>NZ_JAHKNI010000001.1:0-13322 GCF_018860155.1 Nocardia albiluteola
CCGGCGACGATCCGCTGCTGATGCTGACCGCCGTGATTCCCGCGACCCGGAAGGTGTTGCAGCGCAGCGGCCTGAGTCTGGCGGACATCGATCTGTTCGAGGTCAACGAGGCCTTCGCGTCGGTGGTGCTGGCCTGGGCCAAGGACACCGGTGCCGACCTGAGCAGGGTCAACGTCAACGGCGGCGCGATCGCCCTGGGCCATCCGCTGGGCGCCTCCGGAGCCCGCATCGCCACGACTCTGGTGCACGCCATGCAGGAGCGCGGCGCCCGCTACGGCCTGCAAACCATGTGTGAGGCCGGTGGACTGGCCAACGCCATGATCCTCGAACGGCTCTGAATCGGCCCGGGCGCGTTGCCGCCGGTCGCGCGCAGTACGCCACCGGCGGCATCCGTCCACGCACACGGCACTCGACGTACGATGCAGGGGAATCCCGAGCCGAAGGGCGGTCACCCCAGTGTCGCATGCGTTCGACTGGTCTTCGCCGAAGACCTATAGCCAGACCGTCGACATGGACGACTACCTCGCGATGCCCGAGGAAGTGTCGCGGTCTGTCGAGATCAAGGACGGGATGATCGTCTTCTGCGAGTCGCCCTCGCCGAACCACAATGCCGTCTCGCGCAATATCGAACGGGCCCTTGCCGACGGCGAGGCCAAACGAACGGATCGGCAACAATGCCTGCGGGTGAATCGCGATATCGACATGCTCGTGTCGGAGGTCCCCTTTCACTACAAGCGGCCCGACGTGATCGTCTACCGATGCATCGAACAGCCTCGGCACCGTTGGAAGACCAAACCCACCGTCGCCGACGCGATCCTGGTCGTCGAGGTGGTATCCCCGACCACCGTCACCGCTGACACCATCGACAAACGGGCCGAGTACGCCCGGTTCGGAATCCAGCACTATTGGATCGTCCGCATGGCCAACGACGACGGCCCGGTCGTCTCCATCGAGATGCTCACGCTCAATTCCGAAGGCCGGTACGTCTCCAATGGGCACCGAAACCGCACGGACAATTTTGCCGCCGCCATCGACACCCTGACGCCCTTCCAGACCAGCCTCACCTGGGAGGAACTGGACGAAGGGCTCGATTAGCAGGGATTGGAGTCACTTCCGGTCCGGCGACGATCCGCTGCTGATGCTGACCGCCGTGATTCCCGCGACCCGGAAGGTGTTGCAGCGCAGCGGCCTGAGTCTGGCGGACATCGATCTGTTCGAGGTCAACGAGGCCTTCGCGTCGGTGGTGCTGGCCTGGGCCAAGGACACCGGTGCCGACCTGAGCAGGGTCAACGTCAACGGCGGCGCGATCGCCCTGGGCCATCCGCTGGGCGCCTCCGGAGCCCGCATCGCCACGACTCTGGTGCACGCCATGCAGGAGCGCGGCGCCCGCTACGGCCTGCAAACCATGTGCGAGGCCGGTGGACTGGCCAACGCCATGATCCTGGAACGCCTCTGAACGAGGTTATGGCCGCGGCAGGTCGGTAACCATCCGCACGGGTTGCTCGGTGACCCGTGCGATGGTTCGGTAATCCTTGTCGTCGGCGAGCACTATCAGGCCCTCCCGCTCCGCCGTTGCCGCGACCAGAAGGTCGACCGGCCCGGCGGAGCGGTGCTGCCCGTGGGCTGTCAGCATTTCTTGAACTTCGGCAGCGCGTTCATATGCCCGTTCCGCCATGGGCACCCAGCCGAACAACGTTCGCAGCAGCCGAAGCTTCTCGATTCGATCCGCGGCAGACCGGGCCGAGTACAGGAACTCCAACTCCACGGCCGGGCAGATCGCGATTACTCCTGCGGTGATTTCCTCTGCCCACGCAGCTCGGAGCTTGTCCTGGAAAATCCGGAACAGGCCTGAGGTGTCGATCAGATAGAGGGCAGCCGTCACGTCCGGTAGGCCGCCTTGTTCCCGAGGAATTCGTCGAAGTCACCGGCATCGGCCATCTCGCCCAATCGCGCGAGGGCCCGCAACCGTTCCAAACGCTGTCCGACCTCGCGCAACGCCGCGTTGACAGTGTCCTTTTTTGTTTTCGTGCCGAGTACCTCAGCAGCGGTTGCCAGCGCCTGCTCGTCGATTTCGATGGGTGTCTTCACCATAGCCATTGCAACACCTCCTCCATCGAGGGTACCTCAGATATCTACTATCGACACCCTGGACATCCACGGTGTCGATCCTGCTCGGCCGGGTCCAGGCGGCGGCGGGCCAACTGGGTAATTCCGTTGTACGCTGTCCGCCGTCGAATCCGCGACCCGATCGGATGATCACCGAGAGCCGCTCTGGGACAAGGGAAACGGATTCCGCCTCGCGCCCGGCCCGGCGACGGTCACCGGCGCGCCGGCGACCATCGCCCGCGACACCGCCGACCTGCTGACCGGCCCGGACCGCGACCGGCTGCACCAGTGTGAGGCGCAGGCCTGCGGCACGGTATTCCTCGCCTCCCCCAGCGGCCGGGCCCGGCGCGGGTGCTCGTCGGCGACCTGCGGCAACCGGGAGCGGGTCCGCGCCTTCCGCGCGACGCGGGAACAGTAGCCGCGCCCGCCCGGATTAGGCTGGCCGGGTGAGCGCGCCGCTGGATCTCGAATCCGCCTTCGTCTACGCGATCCCCCTGCGCACCCGCTTCCGCGGCATCACCGTGCGCGAGGGAATGCTGATCGAGGGACCGCTCGGCTGGGGTGAATTCTGCCCGTTTCCCGAGTACGACGACCGCGAGGCGGCCGGCTGGCTGGCCACCGCCTTCGAACAGGTCACCGTCGGATGGCCGGAACCCGTGCGCGATCGCATCCCGGTCAACTGCACGGTGCCGGCCGTCGATGCCGCGCGCGCCCACGCGATCGTCGCCGGATCGGGTTGCGGAACGGCGAAGGTCAAGGTAGCGGACCATCCGGAGTCGCTGAGCGAGGATCTGGCCCGGGTCGAGGCGGTGCGCGCCGCGCTCGGCCCCGGCGGCGCGGTGCGGATCGACGCCAACGCGGTGTGGGACGTCGATACCGCGGTCGCCAATATCGAGCGGATCGACCGCGCCGCAGGCGGTTTGGAGTACGTCGAACAACCCTGCCGCACCATCGAGGAACTCGCCGCCGTGCGCCGCCGGGTGCACGTCCGCATCGCCGCCGACGAATCCATTCGCCGCGCCGAGGATCCGCTGCGCGTCGCCGTCGCCGGGGCCGCGGATATCGCCGTCCTGAAATGCACACCCCTGGGCGGGGTCCGCCGCGCCCTGCGAGTGGCCGAGGCGGCGGGCCTGCCCTGCGTGGTCTCCTCCGCGCTCGAGACCAGCGTCGGCCTCGGCGCTCAGCTGGCCCTGGCCGGCGCCCTGCCCGAACTCGACTTCGCCTGCGGCCTGGGCACGGTGAACCTGTTCGAGGGCGATCTCGTCGGCGACTCGTCGCGCCCCGCTGACGGTCACCTTCCGGTCCCGCGCACCGCCCCGAAGCCGGATCCCGAACTGCTGCAACAGTTCCGGCATCCCGACCCGGAGCGAGTCCGCTGGTGGCGCGAGCGTCTCGCCCGGGTGTGGGCGCTGCTGGAGCGATAATCCGTCAGGCGCTGCGGAATGCCGCCCGGTGGGCGGCGGGCGAGAGGCCCAGCGCGCGGTGGAAATGCTGGCGGAGGTTGACCGCGGAGCCCAGGCCCGTGTCGGTGGCGATGCGGTCCATCGTGTCGTCGGTGGATTCGAGCAGCAGCCGGGCCCGGTCCAGGCGCTGGTGCAGCAGCCACTGCTGCGGGCTCGAGCCGGTGCGCTCCCGGAAGCGCCGGGTGAACGTGCGCCGGGACATCAGCGCGGTGCGGGCCCAGCCGTCGAGGTCGACCTGGTCGCCCAGATGCGTTCGGGCCCAGATCATCGCGTGTTCGATCGGATCATCGCCCCCGACGTCGGGCACGGCGATCGGGATGTACTGCGCCTGGGAACCGCCGCGGTGCGGGGCCATGACCAGGATGCGGGCCAGGTCGGCGGCGACGCGACTGCCGTGGTCGGCTCGGACCAGATGCAGGCAGCAGTCCAGCGCGGCCGCGACCCCCGCGGAGGTGACCACATCGCCCAGATCGGTCCACAGCACGTCGGCGCGGACCCGGACCGAGGGAAAAGTCCGGGCCAGCGCGGCGGCCGTGGACCAGTGCGTGGTCAGCTCGCGGCCGTCGGCCAGCCCCGAGGCGGCGATCGCCCACGAGCCCAGGCACAGCCCGACGATGCGCGCGCCGCGCGCGTGCGCATCGGTCAGGGCCCGTCGAATCGCCGGGGAGAGTTCGAGTCCGGGATCCCAGCTGGGAACCACGACCGTGTCCGCGCGCTCGATCGCCTCGAGTCCGTGGCGCACGGTGAGCTCGACATCGCCCGGGGTGCGCAGGATTCCGGGCTCCTGCGCACAGGTCTCGACGAGATACGGCGCGGATTCCCGTGCGCTGGTGCCGATTCGGCCGAACACCAATCCCGGCACGGACAGATGGAAGGGGCTGATGCCGTCGAAGGCGAGGATTGCGACCCGATGCATGGCCCAATTGTATCGATGAGTGGCCTTCGGGCCACTGTTTGTCGCGCCCGAGGCGGACGACACTGATCCCCATGACCGAAACACTTGCCACCGCACTCGAACTGCTCCACGTCGGCGGGCCCACCGTCCGGTTCCGGTACGCCGGCCTGGCCTGGCTCACCGACCCGACCTTCGACGAGCCCCAGGACTACCCTTCCGGCCCCATCCAGCTGCACAAGCTGACCGGTCCGGCGGTCCCCGCGAATGCGATCGGGCCGATCGATGTCGTGCTCCTGTCGCACGATCAGCACGCTGACAACCTCGACACGTCCGGGCGCGAATTCCTCACCACGGCGGGACAGGTGCTGTCCACCCCCGACGCGGCCGCGCGGATCGCGGGCGTGCGCGGACTGGAGAACTGGGAGACCCTGCGGATCGGCGAGGCCACGGTGACCGGGGTCCCCGCGCTGCACGGACCCGAGGGCGCCGAGGCGTTGTCCGGCGTGGTCACCGGCTTCGTCCTGAGTGCGCCGGGATGGCCGACGGTGTACGTCTCGGGGGACAACGCCTCGGTGGCCCTCGTCGAGGAGATCGCCGCCAGAATCGGCCGCATCGATATCGCACTGCTGAACGTCGGCGCGGCGAACGTCGGCCGCTTCGGCGACTCGGACGTCACACTCAACGGGCGCACCGCGCTGCAGGCTGCCGAAGCGCTCGGGGACGCGGCGATCATCCCGGTGCACGCGGAGGGCTGGGCCCACTTCAGCGAGAACCTCGAGTACCTGCGGACCACCTTCACCTACGGCGGCCGTGCCGCCCAGCTCCGGATCCCCCCGCTCGGCGACAGCATCACCGTCCGGTGAACCCGGACCTCAGCCCACGGCCACGCCACAGCTCAGCAAGGACGTGCGCAGCAGCAGCGCCGCCTCCGGCCCGATGATCTCCTCGACCAGATCCAGGTAGCGGGAACAGAATTCGGGACCGTGGGCGGGCAGCTGCGGCTCGGCCGGCGCGAGGTGGTGGGCGAGTTCGTGCAGGATCACCAATTCCCGCAGCGCCCAGGCGGTTCCGCCGGAATGCAGGGGAACCGCGAGCACGGCACGCTCGGGCTCGTAGTGGGCCGCGGCCGTGCCCACGCGCGCCCGCACCGCGACCGGGGTACCCGACCGCTCCCAGCGCGCCCGCACCCAGTTCAGCGCCAGCACCCGATCCACATAGCTCTGCACCGATTCCACCGAACCGAACCGTCGCTCGATCGGCAGCGTGATCTGCGATCCGTACAGCTCCACGGTCCGCATGCCGTGCTCATCGGCCCGGTCGAACATCCGCCGCACCAGCCCCTCGGCGTCGTACACCTTGGCGCGCTGTGCATCTCGCACACTCACACTCCGGCCTCGCGAACCGCGCCGCGTACCCGCACTCTCTGCACGACGCCCTCCTCCCCACCGGCCGCCACGATCCGCAGGCGCTTGATCTGTTCGGCGCGAGAGAGACTCGTCGTGCCGGCTTCACCCGTCGTGCCCGTCGCACTCACCGCCCGCCCCTCCACACCAGCGCCCCGCCCCGGCAGTCCTCGCCGGCGACGGTACGCACCAGCGGAACTCACTCCTCTCCCGGATCGAGCTGCCCACGGGCCGCACCGAGCTCGGGCGAATTGCCCAGCCGCGCGGCCCGGCCCGCCCGGTCGCCCGCGCGCCGGGCCCCGGGGGAGTAGCCGGCCGACTCCTGCGGCCCACGCCAGGTGCCGCGGGCCTCGGAGGTGCGGGTGTAGAAGCTGGTCAGCTCGAGCTCCTTGTTCCGCAGCGCCACCGCCGTGCCGGGCGCGGCGGTGGGTTCGGCGCGAACCTCGGCCTGTACCTCGGATTTGACCGTGGCCAGCCGACGGCCGACACGTGCGGCGAACGCCATCTGAAAATTCAGCCGCGCCGTCACCGCCGCGACCGGCGCCTGCTCCCGCCGCTGTACCGTGCGCCCCCAGCGCTTTTCGACGATCACCCGCTCCACCGTCGCCGACCGATACTGCTTCGACTTGATGTACAGGTCCGAGGCCCGCACCATCTGCACCAGCAGGCTGGCGTACAGCGCCTCACACGCCGCGATATCGGTGTCGAAACCGTAGGCGTACACCTGCGTCGAGGAGCGCGCCACATCGCAGCGCACATCGTTCGCGGCCGCGATCGCCACGAATAGCTGGACATAGGTGCGCAAGCCTCGTTTACCCGCCGCGCCGATCTCGATGATCCGCTGCACGGGCACCGCCCGGCGCTCCCGGCCCGTCACGTGGGCGCGCGCCACGGCCAGATCGATCGATGACCGGGTGGCCAGGCGCTGCGCCGCCGTCAGGAAGGCCTCGGCCTCGTGCTCGTTGTCGGTCGACTCCGCCTGACGCAGCAGTCCACCGATGCGCGTGAGCAACTTGTCCTGAGTTTGCTGAGTCGACATCGAGACCAGAATAAGAGAACCAACCGACACAACCGGCCCCGAACAATGTATCTTGCCTTGTGCAAGCGGCTGAGTGTGTTCCCACTCACGACGGTCCCACATCGCGCCGCGCGCACCGGCGGCTGTGCTCGTTTCGACCCTGGAGTATCGATGGCTTTGAACAAGGTGACGTCACGACGCTCGCTCGCGTCCCGCGCGGCACTGGCCGCCGCATCCGCGGCCCTGCTCACCGCGACCTTCACATCCGCCTGCTCGAGCGGCACCGGGAGCAACCCCGCCTCCCAGGACCTCAGCGGCCGCGGACCGATCACCTTCGTCGAGGGTAAGGACACCTCCGAGACCGGCGCGGTCAAGCAGTTCATCGACCGCTGGAACTCGGCGCACCCGGACGAGAAGGTCACCTTCAAGGAACAGTCCAACGACGCCTCCCAGCAGCACGACGACCTGGCCCAGCACATGCAGGCCAAGCAGTCCGACTACGACGTGATGGCCCTGGACGTCACGTGGACCGCGGAGTTCGCGGCCAAGGGCTGGATCCAGCCGCTGAAGGATTCCTTCGCAATCGACACCTCGACCCTGCTCTCGCCGACCGTGGCCAGCGCCACCTACAAGGGCAACCTGTACGCCGCGCCCCTGAACACCAACGGCGGCCTGCTGTACTACCGCAAGGACCTGGTCCCCAACCCGCCCAAGACCTGGACCGAGATGCTCGGGGACTGCACCGTCGCCAAGGCGCACGGCGTGGGTTGCTACGCGGGGCAATTCGCGCCCTACGAGGGCCTGACCGTGAACGCCGCGGAGGTCATCAACGCCTACGGCGGCACCTTCGTCGGCCCGGACGGCAAGACCCCCACCATCAACAGCCCGCAGGCGCGCGCGGGCCTGCAGGTGCTCGCCGGCGCCTATAAGAACGGCGACATCCCCAAGGAGGCAATCTCCTTCAAGGAGCCCGAGAGCCAGAACGCCTTCGCCCAGGGCAAGCTGCTGTTCCTGCGCACCTGGCCGAACTTCTACGGCGTGGCCCAGGCCGACTCCTCGACCGTGAAGGGTGAGACCGGCGTCGCCCCGCTGCCCGGCAAGGACGGCGTCGGCGCCTCCACCCTGGGTGGCTACAACGCCGCCATCAGCGCCTACTCCAAGCACAAGGCGACCGCGCTGGACTTCCTGCGCTTCCTGATCAGCGAGGACGCCCAGCGCATCCTCGCCGAGGGCGCGCTGCCCCCGGTGCGCTCGTCGCTGTACGACGATCCGGCGCTGATCGCGAAGTTTCCCTTCCTGCCCACCCTCAAGGATTCGATCGCCAGCGCCGTGCCGCGCCCGGTGACCCCGTTCTATCCCGCGGTGTCCAAGGCCATTCAGGACAATGCCTATGCCGCGATTACCGGGACCAAGTCGGTCGACGACGCGATTGCCGGAATGCAGAAGGGGATCGAGGCCGCCGGTTCCTGACCGGCCGCCCCGATCACAGCTCGAATCCCAGCCCGGAGGAGTAGTCAACGGTGTCAGATCCTTCGGGAGCAGCGGGGGTGACCGCTGCCCAGGCCGGCCCGAGTTCGCGTAGCGGGCGGCGCGGCCTGTTGCAGGGGCCGGGACGCGCCTGGCTGTTCGTCGCACCCGTGCTGGTGGCCCTCGCGGTCGTGATCGGCTATCCGGTCGTGCGGGCGGTGTGGATGTCCTTCCAGAAGGACTCCGGCCTCGACCCGGTGACAGGCATGTTCGTCAACGGCGGCAGCGCCGGGTTCAGCAACTACACGCACTGGCTGGCGCAGCAGTGCCAATTGCCCTCCGGCGGCATCGAATCCTGCCCGACCGGCAACCTGGGCTCGCAGTTCTGGGCCTCGATCATCGTCACGGTGCTGTTCACGGTCATCACGGTGGCGCTCGAGACGACCATCGGCCTGGGCATGGCCACGGTGATGGGCAAGACGTTCAAGGGCCGGGCGCTGCTGCGGGCGGCGGTGCTGATCCCGTGGGCGATCCCGACCGCGGTCACGGCGCGGCTGTGGGAGTTCATGTTCCAGTACGACGGCGTGGTCAATCGCGTGCTGGGCACCCACATCCTGTGGCAGACCGATCCCTGGTGGTCCCGGTTCGCGGTCATCATCGCCGACGTCTGGAAGACGACCCCGTTCATGGCGCTGCTGATTCTGGCCGGGCTGCAGGTGATTCCGGCCGATGTGTACGAGGCCGCGCGCGTGGACGGCGCCTCGGCCCGCCAGCGGTTCACCCAGATCACGCTGCCGCTGCTCAAACCCGCACTGCTGGTGGCGATCCTGTTCCGCACGATGGACGCGCTGCGCCTGTACGACCTGCCCGCCATCATGACGCAGGGCAATCCGCACACGCGCACCATCTCGATCCTGGTGGTCGACCAGGTGCGCCAGGGCGCCAACAGCGCCTCGGCCCTGTCGGTGATCACCTTCCTGCTGATCTTCGCGGTGGCATTCGTGCTGGTGAAGGTGTTGGGCGCGAATGCGGTTGCGACTCAGGAAGAACAGCGGAAGGCACGGTAGATGACCGTCGAGACCGAAACCGCCGCCGCACCGATCGTGGCGCGAGTGCCCCTGAGCCGCCGATTGCGTTCCGTGAGCACCTATGTCGGCGCGCTGATCATCCTGGTGTGGGGCCTGGGGCCGTTCTACTGGATGGCCGTCACCGCGTTCCGCGACCCGGCCTACCAGTTCGACAACACCCCGTGGCCCACCCACCTGACGACGAAGAACTTCACCAACGCCTTCGACACCAGCCGCGGCAACAACTTCGGCCGGGCGCTGACCAACAGCGTCGTCATCGGCGCGGCCACCACCGCGATCGCGCTGCTGATCGGCATCATGGCGGCATACGCCCTGGCACGCATCACCTTCCGCGGCAAGACGCTGGTCGCCGGGCTGGTGCTGAGCGCGTCGATGTTCCCGGTGGTCGTGCTGGTAACCCCGCTGTTCCAGCTGTTCACCAGCATCGGCTGGCTCGGGCACTACCAGGCGATGATCATCCCGAACATCTCGTTCGTGCTGCCGATGACCGTGTACATCCTGGCCTCGTTCTTCGCCGAGCTGCCGTGGGAGCTCGAGGAGGCCGCGCGCATCGACGGCGCGTCGCGCCTGCAGGCGTTCCGGCTGGTGATGCTGCCGCTGGCCGCGCCCGCGGTCTTCACCACCGCGATCCTGGCGTTCATCGCCGCGGTGAACGAATACCTGCTCTCGAGCCTGCTGTCCTCGGACGCCACCGAACCGGTGACGGTCGCGATCGCCCGCTTCTCGGGCAATGATCCGCTGGTCCAGCCGTATGCGGCGATCATGGCCGCGGGTGTCATCGTGACGGTCCCGCTGGTGATCATGGTGCTGCTGTTCCAGCGCCGCATCATCTCGGGCCTGACCGCGGGCGGGGTCAAGAGCTAACTCCCTCGCCTCCCCCGCGACTTCAGCGAGCCGTCGCCCTACCAGCGGGCTTGCTCGTCGGGCCGGCGGATGACGGCCCGCTCCCGGTGGGCCCGTCCCCGGTGAGTTACCCATGTGCTCACGAAATCAGCTGTCGCCTCGGCACCGCACGAGTAGGTGCGGCGAGATCCGAGAAGGCGGCCGGCGGTGTTGAAACAGCCGTGTGCGGTGTCGGATCGCGGTGATAACATCCGGCTCACAGGGGCGCGACAGGGGTTGAGTTCGCCGTAGTCTTATTTTCGATCTGTTTTTCGCGTGGTGGTTGATCACTGTTCGTGCAGTTGGCCGACTCTCCCGGGAGGAGATGATCGTGAGCGGAGCGAAGCGGAGTGAACCATCAGGCCAGCGCGCCGCGCGCACGACGGAGCCGAGCGCCGGCGAGGTGCAGTCGTGAACTCGATCCGCAAGCGGCGCCACGGCGCCCGGGAACCGGCGCCGTATGCCTCGATCGCCGGGTGGAACGATCTCATCGGGGGGCGGTCGCGTCATCAGCACGCGGCGCCGGGCAGGCCGCGCCGCCGTCCGCGGCCCGACGGGTCCGAGCCCGCGCACGAGCGCCCGCCGCGCACCCGCGCCCAGCGCATCCGGCGGCTGCTGCTGGCGCTGTTCATCATCTTCGTCGGCATCCCCTCATTGGTGCTGGTCCTGGCGTACTGGAGTGCCGAGGTGCCGAATCCCTCGGCGGTACAGTCCCAGCAGATCGCCACCATCATCGCCGCCGACGGCACCACGGTGCTGGCGAAAATCGTTCCGCCCGAGGGCAACCGGACGCCGGTTCCGCTCTCGGAGGTGCCCGTGGCGGTCCGCGACGCGGTGGTCTCGGCCGAGGACCGCACCTTCTACAGCAACCCTGGCTACTCGACCCAGGCCTTCCTGCGCGCGGCCCGCGATAATCTGCTCGGGCGCGACGACGCGGGCGGCGGGTCCACCATCACCCAGCAGTACGTCAAGAACGCCTTCCTGAGCTCGCAGCGCACGCTCTCGCGCAAGATGCGCGAGCTGATCATCTCGGCGAAGATGGCGCGGCAGTGGAGCAAGGACGACATCCTGGCCGCCTACCTCAACACGATCTACTACGGCCGCGGGGCCTACGGCATCGCCGCGGCGGCCCGGGCGTACTTCGGCAAAGCGGTCCCGCAGCTGACCCTGGCCGAGGGCGCGGTGCTGGCGTCGGTGATCCGCTCGCCGTCGATCCTGGATCCGGAAACCCATATGCCGCAGCTGCAGTCGCGCTGGAACTACGTGCTCGACGGCATGGTCACGATGGGCACGCTCACGGCGAAGGGCCGTAAGACGGTGACCTTTCCCCCCGTCGTGCCGGTCACCGTGCTGGCCGACGATGCCGCACACGACCCGAACGGCCTGATCCGCACGCAGGTGCTGGCCGAGCTGCGCGCGGCCGGGGTCAGCGAGCAGGAGATCAATACCGGTGCGCTGAACATCATGACGACGATCGACCCGCGCGCCCAGCAGGCCGCCCTGGAGGCCGTGCACAACACCTTGGACTCCCAGCCGTCGCAGCTGCGCTCCGCGGTGGTCTCGATCGACCCGCGCTCGGGTGCGGTGCGCGCCTACTACGGCGGCCAGGACGGCGTGGGTTTCGATTTCGCGCAGGCGCCCTTGCAGACCGGTTCGTCCTTCAAGACCTTCGCCGTGCTGGCCGCCCTGCAGCAGGGCATCCCACTGTCGTACCCGATCGACAGCTCGCCGCTGACGGTGAACGGGGTCAAGATCACCAACGTCGAGGGCGAATTCTGTGGAACCTGTTCGCTCGCCGAGGCTTTCAAACGCTCGCTGAACACCAGCTTCATGCGCCTGTCCGAAACCGTCGGCCCCAGGGCGATCGCCGATGCCGCGCACCAGGCCGGGATACCCGACCAGATTCCGGGCGTGGCCGGTACCAGCCTGTCCGAGCCCGGCGGTCCGCCCGCACCGGCGATCGTGCTGGGCGTGTATTCGGTGCGGCCCATCGATATGGCCTCGGCGTATGCCACGATCGCGGCATCGGGGGTCTACCGGCCGCCGTATTTCGTCCAGCGCGTGGTGACCGGCGACGGCCGGGTGCTGCTGGATCGCGGGGTGCCCGGCCAGGGCCAATTGCCCTCGCAGCAGCGGATTCCGGCCGCCGCGGCCAACACCACGATCTCGGCGATGCTGCCCATCCCGGCGTATTCGGACGGGCACGCCCTGGCCGGCCGGCCCGCCGCCGCCAAGACGGGCACCACCCAGCTGGGCAATACCGGGGCCGACAAGGACGCCTGGATGATCGGATTCACCCCGTCACTGTCGACGGCGGTGTGGATCGGCACCGCCCAGTCCGAGCCGATCCGGACCGCGCGCGGGGCCCCGATCTACGGCTCGGGGCTGCCCTCGGACATCTGGAAGCACACGATGGACGGCGCCCTGAGCGGCACCCCGGTCGAACAGTTCCCGGTACCGCCCTCCTCGGCCAGCCAGGGCCCGTTCATCGCCGCGCCCGCCCCCGCCCAGCAATCACAGGGCCCCTTCGACGTCCTGGCCCCGCCCACGCCTCCCACGGCCGTCGTGATCGCCCCACCGCCCCCGCCCCCCGGTCCGACGCCTCCGAAGCAGGTGGAGATCTTCCCGGGCCTCAGCGTCCCCCTCCCCAGGTGAGCACACGGCCTCCCGCAATGGCCCGATTACGCAACCATCGCCGCGCCCAGCGGCGAAGCGCCTGCGTCCGGCTGGAACTCGCCCGCGAAGCGACAGGCTGAGCAAGTAGACCCGCAGGCTTTCGACGCGGCCCGTCATTCGGGTGCCACTGCGCCGCGACGACGGCCCGGTTACGCAACCACCGACGAGCCCAACGGCGAAGCGCCTGCGTCCGGCTGGACCTCGCCCGCGAAGCGATAGGCACAGCAAGTAGACCTGCAGGTTTTTCGGCGCGGCTCGTCGTTCGGGTGCCGCTGCGCATGCGACGAAGGAGCGAGCAGCGGTGCCCGAACGACGAGCCCATCC
>NZ_JAHKNI010000001.1:13332-1023300 GCF_018860155.1 Nocardia albiluteola
GTAGACCCGCAGGCTTTCGACGCGGCCCGTCATTCGGGTGCCACTGCGCCGCGACGACGGCCCGGTTACGCAACCACCGACGAGCCCATCCGGAGATGGTGAGCCGGCGGAGGCGGCGAGGTGGGTAGGTCCTGTGCGCCGAAAAACACCCGTAGCGAAGCGGAGGCAATAAAACAGAGCTTAGGGTGGCTGCAGGGTTTGTCGACGTCGGTGGGAGGATGTGCGCAGAGTGGAAGACCAGCGACTCGGCCGGTTGCGCCGGCGGTACAGGGGGGCGAGCACCCCGGCCCGGGCACCGCTGGGGGCAGAGTGGAGTTCCGGGCCGGTTCGGTTTACGGCACGGCATGTCACACAGCACGAGACATAGGGGCGACACCGGTGGATTTCAATATCGTCGAGCGCCACGAGACGCTGGTCGCGGGCACGGTGCTGCGCAGCCCGGCGCTGGCGGTCGAGGGCCCGCGGCGGCTGAAGGTCGAGGAGGCCTGGCGGCACAACCTCGAGCGCAAGCTGCCCGGGCCACCCGCGAGCGCATTCATCGACCACGCACCGGAGATCGGCTCCTACCTGACGCATATCGTCGGATATCGCTGCGAGAGCCTGGACGATCTGTTGCCCGGTGATGTGCTGGCCCGCATACCCGGCGGCCGGTTCGCGCGCTTCGTGCGGAGCGGTGAAAATCTGGGCGACACGATCGTGTCGGTCTGGCGGGCGGTGTGGGATCTCGAGGCCGCGGGCGCACTGGTGCGCTCGTACACCGGCGATTTCGAGCACTATCCGGATCGGAACACGGTCGAGGTTTTCGTGGCACTGGACGAGGTGGAATCGTGAACGGAGCGAAGCGGAGTGAACCGTTGAGCCAGCGCGCAGTGCGCACGACGGAGCCGAGCGCCAGCGAGGTGGAGTCGTGAGCACGGACTTCGAGATAGTCACCCTGGAAGGGAGTCTGGTCGGCGGGCTCACCGTGCCGCTGGCCGGGCGCGAGGTTACCGCCCGCGATCTGGATCTGGTGAACTTCACCTGGGATCGGTACCTGTCCCGGGAGAAGGACGCCGGGCGCGTGGCCGCCTATATCGGCCAGAACGACCACGCGGTCGCGGTGCTCGGCTACGAGCTGGCGGCGCTGGGTGAGCTGGACACCGGCGATGTGATGACTCGCATTCCGGCCGGGCGCTACGCCAAGTTCGTGGTGTCCGACAAGCCGTACGACCTGTTGCGCACCGCGTGGGCGAAGGTCGCCAAGGCCGAGGCGGCGGGCACCATCACCCGCTCACACAGCGCCGAGATCGAGCGCTACACCGGGCCCACGTCCGTCGAGGTCTACGTCTCGCTCGACTGAGCGCACGACGGTGCCCCGGCAGGGCAGGCTGCCGGGGCACTCGCGCGGCCACCATCGGGGTGGATATCAGCGGCGCCAGCCGAAGTCGTAGTCGCGGTGGCGGTCGTGGAAGTCCCGCCAGTCGCGGTCGTGGCCGCCGTGCCAGTAGTTGCTGTCGCACCAGTTGTAGTAGTGCCAGTTGAAGTTCCCGTCGAAGAGGCAGAACGGGGACCAGTCGGTGTGGGCGGGGGCGGTGATCTCGGCGGCCGAGGCCGCGGGGGCCAGGGCGATTCCGGCCGAGGCGATGCCGACGCCGCCTGCGGCGAGGGCGGCGACCGCGGCAACGGCGGTGGCAACGCGACGAATGCTGGTGATCATGGTGTGCTCCAAGTTGTTTCGGTCTGTCGGGCAACGTGAGAACAATGGTGCCGTCCGGGCCCGAAATCCTCTGCCACCCCGGCGACACTCGTTGTGTGTCCGTGCCGACACAACGCCGACGGCCGCGGCATCCGCCCGAACGACCGATCGGCCCACGAATTCCCTTGCCGTACAACTCCTTTGGAAACACCGCAGCCGGTCGGAGCGACTCCGACCGGCTGTGCTGCGTGCTGCGTGCTGCCGCGCGCCTACTCGGCGCCGATGATGAACGCCTCCAGCTGCGTACGGGCGACATCGTCGGCCAGTTGCTTGGGCGGGGACTTCATCAGGTACGCCGAGGCCGGGATGACGGGGCCACCGATGCCGCGATCCTTGGCGATCTTGGCGGCGCGGACGGCGTCGATGATGATGCCGGCCGAGTTCGGCGAATCCCACACCTCGAGCTTGTACTCCAGGTTCAGCGGCACGTCACCGAAGGCGCGGCCCTCGAGGCGCACGTACGCCCACTTGCGGTCGTCGAGCCAGCCGACGTGGTCGGACGGGCCGATGTGCACGTCGTTGGCGCCCAGTTCCTTCTTCAGGTTGCTGGTGACGGCCTGGGTCTTGGAGATCTTCTTGGACTCGAGGCGCTCACGCTCGAGCATGTTCTTGAAGTCCATGTTGCCGCCGACGTTGAGCTGCATGGTGCGGTCCAGCTGCACGCCGCGGTCCTCGAACAGCTTGGCCATCACCCGGTGCGTGATGGTGGCGCCGACCTGGCTCTTGATGTCGTCGCCGACGATCGGCACGCCCGCGTCCACGAACTTCTGCGCCCAGATCGGATCCGAGGCGATGAAGACCGGCAGTGCGTTCACAAATGCGACATTGGCGTCGATGGCACACTGCGCGTAGAACTTGTCGGCCTCTTCCGAACCGACCGGAAGGTAGGAGACCAGGACGTCGACCTTCGCGTCCTTCAGCGTCTGCACCACGTCGACCGCGTCCGCCTCGGACAGCTCGATGGTCTCGGCGTAGTACTTGCCGATGCCGTCCAGGGTCGGGCCGCGCTGCACGGTAATGCCGGTCGGCGGCACGTCGGAGATCTTGATGGTGTTGTTCTCGCTGGCGAAGATCGCGTCCGAGAGATCGAATCCGACCTTCTTGGCATCGACATCGAACGCGGCGACGAACTTCACATCGCGGACGTGGTACGGACCGAACTTGACGTGCATGAGGCCCGGCACCGTCGCGGACGGATCCGCGTCCTTGTAGTACTGCACGCCCTGGACCAGCGAGGAGGCGCAGTTACCCACACCAACGATGGCCACGCGGATCTCGCCGCCGGTGGTGGCCTGTGCAGCCGTGTTGACATCACTCATGGCCGGTATTTCCCTCTTTCTGTGGTGCCGCCTTCATTGACTGCTCCGCGGCAATCAACTCGTTGAGCCAGCGCACTTCGCGCTCGCTTGATTCCAGGCCGAGCTGGTGGAGCTGGCGCGTGTAGCGATCCAGGGTCCCGCTGGCCCGCTTGATCGCCTCCCGCAGCCCCTCACGCCGCTCCTCGACCTGCCGGCGCCGGCCCTCCAGGATTCGCATCCGCGCCTCGGCGGGGGTGCGACTGAAGAAGGCCAGGTGAACGCCGAAGCCATCGTCGGTGTAGTTCTGCGGCCCGGTGTCCGCGAGCAGCTCGCTGAACCGCACCCGGCCGGGCTCGGTCAACTGGTAGACCCGCCGCGCGCGCCGGGTGACCGCGCCGGCCAGGGACTCCTCGGCGATCAGCCCGTCGGCCTGCATGCGACGCAGGGTGGGGTAGAGCGAACCGTAGGAGAAGGCCCGGAACGGCCCGAGCAGGCCGGTGAGCCGCTTGCGCAGCTCGTAACCGTGCATGGGGGCCTCCAGGAGCAGCCCGAGAATCGCCAGTTCGAGCACGGGCCTCACCTCCTGAGTGTTATCTGCAGACCTAACCGATGGATGCGATGACAAACTATATCGCGCCGATATAGTTTTCGACAGGTGTGGCCGGTACATCGGATGTGACAGGCCCAAGACGGGTGCACAGCCCCGAGACGCCGTCGGTCCGCCCCGCTACTCTGGATGCCGTGCGAATTCAGCGGCAGGTAGTGGACTATGCGCTTCGGCGCCGGTCGCTGCTGGCCGATGTCTATGCGGGCCGCGTGGACGTCTCCGAGGTCTGCGATGCGAATCCCTATCTGCTGCGGGCAGCGAAATTCCATGGGCGCGGCAGTGAGGTCACCTGCCCCATCTGCCGTAAGGAGCAGCTCACTCTCGTATCGTGGGTCTACGGCGACGGGCTGGGGCCGATCGCAGGCTCGGCCCGCGCACCGGAGGAGCTGATCCGGCTGGCGGAGACCCGCGAGGAGTTCTCGGTGCACGTGGTAGAGGTGTGCCGGAGCTGCAGCTGGAACCATCTTGTCCAGTCCTACGTGCTCGGCCACCCACCGGCGCCCACGCGTCGGCGCACGGGCACCCGCCGGACAGTCGCCGAGTGATGGGATTGCCCGCCGCCGAAGGCGCATGACACTGACTTGTATGCGGAGCACAGGCGTGCCCGCGGCGATCGCGGCCGGGGCCACCGAGCCCGGCGCGACCGCTACCCGGACCGTTTCGAGTAATGGAGATTCGAACTGTGACTTCGCCCTACGATGATGGACCGACCGACGGCCGCACCGGCCGCGGCTCGCTACCCGGGTCCGGTGGCTATCCGCCGCCGCGCCCGGGTGGATCACCGCAGGGTGGACGTCCGATGCCCCCGGCCCGTCCGGGCGGACAGGCGCCCGGCGGCCCGCGCCGCAACGGTCCGGGCCAGGGCGACTTCCGCGCGCCGGAGTCGCCGCGCGGCCCGGGCGGGCAGCCCCCGCGCGGCCCCGGCGGGCAACCGCCGCGCCGGCCGGGCGGTTCGCGCCCCGACACGGGGGCGCAGGCCACCCAGAAGATCGCCAATCCGTCGTCCGGGGCCACCAAGAAGATTCCGGCCGGCAGCCTGGGCGAGGCGATGGCGAACCGAAATCAGCGGTCCGGCTCGGGAACTCGGCCGCGCCCCGCGGGCAGCGGGGGCCGCCCGCGGACCGGGCCGATCACCGGCGCCAACCGCGCCGCGGACGGAAACCCGCCCTCCGGCCCGCCGCCCCGCCGCGGCGGCGGGGGCGGCTCGAACGGTCCCGGTGGCCGTAAGCCCAAGGGCCGCAAGAAGAAATCCCCCTGGAGGATCGTGCGACGGGTCATGTACGTACTGGTGGCCCTGGCTGTGGTGATCCCCAGCGCGGTCTTCCTGATCGCGTACTCCCAGGTGAAGGTACCCCAGCCCGGCGATCTCAAAACCGCCCAGGTTGCGACGGTCCTGGCCGCCGACGGCACCACCCAGATCGCGAAGATCGTTCCGCCCCAGGGCAACCGCACCGACGTGTCGATCGACCAGATCCCGCCGCACGTGCGCAACGCCGTCATCGCCGCGGAAGACCGGTCGTTCTACACCAACCCGGGCTTCTCGATCTCCGGCTTCGCCCGCGCGGTGCGCGACAACCTGATGGGAAAGTCCACCGCCGGTGGTGGTTCGACGATCACCCAGCAGTACGTCAAGAACGCGCTGGTCGGTAATCAGCACTCGCTGACCCGTAAGATGCGCGAGCTGGTGATCTCCGCGAAGATGGCCCGGCAGTGGAGCAAGGACGACATCCTCACCGCCTACCTGAACACAATTCCGTTCGGGCGCGGCACCTTCGGCATCAACGCCGCCTCGCAGGCCTACTTCGGCAAGAAGGTCCAGGACCTGACCGTCGAAGAGGGCGCGATGCTGGCCGCCACCATCAACGAGCCCTACGGCCTGGACCCGGAGAACAACTACAAGGGCGCGGTCCAGCGCTGGAACTACGTCCTGGACGGCATGGTGTCGATGGGCAACCTGCCGCAGACGCAGCGGGCGAAGATGCAGTACCCCAAGGTGCAGTCCTCGGCCGCGACCGCCGACAAGAACGATCCCAACTCCGGCCCCAACGGCCTGATCAAGCGCCAGGTCATGACCGAGCTTGCCGCGGCGGGGATCTCCGATACGCAGATCAACACCCAGGGTCTGCAGATCACCACCACCATCGACGCGAAGGCGCAGCAGGCCGCGGTCGACTCGGTGCACAAGAACATGCAGGGTCAGCGGCCCGAGGTCCGCATCGCCGTGGTGTCGGTCGACCCGAAGACCGGCGGAGTGAAGGCCTACTACGGTGGCGACAACGGTGTGGGCTTGGACTACGCCAATACGGGCCTGATGACCGGTTCGACCGCCAAGGTATTCGGCCTGGCGGAGAACCTGCAGCTCGGCAAGCCGCTGTCGACCATGTACAGCAGTGCGCCGCTCGATGTGCACGGCATCAAGATCACCAACGCCGAGGGTGAGACCTGCGGTGTGTGCACTATCGCAGAGGCGCTCAAGCGGTCGCTGAACACCAGCTTCTACCGCATGGAGCTGGACATGGGTCCCAACGGGCCGCAGATGATCGCCGATATGGCGCACAAGCTCGGCATCCCGGACAGCATTCCGGGAGTGGGCAAAACACTGACCGAGGACGACGGCAGCGGACCCAACGACGGCATCATCCTGGGCCAGTACCGGGTGCGCGCGCTCGACATGGCCTCGGCCTACGGCACGCTCGGCGCCGAGGGCCTATACCGCAAGCCGCATTTCGTCACGAAGGTCGTCGCCGCCGACGGTCAGGTGCTGCTCGACCACACCGCCCAAGACGCCGGTCAACAGGTCGTCTCCAAGGCCGTGGCCGACAATGTGGTCGCCGCGATGGCGCCCATCGCCAACTGGTCGTTCAAACACGACCTGGCCGGCGGCCGGGTCTCCGCGTCCAAGACCGGTACCACCCAGCTCGGGGATACCGGCCAGGACCGCGACGCCTGGATGATCGGCCTGACCCCATCACTGTCGACCGCTGTCTGGGCGGGTACCGATCAGGGTGTCGCCCTGAAGAAGCCCAACGGCGCCATCATGTACGGCTCCGGTCTGCCCTCGGACATCTGGAAGGACACCATGGACGGCGCGCTCGAGGGCACGCCGAAGGAGTCCTTCCCGAAGCCGGACCCGGTCGGCGGGCAGGCCGGTGTGCCGGCGTACTCGGCGCCGTACACCCCGCCCTCGACCACCGAGCAGTATCAGCCGCCCGTGGTGATTGCGCCGACGCAGGTGGAAATCCTTCCCGGCGTGCGCATCCCGGTGCCGGGCCTGCAGCCCAATCCGAATACGCAACAGCAGCAACCCCAGCAGCAGCCCTCGGATGCGGGCCCGATGTCCGGCCAACCGGTCGCACCGGACGGAGTCTGGCCGACCACCGCGGAGCCGGGCGTGACCAACGATCCTGATCCGAGCGCGTCCAACCACAACAGGTAGCGTCAGTCGGTGTGTTCGAGCAGCATCCAGCGCAGGCGTCGACCACCGGGGGCGAATCTCCGGAGTTCCCATCGGGAAATCCGTCCCCGGCGGCGCCCGTGCCCCGGTCCGCCCGCTGGCGTGACCGGCCCAGCCGCACCGATTCGCTCACCGCACAGCTGTCGACGGCCATCGGCGGCCCGGTCGGCGACCACGCGCTGATCGGGCGGGCCCGCTTCTGGACGCCGTTGCGGGTCATGCTCGCGTTCGCGGTGGTGTTCCTGGCGCTGGGCTGGGCGGGCAAGGCGGCCTGCATCCAGCAGACCCCCAACGCCGATGGCCGATTGACGCTCGACTGGAACAACGGCCGTCAGTACGTCGCGATGTGCTATTCGGACACCGTCCCGCTGTACGGCGCCGAGCGCCTGGACGAGGGCGCGTTCCCGTACAAGAAGCAGTGGACCGAGGTGGGCGCCGACGGCCGCCCGCACACCCGGTACATGGAATATCCGGTGCTGTCGGGTCTCTACCAGTACGTCGCGATGGAGCTCGGCACGGCGTGGGATTCGCTGCCGCTGCCCGGAGCGCTGCCGGTGGTGGTGTACTTCAACATCTGCGTCGTAGGCCTGGCGATGGCCTGGCTGGTGACGGTCTGGGCCTCGACGCAATTAGCCGGACGACGGGTGTGGGATGCCGCGCTGGTCGCGCTCTCGCCGCTGGTCCTGGTCCACATCTTCACCAATTTCGATGCCCTGGCAACCGCATTCGCCGCCACCGGACTGCTCGCCTGGGTGCGTCGGCGGCCGGTGCTGGCGGGCGTACTACTCGGATTGGGCGGGGCGGCAAAGCTGTATCCGCTGCTGCTGCTGGGCCCGATCGTGGTGCTGTGCCTGCGCACCGCGGACCGGCAACGACTGCCCGGGCTGCGAACGCTGCTGCGGCGCCCGGGAATCGGCGTCACCGGGGCCGTGCGCGAGTATCTGGCGGGCGCCCGGGTCAGCCCGCTGCGCGCGGCGCTGGTGACCGTCGTCGCGGCGGCGGCGAGCTGGCTGATGGTGAATCTTCCGATCGCGATACCGTTCACGCCCGGCTGGTGGGAGTTCTTCCGGCTCAACACCCAGCGCCAGGCCGACCCGGACTCGATCTACAACGTGATCACCTCGTTCACCGGCTGGACGGGCTTCGACGGCCCGCTGCAGCCGGAGCAGACCCCCACGGCCCTGAACGCGATCTCGTTGATCCTGTTCATCGCCGCCTGTGCCGCAATCGCTTACATCGCACTGACCGCCCCTCGCCGCCCACGGGTGGCCCAGCTGGCGTTCCTGGTGGTCGCGGCGTTCCTGCTCACCAACAAGGTGTGGAGCCCGCAGTATTCGCTGTGGCTCGTCCCGATCGCGGTGCTCGCGCTGCCCCATCGGCGAATCCTGCTGGCGTGGATGACGATCGACGCGCTGGTGTGGTTCCCCCGCATGTACTACTACCTGGGCGTGGACCACAAGGGGGTGCCGGAGCAGTGGTTCACCGGCGCCGTGCTGCTGCGCGATCTCACGGTCATCGGGTTGTGCGCCTTGATCGTTCGGCAGATCTACCGGCCGCAGGAAGATCTGGTACGCGGCAACGGCGTCGATGATCCGGTCGGCGGCGTGCTGGACAGCGCACCGGACCCGCTGCTGCCCTGGTTGCCCACGGCGCTGCGGCCCCGGCTGCCCGTACCCCGGTAGCGCTCGGTGGCGGCCGAGGCCAGAGCCACGACCAGCAGCCCGCCCACGGCGATCGCCGCCCATCCCGGACGGCTGGCGCCGGGCAGCGTGGCGGGTACGTTCGCGCCGATGCCCGGGACGACGAGCGCGCCGACTATCGCAACGCCCAGCGCCTGCCCGATCTGGCGTCCGGTCGAGGCGATCGCGGAGGCGACCCCTGCCCGCTCGGCCGGCATGCCGGCCACCGCCGTCGCCGTGATCGGCGCGTTCAGCATGCCGAAGCCGAGGCCGAAGAGCACGAAGGACGCGATCAGCCGCCATCCGGGAGTCCCGCCCGCGAGATCGACCAGCAGCGCGGCGCCCGTCGCGATGCCGAAACCGCTGACCGTCAGGGGAATTCGAGGACCGAACCGAGCGGTCAGGCGGCCCGACAGCGGCGCCGCCAGCAACACCATGACCGCTACCGGCAGCAGGAACACCCCCGCCGCGGCGGCCGAGCGGCCGCGCGCGTCCTGCAGATAGAACGTCATCACCCACAGATAGCCTCCGGCGGCGGCCATTCCGATCAGTGCCATCAGCATCGCGCCGGAAAAACTCCGGCGGGCGAACAGCCGCGGATCGACCAGTGGCTCGGAATGCCGCAGCTCCCAACGGATCAGCACGACGAGCGCGACGACCCCGACCAGCCCGAGCGCGGACGCCGCGGCCCAGCCGATCGCCCGGCCCTCGATAATCGCGTAGGTCCCCAGCGACAACACGAGCATCACCAGGCCCTGCCCGACGGGGTCCATCCGGCGGGGCCGCGGCGCCTTGGATTCCGGCACCAGCATGGCGCACAACGCGATCGCGGCGATGCCGACGGGCAGGTTGATCCAGAACACCGATCGCCATCCCAGCGACCCCACCAGGATTCCACCGAGAATCGGCCCGATGGCCATGCTCAATCCGTACACACCGCTCCACACGCCGAAGGCCTTGGCGCGCTTGCCCGGATCGGGATAGACCTGTGAAACGATCGCCATCGCAACGGGATTCATCATCGATCCGCCCGCCGCCTGCAGGATCCGGAAGACGATCAGCCACCCCATCGATGGCGCGTACCCGCACAGCAGCGAGGCAACGGTGAATACGCCCAGCCCCACCTGCAGCGTCCGCCGCCGCCCCCACCGGTCCGCGGTCGCACCCGCGGTGAGCAGGAGGGCGCCGAGTACGAGCTGATAGGCGTCCACCGCCCACTGCGACGCGGCGAACGACGCGTGCAGATCGGAGCGGATGGCCGGGAGCGCGATCGTGACGATGGTGTTGTCGACACCGACCATCAGCAGGCTCAGACAGCAGATTCCGAGTACCGGACCCGGACGGACACGCGGGGACATCGACATGACTCCACTGTCCTGCGCGACCGCGCGCCGGGTCCAACAATGATAATGATTCGGAATTGATTCGATTTCGTCATCGGTATTCTGGCGGCATGCCGACAACGCTGGACATCGTCGCGCTGCGCAGCCTGGTCGCCGTCGCGACGTGCGGCGGATTCCACCGAGCCGCCCACGCCCTGCATCTCACCCAGGCCGCGGTCAGCCGCCACGTGCAGCGGCTCGAGGACACGTTGCGGACCGAGCTGGTGGTCCGCGAGGGCCGGGGCACCCGGTTCACCCCGGCGGGGGAGCGGCTGCTCGCCCACGCTCGCCTCATTCTCGAGGCACACGACGACGCGGTGGCCGACTTCGGCGAGCAGGGCGGGGAATTGATCGTCGGCGCCATGGACCACGCCGCCGACCTGCTGCTCACCGAGTTGGTGGCGCGGTTGCGAGAACGGTTTCCGGGCAGGCGAATTCAGGTCCGGCTCGGCCGCAGCGCCCGGCTGCGGGCCTCGATCGCCGAGAGCCGCATGGATATCGCGCTGGTGCTCGAGCGCCTGGGCCGCCGTCCGGACGAGCCGCACGCGCTGGCGACGCGGTGGGTCGCGGCGCAGTCCTGGGAGCTCCCGCCAGGCCCGGTACCGCTGGTGCTGTTCGACCATCACTGCGGTCTGCGCACCGGCGCGTTGCGCACCCTCGCCTCCGCGCGCCGCGAGCACACCGTCACCAGCGAGGCGCCGGATCTGGCCGGCATCCACGCCGCGGTGCGGGCCGGGCTGGGAGTGACGCTGCTGCCCGCCCTGGGCCGCCTACCCGATCGGCTGCGCGAGATCGAGGGGCTGCCGCGCCCGCCGACCGTCATCGTCACCGTCCAGACCGCCCCGCACCTGGATCCGGAGATCGGGCGGATGGCGACCGAGATCATCGAGGAGCTGCTGCGCGTCCACCTGCCCACATAAGCGAAGCGAATCAACAACACAGCGCGCATCCTCACGAGGTGATCGACACGAGTTCGTCGTCGGCCCGGCTGGGGGCGGGCAGCGGGGGCAGCGCGCGGGAGCCGCGCGGGGGCGCGTACACGAAGGCGTAGAAGAGGTACACCAGCAGCACCGCGCGTCCCCAGACGCCGAATTGCACCAGATGCCGGGCAAATTCGACCCCCGAGTCGGTGGCGAGGGCGTGAAAGTACCGGAAGATGCCTATCCCGACCGCGGCATCGGCCACCAGATACGCGACGACGGCCGCCCACGGCACCTCGAGCAGCACCAGGAAGGGCAACAGCCACAACGTGTACTGCGGGGAGTGCACCTTGTGGAAAAGCAGAAATCCGCACAGCATCGCGCCGCTCACACCGACCCACCCGAACAGCCCGCTGGCCTGGTAGCGCCGCCAGCCCAGCCAGATCGCGACCGCACCCGCGGCCAGCACCAGCACCGGGGACAACATCGCCACCGACTCGGTGTAGGACTCCTGCGCGCCATGGCCCGCGCCGAACACGGCCCGAAATCCCCAGTACCAGACGGAATTCGTGGTGATGTCGGCCTGACGCGACTCCTGGAAGGAGAACGAGGCCTGCCATCCCCGGTACCCGGCCACGGCGAACGGCAGATTGATCGCCACCACCGTGACGATCGCGGCGCCGGCCACCGCCAGCGCACCCGGTACGTCATAACGCCGCGACGAGGCGCCGCGGCGGGCGTGCGCCAGGGCATCGAGCCCGTCGCTGCCGCCCACCAGCACATGAATCAGCAACGGCAGCACGAAGATTCCCGGGTACAGCTTCAGGCAGCAGCCGATGCCGAGCAGCACGGCGGCGACCACGCCACGGGCCCGCACCGAGTACCGGGTCGGCACGGTGACCACATACACCGCCGTCACCGCGGTGCACACGACGGGCAACTCCCAGTTGTGGAAGGCGTACAGCACCAGCGGCGGCCCGCCCGCCCACAGCAGCGCCGCCCGACCCGAGAGCCGGCCCAGCATCCACGCCACGGCCAGCCCGAACGGGGCCAGCAGCAGCGCCGAATGCAGCAGGAACGCGGCGTCGGTGTGCGCACCCACCCCGCCGAGCCACATCAGCATCCCGGTGAGCACCGGATACTCCACCACGGAGCCGACCAGCTTCCCGGTCGGGGTGATGCCGCCGGTCAGGTAGGGAAACAGGTGCAGGTTGACACCCCGGCCCAGCCACAGGAACTGGATGTCGGAATAGCAGACCTGCGAATCCTTGATCCTGTCGAAGACGATGCTGCGGCCGCTCGGCCGGTAGGGCGCGCCCGCACAGCGCGCCTTGTTGAGATAGGCGAGCACCAGGGTCGCACCGCACACCAGCACCGCCGTCGCGGCGGCCGCCCTGCCCGGCCCGGGCAGGCGCACCCGCGTTCCCGGACCCTTCGACATGGGCCCCACCCTAGGTGCCCGGGACCGCCCGCGCCCGCATCGTCATCCGTGCGCGTTCGCGGCGCCCCGAGCGCACCATCGATTTCACGACCGAATCGCTGGTCATGTAGCCTTGTCGGGTTGCTGACGCAACGACCCTCCTGCCACGGACCGTCCGTGGCCGTACCCAGTCCACAGGAGGTGATGGGTTCCCGTGCGTCATTACGAAGTGATGGTCATTCTCGATCCGAGCCTGGATGAGCGTGTCGTCGGTCCGAATCTGGACACCATGCTGAACGTCGTCAAGACCGAGGGCGGCAAGGTCGACAAGGTCGACATCTGGGGCCGGCGTCGTCTGGCCTATGAAATCGCCAAGCAGAGCGAGGGCATCTACGCGGTGGTCAACCTGACCGCCGAGCCTGCCACCGTGAGCGAGCTCGACCGCCAGCTGGGGCTCAATGAGTCGGTTCTGCGCACCAAGGTGCTGCGCAGCGACAAGAAGTAGCTCCCTGTCCCCGCAACACTCGTTTGCGTCGGTGCCTGTCTCTAGGCTCTAGCGCAACAGGGCGAGTGTGCGCAATCTGCACCGGAGAGCAGGAGGAACCATGGCAGGCGACACGGTCATCACCGTCATCGGAAACTTGACGGCAGACCCCGAGCTTCGATTCACGCCCGCGGGCGCGGCGGTAGCCAACTTCACCGTGGCATCGACGCCCCGCGTGTTCGACCGTAATACCAATGAATGGAAAGACGGCGAGGCGCTTTTTCTGCGCTGCAACATCTGGCGTGAGGCTGCGGAGAATGTCGCGGAGAGCCTGACCCGTGGTTCCCGTGTGATCGTGAGCGGACGACTCAAGCAGCGCTCCTTCGAAACCCGCGAGGGCGAGAAGCGCACGGTCGTCGAGCTCGAGGTCGACGAGGTCGGCCCTTCGCTGCGCTATGCCACCGCGAAGGTCAACAAGACCACCCGCGGTGGTGGCGGCGGCGGAGGCTTCGGCGGCTCCGGTGGTGGTGGGGGCTTCGGCGGCTCCAACAGTGGTGGCGGTAGCCGCGGCGGCCAAAGCGCCGGCGGCGACGACCCCTGGGGCAGCGCTCCCGCGGCCGGCTCCTTCGGAGGCGGCCCGATGGACGACGAACCGCCGTTCTAGAACGGCTTACATAACGGGGCCACGTTGCGTGGCTCCCAGGCATGACGGAGAAGAAGACCATGGCCAAAGCACCGGCGCGCGAAAAGGTGCTGAAGAAGAAGGCTTGCGCTTTCTGCAAGGAGAGCAAAGCCGCTGCCAAGGACGGCAAGAACGTTGCCGCCATCGACTACAAAGACACGACGCTGCTGCGTAAGTACGTGAGCGACCGCGGCAAGATCCGCGCCCGCCGCGTGACCGGCAACTGCGTGCAGCACCAGCGCGACATCGCCATTGCGGTGAAGAACTCGCGCGAAGTGGCGCTGCTGCCGTACGTGTCTTTGGCTCGCTGAGAACGGGAGGCACACAATGAAGCTGATTCTGACTGCTGATGTCGACAACCTCGGTGCCCCCGGCGACACCGTGGAGGTCAAGGACGGCTACGGCCGTAACTATCTGCTCCCGCGCGGCCTGGCGATCGTTGCCACCCGTGGCGCGGAGAAGCAGGTCGCGGGCATCCGCCGGGCGCAGGACGCCCGCAAGGTGCGCGACCTCGATCACGCCAACGAGCTGAAGCAGGCCATCGAGGGCCTGGAGTCGGTCTCGCTCGCGGTGAAGACCGCGGGCACCGGCAAGCTGTTCGGCTCGGTCACCACCGCCGACATCGCGGGCGCCATCAAGGCCGCCGGCGGCCCGGTGCTGGACAAGCGCAGCATCGAACTGCCGAAGGCGCACATCAAGAGCACCGGCAAGCACGGTGTCGTGGTGCATCTGCACCCCGATGTCGCCGCCAAGTTCACCCTGCTGGTCGACGCCGCAGAGTGAACTCGCGCGCATAGCGTATGACGTTCGAAGGCCACCCTCGTGCCTGGGTACGGGGGTGGCCTTCGAATGCGCTCTGGGCTGTCACCACGGTAATTAGCTAATGATTTGCCTCGCTCGGGTCGCGGACATAGACTCCGGCGCGGCAATCGCATCGTCTCGACCTCGGATGATTCGGGATCGAATGGGGATAACTTCACGGACCGACCGGTCGCACTGTGACCGTCGCCATAGTCGGTGCGAGCACTGTTAACCCAACACGCCCGGCTGTTCATCTCGGAAGACACGCCGAGGCTTGATTAATCCACATGTGGGTAACGGCAGAACCGCCGTCCTACCTTGCTATCGACGTAAGCTCCTGCACGTTTTCCCCATGTAATGCACAGGGGTTGCACAACGGCAGGTGAACTATCCCCAGTTTATCCACAACTGTGTGCACAGCACGGTTTGGTGCTCCCCAGCCCCGTCCCATAGGTTCATCCCGATGTCGTGACCCGGCGCCCGGATCGGCGCGATTTCGCGGGCCCCGCACCATGCACCATCGGTTTGCTATGGTCCGCCCCGCGGCGTCGCACATCGCCCTCGCGGCACTGGTGCCCGCCGCCGCGGTGAGGTGAAAATGTGTCGGTGCCCAGGCGTACAAACGGGTCACCGATAGAGTGCAAGCCGGGCGTGATGAGAGAGGACGGTCGAGTCTCGTGGCAGTCGTCGATGATCGCGGACACTCGGAGTACGACGACACGCCAGGCGAGGATTTCGGCCGCCAGCCCCCGCACGACATGGCCGCCGAGCAGTCCGTCCTGGGCGGCATGCTGCTGAGCAAGGACGCCATCGCCGACGTCGTGGAGGTCATCCGCCCGGGCGACTTCTACCGCCCGGCCCATCAGGCCGTCTACGACGCCATCCTGGATCTGTACGGCCGCGGCGAGCCCGCCGACCCGGTGACCGTCTCCGCCACTCTGGATCGCCGGGGCGAGCTCAAGCGCATCGGCGGCCCGCCCTATCTGGTCACCCTGACCCAGACCGTCCCCACCGCGGCCAATGCCTCCTACTACGCGGAAATCGTTGCGGAGAAGGCGATCCTGCGCCGCCTGGTGGAGGCCGGCACCCGCATCGTGCAGTTCGGCTACGCCGGGGCCGACGGCCAGGACGTCGCGGAGGTCGTCGACCGCGCCCAGGCCGAGATCTACGAGGTCACCGAGCGCCGCTCCTCCGAGGACTTCCTGCCCCTGGAAGAACTCCTGCAACCCACGATGGACGAGATCGACTCCATCGCCAGCCGCGGCGGCATCTCGCTCGGCGTACCCACCGGCTTCACCGAACTCGACGAGGTCACCAACGGCCTGCACCCCGGCCAGATGATCATCGTCGCGGCGCGTCCCGGTGTCGGCAAATCGACCCTCGGACTCGATTTCATGCGCAGTTGCTCGGTGAAGCACGGGCTGGCCAGCGTCATTTTCTCGCTGGAAATGAGCAAGACCGAGATTGTGATGCGTCTGCTGTCGGCGGAGGCGAAGATCAAGCTCGGCGACATGCGCTCGGGGCGGATGAGCGACGACGACTGGACGAAGCTGGCGCGGCGGATGAGCGAGATCAGCGAGGCGCCGCTGTTCGTGGACGATTCGCCGAACCTGACGATGATGGAGATCCGGGCCAAGGCGCGCCGGCTCAAGCAGCGTCACGATCTGCGGCTGGTCGTGGTCGACTACCTCCAGCTGATGACGTCCGGCAAGAAGGTCGAATCCCGTCAGCAGGAGGTCTCGGAATTCTCCCGAAGCCTCAAACTTCTGGCCAAGGAATTAGAGGTTCCGGTAGTCGCGATCTCTCAGCTGAACCGTGGCCCGGAACAGCGAACCGATAAGCGCCCCATGGTCTCTGACCTGCGTGAATCTGGATCGCTGGAGCAGGATGCGGATATGGTGATCCTGCTGCACCGGCCCGATGCGTTCGAGCGGGATGATCCACGCGGCGGCGAGGCGGACCTCATTCTCGGTAAGCACCGAAATGGGCCCACCGCGACGATTACCGTGGCGCACCAGCTGCATCTGAGTCGCTTCGTCGACATGGCGCGCGGCTGATATCTTGTCGCACCGACGGCACCGCCCATGGCGGTTGCCGAGATCGAAGCCGCCTGCCCGCGAATTACTTTCGCTCGATGGGCCTCGTGACCGAACGAGCATTCTTGGGGCCGGTGCCGACGGTCGCCGTGCCACGGGGCACGAGGGTCTGCGCCGTGCGTTGGCCCCGCCGATAGCCCCAGAAGGGGAGCGCCGCCGGACGACCATAGGCTGAGAGATCTGGCGGCGCCCGGTTCTCCGCTCCGCCCGGCCTGGCGCTCAGGTCGGGCGAAGGCCCTCCAGCGCTTTACATTTCACCCCGCGCGTGCAGAGTGTTGTACATCTGCACCGCACTGGCTATGCCGACCGGCGCGCCGACCAGCGCCCCGCCCAGGACCGCGCCCACGCCACCCACGGCGCCCGCTCCGAGAATGCAGCCGCCGACCGCGGCCAGCGGTGTGACCGGAAGGACGACCGCCGACAACGCGCCGCCGGTGACAGCGCCGATCGGGCAGCCGATTACCGCGCCGCCCACGCCGCCGACCATGGCTCCCACGCCCGTGGCCAGCCCGAACTGCATGGCGACTCGGCCGAGGGCGTTATCGAAGTCACCCTGCTGGTCGACCGGACGGGCCGGTGCGGCAGGGGGATTGGGCATCGGCTGCGCGGATGTAGGCGAATCCGCCTGCGGCGCAGCAATACCGGTCGCGGCCGGAGGGAGTGTCGATGCCTTCGGGGGCGTAGCGAAATCCCGCTGCCCGAAGACCGTTCGGCCCGTTACGTCCTTGACCTGCAACGCATTGCCCTGGGTGGTGAGCGTCCCGATCGGAGTCGACAGCACCGCGGAGCGATCGTCGGTGTTGCCGGTGTACCGCACACCCGGGGCGAGCCATGCATTCACGGTGTTCTGGTCCGCGGCGGGCGGCGTGACGGGAGCCGCCGCGTTCGCCGAGCCCGCGGCGATGACGGTGGCGGCGGTCGCGGCCAGCGCGGCGATGCAGACCGCAGAGGTCATCTTCCTCATGACAATTCCTCCTCGATAGATGTACGTGCACCTCGAAATAGGAGGCGCTGGGCGTCATCAGGGACTGGTGACACGGTCGGGAGATCACTTGCCGAGGTGGGCGAGGACCTCGTCGGTGGTCCCGGTCTCCCCGAGCTTGGGGAAGATCCGCGCGATCGAGTTGTCGTGCGTCGCGGCGTCGAGGTCGGTCATGGCGTCGATCGGCAGCGCCACGTGGAAGCCGTGCTCGTGGGCCTGACGGGCGGTGGACTCGACGCCGATGGCCGTCGAGATTCCGCAGACCACGACCTGGGTTACCCCGAGTTCCCGAAGGTGTTCGGCCAGGTCGGTGTTGTGGAACGCGCCCCAGGTGTACTTGGTGACCGTCTTGTCGCCGGGCTGCTGGTCAAGTTCCGGGAGCAGGTCCGTCCAGTCGGCGGGCAGGTCCCCGGCCCGGACGCCCTGTTCGGTGCGGCCCGGGGCGCCGCCCGCCACATTGACCAGTACGACGGGGAGCTGTTCAGCACGGAATGCGTCGGCGAGCCTGGCCGCGTTGGCCAGGACGGCGTCGAACGGGTGGACCGTCGGGATGTGGGCGACGCCGGACTGGAGATCGACGACGATGAGGGCCGTGTTGGGGTCGATCGTGGTGATGGGCATGGGTATCTCCTTCATCAATGGGGGTCGAGCGATTGCTGTCACGCGGGCCGCAGAGTGCGGTCGGCCAGTGTGAGTGCCACCAGCAGGACGCTGGCGGCCGTCATGATCCAGCCGGTCTGGTGGACGCCGTGATCGGTGACGTTGTGATGGAAGACCAGGCCCGTGACCGCGCTGGCGCCGATCGAGCCGACGTATCCGAAGGTGCGCAGCAGCCCGGACGCGGTGCCCAGCTGATCGGCGGGTGCGTGCTGGGTGAGCGAGGTCTGGTTGCCGGCGGTGGAAAAGCCGATGGCGAGACCGAATACGAGGGTCACGATGACCACGACGCCGATCCAGACTGTGGAGCCGAGCAGCAGCACGCCGACCGATCCGAGCAGGCAGGCGGCGGCGGCCGCCGTGACCGGTCCCCGGACGAGTCCGCGCCGGGACAGCGGCGTGATGATGAGACCCGAGATCAGGGTCATCGGCAGTAGCAGCAGCCCGGCGGCGGACTCGCTGAAGCCTCGCACGCCCTCGATCCACTGGGTGATGCCGTACAGGACGACGTAGACGCACAACTGGGTCAGGCCGAAGCGCAGATAGGTGTTGGCGAGTCCGGGGTTGGCGGCCAGGAGCCGCACGTCGAGGAAGGGGGTCCGCGCCCGCAGCTCCCATGGCACCAGCACCGCCCACAGGGCCAGGGACAGCGCCAGGACCCACCAGTGCGCGCTCGGCAGGCCGAACAGGAAGATCAGCAGCGTCAGCACGGCTCCGGCGAAGCCGAGGATGCCGGGTACGTCGAGCTTCGACACGATCTGGCGCACGTTCATCGGTTCGGCGCGCTTCGGGTCGGGTTCGATCCACGCGACCGCGGCGATGAACGCGATGACCGCGACAGGCACGTTGACGAAGAAGACGGCTCTCCAGGTCAGGGCGCTCACGAGGACGCCGCCGAGGGGAAGGCCGAGCGAGGCGGTGGCGATCCCGGCGATCATGAGTCCACCCAGGACGCCGCCCGGCGGCTTGGCCAGGCCGGCATCGCGCGCACGGCGTTGGATGAGCAGCATTGCGGTCGGGTAGGCGCACGAGGTGCCCAATCCGATGACGACCCGGCTCAGGATCAGCATCCACAGGCTCTGTGCGAAGCCGCCGAGGACCCCGCCGAGGGCGACCATGACGATGCCGGACATGAAGATTCGCCGGGGCCCGAACACCTCGGCGGCCTTGCCCGCGGTGGGCAGGGCGATCGTGCTGGCCAGATACAGGGCGGCCACCAGGGCCGCGGTGCGGCCGATCTGGATGCCCAGGTCACCGGCGATCGGCAGCAGCGCCGTCGCGATAAGTGAGCTGTTGACGGGGTTCAGAGCCGAGCCCAGGAACAGCGGCGAGGTGAAACGCCAGGAGAATGGGTGGCCGTCGTAGGGCGAGGTTTGGGAGTGCTTTTCAGCCAATGACATTGCGTGCCTCAATCATTCGCGGTCGAAGCCGCGCCTCATCGACCCCGCATACTCGGCATGGGGGCTGATATGGGTTTCGGGGGTCAGAGCCCTCGGGCGAGCCGTTCGAGCAGCGGAGCCGCAGCCGCCAGCAGGGCTACCTCGTCGTCGGTGAACGACTCACCGAGCGCGACCGCCATGCGACCCGACACCGCGTCACGGGTGACGTGCAGGGTGTCGCTGCCGGCCGCGCTGGCCGTGAGCAGCGACCGCCGACCGTCCTTGGGGTCGGGCGACCGGGTCACCAGGCCGTGCTCCTCCAGCGACGCGACGGTCGAGCCCATCGCCTGTGGGGTGATCTGATGCAGGCGGGCGAGATCGGCGATCGTGATCGGGCCGCTGCGGTCGATGTGCGACAGCGCGGTCAGTTCCGGGGTCGTCAACTGCCCGTCCGTGTGGGTCTCGCGGGTGCGCCGCTTGAGCATTCCCACCGCCACCTGGATCGCGGTGGCAGTGGAGCGGTTCAGGGCATCACGAGCGTCCATAAATAGAAGTCTAGACTGACAATCTCAACATTGCCAGTCTGGACTTCCTAATTGCGGCTCGGGCGGGCCCTGCGGGCTTCGCAGCGGTCCGCAGCACGGTCGCGCGACGAGCTCGAATCCGGCAACATCGGCATCGATGACATACACACTCGCCGACGTCCTGCCGTCGGTCGCGGCGTCCTTCGGTATGGATGTGCACAACTCTCTGGGGTTCGTGCCCAATCGCGACGTCGTGGTGCTGGTGATCGACGGGCTGGGCGCCGAACTGCTGGCACGGCACCCGGATGTCGCGCCGACCCTGACCGCACACGTCGTGGGCACGCTGACCGCGGGATTTCCGGCGACGACCGCGACCAGCCTCAGCAGCCTCGCCCTGGGGGCGCCCTGTGCGACGCACGGCATCGTCGGCTACAGCTTCGCGATGCCGGACCCGGCTGGGCTCCGGTTGCTCAATGCGCTGCGCTGGCGCCTGGACGCCGCGACCGGCCAGGACGCCCGCGAGAGGTATCGGCCGGAAACGGTGCAGTCGGGCGCGAGCCGCCTGGAAGACCTTGCCGCGCACGGAATCCAGGTGCACTACGTCATTCCCGAGTACCAGTACCGCTCCGGTTTGAGCCGGGCCTCCTTCCGCGCGGCGGGCACGCTGCATCCGGCCACCACACTCGATGAACTGCGGGCTGGAATCCTCTCCGTCGCAGGCCATTCCGGCGCGGGGTCGCGATTCGCCTACGCGTATTTCCCCGACCTCGATGCGACCGGCCACCTGCACGGACCCGAATCACCGCAGTGGCTGGCGGCGCTGCACGATATCGACTCGTCGGTGGCCGATCTGCTGAGTGAACTTCCGGCGACGTGCACGCTGCTCATCACCGGCGATCACGGAATGATCCTGGCGGACAACGTCATCGACCTCGATTCCCGGGACGCGTTACAGCGCGACGTGCGGCTCATCGGCGGCGAGGCGCGGGTGCGTCACGTCTACCTCGAGCGCGCCGATGCGGTGGCGGATGCGCTGGCCCGGTGGGCCGGCGAGCTGGCCACGCACGCACGGGTAGTGAGCCGGGAGCAGGCGCTCGATGAGCACTGGTTCGGGCCGACCCCGCCCAGCGCCGTCATCGCCCATCGAATCGGCGACCTCATCGCGGTCGCGCAGGACCGTACCGTTCTCGTTCGCCCCGGCGCCGAACCGATGGAGTCGGCATTGCTCGGTCACCACGGCGCGTGGACCGCCGACGAACAGCTGGTGCCACTCATCGCCCGTTGACCTGCGAGGCCCGGATTCACGGGTGACCGGCATCGATCCGGCCGGCCCGGATCGTCGCGGCGGCGCGGGCTCGGGCAGAGTGGATTCGTGACGCTCATTTCCCAGTTCGAGTATCAGTCGAGGGCCGCCGACGCACTGGGCTCGTCGTTGTATGCGATCCTCCTGGCCGAGATCGCGCGGGATATCGAGGCCGCCGGGCCATGCGCCCGGGCGGTGGCCGGTTTCGAGGACTCCCACCGCGATTCCGCGCTACCCCTGCGGTTCGTGGCCGCCGTGCACGCGCTGGTGCTGTCCGGCGAGGTTCCGGAACTCGCGCGCTACTATCCGAGTGCCGGGCCGGAGGCCGCCCCACCCGACGCTGGGCTCTGGCCGGCGTTCCGCGAAGTCGTTGCGGCACAGACCGAATGGATAGCCGCCTGGCTCGACACCCCACCACGCGCGCCGCAGACGAACGATGTCGGCCGGGCCGTGCCGCTGCTGGCCGGACTGCTGGCCGCGGTGGATGCGACTCCGCTGCCGATTCGCCTGCTGGAGCTGGGCAGCAGCGCGGGGCTGAACCTGCGTGCGGACCAGTTCCGCTGGCACACCGGCGATCTCGACTGGGGACCGCGCGAGTCGCCGGTCGTTCTCGGCGATGCCTGGCGGGAGCCGGTGCCATCGTGGCTGGTGTCCGCGGTGCGCGGGCATCCCACGGTGCGCGTCGTCGAGCGGCGGGGCTGCGATCTCGCGCCCATCGATCCGCTCTCGCCGCACGGGGCGCTGGCGCTGCGTTCATATGTCTGGCCGGATCAGATCGAGCGGATGACGCGGCTGGACGGCGCGCTGCGGCTGGCCGAGCGGGTTCCGGCCGAGGTGATCACCTCGGGCGCGGCGGAATTCCTCGCGGGCATAGATCTGGTGCCCGGGGCACTGACAATCGTGTGGCATTCGGTCATGCGCCAGTACGTCGACCCGAAGGAGTGGCAACTGGTGGCCGCCGAGCTGGACCGGCTGGCCGCGGCCAGCGGACCCGATGCGGGATTCGCCCATATCGCGTTCGAACCACAGCTGACTCGCGACGATCGCAACGGATTCCGGCTCACCGCCAGAATCGGCAAGACCCCCGAGACGGTACTGGCGCGAGCCATGCCCCATGGCATTCCGGCGTTCGTCCGATCCGAGGACCAGTGACCGGGCTGCTGCCTGAGGTTCCGGGCGGCGACGAATCGCGGCATCGCCATATGCTGCTCCTCCCACCTGACTCATCAACGGTCGAATCCGTTGCGAGAGGGAATACATCGACGCTGATCGGCGGCACCCGGCGACGAGTAATCGGGCTACCACTCGAGGTCCGGGCGGCGACGAACCACGGCGTCGCCGGACCACGCTCTGCCGCTCGGCTCACCAAGAGCCGGACTCGTTGCAAGTGGTACGCATCTGCGCCGTTCAGCGGGCGCCCGGCGCGGCGTGGAGCATGCCCGAACCGGTGGGGTGCGTGGGCGAAGTGCTAGGCCGGGGCGGGAACCTCGGCGGCCCGCGCGAACAGGTGCCCCCACGCGGTGTGCGCGACGGCGGCGGGGCCGGGGGCGACGGCGGGAGCATCCGCGCCGGCCAGTTCGACCAGGGCGCGGGCCAGACCCAGCGCGGGCACCCGGTGCTGGTGGGCGGTGTCGAGGATTTCGGCGAACGCGTCGGCGGGGCTGTAGCGGCGTAGCGCGACCAGGACGCCCTCGGCGGTGTCGAGCATGCGGGCGTCGTTGCGGTGGAAGGTCTCGATGGCGGGCTTGGTCATGATCTCTCCTGTGAACTCGGAAGAATCAGCCGCCGCAGGCGATTTCGGCCGCGCGGGGCTGAGGGCTGGTGGATTGTCGAGCCGGACTCGGATACGGACTGGCGTCGGACGTCATACGGTGTCCCTCACCTCCTCGGGGCCGAAGTCATTGTTGCCGGGAACGGCGAAATTCGCCGCTGCCGGATGTCAGGACAGGGAAGGACGCCTCGCAACGGAGCGAGGCGGGCACCCCTCTCGTCAGAGCTTCGGCACTGCGCGACGTATCCCGGAACCGGGAAGCCACTTGGGATCGCTCCTTAATCCGGGGCGACCTGTCCTGATCTTGGGCGTCTCTCGACGTCGTGAGATCAGTGGCCTGTGTTCACACAGGAGCCTCGCCTAGCGAGGTGCTGACCCCAGCCATCCTGACGGCGACCACGCCGGAAGTCAAGAAGGAGAAATCGGCGTGTTATGCGGTCGAGACCCGTTGCGAATCAGGCACTTTCGCACGGGAAGAGCCGATGCGCGCGCGGCGGGGTTGTCGGTGGTGGCGATTAGGCTGGCGGCGTGCAGAAATCCAGCGCCGTCGAACACCCCGATACCCGTGCCACCAGGGACGCCTACGACGAGTGGGCGGAGGTGTACACCGAGCGGACGGCGGGCCTGCTGCCCAGCGAGCCGTTCGACCGGGCGATGCTGGGCGTGTTCGCGGAGCTCGTCCGGGCCGACGGCGGCGGTCCGGTGGCCGATGTCGGATGCGGTCCGGGCCGGCTCACCCCGTACCTCGTCGACCTCGGCCTGGACGTCTTCGGGATCGATCTGTCCCCGGAGATGATCCGGCTCGCCCGCGCGGCCCGGCCCGACCTGCGCTACGAGGTGGGCACGATGGAGACCCTGGCGCTGGACGACGCCGCGCTGAGCGGACTCATGGCCTGGTACAGCATCATTCATCTGCCACCGGAGCGAGTGCCCGGCGCGCTGACCGAATTCGCGCGGGTGCTGCGGCCGGGCGGGCGGCTGCTGCTGGCCTTCCAGTCCACCGACGAGGAGCTGGATATGCAACCGCACGATCACCGGGTCGCCCCGTCCTATCGGTGGTCGCTGCGCCGGATGGAGGAATTGCTGCGGCCGTGCGGGTTCCGCACCGTGACGCGGATGCTGCGGGACCGCGAGCCCGACGAGATCTACGGGGCCAGCTACTTGATCGCGATCCGAACCGACGGCGCGGGCGCCCCGGAGTAATCGACGGATCACCTGTGGGGCCGGCGCCGACGAACTGTACGGCCCCGCGAGCGATCTGCCGTCCTGGGCCCGGCACGCCTCTTCCTCGCCCGAACCGGGCGGGCCCGCCGCGATTTCGTGATATCCAGGGCAGATGCGTACCCGATACGACGTGGTCATCGTCGGCGGCGGTCACAACGGCCTGGTCGCCGCGGCCTACCTGGCGCGCGCCGGGCGCTCGGTGCTGGTGCTCGAGCGCGGGGCGCACACCGGCGGCGCGGCGGTCTCCGAGCGGGTGTTCGCCGGGTTCGACGCGCGCCTGTCGCGATACTCGTATCTGGTGAGCCTGCTGCCGCGGCAGATCGTGGACGATCTGGGGCTGCGGTTCACCACCCGCCGCCGCCGAATCTCCTCGTACACGCCGATGGACGGGCGCGGGCTGCTGGTGGATACCCAGGATGCCGCCCGCACCCGGGAAAGCTTCGTCCGGATGACCGGCTCGGACGCGGACTTCGAGGCGTGGCAGCGCTTCTACGGCGCGACCGGGCGCCTGGCGCAGCGGGTGTTCCCCACGCTCACGCAACCGGTGCCGCGCCGCGCAGAACTCGAGCGCATCGTCGACGACGCCGAAACCTGGGCGGCGATCTTCGAGCGTCCACTGGGGGAGACGATCGAATCCACCTTCGCCGACGACACGGTGCGCGGCGTGGTGTTCACCGACGCGCTCATCGGCACCTTCACCCACGCCCACGACCCGTCGTTGCGCCAGAACCGGTGCTTTCTCTATCACGTGATCGGCGGGGGCACCGGCGACTGGGACGTGCCCGTCGGGGGCATGGGCGCCCTCACCGATGCGCTGGCCGCGGCGGCGCGCGGCGCGGGGGCCGAGATCGTCGTCGATCACGCGGTCACCGGCATCGAAACCGACGGCGGCACAGCGGAAGTGGCGTTCACGGGCGGCACGGTCGCGGCGGGACACGTGCTGGTGAACGCCGCGCCACACGAGCTGTCCCGCCTGCTCGGCGAGCCCGAGGCGACCGGCCCCGAGGGCTCCCAGCTCAAGGTGAACATGCTGCTGAACCGGCTGCCGCGGCTGCGCGACACGGTCGATCCGCGCGAGGCCTTCGCGGGCACCTTCCACATCGCCGAGGGCTATGCGCAGCTGGATGCCGCCTACCACGAGGCCGCGGCCGGAACGCCGCCGACGGCCCCGCCCTCGGAGATCTACTGCCACACCCTCACCGATCCATCCATCCTGGCCGCCGATCTGGCCGCCCGCGGCATGCACACCCTGACCCTGTTCGGATTGCACACTCCGGCAGGGCTTTTCGCGCAGGACCACGATCGTGTCAAGCGTCGGTTGCTCGATGCGACGCTGGCCCAGCTGGATTCCGTACTGGCCGAACCGATCCGCGACTGCCTGGCCGTGGACGCCGACGGCCGGCCCTGCCTGGAGGCGAGAACCCCGCTGGACCTCGAGGACGAGGTCGGCCTGCCGGGTGGCCACATCTTCCACGGGGATCTGAGCTTTCCCTACCGCACCGACGACGATCCTTCCCCTGCCGCCCGGTGGGGCGTGGAGACGGAGCATTCGAACATATTCCGCTGTGGCGCAGGCGCTTTGCGCGGCGGCGGCGTCAGCGGTATCGGCGGGCACAACGCCGCGATGGCGGTGCTGGAGATCGCCTGAACACGGCGACTCAGCGCGGCATCGCCCGAATCACCAAGGTGCGCAACGGCAGATCGAACTCTCCGGCGGCCGTCTCGGGAATCCCCCGCAGGTACTCGGTGATGCGCCCCAGGAGCTCCGTACGCTCGCGCGGCGACACCACCAGCGTGTGCGAGTGGGTTCCGATGGTGGCGGTGAGACTTTCGACGGTGCGACGCTGGCCGTGCGGAAAATCGGAGCGCTCGAACTCCTCGAACAGCGGATGGGACGGCATGCCCCGGTCGGTGCGGGTCTGGAACGAGACGCCCGAGCGCGAGACCCGGTCCAGCTCGGCGACCCACTCCACGTCGACGGCATGGGTGTTCCAGAATGCCGCGAGGACGCCGCCGGGCCGCAGTACCCGGGCGATCTCCGGGAACGCGCGCTCCTGATCGAACCAGTGCAGCGCCTGCCCCACGAGCACCGCGTCCACCGAATCATCGGGCAGCGGAATGGATTCCGCGGTACCGGCCAGGGCGGTGAGGCCGGGATACCGCGTCGCGAACGCGGCGCGCATCCCGTCGTCCGGCTCCACCGCGGTGACCCGGGCACCGACGGCGAGCGCACCCGCGGTGAGCTTGCCGGTACCGGCGCCCAGATCCAGCACCTCGGGGTCCGGCTTACCCAGCGGCTCCAGCGCCCAACGGATGCCCGCGAGCGGATAGTCGGGCCGGTGCTCGTCGTAGGCGGCGGCCTCGGCGCCGAACGAGGCGGCACGCCGCGCCCGCAATTCGGTGTCCTCCACGGACCATTCGTTCGCACTCGTCACGCGCCATTCCCTCCGCCTCGACACAACGCGACGACCGGCCGCCGCCGGATCATCGCTCATCCGCCGTCGATGCTACTGAGATCGGGCGCCCGGATACGCGGGCAGCGACTGATCGTCGTCCCGCGCGGCATTCTTCCTGTTGGTCATCACGCCCACGTCGGGCATCCGCTCGAGCAGGAGGCGGCGCATGGAGATCCGCGGTATTTCGTCCTGGCCCTGGTGCGCCCAGGCCGCCGCGATCGAGAGCCGGATCAGGCGGCGCGCGACGTAGAACAGCAGCGCGGCCAACGGCAGCTCGCCCGCCCCGGCGGTCAGCAGCGAGACGGGCAGATCGGGCGTGTTCCAGTCCAGCACGATATCGAACCAGGCGTCGCAGCACAGCAGCGTCGCGGTGACGATCGCCCAGGGGATGAAGATCCGGCGGTGCAGCCAGGCCCACAGGGCCGTCATGCCGATGGAACCGATCACGAAGAAATCGAATCCGACCCACGCGACGTCCCACTGGGTCACCTCGTGGCGCGAGGGCAGGCTGGTCGCCAGGTAGACGACCCAGGGGATCAGGAACACGAAACTGCCGGTCACCACGGCCAGAAACATCCATCGCAGGTGCCTGGCGGCGGGGTGGCTGGGGGTCAGTGTGAGCGCCATGCCCTACCTCCCGGTGATCTCGCTGCCTCTGGGGCCGATCCGGTGTTGCTGCTGATCGACTACCAACCGGTAATGGGAGCAACCGGTGCGGTGGCCGGATTAATTCCGATCGTCGGGCGGATGAACGTCACACCACCGGTCAGGACTGGTTCATCGACCGGTCGACGTGGGGGGCCAGCGTCTCCGCGGACCAGGTGAGGGTTCCGGCATCGAGGTCGGCCACCACCCCGTCCAGCCACCGCAGCTCAGCCTCGGTGACCGCGCGCAAGTATTCGTCCTCGAGCATAACGACCCGCGGCAGCGCGAACTGCTCGGCCTGTTCGGCATCCGCGGCCATCTCCGCGAGCTCGGCGCGCAGCGCGTCCGCGCGCCGGCGCAGCTCCACGGCCGCGGCATCGGGGCCCAGCAGCATCAGGAACGACAGCGCGGCCGGGAACTCCGGGTACTCGTTGCGCGGGTGGCCCACCATCTCGGCCAGCCAGCCGGCGACGGCCGCGCGCCCGGCATCGGTGATCTCGTAGACGGTGCGCTCGGGGTATTGCTGATCGCGTCCCGTCTCGCGGACCGCCACAAGTCCCGCCTCCTGCAGCCGGGCGATGGTCTTGTACAGCGCGGCGCGCTGGCCGACGTTGACCACCTTGTCCTTGCCCCACTCCTTGATGCGGCGCTGGATGGCGTACGGGTGCATCGGCTCGAGATGCAGGATGCCGAGCAGTGCCATCGCGAGCGCGGAGCGCTTGAACTGGGTCGATGTGGTCACATCACCATTCTACTAGGTGCCCCAAGACTAGATTTTCAAAAACTAGTTGCAAAAGAACTAGTCCTTATGCAACTATAGACGAGCAGGCGAACCCGCCCCTTCCACACAGGAGTCACCATGAACACCGCCACCCCCGTTCGCATCCACGTCGACCACGAGGCCACCAAGCGCCTGGGCGATTGGACCTCGGAGAAGCAGTTCGACGTCACCGCCCGCTGGGGCTTCGTGGTCCTGGACCTGCGCTCGCCGCTCATCGAGGGCGACGAGGATATCGAGGTCAACGTCAATCTCGACCACGGCACCATCAAGCTGCTCGTGCCGGACGACGCGGTCATCGATCAGACCGGACTGCAGTGGACCGGCCGCGGCCGGGTCAAGGACTTCGCACGCCCGAACGACGCGGCGGGCCGGGTCATCCGGCTCACCGGCACCTGCACCAGCAGCGAATTCCGGGTACACCGGGCCGGCGTCGCGGTTCTGTCGGCGCTGTTCTCCCGCGAGTTCTTCGAGGATGCGCGCCGCGCCCGGCGCGAGGGCCGCACCCCGACCCTCATCGATCCGGCCAACGCGCCGCGGTAATCGCCCGATCGGAATCGCTGAGCGGCAACTCAGCGGCCGCGACACGTCCTCCCCGGCAACGGCGCCGGGGAGACAGCGACGTCAGGGCGATCATCGCGGCACCGATACGGCACCGGCACCACGCTTCGGTCGTCCCGGGACGCTCGTTCCGGCGAGCGTGGCGTTCCGCGACTCAGCCGAAGCTCGGCCGGGTGACACTGTGCTGGGTGACCCGATAGGTCCCCAGCAGCACCCCGTTGTCCAGCACCTCGGACTCGGCGAGCGCGAGGGTCGCCTCGGCCCGCACGGGGTTGAACAGCCGCAGGCCCGCACCGAGCAGCACCGGGTAGCGCACCAGCCGATACTCGTCGACCAATTCGGCCTCGCGCAGGAAGTTCACCAGCGAACCGCTCCCGAAGACCAGCAGATTCCGCTCGGCGCGCAGCTTCGCGATGCTCGCGGCGAGATCGCCTTCGATGCGATGCGCGTTCCACGCCAGCTCGGTGGCGGTCGTGGTCGCCACGTACTTGGGCATGGCGTTCATCTTGTCCTTGTACGCGCCCTCCTCGGGATGCCCCGGCCAGGACGCGGCGAACATCTCGTAGGTCGCCCGGCCCAGCAGCAGCGCATCGGCCTCCTCGAGCTCCGTGGACTTGTAGGCCGCGATCCGGTCGGTCCAGAACGGCGCGGTCCAGGCCGGATTCTCGATCACATCGTCGAGCGAAACGAATTCTGCGACAACGATCTTCCCCATAATGTCCTCACTTCTGCGTGCTCTGCCGCCGGATTGCCGACGGCGCCGTATGCCCGTTCCGACGAGACGGCGCACCGAAATTCATCGCCCAACCGACCGCCGGGCCGTTTCGATAGCCATCAAGTTGCCGAATACCCTACGAGCATCGCCGCGGCGGCGCAGCCCGGGCGCGACGAATCGCGCCGCCGGAAAGAACGCCGAACGCCCCCACTCAACGCACGACGGGTAGCGCCGAACCCGGCTCGGCCATCCACAGCAGCCAGTGCGGCACGATGAGCGCGGCGAACTCGTCGTATCCGGTCGCACCGGGGTGATAGCCGTCGGCCTCGCGGCACGCCCGCATCCAGGCGGCGTTCTGCCGCAGCGGCTGGTGCACCCGCACGTAGGGAACGCCTTGCGCCGCACAGACTTCGGTGAACCTCGCATCCAATGCCTCGATGCGGGAGTTGTGTTCGTCGTCGATGTTCGGGGGCGGTGCGACAACGAGTGCTGCCCAGCCCCGTTCGGCGGCGCGCTCGAGCATCGCGGTCAGATTCGCGACCGAATCCGCCTCGGACACGCGAATTCGGCTGTCCTCGATGAGCGTGTCGTTGACGCCGAAGGAAAACACCACGCGCGCATCGGTATCCGCCGGCAGCCGCAGCGCGCACTCGGACTCCCAGCGGGCGGCGATATCCGCCGAGGTCTGCCGCCGTATGCCCAGGTTGTAGTACGTCAGCGGGCGTCCGGCCGCGCCGGAGCGCACCGCGAGCCGCCCCGGCCACCCCAGGTACTGCCCATCGCCCACGCCGGCGACCAGCGAATCACCCACGAAACAGACTCGGACATCTTGGATCACCGTGCGATGTTTTCACGACCGGCGGCGAGGCTTGCCGCAGAGGCAGCAAAAAATTATCCGGTGCTGGGCGAAATGTGCTCACCCACCATCCCCCCTACCGGCCGATACCCATAGGATTCACGTGGTTTGTCCGGGAGGGAGCACGTATGGGAACGGAAACACCGCTGCCGCGGTGGTTCACCGGTCTGCTGGCACATCGCCGCTGGATCCGCAGGACCGAGCCGTTTCCGCACGTCTACGTGCGCGAGGTGTTCACGCGCCCGTTCTACGACCGGCTGGCCGCGGAATTCGAGCGGGTGCGGCTCGAGCAGCCCGAACTCTTCGAGCCGGTCGGGGAGGGTTCCGGCGCGACGGGGGTGAATCTGGCCCGGGTGCGCAACGGCCCGCTGGAGCTGTTCCTGTCCCGGGCCTGGCACGACCTGATCGCCCGGCTGGTGGGCGCGCAGGACGCGGTCACCGGCGACATCGAGGGCGCGCTGCACCATCATGCGCCCGCCGGCCCGCGCGGCCTGCCGCGGCACGATCTGACGCGGGCATGGTTTGCGGGTCCGGCCCCGGCACCCGACGCGGTGGGCCTAGCCGGTGCGGACGCGAACCCCGGGATCGGGCCCGGCGACGACGAGCGCGAACTGGTGCGCGCGGTGGCGGTGCTGTTCTATCTCGGCAACGACGAGTGGCGCCCGGGCAGCGGCGGGGAGACCGCGCTGCTGTCCGCGGCCGACCCGAGCCGGCCGCAGTCCGCGGTACACGTTCCGCCGCTGAACAATTCGATGGTCGTCTTCGAATGCACCCCGCGGTCCTGGCATACGTTCGCGGGCGGCAACACCGCCGCCCGCAACAGTGTGGTGATGTGGCTGTATCAGACGCGTGAACAGGCGGAATTCCGCTGGGGAGGTGCCGCAATTGGCGACCGATGAGCAGCGCCGGGTCGTCCTGCTGACCGGGGCCGGGGGCACGCTGGGCAATGCGTTCTGCCAGGCCTACTACCGGCGGTACGACATCGTCGCGGTGTGCCGCGGCCGGGTACCCGCGGTGCCGTCGCAACGGGAGTGGTTCGTCGATCCGCTCGCACCACAGGATCCGTTGCCCGAGAACGACTCCCGGATCTTCGTGATCCACTCCGACCTGACCCGCGAGGGTGAGGTGGAGCGCGTGGTGGAGCTGGCGCTGGCGAAATACGGTGCGGTGGACCTGCTGGTGAACAACGCGGCCTACGCTCGGCACACCCCGTACGGCACGGTCGACGGGGATGCCGCGCTCGAGGAGTTCGAACCGCATTTCGCGCTGAATGTCGGTGTACCGCTGCGGTTGTCGACACGGCTGGCGCAACAGTGCTGGCTGCGAGACGATCTCGGCAATCGCGCCCGCAACCGCAATATCGTGAATGTGTCCTGCGCGGCGGGCTCCGGTGTGCGTCCCGGCGGGCAGGCGCTGTACGGCGCATCCAAGGCCGCGCTGGACCAGCTGACCCGGTACCAGGCCGCCGAATTCGCCGCATTCGGGGTGCGCGTGAATGCCGTCGCGCCCGATGCCTTCCCCGCCACGGTGCCCACGCCGCAGGTCGTCACGGCCATCGCCGAACTCGACGTCGGGGACATGACCGGGGGCGTCTTCGGCGTGGGCACACCGGAGACCGCCACCCCCGAACCGGCCGCCGGACGCCACGGGAGATGATGCCCACTACGTTCGAATGATGTCCGCTACCGACCGGCGGCGTGTTGCCTCCGACCGGCCATCCCCAGTCCTGCATACTCACAGCTAGTCGACCGAGAGGACCGACGCAGCTCCCTCGATCCGAAGGTGCCACATCCACATGCGAGTCGACGGGCGAGAGATTCCGGTCTCCGGCAGCCTTTTGCAACCGCGCAGCCGCCGTACCAGTGACATCCTGCGCGTCGTCCTCTCCGCGCTGCTGGTGGCACTGGTCGTCGCGGGCTCGCTGATCACGCGGTCGCGGTGGGAGGCGCTGGAGCGCTCGGTCTCCGACTTCCTCGGCATCCTCACCCCCAGGCAGTCCAATCTGGTGTACCTGCTGTACGGCATCGCGATTCTGGCGCTGCCGTTCGCGATCGGGGTCCGGCTGCTGTTCCGGTGGCAGTGGAAGCTGCTGGGCGGCTACCTCGCGGCCGGGCTGATCGCGGTGCTGCTGCTCTCGATCACCGGGACGGGCATCTCCGCGCCGCAATGGCATCTGGCCGCGCCGCAGCAGCTCAACACGTTCCTGTCGCAGTTCCTGGACGACCCGCGCTGGATCGCGATGCTGGCCGCGGTGCTCACCGTGGCCAGTCCGTGGCTGCCGTCGTCGTGGCGGCGCTGGTGGTGGGCGCTGCTGCTGGCGTTCGTGCCGCTGCATCTGTTCGTGAGCCTGGTGGTGCCCTCGCGCGCGATGCTGGGCCTGGCCGTGGGGTGGTTCGTCGGCGCGGTGATCACGCTGGTCGTGGGCACGCCCGGGCTGGAGGTACCGCTGGACGGGGCGGTGCGGGTGCTGGCCCGGCGCGGATACACCGTCACCGCGGTGCGGGTGGTGCGCCCCGGCGGGCCCGGTCCGCTGCTGCTCTCGGCCGATACCGGACCGAACCACCAGCTGACCGTCGAGATGTACGGCCAGAATCAGCGCAGCCGCGGCATGCTGCGCCAGCTGCGGCGCTGGGTGGCCATCCGCAGCAGCGAACGGACGCCGGTCTTCGCCTCGATGCGCCGCCATGTCGAACATCGCGCCCTGCTGGGCATCGCGATCGGGGATCTGGGTCTGGCCAGCAACAAGCCGCTGACCGTCGCCGCCCTCGAGCGCGGCTGGACGCTGTATGCGCACACCGTGCCGCGCGGTACCGCCCTGTCCGCCTCCGACGGCGAGGCCGTGCACGTGGGGGTGTGGCAGGCGCTGGCGAACATGCACCGCGCCCAGATCTCGCACGGCGACCTGCGGGCCGAGGAGATCCGCGTCGCGGACGGCCGGGTGCTGTTCGGCGGATTCTCCGCGGCCGAATTCGGCGCCTACGACACCCGATTCCAGGCCGACGTGGCGCAGCTGATGCTGACCACCGGATCGCTGTTCGGCGCGGACTCCGCGGTGCGCAACGCGATCGGCGCGCTGGGCAAGCAGGCGGTCGTGGACGCCTCGCGACGCCTGACCCGCGCGGCGATGCCCAAGCTGCTGCGCGTCTCGGTGCCCGATGCGAACGTCGTGATGGAGGCCGTGCGCGACGAGGTGCTGCGCCAGACCGACGAGGACCGCATCGAGGCCGCGCGCACCACCCGGTTCTCCCGCAACCAGATCATCCAGTTGGTGCTGCTGATCGGCCTGGTCTACGTGGCCTATCCGTACATCAGCCAGGTGCCGACCTTCTTCACCGAACTACGCACGGCCAACTGGTGGTGGGCGCTGCTGGGGCTGGCGGTGTCGGCCGGGACCTATATCGGCGCGGCGATGGCGCTGTGGGGCTGCGCGGGCGAATCGGTGAATCCGCGCAATCTGCTGCTGATGCAGGTCGCCAACACGTTCGCGGCCACCACCACCCCGGCCGGCGTGGGCGGTCTCGCGCTGAGCGTCCGGTTCCTGCAGCGCAGCGGCCTGGGCACGGTCAAGGCGACCGCGGCGGTGGCGCTGCAGCAGGCCGTGCAGGTCACCACGCACGTGGTGCTGCTCATCATTTTCAGTGTGGCGGCGGGTGTTTCGACGAATCTGGCGCATTTCGTGCCGAGCGCGACGGTGCTGTACTTCGCCGCCGGGGCGCTGCTGGGCGTGCTGGGTGTGTCGATGTTCGTGCCGAAGGTGCGGCGCTGGCTGCGCGTCGAGGTCCGACCGCAGCTGGCCGAGGTGGTCAGCGAATTGCGTTCGCTCGCACACGAACCCAAGCGCCTGGCGATGATCGTGCTGGGCTGCGCCTCGATCACCCTCGGCGCGGCCGGGGCGCTGTGGGCGGCGATCGAGGCATTCGGCGGGCACACCACCTTCGTCACGGTCACGGTGGTGACGATGATCGGCGGCACGCTGGCCTCCGCCGCGCCCACGCCCGGCGGCGTCGGCGCCGTCGAGGCCGCGCTCATCGGTGGACTGGCCGCCTTCGGGGTCTCGGCCGGGATCGGCGTGCCCGCGGTGCTGCTCTACCGGGTACTGACCTGCTGGCTGCCCGTGTTCTGCGGCTGGCCGATCATGCGCTGGCTGACGACCAACGACATGATCTGAAGACGCAGCACGGCCCCGCCCCGACGAGACCGGGAGCAGGGCCGTTGCGGTGCGTCTCAGGCGACCATGCCGGACAGGCGGGAGTTGATCAGCCCCTCGGCCTCGACGACCATCCGCGAGATCAGTTCGGCACAGGTGGGGATGTCCTCGATGAGGCCCTGCACCTGACCGGCGGACCAGATGCCCGCGTCCAGATCGCCCTCCTCGAAGACTCGGCGGCCGCGCGCACCGGCGACCAGGTCCCGCACGTCCTCGAATTTCCCTCCAGCCCTTTCGATCTCGACCACCTTGCGGCTGATCTCGTTGTCCGCGACGCGGGCGGTGTTGTGCATGGTGCGGAAGATCAGCTGGGTGTCGCGCTCGGTGTGGGCGACGATCTGCTCCTTGACCTTCTGGTGCACCGCGGACTCCTGGGTGCACAGGAAGCGGGTGCCCATGTTCACCCCGTCCGCGCCGAGGGCCAGCGCCGCGACCAGCCCGCGGGCATCGGCGATGCCGCCCGAGGCGATGATCGGGATCCGCAGCGCCCGGGCGGCGGCGGGGATCAGGATCAGGCCGGGCACGTCGTCCTCGCCCGGATGCCCGGCGCATTCGAAGCCGTCGATGGATACGCCGTCCACGCCGATCTTCTGGGCCTTGAGCGCGTGCCGGACGCTGGTGCACTTGTGCAGCACCTTGATTCCGGCCTCCTTGTAGGCGGGCAGGAAGGGCTCGGGGTTGCTGCCCGCGGTCTCCACGATCTTCACCCCGGAATCGATGATCGCCCGCACGTACTCCTCGTACGGCGGCGGATTGATCGAGGGCAGGATCGTGACGTTCACCCCGAACGGCTTGTCGGTCAGCTCGCGGGCGCGGGCGATCTCGCGGCGCAGATCGTCCGGGGTGGGCTGGGTGAGCGCGGTGATGAAGCCGAGGCCACCGGCGTTGGCCACGGCCGCGACGAGTTCGGCCCGCCCGACCCACATCATGCCGCCCTGGACGATCGGATGCTCGACGCCGAACATCTCGGTGAACCTGGTGCGCAACATGTGTCCTCCTGCTCGAGTGGATCGGTGACCGGGCCCCGATCGCCGCCGCCGGACACCCCGCACCCGCGGTCCGCGCCCGGGGTGTCCGAATGCGTCGATGGTGGCATGGGCGGCCGGTGGGGACAAGCTTGATGTAAGCCGGTGTTTGCTTATAGCGCCACCCATGACCGCATCGAAGGGGCTCGTCGGCGCTTGCCAACCGTGAGGAAAAGGTCGTCTGAACTGCGGGAAATTCCGATGAGAAAGATCGGGGCAAATCCTCTCTGTAACCCTTGTCACGTCGAAAAGTTAGCTGATATTCTCACCCTTGCAGCCGTCGAGGCAGCCGGGCTGTCCGGCGCGCGTGTTCGCGGCGGTTCGAAGGGAGTTCGTGCATGACCACCGGGGCATCCTCGCTCGCCGAACCGATCCGATCGCGGCGCAACCACTGGAACAATCAGGTCGCCAACCACGCGATGATGCGGCCGGATGCGGTCGCGTTCCGGTTCCAGGGGCGGGACACCACGTGGGGCCGATTCCACGAGCGGTCGCAGCTGTTCGCGGACGCGCTCGCGCGCCGCGGGATCGGATTCGGCGATCGAGTACTGCTGCTGGCGCTGAACTACACCGAATACATCGAGGCGGTCTTCGGCATCAACGCGCTCGGCGCGATCGCGGTGCCGGTCAACTTCCGGCTGACCCCGCCCGAGGTCGCCTATATCGTCGCCGATTCGGGGGGCAAGGCCATCGTCACCGACACCGTGCTGGCCCCGCTGGCCACCGGCGTCATGGCTCAGGCGCCCGCGCTCGAGACCTGCATTGTGATCGGCGGGCACACCGGTGAGGGCGTGCTCGGCTACGACGAGGTACTGGCCGAGGGCGGCGAACCCCATGCACCCCTGGACATTCCGGAGGACACCCCAGCCCTGATCATGTACACCTCGGGCACCACCGGCAGCCCCAAGGGGGCGGTGCTGTCCTACGAGAACATGAATGCCCAGGCGCTGACCTGCATTCGCGCCTTGGAGATCGATGGCGAGTCGATCGGCTTCTGCACCTCGCCGCTGTTCCACATCGCCGGATTGGGCAGTCTCACACCGTATTTCATGCTCGGCGGCACCACCGTGCTGCATCCGCTCGGCGCGTTCAACGCCACCGAATGGCTCGATGCGGTCGAGCGGGAGCAGGCCACCACGGCCTTCTGCGTGCCCGTGCAGTGGCAGATGATCTGCGAGGAGCCGACGGTCAAGACCCGCAAGCTCGCGCTGCGAATGCTGTGCTGGGGCGCCGCGCCGGCCTCGGATACGGTGCTGCGGGCCATGGCCGACTGCTTCCCCGACGCGCGCGACGTCGCGGTGTTCGGCCAGACCGAGATGTCGCCGGTCACATGCGTGCTCGAGGGCAAGGACGCGATCGCCAAGCTCGGTTCGGTCGGCAAACCCATCCCGACCATCTCCGCGCGCATCGTCGACGACGAGATGAACGATGTCGCCCCCGGCGAGATCGGCGAAATCGTCTATCGCGGACCGACTCTCATGCAGGGCTACTGGAATAGGCCCGAGGCGACCGCGGAGGCGTTCGCCGGCGGCTGGTTCCATTCCGGGGATCTGGTGCGTGAGGATGCCGAGGGCTTCATCTACGTGGTGGATCGCAAGAAGGACATGATCATCTCCGGCGGCGAGAACATCTACTGCGCCGAGGTGGAGAACGTGCTGTTCGCACATCCCAAGATTCACGAGGCCGCCGTCGTCGGCCGCGCGCACGAGAAGTGGGGCGAGGTGCCGGTGGCCATCGTCGCGCTGCTGAATACGGACGATTCGCTCACCCTCGAGGAGCTCACGCCCTTCCTGAACGAGAACCTCGCCCGCTACAAACACCCCAAGGACCTGGTGATCGTGCCGGAGCTGCCCCGCAATGCCAGCGGGAAGGTCGTGAAGGTGCAGCTGCGCAAGGAGCACGCGGGGTAGCACTCTGTCTCGGGTCACAGCGGCGTTCCAGCCCGGAATCGGCCCTGATGTGCCTATTCTCTGGTTTGTCCCACCACAGAGAGGCCCCGCGGCATGTCCATTTTCCGAAGCGTGCTGGTAGCGGCGGTGCTGTGCGCCCTGCCGGTGCTGGGCGTGCCGCAGGCGCAGGCGCAGGACCTTCCCGGCGGCGGTTGTCGCCAGGGCAGCACGATGACGGGTCAGCTGCTCCCCGGCACCGGTAGTGCCGGGCAGAGCATCCGGCGCCAGGCCGCCCTGTCGGACTGCGCCAGCCCGCTGCTTCCGGGAATCACCGCCGGGCAGTTCGGCGTGAGCATTCCGTGGAACGTCACCACCGCTCCCACGACGGCCACGTTCCGGTGGTCCAATGGCAGCGTCAGCACCGCGACCGGATACGGCAACGGGCTGTGGCTCATCACGAGCGGACCGGCCGCCGGTCACGGAATCCAGCTGAATGTCGCCGATACCTGGGCCGGGTGGTATCTGAGCCCCGCGGACGTCACCGTTACGTCGGCGACGTTCGTGTCCTGATCGCGGTCCCGAGGTGCCCGCCGGCTATCGGTCATCGGATTCACCCGGACGCTTCCGTTACATCGGCGATATTCGCGTCCCACGCCAATACTGAATTAGTTCAGCACTGTGCCAGCCTGGTGTTATGAAGAGTCTTCCGTTCAGCGAGCTGGTACGGAAGCAGACGTCGGTCTTTCCGCTGCTTGCGGATGCCGACGTGCTGTTGGAGCGCCGGGATGCGGAGAATGTCGTACTGATGCGCGACGAGCGCTATCGGGCGATGGAAGGTGCGCTGCGCTTGGCCGCGCGGTCCCTAGGGCTGGTCGCCAAGGCGAATCGTCAGATGGCAGAAGATGTGTTCGCCGAGGAGCTCCCCTGGCTGACCTGGTTGCCCGTCGAAAATCGGCACGAGGCCGTCCGTGAACTGCTCGATGACCTCCTTGCCGGTGCCGACACCGGCCATTACCTTCCGTTCCTTCGCGATCTGATCGCATGGAAACACACGGCGGAGATCCACACCGATCCCGCTCTCGTCGCCGAGTTGAGTGGCTCGTTCGACAAGGCCGATTTCGTGGAGGTCGAGCGCCCCGGCAGGCGCCGATGACCAAATTGAAACGGGGTGCATGGCGCGTGTTGCTGCACAGCACCGAAGCGGCACGCGGATGGACGGAGCTCGAGCGCCAAGCACTGGAGGCGTTGGATCGCGCCTGGGTCGAGATGACCGCCGAACCCCGCAGCGTGCACAATCCCTGCCATCAGCATCGACTCAAATCCACACTCGGCTCGGTGAAAGTCGGTGGCGCAGAACTGGAACAGTGGCAGTACGAGGTCACCAGCGGCGCGCGTATCTGGTATGCGATCGACGATCAGGAACGAACGCTGTGGGTTACGAAAGCCGAGACGGGGCACCCGGGTATTACCGATCGGGGTAAGGGCGACGGAGCCGCTGATCGTCAATTTTGTCGTGGGCTAGAAAGTGCACGCTCCAGCGGCGCGGGTTACCAGATGCAGGCGCCGGTCGTTCGGGTCGGTCAGTTGGGGGACAAGGAGAGTCGGCATGCCGACCTCGACCGCGGCGCCGTCGCGGGACGGGCGGTCGCCGACCATGAGTGCGTGTTCCGCGGGGACGCCCAGGTGGTTCAGGGCGAGGTGGAAGATTGCGGGGTCGGGTTTTTGGATGCCCCGTTCGCCGGACAGGACGAAGGTGTCTACTGAATCCAGGAGGCCCGCGGCGGCGAAGGTGGGGCGGATGTCGACGTGGATGTTACTGAGAATGGCTATTCGGCAATCGCTTTCGATGAGGGCGGTGAATGTTTCGGCCGCGTCCACGGCGAAGTGGTTGTAGGACGGGTCGGAGTCCACGGCGAAGAGGGCGTCGGCGAGGTCGTCGCCTAGCGCGGCATCGGCGAACACCGAGTAGTAGGTCTCGCGGTGGCGGGCGTAGCTGGTGTTGCCCCGCGGCGACTGCAGGCGGTTCGGCTGGCCCGCGGCCGTCCGGATGGACCGCAGTACGGCGGCGACGGACCGGGCGCCGTCGTCGCGGCCGGTGCGCCGCAGCGCCTCTCGAACCCAGCCTTCCGGGGTGAGTTCGGAGGCGAGCGTGCCGCGCCAGTCGAAGACGACCGCCCGGATGCGGGCCCCGTCCATCACGCCCGGGCCAGGACCGCATCGAAGTCGTGGCCGGCGATGACCTCGATGTCCGCGGGCAGGGCGTGCAGGCGCTGGATGGTTTCGAAGGCGCGGTCGCGGTCGGCGTCGAAGAGCTGGCCCGGCATCGGCGCCTTCTCGCGGATCAGCTTGATCTGCAGGATATTCCAGACCGCATCGCCCGCGAGCAGCACCCGGCTGCCGTCGTCCACGGCGAGCAGGACGCCGATGCTGCCGGGAGTGTGACCCGCCAGGTCGACCAGGACGACCGCACCGTCTCCGAACAGATCGTGGCTGGCGGAGAAGGTGAGAACGGGCGGCCCGTCCAACTCCAGGTGCCGCACCGAACGCCCGCGCAGCGGAGCCCGCACGACGCCGTACGGAGCCGTCGGGCCGTTCATGGCCCACTCGTATTCCCGTGCGGGAACCCGCAATTCGACCGAATCGGGCAGCTCGAGCAGTCCGGAGCAGTGGTCCCAGTGCAGGTGAGTGGCGATCGTGAAATCGATATTCTCGCCGGTCAGATCGCGGCCGGCCAGCGCGTCCTCGAGGCCGAGCACCGGTTTCTCGGGCGAGACCAGCAATCCCACCGGAAACGGCATTCCCGGCAGCACGCGATCGTGCACCCCGGCGCACAGCGCGGGATCCACCAGGAAGCGCGCGCGCGGATGCTCGATCAGGAAGGCGCCCATGCCCATCGGCAGCGTGCCGAGGCTGCGCACGCCCTCGGCGATGATGGCCGTCGGCGCGGAGGTGCGCGCCTGCACCAGCGACACCAGGCTCACGGTGTTGCGGGCCCGCGGCGCCGGCGCGGATTGCAGACCGGCCAGGAATGCCTCGTCGGGCCGGCGGGGGCGCAGCAGTCGGCGCGGTGTCGCGGCCAGCGCCGCACAGCAGTGGGCCAGGGTGCCCAGCACGCCGGGCCTGCCGTCGGACGGCTCCGCTGCGCGCTCGTTCACGGCGCCACCCCGTCCGCCGCAACCGGCAGTGTCGTTGCCCGCCCATGGAATCGGGCCCTACCGGACAATCCAGGCGGCACGATCGAATGCTCCTTCACAGCGTCACCGTAAGTGATCCGATCGCGGACAGGAAAGTCTTCTCCGCGCGGCAATTTCTCGGCATAATCGCGGAGTGACCGCGCCCAGCTTCGGCGGTAGCCACCGCCGACCGGAATCGTCCGGCGGGCGGCGGCGTACAACCGGACCGGTCGCGATCATCGGCATCGGCTGCCGAGTGGCGGGGGCGCGTGGCGTCGAGGAGCTTTGGCGCCTGCTGCACGAGGCGCACGACCGCACGGGGCCGCCGCCCGAGCAATCCGGCCCGCATCGCGCCGGGCATCCAGACAGACTCGACGCCTTCGACAACGATTGGTTCGGAATCTCGGAGCGCGAGGCCGCGGCGATGGATCCCAGGCAGCGGCTGTGCCTGGAGGTTGCGATCGAGGCGATCGACGATGCGGGCGTGGGGTTCCGGATCCGGGGCTCGCGGACCGCGGTGCTTTTCGGGGCGGGCGCACCCGACCACGATGCGGCGGCGGACGAGGGCGACGCGGCGGACCCGATCCCCGAATCCACACCTAGCGGCACCGCCAATCGGCTGTCCTTCGCACTCCAGTTGCACGGCCCGAGCCTGGTCGTGGACAGTGCCCGGTCGTCGTCACCGGTCGCGCTGGACCTGGCCGTGCGACTACTCGCCGACGGCGCCGCATCGCTGGCGATCGTCGGCGGGGTCGATGTGGAACTGCCGCATACTTCCGGCTACTCGGACCGCGACGAGTTCCCCGCCGCGCACGGGTACCGCGCACCCTTCGACCACGCGGCCGACGCCCCTAACCCCGCCGACGCCCACACGGCCGAATACCGTGCCGCTGGCGACAGCTGTACCGTGCTGGTTCTGCAACGGACCGCCGACGCCCACTGCGACGGCAACCGCATCTACGCCGAAATCGCCGGTTCGGCTGTCGGTTTCGACGGCCGATCGAACCGCTCGGACGAAAGCCCTGGATCGGTGTGGCAGCAGATCGTCCGAAGCGCCTGGGCGGGTGCCGGATTCGATCCGGGCGCCACCGGTAGTCGCGAAAGCGACGGCACCGAACGCGACGGCACCGGACACGACGCGGAGTCCGAGGACCTGACGGCAGTCCTGTCGGGATCGGAACGTACGGGCGCGATCCCGATCGATTCGGTGACCTCGAAGCTCGGCGAGCTCGGCGCCGCCGCAGGAATCGCCGAAGTCGCCAAGGCGGCACTGAGCATCGCACGCGGATTCATCCCGCCCACCAGCACCTTTCGCCCGTTCCTCAGGCTGGGTGACCACGGTCCCCGAGAACCGGCGGAGGCGGCGGACTGGAATACGATCGTGCGCTCGGATCGCTACGCCGGGGTCGGCTCATCCGGGCTCGGCGGCACCACCGCGCACGTGGTGCTGCGCGGCGTCGACCAGGCCGTCGGATCTCGCGATGGCGATCCACCGTTCCTCATCCCGATCACGGGGCGCGACGAGACCGATCTGCGGGAGAAGGCCGCCCGGTGGGCCGACACCCTCGCGGAAAGCCCCCGGCCGCTGCGCGAATCAGCCCCAGCGGCAGGCAGATCCATACCCGAGCAGTTGCGCGCAGCCGTGCTTGCTTGGACACCTGCCGACGCGATCGCACTGCTGCGTGCGCTCGCCGACTCCAGGAACGCGCCACCGGACCGCAATGCCGCGGATGTGCGAAATATCCACCGGACCGACCGAGATTCGCTGGGCAACTCGGAGGCGGCGCACCTCGAACAGCGCGCGACCGATTCAACGCATCACAATCACCGTGGGGCAGTATTCGGGCCAGGTGTAGAGCGGCGGGGCGGGTTGCTGCTGATGTTCTCCGGGCCGGGTGGCCAGCATGCGCGGATGGGGCGGGGGTTGGCGGCGCGGCATCCGGTGTTCGCTCGGGCCGTCCAGGATGCCGCGGATGCGGTGGCCGGCGCCGGCGGTCCTAGGGTGTGGACGCCGCGACACGGGTTCTCGCACAGCCTGGCGGCCGTCGACGCCGTGCAGCCTGCCCTGTTCGTCTATCAGGTGGCGGTCGCGGAATTGCTGGCGCACTGGGGGATCCGGCCCGGCGCGGTGATCGGGCACGGCCCGGGCGAAATCGCCGCGGCCGTGGTGAGTGGTGCGATATCGCTGCGGGACGGCGCGCGGATCGTGGTCGCGCGCGGCGCGATCCTGGCTCGGCTGGACCGGAACGACGACGCGATCGCACTGCTGGAGGCCACGTCCGAGGAGGTCTCGCGGCTGATCGAACCGATGCGGGCGCGGGTCGGGATCGCGGCGGTCCACGGTCCCCGGTCGGTGGTGGTGTCGGGGGAGCCGCGCCATATCGAGGCGCTGATTCGCCGCGCCGTACGCCGCGGCCTTGTCGCCCAGGCACTCGTCGCCGACCTCCCCGGACAGGCCCCGCGGGTCCGGGAATTGCCGGTGGATCCGGCGGCCCGGATCGACAATGTGGATCGGATCGCCCGGCCGGACGGTGTGGATCCGGCGGCCCGGCTTGCGGGTGTGGATCCGCTGGTCCCAGACGTACCGGTGTATTCGACCACCCGGCGGGGCGCCGTCCTGACCGCGACCGAGATGGATACCGGCTATTGGGCCGAAAATATCTCGGGCACTGTCGAATTGGCGGCCGCCGTGGAGGCCGCGCTGGCCGACGGGTATTCCACCGTGCTCGAGCTTTCGCCGCATCCGGTCCTGGCGTCGGTGATTCGCGCTTATCCCGGCCTTCGCGATGCCACCTACCCGGTCGCCGACCGGGACGACGAATCCGCGGCCTACCTCGGCGCCGTAGCGCGGATCCACCTCGAGGGCCGGTTCGTCGACTGGGCCGCGCAGGGACCGTTCCCCGGTGCGGTGTTCGAAAGGTGCTGGCAACCAGGGTATTTCCCGCGCACGGCCGATGCCGTCGACGATCCGGGCGCCGAGGATCTGCGCGGCCATGTGGTCCGGGGCGCACCGACCGTCCCGGCGATGTTCTGGCTGCGGCAGTTCCAGCGGATCGGCATCGGAACGACCACACGGTTGCTCGACTTCACCGTCCACGAACACCCGGATCTGCCTCGGCTCGACCAGGTCACCTACCGTGCCGGAGCCGACCTGCTCGAGGCCTGCGGACCGGCCGTCCTGGCCTCGGCCCGACGCGGCGAACGCCCCACGCCCGCCGAGATCGTCGGCTGGATGCGGACCATCGACGCGCATCACGGCGCCCACCCCGGCTTGCAACCACTCGACCCCGCCCGCCTGTACGAACGCCTGCGCGAGCGCGGCCTCGAGTACGGACCACGCTTCCGCGCGCTGCGCGGCATCTTGCGCGGATCCCACAGCGCCATCGGGTATCTCGGCCACATCCGCCTCGACTCCGCCGCCCTGGCCGGCTGCATACAGCTCGTCGTCGCCGCGGCGGGCGCCCGGCTGCCCGAGGGCGTCCTGCCCCTGACGACGGGCATAGATTCGGCCTGGATCACCGACGCGCCCGGCACCCTCCTGTCACAGGCACACGCCTTCGTCCGCACCGCCGACCCCACCGGCCTGCGCTGCGACATCCTGGCCACCGATCAACACGGCGCACCCGCGGTGGCCCTGCTCGGCGTCCGCATCGGATACTCGATGACCACCGGGCACACCGCCCATACCTACACGGCAACAACCGGTTACGAATGGCTCGCTCACCCCCAGAACCAGAGCGCATACCCGAAGCCGGTCGCTCGTCCACCCGCTGTGACGACGAGGCCGGGCAGCAGCTCCGCATCGAACAAGCCGTTCGGTAGCGGCGCCGACCTCGATCGGTCGGCGACGAATGCCGCGACCGTACCGGCCGCGTCGGGCGGTCGCGGCAGGCCAGGCCGACCAGCTTCGAGCGGATACGCCCCAGCCGGTTCGGTGTTGCGCCGAGAACGGTGGTCGCCCGTGAATACTTCAGATTTCATTGATACAGGCCATGATTCGCGCATCGGTCGAGTATTGGTGGTGGGGCAGTCGCCGTTGGCCGGTATTCTGACGCAGGCCGTGGATTCCACGCGGCCGGTAGTGCGGGTAGCGCGGGATCCGGCCGAGGCGATTGCGGGCGTCTCCTCCGCACTGACCGAAAGTGCCGAGCTCACTGCGGTAGTGGCGGTATGGCCTGTCGCGGCCGAGGTCGACGATATCGTCGCGGCGGTCGGACAGGCTCTGAAGCTGTTGCAGCGGATCGTGGACCATACGGCGGTAGCGTCGCTGACGGTCGTTTTGCGTGATCCGAATTCCACTGTGCAGCAGTCGATCGCGGGCCTGGTTCGATCGCTGCAGCTGGAATCCGAGCGGCCGGTGCGGTTGGTGTGGGTCGCGCCCGGCCATGACGAACCCTGGCAGCTGCCGGAACTGGTGCTTCGGACGGGCGGACCGGACGAGGTCCGGGTCGGGCCCGAGGGTGTTCGATCCCGGACATTCGTGCCCGCAACCGATCTCGTGGATCCGTTCGACATCTCCTGCGCGGGAACATATGTCGTGACCGGTGGGCTCGGCGCGCTCGGCGCGGTGGCCGCACGCTGGCTGCTCGACGCCGGGGCCGGGGACGTGGTGGTGCTGACCCGGCGTCCGCGGCCGCTGCCACCACTGCTGGAGGGCCGCGAGGATCGGATAGTGGTGGTGCGCTGCGACGTCACCGACCCGCGCGATCTGGCGAACGCCCTGCACGACATCCGCGAGTGCGGCTCACCGATCCGCGGTCTGGTGCATTCGGCGGGCGCGCTGCGGGGTGCCGAATTCGGCGCCGTGACACCGGATCTGCTGACGGCAATGTTCGAGCCGAAGCTCGGTGCGGTCACCGGGCTACTCACGCTCACCGCCGGCGATCCGGTCGATTTCGTCCTGCTCTGCTCCTCGGCCACCGGGTCGCTCGGAGCGCCCGGGCAGGCCGCCTACGCCGCCGCCAACGCCGCCCTGGACGCGGCGGCCCACATCCACGACCACCGCCGGGTGATCAGCATCGGCTGGGGCACTTGGGCATCGGGCCTCTCGGCCGACGAGCACGACGGCGTGGCGCAGGCCCGCCGGGCCGGGATCGCCCCCTTCGACACCGCGAGCGGCACGGCTGTGCTCGCGGCCGCGCGCACCCGTCGCGGGCCCTACCTACTGGCGCTCGACTACACACCGACCAACGATGTCTCGCCGCTGGCCACCCGGCTGCGCACCGCACTGCCCGTCCCCGCGGCAGCCCCACCCGGCCGAGCGGCGCTGTTGCCCGGCCACACCATCGCCCTGCTCGATTCGACCATCGACAAGGCGACGCTGGCGAGGCACGCCGCGGCGCCCTTTCCCGATGCCGCCGCGGCGGAGCCGTCCGATCCAGCACCGACCGGCGAGGAGAAACCGTGAACCACGCCGCCGACACGCACGCGGCGGGGGCGGATCGGGTCCGGACGCCCTCACGACGACGAACGGCCCGGGCCGCGACCTCACCCGATTGAATGTTTACCAATCATTCGCCGCACGGATGTGGACGTCTACCATTACCCGATGACAAGTACCGAACCCGCCGTGCGCTGGCTGGACGAGCCGGAGACCCACGACTACCCGGCCGCGGGCGATTATCTGGAGCTACTGGCCGACCCCGACACCGTGATGGCTCTGGTGGACCAATTGCGTTCCGCGCCGGTGGTGCACAAGAAGGCCAAGGACATCCTGCGCGCGGCCCAGCTGCCGCTGCTGCCGCCGGACAATCCGCACGTGCGCGCGGATCTGGCGAAGATCCTGACCGGTAAGCATATGTCCCCGATCCTGCTGGTCCAGGGCGATCTGTTCACCGGCACCCCGATGCAGATCGCCGACGGCTACCACCGCGTGTGCGCGTGCTATCACGCCGACGAGAACATTCCGATTCCAACGAAACTCGCCACCATGCGCGACGGCAAGCCGGTGGCGGCCGAGGCGGCGAAGAAGTCCGCGAAGTCGGGCGGCTCGTCGAAGTCGAAGAAGTAACCGTTGACTTTCTCCACGCTCGCGTTGGTGCTGGCGGTCGGGCTGGCGGGCCCGCTGCTGTCATGGCGGGGCGCCTGGCATGTTCCGGTGATCGTGGGGGAGCTGCTGGCCGGAGTGTTGTTCGGCGCCACGGGATTCGGAATCCTGCACACCGGCGACCCCACCTTCACTTTCCTGGCCGATATGGGATTCGCGCTGGTCATGTTCGTCGCGGGCACCCATGTGCCGGTGCGGGATCCGGCGGTGCGCTCGGCGCTGGCGGTCGGGGCGATGCGGGCGGTGCTGGTCGGAATCGTCGCCGCGGCGGCGGGTTACGCGCTGGCCGGGTGGTTCGGCACCGGACACGGCGCGGTGTACTCGGTGCTGATCGCCTCCTCCTCGGCGGCCCTGGCACTGCCGATCATCGATTCCCAGGGCCTGAGCGGCAAGCCGGTGCTGGAGCTGATGGCGCAGGTGGCGCTGGCCGATACCGCGAGCATCGTGGCGCTGCCACTGGTCATCGACATCGCCGATGCGGGGCGTGCCACGCTGGGCGCCCTGGCCGTCGCCGCCTCCGCGGTGGTGCTGTTCTTCGTGCTGCGGTACCTGGAGCGGTCCGGTCTGCGTCATCGGGCCCATGAGGTATCGGAGAAGCGAAAGTTCGCTCTGGAATTGCGAGTAAGCCTGGCGCTGCTGTTCACCATCGCCGCCGTGGCGACCCACACCCACGTGTCGATCATGTTGGCGGGCTTCGCGACCGGACTCGCGGTGGCCGGAGTCGGAGAGCCGCGGCGGGTGGCGCGGCAGCTTTTCGCGATCACCGAGGGGTTCCTCAGTCCACTGTTCTTCGTCTGGCTGGGCGCCGAGCTGAATCTGCGCGAATTCGCCGACCGGCCCCGCCTGATTTTGCTGGGTCTGGGTCTGGGTCTGGCCGCGGTGCTGGCCCATGTGCTGATGCGTGTGCTGGGCCAGCCGATCACCTACGGCGCGCTGGCGGCGGCCCAGATCGGCGTGCCGGTCGCAGCGGTCACGATCGGCACCCAGCTGCACGTGCTGGCCCGCGGCGAGGCGGCGGCGATGATGCTGGGGGCGCTGGTCACGATCGCGGTCGCAGCGGCAGCCGCCGCGATGGCGGCGAAGGCCGCACCGAAAGCCTGACCGTCAGCCGCTGAGAGCACCGGCGTGGCACCTCAGTCCGGCCTGAAATCGCGGGGAGGCGGGTCGGCGTCACGACCTAGCAGGCGATCCGTCTCACGACGTTCGCGCTTGGTGGGGCGGCCCGCGCCGCGGTCCCGGCGCGGCATGGCCGCCGCGATCTCGGGTGCGGGCGGCGGCGGGCTCTTGTCTATCAGGCATTGCGCGGCGATCGCGGCGCCGACGCGTTTGGTGATGATCTGCTCGACGATGACGATGCGCTCGAGTCCGCTCTGCCGGACTCGGACCTCGTCACCGGGCTTGACCTGATGCGCGGGCTTGACCGCGACACCGTTCACCTTCACATGTCCGCCGCGGCATGCCGATGCCGCGGCTGATCTGGTTTTGAACAGCCGAACAGCCCAGGTCCAGGAGTCGACCCGGGCTGCGCTCGGTTGTGTCGGTGGCAGTTTGGCTCCTCAGCGCGATACGCCCGACGGGCCCGCGGAAGTATCGCCATTCGCCCCAGAATCAGGCTACGCGACGCGCGGTAACGATCTCACTGGGGTTCACGTGCGCGTAGCTGACGGTCTCACCCGACTGCGGCGCCTGGATGACCTTGCCATCGCCGGCGTACATCTGCACGTGGCCGCCGCCCTCGGTGACGAGCAGGTCGCCGGGCTGCAGGTCCTTAAGGGCGACCGGCTTGCCGACGTGCGACTGCTCGAAGCTGGTGCGCGGCAGATTGATTCCGGCCTGCTTGTAGGCCCACTGCACGAGGCCGGAGCAGTCGAAGTTCGACGGACCCGAGGCGCCCCAGATGTACTCCGCGCCGAGCTTGCTCTTGGCGGCATCGAGGGCGACGTCAGCGGCGGTGTTCTTGTTCTGAGCGGCAAACGGATTCGGAATGCCGGCGGTGAGGCCCGGGATGTCGGACTGCTGCAGACTCTGCGGCGCGAACTGCTTCTGCGCGGCCTTGATCTGATCCGCGTGATCCTTGATGAGGTCGGCGTGATCGGCCAGCGCCTGGTTCACGGCCTTGACCTGCTGGGTCAACGAGGGATCGACCGGCACATCGAAGTTTCCGACACCGGGCACGTTGATGGTCTGGGCCATCGCCGAAACAGCCGGCATCGCACCGGTTGTTGCGGCCACCGCACCCATGACGATCGCACCCTTGACGGAATTCGGGAGCCGGGATTCCCGTTGCAAACTGTGCTTACCCACCGAGCTGAGTCTCCTGTTTCTTCCATCCACCCGCCGACCGAGTTAGCTGACGGGTTCGGGCCGGGAAGATCGGTCCTACCTCACCGGCCTTGCGACCGGCGAGGATTCACCCCATTACATCTGGGTCCTCGGTTCGGCGAACGGGCCGCGACCCGGGCGCCGATTAGGCGGTAACTCGACGGGCCGTTCTCCTGCGAAGCGACAAACTCCATCAAGTCACGAGAAGATTACGGCTACGCGGCGGGGTTGTCCACCCCAACGCTCAGCGTGTGGGTGCGGGGTCGGAAAGCCCCCGCACGACCTGCGATTCTGTGACCCGCAATGTCGGGTAACGAGCCGATATCGGCTCGGGCACAGGGGATATCGAACTGATACTCGCCGCCGTTACACCGCGCGGCGACCCTTGTTTCACTTCCCATCGACGACGTGTCGCGCATCGGCGTCGGCGTGTCGGACATCGACGTACATGCGACACCCCGGCGCACCGCGCGGCTCATCGCCCGCCGAGTGCCTGCTCGAGTTCCTCGATGCGCCGCTGCGCCTGCGCCAGCCCCACTTCGAGCCGGCCCAGCGCCATCACCAGTGGTCCGACGGCAAGGTCGGCCACCAGTTGCGGATCGTCGAGCCCCTGCTCGATGGCCGCGAGTATGTTCTGGCGGATGCGCGTGGCGACCGGCGCCTCGGCCGGCACGTTCCAGGACTCGACCACCTCGGCGACGGTGGGAACGGACTCCTCGGTCATGACCCTCCTGCGCTCGATATCCGGATATGAACTCCCGACAAGCCTAGAGAGCCGACGGCGACCGCCGTCCGAGTCCACGCAATATCGCGTCCGCACCCGACCGAAGGACCGGTCGATCCGGTTTGCCGAAATATCGCTGTATGGCAGCCGGTTTCGCGCGATGCATGCCGGTCGATAGCCGTCTCTAGGGATCGCCCTAGACGTCCGAAGATTTTCCCGTACCGGCGGTACGGTGTACCGGCATGGACCCCGTGCGGAATCCGTATGCTCCCGGCGCCGGACAGCGCCCGCCCGAACTCGCGGGCCGCGCCAAGCAGCTCGACGCGTTCGACATCGTGCTCGAGCGAATCTCCCGGAGCCGGCCGGAACGCAGTGTGATGCTGACCGGCCTGCGCGGCGTGGGAAAGACCGTGCTGCTCAACCAGCTTCGCTCGGCCGCCCGCTCCCGGGACTGGGGCACAGGCAAATTGGAGGCCCGGCCCGAGCAGGAGCTGCGCCGTCCGCTCGCCTCGGCGCTGCACATGGCCGTGCGCTCGATCGCGGTGACGCATCGCAACCTGGAGATGGTCGACGACTTCCTGGGCATACTAAAGGCCTTCGCGCTGCGCTCCACCGCGGACAAGGGCATGCGGGAGCGCTGGCAGCCCGGCATCGACGTCCCCGCGGTCACCGGGCGCGCCGACTCCGGCGATATCGAGATCGACCTGGTGGAACTGCTGATGGAGGCGGCACAGGTGGCCCGCGAGATCGGCGTCGGCATCGCGATCTTCATCGACGAGATGCAGGATCTGTCCGCGCCGGACATCTCCGCGATCTGCGGGGCCTGCCACGAATTGAGTCAGGAGGCGGCGCCACTGATCGTGGTGGGCGCGGGGCTGCCACATCTGCCGGCGGTGCTCTCGGCCTCGAAGAGCTACTCCGAGCGGCTGTTCAGCTATCACCGCATCGATCGGCTCGACCGCGAATCGGCCGACCTGGCGCTCATCGCGCCCGCCGACCGCGAGCAGGTGAAATTTAGCCCGGAGGCGCTGGATTCGCTGTACCTCAAGGCCGACGGCTACCCGTATTTCGTGCAGGCCTACGGCAAGGCCACCTGGGATCTGGCCGCGCAGAGCCCGATCACGGCCGAGGATGTGGAGCTGGCCGCCCCCGCCGCGGAGGAGGAACTCGCGGTCGGCTTCTTCGGATCCCGCTACGAGCGGGCGACACCGGCCGAGCGCGAGTACATGCGCGCCATGGCCGAGTTGTCCGGCGACGACGGCCCGGTCGCGACCGCGGCCATCGCCAAGGAGCTGGGCCGCCGCCCCGCCTCCCTGTCGCCGGCCAGGGACGGGCTGATCAAGAAGGGCCTGATCTACTCCGCGGAGCGCGGCACCATCGGGTTCACCGTGCCGCACTTCGGGAAGTATCTCCGCAGCGTTGCTTAATTCTACAAATCTCGACAATCCCCTACCGGCTGGTAACAAACGCTCCTACACTCGAATGTGATTCCGGTCACGTCCGAGGAGGACATCATGGCGACCACTTCGAAAGTCGACGCCACCGAGGAGCAGGCCCGCGCGCTCGTCGAGGAATCTCGCGAAACCACCTGGGCCAAGCCATCCTTCGCGAAGGAACTGTTCCTGGGTCGGTTCCGGCTCGACCTGATCCATCCCTTCCCGAGCCCCTCGGCCCCGGACGAGGCCCGGATGGGGGAGTTCCTGGCCAAACTTCGCGCCTACTGCGAAACCATCGACAGCGGCCGGATCGAGGCCGAGTCGAAGATTCCCGCGGAGTACGTCGAGGGGCTGGCCGATCTCGGCTGCTTCGGGCTCAAGATCCCGCAAGATTATGGTGGACAAGGACTTTCGCAGGTCGGATACAACAGGGCGCTGATGATCGTCGGCTCCGCCCATCCCAGCCTGGGAGTACTGCTCTCGGCGCATCAGTCGATCGGCGTGCCCGAACCGCTCAAACTGGCCGGCACCCCGGAGCAGAAGCGGGAATTCCTGCCGCGCTGCGCCCGCGGGGCGGTCAGCGCCTTCCTGCTCACCGAGCCCGACGTCGGCTCGGACCCCGCGCGCATGGCCAGCACCGCGACCCCGACCGCGGACGGCGAGGCCTACGAGCTCAACGGCGTCAAGCTGTGGACCACCAACGGCGTGGTGGCGGAACTACTGGTCGTCATGGCGCGGGTCCCCAAGAGCGAGGGCCATCGCGGCGGCATCTCGGCATTCGTGGTGGAGGCCGATTCCCCCGGGATCACCGTGGAACGCCGCAACTCCTTCATGGGCCTGCACGGCATCGAGAACGGCGTCACCCGGATGCACAACGTGCGCGTGCCGCGGCGCAATCTGATCGGCCGCGAGGGCGAGGGCCTCAAGATCGCGCTCACCACCCTCAATGCCGGGCGCCTGGCGATCCCCGCGATGTGCACCGCCGCGGCCAAGTGGTCACTGAAGATCGGGCGCGAATGGGCCGTCAACCGCGTGCAGTGGGGGCGCCCGGTCGGTGAGCACGGCGCGGTCGCGGAGAAGCTGTCCTACATCGCCGCAACCACTTTCGCCCTCGAGGCGGCACTGGACCTGTCGGGGGCGATGTGCGACGAGGACCGCAACGACATTCGGATCGAGGCGGCACTGGCCAAACTGTGGGCCTCGGAGATGAGCTGTCGGATCGCGGACGAACTCGTACAGATCCGTGGCGGGCGCGGCTACGAGACCGCCGCCTCGCTGCGCGCCCGCGGCGAGCGTGCCGTCGGGGCCGAACAGCTGCTGCGCGATCTGCGCATCAACCGGATCTTCGAGGGCTCGAGCGAGATCATGCGGCTGCTGATCGCCCGCGAGATGGCCGATGCGCACATGGCCGCGGCCGGCGCGCTGGTCGATCGCAATGCCGAGTTCAAGGACAAGGCCAGGGCGGCGGTGGGCGCGAGCGGCTTCTACGCCAAGTGGTTCCCGCAGCTGGCCGTGGGGCCCGGCACGATGCCCGCGACATTCACCGAATTCGGGCCGCTGGCAAGGCATCTGCGCTTCGTCGAAAGGTCCTCGCGCAAGCAGGCCCGGGCGCTGATGTACGCGATGGGGCGCTGGCAGGCCAAACTCGAGTACCGTCAGGGCTTCCTGGGCCGCATCGTCGATATCGGCGCCGAGCTGTTCGCGATGTCGGCGGCCTGCGTGCGGGCGCAAGCACTACGCGCACAGGGTGATTCGCAGGCCGACGCCGCACAGGAACTGGCCGACGTGTTCTGCCGCCAGTCCCGCGTCCGGGTGCGCGAGCTGTTCGACAAGCTGTGGGACAACACCGATGACGCCGATACCCGGCTGACCCGCGGCGTGCTCGACGGACGGTACAGCTGGCTCGAGGACGGCGTGATCGACCCGAGCGAGGGCACCGGTCCGTGGATCGCCGAATGGCAGATGGGCCCGTCCACGGAGACCAACCTGCTGACCCCATTCCTGCCCTCGACCCGAAGCACCACGGCGACCTGACGCTCCGGTCACCGACCGGAGAACCATCTCCGCCGGGGCGAAACCGTCGCTGTCGGTTGATCATCGGCACCGACGGGCCCGGCGGTGAATGGGGTCGTCGCCGCCTCGCGCCGATCCAGGCGTGCAACCGTCGTCGTCCGACGCGCACCCGGCGGGGATTCTTGCGGTGGATCCGCGGCGCGATCGGTAACTATTCAGCGATCTAGATAATTTACTAGATTGTCGTATAAAGATCTGAGAACTCACGGGGCGGGCATCTATATCGATCTATAGGAAATGGGCTAGAAATTGGTAGAAACCCATCCGGAACCCTCCCTATGACACGTGTAAGCGTCCGGCTTCACACCGGCCCGCCCGCAATCGAGGCGCGGCGGCAATCACACAACATGTGCATAACGGCCGGTTAGAGCGGTTAACGCGCCGGAAATATCTACCGACAACCGGGCAAGAGCGACTCTTACAGGAGGCGTTGTGTCCATACCAACAGGAGATGGCAAGTCGGCGGAGCCTGCGGAGCCCACGAGGTGGGTACGACCTGTGCGCGCCGCCGACCACGACGGCCATCACATCACCGTCAGCGCGGACGACGGAACCCCGCTCGCCGTGCGCGAATTCGGCCCGTCCGACGCACCACTCACCGTCGTGTTCGTACACGGCCACTGCCTGCGCGCCGACTCCTGGTCCCTGGTGTGCGAACAGCTGCTCTCGCACGGGGAATGGCCCGGCGGCGGTGCGCGCATGGTGTGCTACGACCACCGCGGCCACGGCGCCTCCGGCGCGTCCGACCCGGCCGCCTACACCATCGATCAGCTCGGCCGGGATCTGGACGCGGTGCTGCGCGCGGTGGCCCCCGCGGGACCGGTTGTCCTGGTGGGACATTCGATGGGCGCGATGGTCGTGCTCGCCTACGCCCGGCTGTTTCCCGCCGCGATCGGCACACGCGTCGCCGGCATCGGCCTGATCGCCGCGGCGGCCGGCGGCATCGCCCACGTCGGGCTGGCCCGGTTCCTGAACCGGCACACCGTGAACTCGCTACAGGTCGCGGTGCGCCGGGCGCCGCGGGTCATGCAGGCGTCCAAGCGGTTCAGCCGCCACCTCTTCGAACCGATCATCCGCGAGGCAAGTTTCGGCACCCGGGCGGTGAGCCCGCGCATGCTCGCCCTCGCCACCACGATGATCAACGACACGCCGCTGCTGACCATGGCCTGCTTCCTGGATTCGCTGATCCGGTTCGACGAGAACGCGACGCTGCGGCTGCTGGCCGATCTGCCGACCCTGGTGCTGGCCGGTTCGGCCGACCTCCTGATCCCGTTCGCACACTCGGTGGTGCTCGCCTCGCAGCTGTCGGGGGCCGAACTGGTCCGCCTCGACGGCGCGGGACACAGCGTGATCCTGGAGCGTCCACAGGAGGTCGCCGTCGCGGTCGTCGCCCTCGTCGAGCGTGCGCGGGGCGCGACGAGCGGACCGGGCACGGCACTGGCCGCGGCCGGATGACAAGGCGTTTCAGGCTCCGGACGAGCCAAGATGCCAAAGATCCGCTACTGTGTTGTAGATCACGATGTGCGGTCAGTCACAGGATCGCATACTCGGGCGGCGCAGCGCAGCGGTCGTCCACCACACGGGCTCGAGGAGGTTTCGATGACACGCAGCGATATTGCAGAGCTCCATACCGTCGTCAGCCAGCTGCAGAAGTGCATCGGCACGCTGCGGGACCACTACGGGAACGCCAATTCCGTGCGGCGCCTGGAAAACGACCTCGAGCGGCTGCTCCTCGACTCCGAAGACTTCGAGCAGGCGCCGCCACCGGAGATCACCTCACGCCGCGATCAGGAGGTCATCTACGTGCCCGACAGCAAGTCCGACGAGGCGGCGTGGATGGGCGCACAGGACGAGGGCCTCGGCTTCCACTCCCGGCCTCGCACCAAATAGGTATCCAGCTTCGTAATCCCCTCGCGTAGTCCGGCCGGGCGCGTCGGTGCGTGTCGTTGGATGCGCGTGCCCTGGCCGGGCTTTGCCGTGTCGCCAAGCCCGATTTGCTTCCGCCGCGTCGCCGAACCCGATCCAATACAGGTGGGCGCGCGGGGCCGGCCCCGCATCCGGTCACCACGACTACGCGTCGCCGCCCCACACGGCAGACCCTTCACCCGGGCCGCCGAGCCTGGGAACTGCCGAAGGGCCCGAGCGATGTTTCCGCGCGCATCGTCGGGCTTGTTGCGACCGACCGGATCACCCCACTCGCGCGCGACGGCCGCCTCCGGCGCCCACTCGCCCAGCTACCGCATCGCCCACCCGCCGCCATTCGGATACGCCGAACACCCCTATCGGCGATGCCCGGCCGCTATCGATGCGAACGCCCCGCCCGCCCGTCGATCATGGTCCGCCGGGTTGTTGCTGGTGCGCGGGAGCGCGGCAAGGTAGTTCCGATGTGAAACGCACCGATTCGAATCCGTGCCGAATGACCTTGTTGGCCAACCGAGTTCATTAGATTTGCTTAGGGTTCGCCCGCCTCCGGCACGCCCGGCCATGATCAGAAAATGTGGCGCAAATCATATGAATCGAGCCGGGTCGATATTCCTGAGACCCGTGACAGGCGATAGCACAGGTGCCGTATGGTGCTCAGCATCACATTCGATGCCGGAGGTAACGATGACGTTCCACGGGGTAGATCAGCGAGGCATTCTGCTGTGAGCGAACTGGCAACACGTTCAGCTACCGATTCGGGCACGGGAGTCTTCAGCCGGGGCCGGGCACGAATCGCGGACCGCACACTGCGCACCGACCGTTGGTGGGTACCCCCGCTGGCGACGGTGCTCGGGCTGGCCGCATTCGTCATATACGCAACGGTCAGAGCCTTTGTGCGAACGGCCTATTGGGTCCCGGACTACCACTATCTGACGCCGTTCTATTCGCCGTGCATCAGCACCTCGTGCGCGCCGGGCGCCAGCCACTTCGGCCACTGGGTGGGCGCGCTGCCGAGCTGGATTCCGCTCGGCTTCCTGGCCCTGCCGTTCCTGCTGCTGTTCCGGTTGACCTGCTACTACTACCGCAAGGCCTACTACCGCTCGGTGTGGTTCTCCCCGCCGGCCTGCGCGGTGGCCGAGCCGCACGCGAAATACACCGGCGAGACCAAACTTCCGCTGATCATCCAGAACGCGCACCGCTACTTCTTCTACATCGCGGTCATCGTCTCGCTGGTCAACACCTACGACGCGATCATGGCCTTCCACGGCAAGACCGGCGGATTCGGCTTCGGGCTGGGCAACATCATCCTGGTGGCCAACGTGATTCTGCTGTGGGCCTACACGCTCTCGTGCCACTCCTGCCGGCACATCGCGGGCGGGCGCCTGAAGCACTTCTCCGCGCATCCGGTGCGGTACTGGTTCTGGACCCAGGTGTCCAAGCTGAACACTCGTCACATGACGCTGGCGTGGACCACGCTGGGCACCCTCGCGCTGACCGACTTCTACGTCATGCTCGTGGCCAGCGGCACCCTCACGGACCTCCGGTTCGTCAACTGATCGCCGCAGTGGTCCCCTCACCATCCCCAAATCCCTGCCCTTACAGGAGTATTCGGTTCCATGCCTGAAGTCGAACGGCACAAGTACGACGTCGTGGTGATCGGTGCCGGCGGCGCCGGACTGCGCGCGGTGATCGAGGCGCGCGAACACGGCCTGTCAGTCGCGGTGGTGTGCAAGTCGCTGTTCGGCAAGGCGCACACCGTCATGGCCGAGGGCGGCTGCGCGGCGTCCATGGGCAACGCCAACGAGAAGGACAACTGGCAAACGCATTTCAAGGACACGATGCGTGGCGGGAAGTTCCTGAACAACTGGCGGATGGCCGAGCTGCACGCCCTCGAGGCCCCCGACCGGGTCTGGGAGCTGGAAACCTATGGGGCGCTGTTCGATCGGACGGCAGACGGGCGAATCAGCCAGCGCAACTTCGGCGGCCACACCTATCCCCGCCTGGCGCACGTCGGCGACCGCACCGGCCTCGAGATCATCCGCACCATGCAGCAGAAGATCGTCTCGCTGCAGCAGGAGGATTTCGCGGCCACCGGCGACTACGAGTCGCGCATCAAGGTTTTCGCCGAATGCACCATCTCCGACCTGATCAAGGACGGCGACCGGATCGCCGGGGCCTTCGGGTACTGGCGCGAATCGGGCAACTTCATCCTGTTCGAGACCCCTGCGGTGGTGCTGGCGACGGGCGGAATCGGCAAGTCCTACAAGGTGACCTCCAATTCCTGGGAGTACACCGGCGACGGGCACGCGCTGGCGCTGCGGGCCGGGGCGACGCTGATCAACATGGAGTTCCTGCAGTTCCATCCGACCGGAATGGTCTGGCCGCCGAGCGTGAAGGGCATCCTGGTCACCGAGGGTGTGCGCGGCGACGGTGGGGTGCTGAAGAACACCGAGGGTAGGCGGTTCATGTTCGACTACATTCCCGCGGTCTTCAAGGGGCAGTACGCCGAGACCGAGGAGGAGGCCGATCAGTGGTTGCGCGACAACGATTCCGCGCGCCGCACCCCGGACCTGCTCCCGCGTGACGAGGTGGCTCGCGCCATCAACGAGGAGGTCAAGGCGGGCCGCGGCACCCCGCACGGCGGCGTCTACCTCGATATCGCCTCCCGGCTGCCCGCCGAGGAGATCCTCAGGCGGCTGCCCTCGATGCACCATCAGTTCAAAGAGCTTGCGGACGTGGACATCACGAGCGAGCCGATGGAGGTCGGGCCGACCTGCCACTACGTCATGGGCGGTATCGAGGTGGACCCGGACACCGGGGCCGCGGCGGTGCCCGGATTGTTCGCTGCCGGTGAATGTTCCGGCGGCATGCACGGATCCAACCGGCTCGGCGGCAACTCGCTGTCGGACCTGCTGGTCTTCGGCCGCCGCGCGGGCCTGGGCGCGGCCTCCTACGTCGAGGGGCTCGCCGATCGTCCCGCGGTGTCCGAGGCCGATATCGAGATGGCCGAGAAAACCGCGCTGGCGCCGTTCGATCCGCCCGCCGACGGCGAGGCCGAGAACCCGTACACCCTGCACTCCGACATGCAGCAGACCATGAACGATCTGGTCGGCATCATCCGCAAGGAACACGAGCTGCAGGAGGCCATCCAGAAGCTCGGCGAGCTGCGCGAGCGCTTCGACCACGTCACCGTGCAAGGCAAGCGGGCGTTCAACCCGGGCTGGCACCTGGCGCTGGATCTGCGAAACATGTTGCTGGTCAGCGAATGTGTGGCCCACGCGGCGCTGCTGCGCACCGAGAGCCGGGGCGGGCACACCCGCGACGATCATCCGAAGATGGACGCGGACTGGCGCAATACGCTGCTGGTCTGCCGGGTCGATCCGGACGGGGTGGGCCAGACCGTGCCCGCGGTCACCGTCACCAACGAGCCGCAGCAGCCGATGCGCGAGGAGCTGCTCGCGCTATTCGACCTCGGCGAACTCGAGAAGTATTACACCCCTGCAGAACTCGCCGATCATCCGGCAGTAGCTGAATCCTCCGTGAAAGGGGATGCGTAGCAATGGGTTACGACGCCCAATTCCGAGTATGGCGCGGCGACACCGAGGGTGGCGCCCTGGCGGACTTCACCGTCGAGGTGAACGAGGGCGAGGTCGTGCTCGACATCATCCACCGTCTGCAGGCCACCCAGGCGCCCGATCTGGCCGTGCGCTGGAACTGCAAGGCGGGCAAGTGCGGATCCTGCTCGGCCGAGGTCAACGGCCGCCCGCGGCTGCTGTGCATGACGCGCATGTCCACCTTCACCCGGGAGGAGGTCGTGACGGTGACCCCGATGCGCACCTTCCCGGTGATCCGCGATCTGGTGACCGACGTGTCGTTCAACTATCAGAAGGCCCGGGAGATCCCGTCGTTCACCCCACCGGCCGACCTGAAGCCCGGCGACTACCGGATGCAGCAGGTCGACGTGGAGCGGTCGCAGGAGTTCCGCAAGTGCATCGAGTGCTTCCTGTGCCAGAACACCTGTCACGTGGTGCGCGATCACGACGACAACAAGGCCGCCTTCTCGGGCCCGCGGTATCTGATGCGGGTCGCGGAGCTGGAAATGCACCCGCTGGATGTGGCCGATCGTCGTGATATGGCGCAGGACGAATTCGGTCTGGGCCTCTGCAATATCACCAAGTGCTGCACCGAGGTGTGCCCGGAACATATCAAGATCACCGACAACGCCCTGATTCCGATGAAGGAACGGGTCGCCGACCGGAAATACGATCCGATCGTCTGGCTGGGCAACAAGCTCTTCCGGCGGTAGCCGGACACCACACTGCCCCGTCCCGATGTTCGATCGGGACGGGGCAGTGTGGTGTTCGGTGGGAATGCTCTACGGCAGGGCCCTGGCCTGGGAATCAGCCTCGCGGCGTGGGCCCGCGGCGGGCTAGAGCTGGGTGACAACCCCGACGGCCACGCCCGCGACGAGCAGGCCGATGAGCAACGCCGAAAACACCGCCCCGGTCAGTGTGTACACACCGCCGGCCGATACCGCGAACAGCATTCCCACAATCAGGCGTTCCACCCAATCGCCGGGCAACGGCTTGCGGTACCGCGGAGTATTTTTCAGCCCTCGGTCCACATATAGGGTTTACCCATAACAGACATTGGCAAACATGGTTTCGTTGCACAACGGCCACCGTTTCGTGATCATCACCGCCACTCGGCCGAACAGCGAATATTCGGCCACGCAGATGGCACCTACCGGGCGGGTCCGCGCCCGGATGCCGGACCCGCCCAGCGTGCGGCGATCAGCGGTCGAAGCGCCCGCCGCACACCGCCGAGGTGAACGCCGCCCAGTCGTCCGGGCCGAAGATCAGCGCCGGACCGCCCGGATTCTTGCTGTCCCGGATGCCGACCCGCCCGGTGCCTAGAAAGGCGACCTCAACGCACTCCTTGCCCGCGCCGCTACGACTGCTCTTGAACCACCGAGCGCCGTCCAGCTCTCTGCTCATCGTCTCGTCCTTTCCGGCGCGAGCGCGGTTCGCACAGCGCGGGACCCCACTCATGCCATGTATTCCTTCGCGATCTGCCGAAGCAGTTGCCTGCTGCTGTCAACATCCAACGCGCTGCGCTGCAGAGCCTCGTGCGCCTGTCGATACCGACACACGTCGGCTTTCCTCTCGAGATACAGGTCTCCGGTGAAACCCTCCACGTACACCACGGGAGGCTCCACCGGCTGCCCCTTGCTGTCGGTACCGAACTCGAGAATTACGAACGGGCCGGGCGAAAGCCCCAGGGGGACACCGGCTGCGAAGGGCAAGATGCGCAGCGTGACATTGTCCCGAGTACTGATGTCGGCCAAGTGCCGAAGCTGCGCCGCCATCACCCTTGCACTTCCGACGACGCGGCGCAACACGGACTCGTCCAGCACCACGTTCAGGGTTGCCGGGTGATTTCTGCGAGTTATCAAGGCCTGCCGCTGAAGTCGCAGCTGGACCCGCCGCTCCAGCTCCGCCTCGGTGTCCCCGGGATAGCCCAGGCTGTTCAGCGCACGGGCGTATTCGGCGATCTGCAGCAGGCCCGGAACCAGTTCGGACTGGTGGGAGGTCAGGCACTGCGCCGATGCCTCCAAACCCACGAAGACATCGAAGTTTTCGGGGATCAGGTCACCGTAGGCGTGCCACCAGCTCTTCACCGCGGCCTGCTGGGCTAGGCCCTTGAGTCCCTCGGCGAATTCCTCCGGGATGCCGTAGATGCGGCAAAGTTCCTGAATGTCTATGGTGCGTATGCGATCTGCCTGTCCCTTCTCCAGGCGCTGCAGCGTGCTTGCGCCCCACTCCATCAGCCGCGCCGCCTCCGCGATGGTCTGACCGGACTGAGTTCGCCAGTCCCGCAGATGTCTTCCGAGCTGGCGTCTCGGCACGGTCGACGACGAGGTGTTGTCCGCACTCGTTTCGGAACTTTCAGGCACAGCACACTCCGTTCCATTCGGATGCCGCCGGCATCAAGCACTGGCCGGGGGAGAGTGGAGCCCCCTTGCGCGCTCCCCGCCCCGGCCTCCGTCGCATCGACAGGGGGCCTCTCGTCCACTATGGAGAATCTTCCTCCCCCAGATGGATTCGCTGCTGGACATTCGCCCGAATTCGCCATGGATATCCAATCCGGGCGCGTCCCTACGGCGATTGGCGGATGCTGGATGTGTGCTCGGAGTTAACATCTCTGGTACACGCGCTCTGTGGACGGCGCGATCTCGAAACCTCCGGGCACCATCAGGATTCGCACGCAGGAACGAGGAGTCATGGCAGTACACGTCATCGGGTCGTCGTTGATGACCAGCGACCGCACCCCCCACAGGGCCCGCAGCGTCGGGCAGGAGGGCTGGGTGGTCTCGTATCTGCCCGGCCGGACCCTGACCTGTGCACAGGCGGTGGCCGCATTGCAGGTTGCCGAAGCGGTGCCCCCACTGCTCGATTCGGTCGGGGGTCTGGCGACCAAGGTGGGACTGACGCTCCTGGAAGCACTCGGCATGGCGATCCATCAGCAGCCCTGGGACGACCAGCCGCCACCGCGACGACGCGGACAACAACGCGAGGGGGCCCTGTCGTGCAGCTGACCAACCTGAACATGCCCGTGGCGGGACTACTACGTTGCGGGGTCGATCCGGGCATCATGACCGTCGAACAGGCCCACGCCGCAATGCAATTGCACCTGGAGTGCTCGGTCGACCTGTGCCGGGTGCGCCGCCGAGCCCGCGCCGTCCTGGTCGAAGAGGGCCGCTGCGTACTCGACGAGCGGGCGCTGCCGTGAACACCCCGCTGGTCAGAGGGGCCGGTAGGCCGTCGGCGTCGGCGAAGCCCGCGGGGTGGGCGGACACGGGGCACCGAAAGGTGGTGCGGCTGCTCCCTCCTCCCAGCCGCACCACCGCCCGGCGGGCCGACGCGCCCGCGCGGCACACTCCCGCTCCCGGGCGGAAGGGCGCGCTGTTGTACCTGGCCGCGCCCGCGGCCCGCAGGCCGACCCGCCACTGCGCTCCGGTGCCTCGCACGCTGTTCCGGGGCCGCCCGGCGCATGCGCCGCTGAACGGCTACGACCGTTTCCTGTTCTGGGTTGCGGTTTCAATGCTGCGATTACGCACGGCGATCGTCGGCGAGCGGCTCCTGTCCGAGCACTGCGCGCAATAGCGGCCGAGGCAGATCCGCCGGGCGGAAAGGGGTTGACGCCCGGCGGGCCGGGCAGCGCCGAATCACCGCGCCTACCAGGGCCGACACGGTGAAGATTCACCGCCACCCGCGGACCGGCGACGTGCACCGCGATTCGGATCGGATATCGCTCCTGCGCCCTGGCACCTATTCTCTTCGGTAGGGGGCGGGTCCGTTGCACTAGGTTCCTGCTCGAGTGAGAGGAACCGCATGACTCGCCGCAACCAGTCCGACGCCGAGGGATGGGCACCCCCGGGCGGTCCGTGGCCGGTTACCGAGTCGCAGACTCGCGGCGTGCAGGCCCCTACCGCACAGGATCTGCACTGGCAGCCCGTGGATCGGCCCGTCCAGGCGCCCGCCGCGGATCCCTGGGACACCGTATTGAACAGTCCGATGCGGGCGCCCGCCGCGGAGCCGTGGGAAGATCGGCGTCCGGACGAGCGCTACGTCAACGGACAGCGCCCTGCATCCGCCGCGCGAAACGGGCTCCCTACCAACGGACACGCTCTCGGTCTACCCGATCCGATATCGGACGGGGGCTATTCCAATGGACAGGCCGTCCGGAACGCGCCGTCCACGAATGATGTCTACCCCACCGCGCAGACTCGCCGATTACCGGCCTCCCCTACGGAAGCCGGCCACACCAACGGGCACGCCCCCCGGCTGGCTGCGTCGCCATCGGAAATCAACGGCGCCAACGGACATGCGCCCCGATTACCGGCATCCCCATCAGATGCCAACTTCGCCAACGGACGTGCCACCCGACTACCCGCGTCACCCTCGGAAACCAACTACAACAACGGAGAGACTTCTCGGCTACCCGCGTCTCCGTCGGAAGGCAACCGCGCCAACGGACATGCGCCCCGGCTACCGGCTTCGCCATCGGAAGCCAGCTACGCCAACGGGAACGCTCCCCGACTGCCCGCCTCGCCGTCGGAAGCCAACTACGCCAACGGTCGGACAGCCCGGCTCTCTCCTGCCCCGTCGGAAGTCGGCTACGCCAACGGACATACAGCCCGCCTGTCCCCGACGGAAGCCGACTACGGCAACGGTTACACCGCGCGACTGTCCTCCTCATCGGATGCCGGCTATACCAACGGATATTCGGCCCGGCTGTCCCAGTCGGAAGACGACAGCAACCGGTATACCGCCCGCCCGTCTTCCTCCCCTTCTGAAGCCGGATACGCCAACGGCCAGGTCGGCCGGGCGCCGGACGACTGGTCCGGTAACGGACAGGCGCTTCGACTGCCCGAGCCGACCACGAACTATGCCAACGGACAGTCCCACCGACCACCAACCGACCGCGGCTACCCCAACGGAGAGCCGGTCCGGCCGACCGCACCCGCACCCGACCGTGACCACATCAACGGACAGTCCACCCGACTACCCGCACCGGACCGCGGGCACCCCGGTGGACAGCCGATCCGCTCGTCCGCACCGGCCCCGGACTACGACGACATACAAACGCACCGACTACCGGCCGCCATGGCGGAACCGGTCTCCAACAGCGGACACCAGACACACCGCTCGACTCCCGCGATAGAGAAGGTCTATGACACCGGACAATCCCGCCGAAACCCGGTTTCCGAGCTCGAAGAGTCCTACGACAGTGCGGCAGACGAGCCGGCGGCTCCCGCGGCGGAACAGCCGTACGACACCGGCGCGCACCGGCAGGTGGTCGAGGTGACCGAAAGGCTGTACGACACCGGACAATCCCGCCGGCGCGCGGCCGCCGAGGAGGAGGCATACGAGACCGGCACCGTGCGGCGGCGCCCGCACGCGTCCGAGGAGGACGAGTCGTACGAGTCGAGGAGCCGCCGGCGGTCCGGGCGGGTGCGGGTCGAGGTGCCGCCGATCGTCAATCCGTATTCGATCGTGGCGCTGGTCGGCGCGCTGCTGGGATTGTTCCCGGTGGCGATCGTGTTCGGGCTCATCTCCTTCGGCCATCCGCGCGGCCGCATCATGGCACTGTTCGCGATGATGATGGGCGTCGCGGAGGTGATGGTCGTCGGCGGGCTGCTGGTCATGTCCGGATTCACGGTGCCGCACAACCCGTTCCATACGCAGGCGGCCTCGGATACCACCACGGTCGCGCCGGCGACGCAGAGCGCCGCGCTCGCACCGTCGACCGCGCCGGTCACCGCCGCACCGGTCACCACGACCCCGACGGCCGCATCCAGCAGCGCGCCGGTCGGCGTCGTCCAGGGCGAGACGTGCACCGCCGCACAGGCCGCACTCATCGGCACCGCGGCCGACAGCAGCACCCTGCTGTGCCTGCAGGGCAACGGCGGTTACCGCTGGACCGGGCCGTACAACGTCTCGACCGCCGTATACACCAACGGCACCGCCTGCACCCCGGCCACCGACAAGAGCGCGCGGACCTCCGACGGCCGCGCCCTGGTCTGCCAGGGCAGCGGCCACAGCGCCGTCTGGACGCTGTGGACCTCGTGAGTTCCCCGGTTGTGAACTGATACCTACTCTCCGGTTCGTATGCTGCTCAGTGGACTGGCCCACAGCAGACGACAGGAGCACACCACCATGGCCGACAAAGTTGCCGTAGTTTCCGGAGCCGCCCGCGGGATCGGCGCCGCGGTCGCCAAGCGCCTGGCCGCCGACGGGCTGGCCGTGGGCGTGCTCGACCTCGATGCGGCGCACTGTGCCGACACCGTCGCGGCCATCACCGATGCGGGCGGGAAGGCGGTGGCGCTGGGCGCGGACGTGTCCAACGAGGCCTCGGTGGCCGCGGCCGTCGAGGAACTGGCCGGCTCGCTGGGCGGGCCGACCGTGGTGGTCAACAACGCGGGCATCCTGCGCGACAATCTGCTGTTCAAAATGAGCGTCGACGACTGGGACGCGGTGATGGGCGTGCACCTGCGCGGCGCCTTCCTGCTCACCCGCGCGGTGCAGTCCTACATGGTGGAGGCGAAGTGGGGCCGCATCGTGAACCTGTCGAGCACCTCGGCGCTGGGCAACCGCGGGCAGGCCAACTACTCCGCGGCCAAGGCGGGCATGCAGGGATTCACCAAAACCCTCGCGTTCGAACTGGGTAAGTTCGGCGTCACCGCCAATGCCATCGCCCCGGGCTTCATCGTCACCGATATGACCGCCGCGACCGCCGCGCGGGTTGGCGTCGGATTCGAGGACTTCCAGAAGGCCGCCGCCGCTCAGATCCCGGTCCAGCGGGTCGGACGTCCCGAGGATATCGCGCACACGGCATCGTTCCTGGTGAGCGAGGGCGCGGGCTTCGTCTCGGGGCAGGTCATCTACGTCGCGGGCGGGCCCACCAACTGATCCGCCGTCCCTCCGCTCGCGGTCTCGGCCGCCTGGATGACCTACAGGTACGCCGGCGGCCAGGTCCGGATTCTCCGACGGGGAAGCCGCACCGGGGTAGATCGCATCGGGCGGGCTGAAGTCGACCGGCAGCACTGCGCGCGCAGTCACCCGCCGTGCGATCGATCCTCACCCGCTGATCGGCGGAAATCGATGACCGATCGGGAGGATGTCGACGTGCGCCCCATCGGGTCGCGCCCCGGGATCGACCAACAGCGATGTCCGAGGCGCCAATTCAGCGAGAGCGGGACAGACCGCGTGCGGCTCACCAATCGCGGCGATGTGCACCGTCAGCGCGAGGCACACAACACGCCTCGCCGACGGTGGTAAGCGAGCGCGGCGGTGCACGGGTAGGTTCGCACGGTGTGAACCGACGTGAGATGCGTCGTGCGCTGACAAGTTATGCGCTGCTGCTGCCGAGCCTGGTCGGGGTCGGCTGCTTTCTGCTGCTGCCGATCGCGGTCGTGGCCTGGCTGAGCCTGCACAGCTGGAATCTGCTGGGGCCCATGCGGTTCGTGGGCCTGCGCAATTGGCGTGCGGTACTGGGTGATCGGGATTTCGGGCATGCGCTGCTGGTGACGCTGGCGCTGGCGGTCATCGTGGTGCCGGTGCAGACCGTGCTCGGCTTCGCCGTCGCCGCGCCACTGGCCCGGCGGCGCGGCGGGACGGCGCTGCGGGTGGTCTTCGCGCTGCCGTGGATGTGCGCGCCGGTCGCGGTGGGCGTGGTGTGGCAGTGGCTCTTCGCGCCGACCGGCGGTGCGATCGATGCGCTGCTGGGGCGCCGGATCGAGTGGCTGTCCGATCCGGCCCTGGCGCTGCCCTCGGTTGCCGCGGTGAGCATCTGGTCGAATTTCGGCTATGTGGCGCTGTTCTTCGTGGCCGGGCTGCGGGCCATTCCGCAGGAGATCCTGGACGCGGGCGCGCTGGACGGGGCGAGCGGGTGGCGGCGGATCCGCTGGGTGCTGCTGCCGCTGCTGCGACCGACCATGTTCTTCGTCCTGGTCACAGGGGTTCTCACCGCATTCCAGACCTTCGATTCGGTGTATGCGCTGACCCGGGGCGGGCCCGGGAACCACACCGATGTGGTGGCGATGCGGATCTTTTCCGAGGCCTTCGACGCGGCGCGGCCGGGGCGGGCGGCGGTGATGGCGATCGTGGTGTTCGTGGTGATGTTCGCGATCACGGTGGCGCAGCACCGGTACTTCCGGAATCGGACCGCGTATGAGTTCTGAGACCGCGCCCGGTTCGGTGCGTGAGTATCGCGGCCGCTCCGAACGAATCACCGCCCCAGGCCTTTTCCGCACCGGCGCGGTATATCTGCTGCTCTTGTGCGGCGCGTTGCTCACGGTGGCGCCACTCGTGCTCAGCGCGCTCACCGCGATCAAGACACCCGGGCAGTTCGCGAACGAGTCCGCGCTGGCTCTGCCGGATCCGCCGACCTGGGAAAACTTCTCGACGGTGCTGCAGCATGGACTCGGCCGGGCGGTACTGGTCACCGCGCTGATGACGGTATTCATCACCGGGGGACAGCTGTTCACCTCGATCCTGGCCGCATACGCGTTCGCCCGCACCGAATTTCCCGGCCGCGAGGCGCTGTTCTGGGTCTATCTCGGCACCATGATGGTGCCCTCGATGGTCACCCTCATCCCGCTGTACCTGATGTTCGCGAAGCTGCACTGGCTGAATACGTTCTGGGCGTTGATTCTTCCGTTCGTACTGGCCTCGCCATACGCAATCTTCCTGCTGCGCCAGTACTTCCGCGGGATCCCGGAGGAATTGCTCGGCGCCGCACGGCTGGACGGTGCGAACACGCTGGACATCCTCGTCCACGTGATGGTCCCGATGAGCCGCCCGATCCTCGCCACGCTCGCGCTGATAACCATCGTGTCGCAGTGGAACAACTTCATGTGGCCGCTGGTGGCCTCGAGCGGGGACACCTGGCGGGTGCTGACCGTCTCCACCGCGAGCCTGCAGACCCGGTACAACGCCCAGTGGACCCTGGTGATGGCCGCGACCACGCTGGCGATCGTGCCGCTGGTGCTGCTGTTCGTGGTGTTCCAGCGACAGGTGCTGCGGTCGATCGCGTGGACGGGGCTGAAATGAAGACCTCGACACGAGTCGTCCTGGGCCTGGCGCTCAGCGTCGCACTGCTCGTCGCGGCCGCGTTGTGGCTCGGGCACAGCGGCGACGGATCGGGCCGCACGGTGCTGCGCATGCGGATCTGGGATCAGAGTTTCGTTCCCGCGTACCGGGCCTCGCTCGATGCCTTCCAGCGCGCGAATCCGGACGTGGAAGTGCGGATCACGGTGGTGCCGTGGGCCAACTACCAGGAGAAGCTGCGGCTGGACGTGGCCGGGGGCACCGCCGACGACGTGTACTGGTCGAACCTGTACGAGGACTACGCCGACGCGGGCCGGCTCATGGACATCGGCGCGCTGCTGGGCCCGAATGCCGCGCGGGCCTGGGATCCGGCCGCCGTGGCGCAGTACACCCGCCGCGGAAAGCTCTGGGCGGTACCGCAATTCGTGGACGGCGGCACGGCGGTGTACTACAACCGGGACCTGCTCGCGGCCGCACACGTCGACCCGGACGAATTGTCCACGCTGCGCTGGGGTCCCGCGGCGCAGGACACCTTCACCCCGCTGCTGCGGCGGCTGGCGGCCGTTGCGCTGTGGCCGTACAACGCCGCCAACGATTTCCAGTCGATCGTGCTGCCGTTCCTGGGTTCGGCCGGTGGGCGTCTACAGGGACCGGACCAGCGATTCGTCTTCGACAACCCCGAGGGTGCCCAGGCCTTCGACTATCTGGTCCGGCTGATCGCCGAGCACCTATCGCCTTCGGCGGCCGACACCAACGACAACACCGATTTCACCAGAAATGCCTTCCTGCAGGGGAAGCTGGCGCTGTTCCAGTCCGGGACGTACAACCTCGCGCAGATCGCCCAGCAGGCGAAGTTCGCGTGGGGAGTGGCGATGATCCCGCAGGGTCCGGCAGGGCGGGTCAGCACCGACAACGCGATCGGCGTCGTGGCCAGTGCCGCGACGCCACACCCCGAGGCGGTCCGTCGGCTGCTGGCCTGGCTCGGCGGCGCGCAGAGTCAGGCCTACCTCGCCCGGGACGGCGCGAGCATTCCCGCCGTCGTCGCCGACCAGGGCATCTATCGAGATTACTGGGCCCACAAAGGAATCGATGTCTCGCCCTTCTTCGATGTGCTGCGCGGTCCCCGCATCCCCAGCGGCGGCGGACCGGGGTTCCCGGCCGCCTTCGACGTGCTCACCCAGGGCCTGTCGGAGATGTTTCTGGGCCGGATCCCGGTGCCCGAAGCCCTGTCTCGCACCGAGGCCGCCGCGAACGCGGCGATGGATCAGCGCTAGCCCGGTCAGATGCGGGTGATGTCGACCAGCGGGGTGCGGGGGCCGAACTTGGGCTTGTGCGCCTGACCGGAGATCTCCAGCAGCCGCACGGCCCGGTAGCGGTGCGGGCGAAGGGGTTCGAGATATTCGACCATCGCGTCGTCGTCGATCGGGTGGCCCAGCAGGGTCCAGCCGATGGTCGCGGCCAGATGGAAATCGCCGACCGACAGGGCATCCGAGTCGCCGAGGGCACGCTGGGCGGTCTCCGCGGCGGTCCACACGCCGATGCCCGGAACCGTACGCAGGCGCTGGGCGGCGGCGGCGGGATCCATCGTCGCGGCCTGTTCGAGCTTGTCGGCCATCCGCGCGGCCAGCACGATGGTCCGAGAGCGCTGTGGATCGACATTGGCGCGGTGGTAGTCCCAAGACGGGATGCGCCGCCAGGTCTGCGCATGCGGCGGCACCCGCATCGGGACGGGGGTGGGGCCCGGGGCCGGATCGCCGAATTTCCACACCAGCCGGCGCCACGACGCCCGCGCGGACGCGGTGTGCACGCGCTGTTCGAGGACCGCGGGCGCCAGCGCCTCGAAGATCAGGCCGGTGCGCAGCATCCGCAGGCCCGGGTGGCGCCGGTGCGCCTCGGCGATCTTCGGATGCGCCGGGGCGAAGTCCGCGACGTCCTCGTCGAGGCAGAGCATCCCCGGCAGCCGGTCGACCAGTTCCGCCGCACCCGGGCCCCAGGCCTGAGCCGTCACCGCCCGGGGCCCGGCCTGGGCCAGTCGGTAGGTGACCGGGCCGGTCGGCAGCCTCGAGGCCCGCCAGTGTGCCCCATCGCGCGCGACGGTATGACAGGGATCACCGTGGCCGCGCCGCAGCGGCGCAACGGTGTTGGCGAGATCGATCGGGCGCTCGGCGGTCACCGTCCGCGCGGCATCGATCCTCGTATCCACCGGGACATTGTGCGCCGGGCGCGGATCGGCCACGATGCCGCCCCGTCCGTCCCGGGATCCGCGGCGCCGGATCCTGCTCCCGGGGCGGGAAACCGGGATCCGCACCGTTGATCCGTCGACCAGTACCTTGTAACGCGTCCGCCGAACCGGACGATTTTCAGCCCGATTGAGCTAATCGGCAATCGATTGGCATACGCAATGGAGGGCTCGAATGATTACCAACCTGCTGAATGCGATCCTCAACATCATGGGCGGGATCTTCGCCGGCAGCTCCGGCTATCAGATCGCCCCGGGCACCCTGCCGTTCGGCAGCTGATTCCAAGCCCGTAAGCGCTTGCGCGACGGGCGCCTTCAGCGAAGGACTCAGTGCTCCAGCAGGAATTGGGCGAGATGTCGACCGGTGCGCCCGTCGAGCTGGACCGCCTGCGTACGACAGGAGAAACCGTCCGCGAGGAATTCGGCCCCCGTACCTGCCCTCCGCAGGGCCGGCAATAGTCCGTTTTCCGCAACCGCGACCGATACGTCGTAATGTCCGGATTGCATGCCGAAATTTCCGGCAAGTCCACAGCAACCAGCAATTTCGGTGATCTTCGCACCCGTTTGCTCGAGCAGTGCGCGGTCCGCGTCGTGACCCATGATCGCGTGCTGATGACAGTGCGGTTGGACGACGACGGTCCGCCCGCGGCGGTCCGGCGCACGCCAGGCCGGGTCCCCCGTCAGGAATTCGGCCAGCGTCCGCACCGCACGCGCGGTCGCCGCCGCCCGTGGATCGTCGGGCAGCAGCTCGGGCAGGTCGGAGCGCAGCGCGGCCGTGCACGAGGGCTCGAGCCCCACCACGACACCGCCGGCGCGCACATGGGCATCCAGCGCGGCCAGCGTGCCGCGCAGCCGCCGCCGCGCACCGTCGAGCTGTCCGGTGCTGATCCAGGTGAGCCCGCAGCACACCCGGCGTTCGGGAATCGTCACCCGGTGCCCGAGCGACTCGATGAGTTCCACCGCGGCCCAGGCGATCTCGGGGGCAAACGCATCGGTGAAACTGTCGATCCAGAGCATGATCCCGGGATCGTCGCCTGTCGTGGTATCAGCGCCCCGCTCGGCCCACATATGACGAAAGCTCTTGTCCGCCAATCGCGGCATCTCCCGGCGCGGGTCCATGCCCGCCAGCCGGAAGCCGGCGCGGCGGAGGGGGCCGATCGCGGCGACGGCGTTGGCCGCGCGCGGCGCCCGGACGCCCACGGCGAGCCAGCGCGGTAGCCAGCCCAGGGCGTAGTGGTCGATCGGGCGGAGGCGATGCCGGTAGCGGCGATGCAGGACCTCGGATTTGTAGGTGGCCATGTCGACCCCGGCGGGGCAGTCCGACGCGCATGCCTTGCAGGACAGGCACAGGTCCAGCGATTCCGCTACCTCGTCCGAGCGCCAATCCAGCGCGCCGCGTACCACCTCCTGCAGGACCCGCGCGCGTCCGCGGGTGCTGTCCTTCTCATCGGCGGTGGCCAGGTACGACGGGCACATGAAACCGCCCGTGGCGCGGGAATCGGCGCGGCACTTGCCGATTCCGACGCAGCGATGCACTGCCGCGCCGATATCGCCGTCGGCGGGATAGGCGAATCCGCCCGCCGCGGGCGCGGGGCGCAGGCCCACCAGCCGCAGGTCGGCATCGATTGCCTTGGGGCGCACCAGAACTCCCGGGTTCAGCACGTCGTCCGGATCGAACAGGGCCTTGAATCCGGCGAAGGCGTCCAGGGCCGCCGGGGAATACATGCGCGAGAGCAGTTCCGAGCGAGCCCGGCCGTCGCCGTGCTCGCCGGACAGCGAGCCGCCGTGACGTACCACCTGATCCGCGGCATCCTCGAGGAATCTCCGGAACCGCTGCGGCGCATCGGCTATCGGCAGATCAAGCCGGACATGAATGCATCCGTCGCCGACGTGGCCGTACATCAGTCCGTCGACGCCGTGCGCGCGCATCAGCTCCTCGAACTCGCGCAGGTAGGCTCCGAGATGCTCGGGCGGCACCGCGGCGTCCTCCCAGCCCGGCCAGGCCGGATGTCCCTCGGGGGTGCGCCCGGCCAGGCCCACGCCGTCCGCCCGGATCCGCCACAGCCCCGCCGCCACACCGGAATCGGTGATGATCCGGGAATCCAGTGCGTGCGCGGTGCGGCACAGCGCGACCGCCCGGTCGAATGCCTCGTCCGCGGTGTCACCGGGCAACTCGACGAACAGCCACCCGCGTCCCTTCGGCAGGTCCGGGACCGTTCCCCGGTGCGCCCGGACAACGTCCACCAACCGGGCGTCGATCCCCTCGACCGCCGTGGGCCCGCTCGCCACCACCGCCTTGACATCGTCTGCGGCCGTGGGCATATCGGGGTATCCGAGCACCACGAGCACGGTGTTGCGGTGTACCGGCACCAGCTCGACCGTCGCCTCCAGCAGCAGCCCGCAGGTGCCCTCGGAACCGGCGAAGGCACCGGCCGCCGAGGGATTGCGTTCGGGCAGTAGCCGTTCGAGACCGTATCCGGAACCCTGGCGGTCGAAGCGGCCCAGTTCGGTGCGGATGACAGCGAGGTGCGCGTGGGTGAACTCCGTCAGCCCGGGCACCGACTCCAGGCCCGCGCCGAGCACCCGCTCGGCGCCGATTCCGTCGAGTATGCGCAGCTCGCGCACGGTGTCGGAAGTGCGGCCCCACGCCATTGCGCGCGGTCCACACGCGTTGTTTCCGATCATGCCGCCCAGCGTGCATCGATTCTGGGTGGATGGATCGGGTCCGAAGCGCAGCCCGTGCACCGCGGCCTCGCGCTGCAACTGTGCCAGCACCACTCCCGGCTGAACTCGTGCGCAACGGTTTTCGGGATCGATGCCCAGCACCGCGGACATGTGCCTGCTGAAGTCGATCACGACACCGGGCCCGATCGCGTTGCCCGCCACCGACGTTCCCGCACCGCGCGCGGTGACGGACACCCCCGCCTCGCGCGCCGCGGCCAGCGTCGCCGCCACATCGGCGTCACCGCGCGGGAATACGACCGCGGTGGGCAGCACCCGGTAGTTCGAGGCGTCCGAGGCGTACTCGGCACGACGTCGCAAACCACTGTCGATCTCGCCGTCGATCCCGTTCCGCAACGCCCGCAGCCACGTCTGGGTCATAGCGCCAGCCTATGCCGGGTAGGGGGAACCGGTTGCCGTCCTCGGCCATGCGGATCGGCCGGCCATCCCCGGATGGACGCGGCGACACCACCGCAAGCCGGTCGCCATCCCCGGCCATACGGACCGGCCGACCATCCCCCGACCGGCGGGACGCGCGGCGAGCCCACCCGACAGACCCGCATTCCCGCAGCTGACGGCGACACACTGCCGGGCCCCGCCGCCGCGCGTACCGTCGAGCGCATGCAGACCTCGACCGAGCGCATTCTGTCCATCGGACTTCATCCCTCCGCGCTCGACTACAGCAAGCTCCCCGGCCTCGACGAGGCGACCATGACGGCCCGGATCGAGGCGGGAAGCGGCGCGCTGCGGGAGGCGGGCTTCGACGCGGTGCCCTGCTACCTCGGCAACGATCCGGACGAGGCCGAGCGGCAGGTCCGAAAGGCCCTGGCGGACGGGCCGTTCGGGCTGGTGATGATCGGCGCCGGACTCCGCGCGAACGTTGCCTATACGCTGCTGTTCGAACGCATCCTGAACGTCGTCGTCGAAGCGTCGCCCGGCATCCGGTTCTGCTTCAACACCTCACCGGAGACCACCGTGGACGCGCTGCGTCGCGGACTGGGTGCATAGCCCGAATCAGCTCGGCAGCAGCACGATCTTGCCCAGGCCGTGGCCGGTCTCGCTCTCGCGCTGCGCCGCGGCGGCCTCGGCCAGCGGATAGGTGCGGGCGGGGCCGGTCAGCTGGAATTCGCCGGCGGCAACCCGCTGCGCGACCTTCTCGACCTCCTGCAGTGCCGGGCCCTCGGTCCGGGAATAGAACCGCACGCCCTTTTCCGCGGCGTCGCCGTCGGCGATGGTGATGACGCCGTCGGTGCTGCCGCGCAATTCGATTGCGGCATCGAGGAATCCGTGCCCCGCGCAGTCGAAGACCGCGTCGATGCCCCGGGGCGCCAGGGCGCGAACCCGCTCGACCACGCCCTCGCCGTAGGTCGTCGGGGCCGCGCCGAGCCGGGCCACCACCGCCTGATTCGCGGCCGAGGCGGTCCCGATCACCTCGATGCCCGCGGCCCGGGCCAGCTGCACGGCCATCGCGCCGACCGCACCCGACGCCCCGTTCACCAGCAGGGTCTGGCCGGACTCGAGGCCGAGCACCTCCAGGCCGCCGCTCGCGGTGTTGGCCGCGACGGGAATCGCGACGGCATCGGGAAACGACAGCCCGGCGGGTTTGGCCGCCAGCCGCTCGGCGAGGGCGTAGTCGGCGTAGCCGCCGTTCTTCGGCCAGCCCATGACCTCGTCGCCGACTCGCCACGGGGCCTCGGGGCCGACGGCGTCGACCACCCCGGCGATCTCGAAACCAGCCACGCGCGGGAGCTCCTGCGGGCCCATGAACCCCTGCCGGGTCTTCCAATCCGCGGGATTCACCCCCGCCGCGCGCACAGCCACCCGCACCTGTGCTCCCGTGGGCTCGGGCAGCGGTAACTCGACGAGCCGCAGTACCTCGGGGCCCCCGACTGTCTCGTACTGGATCGCATGCATGGCACCGAGCCTAGAACGCCCTCGCGCAGCAACCGGTCAGACGCGCACAGGCGTCCATGAAACCGGGGGCGTCCAGGCGTGATCGCGAGTCCGGGCCGCAGCGCCGGACGCTCGTGCCGTCGTCGAGCCGATGGATTCGATCCGCAGCGGTGCGACCGCGGCCGGACCCGGGTCGATGTCCGACAACTCCACGGGCGCCGGGCGCGGCGTGGGCTCGGCACCCTCATGTGGTCTCGTCCAGGGCAATTTCGCCGGACGCGAACGAGATCCGCCACGGAAAGACTTGTCCTCAACCATTGTTCAGGTCTTAGTGTCGGTGCACCGGAGTTCAATGGGCCGGGAGTGAAGGGACTGAGGATGACTATCGAATCGGTGGCGTGGAGCCAGCTGTATCGGCAGGCCAACGCGCCGCAGGAGCGGCGCTCGTTCCGGCGCGCCACCGCATGGCGGATTCTGCGGTTCGCGCGACCGCACCGGGCCCTCCTGATCGGATTCCTCATATTCAGCGTGGTCTCGGCGCTGCTCGAGGTGGCCAATCCGGTGCTGGCGGGGCGGGTGGTCAACGACATCGTCGGGCATTCCGCGCCGCGCTCGGTCGTCACGCTGGCGATCGTCATCGGCCTGGTCGCGGTGCTGGACAACGGCCTGGGGATCCTGATCCGGTGGCTGTCCGCGCGCATCGGCGAGGGCCTGATCCTGGATCTGCGCACGGCGGTCTTCGACCATGTGCAGCGGATGCCGATCGCGTTCTTCACCCGCACTCGCACCGGGGCGCTGGTGAGCCGGCTGAACAACGATGTGATCGGTGCGCAGCGCGCGTTCAGCACGACGCTGTCCGGCGTGGTCACCAATATCGTCACGCTGCTGCTCACGGTCGTGGTGATGGTCCGGCTGTCCTGGCAGATCACCCTGCTGTCGCTGATCCTGTTGCCGCTGTTCATGATTCCGGCGCGGCGCATGGGCACGCGGATCGCGGGCATCCAGCGCGAGGGCGCGCAGCTCAATGCCGCGATGAGCACGCAGATGACCGAGCGCTTCTCCGCACCCGGCGCGACCCTGGTCAAGCTGTTCGGGCGGCCGAGGCAGGAGTCGGCGGAGTTCGCGCTGCGGGCCGGGCGCGTACGCGATATCGGCGTGCGCACCGCGATGCTGCAGACCGTCTTCGTGACCGCGCTGACGCTGGTCTCGGCGCTGGCGGTGGCACTGGTGTACGGCCTGGGCGGCTGGTTCGCCCTGCACGGGCGGCTCGACGCGGGTTCGGTGGTGGCGCTGTCGCTGCTGCTGACCAGGCTGTATGCCCCCCTCACCGCGCTGGCCAGCGCCCGGGTCGACCTGATGTCGGCGCTGGTGAGCTTCGAGCGGGTCTTCGAGGTGCTGGACCTGAAGCCGCTGATCGAGGACGCGCCCGACGCGGGTTCGGTTCCGGCGGGCCCGGTCTCGGTGGAGTTCGACGAGGTCCGCTTCGGCTATCCGTCCGCGGACAAGGTCTCGCTGGCCTCGCTGGAGGATGTCGCCACCCTCGACACCCGCGGCGGCACCGAGGTGCTGCACGGCATCTCGCTGCACGCCCAGCCCGGCCAGGTGATCGCGCTCGTCGGCTCGTCGGGAGCCGGTAAATCGACCATCGCGCAGCTGGTTTCGCGCCTGTACGACGTGGATGCCGGTGCGGTACGGCTCAACGGCGTCGACGTGCGCGAACTCACCGGGAGCTCGATCCAGGACACCGTCGGCCTGGTCACCCAGGACGGCCACCTGTTCCACGACACCATCCGCGCCAACCTGCTGCTGGCACGCCCCGAGGCCACCGACGAGGAGCTGTGGGACGCCCTGGGCCAGGCCAGGTTGCGAGATCTGATCGACTCCCTGCCCGACCGGCTGGACACCATGGTCGGCGAGCGCGGCTACCGCCTTTCGGGCGGCGAGCGCCAGCGCCTGACCATCGCCCGCCTGCTGCTCAAGCAGCCGCGTGTCGTGATCCTCGACGAGGCCACCGCCTCTCTGGATTCCACCTCCGAGGCCGCGGTCCAGGAGGCGCTGACGGCCGCCCTCGAGGGCCGCACCGCGCTGGTGATCGCCCACCGCCTGTCCACCATCCGCAATGCCGATCAGATCCTGGTCCTGGAGGACGGCCGGATCATCGAACGCGGCACCCACACCGAACTTCTCGCCGCCGGCGGGCGCTACGAGGAGCTGTACCGCACCCAGTTCGCCGGGGAGACCGAAAACGTCGCGGCATGGGCATGAATGAGTCTCGCAACGAACAGATCGCGGGAGGAAGGCCCCCGCGATCCGTTCGCTTGACGGTCACTCGAAGAGCTCGTCCGCCGAGTCGATGATGTCGACCTTGTCTGCCCAGCGCTCGATCTGTTCGCGGTCGGTACAGGCCATGATCCGAGCCTCGACGTCTTCAGTAACAGTAATCCCGCGCTTTCCCAAGAACCTGAGTAACATCCGGGCTTCGCCCTGAGCGCGCCCCTCTTGGCGCCCCTCTTGGCGCCCCTTCTCGCGCCCCTCCTCGACATACTTGCGGGCAAGGTTGCTTTGGTACTCGTATGTCGTTGCCATGAGCTCCTCCAAACGGCGCTGACCGGCGCGGGACAGCACGGCAGTTACCAGGTCAGTGTACAGAAGTCCGCGGTCGGTATCGGTCTTGCTCAGGCCCGCCAACAGGGCGTTGAGCACGGCATCCGCGTTGGGACCATCGCCGTGGGCCATGCCCGAGAGCACCGCCCGCTCGGGCTCGGCGATGGCCTCGGCGGGATCGGTCAGCTCCGGGATCAATTCGGGTCCCAGCACGAGCGGGCGTAGCACCAGTCCGGGATGACCCAGCTCTATCGGAAGACGGCACAGCCTGGCGATGGGAGCCCGGGGCGCAATGACCAGCAGATACGTCGGGCACTGCAGGCGCGCCCGGAGGGTTGCGACATACACCGGCCAGGCAAAGTGCCGGGTCTTGTCGCGCCCCAACTGCACCTCCACCGAGATACCGGCCACGGCCTTTCCGGATCGATCGTTCAATGCCAGCGCTACATCGCCCCGGAACTCCTTCGGACCGGTATCGGTGAAATCGCACGGCTCGGCATGGATTCTTTTGTATTCGGGTAACGACACCCCGAACGTCTGCTCCAAAAACCATGTCGCCAGCTCGGGTCGCGACTTGAATATATCGACCAAACCTTCATGAAGGAGTGTTGGCATGGCCGCGACCGTACACGCTCACGAAAGCGATTGCCAGTCAATGACATTAGACTCAACCGTCGCCATATCCGCACCCTTTCCAGATCGGAAGGTGCGGTTTGATAGTCCTCGCCAGGACACTCGCGTAAATGAGAGTTCGCCCATTGAACTAATTGATAAATTGCCGAGTGCCTCCTCGCTGCCGAGCGCGGAGTGTGCGATATAACCGACGGACCCGGAGGCAGCATCCTCGTGGTCACGACCAATCATTTCCGCCCCGGCAATTGGTTCCATACCCCGGCGCCACCGGTGCTCCCGGCGGACGTTGCCGCGACGATCCGGCTGGCGCTGGCCCGGGGGGTGGGGACCCGCCACCGACGGATCCCCCTTCCACCTGGACTTACGCGAGAGGTCCGGACAGTGACTCAGAACTCCCCGGCAACTCCCAGCACCGTGCGGCCGGAATGCTTGCCCTCGCGGATCGCGCGCAGCACGGTGTCCGCCTCGGTGATCGGCGCGTAGTTCTCGAGCTCCGAAAGGTGTTGCGGTTTAAGGTCGTTGCCCAGGCGGGTCCACAGCGCGCGGCGCCGGGCGATGGGGTAGTTGACCGAATCGATGCCGATCAGGGCGACGCCGCGCAGGATGAACGGCAGCACGGTGGTGGGCAGTTCGGAGCCGCCGGTGAGCCCGCTGATCGCGGCCGCGCCGCCGTATTCGATCGTGCTGAGCACATGGGCCAGGGACTTGCCGCCGACGCTGTCGACCGCGCTCGCCCACACCGCCTTGCCAAGGGGGCGCGGCTTGGCATCGGGATCCTCGGGCAGGCGGCCGATCACCGACTTCGCGCCGAGGGCCGCGAGCTGCTCGCCCGCGTCGGTCTTGCCGGTCGAGGCGACCACCTCGAAGCCCAGGCCCGCGAGGATGTCGACCGCGACGCTGCCGACACCGCCGGTCGCACCGGTCACCAGCACCGGACCCGAGCCCGGCGTCAGACCTCGCTCCAGCAGCGCCTGCACGCTCATGGCGGCGGTGAATCCGGCCGTGCCCAGGGCGGCGGCCTCGCGGGTGCTCAGACCGTCCAGCTTCACCACCCACTCGGCCGGGACCCGCGCCAGTTCGGCGAATCCGCCGTGATGCGAGACGCCGATCTCGTAGCCGTGCGCGATCACCGCGTCGCCGGGGGCGAAATCCGCACTCTCGGACGCGACCACTTCACCGGCGATATCGATGCCCGGGATGATCGGATAGTTGCGCACCACCCCGCCGCGCGGCGTAATCGCCAGCCCGTCCTTGAAGTTCGCACTGGAATAGTGCACCTTGATCGTCACCGTGCCCGGCCCGAGGAAGTCGTCGCCGACCTCCTCGCGCACCAGCGCCACGCCGTTGTCCGTCTCGTGTGCCACCATCGCCCAGAACGCCATGGGTCCGAGCATATGCGCGAGGTACCCGCCGGGCGAGCGACCCGCGCCCGGCGTCGCGCCCTCCATACACACGAATCAGCACGTCATCCGCGGGAGCACGAGGGCCATTCCACGCGGCATTGTCAATGGCCGTATGACGCCACACCGATCGGGCCAACGCCCAGGCAGAGGTTCAAACCCGGTGTGGGAGAGCCGATTCGTAGCAGGGATCCGTGGCCGATGATGCGGACGTAGACCGTGTGCAGGCCCTTCCGGACGGGGGCCAGCACGGTTTCGCCGTGCTCGAGGGCGACGGTGAGGTAGCCGTCGCGGCCGGCGAGGTAGTTGAGCTGGGCGGTCCAGGCGTTGTCGATCATCGGGCCGTCGAGGGGGATCGGAACCGGCTGGGCGGTGGCGATGCGATAGCCGCAGCCGGGGGCCGGTCCGGGCGGGATGCCCCGGTTCCACCAGACCGCGGCGTCGACGATCCGGCCGTCGTCGGCGATCATCCGCAGGTGCGGGGTGGCATGGGCGAACATTGTCGCGGGGGCGAGGGGCGAGAGCGCCACGCTGATCCGGTTCAGCGGATATGTCAATGGGTTCAGTACATCCCAGGGCAACTCCTGCTCGAGCAGGGGCGCGCCCCCGGCTGCGAGCGCGGATTTCACGTTGGTCAGATAGGTCCTGGTCGGGCTGGCCGACCAGGAGCGGCCGTAGGTCCAGGTGGACCACAGGCTGCTCACCATGAAGGCAACCGCCAGCGCACCGACGACCGCGGGGCGTAGTGCCCGTGGCCCGGGACGCCGCGGCCGCGCCCGCAGCAGCAGCGCTCCGGCGATGGTCAGCGGCACGGTGAGATCCGCGAGATACCGCAGGGATTGCGACAGCTCGGCGGTCGTATTCGGCCCGCCGCGGATCAGCGCGATGGGCAGCTGCGCCGCCACGACGTACGCCACCACCGCCAGCAAGACGGGCAGCACTCGGAGCCGGATCCGAATCGATTGCACCGCAACGAGACCCAGCACTATCCACGCCATCCCGACGGTCCATCCGGGCGGCACCGCCCACGGCGTCGACGGCATCCACCGCTCCCAGCCCCACGGCCCGCCCAGCAGCGCGGGCACGATGCCCCGCGAGATGGCGTGGTGCAGCAGCGCGCGAACGCCCGCGGGAGTGCTGCGCACCACCGAGATATGGTGCACCGCAGTGAAATAGACGGCGATCCAGCCGCCCAGCATCGCCGCGGAACCGATCCACAGTCCCGCGCCCCGCCGAATCACGACCCGGATCGCACGATCCTCGCCATCGACATATCGAGCCAGCGCCGCCACCGCGATCGCGACGAACGGCACGATCACCGACTTCTCGAAGAACAGCAGCGCCACCAGCAGCACAAGGCAACCCGACACCGCATACCGCCGCCGCCCGCTGCGCACCAGCAGCACCGCATCCCCGGCCACCCACGCGAGTGCGAACTGCAGCGGCAGCGCGTTCAGCGACGCGGACCACCACGCGAAGGCGGGCAACGTCAGCGGGCAGAACAGATAGAAGACCAAGGGCAACAGGATCACCCAGCGGGTCCGACCCCCGAGCGCCGCCCAGCGTTCCCGCCGGGATCGCGAACTCGCCTTGCCGTCCTCGGCGCGACGGCCCGCAACGACCCCCACGGCGTCGTGGTCATGCCGGACACCGAGGGGGGCGGGCTCGACGATCGGAATCACCGCGGAAGTCCCACCCACGCAGGATGATTGCCGATCAGCGGCGGACCGGCGGACCTCAGCATCTCCGGCCGAGTCGGGCGCTGTCGAGTACACCGCGGTGCGCGATCCATATCCGGGCGCCCCCAGCACGACCAATACCCGCAGCACCGCGACCGAGGCGCCGAGCTGCAGCACCAGCATCGAGATCACCGGCCCCGCCCAGACGTACGGAGCCAGGCGGGTGATGATCCATGCGGCGGCGAAGGCGGCGGGCATGAAATGGCCGTCGTGGTTGTACAGCAGCACGTCGGTGGAGAACAGCGGATATCTGCCCGCACGACCGGCGAGAATCAGGTCGTCCCAATAGAAGTAGCCGCGCCCGGCCACCCAGCCGCGGACCACCAGCTGCACCACGATCAGCGCGAAAGCCACGACCAGCGGATTCGCATAGCGACGCAGCGCACCGCGCGACGTGACCGGACCGGACGACGGCTCCGGCGGTGCGGCCAACGCGTAATGCATGGCACCCGACCCTACGGCCTCGGGCGCGGTCATGCCGGTCCGGTCGCGGCCACTACCTGGATCGCCGGCATCCATGCCCGTTGCACCATCGAACCCGCCCATCCACGCCGCGGAGCAGCGCCGGCCGGGCCGCCGCGATCACCTCGATCTCCGCCCGCCACGCCTGGCCACGAATCGGGTGACGACGGTCAGCACCGGGCAGCACCTCGTCACGAATGCGCGCGTTGGCCTCGCGATCGACAGATCGCCGAGGATCATGCCGGTCCGGCCGCCGCGATCGCCTCGATCTCCAACAGCCACGACTCGTCGTAAATGCCCGTGATGATCACCGTCAGCGCCGGGCAGTGACCGCCCAGCACCTCGTCACGAATGCGGGCATTGGCCTCGCGATCGGCCCGATCGGCAAGAAATACGGTGACCTTCACGAGGTTGCGGAGGGTCATCTCGGCTTGCGCCAGCACGTTCGCGACATTGCGCCACGCCAGCCGAGCCTGTTCCTCGAAGTCCTGCGGTACCTCGCCGTCCGGCGATTCCGGGACCTGACCGCTGATGAACAAAAGCCGATCGGCACCCGTCAGCAATGCTCCCTGACCATAGGAGTTGTACTGCGGCTCAATGCTGGTGATCTGCACGGGTTCGACGATATGTCCGCATGACCGGTGGGGGTGTCGGTTTCGAGTGCGGACGCACCCCGGCCTGTCGCCTAGGTGAACTCGGGGGATCGTTTGCCCAGGAAGGCGGCGATCCCCTCCTGGCCGTCCGCGTCGTCGGCGGCGGCGGAGATGAACGCGGCCTCGCGAGCGAGCTGCTCCTCGAGGGTGTGGTCCGAGCTGACCAGCAGGAGCTTCTTGACGTTGGCGTTGGCATGGCGCGGACCGGCGGCGAACCGGGCGGCCAGCTCGTCGGCCGCCGCGCGCAGCTCGGCGTCGGGCACGACGCGGTGCAGCAGGCCCCAGTCCAGGGCCTCGGCCGCGGTGAGGGTGCGGTTGTTGAGCATCAGCTCCTGGGTGCGGCGCAGGCCGATCAGGCGGGGCAGGTAGTAGGAGGCGCCGCCGTCGGGGCTGAGCCCGGCCCGGGTGTACGCCATCGTGAACGAGGCCGATTCGGCGGCGAGCACCAGGTCGCCGGTCACCGCGAGACTGAAGCCCGCACCCGCGGCCGTGCCGTTCACCGCGACGATCAGTAGCGCGTCCATCCGGGCGAACGACGAGATCGCCTTGTGCAGATCGTGGGCCAGCCCCTTCACATAGGCGCCGGCACCGCCGCCCTGCGCCGCCATCGCCTTCAGATCGCCGCCCGCGGAGAAGAACCGGCCGGACCCGGTCAGCGTGACCACCTTCAGCGCCGGATCGTCGGCGCAGCGGGCGGCGACCTGCGCCAGCTCCCGTCCGAGCACGTGATCGATACCGTTGGCGGCGGCCGGCCGGTTCAGCGTGATCCGGGCGATCGCCCCACTCTGCTCGAACTCGATCGTCTGGAACTGGCTCATGGACGACTCCTCCATCGTTGCGTCGGCCCACTCAGCATGACAAATGTCCGGAAGCACCCGACCTCCGCCCGGATCCTGCCGAAGTCACCCGACACGGACGCACGGGCGCGATACCGGATGCCGTCGAATCGAGGACGGTGCTATGGGACCGATGTGACGGGCCGCCGATGTCCGGGATGGCAAGTGCCGCAACCTACTCCGGAACAAGCTCCACGCGCACCCCGAGCAGCCGAATGGGTCGATCAAGATCGAAGCGCGCCAGCACCTCCAGGGCGGTGTGCGCGATCTCGGCGACATCGGTCGTCGGCGCGGGAAGTTTGCGCTGCTTGGTACGGGTGTAGAAGGTGCTGGTGCGCACCGTGACTCCGACGCGCTGGGTGATGCGGCCGGTGGCGGCGACCTCCTCGGCGACCGCGGTCGCCAGCCGCACCACCGCGGCGTCGATATCGGCGCGTTCGGTGAGATCCTTCGGGAATGTCTCGGATTTGCTGTGGCCCACTGGAATTCGTGGCTCGGTGACCACCTCGGTATCCCCCATGCCGTGCCCGAGGACCCACAGATACGGCCCGGTGTTGGGACCGAACTCCGCGGCCAGCAGCGCGCGGTCGGCCGCGGCGAGCTCGGCGATCGTCGTGATCCCCAGGGCCTCCATGCGTTTCGCGATGCGGGCGCCGACACCCCATAGCGCACTCGTCGGGCGATGCGCCATGAGTTCGGTCCAGTTGGCGGCGGTGAGCCGGAAGATGCCGGTCCCGGTCGCACCATCGGCACCGACTGACTCCGGCGTCCCAGCGTCCGGATGCCGGGCGCGATCCCGGGTGCCCGAATCGCCGCCGCCGATCCTGCTTGCGGCAGTGCCATTCGAATCGCCGGCACCATCGGCGCCGCCGGCAACATCCGCGCCCTCGGTGCCATCCAAGCCATCCGTGCCGTCAGTGCCATCAGCGCTATCCGTGCCGTCGGTGCCATCAGTACCGTCGGCGCTATCCGTGCCGTCGGTGCCATCCGGCCCGTCAGTGCCATCCGATCCATCCGAGCCTCCGGACGCATCCACGCCGTTCTGGGTGCCCGAGTCGTCGCTGCCGTTCGGGACGTCGGTACCGATCTTGTCGTCGATGCGGACGGGCGTATCGCCCTTGCCGACGGACTTGGCGAATCCGGTGGCGAGCTTGGCGCGAAGCTTGTTGTCCCCGATGCCCACCGCGCAGGTGAGATCCAATCCGGTGATGGCGCTTCGGATCTCGCGCGCCAGCCGTTCCGGATCGTCGGTGTCGGCGGCGAGGAAGGCCTCGTCCCAGCCCAGCACCTCGACCCGGACCGGGAAGGTGCGCAGCAGGTCCATGACCTGCTCGGAGGCCTCCTCGTAGGTGGGGATGTCCAGCGGCAGGAACACCGCTCCGGGGCATTTGCGCGCCGCGGTGCGCAGCGGCATCCCGGCTCGCACCCCGTAGCCGCGGGCCGGATACGACGCGCAGGTGACGACCTTGCGGGGCTCGGCCGGATCACCGTGGCCGCCCACGATGATCGGGCTGCCGCGCAGCTCCGGGTGGCGGCGGTATTCGACCGCCGCCTGGAACTGATCGAGATCGACGTGAAGCAGCCACCGGGGCACGGCTCCAGTCTTACCGCAGGCCACCGACAATTCCGGCCATTGCGCCGCATCGGGCGACAGAACTATATTCTGTCTGTGCAGATTCGAGATCGGTTGCTGGAGGCGGCCGAGCGGCAGTTCGGCGAGAAGGGTGCGCTCGAGACCACGCTGGCCGAGATTCGCGAGGCGGCCGGGGCGAGCGTGGGCGCGCTGTACCACCACTTCCCCGACAAGGCCGAGCTGTACCGGGAGGTCTGGGCCCATGCCCTGGCGGACTATCAGCGGCATTTCTGGGCCGCGGTCGGCGAGCGCACCGACGCCCGCTCGGGGATCGTCGCCGGGGTCACCGAACACCTGCGCTGGGTCACCCAGACACCGCATCGGGCGAGAATTCTCCTGTCCGCCCGGCCGCCCGGGGTGCGCGAGAGCGAGAGCAACCGCGAATTCCTGCGCGCCGCGCTGCGCTGGTGGCGCACGCACGCCGCCTACGGCGCGGTCCGCGACCTCGATTTCGACCTGGTCTACGCGCTGTGGCTGGGCCCGGCCCAGGAGTTTTCGCGGCTGTGGCTCGGTGGCGAAATCACTACCGCCCCACTCGATGTGGCTCCCGAACTGGCCGAGGCGGCCTGGCGGGCGTTGCGCGTTGTCCACCCCGAACCGGAGAGATGACCGATGACCACGACCCTCGATCTCGACACCGCCCGCACAGTTCTTGCGGCACAACCCTTCAGCGTGCTGGTCGGCGCGGAGATCACCGCGTTCGGCGGCGGCGAGGCCACCCTGGAGATCCCGATCCGCCCCGAACTCGGTCAGCAGTTCGGGTTCGTGCACGGCGGTGTGCTGGCCTACGCGGCCGACAACGTCATCACGTATGCGGCTGGCACAGTCCTCGGCCCAAACGTGCTGACCGGCGGTTTCACCATCACCTACCTGCGTCCCGCCAGCGGGGTCCGGCTGCGCGCACACGCCCACGTCACCGGTTCAACCCGTCGACAAGCCGTGTGCTCCTGCGAGATTCGCGCCGAACAGGAGAACGGAGAGTCGGTGTTGTGCGCGGTCGCGCAGGGCACGGCGACGTCGGTGGAACGCACACTTCCCCAGTCGGACCGCTAGCCGTACCGAGCGGCCGGACCGCCGCAATCGCCTGCGCCCTGCCGGGTTTCGAGCCGGTGCACGGGTAATGACCATCACCAGGGCGGTTGCGGCGACCCGCCGGATTCACTCCTCGGCGCCAATCTGCCGGTACATCTCCGCAGTGCGGGTGTGCATGCTGCGACCTGGTATACGGACCGCAACGACTGATCTCGTTTGCACATGGGTAATTCACCGGGCGAGCCGTGCGCCTCCCGAAGGAGTGCGCACGGCCCCTGACGTACCGATCAGGCCGAGGCCGCGAGGGCCCCGTACGCCGGCTCGGCGACCGGCTCGATGGCGTAGCCCAGGATCTCGGCCACGTCGGCGACGGGGCGGACATCCAGTGCGGCAAGCACTTCCGCGGGGACGTCGTCCAGGTCCGGCTCGTTGCGGGCCGGGATGAACACCGTCTTCAGTCCCGCGCGCTGGGCGGCGAGCAGCTTCTGCTTCACCCCGCCGATCGGCAGCACCCGACCGTTCAGCGTGACCTCACCGGTCATGCCGACATCCGAGCGGACCTGCCGCCCGAGCGCCAGCGACACCAGGGCGGTGACCATGGTGACGCCCGCGGACGGACCGTCCTTGGGCACCGCGCCCGCCGGGAAGTGGATGTGGATATTGCGATCCAGCACCGAGGGCTCGATCCCGATCTCCTCGAGGTGCGAGCGGACGTAGGTCAGCGCGATCTGCGCGGACTCCTTCATCACATCGCCCAGCTGCCCGGTCAGGGTCAGCGAGCGCTCGCCCTCGGCGGCGTTGGCCTCGATGTAGAGGACGTCGCCGCCCGCACCGGTGACCGCCAGGCCCGTCGCCACGCCGGGAACCGCGGTGCGCTCCACCGAATCCGGGGTGAAGCGGGGGCGGCCCAGGTAGTCCTTCAGGTCGGCCAGTCCGATCACCAGCTGATCGGAAACCACCGGTACCGTGCCGGATTCGGAATTCAGCAGGGCTTCGTAACCCAGCTCCGGGTCGTAGCCCAGTGCCTGCCCGTCGATCCCGATCTCACCCTCGGGCGAGACACCGGAATCGACAACTCCGGCACCGGCATTCGCAGCGGTCCGAGTCCCCGGGTCCTGCTCGGACAGCTTGGTCGCCGCCTTGCGCAGCGCCTTGGCGATCAGGCGCTCCATCTGCCGCACGCCCGCCTCGCGGGTGTAGTTCGCGGCGATCTCGCGCAGCGCCTCCTCGGTGATCGAGACCTCCTGTGCGGTCAGCGCATTGCGCTCGAGCTGGCGCGGCACCAGGAAGTCGCGGGCGATGGCCACCTTGTCGTCCTCGGTGTAGCCGTCGACCGTGATCAGCTCCATGCGGTCCAGCAGCGGGCCGGGGATGGTGTCCATGACGTTCGCGGTCGCGATGAACAGCGTGTCGGACAGGTCCAGATCCAGATCCAGGTAGTGGTCGCGGAACGTGTGGTTCTGCGCCGGATCCAGCACCTCGAGCAGCGCGGCGGCCGGATCGCCCCGGAAGTCCGAGCCGACCTTGTCGATCTCGTCCAGCAGCACAACGGGATTCATCGATCCCGCCTCCTTGATCGCGCGCACGATGCGCCCGGGCAGCGCGCCGACATAGGTGCGCCGGTGCCCGCGGATCTCCGCCTCGTCCCGCACGCCGCCCAGGGCGACGCGCACGAACTTGCGACCCAGCGCCCGGGCCACGCTCTCACCGAGCGAGGTCTTGCCGACACCGGGCGGACCAACCAGCACCAGCACCGCGCCGGAGCCGCGGCCGCCGACGACCTCGAGGCCGCGCGCGGCCCGCCGCGAGCGCACCGCCAGGTACTCGACCATGCGGTCCTTGACCTCGTCCAGGCCGTGGTGATCGGCGTCCAGCACCGCCCGCGCGGCCGAGACATCGGTCGAATCGGTGGTCTTCACCGTCCAGGGCAGTTCCAGCACGGTGTCGAGCCAGGTGCGGATCCAGCCCGCCTCGGGGCTCTGATCGCTACCGCGCTCGAGCCGATCGACCTCGCGCAGCGCGGCCTCACGGACCGACTCGGGCAGGTCCGCGTTCTCCACGCGGGTGCGGTAGTCGTCGGCGCCGTCGGGCTCGCCCTCGCCGAGCTCCTTGCGAATCGCGTTGAGCTGCTGGCGGAGCAGGAATTCGCGCTGGGACTTCTCCATCCCCTCGCGCACGTCCTCGCTGATCTTCTCGGCGACCTCGGCCTCGGCGATGTGATCCTTCGTCCAGCCGATCAGCGCGGTCAGGCGCGCCGTCACGTCGGGGGTTTCGAGGATTTCGCGCTTCTGCTCGTCGGTCAGGTACGGCGCGTAACCGGCGGTGTCGGCCAGGGCCGAGGGGTCGGTCAGCTTGTTGACCGCGTCGATGACCTGCCAGGCCTCGCGGCGCTGCAGGACGGAGACGACCAGCTTCTTGTATTCGGCCGCGAGCTCCTTGGTGCGGCCGTCGGTCGCGGGGGTCTCGACCGGCTCGGCCTCGACCCACAGGGCCGCGCCCGGCCCGGTCACGCCGTGGCCGATCTTGGCCCGGTGCTCGGCCTTCAGGACCGCGGCGGGCGCCCCGCCGCGCATCCGGCCGACCTGTTCGATGGTGGCGACCACGCCGAAGGCGGCGTAACCCTCGGCCAGACGGGGGGCGAGCAGCACGGCGTCCAGCCCCGCGGCCCGCGCGGCGTCGATGGCGGCCTGCGCCGACTCGTCGAGCTCGATGGGCACAACCATGCCCGGCAGCACGATCGGATCGGTGAGGAACAGCACCGGCAGGTTCTGTGGTGTAGTCACGTTCGACCCTTTCCAAAGTTGAGCGATACCTGCTCAACCCCGGACCCTTCGGTTCTGTTCCGAACCCGTGTTCACCGACCGCGAACAGGTCAGCGATCCAAAGTTGAGCGTCATCTACTCAACAGCGATCGTCCGTGGATTGTTCCGATCTGAACATCCGGAGATTACAGATCGAGCCGACCGGCCCCCTCGCACGCCCGGACCTCTACCCTCATGCGATTAGGAGGTGCTGACTCATGTCGCCACGATCGGGTCTGACGACGGACCGGGTGGTCCGGGTCGCGGCCGAGCTCGCCGACGAGATCGGGTTCGACAAGCTCACGCTCTCGGCGGTCGCCCGGAGGTTCGGGGTGAAGGACCCGAGCCTGTACGTCCACGTGCGCAATGTGCACGATCTGCGCGTGCGGGTGGCCCTGCTGGCCAGCGCCGAGCTGAACGAGCGAATCGGATCGGCCCTCGAGGGGCGGTCCGGCCGGGACGCGCTGGTCGCCTTCGCCGACGCGTACCGGTCCTACGTGCTGGATCATCCGCAGCGGTATGCGGCGACGCAGATCCCGATGGACCCGGCCGAGGTGGCCGAGGAACCCGCGCTGCTGCGCAGCATCGAACTCACCACCGCCCTGCTGCGCGGTTACGACCTGGGCGAGGCCGAGGGTTTGGACGCGGCGCGCCTGTTGCGCAGCACATTTCACGGATTCGCCACACTCGAGGCGTCCGGCGGTTTCGCGCACTCCCGTCCGGCCGAAGCGTCGTGGCCGCACATTGTCGACGCGCTGCATCTCACCCTGACGAACTGGCCGTCCTACGCGTAGGCAAGGCGTCGCGCCGGATCACCCTGGCCGCGAACCGTGTTAAGGTGCGGAGAGTTTCACGACGTGGGGAGAACAACCGAAGCCGCCGCGCGTATCCCGGTGGGCGCGAGCGGGTTTCGAGGGTGGAAGGGATTCGAGGTGAAGGCCGTCATCGTGTGCAGGTCGGTGTCGCACGGCAATACCAGGAAGGTCGCCGACGTCATCGGTGAGGTGCTGGGGGCACGCGTCGTCGATCCCGCGGAGATCGATGCGACCGAGCTTTCCTCGTGTGATGTCGTGGGATTCGGTTCGGGGGTGCGCAATATGGCCTTCTATCCGGAACTGCTGCAGTTCGCCCGATCGCTGCCCGGGGAGCAGCGGCGCCGGGCCTTCGTCTTCAACACCAGCGGTCTTCCGGAGACGCCCCTGCGGCGCTATCGGCGCGATTTCGTCGGGCTGCTCGAGCAGAAGGGCTTCGAGGTGGTCGATACGTTCTCGTGTTTCGGGTTCGACACCTTCCTCCCGCTGCTGATCGTCGGCGGTGTCCGGAAGGGGCGGCCGAACGCGGCCGATCTGGACGCGGCGCGGGCCTTCGCCGAAGGGCTGCGGGCCCGGATCGACGGCGCATCCTGAACTCCAGGTCCCGGCGCGCATACGGGGCCGAGCCGCCCTGGGCGCATCCTGATTCGAACTGCGGCGGCACATCCTGATCCGTGCTACCGGGGCGCACTCGGATTCGAACTTCCCAGGTGCATTAGGGCCCGATCGGCGCGCAACGGGGCGGCATCTGCCCATATATATCGGGCCGGTGTGATGAACAGTCCGTGCACCATCAGCAACGTAGGCGCATAGGGAGCGTGGCGCGTTCGGCCGAATCGCCGTACGGGGCCATCGTCCGGGCGGCGAGTATCCGACCGGCGGCACCGACAATGTAGCCAGTGAAATCCACTGGGCGACAGCATGATCGGTTGTCATAGCCGTTTCCACGACGACGAGTTGCACGGCGTCCGGAGTCGATCCCACCGCCCTGCGGATCGGCGTTCGGACGGTTGACACCTGCGCCTGAGCGCCCATTCGACGCCGTGCCGAGGTCCTCGGTGCCGGATAAAATGTAGCTGCACGGTTTCCGGCCCCGGCGATCGTTGTTCAGCACAGGGGAGCCCGAGCGGATGGATCACCCGAGTAAGGGGATCGGCCGGCGCAAGGTGCTATTCGCCCTCGCGGGCTCCGTCGCACTCACCGCGATGACACAGCCGATGCAGGCGGTGACTATCGCGCGGAAGGCGCCTCCAGGGCCCGAAGGTCCCGGGGAGCGGGCGCACCTGGCGGAGCGGGCGATCATCGAACGTCACGTGCACATGCTCTGGGGGCAGCCGGGGATGCGGCTGGGCACGCTGCACTGGCCATCGTCGCTGCTGGATCAACTGCTGCTGGCGCGATGGTGCTACTGGTGGCAGGCCCACCTGCTCGACTGCGCGATCGACGCCGCATACCGCGCCCGCACCCCCGAACGCATCGACCGGATCGGCGACCTCGCGCGGGGCATCCACACCCGCAATCTCACCGGCTGGACCAACGGGTACTGCGACGACATGTCGTGGCTGGTCCTGGCGCTCGAACGCGCCGACCGGCTGCTGGGCGTCCGGTTCGGCGACGCCGTTCCGAGGCTGCGAAACGCCCTGGTCGACGGCTGGAATCCGGCCGTCGGCGCGGTGCCCTGGAAGATCGGCAACGACTACTACAGCACCTCCGCGATCGGCCCGACCGGCATCGCCATGGCGCGCCTGGGCAATGTGCCGCGCGCCGCACAGCTCGCCGACTTCCTGAACACCCGGCTGCGCGACGCCGACAGCGGCCTCGTCTTCGACGGTGTGCACGAACCGAGCGGGCGGGTGAACCGGGTCCTGCTCACCTACTGCCAGGGTGTGGCCATCGGGCTGGAAACCGAATTAGCCGTCCGCACAGGCGATTCGGGTCATCGCGACCGCGCCGCGGCGCTCGTCGCCGGGACCGCGGACCGGCTCACCACCGCCGGCGTCATCGCCGCGGCCGCCGGGAACGACTCCGGCCTGTTCATGGGCATCCTCGCCAGATACCTCACCCAGACAGCCCTGGCCCTGGGCGACACCACCGCCGCGAGGATCGTGCACGCCTCCGCCCAGGCGGCCTGGGCCAACCGCGCCGAGGTGGACGGGCTGCCGCTCTTCGGCGCGGACTGGACCCGCCCGGTAGCCGCACCCGGTAGCCTGATGACCTTCCCCGACCTCACGGACCCGCCCACGGGATCCGCGCCGAACCTCACCCGCGACCTGTCGATCCAGCTGAGCGCATGGATGCTGCTCGAGGCGGACTATCAGCTCACCGCGGCCGGACACTGAGTCTCCGGCTTCCGGCGGAAGCGGAGTATTGCTGGTTGCCGGAATTACCAAAGATTATCGAGATTGAGCAATTCACCTGGATCAAGCGCAACCGGAAACGGTGCGTCGATGTGGAGCTTTTCACCGGCATGGAACGTCACCGGCCGACCGTATGCCCCGTCCACCAGCGAATGGACTGCGATTTGGGGACGCGGATCCAGATCGATAATCCAATACTGCGGAATCCTGGTCTCTGCGTATTCGTACAGCTTGTCGACTCGATCGGTCTGCTCGCTACCACTGCGCCGCGAGACAACCTCGACCGCCAAGAGAACATCGCGTCCGTAATAGGTACGCATCCCGGTCTCCATGGCGACACGCGCGGCCTCACCATCTATCACCGCGACATCGGGTTTGCGGACTCCTGCCGAGGTGGAGATATCCATAGGTGCTTGGACGTAGACCTTGGCACCAGCACTACGTGCAGCCGCTCGGAAGTAATCCCTCAGGGCATCGGCGACCCTGTCGTGCAGAGGGCTCGGTGAGAGTGGAATCAACCACCCATCGGCGAGCTCGTATCCCTTGCCCTCGTCGGGCATTGCGTCCAGATCGTAGATCGTGTACGGCCCGAAGACATGGCCGTGGGCAACGCTCACGGCGTCCTTCCTTTCCGGCCGACTTCCTCCCGTCCACAGCGTACCCATCGACACCGCACGCACAGGGTCCTCGGCGCCCCCGCTCCCCGCGGAAAACGTGTTGCTGACTTCGGCACTGTCCGACTACTTCTATCGTTGACGGCATGGGGTCGGTGTGCCGGAACGCGGTGGCCCGCGCCGAGAGGAGCATGGGTGAGCACGGGGCATGACTGGCGGCAGGCCGGGTTCGTGCTGGCGATCGTGGGCGCGTTGATCGCGGTGCCCGCGGTGCTGGCGGCGGTGGTACCGACGCGGGGGACTGCGGTGGGGGCGGGGGAGAAGATCGTGCTCAGCGCGCCGGGCGAGGCACCGGACACCATCGAATTCACCGGGATCGACGGGTGGACGCGGCGGCCGACGGGGGACGACACGACCGCGGTGCTGGACGGGCCGAACCGGCGGGTGCTGCTGGTGAATGTCGTCAACGGGGTGACCGATTTCGACGCCGCGGCGCGGTGGCGGCAGAAGGTGCTGGGGGTGCAGGCCTTCGACGTGGTCACCGACAACGAGCAGATCGGCAATACGCACGGGTTCTCCGGGCCGACCTGCCACGGGACGACCCACCCCGGCGTCTGCGCGGTGCTGGGCAATCACAATCTGGCGGTGTCGGTGCTGCTCAGCGGGCAGTCGTCGATGTCGGATCTGCTGCCGGTGATCTACTCGCTGCGGGCGAAGTCGTGAACGGCCCCCACGTCCCGGGAGGCGGATGGCCGCCACGGGTCGCGATGCCGAACCCGATGCCGGTCGCCAGGCCGCAATATCAGTACGCGGGCCCCGCCGGACCGAACCCGTGGTTCCTGCCCCGCTCGGCCCTGTGGTGGATCTACTGGCTGGTCTGCCTCGGCGGCCTGGCCGCGCTGGTGTTCCAGCTGCTGCCGGCCGCGGTGCTCACCTGGTCCGGGATACTGGTGGGGTTGCCGTTCGCGGTGGTGACGCTGCTGGTGATCGCGACGCTGATCCTGTGGCTCGATCTGTTCCGCGCGCACGTGCGGATCGTGAACGTGCTGGCGATGGGCTTCGTGTGGGGTGCGGCGGGCGGCACGGGCATCGCAATGTTCGCCAACGACAACATCACTCGCATCGTCCAGAACGTGTTCGGCGACGCGTTCGCGGAGAACTGGCAGGCCCCGATCGCGGCCACCATCGTCGAGGAGAGCATCAAGGGCCTGGGCGTGTTCACGGTGGCGTGGCTGAGCCGTCCGCTGCTGACCCGGCCGATGCACGGACTATTGCTGGGCGGATTCACCGGGCTCGGATTCCAGGTCATCGAGGACATCACCTACGAGGCCAATGCGGGATTGCTGTCCGCGCAGGGGGATATCGGCAGCGCGCTGATCGTCGGGGTGCTGCGGCTGTTCACCGGATTCGTCTCACACTGGATGCTCACCGGCATCGCCGGGATCGGCATCGTCACGGCGCTGGGCGCGCCGGGATGGTCCCGGGCGCGGCGTGCGGTGGTCTTCGCGATCTTCTATTTGCTCGGCGCCGCAATGCATTTCGGCTGGGACTCGCCGACCTCCGACGATTCGGGCCTGGGCGGTACCCTCCTGAAGGGCGTGCTCTTCGTCGTCATCTTCGTCGTGGTCTACCTGTGGGTGGTGCGCACCGAGCAGCGCTGGTTCCGCGCACTGGTCGACTTCGTGGCAGCGCAGCGGATGGCCCCGCCGGACGAATTGAACACCTTGGTCTCCCGCCGCGCGCGGCACCGGGCCCGCAAGGCGCAGCGCGTGCCCCATCGGATCGCGCGACTGCGGCGGCACGAACTGCTCGACTGGGCGCAGGCCGTGGACGCCCACCTCACCGCGACCGGCGGTGCAATACTCAACAGGCCGACCGGTTCGATGATCACCGAGCCCGGCGCCCGCTGAGCTCACCGACCGCCCACTCGTGAGGAGCACCCGACCATGCTTGCCGCACGCCTGCATCTCGGCGCCGAACGCCGCCTGGAACTCGACGAGATCCCGACCCCGGAACCCGGCCCGGATCATGTGCTGATCAAGGTCGAGGCCGCGGGCGTGTGCCTGTCCGATGTGCATCTGATCGACGGCACGCTGACCCCGCTGTTCCTGGGGGGCGACGTGGTGACCCTCGGGCACGAGGTCGCGGGCACGGTGCACGCGCTGGGACCGGGCGTCACCGCGGCGAAGGTCGGCGACCGGGTGCTGCTACAGGCCGGCGAGCGGCGCGAGGAGCAGGTGTTCACCCGCGGGGTCGACTACGACGGCGGCTGGGCCGAATACGCCCTGGCTCGCGTGGACACGCTGGTGCCGATCCCCGACGATCTCCCGTTCGAGCAGGCCTGTTTCATTCCGGACGCGGTGTCCACGCCGTGGGCGGCGATCACCGCCACCGCGCAGGTCCGCCCCGGCGAGGCGGTCGGCGTGTGGGGCGTGGGCGGGCTCGGCGCACACGGCGTCCAACTGCTGCGGATGATGGGTGCGGCGCCGATCATCGCGGTCGACCCGCTGCCCGGCGCCCGCGACCGCGCGCTCGAATTCGGCGCCGACCTGGCCTTCGATTCGGCCGACGCCGGTCTGCGCGGCAAGATCTTCGCCGCGACCGGCGGTGCGGGACTGGCCGCGGCCTTCGACTTCGCCGGGGTGGCCGCCGTGCGCGAGCAGGCCATCGTCTGCCTCGGCGCGCGCGGGCGACTGACCCTGGTCGGCCTGACCAACAAGCCGATCACCATTACCGGCGGCACCGCGTTCAGCTTCTTCCAGCAGCAGCTGCGCGGGCATTACGGATCGGAGCCCGAGCACGTCACCGAACTGGTGAAACTGCAACGGCTACACCGCATCGACTTCGCCCGCTCGGTGAGCGCGGTGGTGCCGCTGGCCGATGCGCACAAGGCCGTGCACGCCCTGGAGGCCAAAGAGGGCAACCCGATCCGGATCGTGCTGAAGCCATAAACGGGGATGGCACGCCGCCGGGCTTGCGGGGTGGGTAAGACGAGTGCGCGTCGGGCCGACCGGGTGAGTGAGGACTAGGGTGAGAACGTCGGTGCCTCGATATCTCAGCACCAGCTCGGCACAGCGTTCGACCACAGAGGGGGACCCCAGATGACGACGGTCGCCGGCGGGGTCTTCATCGACTGGGAGACTCTCACCCATCAGACCAAATTCGTCGTCGACCTGGTCAGCTTCTCGATCTTCAGCGCCGCCGCGGGCTGGCTCACCAACTGGACCGGCGTGCTGATGCTGTTCTGGCCGTTGCAGTTCCGCGGCGTCCGGATTCCGGGGCTGAAGGTGCTGTATCCGTACTTTCCGCGGCGGGTGCAGGTGCTGCCGACGTTCTCCGGAGACGGCCAGCAGATCGGCTTCCAGGGATTCATTCCCGCCCGCGCCGAGAAGATGGCCAGCATCTGCGTCGACATGGCGATCATGCGGATCGGTAGTCCCCGGGACTTCATTCACGAACTGGATCTGCAGGGCATCGCGGACTACATCGCCGAGACCGCCCGCCCGCAGGTGCCTGAGCTGGTCAACAGCGTGATGCACCGGGAGAACCCGGAGCTGTGGCGGGCGGTGCCCCGGGCCGCGCGCCAGCTGCTGTACCAGCGGGTCGAGCGCGAGTTGCCCGCGCTGTGCCGGCGCGCGTTCGAGCAGCTGGGCGACAACGTCGATCAGCTCATCGACATCAAGATCTTCGTCATCCGGTATCTGCGCGAAAACCCTTACATTCTCGAGGATCTGACCACCACGATCGCGGCGCCGGAGCTGCGCTTCATGGTGCGCGTCGGCCTGCTGGGCGCGCCGTTCGGATTCCTGCTGGCGCTGTATATGAATGTGCACAAACACATTTCGGTGATCGGCTGGATTCCGGGCTGGGTCGTCGTGCTGGCGGCCGCGGCCGCGATCGGTGTGCTGGTCAACGTGATCGCGATCAAGATGGTGTTCGAGCCGGGCGATCCGCAGCCGCGCTACAAATACCTGTGGAAGCAAGCGCTGCTGGCCAAGCGGCAGCCACAGGCGGCCGGCGATCTGGCGCACATCCTGGCCTACGAGGTGCTGACGCTGCCCAATCTGGCCCACGAACTGCTGGAGGGCCCGAACGGCGACAAGACCTATCAGATCGTGGAAACGCTGATCGCCGAGGAGATCAATCGCCAGCTCGGCATCACCACCGGTGTGGTCCGCGCGGCGTTCGGGCGCCGGCAGTTCGACAACCTGAAGACGGGCGCGGCCGGCGCCGCGGTGGGTCTGGCGCCGTCGCTGGTCGCGGACGAGGCCTTCACGATGGAGCAGGCCAAGAAGATCGATGAGTTCGCCGCGCGCAAGTTGCAGCAGCTCACCCCGGGCGAGTTCATGGAGATGTTCTACGCCTCGGTCGAGCAGGACGCCTGGCTGCTGTATCTGCACGGCGCGGCGCTCGGACTGGTCGTGGGCGCGGTCCATCTGATTCTGTTCGGCTGGTAAATACCAACGTTTCACGATAAACAAGCACGCATGCTTGCATTTTTCGGGGCGCGTTTGCGATGCTGGGTCGATGGCTGACCTGGTGACACTTCTCGACGACTTCGCGGCCGAATGCGCCGATCTGGACGCGATCGTCGCGGCGCTGCCCGCTGCGGAGTGGGCCGCGCCCACACCCGCACCCAGTTGGACGATCGCGCACCAGATCGGGCATCTGGCGTGGACCGACAACGTCGCCGCGCTCTCGGCGACCGACCCCGACGCCTTCGCCGAACTGGTGCGCCAGGCCCTGCCCAAGGCCCTGACCTTCGTCGACGAGGGCGCCGAGCAGGCCGCCGCAACCCCGCCCGCCGAGCTGCTCGACCGCTGGCGCCGCGGGCGATCCGCGCTCGTCGAGGCGCTGGGAAAGGTTCCGGCCGGGGTCAAGCTGTCCTGGTTCGGACCGCCGATGAGCCCGTCGTCGATGGTCACCGCTCGCCTGATGGAGACCTGGGCCCACGGTCAGGACGTGGCCGACACGCTCGGCATCACCCGCACCCCGACCGCGCGGCTGCGCAGCATCGCCCATATCGGCGTCCGCACCCGGAATTTCGCCTACACGGTGCACGAACGGCCCGCTCCAGCCGAGGATTTCCGGGTCGAACTGACCGCGCCGGACGACGACCTGTGGACGTGGGGCCCGGAATCGGCACCGCAGCGCGTGACGGGAACGGCCCTGGACTTCTGCCTGCTGGTGACCCAGCGCAGGCACCGAGACGATCTGGCCCTGCGGGCGAGCGGCGCCGATGCGGACGAGTGGCTCGGCATTGCCCAGGCCTTCGCCGGCCCCTCGGGAACGGGCCGGGCCGCGGGACAATTCGCCTGATACGAAGACAGGCGGGCGAGCGCCGACTTGGTTCGCGCCTGCCTGATGCCGACCGGACGCCTTTGGCCGGAAGCTCCGTGTTGGCAGTCGAAGCAGGCGCTCGCCTGCCGGTTTGCTGATTACCCTGTCTCTCACAACTGGAAACACGCGAAATAACGAGAATTTGACGTGCGTGCCGTATGACGGGTCAACGGGGGCGCCTGACGGCAGTGGGGCGATTCACCACTGCCGCCAGGCTTTTGGGGAGGCCGAGCTCAGAAGAGAGTCAGAGCATCGGCCGGTTCCGGTGCGGGCCGGGAGGATTTCGGGCGCAGGGCAACCTTTGCGACGCCGGACGCGAGCGCACGGTCGACCTGCAGGCCGGGCTGGCCGACCAGGACCCTCGGATCCACAGGCTCGACCACCGGAATGGGCTCTGTCGTCGGCTCGATCACCGGGATCGGGTCTGTCGGCGGGGCCGGGTCGATCGGCCGAGCCGGATCGCCCAGCGACAGCGAGGGGAGGTCGGAAATACCCGTCGCGTTCGCATCGGGTGCGGCCTGGGCCTCACGGGCCGCGGCGCCGGCGAGCTGATCGGCCTGCTCGTTGTAGTAGTTGCCGACATGGCCACGGACCCAGCGGAATCGGACCGGGCCGGGGCGGGTGCAGATGGCGCGGTCGATGTGCCGGACCAGTTCGACGTTCTTCACGGGGCCGCCCGTGGAGGTGCGCCAGCCGTTGCCCCGCCAGCCCGAAACCCATTCCGACGCACACTTGATCGCATACAGCGAATCGCTCTCGATGAACAGCGGCTCCTCGCCCGGATGCGCGACGATCGCCTCGAGCACCGCGCGTAGTTCGGCAACCTGATTGGTGCCGGCCGAGGCGCCCCCACTGGCGGAGGCACCCTGATGATTGACCCAGGCCCATCCGATGGCGCCCCCGGGATTGCGGAGGCAGGATCCGTCGGTGCTCACGATGATCATGCACGTACCCTACGCAATTCGGCCGACAAGATCCGTACCGTGGAAATCCTCGATAGCCCTTCGTAATTGCGATTCGCTGCGGCGCAGCATCCATTGCAGGGTCGCGCGGATCGGCGTGGCGCACAGCCGGACCGAGCGTCGGCGCGGCGCCGGGTACTCGATCTCCGAGGTCAGCACGGCGCGGCCGTATCCGAGGGGGTCGAAGCGCAGGGTCAGGGTGCACCATGCGGGTGCGGATCCGGATACCGCAGGCGTCACCTTCCCCGGGCGACGCCTGCGCAGCGTGTATCCGATGACCGCATTGGGGCGGTACTGCGTGATCTCACACTCGACCGTGGTGCGCCACATCCCGAAGCGCAGGGTCGCGGCATAGACGGCGCCCGCCCCGCAGCCGGTCTCACCGGCCGGTTCGAATGCCGCGATGCCGACCATCCACTCCGGCACGAACGCGGGATTATCCGTGTACGTGAACGCGACCTCCACCGGTGCCCCGACGTCGCTCGCGTATCTGATGTGGCCCATAGGCGTGCTGACTTCCTGTTCCACGGCTGCGGATAAAAGTACTACAGCACTCCTATTTATTAAAAGGGAACCGGCGAACCGGGTCGACGACGAGCGGGCGATCGCGGCGATCAGTCCAGGAGTTGGCCGACGATGTGTTCGGCGATCGGATAGGCCGACGTCGCCGCCGGGGACGGGGCATTGAGCACGTGCACCGAACGCTGGGTGCGCTCGATCAGGAAGTCATGCACCAGGGTTCCGTCGCGCAACACCGCCTGGGCGCGGATGCCGCACTCGCGCGGGCGCAGATCCGCCAGGGTGAGGTCCGGGCAGTATCGGCGGCACTGCGCCAGATACCCGCGCTTGAAGACCGAGTCCCGCATTTCGCGCAGGCCGGTCCGGACGTTGGCCGCCGCGACGCGGTGAAATCCCCGGTAGCCCAGTATCTCCCGGGCATCGCGCAGATCGACGCTGCCCTTGCGATAGCCCTCCCGGGACAGCCCGAGTACCGCGTTCGGGCCGACGGTCAGCTCCCCGTCGATGGTCGGGCTCAGATGCACGCCGAGGAAGGGCAGGTCCGGATCCGGGATCGGGTAGATGAGGGTGCTCACCAGATCGGCTCGGGTGGAGGGCAATTGGTAGTACTCACCACGAAACGGCACGATACGCAACGCGACCGGCAATCCCGCCAGCCGCGCCAGCCGGTCGGATTGCAGGCCGCCGCAGACGACCAGCCGCCGCGCCCGCCAGGACCCCGCCGGGCCGGAAATCGTGACGGCATCGGAGTTTTCGTCGATCGCGGTGATCTCCGCACCGAGCACGATCTGCGCGCCGCGGGCCCGCACCTGCTCGGCGAGCGCCGCGGTGATCCGGACGTAGTCGACGATGCCGGTGCTCGGCACGAACAGCGCGCCCATCCCGCGCACGCGGGGCTCGCGCCGCACCAACTCGGCGGCATCGATCAGTTCCACCTCGACGTCGTTGGCGACCGACCGCTCGTACAGGTCCAGCATCCGGGCGTGCTCGACGGAATCCGTGGCCACCAGCAGTTTTCCGCACACCCGATACGGAATGCCCTGTGCGGCCGCGAACTCCTTGGTCCACTGCGCGCCGCGGCGGCACATCCGGGCCTTGAGGCTGCCGGGCGCATAGTAGATCCCGGAATGGATCACCCCGCTGTTGTGTCCGGTCTGATGGGCCGCGAGCGCCGCGGCCTTGTCCACCAGCAGCACGCTCGCCCCGGGGCGTTCCTCGAGGAGCCGGTACGCCGTCGCCACCCCGACGATGCCCCCGCCGATCACGCAGTAGTCGTACACCCGGAAAGTGTCACACGCCGGCATGCGAACAAGAAGCACGGCCGCGGCGAGCGACCGCACCGGAGCCGAGCACCACCCGAGCTCAGGCCGTACCGAGCCGACGATCCGGCCGCACGCACGGCGGCCCAGTCCCCGACCCGCGCGGGAGCAGAACGCCGGTCAGGCTCAGGCCTGTGCGAGCTGGTCTTGATGGTCCGCCGACGCGGGCTCGGCGTGCCGCGGGGACAGCTGCACGGCGTGCTCGCCGAGGGCCGGGTCCGAGACCGCGAGGGTGATCCGGCCGTGCCGGACGTCCAGGTCGGTGCGGAGCTGGGTGTCGCCGACCTGCGTGCCCGATGCGTCCGACCCTGCGGTCAGCTCCATGAACAGATTGGTGTTCACGGTCATCGACAGCGAATCCGGTTCGGTGCGACTCACATTCGCGCCCAGATAGGCATCACTGAGCGACGGCAGCCGATCGCCCGTGGTGGGATTCGTCTGCACCGCGACGACAGTGGGTGAGACGGCCGGCTGGGTAGTGGGGGCGGCGGGCCGCGGAACGGCAGCGACTGCGGGGTAGACCCGGGCCTCCACGGTGAATCTCGCGGTGAGGACCGGCTGCTGCGGCGCAGCGGCCTGCTCCGCGAGCGGCCCGTCCGTGCCCGGCGGGCCGGGTTCGACGCGGACCGGGCGCGCGGCTGCGTCGCGCTGATTGGATGCCATCTCATTGACGATGTAGGTACCGGCCGCGACGGTGAACCCGATGCTGGCCATTCCGGCGAGCACCACGGCGGCGTGCCTGGCGATCTGCGGCGATTTCACGGTGCGTCTCCCTCTCCCTGGTCCTCCCTGCCCCGCCCGACCCACACCGTTGAAAATCGGACGCACGTCCAGGTTACTGTGTCAGGGGGTACCGCACCGGACCGATGATCAAGATCACAGCACCGATCAGGGAAGACGAACCGGCGCATCCGACGCTGCCGTCAGCCGGAGGATCGGATCAGGCGCAGGATGGGCACCCCCTTGGGCGGTTGCCGACCACGTCCGTGCACGAACGGCCGGTCGGCATCGGCAGACGCAGGGACTATTGCACGCGCATGACCAGGGCCGCGCCGGTCGAACCTGATCGGCGCGGCTCCGCTACTGGTTCAGTTACCAGGCTGCTGGCTGTCGCCGGGCGCGGGCGCGGTGTTGGCGCCCGGCGCCGGCGCGTTGTTCTGCATGTCTTGTGTCATCGGCGACTGGAAGTTGTCGACCAGCCACTTGCCGTCCTTCTTCTCCAGTGACGCCACCACACCGATGGTCAGGTGCTGCGGCTGCGGGGTGGCGGCCTTCGACTGGATCTGGGTGATCAGCATGACCACGGACGCCTTGTCGGAACCGCCGGACTCCCAGGCGCAGTGGATCTCGCTGACCGACGAGCTGGCCTGGGCCTGCTGGGTGATCTGCTTCAGCGCGGTCGAGGCGCCGTCGAACTGGGTGAGCCAGTCGCCGGCCGAACGATCCTTGACCCGCTTGACGTAGTCGTCGAAGTTCTTCGACTCGTAGGTACCGACCTGCCGGCCGAAATCACAGGCCGCGGCAACGGCGCTGTCGCGCGCGGAGAGCTGCTTGCCGCGGTCGTGGTCCTGCAGACCGAACCAGGTCACCGCCGCGGCCGCGGCGACCACCACGACGCCCGCCGCGAAGGCGCCGGCGATCGGCACCCAGCCGCGCTTGCCGCCCTCGGAACCGGCAGGTGCCGCGGCGACGGAATTCGCCGCGGCGGTAGGAAGTTTCACGGTCGGCTCAGCACCGGACTGCGATGCGGCCGCGGACTCCAGCTTGACCGTGGCGTCCTCGGCGGGCGCGGCGGCCGGGAGCTTGACCGTCTTGTCGCTGTCGGCCTTCGCGCTGTCGACCTTCGCGGTCGCGGCATCGTCCGCCGCGGCGGCCTCGGTCTTGCCCGCGTCGGCGGCATCACCCGGCGCGGCGGCACTCTCGGCGGCAGCACTCTCGGCGGCCTCGTCCGCCGAAGCCTTCGCCGTCACGTCCGCCTCGGTGCTGTCTTGCGGCTGATCGACCTGCGCGGATTTCTCCGCACTGGTATTCGTCTTGTCTGCAGCGTCATCGGACATGAATGAAGGTGTCACTTTCTCGGTGCGCGGCCGCGCACCGTATTGCCGGATCGGGCCGGGTCGGTGCCCCGGCCCGCGCGAACTGTCGGCGAGTATGCGCTCGCCGGGGTCACCGTCGAGTTGCGTGCATCACCGTACGGGAGGCAGGGTGCGAGCGTTCGGGTCGACTCCCGCCGGCATCTGGGCGCCGTTGTTGGGGACAGCGGGCCGCGGTGCGTTCGCCGACCCGCGAATCTGCTGGTCCGGCGGCGGATTGGTGCAGTAGTTGTACCTGTTGACGGTACCGTCGCCCACCTTCCACGGATCACTCGTGGGGTGGTTGTACGAGCAGTACGGGCGCGGCCAGATGTCCACGATGGTGTGGAACTCGTTGTCGTGGGCCGGCACGCCGAGGGCGGAACTGCCCACCACGAGCGCCGGAAACAGCGCCTCTAGCGCCGGGGTGCGCAACTGCGCGGCCTTGGTGATGGCCGCGAAATTGGCCGCCAGCTTCGTGATCGGATCCGCGGTCTTGTCCAGCACCGCACCCAGCTCCTGCATCTGGGCGGGAGCCTTGTCCAGGATCCGGCTCAGCTCGGAGTTCGCCCTGTTGAACTGGTTGAACAGCGTGGACGAATTCCGCACCAGGGTGCTCAGATCCGGCTGGGCATTCGAGGTCGTGGCCGCGATCGTGCGCAGATTCGCCAGCAGATTGGTGGTCTGCGGCGCCAGATTGTCCAGGCCCGCGGTCACCACGCTCAGCGCGTCGATCAGGCTGCGCATCTGATCGGGACCTCCGCTCAGCGCGGTGTCCAGCTCGGTCAGGATGGTGCTCATCCGGGCCGGGTCGATCTGGGAGAAGAAGGCGCTGGAGTTGTCCAGCACCGCCCACACCGGCGTGGGGGTCGTAACCCGCTGCGCATCGAAGGGAACCACCGAGCCGTCGCCCAGGTAGGGCGCCTGATCGGTGTTCGGCCGGAAGTCGATGTACTGCTCACCCGCACCGGACAGCGCCTGCACCGCGACCGCGGTGTCCTTGGGAATGCGGTAGCGGGAATCGATCGCGACGTCGGCCTTGATGCCGGCGCCGTGCTCGGTGATGGTGATGTTGTTGACCTTGCCGATCCGGAAGCCCCGCAGCGTCACGTCGTTTCCGGGCTGCAGGCCGCCGGACTGGTCCAGATCCACCGCGACCGAGTAGGTGCTCTGCAGCGGATTCACCCGCATCACGCTGACGGCCAGGTAGGACGCGCCGATCGCCAGCGCGATCAGCAGCCCCAGATTCGACATCAGCGCCTTGTGCCGCCGGACCCAGTTCATCGGTGCCTCCCCTGCAGGCGGTTCTGCACGACCTGCAGCACCTGGATCAGGCTGCCCGTGAAGTCCTGCGCGTCGCGCAGATCGAAGAACTTGCTGTGCGCCGGATCGGTGATCAGGCCGACGTCGAGATTGGTCAGCGTTGCCGCCACCGCGAGGGTGTTGCCCTTGAACGAGGCATCCGCGCCGGGGCGGATCTCGCGCAACGCGTCCAGCATCGGGCCGAAACTCCGCTGCGAGGCCGACAGCGCCGACATCAGCCTGCGCAGATTGTCCAGCAGGCTCGACAGCTGGGCGGAGGTGGTGTTCGAGTAGTCGCCCAGTGCGGCGCTGGTCACGGACACCTTGGCGAGCAGATCGCCCAGCGACCTGTTGTTCTCGGCGATGGTGCCGATCATCGAGGGCAGGGTGTCGGCCACCTGGCCCAGCTCGTTGTGATGCTGCTGCACGGTGTTGACCATGGCGTCGAATCCGTTGAGCACGCCGTCGATCCGGGTGCTGTCCGCGTGCAGGGTGGTCACCACGCTGGTCATCTGCTTCAGCAGATCGGCCAGCTGCTGCGGGCGCCCGCCCACCACCGAGTCCAGCTCGGAGGTCAGGTTGCTCAGCGCCGCGACGCCGCCGCCGTTGAACAGCATCGAGACCGACAGCAGCAGCTCCTCGACCGAGGCACCGGCCGAGGTCCGGTCGATGCCGATGGTGTCGCCGCCCTTCAGCGGCGGCTGATCGGCCGAGTTCGGCGGCCGGGACACCGCGACGAACACATCGCCCAGCGGAGTGGCCTGGCGCAGTTCGGCGGTGGTGTTCTCGGGCAGATCGATGTCCTTGCGGATCGTCAGGTCCACCACGGCCTGGAAATTCTTGGTCGTGATGTGCGAGACGGTGCCGATGTCCGAGCCGCCGATCTTGACCTTGGCCTGATCGGGCAGGTTCAGCGCGTTGGCGAATACCGCGTGCACGGTGTAGGTCTCGCCCTGCGTGCCCGGCTTGGGCAACGGCAGGCTATCGACCGTGAGCCCGCAGCCCGAGGCCACGGTCAGCACGCCGGTCGCGACCGCCGCGGCAATGAGGCTGCGCCCCACTCTGTTCCGGATCATTTCGTCAGTCCCAGCATCGCCGCGGTCAATCCGAAGTCGGGTCCCAGATCCTGCACCTTGCCGGTGCGGCAGCCGTCGGCCCGCATCTGGATCTTCTCGCAGAAGGAGGTGATGATTCCGCCGTCCAGGGCGGTGCCGATCAGGCCGTGCAGCCTGATGATGCCCCGGCTGCGGTCCATCGAATTGTCGATGTTCTGCAGCGCCAGCGGCGTGACGTCGACGACCTCGGTGAGGTTGGCGGCGTTGGCGCGCAACTGATTCGTGACGTTGGTCAGCCCGGTCAGGCTCGAGGCCAGCTGATTCTGATACTGACCGAACACGCCGCTGGTGTTGGACAGGAAGGCGTTGATCTGATCGAGCGTGGCCTGCAGGCCCGGCGCCTGCTGCGCCAGCAGGGCCGAGAGCTGGGTGACTCGATTGCTGAAGTCGCGCACCGACTTGTCGTTGTCGGCGAGCATGGAGGTCAGCTCGTTGAGCTTGATGATGATCTCCGCGACCGCGTCCTTGTTGTTCACCCCGACCTTCAGCGCACCGGACAGGGCGTTGAGCGTGTCGCGGATCTTCTGGCCCTGGCCGTCGACCATGTCGTAGAGCAGCGAACCGTCCAGCGGACCCTTGGTGCTGCCCTTGGCGGGCGAGAGCGCGGCGGTGAACTGATCGATGGTCTTGATCAGTGTGTCCAGTTCGACCGGGGTGCGGGTGGACTCCAGGGTGAGGTACGAGTTGTCCGGCAGCGTGGGCCCGCCGGTGTAGACCGGGCTCAGCTCGATGTGCCGATCGGTGACGATCGAGGGCGAGATCAGCGCCGCTATCGCGGTCTTCGGGATCTTCACGCCGCTGTCGATGGTCATGTGGACCTCGGCGTACTGGTCGTGCGGCACGATCTTGTCCACCTTGCCGACCTGCAGGCCCAGCACGGTGACCGGATTGCCCTCGAACATGCCCGCGATATTGCGGAATTCGGCGGTGATGTGGGTGGCCCCGCCGACCGTGTTCTGCACCGAGGTCGACAGCGACGAGCAGCTACCCACCACCAGGGCGGCGGCGCCGATCGCGATCGCCTGCGTGGCGCGGCGGAGTGAGATCATCCCTGGCACCCCTCGATCACTCGGGCGAAGCACAACCAGTTGTCCGGGAACAGCCACGGCAGCCCGACCTCGCCGTAGGGGCCGTTGCCGAGCGCGTTGTTGAGCTGGCGCAACGAGACCGGCATGATCGACAGCAGCCGATCGAGGTTGTCCTTGTTCTTCTGCAGGCCGGCGGCCATCGTGTTGAGCTGATCGATGGTGGGGCCGAGCTGATTCCGATTCTCCGCACCGATCTGCTGCAGCTGCCTGGTCAGGTTGGCCACGTTGTTCAGCAGCTCGCGCAGCAGCGCCTGACGCTCCATCACCCGGTTGGCGATGGCCTCGCCCTGGGTGATGACCAGCAGCAGGCTGTTGCGGTTGTCGGCGAGGATCTTGGTGACCTTGTCCAGATTCTTGAGCAGGCCGTCGACCTGATCCCTGCGGTCGTTGATGGTCTTGGCCAGTGCGCCGACGCTGTCCAGGGCCTGCGCGGTCAGCTGCGGCGAGCCGTCGAGCTGATCGCCGATGACCTTGAACGACTGCACCAGCTGCTGGGTGTTCAGCGCCTCGAACTTCGGCGTGCCGACCTGGATCACGTCGTTCAGGTCGTACGGAACCACGGTGTTGTTCTTGTGGATTCGGTTGCCGCTCAGGCCCGATCCGTCGCCCGGATCCAGGCTGATGTAGCGGGCGCCGAGCAGCGTGGCCATCTTGATCGCGGCCTTCGCATCCGGGCCCAGCTTCAGATCTCCGTTGACCTGCAACGTGATCAGGACGTGGTCGCCCTCGAGCTTCTCACCCGAGACCGAGCCCACCGGTACGCCGGAGACATCGACCTTGTCGCCGACCCGCACGCCGGCGGTCTGGGCGAATTCGGCGTCGATGGACTGCTTCCCGACGCCGAGCTTGTTGAAGCCGGAGGAGCCCACGAGCAGCACCACGATCAACGCGGCGCCGATCATGCCCAGCCAGAAGTTACGGTTGCGGTCGAAACGCGCTCTGATCTTTCCCATCATGGCCGGCACACCGCCGACTGGGAGTGACCACCGATCTGGGTGAGCAGCCCGCGCGGCAGCAGCACCCCGTACAGCGAGATGTCGAGGCTGCACACGTAGGCCTGGGCGTACGCGCCGTCCTGGGTGAACTTCTCGACATCGGCCAGGATGTTCGGCAGGTCGATCGCGGCCTGATCGAGCTTGGCGCCGTTGGCGATCAGCATGGTCAGCGCGTCGACGGTGGCGTTCTGCGCGGCGGCGATCTTCGGCTGCACGCCGCCGACCATGTTCACCAGTGAGGTGGTGGCGTCGGCGATCTGCACGGTCGAGCGCTGCAGCGACTGGCCCTGTTCGTACAGCCCGCCGATCAAGGCACGGGTCTGGGTCACCAGCGTCTCCAATTCGTCGCCTCGTTTCGCCAGCCCCTGCATGACCCCGGACAGGTTGACGATGACATCGGACAGGATCGCGTCGCGGCGCTGGAAGTCGCCCGCCAGCGCGGCGGCCTGGGTGATGAACGCGCTCAGCGAGACGCCGTCACCCTGCAGCGCCTGGATAAAGGTATTGGACAGGTCGTTGACCTGCTTCGGGTTCAGCGTCTGGAACAGCGGCTGAAAACCGTTGAGCAGCCCGGAGATGTCGAAGGACGGCTCGGTCTGGTTCAGCGGGATCGAGGCGCCGTCCCGCAGCGCGTTGCCGCTGCCCTGGGTGCCGGGGGCCAGCGCCACGTAGCGCTGGCCGATCAGGTTCTGGTAGCGGATCAGCGCCTTGGTGGTGCCGAACAGGGTCTGATCGCGCTGCACGATGAACGTCACGACGGCGTGGTGCTGCTTGTCCAGGTCGATCTTGCTGACCTTGCCCACACGCACCCCGGCCATCCGCACGTCGTCGCCCGGACGCAGGCCCAGCACATCGGTGAACGTCGCGGAGTAGCTGTTGGTGGAGCCGGAAACGCTGCGCGCCAGCGTATTCCAGATGACCACCGTCACCAGCACCGAGACGATCGCGAAGACGCCGAAGCCGATCAGCGGTTTGCGAATACTCACGACTCCGCCTCGCTGGCGCTCGGCTCCATCGTGCCCGGGGCGTGCTGGCTCATCGGTTCACTCCGCTTCGCTCCGTTCACGATTCCGCCTCGCTGGCGCTCGGCTCCATCGTGCACGGGGCGTGCTGGCTCACTGGTTCACTCCGCTTCGCTCCGTTCACCGGCCCGCACCGTTTTCGGTAACTTGCAAGGTTCCACCGTTCAATATCGAGCTCAGCAGCAGGTATTCGGCGATGGTCGGCTGACGTCCCAGCAGCGCGGTGACGGCCGCGTCACCGGTGTAGTCGACCGTCCCGGCGATCGGCGCGGCGGCCGGTTTCGGCGAGACCGGAAGGGCGGCCGGGCCATTCGGCGCGGCCGGCTTCGGCGCGGTGGGCCGCGAAAGGCCCGGGATGCCGTTCGGGAACAGGCTCTGCAGCGGCGTCCCGGCGAAGGGGACCGCCGGCGCGACCGGGGCCGCGGGCGCGGACACGGTGAGGCCCGGGATGGCGGGCAGGCCCGGCACCGCCGCCAGCGGCGGCAGGCCCCGCGCGGAGTCCAGCGCGCGCGGCTTCAGCGCCGGGGTCGCGGGACCGGGATCCGATACCGCCGGCGCGGTCCCGCAGCTCGGTCCGGCCATGGTGCCGTAGCGCGGGCAGTTGCTGCGGTCGTAGGGCTTGTACGGGGTGAAGGTGAGGCCCAGGTTCCAGACCATCTGGCGCTGCGGACCCCAGTGGAAGGTCGTGTTCAACGCCCGGATCGAGGAGTTCAGGCTCGCGATGGCCTCGGGAATCGCCTGCGGCTCGGCCGTGATCGCGCCGAACAGATTGCCGGTGTCCCGGGTGAGTCGCTCGCCGACGTCGCCGTTGGCCGCGAACAGGGCGTTGACCTTGTCCACGGTGCTCTCGCTGCCGGTGAGCAGCGCGGCCACCGCGGCCCGCTTGTCGGAGATGGTCTTCGCCGTCTTCACCGACTCGGCCAGCGTCTGCACCAGCTGCGGCGCGGACTGGTTCAGGGCGTCGAAGGAGGAGGAGAAGTTGTCCAGGGTCTGGCCCACGTTCGGCACGGCCGCGCGGACCTTGGTCAGCCAGTCGTTCAGCCGCTCCACGGTGGAGCCGGGCACCCGGCTGCCGCTCTCCAGCGCATAGGACAGCGTGCCGAGCACCCGGCCCAGCTGCACCGGATCGATCTTGTTCAGGATGGTGCGGACCGTGGTCAGCGTGTCCTGCAGCGCGATGGTGCCCTGGCTGCGGTCCTCGGCGATCTGCGAACCCTGGTGCAGGGAAGCCTGATCGGAGCCGTTGTAGACCAGCTCGACCGAGGTGACGGCGAACAGGTTGCTCGGCACCACCCGGGCGGTGACGTTGGCCGGAATGCCGTCGGTGTACTCCGGCTTCAGCTCGATGTGCACCTGCTGTTGGGTGCCCTGTTCGGCGACGGCGACGTCCTTGACCGAGCCGACCAGCACGCCGCGGAACTTCACATCGGCATCGGAGGGAAGTCCGTCGCCCGTGGTGCTCAGGTTCGCGGTGACGTCGACCTTGGGATGCAGGATGTAGCCCTTGTAGCGGGCCATCAGGAAGGTCAGGATCAGCGCGAAGACGACCACCCCGGCCACGCCCGCGACCAGCAGCTGCCGCATCGTCGGTCCGCGCCCACTCGGATCGATGATCATGCCCGGCCCCTATCCCGAAATCCTGATGCCGGGGTTGACTCCCCAGACCGCCAGCGTGATGAACAAGTCGGCGAAGACCACGGCGATGATGCAGTACTTGATGGCGCGCCCGGCCGCGACGCCGACGCCCTCGGGGCCGCCGGAGGCGAAGAATCCGTAGTAACACTGGATGAAGGTGGTGATCGCCACGAAGACAATGGCTTTCAGCAGCGACCACAGCACGTCGTGCGGTACCAGGAATTGGTAGAAGTAGTGCTGGAAGGTGCCGCTGGCGGTGCCGCCGTAGAGCCGGACCGTGATCGCGCAGGAGATGTAGGCGAACGGCAGGGCCAGGCAGTACAGCGGGACGATCGCGATCATCGCCGCGATCATCCGGGTGCTGACCAGATACGGCAGCGGGCGAATGGCCTGGGATTCGAGGGCGTCGATCTCCTCGGCGATGCGCATCGAGCCCAGTTGCGCGGTGAACCGGCAGCCGGCCTGCGCGGCGAACGCCAGGGTCGCGAGCATCGGGCCCAGTTCACGGGTGGTGGCGAAGGCCGAGATGGCGCCGGTGATCGGGCTGAGCCCCAGCAGATTCAGCGAGGTGTAGCCCTGGATTCCTACGGTCATACCGCCGAAGGCGCTCAGGATCAGCACCACGCCCACGGTGCCGCCGCCGACGATCAGGCTGCCGTTACCCCAGGTGACGTCCGAGAGCAGACGCCAGATCTCCTTGGGATAGTGCTTGAACGCCAACGGCATCGAGCCGATCGACCGCAGGAAGAAGAAGACCTGGTGACCGATGCGGGCCAGCCAGTCGCGCGGCGCGCCGGCCGACGACTTGAGGCGCTCGAGGGGCCGCAGCAGCGGCGGTACATAGGTTGACGACACCGCTCAGACCATCTGTGGGGGGAACAGGGTGTTGTAGATCTCCGTGACGATCAGGTTCACACCGAACAACATCACCGCGGACAGCACCACGGCCGTGTTCACCGAGTTCGCGACTCCGCCCGGGCCACCACGGGTGTTCAGCCCGGTGTCGCAGGCGATGATGGCCGCCAGCAACCCGAAGATCAACGACTTCACCAGTGCCACAAGCAGGTCCGTAGTGACCGCGAAGGAGGCGAAGGTTCCGATGTAGGAGCCCGGCGTGCCGTTCTGCGCAAAGATATTGAAGATGTAGCCGGTCAGGAAGCCGACGAAGACGACGAACCCGCACAGCAGAACCGACACTAACATAGCGGCGCCCAGACGGGGCGCTACGAGACGGCGCATCGGGTCGACGCCCATCACCTTCATCGCGTCGATCTCCTCGCGGATGGTGCGGGAACCGAGGTCGGCACAGATGGCCGAGCCGACCGCGCCGGCGATCATCAGCGAGGTAACCAGCGGGGCGCCCTGCTGGATGATGCCCAGCCCGTTGGCCGCGCCGATGAAGGAGGTCGCGCCGACCTGCCCGGCGACCGAGCCGACCTGGATCGAGACGATGACACCGATCGGGATGGCAACCAGCAGCGTCGGCGCGGCGGCGACGCTGGACATGAACGCGCACTGGCGAACGAATTCGCCGAAGGGAAACCGGCGGCGGAAGATGCTGACGAACAGCTCGGCGACGGCCGCAATGCCCATGGTGATCTGACGGCCGAAGGTTTCCAGCGAACGCTTCGGATGGTCCTGCCAGTACCCTCTGGTCCAGTCGAGCGCGCCGCCCATTCGCGACGCTGGACGCGTGGCCCCCGACCCGCCCGGACCGTCGGTGGTGACTTGCACTGGCTAACCCCTCTCGACGCCGGTTACTCGCCCCGACGACTGTTTGCTTGACGCACCCTACTACGGAGTTAGGAAAAACACATCACGATCAGTGACTCCAGCCATAGACCCACATCACGGCCGGTCCGGGGCTGTGAAATGGGCCAATTGGTTGGGAAAAGCAACAAAAACGGCGGATGGCTTCTAGAACAGGTTCTACACTCCTGAACGAATGTCCAACTCTTCTCGGTCGCTCCGCGAAATAAACCGGAACGAATTAATCTAAATAATGGCTCGCCGTGTAAACTCGGAGCCTATCTCTCGAACCCGCGAATCGTGTATCTTTGCGGGCCGTGTCGCCGCGCCGACGCGCCGGTCACGACGCCGCGTGCGCCCCGCGCGCCGCGCCCGGCCCGACCTCACGATCCGTGGCAGCCGACCAGCAAACTACAGTCCCGTAGAACGCACACCGGAGCGCGATTACTGACAGGATGTAGTAACTACATGGATTGATATCGTGCGGGCTTCCGACGTCTCTGGAGGGACATGTTCAACACACTCGCCAAGGCGGCGCGTACCGCCTTCGCAGTCGCCATCGGCGCGGCGCTGCTCGGGACGGGCGCGGGAGTCGCGCAGGCCGCGGCCGGACCGGCGGTCATCGGTGGCGGTTCCGGAATCATCATTGACAACCAGTTCGAGTGCACGGTCACCACGATCGGCCACGACGGGGCGGGACGGCTGGTCGGCCTGACCGCCGGCCACTGCGGCGAGGCGGGCGCGCAGGTGTGGGCCGAACGGGATCGCGGCGCGGGTGTGATCGGCCGCTTCGTGTATTCGAACCACGATCTGGACTACGCGGTGATCCAATTCGATCCGGGCAAGGTCGTCCCGGTCAATCGGGTGGGCAACGTGACGATCACCCGGCTCGGCGCCCCGGCGCAGTTCCCCAACATCGTCTGCAAGGAGGGCCGCACCACCGGCAACACCTGCGGCATCGCGTGGGGCGACATCTTCCAGACCGATGAGACCTGGTCCCAGATGTGTGTGGTGGAGGGCGATTCCGGCGCACCGGTGGTCATCGGCTCGACGCTGGTCGGCATGGTGAACGCCTACCTGGCGGTGTCCTGCTTCGGTCCCGAGGTCGGCACCAACATGAGCGCGATCGTGCGCGATCTGAACGCACGCGGCGGCGCCGGCGCGGGCTTCCGCCCGATCTGACCGGTTCTCCCTCGTTCGGAGCGCGGAGTGAAACCCGCACCGCGGGGCGGCAATTCGAGTGTTCGACTCGGACAGCCGCCTCGCGGTTTTTTATTGCCCCGAAAGCTTCGGCTGCACGGCCGGTCCGGTCACTCCGCAGTTCGGCAGGCAATCCACGTCGGTCGGCTGGGCGGGCAGCGCGTCGCGCTTGCGCGGGCTGCCTAGCAGTGCGGCCGCGATGACCGCGCCGACGACCAGCAGGCCCGCACAGATCCACATCGCCACCCGGAAGCCGTGATCGATCACGGCGGCGTCCCCGATCGAACCCGAAATCCCCGCCAGCCCCGGCAGCGCGGCCACCGCGAGCAACTGCGCGGTACGGGCGACCGCGTTGTTGACCCCCGACGCGATCCCCGCCTCGCCCGCCGGAACCGCGCCCAGCACCGCCCCCGTCAGGGGGGCTACCAGCGCCGAGAGCCCCAACCCGAACACCAGCACACCGGGCAGCACGTCCCGCAGATAGCCGCCGATGCTGCCCGAACCGGATCCGATGCGCAGCAACAGCACCAGCCCGCCCGCGGACAGCAGCGGTCCGATCGTCATGAGCGGGCGCGGGCCGTGGTGCTGGGCCCAGCGCCCCGCGCGGGAGGACAGGACCAGCATGAGCAGCGTGATCGGGAGCGTGGCCACGCCCGACATCAGCGGTGAGAAGTGCGCGACCTGCTGCAGCTGCAGCACCAGCAGGAAGAAGACCCCGCCCAGCGCGGCATAGACAGCCAGGGTCACCAGGTTCGCCGCGGTGAACACCCGGGACCGGAACAGCGACGGCGGCACCAGCGGATGATTGCTGCGCATTTCGATCACCACGAACACCGCCAGCAGCACCAGACCGGCGACCGCGAGCACCGGCATCTTCTCGATCAGGCCGAAGGTCAGCGCGCCCAGCGCGAGGGCCACCACCACCGCGCCCGGAATGTCCAGCCGCGTCGAGGCGTTCGGATCGCGGCTCTCGGGCACGTGCCGCAGCGAGACGGCCACCACCACCGCGGCAAGCGGCACATTGATCAGGAAGATCGAGCGCCAGGTGGCCACGTCGATCAGCCAGCCGCCCAGGAACGGGCCGATCGCGCCCGCGATCCCGCCGAATCCGGACCACAGGCCGATCGCCGCGCCCTGGTCGCGCCGGTCGATGGACGCCGAGATCAGAGCCAGGCTGCCCGGGGTGAGCAGCGCGCCGGCCACCCCCTGCACCACCCGCGCGGCGATCATCATCTCGATGTTCACCGCCGCGCCGCACAGTACCGAGGCCGCCGCGAAACCGATTGTGCCCCAGACGAATACCTTACGACGGCCGAGTTTGTCCCCCAGCGATCCGCCGAGCAGGATGAACGAGGCCAGCGTCAGCGTGTAGCCGCTCAATGTCCATTGCAGCCCGGAAACCCCGGTGTGCAGGGCATTCCCGATGCGCGGCAGCGCGATGTTGACGACTGTGGCATCCATCGAGGCCACCGCGGAGCCCAGCACCGTGGCCAGCAGAATCCATCGCCCGGTCGCCGAACGCAGGCGCGGGGATGCAGAATCACTCATTGCTCTCACGCTACGGATCGTGACGAGAATCGGTGTCGTTTCACATGCGGGAATCCGCCACGTGAAACGGTCGCGTACCGAATTGCCGAGTCGTAGCAACCATCTGGGTACAGTGGTCCTGTACGTCAGGATGGAGTTGAACAATGAAGCTGATCAGCATAATTGCGTGTTCCGCCGCAGCAGTCGGTATATATTCAAATGGAATTAGCAATGCATCAGCTACCGCAGTGAACTGCGATTCCGGCCGGGGCGAGGACGTCACGGTCGTCGACGGGCACACGGCCTGCCGGGCCGCGGTCTCCGATGCCGGATACGCCCGCGCCGGCGCCTACGACGGGGTCGGATATGCCAGGGCCAGTTCGGGTGCGATGGCCTTCGGATTCGGCGCGAGCGGCGGCGTCGGGGCCAGCGACGGGGCCGCGGGGGTGCCGATCGCGATCGGCCTGGGTCCCGACGCGTTCGCGTACACCTCGCTGCGCGCAGCACCGGCCGGCGACCTGATCGCCCTCACGATCGCGATGAACGGCTCACAGGCACAGGTGATTTCGGGCGGGCCGACGGTCGTCTGCCTGGGTTCGGCGGCCCTGGCCTGGGATTCGCACAGCGGCGCGGCGTGCCTGGCCACACCGTTCGGCCGCTGGCAGACCGCCTCGCAGCCGGGCCGCCCGGCTCCCCAGGAACGGTCGGCGGCGCCCGCCCGCCCGGACGACTTCCGCATCGGCTGAAGGCACGCCCGCGGCGGATCGAGGCCGTGAATGTGCCTGATCACACCACGTTACCTGCGAGTAAGGTCGGAGCGGGCAGAGTTAGGCTGGCTATCGGGCCGTCGTCGCCCTGACGAGGCCCGATATCGGAGCAGGGCGAGGAGGTTCGGCAGATGGTTGCGGCGATGCCAGATCAGGACGACATCACCCCGGAGCCGGGCGCGCCGCGGATGCTCATCGACCCGCGCTTCGTCCCGGTCGTGCACCGCTTCCTCCGGATATTCGACCGGCCCACCCACGGCGGCGGCGCGCTCGCGATCTATCTCGACGGCCGTCCGGTGGTGGACGTGTGGGCGGGGTGGGCCGCGCCGGACCGGCGCTGGGCGGCCGACACGGTCGCGCTGAGCTTTTCCACCGGCAAGGGCGTCGCGGCCACGGTGCTGCACCGGGTCGCCGAGCGTGGGCTGATCGACTACGACGCGCCGGTCGCCGAGTACTGGCCGGAGTTCGCGACGAACGGCAAGGCCGCCATCACCGTCCGCGAGGTGCTCGCCCACCGCGCCGGGTTGCACCGGGTGCGCGGGCTGGCCCCGGCCCCGGCCGACCTCCTGGACTACGACGCCATGGTGGCGGCGCTGGCGGCGGCCCCGCCGGACCCGCGGCGCCTGCACGCCTCGGGATACCACGCGGTCACCTTCGGCTGGCTGGTGGCCGAGATCGTGCGCCGGGCCACCGGCGACGATTTCACCGAGGTGCTGCGCCGCGAGATCGCCGAACCGCTGGGCACCGCCGAATTCTGGTATCGCGTACCGGAATCCGAGCGGTTCCGCATCGCGCCGACCTTTCCCCGGCTGAAGATCCCGGGGATGCGGTGGGATACCGCAGCCGCACAGTTCGAGCGCAACCACGTGATGCGCGGTGTGGCCGAGGCCGGAATGCCGGACGGATTCGACACCCTGGCCGCGGACCCCCGGGTGCACGACGCGGTGATGCCCGGGTTCAACGGCGTATTCACCGCGCGCTCGCTCGCGCAGATGTACGGGGCCCTGGCCAACGGCGGCCGGCTGGCCGGTACCGCCCCGGATGCCCCGCCGCTGCTGCGGCCGGAGACGATCGCGGCGATCAATCACGTGCAGCTCGCGGAACGTCGCGACTACGTGCTCGGCGTTCCGTCCCCGTTCACCCTGGGATATCACCGCCCGCCGGTACTCTCGCGCCGCCCGCCTCGCACGGCGTTCGGGCACTACGGTGTCGGCGGTTCGGGCGCGTTCGCCGATCCGGAGCTGCGCCTGTCGGTCGCGTTCGTCACCAACCGGCTCGGCAACGCGCTCAACACGATCGGCGACGGTCGCATGGCCCGGCTCGGGGGTATGGCGCACACCGCGGTGCTGGATGAGGCCAGGTTGGAGTGATGTCGTCTCCGGCGCCGGACAGCCACGGACCGCGGGCGCCGCGGCCCGTCCTGCTGCACGCACTGTTCGCGGGGGTCGACTTCGAGCGGTATTTCCGGTGGCGCCGCGCCCGCGACGGGGATCCGTTCCTGGTCCGATTTCCCGGGTTCGGCGGCGGCCTGTTCACCGGCACCCCCGCCGGGGCGCGCGAGCTGTTGCGCGCGCCGATCGAGCTGGTGGTGCCGCCACTGCCGAATCCCATTGAACCGATGGTGGGTTCGGCGTCGCTGATCCTGGCCCGCGGGGAACGGCACCATCGCGAGCGTATGGTGCTCGCACCGGTCTTCCATCGATCCCGAATGATTCGCTACGCCACCATCATTCGCGATTCTGCCCGGGACGAATTGGACGGCCGCCGCACCGGAAAGCCGTGGGCCCCGGGCACCCGGGTCGATGCCCGCGCCGCGGCCCGCGCCATTACCCTGCGGGTCATTCTCGAGGCGGTACTCGGCATCGAAAGCCATTCCCGCCGTGCCGAATACATCGATGCAGTGAACCGATTTCTGAATGCCTTCGGCGGCCCGCTGATGCTCGTTCCCGCATTGCGGCGCGGCGTATTCGGCCGTTCGCCGTGGGACCGGTTCACCGCGGCCCGTGCGCGCCTGGATGCGCTCATGTCCGCCGATATCGAAACCCGCCGCGCCACCGGAATATTCGGCGAGGATGTGCTGGCGATGCTGCTCGAGGCCCGCTACGACGACGGCGAGGCGATATCCGACACCGATCTGCTCGAACAGCTGCGCACCCTGCTCGTCGCGGGGCACGAGACGACCGCAACCACCCTGGTCTGGGCGCTGTACCGGCTGCACCGCCATCCCGAGGCGCTGCGGCGGCTGCGCGCGGAGCTGGCGCAGGTGGATCCGGCAACCGAACCGCACGACCTGGTCCGGCTGCCCTACCTGGACGCGGTCTGCCAGGAGACGCTGCGCCTGCATCCGCCGGTGCCGATCGTGCTGCGCCGCTTGACCGGGCCGTACACGTTGCGCGGCGTCGAGCTCGGCGCGGGGGACACCATGGGCATCGCGGTGCCGCTGCTGCATTCGGATCCCGAGGTCTGGAGCGATCCCGCGCGGTTCGCGCCCGAGCGTTTCCTCGAACGCCGTTACGGCCCCTTCGAATTCGCGCCGTACGGGGGTGGGCACCGCCGCTGCGTGGGCGCCTCGCTCGCGGACTACGAACTGCGCATCGTGCTGGCCACCGTGATCGCCCGGACCGAACTCGCGCTCACGCCGGCATACGCCCGGGGGCCGATGCCGCTGTCGGTGCCGCACAACATCGCCACCGGACCGCGTTCGGGTATTACCTTCAAGGTCATCTCTCACCCCGGTCAGGGCAGTGATTTGCCTCACAATGATGTTTGAGTAGGCATCGTTTCTCTTATCTGCGGCCACGTCGCAGTTCCGGTCCGGCAAACCGCCCCGAGCGGCGCAGACGACCCGGATCGATACCGCACGCCGGGATCGGTGATCGATCGCACATCGTGCGCTGCGAGTTCATAACTGGCATTGGACGATTGGATCGCATCGCCCGGAGATGTAGTAATGGAATCCGGGCAGGGGGCGATACACATTTCGCTGTGGATCGTGAACGAGATCTTCCGCGCGTTTTCGCGCGTGAATTTGTGAGATTGAGAGGACGAACGGCTTTGCGCATCACCACCTGTCGGAAACCCCTGCGGGACAAGACACCCCGGACAATGCGGATCGGAGTCCTATCCCTCGCGGTAGCCGCCGCCGGTGCGCTGGCCGCAGGCACGGCCGCCGCCACGCCGCTGTGGCCGGGCGGCCCCGATATTCCGGGTGCACCCGCGCTGGTGCAGAGCCCGCAGCCCGCACCCGGCGCCGCGCCGATGCAGAACCCGCCGGCGCTCCCGCAGGCCAACTTCGCCCGGCCCACCCTCAGCCCCGGTGACGGCGACGTCGTCGGCGTGGCCGAGCCGGTCTTCATCAACTTCAAGGATCCCGTCACCGACCACGCCACGGCGGAGAAGGCCATCCGGATCACCTCGTCGACCCCGGTGAAGGGCCACTTCTACTGGTACGGCGACAAGCAGGCGCGCTGGCGGCCGGAGAACTTCTGGCCCGCGCACGACAGCATCACCGTCGAGGCCGGCGGCACCAAGGTCGCCTACAAGACCGGCGACGAGGTCATCACCACCGCCGACGACACCACCCACACCATCACCATCACCAAGAACGGCCAGGTCATCAAGACCATGCCGACCTCGATGGGCAAGACCGCGCACCCGACGCCCAACGGCATCTACTACGTCGGTGAGAAGAACCGGAAGATGATCATGGATTCGGCCACCTTCGGTGTGCCGGACACCTCGCCCGAGGGCTACAAGGTCCCGGTCGAGTTCGCCACCCGGCTGGCGAACAACGGCATCTTCCTGCACGCCGCGCCCTGGTCGGTGTCCCAGCAGGGCAACTCGGACGTCAGCCACGGCTGCCTGAACGTCAGCACGGCCGATGCCCAGTGGTTCTTCGAGAACGCGCAGAAGGGCGACCCGGTGGTCGTGAAGAACACCAACGGCGGCCAGGCCAGCCACAGCGACGGCATGGGCGACTGGGCCTGAGAGTGAGATAGTTGCTGGTCACGCGGCCCCGGACATCGAGTCCGGGGCCGCGTTGCATCTATTGATCTACCAGCATTGTTGTCCGCTGGGTGCCGTTTCCCCCATGGCACCGTCCGCCGAGCCGGCATCATCGGTGGGCGTTGTGTTGATCTCCGACTGAAGTTCATTGGCGATTAACCACGCAATCGAGATCCGTCCCTTTACGATTCGGCGCATGTCTGGTTTGTCCGGGGAGACGTCGGCGATTGGTGATCCACCGCGCGGACTGTTCAGCAGGCGGGCAACGGCGATTAACCGACTGTTTGCCCGAAGGCGTAAGGCTGCCACGGTGCGACCGCGACCCGAACGAGTTCTGCCTGGCCGCGGGCGTGGCCTGCGGGGGCGGCCCTGGAGTGACTATGGGCTGTTCCTTGTTCTGGTGGTGCCCAATCTGGTGCTGCTCGGGGTGTTCGTCTACCGGCCGCTGATCGACAACATCCGGCTGTCCTTCACCGACTGGAATCTGGCCGATCCGCTCGCGAACTACATCGGCCTGAGCAACTACCGGGAGTGGTTCGGCCGCGGCGATTCCTGGCAGATCGTGGGCAATACGGTGATCTTCACCGTGGCCGCGGTCGCGGGCAGCATGGTCCTCGGACTCGCGCTGGCCATGCTGCTGGATCGGAAGCTGTTCGGCCGCAATGCTGTTCGGTCGGTGATCTTCGCGCCGTTCGTCATCTCCGGCGCGGCGATCGGAGTGGCGTTCCAGTTCATCTTCGATCCCAGCTTCGGCCTGGTGCAGGACGTGCTGCATCGGCTCGGGATGACGCATGCGCCGGACTTCTACCAGGATCCGCACTGGGCGCTGTTCATGGTGACCGTCACATACATCTGGAAGAACCTCGGCTACAGCTTCGTCATCTACCTGGCCGCGCTGCAGGGCGCCCGGCCCGAGCTGTCCGAGGCCGCCAAGATCGACGGCGCGGGCGCGTGGAGCCGGTTCTGGCATGTGCTGCTCCCGCAGCTGCGCCCGACGACGTTCTTCCTGTCGATCACCGTGATGCTGAATTCGCTGCAGGTCTTCGACATCATCAACGTGATGACCCGCGGCGGGCCGCTGGGCACCGGCACCACGACGATGGTCTACCAGGTGTATCTGGAGTCCTTCCGCAACCTCCGGGCCGGCTACGGCGCGACGGTCGCGACCATCATGTTCGTCGTGCTGCTGATCGTCACGCTCGTGCAGGTCCGCGTCATGGATCGGGAGGCATGATGAGCATGACGTACCGACGCCGCCGGTTCGCGGCGACGTTCCTGGGTTACGCCGCGATGGTGTGCGTGCTGATCATCGTCGGGGTGCCGCTGTTCTGGATCCTGATCACCTCGTTCAAGGCGCGCCCCGACATCTACACCCAGCCCGCGACGTACTGGCCGCACAGCTGGCATCCCGAGAACTACCACGTCGCCACGACCACCCTGCCGTTCTGGCATTTCCTGCGCAATTCGCTGATCGTCACCGCGATCGTGGCGGGGGTGAAGTTCGTGCTCGGCGTGTTCAGCGCGTATGGGCTGGTATTCCTGCGCTTTCCCGGCAAGACGGCGATCTTCCTGGTGATCATCGCGGCCCTGATGGTGCCCAACCAGATCACGGTGATCTCCAACTATGCGCTCGTCGCGCAGCTCGGGTGGCGAAATACCTTCCCGGGCATCATCGTTCCGCTGTGCGGGGTCGCGTTCGGAACGTTCCTGATGCGCAACCATTTCCTGTCGCTGCCGAGCGAGGTCATCGAGGCCGCGCGGATCGACGGCGCGAACTGGTGGCGGCTGCTCACCCGGGTGGTGCTGCCGATGTCGGGGCCGACCATGGTCGCCTTCGCCGTCGTCACGCTGGTCAACGAGTGGAACGAATATCTGTGGCCGTTCCTGATGGCCGACGACTCGCGGGTGGCCACCCTGCCGGTCGGGCTGACGCTGCTGCAGAACACCGAGAATCCGAGCGTCACCAACTGGGGTCCGGTCATGGCCGGAACCCTCCTCACCATGGTGCCGATCCTGCTCGTCTTCCTGATTCTGCAACGCCAGATGATCAAGGGCCTCACCTCCGGTGCGGTCAAAAGCTAACCATTACAAGGAGTTTGCCGTGTTCAGTTCGGATTCCCTTCGGCCCGCGCTGTCGCGCCGCGGCTTTCTGGGCCTGACCGGGATGGCCGCCACCGGCCTGGCGCTGACGGCCTGCGCCGGAACCGGCGGCGGGACAAAGCAATCCGGTGATGCCAAGACGATCACCTTCTGGTCCAACCATCCCGGTACCTCGAAGGATCAGGAGACCGAGCTGATCAATCGGTTCCACGCCAAGTACCCGGATCTGACGGTCAATCTGGTCGATGCCGGCAGCAACTACGAGGAGGTCGCGCAGAAGTTCAATGCTGCGCTGACCGGCGGCGATCTGCCCGATGTCGTTGTGCTGTCGGATGTCTGGTGGTTCAACTACGCGCTGACCAACGCGATCGAGCCGCTGGACGGTCACTTCTCCGCGGCCGGGGTGAACGTCGGGGACTACGTCGACTCCTTCGTCAGCGACTACAAGTTCAACGGCAAGACCTGGGCGCTGCCGTATTCCCGCTCGACCCCGATCTTCTGCTACAACAAGGACATCTGGGCCAAGGCCGGGCTGCCCGACCGCGGCCCCGAGTCCTGGCAGGAATTCGACCAGTGGGGCCCGGAGCTGCAGCGCGTGGTGGGCGACGGCAAGTGGGCGCACGGCTGGGGTAATGCCAAGAACTACCTGGCGTGGACGTTCCAGGGGCCGAACTGGACCTTCGGCGGCGCCTACTCCGATCAGTGGACGCTGAAGTTCACCGATCCCCACACCATCGAGGCCGGGAACTACCTGCGCTCCTCGATCAACGACAAGAAGTACGCCAGCATTCGCCCCAACATCGCCACCGATTTCGGCACCGCCGTCGTGGCCTCGGCCATCACCTCCACCGGGGACCTGAAGGGCATCAACGCGAACGCCGCGGGCAAGCTCAACTTCGGCACCGCCTTCCTGCCGCACCCCAACGGTCCCGGCTGCACGACCGGCGGCGCCGGCCTCGCCATTCCCGCCCGCATCTCCGATGCGCGAAAGGCCAACGCGCTGAAGTTCATCGACTTCATCACCAATGCCGCGAACACCTCGTACTTCTCCCAGGCCACCGGCTACATTCCGGTCCGCAAGTCGGCCGTACAGGAGCCGAGCGAGGCTGACTTCCTGGCGAAGAACCCGGTCAACAAGACCGCCATCGATCAGCTGGCCCTGACCAAATCCCAGGACTACGCCCGCGTCTTCCTCCCCGGCGCCGACCAGATCATCGGCACCGGCCTCGAACAGATCGGCCTCCAGAACAAGGACGCCGCCGCGGCCCTGGCGGGCGTCCAGGACCAGCTCCAGGCCATCTACACCCGCCAGATCCAGCCCAAGCTCCCGAAATAGCGCGCACGGGATCCCCCACCGGTAGACGACCGAACGCTGCGCGACGATAGGTTGACTGCGACCACACTCGACACCGCACCGATCTCCGATGGGGGACATCCGTATGCCCCGGCACCGCCGCGCCCGAATCGTATCGATCCTGATCGCGGTCATGGCCATCGCCGGATCATCGGTGGGGTGCTCGAGCGGAGGCGGGCAGCCGGGTGCGCATGCCGCGCCGGCCACCACCGCCTCCGCAACAGGGGATTTCGCGCATCCAGGGGTGCTGGTATCGCGCGGCCAGCTGGATTTCGTGAAGAAGCAGGTCACCGCGGGGGCGCAGCCGTGGAAGGGGGCCTACGAGGCGATGCTGGCGACACAGTCCGCGGCGGTGGACTATCGGGCCAAGCCGCGCGCGGTCGTGGATTGCGGTCCGTACGACCACCCCAACAACGGATGCAGTGACGAGCGCCGGGACGCCGCCGCGGCCTATACCGACGCCCTGGCCTGGTACATCTCCGGTCAGGCGCGGTTCGCACAGAAGTCCATCGAGGTCATGGACGCGTGGTCGGCGGTGCTCACGGGGCACACCGGCAGTAATGCGCCGCTGCAGAGCGGGTGGGCCGCCTCGGTGTGGACGCGGGCCGCGGAGATCGTGCGGTACACCTACACCGGCTGGCCTGGCGCGGAAAAGTTCGCCGAGCTGCTGCGAAAGGTGTACCTGCCCAAGGTGATCACCGGTTCCCCCTCGAACGGGAACTGGGAGCTATCGATGCTCGAGGCGAGTCAGGGCATCGGGATATTCCTCGACGATCGCGCCACCTACGACAAGGCCGTCGCGATGTATCTGAACCGGGTCCCGGCCTACGTCTACCTCAGCTCCGACGGCCCGCTGCCCAAGGTCTCGGCCCGCACGCACGCGCACACCCCGGCGGAGATCACCAAGTACTGGTGGGGGCAGTCCCAGCTCGTCGATGGCGTGGCACAGGAGACCTGCCGAGACTTCGCCCACACCGGGTACGGCCTGTCCGCGATCGCGCACATCGCCGAGACCGGCCGCATCCAGCATCACGACCTCTATCCGCAGGTTGCCGACCGCCTGCGGGCCGGCTTCGAACTGCACTCGAAATACCAACTGGGCGAACCCATGCCGGCCTGGTTGTGCGGCGGACACCTCGAGCGCGAGCTCGGCCCGGTCACCGAGGTCGCGTACAACGCGCTGCACAACCGGATGGGCATGGACATGCCCTACACCGGGCAGCTCACCAATAAGCAGCGCCCGGCGGGCATGGACCTGTTCACCATGTGGGAGACCCTGACCCACGCGAGTAATCCCGCCTGAATTCCCCGCCGTCGACCAGATCATCAGCACCGGCCTAGAACAGATCGGCCTACAGGGCCGTGTAGAAGCAACTTCGCGGCATCTACGTCCTCCAGATCCAGCCGAAGCCCCCGAGATGTTTGACGCAATTATTACGTCGACATATTATTTACGCATGCTGATCTCGACCCCAACGCTGACCGCAGCTGATGCGCGCGTTCTGGCCGACGTGGATCGGATGCGCGGCGACCTGCGCCATCAACTTCAAGCTCACCCCGGCAAGTGGACCGGTGGTCTGCGCAAATTTCTCACCGCGGATGCCGTGGCGGCATCCAACTCGATCGAGGGTTTCAAGGTTTCCACGATCGATGTAGAGGACCTGATCGCGGGCGAACGCGACGTTGACGTCTCCGAGGAGAACCGGGCCGAGACCCTCGCCTATGAGCAGATGATGACTTATATCCAGACCCTGCACGATGCGGACGACTTCTCATACAGCACAGGTCAGCTCAATGCAATGCACTGGATGTTGCAGGGGCACAGACATACACCGCGCAAGATCGCGGGTCAGTGGCGTCGTGGCCCGGTATACGTGACAGATACCGACGATCCGAGCGTTGCCGCGTATACCGCACCCGATGTCGACCAGCTACCAGCTCTGATGACCGAACTCGTCGACTGGCTCAACGCCCCCGACGACGTACATCCGCTGATCCGCGCGGCCATGGCCCATCTGAACCTGGTATCGATCCATCCGTGGGCCGACGGCAATGGCAGGATGTCACGCTCCCTGCAGACATTGCTAATTGCCCGGGAAGGGGTCCTGGCTCCCGAATTCTCGTCTATCGAGGCATGGCTGGGACGGTCGCGCAATACGTGGGAGTACTACCGCGTGCTCGGCCGCCGCGGCACCGTATTCCGGCCGGAACAGGATGCATCCGAATGGATTCGGTTCAATCTGACCGCCTATCACCAGCAGGCGCAGACCGTGCATGCCCGGTGGATCCGCACCGGGAAGGTGTGGGCGTTGCTGGACGAGTTCGCCGCAAACACCGAACTCGATGAACGGGTTGTCGCAGCTCTACATGATGTGGCGATATCCGGCCGGGTGCGGCGCACTCGGTACGAACAGTCGGAAGGGCTGAGCCTGCAACAGGCCCAGCGCGATCTACGCGACCTCGTCAATCTGGGAATACTCGAGCCCGTCGGTCGCACCCGCGCGCGCTACTACATCGCCGGACCGCAATTCCCCGCCGATGTCCTCGATATCGCACAGACACCGTTCGTGTTATCCGACCCATACGGGGGATAGAAGATCCACCCGTTGGTTGGCTGCCGATTTGGCACGCCCTACGTGGAATCCGCTGGCCGACAACAAATCCCGAATTCCAGACAGGCACCGTGCACAGAGAGTGGTACCTCCGGGAAAGGTACCGCTCTCTGTGCGAACGACGGTTCGTGCGCCTACCAGATGCGCACCCGCTCGGCGGGGGCGAGGTACAGCTCGTCGCCGGGCTCGACCTCGAATGCCTCGTGGAAGGTGTCGAGGTTGCGGACGACGCCATTGCAGCGGAACTCCGGCGGGGAGTGGGGGTCGACAGCGAGGCGGCGGATGGCCTCCTCGGCGCGAGCCTTGGTACGCCAGACCTGCGCCCAGCCGAAGAACACGCGCTGCAGGCCGGTCAGGCCGTCGATGACGGGAGGCTGATCGGCGCCCAGGGCGATCTGGTAGGCCACGAGGGCGATCGAGAGGCCGCCGAGATCGCCGATGTTCTCGCCGATCGTGAACTCGCCGTTGACCTTGTGGTTGCCGGCGAGAGCCTGGGGGGAGAACTGGTTGTACTGGTCGATCAGAGCCTTGGTGCGCTTGCTGAATTCGGTGCGGTCGGCGTCGGTCCACCAGTCGACCATGTTGCCGTCGCCGTCGTATTTGCTGCCCTGATCGTCGAACCCGTGGCCGATCTCGTGACCGATGACGGCGCCGATGCCACCGTAGTTGGCCGCGTCGTCGGCGTTCATGTCGAAGAACGGCGGCTGCAGGATCGCGGCGGGGAACACGATCTCGTTCATGCCCGGGTTGTAGTAGGCATTGACCGTCTGCGGGGTCATGAACCACTCGTCGCGATCGACCGGGCCGCCCAGCTTGTTCATGTCGCGGTCGTGATCGGCGGCATGCCCGCTGCGGTAGTTGCCGACCAGATCCGACGGGTCGATGTGCACCTCGGAGTAGTCGCGCCACCGATCCGGGTAGCCGATCTTCGGGGTGAACTTCTCCAGCTTGGCCAGCGCCGCCCGGCGGGTGTCGGGCCCCATCCACTCCAGCTCGGCGATGTTGCGGCGGTACGCCTCCTGCAGATTCTCCACCAGCACCTGCATGCGCTGCTTGGCCGCGGGCGGGAAGTGCTGTGCCACATAAAGTTTGCCGACGACCTCGCCGAGCAGGTCCTCCACCAGCGACACCGCGCGCTTCCAGCGCTCCCGGTTCTCCTGGGTGCCGGACAGGGTGCGGCCGTTGAAGTCGAAGGCCTCCTCGACGATCGCCGCGGTGAGATATGACGCCCGCGCCCGCAGCACGCGCCAGCTCGCCCATGCCTGCCAATCCGCCAGCGGCTCCGAGGCCCACAGCCCGGCGAAGGTGCGCACGTAGTCCGGCTGGCGCACAACGAGTTCGGCGAAGAGCTCCGGACCGGACTTCTCCACGTTCTCGGCCAGGGCGGAGGTCCAGGCATCCCAATCGAATTCGGGATGCTCGGCGGACAGGTCCGCGAATGTGGTGAGGTTGTAGCTCAATTCGGCATCGCGGCGGCGCACCACGTCCCAGTGCCCGGCGGCCAGCTTGGTCTCGAGCTCGAACACGCGCTGCGGATCGAGATCGAGCCCGGCCAGGGCGAACATGCGCCCGATGTGCTCGACGTACTTGGTGCGGATCTCGGCGTAGTCGTCGCCGCGGTAGTAGGACTCGTCGGGCAGTCCGATGCCGGCCTGGCTGGCATGCACCAGATAGCGCTGCGAGTTCTTGTCGTCGGTGTCGACATAGAACCCGAGCGCGCCGCCGACGCCGGTGCGCTGCAGCCGGCCCAGCAGCGCCGCGAACTCGCTGCGATCGGCGACCGACGCCACCGCGGCCAGTTCCTGCGCAATCGGGGTCAGCCCGGCCGCCTCGGCCGCGGCCTCGTCCATGAAGCTGTTGTACAGATCGCCGATCTTGCGCTCGTCCGAGCCGGGGGCGGCATCGGAGGCGGACGCGGCCTGGATGATCTTGCGCACGTCCAGCTCGGCCTGGTCGTACAGCGTGCGGAAGGCGCCGTCGACCGCGCGGTCCGCGGGGATCTCGTGGGTATCCAGCCATTGGCCGTTGACGTGCGCGAACAGGTCGTCCTGCACCCGCACGGCGGCGTCGCGGAAGGAGAGATCAAGGCCCGAGGAACTCGTCACGTCTGCAGTCACGCTGTCCAGTATGCCGATGCGAGCCGACCTCCGCGACGAACCAGCACATACCGGGCACATCGCCCCGCGGCGCCGTCGTGGCTCAGACCGACAGCGGGGTCCGATCGAATTCGCCGTCGCGCGCGCCGGCCACGAAGGCCGCCCACTCGCCCGGGGTGTAGGTCAGCGAGACCGCGCCGTGCCGGATCGTGGTGTGACCGTCGGCCCCGCGCTCGGCCACCGGCCCGGCGGGATCGGCCACCGCCACCCGGCCCAGCACCGCGTCGAGGAAGGCCATCCATTGGCCCGCGCTCACGGTGATGACCGGCTCGTCCTGCGGCCGGTTCGCCGGATTGCGCCGGAACTTGCTATCGCGGACGAGGACCGCCGCCCAGTCGAACCGGACCTCGACGCACTGGTTGCCGTTGTTGGTGCGGGTCGAGGCGAACCAGCCGGTGACCTCCGGCCGATACAGAACCTGTGAATACGGCATGGGCAGAATTTTACACGCGAGCGTACTTTCTGATCATGGCCAATGAGTCAGTGCGACTGAGGGATTGGTCCAGCGTTCGCACATATGCGAACGCAAGATCGCGAACTTGTTCCGGATTGTCGACCGCACCCCCGAAGACCGCGCTCTCGGACCATCCGAAAGTCGGCAGGGTCTCCCCGGCGAAATCGAGCAGATGGAAGCTGGCCGCGCCCAGGATCGCGCCGGCGGGAGCGCTGAACGGGATGACCCGCAGCTCGACGGTGTCGACCCGATCGAGCAAGTTCACCAGATACTCCAGCTGCCCGCGCAGCACCTTCGGCCCGCCGATCTGCTGCAGCAGCGTCGCCTCGCCGACCACGGCGGTCAGATTCACCGGATCCGGGCCGTGCACCCGCTGCTGTCTTCGCATCCGCACCGCCACCAACTGCTCCACCTGCACCGGCCTGATCATCACATCCGCGCTGATCAGCGCCCGGGCATAGTCCTCGGTCTGGAGCAGGCCGGGTATCACCAGGCTGTCGTAGCTGCGAATGCTCTCCGCGCCGTACTCCATCCCGTAGTAGCGCTGCAGCTCCACACCGGTCAGGGCCGAGGTCTTGGCCCACCAGCCGCGCTCCTTGCTGGCCTGCAGCAGGGCCAGCAGCTCCTCGCGCTCCTCGTCGGAGACATCCAGCAGTTCCAGCACCGGGCCGATGGTGTTCACGGTCAGGACCCTGCGGCCCTTCTCCACGTGCGACCAGTTGGCCGCGGTGAATCCCACCCGCCTGGCGAAGGTCGCCGAATCGAATCCGCGTTGTTCACGCAGTTCCCGCAGGCGCAGAACCAGTTCCCACCGGGCCACCGTGGGGGACAGAGGTGCCATGTGCGCCGATGGTACGCCGCCGAATTCGCTGGCGTGTGACTATTGTCATTTCGATTGCGCAGGGTTAGCGTCGATCTATCGGTGCACCGCCATCCAATGCTGGGAGGCTCGCCATGGGCACGCTCGACGACCCGGCACCCGCCGCGCCGGCGCCCGCGCTCACCGCGCCGGTGGCATCCTTCGTGACCACCCAGGAGGCGCTCGAGCGCTGCCGGCGCTACCGCAAGGAAAACGGTCTGTACGGCATGGTCGAGCCGCACCTGGGCCGGATCATGCTGGAGATCGGGGCCATCGGAGCGGTCACCGTCCCCGCGGCGCTGGGCACGCGGGTACGCGAACGGCTGCGGGCCAACGGCGAGCCCGGCGCGGCCCCACACGGTCGCTGCGGCCCGATCATCGGACATCCGCGCTCGAGCCGCTGGACCTTCCTGACCGCGCACGCCGACGAATCCGTGCACGATACGGCCGTGCTGGCGGCGCTGTACCGGGAGTATGCGGGGCTGGCGCTGCCGGGCACGAGGATCGTGCTGCCCTCTCCGGCCGACGAACGCACCGGCTACCGGGTCTGGATCGACTCACCCGAGGGCCATTTCCGCCCCGACCTGGCCGAGGTCATCGCGGCGATTCGCGACAGGCACTGAGTCAGCGCACGGGCGTGGGTGTGTTCTGCAGGCTCGACCTCCATTCGTCGGCACACTTCTGAACCTGCGACTGGTCGTTGCCCGCCCGCTTCACGCAGTCCATGTAGTCCCGGCCGCCGTGATCGGCGAGCCAGTTACCCGCCACGATGCCGACCACGATGCCGCCGGCCAGGCCCAGGACGGCCAGGATCAGCCCGGTGATCGCCATCCCGCCGCCCGTGGCGGTACCCCGGCGCGCCTTGACCGTGGCGATAATGCCGAAGAGCAGGCCGAGCAGGCCGAAGAACACCCCGCCCAGCACCGTCGGGGTGCTCAGCAGCGCCAGGACGCCCAGCACCAGCGCCGTGACGGCCAAGCCGCGACCGCCCTGCGGCCGGTACTGCTCGCCGGGCGGCATCGGATAGCCCTCGGAGGGCGGTGGGGGATAGCCGCCGCCGGGGCCCTGTGCAGACGGGTACTGACCGGGCGGGGGATACTCCGTCATGGCTGTCCTCTCGTCGACCCGGGCGCACGGCCGGGTTCGCTTCGGCTGCCGATGGTATTGCCCGGTGCGGCTATTGCCCACCCAGGCGTGCGTGCATCTCCCACACCAGCATCTCCGAGGGTCTATTCGCCGTGATCCGCTGGCCGCCGCTGCGCGTCAGGCGCACCGCATCGCCCGCGTACAGCACGCCCAGGCCCTCCATCTCGACCTCGCCCTCGGTCACGAACAGGTGCAGATAGGGCGCCGCGGGCAGGTCGACGACCGCGGGCTGACCGGGCAGACCCAGGCGCGCGACGTGCATGGCCGAATGGCTGCTGTTGATGGCGATCGCGGTGCGATCGCGGTAGCGGGGCAGGCCGGAGGCCACCGTGACCAGGCCCCCGCCGGCCAGCTCGTCGTCGATCTCGAGCTGCTGGTAGCCGGGCTCCAGACCGGGCTCGTCGGGCACCACCCACATCTGCACGAAATGCACCGGATCGTCGTGCTCACCGGTGCCGCCCTGCTCGGGCGGCAGATGCCAGGAATCGTTCTTCTCCGAGTGCAGGATCCCCGTGCCCGCGCTCATCCGCTGCGCCAGTCCGGGATAGATGACGCCGGCGTGCCCCAGCGAATCCTGATGCACCAGTGAGCCACTGAGCACCCAGGTCACGATCTCCATGTCCCGATGCGGATGGGTCTCGAAACCCTCGCCGGGCCGCACGACATCCTCGTTGTTGACGAGTAACAGTCCGTGGTGGGTGTTTTCGGGATCGTAGTGTTCGCCGAAGGAGAAGGAATGCTTCGAATCCAGCCATGCCACACGGGTTTTCATGCGATCGCCGGCGCGATGGACATCGATGTGCGGGGTTGTGAGTGTGGACACCGCGGTCCTCCTCTCGGGCCGAGCAGCGATCGCCTTTCAGGGTAGGAGCGGATACCGCACCGGACCCTGAATTCCTCTTGAATTCTAGCGTGCCACAGCATTGCCCAGGGTGACGCGGTATCCACAGCAACAATCCCGCATACACACCGGGGCGCGGCGGGCGGCAAATGACCAGCGTCGGAGGGGTATCCAGTACCCTCGCGGGGTGTCCGGTGGACCCGATGACGAGGTAGCCGCGCCCGGCCGGTCCGCCGCGCGGCACGAGCTGCTCCGCGCGCTGCGGCAATCCGGTGCGGATCTGCCGCGGTTGGCGCTGGTGCGGTTCGCCGGGCAGTTCGGGGACGGGATGTTCCAGGCGGCGCTGTCGGGGGTGATCCTGTTCGATCCCGCGCGACGGACCGATCCGCTGGCCATCGCGGCCGGGTTCGCGGTGCTGTTGCTGCCGTATTCGGTGATCGGTCCGTACGCCGGTGCGCTGCTGGACCGCTGGGACCGGCGCATGGTCCTGCTGGTGGCAAATGTGTTGCGCGCCTTGCTGATCGGCGTGACGAGCGGATGCCTGCTCGCCGGCGCGCCGACATCGCTGCTGCTGACGCTGGCCCTGTCGGTGGTCGGGATCAGCCGATTCGTGATGGCCGGGGTGTCCGCGGCGCTGCCTCGGGTGGTGGATCGGCGGTGGCTGGTGGCGATGAATTCGGTCCTCGCGACGGTGGCCTCCGGCTGCGCGGGCGCCGGGGCGGCGGTGGCGGTCGCGATCATCGGGGCCATCGGCGCCGGGGACCTGTCCGGGGCGGTCGCGGTGGCGGCGAGCGCGAGCGGGTCGGTGATCGGGGCGGTGTGCGCGATCGGATTCGGCGCCGGGACGCTGGGGCCCGCGCCGGACGAGCGCGCGGGCCGGCGGCCCAGCTCGGTCCGGGCGATTCTGACGGGGCTGCGAACGGGCGCCGGGGCGGTCTGGGAATCGGTGGAATGCACGACCGCGATGATCGGGATCGGCGTGCACCGGATCGTCTTCGGCGCGGACACGCTCCTGATGGTGCTGGTGCTGCGGCGCTCGACCCGCGCCGGACTCTCGCTCAGCGGCGGACTGGTCGGCTTCGGGGTGGCGATCGCCGCGACCGCCTCCGGCATGCTGGTCGCCGCCGTGATCGCGCCGCTGCTGATCCCGCGCCTGGGCCGGGCGCGGACCGTGGTGGTGGGGCTGTTCACCGCGCTCGTGGTGCAGGTCGTCCTGGTCACCCCCATCACGCTCACCACCAGCGCCGACGATCGGCGGGCCCGGACACTGCTGTTGGCGGGCGCCTTCCTGCTCGGTCTCGCCGGGCAGACCATCAAGCTCACCGGCGATGCCGCGATGCAGATCGATATCGACGACGCCCGGCGCGGCCAGGTGTTCGCGCTGCAGGACACCGTGTTCAATATCGCCTTCGTGCTGGCGATCGCGGTGGCCGCGGCGGTGATGCCCGCGGACGGGCGTTCGGTCGGGGTGGTACTGGCGGGAGCCTGCTGTTACGGACTGGGGATCGGGGTCGTCGCGGTGAATTCGCGGCTGCGGCGCGGGCGCAGGCTCGCCTGAGGGCACGACGGAGGCCTCATTCCGCGACGTCCGTTCGGGAGAGTTCGGCATCCGCGGGCCAGATCTGGTGATCCCAGGTGCCCAGGCCGCTGGGATCGGTGAAGTAGTGGTCGAGCACCCCGTCGCCGTCCAGGTCCAGAGCGGCGATATCGGCGACGCCGTCGCCGTTCGAATCCCAGAGGGCGTCGTCGGCCCGGCCGGAACCGTCGAAATCGAGCCGGACCGCGTCGCACCCACCGGATCCGGACAGCGCCAGGTCCGCCGGCGACGACCAGGCGTGGACGGTGCCGTCACCGGTGCCGAAGACGTAATCGATATCGGTCATACGGATTTCGACGCACCGTACTGCCTGCGGGTTCCCGGCGAATCGGGCCGGATTTGCCCGCCGCGCCGGGGTTTACCCGGCACCGGGGCGAGTCGGTCGGCTAGATTGAGCACCGCTGTGCCGACGCCCGGTGATGGCCGGGACCAATGCACTGCCATGACGGCGCGGCGAATACCGGAGCGGACCGAGAGAGGCCACTGGCTTGCTGGCGAAGTACTCAGGCGCTGCGCCCGCACTCCTCGGAGTATTGCTGACCGGCACCGTACTGCTGCCCGCCCCGGCGCAGGCTACCCCGGCGCCCTGGGCTCCGCCGCCCGTGAATACCTGTGGCGAAACGGGTTTCGATCCGCTTGCCCGCCAGCCCGACCCGCATGCACCGCCGGCGCCGCTCTTTCCGCCGACCATCCAGATCCCCATCCCGGTACCGAAGATCACGCCCGTGCCGATACCGGGGCCACCGCCGAACAACACGCGGATCACCCCCGCGCCGCTGCCGCGCAACCCCTGCCAGAATCCGTGCCCGGACATCCGCGACACTCCCAAACCCGTGCCGTCGACCCCCGCACTACCGGGCGACTCCGGCTCCGCGTCGGGGTCGGGCACCGGCTCCGGCACGGGATCGGGCACCGGCTCGGGGATGTTCAACCTGCCGCAGATCCAGATCACGCCCGATATCGAGCCCATTCCCATCCCGGTGCCCGGCGGACCGGCGCCGAAACCGGAGACCCCGCCGCGCCTGGCGGTGCATCCCGCCCAGCCGGGACCGATCGCCGCGCCGCCCGCACCGCGCACTGTCGGCTCGGTGAATCTGGTCGATCAGGTGACCGGCCACGGATCCGCCAACCGCACCGATATGCGCTGGCAGCTCGACGGCACCGATCTGGGCATCATGTGGCAGACCAAGCCCGGCCAGGTCGCGATCATCTTCGGCGATACCTTCGGTAAGGGCTGGAAGCCCGGCGGCGCCGGTCAGGACGACCAGGACTGGCGCAGCAACGTGCTCGGCTACAGCACCGATCACGACCTGTCCAAGGGCATGAAGATCGACACCATGGTGCAGGACAGCCGCTGCCACGCCGCGGAACTGCTGGACAGCCGCAAGATTCGGAACTTCGAGACCACCGTCATCCCGACCTCCGGGTTCGCCCTGGGCAAGCGGCAGTATCTGAGTTACATGTCGGTGAATCACTGGAGCAAGATTCCCGGCATGTGGTGGACCAACAACGGTGGTCTGGCCTACTCCGACGACGAGGGCAAGACCTGGGTCAAGGACCAGTACGCCAAGTGGGACAACATGTTCGGGATCGACCGCTTCCAGGTCGCGACCATGGTGCCGCACGGCAAATACGTCTACATGTTCGGCACGCCCAACGGCCGCGTCGGAGTGATCGGGCTGGCGCGCGTACCCACCGACCAGGTGCTCAACAAGACCGCCTATCAGTACTGGGTCAACGGCACCTGGGCTCCGGCACAGGAAAACGTCGCCACCCCACTGGTTCCCGGCATCGCCGGCGAGCTCTCGGTCCGGTACGACGATTCCAGCGGTCAGTGGCAGATGGTGTACCTCGACCCGCTGCGCTCGGCCATCGTGTTGCGCACCGCCGCCGCGCCGCAGGGCACCTGGACCGACGGCGTGCCGCTGGTCAGCACCACCGACTATCCGACCGCGTACGGCGGGTTCATCCACCCCTGGTCCACCGGCAAGGACCTGTACTTCACCATGTCGGCCTGGAACAGCTACAACGTGTACCTCATGCACGCCACCCTGAACGACCCGCACACCAAGTAGCGCTCAGCACGGATAGACCTGCACCTCACCGGCCTTCACCGAAAAGTACACCTCCTCGCCGGGGACGATCTCCAGCTCGGCGACGGCCGCGGGCGTCAGATCCGCTACCATACCGGCGGTTCCGTCCGGACGGTCGGCGCTGTGCACCCTGACCACGCCGCCACGATCGGTCAGCTCGGCGACCCGGACGCGAAAGACGTTGCGGGGGCTCCCGATCGGCCGCTGCTTGTACACCGCCACGGCGGCGGGGGAGAAGACCGCCGCCGCCCGGACTCCCGGCGTCCACGGTCCGGCACACCGGCCGTACACGGTGTCCTCACCACAGCGAACGGCGCCCGCGGCCGAATGGATTTCAGGCTGTTCCCCAGCAGCCGAGCCCTCGGTGCGCACCGAACCCGGCGCACCCGCATCGTGCTGCCACGCAGCGGTATCGGACGGCAGGTCGTCACGGCGACTGGCGCTCGGCGCAATCTCGTGCCCGCCGCCGAACACACCGGGCACGGCATCGCGTTGCAACACATCGTCTTCCCGGGCCGCAGTGCCGAGCGACGCACGCTGACGCCGGCCCTCTTCCACGCCGAGCGGAGTGTGCGCTGATTCTGTTTCCGGGGCGACGGCGGCGCCGATCATGAGGTTGACCCCCGCGATCCGGGCGGCGAAGGCGCTGCGTGGACGGGACAGGACCTCGGTCACGGGACCCTGTTCGACGATGCGCCCGGATTCGACAACCACCACCCGATCGGCGAGGGTAAGGGCATCGACGATGTCGTGAGTGACCAGAATTGCGCTGCGGGCGTGGGTGTTTCGCTGTGAGAAGGCGCCTGCCGAATCGCGTAGCGCACGGCGTAGCAGGACGCGCATGGCGGGGGCGGCGGCCACGTCCAGGGCCGCCATCGGCTCGTCCAGCAGCACCAGCCGCGGCTGCACGGCCAGCGCCCGCGCCAGCGCGATCCGCTGGGCCTGACCGCCCGACAGCTCGCCGGGGCGTCTGTCCGCCAGCGCGGTCGCGTCGACCGCGTGCAGCCATTCCCGTGCGACGGCGACCGTGGCGCGGCGGCCCATGCCTCGGCTGCGCGGGCCGAAGGCGACGTTCGCCGCGGCGGTCAGGTGCGGGAACAGCAGTGGATCCTGCGCGAGCAGCGATATCTCACGTCGATGCGCCGGAATCGCCACTCCGGCAGTGGTATCGGTCAACGCGCGCCCGTCCAGCCGGACGTAGCCCGCGTCGGGACTTACCAGCCCCGAAATGATCTCCAGCAGTGTCGATTTACCCGCGCCGTTCGGACCCAGCACCGCCAGCACCTCGCCCGGCTCCACCGCCAGCTCGACGTCCAGGCCGCGCTCGGCCAGCCGGACCGATACCGCCAGCCCGGCGTCACCGTTCGACAAAGGGGTATTCACCACCGACCGTCCTGCGCCACGTCGGTTGTCGCTCCCAGGCGTTCGACCATGACCGGGCCTGCCGTACCCCGCACAGCTCCGGAGCCCGCCGCGCAGCCGCAATCAGCCAATGCCACGATGGATTCGGCGACCGCGCTTCCACTCGCAGCCACATCGACCAGTGCCACTACGGATCCGGCGACCGCGCTCCCAGCCGTAGCCGAGGGGGCGGCTCCGGAACGCGTCAGGAAGCGCCAGTCCACAGGTACCGCGGCGGATCGGGCCGCGTTGAAGTCGGTCATTCAGGCACCCGCACCCGGCCCGAACCGCCCCACCGCCAGAGCCCACCCGCCCACTCGCGCCCCTCCGGCACCCCGACGCGGCGATACGCGACCAGCACGATCAGCACGGCGATCACGACCAGCAGCAGCGAAAGCGCCACCGCCGCACCGGGATCGTTCTCGCGCTGCAGATAGATCTCGAGGGGCAGCGTGCGGGTACGCCCCTGCAGGCTGCCCGCGAAGGTGATCGTGGCGCCGAATTCGCCCAGCGCCCGCGCGAAGGCGAGCACGGCGCCGGAGATCAGCGCCGGACGCAGCAGTGGCAGGGTGATGCGCACCCACACCGTGGTCGGCGCGGCCCCGAGGGTGGCGGCGATCCGCTCGTAGCGCTCCCCGGCGGTGCGCATCGCGCCCTCGAGCGTGATGACCAGAAACGGCAGGGCCACGAACGTCTCCGCCAGCACGACCGCGGTGGTGCTGAAGGCGATCTCGATGCCCATCGCCTCCAACCTGCGTCCAAGCAACCCGTACCGGCCGAAGAGGTACAGCAGCGCCAGACCGCCGACGACCGGCGGCAATACCAAGGGCAGCAACACCATTGCCCGAAGGAGCGGCAGGATCCGCCACCGCACCCGGGCCAGCAGCACGGCCATCGGCACCCCCAGCACGACACACAGCACCGTGCTGGCCAGCGCGGTCTTCATGCTGAGCCACAACGCGTCCCGCGACGACCGACCGGTCACCAGCACGAAGAAGTGCGACCAGTCCACCGCATCGGTCAGCGCCACCAGCGGCATGATGACGAACGCGAATCCCACAAAGGCGGGCAGCAACAACCACCGCGGCACCGCGGGTCCGGGCGCCCGCACGACCGCCCGAATCCCGCGCCGCACCGGATTCGGCCCCCGTCGCGCGGCCGCCTCCGCCTCGTCACGACCGTGACCGCGCGCCTGGTCAGCGGTCACGACGGCACTCCCGCCCGAATCGCCCCGGGCGCCAGCCGGTCACGTAACCGATAATCGGCCGAGTGGACCGGTTTCGAACCCGGCCGGACGGCTCGAGGCAACACCGCACGGGAACAGCGTCATTCGCGGCACGGCGGACACCGCTCGGCCGCGCCGCCCCGCGGAAGTCCGCCGTACCCGGGTTTTTCACGGCGCGCCGAATCCCGCCTTCGCCAGGGCCGCGCGACCGTCCGGGCCGGTGACCAGCGCATCGAACTGCTCGGCCAGGTCCGCATGCTTCGAATCGGCGACCGCGGCAATGGGATAGGTGTTCACCGCGCCGGCGGACTCCGGGAACGAGACGGTGGCGACCTTGTCACCTGCACCGGAGGCATCGGTCACGTAGACCAGCCCGGCGTCGGCATCCCCGGAGGTGACCTTGGCAAGCACGTCCGTCACGTCGGACTCCTCGCTCACCGGCGACAGCTTGGTGTGCGAGGCCGCCTCGACCTTCTTGGTCGCCGAACCACACGGCACCTGCGGCGCGCAGACGACCACCTTGATCCCCGGCTTCGCCAGATCGGCCAGGGTGGCAACGTGCTTCGGGTTGCCCGGCGGCGTGACGATGGTCAGCACATTGGTCGCGAAGTTCCGGGGCTTCTCGGCGATTCGCTTGGTCTTGACGACCTTGTCCATGTTCGCGGTGTCGGCGGAGGCGAAGACGTCAGCCGGTGCGCCCTGATTCAGCTGGGCGGCCAGGTCCGAGGAACCGGCGAAGGAGAACGCGACCTTCGTGCCCGGATGATCGGACTCGAACTTCTTGCCCAGATCGGCGAACACGTGGTTGAGCGAGGCCGCCGCGAAGACGGTCAACGTCGTCGTGGAACCGTCCGAACCGCCCGAACCGCACCCCGCCAGTGCCGCCGCCAGCGCGCCGGCGGTGATCAGCACGCCCGCGCGACGGGCGTGGCTCATGCCGGTGGCGTTTCGACCACCACCGTGGTCGCCTTCACGCTCGCCACCGCGACGCTGCCGGGCTCGAGACCCAGCGCTCGCACCGACTCGCTGCTCATCAGGGATATCACCGTGAACGGGCCGCATTGCATCTCCACCTGTGCCATCACCCCGTCCGCCACCACGGTGGTGACCAGTCCGGGAAACCGATTGCGGGCCGAACTGGCGCCGCCGAGTGTCACCTGCGGCGGCCGCGCCTGTGCGACCGCCCATGCCGCGAGAGCCTTGCCATCGATCACCATCCGTCCGGAGGCGTCCTTGTGCGCCGCGAGCGCACCGGTATCGATCCACCGGCGCACGGTGTCGTCGCTGACGCCGAGCAATTCGGCGGCTTCACGAATCCGCAGGTTGGGCATGCAGTGAGAGTAGTTCCGCATTCACGGTGGAAACAACGTGTGATCCTCCGAATCTGCGGATCGAATGGGCGCGTTATTCGCCGGATCTCACCAGGGACAAGAGCCACGTGTCACCGCGTGCCGGTACCCTTGAGCCAGTTATGGCCGCCTACTTCGATCCCAAGGCCTGGTCGCCGATGCGGGCGGTCGATCTGGGCAGACGCCTGCTCGACCCGGTCTGGCTGGATCAGTGGAGCGGCTTCACCACCGCCTGGCTCGACCCGGTGGCGGACCTGAGCGCGGGCGCGGTCACGGCGCTGATGCCCGATGTGCTGATGACGCTCCTGAGCGAGGGAATCCTCAGTCAGTTCGGCGGCCGCGAGCTCAACGCCGCCCTGCTCGGGCACGACCTGCGTGCGGTGCTGCGGACCCTGAAGGTGCGCCGCCGCGGCGCCCATTTCCAGACCAAAGCGGTGCTGGAGGAGCTGCGGTGGAACGGTCACCCGATCGAGCAGATGTCCGTCGTCGCCCACGGCGTGCGCCTGATACCCGGCGTGCCGACGAAGCTGCGCAGCTCGCACCTCGACATCACCGGCACGGTGGGACTGGCGGCGCTGGTCGAGTGGCTCAACACCTGGGAGCTGGACTGGGAACTCGGCGTGCATGCGGACGGGCTGATCACCGCCCGGCACCGGCGCCTGCGGGTACGCGCGCTGGTCGAGGCCGCGGTCGCGGACGACCTGCTCACCATCACCGTGCACCGGGCGGGCTGGTCCGGGGTGCGAATTCCGCGGCGGTGGATCGCTCTGGCGCCGATTCCGCTGACCGGCCTCCCGAAGAACCTCCGAGTGCACAGCGCCGACCGTGACGGGGAGCGCGTCCGGTTCCACGTGGAACTCCCCGAAATCACCGGATCGTTCGACCTCGCGCAGATCCGCTCCGCCATTGTCGCGGGGACCACGCTCATCATCTTCTGATCGCGCGGGGCTACTGCGCGCCCGAATCCCACCAATCCCGCAAGGCGGCTTCGGCTTCCGCGCGCGACATCGGCCCACGGTCCAGCCGCAATTCCTTCAGATACTTCCACGCGCGGCCCACCTGCGGCCCGGGCTCGAGGCCCAGCAGCTCCATGATGGCGTTGCCGTCCAGGTCCGGACGCACCCGGGCCAGATCCTCCTGCTCCTGCAGGCGGGCGATGCGCACCTCGAGATCGTCGTAGGTGGCGCGCAACGCGGCGGCCCGGCGCTTGTTGCGGGTCGTGCAGTCCGCGCGCACCAGCTTGTGCAGCCGTGGCAGCAGCTCACCGCCGTCGGTGACGTAGCGCCGCACCGCCGAATCGGTCCACTGTCCCTTGCCGTAGCCATGGAAGCGCAGGTGCAGATACACCAGCCGGGCCACGTCCTCGGTGAACTGCTTCGGATACTTCAAGGCGCGCATGCGCTTTCGGACCATCTTCGCCCCCACCACCTCGTGATGGTGGAAGCTGACCCCGCCGCCGGGCTCGTTGCGCTTGGTCGGCGGCTTGCCGATGTCGTGCAGCAGCGCCGCCCAGCGCAGCACCAGGTCCGGATCGCCCTGCTCCTGATCGATGGCCTGGCGCAGCACCGTCAGCGAATGCTGGTAGACGTCCTTGTGCTGGTGGTGCTCGTCGATCTCGAGCTGCATCGCCGGCACCTCGGGCAGCACGCGCTCGGCCAGTCCCGTCTCGCACATGATGTCGATGCCCTCGGTCGGGTACTCACCGACGATCAGCTTGTCCAGCTCGGTGTGCACCCGCTCGGCGGTGATGCGGTCGATCTCCGCGGCCATGGCGGCGATCGCGGCAAGCACCCGGGGCGCGAGCGCGAAGCCCAGCTGCGAGACGAACCGCGCCGCGCGCAGCATCCGCAGCGGATCGTCGTTGAACGAATCCTCCGGCGCGGCAGGAGTATCCAGCACGCCCGCCAGCAGCGCCGACATGCCATCCAGCGGGTCGACGAACTCCAGCGTCCCGTCCACCCCGACCCGCACGGCCATCGCGTTCACCGTGAAATCGCGGCGGATCAGGTCGTCCTCGAGGGTGTCGCCGAATGTCACCGCCGGATTGCGGGAGACCCGGTCGTAACTGTCGCTGCGGAAGGTGGTGATCTCGAGCTGCCAGCCCGCCTTCGACGCGCTCACCGTGCCGAAGGCCAGGCCACCGGTGTCCCAGAGGTTGTCGGCCCAGCCGCGCAGCATCTCCTGCACGACCTCGGGCCGTGCGTCGGTGGTGAAGTCCAGGTCGGTGCCCAGGCGTCCCAGCACCGCATCGCGCACGCTGCCGCCCACCAGATACAGGTGGTGTCCCCGTGCGGCGAACATCTCACCCAGCGGAGCCAGCACGTTCGCCACGCGCCCGAGAGTGATCGCCGCCGAGGCGAGCAGGCGCGTTCGCCGATCCTCGAGTGCTGGATCGGGGGCGGGCACAGCTACATCCTCGGACTTCGGTGAAACCACAGAGACGCAGCTTACTGGGCCACACCGCGACCGAGTGCGCCGCGCCGGAGCCTGGGCGGGAAGGAAGGCCCTTCCACGCAGCTAGACTAACCGGGTGTCTCCGGCCGATCGCGCGAACAGTCGACGCCGCCAGCCCCGGCGCCGCGGTTCGGCCGGTAATGCGGCCAAGCCGAGGATGCGCACTGTCCGGGAAACCTCGGCCGGCGGCCTCGTCGTGGACGGCTTGGACGGGCCGCGGGACAAGCGCTGCGCCGCCCTGATCGGGCGTACCGACCGGCGGGGCCGGCTCCTGTGGTCACTGCCCAAGGGTCATATCGAGGCGGGCGAGACCGCCGAACAGACCGCGGTCCGCGAGGTCGCCGAGGAGACCGGGATCAACGGCCTCGTCGTGGCGGAGCTGGGCAGCATCGACTACTGGTTCGTCACCGACGGCCGCCGGGTACACAAAACGGTGCACCACTATCTGATGCGCTCGGTGGGCGGCGAGCTGTCCGACGCCGACGTCGAGGTGACCCAGGTCGCCTGGGTCCCGCTCACCGACCTGGATTCCCGGCTGGCCTACGCGGACGAGCGACGGCTGGCGGAGGTCGCGAATCGCCTGATCGACCGGATGGAGAACGGCAGACAATGACGCATGCGGGTCGGAGGCGTCAATGAGCCAGCTCATCGACGCCCCGCAGGCGCGGCTGCGCACAGCACACCATCGGCGCCGCTGGGCGCCGCTCCTCATTGTCTTGGCGCTGGCTGCGCTCGGCCTGCCGCTGACCGGCCCCGCGGCGGCGGACCCCACGGGCTCCGGATCGACGACGACACCCAAATTTCTCAAGCTCACCCTCGATTCGGTGACCCCGAATGCGGTTACCACCAGCAGCGATTCGGTCCTGACGATCTCCGGGACGGTCACCAACATCGGCGACCGGGAGGTGGACGACATCGCCGTGCGGGCGCAGCGCACCGCCGCGATCAAGGATCCGCGGGGCCTGCGCTCGGCGCTGCGCCTGGACCAGTCCGACTACACCATCCCCACCCCGTTCCAGGACGTCGCCACTCGGCTGGAACCCGGGCAGCGCCAGCAGTTCGCGCTGCGCGTCGGGGTGCGCGCCGGCAGCAGGGGCGCCGCGGGTAGCGCGCCGATCACCGCGTCCCTGGACATCACCGAGCCCGGCATCTACCCGCTGCTGCTGAACGTCAACGGCACCCCCACCTATGGCGGCCAGGCCCGCCTCGACGATGCCCGCTTCCTGCTCCCGGTGCTCGGCCTGCCCCCGCTGCCCAGCGACTCGGACCAGAAACCCAGTGGATCGCAGCCGGTTCCGGCGCCAACCGACGCGCCGGTGGCGACCACGATGCTGTGGCCGCTGGCCGATCGGCCGCGACTGGTCGCCGGTATTCCCGGCTCGGTCACCGGCAAGGCGCTGCTCACCGACGACGAACTGGCCGGTGAACTGGCCACCGGCGGGCGCCTGGACCAGCTGCTCGGCGCGCTGGAATCGGCGGTGCGGCCCGACACCGCCCGGACCGGGCCGAATGTCACGAGCGCGCTGTGCCTGGCGGTCGACCCGGATCTGCTGATCACCGTGTCGGACATGACCACCGGGTACCGGGTGCTGGCCAGCCCGTCCGATCCCGACGGCCCTACCCGTGACGGCACCGGGACCCAGGCCGCGAAGGCGTGGCTGGACCGGCTGCGGGCGCTGGCACCGTCGATATGCACCGTCGCCGTGCCGTTCGCGCAGGTCGACCTCACCGCCCTGGCCGCCGTGCACGACGATGCACTGATGGCCCGCGCCATCCAATCGCCCGCCGACGTCGTCGATCAGATCCTGTCGGTGCGGTCGTTGCGCGGGGCCGCCCTGCCCGACTCCGGAAGTATCGACACCGCCGCCGCGACCATGCTCACCGGGCACGGCTTCACCAGCGCCGTGCTGGCCGACAACGCCGTCGCCGAGCCCGGAAGCGCCGCAACGGATTCGGAACCGACCGCACACAACGCCGCTGCGGTGTCCGCGAATTCCCCTACCGGTACCCCGGAAATGGTTCGGCTACCAGGTGTTTCGTCCGCGGGCGCGGCCACGCCTCCCGCCGGCGGCGCGACCGCGCCCGATCCCGGACTGAAGGTGGCCACCTTCGACATCTGGTCCGCGACCGCGCTGGCCGCGGTCGGCTCGAATCCGCCGACCCCGGCGTTCACACCCGAGCGGGTGCGGTACGAGGTCGCGAAGGATTCGCGGGCCGCACGCCTGCAGGATGCGCTCGGCGCGATGTCCTGGACCGCGCTCAATCCACAGCCGAACCGGCCGCGTTCACTGGTGCTGATGCCGCCCCAGCAGTGGAGTGCCAACCACGACGAGGCCGCGGCCCTGCTCGGCCAGCTGGATGCGATGTTCCGCAACGGCCTGGCCACGCCGCGATCGTTCCAGGATCTGCTCGCCCTATCGCCGAACCCACACCCCTACGCGCCGAGTCGTCTGCCCGACTCGTCCGACAGCGCGCCTCGGCAGTACACCGGCCCGGTCCGGCAGCAGACCGGGCGGATCACCGGTCTGATGAACGCGCTGGTCGAGGTGCCACAGCAGGAACCGACCCCGCACACGTTCCTCACCCCGCTGCGCGACGACCTGGTGCGGGCGCTGTCGCTGTCGGACCGCACCAGCCCGGGAGCCCAGGCCGATACCGCCGCACAGCGTCGTCTCGATCAGACCAGCCACGCCCTGGACGGGCTCTATCACTCCGTGACGGTGCTGCCGCCGGGCGGGGTGTACACGCTGGCCTCGGAGCAGAGCCCGCTGCTGCTGGTGGCGCGCAACGAGCTGCCGGTCGCGGCCCGGATCCGGTTCCGGATCGAGACACCGGCCGGCGCCGACATCACCGACATCGGCGAGCAGACGCTGCCCGCGGAGGGCACCCGGTCCTTCCAGATCCCGACGAAAGTCAGCGACAGTCGCAACCTGACAATCCCGATCTCCATTACCACACCTGACGGAATCCCGCTGGGCAACGCCGCGTCGGTCAAGGTGCGGTCGAACGCCTACGGTTCAGCGTTGGCGATAATTACCGCATGTGCCGGTGCACTGCTGTTCCTGTTGGCCGGTCGCCGCTTGTGGCGCCGCTTCCGGGGCAAGCCCGATCCGGCCGACGAGGGGTTGGACCCGGGAAAGCGGCGCAGGCTCAACAGGTACCTGCGTGCGCGCAAGCGGGTCCTGCAGCGACAGGAGACATCATGACCAAGCGCAACGGCCGAGTGGACAGGACCGGCCACAGCACGGCCGCGTCCGCGCGCGGTGCCTTGTCGCGTCTGGTCGGTGCCGGGTCACACCGGGGTTACATGGCGTCGCGGGGTGCTGCCCCGTCACACCCGAGCAGTGTCTCGATGTGCCCGGTCGCGGTCACATCGCGCTCCGAGGCCGTCGTTCCCGGCCGCAGCGGCGGGTCGTCCCGTCCCGGTGCTGTCGTGTCACATGGAGGCAGCGAGTCGGCTCGTCTCGGTGCGGTCGCATCACACCGGAACCACGGGTCGCCCCGCCCGGACGCTGTCCTGCCGGACCGAGTCACTCTGTCCTCCGGCACGGGTGCTGTCATGGCACACCGACACCGCAAGTCGTCCCGCGCTGTCTCTGTCATGTCAGGCCGAAGCGCTCTGTCCTCGCGCCCGGGCGCTGTCGCGTCGCGCCGGAACAGTGTGTCGCCCTGCCTGACTGCCACCGACTTGTGCCCGACGAGTGTCCTGTCGCGCCCCGGCTCGCGCGGAGCCGTGCGTGGGCTTGTCCGCCGAGCGCAGGGGGCTCGATGAGTGGCTACGAAGACCCCCGGCGTACCGACCCCGCGGAGGACGATCCGGGCTTGCGACGGCATCCGGCCGCGCCCTGGGAGCGCGGTGGTGGCCGCCCCGGCGAGCAGGACGATTCCGGCGCGCCGCTGCGAGTTCCGTTGACCGGTCCGATTCCGGTGATCCCTCCCGCCGATGCGCGTCGGCCGGGTCCGCCCAACGGACCGGTCCGGCAGCCGCCGCCGAGCGGGACGATGCGACAGGTGCCACCGAACGGACCGGACCGCCGGATGCCGCCGCCGGACCGGTCCGCAGGCGGTCCGGTTCGACCGGACCAGGCGCCGCCCAGCGGCACCATGCGCCGGGTACCGCCGGGCGGACCGGACAACCGGCGCCGCATGCCACCCGACCGCCGGGGTCCCGAAGGAATGCCACCCGGCGGCACCATGCGACAGGCGCCACCGAACGGACCCGATCGCCGAATCCCACCGGAGCAGGCACCGCCGAGCGGCACCATGCGCCGCATGCCACCGGACCGCCGGGGCCCCGAGGGGATGCCTCCGAGCGGCACCATGCGGCAGGTACCGCCGGACCGCCGGTCACCCGAAGGAATGCCACCCAGCGGCACCATGCGACAGGTACCACCTGGCGGACCGGCACGCCGGATGCCGCCGGACCGGTCCGCGGGCGGTCCCGCCCGCCCGGACGGGATGCCGCCGCGCCCCGACCAGACACCCCCGAGCGGGACCATGCGCCGAGTGCCACCGGGTCCCGGCGGCGGCCCCGTCCGCCGGATGCCGCCCGGCACCGGACCCGATGGCGAGTCGGCGGGGCGGCGACGTCCCGGGCCACCCCCGCATACCGAGAACCGAGCGATGCCACAGCGCATCCCCGCGGGCGCGCGGCGGCGCCCCGCAGGCGAGCCGGACGAGTACGAGCGCTCGGCCCCGGAAGCCCATGAGGAGGCGGGCACACCCGCGAGCGCGAACTCCCGGCTGCTGAGTGCGACCGGTTCCATCGCGATCGCGACGCTGATGAGCCGGATCACCGGCTTCGCCAAGCAGGCGCTGGTGCTGATGGCGCTCGGCCCCGCGGTCGCCAGTGCGTTCACCGTCTCCAGCCAGATCCCGACGATGATCGAGCAGCTGGTGCTGGGCGCCGTGCTGACCGCCTTCGTGGTTCCCACGCTGGTCCGCGCGCAGAAGGAAGATCGCGACAACGGCGAGGCCTTCATCCGGCGACTGTTCACCGTGGCGGTCGTGGTGCTGGGTGGGGTCGCGTTGATGTGCACCGCCGCGGCGCCGGCGCTGACCAAGCACCTGTTCCTGACCGACGACGGCAAGGTCAGCGTCGGACTCACCACCGCACTGGCCTTTCTGCTCATCCCGGCGGTGCTGTTCTACGGCATGTCCTCGCTGCTGATGGCGGTGCTCAACACGAACGAGATCTTCAAGCCGGGCGCGTGGGCGCCGGTGTTGAACAACCTCACGGTGCTGCTGGTGCTGGGGCTGTACCTGCTGTTGCCGGGCGGGATCACCCTCGACCCCTTCACGATGGCCCAGCCGAAGGTGCTGCTGCTGGGCGGCGGTATGACCTTCGGCGTCTTCGTCCAGGTGGCGAGCATGGTCCCGGCGATCCGGCGCGCGGGGATCAACCTGCGTCCGCTCTGGGGGTTCGACGACCGGCTCAAGCAGTTCGGCGGTATGGCCAGCGCGGTCGTGTTGTACGTGGCCATCAGCCAGATCGGCTTCATCTTCGCCACCCGGGTCTCCTCGCACTGGGACGTGGCCGGTCCGGCCATCGTGAACCAGGCATGGAATCTGTTGCAGCTGCCCTACGGCGTGCTGGGCGTCACCGTGCTCACCGCGATCATGCCGCGGCTGAGCCGCAACGCGGCCAATGACGACACACCCGCGGTGGTCGACGATCTCGGCACGGCCACCCGGTTGACCATGATTGCCCTGGTCCCGGTGGTGCTGTTCCTCACCGTGGCCGGCCCGCAGGTCGGCGAGCTGCTGTTCGGCTACGGCCATTTCGGTCACGACAACGCGCATCGGCTGGGCGAGGCGGTCAGCTGGTCGGCCTTCGCGCTGATCCCGTACGCGCTGGTGCTGATCCATCTGCGCGTGTTCTACGCCCGCGAGCAGGCCTGGACACCGACCTGGATCATTCTCGGCATCACCGCGGTCAAGATCCTGGTGTGCGCGATCGCTCCGATGCTGGTCCGACCGGCCCAGATCGTGATGGTGCTGAGCATGGCCACCGGTCTGGGCTTCCTCACCGGCGCGATCGTCGGCGGCTGGCTGCTGCATCGCAGCCTGGGCGACCTGCGCATGTCGAACGTCGGCCGGACGGTGACCAGGGTGGTCCTGGCCTCGGTCGCCGGCGCGGCGGTCACCCTGATCGTGGATCAACTGCTGGGTCTGCCGCGCCTGCATCACGGCTTCGGCGCGATGTTCCGGGTCGGCGTCGACGGCATCCTGATGTTCGGTGTCGCCTTCGGACTCATGCGCCTGGTGGGCATTCCGGAGATCGTCGCCATCACGGTCGCGATCTCCCGCAGGCTCGGCCTCACCCCGCCCGCGCCGGATCTGGATCTCGACGGCCCGGTCGGCGAGGGCGACACGACCTTGCTGCCGCGACCCGAACTCGCCTCGCCGTACTACTACCGCTACGACCCGTACGCCGACTCGCAGCAAACGATGGTCCTGCCGGTTATCCGGCCTGAAGCGGTTGACCGTACCGGCGGGGGTGAGTTCCCGTACCCTGTTCGGCAGAGAAACGCAAATGCCGGTCCCGGCGATCGCGGGCAGGCCGATGCTGCTTCCCGCGCGGAGCCGGGTGTCGGCCGGGTGGGCGACGGGCCGGGTGCGCCGTCGACATATCGGACTTCGACACACCACGGTGAAGGAGGAACGAGGGTGAGCGACGACGCGGCGGGCGGCGTCCCTGCCGCAGATGCTGTCGGCAGTGCGGCAGGCGCAGTGCGCACCGATGACGTCATGCCCGGCAGGTTCGCGCCTGATGAGCCCGGCGACGACAGGTATGTGGCCGAGGACCTGGCCGATCTGCATGCCGAGGCCGGGCCGGACTACACCGGCCAGCACGACGACGACACGCCAGTGCACGATCCGACCTACGACACCGGCATGCTGCCGGTGGGCGCGCCGGAGATGCCGCCGATGCGGGTCGAATCGCCGGGTCGGCGCGCCCAGCGCGGCCCCAAGTTGATTCCGGGCGCGTCGGTCGCCGGCGGCCGCTACCGGCTGCTGGCCGGTCACGGCGGCGCCCGCGGGCTGCGGTTCTGGCAGGCGCTGGACGTGAAGCTGGATCGCGAGGTCGCGCTGACCTTCGTCGACGCGGATCAGAAGGCGGCCGACAACGCCGGCCACGACGGTCCGCAGGCGATCCTGTCGCGCACCCTGCGCCTGGGCCGGATCAACTCCCCGGGCCTGGCCCGGGTGCTCGACGTGGTCCGCGGCAGTTCCGGCGGCATCGTCGTGGCCGAGTGGACACCCGGGCGTTCGCTGCGTGAGATGGCCGAGACCGTGCCCTCGCCGATCGGCGCCGCGCGGGCGGTCCGGGCGCTGGCCGCGGCGGCCGAGATGGCCCATCGCGGCGGCGGCTCCCTCTCTATCGACCACCCGGATCGGGTGCGCATCAGCGCATCCGGCGATGCGGTGCTGGCCTTCCCCGGCACCCTGTCCGATTCGGATGCGCAGTCGGACGTGCGCGGCCTGGGCGCGATGCTGTACGCGCTGATCACCGCGCGCTGGCCGATCCGGACCGCCGGTGTCTCGGGGACCGCCGCCACGATCGGTGGGCTGCGGCTGGCCGATTTCGGCCCGGACGGCACCCCGGTCGAGCCCCGGCAGATCCGGCCGGAGACGCCGTTCGAGATCTCCGCGGTCGCGGTGCGATCGCTGGAGTCGAACAAGGGCGTCCGCACGGCCGCGACGGTGCAGCACGTCTTGGAACAGGCCTCGGTGGTCGATCAGAAGACCGACTTCATCCCGGTGCTGCGGCTGGGTCAGCGTGCGAATGCCACGGCCGACGAGTCCCTGGCCGATCCCGAGCTGCTGGCGGCGGAGAAGGAACGCTCGCAGCGGATGATGTGGATCCTGGTCGGGCTCGGCGTGCTGGCCGCGCTGGTGGTCGGCGTGATCATCTGGTGGCTGCTGAGCGTGTTCGCACCCGCGAGCTCCAACGCCCCGCTGGACGAGCAGCGCAAGCTCGGTCTCACCACCGCCGCCGTGGCCCCGGTGAGCCACGGCGCGGCCACCTCCGCGCCCATGACCCCGGCCACGGGCGGGGTCCCGGTGCCGATCACGGCGGCCACGGTGTTCTCCCCGGAGGGCACCCCCGACGATCCCGGGCACGTCACGGCGGTGCTGGACGGCAACCCCACCACCGCATGGCGCACCGACCAGTACTTCCAGCAGTTCCCCGCGCTCAAGAAGGGCGTGGGCGTGATGACCACCCTGGGCAGCCCCAGCAAGCTGACCAAGGTGGTCATCACCTCGCCCAGCCCGGGCACCGTGGTGGAGGTCCGCACCTCGCCGACCGCCTCGCCCACCCTCGACCAGACCCAGCTGATCGGCCAGGCCACGCTCGGCAACGGCAATACCGAGATCTCCGTGAAGACCGATCAGCCGGTCAATTACATGCTCATCTGGATCACGACGCTGGCCCAGTCGGGTGGTCAGTTCCAGTCCGCGATCGCCGACATCCGCTATCAGGCGGCGCCCTGATCGGCGTACCACCGGTCCGTCGCGGTGGCACAGCCGCGCCCCGCCCGAGTTCCCACGGTCTGGTTGCTCGAGGTTCGAACCAGCCGATATGATTCTCAGCGCGCTCTCAGCAGGGGAGCTTCCCGGGATCTGACAACGCGGTCCCGGACGAGCGAAGTACCGCCGGTGTCCATTTGTGGACGCGTATGCCATCGTGAGCGCTTTTCGAGGGGTATGTGTTGTCGTTTGAAGCGATCGAGCGATCCAGTGGGGGGACGTCGGGGGCGTCCGTTCAGCGCAGGCGCCCGATCGAGTTGGATACGGCCACCGATGTCGAACTCCTCGATGCCCATGTCGCCGGCGATCGTGATGCCTTCGGCGCGCTGTTCCGCCGTCACTACAACCATCTGTGGCAGCTGGCACTGCGAACCTGCCGCATTCCGGAGGATGCCGCCGATTCGCTGCAGGACGCGCTGTGGTCCGCGCATCGCAATGCGGCCCGATTCCGCGGCGACGCGGAGGTCCGCAGCTGGCTGCACCGGATCGTGCTGAACGCCTGCCTGGATCGCATTCGCCGCAACAAGTCCCGCTATAGCGTGTCGCTGTCGGACGAGACCGTCGCCGAGCCCGCGGCCGAACGCGACGACATCGCCCAGCTCGAGGTATCGATGCTGGTCGACGGCGCGCTGCTGCGCCTGCCCGACGATCAGCGCGCCGCGCTTGTGGCGATCGATATGGAGGGGTATACGGTGGCAGAAGCGGCGCAGTTGCTGGGCGTCGCCGAGGGGACCATCAAGAGCCGGTGTGCCCGGGGCCGCAAGCGACTTCAGCAGGAGTTGGAATTCCTGCGGAATCCTGGGAACCGGAAGTAGTTGAGATGCGTCATTACTAGTGACGAACAAATTTCGCCGGACTCGCAAGGCCCTCATCCGCACTGCGAGGTCCGCGGGTACTACTTGCTCAGCACCGCCCGATCCGGAGAGACGATGGACGACAAGCGCGAGAGCGCCGCGCGTCGGCGCCATCCCGGGGCACCCGGTGACAAAGAGGAATCAGGAGGCTCGATGGTAGCCAGCTCAGCTCCCAAGCCTCCCTTCTCCACCGATCTACTGGCCGACCTGCATGCAAACAATGTCACACCCGATCTGTCCGAACAGCTGTGGCCGCAGGTCCGCAGCGATCCGGAGGCCCTGCGGTTCCTGCGCTCGCTGGACGATGTCACCGCCGAATTACACGCGCTCGGCCAGGACTCGGCCGTGCTGCACGCCATGCCACCGGATGTCACCGCGCGCCTGGACCGGCTGCTCGACGAGCTTGCCAGCGGCACCGCACAGCCACCGGCCGAGCGCGTCGCCACCGTGCATCGTCTCCCGGTCGCCCGTGCCGCCACGCAGCCGCCGGCGACACATCCGTTGCCCGCGGTCGATACCGCGGCCCTCGAAGCCATAGACCCCCTCGAATCGGACGAGCCCGTCCCCGCGCCCATCCGGATCGACCGGCGACGATGGCGCTGGCTCGCCGCGGCCGCCGCCGCCATCGCCCTCGTCGCGGGCACCCTCGTCGGAGTGGACTCCCTCCGGGGGCACCAAGCGGCACCGAATGCGCTGCCCATCAAGCAATCCGACGATGTCGTCAACCTGTCCGATGATCTGCCCGTCTCCCAGTTGCTCGGCGCCATGGGCCGCCGCGATCTGAGCGGCCCGCTGCAGAATCCGGGCGCGCTGAACGGCTGCCTCGCCGCTGTCGGCCTGGATCGGACAGTGCTGGGCGCGATGAACGCCACCTATCGCAGCCAGCCTGCGGTGCTCGTGCTGCTGACCGGACCGAACCCGCCGAAGATCACCGCGCTGATCGTGGGGAAGGACTGCGGGGCCGGTCACCCCCACAAGCTTGTGATGCAGGACATCGGCTGAGCCTCGAGCGCGGCGGGCGGCGGCACCACCGGCACTAACGCCGTGTCCGGCCGTAACGCCGTGAGTACTACCGGACACAGTGCGGGAACAACAGCGTTTACCCTGTTGTTGACCGACACGCCTGTTGAGACATCTTTCGGAAGGGCCTCATGAGTACGCCAGTTCGCGACCTGATCATCGTCGGCTCCGGCCCCGCCGGCTACACCGCCGCGGTCTACGCCGCGCGCGCCGAGCTCGAACCGCTGCTGTTCGAGGGCACCCAATTCGGTGGCGCGCTGATGACCACGACCGAGGTGGAGAACTTCCCCGGCTTCCGCTCGGGCATCATGGGCCCGGACCTGATGGACGAAATGCGTGAGCAGGCAAAGCGTTTCGGCGCCGACATCCGCACGGAGGATGTGGACGAGCTGGACCTGTCCGGCCCGATCAAAAAGGTGACCGTCGGCGGCGAGACCTACGAGGCCTACGCGGTCATTCTCGCCATGGGTTCGGCGGCGCGTTATCTGAACGTTCCGGGGGAGCAGCGGCTGCTGGGCCGAGGCGTGAGCGCCTGTGCCACCTGTGACGGATTCTTCTTCAAGGGTCAGGACATCGTGGTGGTCGGCGGCGGCGACTCGGCGATGGAAGAGGCGACCTTCCTCACAAAATTCGCCTCCAGCGTCACCATCGTGCACCGCCGCGAGGAGTTCCGCGCCTCGCGCATCATGCTGGAGCGGGCGAAGGCGAACGAGAAGATCCGTTTCCAGCTCAACTCCGAGGTTGTCGAGGTGCACGGCGACAGCAGCGTGACCAGCCTGACCCTGCGCGACACTCGCACCGGCGAGACCTCCGAGCTCGCCGCGACCGGCCTGTTCGTCGCGATCGGCCACGATCCGCGCAGCGAATTGGTCCGCGGGCAGATCGATCTCGACGGCGACGGCTACGTCAAGGTCAGCGAGCCGGGCACTGCGACCTCCCTCGCCGGCGTCTTCGCCGCGGGCGATCTGGTCGATCACACCTACCGCCAGGCCATCACCGCCGCGGGCACCGGCTGCCGCTCGGCCATCGACGCCGAACGCTGGCTGGCCGAGCAGGGCGACATCACCAGCAACACACTGAATCACGCCGGTCAGCCGGTCGAAGTCCCCGCCCACTGATCCGCAGTTCGAGGAGTCACACCACCATGTCCGAATCCACGAAAACCGTCACCGACGCCAGTTTCGCGCAGGACGTCCTGGCCAGCGACAAGCCAGTGCTAGTCGACTTCTGGGCGGACTGGTGCGGGCCGTGCAAGATGGTCGCGCCGGTGCTGGAGGAAATCGCGGCCGCTCATGGCGACAAGTTGACGATCGCGAAGCTCGACGCGGACGCCAACCCGGCGACCTCGCGCGATTACAGCGTCCTGGCCCTTCCCACCATGATCCTGTTCACGGATGGCAAGGAGACCAAGCGCATCGTCGGCGCCAAGGGCAAGGCCGCATTGCTTCGCGAACTCGAAGGCGTGATCTAACCGGCGATCAGCATCACGACGGCGGCGGCGCAGGGTACGATTTCGGCGCCGCACGCTGGTGGTGTGTCTCGATCACGCCGTCAGCGGAGCCTCCGTCGTTGCGCAGTGTGGCGTCGACAGCGGGGTAGGATCCTCTGCACTCGCCAGAATTGCCGAAATTCGGTCCGGGTCTGAGACAATCGACCGGCGCTCCGGTCGTGTGCCCTGCGGGGGGCGGCGCCCTCGTACATCCTCGGAAAGGTTTCGGGGTTGGGTGGTCCCACGAATGGGTACCCGGGTTTGGCGGAAGGAAAGGGCTCTCACGCATGCACCGACTTCGTCACGGCGATACCGGTCCAGCCGTAGCAGAGGTTCGGAGCACCCTTGCAAGTCTGGGTTTCCTACATATGCATCCGCGCATCGGGGATGGCGAGTCGGGTGAGTACTGGAAGGATGCCGACGCCTCCTTCGATCACGAACTCGATTCCGCAGTGCGCGCCTTTCAGCAGCACCGCGGCCTGCTGGTCGACGGAGTGGTGGGTCCCGCCACGTACCGCGCCCTCAAGGAGGCCTCCTATCGCCTGGGCGCCCGCACGCTGATCTATCAGCTCTCCGCACCGCTCTACGGCGACGACGTGGCCACGCTGCAGCGGCGCCTGCAGGACCTGGGCTTCTATGTGCACCGTATCGACGGATACTTCGGCCCGCACACACACGACGGGCTGACCGCGTTCCAGCGCGAGATCGGCCTGTCGGCGGACGGCATCTGCGGCCCCGACACGCTGCGCTCGCTCGATCTGCTGGGCGCCCGCGTCACCGGCGGCAATCCGCACCGCATCGCGGAGGAGGAGGTCGTGCACCGGGCCGGGCCGCAGCTGACCGGCAAGCGGATCGTCATCGATCCGGGCATGGGCGGGCCGGACAAGGGCGTCACCGTGCCCACCGAGTTCGGCGACGTGTACGAGTCGGAAATCCTGTGGGACCTGGCCAACCGGCTGGAGGGCCGGATGGCGGCGACAGGCATGGAGACCTTCCTGTCCCGGCCGTGGGGCGCCAATCCGACCGATGCCGAGCGGGCGGAGATCTCCAACACCTTCGACGCGGATCTGATGATCTCGCTGCGCTGCGCGACCAATCCCAGCCCGCTGGCCAGCGGTGTCGCCAGCTTTCACTTCGGCAATTCGCACGGCTCGGTGTCGATGATCGGCCAGGTGCTGGCCGGATTCATCCAGCGCGAGATCGTTGCCCGCACATCGCTGCAGGATTGCCGGACGCACTCGCGTACCTGGGATCTGCTGCGGCTGACCAAGATGCCGACCGTTCAGGTCGATATCGGCTATCTCACAAACGATTACGACTCCTCTGTGCTGACCAACCCGCGGATGCGCGACGTGGTCGCCGAGGCCATCCTCGTCTCGGTGAAGCGGCTGTACCTACTCGGCCAGGACGATCAGCCCACCGGCACATACACCTTCGCCGAACTGCTGGCGGAGGAACTTGCCGCGGCGGACCGTATGTGAGGAAGGGCGTGCAGACGCCCCCGGCACCGAAAACGGCGGCCCCGGTTATCCCGGGGGCCGCCGTTTTGCTGTGTGCCGTTCGCTACCGACAACCGACCTTTGTCGGCGTCACGGTCAGTGCCGCGGTGGCCAGCAGCTGATCCAGCGCGCGCTCGACGTCTTCCTTCCAGAGGTGGTCACTGTCCAGCTCGAGGCGGAGCCGGGGGAAGCGCTGATGCGGCGCGACGACGTCGAAGCCGACATCCTCGAGGAATTCGGCATCGATCATGCAGCCCTCGGGGGAGCAGGCGCCGTTCGCTCGCGACGCGGACGGCGTTCCGGGCGAGGTAATTCCGAAGGCCGGGGTGTCGATGCGCTCCATGAGCATCATCGAGCTGATCGAGCGGGTCGGTAGCAGCGTCGCCGAGGGATCCTTGCGAATGCCGAATGCCTCGATCGCACGCACGCCGCGACGCATCAGATCGGCCACCACGGCCTGCATGAGCCGGTTGGTAACGTCGGTGTCCTGATACTGGAATTCGGCGCGCAGCGTGGTCAGCAGCACGGCGTCCGGGCTCACCGGTGAGGTCGGGAAGAGCCCGGCCCGCGGCACCACGCTCGGCGGCGAGTACAGCGCGCAGCCGGCGGGCTGATCGTTGACGAGTGCGACCTGACCGCAGGAACCCCACTCGAGCATGACCGTGGACAGCCATGCTTCCTTTTCGAAGACCGGATCGCTGAATTCGCGAGAGTCCTCGGCCACGGCGGGGTCGATCTCCCAGAACACGCATCGCCGTGCGTGCGCGGGGAGCTTGTCCAGTCCGCCGAGGGTCAGTGCGGTCACGCTGGTCGACACCGCTCTGCTCAGCCTCCAGCTGTCGGATTCATCCACACTCACGTCGCATCAATATCTTCTCGCCAGCAAGAATAAGCGATCAACGCCAACCGCCTCATTTCACATCGTCACACCCGGCGCCCCGACGCTGTCACAGTGACGTTTCTACGCCGGGGCAATACTCATCAGGTGTTCGCGGGTGTTTGCCCGCATATTTGCGCTGTCAGGGCTACCGCTGCTGTTCCATCAGACTCACGATGCGTTCCAGGTCCGCCAGGTCCCCGAACTCCACGGTGATCTTGCCCTTCTTCTTACCCATACTCACGGTGACACGGGTATCGAAGGAATCCGCGAGCCGTTCGGCGAGACGATCCAGCCCGGGGGAGTAGACGGGCTTGCGCTCCGGCCCGGGCTTGCGCTCCTGTTCCGGATACCGGTTCGCGAGCGTGACGGCCTCCTCCGTCGCCCGGACCGACAGGCCCTCGGCAACGATTCGCTCGGCCAACTTCTCCTGAGCCTCCGCGCCGGAGTCCAGGCCGAGCAGGGCACGCGCGTGGCCGGCGGAGAGAACACCGGCCGCTACCCGACGCTGCACGGGAATCGGCAGCTTCAGCAGTCGGATCATATTCGTGACGACCGGTCGGGACCGGCCGATGCGGTTCGCCAGCTCCTCGTGGGTGACGTCGAACTCCTCCAGCAGCTGCTGATAGGCCGCCGCCTCTTCCAGAGGATTGAGCTGCACGCGATGGATGTTCTCCAGCAGAGCATCGCGCAGCATCGCATCGTCGGTGGTCTCCCGGACGATCGCCGGGACCGTCGTCAGGCCGGCCTCCTGGCAGGCGCGCCAGCGACGCTCGCCCATGACGATCTGGTACTGCACGGGGGAGTCGGAACCGATCGCGGTCACACCGGACAGGGCGCGCACCACGATCGGCTGCATCAAGCCGAATTCGCGAATCGAGTGAACCAGCTCGTCCAGCGCCTCCTGCTCGAAGACCTGACGCGGCTGCTTGGGGTTGGGCTGAATCTGCTCCGGCGGGATCTCGCGGTAGGTCGCACCGGCGTCCGATTCGCTGACCGGATCGGGTACCCGATGCAGATACGCCTCAGCCGGATGCGGACCGATCGGATCGAGTCCGATGACGGCATTTGCCGCGGCGCTTCCGAGCCCCTGCACCTCGGTCGGTCCGGTCGGGATCAGCGCGGCGAGCCCGCGCCCCAGTCCACCCTTCTTCGCCTGACTCATCGGCTTATCGGCCCCTTTCCTCGTTATCGCCACTCTCCACCGGCGCCGCGGCCACCAGATCCGACGCATGTCCGGAGCCGGTCGACCGTGCGGCCATCTCCCGACCCGCATCCAGATAGCTCATCGCACCGCGAGAGCCGGGATCGTAATCGAGAACCGTCATACCGTAGCCGGGCGCCTCGGACACCTTGACGCTGCGCGGAATCACCGAACGCAGGACCACATCGCCGAAGTGTCCGCGCACCTCCTCGGCGACCTGGTCGGCGAGTTTGGTGCGCCCGTCGTACATCGTGAGGACCACGGTCGACACGTGCAGTTCGGGATTGAGATGCGACTGCACGAGCCCGATATTGCGCAACAACTGCCCCACGCCCTCCAGCGCGTAGTACTCGCACTGGATCGGGATCAGCACCTCCTTGGCCGCAACGAGCGCATTGACGGTCAGCAAGCCAAGCGAGGGCGGGCAGTCGATCATGACGTAATCGATGTCATAGCCGGCCAGATTCGCCTCTTGAATCGCGGCCTTGAGCCGGCCCTCGCGGGCCACCATCGAGACCAGCTCGATCTCGGCGCCCGCCAGATCGATAGTGGCGGGGATGCACAGCAGGCGCTCGTTGTGCGGGCTCTGCTGAATCGCATTCTGGACCGAGATCTCGCCGATGAGTAGCTCATAACTCGACGGCACACCGGAGTGATGCTCGACGCCGAGGGCCGTACTGGCGTTGCCCTGCGGATCGAGATCGATGACGAGCACCGTCATCCCCTGCAGCGCAAGCGCGGCGGCCAGATTGACCGCCGTGGTCGTCTTGCCGACCCCGCCCTTCTGGTTGGCGATCGTGATGATTCTCTGCTCGCGGGGCTTCGGGATGTTCATTCCTCCAGGGTGTAGGACCTGGCTCGCGCGCTGAGCCTCGGCCGCGATCGGCGTATCGGCGGAGATGCCCGAAAAGGCAGAGCGGCCGAACTCATCTGGATCGAAGCCGCTACCCTCCAGCATTCCAGGGACCCGGGACGTTGTTTCCCGTGAAACGTTCGACATACAGGCTCCTAACCCCGAGAACTTCAGACACGCGCCGGAGCGGCTTCAGCGCCGCGTGGCTCGAGCAAGCGGAGCGCGGCGCCTAGGGTGAGAACGATGCCCTTCCGGCGAGCCTGTCGGGCATCACATTCCGCGCTCACGCTCAACGCCACTTAGCTTGCCAGCACCGGACCGAATACGGAAGTTGAACCGCGGCAATCCTTCTACGACACGCGCAGAATGACCGATTCGCGTCCACAGATCCGGCTCCGCATCAAATTTCGGGTTGTTTCACATGAAACCTCGACGCCGAATCGGTTGGCCCGCCATGGGGATCGGGAGGGCGATACCGATGGACATGAGGTACGACACCGAATGGTCGACAGACCTTCGTCACCGTGACGAAGCGATCCGAACTGGAGCCAACAGGGCATGCGCGCATCAATTCACGCGCACCGCGAGGCATCTCGATCGGACACACGACCGAACGGGAACTCCCGGTCAGCCACCCGGCCAGAGGGGCAGCTCATCGCGAACAGCTGCACTCGAACACCTGCGCATCGATGGGGGTTACACCCCGGCGTGGGACGACGTAAGCGGCCGAGCATGTTTCATGTGAAACACCACGATCGTCGCTCAGCGCGACCCGATTTCGATCATCGGGTTTCATGTGAAACATCGCACCCTGGCGTGGTTTCACATGAAACACCCGAGCGAACATCCCGACGCAAACCCGGCGACGCAGCCCACCAGATGGCCGCGAGCGCGCCGCCTGACACGATCAGCGGGCGCGCTGCTTTCGAGCTCCGCGCCGATTCTCCCTCTCGGAGCGAGGGAGTCGTTCGACGCTCAGGACGACCGTCGGCGGCGTGACGATCCCCGCGCCACATTCGAGCACCTCCGCATTACCGCCACCCGCGCGCGTCAGCTCCTCACGATCACGCTCGAGTTCCTCAGCGACGCTCGAGCCCTTCAACGCGAGCATGCGCCCGTGATCGTGCACCAGCGGCAGCGACCACTGCGCCAGCTTCGCCAACGGGGCCACCGCGCGCGAGGTCACCACATCCGCGCCGCCGGCCTCCTTCCGGACACCGGGCTGCTCCGCACGACCGCGCACGACGGTCACGTTCAGCCCTGCGGACTCGATAAACTCGGCCAGGAAGATGGTTCGACGCAACAGCGGTTCGACCAACGTCACCCGCAGATCGGGCCGGGCGATGGCCAGGGGGATTCCCGGAAGTCCGGCACCGCTGCCGATATCGACCACCGTGGCCCCCTCCGCGATGAGCTCTCCGAGTACTGCACAGTTGAGGATGTGCCGATCCCACAGCCGCGGAACCTCTCTGGGCCCGATCAGTCCACGCTCGACGCCGACGGAGGCCAGTGCCGCGTGGTACTGCCGAGCGAGCGGCAGCCGGTCGCCGAACACGCGTGCCGCCTCGGCCGGCGGCGGCTCGACACCCGAACCGGGGGAGGGGTTCGAGTCGGTGACGCCCGCGCCGAGCCGATCGGGCATGACCGGGGAGCCTGCGTGGTTACGCTCCGCTGCCGCCTCCGGCACTGACCCGCTCATGCCTCGTTCCACGTGAAACTTCCTTCCGGACCGATGGGACTCAGTATCCATTGACGATGCTTCCGGCCGTGCGACTACCTCCGTACAAGCGTAGGGCCCCCGGTTCCGGGGAACCGGGGGCCCTCTCGCACGCTGGTGCTCGCGGTGCTGGCGTCCGACTAAGCGGGAACAACCACCACGTGTCGATTGGGCTCGACGCCCTCGCTCTCACTCTCCACGCCGTCCACGACCGCCACCGCGTCGTGGACGATCTTGCGCTCGAACGGAGTCATCGGCGCGAGCGACTCCGGCTTGCCCGACTCGAGCACCCGCTGGGCGGCCGCCGCACCGAGGGCACTCAACTCCTCGCGGCGCTTGGCCCGCCATCCGGCCACGTCCAGCATCAGCCGGCTGCGCACGCCGGTCGCCTGCTGAACCGCCAGCCGGGTCAGCTCCTGGAGCGCGTCCAGCACCTCGCCGCGGCGCCCTACCAGCTTCGACAGATCGCGACCACCATCGATGCTCACCACGGCGCGATCGCCCTCGACATCGAGGTCGATATCGCCGTCGAAGTCCAGCACGTCCAGCAATTGCTCGAGGTAGTCACCGGCGATCTCGCCCTCCTCGATCAGCTCCTCCTCGGCGTCGCCCGCGTCGTCGTCCTCCGTGGCGGCAACCTCTCGTCCGGCCTCGTCGTCCGCGGGTGTGTCCGAGGCGGGCTCTGCGGGGTGCGTGGGTTCCGTCGTGGCTTCCTCCATGGTTCCGTTCGCGCTCAGCGCCACAGTGGCGTCCCCTCCGTCGGTCTCAACAGTCATGTTGTCGTTTCCTTCATTCCAGCCGCGAGTTATCAGCGACGTCGCTTCTGATTCGGGCGGCCACGATTACCGGATCGCTTGCGATTGCCCTGCCCTGCCGATTTACCCGCCGAGGCCGGACCCTTCCCGGACCTAGCGGTTCCGTTCTTCGACTGCGCCGTGACCTCGGTGCCGGTGACGGGTGCATCCACGGGCTCGTCCACGGGAGCATCGATGGGCTCGTCCACGGGAGCATCGGTCGCCGCACTGCCGCGCTTACGCCGGGCATCAGGCTTGGCGCCCGGCTTGGGGGCATTCTGCGCACGGCGCTCCAGCGCCTCCTGCTTCTTGGCCGCCTCTTCCCTGTCGATCTGCTTGAAGACGACGTGCTGCTGACCGAAGGTCCAGATGTTGTTCGAGACCCAGTAGAACAGGATGGCGATCGGCAGGAATGGTCCACCGATGATCACACCGATCGGGAAGACATAGAGCGCGAGCTTGTTCATCATCTCGGCCTGGTTGGGACCCATCGGGCTCGTCGTGGGAGCGGCTCCCATGCCGGTCGGATCGACGCCGCCGACGCCGGTCGCACGCTGGCGGGCAACCGAGGCGCGAGCGTTCAGGTGAGTCGCCAGACCCGCGATGAGCATCAGCGGGACCGCGACCGCGATCATGTTCGCCACATGGGGGATGCCGCCGAAGTCGGCGAACGCGGCCAGCTGCGACTTGGGGGTCGTGATGGCCGCGGAGATCGGCGCACCGAAGATGCGGGCCCGCAGGAACGACTGCACGTCGCCGACGCCGAAGGCGTAGTTCGGGGTGTGCGCGTTCGCATAGGGAGTCATGCCGCCGCTGTGGCCGAGGCCGGGCAGACCGCTGACCACACCGACACGGTTGAACGAGCGCAGCACGTGGTACAGGCCGATGAAGACGGGGATCTGCACGAGCATGGGCAGACAGCCCATGAGCGGATTGAAGCCGTGTTCCTTCTGCAGCTTCTGCATCTCGACCGCCATTTTCTGGCGATCGTTCTTGTACTTCTTCTGCAGTTCCTTGATCTTCGGCTGCAGCGTCTGCATCTGCCGAGTGGTGCGCACCTGCTTGAGGAACGGCCAGTACAGCACGACGCGGAGGGTGAACACGAGGAACACCACGGCAAGCGCCCAGGCGAACCCGTTGTCCGGGCCCAGCGCGAACCCGAAAACGCGGTGCCAGAACCAAAAGATCCAGGACACCGGATAGTAAATGAAATCGAGCACGGCTCTATGCACTCCCGTCGGTCGTGTCGCCGGTCACCGCGGGCGGCGACCCCTTCAAAGGCTTCTGTTCGGCTGCCTCACCGGTCGCCGAGCTCGGCGCGGGCGCGGAGCTCTCGGGCACAACCGGATCGGCGGCAGCCCCCTTCCGCTTCCGTTCCGGAACGGGGTCCCACCCACCAGGGTGCCAGGGCGCACATTTGGCCAGACGCACGGCCGTCAATCCGAGGCCGATGAACAGCCCTCGGGTGCGCAACGCGGTCACCGCGTACTCGCTGCAGGTGGGGGTGAACCGGCACACCGGCAGCCGGGTGGGGGAGATGTAGGTGCGGTACAGCTCGATGAGGAAGATCAGGAGTTTGGCCGGGAAATGGCCCGCGGCGCGAAGGTACTTCATGAGAGTCTGCCGGATTCCAGCGTGGGCGGCTCGGACGGACTCGCCTCGGGTAGCAGCCGGCGCAGCGCGGACCGCAGCTGCCGATCCAGTTCGGCGCTGTCCACGGTCGCCGCGCCCGGCAAGGCCCGGATAACGATATCCGCCAGGACGGGAAGCTCACCCGCCACACCGGCGCAGATATGACGCAGGCGGCGAGCCACGCGGTGACGCACCACCGCATTGCCCACCGCCTTGCTGACGATCAAACCGAATCGCGGGCCGCCGGAGCGGACATTCTCGATCGACACAGGTGTCAGGAGCGCGTGCACGACAAGATCATGTCTCCCGACTCGCCGGCCGTGCCGCACCGTCCGGGAGAAATCGGCACGATGATGCAGCCGATACGGCTCAGGCAACACCTGGGTGTCCGAGCACGTATCGGGTGGAGAGGTACGGACCGAACGGCGAACAGTTCACGACGCTCCATCCTCCGGCGCCGCTTCCGAGGGCCCTGCGTAGTTACGCAAGCTGCCTCCTTCGGGCCCGCCGGTGCGCGGCGCGATGCCGGTACCGATCGATCAGGCCGTGAGCTTGGCGCGGCCCTTGCCGCGGCGCGCCGACACGATGGCGCGACCCGCGCGGGTCCGCATCCGGAGACGGAAGCCGTGGACCCGCGCCCGACGACGGTTGTTCGGCTGGAACGTCCGCTTGCCCTTGGCCACGGTCAACACTCCTCGAGTTGGTGAGCGCCAGGCGGCGCTCGAAGTTAGTCGGTGAAACATACTGTGTTCGCAATGTGGGCCTGGAGGCCGCATCCGAACAACGCCCATCGGGGTGCAATGACCTGTCCGTGTGGAGACAGCAGGCACTGCGCACCGCGTCAATGGGTGACTGTACGAGGGTACTGATCAGCTCGTACAGGGTCAAACTCGGGTCCCTCGATGCGATCTGCGCCACTACCGAGGCCCCGCGGCGACTCGCCCAGCGCCCCTGCCGCACGGTCACGGCAACGAGTATGGTGCGTTGCTGGGGGATTGCCGAAGAACGCCTGGTCTGGGCATCGTCCGGGGGATGTGTACAGCCCTACGCGCACTGATGCGCTTTTCCACATCTGTGGATAATTGTGTGGAAACACCCCTGGGGTGGCATATTCTTATGGCCCCCAGCCCACCAAGACGGCCTTGCCGACGCCCATGCTGCGGGGGACTGCGGGCGATGCCGACCGTCTGCTCCAAGCGAGATGTTCCGGGGAGGAAGTATACGTGGACGACGAGCAGAACGTGTTGACCGCAGTCTGGCCGGAGGTGGTCGCCGAACTCACCATGGGCTCGGCCGACGGTGCCATCCCTCCGGTGAGCAACGCCCAGAAGGCATGGTTGGGCCTGGTCAAACCGTTGACGGTGGCACAGGGATTCGCCCTGCTCTCGGTGCCCTCCTCACTCGCCCAGGAGGCGATCGAGCGCGATCTGCGCGAACCGATCCTGCGTTCCCTCGGCCGACGGCTCGGCCCACAGGTGGAAGGACTCGGCGTCCGGATCGCGGCGCCCGCGGCCCCGCCCGCCGATCGCCTCGGCGGCCAGCCCCGGCATGCGCGCCTGACCTCCCGCCCGGACCGGCTGCGTGAGCATCCGCGCGCTCCCCGCGAGCCTGTGAATTACCCCGCACCACCGGAGTACCAGGCACCACCGGACTACCCGGCGCCGCGCTATCACACCCCGCCCGAGTATCCGGCCGGCGACGACTATCCCCAGCCCGAGTTTGCGGCCGTGCAGATGGCCGGAGAGTTGCCGAACATCCCCAACCACGGGGTGGCAACCCCGATGCGCCACGACATGGACCTGCCCCCGGTCCGCAACGCCCCGAGCCCGCCCGGACAGGAGTCGCTTTTCGCGCCCGAGTCCGAACCCATACCGGTGCGGCGGCCACAGCCGGAGAAGCCAGAGGACGACGAACCGGTCGTGCAGGGCCCCAACTCGTGGCCGACATACTTCGCTAAGCCCCCCCAGCCACCCGCGCCGGCCCCGGCCGCCTCCTCCTCGTCGGCGAGCCTCAATGCCAAATACACGTTCGAGACGTTCGTGATCGGCGCCTCCAACCGGTTCGCCCACGCGGCCGCGGTGGCGATCGCCGAGGCGCCCGCGCGCGCCTACAACCCGCTGTTTGTCTGGGGCGCTTCGGGTTTGGGCAAGACGCACCTGTTGCACGCGGCCGGCCACTACGCCCAGCGGCTGTTTCCGGGGATGCGGGTGAAGTACGTCTCGACCGAGGAATTCACCAACGACTTCATCAACAGCCTGCGCGACGACCGCAAGGTGGCCTTCAAACGCCGCTACCGCGAGACCGACATCCTGCTGGTCGACGACATCCAGTTCATCGAGGGCAAGGAAGGCATCCAGGAGGAGTTCTTCCACACCTTCAACACGCTGCACAATGCCAACAAGCAGATCGTGGTGTCCTCGGACCGGCCGCCCAAGCAGCTGGCGACGCTGGAGGAGCGGCTGCGGACCCGGTTCGAGTGGGGCCTGATCACCGATGTGCAGCCGCCCGAACTCGAGACCCGGATCGCCATCCTGAGCAAGAAGGCGCGGATGGACCGCCTCGACGTGCCGCACGACGTGCTCGAACTGATCGCCAGCCGGGTGGAGCGCAATATCCGCGAGCTCGAGGGCGCGCTGATCCGGGTGACGGCGTTCGCCTCGCTCAACGGGCAGCCGCTGGATCTGTCGCTGGCCGAGGTGGTGCTGCGGGATCTGATGCCCGACACCACCACGCTGGAGATCACCGCCTCGACGATCATGGCCGTCACCGCGGAGTACTTCAACACCACGCTGGAGGAGCTGACCGGTCCGGGCAAGGCGCGGCCGCTGGCCCAGGCGCGGCAGATCGCGATGTACCTGTGCCGCGAACTCACCGATCTGTCGCTGCCCAAGATCGGGCAGGCCTTCGGCCGCGACCACACCACGGTCATGTACGCCGAGAAGAAGGTGCGCAAGGAGATGACCGAGCGCCGGCGCGTGTACGACCAGGTTCAGGAACTCACAGCCCGAATTAAACAGCGCTCCCGCTGATTCGATCCACAGGGCCCCTTCACCCCGCTGACCTGGGTGAAGGGGCCTTTTCGCGTTGTGGATTCCTCGAGGAATTCTTGTGGAGTCCTCGAGGAATCCCCCGGCTGTCCACCGAGTTGCCCACAGCGCTGGGGAGCAATCTGTGCATCGACCGCTCACAGGGGTTAGTCCACAGATTGCACAGGCCGATTCATCCACGGGGGCTGACCAGTCGCGATCCCCGATTCGGGGTGTGGATTCCTCGAGGAATCCCTGTCAGGTCCTCGAGGAATCCACGGGTTCTGCACCGGATTACGCACACGTGTGCACAACAGGGTGATCACCGGGGGAGAACTCGAGGATGGCTCGAGGATGGGGTTGGGACAGATCCGTGAACTCCACAGTGGCTCCCCGTTCATCCTCGAGTCACCCTCCGGACATCCCCATGCCGCCACGCCTCCCTAGCAGGGAGTTCGCCCGGACTCCACAGATTCCACAGCGCCTACTACTACTTCAGTTCTCTCTCTAGAGAGATCTCTTTTAAAACAGGGTGTGTGGAAACTCGGTTCGGGGATACATCGACACGACGGCACCATCCCCAGGACCGAATCGAAGGCAGGGAGAAGGGCAGGACCCGGAGCGGCGCCCATCCGGTATCGGCACCGCCCACGGATGGACCCCCGGCATCCCATCCGACGCACCGGAGGGGGCGGCGTGGTCTTTGCTGTCGTTCACGGGTACGGTTTGGTGTCGGTCGCCTGTGTCACACTGCGGTGAGAGGGAATGCGGGAGGCCGATCCAGCACCTCATGCATGAACCCGCGCACGTATCGAACAGGTCACGACCGACCGAGACTGGGAGAGGAAATACCGGGCGATGGAGCTTGCAAGCATGAAGTTTCGGGTCGCTCGCGAGGATTTCGCGGAGTCCGTCGCCTGGGTGGCGCGCAGTCTGCCGTCGCGCCCGCCCGTGCCGGTGCTCGGCGGCGTCCTGCTCGTCGCGAGCGAGGAGGGGCTCACGGTCTCCGGTTTCGACTACGAAGTCTCCGCGCAGATGCGAGTCGCCGCCGAGGTGGCCGGTCCCGGACAGGTCCTGGTCTCCGGGCGCCTGCTGGCCGACATCACCAAGGCGCTGTCCAACAAGCCGGTCGACGTGTCGGTCGACGGCACCCGCGTGCTGATCGCCTGCGGCAGTGCCAAGTTCTCGTTGCCGACCATGCCGGTCGAGGATTATCCCCAGCTTCCCGAACTGCCCCCGCAGACCGGTGAGCTCGGGGTCGATCTGTTCAGCTCGGCGGTGAGCCAGGTGGCCGTCGCCGCCGGCCGCGACGACACGCTGCCGATGCTCACCGGCATCCGGGTCGAGATCGAGGGTTCCAAGGTGGTGCTCGCCGCCACCGACCGCTTCCGCCTTGCCGTGCGGCACCTGGAGTGGCAGCCCGGCCGCCCCGATGTGGAGACCGCGGTGCTGGTCCCCGCGCGCACCTTCTCCGAGGCCGCCAAGACGCTCGGCGCCACCGATGCTCCGGTGCAACTCGCCTTCGGCACGGGCACCGACGGTCTGCTCGGTATCGTCAACGGCGGCCGCCGCACCACCACCCGGCTGCTGGACGCGGAATTCCCGAAGTTCCGCCAATTGCTCCCCAAGGAGCACACCTCGATCGCCACGCTCGAGGTCGCCGCGCTGATCGAGGCGATCAAACGCGTTGCGCTGGTTGCCGAACGCGGCGCCCAGGTTCGCCTCGAATTCTCCGATCAGGGCCTGCTGCTCTCGGCGGGTGGCGACGACGCGGGTCGCGCCGAGGAGTGGCTGTCGGCCGATTTCCGTGGCGAGCCGCTGACCATCGCCTTCAATCCCGGCTACCTCAACGACGGTCTGTCCGCGTTGCACGCCGACCGCGTGACCTTCGGATTCACCACGCCGAGCCGGCCCGCGGTGCTGACTCCGGTCGGCGAGGCCGAGCCCGAGGTCAACGAGTCCGGCGCCTTCCCCGCGCTGTCTACCGACTACATCTACCTGCTGATGCCGGTTCGCCTGCCGGGCTGAGTCCGCGCCTTGTGGGGCGAGCTGTGGATACTGTTGACAACTCTGTGAAATACCCTGGGCGGGTGGGCCGTTCGGTCCGCCTCCCCAGGTTTTCCACAGGGTCCCCGGCGGGAGCGGTGGACTGAGCGATGTACGTGCGGACATTGACGCTGCGTGATTTTCGCTCCTGGGACCAGACCGATCTCGAATTATCCAGCGGTCGCACGGTTTTCCTGGGTTCCAACGGAAACGGCAAGACCAACCTGATCGAGGCCGTCGGATATCTGTCCACACTCGGCTCCCACCGCGTGGCCGCGGACGCACCACTGATTCGCTTGGGCGCGCAGCGATCCCGGATCGGTGCGACGGTCGTCAACTCCGGGCGCGAGCTGCGCATCGATATGGAGCTGAACCAGGGCTCGGCCAACCGCGCACAGATCAACCGTTCGCCCGTGCGCCGCACCCGCGAGATCCTCGGGATCCTGCAGACGGTGCTGTTCGCACCGGAGGATCTCGCGCTTGTCCGCGGCGATCCATCCGAGCGCCGTCGTTTCCTGGACGAGCTGTGCACCGCGCGGCTGCCCCGCCTGGCCGGCGTGCGCTCCGATTACGACCGGGTACTGCGCCAGCGTTCAGCCCTGCTGAAAACCGCTGGCAGGCACGCACGTTCGCGCTCGTCGGCGGATCTGAGCACGCTGGATGTCTGGGACGGGCATCTGGCCGTACACGGTGCCGAACTACTGGCACAGCGGTTACGCCTGGTACACGAGCTGCATCCACACCTGGAGCAGGCGTACCACTCGATCGCGCCGGAGTCCCGCACCGCCGCCATCCGCTATCGCAGCGGTTATCTGCCGCCGGAGTTCCTGGAACCCGGCCGGTCTCCGGATCCCGATGACGCGCAGGCCCTCGAGGAGATCATGCTGCGCGAGCTGAGCGCCGCGCGCCCACGGGAACTCGAACGCGGTGTCTGCCTGATCGGCCCGCACCGCGACGACCTGGACCTGATGCTGGGCTCCGCACCGGCGAAAGGCTTTGCCAGCCACGGGGAATCGTGGTCGTTCGCGCTGGCGCTGCGGTTGTCCTCCTTCGAACTACTGCGCTGTCTCGGCACCGATCCGGTCCTCATGCTGGACGATGTCTTCGCCGAGCTCGACCGACGTCGCCGCACGGCCCTGGCCGCCGTCGCGGCCACCGCCGAACAGGTGCTGATCACCGCCGCCGTGCCCGAGGACGTGCCCGCGGAGCTCGAGGCGCGGCCGTTGCACGTGGAGACCAGCGGTGCGGCCGACCACCGCATCTCCCGCATCGTGGATCCGGCCGTTGCCACTGCCGCTGCGTCGACCGTTGCCGATGTGTTGGCCACTGCCGGTGCGCCGGACACCGCCGCTACGTCGGCCACCGCGGCTGCGCCAGACGTTGCTGCTGCGCCCGAAATCTCCATGGATCCGGGCGCCTCCATGGATCCGGGCGCCTCCATGGATCCGGGCGCCTCCATGGATCCGGGCGCCTCCATGGATCCGGACGCCTCCACGGACCCGGACGTCCCCACAGACCCGGACGCCCCCCTCGGCGCATCATCCGGTGGTGATTCCGCGCACTGATCGATGAGCCTGTGATATTGCCCATATCCGTCCATCGTCACGTGTCGTAATTGGGTTGCATGACACTGCTCGCCGCATGGGCGTGTCATCGATCCCACCCGCTAGCCTTTGTGCAACACCGGCACCCGGAGCCGATTGCGAGCCTGTCCCTTGCCCGCACGACCGGGCCGCACCGGCAGTGCAGGGAAGGGCGATGGCGATGGCGGACGATCTCGAGCGCGGTTCCTCCGCCGCCGAATCCACCGGCCCGGAGACCGAACTGCGGGGGATCGACCTGGCCCGTCGGGCGCTGGAGGAGGCGCGCGCCGCGGCCAAGGCCAGCGGCAAGGCGGTCGGGCAGGGCCGGGCCTCGCCGCGCAGGGGCGGCGTGCGGGCGCTGCGGCGCCGCGGCTGGTCGGGTGCCGGGCCCGACGAGCGCGATCCCCAGCTGCTGTCCGCGGTCGCCGGCGCCCTGGCCAAGGGCCGCGGCTGGTCCGGAAAGGTCGCCGAGGGAACGGTATTCGGCCGCTGGTCGAGCGTGGTCGGCGAGGACATCGCCAGCCACGCCACCCCCGTCTCGCTGACCGACGGGGTGCTCAGCATCCAGGCCGAGTCCACAGCCTGGGCGACTCAGTTGCGCATGCTGCAGGCGCAGCTGCTGGCGAAGATCAATGCCGCCGTCGGTCAGGGCGTGGTGAAACAGCTCAAGATCAGCGGCCCGGCTGCTCCGAGCTGGCGCAAGGGGGCGCGGCACGTGAAGGGGCTGGGGCCCCGCGATACGTACGGTTAGGCGTACCTCCGCATTCGCTCCGGCCATGCACGGTTTCGGACGGCTTCGCCGACGGCGCCCATTAGGTCGGGCGGTTGCTGAAGCGGGGTCGTTTCACGTGGAACCGCGCACCGGCCGATGACAAGATCCGCTCAACCATCCGGCAAACCGCCGCGCGGGCATCCGACGGGCCGCGCAGGCTTGTGACGGATTCAAACCTACAAGCCGACCCGTTGCCATCCGAATTAACGCACTCACGACGCCGTCAGGGGTGTCATAGGTGGGTCCTGGGCTGGGTGTGCCAGTAGGATGGGGGAGTAACTAGCGGCGATACCCCCGGCACGTTCCGTGCAGCCGCCCGCTGGACCCGTAGTTCTCGAGCCGTTCGTCACCTCGAGCAGACACCATCTGGGGTCCGGCGTGTGCCGCGCTGTGCTTCGACATCGAGCCGGGAGATCAGCAAGTAAGGAGAGCTACCGAGCAGTGGCTGCCAACGACTCCAATGCAAGCGGCTCCAAATCAGGTAAGCAGACCTACGGCGCGGAATCCATCACCGTGCTCGAGGGGCTCGAGGCGGTACGCAAGCGCCCGGGCATGTACATCGGCTCCACCGGTGAACGCGGTCTGCACCACCTGATCTGGGAGGTTGTGGACAACTCCGTCGACGAGGCGATGGCCGGGTACGCCACCCGCGTCGATGTCACGCTGCTGGCCGACGGCGGCGTCGAGGTCGTCGACGACGGCCGCGGCATCCCCACCAGCATGCACGCGCAGGGCATCCCCACCATCGAGGTGGTCATGACCCAGCTGCACGCGGGCGGCAAGTTCGACTCCGAGTCCTATGCGGTGTCCGGCGGTCTGCACGGCGTCGGTATCTCCGTGGTGAACGCGCTGTCGACGCGGCTGCAGGCCGATATCGACTACGACGGATATCACTGGAGCCAGGAGTACAAGGACGCCAGGCCCGGCAAGCTGCTCCAGGGCGACCCGACCAAGCGCACCGGGACCACGATCCGCTTCTGGGCCGATCCGAACATCTTCGAGACCACCGTCTACAACTTCGAGACCGTGGCCCGCCGGCTGCAGGAGATGGCGTTCCTGAACAAGGGCCTGACCATCACGCTGACCGATGAGCGGGTGGCCGACACCGACATCACCGACGAGGTGGTGAGCGAGACCGCCGAGGCGCCCAAGCACGCCGAGGAGGGCGCGCCCGCCGAGCACAAGGTCAAGACCCGCACCTATCACTACCCGGGCGGCCTCGAGGATTTCGTCAAGCACATCAACCGGACCAAGCAGCCGATCCACAACACATTGGTGGCGTTCACCGGCAAGGGCACCGGCCACGAGCTCGAGGTCGCGATGCAGTGGAACTCGGGCTATTCCGAGTCCGTGCACACCTTCGCCAACACCATCAACACCCACGAGGGCGGCACCCACGAAGAGGGCTTCCGCGCGGCCCTGACCACGGTGGTGAACAAGTACGCCAAGGACAAGAAGCTCCTGAAGGAGAAGGACGGCAACCTCACCGGTGACGACATCCGTGAGGGCCTGGCCGCCATCGTGAGCGTGAAGGTCAGCGAGCCGCAGTTCGAGGGCCAGACCAAGACCAAGCTCGGCAACACCGAGGTCAAGTCGTTTGTCCAGCGCACCTGCAACGAGCACCTGGCGCACTGGTTCGAGGCCAATCCGGCCGACGCGAAAACCATTGTGAACAAGGCGGTCTCGTCGGCGCAGGCGCGCGTCGCCGCGCGCAAGGCGCGCGAGCTGGTGCGCCGCAAGAGCGCGACGGATCTGGGCGGGTTGCCCGGCAAGCTGGCCGACTGCCGCTCCAAGGATCCGACGAAGTCCGAGATCTACATCGTGGAGGGTGACTCCGCCGGTGGCTCGGCCAAGTCCGGGCGCGACTCGATGTATCAGGCGATCCTGCCGCTGCGCGGAAAGATCATCAATGTCGAGAAGGCCCGCATCGACCGGGTGCTGAAGAACAACGAGGTGCAGTCGATCATCACCGCGTTCGGCACCGGCATCCACGACGAATTCGACATCGCCAAGCTGCGGTATCACAAGATCGTGCTGATGGCCGACGCCGATGTCGACGGCCAGCACATCTCGACCCTGCTGCTGACGCTGCTGTTCCGGTTCATGCGCCCGCTGGTCGAGCACGGGCACGTGTACCTGGCCCAGCCGCCGCTGTACAAGCTCAAGTGGCAGCGCTCGGATCCGGAGTTCGCCTACTCCGACCGTGAGCGCGACGGCCTGCTCGAGGCGGGCCTGGCCGCGGGGAAGAAGATCAACAAGGAGGACGGCGTCCAGCGCTACAAGGGTCTGGGCGAGATGAACGCCAAGGAGCTGTGGGAGACCACGATGGACCCGTCGGTCCGCGTGCTGCGCCTGGTCACCCTGGACGATGCCGCCGCCGCCGACGAGCTGTTCTCGATCCTGATGGGCGAGGACGTCGAGGCGCGTCGCAGCTTCATCACCCGCAATGCCAAGGACGTTCGCTTCCTCGACGTGTAGTCCGGTGCGAAACACACTGCCGCACACCCGGACTACTTAGGAGACTTCATGACTGAAACAACGCTGCCGCCCAGCGGCGGTGGCGACCGGATCGAACCGGTCGACATCCAGAACGAAATGCAGAGCAGCTACATCGATTACGCGATGAGCGTGATCGTGGGCCGCGCGCTGCCCGAGGTCCGCGACGGCCTCAAGCCGGTGCACCGCCGCGTGCTGTATGCGATGTACGACAACGGATATCGCCCCGACCGCGGCTACGTGAAGTCCGCGCGCCCGGTCGCGGAGACGATGGGTAACTATCACCCGCACGGCGACACCTCGATCTACGACACCCTCGTGCGCATGGCGCAGCCCTGGTCGCTGCGCTACCCGCTGGTCGACGGTCAGGGCAACTTCGGCTCGCGCGGCAACGACGGCGCGGCCGCCATGCGGTACACCGAATGCCGGCTCACCCCGCTGGCGATGGAGATGCTGCGCGAAATCGACCACGAGACGGTCGATTTCATCGCGAACTACGACGGTCGCTCCCAGGAGCCGACGGTTCTCCCCAGCCGGGTACCCGCCCTGTTGATGAACGGCAGCAACGGCATCGCGGTCGGCATGGCGACCAATATTCCGCCGCACAACCTCAACGAGCTCGCCGAGGCGATCTACTGGGCACTGGAGAACCACGAGGCCGACGAGGAGACCACCCTCGAGGCCTGCATGGAGCGGGTCAAGGGCCCGGACTTTCCGACGCACGGCCTGATCGTCGGCACGAACGGTATCCACGACGCGTACACCACCGGTCGTGGGTCGATCCGCATGCGCGGCGTGGTCGAGATCGAGGAGGACAACCGCGGCCGCACCACGATCGTCATCACCGAGCTGCCGTACCAGGTCAACACCGACAACTTCATCAACTCGATCGCCGAGCAGGTGAAGGACGGCAAGATCGCGGGTATCTCCGACATCCACGACGAGTCCTCGGACCGCGCGGGCATGCGGATCGTGGTCACGGTCAAGCGCGACGCCGTGGCCAAGGTGGTGCTGAACAACCTCTACAAGCACACCCAGCTGCAGACCAGCTTCGGCGCGAACATGCTGTCCATCGTGGACGGCGTGCCGCGCACGCTGCGGCTGGACCAGATGATCCGGTTCTACGTCGCGCATCAGTTGGAAGTCATCGTCCGGCGCACCCGCTACCTGCTGCGTAAGGCCGAGGAGCGTGCCCACATCCTGCGCGGCCTGGTCAAGGCCCTGGATGCGCTCGACGAGGTCATCGCGCTGATCCGGCGTTCGGCCAATACCGACACCGCGCGCACCGGCCTGATGCAGCTGCTCGACATCGACGAGATCCAGGCCACCGCGATCCTCGATATGCAGCTGCGTCGCCTGTCGGCCCTGGAGCGCCAGAAGATCGTCGACGAATTGGCCAAGATCGAGCTCGAGATCGCCGATCTGAAGGACATTCTCGAAAGGCCCGAGCGCCAGCGCGCGATCGTGCGCGATGAGCTGAAGGAGATCGTCGAGAAGTACGGCGACGACCGGCGCACCCGGATCATCTCCGCCGACGGCGACGTCGCCGACGAGGATCTGATCGCCCGCGAGGACGTGGTCGTGACGATCACCGAGACCGGCTACGCCAAGCGCACCAAGACCGATCTGTACCGCAGCCAGAAGCGCGGCGGCAAGGGTGTGCAGGGCGCCGGGCTCAAGCAGGACGACCTGGTCAAGCACTTCTTCGTCACCTCGACGCACGATTGGCTGCTGTTCTTCACGAACCTGGGCCGGGTGTACCGGGCCAAAGCCTACGAACTGCCCGAGGCCGCGCGCACCGCCCGCGGCCAGCACGTGGCCAACCTGCTGGCGTTCCAGCCGGAGGAGAAGATCGCCCAGGTCATCCAGCTCAAGACCTACGAGGACGCGCCGTATCTGGTGCTGGCGACCCGCAACGGCCTGGTGAAGAAGTCGAAGCTGACCGATTTCGACTCCAACCGGACCGGCGGCATCGTCGCGGTGAATCTGCGCGATGGTGACGAATTGGTCGGCGCCGCACTGTGTTCGGCCGACGACGACCTGCTGCTGGTCTCGGCGCACGGCCAGTCGATCCGCTTCCCCGCCAACGACGAGGTGCTGCGCCCGATGGGCCGCGCGACCTCCGGTGTGCAGGGCATGCGGTTCAACACCGACGATGAACTGTTGTCGCTCAATGTGGTTCGCGAGGACACATATCTGCTGGTGGCCACCGCCGGCGGCTATTCCAAGCGGACCGCGATCGAGGAGTACACCGCGCAGGGCCGCGGCGGTAAGGGTGTATTGACTATCCAATACGACCAGCGCCGTGGCAGTCTGGTGGGCGCCCTCATCGTCGACGATGAGGACGAGCTCTACGCCATCACATCCGGCGGCGGTGTCATCCGGACGGCGGCGAAGCAGGTTCGTAAGGCCGGTCGCCAGACCAAGGGTGTGCGATTGATGAATCTGGGCGAGGGCGATACGTTGCTTGCGATCGCTCGTAACGCCGACGAACGCGACGAGGTTCCCGGCGAAGATGACACCAGTGGTTCCTAGAAGCAGTAGTTTCGACTCGAGCACCGGCGGCACAACGGATCTAAGGAATCCCCATTGACCACGAACCAGCCGAACGACGAGCGGCCTCACGCCAACGGTGTGACCGAGCGGATAGCCCCCTCACCGATTCCGCCGCGCCCGATTCCGCGGCCGGGGTCCACGGCTGAGGGCGGATCGGGCAATCCGTCCGAGAAAGGCGACAACTCAGCCGGTGTCGAATCGGGCGAATCGGCCGCGGTCGAGGGGAATTCCCGATTCGAGGAGGGGTGGTCGCAGTTGCCGCAACGTGAACCGCAGTCGAATCTGAACCGTCCCGGTCAGGCGCCGGTCGCGGGACGTCCGCCGTCGTCGGTGAACCTGGGCGGCTCCGGCAATGCCCGGACCACCGCCGACCTCGCGGCCAAGGCGGCCCGCAAGGAGGCCGCGATGGTGAAGTCCGTCGGCATCGACGGGCCCACCCGCAGCATCGCGCGCCCCGAGCTGATCAAGGACATGCCCGACCTGTCCGAGCTGCGCCATCCGCTGCCGCCGAACGAGACCACCGGATCGCCGCCGCCGATCTCGCCCGCGGTGCCGGCGGCGGTGGTCCAGGCCGCCGCCACGGGTGAGCCGCTGCGCGCGACGGTGCAGCTGCGTCACATCGACCCGTGGTCGACGCTGAAGATCTCGCTGGTGATCAGCGTCGCGATGTTCTTCGTGTGGATGCTGGCGGTCGGCTTCCTGTACATCGTGCTGTCCGGCATGGGTGTGTGGGACCGCCTGAACAGCACGTTCACCGACATGGTCTCCGACAACGGCTCGGGGTCCTCCTCGCTGATCGACGCCGGCACGGTATTCGGCTATGCCGCGGTCATCGGCCTGATCAACGTGGTTCTGCTCACCGCGCTGTCCACGGTCGGAGTGTTCATCTACAACCAGTGCACCGACCTGGTCGGCGGCATCCAGGTCACCCTGGCCGACCCAGACTAGTACTCGGCGCCGGCCGGACCATGCCACCACGGCGTGGTCCGGCCGCACTGTCCCCGCCGCGCTGACCAGCCGTTTTGTCGATCGCGGGCAGGTCGGGTAATCTTTGCTCTCGGCTCGGGAGCAATCCTGAAAGTCATACGGGCCTATAGCTCAGGCGGTTAGAGCGCTTCGCTGATAACGAAGAGGTCGGAGGTTCAAGTCCTCCTAGGCCCACCCCACACACAAAAACCCCCGACCAGCAGCCATGGTCGAGGGTTTTCGTCATTCAGGAGACCTTTCCTGGTCGGTTTCGCCGGGCGAGGCAGCGAAAAGGCAGCCGGTTCGTCGCCGAGGAATCCGCGGATCGTGTCGAATCCGGCTTGTATCTGTTCTGGTCAGGGCCTTTAAGGCGCAGTGCTCTCTGATCGCGATCGGGGCCGGACACCCGGCCAGATGGCCCCTGCAACCTGGGACATCTGAACCGCAGCAAGCTGTGCCCACATGGACTGTGCCGTTCGGGAAGGACTGTTGATGTATCCAGGTGTGCGGCTCATCGAGGAGATGGCTCGTCGGTTCCCCGGGGTCGCGGAGTCCTATGCGTGCCACCTGTACAACAACCTCGGGGAACTACTGCCGCACGTGTTTCTATGGGATCTCATCGACGAGATCGTACAGTCCATGATCAACGACGATGGCTCGCTGGCCGCCTGGATGCCGGTACTGGACTTTCTGGAGGTCCGATCCACCAATGGTGACCTCGAGGACAACATTGTCATAGGCGACTCGTTCCTGTGGAGCCTCCCGGCTCCCGGCAGCCGTGGATACGCCATCGTCGCACTTCTCGGGCCATCGCTCGCGGCGCGGTTCGCGCAGGTCCGTCCACACGGCTGAGCCCGCGTTGCGGCATCGAGCAATACCTCGAAGCTGCCGCGGGCCCTCGTCATCGGATTCGCGCAGCGGGAGCGCGTTGCCGAATCCGCGCGAAATCTGTTCGTGGACACGTGATTCCAAGAAACTCGACCACCATCTTCTCGTTGCTGTGGTCATGGTCGACGATCATGGACCATGTGCTTCACGCTGGAGGTAGCGACGTTGAACGCCGCTTCGGGTGAGTGGGTGAGCCGATTGCCGCCTGCTGGGGCGTTTTCGCCGGTCACTGTGGTACCGAGTGTCGCGCGCCCACGAATGCTATTGCCTCCATGACGGTCTGAAGGTATATCTGCTGTTTGCGGAGCAAGGGAGGACCGATATTCCGCCGCTTTCGTCGAGGCGATATCACCGCAACTGAATGCGAAGGAGCGGCAGGCCGTTTCCGGCCGCAAGTCTGCTGCCGCGCACCCGATAAACCATCCCCGAAATGCAGGACGTCGACCGACAACAGCGCTGTCGAACGTTCGAAACGGAGAACGCCATGACCGAGTTACTTTCCCTCCCCGGCGGCACTCTCGCCTACGACCTTGCCGGGACCGGGCCACTGATCGTGCTCTCGCACGGCATGGGTAGCCACCGCCAGACCTACCGTCACCTGTTGCCGCTGCTCGCCGACGCCGGATACCGCGTCGCCAATATGGATATGCGCGGGCACGGCGAATCCTCGATGAACTGGCCTTCGCACACGGGCGGCGATGGCATCACCCAGACCGATGTCGCCAACGACATCCTCGACCTGATCCGGCACCTCGGCGGCCCGGCCGTGGTCGTGGGCAACTCCATGTCCGGCGGGTCAGCCACCATCGCGGCGGCCACCGCCCCTGATCTCGTCACCGCCGTCGTCGAGATCGGCCCCTTCACCCAGACTCAAGGTTTCTCGCTGGCGGCATTGTTCACGGTTCCGCGCTATCGGAAGGGCATGCTGCGGCTGGGTGGCACCGTGCTGTTCAAGAGCCTGGGGATGTGGATGAGCTACCAGGACGTCGCCCACCCGATCAAGCCCGCCGACCATGCCGAGGACATGGCCGCCCTGCGTGCGAAACTGAGCGAGCCCGGCCGGTTCGCCGAATTCATGAAGACCGGTAAGTCCGACGTCTCCGAGTCCGACCCGAAACTGGCCGAGATCAAGTGCCCCGCACTGATCATCATGGGCACCCAGGAACCGGACTTCGCCAACCCGAAGGCCGAGGCCGAAGGCATCGTCGCGAAATTGCAACCCGGAATCGGCCGCATCACCCTGATAGAAGGCTCCGGCCACTACCCGCAAGCCGATTCCGCCGACCGTGTCGCCCGATCGATCCTCGACTTCCTCGACACCCACGTGTGACCACCTAGCCTCCGGGCGGTTGAGGCCGGATCCGGATCGGGCCAGCCGTTCGTGCCCGACCGGTACGATCAATCCAGCCGCTGACCAGCCCGTGTGCGGGGGACGATTTCGGGGCAGGACGGCAGTGCGGACCGTTGGGTACATTCGAGCCGTGTCGGCTATAGACGTACGTGAGATCGAGGCGTTCCTGGCTGTAGCCGACGAACTCCACTTCGGGAGAGCAGCGCACCGGCTGCACATGACCCCGTCGAATGTCAGCCAGCGGATCCGGGCGTTGGAACAGCGGGTGGGGGCGCCGGTCTTCGATCGAACGAGCCGATGGGTTCGGCTGACTCCGATCGGGCAGCGACTGCTCGATGACTGGCGTCCGGCGTTCCATCAGCTGACGCGCGGGCTCGACACAGCCCGGCACGTTGCGGGCGCGGTGGCGTCGAATGTGCGCGCCGGTTACACGATCACCCTGCCGGGATACATCCGCGAAGGGTTGAGCAGCGCATTCGAGGTGGCCACGCCGGGCAGCCGACTGGTGTGGCTACAGGATCGCATGTACGACATGTACATGTGGAACCACGGTTCCGGGCACGAGCTGGACGTGGCGCTGCTCTGGTTGCCACCCGGCGCGCGTCGGCTCGGGAATCTCTTCCTGACCACGGGCCCGGCCCTGTACAAGGCGCAAGCCGCGCTGGTGGTGCCTCCCGGGCATCCGTTCGAGGGGCGCACCAGCGTCGACGCCGAGGAACTCGCCGACCAACCCATCATCGACCACCGATCAATGATGGGCATCGGCACCAGCTGGGTACCGGCCCTCACCCCGGCTGGCCGACCGATCGAACGCGTCGAGCAGACGACGAAGCATCTGGAGAGCTTCATCGATACCGCCATCGACCAGCAGCTGATTCATCTCACCCACGCCACCATCGCCGACACCCCCGCCTGGGATCTACTGCGTGACCGTGCCGAACTGATCCACGTCGAGGGTCTGCAACCGTTCACCTTGCACACCTTCTGGCCAGCGATCGCTTCGTCGCGCCTCGCTGCCGAATTCTCGATTCTGTGCGCCCGGACCGGGCGGCGAGCCGGCTGGCTGGACGTCGACCACACCGCAATCATGTAGCACTACTGCACATTCGCGTAGCGTTCAGGCTGATCCCGGGACGGGTCGTGCGGGGCATCGGCGCCGCGGCACTGAGCCCGCCTCGCCGGCACTGCTTGCCGCCGTCTATCCCGTTGCGCAACAACGAGTCCGGGCGATCGGATTGTGGGCAGGATTCAGCGGAATCGGCCTGGCCGCCGGACCGCTGGCCGATAGGGACCACGCCAACAGGAAATGATGAGACTGCTGGCACAGCAACAGCTTTCGGATGTTCCGGCGTAGACAGCCACGATCATCATCGGCTGCTGCTGTGCCCACCCCCAACGACACACCGGAAACCGCAGGTGAAATCCTCACTTCACCAGAAGGCCTAGGCCCCGGGTTCCAGTGCGGCTGAATCAACTCAGCAGCGGGCGAAGCAATTCCATACCTCTGCGGGCCAGCCAGGTTTCGAGTGTCATCAGATCGGGGTGCAATACACGCAGCTTGTCGATGTCGATATCCGGCACGCTGCCGTCGCCATTGTTGAGCAGTTCGTAACCGCGGGCAAAGCGTTCGTTGATCTGCCGCAGCTCGTCAAGGGGCCGTTGGATGTAAGGCACCTCGTGCCCGATGGCTGCGCTGAGCGCCGCCGCGACTTCCGGTGGAGTGAGTACATCACCGGCGAGGTCGAGCGAACGACCGCGATAGTCGTCTGCACGAGCCAGCGCAAGTGCGGTCAATGCGCCGATATCGTCCAGCGCGATGAATTGCTGGCGCACATGCGGGGCCGCCGGCGTGCGCAATGCGCCGTCGCGGACGCCGACTGTAGCCGACTGGCTGTAGAGGTTCTCCATGAACGAGCTCGGCCGCAAAACGGTGGCCGAGATGCCCTGTGATGCTATGTACTGCTCGATCTCGCCCTTGTTCGGCTGCACGCCCCGATCGACACCCAGAGCCGAGCTGTAAACCAGATGCGCGACACCGTATTTCACCGCGGCATCGACTATGTTCTTACCCGCCGACACCTCGTCCTGCTCCGGGGCAAGCGGACCTGGATGCACATTGAATACCCCATACGCGCCGTCGACGTAGCGCGCAATCGTCACGGCGTCCTCCATCGATCCCTGGACGACCTCCGCGCCTGCCTCGGTGAGGGCCCGGGCCTGCGAACTGTCGGGGTTGCGAGTCAGTGCCCGCACCTGCCAGCCGTCTGCCAGCAGGCGAGCGGCCACCGCTCCGCCCTGCTGCCCGGTGGCGCCGGTCACGAAAACAAGCTGGTTCATATTCTGGCCTTCTCTATTTGTAATTGGAGAGAAACTCCATTTTGGTCGGAATGAGGACTGATCAAGGCCCGAACGTGTGCGGATTCGGACCGCGGAGCGACGCCCGCCTCAACGCGGTACAACCAGGTGCAGATAGTCGGCGATCGCTGTCTCGTCATACCCGGCTCCGGTCAGAGCGATGTAGCCGTCGGGGCGGACGAGGATTGTTGCCGGGGTGGTGATGCGGTAGGCGTGGTGTGCGTGATTGCCGGAGTCGACGAAAACGCCGCCGTTCGCCGGTGCAGCCTCGCCTCTAGGCACAATGGTCAGCGCTCGCACCAGGTCGCCGGTAGCGGGGGCGGTCTGAATGTGCGTGCCGAAATGCAGCAAGGTGAGGTGCGGGCCACGGAATAGGTCGAACAGGCGTGTGGACCTGTCGCCACAGCGGAGGCCGGGGGCATCCGGAGCACGATCACCAGCCCTGATCCCGACGGTGTCGTCGAGGTCGCGCGCCAGCGGACCATGGCGGTAGGTGATGCTCAATTGGGTGGTGTCGGCGAATATGTCTGTGGCCGAGAGGGTGTTGCTCGCAGTTCGGAGGCGTTCGCGTGGATCGGATGTGCGAGTCACCGAGTCGAAGCGTTGCGATGTCGTCGCCAGCACCTCTCGCGCCACTGGGAGACGTTCGGCCTCGTAGGTGTCCAGCAGTGCCTCCGGCGCACCGCGGAGCGTATGCGCCAACTTCCAGCCGAGGTTGTAGGCGTCTTGGAGTCCGGTATTCATCCCCTGACCGCCAGTCGGCGGGTGGATGTGTGCGGCGTCACCAGCGAGGAACACGCGGCCTTTCCGGTAATGCGTCGCCATCCGGATATTCGGCCGCCAGATGGATGTCTGCGAGGTCTCGCGAAACGTGATGCCGGGTAGTCCGCACTGCTCGTCGAAGACGCGGCGTAATGCGTCCGCCGGAAACGGAGTTATCCCTCCATCGCCGTCCGGGGTGATCGGACCGAAGAACACCCAGCGCCCCAAATCCGGTTGCCAGGTCAGCAGAACGCCGTTCGCCCAGATGTGCAGGTAATCCGGGTCGAGTCCATCGATAATGGCACATCCGGTAACGAAGGTATCCGCAGTATCAGTCTGCCCCGGGAACGAGATGCCGGCCAATTTGCGCGTGCGGCTGCCGCCACCGTCACAACCCACCGCATAGGCAGCCCGTACCTGGCGGTTCACGCCGTCGACCCGTACCGTGGCAGTGACTTGATCCCGACTCTGATCCAGGTCGATCAGTTCACAGTCGAATTCGACGCGTACACCCAGCAATTCCAGATGCTCGGCGAGGATGTCCTCGGTACTCTGCTGGGGCAGCTCCACGAATGAGCACCTGTGCGGCGAATTCGGCGTGGGCAGGTTCGCCGCGTTCGAACGAGGATCCACTTCGCGTACCAGCGTATCCCCGTCATACAGACGCGCTTTCGGATTTGTTTTACCACGCGCATAGATCCGGTCGACGACACCCACATCGTCCAGGACTTCCAAGCTCCGCGCGGACAGTGCCCGGCCGCGAGCGCCTGTCGGGACGGTTCCAGGCTTCTTGTCGATCACCCGCACAGCGACTCCGCGCCGGGCGAGCTCGCACCCCAGTAGCAAGCCGACAGGCCCCGCGCCTATCACGAGGACCTCGGTGCACTCCACAGCCATACTCTGGTGGGCACTGTGTACGTTTTCCCGCGCCCCAGCCGATGGAGCACTGTTCGATTCGGTCACACAACACCCTCCGGTCGCTATATCTGGAGGAAACTCTCCAGATACGATGCGACTATATGGAGAGAGTTCTCCAGTTGCAACTCGGGGGGTAGCAGTACCGTGATACGGGTGGCCGGCAGACAGACACAGACGCGGACGAACACCGGAAGACCGTTGCGCGCGGATGCTCGCCGCAACCGCGAAGTTGTTCTTGCGACCGCCGAGGAAACCTTGGCCGCGCAGGGACTGTCCGTGTCCTTCGATGAGATCGCCCGGCGGGCCGGAGTGGGTGTCGGCACGGTGTACCGGACATTCCCCACCAGAGAAGCGCTGTTCGAGGCAATCATCTTGAGCCGGATAGAACGGTTCATCGAAACCGCTGTCGCGCTGGCCGACGCCGACGACCCTGGTGCGGCGTTCATCGAATTCTTCACCGAGGTGGTCGGACAGGTCGCACTCAATCAAGCGTTGTGCGACGTCATGGATGCCGGCACCAACCTTGGTTTCAAAGCAACGTCGACGGTCGAACACGCCTTCCTCAACGCGTTGACTACTCTACTCACTCGCGCCCAGCACGCAGGTCGGATCCGCTCCAACCTCGATGTCTACGACGTGGTGGACCTCTTGGTCGGCAGCGCCACCACCGCACGTCGCGCTCAGCAACGCGGGCGAGCACACCAAGTCGTAGCCATCATCTGTGAAGGTATGCTCACCGTCTCCGACTAGTGCGTTGACCACGAACGTTTGCCGATCAGGCGGTGGTTGTGTTGATTCGTGGTCGGCCCCAGCGTTGTTGGCGTTCGCTGCGGACGCGGGCACTTCGGCGTTAGGCGGCCAGCACGTCGGGGTGGCGTGTTCGTCTCGGCGGCTTTCGCGGGAATTCCGCTGCGTAGACAGCGAAAAGGCAGCGTCAACCAGCACCCTCCAGGGGGCGGATGAGGACTATCAGGAATCGAGGCAGGCCCTGGGGGAGCCGGGTGTGGTACAGCTCGACCGGTTGCCAGCCGCCGCGCAGGGTCAGCAGCCGGACGATACCGCGGTGGGTGTCTATGCGTCCTGCGGCCAGATCTCGCATGGCCCTGAGGTATTCGGGGTGGTCGTCGGGGTGGATCACATGGGTGGTGACGAGGCTGAATTCGGTTCGGTCGGTGGGGTCCAGGGCGCGCGGCGTCGGATGGTGCCGCCAGGCGATGTCGTGCAGCGGCGGGGTGAGCCATTCGATGATCTGCATGCGATCCAGGTCGATCAGGGCGGTGGTGCCGCGCAGGAGTACGGCCGCGGCGTCGTTGCGGTACGTGGGCAGCACGACGCCCGGCTCGCTCTCTCGGTCGGCCCGCAGCAGCAGTCCGTACAGCTTCTCCTCGGAGTGGTATCGGAAATGGCCGAAAACCCTGGTGGTGCCGGTGTTGTCGGCCGCGAGCACCCGCATGGACCCGGACCAGGAGGTGCCGGGGCGAGGGTTCAGGGCCGCGGTGATCAGCTTGTCGCGCTCCTCGCATTCGATGATCCGGCTCAGGAACCACGCCGCGTGCAGCAGGGGGAATCCAGGGGGCAGGACCGGGCCGCCCACGCCGCTACTCGTGACCGTCCACTGCCGGCCGTCCCAGACGAACGCGTCGACGCCGGGCGCCGGTTCGCGCGGAACGTCCGGTCCGGCAACCCAGATCTGCACCGCCAGCGGCCGCTGATCGAGGCCGGCGACCGGAAGCGTTGTCGTCGTGTACATCTCGCCCCGGACCCGGATCTGCCCCGTGTACTCCCGGCCGGTGGCGATGGTGTATCCGATGGCCGAATTTGCCAGTGCTGCAATGGAGTTCGGTCTTACGGCTCGATGCAGCAGACGCTCACGCGCCACGCCTTCGGACGGTTGGAATCGAATGACCCGCTTCGGGTCGGCGGCATCGACCAAATACCACACGTGTCCTCCCCCTGATAATTTCCTCCAGCGCCCTGGCGTTTTTCGGGCAACGGGCCAGTCTATACAGTTACAGCGCAACTGCAATGACCGCCCGTCCGGTCCGGCCGCGGCTACGGCTAGGACGGATTGCCGCGGTTCCGGTCGTCCCGCAGACTCTTTTCTTGTGCGGAATCCAGCGTCCGAGCTCGTCGTGGAACGGCGGGCACTCACCCATGGGCGGCGCCGCCGCACCTATACCGTCGTGCGCCCGCGGCAACCGGCCCCCGGTGCGGCCCTGGTGCTGGTACTGCACGGCACCATGCAGAGCGCCGACTCGATGCGGGAGTTCAGCGAGGATGCCTTCGATCGGCTCGCGCTCGGTGGCAACGTCGTGGTCTATCCCGATGCACTGCACCGCGAATGGAATGGGGCGCGGCGGGCGAAAATGCTGTTTCGCGACGTCAAGCAGGTGGACGACGTCGGATTTCTCCGGATGCTGGCCCAGGAGGTCGCCACGACGCTCGGCACGGGTCGCGTCTACACGATCGGATTCTCACTGGGCGGTCAGATGGTCATCAGGCTGGTGCACGAGGCGCCCGACCTGCTCGCCGGGGCGGCCCTGCTGTCGGCCAACCAGCCGACACCCGAGGCCCTGGCGGTGCATCGGGGCACCGTCGTGCCCGTGCCGCTGATCGCCATGCACGGCACCGCCGATCCGCTATCCCGATTCGACGGTGGAAGCGTCAGCCTCCGAGGCTGGTTCCCCAAGGGTAATCATCTCGGCGCTGCCCGGACGGCGGCATATTTCGCCCGCCGCAACGGGATTCACACCTCCCCGGCCTTCCGATGGCTCGGACCCGAGGACGGGGTCACCGAGGGGCAGGTCTGCCGCACCGAATATCGCGGGCCGGGCTGTCCGCCGGTCACGCTGTACACCCTCGTCGGCGCGGGTCATCAGATTCCCGGGGCCTCGCAGGGGGGTCGATTGATGTTCGGGTCACCTACGCGTGCGATCGACGCGGTGACCGTGATCGCCGAATTCTTCGGCCTCGCCGCGGGACGGTGACCGGAACGCGGCCATCCGCAGCGGCGCGGGGTGATGGCGCTGGAAGCGATTCTCCAGCGCCACGAGCCCGATATGGGTAAAGCTCAGCGAGTGGTCACCTCATGCCACATGTCCGCATCGTTGCGCTGACGGAACTTGTTGATGGCGAAGATGACACCGACCACGACCCCGAGGGTGAGAAGAAATTTCATGATGCCCACCCTACTCGTCGTTCGAAGTTACTCTCCCGCAAGCACTCCCACACCGCAGTACCAGCCCGAGAACGACGCGGGCGCGCCGTCGGCGGACTCCTCGGGTCGCCAAGTGGACACGTCCACCATGCCGGGCTCGAGCACGGTGAATCCGTCGAACAGCGCCTCGATCTGCGCGCGACTGCGCGGCGTCGTCGTGGTGGGCGTCTGGCGCGACATGGCGACGATTCGTTGCGCATCGCCCTCGCGGCCCTCGTCGGTGAAGTGCGAGATCGCCAGGTAGCTCCCCGGCGCCATGGCCTCGCGCAGCCGCGCGATGGCTGCCGCGGGATCTGCCGACTCGGGCACGAAATGCAGGACAGACACCAGTAGCACCGCGACCGGGCGGCTGAGATCGAGCAGCCCGGCGACCTCCGGAGCTGCCAGGATCTCCTCGACATCGGTCAGATCGGCGCGGATCGCGGTCGCGTCGGGGTTGTCGGCCAGCAGCTGCCGGCTGGCCGAGACCGCCACCGGATCGATGTCGACGTACACCACCCGCGCGCCCGGACGCAGCCGCTGGGCGATCTCGTGCACGTTTCCCGCGGTCGGAATCCCCGAGCCCAGGTCCAGGAACTGGTCGATACCGGCCTCTTGCACCAGGAAGCCGACCAGGCGTCGCAGGAAGGCGCGGTTGTCGCGGGCACCCTGCGCCACCTCGGGCATGGTCTGCTGGACCCAATCCGCCAGTTTGCGATCGACCTCGAAGTTGGTGAATCCACCCAGCACGTAGTCGTACATGCGGGCCGAACTCGGGATCTGCGGGTCGATGTCGTCGGGCGACCAGTCGGGTAGGGCGGGCATACCAGCCATCATGACCGCTGCGCGGCCCGCAGGCTACTGCATCTAGGCCGGGTGGACCGGGCCGAACTCGCGCTCGCGATCATCGGTGGCGCCGAGCCTGGCCAGCAGCCGCAGGCCGTCGTGCGCCGCGCTGCCGGGTGCGGGCGACAGGATCACGAGCTCGACGCCGGCATCGTCCGGCACCGTGAAGTTCTCCTGATGCAGGTCCAGATTTCCGACCAGCGGATGGGTGAAGGACTTGCGGCCGTGGGTGCGGCAGCGCACGTCGGCGCGCGCCCAGAGTGCGGCGAACCGCTCGCTGCGCATGGCCAGCTCGCCGATCAGGGCCGCGAGCTGCGGATCGTCGGGGTATCGACCCGCCGCGAGGCGCAGCTGTCCGACGGTGTCGCCGGTACAGCGGTCCCACTCGGTGTACAGCGCCCGAGCGGCCGGATCCAGGAAGATGTGCCGGGCGATATTTGTCCCGCGCAGCGGCCGCCGGCCGTACAGCAGCTCGGCCAGCGGGTTCGCGGCCAGCACCTCGAGCCGGTGGTCGGCGAGGAACGCGGGGGTGTCGGGCATGAGATCGAGCACGCGCAGCAGTTCGGGCCGCCGCTGGTCGGGCGGCGACTACGAGATGCCGTCGCCGCGGCTGCGTGCCGGGGTGGAGGACCTGGGGGACAGGGGATTCGGACTGCACGCCAGGGCCGCGCGCAGTCGACGCATCACACCGCGATCAGCGGCGGAGTATCCCGCCCGCGGCGGTATTGGCCGGGGGCCGAACCGTATTCGCGCTTGAATGCCTTGGCGAAGGCGAATTCCGATGCGTAGCCGACCTTTCCGGCTATCGCGCCGAGCGAGGCGTCGGTATCGCGAAGCATCCGGGCGGCGGTCAGCATGCGCCAGCGAGTCACGTAGGCCAGCGGCGCCTCGCCGACGGTGGCGGTGAACCGGCGCGCCAGGGTGGCCCGCGACACGTTCGCGATATCGCTCAGCTCCGGCACCGTCCAGGGATGGGCGGGGTTCTCGTGGACGGCGCGCAGGACGGCGTTGACGGCGGGATCGGCGAAGGCACCCGCCCAGCCCGACCCCGCGGACTGCTCGTCGAACCAGGCGCGCAGCGCGAACAGCAGCAGCGTTTCCAGGATCGCGGGCACCGCGGCGGCGCTGCCCGGTCGCGGCTCGGTCAGCTCGGCGGCCAGCAGGCCGACCGCGGCGCGCAACGACGGATGACGGCCCGGCAGCGCCGGGAGATGGATGAATTCGGGTAGCTCGGCGAGCATCGGATGGTGTCGCTGCCGCCCTAATTCGTAGGCGCCGCAGAGCAGTACGGTGCGCGCGCCGGATCCGGCGAGTTCGCGCGGCTCACCCGGGTGCGCGCGCTCGGTTACCGGGGTGTCCAGGCGATCCACCAGGTCGTGATCGGCGCCGCGCGGCATCAGCAGCACGTCGCCGACGCCCATCGCGAACGGTTCACCCGGCGTGCCGGGTACCACCCAACACGAACCCTCCAGCACCACGTGCAGCCCGACGCTGGGCACCACCGGATATGCCCGCCCCCACGGCGCATGCCGGACGAACATCCCCGAGGTCGGATTCCCGGTGCGAATGGCCGAGACGGTGTCGCTGAGGATGTCCACAGCGCTACGGTACCGGCCGTCCGCCCGGTTGCCGACCGCATGTTTTGACCCCGGACCAGCCCGGGGGGTACCGTCTTGAAGGTTGTTCACACTGTCCGTGTGACACATGCCTGGGGCCTTAGCTCAATTGGCAGAGCACTGCCTTTGCAAGGCAGGGGTTAGGGGTTCGATTCCCCTAGGCTCCACTCGTCGGAGGCGAGCGCTCGCGAAGAGCGCTCGCCTTTCTCGTTTCGCCTATCGTCGAGGTAGGCCCCCGAGCCCCTGAGGGGCCTGTTCGGGTTGTGGAGTGTCAGGCACACTCCACACCAAGCTCATCCTCAGGTAGAGCATGAGCCTTGTTCGCTATCGGTGTGGTGTCGCCTCACTCGAACCAGTAGTCGAGCCAGATGTCCGCGTTCTCGCCGAGATTCGCGCGGAAGCCGCCGGTGCCGTGCAGCCCGGTCAGCTCGGCTGTGCCCGAATTCGGTACGACGAACCATTCGCCTTCGACAATGCTGTCCGCCACGGTGCCCTGGTCCTGCAGCAGGAAGCTGCCCGTGCGTCCGGCGACGGTGCCGCTGACGCGCTCGATGCCGACGAAACTAGCTGTGCCGTCCGCATTTTGGGACTGCAGGAATTCGACGACGCCATCGCCCTCGATGTCGCCGGCGAAGCTCTCCTCGACGTGGATACGCGTCAGTGTCGGCCCCTGCGTGGGCTCCTCGTATACCGCCGGCTCGTACTTGTGCACCGTGATTTTCCCTGTGGCGTGGGTCTTTTCAGGGGATGCGTCACTCATGAGATTCCTTCTTCGGGGGCGATGCCCGCTGTGGAGACGGTCTGAAGTGTATTCGTGCCACAGTCGTCGATGTGGCCGGTATTCCCATCGTCCTTCGCGACCCGCACCAGCCCTTCGCCTTTCACGCGTACGACCTTGCCGGTACACCGCAGCGTGCGGGCGTAACCTACTTGACCTGCGGCGAAGGCGACATGTTCCTCTGCGCGGCCCGCGACGGCCATACCCGCAAGGCCCTGGGCTACTCGATCGCTGACCACATCGGCGCAGACATGGTCACCGCCGCGATCGACGCCGCCCGAGCCGGAACAGGTAGACCAAGCCCAGGCACACGGTCGGTAGCACGACCATCTGGCACACCAGCGCCACTACCGTTGCCTTCGGATAACGCAGCACCCGAACGAAATCGGCCGTGGTCAACGCCAAACCGAGACCGAACATCACCAACGCCAGCGCGAGCGGCAGGAACGCCGCGAACAACGAGCTCACTGCCAACTCCCAATCGAACCGACGGGCCAGTCTGCAGTCCGGCACCAGCGCCGACCCTAACTGATCCGGACAGTACAACTAGGTACATCAGGCCATGACGTTGGTTTTGCCCAGGAGGTTGTTACCCAATTGGGGTGCTGGAAGTAGAGGCATTCGCCTCATACCGCCGCCGAGCGGCCGGTCCTATGTTTTTCCACGTCACAACGCACGAGGAGAGACATGCTCACCCCCGTTGCCTACGGGCTCGCCATCCTGATCGATCTGCTCATCATCTTTGTCGGGCTGCGGTTCTTCCTGGTGCCGGACGCCGCCGCCGCGGCCTTCGGCCTGCCTGCCGAATCCGCCGGAGACGCTGGCCCATATCTGACGGTAAAGGGCTTGCGCGACTTCACCTCCGGGGTTGTCGGCCTGGTCCTGCTGGGGCTGGTCGGCGCGCACGCCGAGGCCTGGTTCATGGTCGCGGCCGCACTGACTCCGTTCGGGGACGCCGGCATCGTGCTGCGCAATGGCGGCCGCAAGGCCGATGCCTTCGGCATTCACTTTGCCACCGCCGTGGTCGTTCTGATCAGCGCCGCCCTGCTGTTCCTCAGCTGACCACCCATCCGACGAATCGGGGAATCGACATGATTGAAGACACTGTGCGCACCGCCATCGAGGGCCGGGTCTGGCTGCCCCACGACGATGACTTCGACCGTGTGCGGCAACCGTGGAATCTGACCGTGGAGCAGTCGGCGGCGGCCGTGGCGGAACCTGCTGATGTAGATGACATGGTCGCGCTGGTGCGGTATGCGCGAAAGGAAGGCATCGCCCTGGCGTTGCAGCCCAATGGACACGGCGCTTCGGGCAATACGGATCACGCGATCGTGGTGCGCACCAACCGCTTCGACGAAGTCACCATCGACCCCACGCGCCGGGTCGCCCGGATCGGCGCGGGTGTGGCGTGGGGCAGGGTGCTGGCGGCGGCCGAACCACACGGTTTGATCGGTCTGGCAGGCAGCTCACCGGTGGTCAGTGTCGTCGGCTATATCCTCGGCGGCGGCATGTCCTGGTTCGGCCGCGCGCACGGGATCGCGGCCAATAGCGTGCGAGCCTTCGAGGTGGTCGACGCGTTCGGCGATCCGGCACGGGTATCGGCCGACTCCGACCCCGACCTGTTCTGGGCGCTGCGCGGCGGCGGCGGCGACTTCGCCATTGTGACGGCCGCCGAGTTGGAGCTCTTCCCCGCGCCGAATCTGTATGGCGGGCATGTCATGTGGGACGCGTCGCGCACCCGGGAAGTGCTGGCCGTGTATCTCGACCTGGTGGCACAGGCCCCGGCGGAGCTGACGGTATTCCTCAATAGGCTGCAGTTTTCGGGTGGACCTGGTCTGGTTGCCATCGCCGCCGCCTATCTCGGCGACGCGGCCGAGGGCCGGGAGCTGCTCCGGGGTTTCGACGCCATTCCGGGGGCGGTCAACGACAGCCGCGGGTCGTTCGCCGCGTCACAGCTCGGCGCCGTGACCTCGGAGCCGACCGATCCCGGCTACGGCATGATGCGTTCGGAGCTGTTGACCGACCTCGACGAGCACGCCCAGCAGGTGCTCTTCGCCGGGCCGATCGATCCGCTGTTCGGGATACAGCTGCGCCAACTCGGCGGAGCGCTCGCCGAGCCCGGCACCGGCGCTCATCCCGCGGTGACCGAACCGTATGCGGTCTATCTTCAGGGCCTCGGTCCCACGGCGGAAGCACAGCAGCAGGTACGCGAAACCCAGCGGCGGGTGATATCCGACCTCGGCCACCGGGTGAGCGGCCGGAAGCCCTTCACCTCCCTGGGCGCGGGCGACACCCCCGCCGCGACCTTCGAGGCCGGAACCCTTGATCGGCTGGGCACTATCAAACGACAGCGGGACCCGCACAACGTCTTCCGGTCAAACTTCCCCGTCGCCCAAGCCGCCCTCCGCGCCATCTGAAGAGCCGTTCCCGCGCGACCGCCCCTTATCCCACCCTGGGGCGGCTGACATCAAACCGGACGAGTGGCTCCGTAGCAACGGTTTTCACTCACCCGAGTTGAGCTGTCTCAGTCCAGGTCGAGGCGGGCAAGTTCGATTCGGTTGGTAACGCCCAGTTTTGGAAAAGCGCGGTAGAGATGATTTCCAACGGTCTTCGGGCTCAGGAAGAGCTGGGCGCCGATTTCCCTATTGGTTGCGCCTGTGGCGGCCAACCGAATCACCTGGAACTCTTGCGCGGTGAGCGTGGCCACCGAGCCGGAGGCGGCGCGTCCGGCCGTGTTCTCGCCCGCGACGCGCAGCTCGCTGCGTGCCCGCTCGGCCCACGGTTCGGCACCGAGGCGCTCGAAGGTCGCCAGCGCGGCGCGCAGTTCGGAGCGTGCCTCGGTCTTGAAGCGCTCCCGGCGCAACCATTCCCCGTACAGCAGCCCGGTGCGCGCGTGATCCAGCCAGCGGCCCAGCTCGGCGTGCAAAGCCAATGCGGCCGCGAACAATTCGCCGTCGTTGTCCAGCATGGCCCGGCACCGGAGCTCGTGCGCCCGCACCCAGGCCGAGCCGGTGGCGGCGGACCACTGCCGCAGTTCGGCCGCCAGCTCGGCCGCGCGCTCCGGGGCGCGCAGGCGCACCGCGGCTTCCACGCCGTCACTGAGCAGATGGACCCATTGGCCGAGCGCGCGATTCGGGCTGCGGTACAGCGCCTCGATGCGGTCGAGTGCCGCCTCGTAGCGACCGTATCCGAGATCCGACAGCGCCAGTGCCCACCCCACGTGGGCGGTGGCAATGGAATTGACGCCGCCGGGCACCGAGCTCACGGCGCCTGCCGCGAGCTCGCGGCACAGGTCCTCGTCGCCGCGGTTGGCCGCGACAATGGACAGGATCGACCGAGCCTGACGAATCCGGTCGTGTTGCCCGATATCCTCGGCGATGCGCAGCGCGTCGCTGGAGATCGCCTCCGCCGCAAGCAGATTGCCGATCAACAGTTCGGCCTTCCCGAGGCCGCAGCCGACCACCGGCAGCCAGCCGACCATCGCTCGATCCCGGCACTCGGTGCTCAACTCGCGCAGCATGTCCCGCGCGTCGTCGACATCGCTGGCCAGAATTGCCTGCAACGCCAAGGCCAATCGCATCGACAGCGTGGCCGCCGGCATCGACCGGACCCGTGCGACACTGGCGCGGATCAGCCGCACGCCCGCGGACGGGTCAGGCGAGTGCAGTCCCAGCGGACCCTCGACGAGGGGGAGTGCGGTATGCGCTGTGCCCGAGGAGATTTCGCTCAGCCGGGTTCGCACGGCGGCGACGCCGGCCAGATCGCCCTCGGTCCAGGCGGCATGGGCGGCCTCGATCAGCATGGTGACCGCCATATCCGGATCGTCCCCGACCACCCGGGCAGCCGCATCCAGCAGTAGCTTGTATGCCACTGGTACCGCGCCTCGCTCGAACTCGATCCGCGCCCGCGCGGCGGTGAGCTGGGCGGCCGCGCGCGGGCCCACGGCCGACTGTTCGACCTCGGCGATCAGTCGCAGCGCGTGGTCGGTGCGACCCGCGTCGGCGGCCGCCTCGACGGCCAGGATCAGACGACGCGTTCGGTCGGCCGGATCGGGCGTCAGCCGGGCCGATCGTTCGAGCGCGATCGCGGCGGCGGCGTAACCGGTTCGGCCGCGCGCGTTCTCGGCGGCCGCCGCCAGCGCTGCGGCGGCCTGCTCGTCCGGACCGGTCGCTGCGGCGGCGAGATGCCACGCCCGGCGGTCGGGTTCGCCCGTGAGGTCGGCGATGCGCCTGTGTACGGCCCGACGCTGACTCGAGGTGGCCAGGTTGTAGACGGCGGCGCGCAGAAGTGGATGTCGAAAGGCGACCGACTGACCCGACACCACCAGCATGCCGGTCTGCTCGGCAGCGGCCAGCGCCTCCTCCGTCATCCCGAATCCGGCGAGCACCTGCAGCACCAGGGTCAGATTTCCGGTTTCCTCGGCGGCCGCCACCAGCAGCGCCGTTCGCACCGACTCCGGTTGGTCCACGATGTCGTGCTGGTAACCGGCCCGCAACTGATCCGGCAGGGGCAGCGGGCTCACCGAGAGGGCGTCCAGATCCATGCGCGGCAGTTCGAGCAGGGCCAGTGGGTTGCCCGCTGCCTCGGCGACCACTCGCTCCAGCTTCTCCGGCTCCAGCTCGGGTGCGTTGGCGGCGACCAACTCGCGCGCGGCGCCGGCCGCCAGCGGAGTCACTCGCAGCTGGGGCAGTCCGGTGGTAGCGAACTCCGCGCGTCCGGCGAACAGCAGGACGACGCCCTCGGCCCGCATCCGGCGTGCCGCGAAGACCAGGGCGCAGATGGACGCCTGATCCAGCCACTGGGCATCGTCGATCAGACACAGTACCGGCCCGGTGCCGGACATTTCGGCCAGCAGCGATAGGGTTCCCAAACCGATCAGAAAGCGGTCGGAAATAAGATCTGGGCTGTCACCGCCGAAAGCGCAGCGCAGGGCATCGGCTTGGTTGGCAGGCAGTGCGTCGAGGCTGTCCAGACCGGCGATGAGCAGCATCTGCAACCCCGCGAACGGCAATTCGGACTCGGATTCGACGCCGCAGCAGCGCAGCACCCGCCAGGAGTCGCCGACCAGGCTTGCCGCCAGGTCGAGCAGCGCGGATTTTCCTACGCCGGAGTCGCCCACGAGGACCAGCGAGCTGCTCCAGCCCTTGTCCGCTTCGTCCAGCAACCCGCGGATTCGGTCCACTTCGCCCTGGCGTCCGTACAGCACGCCCGCAAACGTATGCGCGTCACGCCCCGGCGGCAAGAACCGCTCGTGTCGCCATCGGGTGTAGTCCGAAGCGGTTGAGGCGCTCGTCGACTTGTTCGGGCGTTCGCTTGACCTGTGGTTTTTCCGGTCGGAAGGATTGAATCTCATCTCGTGCACCGGCAATCGGTCTGTTATCGTTAATGATAACGGTTTCCAATTTCAAGATCTGATGAGGTAAGCACGATGAGCGGTCCGGGTTGCGGCAAGCGTGTGATCGGTGTGGCGATGGGGGCGGCGGTGCTGGCCGCGATGGCGACGGCGTGCAGCAGTGGCGGCGCCTCCTCACAGTCGGCTCCGTCGGGCGGCAAGCTCGAGGTGGTGGCGACGATCAACGCCTGGGGCAGCATCGCGGCGCAGCTCGGCGGCGACAAGATCCACGAGACCAGCATCATCACCAATCCGGACACCGATCCGCACTCCTACGAGCCGACCCCGGCCGACGCCCGCACCTTCGCGAACGCGAAGGTGGTGGTGGAGAACGGAATCGGCTACGACGCCTGGGCCGACAAGCTGCTGGCCGCCAATCCCGGCGCCGGCCGCACCGAGATCACGGTCGGCAAGGTGGTGGGCGTGCCCGACGACGGCAACCCGCACCAGTGGTATTCGCCCACCTCGGTCGCGAAGGTCGTCGACACCATCACCGACGATTACAAGAAGGCCGATCCGGCCGACTCGTCCTACTTCGATCAGCGCAAGCAGCTTTTCCTGACCGACAGCCTCGGCAAGTACAACAGCCTGGTCTCCGACATCAAGCAGAAGTACGCGGGCACCCCGGTCGGCGCCAGCGAATCGATCTTCGCCCCGCTCTCGGACGCGCTCGGGCTGAACCTGCTCACGCCCGCGGAATTCCTGAAGGCGATCAGCGAGGGCACCGATCCGTCCCCGGCGGACAAGTCCACCATCGATCAGCAGATCGCGGCCAAGGCCATCAAGGTCTACGTCTTCAACAGCCAGAACAGCACCCCTGACGTGCAGGCCCAGGTCGACGCCGCGAAGAAGCAGGGCATCCCGGTCTCCACCGTGACCGAGACCCTCGCGCCCGCGAACGCGTCGTTCCAGGACTGGCAGACGGGCCAGCTGTCGGCGCTCGAGGACGCGCTGCACCAGGCGACCAGCAAGTAGGTGACTGCCATGGAGACGAGTACCGCGGCGAACGGAATCACGTCCGCCACAACACCTTCCGACGACCCCGTGGTCCGCATGAACGGCGCTGCGGCGGTGGTCGGCGGCAGGCAGATCTGGTCGCACGTCTCACTCGAGGTGCGTCCGGGGCAGTTCGTCGCGGTGCTCGGACCCAACGGCGCTGGGAAATCCACACTGTTGCGCGCGGTGCTCGGGCTCACCTCGACTCCCGATGGCACGGTAGAGGTGTTGGGCGCACCGCCCGGACGCCGCAATACCGGCATCGGATACCTGCCGCAGCGGCGCGCCTTCGATGCGGGCGTGCGCATACGCGGCATCGACATCGTGCGCCTGGGCCTGGACGGCGCGCGCTGGGGCACCCCGATGCCGTGGCTGTCGAAAATCGTTTCCCCCGAACGGTTCCGGGCACGGCAGCAGCGGGTGCACGAGGTCATCGACCTGGTCGGCGCCACGGCGTATGCGCATCGTCCGATCGGGCAGTGCTCCGGCGGCGAGCAGCAGCGCCTGCTGATCGCCCAGGCGCTCATCCGGCGTCCACGTCTGCTGCTGCTGGACGAGCCGCTGGACAGCCTCGATGTGCCCAGCCAGGCGGGCATCAGCGCGCTGATCCGGGACATTTGCCACCACGAACGGGTGGCGGTGATGATGGTCGCCCACGACGTGAACCCGATCCTGCCGTATCTGGACCGGGTCATCTATGTCGCGCGCGGCGCGGCCGTGAGCGGTAACCCGGAGAGCATCATCACAGGGGAGAAACTCACTGCCCTGTACGGAATTCCGATCGAGGTGCTGCGGGACAGCGCCGGACGACTGGTCGTCGTCGGGCAGCCCGACGTACCGGCGGGCCACGGCATCGCCAATACTGCCGCCGCACCGGGGATGAAGCCGTGAACCCCGTGGCCACCTGGAATCTGGCGGACGACATCCGCCAGCTGCTGGCCTATCCGTTCATGGTCAACGCGGTACGCGCGGGCACGATCGTCGCCGTCGTGGCCGGGGCGGTGGGCTGGGTGATGGTGCTGCGCCGCGAGAGCTTCGCCGGGCACACCCTGGCGATGATCGGATTCCCCGGCGCGGCCGCGGCCACCTGGCTCGGATTCGCCTCCGGGTACGGCTATTTCGCGGCCTGCATCGGTGCGGCGCTGGTGTTCGCCGCGGTCCCGGCATCGGTCCGGATGCACGGTGGTGGGGAGCGGTCCGCGGTCATCGGCATCGTGCAGGCCCTCGCACTGGCCGCCGGGATGCTGTTCGTGAGCCTGTACAAGGGCTTTCTGTCCGGGCTGACCAACCTGCTGTTCGGCACCATTGACGGCGTCACCGATCAGCAGGTGCTGGTGCTCCTGATTGCCGCGGTGCCCTGCCTGCTGGTGCTGCTGCTGATCGGCAGGCGGCTGCTGTGGGCCTCGATCGATCCCGAAACCGCCGGGGCGCAGGGGGTTCCGGTGCGGCTCGTCGGGGTGCTGTTCCTGCTGCTGCTCGGAATCGCGGCGGCGGGCACCAGCCAGGTCACCGGCAGCCTGCTGGTCTTCGCGCTGCTGGTGGCCCCGGGGGCCGCCGCGCATCAGCTCACCGGTCGTCCCGGGTACGGGGTCGCGATATCGGTGGGCATCGCGCTCGTGGCCACCTGGGCCGGAATGGGATTCGCGTACTTCACGCCGTATCCGATCGGATTCTGGGTGAGCACGTTCGCCTTTGCCGCCTATCTGGCGTGTGCCGGATACCGCGCGGCGGTGGACCGGCTGCGAGCGCGCGCGCCGGAGCCGAGCGCCAGCGAGGTGCAGGCGTGAGCATGCTGTCGCATCCCTTTATCCAGTACGCGCTGATCGCCGGGACCGCCGTGGCGATCCTGTGCGGGCTGGCCGGCTATTTCGTTGTCCAGCGGGGCGAGGTGTTCGCCGGCGACGCGCTGGGACACGTGGCCTATACCGGGGCGATGGCGGCGCTCGCGGCCGGATTCAACCTGCGGATAGGGCTTTTCGCCGCCTGCGTGGCGGTGGCGATCGCGCTCGGGGTGACCGGCGCCCGGGGCGGCGTCGGCGATGTCGCGATCGGGTCGTTCTTCTCGTGGGTGCTGGGCCTGGGCGCGTTGTTCCTGACCCTGTACACCACGCATCGGGCCACCGGAAATTCCACCGCGAACGTGAATGTCCTGTTCGGCAGCATCTTCGGGATCAGTTCTGCGGCCGCGACGACCGCCGCGCTGGTCGCGGCCGGTGCGGTCGCGGTGCTGCTGGTGATCGCGCGGCCGCTGCTGTTCGCGACCATCGATCCGATCGTGGCCCGCGCGGCGGGCGTTCCGGTCCGGGGCGTGGGCGCGGTGTTCCTCGGGCTGGTGGGGGTCGCCGTCGCCGAGGCCACCCAAATCGTCGGTGCCGTGGTCGTTCTCGGCCTGCTGGCCGCCCCACCTGCCGCCGCCGCGCGGCTGACCGCGCGGCCCTGGCGGGCATTCTGGGTCTCGGCCGTGCTGGCCGTCGCCGCGGTGTGGGCGGGAGTCGCGCTGTCGTATGCGATACCCGCCGCGCCGGCCAGTTTCACCATCATGTCCGTCGCGGCGGCCTGCTATCTCGCGGCCGTCGCGGTGGATCTGTTCCGTCGCTACCGAAACCTCCATGTCCGCACCGGATTGCTCGTCGGCTGAGCGCCCGCCCGAGCGCTGCCGCACCACGGTGCGGCAGCGCGTGGTGCTGGATGTGCTGCGGCGCAACGATCGTTTTCGCAGCGCCCAGCAGCTGCACGCCGAATTGCACTCCGGCGCTACCATTCGCATCGGGCTGACCAGCGTCTACCGCATCCTGCACCGGCTCACCGAGCAGCACCTGGTGGAGACGCAGCGCGCCGAGGACGGGGAGGTCCTCTATCGGATCCGCGGCGGCAGCGAGCATCACCACAATCTGCTGTGCCGAATCTGCGGTCGCGCCGAGCGTTTCACGCACGCCGACCTCGAGTACGCCACCGAGCACATTGCCGTGCAGCATCGATACACCGATGTGAGCCATCACATCGACCTCTACGGCACCTGTCCGGACTGTGCGGTCGGGTCCGCGGGGGAGTAATCGGATTTATCCACAGGCATCACAGGACGGCTGTGGATAAATCCGTCGGCACGGTGTCATCGAAACCGGGTCAGGACACCGCGACTCGCGCGGCCTGACGATCGAAGAACCCGGCGATCGCCTCGACGAAGCCCGGACCGTCCTCCGCGGGCAGGCCGTGACCGGCGTCGAATTCCCGGTATTCGGCACCGGAGATCGCCTGGGCCACCTCGCGCTGGTCCGCGATGGGCACAATCTGGTCCTGTCCGCTCGCCAGAACCAGTGTGGGAGCGGTGATCAGCGGCAGCAGGGCGCGGATGTCGACCTCGCGATCGACAGCGACCTGCACCGATTGGGCGGGTTCGATGATGCTCGTGAAGTAGTCGATGTTCGCCGCGTATTCCTCCGCGGTCCAGGCCGAGGTGACCTCCGGCCGCAGTGCGGTGAGCGTGATCAGCTGGGCGAGCAGGCGCTTGTCGGTGCGCAGCAGAGAATTCCACAGGTCGAACTGAGTGCGTCCACGCTCATCGGTCGCGGCCCAGGGGGCATGCAGCACAAGGGAATCCACCCGATCCGGGTAGCGTGCGGCGAGGTTTGCGGCGGTGACGGCGCCCAGCGAATGACCGGCCAGATGGAAGGTTTCGGCGCCGGCGTGAGCGGCGGCCGCGAGAACCTGATCGGCCAGGTCGTCGACGTTCACCCGATCGGGCGCGGTCGTCGCGCCGGATCCCGCGTAGTTCGGCGCGATGACTGTGAAGCGGTCGGCGAGCTCCGCGATGAGGGGTTCGTAGTTCCCCTCGTTGGTGGCGAAGGTGCCGTGCACCATGACCACGGCCGGACCTGTTCCGGTGACGAGGTATTCGACGTTGCTCTCACCGTTGCTCAGGGTGACGGGCGCGAAAGGCATGGGAGATCTCCACATACGGTCGTTGGGGTGGGACGGTGGACCGGCTCCCGGATGTATTCGACAGCGCGGAACAGCTGGTTATTCCTGCTGCGGCCGACGGCGTCGAGCGGTGGCGCATGCGCGCCGTGAGGAGCGATCGCGCGAGATCGGCGGCGCCGCACGGCCTGCCGCGGGTGGTGCGTGGAGCCCGGACCGCGGCGGACCGAACGGTCCCGGACCTACTTCTTCTTGTCCGCGGTCAACTCCCCGCCGATGGCCCAGCTGTCGGTGGGCACCTCCTGGATCCAGACCTGCACGGCCTCGGCGGGAATCTGGAGGGCATCGACGAACGCGTCGGTGATCCGGCGAACCAGATCGCGCTTGAGCTCGATGGTGCGCGGACCCTGCTGCACGGTAACGATGGGCATGACTGTCTCCTGGTGAATTTCGTTGGGCTACAGGCTTTTCTGGCTCTCTGACCGGTTCGCCGGGGTGTTCGGCGGCCTGAGAACAGTTCACCGCAGAACCGGTCGCCGACCAATGGGCAGTCCGTTCACGCAGGGATAAGGATTCGTTATCGTCCCTGGTGGACTTGGGAATTGCCCTGCTCGAGAAGCATGCGCACCAGGGCGAGCTGCGGGGTCGACGCGCCCTTGCGCACGGCCACCCCGATGGGCAGCGACAGGCCCGGTTCGAACGGCCGGAACACCACCCGCGAGTTCGCCGCCGGGTGGGCATTGGCCGCGTATACCACTGTCCACATGGGAGTTCCGGTGCCGATGGCGGCCAGGGTGTCCTGCAGGGTGCTCGATGCCTGCGCCGGTATCGGTTCGAATCCGGCGCGCTGGCACGCGGTCAGCACCAGATCCACCAGCGCCGGATGGTTACGCCGCTCGGTCAGCCGCAGCGGCAGCGCCGCCAGGTCCGCGAGTGCGACCGAGTCCTGCCGTGCCAGGGGATGCCGGGCGGGCAGCGCCACCACCAGTGGATCGTCCCAGGCGGCAAGGAATTCCAGCTCGGGACTGTCCTGCGGGGAGGGCGAGCGCAGGAAGGCCGCGTCGAGCCGCCCGTCGGACACCTGCGCCAGCCGTTCGTGCACCGGCAGCGAGATGAGTTCGACCTGCAGCCGGGGGAGTCGATCGGCCAGGCCGTCCAGGATCGCGTCCAGCCGCTCGCCCAGGCCGGTGATCGTGCCCAGCCGCAGCACCTCCGCGCGCCCGCCGGCCAGCTCGGCCACCGTGGCGCGCGCGGCGTCGGCGGCCGCGAGGACCGACCGCGCGGCGGGCAGGAATCGCTGTCCGGCCTCGGTGAGCCGGACCCGACGCGGAGACCGGTCCAGCAGCTGCACCTTCAGTTCCCGTTCCAGCCGCTGCACCTGCTGGCTGACCGCGGGCTGGGCGATGTGCAGCCGCTCGGCCGCCCGGCCGAAGTGCAACTCCTCGGCGACGGTGACGAAGTAGCGCAGCTGGCGTAGTTCCACGGCTCGGACTCCTCGATCTCGCTTCGGCCCATACAACCATCACCGGCGCGCATCGTCCCTGCTCGGCCCGTCGCGCGGGGGATCTGTGGGTTGTGACACAGCACAGTGCAGGGGCCCTGTGCCCGCTTCGCGCCGTATCGTCGTTGACCATGGATCAGGCGGAGTTGTCGAGGCTGATGCAGTCGGTCGTCGAGCCGTATCTGCTGGGCGGCCCGCGCAAGTACAGCCGGGCCGATCTGCGCCGTCATGCCGAGGTGCCGCGGGATGTGTCTCGGCGCCTGTGGGTTTCGCTCGGCTTCGCGGCCGATCCGGACGATGCGGCCATCGAGTACGCCGAGGGCGATCTGACCGCGCTGCGGGACTTCCACAGCCTGGAAGCGCTGGCGACGGACGACGCGCGCAAGCAGTCCGCCGCGGTGCGCACCATGGGCCAGTCGATGGCGCGGCTGGCGGAGTGGCAGGTTGATCTGGTGGTCGAGGAGATCGCGAACCGGATCGAGTCGATCACCGCGCAGGATCCGGGGGCGGACACCGAGGTCGTCGCGCGGGAGGCCACCGAGGAGGTGGTCACGACCCTGCAGCGCCTGCAGGCCTATGCGTGGCGGCGGCATCTGGCCGCCGCCCTCGAGCGGGCGCTGGGCGGCCCCGCCGACATCACCCGGGAACTGGCGGTGGGCTTCGCCGATATGGTCGGCTACACCCGCCTGACCCGGCACCTGATCGCCGAGGAGCTGTCCGAGCTGCTCGAGACCTTCGAGGCGGTGACCACGGCCGCCATCACCGCGAACGGCGGGTGGGTGATCAAGAACGTCGGCGATGAGGTGATGTTCGCCGCCGAGACGGCGGCGGTGGGTGCCCGCATCGGGTTGGACATCCAGCGGGACGCGGCGGCGCAGACCAGGCGCGGCGAGTCCGACGCCACGACGATGCCCGAGCTGCGGGTCGGCCTCGCGTACGGGGTGGTGCTGCAGCGTTTCGGGGACCTGTACGGATCGACGGTGAACGTCGCGGCGCGATTGACCGGCGTGGCCCGGCCCAGGACGGTGCTGATCGATGACGGCGCCGCGGCGCAGCTGGCCGGGGAGCCGGAATTCGCGATGCGGCACCTGCGCAGCGTGCACGTGCGGGGCATCGACCGGCTGCGCTCGCATGTGCTGCGGCGCGCGACGGATCACACGGAAGATGTCGAGTACTACTACTGAGGGCTGCCTCGCCGGGGCCCGCCCATCGTGGCGGGCCGCCTCGGGAGAACCTACCCGAAAATTAGGAGCGGGCCTCGGCGAAGGGGGGGAGTTTGCCGAGGCCCGCGTAGGGTCGGCCCGGGGGGGAGGGGCCGACGTGAATGATCCTACGCGACGATTCGTGATTGTGTACGTATGAGGGCCGCCACTTTTCGGAAAGTTTCGCCGGCGGGCCTGCCGCCATGGTAGCGATATATTTGCTAGCGATCTTGAATGGCGATAGTTTCATGTGAAAGATGTTGCCGTGCAAATAGTTATGCCACGGATTGGCCTCATATGAGGTGTGCCTCACGATTGCCATCGATCGGTTGATATGCGATATAGGCCACGATTCGGCGCCGAAGATTTCCCGCTGGATGGACCCCCGGGCGTGTCAGGGTAGGAGGTCGGCGGGCCGGGCGAGTACCGCCTCGCGGCAGACCCGGGTAGTGCGTTACTCGTGCCCGTAGACCCGTGCGCGAGCGACGATTGCATCGGCCGCATCCCGCCGGCACCCCCGAGCACCCGCCGGACCCCCGGGATGCGGCCTCCCTGTGTCCGGGACAACTCCGCGGCCCCGTGATCCTCACGCCGCAGGTGGCGGCATTATTCGGGTGAACTTGTCGGTGGTCTGGGCGATACTTGGCCGCGAAAACCACTCGTCACATGACCGTCACCTACGTCAGGAGTGTCATGCCCGACGCCATTATTGCCGAGGGTCTGATCAAGAAGTACGGCCGTCTGGTCGCCCTCGACGGACTCGATCTCACGGTGCCCGAGGGCACCGTGACCGCCCTCCTGGGCCCCAACGGCGCGGGCAAGACCACCACCGTCCGCGTGTTGACGACGCTGCTCGTCCCCGACGCCGGCCGCGCCACGGTCGCCGGGATCGATGTGATGCGCGAGCCGCAGCGGCTGCGATCCCATATCGGCGCCTCCGGCCAATACGCGGCCGTCGACGAATACCTCACCGGATTCGAGAATCTCGAGATGGTCGGGCGGCTCTACCACCTCGGCGTGGCCCGCAGTAAGCAGCGCGCCCGCGAGCTACTGGACAGGTTCCGGCTCGCCGATGCCGCGGACCGCCCGGTCAAGGGCTACTCCGGCGGCATGCGCCGCCGCCTGGATCTGGCCGGGGCCCTCGTCGCCAACCCGCCGGTGCTGTTCCTGGACGAGCCGACCACCGGGCTGGATCCGCGCGCCCGGATGGATCTGTGGGATGTCATCGAGGAGCTGGTCGCGGGCGGCACCACGCTGCTGCTCACCACCCAGTACATGGAGGAGGCGGACCGGCTGGCCGATGCGATCGCGGTGATCGACCACGGCCGAGTCATCGCCCGCGGCACCGCCGACGAGCTCAAGACCCGCGTCGGCGGCGATCGCATCGAGCTCACCGTCGACCATGTGGACAGCCTCGGGGTCGCGCAGCAGGCCCTGGCGGGTCTGGCGGTCGGGGAGATCCACCTGGAACCGGGCCTGCGCCGCATCACGGTTCCGGTCAGCGACGGCTCGGCCGCGCTGGTCGACGCGATCGGGCGCCTGACCGCCCATGAGGTCACGATTCACGATGTCGGCCTGCGGCGTCCGTCGCTCGACGATGTCTTCCTCACCCTCACCGGACACGATGCGCAGGAGCTGGTCAACGGCGATCGCGCACTGGAAAATGCCACGGAAGGACAGCTGCGATGAGCTCACTCGTCATCGATGAGCCGGCGCCGCTCGCGCGGCTGGCCATGCTGGTCAGCGACTGCGTGACGATCACCAAGCGCAACGTCATCAAGATCCGCCGGGTGCCCGACGTGCTGGTCTTCTCGACCCTGTCGCCGATCATGTTCGTGCTGCTGTTCGCCTTCATCTTCGGCTCGGCGATCAAACTCCAGGGCACCTCGTACCGCGAGTTCCTGATCGCCGGAATCTTCGCCCAGACAGCGGTCTTCGGCGCGACGTTCACGGGATCCAGCCTGGCCGAGGACATGCAGAAGGGCATCATCGACCGGTTCCGCTCGCTGCCCATGGCGCCCGCGGCGGTGCTGGTCGGGCGCACGGTCGCCGATGTGGTGATCAACGTGGTCAGCCTGGTGGTGATGTCGGTGACGGGCCTGTTGATCGGCTGGCGGATTCGCGGGTCACTGCTGGACGGGGTGCTCGGCTATGTGTTGCTGTTGCTGTTCGCCTACGCGGTGTCGTGGATGATGGCCGTGGTCGGCCTGCTGGTGCGGGCCCCGGAGGTCTTCAACAATGCCAGCTTCGTGGTGATCTTCCCGCTCACCTTCATCGCCAACACCTTCGTGCCGAGCCGCGAATTGCCCACGCCGCTACGGGTTTTCGCCGACTGGAATCCCGTCTCGGCGGTCACCCAGGCCACCCGCGACCTGTTCGGCAACACCAGCCCGCTCATGCCGACCTCCGATGTGTGGTCGATGCGGCATCCCGTGATCACCACGCTGATCTGGGTGGTGGTGTTGCTGGCGGTCTTCATTCCGCTCTCGCTGCGACAGTTCAGGCGCGCGGTCAGCAGGTGATCCGGCCAGCCCGCGCTGACCTGTGAATACTGCACGAACTGCGCGGCTGTGACACAGTGGTCGCATGCAGTTGGGGACCTCTGGCAAGTCCGGCCGGTTGCGCAACCGGTTGATCATCGCAGTCGTGATCGCCGCCGCGGGCGGCTCCGCATGGCGGGCGCTCACGCGCCGCCCTCAACTCCCGGCGCCGGCCCAGGAGCCCCCGCGCCTGGGCTACTCCACCAACGGTGTGAGCTACGGTGTGAGCCCCCACCGCGCAGTCCAGTCTTAACGCAAACCTCTTCGGGTCCTGTGATGCACCGTCCTGCACCGCGCGGCAATTCGCTTCGTGAATATATGGGCATTCGGTCGGGCACACCCAGAACTCGAGTTGGCCACTCACCGCCGGTCCGCGACGCAGCTTTAGTGGCACATGCCGGTGCGGATGCCAGCGGGATAACTGATTTCGTCAGCACATGGGTAACTCACCGGGGACGGGCTGACTCGAGCGGGCCGTTAATCGCCGGTCCGCAAATCAGATCTCGCGCCACTCGCTGGTACGCAGAGGCGCGGAGAGGCGGGTATGCCACCATGTTCGGCGTGACTTCACCGAATCAGACCTCCGTGGCAACGCTGCACACGAACCACGGCGATATCAAGATCTCGCTTTTCGGTAACCACGCTCCGAAGACGGTGCGCAACTTCATCGGCCTCGCCGATGGCTCCGCCCCGTATTCGACGCAGAATGCGAGCAAGGGCACCAGCGGCCCGTTCTACGACGGCAGCGTCTTCCACCGTGTGATCGATGGGTTCATGATCCAGGGCGGCGATCCCACCGGCACCGGACGCGGCGGCCCGGGGTACGAATTCGGCGACGAGTTCCACCCCGAACTGCGCTTCGACCGCGGCTACCTGCTGGCCATGGCGAACGCCGGACCCGGGACGAACGGGTCGCAGTTCTTCATCACGGTCGGCGCGCAGCCGCACCTGAACCGCAAGCACACCATCTTCGGTGAGGTCGTCGACCCGGATTCGCGCAAGGTCGTGGATTCCATCGGCACCACGGCGGTCGACCGCAACGACCGACCCAAGGATCCGGTCGTCATCTCCGGCATCACCCTGAGTCAGTAACCGCAAGAAGCACACGGAGTTTCGTGAACCCTCAACCGCCCGCGCCGACCTGTTTCCGCCATCCCGATCGGGTCACCGGTTTGGCGTGCACTCGGTGCGGGCGGCCGGCCTGTCCGGACTGCCTGCAGCAGGCCGCCGTCGGTCAGCAGTGCGTGGAATGTGTGGCACAGGGCCAGCGCGACACGCGTCAGGCGCGCACCCCGACCGGCGCCGCGGTGGCCACCAGGCCCACGCCGTACGTGACCTACGCGCTGATCGCGCTGAATGTCGCGGTCTTCGCGGTCACCGTCGCGCAGGCGCACAGCCTGTCCCGCAACAGCTACTCCACGCTGTTCTACGACTGGGTGCTGGTACCGCAGGTGGTCGGGCACGGACAGTGGATCCGGGTGGTGGGCAGCGCCTTCCTCCACTACGGCCCGGTGCACCTGGCCGTCAACATGTTCGCGCTGTACGTCCTCGGCCGCGACGCGGAAACGGTGCTGGGCCGCTCGCGCTATCTGGCGATCTATTTGATCTCGATGCTCGGCGGCGCGGCCTCGGTCATGTGGCTCGCAAACTCGAACACCGCGACCGCGGGCGCCTCCGGCGCGATCTTCGGCCTGTTCGGCGCGCTGACCGTGGTGCTGCTGCGGCTGCGGCGCAGTCCGACTCAACTGCTGGTGGTGATCGCGATCAACCTCATCATCAGCGTGTCGGTGCCCGGAATCTCACTGTGGGGACATCTCGGCGGACTGGCCGCGGGCACCCTGGCGACCGCGGGCCTGCTGTATGTGCCGCGGTGGTTGCGGGCGAGCACGCAGGGGATGGGCGTGCGCATCGGTTGGGCCGCCCTGACGCTCGTCGCGGTGCTCGCGATCGTGCTCATCGGAGTGGCGCCGGCGGCGATCGGTTCGTGAGTCCGGCTCAGACCACGGCCAGGCCGTGGGCGACGAGCGCGTCCAGCACGTCCTGTGGATGAGTGCCGAGGTCCCAGCGACCGAAGATGAGCAGCCGGTCCTCACCGTGGTGGTCGATGTCGAGCTCGAGATTCGGCACCTTGCGCCCGAGACGGCGGAAACTCACCACGCGGGCCCGCACGATTCGCTCCCGTGGATAGTGCGCCGCCCCGAGCAGGCCGCGCACGATCAGCTCGGGCCGCTCACCAGGGACGATGGTCAGGCGCGGGCGTTGCCGCAGGCCCAGGGCGGCCAGCGCCAGCAACAGCACGGCCGCGATCCCGACCAGCAGCCGGCTCGGCGCGTCGTCGGCGAGCATGGCCACGGCCGCCAGCGCGATCCCGCCCGCGCCCGACGCGGCCAGCGCGAGCGGCGGGGTGGACCATTGCAGCCGGGATACGGGCTCGGAAGTCACAGCTGCGCCTCGCTGGCGCTCGGCTCCGCTGTGCCAGGCCGTGCTGGGCTGATGGTTCCCTCGCTGCGCTCGGTCACAATCCCCACTCGCTCCTCGAGTTGTCCACAGGCTCATCCACAGGTGTGTATGAATGACACGGATGTAATGACCCGGTCTGATCGATTCAGCGCCAGCGCATCGTCATGACCAGGCCGATGACCATGAGTCCGAACCCGATCAGGAAGTTCCAGGCGTTGAGGTTGGCCATCCAGCTGATCTTGTCGTTGGCCAGGTAGTACACCAGCAACCAGGCGAGCCCGGCCAGCATGAAGCCGAGCATGATCACGACATACCAGACCGGGGACGGTCCGCCCTTGATCTTCACCGGGGTGCGGCTGGCGGGGTTGATCGTGTAATCGGTCTTCTTGCGGACCTTCGACTTGGGCATGACGTCCTCGTATTCGGGGTACAGGTCGTACCGGCGGGGGCGCGCGCCCGGCGCTGCCGGTCTGTACTCAGGCTATCTCAGCTGGGTATTCGTGCGCGTCCCGGACCGTTGTCATCATGTCTCCCGGGTATTCCCCGCGACGGCGTGGCGGGCCACCCCGTACGCTTTCGGTTATGCGTGTTCTGGTCGTCGACAATTACGACAGCTTCGTGTTCAACCTGGTCCAGTATCTGGGGCAGCTGGGCGTCGAGGCGATCGTGTGGCGCAACGACGACGCGCAACTGGCGGATGTGGACAGCGTCGTCACCGCGTTCGACGGCCTGTTGATCAGCCCCGGTCCCGGCACGCCCGATCGCGCGGGCGCCAGCATCGACCTGGTGCGCGCCTGTGCCCGCCACGAGGTGCCGCTGCTCGGGGTGTGCCTGGGGCATCAGGCGATCGGGGAGGCCTTCGGCGCCACCGTCACCCGCGCGCCCGAACTGCTGCACGGCAAGACCAGCTCGGTGTTCCACACCGGCGAAGGCGTGCTCGCGGGCCTGCCGGACCCCTTCACCGCGACCCGCTACCACTCGCTCACCGTGCTCGAGGAGACGCTGCCCGAGGAGATCGAGGTGCTCGGACGCACCGACTCGGGGATCGTGATGGCGATGCGGCACCGCACCCTGCCCATCCACGGGGTCCAGTTCCATCCCGAATCGGTGCTCACCCAGGGCGGGCACCGGATGCTCGCCAACTGGCTGGAGGTCTGCGGTGCCCGGCCTTCGGAGGGGTTGATCGAAACGCTGGAGGCCGAGGTCGCCGCCCTGGTCTGAGTGGCGTGGTGTGATTCAAACCGTGCGCCCCCATGTTCTGCTGTCCGCGGCGGTCAGCGTCGACGGCTATCTCGACGACGCGAGCCCCGATCGGCTGCTGCTGTCCAATCCGGAGGACTTCGACCGCGTCGACGCGGCGCGCGCGGACTCCGATGCGATCCTCGTCGGCGCGCGGACCCTGCGCCGCGACAACCCACGCCTGCTGATCTCGAGCCCGGCCCGGCGTGAGCGGCGGGTAGTCCACGGAAAACCCGAGCACCCGCTCAAGGTCACGATCAGCGCGAGCGGCGAGCTGGATCCGGAGCTGCGGGTCTGGCACGGCGGCGGCGACAAACTCGTTTACACCACCGACGCCGGCGCGGTGCGCCTGGGACGCACCCTGTCCGGACTTGCCGAGGTCGTATCCCTCGGCGCGACGGTGGATTTCGGTGCGCTCCTGGACGACCTCGGCCGCCGCGGCATCGGCCGCCTGATGGTCGAGGGCGGCGGCTGGATCCACACCGCGTTCCTGTCCCAGGACCTTGCCGACGAGCTACTGCTGGCCGTCGCGCCCCTACTGGTCGGGGATCCGGACGCGCCCCGGTTTCTGCATCCCGCCGCCTATCCCGGTGGCTCACGGCGCAGAATGGAATTGGCCGACGTCGCGCGGATCGGTGACGTCGCCCTGCTGCGCTACCTACCCCGGCGCGTCGACCCGCCAGCGGACGAGAATCCTCGACGTGCGAACTGACTCGATGCTTGGAGAGGCGGATGAGTTGAACCAGGATCGCCAGTGGATGCGGCACGCGATCGGCCTGGCGCGGTTGTGTCCGAAGAGCCCGACCGCGTTCTCGGTCGGCGCGGTCATCGTCGGGGCGGACGATATCGAACTGGCACACGGGTTTTCCCGCGAGACCGACGAGAAGGTGCACGCGGAGGAGTCCGCCCTGGACAAGCTCGGTGACGATCCGCGTCTCGCACACGCCACCATCTACAGCACGCTCGAACCCTGCTCGCAGCGCGCGTCGGCGGATCGCGCGCCGTGCACCGATCGCATCCTGGCGGCGGGCATCCGCCGTGTCGTCATCGCGTGGCGCGAGCCGGCCACCTTCGTCGCCGACTGCGTGGGGGTGGAGAAGCTGCGCGATCACGGCATCGAGGTGGTCGAGCTGGTGGACATGGCCGACGAGGCCATGTCCATGAACCGCCACCTCGTGCTGAGCTGAAGCTAGGGCGGGCCGAGCACTCCGGTCACGATCGTGATCGTCGCGGTCTTTCCGACCGAGGTGCCCGACTTGGGCTGCTGATCCACGATCCGCCCGACGTTCCCGGCGTCGAAGGTGCCCTGGGTGGACTGGACGATCTGTCCCGCGCCACCGGTCCAGCCCGCCGCATGCAGCGCGTCCACCGCCTGCACGGGCGTCATCCCGTTCAGGTCCGGCATCGCGATCTGATCGCCGCCCGACACCTGCACCGTCACGGTCGAACCCTTGTCTGCCATCGATCCGCCCGCGGGGTTGGTCGCGATCACCTCGCCCTTGGGGCGGGGGGACGGCACCTGCTGCACGACGATCTTGAATCCGGCGCTGTCGGTCAGGTTGGGTTGCGCGACACTGATCGACTGCCCGACCACCTGCGGCACGCGCACCTGGTCCGGACCCTTGCCCAGCGAGATGGTGACCGCGGCGCCGGAGTCGATCTTGCTGCCCTCCGGCGGATTCTGGTTCACCACCTTGTCCTTGTCGTCGATGCTGGACGCGTCGTGGCCGATATTCGGATCCAGCCGCAGGCCGAGGGCGTTGAGCTGCTGCTCGGCCTGCTGCTGGGTGAGCTGCGCCAGCCGCGGCACGGGGATCTGGGCCGGTCCGGAGGAGACCTGCACGGTCACGGTGCTGCCCTTGGGCGCCCGGGTGCCGCCCGAGGGCTGGGTGGAGATGACGTTGCCGGTGGCCATCTTGCTGTCGGCCCGGTCCTGGGTCGCGACGGAGAAACCGGCCTTCTGCAGCTGGTCGACCGCCTGTGAGGCGGCCCTGCCCGTCATGTCGGGGACGGTCGCCTGATTGAAGCTGCCGTCCGGGCCGAACAACACCCAGTACAGCGCGACCAGCACCACCACGATGCCCGCCCCGACCGCGCCGATCAGCAGCGTGCGGCGCGGGTCCCGCGAACCGACGGCCTCATGTTCGGCGGTATCGCTGTCGCGGTCGCCGCCGCGGTAGCGCGGCTGCGCGTCGGCGCTGCCCAGCAGGGTGGTGCGGTCCTCCTCGGTCATCACCATGGGCGCCTGCGGCTTCTGCCCGCCGAGCACCCGGATGAGGTCGGCGCGCATCTCGGCCGCGGTCTGGTACCGGTTGGCCGGGTTCTTGCTCATCGCCTTGAGTACGACCGAATCCAGCTCGCGCGGCACTCCCGGGTGCACGTGCGAAGGCAGCTGGGGATCCTCGCGCACGTGCTGATAGGCCACCGCCACCGGGGAATCGCCGGTGAAAGGCGGTTCGCCGGTGAGGATTTCGTAGAGCACGCAGCCGACCGAATACACGTCCGAGCGCGCGTCGACCTGTTCGCCCCTGGCCTGCTCGGGCGAAAGATATTGTGCGGTACCGATCACCGCCGCGGTCTGGGTCATCGAATTCGCGCCGTCCGCGATGGCGCGGGCGATGCCGAAGTCCATCACCTTCACCGCGCCGTGGCGGTTGATCATGATGTTGGCCGGCTTCATGTCGCGGTGCACGATGCCGTTCTTGTGGCTGAAATCCAGTGCCGCACAGACATCGGCGATGACTTCCATGGCGCGCCGCGGCGCCATGGGCCCCTTGCCACGCACGATGTCGCGCAGGGTGTCGCCGTCGACGTACTCCATCACGATGTAGGGCAGCGGCCCGCCGTCGACCTCCGCCTCGCCGGTGTCGTAGACCGCGACGATCGCCGGATGGTTCAGCGCCGCGGCGTTCTGCGCCTCCCGCTTGAACCGCAGATAGAACGTCGGGTCGCGAGCCAGATCCGCGCGCAACACCTTGATGGCGACATCGCGGCCCAGCCGTTCGTCCCGGGCCTTGTGGACCTCGGACATACCGCCGAATCCGATGATCTCGCCAAGCTCATAGCGAGAAGACAGATTCTTCGGGGTGGTCATGGCGTTCCTTGCGAGGAGGTAGCTGGGGCGCTGTTGTTGTATTGGCCGTGCGTGTAGGGGCCGTACGGGCCCTGCCCGTACCGACCCGGAGTGTTCTCGCTGCTCGTTCCGTTGGCACCCGGAACCCCTGGATATGGTAGTTCCCAGGTGGGGTAAGTCTGGTCACCCGTGGCCCATGGCGGTACACCCGGACGGTGTTTGCGGGTGGTTGTCGGGGTGGTCGAATCCTCGGTGGTCGTGTCGGAGGGGGTGGTGGTCGCCGACGGCGTCGTGGTCGTCGTGGACGGGGCTGTGGTGGTCGTGGTGACCGGAGGCGGCACGTACCGCCTCGTGGTCGTCGTTTCTTCGGTGGTGGTCGGCGGTGCGGTCGTGGTGGTCGTCGGGGCGACGGTCGAGGTGAACGTCCGCACCGAGGGAGTCACGGAATTCTGCGGCGGATGCCCGCTCAACAGCACCCACGCCGCGGCGCCGCCGAGCAGCACGGCGCCGACCCCGAGGCCGATCATCGCCTTGGCCGCCCGGCTCAGCCCGGGCTCGTCGTCCAGGCCGGCGGCGGCCCGGGTACCGGGCGGAACGGTGCCGCGGCCGCCGGGCAGGCCCGTGGTGGCCCCGGGCGGATGGGCGGAATAGTGTGCGTCGTCGTCGAATTCGTCGTCGTAGTCGTGGTCGTAATCGCGGTCGTAGTCGCGGGGCAGCACGGTGGTCGCGCCCGTTGGCGGCAACACCCGCGCCGCACCGGCCGGGAGCGGTCCGCCGGGCATGCTGCGCGGCGTCGGCGGACGCCGGCCCGCCCGCACCGCGGCGACCGCGTCGGCGAACTCCCCGCCGCTGCGATAACGCCGCGCCGGATCCTTGGCCATGGTGATCTCGATCAGCTCGCGCACATTGGGCGGTAGATCCGACGGCATCGGCGGCGGGGTGTCGCGCACGTGCTTCATCGCGACGGTCAGCGCGCCGTCGCCGGTGAACGGCCGCTGCCCGGCGAGGGCCTCGTAGCCGACGACACCCAGCGAGTACACGTCGCTGGAGGAGGTGGCGTCCTCGCCGGTCGCCTGCTCGGGCGCAATGTACTGGGCGGTGCCCATCACCATGCCGGTCTTGGTCACCGGCGAGGCGTCCACGGCCTTGGCGATGCCGAAGTCGGTGATCTTCACCTGGCCGGTCGGGGTCACCAGGATATTGCCGGGCTTCACGTCGCGATGCACGACGCCGGCGGCATGGGCGACCTCGAGCGCGCGGCTGGTCTGCTCGAGCATGTCCAGCCCCTGCACGACAGACAGCCGCCCGAGCCGGTTCAGCACCGCGTTCAGCGGTTCCCCCTGCACCAATTCCATGACCAGGTAGGCGAGTTCGCCGCCCTGCGGGTCCATGGTCTCGCCGTAGTCGTAGATGCCGGCGATGCCCGGGTGATTGAGCTGCGCGGTCGTCTTGGCCTCGGTGCGGAACCGGAGCCGGAACGTCGGATCGGCCGAGAACTCCGCCTTGAGTACCTTCACGGCCACCCGGCGGTCCAGCACCGTGTCCAGCGCCTCCCATACCTGGCCCATGCCGCCGGTGGCGATCAAGCGTTGAAGTCTGTAGCGGTCCGCGATCAGCGCACCATTGGTCAGCATTCCAGCCCCCGTAGGCTCTGTTTCATAACGTTCAGCCCCCCTGCAGACCGGCCTCGAGCACGGCTCGTGCGATGGGGGATGCCACGAATCCGCCGGTGCCCCGCAGTCCCATGTTGCCACCGTTCTCGACGACGACAGCGATCGCGATCTTCGGGTTCTGCGCCGGGGCGAAGCCGACGTACCAGCAGTGCGCCGGAGTCGTGCCGGGATCCGCGCCGTGTTCGGCCGTGCCGGTCTTGGAGGCGATCTGGAAGGGGGTTGTATTGCCCTGGAATGTGTTCTTCTCCGAGTCGATCATCATGTTCGTCAGCGTCGAGGCCACCTGCGGGCTGATCGCCTGACCGGCCGCCACCGGCTTGGTCCGGGACAGCTCGCTCAGGTCGGGCCCCTGGGTCTGATCGATCAGGTGCGGTTCCATCCGCACGCCGCCGTTGGCGACGGTGGCCGCGACGACCGCGTCGTCGAGCGGGGTGATCGCCACGTCGCGCTGGCCGATGCTGCTCTGGGCGAGCGAGGCCTGGTCCGGAATCGTGCCGACCGTGCTGTCGGCCACCGGCAGCGGAATGCCCGAGTGGGTGCCGATGCCGAATGCGGCCGCGGTGTCCTTGAGTTTGGCCGCGCCCACCTTCATGCCGATCTGCGCGAAGGCGGTGTTGCAGGACAGGGCGAAGGCCAGCTCCATCGTCGCGGTGGCGCCGTTGCCGCAGTGCTCGCCGTCGAAGTTCTCCAGCGTGGTGTTGGTGTCGGGCAACGTGATTCGCGGGTCGGCCGAGAACTGATCGGTGGTCTGGATGCCCGACTCCAGCGCCGCGGCCGAGGTGATCACCTTGAACGAGGATCCGGGCGGATAGGTCTGCGAGATCGCGCGATTCAGCAGCGGCTGCTTCTGGTCCGAGCTGAGCTGGTCCCACGCCTTGGTGCTGGCGGCGCCGTCGTGCGAGGCTAGCTGGTTCGGGTCGTAGCTCGGGGTGGACACCATGGCCAGGATGCGGCCGGTGCTCGGCTCGATGGCGACCACCGAGCCGGTGTAGCCGTTGCTGGTCAACTGGTCGTAGGCGACCTTCTGCATGATCGGGTTGATCGTGGTGACCACATTGCCGCCGCGCGGATCGCGACCGGAGATGAGGTCGATCAGCCTGCGGCCGAACAACTTGCTGTCCGATCCGTTGAGCACCGAATCCTCGGCGAGCTCGAGTCCGGTGCGCCCGTACTGCATCGAATAGAACCCGGTCACCGGCGCGTACGCCGCCGGATCGGTGGGGTAGGTGCGCAGGTACTTGTAGCGGTCGTCGGTGGCGACCGAGCTGGCCAGCACCGTGCCCGAGGCGGAGATCTGCCCGCGCTGGCGGGAGTACTCGTCCAGCAGCACACGCGAGTTGCGGGGATCGCTGCGCAGGCTGTCAGCCTTGATCACCTGGACGTAGGTGGCGTTCAGTAGCAGCGCGACGATCATCACCAGCACGGCCATGGCGACGCGGCGCAGTGGTGTGTTCATGCCGGTTCCCCCTCAGCCAGGCGGATCAAGTCGGTCTTGTCCGGTTTGATGATCTGTGTTTTCACCGCGCCGAACACCTCGGTGGGTGCGGGCTCGCGCTTGCGGACCGGCGCGGGGGCGCGCGCGGAGTCGGAGATCCGGATCAGCAGTGCCAGCAGCGCATAGTTGGCCAGCAGCGCCGAGCCGCCGTAGGAGACGAACGGGGTGGCCAGGCCCGAGAGCGGGATCAGCTTGGTCACACCGCCGACGACCAGGAACACCTGTGCCGCGATGGTGAACGCCAGCCCGGCCGCCAGCAGCTTGCCGAAGCTGTCCCGCACCGCGAGTGCGGTGCGCAGCCCGCGCACGACGAACACGGTGAACAGCAGCAGGATCGCCGCCAGCCCGATCAGGCCCAGCTCCTCACCGGCGGTGGCGACGATGAAGTCGGTCTTGGCGAAGGGCACCTGATCGGGGCGCCCGCTGCCCAGGCCCGTGCCCGCCAGGCCGCCGGTTGCCAGCCCGAACAGCGACTGGGCGATCCGGTAGCCGGTGCTGTTGTACACCGCGAACGGGTCGAGCCACGTGTGCACCAGGGTCCGCATGAACCCGAATGTGTTGTAGGCGAAGGCAAGTCCGAGGATCAGCAGCGCTCCGCCGGTGACCAGCCAGCCCACCCGCTCGGTCGCGATGTACAGCAGCGCCAGCACGGTTGCGAAGATCAGCAGGCTCACACCCAGATCCCGCTCGAACGCCAGCACGCCGACGCAGACGACCCAGACCAGCAGGATCGGACCGAGGTCGCGCGGGCGCGGCAGCTCCACCCCGAACGCGCGGCGTCCGGCGGCGGTGAACAGATCGCGCTTGGCCACCAGCAACGCCGCGACGAAGACGACCAGCAGCACCTTCGCGAATTCGCCCGGCTGCACCGTGAATCCGGGCAGCCGCAGCCAGATCTTGGCCCCGTTCGTCTCCGAATACCTCTCGGGCAGCACGGCTGGAACCAGGAGTGCGGCCGCGCCGATCAGTCCGAGCGTGTAATTGTATCGGGCCAGGGTGCGGTAGTCGCGCACCACCACCAGCACCGCGGCGAACACCAGGACCGCGCCGGCGGTCCAGAGCATCTGGTGGTCGGCGTCGCTGCCGCCGACGGTCTGCGGGCCGGCCAGGTCCAGGCGGTGAATCAGCACCAGGCCCAGCCCGTTCAGCAGCGCCGCGATCGGTAGCAGCAGCGGATCGGCGAACGAGGCGAACCGGCGCACCGCCAGATGGGCGACCCCGACCAGGGCCAGATAGGACAGGCCGAGTTTGGCCAGCTCCCAGGAGAGCCGCTGGTCCAGACTCGCCTCCACCAGCACCATCGCCACCATCGTGATGACGACAGCGACCACCAGCAGCAATAGTTCGATATTGCGACGGGTCGAGGGCGGGGGAGCGGGGGCGAACCCGCCCGGGGGGCTGGGGAAGGCCCCCGCGGATGGCGGTGCCGGTGCGGACATCAGTCCGCCTTCCTGCAGTTCTCCCCCGGGGTTTGCGGGACCGACGACGTGGTCGTCGGCGGGGCGGGTACGGCGCTGGCCGGTCCGGGAGTACCGGGCCGGGCATCGCTGCTGGCGGGAATCGGAACGCCGGAAGTGCCGGGCGTGCCGGTGCTGCCCGGGGCGCCGCCCGGAGCGGTGGGCGTGGGCGAGGCGGCGGTGGGAGTGCTCGACGGCGGCGTCGAGACCGGGACGGTGGTCGTGCAGGCGGGCAACAGATCCTGCTGGGCGAGCTTGTCCAGCTGGCGGTGCGCATCGTCCAGCGCGCCGGGGGGCAGGCCGCTGTTCACCTTGTCGCGTCCGGTCTGCTGCAGATCGGCGACCTGGAGTTGCCGGCATCCGTCCGGGAAGTCCTCTCCCGGGCTCGCCAGGCCCACCTGGCCGTCGCGCTGCACGCAGGCGAGCTGATCCACGTCATGGATGGAATATCCGAGCACCGATCCGGGCAGCCCGCGCACAATAACCACGTTGCCGTTATCGGCGCCGACGTAGTAGTTGTTGCGAATCATCTTGTAGCCCACCACGAGTCCGACCACCACGGCGGCGATCAGCGCCAGCGTCAGCAGGATCCAGCGGAGCTTGTGACTCTTACGCGGCTCCGGTGGTTCCGGGGCCACTGAGGGTCGTCGCGGCGCCGCGCGAGGAGGGCGCATCGCCGCCGCGCGTCCGGCTGCCGTATTGGGGGGCGGGGTGTCCTCGTCCTCGCCGGAGGCGGCGCCGGCCACGATCGGGTGGCTCTGGCCGTAGTCCAGGTCGATGACATCGGCGACGACGACCGTGACATTGTCGGGGCCACCGCTGCGCAGGGCGAGCTCGATGAGCCGGTCCGCGGACTCGTCGGTATTGCCCTCGCGCAACGTATTCGCGATGGTTTCGTCGCTGACCACATCGGACAGGCCGTCCGAGCAGAGCAGGTAGCGATCGCCCGCGCGCGCCTCGCGCATAGTCAGTGTGGGATCGATCTCGTTGCCGGTCAGCGCCCGCATGATCAGCGATCGCTGCGGGTGGGTGTGCGCCTGCTCGGCGGTGATGCGGCCCTCGTCGACCAGTGACTGCACAAACGTGTCGTCGCGGGTGATCTGGGTCAGCACGTCGTCGCGGAACATGTAGGCGCGCGAATCGCCGATATGCGCGAGGCCGAGTTTCTTGCCCGCGAACAGGATTGCGGTGAGCGTCGTGCCCATGCCGTCCAGTTCGGGCTCTTCCTCGACCTGATCCGCGATGGCGGCATTGCCCGAGTGCACCGCCCGGTCGAGCTTGCCCAGCAGATCGTCGCCGGGCTCGTCGTCGTCGAGATGGGCCAGGGCGGCGATCATCAGCTGGGAGGCCACCTCGCCGGCGGCGTGGCCGCCCATGCCGTCGGCGAGCGCCAGCAGGCGCGCGCCCGCGTAGACGGAATCCTCGTTGTTACCTCGAACGAGACCGCGGTCGCTGCGCGCCGCGTAACGGAGAACAAGGGTCACGATCGCAGCTCGATCACTGTCTTACCGACACGGACGGGGGACCCGAGCGGAACCCGCACGGGGGTAGTGACTTTCGCGCGGTCGAGGTACGTCCCATTGGTGGATCCTAGATCTTCGACGTACCAGTCGTCGCCGCGCGGCGAGAGCCGAGCATGCCTGGTGGAGGCATAGTCGTCGGTGAGTACCAGCGTGGAATCGTCGGCACGCCCGATGAGCACCGGCTGCGCGCCGAGTGTGATTCGAGTGCCGGCGAGTGAACCTTGAGTCACCACTAGATACTTGGCGCCCTTCTGGCCACGGCTGAAGGAAGGCAGCACCGCGGAACCGCGTGCGGCCCGGGGCTGGATCCGGATGCCGGATGCCGCGTAGATGTCGCTGCGCAGGGTACGGAGCACCGCCCATACGAACAGCCACAACAACAGTAGGAACCCCGCACGGGTCAGTTGCAGGATCAGTCCCTGCACGGTGCTCCACCTCCTGTTCGACCGAGTCGAGTACGACGCCTTGTCCCCCAACCGGCCTGCTGGGTCAGCACGGACCTGCTGCCGGGGCGAGGGCTGGCAGCATCATAGGGCCGATGACCGGTTGCGATCACGATACGGGCGAGGATTTCGCGCCATAACGTGATCTGTATCGGCGAGCTTACGGGATCAGACGATCCGGATCAGGATCTCGGAATGTCCGGCGCGGATGATATCGCCGTCGGCGAGCTGCCAATCCTGCACCGGCGACCCGTTGACCAGCGTTCCGTTGGTCGATCCGAGGTCCGAGAGCATCGCGACCTGACCGTCCCACCGGACCTCGATGTGGCGGCGGGACACGCCGGTATCGGGGAGCCGGAAGTGTGCGTCCTGGCCGCGTCCGATGATGTTGCTGCCCTCGCGGAGCTGATAGGTGCGCCCGCTGCCGTCGTCGAGCTGGAGAGTGGCCGAATAGCTCGACCCGCCCGCGGGAGCGGCCTGTGCGGGCGCGCCGTAGCCGCCCCCCTGGGCACCGCCCTGCTGGCCGTAGCCCTGCTGCTGGCCGTACCCGCCCTGCTGCTCGTACCCCTGCTGGCCGTAGCCCTGCTGTTGCCCGTAGCCGCCCTGCTCGTACCCGCCGGGGGACTGGGCGTAGCCCTGGTCGTACCCGCCGGGGGCCTGACCGTACGCCTGCTGCTGGCCGTGGCCGGCCTGCTGCTCGTAGCCCTGCTGGCCGTACGCCTGGTCGCTGTACCCCTGCTGCTGGCCGTACGCCTGGTCGCCGTAGCCCTGCTGCTGGCCGTAGCCGCCCTGCTGCTCGTACCCGCCGTGCTGGCCGTAGCCGCCCTGCTGCTCGTACCCGCCGTGCTGCTCGTAGCCACCCTGCTGGCCGTATCCGCCCTGCTGGTAGTCGTGGCCGTTCTGGTACTCGCCGTAGTCGCCGCCGCCCGGCGCCTGATATCCGCCACCCGCGGGAGCCTGGTACCCGCCCTGCTGGCCGTATTCGTCGTAGCCCTGCTGACCCGGGCGGCCCGCGGGCGGCGGCGCGTACCCGCGGTTGCGTGGATCGGACTCCGCGGGCTCACGGCTGGGGTCGTAGCCTGAGTTCTGCGTCATGGGGCCAGCTCCTGGTTGCGGGTGTGCGGTTCGTTGTCGGGGCGGTCCGGAACGGCCGGGAGATGGACCGCGGACCGTCTGTTCGCGACGGCCCGCGTCCGGGTCTACCCGTCCGCGTGTCCTGAACTGCCCGGTGTGCAGCGTAGGGGATGGTTCGAATTCGACATGCACATCACCGTAGGTCTGCCACCCTTGATCGCGGATGTATTCCTGCAGATGTTTGGCGAACGCCCGGGTGGTGAGGTCATGGTCGGCATCGAGTTGCCGCAGGTCCGCCGCGTTGATGGTGATGGTGTAGCTGTTGGGGGCCAGCAGATGGCCGCCGTCGAGTTCGGTGACCCGATCGGAAGCCTCACGCTGCAGCGCCGCCTCCACCTCCTGGGGGACGACACTGCCACCGAAGACACGGGCGAAGCCGTCGCCGACGGCATCCTTCAGGCGCCGTTCGAACCTGGTCACTATCCCCATCGCCGACCCTCCCTTCGGTATGCGTGTGCGTCGGTCGTCTGTTCAGGATTCGCGACACGCCGATAGGGCGTGTCGACGGTCGGACACGGTCATTGCATGATATCCACGATCGTCCACACCTGTAACTCCTGGCAACGCTCGGCGGTTCCCATCTGCTGTCCATCCCCCGTGTAGGCCCGTGAACAGGCGATTTCGTTCCGATCGCGACCCCGTGCTACTGTCTCCAAGTCGCTCGGGCGAGTGGCGGAATGGCAGACGCGCTGGCTTCAGGTGCCAGTGTCCTTCGGGACGTGGGGGTTCAAGTCCCCCTTCGCCCACAGGTGCGGGAAGGCCGCAGACCGGATTCGGTCTGCGGCCTTTCTGTTTGTCATTGACCCGCCGTCGTCATGCTGTGTCTCTTCTCACCTCGGCCCGCGCCATTCCCGGTGCTGGGCAGCGAGATCGGGCGGTTGTGTCCGGACCGGACACATGTTCTGTGTCACCGCGCGAGGATTGATTGCCGCTGTCCGGGGTGAGAGACGCGTCTCACGCGGCCGGGCGTGTCATCGGGTCACTCGTCGACGGGAACCGGACGGCCGACGACCAGCTGGTCAGGCGTCGAACTGCCCAACGGGTGCGACCGGTGCTTCCATCTTTTGGTCAGTTGACTGTCGGGTCGGGTGCGGGCTGGTCGGGTACTGTGCTCGAGTCGCGGCGTGACCATGCCGTGACCGCAGCGGAATGGGCAGGTGCACACCATGATTCGACGTCTTCCCGGGATGATCGCGACCGCACTGTGCACCGCCGGGCTGCTGGCGTTCGCCGCGCCCGCGCAGGCCTCCACCGGATGGGGCCCATTCGCCGCGCCGAACCCCTACCTGGGTCCGCTCGGTTCGGCGACGATGCATTCGGATGCCGGATCGTCCGATGCGACTCCGCTGGCCGGACCGGGTGCACGGCCGGTCTCCGCGACGGTCTACCCGCTGGCGGACGCCTGTCCCACGCTGCTGCAGGGTACGGACGGGCTGGTCGTGGCGCTGTGCACCACGATCGCCGACCGGGCGCCGACCGTGGAACTCATCGGTCCCCGGGCAACCGGACCGCTCGGTTTCGGAACCGCCGCGGCGACCCTGACCCTGGCCAAGGGCGGACTGCTCGGCGGCGTCTATGCCTTCCTGGACAACGAGAACCGGCTGGTGGTCGTCGACGGGAACCGCCACCTGCTGCGCATCGGGCACGCGCGGGACGCGGCGGGACGATGGGCCCTCGCGGTGACGTCGTCGGTCGATCTGTCCGGCGTGGTGCCCGCGGGCGACAGTGTCGTGGGACTGGTTCCGGATTCCAGCGGCGCGGTGTGGTTCGCCACCGAGCACGCGGTCGTCGGGCGGGTGGGCGCGGCAGGGGGAGTCTCGGCGGTCTCCCTTCCGGCCGGGGAGATGGTCGAGAACAGCATCTCCGCGACCCCGAACGGCCGAATCGCCGTCGCCACCACGTTCGCGCTCTACGAATTCCACACTGGTGACTCCGGCCGCCCCGAGATCTCCTGGCGCCGCGCCTACGACCGCGGCCCCGGCCGCAAGCCGGGGCAGCTCAGCTGGGGCACCGGATCCACACCCGTCTACTTCGGCCCGAAGACCGGCGCGGACTACGTGACCATCGTCGACAATGCCGCCGGAGCCGCGCATCTGCTCGTATTTCGTTCCGGCACCGGGCAATTGGTGTGCAGCCAGCCGGTGCTGACGCGCGGCGGCCCGGGTAGCGAGAACGCGCCGATCGGCCTGGGCCGCACGGTGGTCGTGGCCAGCACCTACGGCTATCCGTATCCGACGCTGCCGCAGGGCGCGGGTCCGTCCGTGCCGTCGAGTGCGTCGTTCACCGGCGGCATGACGCGGGTGGATGTCGGCGCGGACGGCTGTCACACGGTCTGGGACAGCCCGGTGCGCAGCTCGGCGGTGCCGATCCTGTCCGCGGCGGACGGCCTGATCTACACGGTGGACCGGGTCGGCCTGCCGGACGCCACGCCGCTGGATGGTTTCGAGTTCGCCGCGGTCGACGCCGAGACCGGGGCGGTCGTTTCGCGCAGCCCGCTGCCCGGCACGATCGCCGAGGATCCCCTGCAGACCGCGCCGCTGATCACCCGGGACCACCGGATACTGCAGGGCACACTCAGCGGCATCCTGCGCATCGGTTAGCGACTCGCTCCCGGACCGATTCGCGTGTACCGGTGGTGAATCCCGGACGAGGTCCGGGCGAAGGTTTTCCGTCGCGGTGTGATCTTCGCCGCATCCACGGTGAGGGCGCGGGGCGCGCGGGTTTGGTTGCGGGCACGAACAAAATGATCACGGAGCGGTATCTCCGCCGCGTATTTGGGTGTCCGTACGCAGATAAGGCCCTATCACCTAACTGCATTCCGGAATTGGCCCGCATTAACAAACTTGAGGTTTGTTTACTATATGGCAACCGTTCCGTCATCGGTAATTTCCGTGGTATATGCCCTGGTTGTGCGGTGTTGATGTGCCTAGAAGGTGGCGATTCTACGAGGCTGGTTAACCTTGCGATGGGCGTTTTCGGACATATGCCGCAGCCCGTTCCGGGCCGAATGGGAGGGATCGGGCACAACGCCACGCTGGATGTTCCGGACTCGCAACAGAGTGGGCGCTACGGATTTGCCGAAGGATCGATTGTCCCTGCCGGACCACCGCTTTCGGGCCGTGACCTACACACGCGCCAGGCGGAGGGGAGGTTGCATCGGGATAACGATTGTGTAGAGTTGACGGTAACGCTGGCCGCAGCTGAGCTGGACTCGCTGCGGCCAGTGGCTCTCAAATTATCCGACTCGATCTTGGGTCACCGCGCCTCGCTACGCAAGCCAATTACGCGCTGTTAGCCGATTGTGCGCCCGGCGGTAACTACACCGACCCCTTCGCGGCCCGACGGCCGACCCCGAACACGTAGACCAGAAAGCCCAGCTCGGCGATCAGCCCGATGCCGATCCGGACCGGCGCGGGCCAGCCGCTGGGCGTGATGAAACCCTCGATCGTCCCGGATACCGCCAGCACCGCGACCAGGCCCAGCGCCACGGTCGCCGAGGCCCGGCCCTGCCGCGCCAGCGCCTGCGCACGACTGCGCCGGCCCGGATCGATCAGCGTCCAGCCCAGCTTCAGGCCCGCGCCCCCGGCCACGAAGACCGCGGTCAGCTCGAGCATGCCGTGCGGGAGGATGAATCCGAAGAAGGCGTCCAACCGGCCCGCATCGGCCATCAGGCCCGCCGAGACGCCGACGTTGAGCGCGTTCATGAACAGCGCGTACACCGCGGGGAGGATCAGCAGCCCGGTGAACAGCGCGACCGCGGACACCCAGACGTTGTTCGTCCAGACCTGCGCGGCGAACGCGTCGTGCGGGTGCGCGGAGTAGTAGGTCTCGAACTCGCCGCCGGGGCTGGTGAGGCTGCCCGGATCGGCGGGCACGCCCAAAATCCTGCGCGCGGAACCGGATCCGGAGACCCAGACACCCAGCCCCGCCGCAATCGCCACGAATGCCGCGGCCACGCCGGTCCACCACGGCCAGATCCGGTAGACCGCCGCGGGAAAGCTGTGGGTGAAGAAGCGCCCGACCGCGCGCCACGCCTCGACCCGGGTGCCGAGCACCCGGCCGCGTGCCCTGGTGAGCAGCGCGGACAGGCCGCCGATCAGCTCCGGATCCGGCGAATGGGACTGCAACCGGGACAACTGCTGGGAGGTGCGCCGGTACAGCGCCATCAGCTCGTCGGCCTCCGCGCCGGACAGCCGGTGCTGCCGGGACAGCTGGTCGAGCCGGTACCACGACTGGCGGTGCGTGTATGTGTATGCGTCCACGTCCACTGTCTTCGTGCCCCTCCGCCGCGCTCCGGTTTCCGTGCGGCGTCCGGCCGCGTCTTCGCTCTCGCGGCACGCTCCGCGCGGGCCGCACGGGGATGGTATCTCTCCGGTCCGACGAATCGTTCGCTGTCGGTCCGGCCGGTCACGACGCCCGTTATGGTGAACAGATCATGGCCGTATTCACCACCGGCGAGGCCGTCGCCCTCGACCTTCCCATCGCGCGGATCCCGACCCGGGCCGCGGCGATGCTGATCGATCTTCTGCTGCAGGCAATGGTGGGCTGGATCCTGGTGCTCGCCATCGCCGCGGTCATGCTGCAAATCCAGCCGGACAGCGCGTGGTTCAACACCATCACCCTGGTCACCTTCGTCGCCATCCTGGTCGGATATCCGGTCACCTGCGAAACCCTGATGCACGGCCGGACCGTCGGCAAGCTCGTGCTGGGCCTGCGCGTGGTGCGCGGCGACGGCGGCCCCATCGACTTCCGGCACGCGCTCACCCGCGGCCTGTCCTGGGTGATCGTGGACTTCTGGAGCCTGGGCGGCTTCGGCGCGGTCGCGGTCGTCACCTCGCTGTGCTCGCCGCGCGCCCGCCGCGTGGGTGATGTGCTCGCAGGCACCGTCGTGGTGCACGATCGCGCCACGATTCCGTTGCCCGCCTTGGCCGTTGCGCCGCCTTGGCTGCAGGGCTGGGCGCAGCACCTGGACCTGTCCGGACTGGGCGAAGATCTGGCCCTGCCGATCCGTCAGTACCTGACCCGCTACGCCAGCCTCACCCCCGAGGTGCAGTATAACCTCGGCAACGCCCTGGTCGCCGCCGTCTGCACCCAGTTGCGGGTCGTCCCGCCCGCCGGCCACCCCCCACTGCAGATCCTCGGCGCCCTGATCTCCGAACGCCAGCGCCGCACCCTCACCGTCCAGCGATCGGTGGTCGCGGCGCCGGTTCTGGTAGCCCCGATGTCCTTCGCGCCCACACCTTTCGCGCCCTCCATCGACTCGGGTTGGCAGCGCCCGGCCTGATCCCGAGGCCCGGCCGATCGATCGCCGGATGCCGACCTGATCTGGCGTCGTCAGTGAATCCGCCGCGCGCATCATCGGCGCGCCGGCTCCATCTCCAACCCACCATAATTCGCGGGCGCTGCCGCTCGCGATCGCAACGGTGTACGTGTGGTGCCCCCGAAGTTCACGATCGCCGGAGGCGAAGGCGGATTGCACCTCATCAAGGCTCTGTCGGTTCCCCGGCTGGCGATCGCCGATTCGTGGCACGGACTTGGGCGCACGGCCCATCGCGACAGTGGACTCCTAGTGGCGGGGCAATGCGCCCTCGTGGTGAGAGATGTTGTGGCGCGATGCGACTCGGGACCGGAGTGCCGGGATCACATGGCGCCGGAGCGCTTGAGTTCCAGGTATTCGTCGGCGAGGGCCTCGGGGAGGCGGTCGGGGGAGGTCGCCACGACGTCGATCCCCTTGCGGCGCAGTGATTCCCGGACGAGGGCGCGTTCGGCGAGCAGATTTTCCGCGGCCGCCGCGGTGTAGATGTCAGCGGGGGTGCCGCGGCGGGTGGCGGCCGCGGCGATGTCCGGATCGGTGACCGAGACCAGCAGGACGCGATGGCGCTGCGCCAGCACGGGCAGCACCGGGAGCAGGTTCTCCTCGACCATGGCGCCGTCCAGGCCGGTGAACCACACCACCAGGCTGCGGCGGCGCGCGCGCTGGATCGCTGCCCGCACCAGGCCCGCGGTGTCGGTATCCACGAGCGCCGGGACGACACCGGCCAGCGCGTGCATCAGCCTGGACTGCAGTCCCTTTCCGCCCGCGGTGCGCACCTCGGCCCGCACCTGCCGGTCGTAGGCGAGCAGGGCGACCATGTCCCCGGCCGCGGTGGCGAGCCCGCCCAGCAGCAGCGCCGCCTCGATGCTCGCCTCCAGCCGAGTGCCCTCGGCGGGGTCGACCGGACGCCTGTCGGGCGTCGTTGCGCCGCCGGTCACGAATCCCGAACTCGCGCCGACCAATCCGGCGCTGTACCGCCCGGTGTCCAACAGCATCAGCACGTGCCGATTGCGTTCGGGACGCCAGGTGCGAACCAGCACGTCGGTCGCGCGGGCGGTGGCTCGCCAGTCGATGGCGCGCACGTCGTCACCGGCGACATACTCACGGAAGGAATCGAATTCGGCGCCCTGTCCGCGGATGTTCACCACGTTGCGGCCCTCGAGCTGCTGGAGCTGCTTGACCTTCGAGGACAGCACCCGCTCGCTGCGGAACGCGGGCAGCGCGCGCACCCGGGCATCCACCGCCCGCCGGGACTGCCAGCCGGCCAGGCCCAGCGGGCCCAGCAGGCGCAGCGTGACCGGACCGGCCACCCGGTCGCCGCGATAGGTCGGGGTCAGGGTGGTGGTGATCCGGATCTTGGTGTTCGGTCCCAGGCGGAGGCGATGAATACGGCGGTCGGCGCGGGCGCTGTCGGGCCAGTCGTCCCAGAGGTACCCGCGGATCGGCCGCGCGCCGCGATTGATGACGGTCAGTTCCACGGCGGTCTCACGCCCGACGCGCACCGTGGACAGCGACGGGCGCGAAAGTTCCAGGCTCGCCGCCCTTCCCGCCGCCGCGCTGTCGGCCACGATCAGCGCGAGCAGCAGCATACTCACGATGAGCACGCCCAGCCACGAGGGCGCCGCGACCATCACCACGAGCGCCGCCACCGCCGCGACCGCGGCCAACCGGCCGCTGACAACCATTGCGCTACACCGGAACCGGGACGGACATCAGCAGCGAGGACATCACGCCCTCGGCGGTCACCCCGTCCAGTTCCGCCTCCGGCCGCAGCTGCAAGCGATGCCGAAGCACAGCCACCGCAACGATTTTCACGTCGTCGGGAGTGACGAAGCCGCGGCCGTTGAGCCACGCGAACGCCCGTGCGGCGGCCAGCAGCGCGGTGGCGCCGCGGGTCGACGCGCCGTGCTGCACGGCGGGCGAACTGCGCGTGGCCCGGCACAAGTCGACGATGTAGGCCAGCACCTCGGGGCTGGCCGTCACCTCGGAGACCGCGGCCCGGGCCACCGCGATATGCGACGGTCCCGCCACCGGATGCAGTCCCGCGGCGTCCAGGTCGCGCGGATCGAAGCCGGCGGCATGGCGCTGCAGGATGCGGAATTCGTCCTCGCGCTCGGGCAGGCGGATGTCGACCTTGAACAGGAACCGGTCCAGCTGCGCCTCCGGAAGGGGATAGGTGCCCTCCTGCTCGATCGGGTTCTGGGTCGCGATCACGACGAACGGATCCGGCAGCGGCCGCGGCTTGCCGTCGACCGAGACCTGCCGCTCCTCCATCGACTCCAGCAGTGCCGACTGGGTTTTCGGCGGCGTACGGTTGATCTCGTCGGCCAGCAGCAGGTTGGTGAAGACCGGTCCGCGGCGGAAGGTGAACTCCGCGGAATGTGGATCGTAGATCTGCGAGCCGGTCACATCGCCGGGCATCAGGTCGGGGGTGAACTGGACGCGCGAATGCTCGAGTTCCAGCGCCGTGGCCAGCGCCCGCACGAGCAGCGTCTTTGCCACGCCCGGAACGCCTTCCAGCAGCACATGGCCGCGGCACAGCAGCGCCAGCACCAGGAACATGACGGCCTGGTCGTTGCCGACGACGGCCTTGCCGATCTCGGCCCGCAGCGCGCCCAGTGCGCGATGGGCGTCCTGTGCGGTGGGGGTGTGGTCGATATCCGCCCGTGTCATGCGATCTCCGTCATACGATCTCCGATTCGATCAGGTCCAGTTGTGCGGCAATCAATTCCAGGGTGGCGTCGTCGGGCACCGGGCCGTACAGCGCCGCGCCGTACCGATCCGCGGGGCCCCCGAGGCGCGCGGCGAGCGTCCCGACCACCCGTTCCGGCGGGGCATCGGCGGTCAAGCCCAGTGCGGGCCGGATCCGGCGCAACATCGCCGCCCGCAGCTTCGCGGCCGTATGGTCCCGATCCTTGGCGCGGCGGTACAGCGCGGCCTGCCCGGCGAGCAGCTCGTTCGCCGCGACCTGCACCGGACGCGGCTCACCGACCAGCGCACCACGCCGGCGCGCTCGCCACCAGACCACCAGCACGGCACAGATCAGCCACTGCAATCCGCCGTAGGCCAGCCAGTGCGGCAGTCGCCCGAAGATCGAATCGCTGCCCGCGTCATTGATATTCGGCGGCGGGGGCTTCGGCTCGTCGGGCGGGACGATCGGTTCCGAGGGCATGGGCGGAGCCTTGGGCGCCCCGGACAGATGCAGCAGCACGTAGATGATCAACGCCACGAGCAGCACGCCGAACACCGCGGCCCAGAACTTGGGGCTGCGCAGCAGCTCGGGCAGGGGCGGGGGCCGCCACCGCACGGTCCGGCGTTCGCGTTCGATCGTCTCGACGGGTTCGTCGGGAGGCGGCGGCGCGAGCGAGTAGCGGTCGGCCTGTTCGAGCAGGCGATACTCGGCCTCGGTGGCGGATCGCCCGCCGTATACGACCTCGTCGAAACTCCGTGCCGCGCTCGGCAGTTCGGTGGCCTGTGCGGTGGTGGCCGCGGCGTCGGCGGTCTCCCGCGCGGTGCGGGAGCGCTGGACCTCTAGCAGGCCGTTCTGTTCCAGTCCGCGGGTCACCGCGCGGAAGCGTTCGCGCAGCGCGGTGGTGAAATCGCGGTGCAGGGCAGCCTGATCCGCGGTGGCGCGGTGGGTGCCCGCCGGGCCCAGCGCGGGAACCGGGGGGACCGACGGCGTGCCGGGGCCGAAGTACTGTCCCCCCGATGCCGGCAGGTCGTGGAATGGGGCATCGCGCTCGCCCGCATCCATCGGCCGGGGTGGAGGTTCGGGTGCGGCGAATTCTGGACTGTCGCCGCGGTTCACCGTATCGTCCCCGGAATTCGCTTGGCGGGATCGGGAATCCGCACGTCCATGGCCTCGCGGCGGCAGCGCCGGTCGACATAGCCGACCACACTCGTGGCCGCGTCGACGACCTCGGTGAATGCCGCGATGAGCAGTACGCCGGAGGTGGCCAGGACAATGACCGCCCAGCGATGGGTGCCGGAGAAGTCCGAGATGAACAGGGGCACACCAAGCAGCGGCACCGCCATCACCAGAAAAAGTACGCGCTGCGCGAGCCACAGCCCGGCCAGCCGCCATTCCGCTCCGGCGGCAAGGATTTTCGCCCTCCCCACGGCACCACGATACGTCGCCTGCTCCTCGAACAGCGCCGGAACCAGGCACAGTCGCCGCGCCCGCAGCCACCCCAGCAGCGGTATCGCCCCGAGGATTCCGGCGAACACGACGAGCAGACCCATCGCCGGTACGGCGATACCCTGCAGCGTGTAGAACAGCCGATCGCCCAGCAGCGGACCGAGTCGGCGGCCGAGCTGCCGCAGCGCCCCGCGCCAGGTCATCGGTCGTCCGCGGACACCGGCCAGGCCGATCGGCACGGTCACCCCGCGCAGGAACAGTCGCAGCAGCCAGCCGGTGACGGCCGTGGAAAGTATTGCGGACCAGGCGGTTCCGGCATCCGAGCCCTGCGTCGCGGCGGAACCGGCGACGGTGATCGCGACGACGATGTCCTCGGCCAGCACCAGCCCGGCCAGGCCGAGGGCCGCCAGCTTCTTGATGTCCGCCTGGATCACCGCGAACGGCAGATCCAGCAGCTCGCGAAACGACAGCGGCCGGATCGGTACCGACTCGCCGGCATCGAGCCCGAAGTCCTGGGCATCGGAGCCGGGGACAGGCGCCATCGCGGCGGGCCCGGACGACAGACCGGCCCGATCGGCGGCAGCGGGAAGCACGTGGCAGAGTCTATCCGCCAACTGTCGGTTGTCCGCCTTTCAGGCAATACGGTGCGAATCAGGCGATCCAGCCGAGCTGCTGGGCGCGAGACAGGTCGTCGCGCGCGGCCCAGTGCTCGACGACGAGGCCGTTCTCGATGCGTATCCAGTGTGTCTGTACCACTTCGAATGTCCGGCCGTACGAGGGAAACTCCCGGGCCACCTCACCCTCGGGCGTGAACACGACGAACGGCCCGACCTGACGCCCGCTCATCACGGTGTCCAGGCACACCAGATCCCCCTCGGCGACGACCGTGTTCACCCGATGCTGGATGCCGGAGAACGCGCCCCGCAGCCACAGCGCGGTCGCATAGAACCCGGCCGGTCCCGGTTCCCGGCACGCGAGCGGCTCCCGTCGAGCCTCCCGATTTCGCGCCCGCGGGTGATAAACGGCATCGAAATCGGCGCGCTCACCCGCCCCCATGATCTCCAGACTCCGCACAGCCACATCCCGCATGGGAACCACCAACTCCGAAACACTGGACACCGTCGAACGCGCCGACGCTACCGAGCGGACCTGTGCGCTGCTTCCCACCTTTGGGAAGTGTGCGAGCGGAACAGCCCGGTGCTCGGGCCATTCCGAGTTGGCTGGTTCAGTTCGCGGCGGGCGCGGTGTGATCCTGGTCCGGGGTGAGCAGGCGGTCGATGACCGCGCGGTAGTGGTCCGGGGGGATCGGAGGGAGACCGAGCAGGGCGCGCAGGTAGACGCCGTCACCGACCAGGCGGACGATCTCGGCGTGCACCGGGTCGTCGAATTCGGTGTCCAGTCCTGATTTCCAGGCGTCCATTACCGCGGTCAGCGCGCGTTGTGCCTCATTGTCGCGCTGGTCGTGGGCATCGACGGTCCGCATGGCCGCCATCATCGAGCGGTACAGGGCCAGCTCGAGGGCATCGGAATCGCTGTCGGTGCTGGGGCTCTGCAGATACCACTCGGCCACCGATCGACCCTGCGCGACGGCCTGCGTCAGCTGCTGGTCGGCGCGCTCGCCGAGGCGGCGGACCAGCCCGGCGAGCAGCGCGTCCTTGCTCTTGAAGTGGTAGAGCAGCCCGCCCTTGGAGACCCCGGCCGCCGCGGCGACGTTTTCGAGGGTGACCTGGGAGACGCCTTTCTCCAGCAGCAGGGTTTCGAGGGCGTCGAGGATCCGGTCGCGGGTCGCTGTCACGGTAATCACTGTACCGTCTGGACGGTTGCCTCTGGTACTGTACCGTCTGGACGGTTTATCAATGGAAGGGATCATGACTACCCATCACGCGACCACGGAGAGGTCCGTCGGCGACGGTTCCGCGCGTCGTACCGTGGAGAAAGCCCGGAGAACGGACCGGTACGCCGACAGAGTCCGCGGCCTCGGGGGTGCCGGAACGCACGCGGGACGGGCCGACGACGATGCTCGCCGAGTCGGTGCAGGTGAAGACGGGAGACGCGAAGCGGCCGGAACACGTGGAGTCGGCGGGCCGAGAAGGCTGGTCGATCGAGCGGACGGCGCGGGCGAAATGGCTTGTAACGGCGAGGATGTTCGCGGTGTCGGCGGTGCCGGAAAGCAGCGCGTGCGGGCCGTCGTCGGTGCTCGCCGAGTCGGTGCGGGTGAAGACGGGAGACGCGAAGCTGCCCGAACCCGAGGTATCGGCGGGCCGGAAAGCCCGGTCGATCGAGCGGGCAAACGCTGGGCGGGGCTGGGCGTCCTGGTACTCGCGCTGCTGCTCATCTCCGTCGATGCGACAGTGCTGGACATCGCGGTCCCCGCGATCAGCGCGCATCTCGCACCCAGCACGCCGCAGCTGTTGTGGATCATCGACGTCTACTCGTTCGTGCTGGCGGGTCTGCTGGTGACGATGGGAGCGCTCGGCGACCGGATCGGCCGGCGGAGGCTGCTACTCATCGGCGCGGCCGGATTCGGGCTGGCCTCGGTGCTGGCGGCGTGGTCGGTGAGCCCGGCGATGCTGATCGCCGCGCGTGTCCTGCAGGGCATCGCCGGTGCGACCCTGATGCCCGCCACGCTCGGCCTGATCCGTGCCATCTTCACCGATCCGCGCGAGCGCACCACCGCGATCGCGGTGTGGAGTGCGGCGGCCAGCGGCGGTGCGGCGCTGGGCCCGCTGCTGGGCGGCTGGCTGCTGCAGCATTTCTGGTGGGGTTCGGTCTTTTTGGTCAACCTGCCGGTGATGCTGGTGCTGATCGCCCTCGGCCCACTGCTGCTACCCGAGTCCAAGGATCCGAAGCCGGGTCGCTTCGACCTGGTCAGCGCGGGGCTGTCGATGCTGACGCTGGTGCCGATCGTATACGCGGTCAAGGAGATTGCCGCACACGGCGTGAGCGGGCTGCTACTGATGATCGCGGCGGTCGGTGTCGCCGCGGGCGTGCTGTTCGTGCGCAGGCAGCGTCGCCTGCCCGATCCGATGCTGGACCTGCGGCTGTTCGCGCGGCCGCGGTTCCGCACCGCGGTGCTGACCAACCTGCTGGCGGTGTTCGCGCTGGCGGGTGTGCTGTTCTTCGGTTCGCAGTATCTGCAACTGGTACAGGGCCGTTCGCCGCTGGACGCCGGGCTGCTGCTGTTGCCGGGGATGCTGGCGAGCATGGTCGCGGCCCTGTTCTCGGCCTGGCTGGTGCGCTGGTGGCGGCCGGGCCGGGTGCTCGCGGGCGCACTGGCGGTAGCGGCGCTCGGCGCGGCCGCATTCCTGTGGCTGGGTTCGGGGCCGGGCATCGCGCCGTTCGTCGCGGGCTTCCTGCTCATCGGCACGGGTGTCGGTGTGGCGCTGACGATCTCGTCGGATCTGGTGGTCGGTTCGGCACCGGCGGCGCGCGCCGGTGCGGCGGCCGCGGTCTCCGAGACCGCCTACGAGGCGGGCCTCGCACTCGGCGTCGCGGTGCTGGGCAGCGTGGTGATGGCGGTGTTCCGGAACGGTCTGGACCTGTCCGGTCTGTCGGACGCCCAGGCTGCGGCGGCCAGCGAATCCCTCGGCGGCGCAGCGGAAACCGCGTCGGCCCTGCCGGAACACCCGGCGGTCGCGCTGCTGAACTCGGCGCACGAGGCGTTCGTCTCGGGTGTTCACGTGGCGGCGATCATCGTCGGGCTGATTCTCGCGGTATCGGCTGTGATCGCCTGGCGCGCAATGGATCGTCCGGATCAGTCGGCGGATGGCCGGAGCGATGTCAAGTCGCAGGTGAAGGGCGTCCACTGATCACAGCCGCACGACGCTTCGTGTCCTCGCCGCGGCAGGATCTCGGATGTGGTTGTCACCCCTTCCAGTCCGTGCTGAAGGCGCGGGCGGGGTTGGTGACGAAAACAGCGGTGGCGATCTCGGGACCGAGTTCGCGTTCGATGCGGGGCCGACAGGTATGGAGCAGGAAGGGCATCCCCGGGCCGTCGGCGGTCGAACGCGCCGAGGGGGTGACGGTGTCCCCGCCGAGCAGGATCCGGTCGGCGTGCCCGCTGTCGACCAGGGCCGCGATGTTGTCGAGCAGGCGCCAGTCGACGGCGTGGTGGGCTCGCGAAGGTCCTTCGAACCCGACGAATGCGCCCGCGGCGGCGACCTGCCGGTGAATTGCGCTGTCCGGGAACCGGTGCAGATGGCCGAGGATGATGTGACGCGGTGCCACATTGTGGGTTCCGGCGAGTTCGTCCAGCACCGCCAGCGCGGCGGTGCCGGCCTCGAGGTGGACGCCGATCGGCGCTCCGGTGGCGTGGTGGGCGGTCGCGGCGGCGGCCAGCACGTGCCGGGCGTGTTCGTCGATGTGGTGGAAGGCGCCCGCCACCTTGATGAGTCCAGCGCGCACCGGGCCCGAAGTGAGCTGGCGTACAAACAGCTCGGCGAGATCGTCACGGACGGAGGCCAATTCGGCGGGATCGTAGTGCTTGGCCTGATGCATCCCGGTGGCGGCCACCAGTTGCACACCGGATCGCCGGGACAGCTCGGGTAGGTCCTCCAGGCGCTGTCCCATGCCCCACGGTGTCCACTGCACCACCGCCTGCCCGCCCAGCGCCGCGAACGAATTCAATTCGGCCAGTGCGGCATCGGCGTCGTCGAGTTCCTCGCCGGGTAGCTGGGGGGAACGAATGAACAGGTGATCGTGTGCGTTGCAGACACCAAGGCTCTCGGGCTCGATATCGCCGAGCACGGTGCGGATCATGGCGGTCATCGGGCCTGCTCCTCGGTCTCGGCGAGCGCTGCGGTGGCCACTCGCAGACCGGCCAGCGTCTTGGGCACTCCGATGTAGGGCGCCAGATGCGCGAAGACCTCGAGGATCTCCTCGCGGGAAAGTCCTACCCGCAGAGAGGTTTTCACGTGTCCGTTCAATTGCGGGTCCACCCCGCCGAGTGCGGTCAGGGCGGCCAGATTGACCAGCTGACGATCTCGCAGCGATAGCTGTCCGCGGAGATAGGTGCCGCCGAACAGTGCGGTGACAATCCAGTCGGCGAATCCGGGCACCGACTGCTCCAAGCCGGGCAATGCGGCGTGCTGGGTGGCCTGGTCCTGCAGCAGGTCCAGCATTCGGTACCCCTCCTCGCGGTCGAACCGGGCCGGGGTCAGCTGCTGAGACAGGTCGTGGGTGTTCGTCATGATCAGGAAACCTCTCGTAACGGGTCAAGCGTTACGACCGTAGCAGATGTAACGAGTAAAGCGTTACAATTTTCCGATGACGGAAGACAAGCACGCGTTCCGGTTCGATTGCGGGTCCACCTGGCTGAATCTGCTCGCCACCAGGGGCCGCAGCTTCAGCCCCGACCCGGTGGAGCGGCTCGACTCGCCCGCACGGTTCGCCGAGTGGCTAGACCGCAGTGAGCTGTTGCCTGCTCGCCCGCCCTCGACAGACGAACTGGCCCAGGCGATCCGACTACGGGAGACGCTGCGCGTCCTGGTGCTGGCCACCATCGACGGCACGACACCCCCGCCCGACGCAATCACCGACCTGAGCGCATTCCTCGCCGCACACGACGACCCGGTCCACTTGGTCGCCGCCGACCGGCTCCGGCGCGAACCCCCACCCACCGCGTCCGACGCGCTCACCCGCATCGCCCGCCAAGCCGTCGATTGCCTGACCGGTATCGAACGCGCCGCGCTGAAGGTCTGCCCCGAACACGACTGCCGAGGCGTATTCATCGACAACGCCGGCCGCCGCCGCTGGTGCCCGTCACCCGCATGCGCGAGCCGGGGTCGAGTCCGGGCGATGCGTGCGCGGCGGGCGGCTGATCAGGTCTCCGGCCGAGACCGCTAACGCCGAACGCGAGCCACGAGGCAAACAGCAATCCCCCTTCCGGGTAGCCCGCATGTCCGGCTCTTCGCAGTTTAGAGCGCGGTTGTCGCGCCGACCCTGTTCATTGTTCCGTCATAGAGATGATGAATATCCTGAGGAGTGGGATGCGGCGTTTAAAACTTCAGCCAGAGATTCAATGCTACCCCACCTGGGTTTACCGGGACGGGGGGTACGAGAACATTTCTCCAGAGTCGTTGAATGTATCGGACGACCTTGTCGCTGCGCTGCACGAGTGGGCCGACCGTTGGGACGCAACCTACGATCTCGCCAACGACCCCGCAAACCCACATTTCAGCTCACCGGACATCGAACGCCAATTCTGGGAAGACGGTCATCACCTCGTAACTCGCCTCACTGAAGAACTGTATCGCGAATGGAACGTTCATTTCGAGTCCGAGGATTTGAACTGAACAGGTCCGACATATGACCGGTCTCGCCGTGCGGACGGGTGATTAAGGAGGTGGCGGCAGTCGCGCAGTCGACCTCGGGCCGGGTCATCCCGGCCAGGCAGGTCATCGACCTCACGACCTGCCTTCAGTGTTAAGCGAATCCGTCACTCCAGTAATCGTGGTCTATTTCGTAACGATCGATACTGAATCCCCTGGGATGCATCGAGAAGCCCGGCTTCTGCCGAACACGACCGACTGCACCCTCGGATCCGTCATCGAGTTCGCGACAATGCTGCACGACGTAGACGTGATCCATCGACGATAAGACTTTCAGTTGTGGATTCGACGGGGTGTATCGGTCCAGGGGTCGCCATACTTTTCGTATGGATTACCAAGTTCGGTCAGCCGCTGCTCGCCTCGTTCTAAGAGATCAGCCCGGAATACCTCATTGGAGCCGATTTGGTTACTAGGTATGTCTAGATATCCATCGACACTGTTGTAACCACGGGCAATTCGCTGCAGCGATTCATCATTCGAAACATCCCAGGGCTCCCACGGCCGCCCGCCTCCAGGGAAGGCGCCGAATCGGATGTATCCTCTATCGGCAAGCTCTCGGATCACATCGAGAACATGAGCTCGGGAGTAGCTTTCCGGAGTGATTTGCGCCACCATTCCGGGATATTTGATGTCAATTGTAACACCACCCGACTTACTTCCATCTCTAATTCTGATTTGAGTGCCATCAGGAAGCTGACTGCCTTCCCCTGGATAGGTTCCGACATCCATCGGTTTGCCATCTTTTGTCAGATCCTTGTACAACTCACGTATCTCGTCGTCGGTACCCATCTCGCGATGTGGATCAGTCTTGCCGGGGCTCGTGCGAGCGTTCAGTATTTCTTCGACCTCCGCAGCGTTACTTGGACCGCTGGTGCTTCCGTTGCCCGTCGAGGGGGCAGGTTTTGAGTTGCCATCGTCGATGAACGCCTTCATGGCGATGATGGCCGCGAGATTTTTGATGGCTTTGTCGAGGTCGACGGTGGGGAGCGCGTGGAAGGCGTCGATGACGCCGACCGCGCCGGCGGCCAGGCCGGTCAGGCCGATGACTTTAGCCATCTGGCTTGTGCGGTAGGCGGTTTGGATGGCTTCGGCGGTGGCGATGACATCGGTGTCGATGGCGGCTTCCGCGGCCACGGCGGAGGTGCCGAGGCTCCGTGCGCCCGCACGAGGGGATCGCCGACCCGGTCGGCTACGGGCTCGGCATTGCCGCGGAATGTGTGCGGCGGCCATCGTGGTGCCCGATCTGGTTCAGGTGAACCACGACCCCGAACGCATCCGCGCCGATTTCGATCTGGCGACGCTGCGTCCGCTGACCCTCCGCACACGCAGCGGTCCGGCGAATATGGTTGTCGCGCAGACATTCCCGATACACGACTGCACTGACCCATCACGTGCAGGCGGTCGCACGCCGTCACACTTCGGCCGTGTGGCTGGTCATGACGATATGACTATCGCGCACACCTGGCCCGGATGGGTCGCGACCGGCTTACTTTGGTTCCTCGCCCTCGAGTTCATGATGGGGGCGGTGACCAAGTTTTGGCCCGGGCCTACGTTTTTCGGGCCGCCGTACTCGGTCAAGTTCGTCGAGTGGGGTTGGCCCGCCTGGTTCCGGTTTGTCGTCGGCGGCATCGAGGGCGTTTGCGCGTTGCTGCTGGTGATCCCGTACCACGAGCCGCGATTCCTCGGTGCCGCGGTGCTGATACTTGTGCTGACTGGCGCTGTGGTCACCCACATCATCAATCACCACGGGCCCAAGGAAAGCCTTGCGGCGCCGGTGCATCTCGTCATCATGGTGATCATCGCTCTCGCCACCTGGCCGACTCATTGGATCGACGTGATTCGGCCCGGGCAGTGGTCGTAGCTGGGTGGGCGAGCTCTTGGACTGCGCTCGCCAACTCGTGAGATGTGACCCCCGGCGGGCAGCGCCACCCCCAAGAGTGACAAAGGGCAGGAACGACGGGGGCGATGCGGACGCCGACGGCGTGCCGCCGATCGGTGCCGGACCGGGACACCCCACTGGCGCTCAGTTCGTCGCGCCCGCGCCGGCGGCCGCCTCCTCGGGTGACAGTTCGATGGGCTCGAGATCACGGCCGGTGACGATCTCTCCGCAATGACTACAGATCAGTTGCGGATTCGCCAGTTCGCCGCAGGTGGTGTGCCGGACGCGGCGGTTCGGCAGGCCGGTGTGCAGGTGGGCGTGGCCCCACCGGGCCATGACGATCCACGCGGGGACGAGTTCCTGGGCGCTTTCGCTGAGCCGGTAGTCGTACCACTCCTTGTCCGGGCGGTAGCGGTGGCGCTCGAGCAGGCCGAGTTCGACCAGCGTGGACAGGCGGCTGGTCAGGGTGTTGGGGCCGATCCCCAGCTTGCGCTGCAGTGCGCCGAAGCGGTGTACACCCCAGTAGACCTCGCGCAGGATCGCGTTGTTCCATCGCTCGCCGAGGAGTGTGAACACCTCCTGGGCCGGGTGCGGTTCGGGATCGTCCTGCATATTCACAACGATACCTCACACTATTCTCATAGAAGTACTCCTAGACAGGCTGTACTTCTTAATTGATAGTAGTTGTAGGGCGTCGCGGCGGATCGCGAAGCGCCCCATTCCGATTCGGGAAAGGAGGAGCGGCGATGAGAGTGATGGTCGATCTGGCGCGATGCCAGAGTTACGGGCAGTGCGTGTTCGCCGCGCCGGAGGTCTTCGAGCTGACCGGCCAGGAGGTCCTGGAGTACGACAGTGCGCCCTCGCAGGAGTGGCGGCTGCATCTGGAGCGGGCCCGCGCCGCATGTCCGGTGCAGGCGATCGTGCTCGGGCCCGCGGCGGGTCCTGTCGACGGGGCCGGACATGACAACTGACGTGAAATCCTCAGGTGCGCAACGACTTTTCGGCAATCGCTCCGCGGGTACCGAACACGTGGTGATCGCCGGTGCGTCACTGGCCGGACTGCACGCGGCGGAAGCGTTGCGGGAGTACGGATTCGGCGGCCGGATCACACTCGTCGGCGCGGAGCCGCACCCGCCCTACGATCGGCCCGCGCTGTCGAAGCGAGTGCTGACCGGACGGCTGTCCGCCGACGACACCGGCCTGCCGCGATCGCGAGATCTCGACGCGCAGTGGCGACTCGGCGTCGCGGCGCAGGGGCTGGATCGGCAATCGCGGACGGTGCATCTGGCCGACAGCTCCTCGATCACATACGACAAACTCCTGATCGCCACCGGCGCCCGGGCCAGGTCCTGGCCGGATCCTGCCGAGGCAGCCCTTGATGGGGTGTTCGGCATCCGCACCAGCGACGACGCCCGAGCGCTCGCGGCCCGGCTCGCCGCGCGACCCCGGCGGGTGCTCGTGATCGGCTCGGGCTTCATCGGCTCGGAAACGGCATCGGTCTGCCGGGAGCTGGGTCTGGAGGTCACCGTCGTCGAGCGATCCCCGGCCCCGTTGACCGGTGCGCTGGGTGTTCCGGCCGGGATCGCGGCCGCGCGGCTGCAGCGCGCACACGGCGTGGACCTGCGCACCGGCACGTCTGTGCTGGCGCTGGAGGGTGACGACGCCGGACGGCTGTGCCGCGCTCTGCTCTCCGACGGCACCGCGCTGGACGTCGACATCGCGGTCGTCGCACTGGGCGCGATCCGCAACGTCGAATGGCTGGACGGCTCCGGTCTCGCAGTCAGCGACCTTGGCGCACACTGCGATTCGTTCTGCCGCGCGATCGATACGAACGGTGTCCCGGACGACGACGTCCTGGTCGCCGGTGACGTCGCCTGCTGGCCGCACCCGCTGTTCGACGAGGGCCCGCTGGCGGTGGAGCACTGGGACAACGCGATCCGGCAGGCCCGCATCGCGGCCGCGACGATGCTGCACGGTCCCGTCCGCGCGCACACCGCGCTACCGACGTTCTGGTCCAACCAATTCGGGGTGAATATCAAGGTGGTCGGCGTGCCGAGCCGGGCCGATCAGGTCGCGGTGGTGCAGGGGTCCGTCGAGGACGGGGCCTTCGTCGCCGCGTACGGCCGCGGTGGCCGGGTCGTCGGGGCGCTGGCGGTCGATACGCCCCGGGCGCTGGATGCCTATGCCGCGATGATCGCCGAGCGGGCGAGCTTCCCGCCCGTGCTCAACGCCGCTGACGGACCCGATCCCGTCCGCGTCCTTCAGCTGCGATCAGCAGATGAGGGCGGCAATTCCCTTGCCCTCCACTAAGTTTCCTTGCGGTAATTCGAGAAGGTGACACATGTCCGCACCGACGACATCACGAAACGATCTGTTCGCCCGGGTCCTGGATCCGGAGAGCCGTGCCAATCCCTATCCGCTCTATGCCGAGCTGCGCGAGGAACCGGTGTCCCAGCAGGCCGACGGCACCTGGGTAGTCAGCGGTTTCGACGAAATCAATGCGCTGCTACACGATCCGCGCATCAGCTCGGATATGGACAATGCCGCGCAGGCGTCGCCCAGGCAGGTCCGCAAGTCGCTGATCTTCCAGGATCCACCCAGCCACGATCGGCTGCGCCGCGCCGTCATGACCACCTTCACCCCGGCGCGCGTCGAATCGTTGCGCGCGGAGGTACACCATCTGATCGACCGCCTGCTCGATGCCGTCGGGTCCCGGACCCGCCTGGATCTGGTCGACGAGATCGCCTATCCCCTGCCGGTCAGCGTGATCTGCGCGCTATTGGGCATTCCCGAGCAGGACGAGGCGCGGTTCCACGTCTGGGCCGACACGCTGGCCCGCGGCCTGGACCTCGACCCGAGCATGTCCCAGGCCGAACTCGCGGCCATCGCGCAGGCGGCGGTCGAAATGGGCGGGTATCTGGAGGGTTTGGTCGCCCAGCGCGCCGATGATCCGGGGGCCGACCTGATCTCGGGCTTGCTCGCGGGCGGCGATCGCAGTGCTCCATTGATCGGCGAGGAGCTGGTCACCACCACCCGGCTGCTGCTGATCGCCGGACATGAGACGACGGTCAACCTCATCACCAACGGAATGCTCACCCTGCTGCGCCATCCGGACATCCTGGCGCGCTTCCGGGGCGAGCCCGAGCTGGTGGTGCCGATGATCGAGGAGCTGGTGCGCTACGAGCCGTCGGTGCAGTTCCGGCACCGGGCGGCCCTGGCGGACATCGAGATCGGCGGCCGGACCATTCCCCGCGGCGCGACCGTGGTGCTGCTGTTCGCGGCGGGCAGTCGCGATCCGCGCCGCTTCACCGATCCGGAGCGGTTCATACCCGACCGAATTCCCAACGAGCACTTCGGTTTCGGCGGCGGGATCCATTACTGCATAGGCGCGCCGCTGGCCCGGATGGAGGCGCAGATCGTGCTTCCGGAACTGGTGCGTCGGCTGGACAATCCGCGCCTGGTCGCCGACCCGCCGCCGTACCGGCCCACCGCATCGCTGCGGGGTCCTCGTCACCTGTGGCTCGACGTCGATCGCATTCTGCCCTGACAACCTGGATCTCGGTCGAGGCACCGGGACGGTAGGGCCCTCGGTCCCTGGAACCGGGGCTCTGCCGTCGTACCCGCCCACCGCGTCGCTGTGCGGGCATGCGGACCTGTGGCTCGAGGTCGAGCGAACCCCGTCCTGACGATCGGCAGCTCGGATCGAGGGCAACTGGGGGCGGCCCGTTCGCCGCGGGCCGAGCCGCCCCCAGCTGGTGTTTCACGAATCCTGTTCGAATGCAAGCGATTATCCTCGATACCGTGTACCGGGTTGGTTCGATACTCGTCGGTGTGCTGGAGTTGTCCCGTGTCGTTGGATTTTCTGGTGGGGCTGGTCCGGCAGGCCGCGCATGCGGGCCTGCCCATCTCGGGGGCCTCGGATCCGGCGGAGCTGGAGTATCTGGCCGCGCTCGCTGCCGCGCCGAACGTGAAGCTCATCGGTGAGATCGGCTTCAATGCCGGATTTTCGAGCCACGCGTTCCTGACGGCGAATCCCGATGTGATGGTGTGCTCGTTCGACATCGCGGAGCACGTGTACGTGAGCGAGGCGAAGCAGCACATCGATCAGACCTTCCCCGGCAGGCACACGCTGATCGTCGGCAACTCGATGGATACCGTGCCGACCTTCCGGAAACTCAACCCGCACTTGACATTCGATCTGATCTTCATCGACGGCGGCCACACCTACGATCTCGCGATCCGCGACCTGGCCAACATGCGAGCCTTCGCGGGACCGGACACGGTGCTGGTCATGGACGACATCACCCCGTGGCACGAGTGGGGAGTGGGACCGACGCTGGCGTGGCAGCAGGCGGTGGCCGGGGGATACGTCGTGCAGGAGGAACTGATCAAGGACGGTGTTGCGGTCACGGAGATCGAGCCGCCGGGGCGCCGCAGTTGGGTCATGGGGCACTACTCGCATGGGACGGAATCACCTGTGCGCCCGCAGTTTTCGGCGTCGAGCCCTGCAGCACAGGCGAACGGTGAGCAGGCCGCGGGGTAATTTCGTCATCGCGACACCGCCCGCCGAATTCGATCCCGCCACCAGGTTTCGTCCGCCGTCTCAACACACCACAGATGTCGCCTCGCCAGAATTTGTGAGCCGCGCGCCCCGGGGGAATGCACAGTAGGTCGGCAGCGAGCAGGTCACTGGGTCATCGGGACCGGCGGACCCGCCCGCCGATCTCGATCCGCCCGCCTGACAGCGGCTTCGCCACGATTTGCGAGCCCCGCCCCTGCGTGATGGTGAGTGGGCGGCCGAGGTCCGCGGTGAGAATTATCGCCGCCGCTCCCGTCGCCTCGTCCTCGTCGATGCCGTCACCGCGCCCGGGAAATGCCCGGGCCCGCACCGTGCCCGCGACCTCGTCTTCCCAGGCCCAGGCGTAGATCCACTCTCCTGGCGGCGGCACCTCGAGCGCATCCACCTCGGCGGCGGACCCGAATCGGCGCAGCGTGCGCGGTGGCGCCCACTCGGATTGCGCTGTGATCCAGCTGAATTCGCCGTCCCGGCGAGCGGTGACCCGGCCCGCGCGGGTGCCGAGCTCGTCCACTCCGAGCAGCCACGCGGTGCCCACGCACGGATGCCCGGCGAAGGTCATGCGCACCGAGGGCGTCCAGATATCGATCTCGCCAGCGTCCACATCGTCGACGAACACCGTCTCGCTGAACCCCAGCCGCCGCGCGAACTCCAGCCGCTCATCGTCCGCGACGGTCGCGCCGTCGCGTACCACGCCGAGCTGATTCCCGAACCGCCCGTCGGGCCCGCAGAAGACCCGAACCACCTCATAATCGACCACCCCGAACAGTTAACCCTGCCGGTCCCCTGGTGCATCGGGCTGCCGTGCGGTTCGGCGGTCTACACCGTCTTATAGCTCGTCGCTGAAGTAGAGACCGCTCATCGCCGATGCGGGGGCCACCGCCGTCGCTAGGGTCTCGTCCTATGGCCTTGCTAGTGCACCTGACACCGGAGAAGAACGCCCGGCGAATCCGCCGTGCGGGCATTGCCGCGAGTGGCTCTCGGAAGGGAGTGTTCTGTATGCCGGTGATGCCGTCTTATGTGCTGTCACACCAATGGTTGCGCGAGCTGCGTCGCGGCGGGCAGCGGCTGATCGTCGCGGTGGATTTCCGGATACGCGATGACGAAAGGGTTCTCGTCGGACACTACTCGGCAGGCCAGGTGGAAATGCGTGTGGCCGAGGCTGTTTCGGTCATTCTCCACGCCGAGGACGCGCGCGGGTACGAGATCCTGGTACCTCGCGCGATCGCACCCGCTGAACTGCATCGGGTTCGGCATGTACGGCAGGTCACCGGGTGGCGGTATCGCCCGAACGCACACGGTCAGCGGCCCTGTGCGTGTCCGGTGTGCTTGGGACGCGGCGAATTCAAGGCCGCCGACCTTCGTCGCAGGTTCGCCACAGAACCCCCGGAGCTAACGAAGCCTCAACTGCTGGCCCGATTGCACAACCCGGACTGCGACGACGATCTGATCGACGCACTCTGCGGCTTGGGTCGCAAGAGCCGTGGCGACGTCGCCGACGTCGCACCTTTCGTCGACCACCCCAACCCGGATGTCCGTTACGTTCTCGCATTGGCGCTGCGCAGCTACCGCGGTGGCGAGGCTCGCCGGCTCCTCGTTCGCCTGGCCGCAGATACCGATCCCGATGTGCGTGACGTGGCGACGTGACCGGTGTGGGGGAGCTGGCTGCTACCGTCCGGGTCCCGGCGGAAGTTGGCGCGCGCCACGGTATTCCAGTTCAGTGTCACCGGGGCGGGGGGTGAGGGCGTTCAGGCGGTCCGAGGCAGACAGGCTGTTGTGCTCGCCGGTTCTCCGGGACAGGGCAGAGTGTTGTGCGGCGTGGGGGGCGGCGTCGATGACGGTGTTGCCGTGGGCGGGATTCCCCGGGACGCCCAGTTCCGTCGAGTCGACGGTGACCTTGCGGTTGCGGCGGAGGGTGAAGGTGATCTCCTCGGATTCCTCGAAGACCTGCCGGACCGTGCGGAGGGGACTGGTGGCGGTGTCGATGGCCGTGTCGATCGCGTCGGTGACGAACGAGGGGACCAGGGGGCGGATCCAGCGGGCCGCGGTGTCGGTGAAGGGGACCGTGCCGATGATCGGGAGTTCCAGTCCGCCAGCCTTTTTCGCGGGTTCCAGTGTGCCCGGAGTGGCGGGGGCCAGGGCGTTCGAGGTCCGGGTTGCGGGGAGATTCGACGGTACGGACACGGTGCCCTCCTGGGTGTGGTCGGCCGGGTTGGCGGCCGGAAGTTCGGCCAGCGCCTCGAATTCCGCGACGGCGCGGCGCTGGGGTGCGGTGACACCGATCTCGACGCCGCCGATCGCGGCGATGATGCGGCGGCGCTGTTGCTCGCGATCGATGACGGTGTCGGCGTGCACGGCCAGGCGGGCGGCGGCCAATTCCTGGTCGGTGCGCAGTATTTCGGCCTCGGCGCGGGCCTGCGCCTGCCGGACGGCGATCGCGGCGGTGGCGTCTCGCTCGGCGCGATCGGCGGCGGCGTGCGCGAATAGCTTTCGGTCCAGAGTGGTTTCGCCGCGCCAGCGGCGCAGCAGCAGCGGCAGCAGGGCCAGGGCCACAGCGATCAGGATGGTCGCCAGCCGCAGCGCCAGGGCGCCGGGGTGGGACAGGGTGTAGTCGTTCAGCGTGACCCAGCGCGCGCCCAGGCCGCGGTCGCCGGTCCGAAACGCGGTGGTGCGGGCCTGATCCAGCGCCTGCTGGTCCCTGGTGACGGCGTCATCGAGCGGCTGGACGCGGGCCTGCGCGGCGGCCAGCCGGGCGCGGGCGTCGTCGAGCATGCTGTTGTCGGTCTGGGTCTCCGGACCGCGGCCCGGCACGCCGGTGATCTTGTCCTGCGGGCAGGCCGGGGTCGGGTTGTATTCGCAGCGGGCGATGATCAGCGCCTGATCGATGTCCGTCTGTGCGGCGGTAATCGTGCCGCCGAGAGCCTGGCGGTCGGACTGCGCCCGATCCAGCGCGGCGCGGGCATTGACCACAGCCGGCGCGGAATCGGCGGCGCGGCGCGAGGTCTCGTCGAGCTGACGGTCGACCGTGCCGCCCAGCAGCACGGTGCTCGCGAGCTCGGCGACCACGATTCCCGCCACGGCGGCGATCGCGACCCGGCCGATCGTCCCGCGATCCCACCGGGCGCGCGATCCGTCGTGGGTATCGGGCAGCGGCGCGGTCGCCAGCGCGCGGCCGACGGCTCCGAGCAGGAGCGCGGTGATCAGCGCCGCGAGGATGACCAGCAGGGCGGGCCAGTGCCCGGCCGCGCTCGCGAGCGTGACGACCACGCCGCCGATCACGGCGAACAGCAGCACGACCGCGCCGGTGATCGCATAGCTCGAGCGCTCGTGGCGCTCGGCGGCATCGGAACTCGCGCCGCCGAGCCAGGTCAGCAGATGCTCCGCGCGCGTACGCAATGCCCGGCCGAGTTCGTGGCGGCCGATCCAGATGCGGGATGCGCGGGTGGCCGCGGAGATCCGGGCGCCGGAAGTCCTGGTCCCTTCGCCGGTCGTCGCCGAGCCCCCGGCGCCGGAAGCGCGCGTCCCGCCACCGGATGCCGCGAAGGCCCCGGCGCCGCCGCCGACTGCGGACTGGTCCTCGCGGTCGGCGCCTGCCGCCGGGTAGGTCGAATCGGACGGTTCATGGGCGGTCATGGGAGCTCACATCCTCTGTGTCCCAAGCGTTTTCGCGGCTCGGCGAAACCCTCGAGTGTGTCTGTCACGCCCGCGCGTGGACTGATTCGGCCCCCAGGGTGACAGCGTGGCTCACTGCGCACAACCCCAGCCACGCGCTCGAGATTCAGACTGACAGGCTGACCCCGGATCTACCGAGTGTGGGACAAAGGATGTGGTCAGCCTCACACGCGGCCTCGGTCCGCCCGCCCCGGATGCCAACGTGTGCGGGCGCGACGATTCCTGGTGCGGCTGCGCCATGCCGTGCCCTTCGGCGTGAATGCGCTTCAGACCGGTGCCGCTGTCGGCGTCTCCGGCCAGCGGCACGCCGTAGCTCTGCCCAAATATCAAATACAGGTGAGGTTTGCCCATAGTCGGACGCCGAGTGTCGATGCTCTCGTCTCCTGCCCCCGCACTCACGGGCAACGTGGCTTCGGTCCGCACCCTTGATGTTGCGGGTATGCGAGCGGAAACCGCAGGTTGCGGCCGGGTGTGCGGCGATCACAGGGGTGCATTTGGGGCCGGTCCCTCGCGAATCTCTGGGCCATTGGCGATGATTGGCGTCGGACACGGCCTTACCATTCGGAAACATGCCGCGTCCTCACACGGGCAGGACGGGAGGATCGAAAGTGCGTATATCCGCGCTTGTATTGGCGGCCACGGCCGTCTTCGGGGCGATGTCGGTGGAGGTGGCGCCAATGACGATCGACGGGATGGCTCCGGTCGCGCAGGCTCAGGCGCCTGCGGATGTGCAGGCTCCGGCGGGTCTGGATTCACTGGTGGCGCTGGTGCTGCAGCGGCTCAACACCGCGGACGCCGTGATCGCGGCCAAGTGGGTGGGCGCGCGCGGGCAGGCTCCGGCGGTCGATGATCCGGCGCGCGAGCGCGAGGTCTACGACTCCATGGGGCGTGCCGGCGCCGAGCTGGGGCTGCCGCAGCCGTGGGTGCGGCAGGTGTTCTTCGGTCAGATCGAGGCCAACAAGATGGTGCAGCGCGGACTCATCGCGCGCTGGCGCTTCGACCCGGCGGCCGCGCCGGTGGCTTCTCCGAACTTGGCCGCGGTCCGTCCGCTGATCGACCGGGCGAACGACGGCATCGTGCGACAGCTGGCGCTGCACCGCGCCGAACTCAGCGGTCCGGGGTGCGCGCCGCGCCTGTCGGCCAGCGTGTTCGCGATCTTCGGCGGGGGAAGGTCCGACGGACTGCACGAGGCGGCGCTAGTCCGGGCAGCCGCCGCGCTCTGCGCCTGAGTCTGGTCACCTCACTCCCGGCGCCCCGGCGCCCCGGCGACCGGAGCCCCGGCGACCGGAGCCCCGCACTGGTGACGCTTTCGGCACCTCATGCGGCCGATCGATGCGGCTGGCCTTCTTTGCTGCATGTTCCGCGGTGGGCGAAATGTGTGAGATAGTGCACAGTCGATTGTTTGCTGAAAGTGTGCTATGGCGCAACTGGATGAACAAGTCCGTACGGTCTGAACGTTGCTCTGGCTCGATGTTTCCATGTCCGGAAGGTCTCGATCGTGTGTCCGGAAAGTTAGCCGCCTTACAGGCGGTTTGTCCGGTCCGTGGGCGGGGAATTCCTGATCGGTGCAGGTTAGAGGGCATCTAGCAGCTTATGTACACGCCGCGCGGTCACGGACCCGTGGTTCCGGGCAACAGTGGGATACACGACTGAGCGATCGCCAATCTCTGCTTTACACTGGAGAACGCGCAGGTAGTGGAGGACCGATGGAGAAGCCCAGGTAGGCGCCGTAATTAGGAGAGCCTGAGTTGGTTGGGCCACGGTCCTGACTTATCGTTTGCTCTTACGCCGGGTACGAAATGCCCGGCTATATCGCCCAATTCGGTCACGAGCCGATGGTCATAACGACGTTCGGCAGGGACCTCTCCGCCTGACGGGCGAACCTTGGCGCCACGTGTACGGAACATGCTAGGGCACCGCTACCGCCGAGCACCCGACGATGAAACCAGACGCGGGTGGACAACTGGAGAGTTGACTGCACGGGACGACCATCAGCGCCGCTGGTCTGACGAAAACCCTCCGGGCGCAGTCTGACGGAGGCGTTCGACGAAGGCCATATTTCATCGAAGGCCTGATTTTGAAGGCAGAGGCATGACGCAACTTCCTGGCCATAGGTCACCTGGACCCATCGGGCTCTACGACCCGGCGAACGAACACGACGCCTGCGGCGTCGCGTTCGTCGTCGACATGCACGGCCGACGCAGCCGCGACATCGTCGACAAGGCAATTACGGCATTGCTGAACCTGGAGCACCGCGGTGCCGCGGGCGCCGAGCCGAACAGCGGCGACGGCGCGGGCATCCTGATCCAGCTCCCGGACACATTCTTCCGCGCGGTCCTCGCCGAGGAGAACGCCGGTTTCGAGCTGCCCGCCGAGGGCGCGTACGCCTCGGGTATCGCCTTCCTGCCGCAGGCCCGCCGCGAGGCCGCCCGCGCCTGCTACGTCGTGGAGAAGATCGTCAAGGAAGAGGGCCTGGCCGTCCTGGGCTGGCGCGAGGTTCCGATCGACGAGTCCTCCCTGGGCGCCCTGGCCCGCGACGCCATGCCGACGTTCCGTCAGATCTTCATCGCCTCGCCGAAGAACGGCGACGAGCAGCTGACCGGCATGGATCTGGATCGCCGCGCCTACGTGGTGCGCAAGCGGATCGAGCACGAGCTCGGCAAGTCCGGTCCCGGGGAAGGCGCGGTCGGCCGCGAGACCGTGTACTTCCCGAGCCTGTCGGCGCAGACCTTCGTCTACAAGGGCATGTTCACCACCCCGCAGCTGCGGGCGTTCTACCTCGACCTGCAGGACGACCGGGTGGATTCCGCGCTGGGCATCGTGCACTCGCGCTTCTCCACGAACACCTTCCCGTCCTGGCCGCTGGCCCACCCGTACCGCCGCGTCGCGCACAACGGTGAGATCAACACCGTCACCGGCAACGAGAACTGGATGCGCGCCCGCGAGGCGCTGCTCAACTCCGACGTCTTCGGCCGCGACGACCAGGGCCGCAACCGGCTCGAGAAGATCTTCCCGGTCTGCACCCCCGGCGCGTCGGACACCGCCCGCTTCGACGAGGTCCTCGAGCTGCTGCACCTGGGCGGGCGCAGCCTGCCGCACGCGGTGCTGATGATGATCCCCGAGGCGTGGGAGCGGCAGGAGTCCATGGACCCCGCCCGGCGCGCCTTCTACCGCTACCACTCCTTCCTGATGGAGGCGTGGGACGGCCCGGCCTCGGTGTGCTTCACCGACGGCACTGTGGTCGGCGCGGTGCTCGACCGCAACGGTCTGCGCCCCTCGCGCGTGTGGGTCACCGACGACGGCCTGGTCGTCATGGCCTCGGAGGTCGGTGTGCTCGACATCGAGCCGTCGAAGATCGTCCGCAAGGTCCGCCTGCAGCCCGGCCGCATGTTCCTGGTCGACACCTCGCAGGGCCGCATCATCGGCGACGACGAGATCAAGACCCAGCTCGCCACCGAGCACCCGTACCAGGAATGGCTGGACGGCGACCCCGAGCACACCGGCCCGATCAAGCTCTCCGACCTGCCCGACCGCCCGCATCAGCACATGGTGCACGACCGGGTGAAGATCCGGCAGCAGATCTTCGGATACAGCATCGAGGATCTGAACCTGCTGATCTCGCCGATGGCCACCACCGGCGGCGAGGCCCTGGGCTCGATGGGCACCGACACCCCGATCGCGGTGCTCTCGGCGCGCCCGCGGCTGCTGTTCGACTACTTCTCCCAGCTGTTCGCGCAGGTCACCAACCCGCCGCTGGACGCCATCCGCGAGGAGGTCGTCACCAGCCTGCGCAGCATGATCGGCCCAGAGGGCGATCTGCTGCACCCCAGCGCGGAGTCCTGTCGCCAGATCACGCTGACCCAGCCGATTCTGGACAACGACGAGCTGTCCAAGCTCGTCCACATCAACGACGACGGTTCCCGCCCCGAGCTGCGCTCGGTGGTCGTGCACGGCCTGTACCCGGTGAAGAAGGGTGGCAAGGGCCTGCGCAAGGCGCTCGAGGCCATCAACGACCAGGTGTCGGCCGCGATCGACGGCGGCGCGCGGATCATCGTGCTGTCGGACCGCGAGTCCAACGAGAAGCTGGCGCCGATCCCGTCGCTGCTGCTCACCGCCTCGGTGCACCACCACCTGGTGCGCGAGCGCACCCGCACCAAGGTCGGTCTGGTCGTGGAGGCCGGTGACGCCCGCGAGGTGCACCACATGGCCCTGCTGGTCGGCTTCGGCGCGGCCGCGATCAACCCGTACATGGTCTTCGAGTCGATCGAGGACATGATCGAGCGCGGCGCGCTGCAGATGCCCGGCAGCACCGGCGTGATCTGCGACGACTACGACGCGGCGGTCCGCAACTACAACAAGGCGGCCGGCAAGGGCGTGCTGAAGGTGATGTCCAAGATGGGCATCTCCACCATCGCCTCCTACCGGGGCGCGCAGCTGTTCCAGGTCCTCGGCCTGTCGCAGGAGCTGTGCGACCGCTACTTCACCGGCCTGCGCTCGCCGCTGGACGGCATCGGCCTGGACGAGATCGCCGGCGAGGTCGCCGCGCGGCACCGGATCGCGTTCCTGGAGAACCACAATGAGCGCGCGCACCGCGAGCTCGAGATCGGTGGCGAGTACCAGTGGCGTCGCGAGGGCGAGTACCACCTGTTCAACCCGGACACGGTGTTCAAGCTGCAGCACGCCACCCGCACCGGCCAGTACAAGATCTTCAAGGAATACACCAAGCTGGTCGACGACCAGTCCGAGCGGCTGGCCTCGCTGCGCGGGCTGTTCAAGTTCCGCGGCGACGAGCGCAATCCGATCCCGATCGACCTGGTCGAATCGGCCAGCGAGATCGTCAAGCGGTTCTCCACCGGCGCGATGAGCTACGGCTCGATCTCGGCCGAGGCGCACGAGACCCTCGCCATCGCGATGAACCGCCTCGGCGGGCGCTCCAACTCGGGTGAGGGCGGCGAGTCGCCCTCGCGCTTCGAGCCGGAGGAGAGCGGCGACTGGCGGCGCAGCGCGATCAAGCAGGTGGCCTCGGGCCGCTTCGGCGTGACCGCGCACTACCTGACCAACTGCACCGACATCCAGATCAAGATGGCCCAGGGCGCCAAGCCCGGCGAGGGCGGTCAGCTGCCCGCGCACAAGGTGTACCCGTGGGTCGCCGAGGTGCGGCACTCGACACCGGGCGTCGGGCTGATCTCGCCGCCGCCGCACCACGACATCTACTCGATCGAGGATCTGGCCCAGCTGATCCACGACCTGAAGAACGCGAACCCGCAGGCGCGGATTCACGTGAAACTTGTTGCCGAGCCGGGCGTCGGCACCGTCGCCGCGGGTGTGTCCAAGGCGCACGCCGACGTGGTGCTGATCTCCGGCCACGACGGCGGCACCGGCGCCTCGCCGCTGACCTCGCTCAAGCATGCGGGCGGTCCCTGGGAGCTCGGCCTGGCCGAGACCCAGCAGACGCTGCTGCTCAACGGCCTGCGCGACCGGATCGTGGTGCAGGTCGACGGTCAGATGAAGACCGGCCGCGACGTCATGATCGCCGCGCTGCTCGGCGCCGAGGAGTACGGCTTCGCCACCGCGCCGCTGGTGGTCTCGGGCTGCGTCATGATGCGCGTCTGCCACCTGGACACCTGCCCGGTGGGCGTGGCGACGCAGAACCCGGTGCTGCGCGAGCGGTTCACGGGCAAGCCGGAATTCGTCGAGAACTTCATGCTGTTCATCGCGGAGGAGGTGCGCGAACTCCTGGCCTCGCTGGGCTTCCGCACGCTCGACGAGGCCATCGGCCGGGTCGACCTGCTCGACACCACCAAGGCCAAGGAGCACTGGAAGGCCGCGAAGCTGGACCTGTCGCCGATCCTGGACGACGTCGAGACCGCGTTCATGTACCAGGACCGCCGCAACACCAAGGGCCAGGACCACGGGCTGGACAAGGCGCTGGACAACCAGCTCATCGCCGAGTCGGCCGACGCCCTCGAGCGCGGCAAGCCGGTCAAGTTCGAAACGAAGATCACGAACGTCAACCGGACCGTCGGCACCATGCTGGGCCACGAGGTGACCAAGCTGTACGGCGGCGCGGGCCTGCCCGACGACACCATCGACATCACCTTCACCGGCTCGGCGGGCAACAGCTTCGGCGCGTTCGTCCCCGCGGGCATCACGCTGCGGGTGTTCGGCGATGCGAACGACTATGTGGGCAAGGGCCTTTCGGGCGGTCACATCGTCGTGCGGCCGTCGCTCAACGCGTCGGAGGCCTTCGTCGCGGAGCAGAACATCATCGCGGGCAACGTGATCCTGTTCGGCGCCACCAGCGGCGAGGTGTTCATCCGCGGCGTGGTCGGCGAGCGGTTCGCGGTGCGCAACTCCGGCGCCACGGCGGTGGTCGAGGGCGTGGGTGACCACGGCTGCGAGTACATGACCGGCGGCAAGGTCGTCATCCTCGGCGAGACCGGGCGCAACTTCGGCGCGGGCATGTCCGGCGGCGTGGCGTACCTGTACAACCCGAACGGGACCTTCGAGAAGAATGTCTCGCCCGAGCAGGCCGAGGAGGTCGAGCCGCTGTCCGGTGACGACTTCACCTGGCTGCACGACATCGTGGCCCGCCACCGCGACGCGACGGGTTCGGCCGTGGCCGAGCGCATCCTGAGCGACTGGTCGCAGCAGGTGACGCACTTCGTGAAGGTCATGCCGCGCGACTACAAGAAGGTGCTGCTGGCGATCTCGGAGGCCGAGAAGTCGGGCCGGGATGTCGACGAAGCCATCATGGAGGCTGCGCGTGGGTAAGGCAGTCAGCGCGTTTGTGATGTCGACGAAGCGCTGTGACATATCAAGGCCGCGCGTGGGTAGGGCAGTGGTCGCGTCTGGAATGTCGACGAGGCGCTGTGACATATCAAAGAGTCAGATTTTGTTCGATCGTGCGCAGACACCGATGACTGACGCGCGACGCACCGGAACTGTTGGGTGCGCCGAGCTGGCGCGTACGTCGGGAGTCGAAAATGGGTGACGCACAGGGCTTCCTGAAGCACACCAAGCGGGAGCTGCCGACCCGGCGGCCGGTGCCGCTGCGGTTGATGGACTGGAAAGAGGTCTACGAGGAGAGTTTCTCGCACGAGACCCTGCGCAAACAGGCCAGCCGCTGCATGGACTGCGGCATTCCCTTCTGCCACAACGGGTGCCCGCTGGGGAATCTGATTCCCGAGTGGAACGACCTGGTCTACAAGGGCCAGTGGCGCGAGGGCATCGACCGCCTGCACGCGACCAACAACTTCCCGGAGTTCACCGGGCGGCTGTGCCCCGCGCCGTGCGAGGCGTCGTGCGTGCTGGGCATCAACCAGGATGCGGTGACGATCAAGCAGGTCGAGGTCGAGCTCATCGAGAACGCCTTCGACGAGGGCTGGGTGACCCCGCTCTACCCGACCCGCCTGACCGGCAAGAAGATTGCCGTGGTGGGTTCGGGCCCGGCCGGTCTTGCCGCGGCGCAGCAGCTCACGCGTGCCGGTCACACCGTGACGGTCTTCGAGCGCGACGACCGCATCGGCGGCCTGCTGCGCTACGGCATCCCGGAATTCAAGATGGAGAAGCGCTTCATCGACCGCCGCCTGGCGCAGATGGAGGCCGAGGGCACCATCTTCAAGGCCGGCGTGAACGTGGGTGTCGACATCACCGCCGCCGAGCTGCGCGAGCGGTTCGACGCGGTGGTGCTGGCCGGCGGCGCGACGATCGCGCGCGATCTGCCGGTGCCGGGCCGGGACCTGGACGGCATCCATCAGGCGATGGAGTTCCTGCCGCTGTCCAACCGGGTGCAGCTGGGCGATGACATCGCCGACGCGGACGGCCTGCCGCCGATCCACGCCAAGGGCAAGAAGGTCGTCATCATCGGCGGCGGCGACACCGGCGCGGACTGCCTGGGCACCTCGCACCGGCAGGGCGCGGCCAGCGTGCACCAGTTCGAGATCATGCCGCGTCCGCCGGAGGAGCGTGCCTCCTCCACGCCGTGGCCGACCTACCCCCTCATGTTCCGGGTGTCCTCGGCGCACGAGGAGGGCGGCGAGCGCGTCTACTCGGTCAACACCGAGCGCTTCATCGGCGAAGACGGCAAGGTCACCGGGTTGCAGGCGCACGAGGTGAGCATGGTGAACGGCCGCTTCGAGAAGGTCGAGGGCACCGACTTCACCCTCGAGGCCGATCTGGTGCTGCTGGCCATGGGCTTCGTCGGCCCGCAGAAGCCGGGTCTGCTCGAGGATCTCGGCGTCGGCTACGACCAGCGCGGCAACGTCAAGCGGGACAACGGCTTCCAGACCACCGTCCCGGGCGTCTTCGCCGCGGGCGACATGGGCCGCGGCCAGTCGCTGATCGTGTGGGCCATCGCCGAGGGCCGCGCGGCCGCGGCGTCGGTGGACGCGTACCTCGAGGGCGAGTCGGCGCTGCCGTCGCCGATCCTGCCCTCGGCGGTCCCGCAGCGCTGAGAAGTGTTCGAGCGCGCCGACTTCCTCACCGGCGCGCGCGGATACCGTTGATCCACAGAAGCGCCCGCGAACCTCGTGTTCGCGGGCGCTTCGGGATTTGCCGGGCCGCCGGGGGACGAATCGGATTTCCGACGGGTTTCGGACGCTGAATGGCACAGAAGCGTTTCGCCACCTATTCTTGATCACGGTGCGATGACGATGTGGACACGCGGTCTGTTTCTGTGCCCTGGTGGGCGCTGAAAGTTTGTTCGCCCCCGGTTAACCAGACTGCAATCCGGCTATCGCACCATTGGTCGAATCACTCGGGATTGCCCGTCGCCTGGGCAGGTTGGAACTGGAGCGGTATGCGGTTGAGAAGGGTTGTCGCGGCTGCGGCCGCGGTTGCACTGACGGCGGGGTTGTCCGGTGTGATGTTCGGGAGCGGTTCCGCGGCTGCGGATCCCGGTTGCCCGAGCCTCTACGTGGTCGCGATCCCGGGTACCTGGGAGACCGGTCCGGACAAGCACGAGGGCATGCACAACCCCGGCATGCTCGCCGGCGTGACGGGCAATCTGCCGAGCAATACCCGGGTCGACTACGTCTCGTATCCGGCCACCGCCTTCCCCTGGGAGGGCGATGTCTACGGCAAGTCCAAGCGGATCGCCGCCCAGAACGCGAGCGGCATGATCAAGGCGATGGCCGCGCGCTGCGGTGCCACCAAGATCGCGATCGTGGGCTACAGCCAGGGCGCCGACGCCGCGGGTGATGTCGCCGCACAGATCGGCACCGGCCTGGGTGTGGTTTCGCCGACTCGCGTCTCCGGTGTCGGCCTGATCTCCGATCCCGAGCGCTCGCCGACCGATATCCAGGTCGGTCCGCTCGCCGGTGGCGCGGGCGCCGAGGGGCCCCGTCCGGGTGGCTTCGGATTCCTGACCCCCGTGGTTCGGACCATCTGCGATCCCCAGGATCTGTACTGCTCCACCAACTCCGACGACTTCGTCACCCGCTTCGCCGGTTTCCTCGCGGGCGCCTCGGATCCGAATCCGGTCAACATGTGGCGTTACCAGCTCGAGGCCGGTTCGATCGTCGGCGATCTGATGTCCCACGGCGGCATCGGAACTTTGCAGTCCCAGCTCAGCGACAACGCGAACAAGCAGCGGGCCAAGCAGCTCGAGAAGTTCTACGGGTCCGGGGCGCACACCTCGTACGGCAACTACCACGTGGGCGGCGGGGCCACCGCCACCTCGTGGATGCACGGCTGGCTCGCCGGTATGGCGTGAGATAGCTACCGACGGCGACAGTTATCCCGAACACGCGACGAGGGCCACTCCGTACGGAGTGGCCCTCGTCGTCTGTTGCCTAGCCCGCCGAACCGGTGGACGGCATGAACCCGCCACCCGGGAAGCCCGGGAACTGCGGGCCGGGGTTCTGCTGCCACTGACCGTGGTCGCGATCGTGGTCGTGATCGCGGTCGTGGTGCCAGCCCTGGTTGTTGTTCCAGTTGGGGCCCTGGTTGTTCCAGTCGATCTGGGTCGCGCTGGGGGTGTCGGCGAAGGCGGGGACCGCGACGGCGGCCACGGGAACGGCGGCGATGGCGCCGGCCACGGCGATGCGGCTCACGATCCGGCGGGTGCGAGAGGTCTTGGTCGTGGAGAACAAGGGCTTACCTTTCGGTGCAGGGGCCGCCCGGCCGGGCGGTGTTGCCACCTCCTCGGTGGCGCTGGATTTCATTCAAGTAGCCCTCGCTAGGTATCGGTTGGGACCAGGCTGGCAATCGGCTGGGATACCGGGGACGGCTCAGCCGAGTTCGGTCAGGGCCGGGGCGAGCTCGAGGTATTGCTCTATTCCCGTTGCGAAGTCACTGCCGATCGGCAGCAACAGCGTGACGTGATCCGAGCCGGCCGCGAGGTGCTCGCGTACCTTGGCCGCGATCGCCTCCGGTCCGCCGTAGCCGTAGCTTGCCTCGACCAGCCGATCGCTCACCGCACCCGGCCGCTCGTCCGGGTACCCGAGCCGAGTGAGCGCCGCGGCTATGGTTGGGCGGGCGAGGTAGCCCGACAGTGCCTCCCGCGCAGCCTGCCGGGCTCGGTCGGGATCCGTGTCGGGGATGATGGACAGCCCAGTGACCAGCAGCTTGTCCGGTCCTAGTGCCTCGCGGGCCGAGGCGGTGAATTCGGGTGGGAGCATGGCGGGCATCGCCCCGTCCGCGACCTCGCCGGACAGCGCGAGCATCTTCGGGCCGAGCGCGGCGATGAGCCGGGGGTAGCGCACGTCGGGGGCCAGAAACCGCTGCGGGCCGTCCATCCGTGCGACGTAGTCGCGCATCGTGGTCAGAGGGCTGCCGAACGACCGCCCGACGGCCGCGGCCTGCTCGGGGTAACCGACGCCGAGGCCGAGGACGAATCGCCCGGGATACGCCTGGGCCAGCACCGCCGCCGCGGCGTGTGCCGTCTCGGGCTCGCGCACCCAGACGTTGGCGATGAAGGTGCCGAATGCCATCCGTCCGGTGGCCGCCAGAAGCACCGACAGCTGGGCGAGGGCGTCCTTGCCCGGCACCTCGTTGGTCCAGGCGGCGCGATAGCCGGCGGCCTCGAGCCGGCGAACCGCATCGCGCTGCAGGTCGAGCGGCGGCGGCGCGGCAAAGTTGATCGGAAGCGCGACCCCGACCGGGCCGATCGCCGCGCGGGCCGCTTCGACGACGGTGGCATCCATGAGACTCTCCTAGTTGGCGTTGTGCGGTCGTTGTCGGCCCGCAGTTCCACTGTGCTGCGGGGTTGGGATCGCAATCCAATGAATCTTTCGCAAGAGGCATCTCGATTTGCGCAACACCGCAGTTCAGGGCCATTCGATCGGATGCGGCCCGGCCGGACGGCGGCCTATCCTGACGGTATGCCCGACGCCGCATTGCCACCGGCCGACCTCGATCTGCGGCTGGTGCGATGCTTCGTCGTGCTGGCCGAGCAGCGGCACTTCGGTCGCGCCGCGGAGGTGTTGCATCTGACCCAGTCCTCGCTCAGCAGGCAGCTGGATCGACTCGAACAGCAGGTGGGCGCGCGGCTGCTGGACCGCGGTCCGCGCGGCAGCAGGCTGACCGAGGCGGGCGAGACCTTCCTACCGCTCGCGCACGAGGTGCTGCACTCGACAGCCGTGGCGGCCGCGCGCGTCCGGGCCGTGGCCGAACCCAGCCGCATCACGGTCGGATTCACCGCCTCGAACATCATCATCACGCCGGCCGTACGCGAGTTGCGGCACCGATATCCCGACGCCGAGGTGTCCACCCGGCATGTGCACTGGAGCGAGACGCACTCGGCCCTGCGCGAGCATCGGGTGGACGTCGTCGTCACGCGGCTGCCGTTCCCGACCGACGGGCTGCTGGTGGCGGTGCTCTACGACGAGCCGCGGGTCCTACTGGTCCCCAGCGACCACCGGCTGGTCGGCAAGGAGTCGATCACCCTCGACGATATTGCCGACGAGCCGATGCCCCTGGGCGCGGATCCGATCTGGAATGCGTTCTGGCGGGTCGACCCCCGGCCCGACGGCCGCCCGGCGCCCGGTGGGCCCCCCATTACCGCCGTGGAGGACAAGATCGAGCTCGTTGCCGGGGGACAGGCCGTGGCGATCATCCCGGCCGATCCGGGGTTGCTCGGTATGACCTGCGTGCGACCCGGCCTCACCACGATCCCGCTGGAGGGCGTCGAGCCGAGCCACGTGGTGGTGGCCACGCGCGCCGACGACCGCAGCCGCCTGGTCGCGGCCTTCCGCAGATTCGCCCAGACGCACATCACCCGTCCGGGCGAATAACGAAGGGCCACTCCCGAAGTCGGGGAGTGGCCCTTCGTTGGCTCGGCGGCCGTGTCGTCGGCGGTCACCGAGGTGGTGGTAATTAACCAGCGGAGCCGGAGTCGATGTCAGGCATGCCCCAGCCCGGGTTCCAGCCGCCGCCCCAGCCGGGGTTCCAGCCGCCGCCCCAACCCGGGTTCCAGCCGTGGTGGTGCCAGCCGCCGTCATGGTCCCAGCCGTGGTGCCAGCCACCGTCGTGGTCCCCGCCGTGGTTGAACCAGTCACCGCCGTGGTCGTGCCAGTCGACCGGGGTCGCCGACGGCGCGGAAGTGGTGTCGGCAAGGGCCGGACCGGCGACCGCCGCAAGCGGAACCACCGCGAGCGCGCCCGCGACGGCGATGCGCGCGACCAGGCGCCGGGATCCTGTTGACTTCCTCGTGGAGAACAACGAAATGCCTTTCTCTGGAGAGCATGAACCACGTCCTGCGGCGGCTCACGGTGTCCCATCGAACGACCGATTTCTGAGACCGGCGTACGGCCAATCTGTCAATCTGCTGTGAGTTCAGCGGTTTCCGTGGGCCGGAAGGTTACGTGGCAGCAGATCCCATACGTGCCCGTTCTCGTTGACGGTGGCCACCGTGCGATGTCCGGTGCGTGAGTAGAGGATTCGCGTAATCGAACAATAATCGATCGGGAAGGTCAGCGGACGTCCCAGCGAAAGTAAGTGCTGCAGCATGATGTTGATCACCCCGCCGTGCGCGAAGGCCACGACGGTATCGGTGGGGCCCGCATCGGCGGCGATCTCTTCGATGGCGGCCGATACTCGCGCGAAGAACGCGGCCTCGTCGATCTGCTCGGGCAGATGGCCGGCCTTGATCCGGGCGTAGACGGCCGCGATCGCCTGCTGGGCGGCATCGGCCGGCGCATCCCCGGGCGTGCCCGCACCGACTTGCGACGCCGCCCGCCGCGCATCCTCGATAGGGACGTACGCCGCTAGATCGCGATCGTATTCGGCCAGACCGTCCAGGATATCCACCGGCAGACCCAGTTTCGCGGCCGTCGGCGCGGCCGTCTCGCGGGCGCGCACCTGCGGACTCGAGACCACCCGGGTGATGCGGTGCCCGTTGCCCTCGAGCCGCGCTATGGCGTCGGGCACGCGCCTCGCCTGCTCGATCCCCACCTCGGTCAACCCCGGATCGGCGGAGCCGGAGGCGGTGGTGACCCGATGGGGCTGGGCATGACGCACGAGAACTAGCTGCACACCCCCACTGTGCCGTACCGGTGATCGCCGTCGTCAGCCCGGCCCGGAACGCGTGTGGCCGGGATCCACGGGTCATGGATCCCGGCCACCGCGCGACGGTCTAGGTGCGGGGTTTGACCAGTGGGAAGGGGAGGGTTTCGCGGATGCTGCGGCCGGTGATGAGCATGACCACGCGGTCGACGCCGACGCCCAGGCCGCCGGTCGGGGGCATGCCGTGCTCGAGGGCCTGCAGGAAGTCCTCGTCCAGTTCCATGGCCTCCGGATCGCCGCCCGCGGCCAGCAGCGACTGCTCGGTCAGGCGGCGGCGCTGCTCGAGCGGGTTGGTGAGCTCGCTGTAGGCGGTGCCCAGTTCCACGCCCCAGGCCACCAGATCCCAGCGTTCGGCTACGCCCTCGACGCTGCGGTGGGCGCGGGTCAGCGGGGAGACCGAGGTGGGGAAGTCGATGTAGAACGTCGGTTCCTGGGTGTGGTCCTCGACCAGGTGCTCGTACATCTCCAGCACGATCTGCCCGGCGTCCCAGCCGAACTGGTGCGGCACCCCGGCCTTGTCGCAGAGGGTGCGCAGACGGTCGGCGTCGGTATCGGGGGTGATCGTCTCGCCCAGGGCCTCGGAGATGGCACCGTGCACGGTCTTGACCGGCCAGTCACCGGAGATGTCGACCTCCCGGAGCGAACCGTCCGAATTCGGCCGCAGCGCAACCATTTTCCCGTTCGCGGCCAGCGCGGCGTCCTGAATGAGCTGACGGCAGGCGTGCATCATCCGCATGTAATCGCTGTGCGCCTCATAGGCTTCCAGGATCGTGAACTCCGGATTGTGGCTGTAGTCCACGCCCTCGTTGCGGAAGACCCGGCCCAGCTCGAACACCTTCTCCATGCCGCCGACGCACAGCCGCTTCAGGTACAGCTCCGGCGCGATGCGCAGGTAGAGGTCCAGGTCGTAGGCGTTGATGTGGGTCTGGAAGGGGGTGGCGTTCGCGCCGCCGTGCACCTGCTGCAGCACGGGGGTCTCGACCTCGAGGAAGCCCCAGCCGTTCAACGTGTCCCGCAGCGAGCGCACCACCGCGCTGCGCTTGGTCATCACCTCGCGGGTCTCGACGTTGATCGCCATGTCGACGAACCGCTGACGCACCCGAACCTCGGGATCGGACAGGCCCTTCCACTTGTCCGGCAGCGGATGCAGGCATTTGCCGATCATCCGCCAGTCCTGGGCCAGCAGCGACAGCTCGCCGCGTCGGCTGTTCCCGATCCGGCCGCTGACCTCGATCAGATCGCCCAGATCGAAGAACTCGTCGAATTCGCGCGCGAGCTTGTCCCCGACCCGGCCGCGGTCTATGAGCAGCTGGATCTCCCCGGACCAGTCGCGCAGCACGGCGAACACCACGCCGCCGTAATCGCGGATCCGCAGCAGTCGTCCGGCCACGCGCACCGTCGTGCCCTTGGGGGCGCGCCGCGCGGAGTCCACCGTGTGGGTCGGCTGATAGGCGACCGGATAGGCGTCCAGCCCCCTGGCCTCGAGCCGGGCCACCTTGTCCATGCGCACCCGCACCTGCTCGGGGCGGCGGGGGCCCCCGTTCTCCAGTTCCTCGGGCGGCAGCTCCGGCGGGCTGCCGTCCGGGTGCAGGCCGGTCATCGTCGGCGGCACCGCCGAACGAATACCGGTGTGCACCATCGGATCCGGCTGCTTGCCGAAGCGCGGCAGGAAGCCCTCGGCCAGGGCGCTCGCGACGGCGACGCGGACCAGCTGGCGGCGCTCCTCGAACAGCGAGAACCGCGGCACCCACTGCGGCTGATACTTCACATTGGACCGGTACAGCGCCTCGAGCTGCCACCAGCGCGAGAAGAACATCAGCACCCCGCGCCACAGCCGCAGCACCGGACCGGCGCCGATGCGGCCGCCCTCCTCGAAGACCGCGCGGAACACCGCGAAGTTCAGCGAGATCCGGGTAATGCCGTACTGCTCGGAGCTCAGCGCCAGCTGGGAGATCATCAGCTCCATGACGCCGTTGGGGCCCTTGGGATCTCGCCGCATCAGCTCCAGCGACACGCCGGTGCGGCCCCAGGGCACCAGCGAGAGCATGCCCAGCACGCGCTCCTCGGCCTCCCCGGCGTTCGACACGGCCTCCACCAGCAGGCAGTAGCCGTCCAGTGGATCGCCGAGGCGGCCCAGCGCCATCGAGAAGCCGCGCTCGGTCTCGGTGTCGCGCCACGCGTCCGCATTCGCGATGACCTGGGCGAAATCCTCGCGGCTGAGGTCGTTGTGGCGGCGGATGCGCACGGTGATGCCCTGTTTGCGCAGCCGGTTGGCGGCCTGGCGGACCTGCTTCATCTCCGCGCCCGCCAGCGAGAACATGCGCGTCTCGAGGATGGCCTCGTCGCCCAGGCGCAGCGCCGAGAGCCCGGCGCGGCGGTAGGCCTGCGCGCCGAGTTCGCTGGCGCCCATGACCGCCGGGGTCCAGCCGTACTGGTCGGCCTGGCGCAGCCAGGCGTCGATCGCCTGCGGCCACGCCTCCTTCGTACCGATCGGGTCACCCGAGGCCAGCGAGACGCCGAGCTCCACGCGGTAGGTCACCGCCGCCTTGCCGCTGGGCGCGAAGACGACCGCCTTGTCGCGGCGGGTGGCGAAGTAGGCCAGCGAATCCTCGACGTCCGAGCGCTCCAGCAGGCCGCGAATGGCCGACTCGTCCAGGCCGGTCAGCGCGTTGGAGGCGCGCTGCGAGCTGAACAGCACCAGCGTCGCGGCCAGCAGCGCGATGAAGCCGAAGAAGCCCAGCAGCAGGCTGACCAGGTGCCCGGTGTGACCGTCGAAGTTGTCGGTGCTGACCAGGATCGCCGCGGTCACCTTCGACACCGCCCACGCCGGGCGTTCGAAGCCGCGGGGCAGGGTGCCCGGGAACAGTTCGACCAGGCCCCAGCCCAGCAGGCTGCCGATGGTCAGCCCACCGGCCAGCACGCCCAGGGCCTTCCACAGCGCGCCGCGGCGCACCTGGGTGTAGAACTCCGGCCAGGCCGCGATCAGCAGCCCGATCACCACGACGTGGATGATCAGCGCCACCAGCGAGCTGACGCTGTGGTCGTCGGCGAATTCCAGCGCGTTCGCGACCGCGAACAGCGTCAGGTAGCCGACCAGCAGCCACCACGCGATCCGTTTGCGGCTCGCGGTGGCGCCCGCGAGCAGGCCGATCATCAGCGCCCACACCAGCGAGGTTTCGGGTGCGTCGAAGTAGTAGTCGTCGATGTAGTGGCGCGGCACCTGGGTGATGAACCGCAGGCCGGGGGAGATGCTCCACAGCGCGCACAGCACCGCGAAAACGCCCAGGACCAGCGCGGCCACGTGCGGGACCTCGCTCAACCGGCCGTGCGCGCGGTGCGGGACCTCCGGCGACCGCCGTCTGTGCTCGTCGGAATGCTGTCGATCGGGTGTGGAGCGCCGGCGTTCGGGAGCCGCTACGCCGGATGTCGATGTCACCGCACCAGTGTGAATGTTGACCTCGCTCGAATGCATAACGTTCGCGGGCATGTCCTGTGTCCCCGGGCGTGTCGATCCATCACCCCGGGGGCCGGATGCGCTGTCGCGGGCGCGATTGGTATAGATGTAACCCATGTCGGATCCAGTCGATGTGCCGATCGATGACGAGGTCATTCGACTCGGGCAATTCTTGAAGCTGGCCAACCTCATCGATAGCGGCTCGGAGGCCAAGACGGTCATCGCCGCCGGCCTGGTCCGCGTGAACGATGAGGTCGAACTGCGCCGCGGTCGCCAGCTCCAGGTCGGGGACGTGGTCACCATCGCCGGGCACCGCGCCCGGGTCAGTGACGGGGGTTAGCTTTAGCTACTCGGCGCGCACGACGATGCCGTCGTGATCGCTGTAGAGCATGTCGCCCGGCGTGAAGGTGACACCACCGAATTCTACGGGCACATCGCGCTCGCCGGAACCGGTCTGGGTGCTCTTGCGCGGGTTGGTGCCCAGCGCCTTCAGTCCGATGTCCAGGGTGCGCAGGATCGCGGAGTCGCGTACCGCGCCGTTGACGATCACGCCGGACCAGCCGTTGGTCACGCCGCGCCCGGCGATGATGTCGCCGACCAGTGCGGTGTGCACGCTGGCGCCGCCGTCGACCACCAGCACCCGGCCCTCACCCGGCTCGCCCAGGGTCTGCTTGACCAGCAGATTGTCCTGGAAACAACGGATCGTGACGATGCGGCCGGCGAACATGTCGCGACCGCCGAACTGCGTGAACTGGGTGTCGCAGCTGCGAATCTCCGGGCCGATCTCGTCGGCTAGGTCCGCGGTGGCGACTAAATTAGCTGATTCGGTCACGGCTGCAAGCTTGCCATGACGCTCGTCGGCGTTCCCTGGGACCTTTCTGTCAGCTTCGTTCGGAAATCACGCGGTGACCGCGAGCGTCGCGGCCAGGCCGAACACCACCGCGATCACGATCACCTCGAAAGCCGCACGGCGCAGCGAGGATTCGGCGGACATGCGGTGGTCCCCCGCGATGGGAACCCAGCTGCGCCGCCACCACCAGCCCAGCGCCATCAGCCCCGTCACCAGCACCGTCTTCGCGAGCACGATGCGCCCGTAACCGGTGTCGACCAGCGGCGCCAGCCCGCCGAGCTTGATCAGGGCGTTGATGACCCCGCTCACGACGACCGCGCCCACCGCCGGCAGCGCCCACGCCGAATACCGGGGCAGCGCCTGTGCCCACTCCCCGCGGCTGCGCAACACCAGCGCCAGCGCGAGCAGCAGCCCGAACCAGACGGCCGCGGCCAGCACGTGCACGGCCGCGAACACCGCGCCCAGCGGTTCCTGGGACATGTGCCCGGTGATCGGGCGCAGCTCGATCGCCACGGCCGCGATCATCAGCACCAGATCCACCGTGGCCCGGTCGGGCCGGCGGTAGGCCACGGCGCAGTATCCGGCGACCACCGTGACGCCGATCAGGATCGCGATGCCGACCTGGCCCGCGCTGGTGTGCGTCAGGTAGTCACCGAACTCCCCGGCCCGCAGCCCGGTCACCCGCACCCCGACCACCTGCGCGGACTCGCAGGCCAGCAGCACGAATTCCAGCGCGGCCCAGATGCCCGCGGTCACCGCGAGGTGCCGCCACGGCGGCGCGATGCGCCGATGCAACCGCTGGAGCAGGCCGAGGCCGATGACGGTGGCCCCGGCACAGCCGGCCAGCGCCCGCACGGGCGCCTCCGACAGCACCGGGCTCGGCGCCGCCAGCGCCCAGGCCAGCGCGGCGCCGAGCAGTGCGGCCGGGACGACCAGCAGCAATATCGAACGCAGGGCGGTCGAACTGCCGCCGGTCGTCTCTCTCAACCGCTCGCCTTACTACCTCTTGCCGCCGGACTTCTTCTTGCCGCTGAACAGCACGAAGACCAGCGCGCCGCCGAACACGACGACCGCGCCCACGATGAAGATCCACACCGGAACGCCACCGGAACCGCCGCCGCTACCGGTTGCCTCGCCCACGGTGCTCGCCTTCGGGCCGGGCGTGCCGTGGCCGGCCACGGTGAGCGTGAAACTGCGGGTCCCGCTGACGGGGTGCCCGTCGGCGGAGGTCACGCGGTACGCCATCGTGTACTTGCCGGCCGGTCCCAGCTCACTCACCGCGATGCTCGCCTTCGGGCCGTCGACGACGGGCTTGCCGGTGGACCACAGATTCCCGTCCGGGCCGACCACGGTCACCGACGGGAAGCTGGGCTGCAGATTCTCGTTGAACGTGAACGTCACCCGGGACGGTCCGGTGGTGAGTTGCGCGCCATCGGGCGGATCCACGGAGATCAGCACCGAATGCGCGGCGGCCGGACCGGCGGCCAGCACGGCGAAGCCGCCGAGCAGTAGCGCGGCCGCGAGCCCCGAGACGAGCCGCCGGATCATGCCGACCGCCGGCTCCGGGCCAGTGCGCCGACTCCCAGTGCCGCGCCGAGGGCGCCCAGCACCAGTCCGATGCCGCCCAGCCAGCGGGCGGTGCCGTCGGACTTGGACTCGGACTTGGCCGACGTGGATGCCGGCATGGACATCGAGTCGTCGTCGGAACCGGCGGCGGCCAGGACCAGCGTGGGCACCGGGGTCTCCGGTTCCTTGCCATCGGGGCCGGGCGTCTGGTTCCAGTTGACGACCTTGCCGTCGCTGTAGGTCTGCACGGCGGGGAAGGTGGCCTTGTCCTGCTTGGGCAGCGGCGCCACCAGCAGCGGGAACAGCTGGAACTGGCCGGGAGCGATACCGGCGTTGCCCGGATCCGCGGTCCAGGTGACCGTCGTGAACTGGTTCTGGGCATTCTTGTCGAGCTTGGCGGTCCAGCCCGCCACGGGCTGGGTGCGCGCTTCGTCGACATTGGGCAGGGTGATGCTGAGCGTGGTCGTCGAGGCGGTGTCGGACTCGTCCGGGACCCGAAAGGTCAGGACCGCGTCGCCGCCCTGGCTGGCATCGGGGGAGGAGACCTCGACGTGGGCGGCGGCGGTTCCGGCGGCCAGGAGGGTCAGGCCGGCGACGGCGCAGGTCGCGATGAGGGCGCGCGAAATGACGATGGACATGGTTGTGGTGTGTGCTTTCTCTCGAATAATGGGTGTCGGCCGATCAGGCCGGCACCGGCGGCGCCCGCGAGCCCAGGGCTCCGGCGCGGAGAAAGCGGTACGAGGGAGGGGAGCCGACGGGCCAGCGACCGGACCCGCGGTGTGGCGCGATCGGGTGGGCCCGGCCGACGATGATTCGGATCGTCTGTGTGACAAGGCCGTACAGGCGCTCGGTCGCGAGGATGAGCGCGGTGCACACCAGCGTCGCGAGCACGTGTGCGATGGCCATCGGCCCGGTGGGCAGATGCAGCGCGGCCAGGAATGTGCCTGCGGCGCCAGCGGATTCGTCCCCCATCGCCATGGAACCCATGGAGTCGCCGCCGATCGCGACGGACAGTGCCGCGTGCGCGGCCAGCTGACCGCCGCCCAGCACGGCCAGCAGCGCTGCGCGCGAGGACATTCCGGCGGGCGCGGGCAGCAGGTTCGCGATCGCGCCGATACCGGCGGCCGTGAACAGGAGCAGGGTCAGCGCCGCTGAGCCGGGGTAACCGCCACCGGCCAGGCCGTGGGCGGCGACAGTCAGGGCCGCCACCGTCAGGCCGACCAGCACGCCGCGCAGCGATCCCTGAATGTCGCGCGTGGGAGTGCTGTTGCAACGCATGGCGGTTGTACGGTCCGCCCGGACATGCGGTTCACCCGGCCGGAATCCATGGGCAGAGTTCAGCGTCGAGGCGGTGGGCCAGTTCGGATGCCTGAGGCGCGGTACGCCGTCCGATCGTGCGGGGAGGTCTCGACCGTGCGGTACGGCCGCAACCCCGGAAGCGAATTCGCCTCTGAGGTTCCTGCCTGCCTTACCGCGGTCGAGCATCGTCGGGTGATCCTGGGCTCAGCCCACGCCCAGGCGCGCGAGCACGTCGGCCTCGACGCCGGACAGCTCGCTGGAGATCGAGGTGTGCACCGCGCGCCGGCGCGGGGCGGGCATCTGCTCGGCGGTGCGGATCGCGGCGGTCAGGCTGTCGAGCCGGTCCCGCGAGGCAGTGACGAACTTCTGGGTCTCGGCGTCCTTACCGGCCTTGTCCGCGATCTCGGACAGCGCCGAGGACGCCCCGGAGATGCGGGCCTGCAGCTTGGCGCCATGGCCGCTGTAGTCGCCCAGCTGGTCCAGGCCGATGCCGAGGCGATGGGCGCGGCGGGCATCGATCTGCCCGCGCACGAAGGTCGCCGCGCGGTAGGCCAGCGGGGCCAGCACCGGGATCAGCACCCGCGCCACACCCAGGTACTTCTTGATCTGACCGGCGCTGAATAGTTCGCGCTCGGCCTTCTCCGCCGTCTTCAGCGCCGCCTTCTCCTCGGCCTTGAGCGTCGAGATCTGCTGTTTGGCCACCTCGCGCTCGTTGCGCGCCACGGCGCGGTCGCGCTTGCGCTCGTTGCGCGCGCCGAGTTTGGCCTCCAGGGCCGCCTTGTGTTTGAGGGCCTTGGCCTCGGCCTTGCGGTCCGTGCGCCGCTTGCGTTTGGTGAACAAACCCATTGCACCCTCCTGTACGTACGGCTGTTCCGCATAGTGCGTACTCGGTGAAATGTATACCCGACAAGTGACCGAGCGTAGCGAGGGAACCATCAGCACAGCACCTTCGGTTGCAGTGGAGCCGAGCGCTAGCGAGGTGGAGCTGTGACCGAGCGCAGCGAGGGAACCATCAGCACAGCACCTTCGGTTGCAGTGGAGCCGAGCGCTAGCGAGGTGGAGCTGTGACCGAGCGCAGCGAGGGAACCATCAGCACAGCACCTTCGGTCGCGGCGGAGCCGAGCGCCAGCGAGGTGGAGCTGTGACCGGGGCACCGCTGCACGGGGGTATGTGCCCACAACCCGCGAGCCGACCGGCCGTCCCCGCCGTGCCCCATCCGTGCGGTGCGGTTCACCGGCTTGTCGGTGGGGAGGACCATACTGCTAAGTGTGTATTCGGGCAGTGACGACCTGCATGGTCGCGAGGGCAGCGGTAATGGAGCGCAGCGGCAGAGCACCGCGGCGCACGACGGCCGACCGGTCGGCGCCGATGCTTCGAGCACCAATTCCGATGTCGCACATACCGATTCCGATGCCGACCGCGCCGGGCGGGCCGCTTTCCTCGATGCTCGCTCGCTCATCGGCTGCCGGCACCGCCTGCACCTGACCGCGACCCACCCCGAGGTGCTGACGGGCGTCGCGGAGGATGCGGGGGTCACCCAGCGCCGCGATGCGGCCGTGGCCCACCGGGAGCATGTTCGCGACACCCTGGTGTCCGCCGATCCCTCGCAGTGGGTGGTGATCGAGCACGCGCAGCCGGCCGCCGCGCGCGCCGAGGCCACCATGCGCGCGTGTGCCGAGGGCGCGCAGCGCATCTGGGGCGCGGTACTGCCCCAGGAGTTCGACACCGGCCGCCGGGGCGGGGTGGAAATCCTGCTGCGGGATGCCGATCGGGGCGGCTATATCCCGGTGATCGTGGTCAATCACAAGGTGACCGATCCCCGCCAGCCCGACCCGGCCGACTATCACCCGCTCACCTCGGACCTCTATCGCTGGGATCCGCAGCCGGACCGGTACGTGCGCACCCGCACACAGCCGCGCGACCAGCAGCGTCTGGCCCATCTGTACCGGATGCTGCAGCGGCACGGGCTCGCCAGCCCGGCGCTGGTCGGCGGCGCGATCGGACTGGCCTTCGATCGCATCCTCATACACGATCTGGGGTCCCTGCTCGACGAGTACGACCGTCGCTACGCCGACCGGATCGCGGTGGTGCGCGGCGAGCTGCCCACGGTGCCGTCCAAGGTGCCCGAATGCCGCCAGTGCCCGTGGTGGTCCCGCTCCGGCACCGCCGAGGCCCCCAGCTGCGAGCGCTGGCTCACCGATCACCGCGACGTCAGCCTGGTGGCGCCGGGCTCGCGCGCGGAGCTGCTGCGGCGCCACGATGTGGAGACCGTCGAAGATCTGGCGGGGTGGACGGGGGAGGACCCCGACGACTGGCAGTACGAGCCGTTCTTCGAGACGGTGGTCACCGCGCGGGCCTGGATCTCGGGTGCACCCCTGGTCCGCCGCGTCGAGCGGCTGCGGGTGCGCCGGGCCGATGTCGAGGTGGACGTGGATCTGGAGAGCTACCAGGAGCACGGCGCCTACCTCTGGGGCACCCTGCTGGACGGGGTGTACCGGCCGTTCGTCACCTGGGATCCGCTACCCACCGTCGACGAGGCCCGCTCGTTCGCCGACTTCTGGACCTGGCTGATGGGGGTGCGGGCCGAGGCCACCGCGGCCGGGAAAACCTTTGCCGCCTACTGCTATTCGCGCACCGCCGAGGACAAGTGGTTGTACGAGTCGGCGCGCCGGTTCGCGGGCCGGCCCGGGGTGCCGAGCGAGCAGCAGGTGCGCGATTTCGTGGACGGCCCGGAGTGGGTGGACATGTTCCAGGCGGTCTCCGAGCAGTTCATCTGCCCGAACGGCAAGGGCCTGAAGAAGATTGCCCCCGTCGCGGGATTCTCCTGGCGCGATCCGGAGGCCAGCGGCGAGGCCTCGATGAGCTGGTACCGCCTGGCGGTCGGCTTCGACGGCACCGAGATCGATCTCTCCCAGCGCACCCGGCTCCTGGAGTACAACGAGGACGACGTCCGAGCCACCCAGGCCCTGCGTGACTGGATGGTCCCCGCCACGCCCGGAGGGCGCAGCGCCGAGGCCGAGGTGCCCAGCATGGCGGACTTTCGCGGCGCCGATTACACCCGACGTATTATCGCCGAGTGACTGAGTCCACTCGCCCCACCGACTCCGCAAGCTCTCCAACCCCGGAGGTGCACGTCGAACAACTGGAGTTTCAGGCCGAAACGCATCAGCTTCTGGAACTGATGATCCACTCGGTTTATTCGAACAAGGACACGTTCCTGCGGGAGCTGATCTCGAATGCCTCCGACGCGCTGGACAAGCTGCGGATGGAGTCGTACCGAGACAAGGATCTCGAGGTCGACACCTCCGATCTGCACATCGAGCTGGAGGTCGACAAGGACGGCCGGGTGCTGACCGTCCGCGACAACGGCATCGGCATGTCGCGCGCGGAGGTAGTAGACCTGATCGGCACGCTGGCCAAATCGGGCACCGCCCAGCTGCGCAAGCAGTTGATGGAGGCCAAGCCGGACCAGGCCGCGGAGGAGCTGATCGGCCAGTTCGGCATCGGCTTCTACTCGACCTTCATGGTGGCCGACAAGGTCACCCTGACCACGCGCAAGGCGGGGGAGTCCGAGGCGACGCGGTGGGAGTCCGCCGCCGGCTCGTCGACCTACACGATCGAGACCCTGGACAACGCCCCGCAGGGCACCTCGGTGTCGCTGCACCTCAAGCCGTCGGACGAGGACGATCACCTCTTCGACTACACGCAGGAGTGGAAGCTCCGCGAAATCGTCAAGAAGTACTCCGATTTCATCGCCTGGCCGATTCGCATGCAGGTCGAGCGCACCGTCACCGAGGGTGAGGGCGACGAGGCGCAGGAGAAGACGATCCTCGAGGATCAGGTTCTCAACTCGCAGAAGGCACTGTGGACGCGCCCGCGCTCCGAGGTCTCCGACGAGGAGTACAAGGAGTTCTACAAGCACGTCTCGCACGCCTGGGACGATCCGCTCGAAATCATCCCATTCAAGGCCGAGGGCACCTTCGAATATCAGGCGCTGCTGTTCATTCCCTCGACCGCGCCGTTCGATCTGTTCATGCGCGAGCACCAGCGCGGGGTGCAGCTGTATGTGCGCCGGGTGTTCATCATGGACAACTGCGAAGAGCTCATGCCCGAGTACCTGCGCTTCGTCAAGGGTGTGGTGGACGCGCAGGACCTCTCGCTCAACGTCTCCCGCGAGATCCTGCAGCAGGACCGGCAGATCCAGGCGATCCGCAAGCGCCTGGTGCGCAAGGTGCTGTCCACGGTGAAGGATCTGCAGGGCGCCGAGGACAAGTCCAAGTACGAGACGTTCTGGAAGGAGTTCGGGCGGGTCCTCAAGGAGGGCCTGATGTCCGACTTCGACAACCGCGAAACCCTGCTGCAGGTCTCGTCGTTCGCCTCCACCCACTCGGAGGAGAGGCCGACCACGCTGGCGGAGTACGTCGAGCGCATGGGCGAGGGCCAGGACAAGATCTACTACATGACCGGCGAGTCCCGCCGGCAGATCGAGAGCTCCCCGCACATGGAGGCCTTCAAGGCCAAGGGCCTCGAGGTGCTGATACTGACCGATCCGGTCGACGAGATGTGGGTCGGCTCGGTCACCGACTTCGACGGTAAGCACTTCCAGTCCATCGCCAAGGGCGAGGTGGATCTCGAGTCGGAGGACGAGAAGAAGGAGTCCGAGGCCCTGCGCGAACAGCAGGACAAGGACTTCGGCGACGTGCTGGGCTGGCTGCAGCAGGCGCTGGACGACAGCGTCAAGCAGGTCCGGCTCAGCGCGCGGCTGACCACGTCCCCGGCGTGTCTGGTCGGCGACGTCTTCGACTTCACCCCGCAGCTCGAGCGCATGTACCGCGCCTCGGGCCAGGCGCTGCCGGAGACCAAGCGGATCCTCGAGCTCAACCCGACCCACCCGCTGGTCACGGGCCTGCGTGAGGCGTACGGGAAGAACAAGGAGGCCGCGGACTCCGGCGAGTCGAACGATCTCACCGAGACCGCCGAATTGCTGTACGGCACGGCGGTTCTCGCCGAGGGCGGCGAGCTGAAGGATCCGGCGCACTTCGCCCAGATCCTGACCGACCGTCTCACCCGCACGCTGTAGGTCATCGAAACGGCAAGGCCCGCAACGGATTCGCCTAATCCGTTGCGGGCCTTGGAATTTGCGAACCAGCCGATCGTGGGACCGCGGTGACCCCCGAGCGGGCCATGTGCCGGGCACCGCCGCGTCCGCCGGAAGGCGCCCGGCGCCGGACCCGATGGCGAGTCGGGGGTCGGCTGTTCGCGAGATCTCCCGCAGCGCGCAGGGGTGACGAGGGAGCGTCCGGCAACAGTGCAGTGTCGAAACAGCGAGGCCCGCACCGTAATCCGGTGCGGGCCTAGTTGATTGCCGTACCTGGCTACCGCGGAGCCATGCGCAGGGCGCCGTCCATGCGGATGGTCTCGCCGTTGAGGTAGTCGTGCTCGGTGATGTACTGCGCCAGCTGCGCGTACTCGTCCGGGCGACCCAGGCGCGAGGGGAACGGCACGCCCGCCTCGAGGCCCTTGCGGTACTCCTCGGTGACACCGGCCAGCATCGGGGTGTCGATGATGCCGGGGGCGATGGTGTTGACCCGGATGCCGAACTGCGCCAGATCGCGCGCGGCCGGGATCGTCATGCCGGCGACGCCGCCCTTCGAGGCGGAGTAGGCGATCTGACCGATCTGGCCCTCGAAGGCCGCCACCGACGCGGTGTTGATGACGACGCCGCGCTGGCCGTACTCGTCCACGGCCTCGGTCTTGGAGATCGCGTCCGCCGCCAGGCGCATGACGTTGAAGCTGCCCAGCAGGTTCACCGTGATCACCGTGCGGAACAGTTCCAGATCGTGCGGGCCGTTCTTGGACAGAATGCGCCCGGCCCAGCCGACGCCGGCGCAGTTCACGACGATGCGCAGCGGCACGCCGGACTCGACGACGGTGGCGACCGCGGCCGCGACCTCGTCGCCGCTGGTCACATCGGTCGGGATCAGGGTCACGCCGGCGGGGACGTTGTCGCCGGCCCGCTCGATCGACTGCTGCAGGTCCAGGCCGAATACGGTCGCGCCCTGGTCGGCGAAGCGCTTGGCGGTCGCGGCGCCCAGGCCGGACGCAGCCCCGGTGATGATTGCGGCAGAGCCGGAAATCTCCACGGTGATTTGGTCCTCTCGTTTGTGACGGCCCTCGCTGGCCTTCCGTCAACACCGCACACTAATCGGCCGCCCCATGGCGGGCGTGCCCGGCGTCGTTCGTGCCGGATCGCGGCTGGGCGAGAATGGAGCAAATCCGCTCGCAAGCACCTGGAGCCGCACCCATGTCAGACCCGGCCGCCACCCTGCCGGACCCGGACGCCACCCTGCCCGACCCGGACGCCCCTAGGCGCCGGCTACCCCGGGGCCGGCACGGCCTGCCGCGGGAGACGGTCGTCGCCTCCCAGCGCGACCGCATCCTGAGCGCGATGGGGGCGGCGATGGCCGACAACGGGTACGTGGGCACGTCCGTCGCGGCGATCATCAAGCGCGCCGGGGTGTCCCGCGAGACGTTCTACGAGCAGTTCCGTTCCAAGGAGGACTGTTTCGAGGCGTCCTACGAGCGGGCGGTGGAACTGCTGCTCGCGCGGATCGTGGCGGCCACGCAGTCGCCGGACGCACCGGACGACCGTGAGGGGCGCATCGAGGCGATGCTGGGCGCGTATCTCGCCGGGCTGGCCGCCGAACCGGCCGATGCGCGCCTGTTTCTGATCGAGGTGTACGCGGTCGGCCCCGAGGCGATCGCCCGGCGCGCGCGGCTGCAGGAGTCCTTCGTGGCGATGGTCGCGGACATTCTCGACGCGCACACCGAGGAGCAGTTGTTCGCGTGTCAGACGCTGGTCGCCGCGCTGAGCGCGATGGTCACCGCCCGGGTTGCCGCGGGCGATATGGACGGACTGCGCGCATTGCGCGAACCGCTGCTGGGGCTGTTGCGGCGCAGCGGGGAGCTGTTCGGGTCGGCGGCGGGTGCGTCGGCCGCGCGTTGAGACTGGCCGGCGTACCTGGCCAATGCCGGTGCGCGGCTACCGTTACCGTCGGCTGTGCAGCGGTTGGGGATCGTCCTGCTTCGGGTCGGCCTGTGTGATCGGCTCCGGGCGACGGGCATCTGCCCGGCCGAGCCCCCACAGCGCAACGCCCGCGACGGCCGGGACGACCACTGCGAGCGCGCACTCCGGCAGCCGTCCCAGGTGCGGTGCCACCGCCGCCAGCAGCGTCGCCGCGCCGATGTACAGGAACAGCAGGCCCGAGCCGATCGCTATCGCCCGTTCGGGGATGTGCTTGCCCACCGCGATGCCCAGGACGATGGCCAGTGCGCCCGCCGCGACCATCCCGGCGACCGAACCGACCCAGACGGCCACCCAGTTCCGGTCCGAGGCCAGCGCGACGATAGCGAACATCGTCCGATCGCCGAGCTCGGCGAGCAGGAATGCCGAGAGCACCACCAGGAACGCCTTGGCGGGGGAGCGGCGCGCGGAATCGTCCTCGGCGAGCTCGGGATCCGGCTCCGGTGTGCGCGCGCCGCGCAGGGTCCACAGGCCGACCGCGAGCAGCACGACGGCGGTGATGACGGCGATCGCGGGGGTGGGCAGCGCGGCCCCGAGGAAGTGCCCGACGCCGACCGCGATCAGATTGACCGCCACGCTGGCGGCGGTGATGGCGGACAGCACGACCCACCACCGATAGCGCAGGGCAAAGGTCAGCGCCATCAGCTGGGATTTGTCCCCGAGCTCGGCGACGAATAGCACGCCGAAACTCAGCAATATCGTGGCGATCATGATTGCGCTCCCAGGTCTTCGGCCTGTCGGCCGCAGACGGGGATGCCTGTCGGCCGACAACGCATCCGAGAATTCGGTTGGTCTGCTATCGGCCGAAGGTCTCGCCCACCGGCGGCGCCGGGTGTGATGACCCGCCGTGGCACCGGTTCGCGCGGCCGGATCCGATGGGATCAGCATGTCGACCGCGCGATTGGGGGCTACTCCCCTTCGCTGCGAGCAAGCCTACCCTGAGGTGCCGCGCGATGCCAACCGGGCGTGGGCGAAATCGCAATGCGCACAATAAGTTTGGCGATCCAACCCGAAGATTTCGGGTACCCGTCACGCTTCGTGCGCATCGCCTTATGCGGCAATGAGCATCGCCAGCACCGCGGTGTCCGGGTCGCTGATCGGATCCACGCCGACCCGGCTGACCATCGAGGTCACCGTGCCGTCCAGCTCGGCCTCCACCCAGGCCGCGCGATGCTGCAGACCCAGGTGCGGCAGGCCCGGAAGCAGCACACAGCCCGAGGCGGCGCCGCTGCATTCGGGCAGCGAGGGCCGCGTTTCCGAGGGGGGATGCAGCATCATCAGCGCCGACGGCACATGCTGGGCAAACCGTCCCGGCTCGAGGGCTCGCTCGCCCAGGATCGGGCCCTCCGCCAGGACCAGGCCCACGGTGCCGGGTTCGGGATCGTCGGGCAGATCCTCGCGCGCGCCGAAGACCGTGGTCGTGGCCAGCAGTCCCGGCAGGCTGGCGACCCGCACGGCCAGGGCGAGCAGCTGCGCCCACTCCTTGGTGGTATCCGGCCACCGGCCCCCGATGAGGAACCCCCGCAGTGATCCGTGCGCCTGGAACGGCGTGACTCGAACCGGATCGTTGGTGTGCATCGTGGCCTCCCGAGTCGTACCGGGATGGCTGCCGAAATAGCGAGCCGTCCTGAAGTTGCGAGTACCCGAGAATGGCCCGGACAATGTCTGGCACACAAGTACCAGAGAGTGCTAAGTCGCTGGTAACCACGCTGAAACGGGAAGTGGGCCCCCGAACCTTCCGGCTCGGGGGCCCACTGGGTGCGTTGTTCACCGGCCTCGCGGCCGGGTGTGTCGCTGTAGCGGCGAAGCCGCCTCGCGATCAGCCGAAGACCAGGCCCTTGGCCTGCGAGGTCGCCCGCGCGAAGCGCTCCTGCACGTCAGCCCAGTTGACGACGTTCCAGAACGCCTTCACGTAGTCGGCCTTGACGTTCTTGTACTGCAGGTAGAACGCGTGCTCCCACATGTCGACCTGCAGCAGCGGGATGACGCCCAGCGGCACGTTGGCCTGCTGGTCGTACAGCTGGAAGGTCAGCAGCTTCTGGCCCAGCTGGTCGTAGCCCAGCACGGCCCAGCCCGAACCCTGCAGGCCGTTGGCGGCGGCGGTGAACTGCGCGCGGAACTTGTCGAACGAACCGAACTGGTCGTCGATCGCGGCGGCCAGCTCGCCGATCGGCTTGTCGCCGCCGTTCGGGGACAGGTTCTTCCACCAGATGGAGTGGTTGACGTGCCCACCCAGGTGGAACGCCAGGTTCTTCTCGTTCAGGAAGATCGCGCTGTGGTCGCCCGACTCCCGGGCGGCCTCGAGCTTCTCGAGCGCGGCGTTGGCGCCGGCCACGTAGGCGGCGTGGTGCTTGGAATGGTGGAGCTCGTTGATCTGCCCGGAGATATGCGGCTCCAGGGCGCCGTAGTCGTAATCCAGATCTGGCAGCGTGTACTCAGCCACGATGTCCCTTCCTCCTCTGTCAGGCCGTCTGCACCCAGTATTGCCGAGCGCACCCAACCATCATTCGTACACCCGCTCGTGTGCAACCGCGCTCAACGCCCCCAGAATTCCTGGTGAATGGTGGATCGCGCCGGGCTCGATCCCCGGCCCGAAAGAGAGTGCCGGTCCGGCGGGGAAGTCCGGCAGTAGCATCGGGATCATTTCCTGGTACGACGAAATCGTTGGGCGCCTTGGACTTCCGGAACCGACAATGGTCACCGCCGAGCAGGCCCTGCCGGGCCGGGCGGGCGCGATCGTGGTGCCGGGCAAGCACTTTCCCGCCCCGTCCGAGCCGTACCCGGTTGTGACCCCGCCCGGGTTCTTCTACGCCGAGGCCTACCACCAGCAGTATCTGGCCAAGAATCCCGGCGGCTACTGCCCGGTGCACGCAACGGGCGTGAGCTGCCCGGTAGGGCTGGGGCTCGGCTGGTCCCGCGCGGGACCAGCCGATCTCACATCGGAGGCGCGACGTCCGGGAGCATGGTGCGCGGGTCGCAGGCGTCGTGGGCCTTCCACCAGCGCCTGCCGCCCTCGACGAACTCCTGGGTAGGGATCTCGACCCCGTCGGGTGTGGTGATGGACACATCCTCGAACCAGATGCGCACATCGAGCTCGCGCGGATCGATGCCCTCCTGCTGCGAGAACTCCAGCAGATGCGTGCCCGGCCCGTCGCCGACGGAGGTGTCGAAGCTCAGCAGCTCGCGCCACAGCGCCCAGCCGCTGTCGTCGGCATCGACGAAATCCCAGCCGTGCAGGGAACCGCCGCCGAATCCGCTCACTGCCTCGTCGAGCGTCTCCAGGGTGAGCGGGAAGACCTGCGGCTCGGCATCGTCCCAGCGCTGCATGCGCAGCGAGGCGGCGATCCGGCTGACGTCGGTGAGCGTCAGGCTCACCCGGCGATCCGCTGGAGGCGGCCCGTCGGCCGGTAGTGTGAGCACCTCGAGTTCGAGTCGTACCCGGGCGGCCCCGGCGTCGGGCACGACGCCGAGGCATATGCCCTCGGCGAGTGCGGTGTTGAGTCCGGCCGTATCCAATCCGTCGAGTAACCCGCGGGTCGCGTCCATGGAACCAGGCTACCGATCCCCACGGACAAGTCAGGGATTTCGGTTTCTCGCCAGTGTTGTCGGTTTTTTTACGAAACGAGGGAACCGATCCGTCACCACCGCCGTCCAAGTACTTGTCGGGAGCTCGCCGCAGTCTCGGATACGTACCACGGCAAGCGGCGAGGTCCCGGCGCACAGCGGTGGGCGACCGCTCCGGGATGAGGAGGGGAGTTTCGGATCGGTCGCCCGCATGCTTCCTCGTCCCCTTCGCCGGATCCGGTCGGACCGACCGGTCTTCTACCCTCGACCTGTGGATGAGGTTGTGGATTATGTGGATAACTCGGCCCAGGATCTGCGCGTCAGGGGCTCCGACCGGGCATCCGAAGGATTCTCATCGCAGAAACAAACCGCGGGTTCGCGACCGGGTATGGCCGCTGACCGCCCGGCGGGGTCCGCCCACGCCATGGGGAAACTGTCCGTCCGTCCGGTGGTCGTGGCAGGATCGAAGCCGTGACGAGCCCCGAAGTCCCCTCGGTTCCGATCGATGCCGTACCTGCCGAATTCGATGCCGCCGGAACCCCGCAGGCGATGCTGCTCGATGTCCGCGAGGATGACGAGTGGCAGCTCGGCCACGCTCCCGGCGCGGTGCACATCCCGATGGAAGACATCCCGGCCCGCATCGAGGAACTGGACTACGACGCCGAAATCTACGTCGTCTGCCGGCAGGGCGGGCGATCGATACAGATCGTGCGGTATCTGACGCACGTCGGATTCGACGCGGTCAACGTGCTGGGTGGCATGGTGGCCTGGCAGCGGGCGGGCCGCCCGCTCGCCGCGGACGGCGACCACGAGGCGAAGATCTACTGATGAGAGGGGGAATCGCGCGGTGAGTACGGTCGTACAGCCCTGTGCCCGTTGCGGTTCGCGCTGGGCCGTGCAGGGCAAGCCGATGCACTGGTGCCCGCGCTGCCGCGGCGTGCTGCTGTCCCCGGCCCCGGTCGACGCCCCCGCACCCCGCCGCAACTATCGCTGGGTCGCCAGGCAGCCGGGCCGGGCGCGGGACGGACGCGGCGCGGCGCCGCGGTCGGTCGCGGCCGCCCGGCCGACACCGCAGTACACCCAGATTCCGCGATGGGGGCTGCGCGATGTCCCGCCGCAGCCGGTCCCGGTCCGGCGGCGCCGGCTGGCCGCGCTGACCGACCGCGTCGACGGACTGCTGCGGGCCACGATCGTGCTGTTCCTGGTGGCCGCGGCCGCCGAATTCGGGCGCTACCTGCTGCTGATGCTCAACCGCAGCCGGCTGATCGAGCCGGTCGTGGTCTACCTGTCCGACTGGTCCGTCTGGATCTTCGCCGCCGCGGCCCTGGTGCTGGCGCTGCTGAGCGCGGTCGCGCTGGTGGGCTGGCTGATCGAGGCCCGGCGCGGCGCCTATGCCCGGGAGGGGCAGCGCGATCCGCGGGGCCGGTGGACACTGCTGTGCGGTTGCGTCATCCCGGTGCTCAACCTGCTGTGGCCGGGTGTGTTCCTGACCGAACTGGCCCGTCGTACCGGCGATCCCCGCCTGCTGACCGCCGTGCGGATCTGGTGGTCGGCCTGGGTGCTGAATGGGGTCATGGTCACCGCCGCGCTGTTCTGGCACCTCGCCGGAACGCTGCAGGCCCAGGCCAACGGGGTAATTCTCACGGTGTACACCGAGTTGGTGGCCGCGGCGGTGGCGGTGTTGTCGGTGTGGGTGATTCGCCAGTGCGAGGGCCGCGATCTCCGCGGCCGCATCCGGGTGCCCAAGCGCTGGATCGCCACCGGCGGACCGGCCGCGCCGCTGATCGAGCCGGTCCATCCGGTCGTGGTCGTGGCCCCCGAACCCGCCGCCGAGGCCGCTCCCGCTACGCCTGACCGCGCGCCGGAACCGGAGGTCGTGCAGGATGTGCCCACGGAGGCCGAATCAGTCGCCGCCTCCGAGCACGAGGAGGTCATGGCGAAGTGAACCAGGGCAGTCGCGCGCCGTTCGTGGTCGCACACCGGGGCGCCTCGGCGGCGCTGCCGGAGCACACCCTCGCCGCCTATGAACTGGCCCTGCAGGAGGGCGCCGACGGCGTCGAATGCGATGTCCGGTTGACCCGCGACGGCCATCTGGTCTGCGTGCACGACCGCACGGTGGACCGCACCTCCTCGGGCACCGGGCTGGTCAGCGAGATGAGCCTGGACGAGCTGCGCGAGCTGGACTTCGGCGCCGAAGGCGCACCCGCGACGGTGCTGACCCTGAGCGAGCTCATCACGCTGGTGCTGGATTGGCGCACCCGCCCCACCAAGCTGTTCATCGAGACCAAGCATCCGGTGCGGTACGGCGCGCTGGTGGAGAACAAGGTGCTGGCCGAGCTGCAGCGGTTCGGCATCGCCACCCCGGCCTCTGCCGATCACTCGCGCGCGGTCGTGATGTCCTTCGCCGCGACGGCCGTATGGCGGATCCGCCGCGCCGCGCCGCTGCTGCCGACGGTGCTGCTGGGGGAGTCGTCCCGCTATCTCGGCGGCAGTGCCTCGACCACGGTCGGGGCGACCGCGGTCGGACCCTCGGTGCGGACCTTGCGGGAGCATCCGGATCTGGTGGACAAGGCGGCCGCGGCGGGCCGGGCCACGTACTGCTGGACGGTCGACGAGCCCGACGATGTGCGGCTGTGCGCGGATCTGGGCGTCAGCTGGATCGCCACCAACCACCCCGGTCGCACCAAGGCGCTGCTCGCAACCGTCTGACCTGTCACGTGGTCCATCGTTTGCTGGCGCCTTCGGGCCGTGAGAACGGCGTGTAGCGAGTCAGTGGATGTGTCAGCCGTCGGCCGAGCGCACGATCCGGGCGATGATCTTCTCCGATCCGCCTGCGCCGACCAGGATCGGCGCGCGCGGCCGCTGCACCGGATTCGGCCGTGCCCGGCTCGCGGCGAATCGGACGTATTTGCCCTCGTAGGCAGGCCGTCGGTCGGAATCCGGTTCGAGAATCCGCGCAACCGGTTGTTGTTGCGGAGTTGCCGATCCAGCGGGGCCTCGCACGACAGTGGGCCGCACCCGATCGGTGCGGCCCACCTGTGCTGACCCCAATAGTTCAGCGCGCCAGTACGGTTCAGCGCGCCAGTACGTGGTGGTCGCCGAAGTGGATGATCGCCAGATTGGCGGCCACCACGATCGGGAATGCGACCGCCATGATCCGGTGGTCGAGCTGCCACAGTGCCAGGCTCGCCGCGCCGAAGACCAGGATCTTGGTGGCGACCGCGAGCGCCGGAATCCCGTAGGTGGCCTCGGGGGCGGCGAACAGTCCCCACAGCACGGCCGCGACGACCGGAATGCCCACGGCCAGTGCGATTTTCATTGCGGTTCCCTCGCCGGTTCGGGCGCCCCACCACGCAAGGGCGCCGAGTGCGGCCAGCTCCATGCCGAAGGCGAATGCGAGGTTGGCGGTTCCCCAGATCGAGGTGTTCATGTCGCGCTCCTGAGATTAGTGCTCTCTGTTGAGATCAGTGTTCACTGTTGCGATCCGGATGTCAAGAGCAGTGCTCACTGGATGTTGGGGTTTTTTACGGAGATGTCGCGGGGATACCGAACAGGTTGACCCTGTAGGTTCTGCGTTCGTGGGTAAGAGCAAGCGCAACAGTCCCAAGCCCGACAGCAATCGGGCCCAGCGTCTCGCCGAGCGGCGAGCGGCGCAGGAGCAGGCGAGTCAGGTCGTGGTGCGGCCGTTCGCCGGGCTGGCCGCCGAATGCGATCTGGTCGCACTGCGGGAGTTCGTGCCGTCCGCGACCGCGACGCTGAAGCTGGCGCCGCAGATCTCCGCGCAGCGTCCGGTCACGCTGGCGACGGTGCTACCCGGTGCGGTCGCCGCGCTGGTCCGCGCCGCGGCCGAGCCGATGGGATTCGTCGGCGCCCAGGTGCAGTTCCAGTCCGACAATCCGGCCGCCGACCTGGCCGCCGCGATCGCCTGGACGCAGACCGGCGAGCCGGGCCAGTCGCTGAACAGTGCGGCCGAGGCGAGCGTGGACGCTTCGGTGCTGGCCGAGGTCCTCGACCCCGGCACCGCACTGGATCTGACCGTGCACCAGGACTTCAACTGGTGGGTGCCCGAGGGCGTGCAGCCCGATCCGCAGGTCGCCGCGACCATCGAGCAGGCCAATCAGGCGATCATGCCGTCGGATCGGCTGCAGCTGGGCGCGAATTCGATCGGTGCGGCCTGGTGGGTGGATGCCGGCGAGAAGGCGCACCTGCGCTGGGTCCGTCCGGAGGACGAGGACGCGTTGATGCTGGCGCTGGCGCGGCTGCACGCCGACGGCGGCCTGCACCTGGGCGAGGGATCCCGGTTCGCCGGGTCGTTCCGGACCCACGGGCTGCTGGTGCCGGTCTTCGACCTGGACCGCGAGCAGCACGCCAGCGAATGGACCAACCCGGCCATCGAATTCGGCGAGCGGCTGTCGCAGGCGCTGGCCTCCGATGCGCCGCTGACCTCGGCCGAACGGCGCTCCCGCGACGGGCTGCGGTCGCGTCAGGTCACGCTGCGGTAGTTGCCCATCCGATGGGAAGGGCCCGGGTTCGGTTGGAGCTGGGCTCTTCTCGCTACGGCAGCCACGACACGTGCCCGTGCAGTGCGGTGTAGCCGATGTACGCGACGCTGTCGATCGTGGCGTGCGCGAGGATCAGCGGCCACAGCCGGGTGGTGCGCTGCCAGAACTTGCCGAACACCAGGCCCATCACCAGATTGCCGAGGCCGCCGCCCAGGCCCTGATAGAGGTGGTAGCTGCCCCGCAGCAGGGCCGATGCCAGCAGTGACCGATGCTCCGACCAGCCCAGCGAACGCAGCCGGGTGATCAGATAGGCGACCACGAGAACTTCCTCGGCGACCGCGTTCGCCACGGCCGACAGGACCAGAACCGGCAGCCGCCACCAGTGTTCGGCCAGGGAGCTCGGCACGATGGTGACGCTCACGCCCAGCGCATGGGCCGCCAGGTAGAGGCCCAGCCCCGGTAGCCCGATCACCGCCGCGAGCGCCAGCCCGGGAAGGACGTCGCGGCGCAACCGAATTCGCGCCAACCCGATCAGGCGCGGTCCGGATCCGCTGCGCCACAGCAGATACAGCCCGAGCGCGCCCCAGCCCAGCAGCCGCAGCACGCTCAGCAGCTGGAACACCAGATCGATCGTCGACTGCGCGGCCCGGGACGGGTTCAGCGCAACCGACTGCCCACCAATCCCGCCGGGTGAGAGCGCACTCTCCAGCAGCGACAGTGCCGCACTGGCCCCGCTCAACCCGAACGTCACGACCAGCACAATCAGAACTTCCAGCCGCACCGCCCGCCGCTCCCGATCGGAGGCGGGCGCGGGCCACACGGGCGCGGAATCAGCAGCCGAAACCATGGTGCAAATGTAATGTCCGCGATCGATCGGCAGGACAGGGCGATGGCCGGTGGTGCACTCTCAGTGGCGGCGCATGCCGTAGCGGAACGGGCATCCGGCCAAGATGCGGACCGCGCGGCTGAGGGACTCGACGTCCTCGACGGGGGCCTCGAACGGGAGGCGGACGTCGTGATCGCCGTCCGGGGTTTCGATGCGCAGGCTGACGCCGTAGCGGTCGATGGCGAGCGGGTGAATTGCCCCGCCGCGCAGGCGGATCGGCAGGTGGCGTGCCAGCTGGGCGACGACGTCGGCGTGGTCGGCGTCCATGTGCTCCAGCCATGCCGCCTCGAGCTCCCAGAACGGATCGGGTCGCGCGGCTCGCAGATCCGCGTGGCAGACCGATTCCGCACCGGTCGAATCCGCCAGCACCGCGGAGTTGATCATCAGCCGCAACAGTGTGGTGGTGTGCCCGACATCCAGCAGCGCCGGATGGGGATGTTCGCCCGCGACGGCGGAGGCCAGCACGCGCTGGGTTCCGGCGGGCACCGCGCGAACCCGTCCCCGCAGCCAGACCAGCGTCCGCACCGGCTCGCGCAGCGGCAGTGGCGTGCGGTCGGTGAGCTCGAGGACGGCCTGGATGCCGCACTCGCCGCCGAGGGCTGTCGAGGCGACGGCGGGGGAATCCGCGGGCACCGCGATCACCGCATCGCCGCACTGTCGCAGGTGATGGACCGCGACGGGGGCCGGATCGATACCGGGCAGGGCCAGCATCGCCTGGTCGGCGTGTGCGCAGGCATTGCGGATCCGTTCGGCGGCGGACGGCGCGGATGTCGGATTCGTGCGGCGCATGCGTTACCTCCAGAGCTGTTCCGGACCATGATGAGTCGATTAGGTAAACCTAAGCTAAGTGACGCCGGTGGGTTGTGCAACCGTTCGGCTCGCTACGGTGAAAATGTGCCGCACGATTCCTCCCCCTCCGAACCGGTTCTGGTGCCACTGACCATGCCCGCCGCGGCACGAGCCAGCCTGGTCGACGGCCTGGTCCGACCGGTCTCCGCCGACATGGGACCGGTGCTCGACGCCGATGCCCCGGATGCCCGGGTCATCGAATTCCTGGTCGCCGCCGCGCATTCCGCGGGTGGATTCGTCGCCCGCACCGCATCCGGCACCCGCGCACTGGGCTTGATCGCCGCAACGGTCGCCGCCCTCTGCGGCGAGGACATCGGCCGCGCCCTGACCCACCCCGACCTGGATTTCCTCCGCGGCCTCAAATCCCCCGCCGTCGAAGCCCTGCGCAGCGTCCTGCTCGCCATCGAGACCGACGCCGTCGAAACCGTCTCCGCCACAGTGGAAGTGCTCACACCCTGCTGATCCCGCGTCGTTGCTCCGCTGCCGTGTCGAATCGGCCGCGTGGATTCGACCCGTCGCTGAGCCCTGCTGCATGTTTCGTCGCGTGTGCGTTTCCTATTCGGGCCGCCCTGGCGCCCTGAGGCGCCCACGCTGGTCGCAGGTGCACCCAGCCGACGATCTTGGATGTTGTGCTGTGCGCTACCGGCACATTGGAGGTGCTAACGCCCGGCTAATCGCCCGTCCCCGCTCTGCTGTGGTGCCGTGGGGCGCTGGGTTGGGTTGATCGGTCGGCGCTGAGTCTGCTTGCTGGTGTCGACCGGGGCCCAGCCGCCGGGCCCGGATGCGCTGAACACTTCGGCACATTGGATGTGCTTGCGCCGGCTGATCGCGCCTTCCCGCGGCTGCGATGCCCTGGGGCGCCGGGCTGAGATGATCGGCCTGCATCGGCTCTGCCTCATGCGGGCTTCGGCCCAATGCCTACACGCTGGTTGCAGCTGTGCTCAGCCGACGGTTCTGGATGCTGCGCCTGTCGCTGACCGGCGCGTGTATGCGGATGCTGGATTGGGCTCGAGCCTATTTCGTGCGTTCGCAATTCTGGTCGCCGGTCGCAGCACTGGGTTGGGCTGACACGTGAACAGCGCCGCGCGTTCATGGTCGGTTGGGTGGATGCCCAGAGTGCGCGGCGGTCGATCACCGGGGCTGGGAGCATCGCGTCCACCGTGTGGCCGGAATGCGGCCGGCGAGGTATCCGTGCTGGTTGGGATGTGTTTGCCCCGTTTCGGTCGGGGCGGACAATCGGGCAAAGGCCCAGGCTGGTCCCGAGTGGTCGGTAGTGTCGTATCCGTGCCGCGCATCGCCTATTTCGGGCCGTCGGGAACCTTTACCGAGATGGCCCTCGCCCAGCTCGAGTCCGCCGGTGTCTTCGACGGGCCCGTGGAGCGGATTGCCGCACCCAGTCAGGGGGCGGCGTTGGAGATGGTTCGGGACGGCTCTGTCGAGGGCGCGGTGGTGCCGATCGAGAGTTCGGTGGAGGGGTCGATCGCGCCGACGCTTGATGGGCTGGCCGCCGGATCGCGGTTGCAGATCGTCGCGGAGACCGAACTGGACGTGGCGTTCACGATTCTGGCTCGTCCCGGGACCGGGCTGTCCCAGGTGCGTTCGGTCGCCGCCTATCCGGTGGCCGCCGCGCAGGTCCGGATGTGGCTGGCGCGGGAGCTGCCCCAGGCGCAGTTGTACACTTCGGCCTCCAATGCGGCAGCGGCGGAGGACGTGGTCGCCGGGCATGCCGATGCGGCGGTCTCCACCGCGCTCGCGGGTCAGCGTCTCGGCCTGGCCGCGCTCGCCTCCGGCGTCGCTGACCACGAGGGCGCGGTCACCCGATTCGTGCTCGTCACGCTGCCCCGCCAGGCGCCGCCGCGCACGGGGGCCGACCGCACCGCCCTGGTGGTGCTGGAGCTGGCCAACGAGCCCGGCGCCCTGATGCGGGTGTTCGCCGAATTCGCCACCCGTGGAATCGATCTGACCTTCATCGAATCCCGGCCCACCCGCGCGGTACGCGGCACCTACCGGTTCTATCTCGACTGCGTCGGCCACATCGACGATACCGCGGTCGCCGAGGCGCTCAAGGCGCTGCATCGCACCGCGGGGTCGATCCGTTTCCTGGGTTCGTGGCCCGCGGTCGCCCAGAGCGGCACCCCACCGCCGCCCGACGAGCCCGCCGCGGCGTGGCTGGAAGATCTGAGAAAGGGGGTGGCCGACCTATGACGGGCAGACTCGTGCTCGTGCGGCACGGCGAGACGGAGGGGAATGTCGCCAAACTCCTGGACACCCGCGTCCCGGGGCTGCCGCTCACCGAACGCGGTGCGGCACAGGCGAAGTCCTTCGCGGCGAATCTTCCCGAGCCGCCGGCGCGGCTGTTCAGCTCGCAGGCGCTACGCGCACGGCAGACCGCCCAGCACATCGAATCGGTGACCGGAGTGCCCGCGCAGGCGTTGGACGGTCTGTTCGAGGTGCAGGTCGGGGATCTGGAGGGCCAGGGTTCCGAGGCGGCGCACCAGCTTTTCCAGCGGGTGTACAAGTCCTGGCATCTGGGTGAGCTGGATGTGCGGCTGCCCGCCGGCGAGACCGGCCGCGAGGTGCTGGATCGGTATCTGCCTGTGCTGGAGGACCTTCGGGCGACCCATCTGGGACCGGAGGCCGGCGCGGATGTTCTCGTGGTCAGCCACGGCGCGGCCATGCGGCTGGTCGGAATGACGATGGGCGGGGTCTCGCCGCCCTTCACGACGAACAACCACCTGGACAACACCGAGACGATCGAGCTGTTACCGCGCTATGCCGGAACGGATTTCATCGGGTGGGAATGCACCCGATGGGGTCGCTATACACCGCCATTCGGATCCGACGTCGCGCCCACGGCCGACGACCCTATGGGGTGAATCGGGCCCCGGGTACAGCAATCCGCAACCCCCACAATACGAACAACGCACGACCGCCGCCGAATTCTGCCGGTGCCGCATCGTCAGCGTCAGCACCGCGGGACACGCCAAGGATCGCCCCGGACCGCGGCCTCGGCAATTTCGAGGCCGCCGCGGGGCCACCTAAATGATCCCGGCGCTCGGGTTGAATTCCTCACGCAGCGGGAGCTTGTGGATCAGGTCCCTGATCGCGGTGCGCAGCCGCGCGTTGGTGCCGGTGGCCAGCGACGTCCAGTGCACGTCGTCGTCGGAGCGGGTGGTGGTCGTGATGAACCGGCCGTTGCGGGTGTTGAAGACGTTGATCGTGCCGTCCGCGGTCTCGCGGGTGCCGTCGCCGTAGACCACGCCCACGATGGACGCGTGGGACGTTATCTCGACCAGTGCCGATGCCAGGGTCTGCGCGTCCCGCGGTGGGCGGCCCACTTCGGTGAGCCGCCGCAGCGTGGCATTGCTGTCGCCCGAGTCGTTGAGGATCGGCTCGAGCTCCTCGGTGAGCACGTTCATGCCCTCGAGCGGCAGCGGTTCGGACGCACCAAGCGCGGCGACCACCGTGCCCGGCAGGTCGTGGCCGGCCTGGTTGATGGTGTAGGCGCCGGGCCCGAGCAGCGCGACGACATCCATCGCCTCGCCCTTGGCGATGCACAGCCGGCTGACCTGGCCGTTGTGGTACCAGCGCATCGCGAGTACCCAGTGCGGGCGGTCCAGCGCCCGCACTCGGTCCTCGAGATCCGGATCGACGGTCTCGCCGTGGAGCAGGCCGCGAGCCGCGAGCGATTCCGCGGCCGCGTCCATCATCTTCTTGTGGGTGACGTCGCTGTCGTACCGCGCGCCCCCGTCCAGGACGACCGGGAACTGGCTGATCTGCAGCGTCTCTCGCAGATACTGCATCTCATCCAGCGACACCACGACCGAATCGAGCATGGCTGACCCCCCTCCAGCGCCGAGTACCGTCACCTAGCGATCCGCGTTGGGATCGCCGCCGATGACGCCGCTCGCGATGATCCGGCCGTCGGCGAAGTACTCACCGTGGACGAGCTCGTTCTTGTGGAACTCCTCTTCCTCCTCCTCGGCCTGGTGACCCATCAGCGGGTTACCGGTGCTGACGGGGCGGGTCGAGGCGGGCTGGGTGGCGGCGGAACCGACGCTGGCAGGTGTGGTGGCCGTGGGGATTTCCGGTGCGGTGCTGGGTGTCAGGTTGCCGAGTCCGGCGCCCCAGCCCTCGGGGATCTCCAGGCTGCCCGCGCCCCCGCCGATGTTGAGCGAGCCGGCACTGGAGAACGACATGACGCCGGTGGACATGCCGCCGCCGAGGGCCGCGCCGCCCATCATGCCCGGGGCCACGGTCGTCGAGCCGGCGGTGGATGCGGACACGACGCTCTGGGCCGCGTCGCCCACCATCGGGGCGCCAGTGCTGACGACCGATCCGGCAACGCCGGCAACCTGGGTGGCGGCCTGCTGGGCGGCGCCCGCGGTAGCCGGGTTCGCCAGCGCGGTCTGGGCGGACGAGACCGCCTGTGCCACAGGGTTCACATCGGCCTGCGCGGCCTGCGCGACATCCAGCGCGCCGCCGATGAGTCCGGCGCCGATGGCGATCGGCGGCGGCAGCAGGAAGGTGGCGGGGGTGGCGGCCATGAGCGAGGTGGCCGCCTCGTAGGTCTCCATCACCAGCGCGGCGCGGGTCTGAATTTCGACGTAGGCGGCCTCGGAGGCCTCACCGGCGCCCATCAGATCGCCGCCCGAGACGTGCGCGGCGACGCGGGCCGCGTCCACTGCCGCGACCTCGGGCGGGGTCGGCATGACCAACGAGGCGATCGTGTAGGCGGCCGTGTGGGCCTCGGCCTTGGCGGCCATGCCGATAGCCATGGCGGTCTGCTCACCGCACCAGCCGGTGAAGGCGGTGAACTGCGCTGCGGCGGCAACGCCGTTGGCGCCCAGCATGCCGATGCCGAGCTCGGCCAGAATGCGGGTCAGTGTCGCGGTGGCGTCGACCCAGGCTGCCGACAACCCGGTCCAGCCGGCGATCGCTCCCGCCATTGGAACCGCGTGCGTGCCGACTTCGAGCTGACCCGACATCATTTCGACCGGCCGGGCCTCCCAGACCACCCCGGTAAATCCTGCAACCATTGCTTATCCCCTGTCAGAAAGTGGTGAGGCCCGAGTCAGATCTCGAGGGCGGCCTGGACGGCGGTGATGCCCGCGGCACGGAGGCCGTCCTGGGCCATGTACTCCGTGAGCTGCACTTGCAATGTTTGTGCGGCGTTGTACAACTCGGCGATGCCTTGCGAGATCGAGGCGTCGTGCGTGGCGGCGCCCTCGTTGAAGTGGTTCATCGCCAGGAACGACACCTCCTCGGCGCCGGAGGGGGCGACGATGTGGGTCACCGGGCTGTTGGCGGCCTGGGCGGCCTCGAGTCGCCCGGCGAGCGCATGCAACTCGGCGATGGCCCCCTGAATGATTTCTACGTCGAAATGAACGAGATCGGCCATGACTCGAACTCCTTCTAGTGGCAACTAAACAACTGTTGGACCGGCGTGTGCCGACCCTTCGGTGGAACCACGAGAATTCCCCCTACGAGCTCTTGGACGCGGTGGCACGCAATCCGGTTCCCACGAGTCCAAAGTTTTTCGGGCCTTGACCCGCTTCGCGGGTTCAGACTAACCCCATCCCAACTCATGGAGCCGGTCTTCGTCAATCCCGAAGTAGTGAGCAATCTCATGGATCACCGTGATCGCCACCTCTTCGACCACTTCCTGTGCGGTGTCACATATCTCGAGAATCGGCTCGCGAAAGATGGTGATGGTATCCGGAAGTGCGCCGCCGTACTGGCTGTCGATCCGGTCGGTCAGGGCGATGCCGTGATAGAGGCCCAGCAGGTGCGGATCCCGCCGATCGCGGGGCTCGATCAGAACCACCACGTTGTCGATGGCGTGGGCCAGCCCCGGGGGAATCCGATCCAGGGCGTCGCCGACCAGTTCCTCGAACCGGTCCTCGGGCATCGATACCGGCATCGCGGCCCGGGCCTACCCCGGCACCCGGGCGGGTGCGGCGCCCGGCAGCGGGCTGGGGGTCGAGCGGCCCGAGCTCGGCGGCGCGACCGGGGCCTGACCGTCGATGAGGATGCTGCCCTTGGCCGCCCCGGTGATCGCGGAGAAGCCCTCGGCGGCACCCTTGCCGACCAGACAGTTCAGCCGGTGGCTGCCGACCAGCCAGCTGCGCGGGTCGATGCTGTCCCAGAAGATGGTCAGCGTCTTCTTGATGAGTGCGTCCGACCCGCCGAGGTAACTCGCGGCGACGCGGGCGCACTGCTGCTGCATGTACTTGTCCTGATCGCTGCTCGCCGGCGGGGCGCCGTTGAACTGGGTGCCCAGGTCGACCGCCGACATCACCTCGTAGGCATGGGGTTTGGCGCAGTCGACGGGCTCGTTGGTGGGCAGGCTCTGGTTGATGCCGATGCAGGTGCCCGGATCGAAGGTGCGGGACTGGTCGCTGTCGCGCACGCGGCCGACGGTCTGCTGGGTGGCGTTGCCGGTGGCGCTGATCAGCTGCAGGCCGCAGCGGATGTCGCGGTCCCCGCCGGTCCAGGCCGGTTCGCCGGGATTGATCATGCCGACCACGAAACGGCCGCGCGGGTCGAGCCGCCCGCCCAGGTAGGCCTGGGCCGCGGTGACGCAGTGCTCGTCGCGCAGCTCGGCGAACCGCAGCGAATCCGGGAAGCGGGTGCCCGGGCCGAACTCGCGGCCCGGGTAGTCGCTCAGGTTGATGTCGGCGGTCACCTCGAACAGGTGCTTGGCGGCGCAGTTGACCTTGGACAGGTCGAGGGTCTTCGGATCGGTCCAGTTCAGGCAGTCGCCCGCCGCGGCGGTGCCGAACGCGGAATCGACGCGGGCGCCGGTGGTGCCGCCGCCGGGATCGTGCGTCTCGAGCCCGTGCGAGCTCCGGAACCCGGAGATGGACAGCGTCACCACCGCGGCGACTACCGCGCCGACGGCGACCGCGGCCAGGCCCCAGCGCATCTTGTGCGCGGGCAGGTGGGAGCGCGCCGCGGCCCGGGAGCGAGTGGCCGCGCGCGAGCGTCCGGCCGCGCGGGGCGGGGCCGGCTCGGGGCCGGGCTGCTCCCAGTCGGGGTCGGATTCCATCCACTCGGAGGCCGAGTCGTCCCAGTCGGGCTCGGATCCGGGTTCGGGCGCCTGTGACGCATGATCGGAGGGCATCGCGGTCCATCATGTCAGCGCGGGCGCCGGGTCGCTACGACAGGTTGCGGTGACCACCGCGGACCCCGGCGGGACCTGCGGAATATCGGTGGACGCGCCCCATTAGGCTGGTTGCTTATGATCGACCTCCGATTCCTGCGCGAGAACCCCGACGTCGTGCGCGCCTCGCAGCGAGCCCGCGGCGAGGATCCGGCGCTGGTGGATGCCCTGCTCGAGGCCGACGCCGCCCGCCGCGCCGCGGTCGCGACCGCCGACACGCTGCGCGCCGAGCAGAAGGCGCTGGGTAAGAAGGTCGGCAAGGCGTCCCCGGACGAGCGCCCCGCGCTGCTGGCCCAGGGCCAGGAGCTCTCGGCGAAGGTCAAGGAGGCCGAGGCGGCAGAGAAGGCCGCGGACGCCGAATTCGACACCGCGCATCGCGCGCTGCCCAACGTCGTCCAGGAGGGCGCGCCCGCCGGTGGCGAGGACGACTACATCGTGCTCGATACCGTCGGGGCCACACCCGAATTCGACTTCACCCCGAAGGACCACGTGGAGCTCGGCGAGTCGCTCGGGCTGTTCGACATGGAGCGCGGGGCCAAGGTGTCCGGTGCCCGGTTCTACTTCCTCACCGGTTACGGCGCGCTGCTGCAGCTGGGCCTGCTGCAGCTGGCCGCGCAGCGGGCGATGGCCAACGGATTCACGATGATGATCCCGCCGGTGCTGGTGCGTCCGGAGATCATGGCGGGCACCGGGTTCCTGGGGCAGCACGCCGCCGAGGTCTACCACCTGGAGGAGGACGACCTGTACCTGGTCGGCACCTCGGAGGTGCCGCTGGCGGGATACCACTCGGGCGAGATCCTGGATCTGTCGAACGGCCCGAAGCGCTACGCGGGCTGGTCGTCGTGCTTCCGGCGGGAGGCGGGCAGCTACGGCAAGGACACCCGCGGCATCATCCGCGTGCATCAGTTCGACAAGGTCGAGATGTTCGTCTACTGCAAGCCGGAGGAGGCCGACGCCGAGCACCGGCGGCTGCTGGCCTGGGAGCAGGAGATGCTCGCCGCGATCGAGGTGCCGTACCGGGTGATCGACGTGGCCGCGGGCGATCTGGGCAGCTCGGCGGCGCGCAAATTCGACTGCGAGGCGTGGGTTCCCACCCAGCAGACCTATCGCGAGCTCACCTCGACCTCGAACTGCACCACCTTCCAGGGCCGCAGGCTCTCGGTTCGCCACCGCGACGAGAACGGCAAACCGCAGATCACCGCGACCCTCAACGGCACCCTGGCAACCACCCGCTGGATCGTGGCGCTGCTCGAGAACCACCAGCGCGCCGACGGTTCGGTGCGGGTGCCCGCGGCGCTCGTGCCCTTCGTTGGTAAGGACGTGCTCGAGGCCGTATAGCGCGGCGTCTCGTGGTAGCTGATGATTAGCGATCTATTTCCGCAGGGTGCCCCGGCCGCGCGGAGCATGCGTGAACGGTGTGCGCGAAGGTGGGACGGCCGACTTTGCCCGTCGATTCCTGCGGATGTGACTACTGCCCAGGACAACTGTGTCTAGGCTAGGCAGCGTGCGCGGATTCGGCTCTCGCGGCGATACCCGGACGCGGGTGCGGACGGCTTCGGCGCTAGCGACGGCAATGGTGATGGCCCGGACCACCGGTGCGTTTTACGTCATGGGTGGGGTGCTGGGCCTGTTGCTCACTGCCTTCGCCCCGGGCGAGGACGGCAATCGGCCCCTGGTGGGCGGCGCGGCGGCGGTGGCCCTGCTCCTGGGGGTCAGCCTGTTGATCTGGGGCCCGCAGCTGCCGCATTCGATTCACCACGGCTATGTCGCGGTGGCCACGGTCCTGGTGACGATCGCGGTGCACTGGTTCCCCAATACCGTCGGCGCGATCAGCCTGGCGGCGTTCTACGTGTTCATCGCCTGCGATGCCGCGATTTTCTTTGCCTGGCAATGGGTTGCGGCGCACATGGTGTTCGCGCTGGCGCTGTGCCTGTGGGTGGTGCCCTCGCGCGGGCTGCCGTGGTGGTCGGGCATGATTCCGGCGGGGGTCACCTTCGGGGTCGCCGTCGTGGTCGGGATCCTGACCCGGATGGCCTCGGACGCCGATATCGACGTGCTCACCGGACTGCTGAACCGGCGCGGTTTCGATCGCGCGCTGGCCGCCGCGATCGGGCACGCCACCCGCACCGGTCAGGGGCTGGCGCTGGTACTGGTGGATCTGGACCGCTTCCAGAAGATCAACGACCACCTCGGCCACCGGGCCGGCGACGCGGTGCTGCAGCGGGTGGGCGACACGTGGTCCAAACTGCTCGGGCCGGATCAGCGGCTGGCCCGTTACGGCGGCGACGCGTTCGCCCTGCTGCTGCCCAACACCACTGAACAGGCCGCGATACTGCTCACCGAGCAGCTGCGGGCGGCGGTCACCACCGGATGCTCGGCGGGCGTGACCTCCTGGCAGTCGGGCGAGTCCGGGTCGCTGCTGGTGAGCCGCGCGGATGTCGGCCTGTACCGGGCCAAGCAGGCCGGGCGCAACCGCACCGTGCTCGAGTCCTCGCGGCAGCTGCCGCTGGCGGTGGAGCTGCGCGAGGCCATCGACAAGGGCGCCCTGGACGTGCACTACCAGCCGATCGTGAGCCTGAGCGAGGGCGGGGGCAGCCGCGCGGTCGGCGTGGAGGCGCTGCTGCGCTGGTCCTCCAGCGCCCAGCCGGACGTGACGACCGAGGGCCTGATCCGGGTTGGCCGAGGAATACGACCTGATCTCCGACCTGGACGAGCTGGTCCTGCGTCGGGCGTGCGCGGACGCCGCCCGCCTGCAGGAGACCTTCGCCCAGCTCGATCTCACGCTGAATGTCAACGTGAGCGGCCTCGAACTGGCCGAATCCGACTATGCCGACCGGGTTTCCGGGATCCTGTCCGATACCGGCTGGCCCGCCGACCAGCTCGTGCTGGAGGTCACCGAGAGCGAGCTGGCGGCCGAATCCCACACGGCCATCGGGAATCTCAACACGCTGCGCGATCGCGGGGTGCGCATCGCGATCGACGATTTCGGCACCGGGTACTCCTCGCTGAGCCGCCTGGCCACGATTCCCAGCGACATCCTCAAGGTCGACCAGTCGTTCGTGGCGGCTATCCGGTCCGATACCCCGGCCCCGCCGCTGCTGGGTATCATTGCCGCACTCAGTAAGTCGCTGGATCTGCAGGTGATCGCCGAGGGCGTGGAGACCGAGTACCAGGCCGCGGTGCTCACCGAGCTCGGTTTCGCCCTGGCCCAGGGCTACCACTACAGCGATTCGCAGCCGGTCGCCGACCTGATCAGCGATCTCAACGTTCAGCACGGCCTGGTCGGCGCGGGAGCGCCGGAGCACGAGTTCTCCAGCAACGGCTGGATTCCCGTCGATACCGGTTACGATTCATAGCCGGTCGGAGGGAATCGAGCGGCAAGGCCGCGGAGGAGTTCCGCGGGCTCCGGTAGCTGCGATCAGAGCTTGCGCGAACGCAATTCGTGCCCCTTGGAGGTCTTGCACCGCCCCGACTCCAGATCCCACTGCCAGCCGTGCAGGTTGCAGGTGAGCGTGTTGCCCTCCACCACACCGAATTTCGACAGATCGGCCTTGAGGTGGGGGCAGCGGCGCTGCACCTCCCACCCGGCGAGCTCGCACGAGGCCGAATCGTCGTGGGCCTCGGAGAACCAGCCGTCGGCGTAGGCGATCCGCTCGTCGGTGAGGCATTTGAAGAACGTGTAGAGGAATTCGTTGTAGCCGCCGATGCGCCACGCCTGGAACCGGGTGGACAGGAAGATGGTGTTCACCCAGTCGGGCTCGCGATCGCGCAGCACGGTGCGCACCAGCTGCGGTTCGATGCGGAAGCCGTAGCGGTACCTGCCCTCTCCCTCGATCGGCTCGCGCACCGCTCGCTTGGGGAAGTCCAGGACGAAGGTCTCCTCGCCCAGCACCAGGCCGACCGGATAGCCGATGCCGTCACAGATCAGGTCGCTCTGGGCCATGATCGGCTCGAACAGGTCCTTGAGTTGGGGTAGCAGCGGCTCGGAATCCGTTGCCCAGGTGGCCTTCTCGGACGCCAGGACCGGCGCCATGCGCTGGGCCATCGCCTCGATGTAGCCGGCCTTGTCGCCGTAGATCTCGTCCGGATCGACCGGGTGCTGCAATTCCAGTTCGGCCCCGCGCACATCGGCGACCGAGCCCGGAATCATCAGCACGCCACCGGTATTGCCGTGGATGCGCATCTGCTCCAGGAACACCGCCTGATCGGGGAAGATGTTGCCCTCGTCGCCGCGGTCGTCGTTCAGGTAGCGCAGCTGCTCGTCCAGGAAGACCGGCGGACCGGCCGAGGGCACCACCCAGGTGGCCCCGACCTGCTCGATGTAGCTGCGCGCCCGGTCCATGCCGCGCTGGCGCTTCTGCTTGCCGAAATTCGACTTGGTGCGCGCGGGGATGTCGTAGACCATCGGGTACCAGATCGCGCCCGAGTACTGCAGCAGGTGGATGTCCACGTGGCCGAACGCGTCGTGCAGCACGTCCATGTCGACCGGGCGCGCGTCGTTCATGTTGAAGCAGACCGTCTCGCCGTCGGACACGACCAGCCCGGAGTCGCCGATCGGCCCGTCGGCGGGCGCGCGCAGCGCGATGATCATGACGTCCATGTCGCCGCCGGGACCGGTGACGGTGTGCTTGACCGAGTTCTCGGTCTCGACGAACTTCGTGAAGCCCACCTTCTCGAGCTCGCGGCGCAGATCCGGCACCGGATAGTCCGGCAGTAGTACGGTGGCGTCCTTGCTGACGTGCTCGGCCAGATGCTTGGCGTCGAAGTGGTCGCGGTGCAGGTGCGAGACGTAGAGGAAGTCGCAGTTGCCCAGCTCGTCCCAGTCCAGACGGGTGTTGTCGGGGAACGGGAACCATGAGCCGAAGTACGCCGGGTTGACCCAGGGGTCGCAGAGGATGGTCCCGGCCGCGGTGCGGATGTGGAATCCGGCGTGTCCGACACTGGTGATCTGCACGAACTTCCTCCTGAGGTTGCCAGCCACCCAGGGTACTGGTTTGCGGGATGCGGTGCCCTTGCGGGGAGAGGGCGCCCCTAGGGTGCTACGGCACCGATGCAGTAACCCTGCTTGCCGTCCTTCAGGGTGAATGTCCGATCCTGCTGCGACCCGAGCGCGGTGAGAACCGGCGCGGAGACCTTGATGTAGGCGCCTCGCGGGGCTTCGGAGGTGATCGCCTGGTCGACGAACGATTCGACTCCGCCGAGCATGCCGACGTCGAGGGCCGCCGGCGGCGCGGTCGGGTGGCCGCTGCCGCTGGGGTCCCAGGTGGCGGGGCCGGCCGGGCAGACCAGGGGATGCGTGGATTCCTTGTCGGCCGGGTTCAGCGGGGCGCCGGTGAGGCGGTCCAGGTAGCGGCGGACCGTGTGCCGCGCATCTGCGTCGTTGAAGCCCGGGTGCGTACCGGCCGGGAAGACCCGCGGGCACGCGTAGCCGCTGTCGATATCGGTGCGCTGGGCCACGACGGTGATCGGCGCGCGACCCGGGCCCGTCCAAGTGATCGCCGTACCGTCGTCGACGCCCGGTCGCGCCAGGGCGCTGAGGATGGCCCGCTTGTCGGTGTACATCGAATCCACGTTCTGCGGCGCCATGGTCCAGCACTTGTCCTCGAGCCGGTCGGTCGGCAACGTCTGCAGGTCCATGGCCCATCGGGTGAGGGCGTCGGCGGCGTCGGAGTCGGGTTTGGTGAGCGAGACGGTGACCATGAGCTCGCCGGGTTTGGGCGTCAGCGCCGGTGCGGCGGCCGCCGAGGTCGTCGGCGTGGGCGTGGCCGAGGAGGCGGGGGGTTGCGGATCGTCGGTGCTGTAGTCCGTGCCCTCGATGCCCACCCGCGAGTCGCACCCGGCAATCAGGCATAGCGCCAGCCCGCCGAGCAGGGCCGCCAGCCCTGCCGTCCGTGCAGATCGGCCCGTGCGGAGGCCATGGTCGTGCGATGCCGGGCGAGGCAATTCCACTGCGGCGAACCTCTTTCGTCTGCGCGAGATGAGTGCACTACGTGACGGGGGTCTACGCTAGCGGAATTGTGGAACCCTTCTATAGGTCGATCATCGGCCTGGCCCGCACCGTCTTCTTCGCGCAGGGGCTGAAATTCGATGTCAGAGGGGCAGAGCGCATCCCCGCCGCCGGTGGCGCGGTCATCGCCATCAATCACACCGGGTACATGGACTTCACCTACGCCGGGCTGCCCGCGCGCACCCCGAAGCGGTACATCCGGTTCATGGCCAAGAAGGAGGTGTTCGACAGCGGGGTCTCCGGGCCGATCATGCGCGCGATGCGCCATATTCCGGTGGATCGCTCGGCCGGGGCGGACTCCTACCGCGCCGCGCTGGACTACCTGCGCCGGGGCGAGCTCGTCGGTGTGTACCCCGAGGCGACGATCAGCCGCAGCTTCGAGATCAAGGGGTTCAAATCCGGTGCCGCCCGGATGGCGATCGAGGCCGGGGTGCCGATCGTCCCGATGGTGATCTGGGGCGCGCAGCGGGTGTGGACCAAGGGGTATCCGAAGCGGTTGGGGCGCACCAATACCCCGATCCGGATCCAGGTTGGCCAGCCGATCCAGCCGCCGTCCGCGCAGGGGGACATCACGGCCGCCGCGACCGAGCTCACCGAGCGGCTGCGCGCGACCATGCGGGAGATGCTCGCGCAGCTGCAGGAGGGTTATCAGCACGAGCCCGGCGCGTACTGGGTGCCAACCCGCCTGGGTGGTGGCGCGCCGACCCTCGAGGAGGCCGACGCGATGGACGCCGCCGAGGCCGCCGCGAAGGCCGCCGCACGCCGGGAATCGACCCTGGATGGATCGGACCACTAGGACGGACCGGGCATCGTCGCGTAGTTTCGTCGCTATGGGACGGGAGCCTGTATTCGACGTCTTGGCGGGATTGGTCCACGGTGTGTGCTGGGCGCAGGGCCTGCGGCTCGATATCGCCGGGCAGGAGAACATTCCGCGCTCGGGCGGCGCCGTACTGGCCGTGAACCACACGGCCTACCTGGACTTCATGGAGGTCGGGCTGGTGGGGCGCAAGTCGCACCGCAACGTCCGCTACATGATGAAGGCCGAGCTCGAGCACGGCATCGTGGGCTGGTTGATGAAGCACTGCAAGGCGATCGGCGTCGATCGCGGTCACGGCGCGGAATCCTATGAGCGGGCGGTGACCGCGCTGCGCGAGGGCGAGATCGTGGTGGTCTATCCCGAGGCCACCATCAGCCGGAGCTTCGAGCTCAAGGAATTCAAGTCGGGCGCGGCGCGCATGGCCGTCGAATCCGGCGTGCCGATCGTGCCGATGACCATCTGGGGTGCCCAACGCATCTGGACCAAGGACATCCCGAAACAGCTGGGTCGCCATCGTTTTCCGATCCACATCCGCATCGGCGAGCCGCTGCCCGCGCCCGGTCACGAGCCCACCGCCGCGGCGGTCGACGCGCTGACCGCCGAATTGCATTCCCGCATGCAGGATCTGCTCGAGCGAGCCCAGCAGGGTTATGAGATGCCCACCGGCGCGCGCTGGGTGCCCGCCCGCCTCGGCGGCGGCGCGCCCACGCTGGAGCGGGCCGCGGTGCTGGAGCAGGAGGAACTGGCCCGGCGACGGGCGGCCAGGGAGCAACGTCAGTCCGAAGAGAGCGCCTGAGCCACACGGCGATCGACGATCCCGAACGGTCGAGGGTCGCCAACGGCGGTGTGCTGTATCCGGTGTAGGCGATAGCCGGCTCGTGCGTCCGCGCATCTTGCGGCCGGTTCGCAGCACCTGCGGCGATGGGTCGGCGTGGGTGTCGATGGAGCGGCGGTCTGCCCGGCGGGTTGCGCGCTGTGGCCGCGTCAGGCCGCCGGTCGAACGGCGAGCAGCGATTGGCAGGGGGTCGGCGCGGGGAGGTTGCCGCCGAAGAATCGCGTGGGCACGGTGCCCATGAGGGCGCGGAAGTCGGCGGTCATATGCGACTGGTCGTAATAGCCCGCGGTGGCGGCGATCTCGGCCAGCGGGCCGCCCCCGGGCTCGGAGACGAGGCGCCGGATTCGGTCGATACGCACGAAATGCTTGGGGGACAACCCGATTCCGGTGGTGAACAGCGAGCGCAGGTGGCGTTCGCTCACGGCCAGGCGGGCGGCGATCTCGGGGATCGGCGCCGGGGCCGCGGCCATGGCCGACATCGCGGCGTCCAGCAGCGCGCGCCGGGAGCTGTCCGCCGGGTCGTCGGAGATGCGCTGTGGCAGTGCGTCTTGCAGTAGCGCCATCGCCTCGGTGAAGGAGCTGTTCAGTAGGCGGTCGGCGAATTCGCCCAGCGGTCCGGGCAATTCGTCGAGGTCGACGAGGCGGTCGGTGAGTTCGGCCGCGGGGACGCCCAGCAGCGGGCGGACCGCGCCCGGCGCGATGTGCAGGCGCAGGCAGGAGGCGGGCTCGTCCGCGGCGTTGTAGGACGCGCGGGTGCGCGGGCCGACGATCACGATGTCGCGGCGTCCCGTGACCTCGTGCCGCAGGGTCAATCGGGTTGCGGCGTCGGGAATGTGGGTGAACGGCAGGCCGGCGGCGTCGAGGGTGGGGATTTGCCCGGCCTGGCTGAACCAGGGCCGCAGCGCCCGCGGTACTCCCATCGAGCGCTCGTAGCGGTCGGCGGTGCGCATGCCGGCGCGTTCCCCGCCGGGTGTGCGCGGACGCGCGGGGGTGCGACGGCGCGCGGAGGATATGGCGGGTCGCTCGTCCGGGGCCTTCGCCGGGCGCTCGGCCTCGTCCGCGCGGACACCCTCGATGCTCGGTATTCCGCGCGACTGCGGGGCGGGTGCGTCGGGGCGCGAGGTGATGCGCCGGCGCCCGGCGTTGGGCGTGCGGGTGAGCGGGGTGGTCACCCGATCCACTGTAGGCCTCGTCGGTCCGGTGCGGGTTGTGCCGATTTTTCCTATAGGTGCAGGTAGTTGGGACGGCAGAGTCGGATGCATGATTTTGGTGACGGGTGCCACGGGCACCGTTGGCAGTGAAGTGGTCCGGCAGCTGGCGCAGCGTGGCGAGAAGGTGCGTGCACTGACCCGGAATCCCGGGGCGGCGAAGCTTCCGGAGGGTGTGGAGGTCGTCCGGGGCGATTATGCCGAGCCGGAATCGCTGGCCGCGGCCATGTCCGGGGTGGAGGCCGCATTCCTGGTGGGCGTGCTCGATCCGGGGCAGCCGGGCGGGGACCCCGCGCTGGTCGCCGCGGCGCGGGCGGCGGGAGTGCGGCGGGTGGTGAAGCTCTCCGCGATCGGTACCGGCGATCCGGACCTCGGCGTCTTCGCGACCTGGCACAGCCCCGGCGAGCAGGCGGTGCGGGATAGCGGGCTGGAGTGGACGATCCTGCGGCCCAGCCAGTTCGCGGCCAACACGCTGGCCTGGGCCGAGGCGGTGCGCGCGGGCGAGGCGGTGCCCGTCCGGACCGGCACCGGCCGACAGGGCACGATCGATCCTCGCGATATCGCGGAGGTCGCGGTGCGGGCGCTCCTCTCGGACGACCACGCGGGCCGGACGTACACGCTGACCGGCCCGGCCGCGCTGTCCGAACCGGAGCAGGCCTTCGTGCTGGCCGCCGTGCTGGAGCGGCCGGTGACGATGCGGGAGCTGCCGTTGGCCGCGGTGCGCGCGGCGATGCGGGAGCGGGGCATGACAGACGGCTTCATCGACGGGGCGCTCGCGGGCACGGAATTCATTCGCTCCGGCGGCAACACCACGCTCACCGACGACGTGCGGGAGGTGCTCGGGCGCCCGCCGCGGGCCTACGAGGAGTGGGTGCGCGACCACCGGACGGCCTTCACCGATCCGGCCGCCGACGCGCCCGAATGACGGCCCCGACGCCGGAAATTTGCCCAATAAGGGCATGACGGCACAAAACGGACTGGACGGGCGTTACGACACGCGGGCGGCACGCCGTGATTTTCCCGCGTGCAGGCCCCTAACCAGCCAATTCATGGCGCATACCGGACGGAGTGGATACCGTCGGAGATCATGATGCGCTATGCGATGCCGGCCGAGTCCGCGCCACACGCCCGGACCTGGCTGGCATGGCCGGCGAAGGAGTCCGTGTGGGAGGAACTGCTGCCCCGGGCGCGCGCTGATGTGACCCGGCTGGCCCGTGCCATTGCCGATCGGGAACCGGTGGCGCTGCTGGCTCGGCGCGAACATATCGACGAGGCGCGCTACGCCGTCGGGAGCGCGGTCGAGGTGGTCTCCGCGCCGCTGGACGACCTCTGGGTGCGCGACACCGGTCCGGTCTTCGTCGCCGCCCCCGACGGCAGTGTGGCCGGGGTCGACTTCAACTTCAACGGCTGGGGCCAGAAGGCCGAATGCCACCTGGATGCCAGGGTCGCGCGCAAGGTCCTGGACCACGTGGGTGTCGAGCGGGTGATCGCGCCGATCGTCGCCGAGGGCGGGGCGCTCGAGGTCGACGGCGAGGGCACCCTGCTGGCCACCGAGAGTTCCCTGGTCAACCCGAATCGCAATCCGGACAGCGATCACGACGACATCGAGCGCGCCCTGGCCGAACTGCTGGGGGTGACGAAGGTGGTGTGGCTGCAGGGCGTTTCGGGCCTGGATGTCACCGATTGTCACGTCGACGCGGTGGCGCGCTTCGCCGAACCCGGTGTGGTGCTGGTGGATCGGCCGGGCGACCCGGATCCGGACGACGCCTTCGCCCGCGCCGCGGCCCGCGCCCAGGACATTCTGCGGGAGGCGACCGACGCCCGCGGCCGCCGATTCGACATCGTGGAACTCCCGCAACCGAATCCGGCCGAGATGCCCGGTACCCGCGGTGCGGAATTCCTCTACACCTATGTGAACTTCTATATCGGCAACGACGCGGTGTACCTGCCCGCCTACGGCGACCGCCGCGGTGACGACCGCGCGGCAGGCATTCTCGCGGACGTCTTTCCGGGACGTACGGTGGTGCCGGTCGAGTACAACGCGGTGGCCGAAGGCGGCGGCGGGATCCACAGCTCGACGCAGCAGCAACCGGCGTAATCGCGGGCGCCGACAGGGCAGTGTGCCCGGTGGACACCGGGGCATCGACGCCGAACTGAACGCCCGCCCGGCCGTCGTCGCACTGGCCTGAGTCGGACAGCGCTGACCGATCGGCGTAGCTCAGCTCGGGTCTGAGCCACGAATGGCCGCGAACCAGATGCAGACACCCGCGGCGACAGTCACCGCACCGGCGAAGGCGGGGAAACCGCCGCCCGCTACGTACACCCACAACAGTCCGGCAAACGGTGCGGCGATGGCGAATTGAGCATCCAGCAGTAGGCGGCGAGTGAGGCGAGCCGAGGCCGCGGCGTGGTCCGGGCCGTCCGGGTCCGGGCGGGTGGGATTGTCGTGCAGGCGCCCGATCGGCTCCTTCGTGCGCACAGCGCCCGACGGGTACAGTCGGAGCTCACCGAGTTCGACCGTCCCGTTGCCGAATTCGGCGACCGCATCGCACAACGTGACCAGCGCCGGATCGAAATACACCGGCAGCCAGCGGGTTACGCCGTCCGCGGTGAATTCCAGCCAGGACCGGCTCAGCAGCCGATGCTGCTGCCGCACCCGCCGGCACTGCGCCCGCCCGGCCGCGGGCGTGTGCCAGGGCAATACCCCGGACGCCACCGCCAGCCGAAAGGCGCTGCAGCACAGCACGACCACCGCCACCGCCCCCAGCATGCTCAGCTGCTCCAGATCGGCGTACGGCGCCCAGGCGAGGCAGATCGCCAGGGCGCCGAGCGTCGTCAGCACCGGATAGGCCAGGGGATGGCCCGAGCCGGAAATCACTTCTGGAAGCCGACCTTGGTCCAGTCCGCGTTGGCCAGGCCGAAGGCGCCGATATTGGCGAGGTTGGCGCGGGTGGCGTAGGTGCCCGAGGCCTGCTGCAGCGGCAGCGAATAGCCCTCCTGCCAGATCATCTTGTCGCACTCGTTGGCCAGCTCGCTGGCCTTGGCCGGCTCGAGTTCGGAGATGGTCTTCTCGATCAGATCGTTCAGCTGGGTCGAGCCGATGCGGGCCTTGTTGCCCTGCAGATTGTTCGGGTCGTAGGCGTATATCTGCGGCAGCGCGGTGAGCGGCAGGGGGCTACCGCCCCAGGTGAACTGCGCGAGATCGAAATTGCCCGGATCGATGACGTTCGTGAACAGCCCGTTGCCGGGGACCGTCTGGATGTCCACCTTGACCCCGACCTTGGCCAGATCCTGCTGGACGATTTTGGCGGTGTCGACCCACTCCTTCTGATCGAACATCACATCGCGCAATTCCAGCTTCTTGCCGTCCTTTTCCCGGACATTGCCGTTCAGCTTCCAGCCCAGATCGTCCAGATCCTTTGCCGCCGCGGTCGGATCGAACGCGGCGGGCGCGGAGTTGTCCTGATAGCCCTTCTGGCCCATCACGAAGACGTGGTTGTTCAGCGGCTTCGGATTGTCGACGATGCCGGTCTGCGCCTGCGTCACGATCGCCTGCCGGTCGATCGCCTTCGAAATCGCAATCCGCAGTTTGGAATCGGCGAGCAGCGCGCCGGGCGCGCCGTTGAACGTGATGTGGCTCCAGCTCGGCTCCGGCGAGCGCCGCACGACAATGCCCGGTGTGCCCTTGGCCGCCACCACATTCGCCAGCCCCGACACATAGGTGTAGTCGATCTCGTTGTTCTGCACCGCGCCCAGGACCGCGCTCTGATCGAGCCTGGTGAAGGTGATCGTGCTGAGCTTGGGAGTCGCGCCCCACCACTTGGGATTGCGGCCCAGCACGACTCGGTCCTGGGTCTTGTCGATGTTCGTGATGACGAACGGGCCCGAGCTCACCTTCAGGTCGTTGCGGTCGACATCGTTGAAGGCCTGCGGGGATTCGGTGACCGACTTGGGGTACAGCGGGCCGAACATGCCCTGCCACTCGGCGTACGGCTTGTTGAACGTGACGACCGCCTGCCGGTCGTCGGCGCCGCGCTCCACCTTGGCCACGCGCTCGAAGCCCTGGGTCGAGCTGACCTGGAATCCCTGTCCGGCGCTGCCCAGCGCGTGCGCCTCGGACTGCAGATCCGCCCAGGTGATGGGCGTGCCGTCCGACCACACGGCCTTCGGGTTGATGGTGTAGGTGACCTGCTGCGGATTGGTGTTGGTGAGCTTGACGTCGGTGAAATAGTCGTGGTTGACCGACAACTCACCGGCCGCGTTGCTGACGAACGGCTCCGGCATGAGCGGATCGACGATGGAGGCCACGTCGGCGTCGCCGCCGTCGATGTGCAGGTTGTTGAAGGTGGCCGGGAACGAGCTGATCGCCAGGCGCAGGTTGCCGCCGTCGCGCAGGGTGCCCGGATCCTGCCGGTTGATGTCGTTCGTCGTCCCCACGTTGACGTTGGCGACCTGATTGCCGCCGCCGGAACTGCATCCCGACACGATCAATCCGAGCGCGACCGCGGGGATCGCGAGCGGGACAACTTTCGAACGAATCCGCATGGATCGATCCTTCCGTCGGGACAAACTCACGACTGCACCTCGCTGGCGCTCGGCTCCGTCGTGCGTCTGGCACGCTGGCTTCATTGGTTCACTCCGCTCCGCTCCGCTCACTGAACGAAGCCGATTCTGGTGTAGTCGTACGAGGCCAGTCCGGGGGCCCCGATATTGGCGAGGGTGGCGCGCGTTCCCCAGTTGCCCGGATCCTGGGTGAGCGGCAGCGAGTGGCCCTCGGCGAAGATCTGGGCGTCGACCTGGTTGGCCAGCGCAATGGCCTTGGCGGGGTCGAGTTCGGTGAGTGTCTTATCGATCAGGTCGTTCAGCTGGGGCGAGCCGATGCGGCCGTAGTTGCCCTGCAGATTGTTGGGGTAGAAGCCGAACTGCTGCGGAATGCTGTTGTACACGAACGCATCACCGCTGAGCACATACTGCGAGGCGTCGAAGTCGCCCGGAATGATCACGTCGGTGAAGTAGTTCTGGCCGGGCCTGGTGTCGAGGGTGAGTTTGGCGCCGACCTTGGCCAGATCCTGCTGGATCATCTTCGCGACCTGCACCCAGAGCGGATCGTTGTACATGACGTCCCGGATGATCAGCTGCCTGCCGTCCTTCACGCGCACGTCGCCCTGCAGCTTCCAGCCCAGCGCGTCGAGCTGCCGCGCCGCGGCGGCCGGGTCGTAGGCGACCGGCGCCGAATTGTCCTGGTAGCCCTGCTGTCCCTCGACGAAGATGTGATTGTTGAGCACCCGTGGATGGTCGGTGAGACCGTTGAGCGTGACGTTCGCGATGGTCTGCCGGTCTATCGCCTTCGAGATGGCCACGCGCAGTGCGGGATCGGCCAGGATCGAGCCGGGCGCGCCGTTGAACGTGATCCAGCGCCACAGATTAGCCGGGGCGTGCCGGATGCTGACGCCCGGCGTGGCCCGGACCAGCCGGATGCCGTTGAGGTTCGCCAGGCGCGCCACGTCCAGCTCGTTGTTCTGCAGGGCCGCGGCCCAGGTGGACTGGTCCAGCACGCTGTAGGTGACTGTCCCGAGCTTCGGCGCCGCACCCCACCATTTCGGATTGCGGGCCAGCACGATTCGGCCCTGGGTGCGATCGGTGGACTGCACGACGTAGGGTCCCGCGGTCGCCGAGATGTGGTCCACCAGGCTGTGGTTGAACGCATCGGGCGCGCTCGTCACCGACTTCGGGAACAGGATGGAGTTGCCCGCGAACTGCCCGCGCCAGTCGGCGTACGGCGTGCTGAAGGTGAAGACGGCCTGCCGGTCGTCGACGCCGCGCTCGACCTTCGCCACCCGGTCGAAGCCGTTGGTGATGGCGATCAGGTACCGCTTGTCCCGGCCGTTGAGGGCCTGCCAGGTGGCGGCGAGATCCTCCCAGGTGATCGGGGTGCCGTCGGACCAGACCGCCTTGGGGTTGATCGTGTAGACGACCTGCTGCGGGTTCGTGGAGGTCAGCTTGATGTCGGTGAAATAGTCCGTGTCGATGGTGAGCTGGCCGGCGGCGTCGGCCCGGTACGCCCGCGGCATCATCCAGCGCACGAGATCCGCTACCTCGCCGTCGTTTCCGTCGGCGGACTGCACATTCCAGTTCGACGGGAAGGCGGTGATGGCCAGGCGCAGGTTGCCGCCCTCGCGGACCTGTTCGGGCGGTCGGGGATTGATGTCGTTCGTGGTGCCGATCGCCGTCGATCCGGTCGGGGTGTTGCCCCCGGAGGAACATGCCGCCGAGGAGAACGCCGTGGAAACCGCCGCCGCCGCAACGGCCTTGGCGAATGTGCGTCTCTTCACGGTTGCTCCTACCTCGGGACGGGTCAATTCATGCCGACGACGGGCACGGGGATGGCGTCGATGAGGGCGCGAGTGTATTCGTGCTCCGGGTCGTTCAGGATCCGTTCGGCCGGACCGGATTCGACGATCTTGCCCCGGTACATCACCGCGATGTCGTGCGCGAGGTTGCGGACCACCGAAAGATCGTGGGAGACGAACAGATACGACAGCCCGCGCTCGGTCTGCAGGTCCCGCAACAGGTTCAGCACCCCGGCCTGAATGGAGACATCCAGCGAGGAGACCGGTTCGTCGAGCACCAGGATCTCCGGATCCAGCGCCAGGGCCCGGGCGATATTGATGCGCTGCTTCTGCCCGCCGGAGAAGTCGGCGGGATAGCGGTCGACGTGCTCGGGCCGAAGGCCCACCTGCCGCAGCAGTTCCGGTACCCGCGTGCGGATCTGCTCGCGGGAGCGCCCCGCGATGCGCAGCGGCTCGGCCAGCGCGTCGAAGATCGGCATCCGCGGATCCAGCGAGGCGGACGGGTCCTGGAAGACGATCTGCATCTTCGCGCGGATCTCGCGGCGGCGGGCCTTGGTGAGGGTGGCGACGTCGCTGCCGAGCACCTCGATGCTGCCCGCCTCCGGCCGCGCCAGGTCCAGGATCTGGGTGAGCGTCGTGGATTTGCCCGATCCGGACTCGCCGACCAGTGCCAGGGTGCGCCCCGCGCGCACCTGGAAGCTGATCCCGTCCACCGCGCGCACCTCACCGGTGCGGCGGCGGAACACCACGCCGCGGGTGATCGGGAACACCTTCGTCAGGTCCGAAACCCGCAGTACCACATGGTCGTCCGTGGCGGCCTCGCGCTCGGGCTCGGTGATCTCGCGCTGGTAGGCGGAGAACAGGTCGACGGTGCCGACCTCTGCGGTGCGGATGCAGGCGGCCCGATGACCGGGGTCGATGTCCTGCAGCGGCGGTTCCGCGGCGCGGCATTCGTCGATGGCGACCGGGCAGCGCACCGCGAAGGGGCAGCCGGGCGGCAGCGCATGCATGGCAGGTGGGGATCCGACGATGGGAATCAGCGGCGCGCGCGGCGGGCCGTCCATGCGCGGGATCGACCCGAGCAGCCCGACCGTGTACGGCATCCGGGGCGACCGGAAAAGTTCTGCGGTGCCGGCCGTTTCGACGATCTTCCCGGCATACATGACCGCGACCCGGTCGGCGACGGTGGCGGCGATCCCCATGTCGTGGGTGATCATGATGACGCCCGCGCCGGTGATGTCGCGGGCCTTGCGCAGCAGGTTCAGGACCTGCTTCTGCACCGTCACGTCGAGCGCGGTGGTCGGCTCGTCGCAGATGATCAGCTCCGGATCGTTGGCGATCGCCATGGCGATGACCACGCGCTGGCGCATGCCGCCGGAGAACTCGTGCGGGAACGCCCGCGCCCGCACCTCCGGCTCGGGAATGTCGACCAGATCCAGCAGCTCCACCGCGCGCTGGGCCGCCTCCTTCTCGCTCATCTTCCCGTGCGCGAGCAGGGCCTCGGCGATCTGATCGCCGATTCGGTACACCGGGGTGAGCGCCGAGAGCGGATCCTGGAACACCATGGAGATCCGGCTGCCCCGCAGCGTCGAGAGCTGCCGGTCGTCCATGCCCAGCAATTCCTTGCCGCGCAACCGGATCGAGCCGCGCACCCGCGCCTGATCGGGGAGCAGGCCGATCACCGCCAGCGACGAGACCGACTTGCCCGAACCCGATTCGCCGACGATCGCGAGCACCTCGCCGTCGGAGACGGAGTAGTCGACCCCGCGCACCGCATCGATGCGGCCCTCCTCGCCCGGGAACGACACGTGCAGGTCCGACACCTCCAGCAGGGGCGCGGTCGTGACCTGCCGAGCGCCCTCGTTCAGGGTCTCGATGACCGTCGGGTCCGTCATGACGCCTTTACCTTCTGCTTGCTCGGCTTGTCCGCCTTGCGCCGTGCCCGGGCGCGCGCGGAACTCGGATCGAATGCGTCGCGCAGGCCGTCGCCGACCAGGTTGGCGCACAACACGATCGCGACCAGGAAGCCGCCCGGGAACAGGAACAACCACGGAAAGGTCAGCGACGAGCCGGGATTCGCCGCGATCAGCGTGCCCAGCGACACGTCCGGCGGCTGTACACCGAATCCCAGGTAACTCAGCCCGGTTTCGGACAACACCGCGCCGCCCAGGGCCAGGGTGGTGTCGATGATGAGGAACGAGGCCACGTTCGGCACGATGTGGCTGACGATCACCGAGCGCGTCGAGGCGCCCATATACCGTGCGGCCCGGACGAATTCGCGATCGCGCAGGCTCAGCGTCAGGCCGCGGACGATGCGGGCGCTGATCATCCAGCCGAACGCCGCCAGCAGCAGGATCAGCAGCGGAATCGAGCTGCTGCCCTTGGTGCGCGGGGAGAAGATCGCGATGATGATGAAGCTCGGCACCACCAGCAGCAGGTCGACCAGCCACATGATTGCCCGGTCGGTCCAGCCGCCGAGCAGTCCGGCCACCGATCCGGCGCTCACCGCGACGATCGAGCCGAGGATGGCCACGCAGAAGCCGATGATCAGCGACTTCTGCAGGCCGTGCAGCGTCTGCGCGAGGACGTCCTCGCCGTTGCCGTCGGTACCGAAGGGGTGCGTCGGGTTCGGCGCCTGGTACAGGGCCGAGTAGTCCATGTGCTTGTAGTCGAAGGGCAGGATCGGGGGCAGCGCGAAGGCCGCGATCACGATCAGCAGCAGCACGATCGCGCCCGCGATCGCCGGCTTGTTGCGCAGAAACCTGCGCCACACCAGTTTCCAGCGTCCCGCCGCGGCCGGCTCGGGCGCGCCGCCCGCCAGCAGCTCCACGTCTGTCACAGCTCCACCTCGCTAGCGCTCGGCTCCGCTGTGCCAGAGGCGGCTGTGCTCGTGGTTCCCTCGCTGCGCTCCGTCACGACACACGCACCCGGGGATCGAGCATCGCGTACACGATGTCCGACAGGAGGCCGGATATCAGGATCACCAGGCCGGCGAACACCGTGGCGGTGACCACGATGTAGAGGTCCTGGGCGTTGATCGCGTCCACCAGCCATTCACCGACGCCGTGCCACCCGAAGATCTTCTCGGTGAACACCGCGCCGGTGATCACGCCGCCCAGGCCGTAGGCGAACAGCGTCGCCATCGGGATCAGGGCGGTGCGCAGGCCGTGCTTGTACAGCGCGCGCTTGCGCGTGAGGCCCTTGGCGCGCGCGGTGCGGATGAAATCGCTCTGCAGCACATCGAGCATCGCGTTGCGCTGATAGCGGCTGTAACCGGCCATCGAGCCGAGGGCCAGGCCGAGGGTCGGCAGCACCATATGCTGTGCGCGGTCGACGATCTGGTTCCACAACCCGTTCACCGCCGCGGCCGAGGTTTCACCGGTATAGAGGAATATCTGCTGCCCGGCGGCCAGATTGATCTGCAGCGCACCGTATTTCAGCAGGGTCGCCAGCAGGAAGATCGGCGTGCTGAGCAGCAGCATGGATACGATCGTGGTGAAGTAATCGCTGAACCGGTATTGCCGGATCGCGCCCGCCGCTCCGATGAGCACCCCGAGTATCGTGCCGACCACCGACCCGATTACCAGCAGTCGCAGGCTCACCCCGATCCGGCGGCCCAGCTCCTGAGTCACGGGCTGCCCGGCCAGGGTCTTGCCGAAGTCGCCGTGCAGCACCACGCCCTTCACCCAGGTGCCGTAGCGGGGCAGGATCGGCTCGTTGAGGTGGAGCTCCGCGGCCTTGGCGTCGATGACCGACTGGGGCGGGCGGGGGCTGCGCTGCTCGAGGCTGTCCAGGGGATGAAACGTGAGCGATGCCAGCGCGAACGTCAGGAATGACGCGAGCACCAGTAGCACGACGTAATTCGCCGCGCGTCGCAGCAGAAAGCCGGTCATCAGTCCCCTCGGGTCGGTTACTAGCCCCCGATCATAGGGACAGAAGCTCGAGCGGGCGTGTTACGCACGGTGCCTGGTGAACACTATTCCGCGATATTCTGCGGGGATCGTCACCGCGAGCAGTACGGTGGCCGGGACAAGGGGGCCGATCGATGAGTTATCAGCCATATCCGGGGCAATATCAGCCGTATCCACAGCAGAACGCCAGTGGCGGAACGGCGATCGCGGCGGGCGTGCTGGCATCCCTCGGAGCGGTCGGACAGGTGTTCGGCGGGCTCGTGCAAGTGGTGCTGGCCACGACCCAGGGCAACGAGATCGACGGCATGTACAACATCTCGTGGTATCCGGCCTACATGCTGGTGATCGGGGCGCTCGCAGTGGTCTGCGGTGCGCTGCTCGCGATGGGGGCGATAGGACTGTTCCGGCGCTCGCAGATGGGGCGGATGCTGGTCCTCGCGGGCTGCGCGCTGGCGATCCTGATCGGGATCGCCGGGATCGGCGTGGCGATAACGGGCGGAGTGGTCGTGAGCGCCTCGGGCAGGCTCGGGCTCGTCGGCGGTTCGTTCGGGCTGGTGTTCCCCATCGCCACGATCGTGCTGACGGTGCTGCCCGCAACCACCCGCTGGCTGGCGCAGGCGCCGGTGCAGCAACTCACCTCGCCGCCCGGGGGTGCCGCCCCGGCTCCGCCCGCGAGCCCCGTTCCCACTGCGGGCGGGCCGGTTCCGAATCCCGGTCCCGCGGCGCCGCCGGGCGCACAGCCGTGGGTACCGGGCGCCTTGCCGCCGTATCCGGCGCAGCCCGCGTCGCCGCCGAACGGTCCGGCGCCGTACTCCGCCGCGCCGACGCCCTTCCCCGCCGCGCCTCCGGTCGCCGGCGCGGCGGACGACAGCCCCTGGCGGCGTCCCGAATTGTGATTACATCCGGACCCGCATTTCGGGCAGGATGGAATGGGTGACTCGCCTGCACCTGCCGAAACCGAAGATGGTCGCCACCGACGTCGACGGCACGCTGATCGACGAGGACGAGCAGGTGACCCCGCGCACCCGCGCCGCGGTGGCGGCCCTGGTCGCCGACGGGGTGCAGTTCGTGCTCGCCACCGGGCGCCCGCCGCGCTGGATCGATCCCGTCGTCGAGGGGCTGGGTTTCGCGCCGCTGTGCGTCTGCGGCAACGGAGCGGTGATCTACGACAGCGCCTCGGATCGCATCCTGCACAACAGCTCCCTGGACGTGGCCAGCCTGGCCGCGCTGGCCGAGCTCGCCGAGCGGGTGCTGCCCGGCTGCGGGCTTGCCGCCGAGCGGGTGGGTGAGAGCGCGCACGACGCCGCGACCCCGCAATTCGTGAGTTCGCCCGAGTATGAACATGCCTGGCTCAACCCCGACGACACCCAGGTCGCCCGCGCCGAGGTCGTCGCGGCCCCGGCCATCAAGATGCTGATCCGACTACCCGGTGCGACCAGCGCCGACATGCACGCCGCGCTGGCGCCGCACCTCGACGACCGTGCCGATGTCACCTATTCGACCAACAACGGGCTGATCGAACTGTCCGCTCCCGGCGTCACCAAGGCCTCCGGGCTGGCCTTCGTCGCCGAGCGGGTGGGCGTGGAATACAGCGCTATCCTCGCTTTCGGCGATATGCCCAATGATGTCTCGATGCTCCGCCTGGCCGGGTACGGCGTCGCGATGGGCAACGGCCACCCCGATGCCCGTGCCGCCGCCGACGAGGTGACGGAGTCGAACTCCGCCGACGGAGTGGCACGGATTCTCGAGCGCTGGTGGAGCTGAAGGGTAAGGGTTACGGGCCGCCGGTGGGGTTCGGCGTCGGACCGGCCTGGGCGATCGGGTTGCCGGTCTCGCTGTAGATCTTGTACAGCGTCGTAACGAGTCCCGTGATCGTGTTCACGATCAGCGAGCCGTTCTGGAAGTCGCTGCGCATGCCGTCCGGGATCGGGTAGGCGTCCTTCAGCGGCAGGCCCAGTAGGCCGGCGTCGCCGCCGAGTTGGATGAAGCGGTCCAGGAGGCGGCCGGCCAGCTCGATGATGGTGCCGTCCGGGGCGGCATAGACGTAGCCGTTGACGAATCTCGCCACCTGGCCGCCGTTGGGCGTCGGCCGCGGCTCGGCGGCGACCGCGCCCAGGTGGCTGTTCGGGCCGCCCTGTGCGGCCCAGTATTTCGCGACCGCATTGTGGTCGACCATGCCGAGCAGCTTGGTGGTCAGGGACGCCAGCGTGGCGATATCGTCCTGGGTGCGCTGGGATTTCGGTGTCGTGCCCGAATTCTGGGTACCCGCACCGGTATTGGTTGTGAGGGCCGAGTTGCCGCTGGGTGCAGCGGCTTTCGCATCGGTGCCGGGATTCGTGTCGACCGCCCCGGCCGTCTGCGCGGCGATCGTGCGGATGCGGTCCATCATCGCGTAGGCGGCGTCGCCGGGACAGGTCGTCCGCCCGACATCGCGGTGTGCGAAGACGATCGGCAGCTTCACCGCCTGGCCCTGGTTGTACTTGCTGTACTGGGTGCCCTCGGAATACATGGTCGTGGTGCCCTGCGGGTTCAGCCCGGCCATCCTGGCGCGCCAGCCGATGAACTGCCCGAGCGCCTGGATCGCCGCATCGCTGGGAGTCTGGGTTTGGTAGTCGCCCATCAGCGCCACACCCGAGGTGTTCTCGTTGAAGCCGCCCGCGTGCGCGCCCTCGACCGGTTTGTCCAGCCCGCCGGCGCGGCCCTCGAAGATCTGGCCGTACTTGTCGACCAGCGCGTTGTATCCGATGTCGCACCAGTGCAACGTCTTTGCGTGATAGGCGTAGATGGCGCGCACGATGCCCGCGGACTCGGCCTGGGTGTAGTCGTTGCGACCGTCCGTGTGGTGCACGGTGATGCCGCCGAGGCCGTCGTCGTAGGTGGGCTTGTCACACAGCAGCGAGGGATCCGCGCCCCACTCGGCGCGGGTGATCACCTTCGGCCCGCCGCCGGGCAGCGGCGTGGCGACGGTGGACAGGGCCGCATCCGCGGCGACGCGGCCCGGATCGATCAGCACGGCAGAGAGATCCGGCGATCCGATCAGCTCGGGATCGTCCGAGCGCGCCGGGGTCACGCCGGGCGGCACGGTGCCGGAGGCCTTGTGCGTCACCAGGACCTGCACGGCCCTGGTGAGGCCGACGTAGATCGGCTCGGTGCCGGCCCTGTCGGTCGAGCCGTGGTCGTTGCCGCCGGTGTCGACCCGTGACGTGGGATACCAGGGACCCCAGCCGTCATCGGCATTGCGCGACCGGATCAGCGCGTTGGTGCCGTCCATATCCTTCGCGGTGAGCGCGACCATGCTGAAGGGCTTGTCCCGGGTGAGCTCTTTGACCTCGGCCCCGACCTTGCCGCTCAGGTCGGGCGCGACCGCACCCCGCGCGAGTGCCGGGGCGTTGGGGTCGGCTCCGGGAATTACCGCCGGTGCCGGGTCGGCGGCGGGTGAAGCGGCCGGTGCGGGGGCGGCCGCGGCGGGCGCGGGTACGGACGGGGCAGCTGGGGCAACGCCCGGAAGTTGTGGTGCCGCAGGGCTTTCCGGTGCCGCGGGGAGCTGGGGTGTGTAGGCGCCCAGCGGTGCGGCCTGGGGCTGGGCGATCGACCTTGCCTGCGGTGCGGCGGGACTCTGCGTGCGAGCCGGTACCGGGGGCGCGGCGGGAGCATGCGGGGTGCCGGGGGCCTGCGGTGCGCTTGGAGCCGGGGCGGCGCCGGGCTGGAGTTGGGAGCGACCGGGAGCTTGTGGGACGGGTTGCGTCCGCGGTGTGGCAGGACTCTGGGCGTTGGGTTGTGCTGCCGGGGCGGCCGGTGCCTGGGGAGCGGCGGGGGCCTGCGAGTTGGGTTGGGGCGCACCGGGATTCTGTGCACCGAGCTGGCCCTGGGGTGCCGGGGACTGCGCGCCGGGCTGGGTCGCTGCCGGGGCTTGGACGCCCGGTTGCGTCTGCAGTGTGCTCGGCGGCGGGGTGCCGGGGGACTGCGATGCGCCGGGGAGCTGGACGCCGGGCAGCAGCTGCGGTGCGGCGGGGGGCTGCATTCCGGGCTGGTGAAGCGGTGCGAACGAGCCCTGCGGCGCGGGCTGGCTCGGCGAGCCCGCCTGCGGCTGGTTGAACTGGGGGAGCGGGATCGATGCGGGGAGCTGCACGCCGGGCGGCAGTGGCAGCCCCTGGGGGATCTGCACGGACTTCGGCAGCGGTAGCTGACGTAGGTCGGACAGATGCAGGTCCGGCAGGTTCAGGCCGGTCAGCTCGCGCAGCGGCAGCACCACGTCCGGGGCCTGGGCGAGCCCGATCTCGACGAGTTGCGCCGGAATAGCCGCAAGATCGCTGTTATCCGTATTGCGGTATTCGACCCGTTCCGGCATGGCGAGCGCGGCCAGTGGCGCGGCCACCGCCAGTGTGGTGACAACCGGCAGGACGAACGATCGTTTCGGTCTGCGGTGCGGCACGAGCATCTCCCATTCAGGTAGAACCGGCGACCGTCAGCAGGAGGAGATGGTTGATTCCTGACGGATCTGGCGTCACACTAGTCCCAACTGTCACAAATCTAAACCTTATGTAGAGGCTTATGTAGGATAACTCGAATGTAGCTTTCGGATAGCCGTCCAGCGGGTCGGGGTTCCGATCAGAAACGTGATCGCCTCGGTCGGTCCGGTCCGCGGAAGCCGTGGGGAGTGCACGATGACACGCACGAAACGTCGAGGGATTGCCGCGCTGCGGCGCGGGGAGCTACTACGAAGACGGTGGCATCGGCGTGTCGCGGTGGTGAGCGTGGTCGTCGTCGCGACGTCGGCCGGCGGTGTCGCCCTGTACTGGGCGTGGCCGCACGGCGATCCGGTCCGACCGGCCGCCGGGGTCAGCGAGGGACACGGCCGCGGCATGAGCCAGCTCGGCGCGTTCGGCAAGGCTCAGTCGGGCATGAGTGCCATGAATATCCTGCAGTACTACTACCCGGGGGCCCAGCCGGCCACGATCGCGCCGACGCGAGTGCGGGTGCGGCTGATGGGACAGGACAGCCAGCCCCTCGCCGTCTACTCCGATTCCGGCCTGACCGTCGCGGACCGCCACGTCGACCCCGGGCAGGCCGTCCATCTGACGCCGACGCCCGGCGGGGGCGCGGCGGTTACCATCACCGCGGGCTGCGCGGGGGACACCGTGTGGCAGGGGGCCACGGACAAGCCGTGGGCCTATCCGGTCGATCCGGGCGCCGATCGGCCCGCGGCGGAACATCTGAAGCTCTGCGGCGGCGGCGAGTACCGCGGCGCGCTCGGAGTCGCGTTGGACGCCAACGATATTCGCACGGTCAACGAGGTCGACACCGAGGACTACCTGCGCGGCGTCGTGCCCACCGAGATGTCGGCGGGCTGGGCCGATCAGGGCGGGGCCGAGGCGCTGCGGGCGCAGGCGATCGCCGCGCGCTCCTACGCCCTTGCCGAAACGCGCTACCCCTATGCCCAGACCTGTGACACCCAGGACTGCCAGGCCTATTCGGGCACCGAGCGGGAGGACGGTCGCAGCGACGCGGCGGTGCGCGACACCGCCGGGCAGGTGCTGCTGCGCGACGGCCACCTGCTCCGCACGGAATACTCCTCCGCGCCCAACGGCGGACACCCCTGCGATATCACCACCATGGCCATCGGCCCCGCTCCCGACCAGCTGCTGCCCGCCATCGCCCCCGCGCCGCCGGATCCGACGGCCGACGGCGCGCAGCGCGCCTCGGTGGATACCAGTGCGGTCGATGCGAAGTACGCCCAAACCGGCGGTCCCACAGGTCCTTTGGGTGCCGCACTGGGACCGGTCTCGCAGTTGCCCGGCCGCGAGGGCACCTTCCAGCTGTACCGCAACGGTGTCATCGTCGCGACCCCGGCCCTGGGTGCACAGGTCGTCGACTTCACCACATTGATGCAGCTGGCACCGGGCGCGGCGGCCGATGCCGCGCCGGGCACCCCCGGCACCCCCACACCCTCGCCCGCACCGGCCCCACCGGGCGGCGCGTCCGATCAGGCCCCGGCCGCCCCGGCGCAGCCCGCGCCGCAATCGGTGCTGGATCAGGCGGCACCGGCTCAGACACCGCCGGTTGCCCTCGATCCCGCTGGTCCCACGCCTGCGCCCGCTCCCGCGCGGCAGGTACCGCCTGGGCCCGCGACACCTGATCCCGCGCCATCCGCGGCTCCGGCGGCGGACGGTCCCGGGACGAGCCCCGGGGTGCCCGGTGGGGATCCCGGGGCGACGGTGCCCACTACGGATGCCTCTGCCAACCCGGGCTCCGACGCTGCGGCGGGCCCGGCACCGGTCGCTGCCGCGCCGCCGATCGCCGCTGCGCCACCGGTTGACGCGCCGGCTGCGGGTGACTGATCTCCCAGACCGCACCGATCGCCGCGGCGCCACCGGTCGGATGTCCGCGGAGCGCCACCGCCGCCCGCGGGGGCCGTGCGACCAGGATTGCGACGGGTGAGGGCGCTGCCGACGGACCGCAGGCCGCTCTAGAGAGGTGTTCGCGGCGGTTGTGCATGCCCGACCGGCCCATTCGAGTGGCGGCAAGAGCAGGGCGGGCCGTTCGCGCCGCCCGGAGGATCCGACGTGGTTCGTGCCGCCCAACTTCGGCGATCTGCCGCCGCGGGCCCGCAGAGGCGGATTATCAGCTGGATGTGGTCGCCCCACTGCCGAGTTCGTGACCCGTTGTCGCATCCACGTAGTCCGGGACCTCGTCGTGCCGATCGCCGACGTTCAGGGTTCCGGTGGGCTCGAACAGCAGGATCGATGCGCCCTCGCGCGAGATCGGCTTGTGTTCGGTGCCTTTGGGGACCACGAACACCGAGCCCTTGGGGAGGTGAACGGTGCGCTCGCCCTGCGCCTCTCGCAGTGCGATGTCGATCTCGCCGTCCAGGACGAGGAAGAATTCGTCGGTGTCGGCGTGCGAGTGCCAGACGAATTCGCCCTGGATCTTCGCCACGCGCACGTCGTAGTCGTTGACGCCGGCGACGATTCGCGGGCTCCACAGGGTATCGAAGCAGGCCAGCGCCGCGGCGAGTTCGATCGGTTCGTTGCTCATGATCTTTATCGTCGGCGGTTGAGCGGGCCGGGCGTGAGTGCTAGAAATCGCATATGTCGCAAGAATCCTCTCGAGGCGAGCGCCGCGCGGCGCACCGCGTCGTGGTAATCGTGGACGAGAACTCGAATCCCTTCGAGTTGAGTTGCGCCATCGAGGTTTTCGGCCTTCGCCGCCCCGAGCTCGGGCGCGAGCTGTACGACTTCAGGCTGTGCGCGCCGCGGCCGCGCACCCTTATGCGGGACGGCTTCTTCACCCTCACCGGCGTCGCGGACCTGAGCGCGGCCGATGCGGCGGACACGCTCATCGTGCCGAACCGCCCGGACATCGAGGTGCCGCGCCGGCCCGCGGTGCTCGCGGCGATCCGGCGGGCACATGCCCGCGGCGCGCGGCTGGTCGGATTCTGCAGCGGGGCATTCACTTTGGCCGAGGCCGGGGTACTGGAGGGTCGCCGGGTGACCGCGCACTGGCAGTGGGCAGAGCTGTTTCGCGGGCGGTTCCCGGGAGTGGTGATCGAGGAGGATGTGCTGTTCGTCGACGACGGCGACATTCTCACCGCCGCCGGGAGCGCCGCGGCCCTCGACCTGGGGCTGTACATCGTCGGACGGGACCACGGGGCGGACATCGCGAACTCCGTGAGCAGGCGGCTGGTCTTCGGTGCCCATCGCGACGGCGGTCAGAAGCAGTTCATCGAACGCCCGGTGCCGCAGGTGCGCGACGAATCGCTGGCGCCGGTGCTGGTCTGGGCGCAGGAGCGTCTGGACCGCCCGCTGACCGTCGCGGCGCTCGCCGACAGGGCCGCGGTCAGTCAGGCCACGCTGCATCGCAGGTTCCGGATGCAACTGGGGACGACGCCGCTGGCCTGGCTCACCCGGGAGCGACTCGAATACGCATGCCGCCTGATCGAAGGCGGCGAGCTCGGATTCGATGCCGTGGCCCGGGCCAGCGGGCTGGGCACCGCGGCCAACCTGCGTGCGCTGATGCAGCGCCACACCGGCCTCACGCCCTCGGCCTACCGGCGTCGGTTCGGCCTCGGGGTCGGCTGAGCCGGCAACGCTCGATGAGGCCGCGTCGATGGCCTCAGGTCAGCGTCGTGTCGCCCAGTGATTCGGACAGCGTGCGCAGCAGCCCGACAAGCTGACTGCGATCCTCCGGTGAGAGGGCGGCCAGCAGCCGCTCCTCGTTGTCCATGTGCGCCGCGAGCAGATCGTCCACCCTGTCCCGTCCGGCCGGGGTGAGCTGAACCCGGACCGAGCGGCGGTCGTCGGGATCGGAGGTGCGCTGGACCAGGCCCTTCGCGGTGAGGCGGTCGACACGGTTGGTGATCGCTCCCGAGGTGATCATCGCCGCCCGGTTCAGCTGGCCCGCGGTCAGGCCCTGCTCGCTGCCGGAGCGGCGCAGCGTGGCGAGCACGTCGAACTCCCAGCGCTCGAGGCCGTGCGCGACGAAGAACTTCTGCAGCTCACGGTCGAGTATGCGGCCCAGGCGGGTGAGCCGTCCGACGACGGCCATCGGGTCGGTGTCGACGTCCGGCCGCTCGCGGGCCCAAGCGGCCGTGATCAGGTCTACCGCGTCACCCATCGGCATTCCTCTGCATGGAAAGAATCTTAACGTTGACCTACTTGGAATACCCGGCCCGCCGTCGTGTTATTTCAACGTTGAGATAATGAACATGGAGACAAGATGTCGAACACTCGTATCGGACCCACGGCCACCGCGCTGACCCTCGCGCTCACGGCGCTTCCGCCGCTGGTGTGGGGCTCGACCTACGCGATCACCACCGAATTCCTGCCCCCCGACCGACCGATGTTCACCGCCCTGATGCGGGCGCTGCCCGCGGGTCTGGTGCTGCTGGCCATCACGCGGGTGCTGCCGCGCGGCCAATGGATCTGGCGCGCGGCCCTGCTCGGCACGCTCAATATCGGCGCCTTCTTCCCGCTGCTGTTCCTGGCCGCCTACCGGCTGCCCGGCGGTGTCGCCGCGGTGCTCTCGGCGGCGGGCCCGCTGTTCGCGCAGGGCTTCGCCGCGCTGTTCCTGTCCGAGCGGCCGACCGCACGCAAGCTGATCGCCGGTGTCGTCGGCATCCTGGGCGTCGCGCTGGTCGTGCTGCGGGCCGGGGCCGCTCTCGACCCGATCGGAGTGCTGGCCGGAATCGCCGGTGCCGCACTGATGTCCGCGGGCACCGTGCTGACCAAGCGCTGGGGACGGCCCGAGGGTGTCGGCCCGCTGGCGCTGACCGGCTGGCAGCTCACCGCCGGCGGCCTGCTGCTGGTGCCGCTCGCCCTGATCATCGAGGGCGCGCCGCCCGCGCTGGACGCCCGCAACATCGGCGGCTACCTCTACCTGGGCGTGATCGGAACGGCTGCGGCATACGGGATCTGGTTCCGGGGCCTGTCGCGGTTGCCCGCCACCTCGGTCGCATTCCTGACGCTGCTGAGCCCGCTGTCGGCGGCCGTGATCGGCTGGGTCGCGCTCGGCCAGAGCCTGTCGCCGCTGCAGGTGGCGGGCATCGCGATCGCGCTGGGCGGAACGCTGTTGGGGCAGATCGGCGCCGGGAAGCAACAGGCGGCGCAGGCTCCCGGGAAGGACGGCAATGACGTTGTGGCGCAGGATGTTCCGGAACGCCAGGAGGTGGCTGCAGAGGATCGCGAAGCGGCGGAGCGGGCCGGCCGGGAGTACGGAGCGACTGTCGGAGAAGGACCGCTGTGAATCGTAGCGGGCCGGTGGCGGGACAACGTCTCCGAACGGCGCAGTGATCGTCGGAATGCTGGATCCGTCATCCGGGCGTGATTCAGCGCCGGACCGATGCGGTGGACGGCACCTCTCGGTTCGGTGATCCCATACAGCCCCGGCGCATCCGCCAGGGTTGGTTCAACAGTTACAGGAGTTGAAAAGTTATGCACATCACCGTGTTTGGCGCCGCCGGAGCAGTCGGAAGCCGGGTCGTGACCGAGGCATTGTCGCGGGGGCATCGCATCACCGCCGTCTCCCGCGATGCGGACCGGCTGCGCGGGCTGCCCGCGGAGGTCGAGGTGCGGGCGGGTGACGCGACCGATCCCGGCGTGGTGTCGGAGCTGAGTTCCGGGCGGGACCTGGTCATCAGCGCGACGCGGCCGGTCGTCGGGCGCGAGCGCGAACTGGTCGACGTGGCGGCGGGGTTGCTGGCGGGGCTCGCGTCCGCCGACGTCCGGCTGCTGGTCGTCGGGGGTGCGGGCAATCTGATCATGCCCGGGGAGGGCAGGACCGTGATGGAGATGCCCGGGTTCCCCGATGATCTGATGCCGATCGCGTCGGCGTGCGATGCGCAGTGGCGCGAATTCCACGCGCACGGCGACGGTCCCGTCGACTGGACCTACCTGAGCCCGCCCGCCCTGCTCGAGCCCGGCGAACGGCGCGGGGTCTATCGGATCGGCTCCGATGAGCTGCTCAGCGATGCGGACGGGAACTCGTTCATCTCCATGGAGGACTTCGCCGTCGCGCTGCTCGATGAGGCTGAGCGGCCCAAGCACCATCGCACGCGATTCACCGTCGGATACTGACCGTTGCTCCGCGGAGATTCCGTCTTGACATTGACGTAGCGTCAACTTGCATGCTGGTTTCATCGACGTGATCAGGGAGGTTGCGGTGGTACAGGGCGAATGGTCGATCCAGGACCTGGCCCGGGCGGCCGGGACCACCAGCCGGACACTGCGCCACTACGGCGAGCTCGGGCTGCTACCGCCCAGCCGGGTCGGGGCCAACGGTTATCGGTACTACGACCAGGGCTCGCTCGTGCGGCTGCAGCGCATTCTGCTGCTGCGCGAGCTCGGCCTCGGCCTGCCGGTCATCGCCGAAGTTCTTGCGGGAGAGCAGGATACGGCGGCCGCATTGCGCACGCATCTGGAATTGCTGCGGCAGCAGCAGGATCGGATCGCGCGCCAGATCGCGTCGGTGCACACCACATTGCGCAAGACGGAAGCAGGTGAGCCACTTATGGCTTCGGAAACATTCGACGGCTTCGATCACACCCGGTACAAGGACGAGGTGATCGAACGCTGGGGCAGGGAGGCGTACGAGAGCGGTGACCGCTGGTGGCGCTCGATCAGCGAGGCCGACAAGCAGGCGCTCCAGCAGACCCACCTGGATATCGCCGCCGACTACGGCCGCGCCCACGCGGCCGGCCTGGCGCCGGGCGCCGAGGAGGTGCAGGCCGTCGTCCAGCGTCACTACGACTGGATCGCGATCGGCTGGCAGGGCAAGCGCCCGGACGCCTGCGCCTTCACCGGCCTCGGCGGCATGTATGTCGCGGACCCGCGTTTCGCGGCGAACTACGACAAGCACGGTGCGGGTACGGCCGAGTTCGTGCGCGACGCCATGCGGGTCTACTCGGAGTCCCACCTGAAATAGGAGGCTCGTGGAAATGCAGGCATGCCCGCACACCCTGGTGTGCGGGCATGCCTGCTTCATCGACCGACTTACGGGCCGAGTGATCAGCTGTCCGTGCGTGTTCGTCGAAGCGGCGTCCGAGGAATGACGGCTGATCGGCCGGCGGTCGAGGCTGGACCGATGGACAGACGGGCCGGTCGGCTTTCACATCGCCCGGGCCGGGCGTCGCGCGGTACAGTTCGCTCAGCACAGGGGGAGGACCCGGGGAACACCACTCGCAGGCCAGCCGGATTCGCAACCCGACGACCACCCGTTGGGTGGGCAGCCGAGTGAGAAGGACACGTCATGAGCTACCCGTACGGCCAGCCCGGCTACGGCGGCGGGAATCCGCAGCAGCCGTATGGTCAGCAGCCCGGTTATCCACAGCAGCCGGGATATCCCCAGCAACCGAGTTATCCACAACAGCCCGGTTATCCACAGCAGCAGCCGGGTTTCGCGCAACAACCGGGGTCGCCCCAGCAACCGGGATATCCGCAGCCGTCCGGTTTTCCCCAGCAGCAGCCGGGTTTTCCCCAGCAGCCGGGATTTCCGCAACCCGGTAGCGCGCAACAGGCTGCCAGCGGCGGCACCGCGATCACCGCGAGCCTGCTAGCGATCGTCATGGCGCTCATCGGGATCGGCCTGATCGTCTTCACGATCCACGAGCTGAGCGTCGCTCAGGAGAATCTGGATGCCATCAAGAGCCAGCTCAGTTCGCTGGATTCGCAGAATGGCGGCACCGGGGTGTCGATGCCGCAGCAGAGCGTCGCCTCCGGCGACTACTACTTCGGTGCGGTGGTCGAGGGCCTGATCGCCCTGCTGTACATCCTCGCCGGCATCCTGCTGCTGAATCACAAGAACGCCGGCCGCATCATGCTGGTCATCCTGTCCGGCTTCGGCGCCTTCGGTGGCCTGATCGGGGCGATCGTGGGAATCGCCTCGGGCGTGGCCCTGTCCGCCGTCTTCGCCATCCCGGGCCTGCTGATCGCGGGCCTGATGCTCTTCCTGACCCTCTCCGGCTCCACCCGGCGCTGGTGCGAGGTCGGCCGTGCGCCCCAATTCCCGCAGCCCGCCTACGGCCAGCAGCCCCCGCGGCCGTTCTGACCCGAGGCCGAAAATTATCGGCGCACAATAATATTCACCTCGGCGGCCGCATCGCAGCGATGCGGCCGCCGAGCTGTATATGGGACACGATGAGCCGGTTCGAATCTCGATGATCGTGCGCGAGTACGGGATTCGGTCGAATCACCGACCGCGCAACTGGCGGTGGTAGTGTCTCGCTCTCGGATAGGAAAGGGGAGGGCGATGAGCTATCCGTATGGGCAGCCCGGAAATCCGAGCTCGGGGGGATCGTTCCACCATGGCTTCCCTCCGCAGGGCACCCCGCAGCCGGGAACTCGGGTACCCAAACCCAGCGGAGGTACCGCCATTGCTGCGGGCGTCCTGGCGCTGATCCAGGGCATTGCCGTGTTCTGCTACGCCCTCGCCGGAGCCATCGGGACGTGGACCGATCGGCGCAATGGGGACTCGCTGACCGGTGACTATATTGCGCTGATCCTTGTTGGAACCCTCGCCGGCCTGCTTCTGGCCGGGGCAATCCTGCTGCTGATCAAGCAAAGAATTGGGCGCATTCTAGTGATCGCCATGCCGATCATTGTCTTGCTCGCAGCGTTGGGTGGAGTGGCGTACAGCCTCATCACCGACCCCTCGGACGTCGCCAGCAACGTCTCGTTCTTCGTGGTCGTCCTCACCTTCGCGTTCACGTTGGAACTCACCACCATGTGCCTGGCGCTGACCAGTTCGGCCGGTCGCTGGGTGGCCTCCCGCACGACCGGCGCGGGCGTAGCCGACGGCTACGCCCCCCAACCCCAATACCCTTACTAAGGCCAGTAATTCACACCGCGCACATCGACTGCATCACCCCGCGCACGATCGGCGCCCCGTAGTACTCGGGCGCGAACGCGAGGGTCTCGGCAATCCCGAGCGGGGTGAGAACCGTCGATGCCACTCCGGTCCACCCCGCGACGACGCCGGCGCCGCTGAGCAGCAGGCTGGTCGTGTCCAGCACGACGGTGGTGAGATCGAAGGCGTTCTCCACCGTCATATCCGACAGGGGAACGGTGTCCAGCGCCTTGCCCTCGTAGATGTCGAAACCCAGGTTGGCCAGGAAGGTGACGGGGCCGTAGTCCAGGTAGTCCACGATCGGGCCGAGCTGATCGGTCTTGCGCAGCAGCGCGGCCTTGGCAATGCGGTTGTCGCGCAGGAATTCCTGCACTCCGGCAGCGGTGCTGTTCACCGCGGCGTGGTCGATCGGCAGATCGGTGTGCTCCAGGAAACCGCGGGCCCGCTCGAGGACCGTGCTTGTGGTCAGGTCGGAGACGGGGGTGCATTTCGGACCGGCGAGGACCAGTTGCCGGGCCAGATCGGCGATCGGCCCGGGCACCGCGATGTGCTCGTCGGGGAAGTCCGCGCCGTCCAGATGCAGCCGCTGATAGCTGCCGGGCGCCAGGCAGGTGGCGCGGATCTGCGCCTGCACCCGGCGGGCGAGCCACTGCACGCCGTCGAACGCGGCACTGACGATGAAGCTGAGGAAGAAGCCGGCGGTGGGCACCAGCCCAGACAGGATCGCGGCGGGGATCTTCACGATCCGGTTCGCGAGGATGAACACCTCGATGACGTCGTTCACGGTGAGCCGCGACACCGACATCGTGTGGTCGAGGCGCCCGGTGCGGATGGCGTCGAGGCCGTTGACCAGATAGGTGACGATCGGATCGTCGAGCTGTCCCAGTCGCCCGGGGCGTTGCGTCGGATCGGTCGGGAGCCCGTCGCGGTGCACCCGCACCGTGGCGATGGTGCGGCGGAAATCCTGCACCTGCCGGTCGTAGGAGACCAGTTGGCCCGCGGGAATCACGGTGCGCACCGCGGAGGCGGCCTCGGTGACGACGTCGTCGACGGTGGGTGCGCCCTGGGCGCACGTCCCGGTGCCGTCGGCCACCGGGACGGCGCCGAGCGTGCCGAGGTCGTCGGCGTGTGCGACCGTGGGGGTCAGCAGGCCGGCGCCGAGCGCCGCCGACAGGGCCAGCGCGCACAGGAGTGGGGTCAGGGGGCCAGGGATCTGCATATGGGGGTCTTCCGGTCGAACTGTCGGATCGCGGCGACGCTGCCGCGGAGTGATTGTCACAGAAATAAACTGGTCGTACGTTCAAAACGATGACATATCAGTTCGATGTCCGGTTGGACCCGGCTTCGGCAACAGCATGCGAAATTCTGGTGGCCGGGACCGAAAAATCCCCCGTCACGGCCCTCGCGGTGGCCCAGTATTCGACTCCACCGGGCACTCGCGCGGACTTCCGATACGCTGGGCACCCGTGACCGTCGCATCTCCCTTCGATCTCATCATTGTCGGCTCCGGATTCTTCGGACTGACCATCGCCGAACGGGCGGCCTCCCAGTTAGGTAAGCGGGTGTTGGTCGTCGAACGGCGCTACCACCTGGGCGGCAACGCATACTCCGAGGCCGATCCGGAAACCGGTATCGAGGTGCACAAATACGGTGCGCACCTGTTCCACACCTCGAACAAGCGGGTCTGGGACTACGTCAACCAGTTCACCGAGTTCACCGGCTACCAGCATCGGGTGTTCGCGATGCACAAGGGCCAGGCGTACCAGTTCCCGATGGGCCTGGGCCTGCTGTCGCAGTTCTTCGGCCGCTACTTCACCCCCGACGAGGCCCGCGCGCTGATCGCCGAGCAGTCCGCGGAGGTCGACTCCAAGGATGTCTCCAACCTCGAGGAGAAGGCGGTCTCGCTGATCGGCCGCCCGCTCTACGAGGCGTTCATCCGTGATTACACGGCCAAGCAGTGGCAGACCGATCCGAAGGAACTGTCCGAGGGCATCATCACCCGCCTGCCCGTGCGCTACACCTTCGACAACCGCTACTTCAACGACGCCTACGAGGGCCTGCCGCGCAACGGCTATACCGCGTGGCTGGAGAAGATGGCCGAATCCGAGCTCATCGAGGTCCGGCTGAACACCGACTGGTTCGAGGTGCGCGAGGAGATCCGTGCCCAGAGCCCGGACGCCCCGGTCGTGTACACCGGCCCGCTGGACCGCTATTTCGACTACAGCGCGGGCGAACTGGGCTGGCGCACCATCGATCTCGAGACCGAGGTGCTGAACACCGGTGATTTCCAGGGCACCTCGGTGATGAACTACAACGACGGGGACGTGCCCTTCACCCGCATCATCGAGCCGCGCCACTTCCACCCCGAGCGCGACTACCCGGGCGACAAGACGGTGATCCAGCGCGAGTACTCCCGCTTCGCGCAGACCGGTGACGAGCCGTACTACCCGATCAACAGCACCGAGAACCGCGAGAAGCTGGTCGCCTACCGCGAGCTCGCCAAGAACGAGACCGCCACGGCCAAGGTGCTTTTCGGCGGCCGGCTGGGCACCTATCAGTATCTCGATATGCACATGGCCATCGGCTCTGCGCTGAGCATGTTCGACAACACGCTGCGCCCCCACCTCGAATCCGGCGCCCCGCTGGCCGCCGCGGACGAGTGAGCCCGAAACATCTTCCGCAGGAAGTGATATGACCGCACAAGTGACGTTGGAACATACCGCGACCCCCACCCGCGCGATCTCGCTGCTGCAGCGGATCATCTTGCCGCGGCCGGGTGAGCCGCTCGACGTGCGCAAGCTGTACCTCGAGGAGTCCGAGACCAACTCCCGGCGCGCACACGCGATCTCGCGCACCTCGTTGTCGATCGGCGCCGAGTCCGAGGTGTCGTTCTGCACCTACTTCAACGCCGTGCCCGCCAGCTACTGGCGGCGCTGGAGCGTACTGAACTCGGTGGTGCTGCGGCTGGAACTGTCCGGCCACGGCCGGGTGGACGTGTACCGCTCCAAGGCGGACGGCTCGCGAATCCACGTGCAGGGCCGCGAATTCGGAACCGGTTCGCTGGATTCCGCCGAGCTGACCGCGGAGCTCGCGGAGATGACCACGACAGCAGTGGAATTCGAGGTGGAGCTGGCACCGTTCGAGGACGGCGGCTGGATCTGGTTCGACATCACCACCGATTCGGCGGTGCAGTTGCATCGCGGCGGCTGGTACGCGCCGATCGAGGCGCCGGGCGCGGGCAGCATCGCGGTCGGCATGCCGACCTTCAACCGCCCCGGCGACGCGGTGAAAACCATTGCGGCCCTTGGCTCGGATCCGCTGGTGCTGGAGAAGATCCGCGCGGTGATCATTCCCGACCAGGGCACCCGCAAGGTGGTGGACGAGCCCGGCTTCGCCGAGGCCGCCGCGCCGCTGGGCGATCGCCTGGCCATCCACGACCAGCCCAACCTGGGCGGTTCGGGCGGCTACAGCCGTGTGATGTACGAGGCGTTGAAGACCACCGACGCCGAGTACATCGTCTACATGGACGACGACATCGAGATCGAGCCGGACTGCATTCTGCGCGCGCTGGCCTTCTCGCGCTTCGCCCGTTCGCCGATCCTGACCGGTGGGCAGATGCTCAACCTGCAGGAGCGCTCGCACCTGCACGTCATGGGCGAGGTGGTGGACCGCTCGATCTTCATGTGGACCGCCGCCCCGAACGTCGAATACGACCATGACTTCGCCAAGAACCCGCTGCGCGACCGCGACAACTCGAAGCTGTTGCACCGCCGCATCGATGTGGACTTCAACGGCTGGTGGACCTGCGTCATCCCGCGCACCGTCGCCCAGGAGCTCGGCCAGCCGCTGCCGCTGTTCCTCAAGTGGGACGATGCCGAATACGGTTTGCGCGCAAGGGAACACGGCTACCCGACGGTCACCCTGCCGGGTGCGGCGGTCTGGCACATGGCCTGGTCCGACAAGGACGACGCGATCGACTGGCAGGCCTACTTCCACCTGCGCAACCGCCTGGTCGTGGCGTCGCTGCACCTGCCGAACGACGGCCGGCCGATGGTCGTCAACACCATCAAGGCCACCCTGAAACACCTGCTGTGCCTGGAGTATTCGACGGTCGCCATCCAGAACGAGGCGATCCGCGACTATCTGGCGGGTCCGGACAAGCTGTTCGGCCTGCTGCCGACCGCGCTGAGCAAGGTGCACGCGATGCGCAAGCAGTTCCCGGACGCGGTGATCCTGCCCTCGTCCACCGAACTGCCGCTGGCCTCGCACGCCGAGGTCGGCGCGGTGGGCGAGCCGGGCAACCCGATCGCGAAGGTGGCGCGCCTGGGCAAGGGCATGCTGCACAACGTGCGCAAGGCCAACCCGAAGCACCACGAGATCCCGCAGCTGAACGTCCCCACCCTCGACGCGCGCTGGTTCCTGCTTTCGCAGGTCGACGGCGTCACCGTCACCACGGCCGACGGCCGTGGCGTGGTCTACCGCAAGCGCGACCCCCGCCAGGCCCTGGCGCTGTTCAAGGAGGCGATGCGGCTGCGGCGGGAGCTGGCCGAGCGCTTCCCCGAGGTCCGCAAGCAGTATCGTGCCGCACACGCGAAGCTGACCAGCACCGCGGCCTGGGAGCAGGCCTTCGGGATCGCCCCGAGCACAGAGGAGACCAGGAAATGACAGCCACCGCCTCCGATGCGGCGGGCCACGCGCCCGGCTTGCACGTCGTGCCCGACCTGCAGGAGCGCTCGGCCGAGGTGAAGATCCTCAACGCCGTGCAGGGCACCATCGGCCGCGACCCGCGGGTGGTCGCCGCCGCGCGCGGGATGTCCCACTTCGGGGAGCACGCCCTGGGCTGGATGGCGATCGGCGCGCTGGGTGCGCTGGTCGACAAGCCACGGCGCCGGCAGTGGGCGGGCGTCGCGGTCGGCGCGTTCGGCTCGCACGCCGCGTCGGTCGTCATCAAGAGAATCGTCCGCCGCCCGCGCCCCCACGATCCGTCGGTGCAGGTCAACGTTTCTACGCCGAGCAAACTGAGTTTCCCGTCCTCGCACGCCACCTCGACCACGGCGGCGGCGGTGTTGCTCGGACGGCTGACCGGGCTACCCTTGCCTGCGGTGCTCGTGCCTCCGATGCTGCTCTCCCGGCTCGTCCTGGGAGTGCACTATCCCTCCGACGTGCTCGCCGGTTCTGCGTTGGGTGCCGCATCAGCCGCAGTAGTGCTAGCCGCCGAAAAGAGATCAAGTGACCGCACAGGAAAGAGCCCTCGCTGAAATGAGTGAAGAGCCGACCGGCACCGACCTCGACGACGCCGTCCTGAAGGGCCCGCCCAAGACACTGGTCGGGGGCCTGATCAAGACCATGCGGCCGCGTCAGTGGGTCAAGAACGTCCTGGTGCTGGCCGCGCCGCTGGCGGCGGGCAAGCTGCCCAACGGCACCTACGCGATCGCGGACGTGACCAGGGATTGGCACATCGGCATCGCCTTCGTGGTCTTCTGCATGGCGGCCTCGGGCATCTATCTGATCAACGACGCCAAGGACGTGGAGGCGGACCGGGCGCACCCGACCAAGCGCTACCGCCCCATCGCCGCGGGTGTCGTGCCGGTGCATCTGGCCTATGCGCTGTCGGTCGTACTGCTGATCGGCTCGATCGCGGGCTCGTTCCTGGCGGCCTGGCAGCTGGCCATCACCATGGCGGTCTACATCGGTATCCAGCTGGCCTACTGCTTCGGGCTCAAGCACCAGGCGGTGCTGGATATCTGCATCGTGTCCTCGGGCTTCCTGCTGCGCGCGGTGGCCGGCGGTGCGGCGGCGAATATCACGCTGTCCCAGTGGTTCCTGCTGATCATGGCGGTCGGCTCGCTGTTCATGGCGGCGGGCAAGCGCTACGCCGAACTGAAGATCGCCATGGACACCGGCGCGAAGATCCGCCGCTCGCTGCAGTACTACACGCCCACCTACCTGCGCTTCGTCTGGACGCTGTCGGCCACCGCGATGGTGGTGTTCTACGGCCTGTGGGCGTTCGAAACCGATCACAAGCACACCCAGTGGTTCGCCATCTCGATGATTCCGTTTACCATCGCAGTCCTGCGCTATGCGGTCGACGTCGATGGTGGCGAGGCCGGTGAACCGGAAGAGATCGCGCTGGGTGACCGCGTTTTGCAGTTCCTGGCCATCGCCTGGATCGGAGCGGTAGTTGTCGCTGTCTATCTCACCTGACGAGATGCTGGCAGACGGGGGAGAGCGGGAGGGTGCGGAGGTATCGGGCGATATGCCCGAGCGCGCCCGACTACGAGATCCCGCCCAGCGCTTCGCGCTGGCCTCCCGAGCCGTACTCGCCGGTGGGATCGTCGCGACGATCGTCACCTTCGCCTGCGGCGCCTGGGCGCGCCGCTGGATCGCCGACGACGGCTTGATCGTGTTGCGCACGGTGCGCAACCTGATGGCCGGAAACGGCCCGGTCTTCAACGCGGGTGAGCGGGTGGAGACCAACACCAGCGCCGCGTGGACCTACGTGATCTGGTTCTTCGGCTGGATCACCCACGCCAGGCTCGAGTACGTGAGTCTGTTTACCGCGTTGGCGCTTTCGCTCCTGGCGGTGCTGTTCGCCATGCTCGGCGCGGCGCGGCTGTGGGGCGGCGCGACCGCACAACTGCTGCTGCCCGCGGGCGCGATCGTCTATATCGCGGTGCCCCCGGCGCGCGACTTCGCCACCTCCGGCCTGGAGAACTGCCTGGTCATCTTCTGGCTGGGCGTGTTGTGGTACCTGCTGATTCGCTGGAGCCAGGCCGAAAGGGCGCGGCTGGCACTGCTTTTCGGGCTGGTGTTCTGGGCCGGGCTGTGCTGGGTGGTGCGCCCGGAGATGACCATGCTGGGCGGGCTGGCGCTGGCGCTGGTGTTCCTCGCCCCGATGCCGGCCTCCCGGGTGGGGCCGATCGTGTTGCGCGCGTGCACCGTTGTGGTCGGGGGCGCGGTTCCGCTGGGTTATCAGATCTGGCGGATGGGCTACTACGGCCTGATGGTCCCCAATACCGCGATCGCCAAGGAGGCCAGCGGCAACAAGTGGGGCCAGGGTTTCAAGTACGTCTGGGACCTGACCGGGCCGTACTACCTGTGGGCGCCGCTGCTGATCCTGGCGGTGGTCGCGGTGCCGCTCGTGCGGTCGCGGCGGGCCGAAAGTGCGCTGCAGCAGCCGGAAATCGTGCCGGCGGAGGCCGATGACGCTGCGGCGCAGTCGGATGCGTCCGGCGCGGGGTCGCGCAACGCCGTGACACGCTGGCTCGCGCGGATCCTGGGGCTGCGCCACCAGCTGCGCACCCCGCGCGCGGTCGTCGTGCTGATACTCGTCGGCGCGCTGCTGAACATCGTCTTCGAGCTGAAGGTCGGCGGCGATTTCATGCACGGCCGGCAGCTGCTGCCCGCGCTCTACATGCTGATGCTGCCGGTGTCGGTGCTGCCGGTCTGGCGGTTCGGCACGGTCGGGCAGGCCCGCGCGGGCCTGACGAGCGCGGCCTGGGCGCTGGCGCTTCCGGTGCTGTGGCTGGCCATGATCGGCTGGGCGCTGGTCGCGGCGAACACCACCGGCAACAAGGCCGGTGGCGGGGTCAGCGCGGACGGCATCGTCGACGAGCGCATCTTCTACGTCTTGAACGGCGGCCACGACCATCCGATCCTGGCCGAGGACTACCTCGACTATCCGCGGATGCGGGCGATGGTCCAGGACATCGAGGACTCCCCGAACGGCGGCGTGCTGCTGAACTCCCCCTCGTTCACGTTCTGGTACATCGCCCCGCCACCGCTGCCGATCCCGGCGGGCGGATACCCGCACGCGGTCTACTTCCTGAACCTCGGCATGACCAGCATGAATGTGCCGCTGGACGTGAAGGTCATCGATCAGGAGGGGTTGGCGTATCCGCTGGCCGCCCACACCGACCGCCTCGCCGACGGGCGCATCGGCCACGACAAGGACCTCTACCCGGACTGGGTGGTGGCCGACAGCGGCATGGTCGATCAGCATCCGTGGATGCCCTGGTACATGGACGAGCGCTGGGTCAGGCAGGCGCGCACCGCGATCGCCTGCCCGGAGACCCAGGCGATGCTCGCGTCCTCGCGGGGCCCGCTGACGTTCGACCGCTTCAAGCACAATCTGCTTCAGGCCTACGCCTTCACCAAGTACCGCACCGACCGCGTGCCCAAGTACGAGATCGAGCGCTGCCACCTGGTCGATCCGGCCCCGCCTCCGCCTCCGCCGGCGCTGGCCCCGCCCAAGTAGGGCCTGGGCCGGTGCTACCCCGGCTTGCTGTGACGTAGCTGTGTATTTTCGCCGACCAGCCCCCGATCCCGCGTCGGATCGGGCAGGCTGGACCGGCCCGGAGTCGTGGTTGTCGCCGCGCTTTCCGTAGGTCGCGGTTCCGGGTCGTGTGACGTGGTCGTTACCGGCTCTAAACTGCGTTTTCCGCCACTTCGTCTCATTTTGGTAACGTCCGGGTATCGTGCTCACGATAAGCTCAGCGAGTACTTCCGCCTCGGCGGTTGCGCATTTGGCGTACCCCGGGGCGGCCCGCAAGGAGCGGCCGAGCCCGGCCGCACAACGAAAGGCCGAACAGAATATGCGAGGCGTGACTGTGCGTTGGGCGCAGGAAAGACGTCGGAGACGGTCGCTTCAGCAGGGTACGCAACGGCGGACCTGGATGAAGCGAACCGCGCTCGGAGTGGCGCTGGCGACCGTGCTGGGTATGTCGCTGGCCGAGGCCGGCGGGGCAACCGCCGCGTTCACCCCGACCGGATTCGACTTCTGGGTCAATTCCCCGGTGATGGGCCCGATCAAGTCGCGGATCTTCCGCGCCGCCGATGGCAACACCGACCGCGTGGTCTACGCGCTCGACGGCGAGCGCGCCGGTCTGGATCTGTCAGGGTGGGAGATCAACACCGACGTCGCCAACGCCCTGACCAGGGCGAACATCAATGTGGTCATGCCGATCGGCGGCCAGTCCAGCTTCTACATGGACTGGAACGCGCCGAGCGCCTTCCTGGGGATTCCGCCGCAGGCGGGCTCGTCGGGGTCGGCCTCGGGGTCGAACAGCCTGTCCGCGGCCACCGGTTCGTCCTCCGGATCGGGCGCGCTGCAGATCTTCGACCAGGGGCCGGGCAAGAGCTACCGGTACGACTGGGACACCTTCGTCCACCGCGACCTGCGCGATGCGCTGCACGACCGGCTGGGCTTCCGGAACAATCACAACGGCGCCTTCGGCCTGTCCATGGGCGGCAGCGCGGCCCTCACGCTGGCGGCGCACCATCCGGATCAGTTCAATTACGCCGGAGCATTCTCGGGCTACCTGAACATCTCCGCGCCCGGCATGCGCGAGGCGCTGCGCGTGGCGATGATCGACGCCGGCGGGTACAACATCGACTCGATGGCGCCGCCGTGGAGCGCGAAGTGGTACTACATGGACCCGTTCGTCTTCGCGCCGATGCTCAAGGCCAACAACACCCGGCTCTGGGTCGCCGCGGCCAGCGGCCTGCCCGGCGCGGGCGATGTGAACAACGCGATGGATGTCATCCAGGGTTCGCCGCTCGAGACGCTGGCGCTGGCCAACACCCGGGCCTTCCAGTTGCGGATGCTGAGCCTGGGAGCGAGCAACGCCACCTATGACTTCCCGGCGTTCGGCGTGCACAACTGGCACAACTGGGAGGCCGAGGTCGACAAGATGATCCCGGACCTCTCGGCGCACATCGGCTGATCGTCCCGGCGATCGCCGGCAGCGCGAAAACCCGCAGTGATTCTCGTCACTGCGGGTTTTTGCTGCAAATTCGCTGTTGTTATCGAGACACGGCCTCCGACTTGCCGGTGTCGCTGATCACTCTTCGGGATAATTCGGGAGTTGAATGACCCCGGTGCCGGTCCGCAGGGTTAGTGCGGGCCGGGTGTCCGAGCGAAAGGCGATGCCCGATGCGAGTTGCGCCCAGTAAGCCAGACCCCGCTCGATCCGCTCAACCCCGACCGGCCGCGGACCGGTTCGGTCGTCCCGGTCTTTCGGGGTGGCTGTGGCGCACGGCGGTGGCCATGGTGCTGTCCGTGGCCCTGCCGCTCGGTGTCGCGGTGTTCGGCGACGTCGCTCCCACCCGCGCGGCCTTCGATCCGCGGGCCTTCGACTTCTGGGTGACCAACGCCGCGATGGGGCCGGTGAAGACCCGCATCCTGCGCGCCCGCGACGGCAACACCGACCGCGTCGTCTACGCCCTGGACGGCATGCGCGCCCGGCAGGACCTCAACGGCTGGGAGATCGAGACCAATGTGGCCGAGGTACTGGCCAATTGGAACATCAACGTGGTGATGCCCGTCGGCGGGCAGTCCAGCTTCTATGCCAACTGGAACGCGCCGAGCTCGTTCCTCGGCCTGCCGAAGACCAACTTCGGCTCGTCGACCGGATCGGGCGCGACGGAGACGTTCATGTCCGACCCCGGCAAGGACTACCGCTACGACTGGGAGACCTTCCTGACCCGGGACCTGCGCAACGCGCTGCACGACCGGCTGGGCTTCCGGGCCACCCGCAACGGCGTCTTCGGCGTGTCCATGGGCGGTAGCGCGGCGCTGACGCTGACCGCGTACCACCCGGACCAGTTCAGCTACGCCGGATCGTTCTCGGGGTACCTCAACGTCTCCGCGCCCGGCATGCGGGAGGCGATCCGGATGGCGATGATCGACGCGGGCGGCTACAACGTGGACTCTATGGCGCCGCCCTGGGGGCCCGGGTGGTTGCGCATGGATCCGTTCGTCTTCGCGCCGCGGCTGGTTGCTGACAACACCCGGCTCTGGGTCGCCGCCGGCAGTGCCATGCCGGATAAGGCGGACATGGCCGCGCCGATCGGCGTCGCGGCCGACCGGGTGATCCTCGGTATGCCGCTGGAGTTCATGGCGCTGCTGAACACCCGCTCGTTCCAGGTCCGGATGGACACCCTCGGCGCGCGGAACGTGGTCTACGCGTTCCCCAGCTACGGGATCCACGACTGGATCAACTGGAGCAACGAGGCGTATCGGATGATTCCGGACATGTCGCGCAATATCGGCTGACATATTGCCGCCGCGGCGACGCGATGAGTTGTTGCCCAAGGGAAGCTCTGCGTCGAAAAGTGCTGTCGGCAAGGCGAGTTGACGGGCCCCGGGATTTCGGGGAAATCCCGGGCCCCCTCGCGTGTGGCAGCGGTACAGCAAATAGCTCGGTTCCATCACAATTCGGTATCCGGGTGCGTTTTCAAGCGTGCGGTTCCGAACGACTGCCGATAGAACTGCCGGGCACGATCGACGAAAGTATCGGTGAATACCGAGGTTTCGGCGGTGGGCAGAACCGAGCGTCATGCATTCGGATAGCGGTCAGCGCTGGCCGCGCGGGCGAAAGGTCTGTTCGATGCGGTCTGGATCGGTATGCGGAGCGATTGCCGAAGGCCGCGGTCCGGCCCGCCGCGGTCGCCGGCTTTCCCGGCTCGGTCGCGCGGTAGCTGTTGCGGCGCTGGCGGTGGTGCAGCCGCTTTCCGTTGCGGTGGGTGCGCCCCCGGCCGTGGCAAAGTACAACCCGGCCGGATTCGATTTCTGGGTCGACTCCAGCATGGGCCCGATCAAATCCAGGATTTTTCGCGCCGGCTCGGCTGCACTTCAATCCGCACGGAAACGGTGTGTTCGGACTGTCGATGGGCGGCGGTTCCGCATTGATGCCGGCCGCCTATCACCCGGACCAGTTCCGTTATGCCGCCTCCTATTCGGGCTATCTGAACACCATGGGGCCGGGGATGCCGGCGGGGCTGCGCGCGGCAATGCTCGAGGCGGGCGGATTCAATATCGACGCCATGTGGGGCTCGGCCGGGGGGCCGCGCTGGCAGCGCGACAATCCCATGGAGTTCGCCGGGCTGCTGCACGCCCACGGCACTCGGTTGTGGATATCCACCGGTAACCGAAGCCCCGGCCCGCACGACGCGGTGGCCGGCCCGGAGGGCGCCTACCATCTGACGAATTCGGAGGTGCTGGAGGCGATCTCGCTGTCCGACACCCGCGTCTTCCAGGCCCGGTGGGACGGTTTCGGTCCGGGTAACGCGGTATTCGACTCTCTGCCGCCGGTGTGCACAACTGGCCCTACTGGACCGACGAGGTCTACAAGATGCTGCCGGACATGAATTTGAACATCGGGTGGCCATTTGCCGTGAAAGCCCGGTTGTGGGAAGGGTTCCCGCGACATAGCCGGCCGGACGCGATAGGGTCACTGCACGATTACGAAAGGTGCTCGGGCGGATTTCGGACACGTATACGCCCCCGTCTTGCTAACGGTGGACGGGTCGAATATGGTCCAGCGAGCGCAAGTGTGACCAACTTCGTAGACGTGCCGTTCCCCTGTCGGAAACTCGGTTCCGATGCGGGGTGTGGTGTGCGCCTCGGCAGCAGCTCGCCTGCTGTCATGCGACATGGCTACAACAGCAGGCTACAGCAGCAGAAAGTGAGCAAGACCCATGCGGTTCGGCAGGTCCGACGCGTCGGCGCCGAAGTCGGCGTCCGTGTCGAAGGATGTCCGGTCTGGGCGACGTGCTCAGTTCGGTTGGCGTGCGCGCCTTCTCGCTGCGGGCGCCGCAGCGCTCGCTCTGCCGCTCGCCGCGGTGGTCACGGTTCCGACGATCGCCACGGCCGCGCCGGTGGCGCATCCGGTCCGTCAGACCCCGCCCGGCGGATACCAGGACCTGATGGTTCCCTCCAGCATGGGACCGATCAAGGTGCAGGTGCAGTGGGCGCGCCACGGCGGCAACGCCGCGCTGCTGCTGCTCGACGGCCTGCGTGCCCGCGACGATCGCAACGCCTGGTCGTTCGAGACCAACGCGCAGCAGATGTTCGGTAACGACAACGTCACGCTCGTGATGCCGGTCGGCGGTCAGTCCAGCTGGTACGCGGACTGGCAGGGGCCCAGCAACACCAACGGCCAGAAGTTCACCTACATGTGGGAGACCTTCCTGACCAAGGAGCTCCCCAACTTCCTGGCCAACTACGGCGTCTCGCACAGCAACTGGGCGGTGGCGGGCCTGTCGATGAGCGGCCCGGCGTCGCTGCGACTGGCGGCGTTCCACCGCGACCAGTTCAAGTACGCGGCCTCGTTCTCGGGCCCGCTGAACTGGAACGCGCCGGGTATGCGCGAGGCCATCCGCGTCATGATGCTGGACGCGGGCCGCTACAACGTCGACTCGATGGCCATGCCGTGGAGCCCGCAGTGGCTGCGCTCGGACCCGATGGTGTTCGCGCCGGAGCTGCGCGGCCTGCCGATGTTCATCTCCTCCGGCAGCGGCCTCCCGGACGGGCGCGACAACCTGAGCTGCGGCGGGGCCTGCCTGTTCAACACGGGCGACGCGATGGCGCTCGAGGCCATCGCGATGGTGAGCACGCGCGCCTTCCAGGCGCGGCTGGAGTCGCTGGACATCCCGGCCGCCTACGATTTCCCGGCCACCGGCACGCACATCTGGCTGAACTGGCAGACCGAGCTGGCCAAGGCTCGGCCCGGCATCCTGGCGGCGTTGCACGCCTGAGGCCATACGTAAGCTCCCTCGACCGGCGTCGTGCTCAGCACGACGCCGGTCGTCGTTTATGCGCAGGTCCCGGCGTCGGAGTAGTCCGGGATCGCCGCGGCGAACCTGATAACTCGGCGTGTGCCCGCGCGTCTTCCGGGGAGAACGACCCTCTGCGCGGTAGAAAACTTCTGTGGCAGGTGTGGCATCTGATACACGGGGGAGAGCGGAGCGCGCATTGGCGCGCCGCAGCAGGCTGGCGGCACTGGCCGCGATCGTGGTCCTGCCCCTGGCCGTGGGGTACACCGCCGCCACCGTCCCCGCCGTCGCCCAGCCACCCGCCGCGCCCGCAGCCCAGACGCCCGCTCCGGCGCCGGGACCGGCCGAGGCGCCTGCCGCTCCGGCGGACGGACCCGCCCAGGCGCCCGTCGCGGCGCCCGCTCCCGGCGAGACACCGGCCGCGGGCATACCCGTCGCTCCCGTCCCGCCGCAGGCCGCCCCGCAACCCGCGGCCCCCGCCGCCCCTGCTGCACCCGCACCCGCCCAGCCCGCTCCGCAGCCCGCGCAACCGGCGCCTCAGGCCCAGCCCGCCCCCGCGCCCCAGGCCCGGCTGGCCCCCGCGCCCCAGGCTCGGCCGGCCCCCGCGCCCCAGGCCGCCCCCGCGCCGCCTCCGGGCGTCGCCGCGGTCCAGAAGGTGGTCTGGCTGACCGATCGCTGGGTCTCGCTGTGGATCACCTCGCCGTCGATGGGCTCGCCCGTGCAGGTGCAGCTGCTGCTGCCGCGCGACTGGTACACCCGCCCGGACATGCACTTCCCGCAGCTGATCATGCTGGACGGCCTGCGCGCGACCGACGACTTCAGCGGCTGGACCCACGACGCGGGCGCGGTCGACTTCTACGCCGACAAGGACGCCCTGGTGGTGTTGCCGATCGGCGGCCAGTCCAGCTTCTACTCCGACTGGGCGCAGCCGGACAACGGCAAGACCTACAAGTGGGAAACCTTCCTGACCAAGGAGCTCTCGCCGCTGCTGGAGAACCAGTGGCGCGCGGCGAATGTGCGTGGCGTGGAAGGGCTTTCGATGGGTGGCACGGCCGCGATGTTCCTGGCCGGGCGCAACCCGGGCTGGGTGCGCTACGCCGCCTCGCACTCGGGCTTCCTGACCACCACCACGCTGGGCATGCCGCAGGCGATCATGTTCGCGATGCGCGATGCGGGCAACTTCGACGCCAACAAGATGTGGGGCGCGCCCACCAACCCGGAGTGGGCCGCGCACGACCCGTACGAGCTGGCCCCGAAGCTCAAGGGCATCAGCCTGTACGTTTCGGCCGGTGCGGGCACCGTGGGCGCCTTCGACGCGCCGGCCGGCGTGCCGGGCGTCAGCACCAATGTCACCGGCATGGGGCTCGAGATCCTCTCCCGGCTGACCAGCCAGAACTTCGTCAGCCAGCTGAACAAGCTGGCGATCCCGGTGACCGCGGAGTTCCGGCCCTCGGGCACGCACTCGTGGCCGTACTGGGATTTCGAGATGCGCCAGTCCTGGCAGCAGGCCGCGGGCGCCCTGGGCCTGGACCCGAATCCGCCCGCCTGCAAGCCCGCCGGGGCGATCGCGGGCGTGGCGCAGGCGGGCAAGTGGCTCGGCGCCTGCACCGGCGGCGAATACCAGGTGACCGGCGGCACGGCCCAGGACTTCCACGGCGGGCAGGTGTTCTGGTCGCAGGCGACCGGGGCGCACCCGGTGGCCGGCGCGATCGGCGGCACCTACCAGGCGAGCGTGGGACCCGGTGGGCCGCTGGGTCTTCCGGTCTCCGACGAGCGCCCGCTGCCCGACGGCCGCGGCCGCTTCCAGGCCTTCCAGAACGGCATGGTCTATTGGACCCCGCAGACCGGCGCCCAGCTGGTGCGCGGCGCGATCCTCGACGCCTGGGGCAAGCAGGGGTACGAACGCGGACCGGCCGGATACCCGACCGGAGCGGAGCTGAAGACCCCGAACAGGGACGGCGTCGTGCAGGGCTTCGAGAACGGGACCGTCTACTTCAGCCCGAAGACCGGCGCCCATCGGATCCAGGGCCTGATCCGGGGCAAGTACGCGCAGCTGGGCTTCGAGAACAGCTTCCTGGGCTTCCCCGCCGCCGACGAGCAGCCGCTGGCCAACGCCGGGCGCCTCAGCCGATTCGAGGGCGGCAATATCTACTGGAGCCCGCTCTCGGGCGCCTGGGCGGTGCACACCGGCCCGATCATGGACGCCTGGGGGCAGCAGGGCTTCGAGCGCGGCAGGCTCGGCTATCCGATCAGCGACGAGTTCGCGGTGCCGGGCGGCGTGCAGCAGAACTTCCAGACCGGTTTCATCGTCTTTCGTGGCGGCAAGGCCGAGGTGCACGGGATCTGAGAGTCGTCGCCAACACGCCAGCGTGCGGCGGTGGCATATGAACACAGCTAGCCTGGATGGCGACCTGTGACTCCCGGACTAGATCGAGGATACGAATTCATGCTTCGGACCCGTGGAAAGGCGACCGACATCATCGCCGGACGTGGTGCCGCCGCCGGCGCGGCGCTCGCCATCGCCTCTGTGCTGCTGCTCGGCGCCTGTGGCAACAACGACTCGACCGCCTCGAGCACGCCCACGCTACAGACCTCGACCACGACCTCCGCCGCATCGTCCTCGCCGACGCCGAGCCCGGCCGCCCCGACCACGTCCGCGGCGCCCGCGCCCAAGACCACGGTCAGGGAGCAGCCCCAGCCCGCCCAGACGACCCCGACCCCGAGCACGCCGAAGCCGACCGCGAAGGATCAGGCCTTTCTGGACGCGCTCAAGGCCAAGGGCGTGAACCCGTCGTCCTCCGATATCCCGCTGGCCGTGGCCCAGTACGTCTGCCAGGCCAAGAAGAGCGGCGTCTCCGCCCAGGAGATCCAGACCTACGTGAACGCGATGGCCGGCCAGGATCCGTCCTACGACCCCAATAAGATGTCGATCGCTCAGCTGGGCCAGATCTACACCGACGCGGCCAACCAGACGTACTGCGACAAGTGACGCCGCGACGTAACGGGTTCGGGGGCCGGAACTTTCGAGGGCGGGGCCGCCGCAGGCGCATCGGATGCCTGAGTTTCCTGGCGATCATCGCGGTGATCGTCGTCGTGGTGATCCTGGCGTGGTATCTGCTGGCCGGGCTGCTGCGCGTGCCCAAGCCCGCCCCGCCCACACCGCGCCCGCCGACCTCGCAGCCCGCCTCCTGCCCGGATGTGCAGCTGCTGGCGATCCCGGGCACCTGGGAGTCCAACAGCAACGACGACCCGCACAATCCGACGGCGAATCCGCTGTCGCTGATGCTCAACGTCACCAAGCCGGCGCGGGAGCAGTTCGCGAACAGCCGCCTGGACGTCTACACCGTGCCGTACGTCGCGCAGTTCTCCAATCCGATCGCGCTCCCGCCCGACGGCCAGCAGTCCTACAACGACAGCCGGTCCGAGGGCACCACCCGCGCGAACGACGAACTGGCCACGATGTACAAGAACTGCCCCCTGACGACCTATGTGATCGCCGGGTTCTCCCAGGGCGCGGTGATCGCGGGCGATATCGCCACCAATATCGGGGCGGGTCAGGGGCCGGTGCCGGCGAATCAGGTGCTCGGTGTGATGCTGATCGCAGACGGCCGGCGGGATCCGGGCCAGGCGATCGAGGTCGGCGCCACCCCGCCCGGCATCGGGGCCGAGGTCGCGCTGAAGGGGCTCAATGTCCCGGGCATCACCATGACCGGGCCCCGGGCCGGTTTCGGGGCGTTGGCCAACCGCACCTACACCGTCTGCGCGAAGGGGGATCTGATCTGTGATGCCCCGAATCAGGCGCTCAGCCCGGTCAACATGATCCCCAGCGTGCTGACCCTGGTGCACGCGGCCGGGAATCCCGTTCACAGGCTCTACAACTCGTTCGTGGTGGATGCCGACGGCATCACGGCCACCCAGTGGACCGCGAACTGGGCCGAAGGGCTGATCAACGGGGCGCCCCACCCGCGGCATTCGTAAGGGTCCGGCGTGTCTCGCGGGGGCGTCCCGGCGAGAACCAGTCGGTTTGCTCCACAGGCTGTAAAGTGCACCTCTGATCGCGACGCCGGGGCCGGTCCATTCCAGACCGCCCGGCGTCGCAGCAATTTCCGCACACGCCAGAAAGCATGGGTTCATGACACAAGCCGCCGCGCCGGCCGGTCAGCCGACCGCGCTGGGCACGCCGCCGCGAAGGTTTCGCTTCGCGGCGGCAGGCGAGGGAAATCCGCAGGAGGGTGGTGCGCGCAGGTTCATCAAGCTGGCCCAGCAGGCCGAGGAGTTCGGCTACGACTCGTTCGCGATTCCCGATCACCTCGGCCCACAGGTGGGACCGATCGCCGCGCTGGGCGCGCTGGCTGTGGCCACCGATCGGATCCGCATCGGGACCTCGGTGCTGGCCAACGGCTTCCGGCACCCGGTGGTGCTGGCCAAGGACGCGGCGACCATCGATGTGCTCTCGCGGGGACGGCTGGAACTGGGCGTCGGCGCGGGCTGGATCAGGAGCGAGTTCGAGGCGGCGGGTCTGCCCTACGAGTCACCCGGTGTGCGGCTGGAGAAGCTCGATGAGGCGCTGACCATCCTGGACGTGCTGCTGCGCGGTCAGGAATGCCACTTCGAGGGCAAGCACTACCAGGTGCGCGGGATCAAGGGCACGCCGCGACCCCGGCAGGGCCCGCGCCCGCCGCTGGTCACCGGCGGTGGCGGCCCGAGAATGCTGCGGCTGGCGGCCAAGCATGCCGACATCATCTCGATCGTTCCGGTCACCACGACCGATGGGAAGGGGCTACTGTCCGGAATTACCCTCGACAAGACGATCCAGAAAGTGAATTTGATCAAGGAGGCAGCCGGTGATCGTTTCGCCGACATCGAGCTGAATTGGACCATCACCGCAGTGGTGATCACCGACGACCGGGAGCGCACCGCCGAGATGGCGCTCAACGCGATCGACAAGGGCTTGCACCCGGATCTCGAGGTGGACGTCCGGTTGACCGTCGAAGACATTCTGGCCTCGCCGTATGTGGCAATAGGCACATACGACGAGATCGCCGAGCAGATCCGTAACGTGCGCCGACTCACGTCGATGTCCTATATCGGAGTGTTTCCGACTCAGATGGACGTGTTCGCGCCGGTGATTCCACTGTTACGTGACGGTGATACTCGGCAGACCACTGCGGAGCATGCTCTGTAACATGTCTCTGGTTTGAATACATCTAGCCGATAGGTGGTCACCGCGCAGACCGCCCACAAAAGCTGCAGGCAGGCTCGTGCACGATAGAGCGGCCGCGGGCGTAAGAGAGTCGGGGCCTCACAGGTAACAGCGGCCATGTCGCCGTGCTGCGTGTGCCTCGGAGGAGAAGAAGGAATGACGGACGAGACTTTCGACGACTACCTGGACGAGACCGGGAACATCAAGCTCCCCGAGGGTCGCACCCTGGTCGACTACGTCGAGAAGCACACTCGCAACGACGCAAACACGCTGGCGTACCGGTACATCGATTACTCACGCGAGCGCGACGGTGAGTACCAGGACCTGACCTGGAAAGAGTTCGGCATCCGGCTGCGCGCGGTTGCCGCACGCCTGCAACAGGTGACCAAGCCGGGCGATCGGGTGGCGATTCTGGCGCCGCAGGGTCTGGACTATGTCATCTCCTTCTTCGCGGCGATCTACGCCGGGTGCATCTCGGTTCCGCTGTTCGATCCGGACGAGCCCGGCCACACCGACCGGCTGCATGCCGTGCTGGCCGACAGCGCCCCCTCGGCGATCCTGACGGCGAGCTCCTCCGCCGCCGGGGTGCGCCAGCTGTTCCGTGCGCTGCCCGCCGCCAAGCGTCCCCGGATCATCGCCGTGGACGCCGTGCCCGACTCCCTCGGGGAGAAGTGGGTGGTTCCCGACGTCCGTGTTGACGATATCGCTTACCTGCAGTACACCTCGGGATCGACGCGCACCCCGGCCGGCGTGGAAATCACGCACCGGGCCGCGGGCACCAACCTGCTGCAGATGGTCCACGCGATCAACCTGGACGAGAACTCCCGCGGCGTCACCTGGCTGCCGCTGTTCCACGACATGGGCCTGCTGTGCGTGATCCTGCCCGCGATCGGCGGCAAGTACATCACCATCATGTCCCCGAGCGCCTTCGTGCGGCGGCCGTACCGCTGGATCAAGGAGCTCGCCGCGGTCTCGGACGGCGCGGGCACCTTCGCCGCCGCGCCGAACTTCGCGTTCGAGCACGCGGCCGCGCGCGGCCTGCCGAAGAACGGTGAGTCGCTGGATCTGTCCAACGTCATCGGGCTGATCAACGGCTCCGAGCCGGTCACCACCTCCTCGATGAAGAAGTTCAACGAGGCCTTCGCCCCCTACGGGCTGCCCAAGACCGCCATCAAGCCCTGCTACGGCATGGCCGAGGCGACGCTGTTCGTCTCCGCGACCCGGCACGAGGACGAGGCCAAGGTCATCTACGTCGACCGCGACGAGCTGAACGCCGGCCGGGTGGTCAAGGTCGAGCAGGGCGCCCCGAAGGCCATCCCGCAGGTCAGCTGCGGCTACGTCGCGCTGTCGCAATGGGCGGCGATCGTCGACGGCGATTCCATCGACAGCGCCGAGGGTGCGAGCGAGCAGCCCGAGGGCCGGGTCGGCGAGATCTGGTTGCACGGCAACAACATCGGCATCGGCTACTGGGGTCGCGAGGCCGAGACCCGCAAGACCTTCAAGAACCAGCTGGTGCACCGTCAGGCCGAGGGCAGTCACGCCGAGGGCGCCCCGCAGGACGCGATCTGGCTGCGAACCGGCGACTACGGCGTCTACATCGACGGCGAGCTGTACATCACCGGCCGGGTCAAGGACCTGGTGATCGTCGACGGGCGCAACCACTACCCGCAGGACCTCGAGTACTCCGCGCAGCAGGCCTCCACGGCGCTGCGGCCCGGCTTCATCGCGGCCTTCTCGGTGCCGGCCAACCAGCTGCCCGCCGAGGTCTTCGAGGCCGGCAGCCATTCGGGCCTGGCGTTCGACGCCGACGATTCCTCCGAGCAGCTGGTCGTCGTGGCCGAGCGGGGTCCGGGCGCGGGCAAGGCCGACGCGCTGCCGATCGCCGACGCGGTCCGCGGCGCGATCTCGCAGCGTCACGGTGTTACCGTTCGCGACGTACTGTTGGTACCGGCGGGTTCGATCCCCCGCACCTCGAGCGGCAAGATCGCTCGCAACGCCTGCAAAATCGCGTATCTCGAGGGCACGCTGCGGGGTGGTTACACCCAGCAGGCCTTCCCTGATGCACCCGATGAAGAGTGAGATGACGGCGGCACCGGCCGTCCTTCCCTGCCCGCGCATCACCCGGACACAGGTAGCTTGAGGATTGATGGCTGACAACGACGGCACCCAGAGTTCACCCACCCCGCCGGCTCCGCAAGCTCCGCCGGCTCACCACCCCGGGGCAACCGAGACCACCGCCCCAGGGGCCGGGTCTACCGACACCGCCTCCGCGGCAGGGGGTTCGGAGGTCGCTCCGGCTCGTGCCGCCGGGGGTGCGGTGGCCACCGACATGTCGGTGGCCGAGCTGCGGGAGTGGCTGCAGCGCTGGGTCGCCGACGCGACCGGTCAGCCGATCGAGAACATCACCGTGGACCGGCCGATGGAGGAATTCGGCCTGGCCTCGCGCGACGCGATCGCCCTGGGCGGCGATATCGAGGAACTGACCGGGGTGTTGCTCGACGCGACGATCGTGTACCGCCACCCGACCATCGCCGCGCTGGCCGAGCGCATCATCAACGGCGAGCCGGAGGCGCCCGAAGAGATCGCCGACGACTCGTTCTATACCGCCGGATATCAGCCGGGGCAGGCGCACGACATCGCGATCGTGGGCCTGTCGACGCGGCTGCCGGGGGCCGGGAACACCCCGGAGTCGACGTGGGAGCTGCTGATCAGCGGCGGGGACGGCACCGGCGATCTCCCCGAGGGCCGCTGGTCGGAGTTCGCCGCCGACCCCGAGATCGCCGCGGCCATCGAGAAGGCCAACACCAAGGGCGGCTATCTGGCGCAGGATGTCGTCAAGGGCTTCGACGCGGAGTTCTTCGCGATGTCGCCGGTCGAGGTGGAGCGCGTCGATCCGCAGCAGCGGCTGATGATGGAGCTGGCTTGGGAAGCCCTGGAGCACGCCAGGATTCCCGCCAGCAACCTCAAGGGCGAGCCGGTCGGTGTGTACATCGGCACCTCGACCAACGATTTCATGATGGTCGCGGTGCTGGGCGCGGGTAATTCCGATCCCGATGCGCCCGCATCGGCGGATGCCTACGCGATCACGGGCAGTTCGTCCTCGATCATCTCCAACCGCGTGTCGTACTTCTACGATTTCCGGGGACCGTCGGTGGCCATCGACACGGCCTGCTCCTCGACGCTGGTCGCGGTGCATCAGGCGGTGCGGGATCTGCGCGCCGGCGACGCCGATGTCGCCCTGGCGGGCGGCGTGAACATGCTGCTCGCGCCCGCCGGCACCCTCGGCTTCGACGCCATCGGCATGATGGCGCCGGACGGGCACCTCAAGGCGTTTTCCTCGGATGCCAACGGCATTGTGCGCTCGGAGGGCGGTGGCCTGGTGGTGCTCAAGCGCCTGGCCGACGCCGAGCGCGATGGCGATACGATCTACGCGGTCATCAAGGGCACCGCGGTCAACAACGACGGCCGCTCGAACGGCCTGCTCGCGCCGAATCCGGACGCCCAGGCCGAGGTGCTGCGGCGCGCCTACCGGGATGCCGGAATCGTGCCGTCCACCGTGGACTACGTCGAGACTCACGGCACCGGAACGCTCATCGGCGACCCGATCGAGGCGAATGCGCTCGGTCGCGTGATCGGCCGGGGTCGCGACGCGGACTCGCCTGTGCTGATCGGCTCGGTCAAGACCAACTTCGGCCATCTGGAGTCGGCCGCCGGCGCGGCCAGCCTCGCGAAGGCGATCATGGCGTTGCAGCACAACGTCATTCCGCAGAATATCCACTACGCGGGCCCGAACCCGTATATCCCGTTCGACGAGGCGCGGCTGAAGGTCATCGAGGCCCCGACGGAATTCCCGCGCTACAGCGGCAAGGCCACGATCGGCATCTCGGGCTTCGGTTTCGGCGGCACCAATGCGCACCTGGTGCTCCAGGAGTACATTCCGGCAGCCATGTCCGCACCGGCCGAGCCCGCGAGCGAGGCGCGCGCCGCCGATCTGGACGACGAGACCACAGACGTGATCGCGGATGCCGAGACGATCCTCGAGAATGCCGATGCGGCAACGGATGTCGCTGCCGTGGCGCCGGAACCCGTTGTCCCCGAATGGACCGAGGCCCGCACTGAGCCGCTTCCGGTGATCCTGCCGGTCTCGGCCTACCTACCCTCACGCCGCCGCCGCGCCGCGCAGGATCTGGCCGACTGGCTGGAATCCGAAGCGGGACAGGCCACCCCGCTGGCCGATGTGGCGCGGTCGCTGGCCAAGCGCAATCACGGCCGCTCGCGCGGCGTGGTCGTCGCGACCACGCGCGAGGAGGCGATCGCCGGGCTGCGCGCCATCGCCGCGGGCAAGCCGGGCCAGGGCGTGTTCACCGCCGACTCGCCCGCCGCGAAGGACGCGATGTGGGTGTTCTCGGGCTTCGGCTCGCACCACCGCAAGATGGGTAAGCAGCTCTACCTGGAGAATTCGATCTTTGCCCGCACCGTCGACCAGGTCGACGAGCTGGTGCAGGACGAGGCCGGATACTCGGTCCGCGAGATGATGCTCGACGACGCCCAGGACTGGGACATCGGCACCTCGCAGGTCGGCGTCTTCGCCATCCAGCTGGGCCTGGCCGCGCTGCTGCGCGCGCACGGCGCCGAACCCGGTGCGGTGGTGGGGCATTCGCAGGGTGAGGCCGCGGGCGCGTACATCTCCGGCGGCCTGCCGCTCGAGGACGCCGTACGGGTCATCTGCGCGCGCTCGCGCCTGATGAAGGAGGGCGACGAGATGTTGCCCGACTCCGATATCCGCAATATGGCGCTGCTGGAGTACAGCGCCGCGGAGGTCGAGGCGATGCTGCCGGAGTACCCGGATCTCGAGGTGGCCGTCTACGCCGCGGCGAACAACACCGTGATCGGCGGCCCGCCGGAGCAGGTGCACGCGATCGTGGCGCGCGCCGAGTCCGAGGGCAAGTTCGCGCGCGTGCTGCAGACCCGCGGTGCGGGGCACACCTCGCAGATGGATCCGCTGCTGGGCGAGCTGGCCGCGGAGCTGGCGGGCATCGAGCCGACCAGGCTGAAGTACGACCTGTATTCGACCGTGCACAAGGCCACGGTCTACCGCGCGGGCCACGATCCGGTGCACGACGTCGACTACTGGGTGACCAACCTGCGCCACTCGGTGTACTTCGCGAACGCGATCCGCCTGGCCGTGGACGGCGGCATCACCACCTTCCTCGAGCTGGCGCCGAATTCCATTGCGCTGATGCAGGTGCTGGGCACCACCTTCGCGGCGGGTGCGCACAACGCCGCGCTGATCCCGACCCTCAAGCGCAAGGAGGACGAGGCCGCGGGCGTCGTCTCCGCGCTGGCACAGCTGTACGTGCAGGGACACCGGGTGGACCTGATGTCGCTGCTCGGCGCGGGCGAGTACGCGGATATCCCGCGAACGGCGTTCCTGCGCAAGGAGTACTGGCCCAAGGTCAGCATCGCCACCGGTTCCGGCAGCGGCCGGATGCCCGGCTCGCACGTCGCGATGCCCGACGGGCGGCACGCGTGGGAGGTACAGGCCGCGGCCGTCACCGACCTCGGCGCCCTGGCGCAATCCGCTGCGGCGCAGGTGCTTTCGGATGTCCAGCTGGGTGCGACCGTGGAACGTGCGCCGCTGCCCACCACCGGCACGCTGACCACCACGCTGACCCCGCACCTGGGCGGCGGCTCGGTGCGCGTGCACGCCAACGAGGGCGAGGCCTTCCGGCTGCTGTTCGAGGCGGTCGTGACCGGCACGTCCGCGAGTCATCCCGATGCACCCGTGGCCGGGATCGCCGACGCCGCTGCGGATTCCGGCACCAAGGCCGTCGCAACGACGGCGGAGACCGCCCCCGCCCCCGTCGAGGATCTCGGCGAGCGCTGGGATCCCAACGGCTCCCAGACCGTGGAGGAGCGCCTGGCGCTCATCGTCGCGGAATCCATGGGTTATGCCGTGGAGGATCTGCCGATGGAGATCCCGCTCATGGAGCTGGGTCTGGATTCGCTGATGGCGATGCGAATCAAGAACCGCGTCGAATACGAATTCGACATCCCGCAGCTGCAGATTCAGGCGGTGCGCGATGCCAGCCTGCACGAGGTCGGCAAGGTGCTGCACTACGCCATCGAGCACCGCGACGAGATGGAGGCGATGGCGCAGCAGCAGGCCGCCGACGGCGGCACGCTGGCCATCAACGACGAATTCGTCGCCGCGGCCCGCGCCGCGGTGGAGGCCGGGGACGATCCGGCGGCCGCGGTGCAGGCCAAGGCCGCCGAGCAGGGTGCCGCCGAAACCGCCGGTGCCGCAGCAGATGCCCCTGCAGCCGCGAATGCGCCTGCGGCGGAGGCGAATACCGCCGACGCGAACGGTGCCGCCGAGTCGAAACCGGCTGCCGCCGCGAAAGCCGATGCGACCGAATCGAATTCGGCTGCACCGGCCGCCGGGCTGCTCGGTGGCGATGCCGCCGCGGCCGCCGCCAAGGCCGCCGAGGAGAACATCCCGCCGCGTGACGCCGCCGAGCGGCTGGTCTACGCCACCTGGGCGACCATCACCGGCAAGTCCGCGGGCGGCATCTTCAACACCCTGCCGATCCCGGACGACGCCACCGTCAAGAGCCTGACCGACCGGCTGTCCGAGCGTGTCGGCGCGGAGATCGACGTCGAGGACGTGCGCGACTGCGAGACCATCGAGCAGATCGCGAACATCGTGCGCGAACACCAGGACAGCTCCGGGGATGTCGAGGGCTTCGTGCGCACCCTGCGCGGGCGCACCGAGGGCTCGAATGCGGTGCCGGTCTTCGTGTTCCACCCCTCGGGCGGCAACACGCTGGTGTACGAGCCGCTGCTCAAGCGCCTGCCCGAGGACACCCCGATGTACGGATTCGAGCGCATCGAGGGCTCGATCGAGGACCGCTCGCGCGAGTACGCGGCGAAGATCCGCGCGCTGCATCCGGGCGGCCCGTACGTGCTGTACGGCTGGTCGCTGGGCGCGGTTTTCGCGCTGCAGGTCGGGCAGATCATGCGGGCCGAGGGCGACGACGTGCGCCTGGTGGGACTGATCGATCTGGCCCTGCCGGTCGAGCCCGAGGACCCGAGCCCCGAGGGCCGGCGCGCCCGCATCGAGCGCTTCCAGGCCTTCGCGCAGAAGACCTACGGGATCCAGGGCGAGCTCGACGAGGACATGCTGGCCGAGCTGGCGGAGGCCTCGGACGAGGAGCAGTACCAGATCATCATGGAGCTGCTGAAGTTCGCGGACGTGAAGATTCCCGGCGGCGTCATCGAGCATCAGCGCACCTCGTGGCTCGACGGCCGGGATCTGCAGAAGGCCCGCCCGTCGCACTACACCGGCGAGGCGGTGCTGTACCTCGCGGACCGCTATCACGACGGCATCATCGAGATCGAACCCCGGTACGCCGAGCGCCAGCCCAACGGTGGCTGGGACGACTACATCCCCAACCTGGAGATCATCCACATCCCGGGCGACCACCTGCAGATCATCGACGAGCCACGCATTGCCACGATCGGGGCGGACCTGTCCGCGAAACTCGCCGCGATCGCGAAGGGAGACTAGTGAACACGACGGCTGAGAAGCTTGCCGACCTGCGCAAGAAGCTCGAACTCGCTCAGGAACCGGCAGGCGAAGCCGGCGTGGCCAAGCGGGCCAAGAAGGGGATCCCCTCCGCCCGCGAACGGATCGACATGCTGCTCGACCCGGGCTCCTTCGTGGAAATCGGCGCGCTCATGCGCAACCCGTTCATCAAGGATTCGCTGTACGGCGACGGTGTGGTCGTGGGGCACGGCCTGGTCGACGGCCGCCCGGTCGCGGTGTTCTCCCACGATCAGACCGTGTACGGCGGCTCGGTCGGTGAGATCTTCGGCCGCAAGGTCAGCGCGGTGCTGGAGCACGCGGCCAAGATCGGCTGCCCCGTCGTCGGCATCCAGGACTCGGGCGGCGCGCGCGTCCAGGAGGCGGTCGTCTCGCTGGCCTGGTACGCCAACCTGGCCCTGCTGACCGAGCCGCTGTCCGGCATGGTGCCGCAGATCTCGATCATTCTGGGCAACTGCGCCGGCGGTGCGGTCTATCAGCCGATCAACACCGACGTCGTGGTCGCCGTGGAGAGCGCGCACATGTTCGTCACCGGCCCCAAGGTGCTCAAGGAGGTGACCGGCGAGGACGTCTCCCTCGAGGAGCTGGGCGGGGTCTACAACCAGGCCGAGTACGGCAACATCCACCACGTCGCCAAGGACGAGCGGGACGCCTTCAACTGGGTTCGGGAGTATCTGTCCTTCATGCCCCTGAGCTGCCAGGAGCAGCCGCCGGTCATCAACCCGGGCCTGGAGCCGGAGCTCACCGACACCGATCGGGAACTGAACGCGATCATGCCGGATTCGGACAACGCCGGATACGACATGCACGAGATCCTGCTGCGCATCTTCGACGACGGCGACTTCCACGAGTTCGGCGCGGCCTCGGGCAAGAACATCATCTGCGGATTCGCGCGGGTCGACGGCCACGCCGTCGGCGTGGTGGCGAATCAGCCGCTGGTGTACGCGGGTTCGCTGGACGCGCGGGCCTCGGACAAGGCCTCGCACTTCGTGCGGCTGTGCGACGCGTTCGACCTGCCGCTGGTGTACGTGGTCGACACGCCGGGCTTCATGCCCGGTGTCGAGGAGGAGAAGGTCGGCGTCATCAAGCGCGGCGGGCGGCTGCTGTTCGCCTTCGTCGAGGCCACCGTGCCGAAGGTGACGGTGGTGGTGCGCAAGTCGTACGGCGGCGGCTACGCGGCGATGGGCTCCAAGCAGCTCGGCGCCGATATCAACCTGGCCTGGCCCACCGCGCGCATCGCGGTGATGGGCGCGGAGAGCGCGGTCAGCCTGATCGGCGGCCGGCAGATCGCGGCCGCGCCGGAGGATCAGCGCGACGCGATCCGCAAGCAGATGATCGATTTCTACAACGCCACCGTCGCCACCCCGTGGGTCGCGGCCGAGCGCGGATATGTCGACGCCGTCATCGAGCCCGCGACCACGCGCCTGGAGATCCGCCGCGCGATGAAGCTGCTCCGGGACAAGAAGCTCCAGCGCAACCCGCGCAAGCACCATCTGCTGCCGCTGTAGCAGCCGCGTCGACGAGGGTGTGTTCACCTGCCTGAACGACGGGTGAACGGAGTGTCTTTCACCGATTCGGCCGGTCAGCCCTGCCGCATATGAGAGCCTTCAGCTATGGGAAGCTCACCGAAGGCCGTACTAGAAGGCGGACCGGCCGACCTGCCGCAACGTATTGTCCCGATCACCCCGCCGGGCGTTGAACTGCGCGTGCAATTCAACGGCGGCATCGAGCGCTTCAGAGTCACTCCGCGCTGGCAGGACACCGCCGAGGGCAATCTTCCGGTCTACGAATGGTACGAGCGCATCGAACAGTGACGAGGAAGCGGTTCGGTTGAGGGCCGGTAGTCGACCGACGCGGAGAACGAGACCCGGAACGGACCGAATCCTGCCCGATCGTGATCGAAGCCGATGTGCGGCAGTACCGCATCGTCGGCGGGAGACGCCGCGGACGAGTGTGGTCGGGCACGGATCACGACCGGCACCACGAACGACAGCGGGCGGCGCAAAGGTATTGCGCCGCCCGCTGTTTCGTTTTCGTCTCAGTACGTTCGCATCGGCCCCGGCGACCACAGGCCCGAGCGCGTCGCCGTGCCGGTGGTGATCTCCGCGGGCTTGGCATTGGGGTAATACCGGTCGTAGCGCTCGAGCGAACCCCAGTCCCGGGCCCAGTTGTCCTTCAGATAGGTCGGAATCGTGGTGGAGCTCGCCAGCATCTGGGTGAAGCCGAGCGTGCCGCCGAATTCCTCCGCCTGCCAGGTGTCGGTCGAGCTGACCGCGAGGGGCCGGTCGGGCAGGATGCGGTAGTTCGGCATCGTCGCCACCCCGTCCCGGTGCAGGAACGGCTGCTGGCACGGGAACTGCAGGCCGACCGCCCAGTCCTCCAGCACCGGCTGGGTCGAGCCGATGAAGGTGTTGAGCGTCTGCAGCTTCGGCACCCGCGGCGGGGTGAACGCCAGCCACTGGTCGCCGATCAGCACCCGTCGATCCGCCACGATCCGGACCGCGTCGGCGTCGGGGGCGATCTTGTCCAGCGGCACGCGCAGGTTGCGCCACGACGGCGCCGGGCCCACGTCGCGCGGGACGTAGCTGCCCTCGGAGGTGACGCTGCCGTCGGGCCGGCGCTTGCCGTACTCGAGCAGCAGGCCCTGGCCGTACTGCAGCGCACCGGTGTCGTCGAAGGACAGGATGCGCCCGGCCGCGGTGATCACCACGATCGGCGACTGCGGCGAGCGCGCCGGGAGCTGATACCAGGCGGAGATCAGGTGGGCCGGGGTCTGCAGGCCGTCCTGGTAGCTGCCCATGATCGGGGTCGTCTTGGGGTCCAGCCCGAACGGCAGCGCCACGGTGCTGCCGTTGATGCCCGCCTTGTCGATGCGGCCGCCGCCGGTGCCCGCGTTCTGGCCCTCGGCGAAGTTCGCCCCGACGGACTGGTTGGAGGTGTTGCCGGTGCCCGGCTTCACCTCGACCGCATCGGCCTTCAGATCCGAGGGCACCCCGTTCGGGGCGAATCCGGTCGGGTCCACCCCGGCCAGCGGGTCGCCCTTGGCGGGCGGGTGTGCCGGGTCGATGATCGGGGTCAGCCGACCCTGGTTCGAATCCGGTTCCACCAGTACGTCATTGGCCAGGCCACAGGTGTTGCCGCCGAGGGCGTCGAAGTTCGAGCGGGCCAGCGAGTAGGCCGGATACTGCGAGTAGGCGCCCTTGACCAGCGAGAGCACCTCGAACAGCACCATCAGCGCCGCGACGACGGTCAGCGGTATCCCGGCGAATTGGCGAATCCGCCTGCCGCGCACCGAATCCGCCGTCTCGGGCTTCGCGTAGCCCTCCCGCAGCACATGCCAGCCGACCAGCAGCATCGACAGGCCGAACAGCATCAGCACGACGGTGTTCGACTTGATTCCGTGCAGCTGCACCATCTTGTCGAACCACGGGACACCGTAGCTGGACACGTACCAGTAGCCGTTGATGCCCGAGAACGACAGCGCCAGCGTGAACAGCAACGCCGCCAGGAAGATCGAGCGGTTCTTGCGCGAGCGCAGCGCCGTCGCCGAGACCGCCACCGCGGTGACCGCCGCCAGCGACCCGGCGATGCCCGCGTAGGCGCCGAAGTGGTGGGTCCACTTGGTCGGGTTGAACATCATCAGGAAGATCGTGCCGAAGACCACGCCCAGCAGCCGCCACGTCGGCGCGCTGGAGATGCCCGGCACCTGGCGCCGCCGCAGCAGCACCAGCATGGTGGTGATCAGGCACAGGATCATCACCAGGAAGGCGAACCGTCGCGCGACAGAGCCGTCCACCGTCTCCACGAACAGGTAGTAGTACCGCAGATAGTCCTCGTACCAGGCCAGATTCGGCCCGGCCAGCTGCCGCACCCGGTCGGCCTCCTGGATACCGGCGAAGGTCTGCGAGGCGTAGACCACGGTCAGCACCAGGAATCCGGCCGCCGCGATGGGCGCGAGCAGCGGGAGCACCGATCCCAGGAACGAGCGCTCCCAGCGACTTCCGCTCGCGGCCAGCGTGCGCCGCCGGCGCACCACGATCCGCACCAGCGGGCGAATTCCGGCGAGCAGCGCGGCGATACAGTTCAGCCCGGTCGGCGCTGCGGCCAGGGTGAACGCCGCCGCGAGCACCGCGGCCGCGGCGGGCAGCAGTCGTCCGGTCGCGATGGCGCGCTCGATCGAGACCCAGGTCAGCAGCACGCCCAGGGCCACGATCGGCTCCGAGCGCAGGCCGTTGTTGTACGGCAGCCAGAACGCCAGGAAGACCAGCCCGCCGGTCCACAGCGCCACCTTCGAGTTCCGCACCCCGCGGCCCAGGCGCGGTACCACCTCGCGGCTGATCACCATCCAGCACAAAATCGCGCACAGGGTCGCGGGGATCCGCACCCACGGGCTCGCCGTCGAGATGTGCGCGAACCACTGGATGATGTCGTAGTACCAGCCGAACGGGGCCTCCGGGACGCCGTACCAGCGGAAGTAGTTGGCCAGGTAGCCCGCGTGCGGCGCGACGCGCACCATGGTCAGGATGTAGCCGTCGTCGGAGGTGTTCGCGCCGACGAAATGCCACACCACCAGGGTGCCGATGATCGCGGCGTCCGCCCACGTCGGCTTCAGCCAGTGCGCGGGCAGGAAGCGGCGGTGACCGCGGCCGTCGCCGGTGTCCAGGCGCGCCAGCGCGGCCAGGGCGATGAGGGTGCACAGCCAGGCCGCGATCGTCGCCACCAGCTTGGTGACGGTCGGGTGCGAGGTGAATCGCGAGTCGACGGTCATGTGGAACGACAGCCCGGCCGGGGCCGCGCCCTTCAGATCGGAGAACACACCCACCACCTGCGGCCGCAGGTCGCCCGCCTGGGTGCCCGCCACCGGAACGGTCGTCTTCGTCCCGTCCGGCTGCTCGACCTGCGTGGTCAGGCCCTCGAACGCGGCGGCGGTGTGGGTGTTGTCGGAGACGATCGAGATCGTGCCGCAGTGACCGAGTTCGGACCGCTTCGCCGAGGCCACGATGGCGTTGCGGTTCACCACGTCGACGGTATCGGCGGTCACGCGCACGAACATCGCCTGCAGCGCGGCACGATCGCCCTGGGGCGGTGCGGTATTGAGCACCATGGCGCCGGTCGGCAGCTTGGCCACCGCCGCGCACGGGATGCTGGCCCGCACGTCCACCGGGATCTGGGACATCAGCGGGGCCTCGACATTGCCGAGCACGCCGCCCTGGGGCCAGTTCACCTCCGAGGTGGTCTGATCCACCGGCAGGAACGGCGTGGCGAGCGCGAACAACGCGCCGAGCAGGCCCGCGATCAACGCGATCGTGCGGGCGGTGCGGAAATCGCGCGACGTCGCCGGAGCACCGGCGGACGTCGGTTCTGTCAAGACAGCGGTTGCGGCGTCGGGCACGGTTGGTGATGTTAATGCCTGGCGTGGGAAGTGACCGCGTTCACCGTCCCGCGCGACACGCCGAGCGTCGCCGCGCCGCGCCCTACTTCACCTTGATCGGGGCGTCCTTGACCCAGCCCCAGCGGTTCTGCACGGTGACGCCGATCGTGGCCGGACGCGCCGCGGAATCGTACGGCGTGAACTTTTCCAGTTCGCCCCAGTCTCGTTCCCAATCGCGGTCCAGATAGCTCGGCACGGTCTGGGCCTGCAGCAGCAGGCCGGTCCAGCCGAGCGGGCCGCCGCCGATGTCGTCCTGCCAGGCATTGGAGGCATCCGAGCCGACGCGGTCGGGCAGGATGCGCCAGTCGGGCGCCTCGGCCACGCCGTCCTTGTGGTCGAAGGGCCGCTGGCACGGGAAGGCCAGGCCGACGTGCCAGTCCTCGAGCACCGGGGCCTGGCGCCCGAGCACCGAATCCAGCGTGGCCAGCCGCGGCAGGCGCGGCGGGGTGACCGCCAGCCACTGCCGGGTGGTCAGGTCGTTGGCCACCGCGACGATCCGGACGGCGTTGGTCTGCGCCGGAATCCGGTCCAGCGGGATCCGCATGTCGCGCCAGGACGGGGCGCCGCCGATGTCCAGGGGCATGAACGACCCGAGCGTGGTTTCCGCGCCGTCGGCGTCGCGGTGCGCGAACTCCACACTCAGCTGCTGCCCGTAGGTGAGCACGCCGTCCTTGTTGACCGATTGAATCCGTCCCGCCGCGGTCACCACCAGCACCCTGTAGGCCGGATCCCGCTGGGCCGCGGGCAGATCCAGGCGGTACCACTGCGAGGTCAGGTGGGCCTGCTGCTTCTGGTCGGTGGTGTAGTTGCCCAGGACCGGCGTGCGCGCGGGGTCCAGGCCGAACGGCAGCGCGACCGTGCTGCCGTTGATGCCCGGCTTCGTGGTGGTCCCGCCGCCGGTTCCGGCCGCGGTGGTGCGGCTGGTCTTGTTCTGGTTGTCGCTGCTGACGGAGTTGGCGCCGCCGGTGGTGGTCTCCTCGGCGTCGGCGGTCAGGTCGCTCGCGACGCCGTCCGGGGTGAAGCCGACGTTCTCGGCGGCCAATCCCTGTGCGGCCGAACCGGTGTAGGGCTGCAGCAGCGAATCGGCGGTATTCGTCTCGACCAGAACGTCATTGGCCAGTGCGCACGTATTACCTGTCAGCGCACGCAGATTCGACTGTGCGACCGAGTATGCGGGGTACTGGGTGATCGCGCCCTTGGCCAGCGAGGCGACCTCGAAGAGCACCATCGCCGCGGCGGCGATGGTCAGTGGCTCGATCGCGAATCGGTCGAACCGCCGGGACGATTCCCGGTTGCGGTAGGGCTCGCGGTAGTACTGCCAGGCGGCGAGCAGCAGGCACAGCACCGCCAGGCCCAGGAAGGCCGTCGAGAAGCCCTTGCTCAGCAGCAGCGGCGCCTTGTCGAACCACGGCACCCCGTAGCTGGACACGTACCACCAGCCGTTGGAGCCGGTGAAGGTGACCGCCAGCAGGAAGAACACGCCCGCGGCGAACAGCGAGCGGTTGTAGCGCGCGCGAATGCCGTTGGTGCCCACCGCGACCGCGGTCAGCGCGGCCATCGAGCCGGCCAGGCCCGCATAGACGCCGAAGTGGTGGGTCCACTTGGTGGGGGTGAACATCATCAGCAGTAGTGACATGAACACGATGCCCTGGATGCGCGCGGACGGCCCGCGCGAGGTGCCGGGGATCCGGCCGTTCTTGCGCAGCATCACCAGCACGCAGACCGCCAGGCACAGCAGCATGCCCAGAATGCCGAACCGGCGGGCCAGCGAGCCGTCGGGGGACAGCGACAGCAGCGCGTCCCAGCGGGTCCGCTCGTCGAACCAGGCCACGTTCGGCCCGATGAGGGTGCGGACCCGGGTGGCCTCCATGACCGCGGCCAGCGTCTGATCGGCGAAGACGACCACCAGCACCAGCATGCCCGCGGCCACGCCCGGCGCGAGCAGCGCGCCGTACCGCAGGATCGCCGACCCGATGCCCGCGCGCGTCGTTCCGGCACGCTTGCCGGAATCCGGTGTGCGATCCGGGCCTGGTGGCGAATCCGGTTGTGCGCGTTTGATGATGATCTGCAGCACCGGTCGTGATCCCGCGATCATCGCGGCGATACAGATGAGTCCGGTCGGGCCCGCGGCCAGTGAGAATGCGGCGATGAGAACCCCGACCGCGGCGGGCAGCAGCCGCCCGGTGGCGATCGCGCGCTCGATGCTGGCCCAGGTGAGCAGCGCGCCCAGCGCGATGAGCGGCTCGGGCCGCAGGCCGTTGTCGTAGGGCAGCCAGGCGGCCAGGAAGATCAGGCCGCCGGTCCACAGCGCCACGGAGTTCCGGCGCACGCGAGAACCCAGACGCGGCAACACCTCCCGGCTGATCACCAGCCAGCACAGGATTCCGGCCAGTAGCGCGGGCAGGCGCGTCCAGGGACTCGAATCGCTGATCCGGGTCATCCAGGACAGCACCTCGTACGGCCATCCGAACGGCGCCTCGGCCACGCCGAACCAGCGGTAGTAGTTGGACATGTAGCCCGAATGCCCGGCCGTACGAGCCATATTCAGGATGTAGCCGTCGTCGGAGGTGTTGGCGCCGATGATGTGCCACAACACCAGCGTGCCCAGCACGACCGCGTCGGCGAGGGTGAATTTCCACCAGTGCGCGGGCAGGAACCGGCGCGGCCGCCGGCCGTCGGCGGTGTCGAGCCGGTGCAGCGCGAGCAGCGCGATCAGGGTGAACAGCACCGCGAACACGGTGGTGGTCGTCTTGAGCAGCGTCGGCGCGGAGGTGAAGCGCGAATCGATGTCGGCGTGCAGGTGTGCGCCGGCGAGCCGGGCGCGGGGCAGATCGGTGAAGACGCCGACGATCTGGGGTCGCACGTCGCCGCTCACCGTGTCGGTGAACGGGGTGCCGTCCTTGCGGTGCACCCCGGTCAGCGTGGCCGTGGTGGCGGCGACGGTCGAATCGACGGTGAGCTCCCCGCACCCGCCGACCTCGGCCAGCGGCGCCGACAGCAGCGGAATCTCGCGCAGCAGCACCGACAGCGTCGGGCCCTGCCCGGGCACCTCGGTCACGGTGGCGAGCAGCCCCTTGGCGGTCGCGGTCGAGGCCTGCGCCGGCACCGTCGAGAGCACGGTCCCGCTCGTCATCCCCCGGAACGCCGCGCACGGCACCGAGAACCGCACGTCCAGCGGCACATACGACACCAGCGGCGCGGTCACGCTCGCCGACTGCTGCTGCGGCCAATCCAGCGCCGCCCGATCCTGCCGCACCGGCAGCAGCGGCGTGATCACCGCCAGCAGGGTTGCCAGCACACCCGAGACGAGGGCGACCAGCCGGACACGGGTGAAGCCGGGGGAGTCAGCGCGCACGAGTAGGGATGCTAAGCCGTCGCGTGCACAAGGGCGGAATAGTCCCTGCCAGATGTTGGCGTTCGATGGGGGCGCCGGACTTCTGGAGGAGCGGCTCAGGCTGGTGCGGGGTGGGGATATCCGCAGATCGGCGGAGAAGTTATCCACAAGAAAATGCCCTATTCCACACACTTATCCACAGGGCGGCGCGTCTGTGTGCATCGTCACCGCGCCCGGGAGCCCGTCATATATCCACAGCTAGAGGCCACTATTTCGAGATCGGAGGCGGTGGGGCGGCCCGGAATGAGTCGGAAATGTCAGCGGTGCACGACCACGAGGGTGAACGGGCCGATTTCGGTGGCCTGGAAGTGCGGATCGTCGAACAGCGACTTGGGGAAGGCGACCGTGTAGCGACGCACATTCGGGTCGTTCGGATAGACATCCGCCGACAGGCGCAGGGTGTAGCTGTCCCCACTGCTGCGGAACAGGAAGGCGTCCGGGGCGCGCCACGGAGAGTGCGCGAGCGCGTCGAGCAACTCGGCGGGAGAACTCAGCCCGCTCCACCGCTTGATCTCCGCGGCGCGGGCCGGGAAATCGGCCAGCGGATTGGCGTAGTGCGGGGTGAGCGACTGGAATCCGAAATACGGGTAGTAGGACAGGAAGCTGGTGTCCGCGGTGAGCACGACGGATCGATCGCGCGGGCGTCCGGTCTGCGCGAGCAGGGCGGCGTCGACCTGGCCGTAGTACGAGACGGCCGAGGGGCTGCGCTGATCCGCGCGCACGCCGTTGCCGTCGGTGTCGGTGTAGGCCGTGGTGATCTCGGCATTGAGGATGTTCGGAATGCGCTGGGTGAAGGCGAGCGCCCCGATCACCCCTACCGCGGCGACCACCGCGCGGAACCGCTTCGGCTCGTTCAGCGCCTGGTAGATCGCTCGCGAACCCTCGAGGAAGCCGAAAACCCCGGCCGCGGCCAGCAGGACCTGCAGGATCGGATCCAGCCGGAAGGACAGCAGGGTGGTGCCGGCGGCGGTGAGCGTCATCGAGGCCAGCGACCACAGATAGATCGCCACCACCGCGATCCCCAGCGCCTGCGCCCGGCGCGAACTCCCCGCCCGCAGCACCAGCCAGACCGTGCCGATCAGGCACAGCGCGCCCAGCAGCGAGAATTCGAACATCGGGAACGGCAGCTGTGATCCCGCCCCGGGCAGGTACCGCTGCGAGGCGTTGGCGCCGTGCGTCGTCAGCGACTTGACCAGATACGGCCCGAACGCGATCAGACCGCCGATGGCGGCCACGATGCCCATCGCGATCAGCCGGCCCAGGATCGGCCACGCCAGTCCCAGGGCCGACCGTGCGCCGGGACGCGCGTCGTGCGTCGCCGCGGCTCGACGCTGCCACAGCAGCGCGATCCACGCCACGAGCGCCATCAGGCAGACCGCGAAGACAGCGATGCCGAAGAACAGCGTGTACGACAGCGCGGCGGCGGCGAGAAATACTCCCGTTCCGAGCGCCGCGCCCCAGCCGCCCGCCGTGGCGTGGGCTGTCTCGGGCTCATCCTGCCCGGTCTGCCCCGACGCTCGACGTGCGAGCGCGGGGCGGTACAGCGCGCCCCAGGCCAGCACCATCGCGGGCGCGAATGCCACCACGATGACCGCGCTGTAGGCCTCCGGCGACGCGTACGCCACCATCACCGCGGTCGTCACGGCCGCGACCGCGACCGCCCAGTCGGCGCGAATCAGCTTGGACCACAACACGAGTGTGATCACCGAGGCGATCGCGAGCGACACGATCGCCCACGGCTTGAACGCCTCCCACCCCGGTACCCCGAGCAGCTTCGCGACCCGCCCGCCGAACCAGAACCAGCCGGCCGGATAGTAGGGCGGCAGATTCGCGTAGGTCATGTCGCGCAGCGCCGCGGAATCGGTGAGGCGGGTGAGGTACTCGGTCCGGAACTCCTGATCCACCGAGATCCCGAACAGGTACAGCTTGGTCGCCGCCAGCGGCATGCCGAGCGTCACCGTCACGAACGTCGAAATACCCGCCCAGGACAGCACTTTCGCCAGCCAGGGCCAGCGGCGCAGCCGGATCAGCACGACCGCCGCGATCAGCAGCACCGCCGCGCCGACCTGCCCGACGGTGGTCAGCGCCCGCGTCACATTGGAGGCGTTGAAGGCGGGCCAGTGCACCGTGGAGAACGCCTCCAGCCCGACGGCCGCGACGACGGCGGCGACGACCGCCGCGAGCACCGCCTCACCGACACCTTCGCCCACCTGCCGGACAAGTACTCGCACGCCGCCTCCGGATTCCACTATTCGGCTGCACAGGACCGTAAACCGTGCGTCAGCCTAACGGGGTGCGACCGGGCCGGGGGCGGCAGCATGCGCAGCGGGTGCGCCTACTCGATGTCGGTTGGATATCAATGAACTCGCACCGCCCACTTCTGGTAGCATCCATGTTCCTACCGGAAGTAGCATTGGGGGTGTGAAGTTGAGTGTCAGTCTCTCCGAACAGGATGTCGCTCTGCTCGACGAGGTGGTCCGCGAGCGCGGGCTGTCCTCGCGGTCGGCGGCGGTGCAGGAAGCGATCCGTCTACTCAGGCAGGCCGGCTTGGCGGATGCGTACGCGTCGGCGTGGTCCGAATGGGAGGCCTCCGAGGAGGCGGATCTCTGGGATGCCACCACCGCCGACGGGCTCGGGTGATGCGGCGCGGTGAGATCCGGCTGGTCGATCTCGAGCCCGTGCGTGGCGCGGAATCCAACAGGCGCCGTCCGGCGGTCATCGTGAGCAACGACCGCGCCAACGAGACCGCGGCGCGGCTGGGGCGCGGGGTGGTCGCCGTGGTTCCGGTGACCAGTAATACCGACCACATCTACCCATTTCAGGTGTTTCTGGGACAGGACCTGCCCGGGGTGCGCGTCGACTCCAAGGCACAGGCCGAACAGGTCCGTTCGGTATCGGTCGACAGATTGGGCCCGGCGCTCGGTCGCCTGCCGGCCCGCGTGGTGGACGAGATCGATCGGGCGCTGCGTTTGCACCTGGATCTGTAGAGCTCGAGAGGCCCTCGGCCGGATCTCGCCGAGGGCCTCTCGAGGTGAGTTATTCGTGCCTGCCGAGTTCGCGCCGGAGGACTTCCCGGTAGGTAGACGCGAAATCCGGCGCTGCCTCGACTATTCCCGCGAAGCCGAGACGGCGAATGGACGCAGCCGTATTCGTTTCGGGTGAGGTGGGGGCCTGGTCCCGTGTCACCGTCCTTGGCTCGCTCAGATCGGCAGGCGACGGAAGATCGGGCGGGGGATGTGCCGCAGGATCATCATCACGAAGCGGAACGGGCCCGGGGCCCAGACCAGTTCCTTGCCCTGCTGCGCGGAGGTCACCGCGAGCACCGCGATGTCCTCCTTGTTCACCGTCAGCGGGGCCTCCTTGACGTGCGCGGAGAACCGGGTGCGGACCATGCCCGGGCGGATCACCAGCACGCGCGGGCCGTGCGGGCGCAGCGCCTCGCCCAGGCCCAGGTAGAACCCGTCCATGCCGGCCTTGGTGGAGCCGTAGACGAAGTTGGAGCGGCGCACCCGCTCACCGGCGACCGAGGACATCACGATGATCCGCCCGAAGCCCTGGGCCTTCATCTTCTCGCCCAGCAGCACGCCGACCGAGACCGAGGCGGTGTAGTTCACCTGCGCCACGCGCACGGCCTTGCGCTGGTTCTGCCAGAGCTCCTCGGGATCGCCGTCCAGGGCGAAGGCCACGATCGCCACGTCCACGTCGCCGCCGGCCCAGGCCGCGTCGATGACCTTCGGGTGCCCATCGGTGTCCAGGGCGTCGAAGTCGATGAGCTCGACCGTCGAGGCGCCGGCGGCCTCCATCTGCGCCACCGCGTCCGCGCGCAGCGGATCGTTGGGCAAGGCGGCCAACAGGATTCGCGCCGGGCCCTTCTTCAGGTACTCGGCGCAGATCGCCAGGCCGATCTCCGAGGTGCCGCCCAGGAGCAGAATCGTCTGCGGGTTGCCTACGGCGTTGATCACTGCAGCTCCAGCCTTCTCGCCATATCGGACATGAAAACGCCTGTGGGATCGACACTTCGGCGGATCTTGATCCACTCGTCGATCCGGGGGTACATCTGGTGGAAGGTCTCCGCGGTGGTGCGGGAGTCCTTCGCGGTGTAGAGGCGGCCGCCGAACTCCATGACGCGGCGGTCCAGATCGGACACCAGTTCGTTGAGACCGGGCCGGATCGGGAAGTCGCAGCAGATGTTCCAGCCCGGCATCGGGAAACTCAGCGGAGCCGGATTACCCGGGCCGAACAGCTTGAAAACGTTCAGCGCGGAGATGTGCCCGGACGCCTGGATGTCGATGATGATCCTCTTGAATTCCTCGACCGCATCGGTCGGCACCACGAACTGGTACTGCAGGAATCCGGCGGGGCCGTACGCACGGTTCCACTCCGCGATCATGTCGAGCGGGTGATAGAACTGCGTCAGGTTCTGGATCTTGCCGGTGTAGTTGCCGCCCATGGCGTAGTACGCCTCGCCGACCATGCCGAAGGTCAGCTTGTTGGCGGTGAAGCTCGGGAAGACATTCGGCACTGTGAGCAGCTGCGGCGCATCGAATTTCAGCGGGTTCTTCTGCTTCTTCTTGGGCAGCTCTTCCAGCTTGGCCAGGCGCCCGCGAGTGATGGTGGCGCGTCCCAGCTTCGGCGGCGGGTTCATCACGTCGAACCACGCGCTGGAATACGTGTAGTTCGCCTCGCTGCCATCGCTGTGCGCGGCGATGGTCTCGTCGAGGGTGGTGGTCTTGACGCCGTCGTTGATGAAGTAGGCCGTCTCCGTCGGCGCCATCTCGATGGTGGCGCGCAGGATGATCCCGGTCAGGCCGTTGCCACCGACGGTGGCCCAAAACAGCTTGGCGTTCTTCTTCGGCCCGATGGTCTGCACCTTGCCGTCGGCCGTGAGCAGATCGATGGTCCGCACATGGTTGCCGAACGAACCCTCGCTGTGATGGTTCTTGCCGTGGATATCGGAGGCGATGGCGCCGCCGATGGTCACCTGGCGGGTGCCCGGGAGCACCGGGACCCACAGCCCGAACGGGAGCGCGGCCTTCATCAGCTGGTCCAGGCTCACCCCACCGTCCACGTCGACCATGCGGGTGTCGCGGTCGATGCGGTGGATGCGGTTGAGCGCGGGCATGTCGATGACCAGCCCGCCGGAGTTCTGCGCGTGGTCACCGTAGGAGCGGCCCAGGCCCCGGGCGATGACACCGCGGCGAAGGTGCGCGGGCTTGGAGTCATTGTCCTCCGCGACCATGGTGACCGCGCGGGCGATGAGCTCCGGGTCGTTGGTCGAGAGAACTTCGGAGGTAGCGGGTGCGGTGCGACCCCAGCCGGTCAGTGTGCGAGTCCGCGTCGGCAGGGCATCGAAGCCGGTCGACGTCGTCTCCGCATCGTCGCTCGCCGGAGTGGCGGCGGCGGCCGTGGAGGTCTGAGCTTTCGTGGACATCGGCATAGAGGCTACAGGTATCGCCGAATCTTGGGCTGGGTGTCACCGGCGGTGGGGCCCGATGGAACCGACGTCACAGTGTGCTGCGCGGGCTACTGGCCTCCGGAACTCTCCACCCGTGGGTACGGCCCGCTACGCTCGTGCCCGTGACCGCGGAACCCCATCTTCCCCTTCCGGCCGAATTGCCCCTGGTCGACGAGCCGGGCGGCACGGACGTAGACCTGAAGACGCAGATCATTCGGTTCATCCTCACCGGCGCCCTGTCGGCGGTCGTCGACTTCGGGCTGTACCTGGTGCTGTGGAAGGGGCTGGGGCTCGAGCGCGACGTCTCCAAGGCGTGCAGCTTCATCGTCGGCACCACGGTCGCCTACCTGATCAATCGCCGCTGGACCTTCAAGGCCGAGCCGAGTCGCGCCCGCTTCCTCGCGGTGGTCATCCTCTACGCGGTCACCTTCGCCGCGCAGGTCGGTATCAACGCCCTGATGAATACGGTGCTGCCCGCGATGAAGCTGACCCTCGGCGGCCACTCGGTGACGCTCGCGGTGCTGGTCGCCTTCGTCGTAGCCCAGGGCACCGCGACGGTGATCAACTTCATTGTGCAGCGCGCGGTCATCTTCAAGATCCACTGATCGCGAGCACGCACTGATCGCGGCTACCCCCCGGCTCGACACCGTGCCGGTCGCATGGTGGCCGTGAGCCTTCACGACATCGGCCGGGCTGTGGCTTCGACGGCAGTCCGGTGCCGGTCGCGTCCGTTCGGCCGCCGCAGTGTGACAACTACGTCCGGGCGGCCGTGGCATGCGATCGGGCCGCGGCCGCGAAGGCCCCGGCCTCGTCGGCGAACGACCGGATGCCCCTGGCCTGCGCCGCGGTTTCGGGCTCGGTGCGGAGCGCGCCGATCACTGTCGGCAGCACAGCCGGTTCGGGGCGCGGCGGCGTGCTCCGCGCCGCGATCGCGTCCGCCTTCACCCCGAAATAGTCCCCGCCCTTGGCGCGCGGATTGTCCGTGCCCCACTGCCGGGACTCGCGGGGCGCGGGGATCAGGTGCGGGATGTGCTTGCGGCAGTGGATGTACGCCTCCTCGATGGCGACGACCACCCAGTGCGAGGCGGCCCGGCCGCGCTCGGACTCGGGCAGGCCGGGGACCCGGCTGCGCAGCGAGCCGTCCTCGACGATCCGGGCCGGGCCATTGATGTGCAGGCCGATCAGATCGCGGGTGAAGTCGATGAGCATGATTCCGACGTGCGGGTTCTCCAGCAGATTGCCCATGCTGGCCATGACGCCGTTGCCGCGATACTCCGGATACGCGATCGTGCGTTCGTCGATGATGTGCAGGAAGCCCGGTTTGCCGGCGCGGAAGCTGGCGTCGCATTCGCCGTTGCTGTCCGCGGTCGCGATGAAGGCCATGTCCATGCGGCGGACGAACTCGATCATCGCCGCATTCAGCCTGTCCAGCACCTGTTCTCCGTAGAAGCGCTCGGCCCGTTCCCGGGTACCCCAGCGCTGCTGTAGCTCTCGCTCGCCGTCACTGCCGTGATCTATGCCGAGCATATCGCTCCCTCGGTTAGCTGAATCCGCATATGCCGAGGTCTTGCGCGGAACCGCAGATATGCCGAAATCCTATAGTTCGTACAGCTTTTCGTGCGTGTGGAACAGAACCAGCTGGTAGAGATTTCGATGGAGCAGGGTCGCAACCGTCTCGGGACACGATCCTCCGCGACGTCGGCGGCGGCAAGTCCCGATTTCGTTGGTTGCCAAGTAGATGCTAGCCTCCGTGCCGCTGCCGTGTGCCGAGATTGCTTGTATATAAGTGGGATTCGCAAGAGTGCGTTATCCCTTATGCCTCGATTGCCCGATCATGGGCGAGATGTCCGGTCGGCCATCCCCCTTGCGGATGCCGACCGGTCGTCTCGCGGACCTCGTCGTTTACGCGGGGGCCAGCGTCACGGGCACCCCGTTGAACACCGCATTCCCGGACGGCGCATCGACGAGCGAATCATCGGTCAGCGCATTGGCATTCACCCCGGCGTGCGCGCGCGCCACCGTCTGCGTGCTGTCGGTGTGACCCCACCCGTGCGGCAGGCTCACCACGCCGGGCATGATCTCCTCGGTCGGTTCCAGCGGCACGGTCACCGCGCCGGCCGCCGATTTCACCACCGCCAGATCGGACAGGCCCAGGCGTGCCACGTCGTCGGGGTGGATGTGCAGCGTGCAGGTGTTGGACCCGCCGACGAGGGTGGAGATGTTGTGCATCCAGCTGTTGTTGGAGCGCAGCTGGCGGCGGCCGATCAGCAGCAGCTCCGGCGCGGCGTCAGTCAGGCGGGCCCGGAGCCGGGCCACGTCGGCGAGCAGCTCCGGCGGCGCAAGCTCGACCCGCTGCGAGGCGGTGCGCAACACGTCCGGCAGACGGCCGGGCACCAGCGCGCCCAGGTCGACACCGTGCGGATTGTCCAGCAGCACCTGGAGATTCATCCCGCCGTGGGGCTCGGTGGCCGCGTTCGGCAGTGGCTGCGGATTCCACTGCCCGTACGGCCCCAGCCGCAGCATCATGTCGATGCGCTGCTCGATGCTGTTCTCGCCCTGCAGTTCCGGGCGTCGCTCCAGCAGACCGGCCTTGTGCAGCGTGCCGGCTATCACCAGCTCGTCGACCGCGGCGAGCGGATCCCGCCCGGGCTCGGGCTGCTGCCCGGACGCCGCCAGCGCCAGGCGCGCAAGGATTTCCGCCTCCGCGGGGTGATCGCCCAGCGGCACCAGCGGCCGGGAGTACCGGGCATAGTTGTGCACCGCGAACTGCAGCAGCGCAAAATCGTAGTGCGGCGACTGCACCGTCCGCGGCGGCGGCAGGATGACATCGGCATGCCGGGTGGTCTCGTTCAGGTACCGATCCACGCTCACCATGAAGTCGAGTTCCGCCAGCGCCGCGCCCAGCCGGGTCCCGCTCGGCGCGGACAGCACGGGATTTCCGGCGACCGTGATCAGCGCCCGCACCTGCCCCTCGCCCGGAGTGGTGATCTCGTCGGCGAGCGTGGCGATCGGGAATTCGCCCATGGCCTCGGGCAATTCGCGCACCCGGCTGGTCCAGCGGCCCAGCCGGAAGGGCCGGGAGCGCACGATGCCCAGGGCCGCGGGGGTGGCGAACATCGCCCCGCCGACGCTGTCCAGATTCCCGGTGAGCGCATTGATGACGTCGACCAGCCACTGCGTCACGGTGCCGAATTCGGCCGTGCACGTGCCGATGCGGGCGTACACGGCGGCTGTGGGCGCGGCGGCGAGCTCGCGCGCGAGCCGCGCAATCGTCTCGGCGGGCACGCCCGTGCGCCCGGCCACGACCTCGGGCGAGAAGTCCGCGGCGGCCGCGCGCACCTCGTCCAGCCCGTCGGCCGCCACGCGCACGTCGGCGAGATTTTCTGCGAACAGCGTGTGCACGATCCCGAACAGCAGGTAGGCATCGCTGCCGGGCCGGATGAACAGGTGCTCGTCGGCGGCCTTGGCGGTGCGGGTGCGGCGCGGATCCACCACGACCAACCGGCCGCCGCGCTTGCGGAGGGCCTTGAGCCGGCCGGGGTAGTCCGGTGCGGTGCACAGCGATCCGTTGGATTCGAGCGGATTGGCGCCGAGCATCAGCAGGTAGTCGGTGCGGTCCAGGTCCGGCACCGCGACGGTCAGCGGATCGCCGAACATCAGTCCGCTGGCCACCTGCTTGGGCATCTGGTCGGCGGTGCTGGCCGAATACAGGTTGCGGGTGCTCAGCGCGCGGATCAGCACCGGCAGGTAGAGCGCCCCGGCCACGGTGTGCGCGTTGGGATTTCCCAGGTACAGCGCCGTGGCGCCGCGGCCGTGCTCGGCGGCCACGGCCGGGAACCGCTCGGCGATCAGGTCGAACGCCGCCTGCCAGGACGCGGTCCGCCAGGTGTCGTCCGCCCGATTCCGGATCATCGGCGCGGTGAGCCGGTCCGGATCCTCGTCCAGATGTCCCAGGCTCGCCCCCTTCGGGCAGAGGAACCCGTGACTGAACGGGTCCTGACGATCGCCCCGGACCCCGACGACGTGATCGTCGCGATCGAGGGTGATCTCGAGCCCGCACACCGCTTCGCACAGCGGGCAGGTGCGCAGCAGGGTACGGCGGCCATCGGTGACATCGGTCATACGCCCATCATTGCCCGGACCGGCCGTATCCGACAGGCGAATCTTCAAGCGGGCGATGGGTAGTCCAGACACACGAAACCGCGGGGCCCGTGCGGTCCCGCGGTGTCGTTATGTGGTTACGCCCCGGAGGTCAGCAGGCTACGCGGGCGAGCTGGCGCTTGCGGCCGGTGCTGGCCGCCCGGACGGCCGCGCCCAGCGCGACGACCGGCGGAATCCAGCGGGCCTCGCCGGGGGCGACGCCCCAGCAGGCATCCCCGGCGGAGAGCTGGGTGGGCGGCAGCGGGATCCCCGCGCCGTCGGTGTGGACGATCGCGCCGGCCTTGCGCAGCGCCTCCACGGCCAGCCCGGCCTTGGCAACGCCGGTGACCAGATGGATCTCGCGGCGCTCGGCGCCCGGAATCTCGATGACCGGGCCCGTCAGGCTGTTCGCCCGCAGGTATCGGCGCACGGACGTCGCGAGCTCACCGGTGACCTCCACGGCGGAGACATTCTCATCGGTGATCAGGCAGATGCCGTTGGCCGTTTCGGCAACCGTCCAGCCGCGCTGGATGTAGTCCTGCGCGCTAGCGGCTACTGCGGCCGCCTTGACGGAAGTCGGAAACGTCGTACGCACGGTCTTCTCCATTCCCCGGTAGGTTTTCGGTCCTGCTCGGTGTTCATGGGGGCTATCGGAGGGCGGCATCCGCGTTGTTACATATTCGCGGAAAGTTTTTCGCGGCCGTCGCCTTCGTCACAAGATCACCGGGCTATTCAGGTTTGCTATGGCCTCGACCTGGTCGGTTCGGCCACGGGTACTACCTTTGTGCCGTCAGCTGTGAATCGCCGAGGTCCTGCCTGTGAATCAAATCCGTTGCCGCTGACAGATTCCCAACGGGATTCTTAAAGCTCGCTGGGTGCGTTGCGCCGCAAGGCCCGCGGGGTGGCCCGGAAGACGTGCGCGTTGCCCGACGGCGCCGGTGGCGAGAGGATCGCGGCATGACTGATGACCCCGCCGGACCGGAGTCGGCCGAGCTGGACGATGAGTACATCGCCTGGCGCGAGTCCGTGACGCAGCGCCTGCGGCGACGCCCGCCGCAGGGCGGGACGCAAGACGCCGAGCCGCGGCCCGAACCGTTCCGGAGCCCAGGGGCTTTCGGGGCGTGGAGCGCGGCCTCGGCTCGGGCGCTGCTCGACGTGCAGTTCCGGCGCCCGGCCACGCGCACCCTGCTGCCGCTGGCGTATCTGCTGGGCCTGGCCTTCGCGGTGGCGGTGCCGATCGTGCTGACAGTGCTGCTGTGGCGAATGTCGATGGCGGTGGGGATCGTCTTCCTGGTGGTTGTCGCGGTGCCGCTGGGGCTCACGATCGCCGCGTCGGTGCGGCTGGCGCTGGAGTTCCTGGTGAATGCCGCGCGGCTCGCGGGCCGGGTGGAACACATCGCGGAACTGGCCGACGACCTGTTCCAGGCGCTGTCGGACGTGGCCGAGCCGGTGAACCAGCTCTCGGAAGACGTTCGAGCGGTGCAATTCTGGCGGTTCCGGAGGCGTCCCGCGCGAAAGTAATCCCGCTTGGCCCAGGAGGGAACTTGGCGCAAGTGCGCCGATTGCTATATCCGGACCCGGTTTTGTTGTGCGACAATCCGAGCGCGATCCGGATATCCAATTCGGATGTGCCGTACGGCCAGGCAAGATGGGCGAGGGGGAAAGCATGGGCTTACCGCACGGGATTACCGGTTCGACTATGCCGCGCAGGCAACTCGGCCGTCAGCTCCGCGATCTGCGTAATCGCGCCCGCATGACCACGCGGGTGGCGGCGCAGCGGCTGGAGTGGTCCGAGGCGAAGATCTGGCGCATCGAGACCGGGCAAACCTCGCTGCGGGCCCTGGACGTCGAGGCCATGTGCAAGATCTACGGTGCACCAACGGATGTCATCGACCCGCTCACCGCGCTGGCGAAGGAGACCAAGGCGCGCGGCTGGTGGGCCGACTACAGCGACGTCATCGCCGAGGGCTTCGAGGTGTACCTCGGGCTGGAGGAGGCGGCCGCGCGTCTGGCGACCTACGAGAACGAGCTGGTGCCCGCGCTTTTGCGGACCGAGGCATACGCCCGCGCGCTGCTGGTGGGCGCCCGGCCGGAAATGCCGCCGGCCGAGATCGAGCGCCGCTTGGCCGTTTTCGCCGCGCGGCAGCGGGTGCTCACCCGCCCGGAGAATCCGGTGCGGGTCGAGGCGGTGATCACCGAAGCTCTGCTGTGGCATCGCATCGGCGGCACCGAGGTGATGGCCGCGCAGCTGGACCACCTGCGCCGGCTGTGTGAGCTGCCCAATGTCGACATCCGGGTGCTGCCAACCGATTCCGGCTATCACGAGGGCATGGATTCGGGCCGGTTCGTGCTGCTCGAATTCGCCGACGCCGGGGACCTGTCGGAGCCGCCGGTGGTGTACGTACAGACCTTCACCGGCTCGGCCTATTACGAGAAGGACAACGAAATCGCCCGGTACCGAACGGCTTTCGGCAGCATCAAGTCCGCCGCAATAGATGCCCGTGCCTTACTGGACGAAGCTCGCGCCGCGCTGTGAACAGGCAGGCCGCGATCCGTCGGCCGCCGATTCGGATCTCGCGGCACTCTCCGGTGCGATGCCAACCGCGACAACTGATTTCGTACGGACATGGGTAACTCATCGGGGACGGGCCCACCGTGAGCGGGCTGTCATCCGCCGGCCCGATGAGCACATCTCGGGGTAAGCAGCGGCACGCTGAAGTCGCGGAGAGGCGGGGGAGCACATGGGTAACTTATCGGGGACGGGCCCACCGTGAGCGGGCTGTCATCCGCCGGCCCGACGAACATATCTCGGGGTAAGCAGCGGCACGCTGAAGTCGCGGAGAGGTGGGGGAGTCAGCGCAGCGTGCTGGCCAGAACCTCGCGGTGGGTGGGGGCGGCGTCGGCGTGGACCGCACGGCCCTTGTCGGTGAGGCAGACGTAGATGGCGCGCCGATCGTCGCTGCACATGCTGCGGCTGACCAGGCCCTCGCGCTCGAGCCGCGCGACGGCGCGGGACAGGGCGCTCTGACTGAGGTAGATGTCGGCGGCCAGATCGCTCATCCGATAGGTCTCGCATGCGGCGTCTACCAGACGGTCCAGCGTCTCGAATTCGCTCAGGCCGATCCGATGGCGACCCTGTAGCTCCTTCTCCAGCGCGCAGGACACCGTCGCGTGCTTCTCCAGGAGGCCGCGCCATTCACTGATCAGCCCGGTGGGAGCTGCCGCGCGCACCGGCGACACCGTGGACGCCTTCGTCATGCCGCCATCCTAGTGTCCCGGGCAGAACCATGCAACCGCATTTAATGCTTGGACAATTTATGCACACGCATGTACTGTCCTGATCATGACTTCCACGGCAACACTTTCGGCTGGTGGCGCCGCCGATACCCGGTGGTCGGCACGCATCTGGGGCATGCTGATCACCCTGTGCATCGTGCTGTTCCTCGACGGCCTCGACGTTTCGATGATCGGTGTCGCCCTCCCGTCCATCGGCAAGGATCTGCACCTGGGCACCTCGACCCTGCAGTGGCTGGTCAGCGGCTATGTCCTGGGCTACGGCGGGCTGCTGCTGCTCGGCGGCCGCACCGCGGACCTGCTCGGGCGCCGACGGGTCTTCCTCATCGCGCTGGGCGTGTTCGCCCTGGCCTCGCTCTCGGGCGGGCTGGTCAGTTCCGCCGCGCTGCTGATCGCTACCCGCTTCATCAAGGGACTGGCCGCGGCGTTCACCGCACCGACCGGCCTGTCCATCATCACCACCAACTTCGCCGAGGGCCCCGCCCGCAACAAGGCGCTGTCCATCTACACCGTCTTCGGTGCGGGCGGCTACTCCATGGGCCTGGTGTTCGGCGGCCTGATGACCGGGCTGGGCTGGCGCTGGACCTTCCTGCTGCCGGTGCCGATCGCGCTGGCCGCACTGGTCGCCGCGGCCGTCCTGGTGCCGCGGGACCGCAAGGCGGAGGAGGGCGGGCACGACCTGCTCGGGGCGCTGTTGTCCACCGCCGCCATGCTGCTGCTGGTCTACACCGTGGTCTCCGCGCCGCAGGCCGGCTGGGCCTCGGCCCGCACGATCGGCTCGTTCGCCGCGGTGGTGGCGCTGTTCGTGGCCTTCGTGGTGGTGGAGAACCGGGTCCGGCATCCGCTCATCCGGCTGGGCATCCTGCGCAAGGTCACGCTGGTGCGGGCCAGCCTGGTCATCATCGCGGTGGCGGGTTCCTACTTCAGCTGGCAGTTCATCGTGACCCTGTACATGCAGGACACCCTGCACTGGTCGGCGCTGCACCTGGCGATGGCACTGCTGCCGGTGGGCGTGCTGGTGGCGCTGTCCTCGGTGTTCTCCGACAAGCTGGTCGACCGGTTCGGCACCGGCCCGATCATCGCGGTCACCACGATCGCGATGAGCATCGGCTACCTGCTGTTCCTGCGGGTCGACACGCATCCGTCCTACCTAACCGTCATCCTGCCCGCGGTGCTGCTGGTCGGTATCGGCTGGATCGGCTTCCCGTCCATCAACATTCAGGCCACCGCCGGAATCGACGACGACGAGCAGGGCCTGGCCGCGGGCGTGCTGCAGACCTCGATGCAGGTCGGCGCGGCGATCGTGCTGGCGCTCAACACCGCGATCATCAGCTCCGGATCGCACGGTGACGGTTCGCCCTCGGCGATGCTCGCCACCTACCGTCCGGGCCTGATCTTCGCCGGTGTGGTGTCGATCCTGGGAGCGCTGGTGGCGCTGACGCACTTCATCGGCAAGCGGCGGGTGTCGGATCTGGTCGTCGTGGCCGAGTCCGAGTCCGAATCGGAGCTGACGGCAGCCTGAATGCTGCCGGGACGACCCGGTGCGAAAGCCGCGGTGGACGAACGCGATTCGTCCACCGCGGTGTGCGTCTGTACCGGTCGTTGCGGCGGGCGCCCAGATTCGGCTGTGCGAGCAGGTCTCAGCCGCGCAGAGTCCGCAAGCCCGGTGCGGCAGCGTCTTTCGGGGAGCGGATGAAGTCGAGCGGCTGTCCGTTCCTGCCCACCGTCGGCCAGTCGATACCGATCTCCGCATCGAAAGCGTCGATATCCCGGTCGAATTCGGGTGAGTACTCCAGCGAGCACAGATACGTGACGGTCGAGCCGTCCTCGAGCGAGAGCAGCGCGTGCCCGAGCCCCTCGGCCAGGAATACCGAGCGCCGGTGCACATCGTCGATCAGCACGCTGTCCCACGCGCCGAAGCTCGGCGAGTCCGGGCGCAGGTCCACCACCACGTCCAGGAACGCGCCCCGCACGCAGGTCACGTATTTTGCCTGTCCGGGCGGGGTTTCGGTGTAATGAATACCCCGCACCACCCCCGCCGCCGAGGTCGAGGTGTTGACCTGCAGCAGCTCGAACGGACGGCCGACCGCCTTCTCGAATTCCGACGCCTTGAACGACTCGAGGAACACACCCCGGTCGTCGCCGCGCAGTGTCGGGGTGAACTCCCAGGCGCCCGGGACGGCCAGTTCGCGAATCTCCATGATTACCAATCTCGATTGTGCTGTGGTTCGGTCTCGTCGAGCCCGTGTGCCAGCAGGCCGAACAGGTAGTCGCCGTATCCCGAGCGCACCAGCGGCTCGGCCTGCCGGGCCAACTGGTCGTCGTCGATGAAGCCCATGCGCCAGGCCACCTCCTCGGGCACCCCGATCTTCAGGCCCTGCCGCTCCTCGATCGTCCGCACGTAGTTGGCCGCGTCCAGCAGCGAGTCGAAGGTTCCGGTGTCCAGCCAGGCGGTACCGCGGGCCAGCACCTCGACCTGCAGCCTGCCCTGCTCGAGGTAGGTGCGGTTGATATCGCTGATCTCGTATTCGCCGCGAGCGGAGGGCCGCAGCCCGCGGGCGATCTCGACGACGTCGTTGTCGTAGAAGTACAGCCCGGGCACCGCGTAGTTCGAGCGGGGCCGCTTCGGCTTTTCCTCGATGGAAATCGCTCTGCCGTCGGAGAATTCGACGACGCCGTACGCGGTGGGGTCCGAGACCCGGTAGGCGAAGATGGCGCCGCCGTCGATCCGGTCGAAGCGGCGCAGCCGGGTGCCCAGGCCCGGTCCGTAGAAGATGTTGTCGCCCAGCACGAGTGCGGTGGAGTCGGATCCGATATGCTCTGCGCCGAGCACGAACGCCCGGGCCAGCCCGTCGGGCTCGGGCTGGACGACATAGTCGATGGCGATGCCGAACTGCGAGCCGTCGCCGAGCAGCCGGACGAAGGCGCTCGCGTCCTCGGGGGTCGTGATCACCAGGATGTCCCGGATGCCGGCCAGCATCAGCGTCGAGAGCGGGTAGTACACCATCGGCTTGTCGTAGACCGGGACCAGCTGCTTGCTCACCCCGCGCGTGATCGGGTGGAGCCGTGTTCCCGTGCCGCCGGCCAGGATGATTCCACGCATGTCACGCAAGTCTGCCAGCCGCGCCTCACGGGCGAAAATCGGTCCGCGGTGCCGGCGCGGTGGCGGATTATGTTGGTCCCGATTCGGGCATAACTGTTGCGTAGGTCACTTGTGGCGTGGTCTTCTGAAATAGCACTGTGTGAGATGTCAGCGCCGACAACTCGCCGCCGGAACTTCGGCTGCTGGTAACGCGGCGCGTCCGGAGTGAGGTAGGTGCGCGATGGCTGCCGTACGAGTAGACGAGATCCGGCCGGAGCCGGGAGTGGTGGTCAATCCGGACGGCGGCAGCCTGGCCTCGCGGGCGCTGCTGCTGGCCTGTCAGGGCGTGGTCGGCCCGTTCGTGCGGCACTATCCGGTCACCCCGCTGACGATGCCGCTGGCGCGGATCGTCGTCGACGGGCTGTCGGCCCTGCGGCCGATGCCGCGCGGCATCGAGCGGGAACAGGTGCGGCTCCAGGGTTTTCGGATGGAGATCATCCGTCCCGCGGGCGCCCGCCGCGCGTTGCGGGACGGCGTGGTGATGTACCTGCACGGCGGCGGCTTCTTCCTGGGCGGCCTGGACTCGCATCGCCCGATCGCGGCCGCGATCGCGCGGCGCACGGGCCTGGCGGTGGTCAATGTGGAGTATCGGCAGCTGCCCGGCACCCCTATCGCCGGTTCGGTGCGGGACTGCCTCACCGCTTATCGCTGGCTGCTGCGGCACGGTGCGGACGCGGGCCGGATCGTTTTCGCGGGTGACTCGGCGGGCGGATATCTGAGCTTCGCCACCGCGCTGCGGGCGGTCGAGTCCGGGCTGCCCGCACCCGCCGGGCTGGTCGGCCTGTCGCCGCTGCTGGATCTGGACTGTGCGGCCAAGCGGGAGTACGCGAATGTCCGGCGCGATCCCTACATCCCGCTGACGGGCCTGGCGAAGGTCGTCGAATACGGCGGGGAGGGCCAGGTCTCGCCCGTCGACGGGGCGCTGGGGACCCTGCCGCCCGCGCTGCTGATTGTCGGCGAGGACGAGCTGCTGCGTTACGACTGCGAGCTGATGGCCCGCCGGCTCACCGCGGCGGGGGTACCCAACTCGCTCGAGCTGTGGCGCGGGCAGGTGCACGCCTTCATGAGCATCGCGCCGAGCATGCCCGAGAGCCGGGTGGTGCTGGGGCGGGTGGCGCGGTTCGTGCGGGCGCGGATCGAGGCGGAGGCGGCCGCGCGCACGGCGTGAGCCGGGCGCGCTGGAACACGACGACCCCCGCACCGTGCGGTGCGGGGGTCGTAGCGTGCGGAAATTACTTCGCCGGGGTGAAGGGCGCGTTGATGGTGGTGAAGTACTGGACCGCGGCCAGGATGGCGACCGGGGCGGTCACCAGCAGCTGACCGGCCAGGGTGCCCAGGGCGCCGACGGCGATGATGCCACCGAGGCAGCCGATCGCGGCGGCCGGGATGAAGGCGCCGAACAGGCCGACGATCGCGGCCGCGGAGACGGTCGCACCGGCGATGCCGCCGAGGATGCAGCCGACGGCGCCGCCGGACAGGCCGCCGACCAGGGTGCCGACGGTGGCGCCGGTGGCGATGGTGTCCTTGAGCCGGTTCCAGGCGGCCTGCTCACGGTCGTAAGGGGTCTTCCAGGGGGCGGTGTTCTGGTACGGCAGGTCGACCGGCTTGTAGACCGCGTGGGCCACGTCGAACTGCGGGGTCAGCGTGGCGGTGTGGTCGGCGATGTCCGCCGCGATCGGGAACTCGAAGTTGTCGACGCGGAACTTGAGGTCGGTGCCGGCCAGGGTGGTGCCGTTGGCGGCCTTGATCTTGAAGACCCCGTTCTCCACATCCATGGAGCCCGCGTCGGTCTTGATGATCGTGGAGGTCTTGGTGGTGGTGGCCTTGTAGTCGACCGCGCCGTTGGCGGCGGCCGGGGCCGGGGCAGCGTTCGCGGTGCCCGCGGCGATGCCGAGCGCGGCGATCAGCATGGCCGACGTCGCGGCGAATTTCCTCATCATCATTTTTGGTGGAACCTCGGGGTTTTGTTTCGGGGGGACGAGAGAAATCGAAATGGAGATCAGCTAACGCGCGGTGAATCAACTGTGACCGTTCATTCAAATTCTGTTCACCACGGTGTACTTGTGGTCTGTGATATCGCGGAAACACGCAGTCCGCGTGTGGTTTTCGGCGAGGATCAAACCGACCTCCCAGTAGTGACTGTGTCGAACATCACAGTCCATGAAAGGATTCCTTGCCCAAATGGTGATCTGCATCGCGTAATAGCCGATGCCGATGGACAGGATGCCCGAGCTCGCCAATTAGGGTGGACGCTCATGCGAGTGCTCGTAACCGGGGGCGCCGGATTCATCGGCGCCAACTTCGTCCATCAGACCGTCGCCGAACGGCCCGATATCGGGATTGTCGTGCTCGACGCGCTCACCTACGCGGGCAGCCGGGCATCGCTCGACCCGATCGCGGACCGCATCGAGTTCGTGCACGGCGACATCGCCGACCAGGAATTGGTCGACCGGCTCGTCGGCGGCGTGGACGCGGTCGTGCACTTCGCCGCCGAATCGCACAACGACAACTCGCTGGCCCGCCCCTGGCCCTTCGTGCAGACCAATATCGTGGGCACCTATGCGCTGCTCGAGGCGGTGCGCCGGCACGACGTGCGTTATCACCACATCTCCACCGACGAGGTCTACGGCGATCTGGACGCCGGGGCGCCCGCATTCACCCCGGATACGCCGTACAACCCGTCGAGTCCGTATTCCGCGACCAAGGCCTCGAGCGACATGCTGGTGCGGGCCTGGGTGCGTTCCTTCGGGGTGCGCGCAACGATCTCCAACTGCAGCAACAACTACGGCCCGTTTCAACACGTGGAGAAATTCATTCCGCGCCAGATCACCAATCTGATCGATGGCATACGCCCGCGCCTGTACGGCGCGGGACATCAGGTGCGGGATTGGATTCACGTCCACGACCACAACCGGGCGGTCTGGATGATTCTGGAGCGCGGCCGGATCGGGCAGACCTATCTGATCGGCGCGGACGGCGAATTGGACAACAAATCGGTGGTCCAGCGGATTCTCGCCGAATTCGGTCGCGACGCGGACGATTTCGATCACGTCACCGATCGGCCGGGCCACGACCAGCGCTATGCGATCGATGCCAGGCTGCTGCGCACCGAACTCGGCTGGGAACCGGAGTATTCCGATTTCGGCGCCGGGCTGGCCGCGACCATTCGCTGGTACCGCGAGAACGAGGCCTGGTGGCGGCCCCGCAAGGCCGCCACCGAAAGCGCGTATCTCGCTGCCGGGGAGAAGGTTCTGTAGTCGTCCGCGAGGACGGGACTCAGCCCCAGACCATGTAGTGGTACTTGGCCACCGCGGCAGCCAGCGCGAACACCGTCGCCGCGACGACGGCGATTGCCGGACCGCGCACCGGAGTCGTCCCCCCGGTATTGGTCAGCCGCAACGGTATCCAGCGCAGCAGCACCGCGAAGCCCACGATGGCCAGCGGCACGAAGTACCGGCCCTGCACGCCGTCGATGAGGTAGTAGCCGACCGGCGAGAACGACATGTACAGCGTCACATAGATCATCGCGACACTCGCCGCGATCGTCAGCCCGACCAGCACGGCCCGCAGCTGCGCCGCCGAAAGCCGCTCGGCGATACCGACGCTCACCGCGAAGGCCAGCAGGCACGCCAGAATCGAGATCGCGGGCACATCGATGTAGGCGAAGCCGAGCTGACCGAAGAACTCGGTGAACCAGTTGTTGTCGCGCAGCCAGATGCTGTGCTCGAAGGTGTGGGCAAAATGCAGTGGATGCGTGAGGATCTGATGGAGCTGATCCCCGGTGCGCACCGAATACCACTGCGCCGGTGGGCGCATCAGGCCCATGCCGTCCCCGGTCTTTGCCGCGATCTTCATCCACCCCGCGAACAGCACGGCGCCCAGGACCGCGAAGCCCCACGGGATCCAGCGCAGCGGCCCGCGGAATCCGTACCGCCGCGCCGGAATCAGCGCGACCAGCATCGCGAGCAGCACGTAGGTCGGCTTGCTCAGCGGCAGCGCGAGGGTGGCCAGCAGCGCCGCCGCGACCTCGCCCCGGGACAGCTTCGCATCCAGGAACAGGCCCTTGACCAGCAGGCACGACACCAGGATCGCCAGGGCATTGGTCATGGTGTCCGCGGTGACCGTCCCGGCCTGGAACAGTGCGATCGGCAGCACCGTCACGGTGAACGCGAGCCACTGCACCCGGTACCCGCGCAGCGCGCGCAGCGCGAATCCGACGATCACCAGATAGGCCAGCAGCCCGGCCAGGCGGGTCAGCATGACGGTCTGCCCGACGCTCATGCCGGTCGCCCCGGCGAGCCGGATGGCAAGGGCCGCCGGCACATACGGCACCGGGGAGTACGCCGCGGTATTGGTGAACCACATCGGCTTGGTCGCCGAACTCACTGGGGCGTCGCCGAGCCGGTCGTACGCGTCCCGGCCCGCCGAGAGCGGCGCGGGCTCCTGTGGCTTGCGGTTGTAGTCCTTGAACGCGTAGTTCATCATCGCGTCCACGGTCAGCGGGATCTGGCCGCCGTAGGACACGCCGCGGTCGTCGGCGATGCGCTCGGGCAGGAATCCGCCCTGCGCGACCTGATACGCCCGGCCGAACTGGGTGATCTCGTCATGACCCCAGAACGGCGGTGTGACCACGCTGAACACCGCGCCGAAGACGGCGGCGACCACGACGAAGGCCGCCGCGCCCAGCCCCAGATGCCGCTGCACCCAGCAGATCGCGGCGCGCAGCGCACCGGGTCTCGGGGGTGAATCGTCCCGTTCGACGGCGTTGTCCGGCGTCTCGGGAGAAGGACGAGGGTCGTCGCCGGGCACGGCCTGCACCGGCTCCGCCTGCGTCGTCATCGGGCCTGTCCCAGCCCCGCCGGGGTCTCCACGCGCAGCGGCGCCTGCTCGTGCCGCGGGTCCGCGCCGTTTTCGGATCGGGCGGAAGCGCCGAATTCCGCGCCCACGGCCGAATAACGCAGATACATCAGCCGCGCCGCCTCGTGCCGGGACCGGCGGATGCCGTCCAGGATCAGGCCCGCGGTCCAGGCCAGGCTGCCCAGCAGCAGCAGGGTGAAGGCCAGGAACAGCGTCGGGAACCGCGGCACCTGGTGGATTTGATAGAACTGCACGATGATCGGCACGGTCAGGATGATCGAAATGATCCAGGCCAGCGTGCCGAACAGCCCGTAGAACGCGACCGGGCGCTCGTGCCGGGCCAGTCCGATGATCAGGGCCAGAATCTTGAAGCCGTCGTGATAGGTGCGCAGCTTGGATTCGCTGCCCGCGGGCCGATCCCGGAAGCCGACCGGGACCTGCGTCTGCGGGACCCGCAGGTGCAGGGTATGCACGGTCAGCTCGGTCTCGATCTCGAATTCGCGCGATACCGCGGGGAAACTCTTGACGAATCGGCGTGAGAACACTCGATAGCCCGAGAGCATGTCCTCGACGTTATCGCCGAAGACCTTGCCAACCACGCCGTTGAGCACTTTGTTGCCGGTTTCGTGGCCCGCGCGGTAGGCCTGGGCGCCCTCGTCCTCGCGGCGCACGCCCAGCACGTGGTCGTAGGGCCCGGAAAGCAGCGTCTCGATCATCAGCGGCGCGGCGCCGGCGTCATAGGTGTCGTCGCCGTCGATCATCAGATAGACGTCGGCCTCGATATCGGCGAAGGCGCGGCGCACGACATTGCCCTTGCCCTTGACGGTTTCGGTGCGCACGATCGCGCCGGCCTCGCGGGCCCGCTCCGCGGTCGCGTCGGTGCTGCGATTGTCGTAGACGTAGACGACCATGCTGGGCACGGCGGCCTTCAGGTCGCTGACGACCTTGGCGACCGCGGCCTCCTCGTTATGGCACGGCACAATGGCGGCGATTCGGAGTTCGGTGGGGTGCACCCCGTCAATCCCTCATTCGATCCGACGGTGAAATACGAACACCGGGAGGTTACAGGGGAGCGGTACGGACGCGCCCGGTAACCCGGTGGAACGCCCGGGTTGGTACCGTCGCCGGGTGCCCAGCAGTGAGACCGTGACGGAGTCGGCGCGGCTGTCCGGCGCCCCTCTTTTCCGCAGGCTGATATCCGCATTCCGGACCGGCGGCGCGTTTCTGGTCGTCGGAGCCCTGGGCTTCCTGGTCGACGCGGGAACATACAACCTGCTGGTGTTCTGGGGCGGCCACGGCGTTTTGTATCACGTGCCGCTGGTCGCGAAGATCATCTCGATCGCGGTGGCGTCGGTGGTCACCTACTTCGGCAATAAATGGTGGACCTTCGCGCACAAGAAGGGCGGCAGCGCCGCGCGCGAGTACCTGCTCTACACGGTGTTCAACGTGATCGCGATCGGTCTGCAGCTGGGGTGCCTCGGTTTCTCCCGCTATGTGCTGCACCTGTCGACACCGCTGTCGGACAATATTTCGGGCACACTCATCGGCCAGATCGTCGCGGTGATCTTCCGATATTGGGCATATGACAAGTTCGTGTTCACCGGCGCGGCGGCAGCCCGATCCGGCGCGGACGCGTGAATCGGCGATAATGGTTGCCGCCACAACGAGCAGATTCCGCGGTTGCAGCGCGGTGACCGCGGGTACTCCGCGGCGACGAATGGCACAGACACACACACGAGGGAATCCAGTATGGAGCAGTCGGCTGGCCAGGCCGTAACCGAGAACGACCGTCCCGCCGTCCCCGCACCCGATGCACAGCTCGCCGCGGACCGGCTGGTGCTGGCGCGCGGCGTGTTCACCGGCCCGGCACCCAAGATCAGCGACGAGCTGTACGTGGTGGTCAGGGGCAAGGCGCAGCGCGAGCGGCTGACGATGCGGCTGGACAAGGGCGCCAGCGCGCACACCAACACCTACTTCGGCCGGTTCGCCGCCAGCTACTGGCAGCGCTGGACGACGGTGACCGAGGTCGAGGTCGGCGTGACGCTCGAGGTCGCCGGACGGGCGCACGTGCGCCTCGCGGCCTCCGACATTGCCGGGCATCGTCGCATCATCGACTCCGCCGAGCTGCGCGCCGACGGGCGCGTGGTGCTGCGCGCGCCGCTGGACCAGTACGTGGACGGCGGCGCGCTGTGGCTCGAATTCGACGCGGTCGGAGGCGAACTCGGCATCAGCGAGCTGGCCTGGACCGCGTCCGCGCCGGAACAGCTGCGGCCGTTGGCCATTGCGATCTGCACCTTCAACCGCGCCGAGGATTGCGCGAATACCGTTGCGGCGCTGGCCTCGGACCCCGTCGTGCTGGGCGCGATCGACGCGGTGTACGTGGTGGACCAGGGCAGCGACCTGGTCGAGAACCGGCCGCTGTACCGGGAAATCGCGCCGCGTTTCGCCGACAAGCTGCGGTACATCCGCCAGCCGAATCTCGGTGGCGCGGGCGGTTTCACGCGCGGGCTGTACGAGGTGACCGACGCCGAGACGCGGGTCGAGGGCGCCGAGCACGCCGACATCATCCTGATGGACGACGACATCCTGTGTGAGCCCGAGACGGTGCTGCGCCTGCGCGCCTTCGCCAATCTGACCGTCGAGCCGACGCTGGTGGGCGCGCAGATGCTGTTCCTGCTCAACCCCGACTACCTCAACGTCGGCGCCGAGGAGGTGCACCTGGGCGAGCTCAAGCACGGGCAGAAGGTGCCCAAGGCGCTGCGCAACACCAGCATGCTCAAGAAGAACCAGGAGCGCCGCGTCGACGCCGGCTACAACGCCTGGTGGACCTGCCTGATCCCGGCTGAGGTGGTGGCCCGGATCGGGCTGCCGCTGCCGATCTTCTTCCAGTGGGACGACGTCGAATACGGCGTGCGGGCCCGCGAGGCCGGATTCGTGACGGTGACGCTGCCCAATGCCGCGGTCTGGCACGCCGACTTCTACTGGAAGGACTACGACGACTGGGCGCGCTACTTCAGCATGCGCAATTCGCTCATCGTCGGGTCGATGCACACCGATCTGGATCCGAAAGCCATTACGCGCCAGCTGTTCCGCAATATCGCCGAACACCTGGTCGCGATGCAGTACGGTCTGGTGCACACCACGCTGCAGGGCATCGAGGACTTCCTGCGCGGGCCGAAGGTGTTGCAGGACGGTGGAATTGCCGCCCTGGCCGCAGCGCGCGGCGGGCGCGCGGACTATCCCGAGACGATCAAGCATGAGGCCGCGACGGCCCCGGTCCGGTCGGCCGACATCCAGGTGCGCCGCGACGTGGGCGATCCGAGCCGCCCGCTGCTGGTGCTGATCAAGCGGGCGGTGCAGCAGTGGACCGGGCGTACCCAGCCCGGCCTCAAGTCCATCACCCGCGAGGACGCGCACTGGTGGCACGTCGGGCTGTTCGACCATGTGATGGTGACCGACGCCTCCCAGTCCGGCGTGCGCATCCGCCGCCGCGACAAGGCCAAGGCGCGCGCGCTGCTGCTGCGCACGATCCTGGTGATGCGCCGGCTGCGGCGCGAGCTGCCCGAGCTCAGCCGCCAATACCGCGCCGCCGTACCGGAACTCATCGCCCGGGACAACTGGGAGCGCCTCTACAAGCAGTAGTTCGCCGTTCGCCGCCGCCCGGATCCGCGCGAGCCGCCGGTACCGCGATCCGTCGTCCGATCAACGAGTTCGCTCGGCAGTGACCAGGATTCGGGCCCGAGTCGGTGGCGGCCGGACGGGAAGCCACCGCCGGGTGCCGACCTGGGTCGGTCACGGCGGCGGCATCGGGCTTTGCTAGCCCCCGGACGACCCCGTCGGGCGCTGCGGGGAGTTGTCCACCTGCGCGCCCCGGTACTGGATTCCGATCGCCATCGTCGGGGTCGACGGTCCGGGCACCATCAGCGGGGGCTGAAACTCCACGGTGCCGTCCGGCTTGGTGATCGGCGGCTGTGCCTGCTGGGTGAGCGGCCCGGGCACGTTCATGCAGTTGTATCCGATGGTCGCCGTCGCGTGCGGATGCACGTAGGCGACCCCCGAAACGCTCATGGCGCCCTGGGAACACTCGACGACGGCGTTCACCCGGTAGGTGTCCCGGTCGTTGTCGTTGCGGCACTTGAATCCGTCGCACGAGACCCCGGGCGCCAGCTGTTGCGGGGCGGCCGCGGCGAAGGGCGGCGCCGCGACGAGGATGGTCGCGAACGCCGCCGCCGCACCGAGACCGAATGTGACACTGCTACGCATGTCTGCCTTTCCTGGATGCCCGACCCGCATTCAGGATATCGGCGACCGGTCGGCCTCGAATTTCTCTTTTACAGGAACAGGTCCGTGGTGAGCGGGCCGTCGCCGGGGACAACACGGTATTTGTCGAGGTCGGTGATGCCGTGGGCGGCCATCACCTCGTCGTCTATGAAGAAGTTGCCGCTGGTGTCCTTCGCGGGGGAGGTCAGCACCAGGTAGGCGGCGTCGGCGTAGATGTCGGGGGTGCGGGAGGTGGAGACCATCTCCTCGCCGCCGAGCAGATTGCGCACGGCCGCCGTGGCGATCGTGGTGCGCGGCCACAGCGAGTTCACCCCGATGCCGTACTTGCGCAGCTCCTCGGCCAAACCCAGTGTGGTCAGCGACATTCCGTACTTTGCGATGGTGTAGCCGAGCGAGGCGCCCGCCCACTTCGGGTCCAGGTTCAGCGGCGGCGACAGGGTGAGGATGTGCGGATTGCGGCCCGCCTCGGCGCTGGCCCGCAGCGCCGGAATGCTCAGCTTGGACAGCAGGAAACTGCCGCGGCAGTTGATGTCCTGCATGAGGTCGTACTTCTTCATCGCCAGGGTCTCGGTGGGCGACAGGTCGATCGCCGAGGCGTTGTTGACCACGATGTCGATGCCGCCGAACCGGTCTACCGTCTCGGCCACCGCGCGCGCGACGCCCTCGTCGTCGCGGACGTCGCCGACGAACTTGTGTACGGCGCCGCCGGCCTGCTCGAGTTCCGCCGCGGCGGTGTGGATGGTGCCCGGCAGCTTGGGATGCGGCTGATCGGTCTTGGCGATCAGGGTGATGTTGGCCCCGTCGGCGGCCGCGCGCCGGGCGATCTCCAGCCCGATTCCGCGGCTGCCGCCCGACATGATCATGGTCCGGCCCGCTAGCGGTTTACCTGCGTCTGTCATGCCACAGCTCCAATCTGTGTGCCCGCCCCGCATTCGATGATCGGTGAGAGGGCGGGCGCCGGTGTCCGGATCTACCAATTCGCACGGTATTGGATACCGGGCCGGGTATGCAACCAGTTGCATAGAGAATCACAGTCGCGGGTGCACGGGCCGACGATGTTGGTATCCGCCCGCGGGCAGCGCGCACGCGCGGGCCCGGTGGATGGGTCGCGACATCAGATGCGCTGCGGTCCATGAGGAGCGCACGGGCCGGGACCCAGCCGGTATCGATCGGCCGTGTGTACCCAGCGGGAGCGGCCGGATTCCGGCCGTGCGGAGTGAAGGGGGTCGTTGTCGACCACGAGAGGAGTCGTCCTTTCGCCGGGCATCGGCCCGCGAAGGGGCTCAATGCAAGTGGGAGAGAGGGGAGAGACATGCGGCGGCGCTGCCCGCGTATGTGGCGCGCTGTCCGGCCGCGACAATCCGGAAATTCACCTTCACGTTCTCCACCTCCTCGACCTTCCGACTGCCCGGCTGGCCGGGCGAACGACGCGAACTCTGTTGTCCCGCAGGACTGTTAACACTGTGACAGCCTGCCGCCGTACGCGGCAAACGATTTTCGGCGCGGGCTACGAGCCGGCCACGACCACCAGCAGATTCAGCAGCACGAGCAGCCCGAGGATGCCCCAGCTGATGTAGAGGAACATCATGCCCGGCGTCTTCTGCGGCACCGGGCCGATCGCGCCGCCGACGAACCAGGTCGCGGGCGTGCGGTAGAAGACGCGGGTGCTCTGCCCGTCGGCGACGGGCACCACGGCCTCCGCGGTTCCGAAGTCCCACAGCCACTTGGTCTTGACCTGCACGTGGTGCTGTCCCGCACCGACGGGGATGTGGGTCATACCCCACTTGGCATTCGGCACCTGCTGCCCGTTGACCAGGATGCGCGGCCCGGTCAGCGCGAGCATGAAGGCCATCGGCATGTAGCTGGTGTCCACCACGATGCCCGGCGGTCCCGGTTCGGGGCGGAACTGTACGGGCATCCCCTGCGGCGCACCGTAATTCGGTGCTCCATACGGATTCGGCTGGCCGCCATAGGGATTCGCGGGCATGCCGCCGAACTGCTGCGGCATACCGGGATTGGGGGCGCCGTAGGGCTGCTGCGGCATACCGGGATTGGGGGCGCCGTAGGGCTGCTGCGGCATGCCGGGCTGGCCGTAGCCGGGCTGCGGCATGCCCGGAGACGACGCGCCGTGCGGCTGCCCGTAACCCGGCTGCGGAATTCCGGGGGACGAGGGCCCCTGCGGCTGCGGGTAACCGGGCTGTGGAATGCCCGGCGAGGAGGGCTGTGCGTATCCCGGCTGCGGCATGCTCGGCGCGGAGGCGCCGTGCGGCTGCGCGCCGTAGGGCCCGTTCCCGTTCGGCGGCTGCGGCGCACCGGGCTGCGGCTGCGGGCTGTTCGGCTGCCAGGGCTGGCCGTAAGGTGGTTGTCCGCCGTAGGGATTACTCACGGCCATGCCTCCAAGAACGAGCTGATCTATCCGGGTTTGTGGAACTGCTCGCGCCGACCCAGGCGCCGCAGTCGCAGCCATTCTCGCAGACCCGCCGGATCCTTTTGCTGTACGAGGAAGAACCAGGAGAATCGGGCCCACTCCTGCGGCAGCAACTTACGCATACCCGGCTGTGACATCAGATAACCGCGGTTGCGATAGGTGAAATACCTTTTGACCGGATCGTCCGGATATTGGGTGTGCATGCGGCCGCCGAGAATCGGCTTGAATTCGGCGGATCCGTTGGGATGCAGATAGGCCGTGCGCAGGCAAGTGCCGAACGGCAGGCCCGAGCGCACCAGCCGCCGGTGCACCTCCACCTCGTCGCCGCGCACGAACAGGCGCAGATCCGGCACACCGATCACATCTACCGCGCGCCCGGAGATCAGTGCGCCGTTGAACAGCGAGGCGATGCCGGGCAGGAAATCCTCGTCCTGGCTGTCGGAATCGGAGTACAGCTCCGATCGCTTGCGCCGCCACACCACGCCGCGGCGCAGCGGGAACGCGAGCTGATCGGGATCCTCGATATCGCACACCACTGGGGACACCTCGGCCAGGCCGTGCTTGTCCGCGCAGTCGAGCAGGGTAGCCAGCACCTCGGGGCCCTCGGGGCGGCCATCGTCGTCGGCCAGCCACACCCAGTCCGCGCCGAGCGTCAGGGCGTGCAGCATGCCCAGCGCGAAACCGCCTGCGCCGCCGAGGTTGTGCTCCGATCCCAGGTAGGTCGATTCCACCGGCTGCGCCCGGACCAGCTCGCCCACCTCGGGCTCGTTGGCATTGTCGACCACGATCAGATGATCGATCGGGTGCGTCTGCGCGGTGAGCACTTTCAGCGATTCCGCTAGCAATTCCCGGCGCTTGTGGGTGACAACCACCGCGACGATGCGGGACTGCGTCATGAGTGGTTGCTCTCCAGTTCCCGATCCAGTTCGAGCTCGCGCAGAATCTGCGCGACATGGTCGCCCGCCTCGGGCCCCTCGTAGGCGCGCACCACCTCTTCGATGCCGCCGCGCATCCGCATATTTCCGTGGTCGATCCAGATCGCCGTGTCGCACAGCTGGGCCAGAAATTCGTTGGAATGGCTGCAGAACACCAGGATTCCCGAGCGGGCCACCAGATCGCGCAGGCGGGTTCGGGCCTTCTTCATGAACTCCGCGTCCACCGCGCCGATGCCCTCGTCCAGCAGCAGGATCTCCGGATCGATCGAGGTCACCACGCCCATCGCCAGCCGCACCCGCATACCGGTGGAGTAGGTGCGCAGCGGCATGTTCAGGTATTCGCCGAGCTCGGTGAAATCGGCGATCTCGTCCACCTTGGCCATCATCTGCTTGCGGGTCTGCCCCAGGAACAGCCCGCGGATGATGATGTTCTCGTAGCCGGAGATCTCCGGATCCATGCCGACGCCGAGATCGAATACCGGCGCGACCCGGCCGCGAATCCGCGCGCTGCCGCGCGTGGGCTCGTAGATGCCCGAAAGCAGCCGCAGCAGCGTGGATTTGCCCGCGCCGTTGTGCCCGACCAGGCCGACCCGATCGCCCTCCTTGAACGACAGGGAGATGTCCCGCAGCGCCTCGACCACGACGACGTCGGACGTATTGCGCCCGATCGCACCGCCGGCCTTGCCCAGGAACGCCTTCTTCAGCGACCGGGACTTGGCGTCGAAGATCGGGAATTCGACCCAGGCGTCACGGGTCTCGATGCTCACATGGTCGGTCATATAGGCCTTTACACCCAGTAGGGCACGCGGGAACGGAACTTCTTCAATGCCAGTATCGCCACCGCCCAGCCGATCACGGTAATACCGGCGACCACCTCCCAGGACAGCAGATGGATCGGCTGCCCCAGCAGCGGCGCGCGAACGATCTCCAGGTAATGGAAGGTGGGCACCAGCTCGATCAGCCGTGCCTTGCCGCCGATGCCCCCGACCCGTTCGGTCAGCGACTGCGCATTCCACATGACCGGGGTGAGCACGAACAGCATGAGCGTCATGCTGTTCAGAATCTGCGCGATATCGCGGTAGCGAGTGCTCAGAATGCCGAATGCGATCGACACCCACGCGGCGTTGAGGAACAGCAGGACGATGCCTGGAATCGCCAGCAGCGCAGTCCAGCTCAGATGCCGCCAGACTCCGAATGCGGCCAGCAGAATCACATAGATGATCGCGTTGTGCGCGAAGAACAGGAACTGCCGCCACACGAGCCGGTAAATGTGGACGCTGAGCGCAGAGGGCAGCTGCTTGATCAGTCCCTCGTTGGCGATGAAGACCTGTGAACCCTCGAGAATGCTCGCATTGATCACATTCCAGACGATGAGGCCGATCGTCACGTACGGCAGCTGGAAACTGAGTGGCTGGTGTAGGAGCGCCGCGTAGAGCACGCCCATCGCCGCGGCCTGCACCCCCGTCGCGATGGTGATCCAGAACGGACCCAGCACCGAGCGGCGATACCGCTGCTTGATGTCCTGCCAGCCGAGCGACAGCCACAGTTCACGCTGTGCGAATCCATCGCGCAGATCCTTGAACGCGCGGCGGAACGACTGCGAATCGGACACGATGGGTACCGAGGCGTCGGCCGGGCTCTGTTCGGCGGTCACCGAATCGGCTGGGGCAGCTGCGGGCACAGTGCTCGACTGTAGCCGAAGTCGCGACTGCCGAGTTCGGCGCACGCATTCATACCGTTCGGGACGGTTTTTCGCCTACAGGTACTGCCCGCTGCTCCCGGCGCCGGGCTGCCCGCTCTCGCGCTGCCCGTGCAGCCCCGGCGGCAGCGCGTGACGCATCTGCTCGAGCTGGGCGCGCGCGGCCATCTGCTGGGCGAACAGTGCGGTCTGGATGCCGTGGAACAGGCCCTCGAGCCAGCCGACCAGCTGGGCCTGGGCGATGCGCAGCTCGGCATCGGACGGAATCGCGTCGTCGCTGAACGGTAGCGCCAGGCGCTCGAGTTCCTCGCGCAGCTCCGGCGCCAGGCCCTGCTCCAGCTCGCGGACCGAGGTCTTGTGGATCTCGCGCAGCCGGGTGCGGCTGGCGTCGTCCAACGGCGCGTGCCGGACCTCCTCGAGCAGCTGCTTGATCATGGTGCCGATGCGCATGACCTTGGCCGGCTGCTCGACCATATCGGCCAGCGACTCCTCCTTGGCGTCCTCGTCGCCGTCGCCGACCACCTGGCCGCCCAGCGCCGATTCCCCCAGGGAGCTGGCCGGTATAACCAGGGGCTGACCGTCAGGTCCGACTACCACGATGGACTCCGCTTCTCCGTCCGAGTGCGTCATGATCTCCATCATGTCGGGTTTGCGCGTACCGCGCTAAGCGGTGGTCCCCGACTCCGGTTTCCGGTTTGCTGAAAGTCGGACACAGTTACGCCACCTGGCTCCATGCCCTTAGAGTGGCCAGCATGACTTACGACGTCGCACGGGTTCGGGGCCTGATTCCGTCCCTGGGCGACGGCTGGATCCACCTCGACCCGCAGGCGGGCATGCTGGTACCGGACTCGGTATCGCGTGCGGTCTCAACGGGTTTCCGCACGTCGGCCTTTTCCCACACCAATCGGCACGCCGCCGCGCGGCGCAGTGGCGCCATCCTGGATGCCGCCCGCGAGGCGGTGGCGGATCTGGTCGGCGGCGATCCGGCGGGCGTCGTGCTCGGCCCGGATCGCGCGGTGCTGCTGGCCTGGCTGGCCGAGTCGCTGAGCTCCCGGCTGGGGCTCGGCACCGGGATCGTGCTGTCGCGCCTGGATGACGAAGCGAATGTCGCGCCGTGGCTGCGCATCGCGAACAGGTACGGGGCCCACGTGCGCTGGGCCGAGGTGGAGATCGAGACCTGCGAGATGCCGGCCTGGCAGTTCGAGGAGCTGATCGGGCCCACCGCGCGTCTGGTGGCCTTGACGGCCGCTTCGCCGATCGTCGGCTCCGCGCCCTCGGTCCGGGTGGCCGCCGATCGGGTGCACGAGGTGGGCGGGCTGCTGGTCGCCGACTGCTTCGGCGCCGCACCGTATGCCCTGATCGATATCGACGAGCTCAATGCCGATGTGATCGCCCTGTCCGCACCGGCGTGGGGCGGGCCGCAGATCGGTGCGCTGGTCTTCCGCGATCCCGCCTTCCTGGACCGGATTCCGTCGATGTCGCTGAATCCGTACGCCAAGGGTGCCGAGCGGCTGGAGGTCGGCGGGCATCAGTATGCGCTGCTGGCCGGGCTGTCCACCTCGATCGACTATCTCGCCGGGCTCGACGAGCAGGCCACCGGGACCCGCCGGGAGCGGCTCGAGGTGTCGGTCACCTCGCTGCAGGACTACCACGATCACCTGTTCGAGCACCTCATGGAGGTGCTCGACCGCGTCACGGGCCTGACCGTCATCGGCCGCGCCTCCACGCGCATTCCGACGGTCAGCTTCACCATCGCCGGAATGCAGGCCGAGAAGGTGTCGGCCACGCTCGCCGACCACCGCATCGGCACCCTCTCGGGCGCGCACGGCGGCAGCCGCCTGCTCGACGCCCTGGGCGTCAACGACGAGGGCGGCGCGGTCACCATCGGATTGGCGCCGTACACAACCAAATTCGAGATCGATCAGCTCGGCCGGGTGCTGGCGTCCCTGGACTGAGCTCCGGTGAGCCGGCGGAGCTCAGCGGGACGGCGGGCGCGCTCAGGGCTCGCGGATCTTCAGGATCACCTTGCCGATCGTGCCGGCGGAATCCAGGAGCCGATGCGCGGCGGGCGCCTCGGTGGCGGGAATTTCGGCGCTCACCACGGGGATCACGGTCCCGTCGGCGATGGAGGGCCACAGCTGGCGGCGCAGCTCCGCGATGATCTCGGCCTTGCTCGACCGGCCGGTGTCGGGCCGGCGGCGCAGGTTCGTCGCGTGGATCGTGCCGCGCTTACCCAGCAGCGCGGCGATGTTCAGCTCGCCGCCGATCCCGCCCTGCATGCCGATGATGCACAGCTGTCCGTCGTCGGCCAGGGCCTCGACATTGCGGCCCAGATACGCCGCGCCCATATTGTCCAGAATGATGTCCGCGCCGCCGAATTCGCCGAGCGTGGCGACGAAATCCTCCTCGCGGTAGTTGATCAGGATGTTCGCGCCCAGCTCCTTGCAGCGGTCCAGTTTGCCCTGGGAACCGGCGGTCACCGCGACCCGCGCGCCCCGGCCGACCGCGACCTGAATCGCATGGGTGCCGATCCCGCTGCCGCCGCCGTGGATCAGCAGCAGCTGCCCCGCGTGCAATCCCGCCCGCATCACCAGGTTCGACCACACCGTCGCCGATACCTCCGGAAGCGCCGCGGCCGCGGCGAGATCCATGCCGTCGGGCACCGGCAGCAGGGCGGTGGCGGGGACCAGCACCTGTTCGGCGTAGCCGCCGCCGGACAGCAGCGCGCACACCCGATCCCCGGGCCGCCAATCTCGCACTCCCGCACCGACATCCGCGATCACGCCGGAACATTCGAGCCCGAGCAGCTCGCTGGCCCCCGGCGGCGGAGGATAGAACCCCTGCCGCTGCAGCAGATCCGCCCGGTTCACCCCCGCGGCGGCGACGTCGATCAGGACCTCACCCGGCCCGGGCGCGGGCAGATCCGGCACCTGCGCCCACCGCATCACGTCTGGTTCACCGAAGCCGTCGAGCGTCACCGCGTACATGGTGTAATTCTGGACCTCGCGCCGTCCGCACGGTTCGTCCGGGCGCACATCCGGCGCGTTACGGCAGTGGTTCTGCAATAGAGCGACAGGCTATAACTTCCGGATAATAGAATGCTCCGCATGGACACGGAGCCGAGCGATCGGACGGGAACGCAGGTGCGGTGGCTCGAGCCGGCGCAGCAGCAGGCCTGGCGCGCCTACATGGACGGCCACCAGCGGCTCCTGGCCGAGCTCAACCGCCAGCTCCAGCGCGACAGCGACCTGAGCCTCGCCGAGTACCGCATCCTGGTCCTGCTCTCCGAGGCCCCCGACCACTCCCTGCGCATGAGCGACCTGGCCGACGGCGTCATGTCCTCCAGAAGCCGCCTGACCCACCAGATCCGCCGCATGGAACTACAGCACATGGTCCGCCGCACCAGCTGCGAGGAGGACGGCCGCGGCGTCCGCGCCCACCTCACCGACGAGGGCATGCGCCGCCTGCGCGAGGCCGCCCCCGCCCACGTCGCCGAGGTCCGCCGAGACTTCGTCGACCTGCTTACTCCGGCCGAATTGACCATCGTCGGTGAGGTTTTCGAGCGCATCGACAAAGAACTCGCATCCCGGCCTCCGCGCTGAGAAGCTCGGGTGACAACCGGGCCGATTGTCGGCACCGCATTCTGTATGCCGGGTCGAGCCCGATAGGGACATGGCGAGAACAGGAGATGACAGTGCGGATCGAGCGAAAGATGTTCCGGTCGGCGGGGATGGCCGCGCTCGGTATCCTCACCGCGGCGGTGGCCATGGTGTCGGCCGCGCCCGCGCAGGCCGACCAACCCGCGTCGATGGTGGTCGGGCGCGGGCGGGTCGTAATTCACCTGCCCGCGCCGGTGCCCGGCGGTCCCGATCGATACATATTCCTCGTCGACGGCGTCAATCAGTGCACACCGACCTGTGGCGGATTTCCCGTCGCGAAATTCGTGCCGGGCGGGAAGTTCGTGCTGGGCCCCGCGGATCTGGGCTTCGGTGTGCCGGCGGGCCAGCACCGGATCGAGGTCCGCTTCCCCGGAAATCCGGACATGCTGGACCGTCAGGTCACCGTCCTACCGCAGAACCGACAGCAGGACACCATCGATAACTGGGTCCTGTGCTTTCATCTCCCGTTCCCGACCGATCCCACACTGCACTGCGCCATGTGACGGGTGGACCGCCGGGGGCGGAAGCCACCGCTGCGATGTTCTCGAACATAAGTTCGAACATACGTCGGTCCGCCCTGAGGGGTCTAGACTCAAACGAGGCAGCTGCTCTTGCGAACACTCACACAGAATCGACGCTGAGAGGGGCCTTCAGATGCAAAAACTCTCCGACCAGTTGCACGACTTGTCCATTCGGGCGAAGAAGACCGAAGACGTTATCGACGCCGCCGCAGCGAGAAACAAGAAAAAGCTGCAACAGCAGCGAGAAGCGATGACATCAGCCATGGAGTCTCGTCGTGCTAAGGCTGGCCAGGCGGCCACGGAAGCACAGGCGGATGTGCAGTCGAAGGCGCAGGAGCTGCGTACCGCGGTCGATAGTCACTTCGCTACTGTTCGCGCCAAGGCCGCAGAACACCGCGCTGAACGCGATCTCAAGGGTGCCGAGCGTTATGCCGAGCGCGCCGAGAAGGACGCCACGGTCGCCGTCGAATTCGCGCTCTACGCGCTCGATCAGGCCGACTATGCCATCGTCGAGGCTACCGTCGCGCGCGTGGACGCCGACGAGTTGGCAGCTCATAGCTAACCATGCGGTGACTCCTCGAGCGCGTCCGCGGCGGGCTCGTCGGAGCGCTTATTCGGCTTGCTTGCATACGCTCATCAGCGTACTGGCGGTGTCCCCGCAGATAGGTCGTCTATCCGCCCCTGACTGCTCTTCCCCCTCATCCTCATACCTGCCGCCCTCAGCGGAGTTCGGTCGTGTCAAGGATGCGCAGCACCGCGCAGCGGACACTGAAGGTGGTCCTTGACTCGGGCGAGTGGAGCGAGACGATGACGGCATGAGGAAGTGGGACCCTCGCCCCGCGGTTCGGTAGACCGGACCACAACCAGGCCGATCGCTGGCGCCGGCGGATCGGATGAGAGGTCGCGGGAGAGCAAGTCGGGTACGGCTCCGGGAACGACCACACTGCATCGTCGATGCATAGATCAGGCAAAGAGACTGAGGTGGCGGCGATACCACGTCGCCAAAGCGCCGCCTCTTGATCCTGTACGGCTGAATTCGGCAGCAACTGCGTTGCAGACGGGGGCAAGTGCCATCCGGAACACGAACCCGTGGCCGACGCGATGGAAGTCGGCGCGCGGACTGCTGCGGACCAACTGCGGACCGCGTGACCGTGATGACAGCCAGTCATGCCGCCTCACCTGCGGTGAGTGTGGGATTTGAACCCACGGTGGCGTGAACCACGACGGTTTTCAAGACCGTTCCCTTAGGCCGCTCGGGCAACTCACCCTGCCTCGGCGTCGCCGAGGCCATCCCAGAGTACTGGGCTCGGGGTGGGTTGCCGAATCGGCCGGGCGGGGGTGGGGTGGCGCCGGGCTTGCTGTACATGTGTGTGACGAATCACTTTTGTATCACTTTTGTGGCAAGTTGGGCATTTCGTGTGGTTAACGGGTTGGGTGGGTCTGGCACGATGACGGCCATGAGACGCCGCCGGATATGGCGTCGGGTAGCCGGCGCCCTTGCCAGTGTCGCACTGTTGCTCGGTGTGGCGACGTTCGTCGGTCCGCTCGCGGCAGGTGCGCCGCCGAGCAATACGGGGTCGTCCGACGGACCCGAGCCGCAGGCGCCGGTCGACAATCCCCGCCCGACGGTGGCCTCGCTGGACCACATCGAGCGGATCACCGATCGCTGGCTGCGGCTGTTCGTGAAGTCGCCCGCGATGGGCCGCACCGTGCAGGTGCAGATCCTGCTTCCGGCGGATCGGAGTCAGCGGCGGCCCACGCTCTACATGCTCGACGGCCGCAGCGCGAGCAACAACTACAACAACTGGACCCAGCTCGGCGGCGCGGCGCGGTTCTTCGCCGACAAGGACGTCAACGTGGTGCTCACGGTCGGCGGCCCGGCCAGCTATTACACCGACTGGGTGCACCCGGATCCCGTGCTGGGCAACAACAAATGGGAGACCTTCCTCACCCGCGAGCTACCGCCGCTGATCGACGCGCAGTTCGGTGGCGACGGCCGCCAGGCCCTCGAGGGTGTCTCGATGGGTGCGGAGGCGGCCATGATGCTCGCCATGCGCAACCCGGGGGTGTACCGCGCGGTTGCCGCGCACAGCGGCTGCTATGCGATGGGCTCGGACCTCGGGCAGGCGCAGGCGCGCGCCATCGTTCGCACCTACAACGGCGACCCGGACAATATGTTCGGCGATCAGAAGAATCCGGACTGGCTCGCCCATGACGTGATGACGCACGCGGACCGGCTGCGCGGCACCGCCCTGTTCCTGTCTGCGGGCAGCGGCCTGCCGGGCCCGTTCGACGGACCCGGCAATCCCGATGCCCGGACCTCGGTCCTGTTCGGCGGCCCGCTGGAAGCCGGTACTTATGCGTGCACCCTGGCGATGGCGGATCGGTTGTCGCGCATGCAGATTCCCGCGACGGTGGACCTGGAGCCGGTCGGCACCCATTCCTGGCCATACTGGCGGCAGGAGGTGCCGCGGGCCTGGCCCATACTGGCCCGCGCGCTCGGAACCCGCTGAGGCGCGGCGATTCTCAGGCTAGGAAGCGGCCGGTGATTTCCGGATCGGTCGCGAACGCCAGGAGCAGATCGTTCTCGTGCGGATCGCCCGCGGTGACCCGCACGCCGTCGGACCCGTAGGGGCGCAACAGGACCCCGGCCTCCGCGCTGGCCTCAGCGAATTCGCCACTGCGCGAACCGAGTTCCAGCCACAGGAAATTCGTCTCGCTGGGCACGACTCGATATCCGGCCGCCAGCAGCGCGGTGCGCATCCGATCGCGTTCGGCCACCGTGCGATCGGTGCGGTCGAGCAGTTCCTCCCGGGCCTCGAGCGAGGCCATCGCGGCGGCCTGCGCCAGGCGGTTCACGCTGAAGGGGATGTGCACCTTGAGCAGTGCGGTGATGACCTCCGGATCGCCGACGGCATAGCCCACCCGCAGTCCGGCCAGGCCGTATGCCTTCGAGAAGGTGCGCAGCACAAGTACATTCGGCCGATTGCGGCGGATCTCCACCCCGTCGGGACGGTCCGCCAGCCGCACGTACTCGTAGTACGCCTCGTCCAGCACCACCAGGATGTGCTCAGGCACCGCGTCCAGGAACCGGACCACCTCGGCGCGGCCGACCGCGGTGCCGGTCGGGTTGTTCGGATTGCAGACGAAGATCAGCCGGGTGTGCTCGGTGATCGCGGCGGCCATCGCGTCGAAGTCGTGCGCCAGACCCTCGGTCAGCGGCACCTGCACCGCGCGCGCATTGCCCACCTGGGTGACGATCGGATACGCCTCGAACGAACGCCACGCGAACATCACCTCGTCGGTCGGTGCGTCGCAGGTGATCTGGACCAACTCCTGGCACAGCGCGACACTGCCGCAGCCGACCGCGATGTTCGCCACCCCGACACCGTGGAATTCCGCGATGGCCGCGCGAAGTTCGCTGGATTGATTGTCGGGGTACCGGTTGGCGAGTTCGGCGGCCTCGGCGATGACCTTGGCGACCGTGGGCAGCGGGCCGTGGGTGGTCTCGTTGCTGGCCAGTTTCACCGCGCCGGGATGGCTGCGGCCGGGGGTGTAGGCGGGGATGGACTCGAGGTCCGGACGGATGCGAGCGGTCACTCCACCACAGTAGCCGTGCCCATTGCTTGCGATCGCGGAGTGGATGTGGCCGGAAATTTTCTGCCCGAACCTCACCCTCGGGATATATCTCCCGAAAGATTTGCGGGCGAACTATCCTTGTTTCATGTCGGTCAGCTATCGGGACGACGCGCCGCTGGGCGCGGACGATCCTACGCCGGCACCGGATCGGCCCGCGGCGAGCGCCGCGCGAGTGCCCCTGCGGGTGATCGAACCCGACGGCAGCGCGCGCGGCGGAATCATCGTGCTCCACGAATCTCGCGAGTTTGCCGACGAATTGCTTCGGCTGATGGCGTCGTTGTCCAGTGAGGGGTGGATCGTGGTGGCGCCCAACCTCTTCCACCGCGGCGACGTGGCCGAAGGGGAGGGCGTGTTCGGTCCCGACCTGTTCGACGACTTCGACGCGAGCTTCGACTGGCTGGTCGAGCGCGGCGTCTTCCCCGACTGCACCGGGGTGCTCGGATTCGACAGCGCCGGCACCGCGGCGTTCCAGGTCGCGACCGACCGCCCGATCGGCGCCGCGGTCAGCGTCGCCGCCCCCGGCATCATCGAACCGATCACCGTCCGGGCGGTCGCGCTGATCGAGGCCGCGCCGCGGCTGCGCGCCCCCTGGCTGGGCCTGTACAGCACCGACGATCCGGCCACCCCTGCCGATCAGGTCGAGCAGCTGCGCGACGCGGCCGCGGCCGCCGCGGTGGCGACCCTGGTGGTCAGCTACCCGGGCCTGCGGCATCGCCCGGACCGCCCGGGCTTCGACGACGATGATGACGCCGACGTGGACACTCTGATCGACGCACAGACCAGAATCTTCGATTGGTTCGATGCGCACCTACGCTGACCAGTCGTTTTGCGTCCTGAGCGGTTGCTCTGTACTCTTTGCTCTCGGCGGTTCGAAAGGACTGAGCCCTCGAAGAGAAGGCTCCAGGAGGCGTGCCAGAGCGGCCGAATGGGACTCACTGCTAATGAGTTGTCCCTTCACGGGGACCGGAGGTTCAAATCCTCTCGCCTCCGCCACGCCCGGTTCGCCGGGCGCCACAACTGAATATGACGCACTGAGCATCTGACTACCGATCAGAAGGTTGGAAGTTCGAGTTTCAGTGATCCTGCGCCCGTAGCTCAACGGATAGAGCATCTGACTACGGATCAGAAGGTTGGGAGTTCGAGTCTCTCCGGGCGCGCCTTTGACCAGTGGAAACAGGGTTCCGGCTATCTGTCGGAACCCTGTTTTCCGTTCTTTTGCCGTTGTTCACCCAGCCAACCACCACACCACCCGGCCCACCAGCCTCACCGGACCAACATCACCAGCAGCATCCACTCGGTGGTGGCGGCCCCCATCCGGTGGTCCGCGCTAGCGCAAATCACGATGTTTGCGCGAAACACTCACTGCGACAAGGTCATTCCTGTCTCACCGAGACTGCGGAATTGACGGCAGTGCCACCATGGCCACCGAATGTGGAGCAGAGCCTGGGATCTTGTGGGCGGTGGCGGGTGGCCCTTTCCCGGCTGATGCGGCTCGTGCGGGCGCGGTCCGGGTGATGGAGCCGTCGTTAGGCTTGGACGACTTCGTAGCTGTAGAAGACCAGGCCCTCACCCATCTTTCGGGTGTCGACCAGGTGCAGCGGCTTCTTGTCGCAGATCTCGTCGAACAGGCGCAGGCCTGATCCCACGACGACCGGGAACACGACCAGCCGCAGTTCGTCGAGCAGGTTGTGTTCTATCAGCGTGCGCGCGAGCTGGTAGCTGGCGTAGATCAGGATTTCTCCGTCCACTTTCTGCTTCAGCTCCGAAACCTCCTTGACCGCGTCACCGCCCAGGACCGAGACGTTGCTCCACCGAGGGGCATCGAGAGTTGACGACACGACGTACTTGGGCATGCTGCGCACTCTGTTCGCCCACTCGGGGCTCACGCGGCCTTCTGCTAAATTCTGCTCAGTCATCCGGTCCGCGAACCACGCATTGGTCCGCCCGCCCAGCAGCAGCACCTCGGCATCGAGGGCTTCCTGCGTCTCGCGGACGGTCCAGTCTTCGAGGTCCTTGGCCCCCACGAACTGGTGGAACCAGCCGCCCTGTGCGAAGCCTTCCGCGCCGTCCGGGTCCTGGACCACTCCGTCGAGCGTGACGTTCGAGGTGAGGATGATCTTTCCCATTTCCGTGCTCCTTTGATGATGTTGTCGGCTGTCACTGGTGTGGACGCCGCCGCATCGGAAAAAGGGGCGGTCGGGTGACCGCCCCGTTCGCGCCTCGCCAGACGTCCATACGGGATGGAATTGCACACAAGGAGTGAGGTGGCGAGCGTGGGGTTGGTGAGAACGGACCTGATGTCGAGGGCACGGGCCGGCGACGGCGAGGCGTTTCGGGCGTTGACCGAGCCACACCGTCGCGAGCTGCAGGTGCACTGCTATCGGATGCTCGGATCGTTTCAGGATGCCGAGGACGCTCTGCAGGACACGATGCTCGCCGCGTGGCGAGGTCTCGAACGATTCGACGGGCGCGCTTCGGTTCGCACCTGGCTCTATCGCATCGCCACCAACCGGTGCCTCGATGCGCTGCGCTCTGCTCGCCGACGTCCTGCAAAGCAGTGGGATTACCCGGGAATCGAACCACCCGAACCCACCGGGCTCGGCGAAATCCACTGGCTCGAGCCCTATCCCGACGACCTTCTGGACGGTGCGATCAGTGTGCCGCTCGGTCCGGAGGCGCGTTACGAGCAAACCGAATCCATTTCTCTGGCCTTTGTGACCGCCCTGCAGATCTTGCCGCCTCGCCAGCTCGCCGTCCTGATCCTGCGCGACGTCCTCGGATTCCACGCGAACGAAGTAGCCGACATGCTGGACACGACCGTCGAATCGGTCAAGAGCGCCCTCAAACGCGCGCGTGCAGGAATGCAGCGCCGACTGCCGGTGACTACTGCCCGAGAGCAGCCGCCTGCCAGCGACTCACCTGCCGAGGACGCGATCGTGGCGAAGTTCGTCACCGCCTACGAATCCGCCGACATCGATGCGTTGGTGGCTCTGTTGACCGACGACGTGTTCATGTCGATGCCACCGATACCGCTGGAATACCACGGCCGAGACGCCGTGGCCCGCTTCTGCGCATTCGTTTTCGGCACAGGACAGACGTTCGAGTTGGTGCCGACGCGAGCCAACGGTCAGCCGGCATTCGGGGTCTACCGGCACACCCCCACCGGCATCCACGGAGCCGGCCTGTTCGTTCTCACCCTCACCGGCGACCGAATCAGCGCTATGACCCGCTTCGAAAACACCGTCCTCCCTACCTTCGACCTGCCTCAATCGCTCCCGAGCGCACAGTAGACCGCTTTCGAGCCAAACACTGCCCTGACCTGCGGTCACGCCATATCCGCCCGATTTCGCGGCGAAGGCCGCCCAGTTTTACTGGCGCAGGGGATCTGTCTGGGTGACGAGTCATCCGGCGGCACGCGCCGCCGTCACCAACCGATAGGAGTTCAGTATGACCCCCGCATCTCTGACGTTCGTGCTGATCCATGGAGCATTCCAGAACGGCGCGATATGGGAGCAAACTGCCGGCGTGCTACGTGCCAACGGACACACCGTGCACACCCCGACCCTGGCCGGGCACCGTCCGGGCGATCCGATGACGCTGGCACATGCCGACGCCGTCGCCTCCCTGACCGCATACCTTCACGACCACGACCTGTCCGACGTTGTCCTGGTCGGCCACTCGATCGGGGGCGCCTACATCGCCCAGACGGCCGTGCAGGCGCTGCCGCGGATCAAGCGATTGGTTTTCTTGAGCGCGTTCGTCCCCGCAGCCGGGCACACACTGGCCGATGAATTCCCACCGGCAGACGCCGCCTTCTTCGACATGACCGATCCGGCTCAGGGCTTCCTCCTGCCGTTCCCGGTGATCCGCGAACGTGCGTGCAACGATATGGATTCCGCTGCCGCGACGGCGATCTACGCCCAGATGTCGCCCATTCCGGTCAGATATTTCACGGACAAACTCGACCTCGAAACGTTTCACGAGCTGGTTGGGTCCGGAAGGCTGCAAGCCAGTTACGTGAATCCGGTCAGTGACTTCGCGCTGCCGCCCGGCGAATACGCCTCCTTCCCGCGGTTCGCCCAGCGATTGGGTCCACTTGCCCGGATCCTGCAGATTCCGGGCTCCCACTACGTGATGTTCAGCCGACCCGCAGAACTGGCCGATACTCTCGTCTCGGCAGGCCGCGACTGAGGTCCGAAGCCCGGACCGAATCCGTCGCCGGCCGCTGTGGCGCACTGGGGGGTCGGCCGACTCGAAACGAGGACGATGCGGTGACAGCAGAGTTGATCGCCAGGTGCCGGGCCGGTGACGCCGAGGCGTTCGGCGAGCTCGTGGCACCCTTCCGCCGGGAACTGATGGTGCATTGCTACCGGTTCCTCGGTTCGATGCACGACGCCGAGGACGCCCTGCAGGAGACCTTGCTGGACGCCTGGAAGGGACTCGGCGCGTTCGAGGCGCGGTCCTCGGTCCGGACTTGGCTCTACCGCGTCGCGACGAACCGCTGCCTCAAAATGTTGAGGACGGCCGACAGGAGGCCCCGAATGGCGATTCCCGGTGCAGGCGCGGCCAGGTTCGAGCTGCCCGAGCCGTCCGCCCACGGCGAGGTGGTGTGGCTCGAGCCGTATCCCGACGTCCTGCTCGAGGGCCTCGGTGACCCCGCTCCCGGCCCCGAAGCCCGCTACGAGTCCGCACAGGCGATATCCCTAGCCTTCGTCACCGCCGTCCAGTATCTGCCGCCACGTCAGCGCGCCGTGCTGATCCTGCGCGACGTGCTGGGCTACCGCGCCGCCGATGTCGCTGAATTCCTCGACACCACAGAGGAATCGGTCACCAGCGCCCTCAAACGCGCCCGCGCCGGCATGCAGCGGCGGGCACCCAAACTCGGCGCACAGCAACCACCCCCGCCGCCCGGCTCACCAGCCGAGCGGCGGCTCGTCGACCGGCTCACCCGGGCCTTCGAATCCTGCGACGTCGACGGCGTCGTCGCGTTACTCGCCGACGACGTCCGACTGACGATGCCGCCGCTGCCGGTCGAATACCTCGGGCGCGAGGCGGTCACCCGCTTCCAGGCCGCCGTTTTCGCTCGAGCCCCCAGTTATCGTCTGGTCGCGACGCGAGCCAACGGCCAACCCGCCTTCGGCGTCTATCTCCTGGACTCGGGCACGTCCCTCTGGCACGCGACGGGTCTGATGGTCCTCACCCTCGCCGCCGACCGCATCACCGCCTTGACCCGGTTCGACAACAGCATCCTGGCCCGATTCGGCCTTCCCCGCACACTCCCTGGATAAGCACCCGGATGCGCATGGTGGCCAGCCCGGCGCAGTAGCACCGCCCAGTTCTGCCCAACGGTGGGATCTGAACAAATGACGGCGCACTCCACAGTGCACCGAACCGTCCAGACGAGATCGAAGGAGCCGACAATGGCCAAGTTCGTGTTCACCTACCGGATGCCCCCAGAATTCACGTCCGGCAAGCCCGAAACTCTCTCGGCGTGGTTTGCCTGGTTCGGCGGCCTGGGAGAGCATGTCCTCGATCAGGGACTGCCGACACATGGAACAACCGCCGTAGGCGAGTGCGGGGCGGGCAGCTCGCCCAGCGGCTATTCGGTCGTGGAAGCCGAGAATCTCGATGCGGCGGTCGCGATCGCCGAGAGCTGCCCGGCGTTGGCCGAGGGCGGCGGAGTCGAGGTCGGCACAGCGGTGGAGTTCGACACGGCCGCAGCACCGGCCGGTGGTGCGGCATGACTACCGACACCGCATCCGGCACACCGGAAGGTTCCACCACGCAGGCAAGCGCTACGCGGAAAGTGATCGAGTACGTCCTGGTTTCGGCGGACGGCGTCTACGAAGACCCGGTCGGGATGATGAAGGTCGGCGAATACCAGGACGAGGCATATTTGCGCGATGGCTTGGGCTTACTGATGGCATGCGACGCGATCCTGTTCGGCCGTCACACCTATGAGGGGTTCGCCAAGCTCTACGGCAGCGGCACCCACAAGCCGATGTGGGCCGACCGGCTCAACACGATCCCGAAATATGTATTCAGCTCCACGCTGGAACACGCCGACTGGGGCAACACGACCATCGTCCGAGGCGACGTCGTCGCCGAGGTGACCCGGCTCAGACAGCAGGCAGGAGGGAACCTGCTGATCCTGGGCCACGGCCGACTCGGGGAGACGCTGCTGCGGGAGCGCCTGATCGATGTCATCGACATGACCGTCTACCCGCTACTGCTGGGACGCGGCAAGCAGTACTTCCAAGAAGGTCAAGACGCCAAGCTGAGGCTCACAGCCGTGAAGACCTTTTCGAAGATCGTGAAACTGACCTACGAGACGACGAGCTGATATCCCCCCCGTCGCCGCGCCACCGACGACGGGGGCCCGGCATGTGGGGTCCAGTCGAACGAAACTGGCGCTAGCGAGTTATTGATCGAAATGCGTTGCTGTGAAGGTTGATTCGCTGGATTATGGGGGCTCACCGCAGCGAAACCGAACAACAGCAGACTCGATCACCGATAGCAGATCTGGTTGGCGACCTCGGCGGGAACACCAGTGCATATCTCCCCGGTGCCGATCGCGATGGCCTCCCATGTGCTGTTGGTATAGTGGTAAAGAATTTTGGTGCGCTCCCGGGTGCCTCCGTGAGTTCCGTTATGGGCCATAGCCCAACCGCCCGCGCAATCGATCTGATCTTCGAGTTCGATCGGGTGGTAAAGGCGCGATTCGTACACGCTGTTCCGCAAGGCTTGCCGCAGAACGTTCTTCCCCACGGGACAGCTGTCTGTCTGTCTGCTGGCGGCAGATGTATCCGCTGACGCGGCCGGCGTGGTGCTCTCTCCCTGTGCGGGCACTGCCGGCGTCTCCGTCGTGGGTCCTGACCGGTCGTCCGCGCCGGTGGTCGCCGTCGTCGGCGGTACGGAGTCCGCCGACGTGGACACGGTACTGGTCGTTGTTCTCGAGGACGCCGGCATCGAGCTACACCCCGACACCGCGACCAGCCCCGCCGCGATCACACCCCAAACTCGAAGATTCCTGCCCTGCATGATCAGCTCCTTTTACACCGTTCAATCGGTGTCGAGCCCGGATTCGTTTCAGCACTTGCCCAACCGAACCCAGTGGGCCAGTGGAAATTTGGATCTTCGGAGTCCGACCCCACCGAGCGGATCAGCGGATGTTGATCGTGCCCGAGCAGATGGCCGGAGGTAGCGGGGCCGGTCCGGTGTTGACGACCGACAGATCGAGCCGCACGGGTCCGGGGCCGGTGGCGATGTTTGCGAAGTAGACGCCAGTCGGGTCGCCGAGCGAGACCCTGCCGTAGCCGGTCACGGTGCCAGACGCTCTGGTGGCCAGGTTGGTCCAGGTGAGAGTGGGATGGGTGCCATAGCCCCAGACACTGATTCCCGGATTGACGGTGAACGATGCTACTCCCGGTCGGGCGCTACCGCCGGACCAGTAGATTGTGCTCGTGTAGGGGAAGTCGACGATGTTGGGGCTGAGCCCCGAGCAGTGAATGTCGACCGGACCACCCCAGTACTCCGCCGCGTTGGCCGTTCCCGCGCCCGACAGGGCCGTGCCCGCGAGTATCGCGGTGCCCACCGCGAGTGCGGCGACGAGCTTGTTCGCATACGTTCGTTTCAGTTGCATGTGTGGTCTCACTTCTGGCTGTCACGCACGGAGAGATAACGGTACGACCCGAAACCTGCTTGGCACAACGCATATGACGAACACGGTGGCGCGGGGGAATCTGGCTCGCGGTCAGGCTATCTCAACTCCACACCGCCGTCGACGGCCCAGATTCCGTGGTTGTCTTCACCGTCCAATGGTGAGAATCGCTTTGCCGCGTAGTGTGCGGTCGGCGAGAGCCTCGAAAGCTTCCGGGGTTCGCGTCCAGTCGAGGGTGAGGCCGATGCGGGGTCGCAGGCGGCCGTCGGCGACGAGTGCGGCGAGGATGCCGACGTCGTCGCCGAGGGTTTCCTCGGGTACCGGGCTGATGAAGCCGACGATGTGGGCGTTCCAGGCGCCGGCGTGGCCGAAGAAGTCGGCGAGGGTCAATTCAGCTGCGCCACCGACGTTTCCGTACCAAGCCAGGTGGCCTCCCGGAGCCATGCGACGGATCGCCTGCGCGAGCAGCGGTCCACCGATCCCGTCCAAAACCAGATGGAACGGGCCGAGTGATTCGTCGGCGAGATCGGTGACGACATGGTGCGCGCCGAGTTCGTAGGCTTCCTGGATACGGCCGGGACCGCTCACCTGCGCGGTCACCCGAGCGCCCGCCGCCACCGCCAATTGCACGGCGAACTGGCCGACGCCGCCAGTGGCCCCGGTCACCAGCACCTCACGCCCCAGGATCGCGCCGCCCACCCGGACGGCACGCAGGGCGGTCACACCGGCGATCGGCAGCGATGCCGCCTGTTCGAAGCCGACGGCGTCGGGCAGCACCGCCACCCGCCGGGTGGGGACGGGAAGGCGCTCGGCCCAGCCCTCCCAGTCCATGTAGCACACGACCCGGGCTCCGACCGCGGGCCCACTGCCATCGTCGGCCGCCCGGATCACCACACCGGCGACGTCCTGCCCGGGTCGCCAGCCAGTGGGTCGTCGCGCGATCAGGTTCCGTTCGTCGTGATTGATCGCGTAGGCCTTGACCTCGACGACGACCTCGTCGGCGGCAGGTGTCGGTTCCGGCAGGTCGTCGGCGAGCCGCAACCCGGCTCGGCCGGCCGTGTCAGTGATGAAGCCAAGCATGCCGGATAGTTCAACACGCCGACGGCAGCGCCGCGAAAACGGGGCAGCGGAAGGGCCCGAGCACGTGTGCACTGGTCATTTCATTGCCAGGGATTGCGGTATCCCTCGGGAACCATGCTGTCGAACATCGCGCGAACCTGTGGGGACAGGCGCAGCAATTCGATGTACGCGCCCAGCGGCCCGCCGTCCAGGTAGATCGACTCCATGCCGATCTCGGGGAAGACTCCGCGCGCGACGATATCCGTGCCGTTCGCCTCGATCGCGGTCAACGCGGCATCGAAATCCTCCGGCACCCAAGCGATGTGGTGCAGGCCGGGCCCGGACCGTGTGAGCATGTCGGTGTAGTGGCTGTCTCCGGACACCGGAGTGATGAGTTCCACCTGCTGCCCACCCGCATAGCCGAGTGAGGAATCGATCGTGAAATCCGCCGGCTTGCCGTGGAATAGGCAATGTTCTGGGCCGAAATGGATGCCCGGCACCCGCACCCAGCGCTCGACGCCGTAGCGGTCGCCGAGCTCCTTCTCGGCGGAGTCGAGGTCGTGGACCACCCACGCCACCTGAAAGATCGGTCCGAAGGCGATGTTCATTGCGATGCTCCTTAGAGATGCTGGTCGGTAGGACTGTCCGGCCCGGCCGGTCGGCCGCGCCGCAGGAGAAGGCCGCAGGCGAGTGCGGCGAGAAGCATGACCGCGGCTCCGACCGCCGCCATGGTGTCGAGGCCGTCGGTGAACGCGACGCGCGCGGCGGACAGCAGCGGGTCACCGATGCGCGCGGGCAGCTCGGAGGCGACCCCGGCCGCACCGCCCAGGGTTTCGCGCAGGGTGTGCGCGGCCCGCGCGGGCAGGTCCGCCGGGATCGCCGTTTCCACCCGGTGTCGATAGACGGCCGCGCCGATACTGCCGAGAATCGCGATCCCCAGTGCGCCTCCGAGCTCGCCGCCGGTCTCCAGCACCGCGGACGCCGCGCCGGCGCGCTCGGGGGTCACCGTGCCGACGGCCAGGTCGGTGACGAGGGTCATCACGATCACCAGCCCGGCACCCAGCAGGCCCGCGCCGATCAAGATCGGGATCAGTGCGTGCATTCCGATCGTGGCCATCACGGCGAAACCCGCTGCGGCGATGATGAATCCGGCGGCCACCACGGGTCCGGCCCCCAGCTTCGGGGCCAGCACGGCGGCCAACGGGGCCGCGCCACCCACGAGAACCGCCGGCGCGAGGCTCCACAGCGCGGAGATGAAGGGGCTCATGCCGAGCACGGACTGCAGATACTGGGTGACGAAAACGGCGTTGCCGACGAGGGCGAACATGGCGAGCAGCTGTGCGGCCACCGATACCGTGAAGGCGCGCTGGGTGAACAGACTCGCATCGAGCACCGAATCGGGAACTCTGCGCTGCCGTCGCACGAACAGGACGCCGATCACCGAGCCGGCCAGCGCACAGGCCAATCGGGCCGCGGTGAATCCGTCGGCCGCCCACTCCTTGATCCCGTAGATCGCGGGCATCACCGCGGCCAGCGACAGGATTGCGCTGACTCCGTCGAAAGACCCGCCACGCGCACCGCGGAATTCCGGCAGCAGCAGCGGTGCCAGTATCAGGAGCAGAACCATGGCTGGGATATTGATCAGAAATACCGATCCCCACCAGAAGTATTGCAGCAGCGCCCCACTCAAGATGGGGCCGATGGCCACGCCGCCGCTCATCACCCCGGCCCACACGGCCATGGCCTTGGCGCGGTCGCTGTCGTGCGCGAAGATGTTGCGGATCAGTGCCAATGTGGACGGCATGAGTGTCGCTCCCGCGATGCCGAGGACACCACGGGCCGCGATGAGAGACTCCGCATTCGGCGCGTAGGCGGCGGCGAAGGAGGCCGCGCTGAATCCGGCCGCGCCGATGAGCAGCAGTCGCCGCCGCCCGATGCGATCACCGACCGCGCCCATCGTCAGCAGCAGTCCGGCGAGGACGAATCCGTAGATGTCGAAAATCCAGAGTTGTTGTGTCGCCGTCGGATTCAGATCGCGTGCGATGAAGGGCACCGCGAAGTAGAGCACCGAGACATCCATGGACACCAGCAATAAGGGGAGGATCAGGACCGCGAGCGCGGTCCATTCCCTGCGACCCGCGCGCCGCGGGAGTTGATCGACCGTCATTTTCGGCTCGCTTTCGAGATCTCGTTTCGGTCGGTAAGACCTGTGGTACAGCGCCGACGACGCGAAGGCTGCTGCGCCGCCCGTCGTCCGGGGCGGCGCGGGGAGAGGGGACGTGTGATCGGGCGTCGCGCTACGGGAGCGGTCTCGAGAGTGAATGCCCGGATTGTTTCGAGCATGCGGAAGCGATGGCCGTCGAAGTCGACGAAGGATCGGCTCACGAGCAAGGCCAGCGTCCCGAGCACATCGCCGGTGCACGATTGTTCCAGCGTGTCGAGGGAGGTGCCGTCCGGCAGTGTCGCAAGCTGCCTCGCGAGCCGACGCTCCGGATGGCCGAGTGTCTTCCAGCTCCCGAGGAGCGCCGCATGCAGTGAGCGATGTCGTTCCACTCCATGCTGATTGCCCACCAGCAGACGAAAGCGGTCGGAGAGCCGGTCCAGAATCTGCTGGGGAGTCATGAACCGGACGCGGGCGGCGGCAAGTTCCAGAGCCAGCGGTATACCGTCGAGTCGACGGCAGATGGCGCTGATGGTTGCGGCATTGTCGTCGGCCAGCACGAAGCCGGGGCGTACCGTGCGGGCGCGATCCAGGAACAATTGCACCGCAGCGGATTCCAGGACGTCGGCAGGCGCGCAGTCGAGGGGTGGCAGCGCGAGCGGGCGGACCGGGAAGAGCGTTTCCCCGTCGATGCCGAGTGGCTGCCTGCTGGTCGCGAGGATTGTCAGGTTCGGGCACAGGCTCAGCAGCTTCGAGATCGCTGTGGCGACATCGCGCCGATGTTCGCAATTGTCGAGCAGCAGTACCGTGCTTCGGCGGCCGATCCGAGCGGCGACGCGACCGAGGGCAGAGTCCTGTGCGACCTGCGGGCCCTCGGCATGAACGAGATCGCCCAGCTGAGCAAGGACAGCTCCGGCTATCGGCTCGAATTCGCCGACCGCGGCCAGTTCGACCAGCCGGCATCCGCCCGACCGGTGCGGTGCCAGCCGGGTGGCGACTTCGACTGCGAGACTGGTTTTCCCGACGCCTCCCGGACCGGTCAAGGTCAGCACACGCACGGCGTCGAGCTGCGCCGCGACCTGTTCCACCTCGTACTCACGCCCGATCAGGCTGGTGATCCTCGCGGGCAGTCGCGAACCGGGTTCGGCGGCGCTGCCGGTCATTTCATCCCGGGCGCGTACGAGCTCGGGGGAAGGCACGACGCCGAGCTCCGCGTGGAGCAGCCTGCGGGTGGCGGCGAACACCTCGTGGGCGCGGCTGTGTTGACCACCGGCCGCAAGAGCCCGGATCACTCTCGCCGCCAAGGATTCCCGCAACGGATGCATCCGCAGTTCGTGTTCGAGCGATACACCGAGTTCCTGTCCGCGATCCGCGGACAGGTAGGCGTCGGCGCGCGCCTCGACCGCATCGAGCCGCAGTTCGTTCCATCGGTCCGCGTGCCAGTAGAGATCGGGAACATCGATCAGATCGGCGAATGCCGGACCGCGCCACAGCAGGAGCGCGGCATCGAGTGTCCGCGCCGCCGTTCCGGTCCGGCCGGCCGCCAGCTGAGCCGTGCCCTCGTCCACCAGGCGGAGGAACCGATGGATGTCGATATTGTCGGCATCGACCAGCAATCGATAGCTCGCTGCCGCGTGTTCCACCACGACCCCGTCCGGCAGCACCGCACGCAGTCGTTTCACCAATGTTTGCAAGGCATTCGCTGGATCTGCGGGCGGGTTGTCACTCCAGATCGTGCCGATCAATGCCGAACAACTCACCGCGCAACCGGGTTCGAGCGCGAGCAATGCCAGCAGCAACCGTACCCGCGGACCACCGACGCGGACCGCCGAACCGTCCGCCGCCGAAACCTGCGCCTCGCCAAGGAGCGCTATCTGCACCATGTTCCTCACTCACCAAGATCTCGAGTGCCGCTATCGCACTCGCACGGCAAGTCTCGCGGTGATCGGGGCCGTTCGAGGAGGACGAAACGTGCCGTCCGCAATGCAGAAAGGTGCCAAATTCCGGGCGATGGAGTCAGTCGCCCCAACGTTGCACGGCGCGACGCGCGGAGCGCACATCCTTGTAGCCGAGCAACGCGGCCTGTCGCGAGCGGGTGAGGACGCCGTCCGCCCGCGCGTTCTCGTAGCGGGTGCGGCGGGCGAGTTCGAGTTCGGCTCGCCAGGTCGTGTCATGTGCTGCCAGCTTGCGTTGCAGCGTGCGCCGACTCATGAACATGCGCGTGGCCACGCCGTCGATCGTGGCCGAATCATCGTGCAGGGCAGCGGAGATGACTGCGGCCAGATGGTCGAGCCAGGTTGTCGCGCGGGGCGGCGGTCCGGGCAGTGTGGCCGCGTATCGTTGCAACACCGCGGCGAGACCCGCGTCCGCGGTGCGCAGCCGGACGTCCAGGTCGGCTCGGCGAAGAGTGATCCTGTCCGCTGGTGCGCCGAATTCGACGTCGCTGGTACCGAATACGCTCACCAGTCCGCGATGATCACGGGGGGCGGCCTGACGGAATTCGACCCGAGCCGGGCTCACCGGCCGCTCGGCGACCAGCCGGCCGCGGGCGAAGATCGCGGCGAGCGCCCACTGCATCGCGAGATCCCGCCCGCGACCGTCCCCGTTGATCATCGTGACCTCGAAACTGACGTCGCGCTCGGTCTCCGGACCCTGTTCGAAACGGAAATTCGTGCTGATCGCGCCCACATACGGACCACACAGAGCCAGTCCCGCACCGACGGTCGGCGCGGTCTTGAAAAGGTAGTCGTACAAACCGACCTGGCCGATCACATACTGCTCGGCAATCCGCACGGCGATATTCGGATCGCCGAGGCAGTGCTCCACCACCTCCCAGACACGCAGATACTGCGTGCTGGGAATCCGATACTCCTCGCCGCCGGCGGCCGTCCAGCTGGGCAGGCCCGACTCGCGCTCGATCCGGTCCGGCGGGAGTCCGGCCGACACAGCGTGACGCAATATCGATATCGGCAGAAGAGCATTGTCCGTGGCCTCGAACGACTCTCCGGACTCCCGGTTACTCATCACCTGACACCCTGCTACCAGCTCAGTTCCCATAGCGGGTGTCAGCATCTCCCGCCAGCGGCCGGCCCGCAACTGTCATCCGCCATGGGTGACGACCACGGAGCGCGAGGCTGCGCTGGACACGCTCGGCGACGATGCTCGTACCGGCGACTTACCACGGGGTCCGATGCGCTCGCGGTGCTTTCGCTGGGGCCGGTGTGGTGGATGGCGGGATTCAGCCCTTGATGAATTCGAGGAGGTCGGCGTTCACCTGGGCGTAGTGGCTCTGATACAGGCCGTGCCCGGCGTCGATGTACTCCTTCAGCACGGCATTGGGCGCGATGTCGACCGTGCGGCGGCTGGACAGGTCGATCGGGATCGACTGATCCTGCACACCGTGCAACAACAACATCGGAACCGTCAACTCCGCGAGCTCGGCACGGGAGTCGGTGTAGGCGGTCGCACGCTGGACCTCGATGGTGGCGACGATCGAGGTGCTCAGGCAGCGCCGGATCTCGTTCTCGATCGTGGCCGGCGATACCCGCGTACCCAGGTGGGTGGCGTAATAGCCCTGCGACAGATCGCTGAACCACCGCGCACGATCGGTTTTCAGGTCGTTGACGGTGGCCTCGATGAGCTCGTCCGGGATCCCGATCGGGTTGTCCTCGGTCTGCCGCAGGAACGGGAGCGTCGCCGCAAGCAGCGCGATTCGCGTGACTCGGTCCGCGCCGTGGCGGGTCAGGTAACGCACCACTTCCGCGCCGCCGCCGGAGTGCGAGACCAGGATCGCATCACGCAGGTCCAGATGCTCGATGAGGCCCGCGAGATCATCGGCGCGGGTGTCGGTGTCGTAGCCGGAGGACGGGCGGTCGGAGCGGCCGTGGCCGCGGCGGTCGAGCAGGACGCACCGGTAGCCGTTGTCGAGGAAGAACGGGACCTGGCGCTCCCACTGATCGCACGGCAGCGACCAGCCGGAGACGAAGACGATCGGCGTACCGGTGCCGTAGTCCTCATAGGCGAGCGTGGTTCCGTCGGTCGGGGTCTGGAAAGTCGGCATATCTGCTGCCCTCCTGCGCTGTTCGGTCCGATATGGCCGGTCGGCCACGCCGCGCACTATCCACCACAACGCTGGCAAAGTGCTGGCATCACGATCGCCGGCGTGATCGGAAGAGGGTGTCTCGCCGCATCTGCTCGACCGCACGCGCGTAATACTCTGTCGTCCAGGCGATCACCGCGTTGGTGGCCAACCTCGGGCACCACGCCCGCTCGGTCTGGGCTTCCAGGTGGCCGGCGCGTTCTGACGGGTCGGCGCCGACAGCTTGCCCACCCGATTCTCAGGAGATTTCGCGTCGTTCCGACAGGTTGCCCATGCGTTCGCCGGCGTCTCCCCCGCGATGATCGGTATCCGCTCCGCGACCCGGACCCCGCCGTTTTCGATACCCCGGATCTTGGCGGGGTCGTTGGTCAGCAGCCGGATGCGTGAGATGCCGGCGGTGCAACGACTGATGCCCCGCCGAGGTACTTCCCGAACGCGGCCGCCACGCCCCGCCGAGCCCTCCCCGGTGAGAAACCAGCGATCAGCGATCAGAAGGTTGGGAGTTCGAGTCTCTCCGGGCGCGCAGAAAGAAGCCCCTGACCAGGTAATACTGGTCGGGGGTTTGGTGATGTGATCGACGTATAGCCTGCGGTGCCGTACGACTCGCCGCGGGTTACATCGCGCCCACACCCGCCGGGGCAGAAAGAGGCTCGTCGGTGTGCGGAATGGACTCGAGTTGCTGTGCGACCCGTCGTGCGGCTCGCTCCAGTGCGGGGCTGCGGTTTCCCGGCCCGTAGCGGCGGGCGGTGAGCACCGCGGCCGCGACCACTACGCCGTGTTCGGTGACCGGGAGGGCGATGGCGCGGATGTCGGGATCGGCGAGACCGTCGCTGCGCGCGAGACCTTCGCGCCGGATGGCGGGAAGCTCGGCGGTGAACGCGGCGGCGGCCGGCGCATCCGCGGCCCGATGCAGCAGCCGTTCGCGGTCGGCATCGTCGGCGTAAGCGAGTAGCAGCCGACCGGCTGCGGTGCGCAATACCGGCCGCGGGGTGTGATCGTCGGCGACGCGTTGCAGCTGCCGGGGTGCACGGGGCCCGGCGTGGTCGAGGTACAGCAGCTGGGTTCCGACGAGTGCGGCCAGTCCGATCGGAACGCGCGCATCGCGGCTGAGCGTTTGCAGCGCACGGTGATCGAGTCCGCCCGGCGGGCCGGGCCGTGCGGCGAGCACACCGAGAACGTGCGGTCGCAGCCCCAGCCGGTATCGCCGTGCGGCTCTGTGCAAGAAGCCGCACCGGCATAGATCCTCGATCAGGTCCTGGGTGGTACTGACCGGCGCGTCGATGGCGGCGGCGATCTCGGTCAGCGTGAGCGGGGGCCGGGCGCGCGCCACCGCGTCGAGAATCTGGTCGGCCCGCATGATGGCACGCTGCTCCCGCATGCCCCACATCTTACGGATATTCGGAACTCGGTGATGATCGGACGGCTCCGGATCAGGCTGGAGGCATGGACGTAATCTCTTCGCAGACACCACAAGATGCCAGCGCAACGGATGCCGGCCCGGAGGGCGTCGCGGCCTCGCTGGCCGGGATATTCGGAACCGATGTCGGCCCGGTCCGCATCGTCGGCGCCGATCCCCTGACACCGTCGGTACACCGGCTGGGTGATGCCTCGGCCGCCGCGATCGCCGCCTTCGGCCAGCAGATCGCCGCGCTCGCGGGCAAGACACCGGTCACGGTGCACACCGATGCCGCCATCGACCAGCTCCGCGCCGCCTTTCTCACCACGCTCAACGGCCAAGGCGCACACGGGCTCGCCGAGGATCCGGCAGCGCTGGGCAACAACAACTTCTACGCCGCCCGCGACAACCGCTGGATCTTTCTGATCACCACCTTCCCGCATCAGCGCGACGCGGTCTGCCGAGTGCTGAACACTCCCCCGTTCGCCGACCGCATCGCCGAGGCCACCGCGCACTGGGACGCATTCGCGCTCGAGGACGCGGTCTGCGCGGCCGGTGGTGTGGCGGCGGTGGTACGCAGCGCCGACGAATGGCGCAGCCTGCCGGTCGGCCGGGACAGCATGGCGCACCCGGTGGTGCGGATCGACCGGATCGGCGAGGCCGAACCGCGCCCACTCCCCGGCGCCCTGCGGTGGCCGCCACTGCAGGGGCTGCGCATGGTCGACCTCACCCACGTGATCGCGGGGCCGGTAGCGACGAAGCTGCTGGCCACGTTCGGTGCGGATGTCCTGCACGTCAGCCGGCCGGACCTACCCGACCCCGTCGCGATGATCGCGTTGACCGGCGGCGGCAAGCGAAACGCCTACTGCGATGTGCGGGATCCGAACCAGGCCGCCCGGCTACGCGAGATCGCCGGTGCGGCGGACGTTTTCGTCGATTCCTACCGCGGGATGGCCGCGCGCGGCTTCGCGGCGCACGACCTCGCCGCGGCGAATCCCGGGATCGTCACGCTCGAATACCACTGCTGGGGTGCGGACGGCCCCTGGGCGGCACGCGGCGGTTTCGACCAACTCGCCTGCTCGGCAACCGGTTTCGCGCTCGAGGAGGCGGTCGACGGCAGGCCCTCACTCCCGCCGACATACCTGCTCAACGACTATCTCGCCGCCTACCTCGGCGCCGCCGGAACCGTCGCCGCACTGCGCCGCCGGGCCGTCGAGGGCGGCAGCTGGCGCGTGCGGGTGGACCTCGCCCGGGTCTGCACCTGGGTGCAGGATCTCGGCTCTTTCGCACCCGAGCGGATTCGTTCCCTGCCTCGCCCCGGCGCCGCATCGGTCCCCGTACACACCGTGCGCGGCCCGCTCGGCACCCTCGTCGAACCGGAGATTCCGATCGAATTCAGCGGCCTGCCGACGCCTACGCCGGGTGCTCCCGCACTACTGGGCACCTCCCCGCTGCGGTGGTGACCGCACAACGACGCGTGGATCGCGGGCAGGGCCCCGTCAGTGCTCTCCTGCGATATCAGCTGTCCCGCAACGGGTTCGAACGCCTCACCGGTGAAGGGCCGACCGCGGCACCGCGGCCGTACCGGCGTCTCGGGCGTCCGGTGCGTCTCGGCGACTCGTGCCCGAGGGCTCGGGATTACTCGCCGCCGGGCACGGTGACGGGCTGGTCCCAGTCGATCTCGTAGTAGTGCGTGTGGCGAAACATCTGCTCCGGGTCGGGGAGGGCAGGCTTGCCCGTCGCGGCGCCTTCGGCCTTGGCCTTGTTCGCACCCCGGGCGCCGGCGGCGATCGCCTCCACCCTGGGGCGGCGAAGCTGCTCGTAGGCGGCGAAAGCCTCGGGGATGGACAGGTCGCGCAGGCAGCGGGCGAGTTCGACGGCACTCTCGATGGCCAGCGAGGCACCCTGTCCGGAGCTTGAGGAGGGCGCGTGAGCCGAATCGCCGACCAGCACGACGCGGCCGCGGTGCCAGGTCGGTACGGACGGCATCAGTTCCATCGGGCCGACAACCGTCAGGTCCTCGGGTGCGGTGTGCGCGAGCAGGGTCTCGCCAGGCAGGTGGCCGGCGTACAGCTCGCGCAGCTGACTCAGCCATCCGGCGGCGGTGGTCTCGTGGGTTTCGGCACTGGTCAGCCGCTCGGGACGCGGGAGACTGGCGAACCAGGCAACGTTTCCCTCGGGGTTCCCGGGGTCCGGGTCGTCCTGGCCACCACGACCGACGCCGAGCAGCGCAGCGGCCGGAACATGGTAGTAGCCGAGGAAGGTCTGCCCGAACGCGAAATACATCATCTCGTGCTTGGTCTGCACATCGCTGCCGCGGGCGATGCCGCCGAAGCTGAGCACACCGCCGTACTCCGGCCCGGGGGCGTCGGCGTCGATGAGCGTGCGCACGGTGGAACGAATGCCGTCGGCACCGATCAGGATGTCGGCCGTGGCGGTGCTGCCGTCGGCGAACGTGGCGGTCACCGCGTCCTCGGTCTGGGCGATCGAGACGAGTTTCTTGTTGTACTCGAAGCGAATTCCGCTCGCTGCCGCGTGATCGGCAAGGGCTCGGAACAGCTCGGCGCGCGCCATAACCTTCGTGCCCGGCAGATCCGGGAAGCCGGCGAACTCGGTGAAGATGTTGCCGCTGGCATCGCCGAAGGTCTGCCCCGGAATCTCGATCCCGAGCGAGTCGAGGACGTGCTCGCAGTCGATGGCGGCCAGCGCACGCTGTCCGTTCGGAGCCAGGCTCAGGCCCGCGCCGACACCGTCGGCGGCGACCGGGTAGCGCTCATAGACGGTGGCGTCGATGCCGGCCTTGCGCAATGCCAGCGCGATCACCGATCCCGCTACGCCGCCGCCGATCACCAAGGCCGTTGTTGCCGTATTCATTTCGTTCTCCTATCCGGTTGCTCCGCGTAGGGGAATAGTAACTACATAACTAGTGTCTTTGCAACTAGTCATTCGGATACTGGTCTTGCTGGATCGGCCGGAGGCTGGTGCGGCCGCAACCTCTGCGCGGATCACCCTCACGGCGGCGGTGGAACTTGTTGCTGACTACTCGGGACGACCGGTGTCCGTCGGTGTGGCCGCTGCGGGTGCCGACCGGGTCGGCGGTGCCGTTGTCATCGACTGCAGTAGTTTTGCTGACTAACCGAAATGGATGGATTAATCGTTCTCAATGTCAATTAAGCTGCAGTACATCGCCAATAATGCAGCCCTAATCTTGATTAGCTTTGAATTTGCTGATGGCGGGTGAATTGTCTACTCTTGCTGGCGTCCGGTCGGATCATCAAAGAAGGATGTCGACAGTGAGCAGTGTTGCCCGGAAGCGGGTCGTGGTTATCGGGGCTGGATTCGGGGGGTTGGCGATGGGATCCGCGCTACGCCGGGCGGGCGTCGAGGACTTCGTCATCGTCGACAAGGGGGAGGAGGTCGGCGGGGTGTGGCGGGACAACACCTATCCGGGTTGCTCGTGTGACATTCCGTCGCACCTGTATTCGCTATCGGCGCGCCCGTACCGCAGCGCGCGGACCCGGTATCCGCAGCAGGATGAGATCCTCGGCTATCTGCGCGATTTCGTTGTGGCAGAGGGTCTTCGCCCGCATCTGCGCCTGGGTGTCGCCGCGCGGGAGGCTCGCTACGACGAGTCCGGCACCTGGACCCTCACCTTCGGCGACGGTGTCGAATTGCACGCGGACGCGGTCATTTTCGCGGTCGGACAGCTGCATCGTCCGCACCTGCCGGACATTCCGGGCCGGGAAGTGTTCACCGGTGCGTCCTTCCATTCCGCGCGCTGGGACCATTCGGCGTCGTTGCGTGGCCGTGCGGTGGCGGTGGTAGGGACCGGATCCAGTGGTAGCCAACTGATCCCGCACGTCGCCGCGGTCGCGGAGCGGGTCGCGGTCTACCAGCGAACGCCGCACTGGGTGCTGCCCAAGCCCCGGGCGGACTTCGGTCCCGTGTCCAGCCGGGCCCTGGCGATACCGGGAATGCACGCGCTGTACCGCAAGGCGTTGTATTACGGGGCGGATCTGACGCTCACCCCGCTACTTCGGGCGGGTTTGCCGGCCGACCTCGCCGAAACGGTCGCCCGGGTCCATCTGCGCCGGCAGGTGCCCGATCCGGGGCTGCGCATGGCGCTCACCCCCGGCTATCCGATCGGCGCGAAGCGAATCCTGTTCGACAGCAGCATCTTCCATGCGTTGCAACAGGAGAACGTTGAACTGGTGACCGATCCGATCCGGCAGATCACGGCCGATGGAATCGAAGCCGCCGACGGGCGGCATCGCCACCACGAGGTCATCGTATTCGCTACCGGATTCCGTGCCTCGGAGTTCCTCGCCCCGATCACCGTCCACGGCCGCGGCGGCGCTTTGCTGGGCGAGCGGTGGACCGACGGGGCGGAGGCATTTCTCGGATTGGCGGTGCCGCAGTTTCCGAATATGTTCCTCATCGCCGGCCCGAACACATTCCTGAGCACGGGCTCGAACCCGGGGATGAAGGAGCGTCAGATCCGGTACATCATGAAATGCCTGCGCTGGCAGGACGAGTCCGGATTGCCGGCGATCGAGGTGAACCCCGCGGCCGCCGCCCGATACCGGCAATGGCTGCACCGAGAACTCGCCTCGACCGTTCTAGGTGCGGAGGTGCCCAGCTGGTACAAGGACGCCACCGGTGCGATCACCAATCCGTGGCCGGCCTCGGCGCGGAAATTCGCCCGGATGACCACCGCCCACCCTGTCGAATCATTCCATGCGGTCGAGGTCAGCGCCCACGGTGCCGTGTGTTGATCGTGTCCCGCTACTCGACGGGCGCGTCCGCCAGCTGCCGTATCCGCTGCATCTCGAGCATGGTGAATCGGCCCATCCGCTGTACGGTCGCCTCTCCGACGCCGCACCGTATCGCATTAGCCCCGGCTTCGAGCTTGCGACGCATCGCCTCGCGGTAGTCGGGATCCTCGCCCGAGGTCATCTCGATGGTCATCATGCACGACGCGAGAACTCGTAAGGCCTCGGCCCGCTGCATGATCCAATCCCTTTCGTTGTGAGAAAGCCCGGTTTCAGGTCGGGGCGGAACCATTTGCGCGATCCCTCGATTCGGTCACCGACCGTTTCGTCCTGTCGCTGGAGAGCCTATCCTCGACCCGGTGTCCTGTGTAGGCCAGGCGGAGGAGCCCTTGTGATCCGGCACGGCAGGCTCCTCCAATCTTGTACCGTCACAGGGAGTATGGCCCGACCGAATGCTATCGCTCGCTCGTCGGCGTCGCCGCGAGCCGGGCTGCGAGGGGAACCGACATGTCCACCGAGCGCAAGACCGAGTTTCGAACAGACATCCCACACTCCGCCAGGATCTGGAACTACTGGATGGGCGGTAAGGACAACTACGAAATCGACCAAGTGGTCGGTGATGCCAGCCTGGAAATCGATCCGGACATCGCCACCATGGCGATCGAAAGCCGCAAGTTCCTCATCCGCGCGGTCACACACCTGGCTCGCGAGGCCGGCATCACGCAGTTCCTGGATATCGGCACCGGCCTGCCGACCATGCGGAACACCCATGAAGCGGCCCAGGAGGTCGTGCCGGAGGCCAAGATCGTCTACGTCGACAACGATCCGCTGGTACTCGTTCACGCCCGCGCGCTGCTGATCAGCGCCACCGATGAGGGAGTCGCCGAGTATGTCGAGGCCGACTACCACGAGCCGGAAAAGATCATCGCCGCCGCCCGCGAGGTCCTGGATTTCGACCTGCCGATCGCGGTGATGTTCATGGGCGTGCTCGGCCACGCCCGGTCGTATGACGATCTACTTCGTATCGTCCACACGATGCTGGCCGCGGCGCCCAGCGGCAGCTACCTCGTGTATTGGGATGGCACCGACGACAGCGAAGCTTACGTGACGCTGTGTGAGGAATACACCAAATCCGGTGGCGTGCCGTATGTTCCGCGCACACAGCGGGAGCTGTCCGCGGTCTTCGAGGGTCTGGAGCTGCTCGACCCGGGCTTCGGGCCGATGGCAGAGTGGGGCATTCCAGCCGGACAGCTCGATCGGGTGCCCAAGATCGCCGCATACGGCGGCGTCGCCCGCAAGCCCTGATGTGCCGGCGCGCAGAGAGGCTGGATCACCGGTCAATCCGGCGGGCGTCGGCGCATGGCCCGACCCGGGAGCTGTCCCTCGGTGCGGGCGATGTCCCACGTTCGGGTGATCAGGGTGCCGCGGTCGTCGATGTCGTTGCTGCGGGGAATGATTCCTGACATATCCCAGCGAGGACCGAGGGTCTGTCCTGCTCGATACGGCAGTGGAAAATATCGGCCTGCTGGGTGAGTTCGCCGGCGAAGCCGTTCTGCGTGCCGAGCCAGTCCCGCTGCTCGGGGGTGAGATCGGCTGCGCACCGCGCTGCAGGGTGCGACGCCACAGTCCATGGCAGTGCGCCATGTGGGCCGAGGTGCTCGACTCCGGGAGCGTCATGTGTCGGAACCTGCCTGTCGAGCCGGCACGGAATTCCGGGGTCCGGTGGCGTTCGTGAGTGCAGGACGATGCCGGCCCGGGCGAGTTGGTGGTAGGGCGCACCCGAGCGCTCGAGTAGTCTTGCTCACCCAGGCGCCGCTGCGCGCCGATCGGGGACACGGACGGGCGAGAGGGCTGGTGTGACGGGCGCGGGGATGGTCGGACTGTTCGCCGGGATCGGCGGACTGGAGCTCGGCCTGCGCGCGCACGGGTGGCGGGCCGAGCTGCTGTGTGAGATCGATTCCGGTGCGCAGGCGGTGTTGTCGGCGCGCTTTCCCGATGTCGAGCTGCACTCCGATGTGACCAGGCTGCGCTCGCTGCCGTCCGGGACCGAGCTGGTGGCGGCGGGGTTTCCGTGCCAGGACCTGTCGCAGGCCGGGCGGACAGCGGGCATTACCGGCTCGCGGTCGGGGCTGGTGGACGAGGTGTTCCGGCTGGTGCGCCGCCGGCGTGGCCCGCGCTGGCTGCTGATCGAGAATGTGCCGTTCATGCTGCAGCTGGGGCGTGGGCAGGCGATGCGGCACATCACCGCGGCGCTCGAGGACATGGGCTATACCTGGGCCTACCGGGTGGTGGACGCGCGCGCGTTCGGGCTGCCACAGCGGCGTCAGCGGGTGCTGATGCTGGCCTCGCGCACCGAGGACCCGCGCCCGGTGCTGTTCGGGTCCGATGCGGGTCCGCGCACCCTCGGGGATCCGGCGTGCGATCCGTGCGGTTTCTACTGGACCGAGGGGGTGCGCGGGCTGGGGTGGGCGGTCAATGCGGTGCCGACGCTGAAGGGTGGTTCGGGCCTGGGGATCGCCAGCCCGCCCGCGGTGCGGCTGCCCTCGGGCGAGATCGTGACGCCGGGCATCGCCGATGCCGAACGGCTGCAGGGCTTTTCGCGGGATTGGACCGCACCCGCGCTGGACGCGCCCGGCGTCCGGTCCGGACACCGCTGGAAACTCGTGGGCAATGCGGTGAGCGTGCGCATGGCGACCTGGGTGGCCGGGCGCCTGGCCCAGCGGGCCGACGATCCGGTCCCCGACGATGTGCCGCTGTCGGGCCACCGCTGGCCCATCGCCGCCTGGGGCCGGGACGGGCGGGCCTACCGGGTCCCGGTGTCGAGCTGGCCCGTGCACGAGCCGTACGAGGATCTGCGCTGGTTCCTGGAGGACGCCCGGCTGCTCTCCGCGCGCGCGACCGCGGGCTTCCTACGCCGCGCGGCCCGGGGCAGCCTGCGCTTCCCGCCGGGGTTCCTCGCCGATATGGAGGTCCATCTCCTGCGCATGGGAGGATTCCCGCAGGAGGCGGCGTGAGCGGAGCGCAGCGGAGCGAACCACCGACACAGTGCGCATCGCGCATGCCGGAGCCGAGCGCCAGCGAGGTGCAGGAATGAGCGAGCGCGGCGAGCTACACGAAGGCCCAGGCAGACCTTGCTCATGCGGAGGAGCAGTGGTGGCGTGAGCAAGGGCATTGAGCGACTTGAAGACCCAGCCGAGCCCTCGCCTGTGTCGGAGAGAAGCGGCGGCATGAGAGAACTGGGCGAGCGGCAGAAGGTGCAGCCGGGCCCTCGCCTGCCGGAGCGAGGCGGCCGCATGAGCATGGGCTCTGGGCGAGCCGAAAGCGCAGCCGAGTCAGGGCCGGAGCATGAACACGCAGGCCCAGCGCTCGTGCCTGGTGGGACAGCATGAGCGCGAGTCGGCCGATCACCGATACCGCGACCAGCGCCCGGATGTCCCGCCAGCGCCGCACGGGCACCGCACCCGAGACCGCGCTGCGCCGTGAGCTGCATCGGCGCGGCCGCCGGTACTTCGTCGACCGGGCCCCGCTGGCCGGGGTGCGCCGCCGGGCGGACATCGTGTTCCCACGCCTGCGCGTGGCGGTCTACGTGGACGGTTGCTTCTGGCACTGCTGCCCGGAACATGCCACGTACCCGAAGAACAACGCGCAGTGGTGGGCGGAGAAGCTGGCGGGCAACGTCGCGCGTGACCGCGACACCGATGCCCGCCTCGCCGCCGCCGGGTGGACCGTGGTGCGGGTCTGGGAACACGAGGACGCGGTCGCGGCCGCCGATCGGGTACAGGCCGCGCTGAGTTTACCCACCCCGTCGACTCCGCAGGCTCCGTCGACCAGCCATCCCCGTTCGCGTCGATGACACATGTTGTCAGAGCAATAGGCAATGATTGAGGTACCGGCCGTTCGGTATGCGGCCGGCAGTGACGAGCCGACGAATCGAGGGCGAGGGCACCGAGCAGGCGCGAGAACCACAACCGGAGCGTGTGACGACGCAAAGGGGGCGAGCGCGATGACATGGACCAAGCGGGCACTGGTGACGCCGAGCGGGCAGGTGTCGCGTTCCGCATTGCCCGTGCCCGAACGCGCCCGGCCGGTGGCGCGCGATCGTACCCGGGAGCTGCGGCTGTCCCTCGCGATCGCGATCGGCCTTGCCGGGATCTGCTACTCGTCGTGGTTACTGGAATTCGTGCTGCCGATCAGGGTGAATCCGGTGCGCACCTTCCTCAGCGAACTCGACGCGAGGGGTCGTCCGTACGCCTGGGTGTTCTCGGTCGCGGACACCGTGACCGGTGTGCTGGCGCTGGTGGCGGGTGTCGCGGGGCTGTACGCGTTCTCGCGGCGCCGGCTGTCCACGGCCGGATGGGCGGCGCTCGCGGTCTTCGGCGCGTCGACGATCGCCGACGCGCGGTTGCCGCTGCGCACGTGCAGGCCGGATCCGTGCACCCCGTCGCATAACGGGCTGTTCCCGCAGTTACATCAGATTCACGCGCTGACCAGCACGGTGGCGGTGACGGCGGTCTTCGTCGCGATGATCGCGTTCAGCGCGGCCGCGTTCCGGTACCGGCGCTGGCCGATACTGCGGCGCAGCGGGCTGTGGATCTTGATCGGAGGGTCCGCGGTGACGAGCTGGATGCTGATCGCGGACAATTTGGCGGGCAACTATGCCCTCGGCATCGCACAGCGCATTCAGATCGGGGCGATCTCGCTGTGGCTGGTCGCGCTGGCCGTGCAGATCGTCGTGGCCGAGCGGGTCGTCAGCGGCGCCGGGCGCGCACGGCCACCAGCGAGCGCGGGGCCGAGGAGGCCATGAAGCCGGATGCGGCCATCGTGACCAACAGCGCCATCATGACTGCGAGGGTGAGGACTTCGCTGACTGTGTTCATGGCTCTACGGTCGCAGCCGCGCCTGTAAGCGGTCCGTGCGAAACATGGGTAAACCCTGAGAATTTCCGCCGAGCCGAAATTCGGTTGGCAGGACCGCGGGCGCCTGGCAGCCTGAACTCTCATACCCCGGTGCGTATGACCACGTCCCGCCGTGGCGTGGAAACCACTCTGCCGACGAAGGGGAAAGTCTTGTCTGTTGCCGTGGTCCATCCCTCGGCCGAGGCGGATGTCCGGCCCGGATCGGTTGTGCCGAACCATGATTCGTCACGGGGGCCGCTGTGGCGCCTGTGGTCCGAACTCCGCTGGTACCGGCCCGTGCTGTTCGGCGGTGCGGCACTGTCCGCGATCGGGATGCTGTCCGACATCCTGCTGCCGGTGATCACCGCGCGGATCGTGGACGGACCCGTCGCCCGCCGCGACTTCGGTGCGATCTGGCAGCCGCTGCTGGTGGTGACCGTCCTGGCCGCGGTGAGCACCGCGACGTCCTGGGCGCGGCGCTGGATGGTCGGGCGTCCCGCCAGCCGGATCGAGGTCGAACTGCGCGCGAAACTCTTTGCGCGCCTGCAGGTGCTGGCGGTCGGGGTCCATGACGGGATGGAATCGGGCCAGCTGACCTCGCGCGCGATCACCGACATGTCCACGCTGCGAAGATTTTTCGCCAATGCCGCGCCCTCGCTGATGTCGCTGAGCGCCACGCTGTGGATCGGGATCGGCCTGCTGTTCGTGTTCAGCTGGCAGATCGGTCTGGTGGAGTTGGTCATCGCGGTGCCGCTGGCGCTGCTGGCGCTGTGGTTCGAGCAGCGGTACGGGCGCGCATCGCGGGCCGCCCAGGACAAGTCCGGGGATCTGGCCACCCTGGTGGAGGAGTCCGCGCAGGGCATCCGGGTGCTCAAGGCCTTCGGGCGCGGCCCGTGGTTCGGCGAGCGGTTCCGGGGCGAATCGCTTGCGCTGCGCCACCTCGAGCTGGCCAAGGTGCGGCTGGAGGCCCGGCTGTGGTCGTCGCTGAACGCGCTGTCGATACTGGGGATCGCGGCCGCGCTGGCCATCGGCGGCTATCTGCTTGCCCGGCACGCGATGTCGCTGGGCACGCTGATCGCGGGCATCTCGCTGACCACCTATCTGCAGTGGCCGATCATGGGTATGGGCTTTCTGCTCGCGGAGCTGAACCACGCGCGCACCGCCGCCGAGCGGTACTGGGAGGTGATCGACACCCCGGTCGACATCGCCGATCCGGGGCGGCCCGAGCCGCGCCCGGAGGCGCTGCGCGGCGAATTGTGGTTCGACGACCTGGTATTCGGCTTCCCCGACGGTAAAATCGAACTGCTGCGGCATATTTCGCTGCGCATCCGGCCCGGTGAGACCGTCGCCGTGGTCGGCGCGACCGGCAGCGGCAAGTCGGCGCTGCTGGGGCTGGTGCCGCGGCTGTTCGATGTCCACTCCGGTGCGGTGCGCATCGACGGGATCGATATCCGGGCGCTGCGCCTGGCCGACCTGCGGTCCATGGTGTCGGTCGCCTTCGAGGATCCGGTGCTGTTCTCCGCGAGCGTGCGGGAGAACATCACCCTGGGCAACCCGCGGGCCACGCCCGAGCAGATCGACGCGGCCCTCGAGGTGGTCTGTGCCACCGAATTCGTGGGCAACCTGCCGTGGGGGCTGCGCACTCGGATCGGGGAACAGGGGCTGAGCCTGTCCGGGGGCCAGCGGCAGCGTCTCGCGCTGGCCCGTGCGGTGCTGGATCGGCAGCGCGACGCGGGCGGCCACATCGTCGTTCTCGACGATCCGCTCTCGGCGCTGGACGTCTCGACCGAGCGGCTGGTGCAGCAGCGGCTGCGGGCTGCCCTGGCCGGCGCCACCGTGCTGCTGGTCGCGCACCGGCCCTCGACCGCCGCCTGGGCCGACCGGGTCGCGGTCCTGGACTCCGGCCGCATTATCGCGGTCGGCCCGCACGAACAGCTACTGGAGACCTGCCCGCGCTACCGCGAACTGATGGGGGGCGCGCCCGGCGAATGAGACCCGCGGCGCTGCTCACGAAGAACTGCTGAGGAGGTGAAGATGGTATCGGAAATCTCTGCCGCGCAATCGGATTCACGCGGCGGATCGGAGGGGATCGACACGGAGGACGAGGGTGTCCGCCTGCGCGGTCCGGATTCGCCTGCCGCCGTGCCGGATTCGTCCGACGCCGCCGCGAACAGCTGGCGCGGCGTCGCGGCGGAGGAGAACGACGATGCGGAGGTGGACGAGGAGGTCGACCTCGCCCTGGCCGCCCGATCGCGGCGGCTGCTGTGGTCGCTGGTGCGGCCGTATCGGATCTGGATGATGGCCGCGCTGGGGCTGATCGTGATCGACAACGCGGCCATCGTCGCGGTGCCGCTGTTCGTCGCGCGCGGGGTCGACGCGGGGGTGGGCGGCGCGCGGGCCGGGAACTGGGCGCCGCTGGCCGTCGCGGTGGGCGGCGTCACCGCCTGCGCGCTGCTGCTCGCGCTGACCACCTTCGCCTTCGTGCGCGTCTCGGGGCGGCTGAGCCAGCGGGTACTGTTCGACCTGCGGGCGCGGATGTTCGCGCACGTGCAGCGCCTGTCGATCCAGTTCCACGAGAACTACACCTCGGGCAAGATCGTGGCCCGGCTCACCAGCGATCTCGAGTCCCTGCAGGATCTGCTGGAACGGGCCCTCAACGATGCCCTCAGCGCGATCCTGTCGGTGCTGACCATCGCGGTCCTGCTGCTGTGGCTCGACGTCCCGCTGGCGCTGGTGGTGCTGGCCGGATTCGTGCCGCTGGTGTACGTGACCCGCTGGGCGCAGCGGCGCCAGCGCGCGGACTACCGGCGTACTCGCGGCGCGATCGCACAGGTCGTGGTGCATTTCGTGGAGGTCATGGGCGGTATCCGGGCGGTGCAGGCGTTCCGGCGCGAGGATCGCAATGCGGCCATTCTCGGGCAGGAGGATGCGGCCTACGGCAACGCCAACACCGGCGCGCTGCGCGGCATGGCGACCTACATCGGCCTGGCGCGGTTGCTTCAGAACGTCACAACCGTGGTGGTACTGGTGGCCGGTGCGTGGCGGGTCATCCACGGGCACACCGAGATCGGCGTACTCGCGGCCTTCCTGCTGTATCTACGGCAGTTCTACGGCCCGATGGACGAGCTGGCGCAGGTGTTCAACTCGTATCAGTCCGCGGCCGCGGCGCTGGAACGGGTATCCGGTGTGCTGGAGGAGGTTCCGACGGTGCCCGAACCGCGAACGGCGCACCCGATCGGTTCCGTGCGCGGCGAATTGCGTTTCGACAAGGTGTCTTTCGAGTACCCGGCGCGAAAGTCCCAGGGCGATGCGGCACAGCCGGAACGCACCGGGAAAACGCCTGTGCTACCGCAATTCTCGCTGACCATTCCGCCGGGCCAGGTCGTGGCGCTGGTCGGTGCGACGGGCGCCGGGAAATCCACACTGGCCAAGCTCGTGGCCCGCTTCTACGACCCGTCCGCGGGCAGCGTCCGGCTCGACGGCATCGACCTGCGCGAGATCGCCGATGCCGACCTGCGGCGCGCCGTCGCGATGGTGACCCAGGAGTCGTACCTCTTCTCCGGCTCGGTGGCCGACAACATCCGCCTGGGCAAGCCCGAGGCCACCGACGCCGAGATCCACGCCGCCGCACGGGCGGTCGGGTTCTACGACTTCGCGATGTCGCTGCCGGACGGGTTCGGCACCGATGTGCGCAAGCGCGGCGGGCGGCTGTCCGCGGGACAGCGCCAGCTGGTCGCCTTCGCCCGGGTGTTCCTGGCCGATCCGGCGGTGATCGTGCTCGACGAGGCCACCTCGAGCCTCGACATCCCGGGCGAGCGGCAGGTGCAGCGCGCGCTCGAGACGGTGCTGCGCGATCGGACCGCGGTCATCATCGCCCACCGCCTGTCCACGGTCGCCATCGCGGACCGGGTGCTGGTGGTGGACGGCGGCCGCATCGTCCAGGACGGTCCGCCGCACGAATTGACATCCGGAACCGGGCACTTTGCCCGATTGCACAGCGCGTGGCAGGAGTCGCTGGTCTGACGTTGCCGACGTTTGCTGGTCCCCGCGGGCCGGGCCGCGACCAGGACCGGATGCGGGCAGGGCAATTGTCGGCACGGCGCTCCCCGCCGCGCGGTTCGCCCGTGGGATGCCGCACTGCCCGGCCGGGACGTCGCCTACGGTAGAGGGGTGACGAATCCAGCCCAGGGCACCTCGCAAGCCGCCCCGGTGAACAACGGGGACGCGGACGCGGCGCCCCCGGCATCACGGTGGCCCGCGATTCTCACGTGGCGGGCGCACAACGGGCACCGCATGGAGTCCGCGCGGGTCGTCCTGACCGGCAACCGGATCCGCGCCTCCGGCCGGATCATCGCCGGCGAATGCGCGGACCACCCGGCCTTCAGCGCCTCGTACGACCTGACCACCGACGAGAACGGGATGACCAAGCGCCTGTCGCTGCGCAGCACCGTCTCGGCGGGCGAGCGGCACGCCTCCATCGCGCGCGACGCGGAGAGCTACTGGCTCATCGATGCGGGCGGCACCCACGTGCGCTCGACCTTCGCCGGGGCGCTCGATGTGGACGTGGTGCTGAGCCCCTTCTTCAATACGCTGCCCATCCGCCGCCACGGGCTGGCCCATTCCAGCGGCGACGTCGAGGTGCCGGTGGTCTACGTGCGGCTGCCGGATCTGCTGGTGCAGGAGGCGAGCCTGACCTACTCGGCCGGCCCCGACGGTATTCACGTGCTGTCCCCAGTCTCGAGCGCGACAGTCACCGTGGATTCCGACGGAATTCTTCTCGACTACCCAGGCCTGGCCGAGCTGATCTGAAGGCGGGATCCCACGGCGGTTTCCGCCCGCGCGGACGCTGCATTCGGTGCGCAATCGCCAGACCAGGATTAGTCCAGCGCCCGGATCACGCCGTGGCGCTGCCCGGCCGATCGGGGCCACTCCAGCCACTTCGTGATCGCCCAGGCGAATGCCCGTGATCTCCAAGCGTTGCAGCGTGTCGTAGCGCGTGCGTGCGCTGGAACCGGCCTGCAGTCGGCAGGCCGGGACTGGTCGAGCGCTCGGATGACCCCGCCGCGCTGCCCCGCCTCCCGGAGTCGTTCCAGCCAGTCGGCGCGTAGGCCACTGGAACTGGCCCTCAATCGGCGGCTCGGGACCTTCAGCCCAGCGCCCGGCCGCTTGGAACGGGCCCGCGATCGGCAGGCCGAGATCAGTCCAGCGTGCGGATGACCCCGCCGCGTTGCCCGGCCTCCCGGAGTCGTTCCAGCCATTCGTGATCGCCCGGGCGAATACCGGTGATCTCCCAGCGCTGCAGCGTGTCGTAGCGCGCGCGTTCGCTGTACCCCGCGTCGACGAGCTCGCCGAGAACCCCGTCCGCGGCGAGGCTGTCCCGCGCGGCGCCCAGCAGGCGCAGAGTGTCGTCGAGCGCGTCGAGCAGGGCTTCGGCATTCGGCTCGCAGATGGCCCGGACCAGGTCTGCCGCGGTGGCCGCGACCCTGGTGCCGTCGCGGAACGATCCGGCCGCCAGCCCGAGGGCCAGATCGCCGCCGCCCGCTCCCGTCACCGCCAGGGCCTCTGCCAGCACGTGCGGCAGGTGGGAGATACGCGCCACGGCCCGGTCGTGTTCGGCCGCGACGACCGGTACGAGGTAGGCGCCGCAGTCCAGCGCGAGGCGCGCCACCCGCGCCCATGCCTGCGCATGGGTGCCCGGATCCACCCCGATCGCCCACGCCGCGCCCTGGAAGAGCTCGGAAGTCGATGCGGCCCAGCCGGATTCGGAGGTCCCCGCCATCGGGTGCCCGCCGACGTACCGCGCGCCGAGTTCATTTTCGCCCACCGCCGCGGCCACCGGCGCCTTCACGCTCACCACATCGGTGAGGACGCAGCCCGGGGCGAAGAGCTTGATGTCCGACAGAATCGAGTCGATGGCGGGCATTGGAACGCCGATCACGATCAGCGCGTCGTCCGCGGCGGCGCGGCGCAGCACCGTCTCGATATCGTCGGTGACGTCGAATCCGTCGGCCTGCGCGGCCTTGGCGCCCGCGGGGGATCGGTTGTATCCCCAGGCCTCATATCCGGCCCCGGCGGCGGCGCGCAGCACCGATCCGCCGATCAAACCCGTTCCCAGCACGCATATCGCGGATTTCCGGTCGAGGATCACCACACCAGATTCGCATACGACTTCAACATTTGTGCCGAAGCGGACTACCGTTGCGGCCATGGCAGCACAGCGCTCGGGCACGAATAGGGCGGCGTCGGACGAATACGACGACGTGGAGGGGTTCGCAGTGGCGGTTGTCCGCGAAGAAAGCACCTGGCGATGCACCCAGCTGAGCCCGGCCGCAGTGGTGTCCCTGACCGATGCCGAGAACGAGTTGCGCGCGCTGCGCAGCACGGGCGCGGTGTTCGGGCTGCTGGATGTCGACGATGAATTCTTCATCGTGCTGCGGCCCGGCCCGACCGGTTCCCGCCTGCTCATTTCGGATGCCACCGCCGCTATCGATTACGACATCGCCGTGGACGTGCTGGAGGCATTGAACGTCGAGATTCCCGATATCGACCCCGACGAGCTCGACGACGTCGAGCCCTGGGAGGAGGGCGATCTCGGCGTGCTGTCCGATCTGGGCCTGCCCGAGCCGGTGCTGAGTGTCATCCTCGCCGAGACCGACCTGTACCCGGACGAGCAGCTCGGCATGATCGCGCAGCGCCTGGGTTTCGCCGGCGAATTCGCCGCGGTCCTGGACAAGCTGCCCCGCTGACGGTGCAATCCCGGGCCGCGGCCGACGAGGACATGATCCGCGCGGCCCTGTCTGCGGCGCGGGCGGCCGATCCGCGCGACGTTCCCGTCGGTGCGGTGGTGTTCGACGCCTCGGGCCGGGAGCTGGCGCGCGCCGCCAACGCCCGCGAGGCCCTGGGCGACCCCACCGCGCACGCCGAGGTGCTGGCGTTGCGGGCCGCGGCCGCGGTGGTGGGCGACGGCTGGCGGCTCGAGGGCGTCACCCTCGCGGTGACCCTGGAACCGTGCACGATGTGCGCGGGCGCCCTGGTACTCGCGCGCGTGCAACGGCTGCTCTTCGGGGCCTGGGAGCCCCGCACGGGTGCGGTCGGCTCGCTGTGGGATGTGGTGCGTGACCGTCGTCTCAATCATCGCCCCGAGGTCCGCGGCGGCATCCTCGAATCCGATTGTGCCGCAACGCTGGACGCCTTTTTCCGCACCCAGCGCCCGTGAGTCCCTATCCAGGCGATTTCGGTTCCTCGGGGTATTCCGGTACAGTCACCTGCGGTGGCGTGTCCGAGCGGCCTAAGGAGCACGCCTCGAAAGCGTGTGAGGGGTAACCCCCCTCCGAGGGTTCAAATCCCTCCGCCACCGCTTCGGCCCCTCGCCTGAGTCACCAGGTGAGGGGCTTTTTTCTTCCCCGCAGAACTCACGCCCCGCGTCCTTGCCCACATTTTGCCCACTCTCCTCCGCGCCGTGCCCACGATCCTTCGACGCGTAGGCCGCATCCATCGCCCGCGCCAGCTTGTCCAGGTCGTCATCGAACAAGTCGGCGTACGTGTTGAGCGTTTCCTTGGCGTCCCGGTGCCCGAGCATCCGCGCAAGCGCCAGCACGTTCGCCCCTGCCGACACGGCCAAGCTCGCGGCAGAGTGCCGAAGATCATGCGGGGTGACCGGTTGCACCTTCGCCCGCTTCACGGCGCCAGTGAACCAGCCGTCCTCGGTCTTCGGACGTGGCAGGAACTTGGTCGGGTCGTCCGGGTGCGGGAATACCAGTGCGTCCGGTTCGCGGCCCTTCACATGCTTGGCCAGCTCCACCAGTAGGAATTGTGGAACGGGCACAGTGCGAATCTGTTTTCCCTTGGTCTGGCCTTCGGCGTGTTCGACACCGAGTTGGACTGCGTTGTTCTCCACCGTGATCCGGCTGCGCACGAAGTCGATGTCCCGGACGCGCAGTGCGATCAGCTCACCCCAGCGCGGTCCGACAAACGCCAGCATGAGTACCAGGAGCCGGTGTCGACCGGACTCCTTCGCCAGCCGCTCAACATCATCGGCAGTCAGGTAAACGTGCCGCTTCTTTACCTTGTCCGGCAGATTTTCGACGCCGCGCGCCGGATTCGTTGGGAGCCGTTTGGCCTTAACGGCCCCGTCCAGGATCCCTGCCAGGACGCCATACGCTCGGATGATGGTCGTTGCCCCGTTGCTCGTCTTGCGGCCCTTGGTCGCGTTCTCAGCGGCCCTTTCCATTGCGGCCAGACACATATCGGTACCGGTTCGATCTCCACGCGATAGGTCGGGTCCCATAGGACCAGGGCGGCAAGGAATATCTCGATCACATCGGCAGAGGCAGTATGCGTGAGCGCGAGATGTTTTGGCCCGTCGCCGATGCCGGCATGTACCACCCGGCGCGGCAGTCTCGGAGTGGTCGGTTTATCCATCGCGCATGTCCTCCTGGTCCTGGGCGTGCTTCAATCGCATTCCTCTCCGGCACGCTCGGGCCGGAGAGGTACGACGGTCGGGAGAGGACCGACCCGCGATTTCCGCACGCAGTCCTGCGTGCAGAACACCTGGTCCCCGCGCCTGTGCGGCATGCCCCTGATCTCTTCGCCGCACCAGTCGCACCAGTCGTCGTCGGGGTTCGGGCTGCTCATCGGCGCAGCCCTCGCGGCTTCAGGACACCCGCGTTGATCAGGGTGTAGCGCGCTTCGCGTTTGCGTGCACACCTGTCGATGCTGCATTCCTGGTGTTCCTGCATGTCGGTGTGCGCTTGTGCAATGGTGGGCATCTCGGGGCGTGCGCCGCATGGCCACACCGGAGGCAGCATGATCTGCCGATCCGGCCGCCTCGGTGGTGTTTCCGGGCGAGGACCGAAGGGCGTGATGGACTCCTCGCGTTCGTACCGGATCTCGGACCAGGCGATGAGCGCCGCGCAGATCAGGGCCATGCCAACTACCCAGAGCAGGAATGCAAGACCACCCACGCCGATACCTCCCTACGTCGTCACTGGAAGGCACCCGCCGCCGCGGTCGGGGGTCTGCACGTCGGCGGGGCCACTTTCCAGCGTTGCCGCTGGGCGAGCCGAAGCGATATGCATTCGCGTCCACAAGCGTCCACAAACGGCTCTACGATGTGCGGATGGACGAGGGCCAGCGTCCTGGATTCGGCGATGCCGAGATCACGGGAGCACGTTTGCGTGCGGCACGCGAAGCTGTCGGGCTCAGCCTGTCAGCGCTCGCCACACGCACGCACTTTTCGAAATCCCTTCTAGGGCAACTGGAAACCGGGGAACGTCGGATCCGGGACGAACACGTCCGCGCGTACTCCGACGCTCTCGGGATCGGGTCCGCGTTGTTCCTCGAGCCAGCCGACGGCACGCAGGCCGCCGCGGAATGGCTGGAACGGCTCGCAGCCTCGGATGTCGGCGGTGACACCCTCGAACGCCTCGAAATGGCCGTAGATGACCTGGCGTCCGGGTATCCGACCACACCGCCGGCAGATCTGCTCGCGGAAATCCGCCAGTACCTCGGTTACGCCGGGCGGCTGATGGATTCACGGATGACGCTGGGACAGCATCGGCGTCTGCTCGTGACGGCGGGGTGGCTGTCCCTGCTGGCGAGCACATGCCATATCGACTTGGGTGAACTATCCGCTGCGGCGGCGCGCGGGCATTTGGCGTGGACGCTCGCCGACGAGGCCGACCACCCGGAGATCTCGGCGTGGTGCCTGGAAACGCGGGCGTGGCAGCAGTTGACGGACGGCAAGTACGAGAAAGCGGCGAAGCTGTCCCGGTCGGCGCAGGAGATCGCCCCGACGGGCAGCTCCGCGTTCATTCAGGCGACCGCGCAGGAAGGGCGAGCAATGGCCCGGCTCGGCGACCGCACCGGCACATACAGTGCCCTGCGGCGCGTCGCTCGGCTGGTGTCCGGGCTGGGCCTGCCTGACCGGCCGGAACACCATTTCCGGTACGACCCTGCGAAGAGTGACGCCTATGTGGCAACCACGCTGTCGTGGCTTGGCGACCCAGGAGCTGAGTCCTATGCCCGGCATGTGCTCGCGGATCTGGAGAGCGCGAAGACCACCCGGCCGCGTCGGATCGCTTCTGCGAACTTGGATCTCGGGTTGGCTCTCGTTGCGGCGGGCAAGCCTGACGAGGCAGCGGACGCCGCGCTGACGGCGGTGACGTCGGGACGGTTGGTGCCGTCGAACTTCTGGCGGGTGTCCGAGGTCGTGACCGGTATCGAGGACCGCGATAGTGCGGATGCCGCGGTGGTGCGGGATGCGTTTCGCGATATCTATCCGGTCATGTAGCGCCGCGTGCGGGGGCTAGAATCGCTCGGCGGGGATGGGCTGTAACTGGCCCGTTGGCAGCCTGTCCCGTCCAATCTGAATCAGCAACAGCCCGCGCTCGATGTACCCGTGCGCGAACTAGGCGGAATTGCATTTGCTGCAACAGTTCTGCGCGATCCCTCGCGCAGCTGATCAGCATAGCTGGCTAAGTCGGGGATTCCCCATCTTGGTCTGACCTTGGCAACCTGCACGGAAACCCGACGCAACGATGATGCGTCTGTTACAAATTGGGGTGGCCGATCTCGAAGCGGGTCCGGCAAGTGCGGCGGCGGCATTGTCGCTGGCCCCCAACGTGGTTCATCTCGACCCGGAATCGGCGGTGTTCGAGTCGATGATCACGGGCTGGGAGGATCAGCAGCGCGCCCGTTTCCTGCGGAGGCAGACGATCGAGGCGCGCGTCTTGGTGGTGCGCAGGTTCGCAGTGTTCAGTGGGCAGTACCCCGTGGCAGTGGACTCCTGCCGAGGTCGACGCGTTCTTTGCCGCCATGGCCTCCGGGGTGCAGCCGAAGATGTTCTCGACCGTTCGCGGCTACCAGATGGCCCTGCGCATGTTCTGCGACTATCTCGTCGACGACCGCTACGGGTGGATAGCGTTGTGTGCCAATCGGTTCGGTGCGATCCCCACGCAGGTGCTGCATGAGTGGAACTCGGTCAGCCATGTCTCGGAATTCGAGGGGCGCCCAGGCCGGAGGGCGTTGACCTACGACGAGGTGCAGGGGTTGTTCGATGCCGCCGATGGCCAGTCGATCACGGCGTTTACGGTCACCCCAGGCGCCAGCCGGAATACGGCGATGATCACACTGGCCGCCGACCTACCTGCGGCAGTGCTCGCCGACCTGCTCGGCCTCCACCCCGTCACGGCAGTGCGGTGGGCGCGGGCAGCCAAACGCGACTGGCACAGCTACCTTGCGGAACGTCGAACCGATGCCGGCCAGGGCGGCTTTCCTGGGTGAATCGGGGAGAGCCGAAAACCCTTCGCCGCCTCGGCATGAGGTGTCTATGGTCGGCAAGGTGCCCGATGCAAGCTTTGCTCACCCACGCCTCGCGCCGATCTATGACGCTTTCGAGAACGAGCGCGCCGACCTGGCCACCTACCTCGATATCGCAGACGAGTTGCACGCCGACCATGTTCTCGATATTGGTTGCGGGACAGGATCGTTGGCCGTTCTGCTTGCCGAGGGCGGCCGCACGGTTGTCGGTGTCGATCCAGCCCAGGCATCGCTCGACGTTGCGAAGTCGAAGTCTGGAGCCGCTGAAGTCACCTGGCTGCATGGCGACGCCACCATCGTGCCGCGGCTCGGCGTCGATCTCGCGGTGATGACGGGGAATGTCGCACAAGTCTTTCTCGCAGACGGCGACTGGGCGCGCACGCTTCAGGCCATCCACGCCGCCCTGCGGCCAAATGGATTTCTAGTGTTCGAGACCAGACGTCCCGAACGTCGCGCCTGGGAAGAGTGGGCCACTGACACCCGCCCTGTTGTTCTCGATGTCCCAGGAATCGGGGCGGTTGAGCAGCGGATGGAAGTTACAGACGTCAGCCTTCCGCTAGTTTCCTTCTCCCACACTTACAGGTTCCTGACCGACGGCACCGTGCTCCGGTCGGACTCGACGCTGCGATTCCGCGATCGCGACGAACTGGAATCAAGCCTGCTCACACATGGCTATCGAGTACTGGACGTCCGAGATGCCCCCGATCGACCCGGACGCGAATTCATCTTCATCACTGCGCGCATCGACTGACTATCCGAGGAATAGCGCAGCTTTGGAATACGTGCCTACCGCCAGTCGGCTGTTCTATGTGCGGATCGAGCCGCACCCGTGCCCACAAATTGCCCACAATCACCCGTGATCGAGGGTGGTTCGGTGTGACTTACAGTTATGTGTTTTTGCAGGTAGAGCGGATATCTGTCGTCTAACCAGGGGTGAGAGGAGGGTTCAAATCCCTCCGCCACCGCTTCGGCCCCTGATCTGATATTCACCAGGTCGGGGGCCTTTTTCACGTCGCAGCGATCAGTTCGCCGGGCCGAGCCAGGTGAGGGCGGCGGTGGTCAGCGCGGCGACTCCGATGTCCAGGGTCGGCTCGATGACGGGGGCGAAGAACGGGGAGTGGTTGGCGGGGACGTCCTGGGCGAGCGTGCCCTGCTGCTGGGCGGCGGCGAAGGTTGCTGGGTCGGCGCCGCCGATGAACCAGTAGCACAGGGGTGCGCCCGAGGCCGTGGCGAAGACGCCGACGTCCTCGCTGCCGGTGGCCGGGCCGGGATCGATCACGTTGTCCGCACCGAACTTCGAGCGCAGCGCCGCGGCGGTGCGGTCCACCGCGGCGGGGTCGTTGGTCATGATCGGGAACGTGGTGATCGGCTCGATATCGGGTTCGCGCTCGGCGCCGGACGCCTGCGCCTCGGCCCGGATGATGCGCCGCACCGCCGTCAGGACCCGCTCGCGGACCTCGGGTATGAAGGTGCGGATGTTGATCTGCAGCTCGGCCTGGTCGGGGATGATGTTGTTCTGAGTGCCCGCCCGCATCGAGCCGACCGTCACGACCGCGGTGTCGCCGCCGGCGATCTCGCGCGAGACCACCGTCTGCAGCCGCAGGACCGTCGCGGCGGCCATGACCACCGGGTCGATGCTGCGCTCGGGCTGGGAACCGTGCCCGCCCCGGCCGTACAGGGTGACCTTCCAGGCGTCGGTGGCGGCCAGCGCCGCGCCGGCGTGCACCGCGAGCATTCCGGCGGGCAGCGGCATCACGTGCTGGCCGAGCACGACCTCGGGGGTGCCGAAGCGCGCGAAGAAATTGTCGTCGATCATGGCCTGCGCGCCCGCGCCGAGCTCCTCGTTGGGCTGGAAGACCGCGACCAGCGTGCCAGACCAGCTCGACCGGTCCTGCATGAGCATGCGCAGCGCGCCCAGCAGGCACGTGACGTGGACGTCGTGCCCGCACGCATGCATGACCGGCGAGCCGCTGGCGGGATCGGTCGCGGTGGAGGCGTAGGGCAGGCCGGTCTGTTCGCGCACCGGCAGCGCGTCCATATCGGCGCGCAGCAGTACCGTGGGCCCGGGGCCGTTGGCCAGCCGCGCCACCACTCCGGTCCGGCCGACCCCCGTCGTCACCTCGTAGCCCAATGCCGTTGCGCGCCGGGCGATCTCGGCCGCGGTGCGATGTTCGGCGAATGCCAGCTCGGGATGCGCGTGCAGGTCCTTGTACAGCTCGGACAGGTCGTTGCGAATGGATGCGATATCGGTGTCGAGATCGGCGATCGTCACAGCGGGCTCCTCACTGTCGCGGGAACGAGCATCGACATGCGTCGCGCCCGTCGGCCGGGATCGCGGATCCGTCAGTGGTCCGGGTGCTGATGTGGGACGACGGCCGGAACCGCGAACATCACGCTAGAACCGTAGCGCGGGCGACTCGCGGTGACCACCGCGCTACCCCCGGCTTGCCTGGGCCAGCTCGGTGAAGATGCGCAGGCCCTCGGCGACCTTGCCGGACATGATGTTCAGCTGTTCGGGCTGGAGCGGAGAGCTGGTGGCGGCGGCGTCGGCGAGGTGATCGCGGACCTGCTCCAACCACAGCTGTGCGAAGTGGATGTGGCGATCGAGAGGCATGCCACACTCTACCGCAATTCGAACACAAGTTCGATAGAAGTTTCGGGGTGTCGCGCTCCGCGCTGTGCGCTCCTTGGCGCCGAGCGCCGCCTGCCGTTAGTATTGCCCCGGAACTCCAAATCCCGTGTCCGAGAAGGGCGTCGCAGATGGACACGGGACCCTGGTCGAACCAGGGAGGAGGTGGCGACAGGTTTCACTGTGTCCATCTACCCTTTTGGAGTCATCATGTCCTTCACCCCTGCTGAGATCGCCTACCTGTCGTCTCAACGGCTCGGCCGACTGGCGACCGTTCAGCCCACGGGCACTCTGCAAGTCAGCCCGGTCTGCTACACATTCGACCCCGCCACCGGTTGCTTCGACGTGGCCGGTATGAACATGGCCGCCAGCCGGAAGTATCGCAACGTCGCCGACAACGGGCGGGTGGCCTTCGTCGTCGACGACCTCACCTCGACCGATCCCTGGCGAGTGCGCTGCGTCGAAATCCGCGGCCACGCCGAGGCGATCGTCGTGCCGTTCGAACCGGGAGACCGGCGCGGTGGAGACATCATTCGTATCCATCCGGAGCGGATCATCAGCTTCGGGATCGACGACGATCGCGAGCCGGATCAACTCACCGTGCACACCCGCGACGCCGCCGCGGAAACAATGTCCCTGGATCACGAACAGAAGCCCGCACGCGCCTGAGCCGACGGCCGCGCGGGAACAACGGGCCGAACTCGTCCACCGGTTCCTACGGGGTGCTCCCACACTCTGCAGTCCGATGCCCTGTCGTTCGTGGCGTCACGCCTCTGACCAGCTAGACCTCGACAGAGGGCGTCACGAGAGGGGCGCGGGCGTCAGGGGCGCAGCGACTGCCGCACCCGAGCGGCCTCGCGGGTGAGGTGGTCGCGCTCGGGGGCGGTGATGGCGGCCCGGGCCGCCTCGGCGTACAGGGCGGCGGCCTGCCCGAGGTCGCGGGTGCCACCCGAACCGTCGCGGAAAACTCGGCGGGCGTATCCGATGCCGGGTGACAGGCGGCGGTACGTTGGAGCCCGTGGAACTACGGATCTTCACCGAACCCCAGCAAGGCGCAACCTACGACGATCTGCTGCGGGTCGCCAGGAAGACCGTGGAGGCGGGCTTCGACGCGTTCTTCCGGTCCGATCACTTCCTGAAGATGGGCGGGGTGTCCGGGCTGCCGGGGCCCACCGACGCGTGGATCACCCTCGCGGGCCTGGCCCGCGAGACGTCCCGGATCAGGCTGGGCACCATGGTCACCGCGGCCACCTTCCGGCACCCGTCGGTGCTCGCGATCTCGGTGGCTCAGGTCGACCAGATGTCCGGTGGCCGTGTGGAATTCGGCTTCGGCGCGGGCTGGTTCGCTGATGAGCACACCGCCTACGGCATCGAGCTGCCCGACCTGAAGGAGCGGTTCGACCGGTACGCCGAGCAGCTCGAGGTCATCACCGGCCTGTGGGAAACCCCCGAGGGCGGCAGCTTCGATTACGCGGGCAAGCACTACCGCCTCGAGAACGCCCCGGCGTTGCCCAAGCCCGCGCAACGCCCGCGCCCGCCTGTGATCATCGGCGGCGCGGGCAAGAAGCGCACCCCCGAGCTCGCCGCGCGCTTCGCCCAGGAGTTCAACGTTCCGTTCGCCGACAATGCCACGGCCGCAGCGCAATTCGAACGCGTGGATGCGGCGGCTCAGGCCATCGGTCGCGAGGACGAGATCATCCGCTCGATGATGCACGTGGTGTGCGTCGGCCGCGACGAGGCCGAGCTGACCCGCCGCGCCGCCGCCATCGGCCGCGAGCTGAGCGAGCTGCGTACCAACGGCCTGACCGGCACCCCCGCCGAGGTCGTCGACAAGATCGGCCGCATCCGCGAGGAAACCGGCACGTCCCGCCTGTACCTGCAGGTCCTGGACCTGTCGGACCTGGACCACCTGGACCTGATCGCCGCCGAGATCGCCCCGCAGCTGGGCTGATTCGCCGAGACGGAATGGCTGACCCCGGCCCAGGACGGTTGGGGTCGGCCAGACCGAGGCTGGAGCGAGGAGTCAGTCGTCGTAATGGCCGCGACAGGCAATGACGGTGACCGAATCATCGTCTGCGCGATAGACGATGCGATGTTCATTGTCGATCCGTCGCGACCACCAACCGGACAGAATCTGCCTCAGGGGTTCGGGCTTGCCGATGCCCTCGGCATTGCCTTGCCGCCGTATGTCCTCGATCAGCCGGTTGATCTTCCGGAGGATCTGTCGATCCTCACGCTGCCAATGGACGTAGTCGGTCCATCCGGTATCGGTGAATGTCAGTTTCCTGCCCACTCGCCGTCGCCGCTCTCATCGGGGTCGATCAGTTCGCGTGGAGTCACTTGCCCTGCGTTGGCCTGCTCGATGCCTTTTGCCAGCCATGCTGCATTGGCTCGGTTGCTCAGCAGGAAAGTAGTCTCCTTCAGGGATTCCCACTCGGCCAGGCTGATGACGACCGCGGCCGCCTTACCGCCGGAGCGGGTGATGATGACTTCGTCGTGGTCTTCGGTGGCGGCGTCTAGTACTTCCGCAAAATTGTTGCGGGCATCGGTGGCATGCATGGCGCGCATCATGAACTCCTCTATGTCTGCCCCATGCTAGCGATTATATACGTGATTCCGTACGTAATTACGTGTTTGCGACTCCGATTGACATGATCTCCGCCGGGTCGCGTCGTGACCGGGCTGAACTCCGACGCGAGCCCCACGCTCGGGCGGAGCCGGCCCGCCCTCCGGGGAGCATGCGGTGGGTGAATACTGGCGCGATGAGCGAGGACACCGATTCGGTTCCGGCCTGGGCGCGGCGCAGCGCGGGCGAGTCTCGGCTGGCCGCGACCGTTGCCGTGCTCGCCGTCATCGCGTTGCAGTGGGTGTTGCCGGATCGGCTCACGGCGCGCCCGGCGGCCCTGATCCCCGGACTCGCCCTGATTCTGTTGGTCGTACTGATCGTGGCGAATCCGGTCCGCATCGACCGCGAGGCGCAGTGGTTGCGCTGGGCCAGCCTGGCGCTCTCGGGGCTGCTCGGCGTCGCGACCGCGTGGTCGGTTGATCGTCTGGTCGCTGGCCTCATCGACGGGCAGTTGAGCAACAGCCCCGGGGTGTTGCTCTCCTCCGGAGCGGGGGTCTGGGCGACCAACGTGCTGGTCTTCGCGCTCTGGTATTGGGAATTCGACCGGGGTGGCCCGGCCGCCCGCGCCCACGGTCGCAAGAAGTACCCCGATCTGCTGTTTCCGCAGATGCAGCTGGGAAAGCTGGTCGACAGGGAGTGGGAACCGCAGTTCGTCGACTACTTCTATCTGGCCTTCACCAACGCGACGGCGTTCAGCCCGACCGACGTCATGCCGCTGTCGCGCTGGGCAAAGGTGATGATGACCGTGGAGGCCGGAATCTCCTTCGTGACAGGGATTCTGGTCATCGCCCGCGCGGTGAACGTCCTGAAATAAGACTGGGCCCCAACCGGAAGTGGTTGGGGCCCAGCCTTTCAGGGGAGTCGAACTCAGACGCCGACCGGCTCCGGCTCGAGCTCCTTACGCTGCTGCGCCTGCAGCGCACGCAGTTTCGTGCCCTCGACGTCGATATCGGGCAGGATCCGGTCCAGCCACTTGGGCAGCCACCAGGCCGAGCGGCCCAGCAGCACCAGCAGTGACGGGATCAGCACCATGCGCACCAGGAAGGCATCGAACAGCACGCCCGCGGCCAGTGCGAAGCCCATCGACTTGGCGGTCACGTCCGGCACCATGATGAAGCCGCCGAACACCGAGACCATGATGATCGCGGCGGAGGTGACCACGCGCGCGCCGTGGTGGTAGCCCTCCACGACCGCCTCCTTCGGCGACTTGCCGTGCGTGTACTCCTCCCGCATCCGCGACACCAGGAATACCTGGTAGTCCATCGCCAGGCCGAATACCAGCCCGATCAGGATGATCGGCAGGAAGCTGACCAGCGGATGGGTCTCCTTGACCAGTCCGAGCTTGCCCTCCTGGAAGATCAGCACCGTCGCGCCGAAGGTGGCCGCCATCGACAGCAGGAAGCCCAGCGCGGCGGTCAGCGGCACCAGAATCGACCGGAACACCAGCATCAGCAGGATGAACGCGGCGATGGCGACGATCGCCATGTACGGCACGATCTTGCCCAGCAGCGCCGCGGACACATCGGCGAAGATGGCCGTGGTGCCGGTGATGCCGTACTCCATGCCGTACTGCGATTTGAACTGCGCCTCCGCGCCGCGTGCGCTCTTGACCAGGCCCTGGGTGGCCTTGTCGTTCGGCCCGGTCTTGGGCACGGCCATCAGCCGCGCACCGGTCGAGGCGGCGTAATTGTCGGCCTGGGTGGCCGGATCGACCTTGTTGGTGACCGGCTGGGTCACGAAATTCATACCCGGATACGAGGCCAGCTTGTCGTGCAGCGCCATGACCGCGGCCTGCCGCTGATCCGGCGCGACCTTGCTCAGGTCCGCGACCACGGTCAGGATGCCGTTGTTGCCGACGCCGAATCCCTCGGTGCGCAGGTCGTAGGCCTTGCGCACGGTGCTGGTGGTGGGCTGGCTGTCCTCACCGGGCAGCCCCAGGCTCAGCTTGGCGGCCGGCAGCGCGAACAGGCCCAGCACCACAATGCTCAGCACCAGCGTGACCGCGGGCATCCGGCCGATCAGCCGGCCGAAGCGCATGCCGTTGGTGACCGCGGAGCTGTCCTCGGGATCGTGCTTGGCGACGATCGGCAGCTTCGGCTTGAACAGGTACTTGCCGAACGCGCCCATCAGCGCGGGCAGCAGCGTCAGCGCCACCATGATCGCGAAGGCAGCCGCGAGCGCGCCGCCCAGGCCCATCCACGTCAGGAAGCTCACCCCGACGATGCTCAGCCCGCACAGCGCGATGATGACCGTCAGGCCCGCGAAGACGACCGCCGATCCGGCCGTGCCGATCGCGGTTCCGGCCGCCTCCTCCGGCGAATCCTGTACCGCCAGTTCGTGTTTGTAGCGCGAGACGATGAACAGCGCGTAGTCGATGGACAGCGCGATACCGATCATCGAGGCCAAGATCGTGGTGAAACTCGGAATGTTGACCACCGAGGTACCGGCCATGATCAGCGCCGAGGCCGAGCCGACGCCGACGATGCCGGTGAGGATCGGCACGAAGGCGGCCAGCAGCGCGCCGAAGGCGATCATCATCACGATCAGGGCCACGACGTAGCCGATCATCTCCGAGGCGCCGGTGCTGATCGCGTTGTTCGTGGCGATGGTGCCGTCCATCTCGACGGTCAGCCCGGCGTTGCGCGCGACGTCGGCCACGTTGTAGGCCGCGGTGCGGTCGGCGGCGGTGATGTCGGAGAACTTCTTGATCGTGAAGGGAACCTGCAGGTAGGCGACGGTATCCGCGGGCGCGGTCGACTGGTCGCCCTTGCCCAGCACGTTCAGTGGCGCCAGTCCGCAGCGCGCGATGAACGAGGGGTCGCCGCGATCGCCGCTCAGGCAGCCCATCTTCTCGGCGGCCGCGATCGGGTCCATCAGCGGCTTGCTGTGGTCGACGATGTTCAGGTCGCCGAGCTTCTGCACCAGCGCGGCGACCGCGTCGCGGTTGGCCGGGTCGGTGAGCTTCTGCCCGGCCGGTGCGCCGATCACGTACGTGCCGGTGACCGCGTCGAAGCTGAACTGCGCGGACATGCCGGGGAATTGTTTGTCGAGGATGTCGGTGGCCCGCTGCGAGGGCAGGTTGGGGATATTGAAGTCGTCCTTGACCGGCTTCTTCAGCCCGATTCCCAGGCCGCCGATGAGCAGGAAGATCAACAGCCAGACCGGGAGCACGATCCATTTTCGGCGGTAGGCGAATTTGCCCCACCGGTACAGGTATACGGACACGAGCGGTTCTCCTAGCGATCGCTTGGGACGTGTGCTGAGCGGAAATACGTAGACAGCACTCTGCGGCCTCGCCGCCTCCACGAACGTTTTCTGCCTACCGTGCGGTAGGTAGACTACCGAGCCGTAAGCGGAGCAACAACCTCGATTTAGGCGCTGCCGTCCGCTCACCCGAGGGTCGATGAGAGGATCGCGATATGGCTGTGCGCAGTACTTCCGGATCAGTTGTCGCAGGTAGAAGCACTAAGGAAGCGATCCGTGAGGCTGCGGTACGGTTATTTTCCAGCAAAGGTTTCGATCAGACGAGCCTGCGCGAGGTCGCAGATGCGGTGGGAATCACAAAAGCATCGCTCTACTATCACTATGCTTCCAAGCTTGATCTGCTGCTTGCGATCATCGAACCGATATTCGACGAGCTGCTGGCCGTGGTCGACGAGGCCGAGCAACTTCGCCGCGACCCGGCGGCGGTGCGCGAGGTGCTGACCGGCCAGCTGCGGGTCTTCCTGCGGCATCGCGACGCGGGTGCGATGTGCGTGCGCGACACCGTCGCGATCATCAATGCGATCGGCGACCGCTCGCCGGACATGGTCGATATGCACCGGCGCCTGTGCACCTGGCTGGCCGGGCCCGATCCCGATGATGCGGCCATGCTGCGGGCCAGCGCCGCGCTCGAGGTGCTCAGCGCGGTGCTGTGGTCGCACGAGCTGACGCCCGGCGCGGACGACGAGCTGCTCGAGCGGGTGCTGCTGACCGCGGCCCTGGGCGTGCTGGCGGGGGAGTGAGCCGTGCACATCTCGCCCCGCGTCGACAACGCCGTCCGGATTCTGCTGGAAATCGCCCTGGCACACCATGATTCGATCGATTCCGCAGCGGTGAAGGCCGAAGCCATCGCGGCCGCGCAGGGCATCGCGCCCAAGATCCTCGAGTCGGCCGCCGCCGAACTCCGCCGCGCGGGCCTGGTCACCAGCCGCCGCGGGCCCGAGGGCGGGTACCGCCTGTCCCGGCCGGCCGCGGAGATCAGCATCGCCGACGTCATCCGCGCCGTCGAGGGGCCGCTGGCCTCGGTGCGCGGGCAGCGTCCGGAGGACGTGCGGTACTCCGGCGCGGCCGAGCCGCTGCGGCAGGTGTGGATCGCGCTGCGGGTCAATATCCGTGCGGTGCTCGAGCGGGTGACGATCGCCCAGATCGCCGCGGGCGAGCTGCCGGAGTTCGTCGACGCGCTGACCGCCGATCCCGGCGCCTGGCAGCGACGACCGGCGCGGGAGGCCGGGGTCGCCGGCGAGGGCGTCGCTGATCTCGCGGGTGGCCGCGGGGCGTAGCAGGGAGACCGTCCGGTTCGTCACGATCTCGGCGAAGCCGTCACCGAATGCCGGTAGCCTGCAGGCATCATGTTGATCAGACTGCTCCGCACGTATGCGGCCCCCTATCGCAGGCAGTTGGCGGGTGTTGTCGTACTTCAGCTGGTCTCGGTGATCGCGATGCTCTACCTGCCGACCCTGAATGCGGACATCATCGATAGCGGCATCGCCAAGGGCGATGTCGGCTATATCTGGACCACCGGCCTGTGGATGTTGCTGATATCCGGCGTGCAGATCGTCGCGGCGGCCAGCTCGGTCTACCTCGGCGCGCAGGCCGCGATGGGCGCCGGGCGCGATATGCGCGCGGCCCTGTTGCACCGCGTCGGCGGCTTCTCCGCGCGCGAGGTCGGCGTCTTCGGCGCCCCCTCGCTGATCACCCGCACCACCAACGACGTGCAGCAGGTGCAGCTGCTGATCGTGATGAGCGTGACCATCCTGGTGATGGCGCCGATCATGTGCATCGGCGGCATCATCATGGCGTTGAAGCAGGCCCTCGGGCTGTCGTGGATCCTGCTGGTCGCGGTGCCCGTGCTGGCATTGACCATGGCGCTGATCATCTCGCGGATGGTGCCCGGATTCCGCCGCATGCAGGCGCGCATCGATGTGGTGAATCGCGTACTGCGCGAACAGATCAGCGGCATCCGCGTGGTGCGCGCGTTCGTGCGGGAGCGGCAGGAGACGAGGCGGTTCGGCGCGGCCAACTCCGAGCTCACCGACGCCTCGCTCTACGTCGGGCGGCTGTCCGCGCTGATGTTCCCCGCGGTGATGCTGATCAGCAACCTCACCACGGTGGCCGTGCTGTGGTTCGGCGGGCATTCGATCAACAACGGCTCCATGCAGATCGGCTCGCTGACCGCGATGCTGCAGTACATCATGAACATCCTGATGGCCGTGATGATGGCGTCGTTCCTGGCGATGATGGCGCCCCGCGCGGCGGTCTCGGCCGAGCGCATCTCCGCGGTGCTGGACACCGAGAGCTCGGTGGCGCCGCCGCCGTTGCCACAGGACTTCGCGGGGGATCCGGGTTCGGTCGACTTCGCGTTCGCGGAGTTCAAATTCCCGGGCGCGGAGAAACCGGTGTTGCGGGCCATCGAGTTTCGCGTCGCCCCCGGGCAGACCACCGCGATCGTGGGCTCGACGGGCGCCGGTAAAACCACGCTGATCAACCTCATTCCGCGGCTGATCGACGTGACCGACGGCGCGGTGTACGTCGGCGGCACGGATGTGCGCCACGTCGAGCTGGAAATCCTGCGCGACCAGATCGGCTTGGTGCCGCAGAAGGCCTACCTGTTCTCCGGCACGGTCGCGGACAACCTGCGCTACGGCCGGCCCGAGGCGACCGAGGACGAGCTGTGGCGGGCCCTGGAGATCGCCCAGGCCGCCGATTTCGTGCGTGCCATGCCCAAGGGGCTCGAGACGCCGATGGCGCAGGGTGGCACGACCGTTTCCGGCGGCCAGCGCCAGCGCCTGGCCATCGCCCGCGCCCTGGTCCGCAGGCCCCGCATCTACCTGTTCGACGACTGCTTCTCCGCCCTGGACGTGGCCACCGACGCCCGGGTGCGCGAGGCGCTGCGGCCCGAGACCTCGAATGCCGCGGTTATCACCGTCGCGCAACGCATTTCGACCGTCCGCGACGCTGACCAGATCGTCGTGCTCGAGGACGGCGCCATGGTGGGCCTGGGCACCCACGAGCAGCTGCTGCGCGACTGCGGCGAATACCGTGAGATCGTCGAGTCCCAGTACAGCCCGGAGGAGGCGGCACGATGAGACCTGGCATGCCCAATCCCGGCGCCCCGGGGTCCAAGGCGAAATCGTTCGGCCCGTCGCTGCAGCGGCTGCTGCGCCAGCTCGCGCCCGACCGGGTGTACATCGCGGTGATCCTGGTGCTCGCCGTGATCGCCGTCGTGCTCAATACGCTCGGGCCGCAGATCCTGGGCAAGGCCACCAACCTGATCTTCGACGGGGTTATCGGCAAGCAGTTGCCCGCGGGCGTCACCAAGGATCAGGCGATTGCGGGTCTGCGTCAGCAGGGCCAGAACCGGCTGGCGGACATGCTGTCCGGAATGCACGTAATCCCCGGCACCGGAGTGGATTTCGGCGCCGTGGGCCGTGTACTGCTGGTCGTGCTCGGGCTGTATGTCTGCGCCGCGGTATTCAGCTGGTTGCAGGGCTATCTGCTCGCCACGGTCATCAACCGGGCGGTGCGGCGGCTGCGCGGTGAGATCGAGGACAAGATCCATCGCCTGCCGCTGAGCTACTTCGACAGCAATTCGCGTGGTGACCTGCTCAGCCGCGTCACCAACGACGTGGACAACATCGCGCAGAGCATGCAGCAGACCCTGAGCCAGCTGGTGACCTCGGTGCTGACGGTGCTCGGCATCCTGATCATGATGTTCTGGATCTCGCCGCTGCTGGCGGTGATCGCGCTGATCACCGTGCCCGTGGTGGTCGTGGTGACCGCGCAGATCGCCAAGCGGTCCAAGCCGCATTTCGTCAACCAGTGGAAGTACACCGGCCTGGTCAACGCGCAGGTCGAGGAGGCGTTCACCGGACACGAGGTGATCACCGCGTTCGGCCGGATGCGCGAGGTCGGCCACGAGTTCGACCAGCGCAACGAGAAGCTCTACGAGGCCAGCTTCCGCGCCCAGTTCATCTCCGGGCTGATCATGCCGGTGATGATGTTCGTCGGAAACCTCAACTATGTGCTGATCGCCGTCGTCGGCGGCCTGCGGGTGGCCTCGGGCAGCCTGTCCCTCGGCGAGGTGCAGGCGTTCATCCAGTACTCCCGCGGCTTCAGCCAGCCGCTGACGCAGATCGGTTCGATGATGAACCTGCTGCAGTCCGGCGTTGCCTCGGCCGAGCGGATCTTCGAGGTCCTCGATGCGCCCGAACAGCTCCCCGATCCCGAGGTGGAGGATTCGCGGCCGGTCGATCAGGGCCGGGTGGCATTCGAGGACGTCTCGTTCCGCTACGAGGCCGAGAAGCCGACTATCGAGGGGCTGTCCCTGGTCGCCGAGCCGGGGCATGTGGTGGCCATCGTCGGCCCGACCGGCGCCGGCAAGACCACCCTGGTGAATCTGCTCGAGCGCTTCTACGAGATCGACGAGGGTGCTATCACCATCGACGGCGTCGACGTCACCCGGATCAGCCGTGACCGCCTGCGCTCGCGCATCGGCATGGTGCTGCAGGACACCTGGCTGTTCAACGGCACGATTCGCGAGAACATCGCGTACGGCGATCCGAATGCGAGCGAGGAGGAGATCCTGGCCGCGGCCCGCGCGGCCTACGTCGACCGGTTCGTGCACGCGCTGCCGCTGGGCTACGACACCGTGATCGACGACGAGGGTTCGGGTGTCAGCGCGGGGGAGAAGCAGCTCATCACCATCGCGCGGGCATTCCTGGCCAAGCCCTCGATCCTGGTCCTGGACGAGGCGACCAGCTCCGTGGACACCCGCACCGAGCTGCTGGTGCAGCAGGCCATGGCGGCGCTGCGGCGCGACCGCACGAGTTTCGTCATCGCGCACCGCCTCTCGACCATCCGGGACGCGGACCTGATCGTCGTCATGGAATCCGGCCACATCGTCGAGCAGGGCACCCACGAGCAGCTGCTCGGTGCCCGCGGCGCCTACCGCAAGCTGTACAGCGCCCAGTTCGCCGGGGCCGCGGTCGACCAGGACCTGATCGACCTGGACACCATCGACGCGGTCTGAGCCGTCCCTCGTCCGGAGATCGGGTGGGGACCGGGGTCGAGGCGGCACGGGGTGCTGGCAGGATGTCGGGGTGCCTGATCCCGCGTTCTCCTTCACCATCACCTCGCGCCTGGAGGGGCGGCACGGCCGGGCCGGGCTGCTGAGCACCCCGCACGGCGATATCGCCACCCCGGCGTTCATCCCGGTCGGCACCAAGGCGACGGTCAAGGCGGTACTGCCGGAGACGATGCGGGAGATCGGCGCGCAGGCGCTGCTGGCCAACGCGTACCACCTGTACCTGCAGCCGGGGCCGGACATCGTCGACGAGGCGGGCGGCCTGAGCCGGTTCATGAACTGGCCTGGACCGACGTTCACCGACAGCGGCGGCTTCCAGGTGATGTCGCTGGGCGTGGGCTTCAAGAAGGTGCTGGCGATGGAGGCCGTCGGCGTGCAGAGCGACGATGTGATCGCCAAGGGCAAGGAGCGCCTTGCGGTCGTCGACGACGACGGTGTCACCTTCCGCTCCCACCTGGACGGGTCCAAGCATCGCTTCACCCCCGAGGTGTCGATGGGCATTCAGCACCGGCTCGGCGCCGACATCATGTTCGCCTTCGACGAGCTCACCACGCTGTTCAATACCCGTGGCTATCAAGAGAAGTCGCTGCAGCGCACGCACGAGTGGGCGCAGCGCTGCATCGACGAGCACGAGCGGCTGACCGCGCAGCGCACGCATCGCCCGTATCAGGCGCTGTTCGCGGTGATTCAGGGCGCGCAGTACGAAGACCTGCGCCGCAAGGCATGTCGCGGTCTCGACCAGATGCGGGGAAGCGGCGGAACGGGTTTCGACGGCTACGGCATCGGCGGCGCGCTGGAGAAGCACAATCTGGGCACGATCGTCGGCTGGTGCTGCGATGAACTGCCCGAGGACAAGCCACGCCACCTGCTGGGCATCAGCGAGCCGGAGGACTTCTTCGTCGCGATCGAGAACGGCGCGGACACCTTCGATTGCGTGAATCCCTCACGCGTGGCCCGCAATGCGGCCATCTATGTCGAGCAGGGGCGATTCAACATCAACACCAGTCGTTTCAAGCGCGACTTCACCCCGATCGACGAGACCTGCGACTGCTACACCTGTGCCCACTACACCCGGGCCTATATCCACCATCTGTTCAAGGCCAAGGAGATGCTGGCGGCCACGTTGTGCACAATTCACAACGAGCGCTTCACCATTCGGCTCGTCGACCGGATTCGCGCGAGCATCGAGGGCGGATACTACGACGAATTCAAGGCCGAGGCGCTCGGCCGCTGGCAAGGGCGGATCAAAACGCCTTAGGCACAACGTGTTTCGCTCGGCACGTCCCATTCCCGTCGATCCGGCGTGCTCGTGGCCGGAATCTTGCGGTCCCGGCCACAAGCACGCCGGGACGACGGGATGCATCGCACCCGCCGGACCGACGGGTGGGTACTGCACGGCTGGGACGCCGGGCGGTCAGCTGTAGATCGCCGCGCGCTCCAGCGGCGCGTAGCTGGGCTCGCGCTTCTTCAGGTAGGCGATCCAGCGGTAGCTGATCGGCATGATCATGCACTCGACGAACGTCTTCCAGACGAATCCGACCAGGACATAGTTGAAGAAGTCGCCCCAGGTGTTGATCCCGATGGCGGTCGCGGCGATCGAGCAGAACACCAGGGTGTCGCCGAATTCGCTGGCGACGGTGGACCCGAGCAGGCGCGCCCACAGGTGCTTCTCCTTGGTGCGCTCCTTGATCAGCATCAGCGTGATCGAGTTCAGGAACTGGCCGACGACGTATCCGGCCAGGCCCGCCAGCACCAGCTGCGGGGTGGTGCCCAGGACGGCCTTGAACGCGGGCTGGTCGGTGTAGAAGTTGGCAGCGGGCAGCCGGATGGCGATCTCGAAGCAGGCCACCATCAGCGCCAGCATCGAGAAGCCGATGTAGATGGTGCGCCGGGCGGCGCGGAAGCCGTACACCTCGCTGAGCACGTCGCCGATGACGTACGAGAGCGGGAACAGGAAGAAAGCGCCGTCGGTGGTGATCGGCAGGACGTTGATCGGCCCCAGCGTCATATGGCTGTGGGTGAAGAACTGCACGCCCTTGGTGGCGCAGATGTTGGAGATCATCAGGGTCGTGACGAACAGGGCCACGACGATGGTGAAGTGCTGGCCCCCCACGGTCCGCGCGAATGACGCGTGCTCGACCGCGGGGCGCCCAGACTCGTCGGCTTCTAAGGTATTTCTAGTCTCGCTCACGAGGTAGGGACGATACCGGCATAGCGGTACGGCCGTCTCGCCGTCGCCGTGCCTTGCCCCCGTGTGCAATGAAATGCTGTTTACGGCCCGCACCCACTAGTCTGGGCCAATGACGAATCCCGGCGATTCCGACGAGTGGTGGAAACAGTACGGCGGCGAGGGAGTGCCGTCGGAGTCGGGGGGCCACGCATCGGTACCGCCGCCTCCGCCGGCGCCGTACGGTTCCAACCCTCAGAATCCGGCGCAGCCCATGCCCCCGCAGGGGCAGCCCTTCCCGAGTTATCCACAGCCGGCCCCGCCGCCGCAGCCCTATGGCCAGCCCGCGGGATACGGTCAGCCCGCCCCGGGGTACCAGCCGTACGGCTATGCACAGCCGCGTACCAACAACGGCCTGGCGATCGCCTCGCTGATCACCTCCGTCGCCGGGTTGTTCACCTGTGGTGTCAGCTCCATCGTGGGGATCATTCTGGGGATCGTCTCGCTGAACCAGATCAAGCAGCGCAACCAGGACGGCCGCGGGCTGGCGCTGGCCGGAATCTGGATCGGTGTGGCCTTCATCGTGCTGTGGATCGCCTACTGGGTGTTCGTCGCGATCCTTGCCTCACAGGGCAGTTCGACCAGCTGATCGACAAAACGCCAGGGGCGCACCCGATTACGGGTGCGCCCCTGGCGTATGCGTTGGTGGTGCTCAGCCCTTGACGACCTGGGTGCCGCCGGCGAGCCGATCGTGGAAGCCCTGCTTGATCGGGGACTGCTCGATCGTCACCATCATGCCGATGATCATGCCGATCTCGGCGAGTTGGCCGACACAGTAGATTAGGCCGACCACCAGAAACAGGTTGCGCATGAACGCCTGCTGGAAATCGGGCCGGGGTGCGCCGTTGGGGCCCAGGACCCGCAGCCCGAGGATTTTCTTTCCGACTGTGGCGCCCTGGGTGGCCTCCATCAGTATGTAGTACGCAACACCGATGATGCCGAAGAGGAAGCTGCCGAGTAGCGACGCGATCAGGCTGTGCATCGTGAAGTTGATCAGCGTGTAGAGGATGCCGCCTGGGATGCCTACGATCACGCTGTCGATCACCCGCGCGCCGATCCGGATACCCAGATCGGCCGGCTGCGCCATCCCGAATCCCGGCTGCCCGAACGGCGCCTGGCCGAAGGCCGGGGGCGTCTGGCCGTAGCCCGGCTGGCCCGGCTGTCCGAATTGCTGCTGCCCGTAGGCATCCTGCGGCTGCCCATAGGGCTGTCCGGCGCCCGGCTGCCCAAACTGCTGCTGTCCGTACGGATCCTGGGGCGCGCCCTGCGGGTACGGCTGGCCGGGCTGACCTGGCTGGCCGTAGGGCTGCTGCTGGCCGGGCTGACCCGGCTGGCCGTAGGGCTGCTGCTGTCCGTACTGCTGCCCGGACGGATCGGGCTGCCCGTACTGCGGCTGCCCCGGCTGCCCGTACGGCTGTGGCCCGGATTGTGAATACGGCTGGGGCTGACCGGCTTGTGGGTACGGCTGGCCGTACGGCTGCCCGCCCTGGGGGTTGTTGGGATCGTACCCACCGCTCGTCATTCTCGTATCGTCCTCGGAAGTGGTCGTGGCTTTACGGACGGGGCGTACGTTACGGATTCCGGCTCGGTTGCACCACATCTATAGGGTCGAATGTCCAGGCTCGAGTGGGCAATTGCCCCGGATGGAACAATCGCAGCAGCTCGTCCGGACCGGATGCTATATAGCCCAGCGAGCCCGCGAGCAGCGAAAACACCTGCTGTGGGGTCTCGCCCAGCGCGGCGCGGTCGCCGAGGGTGACCGCGCCGTCGCGTTTGGCCAGCCGCTGCCCTGAAGTATTGAGCACCAGCGGAACATGCGCATAGCGCGGCACCTCGAGCCCGAGCAGGGTTGCCAGATATGCCTGGCGCGGCGTGGAGGGCAGCAGATCGTCGCCGCGCACGACCTGATCGAAACCCTGGTCGGCGTCGTCGACGACGACGGCGAGATTGTAGGCGGGTACGCCGTCGCCGCGTCGCAGCACGAAATCGTCCACGACACCGCGATAGACGCCGTGGATCTCGTCGGCTATCTCGAATTCCGTTGTCCGCGAACGCAGTCGCAGCGCGGCGGGGCGCCCCAGCGCACGCCGCTGGGCGCGCTCGGCATCGGTGAGTTCGCGGCAGGTGCCCGGGTAGGCGCCCATCGGCCCGTGTGGCGCGGTGACCGCCTGCTGGACTTCCCTTCGCGTACAGAAACATTCGTACGTCAGACCGGCGTCGGTGAGTCGATCGATGGCCGCATGATGCCCGGGGGTGCGGCCGGACTGCCGGACGACCGGCCCGTCCCAGTCCAGGCCCAGGGCGGCCAGATCGGCCAGCTGACGTTCGGCGGCGCCCGGCTGCACCCGATCCAGATCCTCGATCCGGATGCCGAAGGCCCGCCCCGTGGAGCGGGCGAACAGCCACGCCAGCAGCGCGGTGCGCAGGTTGCCCAGATGCAGATCCCCGGACGGGCTGGGTGCGAAGCGGCCGCCGCCGCGATGCGGTGCCACGTTCAGCCCCGTAGACGCGGGCGCAGGCGGTCGGCGGGGATGTCGCGCTCGGCGGCCAGATCGGCCAGCAGTCGCTCGGCGTGTGCCACCAGAGCTGCACCGTCGATGCCGTACGGCCACGGGCCGAAGGTCTCGAGTCGACCAACCGCCCGTTCGAGCAGGGTCCTGGCGCCCTTGGGATTGCCGCGCTGGATGTGGGTGAGGCCGACCGCGTACTGCGCCAGGCCCTGCCACAGCATCCTTTCGGCGAACGGCTGGCTCTTCCACGCCGACTCGAGCACCTCGTGGGCACTGAAGGCCAGCCCGTCGTCGAGCAGGCGCTGCGCGTAGTCCAGGGTCTCGTCCGGCGTCAGGTCGAGGTTGTCCGGAACCCGCTCGATACCGGGGCTGCCGGGAGGTAGCGGACGACCGAATCGGTCGCGGGGCCGGGCATTGCGGGCATGTCCGGCATCGTCTCGATCGCGTTGCTCCACGATTCCATGATCCAGGACGCGGCGACCGCCGATTGTCCGGGCGGTCGTTACGGTCCGCCCGGTGGTCGGAATATGTACCGAATAATGGTTGCCGGGACCGAGAAATGATTGCCAGCTATATTTTGGCAAACAAATATCGGCGTTTCAGACTGGTGAGATAACCGCCGTTGAATTCGAAAAGAGAACCGCGCAACTTTGTGGAAACCTGCTACTGTGCTGAGCGGGGGCAATCCCCCCGCAAGGTGCGAAAAAGTGGACAGCACCGTGAGTCATGCAGAGCGCAGGCCGCACCCGTCGTGGGCGCGGCGAGGGATCCAAAGTGCCACCGATCCCGCTGCCAGAACGAATGAAACTAGCTAATTCTCGGTGTCGATGCAGCAAAGGAGCAACTGCCGTGAAGGTCGATACAGCCGGTGCCGTCTGGCGTAAGAGCAGACACAGTGGTCCCGACGGAAACTGCGTGGAGGTGGCATTTCTGGTGGACGGGAACGTCGCCGTCCGGGACACGAAGGATCAGGGGAGCGGGCCCGTGCTGGGATTCACCCCCGGCGAATGGGACGCGTTTGTTGCTGGAGTGACCTGGCAGGCGTAGCGGCGATCCCGCGCGCCGCGGCGGATCCGGCCGCCGCGGACCTCGGCACAACGAGCCCCGGGTCCGAAGAGACTCGGGGCTTTGCAGTGTCCGCAGGCGACTGCCCCGGCTGTCGATCACTCGGCGGACTCCTGCGCGCTCCGCAAAACCGCGAGTTGCTCATGATCCCGGGTCTGTTCGAGCTCGGCGAGCTGCTCGGTCTCGGCATCCGGGTCGGGACGGAAGAGGCCGCCGAGGCCGGGCTTGCCCGACAGACCCAGCTTGTTCAGCTTCTTCGGCACGGCCGCGCCCTGATATTCCAGGGGAATCGGGTGTCCCTGTCCATCCACCGGGCCCAGCGGCTGATGGATTTCGATGTATTCGCCGTGCGGCAGGCGCCGGATGATTCCGGTCTCGATGCCGTGTTCGAGCACCGCGCGATCGCCGCGCTGCAGCGCCAGGCAGATCCGGTAGGCGAGCAGATAGACCAGCGGTGGCGCGATCAGCAGCGCGATGCGGAAGCCCCAGGTCGTCGCGTTGAGCGAGATGTCGAATCGCAGGGCGATGATGTCGTTGACGCAGGCCAGGGTCAGCGTTGCGTAGAAGGTCAGCGCCATGGCGCCGATCGCGGTGCGGACGGGGACGTCGCGCGGTCGTTGCAGCAGGTTGTGCCGGACGACATCCCTGGTGATGCGCTTCTCGATCCACGGGTAGCTGATCAGCACGGCGAAAACCAGCGTCATCATGACCGCGACCCAGAAGGCCGCGGGAATGGTGTGCCCGAAGATGTACAGCTCCCACGGCGGTACCAGCCGCAGGAATCCATCGGTCCACATCAGGTAGAAATCGGGCTGGGTGCCCGCCGAGACCTGAGAGGGGTTGTAGGGCCCCAGATTCCAGATCGGATTGATCTGCAGCACCCCGCCCATGATCGCGACCACGGCCAGGGTGAACATGAAGAACGCGCCTTGATCCAGCGAGAAGACCGGCACGATGCGGGTGCCGATGACGTTCTTCTCGGTGCGTGCCGGACCGGGGAACTGGGTGTGCTTCTGGTACCAGACCAGCGCGATGTGCGCGGCGATGAGCGCCAGCATGATGCCCGGAAACAGCAGCACGTGCGCGATGTACAGGCGTGGAATGATGATCGTGCCCGGGAAATCGCCGCCGAAGATCAGCCAGTGCAGCCAGGTGCCGACGACGGGGGTGCTCATCATGATGCCGCTGAACGCGGCGCGCAGGCCGGTACCCGAGAGCAGGTCGTCGGGTAGCGAATAGCCGAAGAATCCCTCGAACATGGCCAGTATCAACAGAATCGAGCCGATCACCCAATTCGCTTCGCGCGGTTTGCGGAACGCGCCGGTGAAGAAGACGCGGCACAGGTGCACGATCATCGATGCAGTGAAAAGCAGTGCGGCCCAATGGTGTACCTGCCGGACGAACAGGCCGCCGCGCACGTCGAAGGTGATGTTCAGGGCGGACTCGTAAGCCCGCGACATCGACACCCCGTGCAGCGGCTGGTAGGTGCCGTTGTAGACGACCTCGGTCATCGACGGGTCGAAGAACAGGGTCAGATACACGCCCGACAGCAGCAGAATGATGAAGCTGTAGAGGGCGATCTCGCCGAGCAGGAACGACCAGTGTGTCGGAAAGACCTTGTTGATGGATCTCTTGACGAAACCGGCCGCCCGATATCGCTGATCCGCCGAATCCGCTTGCTCGGCGAGCGTGCGGCCGATGAGACCTTGACGTACTGCCATGGCAGTCACCCCACCCCGGGAGAGTGCTGAGTTATCTACTACAGACTGTAGCACTCGGGGGCATCGCGATCGGTGGATCAGCGGATATCGTCGTCGGTGTGAATTCGCTGGCGCCGCAGGATGCGACGAGATACTGGCTTTCGGCGCACGGCTGCAATGATCTGTTCCTGGTGTACTGCTTCGCTGACACGGGTCGCTCCGCGGAGTGGTTGCGGGCGGAGATCGCCGCGCGGGCCGCCGGGATCGGGGATCTGCGGGTGCGGCTGCGGGAACGGCGGTTTGCGTATCCCGCCTGGGAGCCTTGCGAGATCGACGACGATCAGATTGTCGAGCACAACCTAGAGGCGCCGCCGTGGTCCGCCGTCGTCGCGGCGCTGGGTGAGTTGCTGGGCGAGGGTCTGCGGGCGGACTCTCGGGCCTGGCGTGTGCATCTGTTTCGCGGGGTCACAGGGGCTCCCACCATCGGCGGTACATGCGGACCGGCGACGACGGCGTCTGCATCGACGACGAGCCGTACATCACCGGCCGGAGCTGAGGGGCCCGCGCTGGTCGCGGTATTACAGCTCTCGCATGCGCTGGCCGATGGGCAGCGGGCCGCCGCGATAGCGCGGGCGTTGTGGACAACTTCGGCCGTATCGCTGGATCGCCCGGCCGTGGAATCGGGATGGTGGGGGAATTGCGCGGCCGAGGCGTTCGCGTTGGCGGAGCTGCCGCTGCGGGTGGTTCGCACGATCGTCCGGGGATTCGCGGCCGCGCGGGCGCAACGCGAGCTGGCCGAACTCACCGAGCGAGGTGAATTGCCAGCGCCCGCACCGGTTTTCCCGCCGACGCTGCTCAATCGGCCACCCGCGCCGGTCGCGCACGCGGTGCGCATGATCGTGCGCGAGGACCTGCGGGTGCCCGGGCGCACGGTGACCGTGGTGGTGCTGACGGCGATATCCGTTGCGCTGTCACGTTACTTGCGAAACCGCGGTGAGGCGGTGGGGACGCTCGGTGCGCAGGTTTCGGTGGCGCTACCCGCGGGTGAGGCGTCTGTGGACAGCGTGCCTGTGGATAGCGCGGCTGTGGATCGTTCGTCTGTGGGCGGCGAGGACATGGACCGCTCACCTGTGGATGGCGGGGTCGTAGATCGTTCGGTTGTGGATGAAGGAGCCGTGGATCGCTCGTTTGAGGATGGTGGAACTGTGGATCGCATGTCTGTGGGTGGGCGACCTGTGCGGCCGCGGTCTGTGCATGAGCGCCTCGTGGACAACTTCCACATGTGGAGCCGAAAGCCTGTGGTGCGCAACAATTATCTGGACGTGAGCGTCGATCTGCCTGTGGATGAACCGGAGCTCGCCCGCCGCGCCGACCTGATCGCGGCCACCCTTGTGGAGCGCCGCACCCGGGCCCGTCACCCGCTGTTGCGTGCGGCCGGCCGCGTGACCGAGGTCCTTCCGGCTCCGGTGCTGCGGCGGGACATCGCCGGATACCCGCTCGACCTTGTTCCCGAGGCGATATCCGGAAATACGGTTGTCTCCAGCGTGAACCGAGGGCCCGCGGATCTGTCCCTCGGCGGCGGTGCGGTTCGCTTCACCGCGGGCTTCCCGGCGCTGGGCGCGGTCATGCATCTGACCCACGGTGTGCACGGTCTGGGCACGACGGTCACGGTGTCGGTCCACGCGGATCCGGCGGTCGTGCCCGACATCGATACCTATGCCGATCTTGTGGAAACAGCCCTCACCGAAACCGTCTCCGCGCTGCGCTCCTGACCCGGCGGGGACGGTGAGCCGATCGTGCACATGCACAGGAGGGCCCGGGGAGGTTCGGCACAATGCCGATACCGGGGGTACCGGGCGCCGTCGAGCCTGGGTGCCATGGCCGACGGGCAGATCGTGCGTGTCCGGCCGACGGTCACCGCGACCACGGTGCTGATTCCGCCGGTGCCGTGGGTCGGCAGCCCGCGGCCGGTGCTGGCGCAGGATTCGCCGTGGTGGCCACCGATTTCGACGGACGGGACGGATCCCAGCTGCTCAGCTTCGGCGAGGGGCATATGGCGCTGGACGGCATCCGGGCCGCGAAGAACGACCCGAGTCTGGGTCTGGCGGATTCCGCGGTCGCGCTCTACGGCTATTCCGGTGGCGGCAGCGGCACCGCGCGCGCCGCGGAAACGCATGCCTTGTATGCGCTCGAGCTGAAGATAGTGGGCGCGGCCATGGGCGGCGTCCCGGGCGATATGGTGCAGCTGGCGCGCGACAACATTCAGCACGACAACGGCATCGCGAATTTCACCGGCCCGGGCAATTTCACGATGTGGCTGGTGCTGGCCGATCTGCCGCCGGCGCCGCGGCTGCGGGTGGGAATCTGAGGCGCGGTTTCCCCGGGTGAATTTTCCGTCCGGAGTTGCGTGGCACATTGCCCGTTATCGCAGGTTTGCTGTGTTAGGTTTGCCCGGAAGTTTCGAGCCGCACGATGCTTCCGAGGGGATCTACTTGGGCGCGATGGACGCTGATCTGCCGACCCTGGACTGGCTGGCGGGCGTACTCACCACCCATGCCGAGGCGATCGGCAAGGCCCGGATCACGGCGGTGGTAGTGATGCCGGGCTCGCCCGTGCAAGACCTGACTACCGAGGTCAGCGCGGGTGCGGCGGCGGCGTTCGGCCTGCTGGGCGAGAATCTGCGGGACATGGCCGAGGCGACCCGGACCACCCGGAATTTCTGTGCCGAACTGGACGCGGCATTCGCGGCGCAGCTGCGCCGGTACACCGCCGGCGAGCGGTCGCGATGACCACCACGATCGGCCGAGTCCGCGGCTGCAATCCGCGGTCCATGGTCGGTTTCTCCGCCGATCTCACCGCGCAGAGCAACATCTTGGCGACCGAAATGGAACGGGCGAATCGCGACGTCGACAGCGCCATGAACCACTGGAAAGGCGGCGCCGCCTCCGCGGCATCGGCCCGCGCGCTGTCGCATAAGCTGGCTGCCAATCGTCTCGCGAAAACACTCGTCACGCTGGCCGGCCATTACGACGCCTACGGCGCCGAACTCGACGGCTACCGGACCTCGCTGCTGTATATCGTCGATCACGACATTCCGTTCGCGGGCATGGCGGTGGACGACGAGGGCAATGTCACCGCGCCGCAGCAGGGCATGGACAGCCACGCCGCCGACCTCCAGACCCGCGTCAAGACCCTGTTGAATCAGTTCGCGGATACGGAAGGAAAGGCGGCACAGGCAATCTCGGCAGACCTACGGGATCTCGCCGAATACGCGAAGTCTCCCGACGCCGCGCAGGTCCGGCCCCAGGTGCCGGACATCATCGAGGGTAGGGCGCAACTGCCGTCGGATCCGCAACAGCTGCATTCCTTCTGGGAGACATTGACCCCGGCGGAGCGGGACGCACTGTGGCAGCACGATCACTACCTGGGCAATCGCGACGGCCTGCCCGCCGTGGATCGCGACCACTACAACCGCATGACGCTCGACGACGAGCTCGCCCGCGCCCAGGCCGGTGACCCCGCGGTGAAGGACAGCTCGGTGACCTGAAAACCGTTGCGGCCGAGGCCTGCAAGCCCGACCGTTACCTCGAACGCAACCGCCGCGGTTGGCTCGAGGGCTGAGCCCGCGGGATCACTTCCCGGCCCGGCCGCCCAATTCCGATGACCTGGCGCGGGCGAGTTCGGTGATCGCGCTGGCGGCGTGGCGCTCGAAGCGATCGCGGGAGACGTCCAGGGTGCCGTCCAGCCAGGGGCTGTACAGGAACGCCATCGTGCCGAAGATGGCGTGGGCGTTGAGCCGGATATCGGTGTCGTCGAAGGGGTGTCGCTTGTGGCCACTGGCCAGGCTGGCGGCGATGGGTTGGGTGAACTCCACGACGTGCCGGTTGCCGCGTTCGCGCAGCGCCGGGGTGGCCTGCGACTCCACGAACATGATGCGTCCCCGCCGGTGGTCCTCGTCCATGTAGTCGGTGAAGCGGCTGATGACGTGCTCGAAGATCCGATCCCGTTGCGGGGGAGCGCTACTCAGGGCCGCGATCAGACGATCGCGGCCGCCGAGCACCACGTCGTCGAAGACGGCCAGCTGCAGCGCCTCCAGGTTGGCGAAGCTCTCGTAGAAGTACCGTTCGGTCAGGCCCGCCTCGCGGCATACCGCGCGCATCGACATGCCCGTGACCCCGACGGTCCCCATCAGCTGCATGCCCGCGTCGAGCAGCTGCCGGCGGCGGGTCGCGGTGCGGTCGGCGGGCTCGACACCGCGCCAGCGTCGCGATTCACCCCGAGGCTCCTCGGTAGCAGTTGGCATGCCCCGCATCCTCTCACGACGGCCCCCCAATGTTGACATCATGCGCTGTTGACATCGTGTGATGTCGATAACTAATCTTGGTTCACTGCCGCCTCACAGCGGCGAATTCCTAGCCATTCCTTCACCTTTCGGCATTTCGAGCGTTTCAAGGAGAACGCGATGAGGTTCGGGCAATCAGCACAATCGGTAGTGCTGCGCATCCTTCATCCCGGTGGACTGTTGTCCGCGGTTCAGATTCAGCGGCAGGCCCAGTTGACGGGGTGGAGTACCCGCAACGCGCTGGCGCGGCTGCAGGCGCGAGGTCTGGTCGTCCCGATCCCGTACAAGGGGTGCTGGCAGATCAGCGACCGCGGTCGCGGGGCGGTAGCTGCCATGCCGATCGAATCGTGGCGGTCGCACAGCCGCTGACATCGCGGATCGCCGCAGCGAGGTCCGTCGGGACGGACCCCGAGCACCAACATGCCGCTGTGGTTGAACTCGAGCGGGTGGCACAGTGGATCAGGCACTGTGGTGGTCACCGAGCACTGTTTCCGGCCGTCCGGGGAACCGCGGAACGGTTGCGGCGCAGCGGTTTCGACGGCCTTGCGCACGCCGTCGTCGGCGAGGATGTAGGCCGCTGCGGGTGTGTCGACGACCCCCGATGCGACGACGTTGAGGGCGACGCCGACTCCGGCCCACTCCGATGTCGTTGCGACTCGTCTTTCTGGCCACCGGAGTCGCTGTGCTCGTGCTGGGCCTGATCTATTATCGCGCGTGGTGACACGGCGCCTTTCTGGGACGACCAAAGCCTCTGGCGCGGAGCCTGTTTCGATCGTTGGTCGTGGTGCGGGGGGAGGATCGCCGCAGCGGTAGTTCGAGGTTGCATCGACGTCCAGGACGGTTGCGGCGAGTTCGATGTGTTGCGCGCTGTGTTTCGGTGGTGCGGTTTGTAGGTGGCGTAGGGTCTGCTGGATCCGTTCCCGACCCTTGGAGAAGCGATGGCGGACCGTCATCTGATTGACGTTCATGTTCTTCTCGTCGACGGCGATCGCCTGCTACTCACCCAGCGGACCGGGAACGACCCTTTCTCGAGTCGCTGGCACCTTCCCAGCGGCAAACTCGACGCCTGCGAGCCGATCACCGTCGCGGCGGCCCGTGAAGCGTACGAGGAGGTCGGAGTGGTGATCGACCCGGCCGACCTGCGCGTTGTTCACGTGGCGCATGTCGCGGGGTCTGGGCCTGAGGCCCGGCTCGGGCTGTTCCTGTACGCCGCCCGGTGGCAGGGGGAACCGTGGAACCGGGAAGAGGAAATGGGCAAGTGCTCTGCCGTGTGCTGGGTGCCGCTCGACCAGGTAGCCGAGTGGGATGTGATCGAGTACTCGGCCGTGGGCATCCGCGCCTTCCTTGATGGCGCGGCGGCGTCGTTCAGCGAACACGGCTGGGTACCGGCGGGCGTCTAGCCTCGTAGGTGGGCGTACTGGGTGCGGCTGAGGCAGGTCAGCTTGTCGCGGACATCGCTGACCGGGGCGTCCGAAAGTTGTAGCCCCAGGCCGCTCTGACCGCGCCCCAGTGGCCGCCCATGCCTGGACGGGAATCATTGTGTGGCCGTGTCGATTTACTGTGGCACATGGCGAAACATGCTCTGGCAGTGCGGCATCGGCGATGAGCGGCGGTGCGACGCGAGGCGCAGCCGGGGCGGTGAAGGAGCGGCCGCAGCGCCACTAGCCCCGGACTCGGAAGCCCGTGGATGCCGTCATCGGGTCCGCGGGTCATGTGGTGTCATGCGCAGGTCGACTCGTAGAAGCGGCACTATTGTGTATCACCTCAGCGATCGAACGTCCGTACATGCCGCTGAGCGGGCCATCCGCAGTCGCACGAACTACGGCCTGCGCAGGTCGCACAGCCGCTATCGACCCCCGCTTGCCGCAAGGGGGCCAACCGGCTGGGCCCGGATCTGTTGCCCAACCGCCCGCGAACATTTGGCGGCACCATGGCGCGACTTGTCCGGCTCCGAGACGAACGAAAAGAGCTTCGCACCGTGGTCGGTGCGAAGCTCTTCACAAGTCGCGATGAATCAGATCGCGCGGACGTCCTTGGCCTGCGGGCCCTTCTGCCCCTGCTCGACCGAGTACTCGACGCGCTGGCCCTCATCGAGGGATTTGAAACCTGAGCCGCTCACGGCCGAGTAATGCACGAAGACGTCCGGGCCGCCATCATCCTGAGCGATGAAGCCGAAGCCCTTCTCGCCGTTGAACCACTTCACACTGCCTAGGGCCATGTTGTAGACCACTTCTTTTCTGTTGATGAGCCGGGCAACTTTTTAGCAAGAAGCCTGTTCTCAGCCATTCATTGTACTGCACCCGAAGCCGACCCCACGCACCGCCCTGGCTTGCGGATCTACCGGACGGATCGTCCGCTTCAGTGAACTTCTTCGGCACCTCGGCGCGACGTGGAGTGCGAGTCTGTTCGCCCGCGGCTACGGGTGCCCGATCAGCACTGCCACTCCGAGTCGGATACCGGCTCACGCGATTCGGGCAGATCGAGGCCGAGCATCGCCAACAGATACGCGCAATCGGCGACGTCCAGTGCATGGCTGGCGACCATCTTGGCTGCCAGCGCTTTTCGTTCGAGATCGGCCACTTGCTCAGCGGCCCGGACTTCGGCGAACACGGATGCCGAACCGGGTAGTCGGTCGCCGTCGGCGGCGGTCATGAAGGCTCCTTGCGGATAGCCCCGACCGAATACCGGTGCCTGCGATCGAGGACCGACAATCAACAACAAACCGCTACATCTCACGTGACGGCCGCTGATCGGATTCGGCTGATGCTGACAATACCCGATCCGCTGCGGCGATGAGCTCGGCCTGCTGATAGTTGTCGCGGCCCTGGTCGGATGGCAGCTGCGGCGCGGACGGTACTTTCGGCTGCGACCGGCCACCGGCTCACGGCGCCCGCCCGGCGCGGTGTGGGATGAGGGATGCCATGAACGCGAAGAGGAACCCGTGCTTGTTCGCAATCGTCTCGGGGGCGTTGCCGACTTCGTGCTCGAGCCAGTTGACCCATGCCGGAACGGCGACATCATTGATGGCATCGACAGGCAGAAGTGCGTCGGAATACCTGATCAGGTCGTTGCGGAGGTAGGCCCGGTACCGGTTCCGGGTGCCATCTTCGACAGGTTCGACATGGCGAAGGTCACTCGGTAGCGAATGCTGGATACCACCCGCCGACATCCTCTCAGATGTCTGAGCTGTTGACCGCGGTGTTGACATAAGGCCGGGCCAGAGACCGAAAAAAGTCTCTGGCCCGGCCATACGTTGGCGGAGGATAGGGGATTTGAACCCCTGAGGGCGTTAACCCAACCCGCGTTCCAGGCGAGCGCCATAGGCCACTAGGCGAATCCTCCGCTCAGCAATATACCGGGTGACACCCCGAGGTCACCAAACGGGCCCGTCAGGGGTCATTTGTGCAGAGCGGTGAGCACCTTTTGCAGCTGGGCCTTGCAGGTCGTTCCGGCGTCGGTGGCGTTCGGGGGATTCTCGGTCTCGATGTGGAATTTGATCTTGACCGAGAGGTTGGAGTCCAGCGCCGCGCAGGTGTAGTCCAGCGTGTTGAAGCTGGAGTAGTTCTGCGTCTCGGTGGCGTAGTAGGCCTGCTCGCCGATGCCGGACAGCACGCCCGAATCGCGGCCGCTGCCGGTCGTCTTGGTGTCCTCGTCCTTCCACATGTTGTAGTCGGGCGAGCCGTAGGCATCCTGGAACTCGGCGTCCAGGTCCAGGTCGGAGCCCTCGCTGCCGTATTTGCCCGCGCCGTCGTAGCCCGCGGTGCAGTTCAGCGAGCCGCCCATCAGGTTGTCGCCCGCGCGCTCGGTGTGCTGCGGATTGGACTTGGGGTTGGGTGCCCACTTGGACAGCACCGTCAGGTCGACCAGGCTGCAGGCGTTCGTGACGTTGGTCATGGCGTAGTTGCCGCTCATGTTCTTCTTGCCCAGCAGCGAATCGGTGGCCTTGTGGCTCGCGCTCACCACGACCAGCGTCACCCCCAGGCCCATGATCGCCACCAGCCCCACCACGCCGCCGATGATCCACGGAGCCTTGCTGCGCTGCGGCGGGCGCGGGGGCTGCTGGGCGTATCCAGCGGTGTATTGCGGCGCGGCATAGGCGGGCGGCGCGGCGACCGGCTGCGGCCGCGGCGTCGGCTGCGCATAGGTCTGGCCCGGATACTGCGTATAGCCCGACGTGCCGTACGGCTGGTTCCCGCCCAGAACGGTTGGATCGGTGCCGGTGAGCGGGGCGCCGGGACTGGTGCTGGCCGGCGTGGACCACCACTGATTGTCGTCGTTCGGCGGCTCGTCCTGTGGTGGGTTGCCGACTGTCATCTGTTCTTCCTCCGGTCGTGGCGCCGAAGCCCCCTTGCAACACGTCGGACAGATCGTAGCGAGTTCGGCCTCCCCCGTCGCGTGGCATTTGCCTAGGCCGTTTGCGGACCGGGCGGCGCGACCCGCTACACTGGCCGACGGATCCCGCGCGGCGCGCATCCTGTGAACTCCCCCAGGGCCGGAAGGCAGCAAGGGTCAACGGGCTCTGCCGGGTGCGCGGGGTCCCCTTATATAACGGCCCCTCCAGGCCGTATCCCCCGCATCGATGCGGAAGACAGCGTATAAAAATCTTCGCCCGGTCGGCGTACTTCGGGGAGTAACGTGGACGCCTGGACCGGCGTGAGCCGTGTCCGTGAATCCCACCATCACCGCTTGGAAAGGCTGTTGAGTGATGTCCCGGCAGATGCAGATCGGTTTGATGAGCCATGCGGAACTCGTATCCGAACACGAGACGCAGACCGCGAACTACGCGAAGCTCCAGACCGAGAAGCTCACGCTGGACCTGACGCGAGGTAAGCCGTCACCGGAACAACTCGACCTGTCCGCGGACCTACTCACCCTCCCGGCCGGTGAGTTCCGCGATGCCGCCGGCACCGACCTGCGCAACTACGGTGGCCAGCAGGGACTTCCGGAACTGCGGGCCATCTTCGGTGAGCTGCTGGGCATTCCGGTTGCCAACCTGCTGGCCGGCAACAACTCCAGCCTGGAGTTGATGCACGACGTGCTGACCTTCGCGTTGCTGTACGGCACAGCCGATTCGGAGCGTCGCTGGGTGGACGAGCCGGTGGTGAAGTTCCTGTGCCCGAGCCCGGGCTACGACCGGCACTTCGCGATGTGCCAGTCCCTCGGCGTGGAGATGATCCCGATCGCTATCGGCCACGACGGCCCGGACGTGCACGCCATCGCCGAACTGGCAGCGGCGGATCCGCAGATCAAGGGCCTGTGGGTGGTGCCGAACTACTCCAACCCGACCGGCGTCACCATCTCCGAAGAGATTGCGCGCGAACTGGTTTCGATGCCGACCGCGGCGTCCGACTTCCGGATTTTCTGGGACAACGCCTATGCGGTGCATCCGTTGACCGATACCGCCGAGCCCTCCCTCGACGTGCTCGGCATGGCGGCGGCCGCCGGAAACCCCAACCGCCCCTTCGTCTTCGCGTCCACCTCGAAGATCACCTTCGCCGGTAGCGGCGTCAGCTTCCTGGGCGGCTCCACCGCGAACCTGGACTGGTATCTGCAGCGCGCGGGCAAGAAGAGTATCGGCCCGGACAAGATCAACCAGCTGCGGCACGTGAAGTTCTTCGCCGACGCCGACGGCGTGCGCGCCCACATGCAGAAGCACCGCGCGATCCTGGAGCCGAAATTCAAGCTGGTGCTGCGGATTCTGGAGGATCGCCTGGGCGCCTCCAAGCTGGCGTCCTGGACCGAGCCGAAGGGCGGCTACTTCGTCAGCCTCGACGTGCTCGAGGGCACCGCGACCCGGGTCGTCGCGCTGGCCAAGGATGCCGGAATCGCGCTCACCCCGGCGGGTTCGGCGTATCCGTACGGGAATGACCTGGACGACAAGAACATTCGCATCGCGCCCAGCTTCCCGTCGGTATCCGACCTGGAGAAGGCGATGGACGGCCTGGCCACCTGTGTGCTGCTCGCGGCCACCGAGAAGCTGATCGCACGGTAGTACCTCCGGCGAAAAGGGCAGCCCCGGTGGATATCCGCCGGGGCTGCCTTCTTTCCGTGGCTATTGCGGCTTGTGCGCCAAGACCGCGAACATGGTCACCGACAGGTGGATATCGCCGGATTCGGCGCCTGCCTCCAGGTCGGCGAGCAGTTTCTCGCGCTGTTCCTCGGTGATGGCGCCGCGCGCCACCGCCATCGCGGAGACGCGCGCCACCAGCGCGCCGGCGCCGATGCTGCTGTCCTGGACCAGCGCATGCGATCCGACCTCGTCGATCACCAGTCCGGCCTGGCGCAGCAGACCGGGCAGGCGACGCCCGGAGAACGGGTTGGTGGTGTTGGTGGTCAGCGTGTCGATCACCGCCTGTACCACCTGCCGGTTACCGGGATGCACGATCGCGGTGCCCCAGTCGCTGTCCATCACCACCACGCGGCCGCCGGGGCGCAGCACGCGGGCGATCTCCGCGGTGGCGCGGGCTGGCGCGGTCAGATGCTGGAAGACGCGCTCGCACAGCGCCGCATCGAAGGATTCGGCGCCGAACGGCAGGCCGTAGGCGTCGCCGGGTGCGAATTTCGCGGTCGAACCGGCCTCGGTGGCGCGGCGCTGTGCCGCGGTGAGCAGTCCGGGATCGGGCTCCACGCCGACCGCCAGGCCCTCGGGACCGACCGCCTCGGCCAGGGCCATGACCTCCGATCCGGTGCCGGAGCCGATATCGACCGCGCTCTCCCCGGCCCGCACGGCCAGGGCCTCGTGGGCCCAGGCCCGCAGGCGGTGGATGCCGGGCAGCGCGGCCTGCAGGTCGCGGACGTCGATGAGCTGATCATGTCCTTCGCGGTCGAACCGGTCAGGTCGCCGGGCGGGGGGCGTGGAGTTGGGTGTGGGCGCCATATGACTTGCCGTTCCATCCGTCGGCGCCGTATTCACCGTGGGTATCACCAAAGTGTCAGGCATATGGCAGAGCCTAACCGGCGGGAATGGCTACTCGCCGGTTCGTTTGTGCTTGGCGTCATAATTGGGTTCATGAGCCCATCGCTGTGCCTGGCCCAGGAGCCCGAAGCGGACGAATTGCTGTCCACGGATTCGTTCGCGCTGCTCACAGGGATGCTTTTGGATCAACAGTTTCCCCTCGAGCACGCGTTTCGCGGGCCGCGCAAACTCGCCGACCGCATGGGCGGATTCGATATTCGCAAGATCGCGGCCGCGGATCCGGCCGAATTCGAGGAACTGGCCTCGACACCGCCGGCGATCCATCGGTACGGCCGCTCCATGGCCCGCCGGACGCAGGAGCTCGCGCGGTACGTGCTCGAGCATTACGACGGGGAAACCGAAAGAATCTGGACCCTGGATGATCCGGACGGCAAGGAGGTACTGCGCCGGCTGAAAGAACTTCCGGGATACGGCGATCGGAAGGCCAAGATCTTCCTGGCGTTGCTGGGAAAGCAGCTCGGCGTGCGGCCGAAGGGGTGGGAGAAGGCGGCGGCGGAGTTCGCGGAGAAGGGTTCGCGGCGCTCGGCCGCCGATATCACCGATGCCGAGACGCTGCTCGAGGTGCGGGCGTTCAAGAAGCAGGAGAAGGCCGCGGCGAAGAAATAGTTTCCCCGCAGAGACAGTCGGTGGCAGGCATCGACGAAGAGCTGATGGCTCAGGTGGCCGCCGATTCCGGCGCGACCTCGTCGGCGGTCTGCGCGAGCCATTCCCGGCGCAGGCTCAGGGTGCTGATGCCGTAATCCAGCACCAGGCGGCCGTAGCGGGACAGGTTGTCCGCGTCCCAGTCGATGGTTTCCTCGGTGGTCTGCAGCTCCTCGATGTGCCGGGTGAGGTATTCGACGCCGTCGAGCAGGTAGCGGCGGGCCTGCTCCGGATCGAGCTGTCCGAGGAAGAAGATCCGGAGCAGGGCCTCGTCGCGCAGTGGACGCTTGGGCGGGACCTCGGTGAGCCAGTGCCGCAGCTCCTCGCGGCCCGATGCGGTGATCTCGTATTCCTTGCGGCCGCGCGCGCCCTCGGCGGTCACCTCGATCAGACCTTCCGTGGCGAGTTTGCCCAGCTCGGTATAGAGCTGACTCTGCGTCGCGGGCCAGACGCCGGCCAGCGACATGTCGAAGGTTTTCAGCAGGTCGTACCCGCTGGCCCGGCCCTTCTCGACGAGCAGGCCGAGTACCGCATGACGAAGGCTCATGCTTCCTAGGTTAACAGGTTTGACTCGACATATCACTATTGACATGTCTGATCAGATACTTCTAGTCTCAACCTGTCAGAACTGGAATATGCCGTGAAAGGCGCCATCATGATCAAGAACTACGCTCGGTCCTTCCTCCCGTGGATCGTCTTCGCGGTCGTCAGCGGCTTCGACGTCCGAGCGGGCGCGGTGGCCGGCCTGGCCGCGGCGCTGATACTGCTGATCAACGAGCGTCGCTCCGGAATGCCCTGGGACGCATTGATTCTTGATATCTCGACCGGTGCGTACATGTTGGTCATCGCCGTATTAGCCTGCGCTGCGCCACATCTGGCTGTTCTGCAATACGGCACGGCGCTGTCGTTCGGCTGGCTGGCCGTGACCGCGTGGTTCGGGCTGGCGATCGGGCGCCCGTTCACCACCGGCATCGCTCGTCGCCAGGTTGATGAATTCATTGCCACCACACCGCTTTTCCGTCGAATCAATGTCGTGATCACGACGGTCTGGGCGATCTGCTTCACGCTGGACGCGGTGACGCTGACCGTGTTGCAGATGCGGTATCCGCACGCGACGACGCCGCTGCTCATCGCCAAGTTCGGATTCTTCGTCCTGGCCGCGGTCTTCACCGCGCGGTATCCGGATATCGCCAGGCGGCGAGCGGGTTTCGGCGACACGGCGGATGCCGAAGGCGGGCGGCTCGCATAACTCGCCGGCCCGCGTGGCAGATACGCATCGGTCCCGGTGGCGCAATGCCGCCGGGACCGATTTGTGTGTGCAAGGGGATCAGCTGCTGCTCGCGGCGGCCTCGGCGAAGGGAATCCGCGCCGGGAGTACGGTGGTCCGCTCCACGGGCGGCCTCCACAGGCCGCGACGCCGCAGGATGGGCAGCACGCCCTCGCCGAACCAGTACGCCTCCTCCACATGGGGATAGCCCGAGAGGATGAACTGGGTTATCCCCAGGCGCGAGTATTCGATCAGGCGCTCGGCGACCTCCTCGTGGGAGCCGACCAGGGCGGTGCCCGCGCCGCCGCGCACCAGCCCGACGCCCGCCCAGAGATTGGGGGCGATCTCCAGGCGATCGGTGCTGCCGCCGTGCAATTCCAGCATCCGCCGCTGTCCCTCGGAATCGGTGCGCGCCAGATTCGCCTGCACGCGTTCGATATCCGCCGGATCGATCGCCTCGAGCAGCCGATTCGCCTCGGCCCAGGCCTGTTCGGAGGTGTCCCGGGTGATGACGTGAATGCGCAGTCCGTAGTCGAGCTTGCGGCCCTGGTCCACCGCCAGGCGGCGAATCCACTCCAGCTTCTTGCTCACCGCGAACAGCGGCTCGCCCCAGGTGAGATAGGTATCGGCGTATCGGGCGGCGACGGGTCCCGCCGCGGCCGAGGAACCGCCGAAGAAGACCGGCGGGACCGGATCGGGATGGTTGTTGAGAAGGGCATCGGTGACGCGAATATGCTTGCCCTCGAAGCTGATCGGCTCCCGCGCGGCCCACAGGTTGCGCACCACGTCCAGGAACTCGCCGGTGCGCTCGTAGCGCTGTTCCTTGTCCAGGAAGTCCCCGTAGGCCTGCTGTTCGTGTGGTTCGCCGCCCGTGACGACGTTGAGCAGCAGCCGTCCGCGTGAGTGCCGCTGGAACGTCCCGGCCATCTGCGCGGCCAGCGTCGGGCTGACGAGCCCGGGCCGCAGCGCCACCAGGAACTTCAGTGCCTCGGTGGTTTCCACGAGCATGGCGGTGGTGAGCCAGGCGTCCTCACACCAGGCGCCGGTCGGGGTGAGCACCGCCTCGAAGCCGTTCTCCTCCGCGGCGCCGGCGATCTGGTTGAGATAGCGCAGCGAGGCCGGGCGGTCGCCCGCCATCGAGGTGCCGTGGCCGCCCGCGACCAGGTCGCGGGAGTCGCCGTAGGTGGGCAGAAACCAGTGGAAAGACAGACTCATTCGAGCGACTCCCTTCAGGAGGTGGTGGGGAACAGGTCGTTGAAGCGGGTGTCCGCGATATCCGCGATGCTGATCTTGTTCGGGATCAGGCCGGCCGCGGCGAAGGCGTCGGCCACCTGCTGCTCCTGTGCGATGGCGGTGGCATCGAGCGGATGATCGTGGTAAGCACCGCGTTTCACCGCGACGGTGGTCGCCGCCACTGGCAGGCCGGTGTTCTGCGCGTAGGTCTGCGCCCACCCCTCCGGATGAGCGTTCACCCAGGCGTGTGCCCGGCCGATGCGCGCGATCAGATCGTGCAGCGCCGCGGTCTTGGACTTGCTGCCCAGGGCCGCGGTGCCCGCGACGTAGTACGAGTCGGGACCGACATATCCGATGCCGTCGGCGAGGATTCGCGCCCCGGTCTGCTGCTGTGCCTGCGCCGAATACGGGTCCCAGATCGCCCACGCGTCGACCCGGCCGGTGGACAGCGCGGCCAGCGCGTCGGCGGGCTGCAGGTACTGCGGTTGTACGTCACCGAGCTTCAGATCGTTCTTGGTCAGCACCTGCAGCAGGTGATAATTCGCCGACGTGCCCTTGGCGACGGCGATCTTCTTGCCGCGCAGGTCCGCCGGGGCGTGAATCGGCGAATCCTGCGGTACCAGGATGTCCTGACCGCCGAGGCCGACGCCGTACGCGGTGACGATCTTCAGGGCCGAATGTGCCGCCGCCGCGACGACCACCGGTGCATTGCCCACGCCCCCGAGGTCGACCGCCCCGGAGTTGACCGCCTCCAGCATCGGCGGCCCGGAGGTGTACTGCGACCAACTGATGTGGTACGGAACGTTTTTCAGCTCACCGGCGGCCTGCAGCAGCGCCTGCAGGCCGGTGCCCTTCTGGTCGCCGAGGTGCAGCGTCACCTGGGACAGGTCGACGGTGCCGTCGGCGCGAACCGCCGTATCCTTGCCGTCGTTCGAGGCGCAGGCCGTGGCCAGGGCGGCGGTCAGCGCGAGCGCGGCGAACAGTCTGCGTGTGATCATGCGGTTCCTTCTTCGACGTCGACGCCGAGCTCGGCGAGCAATTCGGTGCGCAGGGTGGTGAATCGGGGGTGGTCGCGGCGGCGCGGCCGGGGTAGGTCGATCGGTAGCTCGCGGGCCAGGCGGCCGTGCCCGAGCACCAGCGCGCGATCGGCCAGCAGCAGCGCCTCGTCGACGTCGTGGGTGACCAGCAGCACGCCCGGCCGATGGCGCGACCACAGCTGCAGGACGAGCTCGTGAATGGTGATGCGGGTCAACGCATCCAGCGCACTGAAGGGCTCGTCGAGCAGCAGCAGATCCGGCTCCCGGACCAGGGCGCGGGCCAGCGAGGCACGCTGTGCCTCCCCGCCGGACAGCGTCAGCGGCCAGGCATCGGCGCGATCGCCGAGCCCGACCTCGGTCAGGGCCGCGCGGGCCGCGGAGCGCGGGTCGGGATGGCGCAGCCCGAGAGTCACGTTGGCGTGCACGCGCTTCCAGGGCACCAGGCGCGGTTCCTGAAAGGCGACGGCGACCTCGCCCTCGACGGTCAGCTCGCCATCGTGGTCCCGATCGAGCCCGGCCAGGGCGCGCAACAGGGTGGACTTGCCGGTGCCGCTATGGCCCAGCAGCGCGACGAATTCGCCGCGGGCGATGTCCAGATCAATGCCGTCCAGGACGGTTCGATCGCCGAATGCCTTGGTCAGCTTCTTGATTCGCGCCACGGGCGAGGGTGCGGCCGCCTCGGGTGCGGTGATCGCCGCGGGCTCGCTCAGCTCGCCAAGAAATCGCGTCGCCATGCCAGTGCCTTCCTTTCGATGAGCCGCACAACGGCGTCGGTGAGCAGCCCCAGCAGGCTGTAGACCAGCAGGCCGACGAGGATCACGTCGGTGCGCAGGAAGTCGCGCGCGTTGTCGATCAGATAGCCGAGGCCCGCATCGGCATTGACCTGCTCGGCCACGATCAGTGCGAGCCAGGCGATTCCGAGTGACTGGCGCAGCCCCACCAGCGCCTGCGGCAACGCGCCGGGCAGCACGATGTGGCGGACCAGCCCGACCTTCGACAGGCGCTGGACCCGCGCGAGTTCGGCGAGTTTGCCGTCCACGCCACGGATTCCGGCAAAGGTGTTGAGATAGAGCGGAATTGCGACGCCGAAGGCCACCAGCACGATCTTGGGCAGCTCACCGATGCCGAACCAGAGGATCAGCAGCGGGATCAGGCCGTAGAACGGCAGCGTGCGCAGCATCTGCAGGGGTGGATCGATGATCTGCTCGGCCACGACGCTCAGTCCGGCCAGCAACGCCAGGCCGATGCCGAGCACCGCACCGATGACGAATCCGATCGCCGCACGCTGCAGCGATATCGCGATCGCGTGCGGCAGGGTGCCGTCGCGGGTGATGTTGATCGCGGTGGTGAGCGTGGTGAACGGGGAGGCCAGCAGGCGCTGGGGGAGTATGCCGGTGCCGCTGGCCAGCTGCCACAGCGCCACGATCAGTATCGGGCTGATCAGCCTGACCCACCGCCCGGATGGCAGGTGCGCCAGGCGAACGGTCGCCGGCCGCAGAGTAGTCGATGACAACGGAAAACCTCGTGCGGTGGTGGGGAAATCGGTCGGCGGCGCCGCGTGCGTCGGCGGTGCGGCATCCGATAGTGCCCAGTTCGTGGCCTCGGGTCACCGGTTGAAATCTCGATGCTTCTTAACCTGGTTCACGCGCCGTCGGATGTACCAGGCTGTCGGGGATCGGCCGGTAATTGCCATATCGGCCGTGATCTCGGCGTTTCGTTGAGTAGTTAACTGACGGTACACGCGCCGTTTACCGCGGCTGGGTAATCTTCGCCGCTACCGGGCCGTCCAGTGCGCGATGACGACCCGGTCGGTGGATCAAAACTCGGTGCCTCGGTACCGGGGGGACAACGTTTCCACCTGGGAGTGCAGACCAGGTGTAGCGGAATCCGGGCGCGAAAAGCTGAAATTGAGCTTTTCGAGCTAAAGGGTTCCGCGTCGGACGTGATTTGCCGGAAGATTGCGCGACGCTGCAGCAGTTCCATTCTGCAGCCTGATGATGAGGGAATACCGAAGTGAAGATGAGGAAATTCGCGGTGGTCGCGGCTCTCGTGACCGCTGCTCTCGGCGTTACCGCCGGTGCCGCCAATGCTGCCCCCGCCCCGGCCGCCGCCAACGGCGCGGTCGACTACAAGGCGACTACGACCAAGACCTCCACGATTATCAAGACCGATGCGGGCTCCATGGATGTGGAGAACGGGGTCTTCAAGATCAAGGCCGCCAACGGCACCACCCTGGCCGGCACCCAGCTGAAGTTCCGGGTGGATGATTTCGAGTTCCCGATCGCGGCGGATATCGCGGATCACACCGCGACCCTGACCCCGCAGTTCGATGTGGCGCACGCGGTGTACAAGCCGGTCGACCTGCCTTACCAGAACACCGCGCCGTGGAAGACCCCGTACGACCGTGAGCAGGCGGCCTGGAACCGCATGAAGGACACCGTCTCCACGGGCGCCACCATCGGCACCCTGGTCGGTGGCCTGAGCGGCGGCGCGGTGGGTTGCGTCCTGGGTGGTATCGCGGGTGCGACCGTGTCCGCGGCCGCGATCGTGGGCCTGTTCGGCGCGTTCATTCCCGCCGCCGCGATCGGCTGCCTGGGCGGCATCATCGCCGTCGGCGCGCTGGGCACCCTGGCGGGTCAGCTGCTGGTGACCGCTCCGGTCGCCGTCCTGGCCGCGATTCAGTACTTCACCACCATCAACGCGCCCTTCACCCCGGCGAAGTAATTCGTTTCGAGGCGAAGTAGTCAGACACGGATGATCCCGCCCGGCTTCGGCCGGGCGGGATCAGCTGTTTTCCTGGGTCGTTTCGATCCCGCTGCGCACAACCCGTGAGCCGAGGCCGCGCCCGCGCCATCGTCGGGTATGACTTCCATTGCTCCCCAAACCCTTTCCGATCGCGAACTCGACGAGACATTCGCGCCCCTGTTCGATCGGATCGCCGCCGGCGCGGTCCAGCGCGAGATCGACCGCCGCCTGCCGCACGAGGAGGTCGGCTGGTTGCGGGCGGCCAACTTCGGGGCGCTGCGGGTGCCCGTCGAGTTCGGCGGATTCGGCGTCAGTACGCGCCGGCTGTTCTCGCTGCTGATCGACCTGGCGGCGGCCGAATCGAATCTGCCACAGGCACTTCGGGTGCATTTCGCCTTCGTCGAGGATCAGTTGCTGGCCGCGCCGGGGCCCGACCGGGAGCGATGGCTGCGTGCGGTCGCCGGCGGCGCGCTGGTCGGAAACGCCATCACCGAACCGGGCGTGGGCGCCGTGGACCGGTATCGGACCACCCTCACCCCGGACGGTCCGGACTGGCGTTTGAACGGCGTCAAGTACTACAGCACCGGCTCGCTGTACGCGGACTACATTCTCGTGGCGGCCGATCGCCACGGCGAGCGGGTGTCCGTGCTGGTCGATGCCGCCGCCGCGGGCGTGCGCCTCCACGATGATTGGGACGGTTTCGGGCAACGGCTGACCGCCAGTGGCACAACGGAATTCGATAACGTCGCGATAACCTCGGACCGGATCACGGGACCGGGCTACGGCGCCGCCGGACCCACCTACTCCACCGCGTATCTGCAACTGGTGCAGCTGGCGGTGCTCGCCGGCATCGCCCGGCGGGCCGAGGCGGACGTCCGGGCGTGGGTGAGCGAACGCACCCGCAGCTACACCCACGCCGCGGCCGCGTTGCCCCGCCGGGATCCGTTGGTGCAGCAGGTGATCGGCCAGCTCTCGGCCGCGGCCTTCACCGCGCGGGCCACGGTGCTCGCGGTGGCCGATCGGCTCGACGTGGTGCTCGACGCCGGTGCCGGTGACCACGACGAGCTGGCCGCTCTCGAATTGGCCTCGGCCCAAGCACAACTCGGCGTGATCGACGTCGTGCTCGCCGCTACCACGCGGCTGTTCGAGGTGGGCGGCGCCTCGATCGTGTCCGAACGGCTTCGCCTGGACCGGCATTGGCGCAATGCCCGCACCATTTCGGTGCACAATCCGGCCATCCAGAAGGCCCGCGCTATCGGCGATCATCTGCTCAACGGCACCGAGCTGCCGTTCGCATGGAGCGCTGGAACGCGGGAGCAGGCGCGCTGAGCGCGCCGGTGCGGCGACAGGTACGGCCGCCGCACCGACGCTCCATGTTTCTCACCGTTCATTCCTTTCGTATTCGTTTGCGATCACAGGGATCGAAACCATTGCAGGCCGTGCGGGCCGGAAAGGAAACAAATCCCAGCCGATTCACAGCCGACTTCAACCCTGCGATCGGTTCTCGGTGATTGCAATGCTCCGGCGCCGCGGATGCGGGTAGCAGAATTTCGTTATGACGACACAGAATTCAATACGAAAGGCCGCGATAATCGGTGCCGGGCAGACCGGTGTGACGGCGGCACTGGGTCTGCTGGACGCCGGATTCGAGGTCACAGTCCACAGCGATCGGGACCAGCGCGCCCTGCGTGACGACGTGCCCGCCACCGGCACCGCGCTGGAATTCGGGGAGGCCCAGGCCGCCGAGGCCGCGCTCGGCCTGGACACCTATCTCGATCGCGCGCCCCGGCACACCGGGCTCAGCGTCCGCATCGCCGGGCCCGAGAACGCCGAATTGATCGCATTCGACGGCAATTTCGACGGATATGCGGGCGTCGCGGTCGATACCCGTCTCAAGGCGGACGAACGCCTGACCGCATTCCAGGAACGCGGCGGGCGATTCGTCGTGGATGCGGTCACCCCGGAGACGCTCGATGCGATCGCGGGCCGCAACGACCTGACCCTGGTGGCCACCGGCCGGGGCGGGCTCGCGGATCTGTTCGCGATCGATCCGGTGCGCACCGTATACAGCGCGCCGCAACGCAGCCTGTTGACCGTGACGGTAACCGGACTCGGCTACGGCCCCGACGTTTTCGCGCACCGCAGCCCGGACGGCGGTGCGCACAGCGGATTCTCGATCCTGGCCGAGCAGGGCGAGGCGTGGTGGGGACCGTACCTACACAAGGACGCCGGGCCCGCGTGGGCCTTCCTGGGCTGGGCCCGGCCAGGGAGCGACTGGGAACGGCGATTCGCGGGCGCGGATTCCGCCGCGTCCGCGCACCGCATCGTCGCGGACCTGTATCGCGACTACGTCGACTGGGATCTTCCGGAAGTGCTTGCCACACAGACGATCTCCGAGGATCCACACTCGTGGCTGCGGGGCGCGGTCCGGCCGGTGGTGCGGTCCGGAGTCGGCGCCACCGCGAGCGGGCACGTGGTCGGCGCCCTGGGCGACACCGCGGTGTCCTACGACCCGATCGCGGGTCAGGGTGCCCAGAGCGGGTTGGTCCAGGCGCAGCGGCTGGTCGCGGCCGCGAAGGCGCACGAGGGGCCGTTCGACCGGGAATGGCTCGGCGCCCGATACGCCGAATTCCTGAGCGCCCGTTCGGATGCGGCGAGCAAGGTCACCCGGCTGTTCCTCAGCGACCCCGAATTCGCGGACATCGGTGGCCGCTTCTTCGCCGCGGCCGCGGTAGATCCGCAATTCGCCACGGCGCTGGTCGGGCTGCTGCACCGGCCGCAGCCCTTCGGAGACATCGAATCGCTCGCCGCGGCCGACGGATTCATCAAGGAGGTCTCGGGCGTGGATGCCGACACGCTACTGGGCAGGTTCGAGCCCGCCGGGCGCTTCGCTCGCTCGCGATACGCCGCCTAGCTCCGTGCGTATCCCACCGTCGCCGGCGATGCGATCGCGGCGATTCAAAACCTCGTGCGGCCTCGCCCCCGGTGCTGAAGTGAGGGGGCAGCGGGGGCGACGCACGATCCGGACCGCCGGCACGTCACCGGAAACCACTGGGAGCACACATGAGCACCGAAAAGATCGCCGGGAAAACACAATTCGCGTACTGGGTGCCCAACGTCAGCGGCGGGCTGGTCACCAGCGATATCGAGCAGCGCACCGGCTGGGACTTCGAGTACAACAGGACGCTGGCCCGCACCGCCGAGCAGAACGGCTTCGACTACGCCCTGTCCCAGGTGCGTTACACCGCCTCGTACGGCGCCGAGTACCAGCACGAATCGACGTCGTTCAGCCTGGCGCTGCTGGGGGCCACCGAGCGGCTGAAGGTCATCGCGGCCGTGCATCCGGGGCTGTGGCATCCGGCGGTGCTGGCCAAGTTCGGCGCCACCGCCGATCATCTGTCCGGCGGCAGGTTCGCCATCAACGTCGTCTCGGGCTGGTTCGCCGGGGAATTCCAGGCGCTGGGCGAGCCGTGGCTCGAACACGACGAACGGTACCGGCGCAGCGCCGAATTCCTCGAGGTGATCCGCAAGATCTGGACCGAGGACGCGGTCGACTACGCCGGTGACTTCTACCGGATTCGCGATTTCACCCTGAAACCCAAGCCGCTCAATACCGAGGCGCGGCCGAATCCCGAACTGTTCCAGGGCGGCAACTCCACCGCCGCCCGCCGCAACGGCGGCCGCTATGCCGACTGGTACTTCTCCAACGGCAAGGATTTCGACGGCGTCACCGAGCAGTTGGACGATGTGCGCGAGGTGGCCCGCGAGCACGGTCGGGAGGTGAAATTCGGGCTCAACGCGTTCATCATCGCCCGCGATACCGAGGCCGAGGCCCGCGACACCCTCCGCGAGATCATCGACAAGGCGAATCGTCCCGCGGTGCAGGGGTTTCACGACGCGGTGCAGCAGGCGGGCCCGTCGACCGCGGACCGCAAGGGCATGTGGGCCGACTCGACCTTCGAGGATCTGGTGCAGTACAACGACGGCTTCCGGACCGGTTTGATCGGCACCCCGGAGCAGATCGCCGAGCGAATCGTCGCTTACCGCGACCTCGGAGTGGATCTGATTCTGGCGGGGTTCCTGCATTTCCAGGAGGAGGTCGAATACTTCGGCCGGCGGGTGCTGCCGCTGGTACGAGAGTTGGAGGCACAGCGAGCGCCCGCGGCGGTGGCGGGCTGATGTCCGCCCCGCCGCAGGACGCGGTGTCCGGATCTGCCGGGCCGGATGCCGCGCCGGCCGAGCGCATAACCTCGGCCGATCAGGCCCTGCGGGTGGCCCGGGAGCTGGCGGCCGATTTCGGGCCCGGGGCCGCGGAGCGGGATCGGTTGCGGCAGTTGCCGTATCGACAGATCGAGCAACTGCGCAGCCGCCCGTGGTTCGAGGCCGGAGTCGATCGCGCGGCCGACGATCCGCTGGTGATTCAGCGGATCGGCGAGCTGTCGGTCGCCGTGACCGCGGCCGAGGCCACCCTGACCGCGGCGGGGCTCGAGGTGGATGCCGCGATCGGTGCCCCCGACGCCGAACTCGTGGCCCGGGCATCGCTCGCGGTCGCCGCCGCCAAGATCACCGCGGACCGGGCGGTCACCGACATGTCCGCGGCACTGTTCGAGATTGTCGGAACCCGCAGTGCGGCAGCGGATCTGAATCTCGACCACTTCTGGCGCAATGCCCGTACCCATACGCTGCACGATCCGGTGCGCTGGAAGTATCAGCACCTGGGTCGCGCCCTGCTGCACGACACCCCGCCGCCGCTGCACGGAGTGCTGTGAGGCGCGGCGGACAGGAGAGAGGTATGCCATGCCGGACCTGAACGAGATTCCCGCCGACGGTGCTGGATTACGCGCTGCCTTCGCATCGTTTCCCAGCGGTGTGGTGGCCGTCTGCGCCGAGATCGGCGGCGTGCCAAACGGATTGGCGGTGAGTACCTTCGTGCCGGTCTCGCTCGATCCGCCGCTGGTGTCGTTCTGCGTGCAGAACAGCTCCACGACCTGGCCGCGGCTGGCGGCGGCGAGCCACCTGGGGCTGAGCCTGCTGGGGAACGACCAGCGTGAGGCCGCGCGCTCGCTGGCCTCGCGCACGGGGGACCGCTTCGCCGACTTGGAGCTCGAACACGGTGCGGGCCAGGCGATCTTCGTCGACGGCGCCTCGGCTTGGATCGAGGGGACGATCGATGCCCAGGTTCCCGCGGGCGACCACCACGTGGTCATCCTGCGAGTTCACCGGCTCGCCACCCGGGCCGAGGTGGATCCACTCGTCTTTCACGGCAGCCGATTTCGCCGCCTGCACGCCGAGGAGTTCCACACCCCCGCGCGGTAGGGCCGGGAGGTCAGATCGGATGCGCCGGGCGGAAACACAGCCTGCGGCGCGGCCCGTCACCTGGGCTGGTGTGCGAGATCACCGCGGCGGCCAGGCCGCGCGCGGTCAGGTTGTGGCGCTGCATGTCCTGACTGAATCCGTCGAGATGGACGAGGGTGTGTTCGATCAGCGCCCGGGCGATATCGGCCGGGTCGGTGCAGGCCACGCGGTAGGCCGCCACGGCCCGCGGATCCTCGGTGAGCGCTGCCAGCGCGCCCAGGCGCACGCGCCGCGTCATGCCCTCCCAGCGCTCCGCCTCCTGCGCGGTGTGGATGGTGCGCCGCCCGCCGCGGTAGTCCAGATCTCGGATGATGCTGTCCGCGGGTTTACCCAGTCGCGCCTCGCAGACCACCGCCCACAGGGCGCAGAGCCAGCTCAGGCCGCGCAGGATGGACTGCTGCTCCTGGACACCGCGCAGCGCCAGATACGCATCGGCCCCGGCCTGGGTGGCCGTATCCTCCCACTCGAAAACCAGCGCCTCCAGTTCGACGAGGAACTCACCCGGCAGCTCGGTGGAGTCGGGTCGGACGATCCGAACTCCCCACCGCGACAACGGATCCCGGAGCTCGACCATCTCGGGATCCTCCGTCGGCACCCAGTCGTGCTGCGAATCTCGGTCCATGCCCCTCGAGCCTCGAGTCGATGTGGGCGCCCCGGTGCTATCCGCCCTGTGTTCACCCACCCCGCCGGCTCCGCAAGCTCCGCCGACTCACCGTCCCCGTTCGCATTAAGCCACGGATTTCGAGGCTGTGCAAGCAAGGGGCCCGCGACCCCGAAGGTGTGCCGCGGGCCCTCGCTCGACGATCAGGGCTGGCCGGAAACGACCGCCATCAGCGCGTTGGTGAACGGGGCGCCACCCATGATCGCGCCGCCGGCCAGGGCGCCGACGAGCAGTCCGATCGGGCCGGTGAGCCAGCTCAGGAAGAACAGGCCGACCACGGCGCCGATGAGGCCGCCCAGCACGCCGCCGATGACCATCGCGACCACGTTCTGGTTGATCTGGTTCATCAGCCGGGCCATGGAGCTGACCGGCTGCAGCTGCCCGATCTCCTTGGCGCTGCCCGCCTTCGGCGCCAGCACCAGCTGATGACCGTCGGCGCTGATCTGCTGCCCGAGGTGGACCGTGCTGCCGTCCACCTTGTAGGACAACGGCACCTTGGCGAGGGTGGTGCCGGTGCCCGAGCGCAGGTCGACCTCGCCGCCGCCGGGCGCGAGTTCGAAGCGGCCGTTCTGGACGACGGTGGTGAGCTTGCGGTTCAGGTCCGACAGGGTGGCGTGGTAGGCGACGCCCTTGTCGATCCCGGACGCCGAGATCACCTTGGCCGGTGCGGGAACGGGAGTGGTGGAGGTCGGTGGGCTCGCGTTCGCCGTACCCGCGGCGATTCCCACCGTCGCGACCGCGAGCAACGCGGTAGCGGCGAACTTGCCGAACTTCATTCAGGTTTCCTTAAAAACAGATTGCCGACACGGATGAGCCGGACGGCGGAACACTCTATCGCGTCGGAAGCCTGTTGCGGCGTCCCGTGATTGGCGATACCGCGGCGAGCATCGTTATGTAATTGTTATTCGTTGTGCGCCGCGACGAGATCGAGTAAAAATTGGAAGCTTCACAATTCGCGTACGGAGTCGCGGGTGGTGTATGCACTGAGGGGTCGCAAAATGCAGGTGTCCAAACTTCGGTTCTCGCGATCCAGGTCCGAAGCGTTACAGATCTGGAGGACGGGTCAGTGCCGCGTCGCCGTGTCCACGCCGGAGTCGTTCTGGTGGGCTTCGTAGTTGCCTCCGGATTGGCCATGGCGTGCCTGATCTTCGCCGCCTTGTCGATGAGTGGTCACGACGCCCACAACACCAGCGCGAGCGCGACGACGACCTCCACCGAACCGACGACGACCGCGCCCACGACACCGAAATCGACCAAGACGCCCAAGACCCTGTCGGCGCCGAGCGCCTCCGGCTCCCGCACGCCGGCCGCCGCGCCGCTGCCCACGCTGTCGTCCGCGGCATCGCCCTCGACGACGACCAGCACCACCACCACGAAGACCTCCGCCCCGGTGGCGGCCCCCGTGGCCGCGGGCGACTGTGTCGACGGCACCTCGCTGGCCAGAACCGCGTGTGGCAGTTCGGATTCGGCGTACCGGGTGTCGAGCACGGCGGCGCCGGGCAGGCAGTGCCCCACCGACTCGGACCGCTCGGCGCCGCAGGCGCTGCCCGGCGGCGGTACGGAGACACTCTGCATGGACACCGATTGGGAGGTCGGCCGCTGCATGTCCATGGCCGGCGGCGCCGCCACCCCGGCCGACTGCGATGCCTCGATGCCGGGCCTGGTGCGGGTGCAGGGCATCAAACACGGCACCGCCGATGTGAACACCTGCACCGACGCCAATCGCGGTGTGGTCTACAAGCAGCGGCAGTTCGTCGTCTGCGTGGCTCAGCAGTAACCCGGTGCGGTGGCGAATTATTCGGGATTTAGTGCGTTTTATTCGGGATTTAATGCGTTGCTGAGCGGCTGCCGCTGGCTGTCGAGCATCCGACTGAACTGACGGTTCGCCAGCCGCATCGCGATCTCGTAGGGCAGCGCGAATTTCCGGGCGAACCAGTATCCGATCCGGATGTCGGCGGAGGTGTGCACGAGAAAGCGGTTGTGCCGCACACCGTCCACAATGCGTTCGGCCACCCGCTCCGGCGTGGCGGCATGCCCCTCGAACATGCCGGTCAGGCGCTGCACTCTGGGGTCGTTGCGGTCGACGCCGATGATCTGCGCGGTGCCGACCAACGGCGTGCGCACCGCGCCCGGGACCACCAGGCTCACCCCGATGCCGTGCCGCTCCAGGTCGAACCGCAATACCTCCGAGATGCCGCGCAGGCCGAACTTGCTGGCGCTGTAGGCGGCGTGCCAGGGCAGTGCGAGCAGTCCCGCCGCCGAGGACACGTTGACCAGGTGCCCGCCGCGCCCGGCCCGGACCATCGGCGGCAGGAAGTTCTCGATGATGTGGATGGGACCCATCAGATTGACCTCGACCACCGAGCGCCAGTGCCGATGTTCGAGGTTCTCCACGGTTCCCCAGATCGCGATGCCCGCGATATTCATCACGATATCCAGGCTCGGGTATTCCTCGTGAATCTCGTTGGCCCACAGGGTGACCGCGTCGTAGTCGGAGACGTCCAGCGCCCGCGCGCCCAGCACCTCGCCGCCCTCGGTGCGGACCAGGGCCACGGTCTCGGCCAGTCCGTCGGCCGCGATATCGGTCAGGAACAGGCGGGCTCCCGCGCGCGCGGCGGCCAGGGCGGTGGCCCGGCCGATGCCGCTGGCCGCGCCGGTGATCAGGCAGAGGCGGCCGGTCAGATCTTTCATGCGCGGACTCCTTGGAACTCGGGTGCAACGTGTCCACCCTAAAGTATTGCGAACAGTTGTGTACATATGAGCGCGACTTCGTGGCGGATCCTTCGGTGGCGGGCGGGAAAGGCGCCGCAAACAGTTGAATTCACGTTGATCGGGAGTGCGGACTTGCGGCCGCGGCTTGCCTAGCGTCGAGGACGCGGCCCCCACCGCCCGTAACGGGCACCGGGTGGCCGCGACGATCGACGGAGGATCCCATGAGCGTTGCGACTGCCCTCGATTCCCCGGCCGCGCCGGAGACCGACGAGGATGTCCTGCCGGTCGCCCGCACCCGGCACCCGTGGCGCTGGCTCGCCGCGGCCCTCGCGCTGGTGCTGGTGGCGCAGTTCGCGCACGGGCTGGTCACCAATCCGGGCTGGGACTGGCCGACCTTCGGCCGGTACTTCACCGCGGGGTCGGTGCTCGCGGCCCTGCGGGTCACCCTCGAGCTGACCTTCTGGGGGACCCTGTTCGGATTCCTGCTCGGCACCGTGGTCGCCGTCGCGCGACTGTCGAAAATACCTGTGCTGCAGGTGATCGCGTGGGCCTACATCTGGGCGTTCCGCTCGATACCGCTGATCGTGCAGCTGCTGTTCTGGTTCAACATCGCCTATCTGTACAAGCGGCTGTCGTTCGGAATCCCGTTCGGCCCAGCGCTGTTCAGCTTCGATGTGAACGGGGTGATCAGCGGGTTCACCGCCGCGGTCATCGGGCTGGCGCTGCACCAGGCGGCCTATGCGGCCGAGATCATCCGGGCCGGAATCATTTCGGTGGATCCGGGGCAGCTCGAGGCCGCCAAGTCGCTGGGGCTGCCGTGGCGCCGCCAGTTCTTTACTATCGTTGCGCCACAGGCGATGCGGGGCATTCTGCCCAATGCCGCCAACGAGGTGATCAGCCTGTTCAAGGGCACCTCGATCGTCTCGGTCATGGCGATCGCGGAGCTGTTCTACCAGGTCCAGGTGATATACGGCCGCAATGGCCGGGTGGTGCCGCTGCTGATGGTCGCCACGATCTGGTACATCGTGCTGACCGGCGGGCTCAGCGTCGCCCAGTACTACATCGAACGGCACTTCGCGAAGGGCGCCGCGCGCAGTCTGCCGCCGACGCCGTGGCAGCGGGTGCGCGGCACCATCGAGGAGATCACGGGGGGACGGCGATGACCGCACCGCACGCACACGACGACGGGTACGCCGTGGAATTACGCGGTGTCCGTAAGCATTTCGGGGCGCACGAGGTGCTGTGCGGCATCGATCTGACGGTGCGCCCCGGCGAGGTGACGGCGATCCTGGGTCCCTCGGGATCCGGCAAGTCGACCCTCCTGCGCACCATCAATCACCTGGAGAAGGTCGATGCGGGGACCGTGCGCGTCGGCGGCGAACTCGTCGGCTACCGCCGCAAGGGCGCCGTCCTGCACGAGCTGAGCGAACGGGAGATCCTGCGCCAGCGTGCGCGGATCGGTTTCGTGTTCCAGAACTTCAATCTGTTCCCGCACCTGACGGTCCTGGAAAACGTAGCGCTCGCACCGGTTTCCGCGCAGCGCAGGCCCCGGTCCGAGGTCGAGGCGGAGGCGGCGGCGCTGCTGGAACGGGTCGGACTTGGTGATCGGGCGGGCGACTATCCGCGCCGGCTCTCGGGCGGGCAGCAGCAGCGGGTCGCGATCGCGCGCGCCCTGGCCCTGCGCCCCAGGGTGGTGCTGTTCGATGAACCCACCTCCGCGCTGGATCCCGAACTCGTCGGCGAGGTCCTCGACGTCATCCGCGGCCTGGCCCGCGAGGGCGCCACGCTGGTGATCGTTACCCACGAGATCGGGTTCGCCCGGGAGGTGGCCGACACCGTGGTGCTGATGGACTCCGGCCGGATCGTCGAGCAGGGCTCGCCCGCCGAGGTACTGGACCGGCCCAGCCATCCGCGCACGAAGGCCTTTCTGGCGCATGTTCTCTGAATCGTTCCGCGAAGCCCGGGAGGTTGTCGTCGCATGAAATTCCTGCTGTTGACCCTCATTACCCACCAGCCGGACCCGGTCACCGGCGCCACCGAATCCTCGGCGCAGCGCCTGCGCCGAGTGGTCGAGAACGCCAGGCTGGCCGAGGAATTGGGCTACGACGGGTTCGCGGTCGGTGAGCGGCACGAGGATCCGTTCATTTCCGCCGCGCCCCCGGTGGTGCTGAGCAACATTGCGGCGGTGACCTCCCGGATCGCGCTGTTCACAGGGGTGACCACGTTGAGCCTGCTCGATCCGGTGCGGGCCTTCGAAGACTATTCGACGCTGGACAATCTGTCGGGCGGGCGCCTGGAACTCATCATCGGCAAGGGCAACGGGACCGCGCAGGCCAAGCTGTTTCACGTCACCGCGCAGGATCAGTGGGAGCGAAATCGCGAGGCGTACGAGCTGTTCCGGCGGCTCTGGGACAGCGACGAGGTGACCTGGGTCGGCCGGTTCCGGCCCTCGCTGACCGAGGCCCGGGCGCTGCCCCGGCCGCTGCAATCGCGGCTGCGTATCTGGCACGGAAGCGCCACCAGCCGCGACTCGGTGGAATTGGCGGCGCGATACGGGGATCCGCTGTTCTCGGCCAATGTCACCAATCCGATCGAGCCCTACGCCGAACTCGTCGCGCACTATCGCGAGCGGTGGGCCGCCTACGGCCACGATCCGGCGCAGGCGCTGGTCGGTGCGGGTACGGCCGGGTTCTATGTCGCGCCGCGGTCGCAGGACGCGGTCCAGGTGTACCGGCCGATCTTCGAGGCGCGGCAGTCTGTCGCGCGTAAGCATGGTCTTCCCACCGTCTTTGCATCGGTCGAGGACTTCGTCGAGCGCAGTTCCGCGCTCGTCGGCAGCCCGCACCAGGTGCTGGAAAAGGTGCAGCGGTATCACGAGCGGTTCGGGCACGAGGTGATCCACCTGAGCGCGGACGGCGATGGGTTGTCCGAGCGGCAGCATCGCGCGAGTCTCACGCTGTTTCAGTCGGCGGTTGCACCGGTGCTGCGCGAGGGGATCGTCAGCCGGCCGCTCGGAGCGCAGCGGTACCGGTCCGGGGAGCTCGTGCGATGACTGCCGCAGAATCGTTGTGCGGCTGGAGAGTTCGATGACACGCTATGTGATCCTGCGCCTGCTGCAAGCGGTCGGAGTGCTGTGGGCGGCGTTCACCGTGTCCTTCGGGGTGCTGTATCTGCTGCCCGCGGACCCGGTTCAGCTCGCGATCGGCGCAAACCCGGGGGTGGCCGTGGATCCGGCCGCGGTGGCCGAGATGCGCGCCCGGTACGGACTCGACAAGCCGGTGTGGCATCAGTATTGGACGGCGTTGGAGCATGCCGTGCGCGGCGATCTGGGGCATTCGCTCGGCACCGGGGAGTCGGTCACCGGCGCCCTGGGCCAGGCCCTACCCTCGACGCTGGCGTTGGCGGCGCTGGCGCTGGGGCTGGCCGCGGTGCTCGGCACGACGTTGGCGCTGGCCGCGGCGTATACCGAGCGCCGGTGGTTGAGCGGGCTCTTGACGGCGTTGCCGCCGATCGGGGCATCGGCGCCCACATTCTGGGTGGGATTGATACTGCTGCAGCTGTTTTCGTTTCGGCTTCGGCTGTTTCCGGCCTTCGGTGGTACCGGGTTCGGTGGCACGGTGTTGCCCGCGGTGACACTGGCAATCCCGGTCGGCGCGGTCATCGCTCAGGTGCTGTACAGCGGCCTGGCCGGGACGTGGCGGCAGCCGTTCGTCGAGGTGGCGTTCGCCAAGGGCGCCTCGCGCTGGTGGGTACAGCTGCGGCATGTACTGCGGCCCGCGCTGGCCCCGGCGCTCAGTGTTGCCGGGGTGTGGGTCGGCACGGTGCTGGCCGGATCGGTGGTGGTCGAGACCGTGTTCTCGCGGGCGGGGATCGGCAGGCTCACCCAGACCGCGGTGCTGGCCGAGGACATTCCGGTGGTGCAGGGCGTCGTCATGGTGACGGCGGTGGCCTTCGTGCTGGTCAATCTAGCCGTCGATCTGGTTCATCCGGTTCTGGATCCTCGTCTTGCCCGGGAGTTCCGGCGTCAGGGACGGGGTGCCGGGGCCGGGGTCTATCGCCCGGCGCGGAGAGGGGTTGCAGGGTGAGGAATTCGGATTTACCGGGCCGGGATCGTTTCTGCGGGAGCCTGGTTCGTTCATCGGTATGGGGTCGTTCCGGTAGTCGCCGCCGCGCGGAGCCCCATCGGCTCCAGGAGCACCGGGAGGCGCTCGCAGTCGCGTGGAAGGTCGAATTCTGCTCGGGTGCAACGGCAATGCGGCGGTGCACCGGCGGACGGGAGGGTGTGTCATGACCGACGTGGTTTCGACCGCAGGCGCCCGGGCGGAGTCGTCTCCGGACCGCCTCGGAGTCGTCAAGGCGTTGCGCGCCAACGCATCCACCGCACTGTCCGTGGTGGTGCTGCTGACGGTGCTCGGCTGGGCCCTGGCGCCGTCGATCTTCGCCGATGACGATCCGCTGCGCGGCGTCCCGGCGCAGAAGCTGCGTGGCCCCAGCGCGCGGCATTGGCTGGGTACCGACAACCTGGGGCGCGATCTCTACACCCGGGTCGTGCATGCGGCCGAATTGTCGCTGACCGCAACGGTTATTGCTGTCGCGATCGGCCTTGTCGCGGGGACGCTGGTCGGTTTGGTCGCCGGATCGGCGGGCGGCGTGGTGGATGCCGGCCTGATGCGCATCGTCGATGTGCTGCTGTCGATTCCGGAACTGCTCAGCGCGCTGGTGCTGGTCACCGCACTGGGATTCGGGACCCGCAAGGTTGCGATCGCGGTCGGTGTCGCACTGATCCCCGCCTTCGCGCGGGTGATGCGCGCCGAGGTGGCCCGGGTGCGGCGGGCGCCGTATGTGGAGGCGGCGATCGCCTCGGGGGTGCGCTGGCCCGCGGTGTTGATTCGCCACGTGTTGCGCAATGCGTATGCGCCGGTGGCCGCGCTGGCCGCGGTCGAATTCGGGGTCGCTGTGCTGGCGGTGTCGTCGCTGAGCTTCCTGGGATACGGTGCGCCGCCGCCGGCGCCGGAGTGGGGATCGCTGATCGCCGCGGGCCGTGACTATCTCGCGACCGCGTGGTGGATGACGACGCTGCCGGGCCTGGTCATCGTCGCAGTGGTGCTGGCCGCGCAGCGACTCGGCCGCGCCCTGGCCCGGGACGGTGCGCTGTGACGGTCTCTGCACTGCCGCAGTCCAGCGGCGAACCTCTGCTGCGCGTGCAGGATCTACGCGTGGAATATGGCGGCCGGGGCGGGACGACACCGGCCGTCGCGGGTGCCTCGCTGACGGTCTCGCGGGGGGAGACCGTCGCGCTGGTCGGCGAATCCGGCTCCGGGAAATCCACTCTCGCGCATGCGGTAATCGGGCTGCTCGGTGGCACGGGAACGATCACGGGCGGGCGAATCACCTTCGCGGCCGAGCGGATCGACGACGCGCCACCACACCGGCTGCGCCGGATTCGCGGCGCACGAATCGGTCTGGTGCCCCAGGATCCGGGCACCGCGTTGAATCCGGTGCTGCGCGTCGGCGATCAGGTGGCCGAGGCGCTGCGCATTCACGGCCACGCCACCCGTCGCGACGCGCGGGATCGGGCCGTGGAGATACTCGCCACGGCGGGGCTGGACCGCCCGGACCTGCGGGCCCACCAATATCCGCAGGACCTTTCGGGCGGGCAGCGGCAGCGGGTCCTGATCGGAATCGCCCTGGCCTGCGGTCCGGAACTGGTAATCGCCGACGAACCCACGAGCGCCCTGGACGTCACCGTGCAGCGCCGCATTCTGGACCATCTCGCCGCCCGCACCGCCGAATCCGGCGCCGCGGTCCTGCTGATCACCCACGATCTGGCCGTGGCCGCCGACCGTGCCGACCGCATCGTGGTCATGCGGCGCGGGGAGATCGTCGAAAGCGGAAGTACAGGGGAGGTATTCGGAAATCCGGCACACGAATACACGCGGCGGCTGCTGGATTCGGTACCGACGCTGAACGCGCCGTCGCGGCCGGCGCGAGGGATACCGCGCGAACCGTTGCTGTCGGCCGCGGGGGTGCGCCGGACCTTTCGGGTCGGTCGGGCGACCGTAGCCGCCGTGGATGATGTTGCGCTGCACATCGATCGCGGCGAGACGCTGGCGCTCGTGGGTGAATCCGGCTCGGGTAAGACCACGACGGCCCGGATGCTGGCCCGGCTGGAGCGGCCGGATGCGGGGACGATCATGCTGGACGGGCGGGAGATCGGCGCGCTGCGTGGGGATCGGCTGCGTGCGTTCCGGCGTCGTGTGCAGATCGTCTACCAGAACCCGTACGCCGCGTTGAATCCGAAACAGACGGTGGCGCAGAGTATCGCGGAGCCGCTGCGAGCCTTCGGAATCGGTGACCGCGCCGTGCGCCGGACCCGTGTGGACGAACTGCTCGAGCAGGTGGCGCTGTCACCGGAGCACCGGGATCGGCGGCCCGCGGAACTCTCGGGTGGCCAGCGGCAGCGAGTCGCCATCGCGCGCGCCCTGGCCCCGCGGCCGGACCTGGTGGTCCTCGACGAACCGGTCTCGGCACTGGATGTGTCGGTACAGGCGCAGATCCTGGAATTGCTGGAGCGGTTGCAGCGCGAACTGGGGCTGGGCTACCTGTTCATCTCTCACGATCTGGCGGTGGTGCGGCGCGTCAGTGATCGGGTGGCGGTCATGCGCGCCGGGCGCATCGTTGAAACCGCGGAAACCACAGCACTTTTCGACCGGCCCGGCCACGAGTACACCCGCGAGTTGCTGGCTGCGGTTCCGGGTGCCGCCCGGAGTGAGCCCACGGGCGCGATCGAGAGGACGGCGTGATGTGCGCGGGGTGCGTGCCGTGCCGCCGGACGACCCACTACAGCAGAGGAGTGAAAGCGATATGACCGCGACTATCACCGAATTCGAACAGCAGTGGCGGGCCTGGCATGCCGAGCGCGAGGCGTGGGCGCGAGAACCGCTGGGCTGGCTGAGTGTGACGGGGTTGTACTGGCTCGGTGAGTCCGGTGAGACCGTCGAGGGTCTGCCGGGTCGCTGGCAGGTGGATGGCGAAAATGTCGTTGTCACGGCGGAATCGGGGGACGGCCTCAGCCTGGAGGGTCGCCCGCTCGCGGGCCGCACCGTGCTTACGCCGGGTGAGGGCGCACCCGGCCTCGAGGTGCGAGCGGGCGATCGCGTGGTCGAGGTGATCCGCCGCACCGGGCAGTTCGCGCTGCGTGTACACGATCCCGACGCTCCGACACTGGCCGGATTCGCGGAAATTCCTGCCTACCATCCCGATTCGCGCTGGTCGGTGCCGGGCACATTCACGCCCTACGAGATTGCCCACATCGTCACGACGGGTGCGGTCGTGGAAGGACTGGAGCATCACCATTCCGCCTGGGGCACGATCACCTTCCGGCTGGACGGCGCCGAGCACATCGTCGTGGCCTTCGGCGATCCGGAAACCGGCCTGCGCCTGCTGTTCACCGACGCCACCAGCGGTGTGAGTACCTATCCGGGCGCGCGGTTACTGCCGATCGCCGCGCCCGATGTCGACGGCGGTGTGCTGCTGGATTTCAATCGCGCGCAGAACCTGCCGTGCGCCTTCACCGACTACGCGACGTGCCCGATCGCACCGCCGGAGAACAGGCTGAGCGTGGCCGTCGAAGCGGGAGAGCGCAATCCGCGACAGGCGGTGGCGCGATGAGCGCGGCGGGCGGTGTCCGGGTGCCGCTGTCGATCCTGGATCTCTCGCCCGTGAGCGCGGGATCGACACCGCAGCAGGCGATCCGCAACACCATCGATCTGGCTCGGCACGCGGAGTCCTGGGGGTATCGGCGGTTCTGGGTCGCCGAACACCATTTCGCCCAGGTCGCCAGCTCCGCGACGGCGACCCTGATCGGCCTGATCGCCGCGGCCACCTCCACGATCCGGGTGGGCTCGGCCGCGGTGCAGCTGGGACACCATACCTCGGCCTCGGTGGTGGAATCCTTCGGCACGATCGACGCCCTGCACCCGGGCCGCCTCGATCTGGGCCTCGGCCGGTCCGGCCACCAGGCGGACAAGATCCGGTCGGCGGGGGTGAAGCCGGTCGCCGTGCCGGAGCGGTCCACCGAGGTGCGGGAAGGGGTGGTGATCCCGCCGCCGTTCACGCCCGGGCAGGTGCTGGACACGTCCCGGCTCCTGGCCGGATTCGAGGCACTCTCGCTGCCCGGCGCCCGGCCGGTGGGCTACACCGAGCAGGTGGAGCAGATTCGCGCGCTGCTGAGTGGTGGCTATCGGTCCTCCGAAGGTGTTGCGCTGCACGCGGTTCCGGGTGAGGGAGCGGATGTGCAGCTGTGGCTGTTCGGCAGTAGCGGCGGCGAGAGCGCGAGGCTGGCCGGGCGGCTGGGCCTGCCCTTCGCGGCGAACTATCACGTCTCGCCCGGGACCATTCTGGAAACCGTTGCGGCATACCGGGAATCGTTCCAGCCATCGGTGAAGTACCCCAAACCCCATCTGGTGGTCTCTGCGGATGTGCTGGTCGCACAGGACCGTGCGAGGGCCGAACATCTGGCATCGACGTTCGGCCACTGGGTCTACAGCATTCGCAGCGGCGCCGGGGCGGCGGCCTATCAGGACCCGGACACCGCGCCGCCGCTCACACCGCATCAGCAGCGACTGGTGCAGGACCGGGTAACCACCCAATTCGTCGGCACCCCCGCCGAGGTCGCCGACCGCCTCACCGCCCTGCAGCAGCTGACCGGCGCGGATGAACTGGTCGTCACGAGCGTCACCCACGGCCACGAGGACCGGCTCGATTCGCACCGCCTACTGGCCCGAGAGTGGGGGCTGACGCACGTGCGCGCGGCGTGACCTTCGGGCAGCCGAGGTTATCCACAGGGTGCGCCGCGCCGGCTCACCCTGTGGATCGTACTGGGACATAGTCGAATTCCACATCGACGGCATCCTGTGGACCGTCCGGGTCGACGAGCCGCCGCGCACAGGTGGAGGGTTGGACCCACAGGTGGAAATGGCCCGCTCACAGGGTGGAATTGTGCATAAATGGTTTGACCCGGGTCGGGAGCCGCCGGATATTTGTCCCTGTGACCGCAGCCACTCTCGCAGTCTCGCAAGCCCCCGTACACCCGTGGTGGCAGTTCTGGCGCTCACCCGCGGATCAGCCGGGATGGGCGCGCCCGCTGTTGCTGATCGTCGCGGCGCTGGCGGCGGTGAGCTATGCATGGGGCATCGCCGCGCAGAAGCCGCACATCTTTTATGCCGCCGCGGCGCGGTCGATGGCCATGAGCTGGCACAACTTCTTCTTCGCCGCGTTCGATCCCGACGGGATCGTCAGCATCGATAAGCTGCCGGGCGCCCTGTGGATTCAGGCGATCTCGGTGCACGTGTTCGGCCCGCACCTGTGGGCTCAGGTGCTGCCGCAGGTCGTCGAGGGTGTGCTGACGATCCTGCTGCTGTACCGGGTGGTGCGCCGGATCGCCGGTCCGGCGGCGGGTGCGGTGGCCGTGGTGGTGGCGGCGTGCACGCCGGTGACGGTGTCGCTGAACCGCGGCAATATCCCCGATACGCTGCTCATTCTGCTGCTGTTGCTGGCCGTGGACCGCACGCTCGCCGCGATCGGGGCCGGCCGTGGCCGGAACCTGTGGCTCGCGGGGCTTTTCATCGGGCTGGCCTTTCAGGCAAAGATGGTGCAGGCGTGGATCATCGTCCCGCTACTGGCGTTGGCGTACCTGATCACCGCCGGTGTCCGGCTGCGCCGCCGGCTCGCCGACATCGCGGTCTTCGGGGTAGTCGCACTGGTGGTCTCGCTGAGCTGGATGACCGTGGTGAGCCTGGTTCCGGCGGGCCGTCGCCCGTATGTGGATGGCAGCAACCATAATTCGCTGTTCGAACAGGTCTTCCGCTACAACGCGCTGGCCCGTACCGACAGCACGTTCACGGTCGGGGCGGCCAACTTCGAGCTCGCCGGGCAGCAGAACTATCGCAGCAAACTGGTTCTCGGCCCGGGCAATCGGCTCGATCACGTCTTCACCGGCGGCGGCGGCCGGTCGGCGGGCTGGCTTGTTCCACTGGCCGTGATCGCGCTGGTGGCGCTGGTGCTCCTGGCCCGGCGGCGCGCCCGTTCCCCGATCGCCACCGCCTCCCTGGTGATCTGGGGTGGTTGGCTGCTGGTCCATCTGGCGATCTTCCTGGCCATCGGCACGGTCAACCCGTACTACCTGGCGGTGCTGACTCCCGCAGTGGCGACGCTGATCGGCTGGGGGACAGTTGAATTCGCGCAACCAAACTCGGTGCGGGTCCGATGGTACGGGCTGGCGGCAGTGATCGCGACGGTGCTGTACGGCGGGTTCCTGCTCGGGCCCGCACCGGGCGTGGTGCGCTGGGTGACCGTCGTGGTGGCCCTGGCGCTGTGCGGCGTGGCAGTCGTCGTCGGAGGGCGGCGGTCGGTGCCTGCACTACTGGTCGCCGCGCTTGCGGCGCCCGCGGTCGCGGCGGCGTCGCTGGTCGTGGACGGCTACGGGGCACTCGACATGCCGTTCGAATCCGCCGCGACCAAACGGGTGACCCAGACCTCCATCGCCGAGGCCCTGGCGGAAGGCCCCAAGCTGGTTGCGACTGCGCGCGAGCTTTTCCCGAACGCGCACTACCCGGCGATCGCCAACACCGGAATTCTGGCTTCGCCCTTCATCATCACCACCGGCGCCGAGGTGCCTGCCTTCGGCGGATTCACCGGATCGGCCCCGGCGATGAGCACCACGGAGATTGCACGGCTGGTGGCGCGCGGCCAGATCGGGTTCGCCCTGCTCACAGCCTCCGACGACGAACGGGTGCAATGGATTCAGCGACACTGCGCGAAACTGCCGTCCAGCGCCGACGATTCGGTCCTGGTGTACGCGTGCGCCCGCCCAGCCCGCCCGCTGCACTGACGTCGAGACGACGCTGCCCGCGCCGGATCGGCGCGGGCAGCGAAATATGTTCCGGGACAGCCTAACCGGCGCTGGGTGCCCACTCCTCGAGATAGGCGCGGTAGGTGCCGAATGGCAGCGCCGCGTCGTACACCAGATCTCCGGAGGGGGAGAACTCCGAGATGTGCGGCGCCATCCCCCAGCCGACGAGGGTGTTGCCGTTGGCCAGCCCCTGGGCGTTGCCCATCGCCGGGGCGACCAGGCCGTTCGGGTGAGTCTGGTTGCGCACCAATGTCGCCCGGTGATTCGCGGTATCCAGGTGGATCCACTGCACGCTGGACACGCCCAGGGTCTGCTGTCCGCTGGAGTTGTCGTTGAAGAGCCGGATCGTGTTCGGACCGGCGAATTCGGCGTCGTGCTGGAAGGCGAATTCGACGCCGGGGCCCAGCGCGAAGGTGGAGCGCTTGCCGCCGAGCTGCCAGTTGATCGCGCCGGTGTGGATGTTCACGTCGTAGACCGTGGAAGTGTCGCGCATCGAAATCAGCAGATTCCCCGCGGGATCCAGCGCGATCGAATTCATATGGTACGGATCGTAGGTCCCGCTTCCCGGCGCCGAGGTGGCCGCGGTGGAGTCCGTCAGCGGTACGTGCTGGGCCGCACTCCATTGGAACAGTACCTTTTTGGTGGCCACGTCGACAACCGAGGCGACGGTGTCGAACATCTTCCCGTGCTTCGGGCCGCCGATCGGGGTCAGGTCGGCGTCGACCTCCCGGTAGGAGGTGATCAGCGCGCGGCCGTCCGGAGTGAGCCGGAATTCGTGGACGTCGGAGGTCAATCCGTCGCCGGCGGTCAGGGTGGTGATGACGTGGCCGTGCTGATCGGCGATGTAGTCGGTGCCCGAGCCGTGCCCGCCGACCGTGCCGCCCTGCCACCAGGTCAGCACCGGCTTGCCCTGATAGGTCTGGGTACGGAAGTTCGAGACGTCCTGGCCCTTGGGCGGCGTGTATCGCCAGACCTCGTGCCCGGCCTTGTCCATGACCACATTGGCCGGTTGGCCCTGCGGCAGATTCGACAGCACCTGACCGGCGCCCGGCACCAACGCGGCCGCGCTCACACCGCTCGTGTAATAGATATAGCCCGGTGTGGAGCCCGGCTTGTTCACATCGACCGTGTATGTCAGCGCGCCGACCGGCAGGCTGGGGACCGGGGCGGCGGACGCGGCCAATGGTGCGATGGCGGTTGCCCCCAGGGCGATCGACGTCGCGGCCAGGACCGCGGCGGCGCGGCGGAGGCCACGCGAATTCCGTGTCATGACATTCCTAGCAATGCTAACGAGTGGATGCGGGGCAGCGTACTCCGGCTCTCTGTGTGCAGTCTGGCAGCCACTGGCGGGCCGGAGCCGGTGATCCGGTCGGAACGGCGTGTCCCCGGCGTCATTCGAGCGCTCGTCGCGCGTAGGCCCGGACATCGGCATCGGCATCGTCCAGGGCTGCGCGCAGCGCCGCGCGTGCGGGCTCGTGGCCGGGCCACCCGGCGAGGGTGAGCACCGCGGCCTTGCGGACATCCGGGTGCGGATCGTCCAGGGCCGGTCGGAGGGCCGGGACACCCAGCTCCGGTCCCGGGCCGAGCCAGCCGCGGGCCGCGCCCACGCGCACCTGCCACGCCGAATCGCCCGCGGCCGTGGTGAGGGCCGCGCCGTCGCCGGCCGCGCCGAGGACCGCGAACGCGGCGAGTGCGGCGGCGCGGACCAGAGGGTCGGGGTCGTCGGCCAGGGTACGGATAGTGTCTGCCCCGCCCTGTCCGATCGTCGCCAAGCCCTGCGCCGCCACGATCCGGACCTCGCGGTTCTCGTCGTGCCCGGCCGCCTCCAGCGCGGCCCAGTCGTCGAGCGAGACCAGCGCCCGCACCCCCTCGATCCGCACCCGGTGGTCGGCATCGGCGACGGCCCGGCCGAACAGGTCCGCCGTGCCGGATCGGAGGACGCGCAGCAGGTCCACCACGCCGGCCCGCACGAGCGGATCCGGCGATGCGGTGTGATCGGTCAGATCGGTTGCCGCGGGCAGGATCTCGACGAGTTCCCGCAGTCCGGCCAGCGCGGCGGCACGCACGCTCGCATCGGAGTCGGCCAGCGCGCCGCTCAGCGGTCGGGCGAAGCCGTCCGGTGTCTCCTCGGTCAGCACCGCGACCGCGGTGGCCCGCACATGCGGGTCGCCGTCGTCGAGATAGGGCTGGAGGTCGGCGAGCGCGGGCGCGTCCAGGTTCAGCAGCGGGGCGATTCGGGCGGCCGATGAGGACGGCCGGACCGATGTCGTTGCGGCGCACGAGTTTACCGCCGCCGGATCAGGGGGAGCGATGCGCGGTGGACCGGTGATCAGTTCCGGCTGCGGCACCGGCACCGGCGTGAGTTCGGCCGCCGGAATCTCGGCCAGATCGGGCACGGGCACGAAATACGGCGCCACGGGCCGCTTCAGGAACTCCATGTCCCCGTCGGCACCCTTGCGCAGGTTCAGGTGGTAGCGCCATCCGGTGTCGTCCCGCTCCGGGAGGTCCGCCCTTTCGTGGTAGAGGCCCCAGCGGGATTCGGTGCGGGTCAGCGAGGATCGGGCGGCCATCTCGGCGCAGTCGCGGATGAAACTCACCTCCGCGCAGCGCATCAGCTCGTGCGGGGTCGCGCCGCCCATCTGTTCGATATCGGTGCGCATCCGTTCGAAGGTCTCGACCGCCAGCGACAGCTTCGTCGCGGTCTTGGGCGGCGCCACATAGTCATTGACGAAACGGCGCAACTTGTATTCCACCTGCGGCTGCGGCGGGCCGTCCGGATTGCGCAGCGGGCGATAGACCAGTTCGTGCGCCGCGGCGAGCTGATCCTGCGGAAGATCCTGCGGCGCAGGGATATCGGAGCGCCTCGCGGCCGCGTCGGCCCCCGCCAGATCGCCGTAGACGAAGGCTCCGATCATGTAGTTGTGCGGGACGCACGCCAGATCCCCAGCCGCATAGAGCCCGGGAACCGTGGTGCGGGCATGTTCGTCCACCCACACTCCCGAGGCCGAATGCCCACTGCACAAACCGATTTCGGAGATGTGCATCTCGATGTCGTGGGTGCGGTAGTCGTGTCCGCGGTTGGCGTGAAAGGTGCCACGGGTCGGGCGCTCGGTGGTATGCAGAATGCCCTCGAGTGCAGTCAGCGTCTCGTGCGGCAGATGGGACACCTTCAGATAGATGGGACCGCGGGCCGATTCGATCTCCCGCTTCACCTCGGTCATCATCCGGCCCGACCAGTAGTCCGAGTCCACAAAGCGCTCGCCGTGGGCGTTGACCTGATAGCCGCCGAACGGATTCGCGACATAGGCGCAGGCCGGGCCGTTGTAATCCTTGATCAGCGGATTGATCTGGAAGCATTCGATGCCCGAGAGCTCCGCGCCGGCGTGATAGGCCATCGCATAGCCGTCCCCGGCATTGGTCGGATTCTCGTAGGTACCGTACAGATATCCCGAGGCGGGTAGCCCCAGGCGCCCGCACGGCCCCGTCGCCAGGATCACGGCCTTGGCGCCGACGGCCACGAATTCGCCGGTGCGGGTGTGCAATGCGGCCGCGCCGACCGCACGCCCGCCGGAGGTGAGCACCCGTACGGGCATCAGCCGGTTCTCGATCCGGATCCGCTCGCGCATCGTGCGTTGCCGCAGCACGCGATACAGCGCCTTCTTCACGTCCTTGCCCTCGGGCATCGGCAGCACATAGGACCCGGAGCGGTGCACCCGCCGCACCGCGTACTCGCCGTATTCGTCCTTCTCGAACTTCACTCCGTACCGCTCGAGTCGCTGCACCATCGCGAAGCCACGCGTCGCGGTCTGATAGATGGTGCGCTGGTTGACGATGCCGTCGTTGGCCCGGGTGATCTCGGCGACGTAGTCCTCCGGCTCGGCCTTACCGGGCACGACCGCGTTGTTGATCCCGTCCATGCCCATCGCCAGTGCGCCCGAGTGCCGCACGTGCGCCTTTTCCAGCAGCAGCACATTCGCGCCCTGTTCGGCCGCGGTGAGGGCGGCCATGGTCCCCGCGGTGCCGCCGCCGATGACCAGCACGTCGCAGTCGAGCCGGAGGGTGTCGGCGAGGTCGGGAATATTCATCAGCACACTCCAGAGTGGATCAGGCGACTCGATCTTCCGAATAGCCAAGGGCAGTAAGGATTTCCGCGCGAAGTGCGGACCGGTCCACTCCGCTCCCGCGCGGCCGCGGCACCTCCAGCAGCGCGCGCAACCCGCCGCCGCGCAGCACCGCGACCCGGTCGCCGAGCAGCAGCGCCTCGTCCACATCGTGGGTCACGAAGACCACGGTGGCCGGGTGGGCATGCCACGTCGCGATCAGCAGCCGCTGCATGGCGGCCCGGGTCGGCGCGTCCAGCGCGCCGAACGGCTCGTCCATCAGCACCGCCCGGGGTGCGCCGGCCAGGCCGCGGGCCAGCTGCACGCGCTGCCGCATGCCGCCGGAGAGGTTCTTGGGCAGGTAGTCGCCGAAGCCGGTGAGTTCCACCTCCGCGATCCAGCGCTCCGCACGCTCGCGCCGCCCGGCGCGCGGTTCCCCGCGCAGCTTCAGCGCCAGTTCGATATTGGAACGCACGGTGCGCCAAGGCAACAGCGCGTTGTCCTGGAAGACCATCGCCCGGTCGCGGGAGGGGCCGGTGACCTCGAGGCCGTCCGCGAGCAACCGCCCGGACCCCGGGCGCAGCAGTCCGGCCAGCGCGCGCAGCACCGTCGATTTGCCGCATCCGGACGGCCCGGTCAGCACCAGGATCTCGCCGGGGCGGATATCGAGGCTCAGTTCGGTCAGCACCGGCGCACCGGCATAACGCAATTCGACCCGTTCGAGCGCGAGAGTCATTGGCGAGGAGGTCATTTCGCCGACCCTGCCGCCCGGGGCAGCCAGCGCGTGATGCGGCGGCCCAGCACCTCGACCGCGGCCGAGGTGCCGAAGCCCAGCAGTCCGATGGTGATGATGCCGACGAACACGCCCGGATAGTCCACGATCGTGTAGGCCTGCCAGGTGCGGTATCCGACTCCCAAACGCCCGGAGATCATTTCGGCCGACACCACGCAGATCCACGCCACGCCGATCCCGACCGACAGCCCGCCGAAGACCCCGGGCAGGCTGCCGGGCAACACGACCCGCAGCAGCACGTCCCGGCGCTTGCCGCCCTGGGTGAGCACCGAATCCTCCCAGATGGTCGGCAGGGCCCGGACCGCGTGCCTGGTGCTGACCATGATCGGGAAGTACGCGGCCAGAAAGGTGATGAAGACGATGCCGGCCTCGTCGGTGGGGAACATCAGGATCGCCACCGGCACGATCGCGATCGCCGGGATCGGCCGGGCGAGCTCGGTCAGCGGACCCAGGATATCGACGGCCAGGCGCGAACGCCCCAGTGCGACACCGGAAGCCACGCCCGTGACGGCGGCCAGCGCGAAGCCGGTGACGATCCGGATCAACGATTGACCGAGGTCCAGCCAGTAGGTGCCGGTTGCGAGCTGGTGCTCGAACGCACGCAGAATGCTGGTCACCGTCGGCAGGGTGTCGAACCGTACCCAGAGCCGCACGTGTTCGGCGGTCAGCAACTGCCATACCGCGATTGCGGTGGCAACCGCGAGGATCCGGGTCATTCTCGACCGCCATCTGCCGGTGCTACCCCTGACCGATGCTGTTGGGGCCAAAGGTAACTCGCCGATCGACGGTACCGGTTGAACCGTCGTGATACTCATGACCTCACCTCGGTGCTCCGGCCGTTAGGCACTCCACCCTCGAGCCGTCCTGCCTGCGCCTTCACGACGCGACCTCATCGATCGCCTGGTCGTAGGACACCGGAACGGCCGCTGGATGACCGAGCCGGTACCGCTGCACCGCGGCCTGCGTGGTGAACGGCAGGTACGCGCTCCCGTCGTGCACCCACAGCGCCTTGTCGGCGAACCAGCGGGTGCCGAGTTCGGCGTCCGGAACGTATGCCGCACGCACCTTCTTTCCCTGTGCCCGAGCGAGTTTCACCGCCCGCAGCAGGCTGGTGGGATCCGCGCACGGCTGGGTGGCGTCCTGGCCGTCGAGCCAGATCTCCCCGGCCAGCGCCGGATCCGAAGCGGGACGTCCGGCAACGGGGTCGGCACCGATGATCGGGTCGGGGTTGGCGAAGTTCGCGACGGCCGCGTCGTAGTTCAGGCCGCGTTCGGTATACGCCTTGCGCAGCGGCGCATCCTGGACGAAGCCATCGATATTCAGGTCGGCGAAGTTCCCGATCGATGTCAGGTACGGCACATCGCCCTTGAAGGCCTGGATCAGCTGCGGCTTCAACGGGGTGTCGAACGAGGTACCGCCCGGGCCGTTGTAGAGGTAGACCACCTCCTGCGGCAGGCCCGAGCCGTCGGCCACCAGCTTCGCGGCCTGCACCGGATGCTGGTGCAGGAAATCGGTCGCGTCCAGTTGGGCCTGCAGGAAGGCGTCCAGCACCTCGGGATGCTGATGTGCGTAGTCGCGCCGGGCTACGACACCGTGAAAGGTCGGCACGTTCAGTTCCGCGCCGTCGTAGAGCAGCCTCGCCTTGTTCTGGAACACCAGCAATCCGGGCCAGGCCACGAATTGCGACAGCGCCTGCACCTGACCGGATTCCAGCGCCGACGCCCCGATCTGAGGCTGCTGGTTGAGCACCTCGACGCCGGACTTGGGATCGATGCCGGTGCGGGTCAACGCCTGCCGGAGCAAACCGTCGCTGGCCGAACCGACGCTGGAGGAAACCTTCCTTCCCGACAGCTCGGCAACCGATTGAACCGGCGAATTCTGGCTCACCACAATCATGTTCAGCGATCCGCGCGGCTGGTATCCGGTGACAGATACCAGCTCGGTGGCCGCACGCGCATCGGCCTGGGTGCGAGAGCCGTTGATCAGCAGGGGATAATCGCCCATCGAGCCGATATCGAGCTTCTCCGCGACCATTTGCGCGGTGATCGGGGCGCCGGTGTCGTAATCCTGCCACTCCACTCGATATTTCGGGCCGCCGTGCGCGGTGAGCGCGGCGAGGCGCTGCTCCAGAAAGCCTTTCGCCCGCAGCAGGGTGCCCGCGGTCACGGTATTGATGGTCTTGGACTGATAGCCGATGACGACGCGGACGGTACTTCCGGATCCGGTGCTCTGCAGGGAGCACCCGGCGGCCGTGAGCGCCGTGATAGCGACGGCCGCGATCATTCGGGCCGGGCGGTACTTCATATTTCCTCGAATCAGCGCAGCAGGTATGGCATGTTCACGGTGACGGCGCCGGTCGGACAGCGCGCGGCGCACGGGCCGCAGTACCAGCACTCGTCGACGTGCATGTATGCCTTGCCGTTGTCGGGGTTGATCGCCAGCGAATCGAGCGGGCAGATCTCCACGCACAGCGTGCATCCCTGAATGCAGAGGGATTCATCGATCGTCACCGGGACATCGGCACGCTGGTTCACCAGGGTCATCGGGTCAGCCTCCAGTCGATGGGGTCGGTCGGGCGAACGAGGCTGCCGCGCATGGTGATTCGGTCGCCGCGCAGCCGGATGTACTCGAGGTCCACGGGGCGCCCGTCCTCCATTCGCGTCAGTCGTTCGAGCAGCAGCAGCGCGCCGCCCTCGGGCATCTGCAGGGTCGCGGCCGAGTGGGGATCGGCGGTGATGGCCTCGAGCGCCAGGTCGGCCGAGCCCAGCGGGCCGCCGCCGATCTCCTCGATGAGGGCGAAGATGTCGTTCGATTCCAGGTCGCGCTCGATCACCGCATCGCCGATATCAGGCGCCAGGTAGGTCAGGTCCAGGCTCACCGGTAGCCCGTCCAGATGCCGCAGCCGCTCGATGTAGACCGCGGGCTCGCCGGGCCCCAGTCGCAGCCGCCGCGCCACCGCGGGCGGCGGCGTCACGCGCAGCGCGGCCCGCACCTCGTTGTACACCTCGCCGTGGCCGCGCAGCGTCTCCTTCAGCCCGCGCAGCGAATCCAGCCCGTGATCGTATTTGCGCTGGGCGACGTGGGTTCCGACCTTCGGGGCGCGCTCGATCAGTCCCTCGTCCCGCAGCAGCGCCAGCGCGTCGCGGACGGTGTTGCGGGACACCGTGAATTCGGTGGCCAGCGCCGCCTCGGCGGGCAGCGCACTGTCGAAGGTTCCGGCATGGATTTGCTGGCGCAGCACGTCGGCCACCTGCCGGGCGCGATCGGCGCGGCGGATGGGGGTGGGTTGGGGCGTCACCTCGTTCTCCTTCCGCCGGTGACCTGCGGATTGCGACTGTAGCCGCGGGCTGCGAGGCGACCCGGCGCTCGCGGCGGCAGCGGTGTGACGCGATCGGTGTATCCGCCTCCCGCACACGGCGGGGCCAGGAGGTGAGGCCAGGTGTGGACGGCCATTGCGCCACCCCGGCGGCGCGTGCGGGCGTTGGAATCACGATGAGCGGAATGCATGCAGACCGACTGGTCTGGCGTCCGCGAGACATGGGATGTTACCGTGGGCAACATGTCCTCCAGCCGACCGAATGCCGCACAGGTCACGTACATGACCATCGCGCTCGGCGTCCGGCTGCCGCGGCAGCGGGAGCTGTGTTGCTCCCGTTCGCGCAGCTGAGAACCGCTCCACGTCGCGCTGGCCGACCGTTCGGGCCCTTCCGGCTGCCTTGTTGATCCTCGATAAGAGTTCTCCCGCGATCCGGGACCGCAACAAGGATTCCGCACCATGACGAGCCCCACCCTCGAGCGTCCGTCCTCCACCTCCACACCGAACACCCGAATTGCCGCGCGGCCCGCGGTGCCGCCGGAGCTCCGCATCGCGGACAACCCGGCCGCCGCAGTGCTACGTTCCGCGACCCGCGGCCCGATCTTCCGCGACTCTGCCGCGCATACAACGGGTTTAAGCATCGCCACCGTCAATCGTCAAGTGTCCGCGCTACTTTCGGCCGGACTCCTGCGAGAACGGGCTGACCGCACCGCATCCGGTGCCGTGGGCCGCCCGCGCATACCGTTCGAGGTCGATACCGATACCTTCGCCACGGTCGGCGTGCACATCGGTGCGACGGTGACCCGGATCATCGCCGCCGACCTGTCCGGGCGCATCCTCGGCGGTCTGGAGATCGCCACGCCGCAGGCCGGCCAGGACGCCGCGCTGACCATCATCGCCCGCAGCGCCAAGGCGTTCCTGGACCGGCTGCCGCGCCGGCGTCCGCTGTGGACGGGGGTCGCGCTGGCGGGACGGGTCGATGCCGCCGCCGGCGTGGTCGATCATCCCCGCCTGGGCTGGCGGGCCGCGCCCGTCGCCGCGATCTTCGGCGCGGTGCTAGATCTGCCGGTCTCGGTATCGGCGCACGTGGAAGCGATGGCCGCCGCGGAATTGCTGCTCGGGTCGGCCGACGAGCAGCGACCCGGCAGCAGCCTGTACGTCTACGTGCGGGAGACCGCGGGCATCGCGGTCACCATGCACGATCGCGTGCACACCCCGGCCAGCGGCCCGGGGTCGATCGCCCATCTGCCCACCGGTTCCGAGGTGAACTGCGCCTGCGGCCGGCGCGGTTGCCTCGAGGCGACCGTCGGGGAGGCGGCGCTGCTCGCCCGGGCTGTGGCGGCCGGGATCGTGCCCAAGCGGGAAGCCCCGCGCCGGCCCGCGATCGCGGACCTCTACCGGGCCGCGGCGGGTGGATCCGGGCCCGCGCGCGAGTTGCTAGACGAGCGCGCGGAAATCCTCGGCCGCACTGCGGCATTGGTCCGGGACATGTTCAACCCGGATCGAGTCGTGCTGGGCGGGCAGGCATTCACCGGCTACCGGCCCGGAATCGACCGGGTGGCACAGGCGTTCGCGAAGAACACCGCACTGCCCTCCGCCGATCTGCGCATCAGCCGCTTCGGCGGTCGCGTCCAGGAGCATGCCGCGGCGGTCACCTCGCTGAGCGTCTTCTACGCCGACCCGCTCTCGGCCATGCGACGCGCCACGCGCTGAGAGTGCCTGACGCAGGGCATATTCTGCGAGGTCCCGCGATGGACACCCCAGGTGCTAGAGCACGGTGTCCATCGCGCGGACGGCGAGATTGCGCGCAGTGATGTTCGCGCGGTTATTCGGTACCAGCAGCATTCGCGCCAGCGCGAAGCCGCGCAGCTTCGGGCGCACCACGGCGCGATGGCGGCGTTCGTAGCGGGCCAGGGCACCGGAGATATCGCCGGGCGTGCTCGCGAGCTCGGCCGCAAGGGTATGGGCGCCGATGATGGCGAGGGTGGAACCGTCGCCGAAGAGCGACAGGCTCGACGCCGCGTCGCCGACCACGCCGATGCGGCCGATCGACCAGTGCGGCAGGCTGACTCGGCTCACCGAGTCGAAGTACAGGTCCTCGGCCGCGGCCGCGCGGTCGAGGAATTCCTCGTAGACACCGAGCTTTCCGGCGTATGCCGCGGCGAGCAGGCGCTTGTGCTGCTCGAGGTCGCGGTAGTCGAAATCGGGTACCGTCCGCTGCCGGAAAAAGAAGGCTGCCAGGGGAATTCCGTGTGCGGGGTGTACCGAGAAGGCGCGCCCGGGACTGCTGACCATGGCCACGGCATCCTCGCCCGCAAGGGTGTGGTCGACCGGCAGCGTCGCCACGTACATGCCCATGTGCCGGACGAAGGCGGAGTCGGGGCCGAAGGCCAGCCGCCGCACGGCCGAATGGGACCCGTCGGCCCCGATGACCAGGTCGAAATGCGCCGGTGTGCCCCGCTCGAAGGTGACCTCGACCGCATCGCCTGCCTGCTCCAGGCCGGTTATCGCGTCGCCCCAGCGGATTTCGGCATTGTCGCGCGCGGCCGCCAGCAGTATCGCGGCCAGGTCGGCGCGCGATATCTCCACCTCGCGGTCGCCGGCGGAGCCCTGGAATGCCGACAGGCTCACACCCGCCCGCTCCCGGCCCGCGGTATCGAGGAAGACCAGGCGCCGCACGGCCGTGGCCGCGGCCCTCAGCTGCGGCATCACCCCCATATCCTCGGCCACCGCGACCGCGTGCCCCTTCACGTCGACCGGGTTTCCGCTCGACCGCTGACCGGCGGCGCGCTCCACCACGGTCACCGTGAATCCATGTCGCGCAAGCCAATACGCAAGCGTCGAGCCTGCGACCCCGGCGCCGGAAATGAGCACACTGCCGCCCATGGTCCATCCCTCCAGTCAAGTGGACGAATTTCGTCCACTTCCGTCTACGGTACGCTAACCGGAAGAATTTCGTCCACTTGTTTCGGAGGTATGGGGTGTCCGACGAGTTGCGGGCCGATGCGCGCAGCAATCGCGACCAGATCGTGGCCGCGGCGCAGATCGAGTTCCGCGATCGGGGCGTCGAGGTCTCGATGAAACAGATCGCCGATCGGGCGGGCGTCGGCGTCGGCACGCTGTATCGGCGGTTCCCGGACCGCGCCGCGCTGATCACCGCGGCGGCGCACGGCTACCTCTCCGGTCTGGCGGAACTGGCCGCCACCGCCCGCCGGGACGAGGCCCGCGCCTGGCCCGCGCTGTGCCGGTTCCTGCGGGAGTGTGCCGAATTGCGTTTGGGCGCAATGGCGGCCGCGCTGGAGCCGGCGTTACATGCGGATATCCGGAGCCATCCGGGTCTGGTCGACGTCCGCGCGCGGGTGGCCGAACACGTCGTGGCCATGACCATCCAAGCGCAGGCCGAAGGGGATCTGCGCCGGGATATCGATGCCCGGGAGATCGCGAAGCTGGCGACGCTGCAGATCTATGCATTCCCGGACGAGTCGTATCCGGCGACGGTCGCGCGCACCGTGGATATCGTTCTCGACGGATTGCGTGCCCGCTGATCCGACATTCGATCGAATCAATCCGCGCCGATTCGCCGTCCCCGATTCGTACCGCGGCGCGGCGGTACCGGCGTTCGCGGCCGGTACCGCCGCCGGGAGGTAGTACCGGCCCCGCGCGTCATTTCGCGGCGAACAGCCCCTGCAGTGCGGTGATGAAATACGGGAAATGCCCGGCGAATCGGGTCAGGTCCGGGTCCTGTTCGAAGCCGCCGAACCAGTACAGCGCCGGTTCGTTTCCGGTGCCGGGATTCAGTTCGCGGAACTGGCGAATCCAACTGTCGGCGCGGCCGTCGACCACGGTGAACGGCAGTGCCCGGGAGAACACCGGCCCGCGCTCGGCCGGCGGTATCTGATCGACCCGAAGGGTCTCCAGGCCGCGTTGCATGCCACGCACCCGCACGGCCAGGGCGCGGCCCGCCGCGGTGCGGGCCGGGAGGTAGGCCGGCAGCAGGAGCAGCGCCAGCCCGCCGATCCCGACGGCCATGCCCACCAGCGCGTAGCCGCCCGAGAGCGCCAGCCCGATGGTCGCGCCGATGCCTACGACGACCAGCGCCGCGCCCAGCCAGAACGCCAGGCCACGGCTCTTACGGTCGGCCAGCAGCCCGTGCTCGTGCAGGTCCTGGCGCAGCGCCGCGCGTGCGGGTTCGGCCTGCACCCGGCCCGGTGCGCGCAGCTCCGACAGCAGGACCGAATCGACGCCGTCGGGCAGCGCCGCGCGGTAGACCTCCCGTTCGTAGTCGCGCAGCTGCTCATCGGCCGGATTCACCCGGGTGAGGCGCCAGTCCGAATCGCTCACCGGGGCGATCCAGAGATACCGGCGCGCAGCCAGATCCACCACCGTCGCCGCGAGTTCGCCTGCGCCGGTCACGCCTTTGAGCAGCAGCCCGGACTCGCCCGGCAGCACGCCGTCGGGCGAGACGAATTGCGCCTTACTTCCCTTGCGCTGCACCGGATCCGCGGCCTCGGCGCCGGCCAGGGTCGTCGCGTCCTGCCGGCGCACCCATGCCACGTAACCGCCGAAGGCGATGAGCGCGACCAGCAGGACGCCGAAGGCGATCACCGCCGGCGCGGTGATCGCGAACGGACCGCTCGACTTACCGTCGCTGATATCGGCATTGGCGGGCACGGTGCCCGGCGGCAGTTGCAGGGTGAGGGCGATGACGTCGCCCTTCTTCAGGCTCTCCTCGTACATCGTCAGCACGCCGTCGGCCTCGATCTGCGCGTGGCACTTCTGCGGTGCGCTCTGCGGCCCGACCGAGCAGTCGGCGATGCCCATCTGGTAGCTCGGGCTGATCAGGGTCGCGTCGAAGGACGCGACATCGGCGTCGAGCACGCCGGTGTAGCGGAACAGCTGGGTGCCGGGCGCGTCGCTGACGGTGTTGTGCACCGTGTACTTGAACGAGGACGTCCCGGGCGGTGCGTTCACAGTGAACAGATCGCCGTTCACCTTCGCCGAGCCGGGCCCGGTGCTGGAGATGTCCGAGACTTTGAAGCGGCGCTCGCCCCCCTTGTCGCCGAGCGCGAGCCGCAGCGGCAGCTGCATGTCGAAGGACCCGCCCTTGGGCACGGTCACGGTCTCGGCGACCTGCAGATCGCCCTGCTTGCTGAGCTTGATGTCGGCCTTGATCGCCACGCCGTCGGCGGGTGCCTGGGCCTGTGCGGCCGGCGCCATCGCGAATATTCCGGCCAGAACTACCAACAAGGCGCCGACCGCGCCCCCCCGAAACATGAGCATGACGCAACAGCATAGACAGCTTGGTATTGTTCGGCATCGGCTGTCGAGTGTGTGGATAGAAGCAGGGGGCGTGGGGGATTGAGTCAACCACCCTATGGGAGCGGTCCGATGCCGCCCGCGGGGCCGCAGCGACCCGGCTATCCACCGGGATACGGTGGTCAACAGGGCTATCCACAGCAGCCGGGTTATCTCCGGCAACCCTCGTATGGAGCCCCGCCCGGTTATCCACAGCAACCCGGCTATCCACAGCAGCCCGGATACGGTGCGCCGCAGCAATATCCGGGGACCGGCGGATACCCGCCGCCGCAACCGTACGGTCCGGCGGGTGTGCGTCCGCAGCCGTACGGGCCCCCGATGGGGCGTCAGCCCTACGGACCGCCCCCGGGGCGTCCCGGCGGCGGCGGGCGCGGTGGCGCCATCGGAGCGATCCTGGCGGTCGTGGTCGTCATCGTGGCGGCCGCGCTGGTGCGCATCGGTATTCACAGCGCCGTCGATACCGCGTCGAGCTCCGAGGCCGGACCGACCCCGAGTTTCACGTACACCTCCGGCACGTCCGGACCGACCGGGCCCTCATCGGGTGTCGATGCGACGGGGACCAATCCGGTACTGGCGGCCCCCGGTTGGGCACTGACCCCGGCCCACTGCGACTACGACCCGTGGAGTACACAGGTCGATCAGGCCCGCAAATTCTTCGAGAGCGCCGCCACCTGCCTGGCGAATGCCTGGAAGCCGGTGCTCGCCAAGGTGAATGTGCCGTTCACGCCCCCGGCGCTGAGCGTCCCGGCGACAACCGACGGGCTCACCACCCCGTGCACCGGCAACAGCAGTAACTTCGCGGCCTTCTACTGTCCGAGCAACTCCACGATCTACCTGCCGCTCAGTCAGCTGCAGACCGACGTGTTCGGGGATCACTGGGAGGTGTACCTCTCGGTGTTCGCGCACGAGTTCGGCCATCACATCCAGAATTTGACCGGCATCATGAAGGCCGCGAACGAGCAGGAGTACGACGCCGGGGATACGACGTCGCAGGGGCTCGAGACCTCGCGGCGGGTCGAGCTGCAGGCGCAGTGCTTCGACGGTCTCTACATCACCTCCGCCTCGAAGGCCGGTTCGCTCACCGCCAACCAGCTCAGCAACGATCGCGAGGACAACTACGGGCGCGGGGATGCCAAGGGCGACATGCGAACCCACGGCACCTCGCAGCACACCGGTGACTGGTTCATGACCGGGGTCCAGCAGAACAACACCTCGCAGTGCAATACCTTCACCGCCTCGTCCGACAAGGTGAGTTGATTCGAAACTCCGATACCGCACCAGCTTTCATCGAACCCTTCGCCAAGAGTGAGTTGATCGAGTCATGACTCAGCCCCCGTATCCGCAAGGTCCCGGTTTCCCGCAGTCCGGCCGACCGCCCCACGGCCCGCCGCCCGGTGGCATGCCGCCCGGCCTCGGCGGCGTGCCCGGGGGAGGGCGGCCCGGATATGGTGGGCAGCCGGGTTACGGTGGCCCGGCCGGATACGGCGGTCCGCAGGGCCCGCGTCCGCCCTATCGTGCGCCTTTGCCGCCGACCGGGTATCGGGTTGGGGCGCAGCAACTTCCGCCGTTGCCGCCCGCCGGGTACTACGGTCGTCCGCCGTCGGGCGGCGGTGGTGGCGGCGCCGGTGTGGTCGTCGCGGCGCTCGGGGTGCTGGTGGTGCTCAGCATGGTGGGCACCCTGGTGTTCTTCGCGGCCGTGACCCACGGCGACGACACCTCCTCGACCGCGGAGAAAACCACCCCGAGCTTCACGTACCCGTCGACGCCGAGTTCCGCGCCGATGCCGAGCACGGAATCGGCCGCCGCCACAGCGACATCCGAGGGCACCTCCGCCGAACCCACCACGACCATGGTGACGACACCGGCCGGACCGAAACCGGTCCGCAAGCTCACGGACAACCCCCTGTTCGCCGATCACAACGAGGGGCTGCCGAACGCGAAGTGCAGCCTCCCGCGGTGGGCGGCAACCGAAACCGCGGCAACTGCCTTCTTCGAGGCCGCGAAGTCGTGCCTGGACAAGGAGTGGCAGCCGGTCCTGGCGGCACATAATCTGCCGTTCTTCAGTCCGACGGTCAAGGCTCCGCAGCAGGCTGCGGAGCTGACCTCCCCCTGCAGCGGCGACAGCAATTACGCGGCTGTCTACTGCCCGGCGAACCACACTATCTACATGCCCTTGGACCACGTTCAGACCGACGTTTTCGGTGATCGCTGGTACGTCTATCTCCAGGTCTTCGCGCACGAGTACGGGCATCATGTGCAGGCCCTCAGCGGTATCGGGGATCAGGAGGCATCCGAGCGTGACGACGCAGGTTTCGATGCGAACACCGGTCTGGAACTGTCTCGCCGCCTCGAGTTGGAGGCGCAGTGCTTCTCGGGCATGTACATCGGGGCCGCCGGCTATGTGGGCATGTTCTCCGCTGACCAGATCAACTACATGAAGAAGGACCAGTACGGGCGCGGGGACGACAGCCAGGCGGTGGACATTCACGATCACGGCACCAGCCAGCACTACGGTGACTGGTTCGGCAACGTCGGTGTGCCCAACGACCGTGTGTGGAAGTGCAACACCTGGGCCGCCCCGTCCGGCGACGTCTCCTAATCCGACCCCGCGCGCTCCCGCAGCGCCGCCAGCCATTTCGCGCCCTCGTCCGGGTCGGGTACCGGTCCACCGCCCATGATGTCGACGACCACGTGCCCGACGCAGGCCGCGCCCAGCACCCGATCGACGATGAGATCGGTATCGCCCCACGGCAGATAGGGTTTGGCAATGATCAGCGAGGCGATGCCGTGCGCGGCCGCCCAGAGTTCGAGGACGATCGGCAGCGGGTCTCCGGGGGTGATGACGCCGGATTCCATTGCCTCCTTGACGGTCTGGGTGAACCGCACGACAGCGCCGCTGGTCAGCACTTGATCCACCGCGCCCGGCTCGCTGGACCCCAGGAATGCCAGCCGGTACTGCTCCGGATTGTCCAGCGCGAACCGCACATACGCCAGACCCTGAGCGCGCAGCCGGGTGATCGGTGACTGCTCCGGATCGTCCACCGCGGCCATCGCGGCGTCGACGTGTTCGAAGACCTGCGCGACCGCGGCATCGATGAGCTCGTCCTTGTCGGCGAAGTGCCGATAGATCGACGGCGCGCTCACCCCGACCAGCTTGCTCACCTCCCGGATGGACACCGCGTCCGCATTTCCGGTGCGCGCCAACAGTTCCCGCGTCGCGTCGAGAATCTCGTCACGAAGCTGGGCGCCGGCGCCGCGGGCCGAGCGTGGCCGGGGCGCCATCACGGCTGGCTCACCAGTTCGGGTTCGGGGGAGGTGGAGGCGGATTCCTCGTGAAATCCGAATCTTTCGTGCAGCCGCCGCAGCGGGTCGGGCGCCCACCAGTTGGCCGTGCCGAGCAGCCGCATCAGCGCCGGGACGAGCAGGCCGCGGATGACGGTGGCATCGGCGAGCACGGTCAGGGTCAGGCCCAGACCGAACATTTGCATGAAGGACACCTTCGAGGAAACCATGGCCCCCAGCACGATAGCCATCAGCAGCGCCGCGGCCGTAACGATCCGCCCGGTGTGCGCCACCCCGATCGCGACCGAGTGGGTATTGTCCGCGGCCGTGCGCTTCGAGGCCAGCCAGGCCTCGCGGATCCGGGACAGCAGGAACACCTCGTAGTCCATCGACATGCCGAATGCCAGGCAGAACATCAGGATCGGCATCGTGGGCACCAGATATCCGGTCGCGGTGAAGCCCAGCAGATTCGACAGGTGGCCGTCCTGGAAGATCCACACCATCATGCCGAACATCGCAGTCAGCGAGAACGTATTGATCAGCACCGCCTTCAGCGGCAGCACCACGCTGCCGGTGAACAGGAACAGCACGATGAACGTGGACAGCGCGATCAGCGCCACCGCCAGCGGTAGCTGCGCGCTCAGCGTGTGCAGGCCGTCGGCGTCCATTTCCGCGCTGCCGCCGAACAGCGCCGGCGCGGGCGCGGGCGTGGCGTGCAGCTCCCGCAACTGCCGCTGTCCGGCCGGGGAGTAGGGATTCACCGACGTTGCGACGGTGAGGTATTGGCCCGACGCGTTGGCCATGCCCGGCAGGGATGCCGCCGCCCGGCCGCCCGAGATGTAGACGCCCGCATCGGACAGCACCGCCGAGACCCCCTCGATCCTGGACAGCGCCGTCGCGTACGGGGCGACATTCCCGGAGTATCCGTCCAGGACGATCGTGGCGCCGTTGCCCGCGCCGACCGCCGGGAACTGGCTGCGCAACTCGTCGCCGACCGTACGGCTGTCCGAGCCCACGGGCATCACGCGATCGTCCGGAAAGCCGAATTTCACGCCCAGGAACGGGGATCCGACCGCCAGCAGTGCCGCGAGAATCACCAGGGCAACCGGAATCGCATGCCGCATCACCCAATTCACCGTCCGGTACCACCGCGACCGCTCGGGCGCGACCGGAGCCGGCGCGGGCCGCCGGAGCGCCCGGCGCAGCCCGGCCCGCACGTCCAGGGCGTTGACCCGGTCGCCGAGCAGCACCAGGGCCGCGGGCAGCAGCACGATCGAGGCCGCCGCGGCCGCGACCACCACCGCGACACCGGCGTAGGCGAAGGACTTCAGGAAGTACAGGTTGAAAACGCTCAGCACGGCCAGGGCCAGAGCGACGGTCAGCGCCGAGAAAAGTACGGTGCGCCCGGCGGTTTGCACCGCGCGGATCGCGGCGTCCCTGTGCCCCAGGCCGTTTCGCAGTTCCTCGCGGAAGCGGCTGACAATGAACAGGCTGTAGTCGATGGCCAGCGCGAGCCCGAGCGCGGTGGTCATGTTCATCGCGTAGACCGACACGTCGGTGAACAGCGTGAATCCGCGCAGGATGGCCAGGGTGGCGGCGATCGCGAACAGCCCGACGGCCAGTGGCAGCGCCGCGGCGATCACGCTGCCGAACACCATCGTCAGCACGATGGCGGTCAGCGGCACGGCCACGCCCTCGGCCAGCGCGAGGTCCTTGGTGATCTGGCCGTTCACATCGTGGTAGATCGAGGCCAGTCCGCCCGCCCGGACGGTGACCCCCGAGGTGGTCCCGTCGAACTGGGCGGCGATGGTGCCCGCGGTCTTCTGCGCGGTGTCGTCACCGCCGGTCAGATAGGCCAGCACGAGGCCGCTGCGCCCATCGGCGCTGCGCAGCGCGGACTTGGCGGCCGGCGGGCTCGTCCAGTACGACCGCACCCCGACCACGTCCGATCGCGCGGTGAGCTTCGTGGCGATCTCGGTGCCCACCCGCTGGGCCGCGGCGGAGTCGGCGCCCTGACCGGACTCGACCAGCAGCACGAAATTCGGCTGGGCGCCGTGGAAGTTGGTCGCCAGGAGCGCGGCGGCCCGCGAGGACTCCGCGTCCGTGGAGGTGAAGCCGCCGGCCTGCAGGTGTGCGGCGACCGAGGCCCCGAACAGCCCGCAGAACGCGGCCACGGCCAGTGCGGCCAGCAGAATCGCCCGGGGAAACCGGGTCGAGAATCGCGCGATACGGGTCAGCATGGTCGGCCCCCAAATGCCACGGATAGGTTAACGACGTTATAGTAACGCCGTTAACCTATCTGGACGCAAGAGCCGATTTTCAGTGACTCCGGTCACTCTGCGGCCCGAACAGCCCGCGCGGAGCGTGCCCGTGCACGCCCTCGGCGTAGGCGGTCTCGGCGTGCAGCGCGAAGTCGATGCCGGTGACCTCGTCCTCCTTGCCGATCCGGAAGCCCAGCGTGCGGTCGATGATCTTGCCCAGCACGAACGACACCCCGAAGGCCCACAGTGCGACCACGAGGACGCCCACCGTCTGCTTACCCAGCTGGGTCAGGCCGCCACCGTAGAACAGCCCGCGCGCGCCGCCGGTCATCACCTTGGTTGCCAGCAGGCCGATCAGCAGGGTGCCCGCGATGCCGCCTATGAAGTGCACGCCAACCACGTCCAGCGAATCGTCGTAGCCCGCCTTGAACTTCCAGCCCACCGCGAACGAACAGACCACGCCCGCAACCAGTCCCACGATCACCGCGCCCAGGGTGTTCACCGAACCGCACGACGGGGTGATCGCGACCAGGCCCGCCACCGCGCCGGAGGCGGCACCGAACGTCGTCGGGCGACCGTCGCGAATCCGTTCGACCGCAAGCCATCCCAGCATGCCCAGGCAGCCCGCGACGAGCGTGTTGAGGAATACCGCCGCCGCGATGCCGTTGGCCTGCAACGCCGATCCGGCATTGAAGCCGAACCACCCGAACCACAGGATGCCCGCGCCCAGCAGCACGAACGGCAGATTGTGCGGGCGCATCGCATCGACCTTGAAGCCGATGCGCGGGCCGAGTACCAGCGCGAGTGCCAGAGCCGAAGCGCCCGAGGCGATCTCGACGACCATGCCGCCCGCGAAATCGAGCGCGCCGAACGAGGACAGCCAACCGTGCGGGCCCCACACCCAGTGCGCGACCGGCGCGTACACCAGCAGCGTCCACAGCGGCACGAACACCATCCACGCCGAGAATTTCGCGCGATCGGCGATCGCGCCGCTGACCAGTGCCGCGGTGAGGATGGCAAAGGTTAGCTGGAAAGTCGCGTACAGCAGCTCCGGGACCCCGTCGCGCACGGTGCCGGGGTTGATGCCGGACAGCGCGACATGTGACAGGGTGCCGATGATTCCGCCGCCGGCATCCGGGCCGAACGCCATGGTGTAGCCGAACAGCAACCAGGTCACCGTCACCAGCGGGATCGCGATGAAGCTCATCATCAGCATGTTCAGTACGCCGGTGGAGCGCACCATCCCGCCGTAGAACACCGCCAGGCCGGGCGTCATGAGCAGCACCAGGGCGGTGCTGGCCAGGAGCCAGGCGGTGGCGGCGGGATCGATGGTCGAGGGCATGGGGTAACTCCTTCCACGCGCGACGGCGTTGCATGAAAGTTACCGAATACGCACAGCGCCTACCCACCCCGTCGGCTCCGCAAGCTCCGCCGCCATGCCATCCCCGGGTGCCAGAAGCAGGTGTGATTCATCCGCCATCGGCCACACCTATCGACGGACGGGCTTCGCCAATGGGTGCACCGGCCTAGGAGCGGCGGGCCTTGCGGGCCAGCGCGCGGCGGCCGCGCGGTCCGGGTGCCGGGAGGTCGTCGTGCAGCTCCAGCCATTCCGCGGTGACCAGCCACTGCTGCTGCGCCCGAGCGTCCGCGGTGTCGTTGAACACCCGGCGGCCGCGGTCGTCACGCAGCTCGTGGGCGAGTACGGACCAGCGCGGCGGGCGGGAGTGCTCGGTCTGATAGTCGTGCAGGTAACCGGCGACGAGCGTGCCGATGACAGTGACCGGACGTAGTGAAACCCGATTTCCGAATTTCGCGGAGTGGAAACGCCGTGCCGCGCACAGGGATCGGGGAGTGGGGTTGAATGCGATCCATCCGGCGCGCTGGGTTCGTTCGATAAGCCAGAGGTGTTTGACTGCGGCCGGGGCGATTTCGCCGACTTGTTCCCGAATGAGTGACAACACCGGTTCGGAGTGCAGGATGTCGCGGCGCGTGGGACCGATACCGTGTTCCGCCCAGTATTCGTGTGTCAGGGTCGCCAGCACCCGGCCGAATTCATCGATACCGCGCTGCGCGCGTTTGCCCAGGCGTTCGATGCGCTCGGCCTCGGCGCGCATCTCGTTCTGCACGATGAGGGTGCGAATGGCGGCCATCGTCGGCACCTGACCGCGTTCGAGCAGTTCCAGGATGGCCGCGGCGGTGCGTGGGTCGGCGGCCGCGGATACCGGCAGCGAGTCGCGATTGAGTGCGAAGTCCGCGGGGCTGATCGCCCTGCTCAGCAGGCTCGTGGCGCCGGCGTTGCCGGCGAATTCGGTATGCGAGAGCCAGGCAGTGGCGATGTCGTCACACGACTGCACGGTCGACATTTCCTCCGGTACGTGGACGGGATTGCGACGCGGCGGATCGGTAGAACTCCCGATGCATGCTGTGGATTTTCAGGTTGTGCCCCGGCCGGGATGAGGGACCGGTCGGGGCCACCAACCTGATGAAGGTTTGGCTACCGAAGTTGCCGAGACCTACGTTAGCCAGTGGATTGCCTTTGAAGCCAATCGCTTTACAGGATCGTTATGTCCGTGTTGTCACTCCGAAACGGGGCGGCAGTTTGTTAATTTGCGCACGATGCGGTTCGAGCTCGGTATACGGGCGAATTTGGTTGTATTTCGAATTTGTTTGCCCGGGCGTCTGCTACCGGGGTTGGTTGCGTGGCGCACGAACGGGACCGAGGAATGATTGCGGTGGAGCCCGCGATGCGTACCGGTGATCGGCAGGCGGCGGAGCGTCACCGCGCGCCCTCGGAAGGATCGGGGCGCGGCCGGCGATGCGCGCCGCCGGGCGGTAGTGGCAGCGGATGGTCGCCACGCAGACCCGCGGAACCATCGCCGGTTCAACACTGTCAGTGGTCGCCGGTACCCTCGGGCCGTGGCTCTGTACCGGAAGTACCGACCGGCAACATTCGCTGAGGTAATTGGGCAGGAGCACGTCACCGAGCCCCTCAGTACCGCATTGGACACCGGCCGGATCAGTCATGCCTACCTGTTCTCCGGCCCGCGCGGCTGCGGTAAGACCTCCTCCGCGCGCATTCTCGCGCGCTCGCTGAACTGCGAGCAGGGGCCGACCTCGCGCCCGTGTGGGGTGTGCGCGTCCTGCGTGGCGCTCGCGCCGGGCGGGCCGGGCAATCTCGACGTCATCGAGCTCGACGCGGCCAGTCACGGCGGCGTGGACGACACCCGCGAGCTGCGTGATCGCGCCTTCTACACGCCGGCGGAATCGCGGTACCGCGTGTTCATCGTCGACGAGGCACACATGGTCACCACCGCGGGCTTCAACGCGCTACTGAAGATCGTCGAGGAGCCGCCCGCGCACCTGATCTTCATCTTCGCCACCACCGAGCCCGACAAGGTGCTGCCGACCATTCGCTCGCGCACCCATCACTATCCGTTCCGCCTGCTCCCGCCCGCGACCATGCGCGGGCTGCTCGGCACGATCTGTGAGCAGGAGGGCGTGCCCGTCGAGGAGGCGGTGTACCCGCTGGTGATCCGCGCCGGCGGCGGGTCCCCGCGCGACAGCCTCAGCGTGCTCGATCAGCTGCTGGCCGGCGCGGGGCCGGAGGGCGTCACCTACCCGCGGGCGCTGGCGCTGCTCGGTGTCACCGATATCGCGCTGATCGACGAGGCGGTGGAGGCTCTCGCGGCCTCGGACGGCGCCGCCCTGTTCGGCGCCGTCGATCGCGTGGTGGAGGGCGGGCACGATCCGCGCCGCTTCGCCGGAGACCTGCTCGAGCGTATGCGCGATCTGATCCTGCTGCGCGCGGTGCCCGATGCCGCCGAGCGCAATCTGGTCACCGGCCCCGGGGATGTGCTCGAGCGCATGCGCGACCAGGCGCAGCGCCTGGGCCCGGCCGCCCTGGCCCGCTACGCCGAGCTGCTGCACGCGGGCCTGGGTGAGATGCGCGGCGCCACCGCGCCCCGCCTGCTGCTCGAGGTCGTATGCGCGCGGATGTTGTTGCCCGTGGCCTCGGACGACGAATCCGCCACCCTGCAGCGCCTCGAGCGCCTCGAACGACAGCTGGCGGGCGGGGTGGTCCCGGCGCCCGCACCCGGCGCGGCGGCGAGCGCGCACCCGCCCGCCCCTGCCGACGGGGCCCCCGAACAGCCGCGCCCACCGGCCGGTGGGCAACAGGAGGGCCCGCCCCGCCGCCGCGGCGCGGAAATGCTGGCCGCCATGCGGGAGGAACGTGCCGCAGACGGCGGGGGAGCGGTTGGTTCGGCCGCGCAAACGGCCACGGCGCCAGCGGATTCCAGCGGATCCGTCTCGTCACCGAGCGATTCGCCCGCGAACCCCGCGCGTCCGACCGTCGGCGGAGTGAGCGAGCAGCGGCCACATCCGGCCCAGCGGGCTCAGGCGCCCGACGGCCCCGAATCGTCTCGACCGCAGCAGGATTCCGCGCGTGCCGCTGCCGAGCCGGAATCCTCAGGGCCGCAATCGGTTCCGGACGAACGCGCAGTCTCCGTGGAGCCCGCACAGGAGCAGGGCCGGTCGGCGCAACCGCATTCGGGTACACCCGCCGGCGTTGTGTCGCCCCCTCCTGCGTCCGCCCCGGTCGCGGACCCCGAGACCATCCGCCCGACGTCCGCCCCGGCTGCCGCCCATGCGGCAACCCCTCCCGCGTCCGCCTTGCCCGTCGACCTCGAGTCGACCCGTCCCTCGGCCCCGGCCGCGGGGTCCGGAGTGCCGCAGCAGGATTCGACAGCGCCCGTCGGACCGGATCCGGCCGAGTTCGCATTCTCGCCCGGCGCCCTGGCTGATGGTGTTCCCAAGGCGCCGACCGATGTCGCCTCGCCACGCGACTCCCGTGCGGCCGGGGGCGATGTCGATGAACACACCGAGTCGGTCGAGCGAGGCACGGCCGGTGACGTCGATGTGGCGTCGACAACACGGCCTCAACCTGTCGCGCAATCCGAGCCTGCGACACAGCCTCGGCCTGTCGCGCAATCCGAGCCTGCGGCACGGCCTCAGCCCGTCGGGGAGGCCGAGTCGGCGGCGCAGCTTCAGCCGGTCGCGCAGTTCGAGCCCGCGACGCATCCCGAACCTGCCGCCCAGTCCGAACCTGCCGCCCAGTCCGAACCTGCCGCCCAGTCCGAACCGGCGCAGCAGCCGCACCCCGAGTCCACGAGCTCGGTGCGCGGCGAGCTGGGTGAGATCGAGACCGCGTGGGGCGATATCCGCGCCAAGGTGCGGGAATTCAGTGTCGCGGTGTCCGCGCTGCTGTCCGGGGCGACCGTGGCGCGGCTCGAGGGCGACACGGTGGTCTGCGCGCATCCGCACCAGCCGCTGGCCCAGCGGCTGTCGCAGCCGAGCAATGTGCAGGCGGTCCAATCCGCGATACAGGCGGTGCTGGGACGCACCTACGAGGTGCGCTGGGAGGTCAGCTCAGGCGCGCCCGCCGCCAATCCGGGAGCTGCCGCCAAACCACAGGGCACACCCAAGCGCGAGGCCCCCGCGCGGCAGTCCGAGCCGCCCCGGTTCACCCGGCCCAGCCAGGCCCGCGGCGGCGGATCGGATTCCGGCGCCGCCTCCGGCCGTCCCGCCGCGGGCGGGGATTCGGGCCGGAGCCCCGGCCGCGAGCCGGTGACTCGTGCCACACCCCCCGACGACGATATTCCCCTCCCGGACGGACCCGACCTGCCCGACGATCCCGGGCTCGCCGACTACTCGCCGGTAGGTTATGACGGTGTCCCACCTGCGTCGACGCCGGAGGAGGAGCGGGAAATGCTCGCCGAGTCGGCCACCCCGGTCCCGCAGGATCAGCGGCGCGACCCCGATGAGGTGGCGTTGGAGCTGTTGAGCTCGCAACTGGGCGCTACCCGCCTGGAGGCTTGACAGCCACCGGGCCTACGGCCTTAAGTTAACCGGAGTTCGCATCCCGCTGTACTATGAACGGGTGGTCGTCAGCATCGCTGCTACCAGGTTCTACGGTCGGCCCGAGAGTATGGGCGCCTGGAACGCCGGTGGCTCGATGCGCGCCGGCGTTTGTACAGCGTTATACGACGTGTCCGGGGCAGTACCCACCTGCGCGCACGCGCGGGGTCCGGGGCGTTGCCTGCCAACTCGAGCGGGTCGGTCCCACGGCCGGTCGGCGAGGTTTACCTGCTCCCGGTGCCGCAGTGCGCGGTGTCGGGGCACCTTAAGGAAGGAAGAACTCCGTTATGACCACAGAGGCCTACATTTTCGAGGCCATCCGCACCCCGCGCGGCCGCAACAAGAAGGGCACGCTGCACTCGGTCAAGCCGATCGATCTGACGACCGGTCTGGTGCAGGAGCTGCGTAACCGCTTCCCGAACCTCGACGAGGATCGCATCTCGGACATCATCCTGGGTGTCGTCTCCCCGGTGGGCGACCAGGGCGCCGATATCGCCCGGACCACCGTGCTGACCGCCGGCCTGCCGGACACCGTCGGCGGCGTGCAGATCAACCGCTTCTGCGCCTCGGGCCTCGAGGCCGTCAATCTGGCCGCCCAGAAGGTTCGCTCGGGCTTCGACGACCTGGTCCTGGCCGGTGGCGTCGAGTCCATGTCCCGCGTGCCGATGGGCTCCGACGGCGGCGCCATGTTCATGGACCCCAAGACCAGCTACGAGAGCTACATCGTCCCGCAGGGCATCTCCGCCGACCTGATCGCGACCATCGAGGGCTTCTCCCGCGACGACGTCGACGCCTACGCCGTGCAGTCGCAGGAGCGCGCCGCGGCGGCCTGGACCGGCGGTTACTTCGCCAAGTCCGTCGTCCCGGTCAAGGACCTCAACGGCCTGACCGTGCTGGACCGCGACGAGCACATGCGCCCCGGCACCACCGCCGCCGACCTGGGCAAGCTGAACCCCTCCTTCGCCGGCATCGGCGAGATGGGCGGCTTCGACGCGGTGGCGCTGCAGAAGTACCACTTCGTGGAGAAGATCAACCACGTGCACCACGGCGGCAACAGCTCGGGCATCGTCGACGGCGCCGCGATGGTCCTGATCGGCAGCGAGGAGGCTGGTAAGGCCTCGGGCCTGACCCCGCGCGCCCGCATCGTCTCGGTCGGCATCAGCGGCGCCGACCCGACCATCATGCTGACCGGCCCGACCCCGGCCGCGCAGAAGGCGATGGCCAAGGCCGGCCTGACCGTCGACGACATCGACCTGTTCGAGATCAACGAGGCCTTCGCCTCGGTCGTGCTGAAGTTCCAGAAGGATCTGCAGATCCCGAACGAGAAGCTGAACGTCAACGGCGGCGCCATTGCGATGGGCCACCCGCTGGGCGCCACCGGCGCGATGATCACCGGCACCATGGTCGACGAGCTGGAGCGTCGCAACGCCCGCTACGCCCTGGTGACCCTGTGCATCGGCGGCGGCATGGGCGTGGCCACCATCATCGAGCGCGTCTAATCCTCGGACCAGACTTCCTTCAGGAGAACCGAAAACTATGACCGACAACATGATTGCCTGGGAGAAGGACTCCGACGGCATCGTCGTGCTGACCATGGACGACCCCAACCAGGGCGCCAACACGATGAACGAGCTCTACAAGAGCTCGATGCTGGCCACCGTGGAGCGCCTCGAGGCCGAGAAGGACGACATCACCGGTGTCGTCATCACCTCGGCGAAGAAGACCTTCTTCGCCGGCGGCGACCTCAAGAACATGATGAAGACCGGCCCGGACGACGCGGCGGCCATCATGGAGGAGCTGGGCGAGATCAAGGGTGCGCTGCGCCGCCTCGAGCAGCTGGGCAAGCCGGTCGTGTCCGCGATCAACGGCGCGGCCCTGGGCGGCGGCCTGGAGATCACCCTGGCCACCCACTACCGCATCGCGGCCGACGTGAAGGGCCTCAAGCTGGGCCTGCCCGAGGTGAAGCTGGGCCTGCTGCCCGCCGGTGGCGGCGTCACCCGCACCGTGCGCAAGTTCGGCCTGCAGACCGCGCTGCTGCAGATCCTGTTGCAGGGCAACGAGTACGACGCGAACAAGGCCAAGGGCATCGGCCTGGTCGACGAGGTCGTCGGCTCGATCGAGGAGCTGGTCCCCGCGGCCAAGGCGTGGATCAAGGCCAACCCGGACAAGGGCGTGCAGCCCTGGGATGTCAAGGGCTACAAGATCCCCGGCGGCACCCCGTCCACCCCCGCGCTCGCCGCGAACCTCCCGGCCTTCCCGGCCAACCTGCGCAAGCAGCTCAAGGGCGCGAACATGCCGGCGCCGAAGAACATTCTGTCGGCCGCGATCGAGGGCGCCCAGGTCGACTTCGACAACGCCTCGCTGATCGAGTCGCGCTACTTCGTGAACCTGCTGACCGGCCCGGTCGCGAAGAACATGATCCAGGCGTTCTTCTTCGACCTGCAGACCATCAACAACGGTGGTTCGCGTCCGAAGGACGTGCCCAAGCGCGAGATCAAGAAGGTCGGCGTGCTGGGTGCGGGCATGATGGGCGCGGGCATCGCGTACGTCTCCGCCAAGGCCGGCTACGAGGTCGTGCTGAAGGACGTCTCGCAGGAGGCGGCCGACCGCGGCAAGAACTACTCGGAGAAGATCGAGGCCAAGGCGCTCTCGCGTGGCAAGACCACCGAGGAGAAGTCCAAGGCGCTGCTGGACCGCATCCACCCGACCGCCGAGGCCAAGGATCTCGAGGGTGTCGACTTCGTGATCGAGGCCGTCTTCGAGAACACCGAGCTCAAGCACAAGGTGTTCCAGGAGATCGAGGACGTCGTCCTGCCCGACGCGCTGCTGGGCTCGAACACCTCCACCCTGCCGATCACCGAGCTGGCCACCGGCGTGAAGCGCGAGAGCGACTTCATCGGTATCCACTTCTTCTCCCCGGTCGACAAGATGCCGCTGGTGGAGATCATCAAGGGCGAGAAGACCTCCGACGAGGCGCTGGCCCGGGTGTTCGACTACACCCTGGCGATCCGCAAGACCCCGATCGTGGTCAACGACAGCCGCGGCTTCTTCACCTCGCGCGTGATCGGCACGTTCGTCAACGAGGCGATCTCGATGCTGAACGAGGGCATCGACCCGCAGAGCATCGAGCAGTCGGGTCTGCAGGCGGGCTACCCGGCTGCGCCGCTGCAGCTCTCGGACGAGCTGAACATGAAGCTCATGCAGAAGATCGCCAAGGAGAGCCTGGAGGCGGCCGAGAAGGGTGACAACACCCTGGGCGCCAAGCGGCATCCGGCGCAGGACGTCATCGACTACATGGTCGGTGAGGGTCGCCCGGGTCGTCTGGAGAAGGCGGGCTTCTACGAGTACGACGAGAACGGCAAGCGCCTGGGCCTGTGGTCGGGCCTGCGCGAGCACTTCAAGACCAGCACCGAGGATAAGGTTCCCTTCCAGGACCTGATCGACCGCCAGCTGTTCATCGAGGCGATCGAGACCCAGAAGTGCTTCGACGAGGGCGTGCTGACCTCGACCGCGGATGCCAACATCGGCTCGATCTTCGGCATCGGCTACCCGGCCTGGACCGGTGGCGTGCACCAGTTCATCGTGGGTTACCCGGGCGGCCAGGAGGCCTTCGTGGCCCGCGCCGACGAGCTGGCCGCCAAGTACGGCGAGCGTTTCCAGGTGCCTGCTTCGCTGCGTAAGTAGCGAATAGCGTTACCGCACAACCCGGCCCGGATCACCCCGCGTGGTCCGGGCCGGGGGCGTTTATACGGGACGCGTCACCACGGCCGGATGGATTTACCGCTGTCATGCAGGGCGGTGGGTGCATCGGTACCACCGCGTTGCCGGGATTCCGCCCCGGATTCTTGTGCACTCGATCGCCGGAACTGCTTTCTACGGTGCGTTCGCCGCCAAAATGCTGGCATTGCGGCTGCGCGGCACGCCTTTCTGGCTCGTGCCGGTGCTGGCGGGCTCGTATTCGGATCCGTTACCCCGCAGTGGTTTTCGGACTCCGCGTGCGGAACTTGCCGAGCCGGACCTCATTTGGCGTAAGCGGTGCGGGCCGCCTCGACCTCGTCCATGTGCTGTTCGGCCCAGGTCTTGATGGCCTGCATGAGCGGCAGCAGCGAGCGCCCGAGCGGGGTGAGCTCGTAGTCGACGCGCGGCGGCACGGACGACTGGACCGTGCGGGTGATCAGGCCGTCCCGTTCCAGGTTTCGCAGCGTCTGGGTGAGCATCTTCTGGCTGACGCTGGCCAGCCGCCGTTGCAGGTCGCTGTGGCGCTGTGGCCCGTCGGCCAGCGCGTTGACCGCCAGGCTCACCCACTTGTCGGAGATCCGGTCCAGCAGCTTGCGGGCGGGGCAATCGGCCAGGTAGGCGTCGTAAGCGATGCTGCGTTCGAGGCGTAGCTGCGATGCGTTTCGGGTGGTCATCGGTACCTCACGGTGCGGTGGGCACTTCGAAGTGCGTACTTCCTTGTGAAGGGTAGCGCCCGAATAGTGGCGTTCATGACCAGGCGAGAATTGATGCGAGCCGTGGTAGCTCGCGGCTACGGCGGACCCGAAGTGTTGCAGATCATCGACGTGGCGATCCCGGAACCGGGCGAGGGGCAGGTCCGGATCAGGGTGGCGGCCGCGACCGTCAACCCGGTCGATCTGGCGACCCGCTCCGGCGCGCTGGCCGAGGCCGGGCTGATGGCGCCGCGCGAGATGACCGGCATCGGATGGGATGTCGCCGGCGAGATCGACCGGCTCGGTCCGGGCGTGGACGGGTTCACCGTGGGGCAGCAGGTCATCGGACTGCGTGACCTGCTCGACGTGTCGTTCGGCGCGTACGCCGACTACCTGGTGCTCGACGCCACCGCGGTAGCGGCCGCCCCGCCCGGGCACTCGGCCGTCGAGGCGGCCACCCTGCCGCTCAACGGCCTCACCGCCGCCCAGTCGCTCGACCGGCTCGGTCTGTCCGAAGGCGACACGCTCCTGGTGACGGGCGGGACCGGCGCCGTCGGCGGCTTCGCCGTCGAACTTGCGGCACAGCAGGGCATTCGGGTGATCGCGCAGGGCTCCGATGCGGACTTTCTCCGATCGATCGGCGCGCAGTGGACTCTGTCGCGCGATGCCGACCTCGTGGCCGAGGTGCGCCGGCTCGTCCCCGGCGGCGTGTATGCCGCATTCGACACCTCCGGGGCCGGCATCCGCGCTCTTGCCGCGGTCCGCGACCGCGGCAGCTTCGTCACCGTGGTGGGAGGCGCCGATCCGACCCCGTTGCGCGGTATCGCGGTGCACCACCATTGGATTCACGCCGACGGGCAAGCGCTCGCCCGTCTCGCGGGGCAGGGGCTCACCGCCCGCGTCGCCGACACCCTCCCGCTGCACGCCGCCGCCGAAGCCCACGCCCGCCTCGCTGCCGGTCGCTTGTCCGGTCGCCTCGTGCTGACGCCGTGAGCTGTACCTCAGTGGGCGGGAACGTTTACCGTGATTTCCCCGCCGAGGCGATAGCCCTCGGCCAGCCGCAGGTGGTCGCCGCTCCAGAAGCTGCCCGGGTCGTATCGGTTGGGGCGCTTGCCGGGCAGTAGGCCCATGGCCTGGTAGGTCATGGCGACTATTTCGGCGCAGTACGCGTTTTCCAGACTGGTCTCGGGCGCACGGGTTTTCGGGCGTTGGGGCAGCGGTACCCGGCCACGGAACCAGCGGCCCGCCAGGGCGCTGGTCGAGGGGAAGGGCATGCCGTCCAGGCGGGCCACCGTGCGCAGGGCCGCGTCCTCCATCTCGCGGCGCACCGGACGATCCAGTTGGCGGAGCCACGCCTGCTGCCCGTACTCGTGGGTCCAGCGCAGGACCGCGGCCCGCAGGTCGTGCAGCTGGGCCCCGCGATGGTGGTTGCCCGACCAGACGTCCGGTAGCGCGCGGCCGAGCTCGGCGTGCCAGATCAGGGCCGGGAGGTCGTCGACGACGATCGCCATGCCGACGTGGTTGACCGGGCTGTTGGTCAGGCCCCGGATCGCGCGGTCGGCGCCGGAATGCCCACGGAACAGCCACAGATCGCCCGTTCGCGTGAGTTCGACCGCATCATCCAAACCGATATTCGAGGGCGCTTCGCGTGGCACGGGATTAGCCTAGGCGCATGCGCTGGTGGAAAGTGGTCGGATTGGCGGGGGCCGCGGGTGTCGCGGCGACCGGAGTCGTCATAGTTCGGTCCGAACGCAAGCGGCGCGCCTACACCCCGGACCAGGTCAGAGACCGGCTGCGTGCCCGCCTCGACGAGCAGGCCGGGCCCGTCGAATCCGACGACGAGCGCTGATCCCCGACCCGGCCCGAGGTACGGCCGAGCTCACTGCAGCTCGGGTATCGGCTGCTCCTCCAGGATCGTGACCTCGCACTCCGGCGCCCAAGACAGGTGATGGTGGTCCCGGACCATGCCCAGCGCGTCGTCCATCGTCTCCGCCCGCAGAATCGACATTCCGATGATCGTGCTGTCCGCCCGGGTGATTTCGGCCCGCGTGACCCGATGCGCATTGCCCAGCGGCTTGCCCGGGTCGACCAGGGCGGTGCCGATCCGCCGTGCCCAGTCGATCCACAGCTGCGCGCCCTGCTCGGCTTGCTCCGGCGTCGCCTGTGCGAACCGTGCCGCGACGGAGAGCGGAGCGTGGTAGAGAACGACGTATCGCTTCATCTGTGAACCTTTCCGGAATCTTCGGTGGTCGTTTCGCTTTCGCGCGAATCGACCGTCATCAAGGAGTCGGAGCCGAACCCGCGGTTTCGACATCGCCGGCAAGGAACCACCGAATGTCGAAATCGGCGATCGTGTTCCGACTTATCCACAGGAGCGCCGACCGGGCGCCGGACCGAAGGACACCGGATTGAAATACCTGCTCTTGATCTACAGCAACCCGAGAAACTGGGAACACCCCACGTTCCTGCACCAGCACGTGCCGCAATCACCCGAGGAACGCGACGCGCAGATGCGTGAGTTCGCCGCCCTCCTCACCGAGATATCCGAGTCGGGTGAGCTCTGCGAGCACGCCCCGCTGGCGGATCCGGTCCTCACCAAGACGGTGCGCGTGCGCGACGAGGTGCCCGCGGCCACGGATGGGCCCTTCCTCGAGGCCAAGGAGCATCTGGCCGGTTATTTCGTGGTGGACTGCGACAGCCCGGAACGCGCGGTCGAGCTGGCGGCCCGCTTTCCGGATGCCCGTTACGGAGCCGTCGAGGTCAGGCCCATCATGACGCTGTCCGGTCCGGATCTGTGACAACCGGACCCGTCGCGGACCTGCTGCGCCGATTGGCGCCGCAGGTCCTCGGTCAGCTCGTGCGGCGGGACGGCGGATTCGGACCGTGCGAGGACGCGACCCAGGAAGCGTTGCTCGCGGCCGCGGTCCAGTGGCCCGAACGAGGAATTCCCGACAGCCCGGCGGGATGGCTGATCACGGTGGCCACCCGCCGCCTCACCGACATGCAGCGCAGCGAGGCCGCGCGTCGGCAGCGTGAGGTCACCGTGGCCACGCTGGCGCCGTCGTCCGAGGCGATCGCCCCCGGGCCCGGTGACGACGAGACTCCGCACGGCGACGACACGCTGCTCCTGCTGCTGCTCTGCTGCCATCCCGCGTTGAGTCCGTCCTCGCAGATGGCGCTGACCCTGCGTGCCGTGGGCGGACTGACCACCGGCCAGATCGCCCGGGCATTCCTCGTCCCGGAGGCGGCGATGGGCCAGCGCATCAGCCGCGCGAAGAAGACCATCAGGGCGACGGGTTTCGCCGATGCCCCCGAGCTCGACGAGCGCCTGCCGGTGGTACTGCAGGTGCTCTACCTGATCTTCAACGAGGGATATAGCGCGACATCGGGCCCCGATCTGCACAACCCCGGCCTGGTTGGCGAGGCCATCCGGCTCACCCGCGAGCTGCACCGATTGCTCCCGGCCGAGGGCGAGGTGGCGGGACTGCTCGCGCTCATGCTCCTGACGGAGGCCCGGCGCGCCGCGCGCACCGCATCCGACGGAGCCCTGATCCCGCTCGCCGACCAGGATCGCGGCCGCTGGGACCGGGACCTGCTCGATGCCGGCACGGCACTGCTTGACCGGACATTGCGGCGCGCGCCCATCGGTCCCTATCAGCTCCAGGCCGCCATCGCCGCGGTCCACGGCGAGGCCGCGAGCGCGGGCGACACCGATTGGCCGCAGATTCTCATGCTGTACCAGTTGCTCGAGAACAGGTGGCCGACCACTGTGGTCAGGCTCAACCGGGCGGTGGCCCTTGCGATGGTGCAGGGCCCACGGGCCGGCTTGGATCTGCTCTCGACCCTGGAAACCGACGGGTGGATGTCCGGGAATCATCGCCTGCTCGCAGTCCGGGCGCATCTACTCGAGATGGATGGCGATCTGCCCTCCGCCCGTGCGGATTACGAGGCGGCCGCGCAACGGACCACCAGCCTTCCCGAAAGCCGTTATCTCCGTTCGCAAGTCGCACGGTTGGACGCGGCTGTCCACCACCACACCTGACTGTGCACCCAGGCGCAGCGCGAGCTACGGTGACGCGAAGCTGAGATACGGAGTTGGAGAAAGCCTTTCGGGTGTCTGCCGCCGACCGGTTCCAGCATGGCAGAGCGGGGCCGAGCGCGCGCCCGGTGTCCCCGGCCTCATTCCATTCGGGCACGCAGAACTGGAACTCCGTCGCCGTCGAGTTCGTCGAGCACGACGGGACGGCCCGCGATCGCCAACGCCAGCGCCTCGCCCGGGCCACACACCTCGGGGCCGGAGCCGGACGACCAGTCCAGATCCGTCGCCACGAACCGCAGGCCCCGGGTGCGCCTGCCGGGGTAGGCGAACGGGTCCGGGTGGGCGATCGCGTGCCGCAACCGCTCGGGTGGAATCCGGCGGGTGCGTCCGAGCGGTCGCAGGATGTCCTGGTGGTGCACTACCGCGTCCGCGAGCATGATGCCGGGCAGGGTGGTCGCCAGCATGCCCCGGCCGGCGGTGTCCTCCAGCAGGTCGGTCAGTTGCGCGCGGGGCAGCGCCCGATGACGCCGCACCAGGGCGTTGTTCACGCGGTCGGGCGAGAATCCCTGCCGCACAGTGGTGGCGGCGTAGGTGAGTGCCGACGCGTCGGAGGCCAGGTGCGCTACCACGTCCCGGACCTGCCACCCCGCACACAGCGACGGCGCCGACCACTCTTCGTCCGACAGGGTTCGCAGCGTCGCCACGATATCGCGCCGCTCGTCGGCGATCATGCCCCGCAGCGCCCGATAGCTCGTCATGTGAGAACTTCCCTTTCCCGCCCGTCTATGACGGATCGTAGTTGACAGATTCCCGGCTTGGGATCGTTGCTGGGCGAGGCATTCCCACCGGGTTCCGGACCGCCCGCATCCCCGCGTCCGGGTGCCGCGGGACGTGGCGAAACACGTGACCGGAATTACGGACGCATCGCGGTAACGCGAGCTACGTTGGAGGTAAGCGGAGACGTTCGAGGGTGGTGCGCGATGGATCCACGCATGGACAAGATCCACCGCACCGGTACTCCCCCTGAGACGAACACCCAGCACTATCTGCCGTTGGACATCGCCGAGGAGCTCGAGGCGATGGGGTTGTTCGATGCCGAGGAGATCGGGCGCGGTGGCTTCGGGGTCGTGTTTCGCTGTGCCCAGCGCGCCCTGGGCCGCATCGTCGCGGTGAAGATCCTGTCCTCGGAGATCGACGAGGAGAGCCGCGAACGGTTCCTGCGCGAGGAACACGCCATGGGGCGGCTGTCCGGCCACCCCAACATCGTGGACGTGCTGCAGGTGGACGTCACCGCCAATGGCCTGCCCTACATCGTGATGCCCTATGCGGTACACGGGTCGCTGGAGCGGCTGGTTCGCGATCGCGGGCCGCTGAGCTGGGCCGATACGCTGCGGGTCGGGGTGAAGCTGGCCGGTGCGATCGAGAGCGCGCACCGCGTCGAGGTGCTGCACCGGGATGTGAAGCCGGCCAACGTGCTGCTCAGCAGGTACGGCGAGCCGCAGCTGACCGATTTCGGCATCGCCCACATTCCCGGCGGCTTCCGGACCTCCACCAACATGATCACCGGCTCGCCGGCCTTCACCGCGCCCGAGGTGCTCAAGGGCGAACAGGCCACCGTCCGCTCGGACGTGTACGGCCTGGGCGCGACGCTGTTCGCGCTGCTGACCGGCCACGCCGCGTACGAGCGGCAGTCGGGGGAGAAGATCGTGGCGCAGTTCCTGCGCATCACCACCCAGCCCGTTCCGGACCTGCGGGAGCAGGACATCCCCCCCGACGTGGCGGGCGCCATCGAACTCGCGATGTCGCCGGACCCGGCCGCACGTCCGGAATCGGCCCGGGCGCTGGGCGAGTTGCTGCGGTCCGCGCAGCACGAGCTCGGGCAGTCGCAGGACGAGATGGCGCTGCTGGAACCGGGCGTGGCCGGCGATCCCGAAGGGGCGCAGGGGGATACGACGCATTCGCTGATGAGCAGCCAGCGCAGCGTGCTGACGCTGCGGCCGCCGTCCGATTCCGGCATCCCCCCGGGCGGAACCATCGCACGGCCGCCCACCACGGCGCTACCGCCCACGGCCGCAACGAAATTCCGCCCGCCCACCCCCACCCGCGAGCCGATCCCGCGGCCGCGCCTGCTGGAGATCCTGCGGGCCGGTGGCCGCCGGCGGCTCGCGGTCATCCACGGCCCCGCGGGATTTGGCAAGAGCACCCTGGTCGCGCAGTGGCAGGCCGAGCTGTCCGAGCGCGGAGATGCGGTGGCCTGGATAGGAATCGATCGCGACGACGACAACGAGGTGTGGCTGCTGGCCCACCTGGTGCACGCGATCCGGCGGGTGTATCCGGAGATCGGAGACGGGCTCGAGCAGCTGCTCGAGGAGCGTTCCGCTGAGGCCGCGCCCTATGTGATCTCTACGCTGATCGACGAGATCCATGCCGGCGGCCGCCCGGTGGTCATGGTGGTCGAAGACTGGCACCGGATCACCGACGCCGGGGCGCAGCGCGCGATGGATGCGCTGCTGGACAACGCATGTCACCATCTGCGATTCGTCGTCACCTCCCGCGAGCGGGCCGGCCTGCCGCTGAGCCGCCTGCAGGTGCGCGACGAGCTGGTCGAGATCGGCGCCCGCGAGCTGCGTCTGACACCGGCGGAGACGCGCGGAATCCTGGTGGAGCGCAACGGTTTCGAGCTGTCCGATGCGCAGGTGGAGCGCATCTACGCCGCCACCGACGGCTGGCCCGCGGCGATCCAGCTGATGAGCCTGTCGCTGCGCGCCCTGGCCGGTCGTCCGGGCGCGCCGTCGAGCGTCGACACCGAGCAGCTCATCGCGCACCTGTCCGGTCCGGACGCCTCGATCGGCGACTATCTGGCCGAGAACGTGCTTGATGCCCTCGAACCGCGCATGCTGAACTTCCTGATGGCGATCTCGGCCACCGAAAAGGTCTGCGCGTCGCTGGCCGGTGCGCTCAGCGGCGAGCCCGATGCGGAGGAGCTGCTCGCGCAGGCGCACCGCCGCGAGCTGTTCCTGCGCCCGGTCCACCACGATCCCGGCTGGTTCCGGCTGGCGCCGCTGTTCGCCGAGCAACTGCGCGCGCGGCTCGAGCGGCAATCCCCGGGCGCACTGAAGGGCCTGCACCGCAAGGCATCTCGCTGGTACGCCGAGCATCAGCTGCTGCGCAAGTCCGTCGACCACGCGCTGGCGGCCACGGACCTGAAGCTGGCGCTGGATCTGCTCGAGGGCGGCGGGATGGACCTGATCGACACCTCGCGGCTGGCCACGCTGCTCGGTTCGGTCTCGAAACTGCCTGTGCAGCAGGTGGCCACGCGCTCGCGGCTGATGCTGGCGCTGGCCCGCGCCAATATCAATTTGCAGCAGTCCAGCGCCGCCCGCAGCGCGCTGAGCCGGGTGACGAACATGCTGGCCCGCACCTCACCGGCCGATGCCGACACCGTGCGGCAGCGGTGCGAGGCCGCCGTGCTGGCCGCCGCCGAGCTGGTGGCGCGCGACCGCACCGACGGTGTGGCCGAACGGGTTTCCGAGCCGCTGGCCGTGGCCGACCAGCTGCCGCCCTGGACGGTGTCGACCGCGGCCAACCTGCTGTCGTACGTGCGTCTGTGCGAGTTCGATTTCGACGGCGCCCGGGAGATGCAGGACTGGGCCGCGCCCTATCACGAGCGGTCGAAGGATCCGCTCGGCGAGGTGCTCGGGCTGCTGAACGAGGGCGGCGCGGCCTACGAGCAGCTCGATATCGACACGGCCACACGCTGTTACGAGCAGGCCTGGCGGACCGCGCGCGATCGTTCGGGACCACGCTCGCACGCGATCCGGGCGGCCGCGGCGCTGCTGGGCGAGCTGAACTACCGGCGCGGGGAGCTCGATGCGGCCGAGCGGCTGCTCGACCAGAGTCATCAGCTGATCGCCCGGGTCGGCCCGGTCGACTTCATGATCACCACATTCGTGGTCGGCGCGCGTGTCAAGGCGGCCCGCGGAGACCGTCAGGCCGCCGCCGCCCGGCTGGCCGAGGGGGCACGAATCGCGGCGGACCGCAGGCTGATCCGGCTGGCCGCCCATGTCCGTGCCGAACAACTGCGGCTGGCGCTGAGCGTCGACACGGGCGGTTCCGGCGCCGATGCGGGGCCGCGGCCGCTGCGGCACACCACCGGAACCGCCGCCCTGAGCGCGGAGGCCGAGGAGATCGCCGCCGTGCGTGCGCTACTGGCGCGGCATTATGCCAGCGGCGGCTTCGATCCCCTGTACGGCGCGGAGGCCGCACCGCTGGGTGTGGGCGATTCCGCGGTGAAACGGGCCCGGGCGCTGCACAGCCGGATGGCCGAACAGGACCGTCCCCGTGCGCAGTTGGACTCGGCGATCCTGCTCGCGGAATGCCTGTCGGCGGCGGGCTGGACCGGGGAATCCATCCACACGCTCACCCCGGTCGTGATCCGCTGCGCCGAATTGGGCTGGAGCAGACCGCTGCTGGACGCCGGACCGGGGGTGCTCTCGCTGCTGCACACGATGCGCAACGAAATGGTCATGGGCGCAGAGCATTCCGAGATGACCGAGGAAACCCACCGCTTCCTGGACTCGCTCTAGACGCTGTTGCGGCTAGGGCTTCCACCAGGGGCGCAGCGGCACGTTCCAGCGTTCGTCGGCCCCGAGCTTCATGCCCAGCACCTGGTGCAGCTGAACCACGTTGCGATCGAAGCCCAGTCGGCTGCCGGCCATGTACAGGCCCCACACCTTCGCGGTGCCCTCCCCGACCTCCGCGACGCACGCATCCCAGTTGGCGACCAGGTTCTTGCACCATTCGGCGAGGGTCAGCGCGTAGTGCGGGCGCAGATTCTCCTCGTGCAGGACCTCGAGGCCGGTGTTCTGGATGTCGCTGATGATGCGGCCCGAGCCGATCAGCTCGCCGTCGGGGAAGACGTAGCGGTCGATGAAGTCGCCCGCCTTGGTGGTCCGGGTGTTGTCGTGCCGGGTGATGGAATGGTTCAGGAACAGGCCGCCGTCGCGCAGCTTGCCCTTGATGAATCCGAAGTACGACGGGTAGTTCTGCACCCCGATGTGCTCGGTGAGGCCGATCGAGGACACCGCGTCGAAGTCGGATTCGCGTATGTCGCGGTAGTCGGAGTGGCGGACCTCGGCCAGGTCCGAGAGGCCCTCCTCGGCGATCTTGTGCTGCGCCCACTCCGCCTGTTCGGCCGAGAGCGTCGCGCCGATCACCTTGACCCCGCGGGCCGCCGCGTAACGCACCATGCCGCCCCAGCCGCAGCCGATATCGAGCAGCCGGTCGCCCGCCTTCAGGTTCAGCTTCTCGAACACCAGGCGGTACTTGTTCTCCTGGGCCTGCTCGAGGGTCTGGCCCTCGTCCTCGTAACACGCGCAGGTGTAGGTCATGGACGGGCCGAGCACGTACTCGTAGAAGGTGTTGGAGACGTCGTAATGGTGGTGAATCGACTCGGCGTCACGCTGCTTGGAATGCCGCAGTCCCTCGAGCGCGATGCGCCGCCAGCGCGGCAGCGTCTCCTGCGGCGGCGGCGCGATCGGCTTGAGCGCCTCCCAGCCGAGCGAGCGAGCGATCGTCACCAGCGCCAGCGCCGAGGGCCGCTTGAACTTCAGCTCGGCCATCGCCCGCAGGATCTCGTAGGGGTCGCCCGGATGAATGCCCTCGGCGACCATGTCGCCCGAGATGTAGGCGCGGGCCATGCCCAGATCGCCCGGTGCGGTGGCGACATAGTTGATGCCGCGGGGATTGCGGATCTCGAGCGCGAACTTCGAATCGTCCGGCCCGGTGCTGCTGCCGTCGTGTGCGGAGAACCGGATCGGCACCGGACCATCGACCAGGTTCTGGAAGATTTCCGCAATGCTGAGCTTGGTTCCCAGCTCCGCGAATACATCCGAACGGTCCTTGAATGTGGTCACTTGCGTTGCACCGCCTTCGAATACAAATCCAGCAAACGATGATCGGGGTCGTATCGTTTCTTCACTTCGGGATAGACGTCTCCGCCGTAGAGCTGCGCGAATTCGTCCCGGTCGTAATAGGAATCGGAGTACAGCGACTTGTGGCCGTCCAGTTCGGAGACCTTGCGCTCGATGGCCCGATTGGCCGCGCCGTCGACCCCGCCGGGAACGGTCGGCACCGCCGACCAGAAGCCGACGTTGACATAGGTGCGCGCGGGCTCGAGCGGATAGAGCGGCCAGGGCCGCGAGGCGGGATCCGCCTGATCGTCGCGCAACCGCAACGGGCACAGCCAGATCGGTTCGATCGGGATCTCGTCCAGGAACCACTGGACGAACTCGGCGGTCCGTTCTATCGGCACCTCGATATCCTGCACCACGCGCTCGCGCGGCGGGCTACCTTTGCGCGCCTCGATTCTGTCGGCGATGTCGTACTTGTGATCCAGCGCGATCAGCTTCCAGTAGAAGCTCGAGCGCCGGTACTTCCGGGGCCAGAAACGGCGGATGCGCGGATCCTGTGCACCGAATGCCCGCGAGCACCAGAACCAGTCGGTGTCCCAGCGCCACAGATAATCGTGGATCGTGAGGCGGTCGCGCTTGGGCTGCGCCGAATTGTGCTGGATGGAACGGTAATAGATGTCCATGCCGGTGTAGTCGCTCACCGGCCCGGGCTCGTCGGTCTGGCGGCCGAGCACGAGATAGCTTTCGGTCGCGGTAAATACGACGCCGTCCAGATACTCGACGGGCTCGCCGTCGTAGGCGCGGTCGGCGATGATCTGCGCCATCGCCGCCTCGAGCTCGCGCAGATCGTGGAATCGCACGTGCCGCAGCGCCACATAGGGCAGCACCGGCTCCAGCTCGATCTTCAGCCGGGTCGAATAGCCGAGCGTGCCATAGGAGTTGGGGAAGCTCCGGAACAGATCGGCGTGCTCACCGTCCGGGGTGGCGGTGATGATCTCACCCGCCCCGGTGAGCACGTCGATCTCGAGCACCGATTCGTGCGGCAGGCCGCTGCGGAACGAGGTGGACTCGATGCCCAGGCCGGTCACCGCGCCACCCAGGGTGATCGTCTTGAGCTGGGGGACCACCAGGGGGGCCAGGCCATACGGCAGGGTCGCCGCGACCAGGTCCTCGTAGGTGGTCATCCCGGCGACGTCGGCCGTGCGGGCCTGGGGATCGACCGCGATCACCCGGGTCAGGCCGGACACGTCCAGACCGGGCGCGTTGGTCTTGGCCCGGGCCCGGAACAGGTTCGAGGTCTTCTTGGCGAGGCGGACGTTCGCATCGCGGGGGATTGCGCGATAGCTGGCCAGCAGGCGGTCCACCCCGGCCCGGTGCGCGGCAAATCCCGACTCGTGTGCGGCCGGTGCGCGTCCGGCCTTCCCCAACAGACTCACTGCCACACCCAGACGCTATCGCGCAGGGGTGGGCGAGGCGACCGGGAGGGTACCCGGATCGCCGATTTTTCACACAGCTGTTGCATTGCGTTGATGTTGCCGAGCAAGATCGCGGGCGGCGGTGAAAGCGCTGGTTGCAAGGGTGGTTCCGGGTGGAATCGAGTTGCGGCCGGGGCACGGCGGCGGCGTGTCGCGATGGCATATGCCCCGGATGGCCGAATTGGGAGAGTGATCACCGCGCGGACGGGAATGCGGAGGTCCGGGCCTTAATCGGAGTCTGCGTTCCGTATCTGTTCGGCATCGTTCGAGCTATCGGGTCCATGAGGTGTGAACCGGCGATCCGGAACACCGGCTCAGTACGACTGCCCGGGCGGGTACTGGCCCTGCGGCGGATATCCGGGGTGTTGCTGCGGATTGCCACCCTGCTGGGGATAGGGCTGCTGCTGTGGATAACCCTGATTGTTCGGCGCTTGGGGATAGCCCTGCGGCGCACCGTAGGACTGCTGTGGATAACCCTGGCCCGGGGCCGCGTAGCCCGGCGCCACCGCGACCGGCTGCGGCGGATACGGTCCGGGCCCGTAGCCGGCCTGCCCCGGGTTCTGCTGCACGGCAGGGCCGTTGGGCTGGGCAAACGGCGCCGCGTCGGCCTGGAACGAGGAGATGTCGCGGCCGCCACCGAACATCGGCATGCGGAACCCGCCGGATCCACCGCGGGCCCGGATCAGTTCCCGGCGCAGCAAGAATCCGCAACCGACGCTGATCAGCGGGCCCACCAGCACTTCGATCCAGCCGGATTCGGTGTTGTCGGACTTCTGCTCGTCGATCGTGCGGACCGTGCGGTGGCCGTGCTTGTCGGTCTCCACGCAGTGGTCGCCCGACTGCATCTGGGTTCCGCCGCAGTCGACCGTGCCGTGGCTGTTCAGCTGCGAGATGCCGAAGAACACCATGGCGATGCCGAGCACAATGCCGAACGCGAACAAGACGATCGACCGCAGGCGCATGACGTAGCGCACTGTCCCCCCGTATGACTTCGGTGCCTCTGGTGACTCTGACCCGTCGGATCGCGGCGTAGCATAGCTCGGCGGCAGTCGTCGTGCCCATCGCATTTGCGGACTCGAGTGAGGAGCTCATTGTGGGACAGGTCAGCGCATCCAGTTCGATCGTCGTTCCGGCGGAACCGCAGCGCACCCTGGAGGCGATCGCGGATTACGAGACGGTCCGCCCGCAGATCCTCACCCCGCACTACCGCGATTACAAGGTGGTCGAGGGTGGTAAGGGCGCCGGAACGGTCGCGGACTGGACGCTGCAGGCCACCGAGAAGCGTTCCCGCAACGTGCACGCCACGATCTCGGTGTCCGATTCGATCGTGACCGAACGGGATTCGAATTCGACCATGGTGACGACCTGGACGGTGACGCCGTCGGGCACCGGCTCGCTGGTGACCGTGCGCACCAGCTGGAAGGGTGCCGGCGGCGTCCCCGGCTTCTTCGAGGGCATCTTCGCGCCGTTGGGGCTGAAGAAGATTCAGGCGCAGGTGCTCGAAAACCTCAAGGGCGCACTGAGCTGAGGATGCGCGCTCAGGCGGGCCGATGCTCGATGAGCACGAAGCTCAGCAGCAGTGCGGTCTCGAAAGCCCCGCGCCACCACGAGTATCCGAACCACACGCCCGGGCTCACCTCGCGGATCTCATCGAGGATCTGCGGGGTGATGGACGGGGCGTAGTCCAGGATCCAGGCCGGCTGGTGGTCCACGCGCTCGGGGGCCGAGTACACGTACGCCGGGAAGCCGGGGATGTTGGCGCCGGTGATCCGGTTCAGCAGCGTGCCGCCGTTCGGGCCCGTGTAGAAGGTCTTGCCGATCCAGAACGCCGGCGCCAGCGTCTCCAGGACGGGCGGGCGGGCCACCCAGCCGTCCGTCACGCCCATCGGGACGTCCCCGCGCGAGGACGAGAAGAAGATCTTGTCCTGCTGCTCGATCGAACACTGCGTGCGCAGCGCGTTCACCGTCGCCATGCGGTCGTTCGGAAAGAGGATGCAGCCGCCGCCGAAGTTGGTGTCCGCCTGTGCGGCCGGCGCGATGACCGTGGTCGGAACGATGCACAGCGTGGCCAGGCCCGCCAGCGCCGCGAAGCGCATCAGGGCCGACTGCAAGAGCTGACCGTGTACCCGCATAGCCGCCTCCATCGGATATCCCGTCCTGACGACGATCGCCCGGCGTGACAATGATCGTAAGTGGCACTTGCCCCGCGGATGCTGCGGTAGACCGAACCGTGACTACCCTGGAGTCGGAAACTCCGCCATGACAGAGAGGACCTCCGTGCAGCCCGGTGGACAGTTCGATATGCAGGCATTGCTGGCGCAGGCGCAGCAGATGCAGGAGGCCGTGCTGGCCGCGCAGGAGGAGATCGCGGCCGCCGAGGTGCCGGGTGAGGCCGGCGGCGGCCTGGTCAAGGTCACGATCAAGGCGACCGGCGAGGTGACCTCGCTGCAGATCGATCCGAAGGTCGTCGATCCCGAGGACGTGGAGACGCTGCAGGATCTGGTCGTCGGCGCGATCAATGCGGCGATGGCCAGCGCGCAGGAGCTCGCGGCGCAGAAGCTGGGCCCGCTGGCCGGTGGCATGGGCGGCGGCGTGCCCGGCCTGCCGTTCTGATCGAAAGGCGGCGCAGGTGTACGAGGGTCCGGTTCAGGATCTGATCGACGAGCTGGGCAAGCTGCCCGGCGTCGGTCCGAAGAGCGCGCAGCGCATCGCGTTTCATCTGCTCTCGGTGGAGCCGCCGGAGATCGACCGCCTGCAGGCGGCGCTGCAGAAGGTGCGCGACGGCGTGCGGTTCTGCGCCGTCTGCGGCACGGTCTCCGACGGCGAGCTGTGCCGCATCTGCGCCGATCCGCGCCGCGACCGCACCATGATCTGCGTGGTCGAGGAGCCCAAGGACGTGCAGGCCATCGAGCGCACCCGCGAGTTCCGGGGCCGTTACCACGTGCTGGGCGGCGCGCTGGATCCGTTGTCCGGCATCGGCCCGGACCAGCTGCGGATCCGGGAGTTGCTGGCGCGCATCGGAAATCAGGCCGACGGCGTGGACGTCACCGAGGTGATCATCGCCACCGACCCCAACACCGAGGGCGAGGCGACGGCCACCTACCTGGTCCGCATGATGCGCGACTTCCCCGGCCTGGCCGTGACTCGCCTGGCCTCGGGCCTGCCGATGGGCGGCGACCTCGAATTCGCCGACGAGCTGACGCTGGGCCGGGCGCTGTCAGGTCGCCGCACGCTGTAGGCGTGAGCGGGTAGTGCGTTCGGCGGCCGGGCATTTCGGGCCTAGGCAGGCAGGGCGATTCCGGTTACTCTCCGGGTAATGAGCCTTGCCTTTCTCATTACCACCCTCGTCATCGTCGTCACCCCGGGTACCGGGGCGCTCTACACCCTGGCCGCCGGGCTGCAGCGCGGCGCCAGAGCCGCCATCGTCGCGGCCTTCGGCTGCACGCTCGGCATCGTCCCGCAGTTGCTCGCCGCGATCACCGGCCTGGCCGCGCTGCTCAACGCCAGTGCGGTCGCCTTTGCGACGCTGAAGTATCTCGGCGTGCTCTACCTGTTGTACATGGCATGGAATACCTTCCGGGACAAGGGATCCCTCGCGGTCGAGCCGGAGCCGGGCGCCGCCCCCTCGGGACTGCGGGTGATCGGGTCGGCGATCCTGATCAACCTGCTGAACCCGAAGCTGTCGATCTTCTTCTTCGCATTCCTGCCGCAGTTCGTGAATACCCACTCGGCCCACGCCGTTCCGCAGATGCTCTGGCTCAGTGGCGTTTTCATGCTGGTGACCTTCGTGGTGTTCGCGCTCTACGGCATCTTCGCCGCCGCCGTGCGCAGGCATGTCATCGATCGTCCGGCGATCACGGCATGGATGCGGCGGGTGTTCGGGCTGTCCTTCCTCGCCCTGGCCGGGCGGCTGGCGCTCACCAATCAGTAGGGACACGCGGACCCGACACGCGAAAAGGGGCGGCGGAACGGGTGTTCGAGTGGTAGACCGGATGCGAGCATCTCTCTGGAGGAGGTCTTGTGCGCACGAGGGTCTGTACGTCCTGCGATTCGGCGCTCGACCACTGTCACGGCACGCTGATCGTGCACACCGACTGGTCGGTGGATTGCACGGAGGGCGACAACTGCTACGACGGCGACCGGTCCCGCCACAGCTTCATCGTCGACTGCTTCGACGTGGCGGGCGGGTGCGGGTGCGCGGTGTCGGGGACCCGCAGGCGGCCGCGTAGCCTGGCCGGGTGAGTTACGACCACGTACTGCTGCCGTCCGGCGTCGCCTCGACGCCCGCCGAGGTCGAGGAGTATCTGACCACTCAGCAGGGCAGGCCGGAATCCGAGCCGGTCGCGGCGATCGCGGCCGAGCTCATCCGGCGCAACTCCGAGCTGCCCGAATCCGACAGCTTCCTGTCGGCGGACGTGGGTGGCGACGGCGCGGGCGCGACCCTGCACGTCCCGAGCCCCTACGACGCGATCGGCCACGTGCGCGGGCTGCTGTTCGAGCTGGCCACGCCGCGGGACTATGCGATCTTCGATCCGCAGCTGAGCTGGCTGATCGACCCGGCCGGACGCGTCGACATCGCGGTGACCCACGGCGGAGCCGGTGAATTCCCGTATCTTACAAGGAAACTCGTTGACGAGTGGATTCCCGCGCTCGCCGAGCCCGGGCCGTATCTGATCGTGGCGAGCGCCCCCGAGGTCTATATCCAGACCTACCGCAACGGCCCGGACGATTACACCCTCGAATACCGGGATGGCAGCGCCGACAAGCACTTCGGCGCCACCCTCACCGATCCGCAGCGGGTCGCCGATCTGATCTGGGCGTGGGCCGCCGGCGACCGCGCCCGTCTGGACGAGGTGGCCTGGGAGCGTGTGACTTTCGACAGCCACTCCGCCTAGTCGGAGCTACCTGCTCGTACCGCCTGCGTATCGAGCTCTCGCGCCCGCCTGGACGCGGTGTCTGGAGCCCGACCTTCGAGGGTCACTCCGCCTGAGGGGCTCCACACGGCTGCCGCTGTTCGGTTCGCCCTTGCCGTGCACCCGATATCCGCTGCATCCCAGCGGAATTCAGCAGTCGCAGCAGCCGTCCCCGCAGCATTCGCAGCCCTCGCAGGTGCAGCAGCAGCAGTCCTCGCTGCACCGGCAGCACTCGCAGCAGGCGATGCCCTCGCAGAACGGCAGGCAGAATCCGCTGCGGCGGCGGGGCGGGGGACCGTAGCCGTATCCGGGCGGCGGGTAGTACCCCTGCGGCGGCGGGTAGCCGTATCCGGGCGGCGGCGGGCCGTATCGGCCGCGGCGACCGCGCCGGTTGACGATGGTGGAATCGCCGCGGCAGCTCTCGTGATCCGAGTGCTTGAAGGTGCGGTGCACCGACCGGCCCAGTTCCTTGGTCAGCAGCCGGTGCACCAGCCGCCCATCGGTGAATTCGGCCTCGGCCAGCGCCAATTCGATGCCCAGCAGCGCGTCGGTGCACAGCCGGTGGGTCTCCTCGGCGGCGGTTCCCGTGGCCACCAGCGGATTCCACTTGCCGTGCGTGAAGTCCTCGTGCAGATCCTCGGCGGCGTCGACCAGATGCGCGATGCGGCCGAACAGCCGACCGGCCTCGATCAGTGCGGCCTCGTTGCCGGGCCGCCCGGACAGGATCGCGGTGTGCCCGAACGCCGCCGCGGTGGCGGCCTCGGTCGGTTCGGTGAGCTCGAGCAGGGTGGTCTGCGGTCCGGCGGCGGCCTCGACGGCGAGCTGCCGGTCCACCGCGTCGAGCAGGACCGCGGTGTCGAAGCCCAGGCCCGCGCCGGTCTCGGCGCCCTGGCGGGCCCAGCGCTCGGCGATGCGCCGGGCGGCGGGCCGCACGCCCGCCGTCCCCGCGACGCCGTCGCCGTCCTCGACATGGTCGCGCACCTTCGCCGCGGCCAGCACCAGCGATACCGTGGCGGCCAGCCGCACGCTGTCGCCGGTGGCGACGTCGGCGGTGCGCATGGCGCGCAGGGGGCAGGGCCCGGCGGCGCGGCGGGTGGCCCGGGGCGCCTGCGCATCGACCAGCGCCGAGATGATCAGGCCGTCGTAGTTGGTGGCCATGCGAGCGGCCTGGCCGTGGTCGTCGCGCAGCGCCAGGCAGAGCCCGCACAGCTGCGCCATCCACGCGGAACTCAACTCTGCGCCCAGTCTGTGCTTACAGGGGCGGATGATGCCGAACACGCCTCGACGGTAGTGGAGATCGGCGGGGTGCGCTCGGCAGATCACCTGTGAATCCGGTAAGGACACAACCGAATCCGCACGGGACGCGGGGTGTTTGCCGGTCCGGGCGGTCCGTCGGCAGATATCGCGATCGGCGTGTGTCGCGACTCCCGCGTGCGCGAATTGTGGGCAAGACTGTCCGCAGCCTCGCGGTCCGTGGACTGCGCTGATGTGTAAGGTCGCAGCTAGTGGCTGACGCAAGTCCCATCGATGGCCACGCACGCCCGATGGTGGCGTTCCGAAGCGTCAGCAACCAGCCTGTTGCCGAACCGCCGGAGGTGCCCATGACGACGTCCACAGAACCGGGCATGATCGATGTCAATCGATACGATCCGGAGCACCGGCGCTGGCTGTCCGAGGCGATCGCCAAGGTGCGCGCGGATGCGCGCCGCTCCTCCGATACCCACCTGCTGCGGGTGCCGCTCGCCGCGTTGCCCGGTGTGGACCTGTATCTGAAGGACGAGTCCACGCATCCCACCGGCTCGCTCAAGCACCGCCTCGCCCGCTCGCTGTTCCTGCACGCGCTGTGCAGCGGCTGGGTCCGCCCGGGCCGCCCGGTGATCGAGGCCTCCAGCGGTTCCACCGCGGTGTCCGAGGCGTACTTCGCGCGGCTGATCGGGGTCCCGTTCATCGCGGTGATGGCCCGCAGCACCAGCCGGGAGAAGGTTCGCCTGATCGAATTCCACGGCGGCAGTTGTCATTTCGTCGACAACGCGAACGAGGTGTACGACGTCGCGGCGCGGCTGGCGCGCGAGAGCGGCGGGCACTACATGGACCAGTTCACCTACGCCGAGCGGGCGACGGACTGGCGCGGCAACAACAACATCGCCGAGTCGATCTTCGACCAGATGTCCCAGGAGCGCTTCCCTGATCCGGCGTGGGTCGTCGCGACCGCGGGCACCGGCGGCACCTCGGCCACCATCGCGCGCTTTATCCGCTATACCGGCCGCTCGACCGGCCTGTGCGTGGCCGATCCCGACAATTCGGCCTTCTTCCCGGGCTGGCGCGACGGCGACACCGCCGTCACCACCGAGGTCTGCTCGCGCATCGAGGGCATCGGCCGCCAGCGGGTCGAGCCGAGCTTCGTCTCCTCGGCCATCGACCGGATGATCCATGTGCCCGATGCCGCCGCGATCGCCGCGGTGCACGTGCTCGAGGAGGTGATCGGCCGCAAGGCCGGGGCGTCCACCGGAACCGGGCTGTGGGCGGCGTTCCACATCATGTCCGAGATGGCCCGCGAGGGTCGTGAGGGCAGCGTCGTCGGGCTGATCTGCGATCCCGGCGATCGATATATCGATAAGTACTACGCGGCGGACTGGCTCGAGTCCCAGGGCATCGATATCGAGCCCTACCGGGACCTATTGCGCGATTTCCTCATCTCGGGGGAGCTGCGGGTCTGACCGGGTGGGGTTCACCCACCCTTTCCTCGGAGGAATGCGGACCTGTAAACTCGCGATCGTCATGCAGCGGGTACTCCTCCTCGGCCGCCGCGACGGGGTCTGATACGGACCGGCTCCCGTCGCGGGGTTCAGCTGTGCCGGTCGCCCAATTACCTGGGAAACCCAACCCACCCCTTATTGGAGATTTGCATGTCCCCTGCTGACGCCTTCGTATCGCGCGCCATCACCGCGCCGTCCAAGCCGGCCCCGGCCGACCAGCCCGCGTGGAACCAGCAGAAGAACTCCTCGATGCCGACCTTCCGGTACCGGCCCTTCGCCGAGGAGGTCGAGCCGATCACGCTGCCCGAGCGCACCTGGCCGAACAAGGTCATCGACCGCGCGCCCGGCTGGTGCGCGGTGGACCTGCGCGACGGCAATCAGGCCCTGATCGACCCGATGAGCCCGGCCCGCAAGCGCCGCATGTTCGACCTGCTGGTGCGGATGGGCTACAAGGAGATCGAGGTCGGCTTCCCCTCGGCCAGCCAGACCGACTTCGACTTCGTCCGCGAGATCATCGAGGACAACGCGATCCCCGACGACGTCACCATCCAGGTGCTGACCCAGTGCCGCGCCGAGCTGATCGAGCGCACCTTCGAGGCCTGCGCGGGCGCGGCCAACGTCATCGTGCACTTCTACAACTCGACCTCTATCCTGCAGCGGCGCGTGGTGTTCCGCGCCGACCGCGACGCGGTGCGGAAGATCGCCACCGACGCGGCGACGCTGGTCAAGCAGATCGAGCAGCGCTACCCGGACACGAACTGGCGCTACGAGTACAGCCCCGAGTCCTACACGGGCACCGAGCTGGAATACGCCAAGCAGGTGTGCGACGCGGTCTCGGAGATCATCGCGCCGACTCCGGACCAGCCGATGATCATCAACCTGCCCGCGACCGTCGAGATGGCGACCCCGAACGTGTACGCCGATTCGATCGAGTGGATGAGCCGCAACCTGGCCCGCCGCGAGTCGATCCTGCTGTCGCTGCACCCGCACAACGACCGCGGCACCGGCGTCGCCGCGGCCGAGCTGGGATACCTGGCCGGCGCGGACCGCATCGAGGGCTGCCTGTTCGGCAACGGCGAGCGCACCGGCAACGTGTGCCTGGTCACCCTGGGGATGAACATGTTCTCCCGCGGCATCGATCCACAGATCGACTTCTCCAACATCGACGAGATCCGCCGCACTGTGGAGTACTGCAACCAGCTGCCTGTGCACGAACGCCATCCCTACGGCGGCGACCTGGTGTACACCGCGTTCTCCGGCAGTCACCAGGACGCCATCAACAAGGGCCTGGACGCGATGAAGGCCGCGGCCGACGCCGCGGGCGCCGATGTGGACGACATCACCTGGGAGGTTCCGTACCTGCCGATCGACCCCAAGGACGTCGGCCGCACCTACGAGGCCGTGATCCGGGTCAACTCGCAGTCCGGCAAGGGCGGCGTCGCCTACATCATGAAGACCGATCACGGCCTGGTGCTGCCGCGGCGGCTGCAGATCGAGTTCTCGCAGGCGATCCAGAAGATCACCGACGGCGAGGGTGGCGAGGTCAGCCCGAAGGAGATGTGGGACGTCTTCGCCCAGGAGTACCTGAACCCGATCAATCCGCTGGAGCGGATGCGCCAGAGGGTATCGGCCTCGGAGACCGACGGCGGCACCGACCACATCGACGCCGTGGTCAAGGTCGACGGTGTGGAGCAGGAGATCTCCGGCGAGGGCAACGGCCCGCTGGCAGCGTTCGTCGACGCGCTGGGTCCGATCGGCTACGACGTGCGGGTGCTGGACTACTCCGAGCACGCCATGTCCGCCGGTGACGACGCGCAGGCCGCGGCCTATGTGGAGTGCGCGGTCGGGGACAAGGTGAGCTGGGGTGTGGGCATCGCCACGTCGATCACCACCGCATCGCTGCGCGCGGTCGTCTCCGCGGTCAACCGGGCGCAGCGCTGACGCCTCACCAGCGCCACTGCACGTAGCCGTCGCCGAGGAATTCCAGCGAGGGGACATCGTGGATGTCCCCGTCGTCGGTCGTGATCGTCCAGGCGCCGGAGTGGAACAGGTCGAGGTCCGCGGGCGTGAGGCCGCGGCGTGCGGCCTCACGCGCGCACGCGGCGTCGTATTGCGCGTCGTCCTCGGGCAGGTCGTCGGTCTCGGCGAGCCAGCGTTCGAATTCGACGCATTGCTCGCATGTCTCGGCGCGGGTCGGATCGAGGAACTCGATTCTTCCGGTGGCCCACGGGGTCTCGTATCCGTAGTCGGTGATCGTGCCGATTCCGATGCGGTCGCGGGCGAGCCGCATGGGCCTCGAGAACTGCGTTGCGTTCATGGTCCGTTCATGATTCGACTCGGTTGCCGCACCCGCCGGTGCCGCATTTGCGCAGATCGTAACGGTGGCGTGCCGAACTGGATATCCCCCGTGGACAACTCACCGCCGTACAGGTTTGCCGCAGGTCTGTGCCACCCACGAGCATCCGCGCAGCGTGCTAGCGTTGAACAGCATCAGAGCCGAGCTCACTGCTCGAAAACTCCCGAGCAGATGGGGGATACGTGACCAACGACAACTCGACCTCGCCGCCGTGGCTGCAGGGCCACGGCGGTGACACGACCACCGAGCACGACGATCCGACCGTGGCTCCGCACAACGACGGACGGGTGGACGAACCCGCACCGGACGCCGAGCCGGCCGAATCGAGCTACGACGGGGCGGGCGAGGAGGAGCAGGCATCCGGGATGTTCCCGCCGGTGCCCGACTCGATGGAGCAGACTCCGTTCCCGGGCGGGCCGCAGTTCGAGCACGACCATCAGCCCGGTCCGGAACAGCATCTGGGTGCCCAGTCGCAGTTCCCGCTCGAGGGGCAGTTCCCGGAGCACCAGTTCGGCCAGGAGCACCAGGGCGCGTTCCCGCCGCCCGGCGGCCAGCCGATGGGCGGATTCCCGCCGCCCTCGCCCTTCACGCCGCAGGGGCAGTTCGCGCCGAACCCCGGTTTCGCGCCGCCCGGCGGCTTCCCGATGCCGGAGCAGGGCGGTCCGTTCGCCCCGCCCGGCGGCCCGGCGGATCCGACGTCGTTCGCGCCGCCCAACTTCGGCGATCTGCCGCCGCAGCCCTACGGCGAGATGCCCGGCCCGGAGGCGGGCGCGCAGCCGAATTTCAGTGAGCCACCGGTGAATTACGGTGAGGCGCGCCAGGAGACGCCCTACGGCGAGGTGCGCCAGGAGATCGGCAGCGACGGCATGGTCCGCCGCGTGTTCAACGAGGATCCGCAGGCTGCGCCCGCGGCGGAACCGCAGCAGTACGGCGGCGAGCAGTTCAGCTGGGCCCCGCCGCCGCCACCCGCGCCCCCGGCGTATCAGCCGCCGCCGCAGCAGCAGTCGCAGCCCGGTGGGTGGGGCGGTCCGCCCAGCCAGCCGAACTTCCCGCAGCAGCACCCCCCGCAGCAACCGCCGCAGGCGCAGCAGCCTCCCCAGCCGCCGCAGCAGCAGCCGCCGCAGCAGCAGGGTTTCACGCCGCAGCACATGCAGCAGCAGCTCGGGCAGCCCGGCCATTCGGTGAACGACCTGAACCTGCTCAAGCGGGCGCGGCGCTCGCCGCGCAGTGGCTGGCGCCGCGCGGTGCACAAGATGTCCGGTGGTGCGATCAATCCGGGTGAGTCCTCGGCGGATGTCGTCGTCCGGGAGCTCACCGAGCGGGTGAATCAGCCGGTTCGCGGCGACTACCGGATCGCGATCCTGTCGCTCAAGGGCGGCGTCGGCAAGACCACGACGACCGTCGGCCTCGGCTCGACCTTCGCCTCCGTGCGCGGCGACCGCGTCATCGCCATCGACGCCAACCCCGACCTCGGCACGCTCGCGCACCGGGTGCCGCGCCAGACCCGCTCCACGGTCCGGAATCTGCTGGAGGACCGCAACATCAGTCGCTACTCGGACGTGCGGGCGCACACCTCGCAGGCCCCGAGCCGACTGGAAGTGCTTGCCAGCGAACAGGATCCGGCGGTATCGGAGGCCTTCAGCGAGGAGGACTACCGCCGCGCGATCAGCATCCTGCAGCAGTTCTACAACATCATCCTCACCGACTGCGGTACCGGTCTGATGCACTCGGCGATGTCGGGCGTGCTGGACATGGCCAGCTCGCTGATCCTGGTGACCTCCCCGGCGATCGACGGCGCGCGCAGCGCCTCGGCCACGCTGGACTGGCTCGAGCATCACGGCTACAACAAGCTGGTCGAGCGAACCGTGGTGGTGGTCAACGCCTCTCGGCGCGGCGCGTCCACGGTGGATCTGGATCAGTTGCGCAAGCTGTTCCTGGACCGCACCCGGGCGGTGCAGGTGGTGCCGTTCGACGACCACCTCGCCGAGGGCGCGGAGATCGATCTGGAGCTGGTGAGCAAGCCGACCCGCACCGCCCTACTGGAGCTGGCGGCAATGGTGGCCGACGACTTCGGCTTCAACGTTCCGCAGGCCCCGTTCCCGCTGCCGAACCAGTACCCGGGCCAGCCGGGACAGTTCCCGGGCGGCCCGGGTCAGTACCCGGGTCAGGGGCCGTTCCCCGGTCCGCAGGGCCCTTACCCCGGCCAGCCGGGACCGTATCCGGGAGACCCGTTCGCGGGACCGGATCACTACGGTCAGTAGCGCTGCGAACCGCCCAGGGGTGCAACGCGATAACGAACGGCTCGGCGAATCATGGTGATTCGCCGAGCCTTTCGGTTTCCGGGAGGCGCGCGTCCCGGTCGTGATGGCGTGAACAGGGCGGACCGGGAAGCGCTTTGCGGCTCGCGGATGACCGAAATACGTGTCGGGAAATCCGGCCGCCGTCGAATTCGCCGTGTGGGGTGCCGCCATGAGTGGGCGCGTTCCGATCGCGCAGGAGCGTGTGTCCAGTCAGATTGTCGGCAGGATCGATCGTGATTGGCTGCACGCCAGTTGATTTCGTCCCTAGCGCGCCGCAGTGGCCGTGTGCGTCAGCATTCCCCGGCGGTCACGGTGTGGGCGGCGGTGTGGAAGGCGTCGAGCACCGTGGCCACGGCGGGGCGGCGCTCGGCGTGCGGGCGGGTGGCCAGGTCGTACAGGCGGGCCGCGCGGACGCCGGAGAGGCGCAGCACCGCGAGGCCGGGGTGGCGTACGGCGTGGCGCGGTATCAGGGCGACGCCGTGCCCGGCCGCCACCAGCTCCTCGATGACGCTGAAATCGTTGAGCCGCTGAGTAATTCGTGGTTGGACGCCGGTGACGGTGGCGATCGATCGCAGGACGTCGTCGACGGGGAAGCCGCCGCGCACGCTGAGCCAGGACTCCTGCGCCAGCTCCTGTGGGGTGACCGTTTCGCGATCGGCCAGACGGTGGCCGCGGGCGACAACGACGTCGATCGGCTCGCGCATCAACTGCTGTGCGGCGACCCTGGGCCCGGATATCGAGCCGGCGCGCTCGTCGCGATGGGTCAGCACGACGTCGTAGTCGGCGAGCAGGCGCGGCACGGCGGTGGGCGGCACGTCCTCATCGCGGGCGACGATGTCGACCCCGCTCTCGGCGAGTGCGGCCAGCACGTGCGGCAGCAGCAGCGCGGCCCCGGACGGGAACAGCGCCACCCGCACCTGCCCGCGCGGTGAGCCCCGGTACAGCGCCATCTCGGCCGCGGCGCGGTCCATCGCGGCGAGCACCTCATCGGCCCGGATCGCCAGCGCGTGGCCGGCGTCGGTCAGCCGCACCCGGCGCCCGTCGGGTTCCAGCAGCGCCACCCCGGCCTCCCGCGCGAGCGCCTTCAGCTGCTGCGACACCGCGGACGGCGTCATCGACAGCGCCTCGGCGACCCGCGCGACCGTGCCGCGATCGGCGAATTCGCGCAGCACCCGCAGCCGCTCGGCGGAGGTGAAGGATCCTTCCTGCATTGTTCAGTTTTACTACAGTATCAATCCACTTATATTCGATTGTTCTAATAGATCCGCGTCCTCAAGATGAGCGGTGTGAGTTACCGTGATCGTCTGCTCGGCTTGGCCGTCGTACTGCTTTGGGGGCTGAACTTCCTGGCTCTGCATATCGGGGTGGAGCACTTTCCGCCGCTGTTCTTCGCGGGGTTGCGATTCGCGGTGATCGCGGTGCCCGTGCTGATTCTGGTGCCGCGGCCGCGGGTGCCGCTGCGGTGGCTGTTGCTGTACGGGTTCGGATTCGGGGTGCTGCAGTTCGCGTTCCTGTTCACCGCCATGCGCGCGGGCATGCCGACCGGGCTGTCCTCACTGGTGCTGCAGTCCTCGGCGCCGTTCACCGTGCTGCTCGGCTCGCTGCTGCTGCGCGAAAGGCTCGGGGCCACAAAGATTCTCGGGCTGGCCACCGCGTTACTCGGTATGGTGGTCATCGGGTGGGACCGGGCCCAGCACGCCGCGCTGGTGCCCGTGCTGCTGACGCTGGCGGGCGGGCTCGGATGGGCGCTGGGCAATATCGGCTCACGGCTCGCCGCGGCGGGCTCTGCCTCGGATCCCGCCCGGAAGGTCGATCCACTGCACCTGACGCTGTGGATGGCGGTGGTGCCGCCGATCCCGTTGTTCGCGCTGTCGCTGCTGATCGAGGGGCCGATTGCGGGTGTTCATGCGCTCGCGGCCTCCTTCTCGGCCACGGGCTGGCCCGCTCTCGCCGCACTGGCATACACGGTGGTGCTGGCCACCGTGGTGGGCTCGGGTCTGTGGACCTATCTGATGGGCCGCTATCCGGCGGGCGCGGTCGCACCGCTCTCGCTGATGGTTCCCGTGGTGGGCATCCCCGCGTCGTGGGCCTTCCTGGGCGAGCGGCCGACGGCCCCGTCGCTGATCGGTGGAGTGATCGTGATCGCGGGCGCGTTCGCGGCGACCTCCGGTGGGCGGCGCCGGGACGTGGTGCCGAACGATTCGCCGGTCCTGGACATGCAGGCGGTGCCAGTCCAGCAGTAACTCGGCAACGGAACCGTTGGTCCGAAACTTGCCGCACCCTTCGTCTCCGGGGCCCGGATCGACCGCCTACAGTATTGCCCGGCGTGGAGGTCCCGAACAGATGGCAGAACGGTATGGGGTCGTCTCCCGAAGAGCAGTTCTTCGCGGGGCGGCCGTCGCGGGTGCGGTAACCGCTGGGGCTTTGACGGTGCGCCCGGTTCCGGCCGCCGCCGCCCCCGCGCGCCGGGTCGCAGTCTTCGGCGGCGGCGTGGCCGGGCTCACGGCCGCGCACGAGCTGGCCGAGCGGGGATTCGCGGTCACCCTGTACGAACCCCGGGCCCTGGGCGGTAAAGCTCGCAGCATCGCGGTGCCCGGCACCGGCCGCGGTGGCCGTCCGGATCTGCCCGGCGAGCACGGCTTCCGCTTCTTTCCTGGCTTCTACCACCATGTTCCGGACACGATGCGGCGAATCCCATTCCCGGGCAACGCCAATGGCGTGTGGGACAACTTGGTCGCCGCCCCCGAGGCGCGGTTCTCCCGCAACGGGTCCCCGGACAGCATCCTGCCGATGGGCAAGGGCAGGTCGTGGGCCAACCCGGACGACTTTCGGCAGACCCTCGCCTCGGGGATCGCGACCTCGGCACGCATGCCGACGACCGACGCGTCCCACTTCGTCAACCGGCTGCTCGTCTTCAACACCAGCTGCGATGCGCGCCGGCTCGGGCAGTGGGAGCACGTGGCGTGGCGCGATTTCCTCGGCGCGAGCGCTCGCTCCACGGAATTCCGGGTGCTGATGTCGCGCACCCTGACCACGCTGCTGGTCGCCGCCAAGGACGATCGGGCCAGTACCCGCACCATCGGCACCATGGGCGAGCAGTTCCTGGGCAACCCGATGGAGATCGGCAACGACGGCCCGCTGGACCGGCTGCTCGACGGCCCGACCTCGCGGGCGTGGATCGACCCCTGGGTCCAGCACCTGCGCGGTCTCGGCGTGCGCTTCGAGACCGGGCGGCTGCGCGGGCTCGAGGTGCGCGATCGCCGGATCGCGGGCGCCCGGATCACCGACGGTGCGGGCACCGAAAGCGCGGTCGACGCAGACCATTTCGTGCTCGCCGTGCCGGTCGACGTGGCCCGTCGGCTGTGGACGCCCGAAATCCTGGCGGTGCAACCGGAATTGGCGGCGATGGACCGCCTGACCGTGGACTGGATGACCGGTATCCAGTTCTATCTGCGCCGCCCGGCGGGAATCGCCCGCGGGCATACCGCCTACATCGATTCGCCGTGGTCGCTGACCTCCATCGCGCAGAATCAATTCTGGTCTCGCACACCGCTTTCCGGATTCGGCGACGGGACGGTGCGGGACTGCCTCTCGGTGGACGTCTCGAACTGGAACGTCCCCGGAATCCTGTTCGGCAAGCCGGCTCGGGAATGCACGCACGAGCAGATCGCGCGCGAGGTCTGGGCGCAGCTGCGCGCGGCGCTGGCGGGCAAGGTCGAATTGCGCGACGCCGATCTGCATTCGTGGTTCCTGGATTCGGGCGTCACCTGGGATCCGGCACGGGGCGTCAACAACAATGCCGATCCGCTGCTGATCAATACGGTCGGCTCCTGGTCCGCGCGCCCGCAGCCGCACGGCGCGCTGGAAAATCTGTTCCTCGCCGGTGATTACGTGCGCACCACCATCGATCTGGCCACCATGGAGGGCGCCTGCGAGGCCGCGCGTCGCGCGGTCAACGCGCTGCTGGACACGGTCGGCTCGAATGCCCCGCGCTGCAAGCTCTTCCCGCTGTACCGCGCGGTCGAGCTCGAGCCGATGCGTCAGGCCGATATCGCGCGGTACGCCGCGGGGCAGCCGAACCTCTTCGATACCCCAGACTGAGCGGGACGGGGGTCCGCGCCGGGGACCGCCGTCGCCGGATCTGAACAAATTGCTGGTCTCCGGCGTTGTCGCGCAGTTCAATTTATTGCATGAGCGAAATCACCACTGCGGCAGAACTTCGCGAACTGCTGGGGGAGCCGAACCATCGCGTCGCCACCAAGGAGCGTCCGGCACTGCATCCGCGCGACCGGGAGTGGATCGCCACCTCGCCGTTCGTGGTGCTGGCGACCAGCGACGCCGAGGGCAACTGCGATGCCTCCCCGAAGGGCGATCCGGCCGGATTCGTGAAGGTGCTCGACGACCGGACGATCGCGATCCCCGAGCGTCCGGGCAATCGCCGCGCCGACGGCTATCTGAACATTCTGTCCAATCCGCATGTGGGCGTTATCTTCCTGATTCCGGGTCGCGGTGAGACCCTGCGGGTCAACGGCCGCGCCCGACTGCTCACCGACGCCCCGTACTTCGACGACATGATCGTCAAGGGCCATCGCCCCATCCTCGCCGTCGAGGTCGCGATCGAGCAGATCTTCTTCCACTGCGCCAAGGCCTTCATGCGCAGCAGCCTGTGGCAGCCCGAGGGCTGGCCCGAGGACACGCTGCCCAGCGCCGCGGCGCTGACGAAGGAGATTCAGCTCAACGTCACCGAATCCCTCGAGGAGCTGGAGAAGCACTACTCGCCGGAGACCTACCGGAAGATGCTGTACTGACAACACGGTCTTATCGCCGTTCGGGCCGGGTTGTGCCCGCGCGGTTCAGGATCGCCTGTAGCGCCTCGGCATGCGTTGCCAGACAACGGAGTCCGTGATCGGTGGCGCGCACGGTCGTCTTCGGTACCCGTCCGGAATACGTGCGCTGCTGCTCGAGGTATCCGTCCTTGCGCAACGTGGTCAGCTGCTTGGACAGTGCCGAATCCGACAGCCCGACCGCATCGCGCAGGAATCCGAAATCACACCCCTCGGCCGCGGACAACACCGACATCACCGCCAGCCGCGTCGGGTCCGAGAGCAACCGGTCCAGTTCCGGTCCACTCATCGGCCCGGACGCTGCCCGGACGCCGTGACGAACCGCTGGCCTGAGGCGAACAGCAGGGTCGCTACCGCCGCGAACGTCACGCCGGTGACCGTGTGCGGATATCCGGGCACCCCCAGCGCGTCGGCGAGCGACTGGCCCAGGCCGGTGCCGTACCGCGCGATCACGAATACCCCCGCTACCAGTATCAGCAGGATCGTGGCCCGCACCCGCATGTTCGGCGGGCTCTGGCGGGCGGCCACTCCTCGCGCCAGGCTCAGCGGCGCCGCTCCGGTGAACATCCGCACACCCAGCACCACCACCAGCACCAGCGCGATCGCCGCCGCGATCACCTTCGCGCCGGTGAGGTCCACGAAATCGTTCGCCGCGCTCGCTCCGGCGCTGAGCACGAACATCGCCGGATAGATCCAGATCGGCATGCCCGCGGCCCGCTCGGTTCGCTCCTGATGCTCACGCATCATCGCCAGCGCCTCCCGCGCTCGCTGCTGCTCGGTCATGTCGTTGTCCTTGTGCTCGTTCATCATTCTCCCCAATCGACTACTTGCTTACCTGGAAAGTACATACTCCTTTCCGGTAGGACAAGTAGTAAAAATCTTGGGATCGCCCCACCCTGGCCCACGCCGAGCGGTACTCGGAGCCAGGTGGGTACACGCGCGCGACCGGCCCGCAATTGCATGTCCGCCTCGTCACCCGCCCAACGCCGACGCGGCCGATCGCGGATAGGATTCCCCGCGTGGCAGACATCTCGATGCGCGGACGGCTCGCGCTGCGGGCGGCGGCGGGCGCGGCATGGGCCTCGCAGCGGGCCGGGCGGGGCAAGGGCTCGATGATCGGCGGGCTGATCGCCCTGCAGATCGATCCGACGATCATGACCCAGCTGGGCCGTGGGCGGCGCACCGTGCTGGTGACCGGCACCAACGGCAAATCCACCACCACGCGCATGACCGCGGCCGCGCTGGCCGCGCTGGGGCCGGTGGCGACGCAGGCCGACGGCGCGAACATGGACGCGGGCATCGTGGCGGCGCTCTCGGCGCATCGCGGCGCGCCGGTGGCGGCGATCGAGGTCGACGAGCTGCACCTGCCGCACGTGAGCGATGCGCTGAATCCGGCCGCGGTGGTACTGCTCAACCTGAGCCGCGATCAGCTCGACCGCGTCGGCGAGATCAACATGATCGAGCGCAAGCTGCGCGCCGGGATGGCTCGGCATCCGGACGCCGTGCTGATCGCCAACTGCGACGACGTGCTCATCACCTCGATCGCCTACGACCACCCGAATGTGGTGTGGGTGGCCGCGGGCAGCGGGTGGGCCATGGACGCGAGCAGCTGCCCCCGCAGCGGCGAGCCGATCGTCTGGGAGGGGGAGCCTTCGGGGACGGCAGGAGGCGGAGCCGACGGGGTGGGTAGGCACTGGCGCAGCACCGGGGCGGACTTCCAGCGGCCCGAGCCGGACTGGTGGGTCGACGAGGAGCACCTGTACGGCCCCGACGGCGTGAAACTGCCCCTGCACCTTGCCCTTCCGGGCCGCGCAAATCGCGGTAACGCCGCGCAGGCGGTGGCCGCGGCGGTGGCCCTGGGGGTATCGCCCGAGACGGCCGCCGACGCCACGGCGACGGTGCGCGAGATCGCGGGCCGGTACCGCACCGTGCGGGTCGGTGAGCGCTCCGCCCGCCTGCTGCTGGCCAAGAATCCCGCCGGCTGGCAGGAGGCGCTGTCGATGATCGACCCGGCCGCAACGGGTTTGGTGATCGCGGTGAACGGCCAGGTGCCCGACGGTGAGGACCTGTCGTGGCTGTGGGACGTGCGGTTCGAACACTTCGAGGGTACCCAGGTGGTAGCCGCCGGCGAGCGCGCCACCGACCTCGCGGTGCGCCTCACTTATGCCGGGGTGGAACATACGACGGTGCCGAATCCGTTGCGCGCCATCGCCTCCTGCCCGCCCGGGCAGGTGGAGGTGCTGGCCAACTACACCGCGTTCCGCGATCTGAACCGCGATCTGGAGGGGCAGGCATGACATCGCAATCCACCGTGCGGATCGGGCTGGTGCTGCCCGATGTGATGGGCACCTACGGTGACGGCGGGAACGCCGTGGTGCTGCGGCAGCGCCTGCGGATGCGCGGCTACGACGCCGAGATCGTCGAAATCACCCTGAGCGATCCGGTTCCCGACTCCCTGGACGTCTATCTGCTGGGCGGGGCCGAGGATTCGGCGCAGCGCCTGGCCACCCGCCATCTGCGGCAGTATCCCGGCATGCAGCGGGCGGCCGAGCGTGGCGCCCCCGTGCTGGCGATCTGCGCGGCCATTCAGGTGCTGGGCAACTGGTACGAGACCTCCGGCGGCGAACGCGTCGAGGGCGTGGGGATGATCGACGTGACCACCTCCCCGCAGGCCGAGCGGGCCATCGGCGAGGTAACCACCACCCCGCTGCTCCCCGAACTGTCCGACCCGCTCACCGGATTCGAAAACCACCGCGGCGGAACGACCCTCGGCCCGGACGCGGCCGGCCTCGGCACGGTCACCCGCGGAGTCGGCAACGGCGTCGGCGACGGCCGCGAGGGCGTCGTGCAGGGCTCGGTCATCGGCACCTACCTGCACGGTCCCGCGCTGGCCCGCAATCCCGAACTGGCCGATCTGCTGCTGAAGCGCGCCCTCGGCGTCGACACCCTGGCCCCCCTCGACCTTCCGGAAGTCGACCAGCTTCGCCGTGAACGCCTGCGCGCCTGAGCGGTTCCGCCCTTCAGGGTTGAGGGGCGGCCGTCCACCCGGTACTCTCGCGCGCGACCATGCGTGACGAGGGAGGTGGCCGCGTGCGCAGACGCGCCCTGATGAAGGCTGCCGGAATGGCGGCGCTGCTCGGTGCCACGGGCACCGCGGCAGGCGCGGTGACGGGCGCCGGGCCGGCGACCGCCGATCCGGTATGGAACGACCTGTTCCGGCATTGGGTGCCGGAAATCTTTGCGCCCCTTCCCGATCCGCCGGAGCACTCCGAGGCGATCATCATCGGGTCGGGCTTCGGCGCCGCGGTCACCGCGCTGCGCCTGGCGCAGGCCGGGGTGGCCAACACGGTGCTCGAGCGCGGTTTGCTCTGGCCCAACGATCCCCGGCGGGAGATCTTCACCGGCGACGACCTGCCCGACGGCCGCGGCTTCTGGCATCGCACCGAATTCACCGGCGTCACCAAGGTGCCGATGCACTTCACCGACTTCGGCGGCGTGCTGGATGTGACCTCGTTCGACGGCATCGACGTCTGGCGCGGCGCGGCGGTCGGCGGTGGCTCGGTGGTGTTCACCGGTTGCATGCTGGCCCCGCCGCAGCGGTTTTTCGACCAGATCTTCACCGGCACGGTCGATTTCGGCGAGATGGACCGGGTCTACTACCCGCGGGTGCGCCAGATGCTGCGGCTGAGCACGATGCCCGCCGACATCTACAACTCGGCGCCCTTCACCCACTCGCGGGCCTGGGACGAGCAGGCGCGCAAGGCCGGCTACACCCCGCAGGCCAGCGATTCGATCTTCAACTGGAATATCATTCGCGGCGAATTGTCCGGCGCCACAAGGCCTTCGGGGACCGCGGCCCGCAGCAATCTGGGCAACTCCAACGGCGCGAAGTTCGACCTCAACCAGAACTATCTGAAATACGCCCAGCAGACCGGGAAGTCGGCGGTCTTCGCGGGCCATCGGGTGGATTCCATCGCGCAGGATGCCGAGGGGCGCTACGTGGTCGCGGTGACCAAGATGGACCCGACCGGTGCGGTGCTGCGCACCCGAACCCTCACCTGTGACCGCCTGTTCCTCGGCGCCGGCTCGGTCGGCACGTCGGAGCTGCTGGTGCGCGCCCAGGCCACCGGGGCGCTGCCGCATCTCAACGAGCACGTCGGCGACGGCTGGGGCACCAACGGCGATGTGGTGCTGGCCCGGGGCGAGAGCTCGCTCAGGGGCCTGGGCCAGGGCGTGCCCAGCGCCAGCCGCATCTTCGACGGATCCGGTATGCCGCTGACCCTGGAGAGCTGGTACATCCCGGGGGTACCCGTGGAGACCGGTGCGCTGGCCTCGCTCGGCCTCGCCTTCGACACGACCCGCGCGCGCTTCGGTTTCGATCGCGCACGCAATGCGGTCGGCCTGCGCTGGCCGCGGCAGGCGCAAGACCGCATCGTGGATGCCTGTCGCGCGGTGGAGCACCGCATCGCCGAGCGCGGCGGTGCGATGGTCGAATACACCGCGCTCGGGTACGACGCGAACGCGGTGTTCACCGCCCATCCGCTCGGTGGCGCGGTGCTCGGGCGGGCGACCGACAATTACGGCCGTGTGATCGGCCATCCCGGTCTGTATGTGATGGACGGCGCGGCGGTGCCCGGCAGCACCGGCACGGTTAATCCGTCGCTGACCATCGCTGCGCTGGCAGAGCGCAATATCGAGAACATCGTTCGCGCAGGTCACTGAAACCGGGCTGGGCGGCGGGCTACCCTCGGGAGCGCCGTCGTCCACCTCAGAAGGGATCAGTCGTGGCGCGCCCCACACACAGATCAACGATCACCCCTGACCCGCGGGCGCTTGGGACCGACTATTTCAGGGGCAAGTAGCTAGCACTTGCGACCGCGTCCGTCTACGTGCCGCCATGTCAAACGCTGCTGGGCACTGCCTGAGGTTCCCCCAAGGCCGAGTAGTTAGTGTTTTCGCTTGTCATGCACGGGGTTTGGGTGACCAGGGTGTGCGGTGAGCGGCCGCCGCTGTGGGCGCAACGGCGGGCGTGGCCTCTTTCAGGAGACCCGCCGCGGGCTCCTCCAGGCGACGTGTCTTCAAGGCCAGTATCAGCATGGCGACGACCAGCAGCCAGCCTGTTGCCGAGGTTCCGAGCATCGACAGGATGTACCCCGCGAGCAACGAGCCCGCGGCCATGCCGGAGCACTGCACGAGCATCGTGGCGCCGACAACTCTGCCGAGCATGGCTTCGGGAACGACGCGCACCCGATACAAGGTCATCGCAACGTTGGAGAACGTCCAGAAGGCGCCGATGCCGACGAGGGAAACCGCGAGCATCGCCGGGGTCGGGCACATCGCCATGATTACAAGCATAAGAAACCACGCCCAGAGCGTGATTGTGAGCGCGATCTTCGTGTCGGCCCGACGGGCGAGCCACATCGTGGGGGCTGCGCTGACAATGCCGCCCAGGCCTGGGGCCCCCAATACGACGCCGATTTCCCATACCGGGCCGCCACCGTTCCTGATGTCCATCGACGTAAGCAATACAACGATCTCGAAGATGAAGTTCGTTGCCGTGAGGATGGCGGCGATGGACCGTAGGAACGGATCGGCCCGCAAGAACTGCATGCCTGACCGGGCACTGCTCCAATCCCAAATACTCGGGCCGTGGACTTCCTCTTGTGGCGAAGATCTGATCTTGGACAGGCTCCAGAGAGCGTACAGATAGGTCGCGGCATTTGCCAGGAACGGCAGACTCCGGGCAGCACCCAGAGCGACGGCGCCGAACCCTCGGCCCACCACGGTTGCGATCGACTCCTCGGCTTCGACGAGCGCGAAGGCCGCCGGACGCTCTTCGACGCTGACGATGTCACGGACCAGTCCCAACTCGGACGTGGCGAAGAAAACCTGTGCGGCACCCTCGACGAATGCCGATACCATGAGCAACAGCGTCAGGCCTGGGGGCGTCACGACCACCACCACCGCCGCAAGCAGAGTTGCCATCAACCCGTACTTTTGGCACTTCACGAGGGTTTGCCTGCGATTCCGGTAGTCCGCAGCGACACCTGACGGGACCTGGAAGATGAACTCGGGCAGCGTCATTGCGAACCCCACCCAACTCGCCGCGACCGGCGAGCCGGTGAGGGTCAGCGCCATCAGCGGATAGGCGATGCGGACGCCGCAAGTGCCGACGAACGTAATCGCATTGCCCGACCACAACAGCAGGAAGTTCTGGTTCTTGAGAATGCTCGTGTCAGGCATGTCGACTCATGGCCTCCGTGGAACTCCAGCCGAAGTTGGTCCAGCCTCGGTCCGGGATCCCTAGCGACACTACCGAATTGCCACAGGACCGCCATCTGTGGGAATGCTCGACGGTCTACCACTCGAGTCTGTACCGTATCGGTCGTCAAGGTCATCCCGCTCACTCGACCTGCCGCGCGCCGAGCACGGTGTGGTGCAAGCATATTCAGATACGGCGACACGTATGTCGTTGGCGTGCTTGCTGAACCGCTCCGAAAACCTCGAACGCAAGTGCGTGACGAGATGCGGGGTGTACCATCCGGCGCCGGCGGTATCGTAGCCCGATCTTGGAGGAAGCGTTCTGTGCAATTGAGTTGGAACGGGGCCAGCAGCATCAACGCGGACCTGGAAACGGATATCGAGATCGCCCGGCGAGTGGGTTTTCCACTATTGGAGATCTGGGGTGCGAAACTACCGCATTACCTGCAGCGGAACTCGGTCCTGGACTTGGCCGAACGCTTTCGCGAGAGCGGAGTGACGCCGCTCAGCATCAACGCCGTGGACAAGACGACGTACGCCGGCAAGGACTTCGCCAGTGGCGAAAATATGTTGCGTGAGTACGCTTCCATCGCCGGCCAGATCGGATGTGAGACGATCGTGGTGGTGCCGGGGAAACGTCCTGCGGGGGCCACCGACGACGAGGTGAAAGACGAAACCGTTGCGGTGCTGAGGGCATTCGGCGACATCGCCGCCGCGCACGGCGTGCAGATCGCCTTCGAGTTCCTGGGATTTCCCGATTCCTCGGTGCGCACGCTCGACAAGGCTTGGGAGATCGTGGCGGAGGTGGATCGCCCCGAGGTCGGCCTCGTCATCGACACGTTCCACTTCCATGTCGGCGGGTCGCAGCTGGAATCGCTGCGCCGCATCGACTCGTCGAAGCTTTTCGTATTCCACGTCAGCGATTGCGAAGACCGTCCCGCTGCGCAGTTGCAGGACGCTCATCGCCTGCTGCCCGGGTCGGGCATTCTGCAGCTCGAGCGGATCGCCGACGAGTTGAAGGGCATTGGCTACGACCGGCTGGCGAGTATCGAGCTTTTCCGGCCTGAGTATTGGGAACGAGATCCGTTCGAGCACGCCGCCGCGGCGAAGACAGCCACTCAGCGGGTGTTCGGCATCTCTCAATTTTCGGGGCAAGCTTGAGCGTCGCAGTTGCGATCGTCGGCGGAGGCATGGCGGGTTTGGAGGTCGCAGCTTCCCTGGCTTCTCGTCCGGGCCTGGAAATCGAGGTATTCGAGCGCGGTCCGTTCCTCCGCCGCGAACACATCGACTGGGACACCGCGGTATATTCGGGTGACGAGAAAACGAGGAGATGGACCGGCGTCGATTGGGGTGCAGGCGGTGGACTCACCGAAAGACTGGGTGGAAGATCGCTTTGCTATCACGGGGTTCTTCTCGAGATAGAATCGTCTGCTCTTGCCGACTGGCCGCGCGAGTGGGTTCACCTGCTCACAGGTCGGGAAGGGGCCTACGGTGAAGTCCGCACGAGCCTCGTCGCCGAGTTTCCCGAGCTTCGGCCTCGCTCGCTTTCGCCGGCTGCTGTTCGCCTCGGGATGAAGCACGTTCCTCAGGCTGCATACTTCGATGCTCGTTCAGAAGGCTTCAGGGCATACTCTCCGCTTCAGCCGGCGCTTCGTCTGGCGGAGGCGGGCGACTGTTTGCGCATCACCCGAGCTGCGGCGCAGCGACTCCGGCGAACCGCGAACGGGTCGTGGTCAATCGACCTCATCGATGAATGCGGCAACACCTACACGCGCAGTGATTTTCAATGCTGTGTCCTAGCAGCGTCCGCAATCTCCAACGTCTCGCTCCTAAGTCAGACGTTACAGCAGGAATTGACGACTCACATCACCGACCACTTGTGCGCCGGCGCGCTCCTTCGTCTGCCGCCCGGCAACGAGTTGGACACATTTCGCCACCGCATGCTCTGGTCCGGCTATATTCCGCTGCCGTCGACGGGCGCCAACATCTTCGTGCAAGAGAGAGCGCCGTTACCGAACGGCGACCGATTCGTGGAGATCTTCGCCGTCATAGAACAGGGACGCAGCCGAGCGAACTATAGCGAATTGACGGCTACTCCGGGCAAAGGCGGGCACGCTCCGCGCACATATGTGACCGGCAAGGTGTCGACCGACGACAGAGCGCGTGTGACAGACGTGAAACGACAGATAAGGCAGATTATCGACCAGATCGCGGAAGGTGTACCCGAGGATGTCACGAGACGGGAATCCGAGGACGCACTGCTCAAATACGATGACGCGTACTCTGCTGTCGCAGAGCATCGGCTAGCGGGGACGTTCGCGTGGTTCGGCCATCCCTATGGATCATTCGAGCACGAGGCATGCAGCCATCCAATCGGATTCGACGGCCCGCTGACTGTGACGCGCCACTTAGAGGTAGAAGGCATGCCCGGCTTGTATCTCGCCGGACCCGGCAACTTCGTCAGGCCGGGAGCGGCCAATCCGGCGCTGACCATTCTTGCGATGTCGCGATTCCTCGCCGACACCATCAGTGCGGCTTGCCGATGAGTTGTCGGCTGTGGAATCGGGAACTGGTCGACCGTCGAATTGCGAACTACGTTGTGCCCCTTGACATGTCGCGGAGGCGGCGCAAGAATTGAAGATGTCGATCGGCTAATGGTTGGAGGTCTAGGGAAATGACAGACGTGGCAACGCCAATAGCTGATTATGAGGCGAATGTCTCTCGGCTACGGCAGCTTTATTCCGGCCACCCCGCTTCTGCAACGTCTTTGTGGTCGCGCGAGTACGTCGCGACTGGTATCGACCCCACGAATTTCCGCGCGGACAATGTCTATGTGTGGCAACAGAGTTATGGCCCCGGGGCGGACATCGGAAACGAGGAGTATGGGCGATCCTACCGATGGTTGGCGGACAACGAAGGAGATCTGCTCGCACGCTGCACCGAAGACGGTGCATTCGGCGCCCACTGCGTGCCGATCGATGGCAGACCGGTCAGCCGAGACCTCCTCGATTCCGTTGCGGAGCTGGGTTTTCTGAGGTCGGAGTTCGGTGACCTCTCGTCGCTTTCGTTTCTCGACATCGGGGCCGGATACGGGCGAGTTGGGCACAGGATGTCCGAGGTGGCACCCGGGGCCGGGTATATCTGCTCGGATGGAATCCCCGAATCTTCCGCACTGAGCGCGTTCTATCTCGCTCATCGCGGGCTGGGGACGGACAAGGTCGTCCCGCTCAACGACATTGCCTCGCGTCTCTCGTCGACTCGTGTCGACGTGGCGCTGAACATTCACAGTTTTCCGGAGTGCCCGGCCTCGGCCGTTGAATGGTGGCTCGGCCTGTTGGCGGATCACGAAATACGCTATCTCTTCCTCGTACCGAACGACGTGAGCGGATTCCGCAGCACTGACGGAGCACGCGTGGATCTCTTGCCGCTGCTGAATCGTTTCGGGTACCGACTCGAGACGATGCGGCTCAAGTACCGGGATCGCCGGTTCGGCGATGCCGACTGGGTGTTTCAGATGAGCCACTGTCTCTTCGTCAGGAACCCGGCCGCGAGCGCCGCCCCGCACATACTGCACGACTAAACGTAGTCCATCGGGTCGTCGAATATTCTGAGGCCTTCGTGGAGTAGACCCAGCCGGGCGACGTCGTCCGGCTGGAGATCGAAATCGAAAATGTCGATGTTCTCACGCATGCGATGTAGCTTGCTCGACTTCGGAATGGCCGAAATTCCATGTTGCAGAATCCAGCGCAGCATGATTTGAGCCGGAGTCTTTCCGTATTTCACCGCCACCGCGGCGAGCCTGGGGTCGTCGAGACGTCTGCCTTGTGCCAACGGACAGGAAGCCTGCAAGTGAATTCCGTGACTCTGACAACATCTCAACAGGTCTTCGGAGTAGAGGTACGGACTGAATTCGACTTGATTAACCGCCGGAACCGTCTCGGCATAGTCTTGTAATTCCTCTATAAGAGGGACGGGATAATTGCATACGCCTATGCTCCGTATTCTCTTCTGTGCGTACAGCGTCTCCAGCGCCCGCCACGTCTCTTTCCGATGTGAACGGCTGGGCCAATGCAGCAGATACAAGTCGATATAGTCGCAATCGAGTCTGTTCAGACTCTCCTCGAACGCTCGCATCGTATTGTCGTAGCCCTGGTGTATATTCTTCACCTTGGTGGTGATGAATATTTCCGCGCGGTCGATACCGCTTTCGCGGACCGCTTGCCCGACAGCCGCTTCGTTGTCGTAAAGGGCGGCCGTGTCGATGAGCCGATAACCGATGGTGAGGGCCGAGGTTATGGCGCGGACCGCGTCCGCGCCATACATTCCGGACACCCCTAAGCCCAACATGGGCATAGAGCGGCCATTGTTGAGAGTAGTTCGCGACAAAGGGGTCTCCATGGCCGGGAAGGAATGCGTCACGATGAAAAGTGTATCAGTGCTACTGTTCGCCGGTGAGTTTGAATCGCGAAAAGACTTGCCAGGACTACTTCGAGTTGCGGGGGAGTGTGAACTCGGGACGGTCCCGGATTCTCTACCTCACGAATCAACTTCCCATGCCTGCTCATAGCGGTGGCCAGTTGCGGGAAGCGGAGACGCTGAAGAGACTGAGCCGCGACTTCGCGATCGAACTCGTCGTCCTGACGAACCATTTCGAGCGGGACCGGGAAAACGCCGGCCTGATGCTCCCGTACTGCGCGAACTTGACGATTGTTCGAAGTACTGTGGCGACCGAGGGGTACGAGCATGGTGTGCCGAAAAGGATCGCAAGCTATCGTTCAACCGTGTTGCGGCCCGCTCTCGAGCTCAGACTTGCCGCCGGTGGTATCGATGCGATCCATGTCGAGGGGTATTTCATGATGAGACACCTTCCGGATGTCGATGTGCCGATCGTCCTGTGTGAAGAGAACATCGAATATCTCCTCGACAAGGCGTGCGAAGAACTCGGCAATCCGGATTCGGTCGGCTGGAATGAAATCAAGGGTCTCGAACATGAGGCCTGGCGGCGAGCGACGATCTGCGGCGCTGTGAGTGTCGACGACCTCGAGATCATGCGTCGCGACGCTCCGGACATCCACAGCGCTTTGCTTCCTTGCGGGTTCGATCATGTCGGCGTGACGCCGCCGCGGTGCCACGCCGGCGGGGTGCAAGTGGTGTTCGTCGGCAACTACTCGTGGACGCCGACGCATGACGCGGCCGTTCGCCTGTTGACCTCGATCTGGCCGCGCGTCTTGGAGTTCGTCCCCGACGCTCGCCTTAGTCTCGTCGGCGCTGGGGCCGACGAGTCACTGAGCATCCTGGCTCGACAGACGAGAGGCGTGGAAGTCGTCGGCCGAGTCGCGAGCGTGGCGGAGTACCTCAGATCCGCGGACGTCTTCGTCTGCCCGGTGCGAATGCAGGGCGGCATCAAGATAAAACTCTCCGAGGCGTTCCAAACCGCATGCCCGATCGTGGCGGCGCCAGAAGCCTTGGCGGGCTTTCCGCAGTCGGCACGTGACGCAGTTGTCGTCGCAGACACGGACGCCCACTTCGCCGCCGCCATCTCCGGGCTGTTGCTCGATCCGCGGAAACGGCAGCGACTCGCCGGGCGTGCCCACGCGGTCGCCAGGGCGCTGCCGACGTGGGACGACGCGGCCATGGCACTGTCCACCGTATGGCGAGAGTCGATGTCCCTTGTATCGTCCGCTCGGAGCGATGCTTTCAATGGTTGAGTCGGCTCGCAGCGCGGTGCCGGTGTTGCCACCGGTCCGTTTCTGCGAGCCGCTCGCCGAACCCGGCGTGCATGTCTCCATGCACCGGGCTCGACGGTGTCTGCTGTCAGGCGCGGTTGACCGTGTCCCCGGGGGGTGGGGATCGTGTTGCCGCGATATCGGTATCGAGTGACCGGCACCGCAGCGAGGTTGAACAGTTCGATCCCGTCCGCTGACGGTCTCCTCCATTGACCGTTGCGGCCCGCGACCTCGGCCGCGTCCCGCCCGCCGACACAACTGAAGACTGATAGCTATAGAACTCTTCGTGGTCGTAGTTGATGTACTGGAGTCGCTGTTCGGGTTGTTGCTGCCGCATCTGGCGGGTCTTCGCGTCGACGGAGTCGATGCAAGCGGCCGGACGATCCGTCTGGACGTGCATAGTGAGGCCGAATCCGCTGCCTGTCCGGAATGCCGAACAGTCTCGGATCGAGTTCACAGTCGCTACATGCGACAGCTAGCCGACCCTGGTTCGAAAGTGGGCCAGAGCCAGTATTCAGCCGCCATTGACATTCAAGACCGATATTGTGTGACCGCGAACGTCGCGGTCATCACGAGGTCTCTCGCGAGGGCAGCGGGAGGCTTTGGTCGCTTTCCAGCCAAGTGCGGAGCTGACCCGCGAACCATCGGTGCCCCTCTTCGAGGGAATGGCCGCCGGGTCCGCGCTCGAATTCTGCCGGCATCTCGAGGAAGCATGTGCCCGGGCGCGGCGGAATTCCGCCGAATGTCCGTGTCTGATCGAGTTGCTCGGCCGCGACGACGGCGGGCGCAGGAAGCTCGCGTGGGATCGGGAATGCGAAGTTGTACCTGGGATGTACACCGGTGTCGCGCAGGAGAGCGTCCAGCATCAGCCAATCCAAGAAGTGGTTCGCCAACTGCCCGTCGTCATTCCACAGGTGGTCGTAGAAGGCGATAGACCCCTTGTGTCCCTCTGCCACGCGCCAGGAGCCGATGCGTTGCCAGCCGTCATGAAAAGGGTCGCCGACGTTGAAACGCCTCAGACTCCGCTTCTTTCCGACGTAGTGCTCGTGTCGCGAGGTCTCGCTCCAGCTCACCAGGGTCATGATCTCGTCGGGTGCGTAGCCCGACTGCTTGATCACCGTGGGAAGTTGCTCGACAAGAGTCCGGATGATGCGCCGGTTCGACGAGCCGTTGCGAGCCAGGTTGACGAGCTCGACGCCCAGGCTTTCGGCCAGCACGACGGGCCAGCCGTCGCGGGCCGGATGCTCCATCTCTTTTCCGACCGCGCAGCTGCAGCCGTTGGTCACGAGAAGACGGATCATGAGATCACGCGGATTCCGGTCTTGGCGACCCACGATTCAACGTGAGAAGTGTCGTTCAAGAGCGGTTCGCTCCTTCCGTTCAGGCTGGTGTTGAGCAGAGCGGCACAGCCGGTTTCCTGCTCCCAAGCGGTGAGTAGCGCATACAGTCCAGGGTGTTGGTCTGCGGCGACGGTCTGCACCCGGCTCGTGCCGTCGAAGTGCACGACCGCCGGCATTTCGTCGGACAGTCGACTCCGCGCGGTGAACTGCATGTACGGCGACTCGTGCACCGGAAGGTCGAACAGCTCGTGGGCGCGTTCCTTGCGAACGACCGGCGCAAAGGGACGAAACGGCTCGCGTCCTTTGATCTTGTTGACTCGGTCCTTCATGTCCGCCGGGCGTGGGTCTGCGAGCAACGAGCGGTTGCCTAGGGCTCGTGGTCCGAATTCCGCCTTACCGCTGGCCACACCGACGACACCGTCACCGATCAGGGCGGCGAGGATGTCGTCGACGGGCCACTCGGTGCCGAGCGATGTGCCGAGATAAGGCCCTCGCCAGTCGATCTCGCCTCCGACGACCGCGGCCGCGGCGCCGATCGACGATCCCGCGTCTCCCGGATTCGGGAGGATCCAAATGCGGTCGAACAGTCCGCGCTCGGCGATTCGAGAGTTCGCCACACAATTCAACGCGACGCCTCCCATCAAGACGAGGTTGCGAGAGCCGGTCTCGCGCGCAACCCACTCGGCTGCCGTCACGAGGATGTCCTCGGTGACCTGCTGGATGCTCGCCGCGAGGTCGGCCGGCTCGGCATCCGCGGCCCATTCCCCGATACCGCGATGCGGGTTGATGCGAACCCGGAACGACGGTGGGACTACTTCGATGAGGTCTTCGTATATCCGGTCGACATGGCGGGGCGTGCCGAAGGCCGCCATTCCCATGACGATGTATTCGTCTTCATTCGGACGGAATCCGCAGCGCCTGGTGAACGCGCTGTAGAGCAGGCCCAGGCTGTGCGGATATCGGCGCTCGTGAAGCGTGCGATAACCGGAACCCCGTGTGTAGGAGCCGATGCTGAAGGTGGTGAACTCGCCGATCGCATCCGCGACGATGACGGCGGTTTCGTCGAAGCCGGAAGTCGCGACACCTCCGATCGCGTGCGATCGGTGGTGATTGACGTACTCGATCGGGGGGAGCCGAAACGGAAGCCCGAGTGATCGCAGGTAACGGCGGGGGAGGTCGTTCAATTGCAGTGCGTCGGACCATTGTCCGGCGCGGACCTGGCGCGCCTTCTTGATCAGCGGCCGCTCGTACCAGGCGATGAGATCGGGTCGGCCGAAACTCAACGCCTCTTCGACGAGCGCCGGATGCAGATAAAGGTCATTCTTTACGCGCGAATAGCGCTCGGCATGCGCGGCGAAGAGGATATTCGTGCCGTCGAGTACGGCGAGTGATGCATCGTGGGATAATGCCGAAATTCCCCAGACCAGAGTCACGCGCGGCTCCTACTTGTAAAGAAAAGGATCACGACCACGCAGCTTTCTCATCTTACGACGCCGTCTCAGCGTCTTGAGCGTGAATAGGTCAATAACGTTCTGCCACATCGGATTCAATGTACTTGAACCGGATGTCCATCGCAAGGCTTTGCACTGACGCGAGGCAAGTATGGCACCGGCACCCGTCACAGGCGGGAAGGGGCGATTGCGAAACTTCCCGATTCTGAGAATATTGTCTGCGCTTACTAATGCTGCGTTCCTTAATAATGGTGTATTTTGTTGTGGATCTTGTTGGTTCGGGTGATGGGGTGGGCTTTGCCGAAGGTTTTGGCTGCGCGTCCTGACTCACGGCCTGGAGGGGCTGGGCGATCGGCCGGGGGCTGACCGGGACCCTGCGCTCCGAAGGCATTGTCGTGGGTAGTAGTCAGGTGCGCAGAATACTTGTGGCAGAAGGGATCAGGTGGCGTCGTCCGCGGTCGTGGACGACGAGCAAGGACCTGTACTTCGTCCCAAAAGAACCCATATCGTCGGTCTCTACACGCAGCCACCGGCCGGGACCACGGTAGTCTGCGCCGACGAGCTGGGCCCGGTCTCGCCCCACTCGAGGACCACCGTCGGATCAAACACGCGTTCATCCCGGTCGGGGCATGCTGGCTCAACCTCCAAGAGCCGTGGTGGCGATCTGTATGTGATGGACGGCGCGGCGGTGCCCGGCAGCACCGGCACGGTCAATCCGCCGCTGACCATCGCTGCGCTGGCAGAACGCAATATCGAGAACATCGTTCGCGCAGGTCACTGAAACCGGGCGGGGCGGCGGGTTACTCTCGGCGGGATTGTTCGCCATAGCGGCGCGTGCCGGCGGGCCCGTAGGAGGCAGCGCAGCGTAACCACGCAGGCCCCTCGGGAGCGCCGTCGTCCAACTCAGAAGGGATCAGTCGTGGCGCAGTACCGCACCGCAGCGGGACAGCAGGAATATCCGCGCAAGCCGCCGATCCTCTGGACCGACTATTTCATGCTCGCCGTCGCCCTGGTGTCGGCGGCGCTGATCGGCTGGGTCGACCTGCTCCCGGTGCCGGGCGGGCCCTGGCTCGGGGCGATCGTCATCGCCGACTACGTGACCTGCGGGATCTTCGCCCTGGAGTTCCTGTGGCGCTGGCGGCGGGAGGACTGGTCCTGGAACTTCCCGTTCGTGTACTGGTACGAGGTGCTGTGCCTGATTCCGGCGACCGCCCCCTATTTCCACGATTCGCATACGGTGCGCATCGTGGTGCTGCTGGTCCGGGTGCTGCGCCTCGCCGATCGCGTGTTCGGCGACCAGGTCACCGTAGCGATCGTGAATCGGTCGATGGGCGCGATCGTCGAGGCGATCAAGCGCCCGGTGACGATGGCGGTGCTCGAGGAGATCACCGCGGTGCTGCGGGTGGGGCAGTACACCCGCAACATCGCCTCCGCGCTGGAGGAGAACCACGCCGAGCTGGACGCCATGATCATGGAGCTGATCAAGAACGATCCGCAGCTGGGCCGCGTGCGCTATATGCCCTTTCACGACGAGATCATCAGGGGCATCGCGAACACCGCCTTCCGCGTCATCTCCCAGGTCCTGGCCGACCCGCGCATCGACGAGCTGGTGGGAGACGTGTTGCGGGAGAACGTACATCAGATGCGCCGGGCGATACACGAGGGCGTGCGCGTCGCGGAGACGGTCGACAACAAGCCGATCCCTTCGCAGTGACGCGGGTCCGGATCAGGCGCCGATCTCCTCGGCGCCGTGCCGGACCTCATCGCGCGATCGCCCGTAACGCAGTGTCTCCCAGGCGATCAGCACGAGCAGTACCGCGCACAGCAGGCCCAGCGCGGCCACGGCGGGCAGCGTCGATGCCAGCGGAATCAGCGCGCCCAGCAGCACGGCGGCCACCAGCCGCGGCCACAGCACCGTTCCCGTTGCATAGTGCCGGAATCCGACCAGCGCTACCAGGTACACGATCACCCCGCCGTACAGCGCGAACAGCGGAATTCCGTGCAGCTCATCGCGTAACGAATGCCCCGCCGCGCCGCCGACGTAGGAGAGCACCCTCTTCATGCCCAGCGACAGTGCGATGATTCCCGCGACCATCGGAAAGTGCCAGTAGGTGTAGCAGTTTCGCGCGATCTGGATCTGCCGCGCCCCGCTCGCGCGGGCCAGGTGGCGTTCCACCACCCTGGCGGCCACATCGAAGTACGCCCACCACAGCAGTGCCGAAACAGCAAGTCCTAGTAGCGATCCCAGTGCGATCGGCCACGAGATCGGCAGCCCGGCCACCCCGACGCCGATGGAGACGATCGATTCGCCCAGCGCCACGATGACGATCAGCCCGTGCCGCTCGGCGAAGTGTCCCGCCGAGTTGATCCGCCACTCGTTGCCCGCGAACAGGGTCCAGAGCATGTCGCCCGTGAGGGCCGCCACCCACAGCCAGATCTGCACCGCGCCGTGGTTCACCGCGGCGACGACGAGCAGCGTGGTCCCGATCGTGAGAGACCCCAGCGCCCACCGGACCACCTGCCTGCGCAGCTGCGGGTCCTGCGCGCTGGCGCACCAGAACACCCAGAGGTGGTCCAGGCGGATCGCCAGATACCCGAGTGCGAACACCAGCGGCCCGTACCAGCCTCCGGGCATGTTGTGGAATGCCTCGGGGATTGTCTCCGCCAAGATCAGCGTCGCGCCCGTGGCGGCGAACATCGCGACCCGGGCGATGCCCTCGTCGGCCTTGATCACATTGCCCAGCCAGGCGTACGCGATCCACACCCACCACATGACCGCGAGCACCAGAAAGGCCCGCAGCATGTTCACCGCGGTGGTCTCGTGTGCGGCCAGATCGGTGACCTGTGTGAAGGCGAACACCATCACGAGGTCGAAGAACAGTTCCAGCTCGGTCACCGAGGCATCGTCGGTGACCACCTGCATCCGTGATCGCTTGCCGGTCATGCGGATATCGTGGCAGGCGATCGCGGCATTCGCGGGGTCAGCTCACTTCGTAGTTCTCTCCGAATTGAAATTTCTCGATGAACTCGATCAAGTTCTGCACCGCCTCCTCGTTGACCTTGGCGATGCTTCGTTTCATGAGAATTCCGGGTACCGGAATCGGAAGATATATTTCCGAGTGATACCAAACCTCGGTGCCCTCGCCGGTCGTCTCGAGCTCGAACCAGCCCTTGCCGCCGCCGCCCCCGCCGCTTTCGACGACGTTCCAGCCGATGCGGTCGGCGGTGCAGTCGTATTCGAGGACCTGGCGGTCGGAGTTGCCCAGCGGGCTGACCGTCGCATAGACGCGCCTGGGACGCCCATAGTCGTCGTAGGTCGCCACGCGCACATCCTTGTGCGAGGGGGACCACTCGGGAACCCGCTCGACCGCGAGGAGTGCCTCCATCACTTGTTCGGGGTCGATATCGACGATGAATCGGTGGTCGGTCTTCGTGCGCATAGCCTTGTGCCCTCCACCCCCCGTACTACTGGGACCGATTGTCTCCAGGGTCACAGTCGGTCGTCAACCACCTGGTCTGTTCCAGAATTGTGAGAAACCGTCCAGTACGTATCTAGCTGCGGGAGCGCCGAAAGGGTCGCGCGCTTCGCGGAATTCGATGTTTGATCGTGAGGGTCAGGGGGTACCGAAGGTGGCGTCGGGTCTGGCTCAGGCGTGCCGCACGACCCAGTCCGGGCCCGGGAACACCAGGCTCTCATGGCCATCGTCGAATCGGACGATGTACGGCGGGGCGCCATCGGCCCCGCGAACCTCGATGACTTCTCCGGTGTGATCCGGCATGCCGACCGTATGGCTGTGGACCAATAATTGATCACCGACATTTGCCTGCATGATTCGCATTATCCGACCATCGTGATGAAAGTCACAACCCCCGAACGTGAGAAGTAGGGGTCCCGGCGGATTGACAGGCCAGGTGGATTCGCCCTCGCGCAGCAGCGCGGTGACTCGCAGCGACGCCCGGCCGGCCACCCGGATGTGGTGCTCGGATGGCCTCTTCGGCATTACCCCCGGTAGAGGTGGCCGGATAAGTACTGGACTCCGGTCGGTACTCTTGGGTGCTGGTAACAGCAGATGATCGATCTTGGAGGATCCCTCGTGGCTCTCGTCGTTCAGAAGTACGGAGGATCCTCGGTGGCCACCGCCGAGCGCATCCGGCGCGTCGCTGAGCGGATCGTCGAGACCAAGAAGCAGGGGCACGACGTGGTCGTCGTGTGCTCGGCGATGGGCGACACGACCGACGAACTGCTGGATCTGGCGCAGCAGGTCGCGCCCGCCGCGCCGCCGCGCGAGATGGACATGCTCCTGACCGCCGGTGAGCGCATCTCGAACGCGCTCGTGGCCATGGCGATCCATTCGCTCGGCGCGGAGGCGCGCTCGTTCACCGGCTCCCAGGCCGGCGTCATCACGACCGGTGCGCACGGCAACGCCAAGATCATCGATGTGACGCCCGGCCGGCTGCGCGAGGCTCTCGACGAGGGCACGATCGTGCTGGTCGCCGGCTTCCAGGGCGTCTCGCAGGACAGTAAGGACGTCACCACGCTCGGCCGCGGCGGCTCCGACACCACCGCGGTCGCGCTGGCCGCCGCGCTCGGGGCCGACGTCTGCGAGATCTACACCGACGTGGACGGCGTGTTCAGCGCCGACCCGCGGATCGTCTCCGACGCGCAGAAGCTCGAGCGCATCTCCTACGAGGAGATGCTGGAGATGGCGGCCTGTGGCTCGAAGGTGCTCATGCTGCGCTGCGTGGAATATGCGCGCCGCTACAACGTGCCCGTGCATGTGCGCTCGTCCTATACCGACAAGCTGGGCACCACCGTTTCAGGATCGATGGAGGACATCCCCTTGGAAAAAGCACTCCTCACCGGCGTCGCACACGACCGCAGCGAGGCCAAGGTGACCGTTGTCGCGATACCGGACGAGCCCGGCTACGCCGCCAAGGTGTTCCGCGCCATCGCCGATGCCGAGATCAATATCGACATGGTGCTGCAGAACATCTCGAAGGTGGAGACCGGCAAGACCGACATCACCTTCACCATGCCCAAGACCGATAGCGCCCGCGCGGTGGAGATGCTGACCAACCGGCAGGGCGAGATCGGCTTCTCCCAGGTCCTCTACGACGATCACATCGGCAAGGTGTCCCTGGTCGGCGCGGGCATGAAGAGCCACCCGGGCGTCACGGCCACCTTCTGTGAGGCGCTGGCGTCCGCGGGCATCAACATCGATCTGATCTCCACCTCGGAGATCCGGATCTCGGTGCTGGTGCGGGACCACGAACTCGACGAGGCCGTGCAGGTGCTGCACCGGGCATTCGACCTGGGCGGCGACGAGGTCGCGGTCGTGCACGCCGGATCGGGGCGATAGGCCATGGGCGTACGCGTAGGTGTGGTCGGCGCGACCGGGCAGGTCGGCGCCGTCATGCGGAAACTGCTGGAAGAGCGCAATTTTCCCGCCGACCAGGTGCGGTTCTTCGCCTCGGCCCGCTCGGCCGGTAAGACGCTGCCGTGGCGCGGCGGCGAGATCGTCGTCGAGGACGCCGAGACCGCCGACCCCAGCGGGCTGGACATCGCGCTGTTCTCGGCCGGGGCCACCATGTCCCGGGTGCAGGCGCCGCGGTTCGCCGCGGCCGGGGCGACCGTCATCGACAACTCCTCGGCCTGGCGCAAGGACCCCGAGGTGCCGCTGGTTGTCAGCGAGGTCAACCCGGAGCAGACCCGCAATCTGGTCAAGGGCATCATCGCCAACCCCAACTGCACGACCATGGCCGCGATGCCGGTGCTCAAGCCGCTGCACGACGCGGCGGGCCTGCAGCGGCTGATCGTGTCCAGCTACCAGGCGGTGTCGGGCAGCGGCCTGGCCGGGGTCGAGGAGCTGGCCTCGCAGGCGCGCGCGGTGATCGACCGCGCCGAGGAACTGACCCACGACGGCTCGGCGGTGGAGTTCCCCGCGCCGGACAAGTACGTCGCGCCGATCGCCTTCAACGTGCTCCCGCTGGCCGGTTCGCTGGTCGACGACGGCTCGGGCGAGACCGACGAGGACCAGAAGCTGCGCAACGAGAGCCGCAAGATCCTGGGCCTGCCCGAGCTGCTGGTGAGCGGCACCTGTGTGCGGGTACCCGTGTTCACCGGGCACTCGCTGTCGATCAATGCCGAGTTCGCCCAGCCCCTTTCGCCGGAGCAGGCCCGCAAGCTGCTGGCCGATGCGCCCGGCGTGCAACTGGTCGACGTGCCGACCCCGCTGCAGGCCGCGGGCATCGACGATTCCCTCGTCGGCCGCATCCGCCAGGATCCGGGGGTGCCCGGCGGGCGTGGGCTGGCCCTGTTCGTCTCGGGCGACAACCTCCGAAAGGGTGCCGCGCTCAACACGATTCAGATCGCCGAGGTCCTACTCGCCAACCGCTGAACCATTCTCCGAACATCTGGTACCACATCCGGTACCAGATGTTCGGGCACCCACTACGAGTGAGGTCTCAGCCCGGTGAGCAGGTGGTCGACGTGGTCGGCGCCCAGCCGCAGGTCCGATTCGGGGGCGTGGAGCAGGAAACGGTAGTAGACCGGGCCGTACAGCATTTCGACCATGGCGCGCGTCGGGATGTCCCCGCGTAGTTCGCCCGCGGTGATGGCGCTGTCCAAGCGCTTGCAGCACTGTTCCAAGCGAGGTTCGACGATGGTCTCGCGCACGGCCGCCGCGATGTGCGGATCGGATTGGGCCTCGGCGATGACGGCCTGGTAGACGCCGCCGATGTCACCGGCGAGCAACTCACTCAGTGCGGTGATCTGTGTCTTCAGGTCGGCGGCGATGTCGCCGGTGTCCGGGAAATCCGTTGCGGTGCCCATCTTTTCGTTGACCGCGTCGAGGGCGACCGCGCCCTTGGACGGCCACCAGCGGTAGATGGTCTGCTTGCCGACGCCCGCCGCCGCGGCGATCGCGTCGATGCTCATCCGGGCATAGCCCTTTTCTACGGCCAGGGCGAAGGTCGCATCCAGAATCGCCTGATGCGACCGCTGGCTTCGTAGTTGCGGGTTCGGGGCGGGCGGCATGCCTTCAGCGTACGCGGTACGAGACGAAACGTCTCGTCTTGACGCGGTTGAGTCGAGGGTCTACGTTGGCGAGACGAGACGAGCCGTCTCGTCATTGTCCGCAACGCTCTACTGAGAAGGATCGACCCATGACCGACACCGATTCCTCGTCGACCAGCCGCTTCGAGCGGGGCCTGACCCTGCTGGGTCGGGTCGGCGGCAGCGACCCCACCCGGGTGCTGGACAGCATGGCCGATATCGCGCCGGATTTGGGCAGGCTGACCATCGAGTTCTACGCCGATATTTACGGCCGTCCCGGGTTGACCTTCGCGCAGCGGCAGATCATCAACGTCGCGGCGCTGACCGCGCTGGGAACCGCCGCACCGCAGCTGCGCTTCCATATCGACGGCGCGCTCAATGTCGGCGTCACGCCGGTCGAGATCGTCGAGACGATCATCCATATGGGCGTGTACGCCGGAGTGCCCGCCGCGCTCAACGGCCTGGCGGTTGCCAAGGCGGCGTTCGCTGATCGGCCGGAGGCGGGCAGCCCGGTGGGCGAGAGCCGGATTCGGCCGGACGAGACGACCCGGCAGCGGTATGAGCGCGGGCTCGCGGAGCTCGAGCGCATCGACGGTCACGCGGGGCGGCAGGTGATCGATTCGCTGGCCGATATCGCGCCCGACTTCGCCCGCTACGTCATCGAATTCGCCTTTGGCGACGTCTACTCCCGCTCCGGTCTGGACCTGAAGACGCGCGAGCTGGCGACGGTCGCGGCCTGCACCGCCCTGGGCTCGGTCGGCCCGCAGCTGCGAGTGCACCTGCATGGGCTGCTCAACGTCGGCGGCACGCGCGAGGAGGCCGTCGAGGCGATCATGCAGATGGCCGGCTACGCCGGATTCCCCGCGGCCCTGAACGGAATGGCCGCCGCGCGTGAGGTTTTCGCCGAACGTGCGGCGGCTGAGGCGAACGGGGGCTGAGCTGCGCGGCGGGCCGGCTCAGTCCGACAGGTGGTTGATCAGTTTGTCGGTCAGTCGGGTGAGTTCCGCGCGTTCGCGCGGAGTCAGCACCGACAGCATCGCCTGCTCGTTCTCGATGTGCCGGGGTATCGCCCGATCGACGAGTTCCCTTGCGCTGTCGGTGAGTTCGATGAGCAGCCCGCGGCGATCCCCGGGGTAGGGGATGCGGGCGATGTAGCCGCGCTTCTGCAGGCGGTCCAGGCGGTTCGTCATGGTGCCCGTCGTGACCAGCAGCGATTCGGCCAGCTGCGAGGGTGACAGGCGGTAGGGGGCCCCGGCGCGGCGCAGCGCCAGCAGCACGTCGCCCTCGCTGCGGTGAATACCGAATTCCGTTGCCATCGCGCTGATTCGGGCATCGATCAGCTGGCTCACCCGCTCCAGCCGGGTGATCAGGGCCATGGTGTCCACGTCCAGATCGGGCCGCTCGGCCCGCCACTGCCCCAGAAGGTGATCGATGCGTTCGGATGCCTGCATGCCCTCACTCTAGCTTGACGTCGAGCTACCTCTTGTCATTTAGCTTGACGACAAGTAACTTGATGACAAGTTACTTGAAGGGATGGAATCATGACGCAGACTCGACCGGTTCTCCTGACCCAGGCCTCCGAGGCCGAACTGATCGGCCAGGACCCCACGGCGATCCGGCTGCACCGCGATGCGAGCGCCACCGATGGCGTGCTGAGCACGCAGGAGGTGCGCCTGGGCGTCGGACGTGACGGGGCCGTGCCGCACTATCACGCCCGCTCGCACGAGCTTTTCTATGTCGCCGAGGGCGAGCTGCAGGTGCTCGCCGACGGCGAGATCCGCACCCTGTCCGCGGGCGGCTCACTCGTCGTGCCCAAGCATGTCGTCCACGCGTTCGGCGCCTCGCCCGACAGTGCGGTGCGGGTGTTCATCGCCCTGACGCCCGGCGTCGAGCGCTTCGAATACTTCCGGGTTCTGGAACGGATCGAGCGTGGGCAGACCTCGGTGCAGGAACTCCTCGACAACCAGGAGACCTTCGACACCTACTTCGTAGACGCACCCGAGTGGGCCCGGGAGCGCGCCGAGGGGCGCTCGGAGTCGGCGCGCGGCTGAGGCCGGCGGGCAGTGCTCAGCGCGGGCGCAGACCGTCGAAGACGATCGCGAAGACTCGTCCGCGCTGCTGGTCGTCGGCGTCCGTGGTGTACGTGGCCAGGAAGGCGCCCTTGAGGATTCGCATCAGGTCGGCGATGTCGATGTCCGGGCGCACCGCGCCGCAGTCCTGGGCGCGGCGCAGCAGCACGTCGATCGCCGCTCGCAATTCCAGCGTCGGCGCCTGGGATTCCACGCCCTCATGGCCGCTGACCGCCTCGGCGAGATTTCGCTTCACCCCGCCCTCGATGACGATCGTGTCGAGGTAGCCGAAGAAGGCCTGGCCCGCATCCGGGGCGCCGGCGAGGGATTGCGCCTGTGCGGTCATGCGCTCGATACGATCCACCATCGCGGCGTGGAACAGCGCCTCCTTGGTGGGGAAATGTCGGTACACGGTGCCCGGGCCGACGCCGGCCCGCCGCGCGATCTCGTCCAGCGGCACCGAGATGCCCTCAGCGGCGAAGGCCTCCTGGGCCGCGGCCAGCACGCGCTCGCGGTTGCGGCGGGCATCCGCGCGCAGGGCGCGACCCGGTCCGGGGGCCTGGGGCGCCTGTGTATCGGTCACGGCGACGATTCTACCGGGGTGCATATTGACAAACGGGGCGTGCGTTCCGAATCATAAGCGGGGTATTAGTTCCGTTTATTGAAGGGTAAGTCATGGCAGAGAATTCGGTGCAGACCCCGCGGGAGCTGGTCGAGCGGATGTTCACCGACCTCGGTTCGGTCGATGCCGACGTGTTCGCCGATCTGATGGCTCCGGACGCGGTGTTCGAGATTCCGTTCACCGTCCCGGGCATGCCCGCTCGCATCGAGGGGCGGGAGGCGATTCGCGACCACCTCGCCCAGCGCTGGTCCCGCACGCGCGAGATCCAGATCCACGGGGTGTACCCCGTCGTCCACGACACGACCGATCCGGAGCTGTTCTTCGTGGAGAACGAGGTCGACATGACCCGGCCCGACGGCATCCGTTCGCGCGCAAGGACTTCGGTCAACGTCGTGCGGGTCCGCGACGGGAAGGTCGTGCTGTTCCGCGACTACATGGACACCGCGCGGCTGGCGAACCTGGTGCGCGAGGGCCTGATTCGGACGGGCGGGGAATAATCCGCGGTCAGCCGATGCCTGGGGTGCGCGGATCCGGCCCGCGACACAGCAGGATCCAGCATCCGGGCGGCGCGTCGGTGAACGGGAGCTTGAGCGGAATATCCAAGCAGGACACCACATTACAGCTCGGATAGGCGTCGGGACCGATGCCGAACAGGGCTAGGGTGAAGTTCGGATCGAGATAGTCCTTCGGATTCAGCCCCAGCGGCGGCTCCACCCACGGTCCGGGGTCCGGAAACGGCGGCCGTTCGAAGGCCGCCATCAGCTTGCGGAAGAATTCGTGCGAGAGCTCGGGCATGTTCTGCAGCATGCCGGCCGGGCCCTCGGTGGAGTGATCGCCGAAGACTCCGGTCCAGGCGATGGTCAGATCCATGCTGGGGACGACGAAGACGTCCTGCAGTCCGACCCCGGACATCTGATAGGTGTCCGGGGGCATGAAGCTCGGTATCTCCGCGCATCCCGGCCCGACCCAGAACAGCAGTCCGTAACAGGGATTCGTCGCCGTGGGATGGGTGGCACGGTGCAGGTATTCCGGTGAAACGATCTGCGTCTCGCCCCAACGGCCGTTATTGCTCAGTAGCAGGCCGAGTTTGACGAGATCGTCGGGCGGGATCAGCAGGTGTGCGTAGCCGTAGGTGTGTCCGGCGCGGTCGCGGGCCCAGTAGTAGTCGCCGCGTTCGATGCCCAGCGGACCGAACAGCTCGCGCTGGGCGAACTGCTGCAGCGGCTCGCCGATGGCCAATTCGATGACATAGGACAGTAGGTCGACATTGCGCTGGCTGTAGGAGAAGTGGGTGCCCGGCGGATGGTCGAAGTGCACGCCCAGCGCCTGCACCGCGCTGTCGGGATCGATCGAGAAGACGCCGGTGACGCCCTCGTTGATGGCGCCGATGTGCAGGCCCGAGGACTCGGTGAGCAGGTCCGTGACGGTGATCGAGCGGTGTTCCGCATCGCCCAGCCCGGGCGGCAGGTAGCGGCCGATCGGCGCGCCGAGATCGAGTTTGCCTCGGTCCCAGGCGATTCCGGCGATCAGCGAGACCACGCTCTTGGTAACGCTCCAGACGTTCCAGGGCGTCCGGCCGGTCCGGTCGTTGTGCGGACCCGTGCCGATCAGACAGTTGTGCCGGAATATCTGGACATTCACGCGATTTCGGGACGTGGCGAAGGCGAGGGCGGCGGCCAGCCGGTCCGGATCGAAGCCGGCCTGGGTGGGTGTCGCACGCGGAAAGTCCCGTCCCGAGCCGACCTCGCAGCGGGTGTCCGCGCCGGTCGTCGCGTGGGCGAGCCCCGGCGTCACAGCGCTCACCACCAGTACGAGGATTGTCGCAAACCACCCCAGCAAGCGGCACATGGGTGTGAGGCTATCGCGTGACCGCCGACGCAACGTGAATACGAAACACGCACGATAACAATCGAGACCTGAGAGCGCCGAGACGCCGAAGGCCGCCGGATCCGTGGATCCGGCGGCCTTCGGTCTGCACTACTGCACTGGTTTCGCGGAGCCCACGCAGCTCCGCGAAACCGCAAACCGATGCCCAACATGCGCCTCTCGGCGAGTGGTCGCTCGTAGCGACGAAGTGGTGAGGCCCGGGGCTGTCCCGGCATCGGCAAATGGTGACAACGCCGGGCTACGCCGGATCTATTCCGCCATCGGCAGTGTGAGCTGCGGCATAAGGCGATTCGGCCGGTGCGGGCGGCGGTCGCGACGTCTTGGCGCCACGGCGCAGCGTGGCGCGGAGGGGTGGCAGTCGGCCGCAGCGCCCGAGATCGGCCCGGTGGTCGGTGCCGCACCTGCTCCGCTCGCCTCGGGTTCGTAGGAATCTCCAGTTGTCCCCGCGTGACCTGCCCCACTGGAATGGCGGTGCACCTACGGGTGCCCGGACGCAGAACGGATCTACTAGTTTTATTGACTTATTCCAAAAAACTGACAGACTAGGCCCAAAGCACACCGGCCCGGGCAGCCCACTCCCGGACGGTGCTCACCAGCGAGGAGGCGCGCATGACGAAACCGACCACCACCAACACCGGCGTCCCGGTGGCCAGCGACGACGAGTCGCTGACCGCGGGCACTCAAGGCCCGATCCTGCTGCACGATCACTACCTGATCGAGAAGCTCGCCCACTTCAACCGGGAGCGGGTGCCGGAGCGCATCGTGCACGCCAAGGGTGCGGGCGCGTACGGCGAGCTGGTGGTGACCAACGACGTCAGCCGCTTCACCAAGGCCGATCTGTTCCAGCCGGGCCGCCGCACCGAATCCCTCGTGCGGTTCTCCACCGTCGCCGGTGAGCTGGGCAGCCCGGACACCTGGCGCGATCCGCGCGGTTTCGCGGTGAAGTTCTACACCCGCGACGGCAACTACGACATCGTCGGCAACAACACCCCGGTCTTCTTCATCAAGGATCCGATCAAGTTCCCCGACTTCATCCGGTCCCAGAAGCGCCTGCCGGGCAGCGGACTTCGCGACGCGACCATGCAGTGGGACTTCTGGACGCTGCGCCCGGAGACCGCGCACCAGGTGGCGTGGCTGATGGGCGATCGCGGCATCCCGGCGACCTATCGGCACATGAACGGCTACGGCTCGCACACCTATCAGTGGGTCAATGCCCAGGGCGAGCGCTTCTGGGTGAAGTACCACTTCAAGACCGATCAGGGCATCAAGAACCTGACCCAGGCCGAGGCCGACACGCTGGCCGGCGCCGATGCCGATTACCACCGCCGGGATCTGTACGAGTCCATCGAGCGGGGCGAGTTCCCGAGCTGGACCCTGCACGTGCAGGTCATGCCGGAGGCCGAGGCCGAGGGGTACCGGTTCAACCCGTTCGACCTGACCAAGGTGTGGTCGCACCGGGACTACCCGCTGATCGAGGTCGGTCGCTGGACGCTGAACCGCAACCCGCGCAACTACTTCGTCGAGATCGAGCAGGCCGCGTTCGAGCCCTCGAATCTCGTTCCCGGCATCGGTTTCTCGCCCGACAAGATGCTGCTGGGCCGCGTCTTCGCGTACTCCGACGCGCACCGCTACCGCATCGGGGTCAACTACGCGCAGCTGCCGCCGAACCGCGCCCGCGCCGCGGAGGTGAACACCTACTCCAAGGAGGGCGCGATGCGATTCGACTACAACGCGCCCGATGTGCCCGTGTACGCACCGAATTCGTTCGGCGGCCCGCACGCCGATCCCGCCCGCGCCGGTGACGAGGGCACGTGGACCTTCGGCCAGGAGGCCGTGCGCGCCGGCTACATCCAGCACCGCGAGGACGGCGACTTCGGCCAGGCGGGCGCGCTGGTCCGTGAGGTGTACAACGACGAGGAGCGGGATCGCCTGGTGGGCAACGTCGTCGGCCACATCCTCGGCGGCGTCCGCGAGCCGGTACTGAGCAAGGTGTTCGACTACTGGAAGCGCATCGACCCTGAGATCGGCAAGCGCATCGAGGAGGGCGTGCGCACCGCCCGCTGATACGGCACGACATAATGCGCAAGGCCCGCACCGTAATACGGTGCGGGCCTTGTCATTTCGGGAGAGCTTGTGGGGAGTGGCTCCCGGATCAGTTCTGGCTGTGGGTGAGCGAGTTGTACATCTGCATCACGCTGACGACCGCGACCGGTCCGCCGACCGCGATGGTGCCGATGGCGGTGCCGAGCCCAGCGCCGATGCCCGCGCCGGCGATACAGCCGCCCGGCGCGCCGATCAGGAACGCGGGCGGCATCAGCGTGGTGCCGACGACCGCACCGGCCACGCAACCGCCGGCCAGGCCGATCGCCGCGCCGAGCATGCCGCCGATCGCGGTGGCCAGGCCAACCTGGTTGGCGGCCACGCCGAGCGCGTCGTTGAAGTCGTCCTGCGAGAAGATCGGCTTCAGCGTCACCGGGGCCGCGGGCACGGCCTTGGCCGGATCGGTGCTCGGGGTGAGGGTGATGGTGCGCCCGCCGGCGTCGACCTGGGCCGCGATCGGCCAGTCCTTCTTGTCCAGCTGGTAGGTCAGCGGCATCCCGTAGGCCAGCTTGCCGTTGGCGTCGAGGATCTCGAACTGGGTGCCGCGCACGTTGATCCGGCCCGCGTCGGTCCGCAGCACCACGGAGTGGTCGACCACGTTGGCGGTGTAGTGGATGCCCGGCGCCACATCGGTGCTGACGGTCGCACCTGGGCGGTTCGCGGGTGCGGCGGGAGCGTCGGCGTAGGCGGTCCCGCCGGCAACGGTGAGCGCGGCGATGGCCAGCAGCGCGGTCGACGCGACGGCGTTCAAGGTCTTCATCAGGGGTCGTTCCTTCCTCGCGAACACCGGTTCGCGAGACGAAAAGTATTGGGATCGAGGGGGATTGCCGCGTAGCGGGTTGTTACTGAGGGGCCAGCGTGAAGGTGCGAGTGCCCTCGATGCGGTGGCCGTCCTTCGAGGTGATGGTGAATGTGGTGGTGTACATCCCGGCCGGGCCCAGCGGCGCGAGATCGATGCTCAGCGTGCGGCCGTCCATGTGCACGTCACCGTGTGAGTAGACCTTGCCGTCCGGCCCGGTCACGACCAACTCGGGGTCGGCCACCTTCTCGTTGAACGTGATGGACACCTGCGGCGGGCCCGCCTGCACCACGGCCCGATCGGCCGGCTCGGCATGGGTGACGTACGAATGCGCATCCGCAACACCCGCGCCCAACATCACGACCCCGGCCACGACCGCGGCCAGCAGGGTCGCAATCGACTGCAGCCAGCGAAGCCCACGCCCGGACCGAACGAATTTCCTGGTCGACAAAACAATTCCTTTCCACACGCCGGTGAATGAGCCGGCAGGCAGCGCGAATCCACATTTAGTGCAGCGCGAATTCGACAATTGTCGAGAGCGTTTCGACTGCGGTTATTCAGGCCTTCGCCGACGCGATCGATCGCCGTGTCAGGTCGCGATCGTCACGCCGGGTGAGCGCCGAATCATTCCGCCACGAACAAGGATGTTCGAGCGGTGCAGGAGAGGCCGCGGATGCGCGTGCGAGGAGGGCTGATCCGATCGGATCAGGAGAGCGCGAGCGCGGCCGACATCGCGGGTGGGCCGCGTGGAGAAATTGCGCTGAGCAGCGCCGAATTCGGTCTCCGGACGACAGCGCGAGGTATGCGGGCTAGTCGGTCGTCAGCCGGCGGGAGTGGCCCGAACTCGGCAAGCATGGTGCGAGCCACGCGTGAAACCGCAGCGTAGAAGCGCTCTACGGCGAAGATGAGCAGCGCGCACGCCAGAGTTGCGATGCCGTGCGCAGTCAGCATGAGCAACCCCCCGCGACCGGCGCCCTCGACCGTCGAATGCATGTCGTGTGCACCGGCCGTGGCCGTCAATGCGGCGTGTTCCACCAGTTGCCCGGCCGCGAGCAGGCCGAAAAGCGCGGCTCGGCCGCGTCCGGACGGTGAGCCGACAGCGGCTCCGACCGCACCGCTGACCAATAACAGCAGAACCAATGCCGAGGAATGCGGCAGCATGCCTTCGAATCCGTGCGCGGCGATTGCCACCAGCCCACAGAGAATTCCCGCCAGACTTCCGCGAATACGATCGCGCGATGTGTCACCGGCACGGGTGAGCAACATCATCGACGACTACCTTCGCGGAAAGCATGCCTAACTCGGACAAGGATCGCATCGACTATAACCGGCGTATCCGGCGATTCCGAAATCCGCGGCCGCGCTCAAAACGCCCCTTAACCGAATCTTCCCAACAGGAAGTATTTCGGCTCGTCCCGCACCCGCCGGCGAAGTTCGGTGCCAGGCGCCGTCATTTCAGCAAGACAACGGTCGCCCAGCAAGGCCGGCAAATCCTGACTACGCCCATCGGCGCCCGCGGTGACCTGCAGGCCGCCGAGAAGTACGCCCGGGGCCGCGTCGATCGGGTATCGGTGCGGGCATGGCAGGGGTTTCGGGCAGCGCCATCCGCCGGAGCTGGGCCGGCGCGGATCGAGACGCCGGTGTGGCCGGTTCGTGCGAGAGCTGTTGCCCCCGGTGGTCAGCGCGGGTCGAACGGCTTCTGCGCCGGGCGACCGTGGCCGTCGGCGTTCACTGATTTGTAGCCGGGGTGGACGCCCGGGATCAGACCCTGGTCCGCGGCGATGCGGCCGAGCAGGGCGGTGAGCTGGGTGCGCTCGTCGGGGGACAGGGCGCGGCACAGCGCGTCCTCGTTGTCGCGGGCGGCGACGCTCAACTTGCCCAGCAGTTTTCGCCCCGCAGTGGTCAGGTGCAGGGCGTGCAGGCGGCGGTCGTCGGGGTTGCGGCGGCGTTCGATCAGGCCGCGCTCCTCGAGCTTGTCGGCGAAGGGGACGAAGCGGCTGGGCGGCATGCCGAGTTCGTCGGCGAGTTCGCGCTGGCTACGGCCCGGCTGCATGACCAGCAACCGGAGCAGCCCGGCCTGGGGCGGGGTGAGGTTCAGTTGCGCGATGCCGTCGGCGAAATGCGCCGCCGCATGGGCTCCCACCTGCGCCAGGAGGAAGCCGACTCCGCCGGGGGGCCGATGTCCGCCCGACTCTCGGTCCGTGTCCATGCAGACATAGTAGATGATCCAAAACGATGTCCGCTTGACAATCGTTACAGATTGTAATCATTATTTGAGGGTCACGATCAGCGCATCGCCTCCGAGAAGGACCGCCGTTATGAGCGCACCCATCACCACCCGGACCACCAGGACCGCCCTGCCGGTCCTGGCCGCCACCCTCGCCTTCGCCGCCTTCACGGTGGCCTACGTCGCGGTGAACTCCGGTGTCCCGCACCCGGATGCCACAGGTTCGGCCGTGCTCGCCTACAACACCGCCCACCGCACCCTGCTCGAGGTGGGCGCCATGCTGTTGCTGATCTCCGCCGCACCCCTCGCGGTGACGGCCACGCTGCTCTACCGCGCGGTGTCGGCGCGGATGCGCGGCGTGCCGCCGATCGCCATGGCCGGCGGCCTGCTCGCCTCCGGCGCGCTCGTCGTCAGCGCCCTGTTCAGCTGGGCGGGCGCCCGCCTGACCGGTACCGCGTCCCCGGACCTCGCGCGGGCCGTCGCCGATCTCGGATTCGTCTCCGGCGGCGCGGCCTACGCGGCCGGGGTCGGGCTGCTCGTGCTGGGCGTGGCCGTGCCCGCGCTGCTCGGCCGGCTGTTGCCGCGCGCGTTGGCGTGGTCCGGTCTGGTCATCGCCGCCGCCGGTGCGCTGTCCGCGCTGGGCCTGATCGTGCCCGCTCTGCAGTTCCTGTTCCCCATCGTCCGGTTCGGCGGCCTGCTGTGGCTGCTGATCACCGCAATCGTCCTGTACCGCCGCCGCTGATCACCCAATCATCCTGTACTGCCGCTGATTTCACCCTGTTCGAAAGGTAACTCCCATGCTCAGCAACTACTCCGATCTGGCCGGGCGCACCGCCGTCATCACCGGCGGTTCCCGCGGCATCGGCGCGCAGACCGCCCGCATGCTCGCCACCCAGGGGGTGCGGGTCGGCGTCGTCGGACGGGACAAGGACGCCCTGAACGCGGTCGTCGCCGACATCACCGCGGCCGGCGGCACCGCCGTGGCAGCACCCGCCGACGTCACCTCCGCCGACGCGCTCGCCGAGGTGCGGGCGCTGGTCGAGCGCGAACTCGGTCCGGTCGACGTGCTCGGCGCATTCGCCGGGGGCCAGGGCTTTCCGGTGCCGTCGGCGGAGCTGACCGAGGCGCGCTGGCGGGAGGTGCTCGACTCCGATCTGACCTCGTCCTTCCTGACCGTCCGGGAATTCCTGCCGGGCATGGTCGAACGTGGTCGCGGCAGCATCATCACCATGGCCTCGTCCGCGGGCCGTCAGCCCAGCCAGGCCAATCTCGCCTACGGCGTCGCCAACGCCGGCCTGATCATGATGACCCGGCACCTGGCCACCGAATACGGTCCGCGCGGCGTGCGCGTGAATACCCTTGCGCCAACGTCGATCCGGACCGAGAAGGTGGAGGCGAACATGCCGGAGGCGGTACAGCAGCAGGTCGCGAACATGCATCCGCTGCGCCGCCTGGGCACCACGACGGATGTCGCCGAGGCCGTGCTGTTCCTGGCCTCGGACGCCTCCTCCTATCTCACCGGCCTGACCATCGACGTCGCGGGTGGGCGCATCACCAATTGACGCCGGTTCGAAGACAATCCCTTGGCCCGCACAGGAATTGGTGCGGGCCCCGGCCGTGCTAACCCGAGTCGGATGGATCCCGGGCCTGTTCGGTGCCACCTCGCCACTGGCGGTGGACCCGGCGTGGGTGCGGGACTGGCCGAGGTGGCCTCGCGCGAATATCACTGGTGTAGAAGTGATTTAGTCAGACTCGCGGCGGTGTCGCGGTCCAGCGGAGCGTGCCCGAGCAGGAAGCGGTACCAGAACAGCCCATAGAACTGGTCGACGATCAGGTCGATATCGGTATCGGCGCGCAGCTCGCCCCGCTCCAGCCCGCGGCGCAGCACATCGCGCACCACGGCTCGCCGGGAAGCTGTGTAGGTCCGCATCAGCTCGGCCAGGTGGCTGTCGTCCGCGGACTCCCGGACGAGCGTTCGCAATGCGGGTCCGGTGGGAACCTGTTGTGCCGCAGCGAAAGTCGACTCGATCAGGGCGAGCAGGTCGTCGTGCACGGAGCCGGTGTCCGGCTGGGGAACGTCCTGACGGGAGCGGTCGTGCAGCGCATCGAGCAGCACCGCGCCCTTGGACGGCCACCATCGATACATGGTCTGCTTGCCCACGCCGGCCGCGCGAGCGATGGCATCGATGGTGATGGGCGCGCCGTCGGATTCGGCCAGCAGGCGCAGCGCCGCATCGAGGATGGCCAAGCGGACCGCCTCGTTGCGGCGCCGGCCGGTGTGCGGGCGCGCGGAATCCGTTGGGGGTTCAGGCGATTGCAAACGTCCACCCTTCCTGGTCCGGCGAGGTTCTTCGGCTTGACGGGAATGCCGGAGCCGATACTCTCGTTATCGAGACTGTAAGTCTCGTCAAGAATACGACGGTATCCTCGAAGAAAGAAGGCCAGCAATGACACAGCCCACGAATGTCCCGGTCGACCGCGTCGTGGTGATGGGTGGCAGCTCGGGCATCGGCGAAGCCACCGCCGCGCTGTTCGCCGCGGGCGGGGCGGAGGTCGTCGTCACCGGCCGCAGCCAGGACAAGCTGGACGCGGCGGTGGTCCGCATCGGCGGCAACACCACCGGCCACCGCATGGACGCGGCCAGCAAGGCGGACATCGAGGCCTTCTTCGCGCAGTCGGGCGCCATCGATCACCTGGTGATCGCAGTCAGCGGCGCGGCGGGCAGCGGTCCCTTCGCCGAACTCGACCTGGACGATCTGGCCGCCGGATTCGCCGCCAAGTTCTGGCCGCAGGTCCGGATCCTGCAGGCCGCGCTGCCGCACCTGACCGCGCACGGATCGGTCACCCTGATCACCGCGGGCTCCTCGCGCGCGGCCTTCCCCGGTACCGCGGGCCTGGCCGCGATCAACGGCGCCCTGGACGCGATGGTCCGCCCGCTGGCGGTGGAGCTGGCGCCGCTGCGCATCAATGCGGTCTCGCCGGGCGTCATCGATACCCCGTGGTGGGATCGGATTCCGGAGGATCAGCGGCGCACGCTCTTCGAGGGGATCGTCGCCACCACTCCGGCCGGCCGCGTCGGCCGCCCGGAAGACGTTGCGGCGGCGATCGTTTCGCTGGCGACCAACGGATTCATCACGGGTGTCGTGCTGGATGTGCAGGGCGGGGCGACCCTGGCCACCGGTCGCTGAGCCGTCGTCCCGAGGTCGGCGGCCCTTCGCTCCCGGTCCTACTAGAACATGCTCGACCAGTACCAGATGCAGGCGAGCACGAAGACCACCACGGTTTCCATCGTCCTCCCGATCCAGTCGACGCCCGATCGTTCTCCCTCGAGGATACGGCGACACGCCGCCGACCAAGATCACAAGGCGGCAACGGAACGGGATGGTGCTCCTGCGGCCCCCTCCAACCGCAGGAACATCCGTATTTGCGTTCGGTCGCGACCCGACCCCTCGTACAAGCCGCGACCGGCACCCACTCCCGGCAGTGGCCTACCGGTTATGAGAATGCCGCCCGGGGCTTGCCACGGGCTTAAGGAGAACTTGCGGTGCTTACGCGGAAATCTCGTCGGATTCGACGATCAGCACGACCAGTTGCCGCTGGCGATGGCGGCCCTGGCCGGGCGAGGCCGGGGCGTCCGAGGGTGCGGTCGGGCCGCCGCACCAGGTGATGGGCCGGCGGGAATCGAGCTTGTCGAGCACCTCGGGCAGCGAGGAGTCGATCTGCGCCGCGCGCACCACGCAGATGTGGCAGCTGGGGATCGCCTCGCGCCTGCCCTGGCCCGGCCCGCCGTCCAGCACAACGGCCCCGGCGTCGGCGACCGCGCCGGCGCAGGAGGTCACGATGGCGTCGGCGTCGCCCAGTTCCTCGGGCGAGAGCTGCGGGTGGTCGTCGAGGATCTGGTGATCCGGATTGGCGGACCACGTCTCGAGCCATTCGTCGGGCAAACCCTCCGGCGCCACAACGGATTTCGCGCGATGTTCGTAGAGCGCCCCGTATACCGCGGCCGGGATCTGCGCTTCGGCCAGCCGCCGCACCCGGGCGCCGTGATGCTCGAGACGCTCGACGAACTGTTCGATGATCGCGGTGCGATCGCGGGGGGACTCCTCGGTGGTGTGCCGCCGGTGGCCGTTGAGCGTGACGGTGCGATCGTCGTCGGGCAGTGCCTTGAGGCCGTCGCGCACGCGGCGCAGGAAATCCTCCCGCGACATCAGCACCCCCCGGACGGAATCCCCGCCGGCGTCCGATGGTGCGCTGTGCTGCGGGTAGCGAGCGCCGTTCGCATGACAGGCGGCCCCCTTTCCGGAACGGCGTCGCAGCGACCCTGCGATACCGCGGAACGGGTGCGAGACGAGCTGTGCGTTGTGGTGCTCGGCGTCCGTCCGCCCGGACGGACGCCTGGTCTGATCTTGCAGACAGGCTACCTGGACGCGGGACCGATCTTGCTCGAGGTTCGGGCTACTCGGTTATTTCGGGCCGCAATTGGCCGGAATCCGCTGGTGGGTGTCAGCGGGCGGCGTTGCGGATCTGGGCGAGGAATTCGGCGTTCGTCTCGGTCTGGCGCAGACCGGTGAGCAACAGTTCGATGGCCTGCTGCGGCTCGCGGCCGGCGAGGGTGCGCCGCAGCGATGCGGTGGCGGCGAGTTCGTCGGGGGTGAGCAGCAACTCGTCGCGGCGGGTGCTGGAGCGGTCGATGTCGATGGCGGGGAAGGTGCGCCGATCGGCGATGTGCCGGTCGAGCTTGAGTTCGGCGTTGCCGGTGCCCTTGTACTCCTCGAAGATCAGGGTGTCGGCGACCGAACCCGTCTCGACGAGGGTGGTGGCGATGATGGTCAGCGAGCCGCCGTTCTCGATATTGCGCGCGGCGCCGAGGAATTTCTTCGGCGGGGCCAGCGCGCCCGCGTCCACGCCGCCGGACAGGATGCGCCCGGTGCCCGGGGAGGCCAGGTTGTAGGCGCGGGCCAGCCGGGTCAGCGAATCGAGCAGCACCACCACGTCGCGGCCCATTTCGACGAGGCGCTTGGCGTGTTCGATGGCCAGCTCCGCGACCGCGACGTGATCGCGCGCGGGAGTGTCGAAGGTGGCCGCGGCGATGTCCGCGGGCACGGCCCGGGACAGGTCGGTGACCTCCTCGGGGCGCTCCCCCACGAGCACCAGGATCAGCTGGCATTCGGGGTGATTCTTCGCGATGCCGTGCGCAATCGATTGCAGCAGTGAGGTTTTGCCCGCCTTGGGCGGCGCGACGATCTGCGCGCGCTGTCCCTTGCCGATCGGCATCACCAGATCCGTGACGCGCGTGGTCATTTCGTGCGGCTCGGTCTCCAGGCGGAGCCGGTCCTGTGGATAGATGGGGATGAGATCGCCGAAGTGTTTGCGGGCCTTGGCCTGTGCGGGCGGCAGCCCGTTGACGCGATCGACCCGCAGCAGCGGGGGCAGTTTGATGCCCTCGCGCTTGGGCCCGGTGATGCCGGTGATCGCATCCCCGCGGCGCAGTCCGTGCTCGCGGACCAGGCGCAACGGCACGTGCGCGTCGCGCGGTCCGGGCAGGTAGCCGTCGGTGCGCAACGCGGCGTGGTTGTCGGTGATGTCGAGGATGCCGCTGACTTCCGTCGCGGTCTCGATGGTGGTCAGATCGCCGCTGTTGTTATGAATAGTGTTGTCCTGCATGGGATGTGCTCCTGAATGAGAGTGTGGGTGGGTACGGCGAGATCGCCGTCGGCGCAGCGCGTGGCTGTGCTGTGAACCCCCGGGCGGTACGTCGGGTACCGGTACTTCGAATACGGCTTCGCTCGGATCACCGAGGAGAGTGGAGTGCCGGGGTGTCCAGCGGACTGTGGGAGGGATTACTCACCTGCATCCACAAGCTGGAGACGTTGCCAAGGCTACAGTCGATACCGTCAACGCGCAATCATCCCGGTCTATTCCCGGCCGCCGTCGCCCGTTCTCTCGACATCGTTTCGACTGCCATCGGCTATCGCGCGCATCGTCGTCGGGCATTGCGCCCGTCGTTGTGAGATGCTGCGCTTATCGTCCTCCGGCGCTGCGTCTTTCATTATCCGGTGGGTTCTCGGGGTGGATTCGGGCGGAAGGCACGTCGAATGACGTCCCGCACAGGAATGACGGGTCCGAACCGGAACTGCGGGGCGCAAACGCGAAGAGCCCGGGTTCGCGCTCGCGAACCCGGGCTCGATGAAACGATGAATTACGCTCCGGTGGTGATGAATTCGGCCGCCATCACGATGCCATGACCTGTCGGTCGATCAATGCGGACTGCTCGTGTGCGCTGATGACGGTCACCTGATCACCATGGGCCGCCACCAAAGCGCGCAGTTTCCGTTGCGAGTCACGGCGGGCGGCGTCGTCCTCCTGAACGATCCTCTCGAACACCCGCAGGCCCAGCGGAGCGTGCGGACGAGTCGAATCCAACTGGCCGTGGAAGAACAGGGAGTCGCCCGCGTGCAGCAGCCAGCGGTCCGAGCCGAGGCGAACCGCGACGCCGCTGTGTCCCACGGTGTGGCCGGGCAACGGGATCAGTTGGATGTCGTCGGGCAGGCCGCGCAGCTGGCGAGCGCCGTCCAGGCCGAACCAGCTCTCGCCTGCGCCGTCCTCGTACAACTCCCAATCCGGACGGTGCGCGAACTGTATGTCGCGATATCGTGCGCCGCCCAGCCTGCGATGCTCGGTCGCGCTCACATGCACCTTGGCACGGGGGAAGTCGGCGAGTCCACCCGCATGATCGAGGTCGGCGTGCGTCAAGACGATGTGCCGCACATCGTCGGCGGTGTAACCGAGTTCGGTCAGGTGCGACACGGCCGACTCCGCGGGCTCCCGCACCGGCCGGGTCGCGAGACGGAACCACGGCGTGAACCACTCGCGCGGGCGCTGCGCACCGTTGGCGCCGAAGCCGGTCTCGATCAGCACCAGACCGGCGTCGGTCTCGACGAGCAGGCAGTGACAGATCATCGTCGCCGGGCGGAACGGATGGCCGTTGCCGTCGATCAGCCGACCGCCGAGCGGTCTCATTGTGCCGCAGTTGAAATGGTGGACGTGCATGGTCTTCCTTCGCTAGTGAATTGCGGATTCGATCGTGTCCGTCAGGTACTGTCCGACCTCGTCGAGCACGGCGGTATCCCGCCGGACCCGCGCCAACAGCAGCGCGCCTTCGGTCGAGGACAGCACGAACACCGCGAGCCGGCCGACCTGGTCGCCCGGAACTCCCCAGCGGCGCAACGTTTTTTCGATCACCTCGAGCCACCCGCCGTAGGCATCGGAGCACGCCGACCCGATGGGCTCGCTGTCGGCGGCCACATCGAGTGCGATCGTCGCGACCGGGCAACCCTCCCGGAAGTCCGAGCCGACCAGAATCTGCTCGAACGCTGCCATCAGCCGCGCGCAGCCGGTACGAACGTCATCGGCGTCGGCAAGGATGGCGTTGATCGCGACGCTCATCTGCTGCCCCGCCACGGTCACGGCCTCGGCGACCAGTTGCTCCTTGCCTCCTGGGAAGTGGAAGTACAACGACCCCTTCGGCGCTCCGCTCGCCGCCAGGATCTGATTGATCCCGGTCGCGTAGTACCCCCGCTGCCGCAGCAGCTCGGCGGTTGTCTTGACGAAGCATTCGCGGGTGTTGGTCCGACGTGGCATACGGCCATACTATGACGACTGGTCTAGAGAGTAAAGATCGGAATGGCGGGTCCGCACCGGAACGAAGCGGCGCACACGCGAAGAGCCCGGGTTCGCATGCTGCGAACCCGGGCTCTGTCGAAACGACGAATTACGCTCCGGTGGTGATGAATTCGGCCGCCATCTCGCCGATCATGTAGCACGGCGCGTTGGTGTTGCCGCCGGTGATGCTCGGCATGATCGAGGCGTCGGCCACCCGCAGGCCCTCGATGCCGTTGACCTTCAGGGTCGGATCGACCACGGCGCGCTCGTCCACGCCCATGCGGCAGGAGCCGACCGGGTGGTAGATCGAGTGCACGCGGTTGGGCAGCTCGCGCCGCAGCGCGGTCTCGTCGGCCCACTCGTTGCCGGGGAAGAAGTTCTCCACGACGTCGCCCGCGATGCTCTTGTGCGACATCACATCCCGGATCATCTTGATGCCCTCGATCAGGAATTCGGTGTCCCACGGATCGGACAGGTAGCCCGGGTCGATCAGCGGCGAGGCGAACGGATCCGCCGAGGCCAGGCGCACCTCGCCGCGGCTCTTGGGGTAGATGAGGCTGGGCATGATGGTCAGCGCCGCGCGCCGGTCGACCAGGTGCAGCTTGTCCTCGTCCTGGTTCGGGGTCGGGTAGCTCCACGGCAGGGTGTGGATCTGCATGTCCGGGTAGTCGCCCTCGGCGAACTTGGTCTTGACGAAGCCCGCGGCCTCGAAGACCGTGCGGCCCATCCAGGAGCTGCCCGGGTTGCGCAGCTCGCGCATGATGCCGCGGGCGAAGTAGGTCGGAATGCCGCGGTGGATGGCCTTTTTCGAGACGAAGGTCATCGGCACGAACAGGTGGTCGTGCAGGTTCTGCCCGACCGGCAGGTCCTGGTGCACGGCGATGCCCAGGTCGCGCAGGTGCCCGGCCGGCCCGATGCCCGAGAGCATCAGCAGTTGCGGCGAGCCGACGACGCCGGCGGAGACCACGACCTCCTTGGCGGCGCGCACGATGCGGTGCGAGCCGTTCTTCTCCTGGATCTCCACGCCGGTGGCGCGGCCGTTCTCGATGACCACGCGGGTGGCGTGCACGTTGGTGAGCACGCTCAGGGTCGGGTTCGGCATATCGGTCAGGTAGCCGCGAGAAGAGCTGTAGCGCAGCCCCTTTCGCACGCTCTGCTGGAAGATCGAGATGCCTTCCTGCGATTCGCCGTTGTAGTCCTCGATGATCGGCGCGCCCAGGGTCTCCGACGCGGCGGTCATGAACTCCTGCGTGATCGGAGTCAGGTCCTGCTGGCGGGTGACCTCGATCGGGCCGCCGGTGCCGCGGTAGTCGCTCGCGCCGTCCTGCCAGTTCTCCAAGCGCTTGTAGGCGGGCAGCACGTCCTCGTAGCTCCAGCCCTTGTTGCCCTCGGCGGCCCAGGAGTCGAAGTTGGCGCGGTTGCCGCGCACGAAGAGCATGCCGTTGACCGAGCTGGAGCCGCCCAGCACCTTGCCGCGGGTCATCGGGACCTCGCGCTCGTTGGCATGCTTTTGCGGGACGGAGTACTGGCTCCATGTGACGCGGTGCTTGAGCTGGGGCACGGTGTGCACCATGGTGATCATGCCGGGGCTGGTGACCAGGCGGGTGTTGTCCTTGCGACCGGCCTCGAGCAGAATGACGCGGGCACCGGTCTGGGCCAGCCGCCCGGCGATGGTGGCGCCGGAACTGCCCGCGCCCACGACGACGTAATCGGCCTCGGCGGTGTCCGCGCTGCGCGGAGAGTCGGTCATGATCGGTTACCTCATCCTCGAAGTGGTCGTCAGGGCCCGAAGCACGTGCCCGGGACCCACTGTAGAACAAGTTCTAATTCTGGTGAAGATCGAGTATGTAGCCGGCGTCACAGCAGGTCGGGCGCGGTGCAAGTGATCATGGTTTCAGAATCATGATCAGACACCTGTTCAGAAATGCTTTGAGGTGCTTGAATCTCTCTAGAACTCGTTTCATTTTCACGCCGGTTCGCGACGCGGCGGACCGTGAGGAGGAACCGTGCCCGTGCCATCGCTTCCCGCCGGATTCGACTTCACCGATCCCGGTCTGTGGGAACAACGCAAACCGGTGGAGGAGTTCGCGGAGCTGCGCCGGACCGCGCCGGTGTGGTGGAACGCCCAGGAGCGCGAATACAACCTGCCCTTCGACGACGGCGGCTACTGGGTGGTGAGCCGCCACGAGGACGTCCGGGAGATCTCGCGGCATCCGGAGCTGTACTCCTCGAACACCAACGGCGCCATCGTCCGGCTGCCCCCGGACACCACGCGCGAGCAGATGGAACTGACCGGCGAGGCGCTGCTGATCAACATGGATCCGCCCAAGCACACCAAGATCCGGCGCATCATCTCCAAGGGGTTCACCCCGCGCGCGATCGAGGCGCTGCGGGCCGCGCTGACCGAGCGCGCCGCGCGAATCGTGCAGGAGGCCAAGGAAACCGGGAGTGGTGACTTCGTGCAGCAGGTGGCCTGCGAGCTGCCGCTGCAGGCGATCGCGGAACTGCTCGGGGTGCCGCAGGCCGACCGGCACAAGCTGTTCAACTGGTCGAATCAGATGCTCAGTTACGACGATCCGGAATACGGCGACCCGATGACGGCCACCGCCGAGATTCTGGGCTACGCCTGGAACATGGCCGAGCAGCGGCGCGCGGAACCGTGCGACGACATCGTCAGCCAGCTGGTCACCGCCGATGTGGACGGGGAGGCGCTGGGCTCGGACGAGTTCGGCTACTTCATGATCCTGCTGACCGTGGCGGGCAACGAGACCACGCGCAATGCCATCACCCACGGCATGAAGGCATTCGTGGACCATCCGGACCAGTGGGAGCTGTACAAGCGGGACCGCCCGCGCACCGCGCCCGACGAGATCGTGCGCTGGGCGACGCCGGTGACGGCGTTTCAGCGCACCGTCACGCAGGATCTCGAGCTCGGCGGTCAGGCGATCTCGGCCGGGCAGCGGGTCGCGCTGTTCTACAGCTCGGCCAACTTCGACGAGGACGCCTTCGAGGACCCGTTCCGGTTCGACGTGCTGCGCGACCCGAATCCGCACCTCGGATTCGGCGGCACCGGGGCGCACTACTGCGTCGGGGCCAATCTGGCCCGGCTGGAGATCGACCTGATCTTCAACGCGATCGCCGACGTCCTGCCCGACCTGCACCAGCTCGCCGATCCGGTGCGGCTGCGGTCGGGCTGGATCAACGGGATCAAGCACTGGAACGTTGCGTATTGACCGCGGGCACCCCCGAGCCCCTAGACGGTGCCGAGTACTCGGCCGACAAATGCGGGTCAGCGCGCCCAGGGTGCGACGACCGGCGGCTGACCGGGAATAAGCCCCTGCCCGCCGACGGGCAGCACCACGACGGCCTCGAACGGTTCATCGCTCGGATTGGACATGGCGAATAGCTCGTGCGCGGGCACGATAAGCGCGTCCCCGGCTGCCACCGTGAGGATTTCGCCGCCCATGGTGACGGTCATCGTGCCAGACAGCGCGATGAAGATCTCCTCGCGATCCAGGGCGTGTGCCGGCGCGTCGACGCCCGGTTTGATGGTGAGTCGCCACGCGCTGTTCTCGGTGGATCCGCGGCTGGGTGCGGCCAGACCGGTGAAGTTCGCGTGGTCGTTCTCGAAGCGAGGGGCGCGGTCGGCGGTGATGTGCGGCATGACTCTCCTGTGCGATCGATTGTGCGTTGACTATTGAGCCCAGGGCGGGCTGACTCGGTCGCCGCCGGGCGCTTGGGCGTAGGCCCCCACCGGCAGGATCGCCACCGCCTCGAACGGTTCGTCGCCTGGCACGGACACGCGGAAGACGGTGTGTGCAGGGATCACCAGTGCGTCGCCGGCGCAGAAGTCTCGGGTTTCGCCGTCGATGGTGGCGCGGGCCCGGCCGGAGAGGGCGATGAAGATCTCCTCCCGCGAGACCGCGTGCTCGTGGCCGGGATTGCCTGGGTGCATGGTGAAGCGCCAGACGCTGTTCTCGGTGGAGCCGCGACTGGGGGCGGCTAGGCCGACTGCGGTCATGAGGGGAGCTTCGAAGACGGGCGCGTCGGCGGATTTGATGAGTGGCATGCTGTGACTCCTATGTATTCAACCAATGTGTTCAACTATGGTGTACAACTAGAGTTGAACATATTGACGGGAAGGAGTCAAGGATGGATTTCGGCGTCCTGCTCGGGCAGGCATACCAGGCGTTCGTTCGGGAGCTGCACACGCATCTGGCTGAGCACGGCCATCGCATGCTCGGCGCTTCCTACGGCTATGTACTGCGCACATTGGCCGAGGACGCGCTCACCGCAAGCCAATTGGGGGAGCGTCTCGGGATCACCGCGCAGGGTGCGGCCAAGGTCGTCGACGAAATGGTACGGGACGGCTACGTGGAGCGGTGCCCGGATCCGGCGGACAAGCGCGCCAAACTGCTGCACCTGTCCGACCGGGGCCGCGACATGCTGGACACTGTGCGGGAATTCCACGCCGAGTACGAGCGAAGGCTTGCCGCGCGGGCGGGTGCAGACCAGGTCGCGACGGTGCGAGCCGTGTTGAGCGAGATCGTCGGCGCGGCAGCTGATTCCGGCGCGGCGCGGACCTTCCGGCCGCTATGAGGCCCGCCGCGCGCGTATCGGTGGCGCCTGCTGGAGGCGGCCGGTTCGCTACGCGAGATCCCTCATACCGAGACCGAATCAGCTGCCACACAGGACAACTCGCCGCGCCAGACTGATAATCGGGCCCTATAAGCGAAGGCACGATCACCGCCTCGGCCGCGAGGCCCGAACAACTGGCCCGAGCACAGCCCCTACAACCAGCCAACCAGCCATACCGCTGGTGTCCCGATGGACGATGGGCGGGCGATTGGATGCGTCCTCATAACTGTCTGAAGGCGATCGGAATGCCCTCCCACGTGTCGGAGCCCTCGTTACCACCCGGAATCCCATACATCACGTCATCTGGATTCTGATTCGTCCGATTGTTCCGCCATGAGACCATCAGCTTCTGCCTGCTCGGGCAAAGGTTGTGCCAATGGATCGTCGTCGTCGACGTGCCACTGTCGGTCCACCACCACTGGATGCACTCTGCCACGCCTTCATGCCTGTCCACCGCAGTTTCCAGCCCACCCTGCGCGGAGCCGGCGAACGCCGCCACTGAGACGGCAGCAGCCACAAGGATCACCACCAGCTTGCTTGTCGAGGTCACGTTCTGGATCCCTGTCTGTCGCGAAATCTCGGTGTGAACCCAGTTTTAACGCCTTCCCGCGCCTGGAGAACGCTATGCCCCACGGATGTCACCGCGACAGCAGGCAACTCCTGCGGCCGCGACTGTCGTGTCCACCACCCGCTGCCAGTCGTTCCCGACCAGCGTCCACGATCACCGACTTGAGGCACCGCAGATCAGAACCCTCCTACTGCCTCAACTCCAATGAGACAGGACACGTCTATCCTCACCACTGCCGGAACAGCTGAATCCCACTGGTAGAGGCCGTGATTGCCGCCCATGCCGATGTCGATACGCAGACCGTAGCGAGTTCGCCTCCGATGCAATTGGCGGCAGAAGTAGTAATCGCCGAAAATCCAACGAAGTTCGCGTAGTTCCTGGTCAGCCCCGGTGTTGTGACGCTATGGGGTCGGCTTGTTGAGGTGCCGGTAGATAGTGGGGCGGGTGACGCCGAACTCGGCGGCGATCTGGTCGACGGTGTAGCGGCGCTTGCCGTGTTCGTCGTACATCTGTCGGGCCAGTTGGACCTGTCGGGGGCCGAGTTTGGGGTTCTGGCCGCCGGTGCGTCCTCGGGCGCGGGCTGCGGCGAGCCCGTCGCGTGTGCGTTCGGACATCAGGGCGTGCTCGAATTCGGCTATCGCACCGAGGATTTGGAAGAAAATGCGACCGACCGCGGTGGAGGTGTCGATGCCTTGGTCGAGCCCACGACCGCCGCGATAAATTCGCCCGATGTCGGTGCACCTCGGCCAGGGCATTACGAGCGCGGTCCGCGGTTTCTCGGATGCCGGGCAGATCGACCAGGGGTTGCAGGACGTCGTTCACGACGTCACACGCGACTCGAGGGTCCTGGTCATCTCATTGGGATGTGAGCCGGATGGCGGGCCGCAGCGCCGCGTTCGTCACCACGCGCGACGAGTTCGTGCGGGCCCCGAACATAAGACAGTCCCCGGTACTCACGTCTCGATCCGTGAGCCTTAGTCGTCGCTTCGGCTTCGGTTTCGGGGCTGACGTGCCGGGGGCCTCTCCAGATGCCCTAACAGAATCATGTAGGTCTTTGGACGTCTCCGCCGTCCTCATGGTTCTATTCAGCGTTTCTGGCGTACCCATCATTATCCGTCTTTAATCAGACGACGTCAAGACGATCGCGTGCCCCTTTTTCATGCCCGGCCGGGGCGCGAGCCCGGCGAGTCGGTCTGGCTCAGCGCATGCCCAGCAGATCCCGACCGACGCCAAGGTTGAAAGCCATCCCGGCAGCCACCCGCTGACCGGGCCATCTCATGTTGTCCGCCGGGGTGAAGCTCGATTCGGAGGTAGCATCTCCCCTTGTGACCATTCGAGAGATTCCCGTCAAAACCCTTGCCGACGAACCCACCACCCTGGCCGATCTGGCCGGTGACAAGGCGCTGCTGGTGGTCAACGTGGCCTCGAAGTGCGGCCTGACCCCGCAGTACACCGGCCTGGTCGAGCTGCAGCAGACCTACGGCCCGCGCGGATTCAGCGTGATCGGCGTGCCGTGCAACGAGTTCATGGGCCAGGAGCCCGGCACCGCCGAGGAGATCGCCGAGTTCTGCTCGACCACCTACGGCGTGGATTTCCCGCTGCTGGAGAAGGTCGACGTCAACGGCGACGCCCGCAGCCCGCTGTACACCGAGCTGACCCAGACCGCCGACGCCGAGGGCGAGGCGGGGGACATTCAGTGGAACTTCGAGAAGTTCCTCGTCGATCGCGACGGCAAGGTTGTCGGGCGTTTCCGCCCGCGCACCGAGCCGAAGGATCCGGCGGTTATTTCCGCGATCGAAGCGGTGCTCTGAAAATGTTTGCCGGATAAGGTAATTCCGGCGCCTGGGCGGCGCCTCGCGAGAGCGGGAGCCGCCCGCCGCCGGACCGACTGTTGTTACGAGACGCGAGCGTCGTAGGCCTCGCGTTGGGTGAGTATCTCGCCCATGTGGCCCTGTGCCCAGGTCCTGAGGCCGCGGGTCACGTCATGAAGGGAACGGCCTAGGTCGGTCAGTTCATAGGTGACGGTGACGGGGACGGTCGGCGTCACGGTGCGGGTGATGACGCCGTCCCGTTCCAGGGCCCGCAATGTCTGGGTCAACATCTTTTGGCTGACGCCGGCCAGTAGCCGTGCGATCTCGGAGTAGCGCATCACCTTTCCTGCCGCTGCCGCATCGGGCTGGTCCGGAGTGTCGCCCGCGAGCGCGCAGAGGACCAGCACGACCCATTTGTCCGAGATTCGATCGAGCAGCTGGCGACTGGGACATGCCGCCAGGAACGCGTTGTACTCCACCTTGCTCTGCGCTCGTTCCCGAGCGGCTTTCGGCATCCCCATGTCGATAACACCCGTCCGATAAGTGAGTTACGCACCATAAAGTGCCTACTTCCCAATGGGAAGTAACTCCCTGATCATGGTCCAAGGCGGCGACACGCGCCACCTCCGATCAGAGAGAATCCCGAACCTGATGAACACATCCACCTCTTCCACTGCGTCACTTCCCGGCGGCGCGTGGGTTACGGGCGATCAGACCATCACCCGATTCGGTTACGGTGCAATGCAACTCGCGGGCCCTTGGGTCATGGGCCAACCAGAGGACCGCGACGGCGCACTGGCCGTGCTGCGCGAGGCGGCCGAGCTCGGGATCACCCACATCGACACCAGCGTCGCCTACGGGCCGCGAGTGACGAACGAGCTGATCCGCGAGGCCCTGCACCCCTATCCGGAGTCGTTGTTCATCGCGACCAAGGTGGGGGCGGAACGTGATGCACAGGGCGGCTGGCCCACCGCCCGCCGACCCGAGGATCTCCGTCAGCAGGTGCGCGAGACCTTGGAGTCCCTCGGGAGCGAGGTACTCGACCTGGTCAACATGCGCATGGGCGATGCCCAGGGCCCCCAGCCCGGCTCGATCGCCGAGGCGTTCGAAACACTCGCCGGGCTTCAGCAGGAGGGTCTCATCCGGCATCTCGGGGTCAGCAATGTCACCAGCGAGCAGGTCGCCGAGGCCCGGACCATCGCCCCGGTCGTGTGCGTGCAGAACATGTACAACCTCGCCCACCGCCGCGACGACGACCTCATCGACCGACTCGCCGCGCAGGACATCGCCTACGTGCCGTTCTTCCCCCTCGGGGGTTTCACGCCACTGCAATCCGAGACACTCTCGAGGGTTGCCGGCCGGCTGGGGACAACACCGATGTCCGTCGCGTTGGCCTGGCTGCTGCAGCGCTCCCCGAACATCCTGCTCATCCCCGGCACTTCCTCGAGGGCGCATCTGCGCGAAAACGTCACCGGCGCGGGGCTTTCCCTCTCCGAGGAAGATGTAGCCGAGCTGGACACCATCGGGCACTGACCATCCGACGAAGAGCGTGGGGAAGCGGCGAACGAGCGGTGCCGAACGCCGCTGTCAGGGGCCGTTGGTACGGTCGCGGTGAGCTGCAGAGGAGACGATCATCGCTACCATCACCGAATCTACGGTTATCTCAGCAACTCCCACGCAGGTATGGGCGGCGGTGAGCGACGTGGGAAGAGTGCATGAGCGGCTGCTACCCGGCTATGTGTCCGATACGCGGGTGGAAGGGGACGTCCGCTATCTGACCATGCCGACGGGCGCGGTGATCCGTGAGTACATCGTGTCCGTTGATGACGAGGCACGTCGGCTCGCTTATTCGGCGGTGGAGGGATTTTCGCTGCCGATCGACCATCATCACGCCTCGTTCCAGGTCTTCTCCGACGAGGCGGGCGCGCGGCTGGTGTGGATCACCGACGTACTGCCGCACGCGGCGGCCGCCGAGGCGCGGTTGCGGATCGTGCGCGGGCTGCAAGTTATGCGGGAGACCATCGAGGCGCAAGCGCGGTGAGACCGGGCCGGGTCACCCGGCCGAGGTTGTATCGCGTGCCGTGAGCCGTGCGGCGAATCCGTCCAGGAGTGCGGCCAGGCCGTATTCGAAGGTGCTGTCCGGCGCGGAGTTGTATTCGGTCGTGGCAGAGGCTTTTCGATGCGGGGGCGCAGCCTCGGGTACCCCTGGGCGATCTCGGTGGCCTCGGAGATAGCTTGTGCGACTTGGGCTTGTCCGTCGCCAGGATCCATGTCCGCCGCGAGCCGCGGTGATCCTACGGGCCGTCGATTGTGCCGAATTTGCTAGCGATCTATGAGATTTCGCCTGAGCGATCGGCTCAGGCGCGACCGCCACAGCCAGCGCTTCGCTCGAGGATGCGCAGCGACCCGGTGACCGAGACCTCACGGAACTTCCCGCCGTCCAACGCCTTTCGGTAAATATGGTACGGAGCCCGACCCTCGTCGGCCGCCGACGTCGCGCGTGCCGTCTCCGGGATACGTGTTTCCGCAGCCGCCGACAAGGGTCACGATCGTCATCTGACAAGACCCGACTGATTCGTCCGGCTTGACGCATACCGATATGGGAATATGATCGAACCTCATGGCACGAGCAGCGACGACGTCGGACGTCTTCAACGCGATCGCCGAGCCGCAGCGCCGGGAGATCCTGGCGCTGTTGCGGGCGGGTGAGCGGCCGGTGACCGAGCTGGCCCAGGAGCTGGGGATAACCCAGCCGGGGGCGTCCAAACACCTGCGGGTGCTCCGGGATGTCGGATTGGTGCGGGACCGCAAGGCAGGTAAGCAACGCCTGTACGGCCTTGACGCGCGCGGGCTGCGACCGGTTCACGAGTGGACCGGCGGGTTCGAGCGGTTCTGGAACGAGAGCTTCGACCGGCTGGACGAGTACGTGCAGGGCCTCGAGCAGGCAAGGCAGGAGGAATAGATGATGAGCGCGACGGGACGAGGAGCACCGGCGCAGTCCGCGACGACCGACCGCGAGATAGTGATCTCCCGGGTCATCAGTGCCCCACGGGAGCTGGTGTTCGAGGCGTTCACCGAAGTCCGGCACCTGTCGCGGTGGTGGGGACCGGAGGGGTTCACCACCACCACAGCGGCGTTCGAGTTCCGCGTCGGCGGGGAGTGGAACTTCGTGATGCACGGACCGGACGGGACGGACTACCAGGAGTGGATCTCCTGGACCGAGATCACCCCGCCGGAGCGGATCGCGCTGCTGCACGGTGAGACCCGCGGCGACCCGAACGCCTTCGAGTCGGTCTTGACGTTCGCGCCCGACGGCGCTGCGACCCGGATCGAGATGCGCACGGTCTTCCCCACCAAAGAACTGCGCGACCAGGCCGTGGAGAAGTACCACGCGGTCGAGGGCGGCGAGCAGACGCTGAGCAACCTGGCGGCCTACGTCGCCGAGATCACCAAGAAGGAGAGCCGCTAATGGCCGGGAAAGTGTTCTTCAGCGTGTCGATGTCGCTGGACGGCTTCATCGCGCCCGAGTCCCCCGAGGACCTGATGGGGCAGCAGTGGATGGAACTGCAGCAGTGGATATTCCCGCAGCGGTACTTCCGGGAGAGCCTGAAGCTTGGCGAGGGCGGCGAGGAAGGGCTCGACAACGACATCGTGCGGGAGACGTTCGAGCGCACCGGCGCGAGCGTGATGGGCAAGCGCATGTTCGACGCCGGCGAGCGAGCGTGGCCGGAGGAGGCGCCGTTCCACACGCCGGTCTTCGTCGTGACGCACGAGAAGCGTGACCCCTGGGAGCGGCCGGGTGGGACCACCTTCCACTTCGTCAACGACGGCATCGAGACCGCGCTCGACCAGGCCCGCGAGGCCGCTGGCGACCGAGACGTCCGCATCGCGGGCGGCGGCGCAACGATCCTGGAGTACGTGAACGCCTGCCTGATCGACGAGTTCACGATCGCGCTCTCCCCCGTGCTGTTCGGTTCCGGAATCCGCCTGTTCGAGGGCGTGGACGCAGGCCGTGTGGCCCTGGAGCAGGTCCGCGCGGAGCCGACGCAACGGGTGACCCACCTGACCTACGCAGTCCGGGAGCGGTAACTGTCCCGAACTCAGCGCTCCGCCGCCGAGGTCAGCAGCCCGGTGAGATCCTTGACGCTCTGAGCGTCAGGAAGGGCGAGCCACCGTCAGGCTTCGCCAGCGAGTCACCAAAATCACTACTGAGGTAAACGATCTCCACCATCCAGGACGCCGATTTCGGGGTGAAATACACTTGGATGCATGGGTTTTCGTGTTGGGCTGCAGGAAAGCTGCAGACTGGACTATCGCGGTGTGGCGTGCTCGACCAGTGCGACTGCCGCTCGGGGATCCGGTACCTGAACAACGAGCCGGGCGTAGTGGTGATCGGCCAGTTCGATGACCACGGCCTTGTTCGGGTCGCGGACGGCCCAGAAGACCCGCTCGCCGTCTCGGTGGAAAGTGCCCGCGGTAACCACCCTTGGAATGTTGGTGCCGGGTGCGCGAATGCCTCTGGGCTCTTTGATGATTCCCGGATCGGCCGTCGCGCCGCGGACATTGGCCAGCGGGACGGTCAGGCTGCCCTCGAGTGCGAACAAGCGGTCGAGACCTGTCAGCCTGATGACGAGGTCGCTGCCCTCGACGTAGATGTGCGCCATGAATGTTCCTCTCGATGGTTGTGTACTGCTTGGTTATTCGGATTCTCTGGCCGCAGCGAATCGGGCACGCAGGCGGAGCCCGAGGACCGTCGCGGTGGCACGCTCGCCGATAGCCTCGTCCATCGCGATAAGCGCGCGGTTGACCTCGTCGGCCACCTCGGTGTCCATCGGTGCCTGTTCGGCTGCCGCAAGCAGTAGTAGATCCAAGCCGTTCGCGAGTTGGGCCTGCGGCGTCGGGTCGGCAGACTCTCCGAAGGCGGTGATCAGAGGGCCGACATCGTGTTCGAGTGACCATCGCAACGCGGTGAGGTACAGGCCGCGTTTGCTCCCGAACGTCTTGTACAGACTGTTGCGGTGTACACCGAGCTCGGACACCAGCTCGTCGATGGAAACTCCGTCATACGCGAGGCCGGCGAAAAGCTTTGCTGCCGAACGTATTACCGCTGTCTCGTCGAACCCTCGTGGACGTGCCATACGGGAAGTGTAGGTAGTTAAGGAATGATCAGTCAAGAACAATCGTTCCTAAATTCTTGCCGAGGTCTGAGGATCGAGCCGGGGCCGCCGCGCTACCTGACATGGAGGCACCTGTGCAGACGGCTCGGTGGCCACCACGAGTGACCCACCCCGAGTTGATTGAAGGTTCGGTCGAGAGGGAAGATCAGTTGCCGAACTATCGCTCTGCCGTCCTCATCGTTCGAAGCGAAAGGTGGCTGGGATATTGTGTGCAACACGATCGAGATCGACCGGGAATACACTGCGCCGCTTGGGTTTCGGTGTGATCACCGCGCTAGCGGTCGCATCGTGCTCGCACCAGACGTCCGGGGCGGCAGGTACGCTCGATTTCGGGTTCGGTTCCGGTGGCAAGGTGTCCGCCGATCTCGGCTCCGGCGCCGACTATGCCCGGGCGGTGGTGATGCAGCCGGACGGCAAGATCGTCGCGGCGGGCTCGGCGCGGGATTCGACGCAGGGTGACAATTTTGCCGTCATCCGTTACACCGCCGATGGCAAGCTCGACGCCGGTTTCGGCGATGGCGGGAAGGTATCGACGGATTTCGGCGGCAAGGCCGATGTCGCCAACGCCGTCGCCATCGGGCCGGACGGCAAGATCGTTGCTGCGGGCACCAGCCACGCGACCACCACCGGCGACACCATCGCCCTCGCTCGCTACACCAGCGACGGCAAACTTGACACCGGTTTCGGCGACGGCGGCAAGGTTTCCACCGACCTGGGTACCCGAGCCGATCGCGCCAACGCCGTTGTCCTGCAGCCCGACGGCAAGATCGTGGTCGCGGGCTCCACCCGCGATCCGGTCCAGGGCGACAACTTCCTGCTCGTCCGTTACACGACCGACGGCAAGCTCGACGCCGGTTTCGGCGACGGCGGCAAGGTATCGACGGATTTCGGCGGCAAGGACGACATCGCCAATGGCGTGGCAATCGAACCGGGCGGCGGGTTTGTGGCCGCGGGCACCAGCCACGGCACCGCCACCGGTGACAATATCGCCCTGGCCCGCTATTTCGCCGACGGTAGGCTCGACGCCGGTTTTGCCCTCGGCGGCAAGATTTCCGCGGATCTGGGCACCCGGGCCGGTCATGCCAAAGCCGTCGTGATCGATTCCGATGGCAAGATCGTGGTCGCGGGGTCCACACGGGATCCGGTGCAGGGCGACAAATTCGTGCTCGTCCGCTACACCTCCTCCGGCCAGCAGGACACCGACTTCGGTGAGAACGGGAAGGTCTCGACGGATTTCGGCGGTAAGGCCGCCGTTGCCTACGGCCTGGCGCTCACCCCCGCCGGCAAACTGGTTGCCGCCGGTACCAGCACCGGCACGGCAACCGGCGACACTATCGCCTTGGCTCGTTACACCAGCGATGGGAAACTCGACGCCGGTTTCGGCAATGGTGGCAAGGTCTCCACCAACCCGGGTGTCAAGGCAAACAGTGCCAACGCGGTGGCCGTCCAGCACGACGGCAAGATCGTCGTGGCGGGCTCCACAGCGGATCCGACGCAGGGCGACAAATTCCTTGTGGTTCGCTACAACGGGTGACCGGCACACGCTCGAATCAACAGTGCACCATCACCGGCCCGGAGGCAGTCTCGTTCGGCGACGTCGCCGAGGCCATCGACGACGTCGAGCACCTGACCGGAGAGCCTGCTCGCACCTTCCAGGCCTACGTCGAGGAGACGTGGTCGGCGTCCAACGCCATGCCGCCGCTCGCTCACGGGTACTCGACGTTCCTGTAATTAGACAGACCGCACGGGCCACAGCTGAGACATCGGAAAGGCCCAGGTGGATCAATCGGCAGATGCCACGACTTTCGAGACCCTGCAATTCAGCGACCGCTGCGATGCCACAGTGGGCAGCCTGAGGTGGCCGAATTTGCCTGTGAACGAAGGGGTTTCGCCTGAGCGATCAGCTCAGGCGCGACCGCCGCACCCAGCGCTCCGTTCGAGGATGCGCAGCGACCCGGTCACCGACACCTCACGGAACTTCCCACCGTCCAACGCTTTTCGGTAGATATTGTACGGAGCCTGCCCACCGTCGGCGGGGTCGGGGAACACATCGTGGATCGCCAGGGCGCCGCCGGCCGCCACCCAGAGCGCCCAGTTGTCGTAATCGCGCTGGGCGGCCTCCTCGGTATGCCCGCCGTCGATGAACAGCAGCCGAATCGGCGTGCGCCACATGCGGGCGACGGTGGCCGACGAACCGAGCACGCCGATCACCGTGTCCTGCAACCCCGCTCGGACGATCGCGCGGCGGAATTCGGTGACCGTGTCGAAGCGTCCGGTCTCCGGATCGACCAGCGAGGTGTCGTGATATTCCCAGCCCACCTGATGCTCCTCGGAGCCGTGATGGTGGTCGATCGTGTAAACGACCGCACCGGTTTCCCGTGCGGCGGCGCCGAGATAGATCGAGGATTTCCCGCAGTACGTGCCGATTTCGGTGATTATTCCGTCGCCGGCGTAGCGCAGCGCGGCCTCGTACAGCGCGCGGCCCTCCTCCGGCGGCATGAAACCAGTTGTTTGCTCGGCAATCTCGAACAATCGTGTGGTATCCGTGGAAATCACCGAATCGGCGCGAGTCATCAGCGCGGAACCTTTCTGCCGTCACCTCGCCCGTGGATTGCCGCGGCGGTGCGAGTTGCTCTCGAAGCGGACCCATAGTAGCATCCAGACACGTGTCCGATCCCCTTTCCATCGACCCGGCCCCGGTGAATATGGAGGCCACTCGCCGCCGTCTCACCGAGAAGCAGGCGGATACGGTCGACAGGCTGACCAGGGCGGCACTCGAGGTGCTCTCCCGCGAGGGGTTCGCGGGGCTCACGGTGCGCATGGTCGCCGCGGCCGCCGGCGTCGGCACGGCCACCGCCTACACCTACTTCTCCTCGAAGGAACACCTTGTCGCCGAGGTGTTCTGGCGTCGGCTGGCCGCCACGCAGGCCCCGCTCACCGACTCCGCCGATCCGACCGCACGCGTGGTCGCGGTGCTGCGCCAGATCGCCATGCTCGTTGCCGACGAACCCGCCCTGGCCGGGGCGGTCACCAGCGCCCTGCTGGGCACGGACCCGGATGTCGCGCACCTGCGCACCCGCATAGGCATCGAAATCCGCAAGCGCCTGATGGACGCCCTCGGCCCCGACGCCGATCTCGACATCGTGGAAACCCTGGAATTGCTGTACGCGGGCGCCCTGGTCCGCGCAGGCGTGGGCTATTCCTCGTACGTGGAAATCGCCGACCGCCTGGAAAAGTCCGCACTGCAGGTCATGCGCAGCTGAATCACGGCCGATTGCGCAGGTCGTCAGTCCGCAATCACGCAGGCAGGAAAGATGTTTCGACACCGTCGACTGGGCCAGGCCCAGCACGTCGACCAGATCGACCACCCGAGCGGGTCCCGCGGCCAGCCGGTGCTTGCGCGAGGGTTTCCGGTCTGTTGGGCGATGAGCCAGTAGGCATCAGCGGAATGACTGAACACCGGGCGCGGGATCAGCTGACGAAGAATTTCGCCCAGGGGTCGTCGGCTCGTGCGGTCCAGTAGTTGCTGCACAGGAATTGTGCTGCCGCGATGTCTGCTGCCGCCGGCTCTGCAGTTCTCGGGGGAAGCTCACGCTTCGGCGCCGGTCTCGCGAGCCCCTTGATCACCTGCTCGAAACCGGCCGGGGTATAGCCGTTGAGCACGCGGCATACATCGCTCGTGACGTTGAAACTGTGCACGGTGCCCCGGGGAATCCACAGCGAGTCGCCATCTTGCCCCGACGACGTTTCGCCCTCGAGCTCGAAGTCGACGGTGCCGTCGAGGACGTAAAACCACTCGTCGACATTGTGCACGTGCTTGGTATGTGCCCCCGAGTCTTTCGGCATCCACTGCTCGGTGACCGAAAACAGGCCCCCGGTTTGATGGGCCTCCAGCAGCGGAATCCACAGCAGATCGAGCATCCAAAACGCCGGTGCGTCTCTTCCGCTGCTCAACAGGGCGGGAAGTTGCGCCTCGAAGAACGAGGGTGTGGTGGGGGTCATCGGCCTGCCTTCCAGGAGATGGAGTCAAACCAAACACCGGCGTCCGACGGCCGCAATTCTGCCCCGACCCGACGCTGTCCGAAATTGAAACACATGAGTCGTGGGTCTGGTCGCCGTGGCGGGAGCGAAGTCAGCTGTCTGCGGTACCGGCTTCGCCAGCGGGGGCCGTCAGCGGTGCCTCGCGTTGCCCGATTTGCCTCATTAACGCGTCCATATCGGTGTAGTCCCAGACCTCGGCGAACTTGCCGTCTTCGAGGTGATAAAGAGTGAACTCCGAAATAGTCACCCGACGGCCGGTCGCCTCAACTCCCTGGAAAGCCCCCTGGTGAGTACCGGTTACCGTGAAGTGCACCGCGATATAGTTGCCGTCGACAACGAGGTGTCGCATCTCCCAATGCCAGTCAGGAAATGCGGAGATAAGAGGCGAGAATTGTGCCGTAACAGCGGCTGGATCCATAGGGGCGTCATCGACTTTGATGGTCGATGTATAAAATGACGCCATTCGATCGAAATCGTGCTCATTGCAGTACTCGAGATATGACAGGTACAGGGATCGGTGTTCGTCGTGCTGGGTCACCATGTGTTCGCACCGCCTTACGTGGTCGATTCACTTACCCTCGCAGGCATCCTCTAGCGCGCGAACCGCCCGACGAGGGTGCCGCTGGCCAGTTCATGGCCGCGCAACGCCGCCAGGAGATCGCGCGCGGTCGCGCCCGCCGGCAGCCCGAGCGGCTGGTCGGCGGCGAAGAGCGTGAAGACATAGCGGTGTGCGCGGTCACCCTTCGGCGGCCGCGGCCCAGCCCAGCCGGACCGCCCAAAGTCGTTCCGGCCCGCCGTCGCCCCAACAGGCAGGCCGTTCTCGCCGATGCCGATCGTGGTGGGCGGGATTCCGGAGACGACCCAGTGCACGAACGTGCCCCGCGGTGCGTCCGGATCCTCGCAGACCAGCTCCAGCTCCGCAGTGCCGGCGGGGACGCGCTCCCACGTCAGCGGCGGTGACGCGTTACCCCCGTCGAGAGCGAAGTGCTCGGGAATCAACGCACGGTCGGCAAACGCGCTGCTACTAAGTTCAATGGCGTCGTTGACCTGCGATCTCTCCGCCATCACACCCTCCTCTCATTGACTGAGCTACGGGTAAAAGCTTAGATACACTCCAGCAACCAAGTACAGCAATGGATTACTACGGGCAGACATCCCGGAATCGGCATGGCAGGATCCTCGCGCCGATGCGCCTACTGCTCGACGTTCGTGGTCAACCCCCAACTGGCGACGGCAGCTTTGAAATGGTCGGTCAGCGCCTTCGTGCTGATCTCGGTCACCTTCACCTGTGTTCCACCCAACCCGCTGTAGGCCATACCTGGGCAGCGGAGGCGCCACATGCGCGCGGAGGCGGTGCCGAGTAGTCGGCCACCAGTCCCTCGATGGGAACGGCGTGCCGAATCTCCGGCCGACGGTTAGTATCTTAACTCTCCAAATGAAAGATACTAGAGGTGATTCGATGCTGGAGAGATTGTCGGCGCTAGTGCTGTCCGAGCATGTCGACGCCAAGGTTCGCGAAGGCCGGTCCTTCGTGCCGGTGCAAGGTGTCCCGATTCTGCCGATGCCTCCCCACGTTTTGGATGCGGCGCGGTGGACAGCCGAACATCCCGGTCCACGGATCAGCCGGGGGATGCCGGAGTTGAGGCAGGTGATAGCCGAGAAGCTGACCGAGGATATCGGGATCACGGTTCGCCCCGATTCCGGCTTGCTGATCACTCATGGCGCTCAGCACGGCATGAGTATCGCGTTGCGAGCATTGATAGCGCCAGGTGACGAGGTGCTCGTTCCAGCGCCCACCTACTTCTTCGACGGCCTGGTCCGGCTCGCAGGTGGCACTCCGCGCTACATACACACCACTGCCCGCGACGGGTGGCGCATCGATGTGAACGCCATCGCGGCGGCGATTTCGGCGCGAACGCGCGCGATCTTGCTCTGTAATCCGAACAATCCCACCGGTGACGTACCGACCCGAGAGTGTCTTCGCGACATCGTCACCCTGGCCGAGAGCCACGGACTCATCGTGTTCTCCGATGAGTCGTACGAACGCTACGTCCACGACGGTCCTGGCTACGTGCCGTTGATGTCCTTCAGCGGAATATCGGATCGGCTGGTCACGGTGACCAGTCTGAGCAAGAACTATGCCTTCACGAACTGGCGCGTCGGCTACGTCCACTCGAGCAAGCACCTGATAGACAAGATCCACACCGCGCTCGAGTGCGATGTAATCAACGTCGGCGACGTGCCGCAAGCCGCCGCCGTCGCTGCCCTCACCGGACCATCGGACTGGCTGGACGGTGAGTTCGCAACGATGCGAGAGCGTCGAGACATACTCATGACCTGCCTGGCAGAGGCGAGTGTTCCCGCGGTAAGACCGGCAGCAGGGGTCTTTGTCTTCGCGGATCTCGCGGTGACGGGCAGGCATGGCAGCGATCTGGAAGAACTGCTGCTGGATGCGGGCATCCCGGCACTGTCCGGCCAAGGATTCAAGGGGCCGGCCGATCACGTTCGACTGTTGTATGGCGCCGCGCGGCCGGATGTCGAGGAACTTGGGCGGCGTATCGGATCAGTGGTATCCAACCCGCTGACGAGGGTTTGATGTCAGCCGTCGACGCCGATATCGGGAAGCGATATCGGTGTCGAGGTCACCGAGTGGCTGCGAGTCAGGGCATCGATGATCTCTCGGCGTGCTGCCTGCGTCCGACGTTGCATCGCATCGCGGGCGGCTACCGGGTCGCGGGCAACGATTGCGTCGAGGATCGCTCTTCGCTGCTCGGTGCGGCCTGGCGGCATAGTGGGCGACAGCGTCACTGCCAGGCGAACGATCCGCTCGATCTCATCGAACACGCTCACAATGCTCGCGGCGAGGCGCTGATTGCCGCTGCCGTTGGCGACTATCGCCTCGAACTCATAGTTCTGCCGGAGGCGCTCGTCCAAATGAGGTCCCGCAAGCTGGCCATATTCTTCGTCGACGCAAAGCTCTTCGAGCCGTGCGCGTTCCCGGTCGGGCAGTCCCCGTTGGGCCGTTAGTGCTGCTGCTTCGCTCTGGAGGAGAGTCCGCATGTCGCACAGGTCGGCCGCATCACCCAGAGTGATCGTCGAAACGACATAACCTGCCCGCGGTTGAGGCGTGACGAGTCCGTCACGATGCAGCCGCGCGAGCGCCTCGCGGACCGGAGTCTTGCTGAGCCCGAGAACTGCGGCGACATCCTGTTCCGTGAAGTGCTGGCCGGGTGGTCGCTGCATCTCGATGATCTCGCGCTTGAGTCGCCTGTAGGCCCGATCCATCATCGTGCCCTCAGCATCTTCCTGCTGCAGGATCGCTGGTTGATACCGCACTGAGCCCCCGTTCGACGACTTGTACTGATACTACCGCCCTCCCAGCGACGTACCCGAAGGGAGTTAAAAGATATCAACTGCATCTTGTTGATATCTTTTAATCCCCCTATAGTCGAGTGACGCAGGACACTCCGACGGGTGACACATCGGCTACGCCGTACTCATGCCGTGCACCCGCGCCGCTGCGACATCGGATCGGAACAACGAATCAGGGAGATCGATGACCCCGTCAGATACACCCCGGCAGGACTCGGTCGGACATCCAGGGCTATGGCGCATCGGCGCCGACATCGGCGGCACCTTCACCGACGTGATAGCACTGGGACCAGATGCCCGGGTCGTGCCGATGAAGGTGCTCTCGACACCACCGGATTTCGAAAACGGTGTCATCACGGGTGTGACCACCGCGCTCACCGAGGCCGACATCGAAGCCGGCCAGGTCGCTGCGCTACTGCACGCAACAACGGTGGCGACCAACGCGATCCTGGAGATGGATGGCGCGCGCACCGCGCTGGTGACCACGAAAGGGTTCCGCGACGTACTCGAGCTGGGTCGGCTGCGTCGTCCGCTGCTGTACGACTTGTCGTGGAAGAAGCCGACCCCGCTGGCACGCCGCCGCTACAGGTACGAACTCGACCAGCGTATCCACGCGGACGGGCAGGTCGACCGACCGGTGGACGACCGCGAACTGGTTGCCCTGGCCGACCGAATGGCCACCGACGACATCGAAGCTATCGCGGTCTGCCTGATCAATTCTCACGTCCGCCCCGATGAAGAGCGAGCAGTGGTGCGTCGGCTGCGAGAACTTCTGCCGCACGCCTACATCACCGCGTCGGTGGACATCTCTCCCGAGCCCGGAGAGTACGAGCGAACCAGCACCGCAATCGTGAATTCCTATATCGGCCCGGTAGTCGCCGATTACGTCACCGAACTCGACCGTGGCATCCGGGGACGCGGCATCGACGCCCCGTTCTCGATCATGCAATCCTCGGGTGGACTGCTGGATGCCCCGTCCGTGATCGAGCGACCGGTGAACATCATCGAATCAGGCCCTGCAGCCGGTGTAATCGCGGTACAGAAACTGGCACAGCTTCTCGAACTCGACAACGTCGTCGCATTCGACATGGGTGGCACGACCGCCAAGGCCTCGCTCATCGAGAATGGACAGCCGTTCGTTGCCAGCGACTATGAGGTCGGTGGAGGAATGAACATCACCCGCAGCATGAGCAAGGGCGCGGGATACGCCGTGCGGGTTTCCTCCATCGATATCGCCGAAGTGGGCGCGGGTGGTGGCAGCGTGATCGGCGTCGATGCCGCCGGCGCGCTACATGTAGGTCCCACCAGTGCCGGATCCCGGCCTGGGCCGGCCTGCTACGGCCATGGCGGCAACCGCCCGACACTGACCGACGCCAATGTCGTGCTCGGCTATATCAATCCCGACGTCATCGCCGGCGGCAGGGTCCGAATCCACGCTGAACTGGCCGACAAGGTCCTGCACACCATCGCCGACGTGATCGACACCGACACCGAGTCGGCAGCTTTGGGCGCATATCAGGTTGCTGTGTCGAACATGACCAAAGCCGTGAAGGCAGTCACCAGTGAGCGCGGTCGAGATCCGCGCGAGGCGACACTCGTCGCTTTCGGCGGTGCAGGTCCGCTCTACGGCGCGGCACTGGCGCGTGAGCTCGGTATCGCCACCGTCATCGTGCCTGTCCATACCGGCCTGTTCAGCAGTCTTGGTCTGCTGGTAGCCGATAGCGAATATCAGTTGGTCAGTTCCAATCCCACCGAGATGCTGGATCCTGCTGCTATCGGTGCCGAGTTCGAGCGGCTCACCGAGACGGTGCTCGGTCACCTCGGTGCTGCGGAGGAGGTGCGGATCGAGCGCATCGTCGACATGCGATACCGCGGTCAGCGGTTCGCACTACGAATTCCACTGCCTTCCGGAACAGTCGATGCCGCCCTGCTCGCACAGACCTATGCGCTGTTCCATGCCGAACATCGCAAGACCTACGGACGTGCGGGGACCGATGATCTCGTTGAGATCGTCAATGTGCGGGTGCGCGGATTCGTTCCGAATCCGGTTGGTATCGACGAACTGCTGGCACTGCCCGCTGAGCACAGGGCAGCCTCGGCCACGCGGCGATGCCAGTTCGGTACCGCCATCGACACTCCGGTCATCTCGCGAGGTCAACTGACCACCGATGCCAGACCCGGACCACTGGTAGTGGAGGACATGGACTCGACCACCCTTGTCCCGCCGGGAGCCACCGCTCGGCTGGACACCTACAACAACATCATCATCGAGTGGAACAGCGAGGTGGAGGCATGACTTCCAACATCATTCAGGACCCCGCTACCTTCGAGGTGTTTCGCAATGCGGTCTCGGGCCTTGCCGACGAAATGGCGATCACTATCCTGCGGACCGCTCACTCTCAAATCGTGGCTTCGAGCATGGACTTCTCGGCGGCGGTCTGCGACAGCAAGGGACGCATCATCGCCCAGGCCAATACGTGCCCGGTCCATCTCGGCTCCATCCCGGAGGCGATGGACGCAGTGTTGTCCGCCTTCGGTGATTCGATCCACGACGGTGACGTCTATATCCTGAACGACCCTGATCTGGGCGGAATGCACCTGCCCGACATCTTTGTCATAGCCCCGACCTACCACGACGATCAACTGCTCGGGTTCTCGGTGACCGTGGTCAACCACACCGATGTCGGTGGGTGGGCGGCAGGCTCGATGGCGGTGCAATCGACCTCGATCTTTGGAGAGGGCATCCAGATCCCGCCATCTCGCCTCACCGACGCGGGAGTCACCAACAGCGCGTTCTTCGAGCTCATCTTGCGCAATGTGCGAGAGCCCGACATGCTGCGCGGCGACCTGCAATCCCAACTCGCCGCCTGCTACGCCGGAAACGCCGGCCTGCGCGCTTTGGCAGACAAGCACGGGCGCACCGATTTCGAGCGGCTCACCGACGAATTGCTCGACTATTCAGAAGCTCTCGTGCGGCATGCGCTCACTGAGGCACCGGACGGCGTTTACGCCTTCGACGACCAGATCGACGACGACGGCCTGGGAAGCGGACCGATCCCCTTCCGAGTCCGTGCCACCATAGCGGGCAGCACCATCGATTTCGACTTCGCCGGCTCGTCCGACCAGGTGCCGTCGGCGCTCAACGCCACCGCCTCGTTCACCCGCTCGGCGTGCTACGCCTCCGTGCAAGGTGTACTCGGCACGGACATCCCCGCTAACAGTGGCTTCTATCGGCCGTTCAGCTTCGAGATCCCCGCTGGTTCGATCCTCAGCGGCCGACGACCAGCTGCCCGCGGCGCTCGTGGCCTTGTCGCATACCGCATCATCGACACGGTGCTGGGGGCATTGGCTCCCGCGTTCCCCGATCGAGTTCCGGCGGCCGGCGATGGCGGCCCGAACTCCGTCGCCGTCGGCGTGACCGAATCCCAGGGAACATCCGCCGTGCTGTGGGACATCCTGTGCGGATCGTGGGGCGCGACCCCCACCGGGGACGGCAACGACGGAATCAGCCCACTGGGAGCCAATCTCGCCAATACTCCCGTCGAGGAGCTCGAACAGTCGGGACATGTGCGAATCGACGGATACGGCTACCTGCCCGACACCGGCGGCCCCGGCACCTACCGAGGGGGGTTGTCCACCTTCCGGGACATGACCGTCCTGCACGACGGAGCCACAGTGCAGATCCGTTCAGATCGTCGAACCTCGCGTGCCTACGGTCTGGGCGGTGGCAAAGAGGGCGCCCCGTCTGCGAACATCCTCGACCCCGGTGCCGCTACCGAACAGTTGCTGCCCGCAAAACCGCATCTCACCGTAACCGCGGGATCACGCCACCGACAGGTAACCGCGGGCGGCGGCGGTTATGGCGATCCATTCGAGCGCGATCCACAACGTGTCCTCGACGACGTCCTCGACGGCAAAGTCACCGTTGCGGGAGCTCTCCGCGATTACGGAGTAGCCCTCGATTCGTCGAGCACCGCGATCAATAGCGCCGAAACCCGCGTCGCCCGTGAGCAGCACGTCCGAGCAATAACCCACCCGAAAGAAGCATTATCGTGAACACCGATATCCCGGGGGGCTCGGTTCTCGACGACAGAGCACGAAAGCGCTTGTGGCGCAAGGTAGCACTTCGTATCCTTCCGCTCGTCGGTGTCGCATACATCATCAGCTACATCGATCGGGCGAATCTGGGCTACATCGCCAAACCGATGTCGTCCGACCTCGGCCTGTCCTCCGCACAGCTCGGACTAGCCGCAGGCCTGTTCTTCATCGGATACGTCCTGGTGGAAGTACCGAGCAACATGATGCTGCGCAAATTCGGGGCCCGGTTATGGATCAGCAGGATCGTCATCACGTGGGGCATGGTCACCGCTCTCACGGGCGCGGTTCATTCACCCGGACAGTTGTACTTGGCGCGAATCGCCCTCGGATTCGCCGAAGCAGGTCTGGCCGCCGGTATCCTGCTCTACCTGACCCAGTGGTTCCCGAACAAGCAACGCTCCTGGGCGATGTCAGCGTTCTTTCTGACAATCCCACTCTCAGGTGTCATCGGCGCGCCCATCGCAGCCGTCCTGCTTCAATGGGGCCGAGCTGTATTGGGAATCGCCGGGTGGCGCTCACTGTTTTTGGTCGAAGGTCTGGTGACCGTCGGGATCGGCATCATTGTTCTGCTGCTGCTGCCGAATCGCCCACAGGACGCCACGTGGCTGACCGAGTTCGAACGGGACCACATCAGCGCGATCCTCGCCGAGGAAGCTGAAAACCACCAGGACCGTGGAGCATTGAGCGGGATGACCGAGGCATTGACCAGCCGGCGGGTGTGGGCGCTGGCCATGGCCTTCTTCGCTGTCGTCTTCGGTCTCTATCCCTTGGCGTTCTTCCTGCCCGCAATGATCAGCAGCTTCACGCAGGCCGTTGGTTCGGGCATCTCCAGCGTGCTCCTTGCCGCGATCCCCTCCGCGGTCGCGATCGTCGTCATGCTCGCCTGGTCGCCCGTCGCGCGTCACCGAACTGCCGTGTTCTCCACCGCGGTACCGATGGCGATCGGCGCACTCGGACTACTTGCCGCCACCATGACCCACAGCGGTCCACTGTTCATCCTGGCCGTGTGCGCCAGCGTTTCCGGAATCTACGTTGCGATGGCGCAGTTCTGGCGCATCCCACCGGTCACACTCACCGGAGCGGCAGCCGCTGCCGGCATCGGCCTGATCAACTCGGTCAGCAATCTCAGCGGATTCATCGGCCCCTATGTCACCGGCGCAATCAAAACTGCCACCGGGAGCTACACCTACGCACTACTGATGATTGCGGCCGTCATGGCCTGCGGCCTGGCCATCCTGTTGACCGTCGGTCGCAGGGCCGAGACCGCTGCCCGGACGACGGCAACGCACGAGGTCGGCGCATGATGACTGAACGACACTGCACGACAGCACTTCTGGTCTGCGATGTGCAGACCGGAATCACCCGGGACTTCCCCTTCGCCCGGCCGGTCGTCCCGGTTCTTGCCACCGCCGTCCCGGCAGCGCGCCGAGCCGGGGTCAAGATCGTCTACGTCCGTGCCGGTCTGCGGTCCAACGCAGCCGATGTGCACCCAAACAACCTGCTGTTCCAGCAGTTTCATGCACTGGGCACGACCTTTCACGAGAACAACAGTGACACCCACATCGATGGAGACCTCGACATCGACCCCTCGGACGTCGTTGTTCTCAAACGCCGCACCAATGCATTCGCGGCCACCGACCTGGATCTGGTGTTGCGCAGCAACCACATCGAGCGCACCGTGATCTGCGGGGTCGCCACCTCGGCGGTGGTCACGGCGACCGTCTACGCCGCCAGTGATCTGGACTACTCGGTCACAGTCCTTGCCGATGCCTGCGCAGACCAGGACCCCGAGCTACACGAACTCCTCACCACCCGGCTGTTTCCAGCCCGAGGCGTCGAAGTGACGACCACCCACCGCTGGCTCACCGCGCTCACCCTCTAACACCTACTCCCAGAAGACCATTCACCGCCCGGGTACTGCTTCATGCCCCGGTTACTTCGTCGCGTCACAACGATGTGAATCCCGATGAGAAGAAGGAAATTACAATGAGGAAAACCGCATTCACGGCTGCTTTAGTGGTCACCGGATTAGCCGCGCCGATCGCAACCGCCGCTGCCACTCCGCCTACAGCGCCGGCCGTCAATTACACAGCACGAACCACGAACACTTCGACGACGATCAGCACCGATTCAGGTTCGATGGCGGTCGAGAACGGCGTGTTCAAAATCAAAGCGGCGGACGGGACACCGGTTGCGGGAACCGAATTGTCATTCCGCGTCGATGATTTCGAATTCCCGATCGTGGCGCAAATCCACGACCGGGTTGCGACACTGACACCTCGGTTCACCCTCGCGGACGCCGCATACCGTCCGGTTGCCCTGCCGTTTCAGGACACGTCCCCGTTCAAGACGCCCTACGACCGCGAACAGGCCGCCTGGGGCCGGATGCGGGACACGATCAGCGTGGGTGCCGTCATCGGCACGCTCGTGGGCGGGCTCGGCGGAGGCGCCGTCGGATGTGTCCTCGGCGGAATCGCCGGTGCGACCGTCGCCGCCGCAACGATCGTCGGACTGTTCGGAGCGTTCGTGCCCGCCGCCGCGATCGGCTGCCTCGGCGGCATGATCGCCGTCAGCGCGTTGGGCACCCTCGCGGGCCAGCTGCTGGTCACCGCACCCACCGCCATCTTGGCGGCCGTGCAGTACTTCACCACGATCAACGAGCCGATGCCGGCCCCGGCCAAATAGGCCAGAGGTCTACAGCCAGCCGGGATCCGGTCGAGTCGGATCCCGGCTGACACATGGCCTCGCCACTACACTAATGAGCACGCGGAGGTGGTGTGGAACGTCCCCAACCCCGTGTTCGGGTCAGCTTGTCCAACAATGGTTGTACACGATATGGCAGCGGTGTCGTCAATGCGAGAGTGGTGCTCGAATGCACGACGCCGGAAACCTTCGCTGCTGCTGTCGCTGCGGTCACGGCTCCGCCCTCCCGCACCGTGCTTGCTGTTCCGTCCGGGCTGTTGAGAGATCTCGAGGTCAGCGGACCGGTCCGCGAACTGATCGAGCGGCGCGCGGCCGAACTCGTCGCATATCAGAACAGCAAGACCGCGGTAGCCTACGCGGCCGTCGTGCAGGAGGTATGGAAGGCCGAACGGCTCCTGGGAGATCGAACCGAATTCAGCTCCGCAGTCGCTGAGGGGATGTTCAAGCTCACCGCGTACAAGGATGAGTACGAAGTTGCTCGACTGTTGACCGATCCGGCGTTCACCGCCGCTGTCGCAACAGAATTCGCCGGTGCAACCACACTGACCTACCGCCTGCACCCGCCCGTCCTCCGGTCACTCGGACGCAAGAAAAAAATCGGCTTCGGGCCTCGCTCCCACTTTGCGCTCAGGCTGCTCGCAAAAGCAAAGCCATTGCGCGGCACCATCTTCGACCCATTCGGGTATACCGCGATGCGCCGCACGGAACGGGCCTTGGCCGACCACTACCGAACGATGGTCCGCAACGCGACACGCTCGCTCACGGACGACACCTACGACACCGCCACAGCGTTGGCACAAACGAGCGACCTCATTCGAGGCTACGAATCTGTAAAACTGGCCAGCATCGAGCGCTACCGCCGGCGACTGAACGAACTCGGCTACCAAGCCCCGTCCCTCCCGCTGTGAATATCGTGCCCGCACAGCCCGAAAAAGCTGCTCCCGCACCGGCGCAGTTGCCACCTCGGGCGATTCAACCTGGCACGCCGACGTATTCGTCGTGGTTGAACCGCATCGAGTGCGAGTTCGCCGCGTTGCGGTACTTCGCGCTCAATGAGCACGTCCACGGTGTAGAGGCCGAATCGCGGTGTGTAGCTGCCCCATTCGGCACCGACCATCGCAGTCACGCTGAGCAGGACGCGGCGATCGGTGACTACATCCGCTGGCGTAACCAGCACGCCGGACCGGTCCGCGACTTCGCTGTCGGCTCCAAGATCCGATACCCGGATTACCTACCGAACGTTGCTTGACGCGGCACTAGCTGGCCCCCAGCACCTCGCGGAGCCGCTTGCCGAACGCCTCGGGCTGCCCCGGATATCCCATCTCCGGTCCGACGAAACCGCCATGGTGGCTCGGGAATACGGTCGGCTCCTGCCCGAGTAGCGCCGCGACGGCCGCGGTCGTGCGTGCGGTGAACGTGCCCGCAGACTCTTCGCCGACGGCGATCACGATCCGGGTCGGGGCCGCGGTCAGGGCGGCGACATCGGGCCGGTACGCGGTGACGGCGACCGAACGCTCACTCAGCAGCGGATCGTTGCGGGAGCCGTCATCGTCCGTCGGCATGCCGAACTGGGCGGGATCGGCCGGGGGCTGGGCGAAGAAGGCATCGGTGAATTCGCCCTGCCACATCGTCAGGGCCATGAACGCCGCCATGCCCGCGCCCATGCCCTTGGCCTGGTACGCGGCGCGCATGTCCGCCAGGGCTCGCTCGGCGGCCGCGGCGTCGGGGAGCGTGGTGGCGGCCGGCGGCTCGTGCGCGACCAGCGTGGACACGTCCTCGGGGTGGGCCGCGATGAGGGCAAGCGACGTCACCGCCCCGCCGCTGCTGGCGAATATCTCGACCGGCCCGGCCTCCAGCACCTGGATCACCGCGTGAATATCGTCCGCCTGCACCTCGGGCACATTGTCGTCCCGGCCGTCGGTGCGCGTGCTGCGCCCCAAACCTCTTGGGTCGTAAGTGATTACGGTCCGATCGGGAAACTGCGCGACCAACGCCGCGAATCCGTCGGCACACATGGGCTGCCCGATCATCATCAGCGGCGGACGGCCGTCGGCCGGGGGAAGTGGACCGTGCACGTCGTACACGATGTGAGCGCCTGCGTGATCGAGAGTTCGAGTCGTCATACCTCTGCAGACGAGGTGTGCCGCCCAAACTCATCGGTCCCGAACAGCGCGGGCGCCACCGCGGGCGCCGAAGCCGCGCTCTGCCGAGTTGTTCGCCCTCGATCGGCCGATCAGCCGACCGGAACTGCCGGGCGGACTCGGTCGAGCGACGTTCGCAGCATGCGCACCCAGGGTGACCACCGGGCGGGTTCGGTCGGCGGATGCCCCACCGTGGTTGCCGCGCGGTCGAGCAGTTCCTCGAGCACGGCGTCGTGCAGCCAGCGGATGGCGAAGGTCCACAGTATCCACCCGCGTATCTCGCTGGCCCGCGCGACGACGAGATGCCTGACAACGCAACCACGTTCGCCGCGATCGATGATCTCGAAGGTGTGCGTGCCGGTGAACGGCATGCTCGGCCCGAAGGTGAATTCGACTGCGCGTCCGGGTTCGTAGGCGGTGCAGGTGTAGCGGTTGGTGCCGTGGCCGCCGTCGGCGCCGACCTGCAGAGGCCGATCCAGCACCAGGGCGGGCCAGTGATCGGCGGGCCACAGTGGATTGCCGGGCTCGGCGACGGTGTCGAGCAGGGCTCCCACCTCTTGTGCGGGGACTGGCAGTTCGCGCTGGTGGATATTCCAGATCATCGACTCACCCACATTCCATACGGTGCCGTATTGTGCAATCCATACGGTACCGTATGGAGCCGTGACGGAGAAGACGCGACGACTCGGCCGAGAGGATTGGATCGCGGCCGCGCTGGCCGCATTGGCCGAAGGCGGCGTGGGCGCGGTCGCCATCGAACCGCTCGCCGCCCGGCTCGGAGCGACGAAAGGCAGCGCCTACTGGCATTTCGCGAATCGGGACGAGTTACTGCGGGCGGCCCTGGAACGCTGGGAACACGACGAGACCGACGTCGTGATCGCACTGGTATCAGCCGAGCTGGACCCGGCCGTCGGCCTGCGGACCCTGCTGGGAACCGCGCTGTCGCATCCAGAGGCGAACCTTGCGGTCGTGTTGGCGGGTTGCAACGACCCGCTCGTCGAGCCGGTCTTGACCCGAGTCACCAACCGTCGCATCGACTACCTGGCCGAGCTGTTCACCCGGCTGGGCTTCGGCGACGAGGCGGCCCGGAACCGCGCGACGCTGGCCTATTCGGCGTATCTGGGCATGGGACAGCTGTGGCGGACAGCGCGCGGCGCCCTGCCCGCGGACTCCGGCGCCTGGGATTCCTATGTCGACGAGACGTGGCGGGTATTGGCCGCGGCCGGCTCCTGACGCGCGCGGGCGCCGAGAGCGCACAAGAGGAACGCGGCAATCAGTGTGAGGGTCAATCCGCCGTCCCACGCAACGGTTTTGCCCGCTTCCGCGACACCGCCCTTGCCGAGAAAGTAGATCGCGGTCACCGTCAGCGCGAGCTTGTTCGCGATCGTCAGCGCCCAAATCGCGCCGTTGCCGTCAGGCCGGCGCGCCAGCACCGCGAACAGCCCGGCACACAGGAACAGGCCGTACATACGCCACGCCTGAACCACCAGTGTGTCATTTCCGGCGTGGTGCAGATCGGCGGCGCAGGAGAGAGCGGCGGCCAGTGCCGAGAGAGCGGCCAGCCAGGCCAATGCCTGTCCGGCCGGGCGAAGCATGCGGAGCATTCCGTCACGATAGCGGTGTCGGCCTCGCCTCGACCCCCGAACGTGGAACCCTACGTCGTGCGACGCCCGGCCGGAAGTCAGGCCGGTCGAGGGGGACGGTCACCCGGCTCGGTGCCGCAGCCGAGAATCGAGTTCAGTTGCTGCCGTAGGGCGTTCGTTGTGCTGGGTTGCAGCTGCTGCTGCACGATGGTGCCCAGCAGCCAGGACAGGATGGCGTGAGCCGTCGAGGCGGGGTCGTCGACGTGAAGTTCGGCGGTGAGGTCGCACAGCAGCGTGTGCACGTCGTTCAGGGTCATGGCGACGGTATCCGACGATCGTCGGCGGCCGGCATCGATCCAGTACTCGAACCAGAGGTATGCGGCGTTGGGTTGCTCGGTGAACGTCGTCAGGTAGGCGCTTACCACCGCCCACACCTTGTCGGCCGGATCGGACTCGGCCGCGGCGGCCCGGTGCAGCGCGGTGACTGTTGCCGTCACATGCTCACGCATCGCGAGGTCCACGATCTGGTGGATGTCGTCGAAGTAGTAGTGCACCGCGCTCTTGCTCAGCGGGCTCGCCTCGGCGACGGCGCGTGCCGTGCATGCGGCCAGCCCCTCGCGCGCCAGGACCCGCTTGGCGGCGTCGATGATTTGCTCGCGCTTGCCGCGCCGGTTGGTTTCGATCACGGGTCTGCTCACAGCCTCAATCTACCGGCACTATTGCCAAGTTGGGACAACCGACCTAATGTTGGGACACATGTCCCAAGTTTTCGTCTTTCACGATGTTCGCACTACCGACCTCGACGCCTCGCGTCGGTTCTATACCGAGATGTTCGGGTGGCCGATCACCGAATCCCCCGGTGGCCTACTGTTCGGTGGCGACGGCGCTGCCTGGGGTGGGTTCACACCGCTGGCCGCGGGCGATGAGCGCCGCCCGCAATGGATTCCGTATGTTCCGGTGCCCGACGTGGATGCCGCGGCCGAGCAGGCGGTCACGCTGGGGGCGCGAATCGTCAAGCCTCGCACCGACCTGCCGCCGGGGTCGGTAGTCGTCATCGACGAGCCCGGTGGCGCGACGCTGGCGCTATGGCAGGCGGCGAAGCTGTAGACGCGATGCGCTTGTCGTGTGCGTTGCCGCCCTCGGCAGCCATCGCCGAGCATGCCCGGCAGGCCGAGCAACTCGGCTATCGCCGGGTCTGGGTGTCCGAATCCCCTGCGCTGCACACGGATCCGTGGATCGCGTTGGCACGATACGGGGACTGCTGCCGGGGCGGCTGAACAGTGTGATAGCCCGTTCTACTTCCATACTCTCGCCGGTAGTCCAACGACTGGCGATGCGGTGGCATGACGGTGGCAAACGACAGCCTGGCCTGTGTTGTTGCCTGTTCCGCTTCTGGGGGAGCTACACGTCAGACGGACTGAGAGTTACCGCTTGCGGATCCGCGGGCGGCTCGGTGGCGGGCGCGGTCGTGGGCGATGCGGAGCAGGTCGCGGGTTGCCGCTTCGGTTTCGACGCCCGGGTTGACCACCGCGAGCCATCCGGCTGAGGCGTAGGTCGGATGGGGGAGGACGGTGTCGTCCCGGGCGTGATCGATGTCGGCGTGGGCTGCCTCCCGCGGAGTGCGTCCGGTGCGGCGGGCGAATTCCGTTGTGCCCGCGGCGATGTTCACGCGGAAAGCGCCGGGGCGGTCCAGGCGCGAGGCGGTGTCGTCGGGGTAGTTCTTGGTCACGATCGTGGCGAAGGGCTGGGCGGAGCTCGGGGTGGCGCCGTCGGCCGTGTAGTAGAAGAAGATGTCGCCCCAGGCGATCTCCGGGGAGCCGTCGCCCGGCTGTGGGCGCATGACGAGGACGTCGCCGAGGCCGGCGACGAATTCGATGATGTTATCCATGGTCATGGTTCCAGACTGTCATTGAGTCACCCAGTGAGGCTTGCAGCTCATCTCTCGCCTACCCGAGATGAAACCCTCAATCCTTGGTTGGGATCGACTGGTCAGCGCCACCCAACCCGGCCGCCCTTCGGTGCCGGCGGTGACCGGTCGGAGTGCCCTTGCCACGATCCTCCCTCCGTAGTACCGTCCAGACAGGTGTCCATACGGGTGGATGCCGTAGTGCGGAAGGGTTGTGCGATGACGCTGGTCAAGCCGCGGCAGGTGTCCGGGGGCGGGCACGAGCACGGGCATCTGGAGGAGTTCCGCACCGATCCGATCGCCCTGATGCGGCGGGTGCGCGAGGAATGCGGGGATGTCGGCTCGTTCCGGCTGGCGGACAAGGACGTCATCCTGCTCACCGGGGCCGAGGCGAACGAATTCTTCTTCCGCGCAGGCGATTCCGATCTGGATCAGGCCGCGGCCTATCCGTTCATGAAGCCGATCTTCGGTGACGGCGTGGTGTTCGACGCCAGCCCCGAGCGCCGCAAGGAGATGCTGCACAACCAGGCGCTGCGCGGCGAGCACATGCGTGGGCACGCGGAAACCATTGCACGCGAGGTTGATTCGATGCTCTCCCGCTGGGGCGAGGAGGGCGAGATCGACCTGCTGGAATTCTTCGCCGAGCTGACCATCTACACCTCCTCGGCCTGCCTGATCGGCAAGAAGTTCCGCGACGAGCTCGACGGCCGCTTCGCGCACCTGTACCACGAGCTCGAACAGGGCACGGACGCACTGTGTTACGTCGACCCGTACGCGCCCATCGAGAGCTTCCGCCGCCGCGACGCCGCGCGCACCCAGCTGGTCGAGCTGGTGCAGGAGATCATGGACGGCCGCATCGCGAATCCGCCCGAGGGCAAACAGGATCGGGACATGCTCGACGTGCTGGTCTCGATCCGCGACGAGGCCGGGCGGCTACGCTTCTCGGCCAGCGAGATCACCGGCATCTTCATCTCGATGATGTTCGCGGGGCACCACACCACCTCGGGCACCGCGGCCTGGACGGTGATCGAACTGCTGCGCCACCCCGAGCAGATGGCGGACGTGGTCGCCGAGCTCGACGAGCTCTATTCCGACGGTCAGAGCGTGAGTTTTCATGCGCTGCGCCAGATTCCGCGTCTCGAGGCGACGCTGAAGGAGACGCTGCGGCTGCATCCGCCGCTGATCATCCTGATGCGGGTGGCCCGCGACGAATTCGAGGTGTGCGGAAACCGCATCGCGCCAGGCGATCTCGTGGCGACCACGCCCGCGATCTCGAACCGCATCGCGACGGATTTCCCCGATCCGGACCACTTCGATCCGGGGCGCTACATCGATCCGAACCAGCAGGATCTACTCAACCGCTGGACCTGGATCCCCTTCGGCGCGGGCCGGCACCGCTGCGTCGGCGCGGCCTTCGCGACGATGCAGCTGCAGGCGATCTTCTCGATCTTGTTGCGGGACTGGGAGTTCGAGATGGCGCAGCCCTCGGACAGCTACCGCAACGACCACTCCAAGATGGTGGTGCAGCTGCAGCAGCCCTGCGCCGTGCGCTACCGCCGCCGTAGGCGCTAGGCATCGGCTCTGGCGGTGACGCCCCAATACGGCGCGCGGCACCGCCCGCCGCGCCGGTCCGGCTGAACTGGCCAGGAAGGTCTTCGGAGATGGACTTCAGCGACGCGGCGTTGCGAGCCTAGGGTGAGGGTCCATGAGCTGGATACTTGACACACCATCGGCGCGAGCCGCCTTCGAGATCGCCTCCGAGTACGCGGACACGACCTTGCTCAACCACTCCGTGCGCTCCTACGCCTTCGCCGCCGCGTATGCCGCCGCGCACGGGCTCTCATACGATGAGGAGCTCCTCTACGTCAGCTCGCTGTTGCATGACCTGGGCCTGACCGCTCCGTTCGACAGCCACACCCTCCCGTTCGAGGAGGCAGGTGGTCATGTCGCCCGCGTGCTGACCGCGGGTCTGGGATGGCCAGCGGCCCGGCGGGCCCGTGCCGAGGAGGTGATCGTTCTGCACATGCGCGACGATGTCAGCGCGGCTGCGGACGTCGAGAGTCACCTCCTCCAGGTCGGCACCAGCGCGGACGTCTCCGGCCTGCGGGTGGCCGAATTCGACCCTGCATTCCGCACCGCGCTGGTGGCCGAATACCCCCGGCTGGGCTTCGGACCGGCCTTCCTCACTCTGTTCGAGGACCAAGCGGTGCGCAAGCCGGACTGCGCGGCGGCGGCCCTTGTCGCGGGCGGCGCGGCGGCCCGCATCGCCTCGAACCCGCTGGACGCCGCCTAACGGGAGGTAATCAGTTCGAAACACGAACGGCGGTCTCGGCTCGCTTGTTGACGCCCGAGACGACGGCGGCCATTCCACAGGTGTGGGCGTGTATGGGCGGCGTACGGGTGTCCACACCCGTGTCGGACGACGACGTACATGAGACCACCAGCAGCCCAACACCGTTGCCGATTCCATCCACTCGCGGTGACCCGGCGCCGTTCAATCAGCCTGGCCATACCCGACACAAGTAGTCGGTGTTGGCACGGTCAAATCCCGGGGCGTGGTGTAACTCGGGTGGTCACCGCATGATCCGAAATGTGGTCAGGCGGTGAGTTCTGCGGGTGCGGTGTCCTCCTGTTCGTCGGTGGGGGTGAGCCCGCGGGAGCGGGCCAGGACGTCCAGGCCCAGGTAGCGGCGCCCGTCGATCCAGTCGTCGTGTTGCTCGGCCAGGACCGCGCCGACGAGGCGGATGATCGCGCCGCGGTCGGGGAAGATGCCGACGACGTCGCGATCGCTGCTGCTACACCACGCTATTGGACGCAACCCGCGGCTGATCTCCGGGAACTCCCGCAGACGCTGCAACTCCTCGTCCCCGAATACCCGCCTCGCCACGAATCCAGCCCTCCGGCACGCCGACCAACGCTATCGGCAGCCAAGCCGAGCACCAACCACCTCACCCCGCACCCCGAACCGGCGAATCACCCTCTACCAGAGCACATCCCAAACTTCGTTGGATTTTCGGCGACTGTTACCGGGACCCCGCTCGTCGGACAACGGTGGCATTGGGGGTGGATCCAGATCACATTGGTTTAGTAGTTAGTAACTAGTAACTTATCGACCATGGCTGAACGGATGAGCGGAACCGAACGACGCGCCCAGGTACTGGCGATCGCGGCGAAGGAGTTCGCGGAACACGGGTTGCATGGGGCCTCGACGGAGGCGATCGCGCGAGAGGCGGGGATCACGCAGGCGTACGTCTTCCGGATGTTCGGGACGAAGAAGGCCCTGTTCCTGGAGTTGGTCCGGGCGGCATTCGAGCGTGTCGGCGACGGCATGCGAGACGCGGGTGCGGGGAAGGCCAACCTGGACGCGCTCTCGGCAATGGGAGCCCAGTACTTCGACCTGCTGGCCGATCGCACCGGGTTGTTGTTGCAGCTGCAAGGCTTCGCCGCCTGTGGAGACCCGGACGTGCGGGACACGGTGCGGTCGTGCTTCGGACGAATGTGGGAGACGGTCGAGGACGGCACCGGACTCGAACCGGTGACGGTGAAGACGTTCCTGGCCTTCGGAATGCTGCTGAACGCCGGCGCCGCGATGGACGTCGAGCAGGTCGAGGAGGCATGGGCCGAGGGTGTTCGCACCCGGATCCAGTCCGGTCTCTTCGCGCACATCACCGCCGAGGTGAACCGATGAACATCCGCATTGATCCCCGCGGCGACGTCTCCGCGCAGCGGGACGGACGGCTGAGCCTCGCGCTGGTGTGCACGGCGTTGGCGGGAGCGGTGATCGGCAGTGTCGGAGCGCCTCTCATCACCGCGGTCGCCACGGGCATGCACGTGTCCCTGGCCGCCGCACAGTGGACCTTGACGGTGACCCTGTTCACCGGTGCTATCGCGGGACCGGTGCTGGGCCGGCTCGGCAGCGGTCCGTACCGCCGTGTCACGATCCTGGTCACGCTCGCCCTGGTCGCGGCGGGTGGGCTTCTCACGGTGCTCCCGCTGCCGTTCGCGGCGTTGCTGATCGGACGCGGTTTGCAGGGGCTCGCCGTTGCGGTCGGGGCGCTGCTGATGAGCGTCGCCCGCACACACCTGCCATCCGAGCGTTCGGCATCGACGATCGCCGCGCTGTCCGTCGCGACGACGGTGGGAATCGGAGTCGGCTACCCGGCGATCAGCCTGCTCGACCAACTCGCGGGTCTGCGCGCCGCGTACGGACTGGGAGTCCTGGTGTCCGCCGCGGCGCTCGTCATCGCCTGGCGCACACTGCCTTTCGAGACGCCCGGTGACCTGCCCCGGATCGACGTCACGGGCGCGCTGCTGCTCGCTGTCGGCACCCTCGGGATCCTGCTGGTCGTCGCCGAACCCTCGATATGGGCGACCCCGTGGCTGGCCGGTGGCCTCCTCGCCGGGTCCGCCGCGGTGCTGGCCGCCTGGGCATTCATCGAACTGCGCGCCACGGCGCCATTGGTGGACCTTCGACTTCTCGGTCAAGCGCCCGTCCTGCGCGCCAACCTGGCGATACTCGTCGCCGGAACAGGCCTGTACCTGCTGTTCAGCCTGTTCACCCGCTACGTGCAGACCCCCGCCGGCGCCCGCTACGGATTCGCACTTCCTGGTGTCGCCGCGGGTGCGGCGCTGATCCCCTTCTCGCTGCTGGGGTTCGTCGCGGGAAAATCGATGCCGCGACTCGTCGCGCGCATCACGGAACGGTGGACATTCGGGCTCTCGATCACGATCGCCGTCGGCAGCGCACTGCTGTTCGCGGCCGACAACCGGTCGCTTCTGGCGGTACTCGCGGCGATTGCCCTCCTGGGCTTCGCCGTCGGCGGGGTCTTCGCGGTGATGCCCAAGCTCGTCCTCGTCGGTGTGCCCCAACAGGAAACAGCCAGTGTGCTCTCCATCAACCAGATCGCTCGCAGCATCGGGATGGCCGTCGGCAGTGCACTCGCCGGGTTCCTGCTCGCCGCCACCACCCCGAGCGGGGCGATGCTCCCGGCCCGGGACGGCTACATCACCGCCGCATTGTGGGCGCTACCGCCACTCGTCCTCAGCGCACTCATCATCGCTACCAGCCGATCTGAACGTCGAGGGTCGACAACGTCCTGATCCGCAACAAACGGACCGCACAGCGCAGGGTGTCCGTTCCGGTTGAACCTTGCGGACGGGGCAACTAGCTGGCCTGCGGCCCGAAAGCTTGTCTGGAAGGTTCGGTCTGCCGGAGTGTTCGGACCTACCTTGCGGATTGGGGACCTCAGCCCGGCCGGAACGCACGGCGGGGGTGGATGGACGACGGGAACGATCGGGTTTCCGCTGGTGTGAGGTCCTGACGCGGTGACGCGGGGATGCCCCCGGGGGTGCGATGTCACTTTCCGCTGTGGTCGATGAGTATCTGGACGCTGTCGAGTATGCGCTCGAGGCCGAATTCGAGCGGGTCGGCAGCTGCCGGCGCGAACGCACCCTCGGCGATGGCCTTGGTCAGGGCGGGGAACCGGTCGGCGTGGCGGTCGAGTAGTTCGCCGGTCAGGCGGTTCCATTCCTGGTCGTGGCTCTCATCGAAGTCGGCCATCTGCTGGGCGTGGTTGCGCACCAGACCGACGATCAGGAGGAAGACCTGATGCCGCTGGGCGGCGGTCAGGCCGGTCGGCTCCAGAACCGCCAGTGCGGCGTCCAGCCAAGCGAGTTGGGCCGGCCCCATGACCTGACGACGCATCGCGGTCGCGGCGAGTAACCAGGGATGGTTCTGGTACACCTCCGATGACCGGCGGGCCCACTGCGCGAGCCGGAGCCGCCATCCGCTGCCGGCGAGCGACAGATCGGGACAATCGGTCAGTACGGCTTCGACCATCAGCTCAACGAGTTCGGTTTTACCGGGCACATAGCGGTAGAGCGCCATCGCCGAGACGCCGAACTCGGCGGCGACCTTATTCATCGACACGGCGTCCAGGCCCTCGGCATCGGCGAGTGCCACCGCCGCCCCCGCGATGCCGCGGGGCGAGAGCTTGGGCTTGGGCCCGCGGGTGGGCCGCTCCTGCTCCCCCCACAGCAACGCCACGCTCGCCCGCAGGTCACGCGCTTTTTCCTTACCTTCACGGGCTGCGGCTGTCCTGGCCATGACAGTCCTTTCTGGTGGTTACTGCTGGAGGGGTTGACACCCACCTCTAATTGTATATACCTTAAACGCAGTTGCTTAGGCCATAAACAGTTTAGGGAGATAACAGTGTTCGTCACCATCATCCTCGCCGCCATCGTCGCTGCCGCTGCTGCGCCCATTGCCGGGCTGCTCGGCTACCGGCAGCTCAGGCGTGCGGCCAACGCCAAGCGGCTGCGCATCACCACGGCGAACGGCATCGACGAGTCCGGCTTCATCCGCATCGGCGGTATCGACCAGTGGATCTCGATCCGCGGCGACGACCTGCGCAATCCGGTGATCGTCGAAATCCACGGTGGCCCCGGCGCTTCCAACCTCGTCTTCGCCCCACGCACCCGTGGCTGGGAGAAACACTTCACCATCGTGCGGTGGGATATGCGCGGCGCCGGCAAGACTTTCGGCCGCACCGCCCCGGACGGGCAGGGCGAGATGAGCCTGGAGCGGTGGTACCGCGACGCCCTCGAGGTCACCGAGCATGTACGGGCCCGGCTCGGCGTCGAGAAGGTCCTGCTGGTCGCCAACTCCTTCGGCACAATTCTCGGGCTGCGCCTGGCCCGCAACCACCCCGAGCTGTACAGCGGTTACGTCGGCACCGACCAGAACATCAACGCCGGCGGGCGCAACCATGCGGCATACAACGCATTGGTGAGCCGGCTGCAGCAGGCCGGAAAACGTAAAGAGCTGGCCACGGTCACCGCCATGGGTGCCGACAAGTCGGCGTGGTCCGCCGAGCAGTTGGCGGAGTACAACAAGCTCGTTGTCACCACTGATCCGCTCACCTACGACACCATGAAGACCGTGGTGATCCGCTCGCTGTGGTTCTCACCGCTGCACACGCTCGGCGAACTGCGCACCTACCTCAAAGGCATGACCTTCTCCGAGCGCTTTGCACCCGAGGCCGTGACGATCGACGAATGGACCGAGGGCACCGCATTCCGTATCCCACTGTTCATCTTCCAAGGCGACCACGACGCGCTCACCCCACCCGAACCGGCCCAGCGGCTCTTCGACGACGTCACTGCGCCGGTCAAGGACTTCGCACTGATCGAGAACGCCAGCCACTTCGCCTCCTTCCGCCACCCCGACCGGTTTCTCGACCTGATGCTCACCAAGGTCCGCCCCACCATCACCGGCCAACTGACCCAACGCTGACGACCGACATCCCACAACCACACCCACCCCGTGCGGAACCCCTGAGCCCACAACAGCTTCAGGGGTTCCGCACTGTTGTGGCTACGCCGCCGCGAATCAGACGGCCGGAACAACACCGCGGTCGGCCGCACTCCCGACCACATCCAGGTCGAAATCCAGCAGCTGCAACCGATCCCGCTCCAGCCACGACTCGTAACCGACGTGGCCGCCGATCGTCGCCGCCCTCCGGCGGCGACGACACGCCGCCAGCCACCACGCTCAGGCTCGACACGGCCGCGGAGTCCGTCCGCCAGGCCCCTCCAACGTCCTCGAAACCCGAAAACTATGTCCGAACTCCGCAACCACTCCCGCAATCTATCCCCGGACACCGCAATCTATCCCCGGACAGAACGCCGGGGTACCCCCGCTATCACGGGGCACCCCGGCGCTGTGACCGAACTACCTTGTCGTACAGGCATTTCCGGACACCATCTCGATCCCGGCATAGCGTCGAGCCGGCGTCGGAATCTGCTGCCTCGGCCTGATGGGTTGTGCCGGAGCCGATGTAGTCGCTGTCGCCGATGAGTGTTACCGCCCGTATGGGGAGGCGGTAGTGCCCGGCGCGGTCAGGGAGCAAAGTCCACAGCGGGCCTGGGCGGGCGGCCCACCGCATTACTCGGGCCTCGGTTCAGCCGGAGGCTTCGGCCTGGTCGGCAACCCTCTGCTGGTAGTCGGCGAGCGCGACTCCATCGACCGCGACGAGGTTGGGCGAATGTTCGTGCTCGAAGGCGCGGTAGGTGCTGAGCGAGTCTGTGGTCGACGAGCGATATGGGCGTGGTGGGCGGGGACAACGACGGCCGACAGGTCGCCGCCTGTATCAGCCGGCGGTAGCATGTGCGGCGGTTCCGTTCGGCTGAACGGCGCCGATCGTTCGTGTGTGGAGGGGGAGTAGTGGGTTATCCGAATCAGCCCGGAGTGCCAGAACAACCGGGAATGCAAGGTGCCAACCACCCGCAGCCCGGGTATTCGAATCCAGTGGCGCCGCAGCCCGGTTATCCACAGCCAGGCTATCCACAACAGGTTGGCCCACAGCCCGGAATGCCGCAGCCGGGGTTTCCACAACCGAGCGGTTCACAACCGGGATATCCCCAGCCGGTCATGCCGCAGCTTGATAGTCCACCGTCCGGGTATGCACATCCCGAGGCGGCGCCGTTCGGTGCATCGCAGCCTGGTCATGTGAATCACGATGCGCCACAGCAGGGTTATCCCCAACAGGGCCATTCACAGCCGGACGTTCCATACTTCGGCGATCCTCGAGCCGCAATGCCGTTGGCTGATCATTCAGAGCCCGGCTATGCACATCCGGACGCGGCGTCCCCCGGAGCAGCGCGGCCTGGTTATCCGAATCCCGGTGCGCCACAGCAAGGTGGCCACCAGCAACAGTATCCACAACCGGGCGCCCCGCAGCCTGGTTATCCGCCGCAGAGCGTTCCGCCGTCCATGTATCCCCAACACGATGCTCCGCAGCCCGGCTATCTCCAGCCGTCGGGTTCACAGTTCGGCTATCCACAGACCGAGGGTCCCCAGGCGCAGCCGCGGCAACGAGGGAATCCCCAAACGAGTTATCCTCAGGTTGGCGATGCCCCATCAGGCTATCCATCAGCGGGCTACTTACCGCCTGGTGGCCAGCAGTTCGGTTATGCACAACCTTCGGTTCCACCGCCGGGCTATCAGGCGCCACCCAGAAGAGGGATCGCGATCACGACGGGCGCTTTGGCGTTCGCTCTGGCAGGAACCATCGGGTTTATTGCCATCCAATCCTTCACCTATGCAAGCTACTTCAGCGACCCGCATCTCCGGGGGCCTCACACTATCGAGTACGGTGCTCGTCTCGGCGGCGGTTTCGAGGTATTTCTTGCGCTGTTGCTGCTCTTCGGCGGATTTCTGCTGTTGAACCATAAGGCTGCGGGCCGGGTGTTGCTCAATGTGTTGGCGGCGGTCGGACTAATTGTGGGATTGGAGCAGTTTCTGGAATTATTCCTCCCCTCGGCTGTATTCGACTGGGAGCCGAGCATTCTCGGTGCGGTCCTGTGGACAACCAGGATGGGAAACGATGCTGCGCTGCCGCAGAGCATCGTGGCATTGGCGCTGCTTGTATTCGCCAACCTCCGCTCGACCCGGCATTGGGTGGGTGCAGTGAAGCCGACGCTCACTCCGGCCTACGGCCAACCGAGTTAATCCAGAGAGGTGACACCGGTGTGCACGCCGGCGGGCGTAGATCAGCCGCAGGAGCGCGCTCAGCTCTGGGAAACCACGCAGTCGCAGGCGAATCCGGTGGTGATGTCGATCGGGGTGGCCAGATCCCGGAAGATGCCGTTACCGGGGGTGGTGCGGGAGAGGGCGTCCGCGGCCAGGATCATCGCCGCGCCCGTCCAGGTGGTGCGCTCCTCGGGCCAGCGCTTGCCGTCGGCGAAAACCAGGCCGGTCCAATAGGATCCGTCCTCTTCGCGCAGGTGCTGCATGGATGCGAGCAGGCGGTGGGCGCGGGACCGGTCACCCGCAGCATCCAGGGCAAGGACCAGTTCGCAGGTTTCGGCGCCGGTCACCCAGGGGCGGTCGCCGACGCAGCGGATGCCCAGATCGCCGACGACGAAATCGTCCCAGCGTGAATCGATTCGGACCATCGCGTCGGGGCCCTTGTAGGCGCCGCACAGGACCGGGTAGTACCAGTCCATCGAGTAGCGGTTCTTCTCGGCGAACGCCTCCGGGTGATGCCGGATCGCGTGGCCCAGGCGCAGCGTGGCGACCTCCCATTCGGGCTGGGCGATGCCCAGCAGCCCGGCCAGGGCCAGGGCGCAGCGGATGCTGTGGAACATGCTGGCGCAACCGGTCAGCAGGGCCTCGGGGACCACGCCACTTCCGTCGCGCAGCCAGAAGATCTCGCCGTTGCGGCCGCGCTGCATCGACACGACATAGTCGATCGCGGCGCGCACGGTCGGCCACAGCCGCGCACCGAAGGCGCGATCACCGGTGCTGCACACGTAATGCCAGACGCCGGTGGCGATGTAGGCGCAGAAGTTGGTGTCGGTCTCGGGATGTTCGATCACACCCGAACGAAACTGCTTGGGCCAGGAACCATCCCGCCGCTGGGTGCGCGCCGACCAGGAATAGGCCGCGCGCGCCTGCTCGTACAGGCCCGCAACCGTCAGCGCCATCGCATTCTCGATGTGATCCCACGGATCGGTGTGCCCGCCGGCGAACCAGGGCAGCGCACCATCGGATTCCTGCTGTGCGGCAATGGATTCAGCGGTCCGCCGGATCTGCGCCGCACTCACCGCACCAGGCACCGAGGGCAGTTCAGAATGCCGCACGCCGCACCGCGGGCTTGGTGAAGTACAGCGCCACGCTTTTGCCGATCAGCGGATCCAGCGCGGATTCCGCGAATCGGGTGAGCCAGGGCCGCTTCATCATGTCCCACACCAGCATTCGGTGATATCCCGACACCACGGGGTGGTTCTCGTTCGAGACGCCGACCAGGCACTTGAGCCACCAGTACGGAGAATGCAGCGCGTGGGCGTGCGCGCTGCGCACGAATCGCATGCCCCGCCCGGCGATCTTGGTGCGCAGCGCATCGGCCTGGTAGATCCGCACGTGCCCGCCCTCGTTGGCGTGGTATTCGTCCGAGAGCAGCCAGCAGATCCGCTCGGGCAGCCAGCGCGGCACGGTCACCACCAGCGCGCCGCCCGGCGCGGTTATCCGTACCAGCTCGGCAATCGCGCGCTCGTCGGAGGGAATGTGCTCGAGGATTTCCGAGGCGATGACGACGTCGAATTCGCCGTCCCGATACGGCAGCGCGAGCGCATCGCCCTGCACGGCCTCGGCGGTGGCATGCCCGGGCGCCTCACCCGCCTCGGCCATCGCGCCGAACATGATCTTGACCTGCGCCAGATCGTCGGCATTCTGGTCGAACGCGACGACATCCGCGCCGCGGCGGTAGGCCTCGAACGAGTGCCGCCCGAGGCCGCAGCCCACGTCGATCACGCGGGTGCCGGGACCGACGCCCAGGCGGTCGAAGTCGACTGTCAACATGTGTGAATCTCCTCGTATTGTGCGCCATCTGTTGTGGATCGCCCGGCCGCCTGTTCTGCTCGGCCCTGCTAAGTGCGGTGGTCAGCCCACCTCGCGGTGTGCGGCCGGGCCTTCGGCTGACCACTCGAGGGCGCGGGAGAAGCTCGCGTGGCGTTGTCCCCGCACGCCCTGCGGCACTCCCGAATCCGCCGCATGCCGGTGGATGGCCCGCTCGTATACCGAAACAGTCTGTGCGGCAACGGCTTCCCAGCTGTAGACCGACAGTGCCCGTCCACGCCCGGCGGTCTCGAGCTCTCGCCGCAGCGCGGGGGTGTCCAGCAGCCGCCGCAGCGCAGTGGTCAGTTCGTCGACATTGCCGGGCTCGACGAGGTGCGCGCAGTCGGCGACGACCTCGGGCAGGGCCCCCGCACGGCTGGCGACCAGCGCGGTTCCGCTGGCCATCGCCTCCACCGCCGGGAGCGAGAAGCCCTCGTACATCGAGGGAATGCAGGCGATCTGCGCCGAGGCCAGCAACTCGGCCAGCTCGGCATCGCTCAGACCGCCACTGGCGGTGACGATATCGGACAGGCCGAGCTCGGCGATCAGCTTCTCGGTGGGGCCGTTTGGCTCGAGCTTGGCGACCAGTCGCAGTTCCAGTGGTCCACCCGAAAGTCGCAGCCGCGCAACGGCGTGCAGCAGATGCGAGATGCCCTTGAGCGGCTTGTCGGCGCTGGCCACCGCGACGATCCGGCCCGGCACCCGCTCCCCGCGCTGACGGAACAGCTCCGTATCGACGCCCAGCGGCACCACCCGAAGCTGTTCCGGCGCAACGCCGAAGTCCTCGGCGATATCGGTGGCCGACGACGAGGACACCGTGATCAGATCCGGAATGGTCCGGGCCACCTTCTTCTGCATCCCCAGGAATCCGTACCAGCGGCGCACGAACGGCCGCCGCCGCCACGGCGCGGCCGCCAGATCGACCGCGCGATCCCGGGTGATCGGATGGTGGATGGTCGCGACCAACGGCAGCCGCCGGGCGATGTCCAGCAGCCCGTAGCCCAGGCACTGGTTGTCGTGCACCACATCGAAATCCGCCGCACGCGCGCGCAACAACCGCGCCGCCCGCAGGCTGAAGGTGCGCGGCTCGGGAAAGCCCGCGGTCCACATCGTGCCCAGCTCCAGCAGATCGATCCGGTCGCGGATCTCCCCGGGCCGCGGCGTCCGGAACGGATCCTCGTCCCGGTACAGGTCCAGGCTGGGCACCTCGGTCAGCCGCACGCGCGGGTCCAGCAGCTCCGGATACGGCTGGCCCGACAGCACTTCCACCTCGTGCCCCAGCTCGGCCAGCCCGGCGCTGAGATAGCGGACGTACACCCCCTGCCCCCCACAGTGGGTCTTACTGCGGTAGGACAGCAGGGCGATACGCACGTTCTCGGCTCACTCTCGAGTGGTCGAACAACATTGGGGGACAGGATGAGTCAGGAACGCAGACCGATCTTGACCGCAAGCCGGTCCAGATAGGCCAGCACATCGGCCTCCGGCTTGTCCGGCAGCCCGAACAGCACATCGGTCACCCCCGCCGCGTCCCAGTCGGAGAGCTGCTGTGGATCCGGCTTGCCTGCCAGCGCCACTACCCGCGGCGCGCCCTCGCGGCCCTCCTCCTGCCACACCTTGCGCAGCAGCTGCAGACGCTCGAGCAGCGTATGCGTCTCGTAAGGGGTGGTGATCCAGCCGTCGGCCGACTTCGCGATCCAGCGGAAACCCTGGTCGGTCCCCGCGGTGCCGATGAGCACCGGCACCTCGTGGGCGGGCTTGGGCCAGGCCCAGCTGGGCCCGAACTTCACGAATTCGCCGTCGTAGGAGGCCTCCTCCTGGTTCCACAACGCCCGCATGGCCTCGAGATACTCGCGCAGCGCGGTGCGGCGCCGCTTACCGGGAATACCGTGGTCGGCGAGTTCATCGGTGTTCCAGCCGAATCCGGCACCGAGGCTGACCCGCCCGCCCGAGAGGTGATCGAGCGAGGCGATGGTCTTGGCCAGCGTGATCGGGTCGTGCTCGGTGGGAAGTGCCACCGCCGTGGACAATTCGATGCGCTCGGTGACCGCCGCGGCCATGCCGAGAGATACCCAGGGATCCAGGGTGCGCATGTAGCGGTCGTCGGGCAGGCTGGCATCGCCCGTCAGCGGATGTGCCGCTTCGCGTTTCACCGGAATATGGGTGTGTTCGGGCACGAAGAACGACGCGAAGCCGCGGTCCTCCGCGGCCTTTGCCGCCGTGGCGGGGGTGATGCCGCGATCACTGGTGAACAGGACGATGCCGAAACGCATGCGCGAGTCTTCCTTTCAGTCGTTGGCGGCCGCGGCCTTACCCGCGCGCCGTCCGTAGAAGCTGCCGTCGCCGAGCGAGGTGCCGCTGGCGTAGCCGCCGGTGCACACGCCCGAGGTGCACCGGCCCGCGGCGTACAGCCCCGCGATCGGCTCCCCGGACACGTGCAGCACCCGCGAGTCGAGATCGGTCTTCAGCCCGCCGAGGGTGAAACCGCCGGTCATCTCGCGCAGATCGAAGCCCGCCAGCGGGGTCGCGATCGGCTTGACCCACTCGGACTGCTTGCCCAGCAGCGGATCCCGGCCATGCTCGGCGTGGCGGTTGTAGACCTCGAGGGTGGTCTGCAGCGCGCCCGCGGGCAGGCCCATCTCGGATTCGAGCTCCTCGACCGTCTCGGCCACCCACTTGGGCGGCTGGCGGAAGAAGCTGACGGTGCTCTCGGTGGCGTTCGCCGCGTCGATGGCGGGCTCGTCCATGATCAGGAAGGCCTTGTTGTCCTGCTGATTCAGGGTCGCCTGCCCGACGCGGCCGCAGTAGGTGTCCTCGTTGATGTAGCGCTGACCGCGCCCGTTGACCAGGATGCCGCGCGCGACCATCTGCGGGTCGGCGAAGAACGCCACCTCGGCGGCGTCCATATGGGCGACCTGCGCGCCGAGGGCCTGGGCCACTCGGATGCCGATGCCGTCGTGCTGCTCGATCGAGGCGGCCGGGCGGTTCAGCAGCCGCGGCACGTACGTCTCGATCATCTCCTGGTTGTACGCGAAACTGCCGGTGGCCAGCACAACTCCGCGCCGGGCGCGGATATTCACCTGCTTGCCATAGCGTTTGGCGACGACCCCGACGACGCGCTCGTCGTCGTCGACAATCAGGCACTGGATGCGAATGTCGTATTCGGCTCGCACGCCGAGGCTTTCGGCGGTGTCGCTCAGCGGCTTCATCAGCATGTAGCCGCCGCCCTGCTCGCCGGTGCGTTTGTTCTGCATCTGCGGCAGGTGCCCGCGCGGGGCGGGCGGGATGGTGTCCTTGAAGGGGGCGGAGTTCTCGCCGCCGGAGTACATCAGGCCCTCGTCGTGCGCGGGCTCCCAGCCCGGCTCGCCCCAGAACTCCTCCTTGAACGGAACACCCTGGGCGACAAGCCAATCGAAGTGCTCGACGCTGCCCTGGCAGTAGTCGTGCACCTTGGCGGCGTCCACGCCGGGGCCCAGCGCGGCCACCATGAACTTCTCCATGCTCTCCGGGGTGTCCTCGAAGCCCAGCGCCTGCTGCAGCGCGGTGCCGCCGCCGAGGTAGATGAATCCGCCCGACATCGACGCGGCCCCGCCCCAGCCGCCGGTGCGCTCGAGCACCAGCACATCGGCGCCGCCGCGCGCGGCCTCGATGGCCGCGCAGGCGCCCGCGACGCCGTATCCGGCGATCACGACGTCGGCCTCGAGATCCCACTCGGTGATCGTGCTCGCGCGCTGCGGTCGGACTGTGGTGTTTTCGGTCATCGTCTGCGGTTTCCTGTCTGGTTCGCTGCCGGTAGGGGCCGTTTCATAGTTGCTCGCGGGAGCGCGGCGGGCGCCTGCGCGGTTCACTCGGTGGGACTCGCTGCTGCTCGCGTGGCCTTCCTGCGCTGCGAGGCCACCTTGCCGACCACTCCGTCCAGTGTGGTGCCGGCGGGCCAGCCCACGTAGTGGCACAGGAACAGCGCGATCTCGTGCAGCTGCTCCTCGGTGAGTTCCTCGTTGCCCAGGGCCGCGCCGATCTGGATCTCCGCGATATCGAACAGCCCCTGCGCGGTGAGCGCGCCGAGTAGCAGCAACCGCCGGTCCCGCAGGCTCAGCCCCGGGCGGGACCAGATGTCGGCGAACAGGTGATCGGCGGTGACCGCGAAGTGCTCGCCCGGGCCGTCGCTGAACTCCCAGCCGTACACCTCGCTCATCTTGGCCAGCCCGCGGGCGCGGCGCTGTGCTGCGGTTTCGTCGGTCATGACTGCTCCTTTGCGGTGTCGCCGGACCCGACGCCCAGCCCCGGACCGAGGTTATCCAGCGCGAGCCGCGCGAGCGGTAGCGAAACGTCGAAGCGTTCGCCCACCCCCAGTGCCAGCGCCAGATCCTTCTCGCCGAGATCGCGCACGTGGCTCAGGATCGGGAACCAGAAATCGTCGGGCGCGACGGGTGCGGTGGTGCCGCGCAGCATGATCGCGCCCGGGCCGCCGGTGATCGCGTCCGAATGGCGGACCACCTTGCCCAGCGCGGTGATATCGAGTCCCGCGGCCTCGGCCAGCCGCTGTGCCTCGGCGGCCGCGGTGAAGGCGACGAAGTGCAAGAGGTTGCGCGCCAACTTCATTCGCGTGCCCGCGCCGACATCGCCCGCGTGCACGACCATTTCAGCAAATCGGCCGAACGGTTCGCGAACTTTCTCGAAGGCGTCGCTGCTGCCGCCGACCATGATCGCGAGCCTCCCCTCCTTGGCCCCGCCCGCGCCGCCGCTGATCGGCGCATCGACGAATTCCACATCGTGCTCGGCGCATTCGGCCGCGAGCGCGACGGCGGTCTCATCGCTGATGGTCGAGTGCACGGCAACGATGGTGCCCGCCTTCGCGGTGCGCAGAATCCCGTCCGGCCCGGTGAGCACGGAGCGCACCTGGGCGTCGTCGACGACCACAATCGAAATCACCGACGCCCGCTCGGCGACCTCGGCCGCCGATGCCGCGCGCTGTGCCCCGGCGGCGACGAACTTCTCCATCGCCTCGGCCCGCATGTCGCAGACCACCAGACCGCCGGGCCAGGACAGCAGCCGCTCGGCCATCGGTGCGCCGATATTGCCCAATCCGATGAAGCCCAGGGGGGTGTCGGTGTCGGTCATGACTCCACCTCGCTGGCGCTCGGCTCCGTCATGCCCGACGGGTCGGCTGCGCCTATTGATCGCTCGCTGCGCTCGCTCATGACTCCACCTCGCCGGCGCTCGACTCCGTCATGCCCGACGGGTCGGCTGCGCCTATTGATCGCTCGCTGCGCTCGCTCATGACCGGAAGATCTGTCCGCCGTCGACATTGAGGATGTGCCCGGTCACCCAGCTCGCCTCGTCCGAGAGCAGATACAGACAGGCGCCGACCAGATCCTGCGGAGTTCCCATGCGTTGCAGGGGAAGTCGCTTCACCATGTCCTGCACGATGGTGCCGGGGGTGACGGTCTTGGTGGCCTCGGTGTCGATCGGGCCCGGGGCGATCGCATTGATCCGGATCTTGGAGCCGCCCAGTTCGGTAGCCAGCTGCTGGGTCAGGCCGTTGATGCCCACCTTGGCCAGCCCGTAGAAACCGGAGTACACCCAGGCCGCCGTGGAGGACTGATTCACGATCGAACCGCCACCACCCTTGGACATCGGCTGCCACACCGCGCGGGTCATGTTCAGCGCGCCGTCGAGGTTCACGCTCATGAACTTCTTGTAGTAGTCCCACGGCACGGTGAGCAGCAGGTCGAGCTTCATCTCGCCGTAGATGGCCGCGTTGTTGACCAGGTGGTCGATGCCGCCGAATTCGGCGATGGTGAATTCGGCCAGGGCCGTGGCGGATTCGGGATCCGACACGTCGACGCGCTGGAACGCGGCGGTGCCGCCGTCGGCGGTGATCTGCTTGGCGACCTCCTCGCCCTTCTCGGCGTTGAGGTCCGCGACGACGACCTTCGCGCCCTCGGCGGCCAGCGCCTTGGCGTAGGCCTCGCCGATGCCCTGGGCGGCGCCGGTGACGATCGCGGATCGTCCGGTGAAGCGTGCCATGATGAAAACTCCTCTGCGGGAAGGTTATTCAGCGGTCGCGATCAGCTTGGCTTCCAGGTACTCCTCGAATCCGAGGACGCCGAGCTCGCGTCCGTTCCCGGATTGCTTGTAGCCCCCGAAGGGCGCGTCGGCGCTGTACCAGACTCCGCCGTTCACGCTCAGCGTGCCGGTGCGCACGCCCTGCACCACGCGCCGGATCCGGTCGGGGTCGGTGCCCCAGACCGCGCCGGACAGGCCGTAGGGCGATTCGTTGGCGATGCGGATAGCGTCCTCGTCGCCGTCGTGCGGAATCACGACCAGGACCGGTCCGAAGATCTCCTCCTGCGCCACGGTGGAGGTGTTGGGCAGGCCCGTGATGAGTGTGGGCTGCACGAAGTAGCCGCGCGCGGCATCCTCGGGCCGCCCGCCGCCGGTGACGACGGTGCCGCCCTCGGCGCGAGCGAGGTCGAGGTAGTGTTCCACCCGGGCGCGCTGCCGTTCGGAAATCAGTGGGCCGCAGACAGTTCCGGCATTTCCGGGATCACCGGGGACGATGCCCGACATGGCCTTGGCCGCCGCCCGCACCGCCTCGTCGTAGGACTCGCGCGGCACCAGCAACCGGGTCGTGAGCGCACACCCCTGTCCGGCGTGCACGCAGACCGAGAAGGCCGCATAGCTGCTGGCGGCGGCGATATTCGCGTCGTCGAGCACCACGAAGGCCGACTTGCCGCCGAGTTCGAGGAATACCTTCTTCAGGCTCGCCGCCGCGCCGGCCATGATGCCGCGCCCGGTCTGCGTGGAGCCGGTGAAGGAGATCATGTCCACGCGCGGATCGGTCACCAGTTGGGCGCCCAGGCCGTGATCGTCGGAGGTGACGATATTGACCACGCCCGCCGGGATGTCGGTCTCCTCCGCGATGACCTTGCCGACCAGCGCCGCGCACCACGGGGTGTCGGGCGCGGGCTTGAGCACGACGGTCGCGCCGGCGGCCAGGGCCGGGCCGATCTTGGCGAAGTTGATCTGATGCGGGAAATTCCACGGGGTGATCGCGCCGACCACCCCGACCGGCTCGCGGCGCAGCGTCCGCCCGGACTTGATGCCCATGGGCGCGGCGGAGCCGAGATCCGTTTCCCAGACGTAGTTCTCGGCCAGCTCGGCAAAATATCCGAGGTCGCCGATCGGGCCCTCGAGCTGCGGTCCGCTCGTCAGCATGCGGGGCGCGCCGGCCTCGGCGATGGTGATCTCCCGCAGCTCCTCGATGTGCCCGCGTAGGGAGTCGCGCAGCTGGCGCAGGCAGCGCGCCCGGAAGGCGGGATCGGCGGACCAGGATCCGGCATCGAAGGCGGTGCGGGCCGCGGCGATGGCGGCGTCCATATCGGCCGCGTCGCCGTTGGCCGCCTGGCCGAGCACCTCCTCGGTCGCGGGGTTGACGGTGGCGAACGTCCCGGCCCCGCCGGGGACCAGCTTGCCGCCGATCAGCAGTTGTGAGCCGTCGGGGGTGACGAGCGCGCTCATCAGTAACTCCCATGCTGTCTGGACACGTGTACGGACTATATGTTCGCGATCGTTGCCAGCGCAAGAACCTGTTGCAGTTGGCTGATCCGTCCCCGGTGGGGTCGAGATTTCCGCGGGGATCCGGGCGTGACGACGGCGCGGCGGCGGACCGGGTGGGCATCGGCGGGCGGCCGTCGTGCCGGAGAACCTGCCCGAGCAGGCGTGAAATCGCTGACCAACTCCAGCTCGCCTGCAAAAATGGAGGAATGCATTGTCCGCCGCGCGGGGCGATGGTACGGTCCAGACACATGTCCAGCTACGTGTCTTCCATGATGGCCGCGCGCCGTCTTCGGAGACTGAACACGTTCTCGAACCGGAGGTGAACACGGTGACTACCGCTTCCCTCGAACCGCTCACCTTCGATCCGTACGACTACGGCATCCACGACGATCCCTACCCCCTGTACCGGCGGCTGCGCGCTGAGGCTCCGCTCTATCACAATCCCGAGCTCGGGTTCTGGGCGCTGTCGCGGCACGCCGACGTCACCGCCGGATTCCGGGACAACGTGCGCCTGTCGAGCGCCAACGGCGTCTCGCTGGATCCGGCGGCCTGGGGGCCGCACGCCCACAAGATGATGTCCTTTCTCGCACTGGATGATCCGCGGCATCTGCGGCTGCGCCAGCTCGTCTACAAGGGCTTCACCCCGCGCAGGGTCACCGAGATGGCCGACCGCATCCGGGAATTGACGCTGCGAAAGCTGGAACCCGCACTGGCGCAGGGCGGTTTCGACTGGATCGAGGCCGTCGCGGGCACCGTGCCGATGGACGTCATCTCCGAACTGATGGGCGTGCCGGAGCCGGATCGCGCCGAGATCCGCCGGCTCGCCGATCTGGTGGTGCACCGCGAGGACGGCGTGCTCGACGTGCCCGAGGGCGCGGTGCATGCCACGCTCGAGCTGGTCGGCTACTACGCCGACATGATCGCCCAGCGCCGTCGTGCCCGCACCGGCGATCTCACCTCCGCCCTGCTGGACGCCGCGGCGGACGGGGACCACCTGTCCGACGAGGAGATCCTCAGCTTCATGTTCCTGATGGTGATCGCCGGGAACGAGACGACGACCAAGCTGCTGGGCAATGCGCTGTATTGGGGCGCACGCGATCCCGCGCAGTACGCCAAGGTGGCGGGGAATCCCGAGCTGGTGCCCGACTGGATCGAGGAGACGTTGCGCTACGACACCTCGACTCAGATCCTCGCCCGCACCGCCGCGGTCGACCTCGAATACCACGGCGGCACGGTGCCCGCGGGCTCGAAGGTGCTGCTGCTGATCGGGTCCGCGAACCGGGACGAGGCCGTATTCACCGATCCGGAGATCTATGACATCGAACGCCCGGACAAGGGTGGGCTGGTGAGCTTCGGCCGGGGCGTGCACTTCTGCCTCGGTGCACACCTGGCGCGGCTGGAGGCCGGAATCGTGTTGCGGGAGTTCGCCGATCGAGTCCGCGAGTACGGCGTCGACACCGCGGGCATCGAGCGCGTGCACTCCACGAACGTCCGCGGCTTCGCCAAACTCCCTGTGACGGTGCGTGTTCGATGACACACGACCACGGGGATGGCAAGGCGGCGGAGCGTGCGGAGCCGACGGGGCGGGTAGACACTGCGACGATTGCCGAGGTGACCGACTGATGCCGAGATTCGAACCCAATCCGCAGCGACGACCGGCGCTGATCGCCGGCGCCTCCTCCGGGATCGGAGCGGCCACCGCGGTCGCGCTGGCCGAGCTGGGGCATCCGGTCGCGCTGGGGGCACGGCGTGTGGACACCTGTGTACAACTCGCCGAGAAGATCCGTGCCGATGGTGGCGAGGCCGTGGCGCTGCGCCTGGACGTGACCGAGGCAGACTCGGTCGAGGAGTTCGTCACCGCCGCCGAGGCGGCCCTCGGGCCCGCGGAGATCGTGTTGTCCGGCGCCGGGGATCTCGAGTTCGCCCTCGCGCACGAGATGGACTCGGAGCAGTTCCTGCGGCAGGTGCAGGTGCATCTCGTCGGTGCGCAACGCCTGGCGCATCGCGTGATTCCCGCGATGGTCTCCCGGCGCCGCGGCGATTTCGTCTTCATCGGCTCGGACTGCGCCGACAGTCCGCGCCCCCGCATGGGGGCGTACAACGCCGCGAAGACAGGGCTCGAGGCGATGGCCCGGCAGATGCGAATGGAGTTGGAGGGCACCGGGGTTCGCGCTTCGGTCGTGCGTCCGGGCCCCACCCGGACCGGGATGGGGATGACCGCCTCGCCCGAGGTGGTGGGCCCGCTGCTGGACGACTGGGCCCGCTGGGGTTTCGCCCGCCACCCGTACTTCCTGCGGGCCTCCGATATCGCGGCCGCGGTGGTCGCGGTGGTCAGCGCGCCGCGCGGCGCGCATCTGGTGCTGGTCGAGGTGCAGCCGGAAGCGCCACTGGCCGAGCGTGAGCCGAAGGATTCCGGTGCTTCCGAGGATGCGAAGGGCGGCCGGTGATGCGCATCGTGGTGGACACCGATCTGTGCCAGGGGCATGCGGTCTGCCAGGACGAGGCGCCCGCGCTGTTCACGGTGCCCAAGAACGGCACCGTGCAGATCCAGCGGGCCGATCCCGGCGGGGATCTCGAGGCCGCCCGCGCCGCGGTCCGCTACTGCCCGACCCGGGCGCTCTCGATCGTCGACGACGAAAGCGCCGACAGCCAACAGTCCTGATAGCGAAGGAATCTCACAATGGCCGGATATTCCCGCGACGAACTCGACGAGATGATCGAGCGCTGGGTCGAAGAGAACAAACGCTGTGAGGCCCAGGGGGATTGGCGTCCCCTCGCCCAGATGTACACCCCCGACGCGACCTACGGCTGGAATTACGGTCCGCAGCAGGAATTCATGGCCGTCGGGCGCGAGGAGATCCGCGAGCTGGCGCTGGGCCAGGAGATGGACGGCCTGGAGGGCTGGACCTATCCCTATCAGGAGTTCGTCGTCGACGAGCGCAGCGGCAGCGTGATCGGCTTCTGGAAGCAGATCAACGAGGCCACCCGGCCCGACGGGCGCAACTACAGCCCCGAGGGGCTCGGCGGCAGCTGGTTCCGCTACGGCGGCGACTTCCAATGGTCCTGGCAGCGCGACTTTTTCGACTTCGGCAATGTGGCGGCGCTTTTCGTGGAGATGATGTCCGCCAAGGCGCTGTCCGACGGCATGCAGAAGAGGATCGCCCGCTCGATGTCCGCCGAGCCGTTGCCGGGGTGGTATCCGGTCGGCGAGTCCCCGGTCTCGCTGTGGTGAATGCGTTGTCCGGCAGCCGATTCGACGAGTTGCCCCGGGACCGGCTCGCGGCGCTGGTGCCCGAGCTGCTGCTGTGCGGGCACCTGATCGACCGCTCCGGGATGGCGCATTCCATCGCGGCGTTCGGCCGCGACGGGATGGCGCAGGTCGCGATCGAGGAGTGGCAGCTGGCCAGCCCGGTCTACACCCGCCGCATGCGCACGGCCCTGGGCATTGCGGGGGACGGTGTGGACACCATCTTCAAGGGCCTGCAGCTCGATATCGGCGCGCCGCCGCAATTCATGGACTTCCGATTCCGGGTCACCGATCACGACCACGGCGAATTCTGGCTCGACCACTGCGGAGCCCTGGCCGACGTCGAGCCGATGGGCGAGGATTTCGTGGTCGCGATGTGCCACACCATCGAGGACCCGACGTTCGATGCGACCGCGCTGGCGACGAATGTGCATGCACAGGTGCGGCCCATTCACCGGCCGCCACGTCATCCGGCGGATCGAGTCCCGGTGTGTGCGTGGACCGTGGTCATCGATCCCTCGCACGAGCCGCCGCCGGTACCGGTGCACGCGGCGCGGATCGAGGGATCCGAGGCGGCGCGAATCGTGCTGGAGCCCATAGATTCCGGCGATGAAGGCCGGGGCGACTATGCTGGGCCGCTGCTGAGCGACATCCGGTTCGAGGACTTCTCGAAGTCGGCGCTGGTGCGCATCGCCGACGAGGTGTGCCTGCAACAACACCTGCTGACGCTGGGTTTCATGGTTGCTGTTCGCGAGCACGCCGGAGTGACCAAGGACGCTTCCAGGGTGAGGGAGGCCGCCGCAGAGACACAGGCGGTCGAGATCGCCCGGAAGCAGTTCACCGGCATCGCGGGTCTGACCTCCGAACGGCTGCGCCGGGCCCTGGGACTGGGGACGGATCCGGCCGCGCTGGCCGGGGTGCTGCGCTGCCACCCGGCATGGAATCCGCTGCCCTACACCGACATCGATATCACCGCGTACCACGACACCGTCGTGCTGCGGCTGCGGCGCGACTGTCCCGGCGTGCGCGACGGCGGCTGGCCCGCGCTGCTGGACGCGGATCACCTCGCGCCGCTCAATGCGATGGCACGGGGTGTGAATCCGCGCTTCGACGCCCGAGTCCGTGCCGCGGATGAGGCCGAGATCGTGTTCGAGATCGCTACCGCGCCAACCGCATTCCGCGAGCTGCCGGAGGTGGCGATCACCCGCTTCAGCACCGGAGCGGAATTCACCTTCACCGAGCGGCGGTCGCTGCCGCTGACCGTCGTGTAGACCCGCGGGGTCGAATTCTGCGAGAGGCGCGGATATGCCCAATAATTTCGCCGACCTGTTCGAGCACTCCGTCGACGCCATGCCCGACCGCATTGCCGTGGTGCAGGGCCAGCGCCGCAGCACATTCGCGGACCTGGAGCGCCGGGCCAATCAGCTGGCCCACCATCTGAATACGGCCGGGATCGGTGCGGGGGCGCACGTCGGATTCCAGATGCACAATTCCATCGAAACCCTCGAGACGCTCGTCGCCTGCTTCAAGTTGCGGGCGGTGCCGATCAATATCAACTATCGCTACGGGCCCGAGGAACTGCGCTACATCTTCGACAATGCCGATCTCGAGGCCCTGATACATCACCGTTGCTATGCCGCGGCGATCGAGAAAGCTCGCGCGTCGGTGCCCTCGATCCGCTACGCCCTCGTCGTCGAGGACGATCAGGGCGGGGCCGAGCTGCCCAGTACTTCGACGCCCTACGAGGTGGCCTTCGAGAATACCTCGACCGCACGGGATTTCGGCGAGCGCAGCCCCGACGATCTGTTCATGATGTACACCGGTGGCACCACGGGGCTGCCCAAGGGCGTCATGTGGCGGCAGGAGGACATGTGGCGGGTGCTGGGTGGCGGTATCGACTTCTATTCCGGTGAGCCGGTTGCCGACGAATTCCAGCAGTCGCGCACCGGCGCCCAGGGCGATCCGGCGCTGTGGTTCGTGCTGCCGCCCCTGATCCACGCCGCCGCGATGATGCCGACCTTCACCGCGCTGTGGTCCGGCAGCGGTGTGGTGTTCGAGCCGCGCTTCGACGCCGCCCGGATCTGGCGGGTGCTGGCGGAGGTGCGGCCCGCGATCGTGGTCATCACCGGGGATGCGATGGCCCGCCCGCTGATCGACGCCTATCGGGCCGCGCCCGTCGACACCGGCTCCATGATCGCCATCGGATCGGGCGCGGCGCTGCTGTCGCAGCCGGTGAAAAACGAACTGCTGGAACTGTTCCCGCACACCATCATCACCGACTCCATCGGCTCCTCCGAAACCGGTTTCGGTGGCATCGGTTTCGCCCAGAAGGACGACGATCCGGGGCGCGGCCCGCGGGTGCAGACCGGACGCGGTGCGCTGGTGGTGGACGATGAGGGCCATCCGGTCGGGCCCGGCCGGGAGGGATGGGTCGCCAAGACCGGATCCGTGCCGATCGGCTACTACAAGGATCCGGTCAAGTCCGCCAAGCTCTTCCAGACCGTGGACGGTGCCCGCATGGTCGTCACCGACGACCGCGCCCGCGTCGAGGACGACGGCTCCGTCACGCTGCTGGGCCGGGGCAACATGGTGATCAACACCGGCGGCGAGAAGGTCTTCACCGAGGAGGTGGAGGCGGTCGTGAAGGCGCACGCCGGCGTCTACGACGTCGTGGTGATCGGTGTCCCGCACGAGCGCTGGGGGCAGCAGGTCGCGGCCGTGGTCTCCGCGAGCGGCCCCGGTCGCATCGACTTCGAGGACCTGGCCCGGCATGTGCGCACCCATCTCGCGGGCTACAAGCTGCCGCGCAGGATCTGGGTGGCCGAATTGGTCGGGCGCACCCCCAGTGGTAAACCCGACTATCGCTGGGCGAAGGAGTACGCCGAAGGTCGCGAGCCCGATCACGAAGTCCGCTGACCAGGCGGTGCAGGCGCCCCGGAAGTCGATGGGGCCTACCGGAACGAGGCGGAGATCGCGGGGCGCGACGTCCCGCTCACCGGGATCACTCACCCGATTTTCGCCTCCGAATCAAATAAGAACATGTTCTACTTGGGAGATGTCAGCCGTGCACACTGTCCTCGGTGAAAAGGTCACGATGCCGGTCGAGATCCGCGACGCCGACGCGGCCTCGGCCATGTTTCTCGCGGACGCGGAGGCCGCGCGAAAGATACTGGCGGGCACCGGATTGGAGGCCGTAGTCGTCGCGGGCCGGGCGATCTGCTCGCTGGCCTTCGTGCGGTACGTCGACGGCGATCTGGGCCCGTATCACGAATTCGCCTTCGCCCTGCTCGCGCGCCTGCCGGGCGACCCGTCCAGTGTCGGGGTCTACATCCCGTGGCTGCCGGTGAATCAGAGTTTCACCTGCGCGGCAGGTCGCGAGATCTGGGGATTCCCCAAGGAGGTCGCCGACATCCGGATCACCCGGCGCGGGCGCGGCAAGCGCTGCGAGGTGCGGGTGGACGGGCGCGTGGTGGTCACCATGCAGACCAGCGGCGGCATACCCGCGCCGTCGCGGTTCGGTGGCGCCTCGATCGCGGCCTACACCAACCTCGACGGTATGCTGCGCAGCACGCCGTGGGTGATGAATCCTGGCGATGTGCGAATGCGGGTGGGCGGCTGCAAGGTCGAACTCGGCGACCATCCGATCGCCCGGCAGATGCGGACGCTCGGACTGCCGAGCCGGGCGCTGTTCACCAGCGAGATCGGCTCGCTGCGAATGACTTTCGAGGATGCTGAGGAGATCAAATGACCAAGACAGCCCTGGTGACCGGCGCAGCGAGCGGTATGGGCCGGATGGCCGCGCAGCGCCTGGCCGCTGCCGGATATCGGGTGGCCGCGGTCGACCTCAACGAGGCCGGCCTGGCCGAAACCGCCCAGCACTCACCGAATATGAGCACGTACACCTGCGATGTCTCCGATCCCGCCGCGGTGGGCGCGGTGGTGGAGAAGGTGCGCGCCGAGCTCGGTCCGATCGAGCACCTGGTGCACGCCGCGGCGCTGTGCCGGGTGGGTTCGGCGCTCACCCATGACGTCGCGGAGATGCGCAGGGTCATGGAGGTGAACTACCTGGGCACGATCAACCTGTGCCAGGCCGTGATTCCGGCCATGAAGGCGGCGGGATCGGGCACGGTGGTGCTGTTCGCCTCGGTGGCGGGCTGGGTGCCCTCGCCGGGGCTGGGCGCGTATGCCGCCTCGAAATTCGCAGTCGTCGGTTACACCGACGTGCTGGCCCAGGAACTGGCCGGCAGCGGCATCCGGTTCCTGTCGATCTGCCCGCCGCACGTGGAAACCCCACTGCTGACCGGGATTCGCGACGCCGACCCGGCGATCGTCGCCGGTCTGAAGGGCATGGCCCCGGAGAAGGTCCTCGATGCCATGGAGCGGGCGCTGGCCAAGCCGAAGAACCCGATCTTCATCTTCCCGGGGCAGGCGCTGCCGCTGCTGCTGGCTCGCCGCTTCGTCCCGAACCTGCTGCGCAAACAGATCTCTCGCTTGATCAAGCCCACCGTGTAGGGACTCGCCTCGGCGCCGGGTGGCCGGCGCCGAGGGCTGCTCAACGTCCCTTGAACTCCGGCTTGCGCTTCTGCGCGAACGCCTTCGGGCCCTCCTTGGCGTCCTCGCTCGCGAACACCGCCAGGCCCACCTTCGCGTCGATCTTGAAGGCCTCCTCCTCGTGCATGCCCTCGGTGTCGCGGATGGTCTTCATGATCGCCTGCACGGCCAGTGGGCCGTTGTTGTTGATCATTTCGGCCAGCTCGAGGGCCTTGTCCAGCGCGGTGCCGTCCGGGACGACGTGGCCGATCAGTCCGATCTCCTTGGCCTCGGCCGCGGTGATGTGGCGGCCGGTCAGCAGGATGTCCATGGCGACGGTGTGCGGGATCTGGCGCGGCAGCCGCACGGCCGAGCCGCCCATCGGGTACAGGCTCCAACGCGCCTCGGACACACCGAATTTCGCGCTCTCGCCCGCGACGCGGATATCGGTGCCCTGCAGGATCTCGGTGCCGCCGGCGATGGCCGCGCCCTCGACCGCCGCGATCAGCGGCTTGCTCACCCGGTAGCCCTTGAGCAGGCCGGGGATGCGGGTCGGGTCGAACTTGGTGCCCTCGCCCATGTTCTTGCTCGGGTCGTTGCGGCTCATCGCCTTGAGGTCCGCGCCGGCGCAGAACGCACCGCCCGCGCCGGTGAGGATGCAGGAGCGGATCTCGGGATCCTCGTCGACCCGCTTCCACGCCTCGACCATGATGTCCATCATTTCGCCGGTCAGCGCGTTGCGGGCGGCGGGGCGATTCATGGTGATGATGAGCGTGGCGCCGCGCTGCTCGACCAGTGCGTGGGGCTCGGTGGTGCTACCCGTTTCAGTTGCTGCCGTCGTCATTCGCCGACCCTCTTTTCCTGGTGATACTCGCGTGTCGGGAAGGAAGTTACCCCGGACCGTTGTCCACAACAATAACGTGTTCTAGTTTAGAGGATGGTGACAGCCGTCACGGCGGCGGCAACTTAGGGAGACTCGATGGAGACAACCACGCAGAGCGGCGCGACCACGCTGCCGCCGCGGATCACGAAGACGCTGATCGACCGGCTGACCGCGATGGTGACCGCGGGCACCGCCGGCGAGAAGCGCGAGCCCTTCGAGATGATCGAGGTGTACACCGGAGGCGTCGTCGGCGAGCTACCGCAGTCCTCGCCCGAGGACGTCGTCGCGGCCGTCGCCCAAGCCCGCGCCGCGCAGCGCGAGTGGGCCTCCTGGTCGGTGGATCGCCGCGTGGCGGTGTTCCAGCGCTGGCACGAGCTACTGCTGACCGAGATCGAGACCATCGCCGACCTCATCCAGATCGGCTGCGGCAAGGCCCGGCGCATGGCCATCGAGGAGGCCTGCGACCCAGCGATGGTGGCCAGCCACTACATCAAGACCGCCAAGCGGGTGCTGAAGCCGGTGCAGCGCGGCGGCTACATGCCGGTCATCTCCGCCTCGACCGAGCAGCACCGGCCCAAGGGCGTCGTCGCGGTGATCGCGCCGTGGAACTTCCCGTTCGCGATCGCGATGTCCGATTCGACCCCGGCGCTGATCGCGGGCAACGGCGTGGTGCTCAAGCCCGACAACAAGACGGCGCTGTGCACGCTGTTCGGCGTCGAGCTGCTGTACCAGGCGGGCCTGCCGCGCGGGCTGATGCAGGTCGTGTGCGGCGGCGGCCCCGACGTCGGGCCGACCCTGATCGAGAGCTCCGACTACGTCATGTTCACCGGCTCGACCGCTACCGGACGCACCATCGGCGAGCTGGCCGGGCGCAACCTGATCGGCTGCAGCCTGGAGCTGGGCGGCAAGAATCCGATGCTGGTGCTGGACGACGCCAACCTCGACGACGTGATCCCGGGCGCGGTCTTCGCCGTGTTCGGCAACACCGGCCAGGCGTGCATGCACATCGAGCGGATCTACGTGCACGACAAGGTATACGACGAGTTCGTGCGCCGATTCGTCGCCGCCGCAGAGGAATTGGGCGCCACCGCCGGGGCCTCCTACGGCACCGATCCGGAGATCGGTTCGCTGGTCTCGGTCGATCACATGGAGAAGGTGGCCTCGCACGTCGAGGACGCGCGCGTGAAGGGCGCCACCGTGCTGACCGGCGGCAAGGCCCGCCCGGATCTGGGTCCGGCGTTCTACGAGCCGACGATCCTGACCGGGGTGACCCCCGAGATGACGCACGCGACCATGGAGACCTTCGGCCCCGTGGTCACCGTATACCGCTTCAGCGACGAGAACGACGCCGTCGAGCAGGCCAACGCCACCACCTACGGCCTCAACGCCAGCGTATGGAGCCGGGATCTGGCCCACGCCAAGCGGATTGCCGATCGGATCGAAGCGGGCAACGTCAACGTCAACGACGGCTTCGTGGTCAGCTACTCCTCGAAGATGACGCCGTCGGGCGGGATCAAGCAGTCCGGCGTCGGCAGCCGGCACGGAGATTCGGGTCTGCTCAAATACACCGACACCGTGCACATCGGGGTGCAGAAGCGGCAGGTGATGGCGGCGCGGGCGGCGATGCCGTGGGCCAAGCAGCTGCGGACCACGCTGCTGACGCTGCGGATGATGCGGAAGTTGGGTATTCGCTGAGCGGGCGTAAACGATTCGCCCGCTGTTGATTTCGTCGCCGCGGCCCTGCCCTTCGGGGCGGGGCCGCAGCGCTGTCCGGCCGCGGCGGATTCCGTGCGCAGGCCGGTGGGTCCGCCGGAGCATCGGTGGTCCGGGGCGGGAATCCGTCGATGCATGGGGCGGCGCTGGCCGGATATCTCGATTTTCTGGCCGCTAGGCTCTCTCGCCCCAGCGCCGGAATACCTACCGTGATCAGCTATGACGCATTACGACGTGCTGATCGTCGGCTCCGGATTCGGTGGCAGCGTGAGCGCGCTGCGGCTCACCGAGAAGGGGTATCGGGTCGGCGTGCTCGAGACCGGACGCCGCTTCGCCGACAACGAGTTCGCGAAGAACTCCTGGCATCTGCGCGAATATCTGTGGGCACCCAGGCTGGGCTGCTACGGGATTCAGCGGATGACGCTGCTGAAGGACACCTTCATCATGAGCGGGTCCGGGGTCGGCGGCGGGTCGCTGGTGTACGCCAACACGCTGTACGAGGCGCCCGAGCAGTTCTACCGGGACAAGCAGTGGGCGCACATCACCGACTGGCGGGCCGAGCTGGCTCCGCACTTCGACCAGGCCAGGCGCATGCTCGGCGTGGCGGACAATCCGGCGACGACGCCCGCGGACCGGGTGCTGCGGGAGGTCGCCGAAGACATGAGTATCGGCGAAACCTATCGGCGCACGCCGGTAGGAGTATTGTTCGCGGACAAGGATTCCCGGGCGGGCGGCGAGGTATCCGATCCCTACTTCGGTGGGGTGGGGCCCGAGCGGCGCACGTGCACGCACTGCGGTGAATGCATGACCGGATGTCGGCACGGGGCGAAGAATACCCTGGTCAAGAACTACCTGTACCTGGCCGAGAAGGCCGGCGCCACAGTGCATCCCCTGACCACAGCCGTGACGGTGCGGCCGCTGCCCGGCGGCGGATACGCGGTCGACACCGTCCGCACCGGGCGCTGGATTCGCAAGGGACGCACGAGGTTCACCGCCGATCAGGTGATCCTCTCCGCAGCCGCCCTGGGTACCCTGCAACTCCTGCACAGCCTGCGCGATCGCGGTGTGCTGCCGAATATTTCGCCCCGGCTCGGGCATCTGGCGCGCACCAATTCCGAGGCGGTGCTCGCGGCGCGGTCCCGGCGCAAGGACACCGATTTCACCAAGGGGGTGGCGATCACCTCGTCGATCCACCCCAACGACCACACGCATATCGAGCCGGTGCGCTATGGCAAGGGCAGCAATGCCATGAGCCTGCTGACGACGGTGATGGTCGACGGCGAGGAGGGCAGGAGGCGCTGGGTGCTCGGGCTGCGGGAGCTGGTGCGCCGCCGCCAGGACCTGCTCTTTCTGCACAACCCGCGGCGCTGGTCGGAGCGAATGGTCGGCGTGCTGGTCATGCAGAATGTGGACAATTCGATTGTCACATATACCAAACGCGGGCTGCGGGGACGCAGGATGACCACGAGGCCCGGCACGGGCCAGGCCCCACCGGCGTGGATTCCCGAGGGTAACGACGTCACGCGCCGCATTGCGGAGAAGATCGGTGGTGTCGCACAGGGGAGTTGGACCGAGCTGGCGAATATCCCCATCACCGGACACTTCATCGGTGGCTGCGCCATCGGCGACTCGCCCGAGACCGGGGTGGTCGATCCGTATCAGCGGCTGTACGGCTACGAGGGCCTGCACGTTGTGGACGGCTCCACCATCTCCGCCAACCTCGGTGTGAACCCGTCGCTGACCATCACCGCGCAGGCCGAGCGCGCAATCGCGTTGTGGCCCAACAAGGGTGAGCCCGATCCGCGGCCCGCACCGGGCGAGCCGTATCGTCGGATCGCGCCCGTCGCGCCGCGGTCTCCGGCGGTTCCACCGACCGCGCCCGCGGCCTTGCGCCTGCCGATTACACCCGTATGAAATCGCACCGACCCACCACGGGACCCGCGCAAATGCGGGAAACTCGGCAGTGATCGGAGCGATTCGCACAACGCCAGGGAGTCCAACGATGTCTCAGCCCTCCGCTGCCTACCCGAGCGCGGTACCGGTCGGGGTCGACACCGCTCGCGCCAGCATCGCGCGGGTCTACGATGCCGCCCTCAACGGCAAGGACAACTTCGAGGTCGATCGCGAGGTGCTGGACCAGGTTCGCACGGTGGCACCGGGGGTAGCCGAATTAGCCTGGGCCAACCGGGAGTTCCTGATCAGAGCCTGCCGCTTCCTGGCCGGGCACGCCGGCATCGACCAGTACCTGGATCTCGGTTCGGGCCTGCCGACCGCCGAAAACACCCACCAGGTCGTGCAGCGCATCGTGCCCGATGCCCGGGTGGTCTATGTGGACAACGACCCGATGGTGCTGGCCCACGCCCGCGCGCTGCTCGGGGACAATCTCCAGACCAGCATCGTCAGCTCGGATATCTTCCAGCCGTTCGAGGTCCTGACGAATTCCGCGATCCGGGACGAACTCGATTTCGACCGTCCCATCGCCCTCATCCACAACGGCACCCTGCATCACTATCTGGGCGAGGACGTCGCCGAAATCATGCGGAACTTCATCGACGCCCTGCCCGCGGGTTCCTACGTGGCCCTGTGCCACTTCCTCAATCCCGAAACCCCGGAACTCACCAGCCTGGCCGAAAAGATGGAAGAGAAATTCATCCACAGCCCCATGGGCAGCGGCCGATTCCGCACCCGCGCCGAAATCCAGGCCCTGTTCGGAAACCTGGAAATGGTCGAGCCCGGCCTGGTCGTCGCGGATGAATGGTGGCCCAACGGGCCATTTATCGAGCCTCTCGCGGATGTCCGCAGGTGCATTGCCGCGGGTGTCGGTCGTAAGAAGTAGTCGAGAGGCTCCCGGTTCATCGCGCCGGGAGCCGATCGGGATGCCGCGCTCGCCGCCATGTCACCGCAATTATGGTGGCTGAATGACATCAGCGAGAGTGTGGTCGGTTACCTCCACGACGTCCGGCGAGGACGACGCGCGGACGATCGCGCGCGCCGTGGTCGCCGAGCGGCTCGCGGCCGGGGCCGAAATCACCGGTCCCGCAACATCGGTCTTCTGGCACCTCGGCGAGGTCGGCGAGGGCAAGGAATGGCGAGTGACGATGCGCACCACCGCCGCGGTCCGCGATCGGCTCGCGGCGCGCATCGCCCAATTGCATCCGTGGACCGGACCCGAGATCACCGCGACGCCGATCGAATGGTGCCCGGACGCTTACGCCGAATGGGTCGAGCGCTCTACCGGGCCGCAATAGGCCCGATACGCGTGCCGATCGCCCACGGCCACTAGGCATTCCGCGGCCCTCAACCGAGATTCCATCCGGCCTCGGCGGCGTGCGAGTGAAATGCCTTCCACGCCTGCCAGACTCGCGTCGCGCCGAATTGCGCATTGAACCGCAACACATCCCGGACATCGTCCAGGCTCGCGCCGCCGCCCAGGGCCCGTTGGATGTGGATGCGGAAAGTGTCGCTGAGCGTTTGGTAGTGGATGTCGATACTCATTGTGGCGAACGCTCTTTCGCGGACAGACAGGGTGTCCGGGCCTGAGGGGGAACGCATGCGGGACTGCAGGTCGAAGTAGTCGAGGAAGTGTGGGTCCAGCTCGCGGAGGCTGTCGCGCACCGGGGCCGGGAGCGGGGAGGATGGGGCGTCCGGTCCGCTGGTCAGTAATTCGGCGGGGAGCTCCGTGCGGTCCGGGCGCGGTAGGTCCAGGGCGGATTCCAGTGCGGCGAGACGGTCGAATGCGGCCAGCGCCGTGTGGTAACCGCTGTCGTACGCGATCAGGCACAGCAGGGCGCGGACGTCCGCGGTGGTGACGCCCGCGCGCAGGGCGGTGCGCAGGTGGAATTCGAAGGGGAGTCCGAGCGCCTGGGCGCAGACGTCGGCGGTGAGCCGCAGCAGCGCTTTCTCTCGATCGGTAAGGCCCGGCAGGGCATTGGCGTGCCGGGCGGTCGCGGCGCCCATCTGCGCGAACATCGGATCCAGTGCGGCGAAATCGACGCCAGACGGCGGGGTGACTGCGGTCATTGCGACCACTCCTGTTCTTATGAACATATGTTGCGCTACAGCTGTAGCGCTATGAATGTAGCGCAATGGCCGTACGCCTACAATGCCGTTATGGAGGAAACTTCGGCCCCGCGCCGCCGCCCGAACGCCCGCGGACGCGGTGAGGTGTTGCGCGAGGAGATCGTCGAGACCGCCATGGCGATGCTCGACGAGCTTGCCGACGACGAGGCGCTGTCGCTGCGTGCGGTCGCGCGCTCGGTGGGCATCGCCGCCACCTCGGTGTATCTGCACTTCCCCGACCGGGATTCGCTGGTGCTCGCGGTGGCCGGGCGCTTCCACGGGGAACTGGTCGGCCGCGGCGACGCTGCCGACGCCGCCGAATCCGATCCGGGCCGCGGCCTGCGCGCGCGCATGCTGGCCCAGATGGCTTGGGCGCGAGAGCATCCCGGCCTCTACAAGGTGCTGCACGAGAGCTCGGTGCACCGCCGGCTGGGCATGCCGTTCAAGGAGGTGATGGTCGAGCGCACCGTCGATGCGGTGCGGCGCTGCATGGATGCGGGCGTCGCGCCCGCGGGCGACGCGACGACGGTCGCCATCGACCTGCGCACCGCCGTGAACGGCATGCTCTCCCAGCGCATCAACGAACCCGACATGCCCTGGCCCCCCGCAGCAGACCAGCTCGACCGGTTCCTGGCCAAACTCGTCGGCCTCGGGCAGTCGCCGGCTCGCGAATAACCGAGGTGCACGCTCCCGTGTCGACCACCGCGGGAGCCTCGTTCGCCTGCGATGATGGGCAAATCCACCGTGATCAGGAGGGTCTATGCCGTACGCCGTCGAGTTCGACAAGGTCTCCACCGCCGGCTTGGAATCGTCCCCGGTCGCAGCCGCCCTCGCGGGCCTGCGGGCGAACGAGGCGCGCTACTTCAAGAACAAGTACGACCACGTCTTCACGGTCGTCCCCGCGGCCGAGGAGCCCGAGGCCCTGGCCTGGGTGACTGGCATCCTGTCCGATGAACGCGGCATAGTCATCGCCTCGCCGCCGCTCGAGGTGACCTCGTTCGAGGTCGAGGGCATCCGCATGGCGTACGTCTTCTACCGGTCCGGCCTGTCCATCAACGTGATGTACACGATCGCGGACGCCGGAAAGCGCGCGGTGGGCTTCAAGCTCTCCGAGGGCATGGAAGTCCCGGAAGAGTTGTCGGCGTTCAAGTTCGCGCGCCAGAAGTCGAAGCTGGCGGGCGTGATTCGCGGTTCCTACTTCGTGATCAAGGGCGAGTACTGAGCCCGAAACTCCCTGGGCGCCTGGGTGACTCGGCTTCTCTCACGGCACGATTTCGACTTCAGGTGGAGGTCGCGGTGCCGGTCATCAGGTCGTGGCAGTAGTCCACCCAGGTGTCGATGAAGCGGTCCGGGTCCACGCCCAGCGGCGGCTGCCCGTAGGTCCGGCGCGCGTGGGCGTAGTTGAGTACCGCGCCGATCATCACCGCGGCCGAGGCCTGCGGGTCCCTGGCGGAATGACTGGTCTCGGCCGCCCAGCGGGCGGTGAAGTCGACCGCGGCCTGGTGGGCGGCCTCGATCAGGTGCGTCCGGAAGTACTCGCGCAGCTCCGGGAAGCGGCCGCCGTCGCGCTCGACCACGCGAAACAGATCGCGCTGCTCGTCCAGCGCACCCAGCAGCCAGCGCCCCACGAGCCTGAGCTCCGCACGCAACTCGCCCAGCGGTAGCAGGCCCAGCACGGCCGCCTGCCCGGTCATGGTCTCGCGAATATGCGCGTCGACCGCCGCGGCCAGCACCTCCTCCTTCGACTGGAAGTGCCGGTAGAACCCGCCGGCGCGCGGGGTCAGCCCCGCCTCACCCTCGATATCACCCACCGTGGTGCCCGCAAAACCCTTGTCGGCGAACAGCTTCAACGCCGCATCGCGCAACCGCTCGCGGGTCGATCCGCCGGTCTCGGCGTCGGCTACCCGCGGCGGGTTGGGGCGCTCGGGCGACGGGGAGCGGCGGGGCATTGAGCCATTATCTCGACTCCCGCCGCTCGATTCCGCATTGACCCTGTCATCAATCGATTACTAGAATAATCATCGGATTACATGATCCGCTCGACGAGGAGACGAACATGACCAAGCAGAATCTGTCCGCCACCATCGACATCGCCGCCGCACCCGACCGGGTCTGGCGCGTCCTCTCCGACCTGCGCCGCATGCCGGAATTCAGCACCCAGTGCCGCCTCATGCGCCCCCTGGGCTCGCCGCGCATGGGCAGCCACACCCTCAACATGAACCGTCACGGGCACAAGTACTGGCCGACGATCTCGCGCATCGAACAGTTCGCCCCCGACCAGACCCTCGCCTTCCGCACCCTCAGCAACGACAGCGTCTGGTCCTTCGGCATCACCCCCATCCCCACCGGATCAACGGTCACTCACCGCCGCACCGTCCCCCCGGAGGGCACCAGCTGGGGCTCCCGCACCATCGTCGAACACTGGCTGGGCGGTGAAGACAACTTCGACGTCGCCATGGCCGACGGCATGCAGACCACCCTGCGCAAACTGAAGGAGGCCGTCGAGACCAACGCCTGACGGTCGTCGCGCCACGAGGTGGTTGAGCTGCGCTGACGCCGGGACATGCGGTTGGGTGCCGGACGAGGCTCGCCTCCGGCGGTCGAAAGATCCTGAGCGGCTTGATATCCGGGGCGCTTTCCCTTGACGCGGCCGGTGTCGTTGCAGCCGGCGCATCCGGATCACCGAAGACGCTCGGGGCGGGTCAGTGTGACCGTAACCAGTCGCGGTAGTGGGTGGTGGTCAGGTGAGTGCCTTCAGGTGCGGTGAGCACGTCACCTTTGACCAGGGCGAACAGGCCAGCGGTGGGGTCAGTGACGACGTGGCGGTGGTCGCCGGTGGCCTCCAGCGTGATGCGGCCCAGTTCGTCGAGCGTGAAGACATCGGGGCCGGCGATGTTGCGGGTGCCACGCAGCGGGGCATTTGTGGCGACGTCGGCGACTGCGGCGGCGACCTCGGCGGAGCTGATGGGCTGGATCGGGGTGGCGGGCAGGCGGACGACGTCGCCGTCGGTGGTCCATTCCATCGTCGGCGCGACGAATTCCATGAACTGGGTGGCGCGCACGATCGAGTACGGGATCGGACCGATCTTGACCAGATCCTCCTGCAGCGTCTTCGCCCGGTAGTAGGCCATGTCGGGGACCTGGTCCACGCCGACGATCGACAGCGTCACGATATGCCCCACGCCTGCGGCCTGCGCGGCCGCCAGCAGGTTGGTCACCGAGGTGCGGAAGAAGTCGAGTGAAGCGTCGTCGAAGGTGGGCGAGTTGGTCACATTCACCACGACCTCGGCGCCACGCACCGCCTCGTCGATTCCGTCGCCGGTGAGCAGGTCGACACCGGTCGAGCGGGAGTACCCGGTCGCGTCGTGTCCGGTAGTGGTCAGGTCGCTGATCACCTGCGAGCCGATGAGTCCGGTGCCAAAGACAGAGATCTTCATAAGATGTTCCTTCCCTTTCCATTTCGCGGATTCTGGCGGACTTGTCAGGGCGCGGTGCGGTAGAACTCGGCTGCCGTCAGGGTCGCGGGCACGCCGAGTTCGGCGGCGACGGCCTCGATTGCTCTGTCCCCGACGGTGAGGTCGGCCAGCCCGTCGGTCGTGAAATATGGTGCGATGAACGTCTCGTAGTGGGTGCGGACCTCAGCCGCGGTGTGCCGGCCGAGAAAAGTCCGGAGGTGCCGCACCGTGGTGTCGGGATCGTCGTGGATAACGTGCAGAGCCCGTCGGTGCGCTCGTACGAGGGCCTGGATCGCCGGGTCGTCCGGCCGGATGTGGGTGGGGTCGACGGCAACGCCCACGGTGGGTATCCGGAAGTAGTCGCCGACCCAGTCCGGCACCTGCCACCCGTACTCGGCGGCTATCGCCTCCGGGGCCATGGTGCTGCCGACGAACGCGGCATCGATCTCGCCGTCCCGCAATCGACGCAGGTCCATGCTGTAGTCGCCGGGTGGCCGGACGACGCAATCGACATCGTGGTCCGGGTCGAGACCGGCTCTGCGCAGCACGATGCGGGCGAAACATCCTGGCGCGGTGTGTGGTTCGTGTACCGCGAGCCGTCGCCCGGCCAGATCGGCCAGGGAGCTCACGTCCGGGCGGGCAAGGAACCAGAACAGTGGGCGCTGGGTGTTGACGGTGAGTGCGACCCAGGGGACGCCATCGGTCAGCCGGGACAACAGCGCCCGGCCGAGCCCGATGGTGGCGACCCGACGCAGCCGCTGCTCGTCCCAGGCGCACCCGTCCCGCAGCGCGACGTGTACGTTCTCGTCGACGTAGAAATCCTCCTGGTCGGCGATGTAGGCGACCAGTTCCTCGTGCAGGCCGCGCCCGACGAAGGCGAGATCGATGGTGTGCATGACCCTTCCTTTCGAACCTTCGTTCAGTACATGGCCATTCCGCCGTTGACCGCGGCGGTGGTGCCGGTCATGAAGGAGTTGTCCTCGCCGGCGTAGAAGGCGACCACCTGGGCGACGTCGGCCGGGAGTGCCAAGCGGCCCAGCGGTGTGGCGGCAATCTGGCGCCGCGTCTGCTCCTCGTCGAGTACATGCGAGATCTTGGTTTCGGCGACGGGGCCGGGCTCGACGACGTTCACGGTGATGCCCGCCGGGCCCAGTTCCTGGGCCAGATACCGGGCGAACTGGGTGAGCGCGGCCTTGGCCGTACCCAGCGCGATCATGCCTTCCCGGGGCCGGCTGCTCAGGCCGGTGCCCAGGTAGATCAGTCGTCCCCAGCCCTGATCGGTCATCGCGGGCAGCACGGCCTTGGTGACGACGAAGGCCGCGCGCATCTCGTCATCGAGCTTGCCGCCCAGCTCTGCCCAGGTCATCTCCCGGAACGGTTTGATCGCGTACGGGGTCAGTGCGTTGTGCACCAGCACATCGACCTCTCCCCACGCCGCCCGGACGTTTTCGATGAGGGCATCGACCGCCGCCACTTCACGTACGTCGGCCTGTGCGGCCATGGCCTGGCCGCCCCTGGCTTCGATGTCCGCCACCACCTCTTCGGCGGCGGCCTCGCTGTGCAGGTAGTTGACCACCACGCGCAGTCCGCGCGCGGCCAGCAGTCGTGCTGTGGCCGCGCCGATTCCGCTGCTGGAACCGGTTACCAGAGCGACCCGGCCGGTTGTCTCGGTCATGAGTAAGCCTTCCTGTCGCTGCCGGGGCAGATCGCCCCGTAGAGCACTGTGTCCACGGTCGCGCGGAGCAGATCGGCTGCGGTGTAGTCGAGTTCGCGCGGTAGCCGCGAGTTCAGTAGCCGCTCCACCGCGCCGCGAGTGATCTCCCCGAGCAGTTCGGGCGGCGCCGACAGCACACCACGTCGATGCCCGTCCCGGAACAGCTCGTCGAGCCGCTGGTAGACGATCGTGTCGATGCGTTGCTCCACATGCCGGCGCAGCACCGCCTCGCCGCGCCCGGTGGCGAGCTGAGCCGCGCCGATCCGTTCGAACTCACCGCACGCCGCGAGCAGGAACCGCTGCATCCGCTCGCCGAACGACGTGCCTTCCTCATTGTCCAACGCCGCGCTCAGCGTGCGCTCGACAACGTCGAATTGCCGGTCCAGCACCGCGGTCAGCAGGCTGTTCTTGTCGGGAAAGTGACGGTAGATCGTCTTTTTGCTCATCCCCAGCGCACGGGCGAGATCGTCCATACTCACCCGCCCCGGACCCGGCGCGAGGAACAGCCGACCGGCCGCCTCCACGATCACCTCTGCCCGCTGCCCATCTTCGGAAACTGAGGAAACTTTTCTGGTTTCCATAGTTTCCATAGTCGACCGACGCCCGGCCGATGTCAAGGGGGGCGCTCGGGCGAACTGGCCACGATCAGCAGCCGTGCCCCGTCGCGCAGGATGGGTGCGAACGCGCACAGCAGGCGGGTGGTGCCGAAATTGTTGACCTCGGCGTACTCTCGCACGATCGTGCGTGGATCGTCGTCGGGTCCCACGCGCATCACCGCATTGCCGAAAACGACGTCGACGCCGCCGTGGCGTACGGTCGGTTGCGCGGCAAGACGTCCCGCCGCGTGTGGGTCGGCGACCTCGAGCAGTTCCCCCGCGAACTGTCGCGCCGCCGGCGGGCAGCGCCTCGACGGCTTCGTTGACGCGGTCGAGACTGCGGCCGGCTTATACCTTCACGCTAGACGACGCTGCGATGTCATCGCTTGTCCTCGAACATATCTCGGTGTGCGCGCAGGTAGTCGTCGACGGTTTGGGCGCGGCGGCCGGTGAGTTGCTCGACGGTGTCGGTCGATCGGTTGTATCGGTCGTCGCGATGGAGTCGTGCCATCGTCTCGAGGTGCTGGCGCACATGAGGCGGCAGTGGTTCGGCATCCATGCGCGCGGACCACTCACTCTCGGACGGGGTTTCGGCCACGATCGTGCGGCCGAGGGCGCGCGTATAGCGCTGGGCGAGCTGGTCGAGGTCCAGTGTTTCCGGGCCGGTGAGTTCATACACCTTGCCCACGTGCGGATTCGGGTCGAGCAGCACGGTGGCGACGACCGCGGCGACGTCGTCGGCGGCGACCGGGGACGTCTTGCCCTTGCCGAATGGCAGTGCCAGCGTGTCGTGGTCGCGGACGGACTGCGCGGCGAACATCGTGAACAGTGGGTTCTCCAACAGGATCGTCGGCCTGATGTGCACCGCCGGCAGCGTGCTCCAGTCGACGACCTGTTCGGCGAGCCACTGCAGGCGTTGCTGGTGAGATTCGTCGGTGCTGGTCGCAGTCATCTGGGACACCGTCATCTGGGACATGTTGACCAGTACCTGTAGGTCCGGGTTCATGCGCAGCACCGAGCACACGACCGCGGTGGCCTCGACGTATTGGGTGGAGACGCTCATGTTGAAGAACACCCGGTCGGCCGATTCGGCGGCGGTCGCCACATCGGCGGGATTGGTCAGGTCACCGACGACGACGTCGGCGCCGAGTGTGCGCAGGGCGTCGGCACGGGCGTCGTCGGTGTGGACCATCGCCCGCACCGACGCACCGTGGCCGAGCAGCTTGTCGACGACCAGCCTGCTGATGCCGGCGACGCCGCCGGCGGCGCCGGTCACGAGATACTGGATAGTCAGGGTTTTCCTCCGTTCGACAGCTCGGCGGGTGCCTTCCCGCCGAGCGTGGTAACGAGTGCGGCCAGCAACGCGTCGAGTTCCCGGCCGACCTCGGCGATGCCGGGGTCGGCGTAGCTGGCGAACAGCAGGCTGGGTTGGTCGACAACGAGTTTCGTGTCGCCGTCGGGGTCGGCGTACAGCACCGTTCGCAGGGGTGCGTGCAGCATCACCGCCGGGTCGTGGCGGAACATTCGCTCGGCGATCGTGTGGTTGCCCATGAGGTATTGAGTGGTCTTCCACATCGACGCCGAGCCGGCCATGGCGGCGGTGATGTCGCTGCGGTAATAGCGCATGAATCCGTGCGGGGCGTTGATCTCGGCGAGTTCGAGGGTGGCCTGCCAGGACGCCATCTGCGCGAACCGTGCCGCATCGATTGCGGGAACCAGGGTTTCGTAGCGCGTGCGGGCTTCGTCGTAGGGCTGCGGCAAGGCGATCACCAGCCGTCGGCTGAGGTGATCGATCGAGGTGGGTGTGTTGGTCATGGCTGTACCTGTCCGGCGTCGCCGTGGATCAACTCCACGTCGTGGATGTCGAGGGTGATCGATGGCAGATTGAGGTTCACGGTGTTGTCGGGGTTGCGTCGGAAGACGCGTCGGCGGGTGGCGATCCGCAATCCGTCGAAGGATTGGTAGCGGCTGGTGTAGTGCCCGACGAGGGTGCTGCCGTTGATCTCGACGATGTAGTCCATGCGTCGCTGCAGTCCCTCGGCGTCGAAATAGAAGATCTGTTCGGGGTTGTGGGTGGTGATGGTGGATGGAAACCGCACCAGCAGCCGGCGCCAGAGTTGGCCCGCCTCCTCCCACGGCTCGATCTCGCGGGCTTCCACGCCCGGGTATTCGAATACGAATGGGGTGACGAAGTAGTTCCAGCACGCGTAACCGAGGAAGTAGCCCAGATGCGCTGCGTCCCAAGCACTGTTGCGGAGCATTCCCTTGAAGCCGGCCCTGGCGGGGGACAGTTCCTGGACCGATTCCCCCGTCAGCGTCTGCATCTGGACGGTGTCGGTGGCCGCGTCGAACACCATGCGCTGGTCGTCGCGGGTGAACGGGGTGAACACGATGTGTTCGGCCCGGGTGTCCAATGTCAGAATCTGGTCGAAAGTGCGTCCCGGCGGCCAGCCCTTCAGCGCCCAGATCGGGCCGCCGATAGAGATGTCGATCCGCAGGCCCCGCACGGTGTTCCACAGCGCGCGGCCGCCGGTCGTGGAGATCGCGAGCTCGAGAAGATCGTTTTCCATGGTGGTGGATCCGATTCGTCGACGAACGTGGTGATAGCTGCAGACCGTCCCGGTAGTCGTTACCGTACCTGCCCGACCAGTTGCGACGCCGCATTGGGCGGCAGTGCGGCCGTGCTCGTGTCAGCGTTCTGCCACGAATGGCTCCGCGCGGCCCGGATACGCCCCGGACCCGCGTAGCAGATGTTCCAACTGCTCACCTCCTCGTACAACGGCAGCCCCTGTGGATGCGGATCTGGTGCGGCCGGAGATGCCGGCGAAGCTCACGGCGTGGTGGAACCGGCGGCGTCGAGGATGATCTGTCGGTCGCCTTCCTCCCAGTTCCAGTTCATGTACACGCCGTCGATGAACCTGGTATGCAAAGTTAACCACTCTAATTGGCAATATTTGGGACATGTTCGGAAATCCGGACTGTGCAGGTTCGCCACCGCAAACCACGGAAGACATCATGCAGGACGAACGCCACCCACTCGGCCGGTGTCATGGCGAGCCGCATCTCAACCAGAGTAGGGGTAGCGGCGCATCCACTTGGTCATGATCCATTTTTCGCCGGCGAGGACCGGCGCTCCGGCGTGCTTTGTGATCGGGTCGAGCTGTCCGAGGTTATTGAAGTATCGGAAGTAGACGGCATGGCCTTTGCGCGGGGAAATCGAAATGTCTGCCTCGGGAAAGACAGTTTCACCGCCGCGTTCGACGTCATTGAGATATACCACGAGTGTTGCCGTGCGCTGTCCGCCGCGAGCGGTATGAGCGGCGTGCCCGGGTTGGTCCGGCGGAAAGTAGTCGAAATGGGGACGGTACTCGCCCCCGACCCCGTACCGCAGAATTTGCAGTCCCTCACCATTTTCCAATGGCCAGTTCATCAGGGTGGAGATCCGCCGATCGAGTCGGTCGATCAATGGGTTCTCGGACAACTTGAAATATGTGCCTTCGCTGGAGCGATTCCTAATTGTCTCCGCACGCCCGGTTTCGGGGTCGACGATTGTGGACCGTTGCAATTTACCTTCGGACAGCTCGATCACCTGATCGCATTCCTCGGCGGAGAGAACATTGCCGAACAGAATCAGCTGCGGCCGCTCCACCCGCAACACGGAGTAGATCTCGTGGTCGTGCGCGTGAATAATTCGATCCGGCGAAACGGGACACGTGTCGTACTCGTAGGGCGAGGAGCCTGGGACCTCTCCCGCCAGCGCAGCGCGCACCGCCGCCGAGGCCACATCCTTGTCGAAACCGCCCCTGATCATCGATTCGACTGTCGATTCGACAGAACAGCCCCGTGCGAGATTTTCCTGAAGCCAATTCCGCCATGAAGCATCCATTGCCACCGTCATATTCGAAGAGTTTATGCGCTGATACCACCAGGCCGACCTTCCACTGCTGGGAATTACATTTCTGAAGCCGCCTCCACGTGATGGTGATGAGTCGAAGTTTGTGCGGGGACGATTTACCGGTGACCCCTTCGGGGGATCGTCCGAAGCGGTGCCGATCGGGTTCTGATGGACATGCTGGTCATGTCGGAACCTTTCCCCATGGGGCCATGGTTGGCGGTTGTCTTCGCGTCTCCATTGCGACGCAGCTCTCATAACGGTGCAGTCGCATAAATGCAGGCCGGACGCGTAGTCGCCCACAACCCCCAAACGCAGCACGTATCCGGCGACCACGGTGACCAGTGAGCGGTCTTCAGGCGTTGGCAGGCAAATCCGTTCCGGCGCCCCGCCGGCGCAGTGCGACGAGGTCGTGGCGGGGCTGTGGAAGTGTTTGCTCGTGTGCGCCTTCGACGGTGAATCCGGCGTCGGTGATCATCTGGTGGTCGTCGATGCCGGGCTGGCCCTCGCTGGTCAGGTAGTCGCCCAGGAAGATCGAGTTGGCCAGGTGCAGCGCCAGGGGTTGCAGACTGCGCAGGTGGATCTCGCGACCCCCGGCGAGACGGACCTCGACGTCCGGGAAGAAGAACCGGAACAGCGCGAGGATGCGCAGGCAGCGCTGCGGGGTGAGGTCCCACCGGTTGCCCAGCGGGGTTCCCTCGAACGGAATCAGGAAATTCACCGGCACCGAGTCCGGGTCGAGTTCGCGCAGTGCGATCGCCACATCGACGACATCCTCGTCGGATTCGCCCATGCCGAAAATCGCCCCGGAGCACGGAGACAGTCCGGCCGCGCCGGCGCGTGTGAGCGTATCCACGCGATCAGCGAAGGTGTGCGTTGTGCAGATTTCGGAGTAGCGGGCTTCGGCTGTATTGAGGTTGTGGCTGTAGGCATGCGCGCCCGCCGCCGCGAGCCGTTGGGCCTGCCCCTCGTTCAGCAAGCCGAGGCACGCGCAGATCTCGACGTTCGGATTGTCGGCCTTGATTGCGGCGATGGTGTTTTCGATCCGAGTGATGTCACGCTCGCCGGGCCCCCGCCCGCTGGCCACGAGACAAACGCGCTTCGCGCCCGCGCGGACCGCATCCTCAGCGATCCGTGCTGCCTCGTCCGGTGAAATCCACGAGTACTTGAGCACCTCGGATTCCGAACCGAGGCGCTGGGAGCAGTAGCCGCAATCTTCCGGACACAAACCACTTTTCATGTTCACGATCGTGTTCAGTTTGACGCGCATCCCGAAGAACTCACGCCGCACCCGCGAACCCGCGGCGATCACGTCGATCAGTGGCTCCGGACCCGCCAGCAGCGCCAACGCCTCCGCCCGCGAGGGAGCCGCACCGTCTAACGCCTTGTCTACCAAGAGATTCAACAATTCGCTCGTCATAACACGGCAACCTACCTCGAGCTTGAACGTCGTTCAAGTCTGGTCTTGACCAGTCATTTTCCATGTGCGTCAACCGCCGCAGGGCCTGTCGTCACCGAAGATTCCGTGCACTGAACCAGCCTCAGGCACTGGTTGGATGTTGTAGGAGAGAGCCGGTTCAGTGAGGAGTTGGATTGGTTTCCGCTGGTGAGCATCCCGATGTCGCCGAGGCGAGGCATCTTGTGCGCCGTCTGGGTTTGGAGTTTTCGGATGCGGTTCCGGAGACGGAGAACGCTGAGTACGGGGCGTTCGTCTCCCGCGTGGGTCGCGGGTCGGTCAGGTTCCGGGTGGGCAAGCTGACGCCGGCGAAGGTGGGTCTGTTCGTGACGGTGTGGAAACGTCGGCGCCGCAGCCGGAACGGCGAACCAGGGCCGGTCGGGCTACCGCACCGACGACGACCGCGCTGTCCAGGCGGCGACCTGCGTCCGCGACGAGAAGCCGAGTTTGCCGAGGATGTTTTCGAGGTGCCGGTCGACGGTGCGCGGCGAGACCACGAGCCGTTGCGCGATCTGCCGGTTGCTGAGGCCCTGTGCGACGAGTTCGGCCACCTGCTGCTCGCGCGCGGTCAGTACGGTGTCGTGCTGCTTCACGGTGTCGTGCTGCTGCGCGGGTTCGGTGGCACGCTCGGGACGATCGAGTGCATAGGCGATCGCCTGGTCGTGATCGAGGCTTTCGCCGCGGGCGCGCTCCGAACGCAGCACCGCCTCGGGCAACGCCGCGGCAATGGTTCGCTCGCAGGTGGCGTGCAGTTTTCCCAGGTAGGGGCCGAATGCCGTCATCGATGTATTGATGTGCTGCCATTCCGATCCGACTGCTCCCAGCAGCCGCGCCGCATGCCGGTGTTCGCCGCGGGCGGCGGCGATCCAGGCCAGCAGTTCGATCATTAGTGCCGTGGCCGCGCGGGCGTTGAACTCGGTCTGGATCTCCAGTGCGGCACGGGTACTAGTGACGGCCTCGTCGTATTCGCCGTGGAGGTGCCGGTCGAAGCCGAGTGCTAACAGGGCAAACGACTTGCTCCATTGTTCGCCGCACTTGTCGGCCAGGTCGATCGCCTCCCGGGCAGTCTTCGCCGCTCTGTCGTCGCGGGCGTGTGCTTGCGCCATGGCGAGCTGGAACAGGGTCAGCCGGGCCAGGTTGTCGTTGTCGGGGGAATCCGCGAGGACGCGCTCGAAGATCGCGATGGCTTCCGCGAGGCGGCCGCGGAACAGCGCTGAAGTGCCGCGGAGACTGTCCGCGTAGGCGATGACGCGGCGATCGGCGACGGCCGCACGGGCCGTGCACTCGTCGAGTGCCTGGTCAGCCTGGTCGTGATCGCCTTGCAGCACCATTATCCAGGCCGCGACCCACAGCGCCGGGATCCGTTTGGGGCTGTCCGGGTCGGAGTTGTGCAGCGCTCGCTCGGTCCACCGTCGTCCGTCGCCGAGGAAGGTGTCGGCGCACCAGTGGTAGCGAAGCGCTATGACGAGGGTCAGGGCTTCGGGTGCGGCGGCCGGCTCGTTGGTCGCCCAGTCGAGTGCCGCTTGCAGGTTGTCGTGTTCTGCGCGCAACTCGGCCAGACCGGCCGCCTGGCCGGGCCCGTCCCAGACCTCGGCGGTCCGCTGGGCGAGCGCGCGGAAGAAATCGCAATGCCGCTTGCGGAGGGCGCCGGTCTCACCCAGTTCGGTCAGCCGCTGCCCCCCGTACTCCCGGATCGTTTCCAGCATCCAGTACCGAGGTGGGCCGTCGGTCGAGGCGAGCACCAGGATCGACTGCAAGATCAAGTGGTCGATCAGGTCCACAATCTCCTCGCGAGGCAGGTCGGGACCGGCGCACACGCCCTCCGCGGCGGCCAGGGTGAATTCTCCGGCGAAAACCGACAGGCGCGCCCACAGCAGCCGCTCCGCCGGTCGGCTCAGCCCGTAGCTCCAGTCGATCAGCGCCCGCAGCGTCCGCTGCCGCGGCACTGTGGCCCGCGCGTCGATGTTCAGCAGGGTGAACCGGTCGTCGAGTCGTTCCAGCAGGCCCTGCATCGTCAGTGACCGTAGCCGGGATGCGGCGAGTTCGATGGCGAGCGGGATGCCGTCCAGCCGGTGGCAGACCCGCGTAATCGCTTCTGTGTCACCTTCGGTCACAGTGAAATCCGGACGCACTGCCCGGGCGCGTTCCAGTAGCAGTGCAGGCGCTTCGAAAGCGGTTAGTGCCGTCAGTGTGATCGCCGTGCCCGCGGCGGGCATCGACAGCGGCAGGACCGGGTATACATGCTCGCCCACCAGCCCGAGCGCCTCCCGGCTGGTGGCCAGAATCTGCAGCTCGGCACATGATTTCAGTAGGTGCTCGCACAGCGCGCCAGACCTTTCCAGCAGGTGCTCGCAGTTGTCCAGCACGAGCAGGGTGCGCATGGCGGTGAGGTGGTCGACGAGCTGCTCCTCGGGGCTTCGGTTCGACATATCGTTGATTCCCAGTACGGTCATCACCGCCCGTGCCACCAGATCCGCGTCGCCGACGCGGGCCAGATCCACCAGCCACACCCCATCCGGAAACAACTGGCCGACCGCGGCCGCGACCTCGGTGGCCAGGCGGGTCTTTCCGACTCCGCCCGCGCCGGTGAGCGTGACCAGCCGGGCAGTAGCGAGTAGCTTCCGGACTTCGCGGATATCCCGTTCTCGTCCGACGAAGCTGGTGATCGCGAACGGCATGTTGCCAGCCACGCGAGCAGGCTTGCGTCTCGGCACAAGACCAATCTAGCCGCGCCGATGTACCGGGGTCCCGGCGACTCACCCACCCGGCTGGGTAGGGAAATGTGTAGATCTACCGATCCGGCCACCGCGCGCAGCGGACGAGAATCGCAGGGCAAGCGGCAGATGTGCCAACCGAGATTGGACCATTCGATGACCCCCCTATTGCCTCTTGCCTACGGATACTTACGCGCCGATATGCTCCGTGACCGCGACCCGGATTCGGGCGCGGACCGACTGCGGGCAGCCGCCGAGTCATTCGGATACGCGCTGGGCACCGTGTTCTATGAGCCCGCGCCCCAGCATGGGATATTGCCACCGGCGTTCGTCGAGCTCGTTCAGGAATGTCGTCGGACCGAAGCGCGCGCGGTGCTGACGTTGCGCGGGCACCTCTCGGGTATGACCGCGTGCCGGACGATCCTCATGGGGATCCTCGGAGTGCGCACCGATGCCGCGATCCGGGAACTCGAGCCGAATGGGTGAGAGCCGCTGGATGTGGTTAATCACGGCGGTGGTGACAGCGCGGCCTCGTGCGTTGCGGATGTCGTAGCCCAGGCGCCAGCTGATGCTGCCACGAGTAAGGCCCCCAACCAGACGTACTGGTCAGGGGCCCTGTCGTGTCTCCACACACGAGTCGGGGTGACAGGATTTGAACCTGCGACCTCTTCGTCCCGAACGAAGCGCGCTACCAAGCTGCGCCACACCCCGTGATGTGAACCTGCAGTAGCTTACAACAAGGGAGGCTCCGGAGTTAAATCCGCAGGTCACTTGTCCGGGAGGGGGCGGATGCTGGCGAGGATGCGCTGGGCGGTGGGGCGGTCGATGGCGCGGTCCACGCCGGTGTCGGCGGCGATGGTCATGACGAAATTGCCGTTCTCGCCGGGGAAGGCGAACGTGTAGACGGCGAAGGAGCCGGCGCAGCCGGGGGCCGGGGGTGGGAAGGTGCCGTCGACCTCGGCGAACGAGCCGTGTAGCTCGCCGTCCAGGGAGGTGAGCGGTACGGCCTTGCCCGGGGTGGTGCCGGTGGCGGTGGACCAGCCGATCTTGGCCAGGTGGGCGGCGACGTCCGTAGCCGCCGCGGTCGGGTCCGGCTTCGCGGACATGGTCAGAAAGGCGTTGGTGCGCACATAGTTCGGGCAGTAGCCCTTGCCGTCCTGCGCGAGCCCGGCGATCTCGACGGTGTCGGGCGCGGTGCCCCAGACGGTGGAACTCGCCGGGTCCACCTGCCAGTTCCGGGGCACGTCGAAGGCTGCGCCGCGGGACGGGACCTGGACCACCTGGTAGCCGGGGATCAGTGGGGCCAGATTGGCGATCGTGGCGGGCGCGGTGGTCGATGGTGCGGCGCTGGGCGGCGAACTCTTGGCCGAGGTCAGCGCGCTGACCAAGGAGCCGGAATCGGCCGAGGATGCGGAATTGCCGGAGCCACCAACCGTGAGGAGAGTCACGCCGATGCCCAGCGCTACCACCACCGCGGCCCCGATCCCGGCGAAGAGCCAGGTCTTGCGCTCGCGGGCGCTCAGCGGTCGATCCTTGTGGCGGGACTTGTACGGGCCCGCATCCGGTGGCGTCGGGTCCGAGTCCACCGGATGGGCGGCGGTCCGCGCGTCCCACGGCTGCGCCGCTGCCGGCGCGTCGTGCGGCTGTGCGCCACCGAAGGTCTGGGCGGAATCGCGAATCTCGGCCGAGGCGGATCCCATCGGCTGCGGCGCCCCGGACGGATGCTGTGGCGTCCCAGGGGGATAGGGTGCGCCGGGCAGTGAAGGCGTTATGCCTCTAGAGGCGCCCGGGGCATGTGCAGTTCGCGATACACCCTGGACGCCAACCGATTTCGCCGACTGATCCGAATTCTGTTGTAGTGCTGCATGATCCGGCCCACCGAGCTGCCATGCCTCCTCCGGCTTCGGCACGTTCGAACTCGAGGGCTGTTGTTGTGCAGCGGGATCGGGGGCACCGCCGCGAGGTGAGGTTCCCGGCTGCGCGCGGCCCTCGGCCGCAGCCGGCGCCGCAGGTGAAATTGCCTGCTGCGGAATAGGATTAGTGCGCGGATCGGAGCCGACGAGCCCGAGATGATCGGTCCGCCCGTCGCGCGCGGCGTGCTCGAGATCGGGTGTGACCGACACCGATTGAGACGGGGACCCACCCTGCCCGAAGCTCACCTGCGCAATCCGATCCGTGGGTGCGGCCTGCTGCGCCCAGGCATCCGGACGTGCGGGCACCGCGGCATCCACGACCGGGATCTTCTCGGTCCTGGCGGGCCCGGCCGGACGAAAATCGATCGCCTCGGTATCGGTGGTGTCCGCTGGCGAGGTCGGATGTGGCAGGTTCAACCCGCGCAGATGCGCGGCGTGGTGCGGGCGCGATCGATTGTCGGCGGCCGGCCGATCGCCGGATTCACCGCTGATCGGCTCGTTGCTCACCCTCGTCCCCTGCCTGACGTGTCGGATCGGCGAGCGACCCTGTGTTCACCCACCTCGCGGCCTACCGTCCCCTACCGGGCCACGACCTCCGACGCCGACACGCCGTGGCCGCTGGCGGCAGCGGGGCGCTGCGGCGGGGCAGCGACCAGCGTCAGCAGGGTCGCCTCCGGGCGACAGCAGAACCGGTACGGCGCCCACGGCGAGGTACCGAGCCCGGCCGAGACGTGCAACCGGGTGTGTGCACCCCAGCGCGAGGGCCCCTTCACCCGGGAACGGTCGATGCCGCAGTTGGTGACCAGCGCGCCGAAGCCCGGCAGGCACAGCTGCCCGCCGTGGGTGTGACCCGCCAGCACCAGGTCGTAGCCGTCGGTGGCGAAACGGTCGAGCACGCGCGGCTCGGGGGAGTGGGTCAGGCCGATGCTCAGCTCCGCCAGCGGATTCGGGGCGCCGGCGATGGTGTCGTAGCGGTCGCGCTTCAGGTGCGGATCGTCGACCCCGGCGGTCGCGATCTTGATTCCGGCCACCTCGACGTCGCGCCGCACGTGGGTCAGGTCGTGCCAGCCGCGCTCGGAGAACGCCGCCCGCAGATCCTGCCAGGGCAGCGGGTCGCCGTGGACGCGCTTGTGGTCCTTCTTGAAGTACTTCAGCGGATTCTTCGGCACCGGCGCGAAATAGTCGTTGCTGCCGAAGACGAACAGGCCCGGCCGCGACAGCAGCCCCGACAGCGCCTGCACCACCGCGGGCACCGCCTTGGGATGGGCCAGATTGTCACCGGTGTCGACCACCAGATCCGGTTCGAGTCGTGCCAGCTCCCGCACCCAGTTCTGCTTGAGCTTCTGCCCGGGCATCATGTGCAGATCGGACAGGTGCAGCACCCGCAGGCTCGCCGACCCCGGCTGTAGCACCGGCAGGGTCGCCTCACGCAGGACGAACGCGTTGCGTTCGATCAGCGAGGCGTAGCCGATACCGGCCACTGCGGCTCCGGCGGCGCCCAACGCGGCTCGTTGGACTGCGGGAGACGAGAGTACGGGCATTCGATCAGGATAGGCGACGGATGTGACGAACATCGAGTGTGATTCGGCACAGGTCCAGATCGCGCCAGCGTGCGAGCACGGGACGGGGTGCGGCGCGGGGGCAAAACAACTGGGGCAAGGCGTCCGGACCGGTTACCGTGAGCATTATGTCGGAACTCAAATCGAAGCTGCGGGCCGATCTGACCACGTCCATGAAGGCCAAGGACGCGCTGCGCACCAATACCCTGCGCATGCTGCTGGCCGCCATCCAGACCGCCGAGGTGGCCGGGGCGCAGGCGCGCGAGCTGTCCGATGCCGACGTGATCGCGGTGCTGGCCAAGGAGGCCAAGAAGCGCAACGAGGCGGCGGTGGTCTACGAGCAGGCGGGCCGCGGCGAACTCGCGGCCAACGAGCGCGCCGAGAATGAGATCATCGACGAGTACCTGCCCACCCCGCTCAACGATGCGGAGGTGGCCGACCTCGTCGACACCGCCATCGCCCAGGTCGCCGAGCAGAACGGTGAGCGCCCGGGCGTGCGGCAGATGGGGCAGGTCATGAAGATCGCCACCACCCTGGCCCACGGCCGCGCCGACGGTTCGCGCATCTCGGCCGCGGTGAAGGCCCGCCTCTAGCCCGGTCCGGAATCCGCAGGCGGACAAGGAATTCCCGCCTGTGGCCGCTGCCTGGCCGAATCGCGCAAGCGTGGCGCAGATACGCCGGAGCCCCGCTGGACTACATCTCCAGCGGGGCTCCGGTGTGTCTAGCGGGGTAGCGGTATCGGTATGGGAATCGGTGGCAGCCGCGGAATCTGCGGCAGGCCAGGCAGATTCACCGGGGGTGCGTCCGGCAGCGGGGCATCGCGCACGGTGCCGTCGCTGATGGACAGCGTGATCACCGAGCCTGGGATGGCCGACCCGTTGGGCGTGGTGCCCTGCACCGTCCCCTTGGCCGCGGAGCCCGGCTGCGTCACCGCCGACACCTGGAAGCCCGCGCCCACCAGGGTCGCGGTGGCCTCGGCCTGGGGCTTGCCGATCACGTCGGGAATCTGTGAATTGTTGGATCCGCGCACGTATTTGTCGTCCAACGGCGGTAGCTGGGTGGGCGGGAAGTTGCCCAGCACCGGATTGATGCCCATGAACCAGCTGCGTGCGGGTTCATTACCACCGAACAGGTTGCCGCTCGAGCAGTTGCGCAGCGGGAACGAGCAGATCTGGTCCGGGGTCGGCGAGTCGCCGTAGATGTAGGCCGCGCCGGCCATCGAGTTGGTGAAGCCGAGGAAGGCCGAGGACCGGTTGGTCTCGGTGGTTCCGGTCTTCGAGGCCACCGGGACATGCCATCCGGCCGCACGTGCGGATCCGGCCGCGGTGCCGCCGGTGGCGTCCTGGCTCAGCGCGTTGGCCAGCGTGTTGGCCAGGCCGGGATCGATGACCTGCTGGCAGGCCTGCTGGGTCAGCGAGACCGGCTTGCCGTTGCGGTCCAGCACCTGCTTGATCGGGGAGGGCGGGCACCACTTGCCGCCCGAGGCAAGGGTCGCCGCCACGTTCGACAGCTCCAGGGGGTTGACCGCGACCGGGCCGAGGGTGAACGAACCCAGGTTCTGCTGCTTGAACATGTCGGCCATGCTCGTGTTGCCGTGTCCGGAGGTGCCGGGCTTGGTGTAGGACCGCAGGCCCAGCCGGATCGCCATGTCGACGGTCGGGGTCACCCCGACAGCCTGAATGAGCTTGACGAACGCGGTGTTCGGCGACTGCGCGAGCGCCTCGGTCACCGACATCGGCGAGCGGTAGTTACCGGCGTTCTTGACGCAGTAGGTCATCTCCGGGCAGCCGGGAGTGCCGCTCGAGCCCATGCCCTTGGCCGCGTAGAACGACGGCACGTCGAGATTGGCGCTGGTGCCCAGGCCCTTCTCCATCGCCGCGGCCGTGGTGAAGATCTTGAAGATCGAGCCGGCGCCGTCGCCGACCATCGAGAACGGCTGCGGCTGTACCGTCTGGTGGATGCTCGCGTCCAGGCCGTAGGTGCGGCTGGACACCATCGCCAGCACGTTGTGGGAGTCCTGGCCGGGCGCGATGATGCTCGACACCTCGGCGATGTCGTCCAGATTGGCCGGCGTCATCGCGTTGACCGCGGCCTTCATCGAGTTCTGCACCGTCGGGTCCAGGGTGGTGCGGATCAGGTAGCCGCCCTTGTTGATCTGATCGGTGCTCAGTCCCGCGTCGTTCAGGTACTGCAGGGCGTAGTCGCAGAAGTAGCCGCGGTCGATGGCTGCGATGCAGCCGTTGGACAGGCCCTGCGGCTCGGGCTGCACATTGAGCGGGGTGGCCTTGGCCGCCTGGAATTCGGCCGCGCGGCTCGGGATGTTCTGCACCATGGTGTCCAGCACGATGTTCCGGCGGTCGAGCACGGCCTTCGGGTTGGTGTACGGGTTGAACTTGGAGGTGCTCTGCACCATGCCGGCCAGCATCGCGGCCTGCTGGACGTTCAGGTCCTTGGCGTCGACCTTGAAGTAGGTCTGGGCGGCGTCCTGGATGCCGTAGGCGCCGTTTCCGAAGTACACCAGGTTGAGGTAGCGGGTGAGGATCTCGTCCTTGGAGAGTTGCTTGTCCAGCGTCAGGGCCAGGCGGATCTCGCGCAGCTTGCGCGCGGGGGTGGTCTCGATCGCGGCCCGGCGCTCGGCGTCGGTCTTGGCGACGACCAGCAGCTGGAAGTTCTTCACATACTGCTGGTCGATGGTCGAGCCACCCTGCTGCACCTCGCCGCTCGAGGTGTTGCGCAGGAACGCGCGGAAGGTGCCCTGCCAGTCGACGCCGTGATGGTTCAGGAAGCGGCGGTCCTCGATGGAGATCTGCGCCAGCTTCATGTCGTTGGAGATCTTGTCGCTCGGCACCTCGAAGCGCCGCTGCTGGTATAGGTAGGCGATCGGTGCCCCGGTCGCATCGACCATGGTGGACACCGCCGGTACGGTGCCCTCCAACACTTCGGCGGAGACGTTGTCGACGGCATCGGCGGCGCGGTTCGACACGTACCCGAAACCACCGGCGAGCGGGAACAACAGCCCGGCGATGAGGGCGGCCGCCAGGATGCACGCCCCGGCCAGTCTGGCGAGCGTTTGTGAGATCGGCACGCCACCAGACTAAAGGCAGCCCTCGCGCGCGGGCGGTCGCGGTGCGACACTCGAATTGCGTGTACGGTCCGGACGTGGGAACCATCACATCTCGGCGGGTCCTGTCATAGAAACCCGGGCGTGTCGGCCGTTTGGTTCAGACTGCCCGGTTTTTTGTCGCATTTGCATGGACGGGCGTACCAGAAAATCTCGAGACGGTCTTGCGCTGGCCCCATACCTTTACCTAGATTGAGAACCCAGTGTGATAGAGCTAACACTCAAAGTGGAATGTGGTGCAGGCCGCAGCGGGGTTGGGTTGCTGCGGACTGCTCGTGATTCCGGAGCGCCGTTGACCCGGTGTTCGGACTGCAAAGGGGCACACCAAATGCATATGACTACCCCCATCGCTCGATTGGACGTGGAGCAGGCCGAAGCAAGGATCGCCTGGGTCTCCCAGGCCCGATGCAAGGAAGTGGACCCCGACCAGCTGTTCGTCCGCGGCGCCGCCCAGCGCAAGGCGGCGACGATATGCCGGCACTGCCCCGTGCTGATGGAGTGCGGCGCCGACGCCCTGGACAATCGAGTCGAGTTCGGTGTGTGGGGTGGTATGACCGAGCGCCAGCGGCGTGCGCTGCTGAAACAACATCCCGAGGTGACCTCGTGGGCGGAGTTCTTCCGCGCCCAGCGGAACCAGAAGGTGGCGATCTGAGTCGATAACCGACGGCGGTCCGAGTCCGGCTAGACGCGGGCTCGGGCCGTTTTCGGTTCCTCGCCGATTATTCCCGTCCGCCAAGGGGGCTTGTCAGGCGATGGGGGTAGCGGCGGGCGACCCGGTCAGCTGATCGGCGACCGCGCGCAGCGCGTCCAGATCCGACACCTCGAACGGCAGCGCCGTCACCGCGACGATCGGTACCCGCGGATGCGCGCCGGTGAAGCGGTGCAGCAGATGCTCCTCGCGCCGGGCGGTGGTGGCCCGGTGCGCGTGGATGCGCAGCACCTCCGCCGCCAACGCCAGCGGGTCGGACTCGGGATCCTGGGTCGAGCCGTCCGGAACCAGGCGGTCCGCGGCCGCGGTGGACTGCTCCGGGGACAGCGCGCACAGCACCGGGTGGGTGCGGTTGAGCACCAGCCCGGCCAGCGGCATGTTGTCGGTGGAGAGCCGGTCCACGAAGAACGACGCCTCACGCAGCGCATCCGGTTCGGCGGCGGCCACCACGAGGAAGTGCGTGCCCGGCCGGGACAGCATCGCGTAGGTGCGATCGGCCCGATCCTGGAAGCCGCCGAACATGGATTCGAGCGACTGCAGGAACAGCGAGGCGTCCTTGAGCATCTGGCCGCCCACGATCGTCGACACCCCGCGCACAGCCAGACTCATCGCGCCCGTCACCAAGCGGCCCACGCCCCGGCCCGGCGCCATGATGACGCGAATCATGCGGCCGTTCAGGAAGGTGCCGAGTCGTTTCGGCGCGTCGAGGAAGTCCAGCGCGTTGCGCGAGGGCGGGGTGTCCACGATGACCAGGTCCCACTGCTTCTTCCCGACCAGCTGCCCCAGCTTCTCCATCGCCATGTACTCCTGCGTCCCGCCGAAGGAGGAGGCGACCGTCTGATAGAAGGGGTTGGCGAAGATCTGCTCGGCCTTGTCCGGCGTGGTGTGCTCGAGCACCATATCGTCGAAGGTGCGGCGCATGTTCAGCATCATCGCGTACAGCTCGCCCCGGGTCTCGGGACCCAGCGGCACCCGCTGCGGGGTATTGCCCAGATCGCTGACGCCCAGCGACTGCGCCAGCCGCCGCGCCGGGTCGATGGTCAGCACGACCACCTTGCGCCCCGCCTCGGCGGCGCGCAGCGCGAGCGCCGCCGCCGTGGTCGTCTTCCCGACGCCGCCGCTGCCGCAGCAGACCACCACCCGCGCCGCCGGATCGGACAGAATCGCCGAGATATCCAGCGGGAAAGCGGTGGTCGGAACGGTCATCAGCGAACTCCCTGTGCGCTCAGATGTTCGGATAGCTCATAGAGTCCGCCCAGGTCCATGCCGTCGGGCAGGGTCGGCAGGTACAGCCGGTTGATGTCGACCTTGGCCAGTTCGGCCGCGCTGTCGTCCTGGGCCTGCAGGATGGCGCTGTGCTGCATGGTCTCCTCGAGCAGGCCCTGGAAATCGTTGTCGGACAGGTCGATTCCCGCAGCACCCAGTCCGGTGCGCAGGGCGTCGGCATCGATGTCGCCGCCCACGGCCCGCCGGCGCAGCGACGCGGGCAGGAACCCCTCGGTGGCCCGGTTGACGATCACCGTTCCGATGCGGAAGTCGGCCTCGGTCAGCTCCGCGACAGCATCGGCGGTCTCCTGCACCGGCAGCGCCTCGAGCAGGGTCACTAGGTGCACGATGGTCTGCTCGGAATGCAGCAGATTCGACACGCCCACGGCCTGCGAGGCGATCGGCCCGCCCTTGGCGACGTCGGCCATCGCCTTGGTGACGTCCAGGAATCCGGCGATGCGGCCGGTCGGCGGCGCGTCCACCACGATCTCGTCATAGACCGGACGGGTCACACCACCTGATTTCTCGGTCCGCACAACGCATTCCTTGATCTTGCCGGTGAGGATGACGTCCTTCAGGCCCGGCGCGATCGTGGTGACGAACTCGATGGCGCCCATCCGGCGCATCGCCCGCCCGGCGAAGCCGAGGTTGTAGAACATGTCCAGGTATTCGAGGAACGCGTACTCGATGTCCAGGGCCAGTGCCATCACCTCGCCGCCGCCGTCGGCGGTGGCGATCTTCGTCTCGGTCGGAGGCAGCGGCGGCAGATCGAACAGCTGCGCGATCGATTGACGCCCCTCCACCTCGACCAGCAGCACCCGTCGCCCGCCCGCGGCCAGGGCCAGGGCCAAAGCCGCGGCGACCGTGGACTTTCCGGTGCCGCCCTTCCCGGAGACGTAGTGCAGCCGGGCCTTGTCCGCCCGCTCCGGCCATCCCAGCTCCGGCCCCTCCTCGGTGGAAACGGGCGCCGCTATCGGTACTCCCACGTTCGCGAGCCTATAACCCATTGCGAAAACCCCGGCACGGGATACGCCGACTGTCTGCTAGGCCACATGCGGATCCGGTCGAGCCCAACGGTTCGCAAGACTGCGTAACCCCGATACGCTCGGGCACATGAGTGATCTGACCCTATGGGAATACGCGACAGTCCCGTTGCTGACGCATGCGACCAAGCAGATTCTGGACCAGTGGGGCGCCGACGGCTGGGAACTGGTGACCGTCCTGCCCGGGCCGACCGGCGAACAGCACGTCGCCTACCTGAAGCGGGTGAAGGGCTGATGAGCGAGATCTGGCGCAAGAACCTCGAGCGGCTCGGCCTGGAGCTGCCCGGCGTGGCTGCCCCGGCGGGCGCCTACATTCCGGCGCTGCGCAGCGGCCAGCTGGTGTACACCTCCGGTCAGCTGCCGTTCGTGGACGGCAAGCTGTTCGCCGAGGGCAAGGTCGGCGCGGAGGTCACCCCGGAGCAGGCCAAGGAGGCCGCCAAGCTGTGCGCGCTCAACGCGCTCGCCGCGGTCCACGACGTGGCCGGACTCGATGCGGTCGTGCGGATCGTGAAGGTCGTCGGATTCGTGGCCTCCGCACCGGGATTCAACGATCAGCCGCTGGTGATCAACGGCGCCTCGGAATTGCTCGGCGAGGTGTTCGGCGACGCCGGCAAGCACGCGCGTTCCGCGGTCGGCGTCTTCGAGCTGCCCCGGAACACCCCGGTCGAGGTGGAGATCATCGCCGAGATCGCGTAAATCTGGAAGTTGGTGGTGGGTCGTGGAACCTGTTACCGCACTGCGCGTTAGGACACTGTCATGACCCTCACCCATCCCGCGTACGGGCAATTGCGGCCGGTCACACCTACCGCATCGGTACTGCTGGCGGACAATCCGAACCAGATGACCCTGCAGGGCACCAACACCTGGATTCTGCGCGCCCCGGGCCGGTCCGACTGCGTCGTGATCGACCCGGGGCCCAAGGACCGCGCGCACAGCGAGGCGATCGCGCGCGAGACCAACGGAAATATCGCCCTCACCCTGATCACGCACCACCATCACGACCACACCGGCGGCATCGACCGGCTGACGAAGCTGACCGGCACGTCCGTGCGTGCGGTGGAGCGCGAGTTCCTGCGGGGTTCGGTCACGCCGTTGGCCGACGGCGAGGTCATCGAGGCGGCGGGGGTGCGCATCACGGTGCTGGCAACCCCCGGGCACACACAGGACTCGGTCAGCTTCGTGCTCGAGGATGCCGTGCTGACCGGTGACACCGTGCTCGGCAGCGGCACCACGGTGCTGGAATCACGCGACGGCGCGCTGGGCGACTACCTGGCCTCGATGGACACGCTGGCCGCGGTGGCCCCGGGCAGGGCCCTGCTGCCCGCGCACGGACCCGATCACCCCGAGGCCGAGCCCGTCATCCGGTATTACATCCAGCATCGCCAGGAGCGGTTGGAGCAGGTGCGCGCGGCGCTGCGGGAACTGGGCCCCGACGCCAAGCCTTTGCAGATCGTCGCGAAGGTCTACGCCGACGTCGACAAGAAGCTCTGGCCCGCCGCGCGCAGCTCGGTGCAGGCGCAGCTGGCGTATCTGCGCAGCCAGAACTAGACGAAACTGCCGCCGGGACACGTCATCCCGGCATGCAATTGGCCGGGATCCATACGCTGGATCCCGGCCACGAGCACGCCGGGATGACGAGTTCGGTTGTGGTGGCGCGGCTCAGCGAGCGCGGCGGGCTAGACGCTCCGAGTCGGAGATCAGCACGCTCTTGCCCTCGAGCCGCAGCCAGCCGCGGTGCGCGAAGTCGGCCAGGGCCTTGTTCACGGTCTCGCGGGAGGCGCCGACCAGCTGGGCGATCTCCTCCTGGGTGAGGTCGTGCGTGACGCGCAGCGCGCCGGCCTCCTGGGTGCCGAACCGCTGGGCCAGCGTCAGCAGCGCCTTGGCAACGCGGCCGGGGACGTCGGTGAAGATGAGGTCGGCCAGGTTGTTGTTGGTGCGGCGCAGGCGGCGGGCCAGCACGCGCAGCAGCTGCTCGGCGATCTCCGGGCGCTGATCGATCCACGACTTGAGCGCATCGCGGTCCATCGTCACGGCGCGGACCTCGGTCACGGTGGTGGCCGTGGAGGTGCGCGGGCCCGGGTCGAAGATCGACAGCTCGCCGAACATGTCCGACGGGCCCATGATGGTCAGCAGGTTCTCCCGGCCATCGGGGGAGCGGCGGCCGATCTTCACCTTGCCCGATGTGATGATGTACAGCCGGTCGCCCGGCTCACCCTCGTTGAAGATGATGTGACCGCGAGGAAAGTCGACAGGCTGTAGTTGTTTGGCGAGAGCGGCCACCGCGGTGGGCTCGACGCCTTGGAAGATGCCTGCTCTGGCGAGGGCCTCGTCCACGAATGTGCTCCTTATGGGATTGACGGTGTACTAGCGGCAGCGGGCCACAACGTGGTGACGACGCAAGCTGCCGCTTGCGGGCCCGTCGCTGTCGCCCCGGGTCCTGGCCGGACCGAAGCGAACGGCCGACAGTGCAGTCTACTTTGCATTCGGGCAGCGTAGTGACCGACACCACGTTATGTGCGGTTGGTGAAACGACCGCGATGTCCGAAAAGTTCCCGCGATCGCAGCGTTGTCCCACCCCGTCGGCTCCGCCGACTCACCAACCCCGTTCGCGGGTATCGGCCAACACCGTATCGAACGCTGTGTCAGCTGGCCTGGGCGACGTCCAATTCGTCGCCGCGTGTGCGGCGCGGACCCATCCGGGTCGCGGCGGCGGGCACGCCGAGTTTGGCCAGCTCGTTCACCTCTGCATTGCTGGCGCGGTCGAGGTATTGCTGGACCTCTTCTTCCGGTTCGAGCAGTTTGCGAAGCCGATTTTCGACGCGTTCCATGAACAGCGCGAACAGCATCAGCACCACCGGGAAGAGCACCACAGCGAGTCCTTGCATACGGAGGAGTAAACACTGAGAAGGTCTCGGATGGAACACGGGAGGTCATCCGGGGGGATCACACCCGGTGGCGTCTTCGGGTCCGCGACGGCCCCGACGGGGGCTCGGTGTCGGTGTGTATCCGTAAGGTGGACTCGTGCCTGAACCCAGACTCAGCGCCGCGCCCGGGAGCGACGGGGCCGCGTCGAAAACCGTCGAAACTCCGCGGCGGCGGAACGCATCCGCCGTGCGTGCGGCCAAGTTCGCCGCCGAAACGCGCCTGAGCCTGGTGCGCCGCGCGCGCCGCATGAATCGCACGCTGACCCTGGCGTTCCCGGATGCGCACTGCGAACTGGATTTCACCACCCCGCTCGAATTGGCCGTGGCGACAATTCTTTCCGCGCAGTGCACCGATGTCCGCGTGAATTTGACCACCCCCGCGCTGTTCGCCCGCTACCGCGACGCCCGCGCCTATGCCGAGGCCGATCGCACCGAACTCGAGGAATACATCCGCCCGACCGGTTTCTACCGCAACAAGACCAACTCGCTCATCGGGCTGGGCCAGGCGCTGCTGGAGCGGTACGACGGAGAATTGCCCGGCAGCCTGGAGGAATTGGTCACGCTGCCGGGAATCGGCCGTAAGACCGCCAACGTTATCCTCGGTAATGCGTTCGATGTGCCGGGTATCACAGTCGACACCCATTTCGGGCGGCTGGTGCGCCGCTGGGGCTGGACTACAGAAGAAGATCCGGTCAAGGTCGAGCACGCGGTGGGCGAGCTGATCGAGCGCAAGGACTGGACGATGCTCTCGCATCGGGTGATCTTCCACGGCCGCCGGGTGTGTCATGCCCGCAAACCCGCCTGCGGCGCGTGCCTGCTGGCCAAGGACTGCCCCTCCTTCGGGGAGGGCCCGACCGATCCGGCCGCCGCGGCCGCGCTGATCAAGGGACCCGAGGCCGAACATCTGCTCGAATTGGCCGGCCGGTGAGGTCGATTCCCGCGGCCTGGCGCTGGACCTTCGTCGGGCTGATCGCGGTCGTCGCGCTGGCGGTCGCGCTGTGGCCGCGCGCGCAGCGACCCGGCCCCGCCGCCTCGCCGACGGCATCGGCGCAACAGTCCGATTCCGGCGTCACGGCTGCCGAGCGCGCGGCGGCCGCGCTGGCGGACTGCCCGCGGCCCACGGGCGCCGCGGCGGCGGGTTCGCTGGCCGGGATCACCCTCGACTGCCTGAACGACGGCCACCCGGTCGACCTGGCCGCCGCGCTGGCCGGGCGGCCCGCGCTGGTGAATCTGTGGGCGTACTGGTGCCAGCCGTGCGCACAGGAGCTGCCGGCCCTGCAGCAGTTCGCCGACCGGGCCGGGCCGGCGGTCACCGTGCTGACCGTGCACAGCGATCCGGCCGAGGCGAAGGCCCTGGCGCGCCTGCACGACCTGGATGTGCACCTGCCGGGCGTGCAGGACGGCGCGGCGAAGGTCCGCACCGCGGTCGGCGCGCCCTCGGTGCTCCCGGTTTCGGTGCTGGTCCGCGCCGATGGTTCGATCGCCAAGGTGATCGTGCGACCGTTCGGCAATGCGGGCGATATCGCCGAAACCGTCGCGGCGGACCTCGGGGTCCGGGTATGACTACTGGTCGAGATCCGAGTCGTCGCCGAGCGCTCGGCCGGGGTTGCGATTACCGTGCAAACGAGCGGTCCGGTGTACGCACGCCCGGCGGCTCGACCGGGGGTGGTGAATGCCGCGCCGTCGGTAGCGAATACGGCGACGAGGCCGCAAGGAGGCAGTGTGCGTGAGGGCGAGGGCCACGACGGGTTCCGGGCCAGACCGGGCCTGGTAACCGAGGGCATCCCGCAATGGCTACGCGGCGTCGTCGAGCGCAAGCCCGCCGATCCCGACGGGATCAACCCGGTGCTGAACCGAACCGCTATGAAGCAGGTTGCCGCGGCGGCGCTGCGGCCCCGTCAGGCCGCGGTGCTCGTACTGTTCGGCGGCGCCGTCGCATCCGATCCGGGCGCGCCGGGCGGGCTGCCGCGCGATGCGGACGTGCTGCTCACCCAGCGCGCGGCCACGCTACGCGAACACCGCGGGCAGGTCGCATTTCCCGGCGGTGGAGTGGAGCCGGGCGATCACGGACCCATCGACACGGCGCTGCGCGAGGCCTGGGAGGAGACCGGCCTCGAGCGCGCGGGCGTCGATCCGATCGCGGTGCTGCCCAAGATCTTCGTGCCGCCCTCGCGCTTCGATGTGACGCCGGTGGTCGCGTATTGGCGCACCCCCGGCTCGGTGCGAGTGGTCAGCGAGGCCGAGGCGGCGCGCGTGGCGCGGGTGCCGCTCGCGGATCTGATCGACCCGGCCAATCGGTTCGTGGTCCGGCATCCGCTGGGATACATGGGCCCGGCGTTCGCGGTCGACGGCATGCTCGTGTGGGGTTTCACCGCGGGCGTGCTGGCCGGGCTGCTTGCGGTCTCGGGCTGGGAACGGGAGTGGGACTACCACGATGTGCGTGATCTGCAGTCTTCGCTGGCGGCCGTGGGGATGACGCTGTGAACGGAGCGAAGCGGAGTGAGCCAATAGGCCGGCCCGCCGAAGGCACGACGGAGCCGAGCGCCGGCGAGGTGCAGTCGTGACCGAGCGCAGCGAGGGAACCATGACACAGCCCTTCTCGGGCACGACGGAGCCGAGCGCCAGCGAGGTGCAGTCGTGACCGAGCGCAGCGAGGGAACCATGACACAGCCCTTCTCGGGCACGACGGAGCCGAGCGCCAGCGAGGTGCAGTCGTGACCGCATCGGACTGGCTCGACATCGCCGTCGTGATCATCGCGCTGCTGGCCGCATCCTCGGGATGGCGGCAGGGCGCGGTCGCCTCGGCCCTGGCGTTTCTGGGCGTGATCCTGGGCGCGGTCGCCGGGATCCTGATCGCGCCGCACATCCTGGTTCACATCAGCGAGGGCCGCAAACGCGTCCTGGTCGGCGTGGTGCTGATCGTGGCGCTGGTCATCGTCGGCGAGGTGGCCGGCATGGTGCTGGGGCGCGCGGCGCGCAGCGGCATGCGAAATCCCTTCGTCCGCAGTGTCGACAGCGTCGTGGGCGCGGGCCTGCAGGCGGTCGCAGTGCTGGCCACCGCGTGGCTGCTGGCGCTGCCGCTGGCCTCCTCCTCGCAGCCCGGTATCGCCGCGGCGGTGAACGGCTCGCGGGTGCTCTCGAACGTCAACAAGGTCGCGCCGAGCTGGCTGCGCCGGGTGCCCAACGAATTCTCCAAGCTGCTCAACACCTCCGGGCTGCCGGACGTCATCGGGCCGTTCAGCCGCGCGCCGATCGCCGCGGTGGCGCCGCCGGATCCGAGCGTGCTGGACAGCCCCGTCGCGTTGAACCTGCAGCACAGCGTGCTGCGCATCCGCGGTGTCGCGTCGAGCTGCCAGCGCATGCTGGAGGGGTCGGGCTTCGTGGTCGCACCCGAGCGGATCATGACCAACGCGCATGTGGTCGCGGGCACCAACAGCCTGCAGGTCGATACTCCCCGGGGGCCGCTGGATGCCACCGTGGTGCTCTTCGATCCGTCCAAAGACATTGCGATACTTGCCGTTCCGGGTCTTCAGGCGCCGGTGGTGGCGCTCGCACCCGGCGCGGCCAAATCGGGCGAGAGCTCGATCGTGCTCGGCTATCCCGGCGGCGGTAAGTACACCGCCAGTGCCGCCCGCGTGCGCGAAACCCTGGACCTGACCGGTCCGAACATCTACAAGAGCGCGACCGTCGAGCGCGAGGTCTATACCGTGCGCGGGCAGGTGCGGGCGGGCAATTCCGGTGGGCCGCTGGTGGATACGAAGGGCGAGGTGCTCGGCGTGGTCTTCGGCGCGGCCGTTACGGACGATGACACGGGGTATGTGCTGACCCTCGCGGAGGTGCAGTCGGATCTCAACGCGGCGACGGGGTCGACCAACGCGGTGCCGACCGGGGGGTGCGTGCTGAGCTAGACCGTCGACAATGAGCGAAATTCCTTGCTACCGTGAGCTCCTCGTGATTGTGACTTCCCAGGAAGTCATCTGGGGACAATCGGGGAGGGGACACGATGAGAAGACTGTTCATTGTCGGTGCGATGGCTGCTGCGACGGCACTCGGCGCATCAGTAATCACAGGGCATATGGCAACCGCAAGCGCCGACGACGCTCCGCTCTGTATCACCTACACCGACGACACGCGGTGTAGTCCTGCAGGAAACCAGGTCATGATCTACCCCCAGCCCGAACCAGTTGTCGAGATTTCCACAGGTACGCACCAGGGGTGGATTGAGACGAAGTACGGTCGGCGCAACTTCGGCGCGAACGAAATGATCGACGGTGGCCACTTGATCGTCACCCGCATCTACTGCTCTTCCTAGCCGATCAGCGTGGCGATCTCGGCGGTCACGGCCGAGGGATTCTCCTGATGCGCGAAATGTCCGGCGTCCGGGATGGATACGAGTCGGCGGCCGGGGGAGAGATGCCGCCCCTGGCGCACGGTCGAGGCCAGGATGTAGGCATCCTGCTCGCCGTGCAGGCAGAGCACCGGGATGCGGACCGGCTCGCGCATCATCGCCATGAACCGGTGACCGTCGGGGCGCCACTGGCTGCGGAATGCCCAGCGCTGATATTCCAGCGCGCAGTGCGCGGTGCCGGAGATCCGGATCGCCGCGCGCATCCGGTTGGCCGTGTCGACGAATTCGGCAGAGCCGGTCCACTGTCCACCGGCTCGCTGCCGCAGCAGCCGTTCCACCTCGAAACCGTCGCGCCGGGTCAGCAGGCGCTCGCCGGTGCGGGGCGGCTGGTAGCGCAGGAAGTTCGGCAGCCAGGCACGGCGCTGGCGCCGATCGCGGAGCACCGCCCGCTTCAGCGCCACCGGGTGCGGGGAGCTCACCACCGCGATCGAACGCACCAGCCGCGGATGCAGCACGGCGGTCGCCCAGCACACCAGCCCACCCTCGGCATGACCGACCAGGACGGCATCGGTGTGTCCCAGTGCGCGAATCAGCCCGGCGACGTCGCCGGCCAGGGTCCAGCCGTCGTAGCCGCGCGGGGGCTTGTCCGAGTCACCGTAGCCGCGCAGGTCGACCGCGACCGCGCGCAGGCCCAGCGCGGCCAGGCCGGTCAGTTGATGCCGCCACGACCACCAGAAGTCGCCGAATCCGTGCAACAACAGCACCAACGGCGCGTCCGGGGCCACGCCGGATTCGGGTGCGGCCTCGGCGACGTGGAATCGAATGCCGTTGGCATGCACGTCCTTGTGGGTCCATGGTCCGTCGTAGCGCACGCTCGACGGATCCGGACTCGGGTTCAACGACACGCCCGAAAGCGTAGTTGGCCGATCAGCTGGCGGACTTGTCGACCATGTCGACGTCCTCCGGCGCGGCGTGCGACCCCAGCCCCTGCGGCAGCACCGTGCGCGCCGATTTCAGCGATTCGATGGTCTTGGCCGGGGCCCGCAACTTACGCACCTTCAGATATCCCAGCAGCGCCAGGAAGATGGTCGCCGCGAGCATGATGCCGAAGACGATCAGGAATGCGGCCCAGCGGTACAGCCACACATCCAGCAGTTCGGCCAGGAAGAAGAAAAAGAAGAACGTGGAATACAGCAGGACGACCAGCGCGGCGATGAAGTAGACGCTGCCCATCAGGCCCTTGCGGATTTCCCCGGTGACCTCGGCCTTGGCCAGCGCGACCTCCGCACGGACCAGGGTCGACATCTGCTCGGTGGCATCGCGAACCAGGTCGCCGACGCTGGCATTGCGGGTCGTGTCGACCTCGGACAGCGGAATAGAGGTAATGGTCCGGCCGCGATCGGCGCCCTGCCCGTTACCGCCCTGTGTGCTCAATTGCTCGACCTCTCCCTGTCCGTGCTGTCCGGCTCGGCCGCCGGTGATTTGGTGACCGCGGCGGCCTGTCTCGGGCCTGTGGTGGCAACGTTATCCGTCGGCGCGAGTTCTTTCCGTTAGAGGCTAGCGGTGAACGGGACCGCGCCGAGTACCGACGTGGGCAACGCGCCGCGCGAGCTGTATTCGCGCGGCTCGGAGAGTGGGATCGAGCCCGGGCGCGGGTGTGCGCCCGGGCTTTCGTCGGCTACCGGTGGTCGCCTACCAGTTCGTCTTCTGGGTGCGGATGGCCTCGAAGACGTTGGGATCCACCAGGGTCGAGGTGTCGCCGAGTTCGCGGCCCTCGGCGATGTCGCGCAGCAGGCGCCGCATGATCTTGCCCGACCGCGTCTTGGGAAGCTCTGGCACGATGTGGATCTCGCGGGGGCGGGCGATCGGGCTGATCTCGCGTGAGACCTCGGCCTTGAGCTCGGCGACCAGATCCTGGCCGGTGTTCTTCGCCTCGGCGGTCAGGATGACGAACGCGACGATGCCCTGTCCGGTGGTGTCGTCACTGGCGCCGACCACCGCGGCCTCGGCGACGCCGGAGTGCCCGACGAGTGCGGATTCGACCTCGGCGGTGGAGATCCGGTGTCCGGAGACGTTCATGACGTCGTCCACCCGGCCCAGCACCCACAGGTCGCCGTCCTTGTCGAGCTTGGCGCCGTCACCGGCGAAGTACCAGCCCTTGTCGCCGTAGCGATCCCAGTAGGTCGCCTGGTAGCGCTCCGGATCACCCCAGATGCCGCGCAGCATCGAGGGCCACGGCTGATCCAGGACCAGGTACCCGTTGGCCTCGGTCTCGCCGAGCCGCACCGGATTTCCCTCCTCGTCGACGACCTTCGCCGAGATGCCGGGCAGCGGCGTCATGGCGGCGCCGGGCTTGGCGGCGGTCGCGCCGGGCAGCGGTGAGATCATGATCGAGCCGGTCTCGGTCTGCCACCAGGTGTCCACGATCGGCGCCGAATTCGACCCGATGACCTCGCGGTACCAGCGCCAGGCCTCGGGGTTGATGGGCTCGCCCACGCTGCCCAGCACCCGGATCGAGGACAGGTCGTGCGCGTCCGGGATCTCCCGGCCCCATTTCATGAAGGTCCGCACCAGCGTGGGGGCGGTGTAATAGATTGTGACGCCGTACTTTTCGATGATCTGCCAGTGCCGGTGCTCGTCGGGGAAGTTCGGGGTGCCCTCGTAGACGACCTGGGTGGCGCGGTTGGCCAGCGGGCCGTAGACGATGTAGCTGTGCCCGGTCACCCAGCCGATGTCGGCGGTGCACCAGTACACGTCCTGGCCGGCCTTGTGGTCGAAGACGTTGTGATGGGTGTAGGAGTTCTGGGTGAGGTAGCCGCCGGAGGTGTGCAGGATGCCCTTGGGCTTGCCGGTGGTGCCGGAGGTGTACAGGATGAACAGCGGGTGCTCGGCGTCGAACGCCTGCGCCTCGTGCTCGGCCGACGCCTCGGTCACGGTCTCGTGCCACCACACGTCGCGCCCGTCGGTCCACGGCACCTCGATCTCGGTGCGGCGCACCACCAGAACGTGTTCGACACTGTGCGAGCCGCCGATCAGCGCCTCGTCGACGGCCTCCTTCAGTGGGGCCGCCTTGCCCCGGCGCCACTGCCCGTCGGTGGTGATCACCATCCGGGCCTGCGCGTCGTCCACGCGCTGGCGCAGGGCGCTGGGAGAGAAGCCCGCGAAGACCACCGAATGGGTCAGGCCCAGGCGGGCACAGGCCAGCATCGAGACGATCGCTTCGGGCACCATCGGCATGTAGATCGCGACCCGGTCGCCGGCCACCAGGCCGAGCGAGGTCAGGTAGTTCGCCGCCCGGGACACCTCGGCCAGCAGCTGGGCGTAGGTGATGTCGCGGGAATCGCCGGGCTCGCCCTCCCAGTGGACGGCGACCTGCTCACCATGGCCGTCCAGGACGTGCCGATCCACGCAGTTGTAGGCGACATTGAGCTTGCCATCCGCGAACCAGCGAGCGATGGGGGCGTCGTCCCAGTCCAGGACGCGACTGAAGGGCTCGTGCCAATGCAACCGGTTCGCCTGCTCGGCCCAGAACGCGTCGCGATCGGCGACGGCCCGGTCGTACATGGACGCGTCGGCGTTGGCCGCGGCGGCGAATTGCGCGGTCGGAGGGTACGCGTTCATGTGATCAGCGGTGTTCTCGGTCATCTCGCCTCTTCTTTCGCATGCGCTTCGGCCGGGGGGTGAGCGCGGCCACGTTCCGACCATAACGGAGTCCGACCTGTGCCGTGGCCAGGTCTCGGTGGCCGGAGGAGCGCCTTGCGTTACGGTCCCCTCCGCTCCGATGTTTCTTGACTGGCCGGTCACCACGGCTCCGATCGCCTGCCTGGCACGATGTCCAGTCGATTGAGCAGAGTGTTACCCGAATTCGCGGTTATGCGTCACCAATGTTGCCATTTTGCTAACAAGGCGGATCAACCCGACTCGATCCGCTGACAACAACCGGTCGGATGGCTACTGTCCGATTCACCTATGGCGAACGTCAGGCTCGTGCGGGAGACCCCATGCACGCCGCCGGTCGGCTCGCTCGTCCTGGAGTTCGGGAGTATGCGTTGAGAGTCAAGACGATTACCGCGCTGGCCGCGGCAGTATTGTTGAGCAGCAGCCTGGCGTTGACCGCCTGCTCGTCCGGGGGCGGAGGTGCGGGCGACGGGATCGTGACGGTCAACGCAGGCGAGCCGCAGAACCCGCTCATCCCCACCGATACCAACGAGAACATGGGCGGGCGCGTCGTCGACCGGTTGTGGGCCGGGCTGATGTACTACGACGCGAACGGTAACGCGCACAACGAGGTCGCCCAGTCCATCGATTCGACCGATCGCCAGAACTACACCGTCACCCTGAAGCCGGGCTGGAAGTTCACCAACGGTGAGCCGGTCACCGCGCAGTCCTTCGTGGACGCCTGGAACTACGGCGCGCTGAGCACCAACGCCCAGCTCAACAACGGCGCGTTCACCGAGATCACCGGGTACGACGACGTGGCGGCGACTCCGCCCAAGGCACAGACGATGTCCGGGCTGAAGGTCATCGACGACACGCACTTCACCGTCGCGCTGACCCATGCGTCGATCGACTTCGAGCTCTCGCTCGGCTGGTCGCCGTTCTATCCGCTGCCGAAGGTCGCCTACAAGGATATGAAGGCCTACGGCGAGAACCCGATCGGCAACGGCCCCTACAAGTTCGATCACAATGGTGCCTGGCAGCACAACGTGCAGATCGACGTGGTGCCCAATCCGGATTACCACGGCGGCCGCGCGCCGAAGAACAAGGGCCTGCGCTTCGTGATGTACCAGTCGTACACCACGGCGTACAACGATCTGCTGTCCGGCAACCTCGATGCCCTGGACACCATTCCCGACAACGCCCTGACCACCTACAAGAAGGATCTGGGCGACCGGGCCATCTCGAAGCCGACCGCGCAGGACCAGCACATCGGAATCCAGCCCAACGTCCCGCATTTCGGCGGGCCGGAGGGTCTGCTGCGCCGTCAGGCCATCTCAATGGCCATCGACCGTCAGCAGATCTGTGACACGATCTGGAAGGGCACCAAGAAGCCCGCGCTCGACTTCGCCTCGGCCAGCCTCCCGGGCTTCGACCCGAATCTGCCGGGCGTGGACACCCTGAAGTACAACCCGGACAAGGCGAAGCAGCTGTGGGCGCAGGCGAATGCGATGTCGCCGTGGTCGGGCCGGTTCGAGATCGGGTACAACTCCGACGGTGGTCACCAGGCCTGGATCGATGCGGTCGCGAACAGCATCAAGAACACCCTGGGTATCGATGCCGTCGGCACGCCGTACCCGACCTTCAAGCAGCTCCTGGACAAGATCAACAGTCAGACCATCGGCTCGGCGTTCCGGTACGGCTGGCAGGCCGACTATCCGTCGGTGTTCGAATTCCTGAGCCAGCAGTACGTATCCGGAATCGGCGGTAACAAGGCCTTCTACTCCAACCCGGAATTCGACAAGGCGCTCGACGCGGCCCAGGCCGCGCCGACGCCCGATGCGGCCTTCAAGCTGTCGGCACAGGCGCAGGCGATCCTGATCAAGGACATGGCTGACATCCCGGTGCTCGACTACATTGCGAACGCTGGTCGTTCGGCCAATGTGCAGAGCGCTCCGCTCACCTATGCGGGCCTGTTCGATTTCGAGAATATCGTCAAGAACTGACCTGAGCAGATCGCCGGGGCGCGCGGGCCGCCGCGCGCCCCGGCATTCGACCGCGGAGGCGATATGGCCTGGTACGTCCTGCGGCGCGTGCTCCAGATGATTCCGGTCTTTCTGGGTGCGACGCTGCTCATCTATGCAATGGTGTTCCTTATTCCCGGCGATCCGATCAAGGCGCTGGCCGGGGACAAGGTGCTCACCCCGGGGGTGGAGGCGGCGCTGCGCGCCCGATACCACCTCGATCAACCGTTCTACATTCAGTATCTGGACTATCTGAAGGGCATCTTCACCCTCGACTTCGGGACGTCGTTCTCCGGACGGCCGGTGCGTGAGGAGCTGGCCCGTGCGTTCCCGATCACATTGCGGCTCAGCATCATTGCGATACTGGTCGAGGCCGTGTTCGGGGTGAGTTTCGGGCTCGTCGCGGGGTTGCGCAAGGGGAAGTTGTTCGATTCGACGCTGCTGGTGGTGAGCCTGGTCATCATCGCGGTGCCGATCTTCGTCGTCGGCTTCGTCGCGCAGTTCCTGCTCGGCGTGAAATGGGGCATCGCGCCGGTCACCGTGACCGGAAAGGCGCCCTGGGGGCAGTTGATAGTGCCGGGATTCGTGCTCGGGTTGCTGTCGTTCGCGTATGTGCTGCGGCTGACCCGGAATTCGGTGGCGGAGAACATGACCGCCGATTTCGTGCGCACCGCGACCGCGAAGGGGCTCAGTCGCCGCCGGGTGGTCGTTGTTCATATTCTGCGCAATTCGATGATCCCCGTCGTGACCTTCCTGGGCACCGACCTCGGCGCGCTGATGGGCGGTGCGGTCGTCACCGAGGGCATCTTCAATATTCCCGGGGTGGGCGGCACGCTCTATCAGGCCGTCGTCCGCGGGGAATCGCCCACTGTCGTCTCGTTCGTGACGGTACTGGTGGTCGTCTTCCTGATCTCCAATCTCGTCGTCGATCTGCTGTATGCCGCCCTCGACCCACGGATCCGATATGCCTGAACAGGAATTCGGCGCCGCTCGGCGCACACAGGAATATTTCGTCGCGCCTCCGGACGAGGTGGAGGTGCTGGCCACCGACCGGGTGACCGACGTGGAGACGCCGACCAGCATCTGGCGCGACGCGTGGAAGCGGTTGCGGCGCAACCCGATCTTCCTGATCGCAATGCTGATGATCGTGCTGGTGCTGATCGTCGTCGCGTGGCCGCAGCTGTTCACCAGTCAGGATCCGCGGTACTGCGATACCGCGCTGAGTATGGCCTCGCACAAGGCGGGTCATCCGTTCGGATTCGATCAGCAGGGCTGCGACGTGTACACCCGCACCCTCTATGGCGCCCGGGCCTCGGTGGCCTGCGGCGTCGGGGCGGCATTGATGTTCGTGCTGGTGGGCGGGGTGCTCGGGGCGCTGGCGGGCTTCTACGGCGGACTGCTGGACACGGTGATCTCGCGCGTGGCCGAGATCTTCTACGCGCTCCCGCTGGTGCTGGCGGCAATCGTGCTGATGCAGCTGCTCAATTCGCGCACGATCTGGACGGTGATCCTGATCCTGGTCACCTTCACCTGGCCGCAGGCCGCGCGTATCGCACGCAGTGCGGTGATTCAGGCCAAGAACAGCGAATATGTCACAGCGGCAAAGGCATTGGGCGTGTCTCCGGCCCGTACCCTGGTGCGGCACGTGCTGCCGAACGCGGCCGGTCCGCTGATCGTGGTCGCCACGATCTGGCTGGGCGTGTTCATCGTGACCGAGGCGACGCTGTCCTACCTCGGGGTCGGGCTGCCGCACACGATCGTGTCCTGGGGCGCGGATATCGCGGCGGATCAGAACCAGATCCGGACCTCGGGAATCCTGTTCTATCCGGCAACGGCGCTGGCGCTGACCGTGCTTAGCTTCATTCTGCTCGGCGACGCGGTGCGCGACGCCCTCGACCCGAAGGCACGGAGGTGAGCGCTCGTGGATGAGCCGTTGCTCGAAATACGTGACCTCAACGTCGGTTTCACCGTCGACGGCAAGCAGGTCCCGGCCGTCCGGGACGTCAATCTGTCGGTCTATCCGGGCCAGACGGTGGCCATCGTCGGCGAATCGGGATCCGGCAAATCGACTACCGCACATGCGATCGTCGATCTGCTGCCCGGTACGGGCAAGGTCACCGGTGGTGAGATCCTGTTCGACGGAAAGGATCTCGCGTCCGCCTCGCGCAAGGAGATTCTGGCCGTTCGTGGTAACGGCATCGGATTCGTGCCACAGGATCCGATGACGAACCTGAATCCCGTGTGGAAGGTCGGCTTCCAGGTCCGGGAAACCTTGAAGGCCAACGGAATCGCCCACGGCCAGGAGGCGAAGCGGCAGGCGGTCACGCTGCTCGAACAGGCCGGGATGAAGGACGCCGCGCGGCGGGTCAACCAGTACCCGCACGAGTTCTCCGGCGGCATGTGCCAGCGTGCGCTCATCGCGATCGGGCTGGCGTGCAAGCCCAAGCTGCTGATCGCCGACGAGCCCACCTCGGCGCTGGATGTGACGGTGCAGCGCCGCATCCTGGATCACCTCGGCGAGCTGACCGCCGAGCTCGGCACGGCCGTGCTGCTGATCACGCACGATCTGGGGCTGGCCGCCGAGCGGGCCGAGCATCTGGTCGTGATGTACCGGGGCCGGGTGGTGGAATCCGGTCCGGCACTGCAGATTCTGCGCGATCCGCAGCACTTGTACACCAAACGCCTGGTGAACTCCGCGCCCTCGCTGGCCTCGCAGCGGCTCGCGGCGGTGAACTTGCGCGCGGAGGTGCGCGAGCAAGCCGTGCAGATCGCCGAGCGGGCGCTCGCATCGGATTCCGAACTCGCGGAGGCCGGTGACGACGTGGTGATCGCCGACCATCTCACCAAGATGTACAAGGTGCGTGGTTCCTCGCCGTGGAAGTCGTCGGAATTCCTTGCGGTGGACGATGTTTCGTTCAAGCTGCGGCGCGGCACGACCACGGCCATCGTCGGCGAGTCCGGGTCCGGCAAGTCCACCGTCGCGAAGATGGTGCTGGGGCTGCTCGAGCCCACCTCGGGCGCGGTGACGTTCGACGGCCGCGAGGTCGCGAAGCTGGACAGCAAGGGCACGTTCGCCTTTCGCCGCCGGGTACAGCCGATCTTCCAGAACCCGTACGGTTCGCTGGATCCGATGTACACGATCTTCCGCACGATCGAGGAGCCGCTGCGTACCCACCGCATCGGCGACTCGCGCCAGCGCGAGGCGACCGTCCGGGACCTGCTGGACAAGGTCGCGCTGCCCACATCGGTCACGCGGCGTTACCCGAACGAGCTCTCCGGCGGCCAGCGTCAGCGCGTCGCCATTGCTCGGGCGCTGGCGCTCTCGCCCGAGGTCGTCGTCTGCGACGAGGCCGTCTCGGCCCTGGACGTGCTGGTGCAGGCGCAGATCCTCAAACTGCTGAACGATCTGCAGGCCGAACTCGGGTTGTCGTACCTGTTCATCACCCACGACCTGGCGGTGGTGCGGCAGATCGCCGACGACGTCGTGGTGATGGAGCAGGGCAGGATCGTGGAGGCCGCCACCGCCACCGAGGTCTTCGACAATCCGCGGCAGGAGTACACCCGCAAGCTGCTCGAGGCGATTCCGGGCCGGGACCTGCTCGATACGGCGTAGGACCGGGCGCCGCACCGCGTGTGACCGACGCCCGCGGTGCGGCGCTCTCGTCGGTTGGAAGGTGCGATTCGGTCGGTGTCGGCCGGTTGCGTGCGCTGGTCGTTGTCCGCATCTGGTTCGGGTCGGGGTCGGCTGGCGGGTGGGTTGCGCTGGTCGGTGTCGGGCCTGTGGTTCGGGTCGGGGCCGGCCGGTGAGGAACTGGGCCGCGCACGACCTCGGGGTCCGGCGTGCGAGGCGTGCTGTGCCGCTCGAGTACCGTGGACGCCTGTGAACGATGTCCTGCAGCCCCTGGTCGACCTGCCCGGTGTGCGCGACGCGGCCGATCGGGCCCGCGACGCGCTCGCCGAGGTGCACCGGCACAAGGCGAACCGGCGGGGGTGGCCGACCACGGCGGCGGAGGCCGCGGTGCGTGCGGCGCGGTCGTCCGCGGCGATCGACGGGGGTCGCACGGAGCTGCCCGAGCCGGGCACCGTCGGCGATCCGATCCTGACCGGCGCGCTGCGCGTCGGCCAGGCCCTCGACGGCGAGGCATTGCAGAACCTGGTCGGCGTCTGGCAGCGGGCGCCGCTGCAGGCGCTGGCCCGCCTGCACCTGCTGGCCGCCGCCGATCTGGTCGCCGATTCCGAGCAGCTGGGCCGCCCGCGTGCCGGGGACGACGTCGCCGCGCGGCTGGACCTGCTCGCGCAGACCGTGCTGACCTCGAACGCGCCCGCCCCGGTCATCGCCGCGGTGGTGCACGGCGAGCTGCTGGCGCTGCGGCCCTTCGGTGCCGGTGACGGCGTCGTCGCGCGCGGGGCGTCAAGGCTGGTAGCGGTGTCGAGTGGGCTGGACCCGCACAGTCTGGGGGTGCCGGAGGTGTTCTGGTTGCGCCGCCGTCAGGCCTACCTGGACGCGGCGGCGGCCTTCGGGGCCGGCACGGCCGAGGGCGTCGGCGGGTGGGTGCTGTTCTGCTGCGGGGCGTTCGAGGACGGGGCCCGCGAGGCGCGCTCGATCGCGGATGCCGCCTAGGGGTGTACACATCAAAGCGGGCGGCGTTGTCGTTGAACGACCTCACCGCCCGCTAGCACGGACTACCGGGTTACCAGGCGTGCTTTATCGGTTGTGTTCTGCGGCCTCGGCGATCCTTCGCGCTCCGGCGGTTCATCCCCGCAACCTGTGCGAAGTCTCGCCGACGGATGCCCGAATCTCGCAGGCCCACAACGCTCTTGCCCTTGTCGCGGCGCGCTCCGCGTGGGTGCCTGGTGCCCGTGCTGGGAAGGGTGGGATGGGAGAGCCGGAGCTTCTCTTCGCTTCGATCTAGGCCTTCCGTCCTTCCGTGAATCCATTGTTGCCTGTGAGTGGCCTCACAGCAAGACCTGCGGAAACTTTCTCGTAACCGGCGTGTCGCCCGGCGTTTCATGGTTGCATTGATAGGTTTCACACCCTGTCCGCGTCTCACCGCGGCACTCGCGCCCGCTCCGCCGCTCAGGGTCGTCGGCGCAGCAGACGGTAGCTGATCGCACCGGCGACCACGGCACTCAAACCGACCAGCACCGTCGCGGCGACGGTCGTCGACGAGGGGGCCGGAATGCGCGCCCAGAGGGATACCGGGTTCGAGAAGGTCAGAATCGGCCAGCCGCGAGTTGTGACCTCCCGCCGCAGATTTCGGTCCGGATTGACCGCCGTCGGGTGACCGACCGCGGACAGCATCGGCAGATCGGTGATCGAATCGGAGTACGCGTAACAGCGCGACAGATCGTAACCCTCTGCGGCACTGAGTCGTTGGATGGCCTCGACCTTGCCCTTGCCGTAGCAGTAGAACTCGACTTCGCCTGTGTACTTGCCGTTTTCGACGACCATCCGGGTGGCCGCGGTGTGAGTGGCGCCGAGTGCTGCCGCGATGGGTGCGACGATCTCCTCGCCGGAGGCCGACACGATGACCACGTCGTGGCCGCGGATCTTGTGGTCGGCGATCAGGTCGGCCGCCTCGGCGTAGATCAGCGGATCCACCAGCTCATGCAGGGTCTCGGCCACCACGGCCTGGACCTGCGCGACGTCCCAGCCCGCGCACATCTTCGTCAGATGCTCGCGCATCCGCTCCATCTGGTCGTGATCGGCGCCCGAAAGCAGGAACAAGAAGTGGGCGTAGCTGCTCTCCAGCACCGTCCGGCGATCGATCAGGCCCTGATCGAAGAACGGCTTGCTGAACACGAAGGCGCTGGACTTGGCGATCACCGTCTTGTCCAGATCGAAGAAAGCGGCCACCCGTGCGGGTCGTGCGCCCGCTCGCCGTCCGCCGGTATTCGTCGCAGTCGCCGAGTTTTCCGCAGCCGTCTGGTCGCCCTCCACCGTCACGCGGTCCAGGATAGGGAAAAATCCGCCGCGTCGGATGGTCGGGTGCGGCGGGTTTGCTGCCCTGCCGCCGGGGTGGCCGGAAAAAACTTCCCCGGCCGGTGGACTTGCGTTTCCGCCCGGGCCTGGGTGTAGTATTGCTGGCACCTGGACATAGTCCAGGCGTGTTCAGCCCGACCCCCCGGGGCTGAACCCCGACGGCCCCAGCCTCCTCCCCCCCCGGCTGGGGCCGTCCTCTATTTCCGGACACTTCGTCCCGATGCCACTGCGCGTTCCTGTCGGACTCCCTTGTGTCCGTTGGGCGTAACTCGCAGTTCTGATGTTGTCCACACCCCCGGAGTTATCCACAACCCGGCGGTAACCGCTGGTGTCGTCCCGGTGCACGGGCCACGCTGACCTGCATGAACTCAGATCCGATGGGCCCGCCTCCGGTACTGGTGCTCGTCACCGATCCCCGGTTGCGTGAGGAGGTTCGCCGTATCGCCGCTGCGGCCGACTGTCGTCTCGCCGAGCACTCGATGCCCGTCGGCCGATACGCGTGGTCCGACGCCGCCCTGGTGATTCTCGACACCGTCTCCGCTCGCGAGTGCGTGGTCGCGGGGTACCCGCGCCGGCCCGGCACGATCCTGGTCAGCGAGGGCGAGCCCGGGGTGGAGCAGTGGGAGGCGGCCGTCGCCGGCGGCGCCGAATCGGTGCTCGGTTTGCCGGCCGCTGCCGATCGGCTGATCGAGGCATTCGCCGAGCCGGTCCGGCACGCCGCGGGCGGCGGAACCGTTGTCGCGGTCGTCGGGGCGGGCGGCGGCGCCGGGGCGTCGATCCTCGCCTGTGCCGTCGCGCTGACCGCCGCCGCGGCCCGATTCCGTTCCGGCACACTCCTCGTCGACGGCGATCCACTCGGCGGTGGCCTGGACCTGTTGCTCGGGGTCGAGTCCGTGGCGGGGCTGCGCTGGCCGGATCTGGTCATCGAGGACGGTCGGGTGAGCGCGTCCACCCTGCGCGACGCGCTACCGTCCGCGGCGCCGGGCCTGTGCGTACTGGCCTCCGGACGGCCCACCGCCGACGCGGCGCCCGAGGAGATCGGCCCGGGCGCGGTGCGAGCGGTGCTCGAGGCCGGGCGGGCCGGTGCCAACCTGGTGGTCTGCGATGTCTCGCGCGAGCGCGGGCCGCATGCGGATCAGATGCTCGATGATGCCGATCTCGTCGTGCTCGTCGCCTCGGCGCGGTTGCATTCGATCGCCGCGGCCCGCGCGGCCGCGGCTCGAATCCGCAGCCGAAACCCGAACCAGGGCTTGATCGTTCGCGGTCCGGCGCCCGGCGGCGTGCGTGGCGCGGAGGTCGCCGAGGCGCTGGGCCTGCCGCTGCTGGCCGCGGTGCGAGCCCAGCCCGGGCTCGCCGGGCAACTCGAGCGCACCGGCCTAGCGGTCGCGCGCGGTCCGTTGCGCACGGCCGCCGAGGCCGTGCTCGCCGTTCTGCCCGGTGGCAGGGCGTGAGCGTGGGGTCGGCGATGAATGCGGCGGTAGGCCATGTGCGAGGGGACGGCGATGAATTCAGGGGAAGTCGATGGCGCTGGGTCGGCGATGCGTATGGAGGGTGGGCGTGTGCGCGGGCCAAGCGGTGCGTGCGGCGGGCCGGCGGTGAGCTCGAAGGACGGGCGAGGTGCGAAGGGCGGGCGGTGCGTCGGAGGCCAAGCGGTGCGTACGGAGGGTCGGCGGTGTGCGCGGGGGCGAGTGGTGCGGGCGGACGGTCGGCGATGAGCGCGAGGGTAGGGCGATGAGCGCGGAGGACGGGCGATGAGCGCGGAGGACGGGCGATGAGCGAGAGGTGCTGGCAATGAGCGCGGTGGTGACGGGTGAGCTGCTGGATCGGGTGCGGGAGCGGCTGGCGGCGGAGTCCGGGGATCCGGATCCGGCGCGGGTGGCGGCCGCTATTCGGGCCGAGGCGGGCGGGGTGCTCGGCGACACCGACCTGCTGCGGGTGCTGCGGCAACTGCAGACCGAGTTGACCGGTGCCGGTGTGCTGGAGCCGTTGCTGCACGACCCGCAGGTATCCGATGTGCTTGTGACAGCGCCGGATTCGGTCTGGGTCGACCGAGGCCACGGACTGCGGCGCACGTCGGTGGTCTTCCACGATGAGGCCGCGGTCCGCCGGCTGGCCCAGCGACTGGCGCTGGCCGCGGGCCGCCGGCTCGACGACGCACAGCCCTGGGTGGACGGCCGGCTGCCGGAAAGTACCGGGGTACTGGGGGATTCGTTCGGCGTGCGGTTGCATGCCGTACTGGCGCCCATCGCCCCCGCCGGTACCTGCCTGGCCCTGCGCGTGCTGCGCCCCGCAAGTCAGGGCCTGGACGCGCTGGCCGCCTCCGGCTCGGTCCCTGCCGAAGCAAAGACGCTGCTGGAAGCCATCATTCGCGCACACCTGGCCTTTCTGGTGGTGGGCGGCACGGGTGCGGGGAAGACCACGCTTCTGTCGGGTCTGCTCGCCACGGTCGATGCGAGCGAGCGCATCGTTTGTGTCGAGGACGCGGCCGAACTCGCCCCGCCGCACCCACATGTCGTGCGCCTGGTGGCCCGTCCGCCGAACGTCGAGGGCGCGGGGGAGGTGACGGTCCGCGACCTCGTCCGCCAGGCGCTGCGAATGCGCCCCGACCGCATCGTCATCGGCGAGGTACGCGGCGCCGAGGTGGTGGACCTGCTCACCGCACTCAACACCGGCCACGAGGGCGGTGCCGGAACCGTGCACGCGAACTCCCCGCGCGAGGTCCCGGCCCGGCTGGAGGCTCTCGCCGCACTGGGCGGCCTCAACCGCGCCGCCCTGCACAGCCAACTCGCTGCGGCCATACAGGTGATCGTGCACGTCCACCGTCGCCCCGACGGCGCCCGTGCTCTTTCCGAGATCGGCCTGGTGGTCCGCGACCGAGACGGCCAGGTCCACATCGAGGCCGCCTGGCGCGCCGATACCGCACCCTGCCCGGCCGCCGGGGCGCTGCATCGGCTGCTCGAAGAACGGAACGTCCGATGAAACAGCTCATGGAACAACCGAAATCGCGGCACGAGTCCGGGGCCGATACCGCCCACTGTCTGGCTGCCGGGGCACTGCATCGGCTGTTCGAAGAACGGAACGTCCGATGAAACAGCCGATGGCACAGCTGAAGTCGCGGCATGAGTCACAGGCCGATACGCCCTGCGGGGGTATCGACGCTCCGTGGCGCGATGCGCAGGTGAGCCGCAGCTCGAGAGTTGTGGATTCGGGAGCGGGTCGACGCGCAGGGGAGTGGCGGACATTGCCGGGAAGTGGCCGCTGCCGGGACGCTGCATCGACTGCTCGTGGAGCGGAATGTCCGATGAAGCAGCGGATGGCGCAACTGAAACCGCGGCATGAGTCTCGTGCCGACGCTGCAGCCTGCCGGACCGCCGGGGCACTGCATCGACTGCTCGAGGAACGGAATATTCGATGAAACAGTCGATGGAACAACCGAAATCGTGGAATGAGTCTCGTGTTGACACCGCGGCCTGTCCGGCTGCCGAGGTGCTGCGCCGACTGTTCGGCGATCGGAATATTCGATGAAACAGCCGATGGAACAACCGAAATCGTGGAATGAGTCCGGTGTGGGCGCGCGGGTCGACCGCCGCCGGGTCGTTCGCTCCCGGGCGGTGTTCGGGAGCTCGGTATGAGAAGTGTGGATATGAGTGTGGTCGTGGGGTGTTTGGCGGCCGCGTTGTTGGCCTGGCCGCAGGCTGGAGTCCGGCGGCGTTGTCTTGCGGTGCTCGGCGACCTGGATCGGCCGCGAAAAATACTGTGGCGTTCCATATTTCGGGTTGGCCTCGGGATCGGTGTCGCCGGATCGGCCGTGCTGGGGCCGGGGGTGCTGGTCGCGGTCTTGCTCATGGTGGTGACGGTCGGGGTGCGCGTGCGGCGTGCGCGTGCGGTTCGGCTCCGCGCAGTCGAATGCGGTGCGCTGCTCGAGGGGCTGGAGACGGTGATCGGGGAGCTGCGGGTTGGTGCGCATCCGAGCGCGGCCGCGGCGGTGGCCTCCGAGGAGATCGAGGGCATCGCGGCGCGCGCATTTGCGATGAGTTCCGCTCGCAGCAGGCTCGGTGGCTCCGCCGCAGCCGGACTGCGCGCCCCCGGGACGATCATCTCCGCCGAACTGTCCCGGATCGCCGACGCCTGGCAGGTGGCGGACCGGCACGGGCTAGCTCTCGCCGAATTGCTTACCGCAGCCCGTGCGGATCTACTCGGCCGCATACGTTTTCGTGAGCGCACCGCCGCGGCACTCGCCGGCGCCCGCGCCAGCGCCGTGGTGCTCTCGACCCTGCCGCTGCTCGGACTCGCCCTCGGCCAGCTGATGGGTGCGGCCCCGCTACACGTCCTACTGAGCCGCGGCGCGGGTACAGTGCTGCTCCCGGTAGGCACGGCCCTGATCTCCCTCGGCTTGCTGTGGACAGATGCGATCACCGCACCGGTGTCGTCATGAGAGGGCTGCCACGGGCCGCCACTGGCTGCGGTGTGTCCTCCACTCGTTGGACACAGCGTCGCGTGGGCATGCTCGTGCTCCCCGCGGGCACAAACCCTGATCCCCTCGGCCTGCTGTGGACGGATGGGATCACGGCACCGGAGTCGTCATGAACGGGTCATCACGAGATCCCGGCGAGGACGCGTTCTCCAGGCGTCGGGCGGAACTTCGCCCGCCTACCTCGGGAGCGTTCGGCAAGGTGGGTGTGGCTGTGCCGCCGCAGGATTCGTGGAGCACCGGGCTCATTGCGTCCTGGGGGAGAAGTGCAGAGCCTTGCGGGCCGACGTTGCGCGCGGTCGGTGAGGTTTGTGTGGCCGGACAGCCAGGTCAGCAGTCGGATCTCGATCTTGTCGTGTTCCCGGGATGTTGTGCCGAGCTGTGTGCACTCACCCCAGTAGTGATTGGAGAGGTGGGTGTGGCTGTGTCGTCCAGCGGGCGTGGGATCGCACTCCGCAAGTCGGTGCCGAGGGTGGTCGGCGAGGTAGGTGTGGTCGTGTCGTCACGTCTACTCGGGTGGGCTGGAGGGATCCGGTGAGCGAGGGTGCGTTGGTACTGCTGGCGATTGCGCTGTTGCTCGTGCCGGGCGATATCTCCGCGAGGGCGCGGCGGATGGCGGTATTCGGTGGGCGGCAGCGGGTTTCGAGGGAGCGGGTGCGGGCGGTGGGGGCTGATCCGTATGCGATTGCGTCCGCGCTGGATCTGCTGGCCGCGTGCTTGCGGGCGGGGCTGCCGGTTGCTGGGGCCGCGCGTGCGGCGGCGCCAGTGGCTCCGGCGGCGCTCGGTGCGGCGCTGTGCCGGGCCGCGGATCTGCTGGCGCTGGGCGCCGATCCACCGGTTGCGTGGCGGCGGGCTGCCCGGGCGTCCGGATCCGCCGATGTGGAGGCGCTGGCCCGGCTGGCGGGACGGTCGGCGCGTTCGGGGGCCGCGCTGGCCGGGGCGGTGGCGGAGCTTGCGGGGCAATGCCGCGATGGCGCGGCCGATGCCGCCGCGGCTCGGGCGGAGCGGGCCGCGGTGTTGATCGGTGGGCCGCTCGGGCTGTGCTTTCTGCCCGCCTTCGTGTGCCTGGGAATCGTGCCCGTCGTCATCGGTCTGGCCACGCGGGTGCTGGGCGGTGGGTTGTGAGAGATGTCCGGTGCGGATCGGCCGCGCCGGGGCGAGAGGAAGGGGAGAACTGTGCGGTTGGCAGTTCGATCGGCGGTGCTGGAAGTACGGGCCCGCCTGCTGGGGGCGATGCTCGCCGACGACGGGATGAGCACCGCGGAGTACGCGATCGGCACGATCGCGGCGGCGGCGTTCGGGGCGGTTTTGTACACGGTAGTGACAGGCGACTCGGTTGTGAATGCGTTGACCAGGATCATCGACAAGGCGCTGAAGACCTCGGTATGAGTCGCCAGCGCGCCGGTCGCCGGATGCGCGCCGCCACACGGGTTTACGCTCCGCGGCGTGGCTCCGGCGAGCGGGGCGCGGTGACCGTGGAGGCGGCGATTGCGCTGGCGGCCCTGATCGTGGTGGTGGTGCTGTGTCTGGGTGCGCTGCTGGCGGCGGTGGCGCAGGTGCGGTGTGTCGACGCCGCCCGCGAGGCGGCCCGGCTCGCCGCCCGCGGCGCGAACGGCGATGCGCAGCCCGCGGCGCTGCGGGTCGCCCCGCCCGGCGCGACCGTCTCGATTCGCGCCGACGGGGACCGTGTGATCGCCGTGGTGTCCGCGCGGGTGCCACTGTTGCCGTTGCTGCGATTGCATGCTGAGGCGGTCGCGGCTCGGGAGCCCGGGGAGTCCGAATGATGGGGTGGCGAGACGAGCGCGGTGCGGCGACCGTGGCGGCGTGTCTGGCGCTGACCGCGCTACTCGCCGTGACGGTGCTGATCGGCCAGGTCGGCGCGGTGATCGTCGCGCGGCACCGGGCGCAGGCGGCCGCGGATCTCGGTGCGCTGGCGGCTGCGGGCGCCCTGTCGACCGGGTCCGGTGACGCCTGCGCGCAGGCCCGGGACATCGGACGGCGGATGGGTGCCCGGGTGCCGGCCTGCACGGTCGCGGACTGGGATGTGACGGTGGTTGCCGAGATCACCGCGTCGTTCGGACCGTTCGGTAGACGGGCTGTCGGCGCGACCGCACGAGCGGGTCCCGGGGATACCCGGACGGACGATTGAAGACTGATCGGTTGGTATTGAAAGAATGCGTGACGGTAGACACGGCGCATCCCGCCACGGATGGGAGATTCGCCAAATGCGATACGGAATATTCCGATCAGTCAAATTCCAATTGATTGTTGAAGTGTCATTGACGTGATTCCTGAGCGGCAGCTAAGAGCTAAGGGGCAACGTGACAGTTAACAAGAGCGCTTTCCGCTTTATTAATGCAGCGGGTGCGCAGAACGTGATGCCCATCGCACGGCCCGCCACACCCGAGCTGCCGGGCCACTGTCGCGGCCCGATCTCCTCGCGATGACTACGGCGTCACGGTCCGGACTCGCCGTCGTCATCGTCGGGCAGCTCGGCCACCACCGCCCCGAGCAGGGCCGCGGCGCCGGCCTTGTCCAGTGGATGGTTGCCGTTGCCGCACTTGGGTGACTGCACACACGACGGGCACCCGCCCGGGCACCCACACGATTCGATGACTGTCCGGGTGGCTGTCAACCAGGTGCGCAGCCGCGCGAACCCGCGTTCGGCGAAGCCGGCGCCCCCGGCATGGCCGTCGTAGACGAAGACCGTGGGCAGCCCGGTATCGGGATGGTCGGCCGTGGACACGCCGCCGATGTCCCAGCGATCGCAGCTCGCGACCAGCGGCAGCATCCCGATCGCGGCATGCTCGGCGGCATGCAGGGCACCCGGCGCGCGCCGGGCGTCGATACCGGCGCTGGCCAGCAGCGCGGGTGTCACCGTATAGAGCACCGCACGGGTGGGAAGCGTCTGCTCGGGCAGCTCGAGGTCGACCATGTCCAAGACCTCGCCGGTGGGGAGGGTCCGCAGATAGCCCACGACCTGGCGGGTCACCCGTACGCGGGCGAGGGCGACGGTCACCGCGCCGTGCGGTCGCTCGGTGCTCATCTCGTCGATCGAGATCGAGGTGAGCGCCCGCGCGCTGGTGGTCCAGCCCGGCTGATCGGCGTGCACGAAGGCAACGCCGCCCTCGAGGTCCAGCTCGTCGACCACGTAGGTCTCGCCCTGGTGCAGATGCACCGCGCCCGGATGCAGGGTCGCAGGGGCACGGCCCGCGTCGGTGGTGCCGAGCAGCCGGCCCGTCTCCTCGTCGACGATGGCGATCGTCGTGCCGATCCCGCCCCGTACGTCGACCGCGTCGTGCGGCTGGGCCGCGGCCGTCACATGCCAGCGCGCGGGACCCTTCGCGGGCACCCGCCGCCGGATCAGGCCCTGGTCGGCGAGTTCGGCGAGCACTTCGGCGGCCCCGAACTCGTGCACCTCGGCATCGGTCAGCGGACTTTCCGTGGCCGCGCACAACAGGTGCGGTCCCAGGACATAGGGATTGCCCGGGTCGGTGATTGTCGCCTCCACCGGGCGGCCCAGCAGTGCCCGGGGGTGATGCACCAGATAGGTATCCAGCGGATCGTCCCGCGCCACCAGCATCACCAGGGACCCCTGTGTGCGGCGCCCGGCCCGGCCCGCCTGCTGCCAGAAGGAGGCGACCGTCCCGGGAAACCCCGCGATGACGACGGCGTCGAGCCCGGCGATATCGACGCCGAGCTCGAGTGCGTTGGTGGTCGCGGCGCCGAGTAGCGAGCCGTCGGACAGCGCCGATTCCAGCTCGCGCCGGTCCTCTGCGAGGTATCCGGCCCGGTAGGCGGCCACCCGGGCGCCGAGCCCGGGGTCCACCTCCGCGAGCATCCGGCGGGTCTCCATCGCGACGACCTCGGCCGCACGCCGGGACCTGACGAAGGTGAGCGTCCGGGCGCCCTCGACCACCAGGTCCGTCATGATCCGGGCCGCCTCGGCGGTGGCGGCGCGCCGCACCGGTGCGCCGTTCTCGCCGGTGACGGCGGTCAGCAGCGCCGGCTCCCACAGCGCCACGGTCCGCGCGCCGTGCGGCGACCCGTCCTCGGTGATCGCCTCGCAGGGCGCGCCGATCAGCCGCGACGCCGCGACGGCCGGGTCGGCGGTGGTGGCCGAGCACAGGATGAACACCGGATCGGCGCCGTACTGCGCGGCCAGCCGGCGCAACCGCCGCAGCACCAGCGCCACGTGCGAGCCGAATATCCCGCGGTAGGCGTGGCATTCGTCGACGACGACATAGCGCAGCCGCCGCAACAGCCGGGCCCACCGTCGGTGCGAGCGCAGGATGCCCACGTGCAGCATGTCGGGATTGGTAAAGACCCACCGTCCATTGGCCCGCACCCACTGGCGGATCTCGGCGGGGGTATCGCCGTCGTAGGCCGCGGGATGGATACCGCCCAGCGGTCCCTCGTGGGTGAGCGCGCCGGTCGCCCGCAGCTGATCCGCACCCAGGGCCTTGGTGGGGGATATATAGAGGGCGGTCGCGCGCGGATCCTGTTGCAGCGCGGTCAGCACGGGTAGTTGATAGCCGAGCGATTTACCGGAGGCCGTTCCGGTGCACACCACGACGTGTTTGCCCGCTGCGGCGAGTTCGGCGGTCCGGGTCTGATGCACCCAGGGCGCCTCGATTCCCTGCGAGCGAAACGCGGCGATCAATTCCGGCGATGTCCAGGATGGCCAGGTCGTGACCTGGGCCGCCCGCGCGGGCAGCTCGGTGACGTGCGATAAACGAGCCGAACTATCGGGAAGCCCGATTTGGACACGATTCAGCAACGATCGACCGTAGCTCGTTTCGGCGCCGGGCGATCCGGGGGCCGTAAGGTCCGCCGGATTCATCGCGTCGAGACCGCGACACGCGGCAGAAGTGTGAAAGGTGTGTGTTGCACGGGGCCGACCTGCCATTTCACTACCGAGTGGCGATCTGCGTCACAGCCCGTTTGCCGGACATCCGCTCGGTTATCGAGCGGCAAACCTACCTCGAGTACGGATTTGGCCATTGTGCCCCGTACCTGCACATTCGCAAGATCATCTTTTTTGCAAATTGTCGGTAACCCGACTGTTGAATTGCTCGAAGACATGGTTCACTGGTTCCTGGTCGCAAGCTTCTGTGTTCGAGGGAACGGATCAAAGGTCCAAACCATCAGCAGGATCGATGTTGCGAACGGTGTGCTTGGTGCTTCCTGCAGGGGGAACAGAGTACAACGGTCGGAACGGACCCGGTGGACGAACCTACCTTGTCCGCCGTTCCGGTATGGAAAGAGAAGGAACAGAATGGCACAGGGAACTGTGAAGTGGTTCAACGCGGAGAAGGGGTTCGGCTTCATCGCGCCCGAGGACGGCTCCGCTGACGTCTTCGTCCACTACTCCGAGATCCAGGGTTCGGGCTTCCGCACCCTCGAGGAGAACCAGAAGGTCGAATTCGAGGTTGGTCAGGGCACCAAAGGCCCCCAGGCCACCGGTGTTCGCGCGCTCAGCTGAGCACGCAACCCCCAGCCAAAACCGATAGCTCGTCCCTCACCGCCCACGCGGTGAGGGACGAGCTGTTTCTCCTGGCAAGTACACTCGACCACGATATGGGGCCATCGAAACGCCGGTAGGCGCTCGCCGCACGCGTGGGGGTGAGCCCTACCCAGGGTATAAACGTTTCTGGCAGGGGGCTCAGCCGAGCTGAGTCGTGCGGGTCGACAGGAAAGGTGTGTTCGCCGGTGGCAACACGAGACCGCGGTGCAACGCCGAAGAGCGAGGCGGGGGCCGATACGGGCCGCCCGTTGCGTCGTCTCGTGATCGTCGAGTCACCGACCAAGGCCCGCAAGATCGCCCCATACCTGGGTCACGGGTATGTGGTCGAGGCATCGGTGGGCCATATCCGCGACCTTCCCGCCAAGGCGGCCGAGGTGCCCGCCGAGTACACCGGTGCTGCCCGGCGCCTCGGTGTCGACGTCGACCACGACTTCAAGCCCATCTACATCGTCAACCCGGACAAGCGGACCAAGGTGTCCGAGCTCAAGAGTCTGCTGAAGGATGCCGACGAGCTCTACCTGGCCACCGACCCCGACCGCGAGGGCGAGGCCATCGCCTGGCATCTGCTCGAGACGCTCAAGCCCAAGGTGCCGGTCCGGCGCATGGTCTTCCACGAGATCACCGAATCGGCCATCCGGGCGGCCGCCGCGGACACCCGCGAGCTGGATAACGACCTGGTCGACGCCCAGGAGACCAGGCGCATTCTGGACCGGCTCGTGGGCTACGAGGTCAGCCCGGTGCTGTGGAAAAAGGTCATGCGGAACCTTTCGGCGGGCCGGGTGCAGTCCGTGGCCGTCCGCATGATCGTCCAGCGGGAGCGGGAGCGTATGGCGTTCCGCTCCGCCGAGTACTGGGACATCGCGGCCAAGTTCGACGCGGAAACCGGCGCCGCAGCAGGTGCCGACGCGGCCAACCCGCGCACCTTCGGTGCCCGCCTGGTCAACCTCGACGGTGCCCGGGTGGCGAGTGGACGCGACTTCGGCTCCGATGGACAGCTCAAGACGGCGAACGGTGTGGTGGTGCTGGACGAGGGCCACGCCCGCCGTCTGGCCGGGGCGCTGGAGGGGGCGGACTTCCAGGTCAGCTCCGTCGAGTCCAAGCCTTACACGCGCAAGCCCTACGCGCCGTTCATGACCTCGACGCTGCAGCAGGAGGCGGCGCGAAAGCTGCGGTTCACCTCCGAGCGCACCATGAGTGTGGCGCAGCGGCTGTACGAGAACGGCTACATCACCTACATGCGAACCGACTCGACCACGCTGTCGGAGTCGGCGATCGCGGCAGCCCGCGCACAGGCCACCCAGCTCTACGGCGCCGAGTACGTCTCGCCCACGCCGCGCCAATACAACCGCAAGGTCAAGAACGCGCAGGAGGCGCACGAGGCGATCCGTCCCGCGGGTGACACCTTCGCCACCCCCGGCCAGCTGCATGCCCGGCTCGAGCAGGACGAGTTCCGGCTCTACGAGCTGATCTGGCAGCGCACCGTCGCCTCGCAGATGGCCGACGCGCGCGGCACCACGATGACTGTGCGGATCACCGGCCGCGCCGGCACCGGTGAGCAGTGTGTCTTCTCCACCTCCGGCCGCACCATCACCTTCCCGGGCTTCCTCAAGGCATATGTGGAGAGCGTCGACGAGGAATCCGGCGGCCAGTCCGATGACGCCGAGTCGCGGCTGCCCACGCTCACCGAGGGCCAGGGCGTTGCCGCGACCGAGCTGACGCCCGACGGACACTCCACCAATCCGCCGGCGCGATACACCGAAGCCTCGCTCGTCAAGGCCATGGAAGAGCTGGGCATCGGGCGCCCGTCCACCTACGCCTCGATCATCAACACGATCACCAAGGAACGCGGACGAGAACGAGAACGCGGCTATGTGTACAAGCGCGGCAGCGCGCTGGTGCCGGACTGGGTGTCCTTCGCGGTGATCGGCCTGCTGGAGGCGTACTTCGGCCGGCTGGTCGATCTCGACTTCACCGCGGCCATGGAGGACGATCTCGATGCCATCGCCGGCGGGCGTGAGCAGCGCGGAAACTGGTTGTCCAGCTTCTATTTCGGCGGCGATCACGGCGCCGAGGAGTCGGTTGCGCGCAGCGGCGGCCTGAAGAAGATGGTCGACGGCCAGATGGACGACATCGATGCCCGGTCGGTGAACTCGATCAGGCTGTTCGCCGACGACGAGGGCCGCGACGTCGTGGTGCGGGTCGGGAAGTTCGGGCCGTACCTGGAACGGATGGTGATCAATCCGGACGATCCCGATGGCGAGCTGATTTCGCAGCGGGCCAACCTGCCGGACGATCTGGCTCCGGACGAACTGACCGTCGAGGTGGTTGAAAAGCAGTTCGCCACACCGCAGGAGGGCCGGACGCTCGGTGTCGATCCCGAGACCGGGCACCGAATCGTGGCGAGGGAGGGCCGATTCGGGCCCTACGTCACCGAGGTGCTGCCGAAATCCCCGGACGACGACGAGCCCAAGAAGGGCGCGAAGAAGGCCGAAGCGCCGAAGGCACGCACCGGATCGCTGTTCAAGTCCATGGATCTGGCCACGGTCTCCCTCGAGGAGGCGCTGCAGCTGTTGTCGCTGCCGCGCGTGGTCGGCAACGATCCCGAATCCGGCGAGGAGATCACCGCGCAGAACGGCCGGTACGGCCCATATCTGAAGAAGGGCAACGATTCCCGGTCGCTGGCGACCGAGGATCAGTTGTTCACGGTGACCCTGGACGAGGCGCTGAAGCTGTACGCCGAGCCCAAGCGCCGGGGCCGTCAGGCCGCGAGTGCGGCGCCACTGCGGGAACTCGGCAACGACTCGGCCACGGGTAAGCCGATGGTGATCAAAGACGGCCGGTTCGGGCCCTACGTCACCGACGGCGAGACCAACGCCAGCCTGCGCAAGGGCGATGAGGTCGAGTCGATCACCGACGAGCGGGCCTCGGAGCTGCTGGCCGATCGTCGCGCCAAGGCGCCGGTGAAGAAGGCGGCCAAGAAGACCGCGAAGAAGGCCGCGGCGAAGAAGACCACCGCGGCCAAGACAACCGCCACCAAGACCGCGGCCAAGGCGACCGCAAAGAAGACCGTGGCCAAGAAGACGGTGGCCAAGAAGACGGTCGCCAAGAAGACGGTGGCGAAGAAGGCCCCGGCGAAGAAGGCGACCACGACCAAGTCGTAGCCGAGCCGTGGCGCTGTCCTCTCGGCGTGACGGCTCCCCGACCGGAGCTCCTCCGGCTCTGTCGGTGGCGGCGGCTAGGGTGTGTGTCGTGGCGGGTGTCTTCGATCGGCTGGTCGGCCAGAATGCGGTCGAGTCCGAACTGACCGCTGCCGCGGTCGCCGCGCGCAGCGGGGTCTCCTCGTCGGCGATGACGCACTCGTGGCTGTTCACCGGGCCGCCGGGCTCCGGCAGATCCATTGCGGCACTGTGCTTTGCGGCCGCGCTGCAGTGCACCGATCCGGGCATGCCCGGCTGCGGTCGATGCCACGCCTGCACCACCACGATGGCGGGTACGCACGGCGATGTCCGGCGGGTGATCCCGGAGGGCCTGAGCATCGGCACCAAGGAGATGCGCGAGATCGTGCAGGTCGCCGCCCGTCGGCCCAGCACCGGCCGCTGGCAAGTGGTGTTGATCGAGGACGCCGACCGGTTGACCGAGGCGGCGGGCAATGTGCTGCTCAAGGTGGTGGAGGAGCCGCCCGAGCGGACGGTATTCCTGCTGTGTGCGCCGTCGGTCGACCCGGAGGACATCTCGGTGACCCTGCGGTCCCGGTGCCGGCACATGCACCTGGTCACCCCGTCCGTCGAGGCCATCGCCCAGGTGCTGCGCGAGCGCGACGGGCTCGATGCCGAGACCGCCTCCTGGGCCGCCTCGGTGAGCGGTGGTCACGTCGGCCGCGCGCGCCGGCTGGCCACCGACGCGGAGGCACGGACCAGGCGCACCCGGGCCCTGGCGCTGGTCTCGGCCACCGCGCGCCCGGCCGTGGCCTACGCCGCGGCGGACGAACTGGTGAAGTCCGCGGAGGAGGAGGCCAAGCAGCTCAGCGCGACCCGCGACGAGCGTGAGCGCGAGGAGCTTGCCACGGCCCTCGGTGCCGGTGGAACCGGCAAAGGCACCGCCTCGGCCACCCGCGGCTCCGCGGGCGTGCTCAAGGATCTCGAGCGCCGCCAGAAGTCCCGCGCTACCCGCACCAGCCGCGACGCGCTCGACCGCGCCCTGATCGACGTCGCCGGCTTCTACCGCGACGCCCTGGCCGTCGGCCTCGGCACGCCCGCCGACTCGGTCACCTTGACCCACCCCGACCAGCGCAAGGAAATCCGCACCCTCGCCAGCGAGGTCCGCCCCGAGGGCCTGCTCCGCTCGATCGAGGCCGTCCTGCACTGCCGCGAGGCCCTGGACACCAACGTCAAGCCGCGCTTCGCCGTCGCCGCGATGGTTGCGGGTCTGATCGCCGCGCGCACGTTCTGAGCGTTGGTGGGCTGAGCCTCTGCCATCGAGGGCCCTGGAGGTCCGCTCTGCTCGATCGAAGTGGTACTGCACTGCCGTTGAGGCCCTGGGTGCCAGCGTTGAGCCGCGTTTCGTCGTAGCGGCTACGGTGGCGGGCTTGCTAGCCGCATGCACGTTCTGAATGTTGGTGTGATCGCCGCTGAGGTCCGCTGGTGGTCTGATCAGCTCGGTCGAGGTCGCGCGATCGGCCTGCTGCCCACCTACGCGTAGGCCGGGGTGCTGGCGCCCGGTCTGCTGGCGACGCTGCGGGTGGTGCAGGGGCTTGCGGTGGGCGCGGAATGGGGTGGTGCGGCACTGCTTTCGGTGGAGCACGCGCCCGCGAATCGTCGCGGTCTGTTCGGTAGTTTCACCCAGCTCGGATCGCCGGTCGGAATGTTGCTGGCAACGGGGATCTTTGCGCTGGCCCGTGTCGTCACGGGCAGCGGCTTCCTGAGTTACGGGTGGCGAATCCCGTTCCTGCTCAGCATCGTTCCGGTGGCGATCGGCACCGCGATCCGGCTGTGGCTGGACGATGCCGAGGTGTTCAGGCGCCTGCGGCGGGACGGTGAGAGGGCCCGGCTTCCGGTCGTGGAGGTGCTGCGCACCTGCAGGGGAATTCAGCGCTCCGCCTTCAACGGCACACGGTCGGTCTCGGCAAGCGCGCCCGGAGTAGCCCTGCCGCCCCGGATGCCATCCGGCCGAGAACCCAACCCGCGCAGCGAGATCGGCTGATCGGGCCGATTCCGCCGGAATTACGCGAACAGATCGCGGTTTCGGGCGGGGGCAGGCACGTCACGACCGGCCGAGTCGACCGGGAGGATCAGGGGCGTCAACCGACATCCTGCAGCAGGAAGTGCTTCGCGTTGAGCGGACCGTCCAACTGCATCAGCTGTCCGCCTGCCCGCAGACCACCGAGATCCAGCGCGGCGAACCCGAATTCGCCCAGCAGCGCGGCCACTTCGGCTTTCGCGTCGGCATTGTCGCCCGCGTAGAAGACCACCTGCCGCCCCTCGGCATGTCGGGGGTCCGCGGCGATGAACGCGGCGAACAACGTGTTGAACGCCTTCACGATCCGCGCTCCGGCAAGGTGCTCGGCGACCCACTCGCTGCCCGTGCGGTCGCCCACGTCGTAGCGGCCCTGCCAGGGATTAGCCGTGGCGAACTGATTTGTCGTGTCGACGACGATCTTCCCGGACCAATCGGTCAGGCCGGCCAGATCCGGCACGGCGAAGAACGGTACCGCGAGGAATACAAGATCCGGCTGCGCCGCCTCCTGAGCTGTGACCGCGTGAGCCTTCGGCCCCAACTGCCGCACCACGGCCCGGAGCGTCTGCGGGCCCCGGCTGTTGCCGATGAGTACCTCATGGCCACGACGGACCGCCTTGTCCGCGACCGCCTGACCGATATTTCCCGCCCCGAGAATGCCGATGGTGTTATCGAGCATGGAAACCGACTCCTCTGTCCGCATCGAATCACGTCTCGAGCCGTTGCCAGACCGTCGCCATGGGATTGCGCAGCGCGTCCTCGCCGATGGTAGCTGTTGCGCCGCGAGGTGCGCGGAACAGTCGCTGAATGGTTGCTGTAGGTGGCTGATGCTGTTCAGAATTGTGCGCCGAGTGGGTACTATCGATCTTCGTCATAGCGCTACACCCCGCAGTCGGCAGTCTGTAGTGGATTGTGTGGCATTCCTGGCCGACAAGGTCGTTGGCATCATTCCCGTGCGCACACGGACACTTCTGGCTCGATCGCCGGCGCCAACTGGCGAAGGAGTTGACTGATCATCATGACCGTGAAATCGTCCGTGCAGAGCGTCACTTACGATTTGCTGAGGTCGTTACGCATGACCACGATCTTCGGTAATCCGGGGTCGACCGAAGAGACGTTTCTCAAGAACTTCCCGGATGACTTCACGTACGTTCTGGGGCTGCAGGAGGCATCCGTCATCGCCATGGCGGACGCCTTCGCCCAGACCACGCGGCGTCCGGCGCTGGTGAACCTGCACTCCTCGGCGGGGCTGGGCAACAGCATCGGCAATCTGGTCGCCGCCTATCACGGGCATACGCCGTTGATCGTCATGGCTGGTCAGCAGCATCGCGAACTGTTGATCGGTGACCCGTATCTGAGTAACCGCGATGCGGTGGCGATGCCGCGGCCGTGGGTGAAGTGGTCCTACGAGCCCGCGCGTGCCGAGGCCGTGCCCGAGGCGTTCATGCGTGCCTATGCGATGGCCGTGCAGCCTCCGGCCGGGCCGGTGTTCCTGTCCGTTCCGCTCGATGACTGGGATCAGCCGTTGGAAGGCCCTGCGGTGGTGCGGGATGTCAGTACGAGGTATGCGCCCGACCTGGAGCGGCTACGGATCTTCGCCGAGCGCATCACCGCGAGCCGGCGGCCGGCGCTGATTCTCGGGCCGGATGTGGACCGTGCCCGCGGGTGGGGCGCCGGGGTCGCGCTGGCGGAGAAAATGCGGGCCGCGGTGTACGCACCTCCGCTGCCGGATCGTGCCGCCTTCCCCGAGGACCACCCGTTGTTCCAGGGCTCGGTCGGCATGTCGGTCAAGGCCATCGGCGAGCGACTGGCCGGACACGATCTCGTCGTGGTGATCGGGGCCGAGGTCTTCCGCTACTATCCGTACGTACCCGGCGAGATCCTTTCTGCCGGAACCGAATTGCTGCAGATCACTGACGACCCGACCGTTGCCGCGGCCGCCCGCGTCGGTGACAGCCTCCTCGGTGATGCGCGGCTGTCGATCGAGCTTCTCACCGGACTGGTCGGCGACGGGGGAGGCCGTGAGATGCCCAAGCCGATGTCGCGCCGCCGGAGTCTGCCGCAGACGTCGAACGGGACGCTGACTCCTGGCGAGGTGTACGCGGCGCTGAGTGAGGTGCGTCCCGAACATGCTGTGTTCGTGAACGAGTCCACCTCGACCATGACCCAGCACGCCGAGTGGCTGCCCACCGTGGAGCCGGATTCGATGTTCGCCACTGCCAGCGGCGGTATCGGCTGGGCCGCTCCGGCGGCGGTCGGGGTCGCGCTGGGCGACCGTGACCGTGGTGTCTCGCGTCCGGTGATCGGCCTGATCGGGGACGGCTCGTTCCAGTACTCGGTCCAGTCGCTGTGGACAGCGGTACAACACGATGTGCCGATTGTGTACGTCGTGATGCGCAATCACGAGTACTCCATCCTCAAATCCTTCGCCGATCTGGAACAGACGCCGGGCGTACCCGGGCTGGACCTGCCCGGCCTCGATATCGCTTCGATGGCACGAGGATTGGGCTGCCACGCCGTCGACGTCACCTCCGCCGGAGACCTCGAGAAGGAGTTCCGGCTCGCGCTGGAATCCGGCGCCACCACCGTCATCGTGGTGACCACCCAACCGGAGAAGGCCGCACTGTGACCGATCGAGAATTCCGCATGCGGTATCGACATTCAGGGAGCGGGGTATGACGGCCGATCACCCGTATGTTTTCCATTTCTCCGAGTCCGAGCCGAACAGATTCGACGGCGGCGAAGTGCGGGGCGTACACGAGCAGAACTTTCCGGTCCTGCGAAATCAGAAGGGATCGGTCTATCTGGTCCACCTCGAGCCCGGCGGGATCCGCGAACCGCACTGGCATCCCTCGGCGTGGGAGCTGAACTTCGTCATCTCCGGACAGGCCCGATGGACCATGCTCGGTCCGCACCCGGACGGCAGCTACCACAACGACCTGTTCGAGGTCGGCGAACACGACCTGGTGTTCGCCCCGCAGGGATTCTTTCACTACTTTGAAAATCTCAGTGAGACAGACGGTCTGGATGTCCTGGCGATATTCAACACCAGCACCCGGGAACCCGAGGACGATATCGGGATCGTGGGCACACTCAACAGCCTGCCGCGGGCGGTACTCGCCGCATCGTTCGGCGTTCCGGTATCGGCGTTCGACCAGATCCCGAACGAGGTCAAACCGGTCGTGATCACTCGCCACCACACCGGCACGGAATAGCGCGGGTGTAGCCCGGATTGTGCCCGGTGAGGTCGACCGAGAATGCCTGTCTCAGGAACTGCCGAGCCCCAGCGCATTTCATGTCCCGCTACTGGCACACCGGCAATTTCGGCGCCTTCCGCATGGGACTGAGGCTCGGCGCCTACTGGAGCAGACGATCCCATTCGGTGACATGGGTGGAAGGTTCGCGGGCGTGGCGATCATGACCGGTCGGATAAAACAGTAAGGAGCGCAATCATGAACGTCGTGGTACTCATCGGACGCATCCTGTTCGCCGCACTGTTCCTCGGCTCCGCGTTCGGGCACTTCACCCAGCGCAAGCAGATGGCCGAGTACGCCGGATACAAGGGAGTCCCTGTTCCCGAGTTGTCGGTTCTGGCCTCCGGTGTGCTCCTGCTCGCGGGTGGTCTGAGCGTGCTGTTGGGTGTGTGGGCCGATCTGGGCTCGCTGCTGCTGATCGTATTCCTCGTCCCGGCCGCCCTGCTCATGCATGCCTTCTGGAAGGAATCCGATCCACAGGTCAAGCAGCAGGAGATGATCAACTTCAACAAGGACATCGGGCTGGCGGCCGCTGCCCTGATGCTGTTCGCGTTCTTCTCGCACCTCGGTGCCGACCTCGGGCTGACCCTCACCGGACCGCTGTTCCACATCTGAGCCGCGCGTAGCCCGGGCAGGTCCGGCGGCGGCTCGGGTTCTCGATTTGCCAATCTCCACGTCAATTACTCGACTCAGGGAGTACACGATGTCCACCATCCACCTCACGCACACAACCACCTCGACACCGGAGCAGTTCCTCGCCGCCCTCACCGACTTCGGTCCGGGTCGGTCGCAGTTGTTCGGCAACAGCACCGACGAGTACCTCCGCGTACACGGGCGGGACTCCACGCACGCCGATGTCACCGAAGGGTCGGGCCGCATCTGGGAGCGCCTGCGCTACGACTGGACCGACCCGCACCACATCGTGATGACGACCACCGACTCCAACATGTGGGGCGGCGCATCCGGCCACACCTACACACTCACACCGCTGCCCGACGGGACCACCGAAGTCGATGCCGTCGTGGTCCGCGACGGCAAGAACTTCACAGGACACGTACTCGGGGCGGTGATAGGCACCGTCGGCAAAAGCGTCCTGGACAAAGAGCTCGTCAAGACCATCCACGCCATCGAAGTCCGCAATGCCGGCGGGCCATCGACCAACCTGCCTCAGGGCCCGCACGATTCGCATTCCTGACGACACCACCCTTCGTCGATGAGTCACCCAGGTCTCTCGGATGCTGGTCCGGGAACGACTACGCGGTGGTTATGAACCAGCGCGTTGTCGCCGAGGTCGACGAAATGGCAATGCGAGGAGGTGCCGGATGACGTATATGGGAAATCCCTACTACCCGTTGTGGTTGGACAACCTGGCCGACGATGTCACCCTCGAGGCCGCGGCGATGGACGGCACTGCCTGCGGCGCTGACGACGTCGGACTCATCCTGGCGAAAGCCCGCGAACAGTATGAGCACCAGGAATTCAATTATGCCGGCCCGTGCGGCGAAAACGGTTTCCTCGAGGACTACTCCAGCTCGGTTCGTGGCATGCCTACCTACGTTGTCGTGCTGGTCAGCTTCAACGCCGGCGGGCAGACCCAGCGCGTGGTAGTGAATCACCGGCCGCGCCGCGCGATGCTGCAGTTTTCCCGCATGATGCTGGAGACATTCTCCGGGACCCCGCACGCGAAGTACTGGGAAGGCACCCCATAAGACGAGATAGGAAGGGCGACATGGCATCGACCTATATGGGAAAGCCTTACTATCCGGCGTGGCTGGACAACCTCGCCGATGATGTAACCGGGGAGGGGCCGGCCTGGGACGGTGCCATCCGAGGCGCCGCGGCCGTCCATGAAGTCGTCGTCGCCGCGAAAGAGATATATGAGTTTCAAGAGTTCCACTACGCCGGTCCCTGCGGGGAGAGCAGTTTCCTCGAGGACTACACCGCATCGGTTCGCGGTGTGCCGCTCTCTGTCATCGTTCTGGTCGTCTTCAATGCCGCAGGGAAAGCCCAGCGCCTTGTAGTGAATCACCGGCCGCGCAGTTCTGTGCTGGTGCTGTCCCGCGCGATGCTCGAGAGGTTCGCCGGTACGCCGCTTGCTGAACACTGGGAAGGCGCGCCTTGAGCAGCAATGCGCGATCTACTCGAGGCCGCCGTCGTGGTGCGCCGCATCCACGGCACGATCCCACCGCCCGGCTGTCCGGGCGTACTCGAAGAGAGGCCGGAGGCCCCGATGCCGGATCGGATTTCGTTGCCCTCGACGACTACCGCGTGCCTGTTCGATCTCGACGGGGTGCTGACCCGCACCGCGACCGTGCACGCCGCCGCGTGGAAGCAGGCCTTCGATCCACTGCTCGCGCAGGAGACCGAGCCGCAGCGCCCCTTCGATGCGGTCGCTGATTACGACGCCTATGTCGACGGCCGTCCCCGTGAGGACGGTGTGCGCACTTTCCTGGCCTCCCGCGGGATCACGCTGGCCGACGGTGGGCCCGGCGATCCACCGGACGCGCGAACCGCGTATGCGCTGGCCGCGCGCAAAGATGCGATTTTCCTGCGCCTGCTGGCCGAGGACGGTGTGCATGCCTACCCGGAGTCGGTGCGGTTCGTGCGAGCGGTCCGCGCGGCGGGTCTGCATCGCGCGGTGGTGTCCTCGAGCGTGCATTGTGCACAGGTACTGTCGGCGGCCGGGATAGCTGACCTGTTCGAGGTGCGCATCGACGGAATCGTCGCTGCGCGGGATCATCTGGCCGGTAAACCGCACCCCGGCACCTACCTGGCCGCCGCGCGGGCGCTGGGTGTGCAGGCGGCCGAGGCGGCTGTCTTCGAAGACGCGTTGGCAGGAATGGACGCCGGGCGCTCGGGTGGGTTCGGCTACGTCGTCGGCGTCGACCGGGTGGACCAGGCCGAGGCGTTGCGTGCTCATGGCGCCGATGTCGTAGTGACCGAGCTGAGCCAGTTGCTGGAGGTCGTGCCATGATCACGGATCCGGCCTTCGCGTGCGAACCGTGGCGAGTGCGGGAGACGCGGCTGCAGCTGGATGTGCTGGCGCAGAGTGAATCGGTGTTCGCTTTGTCCAACGGGCACCTCGGCTGGCGCGGAAATCTCGACGAAGGCGAGCCGCACGGCATGCCGGGCAGCTACCTCAACGGCTACTACGAGTTGCGTCCGCTGCCGTATGCCGAAGCCGGGTACGGCTATCCGGAATCGGATCAGTCGATCGTGAACGTCACCAACGGCAAGATCATCCGGCTGCTGGTCGACGACGAACCGTTCGACCTGCGTTATGGGCACCTGCACGCACACCAGCGAATCCTGGATCTGCGCACCGGGCTGTTGTCGCGTGAGGTGGATTGGACCTCGCCGGCAGGGAGGCGGGTTCGTATCCGCGCCATCCGGCTGGTCTCCCTGACCCAACGAGCGGTGGGGGGCATCCGTTACGAGGTCGAACCCATCGACGGGACGGCGCGGGTGGTGGTCCAGTCCGAACTGGTCGCCAATGAACCGGTGCCCGCGACCAGCGGCGATCCCCGTGTGGCCGCAGCGCTGGAGGCGCCGTTGCTGGCCGAGGAGGACCACGCGCGCGGTAGCCGCCTGCGGCTGATACATCGCACCCGTGTCAGTGGACTGCGCGTCGGAGTGGCTGCCCACCACCACATCCACGCTCCCGTGCACACCACCACGTCTGTCGAATCGGATCCGGACCTGGCGCGTCTCACCCTGACCTGCGTGCTGGCTGCCGGGCAGCGGTTGCGCATGGACAAGACGGTGGCCTACGGCTGGTCGGGGCACCGCTCACTGCCGGCTGTCCGCGATCAGGTCGATGCGGCGTTGGCGGCTGCCGAGGACAGTGGATGGTCCGGACTGGTCGAGGATCAGCGTGGATACCTGGATGAGTTCTGGTCGCGGACCGATGTCGAGGTCGAGGGTGATCCACAGTTGCAGCAGGCGGTACGGTTCGGGTTGTTCCAGGTGCTGCAGTCCGGTGCTCGCGTCGAGGAGCGCGGCGTGCCCGCCAAGGGGCTCACCGGCCCCGGATACGACGGCCACAGCTTCTGGGACACAGAGACTTTCGTGTTGCCGCTGATCACCCACACCACACCGCGCGCCGCGCAAGATGTGCTGCGGTGGCGGCACAGCACGTTACCCGAGGCGCGCGCCCGCGCCGCCCAACTCGGATTGCGTGGGGCCGCGTTCGCGTGGCGCACGATAGCCGGTGCGGAGTGCTCCGGGTACTGGCCGGCGGGCGTCGCGGCGTTCCATCTCAATGCCGCCATCGCCGATGCGGTCGTCCGCTATGTCCGCGTCGCGGCCGACACCGACTTCGAATGCGGCGTCGGCGCCGATCTTCTGGTCGAAACCGCCCGACTATGGGAGTCGCTGGGCTATCACGGCGCCGACGGCCGTTTCCACATCGACGGGGTCACCGGGCCGGACGAATACAGTGCCATCGCCGATGACAACGTCTACACCAACCTCATGGCTCAGGCGAACCTGCGCGCTGCCGCCGATGTTGCTGGACGTCACGTCCAGGTCGCGGAACGCCTCGGCGTGGACGACGGCGAATGCGAGCGGTGGCGGGCAGCCGCCGAGGCCATGGCCGTGCCCTATGACGACGATCTGAAGGTCCACCAGCAGGCCGCCGGTTTCACCCGCCGGGCCGTGTGGTCGTTCGACACCACCGGCCCGGACCGATATCCGCTGATGCTGCACTTCCCGTACTTCGACCTCTACCGCAAACAGGTCGTCAAACAAGCCGATCTCGTCCTTGCGATGCATCTGTGCGGTGCCGCGTTCAGCGATGAGGACAAGGCACGCAACTTTGCCTACTACGAAGCGATCACCGTCCGCGACTCCTCCCTGTCGGCGCCCTGCCAGGCGGTCATCGCCGCCGAAACCGGGCACACCGAGCTGGCCTACGACTATCTCCGCGAGACCGCGCTGTTGGATCTGGCGGACCTACAGCACAACACCCGCGACGGCCTGCACATCGCCGCGCTGGCCAGCTCCTGGACTGCGTTGATCGCCGGATTCGGCGGAATGCGTCACGACACGGGCACACTCTGCTTCGCACCGCGCCTGCCCACCCAACTGTCCCGGCTCGCTTTCCGGCTGCACTATCGTCACCGCGCGCTCCACGTCGAGATCACCCCGAACCAAGCTCGATATGAGCTCCTGGACGGCTCGCCGCTGACCCTCGAACACCACCGCAGGCCCTTCAACCTCGCGCCCGGGGACACTGTCACCCACCCCATCCCGCCGCCGATCTCCGCACCCCGCCCGCACCAGCCATCCGGCCGAGAACCCAACCCGCGCAGCGAGATCGGCTGATCGGGCCGATTCCGCTGGAATTACGCGAACACCTAGATTCCGAACCACTGCGCGAGCACGGTACGCAGTTCGCCCAATTCGTCAGGGCCGGGCCGGGGCTGCGAGGACGCCCAGGCAACATATCCATCGGGACGCATCAGTAGAGCCGTGGCGGGTATCGCGCCGACCGGTCGTCCGGCGGCGACGGTGAGCCGATCTCCGATATCGGTCACCGCGGTCGCGGCCGTGCCGTCCCCGGTCAGGTCGGCGAGTAGCGGTCGTCCGTCCCGGGCGAGCTCTGCGACGCGGTGTGCTCCGCCGGTATCGGTCACAGCGAAGTCGGGCACCCAGTATCCGACGAGAGGATGCGCGCCGACGCTGATGGTGTAGCGGTTTTCCGCTCCCGAGAGCAGGTCGCTGAGGTGAGCGACGTTGCCGGGAGCGGTGATCAGTTCGGCGAACAGTTGGTGCAGCGCGGTGGCTTCGGGGCCCGGCCGTAGGAGAGCCAGTTGGGCCCGGCTCTGCATGATGACCCGTTCGGCGGCGGCTCGGCGCTCGGTCTGGTAGGTGTCCAGCAGCGTGGGCTCCGCGCGCCCGTCGAGGACGACCGCCAGCTTCCAGCCGAGGTTGACCGCGTCCTGCAGACCCAGATTGAGACCCGGTCCGCCGATCGGCGAGTGGACGTGCGCGGCATCGCCGACCAGCAGCACCCGCCCGTCCCGATACCGGGACGCGATCCTGGAGTTGATACCGGAGAGCCGGCGCAGATCCAGGGACTCGTTCGGCGAGATGGGCCGCAGCGGCACGTCCTGGCCGAGCACCCGGCGGGCGCTGGCCTCCAACTCGGCCAAGCTCATCGGGGGCTCATCGATGTGCTCATCGCCGCGTTGTTCCCGGGCCGAGGTGTCCATTTCGTAGGTCATTACCGCCACCCGGCTGCCCACCGCACCGCAGGTGAAAACGCCTTGCTCGGTGCGATGGAATCGCAGTGGCGGAAGAGCGCCGGTGTGGAGCGCCCCGTCGATCGGGGGCAGCCATTCGTCCGGCGGCACCACATTGAATCCCATCCGGATGACCAGGTCGTACGACGACATTCCGGGAAAGTCGATGTGGGCGAGGTGGCGTGTGCTGCTGGTGCCACCGTCGGCGCCGACGAGGTAGTCGGAGTCCAGAGCATAGGCGCCATCCGGGCCGGCGACGTGGACGGTCACGCCGTCGTCGTGCTGGTCGAAGCCGGTGACGGTATGCCCCCAACGAATATCGGCGTCGTATTCGCCGGCCCGCTCGGCGAGCACCTGGACAAGTCCTCGCTGTTGCACGGGGATAGTGAACAGCTGGGAGCCTGGCACCGCCGTGAGATCCAGGGGGAAACCCGCGAATGTGGTGCGGGGAGCGGGTTTCGGCGGATCCGTGGTCCCGGTGAGTGTGCTGTACAGACCTCGATGATCGAGAATTCGAGCCGCTTGGCCCACAATCCGGTTGACCCGTGGCTGCGGATTGGGGCCGGGAAGCGAGTCCAGCACTACCGGCCGGTTCCCGGCCAATCCCAGTTCACAGGCCAGCATGAGGCCGCTCGGGCCGGCCCCTTCGATCACGACCCCGCCCACGCGGTTAGCCTATCAGTTGCTGTTGGGTGGTCGGCTGTATCCGAGTGACCGCGCAGGCACGTCTCTGCGCTGCCGCGATGGACCGATCACCTTGGCGATTCTGCTTGTTTCGTCGTCCGGTCGCTCGGCCTGCATGGCGGCGCGGAGTACGGCAGGCCCGTCGCCGATCGGCCGACGCGGGTGGAAAGCGACACCGGCACGCCCCTGGTGAGGCTGGTTGATCCCGGCGATGAGCACCGATCCGGTGCTGTGGGACTCGCCGGATAGCGGCTTCGGTCGAGATCGAACCTGGTGACCTATCGTTGCTGGGCAGATCAGATGGAATTCCCTGCCACCCCGATGCGAGCCCGACCAGTGGAGGTGCCAGTTGGACGATGCGTCACAGCCCGGAACCGGAATGGTGTTGGCCCACTTCATCGTTACCGACGATGTGGAGCGCTCTCGACGTTTCTACACCGAGGTGCTCGGCGGCCGGGAGGTTTTCTCCGCGGGCCCCGTCTACGTGGCGCTGGCCAACAGTTTCATCATCATCAACGTCGGTGGCGGCCCGACCGACGACAAGCCGACGGTCACCCTGGAGACACCGAGCGACCCGGACCGGGTCAGCAGCTTCCTCAATATCCGGGTCGAGGACATCCACGCGGTGTACACCGAATGGAGCGCCCGCGGTGCTCGGTTCCTGACGCCGCCGAAGCAGCGCCAGTACGAGATCCGTTGCTATATACGCGATCCCGACGGTCACATCATCGAGGTCGGGCAAACGACCGACGCGAGCGGGGACTGGACGCCGTGGCTGTCCCCTGCCTCGCAGGCATGACGCCGGGCGCGTTCTCCCGGCCGGTTGCCGGTCCGCGGTGATCCGGCCGTGGAGTGTGTTGAGCGCTGAGACGTAGATCTCGGAGAAGGTGGGGAAAGGCTGGATCACGTCGCGCAGGGTGTCGATCGGCAGGGGCAGGTGGTCCCGAGAAGGCGTCTGTCCTGGCCGCAGCACGAAGATCTACAGTCGATTTCGGACCGAAGCATTATCCGTGTTCGACGTGGAGACGAGGTAATCGCGTGGCTGCCAAGTTCGAGCTATACAGGGACAGCGCCGGCAAATTCCGGTTCAGGCTCAAGGCGGGCAACGGCGAGATCATCGCGCAGGGGCAGGCCTACGAGAGCAAGACCGCCGCCCTCGACGGCATCGAGTCGGTCATGAAGTATGCGCCAGTGTCCGAGACCGACGACCAGACCTAACCCACTGTGCTGATTCCTCCCCGCCGCCCTGCCTCGCATCGATCGGCCGGACCGAGGCAGGGGCGGGTCCGAACTGGTACAGACCGAGCAGGCATGGTGCCTAACTCTGGCCACCAACGCGGTTATTGCCTGGACCACCGAGCACCACGGGCTGGCGGTGGCACAGCTGCGCCGCGGGGCCGGCGCATCGATGATGAGGTGCTCGCCCACGCTTCTCTGGAGCACAGCGAGGAGATCAACTTCTTCGGCGCGATCGAGGTCGACATCTATGCGGAACTCGCCCAGCTCGGAACTACCCGAGTACCGGCCGCTGCGGGTCCGCGACACCCTCTTCTGATCATGCCGCGACCAGCATCTCGTCCAGCCGGTCGACACTCCGCACAATGCACGGCTCCGTCCCTCTGTGCTCGGTCGAGGTCTCTTACGACCCATCTACAGGACATGCGCGTGCATGCGGATCGTGTCGAGGCAGTCCTGCATGGATGGCTGGGCGCCGTACACCAGGTGCATCGCTCGCTGGTAGCCAACTTCGAGGGCAGGTCTGCTGGGGTGGTCGTCGGTCAGCAGTGGGCTGGCAGCGAATCCTTCGGCCGGCCGCGGGGTGTGGCTGAACCCTGCCGTGGTGCTGTGCTCGTCGATGTCGGCGCACAGCTGGGCGATTCCGTCAGCGCCGAGGGCGGTGAGGGTGGCCGAGACCTGTTCGTCCCACAGGAGGCGGTGGATGTCGTAGAGGTGTCGGGCATTGCGATGCAGGCTGGCAACGGCTGCTTCGTCGGGTGCGCGTGAGGCTCCATCATGCAGCGCCGCGAGCTTCTCGAATAGTGTCCGCTCCGGCGCGAGTACCTCGACCTCGAACGGGACGAATTCCGCCCATGTTTCGGTGGTGTCGCCGAAGTGATCGATTGCGAAATTGGCTAGGAGGGAACGGATCTGGTGGCGATGGGTGGGGAACGCGCCGCCGCGGGTGCCCATTTCGAGCAGGACGCCTTGGCTGATCGCGTCGACTGCGATCGGTAACGCGGTCGTCTGTGCGGGGTAGTGGTAGCTGACGTTGCGTTTGACCCCGGTGGTCGACTCCTTTGGTACGACGGCCACGTCGGGCAGGCCCAGATGCCGGGAGACGGTGTCGCGCAGCTTGATAAGCACCTTGTCCTTGGCGCCCTTACCGGCGCCGACGTCCGGGAACACGATCAGCAGGTCGATGTCCTCGGAGAACCGCTCGATCAGGCCGTAGGCTCGTGACAGCGAGGTGCCGCCCTTGAATATCGCTGTCACTGAGCCGTTTCCGTTCGGTCCGGTGATCTCGACTGGTGCGGTGCATGCCCGTAGCACTTCCATGGCCCAGAAGTCCTTCTCGACGTACGACTGGTCGAGGCCGAGTTGCGTTGCGGCCGCGGCGATCAGGGCGGCCAACTCGTCCGGGTGCTCACGCAGCAATGGGGGCATCAGGCCAGCATGCCCGATACCTGCAGGTCCTCGCCAAGCCGTTGCATGTTCTCGCGCAGAGCCGGGGAGCGCTCACCTTTGGCTGCAGCGGTGAGCGTGCGCCATCGCACCCGGCCGGTCGAGACCGCCTGGCCGACCGCACCCGCGAATGCGGACCAGCCCTCATCGACTGTCGTCTCCCAATCACCACGCAGTAATTCGAGAGTGGCGATCTCCAGCCACGTCAACCCCACCCTCTTCAGGTTATTGCGTCGCGACACCTTCACCCCGGGCACCGCCTTGGGGACCGATCCGATCACGACCATGGTCGGCTTGGCGGGTACCTGAGTGGTCAGCCCGAACGCGCGCGCGGCAGAGAAACCGGTCGGCCCGGCACCGTTTGTGCCGAGCACCTCGGCGGCGATGGCTTCCGTAGCCGGCCGGGTCGTGCCGTAGCGGGTCTTGGTGCCCTTGAAGTACAGGCCTTTGCGGATACGCACCAAGTCGCCGCGCTGATGGGCACGCTTGACGGCCGAGGCCGCGGCAGCAGGCGTCCCCGGCAGGCTGTTCGTCCACACGAAACTGCCCGCCGGGACCATCTCCAAAGCCTTGGCGGCGCTGCCAGTCGCAGCTCTCATGACATTAAAGTGTATTGAAAACATGTCACTAAGTCGAGGCCACGGCATGTGATCCATGAGTCGGATCTGCGCCTCGGCGCGTGGAATCGAACGTTCCTCCAGGGCGGTCTGGGGGGCTTCGGCTGGTATGCTGTCCGGCTATCGCCACAGGCCGCATCGCTGCTACGGGCGTTTTATCGATCGGTCCGGCGGATCCGGCGATCGTTGAATAGGCGCGATAGCAAACATTCTGCTAACCTCTGCGGAGGCTGATGGATCGCGGCCGATTACCGCCGATTTACCGAATCTGTCGCTTGATGTGCGGTTGACGCTGGTGAGAGCGGTGTCAGTCGATAGGAGCCTGGAGTGCGGCATCAGTCAGCGTCGTATGTCGGCGAACAAGTGACGGTGTGTGGCTGTCTCCGCAGGTGGGATGCCGAGTCGTAGGCTGCTGCTCGGTTTGGAAGGCGCTTCAGCTCCGGCGAAAAGGTAGTTGTTCGAGCACCTCCCATGCTCGATTTCGCGGCTTTACGGCCGACCGAGGCCGGCCACGACGCAGCCGTTCGGTCAGTCGGTTGCGCTGCGTTGACCTGCGGTTTTCGTGATCCACGCACGAGACGATAGACTCGCCTGGCCGAAAGGCACGCCGCCTTAGCTCAGTCGGTAGAGCGCTTCACTCGTAATGAAAAGGTCGGGGGTTCGATTCCCCCAGGCGGCTCCAGGTTTTCTTTCCCTCGTGGAGCCATTGACGACAGTTCTCGACGACAGTCGGGCTTTCCTGGCGAACATGCCGTCCATGTTGACCACCGCTTCCCACCTTCGAGCCGGACGGCACTGCGGGGACCATACGCGCCGAGGACCTGCTCGCGGACCTATGGGGCGTGCGGAGATCGGATCCGGACGACGACCGCAGCGCCTTGGCGGTACTGCGCGAGGACCGGCGGTGATTATGTGCTGGACGCGGCCCGCGTGGCATCGAAGTCACACCCTGCGGCCCGGCCGAAGTGGCCAGGCCGTTGGGTGGGTGGTCAGGCGCCGAAGTCGGCGCGGTGGTCGGCGGCCCACTCGGCCAGGGTGCGGCCTGGTTTTCCGGTCACCTTCGTGACGGGGCGGACCCGGTCGGGGGTGGTGGCGGTGTCGCTCCAGTAGTCGAGCAGCATCTTCATGATCGGCTCGGGAATGAATTGCGCCATCTCGGTGCGGAATTCGTCGGCGGTGATCTCGATCAGGGGGATCTCGCGGCCGATTTCGGCGGCGAGGGTGGCGACCTGGTCGCTGCGGGTGACCGCCTGGGGGCCGGTGATCGGGATGATCTGGCCGGCGTAGTCATCGGACAGGAGCGTCTCGGCGGCGGCCTCGGCGACGTCGTATTCGTGGACCGGTGCCTGCGCGGAGGCCAGGTAGGGGGCCCGGATCGGTGCGCCCGAGCTGATCTGCCAGCGCCATTCGAGCAGGTTGTTAGCGAAGGTGCCGGGGCGCAGGATCGTCCAGCCGTCGGTGCGATCGGTGACGGCGGCCTCGATGGCGCTGTGGTGCAGCTGGCTGGCCGAGCCGTGGTCACGGGGGAATTCCTTGGCCGCGGCCAGCGAGGACAGAACCGTGAAGCGGTGCACGCCGGCGGCGACGGCCGCGTCGAGGAAAACGTCGATGCCGCGCGCCGGGAAGACGAAGACCCGATCGACACCCTCGAATACCTGCGCGCCGAGAGTGGTGGCATCGGCGAGGTCGCCCGCGACGACCTCGACGGCCTCGGGCAGGTTCGCGTCCTCGGGCTTGCGGGTCAGGGCGCGGACCGTGGCGCCGCGGGCTAGGAGGGTGGCGACGAGGTGGCGCCCGACGGCACCGGTCGCGCCGGTGACGAGGACGGTCGGGCGGGAGGGGCGAATCTCTGTGCTGTTCATGACATTTACTTTCGTCGTAAAGCCCCTGTGGCCACATCACGAGAATTCGTTATTTCCCGCGCCTCGGGGGCCGTACCTGGCCGATGCCGTGTTCACGACTCTTCGACGGACTCCGCCGACATCGAGTGTGATGCGGTCGAAGCGCGGAATGTGACGTAGGTCATTGCCCGCAACGGTGTCATTGGGCATCGTCGTCGCAATTGTTGACGGAAAGACCCGGTTGGAGTGCCCCATGGCCGATCTCGATTTTGCTTATGACCTCACGCTCGACGAGACGCGGCGCCGCAGCGCCGTCCTCGCCGCGCTCGGCGACACCTGGGATCCGGTCGCGGTGCTCGCCGAGGAAGACCGGGCGTACGACATGCTGTACTCGAATCTCGACGACGAGCAGCAGCGAATCTACGACGAACTCGTCCAGGCCGGTGTCCTGCCGGATCGAGCCCCGCGCTCCATCGCCGACTGAGCCGGTCAGCGCCGCACCCAGCCCTGCGCTCGATCGGCCAGGTTCCACCACGAAACAAACTGCACGTCTTCGGATTTCAGGGTCCAGTCGGCCGTCAGGGCGTCGAAGAACGCATCATCGCCGGTCTTTCCGCCCTTCGGTTCACCGATGTACACCACACGCTCGCCTCCGGACGCGGTGAAGGCCGCCAACGCCTGGGAGGCCATCGGGTTGCCCCATCCCGGCGGCCAGCACAGGAACAACATCTCGTTCGCACCGATTCCGCCGCGGGTCTCCAGCTCCGCCAGGTCACCGACGCCGTGCCACACGTCGTCCTGCCCAGCTGCCGGGAGGAACGAGGGGTTCTGCGTCCGGTCCGGCGGCTCCGACTCGAACGCTTCGACCCGAATTCCGGCGCCCGCGAGCTGCGCGGCCCAATACCCACGGCCCGCTCCCAGGTCGACCACCGACCGTCCATCGGCCAACTGAGCCAACCAGGCAACCGTCTCGGGCGACGGGATCGCGTAGGCGTACGCCGCCTGCAGGATCGTCTCCGTGAACCCGAGCCGAGCACTCCCGTTCGGCCGGCCACCATCCACCACACGACGGCCTTCGCGCACTGACACCGACGGGGCAATGATGTCCCAATAGGGGTTCTCACTCACTTTCCGGCCACCGGTCATGAAGTGCACGAACCGCAGATCGAACGCGGCATCCGCGGCATCGTCGCCGGTGCCGGGCAGCATCGGCGCGGTATTCAGATACTCTGCGGCCCTCGGATACCGATCTCGAAGAAGCCGCTCATCACCGAGCAACGCGGCCAGTTCATCACGACGTTCCGCCGTCAGCGCAAGCTCGGTCATCCACCAATTCTGGCCTGACACAGCCTGAACCGCGAGCACTTCCGGCGATCTTGTGTTCGCGTGGGTGATGGTGCGGCGCAGGGTATTTCACGACCACCGACTCGCAGAAATCGATCTGCGACCGGATCGCGCCAGGATGCCGAGGTGCCAGCCGCCGCCCTGGGGATCGGTGGTTCCGATGGGCGCTGGGCAGATAATCGCAGTCGGCGAAAGCCCGTTAAAAGTTCTCGGGTGTGAACGTTCCGAAACGGTCTCCGTGTGCGCCGATTTCGTCGAAGTTAGGGGACGCCCGGGGCGACATCCGATGCCTCCGAGGAGGATTCGCCGAGCCCGCCGTCGGTTTCGGAGCCGTGTGCGGCAGGCTCGGCGGATTCGTGTTCTGCGCCGGGCTCTTCGAGGGACTGCGCGGGTTCGTTCGGCGGCTCCTCGGCCTGCTCGCCCTCCGCGAGGACTTCCTGCTCGTCGGGCGGCGCCTCAGCTGGGGCGTTGTCCGCGAGGGCTTCGCCGGGCGGTACCTCGGGGACGGGCGGCCGATAGTTGGGGTTGGGGATTGTTTGCTTGGTCTCGAGGTCGTAGACCTCGACGATGTCCGTATTGGGGATGGTCTCGGTGAAGGCGACCTCCTTCTCCCAGTTGAAGACGTACTTGTGTCTCTGCAGGGCAAAGGTTTTGGCGACGTCGATACCGGAGGTCGTGGAGCGGATCTTGTATTTGTAGCGGTAGTGCTTGTGCTTGTAGGTCGAGTCCAGCGACGTCGATACGAACTGTGATTTTCCGGTGGTGCTGACATGGCTGTGGATGGTTAGGGGATCGGCCGGGTTCTTGGGTGGAATGCCGGTGTTGAACGCCGTGTCCGGGCCGAGCTCGGTGGTGTGATAGACGATGGCGCCGGGTTCGGACTCGACGACCTGGCCCCGGTCCTCCGGCACGAGCAGGTCCTGGTTGACCTCCGGCGGCAGGTCGAACTCGTGCTGGGGGTGGTGGTCGGGCGAGGACTGCCGGGCGGGTGGCGCGGGGCGCGGGACGGCCGGGTCGGCGGGCAGGTATGGGGCCGCTACGTCGACGATCTGGGCCAGGTGGTGGTCCAGGACCCGGAATGGGCCGTCGTTGTTCATCGCGCCCATCACATCGTCGGGCTGCGCCTGCGCGTTCGGGCCGGTCGGGCGCAGCAGGCCGCGCGGGAGCCGGTACCCGTCCTGCGGACCGTACGTGTGCAGGATCTCGTGTTTGAACTTGTCCGGTGCCGCCCCGGCGAACCAGCGGAGCTGATTCATCGGCTCGTCCTGGCTCGGCAGCCCCGGCATGGCCTCCACCACCAGGTGCGCGGTGGCCGGGTCGTCGACGAACTCCACCCTCGACGACATCGTCGCGTCGGTGCCGGGCAGCGTCAGGCCGGACTCGTCGATGTCCCGATTGATGCCCCGGTTGGCGTCGGCCGCCTTCGAGATGATCTCGGCCAGCGTCGACTTCGTCGCTCCGGCACCGGGTTTCAGGTGGACGCGGAGCCGGAACTTCCATTCGTCCGGTGTGGTGTCGAGGTCGTATCGCACGATCTGCCGGGTGCCGCTGTGGGTGCCGCGGCCGATCGCGGGCTGCCCGTCCGGGGTGTCCGGCGGCCGTATGACGAAGGCGTCCTCGAGGGCGGGGTTCGACGCGTCGGCCCGTAGCGGCCGCCATCGCTCGGTGTCGATCGTGAACATCGGGGTATGGGTGCGCGTCGGGTTGGCGTCCGTGGTCACGATCATCGGATCGAGCGGATCGCCCTCGGGCGTCCATCGCGACGGATCCCGCATGTGCAGTTCGGCGAGCGACTCTGTGATCTCCGGCGCGGGACCCCGAAGTTGCCTGTCCGCGGGGATGTCCGGCATGTTCAGCGATATCAGCAACTCCTGCAGGCCGATCGGCGAGTTGCTCAGCGCGGGATCCAGCACCTGCCAGCCGGGCACGCCGAATTCGACCGTGTGCACGAGGATTCCGACGTACTGCCGGAGTGGCACCTGGCGCTGCGCCATGCCCGGAATCCGCGCGTTCACCCGCATGTCCGGGCCCGTGATGATGATCTTGCGGGGATGGGTGCCCAGGCGGGTCAGCGCCGAGGCGATTCGCTGCGCCCGTTCGGGCGATCCGACCTCGAGCGAGGACAACGGCAGGTCACCGGTCGGACCCTCGAACGTTCCGCGGTGCAGCGCGCGGATCCACTCGGTCGTCTTCTCCTCCTGGACCGGCGTCGGTGCGGCATCGGATGCCCAGGCCAGGAGCGTCGCGGGCGGCTCGGCGAAGACGTGGTCGATGTAGTCGTGCTCGCCGGGGAGCGCGTCGCGCAGGTCCGCGATCAGTTCGCGTCCGCCGGACGCCCGCCGGTAGGCACCCTGAACGGCCCACAGCCGCTGCGGATCCCGGTCCAGCCGCGTGACCAGCGCGAGCGCGGCGTCGGGTCGGCGGGAATCGACGTACTTCCACACCGCATTCGCGTAGTTTCGCACCTCCGGCAGATCCTCTGGGTGCTCGCCCGGCGGAACGTCGGTCCGGGGCGGGGTCAGGGCGGCGGGAGGCTCGGCATCGGGCGCCCAGCCCATCAGTCGCGCGATCCGGGACACCTGAGGGCTCGTCAACCGGTCCGCGCGGCGGGCCTGGCGCACCGCGTCGTCCAACCGCATGGCGCCGTCCGTCCGGTTCTCATAGCCCGCCTGGTAGGCGGCCTCCACGAAGGCGCTGTCGCGTTGCGCTGTCGCGTGGCGCAGATTGTCCAGCAGCGCACGGAAGTCGATCGGGCCGGTGCCGCCCAGGATCGTGGCGAGTTGCGAGGCGTATTCGTCGTCCGAGTCCGAGGCCCGGGTTCCCGCGATGAGGGCATCGAACCGGGTGCGCAGCTGCGTTCGCAGTTGCGCCAGGAGTCCGGGACTGTCCTCCAGCAATCCCACCCTCGCCGGGTTGCCCCTGAGCAGCGACCAGACGATGTCGAGGATCTCGTCCTCGTCGGGTGTTGTGCCCTCGGCCTCGTGGGTGCGGAGATAGTCGTCCACGGCATCGGAGACCTCGCCGCCGAGTTTCCGGCGCGCGATGATGTTCAGGTTTTCCAGCAGGCGCTTATCGCTGTCGTCGCTCGCCAGCGCCCGGTCGAGCTCCCGCAGTGTCTTCGAATGGTGTACCTGCTGATCTCGGTCGGGCGGTAGCAGCCGGCCCGGCGCCAGGGCCATCGCGTGCGCATCCGTGACGACCACGGTCGGATCGCGCAGATAGCCGCCGGGCCTCCACCGCTCCAGGATCCGGTCGTTGGCGACGTCCTCGGCGCGGCGTCTGCCGAAGGTGTCGGTGACGTCCTCGACCGGCCCCTCGAGGCGTTCCGCGGTATCGGCGTCGATGCGTATGGCCGCCAGCCACTCTCGCGCGGTCACCGGTTCGCGGGCGACCGACGGATCCCAGACCATCCAGTCGGCGTGACCGTCCTGGTCGCGGGTGTATACGAGATTGGCGACATGGTGGCGCCACGCGAGCCGATTGGTCCAGCCGTCCGGCAGGTGCTGCGTCATCAGGATGTCCTCGCCGTTGACGAGGATCTTGCGGGGCTGCGTGCCCAGCCGGATCAGTTCCAGCGTAACGTGATGCGCCATCTGGACGCACCCGGTGTCGATGTAGGCGTGGGGCAGCGGGTGGTCGCCGGTCCAGTGTTCGAAGCTCATGTTCCGGATGTGCTCGAACCATCCCAGTGCCGTATCCCACTCGACCGGCGCCGGCTCGCTGCCGGGATTCCAGGCCGTGGATTCCGCCGGTGGTTCGGCGAGTACGTGGTCGATGTAGTCCTTGTCGTCCGGTAGCGCGGTGTGCAGGTCCCGCGCCAGGTCGCGGCCGTCGGTCTGCGCCGTGTACGCGTCCCGTACCGCCCACAACCTGCGCGGGTTGCGGTCCAGCTGCTCCACCAGGGCCAGCACGCCTTCGGTGCTGGTGGCGGATCGAATCGCCTGGACGTAGTCGCGCACCTCCGGCAGATCCTCCGGCGCCTGGTTCGGTCGTGCCGCCGCGCGGGGCGGGGCGGGCGCGTCGGCGGGGAGCGTCTGCTTCGGCTGCCAGCCCATCAGCCGAGCCATCCGCTGTTCCTGGGCCGGGTGCAGCCGCTTCTGCTGTACCGCCTGCCGGACCGCATCCCGCAGCGGCCGGTCGTGCCCGGCCGCGAACGCTTCGTCGAGCGGGCGCGGGTCTCGCGCGGTGTTCGCGTGGCGCAGCAGCGTTAGGACACGGGCGAAGTCGATCGGTCCTTGCCCGGCCAGCATCGAGCCCAGCGTCTGCGCATACGGTCGCGCGGTGCCGGACAGGACCGGCTCGCCGGTTGTCGCGTCCGGCGAAACATCGTGTGCCTGTGGGGTTTCCGCGACCGACGCGGCCGGGTGCACCTGGTGGTTTCCGTGAACCGTGACAAGAGATGAGTCAACGTGCGGTATCGCGGATTTCGCCAGCGATTCGGGCGCGAACAGCTGAATCCGCGCCGGTTCGGCGTCGTTCTCGCCGGGGCGGCGCGTGGCGGCGAATGCCGAGATCGCCGTGCCGAGCCGGTCGGGTTCGCCGCGGCCGCGGAATATGCGGCCGAGCGACCAGGATGGCTCCGGCTGTTCCTGGGCCTCATGGTCGATCCATGCCACCGTCGCGTGATTCGGTTGTGTCGCAGCGGTGTGCGCGTGCCGCGTGGCAGCCTCGGTGATCACGTGGCCCGTCGAGTCGCTCGCGGTGTTCTGTGAGGCATGCCAGTGCACCGTCGCCGCGGTGTCCACGGGCCCGAATGCGATGGTCGCGCCGGCGCGACGGCCGGGCGTGGCCTGGTGGAAGGAGAGTAGACGCACGGGGGGTGTGTCGATGCCGTTGTGCCGGGCGGCGATTGCGGCCTCGAGTTCCGCGGCGTGCAGGTCGGCCAGCGTAGTTTTCAGGTTCTGCGACTGCCGCAGATCGTCCGGCGTCGGGTCGGTAGCGGCGGCCAGGCGGGCGATCTCCAGCTGGATATGCCTGCGGTTCAAGATATCTCGCACATCGGCGGGGATGCCCTCGCCGTTGCGCAGTCCCGGGTGGTCGGTGAGCAGGGTTGCCTGGTACCCGGGTGATATCTGCTCGAAATGCAGTGCGTCCCACCATGAACGGCCGTGCTCGTGCCACCACGCCGCCCGTTGCGGTGCGGTGAAGCCCGCGTCGTCGAACCCCCGCGGCGCCTGCGGGACGCTCATGCGGTCGTGCGGTCCGGTCGGAGTCGGGAGCGCGTAGAGCTGGTCCTTCAGGTCCGGCTGGAGCTGTTCGGCGGCAAGGCCTTCGCGCCAGCGGTTCAGCTCGGCCCGTCGTCGTTCCAGGCTGTCGCGTTCGGCCCGCACGGCCTCGCGGGAAGATGATGCGCCGAGTGCGCTCTCCTGGCGGGCCAGCGCCTGGTCGGCGGCGTCGAGCAGGATCTGGCGGTGGGTGACCTCGGTGCGCTGGCGGTCGAGTTCGTCGGACCGCTCACGCGGCTGGTCGTTGAAGGCGCGCCGGACGAATCTGTCGCTGACCGCGAGACCCTGGCGCCGCAGCCAATCCAGCGCGTAATCGTTGACCTCCGGGCGTGGCAGGAAGTGTCCGCTGGTGTCGGTCATCGCGACCAGCAGGCCGTCGCGGACCTCGATCTCGCCGGCCGCGGTCACCCACGGGCCGCGCAGGAACGACGAGTGGTGCAGTCCGTCGATTTCGGGTTCGGAGGCATAGAGGTTGCCGAATTCGTCCATAACGAACATGGCCAGGCCGTCGCCGTCGCGGCGGGTGGAGGTGATCTGCCTGGTGTCGAACAGCCGGCCGTCGGCGGCCCGGTAGAGCCTGCCGTCCTCGCCGATGAAGAGCCGATGGGCCTCGAGTTCCTCGGCGTCCATGCGCCGCACCGGGGTGGGAGCCACCGGGCGGCGACCCTTTTTCTTGCCGGGGACGGTGTCGACGCCGGTCTCGATCGGGATGACGGGTCCGTCCTCGCCGATGTACTTCTTCTGCAGTGTCGCACCGCTGAGCAGCGGGGTGTGCGTGGTGGACAGCACCCGGTCCCGCGGCGGTGGAATCCGATCGCGGGGCACTCGCGCGAGGGGGGAGCTGAGCCGGGTGGACATGCCGAGCTGACCTGAGGCCATGAACAGGCCCCCGACGTGGGTGAGGCCGATCTCGTAGTCGCCCTTCGCCGTGCCGCGCAGGAACACCAAAGGTTTGGTCGGTTTGCCGATGATCTCGGTGGTCCGTCCATCCGGGTGCGTGAATACCACGTTCCTGCCGAATGCCTCACCGGCCAGCTGCAGCAGGTTGGTAGTGGCGGTCGCGTCCGAGGGGATGTGCGGTGTCGACGGATCGTTAGGGGCCAGCAGGCCTCTCCGGTATGCCAGCTGCCGGTCGAATTCCTGTCGTCGCGCCTGCTCCCGATCCCATTCCGGGTCGTCGATCGCCCCGTTCCGGCGGTCGTAGTCCGGGCGCCTGCGTCGGCGTTGTTCTTCTCGCTCGGTCCCGCCCAGGAACGAGTCGAGGCGTTGGCGGATGTCCGGCTCGGTCAGGTTCCAGATTCGGGTCATCGCGGCGAACAGCGGATCCCGATCGGCGGCGACCGGCTCCCAGCGGTCCGGCACGCGAGAGCGCGAGGGCGGGGCGGGCTCGTGGGGATGGGCGTCGGCGGGTACGTCGGTCGGTGCGCCGATGCGGATGTCGGCCGGGAATTCGGGGATCGTCTCGCCGGAGGCACGGGTGGGACGGGCGGTCGCGCCGGTGGGATCGTAGAGGACGGCGTGGACGCTCGCCGTCGGGCGTTGGCCGGGCACCGTGTGGGCGGGATCGGCCGCGTCGTCGACGACGATGGTGTTGTCCCGGTTGATCATTCGGTAGGCGTGCGCGCCGATGCCGTTCGTGCCGACGGCCGGGTGCACGCCGACGACCAGGGCCTGCGCCCCGGGGCCGAGACGTCGGAGTTGTTCGGCGATGCGGTCGTGGTCGGAGTATCCGAGGAGTTCGCCGCCCGCAGCCTGTTCGGCCTCCTGCCTCGAACGGCCGGGGAGTTCGGCGGCCTGCTGTGGTATCTCGATCGGGGCGCCGGGCAGATCGTGGGCGATCGCGGTGAGCGCGTCGACGACGCAGTCGGGTGGGGTCTCGGCGGTGTCCTGCCGCGCGGTGGAATGCGCCGGGGCCGTGGCGGTGACGTGTGCGGCGCTGCCGTCGATCCGGACGGTGTCCGCATGCGCGGGGTGCACCGGGCGCGCCTCCCCGTCGGTGGCATGAATGTCATCGGCGCCTTCCGGAGTGTTTCCGTAGAAGTGCGGGTTGGGAACAAAACTTTCCTTCTTGATGGCCGTTCTGGCTCCCCTCCTGCCCCACCCGACTATTTCTACCTTGTAGGCGCCGACAATGAAGCGCTTATCAATACCGCCCGGAAAAGTGATTTCACTTTGATGGCCACTGAAACCCTCGCTCGCCGCGATATCGAAACCGCCGGGGGCGCTGATTGCGTACACCCATTTTCCGGCCCAGCGGAAACCCGGCCGGAACGGGCTCGCCGTGGTGGTCGAAATGAAGGTGGTCGCGCCCCTGCCGAGCGTCATATGATCGCTGAGGTCGAATCCGCCGTCGTAGACGGGAACGGGGCTCATGAGGTACGGCTCGAAACCGCGCTCGTGGATCTCCTCCGGCCCTCGGCTATCGTATCGGAACATGTAGTTTTCCGGATTTTGCCAGTCCAGTTCATTTCGCCATACCGGCCGACATCCCTGCGCCGTTATCTTCGTGAGATCGATCGGCACGATCGCCGTCGGCAGGTCCGGCAGAATGGATTCGATCTCGACGGTTCGCCGCTCTCCCGACGGGGCGATCGCGAGGGTATGCCGGTTCTGGACGGGCGGAATGGTGAAGACCTGACTCGGCGATTCGGCGGGTGTGATCGTGACTCGCTGCGGGAATACCGATTTTCTGAAGATGGCCTTGACCGGCAGTGAGTCGGGCTCGATCACGGTGGTCTGCTTGGTTGCCGAGGGGCCGAACCTCTGGATGTTATGAGTCGGCGGCCGAGCGGCGGCCTGCTCGGTCGACTGGCCGGCGCCTCCGACACGCGCCTCGGCGATGTGTTCGGGGGTGCTGTCGACGATGCCGTGCAGGACCGTGATTCCGTCGGGGTCTCGGGTGATGTGGGTGATGTGGTAGTCGGGGTGTCGGGGGAGCAGGATTTCCAGTTGCACCGGGACGCTGCCGTCTTGGCCGATGTAGGCGCCTCGGGTGCCGGGGGGAAGCGTGAGGGCCAGGCGGAAGGGCTCCTGGACGAATCCGGGGGCGACATCGGCGCCTAGGGTCAGGGACAGGAAGGCGCGTTCGTGCTGGGGGACGCCGATGACGGCGGAGAGGTCGCCGCCCTGATATCTGGTGCCCTGTCCGTCGATGGCCAGGAAGTTCATGTTCCGGAAACTGCGGACCGCGACGATGGGCTCGGTCAGCGGTAGCGGGGTCGAGGTGGCCTGGTCGAGTACGTCGATGTGACGGGGGATGGTGTCGGGCCCGTAGGGCTCGCCGAGGAACCCGCGATAGATCCCGTCCACGTCGTGGAAATACTGGGCCTGGACTTGGATTTGGTTCCAGGCGGTGCCCGGGTGTGGTCCGTTCAGGTCGGGCAGGGCCTGGTCGAGCAGCGCCAGGTGTCGTTGCTGGCTGCGGGTGCCCTGGTAGTTAGAGGTCAGGTCGTTGCGCTGCTGGACGAGGTCGGCGGCGGTCGGCACGGTGTTGCCGGGGCCGGTGAGTGCTTGGACGAGTTCGGCGCTGCGGCGGGATCGGTGGTAGAGGTCGGCGTGCTCCTGGGCGGTCATGGTGCCCTGCGGGTTGCGCCGCAGCATCGAGTTGACGAACGCTCCCTGCTCCCACGCCAGCAGCGCGGCGCGTTCGTGGGCGGGGCGCTCGTCCCAGTCGCGCAGGCCGAAGAAGCCGAAGTTGGCGCCCGCGACGTTGTCGGGGAAACGGCGCACGCCGTCGGGGCCGATGACGCCCTGGTTGGTGACGTCGTGACGGGGGCTGGTCAGCAGTTCGATCGGGTGGCCGTCGGGGGTGTAGAAGATCGCCTCGGTCTTGGCGAGATCTCGCAGCGGCCGCGGCGGGTAGCCGTGCTCGACACCTTGTCCGCGGTCCACGACGGTGATGTCGTCGTTGTCGTTGACCATCAGATAGGTGTGTGCGCCGACGCCGTGCTGGTCCCGGCTGGTGTAGGTGTCGAACACCATAGCGATGTGGCCGGGACCGAGTTCATCGAGAATGTCGGCGACGGTGAGGTGGTCGTCGTAGCGCCGTGGGCGTGCTCCGGCGGCATAGACGACCCGGCTGCGGGTGACGCCGGAGAGGGGCGTGGGCTCGTCGATCGTCTTGACCACGGGGCTGTGGGTGCGGGTCTTGAGTTCGGCCAGCGTCAAGGGGGCACATTGGTTGAGGTGTTCGACGTCCGTGGTCTCCGCCGGGCTGGCGCCGATGCGTTCCTCCGGCGCGGGGCGGGAGACCGGTGCGTGAGATGTGCTGCCGTCGGAGGCCGGTGGGGAGGCGTGCGCGGGTGTGGTTCGCGGCGGCTGCTCACCGAAGGCGTTTCTCGCGGGATGCACCGGCGTGGGGGAACCTGTACCCGGCCGGTCGCCGGGGGCGGTGTCGGACGTGCCCCGATGTCCGGTCGGCGGGGTCGTCGTGCCGGTGCGCGGCCGGGTCGGGTCCCTCGTTCCGGCGGACGCGTCGGGCGTCTGCGATCGGCTCCCGCCGGAGGTGCCCGCGTCCGTCTCCCGATGCGGGGAGCCCGATCGGTCGCGGTCGGGGGACCGTCGCTGCGGCGGTTCGGGGCTCTCGGCCGGTTCCGGGGATTCGGGGCGGCGGCCGCCGGGCGGCAGGACACGGGCGTCGAGGGTGACCATGCCGGTCGACGGGTCCCGGGTTACGCCGGTGATGTGGTAGCGGGTGCCGCGCGGCAGCAGGAGTTCGGCGACATTCGGTATGACCCTGTCGTGTCCGAGCAGTCCGACCCAGAGGCCGTGGGCCCCGACGGGCACGGTGAGATTGAGCCGGTAGTTGTATCGAAGGCCGCCCGGAATGGCGATTGGGTCGCGGCTGACCGAGGTCGACAGGTAGCCGCGCTCCTCTTGCACCGTTCCCACGAGCCGGGACGGGTCGCCGTTCCCCAGGGGGTCCCCGTTCCGGTCGCGCAGGAATCCGATGCTATCCAGGCCGCGCACGACACGGACATCCTCGGTGAGCGGCAGCGGCCGCTCGGTCGCCTCGTCGAGGAGTTCGATCTCGTGGTCGAGGGCGTCGAGGCTCGGTGTGGTGCCGAAATAGCGCTGGAAGTGGGTCGTGACGGCGATATTGAAGTCGGCGTCGGTGAGTATCTGGTGCAGCACGCCCTCCGGGCGCGGGCTGTCGAAGATCGCGCGGAGCACCAGGCTGGTCCGGGTGCGGCGGACGGGGTCCTGGATCGTCGCGGGTAGGGCGTCCTCGCCGGCCCCACGGAACGGCGTCAGATCGGCCATCGACGGCCGCTCGGATCCGGTCAGTTCCGACAGCAGGTCCAGGGCGGCGGCCTGGTGGCGGAATCGATCGAGATACTGCTGCATCTGCTGTTCGCCGCGCCGGAGCAGGATATTGGCGATCGGCATCTGGTCGTAGGCGAATATCGCGTTCTGCTGCGGCGCGGTGAGCTCGGGCCAGTTGTTCAGAACGGTCTCGCCGAAGTTCAAACCCGCTGCGTCGGTATCGAATACCCGGACGCCGTCCCCGCCGACATGTCCGATGCCGGCCTGCTCCAGGCCGGTCGGCACCGATCGGCCGGTGACGGTAGCCGGCTGTACCGCGGTGGGGCGGGGAGACACGGTGGGGCTGGGGCCGGGCGGCGGGGCGGTGGCCGGTTCGGCCGATGGGGGTGGGGCGGTCCGGGGGCGCGGTTGCTGGGACGCGGCGGTCGGTACGTCCGCGGCGGGAATCGAGCCTGCGAACAAACTACCGTTCTGCGGGGCGGTGGTTCCGACGTCGTAGCTGCCGTCATCGTTGCGCCGGAGGAACAGGATCGGTTGGCCGGGGTTGGTCAGGATCTGACCCTGTATCCGGTCACCATGCATGACAACGACATTCGTACGCGTGATGTTCGCGGCGGCGAAGAGCGTGAAGTCGATGGCGTGGCGTCCGGCCACATGGGTGTCGGTGGCGGTTCCGGCGCGCAGCGCATCGATCACCCGCTGAGCCTGGTCGGCGCGCATCCGGGACTGCGTGTTCTCGAACTGAGCGGCATGTTGGCGAACGTCGGCGGCACTGGCCGGGGTGGTGCCCTGCATGAGCCGGTGGACCCCGGCGCGATGGACGGACTGTGCGGCGTCGAAGACATCGGAGCCGATGCGCTCGACGAAGCGGCTCGAGCCCGGCGCGAGGTTGGCACGGCGATGGGCATTCAGATCGGTCTCCAGGCGACCGGCCACGTGGGTGCGAAGCTGGCTCGGGTTGGCGTTGTGCACGGCGGCCAGCGTCGTGGTCACCGGGTCCTGGCCGGCGGTGTGGACGCGGCGCCAATGGGGCGGGCCCGGGTGGGTGATATCGACGGAGAACGGTGTCCGGCTCTGGGACAGGCGGTTGATGAAGTCGGCCCGGGTGACGGTGATCGTGTCGGTCGCCGCGCTCCCCGGTGGGCGGAGCGCGACGTTGCCGTCCGCCATCAGGGCGGCCTGGCCGCCCGAGAACCGGAATTGCGTGCCGGTGAGGAAGTCGTTGCGTTGCTGCAGCCGTTGTGCCAGAGCGGTATTGGTCAATTGCTCGTCGGGCCCGGGGCGGGCGGCGCCCGGCATGCGGACCACGATCGAGGTGAGTTCGCCGTTCTCGACGAGTCCGCCCACGAACTCCCGGGCTTCCTGCAGGCTGTACGACGGCCTGTCGTGGACGGAGAGGTCGTTGGACTGGTCGCGCCTGGTGTACCCGTCCTCGGTCGCCGTCAGCCGAACTATTCCGCGGGGCGAGAAACCATAGATTCGAGTGCCGGGTCGGTATATGCCGCCGGTGAAGGACCGGCGGAAGACCTCGGGCTCGAATACGCCGACCCTCTCGCCCTGTGGGCCGGTCTCCTGGAAGGAGGGGAGCGCCGGGGCATCGTCCGACGCCGTCGAGGAGGTCTCGTCGTTGTCGCTCTCGTTGTCACTGTCACTGTCGCTGTCGTGTGCAGCCGGTTCGGTCCGCGGGGTCTGCTGCTGATCGCCGGATTCGGTGGTGTTCGTTGTGCCGCTGGGGTGTTCACCGGGCGGGGTGTGCTGGGTTGTATCGGGGGTCGGGGTCTGCTGCTGATCGCCGGATTCGGTGGTGTTCGTTGTGCCGCTGGGGCGTTCACCGGATGGGGTGTGCTGGGTTGTACGGGAGGTTGGGATCTGCTGCTGATCACCGGATCCGGCAGTGTCCGTGGTCCCGGTGTGACGGCTGCCGAATGGGGCGAGCGGGGTCGGATTGGGTGTGCGGATATCGGTGATGGCGGGGTCGGTGAGGAGGTCGTCGATGGTGAGGGTGACGGGATTATCTGTGGCGTCGCGCAATTCGCCGTCGGAGGCCGCGTCGGCGGGCGGCAGCCAGAGGTAACGGGCGCCCGTGCGGTCGCCGAACGCGATGACCCGATCGGTGGCGTCGGGGGTCTGGGTGAGGGACTCGGAGGTGTGCCGCAGGGGGTCGGGGCCGAGGAGGTCGGCGAGTTCGTCCCAGTTCCTGGCGGGCGGGTGTATCCGGGGCACGGCGAGGTAGAAGTGGTCCTCGTGGAGCAGGACCGCGGCGTCGGCGGACGCGAAGGTCTCCGGCCCGAGGATCGTGTCGGCGGCCCCGCCGTGCAGGGTGGTCCGGAGGCTGACCAGGAGGTTCCGGCGGTCGAGGACGGGAGCGCTGGCGGTGGGGACGAGATGGCTGATCGCGTTCTCCCAGATACCGAGGGTGCGAATGTCCTCGACCTGCTGGTTGAAGGCGGCTCGGAGTCGGCCGTTGCGGCGCGCCTGGATCAGTGCCCTGACTTCGCGACGATCGAGGTTGCGGAAGGCCCGTCCGGTGGACGTGCGTTCGGCGGCGGCGACGATCGATTCGAACTGTTCGAAATAGTCGTCGGCGTTGGCGACGAACTCGTCGGCGACCTGGTCGCGAAGGTCGCGGATGCGATCGTGGAGTTCGCGGAGTGTGGCGGGCGGATCGTTGCGGTGGATGATGCGTTCGAGGGTGGAGAAGTAGCAGTCGCCGTCGAGGGGCATGGATTCCCAGACGTGGCCCGCCGGCGGGGCGACGTCCCTGATCGAGTCGTATCGGGGGCCGCGCTGCCGCACGTTGGCGGCGGGTTGCCGGGCGGGCGGGGGCGGCAGCTCGTCGTCGGAAAGATGGGCCGACTCGTCGTCCCGGGGGATGCGGCGGGTGGTGCCGGTGGACCCGACGGAGCTCGCGGGCGAGGTGCTCTTCCCCTTGCCCTTGGGCGATGTCGTCGTTTCGGCGTCGGCCGCGCCCGCCGGTGCGGGTGTGGACTTGGATGCGGGCACGACGGTCTCGGCGGACCCGTCGGACGACGGGGGTCGGTAGATGTCCGCGGGCGGGGTGGGGGGCTTGTCCACCGAGAGGTCCCGGTGCTCGGCCTCGTCGTCCGAATCCTCGTCCGAGGCTTCGCCGTCCTGCTTCAGGGCATCGAGCATGTCCTGCTGCCATTGCTTCACCCGGTCGTCGGCGCCGGGCTGCTGCTTCGTGCGACGGAGTTGTTCGACCGTGTCCTCGGCGGGGGTTTCCTCCGTAGACACGGGACGGCTCGGGTCGGTGACCGGTTTCCCGGCGGTGTCGGCCGGTTTGTGCAGGACGGTCTCGACGCTGCCCGCGGACGACGAGGCGCGTGGCTTGGGCGCGATTGGCGCGGGGTCTTCGTCCTCGCTCTCGCTCTCGTCGACGACCTTCGGCTTGGGCTTGGGTTTCGGTGTGACAGGGGAGGTTTCGTCGTCCGAGTCCGAGTTAGAGTCCGAGTCCGAGTCGTCGGCCTTTGCTGTAGCTTTCGCTTTGGCCGCGTCGGTGCCCGTCTTGGCCTTGGGCTTCGGTGTGACGGGCGCGGCCTCCTCGTCCGAGTCCGACAAGTCCGAGTCCGAATCTTCGTTCTTCGCCGTCGCTTTCGCCTTAGCTGCTGCCTCTGCCTCTGCGTCTGCGTCTGCCTTGGCTTTATCGGCCTTGGCCCTGGCCTCAGCGTCTGCCTTGGCCCTGGCCTCGGCGTCGGCCTTCGCCTTGGCTGCTGCCTCGGCGTCTGCCTTGGCCTTATCGGCTTTGGCCTTGTCCGCCTTGGCCTTATCAGCCTTGGCCTCGGCGTCCGCCTTCGCCTTGGCCGCCGTATCGTCCGCCGTCTTGGGTTTGGTTTCGGGCGCCTTGGGTTTGGCTGGGTCGCTGACCGGCTTCGGAGTCTTCGGCGCGGGCGCCTCCCGATCGGGCTCGGGGAAGTCGGGGGACAGCGGGAGGTTGTCCTCGGTCGTGCGCAGGACCACGTCGCCGGAGACCCAGACGGTGCCCCTGGGTCCGGTGACCCGCAGCAGCGCGACCGCGCGCACGCGATGCCCGACCGCGCCCTCGCCGTCGGCGTTCAAAGCCGGCGTGCCCCAGCGCAACAGGTTGCGCCGGACGCTGGCGAGGTTCGCGGTGCTGCCGTGCCCGGCGACCTGGCCGCCGAGCGGGATGGTGGGGGTGCCGCGGTGGTCGCCGTCCTCGGTGTAGGGCGAGTTGAGCCCGAAGGTCGGGTTGATCGCGATCGTGTTGTCGGCGTGGGTCTGCACGCTGCTGTTGGTGAACTCGAAGCGGTCGATCGCGATGGTCGAGCTGGTCTGCTCGATACGCGGCGAGTGCAGCGTGAGCTGGACCGAGGTCTCGGTGACCCGGGCGCCGCGTGGATGCCGTTGCGGGGTCGGCAGATCGGTGGTGTCATCCAGGTTCAGGAACGGGGCGGTGCTCTCCGGGCCCAGGGGGGTGTCCGCGCCGCTCTCGGCCAGCGTGGTCAGGCGCACGCCCATGCCCTCGAAGCTGCGGGTCTGGTTGTTGTCGCGCAGCGAGGGGTCCACGGCCAGCAGCGCCCGGCCGAACTCGGGCAGGCCCTCGAAGTCGTAGATCGCGATCGGTCGCGTGGGCCGCCACACCGGCCCGGTGAGCAGATTCTGTGCGTGCTGCGCATCGGGCGATCGCATGTCGACGGCGACGCTGCCGGGCGGGGGCGGCGGGACCGGGATGGTGGGGTCGGTGCGATAGGTGTCCGGCCTGGTGTGGGAGGGACCGAGATCGGGCTCGGACTCGCTGTCGGAACTCGCGTCGGAAGTGTCGTCGAAGACTTCGGACGGATCGGATTCCGAACCCGTATCCGACTCGGACTCGGCGGGTGCGTTGGCGCTGTGCAAACGGAAGCGCGACAACGAGTTCAAGGTATCGCGCTCGGTGTGGACGGGCGGCTCCGGCAGCTCGTCGGGATCCAGTTCCGGCAGGACGTTCATGTACCGCCCGGCCCGCACGAGCAATTTCCCGGCCGCGGAGAGGGGGGCGCCGGCCGCGGTGCCGATCTTGTCCAGCACGTAGGTCGACAGCGACTCGGTCCAGGGGCGCCAGTTGACCTCGACCGAATGCAGTGTGCGGAACTGGAATTCGACGCCGTCGTTGCTGCGCTCCCAGGCGCGGCGATCGCTGCTGGTGGTGAGGGAATCGCTGTGGGTGCCCGTGCGCTGAATGTTGATGGTCGCCGAGGGCCGCTCGCCGTTGTCCTGCCCTGTCGGGTTGAAGCTCAGCTGGTGCCCGCTGGAGCGGCTCGTGCCGGTGCTGGTGCCCAGGGCGTGGCCGAACACGTTGTCCAGGGCCGCGGTGGCGGGGACCACTTTGCCGCGCACGTCCTTGAGCTGGACGTCGGGGTGGGGCTTGACGTTGAAATTGATCTCGATCAGGCGCGGACCCCACACCGGATGGCGGTGGACGAAATGGATCGAGGTCTTGCCCTTGGAGCCGGCGTTGGGGAGGGTGCGGGTGCCGAAGCTGGTGGTCTGCTGGTTGATGCGCTGCAGCGGGCCGGGGCGGTAGTTGGCCGATTCGACCTGGGTGGCGCCGGGGGCCAACCGCTCCACCAGTTCTCGGACGGTGTTCTCGTAGGCATCGCGGCCGTCCTCGAATTCGACCTCGGTGGCGGCGCCGAAATCGATCAGGTTCTCCTTGTCGGGGTTCTTCTTGTCGAAGAACGCCGTGGACAGCTTGCGGTTCGCGGGCTGCTCCTCGGCGATCTTGGCAGTGATGCCGCGCGCGGTGTAGGCCCGCTGAACCTGTTCCAGCAGATCGGGATTGGCGTGCAGGTCGTTGTCGGTCAGGAAGATCTCCATGGCCTCCGGCGCGTCGACCATGCGGGAGCGACTGTCGCGCAGGTGCATGCCGCGGGCGAGCTTCCCGGGGACCAGGGCGGTGGCGACGTTGCGGGTGCCCGACTTCACCGTGACCAGGTAGTGCCCCCGCGCGCGGAGCCGGTGGACATTGCCGCCGTAATCCGAGGTGACCCTGAGGGTATCGGTCGTATCTGAGTTGGTGATGTGCGTCGCGGTGGACCGGTTGTGCTGGTACGAGCCGATCGGATTGAAGCTGTGATCGGCCTTCTCGCCGTAGCGGCCGCCGAGGCTGCCGCTGGTCTGGTGTCCGTGCTGATCGGTCTCGGTCTGCGACGAGGCGTTGCTCGATTCCAGCCAGTGCTCGGTGTCGATCGCCGCCGGATCCAGCACCTCCACGTCGTCGAGATAGCCCTTGATCTCGACGGTGTAATCGGTACCGGCGAGCGAGCCGGGGGTTTCGACCTCGAACTTGTAGGAGTCGCGGAAGATCAGCGGCGCATAGGAACTCATGTGATGCGTCGACAGGGAGGTCTGCACGATGGAGTGGCCCATCGACTCCGGATTCGCGGTTGGCTCGCCGAAGTTGGTGCGCCACACCCACTTACCGGCACCGGTGCCCTGATCGACCACCCAGTGTGCCGCGCCCTTCGCGAGGGCCTTGCCGATGTCGGCCCAGCCCGCGTCGGAAGCGCCGTCGCTGGCGCGGTCGCTGTGCAGGGAGGGGCCCGACGACGACGAGTCGGTGCCGCTGTCCGGGGAATTGCTGCGGGTGACCGCGGGGAACTCCGGCGGGGCGATGTCGTGCTCCTCGCCCCCAGGGCTGGTGAGGACGATTCTGGGGCCGGCCGGATCCTCGGTACCGGTGGTAGTGGTGGGGCGCGGCCGGTTCCGGGGCGGCCGCATGGCGAAGGAGCCCGCGGGATCCTCGTTCTCGGTCAGGTCGGCGTCGTCCTGGTCGGAATCGTCGCTCGCCGAGTCGGTCCTGGCGGCCGCGGCCTCCAGTTCGCTGTGCCGGATGAGGTCGTTCACGACCTTGATGAGCGTCTTGCTCGGGTTGTGGCGGGCCACCACGGCGGACAGCGGGAGTTTCAGCACCCCGTCCTCGAGCGAGCTGCCGAGGCCGGGTACCGCGAGGCGCTGGATGTCCCGGTCGGTGGCGTCGTTCGGGTCGATATCGCGGACGGTGGGTGGCGGCGGTGGCGGCGTATTGCGCTTCTCGGTGGTGGTGAGATACGTCGGGACGGCCAGGTGCAGGGTGCCCGCATCGTGTATCGGGGCGGGGTTGTCGCCGTGGCTGTGGTCGATGTTCATCCACAGATCGGTCGGCACGGTGAAGATCTGATTGCCGGGCTGGGTGCTCTTCGGGCCGGGGCTGAAGGTGTAGTTCTCCTCGCCGAAGCCCGTGTCGTACTCGCTGCTCGACGTGTGGCTGCTCGAATAGGTATAGGACGGAGCGAAACTCGACAGGCCCTCGCTGTGCGGCTCGCTGAACGGATTGGTCACCGAGCCGCTGGCGCCGAGGTTCCACGCGCGCGGCGTCTTCGAGTCCGACTCGCCGCCGGGCATGACCGCGCCCGTGTAGTTCATCGTCTGGATCTGCGGGAGCGTCCAATCGTGGGAGACGCCCTGGTGCGGATCCTTCTCCGAGGCGTAGCGGCGCAGGGCCAGGAGGCTGACGGTGATGCGCTGATTACCGGTCGGGGTGGGCTTGACGAAGGTGATCTCGGTGCCGCCGGTGATCTTCCCGTCGTCGTCGATCTCGCCCTGGACCATCTCGTCCGCGGTCGACAGCAGGCCCATCCGGCTGCGGAGCTGCTCGAGCTTGCGGACATTGTTCAGCCGCTGCGTGTCGGTGGCGTTCTGCGTCGCGGAATCCAGCAGGCCCGGCGTGTCGACCCGGGGCGGGAGGAACCCCTCGGTGTGCAGGACGTGCTCGAGCCGGGCGAACATTCTCGGCGGGACCTTGACCTGCAGCGGGGTGGTCATCAACCCGAGATCCTTCAGGTGCAGGAGCTCGGAGGGCAGGTACCGCCGCTCGGTGGGCGCGTGGCCCATGGCGCTTTTCGGCGGCACCAGCATGTTGACTGGATAGTCGTTCCCACCGGACAGCGGCGTCCTGGCCCGTGGTCCGACGGCCCGCCCGTCCGGGCGCACGAACGTCACCCGCAGCCTCATGGTGGGTGTGGTGTGCAGCAGATCGTGGACCAGGCGCAGGGCGCGCGAGGTGTAGGCCCGGCCGCCGTAGTTCAGTGAATGGGAGTTCTGATGGGACATCCCGAAGCGGAAGGGGTTGATCGTCCCGCCGACCGGTGCGTAGCCGGTCTCCTTGTCGGCCTTACCCTTTCCAAAACCGAAGGTGGGCCCGAGGGAGCCGCCGAGCGAGCTGGTGACCGTGCTGCTGTTCTGGGTGCGCAACGACCGCAGCACATTCGACTCGAGCCGGGAACCACCCTTCATGGTCGGCCCGGTGAGGGTGTCCCCGCCGTTGAAGTCGACGATCTCGAACTGGAAGTGCCCCAGCGCCTTACCGGAATTCGTGTACAGGGTCGGCGAGGCCACCGAACCGCCGTGCATCATCGGGATGTTGCTGCGGAAATTGCCCTCGCTCATGAATTCGCGCAGCGCCTCCACCGAGGCCCCGGAGGCGCCCCGGATGCGCCTGCGGAACCCGGCCATCAGATCGGCGAAAATCCGGTCGTGGTGCGGGATGTCGAGCACACCCTGGAGTGGTACCTCCTCGAGGGAGATATGCGGTTCCGGGTCGGCCGGGTCGCGGTGGAACCCGGGGGGAACGGTGGCCGGATCGTCCTCGTCGACCGTCGGCAGCTCGGTGGCCTCGGCCATGTACTTCGGGAACCAGGCCCGTACATGGTCCGGCACGGCCGCGGCGCCGGGCGCGGGGCGCGGCGTGTGCCCGCCGATGTAGAGCCAGCGATCGTTCAGTACGCGCGGCGACAGCACATCGTCCGGGTCGTTGACCCGTAGCTCCCACTCCATCTCGTAGTCGAAGGGCAGCGAGGGGCCGGTGCTGCGCTTCTTGACGATCGACTGCACCGTCGAGAAGACGCTCGAGGCGGTCGACAACTGCTGGTGGGTCAGGTTGCCCTGCAGCCCCACGCCCGCCGTGAGGAACTTGCCCTTGTCCACACTCCGCTGGTAGGCGTACGCATACGACAGGGACCGCTGGTTGCGGGCGCTGGCGGTATCGCCGACCTCGGACACGCCGTACGACCACCGCTGCAGGCTCACCGGCAGATCGTCGCCCACCCGCTCGATGGGCTCGGCGGACGGTCCGCGCAGGTTCAGGTTCAGGCGCACCGAGATCGGATACTGCCGCCCACGGTATTTCACGTTCAGGGGCAGGCCCGATTCGCTCAGCAGGCTGGCCCATTCCCCGGAGGTCATGCGCGAGGTCAGCTTCTTCTCGACCTCGGCGCGGAACTTCGGGTCCGGGCCCCGGGTGCGTTCCAGCCTGGTGATGACCTGATTGCGCAGCCACCGGATCGTCGACTCCGGAATCGGCTCGATGTGCAGCAGGTCCTTGGTGCCGTCGCGCTGGGTGCCGAATTCCCGGACCGGGGGGATGAAATCGCTTGTTGCACCTGAGGATACGGTGGACTTGCTGCCCGACCGGCGATGCCCGGAGTCGCTGTCGACAGGCGACTTCGGCTTCGCCGAATCCTTCGCCGAGGAGGCGGTGGACCGGGACGACCTGCTGTCGGTGCGGGCATGGCCCGACGGGTCGGCCTTGCGCTTGCCCCGCCGTTTGCTCGATTGCGGATCCGCGGTGGGATCGTCCGAATCCTCGACGCTGTCGGAGAATTCCGGCTCGACGTCCGAGGGATGATCGTCCTTCTGGGTCTCCAGGACCGGCGGCGTGCTGGCCCTGGACACCTCGGTCTGCCGGGAGTCCCTGGAGAGCCTGGAGTCCACGGACAGCCTGGACGCCCTGGAGCTTGCCCGGGGCCTGCCCGGCGTCTTCGGGTCGGATCCGCGCGTCGGTGACTCGGTGCTGCGCCTGGGTGATTCGGGACTCAGCGCGGACGGATCGGTCGGGCGCCTGGGTGATTCGGGTTCCAGATCGGGCGAGCCGGATTTCGGTGTGGACGAATCGGACTGGCCCGCAGTCGAATCCGTCGGTATCGTCGGGCGGGAAGCGTCGTCCTCGATCGTCCTGCGACGGCCCTCGGGATCCTCCACGGAGATCGTCGGCGAGTCGATATCGCTGTCTCCGTACAGCGCGTCGAGGTACAGGCTTTCATCGTCGGAGGACAGGATGTCCGCGTGCCGATCCTCGGGCCGGTCCCCGCGCTCGATGGCCGGATCCAGGGTGAGTTCGCCGGTGGCGGGGAAGGTCCGTTGCTGGTCCCCGTCGAAGCTGTACTCCTCATCGTCCGAGTCGCTGTGGTCGCGGAGGTAGGCCTCGTTCAGCTCGCGTTGCAGCCGGGCCGCCTCGGCCCGCACCGCGTCCGATGTCTCCGGATTCGCGGTGCGGTCCGTTGTTTCGTTGTCGCCGTGGCGCTCCAGGGAGAGCAGCCGCTCGATCTCGGCCCTCGGGATGTGGGTCAGCGCCTCCAGCCCGGCGTCCTCGATCCCGGCGAAATCGACCGAATCGAAGGCCCGGTGCAGCCGGTTCAGCAGGTCCTGTGATTCGGGGTCGTCGGTGTATTCCCTACCGGCGCCGAATCTCTCGGCCGCCTCGGCCAGGAGCGTGTACGGATCGTCGGCGTCGTGGTAGACGGACTCGGACTCGGTGTCCGTATCCTCGTGCAGTTCGCTTCGGGGGATCGGTTGTGTGTTGTCGTAGGTGGCCCGGAAGGCCGCGCGGTCGCTGATCCGGATCGGATCGGTGGGTCCCTCGGGGGAGGGGGCGTAGTAGAGATCGGTGGCGGGCTCCCAGTAGTGGGGGCGGCCGTCCTCGTCGATGAAGTACCGGAACCGATCGCTGAACTCGGGACCGGCGGTGGGCTGCGCGGGGGCGGCGGGAGCCGATTCGCCGCGGGTGGATGCGGATTCGGTGGCCGGGATGACGGTGCGTGCGTCGTCGTCCGATTCGTCGCTGTAGTCCTCGTCGTCGGCGTCCTCGTCGCTGTCGTGGTCGTCGCTCTCGTCCGATTCGTCTCGGGTAGGCGTGGTTTCGGCTGCTTGCGCCGAATTCGAGAGCGCGCCGATGCGGGTGCCCGACGGGAATTCGGGGACGTCTTCGCCGCGGAGACGGACGGGGCGCGCGATCTTGCCGGTGGGGGTGTAGAGGATGGCGTGGACGCTGGCGGCGGTGCGTTGTCCGGGGAGGGTGTGGGTGGGGTCGGCGGCGTCGTGGACGACGACGAGGCCGTCCTCGTCGACGAACATGCGGTACGCGTGCGCGCCGACGCCGTTCGCGTTGGGGGTGTTGTGTACGGCGACGACCAGCGCCTGTGCCCCGGGGCCGAGGAGGTCGAGTTGCCGGGCGATGCGGTGGATGTCGGGGTAGCCGCGGAGCTTCCCGCCGGCGGCCTTCTCGAGTTCCCGCCTCGTGCGGCCCGGCAGGGCCGAGGAACGTTTCGGCAGCCGGATCGCGGAGCTCTTGGTGTCACTCTTGATGCCGGTGAGCGCGTCGACGACGCAGTCGGTTCCGGCGTCGGTGTGAGGCAGTTCCGTTGCGCGCGTTGAGTTTGTGACGGTCGCGTGCGCGGTGGCGCCGTCGTGGGCGGTGCTCGGGTCGCGTCGCGGGGTGGAAGTTGTTGTGCTGCTGTGTGGTCGGAGAACTGATAGCCGGAAGATGTTGCGGCTGCGGCCGGTTGCTGTGGGCCGCGGGGTCGTCCGGGGAGTTCCGGCAGTCGAATCGGGGGTTGTCTCACGGCCTCGCAGGCGGTCGACCAGGCGCCGCAGGCGTGCGCGCACGCCACCGGAGGTGCCACGGGTGTGGGTGACCCCGCCATCCCAGGTCCGCGGCGCTAGGCGCGGGATGTCCTCGAACGTGCGGGGTGCGGTGCCGTCGCTCGGCCGGGTTTGCGATGTGGAGGCGGCGTCGGTGCTGCTCGAGTCCTCGGATGTCGCCGGTTCGGTCGGCCGGATTTGATCGCGGGGGCCGAGCGGCGCGGTGGGGTCGGCGATGCGCGAGGTATCGGTAACCAGGGGGAAGGATCGCTGTGTCGCCTGGCGCCGCGTCGGCAGATTGTCCGCCCAGCGCACTCTCGGGCCCGGTCCGCGCGTCGATTCTGTGTGGCTGCCGCTCGGTACGAGCGGCAGCTGGGGCTGGTTCTGCGATTCGGCGGTGTGAGCCGGTTCGTGGTCCTCCTGGCTGTAGATCGATTCGTCGCTGTCGTCGCGGCGCAGTTCGGCCAGGATCGCGTTCAGAGTGAGAGGTTGGTTCTCCGTGCCGGTTTCGGTGATGTGCGGGGCTTGGACATCGGTCAGGTCGGAGTGCGGGACGTCGGTCCCATGCGGGGCGGCGACGGCCGGTTCGCTCGATGCGGCCGGTTTCATGCCGTCGGTGCTGTAGACCGATTCGCTGTCGGCGGATGCGTCGTCGTAGAAGGACGTCTCGTGGTACCGGAGGGGCGCCAACCGGGGGGTGCCGGTCGGCGAGGAGGTTCCGGTGCCACGACGCGGGGGTTGGGTACCGAAGACCTCCTGGACCTCGAACCCGTCATCGTGCTGCGCGAGCTGTTGCGGACGTCCGGTTGTCGGCGGGGGAAGTTCCCGATCGTCGTCGGTGTCGTAGACCGGCTCGCCGTAGGGCGACTCGTCGTCGTGGAAGGCCGGTGGGCGGTTGCGCCGGGACGTGCCGATGGGCGAGGGGGCATCGCCCAGCGGCCGCGGTTCGAACGGCGGGGACAGGGCTTCGTCGCCCATGTCGAACTGGTCGACGTGCCCGGTCGTCGGCGAGACGGGCTCGTCGTCCGACGTGTCGTCGAACTGTTCGATGTGCTCGGGCGGCCGGATCTGCGGCGATACGAGTTCGGCGGCCGGTGTGGTCTGCTCGCCCTCCTCGGTGCTGTGGACCGATTGCCCGTCGGACAGCGGGTTGTCGATGGGTGTGCTCGCGGACGATTCGGTGGGGAGACCGGTGGTTCGGGTTCGGTCGTGCTGGACTACCGGATCGGTGAGAGTCGGTAGTTCGTCGATGACCTGTTCGCCCTCCGCCGGGGCGGTGTGCGCCGCGGCGGAGGATGCGGTGACGGCGACGGCGGCCTCGGGGTCGTGGGACGAGGTGGTCGGGGGCTCGAGCTCGGCCAGGGATGCGGCTATGGCCGCGGCCAGCTCGGGGTCGTCGTCCTGGACCGGCGCGGCGGGCGTTTTGAGGTCGGCCAGGGACGCGGCGATGGCCGCGTCCAGGTCGGGGTCCGCCGACGGCAGGTCCGCAGTGGTGTTGTCGACGGCCGAGGCGGACGCGTGCACGACGGTGATGGCGGGGTCGGTGAGGGCCTGGTCGAAGGTGATGGGCGCCGGGCGGCTGTTGGCGTCGCGCATTTCGCCGGGCCAGGTGCCGGTAGGCGGGTACCAGATGTAGTGCGCGCCGTTCTCGTCGCCGAATACGGTGATCCGGGTGCGGTCCGGGGCGGACTGGCCGGGGGTGTATCGCTCGGCGTCGAGGCCGAGCAGGTTGGCGAATTCGTCCCAGGGCTTGGTCGCGCGGGTGCCCCCGGGGGTACCCGCGGGAGTGTGCCCGGTGGCGGGTACCGCGAGGTGGTAGTGGTTGTGGGCGATGAGGGTCGCGCCGTGGGCCCGTGCCCGGGTGTTCTCGCCGAAGGTGGCCCCGTTGGGGAGTTGCCTGCTGTAGACGCGCACGACGGCGCCCCTGCCGGCGAGTGCGGCCGCGGCGGCGCGGGGGACCAGGTGGAAGGCGTCGGTGCGCCAGACTCCCCGCTCCCTGATCTGTTCGACCTGCCGGCGGTACTCCGCGAGGTGGCGGGCCGAATCCACCGGCGATATCGGGGCACGCAGCTGCGCCGCGGTGAGTCTTCTGCCGCGGTTCTCGGCGGCGACCCTGATGTTCTGGAAGACCTCGAAATATTCTCTCCATCTGGGCCCCGACAGTTCGGCGGCGGCCAGGCCGCGCAGGCGCCGAATGCGTTGGTCGAGTTCTGTTTCCGAGCCGTAGGGCTCGCGGTAGATGATGCGTTCGAGGGCGTGGAAGAAGCAGTCGTTATCCGCCGGCATCGACTCCCAGACGTATCCCCGCGGCGCGCGGACCCCGTCCACGACGGCCCGCCGTTCGCCGCTGCTGCGCCCGATCTTGGGTGCGCCCAGCAGCGAGGAGAAGAAGGACTCGAGCTTGCTCTTGCCCTCGGTCTTCGCCGCTGCCTCAGCTTTCGCCTGGGCGTCCGCTTTCGCCTGGGCGTCCGCTTTCGCCTGGGCATCGGCTTTATCCTTGGCCGCCTGCGCTTCGGCCATGGCCGTCGGTGTGGACGGCTTCTTCGCGTCCGGCTCGGACGACTTCTTCGTCTCGGATGCGGCGGGTTTCTTCGCCGCCTCGGGTTCGGTTGTCTTGGTTACAGGTTCGGATGTCTTCTTGGCCTTGGGTTGGGTTGTCTTGCTTCCGGATCCGGCCGCGTTCTCAGTCTCGGATCCGTCTGTCTTCTTGTTTTCGGGCCCGGGCGTCTTCTTCGCTTCGGTCTCGGGGGACTTCTTGGCCTCGGGTTCGGTTGTCTTGCTTTCCGATCCGGATGCCTTCGTCTCGGATCCGGACGGCTTCGTGGGGTCGGCATCGGTCTTCGTGGGGTCGGCATCGGTGTGCGACTCGGTGGCGTCCGAGGTCTCGGTGGGCAGGGTCTCCGTCTCGTCCAGGGGCGGTGCGATGTGCGCACTCGACGGTGTCTCCGTGGCGCGGAACAGCACATCGCCGGAGACCCAGACCGTGCCCTTGGGGCCCTTGACCTCGAGCAGGGCCACGGCACGCAGCGTGTTCCCCTCGAACGGTGCGTTGGTGCGCTTCAGATCCCGCGTGACGCCGCCGAGGGCGTCGGATTCGCCGTGGCCGGCGTTCTGGCCGCCGAGCGGGAAGCTGTTCAGGCCGCCCCGGGTATTGCCGTCGTCGGTGAAGGCGGGGCCGCTGATGCCGAAGGTGGGGGCGAGATTGAGGTTGTGGCTCTCGCGGTCCTGGGAGCTGGAGTTGCCGAATACGAAGCGGTCGATGGCGATCTGCGCGCTGGTCTCCGCCGCGCGGGGTGAGTACAGGCTCATCGTGACGGTGACGCCGTTGACGGTGGTACCCCGGCGATGGCGCTGCGGGGTGGGCACCTCGTCGCTGTGCGGCGTGATGTTGAGGAACGGAGCCGTATTCTCGGGCCGCAGCGGCGTGGGCACGTTGCTCGAGGCCAGCGAGACCAGCCGGGTGGACATGTGCTCGACCGAGCGACTGTTGTCGTTGGTGTGCAGGGAGGGATCGACGGCCAGCAGCGCCCGGCCGAACTCCTCCAGGGCGTCGAAGTCGTACATCACGATCGGCCGCTCGGGCACCCAGTTCGGGACCGACATCAGGTGCCGCACATCGGCAGGGACGTCGATCTCGATGGCGCGGTGGTCCGGGGATGCGGGCGGCAGCGGAATCGTGGGGTCGTAGCTGTAGATACCGGGCTCGGTGCGGGGGACGACGATCTTGGCGGGGGTGTCCGCGGTGCGGTACTTCGGGGCGAGCTGGGTGTCCGTGCCGTGCAGACGGAGCCGGGAGACGCCGTTCACCGAGGCGGGCTTGGAGAAGCGGGGCCTGCTGTGGAACCGGGTGGGGTCCACCCCCTCGACGACTCCCATCCAGTGCCCGGAGGCGATGTGGAGCCCGGAGTTGCTGAGCAGGTCGCCGATCTTCTCGACCAGGTACCGCGACGCGGCCTCGGTCATGGGCCGCCAGTCGACCGTGACCGTCCACTCGGTGGGGACGTCGAACTGGTCCTGGGGCGCGTTGGTGCGCTCCCAGGCGCTCAGGGCGCGGCTGTCGGTCATCGTGGAGTCGAGGCTGCGCACCTTCCCGACGGCCATGCCGAACGCGGGGCGAATCTTGTTGTGCTGGCCGCCCAGCGTCAGGCTCGTCCGGTCGGTGCTGGCGTGGGTGCTGCCGACACTGGTGGCGCCGGGTTCGAGGAGGGAGTTGCCGTCGGCGTGATCGTGGCGGTGGACGTTGTCCAGGGCGGCGGTCGAGGGCACCGTCCGGCCGCGAAGCTGATCGAGCTTCGCCTTGGGATGCGGGCGCGCGGTGAACGTGACGCCGACGACGCGCGGCCCCAGGAGATCGTGGGTGTCGACGAAGTGGAACGAGTGATTGCCCTCGGATCCGGCGTTGGCGAGGGTACGCAGCCCGAAGGTGGTGGCGAACTTGTTGATCAGGGGCAGGACCTGAGGGTGCTCGTTGTTCGAGCCCGCCGTGGTGGCACCGGGCGACACCTCCTCCACCAGGTTGCGCGCGGTGTCCTCGAAGGCGCTGCGGCCGTCGTTGAGGATGACGGAGGTGACGTGACCGAAGTTGAGCAGGCCCTTCGCGTTGGTGTCGCCCTCCTTCCGCTTGCCGGTGAACGCGTCGGACAGCGCGCGATCGTTGCGGCGCTTCGGCGCGATCTTGGGCTTCTCGCCGCGGTCGCGGGCGGCCTGTTGCACCAGGGCCTTCAGCGGCGGGTTGTCGTGCAGGTCGTTGTCGACCACGAAGTATTCGAGCCGTTTGGGGGCGTCGACCACGCGGGTGAGGGTGGTGTGCGGCTTGCCGTGGAAGAAACCGGTGACCGCGTTGCGATATCCGGCCGTGGCGGTGACGACCAGGTGCGGGGTCGCGCGGATCCGGTGCACGCCGTTGCCGCCGTAGTCGGAGGTCACGCGCAGGGTGTCGGTCAGATCGGTCGCGGTGACGTGCTTGGTGTGTGAGGTATTGCGCTGCTGGCTCAGCCCGGCGGTAAAGCTGCTGTCGGCCTTCTCGCCGAACCGGCCGGTCCAGCCGCCGCTGCCCTGGTGGCCGTACTGATCGAGCTTGGAGCGCGCCGAGGTGTTGATGGCCTCGAGCCAGTGCTCGGTATCGATGGCCGACGGTTTCAGCACCTCGACGTCGTCGTAGTAGCCCTCGATCTTGAACTGATAGGTCGTGCCCGCCACCGCGCCGGGGATCTCGACCTCGAACTTGTGGGAGTCGAGGTAGATCAGCGGTGCGAGGGACGTCGCATGATGCGTCGACAGCTCGGTATTGAGGATCGAGCGCGCGATCGACTCCGGATTCTCCGCCGAATCACCGAATGCGTTGCGCGCGAACCACTCACCGGCGCCGGAGGCTGCCTGGCCCGCCCCGTTCGCCCAGCTCTTCAGGGCGTCGGTCATGTCCGACCAGCTCAGTCCCGGCTCGTCGTCGGACCCGGTGTGCTCGGTGTCCCCGGCGTGTTCCGGTTCCATCGCCGGCTCTGTCCGCGCCCCTTCCGGATCGGTGACGACGATGCTGGGGACGTTCGGCGTTGCGGTGTGCTCGATCGGATCCCGTTGCGGTGTAGTCGCATCCGTCTGCTGCGCGCCGAAGTGCTGCGCCCCGTCCGGATCGGTGATGACGATTCTGGGGATGTCCGGCGGTGCGGTGCGTTCGGTTCGATCCTGCTGGGGCACAGTCGGATCCGTCTGCTGCGCGCCGAAGTGCTGTGCTCCGTCCGGATCGGTGATGACGATGCGGGGTACCTGCGGCCCGAGCGTCGAGAGCTCGTATTCGTTCTCGCCATGCGGAATGACCGCCGAATCGGTTGCGGGCGTATCGGTTCGGTGGTCCTCGCCGGAGGTGAGGGAGTTCGATACGTGCGGGCCGAGACGGGCGCCCCGTTCGATATCGCGGATGAGACCGACCGAGACATCCTGAAGTAGCTCGGCGACGGGGTGGCTCGCCACGACGGCGGTGGCTGGGAACAGGGTTCCCTTGCCCTTCTTGAGCTGTTTCTGCGTCGGCAGGTCCAGGGCCCGGGCATCCCGCGCGGGGGGCCGGGTCTTATCGGTCGGATTCTCGCGGACCGTCGGTTCGGGCAGGCGCGTGTTGTCCGGTTCCTCGGTGGTGCGATAGGTGGGAACGGCCAGATGGGCGGTGCCCTCGGCGCGGATCGGGTCGGGGTTGTCGCCGTGGCTGTAGGAGATCTCCGCGACGACGTGGGTGGGCACGGTGAAGATGTGCAGCCCCTTGGGGCTGAAGGTGTAGTTCTCCTCGCCGAAGCCGAGGCCGGACGCCATGCTCTCGCTGCTGCTGTACGTGAAGTCGTACGACCCGATGAGACTCGCGATCCATTCGCTGTGCTCGCTGCTGGCCGGGTCGGTCAGCGTGACGCTGGTGCCGATATCGATGGCGAACGGCGTATTCGAGTGCTCCTCCGAGCCGGTGAGAACGAGACCGGTGTAGTTCATCGTCTGGATGTCGGGGAGTATCCAGTCGTGCGAGATGCCCTCGTGCGGATTCTCCGGCGAGTGATACCGGCGCTTCTGCTCGAGGGTGACGGTGATGCGCTCGGGCTCGGTCCCGGTCGCGGTCGACTTGAGGAATACCATCCGAGCGCCGCCGTGGGTCATCTCGATGAAGCTCGAGAGCTTCCCCAGACGGCCACTCATCTGCTCGAAGTTGCTGACGTTGTCCAGCCGCTGAGTCTTGGTGGCATTCGGCTCGAACCAGTCCCACAGGCTCGACGTGTCCTTGCCCGACGGCAGGAATCCGCGATCGGTCAGGACGGTCTTGATGTCGTCGAACATCTTCTTGGGGATTTTGATCTGGAGCGGCGTGGTGGTCAGCCCGATATCGGTCAGATGAAGGATGTCCGGATGCAGGAATCGCAGTTCCTGCACGCTCGGCGCGTGGCCGAGCGATTTCTTCGACGGCACCATCATGTTGATCGGATAGTCGTTCCCGCCGTACAGGGGCGTCTTCGAGTCCGGCTCGACGGCCTCACCGTTGGGCCGGACGAAGGTGACCTCGACGGTCGCCTGCGGCGTCGTGTGCAGCAGATCCGCCACCAGGCGCAGCGCGCGCGAAGTGTAGGCCCGGTCGCCGTGGCTCAGGGTGAGGCTGTTCTGCTGCGCCGCGCCGATCTTCAGGGGGGTGATCTGGCCGCCGATGGGCGAGTAGCCGGTGTCGGGATCGGCCCCGCTCCTGCCCAGGCCGGCGGAAACCGACACCGAGGCGCCTAGACCGTTGGCTACCCCGGAACTGGCCTGCGTGCGCAGCGCCCGCACCACGTTGTACTCGAGCCGGGAGGCGTTGCCGCCCGTGGTGGAGGGGCCGGTGAGTTCGGTGCCGCCGTGGATGTCCGGGATCTTCACCAGGAACATCCCGAGCGGTTTACCGGACTGCGTGTACATGACCGGGGAGGTCGCCGCGCCGCCGTCCATCAGCGGGACGTTGCGCTGGAAGGTGGAGACGAAGAACTCCCGCAGCTGTGCCGCGGAGGTCTCGGACAGGTCGTTCAAATGATCGGTGAACCCCTGCAGCACGTGATTGAGGAGCTGGTCGGGATACTTCAGGCCCTGCGGTCCGTAGAAGCGCAGCTCCTGCATGGTGATCTGGGGGTTCGGGTTGTTCGGATCGCGATGCCACTGTCCGGGAATGGTGGCGTCGTCGTTCGGATCGACCCGCGGCATTTCGCGGCTGTCGGCCATATATTTCGGGAACCAGGCCACCACGTCGTCCGGGGCGGGCTCGGAGATGGGTTTCCAGTCCCCCGCTTCCGGCGCCTTGGGCGACAGCACGCCCGCCAATCCGTCGTTGTTGAGGCGTACTTCGAACCGCGGCTCGAGATCGAAGGGTATGGCGTTGGGATCCGTGCTGCGCATCTTGATGATCGACTGCACCGTCGAGAACACCGACATGGCGCTGGACCGCTGATTGTGCGTGGCGTTGAACTGCGGCGAAATACCCCAGTTGAGCAGCTTGGTCTTGAACAGATCCGTCACATGGGAGAACAGCAGCGATCCGGATCGCTGATTGCGGCTGCCGCTGGTATCGGCGGCCTCGACGAATCCGTACAACCACTGCTGGGTGCTGATCCCCGGACCGTCGTTCACCCGGGCGACGTGCCCCGTCTTCGGATCTCGGGCGTACAGGGACATCCGCAGGTACACCGGATACGGCCTGCCCTTGTATTTCACGCCCAGCGGCATGCCCGATTCGCTCAGCAGCAGATTCTCCTCGGCCTTGGTCAGGCGGGAGGTCAGCTTGTTGTCGACGGCCTTCCGGAATGCCGCGCTCCGGCCGTGGGCGCCCTGCACCGCGTCGATGATGTGGCGGCGCAGGTACTTCATGTTCTCTTCCGAGAACTGCTCGACGTGGATCAGGGGCTTGCCGCCCTCTCTCCGGTTGCCGAAGCGCTCGACGACATGGCCCAGAGAGGTTGCGGCAGAAGGTGATACGGGGGAGTCGAGCGGGATGTCGACGAACACGTCCGAGCCCGCCTCGGAGGTGTGGTGGCTCGCGCTGTCGGAGGACAGCTCGAACTGCGAGGGGTCGGGCAGCAGTGCGTTGATATCGAGCGGAGAAAGGGGGGTGACCGGGATTTCGTTGCCCTCGGCGTCTTCGAACGGGACCTCGAACTCCGCGGGATCGGGCAGCCGGAAATCGGCGGGCACGACCTCGGGGCTGTTCGAATGCGCGGACTCCTCGTCGGAGATCGTCTCCCAGTCCGAATCGTCGTCGGCGGGAACGGTTTCGCTCACCCGCGTCGGATCGACGAGCGCGCCGATGGTGGTGCCGGGCGGGAATTCGGGGATGTTTTCCCCGCGGAGGCGGACGGGACGGCTTATCCGGCCGTCGGGGTTGTAGAGGACCGCGTGGACGCTGGCCGCGGTGCGCTGTCCGGGGAGGATGTGGGTGGGGTCGGCGGCGTCCTCGACGAATATGGTGCCGTTGCGGTTGACCATTTGGTAAGCATGTGCGCCAACGCCGTTCGCGTTGGGGGTCTCGTGCACGGCGACGACGAGTGCACGCGCGCCGGCGCCGAGCAGTTCAAGCTGCCTGGCGATGCGGTGGACGTCGGGGTAGCCGCGGAGTCTGCCGCCGGCGGCCCGCTCGAGTTCGCGTTGTGAGCGGCCGGCCAGGGGCGAGGGGTCCTGTGGTACCCGGATCGGGGCATCGGGCAGGGCGTGGGCGATGCCGGTGAGCGCGTCGACGACGCAGTCGGTTCCGACGTCGGAGTAGCGCCGGCCCAGGACGGGCGACGGGTTCTCGACGGCCGAATGCGAGGTGGTGCCGTCGCCGTGGGTTGCGGGGGTCGCGGTGGCGCTGCTGCGCCGGGTCACCAACCGCCGCAGGATGTCTCGACGCCGGGTGCGCTCGGTCGGCGGCGTCGGTGCCTGCTCGGTGGTGTGCGGTGTCGTGTCGTCCCGGTTGCGCAGGCGGGAGACGACGTTGCGCAGGCGCCGAAGCGATCCGCGCACGCCGCTGGAGGATCCCCGCCCACCGCGGGTATCGGTGCTGCCGTCGGATATCGGTGCGACGCTGCGGCGTCCGGTGGTGGCGGACGTTGTGGTGTCGGTGGGCCGGGAATGTGATGCCTGCGCGGCCTGGTCGATCCGGTGGGTGCCGAGGTCACCGGTGCCGTCGGAGATCGCCGGCTCGGTGCGCCGGAGCTCGTCGCGGGGGCCGGTGGACGGGGTGGAATCCGTTGTCCGCGAGGGCCTGTTGACCAGCGGGAAGGATCGCTGGGTCGCCTGATATTGCGAGGTCAGCTCGTCCGAGAAGACTACATTCCGGGTCGTCCGGTGCGACGGTGTCGCGCGGCTGCCGCCGCTCGATAGCGGCGGCTGCTCGCCCTGGCTGTCGACCGATCCCTCGCTGTCGTCACGGCGGAGTTCGGCCATCGCATCCAGCATGCTGAAAGGTCGGTTCGCGGTATCGGTTTCGGTGAGCTGCGGGGTGTGGGCCAGGTCCGTCAGGTCGATCTCGTCGTCCGTGAGCGATTGCGGCCGGACCGGGCGGGGCTGTTCCTGGCCGTCCGAGCTGTACACCGATTCGCTGTAGTCCGACCGGTTGTTGTCGACGGCCGGTTCGTAGTAGCGCAGGGGGGCGAAACGGCCTGTGCTCGTGGAGGTCCCGATGGTCGGCAGTTCCTGACCGTCGTTGCTGTAGATCGATTCGGTGTAGGCCGATTCGTCGTCGCGGTAGGTCGGATTGTCGCCGGGGAAGTTCCTGGGAGCGGTGTACGAGCTCTCGGAGAACTGGTCGTCCTCGCCGTGGAAGGACTCGTTGTCGCCGTAGAAGGATTCGTCGTCGCCGGGGAACCGGTCGTCGTGGTACTCCGGTTCGTCGTCGCGGCGGAGGCTGGTGGGGAAGGGCGTCCCGGGTCGCGGGGGAAGGCGGAGGGTCCCGAGGTCGCCGTTGTCCGACAGTTCGTCGTCGGTCGACTCGTAGCTGCGGAAGGGCGCGGACCGAATGGTGTTCGTGGAGGAGATCCCGCCGCCCGGGTGGAACTGAGGGTCGCCCAGGTCGATCTCGTCGGAGAGTGCGTTGCGGGTCGATTCGTCTGTGATGGTCGGAGAACTGTTGTGGACGGCGTCGGGCCGGGCGACCGGATCGGTCTCGGAGTCGGCGGTGTTGTGGACGACGGGATCGGTTGTGGCGGTTGTGTCTTCGGTCGACGCCTGCGGCCGTTGCTGCGGTGTAGTGGTGTCGGTCGTTCCGGTGCTGTTCTCGGTCAGCGCGCGGACGCTGTTGCGTAGCGCGCGGAACCGTTCGACCAGATCGGTTGCCGGAGTGGTACTTTCGGTGGTCTGCCGCGGCGAGGTGGCGGGGACCGTGGCCTCGCGCAGGTTGTGGACGCTGTCGCGCAGGGCGCGAAGCCGCGCGGCGAACTCGGCGATCTCGTCGTCCGAATCGGTTTCGGGCGTGTCGGTTTCGCTGGGCGGCTGGAGTTGCTGCTGCGGCGTTTCGGTGGTCGTCGAGTCGTGCGGGGTATCGAGCGCGGTCGAGGCGGAATGCTCGTTGGACTCGGCCAGGGATGCGGCGATCGCGGCGGCCAGGGCGTCGTCGGTCGCGGCGGAATGTGCCTTGAACTCGGCCAGCGATGCGGCGATCGCGGCGGCCAGCTCCGAGTCGGTCGCATACAGGTCCGGGGCGCCCGCTTCCACGGTCTCGGGGGACGCGTGCACGACGGTGACGGCGGGGTCGGCGAGGGCCCGTTCGAAGGTGACGTGCACCGGTTGACTGTCGGCGTCGCGCATTTCGCCGGACCAGGTGTTGGTGGGCGGGTACCAGATGTAGTGGGCGCCCTGTTCGTCGCCGAATACCGTGAACTGGGAGGGGAGGGGCTGTTCCGGGCCGCGTGGGTCGTATCGCTCGGCATCGCCGCCGAGCAGGGGGAGGAATTCGTGCCAGGGCTTGGTGGGTCGTGAACCCTGGGGAGTGCCGACGGCACCGGAAGGCACGTGTTCCCCGGTGGGTACGGCGAGATAGTAGTGGTCGTAGGCGACGAGGACAGAACCGTCGGACGGCGCCTGGGTGTCCTCGCCGAAGGTCAGTCCACGCGGGATCTGGTCGTTGTGGACGCGTACGACGGTGCCCCGGCCGGCGAGCGCGGCCGCGGCGGCGCGGGGGACCAGGTGGAAGGCGTCGGTGCGCCAGACTCCCCGCCGCCTGATCTGTTCGACCTGCCGGTTGTACTCCGCGAGGTGGCGGGCCGAATCCGCCGGTGAAATCGGGGCCCGCAGTTGCGCCCGGGTGAGTCTTCTGCCGCGGTTCTCGGCGGCAACCCTGATGTTCTGGAAGGCCTCGAAGTATTCGTTCCGTCTCGGCCCCGACAGTTCGTCGGCGGTCGCATTACGCAGGTCGTGGATCCGCTGGTCGAGTTCGTCCGCCGAGCCGTACGAGTCGGGGTGGACGATGCGTTCGAGGGCGTGGAAGAAGCAGTCGCCGTCGGGTGGCATCGACTCCCATACGTGGCCGTCGGGCGCGCGGACCCCGTCCACCACGGACCACTGCGGGCCCCTCGTGCGCTCGACCTTCGGCGAGACGGCGCCCATCAGGCTGGAGAGCCAGGATTGGCTCTTGGCCTTGCCCTTTGCCGCGGTTTTCGCCTGGGCGTCGGCCTTGTCCTTGGCGGCCTTGGCTTTCGCCTCGGCCTCGGCCTTGGCTGCGGCTTCCGCATCGGTGGCGGGCTTACTGGTGCTCGACGGCTTCTCGGCGTCGGTGGCCGGGGTCTTCTTGGTGTCCTCCGGCTGGGTCTTCTTGGTTTCGGCGGGTTGGGTCTTCTTCGTCTCGGCCGGCTGGGACTCCGTGATCTCGGCCGGTTGGGTCTTCTTGGTGTCGCCCGGCTGCTCGGCCTTCTTGGTTTCGGTGGGTTCGGACTTCTTCGTCTCGGCAGGTTTGGGCGTGGTTTCGGCAGGTTTGGGTGTGGTCTCCGCGGGCTTCTTCGCGGGCTCGGCCAGCAGGGGCTCTTCGAGCCGGCGTTCCTTGACGGCCTTCGGCTCGTGGGTGGGCACCGCCGGGAAGTCGCTCTCGGTGATCGCCGCGGGGTCGTGTGTCGGTACCTCGGGGAAGTCGCTCTCGGTGATCGCCCCGGGGTCGTGTGTCGGTACCTCGGGGAAGTCGCTCTCGGTGATCGCCCCGGGGTCGTGCGTCGGTACCTCGGGGAAGTCCTCGTCGGTCAGCGGCCTGGTCCGCAGCGGCGGCGTCTCCTGGTACTGGCCGACGATGTCGCTGGTGAGCCAGACCGTGCCCTTGGGGCCGCGGACCTCGATGAGCGCCACGGACCGCAGGCGGTGCCCGTCGGCCGGTGCGTTCTGGCGCTTGAGCAGGCGCCGGACGCTGCCGGTCGCGGCGGCCTGGCCCTTGCTGGCGTTCTCGCCGCCGAGGGGGAAGCCCGAGATGCCGCCGCGGTGGTTGCCGTCCTCGGAGACGGGGCCGGTGTGGCCGAAGGTCGGGGCGACCGTGGTGGATTTGCTCTCCTGGGATTGGAAGCTGTCGTTCGAGAATTCGAAACGGTCGGCGACGATCGAATCGACGTCCCGCTCGGAGCGCGGTGAGTACAGGCTCACCCGGACCGTGGTGCCGGTGACGGTGGTGCCGCGGGTGTGCGGTTGCGGCCGCGGCATCTCGTCGGTGCTCGCCGGCGTGACATTGAGGAACGGGGCGGCGGTTTCGGGCCGCATGGGGGTGTGAGTGTTGTTGGCGATCAGCGTGGTCAGGCGGGAGTTCAGGCCCTCGGCCGAGGTGGTGTAGCTGTTGGGCTTCAAAGAGGGGTCGACGGCCAGGAGCGCCTGGCCGAGTTCCTTCGCGCCGTCGAAGTCGTAGGTCACGAACGGAAGGTCGGGCACCCAGTTGTCGACCGACAGCAGCTCCTGCACGTCGTCGGGCACCGCCTCGGCGCCGGCGCGGTTCGCCTCCGGATCGGTGGTGTCGGAATGCCCGGCCGCGGTCGGGTCGGCGATGCCGTCCAGGGTCCGGCGCAGCTCGGGCGGGACGGCGGGGTCGAATCCGTAGAGTCGGGGCGTGGTGTGCGGGACGGCCTTCGAGGCCGGGTTCTCCGCGGTGACGTCCTCCGGGGCGGGTTCGGTATCGGCCTTGTGCAGACGCAGGTGCGTCAGGGCGTTCACGGGTGTGGACTTGGCATGGATGTCCGTCACGGGATGCTGCGGGTCCGCGAGCTGTTCGGGGTCGACGTCGGTGAACGTCCCGTCCCACTGCCCGGCGTGGATGAGCTGCCCGACGCCGAGGGCGCCCTGCCCGAGCTGGATGAGGCCGTCGCCGACCATGTTGGCCAGGTATTTCGATGCGGTCTCGGTCATGGGGCGCCAGTCCACCGTGACGACGTACTCGGTCGGGACGTCGAATTGGTACTCCTCGTCGCCGCTGCGCTCCCAGGCGCTCAGGGCGCGGCTGGAGTTCTGGGTATCGCTGTGGCTGCCCCCGCGCGCGATGCCGACGCCGAGCGTGGGGCGCTGCTTGGTGAACGAGCCGCCGAGCGGGGTGGCGGTCAGCTGCTGGCTGCTGGTGTTGGAGGTGCCGACGCTGGTGGCGCCGGGCTCGATCAGCGCGTTGCCGTCGGCGCGGTCGTGACGGTGGACGTTGTCCAGCGCCGCGCTCCTGGGCACCAGTCTGCCGCGCAGCGCGTCGAGGTCGACTCCGGTCTTGGGGCGTTGGGTGAACGTGACACCGACCACGCGCGGGCCGAACATGTCGGAGCGGTCGACGAAGTGGAACGAGTGGCTGCCCTCGGCCCCGGCGTTGGCGAGGGTCCGCACGCCGAAGCTGGTGGTGTGCTGGTTGATGAGCGGCCCGACGCCGGGGTGGTAGTTGGCCGAGCCCACTTCGGTTGCGCCGGGCGATATTTCGTTGACGAGATCCTTGGCCGCGTTCTCGAAGGCGCTGCGGTTGTCGAAGATGACCTCCGTGGCGCCGCCGAAGGGAATCTTGGCCTTCGGCCGGTCGGTGCCCTTGATCTTCTCGGTGTAGGTGGAGCCCAGCTTGCGAGTCGGTGCCTGTTTCGGGGCGACCGGGGGTTCCTCGCCGCGGTCCTCGGCGGCCTGTTCGACGATGGCCAGCAGGGCCGGGTTGTTGTGCAGGTCGTTGTCGACCAGGAAGAAGTCGAGACTCTGGGGAATGTCGATGACGCGCGTGCGCGTGGTGTGCGGGCCGCGGCGCAGCAGGCCGTTGATGAAGTTGCGGGTGCCGGCCTCGATGGTCATGACGATGTGCGCGTCGCCGGTGAACTCGTGGACGCCGTTGCCGCCGTAGTCGGAGGTGACTCGCAGGCTGTCGATCCCGTCGGTGCCGGTGGAGTGCGTCGAGGTGGCGTCGCTGCGCTGCCAGCCGCCGGACGGCCGGTAGCTCGGGTCGGACTTGTCGCCGTAGGTGCCCTGCACGGTGACCGCGCCCTGGTTGCCGCGGTTGCGGGACGTGGTCCGGGAAGAGGCGTTGACGGTCTCGAGCCAGTGCTCGGTATCGACCCCCACGGGCTTCTTGACCCGGACGTTGTCGAAGTAGCCCTTGATCTTGACCTTGTAGTCCGTGCCGGCCACGCCGCCCGGGATCGGCACCTCGAACTCGTAGGAGTCGCGGAAGATCAGCGGCGCATAGGAACTCGCGTGGTTGGGGGACAGCGAGCTGTGGATGATCGAGTGGGCCGTCGACGCCGGATTCGTGGCCGCGTCGCCGAATGCGTTGCGCCAGACCCACTTACCGGCGTTGACGGCCTTGTTTGCGGCCCACGAGCCCCAGCCCTGCTTGGCGCCCTCGGTGGTGTCGCCCGGCGTCGTCTCGGGCGAATCCGTGGTCTCGGTGGTCGCGGGCGGGTTTCGAAGGGCGTTGAACCGTGCGACGAGGTCGTTGGGATCGATTGCCGGGGTTGCGGTCTCGGTGGTGGCGGGGTCGATCTGGATGACGACGTCGTTGGGATTGGTTGTCGGGGTTGTGGTGGCGTCCTGTGGCCGGGACGTCGAGCTCGACGCCGGGTTCCAGCGCGGCAGGTCGTACTCCTCGTCCCCGGTCCGGCGCGGCCGGAAGGACCGGAACAGCGAACCCATGTTCGGGAACCGGCTCGACCGGCGGGAGGTGTCGATGGCCGGTGTTTCGGTCTCGGCCGGGAAGCTACCCGGCAGCTTCGGGTCGGGTTCTTCGGCGCCGCTCCGGTCGATCTCGCCGATCATGTCGAACGCGTTGTCCTGCAGGATCTTTGCGATGGGGTTGCCCGAGATGACCGCGGAGTGGGGCAGGAGCCCGACGCCCTCGGGGAGCGTCTTCTCGGTCCGGTAGGCCGCGGTGGGCAGGTCGAGGAGCTGGGCGTCCCTGTCGGGAATCCGGCTCTTGTCGGTGGGGTGCTCGCGCGTGGTGGGTGCGGGCCGGGGGTCGCTGTGGACCGGCTCCTTGGTGGTGAGATACGTCGGGACGGCCAGGTGCATGCTGCCCTTGACGTCGTCGATCGTGTCCGGGTTAGGGCCGTGGCTGTAGCTGAACTCGACGCGGTAGCGGGTCGGCAGTCCGAAGAGCTGGACGCCGGATTCGGAGGTCTTGTTCTTGGGGCTGAAGGTGTAGTTTTCCTCGCCGAAGTTGGTATCGAACTGCTGGGTCGTCGTCTCGTTGCCCGTGCGGTCGAAGGATCCGCCGAGGCTCGAGACGATCTCGCTGCGCTTCGCGTTGAACGGATTGGTGAGCGAGGCGCTGGCGCCGACATCCCACGCGAACGGCGCCTTCGCCGATTGCTCCCCGCCGGACATGACGACGCCGGTGTAGTTCATCGTCTGAATGTCGGGCGCCGACCAATCGTGCGTCACGCCCTGATGCGGCGCCGCCTCGTCCTCGTAATCGCGCTCGGCGATGATCTTGACGGTCAGGCGTTCGGTATCGGTCAGATTGGACTTCTCGAACACCATGCGGGTGCCGCCCTGGATCATTTCGTCCGCCTCCGCGAGCAGACCCAGCCGACCGCTCAGCTGCTCGAACTTGCGGACGTTCTCCAGCCGCTGATTCTTGCTGGAATTCGATTCGAACCAGTCCTTCCAGGTCGGTTCGCGATTGGGCGGGAGGAATCCGTGATCGGACAGGACCTTCTTGATATCGGTGAACACCTCGTCGGGCATCTTGACCTCGAGCGGGGTGACCATCAGGCCGAATTGATGCAGATGCAGCAGGTCCTGCTGCAGGTACCTGGCCTCCTCGGGCGCCTTGCCGATGCTCTGCTTCGACGGCACCAGCATGTTGACCGGGTAGCTCTTCCCGCCGTCCAGGGGCGTGCCCGCGAGCGGCTGGACCTCGGTGCCGTCGGGCCGGACGAAGGTGACCTCGAGGGCCATGCTCGGGGTCGTGTGCAGCAGATCCGCGACCAGGCGCAGCGCGCGCGAGGTGTAGGCCCGGCCGCCGTAGGTCAGCGAATGACTGTTCTGATAGCTGGCCCCGACCTTCAGCGGGGTGATCGTCGCGCCGATGGGCGAATAGCCGGTCGCCTTGTCGGACTTGCCCTTACCGAAGCCGAGGGACAGTGCCAGGGAGGCGCCGAGGGAATGGCTGACCGTGGAATTTCCCTGCGTACGCAACGCCCGCAGCACGTTATATTCCAGGCGCGAGCCGTCCTTCATGGTCGGGGCGGTGAGTGTCTCTCCGCCCTCGAACCTCCGGAGCTTCACCTTGAAGAACCCGAGCGGTTTACCGGACGACGTCTTCAGCGTCGGGGATTGCATCGAACCGCCGTGCGCGCCCGGGGTATTGGCCAGGAAATTGCGGCCGAAGAATTCCAGCAGCGCTCCGGTCGACCCCTCGGTGATGCCCCGGATCTCGTTGGGGAATCCCGCCGCGATATCGGCAAGGAGATGGTCGTGATGCGGAAAGTCCTGCGGACCGTAGAAGGGGAACTGCGTCAGGGTGATGTCTTTTTGCTTCGGGTCGCTGTGCGCCGCCACAGGGACGGTGGCGTCTGCCGGGGGCTGCGCGGGCTCGAACGGTACGGGGACGGTTTCGGGCTTGCTCTCGTCGACCGTCGGCATCTCGGTGCTGTCGGCCAGGTGCCGGGGGAAGAAGACCACCAGATCGTCCGGCATGGCGGGCAGGGGTTTCCAGTCGGGGTTGTTCGGCGCGTCGGGTGACAGCACACCGTTCTGACCGTCGGTGTTGAGGCGTATCTCGAACCGCGGCTCGAAGTCGAAGGGTTTGGCGTGGGCGTCGGTGCTGCGCTTCTTGATGATCGACTGCACCGTCGCGAACGTGGACATGGCGGTGGACAGCTGGTTGTGGGTGGCGCTGAGCTGCGGTGTCAGGCCCCAATCGAGCAGCCCCTTGTCGAACAGATCGAACAGATCGGAGAACGGGATCGAGCCGGACCGCAGGTCGCGGCTGGCCATGCTGTCGCCGGACTCGGCGAATCCATACGTCCACCGCTGGGTGCTGACCGCCGGGCCCTTGTGCTCCAGCGACTTCTCCGGGGTGCGGGCATGCATTGTCAGGCGCAGGAACGCCGGATACGGGCTGCCCTGGTACTTCACGCCCAGGGGCATACCCGATTCGCTCAGCAGGCGGTCCCATTCGGCGACGCCCAGGCGGGAGGTCAGCTTCTGCTCGACCGCAGCGCGGAAGTCGTTGTCCCGGAAGTCGTTCTCGTTGACCCTGGTGCGCCGGCCGCCGCGGGTTTCCACCTCGTCGATGACGTGCTTGCGCAGCTCCCGCACCGTGCTTTCGGAGAGCGGCATGATATGGGCCAGGTCCTGGTGGCCGTCCCGCTGGGTGCCGAAAGTGCGGACGACATGGCCCGGGACGCCCGGGGCCGGCGTGGACGAGGTCGAATGATCGCTCGGCAGCGGGATGCTCGGGTCGCCCTCGTCGCCGGGCTGCTTGGCTTCGGGCTTTTGTTCGGCGGGCTTCTGCTCAGTGGGCTTTTGTTCGGCCGGTTTCTGCTCGGCAGATTTCTGTTGGGCAGGTTTCTGTTGGGCGGGTAGCGGTTTGGAGGGGTCGTGGGTGGGGACCTCCGGGAAGACGATGTCGCGGACGGGCGCGGACTCCAGCGGCGTGGCAGTCTCGATGGGCGCCGCCGCGGGGTCGTAGAGGCGAACCTCGTCGTCGCCGGTGTCGAAGCGAACCCGTCTCTTCTCGCGGACCTTGTCGCCCAGCTCGGGAGCCTTGACCTGCGCGGTCTTGTCCTGTGGAATCTTCTCCTTCGGAACCTCTTCCCCCGGAACCTTTTCGGTTGACTTCGGGGCGGCCGAGGGGTCGTTGGTCGGTACCGTCGGGAGGCTGTTCAGGAGTGCTTCGACGGCCGCGGGGTCGTCGTGGTGCGACTCGTCGACGATGGAGATCGTGGGCTCCGCCGTGAGCTCGGTGAGGTCCGGCTGCTTGGTGGCGCCGACGAGGGTGCCGGCCGGGAATTCGGGGATGTTCTCGTCGCGGAGACGGACGGGGCGGCCGATCTTGCCGGTGGGGGCGTACAGGACGGCGTGGACGCTGGCGGAGGGGCGCTGCCCCGGGAGCGTGTGGCCGGGGTCGGCGGTGTCGTGTACGAGGATTGTGCCGTTCTGGTTGACCATCCGGTAGGCGTGTGCGCCGACGCCGTTCGCGTTGGGGGTCTCGTGCACGGCGACGACGAGGGCCTGCGCACCGTCGCCGAGGAGGTCGAGCTGCCGGGCGATCCGGTGGACGTCGGGGTAGCCGCGCAGCTTGCCGCCCGCGGCCTTCTCGAGCTCGGGCCGGGTGCGGCCCGCGAGGACCGCGGGCAGCCGCGGCAGGCGGATCGGGGCCTTGGGGAGGTCCCGGGCGATGTCGGTGAGCGCGTCCACGACGCAGTCGAGCGGAGTCTTGGCGGCTCGTACCGGGTTCGTGACGGTCGTGTGCTGGGCGGTGCCCCCGTCGCGCACGGTGTCCGATTCCGGGCGTGCGGTGGAAGTCTTTGTGCTGCTGAGCAATCGCCGAAGGGGTCGCTGGAAGATATCGCGGGTGCGCCGGCGCGGCGCGGCGGCGGTCGGTGTCGCGTCGCTCGATTCGCCGGACGCGGTGCGGTTCCGCAGCCGGGAGGCGAGCCGCCGCAGGCGTTGTGCCGGTGTGCGTTTGCCCTGGGCGGGTTCGTGGGTGCCGCCGTGCACGCCGACGCTGCCGTCGGATGCCGCGACCGCGGTGTCCTCACGCTCGGTTTCGTGAGGTGCGGTGACATCGGATGAGTGGGGAGCCGCCACCGCGGAAGCGGTGCTGTCGTGGGGAATTTCCGCATCCTCGGAATAGACCGATGTGACGGATTCCGCGCGCGGCGGCCGGATGGTGGATCCGGCCGTGATACGGGGATCCGTGCCGGCGCGGGGGAAGCCGGTGGGAAGCAGCGGGAAGGACCGCTGTCCCTTCCGGACGCCGGAGGGCTCCTCGTCCCACCACCGGATGCTCCGGGGCTGCCCGGGCGAATTCGGTTGCCGGGTCGGCGCATACGGGTTCGAGGTGGTGGCCGGGCTCTCGGATTCGGTGCTGTAGACCGATGCGGAATCGGTGCTGTAGACCGATTCGTCGTCGACGTGGAGTGCGGCGCGGATGGTGCTCAGCCGGAGTGGCTGCACGTGCGTGGGGTTCGGTTGGGCCGACAGCGTGTCGTGGGGCTGTTGTTGCGGCGCTTCGGAACTCGTCGCGGGTGTGGTGGCAGTCGCTGAGGGTGTGCGGGTCGTCGGCTCGGCGGAGTGCTGCGGCGGGGCAGTCAGGGGCCCGTGGTCGCCGCCGGGATCCGATTCGTCGTCGGACAGCGGCGGCAGCTCATCGTCGGTGAACACGATGTCGCTGGACTCGGCTGCGGGGATGCGAATGCCCGTGATCGCGGGGTCGGCGAGAACCTGCTCCAGGGTCGCCTGCACCGGATTGAACTCGACATCGTGCAGGATGCCGTTCGACGTGCCGGGGAACGACATCCAGACGTACCGCGCGCCGGACTCGTCGCCCAGCAGGATGACCCTGGCGTCGTCGACGGAGGGCTGCGTGAGGGAGTCCCTGGTGTGCCGCTGGGGATTCGGGCCGAGCATGAATGACAGGTCGTCCCAATGCACGGCGGCCGGGTGTGCCGGTTGCTGCTCGTGCGAGTGGGAAGCGATTGCCTGGGCCGGTTGCTGCTCGTCCGAGTGCGAGGAGATCGCGTGGGCCGGTGTGGTTCCGAGGGGCAGGTTTTCGTCATCCGAGGAGTCGGACAGTTCGAAGTGTTCGGGCGGCGGGAGCTGGGCGAGCGACGTGTCGTCGCCCAGCGTGATGTGTTCGGGGGACGCGAGTGTGGTGAATGGGGTGTCGTTCTGTCCGACGGCTTGGGCCGGTGTGGTTGCCAGGGGCTGGTGTTCGTCGTCCGAGGGGGTGATCGCCGAGACATGCTCGGACGGAGTAGATGTGGTGAAAGGGGCGTCGGTCTGCCCGAGGTTCCCGGTCGACGGGAGTTTGGTGGGTTCGGTGTCGGCGGGGGCGAGGGATTCGGTCGGCGGCGGTGGGACGATCGGTGTGGGCTGCTGGTGGTCCTCGTTGCTCTGGACCGCGCTTTCGTCGGTCAGTGGGTCGTGAATGATTGTGCCCGTGGGGGATTCGGGCGAGAGGCTGAAGTCTCCGGCGAGGCCCGGGAAGTTCGTGTCGAGGGGGCCCAGGTCGGGTTTCTGGATCGTCGGTGTGGTGATGGTCGGCGTCTCGTCGCCGGGCGTCTTCGTGGCCAGGGACGCGGCGATGGCGGTGGCCAGTTCCGGGTCGGTCTCGTTCTTGAACGTGGCCAGGGAATTGGCGATGGCGGTGGCCAGTTCCGGGTCGGCCGAATACAGTCCCGGGTCGATAGTGTCCGTTGACGCGGCGGACGTGTGGACGACGGTGACGGCGGGGTCGGCGAGGGCCTGATCGAAGGTGACCTGCACCGCTTGGCCGTTGGCGTCGCGCATCTCGCCGGACCAGGTGCTGGCGGGCGGGTACCAGATGTAATGGGCGCCCTGTTCATCGCCGAACACCGTGATCCGGGAGGGGCCGGGGACGGGCTGTGCCGGGTCGAGCGGGGCGTACTGCTCGGCATCGTCGCCCAGCAGGGCGGCGAATTCGTGCCAGGGCCTGGTGGGCCGCGACCCCTGAGGCGTGACGAGCGTGCTGGAGGACGTCTGATCCCCGGAGGGTACGGCGAGGTAATAGTGTTCGTTGGCGACGAGGGTCGAGCCGTGGGGCTGCGCCTGGGTGTCCTCGCCGAAGGTCATACCCTGCGGGATCTGGTTGTTGTGGACGCGCACCAGGATGCCCCTGCCGGCGAGCGCGGCCGCGGCGGCGCGGGGAACCAGATGGAAGGCGTCGGTGCGCCAGACTCCCCGTTGCCTGATCTGTTCGACCTGGCGGTCGTACTCCGCGCGGTGGCGGGCTGTATCCGCCGGCGATATCGGTGCCCGCCGCTGCGCCGCGGTGAGCTGTCTGCCGCGGTTCTCGGCGGCGACCCGGATGTTCTGGAAGGCCTCGAAGTAATCGTTCCGCCGCGGTCCCGACAGCTCGTCGGCGGTCGCATTACGCAGGTCGTGGATCCGCTGGTCGAGTTCGTCCGCCGAGCCGTACGGATCGGGGTGGACGATGCGTTCGAGGGCGTGGAAGAAGCAGTCGCCATCGGGGGGCATCGACTCCCACATGTGGCCCTCGGGCGCGCGGACCCCGCCCACCACGGGCCACTGCGGGCCCTTTGTCCGCTCGACCTTCGGGGACAGGGCGCCGAACAGGCTCGAGAACCAGGATTTGCTCTTGCCTTTGGACTTTGCGGCCTCCTTTGCCTGGGCCTCCTTGTCCTGAGCCGCTTTCTCCTGAGCCGCCTTGTCTTGAGCTTCCTTGTCGGCCTTGGCTTTTGCCTCCGCTTCGGCCTTGTCCTTGGCCGCCTTCGCGTCGGCCTCGATCTTCGCTGCGGCCTCCAGCTTCGCCTTCTCCGCGGCCTCTTCATCGGCCTTGCGTTGTGCGGCTTCGCGTTCAGCCTTTTCTTCGGCGGCTTTGCGTTGCTCGGCTTCGCGTTTCGCCTGCTCTTCGGCGGCCTTGCGTTCGTCGGCTTCCTGTTGGGCCTTTGTTTCGGCGGCTTTGCGTTGCTCGGCTTCGCGTTTCGCCTGCTCTTCGGCGGCCTTGCGTTCGTCGGCTTCCTGTTGGGCCTTTGTTTCGGCGGCTTTGCGTTGCTCGGCTTCGCGTTTCGCCTGCTCTTCGGCGGCCCTGCGCTCGTCGGCTTCGCGCTTGGCCTGCTCCTCCGCGGCCTTGCGTTCGTTGGCCTCCTGCCGGGCACTTTCCCCGGCGGCCTCTTGCTGAGCCTTCTCCGCGGCCTCTTCCTCGGCCTTGCGTTGTGCGGCTTCGCGTTCAGCCTTTTCTTCGGCGGCCTTGCGTTCCTCGGCCTCGCGCTTGGCTTTCTCCTCGTCGGCCTTGCGTTGTGCGGCTTCGCGTTCAGCCTTTTCTTCGGCGGCCTTGCGTTCCTCGGCCTCGCGCTTGGCTTTCTCCTCGTCGGCCCTGCGTTGCTCGGCTTCGCGTTTCGCCTTTTCCTCGGCGGCCTTGCGCTCTTCGGCTTCCTTCTTGGCTTTGTCTTCGGCGGCCTTCTTGTCGGCGGCTTCCTTTTTGGCCTTCTCGGCGGCCGCCTTGTCTTCGGCTTCCTTCTTGGCTTTGTCTTCGGCGGCCTTCTTGTCGGCGGCTTCCTTCTTGGCCTTCTCGGCGGCCGCCTTGTCCTCGGCTTCCTTCTTGGCCTTCTCCGCGGCCGCCTTGGCCGCCGCCTCGGAATCGGTCTTGTCCTGGCCCTCCGACGGGACCGTAGGATCCTTGACGTTCGCGCTCTCCGGCGGTGTCTCGATGGTGCGCAGGACCATATCGCCGGTGACCCAGACGGTCCCCTTGGGGCCGCGGACCTCGAGGAGCGCGACCGCCCGCAGGCGGTGTCCGTCGGTCGGCGCGTTGGTGCGGTGGAGGTCGCGTCGGGTGCTCGCGTTGGCGCTGCTGCCGCCCTTGGTGGCGGTCTGGCCGCCGAGGGGGAAGCCGCTGAAGCCCAGGCGGTGGTTGCCGTCCTCGCTGACCGGGCCGTTGTAGCCGAAGGACGGTGCGACGGTCGTGCTCTTGCTCTCCGCGGAACTCACGCTGTCGTTGGAGAAGACGAATTCGTCGACGGCGAAGGACTTGGTGGCGTGCTCGGAACGCGGCGAGTACAGGCTCAGCTTGATGTGGGTGCCGTCGACGGTGACCTCCGCGGCGTGCTGCTGCGGGGTGGGTGCGTTGCCGGACTTCTCGACATTGAGGAACGGTGCGGTGGACTGGGGTCCGAGGAACGTCAGGTCGCCCTTTCGCACGAGCGTGACCAGTCGGTTGTACATGGCCTCGGGCGAGCGGGTGTGGTCGTTCGTGTTCAGCGACGGATCGACGGCCAGCAGCGCCTCGGCGAGCTGTTGTGACGCGTCGAATTCGTTGATGCCGAACGAGTGCTCGGGCTGCCAGGGCGGCACGGACAGCAGTTTGCGCACGTCCGGGGACACGTCGTCCGCGGGATCGACGTGGGTGTTCGCCTCCAGGTCGATATCGCCCGTGCTGGGGGCGTTGGCGCTGATCCGCGCGGGACGGAGCGTCGGCGCGGACGGATCGAAGGCGTAGATCCGCGGCCTGGTGTGGGGGACCTGGTCCGCGGTTGTCTCCCCGGCCTTCGGAATCGGCTTGGTATCCGAAATATGCGCCCGCACATGGGAAATGGCGTTCAGGGAGTCGGACTCGGACTTGCCCGGGGGCGGGAGCTCGCTGATGGGCAGCCCCTGCGCGACTCCCATCCACTGCCCGCCCATGATGAGCGCGTCGCCGAGCTTGTCGGCCAGATACGCCGACAACGTCTCGTCCATCGGCCGCGAGTCGACCGTGACGGTGTACTCGGTGGGAACCTTGAACTCGTACTGGGCGTCGCTGCTGCGCTGCCACGCGCTGAGGTCCCGGGTGGAGTTCTGGTTGTCGCTGTGCGTACCCGTGCGCGAGACGGCGAGCGTGCCCGCGGGACGGTGCTTGTTTTCCTGGCCCCCCAGGGTCACGTTCAACTGGTTGGTCTTGGAGCGGCTGGTGCCGACGTTCGTCGCGCCGGGTTCGAGCAGGGCGTTGCCGTCGGCGCCGATGTGGCGGTGGACGTTGTCCAGGGCCGCGGTGCGCGGGACCTGCTTGCCCTCCAGGGTTTCCAGGGTCTGCCCGTCGGGCAGGTCCTTGTTCGGCCGGGGGCGGGAGGTGAACGTGACGCCCACCAGGCGCGGCACGAGTCCGGTCCGGTCGACGAAGTGGAACGAGTGATTGCCCTCGGAGCCGACGTTGGCGAGGTTCCGCACGCCGAAGCTAGTGGTGTGCTCGTTGATCAGCGGTGCGACACCGGGGTGGTAGTTGTTCGAGCCGACGACGGTCGCGCCGGGCGAGAACTTCTCCACCAGTTTCGTGGCGGCGTCCTCCAGGGCGCCGCGCCCGTCGTCGAAGATGACCTCGGTGACGGCGCCGAAGGAGAGCAGGCCCTTGGCCGTATCCGGATCGTCGGGGCGTTTTTCGGTGTACGCGTCGGAGAGCAGACGGCGCTCGGTGGGCGTCCACTTCCCGTCCTTCATCTCCATCCCCTCGGGGATGACGTTCGGTTCCTCGCCGCGAGCCTTGGCCGCCTGCTCGACGAGCGCGAGGTATTCGGGGTTGTCGTGCAGGTCGTTGTCGGTCAGGAAGAACTCGAGCCGCTGGGGCGCGTCGACGATGCGGGTGCGGGTGCCGTACGGCTTGCCGCGCAGCCATCCGGTGAGGTAGTTGCGCAGGCCGACCTTGACGGTGACGGCGTAGTGGGCGTCCGCGGAGAATCGGTACACCTTGCCGCCGTAGTCGGAGGTGACGCGCATGGTGTCGGTGGCATCGCCGGAGGTGACGTGTTTGCTGGTGCTGTCGCTGCCCTGCCAGCCGCCGCTCGGGCGGAAGCTGGGGTCCGAGTGATCGCCGTAGATGCCCTGTACGGTGACCCCGCCCTGGTTGCCGCGGTTGACCGCGACGGTCCGTGCGGCGTTGTTGGTTGCCTCCAGCCAGTGCTCGGTGTCGATCGGCGTCGGTTCGAGCGCGGTGATGTTGTCGAAGTAGCCGCGCACGTCGACGCTGTAATCCGTGCCGGCGACGCCGCCGGGGATCTCGGTCTCGAACTTGTACGAGTCGCGGAAGATCTGCGGCGCGACGGAGGTCATGTGCTGCGGTGAGTACGAGGTGTGCACGACGGAACTCACCGTGGAGGTGGGGTCCAGCGCGGGATCACCGAATGCGTTGCGCCAGACCCACTTTCCGGCGCCCGATACCGTGTCCCACGCCCAGTTGCCGACGTCCGACCAGGTCAGTTTCCGGCCGCTGTCGGCCGGGGCGGCCTTGGGGTCCGGCCAGGCGCCGGGCACCTTCGGGAGGTTCTCGTCCTCGGTCGGCTCCTGGACCTTCGGAATGCCCTGGTCGGTGATGTCGGCCTCGGTGGGCGCCTCGGGGGTGTCGATCTGAATGACGGTGTGCGCCGGAACCGAGGTCGTGGGTTCGGTGGAGCCGGATTTCTTGGCGCGTTCGGTGAGTTCGTGACTCTCGGTCTTGGGAGCCGACTTGAACCACGAACCGGTGTACGAGCTGAGGTCCGGCACGAACGCCCCGAGCCGACTGCGCAGTGAGCTGCGGGTCTGCTGGGCTTCCGGTTCTGTACGCGGCTGGGTGACCGGCAGCCCGGTCTCGGCGAGTTGCGGGAACGAGCCCGGCACGGGCAGGGGCTTGCCCTTGTCCAAGAGCTCGCTCGCCTCGGCGGCGGCGTCGCGCTCGATGTCGCCGATGAGACCCATCGTGGCCTTGTGCAGGACCGCACCGACCGGGTGACCGGCGATGACGGCGGCCAGGGGCAGCCTGCCGACGCCCTTCTCGATCGAGGTATTCGCCGCGAGGCCGAGACGTTCGGTGAACTCGGCGGGCGGCCCGTCGGTGGACTTGAGATCGTCGCGGATCGTCGGCTCGACGAGGGGGGTGGTGTCGGCCTTGTCGCCGGTCAGGTACGTGGGGACGGCCAGGTGGAAGTTGCCCTTGGCCTCGATCGGGTCGGGCCCGCGGCCGTGGCTGTAGGCGATCTCCACGTAGTAGCGGGTGGGCACGCCGAACAGCTGCAGGCCGGGCTTGTCCGCCTTGGGCCCGGGGCTGAACGTGTAGTTCTCCTCGGCGAGGTTGTGGTCGCTCTGGGTGGTCGTCGCGGTGCCGCCGGTCCGGTCGTACGATCCGCCGATGCTCGAGACCCCCTCGCTGCCCTCGACGTCGAACGGGTTGGTCAGCGCGGCACTGGCGCCGACATCCCATGCGAACGGCGTGCTTTGGGACTGCTCACCGGAGGACAGGATGATGCCGGTGTAGTTCATCGTCTGGACGTCGGGGATCACCCATTCGTGGGTGACGTTCTGGTTCGGGTCTGCCTTCGGGTCGTACTTGCCGTCCTCGGTGCCGTAGTCCCGCGCGGCCTTGATGGTGACGGTGATGCGCTCGGTATCGAGCCCGTTGGACTTCTCGAATACGGTGCGGGAGCCGTTCTGGATCATCTCGTCCGCGGTCCCGAGCAGCCCCATGCGCGCCTTCATCTGCGCGAGCCTGCGGGAGTTCTCCAGCCGCTGATTCCTGGTCGAATCCTGGTCGAGGAAGTTCGACTGCTCCGCCGTGGGCGGCAGGAATCCGTGATCGGAGACGAAGGTCTCGATCCGATCGAAGACGTCGTCGGGGATGTCGATCTTGACCGGGGTGGTCATGAGTCCGAACTGCTGCAGATGCAGGATGTCCGCGCGTGGATACCGGCGGTTGTCCTTCGTGGCCGGAACGCCGAGCGACTTCTTCGACGGCACCAGCATGTTGATCGGATAGCGCTTGCCGGGCGTTCCGCCGTCGGTCTTCGCGGCCAGCGGGGTGCCCTTCTGCGGCTCGATCGCCGGGCCGTCGGGCCGGACGAACCTGACCCGGACCTCCATCTCGGGTGTCGTGTGCAGCAGATGGGACACCAGGCGCAGCGCGCGCGAGGTGTAGGCCCGGGTGCCGTAGCTCAGCGAATGACTGTTCTGGTGCGAGGCCCCGACCTTGAGGGGGGTGAGGGTCGCCCCGATCGGCGAATAGCCGGTCTTCTTGTCGGACTTGCCCTTACCCAGTCCGAAGGTCAGCGCCAGGGACCCGCCCAGCATGTTGGAGATCGTGGAACTGGCCTGCGTGCGCAGCGCCCGCACCACGTTGTATTCCAGCCGGGAGGCGTTGGGGGTGGTGGTGGGGCCGGTGAGCGTGTCACCGCCGTGGAAGCCGGGAATCTCCACCTCGAAGAACCCGAGCGGTTTACCCGAGGCGGTGTACAGGGTCGGTGACTGCACCGCGCCGCCGTGCATCATCGGGATGTTGCCGCGGAAGTTTTCGCCGAAGAACTCCCGCAGTGCGACCGCGGAGCTCTTCGAGATGCCCCTGGTCTGGTTGGGGAACGAGGCCATCACATCGGCGAAGAGCCGGTCGTGATGCGGGAAATCCAGCGGCCCGTAGAACGGGAACTGCTGTTGGGAGATGGTCTGGTCATCCTCGACGTACTGCGGCGCCGGGGCGGGGGCGTTCGGGTCCGTCGAACTCGAGGGCGTCGCGGCGGCGGGCTGCACCTGCTTGAGGGGGCGTTGCCAGGGCGCGGGGGTGCTGGCGTCGTCCGTGGGCGTCGGGAGGCCCAGGCTCTCGTGCAGGTATTTCGGGAAGAAGGCCGTCAGATCGTCGGGGGTCGGCTCCTCGATGGGCGTCCAGTCGGTCGCCGTCGGCAGATCCGGCTTCAGCAGACCAGCCACGCCGTCGTCGTTGAGACGGTACTCCCACTGCATCTCGAAGTCGTGCGGTACGGCGGCGGCTTCGGTGCTGCGCTTCTTGATGACGGATTGGATCGTCGAGAAGATCGAGGTGTTCGAGGCCAGCTGATTGTGGTTGAGGTTGAGCTGCCAGTTGAAGCCCCAGTTGAGGAGCTTGGTGCTGAACGCATCCCGCAGGTGGCTGCCGTTGAGCCCGGTCGAGCGCAGATCGTGGCTGCCCGCCGAGTCGCTGGTCTCGGAGGACCCATAGGTCCACTTCTGGGTGCTCACCGCCGGGCCCGTGTACGGACGCGACTTGTCGCGCGCCCGCAACTTCAGGCGCAGGAATATCGGATACGATCTGCCCTGGTATTCCACGCCCAGCGGCATGCCCGACTCGCTCAGCAGGCGGTACATCTCCGCGGTGGTGAGGCGTGAGGTCAGCGTCTTCTCGACCGCGGCGCGGAACGCGGAATCCGGTGCGCCCTCGGGCTTCTTGCCCACCAGGTCGTTGACCTTGGCGGCGACCGGTCCGGTGGTCAGGATCCGGTTGACGTCGTCCTTGAATTTCTGGTCGACCCCCAATTCGTCCAGCGTCGTGTTGATCTGGTCGTCGGTCACCTTCGGATCGGCGGCGCGTATCTGCTGAACCCACTGTGCGGCTTCGGATTTGCCGCCCTTGGTCTCCACCGCGTGCACGACCTGCCGGCGCAGCCACTCGATGGTGCGCTGCGGAATCGGCCTGATGTTGATCAGGTCCTCGGCGCCGCGCCGGTGCGCGCCGAAATTCTTGACCGGATCGCTCAGCGGAAGCTCGCCGATCAGGGTCGTCGCGGGCAGCTCGTCCGAATGGGCGGGAACGATGTGCGCCGGTGCGCCCTCGGCGTTGTAGAGCACCGCGTGCGTGCCCGCCAGCTCGCGCGGGACGGCGGGCGGGAAGGCATGATTCTTGGGGTTGGACGAGTCGTGCACCTGAACGGAAGTGCCGTCCGGGCCGACGCGCAGCAGATACGCATGCGCGCCAACGCCCTTGGCGTTCGTGTAGTCCCGGTAGTCGTCCACCACCAGGGCCACCGCGCCCGGGCCGATCGTCTTGAGCTGCTCCGCGATGTCGTCGTGGTTCAGGAACTTCCGCAGCGGCGCGCCCGCGTTGGCCTGGAGTACGGCCGGCGACATTCCGGCCGTGCCGGACTGGTTCTCGGGGACGTGTGCGCGGGGCCTACCGGTGAACGCGGACAACAGATTCAGCGATGCGACGGCGCAGTTGGCGAGCAGGTCGGCGGCGCGCTGGGCGGTGCTGTAGTCGGGGGAGTTCTCGGCCGGGAGCGTCTGCTGTTCGGGGGTTTGGTGTCCGGATGTCTGCTGTTCGGGGGTTTGGTGTCCGGGCGTCTGCTGTTCGGGGGTTTGGTGTCCGGGCGTCTGCTGTTCGGAGGTTTGGTGTCCGGGCGTCTGCTGTTCGGGAGTTTGGTGCCCGGGCGTCTGCTGTTCGGGAGTTTGGTGCCCGGGCGTCTGCTGCTGGGGTGTCGCGCGCGTGATTCCCTGGAACAGCCTGCCCAGCCAGGACCCCTGCCGACGCTGGGTCGGGGACGCCGCCGTCGGACGGTCGCTGAGCGGCTGTTGCTGGTTCTGCCGTTGAGTCTGCGGACGGTCCTGCGATTCGGTCTGCGGCCGGTTCTGCTGTGGCCGGTTCTGCTCGGGCCGGTTCTGCTGCGGTCGGTCCTGCGGCGCGGTCGGGGTCGAATCGTCCTGCGGCCTAGCGGCCCCGATATCGGACGGATTCGCGGAACTGGTCGGCGCGGTCGAGGGTTCGGCCTCGTTCTGTCCCGGCCGCACCGGCACCTGCGGTGCGTTGCCCCGGGTGTCCGAAGTCGAGGGGGTGTCCGTGGACGAGGTCGGCCGCGTGAGGCTCGGGGTCGTCGCGGGATCGTTCGACCGGGTCGGAACGGTGGGCGCCGAATCTCCGCTGGTGTTCCGGTGGCTTCCGTCGTCGGTGGCGGGTTGGTTGGTCGCGTCGGGGCGGGTGCCGAAGCTCTGCGCGGGCAAGGGGGTGGGGGCCGCGCGCTGGGTGCCGAGAACCGTTGCTATGGAGGGGATGTCGCGTTGCGGCTGGTATGCGGACGGGTGCGATCCGGGGGTCTCGCCGGTCGGTGCGAACACGGGCAGTGGGCGGGGCCGCTGCGGCGGTGGCTCCTGTACGTCGGCGCGGCCGGTGCCGTCCGTGACGGGGGTCGGCCGAGAGGTCGTCGACTCGTGCGACGGCGCCGTCGTCGTGGGCGTGACCGCCTGCGCGGTCCAGGGATTGCGCTGTGCCGGAGTCGGCGTCGCGCGGCTCTCGGGGGTTTCCTGGGTCTCGCGTGTGGATGCTTCGGGAGTGGGGGTCTCCTGGCCGTCGCGGGTCGGGATCTCGTGACCCTCGGTCGATCTGGGCGGCGGCGCTGCGGGTCGCTCGGCCTCCTGCTCCAGCGGGGGTGCGTGCGCGTCGAAGGCGTCCTCGCCCGCGCTGCGGGAGTTCAGGATCTGCTGTTCGATGGTGGCCTTCTGCATCGGCGTGGCCTGGTCGCGCATGTCCTTCTCGGCCGCGGCCAGATCGTTCTTGGCCTGCTCGAGCGCGGTCTCGTTGTCCTTGCTGTGATCGTTTGCGAGCGCCTCCGTGGCCTCGCGGTGCTCGGTCGCGGCCTTCTGGTATCTGGTGATGAACGTCTTGACGCGGGCGTCGGGGGAGTTGCTGCGGTAGTCCTCGGGCGAGATGTAGTGCTTGGCCTCGCCGGGGGTGCCGCCGGTCGCCCAGTCTCCCTTCGGGTCGCCGCTGCGCGCCGCGCGGGTCTCGGCCTGGTGGTTGACCCGGTCCGAATAGGCCGGGCCGCCACTGATTTTGACCTTCAGGCCCCCGGCCTTGATGGCCTCCTTGGACGGGGTGATGTCGACGCCGCGGCCCATCATCTTGTTGCCCAGGATGATTCGGCCCATCTCGCCGCCGTCGGCGATGACCTTCTGCAGTTCGTCGTTGGCCTTGTCCTTGCTGCCGTGGGAGTCGACCCAGGCGACATCGAGCTTGTCGAACTTGACCTTCAGGTTCCGGGCCGCGGCCTCGGTGTGCAGGGCGTCGGCGATGCGGGCGACGTCGGCGTTGTCCATGGCGATGGCCAGCTGCGGCGAGCCCTTCTGCTCCCACTCCCCGGTCTTGGGGTCCTTGACGAACGCGGTGTCCAGGATGTCCTTGGCCATGGCCGAGAACTTCTGCTCGCGGTTCTCGAAATGCAGGTCGTCGGGGCGTTCGAGCTGGGATTTGAAGAACCTGTCGACCTTGGAGATCGGTCCGGTGCCGAACTCGTCGTGCATGACGTTCTCGACGCTCTTGACGCTCTCGCCCGGGTTGACACCCGCGGGGTCGGCCTTCGGCCTGGTGAGCAGGGTGCCCGACATGCCGGTGATGTGGTCGAAGTGCCCGCCGGAGAAGATCTGTTTGCCGGTGATGGACAGGGAGTGTTCCGAATCCGCGGTGATGTCCAGGCCGTGCTTGGCCTCGAGGTATTTGGCGAAGCCGTTCCACCGGGACGAGCTCTGCTTCTCCGGGTCGTCCATGACCTGATCGTTCGTCTGGGAGGCGATGATCTTGATCTTGCCGTCGTCGCTGACGTGGTAGTCCGAATTCTGCTCGGGCCCCCATTCGGCCTGGGCCGCGTGCGCGAACTCCTCGGCCTCCTTGTCGTCGATCGTCCTGCCGAGGTGGTCCTCCAGCTTGGCCCGGCCGGGACCGGTGAGCTGGGAGTTGAACACCCCGCGCCGGTCCGGGTCCTTGCCGAAATCATGCGGACCCAGCACGCCGGACTCCTTGGCGTCCTGCAGGTTTCGCCAGACGTCGTGAATGTTCTGCGCGAACCCCTCGTCGGCCTTGCCCGCGGAACCGGGCGAGAGCACGTAGTGGGTCTGCTCGTCGATCAGCTGCGCGTCGATCTCGTCGATGATCAGGTCCCCGCCCGGGAACGGTTCGAATCGATCGGGCATGCCCCGCTTCTCGGCGGCGGCGTCGAGGAGTTTCTTGTATTCCTGCAGGGAGGGTGCGTTCTCCAGCGAGGCCCGCAGCTGTGTCAGCTCGTCGGCGGGCATGCCGTTTTCCTTCAGCTTGTCCACGACGGCCTGGGCCTCCTTGACCGCGCGGAAGCCGTAGTCCTGGGCGGTGCCCACCACGATCAGTTTGCGGTTGGGATCCCGCGGCGGGAACGGCTTGTCCGAGTCCAGGTGGTACACGTCGATGCCCAGGCCGTGATCCCCGGCGACGAGACTCTCGAACTCGTGCTGCATGTGCACCACCAGCGGGTCGCTGGAGGTCATCACGTGCGCGATGCCCTTCTCGATGACCGCGCGGGTCGCGCGCGCGATGGCGGTCAGCTCCTTGCCCTCGCCGGTGTCCATCTCGACCGGTCCGTGATGCATCAGGATCTCCGCGGTCACCTGCGTGTGCCGCAACACCTTGCCGCCCGGCAGTCCGTCGCTCATGGTGCCCCGGCGCATCAGCTCGATCTGCGCGGTGCGGGACTCCTTGTCCGAACCGTTCAGGATCCGATGCTCCAGATCCTCGTTGCTCAGCTTCGCCAGCGGACCCGTCTTATCCTTCCCGGCTTCCAGGTCGTAGAACTCCAGCAGCGAATCCGCCGCCGCCCTCGCCGCGGTCACCCGCTCCTTGCGGACCAGATCGAAGGCCTCGTCCTTGCCGATGTGCCCGTCCTGGAAGGACTTCCAGGTCGCCGTGCCCGCCTCCTTGGCCTTGTCCATGAGCCTGTCGACGGACTCCTCGACGGTCTGCCGATGCTGCGCGGTCGCCTCGTCGTGCGCGGCCTGCGCCTCGGCGATTCGCTTGTCGTCGTGTGCGGCCTCGGCCTCGTCGAGCGCGCGCTTGGTCTCCTCGACGTGGTTTCTGGAGTTCTCGATCGTCTCCTTCGTCTGCCGCTGCTCCTGCTCGGCGCGTTCCTGCGCCTCGAGGTGACGCTGGTAGATCTCGGGATCGTGCGCCGGAGCCTTGACCTCGGCGGGGGTATCGGACTTGGTGGACGCGGCGCTGTCGTCGTGCGGTCGCGTTCCGGTACCCGAGCCGGTGGAGTCGTCGTGCGGCCGCACATCGTCCGGTCCCGATTGCCGCACCGGCGGCCGGTCGGACGCGCCGGGAACCCCGACCCGGGTGGTCTTCGGGTCGGCCATCACCGAGTCCAGGGTCTCCGAGTCCCGTAGCGGTCGTCCGTCGGTGCGGGTCAGCCCGTCGGACTTCGACCAGATGTACCGGGCGCCGGACTCGTCGCCGAGCGCCACCACATCGTGCGCGTCCGGCGAGCCCCTGCCGAACTCGACCTTGGACATCTGACGCGGATCGTTGCCGAGCTCGGTGACGTCCTCCCAGGCCTTGCCCGCCGCGCCGCCGAACCGCTGATCGCCCGCGGCGGCGGGTACGTCGTCGCGTTGACGTGACTGCGGCGTGTCCGTATGCACGGGCGGCTTCGTCGCGTTGTGCGTCGTGTCGTCCGCCATCGTGTGGAACTCGGTCAGGTCCGGCATACGGGTGGGCGCGATTCGGCCGATGCGAGTATCGCCGATGATCGCGACACCGGTATTCGGGCGGTCCTCGATGTGCTCGGAGTGGCCGGTGGCGGGGTTGTAGACCACCGCGCTGGTGCTGGCGATGTCGGGAATCTTGTGTTGTTCGAAGGGGACTTCGGTGCCGGTGGTGGGGTCCCAGACGTGGATCCGGTCGTCGTGGTTGTGCAGGACGTAGGCGTGGGCGCCGATGTTGTTGTGGTCGGTGGGGCCCTTGTAAGCGACCACGACGGTGGCCGCGGCGCCGTCGCCGAGCCTCAGCAGGTGCGCGCCGACTTCCCTTGGGTCCTTGAAGCTTTGGAGTGGTCCGCCCGCGCGGGCCTGGAAGTCCGCCGCGCCCATGCCGTGCAGGCCGACGGGTTCGCTGGGGGGCAGGATTCCGGCGTGGGGGAATTCCTCGGCGAGGTGTTGCAGTGACTGGCGGCCGCAGTCGTTGAGCAGCGTCCTGCCGGTGTTTTCCTCGGTGCTCAGGTGGGTGTTGTGCGGCAGGTGCTCGAAGAGCTTCTCCATGCCTTTGGGCGGGGTGCCCGCTCGCGGTCCGCCGGTGAGGTGCTCGCTGGATTCTGGTGTCGTGGTACGGGATTGATCGTTCTGGGCGGATTTCCCGGTGAGCTGCGTGTGCTCCGACTTCGCGTTCCCGGCCTGGGGGCGATCGATCGGGGTCTGCCGCTCGGCGGTGAGCTTGGAGAACGGATCGTTCTCGGATTTGGTTGTCCGGGAATCGAGTCCGGCACTCCCGGTGCGGAACGGGTTGTTGTCCTTGCTGTTCGGTCCGAGCGGCGAGCTCTGCTCGTTGTCGCTGCTGTAACCGGAATCGCGGCTCGGGGGGCGCGGACTGCCGGGGGTGATCGGGGAGCTCTGCTGGTCGCCGAATTCGCTGTCCAGGGTGGAGTCGCGGCGGAACGGGTTGGTGTCGCCGCGCGGTGCGAGGGGATTGAAGTCGTTCTGGTCCTGGTTGATTCGGTCGTTCGAGCCGAGGCCGAACGGGTTCTCGGACGAGGAGAACGAGGTGGGTGCGTTCGACTCCTGATGGGAGACGAGGTCCTGGTAGGGGTTGTTGGACTTGAATTCCGGTGTGACGGGGTTCTGGTCGGATCCCGCGGTGACGAGGTTGCGGTACGGGTTGTTGGAGCCGAGATTTCCCTCCGGTGTGGTGTGGGATTGCTCCGGGGTGTTGCTCTGGAACGGGTTGCTCGATCCGTCCGGGACGTTCGATCCGGGGGTGCGGGGCGTCTGCGGCGGTCGATTCGAGTTGGTGCTCGATTGCGACTGTGTCTCAGGCTGATTCTGACTCTGGTTCTCGGGCCGGGTCTGGTTGTGCTCGCCATTACCGCCGAATTGGTGCTCGCCGTTGCCGCCGACCTGGTTGTGCGCCTCCGGGGCGGTGGTCTGGTCGTTGTGGGAGGTGCTGAGCGGCGAGTGCTCGGGAGTGACCGTCTGTCCGGTGTGCTGCGCGATCTGGTTGGGCTGGTTGTGTTCGCCGATCGAGGAGGGGGAGGAGGAGGCCCGCGGGCCGGTCTGGTTCGAGCCTTCGGGGGTCTGCCGATTCGCCGGATCTCGCATCGGGGTCGAGTTGCGATTCGCGTTGCTGGACCCGTTGCCGTTCGACTGGCCGGCATTGCGCTCGTTGTTGTTGGCAGGAGTTCCGCTGCGGCCGTTGTCGTTCGCCGTGCTGCCGTTGCGCCCGCTGCCGTTGTTGCCCGAGTTGCCGTTGTTGTCCGAGTTGCCGTTGCCCTCGACGGGGCTGCTGCTGCGCTCGTTTCCATTGCCCGAGTTGCCATTACGACCGTTGCCGTTGGTCTGGCTCTCGGTGCCGGTGTCCTGCCCCTTCGAGGACGCGGGAAACGTCGAGGCGTTGTTTTTCAGGTCGGTCTTGGAGGTGCCGTCGCCGTACGCCGGTGGCCGGTCGTTGCTGTAGGCCGGTAGTGGTTCCTCGTGCCCGCCGAAGTTCTGCGCGTTGTAGTGGCCCGTCATGTGCCCGAGTACCCCGTGGACACCGCCGACCAGGCCGCCACCCACACCGCCGAGCAGCGAGGTGGGATCGAATTCCCATTGCCCGGTGAGGATTCCGTAGGTCAGGCTCCCGGCGCCGGCCCCGACCATGCCGGCGGGGATACCCGACCCGACCGCGACCAGACCCGATTTCCACCAGTTCAGCCCCTTTTCCCCGCCCAGCCACTTGCCCAGGTACTGACCACCCATATGTCCGATCGGGGTGGCCACGCCACCGGAGACCGCGCCGACCGCGCCGGAGATCGCCATCTGCTTGAGATCGAAGCCGTGGCGGTGGCCCTTACTCAGCTGGATGCCCTGGGCCAGCGCGTCCGAGGCCATGCCGATGCCGCCCTGCTTGAGCGCCTCGATCGCGGCCAGCTTCCACAGCGGCTTCTCCGCGACCTTCGCCGCCTGGGCGGCGAGTTTCTCGGCCAGGGTGCGAGCGATGATCCGCATGATGCCCGCGCCCTCGGCCTCGATCACCCCGACCGCCCACGCCCCCCACAACGTGGCCAGCGCATACGCGATCTCCGCGGCCATGATCGCCAGGGTGATGATGATCTGCAGCTTCGCGTACTCGGTCTGGGTACCGCAGTCGTAGACCGACCCCTCGATCTGCTGCAACCCCTTGACCATGTTCTCGATCGAGTTGTCCCCGGAGAAGAACTGATCGAACTGCGACTTCATCTGATCCGCGCCGCCACCGGTGTAATTGGCCAGCGCCGTATCACACGCGCTGTGCAGCGCCGGAAGGATGTTCTCCAGATCCGTGGCCGAGGCACCCCACACCTTGCTCAGCGCAAAGAGCTTGTCCTCATCACCCTTCGGCCACGACGAACCCGCCAGGTAGGACAACCACTGCAACCCTGGGGGGATCTCGAGACTCATCGTTCAGCAAACCTCTTGCGCTGCCGATGATGTCAGCGTGCGGACGCGAACGGACTTCGAGTCCGGGCGCTCCGGGCGGCGGCCGTCGGAGCGGGCGCGGCCGACTGCGGCTGGGGCGCGGCGATCGAACCAACACGCGCGCTTGCCGAAGCCGGCAAATCTGCTGGGTTCGCCTCCGCTCCGGCGTTGTTCACGATGCGCACTCCTGCCCGGCCCTAAACCCGTAAAGGCCCTCGGGTAAACGGTACCGCAATTTCACAGGAACGCCGGGGATCTCGAGAAGTGAACTCCGGGGCTGCTGGTGCGCGGAATGAAACAGCGTGCGGTTCAGGAAGAAATGCCGGGTGAAACCGGTCGCCGACGAAGACCGGTTCCACCCGGTGTTGATGACGTGTCAGTCACGTTAACGAAATGCGTTGATATACGAGCAACATCGACGGACCGTCCGGTCGGTCGGTACGCCGCGCCCGACGCGGCGACACCGCCCGGCCGCGGCCCAGACCAAGATCGTTCGGTCGCTGGCGATTTGCTTGATGGCGCTCAGGACACCAGTCCACGCCCGGTCGTGAGCGGGAGGTCGACCGCGGTGAGCAGCCCCGGTCGCGCTCGGACCACCGCGGGCACGGCGCTGACGAGCCGGGCCGCGGTGCCGACCAGCCCGGCGCGGGCGTGGTCGCCGCCGCTGTACAGCTGCAGGTCCAGCTGGTAATCGGGCTCGCCCTCGACTTCGACCCGGTAGCAACCCTTTCCGGCCGGTTGGGGCCAGTCGGGGGCGAGGTCCGGGTGCAGGCGGGTGATGTGCTCCAGCGCGAATACCTCCCGCCCCGAGCGGATTCCGCTGACCCGGAAGCGCAGCGCCGCGGCGGTACCCGGGGCGATCTTCCGGCCCGCCACCTCCAGCGGCTCGATGGCCGGGAGCCGCTCGAAATCCTGTGTCACGCTGTCGAGTTCGACATCGAGCGCGGCCGCCAGCTGACGGACGACGCTGCCCCAGGCCAGGGTCAGCACGCCGGGCTGCAGCAGCAGCGGCAGCTCGTCCAGCTCGCTGCCGAAGCCCATGATTTCGAACAGCACCTTCGGATTGTCGTAGGTGGAGTAGTCCATGAGCTCCGAGCAGACGACCCGGTCGATCCGCTCGCTGCCGCTGGTCAGCAGCAGCGGCAGCCAGTCGTTGGCCCAGCCGGGGTCGATGCCGTTGACCCACAGCGAGGCGCCGCCGGCCTCGGCCGCCTCGACGATGGGATCGATCGCCTCGGAAGGCAGTGTGCCGTACGGGAACTGCAGGAAGACCGGGCTGCTGGACACCACGTTGATGCCGGCGCGCAGGAACATCTTCAGATCCTCGACCGCCTCCATCAGCCGGTCGTCGGCCATGGCCGTGTGCACGATGCAGTCCGGTTGCAGCGCGATCAGCGCCTGGGCGTCGGTACTGGCCAGGACGCCGGTCGGGGTGTCCAGCCCGGCCAGTTCGGCCGCGTCCTTACCGGCCTTGGCCGAGCCGGACACCCAGACCCCGACGAGCTCGAGTTCGGGACGCGCGATGATGGATCGCAGCGACCAGCGCCCGACATTGCCTGTGCTCCACTGCACTACGCGATAGGTCATCGGCTTCTCCTCACAGATCCGGAAGTCCCAGTTCGAGATTCGGGTGTTCGATGCCACCGTCGACCTCGAGCACCTTGCCGGTGACGTACGAGCCCGCGCGCGAGCTCAGGTAGACGATGGCCGCGGCGATCTCCCACGGCTCGCCGAGCCGGTGCAGCGGCGTCGCGTCCTCCATCTTCTTCTTGATTTCCGGTTGCTGCGCAACGACATCCAGGGCCGAAGTGAGCACCGAGCCGACCGCGATGCCGTTGACCCGGATCCGCGGCGACAGGTCGGTGGCGGCCAGGCGGGTCCAGTGTGCGAGCGCGGCCTTGGCGGTGCCGTAGGCCAGGAAGCCGCGCCCGGCGGTGCGGCCCATCATCGAGGAGATGTTGACCACCGAGCCGCCGTCGTTGCGCAGCATGTGCGGTACCGCGGCCTGGGTGAGCGCGTGCGCGGTGGACACGTTGAAGCGGAAGGCCTCCTCCAGGAAGTCCGGAGTGGTGGTCATGAAGGTGTTCGGCATGGTGCCGCCGACATTGTTGACGACGATGTCGAGGCGGCCCAGTTCGGAGGCGGCCGTCTCGGCGAAGGCGGTGACGGCGGCCAGGTCCGACAGATCGCAGGGAACGGTGACGGCCTTGCGGCCCAGGGCGCGGATCTTGCCCGCGACCTCGTCCAACTGCTCGGTGGTGCGGGCCGCGATCGCGACGTCGGCCCCGGCCTCGGCGAGTGCCAGCGCGGTGGCCGCGCCGATGCCGCGCCCCGCGCCCGTGACGACGGCGGCGCGGCCGTCGAGTCGAAACATGTCCAGGATCATCAGGTGCTCTTTCGGCAGATGGTGAGCCGGCGGAGATTGCGGCGCCGGCGGGTAGGTGAATGCAGTGGTTCGGGTCACAGCAGTCTTAAGAATTAGTGCTTAACTGTCAAGGGCTTGTTCTTTAATGCCTGGTACTGTGCACTCCGTGGCAGAGACAACGGCACGTGATCGGATCCTGCTCGCGGCGGAGCGGCTGATCGCCGAACGCGGGCCGCAGGTCCCCCTGCGCGATATCGCCGCGGCCGCGGGGCAGCGGAACAACTCCGCGGTCCAATACCACTTCGGTTCCCGGGACGGGCTCATCGAGGCCGTGGTCGAACGGCGCATGGCCACCCTCGAGGTGCGGCGGCTGGAGCTGCTCGCCGAGCGCGCGGGCCGGGACGCGACCGAGGATGTGCACGCCCTGCTGGAGGTGCTGGTGGTGCCGATGTTCGAGCTGGTCGCCCGGCACGGAATCGGCCACTACGCGCGGTTTCTCGAACAGATCCGCACCCATCCGGCGGTCACCGACGAGGCCAATCTGAACGGTGAACGCCGCACGTCGGTGCGGGTGATCATGCACCGGCTCGAGCGTGGCCTGCCCGAACTCGCCGCGCAGTTGCGGGTGCGCAGGCTGCGGCGACTGCCCACCGCGTTGTTCGCGCTGCTCGCCGACCACGAGCGGGCCGTGGAGGACGGAATCGTCGACGCCGGGGACGTGACCGCATGGGCGGAGACCATCGACATGCTCGCCGGGCTGCTCACCGCCCCCGCCGTCGAACGCGCCCCTATCCGCTGAATAACGGATCCCGACCCCGGACTGTGCCAGCATCGAGCCCATGCCCGCCGACTCGATCCACCTCGCCGCCCCGATTCCCGTGCTGCGCATCTTCGACATCGCCAAGGCGTACGAGTTCTATTGCGGCTACTTGGGATTCGTCGTCGACTGGGAGCATCGCTTCGAAACCGCACTGCCGCTGTACGCGCAGCTGTCCCGCTCCTGCACGGTGATCCACCTCAGCGAACACCACGGCGACGGCACCCCCGGTTCTGTCGTCTGGATCGCCGTCGGCGACATCCACGGCCTGCAGGCCGAACTCGCCGCGAAGGACTACCCCTTCGCCCGCCCGGGCACGCCCGAGGACGGCCCCGGCGGCCCGGGCTTCGACCTCACCGACCCCTTCGGCAACCAGCTCCGCTTCGCCCAGCCGGAGTGAGCGGTCGAATCACCGCGGCCGTCGGCGATTTTCGATGTGACGCGACTGTGCTGAATTCACGCACGGCCGGATTGACGTGGCGAATCGCCGCGGCGGGCCGCTACCGTGAGAAATGTGGATAACTCGGGAGGGCATCCGGACGTGACGGGCGGCGGCGAACTGGACGACCGCAGGTTCAGCGAGCCGGCCGGACATTCGGTCGGTGGGCCGGCCGGAACCTGGGCGGGCAAGCCGGGCGCGCACCGGATCGTGCAGCCGGGTGAACCCCGCGCCGGTGGACCGAGCGGATCGTTCGTTGGCGGGGCGGGCGATTCTCTGGCTGGTGAGCCTAACCGGCTCTCAGCGGGCGAGCATGGCGTGGCCGGGACGGGCGGCCGACGCGCGGCCGCACCGGGTGGGCATCGGGCGGCCGGGACGGGCGGACATTCTGCGGTAGGGCCGAGTGCATATCGCGTAGCCGAGACCGGTGAACTTCGGGCGGATGAATCGCGGCGAGACCGGGTGGGCGAGCCGATGGGCGGTCCGCCGACTGTGGTCGGCGCCGTAGACAAGGCATCCGGCTGGCGGGCACTCGGCGCGCCGGCGCTGGTCGGGGGTGTCGCGTTTGCGGCGGCGGTGCTGGTGCATTTCCACGATCCGCATGTGCAGGGTTCCTACGGGGTCTGCCCGTTCTATGCGTTGACCGGGTGGTGGTGTCCGGGGTGCGGGGGGCTGCGGGCGATGCACAATCTGACCGAGGGTCGGATCCTGAACGCGGTGCACAGCAATGTCTTTCTGCTGCCGCTGATCCTGGGATTCACGCTGTGGTGGGGCGATTGGATGGTGCGCCGCTGGCGTGGTCGTCCGGGACGTTCGTTCACGATGAGCCGTACCACGCTGGCGATCGTGCTGACGCTGCTCGCGGCGTTCACGGTGCTGCGCAATACCCCCTGGGGCGCCTGGCTGGCGCCGGTCTAGGAGGACGGGTTGGTTGCTGCTGTGGGATCCGGCCGCACGGTCCGGCATGCTGGGACTATGGCCGATTCCCTGAAGGCTCGAATCCGCGAGAAACTGCTGCGCCAGCTGACCGAGGACGGCACCCCGGATCCCGAGTGGGACGATCCCCGGCAGATCGCGGTCGAATCCGATCTCGAGGCGCTCGACGCGGTCACCGAGGACGATCCGCTCGTGGAGGAACTGGCCGCCCGGTATCTCGTGCCGTAACAGGCTCGGGCACTTCGGAACTCGCGGTCGAGTCCGATCTCGAGGCGCTCGACGCGGTCACCGAGGACGACCCACTGGTCGAGGAGCTGGCGGCCAGGTACCTCATGCCCTCGGAGAGGCGCCCACCGGAGCTCACCGCCGATCCGCCGGGCGCGGCGAGCATCGCAATCGTGACCGGAACCCGCCGCGGATCGCGCCTGTTCCGCCGGGTGCGACGAGCATGCGCAATCGGGACCGGAACCCCGCGGACCGCGCCCGATCGGAAGGGAAGGATCGGCGTGCTTTTGCCAGCCGGATCGCCCCTTCGCGCCGCTGGTCGGCGACGACACACGCACCGTGCCATGGCCGACTACATCGCGTCGGGCTGCTACAGGTTCCGCCGCTGGCAGGCGGTCAGAAGGTGCAGGGCGCCGCGCCTGCGGCGGCCGCAGCGGCCAGGCCCGGGCGGGTCTCCGGTACCGGGTTCCACTGGCCCTCGGTGCAGGCGTAGTTCCAGGCGGGGCCCTGCTCGACCAGGGTCGCGACGGCCTCGATCAGGCGGTCCACGTCGGCGGCGGAGGTGCCCAGGCCGATGCTGGCTCGGAGCGCGCCGTCGACTCCGAGGCGGGCCAGCAGCGGGTGTGCGCAGAAGCGGCCGTCGCGCACGCCGATCCCGTGCTCGGCCGACAGATACGCCGCGACGCGTCCGGGCTCGAATCCGTCGAGGGTGAACGCGACGATGCCGACGCTGTCCTCGCTGTCGGACCAGATGCGCAGGAAGTTCACTCCCGCAATGGCATTCAGGCCGGCGCGCAGCCGATCGGCCAGCGCGCGCTCGTGTTCGACGGCGGTGCGCTCCTCGATCGCGCCGAGTGCGTCGCAGGCCGCGGCCAGGGCGGCGGCGCCCAGCACGTTCGGCGATCCGGCCTCGTGACGCTGCGGCGCGGGCGCCCATTCGGCGCCGCCCGTGGTCACCTCGCGCACGGCTCCGCCCCCGGCCAGATACGGGTCGGCGGCATCGAGCCAGTCGCGCCGGCCCACCAGCACGCCCGCGCCGAACGGCGCGTACAGCTTGTGGCCGGAAAACGCGAGGTAGTCGATTCCGGTGGCGCACAGGTCGATTCGGCGATGCGGCGCCAGCTGCGCGGCGTCGACCAGGATCCGTGCGCCGCACTGGTGCGCGATATCGGCCAGCCGGCGCAGCGGCAGCACCTCGCCGGTCACGTTCGAGGCGCCGGTAACGGCAAGCAGCGCAGCGGGTTTGGTGCACAGCTCGGCGACGACCCGGCGAATGGTCTCCTCGACGGTGTCCGCGGCCGGGACGACGCGGCGGCCGTGCCGGGTCCAGGGCAGGAAGTTGGCGTGATGTTCGATGTCGAGCACCACGGTGTCGCCGGGCACGCAGGAGGCCAGCAGGTTCAGCGAATCGGTGGTGTTGCGGGTGAAGACGACCACCTGGTCGTCGGCGCAGTGCAGAAAGCGGGCCACCGCGGTGCGGGAATTCTCGTAGCAGTCGGTGGAGATGCGCGAGGCGTATCCGGCGCCGCGGTGCACGCTGGCGTAGTACGGCAGCAGCTCGCTCACCCGGTCGGCGACCTGGGCCAGGGCCGGCGCGCTGGCGGCGTAGTCGAAGTTGGCATATTCGCGAGTTCCGCCCTGTACCAACGGAACTCGCAGATCGCATCCGGAAACGCGGGCGATCGGGGCACAGCTGGACGTGAGTACAGCAGTCATCACACAAATCCCTTCGGGACCAAGGGGACCCCGGGAAAGGTGAACGGAGTCCGCGCTTGCCGTGCCCGGTCGGGCTACGGCCCGGTCGTCACCCGGAGCACCCCGCCGCGGAGGAGGGTTGCCGACCAGCTAGCCGGGGCTTGACGCTGGTACTCATGACCTGTCCCGAGACTGGCAGACACCGCCCGTCGTTGTCAACTCCCGGCCGCGTCATATTCCCTTGCCATCCGCCATGAACTGCGGTTGCGTAGTCCGGTGAGTCCTTCCCTGCTACTCGGCTTCGTCGGCCTGTGCCTGCTGCTGGCCATCACTCCGGGGCCCGATACGTTCCTGGTCCTGCGCTACGCCATGGCCGGACGACGACCGGCGATCGCGGCGTCGCTCGGGTCGGCGCTGGGCGGCATCGCCTGGGCGGTTGTGGTCGCCGCCGGGGTCGCCACGCTGTTGGAGCAGTCCGCGACGGCCTACCGAATTCTCAAGGTGATCGGAGGAATCTACCTGCTGTACTTGGGAATTCGGACATTGCGCGAGCATCGCCGGACGAGGGCAGGGAAAACAGAACAGCTGCTTACCGATTCGGCGTTGGAGTCGGCCCCCGAGTCGATTTCCGCGCGCGGAACCGCTTCTGCGCGTTCTGCATTCACCGCAGGGCTGGTCTCCTGCCTCTTCAATCCGAAGGTGGGCCTGTTCTATCTCGCCGTGCTCCCGCAGTTCCTGACCCACGTCACCTTCACCGGCACGCTGACCCTCGGTGCGATCGAATCGAGCATCGCCGCAACGGAAATGGTGATCGTGGCCCTGGCCGCCGCCGGCGCGGTGGCCCTGCTGCGGCGCCCACGCGTACGAGATCGGCTGGAGCAGATCAGCGCCGGGATACTGGCGGCACTCGGTATCGGGACCATCGCGTCCGCCGGGTGAATCACTCCAGTCCGCGGGGGCGGTGATAGGACCCGTTGTAGTACAGCAGCGGCGCCGCGATGGGCGCGTCTTCGGTGTTGTCGTGCACGCGGGTGACCAGGCCGATGACCAGGGTGTGATCGCCGATCGGGAGCAGCTGGTGCACCGACGCGCGCACCCAGAGCGGGGTGCTGTGCAGCACCGGCTCGCCGGTCTCCAGCGTCGTCCACAGCGCGGAGTCGCTGAACCGTTCCTCCGCGCTGCGCGAAAACCGTTGTGCCAGATGCAGTTGGTGCTCGCCCAGGAAGTGCACGACCAGCGACCGGGCGGACAGCATGGCCTCGATGCTCGACGAGGTCTCGGCGATATTGAACGAGATCAGCGGGGGCTCGGCCGAGAGTGAGGCGAACGAGGTGGCCGTGAATCCGATGGGCCGGCCGTCCTGTTCGAGCGTGACGATCGTCACCCCGGCGGGGTAGTGCCGCATGGCGGCGCGGAACTCCGCCGCGGTGATACCGCTCAGATCTAGCTCACTCACAGTCCCAACCTACGTCGCGGGCCCGGCGGGTATTCCGGCATATGCCACTCACCGATCAGTCCACGTCGATCGCCAGGCCCGCAGTGATCCGCACGAGCTCGGAAAACGAGGTCCGGAACAAAGTATTGGGATGCCCACCGGCCGCCCACAGCTCGCGGTGGCGCGAGAGCGCGTTGTCCACATACGTCGACAGGTTGGTCGGATGCCCGACGGGCGCGACCCCGCCGATCGGCTGCCCGGTGACCGCGCGCACCACCTCGGCCGGGGCGCGGGTGAGCGTGCCCTGCAGCCGCTCGCCGGTGCGCTCCAGGTCGACCTGGTGCTCGCCGGACACCAGCAGCAACACCGGATCCTCGTCGAGCAGGAACAGCAGCGACTTGGTGATCGCACCCACCTCGACCCCGAGCGCCTGCGCGGCCTGCGCGGCGGTGTGGGTGGGCTCGTCCTGAGTGACGATCACGCCGTGGTGACCGCGGGCGATGAGAGTATCGGACACCCGAGCCGCGACGGCGGGCAACGACCTAGCCATGGCACCAGGGTAGAACCGATTTCGGCGCACTGCCGGGGGATCAGTATTCCGGATAGCCGAAGGTGGGCCCGAGCATCCGGTCGATGCGCATCCGGGTGATCCGCGCCAGCTCATCGGCGGTACGTCCGGAAACCGGCTCGCGCACAACCGAATCGAGGGATCGCTGCAGGTCGTGCGGCGATAGCGCGGACAATTCGAGGTCGGCCGCGGCGAGCAGGGCCGTGCGATCGGCGTAGGGCCGTTCGTCCGCGAGCTTGTTCGCCCAGGTGACGCTGGAACAGCATGCGAAGAGGGCGTGGACGGCTCGGGCGCGGGGGAGCGAGTTGAAGCGCTCCAGGCCGATGCCCCTGTACATCAACATGACCTGCCTCCGTTCGGCAACCGGCCGGCTCCGGGCGAGAACCGGGGACTGACGATCTTCATCCTGCGCCGGACGGGCAGGGGTAAGACACTGCGGCACAGCATATTCAGCACACCCTTCACACACTCTCGCGACGCGCTGAGGTGGCCTCGAACAGTGCCGCTACGCTGGGCGGATGAGTGATTGGAAGGCCTTCATCGTCGATCGCAAGGACCAGGTTGCGCGGGTCACACTGACCGGCCCGGGCAAGGGCAACGCCATGGGCCCGGACTTCTGGCGTGAGCTGCCGCTGATCTTCGCCGAGCTCGATGCCGACCCCGAGGTGCGCGCGGTGGTCCTCACCGGATCGGGCAAGCACTTCTCCTACGGCCTGGACCTGCCCGCGATGGCCCCGACGTTCGGGCCGCTGCTGGGCGAGCGCGCCCTCGCGGCCCCGCGCACCGCCTTCCTCGACGAGGTCCGCCGCATGCAGGCCGCGGTGACGGCGGTCGCCGACTGCCGCAAGCCGGTCGTGGCCGCGGTCAGCGGCTGGTGCATCGGCGGCGGCCTGGATCTGATTGCCGCCGCGGACATCCGGCTGGCCAGCGCCGAGGCGAAGTTCAGCCTGCGCGAGGCGAAGGTTGCCATTGTCGCGGACATCGGCTCGCTGCACCGGCTGCCCGGCATCATCGGCGAGGGCCACGTGCGCGAGCTCGCCCTGACCGCCAGGGACATCGACGCCGCCCGCGCGGAGAAGATCGGCCTGGTCAACGACGTCTACCCGGATCAGGACGCGGTGCTCGAGGCCGCGCACGCGCTGGCCGCCGAGATCGCGGCGAATCCGCCGCTGGTGGTGCAGGGCATCAAGGACGTGCTCGATCAGCCGCGCGCGGGGCGGGTGGCCGACGGGCTGCGCTACGTCTCGGCGTGGAACGCGGCCTTCCTGCCCTCGGAGGATCTGACCGAGGCGCTGCAGGCCGTCTTCGAGAAGCGTCCCCCGAACTATCAGGGGAAATAGACACGCTGACGACATCCGGTCCGGGGACCGGATGTCGTCTCGGGCATGCCCGATGGGGGCACTCAGTGCCCGCCCTGCTCCTTCAGGCGGGCGAAGGCCTCCTCGACGAGCGTCTCGGCCTTGGCGCGATCGCCCCAGCCGTCGACCTTGACCCACTTGCCGGGCTCGAGGTCCTTGTAGTGCTCGAAGAAGTGCTCGATGGCCTTGCGGTCGAACTCCGGGATGTCCGAGACATCCTGGATGTGGTTCCAGCGCTTGTCGCCCGCGGGCACGGCCACGACTTTCTCGTCGCCGCCGGCCTCGTCGCTCATCAGCAGCACGCCGACCGGGCGGGCCTCGACGATGACGCCCGGGAACACCGACTCCGGCAGCAGCACCAGGCAGTCCAGCGGATCGCCGTCGGAGCCGAGGCTGTTCTCCACGAAGCCGTAATCCGCGGGGTAGACCATCGGGGTGTAGAGATAACGATCCAGCCGTACCCGGCCGGTCTCGTGGTCGACCTCGTACTTGTTGCGCTGACCCTTGGGGATCTCGATGGTGACATCGAACTCCACGTCATCTCCTTCGTCTGATGCTCGTATCCAACTGGCGGCTGCCTCCCTCGACTACCGCAGGCAGGCTTCGACTCGCCAACTCGTTCGGCAGAACGCTGGCGAAGTGAGGATAGTGTGGTCGGTGGGCGCTGGGGTGCGGCAGGGACTCGATTTCGCACGTCTCAGCCGACGACGGCCGCGGCGCGAGCAGCTTAGGGAGATTACGGTCAGGTGGCAGGTCGAAGCAGGAAGAACATCGGTGGTCTCGCGACCCGGCGGCGGCGCAAAGTCTGGATCGGGGTGAGCGCCGGACTGGTCGTGGTGGTGGCCGCGGCCGCGACGGCGCTGGTCATCGTCAAGCCATGGACCGAGGAGTTCCGGCACGGCGGCCTGAAGATCGCGGCCGCACCCGCACCGCAGGCACCCTCGCCGCGGCTGTCCGCCGCGTCGTCGACCGCACCCGCACCGTCCCAGACGGGCCTGGCCTCGGCGCTGGCCCAGGTGGTCGCGAACCCGGACCTGGGCGCGTTCAGCGGCTCGGTGACCGACGCCGCCACCGGCACGGTGCTGTGGAAGAAGGATTCGGACAAGGCGATCATCCCGGCCTCGACCACCAAGGTCCTGACGGGCGCGGCGGCGCTGCTCGTACTGCCCGCCGATCACCGCATCACCACGAAGGCGGTGTCGAGCCCCGACTCGAACGAGCTGGTGCTCGTCGGCGCCGGTGATCCGACCCTGACCGCCCAGGCCAACGGCAAGGGCTACTACCCCGACGGGCCCAAGCTCTCGGACCTGGTGTCCCAGATCCAGTCCTCCGGTCGCACCTTCGGCAGCGTCGTGGTCGACACCTCCGCCTACGCCGGACCGTCGCAGGCGCCGGGCTGGGACCCGGCCGACATCGCGGGCGGGTCGTGGGCGCCGATCGAACCGGTCATGCTCGAGGGCGGCCGCCTGAACCCGATGGTCGAATACTCCCCGCGCACCCCGACTCCCGCGCTGGACGCCGGGCGGCGGCTGGCCCTCGCACTGGGCATCGATCCGGCGAAGGTGCACGCGGGCAAGGCCCCGGCCGACGCGACGCCGGTCGCGCAGGTGCAGTCCGCGCCGCTGTGGGAGCGCCTGACCCAGATGATGACCGACTCCGACGACGTCGTCGCCGAGGCGATCGGCCGCGAGATCGCGGCGGCCACCGGCGGCCAGCCGTCCTTCGCGGGCGCCGCGCAGGCCGTGCTGACCGCCCTGAACGCCGCCGGATTCGACACCGCCGGGACGGTCCTGCGCGACACCAGCGGGCTGTCCACCGACGACCGCATCCCGTCCCGGCTGCTGGACAAGATCATCGCCCAGGCCGCCGCCGGGCCGCAGGGCGTCGCCTCGGCCAACGGCACCCCGAGCGCCACCGTCGTCAGCACCGGCGGTTCCCCGAGTTCGGGCAATCCGCTCGGTCCGCTGCTGGACTACCTGCCGGTCGCGGCGGGCACGGGCTCGCTGGCCTTCCGGTACACCACGCCCCCGAGCAATGTCGCGGCCGGATGGGCGCGGGCCAAGACCGGAACTCTGTCGGTCTCGAACGCGTTGGCAGGGTATGTCCTGGACAAGGACGGCAGGGTGCTGACCTTCGCGCTGATGTCGAACGACAAGCCGCAGGATGCGAGCCGGGCGGCACTGGACGCCGTCACTGCCACGCTGCGCAACTGTGGATGCTCCTGACGGGTGGATGACCTATGACCGGACCCGAAGACACCGCCGACCGGCACGAACAGGTGCTGGTCGAGGCCGCGACCGGCGGGCTGGCCGATAGGCCCAGGCGCTCGGCGCTGGCAGGCGCGGTCGACTGGCAGCTCGCCGCCCGCGCCGGCGCGGCCTTGGTGCCCGCGGGGCCCCGGATCTCGCGCTATTCGGCCGAACAGGTTGTCGCGGAACTCGTTTCGGCCTCCGCGCGAGCCGAGGGGCCGGTGCGGGAGGTCAGTCTGCTCACGGACGACCGGCCGGTGCCCGCCGCGCGCATCGTGGACCGGCCCGGCTGGATCCACGCGGCCGCCGATTCGATGTCCCAGCTCACCGGCCTCGGCGAGGGCGGGCGGCTGCGCGGCAAACCCGCAGGGGTGCAGGCGGGCGCGATGCTGGCCTTCCTGTCCACGGCCATCCTGGGCCAGTACGACCCGTTCAGCGGGCCGGACGGCACGCTGCTGCTGGTGGCCCCGAACATCGTGATGGTGGAGCGCGCCCTGGGCGTCTCGCCCGCCGACTTCCGGTTGTGGGTGTGCCTGCACGAGGTGACCCACCGGGTGCAGTTCTCCTCGGCGCCGTGGCTGGCCGGGTACATGAAGCAGAACGTCGAGGTGCTCGGCGATGTGGGCGACGAGCCGCTCAACGAGATGCTGAACCGCCTGCTGGACGAGGTGCGCGAGCGCCGTCGCGCGGGCGCCGACGACTCCGATCCCGCCAATCGCGGGGTACTGGGCCTGCTGCGCGCCACCCAGGCCCCGCCGCAGCGCGCGGCGCTGGACCGGCTGCTGATGCTCGGCACCCTGCTCGAGGGCCACGCCGACCACGTCATGGATGCGGTGGGCCCGGCGGTCGTCCCGACCGTGGAGCAGATCCGGCGCGCATTCGATCGGCGGCGGCGTCGTCCGGCGAATCCGATTCAGCGGTTGCTGCGCGCGCTGCTCGGCGTGGATGCCAAGGTGGCCCAGTACGTCCGGGGCAAGGCGTTCGTGGACGGAGTGGTCGAGCGGGTCGGCATGGAGCGGTTCAACACCGTGTGGACCGATGCGGAGACGCTGCCGCGGACGGATGAGATCGCCGACCCGCAGCGGTGGGTCGACCGGGTGCTGGGCTGAGGATGGGACGGCCGCCGGGCGGGGCGCGGGCGGATCGTCCGGGGAGTGGTCGCGACGCGACGATAGGCCCGCCGCCGGGGTCGGTGCGCGGGATGGATCCGCCGGACGATGGCACGGTACTCGAGTCCGAATCGGCAGGCTCGCCAGGGAGCGGCGTGCCGGTGTGGCGGTCCGCCGCCGGGTTCGCCACACGGTTGCCCGAAACGCCAGCGGCACTGGAGGTTCGGCATGCGGTGCGGGATTGGATGGCACGGTATGCGCCGACGGGTGTGGTTGCGGTCGGGTTGTCCGGGGGTGCGGATTCGCTGGCGCTGACCGCGGCGGCCGTTGCGGAGGCCGAGGTCGTCGATGCGCTGATCGTGGATCACGGGTTGCAGGCGGGGTCGGACGCGGTGGCCGTCGCGGCCGCCGCGGCGGCGCGGTCGTTGGGATGCCGCTCGGCGCGGGTGCTGACCGTCGAGGTCGGTGGTGCGGGCGGGCTCGAGGCTGCGGCCCGCGAGGCTCGGTATGCGGCCCTGGCGGCCGCGCGCGGGGGGCTGCCGGTGCTGCTCGGGCACACCCTCGACGACCAGGCCGAGACGGTGCTGCTGGGCCTGGCCCGGGGGTCCGGCGGCCGGTCCATTCGTGGGATGGCCGAATTCGCCGACCCCTGGGGGCGGCCGCTGCTGAGGGTGCGGCGTACGGCTACCCGGGAGCTGTGTGCGGATCTGGGATTGCGGCCGCATGAGGATCCGCACAACGTCTCGCCGGAATTCGCCCGGGTGCGGCTGCGTACCGAGGTGCTGCCGCTGCTCGAGGAGGTGCTGGGGGGTGCGGTCGCCCCGGCGCTGGCCCGCACCGCGGAGCAGCTGCGCGAGGACGGCGCGGTCCTCGACGAGCTTGCCGAGAAGTTGCTGATCTCCGCAACTGATGGCAGTGCGCTGTCTGTCGAGACGCTCGCCACTGCCGTGCCCGCCCTGCGCCGCCGGGCCATCCGGGCCTGGTTGCTGGCCGGTGGTGCAAAAGCGCTGACAGACAAGCATTTACGAGCGATCGATGCGCTCGTCACCGACTGGCGTGGCCAGGGCGGGGTCGCCGTCGGCGGCGCGAAACCGGGGACGAGGTTGGTTGCCCGGCGTGAACATGGGAAGCTGACAATGGCGTTTACACCACAGTGATCCGGTGGTCGGGATCATCGCCGGATCGTCACCGAAGGGAACCGCGCACGTGTATGGGGACGACATCGCGTCGGTATTGATCACCGAGGAGCAGATCCAGGCGAAGGTCGGCGAGCTCGCCGAACTGATAGCCAAGAGATATCCCTCGGACGCACCGGAGGGTGACCTGCTGCTGGTGGGCGTGCTCAAGGGCGCGATCTTCTTCATGACGGACCTGGCGCAGGCCCTGCCGATACCCACCCAGATGGAATTCATGGCCGTCTCCTCCTACGGCTCGTCCACCTCGTCCTCGGGCGTGGTCCGCATCCTCAAGGACCTCGACAAGGACATCGCCGGCCGCAACGTCCTGATCGTCGAGGACATCATCGACTCGGGCCTGACCCTGTCCTGGCTCAAGCGCAACCTTTCCAGCCGCAACCCGGCCTCCCTCGAGGTGGTCACCCTCCTACGCAAACCCGACGCCCTGCGCACCCACGTCGACGTGGCGCACGTCGGCTTCGACATTCCCGACGAATTCGTCGTCGGGTACGGGCTGGACTACGCCGAGCGGTACCGGGACCTGCCGTACATCGGGACGCTGGACCCGAAGGTGTACAGCAGCTGATCCTGACGCCACGAGGCAAGAGCATGACCGCGAGTCTGCCCGCTGCGAGTAAGCACCGGGGACAGGATTCGTATCCCTTCCACCGCAAGGGCATTCGGTCGATTACTGGCCGCGCTGGTCGCTACCTGGGCGGGAGATGAACAGGCCGCCGACGGTGGAGCTCAGAGCCAATAGGTGATGCGGATGGCGGCACCGTCCAATGTTGGGCGCAACTCGCGGACGCCATCACCGAGATAACGAGCGCGGCCCACGATGTCTACTTGCGGCTGATGCCGATGGTCGAACCGGCTTTGGCTGAAAATGTGACTAAATTCACAGTTTTATCAGATGTGCTGCATGTCCCGTTGGGGTCGTTGTTGCTGGGGGTGGCGATCGGCTGGTCGGTGGAGGGGGAGTTGGTGATGCCGAGGGGGTGCGGTGGCGGTTGTCGCTGGTTGCTCGGTCGTCTTGGCGGCTGAATTGACAAGCGGAGGGGATGGCTGGCAGTTCGCGGAGGTGGGTGCGCGTCCGATTTGCGAAGGCAATATGCTGTCGTTAACAAACTTCATGGCTGTTTCGAACCTAGATTCAAGACCTGAGGGCTCGATACGGCTGGATTTCCAACACCGATTCTGATAGCAAGGGGCTATGGACCCGCATTTGCGCGACCTGCGGTATTTCGTCGCCGTCGCTGAGGAACTGCACTTCACCAACGCCGCTCAGCGGCTGCACATCGCGCAGCCGACGCTGTCCCGGCAGATTCGCCAGCTCGAGCGCCAGCTCGACGTGGTGCTGTTCGATCGCAATCAGCGCAGTGTGGCGCTCACCGTTGCCGGTAAGGAGCTGCTCGAGGGGGCCCGCAAGATCCTCGAGCTCTGGGAGGTCACCAACGTCGCCCTCCAGGAGGCGGGCGAGGTGTTGCGCATCGGTATTCAGAGCTCGATCGGCCGCGGCCTGATCGCCGACCTCGAGAGCGCGAGCGGGCATCGGCTCGCGATGCATTCGGCGTCCTGGACCGATCCCTCCAGCGGTCTGGCCAGCCGCCAGGCCGATCTGGCGCTGATGTGGCTGCCGGTCCCGGATTCGGGCCGCTACCGCTGGCAGGTGCTGCGCGCCGAGGCGCGGTGGGTGCTGTTGCCGGAGAGCCATCCGCTGGCCGATCGCGAGACCATCGACTTCGCCGACCTGGCCGACGAAGCGTTCATCGCGATGCCCGCCGAAGCCGGTGCGGCGCGCGAGTTCTGGCTCGGCGGCGATGCCCGCGGCGGGCGTCAGCCCCGGATCGGTGGCGAGGCCGCGACCGCGGAAGAGCGCCTCGAGGCGGTAAGCCTCGGCCTGGGCGTGTGCCTGCTGGCCGAGAGCAACGTGCCCATGTATCGCTGGCCCGGCCTGTCCGCGCGCGCGGTCTCCGGCCTGCCGCCGTGCGAGCTGGCCGTGGCGTGGCGCGCCGACGACGATCGGGCCACCATCCTCGACTTCGCGAACCGCGTCATCACCGGCGGCTTCAACGAGTTGGCCGCCTGATACCGCTGCGGGAGTCCCTTAGGGCGCGGTGCGTCTCCACGGCCGCGCCGACTCGAGCTGCGCGGCCAGGCGCAACAGCGTGGACTCGCTCCGCGGCGGACCGGCCAGCTGCGCGGCCAACGGCGTGCCGGTGCGCGGATGAATCCCCATCGGCACGCTGATCGCGGGCCAGCCGACCAGATTCCACAACGGCGTGAACGGCGAATATCCCGCGCTCACAAGGGCATTCGGTAGCCAGCCGGTGCGGTGCCAGGCCACCGCGCGCGGCGGCGGGCCGGCCAGGGTGGGTGTGATCACCACATCGTGCTGATCGAAGTAGTCCAATAGTCGGGCCTCGATGCGGTCGACCTGCCCCGGACGTATCAATCCCGCGCGCAGTACCGCACGGCCGATGGCCACATGGGTGCGGGTGCGGCGCTGGAGTAGTTCCGGATGCGCGGTCGCGTCCGCCTCGCGCGCGGCATTCGCGACCCAGCGCAGCGCCAGCGCCACGGTGGCGCCCGCATAGGGTAGCGGCGCCTGGCGCACGGTATGTCCGGCCGCCGCGGCGCTCGCGGCCGCCAGCGCCGCCGCACCGGCCCACTGCCCATCGACCCGGATCAGCGGCGACGGCGATCCGGCGGCCAGGGCGATCCGCAATCCGCTGGCCGGTTCCAGGTCGGCGAGTGCGGGCTGATCGGCCAGCACCGAGAGCACCAGTGCGGCGTCGGCGACGGTCGTGGCCAGCACGCCGTTCTCGATCATGCCGCCCCACGAGTCGAGGCCGACCTCCGAGGGCACCACGCTCCGTCCCGGTTTGATGCCGACGACCCCGCAGGCCGCGGCGGGAATGCGGATCGAACCGAGGCCGTCGTTGCCGTGCGCCACCGGCACCAGTCCGGCCCCGACCGCCGCCCCGGACCCGCCCGAGGAGCCACCGGCGCTGTAGCGAATGTTCCAGGGGGACCGGGTGATCCGCTCCGGGGTGTCGGTCGTGCCGAACAGGCCGAGTTCGGTCAGTTCGGTGAGCCCGACGACCACCGCTCCGGCCTGCCGCAGCCGGCGCACCACCGGATGATCCGCGGCGGCGGGACGGTCGGGGCCCGCCAGCGAGCCGCCGCGGGTCACCTCGCCCGCGACATCGATGTTGTTCTTCACCGCGATCGGCACGCCCGCGAGCGGCAGCGCGTCGAGGTCGGGACGGTCGGCCAGCGCGTGCGCCTCCGCGAGGGCGCGCTCGGTGCGAACGAGACTGAAAGCATTGATCTTCGGATCCCCGAGCCCGATCCGTTCGAGGGCGGCCTCGACGATCCCTTCGGGCCGGGCGGCGCCGTCGCGGACCGCGGCCGCGATGGCCACGGCCGTGAGCGGGCCCGGTGAGTCCGCGGCCGGGGTGTCGTTCGCGCTCACCGGAACCTCCTGAACGGCGGGAGACACTGATGTGGTCGAAAATGCGCCACTGATTGCGGCGCCCTCGTTCTGCATACTGTCAAGCCCCCGTCGCGTCGTGGTCGAAATGGGCCGAATAGGTGCTGGTGCGCAAATTATCATTCCGGCAACGGCTAGGGGATGATGGTGGGAGGCGTGGCGGAATCGCACTGCTCGCACACGTGTTAGGTGCACAGATGAGCAAGAGTCTCGACCCGGGCGACAGGTTCGGGCAATCTGCGGACGGAACGGAATTCGGCGCCGCTGCCGAATTTGCCGCCGCCTGGGAGATGGCCGCTCATCCTCCGGAAATCGCCGACTATCTACCCGACGCGCAGACCCTCCGGCTGGGCGCCCTGATCGATCTGATCCGGGTGGATCTGCGTCATCGCTGGCTGCGCCACCCCGCAGGTCGAAGAGCGACCGACCAGAACGTTTCTGCGACCTCGCCCAAGCGGCTGTACGACTACTGTTCCGAATTCCCGGAGCTGACGCCGGAATCTCTGCCCGCGGACCTCGTGTACGAGGAATTCGTCATCCGGCGGCACAGCGGCGAGCGGGTGGACCCCCGGGACTGCCTGCGCGAGTATCCCGGACACGCCACCGAGCTGCGCGGGCTGCTCAATGCCGACCACGAGGACCAGAGCACCCGCAGGCCCGGCCTGGCCGCCGTCGAATCGCCGGGAACCCTGAGCGAGGCGACCCGGACCACCGCCGACCTCACCGCGCCGTACACCCCGGACAGCCTGGAGCGGATCGAAATCGGCCAGCACATAGACGATTTCGATCTGCTGACCGAGCTGGGCAGCGGCGCCTTCGCGCGGGTGTTCCTGGCCCGGCAGCGCTCGATGCGGCGGCTGGTGGCGGTGAAGATCTCCGCGGACCGCGGCAGCGAGCCGCAGACGCTGGCCCAGCTCGACCATGACTACATCGTGCGCGTCTACGACCAGCGGCTGCTGCACGACGCCTCGGCCGAACGCGGCTCCCGCGCCCTGCGCCTGCTGTACATGCAGTTTCTACCGGGCGGCACCCTGCTGAATGTGCTGCGCTGGGTGCGGGTGACGCCGCCCGCCGAGCGTTCCGGGCAGCTGCTGCTGGACGCGGTCGACGCGGCGATGGAGGAGAAGGGCGAGATCCGGCTGACCGATTCCAGTGTGCGTGACGAGATTTCGGCGCTGAGCTGGCCGGAGACCGTGGCCTGGCTGGGTCGCCGGCTCGCCGAGGCGCTGGGATACGCCAACGCCAACGGTGTGCTGCATCGCGACGTCAAACCCGCCAATATTCTCCTGACCGCCGAGGCGGTGCCCAAGTTCGCCGACTTCAATATCAGCTACAACCGCGATCAGGAGGACTCCAGCCCCACCAGCTACTTCGGCGGATCGCTGTCGTACATGTCGCCCGAACAGCTCGCGGCCTGTCATCCCGAATATGGCCGCAGCGCGGCCGATCTGGATACCCGCTCCGACATCTATTCGCTCGCGGTGGTGCTGTGGGAGTTGCTCACCGGCGAGAAGCCGTTCGACGATCCCCCGGCCGCCGAAACGGGCCGGAGCGAGGGACAGATGCTGCAGGCGATGCTGGACGCCCGCGAGCAGGGCGTGGGCGCCGATGCGCTGCGGCGGCTGCCGCCGGACTGCCCCGCCGCCCTGCGCCGGGTCCTGCTGATGTGCCTGGAATCGGAGCCCGAGCGCCGGTGGAGCGACGGGGCCGTGCTGGCCAAGCAATTCGAGCTGTGCCTGGATCCGATCGCCCGCGATCTGGTGGATCCTCCCGAGCACAGCTGGCGGCGCCGGCTCCGGCCGTGGCGGATCGTCATCGTCGCGCTCGCGATCATCGTTCCCAATGTGCTGGCCTCGCTCTACAACATCTACTACAACGAGATGCAGGTGATCAACCTGCTGCCGGACCGTCCGCGTCATCAGTTCGCGGTGATCACCACTCTGGTCAACGCCACCCTGTTTCCGCTGGGCACGGTGATACTCGTGTATCTGTGCCGGCGCGTGATCACGGTCCTGCGCGGATTGGAGACCGGGCGCGCATATGACGCCGATACTCTCCGGCGCGCACGCAGGGACCTGCTGCGGGTCGGTGAGTGGGCGGTGTTCATGGCCTTTTCGCTCTGGATCCTCTCGGGGACCGCATTCGTCGTGGGGCTGTGGCTCACCGCCGGCGGCATTCCGGCCTGGTCCGTGATGCATCTGATCGCCTCCCACGTGCTGTGCGGGGCGATCGCGATGGCGTACCCGTTCTTCCTCATCACCTTCTACGGGGTGCGATGCATCTACCCGATGTTCCTGCACCGCGGGCATGTGAGCGAGGAGGACGTGGTCTGGCTGCGCCGGTTGAATCGGCACGCCAGCCTGTCCGTGGCCATCACGGCGGCGGTGCCCCTGCTGACCATCGCGACGGTCACCTTCATTCCGATCTCGGAGATATCCAGCGTCATCGTCCCGGTGCGGTTCCTGAGCCTGGGCTGCATCATCGGGTTCGCCGGGGTGTACGCGATGTTCAGATCGCTCGAGGACGACCTGAAGGCGCTGGTGCGAGTGACCGATCCGCGTATGCGGTAATTGCGGGCGGACGCGAGGGGGCGATGAATCCGATCCTGCCGATCGGCGGCGCCGTCGCCGGTAAGGTCGGCGGGATGATCCGCAATGATGCTGGGATGTCGCTGGATATGCTTGCCGAGCGGGTACGGGAGCATGCGAGCGGCCACGGCGGACGATTCGTGCTGGGGATCGCCGGGCCGCCCGGCGCCGGGAAATCCACTCTCGCAGCGGCTTTGCGGGACACCCTCGAGGCGGGCGTGGCGGAGGTGGCGCCGATGGACGGGTTCCACCTGAGCAACGCCGAACTGCGGGCCGCGGGTGCGCTGGCGCGCAAGGGGGAACCGGATACCTTCGATGTTCGGGGATACCTCGCCGCGCTCCGCAGGCTGCGGGAAACCCCGCTCGGACAGCCGGTTTCGTGGCCGGTATACGACCGCGTACGGCACGAGCCGGTGCCCGGGGGCGTGGTGTTCGACGGGCAGCGGATCGTCATCACCGAGGGGAACTATCTACTGCTCGACGTCGGGGCGGGTGGCTGGTCGCAGGTGCGTCAGTATCTGGATGAGGCCTGGTACCTGGATGTTCCGGTGACCGTGCTGCATAAACGGCTGCTGCGCAGGCACATCCGCGGCGGTAAGAGCGTCGCGACGGCCGAAACCAAGGTGGCGCAGAGCGATCTGCGCAATGCTGAACTGGTCGCTGGGACCCGTGACAGCGCGGACCTCGTGCTGCGCGCCGAGGGCCGGAAGTTCGCCGTGATCTGATCGGTCCGGATGAGCCGATTCGCCAGGTCGGCCGGTCCGGTCCGGCGCGGGTGATTCCTGTCGGAGCCGATCGATTCAGGCCGATGTCGGATGATCGGTATCCGGCAGCTGCGAGATCCAGGTGCGGGTGCCCAGGGAGCCACAGGCCAGCGAGGCGATCCCGGCCGCGCTGCGCAGTGCCTCCGGAAAAGCTTGTCCCGCAACGTGATAGTGGCAGAATGCGCCGTGCATGATGTCCCCGGCGCCGAGCGTGTCGACCACGGGGCACGCGATGACCTCGATCGTGCCGCGCTCGCCCGTCGTCGAATACGGAATCGGTCCGGCGCCGTGGGTGATCGCGGCCGACGTCACGCCCCGCTCGTGCAGATAGTCGAACAGCCCCTCGGTCCCCGGCTCGGCATGCGGCGGCGCGAAGGCCGCGGAGCAGATGGCGATGTCGACCAGGCGCAGCAGTGCCGCATGCGAATCGCGCCAGCGCCCCGCGTCCAGGACCACGGGTACGCCGCGCGCGCGGGCGGCCGACGCGAAGCCGAAGGCCAGCTCCGGATAGTGCCCGTCCACCAGGACCACCTCGGCGTCGTTGAGCGGTCCCAGATGCGTCGAGTCGAAGGGTGCGGCGATGGTGGACCCGTCGAGCGAGACGATCGTGCGCGTGCCCGCCGCGGTCGCCACGACGATCGAGGATATCGGCGGGCGATGCCGGGCGCCGGGCGTCGCGTCCAGCGGCGCGACGCCGTACTCGTCCAGGTCGTGCCGGATGACGTGCGCCAGCTGATGTTCCCCGAGCGCGGTGATCAGGGTCGGCGTGCGCCCCGACAGGGCCGCGTAGGCGACCGCCGCGTTGGCCGCGGGGCCGCCCGCGCCGAGGAACTGGTCTTGCGCCTGGGTTTTCGTGTCCTCCTGTGGATAGCTCGCCACCGTGTAAGCGATATCGAGTGTGGACAGCCCGACGAAGACCGCTGTTGCCATGCGCTCGACCTTAGCCGGGCCCGGGCCGGCCGCGCCCGGGACGACGCCGCGCGGGCTATTCGCGCACCCGGTCCTCGTACGCCTTGCGCGCCGCGGCGTCGACATCGTCGAGGAACGCCCGCTGGGAGCCGAGCGCGCGGCCGATGGCATCGCCCCAGCTCTGCGGGAGCATCCCGACCACCTGCGAGATCACCCCGGCCGTCGTGGTCACGCGCACCTTCGCCCGGGGCGCGAGGAGCAGCTTGACCACCGCGGCCGCGATCTCCTCCGGTTCGGCCGCGCGCAGCAACTTGGGTGCGTTCACGCCCGAACCCAGTTCGGTGTTGGTGAGCGTCGGCAGCACCGAGGACGCCGAGACGCCGCTGCCGCGGTACTCCTCCCGCAGTGTGTCGGTGAAGCCGAGTACGGCGTGCTTACTGGCGTTGTAGGTGGCCAGGCCGGGCAGGTGGGTCTCGCCGGCGAGCGAGGCGATGTTGATGATGTGGCCGCTGCGCCGCGGCAGCATCCGGGCCAGCGCCAGCTTGGAGCCCAGCACGACGCCGTACACGTTGATGTCCAGGATGCGCCGGGTGATCGCGTCGGGCTCGTCGACCACCCGGCCGGTGGGCATGATTCCCGCATTGTTGATCAGCACGTCGATCGGCCCCAGCTGCCGCTCGACCTCGTCCAGGAAACTCGCGAAGGACTGCTGATCGGTGACGTCGAGGCGACCGTAATGCTCGAAATCGCCTGCGGCGCCGGAATTCTTGACCGCCGACTCGTCCACGTCCCCGATGGCGACGACCGCGCCCAGCCGGTGCAGCGCGGTGGCGGTGGCCAGGCCGATGCCGCGCGCGCCGCCGGTGATCACCACGACCTTGCCGCGGATGGTGCCGGTGTCGGTCATTTGCCCTTACCTCCAACGGTATTGATCACGTCCAGGATGCCCAGGCGCCGCATGCCGCGCGCTCCGGCGGCCCGCATCGTGGTCAGGGCGATGCCGAGTTTGGCCGCGCTGTACGGGAACCAGAACATCTCCTTCTGCTGGGTGGGGAGCATCGGGACGGTGAGCGCCTGCTTGCGGCAGTACTTGCGCAGGCCCTCGGGACCGCCCAGACGGGTGCCGATGCCCGACTGCCCCCAGCCGCCCATGGGCAGCGCGAAGTTGAAGATATTGGAGAAGACGTCGTTGACATTGACCGCGCCCGCATTCAATTGCCGCGCAACGCGTTCCCCGCGCGCCTTGTCGCCGGTCCACACCGTCGCGGACAGTCCGTATTCCGAGTCGTTCGCCAGCGCGACGGCTTCGGCCTCGTCGGCCACCTTCATCACCGGCAGCGTGGGCCCGAAGGTCTCCTCGGTCATGCACGTCATGGTGTGATCGACGTCGACCAGCACGGTGGGCTCGAAGAACGTGCCGACCCCGGTCGCCTGTCCGCCGGTCAATGCCTTGGCGCCCTTGGCGATCGCCTCCTCGACGTGCCGGGTGACAATGGCCTGCTGCGCGGCGTTGGCCAGCGCGCCCAGATCGTGCTCGAACCTGCGCCCGTCCAGGCCCTGGCGCAGCTCGCGCACGTGCGCGGTGAGCTTGCCGACGAACTCCTCGTACACCGGCGCCTCGACGTAGACCCGCTCCACCGAGACGCACACCTGACCGGCGTTGAACAGCCCGCCGAACGCGATTCCGTATGCGGCACGGTCGATATCGGCGTCGGCGAGCACGATGGCCGGATCCTTGCCGCCCAGCTCCAGGCTGTAGGGAATGAGTCGTGCGGCACAGGCCGTCGCGATCCGCCTGCCGGTCGCGGTGGAGCCGGTGAACTGGACGAAGTCGACGTTGTTCACCACGGCCGCACCGGTTTCCGCGGCCCCGGTGATGACCGTGAACACCCGTGGCGCGCCGATCTCGGCCCATCCGCGCGCGAGCTCGACGGCCGAGAGCGGTGTCACCTCGGAGGGCTTCAACAGCACCGCGGCCCCGGCGGCCAGCGCGGGAATCACATCCATCGCGGGCATGGCGAGCGGGAAGTTCCACGGCGTGATCACCCCGACCACCGGATAGGGCCGGTAGACGGTGGTCAGGCGCTTGACCCGAGCCAGCGGACTGTGTGGGGACGGATGGTCGTCGGCGAGAAATTTCTCGGCGCGGCGGGCGTAGTAGCCCAGCAGATCCGCGGCATAGCTGGGATCGATGAGGGCGTCGGCCCGCGGTTTGCTGGTCTCGGACTGCAATACGTCGGCGAGCCGGTCGGTGTTGTCCAGGATCCAGTCCTGCAGCTTCAGCAGCCACTCCTTGCGGCCCTGCGCGCCGATGGCCTCCCATGCGGGCTGATGCCGCCGCAGTTCTCGGACCGCGTCGGCCACCGTGTGCGCCGAATCGACCCCGACACTGCCCACGACCTCGCCGGTCGCGGGGTTGTGCACCGCGATCTCGAGCGCCGGCGGTTCCGCAGGGGTCGAAGGGCCGGGCTCCGGCGTCTGCGCCGCTCGACGGGGTGCGGCCATGCTCGGGGCGGACTTGCTCGGTTCACTATCGGACACGATCTGCTCTCCCACCTGCGCTGCGATGCGACTGTGAATCAAGTCACCGAGATTCGATCGTGGCACAGTCCGGCGCCGGGCAGTCGGCACTATCGGTCAAGCTTTACGACCGATAGCTCAGTCGGTGCTCGCCAGGCGTCGCAGCGGCGGCTCGTTCGATGGGGGAACCCGGCGGTCGGGTAGCTCCGCCAGCAGAGTGGTGGTCGCCGCGGCCACGGCCTCGACCGCCTTGTCGAACGCCGGTTTCGTCGTCGAGGACAGGCCCGTCAGTCCACCGACCTTCCGCACGTATTGCTGTGCGGCCGCGTAGATCTCCTGCTCGGTGGCAGCTGGCTCGAGCCCACGCAGGACGGTGATGTTCCTACACATGGCGCCGACATTAGTCCTGGGTGCGGCGTCGCGACAGAGCAACAATTCGGCAGAATCGAAAACTGTGTGTCTCATGTGCGCCGTGTGCCCGGACCGACTGTCCGACACGGTCTACGCGGAATAGCGAACCCGACCAAGATCGATGGGACACAATCGGTGGCATGGCTGCCCGCGACCTGCCGACGCTGACCACATTTCCCTACGAGGAGCTGGACCGCCGCGAGGACGATCACTGGTCCGGTGCGCAGGTTTCCGACGACGAACTGCGCGCCCTCTCGCTCGGTGCGTTCTATTCCGCGCGCTGGGACGCGTTCCACGACGCGCTGCTGCTGGGCCCCGAGCGCGAGCATCCGCTCGGGGATCGCCGCGAACTGGCCATCGACACGCTGACGGGCGCCTGGGGAATCACCGACGGCGCCGAGGCGATGGCGTCGATGGAACAGTTGCTGGACGGCATGCACGGCCCGCTGTACGCGATGGTGCATCCGCTGGTGATGGCCTCGATCAACTCGCCCGAACGCGACCGCTTCGGGGAGCGGGCCGATCGGCACCGGGCCTTCCTGCGGCAGGTCGGCGCGTTTCGGGGGATGGACAACCCCGAGGCGCTGGTGCGCGATTACGACATCTGGTCCCAGGCGATCAAGCTGGGCCTGGTCGACCATCTGGTGCAGCCGCTGCCCTCGGATATCCAGGCGTGGGATCTGGCGCGCGTGGTCGCGGTGGCGCGGATGGCGTTCACCGCCGGATACCTCGATGCCGACGTGTCCTGGGACTACATCATGCGGGCGCTGACCCCGGCGCAGCGGCGCTACCGCAACTGGCGGCAGTTCGGCGACGCCTACCTCACCGGCTGGACCTACTGGCAGGCCTGCGAGGACCTGGCCGAACTCAAGTCCGGCGGCGTGGACCGGCGGCTGGAACTGATCCGGCTGTGGCAGCGTCAGACCTCGCCGTGGCGGCGAATCTCCCTGCAGCCCGAATGATCCCGAGCGATCTCTCTGCGGCCCGGCTGATCCGGCGTGCCGGTGCACGCCGGAGCGAAGGCCGGAAATACAGCTAGTCCGGCAGCGAGCGCAGGATGCCGCGGCCGTAGCGCTGGAACTGCGAGTCGTCGACCATGCCCAGCGAGTGCCGCTCCACCAGCAGCTCCCACTCCGAATACAGCTGGGCCACGCCCGGATCAGGCGGTGCGACGGCGCCGTCGGCCGCCTCGCGCTGGATGGCGAAGTTGAGCGCGCCGATGACACGGTCGGTGTCGGCGCGGTCGGCGCCGGTGAAACCCATGCTCTGGCTGCCGTCGAAGACGCTGATGCCGTAGGCGCCGGGCTCGTCGCCCTCGGGCTGCGGGGACTCCTCCCCGGACGACCGCGCCGACAGCAGCGCCGCGACCGGCACCTCGAAGGCCTGTCGGGCGCCCGGGCCGATCGATAAGAACAGTAATCGCTCGGTGGTGACCGCGAGCAGGCCGCGCCCGCGCCCGACGGGCGGCTGGGCGGTCGCCAGCGCGGTCTCGAGGGCGAACTCCTCGGGGCCGATCATGCGGTGCAACGCGCCGATTGCCGCCCGGGTCTCGCGCCGGGGCGCCATCCGCCGCACCGCGCGGTCCACATCGGCGCGGGTCGGTCCGGACTTGCCCCATGCGGGCGCCGGGGGTGTGAGATCGGGCACCGACATATCGATGCGCTGGGTGGCCAGGATCTGGGTGTTGATCCGCTCCACGATGACGATCGCGGTCGGCATGTCGTGTTCGGCGATCAGCACCGGCAGTGGGGTGCGGTCGGCCGGCACGCCGGTCAGCACCGGGCTGGGATAACGAAGATATATCTCGATGACGACCGCGTCGTCGGCTCGCCGGTTCAGCCTGACCTTCAGCAGGTCGGAGACCGGAACGTCGAGCACACGCTCGCCGTCGGCACCCGGCCGCAGAACCTGCACTCGGCCGCCGCCGTGGCGCAGTATCGCTGTGGGTGTCCGTAGCTCGACTATGTCCATACCCCCTGCGCTCTGTCGGGTGTGCGGTGCTTCGCCAGGCCCTGGGTGGTTACGCAAGCTACCGCTCCAGGGCCCATTGCTCACGCCGCGGTGTTGTGTTGTCGCTCACAATAGGTGGTGCATGCCATGATTGTGACTGCTTGGGACGGGAACCACCTGCGTTCTCCGACCGTTTAGGTACTGAACTGCATTAGCTGCCGAACTGTGCGATGTAACGGATAGACCGTACGCGGTAACGTGGCTTGTCCGCATCCGTTCGCTCCGACCGGGGCGTGCGGAACCGAAGTGGGCAGCGCCCGATCGCATCGTAGGCACACCCCGGAATCACCGGAAAGGACTGGCCCGCCGGCCGACGCTCTATGAACCGCAAGACAGTGTTTCGCAACCTGGCCATAGTCGCGGGCATCCTGCTCGTGATCTATCTGGTCAGCTATTTCAGCAACGACACGCGCGGCTGGAAGAACGTCGATACCTCGGTGGCGCTCACCCAGCTTGCCGACAAGTCCAACATCAAGCAGGTTCAGATCGATGACAAGGAGCAGCAGCTCCGCATCACGCTGAACAAGGGCAACGACGCCACCAGCGGCCAGACCCAGATCATCGCGAAGTATCCGGGCGGCAGCGAGGTGTCCGCGGAGGTCCTCAAGGACGTCCAGAGCTCGGGCGCGCCCTACAACACCTCCGTCAAGCAGGACAGCTGGCTCACCCAGGTGCTGCTGTTCGTGCTGCCGATGGTGCTGCTGCTGGGGCTTTTCGTCTTCGTCATGGCCCGCATGCAGGGCGGTGGCCGCGGCGGCATGATGGGCTTCGGCAAGTCCAAGGCCAAACAGCTGTCCAAGGACATGCCCAAGACGACGTTCGCGGACGTGGCCGGCGCCGACGAGGCGGTCGAGGAGCTCTACGAGATCAAGGACTTCCTCCAGAATCCGGCTCGCTACCAGGCCCTGGGCGCCAAGATCCCGAAGGGTGTGCTGCTGTACGGCCCGCCCGGTACCGGTAAGACCCTGCTCGCGCGCGCCGTCGCCGGCGAGGCGGGCGTCCCCTTCTTCACCATCTCCGGCTCGGACTTCGTCGAGATGTTCGTCGGTGTCGGCGCCTCGCGCGTGCGCGACCTGTTCGATCAGGCCAAGCAGAACAGCCCCTGCATCATCTTCGTCGACGAGATCGACGCGGTCGGCCGCCAGCGCGGCGCCGGCCTGGGCGGCGGCCACGACGAGCGCGAGCAGACGCTGAACCAGCTGCTGGTCGAGATGGACGGCTTCGGCGACCGCACCGGCGTCATCATCATCGCGGCCACCAACCGGCCCGACATCCTGGATCCGGCGCTGCTGCGCCCGGGCCGCTTCGACCGGCAGATCCCGGTGAGCAATCCCGACCTGGCCGGTCGGCGCGCGATCCTGCGGGTGCATTCGGCGGGCAAGCCGATCGCGGCGGAGGCCGATCTGGACGGCCTGGCCAAGCGCACCGTCGGCATGTCGGGTGCGGATCTGGCCAACGTCATCAACGAGGCCGCGCTGCTCACCGCGCGCGAACACGGCAACGTGATCACCGGCGCCTCGCTGGAGGAGTCCGTGGACCGCGTTATCGGTGGCCCGCGGCGCAAGAGCCGCATCATCAGCGAGCACGAGAAGAAGATCACCGCCTACCACGAGGGCGGCCACACCCTGGCGGCCTGGGCGATGCCCGACATCGAGCCGGTCTACAAGGTGACGATCCTGGCGCGCGGCCGCACCGGCGGCCACGCCATGACTGTGCCCGAGGACGACAAGGGCCTGATGACCCGCTCGGAGATGATCGCCCGCCTGGTGATGGCGATGGGCGGCCGCGCCGCCGAGGAGCTGGTGTTCCACGAGCCGACCACGGGCGCGTCGTCGGACATCGACCAGGCCACCAAGATCGCCCGCGCGATGGTCACCGAGTACGGCATGAGTGCGCGGCTGGGCGCGGTGCGCTACGGCCAGGAGCAGGGCGATCCGTTCCTGGGCCGGTCGATGGGCATGGCCTCGGACTACTCGCACGAGGTCGCGCGCGAGATCGACGAGGAGGTGCGCAACCTCATCGAGGCCGCGCACACCGAGGCGTGGGCCATCCTCAACGAGTACCGCGACGAGCTGGACTCCCTGGCCACCGCGCTGCTCGAGCGCGAGACCCTGCACCGCAAGGATCTCGAGCAGGTGCTCACCACCGTCGACAAGCGCCCGCGCATCACCGCCTTCAATGATTTCGGCGAGCGCGTCCCGTCGGATCGCCCGCCGGTGAAGACCCCGCGCGAGCTGGCCGCCGAGCGCGGCGAGCCGTGGCCGGAGGAGGAGGCCGCACCGGTGCTGGAACCGGCCGCCGCCCCCGTCGCCAACGGCTACCCGCCCGAGGCCTACCGGCAGCCACAGCCGCAGCCGGGCTACGGCGCCCCGCAGCCGGGCTACCCGGTGCCCGGTGCGGCTCCGGCGTACCCGCAGCAGGGCGGCACGCATGGTTCCCGGCCCGATTACGGCGCCCCGGCCGGTTGGTCGGCCCCGGGCTGGCCGCCGCAGGAGGAATCCCAGCAGCAGCCGCAACAGCCGCAGCAGCCCGGCTACGGCGGCCCGCAGAACCACGGCGGCTGGGCGCCCGCGGGTGGCCAGCGCTACGGCCGATCGGGACATCAGCAGCCGAACGACGCCGAGGGCGGGAGCCAGCTCGGCACGCCCACCGAGAGCGACGGTAACGAGTGGGACGGACCGAACGGCCGCCACTAACCGGCGGTGATTAGGCTCGACGATCGGGGCGCAGGGATCTATCCGCGCCCCGTTCGCGCCCGTCGGGCGCGAGTGATCCAAATGTGTGGAGGTGTTCTCGAGTGTCGGCCAACAACAACGGAGCGGGTCCCGATGGAGCATCCGCCGGTCTGGTCGCGCTCGAAACCGGGCGCCGCTTCGATCAGATGCGCGCCGAAGCGGCCGTGCGCGAATTGCTGCTGGCGGTCGGCGAGGATCCGGACCGCCCGGGCCTGATCGATACCCCCTCCCGCGTCGCGCGCGCCTACCGGGAGATGTTCGCCGGGCTGTACACCGAGCCGGACCGGGTGCTGGACACCACCTTCGAGGAGGGCCATCAGGAACTGGTCCTGGTGCGCGACATCCCGCTGTACTCCACCTGCGAGCATCATCTGGTGTCGTTCCACGGTGTAGCGCACGTCGGCTACATCCCCGGCCCGCACGGGCGCGTGACCGGCCTGTCGAAGCTGGCGCGCCTGGTCGACCTGTACGCCAAGCGGCCCCAGGTGCAGGAGCGGCTGACCAGCCAGGTCGCGGACGCGGTGATGCGCAAGCTGGATCCGCGTGGCGCGATCGTGGTGGTCGAGGCCGAGCATCTGTGCATGGCGATGCGCGGCATCCGCAAACCCGGCGCCAGCACCACGACCTCGGCGGTGCGCGGCCTGTTGCAGACCAGTGCCTCCTCGCGTGCGGAGGCCTTGGATCTGATACTGCGCAAGTGAACCGCTCGCAGATGTCCGCAGGCGGCCAGGCGTCCGGTCCGGGCGCCGGGTTCGTGCGCCCGCGCGACGGGCGTTCCTGCGTGGTGATGGGCGTGGTCAACGTCACCAGCGATTCGTTCTCCGACGGCGGCCGTTATCTGGATCCCGGCCTGGCAGTCGCCCACGGGCTCGAACTATTCGAGCTGGGTGCGGACATTATCGATGTGGGCGGGGAGTCCACCCGTCCGGGTGCGATCCGGATCGATCCGGAGATCGAGGCGGCGCGTGTCGTCCCGGTGATTCGCGCGCTGGCCGCGGCCGGAGTCCCGACGAGCGTGGACACCATGCGTGCGAGCGTCGCCGAGGCGGCGATCGATGCGGGCGTGTCGATGGTGAACGACGTTTCCGGTGGCCGCTCGGATCCGAACATGGTGAAGGTCGTTGCCGCGGCGGAGATTCCGTGGATTCTCATGCACTGGCGGGCCGAGGCGGACTACCGCCACCTGGGCGCGGCCGAACACTACGAGGACGTGGCCACCGAGGTGTGGCGGGAGCTCGGCGCTCAGGTGGATCTGGCGATGGCGGGCGGTGTCACACCCGACCGGCTGATCCTGGATCCGGGCCTGGGCTTCGCCAAGAACGCCAGGCACAACTGGGAGCTGCTGGGTGCGTTGTTCTCCGGGCTGATCGAGCTGACCGAGGGGGGCTTCCCGGTCCTGATCGGCGCGTCCCGCAAGCGTTTCCTCGGATCGCTGCTGGCGCAACCGGGTTCGGACGGCCCCGTGCCCCGGCCGCCGGACGGCCGGGAGGTCGCGACCGCGACGATCTCGGCGCTGGCCGCCGAGCACGGCGCCTGGGGGGTGCGCGTGCACGATGTGCGCTCGTCGCTGGACGCGATCGCGGTGGTGGACGCCTGCCGTCGCGCCGCGCGGGCGCTGGACCGGAAGTATCAGAGCGCCGGCGAGCACGAAAACAGTTCCGGCACAACCGAACCAGGTGACACCCCGACCGACGTGGCCGAATCGCCCGCGTTAGGAGACCAGAGTTGACGACCGATTCCGTTGCGGAGCAGTCCCTTTCCGGATCCGGCGCGATGCGGCCGCCGAGTGCGGCGCCGGGCCGTCAACACCGCATCGAGCTACGCGGGTTGCGGGCCTACGGGTATCACGGCTGCTTCGATTTCGAGCGCCGCGACGGCCAGGAGTTCGTCGTGGACATCACGCTCTGGCTGGATTTCACCGAGGCGGCTGCGACCGACGATCTTTCGCACACCGTGCACTACGGCGAGCTGGCCGAGCGCGCGGTCGCGATCGTGCAGGGCCCGCCCCGCAACCTCATCGAGACGGTGGTGTCCGAGATCGCCGACGAGGTGATGACCGATCCGAAGGTCGCCGCCGCCGAGGTGGTCGTGCACAAGCCGTCGGCCCCGATTCCGCACACTTTCGCCGATGTGCGAGTGGTTGCCACCCGCAGCCGCGAGGTGCAGGTATGAGGGAGCTTGCGACCGAATCGATGTGCCGGTGTGCCCGGCGCATGCCGGAGCCGAGCGCCAGCGAGGTGCAGGTATGAGGGAGCTTGCGACCGAATCGATGTGCCAGTGTGCCCGGCGCATGCCGGAGCCGAGCGCCAGCGAGGTGGAGGCATGAGTCGTGCGGTGTTGTCCATCGGATCGAATCTGGGCGACCGCCTGGCCCATCTGCGCAGCGTCGTGGATGCGATGTCGCCGTGGCTGGCCGGCGTGTCCTCGGTGTATTCGACGGCGCCCTGGGGCGGCGTGCCCCAGCAGCACTATCTCAATGCCGTACTGCTGGTGGAGGATCCGGCCGCGGACGCGCGGGACTGGCTGCGGCGCGGGCAGGAACTCGAGCAGGCCGCCGGGCGGGTTCGCGAGGTACGCTGGGGCGCAAGGACTCTCGACGTCGACGTGGTGTGGTGCGCCGAGCATCGCCCGGAGGGGCTGCGGGTGTGCCGCAGCACCGACCCGACGCTGACGCTGCCGCATCCGCAGGCACACAACCGGGCCTTCGTGCTGCTGCCCTGGGCTGAGATCGAGCCGGATGCCGTGCTCGAGGTGCTGGGGAGCCCGAGCCCGGTGCGCGAGCTGCTGGCGGCGCTGGATCCGGCCGAGCGCGAAGGGGTTCGGCTGACCGAGCTGACGCTGCGACGGGCGGCATCGTGAGGGCACCGGCATGAATGTCATGAAGCCGACGAAGATCCTGGACCTGACCGCGAATGTGCTGATCGCCGCGGTGGTCGCGTGGGTCGCCACGCGCTGGGCGTATTCGAGTTTCCCGCCGATCACGGTGATCGCGGGCGCCTCGCTGTATCCGGTGGCCGCGCTGGAGGCGGTGCTGGCCTTCGTGATTCGGGCCCGGGTCGGGGACAGCCGCATCGGTGACGGCCCCAAGCAGCTGCATCCGATCACCGCCGCGCGGGCCGCGGCGCTGGCCAAGGCCTCGGCGCAGGTGGGCTCGCTCGCCGCCGGGGTGTGGCTCGGGTTCCTGATCTGGGTGATGCCACAGCGCTCGACGCTGCGCGCGGCGGCCTCGGACACGCCGGGGGCGATCGTGGGTCTGATCGCGGGCGCCCTGCTGGTGGCGGCGGCACTGTGGCTGGAGTATTGCTGTCGCGCGCCCAGTGAGCCGCCCGACGAACCAGCAATCTAGTGGCAAAATAGTTAGCTCGAATCACCGAAACTGCTGCGAGCCAGATCTCACGGCGCAAGCTACCCTGGCGGGCATGGTGTCACCCGCCCGTAGCAGTACCTCCCGCAGTCGGCGGGATGACGCGGGCAATTTGATCATCGGCGGTTTGATTCTGCTCGGTCTGATTGCCAGCGTGTTCCTGATATTCAGCAGCAGTGTGCAATTGGTCCGGGTCGGCCTGGTTGCGGCGCTGTGGGCCGCGGTCATCGGGGCGGTTGCCGTCACCCGATATCGCCGGGATTCCGCGGCCGGCCAGGCGAGGGTGCGGGAGCTGCAGGCGGTCCACAAACTGCAGCTCGAGCGCGAGATGTCCGCGCGGCGCGAGTTCGAGCTCGCCGCCGAGGCCCGGATCCGCGCGGAGGTCGGCGCCGACGCCGGCGAGATGGCCGCGCTGCGCGCCGAACTCACCGTGCTACGCGAGAGCCTGCAGCGGTTGTTCGACGGAAATCTGGCCAACGACCGTCCCGCGCTGCGCGCCGATGCGATTCGGTTGCAGGAGCTGCCCAGTGTGGATGCCGCGCCGGAGAATCCCGCGAACGATAACCCGGAGGAAACGGACACCTGGGATGCCTGGAGCTCACCGGCGGCCCGCTATCCGGTGACCCCGGTCTTCGAGCCCGACCACTCCGAGCCCCCGGCCTTCGCCAGCCCGTTCGACGAGCCGGTCACCGCCGAGACGCAGGTCGTGACGAGCGAGGATCTCGAGGCCGCCGCGGAGGCCGACGCCGACGCGCAGCACGACACGGAGATCCTGACGGTCGATGCGGCGGTGTCCGGGCCGCATACCCATGGGACGACCCTGAATGCGGCCACGAACGCCCCGCCCGAGCCGGCCGCAGCGGTCAGCGCGGGCGCACGCCGCCGTCGCCGCGCGGAGTCCGACGACGACTACCCGGGGCGCAAGCTGTCCGTCGCCGAGATCATGGCCAATCTCAAGTCGGAGCAGAGCGCGCGCTGATCGCGTCGGTGGTGCCGCCGCCCCGGCCCGGCTGCGGCCGGGATCCGGCCGGAGTCGCCGCACGCCATCGGATACCGGCCGCATGCACGCCGGATGGCAGTCGCGGACCCGACGTCCAGTAAGCAACGTCACCCGGCCCGGTTCTGGTCGCGTCCCGGGCCGGGCCCTATTCTCGGGACGTAACGTCCGGTACCCGCGCACTCGCGGGACTGGAACGACTTCGAGAGGACACCGATGCCCGAGCGCAGCGAGGGGATCCATAGACACAGCACCATGGACACAGCGGAGCCGAGCGCCGGCGAGGCGCAGCTGTGACCTCGGACATGCCTGTCGCAGGGGCCGACCCTGCGCCCGCACGCCTGACGGTGGGAATCGTCTCGGCGGGACGCGTGGGCTCGGCGGTGGGCGCGGCGCTGGAACGGGTCGGGCACATCGTCTTCGGCGTCTCCGCGATCTCGGATGCGTCCCGCCATCGCGCCGCCGCGCGGCTGCCTGATTCGCGGATCCTGCCGCCCGAGCGGGTGGCCGAACGCAGTGAGCTGCTGATTCTGGCCGTCCCCGATACCGAACTGCCGGGGCTGGTCGCTGGCCTGGCGGCCGCGAACGCGGTGCGGCCGGGCACGATCGTGGCCCATACCTCGGGTGCGAATGGCATCGCCGTGCTGGCGCCGCTCACCGCCGCGGGTGCGCTGCCGCTGGCCATCCATCCGGCGATGACCTTCACCGGCCACGACGAGGACCTGGCCCGCCTCGGCAACGCGTGTTTCGGCATCACCGCGGCCGACGAGATCGGCTACGCGATCGCACAGTCGCTGGTGATCGAGATGGGCGGCGAGCCGGTCCGGGTGGCCGAGGAAAACCGCACGCTGTATCACGCCGCCCTCGCACACGGCAGCAATCACCTGGTCACGCTGATCGTCGATGCGGTCGCCGCGCTGCGGTCCGCGCTGGCCGGTCCGGGCCTGCTCGGTCAGCAGGCGATCGACGACGAGCCCAACGGCCTGGCCGAGCGGATGCTGGCCCCGCTCGCGTCCGCGGCGCTGGACAACGCGCTGCGCCGCGGCCAGTCCGCACTGACCGGTCCGGTGGCGCGCGGCGACGCGGAGACGGTGTCGGCGCATCTGGCTGCGCTGGCCGCCGCCGACCCGCGCCTGGCTGCCGGATATCGCGCACTGTCGCTGCGTACGGCCCAGCGGGCGCGGACCAACCCCGCCCTCATTGATTTGCTGGAGAATGACTGTTCGACCGAGCAGGGTCGTTCGGAAGAAAGGCACGGCTGATGTTCGATCCGAAGCTGCGCGGCGCGTACCGGCCGGGAGAGCTGACCGTCCTGCACGATCCGGCCACCGTGACCGCCGTGTCCACCGCCCTGCGGTCGGTTGGCCGCAAGGTAGCGCTGGTGCCGACGATGGGCGCGCTGCACGAGGGCCATCTGGAGCTGGTCCGGCAGGCGCGGCGCACCAATCAGGTCGTGATCGTCTCGATCTTCGTCAATCCGCTGCAGTTCGGGGCGAACGAGGACCTGAGCACGTACCCGCGCACCCTCGACGCGGACGTGGAATTGCTGCGCGATGAGGGTGTGGAACTGGTCTTCGCGCCCAGCGCCGAGCAGATGTACCCGGTCGGTCCGCGTACCAGCGTGCAGCCGGGTCCGCTGGGCGCCGAGCTCGAGGGTGCCAGTCGCCCAACGCATTTCGCGGGCGTGCTGACCGTCGTGAGCAAGCTGCTCCAGATCGCCCGCCCGCACGAGGCGTTCTTCGGCGAGAAGGACTATCAGCAGCTCACCCTGATCAGGCAGCTGGTGCGGGACCTGAACTTCGAGGTCAAGATCGTCCCGGTCGCGACCGTGCGCGAGGCCGACGGCCTGGCCATGTCCTCGCGCAACCGGTACCTCGATCCGGTCCAGCGCGAGCTCGCGACGACGCTGTCCGCGGCGCTGGCCGCGGGGCGCCACGCCGCGGGCCTGGGCCCGGAGGCGGTGTTGTCGGCGGCGCGGGCCGTGCTCGACACCGCCGCGGACATCGAGGTCGACTATCTGGAATTGCGTGCGGCGAATCTGGGTCCGCTGGTGCTGCCCGATGCCGCGGCGCTGGTCGCGCGGGCGCAGGGCGCAGGGCAGGACGCCGAGGGCGGCGGCGAGACGCCCTGGAGCAGCAACGCGCGCCTGCTGGTCGCGGCCCGCGTCGGCAGCACCCGGCTGATCGACAACATGCCGCTCACCGTCGGTGTATCGATGGACGGCCACCCCGCGATCCCCGAAAGCGCTTCGGCGCGTTGAACTTACCCACCCCACCGGCATCGCAGGCACACTGCCGTAGTTAGGAAGTACACCGATGTTGCGCACCATGATGAAGTCGAAGATCCACCGCGCCACCGTGACCCACGCCGATCTGCACTACGTCGGCTCGGTGACCGTGGACCCCGATCTGATGGACGCCGCGGATCTGCTCGAGGGCGAGCAGGTCTGCATCGTCGACATCGACAACGGCGCGCGCCTCGAGACCTACGTCATCGCGGGCGAGCGCGGCTCGGGTGTGATCGGAATCAACGGCGCCGCAGCGCATCTGGTTCACCCGGGCGATCTGGTGATCCTGATCGCCTACGGCATGATGGACGAGACCGAACTGCGCGAGTATGCGCCGCGGGTGGTGTTCGTCGACGAGAAGAACCGTCAGGTGGATCTCGGCAGCGATCCGGCGCACGCGCCCGAGGGGTCCGGGCTCACCTCCCCGCGCTCGCTCACCCCGGCGTGAGCGTCGGTCGCGGCGCACCAACCACGCGTGAAAGGAATCGGCGCATCCGATGCTGCTGACCATCGATGTCCGTAACACCAGTATCGAGATCGGGTTGTTCTCCGGCAGCGGCGAGCATTCGAAGCTGGTGCAGACCTGGCGTACCCACACCAATCCGCTGCTGACGGCCGATGAATTCGCGATGCAGGTGCGCGGGCTGATCGGGGACCGGATCGAGCAGGTGGTCGGGGTGTCCGCGCTCTCGACCGTGCCGCCGGTGCTGCGGGAGCTGCGCGACATGCTGGGCCGGTATTGGGCCCACGTGCCGCACGTCCTGGTCGAGCCGGGGGTGCGCACGGGCATTCCGCTGCTGGTCGACAACCCCAAGGAGGTCGGCGCGGACCGCATCGTGAACTGCCTGTCGGCCTTCCAGCGGTACGGCACGGCGGCGATCGTGGTCGATTTCGGCAGCAGCGCCATCTGCGTGGATCTGGTGTCGGCCAAGGGCGAGTTCCTCGGCGGCGCCATCGCCCCCGGCGTGGAGATCTCCATGGAGGCGCTGGTCGCACGGACCGCGCTGCGCCGCGCGGAGCTGGCGCGCCCGCGCTCGGTGGTCGGCAAGAACAGCGCGGAGTGCATGCAGTCCGGGGCTATCTTCGGCTTCGCGGGCCTGGTGGACGGCCTGATCGATCGCATCCGCGACGAGATGGACGCGTTCGCGGGCAACGACGTCGCGGTGGTCGCAACCGGCGCGAGCGCGGCGCTGATCGTGCCGGAGTCCGAGACCATCGACCATTTCGAACCGCATCTGACCCACGAGGGCCTTCGTGTGGTGTACGAGCGGAATCAACAGCGGCGCAGGTGAACGCCGCACGCCTACCGATTCCGGACCTGTAGCCGGCCCGGTGCGGCGGCCGAGTTCTTGCATCGGCCGGTTCGCCTGCTAGACTCGCCGACGTGTCGTACCGCGTGAGCATCCAGGAGTGTTGTCGAGGCTGATTCGCCTCGGCTGATGTCGGGGCTTCGTATCCGCCCCCCGGTCAGCACACTTCCCCTGGAGCCTCGCTCATGCGTTCCTCTGCACTCACCCTTTCCCCTCGCGCGCTGTCCTCGCACGTGCCCGCGACCTCCCGCCTGTCCGCCGACGTCACTGATCGCGCGATCGCCTCGGCCCTGCCCACTCGCCTCCGCCCGGCGGATCTGCTGCGCCTGACCGATGAGGGCGCCGAGGACGTGCTGGCGGGCCGGTACGACCATCTCCTGCCACCCGGTGGTGCCTGGCCCCGCGAAGAGCGTTGGGCCACAAGGCTGTCCGCCGACGAAGAGGTCGACGTCTGGCTGATCAGCTGGGTGCCGGACCGCTCGACCGAACTGCACGATCATGCCGGATCGCTAGGCGCGCTCACCGTGCTCAGTGGTGCGCTGTCGGAATTCCGTTGGAACGGCAGGGAATTGCGCGAACGCACGCTGTCGGCGGGCGATCAGGCTTCGTTCCCGCTCGGCTGGGTGCACGACGTGGTGCGCGCACCCGAGAACGCGGTGCCCGGCCCGCTGGATCCGACACTGTCCGTGCATGCCTATTCACCACCGCTCACCGCCATGTCCTATTACGAGGTCACCGGCCACGGCACCCTGCGCCGCAACCGGACCGTCCTGACCGATCAGCCGGAAGGCGATGTCAAATGACCCAGTCGACGATCGATCGCATGCTGGACGAGGCCCGCGCCCGGCTGCGGCGCATCTACGCATTCGAATTGCCCGACGCGATCGCCCGCGGCGCGCTGCTGGTCGATATTCGGCCGCAGGCGCAGCGGGTGAAGGAGGGCACCCTGCCGGGTGCGCTGGTCATCGAGCGCAATGTGCTGGAATGGCGCCTGGATCCGACCAGTTCCGCCCGCCTCGCCCTGGCCTCCGGACCCGATGTGGAATGGATCGTCGTCTGCTCCGAGGGATATACCTCGAGCCTGGCCGCGGCGTCCCTGCAGCAGCTCGGATTGCCTCGGGCCACCGATCTGGTCGGCGGATATCAGGCCCTCAAGGCGGCGGGGTTGCTGTCGGTGGCCAGTGGCGCACCTCACTTCGTGCGCGAGGTCGGCGCGCTCGTCTCGGCGTAATTGCCGCCGCACGGTCGTGAATGACCGCGCGGCACAGCCGATTTCGCAAATCTGCCCGGTTTACGGCATTTACGGGCGGGATTCGGTGTGGGGTGGAAGGCCGGTCGAGCGGGTGCGCCTAATTGCGGCCGATTCGGCGCCGCGGGGCACTGCTCGGGCGGAGTAAAACCATTTCTCCGCGCACGATAGGGTATGCGTGTGAGCACCCCGAACAACCCTTCCACCGGTAGCTCCGCGGGCGGCAATCCCACGGGGCAAACCCGTCCTGCCGCAGCGGAAGTCGACGTCCCGGAGCAGATGCGGATTCGCCGGGAGAAGCGCGAGCGCCTGCTCGCCGGCGGTGTGGAACCGTATCCCGTTGTGGTGCCGCGCACACATACGCTCGCGGAAATTCGTGAGGCCTATCCCGAGCTCGAACCTGATACCTCGACCGGCCTGACGGTCGGTATCGCGGGACGTGTCATATTTGTGCGCAATACCGGCAAGCTGTGTTTTGCGCGGTTGCAGGAGGGCGACGGCACGCAGTTGCAGGCGATGATCAGCCTGAACGGCGTCGGTGCCGATGCGCTGGCCGCCTGGAAGTCCGATGTCGACCTCGGAGACTTCGTATTCGTGCACGGTGAGGTGATCTCCTCGCGTACGGGGGAATTGAGCGTCATGGCCGATTCCTGGTCCATGGCCGCCAAGTCGCTGCGCCCGCTGCCGGTCGCGCACAAGGAGATGGGCGAGGAGGCCCGGGTCCGGCAGCGGTATGTCGATCTGATCGTGCGCCCGCAGGCGCGGGAAATGGCGCGCACCCGGGTGAAGGCGGTGCTCGCGCTGCGAAATGCGTTGGAGCGCAGGGGTTTCCTCGAGGTGGAGACCCCGATGCTGCAGACCCTGCACGGCGGCGCCGCGGCGCGTCCGTTCATCACCCATTCCAATGCCCTGGATATGGACCTATACCTGCGCATCGCGCCGGAGCTGTTCCTCAAGCGCTGCGTGGTCGGTGGCATCGAGAAGGTCTTCGAGGTCAACCGCAACTTCCGCAACGAGGGCGCCGATTCCACGCATTCGCCCGAGTTCGCGATGCTGGAAACCTACGAGGCGTACGGCACCTACGACGATTCCGCGCGGATGATGCGGGAATTGATCCAGGAGGTCGCGCAGGAGGTCTTCGGCACCCAGGTGGTGACGCTGGCCGACGGTACAGAATACGACCTGAGCGGCGAGTGGAACACCGTCGAGATGTACCCCTCGCTGTCGGACTCGCTGGGTGTGCAGGTCACTCCGGAAACGACGGTGCCGGAATTGCTGGCTCTCGCGGATCGCGTCGGTCTGGAAATTCCGCAGGACAAGGGCTATGGACACGGCAAACTGGTCGAGGAACTGTGGGAGCACGTCTACGGCGACAAGCTCTACGCACCGACTTTCGTGCGCGACTTCCCCGTGGAGACCTCGCCACTGACGCGGCAGCATCGCAGCAAGGCGGGCGTGACCGAGAAGTGGGATCTCTACGTGCGCGGCTTCGAGTTGGCAACGGGCTATTCGGAACTCGTGGATCCGGTGATTCAGCGGGAGCGGTTCGTCGATCAGGCTCGATTGGCCGCGGCGGGTGACGACGAGGCGATGCGGCTGGACGAGGACTTCCTGGCCGCGATGGAACACGGCATGCCGCCGACTACCGGTACGGGTATGGGAATCGATCGGTTGCTGATGGCACTGACGGGGCATGGAATCCGGGAAACGATACTGTTCCCAATTGTGCGTCCCGCGTCTCGTTGAGTGCAGTTCGGATTCATTCTCGAACCTCCGGCTTGGAAATTTCGAAAATAGAGGTATTCTCGACTCGGGTATCGGCCTAGTATGCGGGTCGCACGATTTCGAGAGGACGTTCATCTCATGGCAAAGAAGGTCACCGTTAGCCTGATCGACGATGTCGACGGTGAGTCCATCGCGGAGGAGACCATCGAGTTTGCGATCGACGGTGTTTCATACGAGATCGACTTGTCCACGACAAACGCGGCAAAGCTGCGGGACGGTCTGGAAACCTGGGTCGCCAGCGCGCGCCGGGTGAGCGGCCGCCGCCGCACTGGCAAGGCCACCAGCCCGAGCGCCGGCGCGCCCAAGAGCCGCGTGTCGATGGATCGCGAGCAGAGCGCCGCAATTCGGGAATGGGCGCGCCGCAAGGGTCACAAGGTCTCCGCCCGCGGCCGCATCTCCGCGGATATTACCGAGGCGTACAACAAGGAAGTCGGGCGCGCCAACTAGTACCGGCGCGGTCACCGGTCGATGGTGAAGAACGACCGGTTGTTCCATTTGCCGCAGCCGTCCGGAGAAATCGTGCGACACCCGGACAGCTGCGGCGTTTTCATGCGTATTAGATATAACCAGTGACGGGTGTTGTGCGCCGATAGCGGTTACCGATCTTGCTAGGCGCTGCGTGGCGCGGCACCATAGAAACCGTGCAATATACGTCGCTGGTCGAGCGGACCACAGGGGTGTCGGCGCGGTGACGGGATTTCACGGATCGTTCCTGCGCTTCGCCGACGACACCGGCCGGCAGCAGGAACTGATGCTTACCCCGGACGTGCAGCGCATCACCATCGGGCGGTCGTCGCAGGCGGATCTGAGTCTGTCCTGGGACGCCGAGGTCTCGCGGCTGCACGCCGCGGTGGAATACCTGGGTGCGCAATGGACGATCATCGACGACGGCCTCTCGCGCAACGGCACCTTCGTCAATGGTGAGCGGCTGGTGGGCCGTCGGCGGCTGGCCCCGGGCGACCGGATCCGGATGGGCAGCTCGATGGTGTCGTTCCACGACTTCGGCGGCGTCGCCGACGATGCGACCCGTATCTCCTCCGGTTCGTTTCCCACGCTGCGCTCGCTCACCGAGACCCAGCGCTCGGTGCTGATCGCGCTGTGCCGCCCGTACAAGAACAATGCCGGATTCGCCACGCCCGCCTCGAATCAGCAGATCGCCGACGAGCTGTTCCTGAGCGTGGACGCCATCAAGACCCATCTGCGCACGCTGTTCTCGAAGTTCGGGGTGGAGGATCTGCCGCAGAACCAGAAGCGGGTGCGGCTGGCGGGCCTGGCGATGCAGAGCGGGATCATCGCCGACCGCGATCTGTAGCCGGTTCCGCGACGGCGTTCGCCGATTCCGCTCCGAATGAAACGTGTTCCAACTAGCCTTCCCGGAACGTGTACTAACTTGGGAGGGTCCATGCGGAAGCTTTTGCGGCGCGGATTGCCCGGATCATTGCTGGTCATGGCCGTTCTGATGGCCCTGCTTACCGGTGCCGTCGGAACCGCCGCGGCGGATTATCCGATCGTTTACAACTTCTTCTCGGGCATCCCGAACGAGCTCGAGCATCCGGGCGGATCGCTGCCGGGATCCAACGATTTCTCCTGTCGGCCCACCGCCGCGCATCCGGATCCGGTGGTCCTGGTGCACGGCACCGGCGGTGGGGCGCAAACCAATTGGGGCACCTACGTGCCGTTGCTGGCCGATGCCGGGTACTGCGTCTACTCGCTGACCTATGGGGCCTACGACAATCTGCCCTGGCCCGTCTCGGCGATCGGCGGCATGCGGCCCATCCAGGACAGCGCGGCGCAGCTCGCCGCGTTCGTGCATCGGGTGCTGGCGGGGACCGGGGCGGCGCGGGTCGATCTGATCGCCCATTCCCAGGGCAATACGGTCGGCAACTACTTCATCAAGCGGCTCGGCGGGGACAGCGAGGTCCATCGGTTCGTCGGCCTGGCCGCGCCGTGGGTGGGCACGTTCGGTCCGGTGGCGGATCCGGTGCGGATGTTCGCCCGGCAGCTGGGCGCCGAACCCGCCGTGGACGCGCTGCTCTCGGCCGGCATGTGCATCCCGTGCGGCCAGATGGCCGGGCAGTCGGAGTTCATGCGCGCCCTGAACGCGGACGGCATCTACGACCCGCATGTCACCTACACCACTATCGAGACCCGCTACGACGAGGCGATCGTCCCCTATACGGTCGGCCTGACCCCGGGCCCGGGCGTCACCAACATCCTGGTCCAGGACGGTTGCCAGGCCGACTACTCCGAGCACGCGGGGCTGGCAGGGGACTCCCGCGCGGCCGCCTACGCCCTCAACGCCCTGGACCCGGCGCACCCGGTCCCGGTGCCGTGTCACTTCGTCTCCCCGCTCGCGGGGGGGTAGAGGTGACCGCCGCGGCTGGGAAGCGGATTGTTCGCTCTCGGCATAGTCGGGGTGGAAACGATTACGACCAGGGGCACGTTGTGCATGAATAAGTCGGGTTGTGATCTGTTCGCCTAGGGTGGATGGAGGGCGACCGCGACCCTCGCCAACTAGAGTGGAGGCGGGGGATGCAACCCCAAGGCTTCATGGCAGGCTTGCTCTCAGTCGACTGAGCGCCGGATGCCGGAATGTCGGAGCAGGAGAGTGAGGGAGCGATGTTCGAGAGGTTCACCGACCGCGCGAGGCGTGTCGTTGTCCTGGCCCAGGAAGAGGCCCGGATGCTCAACCACAACTACATCGGCACCGAGCACATCCTGCTGGGGCTGATTCACGAGGGTGAGGGCGTCGCGGCCAAGTCGCTGGAGTCACTCGGCATCTCGCTGGAGGGCGTACGCAGCCAGGTGGAGGAGATCATCGGCCAGGGCCAGCAGGCCCCGTCCGGGCACATCCCGTTCACCCCGCGCGCCAAGAAGGTGCTGGAGCTGAGCCTGCGCGAGGCGCTGCAGCTCGGCCACAACTACATCGGTACCGAGCACATCCTGCTCGGTCTGATCCGCGAGGGCGAGGGCGTGGCCGCCCAGGTGCTGGTCAAGCTGGGCGCCGATCTCAACCGCGTGCGTCAGCAGGTCATCCAGCTGCTGTCGGGCTACCAGGGCAAGGAGCCGGTGGAGTCGGGCTCGCGTGGCGAGTCGGGCACCCCGTCCACCTCGCTGGTGCTCGACCAGTTCGGCCGAAACCTGACCCAGGCCGCGCTCGAGGGCAAGCTCGACCCGGTCATCGGACGCGCGAAAGAGATCGAGCGCGTCATGCAGGTGCTCTCGCGCCGCACCAAGAACAACCCGGTGCTGATCGGCGAGCCCGGCGTCGGTAAGACCGCCGTCGTGGAGGGCTTGGCCCAGGCCATCGTCAACGGCGAGGTGCCCGAGACGCTGAAGGACAAGCAGCTGTACACCCTCGACCTGGGTTCCCTGGTCGCGGGCAGCCGCTACCGCGGTGATTTCGAGGAGCGCCTGAAGAAGGTGCTCAAGGAGATCAACACCCGCGGCGACATCATCCTGTTCATTGACGAGCTGCACACGCTGGTCGGTGCGGGCGCGGCCGAGGGCGCCATCGACGCGGCCTCGATCCTCAAGCCCAAGCTGGCCCGCGGCGAGCTGCAGACCATCGGCGCGACCACCCTCGACGAGTACCGCAAGTACATCGAGAAGGACGCCGCCCTCGAGCGCCGGTTCCAGCCGGTGCAGGTCGGCGAGCCGACCGTTGAGCACACCATCAACATCCTCAAGGGCCTGCGCGACCGGTACGAGGCGCATCACCGCGTCTCGATCACCGATTCCGCGCTGGTCGCGGCGGCCACGCTGGCCGACCGCTACATCAACGACCGGTTCCTGCCGGACAAGGCGATCGACCTGATCGACGAGGCGGGCGCGCGCATGCGCATTCGCCGGATGACCGCGCCGCCGGACCTGCGCGAGTTCGACGACAAGATCGCCGACGCGCGCCGGGAGAAGGAAAGCGCGATCGACGCGCAGGACTTCGAGAAGGCCGCGCGCCTGCGCGACAAGGAGAAGCAGCTCGTCGCCAAGCGTGCCGACCGCGAAAAGCAGTGGCGCTCCGGCGATCTGGACGTCGTGGCCGAGGTCGACGACGAGCAGATCGCGGAGGTGCTGGCCAACTGGACCGGCATCCCGGTGTTCAAGCTGACCGAGGAGGAGACCACCCGTCTGCTCCGCATGGAAGACGAGCTGCACAAGCGGATCATCGGCCAGGAGGACGCGGTCAAGGCCGTCTCCAAGGCCATCCGCCGCACTCGCGCCGGTCTGAAGGATCCCAAGCGTCCGTCGGGCTCGTTCATCTTCGCCGGTCCGTCCGGTGTCGGTAAGACCGAGCTGTCCAAGGCGCTGGCGAACTTCCTGTTCGGCGACGACGACGCGCTCATCCAGATCGACATGGGCGAGTTCCACGACCGCTTCACCGCCTCGCGCCTGTTCGGTGCCCCTCCGGGCTACGTCGGCTACGAGGAGGGCGGCCAGCTCACCGAGAAGGTGCGCCGCAAGCCGTTCTCGGTCGTGCTGTTCGACGAGATCGAGAAGGCCCACCAGGAGATCTACAACACCCTGTTGCAGGTCCTCGAGGATGGCCGCCTCACCGACGGCCAGGGTCGCACGGTCGACTTCAAGAACACCGTGCTGATCTTCACCTCGAACCTGGGCACCTCGGACATCTCGAAGGCCGTCGGCCTCGGCTTCAGCCAGAGCAACGCCGAGGGCTCGAACTACGAGCGGATGAAGCTCAAGGTCAACGACGAGCTGAAGAAGCACTTCCGCCCCGAGTTCCTCAACCGCATCGACGACGTGATCGTCTTCCACCAGCTCACGACCGATCAGATCGTGGAGATGGTGGACCTGATGATCAACCGGGTCGGCAACCAGCTGCGGAACAAGGACATGGAGATGGAGCTGTCCGACCAGGCCAAGAGCCTGCTGGCCAAGCGCGGCTTCGATCCGGTGCTGGGCGCCCGCCCGCTGCGCCGGACCATCCAGCGCGAGATCGAGGATCAGCTGTCGGAGAAGATCCTCTTCGGCGAGGTCGGCCCCGGTCAGATCGTCGCGGTCGACGTCGAGGGCTGGGACGGCGAGGGCACCGGCGAGGACGCGAAGTTCACCTTCGTCGGCCGGCCCAAGCCGGTCGCCCCGGTCGACACCGAGGAGAAGCCGGTCGCGGCGCTCGCGGGCGAGACCGCGGCGTCCGGGGAGTAGTCCGGAAGGTTTCACCGCACGGCCCCCTCTCGCACTCGCGAGAGGGGGCCGTCGGCATTCTCCGGGCAACGATTCGGGAGAAATTCGGTGGCGGAACCGTAAGCCGTCGTTCATGGTCATTGACGATGTGCGGCGAAGGGAACCCCATGCTGACCGAGACTCGGATCGATACCTTCATCACCGACGGCTTCGTGAAGGTGGAGCAGGCGTTTTCGCGCGAGACCGCCGCTGCGGGGCGGGAAATCCTGTGGCGGGCAACGGGTTGCGATCCGGACGACGCGTCGACGTGGACCCAGCCGGTGGTCCGGCTGGGGGACATGGCGCAGGAACCGTTCCGGACCGCCGCGAATGCCCCGGCGTTGCGCGAGGCATTCGATCAACTTGTCGGGGCGGGACGGTGGGCGCCCCGAGACAGCCTGGGAAGCTGGCCGATTCGGTTTCCGAGCGCCGTGGCACCGGGTGACGACGGCTGGCATGTGGACGCCAGTTTCGGGGAGGGGACGGACTACCTGAATTGGAGGGTCAACCTGTGGTCCCAGGGCCGCGCGCTGTTGATGCTCTTTCTGTTCTCCGACGTGGACGCCGATGATGCGCCCACCCGGATCAGGGTCGGTTCACATCTGCGGTTGCCGTCGGTGCTGGCGTCGGCCGGGGAAGCGGGCCGGACATTGCTCGAACTGCTGGACACCTACGCGGCCACGGCCGACCTGCCGGAGGCGCTGGCCACCGGACGGGCCGGGGACGTGTACCTGTGTCATCCCTTTCTCGTCCATGCGGCGCAGCCGAACCGGACGGGGCGGCCGAAATTCATGGCGCAGCCGCCGCTGACCCTGCGCGAGCCGTGTGTGCTCGACCGGCCGGACGGCGCGTACTCGCCGCTGGAGCGGGCGATCCGGCTCGGACTCGGTACGGCGACCGGCTGAACTCGCAGCCGGGTGCGGCCGGGGGAGAAAAAGGGCGGGAGTGCAGGGGAAAATGGGGTCTCGTCTGGTGGATGGCCGCGCGTACCGTGGGTTACGGGTACACGAGATTCGACCGGGGGTATTCCCATGACCGATGCCGACCTGACATTGATTGCCGCGCTACTCGATCGTTCCGGGTCGATGCAATCGATCAAATCCGATACCGAGGGCGGATTCGACGCGTATATCGAGCAGCAGCGCGGGGTGCCGAAACGAATCGAGGTCACGCTGGCCCGGTTCGATACCGAATACGAGCCGATCTACGCGAATCGGCCGATCGCGCAGGTGCCGCCACTGGATTTGCAGCCGCGCGGGATGACGGCCCTGTACGACGCGGTCGGGCGGCTGATCACCGATGTCGGCGCGGAACTGGCGGGGCGCCCGGAAAACGAGCGGCCGGGAACGGTGATCGTCGTCGTGCTCACCGACGGGCACGAGAATTCGAGCCGGGAATGGACGCACGAGGCGGTCCGGGCGCTGATCACCCAGCAGCAGGAGCTGTACAGCTGGAATTTCCTCTTCCTGGGCGCGAATATGGACGCGGTCGAGACCGGTAGCCGGATGGGATTCCGCAGGCAGGATTCGATTACGTACGCCGCCGCGCCGGAGGCCGTTGCGGGGGTATTCCGCGCTGCGGCCGCTTATTCCGAGCGTTTGCAGGTTCCCGATCCGGCCGGCGCGTCTCGGGGTTTCACGGACTCCGAACGCGAGCAAGCCGATCCGGGGCGTTGAGCGCGAGCAAGCCGACCCGGGTGTGCCCCACGGGATTTCACTGGCGAGCGCGTGCGTGGAGCGGTGGTGACTCACTGCCAGCCGGGGCGAACGAGTCCTGATTCGTACGCCATTACCACGAGCTGCGTCCGGTCGCGGGCGTTGAGCTTCAACAGGATTCGGCTCACATGGGTGCGGGCGGTGGCCGGGCTCAGGAACAGCCGCTCTGCGATCTCGGCATTGGTCAGGCCCTCCGCGACGAGCGTCATCACTTCGCGCTCGCGATCGGTCAGCTCGGTCAGCTCGGCCGCGGGCGCGGGCTTTGCGCGCGAGGCGAATTCCGCGACCAGGCGGCGAGTGACGCTGGGGGACAGCAGCGCATCGCCCCCGGCCACCACCCGCACCGCCTTCACCAGGTCCGCGGGCTCGGTGTGCTTGACCAGGAATCCCGTTGCGCCCGAACGCATCGCCTCGAAGACGTACTCGTCGAGCTCGAAGGTGGTCAGCACCACCACCCGGACCTCGGCCAGCGCGGGATCCGCGGCGATCTGCCGGGTGGCGGCCAGCCCATCCAGCACCGGCATCCGGATGTCCATGAGCACCACGTCCGGCACCAACTCCCGGCACAGCCGCACCGCCTGCTCCCCGTCGGCAGCCTCCCCGGCCACCTCGATCCCCTCCTGCGCGTCCAGCAGCGCCGCGAACCCGCCCCGCACCAGCGCCTGATCGTCGGCAACCACGACTCGAATGTTCATCAGCTCTCCTCGGGGATCGGGAGGTGGGCGGTGACGCGGAACCCGCCGGTGCGCAGCGGGACGGCGGACAGGTCGCCACCCAGGGCGTGTGCGCGCTCGACCATTCCGGTGATGCCGTTGCCGCCCGGGGTTGTGGATGGTTGTGGAGCGTTCGGCGGCGCGGTGTTTTCGACCGACAGCAGCAGCTCGCCGGGGGAATAGTTCACGCCGACAATCGCTTCGGAGCCCGGGGCGTGGCGCAGCACGTTGGTCAGCGATTCCTGCACGATGCGGGCCGCGGCCACGTCCAGCACTGCGGGCAGGCGTCCCGGGGTGCCGTTGACCTCGGCCCGCACCACCAGGCCCGCGGCCCGGGCCGGTTCCAGCAGTGCATCCAGCTCGCTGACCCGCACCGTCGGACTCGTCGGCGCCGCAACGGGTTCGGTGCCCGCGCGAATCGACTGCAGCAGTGCGTGCACCTCGCCGAGCGCGTCGCGGCTGGCCGATTTGATCGCCGCCAGTGCGGTCGCCGCCTGCTCGGGCCGGCGGTCCAGCAGTTCCAGCGCCACCGAGGATTGCACATTGATCAGCGAGAGGCTGTGCGCGAGCACGTCGTGCAGTTCGCGGGCGATCGCCAGGCGCTCCTGGGTCGCCCGCTGCTCGCGCTGCGCCGCCTCCCGGGCCTGTTCGGCCTGCCGGTTGCGGCGGGCGGATTCGGCGCGCTGGCGCCGGGCCTGATGTACCACCCGCCGCTGCCGCGCGCCCTCGGCCAGCGCGACCAGCACCGAGAGCCAGGCCAGCAGACCGAGGATCGCCCAGTCGTTGTCCGGGCGCCCGGGAATCCCCGGCGCGGGCCACACCATCAACAAGAACCCCAGCGGCACGACCGGATAGGTGTACCAGCGCGAGCCGCGCGTGGCGGCCGACAGGAACGCGATGGCCAGGGCGATGAAGACCGGACCGAAGCCGAAGCCCGCGAGCAGGTAGGTCAGCGTGATGGCCAGCGTGCCCAGCAGCACCGGCAACGGGAAGCGCCGTCGCGCCAGCAGCAGCAGCGGACCGGCCACCAGCAGCGCGTAGCCGAACGCGTTCAGCGCGTGCGAGCCGTGGTTGTGCCAGTGCAGGTTCGCCGCATGGCCGGCGCCCAGCTGGACGCAGGCCACGATCAACACCAGCAGCACGGTTCCGCCGCCGGGGCGCGTGCCGGAGCGAGGCGGGCGAATCGTGGACACCGCACGCCTCGCGCACGGCGGAGCCGAGCGCCGGCGAGGCGGAGGTGTGCGTGAGTCCACTCTCGAACGGTAGCGTCGCTGCGGCGGAATTGGGTCCTGCGCACCGCGAATTACGTCCGGATACGTACGGCCGATCGCGCCGGGCGGCGGATGTATCGCGCGGGCATCGCGCGGATTCTCGAAGGCATGAACGATTCGGAATCCACCGGCGGGACAGTGGTTGCGCAGGCGCCTACCGGACCCGACTCGGCCGCCGCGGTCGTGCACACCGAGGCCCTGACCAAGCGCTACGGCGATCAGGTCGCCGTAGACGCGGTCGACATGACGGTGCATCGCGGCGAGATCTACGGCTTCCTGGGCCCCAACGGCGCCGGTAAGACCACCACGCTGCGCATGCTGGTCGGGTTGATCCGCCCGACGTCGGGCACGGCGACCGTGCTGGGCCACCGTCCGGGCGATCCGCGGGTGTTGCGTCGCACGGGGGTGCTGATCGAGGGTCCGGGCTTCTATCCGTACCTGTCCGGCCGCGACAATCTGCGCGTGCTCGCCAGGTACCGGGGCAGCACCCGCGACGACGTGGAGGACGTGCTGCGGCGCGTGGGCCTGTCCGAACGCGGCAACGACCGCTTCCGCGCCTACTCCCTCGGGATGAAGCAGCGCCTCGGCGTGGCCGCGGCCCTGCTGGGCCGCCCGGACCTGCTGATTCTGGACGAACCCACCAACGGCCTGGATCCGGCCGGAATGGCCGAGATGCGGGAGCTGATCATCGATCTGGCCGCCGACGGGCACACCGTCGTGCTGTCCTCCCACCTGCTCAGCGAGGTGCAGGAGATCTGCGACCGCGTCGGTGTGATCTCCCGAGGGCGCCTGCTCGCGCAGTCCACGGTGAGTGAATTGCGTGGCGCGGCAACCCTTTTCCTGCGGGCCGAGCCCGCCGAACTCGCCTTCCCCGCGGTGCGCGCGGTGGTGGGTGAGCGATCCGCACTGCTGACCGCCGCCGGCATCAGAGTCGATGCGGGTACGGCAACGGCGCCGAAGGTGGCGCGTGCGGTGATCGAGGCGGGCGCGGACCTGCTGGAACTGCGCACCGATGAAAAGTCCTTGGAGGAGGTCTTTTTCGAAATGACGAAGACGGAGGACGCGTCATGACCGAATCATTGTCGACTGTCCGGGAAGTGCGACCGGGACAACGCGCTATGAGAGATCTATTGGATTGCACGCGAGCGGAATTCACGCGGCTGCGAAAATGGCCCGCGTTCTGGACAATTCTCGGCGCCTGGATCGTGCTCAATCTCGTCTTCGCGTATCTGTTCAATTATCTTGCCTACACGACAGGTTCGAACACGCGGATGTCCGACGGCCAGCCGCGCGCGATCCTGTTGCAGCTCATGCTGCCCGCGGCGGTGCCGGAGGTGTTCACCCAGGGCATGGCGATGTTCGGCGGGGCGTTGATGTTGGTGCTCGGCGCGCTGGTGACCGGTAGCGGATATGGTTGGGGCAGTTGGAAAACCGTTCTCACCCAGGGGCCGTCGCGCGTGCGGGTGATCGGCGGGACGGTGATCGCGCTGGTGGGCGTCGTGGTGGGGCTGGTGCTGACCGCCTTCGTCGTCGACACCGGGGTCGCCGCGCTGATCGGCGCGGTCCAGCATCAGGCGCTGGCGCTGCCCGGATTCGGGCGGATCGTGCTCGGAATCGTCACGGGCACAGTCATTCTCGCGATGTGGACGCTGGCGGGCGCGCTGATCGGTGTGCTGGCCCGGGGTCCGGCGCTGGCCGTGGGGCTGGGGCTGGTCTACGTGCTGGTGGTGGAGAATCTGCTGCGCGGCGTGGCGTCCATCTTCTCGCCGATCCGCTCGATCACCGATCATCTCCCCGGCACGGCGGCGGGATCGCTCGCGGGCGCGATGCGCACGGTCAAGGGCGCCGCGACGCCCGGGGTGCTGGACATTCTGTCCCGCCCGGCCTCGTTCGTGGTGCTCGGAATCTACATCGTAGTTTTCGCCGTGGGGACCGTGTGGTTGGTGCGTCGTCGCGACATGGCCTGAGCGTTTCGGACGAGTGCGCCCCGGAACGGCGTCGGCCGAAACCGGCTCACGTGGGCCGGATGTGTCGGGCCCCCGCGGTATCGTCCGGGCATGAGTGATGAGCCGATTGGCGTACCCGATCTGTCGGCGCGCCCGTTCGATCTCACCGCCGAGCGGACGATGGCCGCATCTCCGCAGGCGCTGTACAGCGCCTGGACCGAGCGGTTCGGCGACTGGTTCGCCGCACCGGATTCGGTGCTCATGCGGGCCGCGGTGAACGCGCCCTTCTTCTTCCAGGCCGAGGGCGATGGGGCCCGGCATCCGCACTACGGCCGCTTCCTGCGGCTCGAGCCCGCGCGGCTGGTCGAGCTGACGTGGGTGACGGGTGCGGGGGGCACCGAGGGCGCCGAGACCGTCGTCACCGTCGAGCTCGCCCCGGCCGAGGAGGGCACCCACCTGACGCTGAACCACCGCGGATTCGCCGGCGAGGCCGCCCGCGACCGGCACAGCCAGGCCTGGCCGATGGTGCTCGAACAGCTCGATGAGCGCACCAGGGGTTGGTAGATCGTTTGCGGCTCGAGCATGGTGATCGGTCGTGGCGAACGGGTAGGTTCGTGGTCGGACGGCGTTCTATTCCAACTGCGAAAGGACAGTGATGCCAACACGTAGCGCGCGCACCGCATGGAGCGGGGGCCTGCAGGACGGTTCCGGACAGGTCGAGCTGGTCAGCTCCGGCGTCGGCAAGTACGACGTGTCGTTCCCCAAGCGCGCGGCCGACAACGCCGACGGCACGACCAGCCCGGAGGAGCTGATCGCGGCCGCGCACTCCTCGTGCTATGCGATGGCGCTGTCGGCGGAGATCGGCAATGCCGGCGGCACCGTGCAGAGCCTGGACGTCAACGCCGATGTGACCCTGGGGCCGGATCCGGCGGGCGGGTTTCGCATCAGCGGAATCAAGCTGACCGTCCGCGGCCGAGTCACCGGTATCGACGCGGCGGCATTCCAGACCGCTGCGGCAGCGGCCAAGGCCGGGTGCCCGGTCAGCAAGGCGCTCGCCGGGGTCGACACCATCGAGCTGGACGCCGCGCTCGAGGCCTGACGCGTCACGCGGACCACTGCACTCTGCGAACCTGATGAAGGGGCCGCGGCCGCCTTCACCGGTTCGCAGAGTCCAGTCTGCCCGGCGCGCTCGTGGCCGGATCGTTTGTCCGGTCCCGGCCACGAGCACCGTGAGGTCAGGCGGCCGGGCAACGAGGGTCAGTTCGTCTTGCTCGTCACGTCGAGCACAACCTCGAACTCGAGCAGCGAGGCCCCGGTGGCCACCGGCTTGCGGCTCGGGTCGCCCGCATGGGCCTCCTTGGCCGGGCCGTCCCGCCACGCGGCGAAGGACTCCTCCGAATCCCACTGCGTGACAACGAAATACCGGTTGTCACCGGCGACCGGGCGAAGCAGCTGGAACCCGAGGAAGCCCGGCGAGTTCTCCACCGCGTGGGCGCGATGGGCGAACCGCTTCTCCAGCTCGGGTCCCGCGCCCTCGGGCACCTCGATTGCATTGATCTTTACGACAGCCATGCGAACCAGGCTAGCGTCGGGCCGACGCGGGCGCCCCTACCGCCTGGTGGATGACGCGGTGGACCGAGTAGCCCTCGAGGCGGCCCGGCACCGTTCAGCAAACTCCAGGTGAACGAGATCGCCGGCGCCTGTGCGATAAGTCCGCGGGCCACCTAACGTTCCCGGCAGTGAACGGTCCCGCGATTGCGGATCCTCCACCGCACTCCCGATACTCCATCGTGCCGACGCGGAGCAGGTTTCCGCGCTCGGGCGGAGAAGCAGGGAGCGCGATGCGGTCATGACGGTGCAATTCGAGGGTCGTCGGGCGCTGCGCGATCGTCGCCGCCCGCGTGTCCCGCACTTCGGGCAGTTACTGACCGCCGCCGTGGACCATCGCCCCGACGCGGTGGCGATCCGGTTCGATCCCACCGGGGAGCCGGACGACCACCGCGACATCACCTACGCGGACCTGGACGGGGCCTCCACGCGGCTGGCGCGGGAGCTGATCGATCGCGGTGCCGGCGCGGGGGACGTGGTGGCCGTCGCCCTGGGCCGCGGCGTCGAGTCGGTGGTGTCGGTGTGGGCGGTCGCGAAAACGGGCGCGGCGTACCTCCCGGTGGACCCGGCCTTCCCTGCGGAACGTATCGGCCACATCCTCGCCGACTCCGGAGCGGCGTTCGGGGTGACGCTGACCCGGCATCGCGGAGCACTTGGCGCGGGTATCCCCTGGATCGAGCTGGACGAGCCGGAACAGGCCGGGGCGATTGCCGGGCGTCCGGCGGACCCGGTGACCTACCTGGATCGGGTGCGCAGGATTCACGACCAGCATCCGGCGTATGTCATCTACACCTCGGGCTCCACGGGACGGCCCAAGGGGGTCGTGGTCACGCATTCCGGCCTCGGCCCGCTGGTCGCCGCGGCGCAGCGGAGATACGGGGTGGACGCCGCGTCGCGGGTGCTGCAGCTCTGCTCGCTCAGCTTCGATGTGTCGGTGCTCGAGCTGCTGTTGGCGTTCGCTTCGGGTGCGACTCTGGTGGTGGCGCCGCCCGGTGTGGTCGGTGGCGCCGATCTCGCGGATCTCCTACGGCGAGAACGGATCTCCCACCTGCTCATCACGCCCGCCGCGCTGGAATCGGTGGACGCCACCGACCTGCCGGACCTGCGGGTCGTGGTGGTTGCGGGAGACCGATTCGGCCCGGAGCTCGCGAATCGCTGGAGCGGTGCACGGGCCTTCCACAACGGATACGGGCCGACCGAGGCGACGATCCTGGCGACCGGCAGCGCCGCGATCCGGCCCGGCGAGCCGATCACGATCGGCGCCCCCTTTCCGGAAGTCGGTGCGTGGGTGCTGGATTCGCGGCTCGAGCCTGTGCCCTTCGGGGTGGTCGGTGAGCTGTACCTGTCGGGTCCGGCGCAGGCGCGAGGCTATCTCGGTCGGCCAGGCCTGACGGCGCAGCGTTTCGTGGCCGCGCCGGGGTACGCCGGGACTGCGGGTTCCACGATGTACCGCACCGGTGACCTGGTACGACGGCGTGACCACGGGGAACTGGAGTTCGTCGGCCGCGCGGACTTCCAGGTGAAGATCCGCGGAATTCGCGTCGAGCCCAGCGAGGTCGACGAGGTGCTGTCCGATCACCCGGACGTGGATGTCGCGTTGACGATCGGATCTGAATTACCGTCGGGTGCAACTGGATTGGTTTCCTACATCGTAGGGCTTGCCGGAACCGCCCCGGATGCAGGGGAACTGGTCACTTTTGCCGCGAGTCGGCTACCGGATCACCTTGTGCCCGTGCTGATCACGGTCCTGGACGAGTTGCCGCTGACGCCTGTCGGCAAGATCGACCGGGCGGCGCTGCCCGAACCCGTCTTCGCTCGCCCGTACCGCGCGCCGGAGACCACCGACGAGCGGACCCTCGCAACGCTGTTCACCGAGTTGCTCGGAGTACCCACGGTCGGGGCCGACGACTCGTTTCTCGCGCTCGGCGGCGACAGCATCATGTCGCTGCGGCTGGTGTCGCGAGCCCGGGCGGCGGGGCTGGCGTTCGGTCCCGCCGACGTGTTCGAGCACCGGACGGTGGCGGCGCTCGCACGGATCGCGGTCCGTGTCGAGCCCGAGGCTGACACCGCCTCCTCGGATACGCCGCTGGTCCAGGTGCCGGACGAGGACCTGGCGGCCTGGCGACAGCGATACGAACACATCTCGGAGGTCCTGCCGCTCGCACCGATGCAGGCCGGTCTGCTGTTCCATCTGGAACTCGCGGCCGGGACGGTCGACGACTACCTCGGCCAGTTCGTGCTGGAACTGTCCGGCGTCGTCGACGCGGACCGGCTGCGCCTGGCGGTTCGGGCCCTGTTCGATCGGCACGACAATCTGCGGGTCGCGTTCGCGCGCACCGCCGATGGGACTCCGGTACAGCTAGTCATCGACCCCATCGACCTGCCGTGGCAGCAGCACGAGGGCGTCCGCGATGCCGACCTGCCCGCACTGCTGACCGCCGCGCAGCGCCTGGATCCGGCGCGGCCGCCCCTGGCGCGATTCACCCTGTGCCGCACGGAGTCCGGACGCACCTACCTCGCGATCACCGCGCACCACATCCTGATCGACGGCTGGTCGATACCGCTGCTGGTACGGGATCTGCTGGCGCTGTACGCCGCGCACGGTGCGGCGGCCGCGCTGCCCCGCCCACGCCCCTACCGTGACTATCTGCGATGGCTGGCCGCTCGGGACAGCGCTGCCGCGCGCCGTGTGTGGGCCACGGCGCTGACCGGTGCGACGCCCACCGCGCTCACCGCCGCACTCGAGCGTCCCGGCACGCCGGTCACGGGATTTCGCTGTCACGAGGTCGTGGTGCCCACCCCGCACACGGCGGCGCTGGTTGCCGCCGCCGCGGCGGCCGAGGTAACGGTGAACACCCTGGTCCAGGCGGCCTGGGGGCTGGTGCTGTCGGCCACCACCGGTCACGCCGACGTGGTGTTCGGCGCCGTCGTCTCGGGGCGGCCCGCCTCCCTGGCGGGTGTCGACGAAATGGTCGGCATGTTCGTCAACACCATCCCCGTGCGGGTGCGCATCGATCCGCACGAGACCGTGACCGAACTGCTGGCCCGGCTGCAGCGCGAGCAGGCCGCGCTGCTGGACCACCACCACCTCGGACTGCCCGAGATGCAACGAGCCGCAGGCGCCGACGAGTTGTTCGATACCCTGGTGGCCTTCGAGTCTTTCCCGGTCGATGCCGCTGGATTGCGCAGCGCGGCAGGCGATGTCGACGGTCTCGTGATCGCCGACATCCGGGAGGCCGACTACGGTCACTACCCGCTGACCGTGGTGGTCACCGTGGATGCGCAGATTCGAATCCAATTTCCTTACCGCAGTGACATTTTCAGCGAGGAATCGGTCCTGGGTCTGGCCGATCGGCTGCTGCGCGTGCTGGACGAGTTCGCCCGGCGCCCGGGCCTGCGGCTGGCCGGAATCGACCTGGTCGACGCGGCCGAACGGGATCGGCTGACCACGGCGTCCGGTGGCGCGCCGACGCTGTCCGGTCGCATGCCCGACCTGCTGACGCGCGGGGTTGCCCTCGGGCGCGACCGCACCGCGATCCGCCATCGCGGGGTATCGGTCGGCTACGGCGAACTCGACGCGTACTCCTCCCGGCTGGCCCGGGTCCTGATCGAACGCGGTGTGGGACCCGAACATGTTGTCGCCCTGGCCTTGCCGCGCTCGTACGAGATGGTCGCCGCGGTCTGGGCGGTGGCCAAGGCCGGTGGTGCGTACGTTCCGGTGGATCCGACGTATCCCGAGGATCGGGTGCGGTACATGCTGGCCGATTCCGGCGCCGTGCTCGGCGTGAGCATCGCCGCGTTCGCCGATCGGCTGCCGGTGGGGGCGACATGGCTGATCCTGGACGATCCGGCGACCGAGGCATCATGCGCGGGGCAGTCGAGCGATCCGATCGGCGATGCGGATCGACTTGCGCCGCTGCGGCTTTCGCATCCGGCGTATGTGATCTACACCTCCGGATCGACGGGGGCGCCCAAGGGCGTGGTGGTCTCGCACGAGGGGCTCGCGGCGCTGACCCAGTACGCCCGCGAGGCGCTCCAGGTCGACGCCGGACATCGCGTGCTGGATCACACCACACCGAGTTTCGATCCCACCGTGCAGCAGTGGCTGATGACGTTCAGCACCGGCGCCACCCTGGTCATCGCGCCGTCCGACCTGATCGGCGGCGAAGACCTCGCGGAACTGGCTCGCGCCGAACGGATTACGCACTGGATGAGCATTCCGGCGGTCCTGGCGACCGTCGACCCCGGCGGACTCCCGGAGTTGCGGGTCGTGGTTTCCGGCGGCGACGCGCTGACCGAGGATCTGGTGTCTCGATGGCAGCCGGGTCGTCGGTTCGTCAACGCGTACGGTCCGACCGAGGCGACGGTCGGCTCGACCGGCGTCTGCGTCGTGGCGGGCCGGAAGATCACGATCGGCACCCCGAAGTACGGCATCACCACGATGGTGCTGGACTCCCGGTTGCGGCCCGTGCCGCCCGGCGTCGTCGGCGAGCTCTACCTGTCCGGGGTCGGACTGGCGCGGGGCTATCACGGCAGGCCCGGCCTCACCGGGCAGCACTTCCTCGCCGATCCGTGGGGACCGGCGGGGCGGCGCATGTACCGGACCGGTGATCTCGTGCGGTGGACCACCGGACCCGCCGGCACTCCTGAACTGGAATACCTGGGGCGCACGGACTCTCAGGTCAAGATCCGCGGCATCCGCGTCGAACTCGGCGAGATCGACGCCGCACTGCGCGCACTCCCCGGCATCGATTTCGCCCTCACGGTGGGCCGCCGCAACGGCGCCGGTGCGCTCGTTCCGGTCTCGTTTGTGCTGGCGGCGCCGGGCCACCCACTCGACCCGGCCGCCGTGCGCGCCGATCTCACCGCCCGCCTGCCCCGGCATCTGATCCCGGCGGCGCTGATGGTGCTGGACCGGGTGCCGCTCACCCCGATGGGCAAGGTGGACCGCAAAGCCCTGCCCGCACCGGTATTCGCGACGGGGGACTATCGGCCGCCGGTCACCGCCGACGAGCGGATGGTGTGTGAGATCTTCGCCGAGGTGCTCGGAGCGGATCGAATCGGGCTGGACGACAACTTCTTCGAATGCGGCGGCAGTTCGCTGCTTGCCACCCGGGTGGCCGCGCGGCTGAGTTCCGTACTGGGACACCGGGTACCGGTCACGGCGCTGTTCACCGCCGCGACACCCGGGGCCCTGGCCGCGGGGCTGCGGGCCGGCCGGATCGACGCGGCCGGTGCGTTCGAGGTGCTGCTTCCGATCCGCCCGGGTGGCGGGTCGGCGCCGCTGTTCTGCGTCCATCCGATCGGCGGTATCGCCTGGTCGTTCGCCGGCCTGGCGGCGCACCTGGACCCCGATCGGCCCCTCTACGGACTGCAGTCACCGGCGCTGGCATCGGACGAGCCGCCGCCCGCCTCCATCGAGGACTGGGCCCGTCGCTACCTGCGGGAAATGCGGACGGTCCAGCCGTCCGGGCCCTACCATCTGCTGGGCTGGTCGCAGGGCGGTGTGATCGCCCATGCGATCGCGGCCCTGCTGCAGGCCGAGGGCGAGCAGGTGGGGCTGCTCGCGATGATGGACAGCCGCCTGGTCCACGAGTCCGGCGCGATCGCCGGTCCCGAGCCGATCGAGCTGCTCAGCGGGCTGCTCGGGCGGTCGTTCGACGATGCCCCGGCCCCCGAGATCCACGACCTGCCGCAGCTGGTCGAGTACCTGTCCCGTTTGCCCGAGCCGTTCGCATCCTTCGGCGCCGACCGGATCTCCCGGGTGCTCGAGGCGGCGGTGAGTTCGCTCGAGGCCGAATACCATCCGATCCCGGTGGCGGGCGATCTGGTCTATTTCACTGCCTCGCAGGACGATCCGACCGGAGTGGCGGGCGCATCGACGTGGACCGGCGCGATGCTCGGCGGCATCCGTAATCATCCGGTCGCGGTCACCCACTGGCACATGACCACCGACGCGGCCCTGGCACGGATCGGTGCGGTGCTGACCGAGACCCTGGCGGGTGCGCGTCCCGCTCGAGAGGACTAGCCCGTGACCGCCCGTTCCTTCGTCGGGACTCGCTCGGATGTCCTCTGGCACAGCCTGTTCGACGAGCCGATCCGTCCGGACGGTCACGAGCGCGTGCTCGCGGACTGGATCGGTGACTACCTCACCCGTCCGCACGAGGACCTCGGCCGCGGCGGCCCGATCTGCCCCTACGTCCGGCCCGCGATCACCCACCGCAGCATGGTGGCGGCGTTCGTGCCGGGAGCGGCCGAGCTCACCGAGGATCGCATGCGCTCGATCGTCCTGGACGCCTTCGACATTCACGCCGAACTCGTTGCGGCGACCCCGGATCGCCGCGGACCGCAGGTGGTGATCACCGTGTTCCCGGAGTTGGCCGACGTCGGGCGAGTGGACAGCGTGCACGCCGCGCACAAGGACCTGTTCGTCGGCAACGGGCTCATGCTGGGGCAGTTCTATCCCGGATGCGGCCAGCCTGGCCTGTGGAACAGCGACTTCCGCCCGCTCGACGCGCCGCTGCCGATGCTGGTGGTCCGGGAGATGATGAACACCGACTACCCCTTTCTGGTCGGGGATCCGGACTGGGTGTACGCCTATCTCACCAAGTTCGCCCGCGGACTCCCGGCCAAGCTGCGTCGCACGATGGCCGAACGGTCGCACCTGACCGACGGTCCGTCCGCGGTCGCCATCACCGACCATCGCGCGCACGATGTCGGTGAGTTCGCCGGCAGCGCGTGAGGTCGTCCGCGTGCGACCGCGACCGGACCGCAGCCGTCAGCCGCGCAGCACGTGCCGCCCGATCGCCCACTTGTGCACCTCGGTGGGCCCGTCGTACAGGCGGAACGCGCGCATGTCCCGGAAGATCATCTCCACGACCGTCTCGTCGCTGATGCCGATGCCGCCCAGCACCTGCACGCAGCGATCGGCGACCTTGAAAAGCTCTTCGGAGACATAGGATTTGGCCATCGAGCTCTCGTGCCGGGCCTTGTGGCCGTTGTCCATCAGCCAGCAGGCATGCCAGATGGTCAGCCGGCACTGGTGCAGCGCGATCTCGTTGTCCGCCAACATGAACGAGACGCCCTCGTGCTCCCCGATGGGCTTGCCGAAGGCGGTGCGGGTGCGGGCGTGCTCGACAGCGATGCGCTGCGCCCGTTCGGCCGCGCCGAGCCACCGCATGCAGTGGGTCAGGCGCGCCGGGGCCAGGCGCAGTTGCGCGTACCGCAGCGCCTGACCGGTCTCGCCGAGGACGGATTCCCTTGGCAGTGTGAGGTTTTCGAAGCTCACCACGCCGTGCCCGCCGACGTAGTTGCGGTCCATGGTGTTCATGGTGCGCTCGATGACGATGCCCGGATCCCCGCCCTCGGTGAGGAACAGCGTCGGGCCCTCCGGGAGATGCGGGTTGGCCTCGAGCCGGGCCATGATGATCCAGGTCTTGGCGCCGTCCGCGCCGGTGATGAGCCACTTTCGGCCGTTGATGGTGAATTTCTCGCCGTCGAAGGTCGCGGTGGTGGCCAGCTGGCCCGGGTCGGATCCGGCCCCGTCGGGTTCGGTCATCGCGAAGACCGAGCGCTGCTGCCCGTTGATCACCGGCATCAGGTAGCGATCGATCTGCGCGGCGTCGGCCACCTTGGACAGCAGGAACATGTTGCCCTCGTCGGGCGCGGCGCAGTTCATCGCGACCGGGCCGAGGGTCGACCACCCCGCGGCCTCGTACAGCACGGCCTGCTCGAGATGGGACAGGCCGCGCCCGCCCAGCTCCACCGGGGCCTGCACGGTCAGCAGCTGCTCCGCCCGCGCCAGCTCCACCAGTTCCTGCCGCAGTTCGTCGCTGGGACCGTGGGAGGTCAGCCGCGGATCGCGCTCGTAGGGAACGATCTTGTCGATGACGAACCGGCGCACCCGATCGCGTTCGGCGGCGAGGTCGTCGGGAATCGAGAAGTCGATCATCGGTGGGGTCACCTTCGTTCGTGAAACACGGCGTTTGCGAGCTCGCGAGCAAACCATGGACACAGCGCGCCCCCGCGCACGACGGAGCCGAGCGCTAGCGAGGCATAGTCGTGAGCGGGTCGGCTCGGTCCCTGCTCGGCGGGCACAGCCGAGCATACGATGCACCCCGGGTCAGACTGAAGGCACCCGACCTCAAATGCCCCGGAATCCGGCCCGTCGCGGTATCAGCCGAGGACCGACCGCAGGAACGCCGACACCTCGGTGCGGTAGGCCAGCGGCTGATCGTCGTGGACGAGGTGCCCGGCGTCGGGGACCAGCACGTGCCGGGCGTTCGGATTCATCTCGGCCATCCGCCGCATCTGGCCGGGCGGCGTGATCGTGTGCTCGCCCTCCAGCAGCAGCGCGGGCACCCGCAGCGACTTCCATTCGGTCCAGAAATCGCGGGTGCCCCACTCCTCGGAGATATCGCGGAAGGTCGACACCTCGCCGTGCAGCCGGTAACCGTCCGGGCCGCGGGTGAACGAGTCGAGGAAGTAGCGCCCGGCCACGGGACCGAAGAACTCCAGCACCGCGTCGTCGTCCGGGAAGGGCTGCGGCCACCCGGCGATCATCTCCGCCCAGTCCCGTGCTGTCCGCCCGCGGAAGTCCGGCGCCATGTCCTCCACTACCAGCGCGCGCACCCGCTCCGGATGGCGTGCGGCGAACATCCAGCCGTGCAGCCCGCCCATGGAGTGGCCGATCACCACCATCGGCCCGGTGATCGCGGCGGTGGCCGCGGCCAGATCCGCCACGAACGCCTCGGTGGTCAGCTCGGGCGGGGCGGGGCGGCCGTGCCCGGCGGCGTCGAAGGTGTAGAGCTGCCCGAACTCACGCAGCCAATCCAGCTGCCCGCGCCAGGTCCGGGCGCTGCCCATCAGGCCGTGCAACAGCAGAATCGGCGCACCGGCGCCACCCTCGTCGATCACCATCGCCCCGACCATACGGCCCGGCCGCCGGTACCCACGCCGTGGCTCGGCAAACCTGGCCACTGTCCATCGCCTAGGATGTTCTCGCATGAGTAGGCTCGGCCCGGAGACAACAGCATGAGTTCGGAATTGCACGTCGATGTCTCCGCCGGTGTTGCGGTGCTCACGCTCAACCGTCCCGCCCAGCAGAACGCGTTCACCCCGGCGATGGCCGCGGAACTGAGTGCCGCGCTGCGCCGGTGCGATGTCGAGGACGCCGTCCGGGCGGTGGTCATCACCGGCACGCCGCCCGCATTCTGCGCCGGCGCCGACCTGTCCCATCGGGTCGGAGAGGTCAGCGGCACCATCGATCCCCCGCCGTGGCGGGTGCGCAAGCCCGTCATCGCGGCGGTCAACGGCCACGCCGTGGGCATCGGGCTGGCGCTGGCCCTGCAGTGCGACCTGCGCTATATGGCCCGCGACGCGGTCTACGGACTCAACCAGGTGCGCCGGGCCGTGATGGCCGACGGTTACGCGCACTGGACGCTGCCGCGGCTGGTCGGGATGGCCAATGCGGCCGACATCATGCTCACCGGCCGCACCTTCGACGGCGAGGAGGCCAAGGCCATGGGCCTGGCCAACGACAGCCTGCACGCCGGTGAGGTGCTACCGACGGCCATGGCCGTCGCTCACGACATCGCGGGCGGTTCGGCGCCGCTACCCGCCGGGCTGTCCAAGCGACTCCTATGGGAGGGACTGGGGATGGCCCCCGAGGCGGTCGGCCAGCTGGAAACCGAGTTGAACTCCTTTGTCGCCAAGAGCATCGACGGCGGCGAGGGCATGGCGGCGTTCAAGGACCGTCGCCAGCCCCGGTGGACCGGCAGCGTCAACGAGGAATGGCCCGCCTGGGAGGTAGGGGCCGAACCGGAGCGGCCCAGCCTGGACTGACGCTATGCGCGTCCGCCGACGAGGATCATCAGGTAGATCACCGCGACGACGCACATGAGTACGGTCCCGACGACACCGAGGATGTATCCGACCAGTACCTGCGTGCGTCCACCGAAGGCGCCGCCGGAACGCTCGATCTGATCCAGGGCCCGCTTACCCATCGCCCACGCGACGGGACCCAGTGCGCCGCAACAGAACACGCTCAGGGCACCGAGCAGCAGCACGGTCGTCGCGTGCGGGTGCTCGATCGGCTGCCCGATCGGTTGGTCGGGCAGATCCCCGTAGTAGGGACCCTGGTTCCACATGGCCACCCCATGAGTCTACGGGGGTTGCCGGAGGAAAGCGTGTTGACGCGCAGGCCTTTACGCCCGGCGCTGGCGGGCGATGTCGGCGAGCACGACGCCCGCGGCCACCGAGGCGTTCAGCGATTCGACCGGGCCGGCCATCGGAATGCTCAGGATCTGATCGCAGTTCTCGCGTACGAGCCGGGACAGTCCCTTGCCCTCCGAACCGACCACCACGACTGTCGGTGTGGTGCCGTCGAATTCGTCGAGGGTGGTGTCGCCGCCCGCGTCCAGGCCGATGACCTGCACCCCGGTACTCGCCCAATCCTTCAGCGTGCGAGTCAGATTGGTGGCGCGCGCCACGGGCAGCCGGGCCGCCGCGCCGGCGCTGGTGCGCCAGGCCACCGCGGTGACGCTGGCGCTGCGGCGCTGCGGGATGACCACGCCGTGGCCGCCGAACGCGGCGACCGAGCGGATCACCGCGCCGAGGTTGCGCGGATCGGTGATGTTGTCCAGCGCCACCAGCAGCGCGGGTTCGGCCGAGCCGCGGGCGGCCACGAGCAGATCGTCGGGATGCGCATAGCGGTAGGGCGGCACCTGCAGCGCCATGCCCTGATGTAATCCGTTGGAGCTCAGCCGATCCAGATCCGTACGCGGCACCTCGAGGATGGAGATGCCGGTGTCGGCGGCGATCTTCACCGACTCGGTCAGGCGCTCGTCGTTCTCGGCGCCCACCGCGACGTACAGCGCGGTCGCCGGGACCCCGGCGCGCAGGCACTCCACCACGGGATTGCGGCCGAGCACCAGCTCGGGGGAGTCCTCGTTGCGGCGTCCGGCGGTCCGGCCCGCGGGCGCGCGGCCCCCGCCCTTCGCCGCGGCCTTGGCCGCCGCGACCGCCCGCTTGTGCGCGGGATGGTAACTGCGGTCCTCCGCCTTGGGGGTCGCGCCGCGGCCCTCGAGCCCGCGGCGGCGCTGACCGCCGGAGCCGACCGTCTGGCCCTTCTTGCTGCTGCCCTTGCGAATCGCGCCGCGGCGCTGCGAGTTTCCTGCCATTAGTCGGCCCTCCGTGTCTGTGGTGACACCAGCGACCATTCGGGGCCGTCGGGTGTGTCGGTGACCTCTACGCCGGCGGCCTGCAGCCGGTCGCGCACCGCGTCGGCCTCGGCCCAGTTCTTCGCCGCGCGGGCCTGTTGGCGGCGGTCGAGCTCGGCCCCGACCAGCACCTCGAGCGCGCCGTCGGCCGCGGAGGAGTCCTGGGCGCCGGCCCAGTGCGGATCGAGGGGATCCACGCCGAGGATGCCGAGCATCGCACGCACCTGACCGGCCAGCTCGCGCGCGGTATCGCCCGAGCCGGACTCCAGCGCCTTGTTGCCCTCGTGCACGACGCTGTGAATTTCGGCCAGCGCCTTGGGAATTCCGAGATTGTCGTCCAGTGCCTCGGCGAAGGCGTCGGTCCATTTGCCGACCGGGATCTCGCCGAGTCGCTCGGTCGCCCGCCGGACGAACGCCTCGAGCCGCTGATAGGTCGCCGCGGCGTCGCGCAGGGCCTGATCGGAGTACTCCAGCATCGAGCTGTAGTGTGCGCTGCCCAGATAGAACCGAAGTTCCACGGCGCGAACGTGTTCGAGCACATTCGGCACGGCCAGCGTGTTGCCGAGCGACTTGGACATCTTCTCCCCGCCCAGGGTCACCCAGCCGTTGTGCAGCCAGTAGCGCGCGAAACCGTCACCGGCGGCACGGGATTGGGCGATCTCGTTCTCGTGGTGCGGGAACACCAGATCCATACCGCCGCAATGGATGTCGAATTCGGGGCCGAGATAGTACCCGGCCATGGCCGAGCACTCCAGGTGCCAGCCGGGGCGGCCGGGACCCCACGGCGAGGGCCAGGTCGGCTCGCCGGGCTTTGCGGCCTTCCACAGCGTGAAATCGCGCGGGTCGTGCTTGCCCTCCCCGGCGCTCTCGCCCTGGTGCACGTCGTCGAGCTTGTGTCCCGACAGGGCGCCGTATTCGGGGTAGCTGCGCACGTCGAAGTAGACGTTCCCGCACGAGGCGTACGCGTGGCCCCGATCGATGAGCCGCTGCATCATCTCGACCATCTGGGTGATGTGCCCGGTCGCGCGCGGCTCCACCGAGGGCGGCAGCACGCCGAGCGCGGCGTAGGCGCGATCGAAGGCGCGCTCGTGCGTGGTGGCCCATTCCCACCACGGGCGGCCCGCGGCGGCGGCCTTGTTCAGGATCTTGTCGTCGATATCGGTGACGTTCCGGACGAAGGCCACGTCGTATCCGCCCGCGAGCAGCCATCGGCGCAGGACGTCGAACGCGACTCCGCTGCGGACGTGTCCGATGTGGGGCTCACCCTGCACGGTGGCGCCACACAGGTATATCGACGCTCGGCCGGGGACCAGCGGCGTGAAATCACGCAGGGTCCGCGTCGCGGTGTCGAACAGGCGCAGAGTCACGACCAGCCATCCTACTGTCAGTGCGATTGCGGAAGGTACGGGCGGGTGCCGGGAAGCGAACGGTATCCGGCAGCTCAGAAATCGGTCGGGGCGTTGGATCGGCTACCGACAACACAGCAGCGCGGTGGCGACCGCCGCAATACCTTCGCCGCGGCCGGTGAGACCCAGACCGTCGGTGGTCGTGCCGGATACCGAAACCGGCGCACCGAGTAATTCTCCCAGTACCCGCTGCGCCTCGCTACGCCGCGGCCCGATCTTCGGCCGATTCCCGATGACCTGGACCGCGGCGTTGGCCACCGCGAAGCCGGCGTCGTCGAGCAGACGCCGGACCTCGGTCAGCATGGCCGCGCCGGATACGCCCGCCCATTCGGGGCGTCCGGTGCCGAAGACCGCGCCGACGTCGCCCAGTCCGGCCGCGGACAACAGCGCGTCGCACAGCGCGTGCGCGGCGACGTCGCCATCGGAGTGACCGGCGCATCCGCTCTCGCCCTCGAACAGCAGCCCGGCCATCCAGCAGGGCCGCCCGGGTTCGATGGGGTGCACGTCGCTGCCGATGCCCACCCGCATGGTGGCGGGATCGGTCACCGCATCGCTCCGGTGCTCAGTGCCTGTCCCGGTTCATCCCGTTCGGCCAGCAGGGTGCGGGCCAGGTGCAGGTCCAGCGGGGTGGTGATCTTGAAGGCCATCGGTTCGCCGGGAATCACTCGCACCCGGGCGCCGAACGCCTCGACCAGGGCGGCGTCGTCGGTCGCCTGCAGCCCGGCGGCGTACGCCCGGCGCAGCAGATCCGCCTCGAAGCCCTGGGGGGTCTGGATCGCGCGCAATCCGGCGCGGTCGGGGGTGCCGGTGACATCGCCCTGCGCGTCGACCGACTTGATCGTGTCGGTCACCGGGAGGCCGGGCACCACGGCGGAGTGACCGGCGCGCAGCTCGGCCACTACCCGGGCGATCAGGGTCGGCGGCGTCAGGGCGCGCGCCGCGTCGTGCACGAGGAAATGGGAGGCCTGCGGTGCGGCGGCAATTCCGGCGCGCACCGAATCGGTGCGCTCGGTGCCGCCGGGGACCACGCCGACCGGCACGGGGCATGCCGATCCGAGGTGGCCCGCGAGCAGGCCTTGCGCCTCGCCGACGAGTTCGGCGGGCGTCATGATCACGATATGGTCCACGACCCCGGACGCGATCAGTCCGTCTATTGCGAGTGTGAGCATGGGGCTGCCGCCGACCGGGACGAAGGCCTTGGGCATGGACTCACCCAGGCGTACGCCTTGGCCGGCGGCAGGCACCAGCGCCACAACACGACTGACGTCGTGCCGATTCTTCACGGTCAGGAGGCTGCTGCGAGAACCTCGTCGAGCAGGGTCTCGGCCTTCACATCGTCGGTGCCCTCGGCGAGGGCGAGCTCACCGACGAGAATCTGGCGGGCCTTGGCGAGCATGCGCTTCTCGCCGGCGGACAGGCCGCGGTCCTGTTCGCGCCGCCAGAGATCACGCACGACCTCGGCCACCTTGTTCACATCGCCCGAGGCGAGCTTCTCCAGGTTGGCCTTGTAACGGCGGGACCAGTTCGTCGGCTCCTCGGTGTGCGGCGCGCGCAGCACCTGGAAGACCCGATCGAGGCCCTCCTGACCGACAACGTCGCGGACGCCGACATACTCGGCATTCTCGGCGGGAACCCGTACGGTCAGGTCGCCCTGGGCAACCTTCAGGACCAGATACTCCTTCTGCACGCCCTTGATGGTGCGTGTCTCGATAGCTTCGATCAGCGCCGCTCCGTGGTGGGGGTAAACGACGGTGTCTCCGACCTTAAAAATCATGTGTCCCGTGCCCCTTTCGATGCTCACAGTTTAACATGCGACTCGGTAACGGCGCGATCAACGACGCAGGTCAGGGCCACAACAGCCGCACGGTGGGGGTTGACAGAACGAAACTCGTGTGCATCCTGTTGTGCCAGAAGGAGTTACGGCCGGGCGATCGCGGGCCGGGTGCGACACGGGTACCCGGAGGGGGCCTGCGGATCCGCGCGCCCGGCCAACTATTACGCTCCGTACTACTACTCTGCATCGTGGAGTGAGCCCGGTCGACATGGAGGGACAACCCGTGACTGCCCTGAAAGCCAACACCGCGTCCAAGGCGCCCCGTCGCGCCGTGCGGCGCAGTGCTGTTGCAGTTGCCGCGCTCGCCGCGGGCTCGGCGCTCGTGCTGTCGGGGTGCGGCGCCGGTCAGATCTCGCAGACCGCCGAGCAGGTTTCGGCGGTGAACGGCAACACCGCCAATGTCGGCGCCGTCGCCCTGCGCGATGTGCGGATCCTGCTGCCGCAGTCCGCGGATTACACCAACACCAAGGGCGGCAAGGCGCTGCTGGCCTTCAGCGCGGTCAACTCCGCACCGGACAAGACCGACGAGCTCAGCAGCATCACCACCGATCTGGGCACCGTGAACATCACCCCGGCCGATGCCGCGCTGGCCCCGGGCCGGGTCCTGGTCGCCGGTGCGCCGAAGGCCATGCCGCAGAGCGCCTCGACCAGCGCCGCGCCGACCAGCAGCGCCACCCCGACGAGCGGTTCCGCCGCCGCCACCAGCACTGCCGCCGCCACCAGCACCGCTGCGCCGACCGGCAGCGCCACCCCGCAGGCCGCGGCCACCACCTCGGCGCAGAAGCCGTCCGCCGGGGCGTCCACGCCGATCGTGGTCGAGATCGACGGCCTGAGCAAGGACATCACCCCCGGCCTGACCTACCCGGTGACCTTCAACTTCAAGGAAGCCGGCACGGTGCTGGTCAACATCCCGGTCGACGCGGGCACCACGCCTCGCAAACAGGGCTGAACAGCGGCTGTCAACACCCCTGAACGGCAGGCTCCGGCGAAGCATGCGAATTCTGTCGGAGGCGATCCTTAGGCTGCCCACGTGGTCAAGGTGAAATCGCTGTATCGCTGCTCCGCGTGCTCGCACGAGGTCGCCAAGTGGGTGGGCCGCTGCCCGGGCTGCGGCGAGTGGGGTTCGATCGGCGAGATGGCGGCCGCACCCTCGGGCGTGTCGGCCGGGCGGCGCGCGCTGCTGCCCTCGACGGCGGCGGCGCCGATCTCCACCATCGACTCCCAGACCACCCGCGCGCGCCCGACGGGGGTGAGCGAGCTGGATCGGGTCCTGGGCGGCGGCGTCGTGCCCGGCTCGGTGGTGCTGCTGTCCGGGGAGCCCGGGGTCGGTAAGTCGACGCTGCTGCTCGAGGTGGCCCACCGCTGGGCGCGGCAGCGCGACGAACGGGCGCTGTACGTGACCGCCGAGGAGTCCGCCGGGCAGGTGCGGTTGCGCGCCGACCGGACCGGCGCGGTGCACGAGCGGGTCTATCTCGCCGCCGAATCGGATCTGGCCACCATCCTCGGGCATGTCGAGCAGGTGCGGCCCTCGCTGGTCGTGGTCGACTCGGTGCAGACCATGCTGGTCGCGGACGCGGACGGGGTGATCGGCGGCGTGACCCAGGTGCGCGCGGTCACCGCCGCGCTGACCTCGCTGGCCAAGGCGAGCGGAATCGCGGTGCTGCTGGTCGGGCACGTCACCAAGGACGGCAGTGTGGCCGGACCGCGCACCCTCGAGCATCTGGTGGACGTGGTGCTGCAGTTCGAGGGCGACAGGCATTCCACGCTGCGCATGGTGCGCGGGCTGAAGAATCGCTTCGGCAGCGCCGACGAGGTGGGCTGCTTCGAACTACACGAGGACGGCATCGCCGGCGTGCCCGACCCGTCCGGGCTGTTCCTGCACCACCGCTCGGAATCGGTGCCGGGCACGGCGATCACCGTGGCGATGGACGGTAAGCGCCCGCTGCTCGGCGAGGTGCAGGGGCTCGCCGTCGGCACCGCGGTGCCCGCGCCCCGCCGCGCGGTCAGCGGCCTGGACTACAACCGGGTCTCGATGATTTTGGCGGTGTTGCAGAGCCGGTGCGGGGTGTCGCTGGGCAAGCACGACGTCTACGCGGCCACCGTCGGCGGCATGCGGCTGACCGAGCCGGGCGCGGATCTGGCCATCGCCCTTGCTATTACGAGTGCGGTGCGGGAAACGGCGCTCCCCAGCGGAATGGTGATCCTGGGCGAGGTCGGCCTGGCCGGTGAGGTGCGGCGCGTCACAGGAATCGGGCGTCGCCTCGCGGAGGCCGAACGACTAGGTTTCACACAGGCGCTGGTACCGCCGGGGGTGGACTGCTCCGGGCTCGCCATGAAGGTGCGTGAAGTGACCGATGTCGATGCGGCAGTTGCATTGAGCGGTCTGAAGAGACAACGAGGCAAGCGTGCGGAGGCCGCCGAATGAATCCTGGCCGTTGGGTCAGCAGTCTGCTCGGCAAGCCCGGTCCGGGCGCCGGGACACGGGGGAGTTCGGCCGCAGCGCAGGCCGCCGGCGTCAGGCTGCGCGAGGTGGTGTCGCGGCTGGTGCCGGGCACCGAGCTGCGTGACGGCGTCGATCGCATCCTGCTGGCGGGGACCGGTGCGCTGATCGTGCTGGGACACGACGAGGCGATCGAGCGAATCTGCGACGGAGGCTTCGAGCTCGATGTCGAATTCTCCCCGACGCGGCTGCGGGAGTTGTCGAAAATGGATGGGGCCGTGGTGCTTTCGACCGACGGCAAGTACATCCGGCGGGCCAATGTGCATCTGGTCCCGGATCCGGCGCTGCCCACGGTGGAGTCGGGTACCCGGCACAAGGCCGCCGAGCGCACCGCGGCCCAGACCGGTCATCCCGTCGTGTCGGTGAGCCGCTCGACCGGGATCGTCACGGTGTACCTCAACGGCTTCCGGCATCTCGTCCAGCCCTCCTCGGCGATTTTGTCCCGCGCCAACCAGGCGATGGGGACGCTGGAGCGCTACCGCTCGCGGCTGGACGAGGCCACGCGGCAGCTGTCGGTCGTCGAACTGGAGGACTTCACGACGCTGCGCGATGTGCTGTCCGTCGCGCACTGTCTCGAGCTGGTGCGCCGCATCGGTCGCGAGATCGATTCCGATGTCGGCGAACTCGGTGTCGACGGCCGTCAGCTGGCGCTGCAGCTGGCCGAGGTGATCGGCGAGACCGATACGCTGCGGCGGCTCATCCTGCGCGACTATCTGCGGGCGCATCCGGTGGGTGAGGCCGAACTCGACGCCGCCCTCGCGGAGCTGGACGCGCTGGTCGAGGTGGACCTGCTCGACCTGGTGAATCTTGCTCCCGCGCTGGGCTTTCCGGCCACGCTCGAGGCGCTGGACACCGCGGTCGGCCCGCGCGGGTACCGGCTGCTCGCCGAGATTCCGCGGCTGTCGCTGTCTCGCGTGGAATCGGTTGTCGAGGTGTATGGTTCGCTGTCCAGCCTGCTGTCGGCCACCGCCGAGGAGCTCGCGGCCCTCGACGGTATCGACCCGCAGCTCGCGCGCCAGATCCGGGAGGGGTTGTCCCGCATGGCCGAATCGGGCGGGGGCGTAGCTACCCGATATTGAACGGCTCGGGCGCGCTGTGGATCGATCCGAACTGTGCGCTGACAGCGTAGGCCCCCGCCGGCACCGGCACCCGCTCGCCCGCGCAGGCCGCCTGGGAGGTGGTGCCCGACCAGGTCAGGGTGAATGCCGCCTGCTGGCCGCCGTTGAGGGTGCGCACGTCGGGCGCGCCGCCGGAATCACAGTCGGTGCTCGTCCACAGGCGTCGTTGCCCGTCCAGCGACTGCACCGAGACCTGTTGCAGGCCCGAACCCATGTCGCGGGAGCAGGCCGCGGTCGAGATGTTGGTGATGACGATGCCGAATACCGGCTGCTGACCGGCCTTGTACGTGGGCTGGCCGACCGTGACCTTCACCGCCAGCGACTGATCGGGGCAGGGCGCGGGCGTCCCGGCCGCGGTGGCGTTGACCGAACCGGACGGCGTCGATGTCCCCGCGGCCGCGGTCCCGGAGGGCGTGGCGGCCGCCGAGCTGGTGGCGGACGCGCTCGGGGTTGTGGATGCGGACGACAAGGTGGCGGCGGCCTTGGACGCGGCCTTACCGCCGCCACTGTGTAGCAGCATGATCGCCAGCCAGATCACCAGGGCGAGCGCGACGACGATCGCCCCGATGGCGAGTGCGCGGCGACGCCAATAGATCTCCGGTGGCAGTGGTCCATTCGGTTCCAGCACACCACAACGGTAAGGGCACGATCGGGTACGCCCGGCTCACGGCCGCGGCGTGTCGGTATGTGTGAACTATGGTGTGCGGTACATTGCGCGGACTCGCCACACCTGGGTGCGGCATGCGCGTGGCGGCGCGGGGCTCGCCGATTCAGACGGTTTCGCCGATATTGCCGATCGAGCGGCGCAACTGCGCGCGGCCGTCCTCGAGCTTGTAGGTGACGCAGGCGATCGCGCATTCGCCGGTGGCCACGCGGTTGGAGATCGTCATCGACCGCTGCATGAGCAGCCGTCCGGTCTCCACCACGTGCCGTGCCTCGAGTTCGTCGACGCTGGTCAGGCCCTCACGGCGGCCGAGCAGCACGGACGGGGTGACCTTCTCGACCAGGTCGCGGATGAAACCGCCGGGAACGTTGCCGCCGTCCAGCGCATCGATGGTCGCGGCGACCGCGCCGCAGCTGTCGTGCCCCAGCACGACGATCAGCGGGACGTTCAGGATGTCCACGCCGTATTCGATCGAGCCGAGCACCGAGGAGTCGATGACATGGCCCGCGGTGCGGACCACGAACATGTCGCCCAGCCCCTGGTCGAAGATGATCTCCGCGGCAACCCGGGAGTCACCGCACCCGAAGAGGATCGCCGTGGGCTGCTGACCGCTGACGAGCTTCGCCCGGTCGGCCGCCCCCTGGCTCGGATGCTCCAGCGAGCCGCTGACGAACCTGTCGTTGCCCTCGCGGAGGGACTTCCAGGCTGTGATCGGGTTGGTATGAGGCATGTGTCCCATTTTCCATACGACGATGGTTACCGGCCAGTCTCGCAAGTAACGGCCGGGCAAATATCCGCGCAGCCGCCCCCGGCCGCCGCGGTGCGGCGATCGGCGCTGTGCGCTGGCGGAATGCTACGCGCAGGCGCGGGCTCGGGGTGGTGTTGGGCCGCGCTGTTCGCATGTGGCTGGTAAGTGACCGCACTTTCCTGGATGACCCTCGAATGCTACTCATGGTCTCATGCTGCGGCTGACCCGTCGTATGCCGCCGCGGCCCGGGGGTACCTCCGGATTCGATGGACGATGGGCGAGGTGAATCATGGTCGGTGTGATGGTGTGGCAGCGGGTTTCGTTCGGATGTGTCGGCGCGACGGTGCGGTTGTTCGAGCGGGTGGTGGGTGCGTGAGTATCGACTCCGATGTGCTGATCGACTGGTTTGGGGAGACGGCCCGGGATTTGCCGTGGCGGCGGCCGGGGGTGTCGGCGTGGCAGATTCTGATGAGCGAGATCATGTTGCAGCAGACGCCGGTGGTGCGGGTGGAGCCGGTGTGGCGGGAGTGGGTTGAGCGGTGGCCGGTGCCGTCGGCGATGGCGGCGGCCGCGCCCGGCGAGGTGCTGCGGGCTTGGGGCAAGCTCGGATATCCGCGGCGGGCGCTACGGCTGCACGAGTGCGCGCAGGTGCTGGCGGCCGAGCATGGCGACGAGGTGCCGGGGGATGTCGAGGTGCTGCTGGGGCTGCCGGGTATCGGTGCGTATACCGCAAGGGCGGTGGCCTGTTTCGCCTACGGACAGCGAGTTCCGGTGGTGGACACCAATGTTCGCCGCGTCGTCGCGCGCGCGGTGCACGGCCGGGCGGAGGCGGGTAACCCGGCGGCGCGCGACCTGGCCGAGACCGAGGCGCTGCTGCCCGCTCGAATCGACCGCGCCGCAACATTTTCCGCGGCCTTGATGGAACTGGGTGCGATCGTCTGCACCGCTCGCACGCCCGACTGCGACGGCTGCCCGCTGCCGCAATGCGCCTGGGTCGTCGCCGGTCGCCCCGCCTCGGACGTGGTGCGCCGCACCCAGAAGTACGACGGCACGGACCGCCAGGCCCGCGGCCGCCTCCTGGACGTCTTGCGCGCGGCCTCCGGCCCCGTCGAGCGCACCGCGCTGGACCTGGCCTGGACCCGGGACCCCGGCCAGCGGGCTCGGGCTTTGGACTCCCTGCTCACCGACGGCCTGATCGAGCAGACCCCGGATGGTTTGTTTGCCCTCGCAGGGGAGGGTGGCTGACCCGGGCGGCGATGTGGGGTATTGACGTTTGGATGGCCTGCCACGTCTCGATGAGGGCCGCTGGCATGGGGTGCAGCCGCCGCTGACGGCGGCTTCGGCTACCTCATCACGTACGGGACGGGCCGGGCCGGGCCGGTGGCGGATGGGCCAGCGGCGCCTTCGAGGGTCAAGCCGGGACGGGGACGCGTCGGGCACCTCGGGTCTTCGAGCCGACGAGTCGGGCTATCAGGTAGATGGCGAACGAGATTGTTGTCACGAATGTCGATACCGGGACGCCCGGGGCCAGGGACAGGATGATCCCGCCCACCGCCGCGATCTCCGCGAAGACGATCGAGAGGATGGCCGCGCGCAGGGGGCTTGCGGTCAGTTGGGCGGCGGCCGCGGCGGGAGTGATCAGGAGGGACAGGACCAGGAGGGCGCCCACTATCTGGACGCCGAAGGCGGCGGTGATGCCGAGCAGGACGGCGAAGACCACCGAGAGGGCCCGCACCGGAACTCCGCGCGCCACGGCGACTTCCGGATCGGTGCTGGCGAAGAGCAGTGGGCGGTAGACGAAGGCGAGCACGAGGAGCACGCCGACCGTGCAGATGGACAGCAGCGACAGGCCGGTGTTGCCGACGCTGACCACTTGGCCGGTGAGCAGCGAGAACTTGGATCCGGCGCGGGTGGGGCCCAGCCAGAGGAACAGCACGGACAGGCCGAGGCCGAACGAGAGCACCACCGCGATCACCGAATCGCGTTCCCGCGCACGCGATCCCAGCAGGCCGAACAGCACGGCCGCGACGACCGAGCCGATGATCGCCCCGGCGCCCACCCCGATCCCGGCCAGCAGCGCCGCGGCCGCGCCGGTCAGCGACAGCTCGCTGGTGCCGTGCACGGCGAACGACATCTGGCGGCTCACGATCAGCGGCCCGATCGCCCCGGCCAACAGGCCCAGCAGCGCAGCGGCCAGCACGGCCTGCTGGACGAAGTCGTAGGACAGCAGGTCGGCGGTCGTGTGGAAGTCCGGCAGCTTGGTGAAGATGTCCGAGAGAGTGTTGTCCTTCACGAGATGGTGTCCTTCCCGCGGTCGGCAGGTCCGATACCGAAGGCGGCCAGTCGAATCGGACGTCTCGGAATCGAGTCGGCGGTGGTGTGCCGGTAGAGCCGCTGGGTGGCTTGGCCGGATGACTTGTCCTTCATGCCTGTTCTCCCGCCGCTTCGCCGGTGCCGACGACGACCAGACGCCCGCGCACGCGCAGCACGTCGACCTCGGTGCGATACAGCTCCGAGAGCACCTCGGAGGTCATCACCTCGTCGGGTGTGCCGATCCGGAATTCGCCCTCGACCAAATACAGCACCCGATCCACCAGCGGCAGTACGGGATTGATCTCATGGGTGACGAACATGACGGCGGTGTCGTGGCTGCGCCGGCGCGCGTCGATCAGCTCGGCCACCAGCCGCTGATTGGCCATGTCCAGGCTCAGCAGCGGCTCGTCGCACAGCAGCACCCGCGGATCGCCGACCAGTGCCTGGGCCACCCGCAGCCGCTGCTGCTCGCCGCCGGACATGGACTCCAACGGTGCGTGCGCGTAATGCTGCGCGCCCACCTGCGCGATCGCGTCGGCGACCTTCCGCTTGCGCTCCTTGCGCCCGCGCCAGCCCAGCCCCCAGCGATGCCCGTCCACGCCGAGCCCGACCAGATCCACCCCGCGCAACGGCACCCCGGAATCGATCGTCTTCTGTTGCGGCACATAGCCGATATGCGGATTACCCACCCGAGCGGGCGAACCCGCGACCTCCACGCTGCCCGCGCTGGGCGCCAGCTGTCCCAGCAGCATCCGCAGCAGCGAGGTCTTCCCGGATCCGTTGGGTCCCAGGATCGCAATGAACTCCCCGGGAGCGACCTCCAGATCCAGTCCCTCCCACAGCGTCCGCTCCCCATAGGACAGCCGCGCTCCCCGAAGTCGCACCGCGGGTGTACCGCCCGGCGCCGAGCCCTGCCGATCCGCAGGCGTGGTGTGGGCGACCGTGCCTACGGCAGGGGATTTCTCACCCACGGAATCGTCGATTGCGGGGCCGTCGAGTCCGGCGGGTGCGCCCGCGCCGGGGCTGTCCTCGAGGTCGACCGGCCCGGGGCTCGATGCTGTCAGCTCAGGTTCGCCGCCCTCCGCGTGGTCGAGCGATACTGCGGCAGGGGGTTTTTCGTCGTCAAGCCGAGTGGCATTGCGGTGGCCGGCCGTTGCCGGGGCGTCGGTATCGGGATCCGAGTGCGGCCCGGCGGATTCGGCGGTGACGCGGGAGGTGCTGGTGGACATGGTGTTTCCTGCGATCAGCTCAGGGCCGCGGCCAGTGCCTTGGCGTTCTGGGTCTGCCAGCCGACGTAATCGGTGCCCTGCGGCAGGGTTTCGGTGACGTTCACGACCGGAACGCCGGCGGCCTTCGCGGTGGCCGCCACATTCTGGGTGGTCTTGTCCTCGGTCTGGATGTTGTAGACCAGGGCGTGAACCTGCTTGCCGGTCAACAGGCCTCGCACGGCGGCCACATCGGCGGGGGCCGGATCGGTGCCCTGCTCGATGGCCTCCTCGAAGGGGTGCGGGGTGCGATCCTCGGCCTCGGCGGCCAGCAGCAGATAGTGCGCGATCGGTTCGGTCTGCAGCACAGGGGCCTTCGGGTGCGTCACGGCGATCTCGTCGGTGATCGTGCTGACGTTCTTGAGCCGGGACTGGAACTGGATGAGGCGGTCGTTGTAGGCCTGCGCGTGCGCGGCGTCGACGCCGGCGAGATCGCCGGCAATCTTGGCGGCAACCGCGCTGACGGTGTCCAGGTTGTAGAAGATGTGCTCGTTGGCATCGCTCGCGAGTGGGGCGGGACGCAGGTCGAAGGCGTTGATGGTGGGCTTGGCGCGCCCGGCGGCGGCCTTCTCGGCGAATTCGTCGTAGTGCCCGCCGTTGTAGACGACCAGGGCCGCATCGTGGATCTTCGCGGCGTCCGTCGGGGTGGTCTGGTACGAGTGCGGATCGTCGGTGGGGCCGTTGATGATTGAGGTGACCTCCGCGTCCGGGCCCGCGATGGCGGCCGCGACGCTGCCCCAGACGTTCGTCGAGGCGACGATCTCGGGCTTGCCGGAGGCAGACTTCCCGTTCGACTCGTTCGTCGAGTTTCCGCAGGCGGCCAGTGTCGCGGCGGTCGCGACCCCCAGAGCGATGACGGCAATCCGGGTGGTGAGGCTTCGGGGCACGCGACGTTCTCCTGGCGCTACTGCATAACGGAAACGGAAACGATTTCCATTTGAATGTAGCTCACGCGTCCAGAACCACCGGTATCGATCTGTCTGCTTTGTCCTGTGACACCCGACACCCCGGCCGGAACCGAACCAGCCCCCTTGACCGGCGAAACGGTCGAGGGGGCTGATCAGGGTAGGTGTAAAGCGGCCTAGCGAATCACTGCGCCAGCGCCGCCACCGGCTGGCTCAGCAGCTGGGCGCAGCGCAGCAGACCCAGGTGGCTGTACGCCTGCGGATGATTGCCGAGCGAGCGTTCGGCAACCGGGTCGTACTCCTCGCTCAGCAGCCCGGTCGGCCCGGCCACGTCGATGAGCTGCGCGAACAGTGCCTCCGCGTCGGACCGCTTGCCGATCAGCAGGTACGCCTCCACCAGCCAGGCCGCGCACAGGTGGAATCCGCCCTCGCCGCCGGGCAGCCCGTCGTCGTGGTGGTACCGGTACACCGTCGAGCCGCTGCGCAGCTCCGCCTCGGTGGCCACCACGGTGGCGGCGAACCGCGGATCCGACGGATCGATCAGCCCGCTCAACCCGATGTGCAGGGTCGCGGCGTCCAGATCGGTGCCGTCGTAGGCGGCGGTGAAGGACTGCACGTCGTCGTTCCAGCCCTTGGCCTTGACCTCGTCGGCGATCGTCTCGCGCAACTCGGCCCAGGCCGGATCGGCCAGCCGGCCGAACTTGCCCGCGAGCCGCAGCGCGCGGTCGACGGTCAGCCAGCCCATCACCTTGGAGTACACATGATGGCGCGGATTGCCGCGGATCTCCCAGATGCCGTGGTCGGGCTCGTTCCAGCGCCGCTGCACCGCCGACACCATGGCGATCACCAGCTCCCAGTCCCGATCCGGCAGCACCTTGGCGGGATCGGTCATGCCCTTGTGCTCGCGCGCCTCGGCCAGTGCGGCAATGAGATCCACGATCGGGCCGAACACGTCGAGCTGCACCTGCATATTGGCCGCGTTGCCTACGCGCACTGGCCGCGAGCCCGCGTAACCCGGGAGCTGGTCCAGCACGGCCTCGGGGCCGAGGGTCTCCCCGTAGAGCGTGTAGAGCGGGTGCAGGCGCTCCGGCCCGGCCAGTGTCTCCAGTACCCGGTGCACCCAGGCCAGGAAGTTCTCGGCCTCGTTCAGCGAGCCCAGCGCCACCAGTGCATGCGCGGTCAGCGAGGCATCGCGCAGCCAGCAGTAGCGGTAATCCCAGTTGCGCACGCCGCCGATCTCCTCCGGCAGCGAGGTGGTCGCCGCTGCGAGGATGGAGCCCGAGGGCGCGTGTACCAGCCCGCGCAGGGTCAGCGCGGAACGCTTCATCAGGTCGGGCTTGAGTGGTGGCAGCTCGAGCTGCTCGGACCAGTCGCGCCAGTACAGCTCGGCCTCGCGACGCCGGTCCGGCTCGCTCACCATGGCCGGGGCCAGATCCGAGGTGCCGCACCGCATTTCGAGCACCACCGGACCGCGGGACGGATCGATAACGGCGGTGGCGAACTGGTGGATGCCCTCCTCGGCGATCGTCCACTGCACGCCCGGGGACCGCAGCACGATCGGGTCGTTGGTGCCGTGCACCCGCAGCCCGGACGATTCCTGCACCAGCGTGACGGGTACCTGCCCGAATTCCGGGCGCGGTGCGAAGGTGACCACAGCCTTGGCGTCGCCGGTGATCACGCGGGTCAGGTCGGTGCGCTCGGGCGCGGTGTCGTGCGGCAGGTAGTCCACGACCTGCAGGCTGGCCCAGCGGGTTTCGACGGTCATGGTGCCGTCGATGTAGCGCTGGGACAGCGGTAGCCCGGGACGCTCGGGCACGACGGTGAAGTGCCCGGACTCCGAGCCGCCGAGCAGGTGCGCGAACACCGCCGCCGAATCGGGTTCGGGATGGCAGAACCAGGTGATGGTGCCGTCGGGGGTCACCAGGGCCTTGGCACGGGGGCTGGCCAGCATGGTCAGCCGCTCGATTCGGGGGGCCGAGGAACCGGCCAGCCAGGTGCGGCGCTCCTCGAGCAGGAACGCCAGGGCCATGGACACCTCCTCGGTACTGGCGACCCGATAGTCGGCCTGACTCTCGCCCTCGCCGACCTTGATCCCGACGTCCGGTCCGGCCAGGCGCGCGAACGCCTTCTCGTCGGTGACGTCGTCGCCGAAGAACACCGCGGCCGAGGCGCCCTCCTGATGCCGGATGACGTCCAGGGCGGCGCCCTTGTCGGTCTGGATGACCGCCAGCTCGATGACGGCCTTGCCCTCGGTCACCTGCACCCCGACCCAGCTGGCCGGGCCCTGGCCGGCCTGCTGCAGCGCGCGCCGGCCCACCTCGGGGGCGGCATTGCGGACGTGCAGGGCGACACTGGCCGGTTTGACCTCGACCGAGGCGCCAGGATTGTCCTGGGCGATCCTGGTCAGCGCGCTCTGCACTTCCTGCAGCAGCTGTTTGGCGTCGTTGTCGATGGCATGGACGAAGCCGACGTCGAATTCCGACCCGTGGCTTCCGATTAGCTGTACCTCGACCGGGAGGCGAGACAGAGCCGCGAGATCTCGCAGAGCCCGGCCGGATATGACGGCCGCCGTGGTGGCGGTCAGACCGGCGAGCGCGCGCAGTGCGCTCACCGATTCACGTTGGGGGTAGGCCTTCGCCGGGTCGGAAACGATGGGTGCGAGTGTCCCGTCGTAGTCCGAGGCGACTAGTAGCCGTGGCATACGGGCTACCGCCGCCAACGCACGGCGAAGTTCGATGGGCAAATCCTGTGCGCTCACGCATCCAACCTAGGTGATCGGAGGAGATTTTCAGGGCGCGGGAAACCTTACTTGGTGGGGATAGCGCGTGCGTTCGCGCAGTGATACAAGATGTTTACGATTGCCTCGCCGTGCGCATCCCCGATTGTGCGAAGTGCTGCTGTACGTTAGCTGGTTGCCCTCCGAGCGTATCGGCCAACCCGGGGGGAATCGGTGTGTCGCCGTCGGATTCGCCGCGTGTCTGCCGCCCGGAATGTCCGGGACGGGAACTTTAGCAAATTTCTGGCCATGCCTCGGCGGAACGCGGCGCCGGGTGTCAGGACGGGAAGTCGGTTGCCGAGCCGAGCAGCAGGTCGACCGTCAGCTCGAGGCGTTCGGCGACATCGGTGGCCGAGGCGCGCCGGGTCAGCCAGGCCACCAGGTTCGACAGCCACACGTCGCTGATCACGCGGGAGATGGCCAGCTCGCGGTCGGTGGGCTCGTCGTCGCTCAGTGCGCGGGCGAAGAACCGGTCCATCACCCGGCCGACGCGATCGACCTCGGCCGCGGCCGACGCGTCGGCGAACATGAACGCGCGCGTCATGGCCTCGGTGAGCAGCGGGTCGCGCTGCATGGCGCGGGTGACCTGGGTCAGCATCAGATGCATGCGCTCGCGGGCGTTCTGCCCGGCCAGCGGCTTGCGCTTGCTCTCGAACTGCTCGAACTCGCGGGCCAGCGCCGACACCAGCAGGTGCACCTTGGACGGGAAGTACCGGTACAGCGTGCCCACCGCAACGTCGGCACGCTCGGCCACCGCGCGCATCTGCACCGCGTCGTACCCGCCCTTGGAGGCGAGGGCCAGGGTGGCGTCGAGGATCCGCTTGCGGCGCTCGCGCTGCGCGGTCGAGCTGAGTTCGTCCTCACTGAGCGTGGACACCGGCGTGGTGCGCGAACGGTTGCCGTTCTGCCCACTCGCGTCGGCTGCCTGCTCTCGGGAGGGGCTGGCCATCGGTGTAAGTCCTTTCCTGCACAAGCCGTGTTCCGTCGGGCCGGTGCGTTTGGCGTTGCGGTAGCCGGGATCGGCGCTTGACTTCCGCCCGACCTAGATATTAGAACATGTTCTAGGTGTGGCAGTCACGCCGGGAAGGCGGTACGGAGTGTGACCATCGCCACCAGTGACGAGCATAAAGCCGTCCAGGAGTCGATGCGCGGATGGGCGGCGACTGTCGGCCCGATTGCAACAATGCGCGCAGGTCTTGCCGGGGCGGAGCCGGCGGCGGCAGCGCAGCGCGAGCACGCGGGCGCCCCTGGCGGTTCCAATGAGCCTGCGGCCGCCAATTTCTGGCGCGGGTTCTGGCCGAGCCTGGTAGGGCTCGGCGTCTTCCGCGTCGCCGTCGCCGAAGGCGCCGAGGACGCAGACGGTTCCGTGAGCGACCTGGCCGTGCTGATCGAACAGGCGGCACACGATCTGGTGGGCGGTCCGGTGCTGACGACGGCGCTGGCCGGACTCGTCACGGGCGCGGCCGTGGCCGAGGACACCCCCTGCGGGGTATCCCTCGAGGAGCCGGTCGTGGTGCCCGGCAACGGTTCCGGCGATCTCGAACTCACCGGAGCCTGGGAGACCGTCATCGGCGCCGCCGCGGGAACCGCCGTGCTGCTGCCGGTGCGACGGGACGATCGCGACGCGTGGTGCCTGGTCGCCCCCGAGGCCGCAGGCCTGCGCATGGACACCCTCGAGCCGCTGGACCGCAGCACGCCGCTGGCGCGCGTGGAATGCACCGGCGTGCGGGTACCGGCGGAGCACGTCTTCGAACCGGCCTGCGCGGTACGGGATCTGGCCGCGGTGCTGGTCGCCGCCGAGGCCGCCGGGATCGCCGGCTGGTGCCTGGAGACCGCCACCGAGTACGCCAAGGTCCGTGAGCAGTTCGGACGCAGGATCGGCGAATTCCAGGCGGTGAAGCACCTCTGCGCGTGGATGCTGTGCCGCGCGGAGCTCATTCGCGCGGTCGCGGCCGACGCCGCCGGAGCCGTGGACGCCGGCAGCGACGAGCTGCCCCTGGCCGCCGCCATCGCGATGACGATCGCGCTGGACGCGGTCGTCGAGACCGCCAAGGACTGCATTCAGGTGCTCGGCGGCATCGGCTTCACCTGGGAGCATGACGCGCACTTCTACCTGCGCCGGGCGGTCGCGCTGCGGCAGCTGATGGGCGGCTCGGCCCCCTGGCGGGCGCGGGTGACCGAGCTGGTGCGCGCCGGGCAGCGCCGCACGGTGGGCCTGGATCTGGGCTTCGGCGCGGGCGCCGGGAGCGACGCGCAGGCATGGGAGGCGGTCGGCCTCGACGCCGCCGACGCGACCGAGCTCGCCGCGGATCTCGCCCGGATCGGCGCACTCCCGCTCGAGCAGCAGCGAGATGCGCTGGTGGACACCGGACTTCTCGCCCCGCACTGGCCCCGGCCGTACGGCCGGGGCGCGGGCCCGATCCTGCGCACGCTCATCGACGAGCAGGTGCGGGGCGCCGGAATCACGGTGCCCGACATCCAGATCGGCAACTGGGCGGTGCCGACCCTGCTGCAGCACGGCAGCCGCGAGCAGGTCGAGCGCTTCGTGCGCCCGACGCTGCGCGGCGAGGTGATCTGGTGCCAGCTGTTCAGTGAGCCGGGGGCCGGATCGGATCTGGCGGCGTTGCGCACCACCGCAACTCGCGTCGAGGGCGGCTGGCGGCTGCAGGGGCAGAAGGTGTGGACCTCACTGGCGAACGTCGCCAACTGGGGGATCTGCCTGGCCCGCACCGATGCGAATGTGCCCAAGCACAAGGGCATCAGCTATTTCCTCGTGGATATGAGCAGCCCCGGAATCGAGATTCGGCCGCTGGTCCAGATCACCGGCGAGGCGAAGTTTTCCGAGGTATTCCTGGACGAGGTATTCGTCCCGGATGAATGTCTCGTCGGCGAACTGGGCGCGGGGTGGAAAATCGCGCGCTCCACGTTGTCCAACGAGCGGGTCGCCATGGGCGGCAGCGGAATCGGTAGCGAGCTCGAGTCGCTCATTGCGGCCGCGCCGGATTCCGGGACCGGCGCGGAACTGATTGCCGACCGCATCGGCGCGCTGGTATCGGATGCGGTTGCGGGACTATTGCTGGAAACCCGGGCCGCGCAGCGCATGTTGGTCGGCATCGACCCCGGGCCGCAAAGCAGCGTCAGGAAACTGGTCGGCGTGCGGCACCGCCAGGCGGTGGCGGAATTCGCCGTGGAACTGGCCGGTGTCGCGGGCGCGCGGGAAACGGAAGTGGTGAAAGAATTCCTGTTAACACGCTGTTTGTCGATTGCGGGCGGCACCGAGCAGATCCTCTTGACCGTGGCCGGCGAACGGATTCTCGGGCTCCCGCGCGAAACGCAGGCCTAGGTCCACACCTCAATCGGGAGCTATGAATTGGACTTCAACAGGGACGAGAGTCAGGACGCTGTCGCCGAGGTTGTCGTAAGTTTGCTAGAACGCAATAGCGCGCGCGATATCGAACTATGGCCGACCCTGATCGAGAGCGGTCTGCTGGCGGTGGCGCTGCCGGAGCGTTTCGGCGGCGACGGAATGGGCCTGCTCGAGGTGTCGGCGATGCTGACCGAACTGGCCACGGATGCGGTGCGGACACCGGCGCTGGCCACCCTCGGATTCGGGGCGCTGCCGCTGATCGACCGGACTCCCGACGCGCTGGCGGAAAAGATATTCGCCGCCGTCGCCAAGGGCGCGGTGCTCACCGCGGCGCTGCACGAGCCGGGCTCGCCGTTCACGGCCGAACCGCAGACCGTCGCGGTGCGGGACGGCGATGCGGTGCGCGTTACCGGCCGCAAGATCGCCGTGCCGTATGCCGAGCAGGCCCAGTGGATGCTGGTGCCGACCGATTCCGGCATCGCGGTCGTGGACGGCGATGCCCGGGGGATCACCCGTACGGCGAGCCCCTCCTCGGACGGAACGCCGGAATTCTCCGTGCATTTCGATCAGGTCGCGATCCCCGCGGAGCAGCTGCTGCCCGGCGGGATCGCCGAGCTGCACCGGCTGGCGCTGGCCTCGATCGGCTCGGTCGCGGACGGGCTGCTGAAGGGCGTACTGACGCTGACCGCGGAACATGTGCGCACCCGGCATCAGTTCGGGCGGCCGCTGGCCGAATTCCAGGCCGTCGCACAGGAAATCGCCGATGTGTACGTGGTGTCGCGCACGCTGCACGCCGCGGCGCTGTCGGCCAACTGGGCCCTGGCGCAGGACGACGACAGCCCCGCGCATCGGGAACGGATCGATGACGATTTGGAGGTGCTGGCCTACGCCGTCGCCTCGGATCTGCCCGCGGCCATGCAGAGATGTCATCACCTGCACGGCGGCATCGGGGTCGACGTGACCCACCCGCTGCATCGCTACTACTCACAGGCCAAGGACCTCGCCCGCTGGCTCGGCGGCGCGTCGTTCCGGCTGGACCGTTTGGGAGCCCGATGTTCATCGATCTGACGCCTGAACAGCGCGTGCTGCGCGCCGAATTGCGTTCGTATTTCGCCGATCTCGTCACTCCCGAGGAGGAGGCCGAGATGGCGATCAATCGCCACGGCGATGCCTACCGTGCGGTGGTGCGCCGCATGGGCCACGACGGCTGGCTCGGCGTGGGCTGGCCGAAGGAGTACGGCGGGCAGGGATTCGGTCCGGTCGAGCAGCAGATCTTCTACAACGAGGCGGTGCGCGCGGACGTGCCGCTGCCGTTGGTGACGCTGATGACCGTCGGCCCGACGCTGCAGCAGTTCGGCACCGAGGAGCAGAAGCAGAAGTTCCTGCCCCCGATCCTGTCCGGCGACGTGCACTTCGCGATCGGCTATTCCGAACCGGAGGCCGGGACCGACCTGGCGGCGCTGCGCACCAGCGCGGTGCGCGACGCCGGTGGGGACTGGATCGTCAACGGGCAGAAGATCTTCACCACGGGCGCGCACGAGGCCGACTATGTCTGGCTGGCCTGCCGCACGGGCACGACCGAGTCGCGGCACCGCGGCATCACGATCCTGATCGTCGATACCAAGGATCCGGGCTACTCGTGGACACCGATCATCACCTGCGACGGCGCGCACCACACCAACGCCACGTATTTCGACAGCGTGCGGGTGCCCGCGAACATGCTTGTGGGCGAGGAGAACCGCGGCTGGAAGCTGATCACCACCCAGCTCAATCACGAACGCGTGAGCCTGGGGCCCTCGGGCAAGATCGAGCAGCTCTACGACCGGGCGCGTGAATTCGCGCTGCGGCAGGGGGTTCTCGGCGAGGCCGACGTGCGCCGGTCGCTGGGCCGGTTGCACGCGATGGTCCGGCTCAACGAGCTGCTGAACTGGCAGGTGGCCGCCAACCACGATCAGGCGGACGCCGATCCCAACGGTGTCATCGCCGATGCCTCCGCGACCAAGGTCTTTTCGACCGAATCGCTGCAGGAGGCCGGGCGGCTGGTGGAGGAGATCGTCGGCCGCTACGGCGACCCGGCCGATCCCGCGACCGCGGAGCTGTTGACCTGGCTGGACCGGCGCACCAAGCAGAACCTGGTGGTGACCTTCGGCGGTGGGGTCAACGAGATCATGCGCGAGCTCATCGCCACCGCAGGGCTGTCGCTGCCGCGCGTACCGAGATAGGAGTCGAGCAGTGCCGGAAACCATATCGGCGGACGAGATCGTCGCTGCCGGAGAACGGATCTTGGCGAAGGGAGAGTGCGCCCCCCGCCACGGCCGGGATCCGGTGAACCAGCCGATGATCAACAACTGGGTCGAGGCCATCGGCGATGCCAACCCGATCTATGTCGACGAGGATGCCGCCAGGGCCGCCGGGCATCCCGGTATCGTCGCGCCGCCCGCGATGGCGCAGGTGTGGACGATGCCCGGGCTGCACGGGGCCCGGCCGTCGGACGATCCGATGAACGAGGTCAACGACCTGCTCGACGCCGCCGGTTACACCTCGGTGGTGGCGACCAACTGTGAGCAGACCTATCACCGGTACCTGCGACTGGGCGAGAAGCCCTATGCGCGTACGCGTCTGAAGGACCTCACCGGACCCAAGCGCACCGCCCTCGGCGAGGGATGGTTCGCGACCTACCTACTGACCTGGTATGTCGGTGACGAGCCGGTCACCGAGATGTCGTTCCGGATGCTGAAATTCGCGCCCGGGACCGGCAAGCCCGCTGCGCCGCAGGACGACCTGAGCAAGCGGGTGCGGCCGATCGTCTCCAAGGACACCGAATTCTTCTGGGAGGGCACCAAACTCGGCGAGCTGCGGATCCAGCGGCTGCCCGACGGTACGCTGCGGCATCCGCCGATCCCGGCGCTGTGGCAGGACAAGGCGAAGGACACGGACTACGTGGTCGCCTCCGGCCGCGGCACCGTCTTCAGCTACGTGGTGCACCACGCGCCGAAGGTGCCCGGGCGCACGCTGCCGTTCGTCGTGGCGCTGGTGGAGCTCGAGGAGGGCGTGCGCGTGCTCGGCGAGCTGCGCGGGGTCGAGCCCGATCAGGTGCGCGTGGACATGCCGGTCGAGGTGGCCTTCGAAAAGCTCGACGATGACAGCACTGTGCCGTATTGGAAGGCGGTTCGATGACAACGACGCTTTCGGTGTCCTCCGTGCAGGTCGGAACGACGCTGCCGGAGCTGACCATTCACGCCGATCCAACCTTCGTGGTCAGCAGTGCGCTGGCCACCAGGGACTTTCAGGACGTGCACCACGACCGCGACAAGGCCGTGCAGCGGGGTTCGAAGGACATCTTCGTCAACATCCTCACCGATACCGGGCTGGTTCAGCGGCTCGTCACCGACTGGGCCGGGCCCGGGGCGATCGTGAAATCCCTTGCGCTGCGGCTGGGTGTGCCGCTGTACGCGGGTGACACGCTGACCCTGTCCGGCACCGTGACCGCCGTCGAGGGCACGCGCGTGGACATCGATGTGATCGGGCGGGACAGTCTGGGCGACCACATCACGGCCAAGGCCGTTATCGAATTGCGGGAGCGGGCATGAGCGAGCTGAGCGGCAAGTCCGCCATCGTCGGCATCGGCGCGACCGATTTCTCCAAGGATTCCGGGCGCAGCGAGCTGCGCCTGGCCGCCGAGGCGGTCACCGCGGCGCTGAACGACGCCGGGTTGAAGCCGGCCGACGTGGACGGCCTGACAACGTTCACGATGGATACCAACACCCAGGCCGCGGTGGCCCGCGCCGTGGGCATCCCGCAGCTGAAGTTCTTCAGCCACATCGGATACGGCGGCGGCGCGGCGTGCGCGACCGTGCAGCAGGCGGCGATGGCCGTGGCCACGGGCGTCGCGGACGTCGTCGTGGCGTACCGGGCGTTCAACGAGCGCTCCGGGCATCGGTTCGGGCAGTTCTCCACCCAGCTCGCCGCCGCCCCCACCTCCTCGGGCGTGGACGCGGCCTGGTCGTATCCGCAGGGCCTGGGCACCCCGGCCGCGCAGGTGGCGATGGTGGCCCGGCGCTACATGCACGTCTACGGCGCCACCAGTGCGGATTTCGGCCGGGTCGCGGTGGCCGATCGCAAGCATGCCGCGGTGAATCCGGCGGCGCACTTCTACGGCAAGCCGATCACGCTGGAGGAGCACCAGAATTCGCGCTGGATCGCCGAACCGCTGCATCTGCTGGACTGCTGCCAGGAGACCGACGGCGGCGTGGCGATCGTGGTCACAAGTGTCGAACGGGCACGGGATCTTCCACAGAAGCCGGCCGTGATCGTCGCGGCCGCACAGGGTTCCGGCGCCGATCAGTACGTCATGACCAGCTACTACCGGGACGCGATGAGCGGTCTGCCGGAGATGGGACTGGTCGGCGAACAGCTGTGGGCGCAAAGCGGTTTGCGCCCCGACGACATGCAGGCAGCGATCCTGTACGACCACTTCACCCCGTTCGTCCTGATGCAGCTCGAGGAACTCGGCTTCTGCGGGCGCGGTGAGGCCCGGGATTTCATCGCCGACGGGGCCATCGAGATGGGTGGGCGGCTGCCGCTGAACACCCACGGCGGTCAGCTCGGCGAGGCCTACATTCACGGCATGAACGGCATCGCCGAGGGCGTGCGCCAGATCCGTGGCACCTCGGTGAATCCCGTTGCCGACCTGCGGAATATCGTCGTCACCGCCGGCACCGGCGTGCCGACCTCGGGCCTGGTGCTCAGCACGAACTGATTCCGGTTCCAGGTCCGAACCCCAACGCCCCCGCGAGCCGCGCCATGCTTGCGGGGGCGTTGCGGTATCAGTGCGTGGGTCCCAGGCAGTACACGATCGCGGCGGGCTTGGTGTACTTGAGGTACTTCGTCGCGCTGTCGGGGCAGCCGTTTTCGTCCGTGCTGTTGAGCACCTGGGCGATCTTCGTGTCGGCATCGGACGAGCTGCAGTCCACCTTGGTGTGGTAGTCCGGGCCGTTGTGGATGCAGTCGCCCTGCTTCGCATTCAGCTGCAGGCACAGGTGGTAGCTGTACTTGCCGGTTTGCCAGGCGCTCGCGTCGGCCTCATCCGCGCAGGTGCTGCCGTTCTGATTGTCGACGACCTTGTAGTTCGCCTCCATGCCGTCGCACGAGGTGATCTTGAACTTCGGATCGGTCGAGGTGCCCGACAGATTGACGCACTGGCCCACCTGGACCTTCTCCGCGTCGGACTTGGTCAGCTGGTGGAAGCCCCAGCCGCCCACGGCCAGCACCACCAGCACGATCAGCGAGATGATCAGCCGCATCATCCCGAAACCCGCGCCGCGGGCGACCCGGCCCCCGATGCTGCCGAGTCCCGGTCCGGGCCCGGAGGAGCCGATCATCTGCCCGCCGATGGGTGCGTTCGGCCATGCGTTCGGCGCCACGCCCGGATTCGCCTGCGGGCCTTGCGGATAGCCTGGCTGCTGCGGCGGGTATCCGGCCTGCCCCTGTCCCTGCGCCGGATAGCCGGGCTGTTGTCCCTGGGGCGGATAGCCGGGCTGCTGCCCCTGAGGCGGATACCCCGCCTGTCCCGGCGCGGGCTGGTTCGCGGCGGCGTAACCGGGTTGTCCCTGAGGATATTCGGGGGATTGGGGATAGCCGGGCTGGCCCTGCTGCGGATACCCGGGCTGCCCCTGGGGATTGTTGGGCTGGCCCTGCGGGAACTGCGGCTGCATTCGCTATTTCCTGTGATCTCTATGTCCACCAAGGGAATCGGTGAAACATGCGTCGCATGCTCGTGCACGCCTCAATAGCGTTCACACGCTGATGATTCGGCAAAGTCCCCCGAGGGTCCCCGTACAATGGCCGACACGTTACAGGTACGCGGCATCCCCTGCCACCCGCATTTCACAGCGCCGGGCAGTGCGCCGCGTTCGGCGGCCGGCTCGTTACGCACAGGCAAGCTGAGCCTCGATCACTCTTGTCAGCTCGGCGATGCGCGCGGAATCCCCGGTCGTGATCGTGCTTCGCATACCCGCGAAGCGATCGAAAACCAGCCCCTCGAGCACCGCGATGAAATCGGCTGCGGCGGTCGCGGGTTCGACCGAGCCGAGCCCCGCGAACAGACGGGTCGCATGATCGTGCGAGAACAACGACGCCGTCAGGCGGACGTGCATATCCGCGTCGCCGAGCAGGTCGATGATCAGCGCGTGCCGGGCGATCAGCTGGTTGCGGCGCTGCGCCAGTAGACGATCCAGCCAGACGGCGATGGCGTGCGCGATCTCACCGGGTTCGGCGGCGGGGAGGTCGGCGGCCAGGAAGTCGGTGCGCGAACGGGTGGTGATGCGGTCCACGATTGCCTCGACGAGGGCCCGTTTGGTGCGGAAGTAGTACGACGTTGATCCCGCGGGCAGCTCCAGTGCGGTATCGAGGGCGCGGTGGGTCAGGGCCCGCAGGCCGCGGGTGGCGATCAGGTCGGTCGCGCCGTCCACGATCAGGGTGCGTCGATCGGCTGTGGACATGGTCACCTTTTCTCGCGGTCAGCACGGCAATCCTCTACAAGTGTAGATGGACCTCTACATGTGTAGAGGAGGAGGTGTGAGATGAACGAATCACCGATTCTCGACGCGGATCAGATGGCCGCGCGGGCGCGATTGCGGGCGGTGGGGGAGCGGGTGGGAGCCCGGTGGCATCGGCCGCGCGGGCTGTATCTGTACGGCAGGCCGGGCCGGGGCAAGACGATGCTGATGGACGCCTTCTTCGCGGACGTCGCCGGGCATCGCAAGCGCCGCTATCACTTTCACGGCTTCTTCGCCGGATTGCATTCCGCGGTGGGCGAATACCGCTCGATCGACGACGCGATCGCGGCGATGCTGGGCGATGCCGAGCTGATCTGCTTCGACGAGTTTCACGTCCACGACATCGGCGACGCCATGCTCATCGGCCGGCTGCTGGAGGCCGCCTTCGCGCGCAGCATCACCCTCGTGCTGACCTCGAACTATCCGCCGGAGGGTCTGCTCCCGAATCCGCTGATGCACAAGCGCTTCGAGCCGGTCATCGAGAAGATTCGCCGCCGGCTGGACGTGGTCGCGGTGGATGGCCCGCGGGACTATCGCGCCCTCGGCGCTCGTACGGGCCGATTCGCCCAGGGGCAGTACATCATCGGCCCCGCGATCGAAATTCCGGCGGCGTCACGAATTCCCATCGCGCACCGCAGTGTGGCCGCCGATATCGGTGAACCGGACTGCCTTGCCGCGGATTTCGCCGAACTGTGCGGAACCCCGCTGTCGGCGGCGGACTACCTCGAGTTGACCGGCGCCTACCGCCGCTGGACGGTCGGCAATGTCCCGGAGCTGCACCGGGTCCCGATGGATTGGGCGACCCGCTTCGTCAACCTCGTGGATGTCCTCTACGACGCCGACCTGCCACTCACGATCCGCGCCGCCGCCCCGCTGTCGGCACTGGCCCGCGGGGTCTCCGACGTCCCCGATCTCGCTCGCACCACGAGCCGCCTCGCCGAACTGCGTGAAGTGACGGGCAGCGTGTGCTGAGTCGTGATTACCGATGATTTTCCGGGTCGGCGTCACGACCCGGATGTGGATTCAGTCCTTCGGGAAGCCCAGGGGGAAGATGACACCAATGGCAACGGCACAGACAACACAGACGACGGGGATGATCCACATGGCCCCCACACTACAGTGTGTAGTAGGTAACGACGTCTGAGTGTGTGCAGCATCACCGCAGGTGGCGGGCGGTTATAACGGGCAGTCGGCTGATCGTCCCGCCGGGCCTTTCGCTTCTTCCGCACGCTGCGCTCACCGCGTTCGGGACTCCGGCGTCCCCGCGTCGGATATCCGCGCGGTCTATCACTCATCACAAGCGGATCGCGCCGTAATTGGGGATGGGGGCAGATACGGGGGCAAAAGTTGATACGTGTTTCGATTCCGGTCCTCACGTACCGTCCGGCATGCAACCATATGGCTGTTTCGAGCAGTGCGAGGTTCCGGAGAGAGGCCCATGATCGGGGTGGGTTCGGCGATACCACGGGCGATCGCGTCGATCGCGCTGCTGGTGTTCGCCGTCGTCGCATTGCGGGGATACATCCCCGGCGGCGGTCGGCCGCTCGGCGTCTCGCCGCCCTCGCTGGTCACCGTCGCGCTGATGCCGGTGCTTTGCCTGGTATCGATCGTGATCCTGCTGGCGGGAGTGATCACCAGCCAGCATCGGCTGCCGCTGGCCCTGCCCGATTCCGGGCGTGAGCGCGCCCGGGACCGCCAGCCCATTCGCCTCAGTCGGCTGGGCCTGTACGTGGTGCTCGCGCTGGCGGGAATCGCGCTGGTCGTTGCGCTGATCCTGGTGGTGTACCTGCTCACGGGCGGGCACGCGGCGCCCCCGTCGCAGCATGCCGCGGCGCAGCCGAGCACCGCCGCGCCCGCGTCCAGGACGCCGCAGCCCACGCCGGCGCCGTCCGTGGAACCGCACCTGACCGGGGCCGCGCTGTTCGTCGCCGGGGTGGCGGCGGGCGGGTTGTTCATGGTCGCGGTCGTGGGACTGGCCGTCGTCACGGTCGGCACCCGTCGGCGGGGCGCCGCGCCCGGGGGGGATACCCCTTCCGTGACCGCCGACCCGGCGGTCTCGCTGGCCCAGGTCGCCGAGATGGGCCTGGCCGCCATGATGGCCTCGGGGCGGGACGCGCGCACCGCCATCATCGCCTGCTATGTCGCTATGGAGAGTGGCCTCGCCGTAGCGCGCGAGGTTGCACCCCTGATCTCCGACACCCCCTCGGAGGTGCTGGCGCGCGCGTTCGACCGTGGGGCCCTGCACGACGCCTCGGCCCGCGAGCTGGTCACCCTGTTCGAGGAGGCGCGGTTCAGCCCACACTCGATGCTGGAGTGGCAGCGCATGCGCGCCGAGCAGCTGTTGCGGATCGTGCTGCGGGATCTGCAGGGAGAACAGGCATGAACGAATTGGCCGGCCCGGCCCGCACGGCGATCGTGGGCCTCGCGATCGCGGTGATCCTGTTGGTCGAGACCATCGGCATCGACGCCCGGCGCTCGCTGCTGCCGGTGCTGGCGGGCGTCCCGGTGGTTGCGGCGCTGGCACTGCTGGTGTGGTCGCTGGCCGCACGCACCCACCGCCCCGAAAGGGTGGATCCGGCCGATGACGACATTGCGAACGGCCCGGCGGACATGCTGCAGCGCTGGCTGGCCCGCGCGGAAATGCTGGCCGATCGCGCCGACGGCACCCGGGCGGACTGGGACCGGCATCTGCGGCCGTTGCTGGCCAAGGAATTCGAGCTGTCCAGCGGTCATCGGATCGCGAAGAACCGGCGCGCCACCGAGACCGCGGGACAGTTGCAATTCGGCCCGGAATTGTGGCGTTGGGTCGATCCGGCTAATTCCGCACTGCGGGACGATGAATCACGCGCACCGGGACGTGCCGCGCTGGACGAGATCCTGCGCCGGCTTCAGGAAATGTGACAGAGTTGGAAACACGTGCAGTTATGACGAAACCATTGGACGCGACCGTCAAGCGCACCGAGGCGGTGTTGCGGGAGGTATCGCGGGTCGTGGTCGGCAAGCGCGACGAGCTGCAGCTGATCATGATCGCCGTGCTCTCGGGCGGTCACGTCCTGATCGAGGATCTGCCCGGCTTGGGCAAGACCCTCATCGCCCGATCCTTCGCCACCGCATTGGGTTTGAATTTCACGCGGGTGCAGTTCACGCCGGATCTGCTGCCCGCGGACCTGATCGGCTCCACCATCTACGACATGAATTCCGGCCGTTTCAATTTCCGCAAGGGGCCGGTCTTCGCCAATATGCTGCTGGCCGACGAGATCAACCGGACCCCGCCCAAGACGCAGGCGGCGCTGCTCGAGGCGATGGCCGAGGGCCAGGTCAGCATCGACGGCGAAACCTTCCCGCTGCCACAGCCTTTCATCGTGCTGGCCACGGACAATCCGATCGAGTACGAGGGTACCTATCCGCTGCCCGAGGCGCAGCTGGACCGTTTCGCCCTGCAGCTGCGCCTGGGCTACCTGTCCGAGCAGGACGAGACCCAGATGATTCGCCGCCGCCTCGAGCGCGGCGCGGTGCCCCCGCAGGTCGGCCAGGTGGTGGACGCGGCGGGCCTGATGGAGATGCGCAACGCGGTCGAATTCGTCACCGTGCACCCGGATGTCGTGACGTACGTGGTCGCCCTGGCCGCCGCGACCCGCGGGCATCCGCAGGTCGAGGTGGGCGCGAGCCCGCGCGCGGAGCTGGATCTGGTGCAGATGGCCCGCGCCCGCGCCCTGCTGTTGGGCCGCGACTACGTCGTCCCCGAGGACGTGAAGGCCCTGGCCGTCGCGGCCATCGCGCACCGCATCACGCTGCGCCCGGAGATGTGGGTGCGCCGCATCCGCGGTGAGGACGTGATCGCCGAACTCCTGCGCCGCCTGCCGGTTCCGCGCGGGTCGGCAACGTGAGCGAGGCCTCGCACCCGTCGGTCCGGCATGCGCCCGGGCGGGCTCCGACGCGAGATCCCGGTCGCATGCGCGCGGGGATGTCGGCGGCCGAACCGGCCGGGATGGCGGCCGGGAAACTCGCTGAGGTGACGACAGAAGAACCCGCTGCGATGGCGGCAGACGGGAACCCCGGGCGATGAGGCATCGGGATGCGAAGTCCGCCGTCGAGGCCGAATTACAGTGGCGGCCAGCGGCATTGGTGTACATGCTGGCCGTCTGTGTGGCCGTCGCGCTGGCGGCGGCGGTGATCATGGGCCGCTGGCAGCTGGTGGTCTTCGCCGCGCCGATGCTGGGCGTGCTTGTCACCGCGCCGCTTCAGTTGGCGCGCACCAGGATTCAGGTGGACGGCGCGGGTGAGCTGCGCTGCTTCGAATCCGAGGAGGTGGTGCTGAGCGCGGCCGCCTTCGTCGAGGAAGGGCACGCGCTGCTGCGCTGCAGGCCCGAACCGTCGCCCGGTCTCGAGATGCGCCTCGAGGATGCGGCGGATTCGGGCGCCGCCCCGGCCGGGGTGCGCCTGGCGCTGTCGGCGGCACGGTGGGGTCGCTATCCGGTGACGATGCGGGTGACGGCGCTGAGTCCGGCCGGACTGGCCGTCGCGGCGCTGAGCCTGCCCGCCGGCGAGGTGTACGTGTATCCGATCGCCGACCCGCAGCCTATGCGATTGCCGCGCACCGAATATCCCGAGCGGATCGGCACCCATCTGACCTCGCGGCACGGCCCGGGCGTCGAGTACGCCGATATCCGCGCCTACACCCCCGGGGATCAGCTGCGGACGGTGAACTGGCCGGTGAGCGCACGTCGGGGACGCCTCTTCGTGACCGAGCGGCTCACCAATCGCGCGGCGGATGTCGTTGTGCTGGTGGATAATTCGCTGCAAGCACCGGGTCCCGCCTCGGAGTCCATGGAGCTCTCGGTGCGCGGTGCGGCGCAGGTGGCCCAGTCCGCGCTACAGGCCGGGGATCGCACCGCGGTGGTCTGCCTGGGGCAGGCGCCCCGTTGGCTGCGCGCAGATATCGGGCGCCGGCAGTTCTACCGCATCGTGGACACGGTGCTGGACGTCGGCGACGAGCACCTGAGCACCTCCGGTTCGCTGGCTCCGCACACCGCGGTGCCGATCGGGGCGATCGTGGTGGCGTTCTCGACGCTGCTGGACACCCAGTTCGCCCTGGCGCTGATCGATCTGCGCAAGCGCGGGCATGTGGTGGTGGTCGTGGATGTGTTGCGGGGCACGCCGTTTCACGAGCACCTGAATCCCACGCTGGCGCGCATGTGGCAGCTCGAGCGGATGTCGATGTACCGCGACATGGGCACCGTCGGCGTCGACATCGTGGCCTGGACCGAGGGCGCCCGGCTGGATCAGGTGATGCGGGTGCTTCCGGATCGTCGCCGGGTGATGCGGGTGCGGCGATGACGAGATTCCTGGCGGTCCTCTCCGGCCTGCTGCTGACCCTCGCGGTGGGAATCATGCTGCCCTGGGCCGCTATACCCGCGCTCGCGCTGGTCGTCGCGGGCTGGCGCTACCGGCTCGGCGCGGTGGGCGCGGTCCTGCTCGCGCTCGCGACGCTGGCCTGGTCCGACACCGGCGCGGTGGAGGCCGCGGCGACCGGACTGGTGGCGACCACCTATCTGCTGAACACCGCGACGGTTTCCGCACCGCACGGGGTGGTCCCGACCACGGTGCCCTCGGTGGCGGGCGCGGTCACCTTCGCGGGCGCCGCGGTCCTGGCCGCCCTGGTCCCCGCCCACCTCGCCTGGGTCCCCCTGGCCGCCCCGATCCTGGTGGTGCTGCTGTACGCCGCGGTGGTGCGCGGTCTCGCGCTCACCCGCACCGAACCGGATGCCGCGCCTGAACGGTGACGTCCGTGGCCAGAGTTCGGGCCGCCGTGACTCCCGGGCATCCGCTCGAGTGTTGCTGGACGGGGTCGGTCCGATCAACCTTCGACCTGCCTTCCGGCCGCCACACCTCTCGGAGTACTTGCGAACCAGCACGGTTCAAAGTGGTCCAACGATGTCAGATAGTCCCACTCGGCATTAATTCTTTCAAGCACACCGGCCGGGTCGCCGACCCATTCGAGGAAGTCGTTCGGGTCATCGGTGCTGTTGGACAACCTCCCGGCATGCATGAGTTCGTTGACAAGTATGAATTCACAAACAGCCAACGTTCTAGCTTGTATATCTGCCGCATCAGGCCGCCCCCGGCCATTCCACCAGCTATCGGCTTCGTCGATGACCAGTGCTCGAATCGTCGTCAGAGCTACGAAATCCGATAACCCTTGATAGAGAATCTCCTCGACGACGGGGTCCTTCAGAGTGATCATTAGTTACCTGCTCTGGGTGATGGACCTCAGTCGGTCTCCAGATCGTCTTGTGTGAGTGTAAGAAGTGCCTCCGTGGCGCCATCTTCGGAGACAAACTCGACCTCATAGGCGGTCGTATCGCCATCATGGTATACCATCACAACTGTCCCCCTAGCTCCTCGCGGAAGGTGTTGTGTCGGGATGCCTGGCCAGGAATGATGGGTATCGGCGGACAGCTCACGTTTCAATCTGACTGAATCAAATTCGTGAAACATCCGCTCTCTTACTTCGATGTCGGTATCGCAGTGACAAGCCTGCTTTGTTACCGAGCCATCGATAGCTCGCTCGCCTTCGATAGGATCGCTGCTTCCGCGGTCGTTGTCGGAATGATGCCCCGTCCTGCGCGATCGAGCATAACAAGCGAAGGTAGCATGACACCTTCGATCATGCTTTTCAGGATGTCATGACTGGCAGACACGTAGAGGTCGAACATTGCCCGAACGAAGTGCTCGAAGACATCGATATCGATATCGTAAAAATCGGATGCCAGGGGGTGCAGTCCGGTCGGTATCTCCAATACTTCCGAAATGCCGGACACGATCCGAACGTATAGGTTGCCCACTCGGAGAGAAGGACTCCATACCGTGACGTCACCAACATCGAACACATAGCTCATTGTGCCCACTTTACGAATGTAACGCCGGGATGTCTTAGGCGAGCAGCGGCGACTGCCTGCTCCACGGCAGCCCGGAACGCGGGGTCTGCACCCGCCGTTGTGAACTCGATACCGATCGGGGCATTCTGTGCACCCGCAATGTATTGTCTGTCCGCGGCGATGAGTTGTATGTGGGCACCCGCATTACAACACGATGCTTTGCGGTCTGCGCGCTCTCGCGGCCCCATTGTCAGGGCTACACACGCCTCACTCATTACGAACACGTCGGGCTCACATAAATTTCGATGAGATCACCTCGATAAAAGTACCGTCGGATAAATAATCTCGTCGTCAAACGATGACGTGAAGACCAGGCGCTCCATTCAAGGCGAACCATTCCTGAAGACCGGCGCCATCCAAGACGTTGTCATCGGATATGCGAATCGGACCTCGAACCTGACCTTCGGAGCCGCTGAAATTTGAGCCCGACATCTGCGCCTCCGACAAGCGAGCCGGACTGGGCCCGAATTGACAACCTCTTAAATCCGAATCGCGCAGATCTGCTCCCCGGAGGCTTGTAGAGCTGAGCTGACAGCGCCGTAGGTTCGCGCGCCGAAGATTCGAATTCATGAAGGATGCCCGAAACAGATTTGCCCCGGACAAATTGACGGAGAACGCATCACATCCATCGGCTTCGACTTTATGCAGATAAGCACCCGTCAAGTCGGTATTGCGCATGCTTGCACCCGTAAGCGTAGCTCGATTCAGATCAACCCCACTGAGGTTTACGCCGTCGAGGCAAGCCATCGCAAGGTATGCCTCGGATAGATTGACATCATGCAGATCTGCGCCTGAGAAGTTCAGCCCAGCACCCCCTAGCACCGTGTATTGTCCAGCGCTGCGGATGCTGATATAACCTTCCAGAGCGATGCATGCATCGCGATCACTGGGCCACGCACTGACCGCGTAGGTGGTGGGTTTCGGCTCGCTCATAATGCCTCCGCTATATCGCATCAGGGCTTGTGGACAATGATTTTACCCGCCCATTGCGGGTTGTCGGCAATCGCCGTCGCGACATCCTGCAATCCAGCGGACGACAGGTTTTGTGGATCGATAATTACATTCTCGCCTGTCGCCAGCTCGTCGTTGACCATCGCCACGAAGTCAGATCGGTTGTATGCGCCTCGCATAGTCGGAGGCATCGGTTTGCCGGCCATAGGGCCAGGGCGATGAGGCTGGCGAAGTACGGCAGCGTTTGCCCGAGTCCACGTGCGTTGTCGATCACCGAGGAGGCGCGGGTGTCGTAGCTGGTGGCCCAGGTGGTGGCGGCGGCGCTGGTTCCGGCCATCGATCCGGTGTCGGCCAACGCCTTCACCAGAGTGGTGGTCGCGGCGTCGATGTCATGGCCGATGTTCGTGAGATTGCGGGCGGCGTCGTAGTAGACCTGCGGGTTGACCGCGACCATCGCGGCTACCGACGCCTGAACATGCGGGTGTTCGCGGACTGTACGGCTGTGTATTGGGTGTGTGCGTTGCGTGCGGCGGTGCTCATGTCCCTGACCCCTTGGACGAGTTCGCGTGCGGCAGCGGCCCATTCGCGGTGGGCGGTCTCGTGTGCGGTCGCGGTCGCGCCGGTCCAGGAGCCGGAGTGCACGGAGGCGCTCTTGTGATCCAGGGTGTCCAGGTGTTCGGTGAGGAATCCCGCCAGGCTCGACAGGCGGGTGACGATGTTGTCGAGTTGTTCGAGGTCGACGCTGTACTCGCCGGTCACGGCAGATCCAGGCTGGATACCTCGGAGGCGAATTGATTGTCCTGAGCACGGTATGCGTCCGCTGTGACGCCGAGTGAGGATGCCATCGTCGTGAGTGCGTCGATGATTTTCGTGCCACCGTTGCGGCACTCGTTCCACCCGTTGCCGAAACTCGCCGCCGCCGAGCCGCTCCAGCCGCCCGAAGTCAGAGCATCTACCTCGCGTCCCGCGTCGGCCAGCGATGACCGCAGAATTTCGGCCAGGTCGTAGGCGTACTTCCCGAGCGCCGCGACATCGGCTGGGACTACTGACAGGTCCGAATTTCCCCCACTCACACTCATGAAATTCGACGCTAACACAAGTCCAGCTCCGGCTGCGTGTTGACAACCACGTCAGAATCGACACGCTATTACTGGTCGGTATGACGCACATCAGAGATATTTTCGCTTTGAAAGCCCTGGTCGGCACGACGGTGAATGTGGCGGCCGATGTGCTCGAATCGGTTGTGCGTCCGGCGACACCCCCGAAAGTACGGCCCACCGCCCCGGTGGGTCGGGCCCGGCAGTGTGATGAGGGGGCACTGCCGACGCCTTCCGGCTCCGGGGCGGCGGGGTCTGGGGGGCTCAGGAGGTGAAGGTCAGCCTCACGTCGCCGAGCACCGGGGCCTCGTCGCGCTCCACCACGGTGGCCGCGATGACGAGCTCATTACCCTTCAACCACATTCGGGACCGAATTGTTTCCCCCGGGTAGAGCACGCCCGCGAAACGCGCCCGGAATCCCGTGACGCGGCTCGCGTCCGAGTCCAGCACCGTGTCGACCGCGCTCTTGCAGACCAGGCCGTAGGTGCACAGCCCGTGCAGGATGGGGTTGGGAAATCCTGCGGCACGGGCGAATTCGGGATCCGAATGCAGCGGGTTGCGATCGCCGCACATGCGGTAGAGCAGCGCCTGCTGCGGCAGCGTCGGGGTGGTGATGTCGAAATCCGGCGTGCGGTCCGGCAATTCGATCTTGCTGCTGGGCCCGCGCTCGCCGCCGAAGCCGCCCTCGCCCTTGGCGAAGATCGACGAGCGTGCGGTCCACAGCAATTCGCCGTCCGAACCGGTAACGGTGGTCTCGTGCGCGATCACCGCCGCCGAGCCCTTGTCCCATACTTCGGTGATGCGCCCGGTGCTGCTGGCCTTGCCCGCGGCCGGAATCGGCCGGTGCACCACGACCTCCTGGCTGCCGTGCACGACCTTGGCCAGGTCGATCTCCACGCCCGGATAGCTCACCCGGGGCGGCTCGGTGACCCGCATGGTCGGCGCGACCGTCGCGAACGTCGGCAGCACCTGAGGGGCGGTGTCGTGCAGGTAGCGCAGCTCGCCCGGGTCGGTCCAGCGTGCGCCCGCGCTCAGGCCCAGGTGGTAGAGCTGCACGTCGGACGGGGTCCACGCGAACTCCTGGGTCGGGAGTTCGGCGCCCAGCGCCACGGTCGGGTCGATCGGCATCTGTTCTCCTAGCTGGTCACGGCTGCGGTCGGCAGCCGGAAGTTCGTTTCGGCGCGCCCGCACGAACTCGGGGCCGCGCGATCGACTGGATCGTCTCCATCGTGGACGAACCTGTTCACAATTCCGTCGCCGATCCCGGTCACCGAATATCTCCTACTTGGCCGCGGCGCGGGGCTGCACCCGCTCGACGATGTCCTTGATCGCCAGGTACCCGAACGCGATCGCGGGGCCGATGGTCGCGCCCGGTCCGGCGTAGGTGTGGCCCATGACCGGCGCGGAGCAGTTGCCCGAGGCGTACAGCCCCTCGATGACGGTCTCGTCCTCGCGTAGCACCCGCCCCGCGGTGTCGGTGACCAGGCCGCCCTTGGTGCCGAGGTCGCCGGGCACCATCTTGGCCGCGTAGTACGGACCCTGCACCAGCCCGGCCAGGCTCGGATTCGGCTTCACCGTCGGGTCGCCGTAGTAGCGGTCGTACGCGCTGTTGCCGCGCCCGAAGTCCTCGTCTTTCCCCTTTTCGGCGAAGCCGTTGAAGCGGGTGACGGTCTCGGCGAGCGCGTCGGCCGGCACGCCGATCTTCTCGGCCAGCTCGGGCAGGGTGTCGGCCTTGACGATCAGGTCGTTTTCCATCCAGCGGGACGGAATGCGCTGGCCGGGCTGTAATCCGGCGAAAATGTAGCGGTTGCGGTAGCGCTGGTCGAACACCAGCCACGCGGGCACGTGTTCGCCCGGGCCCTCACCCTGTCCATATTTGCCGCCGTACATCGTGTGCACGGCCTCGACGTAAGGAGCGGACTCGTTACCGAATCGCTTGCCGCCCGCGTCGACCATGATGCTGCCGGGCAGATTGCGCTCGGCCAGCGCGAACCACGGCCGGCCGCCCTTGAAGAGGGTCGGTCCCCACCACGCGTCCTCCATGACGTCGATGTCGGCGCCGACGGCCATGCCCGCGGTGATGCCGTCGCCGGTGTTGCCGGCCGCGCCCGTGGTCCACTCGGTGGTGATCGGCTCGCGCTGGTACTTGTGCCGCATCTCGGCGTTGTGTTCGAAGCCGCCCGAGCCCAGCACGACGCCGTAGCGGGCGCGGAAGGTGACCGGCTCGCCGTCCTGCGTTGCCTCGACGCCGACGACGCGCCCGTCCTCGACCACCAGCCCGGTCAGCGGGGTGTTCAGCAGCAGCGGCACGTTCGCGTCCATCAGGCCCTTGCGCATGGCGGCGATGAGCGCCTGGCCCATACCCAGCAGATGCTTGCCGGTGGCCTTGGCCCAGTAGGTGCGCGCGCCGACGCGCATGGCGCGCAGCATGCCGACCGGGTGCCGCTTGATCAGGTTCAGCTTGACGAAGTCGGCCTGGGTGACCACGACGTTCAGCGGCGCCTTGGCGTAGGGCGGCTCCAGGTTGAACCGCTCGGCGCCGAGGATCTTGGCGTTGAAGGGCTTCGGCTCGCAGGAGCGTCCGGTGGACCGGCCGCCGGGGGCCTCCGGGTAGTAGTCGGAGTAGTTGGGCACCCAGCGCATCTTCAGCGGGGTGTGGTCCAGCACGAAGTCGAACGCCTCGGCGCCGCGGTCGATGTAGGTGTCGATCCGGTCGGCGGGCGCGGCATCGCCGATGATGCTGTGCAGATAGGTGCGCGCGTCCTCGCGGTCGTCGGGGCGTCCCGAGGCCTGCAGCGCCTTGTTGCCCGGGACCCACACACCGCCGCCGCTGCGGGCGGTGTTCCCCCCGTAGTGCGCGGCCTTCTCGATGAGCACCGTGCGCAGGCCGTGGTGCGCCGCGGCGAGGGCGGCGGTCATCCCGGCGGCGCCGCTGCCGACCACCACCACGTCGTATTCCCGATCAGTCATGTAGAACACGTTATAGAATCAGTCCCGGGTTGGTCTATATTGGTCTGGCAGAAGGTGCTGCTGAGGCAGGTTTTCGCAGGAAAACTCGTTTCAGTTTCTGTCTCGGCCACCGACCGGGGCCCCAGTGGAAGGAATGAGCGTGCTGTCCGACGCGGTACGGAGCGAACTGGCCGCGGAGCTCGCGGCCGCCGAACGCGACCGGGTGCCGATCGACCCGCTGGTCGTGCGGCATCCCGGGATCGACGTTGTCGATGCCTACGAGATCCAGCTCATCAACATCCGTAAGCGTCTCGACGCGGGCGCGAAGGTCGTCGGCCACAAGGTCGGGCTGTCGTCCGAGGCGATGCAGAAGATGATGGGCGTGGACGAGCCCGACTACGGGCACCTGCTCGCCGACATGCAGGTCTTCGAGGACGTTCCGGTGGACACCTCCAAGTATCTGTACCCGCGGGTGGAGGTGGAGGTCGGCTTCGTGCTCGGCGCCGACCTGCCCGGCGAGGACTGCACCGAGGCCGACGTGCTGGCCGCGACGGTCGCCTACGCGCCCTCGATCGAGCTGATCGACACCCGCATCAAGGACTGGAAGATCGCGCTGTGCGACACCATCGCCGACAACGCGTCGTCGTGCGGGTGGGTGCTCGGACCCGAGCGCGTCGCGCCGGATCAGTTGGACATCAAGAAGATCGACGCCCGGCTCACCCGCAACGGCGAGGTCGTCGCCGAGGGGCGCAGCGACGCGGTACTGGGCGATCCGACCATCGCGGTGGCCTGGCTGGCCCGCAAGGTCGCCTCGTTCGGCGTGCGCCTGAAGGCCGGGGACATCGTGCTGCCCGGCTCGTGCACCCGCGCCATCGATGCCCGTCCGGGCGATGCCTTCCACGCCGAGTTCGCCGGACTCGGCTCTGTCCGTCTGCAATTCAGCTAGAAGCCCGTAGGAGATAACCGTGGGGAAAGTCACCGCCGCGATCGTGGGATCGGGCAACATCAGCACCGACCTGCTGTACAAGCTGCTGCGCTCGGAGAGCATCGAGCCGCGCTGGATGGTCGGAATCGACCCGGACAGTGAGGGTTTGAAGCGGGCCCGGGGCCTGGGCCTCGAGACCTCGCACGAGGGAGCGGACTGGCTGCTGGCGCTGCCGCAGAAACCGGACCTGCTGTTCGAGGCCACCTCGGCGTACGTGCACCGCGCGTACGCGCCCAAGTACGAGGCCGCCGGCATCAAGGCGATCGACCTGACCCCGGCCGCGGTCGGCCCGGCCGTGATTCCCTCGGTGAACCTCGACTCGCTCACGGACGCACCGAATGTCAACATGATCACCTGCGGTGGCCAGGCGACGATTCCGATGGTCGCGGCCGTCTCGCGCGTCGTGCCGGTGCCCTACGCGGAGATCGTGGCCTCGGTGTCGTCGGTGTCCGCCGGCCCCGGAACCCGCGCCAACATAGACGAATTCACCAAGACCACGTCCCGGGGTGTGGAGACCATCGGCGGCGCGCAGCGCGGCAAGGCCATCATCATCCTGAATCCGGCCGAGCCGCCGATGATCATGCGAGACACCATCTTCTGCGCGATCCCGGAGGATGCCGACCACGACGCCATCACCGAATCCATCCACCGGATGGAGAAGTCGGTGCAGCAGTACGTGCCCGGCTACCGCCTGCTCAACGAGCCGCAGTTCGACGAGCCCTCGGTGATTTCCGGTGGTATGGCCAAGGTTTCGATCTTCGTCGAGGTCGAGGGCGCGGGCGATTTCCTGCCGCCGTACTCGGGCAACCTCGACATCATGACCGCCGCCGCCACCCGCGTGGGTGAAGTTCTGGCCGACCGCATCAGCTCGGCTCGGGTGTAGGAAGGAAACAGACATGCCTTATTCGCAAGAGCTCGACATCCGCGTCACCGATACCTCGCTGCGCGACGGTTCGCATCACAAGCGGCACCAGTTCACCGCGACCGAGGTGCGCGACATCGTCGCCGCGCTGGACGGCGCGGGCGTGCCGGTGATCGAGGTGACCCATGGCGACGGCCTGGGCGGCTCCTCGTTCAACTACGGCTTCTCCAAAACCCCTGAGCAGGAACTGGTCACGATCGCCGCGCAGACGGCCAAGCGGGCCAAGATCGCGGTGCTGATGCTGCCGGGCGTCGGGGTCAAGGAGGACATCAAGGTCTCCCAGGACAACGGCGCCTCGATCGTGCGCATCGCCACGCACTGCACCGAGGCCGACGTGTCCATCCAGCACTTCGGACTGGCCCGCGAGCTGGGACTGGAAACCGTTGGCTTCCTGATGATGTCGCACTCCCAGCCGCCGGAGGTGCTGGCCAAGCAGGCGCGCATCATGGCCGACGCCGGATGCCAGTGCGTGTACGTGGTCGATTCGGCGGGCGCGCTGGTGCTGGATCAGGTCTCCGACCGCATCGCCGCGGTCGTGGCCGAGCTCGGTGACGATGCGCAGGTCGGCTTCCACGGTCACGAGAACCTGGATCTGGCCGTGGCCAACTCGGTGTACGCGGTGAAGGCCGGCGCCAAGCAGATCGACGGCAGCGCACGGCGTTTCGGCGCGGGCGCGGGCAACACCCCGGTCGAGGCGTTCGTCGGTGTCTGCGACAAGCTGGGCATCAAGACCGGCATCGACTTCTTCGCGATCGCCGACGCCGCGGAAGACGTTGTGCGCCCGGCCATGCCGCAGGAGTGCCTGCTCGATCGCCAGGCCCTGATGATGGGCTACGCGGGCGTGTACTCGAGCTTCCTCAAGCATGCCGAGCGTCAGGCCGAGCGGTACGGGGTCTCCGCGGCGGAGATGCTGGTGCGCGCCGGCAAGCGCAAGCTGGTCGGCGGCCAGGAGGATCAGCTGATCGACATCGCGCTGGAGTTGCGGCGGGAGCAGCAGGCGGTCACCGCCTGATATTCGGTGTGCGAGGGCCGCGGACGGGAAACCGTCTGCGGCCCTTTGCCGTTTGCGGGCCGGGTAGTCCCGCCGAATTCTCGCTCCGTCCGGTAGGTGCTACGCCCGTTCGCAGAAGTACCCCTCGGACGTAACGACTATCGGCGCATGGCCGATTGGACGATCGTGGGGCGGTTTCCGCTGCCCGTTTCCGCCGGGTGCGGAGCGAAGCGATTTTGGACTAGAAAATTCCTGTAAAAACGATATGCTTGCCGAGGCAGATTCGGGGTGGTCCGAATCAGCTAATGGCTGGTTGCCGGCTGGATGCGGTAGGTCATCCGGAATGTCGGTAATGCAGCCAACTTCCGGCTAATGTCGGGTTAGCTGGAAGCGTAAACGAAGGGCCCGATCCATGACGAGGGGATCGGGCCCTTCTGTATTGTCTGGCGCAATGTCACAGGAGACGAATGCGGGCAGAATGTACGCCGGGCAGCCCGTAGAAGACCGGCAGCGGCAACGACGTGCGCGTTTTCTGGAGTCGGGATTAACGGTGTTCGCGCGCGACGGCTATGGCAATAGCTCGGTCGGCGCAATCTGCAAGGACGCCGGGCTCTCGTCTCGACAGTTCTACGAGGAGTTCACCGGACGCGAATCGCTGCTACTGGAGCTATACGAACAGATCGACCGGCAATCGCGCGAGGCCGTGGCCGCCGTCCTCGCCGACCGCGCAGACGCGTCGGCGGTCGACACCATCGATGCCGCGGTGCGGGCCTACATCGAAGCCATCGGCCGCGATCCACGCAAGGCGCGTGTCGCGCTGGTGGAGGTGGTCGGTGCCGGCCCGAAGGTGGAGAAGTTCCGCCTCGAGCTGCGCCGCGCCTGGGGTGCGCTCCTTGCCGGCGCCGCGGAAGATGCTGCGCTACATGGAGAAATCCCGCCCGGCGACTACGAGATGCGGGTCCTGGCGATCATCGGCGCGGTCAACTACGTCGTGGATGCCTGGAGCGGTACCGATCCGCGACCGGCCCTCGACGATGTCATCCGGGTGTTGCGGCGCATCATCCTAGGCGCTGTCAGTGCCTAGGTAGGCCGCTAGCATCGCAAGGGTGAGCACCGACGAGGCATCCGAGCCGGGCCCGAGTTTCGTTGTCTGCGGGAACAATCCGCTGGTCTATCAACTGGCGCTGCGCCTGGTGACTCGGTTCGAGGACGGGACCGTCACGGTCGTGCTGCCCAATCGCAACGGCAGTTACGTCCCGCAGCTCGAACAGCTCGAACGCGTGCGGATTCAGTGTGCCGAGCGGATCGATGAGGCGACACTGCGCGCGGCCGGTGTTGCCGAGGCACGGGCGCTGGCACTGGTGGATCAGGGCGATGTGGCGAACTTCCACTCGGCGTTGCGCGCACACGAGCTGAATCCGCAGATTCGGCTCGTGATCCGGATGTTCAACACCAGCCTGGGCTTTCGGATCCGGACGTTGTTCGCCGACTGCGTCGTGATGTCCATCTCGGCGGAGGCGGCGCCGTCGTTCCTCGCGGCCGCGATCAGCGAGCGGACGGTCGACTATCTGCGGCTGAGCGATCGAACGCTCTACGTCGCCGAAGCCCCGGAGACGCCGCCGGAGCGGGTGGTGTGCGGGCTGGCCGTCGGAACGGGTGAGGAGATCACCCTGGTGCCGCCCCCCGCCGCGGACGGCCGGGTGCTCGCGCTGTCCGGGCGCGCGTCGTATTCGCCGGGCCGGCCGCGCCTGTGGCTGAGCCTGCTCCGATATCTGGTGCGCCACGACCTGATTCGCCTGCTGCTGGGCCTGGTGGCGCTCATCGCCCTCGGCTGCTGCCTGCTGGTGCTGATCGGAACGGGCTGGGGCGCAGCGGCATACGAGACGATGCTCGACGCGGCGGGCGCGGCCGCGCCGGAGCCGGAGAAGTCCGCGCTGTTCAAGGTGCTGCAACTGACCATCACCTTCCTCGGGCTGACGATGACGCCGGTGGTCACCGCGCTGGTGGTCGGCGGGGTACTGCGGGCGCAGCTGGCCGATTTCACCGTCCCGGATCCGGCGCGATTCGAGGACCACGTCGTGGTGGCCGGGCTCGGTAATGTCGGCATGCGCGTGCTCGAGCAGCTCAGCGACCTCGGGGTCCGGGTGGTCGGGCTGGACCACGACGAGAACGCCCGCGGCGTTCCGCTGGCCCGCACGCTCGGGGTGCCCGTGGTGATCGGCCAGGCCACCTGGGAGGACTCGCTGCGCGCGGCCGGGATCGCGCGGGCCCGGGCGCTGGTGGTGGCCACCAGCAGCGATGCGGTGAATCTCGAGGCCGCGATGCTCGGCCAGTCCTACCGGGACGATCTGCGGGTGGTGCTGCGCCTGTCCGACGACGACCTTGCCGACCGGGTGCAGCGCACGCTACGTAAGGCGGTGGTGCGCAGCGTCTTTCAGCTCGCCGCCGACGGTTTCGCCGCGGCGATGAGCGAGCGCCGGGTGATCGCGACGCTCGCGGTCGACCACACCACCCTGATGGTGGCCGAGGTGCCCGTCCAGGCCGGTTCGGACCTGGTGAACAAGCCCATCGGCACCGCGAACCTGCCCGAATACGTCCGGGTGCTCGCCCTGCAGCGCGACGCCGGTGCGGTGCTGGAATGGCGGCCCGGCCCGGAAACCGTGCTGGCCGAGGGGAATCAGCTGGTCGTCGTCACTACCAGAACGGGCCTCGACGACCTGCTCGCCCGCACGGAGAGCGCTCCCGAGCGGCTCGGCCTCTAGGTGGATCGCAAGTCGGCGGAGCTTGCGGAGCCGGTGGGGTGGGTGAATGCAGCCGGACCGCGGTCCTGCCCTGCCGGCCGATGGCACGGGCGCCGCGATTGCCGCCGATCGTGGTGGCAGCCGTGCGGCCCGCACCGGCGGACGGACATAGGGGTGCGGATCACCGTGAGTCCCGCGCGGTAGCGTTCGGACATGGAGACTGTTCCGATCCAGGTGCCCGACGGCAGCACGGTGCCGGTGCGGTTGATTCCGGCATGGGGGAAGCATCGACACCCGATCACGGCGGATGCGCCGCGCGCGGTCGTGGTGATCATTCCGGGCCTGGGGGTGCCCGCGATCTACTACAGCGATTTCGCCAAGGAGCTGGCCGGACGTGGCGTCGACGTGGCGATCGGGGAGCTGCGCGGCAATGGTGACTCCCGGCCCAAACCGGACGCCGACAGTGCCTACGGGTACCACGAACTCGTCTCGGTCGACTTCCCGGCGATGTTCGAGGTCGTGCGCGACCGCTTCCCGGACAGTACGCCGATTCTGCTGGGGCACAGCATGGGTGGGCAGCTGGGGGTGATGTACGCCGCGCGGATTCGCGGGCGCCTCGGCGGAATCGTGCTGGTCGCCTCGGGCACCCCGTACTACCGCGGCTACAGCGGCATCGCCCGCTCGGGCATGCTGCTGGGCCCCGCAGCGGTCTCGCTGACCGCCCATCTGGCCGGGTTCTGGCCCGGCGACCGCGTCACCGCGGGCGGTTTCGGCCGGCAGTCCAGGGTGCTGATCTCCGACTGGGCGCGGTTGGCCCGCACCGGGCGATTCGTCCCCGTCGGCGCCGATATCGACTACGAGGAGCGCATCGCCCGGCTGAAGCTGCCGGTGCTGTCGATCACGGTCGAGGGCGACGAGGCGACCCCGCGCGGCGCGGCCGAGCACCTGCTGGAGAAGCTGCCCGACGCGGCCATCACCACCTGGCACGAGCCGAAACCGCTGGGCCACAACGGATGGATCACCGATCCGCAGACCACCGTCGACCGCATCGAGCGGTGGCTGCGGGATCGGTGAGCGCCCGGCGGGTCGACGTGGGGCGGTCAGGCCGTCGTGCGTTTCTCGATCAGCATCTGGGTGAAGAACTCGTAGATCAGGGTCGCCTGGAACGCCATCTGCTTGTTGTCGGCGGCGCCGCCGTGCCCACCCTCGATGTTCTCGTGGTACCAGACGGTGTGGCCCTGTTCCTCCAGAAGCGCGGCCATCTTCCGGGCGTGCCCGGGGTGGACGCGGTCGTCGCGGGTGGAGGTGGTGAGCAGGATCGGGGGATAGGCGGCCTCGGCGCGGGTGTTCTGGTACGGCGAGTACCGGGAGATGTACTCCCATTCCTCGGGCTTGTCCGGGTCGCCGTACTCGGCGACCCAGGAGGCGCCCGCGAGCAGCAGGTGGTAGCGCCGCATGTCCAGCAGCGGCACCTGGCAGACGATGGCGCCGAACAGCTCCGGGTAGCGGGTGAGCATCACGCCCATCAGCAGGCCGCCGTTGCTGCCGCCCACCGCTCCCAGTTGCGAGGCGGTCGTGATCCCGCGTGCGACAAGGTCTTTCGCGATCGAGGAGAAGTCCTCGTAGACCCGGTGCCGGTTGGCCTTCTGCGCCTGGGTGTGCCACTGCGGCCCGTATTCGCCGCCGCCACGGATGTTCGTCATCACCCAGGCGCCGCCGCGCTCGAGCCAGCCCATGCCCGAGGCGCCGCTGTACGCGGGGGTCCGGGAGATCTCGAAGCCGCCGTAGCCGGACATCACCGCCGGGATCGGCCGGTCGCGGTGATCGCGGTGGCGAATCACGAAGTACGGCACCTGCGTTCCGTCGTCGGACGTGGCGAAGAACTGCTCGGTCTCGATGCCCTCGGCGTCGAAGAAGCCGGGCTCCTGCTTGAGCAGCGTGGCCGATTTCCCCACCGCGCCGGACAGCAGCGTGGCCGGGGTGGTGAAACCGCTTGTGGTGAGCATGAATTCGTCCCCGCCCTCGAGCGGATCCAGATTCATGACGTTGGTAGTGGACATCGCCGGGGTGTCGGCAAGCGGTTCGCGGGTCCAGGCCTGGCCCGGGGTCAGCACGTACAGCTTGGTCTGGACGTCCTCGAGCGTGATGAGCAGCAGATGGTGCTCGGTCCAGCCGTAGCCGTGCAGGGCGGTGTGCTCGTCGGGGGTGAAGATGATCTCGAAATCGCGTGCACCGTCGAGGAATTCGTTCAGATCCATGGTGATCAGCGCGCCCGCGGGATAGGTTCGACCGCCCACCTCCCACGGCGTCTTCAGCCGCAGCAGCAGCCAGTTCTTGTACCAGGACACCGAGGCGTCGGTGGGCGCGTCCAGGTGGATCAGCGAGCCGTCGTCCGCGAGCAGATAGACGATCTCGTTGAAGAAATCCGTGGCGCGGGAGACGAAATGCCTTTCATAGCCCGGCGTGCGGTCGTAGCCGGCGGACACCGAGACATCGCCCGCCTCGCCCTCGAAGATCGTCACCGCCTCCTCGAGGGGAGTTCCGCGCTTCCAGCGCTTGGCGATTCGCGGATATCCGGAATCGGTCAGCGAATCCGGGCCGAAATCGGTTCCGACATAGACGGTATCGGCGTCGATCCAGCGAAGCTGGGATTTTGCCTCCGGCAGAAAGAAACCGCCGTCCGCCTCGTCTCGGAATTGCTTGGTCGCCATATCGAATTCGCGCACCACCTTGGCATCGGCGCCGCCGCGCGAGAGGCTGATCAGCGCGAGCGACTGATCCGGGCGCAGCACCGCCGCGCCGCCCCACACCCAGTTCTCCTCGTCCGCCGCGGCCAGCGCGTCGAGGTCGATCAGGACCTCCCAGTCCGGATCCGTGGTCGCGTATTCGGCGAACGTGGTACGGCGCCACAGGCCCTTGGAGTGCTCGGCGTCGCGCCAGAAGTTGTACAGCCAGGCGCCGCGGCGGGCCGGGTACGGGATGCGGGCGTCGGTGTCGAGCAGGTCGAGGATGCGATGCTCCAGCGCGCTGAACCGATCCGAGGTGGCGAACCGTTCGACGACCACGTCGTTGTGCGCCCGGGCGAAATCGAGCGCCCGGTCCCCGGTCACCTCCTCCAGCCAGAGGTACGGATCGGTCTGCTGCTCCTGACTCATAAGAGCCATTCTTACCGACGGTCCGCCCCGCCTCGCGCCGAACGGCCGCGGCATACCGATGTGCGCAAACCTGCCCCTGCCGCGGATATCGCTCTGCGTTAGGCTCGAGGTCGTGACTTCCCACTACGATGTCGTCGTTCTCGGCGCTGGGCCCGGCGGTTACGTCGCCGCGATCCGCGCCGCTCAGCTCGGTTTGCGAACAGCGATCGTCGAGCAGAAATACTGGGGCGGGGTGTGCCTGAACGTCGGGTGCATTCCGTCCAAGGCCCTGCTGCGCAATGCGGAGCTTGCGCATATCTTCACCAAGGAAGCCAGGACGTTCGGAATCTCCGGCGAGGCGAGCTTCGACTTCGGCGCGGCGTTCGACCGCAGCCGCAAGGTCGCCGACGGCCGCGTCAAGGGCGTTCATTTCCTGATGAAGAAGAACAAGATCGACGAGTTCGATGGGAAGGGTACTTTCACCGATTCCCACACGCTCTCGGTCGCGCTGAGCAACGGCAACAGCGAGACGATCACCTTCGACAACGCGATCATCGCCACCGGCACCGAGACCAAGCTGCTGCCGGGCACCTCGCTGTCGGCGAACGTGGTCACCTACGAGGAGCAGATCCTCACCCGCGACCTGCCCGGGTCGATCCTCATCGTGGGCGCGGGTGCGATCGGCATGGAGTTCGCCTACGTCCTGAAGAACTACGGCGTCGACGTGCGCATCGTGGAGTTCCTGGACCGCGCGCTGCCGAACGAGGACGCCGACGTCTCCAAGGAGATCACCAAGGCGTACAAGAAGCTGGGCGTCACCATCACCACCGGTGCCTCGGTGCAGTCCATCGAGGACAACGGCACCAAGGTCACCGTCTCGATCAGGGACAACAAGTCCGGCGCGGTCGAGACCGTCACCGTCGACAAGGTGCTGCAGGCCGTCGGCTTCGCGCCCCGGGTGCGGGGCTTCGGCCTCGAGGCCACCGGCGTGCAGCTCACCGACCGCGGCGCCATCGCGATCGACGACTACATGCGTACCAGCGTCCCGCACATCTACGCCATCGGTGACGTCACCGCGATGCTGCAGCTCGCCCACGTCGCGGAGGCGCAGGGCGTGGTCGCGGCCGAGACCATCGCCGGTGCGGAGACCCAGTCGCTGGGCGACTACCGGATGATGCCGCGCGCCACCTTCTGCCAGCCGCAGGTTGCCAGCTTCGGCCTGACCGAGGAGCAGGCGCGCGCGGAGGGCTACGACGTCAAGGTCGCGACCTTCCCGTTCACCGCCAACGGCAAGGCGCACGGCCTGGGCGACCCGACGGGTTTCGTGAAGCTGATCGCCGACGCCAAGTACGGCGAGCTGATCGGCGGGCATCTCATCGGCCCCGACGTGTCCGAGCTGCTGCCCGAGCTGACGCTGGCGCAGAAGTGGGATCTGACGGTCAACGAGCTGGCCCGCAACGTGCACACGCACCCGACCCTGAGCGAGGCGCTGCAGGAGGCGATCCACGGGCTGGCCGGGCACATGATCAACTTCTGAGTTGTTCAGCTGAACTGTATCGTGAAGGCGCCCTTCGGTTTTCGAACCGTGGGGCGCTTTTGTGTGCGTGGGTCGCTGCGACGCAGCGAATTGGATTACGCCACTCTGGAAATTCCAGATACTGCGTGTCTTGGGTGTTCGTCGGTGTGTCGCCCTGGAAAGGGTGCGGATGCGGGGTTGAGCTGGTGTTATTCGCGATGTCCTGCTTACGATTGCGATGCCCAGAACGAGGGAGGGATACACATCATGAGCGTTATGGCTGTAGTCCACCGGCATAGTGAGCTGCCTGAAGATCCCTATGACCTGTGGATGCGAGACGAACTGGCGGACATTCTCGACCTGCCGCACGACGGCACACGGGCCGAGATCATCGGGGGGGAAATCGTTGTGGCACCAGGGCCGAAGTTCGCGCACTGCGCAATCGTGAGCGATATTCACGAAGTGATCGCGGTGGCCAAGGCAGTCGACCCGGCGTTCCGGTGGACGTGTGTGCAGATGCAGGATTTGAATCTCAGCGATATCCATGACGGGTACATCCCCGACCTGTGCATCATGGACAGGGAGATCGCACGGCAGGCGCGCGTCGATAACGTGCACAAGCTTCTGCCGCACCAGTTGGCATTCGCCGTCGAGGTCACTTCGCCTTCCACCGCTACTGAGGATCGCTGTCCCGGTCCCCGGCGGGTTCGCCCGAGCAAGTGGAACGGCTATGCGCGTGTGGGCATCGGGTATTACCTGATCGTCGATCGAGACCCGAAGGTGGCTGTATCCACGCTGTACGCCGAACCGGATCGCGAGTCCGGCAGCTACCAGGAGTCGGTGAGCTGGAAGTTCGGGGAGACGATCGAGCTGCCGGAACCGTTCGGCATCTCAATCCGTACCGACGAGTGGACGCCCTGGGAGTAGATGCACCGGCGCCGAAGTGTGGCGGCCGCTGATGTTGTCGCTGACGAAGCGGAACAGTCTCACCCTGGGGAATTCGCGGTCGGGTCGACGACGGCATCGATCCGGTGGATCAAGCCGTTGTCGATGGTCAGTACCAGGACGGCGAACAGTCTGTTGTCACGAGAGGAGAGGATCGCAGGGCGGCCGTAGGCCGGGTGCGGGACCATCGTGACTTCCGGGTCGAAGTAGCGGGTCAGGTTGGCAATGATGTCCTGGGGGCCGCGGCTCAGGACGGGGTCGAAGCCGGTGCCGGGGAGGAAGGTTGCCAGCCCCCAGGCGTCCTCGTGCAGCACAGCCGCCAGGGCGACGATGTCTCCGCCGGCGCAGGCCTCGATAAAGGTGCGAGTGACCTCGTGATGCTGTTCCTGCGCAACGGTTTTCGAGGAGCTCTCGGCGGCGGCGATCTTCTGGCGGGCGCGGCGAGCGAGCTGGCGGCAGGTGCCGATCGGGCGGCCGAGGGTCTCGGCGATCGTCTCGAACGGTAGCGAGAAGACGTCGTGCAGGATGAATGCGACGCGCTCGGCGGGGCTCAGGCGTTGCAGGACAACGAACATCGCCCCCTGCACCTCCTGGTCCAGGGTGACGCGGTCGGCCGGGTCGGCGTCCGGGGGTTGAGTCAGTGAGATCTGGTCGGTCAGATCGAGCGGGTCGGCCGGGGTCTCGCGGCGCATCCGGGCGCTGCGCAGCTGGTCCAGGCACAGGTGCGCGGTCACCGTGGTCAGCCAGGCGCGATCGTCATCCACGTCCGGCGTGCGGGCGAGCCTGGTGAACGCCTCCTGCACCACGTCCTCGGCCGCGCCGACATCGCCCAGCATGCGCAGGGCCAAGCCGACCAGGTGGTGGCGGTGTGCTCGCCATGGATTGGCGAGATCGCGGGTCATCTCCATATCATCCTGGACGAGATGGGCGGCGGGAAAGTTACACACGGCGCCCGGTAACTTTGCTCGGCGCCGTCTCGTCCATCAGATATGACAAATTTTGAAGCCGACATACCCGAGGCGTCCGATGGCCGGCCTCGGACATCGCGCACGCGCCGCCTGCTCGGACTCGCAGCCGGTAGGTGCCGGGGTGTGACATCGCGGACGGCGCTCGCGGCATTCGCCGTAACCGGGTTGCTCGGCGGCTCCGCCGGCGTTGCGACCGCCGCGCCGGACGACGCCGCCCCGTACCTGGGCACCTGGAATTACGATCAGCCCGACGCGGCCACCATGACCGACGTCGCCACCATGAACCTGCTCGGCTACACCGCGCAGTTCCCGCAGATCGGGACCGTGACGTTCAGCCGGGGAGCGAACGGGGAGGTGCTCGGCCATACCGACCAGGGCTGCACGTGGCGGTTCCGCGTCGAGCCCGGGGCGCTCGAACTCGCCTCCGCCGATCAGCACTGCTTCAATCGAATCATCAACTCCGAGTACAACATCGACCGGTGGCGGGTGCAGATTGACGGCAACCGGGAGCGGGAGGTGTTGCACGCCAACAGCTATCTTGCGGGGCAGACGTTCTCCTTCGGCCTCGCCGAGGGACGCCGCACGCGGGCCGGAATCACCGATAGGGCCGAGACCGTCCGGAACTTCGCCGGAACGTGGCGGTTCGATCCGCCGGATCCGGCGCGGCTGGTCAACCTCGGAACGGTCGCCGGAGCGGTGCCGGTGCCGGTGCCGACGGCATTCAGCGGAACGCTGAATTACCGTGCTGGAAACGGCAATACGATCGTCGCCCGCACCGACGACGGCTGTGACTGGACGCTGGCCGCCGACGGCAACACGGCCGAGCTGTCGCCACCCACCCAGACCTGCCACGGGGTCGCACGTGACTTCTGGTCCGTCGCCGCGGACGGGCAGCGGCAGACCACCATCATGGAGGGGACGAACCCGGACGGCTCGCGGTTCCTGCTCACCAACGGAGAGCTGTCGCGGCCGTGATGCCGAGGGCGCAGTGGGCTGGATGTGGTGCAGCTCGTGCACTTTCTCCGCGACCTCCGTGCCCAAGTAGGGGACGGTGTACTCGACGTGCGGTGGGATGGACTGCCGCACCGCGCGGTGGAATCACGCCGCCACGTGTGACGTCAATGTGGGCGTACCGGTCGGACCTCGATGATGCTCACTCGCGGTGGTAGGCGGCCTGGGCCTCGGTGATGTCATCGATGTTGGACTCCAGGACCATGATCAGCTCGTGCAGCTTCGCCGCGACCTCGGTGCCAAGCGGGGTGAGGGTGTACTCGACGTGCGGCGGGATGGACTGCTGCACCGCGCGGTGGATCATGCCGTCGCGCTCGAGGGTTTGCAGGGTCTGGGAGAGCATGCGCTCGCTGACGCCGTCGACCCGGCGGCGCAGGGCGTTGAAGCGATAGGGGCCCTCCAGCAGGGCGACCAGCGCCAGCACGCCCCAGCGGCTCGCGACATTCTGCAGCACCGGGCGCGAGGTGCAGTTGCGGGAGAAAACGTCGGCCTCCAGCGTGGGATCGGCGCTGTCCGCGGGGTGGTCGTCCGCCGACGTGCCCGCGGGGCCCGGCCGCGCGGGGTGGGGAGCGGCGCCATCGACAACTGCCATGAGGTGATGCTACCCATCTGCGCTGTAGTGACGGAGCGCTCAGTAGTGCTGGAATATCATGCACTAACAAATAGTTAGTGCTAGATGTTCCGTACATACTCATGGAGGTAGTTATGACCGTCGCCGTCACCGGGGCCAGTGGCCAGCTGGGCCGACTCGTCGTCGAGGCGCTGCTGCGCCGCGAGGCCGGGCCGATCGTCGCGATCGTCCGGGATCGTTCGAAGGTGGCCGATCTGGCCGAGCGCGGCGTGGAGGTGCGCGAGGCCTCGTACGACGACGCCGAGGCATTCGATCGTGCGCTGGCCGGGGTAGACCGGCTGCTGCTGGTGTCCGGCAACGAATTTGGCAAGCGGGTGGAGCAGCACACCACCGTGATCCGGGCCGCCGAGCGGGCCGGCGTGCAACTGGTGGCGTACACCAGCATTCCGCGCGCCACCGACAACCCACTGATCCTCGCGCAGGAGCACCGCGGGACCGAGGCCGCGCTGGCCGCCTCGACCGTGCCGCACACCCTGCTGCGCAACGGCTGGTACTGGGAGAACTACCTGGGCGGGCTGGCGCCCGCGATCGAGGGCGGAGTGCTCTACGGTGCCGCCGGGCAGGGCCGGGTGTCGGCCGCCGCGCGCGCCGACTACGCCGAGGCGGCCGCGGTGGTACTCACCACCGACGGGCACGCGGGCCAGGTCTACGAACTCGGCGGCGACGAGGCATTCACGTATGCCGATCTGGCGCAGGTGATTTCGCAGGTGTCCGGCAAGCCGGTCCGCTATCAGGATCTGCCCGAGGCGGACTACGTCGCGGCCCTGGAAACCGCCGGACTGCCGGAACACCTGGCGAAGGGCCTCGCCGACGCCGACACCGGAATCAGCAACGGCCTGCTCGAGGTTGCCACGGGCGACCTCGCCAAGCTGCTCGGCCGCCCTGCCGCCGGTCCCGCCGAGGTCTACCGCGCCGCCCTGTCGCAATAATCCGGCGCAGCCGCACTTCGCGCGGCCGCTGGACCCACGCCCCACCGTGACGAGGCACCTTCAGGCGGGCTGCCCCGGGGAACGATTCGCACGAGACCCGCAGGGCAGGTGTCATCGAGCACGAATTGGCCACGGGGACAGCCGGTTCGGCGGTCAGGCGGGGACCAGCGGGCGGACCTGTTCGGCGACGAACCGGACGAAATCCAGCGGGTCGGCGTCCTCGGTGGGCTGCAGGACGACCGTATCCGCACCCGCCTCGGCGTAGCGGACGACGGCATCGGCGATCGCCCGGGCATCCCCGGCGACGCCGATGCCCGCCAGATCCTCGCGGCCCTGGCGGGCCAGATCCGCGTGCAGGCGGTCGGCCGCGCCGGGGCCGGTCGCCGTCGCCACGTACACGACGACGCGGGGAACGCCCATGCGTCCGACGCCCGCGCGGTATCTCCGGACCGTCTCGACCGCCTCGTGCACCCCGTCGACCGAGGTCGCGGAGGTGAGTACGACACCGTCGGCGCACTCGCCGACCAGCCCCAGCGTGCGGGGGCCCGTCGCCGCCGCCAGCAGCTCGGGTGCGGCGGCGGGCGGCCAGTCCAGCGCGACGTCGTCGAGCTGAATGTAGCGGCCCTGCACGGTGATTCGCTTGCCTGTCAGCAGCCCGCGCAGAGCCGCGAGATATTCGCCCAGCAGCGTGAGCGGGGAGCTGACGCGCGCGCCGACCTGGCCCATCCAGTCCTGCACGCCGTGGCCCACGCCCCAGATCGCGCGCCCGCCGAACATGCGCTCCACCGCGGCGATTTCCATGGCCGTGAGCGCCACATTGCGCAGCGGCACCGGCAGCACCCCGACGCCCACGCGCAGCCGCTCGCTCCAGGCCAGCGCGGCAGCCGCGCTGGAGATGCCACCGGCCAGGAAGCAGTCCTCCCACAGCCACAGCTCCTCGAGCCCGGCGCCCTCCGCCGCGCGCACCACCTCCCGCAGGCGCTCGGGGGGCTGCTGTGGCAGGAGTACGGCACCGAGGTTCGTCATACGCCCATGGTTACCAGAGTGGTCCGACATCGTGCCGGAGACCGCAGCTCAACCCTGGCGCCGCGACGCCGGATGCGGGCCGAGCCGTCCGTGTGGCTCGAGCGGCGACCAGGCACGGAGTCACCAGGATCCGCGAAGGGCGCCATGCTCGAGCGGCGCCCGGTTCGGAAGGATCGGCCGGCGTGGCATTCCTGCGCTCGCCTCGAGCGCCGAAAGTCCGGGGGTCACCGAGTCGGGAGCAGCGCTCGAGCCGTGTCCGGTTCCCAGTCACCCGAGCCTGGACATTCGCGCCGCACCCGCGCGAGGCCGGCCGATTTCGGATGACCGCGGCGGCTGATACGTCTCCTCGCGCACGGAGCATACGTCCGGCGTCCTCGGAGACGACGGGCTGCCGCGGCTCATCGAAAATCATTCAGGCGCTTGGAGATCAACTCGCCGAGGGAACGTCGATCGCCTCGCGCACGGCGGGCACGATCTCCTCGGCCCAGCGCGACAACGTATCCGGATCCGGCTCGGCGCCGCCGGGCGCGAAGAGCACGAAGCCCGCGGCGTCGTGGTGGACCACGGCATCGGTCAGCTCGTCGATCCACTGGCGCACCGACCCTCCGATCCAGCGGCCTTGCTCGTCGCGGGTGCGGGGCAGCGGTTCGGCGGTGATACGTCCGGGCAGGTTGTACACCGTGGCGACGTCCGCGGGTGAGCGGCCCGCGGCCTCGGCGGCCGCATCGATGATCGGGCGGGATTCGCGGAAACGGTCGCTGAGCCAGTCCGCGGCGTGCCCGGGAATCCAGCCGTCGGCCAATTCACCCGTCACCGCAAGGGATTTGGGTCCGACCGCACCGGTCCAGATCGGCGGCGCCGGTGCGGCCGCCGGTTCCAGATCGTGCACCGAATAGAACTCGCCCTCGAAGGAGACCGGTGTGCCGCCGCCGGACAGCAACCGCACCAGCCGCATCCCCTCGGCCATCGCGCGCACCGCGGCGCCGGGGGTCAGCTTCGCGATGCCGAGCTTGGCGATGTCGTCCCAGAGTCCGCCCGCGCCCATGCCCAGCACGATGCGGCCGCCCGAGAGCGTGGACAGCGAGGTGACCGTCCGCGAGAGCATCGGCGCGGGACGGCTGGGCAGGTTGGTGACGCTGACCAGCCCGGAGATCCGGCTGGTCGCGCCCAGCGCGACGCCGATGATCGAATAGGCGTCCAGGCGCGCGCCGAAGTAGGGGTGATCCGAGACCGTCACCAGGTCCAGTCCCTGCCGGTCGGCCTGCACGGCCAGGCTGATCGATCGGGCCGCGTCGGCGGCCGCGGTGCTCACGCTGGTGCCGAACCGGATGGTGCGCTGTGTCATGGTCGATCCTTTGTCATTTAGTTCGTGATGCGAATCAGTTACTCTGGGCGGGTGAGCGGGAGCAAGAGCGGGCGGATGGACGTCGTCACCGGGTTGGTGCGATCGTCATTCCTGGTCAGTGCGGTCTATACCGAGTCGGCCCGCGAATACGGCATCACCGCGCAGCAGGGGCAGCTGCTGTGCGTGCTGATGTCGCAGTCCTACGGCATGACCGAGCTGGGTGCGGTGCTGGGCCTGGCGAAGTCGAGCCTGACCGGCCTGGTCGATCGCACCGCGCAGCGCGGATTCCTGCGGCGGGTGCCCGATCCCGACGATGCCCGGGCGGTCCGGATCGAGCTCACGCCCGAGGGCCGGGAGCTGGCCGAGCGGTTCTACGACGAGACCTGCCGTCGGATCGATGAACTCCCCGGAGGCCTGAACGCGCGCGAGCGCGCCCAGCTCGCGGCGCTGCTCGAGCGCGTGGTGACGGACAACAGGGTGCCGATGGTGTTCGGCGACCGTTGAATTCGGCGGATCCGGATTCATATCTCTTCTTCCATAAGTTCGTGCCACGAACCATATTAGTTCGTGTCACGAACTGCAAGCGTGATTTGTGGAGTCATCTGTGAACACGCCTGTACACAACCTGTGGCGATCGGTCGCGGCGTGCTGTTAGCGTGAGCACGGTGACGACGAAGCCACGTATCGAGCCGGGCCGCCTGCGCGAACTCGGCCCCGTGAACTGGGTGGTGTGGCAGGCGCTCTCGCGTGCCGCCGGTACGCCCGACGCCCACCTGTTCAGCACATTGGGCCGGACCGGCGGACTGTTCCGCGGCTGGCTGCACTTCTCCGGGCGGCTGATGCCCGGCGGCAAGCTGCGCCGCTACGAGACCGAACTGGTGATCCTGCGCGTGGCGCACCTGCGCGAGTGCGAGTACGAGACCGACCATCACATCCGCCTGGGCAAGCGCGCCGGGGTCACCCTGGAAATCCTGGACCGGCTGCGCGAGGGCCCGCAGGCTCCGGGCTGGTCGGACAAGGAGCGCGCGCTGCTCGCCGCGGTCGATCAGCTCGTGCTCACCCGTGGCATCGACGACGCGGCCTGGTCGGCCCTGGCCGCCCACTACGACGAGCAGCGCCTCATCGAAATCGTGCTGCTGGCAAACCAATACGAGGGTCTTGCCAGCACGATCACGACGCTGCGCATTCAGACCGACCACTGAGCGGTCGAATTTCCGTCATCCCGCCGCGCGGTGCGAACCGTCGTCCCCGCGCGATGCCGGCCGGGATATCGGGGTGGAATCCGGCCAACGGTGTGCCGGGAGTGACGCGAAAGAGTAACTAGCGCAACACGTATGGCGAGATCGAGCTGCGGTGCTCGCTGATGTCCAGCGACTTGCCCAGCGGCGGGAACGCGCGCTGCGGGCAGTTGGCCCGCTCGCAGACGCGGCAGCCCGCGCCGATCGGGGTGGCCTTGGGATCGTTGAGATCCAGGCCGTCGGCGTAGACCACGCGCCCGGCGTGGCGCAGCTCGCAGCCCAGGCCGATCGCGAAGGTCTTGCTCGGTTCGTTGTATCGGGTGGCCCGGCGCTCGACGGTGCGCGCGATCCACAGATATTTGCGTCCGTCGGGCATCTGCGCGATCTGGGTCAGGATGCGGCCCGGGTAGGCGAACGTCTCGTAGACGTTCCACAGCGGGCAGGTGCCGCCCGAGGACGAGAAGTGAAATCCGGTGGCGGACTGGCGTTTCGACATGTTCCCGGCGCGATCGACCCGCACGAACGAGAACGGCACCCCGCGCAACTTGGGCCGCTGCAGCGTCGAGAGGCGGTGGCAGATGGTCTCGTAGCTCTGGGTGAAGAATGCCGACAGCCGCTCGATGTCGTAGCGGAAATCCTCGGCCACCTCATGGAAATTCGTGTACGGCAGCACCGTGGCGGCGGCAAAGTAATTGGCCAGACCCAGTTTTGCCAATATCCGGGTGTCCGCGGAGGCGAAATTGCCCTCCTCGACCAGCTTGTCGATCAGGTCGCCGCATTCCAGATAGGCCAGTTCGGCGGCGAGCTTGAACACCCGCTGCCCGCCCGAGAGGTGCGGGGCGATCTCGAGCCGCCGGGATTCGGCGTCGAAGCGGTGCAGCACACCCTCGCCGAGGTCGATGCGCTCGATGATCTGCACGCCGTGCGCGGTGCTGAGGCGATTGGCGATCTCGCGCTTGAGATCCCCGCCGTGGAAGCGCATCCGGGTAGCGAGTTCCTCTGCGGCGGTGTCCAATTCGTGGATGTAGTTCTGCCGCTGATAGAAGAAGTCGCGCACCTCCTCGTGCGGGCGTGAGATCGCGCCCGAGCCGCTGCCGTCGGCGAAGCGGTCCTCGGTCGCGGCCGCGAGCTGCGCGGTCGTATTGCGGTAGCGGCGGTGCATGTTCACCATCGCGCGCGCCAGGCTCGGGTGCGCGGAGACCATGTCGGCAATCTCGTGGGCGTCGGCCTCGATGCCGAGCTCGGTGTCCATCGCCACTTCCTGGAGTTCGGCGATGAGGCGGGTGTCGTCCTGTGAGGAGAAGAAGCTGGTGTCGACGCCGAAGACCTCGCTGATGCGCAGCAGCACCGGCACGGTGAGCGGGCGCACATCGTGTTCGATCTGATTGAGGTAGCTCGCCGAGATCTCCAGCTTCTTGGCGAGCGAGACCTGGCTCATGCCCCGTTCGGCACGCAGCTGCCGAAGCCGCGCCCCAACGTAAGTCTTGGCCATGTCGCCAGTTTAAAAAGGATTTACAGCAGTGCCAATAGCCGATTAGCACCCGTCGTGAGCTTTTTGTCACACCCTCGCGTTACCGTCGAGTGCGTGTTGCTGTCACAGGTAGTCGAGGCATCACAGGTTGTCCGCGCAACCTCCTCGCGAAAGCTCAAGGTCGCCGCCGTAGCGCAATTGTTGGCCGAGGCCGCGCCCGATGAGCTGGCCCAGGTCGTCGCGTGGATCTCGGGCGAGCTCACCCAGGGGCGGATCGGCACCGGCTGGCGCACGCTGGCCGCCGTCGAGGCCGAGCCCGCCGCCGAACCGGAGCTGACGGTCGTCACAGTCGAGGGCACCCTCGGGAAGCTCGCGAGTACCGCCGGGGCGGGCAGTGCGGCCCGGCGGCGCGAGCTGTTGGCGGGCCTGCTGCGGGCGGCCACCGCGCCGGAGCGGGATTTCCTGGTGCGGCTGCTGACCGGCGAGCTGCGCCAGGGCGCGCTGACCGCGCTGGTGGCCGAGGCCGTGGCACGCGCCGCCGAGGTGCCGGTCGAGCAGGTGCGCCGGGCCTACATGCTCTCGGGGCAGCTGCCGGTGACGGCGGTCGCGGCCATGATCGGCGGAGCGGCGGTCCTGGCCGGATTCCGGCTCGAGGTCGGCCGGCCGATCCAGCCGATGCTCGCGTCGCCGGGCGCCACGCTGGACGATGCGCTCGCCGAATTCGAGGGCGAGGCGAGCGTGGAGTACAAGCTCGACGGTGCGCGAATTCAGGTGCACCGCAAGGGTTCCCAGGTCTGGGTGTTCACCAGGACGCTGCGCGACATCACCGCCGGGGTGCCGGAGCTGGTGCGGCTGGTCGGCGAGCTGCCCTGTGAGAGCGTGGTTCTCGATGGAGAAACGCTCGCCCTGACCGATTCCGGTCGTCCGCGGCCGTTCCAGGAGACGATGAGCCGCTTCGCAACCGTCGACCCCGACTCCGCGCCGCCCACCTCGAGCCGGGATCTGCTGCTGCACCCGTACTTCTTCGACTGCCTGCACCTGGACGGTGTGGATCTACTCGACGCGCCGCTCTCGGAACGCCGCACCGCGCTGACGAAAGTCGCTGCGGAACACAGCATTCCGGCGCTCATCACGCCCGATTCCGAGGCCGCGGCCGAGTATTTCGATACCGCTCTGGCGCTCGGGCACGAGGGCATCGTGATCAAGTCGCTGTCCGCGCCCTATGCCGCGGGCCGCCGGGGCCGCGCCTGGCAGAAGGTCAAACCCACGCACACGCTGGACCTGATCGTGCTCGGCGCGGAATGGGGCTACGGCCGCCGCACGGGCTATCTGTCCAATCTGCACCTGGGCGCGCGCGATCCCGAGGGCGGCGAGCCGATCATGGTCGGCAAGACGTTCAAGGGACTCACCGATGCGCTGCTGGCCTGGCAGACCGAGGAATTTCCCCGGCACGAGCGGGCGCGCGACGGGCACGTGGTCTACCTGCGGCCTGAACTGGTCGTCGAGATCGCGCTCGACGGCGTGCAGGTCAGCCCGCGTTATCCGGGCGGCGCGGCGCTACGGTTCGCCCGTGTGGTGCGCTACCGCCCGGACAAGCAGGCCGCCGACGCCGACACGATCGACGCCGTGCTGGCGCTCCTGCCTCCCGGTTAGTGCACGCTCCCATCGCCGGGGGCGGGCGGCGTCGAGCCCGATGGTGCCGGATTGCATTCGCCGGGTACAGGTTCGTTCCGCAGGCGGTGCCCCATCCAATCCATCGCCGCCAGGTACCCGCCGAAGTAGGCGAGTATGTGTTCGCCGCCCACGATGTTCTTCACCGCCTGTACGCCGAGCGCGCATTGTTTGTCGTAAAGCTCCTCGGCGCCCGTGGCGGACATCCAGATGTCGTGCGTGCCGTTGTAGATGTAGAGGGGCATCCCGGCCTTGCGGTCTTTCAGGCTGAGGCGCTGGAACATCTTCTCGGCGAATTCGGTGTAGAGCGGGTTGGCGTTGTTGGCCAGCGCCTCGAACGGTATGCCGAACACTCCGAGCGTCGCCATATGGGAGCTGCATACCTCTTTGTACGGCGAGATTGCCGCCCACTGCCCCAGGTGATTCATGCGGCCGAGCATCTCGGGGTGTTCGCGGGCCATCGCGAGGGCGATGGTCATCAGCAATCCCGACACATACGTGCCGTCATAGGTGCGAGCGAAGGACTTGTAGTCGGTGGCCAGGCCGCCCATCACGGCTCCGGCCAACTGCGGCTTCAATTCCGGGGCGTACTCGTCGATCAGCATCGCCGCGGCGTGTGTGGCGATCGCGCCGCCCGAATAGCCGGTCATGGCGAAACGGCTCGCGCCGAACTGATCCGGCATCACGTTCCGGACCGCGCGGACGGTGTCGAGCATCGTATGACCGGCGACCGTCGGCTCGGCGTACGACATCAGGGCGCCCTCGTGGTCCGGTATCACCACCGCGTAGTTCTGGCTGACGGCCCACATGGTGGGTGACGGCACGAAGTCGTTGCCATTGACCGCGTCCAGGCTGTATCCGTGCGACAGCACATATCCCGGAGTGCAGCGCCGATTGAGCGCATTGATCGGTGTCGCGTTCAGTACCACGGGCCGGGCGCCCGGCCCGGTCCACGGGTTGAAGGGCACCAGCAGCGTCGCGGTGCCGAACGAGGGCGCGCCGTTGGCGTCGGTGGTGCGGAACTTCAGCAGTACGGCCCGCTGAAACAGCGACATTACCGATGTCAGCACCATCGGTACCGCCGGCCAGGTCACATCCCGCGATTCGATGATGTCGCCGGGCCGGTACCGCGCCAGGTCCGCGGGGGAATTATCGAAGAGCGGATCGCCGGTCGGGCTGGATTGGATCGCATGCCACAGTGTTGCCAGATCCGGCGGAAGACCATTCTTATCGGCGGGAGCATGGGGGAGCACTTCGGACGGCGACGGAATATGGGTATTGATCCACTCCTGTAGGGCGGTCGGTCCCGGATCGGAATGCGTTGGCGGGTCGGCCGATCCGGAGTTCGCCGGGGGAGGCGTCTTACCGGGATCGGCCACTGCGGCGCCGGTCACCGCCTCGACCGATAGCACGCAGCTGGTCAGTACGGCGAATACGGTGGCACGCAGTCGTTGCAAGATGCACCTACCTGTGAGTTGTTACCCGAACAGAACAGGACGCGACGTCGATTCCGCCGCTCCCCCATGCAGCGGCCGCGACACAATATAGCCGATCGACTGATATAGCTGAGTGATTGCTTAGAGGGGTCGCAAGAAAGATCAGGTCTCTGACAGAGAGTTCACAGATTTATCGCGGTGCTTCTCGAGGTAAGGGGCGCAGGATCAGTGATGTCGGGTCGACCGGCACGGATCAACTGCCCTGATCCGTCATCCCTAGCCATCGGCGGCGCTGAAACTTCCCTCGCCAGCGCCGCCGTTCGGCGTCTCCCGCCTTTGTTTGCGGAGGTAACTATTAGGGTGCTCTCAGGCGAATTCAGTGGTCGGGCCGCTGTTGCCGCGGCAGAATCGGGTCTGGGGGACAGGCCATTTTCCCGCTGCCGGCGTCGTAGCACTTTGCGCGCGGCGCCGGCAGCATTTCTCTGTGTCATATGGCGGCGCTTCCGGGCCGCCGGTGCGCGCCGCTAGGCCTCGTACTCGTGGTGGTCGCTCAGATCGGGAAGCCGGCATCTGCCCGCGGTCACCTCGGCCGCCAGGTCGTCGTAGGCGACGGCGAGTTCGGTCAGCCGGCGCCACGCATCGTTGATGACCCACTCCGGGGAACTGGTCAGCGCGAGATAGGCCAGCGCCGAGAACTGCGCCAGCCGGTCGATCACCGTGCCCACCGTCTCGGTGTGCAGTCGCACACCCCGGTGGGCGTGCGGTAACTCCCGGGCCACCCACCGGTCGATGTCGTGCACCAGGTGCGCTCTGTGCCGATCGATATCGGTGACCGTGCGGGTGGCCGCGTCGAGCCGCTGCTCGTGCAGCTCGGCGAGCCGGCAGGCGGATCTGAGCACCAGGTGCTCCTCATCCGGCAGGCCCCGGCAGGCGTCCAGCAGCAGGTTCTTTGGTGGGAGTGGTTCCACGTCGGATCATCCTGCACGCCCAATGTTTCTGAACGGCAACGAAGGTCGGTGGCGCGCTCAGACCAGATCCACCCGGACGCCCGCCTCGCGGATGGCCGCGATCGCGTCCGGGTCGGCGGCGGAATCGATGACCAGGATGTCGATGTCCTCGGTCGGGCAGATCTGGGCCAGCGCGGTGCGCTCGAGCTTCTCGGCGGTGGCCACGACGATGACCCGGTCGGCGCGACGCACCATCTCGGCGTTGACGCCGGACTCGTCGAGGTGACGGCCCTGGGCGCCGCCCGCCGCGGTGATCGCGTTGACGCCGAGAATCAGTGTGTCCAAATGTAATTGGGACATCGCGCGCTCGGCCATCGGGCCGTGCAGCTCATAGGACTCCCGCCGGGCCTGCCCGCCGATGCAGATGGTGCGCAGGTGCGGGCGCAGCACCAGCTCGCCCGCGATGTTCAGCGCATTGGTGACGATGGTCATCGGATTGTCCGCCGACGTCGGCAGATCCGGGCGCCCGGCCAGCGCGCGCGCCACGGCCGTGGTGGTGGTGCCGCCGTTCAGGCCCACCACCTCCGTCGGATTGACCAGGGCCGCGGCGTGTTCGGCGACCCGCTGCTTGGCCTCGTCGCCGGTGCCGCGATAGCGCGCGGGCAGATCGTAGGCGACCGACGTCGCGACGATGCCGCCGTGCGTGCGGGTGGCCAGCTGCTGATCGGCCAGCGAGGTGAAGTCGCGGCGAATGGTGGCGGGGGAGACCGCCAGTCGTTCGGCGGCCTCCTCCACCGACAGCCGCCCGGACTCGGCGAGCAGTTCCAGCAGCCGGTTCCAGCGCAGTGATCGATCCGCGGGGACGGTCATTTCACGCTACCGGCGGTCAGTCCGGCGACCAGGCGCTTTTCGATGAATGCGAACAGGATGACGACAGGCACGACGCCGACAGTAGAGATGCCGAACACGTACTGCCAAGCCGTGTCGTACTGCCCGATGAACTTCGTCAGCGCCACCGACAGCGGCTGATTCTCCGGCGTGGTCAAAATGACGAGACTGGCGGCGAATTCGTTCCAGCACGACACGAACGCGAAGATCGTCGCGGTGACGATGCCCGGCCAGACCAGCGGCAGGCTCACCCGGGTCAGAATCTGAATCCGGTTGAGCCCGTCCAGCTGGGCGGCCTCTTCGATCTCGACCGGCACCGAGGCGAAGAAGCTGTGCAGGATCCACACCGCGAAGGACAGATTGAATGCGGCGTTGACCAGGATCATCGCGAGCCAGGTGTCGTTGATGCCCAGCGCGAAGAACTCCCGGATGAGGCCGGTCACCAGCACCACCGGCTGCAGCATCTGGGTGACCAGCACCAGTCCGAGGAAGGCCAGCTTGCCCGGAAAGCGCCGCCGCGCGGTGTAATACCCGGCCGGGATCGCCACCAGCAGCACGATCACGGTGGCGGCCACCGAGATCACGATGGTGCTGACCATGTTGTACGGCAGCGGCGTCTCGGGGGTGTGCCACATGGTGGCGTAGTTGTCCGGACTCCAGTGGTGCGGAAGGTAACTCGGCGGGATGTGCAGGATCTCCGAACGCGGCTTGAGCGAGCCGATCACCATCACCAGATACGGGATCAGGAAGATCGCGGCGATCACGATGCCGACGAGCGTGAGATCCCAACGGCGCCTGGGGCGTATCGCTGTCATCGTGCCTCCTCACCGGTCGGGCGGATCAGTTTCACATAGATCGCGATGATCACCACGATCAGGACGAAGTTCAGGACGCTCAGGGCGGCCGCGGTGTCCAGCTGTTGATTCTGCTGAATCAGCTTGAACGTCAACGTGGTTGTGGTGTCCGCCGAGAAGCCCGCGATGCTACCGGTCAGCACCTGCAGGATCGGCAGGGAGTTGAACACGTTGATGATGTTGATGATCGTCGCCACCGCGATCGCCGGACGCAACTGCGGCAGCGTCAGGTAGCGGTAGCGCTGCCACGCGCTGGCGCCGTCGACCCGGCCCGCCTCGTTCAGCTCGGCCGGAATCGACTGCAGTCCGGCGAGAATCGTGTACGTGGTGAACGGGATGGAGACGAACACCGCGACCGCGATCGCGGTGACGAACGCCGGGCCCGCCTCCTTGGTGAACCCGAAACCGCGGTGCAGGACGCCGATGTCGACCAGGAACTTGTTGGCGATGCCCACGTCCGGGTCGAGCATGTACGAGAAGACCGTCGTGGTCATCACCACCGAGGCCGCCCACGGCACCAGGATCGACATCCGGACCGCGGTGCGCCCGGGGAAGTTCTTGTTCAGGAATTGGGCCAGCGCCGTGGACAGCACCAGGGTGATCAGCACGACCGCGATCACCCAGACGATCGTGTGGCCCAGCACGCTGCCCAATTCGGGCCGCGCGAACAGGGTTCGGAAGTTGCCCAGCCCCGCGGATCCCTGGTCCTGGCCGTAGGAGGTGAGCCTGCGGGTCGAGGTCCAGATCATGTATGCCGCGGGGAACGCGACGATCACGGCGATCAGGACCAGGGCCGGGCCGACCCACGGCAGCGCGCGCAGCGTTGCCGTGGATCGGTGACCGGTCCTTACGCCGGCGGCGCCCCTCAACTCGCCGCCTGCTGAATCGACTTCAGGACCGTCGCGGGATCGGCGCCGGTGGTGACGGTGCCCAGCTGCTGCTTCATCGCGCCCTCGGCCGCGGCCCACTTCGGGTTGTTGCTCGGGTAGAACTTGGCGGTCGGCAGGGTGGCGCCGAAGGCCTTGACCACCGGGTCATCGGACATGGCCTGCGCGCCGGAGGTGGTGACCGGGATGAAGTGCTCGGCCTTCACGAACGAGGCGTAGGTGGCGCCCTGGTAGAAGAAATCGAGGAACTTCTTGATCGCGGCGGTCTTGTCGACCTTCTTCTTGAACGCCATCAGGTGATCGGCGACGCCGAGAGTGACGGGTGTGCCGTCCTGGGTCGGGGTCGGCGCGGTGGCGTACTTCAGGCCCGGGTTCTTCTGCTGGATCATGCTGATCACCGGCGGCAGGCCCTCGATCATGCCGAGCTGGCCCTGGATGAAGGTGTTGATCAGCGGGGTACGGTTTGTTGCGCCCGGATTCGGTTGCGTCACACCGGCACTGGCGAGTGCCTTGATCGCCTGCACGCCCGCGACGTTCTGCGGGGTGTCGATGGTGATGTTGGTGCCGTCGGACCAGTTGCCGCCCGCGCCGAAGGTCCACAGCGAGGTCTCGGCCTGGGTCTCCTCGCTGCCCAGCGGCAGGCCGTAGCCGGAGACGCCGCCGCCGAGGGCCTGGATCTTCTTCGCGTCGTCGGTCAGCTCGGCCCACGTCTTGGGCGGCGCGGCGATGCCGGCCTTGGTGAACAGGTCGGTGTTGTAGAACAGGGTGCGCGTGGAGGCGAACAGCGGCAGCGCCCACTGGGTGCCGTTCATCGACGCGTTCTTGATGAAGCTCGGCTGCAGATCACTGAGAACGGAATTGTCGACGATCTGGTTGGCAGGATAGAGCTTGCCGTCCGAGGCGTAGGTCGAGTACGCGTCGATGTTCAGGATGTCCGGGGTGCTCGACTCGTTCTGCAGGTCGGTGCGCACGACATTCGGGATGTCGGTCCACGACTCCATCTGCAGGTTCACCTTGATGCTCGGGTTCGCCTTCTCGAAGTCGGAGATGATCTTGTCCCACTCCGACTTGGTGCCGTCGCTGTAGATCGGCGCCAGGAAGGTCAGGGTGTTCGGGTCGTTGGAGTCGGACTTGCTACCGCCGAACCCGCAGGAAGAGGCGACGAGCGCCAGGCCGGACAGGAGCGCGACCGTGGAGAGGGCGCCGCGGAGTGGACGTTTCACTACAAGAGCCTTTCAATGGTGCACACCCGGCGGTTCGACCAACGAGTGTGGAGCCAGTGATTCGATTGGTCCGAATTTAGCTCACGCATTGATCGTTTGTGCACGTTTTGATTGTAAAGTTGACATGAACGATCATCGGAGCGATTCTTGGTCTCGTGCCGACCTCTGCCGATCGAATCCCTGCCGAAACCCATCTGGCCACCGAGGTGGCCACCCAACCCGACGACTGGGCGCGGGCCGCCGCGATCGCCGCCGACCACGCCGCGCTGCTGCCGCAGCCGGGTGAGCGCGTGGCCGTCATCGGTTGTGGCACCTCGCTTTTCATGTCACGCGCCATCGCGGCGATGCGCGAATCCGCGGGCCACGGCAGCACCGATGCCTGGCCCGCCGGTGAGGTGCGCCGCCACGACTATGACCGCTACCTGGTGATCTGCCGCTCCGGCACCACCACCGAGGTGGTCGCGGCGATGCGCGCGCTGCCGGAAGGCGTGCCCCGTACCGTCATCTGCTCCAGTCCGGGCACGCCCGTGCTCGAGCTGGCCGATCCGATCCTCATCGATCAGGTCGACGAGCAGTCGGTGGTGCAGACCCGTTTCGCCACCACCGCGCTGGCCATCCTGCGCTGGCATCTCGGCGAGGATCTCGCTCCGGTGATCGCGCAGGCCCGCGCGGTCCTGGCCGAGGATCTCGACTCCGCCGTAGCGGCGGTGCGCTCGGCCGAGCAGATCAGTTTCGTCGGGATGGGTTTCGCCGCCGCCATCGCCGAGGAGGCCGGGCTGAAGCTGCGCGAATCCTGCCAGTCCTGGACCGAGGCTTACCTGGCCACCGAGTGGCGGCACGGCCCGATCAGCATCGCCGCGCCCGGCCGTGCGGTGTGGGCGTTCGGGCCGCTGCTGCCCGGTCTTGCCGACGACATCAAGGCCACCGGAGCGCATTTCGAGCACCGCGATATCGACCCCATGGCGGATCTGGTGCGCGTGCATCGGCTCTGCCAGGCGCGCGCGGCGGATCTGGGCCTGGACCCCGACCATCCGCGCAGCCTGAACCGCTCGGTGATTCTGGGCTGACGGGTGAGCGCGCCGATCTCCCCTCCTGGAGCATTGGACGACACGGACCTGGTGCTTGCCGTCGATGTCGGCGGCACCACCACCAAGGCCGAAATCACCAATGCCGCAGGGAATGTGCTGTGCTCCGGCATCGTGGACACCCCGAAGGGCGAGGCCGCCTTCGATGCCATTGGCGAGCTCGGCGACCGGCTGCTCGCCGAATTGTCCACGATGCGGCCGGAGCCGAGTCCGTCGCACGATCTGCCTGCCGCACAGGGCAGCGCCGTGCCCGGGCCGGATGATCCGTCCCCGGGGCGGCGCGAACGGCCTGATTCGCAGCCACTTCGGGTGGCGCGTGCGGCCGTTGTTCTACCAGGCATCGTCGATCCGGCGCGCTCGCTGGCGGTGTTCAGTAGCAATGTGGGCTGGCGAGATGTCAAGGTGGGCAACCGGTTTGCCGATCGATGGGGTATGCCGGTGCTGATCGAGCACGATGTCGCAGTCGCCGGCTGGGCCGAGTGGCGGTACGGCGCGGGCCGCGGCTGCGACGACGTGTGCGTGCTGATCCTGGGCACCGGCATCAGCGGGACGCTGTCGATCGGCGGGCGGCTGGTGCGCGGCGCGGCCGGGCAGGCGGGCGAGTACGGCCACATTCCGGTGCGCCACCGCGACGGGCTGAAATGCCCGTGCGGCAACATCGGCTGCGTGGAGACCGTCGCCTCCGGCGCCAGCATCGCCCGCGCCTACACTACCCGCACGGGACGCGAAATACCCGGCGCGGAGGCGGTTTTCGCGGTTCTGGACGCTGATCTGGATGCCCGCGCGGTCGTCGACGACGCCATCGACGCCCTCGCCGAGGGCCTGTTCGGCGTCATCCACGCCGCCTGCCCGGAACTGGTCGTGCTCGGCGGCGGCCTGGCCCGCGCCGGCGCCGTCCTGACGACTGCCCTCCAGAGCCGCCTTGCCGAACTCCTACGGGTGGCCCCCGCGCCCCGCGTGGTCCTGGGCGAATTCGGCGCTCGCGCGGGCCTGGTCGGCGCGGCCCAATACGCCCGCAGTGGTGCCCTCGCGTGATCGCCGCCAGCGTGCTCGGCCGGCCTGCGTCGCTTTTCCGGCCCGTGCTCGGAGATGGGGAGCGCCGATTCTCATTGATCCGATACAGACATGTCCGGTGGCCCGGCCGGGCGTGCGGTAGTTCGGCGGGTGCGTATCTCTCGGTGGGCGCGAGGCGCGTGGTGCGGCCAACGGTCTGTGGCGAGATGCGGGTATTCGCGGTTCGGCCGGGCTGGATTGCGGGGAATGCGCTCGGGAGGGCGCGCTGTGGAGGTATCGACACTCCATCGCGCGGTATGCAGGTGAGCCGCAGCCCGGGAGTTGCGGACTCCGGAGCGGGCGCGCTTGTGCTTATGGGTGCGGCTGGGGCGGGGTACGGTGCGAACGGGCGTGAGTGGCGGAATGGCGAGGTGAGGGTGTGACGCGGGAGTCGGAGATCGTGCTGCGGGGGCGGGTCGTTGCTGCTTCGGTGGAGTTGGACGACGGGGTCGTCACCGTGGTCGGGGAGCGGATTGCGGGGGTGCAATCGTTTGCGGAGTGGGCCCGGGAGCATCCGGGACGGGAGGCGCCGGAGCCCGCCGGGATCGTGATTCCGGGGCTGGTGGATATTCACAATCACGGTGGGTTCGGGCATCGGTTCGATACGACCGATCCCGCCGAGGCGCGGGCCGCTGCGGAGTATCACCACGGGCAGGGGTCGACCACCGTGCTGGCGAGCATCGTGACGGGCGCGCCCGAGGACATGGTGGCGCAGACCGCGGCGCTCGCGGGGCTTGCTGCCGAGGGGGTGATTTCGGGCATTCACTCCGAGGGGCCGTTCCTGTCCAAAGTGCGTTGCGGCGCACAGGATCCGAGATATCTCACCGACCCGGATCCGGCGCTGATCGAGCGGCTGCTCGACACCGCGGGCGGGCACCTGCGAGTGATGACGCTCGCCCCGGAGCGACCGGGGTTCGTTACCGCCGCAAAACTTCTGGTCGACAACGGCGTCGTCATCGCGCTGGGCCACAGCGACGCAAACTATCTCGATTTCGGAAATGCGCTGGCCCCCAGCGGTTTCGGAACGCTCGTGACACACCTGGCGAACGGCATGCCCCCGCTGCATCACCGCGCCCCCGGGCCGGTCGCGGCCGCGCTGGTGGCCGCCGCCGCGGGCCGGGTGGTGGTGGAACTCATCGGCGACGGGGTGCACGTCGATCCGGGATTCGGCGCGCTGGCCTTCGCGACCGCCCGTGAACGGGTCGCGCTGATCACCGATGCCATGCAGGCGGCGGGGCTGCCCGACGGTCAGTACCGGCTCGGTCCGCAGGAGGTAACTGTGAGCGATGGTGTTGCCAGGATTGCCAACGGTTCGATCGCCGGGGGTACATCCACCCTGCTGTCGGGCCTGCGCTGGGCGATCCGCGAATGCGGGGTGGCGCCGATCGATGCGGTGCGCGCCGCGACGTCCACCCCTGCCGCCGCGGCGGGGCTGGACGGGGTCGGCGATCTGCGTGCCGGTCATTACGCCGACATCGTCGTGCTCGACCGGGACCTGGGGTTACGCCGAATCCTGCGGCGGGGACAGTGGTTGACGTGATCCTTACCGTGACGATGAACCCGGCATACGACATGACCTACCGGGTCGAGCGTTTCGAGCGGGGCCGGGAGCACCGGGTGCTGTCGGTGGAGCAGCGCATCGGCGGCAAGGGCATCAACGTCTCCCGGGTGCTGAATCAGCTGGGCAAGTACTCGCGCGCCACAGGGTTCGCCGACCATCTGTTCTCCGCGGCCGCGGAACTCGAGCTGCCGGTGGACTTCGTGCACGCGCTGCCGTGGGTGCGCCGCACCGTGGTGATCAGCGAATCCGGCGACGGCACCGCGACCTCGCTGTGGGAGCCCGGCGCCCGGCTGAACGAGCCGTACGCCATCGATCAGCTCAGGGTGCGGGTGGCGGGCATGCTCCCCGACACCGGCGGCATGGTCATCTCCGGTTCGCTGCCCGGCGGGGTGTCCGACGGCCTGCCGGCCGAGCTGGCCCACACCGCCCTCGCGGCCGGGGTGCCCACGATCTGCGATGTGGACGGGCGGGCGCTGGAACTGGCCGCCGAGGTCCCGGGCGTGGTGCTCATGCCCAACCGCGACGAGCTCGAAGGGCTCACCGGATCCGATGCGGGCACGCCCGAGGAGGTGGTGGCCGCGGTCCGCCCGCTGCTGGACGCCGGGGTGCGCGCGGTGATCGCCACCCGCGGCATCGAGGGCATGATCGCGGTGACCGCGGAGGGCGCCTGGTCTGCCGCCGCGCCCGATCCGGTGTCCGGGAACCCCACCGGCGCCGGGGACGCCGCGGCCGCCGCCGTGATCGCGGGCCTGGCTGCCGATCCCGAACCGGACTGGCCCGAAATCCTGACCGATGCGGTCGCGACCTCTGCGGCCGCGGTCGTCATACCGGTCGCCGGCGAGATCGACCGCGCCCTGCGCGTGCGGCTCGCGCCGACCATCGTCGTCACCAGACTCAGCACACCGTAGGAGCCTTCGCAGTGCCTTCGACCCCCGTCTCCGAGCTGATCGCTGTGGCCGCCCCCGGCGGACTGGGCGCCTTCAACGTGATCGCCCTGGAGCATGCCGAGGCCATCGCCGCCGCCGCGGAGTCCACGAAACGCCCTGCGATCCTGCAGATTTCGGAAAATACCGCCGGCTATCACGGCGGGCTGAAACCGCTCGTGCGGGCCTGCCTGCAGATCGCGCAGGACAGCACCGCGCCGCTCGCGGTCCACCTGGACCACGCGACCTCGCACGAATTGATCAGGGCCGCGGTCGAACTCGGCGTCCAATCGGTCATGTACGACGGGTCGACGCTCGACTACGCCGAAAACGTCTCCAGCACAGCCGAGATTGCCCGCTGGTGCCGCGAGCGGGGCGTGTTCATCGAGGCCGAGCTGGGCGAGGTCGGCGGGAAGGACGGTGCCCACGCCCCGGGCGTGCGCACCGATCCGGACGAGGCCGTCGCCTTCGTGGCGGCCACCGGCGTGAATGCCCTTGCCGTGGCGGTGGGTTCCTCGCATGCCATGCAGACCCGCGACGCCCGCCTGGACGACGATCTGATCGCGCGCCTGGCGGCGAAGGTTCCGGTGCCGCTTGTCCTGCACGGCTCCTCGGGCGTGCCGGACGAGGGCCTGGCCTCGGCGGTCCGGCACGGCATGACGAAGATCAATATCGCCACCCGGCTGAATATCGTACTGGCGCAGGCAGTTCGGGCGGAACTGGCCGCGCACCCGGCCCTCTCGGATCCGCGAAAGTACTTGGGCCCGGGCCGCACCGCGATCCAGTACGAGATCGAACACCTGCTGCGCGTGCTGGCCTGACGCTAGCGGCGGCCGGTGCGCACCGCTGCCGTGGCGGGTGTGCCCCCGAACAGCTCCGGCCGCAGCGCCAGCACGGCGATGAGCGCGATCATCGGGACGGTCACGGCCAGGCTCACCCAGCCGGTGCCGAATCGCAGCCCGTCGGCTCGGTTGGAGGCAAGCCAGTCGGTGGCCGAGGCACCGAGCGGGCGGGTCACCACGTAGGCCGCCCAGAAGGCCGGGATCGCGCCCAGTCCGCCCCAGCGGTGCGCGAGCGCTGGAATCGCGATCACGATTGCGAACAATACTGTTGACGCGAGATATCCCAGGTGCAGCGTGCCCGCGGTCAGGTCGCCCGCGACGGTGCCCAGCGCGAAGGTGACCATCACCGTGGTCCAGTAGAACGCTTCGCGGCGGCGCGTGGTGATGCTGTGCACCGACAGCGTCTTCTCGCTGGCGTACCAGGCCCCGAAGACCATCGCGAGCAACGCGGCGAAGATGACCGTGGACAACAGCAGCGGAATGCCGACGACAAAGTCGACGATATCGGCAACCATCGTGCCGCAGATGCTGACCATCACCACGGCCGACCAGTAGATCCACGCCACGTAGCGGCGGCTGCGGAACTGGGCGATCAGGCTCACGATCAGCGCCAGCACGGCCCCGCCGACGGCGATCCCCGGCGGCAGATGCGAGACGAGAAAGTCGGAGAACGTCTCGCCCATCCCGGTGGAGAGCACCTTGATCACCCAGAACAGGGCGGTGATCTCCGGGACCTTGGACGCGAGCGAGCGGACGGATGAGATGGCAACGGGCGCAGGATCTATCACGCCTCCACGGTGCCGATCGCGGCCTGAGATTTCGCTGTGAGTCGACCTCGGCAGTGGTCGGCATCACGGTGCCGATCTTCGCGACCGATCTGACCGACACAAATGTCAACAATACTGCCGGCGCACTGGGTCGGATGGGTCCGAATCCCCCGTGCGCGCGTCGTTCGCGCAGGTAGCGGGCCGGACGGTAGGGTTCGAAGCGATCTCCGCGGCGGGCTGTCGGGTCGTGCTGGATGGGAGAGGTGATGGCCGACAACGGGGTTCGAACCGATCCGGGACCGGCGTCGGCCCCCCGGATGCCGATCGCCGTGCGGACCGCTCAGGTCATCGCACTCACGATGGCCGTGATCGGGCTGGTGTGCGCGGCGTCGGCCGGATGGCTGTTCGGGGCGCGCTCCGCGGCGCTGACGGCCCTGTTCTTCGTCCCCAGCTGGCTGCTCGGCCTGGTCGCCCTCGGCTTCGGCGCGGTCGGCAGCAGTATCCGGATCACCGCGGTGCTGCTGGCGGCCCTGAACATGCTCTGGACTGTGCCGTCCATTCCGGTCGGGCATCCGCCGGGCTGGCTGGGCCCGGTCAGCGCGATCCTGATCGTCCTGTTGCTGTTCCGCCGCTCGGCCAGGGATTGGTTCTGCGCCTGACCCGCCACCCCCTCAGGACAGGAAACCGCAGATCAGTAAGGCCCTCGGCGTTGGCTGGATGTCAAAAAAGCAGAGATCCGCGCGCGCGGCTACCCTCGGCCTCATGGACTACGGACGCTGCGACGGGATCGTGCTTGCCGCCGGCGCCGGGACGCGGTACGGGCGGCCGAAGGTGCTGGTAGACGATGGTGCGTGGCTGCGAGGGGCGATCTGCGCACTGCACGACGGGGGATGCGAGCGGGTGTGGGTGGTCCTGGGGGCGACGGGTCCGGCGCGGCGTGGCCGAAGTGGACAATGGCTCGTCTGTGACACTCCGGAGATTGCGATACCCGAAGGTGTGCAGTGGGTTTGGGCGCCCGATTGGGCCGTGGGGCTGGCGGCCTCGCTGCGCGCCGGGCTCACCGGGGTGGCGGCCGCCCCGGATCCGGCGCGATTCGTGGCCATCATGCCGGTCGACACCCCGGATGTCCGATCCGACGTGGTCGCGCGGGTGCTCGCGGCCGGGCGCGCCGCCGCCAGCGGGCTGTCCCGCGCGGTCTTCGAGGATCGGCCCGGCCATCCGGTTGTCCTCGCTGCGAGGCACTGGGATGCGGTAATCGCTTCCGCTCGAGGAAATTCCGGAGCCAAGGGGTTTCTGGACGGTAGACCAGATATCGTGGCGGTACCGTGTGACGATCTGGCGACGGGACGCGACCACGACTATCCGCCCACTCGCGCACGTTGACTGGGGAGGTTGTGATGCGCGACATCGTCGACGACCTATTGCGGGTCTGGCACAGCGGCCGAACCGGAGCCATGGCCACCCTGGTCCGAACATTCGGCCCCTCCCTGCTCCCGATCGGCTCGTGCATGCTGGTCGACCCCGACGGCCGCGTATTCGGCTCGGTGTCCGACGGGTGCTATCAGAGCGCGATCTACGACGCGGCCCTGTATTCCGCGCGCACCGGCCGCAAGGAATTGCAGCGTTTCGATCCCGCGAGCGGCATGGACAGCGCCGACTGCGGGACCATTGATGTTTTCGTGGAACCGTTCTCGCACAGCGACTTTCCCGAATTTCCAGCAGTCGCCCAGGATCTGGCGGGCGGACGTGCGGTCACGGTGTTCACGGTGGTGTGGCACTCCGACGCAACGGTGATCGGGCAACATCTGGTAACCGACCGCCGGCACAACACCGAATTGGTGGCGTTGCCCGAATCCGACGTTTTCTGCTGCTCGTATACCGTGCCGCCGCGCCTGATCATCTTCGGCGCCAACGCATTTGCCTCCGCACTGTGCGTCCAGGGCAAACTGCTGGGCTACCGGGTCACCGTCTGCGACGCGCGCCAGACCTTCGCCGCGGAACAATCCTTCCCGGGCGCCGAGGTGGTCGTCGACTGGCCGCATCGGTACCTGAACCAGCAGTACGCGGAGGGGGCCATCGACTACCGCACGGCGCTGGTCACGGTGACCCAGGATCCGAAGGTCGAACTCCCGCTGCTCGCCACGGCCCTGCAGCTGCCCGAATTCGGCTATCTCGGCGCGCTCGGCGCCGGGCCGGCGCACGCCCAGCGCCTGGATGCCATGCGCGAGAACGGTTTCGACTCCGAGACCCTCTCGAGGCTGTACACCCCGGCCGGGCTGGACCTGGGCGCGGGCACCCCGGCGGAGACCGCGATATCCGTCGCCGCCGAGATACTCGCGGTCCGCGCCAGCACGCCGTCCCATCACACCGGGCCCTTTCCGGCGTTCACGACCCCCTGACCGGATTCCTACTTCAGCTCCGGATGCTCGGCGAAGAGCTCGCGCAGGACCGACAGGTCGAACAGCTGGCTCGCCTTGATACTGATCTTGGCCTTGGCCAGGGCCTCGATATTGGAGGCGATCAGCTGATCGGTCATGGTGAACAGGCCGTTGGCCTTGGTGTCGGCGGATACCACGAGGCCGTTCTGCGCGGTGGCCTCGGCGGTCTGCTCCGACAGCTCCAGGCGCTGATCCTTGCCGTAGACGTCGACAGCCAGGTGGGCGCTGCCGGCCGGATCGGCGACCGCGTCCTTCCAGCCCTTGATCTCGGCGGTCAGGAACGCCTTCAGCTTGTCGCGTTCCTTATCGATCGTCTCCTGGCGGACGGTCAGCGTTTCCGCGGTCAGTGGTAGACCGTAGTCGGCGAACATGAAGTTCGTGTTCTGGAAACCCTTGGCCGCCAGGGTGATCGGCTCGTTGGTGACATAGCTGACCCACCCGTCCACCTCGCCGTTGGCCAGCGGGGTCGGATCGAATTGGGCCTGCACGATGTGAACATCGTTGGGCGTCATATTGTTCGCCGCCAGCAGCGCCTGGAAGATGAGCTGATTGGTGTCCTGCACACCGATCTTGCGGCCCTTCATGTCCTGCGGGGAGTGAATCGGCTTGGCCGCCGAACTGACGATGCAGAACGGATTCTTCTGGTACGTCGTGCCGACGATCTTGGCCGGAAGCCCGCCGAGCACCGCGGGCGCCGTGGTCTGCGGGGCCGAGGTGCCGATCCAGATCTTGCCGGTGTCCAGGCCCGCCTCCACCGACGTGCTGGCGGCGCCGCCGGCGATCAGGTTGACGTGCCCGAATCCGGCGTCGCGGTAGTACCCCTTGTTGTCGGCGTAGTACTCGCCGGAGAATTCGATGTTCTTCAGCCACGACAGCTGCATCGCGACGGTGCCGAATTTCGAGCCGTCGGCGGAGCTGCCGTTGGCATTCGCCGCGGACGTGCTCTTGCCGCAGGCCGAAAGCGCCGCGGCGCCGCCGAGCGCGGCACCGGTGAGGGCCGAGAAACGAAGGAACGAACGACGGTCCATGGACGAGAGCCGGGCCGCCGGGGGGATCACGCGTGTCATGCCGGAACGGTAGTTCGTTTGTATTGCCATTACCGGTCTTTCGGCGATTCGAATGTGTGCGGTGTGTAAACTCCCACGGCCGAACTCAGCTCGCGCCCGCCTCCGGCCCGAACCTGGCCAGTACCAGGTTCTCGATCACGCCCACGATCGCGTAGAGCAGCACCGACACGATCGTCACCAGCACGATGGAGGCCCACAGCTGGCTGTACTGGAAGGTGGGAATGGCCCGGATCAGGCTGGCGCCCAGTCCGGTGCCGCTGCCGAGCCATTCGCCCAGTAGCGCGCCGATCAGCGCTCCCGGCACCGAGATTCGCGCGGCGGCGAAGACCGCGGGCAACGCGGCGGGTACCGCTACCATCCGCAGCCGGGTCCAGCGCGAACCACCGTATGCGGCAACGAGTTCCATCGCCTGCACCGAGGCCGAGCGCAGCCCGGTGATGATCATGACCAGCGCTGGGAAGAACACCACGATCGCCGCCATCGCCGTCACCCCGAGGGTGCCGCGGCCGAAGACCAGCACGATGATCGGCGTCAGCGCGACCAGCGGCACCGAGCGCAGCAGCATCGCCACCGGCATGAACGCCTGCTCGACCGGGGGCAGTGTGACGAACAACGCCGCGACGACCAGGGCCGTGGCCATCCCGGCGCCGAATCCGGTGGCCGCGTCCCCCAGGGTGATTCGCAGGTCCGACAGGATCGCCGCCCGCGCGCTGTCCGCGGTCGGCCCGGTGACCAGGTATTGCCAGACATCCGCCGGTGTCTTGCCCACGCGCGGCCCCACCTGAGGGAAGGCGTACAGGAAGGCGTACCAGATCACCACCATCAGGACCAGCGAAATCAGCAGGGGAAAAAGGAATCTCGCAATTCTGCGGACGACGTTCACGAACGTGCCTCCCGGACGGTCCACGGGGCGGCCAGCCGCGCCGCCAGCGCCACCACCGCGTAGCCCAGGCCCGCGAGCGCGGCCGCGGCCAGCGCCATTCCCCAGGTCCGGGGCACGTTGAAGGAGGTCTGCGCCGCGGTCAGCGCGACCCCGATGCCGCTGTCCACCCCGCCCAGATATTCGCCGATGATCGCGCCCAGCACCGCCGAGGGGGCGGCGATCTTCAAGGCGGCCAGGGTATTCGGCAACGCCGCGATCAGCTGTACCCGCCACAGCTGCTGCCAGCGCCCGCCGCCGTAGGCGCGCACCAGATCCAGCGCCGTGCGGTCGGCCGAACGCAAACCCGACACGGTACCGACCATGGTGGTGAAGAAGCAGTACATCGCGGCCAGGAAGACGGTCGGCGTGCGGCCGCCGAAGACGACCAGGATGATCGGCCCGAGCGCCAGCAGCGGTGTGCAGTAACTCAGGATCGCCAGCTGCGTGGCCAGCTGCTCGATCGGCGGAATCAGCACGACGAGCACCGCGAGCGCGATCGCGAGCGCATCGCCCCAGAGAAATCCCCGCAGCGCACCGTACGCGGTGACGCGGAAGTTCGGCCCGTACAGCGCCCAGCCGTCGGAATACATGGTGTGCAACACATTCCATGGGCTCGGGATGGTGCCGCCGCCCATCCGCAGGTCCGCCAGCAGCCACCAGATCGCGATCAGCGCGACGATGCCGATCGCGCCGCCCAGGCGTCTCATTGCACACCCCCGGGAGCATCCAGGGCCGCCTCGGCCTCGGCCTCGATGCCGCCGCGGCCGAACAGCAGCTCGGACAGATAGTCGTGCAGCCGATGGAATTCCGGGCTGCGCATCATGTCCGGGGTGCGCGGTCGCGGCAGGTCGATCGGCACCATCTCCACCACCCGGCCCGGTCGCGGGCTCATCACCGCCACCACGTCGGACAGGAACACCGCCTCGGCGATTCCGTGCGTGACCATCAGTGTGGTTGCGGGTTTCTCGGTCCAGATGCGTAGCAGCTCGAGGTTCAGGCGTTGGCGCGTCATATCGTCCAGCGCGCCGAACGGTTCGTCCAGCAGCAATACCGACGGCTTCACCACCAGTGCCCGCGCGATCGAAACACGTTGCCGCATACCGCCACTGAGCTGTGCGGGCTTGGCCTTCTCGAACCCCTCGAGCCCCACGAGCGCGATCAGATCCGCGATCGCCGCCGCATCCACCGCCAACCCAGCGACCTGCAGCGGCAGCTTGATGTTGGATTCCACACTGCGCCACGGCAACAGCGCCGAATCCTGGAAGGCGATACCGAACTGGTGGCCGCGCCGCAGCTCCGCGGGCGGCGCACCGTTGATGCTCGCGATACCCGAGGTCGGCGTTTCCAGCCCGGCCAGGATCCGCAGTACGGTCGATTTGCCGCATCCGGACGGCCCGAGCAGCGACAGAAACGCCCCCTGCTCGGTATGCAGATCGACCGAATCCAGCGCCGCCACCGCGCGGCGCCCCACTCGAAACGTCTTGCTCAGCCCGCTGATGTGTATCCCGGTGCCCGCGCCCTCGGTAACGCTCATGCCTGCACCTCGCTGGCGCTCGGCTCCGGCATGCGCGAGGCGCGCTGTGTCGATGATTCGCTGCGCTGCGCTCCGCTCATGCCTCCACCTCGCTGGCGCGCCGTATTGATGATTCGCTCCGCTGCGCTCCGCTCATGACGACACACTAAGAGCAACCGGTTGCGCGGATATTGCGAATCGGCACACCAGATTTCGCAGGTGTTACGAGCGTGTGCCGGGCGCGGAGCCGGGGAAGCGAACCCCGTGGTCGTCCGGGCGCGGAGGGGTCAGCCGAGTTCCTTTGCCAGTGCGGCGAGCTGGTCGCTGGTGCCGTGCTCGCGCCAGGACGGCTGCTCGTGGCCGTCCAGGTAGGCGCCGTGTTCGGTCAGGGTCAGGCGGGTACCCGAGGGCGTGGCCGCGAACTCCACCGAGGTGAGGGATATCGTCGTGACCGTCTCGCCCATCCGCATCGCCGACGTATAGACGATGCGGTTGTCGGGAACGATTTCCTGATAGGCGGTTTCGAACTCGATCGTGGCGCCGTTGGCATTGCCTCGCGCAATTTCGCGACCGCCGACGCGGAAGTCGAGTTCGTGATCGGAATTTCCGCCGGCGAACCAGCGGACCTTGACGGCGGGATCGGCCCAGGCGGCGAAGACGGCCGCGGGCGTTGCGTCGTAGTCACGCTCGAGAGTGAACGTGGCATGGGTAACGGAATGTTCTGACATGACCTACTCCTGAACGGGTTTCGGGTTTTCGGCGAGCGCCGTGCCGAGCGCGTCGAGCCGGCGCTCCCAGTTCGACCGGCGTGCTTCGATCCACTCCTCGACCGGCCCGAGCGCGTCGGGCACCAGCTGGCAGGTCCGCACCCGCCCGACCTTCTCCGACCGCACCAGTCCGGCATCCTGCAACACCTGCAGGTGCTGCACGACCGCCGCCAGCGACATGGCCAACGGCTCGGCCAGCACGCTGACCGCCGCCGGCCCCGCGCTGAGCCGCTCGAGCATTACCCGCCGAGTCGGATCGGCCAGCGCCCGAAAGATCAGATCCAGCCGCTCAGAATGGTTAAGCACAGACTTAAGTGTAGGCCGCTGCCGGTGACAGTCAAGCCAGTACTTAACTTTTTGGACGATATCGACCGGCGCCGAGCTGCCAAGTCGGGCGCACCCTACGAGATCGAGCCGTTCGGCGAGGGAATAGGCGAAGGGCGAATCGGCTGCCTGTCAGCCGATCCGCGGCGCAGTTGCGAGCGGATCGGCTGAGATCCGAGTTCGTTCTGTGTGACGGATTGCCGTGGGCCGATCAACCCACTGCGGACGACGCCGAAGGGTCTGATCGCAGCAGGTCAACCAAATAGGCTGCGTACGAACGGGATCGAGTCGGGCTGGGAGGCCAGTACCGTGCCGCTGTGGTCGGTCGGATAGATCTTGAAGGTCACGGGCTGGTGGTTGGCCTGCAGGACCGCGGCGAAGCGGAGGGTTTCGGGCATGATGACGTCGGTGTCGGTAAGGCCCTGGCCCATGAAAAGTGGGCGGTCGTAACCGGATTCGGGCAGACCCAGGTAGCGCGTGAGGACGCCGTGGAAGTCCGGGATGTCGGCCAGCGGGCGGGCGAAGAGGTTGCCGCCCACCACCTTTGCCGCGGTCAGGGCATCGGCGAGCGGTTCCAGGCATTCGGTGGCCGCGCGGTCGAGCCAGTATCGGCCCGAATCGGTCAGGTAGGAGCCGATGTTCAGTTCGGGGTAGGTCGTGCGGAGGCCGTTGAGGATGTAGAGCGTGTACGCGGTGGTTTCGCCGCCCACCGCCACCGGCGGGACGCCCGGGCCGAGCGGGGTGATGACGTCCTCGATGTAAGCGGGGGTTCCGGTGGCGACCGCGCCGCGGTAGTCCAGGTCCGGGCCGAACCGGGTCGCGTAGCGGGCGGTGTTCACCGCGGCGCCGGCGCCCTGCGACTGGCCGACGACCACCCATTTGCGGGACAGCGTCGAGTAGTGGCCGGTCGCGGCGCGCACCGCGTCGACGACGTTGTGCGCCTCGACGCGGCCGTTCAGATACGGATGCCCGCCCGGCGTGCCGAGCCCGGCGTAGTCCGCCGCGACGATCGCGTATCCCTGCCGCAGCCAGGTGCCCAGATAGGACCAGTCGCGCTCGACCGCGGCCGGGCCGCCGATGCTGTACGCGCAGTCGTGGCCGAGTCCGACCGTGCCGTGCGCCCAGGCGATGACGGGCCAGCCGCCCGCGGGCGCCGCGCCGGGCGGGAAGTAGATCGCCGCGCTGGCGACGGTCGGGCGGTCGTGCACGGTGGTGGTGTCGTAGAGGAATCGCTGCGCGTGCGCCGAGCCCGGCAGCGTCGCGACGGCCGGGAGCGGCTCGGCCGAGGCGAACGATCCGGTGGGCGCGGCATGCGCGGCCGGCAGCTGTAGCAGGCCGGTGAGCAGCGCGGTGGCCACCGCGGTCACTGTCGGCAGGATTCGCATCGTGCTCCTCGGTGTGGGGATCGTCGGCTCGCGGGTGTGATGCGGCCGTTCGCTGACGCGACCGGCCCGACCAGCGACTCACGCCGGGTCGGACTCAGGTTATGACCGTGATGGGCTGTTGTCGCGGCGCACCGGACCACGTGTCTCGACCGGAGCGCGGCGTCGGTGCCGGGCGAGCGCCGGTGGGCATGCGTTCCCGGCAGTGACCCGCGCCACGAAACCCCCCGCTCGGACGCTGTGAAGGTCGTCACAGACGGGAATGCGGACGCCCCCGTTCGTCCGGTGGTATGGATCACGCAAACAGTACGAGCGTTACGCAAAACCGCATGTCAGACCTACTCGCCGGTAGGCTACTGGCCTGCAATCCGCTCGCAAATTTTGCAGACTTAGCAAATGGGGAGGCAAAGCTAGCCGAGATTTGCAGTAGCAACAGGTAGACGGCACTTTTCGGGTGTGCAATCGTGGTGAAGTACACCCGATGGGCCTAGCAAGCCTGCAAATTGCCGCTCTAGCATGGGGGGCACCGAAACAGGAAGTGGAGTCAGAAATGTCGACCACCGGCACCCCGAAGACCGCTGCGGAAATCCAGCAGGATTGGGACACCAACCCCCGCTGGAAGGGCGTCACCCGTAACTACACCGCCGAGCAGGTGTCGAAGCTCCAGGGCACCGTCGTGGAGGAGGCCACCCTGGCCCGCCGCGGCTCGGAGATCCTGTGGGATCTGGTCAACAACGAGGACTACATCAACTCGCTCGGCGCCCTGACCGGCAACCAGGCCGTGCAGCAGGTGCGCGCCGGCCTCAAGGCCATCTACCTGTCCGGTTGGCAGGTCGCCGGTGACGCGAACCTGTCGGGTCACACCTACCCGGACCAGTCGCTGTACCCCGCCAACTCGGTGCCGACCGTGGTTCGCCGCATCAACAACGCGCTGCTGCGCGCCGACGAGATCGCCAAGGTCGAGGGCGACACCTCGGTCCAGAACTGGCTGGCCCCGATCGTCGCCGACGCCGAGGCCGGTTTCGGTGGCGCGCTGAACGCCTACGAGCTGCAGAAGGCCATGATCGCGGCCGGTGCCGCCGGTGTGCACTGGGAGGACCAGCTGGCCTCGGAGAAGAAGTGCGGCCACCTCGGTGGCAAGGTGCTGATCCCCACCCAGCAGCACATCCGCACCCTGACCTCCGCGCGTCTGGCCGCCGACGTCGCCGACGTTCCGTCGGTGATCATCGCCCGCACCGACGCCGAGGCCGCCACCCTCATCACCTCCGATGTGGACGAGCGTGACCGCGAGTTCCTGGATGGCACCCGCACCGCCGAGGGCTTCTTCGGTACCCGCAACGGCATCGACCCCTGCATCGCGCGTGCCAAGGCCTACGCCCCCTACGCCGACCTGATCTGGATGGAGACCGGCGTGCCGGACCTCGAGGTCGCGCGCAAGTTCGCCGAGTCGGTCCGCGGCGAGTTCCCGGACCAGCTGCTGGCCTACAACTGCTCGCCGTCCTTCAACTGGAAGGCGCACCTGGACGACGCGACCATCGCGAAGTTCCAGCGCGAGCTGGGCGCCATGGGCTTCAAGTTCCAGTTCATCACTCTGGCCGGCTTCCACTCGCTGAACTACGGCATGTTCGACCTGGCCTACGGCTACGCTCGCGAGGGCATGACCGCCTTCGTCGACCTGCAGGAGCGCGAGTTCGCCGCGGCCGCCGAGCGTGGCTTCACCGCCGTCAAGCACCAGCGTGAGGTCGGCGCGGGCTACTTCGACACCATCGCCACCACCGTGGACCCGAATACCTCCACCGCCGCGCTCAAGGGCTCGACCGAAGAGGGTCAGTTCCACTGAGATAGGCCTGCGGTGTCTGTCGCCAGACACCGCGAGTCCGGTGCCCCGCCGTTCGTTCTCCCGTCGCATCACAGCTAGGGGAACGGACGGCGGGGCGGCCGACACCGTGACCGCTGCACCCGAAAGGGCTGCGGCACTAGGGGTTACGGCAGCGACCGGCCCTCCCTGCGGAACAGCCCCCGGCAGGGAGGGCCACTGTCGTACTTCCCGTATACCGTGATTGATCGAAGCGCCGGAACCCGGCGGCTTCACCCCAAACCATCGCCACACAACCAGCAGGAGCGGGACGTGAGCAGCGAAAAGATTCAGCGCGTCGGCATCATCGGCGCCGGACAGATGGGCGCCGGAATCGCGGAGGTGTGCGCCCGCGCGCACGTCGACGTGCTCGTGTTCGAACAGACCCGGGAGCTGGCCGCCGCCGGCCGCGCCCGCATCCTGCGGTCGCTCGACCGCGGCGTGAGCAGCGGCAAGATCACCGAGCGCGAGCGCGAGCAGACCGCCTGGCGGCTGCGCTTCACCTCCGATCTCGGCGACTTCGCGGACCGGCAGCTGGTCGTGGAGGCCGTGCTGGAGAGCGAGGAGGTCAAGACCTCCATCTTCGCCGAGCTCGACAAGGTCGTCACCGATCCCGACGCGGTGCTGGCCTCGAACACCTCCTCCATTCCGATCATGAAGATCGCCGTGGCCACCACCCAGCCCGAGCGCGTGGTCGGCATGCACTTCTTCAACCCGGTGCCGGTGCTGCCGCTGGTCGAGCTGGTGACCACGCTCAAGACCGGCGAGGCGGTCGCGAAGCGCGCGGAGAACTTCGCCGCGGAGGTCCTGGGCAAGCAGGTCGTGCGCTCGGCCGACCGCTCCGGATTCGTCGTGAACGCACTCCTGGTGCCGTACCTGCTCTCGGCCATCCGTATGGTCGAATCCGGTTTCGCCACAAAGGAAGACGTCGACAAGGCGATGGTGCTGGGCTGCGCCCACCCGATGGGCCCGCTGGCGCTGACCGACCTCGTCGGCCTCGACACGGTCAAGTCCATCGCGGACTCCATGTACGCGGAGTTCAAGGAGCCGCTGTACTCCGCGCCGCCGCTGCTGATGCGCATGGTCGAGGCGGGCCTGCTCGGCAAGAAGACCGGCGCGGGCTTCTACCAGTACAACCGCTCCTGATCGACGCCGTCGCAGCCCGGATGACCCGCGCCGCCCGGTTCGGCGGCGTCGGCACCGGATCCACCTCTATCGATGATCATGTCGCCGCGCTGTGCGGCGGCATCCAGCTCTACCGGCCGTAAGCTGCAAACAGGTCGCGGGGACCGCAGCTGCGAGAGGAGTCCAGCTCATGGTCAATGTCACCGACGGCTTCGGATCCAGCATTCTCGGCTATCCGAGGATCGGGCCGCACCGGGAACTCAAGCGGGCCCTCGAGTCCTACTGGCACGGCACCCTCGCGCGTGAGGAGCTGCTGGCGGTCGGCCGGGACATCCAGGAGACCCAGTTCGACGAGCTGGCCGCGGCCGGGCTCACCCAGGTTCCGGGCAACACCTTCTCCTTCTACGACCACGTGCTGGACAACGCGCTGCTGTTCGGCGCGGTGCCCAAGCGGTTCGAGCCCTTCCGGGAGGGCCTGCACCCCTTGGACTTCTACTTCCTGATGGCGCGCGGCCGCCCGGATCTGCCGCCGCTCGAGCTGGTGCGCCTCTTCGGCACCAACTACCACTACCGGCAGCCCGAGCTCGATGCCGGCACCGAATTCTCCCTGCATCCCGAGGCGCTGCTGGACGAGTGGGATCGGGCCAAGGAGCGCGGCATCGAGCTGCGCCCGGTCGTGCTGGGCCCGCTGTCGCTGCTGCTGCTGTCCAAGGCCGGTCAGGTGCCGGGCGAGCCCGAGTTCGACCAGCTGAGCCTGCTGGACAAGCTGCTGCCGGTCTACGAGGAACTGTTCGAGATCCTCGCCAAGCGCGGATCGACCTGTGTGCAGCTGGACGAGCCGTGTTTCACCGGCGATCGCACCCCCGCCGAGCTGGCTGCCCTCCTGAGCACCTATCAGCGGCTGTCCACCGCGCCGCTGCGCCCGCGCATCCTGGTCACCGGCCAGTACGGCGATTTCGGCGAGGCGACGGCGATCCTGGCGCAGACCCAGGTGGAGGCGATCGGCCTGGATCTGGCCAGCCATCGGGTGCGGCCCGAGGAGCTGGCGAAGATTCCCGGGATCAAGCGCAAGCGGTTGTACGCGGGTGTGATCGGCGGCACCAATGTGTGGCGCGCGGATCGCCGCGTCACCCTGGACTACCTGAACGAGCTGTCCAAGGTCTGCCCGGACATGGTCGTCTCGACCGGTACCACCCTGCTGCACGTGCCCTACGACCTGCTGGTCGAATACGACCTCGAGGGCCCGGTGGCCGATCGGCTGGCGTTCGCGAAACAGAAAGTGCTCGAGGTCGTTTCGCTGGCAAAGGCCCTCACCGATGGCCCGTCGGAGAAGTGGCAGGGCCGCCCGCGCGAGGTGCACTTCAAGCAGAAACACGCTGTGCGACAGCGGGTTTACGCGCTCACCCCGAAGATGCGCGAGCGCGAGCCGTACGAGGTGCGCCGGGAGGCCCAGCGCGAGAAGCTGAATCTGCCGCCGGTGCCCGCGACCACGCTGGGCTCGTTCCCGCAGACCGACGGAATCCGCCAGGCCCGTTACGATCTCGGTCAGGGCAAGCTGTCCTACGACGATTACCGCAAGCGGATCGAGGCCGAGATCGAATCGACGATCCGGCTGCAGGAGGACATCGGCCTGGACGTGCTGGTGCACGGCGAGCACGAGCGCAACGACATGATCCAGTACTTCGCCGAGCTGCTCGACGGCTTCGCCACCACGCATTTCGGCTGGGTGCAGGTGTACGGCTCGCGCTGCGTGCGGCCGCCGGTGCTGTACGGCGACGTCTCGCGCGCCGCGCCGATGACGGTGGACTGGACCACCTACGCGCAGTCGCTGACCGACAGGCCGGTCAAGGGCATCGTCACCGGCCCGGTCACGATGGTGGCGCGCTCGTTCGTGCGACAGGACCAGCCGCTCTACGAGACCGCCGACCAAGTGGCGCTTGCGATTCGGGACGAGCTGGCCGATCTGGAGAAGGCCGGGGTGTCGATCATCCAGGTCGACGAGCCGTCCATCCGGGAGCTGCTGCCGCTGCGGGAGGGCACCCAGAGCCGCGAATACCTGCGCTGGGCGGTGAATGCGTTCCGGCTGGCCACCTCCGGGGTGCGGCCGGAGACTCAGATCCACACGCACATCGCCTATTCCGGCCGCGCGGAGATCGTGCGCGCGATCGAGGAGCTCGACGCGGACGTCACCGCCATCGTCGCGACCCGCTCGATCGAGTGGGTGCTCAAGGCCCTGGCCGAGGATGCGGAGGTGGGCCACGGCCTGTCCCACGGCGTCGGCCCTGGCGTGTACGAGAGTCGCTCGGCCCGCATCCCCGACATCGACGAGCTGGACGAACTGCTGACCGCCGCCGCGCAGGCGCTCACCCCGGAGCGGCTGTGGGCCAACCCGGACGGCGGGCTCAAGACGAGGCACTACTGGCAGCTCGAGCCCGCGCTGCGGAACATGGTCGCGGCGGCGAGGCGAGTGCGGCGGCGCGCGCAGCAGAGCGACTAGCGGCAGGCGTCGTTCCGGCGTGCGGTACGCCGGAAGCCGCGGCTGCCGAGCGTGGATCTCGACCGAGAGCGTGCCGGGATAACGAAATATGGGGCTGCTGTAGCCGGGGCGCCGGGATGACGGAGTGGGAGATGCCGAGGGTGACGGCTGGGCGCGTGTAACGCTGGGTGGCCTGGCGGGCACTGTGCTGTGTGAAGCGCACACTTCGGGTCCCCTTGCCGACCCGTGCACAGGCGACGGCGGTCAAGGAGCGGGTCGCCGAGGTCGAGCAGCGGGTCGCGGAGGTCGAGCGGGCCGTCGCCGAACGCACCAGCCCGGCGCGAGGACCCGAGGTCGCGAGCCGGGTCGGCATCGCGCTCGGCATCGCCATCACGATCTGCTTCGTGACCGGTCTGATCAGCCACTGGATCCAGCATCCGCCGGGCTGGTTCTACTGGCCCGCGAATCCGCCCTGGCTGTATCGGCTCACCCAGGGGCTGCACGTCGTGTCGGGCGTGATGGCGATTCCGCTGCTGCTGGTCAAGCTGTGGTCGGTGTTTCCGAAGTTGGTCGAGCGGCCCGTGATCGGCTCGCCGCTGCGGCTGCTGGAGCGCGGCTCGATCGCGGTGCTGGTCGGATCGATCATCTTCCAGCTGGTCACCGGGTTGTTCAATACCGCGCAGTTCTACCCGTGGAAGTTCTTCTTCACCACCACCCACTATGCGATGGCCTATGTCGCGCTCGGGGCGCTGGCGGTACATCTCGCGGTCAAGCTGCCGATCGTGCGGGAGGCGCTGAGTCGTCCGATTGATGATGCGAAATCCAAGGAGAAGCAGGGGATTTCGAGGCGCGCGATGCTGTCCGTTGCGGGTGTCTCGGCCGCGGCGGCGGGGTTTGTCTTCGCTGGGCAGAGCGTGCCGTGGCTGAAGAACCTGTCGGTGCTGGCCCCGCGCAGCGGCAACGGGCCGCAGGGACTGCCGGTGAATCGGACCGCCGCGGCGGCCGGGGTGCACGATCGGGCCATGGATCCGGGCTACCGGCTGACGGTCTCGGCGGGCGGTCGCACCCGCGCCTTCAGTCGGGCCGAGCTGCTGGCCCTGCCGCAGACCACGGCGATCCTGCCGATCGCGTGCGTCGAGGGCTGGAGCGTGTCGGCGACCTGGACCGGGGTGCGGCTGCGCGATCTGGTCGCCGCCGTGCATCCGGGAGCCGGCGGGGACGTCCGTTTCACCTCGCTCGAGGGCGGTGGGCTGTACCGGGTCACGGTGTTGCCGCAGCGGCACGCCGTCGACGCGCAGACCCTGGTCGCGCTCGCGCTCAACGGCAGCACGCTGGACCTGGATCACGGCTATCCCTGCCGGTTGATCACGCCGACCCGGCCCGGGGTGCTGCAAACCAAGTGGCTGTCCGAAATCGAGGTGCTGTCAGCATGATTGCGACAATTCGAGTACTGCTCGGCCTGGCCGGGGTGTGGCTGGCCTACTACGGTATTTCGCTGTTCCTGCCGTTCCCGCCCGCGGACCTGTGGTCGGTGGTGATCTGGTTCGCCGGGGGAATCGTGTTGCACGACTTCGTGTTCGCGCCGTTGTGTGTGGCCGTCGGGCTGGGCGCGCGGCGCCTGCTGCCCCGGTCCTGGTGGGCGCCGCTGGCCTACGGCTCAGCCCTGACGGTCGTGCTGGGCGCGCTGGCGGTGCCGGTACTGGTGCCGCACAACACCTTCGGCAATTCCACGGTTGTGGACCGCAATTATCCTCTCGGACTGGGGATTGCGCTGGCGATCGTATGGATTGCGGTGGCGTTGTCGATAATTCGGATCACGCGACGTCGCAGGATGGTCGCGCCGGCGCCGCATGGATAGTGTCGTCCTCGAAGTAGTCGGACAGGCGCCCGCGCACCACGGCGCGGGCGCGGTGCAGCAGCACCCGCTGATTGCCCGGCGTGATGTCGAGCAGCGCGCAGACCTCGTCGGAGGTGTAGCCCTGCATATCGCGCAGCGCCAGCACCGTGCGGGTGCGTTCGGGCAACGTCGTCATCGCCTGCTCGACCACCCGCAGGATCTCCGCGTGCTCGGCGGCATCCTCCGGCTCGGACCAGCGGTGCGGCGCCACACCGGGGTGCTCGGGCGCGCGGCCGCCGACCAGGCGCAGCAGGTTCGGATCGAGAGCGTCACCCTGGTCCCGGGTGAGCAGGCTGCCGAGCGGGATGGTGCGGCTCTCGGCGATCCCGCGCTTCTTCGCCGTGTTCACCAGGATGCGAAAGACCCAAGTGCGCAACGACGAACGGCCCTCGAACGCGGAGATCCCGCGAAACACCGCCAGCCAGCACTCCTGGACGACCTCCTCGGCCGATGCCCCGGTGGACACGAACGAGCGGGCCAACCGCAGCATCGAGGGCGACCAGCTGTCCAGGACCATCGCGAACGCCGCCTCGTCGCCGAGTCGCAGGCGCTCGACGAGCGGATCCTGCGGCGGGCTCGGAACATCGGTGCGGTCCATGGATCCTCCTTGGCCGGGTGGGACTTTCCGGCGGGGCGGGGTGATGAGTTCGACGCTAATAGCGTTCGCGCCGCTTGACCCCGGCCCGGACGCAGTGGTCATACTTTGTTCTCATATGCGGTTCTCTGTCGCGGCGGCGTGTAACGGCCGTGCCCGGAGACGGAACTGAACCTCTCGATTCCCCTACGGCGCACCACGTCGCCCGACCGATGAACAGGATCGCGATGGACCCGAAGGACTACTCCAGCACCCTGCGCAGCCTGCACGGCGTTGCCGAACTCCTGCTGGCCGGACCGCAATTCCGGCGCAGCGGCACGATCCGGCTTGCGGCGGCCGCGGGTGGGTTCGCGACCGTGCAGCCGCCCCAGCTGGCGGTCGACGGGGAGTGGCTGCTCGCGGACGGGCGGCGGGTCGGCGAGTTGTCCGGGGCCACGTGTGCGGCGCTGGGGGTGGCCGCGGGCGTGGATGCGGGGGCGCCCGAGGGCCTGTACCAGGGCGGTTCGGGGGTCACGGCGCAGGAGACGCTGCGGGTCGATCCGGAGTCCGCGCGGCTGATCGCCCGCGCGTTCGAGCTGGGGGATCGGGCGCTGCGCCAGTTCGAGCCCGGCCAGACCCCGGTGCTCTGGCCCGAGCATCTCGACATGGGGATATCCGTCGACGAGGTCAACTACGGCGTGTCGCCGGGCGACGCCGCCATCGCCGAGCCGTACGCCTATGTCGGGCCGTGGACGCCGCGCGAGGGGGAGTTCTGGAATAAGTCGTTCGGGGCGGCCCGCACCCTCGCCGAGCTGAAGGATGCCGAGGGGATGCGGAAATTCTTCACCGAGGGCCGTCGGCTCGCCGGAGAGTGAGTCGGCCGGTCGGATTACGATTCCATGGCAAAGGTAGCCAAATGATTGCCCGATCGGGTTAGCTGGTCGAGAACCGCAATTCCGGCGCCAGTAGGAGGTCGTCATGGGAATGTTCGACAGGTTGAAGGATCTGGCGGAGAAGGCCATGGGTACGGCCGGGTCGCAGGCCGACAAGGTGGATCCGCTGATCGATAAGGCCGGGCAGACGATCGACGAGAAGACCGGTGGCAAATTCTCCGGTCAGGTCGGCGCGGCATCGGACGCGGCGAAGAAGGCGATGCGCGAACAGGGCGGTGGCCAGGAGCAGGCTGGGCATCAGTCCGGTGAATAGGACATTTCCGGCGGTGGGGCGATGCGCGGTATCGCCCCACTGGCGTTTCGCGGGCCGGTTGCATGGTCAACCGTCGCTCCGCACATAGTATTTCGCAAACGTCTCGTTACTTCTCTTCGGGTGAGGAGGGATGGTTGATGCGTTCGCTGGCTGTGGTTCTTGCCGCCGTGGGGTTGTGCACGATGTTCGGATTCGGCGGGGCCGCCGCGCAGCCGGCCGCATCGACGCCGGACGGTAGCTCACCTCCGCCCGGGGCGGACGACTGGCACTGTGCGCCCACGTCCGCGCATCCCGATCCGGTGGTACTCGTGCACGGCACATGGGGGAATCAGAACAACTGGGACGCCCTCTCGCCGAAGCTGAAAAGCCAAGGCTACTGCGTCTTTTCGCTCAATTACGGCCGGGACGTCAGCAGTACCATGGGCGCCGAGCCCGGCGTCTACGGCACCGGCGACATCCGCGATTCTGCGCGGGAACTCGCAACGTTCATCCAGAGGGTCTGTGCCGCAACGAATTCCGAGCATGTCGATGTGGTCGCCCATTCACAGGGCGGGGTCGTCGCGCGCCAGTACATGCGATTCGGCGGCGGCGTCGATCGTGCCGATCCGCGACGCAATGTGGTGCGCAAGCTGGTGACGATCGGGGCTACCAATCACGGAACGACCTTCAAGGATCTGGGATTCCTGGCGAGCACCGGCAGCTCGTCCGGGCCGATCGCGGGCGCCGTCGCGCAGGTGCTCGGCGTCGCCGCGGCGCAGCAGGTCATCGGCAGCCGGTTTCTGGCGCACCTGAACGCGGACGGCGACACCGATCCGGGAGTCGACTACACCGTTATCGCCAGCCGCGTCGACGACGTGACCACCCCGCCCGAGTCGACCTTTCTGAGCCCGGGGCCGCAGGCCGTGGTCGACAACATCTGGGTCCAGGCGGTATGCGCGACCGACACCGTCGATCATTCCGACCTGCCGCAGTCGCCCACGGTGATCCGGATCGTGGAGCGGGCGTTGAACCCGGGCTTCTCGGCGGTCAATCGTTGCGCTCATCCTTGATCGCCCGGACGACCTCGGCGATCTCGGTGTTGATCAGGTTGATCATGCGGGCGCTGTCGGTGCCGTGGGCCATGTCCGGTGGGTCGCCGGTGATGGTGTAGCGGCCGTCGTCGAGCAGATCGCGCCAGCCCAGCCGTCGCCGGGTGATCCCGCGCGGGCCGAAACGCGAACTGCCCTGGCTGATGTCGATTTGCCCGATGCGTTGTGCGGGCGCGGTGAGCAGGTAGTTGGCCAGGTGATCGGTGGAATCGCCGTCGTCCTCGACGAAGTCGTACATCGCGAAGGCGTCGGGGTCGGCCTCGGACTCCGAATTATCCTGGTCCAGACGGATATTCGAGTATCGACCGGCGGGCTGGTCCGGCAGCTCCCGCACGACGGCCGCGGCGAGTGCGATCGCGTCGCACTGGGTGACGACGAATCCCGAACTGTGCCAAATGGTTTTGCCCGGGAGCTGGCGCACGACGTAACCCTGGTCGCCGCGCCGGGCGGCGTAGATGCGGATGCTGCCCTCGGGCAGAAAGGGATCGGCGCTGTCGTGCGCGTGCACGGCAATGTGGATATCCGGATGCGCCAGCGCCTGGAGCACGTGGTCGACATACTCGTCGCGCGCGGCGGCCAGGCGCTCGCGAATCTCGAACTTGGCCTGGTCGAACAGGATTCGGTCGCGCAGATCGGTGGCGAAGCTCAGGGGCAGCGGGAGGGTGTCGTGCCCGGTCTCCTCCCACATCACCACGAACTCCAGATCGGTGAGGCTCCGGGTCATCCGTCCTCGTCCTTCCGCCGCCTGCCCTTGACCGGCACATCCATCACCGATCGGGTCGCCCGGAACTGGTCGCCGAACGCCTCGTCGAGGTTCGCGGTGGAGTTCAGATTCTCCGCCGTCTTGTGCTCCTTGGACTGCCCGCCGCCCCCGGCCGTACCGCCACTGCCCATTCCGCCCATGCCCCCCATGGGCATGCCGCCCGGGGCCGCATCCAGCCCCGACTCGATGGGCCCGGCTGTGCCGACCGGGTCGTCCGCGGTGAACGCGGCGGCCGTGGCCCGCGGGAACAGGTTCGAGGGCGCCTGATACGCCGGGGCGTCGAAGGCGGGGCCCGCCCCGCCGGTCCCGAATCCACCGCCACCACCGGAACCGCCACCCCCGGCGCCCAGCAGCTTCGACAGGTCGGACATGCTGCCGGGATTGCCCGCGACATCGGCCCGCTGGGTCGCATCGAGGGCCGCCTTCGGGTCAGCCTGACCGAACAACTGCTGCAGCAGCTGTGGCGCGAAGCTCGCGGCCTGCTGCACAAACGAGGTCGCCAGTGCCTCCAGCTCGCCGATGAAGGAGCCGAACCCCGTGCCGGATCCGCTGACGCCGCCGAAGCCGAAACTGCCCGAACCCGCGGCGCCGAAACCGCTGCCGGAGTAATAGATCGAGCCCGAGCCCAGCGCGCCGCTGGTGCTGCCCGCCCTGATGCTGATGGCGGAAGTGCCGCTGGCACTTCCGAACATGTAGGCGCCACCCGAGCCGAGGACGGGCAGGGTGCCCGAGGCGTCCGCGCCGTAAGAGGCGGCGATGCCCGAGCCCTTGTGGGTCTTTTCGGATTCATCGGAGCCGGAACCGGAGCCGTACTTGGACTTGTATTCCGAACCCTGTGAGCCCTGTGAGCCGCCCCGGCCGCCGGCGGCGCCGTAGTAGGACGAGTCGGTTCCGGACGGGTTGTTCGTGTTCGAGGGACTGTTCGTGGTGGTGTCCGACTGGTGATACTGCGAACCGCCGCCACTACCGCCCGCACCATAGGAGGAACCCGGGCCGCCGTCGCTGTTGCCGCCGCCGCCCTTGCCCGTACTGATCAAATTCTTGGTGTTCCAGTTCGGAGCCGAGCCCGACGCGTTCGTACCCGAGCCCGAACCGGATGGCCCGCCGTCGCCGCCGTTCCCGCCGCCCGTGTGGTCGTTGGGCTTGTGCGTCTTCGCCATCGGGTTCTTCGCCGGGGTCAGGGCCGGGGGGAGCCCCTCGGATGACCAGGTCACGCCCGGGTCGTAGGTGTTGGTGATGATGTTGATGCCGGCATTGCGCGCGGCGGTCGCGGTGTTGTCGTTCTTGCCGTCCCAGGCGGCCATGGCCGCCGCCATCGCGGAGATCGCCTGATCGATCTGCTGGACGGCGAATTCCAGGGCATTGCCCACCTGGCCGATCTCGGTGGCCAATTGCTGCAGCGACTGGGCGTAGGCCTGACAGGCCGCCAGGGCCGCGTCCTTACCGGTTCCGGCCCATTCCGAGCTGGCATTCTGCAGCCCGGTCATGAAATCGTTTGCGGCCGTGCCGAGCCCGTTGCCCAGCCAGTTCCAGGTCTGCCCCTGTTCGAAGGCGGGCACGTTCTGATCGTGCTGCGAGAAGGTCTTCATGTCGGGCAGGCTCAGGGAGGAGCCCGGCTCGGCCGATACCGGATCGTGGTTGTTCGGCACGCCGTTCTGGCCGGGCACGAACTTGACCGGCGGGCCCAGATGGGAGGGGGCCTTCGTGGCGTTCGGGTTGTATTTCGGCGGTGGGCCGGTGGTACCCGACTGGGCGTTCTTCTGGATCGCCTGGAACTCGCGCGCGGCCGCCTCGGTGGCGCCCTGATAGATCTTCTCCGCCTCGATGAATGCCGGGCCCAGGGCCTCGAGAATCGATACGTGATTGTCCAGCAGCTGGGACACCGCGTCGGCCTGCTTCGAGAACCGGTCCGCCAGTAGGGTTCCCGAGTTCAGAGAGCTGAGCGGCTTGACGTTGGTCAGATTCGCGGACTGCATGGCCTGCTGCCCGGCCTGGATCGTGGCCAGCAGTTCGGCCACCACGGAAGCCAGCGAGTTGCCGATGCCGCTCGGAATGGAGACCGCCCCGTTGGAAAGTGTTGGAACAGGATTCGAACCACCCATAGCCCTTTACTTCCACGAGACCGAGCAAGCCAACCAAAAAACCGTACTCCGGATAATCGCCCTCGTGGCGGAAAACGTTCCACCTGGAGGACGATCCGTGCCGATGCCTGGATCGTTGCCGCGGCCGGTTGCCTGGAGGCGACCGCTGACTGAACCGCAAGCGGCCGGTTGGTATTCCGGGATCCGCGTCTACACTTCGACAGTCTCGCACGGTGATTCGGATTGTGCAGTGTCCGTGCCCCAATTTCTGGGGTGGCAACCGCCCGCGCGTGGGTGTGTGAGGGCTCCGCAGCGGGCGCGCGCCCGGCGGAACCGCTCCGCCGGTGCCCGCACACCGCTACAAACACGAGCGGGCGCGGCCATCACGCTGGCCGCGCCCGCCCGGGCCTGTCTGCGCTGGATTACGGTCGACCGGTTGCGGCGGCCTGGACCGAGTTGAGGAACTCCTGACCGCCCATGGCGGTTCCACCGGCGATGGCGCCGAGCAGAGCGCCAACGGGTCCGGTGATGATACTGAAGATGCCGAAGCCGAGGAGGCCACCGAGGAATCCGCCGAGGCCGGCGCCGATGACCACACCGACAATATTCTTGTTGATTTCGGCGAACAGGGTGTTTATTGCGTTGATGTCCTTGGCCTGCGCGATCTCCTGCGGCGAGACCGTCGGTGTCAGGGTCAGGCTACGACCGTCCGCGCTGATCTGCTGAGCGACCGTGAACACGTGCCCGGCCAGCTCCGGCCGCAGCGACACGTGATCGAGCTGCTGGCCGCTGTTGGATTCCAGCGCCACGGACGAACCGTTCGGTGCGAGGGCGAAATGGCCATCGGAAACCGTGGTGGTGATCGCCCGGGTAACCGGGGAAACCACGGTGTGGTACTGGATTCCGTTTTCGACGCCGCTGGTCGCATCGTTGTGCGCCGCGGCCGGCTGCGGGGCCGGGGCCGCGTTGGCGGTTCCGGCGGTAATTCCCACGGCGGCAATGGCCATGAAAACGGTGGCGGTGATCTTTCCGAACTTCATGCTGGTGAATTTCCCTCCCTGACCACCGATACGCCTGGGACTCCCCGCATTTCGGCTCCCCCCGTGCGATCGTTCGTCAGCTCATGTGAATCGAACGGATTCATTCCTAGTGGACGGCCCGACCGGACGCAAATGGTGTGACCAGGCTCACATGAAATTCAATTCCATTGCGTAGTAGTTGATTGCGAAGTATCCCGCGCGATCGGTAGCTGAGTTGTTGCGCGCTGCTATCGGACGACATTTTCACCGGCCGGTTCCTGCGTTCGTCGCAGTGTGGGCGGTGCGTTGCGATGGATTCTCCTGGTGAAATCCGTTTATCTCAAAGATATTTGGGGTAAATGTGCGGTTGCTGCTGGTGGGAAGGCTGCTGTCGCTGTCGTCCGGCGGTCTTTCCCGGGGATTTTATCGGATTTCAGGCGCTGGTTGCGTGCCGGTCCGGACAGAAGTTATCGCCGGTAATGGATGCTGACCAGCTGTGTCCCAAGGAGATTGCCGGACGACGCCGCAGTGCGGACTGCCGCCTCGGCCCGATGCCGCATTACCGATGCGCGGCGGCCGGGCCCCTCGAAATCCATCCGAGGGGCCGTGCGCGTCGTTACAGCGCGCCGAAGAACGCTCGGATATCGCCGACGAGCAGATCAGGGACCTCCATTGCGGGGAAGTGCCCGCCGGCGGCGAACTCGGACCAGTGCACGATGTTGTGCGTCTTCTCCGCGAAGCGGCGGATCGCGAAATCGGCGGTGGTGAACACCGCGACGCCGGTCGCCACCGTGCCGCGCGGCTGGGGCGCGAACATTGTGGCGTCGTGGAAGCGTTCGTAGTAGAAGTTGGCGACGCTGCGCGCGGTATCGGTGAACCAGTAGATGCTGACGGTGGCCAGCATCCGATCCCGATCGATAGCCTTGTCGGGCAGGTCGTGGCCGCGATCGGTCCATTCCTTGAATTTCTCTACGATCCATCCCAATTGACCGGCGGGCGAATCGGCGAGCAACTGCGCCAGCGTATTCGGGCGCGAACCGGCCAGCTGCATATAGGCCGACCCGTCGTCCTGGAACTGCTTCATCTCGCCCAGGCGCCGGCGCTCGGTCTCGGTCAGCGCCGCCATGTCGGCCGGATCGCCGGTGGGGAAGGTCACCAGCGCGTTCGCGTGCACACCCAGCACGTGCTCGCCGGCGATCCGGCCCAGCTTCGGGCCGAGGAACGCGCCGTGATCGCCGCCGTGCACGCCGTACCGCGCATAGCCCAGGCGGTCCATGAGCTCGGCCAGCGCCGCGGCCATCCGGCCGTCGTTCCAGCCGGACTCGGTGATCGGACCGGAGAATCCGTGTCCGGGGAGGGAGGGGATGACCAGGTGGAACGCGGGCAATTCGGGATCGGGAGCGGTCAGGGGGCCGATCATGTCGAGGAAGTCGGCCACGGTGCCGGGCCAGCCGTGCAGCAGGAGCAGGGGCGTGGCGCCGGGCCGGGCGGAGCGGATATGCAGGAAGTGCACGTTCTGGCCGTCGATGACGGTGGTGAACTGCGGGTACTCGTTGATCCTGGATTCGATTGCGCGCCAATCGAATGTCTCGGACCAGTACCCGGCCAGTTCGCGCAGGTAGCTCGTGGGCACGCCGCGCTCCCAGCCGGCGCCGGGCAGCTCGTCGATCCAGCGGGTGCGGGCCAGCCGCTCGTGCAGATCGTCCAGGTCGGCCTGCGGGATGCTGATGCGGAAGGGGGTGATGTCGTTGTCGCTCATGAGAAAGACATTTCCGGTAAAGAGGGGGCCGGCGAATCACGAGATCTCGTTATTTCCGGCGTTCCCGCAGGTGGTTCCGGTAAAGGCGCGGCATCCGGCAGTATCTACGGGGTGAGGTTTCCCGTGAGTGACGTGCTCGTCGGCCGGGCCGGCGAGCTGACGACCCTGCTGGAGGCGGTGACCGACGAGCGCACCAGCACCGTGCTGATCGGCGGTGACGCCGGGATCGGCAAGTCGAGGCTGGTCGGGGAGTTCACCAGCCGGTTGGGCGGCACCGTGCTGGTGCTGGCCGGACGGTGTCCCGAATTCGGCAGCGACTCGGTGCCGTTCGCGCCGTTCCTGGGCGTGGTGCGAGATCTGGTGCGCGGCATCGGGATCGACGAGCTCGTTGCGCTGCTGCCCCCGGGGCCCGCGCTGGCGCACTGGCATCCGGCGCTGGCCGCCCGCGCCGGCACGCCCGCGGCTGAATCCGATCGGGTCCGGCTGTTCGGCGAGATCCTCACCGTACTGGAACTCACCGCCCTGGTCCGGCCCGTCGTCGTGGTGCTGGAGGATCTGCACTGGGCCGACCGCGCGAGCCTGGACCTGCTGTCGTTCCTGATCACCAATCTGGCCGAGGCCGGGGTGCTGCTGGTGGGAACGCATCGCCCCGCGGAGTCCGGGCGGTTGCGCGAGCTCCTGGCCGAGCTCGGCCGCAATCCCGCTGTGCGGCAGCTTCTTCCGCAGCCCCTGACCCGATACGAGGTCGGCCGGCAGCTCGCCGCGCTGCTGGGCGCGGAAGCCGATACAGAGCTGATCTCGCGGGTCTTCGAACGCAGCCAGGGCAACCCGCTGTTCGTCGAGGCGCTGAGCGGGTCGCGGGGCCGCATTCCGGACGGGCTGACCGAGTTGCTGCTGGGGTTCACCTCCGGGCTGCGGCCCGCTTCGCTGGCCGCGCTGCGGGGGGCCGCCGTGATCGGATCTCCTGTTCATCATGAATTGCTGTCCACGGCAGTCGAATTGGATTCGACGGAGCTGGACGATGCGGTGCGGGAACTGATTGCGCGCCGTCTGCTCGAAACCGCGGGCAGCGCATACGAGTTCCGGCATGTGCTGATCCGGCAGGCCGTCTACGAGGATGTGCTGCCGGCGGAACGGGCCCGGCTGCATGCCGTGCTGGCCGCGGCGCTGCGGGCGCGCCCGGAGCTGCTGCCCGCCGACCGCCGCGACAGCGAGCTGGCGCTGCACGCCCTGTGCGCGGGCGATCTGCCGTGCGCGCTGGCTGCCTCGTGGCGGGCCGCGACGGCGGCCACGAGTGCGGATGTGCGCATGCGCGAGCTCGAACGGGTGCTCGAGCTGTGGGACCGGGTGCCGGCCGAGGCGCTGCCCGATACGACGAAATCGACCGTGCTGGAACAGCTCGTGCGCGCGTGTGCCGACTCCGGCGCGATCGAACGGGGTATCGCGGTCGCCGATACCGCACTGGCACAGGCCGATTCGATCGATCCGCTGCATTCCGCGCGCATGCACTATCGGCGGGCCTGTCTGCGCGGTTCGACCGGGGCCGGGCCGGGGGCGGACCTGAATCACGCGCTGCGCCTGCTGCCGTCCGATCCGCCGGGCCTCGAGCGCGGCGAGGTGCTCGCCGAGCTCGCGCTGAACCGGGTCTTCGACGGTGATCCGGTGGGGGCAGCGGCGGCGGCCCGGGAATCGCTGGCGGTGGCGCAGCGATTCGGCTCCCTGGCGCTCGCTGCGCGCGCCCACGCCTACCTCGGACTTGCCGAGGCCGACGACGCGAGCGCCGCGATGGAGTCCTTCGCCCGGGCGCGGGCGGCCGCCCGGGAGGCCGGGGATCCGCGGATGCTGCTCGATGTCGCGGTGTGGGAGTCCTCGGCGCTGGTGGCTGCCGGCGGGTACGAGACCGCGGTGGAGGTCGTCCAGCAGGGTCTGCGCACGGCTCACGAGACATTTCGATTCGCCGAATCCGCGCCGATCCTGCTGGTCAAATATGCGCAAGCACTGCACGCGCTGGGGCGCTGGCCCGACGTGCTGGTGCTGGCGCAGGAGGCGCGCTTCGCCGCGATGCCGCCGCTGAGCCGGGCCGCGCTGCAGTTGTGTCACGCGAAAATCGCTCTGGCCCAGGGTGATTCCGCCGAGGCGGGTAAACTCACCGCCGAATCCGCCGGCCTGCTCGGCGAGGGCGAGTGGGCCCGCCCCTACCGCCTGCAACTGCGCGAACTGGAATGCCTCCTGGCTCTCGAACACTCCGAATCATCCACCGCAACGGCCATTCTCGCCGACCTGTTCGCCACGAACGCCCCCGCCCTGCGCGCGCACCCACACGACGCCTGGCCGTTACTGGCCCTGGCCGCCCGCCTCCCCGATCACCCGCCGGGCCTCGATGAATTGACCAGCACGCTCACGCATGCCTCTCCGGTCGACGCCGCTTACCGAGCAACCCTCCGTGCGCGCCTCGGCGTGGTCGACGCCCCTGCCGAAGATGCGGCGCGCGATCAGTGCGAGCCAGCGCGCGACCGGGGTGAGGGTGGGCGTGGCCCGGGCGAGGCCGCGGGTACCCCGGGGAGGGTCGTGCCCGACCACGTGGATACCGAGCGCGCCGGGGATGGGTCGGTGCATCCCGTCGACGAGGCGTTGGGAGTGTGGGGCGGGGCGGTGCGTGCCTGGCGTGCGCTGGGGCGGCCGTACGAGTTGGCGCAGTCGCTGGTGGAGGCGGCGAGTGTTGTTCTGGTGCAGGGGGATCGGGGTGTGGCGAGTTCGGCGCTGCGAGAGGCGCGGGCGATTTCCGGGCGGCTCGGTGCCGAACCGCTGACCGCCGCGATCGATCAGGTCGCCGCGCGGGCCCGGCTGGTTCTCTCCGAGAGCGTTGCCGCCGAACGTGATTGGAGCGAGCCTCCCGCCCGGACCTTCGGCCTGACCCGTCGTGAGCTCGATGTGCTGGGCTTGATCGCCCGCGGCCTGAGCAACCGGGGTATCGGCGCCGAACTGTTCATCAGCGCCAATACCGCGGGTGTGCACGTCTCCCGCATCCTCACCAAGCTCGGTGTGGCATCCCGCACCGAGGCCGCCGCCTTCGCGCACGAGCACGGCCTGCTCACCTCGGGAAACCCGTGATGTGCAGGCCGTTCCGGTCGCCTCGGGCACGGCATCGGCGACACCGCTGGGATGCCGTGCCCGGCAGGGCAATTCGCTACATGGTGGCCGTGTCGATGACGAAGCGGTAGCGCACGTCACTGGCCAGCACGCGCTCGTAGGCGGCATCGATCCCGTCGGCCGAGATGACCTCGATCTCCGCGCCGATGCCGTGTTCGGAGCAGAAGTTCAGCATCTCCTGGGTCTGCGCGATACCGCCGATCATCGATCCGGCCAGCGAGCGCCGTTGCGCGGCGATCGTGAACGGTTGCACCGCAAGGGGTTTGTCGGGCAGACCGAGGATCACCAGGGAGCCGTCCAGGCGGAGCAGCCGCATGTAGTCGTCCATGGGCAGGTTGGCCGAGACGGTGTTGATGATCAGGTCGAAGGTGCCGCGCAGATCCTTGAAGGTCTGCTTGTCGCTGGTGACGTAGTAGTGCTGCGCGCCCAGGCGCAGCCCGTCCTCCCGCTTGCTCAGCGAATGGCTCAGCACGGTCACCTCGGCACCCAGGGCCGCGGCGATCTTCACCCCTATGTGCCCGAGCCCGCCCATGCCGATGATCGCGACGCGCTTGCCGGGTCCGGCGTTCCAGTGCCGCAGCGGGGAGAACAGCGTGATGCCCGCGCACAGCAGCGGCGCGGCGACGTCCAGTCCGATGCCCTCGGGGATCGACAGCACGAAGTTCTCGGTCACGACGACCTGGGTGGAGTATCCGCCGAGGGTGACGCCCCCCGGCTGGATCTCCTCGGACACCGCGGAGTTGTAGGTCCAGGTGACGCCGCCGGTGCAGTACGACTCCTCACCGGCCAGGCACGCCTCGCAACTGCCGCACGAGTCGACCATGCAGCCGACGCCGACCCGGTCTCCGACCTTGTGCCTGGTCACCTCGGGACCGACCGCGGCGACGAGGCCCGCGATCTCGTGGCCCGGCACGCACGGATACTGGGTGCCGCGCCATTCGTTTCGTGCGGTGTGGATGTCGGAGTGGCAGATGCCCGCGTATTTGACGTCGATGAGCACATCGTGCGGGCCGAGTTCACGGCGCTCGATCGTCGTCTTCTCGAAGCCGCCGTCGGGGGCGGAGATGGAATAGGCCGCAGCAGTGGTCATGGATATCTGCCTACTCTCGCATCGTTTGCTTTGCAAAGGTCCTCGGAGCGCACTCCAACTCGCCGATCCGATGTGTCCGGAGCCTTCTCAATGGTGTCAGATGCTGGACCGATGGCGATTCTGTTGGCACTGGTGTCGATGTGTTCGACGCTGGTGGGCGGGTTTATGGCGGTGCGCATCGGCGGCCGCAGGCACGCCATGCTCGGACTCGCGGCGGGGGTGATGCTCGGGGTGGTTCCGTTCGATCTGCTGCCCGAGGCGCTGGAACAGTCGTCGCGGGAGGTGGCCGGAATCCCGGTCGCGCTGGTGGCCGGGGCGATCGGTTTCCTGACCATCCACGTCATCGAGCGCGCGGTCGCCATCCATACCGGGCACGAGGACGAATACGGCCCGCACACACACGGTTTCGAATCGGTGGGCGTCGTCGCGGCGGGCGGGCTGATCTTCCACAGCACCCTGGACGGCGTCGGTATCGGGGTCAGTTTCCAGGCCGGGTCCGGCGTCGGCATCGCGGTGGCGATCGCGGTGATCTGCCACGATTTCGCCGACGGTTTCAACACCTTCACCATCAGCACCCTGTACGGCAATGCCCGGCGGCGCGCGCTGCTGCTGCTCGCCCTGGACGCCCTCGCGCCGGTCGCAGGCGCGATCATCGGCACGCTGATTCGCGAGCCCCCCGAGGCGACGGGCCTGTATCTGGGCTACTTCGCGGGGTTCCTGCTGTACCTGGCGACCTCCGACATCCTGCCGGAGGCGCACGCCGGGCATCCCTCTCGCCTGACCCTGCTCTGCACGGTCGCGGGCAGTGCGTTCATGTTCGGGATCGCGGTCCTGAACCACGAGGGCTGACGGAAGTGTTCGCACCATCGTCAACGATCTCGCGCGCCGCTCGTCGACACGATTCACGCGTTGATACGCCCGAATTTTGGTACACATGAAGTGCAATCGCCGACGCCCGCGGGCGGCGCAGGAGGCGGGAGTGCTCATGGACGACAAGAGGCTCAGTACGTCCGACACAGGGTTCGGCACGCCCAACACCGGGCCTGGCACGCCCAACCCAGGCCTCGGTGCGTCCAGCGCAGGGCTCGGCACGTCCGACTCCGGGCTCGGTGCGTCCTACACGGGGCTCGGTGCGTCCTACACAGGACTCGATGCGCCCGGCACCGGGCAGTATCCGGACGATCGGCCCGACACCACCAGCGCAAGCCACGTCGGCCCGATCGCCCGCAGCGGCGCCGGGGTGCTGGCCGTGCTGGTTGCGGTGGTCGTGATCCTGGGATTCCAGGGCGGGCTGCCGCGCTGGGTGTCCAGTTCGGGCGAGGCGACCGACCCGCCCCCACCCCCGCCGCTGAATCCGGTCCTGGTCGCCAAGACAGTGGAGCCCGAGCTGGTGAACATCACCGTCACGATCGAGCCCTCCGGGCTGGGCGCGGCGGGCTCGGGCATCGTGCTCACCGGCGGCGGACAGGTGCTGACCAGCCATCACGTGGTCAAGGGTGCGGACATGATCACCGTCGGCGACATCGGCACCGGGGCACAGTTCCCGGCCACCGTGCTGGGCTACGACTCCGCCGCCGATATCGCGTTGCTGTCGCTGACCGGCGCCGCCGGCCTACCGACCGCGCGGATCGGCGACTCGTCGGCGCTGCGGCCGGGCGATGAGATCATGGCCATCGGAAATGCCGGGGGCACCGGACAGCCCACCGCCACCCCGGGAACCGTGACCTCGCTGAACACCGCGATCGTGGCCCGCGATGCCGCGGATCTGAGTAGCACGACGCTGACCGGAATGCTGGAGGTGCGCGCGCCGGTGCAGGCGGGCCAGTCCGGCGGGGCGCTGGCCGACCGGTCCGGCGACGTCGTCGGCGTGGTCACCGCCGCCTCGGGAGAGCTCAGCAGAGCGCTCGGGGACGCCAGCGGCTATGCCGTCCCGATCAGTACGGCAATGGACATCGTGCGCCAAATCCGTTCCGGCACATCGACGGACGCCGTGCACATCGGGCCCACCGCGACGCTGGGCGTGCTCACCTCGGACGCGAGCACCGGCGGCGCCCGCATCGACGTGAGCGTCTACGGTATGCCCGCCTTCGCGGCCGGACTTCTTGCGGGCGAAGTGATCACCGCCGTCGACGGTCGCCCGATCTCCTCGACCCAATCCCTGAAAGCCGCCTTGAACATTCGCAAGCCCGACGACATGATCACCCTGAGCCTCAGTGATCCCGACGGTTCCAAGCGTCAGGTCGCCGTTGTCCTCGCCTCCGGGCCGCCCAACTGACACTGTGCGCGACGGATCGAATACACCTTCCCCGCAAGCGCTTTCGAGGCGATGATCGAGATTTCGTTCGGCATCCGCGGCCCGAAGATCGTCCGGCGGGAGTGCACTCAGACCAGGCTCATCCAGTACGTCTGGAAGCGCAGGAACACCATCACCAGCACGATCGCGTAGAACACGACCACCAGCGTCCAGCGCCACTCCACCAGAATGCGCACGAACCCGCGCGCATTACCCCAGATCTGATCGGTGACCACGGCCAGCAGAATCGGCGTGAACACCCACACCACCATGCAGTACGGGCACAGCGCGCCGATCCGGTACAGCGTCTGGAAGATCAGCCAGCAGATGAACACGATGCCCAGCACCAGCCCGAGCCACAGCCCGCCCCAGAACCACTTCGGCAGCGCGATCCCGGCCACGGCCAGCACGGCGATGGTCACCGCCACCGAGAAGCCGACCACGCCCATGATCGGATTGGGGAATCCGAAGATGCGGGCCTGGTGGGTGGCCATCACCGAACCGCAGGCGATGATCGGGTTCAGGTTGCAGGACGGCTTGTAGGCCGGATTCATCAGCAGCTTGAAGTCCTCGACGGTCAGGATGACCGCGGAGATCCAACCCGCGAGGCTGCCGACGAGCAGCGTCCACGCGGAACGAGCGGGCGCGGCGATCACTTTGCGGCGGCCTCGATCGTGGCCTTGATCCCACCGGGGTTGAACAGGGTCGCGCGGTCGTTCGAGTCGACCTGCTTACCGTTCACGAAGACCGTCGGCGTGGCGTGGATGCCGCTGTTGATGACCTCCTGCGTGGTCTTCTGCACGAAACCGTCGTACTTGTCGGAGGTGATGCACTGGGCGACCGAGGGGTCGGTGTATCCGGCGGCCGTCGTGATCTGGATGATCTTGCTGTCCGGCAGGCCGGTGGTGCCCTCCTGCGGCTGCTGCTGGTACATCGAGGCGACCCAGTTCTGGAACTTCGAGGGATCGGCGGTGGCCACGCAGTAGGCGGCATTGGCAGCGCGCGAGGAGTAGCGGGCGCCCATCGAGGACTCGTCCAGGAAGGCGATCAGGTTGTACTCGACCGCGGCGGTGCCGTTGTTCACCTCGTCCTCGAGGGTCTGGCCGTTGGCGGCCTCGAAGCCCTGGCAGACCGGGCACTGCAGGTCGGCGACCACGCGCACGGTCACCTTGGCATCGGGCTTGCCGATGCGGATCGACCCGTTGCTCGTGATCGAGCCGGCTACGCCGCCCGGGCCGGTGGGCGCGGTCGCGGCGATCGTGGGGCGCGCATTGGCGTCGCTGGTCTTCTTCGAGTGCTTGACCGCGATGCTGATCCCGATGGCGGCGATGAGCGCGAGAAGCACCACGGCGACACCCACCTGGATGAGGATTGTGCGGGTGCGATCGGTGCCCTTCACTGCCGCCAGCGAGTTCTTTCCACGCGGGTTGTTGCTCACCTTGGAAACCACGCCTTTCATGTAGTCCGACACCCGTGCCGCCCCGATCGTACGGGCAGACGCCGGAATCCGGGTGTCCGGACCACATGATCGCGGGTGAACCTGAGATCTGCTCGAGAAGATCAGCTCTCGTCGAGGCGGCGGCGCTGTTCGGCCACATCGAACTGGGCCGTGGGCCAATCCAGCTGCAGGCTGTTCAGGGCGTCGATCAGCAGTTCGGTGACCGCGAGCCGCGCGAACCACTTCCGGTCGGCCGGTATGACATACCAGGGCGCGTGCTCGGTGGTGGTGCGGTCCAGCATCGCCTGATATGCGTCCTGATAGGCGGGCCAGAAGGCGCGCTCGTCGATGTCGGCGGGATTGAACTTCCAGTGTTTGTCGGGTCGGTCGAGCCGCTCGGCCAGGCGCTTGCGCTGCTCGTCCAGCGAGACGAACATTGCCACCTTGATCACGATGGTGCCCGCCTCGGCGAGTTCGCGCTCGAACCGGTTGATCTCGTCGTAGCGCTTGGCCCACACGTCCGGCGGCACCAGGTCGTGAACCCGCACCACCAGCACATCCTCGTAGTGCGAGCGATCGAAGACGCCGAGCTGACCGCCGCGCGGCAGTTGCCGGCGGATCCGCCACAGATAGTGATGCTTGCGTTCCTCGGCGCTGGGCACCCCGAACGCCGCATGGTCGACGCCCTGTGGATCGACCGAGCCGATCACGTGCCGCACGATCCCGCCCTTGCCCGCGGTGTCCATCCCCTGCAGCACGAGCAGAATGTTGCGCGGATCGCCGGAGCGGCCGTTCGCGTACAGCTTTTCCTGCAGCCGTGACAGCTCCGCGCGGCGCTGCTCGAGCAGCAGCTCCCCGGCCTTCTTGTCGCCGCGGAATCCGGGGGTGGCGCTCGTGTCGAGGCCCACGACCTTCACGCCCTCGGCGTGCAGCGCGGTGGTGACCGGAACCGACCAGAGGGAATTGGGCATACCGCAGTATGACTCGCGGTTCAGATCAGTCCGGCCAGGCGCATCAGGTGATCCGCGAACGCGTCGTCGTCGACCGGGGTCAGGACGAGCTGGTCGGCGGTGGTGAGCAGGTAGCGTCCGTCGCCCGCGACGTCGAGCCAGGTGCGGTGGCGGGTCGGCGGCGTGGCCGGGTTGTTCGGGGCGGTCGTCACCGTGACAATGCCGCGGGAGTCGACCGGGGCGCGCAGCGCGCGCTGGAACCGGGCCGCGCTGTCCGGTGGGCTGCGGTGGCCGGGCTCGTCCCGATCGGCGGTCGGTTCCTGGTCGAGCACCGCGTCGGTCGCCTCGCGCATCGCGCCGCGCCGTCCGGCGGGCGCCGAGCCGATGACCTCGACCAGTCGCTCGCCGACCGCCTGCGCATGGCAGAGGTGCACCGCCATCGACTCGGCGCGCGCGACCAGGATCACGCCGTGCTGCTGCGCGACCGCGGCGAAGGCGAGGATGAGTTCGTCCTCACCCCGCTCGCCCGAGACGGTGAGCGTGGTGGCGTCGGGGCGCGCGCACAGCATCAGCGCGGCGGTCAGATCGGGATCGGTGTTGATGCGCTGCGGCCGTCGCGCGTCGGTATCGGTTGGTCGCAGCCCATTTATGGGGTAAGGACGATAGTCCAATCCGGTTTCTGTGGCCCAGACGTGCACGAATTCATCCGGGGTGAACACCCATTGCACTAGGCGCGGCCCCCGTGCCGGGGCGGGATCGCGTGAGTAGTAATGCCCGCCTCGCTTCGCTCCGGCTGTCTGTGCGAAATGCTACCCAAGAGTTGGTACACGCGTGTTTTGGACGGATGACCGAGAGGCTTCCTCTGTTGCGGGTGCCGCAGGCGGGGCCGGGCGGGTGGCCCTCACGTACTGCTGCTCTTCGATGCTCATGCCCGAGCGACCTCGATGGTGATGTCCGCGCCGCGCAGCCGCTCGGTGAGGGCATCGCCCATCGCGGCGGCCGGGGTGAGGATGCCCGCGATGTCCGGCAGATCGTCGAATGCCAGGCACAGTCCCGCCTGGCCCAGCATGACCGAGGTCGCCTGATAGCCCGGGTCCCCGTGCCCGGCGAAGGTGCAGACGTATTTCGCGCCGGAGGTGGTGGCCGCGAACGTCTTCATCGTGAACCATCCACTGCGCCGGGCGCTTTCGCTCGGACCGGTGCCCGGCTTGGGCAGCACCCGATCCAGCAGTCGCCGCCCCACCGCGACGCGCGAGAGCAGCGCGCCGGTGACCATGGTGGCCGCGATGCCGCCCGCCATGCCGGCGGCGATCAGCGGCGCGGCGGGCGATTTCCCTGCGTTCATCACCTCGCGATACCGGAAGTTCTTGCCGTACACCCAGCCCAGCAGCCCGTTGCTGCGGCGCACGATCTTGGTGTTGTGGCTGGCCATGATGAACGTCGTGACCCAGCCCTCGAGGCTGGCGTCGATGGTCGAGGCCCGCTGCAGCGCCTGATCGGTCTGGCGCCCCACGTCCGGGTCCATCGACTTGTCCGGGCTCAGCGAATACGGGTGGGCCAGGATCGAGGCCTTGGAGGAGTCGGCGGCGATCGCCTCCATCATCGCCCGGCCGGAATCGATGGTGCCCCCGCTCGCGCCGCCCTTGAGATACGCCACGAGGGTGGTGTCGGTGAGCTCGCCGGCGTTGTCCTCGACGCTGCGGCGGTATAGCTGATACACGCTCAGATCCGACGGAATCGAGTCGTAGCCACAGGAATTCACGATCTTCGCCCCGGTACGCACCGCGTCGTCCTCGAACCGGTCGATGCAGTCGCGGATGAACAGCGGCTCGCCGGTCAGATCCGCGTAATGGGTGCCCGCCGCGGCGCAGGCCCGCACCAGCGGCACGCCGTAGCGCAGGTACGGCCCGACAGTCGTGACGACGACCCGGGTGCGCGCGGCCATGGCATCCAGCGCCGCCTGATCGGACGAATCCGCCACCAGCACAGGCCAATCCACGCCAAGTTCGGCGCGCACCGCCGCCAGCTTCGCCTCCGACCGTCCCGCCAGCGCGATCCGCGCGCCCTCGGGGGCCGCGCCCCGCAGATACTGCGCGGTCAGCACGCCTACGAAACCTGTTGCGCCGAACAGCACAAGATCGAACTCCCGGTCCGTCGTGTCCTTCGCCATCTGATGCTTCCTATCCCGTGAACCGAATCACGCTTTGCTACGCCGTTTTCCGGATTTCTTGCGTGCGCCCGCGGTGGTCGGTCGCGGCGCGGGACGTTGAGCCAGCCAGGCCTGGTGGGCCTTGCCCAATTCGGTGACCGGCGCATCCCCGTAGATCCATTCGCGTGCGATGCGATGCCAGTTGTTGGTGGACTCGAGCTGCCCGAGCACCCCGAAGGTCATGAAATCCGCACGGCGGGAGAACAGGTGCTCCGGCGGCAGCGACTGCTGCTTCATGCCTGCGTATTCGGTGGCGCGCGGGTCGATCGCCAATACCGCCGCGCCGCTTGCCAATTCGGGGGTTATCGTCAATTCCTCGTCCAGTAGCGCCCATTCGATCGCGGACAGGCAGTACTCGAGGCATTCCTCGGCGGACACCTCCTCGGGCGAGTCGATGATGCCGCGGTCGATCATCAACTGGCGCAGATCGTCCGCGCGGTCCTCGGCCGCGGCCCGGATGCAGGTGAGCTCGAACCGCACATCGTCCGAGCTCATCCGGTTGTAGAGCCCGAAGTCCAGGAACGCCACCCGCCCGTCCTCGCCGAGCAGGATGTTGCCCGGATGCGGGTCGCCGCAGAACTCGCCGAAGTTGTAGAGCGAACCCACGTAGAAGCGATAGATGATCTCCCCGACCCGGTTGCGCTCGGCGGCGGGCAGTTCGCGGATCTGGGTGAAGCTGCGGCCGGGGAAGTACTCCGAGACCAGCACCCGGGTGCTCGACAGCTCGGGCATGCTGGCAGGGACGACGATGAACGGATGGTCGGCATAGAGGTCGGCGATCTGGCGCTGGGTGGCGGCCTCGGTGACGTAGTCGAGCTCGCTCTCCAGGTGCAGCCGCAGCTCGTCCAGTACCGCCGGGGTCACCCACGGCATCGCGGTCGCCAGGATCCGGCGGAACATCGCCAGATTCTTCAGATCCGCGCGCACCGCCGCGTCGATGCCGGGGTACTGCACCTTCACCGCGACCGCGCGGCCGTCGTGCAGCCGCGCCCGGTACACCTGGCCGATGGAGGCCGCGGCGATCGGCTCGGGCTCGAATTCGGCGAACAGCTCGGCCGCCGGGCGGCCGAAATCCTGCTCGACGACCTCGCACATGGTCTCGAAGGAGACCTGGGGTGCGCTGTCGCGCAGGACCGCCAGCCGGTGCTGGAAGCGTTCGCGATGCGCGGGCGGCACGATGTCCAGATCCAGCACCGACAGGATCTGGCCCAGCTTCATCGCCACGCCCTTCATGGTGCCCAGCACCATGACCATCTGCTCGGTGGCGCGGATCGTCGATTCCTCGGCCATCCGGGCGCGCACCTCCTCGGAGCGGCCGCGCATCGAGCGCCGAGTCTTCTGGGCGCGCAGGACATTTCCCGCGACGACGGCGCCGAGCTTGGTCCCCCGGGCGAGCCGTGATGTCGGCAGCTCCTTGGCCATGAAATACCTCCGTTGGTGCCGACACGCGCGACGGTGGAACTCCCGGGCCCCGTCGAGTTCAGGGTAACGAACCGGGCCGATCCGGCCCATCCTGCTGGGGTATACCGTGCCTCTCCTGCCGGGGTATACCTTCGGCGCGTACCCGTCGGTAGGACGACGGGCGGGTATCTCAGCTCTTGCCGGGCTCGGGCAGGTGATGGGGGGTGGAATTGAATTTCTCGGGCGATCCGCCCGCACGGACCATGCCGTCGATCGCGCTCCACGCCATCATCGTCAGGTGGTCGAGCATCGTGTCCGCCGACATGGCGCGGTTGCTGATCCACCAGTCCGTGGCCAGCTGGACGCCGCCGACGAGCACATACGCGTAGAGCTCGACGCCCTCGGTCTCGACGCCGCGGCTGAATGCCTTGTCGCGCAGCACCGCGGCGACGATGTCGGCGAACAGCTTCTCGAAATCGGCGAGTGTGGATTTATCGGTGGACGAGCCGTATCCCATGATGAACCGGTACACGTCGGTATCGGCGTCCACGGTGTGCACATAGGCGGCCAGGGTATTGCGGACCAGCTGATATTCGTCGAGGTCGTTGCTGATGGCCTCGTAGATGCGGGGCATCAGGGTGGTCTCGATGAACCGCTCCATGGTGGCGCGGGTCAGATCGTTCTTGTCGGAGAAGTATCGGTAGAGAACGGTCTTGGATACGCCGATCTCGCCCGCGATCTCGTCCATGCCGACATCGCCGCCGCGCTTGCGGATCGCGGCCAGGGTGCCGTCGACCAATTCCTCGCGCCGGTCGATCTTGTGCTGATGCCAGCGCCGCTTGCGACCGTCCACCCGGCCCGTGCGCGGGGTGGACTCGAGGGCGGCTTCGGTGGACAGGGTGACTCCTCAGGTGGGGGCCGGGACCACTCCAGCTTAGGGCCTGCGGATCGGCGATGTTCCGACTTCGCCGAGGCCGCGTGTGTCGTCCCTGCCACGTACGCGCCGCAGGAGCCGCCTGCCGGGCCTGCCCTTAGGCTGGTGTGGCGAGCGGTTCCCCGACGAGCGGGTATCAGAATGGAAATATGGAGCAATCGCCCGGCAGCACCTCCCGCGCGGCCTCCCGCGAGGTCAATGCGGTGTCCACGGGGCCGGATCCGATGACGCGGGCCGTCCCCGGCAGGCCGTCTGCCCCGCCCGCGGGTCCCCCCGGAACCAATGGATATCCGGGCCCGGCGCCGGCGCTCGCAGTGGGAAACAACACAGGCGAACCGCCCCGGCGCGAGCCGCCCACCTCGTTCGCGGACCTGATGGACGAGTCGGGCAAGCGCCGCGATCTGCGCCGGATGAAGCTCGTCGCGACCGGCTTCCTGGCCGCCGCGACGGTGGTCTATCTGGTGTGCTGCTGGATCGCCTCGCGCGGGTGGGGCGCGGGCTGGGTGGGGTACGTGCGCGCGGCGTCCGAGGCGGGCATGGTCGGCGCGCTCGCGGACTGGTTCGCGGTGACCGCGCTGTTCCGGCATCCGCTGGGACTGCCCATTCCGCACACCGCGATCATCCGCAAGAAGAAGGATCAGCTGGGGGAGAGCCTCGGCAATTTCGTGCGCACTAATTTCCTTTCGCCCGACACCGTTGTGGAGAAGGTGAATTCGGCGCAGATCTCGTTCCGGCTGGGTCGCTGGATGGCCGATGCGCAGCATGCGGCGCGGGTCTCGGAGGAATCCTCGACGATGCTGCGGGCGGTCATCGACGCGCTGCGCGACGAGGACGTCGAGCAGGTGATCGACCAGACCATCGTCAGGCGGATCGCCGAACCGCAGTGGGGTCCGCCGATCGGGCGGGTGCTGTCCGAGCTACTGGCCGAGAACCGGCAGGCGCCGCTGCTGGATCTGCTGGCCGAACGTGCCCATCAGTGGGCGCTGGGCAGTCAGGAGACCCTCGACCGGATCGTGCTGCGCGATGCGCCGTCGTGGGCGCCGAAATTCGCCAGCACCCTGCTGTCGGAGCGTATTTACCGGGAGTTGGTCGAATTTACCTGGAAGATCCGCTCGCAGCCCGACCACGAGGTGCGGCTGGCGGCCAATCGATTTCTGGACGAATTCGCCGACGATCTGCAGCACGACCCGGCCATGATCGCGAAGGCGGAACGGATCAAGGCCGAGATCATGGGCCGCGAGGAAATCACCGGAATGGCCAGGGCGACATGGCGCGCCGCGAAGCGGCTGATTCTGGAGTCCGCCGACGATCCGGACAGCACGCTACGCCGCAAGCTCACCGAGAACGTTCAGCAGCTCGGGCAGCGTTTGGTGAACGAACCGGAGATGCGAAACAAAGTGGACGCTTGGGTAGAAAGAGGTGTCCGATATCTGGTGTCGAACTACGGTTCCGAGATTGCGACCCTGATCAGCGATACCGTTGCGCGGTGGGATGCCGACGAGGCGAGTATCAAGATCGAATTGCAGGCCGGACGGGATCTGCAATTCATTCGCATCAACGGAACCGTCGTCGGATCGCTGGCCGGGCTGGTGATCTACGCCGCGTCCCACCTGCTCTTCCCGGGAGCCTTGGGATAAGTGCTAACTGGGGTGCTTGCAATAGTTAGCACCCTGTTCTAGAATTGACCGCACAACCGCCGGAAGGTGAGCACTGCATGGCTCAGGAGCCCGAGGTTTCCGAACAGACCACCAACGGACCCGTGGAGACGTCCGCGGATCTCGGTGACAAGGTGGCCCGCGTAGCCAGCGCGGCCCACGACATCGGAAGCTTCATCCGGTCACAGCGAGAAGCCGCGCAAGTCTCGCTGCGACAGCTCGCGCAGCTGGCGGGGGTGAGCAATCCGTATCTCAGCCAGATCGAGCGCGGACTGCGAAACCCGTCCGCCGAGGTTCTCGCGCAGATCGCCAAGGGTCTGCGGGTCTCCTCGGAGGTCTTGTACATGCGGGCCGGGTACCTCGAACAGAGGCCGCACAGCCCGGTCCGGGACGCCCTGCTCACCGATTTGGAGATCACCGAACGGCAGAAGCAGGTGCTACTGGACATCTACGAATCGTTCCGCCGAGAAAACGCGGGGAACGACTTCGGAGGGGACGCAACGGAATCCGAATCCACAGGGGGCGTTCCCGGGGGAGACAGGGACAACGAGGTTCCGCGCACTACTGCCGAAGTTCCGCCACGCCAGGAGAACGAAACACTATGACCGAGCCCACCGCCACCGTAACCAAACCGCTCTACGCCACCGTCGGTGCCGGAGATGCCCTCTACACCGCCGTCAACGATCTGGTCGGCAAGGTGCGCGAGCGCACCGCCACCGTCGATGTCCACGGCCGGGTGGACGAGGCGCGCGAGCGCCTGGCCAACCTGCCCTCGGACGCCCAGGAGCAGTTCGAGTCGCTGCGTCACCGCCTCACGGGCCTGCCCGCCGAGCTGCCGGATGACCTGGCCGAGCTGCGCGAGAAGCTGACCTCCGAGGAGCTGCGCAAGCTCGTCGACCAGTACTACCACCAGCTGGTGGACCTCTACCAGGACCTGGCCGCGCGCGGCGAGGAGACCGTCGAGCGCCTGCGCTCGAACCCCTCCTTCGGTGAGGGTTTCGACCGCGTCGAGGGCATCTACTCCGACGTCGTCACCCGCGCCGAGGACGTGTTCGGCAAGGTGTCCGAGCAGGCCCGCGGTCTGCTGGGCAACGGCGAGGAGGCCACCGAGGCCGAGGCGGCCCCGGTCGTCGACGCCGAGGTCGTGCAGGTGACCACCGAGGCCGCCCCCGTCGACGAGGCCGAGTCGGCGGCTCCCGCCAAGAAGGCCCCCGCGAAGAAGGCGCCGGCCAAGAAGGCCACCGCCGCGGTCAAGAAGTAACCGCTTCTCCGCATCACCGAAGGCCCCGCGCGCTGTCCGGCTGCGCGGGGGCTTCGCTCTATATCATTGAGGTGTGTCCTCCCTGTCCGGCCTTCTCTGGCTGCTGATTCAGCTCGCCGCGCTGGCGGCCTGCCTCTTCGCTCTCGTGCATGCCGTTCGGCAGCGTCGTGACGCATTCACCGCGGTGGACAAGCTCACCAAGCCGATCTGGGTCACGATCCTGGTCGTCGCCGCGCTCCTGCTGGGTTTACCGATGCTGGGCGTGTTCAGTCTGGGGATGATCGGGCTCATGGTGGGTATGGTCGCCACCGGCGTGTACCTGGCCGACGTGCGACCCAAGGTGGACGAGATTCAGCGCGGTCCGCGCTGGTAGGTAAGCCGATTCACATCGACCCGCGGATGTAGCGCCGGTCACATTCCCCGGCTCTGGCTAGTTCCTGATACTCCGAGTTACCGTATTTCTAGGTAACACACAAAGGAGTGTTCGGATGCATGCGATGCTGCCTGCCCGGATGACGGGTCTGCTCGATCTCGTCGGTGCCCTGCGGCGCGCGCGCCGCGCCGGGCTTCGCGCCAGGAACTACGCCGATGCCAGGTTCGATCCGCCGCGCGTAGCGCCCGTGGTCGTCCCGGTGATCACGTCCGACGGCGCCACCCTGCGAGTTCACTCGTACGGTCCGGAAAACGGCGACGTCATCGTGTTCGCGCACGGCTGGACGTGCTGCATCGAATACTGGAATCCGCAGATCAACGCCCTGGCGGGGCGCTATCGCGTCATCGCCTACGACCAGCGCGGGCACGGCGAGAGCGAGCTGGGCAACGTCCCGCTCAGCACCGATCTGCTGGCCGACGACCTGTCGGCTGTGCTGGATGCCGTCCTGCGGCCCGGGCAGCGGGCCGTGCTGGTCGGGCACAGCCTGGGCGGCATGACGATCCAGGCGTGGGCCGCGCGGACCCGCGTCCCGGTCTCCGAGCGCGCGGCAGCCGTGGTGCTCACCAACACCGCGGCGGGGGACCTGATCGCCGAGACCACCGTCATTCCTCCGCTGCGGCGGCTGCCGTTGCCGCTGCGGCTGCCCATCGGCCGGGCCATCCTGGGTGCGCCGGGGCCATTCCCGCCGATCGCGCCGGTGCGGTGGGGGTTCCGTCGCGGGGTCATGACCCTCGCGTCGACCGGCGATGTCGCGGACTTCGCGTTCAACATCGTGCGCGCCTGTCCCGGGACGGTGCGGGCCCGCTTCGGCGTGCTGCTCGCGGCGCTCGAGCTGGGCCGCGCGGCGGCCGGGCTGACCGTACCGACCACCGTCATTGCGGGTGAGAACGACGATCTGACCCCGGTCGTGCACGCCGAGCGCATTGCCGCGATGCTGACCGGGGCCGGCGTGCTCGACCGGTTCGTGGTCCTGCCCACCGGGCATCTGGGCAATGTGGAGGCCGTCGAGGCGTTCAATGCCGAGCTGTCCCGGGTGCTGGCCACCGCGTTCACCGCCCAGCGGGCCACCGCGTAGGTCCATCCGTGGTAATCCGCTGTGCACCAGCGGGTTACGGGCAGGTGCTTGCTGCTCTCGCGTCGAGTTGCCGTGTTCGTCCGATCGTTCGCAATTCGTTACGGGGGAATCGGTATCTGCCGCGGGATCGGCGGCGATGTGTATTGCACAGGGCCCGGCTGTTGTCAGGGGGATGAATGTTGTTGCGGCGGAGTGGGTATTCGACCTCGGCGAGCTGCAGTGCCGACCGGTCTCCGTGGGATGTCTCAAAGGCGACGATGTCTCCGACCGGTCGGTTGCTTGCTTGCACTAGCAAGCACTGCGGTTAGCGCGGTAGTGTGCGATTGGACACAAAGGAGTGCTCATGTTGGCAAAGCTGCCCAGGTCGGTGACCGGATTACTCTCCGCCGCCGACGCGCTGACCGCGACCCAACGCGCGCAGCTGCGCATCCGGACCTATCGGACCGCTTCGCTCAATGCCGACCCCACACCCGAGGTCGTGCCCGTCGTCACCGCCGACGGTGCGCGCCTGCGGGTGCACGCCTACGGGCCCGAGCACGGGGAGGTGATCGTGTTGATCCACGGCTGGTCGTGCTGCATCGAATACTGGAATCAGCAGATCAACGCCTTCTCCGGCGAATACCGCGTGATCGCCTACGATCAGCGCGGCCACGGCGAAAGTGGGCTCGGCACCCGGAAATTCGGCCCGGACCAGATGGCCGACGACCTGTCCGAGGTGCTCGACGCGGTGCTGCGGCCCGGGCAGCGGGCGGTCCTGGTCGGTCACAGCATGGGCGGCATGACAATTCAGGCCTGGGCGCAGCGCTACGCGGATCAGGTGGTCCGCCGGGCATCCGCGGTGCTGCTGGCGACCACCGCCGCGCGGCAGATTCCGGCCCGCGCCAAGGTCATTCCGGTTCTCGGTGACTTCCTCCCGACGCCGGTATGGCTGGCGCAGACCGTATTCGGCGCCCCGGTGCCGCTGCCGGGCCTGGCTCCGGCGCGCATGCTGTTCAAATCGCGCATCATGAGCCCCGAGACCGACTCGGACCGTGCGGATTTCGGCCTGTCCATCGTCCGCTCCTGCCGCCCCGGGGTGCGCGGCGCGGTCGCCCGCGATCTCGCCACGCTCGACCTCGGCACGGCGGCCGCCAGCATCACGGTGCCCACCAGCGTGATCGTCGGTGCGCAGGACAAGCTGCTGCCTCCGGTGCATTCGCGCGAAATCGCCGATCTGCTCGCCGAATCCGGCCACCTGGACCGTTTCACGGTACTGCCCACGGGCCACCTGGTGAACATCGAGGCGCCCCGGGAATTCAATGCCGAACTGCATCGCATGATTCGCCTCGCGCGTCGGCGCGGGGCGGTTGCCAGCTAGCTCACCGAGCTAGCCGCGGGGGAGGGCGGCGACACGGCCGGTGCCGTGTCGCTCGCCAAGGCCGGTCAAGGGCGCCCGGTCTTGGCCCCGCCGCTGCTGTGTCCTTCTGGCGCTTACGAGAACACCACCGTGCGGCGGCCGTGCACCAGGACCCGGCCCTCGAGGTGCCAGCGCAGCCCGCGGGCCAGCACGACGCGCTCGATGTCGCGGCCCTGGCGGACCATGTCGCGGACCTCGTCGCCGTGGTCGATGCGGATGACGTCCTGCTCGATGATCGGTCCCGCGTCCAACTCGGCGGTCACGTAGTGGCAGGTGGCGCCGATCAGCTTCACGCCCCGGGCGAACGCCTGGTGATACGGGCGGGCGCCGACGAACGAGGGCAGGAAGCTGTGGTGGATGTTGATCACCCGGCCCGACCAGTGGCCGCACAGCTCGGGGGGCATCACCTGCATGAATCGGGCCAGCACCACTGCATCCGGGTCGTGGGCATCAACCAGTTCGCGCACCTGCTCGAAGGCCGGGCCGCGCTCGGCGGGATCCTTCGGGAACGGCACGTGGTGGAACGGCACCCCGTGTGCCCGGGTCATCTCGCCCAGGTCCGGGTGGTTGCTGATCACCGCCTCGATCGTCGCGGGCAGCTCGCCGGAGGCGGCGCGGCCCAGCAGGTCGTGCAGGCAGTGACCGTCCCGGCTGACCAGCAGCACCGCGCGGCGCCGGGCACCGGAATCGAGCAGCTGCCATTCGGTCTCGGGTCCCAGCTCCGCGGCCACCTCGGCGAACCGGGCGCGCAACTCGTCCAGGCCGAACGGAACCGTCGAGGCCGTGATCGCCTGCCGGGTGAAGAACCAGCCGGAGTCGATGTCGGAGTGGTACCCGGCCTCCATGATCGAACCCCCGAAGCCCGCGATGAACGAGGTGATCCGGGCGATGATGCCCGGACGGTCCGGACATCCCAGGGTCAGCACGAATCGCCGGTCATCGGAAGCAACATTCATGCCGGACATCCTCCCAGGTGGCGGCGCTGCCGGTCCGAGGGGATGGGGACAATCGTCAGACGCCGTAGAACGGCTCGCAGTAGCGGAACCCGCCGGTCATGCCGGGCTCGTAGGCGGTCAGCGTGCGGACCTGGAAGTGGGAAGCCCAGGAGGGCTCGTCGGGGACGATGCCGAGGCGCGTGCCGGGGACGAATCCGAAACGGGGATAGTACTCGAGGCTGCCGAGCAGGCCGACCAGCGGCTCGTCGAGGGCGTCGGCGGCGCCGAGCGCGGCGTGCATCAGGGCCGCACCGACGCCGGCACCCTGCCGCTCGGGCAGCACGCCGATCGGGCCCAGGGCCAGCACCGGAAACGGGCCCACACCCGCGCGGGTGAGGCACACGTGCCCGACCACGCGCTCGTGGTCCTGCGCCACCAGCGACAGCGTCGGCATCCAGCCGGAATCGCTGCGCAGCCGATGGACCAGCGCGACCTCGGGCGGATCGGCCGAGGCGTCCGGGACCTCCGGCCGCGGGTCGGTGCCGTTCGCGTATTCGAGGGCGAAGGCGGCCCGATGGACCGCGTCGATCGCGGGGATGTCGCCGGGCCGTTCACGGCGGATCAGCACGGTGGCACACCTTCCGGGGAGGCTGCGGCTCGAGGTAAGGACACGGCCGTCATACCGACCACAACGAGTGTGCGGGACGAGCCGACGACGACGCAACGACATTCGGTCCGGGCACCGCCGGTGTGCCACACTCTGTGCTCATGGCTGACGTGCTCACCCGTGCGGACGTGGCGGCGATGATCGACCACACCCTCCTGGCACCGACCGCGACCCCGGACGAGGTCGCCGCGACCATCGCCGAGGCCCGCGAACTGGGCGTCTTCGCGGTGTGCCTGTCGCCCTCGATGCTTCCGGTCCGCGCGCCCGGACTGGTGGTGGCCACCGTGGCCGGATTCCCGTCGGGAAAGCATCACTCGCTGGTCAAGGGCAGCGAGGCACGGCTGGCCGTGGATCAGGGCGCGGCCGAGGTCGACATGGTCATCGATGTCGGCGCGGCGCTGGCCGGGGACTACAACGCCGTGCTGTCCGACATCGTCACCGTGCGCGAGGCGATCGGGGATCGGGCGCTGCTGAAGGTGATCATCGAGGCGGCGGCCCTGACCGACGAGGCGATCGTCGAGGCCTGCCGCGCCGCCGAGCGCGCCGGGGCCGATTTCGTCAAGACCTCCACGGGATTTCACCCCGCCGGCGGCGCGAGCGTGCACGCCGTGCGGCTCATGGCGCAGACCGTCGGCGGGCGCCTGGGCGTCAAGGCCAGCGGCGGCATCCGGACCGCGGAGGCCGCGGCGGAGCTGATCGGTGCGGGCGCAACCCGGCTCGGCCTCTCGGGCTCTCGCGCTGTGCTGCAAGGCTTTCCGGAGTAGTCGCTGGCTCAGCAGGTGGTCGGGACCGGGGCGTTGGGGTCGCCCTGCAGGGTGACCGCGCCGCCGGAGAGCTTCACGTCGATGCCGGTGTTGGTGATGCTCAGCTGCGTCGGGCGCATGTTCAGGGGGTAGCTCTGCAGGCCCTGGGACATCGTCTTGACGATGCCGGAGACCAGATCGGTGGGAACCCCGAAACCGAGCACGGCCGCGTTGGCGGCGTCGACCTGGATCTGGTTGCCCACGATGTGCGGCCGCAGCTGCAGATCGGCCAGGCCGCCGAGCACCTTCACATCCAGCGTGCCCGCGGCCGGATTCGACTGCACGCCCGAGACCGGCCCGCCGAGGGTCTGCGCGATGCCGTCGTCGCTCCAGACCACATCGGCGCTGGAACTGCCGACGGTGGCGTTGGCGCCGTGCTGGGTGATGTTGTTGAGTGTGGCGTGCACCTTCATGCCGACGGCGGGACCGAACTGCGCGTCGTCGCTGTCGACGGTGAGCGATCCGACGTTGTGATCGAGGCCGGTGATCAGCAACGGCTTCCAGCCGAAGTGCACGGAAACCTTGGAGCCCAAGCTTTGGTGGAGCTGGGTGGCAATGCAGTCCGAATAGTGTTTGCGCGCCCAGGATTCCAGCCCGGCCGCGGTACCCGCGATGGCCAGGACGATGACGAGTCCGACGATCAGCACGATCCGGCGCGCCCGCCCGCGCCGCGGCGCCGCTCCGATCCTGGTGTCTGGCATGGTCATGGCACCGATTCTTCCCGAACTTTCTGAGCTCGCTCTGTGGGATGGATGAAGATCCCGGCCGAAAGTGCGCCGGAATGACGTGCCTGGGATATATCGCCCCCAATGCTCGATTGTGGCATACCGCACATTTTCCCGGCGTAGCCTGAATCGCATGTCCAGGGAAGCGCGTGCCGCCGGCGACGGTGGCGGCGGCATGCGTAACCGTGGCGGGCCGCGGGCGCGGCGCCGATCGGATCCCGGCGGCCGGGAACGGGATCCAGAGCAATTGTGGTCGGTGCTGCGCGGGATCGCGGCGCGGCACGCCGGGTATTTCACCACCCGCGCGGTGGTCCGCGCGGAATGCGAGGATCTGATTCGCGGGGCGCTCGCCGATGGCACGGTGACCCGGGCCGGGGTGGGGCTCATGCGCCTGGCCGACTGGCCGGTGGGCCCGCTGGACGAGTACGCGATGTGGTCGGCGTGGTTCGACGGCGCGGCCGCGGTCTCGCATCACAGCGCGGCAGAACTGCACGGGCTGGGCCGGTTGCGGCCGCGATTCGTGCACATGTCCGCGAGTATCGGGCGGTTGCCCAGCGCGCCGGGACTGGTGGTGGTGCGGCGGGCGCTGCGCCGCGAGGAGGTCGAATCGGCTGGGGCCTTCCTGGTCACGACGCCGGTGCGGACCGTGCTGGACCTGGCCGAATCGGGTATCGGGCAGATCGCGCTGGACGAGGTGGTCGCCGACGCGGTCGCCATCCGGCGCTGCGCGGGCGAGGCGATCCGCGTCGCGGCGGATTCGATGCCGTTCCATGTCGCGGCCCGGGTGCGCCGGTCGCTTGCCCGCGCCTGATCCCGCCGCGCTCTCGGCGCTGTTCCAGAGGCGGGTTATCGCAGCTGGACGCGAGGGGTCAAATGCTGGAGCGATGGGCTCTCAGGATCCGTTGGGGGACACGACATTCCAGGGGACCGACAGGACGCAGTCGCGCATCCGGCGTCGATAACGATGGACCGGGAAACCGTTCTCGCGCAACAATTTCACCGCCTCTCGCCAGCGCACCCGCGGGCCGTACGGTGCCAGCGGGGCGGCGTGCGCCCAGGCGCGGTCGGCGGCGGTGAGCAGTGCGTGGATGGGTTCGCCGGGAATGTTGCGGTGTATCAACACCTTCGGCAGGCGTTCGGCGACGTCGGAGGGGCGGTCGACGGTGAACGGATCCCAGGCCAGCGTGAGCGAGCGCGGACCTGAACGATCCAGCAGCACCCAGGCGCAGCGGCGGCCCAGCTCGTCGCAGGTGCCCTCGATCAGCAGTCCGTCGGGCGCGAGGCCGCCCAGGATCGTCGACCACGACTGTGCCACAGCGTCTTGCGGGTACTGCCGCAGCACGTTGAACGCGCGCACCAGCACCGGGCGCAGTCCCGCGAGTTCGAAGCCACCGCGTGCGAACCGCACCCCGTCCCGGCCGGGTACGACACGGTCGGGATCGATCTCCAGCCCGACCACCCGCACGTCGGGGCGCACCCGCCGCAGCCGCGTCGCCAGTTCCAGCGTCGTTACCGGACTGGCGCCGTAACCCAGGTCGACGACCAGCGGATCCGGGCTTTCCCGCAGCCGCGTGCAGACCAGCTCGTCGTGCATCAGCCAGCGGTCGCTGCGCCGCAACCGGTTGATCCCGGTGGTCCCGCGGGTGATCGCGCCGACCGGTCTACCGGTGCCACTGAGCTTACCCACCCCGTCGGCTCCGCAAGCTCCGCCTCCTCACCGTCCCCGAAGGTCGGCCGGGTTCTGCTCGTCCAGCCATTGCTTGGTGAATTCGGCCTCGGCGCGCAGCAGATCGATGAAGTTGATGAGGATCAGTTGTTCCAGCCGCGGGCCCAGCAGCGGCATGGACACCTTGGCCGTCGGGGAGGAGCGCAGCGTACAGCCGGTCTCGGTGGGGAACAGGTGCAGCTTGCCGCTCATCGTGCCGGTGGGCCCGGTCGGGATGGTGGCCGACATCTCGCCGACGACCTCGGGGCCGTATGGGCCGTACTTCTCGGTGCGGGTGATGACCATGTCCCTGCGCATCACCGTCTGGGCCAGGTCCGGCAGCAGGTGACGCGGCACCACGTGCTCGAGCTCCACCGCGATGCCGTTGTCGCCGGCCTCCAGCGCGACCACCTCGTTGGGGGAGTACTCGCGCATCTTCGCCATCCGCGCGTCCCAGTAGGCGCGGTCCGACAGCGCCGAGTACACCTCCTTGGTGGTGTGCAGCGGGTAGCGGGCGGAGTAGTGGAGTCGGCGGGCCATGGGCGTAGGTTACTGGCCGTTCAGTGGTTTGCGATCCAGGTGCCGGTGAATTCCGCCTCATTTGTGAGGAGTTCCTGCAATCTCTCGGCAACCGCCTTCTCGATCTTCTTGCCGAAGAGCGGGATGGTGACCTCGACGCTGCCGTCCATCACCACCTGGGAGTGTGTTTGGTCACCTGTCAGGGTGACCGTGCCCTGCGCGGTGGCGGGAGCGTCCTGCACGTGGGCCTCGAAGACGCCGGACAGGCCGTTGTAGGTCTCGGTGCGCGGGATGATCAGGCCGCCGGGACGCACCGAGGTGATCGCGGCGGGCAGCTCCTCGGCCGGAATGGTGTGCACGGTCGAGATCCGCAGCTGGTTCTCGCCGATCTTCTCGAACGACTCCAGGCGCGCACCCGGACCGCCGACCTCGGCGATGCGAGCCTTCCAATACTGCTCATCCGCCAGCGCCGCACGGAGGGCGTCGGTCGAATATGCGTAGTTGGCGGTGAACGCGAGGGGTGTGGCCATGGTCGAACAGGCTACCGTTTGTGGCTGTGCGTACTTCTGAGGTGGTGCCGGGCGAGGGCGGCGAGCGCACGCTCGCCGCGGCCGAACTGCTGGCCGCAACCGGTGCGCGGGTGCGGAATTCGGTCCCGCTGGCCGGGCTGACGACGTTGCGGGTGGGTGGCCCGGCGACCGTCGCCGAGTGCGCGAGCACCGAGTCTCTGGTGGCGACCGTGCGCGCGCTGGATGCCGCCGGGGTGCCGGTGCTGCTGCTGGCGGGCGGATCGAACCTGCTGATCGCCGACTCCGGATTCGACGGGGTCGTGGTGAGGATCACTACCGGCGCGGTCGAGCTCGGTGCGGATCGGGTGCTGGCCGAGGCGGGTGCGGACTGGGACGCGGTGGTGGCTGCGACCGTCGCCGCCGGGCTGGGCGGGCTGGAATGCCTGTCGGGCATACCGGGTTCGGCGGGCGCGACGCCGGTGCAGAACGTCGGGGCCTACGGCGTGGAGGTGGCGCAGCTGCTGCGGCGGGTGCGGCTGCTGGACCGGGCGTCCGGTGAAATCCACTGGGCCACACCGGACGAACTCGGATTCGGTTATCGCACCTCCGCGCTCAAGCACACCGACCGGGCCGTCGTGCTGGCCGTGGAATTCACCCTGCACCCGGACGGGTCGAGCGCGCCCCTGAACTATCGCGAACTCGCCGCCACCCTCGATGCGGCCGAGGGGCAGACCCGTCCGGCCGCGCGGGTGCGCGAGGCGGTGCTGCGGCTGCGCGCCGGCAAGGGCATGGTGCTGGATCCCGAGGATCACGACACCTGGAGCGCGGGGTCCTTCTTCACGAACCCGGTCGTGCCCGCCGCACGGGTGGACGACGTGCGGTCGGCCATCGCCGCACAAGTGGGTGATGTCACAATCCCTACCTACCCGGCCGCCGAGGGGGTCAAGTTCTCCGCGGGCTGGCTGATCGAGAGGGCGGGATTCGGCAAGGGTTTCCCGGACCCGGACGCGCCCGCCCGGCTCTCGACAAAGCACACGCTGGCGCTGACGAATCGGGGCTCGGCCGGGGCCGCGGACCTGGTGGCGCTGGCCCGCACCGTGCGCGACGGCGTCGAGGAGCGATTCGGAATCCGCCTGGAACCCGAACCGGTGACGGTGGGCGTGACGATCTGACACCGCACTCTGCGAGTGGCGGCAACCACGGTCTTCGGCGGCCGGGGCGCCGCGGTCGCGCGGTACATTCGAGCTGGTGAGCATTCGAAGAGTCACCAGCCGCCGGGCCGCACTCGTCGGTATGGCTCAGCTGGCGGCCGCGGCGTTCGTGGCCGGATGTTCGAACGGCAGCGGCGGTGGCGGCGCGCCCGCGGCGGAGGGGCCGGTCGTGAAGGTCACCTTCGAGCCCGATGCGGGTAGCGCGGACGTCAACCCGATCACCCCGGTCTCGGTGCGGGTCGCGGACGGCACCATCGGCCAGGTCACGCTGACCAATGCCGCGGGCAAGCAGATCACCGGCACGCTCTCGGCGGACCGGACGAGTTTCCGGGTCACCGAGCCGCTCGGGTACGGCGCCAGCTACACCTGGGCAGGCACCGCGACCGGCACCGACAACAAGCCCGTCCCGATCGAGGGCACCTTCACCACGATCTCCCCGAAGAAGACCGTGCCCGCCACGATCAACATCGGCGACGGCCAGGAGGTCGGCATCGCCGCGCCGATCATCCTGCAGTTCAAGAGCCATGTGGCGAACAAGGCCGCCGCGGAGAAGGCGCTCACCGTCACCACGAATCCGCCCACCGAGGGCGGCTGGGCCTGGCTGCCGGACGACAACGGCTCGCGCGCGCACTGGCGCCCGAAGGAGTACTGGGCCCCCGGCACCACGGTCGATTTCGCGGCCGGGCTGTACGGGCTCGACCTGGGCGCGGGCGAGTACGGCGATTCGGATATGACCTCGTCGTTCAAGATCGGCCGCAGCCAGATCGTCAAGGGCGCCGCGGCCACCCATCGCGTGCAGGTGTATCGCGAGGGCACCGTGCTGTTCGACTTCCCGTGCAGCTACGGCGAGGGCAACGAGACGCGCAACGTGACGCGCTCGGGCATCCACGTGGTCACCGAGAAGTACGAGGACTTCACGATGTCGAATCCGCCCTTCTACACCAACGCTCGCGAGCGCTGGGCCGTACGCATCTCCAACAACGGCGAATTCATTCACGCCAACCCGATGTCGGCTGGCGCACAAGGCAATTCGAACGTCACCAACGGCTGCATCAACCTCAGCACCGAGAACGCGGAGGCCTACTTTCCCACCGCCTTGTACGGGGATCCGGTCGAGGTGACCGGCACCCGGATCGCGCTGTCGGCCGCCGACGGCGACATCTACGACTGGACCATCGACTGGGATACCTGGACAACGATGTCGGCGTTGCACGGCGAGCCGGCGCCCGTCGTCTCGGCGACGCCCCTACCGCCGGGCCCGCCCAGCGGGAACTGAGCCGGGTCCCGGCGGTGCCGCCTCAGGCGGTGGTCTGCCGCTTCGGCAGCTTCCAGCCCGGGCGGGGGAAGTGGCAGGTGTATCCGTCCGGATAGCGCTCGAGGTAGTCCTGGTGCTCGGGTTCGGCCTGCCAGAATTCGCTCGCCGGAGTCACCTCGGTGACGACCTTTCCCGGCCACAGGCGCGAGTCCTCGACGTCGAGGATGGTCTCGTTCGCGACGCGCTGCTGGTCGGCATCGAGGTAGAAGATGGCCGATCGGTAGCTGGTCCCGATGTCGTTGCCCTGGCGATCCTTGGTCGTCGGGTCGTGGATCTGGAAGAAGAACTCCAGCAGATCCCGGTAGCTCGTCACGGCGGGGTCGTAGACGATCTCCACGGCCTCGGCGTGACCGGGGTGATTGCGGTAGGTGGGACGGTCGTTGAGCCCACCGGTGTAGCCGACCCGTGTCGATACCACTCCCGGTTGTTTGCGGATCAGATCCTGCATTCCCCAGAAGCATCCACCGGCCAGGATCGCGGTCTTCGTCTCGGACATACCTCTCCTTCGTCGACGGTCTTCCACATCCAGTGAACACCCCTTCGGACCGGGAAAGTCCCCGCCTACCCTGACGTCATACTTCGGTCATCCCTGTCGAGGGGAACCGTCAGCCGGTCGAGCCGACATCCGGCCGCTCGGATCATGCATTGCCGGGTTGTTCCGTCCGTGACCGGCAGGGTGGCGTCGCCCGCGAATCGGCCCCGGAGTCGAGGTGGTTCGGCATTCGCGCCCGCACCACCTCGACGCAGCGGGAAGCTACGGGCGGAAGTCGTCCGCATGGTCGACGGCCCACTGGGCGAACGATTGCGCCGGACGTCCGGTCACCTTCGCGACGATGGTCGAAATCGGCGCCGGGACACCGTCGTTTGCGGCCCACATCCGAATCAAGTTGTCGGCCAGGAATTCCGGCAGCCGCGCGGCGAGATCTGCGCGCGCCTGCTCGGGCGTGACCGTCTCGATCCGGATCGGGCGCCCGGTGGCCTCGCCGATGAGCTCGAATTGCCGTTGCAGGGGCAGGGATTCGGATCCGTAGAGGGTGAAGGCCTGGTGCGACATGCCCGGTTCGGTGAGCGCGGTGACCGCGAGCGCGGCGATGTCCCGCTCCGGGACCGGGGCGGTGTGCGCGTCCGGATAGGGCAGGCGAACAACGCCTTCGGTGCGAATCTGCGCGCCCCACCACCACGGGATGTTGGTGGCGAAGATGCCCGGCCTGACAAAGGTCCAGTCCAGGCTCGAGCGTTCCAGGGCCAGCTCGACCGTCCGGTGCAGTCGGCCGATCGGGTTGTGCTCGGCGTCGGGGCCCACCACCGACACCGACGACAGCAGGGCCACGTGCCGGACCCCGGCGGATTCGGCGGCCTTCACGAAGTCCGCGCCGCCGTCGGGCGTCGCGTACAGGAACACGGTGTCGGCGCCGGCCAGCGCCTCGGGCAGCGTCTCGGGCCGCTCCAGGTCCGCCACGGCGACCTGCACCCCGGAACCGAAGTCCGCCTTCGGATCCCGGCTGACGGCCCGGACCTGCTCACCGGCCGCCAGCAGACCCGTGACGACGTGGCGGCCCACATTTCCGCGCGCGCCGAAGACAACAGCAACCATGATCGAGAACTCCTCACGAACTCGCACACCCAACGGGATGAACGGCACTGCGTTTGCGAGGTATTCCCGTGCGCGAGATTTCGCGCCTGTCCGCTGCGGGATCGGATGCTCGTCGAGTGGAATGCCCGGCGTGGTACGCGATCAGCTCCGGCGGGCGAAGCGGCCGGGCCCGGCCTGGTCGCGCGGCTTGACCACGATGGTGTCCAGGTCGACGTGCGGCGGGCGGCTCGCGACGAACCCGATGATCTCGGCGATGTCCTGCGCGACAAGCGGATCGATGCCCTCGTAGACTTTCGCGGCGCGCTCGGCGTCGCCGCCGAAGCGGACCAGCGAGAATTCGGTTTCGACCGCGCCGGGGGCGATTTCGGTGAGGCGGACCGGCTGTCCGAGCAGCTCGCCGCGCAGCGTCCGGTGCAGCACACCCTGCGCGTGCTTGGCCGAGGTGTAGCCCGCGCCGTTGTCGTAGGTCTCCATCGCGGCCACCGAGGTGACGGTGACGATCAGCCCGTCGCCCGACGCGATCAGCTTCGGCAGCAGCCCCCTGGTCACCCGCAGCGTGCCCAGCACATTGGTTTCCCACATCCAGCGCCAGTCGTCCAGGTCGGCCTCGGCCACCGGCGCCAGCCCCTTGGCCCCGCCGGCGTTGTTGATCAGCACCTCGGCGGATTCGATCGCATCGCAGAACGCGCGCACCGACTCCTCGTCGGTCACGTCCAGCGCCAGCGCGGTGCCGCCGATCTCCTGCGCCAGCTTCTCGAGCCGATCGACCCGCCGCGCCCCCACGACGACGTGATACCCCTGTTCGGCCAGTTCGCGGGCGGTGGCCTCGCCTATCCCCGAACTGGCCCCGGTCACGACGGCGGTACGAGTACTCATGCCTCCACCTCGCTGGCGCTCGGCTCCGGCACGAGCACTCTTGTGGCTGTGTTGTTTAACCGCTCGCTGCGCTCGCTCATGGGCGTAGCTTAGGTGCCCCGCTCCGCTCGGACGGCGCGTGGTCCGCGTCGCGGGCACGCCGCGCTCGGCCCGCGACCAGCGCGGGACGGGTTGCGATGGCGAGCATTCCGGCGGCCTGGGGGTAGACGAGGTAGTGCAGCGGTTGGGTCAGGGGCATGGACAGGGTCATGGAGGCGGCATAGCTCGCCAGGAGTGCGGCCGTCGCGGCCGCGGTGGGGCGCGAGCGTATGCCGGTGAGCAGGGCGATGGCGAGACCGGATTCGGCGATCGTCGCGGCGACCGCGAGAGGCAGGGCGAATCCGCCGGGCAGGAATGCGGTCACCTGACGCGTGTACGAGACGAAGTGCGCGAAGTCGCCCCATGCCACGCCCGGACTGCCGGGCCCGCCGAGCAGGCCGAAACGGTCGGCGAGCACGGCCAGGAACTCGAGACCGACCACGACTCGCACGGCGACGATCGGCCACCGCCGGTATCCGGACGCCGCCACCACCGTGAACAGAGTCAGGAGTACCAGTCCGAGCGCGTCGGTACCGGGCGAGCGATGCCACCACACGGCATTGGCGAGCGACCACGCCGCCTGACCGATGAGCGTGAGCAGGAACAGCGTGGATGTGTAACGCTTCATGCCCGGAAGGAGGGGCGGGCCGGCGGCGGCGTTCCACGGCGAGAAGTGACATGGATCTCGGGAACCTTCCGGACCGTCGGCCGCTCCTTCGATGTGTGCGATACCCATTGAACGAAGGGGCGCTGATGTCCGGACCACCCGAGGACCGGGATCCGCGCCGGATCGATCCGGATCGGCTGGCGGATCTGGTCCGGGCCGCGCAGCGGGGCGACATGCTGGCCGTCGACGAGCTGCTGACGGCGATCACGCCCTACGTGCGTGCGCTGTGCGGCCCGATCGCGCTCGATCTGGGCCCGGATGCGGTGCAGGAGACGCTGATTGCGGTCTTCGGCCACCTGCGCCGGCTGCGCGATCCGCGGGCGCTGTTCGGCTGGGTGCGCGTCATCGCGGTGCGGGAGGCGGTGAAGGTGGCGCGGAGCCGGCCGGTTGCCGCCGAGCTGCCGGAGCTGCCCGCCCCGGGCGATGTCGAGCTGGCCGTCGATGTGGCGGACGTGCTGCGCCGGCTCAGCCCGCAGCATCGCGCGATTCTGGTGCTGCGCGACCTGGAGGGGCTGGACGAGCAGCACGCCGCGCGGCTGCTCGATGTTCCGGTGGGAACGGTGAAGTCGCGACTGGCGCGGGCGCGCGCCAGCTTTCGGAGGGAGTGGCGGGCATGAGCGAGTCGATGCGGTGGCCGGTGGCCGACTTCGATCCCGTCCGGAGGCTGCGCGTGATCGCCGCGGCGGCGCCCGGCGGGCATCTGCACGAGGCGGTGCTCGACGCCGCGCCGGATCGGGTGTGGGCGGTGATGTCCGATCTGGAGGGTGAACTCCCGCGGTGGCTGTTCGCCGATATCGCCTCGGCGCGCTACCTTCCCGATCGCGCGGGCTCGGCCCGGCGGCTGCTGGTTCGCGGTCGTTCGGGGCTGCGGGCGCGCTTCACGGTGGTGCTGGAACCTGGATGGTGCCTGATGCAGAGCCGGTTCCTGCTGGGCGGCATGGCCGTGGTTCCCGAGGCCGCCGGCACGCGGGTCGCGGTGCTGGGCGGGTTCCGCGGCGCGCTGCGGCCGCTCGGTCCGGTTGCGCGGGCGTTCGCCGGACACAACGATGCCGCCGCGATCGGGCGTCTCACCGGCCGAATCGACTCGGCGACCTGATCAGCGGCGGCGGGTTAGTGGGCTCGCGGTGCGCGAGCCCACGGGGCTACGTGAGGTGGTAACCGGCGCCGAGCGCCGCGAGCGCGTCGTCGTTCGTCAGTCCACGGCGCTTGCACAGGCAGTGGCTGCCGTCGAGGACGAGTCCGAGGCCGTCGCAGGGATAGAAGCCGCGTGCGTCCAGAACCGCGAATCGGACCGCGTGATCGGCGTCCGGCAGGGGCGGGGAGAATTCGTACCAATTCGCCATCAGCGGGTGGCCGTCTTCGCCGTGCGGCACACCCGGCATCAGCCGCGCCCGGCCATCGGTTTCCTGAGCGATCATCATCAGTGCCTGTTCCTGTGTTATCTGTTCGAGATTGGCTCGCGTACCTATCGTCCACCAGAGTCTCGGGGGGACTGCCTGCACCGTTGGGAAGGTGCGTACCTGCCGTCCTCGACATAATGACAATCGGATCGTCCCGGGCGTGCGTTAGCAACATCTGCCGGTTCTTCCGAACATTGGGTAAACAGCTGGGTCGGCAAGTCCCGGTGGTGATCACGGGACGGGCGCCGGCATTGGAGCGATCGCGGACCTGTGCGTCCGAAGTTGAGAATTATTTGAGCCGGGCATCATCCGATGTTCATATTTCCGCCGGTCGATATCGGGTGCTGATGATCTTGTCGTGCAATCGATATCGAGCGTTCCCGGCGCTCGGTCGCGCGGATCTCGTGGATTCGGCTACGGCTGTCCCGTCAACTTCCGGCGGGTGCGGGGCGGGGTCGAGTCGGGCAGGGTGGCGAGGATGTCGGCGAGTGTGGTGGTGGTGAGGCTGGCGCGCCACGCCTCGTGCGCCTCGGCCATCTTGATCGCGAGAATGCACGGGGTGCGGCACATGTCGGTGGGCAGCGCGCCGCGACCCTGCTGCCGGATCTCCCGGCATTCGTAGGGCGCCGAGGCGCCGTCCACCGCCTCGACGATGTCCAGCAGCGTGATCTCCGCGGTGGGCCGGGCCAGCCGGAATCCGCCGCGCGGGCCCGTCGTCGCGGCCAGTACGCCGGCCCGTACGAGTGACTGCAACTGCTTGGCGAGGTAGGCCGCCGGGATGTCGAAGTACTGCGCGAGTTGCGCCGCGGACGCGGTCGCCCCCGGTTCGAGCTGCGCCAGCGTCGAGGCGCAGTGCAGCAGCCATTCGGTACTCGAGGGCAGCTTCATGTCCCGCATTCTATCTTGGATATTGCGGATCTATTTAGTCCGAGATAGCTTGGGGGAACCCGATGAGCGGAGGAACGATGCAGTCTCGCGTGATGATCAGCAAGCAGGATCCGGCCAGCTACCAGGCGCTGGTCGCGTTCTCGCAGGCCGCGGAGCAGGGTGCCGCGGCCGCGGGAATCGACCCGCTCCTGGTCGAGCTGGTGAAGCTGCGCACGTCGCAGATCAACGGATGCGCGTTCTGCCTCAGGATGCACACGCGCGACGCGCTGGCGAAGGGCGAGCAGCCCGATCGGATCGCGGTCCTGCCGGCCTGGGCCGAAACCGGCTACTTCTCGGCGGTCGAGCGGGCGGCGCTGCGGCTGACGGAGTCGATCACGCTGGTGGCGGACGGTCACGTCGGCGACGAGGACTACGCCGCCGCGGCCGCCGATCTCACCGAGCAGCAGATCGCGGCGATCGCGTGGCTGACCACCGTGATGAACGCGTTCAATCGGGTGGCCATCACCAGCCGCTACGAGGTCGCCCCGGCCTGATGCGGGTCAGCGGTTGAACAGGACGAACGGCGCCGCGACGACAGCGGCCGTGGCGATGGCCGCGGCGAACCACAGCGGCTCGCGGCGCCGGAACGCCTGAATCGACAGGGAGATCGGAACCAGCCCGAACACAACGAAATTCGAGTATTGGTCGACGACCAGGTACAGGGCGCAGACGATCAGCGCGACGAACGAGAGCGAGTTGCGCGCCCAGAGTTTCGCGGCGGCGGTCTCCCGGGCCGGGGCCGGGGTGACCCAGGGGGCGGGAATCGTCTCGGCGGGGATGACGTCGTCGGTCCAGCCATAGCCGTCCCAGCGGCGCTTGACCTGGGTGTCGGCGGGGTCGACGTACCAGCCCGGCGCCATGAACTGCTCGCGTGCGGTGTCCGGGGTGCTGCTCATTTCCGATGCCTCTTTCTCGTTGCTGATCTGCTCGTCTCGCACGGGATTTCGTGCCTCGCGAGGTAGTGAAGCCGCCCGTTCTTGGCAACTTCTTATGAACCGCTCGAGGCGGGGCCGCAACGGGCAGCGGCTAGCCTCGCGGTATGGCTATTCGGGAAGTGATCAGTGCGGACGGAACCGGCATCGTCTACCGGGTGAGCGGGCCGGACGGCGGGCGGCCGCTGGTGCTGCTGCACGGCTGGGCCGGGAACCTGCGGAACTGGGGTGTGGCCGCAGACGAGCTGGCGCGGCGATTCCGGGTGATCGCGGTGGATCTGCGCGGGCACGGATACTCCGATGCGCCCGAAACCGGATACGACGACCCGAAGAACTGGGCCGCCGACGTCGCGGCGGTGCTGGCCGGTGAGGGCATCGAGACCGGCGCGGTGCTGCTGGGCTGGTCGTACGGCGGCATCGTGCTCAGCGACTATCTCGCCGCCTACGGCACCGGCGCCGTCGCGGGCGCGATCTACTGCAGCTCCCAGGCCGGCATCGGCCGCGGCGTGCCCGGCTCGGAACCCGGCCCGGCCATGCAGCAGGCCATCCCGGACGTGTTCGAGGAGTCCGCGGGCAAGGCGATGCGCGGCTTCGCCGCGTTCGGCAATGCCAACACCGGCCACGCCCGCGACAAGGGCGCCGACGCCCAGCGCCTGTACGGCGGCAGCCTGTCCACCCCGCCCCGGGTTCGCAAGGCCCTGTTCTACCGCACCACCGACAACACCCCGATGCTCCGCACCCTGGATGTCCCGGTCCTGGTCCTGCACGGCACCGCCGACCCGGTCGTCCCGATCGCCAACGGCGAGTACATCGCCGAGGCCGCCCCCGACGTCCGCACCTCCTACTGGCCGGACTCCCAGCACGGCCTGTTCATCGAGGACCCGGCCCGCTTCGCCACCGAGGTCGCCGCCTTCATCGACACCCTCGACTGAACCCGCCGGTTCCCATCGCCGCCCCCTCCGATTCGTCGGCGGTAGCGGCTAACCTGACAACGCGGGGAGGCGTGACCGGGTCGGACGGAAGGTGGTGGAGGGTCGTGGCACATCTGATGGCCGCCTATGACGACGTGAATCACGAGGCGGCTCTCAAGTACGCGGTGCAGCACGTCGAGGGTCGCAGTGCTGAAGTCATCGAGGGGCGGATCGTACTGGTGTCACGGATGTGGGACCACGAGCGGATTATCGCGCGAATTCGGCGGCAGCTGGACGCGCGGGTCGATGAGCTCAACTGTCTGACGGGGTCCGGCAATCTGGATCTGCCGGGGTCCCCGAACTGGTACGTCCCGGATCTCGCGGTGATCCCCGAGGAACTCGCCGACGGTACGGGTGCGTTGGTGCCCGGCCAGACACTGCTGGTGGTCGAGGTGACCTTGGATTCCACAGCGGATAATGATCGCTCCGCCAAGCGCAAGCGGTACGCGCAATACGGCGCCCCGCTCTACCTGCTGGTGGATCGCCAGGACCGTACGTGGACGCTGTATGCGCACCCACACGATCTGGGATATGGAAAGACCGACGGCCCGTACCCGTTCGGCGATCCGATTTCACTCCCGGATCCTTTCGCGCTCACCATCGACACCACCGCATTCTGAACGCGTAGGAGCGGCTTACGGCTGTTCGAGTGTGTCGAACGGGATCGTCACCTCGATGGGGTCGTCGAGGAGCAGTACACGGCGGTGGACGGTGTGCACGAGGTAGCGGCGGCCGGACCAGTCCAGGCGGTACTCCTCGGTCTCCTCGATCCGCTCCTCTTTCTGATCGAGCCTGATGATCAGGTAGCGGGGAATTCCCGCGGCCGCGTATTGGATTCGCTTGTCGTTGATGTCGACGTCGATGGTCGAGTCGGAGGTGACCTCGACGATCAGGAGGATGTGTTTTAGGACCGTGTTGACCTCGCACGGTTCGCAATCCCGGATCCAGACGTCGGGGTAGCGGATGTTCAACCGGCGATCCGGGGCCGGGGATTCGGCGTCGGCGAACCGCGCGGCGACGTCGGAATCGACCACCATGCACGGACCTTCGGGACGGCGCGCGGCCTCGAACAGCCCTGCCAGCCGGCGGATCACCCGGCTGTGCAGTGGCTTCTGGGCCAGCATCCGCACGATGAGCCCATTGACGATCTCGATGTCACCGAGTTCGTCCGCCTTGCCGTCGGCGAATTCCTTCGCGGTCAGTCGCAGCTGCTGGCGCTCGCCGGGGCCGCTCATGCCGCCGATCATCGCAGAGCAGTGCCGACCGGGCCAACACCCGTGCGAACGGTGTTGTGACGGCTCTCACTTCGTGGTCCGGGTCGCATCGGTGGGGTGCGCGGCCCGTGCACACTGGAGGGGTGGTGAGTTCTCGTTCGGATGTCCGGCCCCATCGGATCGCGGTGGTATCGGTGCATACCTCGCCACTGGCGCAACCGGGCACCGGGGACGCGGGCGGCATGAACGTCTACGTGCTGCAGACCGCGATTCAGCTGGCTCGCCGCGGCGTCGAGGTGGAGATCTTCACCCGTGCCACCTCCTCCGCCGACGAGCCGGTGGTCGAGGCCGCGCCGGGCGTGCTCGTGCGGCACGTCGTCGCCGGGCCGTTCGAGGGCCTGGACAAGCACGAACTGCCGACTCAGCTGTGCCCGTTCGCGGCCGAGGTGCTGCGGCAGGAGGCCCGGCAGCTGCCCGGGTACTACGACCTCATCCACTCCCACTACTGGCTCTCGGGCCAGGTCGGCTGGCTCGCGCGTGACCGCTGGCGGGTGCCGCAGGTGCACACCGCGCACACCCTGGCCGCGGTCAAGAACGCCTACCTCGCCGAGGGCGACACCCCCGAGCCCGCCGCCCGCGAGATCGGCGAGAAGCAACTCGTCGACGAGGCCGACCGGCTCGTCGCCAACACCGGCGAGGAGGCCCGCCAGCTGGTCGAGCTCTACGGCGCCGATCCCGAACGCATCGACGTCGTGCTGCCCGGTGCCGATCTGGCGCGCTACCGTCCCGGCGATCGCGCCGCGGCCCGCGCCGAGCTGGGCATTGCCCCGCACGAGCAGGTCGTCGCGTTCGTCGGCCGGATCCAGCCGCTCAAGGCCCCCGACGTGCTGGTGCACGCCGCCGCGCAGGTGTTGCGCACCGAGCCGGACCGGGCGCTGCGGGTGCTGATCGTGGGTGGCCCGTCCGGCACCGGCCTGGACCGCCCCGACGCGCTCATCGAACTCGCCGCCTCCCTCGGCATCGCAGACCGGGTGACCTTCCTGCCCCCGCAGGCGCCCTCCCGGCTGGTGCAGGTGTACCGCGCCGCGGATGTGGTCGCGGTGCCCAGCTACAACGAATCGTTCGGCCTGGTCGCGATCGAGGCCCAGGCCAGCGGCACGCCGGTGCTCGCCGCACAGGTGGGCGGCCTGGGAACCGCTGTGCGCGACGGGGTTTCGGGCCTGCTGGTGCCCGGTCACCGCACCGACGAATGGGCCGCGTCGCTGCGCACGATGCTCGACGACCCGGCCCGCCTGCACGCGATGGGCCGCGCGGCGAGCGCGCACGCGGCCAACTTCTCCTGGGAACACACCGCCGAGGGCCTGCTGGACAGCTACTCCGAGGCGCTCGCGGGCCGCCTCGGCATGCGCTCGCGGCTGGCGGGTACGTTGCTCAGCGAGAGCAATCAGGCCAGGTCGCGGGCGCTGTGGCGGCGCCGGATGGGAGTGGTGCGCAGGTGATCGAGCAGACCGCACAGCTGATCGAGGAGACGCTGCGCGATCGGGAGGTCGAGTACACGCGCGAGGGCGAGAACACGTTCGTCGTGGTGCTGCCCGGCGAGCGCAAGCTGAAGACCACCGTCATGCTGACCGTCGGCAAGCACGGCGTGCGCCACGAATGCTTCGTCTGCCGCAAACCGGACGAGAACTTCGAGGGCGTCTACAAATTCCTGCTGCGCCGCAACCGCCGCCTCTACGGCGCGGCCTACACCCTGGACCGGGTCGGCGACATCTACCTGGTCGGCCGCATCGCGACCCACGCGGTCACGCCCGATGAGCTGGACACCGTCTTCGGCCAGATCCTCGAGGCCGTGGACGCGGACTTCAACGTCCTGCTCGAGCTCGGCTTCGCCGAATCCATTCGCCGCGAATGGAAGTGGAGAGTGTCCCGCGGCGAATCGCTGAAGAATCTGCGCGCCTTCGAGCATCTCGTCGAGGCCGAGGACTCCTGACCGGCTCGCTCACGCCGAGCAGTGCCGTGTCGACAGTTGACGTACGGGTGGTGAACTCGTATCAGCCGCTGCTGCCGAGCTGTGGATCTTCCTGTAGCGCTGCTGGACGAGCCGCCGCCGATCTCCCCGCTGACCCCGGACCGACCGCAGCTCCGGGTACCCGGATCCTGATCCACTCGGACGGCCGGTCGAGTGCGCGGCGGGGGACACCCGACCCGGCGGTGCGGGTCGCGGCGATCCGATCGACAATGGCCCGATGGAGCTGAGCGATGCGCTGCGGACGACGGGTGCGGTCCGCGAATTCACCGACGAGCCGGTCGCGGACCAGACGGTCTACGACATTCTCGAGACCGCCCGCTTCGCGCCCAGCGGCGGCAACCGCCAGGGCTGGCGGACGATCGTGGTCAAGGATCCGCAGGTGCGGCTGGCCCTGCGGGATCTGTACCTGAACGGCTGGGACGAATATCTGGCGCTGGGCAAGGCGGGCCTGGTGCCGTGGGCCCCGATCACCGATCGCGAGGCCGAGCAGGTCGCGTTGCGCGAGGCGGGCACCCTGCCGCGGGGCGATTTCGCCGAGCGGTTACACGAGGTGCCGGTGATGATCGCGGTCCTGGCCGACCTGCGCGCGCTCGCGGCGGTCGATCGGGATTTCGACCGGTACACCCTGGTCGGCGGCGCCTCGATCTACCCGTTCGTCTGGAGCGTGCTGCTCGCCGCGCGCGAACACGGCCTCGCCGGCGTGCCGACCACGATGCTCACCCGCAGCGAGCCCCAGGCCCGCGAGGTGCTGGGCGTGCCGGACACCCACGCGGTCGCGGGCTTGCTGATCCTGGGGCATCCTGTGCGCCGGCCCAAGCGCCTGCGCCGCGCCGAGGTCGAGGACTTCACGACTCTCGACCGTTTCGACGGGCCCGAATTCACCGCCTGAACGGCGCGGCGTCGGCACCGGAATCCCGGGGGCGACTGGTCTGTCGTATCCAGGAGGGCCACTGGTCTGCCATATCCCAGCGGCGACCGGTCTGGCGTTACCCGGGGCGACCGGTCTGCCGTAACTCGAGGGCGATCGGTCTGCCGTGCCCTGGCAGCGGACGGCGTGCCGCACCCTGTACGGCGAACCGATCGGGTTCCATCCGATACAAGCGTTCGACTCCTTCGAGGCGGATGGGCTACACGCTTGTCGCGTTGCGGTCCGTCTCGGCCGGCCGATCGGACGGAAGAACTTCCGAACGGCGAGACGGCTGCGGCGGCGGGTGCGAGGATGCGGGCGTGACGGTTGTGGCGTTGGACATCGGGGCGACGAAGCTTGCGGCGGGGATTGTGGACGAGGGGCCGCAGGTCCGGGACGTGCGGGTGGCCGCGGTGCCGCGCGAGGGGGTCTGGGAGGCGTGCCGGGAGTTGCTGCGGAAGGTGGCCGCGCCGGAGCGGGTGAGCGCGGTCGGGATCGGGTCGGCGGGGCCGGTGGACGTCCCGCGGGGGATCACGATGCCGCTGAACATCCCCGAGTGGAAGCCGGGCTTTCCGATCGTGGCGTCGGTGCAGGAGCTGTTCCCGAGGGCGGTGATCCGGTTCGCGCACGATGGGGCCTGCCTGGCGCTGGCCGAACATCACATCGGGGGGCTGCGCGGGGTACGCGACGGGCTGGCGATGACCGTCTCGTCGGGGATCGGCGGCGGATTCCTCGAGGACGGCCGGGTCGCGGTGGGCCGCACCGGAAATGCCGGTCACGTCGGGCACATCGTGGTCCCCGGATCGCGGGATCGCTGCGGCTGCGGCGGCATCGGCTGCGTCGAGGCGGTCGCCAGCGGCATGTCGTCGGTGCGCTGGGCGCGCGCCCAGGGCTGGACCGGCGAGTCGGGCATCGAGCTGGCACGGGCCGCGCACACGGGGGAGCCGATCGCGCTGGCCGCCCTCGAGCGGGCCGGAACCGCGCTGGGACAGGCGATTTCCTCCGCGGCGGCGCTGCTGGACATCGACCGCGTGATCATCGGCGGCGGATTCTCCGAATCCGGTGAGCCGCTGTGGAATCCGATGCGCGCCGCGATCGCCGAACATGCCCGCCTCGGCTTCCTGCGCGAGATCCAGGTGCTGCCCTCGCGAATTCACAACGGCGCCACCCTTGTCGGCGCGGGCGTGCTGGCGGCCGGGCACGCCGCCGACGAGTACGACTGAGCATCGCCGTGTCGGTCGGGTGCGGCGCGGCCGCATACGGGCGGTCGTCGACGCTCGAGGGCGTGCCTTCGTCGATTTCGGCCGGCAAACCGATTACGTTCGATCTCGTGTCTGTCGAATACGTGCCGGGTGATGTGGTCTTCGTGCCGAGCGGGCCGTTCCAGGGCAGCTGCGGGGTAGTGCGGGAGATCGACGCGCACAGCTCGCAGATATGGCTGGATCTCTCGATGGGCTGGCAGCGTACCCACCGGGTCGCGGTGGATTTCGACGAGATCGAGCTGGCCTGACCGCGCCCGATCGAGTGCGGGCCCGGGCACGGCCTTATCCGCATCGTGGAATGATGGCCCACATGACGTACACCCTCGTGCTGCTGCGCCACGGCGAGAGCGAATGGAATGCCCTGAACCTGTTCACCGGCTGGGTGGACGTGCACCTCACCGAGAAGGGCATGGCCGAGGGCAAGCGCGCCGGCGAGCTGCTGGCCGAGCACAAGATCCTGCCCGATATCGTGTTCACCTCGCTGCTGCGCCGCGCCATCGGCACCGCCAACCTGGCCCTGGACGCCGCGGATCGGCACTGGATTCCGGTCGTGCGCGACTGGCGGCTCAACGAGCGCCACTACGGCGCGCTGCAGGGCAAGAACAAGGCCGAGATCCGCGACAAGTACGGCGACGAGCAGTTCATGCTGTGGCGCCGCAGTTACGACACCCCGCCCCCGCCGATCGAGGCGGGCACCGAGTACAGCCAGGACGGCGACCCGCGCTACGCCGATATCGCCGCGCCCGCCACCGAGTGCCTGCAGGACGTCGTGGCCCGCATGGTGCCGTACTGGGAGTCGACGATCTCCAAGGAGCTGCTGGCCGGGAAGACGGTTCTGGTTGCCGCGCACGGTAATTCGCTGCGCGCGCTGGTCAAGCACCTGGAAGGGATCTCGGACGACGACATCGCCGGGCTGAACATCCCGACGGGCATCCCGCTGCGCTACGAGCTGGACGAGAACCTGCGTCCGGTCGGGCCGGGGGAGTACCTGGATCCGGAGGCCGCGGCCGCCGGCGCCGCCGCCGTCGCGAATCAGGGCGGTAAGTAGGTAACTCGCCCCTCGGAGTTCTGGGGGACCGACCGAAGCGCTGCGACCGGGCAACCGGTTCGCGGCGCTTCGTCGTTTCACGGAACCGCGTCGAGTCGTGCTCGTTTCGCCACCACCACGGTTCGCCGAAGGTAATCGTTCTCGCAGCGGCGTCGTTTGGTCCGGGACATCGTTCGGCCGACCGCGCACCGCCGACAAGACTCGCGGCAAACCACCCAAATGCTGTGAACTGCCTCTCGTCTACGGAAGCGTAGCTATCACATTGCTATTCGCTCTCCGGGGCTCTGCCGCCGCCGCGTCCGTATCGGGTTGTCCCAGGTGACGGCCGATCGAATGCGACCGGGATCGGAAGGTTGCGAGCCCGGGATCGAGCGCCCGGACCGGTGAGAAGGTGAGAAGGTGCAAGACTTTCGTTGCAATTGGTGTAACCGATGGTTTGAAACTTACTCATCGGTAGATAGACTCCCGGACGTTCGACCATTTCGAGAGGTGGATCACGTCCGATGAAGTACGCGTTGCGGGCCACAGTCACGGCCGTCGCCGCCACCATCACCCTTCCCTTCCTCCCCGGAACCTCCGCCGCGGCGCCCGCGGTCACCGGTCCCGACGGCGGAGTCGCCGGCACGGCCTGGACCGCCGCCGAGGACGGCCCGCAGCAATACCCGAACATTCACATCGACTGGGATGTGCCGATCCGGATGAGCGACGGCACCGTCCTGAAGGGCAACGTGTACCGCCCCGCCGATGCCATCGGGCGGCCCGTCGACGTGCGCACGCCCGCCATCGTCAACATGACCCCGTACACCAAGCTGGTCTCGGCCATCGCCGACCAGGCCGGATCGATTCCGGGCCTGTCCGACGCGCTGCTGCACCTGTTCCAGCAGATCGACATGTCGGGCACCCCGCTGTCCGGGCTCACCGATTTCACCAGGGCGTTCGGCGGCGGCGAGCTGCGCAACTTCAGCGTTGACCGGCAGCTGGTCGAGAGCGGGTACACGCAGGTGGTCGTGGACGTGCGCGGAACCGGCTTCTCCCAGGGTGACTGGGACATCCTGCGCGGGCGCGAGCAGCAGGACACCGTCGAGGTGATCGACTGGGCGTCCCGGCAGCCGTGGTCCGACGGCAAGGTCGGCATGAACGGCATCTCCTACTCGGGCATCAACCAGGTGCAGGCAGCGGAGAAGCACCCGCCCGCGCTGAAGGCGATCTTCCCCGTCGTGCCCGGCAGCGACCTCATCGACGACGTGCTCGCGCCCGGCGGCGGCTTCGGCGTCAACTTCATTCCGCTGTGGCTCAGCGCGGTCAACGGCCTCAAGTGGGTACCGGACCTGAAGTCGTTGGCCACGGGGAACTTCGACACCAAGTGGCTCACCGACCGCGCGGCCGATCCGCTCACCTACATGGACGTGCTGGCCAACGCCTACACCCAGCCGCGGATACAGGATCTGGATCCCCGGTTGAAGCGGATGCTGACCGACATGTCGTCGGATCGGAAGCAGTGGATGGGCGATCCGGGCCGGATCACGATTCCGACGTTCGTCGTCGGCGGCTGGCACGACCTGTTCACCTACTCCGAATCCAAGATCTACAACCAGGTTTCGATGCCGCCCGGCCAGAAGCAGCTGTTCATGGGCAACACCTATCACGTCACCTCCGGCAACGAGACCGGCCGGCCCGGCCTGCCGCCGCGCCTGGACGTGCTGCAGCGCGCGTGGTTCGACAAGTGGCTCAAGGGAATCGACAACGGCATCGACCGGTACGGCCCGGTGACGCTGCGCCAGCAGGGCGGCGGCTGGATCACCCAGGGTGGCTTCGGCGCCACCGCCCCGGCCGAGGAGGCCTCGAAGTATCGCCGGATGTACCTGTCCGCCAATCGAAGTGGCACCGCGAACAGCGTCTACGACGGTTCGCTGACCGGCGGCCCGAACGGTGATACCGCGAGCCTGACCGTCGCGCCGGGCCTGAGCACGGTGTGCTCCAACGACGCCGCCCAGGCCACCACGGGCGTGCTCGCGATCATCAATGCCTGCGGCAGCGATTCGCGGATCGCCGAGATCAACGCGCTGACCTTCACCAGCGCGCCGGTGCCGGGCGCGACCACGATCTCCGGCCCGATCGCGGTGCACCTCAACACCGTTCAGGACGCCGCCGACGGCTACTGGACCGTGACGGTGAACGACGTTGCGCCCGACGGGCAGTCGACCGTGCTGACCTCCGGTCAGCTGATGGCCTCGCTGCGGCAGATCGACGACGCGCACAGCACCCGTTCGGCCAACGGCGATTACACCGATCCGCGCGCCTACGTCTCGCTGGACAAGCGCCAGCCGACGGTGCCGGGCCGGCCGACCATCCTCGACATCGCGCTGTCGGGCACGCAGGCGGTACTGCAGCCGGGCCACCGCCTGCGCGTGGATGTGTTCGCGGGCAACTTCCCCAAGGGCCTGCCGATCCTGCCGATGCTGGTGGACACGGGGTTGAAGCCCGAGCACGTGCGGCTGGACCAGAATCGCCCGAGCTTCGTGAACCTGCCGGTCACGGGCGAGCCGGGCTGGTGAACCAGCTGAACTGAGTCGTACCTCACGCGGCGGTGAAAGTGCGATAACGGTCACAACAATCGGGCGTGATGGCCAGTAGTTCACGCGGGTTTCGCGCATTCTCCAGATCCGCGGTGCCACAACGAAATGTCCTCGCGCGATCGTCTTGATCGTTCGGCACTAGCTCGGCTCGGCGCCGCGGCCAGGCCGGTAGAACTTTGTGTAAACGCCGGGCTAACGCCGCCATAATGTCCTGCGACCTGCGTGAAACTTCGCCGTCCGCTGCTCGCGCGGGTCCTGCGCGATCGTACGATTCATCTGTGAGTGGAGCGCAGCGGAACGAACCATCGGTGCCGCGCGCCACGCGCACGACGTTGCAGGGCATCGGCGAGGCGGCGTCCACGACGATGCCGAGCGCTAGCGAGGTATCGGTGTGAGTGGAGCGCAGCGGAACGAACCATCAGCACTGCGTGGTGCACGCACGTCGATGCCGAGCGCTAGCGAGGTATCGGTGTGAGTGGAGCGCAGCGGAACGAGCCATCGGCACTGCGTGGTGCACGCACGGTGATGCCGAGCGCTAGCGAGGTATCGGCGTGAGTGCTCCACAGGTCGTTTTGCTGGCGGTTCTCGCGGCCGTGGTCGGACTGGCGGTGGGCGGCCTGCTCATCCCGTACATGAACGCCCGCCAGGCGCAGCGGCGCGAGGCCGAGAACGGCCTGACGATGTCCCAGGTGCTCGACCTGATCGTGCTCACGTCCGAGAGCGGAATCGCGGTCGTCGACGAATACCGCGACGTGGTGCTGGTCAATCCGCGCGCCGAGGAATTGGGCGTGGTGCGCAACCGGCTGCTCGACGAGCGGGCCTGGGCCGCGGTGGAGAAGGTCATCGCCAGCGGCGAGGACGTCGATTTCGATTTGACGCTGAAGAATCCGGTGCCCGGGCGCGGCCGCATCGCGGTGCGCGGGGTGGCGCGCCCGCTGTCGCGCGGGGATTCCAATTTCGTGGTGCTGTTCGCCGACGACGACTCGGAAACCGCGCGCATGGAGGCCACCCGCCGCGATTTCGTCGCGAATGTCAGCCACGAGCTCAAAACTCCCGTCGGCGCGATGAGCCTGCTCGCCGAGGCGATGCTGGAATCGGCCGACGATCCGGATTCTGTGCGACATTTCGGAAATCGGCTGCTGGCCGAGTCTGGGCGCATGGGCAAGATGGTGACCGAGCTGATCGCGCTGTCGCGGCTGCAGGGCGCGGAGAAGTTGCCGCAGCTCGACGCCGTCGAGGTCGACGTCGTGGTCCACGCGGCGATCGAGCGCTCGCGCACCGCCGCCGAGGCCGCAGGCATCACGGTGAGCACCGACACCAACAGTGGCCTGGAAATACTGGGCGACGAAACCCTGCTGGTGACGGCGCTGTCGAATCTGGTGGAGAACGCCATCAACTACTCCCCGCGCGGCTCGCACGTGTCGCTGAGTCGCTCGGTGCGCAACGGCTATGTCAATATCGCTGTGACCGACCGCGGCATCGGCATCGCCAAGGAGGATCAGGAACGGGTATTCGAGCGCTTTTTCCGCGCCGACAAGGCCCGTTCGCGCGCCACCGGCGGTACCGGGCTCGGACTGGCTATCGTCAAGCATGTCGCCGCAAACCACAACGGAGAGATCACCCTGTGGAGCAAACTGGGCACGGGTTCGACGTTCACGCTGCGCATTCCCGCCGTGGAGGCTGAGGACCAGAACGCCGCCGGCGCCGTCCCGAGCGCCGCGGTGGACAAGAAAACACCCCCCGGAACTCCGGTGGGCAAGAAGGAAACCGGCCCGCGCCCCACGACGGGGCGGGCCAGACCCAACGGTGTGGAGGCAACCCGATGACGAGTGTGCTGATCGTCGAGGACGAGGAGTCGCTGGCCGATCCGCTCGCCTTTCTGCTGCGCAAGGAGGGATTCGAGGTCACCGTCGTGGGCGACGGACCCTCCGCCCTGGCCGAGTTCGACCGCTCCGGCGCGGACATCGTGCTGCTGGACCTCATGCTGCCCGGAATGAGCGGCACCGACGTCTGCAAGCAGCTGCGCATCCGCAGCAGCGTTCCGGTGATCATGGTCACCGCTCGCGACAGCGAAATCGATAAGGTGGTCGGGCTCGAGCTCGGCGCCGACGACTATGTCACCAAGCCGTACTCGTCCCGGGAGCTGATCGCGCGCATCCGTGCGGTGCTGCGCCGCGGGGCGGGCGAGGAAATGGACGGCTCGGGCGAGAACGCGGTTCTCGAGGCCGGTCCGGTGCGCATGGACGTGGACCGCCACACCGTGCAGGTCAACGGCAAGGCGGTGACCTTGCCGCTCAAGGAATTCGATCTGCTGGAGTACCTGCTCCGCAATTCGGGCCGGGTGCTGACCCGCGGCCAGCTCATCGACAGGGTGTGGGGCGCGGACTACGTCGGCGACACCAAAACCCTTGACGTGCACGTCAAGCGGCTGCGCTCGAAGATCGAGATGGATCCGGCCAAGCCGGAACATCTTGTGACGGTGCGCGGCCTGGGCTACAAGCTCGAGGCATAGGACCCCAGAAGCACATCACCCGCCGTACCGAGACCACTCGGAACGGCGGGTGATTGCGTACTGCGGGTAGGTTTTTCATGCGGACCGTGACAACTGATCTCGTGAGCACATGGGTAACTCACCGGGTACGGGCCCACCGTGCGCGGGCCGTCAACCGCCGGCCCGACGAGCAAATCTCCCGGCAAGCAACGACACGCTGAAGTCGCGGGGAGGCGGTTAGGTGAGGTGCGTCCAGACGGTGCCGAGCTGCGGCAGCTGGGTAGGCGAGAGGTGGAACCAGCCGAAGTCGTCGTGCTGCATGCAGTCGGCGAACGGACCCGCGGGGAACGTGCCCTTGCAGTAGACGGGGTGGTCGAGGCCGTAGATGCTCGCGAGCACCTGCTTGTGGTTGGCCTGGGCGGTGGCCGCGGCGGGGGTGTTGTACAGGACGAAGTCGGCGGTCGCGTCGTTGTAGTCCTTGTAGTCGTCGGCCTGGGCGGACGGGGCCACCGCCAGCGCGGCAGCGGCGGCGATCAGGGCTGTTGTAATGAATGTTTTCCTCATCATGGCGGTTTTGTATAACAGCGGTAGATGAAGTGCGCATGGCGAGCGGGTGACCTGACGGTGCGGGCGGCCCGCAAACCTCAGGCGTCCGGCGCGCTGGCCTTGCTCTCCGCGACGACCGTCGCCGGATGCACCGCGATCAGCCCGAGCCCCTCGCGCCGCTTGCAGTGCCGGGCCAGCTCGTCGTAGGCCGGTTGGCCGATCAGCTCGATCAGTTCGGGGGCATAGGACTGCCACACCGGCCGCGTGCCGACGTGCGCGTCCGGTGAACCGCTGCAGTACCACTTCAGGTCCTCGCCGCCGGGCCCCCAGCCGCGACGGTCGTATTCGGTGATCGTGGTCCGCAGGATCTGCACGCCGTCGGGCCGGTCCACCCAGTCCTGGGTGCGGCGGATCGGCAGCTGCCAGCACACCTCGGGCTTCACGGTGAGCGGCTCCAGGCCCTTGCGCAGCGCCATCGAATGCAGCGCGCAGCCGATGCCACCCTCGAATCCGGGACGGTTGAGGAAGATGCAGGCGCCGTCGTAGCGCCGGGTGCGCAGGGCGGGCTCGTCGTCGAGCTCGTCTTCCTCGAGATACAAATTCTTGCGCACCTTGCCCTCGGCGTCGGTGGCCTCGCCCATCAGCTGCCAGTCCTGGGGTGTGAGCATTTTCACAGCCTTCTGCAGCTTCTTGCGATCGTCGTCGTCGCAGAGGAAGGCGCCGTGCGAGCAGCAGCCGTCGTCGGGGCGGCCCTCGATGATGCCCTGACAGGCGGGGGTGCCGAAGACGCAGGTCCAGCGGGACAGCAGCCAGGTCAGGTCGGCGGCGATCGTGTGCTCGTCGTTCGCCGGATCGACGAATTCGATCCACTCGCGAGGGAAGTCGAGGTCGACCTCGGGAGTGGGATTGATCTTCGCCGCTGGTCGCAGCCCCGTCGGGGCCGATGCGGAAGCTCCTGCCGTCACAAACCCCAAGTCTATTGCTCGTGCCGCCGCCGCGGCCGCCCGAGTCGGAACTATTCCAACGCGCCACTGTCCCACCCAGTACCGTGTTCATGTGCGGCTCGGTGTGCTCGATGTGGGAAGTAATACCGTCCACCTGCTCGTGGTGGACGCGCATCGCGGTGGACACCCGATGCCGATGAGCTCGACCAAAGCGACGCTGCGGCTGTCGGAGAACATGGATTCCGAGGGGCGCATCACCTCCGACGGCGCCTCCCGGCTCATCGCCAATGTCGCCGAATTCGCCAGCATCGCAAAGACTTCCGGCTGTGTGCAGCTGATGCCGTTTGCCACCTCGGCGGTGCGCGAGGCCACCAATTCCGAGTCGGTGCTGGCGCAGGTGCGCCGCGAGACGGGCGTCGAGCTGCGGGTGCTGTCGGGGGTCGACGAGGCGCGACTGACCTTCCTGGCGGTGCGCCGCTGGTACGGCTGGAGCGCCGGGCGCATCCTCAATCTCGACATCGGCGGCGGCTCGCTCGAGCTCAGCAACGGGGCCGACGAGGCGCCCGATGTAGCGATCTCACTGCAGCTGGGCGCAGGCCGGTTGACGCGGGAGTGGTTGCGCGAGGATCCGCCGGGCAAGCGCCGGGTGGCCGTGCTGCGCGACTGGCTCGATGCCGAAATGGTGCAGGCGGCCAAGAAGCTGCTCGAGCCGGGCCGCCCGGATCTGGCGGTGGGCACCTCCAAGACCTTCCGCTCGCTGGCCCGTCTCACCGGCGCCGCCCCCTCCGCGGCGGGGCCGCGGGAACGGCGTATTCTCACCAGTTCCGGTCTGCGGCAGCTGATTGCGTTCATCTCCCGAATGACGGCCGCCGACCGGGCAGAATTGGAGGGCGTGAGCTCCGACCGGTCCCAGCAGCTGGTGGCCGGCGCACTGGTCGCGGAGGCGAGCATGCGGGCGTTATCGCTGGACACTCTCGAGATTTGCCCCTGGGCGCTGCGGGAGGGACTGATCCTGCGCAAACTTGATACCGACCTGGACAGCGACTCCTCGACCGGGAACGGCCGGCTCGAGGGTGTGCCGGGCCCGACGGAAACGGTTTCGCAATGAGTGAAGATTCGACTCAGCTCTCGGTCGCCGAGCTGCTGGCCCGCAACGGTCAGGGCGCGCCCGCGTCCGGCGGCGGCCGGCGGCGGCGCAGCGGGCGCGGCATCGCGGTCAACGACCTGACCGGCGATCTGCCGCAGGTTCGCGCGGGCGGTGGGTCCGCGCACGCGGCGCCCGATCACGACGAACCTGCCGCGCACGATCCGGACGGTGGGTTCGGGTATGCGGCGCCGTCCGATTATGCGGCGGAGCCCGATCATTCGCCGCTGTCCGGTCCGATCGCCTTCTACAACCCGCTGGCGCCGAGTTCGCAATCCATCTCGGACGCACCGTCGTTCGACTATCAGCCGCCCGATTACGGAGCGCAGAACTATGGGCAGCCGTATCCGGCGGAGGCGCCGGAGCCCGAGCGGAACGGCTGGGCTCCGCCGGGCGGTCCCGATCTCGGCCGCGGCGACCCGTTCGCCAGCCCGAACGGGGTGCAGCCCACCACCGGCGGTCGCCGGGCGCGTCGCGAGCTAGCGGAATCGCTTGCTGGACGGGACGATTCGGACGATTCGTTCGCGCCGCCGGAATCGGCCGCGCCGGCGCCCGGTGGCCGTCGGCGCCGGCCCGAGGCCGAGGACGAGAGCACCGAGGTCCGTCCGTTCGGCGGGGCGTTCCCGGCCGATCCGTCCGCCCTGGCCACGACGGCCTGGTCGCCGAACGGACCCGCGCCGGATCCGATGGCACCGCCGCGCCGCGACCGAGCCCCCGAGCCTCCCGCGCGCGGCGAACCGGCGATGCCCCCGCGGCGCAACGGCGCCGACGGCCCGCCCCCGCAGGGCCTACCCGCCTGGTCGGCGCGCCGCAGACCCGGGCCGGACTTCCCGCCGCAACAGGACTTCCCGCCGCCGGATCGCAACGGGGCCCCGCCCGACCGCAACGGCGCCGAGCCCGGCGTCACGGTCGCATGGTCGCTGGCCAGTCGCGATCAGCAACTGCTGTCGGGGCCCACGCTCGCCGGAGATATGCTGCGCGACGAGGCCGAGCGCGACGGCCGCCGCGGCCCGGGCCGCCCCTCGAACCGCGCCGATCGACGCGACAACCGCCCGGTGGCCGATCTGCTGGCCGTCGACGTGCACGGTGCCACCGAGATCTATCCGACGGTCCGGCCCGACGAGGACGACGATCTCGACTACGACGAGGACGACCTCCTCGAATTCGACGACGAGGACGACGAGGACGACTACGAGGACGAACGCCCGTCCCGCCGCGCACGCTCGCGCCCGGCGCGCAGCTCCGCGCTCGGCGCCCGCAGCAAGGCCCTGCTCAGCGGCGGCGATCGGCCGCAGTGGCTCAGCTTCGGCGGCGGTTCGGACGCCACGGGCAAGCGGCAGTGGCTGGTCCTGGGCGGCCAGGTCGTCGGCGCCGCGGTGGCCGGGATGCTGCTGTTCAAGGGCTTCGAGAAGATGTGGGACGTGCTGCCGTTCGTCGCGCTGGCGCTGGCGGTGGTGGTGATCCTGGGCCTGGTGGCTCTGGTGCGCGTGCTGCGACGGACCGACGATCTGTACAGCACCGTGATCGCCGTCGTCGTCGGCATCTTCGTGACGCTCGGACCGCTGGCCTTCCTACTCAGCACCAACTGAGCCGGGAGGGAACACGTGGGGAAGATCGGCAAGGCGGGGCGCGAGATCCGGGTCGGTTTGTCCACGGCCTCGGTCTATCCGGAGAATACCGAGGCGGCGTTCCGCTATGCGGCCGAAACCGGTTACGACGGTGTGGAATTGATGGTCTGGGCCGAGCCGGCCAGTCAGAGCATCGCGACCGTGCAGACCTATGCGCGGCGCTACGGCATGCCGGTGCTCGCCGTGCACGCGCCGTGCCTGCTCATCTCGCAGCGGGTGTGGGGCGCGGACCCGGCCGCCAAACTCGAGCGCAGCGTGCGCACCGCGGAGGCCCTGGATGCCGAGACGGTGGTCGTGCATCCGCCGTTCCGCTGGCAGCGCCGCTACGCCGAGGGTTTCCCCACGCAGGTCGCCGAGCTGGAGGCGAGCAGCTCGGTGGTGGTGGCGGTGGAGAACATGTTCCCGATGCGCGCGGACACCCTGTTCGGCCGCGGCGGGGGCGCGGCGCGACGCTTGGAGCGGCGCGGCGGCCCGGGCCTGGCGGTGACGGCGTTCAGTCCGTCCTACGATCCGACCGATACCGGATTCCGGCATTACACCCTCGATCTGTCGCACACCGCGACGGCCGGGATGGATCCCGTCGCCCTGGCCGCCCGGATGGGCCAGGGCCTGGCACACCTGCACCTGGCCGACGGCCGGGGCGCCGCGCACGACGAGCACCTGATCCCCGGCGAGGGCTCGCAGCCGTGCGCGCAGATCTGTGCATCCCTGGCGCGCAACGGTTTTCGTGGTCACGTCGTCATCGAGGTGAATACCCAGAACGCCCGCACCACCCCCGATCGCGCCGCGATGCTGCACCGCGCCCTGACCTTCGCCCGCACCCATCTCAACCATTCGGAACCGGCGTCGTCCCCGGAGCCCACCGGCGCCCGCCGGAGCTGACGGCCCGTCCTCGGCTCGGTTCTGCTCATCCGGGCCCGAGCCGCGTTATCCCGGCGTGCTCGGCGATGGTGTCTTCGTCACACCGGGTGCGGGAATCCGGGTGGAGTCGGTGACACTTATACGCTGTACGAGCTAATCGGGGGCATCGGCAGAAGAGGAGCCGCGGTGACGGAGCTGGCCATTGATGCGGAGCGGGCGAACGCGGAACACGACGGCGCGGATTCCGGCGACGCACCCTTCTCCCGGGTGTGCGCGACGACCGAACTGCCCAGCGATGATCCGGCCGTCGGCCGCTACGCGGGCGTTATCGCCCCGATCTGGACCATCGGCAAGAAGCTGCACGGCGGCACCATGGTTGCCACCACCGCCGCGGCCGCCACCCGCCGGTTGCGGGAGGTCGCGCCCGAGCTGACCGACATGCTGCCCATCGCCGCAAGCACCGATTTCCTGGGCGCGCCCGATCCCGGGGAGGTCGAGTACGAGGTGCGCGTCCGCAAGACGGGCCGCCAGATCTGCCTGGTCGACTCCAGCCTGATCCAGGGCGGGCGCACCCTCGTGCACACCGCGCTCACCTTCGGCCACCTCGACGACGCGGCGCCGGTCTACAACGCCGACCGGTTCCCGGACATGCCCGCCGAACCGCCCGCCGATGCCATGTTCTACACGCCGGACTCGCCGATGGCCCGCCTGGTGCACGTCTCGCAGGGCGCGTCGCTGGCCATCGACCGCGACTGGGCCCGGTTCCTGGACGGTGAGACGGGCGAGCCGCGGCTGCGCCTGTGGCTCCGCCCGCGGGCCGCGGACGAGCGGGACCCCGATGTCGCCGCCTACTTCGCGATGATGGCCGGGGATATAAGCCCGCCGGTGTCGGCGAATCTGGGCAGCTTCGGCTGGGCGCCGACGGTCCAGCTGACGACCTATCTGCGCCGCCGCCCCGCTCCCGGCTGGCTGCGGGTCATCGCGACCGCGCAGACCATTGGTGAGCGGATGTTCGACGAGGACCAGTTGGTGCTGGACTCCACCGGCGCGGTCGTGGCGCAGTCGCGTCAGCTCGCTCTGATTCCCCAGCGGCGCTGAACCGGTCGTTTCGCGCTTCCCGCCCGCGGTTAGCCTTGGACCCTATGACGAAGATTGCGGTGATCGGTGGCGGACGGATCGGCGAGGCGTTGCTCGCCGGGCTGCTCGAAGCCGGGCGGGCCGGCCAGGATCTGGTCGCCGTCGAGATGATGTCCGCGCGCGCGGAATTCCTGCGCGAGCGCCTGGGCATCCGGGTCACCGACAGCGTCGCCGAAGCCGCGGCGGGCTCGGATCTCGTGGTCATCGCCGTGAAGCCCAGCGATGTCGATGCGGTGCTCACCGAGCTGAGCAAGGCCGAACTCGACGATCGCGAGCGGGTGCTGGTGTCGCTGGCCGCCGGGATCACGCTGGCCCGTCTCGAGGCCAAGCTGCCCGCCGGGTTCCCGGTGGTGCGGGTCATGCCGAACACGCCGATGCTGGTGGGCCAGGGCATGAGCGCGATCGCGCCGGGCCGCCACGCGAATGCCGTGCAGCTCGAGCAGGTGGCCCGGATGCTGGACGCGGTCGGCAAGGTGGTCATGGTCGCCGAGTCTCAGATGGACGCGGTGACCGCGGTCTCTGGGTCGGGTCCGGCGTATTTCTTCCTGGTCGTCGAGGCCATGGTCGAGGCCGGTGTCGGGCTCGGGCTGAGCCGCGACGTGGCCACCCAGCTGGTGGTTCAGACGATGCTGGGCTCGGCGGCGCTGCTCGAGGACTCGGGGCAGGACGCGGCCGAGCTGCGGGCCGCGGTCACCTCGCCGGCCGGTACCACCGCGGCCGCGGTGCGCGTGCTCGAGCGTGGCGGTGTGCGCTCCGCGTTCATCGAGGGTCTGCACGCGGCCAAGGACCGTTCGGCGGAACTCGCCTGAAAATTTAACGCCACGCAACCTATTGCTGACCGGGCGGTTATCTGTCCCGCAAATCCGATTTCTCACACCCGTCGCAGCAATCCCACTGGTCCCGCTAAGCTTCAAGGAGCACGTGCGTGTCTGTTCCGCCGGTGGGGAAGCCGGCGGCGCGGACGTGCCGAAGGTCGGTGACGCAATGATGTCTGGAAACAGCTCTGCGAGTACGGGTCCCGCTATCGGTGGAGGCACACAGTTCCTCACCGTTGCCGAGGTAGCGAATCTGATGCGGGTATCCAAGATGACGGTGTATCGATTGGTTCATTCGGGCGAGCTGCCCGCGGTACGCGTGGGCAGATCGTTCCGCGTGCACGCCAAGGCCGTGCACGACTATCTGCAAACGTCGTACTTCGACGCGGGGTAGTTTCCCGTCGTGCGCCTGCCGTCCCCGGTGACCGATCGGGGCGGCGGCGCACAGCAGTGTCAAGCCTCGATGTGGTCCAATGCGCCGGTCGCGGCCGGGCGTGGTCCCCGTTTCGTTCGCCCGCTATTGGCCCGGTACGATGAATCACCGTCGTGTTCGCCTGCCGGTGCCCTTGTGTGCGTGGCATCGGGGGAGCGCGGGGGCCGCGCAGCGGGTGGCAGGCTTGCCGAGCGACCCGAAGACGATAGGCGTACGTAAACCGGCGTGCGCGCCGAGCAGAGAGAGAACGCGAGGAACAACCCTATGGGTTCTGTGATCAAGAAGCGCCGTAAGCGGATGTCCAAGAAGAAGCACCGCAAGCTGCTTCGTCGCACGCGGGTGCAGCGCAGGAAACTCGGCAAGTAAGCCGCCGTCGCGGCGCGGCGCACGTCCTCGTCGTGGCGCGGCAGGTGCCGTCGCCGCCACGCGTGCGGACCGGGCCGCTGCGAGTTAGCCGAGAGCCCGTCACCAACAGGTGGCGGGCTTTTTCGTTTCGGGTGGTATAAGTCATCGTTAGATCTGGGTAAATAACGTCGGTGCCCCGCGGGGCACCCAGTACCCTGGTACGCGGGACAACAAACGGGGGGCTAGGTGGGATCCGGGTTGTGAACGAATTTACGTGCGCACCATCGTCACGGCACCCCTGGCGTAAGACGACGCCCGAAATCAGCGAGAGGTCGTCGTGAGTCACGCGCCCAAGGTGGTGCTTGTCACCGGCGCGAGCCGGTTCTTCGGCGGCAACGTGGCGGCTGCACTGGCGGCCGATCCCACCGTCGAGCGGATCATCGCGGTCGATGCCCGGATGCCCAGCCGGGAGCTGAGCCAGCGCCTGGGCCGCGCCGAATTCGTCCGGGCCGATATCCGGAATCCGTTGATACGCAAGGTCGTCGACGGCAACGAGGTCGATACGGTCATTCATCCGGCGGTGCTTTCGCGGCCGCCGAGCCACGGCGGGCGTGCGGCGATGAAGGACTTCAACGTGCTCGGCGCGATGCAGCTGCTCGCGGTCTGTCAGAAATCCCCGAGTGTGCGGCGCGTGGTGGTGCGCTCGTCCTCGGCGGTGTACGGCTGCGGTCCGAAGGACCCCGCGAAATTCACCGAGGAAATGAGCGCGCGCACACCACCGCGCGGTTGGTTTGCTCGCGACATGATCGAAATGGAGGGTTATGTCCGCGGGCTGGCCCGCCGTCGCCCGGATATTGCCACGGCGATTCTCCGATTTCCGCCGATCGTCGGGCCTCTGCTGGCCGGGCGTGGCGTGCAGTATTTCCGATCACCGGTGACGCCGACTATTCTCGGACGCGATCCCCGTTTGCAACTGCTGCATGAGGAGGATTCGATCGCCGCGCTGGTCCATGCCGCGCTTGGTGCGCCCGGTGGCACGTTCAACGTCGCGGGTGACGGTGCGCTGGCGCTGTCGCAGGCTATCCGCCGCGCCGGGCGCGTCGAGGCGCCCATTCCGTTCGCGGTGTTCCACACCCTCGGCCGCAGCCTCATGGGGCCGGTGATGCGAGAATTCCTTTCCGAACAGATCGACTACTTCCATTTCGGTTGCGGCCTGGACACCACCCGGATGCGTGCGGAACTCGGATTCTCGCCGCGCTGGACCACGGTGCAGGCGTTCGACGACTTCGTTGGGGGCGCAGCGTTGCGGCCCGTCATCGATCCCCGGTGGATCGACGCTGCAGAGACACGACTTCTCGGCCTCGTCGGGGCCGGATCGGGAGCACACCAATGAATGACGTGGCCAAGGTAATCCAGCTACACGAGATCGACTTCGAGACTCGGCAGCGGCCCGCGCCGCGCCAGTGGCCCGGCCGGGCCGCGCTCGGCCAGGTCACCTCGCTGACCGATCGACTTGCCGAGGCCGTCCCGTCGCAGCCGCGTGGCCTGGGAGACCTGGTGCGCGACACCCTCGCCGAGGGCATCCGCGGCACCGCCGAATTCGCGCGGCGGCGGATCACCGGCGACTATCAGGTGGACGAGTTCGGACTCGACGAGCACCTGCTGGAATCGGTCCTGCTGCCGATGCTGCGGCCGCTGGCGGACCTGTGGTTCCGGGTGGAGGTCAACGGCATCGAGCGGCTGCCCGAGGCCGGCGGCGCCCTGATCGTGGCCAACCATGCGGGCGTGGTGCCGCTGGACGGGCTGATGCTGCAGCTGGCCGTGCACGATCGGCACGCCAAGCAGCGGGTGGTGCGGCTGCTGGCCGCGGACCTGGTCTTCGAGACGCCGGTGCTGGGCGGACTGGCCCGCAAGGCCGGGCACACGTTGGCCTGCCCCGCCGATGCCGAACGGCTGCTGCGCTCGGGCGAGCTGACCGGGGTGTTCCCCGAGGGGTTCAAGGGAGTCGGCAAGCCGTATTCCGAGCGCTACAAGCTGCAGCGGTTCGGCCGGGGCGGCTTCGTCTCGGCGGCGGTCCGGAGCGGGGTGCCGATCATTCCGTGCTCGATCGTCGGCTCGGAGGAGATCTACCCCAAGCTCGCGAATCTCGGACCGCTGGCGCGGCTGCTGGGGCTGCCGTATTTCCCGGTCACGCCGCTGTTCCCGCATCTGGGTCCGCTCGGGGCGGTCCCGCTGCCGTCCAAGTGGTACATCGAATTCGGCGAGCCCATCTCGACCAGCGCCTACGCGCCCGAGGACGCCGAGGACGCGATGATGATGTTCGAGATCACCGATCAGGTGCGCGAGACCATCCAGCAGACCCTCTACAAGCTGCTGACCAAGCGCCGCAACCCGTTCACTGGCTAGCTGTCCACGTCGTACCGGCGGCGTGCCCGGGGCATCCCGGCACGCTTGTGCCGGGATGCCGGTGCACAGATGGGTTCGCGGCACACGCACGCCGGAACGGTCAGTTCAGTCGTGTGAGTCACGCTTGCGAGTCAGGACTGCGGCCGCCGCCCCACCGGCCGCCCCAAGCGCCAGCGCCGTCGGCACGCCGATCTTGGCGGCCTTGCGGCCGGTGCGGAAGTCGCGGATCTCCCAGCCGCGGTTCTTGGCGACCTCGCGTAGGTCCGAATCGGGGTTGATGGCCACGGCCGTACCGGTCAGCGACAGCATCGGCACGTCGTTGTGGCTGTCGGAATAGGCCGTGCAGCGCTTGAGGTTCAGGCCCTCGCGGATGGCCAGCGTGCGGACCGCGTGCGCCTTGCCGAGGCCGTGCAGCACGTCGCCGACCAGGCGGCCGGTGAACACGCCGTCCTCGCTCTCGGCCACCGTGCCCAGCGCGCCGGTGAGGCCGAGACGCTTGGCGATCACCTGCGCCAGCTCGACCGGGGTGGCGGTGACCAGCCACACCTGCTGGCCCGCGTCCAGGTGCATCTGCGCCAGCGCCCGGGTGCCCGGCCAGATCTTGTCGGCGATGATCTCGTCGTAGATCTCCTCGCCCAGTTCGGCCAGCTCGGCGGTGGAGCGGCCGGCGATGAAGGACAGCGCCTTCTCCTTGCCGCTGGCTATATCGCCCTTGCTCTCCTTGCCGGTGACCCGGAATTTCACCTGTTTCCAGGCCATATCCATCAGATCCGAGGTCTTGAAGTATTTGCGCGCGGCCAGGCCGCGGGCGAAATGCACGATCGAGGCGCCCTGCACCATCGTGTTGTCGACGTCGAAGAAGGCGGCCGCGGTCAGGTCGCGGGGCGGGCGAGCATGCGGTGGGGTATCCGAATCCTCCTGTGCGGCATCGGATTCGGCCAATTCGGCATCGTGCAGCGCGAGGGCGGCATCGGCGCTGGCCTCACCCGCGAGGTTGGCGCGCAGCTCCTCCTCGCTGGGCCCGAAGGGGCTGCGGGTGATGCGAGTGAGCTGGTCGGACAGGCCGTGACCCCACCGTGCCGGGAATTCGCCGAATCTGCCCGCGATGAAGCCCGTCCTCGCATCTTTCGATCGTTCCGGCACCGCTAACCTCCGCCCGTTCGCGCGAACAATCCAACAGTAACCGAGGGGTATGACGATGCGTGCGTTTCGTCGACGACCCGGATCGGCCCGTCAGCGGCCGAGATCCTGGCGCAGCCGGGTCTCGTCGACGTCGAAATAGCTGTGCTCGCGCCCGTCGAGCAGCACCACCGGCAGGCGATCGCCGTACTCCGCGCGCAGGCCCGGATCGGTGGCCGCGGCCTGGTCCACATCCACCGTGCCCGGCTCGATGCCGTAATCCGCGCAGATCACCCGCAACTGCTCCAGCGCGACGGTGCACAGGCCGCACCCCGCCCGAGTGAGTAGCGTCACGGCATGTCCTTGACTCATGGTCCCCATTAAAGCCGCCCCGGGGAACGGGGCCGCGATCGAGAACCCGTGGGACGAACGTTCTTCGGCGCGTTGTGTGGAAACTCTCAGGCGGTTCCGGGTTGAATGGCATCCGCGGTCCCTGTGAGAGTGACTGAATTCACCGACTTTGTGCAGGGCTTCACAAGCGGTTACGGTGGTGGCACGCAAGCCGCCTGCTTCCGGCAGCGGAAGCACTCACAAGCCCTATGAACGCCCCAAGGCGCTGGTACCCGGCGCAGACGGCGGACAAGCGATACCGGATACCTACCCCCGGCCGGACGAGGAGCCGAACGACGTGACAGAGCACCATGAGACGCCCGAAGGCGTCTCCGGCAGGGCTCTGCGGTCGAACGCCCCGTCCCGGGATATCCAGACCAAGGACATTCCGCAGGCGACGGTCGCCCGGCTGGCGACCTATCTCCGCGTTCTCGCCGTGCTCGCCGACGAGGGTGTGCTCATCGTATCGAGTGAGGAACTGGCTGTCGCGGCGGGTGTCGGTTCCGCGAAGCTACGCAAGGATCTGTCGTTCCTGGGCCCCAACGGTGTGCGCGGCGTCGGCTACGACGTGGCCAAGCTGTACGCCCGCATCGAGGACGTGCTCGGGCTCTCGCAGGGGCACCGGGTGATCCTGGTCGGCGCCGGAAATCTGGGTCGCGCGCTCGCCGGATACGGCGGCTTCCGGCGGCGCGGATTCACCATGGTCGGCATCTTCGACTCCGATCCGCAGGTGGTCGGCGACACGGTCGTCGGGCTGGCGGTGCGGGATGCTGCCGAGCTGCGCGCCGCGGTCGCCGAGCTGGTGCCGACCATCGCGGTCATCACCGTTCCGGACGCGGCCGCCCAGGCGGTCTGCGATCAGCTGGTCGCCGCCGGGATGCGGTGCATTCTGAGCTTCTCTCCCGTCGCACTCGACGCGCCACCGGCCGTGGAGGTCCGGCGCGTGGATCTGGCGGTCGAGATGCAGATGCTGTCGTTCGAGCGGGCCCGCAGCGTCGAGGCGCAGGGCCCGGACGTGCGCCGCCCGGTTTCGGCGGCGCTACACAAGGCGGGGCCCGCGCATCACAAGGCGTCGGGGGTCGTGGTTTCGGTGGATACAGGATCGGTGGTCGCGCAATGAGCATCCTTCTAGTCGGCATCTCGCATCGCAGCGCCCCGGTCGCGGTGCTGGAGAAGGTTGCCGTCACCGAGGACGACCGGCCCAAGCTGATCGACCGCATGCTCGAGTCCCAGCACGTGTCCGAGGCGATGATCGTCTCCACCTGTAACCGCGTCGAGGTCTACGCGGTGGTCGACGCCTTCCACGGCGGCCTGGCCGAGATCGGCGATCTGCTCGCCGCGCATTCGGGCCTGCAGCTGCCGGAACTGACCAAGCACGCCTACGTGCGCTACAGCGAGGCCGCCGCGGAACATCTGTTCGCGGTGGCCAGCGGCCTGGATTCGATGGTCGTCGGCGAGCAGCAGGTGCTGAGCCAGATCCGTGCCGCCTATGCCGCCTCCGATGCCCAGCAGGCCGCCGGGCGCGCCCTGCACGAGCTGGCCCAGAACGCGCTGCGGGTGGGCAAGCGGGTGCATTCGGAGACCGGGATCGACCGGGCGGGTGCCTCGGTGGTGTCGGTGGCGCTGGACCGGGCGCGACAGGTGCTGGGCGAGCTGACCGGCCGCACCGCGGTGGTCATCGGCGCGGGCGCGATGGGCGGGCTCTCGGTGGCGCATCTGGCGCGCGCCGGCGTCGGGCACATCGTCGTGGTGAACCGGACGATGGAGCGCGCGCAGCGGCTGGCGCACACCGCCGAGACCATGCACGGGGCCAGCGCGAGCGCCCGGGAACTCTCGGACCTGGTCGGCGCGATCGCCGACGCCGATATCGTCGTCACCAGCACCGGCGCGGTGGGCTCCGTGGTGAGCCTGGCCGATGCGCATCGCGCGCTGAACGTGTCGCGCGAGGGGCACCGGATGGTCATCTGCGACCTGGGCCTGCCGCGCGATGTGGATCCCGCGGTCGCCGGGCTGCCCGACGTCACGGTGATCGACATAGAGACCCTGCAGCGGGATCCTGCCGCGGGCGCCGCGGCCGACGACACCTCCGCCGCCCGGGCCATCGTCGCGGACGAACTGACCAAATATCTTGCCGGACAACGGGTTGCCGAGGTCACCCCGACGGTCGCGGCGCTGCGCCAGCGCGCGGCGGACGTCGTGGAGGCGGAGCTGATGCGGCTCGAATCCCGGTTGCCGGGCCTGGCCGATCCCGAGCGCGACGAGGTGGCGCGCACGGTGCGCCGCGTCGTGGACAAGCTGCTGCACGCGCCGACGGTGCGGGTCAAGCAGCTGGCCTCCGCGCCGGGCGGCGGCAGTTATGCCGAAGCGCTGCGCGAGCTCTTCGAGCTCAAACCCGGTGCGGCACAGGCGGTGACGACTCCGTCCGAAGTCGCTCCGATCGAGGATCTGACCGGACCTGCCGGTGATGGACGGGGAGCTGTTTCGTGACGGACACCTACTTCGAGGCCGATGCAATGTTGCAGGAGCACAACACGATTCGCCGGGGCACCCTCGACGCCCCGTGGCGCATCGGTACCCGCGGCAGCCTGCTGGCGCTCACCCAGTCCGGCACCGTGCGCGACGCGCTGATCGCGGCCGGGCAGCATGCCGAGCTCGTCGTCGTGAAGACCGCCGGCGACAAGTCCATGGAGCCGGTCGAGAAGATCGGCGTCGGTGTTTTCACCGCCGCGCTGCGCAACGAATTGGCTGCGGGCACAGTCGATATCGCGGTGCACTCGTACAAGGATCTGCCGACCGCGCCGGATCCGCGCTTCATCATCGCCGCCATCCCGCCGCGCGAGGATCCGCGCGATGCCCTCGTCGCGCGCGACGGCCTGGTCCTGGGCGAGTTGCCGCCCGGCTCCCGGGTCGGCACGTCCGCGGCGCGTCGGGCGGCGCAGCTGCGCGCGCTGGGGCTCGGCCTCGAGATCCTGCCGCTGCGCGGCAATATCGACACCAGACTTCGCAAGGTCGCCGAGGGTGAATTCGACGCCGTGGTCGTCGCGCGGGCCGGGCTGGCCCGCATCGACAGGCTCGGCGTCATCACCGAATCGCTCGAACCGGTGCAGATGCTGTCCGCACCGGCACAGGGCGCGCTCGCGGTGGAATGCCGCGCCGACGACCCGGATCTCGTGACCATCCTGTCCGCCCTGGACGATTCCGGCACCCGCGCGGCGATCTGCGCCGAGCGGTCGCTGCTGGCCGAACTCGAGGCGGGCTGCACCGCACCGATCGGCGCGCTGGCCGAGGTCGTCGAATCCCTGGACGACGACGGACGTGTGGTCGAGGAACTGTCGCTGCGCGCCTGCGCGGCGGCGATCGATGGCTCGGATGTCATCCGGGCCTCGGCGGTCGGTTCGGTCGCGGATGCCGAGCAACTGGGCCGCACACTGGCGCGTGAGCTCTTGGAGCTGGGGGCTCGTGACCTGCTCACCGCCGATAAACAGACGGGCGAACCGTCGAACGCAGACTTCACCCATCCCAGCCCATTGGAGAACGATTAAATGAGCCGAGCCGCTAAGAAGCATCCAGGTCGGATCCTCTTTGTTGGGTCCGGCCCCGGTGACCCGGCCCTGTTGACCGTCCGTGCACGCGAGGTGCTGAGCCGGGCGACGCTGGCGTTCACCGATCCCGATGTGGACAAGGGTGTGCTCGCCCTGGTCGGCATCGCGGTGGAACCGAATGCCGACGGCGAGCGGCCTGTCGACGTGCGCCCGGCGCTGGGCGAGCCGACCGAGGTGGCCAAGACCCTCGTCGCGGAGGCGCGCAATGGCCACGATGTCGTGCGCGTGGTGTCCGGTGACCCGCTGACCACCGATTCGGTGATCGCGGAGGTCAACGCGGTGACCCGCTCGCACATGGTCTTCGAGGTGCTGCCCGGGCTGCCGTCCGCGTCCACCGTGCCCGCGTACGCGGGCATCGCGCTGGGCTCGAGCCACACCGAGGTCGACGTCCGCGGCGAGGTCGACTGGGCCTCCGTGGCCGCGGCGCCCGGACCGCTGGTGCTGCACGCGACCTCGGGCCATCTGGCCGAGACCGCCAGCGCCCTCACCGAGCACGGGCTGGCCCCGCAGACCCCGGTCGCGGTGACCGTGCGCGGCACCACCCGGCAGCAGCGCACCATCGAGGCGACGCTGGCGACCCTGAACTCCTCGGCCTCCGAGATGGTCGGGCCACTGGTGGTCACGGTCGGCAAGGAGGTCGAGAAGCGCGCCAAGATGTCCTGGTGGGAGTCGCGCGCGCTGTACGGCTGGACCGTGCTGGTGCCGCGCACCAAGGAGCAGGCCGGCGAGATGAGCGAGAAGCTGGTGACCCACGGAGCCATCCCGATGGAGGTGCCGACCATCGCGGTCGAGCCGCCGCGCAGCCCCGCGCAGATGGAGCGCGCGGTCAAGGGCCTGGTCGACGGCCGTTACCAGTGGGTGGTGTTCACCTCCACCAACGCGGTGCGCGCGGTGTGGGAGAAGTTCGCCGAATTCGGTTTGGACGCACGGGCTTTCTCCGGCGTGAAGATCGCCTGCGTGGGCGAGGCCACGGCCGAGAAGGTGCGCTCGTTCGGCATCAACCCGGAGCTGGTGCCCAGCGGGGAGCAGTCCTCCGAGGGCCTGCTGGCCGACTTCCCGCCCTACGACGACGTTTTCGACCCGGTCAACCGGGTCCTGCTGCCGCGTGCGGACATCGCCACCGAGACCCTGGCCGAGGGCCTGCGCGATCGCGGCTGGGAGATCGACGACGTGACCGCGTACCGCACGGTGCGCGCCTCGCCGCCGCCGGCGGAGACCCGCGAGATGATCAAGACGGGCGGGTTCGACGCGGTGCTGTTCACCTCGTCCTCGACGGTGCGGAACCTGGTCGGCATCGCGGGCAAGCCGCACGCGCGCACCATCGTCGCGTGCATCGGCCCCAAGACCGCCGAGACGGCCATCGAGTTCGGCCTGCGCGTGGATGTGCAGCCCGAGATCGCGCAGGTCGGCCCGCTGGTCGAGGCCCTGGCCGAGCACGCCGCCCACCTGCGCGCCGAGGGCCTGCTGCCCCCGCCTCGCAAGAAGAGCCGCCGCGGGCGCGGGTAGCAGCGTCGGGCTGCCCCGGATCGGGGAGAGCCGCTGACGACGGCGGCTGCCCTGGACGGGCTCGCCGCCGTCAGCTGACGCACGCCGTGCTGACGATATGCGTCGGCGTGAGGTGCGCCTGGCCCATGGCATCGTTGATGGCCACGCAGCCGTCCAGCTTGCTGGCGTACGGCCGGCAGTCGAACCGGTCGCAGGACCGGATCGCCGCGGCCTCGGCGTCCTCCCGGGAGTCGTAGTTCTGTGCCCATCCGGTGACCAGGCCCGAGTTCGACACGGCGATCGCGGCCCACTGGCCGGGGTGGGCCGAGGCGGGTCCCGCGGCGGCGGTGAGCAGCCCCGCGGTGATCAGCGCGCCACCGGCGATCCGGGCGATCGTGAGCTTGCGGTTGTGCTGTGCGGACATTGCGGCTACCTCTTCGAGTTCTCCTGTGCGGCAACTGTTCGCCGCGTTCTGGAGATACCGTCGCTGGCTCCGCCTACGACCGGCTCACGACTTCCTCGAGGCTGCCGCGGGGCCCGTAACCCGTTCTCCCGGACCGTCGTAGCCCCGTGGGGGGGGGGGGGGGGGGGGGGGCGGGGCCCGCCGCGGGGGGGGGGCGGGGCGGGGGCGCGGCGGGG
>NZ_JAHKNI010000001.1:1023310-1272805 GCF_018860155.1 Nocardia albiluteola
CGCCCCCGCCCCCCCCGCCCCGGCCCCCCGCGCGCCCCCGCCCGCCGCCCGGCCCCCCCCCCACGACGGGTGTGCGCTCAGCGGCGGGTCCGCATCATGTCGCGGACGAGGCGGCAGGTCTTGTCCGAGGGCGGGCGAATGCCGACGAGATCGGCTGTGCGCCTGATCTTTTCGTTGTCGGCCAGGCTTGCGCGGTAAACGCCCGAATCCAGCAGCGCGATGGCCAGCCGCATCGCCTTGAGCCGGCGGTTGTGCGTGACGTACCAGGACCGCGGCCGCCCCGGCGGCAGCCGCCGCTTGGCCAGCGGCACGTACGGCCCCTCGATGAGCGCGAGCTGGATTGCCGAATTTGTGGCCACGAGAACCTCCCCTTGCCGAGCGAAACCGTGCCGAGCGGATACGAAGATCGTTCGAACACATCTTCGATTCTACCTCGTGGCACTGACAAAAACCGCTGCCCAGAACCGCTTTCGCGGCATCGCGCCGGGGTGCTGCGCGGTTGCTCGCGGATGTGACCGATCCGATGCGGCACGGCCCGGGAGTGCGGCGTATCGTGCGGATCATGACCGGAATGGACCGCCCGCGGCGGTTGCGTCGTACCCCCGCCCTGCGTCGCCTCGTCGCCGAAACCACACTCGAACCAAGGCATTTGGTGCTTCCGATGTTCGTCGCCGACGGGCTCGACGAAGCGCGCGAGATCGGCTCGATGCCCGGGGTGTACCAGCATTCGATGGATTCGCTGCGCAAGGCGGCCGTCGAGGCCGTCACCGCCGGGGTGGGCGGGCTGATGCTGTTCGGGGTGCCGCGTCCGGAGGACAAGGATCCGACCGGCAGCCTGGCCAGCGATCCCCAGGGCATCCTGAACCGCGGCCTGCGCGCGCTGGCCGACGAGGTGGGCGATGCGACCGTGGTCATGGCCGACACGTGCCTGGACGAGTTCACCGACCACGGGCACTGCGGTGTGCTGGCCGCGGACGGCTCGGTCGACAACGACGCGACCCTCGAGCGCTACATCGCGATGAGCCTGGCTCAGGCCGAGGCGGGCGCGGACCTGCTGGGCACCAGCGGCATGATGGACGGTCAGGTGGGCGCCATCCGGGCCGGCCTGGACGCCGCCGGGCGGGTGGACACCGCCATCCTGGCGTACGCCGCGAAATACGCCTCCGCGTTCTACGGCCCCTTCCGCGAGGCGGTGGCCTCCTCGCTGCAGGGCGATCGCCGCACCTACCAGCAGGATCCGGCGAACCGCCGGGAGGCCGCCCGCGAGCTGGACCTGGACCTGGAGGAGGGCGCCGACATCGTCATGGTCAAGCCGGCCATGTCGTACCTGGACATCCTGCGCGAGGTCGCCGACCGCTCGACCGTGCCGGTGGCCGCCTACCAAATCTCCGGCGAGTACTCGATGATCACCGCCGCGGCCCAGAACGGCTGGATCGATCGCCGCGGCGCGATCCTGGAGTCGCTCATGGGCATCCGCCGCGCGGGTGCGGACATCGTGCTGACGTACTGGGCGACCGAAGCCGCGCATTGGTTGTCCTCGTGAGTGCGGGAGATCGTGGCTGTGCATTGGCTGTCGTCGCGAGTGTGGGAGATCGTGGCTGTGCGTATTCGGGCGACCGCGGTCGCGCATTGGCTGTCGTGAGTGCGGAAATCGTGGCCGTGCGTAAGGCAGCACACTGGCCGTCGTGAATCAGTGGACTCCCCCGGGGCAGCCGATCCCCGATGAGGCGACGCCGGTCGACGTCCGCACCGCATGGCAGTTGTGGTGGGGCGTGGTCGTCCTGGGCGTGCTGCGGCTGATCGTCGGGTCGGTGGGCCGGTACGGGCATCGGCACACCATCGCGCGGAACATGTACGACCAGCTGCACGCCCAGCAGCCCCGGACGCCGCTGTCGACCTACGAGCTGATGGTCACGCTGCTGGTCGTGCTCAGCGTCGTGTTCGGGCTGGGGATCGCGGCCGCGGCGGTGGCCGTGGCGTATCAGCTGCGCCGCGGAAGACTGTGGGCGCGTACGTTGTTCGACGTCGCGACCGTGGTGCTGGTGCTGGGCGGGGTCAATGCCATGTTCGGGCTGGGCATGGTCGCGGGCACCTGGGACATGCTCGCCGGTGCGGCCGCGATCCTGCAGGCGGTGCTCGCCGGGTTTGCGGTATTCCTCTGTCACAGGGCAGAATCCACCATTTACTTCCGAATGAACGGAAATCGGTTGCCGCGGTGAATTTGTCGCGGACAGCTCAGGATGTATGGTGAGGGTTGTCACAGAGGATTTGGGAACCGGGGTTGTTGGTTCAGCGTTCCGCTTCGGATCGCGGGAATCGTTCCGGTGGAGCGGAGGCATAGATGCGAGTCGTGATTCAACAACCGCAAAGCCTTCGGCGCGACGTGCTGGTGCTGAGCCTGTTGCTGCTGTTCGGCCTGCTCACCCTCGCGGTGCTGCTGCTGCCAGGAAAGGTCGGCTGAATCCCGCGCACGATCTCCGGATACGCTGCATCTGCTTCGCGCTGATGCGGTGTATGGGCTGCGTGCGGCACGCGAGACGGCTCGCGGCGGGCCCGGAGGAGGCAGCTTGCGTAACCACCTCGGGGACGGTGAGCTTGCGGAGCCGGCGGGGTGGGTAAGCGCAAGCGCCCTCGGAAGCGCCGCCGATGAGACAGAGGTTCGTGGTGACTGATACCGAAGCCGCACCCACCGTGCGGTTTTCCGAGCCCGGCGCACGTTGGCGCTCGGTCTCCTACGGGCCCCTGCTGTGTCTGGTCATTCTCGTTGTGGAGCTGGTCATCAGGCGCGGTCCGGTGCACTGGTTCGGGCTCGTGTTCTGCGCCGCGCTGCTGGCGGGCTTCGTAGCGCTGCAGGTGGTAGCCGGTAAGCGGCATGTCAGCGTCGAACTCACCGACACGTCGCTGCGCGAGGGCACCGAGACCGTGTCGCTCGACGCGATCGCGACGGTCTTTCCGGAGCCCGACGAGGAGTCCTGGGACGACGAGGATTGGCAGTCCGCGCGGGCGCTGGGCGAGCTGACCGGGGTGCCGCGACGGCGCAAGGGCATCGGGCTGAAGCTGCGCGACGGCCACCTGCTGCAGGCCTGGGCCCGGGATCACCAGCGCCTGCGCGCGGAGCTGACCGCGGCCCTGGAACGGCTGCCCGAGCGCGGTGCGGATTCCGGCGACGCGACCCCCGACAGCGAGGAGAGTTCACGATGATGCGGCGGATGTGGATAGTCCTGGACGTCGTCGCACTGCTCGTGTGCATCGGAGCGGCCGTCCCGAGCTGGCGCACCGGTGTCGAATCGATCGGATTCGCCGCGTCCGCCGATCAACCCGCCTTCGAGGCGACCCGCTATTCGGGGCCGTGGCTGGGGCTGGCCGCCGTGCTGGTCGCGGTGGCCGGACTGGCGGTCATCGATCTGGTGGCGCGCTGCGCGGGCCGGGCGCACTGACCCGCGGGATTCGGGCGTACCGGTTCGGCCAACTTTCGGCAAACCATCGCAAAAACTGCAACCACAATCGGTATGTCATCGGACGCCGAACGCGCTCACACTGGTGAGATGACCCGCACGCATCCCGTGCGCAGCACCATGATCGCGGTGCTCACCACGGGGGTCATCGGTACCGCCACCGCGGCCCTGGACGTCATGACGGCGAAGGATGCCGGCCCCGCACCCGCGCCCATTGTGCACGCGCCCGTGCTCGAGCTCGTCCCGGCCCCGCTGGATTGCCTGCTGACCAGCGGTTTTGCGCTATCCTGCCTGGGGGGATCGCGGTCCTGAGGCGGCTCAGTGCCAGTGCTCGTAGATATCGAGCACCCGCGACCCGTGCGTGCCCGGGGCATCCAGGTAGACGATCACGTTGCCGTCCGGGTGGTCGGCCGATTCGAGCAGCAGATCCCGCAGCGAGGCGTGCACGCCGCCGCGCTCGTCGCGGTAGATGCGGCTGTCCGGCCGCAGCCCCGCACCCATCAGGCTCACCGGCAGGACCTTGCTGACCAGCGCCGGAACCGGCCCGTCGGCCAGGGTGGCGGTCTCGTCGTGTGACAGGCTCACCCCGAGGCGGCCCTGATTGGGCTGGACCAGCGGCAGTGCGACCGCCCGGCCCTGGTCGACCGGCGTGGCCGCCGCGGCCGTCGCGGTCAGCGCGGCGCCGCTCAGGGCGCCGGCAAGGACTGCGCCGAACATCAGGATTCGCATGAGATCTCTCCCGGCCGGATGTGGTTGACGGACCGAGGGTACGCAGCAGCAATCATCTAGCGATCGATATTGGGCGAAAGGGCATTCCGGCGTGTTGCGGCATTTCGGGCGCCTGGATGTGGGGTGGCTCACCCCACTACACCCTGTCGTCGACGAGGGTGGGGCGGGCTGCGACACTGGAGGTCGTGAGCGAGCGTGCGAGCGAACCAGTGACACAGCGTGCGGAGCTCACGACGGAGCCGAGCGCCAGCGAGGTGCAGTCGTGAGTTCTTCTCCGCGCGCCACTCAGGTCAATGTCCCGATCTCGGCGCAGCTCTTCGACCGCGCCGCCGCGATCATCCCCGGCGGCGTGAACTCGCCCGTCCGCGCGTTCCATTCGGTCGGGGGCACACCGCGATTCATCGCCTCGGCGCGCGGCTACACGCTCACCGACGCCGACGGCAACGACTATGTCGACCTGGTCTGCTCGTGGGGCCCGATGATCCTGGGCCACGCCCATCCGGCCGTCGTCGAGGCGGTGCGGCGGGTCGCGACCGGCGGTCTGTCGTTCGGGGCGCCGACCGAGGCGGAGATCGAGCTGGCCGAGGCGATCGCCGGGCGGGTCGAGCCCGTGGAGCGGGTGCGGCTGGTCAACTCGGGCACCGAGGCGACCATGAGCGCGGTGCGGCTGGCTCGAGGCTTCACCGGCCGCAGCAAGATCATCAAATTCTCGGGCTGCTACCACGGGCACGTGGACGCGCTGCTGGCCGACGCGGGCTCGGGCGTGGCGACGCTCGGCCTGCCGACCTCGCCCGGCGTCACCGGCGCCCAGGCCGCCGACACGCTGGTGCTGCCGTACAACGATCTGGATGCGGTGGCCGCGGCCTTCGCCGCGCATCCCGGCCAGATCGCCTGCGTGATCACCGAGGCCGCGGCAGGGAACATGGGCACGGTCGCGCCGCTGCCGGGATACAACGCGGGCCTGCGCCGGCTCACCCAGGAGCACGGCGCGCTGCTGATCATGGACGAGGTGATGACCGGATTCCGGGTCAGCCCGTCCGGGTGGTTCGGCCGCGACGGCGTCGCCGGCGATCTGTACACCTTCGGCAAGGTGATGAGCGGTGGCCTGCCCGCCGCGGCGTTCGGCGGCCGCGCCGAGATCATGAACCGGCTCGCGCCGATCGGGCCCGTGTACCAGGCCGGCACGCTGTCGGGCAATCCGGTCGCCGTCGCGGCCGGGCTGGCCACGCTGCGTGCCGCGGACGCCGAGGTGTACGCCGCCCTGGACCGGAACGCCGAGCGGCTGGGCGGGCTGATGTCCGACGCGCTGAGCGCGGCCGGAGTCGCCCATCAGGTGCAGTTCGCGGGCAATATGGTGAACGTGTTCTTCGCCGACCAGCCGGTCACCGACTACGCCGCCGCGAAGGCCAGTCAGACCTGGCGTTTCCCGGCGTTCTTCCACGCGCTGCTCGACCGCGGCGTCTACCCGCCGCCCAGTGCGTTCGAGACCTGGTTCGTCTCCGCCGCGCTCGACGACGACGCATTCGACCGGATCGCCGCGGCGATGCCCGCCGCCGCTGCGGCCGCAGCGGCCGCCACACCCGAAGGAACCGACGCGTGAACGAGAGCGCCCAGGATCAGTACGAATCCCCCTCCGCCCCAACCCTTCCCACTGCCCCGGTGGAACCGGCCGGTCTCGAGGGGGCCGGCGCCTACCCCGCGCTGACCCTGCCCGGTGAGGTCGCCTCGGACACCGAGACGATCGTGCACGTCATGCGGCACGGCGAGGTGCACAACCCGAAGGGCATCCTGTACGGCCGTCTGCCCGGGTTCAGCCTGTCGGTGACCGGACGCGCGCAGGCCGTGACGGTCGGGCGGGCGCTGGCCGACCACGACATCTCGCTGGTGGTGGCCTCGCCGCTGCAGCGCGCGCAGGAGACCGCGGCGCCGATCGCCGCACCGCACGGGCTGATCGTGCGTACCGACGACAACCTCATCGAGGCCGGCAACACCTTCGAGGGCCTGCGGGTCTCGGTCGGCGACGGCGCGCTGCGCAAGCCGCGGCACTGGTGGAAGCTGCGCGATCCGTTCACCCCGTCGTGGGGCGAGCCGTATCTGCAGATCGCGCACCGCATGCTGGCCGCGGTGAACAAGGCGCGGGTGGAGGCCGCCGGTCACGAGGCGGTGGTGGTGTCGCACCAGCTGCCCGTCTGGACGCTGCGCCGATTCCTCGAGGGCAAGCGCCTGTGGCACGATCCGCGCAACCGGCAGTGCTCGCTGGCCTCGCTGACTTCCCTTGTGTATCAGGGGGATACGTTGATCGACATCGTCTATTCCGAGCCCGCGGGGGAGTCGGACCCACGGGTGACGGGAGCGTGAACGGCACGGAATTCGATGTGACCGCGGGCGATTGCGCCCGCGGCGTGCAAGCGACTGTGTCTCGCAGGCCGATCCGGAGGGTAATGCCGGTCCTGCTGGCCTGTGTGGCGTTGGTCGCCGCGCTCGTGGGCTGCTCGACGGGCAGCGATGCCGTGGCGACCGGCGGTACGTTCCAGTTCGTCTCGCCCGGCGGCAAGACCGATATCTTCTACGATCCGCCCGCCAAGCGCGGCACCATCGGCAATCTGTCCGGTCCCGATCTGCTGACCAACAAGGCCGTTTCGGTGGCGGACTTCCCGAATCAGGTTGTGGTGCTGAATCTCTGGGGGCAGTGGTGCGGGCCCTGCCGGGCCGAGGCGCCCGAGCTGGAGAAGGTCTACGAGGCGTCCAAGGCGCGCGGGGTGACCTTCCTGGGGATCAATGTGCGTGATCCGCAGCAGGACAAGGCGCAGGATTTCGTCACCTCGAATCACGTTGGCTACCAGTCGATCTACGACCCCGAGATGCGTAGTCTGCTGGCCCTCGGCGGCAAGTTCCCCACCAGCGTCATCCCGACCACCCTGGTCCTGGACCGGCACCACCGGGTGGCCGCGGTCTTCCTGCGTTCGCTGCTGGCCACCGACCTGCAGCCGGTCGTCGACCGCGTCGCCGCGGAGCCGCAGTGAGCACCCGCCCGGCCGCACGCAGGGATCGCCGCACTCGGGCGGGCGCCTCCGTCCCGCGCGCGCTCCCGTCGTTCCGGCGTGCTTGCGGCCGGAATCTCGCGGGATCCCCGTGCGGACCCCTGGCGTGCCGGGACGAGCAGACGCCCGGCCGGGACGCCGAGGTGGTTCGGGGGCGCAGCCGAGGTGAGTGGCGATGACCGTGACCGTGCTCGCGTCCGTGGGGGATTCGTTCCAGCAGGCCGCCGCGACGGGTCCGCTGCTCATGGCGCTCGGCGCGTGCCTGCTGGCGGGGCTGGTGTCGTTCGCCTCGCCGTGCGTGGTGCCGCTGGTGCCCGGATATCTGTCGTATCTGGCGGGTCTGGTCGGGGCCGAGGCGCCGCCGGTGACCGTGGCCGAGGCGACGGGCAGCAAGCGGCCCCGACGCTCGGGGACCGCGACCGCCGAACGCGGCGGCCGGGCGCGCGTGGCCGGGGCGGCGGGCCTGTTCGTGGCCGGATTCACGGTCGTGTTCGTGCTGGCCTCGGTGACCGTCTTCGGCGTCATTCAGACGCTCAACGTGAATCGTGAACTGCTGCAACGCATCGGCGGCGTGGTCACCATCCTGATGGGGCTGGTGTTCCTGGGCCTGGTGCCCGCGCTGCAGCGCGACACCCGGATGCATCCCCGGCGCCTGACCGGCCTGGTCGGCGCGCCGCTGCTGGGCGCGGTCTTCGCGCTGGGCTGGACGCCCTGCCTCGGGCCCACGCTGTCCGGGGTGATGGCGGTCTCCGCCGGGACCGAGGGCGCCACCGCCGTGCGCGGGGTGGTGCTGACCATCGCCTACTGCCTGGGCCTGGGCCTGCCGTTCGTGATCCTGGCGTTCGGCTCGGCCAGCGCGCTGCGCGGGGTGGGCTGGCTGCGCCGCAATTCGCGCACCATCCAGGTGATCGGCGGAATCCTGCTCGTCGCCGTCGGCATTGCCCTGGTCACCGGCATGTGGGACCAGTTCGTGGGATGGGTCCGCAATGTCTTCGTCTCCCAAACGACCCTCCCGATCTGACTTATGACTGCAACCATCACCGCCCCCGAGGCCTCCGCCCGCCCGCCCCGCCAATCGCCCGTGCGCCGCATCCTGGCGATGCTCCGCAACACCTGGCGTGGGCTGACCAGCATGCGCACCGCGCTGATCCTGCTGTTCCTGCTGGCGCTCGCGGCGATTCCGGGCGCCCTGCTGCCGCAGCGCAGCCTGAATGCGCAGAAGGTCGACAAGTACATCGCGGACCGCCCGACGCTGGGGCACCTGATGGACCGGGTGCAGCTGTTCGACGTGTTCTCCAGCTTCTGGTTCACCGCGATCTATGCGCTGCTATTCATCTCGCTGGTCGGCTGCATCGTGCCGCGCGTATTCGATCACTACAGGGCGCTGCGTACGCCCCCGGTCGCGGTGCCGCGCAACCTGTCCCGGCTGCCGCACCACGCCTCGACGGCCGTCACCGAGTCGCCCGTGGAACAGATTGCCAAGGCGCGCAAGCAGCTTCGCGGGTGGCGCGCGGTCGAGCGGGTCAACGGCGACGAGGTCACGCTGTCCGCGGAGAAGGGCTATTTCCGCGAATTCGGCAATCTGGTCTTCCATCTGGCGTTGGTCGGGCTGCTGGTCTCGGTCGCGATCGGAAAGCTGCTCGGCTACGAGGGCAACGTCGTCGTCATCGCGGACGACGGCCCGGGCTTCTGCACGAGCTCGATCGCGGCCTTCGACTCCTTCAAGGCGGGCAATCTCATCGACGGCACCGGGCTGGCCCCGCTGTGCGTGCGCGTCAAGGACTTCCGGGCCGACTACCTGCCCAGCGGCGAGGCGCAGATGTTCACCGCGGACCTTTCGTACCAGTCCGGCAAGGATCTGACGACGAACACCTGGCGCGACACCGCCATCCAGGTGAATCACCCGCTGCGGGTGTCCGGGGATCGGGTGTACGTGCAGGGCCACGGCTACGCGCCGACCTTCACGGTCACCTACCCCAACGGCCAGACCCGCACCGAATCCCAGCAGTGGCGCCCGGACGACGGCGCGACCTTCCTGTCCAGCGGCGCCATGCGCTTCGATCCGCCGGCGGGCATGTATTCCTCCGATGCCGAGCAGCGCCAGCATCAGATCGCGATCGAGGGGCTGTTCGCGCCCACCGCGTTCCTGCACGGGAGCCTGCTGACCTCGTCGTATCCGGCGCTGACCGATCCGGCGGTCGCGATCGACATCTATCAGGGTGAGACCGGCCTGGACACCGGCCGCCCGCAGTCGCTGTTCTCGCTGGATCCGGAGATGATCAAGCAGGGGCGGCTGATGAAGCAGGCGCGGGTGAATCTGAAGCCCGGTCAGTCCACGACGCTGGCCGACGGCACCAAGATCACCTTCGACGGCGCCAAGCAGTTCGCGAACCTGCAGGTGTCCCACGACCCCGCGCAGGGCTGGGTGCTGGTGTTCGCGGTGACGATGATGGCGGGGCTGCTGGTATCGCTGCTCGTGAAGCGGCGGCGCATCTGGCTGCGCGCCTATCCGGACCCCGACGAGACCGCGGACGATAAACGACGTACCGTAGTAGAGATGGGTGGTCTGGCCCGAACCGATCAGGCCGGATGGGGCGGCGAGTTCGACCGCCTGCGCGCCCGCCTGCTTGGCGACTCCGAGAACCCGGGAGAGTAGCAATGCCGATCGACGAGACCATCGCGTCCTACAGTGATCTCGCGTTCAAGTCGGCGATCGTGGTGTACGCCTTGGTCTTCGTGATGCTGCTGGTGCAGTACGCCTCGGCCTACACCCGCAAGGCCGAACAGCGCGAGCCGGTCCTGGTGGGCGCGGGCGCCGGTACGCCGCCGGCGCCGGACGTTCCGGGCCGCGTGACGCTGCCGCCGAGCAAGCCGATGTCCGAGCGCGTCGGAAATATGGCCTTCGCCGTGCTTTTCGTGGCGCTGGGGCTGCACATTCTCTCGATCGTGTTGCGGGGTTTCGCGACTCACCGCTTCCCGCTGGGCAACATGTACGAATTCGTGACGATGGCCACCGGCGCCGCCGTCACGCTGGGCGTGGTGCTGCTGCGGAACGAGCGCTACCGCGGCATGTGGGCCTTCCTGCTGGTGCCCGTGCTGATCCTGATGTTCCTGGCCGGGACCGTGCTGTATGCCGATGCGGCCCCGGTGGTTCCGGCGCTGAAGTCGTACTGGCTGCCCATTCACGTGACGGTCGTCAGCATCGGCAGTGGCGTGTTCCTGGTGGCCGGCGTCGCGAGCCTGCTGTTCCTGCTGCGGCTGGTGCAGCCCGCCGGCGCGGAGTCGGACAACATCCTCGGCGCCGTCGCCCGTCGCCTGCCCGACGCCCGCACCCTGGACCGCCTGGCCTACCGCACCACCATCATCGGCTTCCCGATCTTCGGCACCGGCATCATCCTGGGCGCGATCTGGGCCGAATCGGCCTGGGGTCGCTTCTGGGGCTGGGACCCGAAGGAAACGGTCTCCTTCATCGCCTGGGTCATCTACGCCGCCTACCTCCACGCCCGCGCCACCTCCGGCTGGCGCGAAACCAAGGCCGCCTGGATCAACATCGCAGGCTTCGTCGCGATGCTGTTCAACCTCTTCATCATCAACATCGTGGTGAGCGGCCTGCACTCGTACGCCGGGCTGAACTGAGGGCTTCGACCGTTGTGAGCTAGCCGATCAAGTGAAGGTCCAAGTCCGGTATGGCGAGCATCTTGCACGCCCGCGCGAGCTTGGCATCGCCGGTCACGACGCACGCTTCATGTTCCAGTGCAACGGCCAGGTATGCGCCGTCATAGGGGTTCACATTGTGCCTCCATGCCCACACCATGGTGGACGGCGGCTCGTATGTGCGGATGTCCAGCTGGCGGAACGCCCCGTATGCCGCTTCGGCGACGCGTTGCGTGATCGCGCTGCGCAACGCTTCCCGGTTCAGCACGTGCATGACCTCTAACGGTGTATGCGTGGGTACCAGCAGGGCATCCGCGCTGCGAAGTTCGGCGCGGCAAGCTTCCGCCTGCCGTTCGTCCACGGGTCCTGTGAGTGCTCGGACGAATACGTTCGCGTCGGCGACAATCAGCCTCACTCGGGACGCGCCTCACGGGCGATGTCCGCAAGTTCTTGCAGTGTGGTTTGTGAACCGGCGCCAGCGACCGGGCCGGCGAGGATGTCACGGTTTCGACTCCGGCCGGCCTCCAGCTTGTCCAGCGTTTCCAGTGCACGCCGGATGACATCCGTAGCGGTTTCCTGGTTATGGGTGAGGCGGGCGATCCGCTCGCCATCCACTCCGGTAGCCCGAAAACTGATCATCTTGCTCATGTCGGACATCGTAGCGCGAGCGTATGACATTGTCATACAGATGCCTGTCGGCCACCACGCCATAGACTGCGATCATGCACACCAGTCGCGAGGAACTCCTCGACTCGGTCACAGCCATACCCGAGAGTCGAATTCCGGCTGCGACGGAACTTCCGCCTCAGTTGGAAGGTTTGACCGTTCGTCGTGAGTTCCGTTCTGTAGGGTTGTTCAGCGGGGAGCCGGACTTGGCGGTGCGGGCGAAATGGATTGTCCTGGAAGAACTGGCCCAGGACTGACGTCGAGATGTCAGGGGCGGGCGCGGCGTCAGCCGTCTGGTACGTGGCCTACGGGTCGAATCTGCTTGCGGGGCGGTTGAATTACTACGTCGAGGGTGGGCGTCCGGCGGGGGCGGCGCGGACGTATCCGGGGTTTCGGGATCGGACGCCGCCGCGGGATCGGCGGGCGCTGATGTTGCCGGGCACCGTGTATTTTGCGTGGGAGAGTCCGGTGTGGGGCGGGGCGGTGGCGTTCTATGCCGAACGGGCCGTGGATGATTGGCCGCGCGGGGCCGCGGCGCGCGGATATCTGTTGTCCGCGGGACAGTTCGAGGATCTGCTGGCGCAGGAAATGTATCGAGTGCCCGGGGCCGGTACGGGGGTGGATCTGGACAGGGTGGTTCGCGAGGGCGTCGTGCGGTTGGGGGAGGGCCGGTACGAAACCCTCCGGTATGTCGGTGATGTGGATGGATTTCCCGCGGTGACATTTACCGCGCCGTGGGATCCGGCAACCGTCGAAATCGGCAGGCCCGGGCCGCGATACCTGGGCATGCTCGCGGCGGGACTTCGGGAGTCGCACGGGTGGTCGGCGAATCGGATCCACGCCTATCTCGCCGGACTGCCTGGCGTGCGGGGGTTTTGGGGAGAGATGGAGCTTCGGCAGCTGGTGGTGGCGGCCTTCTCGGGGTCCAGGTAGTAATGGCGCAGAAAACAACGAAGTTCTCGTAACGTTTTTCCGACAGTGGTCCGGCGTGGCCGACCAGGGATTCCTGTCGCTTTTCGAAGCCGACTGCACGTTGTTCGAAGTCCTCTGCGCGCGGGTGGGCTTGGTGCACTGGGTGATTCGGTTCCGTCGCGAACGATCGTTCTGCGACGACGACGGCTCCATGGGTTCTACGATGGCTGGGTCCGGATCGCGGAGAACATGTGAGGGTGGGGTAGTGGATCCTGTTGTGGTGCAGGCGGGCACGGCGTTGGTGAAGTTGATGGCCACCGACGTGTGGACCGGCGCGAAAGATCTCGTGGTCGGCTGGTGGGGTAAACACCATCCCGATCAGGCCGAGCAGGTCGGTGCCGATCTGGACCAGTTGCACGCCGAGGTCGTCGATGCCGGCGCCGACACCGAGGTGCGGGAGGCGCTGGCCGGGGAGTGGCAGGCCCGGCTACGGCGGCTGGTGGCCGCGAATCCCGACCTGGCGGTGGAACTTCACAGGTTGCTGACCGAGCAGCTGACCCCGCTGCTGGGCCGCACGCACCAGACCACGACGCTCACCCAGACCGCCACTGTCGACGGCAACCGCAACACCACCATCCAGGCCGGCCGCGACATCCACGGGCTGCCGAATCCGTGACAACCGAAAGCGACCCCGACCCCGCCGCCAGCACGGTGCCGCCTGGGACGGTGGTGAATCAGTGGGCGTCGGTGACCGGGGACGGCAACTACGCCGTGCAGGCCGGCCGGGATGTGGTGGTTGTACCGCCGGAGGTGCTGGTACCGGTGGCCGAGGTGACCGCACCGCCCGGGCTGGGCAATCCTCGCCTGCCCGCGGCCCGGTTCGTGGGCCGTGCCGAGCACCTCGACCGCCTGGACACGGTGCTGGCCGCGCCGGGACCGGTGGTGGTGGCCGCGGTCCACGGGTTGGGTGGAATCGGCAAAACCACCCTGGTCGCGCAGTGGGCCGCCACCCGCGCCCACGGGTACTCGCCGGTGTGGTGGATCACCGCCGACAGCGTGATCGCCGTCGAGCAGGGCTTGGCGGATCTGGCGGCCGCGCTGGAGCCGGTGCTGGCTCGGACGCTGGCGGTCGAACAGCTCGCCGAGCGGGGGTTGCAGTGGCTGGCCTGCCACGACGGGTGGCTTGTGGTGTTGGACAACGCCGGCGACCCGCACGACATCGACACCGTGCTGGCCCGCACCCACCGTTCCGGGGGGCTCGTGGTGATCACCAGCCGCCTGGCCACCGGCTGGCAGCACGCGACGGCCGTGGTACGCGTGGACGTGCTCGCCCCCGCTGAATCCCTCGACCTGTTCACCGGACTCGTTACCGCCGGCGGACCCCGGGATCTGGACGGGGCCGGCGAGCTGTGTGCCGTGCTGGGGCATCTGCCCCTGGCGATCGAGCAGGCCGGCGCCTACCTGACCCAGAACCCGGCCACCACTCCCCGCGCCTACCTGGCCTTGTTGGCCGGGTATCCGGCCGCGATGCACCAGCGCGGCGGGGTGGCCACCGATCCGGAGCGGACTGTGGCGCGGATCTGGCGGGTCACCGTGGACCGCATCGCCGCTCTGGAACCGTTCGCGGTCGAGTTGCTGGCGGTTCTGGCGTGGTATGCCCCCGACAGTATCCCCGCCGCGCTGACCGACGGGCTGGCTGATCCGCCCACGGTGAACGCGGCGGTGGGGGTGCTGGCCGCCTACAGCATGATCGGTGTCGATCCGGGCACGGGTGCGGTGTCGGTGCACCGGCTGGTGCAAGCGGTCACCCGCACCCCCGACCCCACCGACCCACACCGCACCCCCACAGTGGTGGCACGGGCCCGCGACCGCGCCGCCACCACCCTGGCGGGCGCGCTTCCCAGCACCCGGGATGATCCGGTGACCTGGCCGGTGTGGCGGACCCTGCTGCCCCACATTGAAGCCCTCGCCGACCACGCCCGACCCGACACCGGCACCACCCTGGCAGCCGTCCTCAACGACGTCGCACTGTTCCTCGTCAATCAAGGCTTGCCCGGGCGCGCCATCCCGATGCTGCAGCGAGCCCTCACCGAACGCGAGCGGGTGCTCGGCGGCGACCACCCCGACACCCTGACCTCCCGCAACAACCTCGCCTACACCTACGAGTCGGCGGGGCGGTTGGATGAGGCGATCGCGCTGTTCGAGCGCGCCCTCACCGAACGCGAGCGGGTGCTCGGCAGCGACCACCCCGACACCCTGGGCTCCCGCGGCAACCTCGCCTACACCTACGAGTCGGCGGGGCGGTTGGATGAGGCGATCCCCCTGTTCGAACAGGCCCTCACCGATTGCGAGCGGGTGCTCGGCGGCGACCACCCCGACACCCTGACCTCCCGCGGCAACCTCGCCGGCGCCTACGAGTCGGCGGGGCGGCTGGGTGAGGCGATCCCCCTGTTCGAGCGGACCCTCACCGAACGTGAGCGGGTGCTCGGCAGCGACCACCCCGACACCCTGGGCTCCCGCAACAACCTCGCCTACGCCTATCAGTCGGCGGGGCGGCTGGATGAGGCGATCGCGCTGTTCGAGCGGACCCTCACCGAGCGGGAGCGGGTGCTCGGGCCCGACCACCCCGACACTCTGACCTCCCGCGGCAACCTCGCCGGCGCCTACGAGTCGGCGGGGCGGCTGAGTGAGGCGATCCCCCTGTCCGAGCGGACCCTCACCGATTACGAGCGGGTGCTCGGCGGCGACCACCCCGACACCCTGGGCTCCCGCAACAACCTCGCCTACGCCTACGAGTCGGCGGGGCGGCTGGGTGAGGCGATCCCCCTGTTCGAGCGGACCCTCACCGAACGCGAGCGGGTGCTCGGGCCCGACCACCCCGACACCCTGACCTCCCGCAACAACCTCGCCTACGCCTATCAGTCGGCGGGCCGGTCGGATGAGGCGATCCCCCTGTTCGAGCGGACCCTCACCGAACGCGAGCGGGTGCTCGGGCCCGACCACCCCGACACCCTGACCTCCCGCAACAACCTCGCCTCCGCCTATCAGTCGGCGGGCCGGTCGGATGAGGCGATCCCCCTGTTCGAGCGGACCCTCACCGAACGCGAGCAGGTGCTCGGCAGCGACCACCCCCACACCCTGACCTCCCGCAACAACCTCGCCTACACCTACCGGTCGGCGGGCCGGCTGGATGAGGCGATCGCGCTGTACGAACAGGCCCTCACCGATTGCGAGCGGGTGCTCGGCGGCGACCACCCCGACACCCTGACCTCCCGCAACAACCTCGCCTACGCCTACGAGTCGGCGGGACGGCTGGATGAGGCGATCCCCCTGTTCGAGCGGACCCTCACCGATTACGAGCGGGTGCTCGGGCCCGACCACCCGCTGACCACGAGGGTGCGCGGCAATCTGGCCGCGGCGTCCACCGCCGCGCAGGAGGGTGGCCGGTGAACCCAGCGGAAGCCGTTTGCTTCCCAGGTGATGTGTTGATCTGGGGTACACCCCAACACCACACCCGCCACCGGGATCAACGGCGTCGGATTAGAGTCAGAATCCGCGTTTCTTGACACATGTCTGGTGGGTTCTTGAAGTCCATCCTGACATTTGGTGTGCGAGAAAGGATTCGGCGATGCGAGTCGGTTATATCCGGGTCAGTACGGTCGATCAGAACACCGTCCGCCAGCTCGATGGCATCGAGGTCGAACGCACCTTCACCGACAAGGCCTCCGGCAAGGACACCGCCCGGCCCAAGCTCGACGAGCTGATCGCCTACGTACGCGACGGCGACACCGTGCTCGTGCACTCGATGGACCGGCTCGCCCGCAACCTCGACGACCTACGCCGGCTGGTGCGGATCCTGACCGACAAGGGCGTGCGGGTGGAATTCGTCAAGGAGAACCTGACCTTCACCGGGGAGGACTCACCGATGGCGACGCTGCTGCTGTCGGTGATGGGCGCCTTCGCCGAGTTCGAACGCGCGCTGATCCTCGAGCGCCAGCGCGAGGGTATCGCCGCAGCCAAGACCCGGGGCGCCTATACCGGCCGCAAACCTGCACTCACCGACGAACAGGCCGGTCGGCTGCGCGAGCGCGCCGCGGCGGGGGAGCGGAAATCGGTGCTTGCCAAGGAGTTCGGGATCAGCCGGGAAACCGTCTACAGCTACCTGCGGACCGAGACCGTCACAGGCTGAGCCGGGCCCAGGGGTGTACCCCAAACCGACAGTTCATTGCCGATCAGATTCTGGGACCCGGCGACCTCGGTGCTCGGCCAGACGCACCGCCTACTCCCCATCGTCTCGAAGCCAAGGTTTCAAGACAGGGACAGGGCACAGTTACCACCAGCGCCGCAGCTCAATCGCTGCTGACCCACATCCCCGCGACGCCGACACCGATGGCCCGGGTGATCGCGGACACGATGGGAGCGCAGCAGCGGCCCGTCACCGATTACGTTCTACATCGAAGGCTCATCGAGATGATCCACACCGGCCGCCTCACCGCAGACGGCGATCCCACGATCATGGGAGAGTGCCGAATCTTTTCCCCGCCGCGATGAGCGAGCCCGCCGACCGACCCAGCGAAGGCATACAACCGGTGACGAACGGCTACATTCGCGAAATCCGGATGTCGCCCGGACCGCATCCCAGCGATTACCCATTCAGCCTGCCCGCGGTGACCTACCTGGCCCACTACGGGAGCCTGCCGTTAGCGGGAGGCGTGACATTCCTCGTAGGAGAGAACGGCAGCGGCAAATCGACGATTCTCGAGGCAATCGCCGTCGCGACCGGCATGAACCCCGAAGGAGGCAGCCAAAACTACCGCTTCACCACTCGCTCCACCGAATCCCCGCTGGGTGAGCATTTGGTGCTCAGATGGGGCACTGCCAAACCGCGGACCCGGTTCTTCCTGCGTGCCGAGACCTACTACAACGTCGCCACTGAGACCGAGCGGCTCGGACCCGAACAAGTGGCCGCGTTCGGCGGAGTGTCACCGCATCACCGGTCTCACGGTGAGTCGTTCATCGACCTGATGAGCCATCGCTTCCACCCCAACGGGCTCTACCTGCTGGACGAGCCCGAAGCCGCATTGTCTCCCCAAGGTTGTCTGGCGGTATTGAGCCGACTGGCCGAACTGGTCGAACAACGCTGCCAGATCGTGGTGGCCACCCACTCGCCGATCCTGCTCGCCCTACCCGGCGCCAGCATCTACGAGATCGCCGATGACGGCACGATCAGCATCGTCGCCTACGACAACGCCCTGCCGGTCCGGTTGACCAGAGACTTCCTTTCCGACCCAGACCGATACCTACGCCACTTGATCTGAAGGGGACGAGGTCTCCGTCACGACTGTCCAACACGTTGCAGGACCGCGGTGTGGACCTGGTGGTCCTCGATCAGGGCATCGACACCTCCACCGCCGTGGGCCGCATGTTCTTCCAAATCCTCGGCGCAATAGCCGAATTCGAGCACGCTTTGATGTCCGAACGCACCCGCGACGGACTCGCGGCAGCCCGCGCCCGCGGACGCACCGGCGGCCAGAAACCCAAACTCGGACCACGGCAGGTGGCGCTGGCACGGCAGATGTACGACGAACTCGACGAACACGGCAAGCGCCGCTACACCGTCGGCCAGATCGCCGCCGAATTCGGCGTCACCCGACCCACCATCTACCGGCACCTCGCCAATCCAACCTAATAGCCTCGCCGCACCGCTGCTGACCAGTCACTACGAGAACTTCGTTGGATTTTCGGCGATTACTACCGGGACCCCAACAGCTTTCGACACGATTGATCGACACTGCACGGGTCGACCGAGCGGGAGTTCATCGTGATCGTGTTGGGCGTCGTGAAACCGATCAATTCTCAACACCTCGCACAACGCATCAGCGTGGTAGAGGAGGAGGCGTGAAACCCTTCGGCCATCGCGTGTGTAGCTCGTACCGCATACCAGTCAGGTTCGCGCCGTACAGGTTCGCGTCGGTCAGGTCCGCGTAGGTCACGCTCGCGTCGGTCAGGTTCGCGCCCTCCAGGTCCGCGCCGGCCAGGTTCATGCGGCCCAGGCCCGCGCCGCGGAGGCAGGTTTGGCCGAGGTCTGGTTTGTCTGCTGGCTGTTCCCGGGAGGCGTCTCGTCGGCCGATCACAGTCATCGCGGTCTGGATGTCGACAGGAGCCACGCCAGGTTCTGGTGGTGTGGGGCAGTTGGTTGCGGGGGCCTGGGTGCGTACGAATGCCGAGAGGACCGAGTACACGGTTACGTGGTCTGCTGGGGAGTCTTTGGCCAGGCGTTCGAACAGGTAGATACCAGAGATCCGGACATCGATCTTGTCCGAGGAGAGTTGTTCGGCGGCCAAGCGGAATCGGTCGGTGATCGCGGTCTGCTGGGACATGCCGAGCTGGATGTTGTTGGCGTGCAGCGATTGCCCGGTGAACCACAGGGCCCCGGTGGCCGCCGAGGCCGCCAGCAGTGTGCCGGCCGCGCTTGCCAAGGCGGTCACCCTCGCCCACCCCGAAGTCGCCGTCGAAGCAGGCGTGTCTGCGGCCTCGGACGGCGGATCCTGCTGTGCCACCGTAGGTTCTGGTGGTGGGGCTGGTTCCGGAGGGGCCGCAGGAGCTTGAGGTGCGGGTCGGTGCAGTGATCGGCCCCTGCCCGCGACCAGCCGCTGTCGCCGCAGGTGCGGTCTTCCCCCAGTTGCCATTCGAACCCACCCTTCCAACAGGTTGTACCGCTGTCGGTGTCGATGATGCGCTTCGTCCGTGCGGCCGCAAAGTACGAGCCGAACTCGTCAGTGTTCCAAGGCATCCTGAACCGGCCGCAGCCCGGAACGAGACCAGATTCCGAGACCAGCCCACAGGCGACTTCGGAGCGAAGGCAATTGCACCCCCATGCTGTCTCGAATCCATGGTTCCACGAGGGCGATATCGAAGGCCAGTTGTTCCGGACCCCCGACGAGGTCCGCGAGGCCCTCGACCTGGACGGGCACCAACCGGTAGTGCTGTGCGACGCCCGCGACCGCGGCTCGTGCAAGACGGGGTCCCGGACTGGTGAGGTCGCCTATTTGACATCGTCGATGGTGAGCCGGACGACGCGGGTGAGCGGTTGGGCGTAGAGCAGCACGATCGCGGCCGCCGCGCGTGAGCGTAATGGCTGGTCGGAGGCTGTCAGAATTCGCCCGAGCAGTTCGATTCGCTCTTCCGGGGGCATGGGTGGTCTTCGCTTCACCGCCGGTGCCGATAGGCGGAAATGCCGCGTGAGCTGGCTGTCCATCACCTTGCGGTCCTGCAGCGTCCTGGACAGCTCGATCAGGTGCTCGAGGGACCGGCCGAGCCGATCGAGTTTGGTCACCACTAGTTGGTCTGTGGGTCGGTTGGCCACCAGCAGCGCCTTGCTCAGCTCGGGCCGCGAGGCGAGCTTGCCGGATGCCTTGTCGATGAAGATCTGCTCGCATCCGGCTGCGGCGAGAGCGTCGAGTTGGGCTTCGGGGTGTTGGTCGCGGGTAGAGACGCGTCCGTAGCCGATTCGCATGGCGCGGAGTGTATTGCGAACCCCCGACAGGTTGACGTTGGCGCGTACACGGCAACCTTTACAGATCTGGCCTGCGGAAACCTACTGCAGCTGAGGGTGTCTCGCGAACGAACTTGAGCCCAAGAACGTATCTGGACAGCAACAACCGGACAACCCGGTCCCGAACCGAAAGCGTCCCTGACCATTGCGGCTTCCACCGCATGTCAGGGGCACTCTCCCTGTCCCCGTCCGGTCTCGAACTCACCCTGGGCTCCCTCCGGACCGGCGGCTGCTGATCTGCCGTGACCTTCCGAATCGGTCAGCCGCAGTGCGATGGGCCACCACCAGCGGAGCCGCCGTTATTGGCGCCTCCGAATGAGCCGTACCAGTAGATGCAAGTGTGCGGGGCGTACCAGTAGACAGGGCCTGCAAGGTACGAGTACAAGCCCGCGTCGATGTCCATATTGTTGCTCACACCGTGGAACGGAAACCCAGGGAGGCCGTGATCGAGACCCCCGGTACCCACCGTTGCCACCAGCGCTGTCGGCGTCCCGATCTGTGCCGTCTTCCATGTGACAACGCAATCGGTGGAACCGTTGTACATCAACCAGACGGTCGCATTCGCTTCGATGTTCCCGTGGTCGATCGCGTAATACCCTGCGCCGCAAGCTGCTTCAGGCGAAGAGGCTGCCGCCGCGGGCCCGGCCGCCGCTACCGACGCACCAAAGAAGACAGCCGCCGCGAACCCCACGGCCAGTCGTGCCCGCAGCTTCAGAATTTTCATAGGTACTCCCTTGTTCCGCAACACATCCGCCGAGACCTTGTCGCGCGGAGTATGACACTCGATTACTACCGGGACCCCAAGACGGTGCTGATGACCCTGGTGGAGCACCTGATTCAGCAGGCCTCCGTCGGCGTGGGCTGAGCCGCGGGCCGCGGGAGGAACCCGAGGGGTTACAGCGTGGACGACAGGCCCGAGAGCAGGTCCGAGAACAGACACGGGTCCGAGGACCCGCTGTCGGGCAGGCAGACGGGGTTGCTGCCGACGATCAGCCGGGGCGCCGACGGGCGGGCATGCGGCGAATCGTCCGTAGGGGCTGGGGCATTGACCGGCGGTACGGACCGCAGGGGAATACCCGCGGTGGCGGTACTGGTACCGAGGGTCACCACGGCCGCTGCCGCCAGCAGGGAGTAGACCGCGAATCGCTTGATAGGCAAGGGTTTTCCTTCGATCGGAAGTAGTTCATCGCTCAGGCTATGGCCCCCGCACCGGCGCCACGAGACCGGGAAATTCGGGGCGGGATGCAATAGGGGCCTTCACCGACGATCCGATCAGGGGGTGCCGCGGACCCCCGACCCGCTGTCCGCCCATGGAATTCAGGGCAATACGCCGAGACCATCTACTTCTAGCTCGCCCGGAGTTTCTGCCAGGCGCCTACTGCGGCGGTGAGGAACATCCCGGCCGCGACCACGGCGTAGGGGCTGGCGTGACACCAGCCCACGAGCGCGACGACGGTCACGAGCAACAGCAGCAGCGGCAGAAGGTCCTCCCACAAGCGCCGGCGTCGACGCCGGCGCGTCGATGTCTCAGGACGTTCCACGATGGCGATCTCGAAGGTGAGCTGTTCCGGACCGATGACCGGTTGGATTTTCGGCGATTACTACCGGAACCCCTTCTCCTGAAGGGTCTCGATCATTGACGCCTATCTCGCGGGCGGATCTGTCGCGCTCGGTTGTTCGGCTGCGGCGGCATGTAATGCGGCGCGGGCGGCAGCGACGATCGGATGATCGCCGTGCCCGCGGCGATAGGCCAGGTGGGTGCGGCGGCGGGCGGACAGGGGGACGAGGCGGACCGGGTCCGGGACCGACAGTGCGCCCAATTCCGGTACCAGCGCCACGCCCTGACCGGCGGCGACGAGCGCCAATACGGTGCCGAAGTCGTCGGCGTGGTGGCGGATGTGCGGCGTGAATCCCGCTGCCTGGCAGGCGCGCACGGTCATGCTGTGGCACAAAGTGCCCGGGGTTCCGGCGATCCAGGTCGAATCGCGGTGTGCGGTCAGGGGTTCGGTGTCCCGGGGATGGTGAGGCGGCGGGGTGGGTGGGCACTGGGGATGGTGAGCCGGCGGAGCTTGCGGAGGCGGCGGGGTGGGTGAGCTCAGCGTTGCCAGGTAGACCGTTTCGGTGAGGAATTCCTCAGTGTCCAGGCCGGATTCGGGCTCGCGCGGTACGTAGTCGTATTCCTGTACCAGCGCGATGTCGAGGGCGTGGGCGCGCAGCGCGTCGGGAGCGTTCGCCGGATCGAGTTCGGTGACGAACAGTTCCAGCCGGGGATGGTCGCGGCTCAGGCGCACCAGCGCGGGGGACAGTACGGCGTGAACCGCGGTGGGGAAGGCCCCAATTCGCAGCGTGCCGGTGAGATCGGCACTGGCGGTGGCGAGTTCGGCCGCGGCCTGTTCGAGCACCGCCAGAATCGTGTCGGCATGCTCGGTCAGCCGCAGGGCCGCCGGGGTGAGCCCGACGCTGCGCCCGGTCCGCTCGAGCAACGGCACCCCGGCCTCGCGCTCGAGCGAGGCCAGCTGCTGCGAGACGGCCGAGGGGGTATAGGACAGGGCATCGGCGACCGCCGCGATGGTCCCGCGCCGGGCCAGTTCGCGCAGCAGCCGCAGTCGTCGCACATCGAGCATCAGATCAGCTTATGCTTCTCGGAATAAACGTGAAATAGACGTAATGTATTCGAGCCCGCACTCTAGGAACATGACACTCCAGGGCCTCTACGTTCCGCTGATCACCCCCTTTACCCGATCCGGCGAACTCGCCGCCGACGACCTGGAGGGCCTGGCCCACCGGGTCCTGGATCGGGGGGCTGCGGGGATAGTCGCCCTCGGAACGACGGGGGAGCCCGCGACGCTGACCGGGCCGGAGCGCGGGCGGGTACTGGAAATCTGCGCGGCCGTCTGCCGCGAGCGTGGGGCGGCGCTGATCGCCGGGACGGGCTCGAATTCGACCGCCGACTCCCAGCGGGCGCTGGCCGCCCTCGATGCCGGGGTCGTCGCTGCCGCGCTGGTGGTGGTCCCGTACTACACCCGCCCCTCGGAGGACGGCGTGGTCGAACACTTTCGCCGGCTCGCGGCGGTATCGCCGGTCCCGGTGCTGGTCTACAACGTTCCGCAGCGCACCGGACGCCCGCTGAGCGCCGAGACACTGTGCCGACTGGCGGAACTGCCGAACGTGGCCGGATTCAAACACGCGGTGGGCGGGATAGACGAGGCCACGATCGCTTTCCTGGCCCGGGTCCCGGCCGATGTCGCGGTGCTGTCCGGCGACGATCTCTACGCGGCGCCGCTGCTCGCACTCGGCGCCGCCGGTGCGATTCTGGCCTGCGCGAATGTGGCGCCCGGGGCGTATGCCGAGCTGATCGAGGCCTGGCGCGGGGGTGCGATCGCGCGTGCTCGCGAACTTGGCAACCGACTGGCGCCCCTGGCCGCGGCGCTGTTCGCCGAGTCCAATCCCGTTGTGATCAAAGCAATTTTGGCCTCGCAGGGCCTGATTTCGAGCGCGGCTGTACGCCTGCCTCTACTGCCTGCCAGCGATACCGCGACAGAATCCGCGCTGGCGGCGTGGGACGGAATATCCCCAGCAAATCGTTGAAGTGGACGGTCTGCGGCCGGCACCGCAGGCCGGATCATTCACCGGCGCCGGGATCGCCGTCACGATGCTGGTGGCGCGAGATGCGCCAGAGAAATTCCGGATCGTCGTCGGGGCCTTTGATGGGCCTGCGTTGCGATGCCGTACGACCGGCGCCGATCTTGTTCGGCCGCTGCGGCCCGAACGCCTTCCAGCACAGCATCGCAACGGCCACCACCGCGATGAGTGCCAACAGGTACGTCACGTCGCTCACCTCCTGTCTTCGAGGGTAATCCGTGTACGTACCTGCGGCACCGCCTACGCGGAAATAGGGACTACACCCGAGTTGCCTCGGTGGTCAGCGACCGGAGAAGCTGCATCACCTCGGTCTCACGGAAACGCCGGTGGCCGCCTGGGGTACGCAATGAGCCCAGTCGCCCGGCGTGTGCCCAGCGGGTGACTGTTTTGGGATCTACGTGAAACAACGCCGCTACTTGGCCGGGGGTCAGGAGGGCCTCCTGGCCGTTGACGGAACCAAACGTGCGGCTCGCCGCGGTGATCGCAGTCATTCGCAAACCTTTCCGTAATCGACAGTCCCTCATCAGATAGCGACATCGTTGCACCGGACCCCCCACGTACTCGAATGATCTAACAATGGTAAAGGGGAAGTAATAGACAAATCGGATAAGCGTACGGCTTCGTGACGTGCCCGAAACCGCCCGCTGGCGAATATTCAGCGATCTTCGGGGGGTGGTGACGGGCGGCGGGTCGAGTCCGCCCGGGCGCGTCGCTTAGGCTGGTAGGCGTGAGTGAGGCATCCCGACCGGACGACGTTCCCGCTGCCGGGGCCACCGGCTCGGCGGGCCGGCGGCTGGCGCGCAACCTGATCCTGTACACCGTTGCCCGGCTGGCGCTGGTCGCGGTGATCGCCGCTGTCATCGTGGTGGTCGCGCATTTGCTGAATGTGCAGATCCCGGTGGTCGTGGCCCTGCTGTTCGCACTGATCGTCGCGTTGCCGCTGTCTCTGGTGCTGTTCAAGCGTCTGCGGTCCCGGGTGAATCGGGACATTGCCGCGGTGGACGAGAAGCGTCGCACCAACAAGGCGCAGCTGCGCGCGCGGATGCGCGGCGAGTAGCCGCCGAGATCAATTTTCGCCCGCGGTGAACCCGTGCGGCCGTGATGTCAATTTTTGTTGACGACCCGTCGATGTCAACGTAAATTGACATGCATGAGTGAAGCAACGACCCTGGCGGCCGCCGCCGGCAGTCCCGACCCCACGGTCGGCCTGCGCGCGGTGCTGGCACTGCGGCGGTTGCTCGAGCGTCTCGAGGCGATCCAGGTGGCCAATGCCCGCACGCAGGGCTGGTCCTGGCAGGCGATCGCCGATGCGCTCGAGGTCAGCCGGCAGGCGGTCCACCAGAAGTACAACCGGAGAGGCGGGATCCGCTGATGTTCGAGAGATTTGCCAAGGCGCCGCGTTACGCGATCGTGGTCGCGCAGGAGGAGGCCCGCGAATTGCGTTCGCCGGAAATAGATGTCGAGCACGTGCTGCTCGGTCTCGCCGCGAGTCCGGACGAGGACGTGCGGAAGATACTGCAGGACAACGGAATTACTGTGGCAGGTATTCGGGAATCGTTGTCGACCGGTCGGTCCGGGCAGCCGCTGGGTGACGACGATGCCGCGGCGCTGCGATCCATCGGCATCGATCTGGACGCCGTGCGGGAGAGCCTGGAGGCCACGTTCGGCGCCGACGCCCTGGACCGGGCCGTGGCGCCGGAGAAGCCGCGCGGGCGGTTCGGATTCGGCGGCGGCATGAAATCCGGCCACATCCCGTTCACCAGGGATGCCAAGAAGACCCTGGAATTATCACTGCGCGAGGCGATTTCGCGCGGTGACGATCGCATCGAGGCCGCGCACGTGCTGCTCGGCGTGCTGCGCGCGGTCAACCCGCGGACCCGGGAGCTGCTCGGCGGCGACGCGGGCATCGAGACACTGCGCCGATCGGCGCACGATCTGCTGGATCGCGCCGCCTGAATTCGGCGCGAACGGCGCACGTTATGTCCGGTGCCGGGGCGTGGTGACGGTTAACATGACGCCATGGCCTTCCTCCTACGCCTGATCATCAACGCCGTCGCGATCTGGCTCGCCTCGCACTGGGTGCACCACATCGAGCTGATCAGCCCTGCCGACAAGGGCAACACCGGGAAGATCATCGTGGTGCTCGTCGTCGCGCTGATCTTCGGCCTGGTGAACGCGCTGGTCAAGCCGCTGGTCAAGATGCTGTCGCTGCCGCTGGTGGTGCTGACCCTGGGGCTGTTCCTGCTGGTCATCAACGCCCTGATGCTGTGGCTGACCGCCGTGATCACCGAGACCACCTCCTATGGTCTGCGGGTCCACGGCTTCGGCGCCGCGGTGCTCGGCGCCATCATCATCACCGTCGTCAACTGGGTACTGGGCATCTTCGTGCCCGAGGGCGGCCGGAAGTAGCCGGCTCAGAACAGGGTCAGGGCCAGGCCGGTCAGCAGCGACCAGAGCAGCATCGCCAGGCCCGTATCGCGCAGCGACGGAATCAATCCCGGACCCTGCTGCCCGCCGCGCACCGGCGTGTTCGAGCGCGCGGCGAGCGGGATGGCCAGCAGGGCGAGCAGCGTCCACGGGGTGCGAGCGGCCAGGGCCAGCGTGGCCACGAACGGCACCACCATCAGCACCAGATGCAGTGTGCGGGTACGGGCGTCGCCGAGGCGGACGGCCAGCGTGGTCTTGCCGGTCACCGAATCGGTGGGGATATCGCGCAGATTGTTGGTCACCAGCACCGCGCTGGAGAACGCGCCGACCGCCACCGCGCCGGCCAGGCCGACCCAGTCGATCCGCCGCGCCTGCACGAATTCGGTGCCGAGCACCGCGATCAGCCCGAAGAAGACGAAGACCGCGACCTCACCGAAACCGCTGTAGCCGTACGGCTTACTACCGCCGGTGTAGAACCAGGCCCCGGCCAGGCACAGGACGCCGACCAGCAGCAGCCACCACGCGGTCGTGATCGCCAGCACCAGGCCGAAGACGGCGCCGAGGCCCAGGCAGGCGAATGCCGCGGCGCGCACGGCCTTCGGCGAGGCCAGCCCGGACCCGACCAGTCGCAGCGGGCCGACCCGCTCGTCGTCGGTGCCGCGGATGCCGTCGGAGTAGTCGTTCGCGTAGTTGACCCCGATGATCAGGGCCAGCGAGACCAGCAGCGACAACAGCGCTTTCCACCACACGGCGGCGCCGAGCGAGGCGGCTGCGCCGGTGCCGACGAGGATCGGGGCGATGGCATTGGGAAGGGTCCGCGGACGCGCGCCTTCGAGCCACTGTGCTGCACTAGCCATGCTCGAAGCCTAGTGCTGTGCTCCACACTTCGCGTGGCCGGGACGGATCATTATCGGTAGCATTATGTCGATATATCGGAGTATTGTGTGGTGAACGTGACGCGGATCCGTGAGGGGTGGTCCGGGCGCCGCGTGCCCGATAATCAATGGACCGCTCACATACGATGGCGTACGGCATGATTCCTGATCACAGCGGTTCCGCGGGCGCCGGGACGACCGGCAACCGGATGTCGCACGCCCGGTCGGCCGCGGACCAGGAGGCGGCGCCGTCCTCCCGGGTCGCGAGTTCGTTCGCGGGCCCGCCGTCCGGGGCCGAAAATCCCGTCGGTGCAACGGTGTGCGTGTCGCTGCTGGGTGAGATCGCGCTGAGTCGCGACGGCGTCGCGGGGCGTGCGGCGGTGCCCGGCGCTCGGGCCCGGCTGCTGATCGCGGCCCTCGCCACCCATCCTGGCCGCAGCCGCAGCGCCCAGGCGCTCATCGGGGAAGTCTGGGGCGATCAGCCGCCGCGCGTACCGATGAACGCCCTGCACACCCAGGTCTCGCGGTTGCGTTCGGCGCTGCCGGAGGGCGCGCTCGAGGCCGGTCCGGCCGGGTATCGCCTGATCCTGGCCGAAGAGCAGATCGACCTGACGCTGGCCCGCCGCCTCGAACGCCGGGCCCGCGAGCTGCACGCCGCCGGCGACGACCGGGCCTGCCTGGACCTGGTGGACCGCGCCCGATCGCTGTGGCGCGGCGAGCCCGCCGCCGATCTGCCGCCCGGCCCGGTCGCCGAGGAACTGGCCGACCTGGCCGCGACCCGCTGGGCCGCACTGGATGAACTGGAGCTGGCCTCCCGCGAGGCGTCCGGCGATCTGGACGGCGCGGTGCGGATGGCGCGCCGTATCGCCGCGGCGCGGCCGCTGGACGAGCCTGCGCACGGCCTGCTGATGCGGCTGCTCGCGGCCTCCGGGCGCGGCAACGAGGCGCTGGAGATCTTCGCGGCCATGCGGGCACGGTTGGCCGATGAACTCGGCGCGGACCCCGGGCCGGCGCTGATCGAGCTCAACGCCGCGATCCTGCGCGGCGAGCCGATGACCGCGCCGCGACCCCCGGGGACCGCGCATCGGGCGGCGTCCGAGCCCCCGCGGCCGGGATTCCCGCACGCTGGACTGTCGAATGCCGGATCTCGACAGGCTGGGGCGTCGAGTCCCGGTCCTGTGCAAGGAGGGGCCGAGAATCCCGAGGCCCAGCAGGGTGGATCGTCGAACACCGGTTCCGCCCAGGGCGGGTCCATGAGTGCTGAGACCTGGCAGACCTGGGCCCCGAATACCGGTGCCACGCAGGGTAGCTCCGCCGATGCCGAGATGTGGCAAACGGGCGCTCCCTGGCACGGCGGGACCACGAGCTCCGCAGCGCCATCCCCGAATACCCTGTCCACCAACGTTTCTGCGCCAGCGGCGATCGGCCTGCGGGCCGCACCCAATCCGCTACTGGGTCGCGATGCTGACCTGGGCGCGCTGCTGGATCTGCTGCACGCCTCCCGGGTGACGACCGTGCTGGGGCCGGGCGGCACCGGAAAGACCAGGGTGGCAAACGAATTGGGGCTGCGGGCGGCGGCCGGGGCGGCGGTGGCGCTGATCGAGCTGGCGTCGGTGCGCGCCGCGCCCGAGGATGCCCGCGTCGAGGTGGAGGCCGCCATCAGCGCCGCGCTGGGCGTCGCCGAGGTCGTCCGCGACGCCACCGGTCTGCGGTCGCGCAAGATCGACGGGCGCCAGCGCCTGCGTGATGCCGTGGCCGCGCGCCCCATGCTGCTGATCCTGGACAACTGCGAGCACCTCATCGACGGCGTCGCCGAGGTGGTCGCCGATCTCATCGGAGCCTGCGACCGGCTGACGGTGCTCACGACCAGCCGCGCGCCGCTCGAGATCACCGCGGAGACGGTATATCCGTTGCCGCCGTTGGCGATCGACGCGCACGGCTCGCCTGCCACCGAACTGTTCGAATCGCGGGCCCGCGCGGTGCGGCCGTCGGTGCGCCTGGACCCGGTGGTGGTGGCCCGGCTGTGCCGCACCCTGGACGGGCTGCCGCTGGCGATCGAACTGGCCGCGGCGCGGGCGCGCACCATGAGCGTGGAGGAGATCGACGCGCGCCTCGAGCATCGATTCACGTTGTTGCGCAGTGGGGATCGCACGTCGCCGCAGCGCCACCGCACCCTGCACGCGGTGATCGAGTGGAGCTGGAATCTGCTCGGCGAGCCGCAGCGCATCGCGCTGCGGCGGCTGTGCCGCTTCCCGGCCGGTTTCACCTTCGCCGCCGCGCAGATCGTGGCCGACGGCCCCGAGGTCGGCGACATTGCCGCCGCCGTGGACGGATTGGTGAGCCAGTCGCTGCTGTCGGTGCTCGAGGACGAGCTCGGCGGCACCCGCTACCGAATGCTGGAAACGGTGCGGGAATTCGGCGAGGAGCAGCTCGCCGCCGCCGGTGAGGCGGAGCTGGTGATGGACCGGATGGCCCGGTGGGCCAGGGATTTCGCGGTTGACGCGTATTGCCGGTACACGGCGCGGGAACAGGTCGGGGTCGTGTTTTCGGTGGCCACCGAGCTGGACAACCTGCTCGCGGTGCTGCGGCAGGCCTGCGACACCGACGACGCCGAGACCGTCTACACGGTCTTCCCGCTGCCCGCGGTGCTGTGGGCCATCCGCGGGGCGCACGCGGAGCTGATCGGCTGGCTGCCCAGGGTTTCCGCGGTGCCGCCGCCGCCCGCGCGCGCCGCCGAGCCCTTCGACAATCTGCAGCTGGGTGCGCATGCGATGCTGGGCTTGCATCTGATGTTCGCCAACGCCGGCATGCGTGAGATCGCCACGCTTCGGATCCGGCTTCGGCGGCTGCTGCGCACGTCGACGGCGCTGTCGCGGGGATCGCGCTTCGTCGGCGAGTTGATGTGCGCCGAGCCGACCCCGGCGCGGGTGACGCGCAAGCTCGCCGAGGGCGTCCGATCCGACGACCACGACATCCGGTGGACCGCACTGCTTTTGCGCGCCAACATCCGCGAGAACGGTGGCGACGTGCGCGGTTCGATGCGAGATGCGCAGTCCGCCATGCGCGAACTGGATCCCGGCGATGTCTGGGGTACCGCGATGCTGTTCCAGCACATGGCTCAGCTGACCTCGCAGATCGCGCACTATCGCGAGGCGGCGGCGCACTACCGGCGGGCGGTGGATGCCCTGCAGCAGCTGCGCTCCTTCGACGAGATTTCCGAATTCGCCGCGTACATGGCCGTTTCGCTGATCGGGGCGGGCGATCTGGAGCAGGCCCGGTGGGAACTCGAGATGGCTGCGGGATACATCGATGGCGATGCGGGACCGGACGATCCGGTGCTGCGCCCGAACCACCGACGGGCCGCGGTGCAGGTCGGCTGGTCCGAATTGGCTCTGGCGCAGGGGGAGATCGAGGCCGGACTGCGGCGCGCGCGCCAGGTGCTCGAGCTGTATGCGTGGCCGGTCCGGGCGCAGTTCGCCGGTCCGGGCATGGTCATGGTCGCCGCCGGGGTGCTGGATTCGCATGTGCTGTACGGCGGCCTGGATGCGGTGCCGTCGCTGCCGCAGGAACTCGTCGATATCACCCGCGACCAGCTCGCTCAGTACATCGACCTGCCGCAGATCGGTTCGGTCGCGCTGGCCCTCGGCTCGTATCTGCTTGCCACCGACCGCTTTCCGGACCTCGCCCGGGAGCTGATCGCGCTCGCGCCCAAGACGACCGCCCGGCAGGACAGTCCGTCGATGCGGATCGAGCGGCATCTGGCGCATCACGGCGCGGTGGTCGCGGACGATCTGATGGCCGAGCCGCGTCGACGTGCGGCGAAGATCGGGCGTCGCGCAGCCGGAAGGCGAATCATGGCTCTCCTGGAGCAGATTTCGGGGCAGGTCCAATAGGTCGCACGGCGTCCCGCTGTGACGACGAGGCAACCGGGAGTGAACGGCAGAGCCCGCCGGACCGGTTGTCCGACGGGCTCTGTCTGCGGAAATCACAGTGCGGGAGCGAGTTACGCCCGGCGCATGTAGGCCCGGATCGCCAGCGGCGCGAAGATCGCGATCACGACGGCCGAACCGATCAGGCACCACGCGATATTGCTGGTGTAGACGTTGCCGTTCATCAGCTCGCGGCACGAATTCACCATGTAGTAAACGGGATTGGCCTTGTCGATTGCCTGCATCCAACCCGGCATCGTCTTCACCAGGGCGAACGCGCCGGACATGAACGTCAGCGGGAACATGATCATCATCGAGATGCCCTGCACCGACGCGGCGCTCTTGCCGGTGACGCCGACCAGCGCCCAGATCCAGCTGATCGCGAACGAGCAGAACACCACGATCAGGCCCGCGGCGACCACGCCCACGACACCGCCGCCCGGCCGGTAGCCCAGGATCAGGCCCACGACGACGGTCAGCGTCGTGGCGATGCCGTAGCGGACCATGTCGGCGAGCAGCGCACCCGCCAGGGCCGAAACACGGGCGATGGGAAGGGATTTGAAGCGGTCGAACACGCCCTTGTCCATGTCCTCGCGCAGCTGGGTGCCGGTGACGACCGAGGTCAGCACGACGGTCTGCACCAGGATGCCGGGAATCAGCACGGGCAGGTAGTTGTGCACGCTGCCGCCGATCGCGCCGCCGAAGATGTAGGCGAACAGCGCGGTGAACAGCACCGGCTGGATCGTCACGTCGAACAGCTGCTCGGGATTGTGCTTGATCTTCAGAATCCCGCGGTAGGCCATGGTGAGCGAATTCGCCACGGCCTGGCGGAGTCCGATGTGATTGCTCACCTCGGGGATCGCGGCCTTGGCCGCGTGCCGCCCGCTGGTCGCGGGCGCGGTGATGGTGGTGGTCATGCCGCACTCTCCTGAGAGTCGGTGGGGGAATCGGATTCGGCGCCATGCCCGGTGAGCGCGAAGAACACCTCGTCCAGGCTGGGCTTGCTGACATTGATCTCATCGATCCGGATGTCGCTGTCGCGCAACCGGATCAGCAGATCGGTGGTGAGGCTCGGATCGTCCAGCGGCACGGTGACCCGGCCCGCCTCCGGAGTGATGGTCGCCTCGACCAGGCGGCCGGCCGCGCGGGAGAGGAATTCGCCGATCAGGGTGCGGGCCTGCTCGAGGCGGTCGCGATCGGCGACGGTGAGCTGCAGGGCGGACAGGCCCACCGAGGACTTCAGCTCGTCGGAGGTGCCGTCGGCGATGACCCTGCCGTGGTCGATGACCGCGATCCGGTCGGCCAGCTGATCGGCCTCGTCAAGGTACTGCGTGGTCAGCAGCACCGTCGCGCCCTCGCGGACCAGGCGGCGGATCGTCTCCCACATCTGGGCGCGGGTGCGCGGGTCCAGGCCGGTGGTGGGCTCGTCCAGGAACAGCAGCGGCGGCGTGGCGATCAGGCTGGCGGCCAGGTCGAGGCGCCGGCGCATGCCGCCGGAGAAGTTCTCCAGCGCCTTGTTCGCGGCCTCGGTCAGCCCGAACTCCTCGAGCAGTTCGCCGGCCTTGCGCCGGGACTCGGCCCGGCTCAGGCCCAGCAGGCGCGAGAAGATCACGAGATTCTCGGTGGCGGTGAGCTTTTCGTCGACCGACGCGTACTGTCCGGTGACCCCGATGAGGGATCGCACGGCGGTGGGCTCGGCGACCACGTCGTGGCCGAAGATCCGGGCGCTGCCGCCGTCCGGGCGCAGCAGGGTGGCGAGCATGCGGATGGTGGTGGTCTTACCGGCTCCGTTGGGGCCCAGCACGCCGTAGACGGCGCCCCGCGGCACCGCCAGGCTCACGCCGTCGACGGCCCGCTGCTCCCCGAAGACCTTGACCAGCCCGTCCGCCTCGATCGCGAGGGCATCGGCGGGTGTGTAAGAAGTCATGCCGCTACTGTGCGGCGCCCGTCTTGCACGCGCCTTGCGCCGTCGTTGCGTCGCGGCGCAAGACCGGCGTCAGGGGGTGGCGGTGAGGAAGTACTCGCGCAGGGCGGTGCGGTTGGGCTTGCCGGGGCCGCGGAGCGGTATCTCCTCGACGAGGGCCAGTTCGCGCGGTGCCGCGGTGGAATCGAGCTCCGTGGTGACGTAGGCGCGTAGCTCGTCCAGGGTCGGTGTCGCGCCGGCGACCGGGACGACGGCGGCCACGACGCGCTGGCCCAGGCGCTCGTCGGGCAGGCCCAGTACGGCGCACTCCTGCACCGCCGGGTGCTCGATCAGCACGGCCTCCACGACCTGCGGGAGCACCAGCAGCCCGCCGGTGGTGATGGCCTCGTCGAGGCGGCCGGTGATCCTGAGCACGCCGTCCTCGAACACACCGGCGTCGTCGGTGCGGAACCAGCCCGGCTCGGCGAAGGCCGGATGATCGGGCAGGCCGCGATAGCCGCGGGCGAGCATGGCGCCGCCGAGCAGGACCCGGCCGTCCTCGATGCGCACGGTGGTCCCGGTCAGCGGCACCCCGTCGTAGACCGAGCCGCCGCAGGTCTCGCTCATGCCGTAGGTGCGCACGACGGTGATTCCGGCCGCGCGGGCCCGCTCGAGCACCGGCAGGGGGGTGGCGGCGCCGCCGACCAGCACCGCGTCCAGTGACGCCAGGGCCTCGGCGCAGGCCGGGTCGTCCAGCGATTTGATCAGCTGGGTCGGGACCAGCGAGGTGTACCGCCGCGGGCCGGTCATACCGGTGATCGCGCTGGTCAGGCCGCTGGTCAGGAAGCCGTCCGAGACGTCGAGCACGGCCGGTTCGGTGCCGGCGAGGATGCCGCGCATGAGCACCTGCAGACCCGCGATGTGATAGGTCGGCAGCGCCAGCAGCCACTGGCCGGGGCCACCCAGGCGCTCGTGAGTGGCCTCGCCGCTGGCGCGCAACGCGGCCGCGGTGAGCATGGCGCCCTTGGGCACGCCGGTGGTGCCGGAGGTGGTGACGACCAGGACGATGTCGTCGTCGATCGGTTCGCCCGGGCGCAGGGCGCTGGAGAGCCGGTGCGATTCGCGGCGGTCGCCGCCGGGTACCGGCAGCCAGGCCGGACCGCTGCCCTCGAGGGCGCCGCGCAGGTGCGGCAGCACATCGCCCACCGATGCGCCGGTCGGCATGGGGAGGGTGCGCAGAGTGGTCACGACTCCACCTCGCCGACGCTCGGATCCGTCGTGCGCGAAGCGCGCTGTACCAGCGGTTCGCTCAGCTTCGCTCCACTCACAGTTCGCGATCGTGTCATGTCCGCGCCGACGACCCGCGAACGGGTCCCCGCGCCTCCTTCGGTCAACTCGGGGGTCGGGGTCAATCGGACGTCGGTGTCGCCAGTGGCCAGCCACCAGCCGTGAGCCGGGAGGTCACTCGAGCGATATCGTCCTCGCCCGGCAGCTCTTTGGCAACTCGGCTGATCGCCTCCTCGATCTCGTGGCGGGCGATCTCGTCGTCACCCGTACGCTCGCGTACCAGCTCGTCGACGACAATGCGCACCTCGTAGTCGGTGAGCCGGCGGTGCAGCACCGCCAGCAGCGCGACGTAGTCCGATTGCGGCACGCCCTGCGGGTAGCCCGCCCGGAGCCAGCCGAGCACTGTGCGCAGTATCGACTGCGACGCCGCGGAGTCGGCGGGCGCCGGTTGTCGCCGGGGTGGCGGCGGTTGTGTCACGGGTCGTCCTTTCGGCGGCGCGGGCTGGTCAGAACAGGTGGATGCCGAGACGGGTGGCGAGAAAATCCTTGGCGACGTACAGCACTCCGGCCACGACCACGGCCAGCACGATGGCGTAGCACAGTGCGGCGATCGCGAGTGCGGTGCGCCGCCGGGTGAGCGATAGCGTCCCGGCGCGTCCGGCGGACTGGTAGCGGACGCCGACGGCGAAGGTCAGGGGCAGCCCGGCGCCGAAGACGAGGGCGGCCAGCGTGACCCGCCACAGCTGCTGCAAATCCATGATCACGGTGTGCATCAGGCCCTCTCCGCCGATTTCGGATCGCGCACCGCAGGGTCGTCCACCGGTTCGATGATGAATGGAGATTTCGCACCCGTGGTGGTGTGTCCCGAGCCGTCCGCAGCCACGGTGCCGCGCGGCTCGTCCCACGCGTCGTTGACATTGCTCGCGCTCACCGGCGTCCGGCGCGAGCGCAGATACATGTACCCCGACAGCGCGATCAGCACGGCCAACACCACGAGCACTCCCGGCAGCCCGCCGATCGCGTGTGCGAGCGCCCAGCAACCCGCACCGGCGAGTCCGGCCAGCGGCAGGGTGACCAGCCATGCCACGGCCATCCGGCCCAGCACGCTCCAGCGCACCTCGGCGCCCGGACGGCCCAGGCCGGTGCCCAGGATCGCGCCGGTCACCGTCTGCGTCGTCGAGAGCGGCAGGCCGAAGTGGGCGGAGGTGAGGATGATTGCGGCACTGGTGGATTCGGCGGCCAGGCCCTGCGGCGGGGTGATGTCGACCAGGCCCTTGCCCAGGGTGCGGATGATGCGCCAGCCGCCGAGCGCGGTGCCGGTCGCCATGGCCAGCGCACAGGCCACGATCACCCACAGCGGGATCTCCTGGCCCGGCTTGCTGGTGCCGTGGGCGATCAGGGCCAGGAAGATGATGCCCATCGTCTTCTGCGCGTCGTTGGTGCCGTGCGCGAGCGAGACCAGCGAGGCCGAGCCGATCTGGCCCCAGCGGAATCCGCGGTCGACCACGCGTTGCTCGCTGCCGCGGGTGATGCGATACACCAGCCAGGTGCCGATCGCCGCGACCAGCGCGGCCACCACGGGCGCCAGCACGGCCGGCACCACGATCTTGGTCAGCACGCCCTGCTTGCCGGCGGTCCAGATCACCCCGTTCCAGCCCAGGGCGGCGATGGTGGCGCCGATGAGGCCGCCGAACAGCGCGTGCGAGGAACTCGATGGCAACCCGAGCAGCCAGGTCAGTAGATTCCACAGGATGCCGCCGACCAGGCCGGCGAACACGATGGCCAGCAGTTCGCTGCCGCTCACGCTGTTGAGCCGGACAATCCCCTCGGCCACGGTCGCGGCCACCTGGACGCTCAGGAACGCACCGAGCAGATTCAGCACGCCCGACAGTGCGACGGCGGTGCGGGGTCCGAGGGCGCCGGTGGCGATGGAGGTGGCCATCGCGTTGGCGGTGTCGTGAAAACCGTTGGTGAAGTCGAAGACCAGTGCGGTGACGATAACGATGAGCAGAACGGCTAGTTCGGCGGTCACACCCTCAGTGTGCGTTATGGACCCGTAAAACAGACCGGTAGGTCGCCGCATGGCGCGAGTGCGCCGAGTGGTAAGGCGCGTCGTGCCCCGGGGCGACGCTCAGCGGAGATCGCGCCGGATCGGATGGTCCGCGGGAACCTCGACCAGCACGATCGGCACCCCGTCGGGATCGCGCAGCCACATCTCGATCAGCCCCCAGGGCTCGCGCACCGGCGGCCGATCGATCGGGATGCCGCGCGAGGTCAGCTCGGCCGCGGCGGCCGCGGCATCGCGTACCTGCAGCCACAGCGCGCCGGAGAATCCCGCGGGGGCATCGTCTCCGCGGCCGTGCCCGGCGACCTCGAGCAGTGCCTGCCCGGCGAAGAACACGGTGCCGCCCGGATATTCGCGGGCGATCGCCAACCCCAGCCCGTCGCGATAGAACGCCAGCGTGCGCTCGTAGTCCACGGGGCGCAGCAGGGTTCGGGCGCTCAGGATCTCCACCCGGCACAGGGTAGTCGCCACGCTTCCCTCACTTCGGCGCGCTCATGGCCGGAACCCGCGCCGCCGGTTCCGGCCACCAGCACCGCGTCAGAAGTACCAGGGGTACGGGCTCCAGTCCGGCGCGCGCTTCTCCAGGAACGCGTCGCGGCCCTCGACGGCCTCGTCGGTCATGTACGCCAGGCGCGTGGCCTCCCCGGCGAACAGCTGCTGGCCGACCAGGCCGTCGTCGGTCAGGTTGAACGCGTACTTCAGCATGCGTTGCGCCTGCGGCGATTTGCCGAGGATGTCGGCGGTCCACTCCAGCGCCTCGTCCTCGAGCCGGTCGTGGTCGACGACGGCGTTCACCGCACCCATCGCGTGCATCTGCTCGGCGGTGTAGGGGCGGCCGAGGAAGAAGATCTCGCGGGCGAACTTCTGCCCGACCATCTTGGCCAGGTAGGCGCTGCCGTAGCCGGCATCGAAGCTGCCCACATCGGCGTCGGTCTGCTTGAAGCGCGCGTGCTCGCGGCTGGCGAGGGTGAGATCGCACACCACGTGCAGGCTGTGCCCGCCGCCCGCGGCCCAGCCGTTGACCAGCGCGATGACCACCTTGGGCATGAACCGGATCAGCCGCTGCACCTCGAGGATGTGCAGCCGCCCCGCGCGGGCCTTGTCGACGGTCTCGGCGGTCTCCCCGGACGCGTACTGGTAGCCGCTGCGCCCGCGAATGCGCTGATCGCCACCCGAGCAGAACGCCCACCCGCCGTCCTTGGGGCTCGGCCCGTTGCCGGTGAGCAGGACCGCGCCGACATCGGAGGTCATCCGCGCGTGGTCGAGGGCGCGATACAGCTCGTCGACGGTGTGCGGGCGGAACGCGTTGCGCACCTCGGGCCGGTCGAACGCCACCCGCACGGTGCCCTGCTCGAGGTGCCGGTGATAGGTGATGTCGGTCAGGTCCTCGAAACCCGCCACGGGCTCCCACAGTTTCGGATTGAACGTCACCCGAGCCATCTTCCCCGTCCTTCATTCCCACCCGTGTGCGGGTGCGTGGTACCACGCGAATGCCACCTTCGCCCAACGGATCCGGTGCAGCGTGATATTCGCGTGATGTGTCGGTGACGCCCGGCTACCGGCCGGTTGGGTTTGACGGCGTAAGAACCCGAGTTAACGTGCAGGGATGAGCGAGAGTGCGGAGCCCGTCATCGATCGGAGTGCGATCGACGAGGATCGATACGACAAGCATGGCGGATTTCCCAAGGCCGAGGATGCCGTGCCCGGTCCGGAATTCGCGCCGTTCGTCGAGGCCATGCGCACCCTGCAGGACCTGACGGTGTCGGTGGACTGCCCCGACGAGGTGTTCGGGTGGGCGCTGGCGCAGGCCCGGGGACTGATCGAGCTGCTCGAGCCGTACCGGGCGCCGGAGATGCAGGGCCCCGCGGGACGGGTGCCGACGCTGCCGGGCCGCGGCAGCCTGCTGATGCCGCCGTGGCGAACCGTGACCGCGGGGCCGACCGGTGTGACGATGCGTGGCGAATTCCGCCGCTATCACCTCGGCGGCAACGGGGCGGTGCACGGCGGGGTGCTGCCGCTGCTGTTCGACGATCTGTTCGGCTCGCTGGTGCACTACTCCGGCCGGCCGATCAGCCGCACCGCGTTTCTGCACGTCAACTACCGTCGGATCACTCCGCTGCACACTCCGCTTGTGGTCGACGGCACCGTTGATCGCGTCGAGGGACGCAAGACTTTCGTAAGTGCAAGGCTGCGTGACGAATCCGAAACACTGCTCGCCGAATGTGAAGGGCTTATGGTGCAATTACTGCCTTGGCAGCCCTAGTTGTGCCAGCGACGTGTGCCGGTATCGTCCGGTGCGTATAGTTGCGTCCGCTCGCTCATCGAAAATCTATCCGGAGGAACCTGAAAGTGGTTGCAGCACTGTCTGAATCCCTGCTCGACGATACCAAGCGGGAGGCCTTCCTGGCCGATGCCCAGAAGGTTCTGGATGCAGAGGTGTCGGATAAGGGGGGTGCGTCGGGCCTGGCCGTGAAGGGCGGTTACGCCGCGGTGAAGAAGGTCAGCCCGACGATCATCGCCGACGCGCTGTCCTCGTTCGTGCCCAAGTTCGTCGAGAAGCTCGAGCCGTACTGGAACGAGTTCAAGGGCTCGGGTCAGGGGAGCTTCGCGGACGTTCTGGCCGCCAAGCAGGACGAGGTCGCCGAGGCGCTGCTGTCGGTTACCGACGCCCGGGCCGAGAGCTCCTCTCGTCCCGCCCTGCAGAAGGTCTACTCCTCGCTGCGCTCCTCGGCCAAGAAGCATGTTGTCGAGGCCCTTCCCCGGGTCGCCGACCTGGTCCAGCGTCACGCGGAGTAAGAGGTTCGACGTTCGGCGGCCGGGTCGTGATTCGGCCGCCGAACGAATTCGGTTCCGAGCGAATTCAGCCCTGCGCCTTGCCGACTCGCCGGTAACCGGTGAAAGTCACATCGCCCGTCGCGATTCCGCGCTCGGTGACCGGATGGCGCGGGCCCGCGGCGAGTTTCCGCTCGCCGGCGACGAAGGCATGGACCCCGCGGCGGGAAGTTCGGCCGCGCGCACCGCATTCGGAGCCAGGCTCCCGATCTGATGGTCCGCGCGCGTGAGCCGGTGCACCCGCATGCCGTCGGGTTGCCCCGGCTCCTGCGCGGAGCCGGATGCGCGACCTCCAGGAATGCCGCACCACGCAGATCACTTGGGGTCGAACGCAGGACGCCCGCGACGGCGCCCAGCGCGCGCTCGTCGGCCACCAGCAGCAACCGCGAACTGTGTTGTGGCGCTTGATGCATGATCCTCTCGTCCAGCAGGCCGACCGTAGACCCCGGCGTCCCGGAAGTCGCGGACGAAGCTCGGGCCGATCCGCTGGGTGGCCACGACCTCGGCGCGGGTTTGGTTAGTAAACCCTAAGTTGATGTGCTTGCGGAGTGTGAGCGGGGCGACGCCCCACTGCCTCCCGCTGTCTGACAGGGTGGGGGTGTGAATCCTTCGACAGCACAGGCGCACGTCGTCGTCGACGAGCTGGCGCGCGGGGGTGTGCAGGACGTCGTCCTGTGTCCGGGCTCGCGTAATGCGCCCCTGGCGTTCGCGCTGCAGGCCGCCGATGCCGCGGGCCGGTTGCGGCTGCACATGCGGGTCGACGAGCGCACCGCGGGCTTCCTGGCGATCGGCCTGGCCGTCGCCAGCGGGCGGCCCGTGCCCGTGGTCATGACCTCGGGCACCGCCGTGGCCAACCTGGGCCCGGCCGTGCTGGAAGCGAACTACGCGCGGCAGCCGCTGATCGTGCTGAGCGCGAACCGGCCCTACGAGATGCTGGGCAGCGGCGCCAATCAGACCGTCGAGCAGTTCGGCCTGTTCGGCAGCCAGGTGCGGCTCGCCAACAGCCTGGGCCTGGCCGAGCGGGAGGATGGCTACCGGCGCCAGAACAGCGTCTGGCGGGCGGCGGTGTGCCGGGTGCTGGCCGCGGCGCGCGGCACCCGGTCCGGGAATGCCGGGCCGGTGCAGCTGGATATCCCGCTGCGCGAGCCGCTCGTGCCCGATCTCGCGGCGGGGGAGTATATCCCGGCCGGGCGTGAGGGTGGAATGCCTTGGACCGCAAGCCAATACGCGACGCTGGACGTGCCGCTGGAGATCGATCTGACCCTCGACACCGTGGTCGTGTCCGGGCACGGCGCCGGGCATCGGCCCGAGCTCGCCGCGCTACCGACCGTGGCCGAGCCGACCGCGCCGATGCACGGCCCGGCGCTGCACCCGCTGGCGCTGCCGCTGCTGAAGCCGCGCCAGGCCATCATTACCGGACGGCCCACCTTGCACCGTCAGGTGTCCAGCGTGCTCGCCGATCCCGAGGTGACCGTCTACGCGCTGACGACCGGTCCGCGCTGGCCCGACGTCTCGGGCAATGTCGTCGGCACCGGCACCCGCGCGATCGTCAGCGGCGCCCCGCGCGCCGAATGGCTCGAGCACTGCGCCGAGATGAACGCCAAGGCCACCCGCGTCGTGCGCGACGAGCTGGCCCGGCACCCCAAGCCGACCGGCCTGCACGTCGCCGCGGTGGTCATGGACGCGCTGGGCGAGGGCGATCAGCTGCTGCTGGGCGCGTCGAATCCGGTGCGGGACGCGGCACTCGTGTCCCATCCGCGCCCCGGAATCAGGGTGCTCTCCAATCGCGGCGTCGCCGGTATCGACGGCACGGTGTCCTCCGCGGTCGGCGCCGCGCTGAGCCATCCGGGCCGCACCGTCGCGCTGATCGGCGACCTGACCTTCCTGCACGACGCGTCCGGGCTGCTGATCGGCCCGGGTGAGCCGCGTCCGGAGAACCTGACGATCGTGGTCGCCAACGACGACGGCGGCGGCATCTTCGAGCTGCTGGAACAGGGCGATCCGCAGTACGCCGGGGTGTTCGAGCGGGTGTTCGGCACACCGCACGGCATGGACCTGGCCGCCATGTGCGCGGCCTACCGGGTGCCGCACCGCCAGGTCGATCCGGCCGAACTCGCGCGGGAGCTGGGCAGGGACGCGCACGGCATGCGGGTGCTCGAGGTCGCCACCGAGCGTTCGAGCCTGCGTGAGCTGCACGGCACGGTCCGGGCGGGGATTACCGGGTAGGGGAATCGGCCGGCGAGCCGGTTCAGTAGTCGGTGGGCTCGGCGTAGTCGTCCTCGTAGGGGACGGCGATGGACTGTTCGAGCACGTCGGCCTCGGCGGCCTCACGATCCGCCGCGATGGGGAGTTCCGGCTCGAGCTCGTCGTCGTTGGGGTAGGCGGCTATGGACTGTTCCGCGAGATCGGCTTCCGGGACCGCGTCGATGGTGACGATGGTGTTGTCGGACATCCGGTGCACTCCTCCGCCTCCCCGCGCCTCAGCGTGCCGGGAGGCTTGCGTTTCGGGCCGGCGGTTGACGGCGCGTCCAGTTGTGGGCGTACCCGGTGAGTTACCCATGTGCTAGCGAAATCAGTTGTCGCGGTGGCATCGCACCAGAAAGTGCCGGGAGACTCGAATCGGCGGCCTGCGGTTCGCTGACGCTTCCTGGAGCCAATTTTCATTCGCCCGCAAGTGGGCCCTTATCTGCCGGGAATTCTACCAGCGCGAGCGTCCGACCGGCCATGAAGCGAGCCGTGCGCACGGCGGTGCCCGACCTCGTGACCTCGCTGACCTCGACCACGCCGCGCGCGATGCGGACCTCGACCCGGCGCCCCGCCCGGGTCGCGGCAATTTCGTAATTTCGCGAGCCGCCGCCGATATCGACGACGATCTCCACACGATCACCCTTCATCCCCCAATTATCCTCGCTGCCAGCGCTTTCCGCCGCTAACGAGTGGGTTGCGGAACCAGCCCGCACGTGCAGCGGCAAGCGCGGCGATGAATTCGGCGGGCCCGGATCGTCTGCATTCGCAGGGGCCCGGGTGCGTTCCGGGCCATGGATTTTCGAGGAGAGCCGTGACCGCATCGATGTTCGATCTCGAGCATGCCGCGACGTTGCTGGAGGAGGTGGTCGCCGGGATCTCCGACGATCAGCTCGCCGCCCCCACGCCCACCGGCATGACGGTGGGCGTGCTGGTGGGGCACGTGCTCGGCTTCACCGAGGCGTTCCGGCAGGGCGCCACCAAGGAGTCGATCGGCCGCTCGGTGCCGCCCGCCGCGCCCGCGCCCGACGCCCTGCCGGGCGACTGGCGGTCTCGTACAGCGGTGCAATCGAAGTCGCTGGTCGAGGCCTGGCGGGAACCCGCGGCCTGGGAGGGCGAGACCGAGGTCGGCGGCGCGACCGGCCCGGCCCCGCAGATGGCGCGGTTCGCGCTCGACGAGGTGATCGTGCACGGCTGGGATCTGGCTCGCGCGACCGGGCAATCATTCGCACCCCGCGAGGAAGACCTGGTGATCCTGCTGGAGATGCTCGCCGACACTCCCGCGGAGGGGGTTCCGGGCCTGTTCGGTCCCCGGGTCGCCGTCGCCGCCGATGCGCCAGCGCTGGATCGTGTGCTGGGTCTCACCGGCCGTGACCCCGCCTGGCGGCCCTGACCGATCGCGGGCCGTTACCAGCACTTTCCGCGGCTGACCAGCGGGTTGCGGACCGCGCGTGCATGTGCATCAGCGGGGGCCGTCGGCCGTTTCGCGCCCGCACAGCGAATCGGTGAGGCGGGCGGCGACCTGCGCGTCCAGCGGGGTGTGGGCCACGGCGAGGCGGTACCACAGCAGGCCGAATGCCTGGTCGGTCAGCAGGTCCAGGTCGGCGTCGGCCGGTAGTTCGCCGCGTTCGCGGCCGCGCTCGAGGATGCGATACAGAATCGCGTGGCGGTCGGCGGTGAAGGCGGCGAGCAGCTCGGCCGTGGCCGCATCCGTCTGGGCCTCGGCCAGCACCGCGCGCAGCAGCGAGCCCGAGGACGATCCCGTCGCGGCGGTAAATGTCGCGGTCAGGAAGATCCGCAGATCCTCGCGAACCGCGCCGGTATCGCGATCGGGCGCGGTGCTGCGCGCCCACTCGGTCATCGTCTCCAGCAGCACCGCGCCCTTGGACGGCCACCAGCGGTAGATCGTCTGCTTGCTCACACCGGCGGCAGCGGCGATGTCGGCGACCGTGACGGTGGGGCCCGCCCGGCCCAGGAGTTCGGCGGTCACGTCCAGGACTGCCCGACGGGCGGCGTCGTTACGGCGGCGGCCGGTGTGTGGGCGGGGCAGCGGATTCGGCACGGGTCAACACTAACGGTTGACGGAACCGACGGTACGGATAAAATTTATCGAGACTGTTGGTACTCACAAGGTGGTGGCACGAATGACTTCGAAGACCGCGGATTCGGCGGCGGCCAAGCGGCGGCGCGTGAGCTGGTATCACCGGCGCATCGCCAATCCCCTCATGCGCCGGCTGGTCGGGCATATGCCCGGGCAGGCCCTGCTCGAGACCACGGGCCGGCGCAGCGGCCTGCCGCGCCGGACCCCGGTGGGCGGCCGGGTGGTCGGGGGTTCGTTCTGGATGGTCAGCAACCACGGGCTCGCGGCGGCCTATGTGCGCAATATCGCGGCGGATCCCCGGGTGCGCGTGCAGATTCGCTCGCGCTGGCATACCGGCACCGCGCACCTGCTGCCCGACGACGACGCCCGCGCCCGGCTGCGCGAGCTGCCCCGCTTCAACAGCTGGAATGTGCGCATGCTCGGCACCGACCTGATGACGATCCGCATCGACCTCGAGTGAATCAGGCGTTGCGGGTGAACAATCCGGCCCGGGCGCCCAAGGCGGCCGCCTCGGCGGCGGTGACCGCGGTGTCGTCGTCGATGAGGTCGCCAGTGGCGAGTAGGCGGTAGTAGAGCGGGGCCGAAACCGCGGAAAGGACTGCGCGGGCATCGGTTTCGGGTGCAAGCTCGCCCCGGGCCACCGCCGCGTCGATGCACGGCGCCCATTCGGTGAGCCGGACGTCGTAGAAGTGGTGCAGGGCCGAGGTGGCCGCGGGATCCGAGACGGCCGCCGCGAGCAGGGATTTGAACAGCGGGCCCTGGCGGGGATCGTTGAGCGTGCGCGCGACGAGGCGCGCGTTGTCCACCAGATCGCCGCGCAGGGAACCGGTGTCGGAGTGCGGCAGCGACGTCTCGGCCATCTCCGCCAGCAGGTCCGCGACCAGTCCGGCCGGGGTGCGCCAGCGGCGGTAGACCGTCGTCTTGCCCACGCCCGCGCGGGCCGCGACCTCGGCCAGGTCCAGCCCGGCGAGGCCGTATTCGGCGAGCAGATCGCCCGCCGCGCGCAGGACGGATTCGCGCACGCGGGCGGTGCGCCCGCCGGGGCGCGCCAGGCCCGGTGCGGCTGTGTCCGGATTCATAACGGGCCTCCAGTTCCGTTAATGCTCGGATGAGTGTAGCGTGTCGGATGTTAATGAAACTCTGGTTCCGTTAGGGGTTGTTATGGAATATCGTCGGCTGGGCGCCTCGGGTCTGATGGTTCCGGCGTTGAGCTTCGGTGCGGGCACGTTCGGTGGTCGCGGCGAGCTGTTCGGCGCGTGGGGCGATACCGACGCGCGCGCCGCGCGCGGGCTGGTCGACATCGCGCTCGAGGCGGGCGTCACGATGTTCGACACCGCGGACGTGTACTCCGACGGCGCCTCGGAAGAGGTACTGGGCGAGGCGATCCGGGGGCGGCGCGATCGAGTGCTGTTGTCCACCAAGGCCGCCCTGCCCGTGGGCGACGGTCCGAACGATGCCGGATCGGGCCGGTCCCGGTTGATCACCGCGGTCGAGGCCGCGCTGCGTCGGCTGGGCACCGACTACATCGACCTGTTCCAGCTGCACGCCTTCGATGCCCGGACCCCGGTTCAGGAGGTGCTTTCGGCCCTGGACGAGCTGGTGCGCGCGGGCAAGATCCGATACGTCGGCGCCTCCAACTTCTCCGGCTGGCAGCTGATGAAATCCCTTGCGGCCGCGGATCGGCAGGGGCTGCCGCGCTATGTCGCGCACCAGGTGTACTACTCGCTCGTGGGCCGCGACTACGAGTGGGAGCTGATGCCCCTGGGCATCGATCAGGGCGTCGGCGCGGTGGTGTGGAGCCCGCTGGGCTGGGGCCGGCTCACCGGGAAGATCCGTCGCGGACAGCCGATTCCGGACGGCAGCCGTCTGCACAAGACGGCCGAGGCGGGCCCGCCGGTCGAGGACGAATTGCTGTACACGGTGGTCGACGCGCTCGACGAGATCGCCGCCGAGACCGGCCGGACCGTCCCGCAGATCGCCCTGAACTGGCTGCTGCGACGGCCCACGGTCGCCACGGTCATCGTCGGCGCCCGCAACGAGGATCAGCTGCGTCAGAACCTCGGCGCGGTCGGCTGGGAACTCGACGCGCACCAGATCGCCCGGCTGGACAAGGCGAGTGCCCTCACCCCGCCCTACCCGTACTACGCCTACTACCGCCTGCCGGGCTTCACCCGGCTCAACCCGCCCGCGGTCTGATCACACACCGGTGCGAGGGCTTCGAAGCTGCGGCGGACGTCACGGGTCGCCGTCGGCTCGGTGGCCGTGGGGTTCGGCCGGGTGGTGGCTCGGTCCGGGTGACAGGCCGGTCCGGGGGCGATGCGGCTCAGTAGATGTCGCGGACGTATCGCTTCTCGGCGACCAGTTGCTTGCGGTAGGCGGTGGCGGCCTCCGGGGAGAGGTTGCCGTGGATCCGGGCGACGGTCAGCAGGGTCTCGTCGACGTCGCGGGCCATGCGGGTCGCGTCGCCGCACACGTACAGGTGGGCGCCGGATTGCAGCCACGACCACAGTTCGGCGCCGTGTTCGAGCATCCGGTGCTGCACGTAGATCCGCTCGCGCTGGTCGCGGGAGAACGCCACGTCCAGGCGGGTGAGGAAGCCGTCGCGGAACAGCTCCTCGAGTTCGGCTCGATAGTAGAAGTTGTCCGCGGCGTGCTGATCGCCGAACAGCAGCCAGTTGCGGCCGCGGCAGCCCAGCGCGCGCCGCTCGTGCAGGAATCCGCGGAACGGGGCGATACCGGTGCCCGGACCGACCATGATCATCGGCGCGTTCGGATCCAGCGGCGGCCGGAAATGCGGTGCGCGCTGCAGGAATACCGGCACCGGCGCCTCGTGGCCACGGTCCGCCAGGAAGGTCGAGCAGACCCCGCCGCGCCGGGCGCCGGATCCGCCGTAGCGCACCACCCCGACGGTCAACTGCACCTCGTGCGGGCTGACCTTCGGACTCGACGAGATCGAATACTGGCGCGGCTGCAGCCGTTTCAGCGTGCCCAGCCAGTCGATCAGATCCGTGTGCACCGGGAAGTCGCGCAGCACGTCCACGGCCTGCCGATCCCAGAGGTAGCGGTCGAGCTCGAGCCGGTTGTCACGGCGCTGCAGCTTGGCCAGCTGCTGGCTCGGATTGTGTGTGGCAATGAAATTCAGTAGGTCGGTGCTGACCCGGGTGATGTCGTAGCGGGTGCGCAGCGCGTGGGCCAGCGGCAATTCCCGATCGTCGAGGTCCACGATGCGGTCCCCGTCCAGGCCGGTGACCTCCAGCCATTCGCGCACCAGCGCCTCGTCGTTCGAGGGCCAGACGCCGAGCGAATCGCCGGCCTCGTAGGTCGCCTCGGCATCGCGCAGGTCGAATCCGAACTGTCGCACCTCCTTCGCGGCGCCGGGGCGGGACAGTAGTTCGTTGCGCACGAGCGGGGCGGGGGTGGGGGCGTTGCGGGTGAAGGCGGGGACGGTCGCTTGCCGGCGATTGGCGCGAGCGGCGCCGGTGGAAACCGGTTGGGGCCGAGGGGCGACCGTCAGCGGGGACCCGACAGCCGGGCGAACGGTTGCGCCGGATGAGCCGAATCCGTTGCCCGGCAGTGTGATGCCGGGTCGAGGGGTTGCGTAGGCGGATACGGACACTCGGCCGGGTTCGGCACCGGCTCGGCCGTTGGAGCCCACTGTGGAATCGTTCCCGCCCCGGCCATCGCTCCGATCGGGCTGTGGCCCAACGCCGTTGCCCTCCGCAAGTGCGGTCAGCACCTCGTCGAGCCATTCATCCGACCGCGGCGAATGGTCGGGCTCGCTGTCGACCCGCGGGAGCAGTCGGGTGGCGCCGGACTTCGCGAGCAGCTCGTCGAGCTTGCGGCCGTGACCGCAGAAGTCGTCGTAGGACGAGTCGCCGAGGGCGAAGACCGCGTACCGCAGCGAATTCAACCGGATCTCGCTGTCCGACAGGCGCTCCCAGAAATCCGCGCCGCCGTCCGGGGGACCGCCGTCGCCGAATGTGCTGGTGACGACCAGCGCGTCGCCGGTCAGCTCCGTGAGCTCACACGAGTTCATCTCCACCAGCCGTGGTGCGTAACCGGATTCGGTGAGGCGTTGTGCGGCCGCCGCCGCGAACTCCTCCGCGGTGCCGGTCTGCGAGGCCCACAGCACGGTGATCGCGCGCGGGGCCGGAGCTGGTGTCTCACCGAGAAATTCGGCCGCTGGGGCCGCGCTGCCGGAGCGGGAGTACATCCCCGCAAGCATCCCGTCGACCCACAATCGGCTCTGCGGGGACAGTGGCGCGGACTCCGGCATCACCGGCTGCCCCTCCACCGGAAGCGTGACCAGCGCCGCTAGATAGCCGCCGAGGTAGATGCGCTCGGTATCGCTCAGCATCGGCGCGGCGAAGGTGTCCAGGCCGAGCATGCGGGCAAGCGGATGCGTCCCGCCCTCAACCAACGCTGCAGGCCGCGGAACTCGGCCGGGCTGCGGGACCTGCCCGGCCGCGGCGGGCTCGACCGCGATGCGCCGCAACGCGACCGCGCACGCCTTGAATTCGGGCTGCAGCGAATCGGCATCGACCGCATCGTTGGTGACGGCGTTGATCGTCAGATATTCACCGTGCTCGTCGTTCCAGTGGAACGGTGCGAAACACATTCCAGGCAGCACCCGATCGGTGATCCGCACGGGCAGCACCGCACGCCCACGGCGCGAGGTGATTTCGAGCTGATCCGGCGGCCGCAGACCGAGCCGTTCCGCGTCGTCGGGATGCACCTCGACGAACGGATCCCCGGTCAGCTTGGCCAGTTTCGCGATCTTGCCGGTCTTGGTCATGGTGTGCCACTGATGCTGCAGGCGGCCGGTGTTCAGCACGAACGGGTAATCGTCGTCCGGCATTTCGGCGGGCATCAGGTGCGGGCGCGGCCAGAACACCGCCCGCCGGCTCGGCGTCGCGAACGCCAGCTCGGGCCGGTGCCCGGACTCGTCGGCGAACGGATGCTGGCTGATCCCGTCGTTGCGGTAGCGAATCGGGTTGCGCCGCTGGGCCGGATCGGGGCACGGCCACTGCACGGGTCCCTCGCGCAGCCCGTCGTAGGTGATGCCGCGCAGGTCGTATCCGGTGGCGGGGTTCGCGAACCGGCGGATCTCGTCGAATACCTCGGCGCTCGAGGCGAAATCGAATCCCGGGAATCCCATCGCGGTGGCCACCTGCGCGATCAGCTGCCAGTCCGGTCGTGCGTCGCCGACCGGTGGCACCGAGCGCTGCAGCAGGCTCACGCTCCGTTCCGAATTCACCATCACCCCGTCGGCCTCGGCCCACAGCGTGGCGGGCAGCTGCAGGTCGGCGTAGGCGTTGGTGGCCGTCTCCGCATACACGTCCTGCGTGATCACCAGCTCGGCGGCCTCCAGCCCGGCGATCACCGTCTTGCGATTCGCCACCGAGGCAACGGGATTGCTGCAGATGATCCAGCAGGCCCGGATCCGTCCGTCGGCCAGGCCCCGGAACATCTCGATCGTGCCGGGCCCGACGTCGGGCCGGATGGTGCCCGGTTCGAGGTCCCAGGCGGTTTCGACGAAGGTGCGATCGGCCTCGGACAGCACGGTGCGCTGACCGGGGAGTCCGGGACCCATGTAGCCCATTTCCCTGCCGCCCATGGCGTTCGGCTGCCCGGTCAGCGAGAACGGCCCGCTGCCCGGTCGGCAGATGGCGCCGGTGGCCAGGTGCAGATTGCACAGGGCATTGGTGTTCCAGGTGCCGTGCGTGGACTGGTTCAGGCCCATCGTCCACAGCGACATCCACTCGCCCGCCTCGCCGATCCACCGTGCGGCCGTGCGGATGTCGTCCTCGGGCAGGCCGGTGATCTCCGAAACCCGTTCCGGCGGATAGTCGGCGAGAAATTCCGCCATCGCCTCCCAGCCCTGGGTGTGCGCGGCGATGAATTCGGCGTCGATGTCGCCGTTGTCGACCAGCAGCCGCAGCAGGCCGTTCAGCAGCGCCAGGTCGGTGCCCGGGGCGATCTGCAGGAAAAGGTCTGCGTCCTTGGCGGTTTCGGTGCGGCGCGGGTCGACGACGATGAGTTTGGCGCCGCCGCTCTTGCGGCGGTCGGCCATGCGCAGATGCAGAATCGGGTGGCAGTCGGCCATATTCGCGCCGATCACGAGGAACAGATCGGCCCGATCCAGGTCGTCGTAGGATCCGGGCGGCCCGTCAGCGCCGAGGGACTGCTTGTATCCGGTGCCCGCGCTGGCCATGCACAGTCGCGAGTTGGATTCGATGTGAACGGTGCGCAGGTACCCCTTGGCCAGCTTGGTCGCCAGGTATTGCGCCTCGAGCGTCATCTGCCCGGACACATAGAGCGCGATCGCGTCGGGTCCGTGCTCGTCCAGGATCGCCCGCAGCCGGGCGGCGGCCTCGCGCACGCCCGCGTCGATGTCGACCGCCTCGGGCCCCGCGCCTCGTTCGGCGCGCCGCAGGGCAGTGGTCATCCGGCCGGAGGCCCGCATGAGTTCGGCGTGGGTGGCGCCCTTGGTGCACAGCCGTCCGGCATTGACCGGGTGCGGCTTGGTCCCGCGGACCTTCGCGATTATCGGCGCGCCGTCCGGGCCGAGGGTGGTCTCGACGGTGATTCCACAGCCCACGCCGCAGTACGAGCACGTGGTGCCGACGGTCGCCGGTGCCGCGGGTAGTTCCGTCATGAGCCGATCATCGCGGCTCGCGATTTCGCCGGATTTACCGAACGTTATCGCCAGGTGACGAATCTCCGCACCGCCGCGAATTCGGGCTGTGAGGAGTGATGGAGATCACCGAAAACCCGTCGTAGCAGCGCAAACAGTGCTCAAAAGTCCGCGCGCGAGCGTGCTAGTCGAGCTTGTAGCCCCGGTGTAGCGCGACGACGCCACCGGTCAGATTCCGCCACTTCACCGCGGACCAGCCCGCGTCCGCGACCCGCAGCGCCAGCTGCGGCTGGTTGGGCCAGGCGCGGACGGACTCGGCCAGATAGACGTAGGCGTCCGGATTGCTGCTGACCGCGCGCGCCACCCGCGGCAGCGCCCGCATCAGGTACTCCATGTACAGGGTGCGGAACGGCCCGAAGACCGGCGTGGAGAACTCCGCCACCACGAGCCGCCCGCCCGGCTTGGTCACCCGATACAGCTCCCGCAGCGCCAGATCGGGATCGGAAATGTTGCGCAGCCCATAGGAAATGGTCACCGCGTCGAACGAGTCGTCGGCGAAGGGCAGCGCCATGCCGTCCGCGGCGACCATCGGCACCCGGCGGAACCGCCCCTCGCTCAGCATGCCGCGGGAGAAGTCCGCGGCCACGCACCAGGCGCCGGACTTGGCGAACTCCAGGGTCGACACCCCCGTCCCGGCCGCCAGATCGAGCACCCGCTCGCCCGGCCGCAGCGCCAGCGCCCTGCGGGTGGCCCACCGCCAGTACCTGTCCTGCCCGCCGGAGATCACGGTGTTGGTCAGGTCGTACCGCTTAGCGACCCCGTCGAACATCGACGCGACCTCCTGCGGCTGCTTGTCCAACGAGGCCCGAAACGACTCTGTCTTCGCCACGCCTGCACATTAGCGCGCACCCGGTGCCGGGTAGCGCCGGGTGGGAGGGGGCGGTGGCGCGCGGGTGCCGGGTCCGGGAGGATTCCTCTGGTGCAGGTGAGTGTGCTGGGGCCGGTGCGGGTCCGTTCCGAGGACGGGACGGTCGTGGATATCGGAGGCGTGCGGCTGCGGATGCTGCTGGCGCGGCTCGCGCTGGAACATCGGCGCGCGGTCTCGGTGGATTCGCTGATCGACGGTCTGTGGGGCGAGGATCCACCCGCGGAGGCTCCCGGCGCGCTGCAGGCGCTCGTCTCGCGGCTGCGGCGGGCGCTGGGTGCGGTGGGTGCCGTCGAGCGGGTCGGCGGGGGATACCGGCTCGGGGCGGGCCCGGGGGACACGGGCGGCGCCGTCGAGCTCGATGCCGAGCGCTTCGAGGACCTGGTCCGCCGGGGCCGCCGCGAGCTGGCCGCGGATGACCATACCGCCGCGGCGGCGAATCTCGATGCCGCACTGCGGTTGTGGCAGGGCCCGGCGCTGGCCGATGTGCGCGAGGCGCCGTTCGCGCGCGACGCCGCCACCCGGCTGGACGAGCTGCGCGCGGCGGCGGCCGCGGACCGCTTCGATGCCGAACTGCGCCTGGGCCACCACGACGAGGTGCTGCCGGATCTCGAGGCGGCCGCGGCCGAGCAGCCGTTGAGCGAGCGCCTGGCGGCCCTGCGGATGCGTGCGCTGGCCGCGGCCGGGCGTCAGGCCGGCGCCCTGGAGGCCTACGAGGCGATCCGCGCCCGGCTCGGCGACGAGCTGGGCATCGATCCCTCGGCCGAGCTGCGCGAGACCCATATGGCGCTGCTGCGCGGCGAATTCGAGCGCCCGCGGGCCCGCGTCGAGCCGCCTGCCCGCAGGCTCCCGGCGCAGCGGACCAGCTTCGTCGGCCGATCGGACGAATTGCGCCGTCTGGCAACGCAACTGGCGGACTCGCGGCTGGTGACGATTGTGGGGCCCGGCGGTGCCGGGAAGACGCGCCTGTCCCTGGAGGCGATCTCCCGATCCGGCCACGAACGGGTCTGGTTCGTGCCGCTGGCCGGGGTGAGCGCGCCCGAGCAGCTGACCGACGCCGTCGCGGGGGCGCTGCACAGCCTGTCCGGCGCACCGGCGGGCGCGGCCGACCCGATCGACCGGCTGGCCGGGCTCCTGGACGTCGGGGCGGCAATTCTGTTGCTGGACAACTGCGAACACCTGATCCAGCCGGTCGCCGAGCTGGCCGAGGAACTGCTCGACCGGCTGCCGCTGTTGCGGATCCTCGCGACCAGCCGCGAGCCGTTGGCCATCGGCGGCGAGGTGCTGTGCCACCTGGGTCCGCTCGAGGTACCGGCGGACACCGCGGATCTCGCGCAGGCGGCGCAGAACCCGGCCGTGCGGCTGTTCCTCGACCGGGCCGCCGCCGTACGCCCGGACTTCGTCCTGGATGCGCACACCCTGGCTCCCGTCGCAGAGATCTGCCGCCAGCTCGACGGCATACCGCTGGCCCTCGAGCTCGCCGCGGCGCGGCTGCGGGGGATGAGTGTCGAGCAGATCGCCCAGCGGCTCGGCGATCGATTCCGGCTGCTCACGTCCGGTAGCCGCACCGCGCTGCCGCGGCAGCGCACGCTCGAGGCGCTGGTCGAATGGAGCTGGGACCTGCTCACCGAGCCCGAGGCCACGCTGGCCCGCCGCCTCTCGGCCTTTCCGGGCGGGGCGAATCTCGAGGCGCTGGAGGCGATCTGCGCCGACGACTCGCTGCCCGCCGCCGATATTCTCGATCTCGCCGGCACCCTGGTCGAGAAGTCCCTCGTGCGGTCCACCGGCGGCGAGTCGCCCCGGTACGGGATGCTGGAGACGATCCGCGCGTATGCGGCCGACCGGCTCGAACGGTCCGGCGACGAGCTGTCGGATCGATTTGCCGCACACTACCTTTCGGTGGCACAACGCTACGAGCCGAAGCTGCGCGCCGGCGAACAGCTCGGCGCCATAGCGGTATTCGACGCCGAGCACGAGAACATGGTTTCCGCGCTGCGGGCACAGCCCGTCGCGCGGGATCCCGCGTTGCTGTCCCGCTTCGTCGCCGCGATGTTCTGGTATTGGGGGATTCGCGGCATGAGTGGCCAGTTCGAGGCCTTCGTCGATGCCGCCCTCCGTTCGGGCGACGCACTGCCCGAGGACGACCGCAACGCGCTGCGCGTGGTGCGGCTGATGGCGGGCAGCCCGGTCCTCGAATCCGATTCGGCGCGAACACTACTGCAGGATTGCCTGGCCGGGCGGGCGCAGGAATACCATCCCGTCCTGCCGGTGTGGGTGCTGCTGCTGGCGTACCGCACCGGCAATTCCGATCTCGCGCAGGCCCAGGTCGAGCGCGCACTCAGCGGGCCCGATCCCTGGGTGCGGGCCAGCGTGTACCTGATGCAGGATTTCGCGCTCACCGAGGACGGCGAACAGCCCGTCGGCGCGCACGCGCGGCGGGAGGCACTACGCGAGTTCGAGATCGTGGGCGATCGCTGGGGCCTGCGCATGGCCCTGCTCGCAATCGGCCGGGACCATTCGCTCCATGGCGATCACGCCGCCGCCACCGCGTTATTCGAACGCGCGGCGCGGGTGGCCGCCGAACTCGGCACCGAGGACGACATCACCGAGGCCCGCACCGCGACGGTGCGTGAGCGGATGCGCGGCGGCGACAACGACCGCGCCGCGGCGGACATCGAGGAGACCCGGCGCGAGGCGGCCGAGCGCGGGCTGGCCCGGCTGGGCGCAGGCCTGCTGCTGCCCCTGGCCGAATTGCACCGCCGCCGAGGCGACTTCACCGCGGCCGCCGAAACTCTCGACCTGCTGGCAACCCAGGTTCGGCGACTGCCGTACCCCGAGACCATCGCCGCGGACCTGATCACGGGCGCCCGCATGGCGATCCGCCTGGCGCAACGCGACGCTGCCGGCGCCCGCGAACTCCTGCCGCGCGCGGCCCGAGGTTCCTTCGCCCAGGGGCACGCCGAAGCACTCGCGCAGGCCGCCGAGCAGGTGGCCGAACTGCTTGCGCTGGAGAAGGATCCGGAGAACGCGGCAGTCGCCCTGGGCATGAGCGAGGCGATCCGCGGCCGATTCGACGACGGCGACCCGGGCCTGCGCGCCCTGCTCTCCACACTCGGAGGGAAACTCGACGACACCGACTACAGTGCCGCCTACGGCCGCGGAAGAGATCTACCCAGGGCCAAGGCTTTGCGCAGACTGGCCGAAATGACGGATCAATCTGCGTAATCCACTGTCCTACGCAGAATCGATGCCCGGCGCCGCCCTGCCGACTCAACGAGTTGGCCCGCGTAAGTCCACTGTCCTATGCATTGACTCGAGGGCTCTCGATCGTGACCGCCGACGTCTCGCCCGCGTGGCCGCCTACGGTGCGGAAAAGATCTGCCATGAACCGACGCCCGGCGCTGCCTGCCGAATTGAGAGGTCGGGCCGCGTAGTCCACTGTCCTACGCATTGACTCGGGCGCTCTCGATCGCGACCCCAGATGTCCGACTGGCCGCATATAGGCGCGGAAATGATCTGCCACGGTCTGATTTCCGGCGCTGCCTGGCCGAATTAACGGGTCGCCCCGCGCAATTCGCCGTCCTTCACTGGCGATCACCGACGGTCGAACCATCGCAAAGCACCGGCCGTCCGAAACATTCGGCCAGCCGGTGCATTTCGCGTGTGAAGTTGTGGGGTTTGATCAATCGGCGATCCGGGTGAAGATGCGGCCCGCGAGGTCGACGCCCTTGATCGCGCCCGACTCGGCGCGGCTGAAGAAGCCGCGCTGGCCGACGAATGCCCCGCTGGTGATGATGTAGTTCTCGCCCTCGCCCGGCAGCAGGCCGAACTCGAAGGCCGGGTAGTCCGCCGGGATCTCCTTCTCCGACGCGGCGCGGATCTCGGGCTTGAGCGTGACCTTCAGCAGCAGGCCGGACTCGCCGACGGTGATGTCCAGGTCCATCACGTCGACCTCGTAATGCCCGACGTACTGCTGATCGGATTCCGCGTCGTAGGGCAGCGGCTCGGGATCGCGGTCGATCACGCCCAAATAGTGCTCGAGCGCCCAGCGGATGATGGCCTGGTCGCAGGCGATGCTGTCCGGGCCGTTGGACATCACGGCGATCGCGAAGTTGCGCTCGGGCACCAGCAGTAGGTCCGCGAACTGGCCGTTGGTCGAGCCGCCGTGTGCGACGGTGCGGACCGGGCCGCCGTCGTCGGTGGCGGGGATGTCGCGCAGGAACCAGCACAGGCCGAACCCGTCGCCGAGCGAGCTGCCGACGAGCTCGACGGTCTGCTGCTTCATCAGCTCCAGCTCTTTCGCGGGCAGTGCCTGCACGCCGTCGTCGTTGCGCCCGTTGCGCAGATGCATACGCCCCCAGCGCAGGAGATCGGTGGCGGTGGAGGCGATGTCGCCGCCCGGGTTGTTGCCGCGGGTGTCCTTCCACTGCCGGGCCACGACCAGCTCGCCCTCCTGCTCACCCGGGTTGTGCCCCACGGCGAAGCGCCGGCTGATGACGTGATCGAGCGAGTAGAAGGTCTGCCGCAGGCCGGCGGGCTCCAGCGCGAGGGTGCGCACGGCCTCCTCGAAGGTCAGCCCGGTGACCTTCTCCACGACCCGGCCGAGCAGGTTGTACGCGGCCTGGCTGTAGGAGGCGCGCTCGCCGACCGGCGCGATCTGCTCCAGCTCCGGCATCCGGGCCACGAATCCGGCCAGCGCGTCGTCGCCGTCGCCGGTCTCCACGACCAGCCGGACACCCAGCCCGGAGGTGTGGTTGAGCAGGTTCTTCACCGTCATCGTCGCGGCGGCCCGCGCATCGGCAAGCACCAGCTCGGGCACGTAGCGGCGCACCGGCGCGTCCAGGTCGATCTTGCCCTGCGCGACCAGGTGCATCACGGTGGTCGAGGTGAACGTCTTGGCGATCGAGCCCAGGCAGAACAGCGTGTTCTCGGTGACCGGCAGCGGGTTCTCGATGCTGGTCACGCCGTGCGCGGCGAAGATCTCCCGGCCGTCGGCCCAGATGCCGACCGATACGCCGGGAATGTTGTATTCGGTGGCGGTGCGGGCGACGAAGTCGGAGAGTGCGGCGTCGGTGTGTGCGGTGTTCGACATGGTCTTTGCCTTCCAAGTTCCTGCACGATCCGGGGGTTTCCGGTTCCTCGTGCATCCGGTATGGCAATGACTTTGTCGGGCGTCGCTGACAGCTCACCGACAGTTCACCGACAGCCAGCCCGCGAGATTGTCGGCGACTGACAGTGTACGGAAAAGCCCTGGTCAGGCGACTATCGTCCGGGCGGACCGCACGGCGACGGCATCACCTCAGGCGGTGCGGGAGATCTGCCCCGAGCTCCCGATGACGTCCGCGTAGTGCCCCATCAGCTCGGTGCAGATGGCGGGCCAGGTCCGGTGCTGGACCGATTTGCGTGCGGCGGCGGCGAATTTGGACCGATGCGCCGGATCCTGCAGGGAGGCAACGGCACTGGGCAGCAGTTCGCTGAAGCGATCTACCGGCAGCAGATATCCGTTGCGGCAGTGCGAGATCAGATCGCGCGGACCGCCCGCGGCGGGGCCGATCACCGGCACCCCGCTGGCCAGGGCCTCCTGCACACCCTGACAGAACGTCTCGTGCTCCCCGGCGTGCACCATCACATCGAGGCTGGCATACGCCCGGGCCAGCTCCTGGCCGCCCAGTTCGCCAGTGAAGACGGCCGAGGGCATCAGCCGGGCCAGCGCGTCGCGCTGTGGACCGTCACCCACGATGACCAGCTGCACATCCGGGTCGGCGTCCAGCACCGCGAGCCGCTCCACGTGCTTCTCCGGCGCCAACCGGCCGACGAAGCCGACCACCAGCTTGCGCTCCGCCGACCAGTCCGCGTGCAGCTCCGCATCTCGCGCCGCGGGGTCGAAGCGGGCCAGATCCACCCCGCGCGCCCACCGGTGCACCCGGGGAATCCCGTGCCGCGCAAGATCTTCCACGGCCGCCGAGGAGGGTGCCAGGGTGCGCGCCGCGCGCTCGTGAATCTTGCGGGTCCAGGCCCATGCCGCGCGCCGCGCGGGACCCAGGCCGTAGCTCTGTGCGAAGCCGGCGACATCGGTCTGGTACACCGCCACCGCGGGCAGATCCAGCCGCAGCGCCGCGGCCATGCCGCCCGCCCCCAGCAGGAACGGCGAGGCCAGGTGGACGACGTCGGCATCGAATCGCTCGATCGCGGCGGTGATGCCCGGCTGCGGCAGCCCGACCGGCAGTGAGCTGATCTTGGGCACCATCACCGCCGGCACCCGCAGCACCGGAAAGCGGCCATGGATGCGGGGGGCCGACGGCTGCCCGCGCGGGGTGTCGGGGGCAATGATCAGCGCGTCGTGACCGTGCCGGTCCAGATGCCCCAGCACCTGCAGCACGGAGTTCACGACGCCGTTCATATTCGGGAGAAACGACTCCGAGACGATCGCTACGCGCACACTTCGAGTGTGATCAACGCGCGGCGCGAGGCCGTCACGCACACATGACATGGATACGAAGTTCGAGCGAACATTTCCGTTCGCTGCTGCTCCCCACCGGCTCGGTGGGCGAACTCAGGCCGATTGCGGGGTCTTGTCCGCCGTGCGCGGCCCGCGCAGGCGCATGCGGCGTAGCAACCACAGGATCGGCAGCGCGACAGCCCACACCACCACGATCACCGACAGCGCCGGGACGATCGCGACCCGCGCATCGCGCCCGGCCACCCGTACCAGATCCGGATCGGCGCGCTGATACTCGACGTTGATGTGCTCGCCCACCGTCAGCTTGGTCGGATACAGGATGCCGAGGCGAGGGTTGTGCGTCACGCCGTCGGGGGTGACGAAAGTCACTGCGGAGCGCAGCCGCCCGGCCGAGAGCACCTCGGCGCTGGTCGCACCCATATCCGAATTGATCGTCATATCGTCGCGCCAGGCCGCCAGCACCAGTAGCACCGCCAGCACACTCAGCGCCGTCGCGGTGACGAGGACACCGATCCGGGTCCGCCGCAGGCGGATCGAACGCCGGTGATCAGACTGGCTGGCTTCCGACACCGCTTCAGGCTATTGCATCGGTCCGATAGCGTTGCGTCCATGTCCCGAAAATTCAGCTTCACCGTGTCTTACAGTGTCCCGGTCGAGGAGCTCCACCGGGCGTTCACCAATGACGAGCTGTGGCAGTCGCGCTTCTCCGGCGCGCAGACCGCCACCCTGGATCTGACCCATCCCGCCGGTCCCGGCACCATCCGCATTCACATGAGCGAAAAGGCAAGGCCGGAAAAGATTCCCGCGCTCGTGCGCAAGGTCCTCAAGAACGATCTGGTGCTCGAGCGCACCGACGACTGGGGCCCGCTCGAGGGTGACGTGGCCCGGGGTGAATTCACCGGGTCCTCCCAGGGCATCACCAGCGCCATGTCGGGCACCTACGAAATGCGTTCGACCGCGGAGGGTTCGCAGATCGAGGTGGCCGGCACCGTCTCGGTCAAGGTGCCGCTGGTGGGCGGGGCCATCGAAACGATAGCCGAGCAGCTGCAGCATCGGGTGGTCGAGAGCGAGCACAAGTTCATCGAGAAGTGGCTGGCCGCCAAGGCCGAGGCCTAGCCCGAATCCGACGAATGCCTTGCGCGTGAGCCGAATTCGCGGCTCGCGCGCAAGGTCTCGCCGCCGTGCCGCGGGGCGCTATTGCGCGCCCGGACCGAAATCGCCCCCTTCGTACGGCTTCTGCTGGACCAGGACCAGCCAGTTCCCGGAATTGTCCCGCATGATCGCCTCCACCCCGTAGGGCCGATCCGACGGTGGCTGCACGAATTCCACGCCCTTGGCGGTGAGCTCCTCGTAGCTCTTGCGGCAGTCGTCGGTCTGCAGCCCCAGCGCCCCGTGCGTGCCATTGGCCAGCGAGCGGCGAATCGCCTCGGCCAGTGTCTCGTCGAGCGGCGGCCCGGGCACCATGAGGGTGATATTCAGCTCCATGTGGTCCGGATGGGCGACCGTCACCCAGCGGAATCCGTTCTCGCCCATGGTGACATCGGCCGTCTCGACGAAGCCCAGCTTCTCGACGTACCAGTTCTTGGACTCGGTCTGATCGGTCACGAACACGGTGACCAGGGAGATGTTTGTGATCGTCGTCATATGACAAGGCTATGAGACCGCGTTCCGGCCGCGCTTCTCCGAAATTGCGGGAAATCAGAGGCGATCGGACAGTCCGTGCATGAACACGTAGCAGCCGGGGATATGCGGCGCCCCCTCGGCAACGAACTTCGCCTGATACGCCGACGGGGACATGCCGACCAGCTCGGTGAACTTGCGGCTGAACGACCCCAGGCTGGTGTACCCGACCAGCATGCACGCCTCGGTGACCGTGACGTTGGTCGCCCGCAGCAGGTCCTGCGCCCGCTCGATGCGCCGCTCGGCCAGGTACAGCGCCGGTGTCTTGCCGTAGGTCGCCGCGAAGCACCGCAGGAAGTGATACTTCGACACCCCTGCTTCCGCCGCGAGCCCGTCCAGGTCGAGGGGCTCGGAGTAATGACGATCGGCCAGGTCCTTGGCCCGCCTCAGGTGCGGAAGCAGGTTCTCGGGAACCTGCGTCCGCTCGCGCCGCGACCCTCCTTCGGTGCGTTTACTCACCGGGGTACCTGGCCTGCGTTCGGCGTTGGCCTGAGTGAGTGCCCGGCTCCGTCCCGTGGTCGGCGCATCGCCCGGGGCGCATCGGCGACGACCGTGCGATGCGGCCCGGCCCGGCTGCTCCGGCCGGTCTCCGCGCGGCCGCTACGGTGCGGCATCGACTGTCGGGGGCTCGGCGGGGCGCGTTCATCAGCTGAACGGCACGAGTTCGTCGAATCGCATCGAGGTCCTGCCCGCCGCGCGCCACAGGCGGGCGGTGAGATCCGCGTCCTCCTCGGTGACCAGATTCCCCATAACGCGAACAGCGGTGTGCTGCAACAGCTTCGAGCGCATCATCGGCGGCCCGCCGGTCGGCACCATGCGCGGGTGGGTGGCCATACCGGCGATCCGGCGGGCGACGGAGAAGGTGCGGCCGTAGCGGGCCCGCAGCAGATCCGGCCACAGCGTCGTCAGATCCGGCTCGTCGAGCAGTGCGGCGAGCAGATGCCCGCCCTCGAGGCCGTAGTCGATGCCCTCGCCGTTGAGCGGGTTCACGCAGCCCGCGGCGTCGCCCACCAGCGCCCAGTTGCGCCCGGCCACATTCGAGACCGCGCCGCCCATCGGCAGCAGCGCCGAGGCCACCGCGCGGGCCGAACCCTGGAACTCCCATTCCGCGCTTCGCTGCGAAATATAATGTTGCAGCAGCGGTTTCAGTGAGATGTGCGAGGGCCGCGCCTCGGTGGCCAGGGAGCCGACGCCGATGTTCACCTCGCCATTGCCGAGCGGGAACACCCAGCCGTACCCGGGCACCAGCGTGCCCTCGGCATCGCGCAGCTCCAGATGCGAGGTGATCCATTCGTCGTCGCTGCGCGCCGAGGTCATGTAAGCCCGGGCGGCGACGCCGTACGCGTAACGCCGATGCCAGGTGCGGCCCAGTAGCTTTCCGACCGGCGAGCGCACGCCGTCGGCGACGATCAGTGTGCGGCAGGTGATCTCGTGCACACCGTCGCCGGTCTTCACGCTCACCCCGGTGACCCGGTCTCCGTCGCGGGCCACGTCCACCACGCGCGTTCCCTCGGCCATCCGCGCGCCCCACTTCACGGCCGTCTCGCGCAGCTTGTCATCGAGTTCCATGCGCGGCACCGCGCTTCCGTACGCCGGGAACGACCCGCCCGGCCACGGCAGCAGCGCTTCGCGGCCGAACCCGGCCATCCGCAGCCCGCGATTGACCGTGTGCGCCCGCAGCCACTCGCCCAGGCCGAGATGCTCCATCTCCGCGGTGGCGCGCGGGGTCAGCCCGTCGCCGCAGGTCTTGTCGCGCGGGAAGACCGCGGCATCGGTGAGCAGCACATCGCGCCCGGACTTGGCTGCCCACGCGGCAGCCGCCGAACCCGCGGGGCCCGCGCCCACGATCAGCACGTCGGCATGTGCCGGGGGGCGCCGGGCGCCGCGCCCGGGTGCGTCCGGGGACGCGGCGGCATCGCTCGGCGCCTCGCGAACGTCGCCGGCGTGTTCGGGCGGGAGCGGTGAGGCGTCGGGTGAACCCATGCGCTCAATACTGGCAGTCCCGTTCGGACGGTGTCGACGCGGCGGGCACGGCCGCCCATCGCGGCGCTCGGTCCCGATGTGGTTCGGCGCGTCGCCGGGCCGCCGGCGCGGCGACCTCTCGGGCCGCGGTGCGGCGGGGCCGGGCCCGGGCCTCGCCGCGCCTGCGAGACGGTCGATTCGGCGGCCGTGGCCACGATCGCGCCGTGGGTTCGGGGCTGTTCGGGTGCGGCGCCCCGGGGTGCGGACGGGTGCTGCGCCGACCTGCTCCGACACGTGCTCGAGTGTCTGATTCGTCCCACATTGGCGATGTTGTGACGGTGTTCATGGGAGCCGGAGACCCGACAGGCTAGGTTCTTGGGGTGTGGGGACAGACGCGGCAGTGGGAGAGATGATGACGGCTAGGGACGAGAGCACGGTGGTTGCCGGGGTCGACCTCGGTGAACCCGAGCTCGCTTCGACCGTGCGCAACGGCCTGGCCGAGGTCGAGAAGCTACTGATCGCCGAACTGTCCGACGGGGAGGAATTTCTTCAGGAGGCGGCGCTGCACCTCGCGCGCGCCGGCGGTAAGCGGTTCCGGCCGCTGTTCACCATCCTCACCGGGCAGTTGGGCCCGCGCCCGGCCGATCCCGATCTGATCACCGCAGGCACCGTCATCGAGCTCGTCCACCTCGCCACGCTGTACCACGACGACGTGATGGACGAGGCGCCGATGCGCCGCGGCGCGGTGAGCGTGAACTCGCGCTGGGGCAACAGCGTCGCCATTCTGTCCGGCGACTACCTGTTCGCGCACGCCTCCCGGCTGGTGTCCACCCTGGGCCCGGACGCGGTGCGGATCATTGCCGAGACCTTCGCCGAGCTCGTCACCGGGCAGATGCGAGAGACGCTGGGCGCCAAGCAATCCCAGGATCCCGTCGAGCACTACCTGCGGGTGGTGTGGGAGAAGACCGGATCGCTGATCGCGGCCTCGGGCCGGTTCGGCGGCACGTTCTCCGGCGGCGATCGCGACCACGTGGAGCGGCTGGCTCGCCTGGGCGACGCGGTCGGCACGGCCTTCCAGATCTCCGACGACATCATCGACATCTCCTCGGCGTCCGAGCAGTCCGGCAAGACCCCGGGCACCGATCTGCGCGAGGGCGTGCACACCCTGCCGGTGCTGTACGCGCTGCGCGACGAGGGCGCCGAGGGCGACCGCCTGCGCAAGCTCCTGGCGCATCCACTCGAGTCCGACGACGAGGTCACCGAGGCCCTGGATCTGCTCTCGCGCTCGCGCGGCATGGTGCTGGCCAAGGAGAAGCTGCAGGGCTATGCGGACATCGCGCACGCCGAGCTCTCGGCCCTGCCGTCCGGCCCCGCGAACGAGGCTTTGGAGCGCCTGGTCCGCTACACCATCGAACGCGTCGGATAGGTTCGCCGCCGACTCGAATCTCGCTGCACTCTCCTGCGCGATGCCACCGTGACAACTGATTTCCTGTGCACATGGGTAACTCGCCGGGGACGGGCCCACCTGAAGCGGGCCCTCATCCGCGGGCCCGACGAGCAAGTCTCCGGGCAAGCAACGGCACGCTGAAGTTCCGGGGAGGCGGGGGAGCCGGAACCTTTTCTGCTGCTTCCTACGTTGACCTGGTGTAATAGTCGAACGGGGCGTGGAGAGGCGGTCGGGGACAGATGCACGGTGGGTACGCGAACGGCCTGAAGACCTTCGGGCTCATGGTCGGCATGTCGGCGCTGATCGTGCTGATCGGCGCGCTGTTCCACAACCCGGCGATCCTGGTCGTCGCGATCGTGCTGGCCGTCGGAATGAACGCCTACGCCTATTTCAGCAGCGATCGGCTCGCCTTGAAGGCCATGCACGCCCAGCCGGTGTCCGAGCTCGAGGCGCCGGTGATCTACCGGATCGTGCGCGAGCTGGCCACTGCCGCGCGCCAGCCGATGCCCCGGCTCTACATCAGTCCGACCGCGGCCCCGAACGCCTTCGCCACCGGCCGCAACCCGCGCCACGCCGCGGTCTGCTGCACCAGCGGCATCCTGCAGATCTTGGACGAGCGCGAGCTGCGCGCGGTGCTGGGGCACGAGCTGTCGCACGTGTACAACCGCGACATCCTGATCTCCTCGGTGGCCGGAGCGCTGGCCGCGGTGATCTCCGGCCTGGCCAATCTGGCCTTCTTCGCGGGCATGTTCGGCGGCGGCAGCGATCGCGACGAGGGCCCGAATATCATTGGCGTGCTGCTGGTTTCGCTGCTCGGTCCGATCGCGGCCTCGCTGATCAAGCTGGCCGTCTCGCGCTCGCGGGAGTACCAGGCCGACCAGGACGGCGCCGCGCTCACCGGCGACCCGCTGGCCCTGGCCTCGGCGCTGCGCAAGCTCGAGCGCGGCGTGGCCGCGGCCCCGCTGCCACCGGAGCCGCAGCTGACCGCGCAGTCGCACCTGATGATCGCCAACCCGTTCCGGGCCGGTGACCGCATGGCCCGCTGGTTCTCCACCCACCCGCCGATGGCGGACCGCATCGCCCGCCTGGAGGCCATGGCGGGCGGCCCGCGGCGCTAGCGGTAGTTCACGAACTGCAGGGCAATATCGAGGTCGGTGTTCTTCAGCAGGGCGATCACGGCCTGCAGGTCGTCGCGCTTCTTGCTGCTCACGCGCAGTTCCTCGCCCTGGATCTGGGCCTTGACGCCCTTGGGGCCCTCGTCGCGGATCTTCTTGGAGATCTTCTTCGCGTTCTCGGTGGAGATGCCCTGCACCAGTGAACCTGTGATCTTGTACACCTTGCCCGAGGCCTGCGGGTCGCCCGCGTCGAAGGCCTTCAGGGAGATGTCGCGGCGGATGAGCTTCTCCTTGAACACATCCAACGCGGCCTTGACCCGGTCTTCGGACTCGGCGGACAGCACGATCTTCTCCTCGCCCGACCATTCGATGCTCGCGCCGGTGCCGCGGAAGTCGTAGCGGGTCGTCAGCTCCTTGGCTGCCTGGTTGAGGGCATTGTCGACCTCCTGGTGATCGACCTTGCTGACGACATCGAATGAGGAATCGGCCACACTGTGCTCCTGTCTCGCTGGGGTTCTGCTCCGACGCTACTGGCGCGCGGGGGTGCGGCGCCAGCGTCTTCGGTCGCGGTGTCGCCGTCGCTCTCCGGCGCGGCGAATCGGCTGTGGGAGGCCTGACAGTACCCCTGCCACCAGCCAGTTTGCGTAGACGGGGTGCCGTCGTTGTATTCTGCTCAGCGCGCTGAAGAGCGTGTTTTGGCGGATTGCCCGAGCGGCCAAAGGGAGCTGACTGTAAATCAGCCGCGCAAGCTTCGGAGGTTCGAATCCTTCATCCGCCACAACCGAACCCCCGTGGAATCACTCCATGGGGGTTCGTTCGTTCGCGGGCCCCGCGCCCGCGGCGATGAGCGCGGAAACCCGGCTTGACCTCACGGTTTGGTGAGATCGGGGTGGAGTGTGTAACCTCGTTCAAGGCTTCGGCGCCCCGGGTGCGAGCGATCGCAATCAGGAGCGCAGGTAGTCATGCCCCCTTAGCTCAGTCGGCAGAGCGTTTCCATGGTAAGGAAAAGGTCAACGGTTCGATTCCGTTAGGGGGCTCGCCGGATTGCCGGTGGTGGCCGACGGCATCTCATAGGGCCCCGGCACCATCGCAAGCCGACCCTATGGCGGTGTAGCTCAGTCGGTAGAGCAAACGACTCATAATCGTTGTGTCGCCGGTTCAAGTCCGGCCATCGCTACAAAGACCGAAACCTCCGTCAGGTTGACCCGAAAGAAGGCATATCGTGGCCGCGAAGTCCACTGATGTCCGGCCAAAGATCACCTTGGCCTGCGAGCAGTGCAAGCACCGTAACTACATCACCAAGAAGAACCGGCGTAACGACCCGGATCGGCTGGAGCTGAAGAAGTTCTGCCCGAACTGCGGCACCCACCGGGCCCACCGCGAATCTCGCTAGTACTCCACGCGTGCTGCTGCCGCGCGCGACGTCACTGACGGACCGGGAGGGAAGCTTGCGTTACCGCCGGGTCCCGGAGTACGTCGCTGTCAGAATCAGCCTTCATTGCCGGAGCAGGGTTTAACCCGCTCCGGCATTTGGCGTCTCACCCGGCAGTCAGCGCTCCGGCCGATCCCGGTAGCGGGGTCAGATAGGGACAGCTTTCGTGACAATCTCCGAAATCGAAACCGTCGCACCGGCGCAAGGTTCCGATCCGGCCGCCCATGCGCTGGCTATGGTCGGGCACCACTATCGCGTCGACGACTACTACGAGGTCGGCCGCGAGAAGGTGCGCGAGTACGCGCGCGCCGTGCAGGACTACCACCCGGCGCACTGGGACGAGGATGTCGCGGCCGAATTCGGCTACGACGGGCTGCTGGCCCCGGTGACCTTCATCTCCCTGGTCGGAATTCTGGCCCAGCGCAAGCTGTTCGAGCAGGTCGTCACGGGTTACGACCTGAGTCAGATCATGCAGACCGACCAGATCCTGGAATTCCACCGCCCGATCCGGGTCGGCGATCAGCTGATCTGCGATGTGTACCTGCACTCGTTCCGGCAGGCCTTCGGCGGCGACATCATCGTCACCAAGAACATCGTCACCTCGCGCGACGAGCTGGTCCTGACCACCTACACCACCCTGGTCGGGCGCAGCGGCGGCGATATCGACCCGAACATCGACAAGGCCGTGCGCAACGTGCTGATGCACGGCATCGGCGAGGAGGCGCCCGGAACTCATCCGCGCACCACGCCGCCGGGCTCCGAGCCGCCCAGGCGGGTCGCCACCGTCCCGAGGATCGCGCCGAGCAGGCGCGCGCTGCGCTTCGAGGACGTCGTGCTGGGCGCCGAGCTGCCGGCCCGTCTCGTGCGCCTCACGCGCGGCGATCTGGTGAACTACGCCGGTGTGTCCGGCGACGCGAACCCGATCCACTGGAGCGACGAGATGGTCAAGCTCGCCGATCTGGACAACGTCGTCGCGCACGGCATGCTCACCATGGGCCTGGGCGGTGGCTTCGTGACCTCGTGGCTGGGCGATCCGGGCGCGATCAAGGAGTACAACGTCCGGTTCACCAGCCCGGTCTACGTGTCCCCGGACAAGCCTGCCGAGGTCGAGTACACCGGCAAGGTCAAGTCGGTCGACCCCGAGACCCGCACCGCCGTCGTCGCGATCACCGCGCGGTTCGAGGGCAAGAAGATCTTCGGGCGGGCCACGGCAACCGTTCAGCTGGCGTAGGTGCTGCCCAGGGGCCGGATTGGCGGTGCGCGGGGGCGTACCGTACACTCGGGACTCTGGGGTCACCAGCCGCTGCGCGCTGCTCTGAAAGGGGCTGGTTCCGGGCGACTTTCGCCGGAGCTGGCAAACCGCAGGGGCGGCGCGCGTGTTGTGTGGTCACCCGGGTACAACTGAATAGCACGGTGCTGGAAAGTACAGATCCAGCCGAAGGGGCGTAGCTCAATTGGCAGAGCAGCGGTCTCCAAAACCGCAGGTTGCAGGTTCAAGTCCTGTCGCCCCTGCACCCGTAGCGACTGTTTGCAGGTCGCTCGAAAGTGCGAGAATGCCAGCGACGAAGCGTAGAGAGGATCGACGTGTCCGATGACGATGACACCGCCGCGGTGAGTCGTCCGAGCGGCAAGCGGTCGTCTCGGCGGGCTCGTACCGCATCGTCGGATCACGAGAACGGCTCGGTCGCCACGATCGAGCGGGATCGTTCCCGTGATGCCGCGGCATCGCGGAAGTCCGCCAAGCCGTCCGGCAAGAAGAACGCCGCGAAGGGTAAGGGCAATCCGCTCAAGCGCCTGGTGAAGTTCCTGAAAGAGGTCATCCAGGAGCTGCGCAAGGTCATTTGGCCCAACCGCAAGCAGATGGTCACCTATACGACTGTGGTCTTGGTGTTCGTGATCTTCACGGTCGCGTTCATCGCAGGGTTGGATCTGGCGTTCATCAAGGGTGTCAGCTGGCTGTTCGGCTAGCTGACGCCTCGGCGCCAGGCGGTAACCGCCGGCCACGCAGAGGAAGTTAGTGACGACACAGGAAGCGAGTGCCCCAGTGAGCACCCCGGAGAACGGCACAACCGAGGAATTCCCGGTCGAGGACGTGGCGGAGGAGTTCGCCGCGGCCGACGTCGAGGAGTCCGAGGATGCGGCGCCGATCGCGGAGCCCGCGCCGCAGGAGGCACCCGCCGCGTCCGACGACGAGGAGATCGATCCGGTCGCCGCGATGAAGTCGGCGCTGCGCCGCGCGCCCGGCGACTGGTACGTCATCCACTCGTACGCCGGTTACGAGAACAAGGTGAAGGCCAACCTCGAGACCCGCGTGCAGAACCTCGGACTCGAGGACTACATCTTCCAGGTCGAGGTCCCGACCGAGCAGGTCACCGAGATCAAGAACGGCCAGCGCAAGAACGTGCAGCGCAAGGTGCTGCCGGGCTACATCCTGGTCCGCATGGAACTGAACGACGAGTCGTGGGGCGCGGTGCGCAACACCCCGGGTGTCACCGGATTCGTCGGTGCCACCTCGCGCCCCTCGCCGCTGTCCATCGACGACGTGGTGAAGTTCCTGGTCCCCGCCGACCAGCAGCAGAAGAAGCCCGCAGCAGCCGCCGCCGGCGCCGCCGCCGCGGAGACCGCCACCGAAACTCTGATCAAGCCGACCATCGAGGTCGACTTCGAGGTCGGCGAGTCGGTGACCGTGATGGACGGCCCGTTCGCCACGCTGCCGGCCAGCATCTCCGAGGTCAACGCCGAGCAGCAGAAGCTCAAGGTGCTGGTCTCGATCTTCGGCCGTGAGACCCCGGTCGAGCTCGCGTTCACTCAGGTCGCGAAGATCTAGGGCGGTCGGGGGCGATTTACGGCCCCCGACGTCGCTCGACTACACTTGCTGGGTTGCGCCTCGGCCGACCGTATTTCTCGTGCGGTCGATAATGCCGGGGCGCGGTCCGGAAAAGGCTTACGGGAATCCGTAAGAAACCTAACCAAGGAAGAAAGATGCCCCCCAAGAAGAAGAAGGTCGCTGGGCTCATCAAGCTCCAGATCAAGGCCGGCGCGGCGAACCCCGCCCCGCCGGTTGGTCCCGCGCTGGGTCAGCACGGCGTCAACATCATGGAGTTCTGCAAGGCGTACAACGCCGCGACCGAGTCGCAGCGCGGCAACGTCATCCCGGTCGAGATCACGGTCTACGAGGATCGCTCGTTCGACTTCAAGCTGAAGACCCCGCCCGCCGCCCAGTTGCTGCTCAAGGCCGCCGGTGTGCCGAAGGGTTCGGCCGAGCCGCACAAGACCAAGGTCGCCAAGGTCACCATGGATCAGATCCGGGAGATCGCCAAGACCAAGCAGGAAGATCTGAACGCCAAGGACATCGATCAGGCGGCGAAGATCATCGCGGGCACCGCTCGCTCGATGGGTATCACCGTCGCCGACTAAGAGCCTCCCGGCTCGGTGGGAGGGACGGCCAGTCCCGCTACCACTTCTGACTCCAGAACAGGACAGACAATCATGGCAAAACGAAGCAAGGCTTATCTCGAGGCGGCTGCCAAGGTCGACCAGTCGCAGCTGTACTCCCCGCTGGCCGCCGCGCGGCTGGCCAAGGAGACCGCCACCACGAAGACCGACGCCACCGTCGAGGTCGCCGTGCGCCTGGGTGTCGACCCGCGCAAGGCCGACCAGATGGTCCGCGGCACCGTCAACCTGCCCCACGGCACCGGTAAGACCGCCCGCGTCATCGTGTTCGCGGTCGGCGACAAGGCCGCCGAGGCCGAGGCCGCCGGTGCGGACGCCGTGGGTGCCGAGGATCTGATCGAGCGCATCCAGGGCGGCTGGCTGGACTTCGACGCCGCGATCGCCACCCCGGACCAGATGGCCAAGGTCGGCCGCATCGCCCGCGTGCTGGGCCCGCGTGGCCTGATGCCGAACCCGAAGACGGGCACGGTCACCCCCGATGTGACCAAGGCCGTCAACGAAATCAAGGGCGGCAAGATCAACTTCCGCGTCGACAAGCAGGCCAACCTGCACTTCGTGATCGGCAAGGCATCCTTCGACGACACCAAGCTGGTGGAGAACTACGGCGCCGCGCTCGAGGAGATCCTGCGCGTGAAGCCCTCCACCGCGAAGGGCCGCTACGTCAAGAAGGTGACGGTTTCGACGAACACCGGCCCGGGCATCCCGGTGGACCCGAACCGCACCCGCAACCTCACCGAAGAGGACGCGTAGCAGTAGGACTTCGAAGGGCCGGTACGAATTTCGTACCGGCCCTTCGTGTTTCACGCCGACCGCGGGGGGTGGCCCGCCCGGGACGAGGAGTGCGATGCACCCCGTTTTGGCAGATGAGGGCACCTTCAGCTATCCTGGACGACGGTCGTTGGCTAGTTCAGCGATCACCCCCAATCGTTCTACCGAAGACCGTTGGTCGCTGTTCGCAGCTCGTGAGAGTTGCAGGCAGTCGAAGGTTCGGCGAATTTCGCTGGCGGCCCACGCAGGGAGAGCCGAGGTCGGGAAGCCGCGAGCCGCGAGGTTTGCGATGTTTCTTGTGCGCCCCGGAACGCTCTGCGTCCGGGGCGCTTCGCATTTCGCCCCCGCTCGGAAATCGGTAGCTGGGTCCCGGTCCGCCGGGACGACGACACCACTACAGAACCGACATCCAGAGAGGAGGCGAAGTATGGCAAAAACCTGGAAGGTCGAGGCGGTCGAGGAGATCGCCGAACAGTTCAAGGGCTCTACCGCCACCGTGGTCACGGAGTACCGTGGCCTGTCGGTCGGTAAGATCACCGAGCTGCGGCGGGCACTGGGCGAGAACGCCACCTACTCCGTCGCCAAGAACACCCTGGTCAAGCGTGCGGCCGCCAAGGCGGGCGTCGAAGGCCTGGATGAGTTGTTCGTCGGGCCGACCGCCATCACCTTCATCCACGGTGAGCCGGTCGACGCCGCGAAGGCCCTGAAGACCTTCGCCAAGGACAACAAGGCGCTGATCATCAAGGGCGGATACATGGACGGCGCCGCGCTGTCCGTGTCCGAGGTCGAGAAGATCGCCGACCTGGAGTCCCGCGAGGTGCTGCTGTCCAAGCTGGCCGGCGCCATGAAGGGCAACCTGTCCAAGGCCGCGAGCCTGTTCGCCGCGCCTGCCGGTCAGGTCGTGCGCCTGTTCGCCGCGCTCGAGGACAAGCAGCGTGCCGGTGCCCCGGCCGAGGCCGCCCCGGCCGATGCTCCGGCCGACGCCGAATAACCAAACCCCCCAACACTTTTCCCGCTTCGGCGGGGATGACCCCACTGAAAGGAAGCCATCATGGCCAACGTTGACGAGCTGCTCGAGACCATCGGCGGCATGACCCTGCTCGAGCTGTCGGACTTCGTCAAGAAGTTCGAGGAGAAGTTCGAGGTCACCGCCGCTGCGCCGGTCGCCGTGGCCGCCGTTGCCGGTGCCGCTGCCCCCGCCGAGGCCGCCGAGGAGCAGGACGAGTTCGACGTCGTCCTCGAGGGCGCTGGTGACAAGAAGATCCAGGTCATCAAGGTCGTGCGCGAGATCGTCTCCGGCCTGGGCCTGAAGGAGGCCAAGGACCTCGTCGAGAGCGCCCCGAAGCCGATCCTGGAGAAGGTCGCCAAGGATGCCGCCGAGGCCGCCAAGGCGAAGCTGGAAGAGGCCGGCGCCAAGGTCTCCGTCAAGTAAGACGGTTCGACACACGCGACGCGGCGTGTCGCAAAAGCGGGCGGTTCCCCCTGGGGGAGCCGCCCGCTGTCGTGTTTTTAGAGGAATGCGGCGGCGCCGCGGCATGGGATTTCCCACTTCGGAGGCCGGATTAGAACGTGTTTCTGCTGGTCACCCCGCAGGTGCGCTTTAAAAGGATCGCGGTACTCATTACTCGGCGGTAGGTAGGGATGGGATTGCACGTTTCCATGCGCTACAGTGGCCGCACCCAGTGCGACGCGTCACATCGCGCTGCGTTGTATCAGCCGCGAGCTGTATCGGATGCAGCCAGTCGGTGACACGGCGTTTGGGATGCTCGTTGGCAAGAAATGTGGAGGTTGGCGTGGGCGTCGAGGTCCGGACCGAGGGAGTCACGAAATCCTTCGGCTCTCAGCGTATTTGGCAGGATGTCACCCTGACTCTGCCCACAGGGGAAGTCAGTGCACTGCTGGGCCCCTCCGGTACCGGTAAATCGGTCTTCCTGAAGTCGCTGATCGGACTGCTGCGCCCCGAGCGCGGGTCCATCTTCATCGACGGTACCGACATCACGACATGCTCCAACAAGGAGTTGTACGAGATTCGCAAGCTGTTCGGCGTGCTGTTCCAGGACGGCGCGCTGTTCGGGTCGATGAATCTCTTCGACAACACCGCGTTCCCGCTGCGTGAGCACACCAAGAAGAGCGAATCCGAGATCAAGAAGATCGTTATGGAGAAGCTCGAGCTGACCGGTCTGCTCGGCGCGGAAAACAAACTCCCCGGCGAGATCTCCGGTGGTATGCGCAAGCGCGCCGGCCTGGCCCGTGCGCTGGTGCTGGACCCGCAGATCATCCTCGTCGACGAGCCCGACTCCGGTCTGGATCCCGTTCGCACGACATATCTGTCGCAGCTGTTGATCGACATCAACGCCCAGATCGACGCGACGATCCTGATCGTGACGCACAACATCAACCTCGCGCGCAGCGTGCCCGACAACATCGGCATGCTGTTCCGTCGCCAGCTGGTGATGTTCGGCCCGCGCGAGGTGCTGCTGACCTCCGAGGAGCCCGTGGTCAAGCAGTTCCTCAACGGCCGCATGGTCGGTCCGATCGGCATGTCCGAGGAGAAGGACGAGGCCCAGATGGCCCGCGAGCAGGCCCTGGCCGAGGCGGGTCACTACGACAACGGCACCGAGGAGATCGAGGGCATCATCCCGCAGATGAAAGCCACACCCGGTATGCCGGTTCGCCAGGCGGTGGGGCGGCGGCGACAGCGGGTCATGGAGATCCTGCACACGCTGCCGCACGCGGCCCAGGTCGCGATCCAGGAATCCATGGAAGAGAACGGCGATACACAAGTGCTGCCTGCCTATTCCGGGAACCCTCCGGAATACCCCGGCAACGCGTACGACACCACCGTGCGCCACAACACAACTAACGGGTAACATACGCGCGTGAATCAAACCCTGACGCGGCTGCGCACCCCGGTCGAGTCGGGTTTTGCCCAGGCTGGACACATCTTTGCGCTTCTGATGAGTGTCGCGCGTAAGACCTTTGTCCGTCCGTTCCAGTGGCGCGAGTTCATCGAGCAGTCGTGGTTCATCGCGAGTGTGTCGATCTTGCCCTCCGCCCTGGTGGCAATCCCGTTCGGCGCCGTTGTGGCGTTGCAGACCGGTTCGTTGATCAAGCAGCTCGGCGCCGAGTCGTTCACCGGCGCAACGAGCGTCCTGGCGACCGTCCAGCAGGCCGCACCCGTCGTCACTGCGCTTATCATCGCCGGCGCCGCGGGTTCGGCCGTGGCGGCGGATCTGGGCTCCCGCACCATCCGCGAGGAAATCGACGCAATGGAGGTGCTGGGCATCGATCCCGTTCAGCGCCTGGTGGTTCCGCGAGTGCTCGGCATGATGCTCGTGGCCCTGTTGCTCAACGGGCTGGTGTCCGTTGTCGGAATCTGCGGTGGCTATTTCTTCAACGTGATGCTGCAGGGCGGCACGCCTGGCGCTTATCTGGCATCCTTCTCGGCGCTGGCCCAACTGCCCGACCTGTGGATCGGTGAGATCAAGGCGTTGCTGTTCGGTCTGCTCGCGGGCGTTATCGCGGCATACAAAGGCTTGAATCCCAAGGGGGGACCGAAAGGAGTAGGTGAAGCGGTGAACCAATCCGTGGTTATCAGCTTCCTGGTGCTCTTCTTCGTCAATCTCGTACTGACGTTGGTGTACCTGCAGATCGTTCCCTCTAAGGGCTCTTAACCATGGTTGTTGCGCACCGATCCTCCAAGAACCTGCGCCGGATCGGCAGAGTAGTGCGGGGGCCTGTCGACGTCGTCGACCGCGCCGGCGATCAGATGTTGTTCTATTCCAAGGCGATCGCGTGGATTCCGCGCACCCTCGTGCACTACCGCAAGGAGGTCATGCGGCTGCTGGCCGAGGTGACCTTCGGCTCGGGCGCACTGGCGGTCATCGGCGGCACCATCGGCGTGGTCGTGATGATGTCGGCCTCGGTTGGCGTCGTGGTGGGCCTGCAGGGCTTCAAGGCCCTGGACTCCCTGGGGTCCTCGGTCCTGACCGGATTCCTGACCGGATACATCAACACCCGGGAGCTGGCGCCGCTGGTCGCGGCGCTTGCGTTATCGGCGACCGTCGGATGTGGTTTCACCGCGCAGCTGGGCGCGATGCGAATCTCCGAGGAGATCGACGCGCTCGAGGTGATGGCGGTGCCGGGCGTGCCCTTCCTGGTGACCACCCGCGTCATCGCGGGATTCGTGGCGGTGATCCCGCTCTACATCGTCGGCCTGCTCGGCACATTCCTCGCCTCGCGCCAGATCAGCGTGTGGTTCGAGGGGCAATCCACGGGCTCGTACGACCATTACTTCGGCCTGTTCCTGCCACCGCAGGATGTGCTGTATTCATTCCTCAAAGTGCTCGTCTTCGCATTCGTCATCATCCTGATTCACTGCTATTACGGGTTCAACGCCACCGGCGGACCCGCCGGCGTCGGCGTGGCGGTGGGACGCGCGGTGCGCGCGTCCATCGTGCTGATCAACGTTCTCGATTTCTTTCTCAGCCTTGCTATCTGGGGAACGACTACTACCGTGCGAGTGGCGGGATGAGCGAGCGTAGCGAGCGAACAATGTACACAGCTGCCATTGCACTTATGGCGGAGCCGAGCGTCAGCGAGGCAACGATGTACACAGCTGCCATTGCACTTATGCCGGAGCCGAGCGCCAGCGAGGCGGAGGCATGAGTGCAGCTGGGATTCAGTTCTGGCGGTCCACCGAAAAGCTGCGTGTGCGCACGCTCGGTGTGCTGTTCTTCGTGGTGATGGCGTTGTTCCTCGGCGGCACGGTCGCCATGTACAACAAAGCCTTCACCCCGGTGGTCAGGGTCGATCTGATCACCGATTCCGTCGGAAATGCGTTGACGCGCAACGCCGATGTGAAGGTGCGCGGCGTGACAGTCGGCGAGGTGCGCTCCAGCGCGTCGTCCGGCGACCAGGTCACCCTGCACCTGGCCATCGACCCGGGCAAGGCGACGGAGATTCCGTCCAACGTCACCGCGCGGCTGCTGCCCAAGACGCTGTTCGGCGAGCGCTACGTCGATCTGGTGTGGCCGCAGCAGCCCAGCGGGCACCTGGAGGCGGGGGCGACCCTGCACCAGGATTCCAGCGGTAACGCCATCGAGGTCAGCCAGCTGCTGGACAGCGTGATGCCGCTGCTGCAGGCCATTCCGCCGCAGTATCTGGCCTCCACGCTGGGCGCACTGTCGCAGGCGCTCGGCGGGCAGGGCGAGGAGCTGGGCCACACGGTCGATCGCCTGGACACGATCTTCCACGGGCTCAACGGCGTGATGCCGACCCTGCAGGGCGACATCCACAACTTCGCAAAGGTGGCCGATACCTACTCCGACGCGCTGCCGCAGCTGGTCGACGCCTTCAACGACCTGCGCACGCTCAATGCCACGATCGTGCAGAAGCATTCGCAGATCGACACGCTGTACAAGACGCTGACCCCGACCTCGTCGCGCACGGCCGATTTCCTGGTGGCCAACCACGACAACATCATCGACGTGGCCGCGGACTCGCGCGGGGCGCTGGAGGACCTGGCGTACTATTCGCCGTCCTACGCCTGCGCCATCAAGAACTTCGCGACGATGAAGCCGCGCATCGACGCCATCTTCGGCAAGGGCACCGATACGCCCGGCTCGCGCGTGACCGTGCAGCTGGTCAACACCCGCGGCCGGTATCTGCCGAACCAGGACGAGCCGCGGTGGTTCGATACCCGTCCGCCGGTGTGCTTCCCGGAGTACCCGCTCGGTGTCGACACCGGTCAGTACCCGACCGGGCCGGCCAACGACGGTTCCTACCAGGTGCCGTCCCGCAATCCGGGCCAGCAGAACATCGGCAAGCTGCCCCCGGCCCAGTTCTCGGTCTACGGTGCCGCCCACCCGGCCTCGCTGGCGGGCTCGCCGTCCGAGGAGCACGCGCTGGGCGCGATCTACGGTGCGGCGAACGGGGTTTCGCCGGATGCGGTGCCCTCCTGGGTGTCCCGGATCGGTGCCCCGGCTCTACGCGGAAGTGAGGTGAGTGTGAAGTGAGTGGTGCATTGCGCGGTCTGGGCGGTCCGCTGACCAAACTCGCCATCTTCGTCGTGGTGACTTTGGTGGCAACGGTTTTCCTGGGCATGACCATCGCCAACTACGCCGGCGGCGGCACCACCTTTCACGCCCGCTTCAGCGACGTGACGTCGCTGAACACGGGTGATGAGGTGCGCATCGCCGGCGTCCGCGTCGGCAAGGTCACCAACGTCAAGGTGGTGGACCGCGATCAGGCGCTGGTGGATTTCCAGCTGAGCGACCGTGATTCGCTGCCCGCCTCGGTGACGGCCACCATCCGCTACCGCAACCTGGTCGGCCAGCGGTACATCGCGCTGGAGCAGGGCACCGGCGCGCAGGGTCGAAAGCTCAACAAGGGCGGCACCATTGATCTGGCTCACACCCATCCGGCCCTGAACCTCACGACGCTGTTCGACGGGTTCCGTCCGCTGTTCCAGACGCTGACCGCCGATGACGTGAACAAGCTGTCCTACGAGATCATCCAGGTGTTCCAGGGTGAGAAGGGCACGATTGCCGATCTGGTCGGCACCACCGCCAGCCTGACCAACAAGATCGCCGACAAGGACGCGGTGATCGGCGAGATCGTGAAGAACCTCAATGCGGTTCTGGAGGCGGTCAATCAGAAGGACGGCGCCCTCAACGATCTGATCGTCAATACCGAGGCGCTGGTGCGCGGCCTGAACGCCGAGCGCGGCACGATCGGTTCCGCGGTCAGCTCGCTGGGCAATCTGGCCTCGGCCACCGCCGACCTGCTGGTGCCGACGGTGCCGACGCTGCAGGGTTCGATCGCGGGGCTGAACCAGCTCACCGGCACCCTGAACGATCGCTCGCCCGAGGTGAACGAGGGGCTGAAGAATCTGCCCATCAAGATGGAGAAGCTGGGCCGCGCCGCGAGCTACGGCTCCTGGTTCCAGTTCTATCTGTGCGGCATCGACATCGTCGCGGGCCCGGGCATGAAGGACGCGGGGAACCTGAATATTCCTTCGGCCATCGCGAATATGCCGACGGTGAATCAGCCGATCTACACCAATCCCGCGCCGCGGTGCCACGGGAAGGGCGGTGGCCAGTAATGGACGAACGAACCATGCTGGGCAAGCGCAGCCCCGCGTTCATGGGCGCGCTGGGCCTGTTCCTGGTGCTGCTGGTGGCGGTGTCGGTGTTCTACATCGACCGGCTGCCGATCATCGGCGCCGGCACGAAGTACGTCGCCGAATTCTCCGAGGCCGCCGGGGTGAAGAAGGGCGACGAGGTACGCATCGCCGGGGTCAAGGTCGGTGCCGTCACCGATGTCGGCCTCGACAGCGACCGCGTGCTGATCAGCTTCCGGACCCAGGACGCCTGGGTCGGGAACGAGACCACCGCCTCGATTCAGATCAAGACGCTGCTGGGGCAGAAGTACCTGGCGCTGGACCCGAAGGGGACCAAGCCGGCGGATCCGTCGCAGCGGATCCCGTTGTCGCGCACGGTGTCTCCGTACGACGTGACCGAGGCGTTCGAGCAGGCGGCGCAGAGTATCGAGCAGACCAACACCACGCAGCTCGCGCAGAGCATGCAGGTGCTGTCCGACGCGTTCTCCCAGACGCCGCCGGAGATCCGGGGCTCGATCGACGGCGTCGCGCGGCTGTCCGAGACGCTGGCCAAGCGTGACGACCAGCTCAAGCAGCTGTTCGCCGCGGCCAACAAGACCACCCAGGTGCTCGCCGACCGCAATACCGAATTCGAGCGGCTGCTGGCCAACGGCGGCCAGCTGCTCGCGGAGCTCAATATTCGCCAGGCGGCCATCGCGCAGTTGCTCAGCGGTGCTAAAACCGTTGCGGCCGAACTGATCACGCTGGTGCATGACAACGAGCAGCAGATCGGCCCGGCACTGACCAACCTGCAGAAGTCCATCGACATGCTCAACGACAACCAGCAGAACATCTCCAAGACGCTGACGCTGGCCGCGCCCTTCTACGGCCTGTACGCCAACGTGCTGGGCAACGGCCGCTGGTTCGACGCGGTCATCGTCAACCTGGTCCCGCCCGCTCTGCCGGACATCCCCGGCAACCGGCCCCCGATCCGGACTCTGGGAGGTCGCTGATGGCATCGGAAAAGGGTGATATGCCCACCGAACAGTTCCCGGTGCAGCCCTCCGGGGCCGACGCTACCGATGCGAAGGCATCCGGCGCGAAGGCATCCGAAGCGACGGCGTCGAAGGAATCCGCGGCGGCGGGCGCGAATGAGGCTCCCACGCAGCAGATTCCGGTGCAGAAGCCAGACACGGCCGCTGCGGCGAAGGCAACCGAGCCGGCCGCGGCGGACGGTGATTCGGCCGCCGAGGCGCCGACTCAGCAGTTCGCGGCCCAATCGCCGAAGTCCGGCAAGCCCGAAGCCGCCGCGCCGCAGGGTGATCCGTCCACTGAACAGATTCCTGCGCTGGCAACCACCGGCGCGGCGGCGGGCGGCTGGCCTATCTCCAGCGTCACCGACGACGGTCCCGGCGCCGCCGCGGCGGCAGCGCATCGCGACCCCCTGACCGCGCTGCGCGGATCCGGCCGGGGCGTCAAGGTTCTCATCGCCCTCGGCACGGTCGCCGCGATCGTGCTGGCGGGGGTGCTGTGGTGGGTGTTCGACAGCTTCAACACCACACGGATCACCGCATACTTCGACAAGTCGATCGGCATCTACCAGGGTTCGGACGTGCGGATCCTGGGCGTGCCGGTGGGCAAGGTCGACTCGATCACCCCGATGGGCGATCAGGTCAAGGTCGTCATGAGTGTCGATCGCAAGTACGACATTCCGGCGGACGCCTCGGCCGCGCAGATCACCCCGTCGGTGGTGTCGGACCGGTACATCCAGCTCACGCCGGTGTACAAGGGCGGGCCGAAGATGGGCCGCGACGCCACCATTCCGAAGGAGCGCACCGCGACCCCGGTCGAGGTGGACCGGCTCTACAAGTCCATCGCGGAGCTCTCGGATGCGCTGGGCCCCAACGGCGCCAACAAGGACGGCGCGGTCAACCAGCTGGTCAAGGTCTCCGCGGCGAACCTGGCCGGCAATGGGGATGCGCTGGCCAACAGCCTGACTCAGCTCTCGCGCGCGGCCAGCTACCTGTCCGATGCGCGCGGCGACATCTTCGGCACCATCAAAAACCTGCAGGTCTTCGTGCACACGCTGGCCGTGAACGATGCGCAGGTGCGCCAATTCAATTCCCAGCTCGCCGATCTGGCCGGATTCCTGGCCGGGGAGCGCTCGGATCTGGGCCAGGCGCTGAACCTGCTGTCGCTGGCGCTGGGCGATGTGGCCCGTTTCGTCGACAACAACCGGGATCTGGTGGCGAGCAACGCCCAGGCGCTGACCAAGCTGACCCAGACCCTGTCGGATCAGCGCAACGACGTGGCCAACATCCTGCCGGTGCTGCCGCTGGCGCTGAGCAACCTCATCAACGTGCACAACGGTGAGTCCGGAACCCTGGATATGCGAGCCAATTTCACCGATCTGCAGAATCCGTTCGGCACCATCTGCAAGCTGATCGACCTGGGCAAGCTGCGCCCCGGCGATCCGAAGTTCGAGGCGATCGGACGGCAGATGGCCCCGATCCTGAACCAGTGCAAGACACTCTCCGATCAGCTCAAGGCGGGCGTCGAAACCCCGTCGCTGGTGCTGCCTTTCGGCATCCTCTCGGGTGAGAACGAGCAGCGCGCACCGGTCCCCGGCACCGTGCCGGGCACGCCGTCCAACCAGCAGCCCCCCTCCCAGAAGCCGGGCGGTACGCGATGAGCGCCAACGCATTCAGGAGTAAGGACGGGCGCCAGGCCGCACGTATCTACGTGGGCACAGCGGTGCTCGGCGTCGCGGCGGTCCTGGTGACCTCCTGCGCCTCGGATGGGATCTACAGCATCCCGCTGCCCGGTGGCGCGAGCGTGGGCAACAACCCCATGCATCTGGACATCCGCTTCGACGATGTGCTGGATCTGGTGCCGCAATCCGCGGTCAAGGTCAACGGCGTCCCCGTCGGCCGCGTCGACAAGATCGATGTGGCGCCCGACGGCTGGACCGCGAGTGTGCATGTCGTGGTGAACAATTCGGTGCATCTGCCGCAGAACGCGCACGCCGCGGTCAAGCAGACGAACCTGCTGGGCGAGAAGTTCATCGAGTTGGACGCGCCCACCAGCGGCGCCTCGGCGGAGCCGCTGACGGACGGCACGGTCATCCCCGTGCAGAACACCCAGCACGCGACCGAGGTGGAGCAGGTGCTCGGCGCGCTGTCGCTGCTGCTCAACGGCGGCGGCGTGGCCCAGCTGCAGCCGATCGTGACCGAGCTGAACAAGACCCTCGCCGGTCGCGAGGGCAAGGTCCGCGATCTGCTGGATCAGGCCAACAAGCTCATCACGGGCCTCAACGACCAGGTCGCCGACATTCAGCACGCGCTGGACGGCCTGGGCACGCTGTCGGTCCGGGTCGGCCAGCAGAACGACCAGATCGCCAAGATCCTGGACGAGCTGCCCGCCGGCATCCACATTCTGGACCAGCAGCGTCCCGAGCTGATCGGGCTGCTGCAGCAGCTGAACCGGGTCGGCGACGCCGGGGTGTCCGTGCTGGATCGCTCCAAGGACAACCTGATTCGCGATCTGACCTCGCTGCGCCCGACCCTGCAGGAGCTGGGCCGCTCGGCGCCGGACCTGGTGACGGCCTTCCCGCTGATCCCGACCTACCCGTTCCCGGACGAGGCGATCAAGTCCGAATTCGGCGGCTCGGTGAACACCTGGCTGTCGGTGGACCTGCAGATCGGCACCACGCTGAAGAATCTCGGTGTGGGAGAACCGAATCCGGTGTACATCCCGCCGAAGTACGGTCCGCCGGTCCCGGTGAATCCGACCAATCCGTACTACCGCGGCAACGGCCCGCGGCCGTTCCTGGGAGTGCTGCCGCTGCCGCCGACCGTGGTGTCCCCGGCCGATAACAAGCTGGGCGATCCGATCGGCTCGATCCTCGATCAGTTGGGAGTGAAGCCGAGATGAGCAAGCTGGTTCGTTATCAGCTGATCGCCTTCGTCGTGATCGCCGTGCTCGGCGTCGTGTTCGTCGGCGGCAAATACGTTCACCTGGACCACATGCTGGGCTTCGGCCAGTACCAGGTCAAGGTGAAGATGGCCCAGACCGGCAACATCTCCAAGGGCTCCGAGGTCACCTACCGCGGCGTCCCGGTGGGAACCGTTGGCGCACAGGACATCACGCCCGACGGCGTCGTGGTCTACCTGCAGATGGACTCCTCGAAGCCGAAGGTGCCCAGCGATGCGAAGGCCGTGGTCGCGGATCGCTCGGCGATCGGTGAGCAGTTCGTGGATTTGGTGCCCACCCGCGCCGGCGGCCCGTACCTGGAGCAGGGCTCGGTCATCGACGGCGCGCAAACGCCGCTGCCGGTGCAGGATCTGCTCGCGAGTGTGAACCACTTCGCCTCCACCACGGACCTGAAGGATCTGAGCACCACCGTTACCGAGCTCGGCAAGGCCTTCGACGGGCAGGGCGACAACCTGCGCGTGCTGGTCGACTCGCTGAACAAGTTCTCCACCACCGGCGTTGAGGATCTACAGCCGACGATTCAGCTGATCCAGGACGCGCAGACGGTGCTGCAGACCCAGGTCGATCAGGGCGGGGACATCCGCCAGTTCAGCGACGGCCTGGACAAGGTGGCCGCGCAGCTGCGCGCGAATGATCCCGATATCCGTCGCCTGATCGGCACCGGCACCGACGCCGGTAATGCGGTCGGGAAGCTGCTCGAGCAGAGCGGCGATCCGCTGACGAAGGATCTGACGAATCTGCGCACGCTGCTGGTGGCGATCTCGCCGAAGTACTTCGCGCTCAAGCCGCTGCTGGCGATGCTGCCGCTGCTGTCGGTCGGCGCCTCGGCCACCGCGCCGGGCGACGGCACCACCCACTTCGGCCTGGTGCTCGAGACCAACAACCCGCCCGCCTGCACCCTCGGCTACGAGGGCACCGAGCGGGAGTTGAAGCAGATGAAGGCGCAGAACCCGAACTTCGACGACACCCGCGACGACTTCCCGTTCAATACCGCCGCGCATTGCGCTGCGCCGCAAGGCAATCCGACCGATGTCCGCGGCGGCGCGAGGGCCAACCTGGCCGATCCCAGTGTCCCTCAACCGTGGGACCACACCCCCAAGACCGATCCGGACAAGCTGAACCTGAACCCCGTTGCCACCCAGCTGGCCACTCTCATCGGAGTGACCCCCAAGCACTGATGGTCAGGAACGCGGATGAGCCGGGAAAACCAACGACGTTAGGGTGTACCAGCGTGCAGTTGCCGACTGTCCACCGACCGCGGTGGGCGTGGCCTGCACGTCCAGTCGTGGGCCCCGGGGTCGACCTCGCATTCGATCCTCGACGAGGTGACCTGGAAGGCTCACGTGTCCGGAAAACCGACGACGCTAGGGTGTCGCTGTGAGTTCTGATCTGCCCAACCCGCCCGAGCAAGCTGCGGAGACATCACCCGTCGACGCCCAAATGGAGGTTGCTGCCACGACCGAGGCGGACGCTGAGGCGACTGTGAAGGCGGACGCCGGCACCGCTGCGGCGGAGGCCGACGCGACCGTGAAGGCGGACGCCGGCACCGCTGCGGACGCTGACGCGACCGTGAAGGTGGACGCCGGCGCCGCTGCCGACGCTGACGCGACGGTGAAGGCGGGCGCGGGCACTGCTGCTGTGGACGCTGAGGCGACCGTGAAGGCGGGCGCCGCTGTGGCGACTCCGGAGACGGACGCTGGTGCTACTCGCGAATCGAAGGTTGCCGCACCCCCGAGGTCGGAGGCCGCTGCAGCCTCGGCGGAGCCTGCTCCCGAGGCGGGATCCTCGACCCTGCGCACCGTAATTACATATGCCGCGGCCGCCTGGCTGATCGTCGCCGTGATCGCGGGCGCCTGGTTCGGTGTCGGGTGGGTGCGCGCGGCGTTCTTCACCGATGCCCCCCGCGCGCAGGCCCGCGACAGCGCGCTGGACGCGGCGCGGCAGGCGACGCTGAATCTCACCTCGATGAACCCGAACGACGTCGACGGCTCGATGAAGCTCATGCAGTCGTCGATGACCGGGCAGATGCTCGACGAGTTCAACCAGAACCACGACAAGATCAAGCAGACCGCGGAGCAGTCCGGGACCAAGCTCGAGGCCAAGGTGCTCGGGGCCTCGCTGACCTCGCTGGACAGCGAGCGGAGCAAGGCGTCGGCGATCGTGGTGGTGCAGCAGACCCAGACCGCGCCGAACACGCCGGTGCAGTCGTTCCGGGCGACCTGGACCCTGGACATGTCCAAGGTCGGCGACACCTGGAAGGCCGATCAGGCCAATTCCCTGGGCCAGCTGATTCCGCTCGACAACACCGGCGCGGCGCCCTCGCCCGCGCAGCCCCAGCAGCCCGGACAGCCCCAGCCCGCCCCGACCACCGCCACGCCTACGCCCGCCGCGCCCGCTGGCCCGGGTTCGTAGGAGGACCCCGTCATGACCTCACCTCGCCGCCCCGTCAACAAGGCCTCCTCGCGCCTGCGCCCGGGCGATACCACCACCCGCCGCCGCACCGCCCGCGTCACCGCGGGTCAGGGCGGCACCCGCCCGTCCGACTCGGCGTCCGGCGCTCGCACCGACGAGCCGACCGAGAAGATCACCAGCGATTCGGCCGCCCGCCGCCTGCCCCCGCTGCGCCGGTCCGCTGGCCGCTCGGGTCCCTCCTCGTGGGGACTGGCCATCGGCCTGCTGGTCGCGGCGGTCGCGGTGACCGCCGTCGCGGTGGTCGCCGCGCTGCGCCCGGGCGTCGAGGACGGCAACAAGGCATTCGTGGACACGAAGGCCACCCAGGAGGTGACCGCGGCCGCCGACAACGCCCTGAAGACGATCTACTCATACGACATCAAGACCATCGGCGGCTACAAGGACGCGGTCCACAAGGTGGTCACCGGCAAGATGCTGGGCGATTTCGACAAGTTTGCCGACACCACCGTCTCGGCCGTGCAGCAGACGCAGTCGACCGCGACGGCGACCCCGGATCCGGTCGGCGTGACCTTGCTCACCGGCGATCGGGCCGAACTGCTGGTCGACCTGACCGTCGCCGCGACCAAGAACGGCGTGCCGCAGGAGAGTGCCTCGGGCCCGATCGTGCTGCGGATGCAGAAGATCAACGGTCACTGGATGGCCAGCGAAATCGCCGATCGCTGATCGTTACCTGCGGCTTCGTGCCTGCTCAGGGCCCTGCTTCTGCGAACCGATCGGTGATCACGTAGCGGCGCAGGCGATCTCGGACGATCCGGGGCGGCCCCGCCACTTGACGAGGCCCGCCCGACACGTCACGCTATTCACAACAGCGGCAGCTGTCACAGGGTCCAGGCCCCGGGATGCAGGCACCGCCGTCGGCCCCTATGCAGCCAGCAAATCCGGGTACGGCGCGGCAGACCCCCGGAACTGGGCCTTGGTGGTACGTTGACACCCTATCTGGTTGGGTGTACGTTTGGACTTTGCGCTGGCTGCCTCCTGTCCATACCTTGATCGCACACGACGAAAGTTCACCGTCCAGGTGTTACTTCCGCTGTCTGCTGTGTTGAGGCTCGTATGGGTTGTGACCAGCGAGAATCTCAACAACGTAGCAGACAAGCGACGGTCGCGGACCTACCACGCGGCGCGCGTGAGGTGCTGGAAGGACGCATCTTGGCAGTCTCCACCCAGACCAAGGCCGGTATTCCCGGAGCCCCGAAGCGGGTGTCTTTTGCGAAGATCCGGGAGCCTCTCGAGGTTCCGGGACTACTTGATCTACAAACCGATTCTTTCGCGTGGCTGATCGGTTCTCCCGTGTGGCGGGAGAAGGCGGTCGCCCGCGGTGACGTCAATCCCTTCGGCGGGCTCGAGGAGGTGCTCGAGGAGCTCTCGCCGATCGAGGACTTCTCCGGATCCATGTCCCTGTCCTTTTCCGATCCGCGCTTCGAAGAGGTCAAGGCCTCCATCGAGGAGTGCAAGGACAAGGATATGACCTACGCGGCGCCGCTGTTCGTCACCGCGGAGTTCATCAACAACAACACCGGTGAGATCAAGTCTCAGACGGTCTTCATGGGCGATTTCCCGATGATGACCGACAAGGGCACGTTCATCATCAACGGCACCGAGCGTGTGGTCGTCTCGCAGCTGGTCCGTTCGCCCGGTGTGTACTTCGACGAATCCATCGACAAGACCACCGAGAAGACGCTGCACAGCGTGCGCGTCATCCCGAGCCGTGGCGCGTGGCTGGAGTTCGACGTCGACAAGCGCGACACCGTCGGCGTTCGTATCGACCGCAAGCGTCGTCAGCCGGTCACCGTGCTGCTCAAGGCGCTGGGCCTGACGACCGAGGAGATCGCCGAGCGTTTCGGTTTCTCCGAGATCATGATGTCCACCCTGGAGAAGGACAACACCGCCGGCCAGGACGAGGCGCTGCTCGACATCTACCGCAAGCTGCGTCCGGGCGAGCCGCCGACCAAGGAGTCGGCGCAGACCCTGCTGGAGAACCTGTTCTTCAAGGACAAGCGCTACGACCTGGCGCGCGTCGGTCGCTACAAGATCAACAAGAAGCTTGGCCTGAACCTCGATGTTCCGGTCACCGGCTCGACGCTGACCCGGGAAGACATCGTCGCGACCATCGAGTACCTGGTGCGCCTGCACCAGGGCGATCGGACCATGACCGCCCCCGCGGGCGCCGAGGTCCCGGTGAACGTGGACGATATCGACCACTTCGGCAACCGTCGTCTGCGCACCGTCGGCGAGCTGATCCAGAACCAGATCCGCGTGGGCCTCTCGCGCATGGAACGTGTTGTGCGCGAGCGCATGACGACCCAGGACGTCGAGGCGATCACCCCGCAGACCCTGATCAACATCCGCCCCGTGGTGGCGGCGATCAAGGAGTTCTTCGGCACCTCGCAGCTCTCGCAGTTCATGGACCAGAACAACCCGCTCTCGGGCCTGACCCACAAGCGCCGCCTGTCGGCGCTGGGCCCGGGTGGTCTGTCCCGTGAGCGCGCCGGCCTGGAGGTGCGCGACGTGCACCCCTCGCACTACGGCCGCATGTGCCCGATCGAGACCCCGGAAGGCCCGAACATCGGCCTGATCGGTTCGCTGTCGGTGTACGCGCGGGTCAACCCGTTCGGTTTCATCGAGACCCCGTACCGCAAGGTCACCGACGGCCGCGTCACCGATGAGGTCAAGTACCTCACCGCCGACGAGGAGGACCGCGAGGTCCGCGCCCAGGCGAACTCGCCGGTCGACCTGCAGGGCAACTTCCTCGAGGACAAGGTGCTCGCGCGCCGCGGCAACGAGGAGATGGAGTACGTCGCCCCGACCGAGGTCACCTACATGGACGTCTCGCCGCGCCAGATGGTGTCGGTCGCGACGGCCATGATTCCGTTCCTCGAGCACGACGACGCCAACCGTGCCCTCATGGGCGCGAACATGCAGCGTCAGGCCGTGCCGCTGATCCGTTCCGAGTCGCCGCTGGTCGGCACCGGCATGGAGCTGCGCGCCGCGGTCGACGCCGGCGACGTCGTGGTGAACGAGAAGCCCGGTGTGGTGGAAGAGGTTTCGGCCGACTACGTCACCGTCATGCACGACGACGGCACCCGCCGCAGCTACCGGATGCGCAAGTTCAACCGGTCCAACCAGGGCACCTGCTCGAACCAGCGTCCGATCGTGGACGAGGGCCAGCGCGTGGAGCACGGCCAGGTCCTGGCCGACGGCCCCTGCACCGAGAACGGTGAGATGGCCCTCGGCAAGAACCTGCTCGTGGCGATCATGCCGTGGGAGGGTCACAACTACGAGGACGCGATCATCCTGTCGCAGCGCCTCGTGGAAGAGGATGTGCTGACCTCGATTCATATCGAGGAGCACGAGATCGATGCTCGCGACACCAAGCTGGGCGCGGAGGAGATCACCCGGGACATCCCGAACGTCTCCGACGAGGTCCTGGCCGATCTCGACGAGCGCGGCATCGTGCGCATCGGTGCGGAGGTCCGCGACGGTGACATCCTGGTCGGCAAGGTCACTCCGAAGGGTGAGACCGAGCTGACCCCGGAGGAGCGGCTGCTGCGTGCGATCTTCGGTGAGAAGGCGCGCGAGGTGCGCGATACCTCGCTGAAGGTGCCGCACGGTGAGTCCGGCAAGGTCATCGGCATCCGCGTGTTCTCGCGCGACGACGACGACGATCTGCCCCCGGGCGTGAACGAGCTGGTGCGCGTGTACGTCGCGCAGAAGCGCAAGATCCAGGACGGCGACAAGCTGGCCGGCCGCCACGGCAACAAGGGCGTCATCGGCAAGATCCTCCCCAAGGAGGACATGCCGTTCCTGCCCGACGGCACCCCGGTCGACATCATCCTGAACACGCACGGCGTGCCGCGCCGTATGAACATCGGTCAGGTGCTCGAGACCCATCTGGGCTGGATCGCCAAGGCCGGCTGGCATGTCGAGGGTTCCGAATCGGGTCAGGGTTCCATGCCCGAGTGGGTTCAGGCGCTGCCGGAGGAGATGTGGGGCCAGGAGTCCGACACCAACATCGCCACCCCGGTGTTCGACGGCGCCCGCGAGGAGGAGCTGACCGGTCTGCTCGGCTCGACCCTGCCGAACCGCGACGGCGAGACCATGGTCAACGCCGACGGTAAGGCGGTCCTGCTGGACGGACGTTCCGGTGAGCCGTTCCCGTACCCGGTGGCGGTGGGCTACATGTACATCCTGAAGCTGCACCACCTGGTGGACGACAAGATCCACGCGCGTTCGACCGGCCCGTACTCGATGATCACCCAGCAGCCGCTGGGTGGTAAGGCGCAGTTCGGTGGTCAGCGCTTCGGTGAGATGGAGTGCTGGGCCATGCAGGCCTACGGCGCGGCCTACACGCTGCAGGAACTGCTGACCATCAAGTCCGACGACGTGGTCGGCCGCGTGAAGGTGTACGAGGCCATCGTCAAGGGTGAGAACATCCCCGAGCCCGGCATTCCGGAATCGTTCAAGGTGTTGCTCAAGGAACTTCAGTCCCTGTGCCTCAACGTGGAGGTGCTGTCCTCGGACGGCGCCGCCATCGAGATGCGCGACGGCGACGACGAGGACCTCGAGCGGGCCGCGGCGAACCTCGGAATCAACCTGTCCCGCAACGAGGCTGCGACGGTCGACGACCTGGCGCAGTAGAGCGACTGGTCCCGCAGCCTCGAAAGAGGCTGCGGGGCACCGGAATTAGCGAACTTTTGCTCAAACTCAACCCGAACAGGGGAAAGGAAGTTACGTGCTAGACGTCAACTTCTTCGATGAACTCCGGATCGGTCTGGCCACCGCCGAGGACATTCGCAACTGGTCCTTCGGTGAGGTCAAGAAGCCGGAGACCATCAACTATCGCACGCTCAAGCCGGAGAAGGACGGCTTGTTCTGCGAGAAGATCTTCGGTCCCACCCGGGACTGGGAGTGCTACTGCGGCAAGTACAAGCGCGTGCGCTTCAAGGGCATCATCTGTGAGCGCTGTGGCGTCGAGGTGACCCGCGCCAAGGTGCGCCGCGAGCGGATGGGCCACATCGAGCTGGCCGCGCCGGTCACCCACATCTGGTACTTCAAGGGCGTCCCGTCGCGCCTGGGCTACCTGCTGGACCTGGCGCCGAAGGATCTCGAGAAGATCATCTACTTCGCCGCCTACGTCATCACCGCCGTCGACAACGATCTGCGCCACAACGAGCTGACCACGCTCGAGGCGGAGATGGAGGTCGAGAAGAAGGCCGTCGCCGATCAGCGCGACGCCGATCTCGAGGCCCGCGCCCAGAAGCTCGAGGGCGATCTGGCCGAGCTCGAGGCCGAGGGCGCCAAGAGCGACGTGCGCCGCAAGGTCAAGGACGGCGGCGAGCGCGAGATGCGTCAGCTGCGCGACCGCGCCCAGCGCGAGCTGGACCGGCTCGACGAGATCTGGACCACGTTCACCAAGCTGGCCCCCAAGCAGCTGATCGTGGACGAGGTGCTGTACCGCGAGCTGCAGGACCGCTACGGCGAGTACTTCATCGGCGCCATGGGCGCCGAGGCGATCCAGAAGCTCATGCAGGACTTCGACATTCCCGCCGAGGCCGAGAACCTGCGCGAGACCATTCGCACCGGTAAGGGCCAGAAGAAGCTGCGCGCGCTCAAGCGACTGAAGGTCGTCGCGGCGTTCCAGACGAACGGCAACTCGCCCATGGGCATGGTGCTGGACGCGGTGCCGGTGATCCCGCCGGAGCTGCGCCCGATGGTGCAGCTGGATGGTGGCCGCTTCGCGACCTCCGACCTGAACGACCTGTACCGCCGCGTCATCAACCGCAACAACCGGTTGAAGCGACTCATCGATCTGGGCGCGCCCGAGATCATCGTGAACAACGAGAAGCGCATGCTTCAGGAGTCGGTGGACGCGCTGTTCGACAACGGTCGTCGCGGCCGTCCGGTCACGGGTCCGGGTAACCGCCCGCTGAAGTCCCTGAGCGATCTGCTCAAGGGCAAGCAGGGTCGTTTCCGCCAGAACCTGCTCGGTAAGCGCGTCGACTACTCGGGCCGTTCGGTCATCGTCGTCGGCCCGCAGCTCAAGCTGCACCAGTGCGGTCTGCCCAAGCTGATGGCGCTCGAGCTGTTCAAGCCGTTCGTGATGAAGCGCCTGGTGGATCTCAACCACGCGCAGAACATCAAGTCCGCCAAGCGGATGGTCGAGCGCCAGCGTCCCCAGGTGTGGGACGTGCTGGAAGAGGTCATCGGCGAGCACCCCGTGCTGCTGAACCGCGCGCCCACCCTGCACCGCCTGGGCATCCAGGCCTTCGAGCCGCTGCTGGTCGAGGGCAAGGCGATCCAGCTGCACCCACTGGTGTGTGAGGCCTTCAACGCCGACTTCGACGGTGACCAGATGGCCGTGCACCTGCCGCTGTCCGCGGAGGCGCAGGCCGAGGCCCGCATCCTGATGCTGTCCTCGAACAACATCCTGTCCCCGGCGTCCGGCCGCCCGCTGGCCATGCCCCGCCTGGACATGGTGACCGGCCTGTACTACCTGACCCGCCTGGAAGAGGGCGCGAAGGGCGAGTACCGCGCGGCCACCAAGGACGAGGCCGAGTTCGGCGTCTACTCCTCGCCCGCCGAGGCGCAGATGGCCGTCGACCGCGGCGAGCTGACCATGCGTTCGCTGATCAGGGTCCGCCTGACCGAGCAGCGTCCGCCGAAGGACGTCGAGACCGAGCTGTTCCCGGACGGGTGGCAGCGGGGCGACGCGTGGATCATCAAGACCACGCTGGGCCGCGTGCTGTTCAACGATCTGCTCCCGGCGAACTACGCGTTCATCGACGAGCCGATGCCGAAGAAGCGCCAGGCCGCGATCATCAACGATCTGGCCGAGCGCTACCCGATGATCGTGGTCGCGCAGACCGTCGACAAGCTCAAGGACGCCGGCTTCTACTGGGCCACGCGTTCGGGTGTCACCGTCTCCATGTCGGACGTGCTCGTTCCGCCGGAGAAGGCCGACATCATGGAGCGGTACGAGGGCCTGGCCGACGGCATCGAGAAGAAGTACCAGCGCGGCGCGCTCGATCACCAGGAGCGCAACAACGCCCTGGTCAAGATCTGGCAGGAGGCCACCGAAGAGGTCGGCCAGGCGCTGCGGCGGCACTACCCGTCCGACAACCCGATCATCACGATCGTCGACTCGGGCGCCACGGGTAACTTCACCCAGACTCGTACCCTCGCGGGCATGAAGGGTCTGGTGACCAACCCGAAGGGTGAGTTCATCCCGCGGCCGATCAAGTCCTCGTTCCGTGAGGGCCTGACGGTTCTGGAGTACTTCATCAACACCCACGGTGCGCGAAAGGGTCTGGCCGACACCGCGCTTCGCACCGCCGACTCGGGTTACCTGACCCGTCGTCTGGTGGACGTGTCGCAGGACGTCATCGTGCGCGAGACCGACTGTGGCACCGAGCGCGGCATCGTGGTGCCGATCGCGGAGAAGATGGCCGACGGCTCGCTCGTGCGGGACGCCCATGTGGAGACCAGCACCTACGCTCGGACGCTGGCCTCGGATGCGGTCGACGCCAAGGGCAATGTCATCGTCGAGAAGGGTCACGATCTCGGTGACCCGGCCCTGGAGGCGCTGCTCGACGCCGGTATCACCGAGGTGAAGGTCCGCTCCGTGCTGACCTGCACCACCGGCACCGGCGTCTGCGCGACCTGCTACGGCCGCTCGATGGCGACCGGCAAGCTGGTCGACATCGGCGAGGCCGTCGGTATCGTCGCCGCGCAGTCCATCGGTGAGCCCGGTACCCAGCTGACGATGCGTACCTTCCACCAGGGTGGTGTCGCGGGTGACGACATCACCGGCGGTCTGCCCCGAGTGCAGGAGCTCTTCGAGGCTCGTGTGCCCAAGGGCAAGGCGCCGATCGCGGAGGTCTCGGGCCGGATTCGGCTCGAGGACGACGACCGGTTCTACAAGATCACGATCATCCCGGACGACGGCTCGGACGAGATTGTCTACGACAAGCTCTCCAAGCGTCAGCGGCTGCGGGTGTTCAAGCACGAGGACGGTTCCGAGCGTCTGCTCACCGACGGCGACCATGTCGAGGTCGGCCAGCAGTTGCTGGAGGGTTCGGCCGATCCGCACGAGGTGCTGCGCGTGATGGGTCCGCGTCAGGTGCAGGTCCACCTGGTCCACGAGGTCCAGGAGGTGTACCGGTCGCAGGGTGTGTCCATCCACGACAAGCACATCGAGGTCATCGTCCGGCAGATGCTGCGGCGCGTCACGATCATCGATTCGGGTGCGACGGAGTTCCTGCCCGGTTCGCTGGTGGAGCGCTCGGAGTTCGAGGGCTCGAACCGCCGCGTGGTGTCCGAGGGCGCCGAGCCGGCCTCGGGTCGCCCGGTGCTGATGGGTATCACGAAGGCGTCGCTGGCGACGGATTCGTGGCTGTCGGCGGCCTCCTTCCAGGAGACCACCCGCGTGCTCACCGATGCCGCGATCAACTGCCGCTCCGACAAGCTGATCGGCTTGAAGGAGAACGTGATCATCGGCAAGCTGATCCCGGCCGGTACCGGTATCAACCGCTACCGCAACATCCAGGTCCAGCCGACCGAGGAGGCCCGCGCGGCCGCCTACGCGGTGCCGTCCTACGACGACACCTACTACACCCCGGACGGCTTCGGCCAGACCACGGGTGCGGCTGTCCCGCTGGACGATTACGGATTCAGCGACTACCGGTAATCACCGCGTCGGTGTGAAGACGACATTCGGCCCCCGCTTCGTTTGGAGCGGGGGCCGAATGCTGTGCGGAGAGAGCTGTGCAGCGCCGAATCCATTGGTAGGCTTCAGGTATGGCCGCAGCCCAGCGGCATAATCGGTCCGGCGACCCGATCGAATGCAGAACAGTGTTTCTACCCATACCGCAGCCAAATGGGTTCATCGATATCGAGCTGTCGAAAATTACCTGGTGACTGCCGGGTTGTGACGCCGAGTTCGCCAACCGTGGACAACATCGCCCGCACGCTGTATGAAAAGTAGAACGTGTTTCAGTGCGAGCGGGAGTGACTATGGACAGCGCCGTGGGCGATCAGGTGTGGGCAGGGTTCCAGAAGTTGGGGTTTCTGCAGTACACCGGCATGGAGAGCGTCGAGTACCGGGAGGGGCGCAACGTCGTGCAGATGGCGCCCAAGCCCGAGCATCTGAACCACAACGGTGACCTGCACGCGGCGATCCTGTTCGGGCTCGCCGAGACCGCGGCGATGGGCGCCTCGATCTCCGGGATCGTGGATTTGATGGGCGAGACGTTCATCGTCGCTCGCGACGGGCGCATCGAATACCTGGCGCGCGCCAAGGGCGAGGCGGGGCCGATCCGCGCCACTTCAGAGCTGACCGCGGAACTGCTCGAGCAGGTGCGCGCGGATATTCAGGCGCGCAAGCCCGTTGAGCTCGCGGTGCCGGTGGATATCACCGACAACACCGGAAAGTCCGTTGCCGCAGCGAGTTTCACCGCGGTGATCCGGCCCCGCCGGGGGTAAGCCGGCGCGGCGGCGCATGATCAGGCTCGGCATGATCCGACCCCGTCGCGCAATCCGTCGTCCGACGCGCGTAATTCGGGTCAGTAGCCCTGGTAGCCGTGGCCCTCCGCCACAGCCACAACGCCGGGGACATTGTCCAGCGAGCCATATCTCGCGATCGCATAGCGCACCCCGGCGACGATATTGTCGACGGGATTCCACACATCGCCGTGGCCGGGCGCCATGTACGCGTTGAATGTGCTGTCGATGGTTTGCATCAATCCCTTCGACGGATGGCCCGCGGCGGCATTGCTGTCGGTCAGGTTGATCGCCTGGGGATTGCCGCCCGATTCGTGCGCAATGATGGTGGCGATGGCGTTGTCGTCGAGCTGACTGGGTGAGTAACCCATCTGCAGGAGTATCTGCCGGGCCTGGTCCATCCACCCGCGGACATCGCCGCTGGGCATCGGCCCGGTCGGTAGCGCGGCCTGGTTCTGCGCCGCGTAATTCGCATCCTGGGCGCCTCCTCCTCCGCCTCCTCCTCCTCCTCCGCCACCTCCGCCTCCGGCGCTGACCGGCGTTGCGCTGGCGCGGACGGGGCTGCTGGCGGGTGGTGGTGGCTCCGCACCCATATCCGATGCGGCGCTGGTGATTCCGGGCGTGTACGTGGTGTTGTAGACATCCCGGTACTGGTTGAGCAAGCCGAGCAGATCGCCCCCGGAGGTCCCGCTCGCCAGATAGCCCAGTGCGGTGTTCGTGGGCATGGCATTGTGCGTGGACAGCAGCCAGTTCGCGCAACCCTGCAAATTCGAACCCAGCGAACGCATTTCGTCGGCGAAATTCGCGGAGTTGTCGCGGATGGAGGCCACGGCGCTCACCGCGGCCTCCTTGCCCGTGCCCGTCCAGCCGTCGTCGGACAGCAATACCAGATCGTCGTGCAGGGTCGACATGTCGTTGCGAACCTGATCGGCCATCCAGGAGTATTGGGTGCCCGCGGTCCGCGCGACCACATCCGAGCCCTGCAGCGAGCGGCCGAATTCGGTGAAATCGTCGAACATCATGCTCGCGGCGGGCCGGATCGAATTGTAGAGATCGCCACCGGAATTACTCGGCGGCGGCAGGCCCAGGGCCTTGTCGATGATTTGCAGGGCGGATGCCGCGGGCGTGATGGCCTGCGGCGGAGGGCTCGGCGGCGCCACCGGTGCGACGTTGGACATCGATCCGATGCGATCCAGATCCGAACGCGACATGTGCTCGTGATCCAGATAGGTCCGCAGCGCCGTGGTGAAGGCGTCGCCCATTTTCTCCATGGTGTTCTGCATGGATGCCATGGCGGCGATGATGTCTTGGCCACGGGCGCTGAACATTTCGGTGAGCGCGGTACCGCCGGGCTCGTTGGAGAACGGCCGGAGATTGTCCAGGCTGTTGTCGCGAATGTATTTCTGATACCACTCGAGCCGGGCGATCGCGGTCTTGCAGTCCACAATGCATTTGGTGAAGAGTTGGGTGTCGATATTTATCGGATTGAGCCCCAGGCTGCCGTTATGGGCGTCGGCGTCCACGGTGTCCCATGGAGTCGACTGCGCCTGGTTGGCCGCGTCGGTACCGCTCATCGCTGCTCCCGGATCGCCATGTGCCATCCTCCCAAAACCGCGGGATAGTCCGCCTTTTGAAAGATACCCGGGCCCGCGAGGCCCGGCCACCCTTCTGCCCATTCAGATGAACGCAGGGCGGCCGGATGGAGTTCACCGCTCGCTGTCGAGCATCGCCATCTGCGCGGTGGCGTACCGATCGCCGGCGACGCGATCGGCCGGCACGGCGGCCTCGATGCTTGCCAGTTCGTCGGCGGTCAGCGTGATATCCAGCGCGCCAAGGGATTCCGAGACGCGCTCGGTGGTCCGCGCGCCGATGACGGGCACGATGTCCGCGCCCTGCGCCAGTACCCAGGCGATGGCCAGCTGCGCCACGCTCACCCCGCGCCTGTCGCCGATCTGCGCCAGCGCGTCGACCAGCCGCAGGTTGGCCTCGAGGTTCTCGCCCTGGAAGCGCGGGCTGAACGCCCGGAAGTCGTCGGGCGCGAATGTCCTTCGGCCGCGCAGTGAATCGCTGAGCAGGCCGCGCGAGAGCACCGCGTACGCGGTGATCGCGGTGCCCAATTCGCGTGCGGTGGGCAGGATCCGGTCCTCGATGCCGCGGGAGATCAGCGAGTACTCGATCTGCAGGTCCGCGATCGGGTGCACGGCGGCCGCGCGGCGCAGGGTGTCCGCGCCGACCTCGGACAGGCCGATGTGCCGCACGTATCCGGCCTGCACCATTTCCGCGATCGCCCCGACGGTGTCCTCGATGGGCACGTTCGGGTCCTGCCGCGCGGGCCGGTAGATGTCGATGTGATCGACGCCGAGACGTTGCAGGGAGTACGCGAGGAAGTTGCGCACCGCCTCGGGACGGCTGTCGACGCCGCCCCACTGGTTGCCCGGTCCGCGCAGGGCCCCGAACTTCACGCTGAGCAGATAGTCCTCGCGCTTGCGGTCGGCCAGGGCGCGCCCGATCAGCATCTCGTTGTGGCCCATGCCGTAGAAGTCGCCGGTGTCGATGAGGTTGACGCCCGCGTCGAGCGCGGCGTGGATGGTGGCGATCGATTCCTTCTCGTCGGCCGCGCCGTAGGAGCCCGACATGCTCATACCGCCGAGTCCGATGCGTCCGACCTGGGGGCCGGTGGATCCGAGCTGAACTTTCTCGATGCTTGTCATACCGAGAATCCTGCTCCCGGTCCCGGGCGCACGGCAGAGATGGTTTATCGGGGGATTGCGGATCCCTGGCTGCGCCGACCGCCGGCGAGGAAAATCGAGGGATGGACCGCGACCAACTAGCCGATTTCCTGCGCCGCCGCCGCGAGCAGCTGCAACCCGCGGACGTGGGCCTGCTGCCCGGGTTACGGCGGCGCACCCCCGGCCTGCGCCGCGACGAGGTGTCCCTGCTGGCGGGAATATCCACGGATTACTACACGCGGCTTGAGCAGTCGCGGGGCCCGCGGCCCTCGGTCCAGGTGCTGGCCGCGCTGGCCCGTGCGCTGCGGCTGACCGACGACGAGCGTGATCATCTCTACCATCTGTGCGGGCACGGCGCGCCGCAGCGCGGGGGTGGAGGCTCGCACGTCGGCCCCGGGCTGCTGTATCTGCTGTCCAAGCTCGAGGACGTCCCCGCCTGCGTGGTGTCCGATCTCGGAGAGATCCTGGCGCAGAACCGGATGCACATCTTTCTCAACGGTGAGCAAACCGGCTACACCGGCATGCGGCGATACCTGTTGTGGCGGTGGCTGGTCGAGTCGGACCAGCCGAGGAAATTTCCGCCGGAGGAATGGGATGGCCTGCTGCGCAGGCACGTTGCGGATCTACGTGCCACCGCCGCGCGCCGGGCCGGGGATCCGGACGTGACCGAGCTGATCACGCAATTACGAGCCGCCAGTAGCGAATTCGAGCAACTGTGGTCCGAACACGAAGTGGCGGTGCGGATCGCGGATTCCAAGCGGGTGATCCACGACCAGGTCGGCATCGTCGACCTGGTCTGTGAAACCCTCGTCACGCCCAACGCCACCCAGAATCTGCTGGTCTACTATCCGCGGCCGGGCAGCGACGCGCAGGAGAAGCTGGATCTGCTGCGGGTCATCGGGGTTCAGTCGATGACGAGCGAATCCGCTTCCGGTCAGCGCTGAATCCCCTTGCCCACCACGTGGTCGTCGTACTGCGGGTGCTTGTCCAGCCAGCCCTTGATGAACGGGCAGCGCGGCACGACAGTGCGCTCGCGGGCGATCGTGTCCTCGACGGCCCCCTGCGCCAGGGTGTTTCCCAGTCCCATGCCCGCGTACTCGGTGTCGACCTCGGTGTGGATGAAGACCGTATCCTCCTCGCGCTCGCGGTATTCCGCGAATCCGGCGAGCTTGTCGTCGTACCAGATCTCGTAGCGCAACTGCGCGTCGTTCCGGATGACGGAGGCGTGTTTCGCCTGCTCACCGCTGTTGGTCATGCCCTGGCCCATTCAACTCTCCTTCCGCGCGCGCACCGGGTGCCTGCTCATGATCGACACGCGATTGAATGCACCGATGGTCGTCGCGGCCCAGATGACGACGGAAACCTGGTCGTCCGACATTTGTTGCCGCGCAATAGCATACCCACGCTCGAGCGTTTGTTCATCCGGTAGCTCGGTGGTGAGCTCGGCCAGCCCCAGTGCGGCCCGTTCCAGTGGCGTGAACAGATCGGTGCGCCGCCAGGCCGGCAGCACGTCGAGTTGCTGCTGGGTGACACCGGCGGTGACCGCGGCGCGGGTGTGCAGGTTCAGGCAGAACGGGCACCCGTTGAGCTGCGAGACCCGCACGTTGACGAGCTCTATCAGCGAGCGATCCAGACCCGCCGCCTCGGCGGCATGGCTTATCGCGGGAGTGAGGGCGCTCAGGGCGTGGAATGCCTCGGGGGTCTGCTTATCGATCCAGACACGGGCATCTGCGGGAGAATCCATGGCCGTCGCATCGTAACCGCGCGCCGGGGCCGGCGTCGGGTGCGGGAGACATTCAACACTGGCCGCGCAGCCTGCGGTTCACGTTGTCCAGGCCGTCGGCGATCGCGGTGAGCTGCTCGGGGGTGAGCACGTCGATGAACAGGTCCCGCACGGCGGCGACGTGGCCCGGAGCTGCGCGCTCGAGCATGTCGCGCCCGGCCTCGGTCAGCACGGCGAAGACCGCGCGCATATCGGTGGAGCAGGAGCGGCGGCGGACGAGTCCGGCGTGCTCGAGCCGGTCGATCTGGTAGGTGAGTTTGCTCTTGGAGTTGAGCAGGGCGGCGGCGAGCTCGCTCATCCGCAGTTCGCCCTCGGGTTCGGCGGCGAGCCGGACCAGGATCTCGTACTGCAGGTGGGACAGGCCCGCATCGCGTTCGAGCTGCTGGTCCAGGCGGCGGTTGAGCAGGCCGGCGGCGGTGAGGAAGGCCAGCCACGCGCGCGTCTCCTGCTCGTTCAGCCAGCGTGGACCACCCATCGTCCCAGGTTACCGCCGTCGCGCACCCGGGAATATCGATACGGGCATCACTGTTCAAATTTGAACGGAAGTAGTTCCCCGGACCCCGGAGCAACCATGACATCCACTCTCGGCACCGCCGCCGCATCCGTGCGCAGCCGCGTGCGCATTCCGCTGACCTTCGGCGACGGGTACTCGACCACCGCCGAGGCGGTCACCTTCGACGGACTCGCCGACGGCCGCGAGCATCTGGCCCTGGTGCTGGGCGAACCCGGCGCGGTGCCGCTGGTGCGGCTGCATTCGGAATGCCTGACCGGCGATGTGTTCGGCTCGGCCCGCTGCGATTGCGGGCCGCAACTGCGCGAGGCCGTGGAGCGGATCGCGGAGACCGGCGGGGTGCTGCTGTATCTGCGGCAGGAGGGGCGCGATATCGGGCTGTACAACAAGCTCGACGCGTATGCACTGCAGGACCTGGGCATGGACACCTATCAGGCGAACACCGCGCTGGGCCTGCCCGAGGACGGGCGCGACTACACCGCCGCCGCGCAGATGCTCGCCGCGCTGGGCCTGCCCGAGATCGACCTGCTGACCAACAATCCCGACAAGCCGCGCCAGCTGCGCGCGCTGGGTGTGCGGGTGCGCTCCACGGTGCCGACCGGAGTGCACGCCACCCCGAACAACCTGCGTTACCTGCGTGCCAAGGCCGAGCACACGGGGCATACGATTCGATTGATCGGCTAGGAGGCGCGTATGTCCACCACTGAGAATCCCGCCGCCGCCCGCATGCCGGTGCTGTATCTGAGTCACGGGGCGCCGCCCCTGGCCGATGATCCGATGTGGCCCGGGCAACTTGCCGCGTGGTCGGCCGAATTGCCCAGGCCGAAGGCAATTCTCGTGGTGTCCGCGCACTGGGAGGACGCACCGGTGACGCTCGGCGCCACCACGACCGTGCCGCTGGTCTACGACTTCTGGGGATTCCCGGATCACTATTACACCGTGCGATATCCCGCCCCGGGCGCTCCTGAGCTGGCGGCGAAAGTGCGTGCCCTGCTGGGTGATTCGGTGCACGAGGCGCCGGAGCGCGGGCTCGATCACGGCGCCTACGTGCCGCTGGTCGAGATGTTCCCGGACGCCGACATCCCGGTGCTGCAGCTGTCGATGCCGACCCTGGATCCGGTGGGCCTGTTCGAGCTGGGCCGTCGCCTCGCGCCGCTGCGCGAGGAGGGCGTATTGCTCATCGGCAGCGGGTTTTTCACGCACAACCTGCGCGAGATGACGCCCGGCGCCGCCGCGGACGAGGCGCCGTCGTGGTCCAGGGAATTCGACGACTGGGGCCGGGAAACCCTGGCCGCGGGGGATATCGACGCCCTGCTGAACTTCCGGCACGCCGCACCCGCCGCGCAGCGCGCCCACCCCCGCATCGAACACTTCGCGCCGTTGTTCGTGACCCTGGGTGCCGGTGAGTCCGACCTGAATTCGCGCCGCACCCCCATCGAGGGTTTCTGGTACGGCCTGGCGAAGCGCTCCATCCAACTCGGCTGAGTGCGGGCTCGATTCGCGTTGTACCGTCTGCTGTAACAAAGCCTCAATACTCGGCGAATCCTGGTTGTGGTCGTCGCGCACCGCGTCGACCTGGACAGATCATCACGAACAGGACATTCCTCTCTGTTGGGGGTGGGGATCGGTTCTGCTTTGGCATGCCGACTTGGGCGAAGAAGAAAGGGAGCTTTATGAGCAAGCAGCAGACGACGATTCGACGCGGAATTCCGGGCGGGCGGCTGTCCCGGATCGGGGCCGCGATCGCCGGGACGATCCTGGCCACCGGTGCGATCGCGATTGCCGGTACCGGCGTTGCGAATGCGACCGCGGTGCCGGTGGATCCGTCCGGATATCTGGTCGGCAACACCGTGTATTTCACCGCCCCCAACCTGGGGAATTGCGCCATGCAGTCGAATGGCTGGGTCGGTTGCGACCTGGCCCAGACCGAGAATTGGGCCGGTTTCCAGGTCTCCAATATCGGGATTGATCTGGGGTTCCTGCCCGCGCATCCGGCCATCGGCCCGATCGGCACGCACGGCCAGGCCGGTAGTCGCCAGCTCGTACCGCCGGCCCCCGCGCCGGGGCAGGCCTACGGTCCGGATGCGAGCATCAGCTACGGCGGGGCGACGTGCACGGTCAGCGGGTTCCGTGCGGAGGTTTCGTGCAACTCGCAGGGGCACAGCTTCAGCTTCGGGTTTACCGAGGGCTACAACTGAGACTTCGGCGGCACAGGTAATCCTCTGGTGTGCTTGTGCCGCCGCAATCGGTGAGTTGAGCGGGATCGGTTGTCGCCGAGGACTTTCAGGGCGCGGTCGACGTCCTCGGCGGTGTTGTAGATGTGGAAGGCGAAGCGGAGGAGTCCGTTTCGGGAGGTCGCGATGACTCCCGCGGGCGCGAGGCGGTTCGCTCGGTCGTCCTCGTTGAGGATGGTCACTATGGGGGAATCGCCGGGAAATGCGGGAATTCCCAGATCGGCCAGGCCGGAGCGGAAGCGCTGGGCCAAGGCCAGGTCATGGGCGCCGACGGCCTCGACGGTCAGCTCGTCGATCAGGTCGAGGCCGATCAGGGTCGCGACGACGCCCAGGCCGTCGGGGGTGCTGTCGTGGCGGCGGGCGGTGTCGGCAAGGCGTTGGGGCGCATACATTTCCGCCCAGCGATCGGCGGCGGCGTACCAGCCGGGGGCGGTGGGGCGGGCGGCGTGCGCGGCCTCGGGGTTGATCGCCAGCAGGCTGGTGCTACGCGCGCCGAGCAGCCATTTGTAGGTGGCGCCCACCCAGAAATCCGCGTCGGCGAAACGCAGCGGCAGCCATCCGGCCGCCTGGGAGACGTCGAGCAGGAGCAGGGCGTCGTGGGCCTTCGTGGCTGCGCGCAGCTCGGCAGCGTCGACGGTCCGGCCGTCGACGGACTGGGCGAGAGCGACCGCGACCAGGGCGGTTTCGGGCCGCACCTCCTGTGCCAGGCGCTCCAGCGGGACGATGCGGACGGCGAGATCGCCGCGATAGCGGAACGGATTGGTCACCGAGGCGAAATCGCCCTCGGCCAAGAGCACTTCCACGCCGGCGGGTAGTCCCGCGGCGACCGGGCCGATCAGGCTGCCCACCGTATTGCTCACCGCGACATCGTCTTTCGACGCTCCCGGGAGAAGCCGGGCGTAGGCCGCGCGGAGTTGATCCACGGCGTCGTGATTGTCCGGCGCTCGCCGCCCCGACCTCCAGTCGTGGAGGATCTGCTCGAACGCCGCCACCGTGCGGGCCGGTGGCAAGCCGTACGCCGCGGTGTTGAGGTAGGTGGTATCGGGATCGAATTCGCCAGGCGCCAGGGAGTTCATGCATCCACGATCGCGCCGGGCACTGTTTTCGGTCTATAGCCAGCGGCCGGATCGTGGACCGCGCGAGCGGGCTGCGTGTGGACGAAATGAGGACTACCGCGGCGCAGCACCGGTGGTCGAAGTGCCCGCAGAGTGAACGTTGGGTAAGCGGTCGGCCGTTGTACCGGCGCGGCCGTCCGACGCCAGTTACGATGTGGCTGAATACAAGTCGTGGTGGAGGGCGAGGGGGATGGGGTTGTTCTTCGAGCACCCGGCGGCGGTGCCACAGGATGTTATTCAGACCGTGATGCGGCAGGCGCTGCTGGATCCGGCGCCGGCCGATGCCGCCGCCGAGGCCGCCCGGCTCATGCAGATGCTCGGTTCCAACGATCCCCGGCTCACCGGTGCGATCGCGACCGCCCTGAAGACCACCCCGCCGTCCCCGGAGCAGGCCGATAAGCAGGCCCAAACCGCTGCCGCCACACTGCAGTCCGTCGGTCCCGCCCGGTTCTACTGGGGACGGGCGATGATCTCGGTCGGCCTGTTCGCCGTGCTCGCGGGCATGGGGTTCTGGTCGGACACCGCCCACGACGCAACCTCCGCGACCGCGTTCTTCGGCTTTGCCGGGGCGGTATTCGGGGTGGTCACGACGTTGCTGTCGACGGAGAAGGCGCGGACCTGAGGGTAGCTGGCTGGGGTTGGTCTTAGGTTCCCGGTCGGGCACGGTCGACGTGCACGCAACCGCGGAGTGTGATGACGCCGAGGCCGAGCCGGCGGGGAGCTGGTCGTGGATGGCGAGCCGCTCGCGACGCCCGCGCGCCGTCGATCGGGCCGGAAATGGGCTGTCGAGGCGAAAAGTGCAGGTGGGGGCCAGGTCTGGCCGGGGATGGGCACCGCACCTGAGCATACGGTACCGTCGGATGCGCACGAGGAGGAGGGGATTCGGCGCGATGACAGCTGCCCAAGAACTGGCTTTGCCTACTGTGGGAGAGTTTTTGAGTGCCGTCGGGGTGGCGGCGCAGGTGGTGTATCCCGAGCATCCGGGGGCACCTGTTGTGTCACTTGACATTCCGTACGACTGGCACGAGGTGATCCGGGAGGTCCTGCCGGCGGCGTTCGGCGCGTGGGCGCTGCCCCCGGAGGAGGACGCACCGCCGCAGGAGGCCGGGTGGGTCGACAATGCCGTGGTGATGGTCTGGCGGATGTCGCGGCCGGTCGATCCCGCGGCCGTCATGCGGTGCGCGTTCACCGATTCGCGGCGCCTGCCCGACTGGCAGGAGCGCCGCACGAAGACCGAGGACTGCGACGGTTTCCCCTCGGCCGCCATCTCGGGCACGTACACCTTTGGCGAACTGAGCCTTTGGGTATCCACCCGCTACCTGATGGCAGGCACCCCCACCGGCCAGTATCTGCTGCAACTGTCCGTCACCACCCGCGCCTACGACGACCGGGACGGCCGCTTCATCGCCGGATCCCTGGGCGTGCAAAGCCCGATCATGCAGCCCCCACCCGCGGCCCACGCCCTACGCTCCGAACCATCCGGCCCGCACACCCGGCCCGAGCCCGCCGTCCCGCCTCTCCAGTCCGAGCCGCCCGCACCGCTCGCATGGTCGGAGGCGGAACCGGTCGCGCGACCCGAATCGGCCGCACACTCCGGGCCTTTGGCATCGGTTGCGCGATCGGATTACTCGCCTGCCGAAATGCGGTCGGGGCCACTGGATTCGGTCCGGCGCGCCGAATCTCCCCTTGCGTGGTCCGAGTCGCTGGATTCGGTTGTGGGGTCGGATTCGTTGGCGTCCGAGTTACGACCGGAGTCGGTGGAATCGCCTCGGCGTGCCGAAACTGCTGTCGCGTGGTCTGAGTCGTCGAATTCGGTCCGGCGCGCCGATTCTCCCGTTGTGTGGTCCGAGTCGCTGGATTCGGTTGTGGGGTCGGATTCGTTGGCGTCCGAGTTACGACCGGAGTCGGTGGAATCGCCTCGGGGTGCCCAAACTGCTGTCGGGTGGTCTGAGTCGTCGGATTCCTTCCCGCGCAACGAATCTCCTGTTGCGTGGTCCGAGTCGCCGGGTGTGGACGAGTGGGCGGATGAGGGAGAGTGGGACGAGTCGTCGGATGCGCGCGGCCGGACCAAGTCCGCTGGTGGTGGGTCGTTCGCGTCGCGCGACGTAGGTGAGTGGACCGATGCGGGGGAATGGTCGGAGCCGGCGGATTCGCGTCCGGGTGCTGAATCCGCTGCCGCGTGGTCGGATTCGGCGGATTCGGCCATGCGCGACGAATCCGATGCCGTGTGGACCGGGCCGCTGGAGGCGGTGGGCGGGTCCGAATCTGCTGCCGGGGTTCGGTCCGATGCGGTGCGGTCGGAGTTGGCTGGGGAGGGGTGGTCTCGGGAGCGGGCGCCGTTGGCTTGGTCGGAGGCGCCGGATGTGGATGGGCGGTCGGAGGCGGCGCCGTTGGCTTGGTCGGAGGCGCCGGATCTCGAGGGGCGGTCCGAGTCGATGCCGTTGGCTTGGTCCGAGTCGCCGGATCTGAATGAGGTGGAATCGGCTGGTGGCGCATGGTCCGAGTCGTCCGACGAGGGGGAGTGGGGGGATGAGGATGACTGGGACGAGTCGGATGAGGATGAGGGGGAATGGGTGGAGGAGGACGAGGAGGCCGATGTGGGGGAGTCGGCCGAGCCTGAGCCGCCGGTGACTTGGGCGGAGACGCCGAGTCTGGTTGTTCGGTCCGAATCCGTCGCTGCCGGAGGGCAATCCGAGCCGCCGCCCGTTGTGCGTGACGCGTTGCTGCCCGTGCTGGGGGCCGAGAGTGGGCCGGAGCCCGAGGCCGACGCACATCGATCTGGGAACGTGGACTTCCATATCTGAGGTCGGTGATTGGGCCGACGCGACTTCCCTCGCTCCAGGGGATCATGTCGGCTCATATGCCCATCGCGTCTTCCTCGGCAACGACATGCTGCGCTACGCCGACGATCGCGGGCGGCCGTGGCGTGACTCGTGCGTGCTGGGTGCACCGTGACCGGATCGTCGTCCGCATCATTACCGAGGCTGCGAGCGCTCGGCGCGACTGCGGTGGGGGCTAGGGCACCGGGATCGCTGCGCTAGAGCACCGGGAGCTCGGTCGAGCCGTTCGGATCCGGCAGCAGGCACCATTCCGTCGCCGACACCATGTCGCAAACCGCGCCGAATCGTGGGCCACCGTGCCGGACTTGGTCGGAGCCGGCGTCGATGCTGTGTCCCGCATTCGATGAACCGTGCGGCGCACAGTGATCCGAGTCACTGTGATGGGCCCCATGTTTGTGCCGCAATGGACCCGGCTGACCAGCGGCGTTGCCATGTCGTTACGATGTATGGACTATCGAGGGTGGAGTTCGATCAAGGGTGCTCGGGCGGGTGAGTGATGCGAGCGGCCGGAAGGATCGAAACCAATGCCAGGGACCCTGGGGGATATTCCAGCCAACTATCTGCGGCGTGCCCAGCCGGATCCGGGCTCGCTCTCGCCCAGGGTTCCCGCCCATCCGGACGCGTCGAATATCTGGCAGCGTGCGAAAACGGTGGTGGTCACCCGCATTACCGGGCCACAGGAGCTGGTCACGGCGCCGCGTCTGGTGGTTCCGGTCGGGCAGAATCAGCTCGCGTTCCGGGTGTCGTCGTACGGCACCGAGGCCGATCAGCTGGCCCGCGACGGCCGCGTGCTCGTCCAGCCCGGTGATTGGCGCGGCAATCCTGCCCTCGGCTCGCAGCAGCGGCAGGGCCGTGCCCAGGTGGTTACCGGCGGCACCCTGCTGCCGCCCGTCCATGCGGCGTTCGAGGCGAAATACCGCTGGCAGACCTCCCTGGCCAAGATGGCGCACCGCCTGTCGAGCGGGGCCGCACCCTACGGGGACCTGATCGTGCTGGTCACTGTCTTCGAACCTATGCAAGCGCTGACGCCCGGGCCGCGCTGACGGCTGGACTGCGTTGGCGCCTGGGCTGCGTTGGCGGCCGCGCCGCGCTGATGGCCGCGCCGCGCTCACGCTCGCGTCGCGCCGAGATAGCTCAGTCGACCAGGGCGCCGGCGGACAGATTGACGATGGTGCCCGTGATGGCCCCGGCCCGGTCCGAGGCCAGGAATGCGGCCGTCTCCGCCACTTCGGACAGCGTGGGCAGTCTTTTCAGCAGCGTTCCCTGCACCATCCCGCCGTCCTCGAGGAATTCCGGGACCGACTGCCCTGCCGCCGCCGCGAACTGTTCGAAGAGCTCCCCGGTGTAGGAGCCGGCGGCGGGTGCATCGATCACGGCATGTGGACGGATGCCGACGACCCGGATGTTTCGGGGCGCCAGCTCAGCGGCCAGTAATCGCGAAAACGCCTCCTTACCCGCCGCACTCACGCCGTGCCCGAGGATGCCGCCCGCCGCAAATTTCGCGCCCGGCTCGGAGAGCGTCACGATGACACCCGGTCCCATGTGTCGCGCCACGGCCTTGCTCGTGATGAACTGCGCGCGCAGGAATTCGTCGATCGGTCGCATGAACTCCTCCAGCGAGAGATCCGCCAGCATCGTCCCCTGGTCGTGCATGAAACTCACTGCGTTGAGGGCGATATCGATGCCGCCCGCGCTCGCCGCCACCGCGTCGGCATGCTCGTCGACCGCCCGTTGATCGAGCACATCGACCTCTGCGATCTCGGCCGTTCCCCCGTCGTCGGCGATATCACGCGCCACCGCAACGAGTTTCGCCCGCGTCCGTCCGGCTAGAAAGACCCGGGCCCCTTCCCGGGCGAATACCCGCGCAACGGCGCCGCCGATAGCGCCACCGCCGCCGTAGATTACGGCGTTCTTACCCTCGAGCATCAATCCGCTCATGTCGGACTCCGTTTCATTGATGGGCGAGATCAGTGGAGCCTGATCCGCGATGTGTTGGATGGGTTCAGGTACGAGTACCGATGCACCGTAAGTTCATTCATTGGTCGAGGTCGGTCGCGATGTCCGGCAAATCTCATGGACGACCTGCTCGATGCGGTTCAGGTACGGGTCTCGGTATGCTCCAACCGACTCATTGATGCCGGAACTTTGTGGCGGTGCCGACGGGAATTCGATCCGCGATGTCTTTATGCGATTGATGTGCAAGTCTTGTTGCACCGCACTCTTATTCATTGATGCTTCGGTCGATCGCGCTGCTGACGCTGGATCTCCTCCGCGATGTGCTTGATGCGGTTCAGGCGCAAATCCCACGCTGCCCCAACAGCTTTCAGCTGCCGGATCGCGCGCGACAGCTGGGCCTGGTCGACCTCGTAGCGCCGTTCGCGGCCCATGGGCGTCGCATGCACGAGCCCGGCACGATCCAGGACGCCGAGGTGCTTGGTGACGGCCTGGCGGGTGATCGGGAGACGTTCGCTCAGGCTGGTGGGTGTGCCGGAACCCTCCGTGAGCAGCTGGTCGAGCAGGCGGCGCCGGATCGGGTCGCCGATCGCGGACCAGAGCTGGTCCTCGTCGATCATCGCGCCACCACGGTGGGGGCGTAGCTCCGCAGCCGGGGCAGGAACAGGTCCCAGCCGCGTTCGTGATCGTGGAAGGCTTCCTCCAATACCGCGGCCTCCCAACCCTTCTCCCGCCAGCCGGTCTCGGTCAGTCGCAGAATCGTGCCCTCGCCCGAGGCCTCGAGCTCGAAGGCGACCAGCAGGGAGTTGCCCGCCGCGGGCCGCTGGCCATCGGGCGCGACCCACCTGAACGAGAACCTGCGGGGCGGATCCACGTCGACGACCGCAATGGAGGCGACCTCCGCGCGATCACCCCACACCAGCTCACCGACCCCACCGGGCACTGGTTCGAACGACGCGTCGTCCGGCCACCACATCTTGATGTGTTCGGGACTACTCACCACATCGAACACGATCTCCGGCGCCGCCTCGATGCGAATCTCGCGTTCCAGCTTTCCGAACTCCATCTCAGACCTCCAATAAGCAACCATTTGTTGCGTATTACTCTGCCATGGGTCGCGAGGATGTGCAACGTTTTGTTGCGTAATCATTCGGGCGGGCTCGGTACTGCGAATTGTGTGCCGGTCAGCTCCCCGTGCCCGGCGGGGCCCAGCGCGCCGCCTCGATGGTCCCGCTCGGCGAGCCGATCCTGCTTCGACGGCCGCAGGGATTGCTGCCGGGGCGTTCATCGGATTCGCCAGCGTCACGTCGACGAACGCCGCCACCGCCCCGGAGGCCGCTGTCACGGGGATTCGCGCCGAGCAGATGGTCGCCCGTTACCTCCACGGCGCCCGTTGGGGCGTGCCTACGACAGCGCCCCTGAGGGAACGGTGCCGATGGCCGTGGGGCTCGCTGCCGAGCGATCGTCTTGCGACCGGGACTGCGCGCCCTACTCGACGCGATGGACCACGTGCCCGCCTACATCGTCGGCCACCACACCAATCTCCTCGCGTGGAACAACGCCGCGACGGCCCTTTTCGTGCGCACGACTGATCGTCACCGATCTCCGCACGGCCGTGCGGGAACTCGAGGCCGGCGACCCGGACCACGTGGCCGCGCTCGTCGGCGACGTCTCCGATGCGGAATTCGCGCGCGCCACAATGGAATCGGCCATCGAACGGTTCGGTCGGCTCGAGTCCGGCAACGGCGGCGCGATCGTCTCGGTCGCATCGGTCTCCTCCGTCGTCGCTTTCGCCACCCAGACCGCCTATGCCGCGTCCAAGGCCGCGCGGGCGCAGATCACCCGAGTACTGGCGATCGAAGGCGGCCCCAAGGGAATTCGCTCCAACGCCGTGCTGCCCGGCGTGATCGACACCGACATCATGAGAGGGCGTGGTCGACAACGGCCGCGAGATGCTCGCCTCCTTCGGGTAGGCGCATCCACTCGGCCGGATCGGGCGACCCGAGGAGGTCGCGGAGACCGTCGCATTCCTGTGCTCCGACGCAGCGAGCTTCATCACCGGCTCGCTCGTAGCCGTCGACGGCGGATGGACTGCACAGTGAACGCGCTGCTGCGCGCATCAGGTAACGCCTCGATCGTCAACGGTCATCGCCACACCCATGATCCAAGAGATTCTCGACGAACAGGGCGACCAACAGCAGGACATCGTGCGGTACGCCCATGCGCCGCGGCGGCCTCGCCAGGGAGACCGCTTAACCTATCCTCGCGCAATAGGGATCGGTCCAGGGAGCAATACCGAGCAAGCACTCGGCCGATCCGGTCAAAGGCGAAAAGACGATCGGCTGCCCAGTTTGGGCCGGCTGCTGGTTCATGCTCGGTGCGGGCTCCAGTGGAATGCCGGCCGCAGCCGAGGCCATGCCGCCCATCGCCACGCCGCCGGCGAAGATGGCCGCCGCAGCCACACAGCTACCCAGTGCGTACTTCACAAGAGTCCTTTCATCGAACTTCCACTTAGCAGCATATGCCGTATTCCCAACGGATGGAACTGGTTTCGTTGATTGAGGAGTGCGCAACCGAGATGTCACTCCCGCTATCTGGGCGACTGACCCGGCTCGACCTGATCGCCGCGGCGGCAGATCCCAACCCGGCGTTCGAGGATCGCGCGCGGGCGGCCGAAAACGACGGTCTCCCAGCGCAACTCGCGCCCACCCGCACCCGCTGGTTCACGCCCTCGGCGCTCGCCGAGAATCCCTGGTGCGTGCGGTATGCGCGGGACCTGGTCGTCCGCAACCGCCTCGAGCAGTGGGCGGCGTCCTCGCGTGCGCCGACCGGCCTCGAGACCCGGCCCAAACTTGCCGACATCACCGTCCCGACCAGGGTGACCGCGGGCGGCAGGGATCTCGCCTACCCGCCCGAGCTGATGCGCACCGTGGCCGACGACATCCCCGGCGCGCAATTCCATGTGATCGGCGAGGCGCCGCACATGGTCAGTCTGGAGACCGCATCACAACTGGCCGCGCTCCTGTCCGAGTAACCCGAAGCACCGTGGTCATTACTCACGGATTTCCGGGAGTTCCAGCATGGCGGTGAGCAGCGGATCCCAGGTGCTCCCCGGAAGTTCGTGGCCGATGCCGTGCAGCGGGAGCAGGGTGGCGCCGGGGATCTCCCGTGCCAAGGCCTCTCCGTTGGCGTACGGAAAGAACGGATCATCGGTTCCGTGAGCCACGAGGGTCGGTGCGGTGAGCTCGCGCAGCCGCTCCCGCCAGTGGTCGCCCGCATCGGCATACCCGAGGTTGAGGATGCTGGATGCGATGTCGGTCGTGCGGTCGACCGTCCGAGTCGCCCGCCGCCTTGCCTCCTGTTCATCGAATCCGTTTGTACCCGAAAGCATTCGGGCCTGTTCAATTCCGTAGTCGATCACCGCAGCTCGGTCGGACCAGTCCGGGCGGGGCACTGTGCGGATGAAATTCGTGACCCGGTCCGAGTGTTCGGGCAGATCCGGGTCCGGCGGGCCGGGAGGCGTGGGGCGGGTGTTGATCAGGGTCAGGGCCGATACCCGGTCGCGGTGGTCGAGGGCGGCGAGTTGGCAGATCCATCCGGCTACCGAGAAACCCACCAGGTGGGCTCTCGGAAGTTCGAAGGCATCGAGCAGTCCGATGAGGTCCGAAACCAGGTCGCGCAGGCTGTAACCGGGGGAGCCGGTCGGGTAGGTCGTCGATCGGCCGGTGTCGCGGATGTCGTAGCGCAGGACGAACCGGCCCGCGCCGGCGAGCCGGTCGCAGAACTCGTCCTCCCAGAACAGTCTCGACGTGCTCGGCAGCAGTACAGGTGGTTGCTGCCGGTCACCGAAGGTGGTTACGCACAGCTCGACCTCACCTACGGTGACCATGTGCTCGGGTGAACGTTCGACATCAAGCGGCATGGGGACTCCTTTGCGGTTGCCTCTCTCGAGGAGACTCCCTCCGCCGCCGAAACTCATCGGTGGCCCCCGCCGGGCCTCCCGCGCCGAGCGGCTCGTCGAATTCACTCTCCGCCTGGATCGCCGAAGGCGGGCCCACCGACGCGACCCCGTACGGCTTCGCGACCAGCAGGTGCACGGGCACGAAGGTATTGCCTGGCCTGCACGCCTTCACTAGTCCGAGCACGAACCTCTCCTGCTTCGCCGAACTCACCGTCTCGCCGGGCAAGCCCTCCGTGCCGTACCTGACGTGTCAGACGAGGCTCACCAGCACCTCGGATACCTCGTCGACACCGTACGTCTACTACACGGGCAACGAGGTGGACACGCAGGTGGGCCATCACGGCTACCCCAGCGACTTCCAGAAATTCGGTCAGGGACCGGTACTCGAGTACAGGCACCAGATCGAGGTGGCGGGTCTGCGGTGCCGCATGGATCCGACCGGGCTGTATTGCGTTGACAGCAAACTACATTCGGGAATTCGCTTCAGCGACAATCGAATTGGTGGTTACAGCTGCCTGCGTCCGGACGCGGAGGACACGACCGGCAAGGTGACGTGGTGGATGTGCTGAACCGGGATTACGAGAAATCGTTCAGCATCCCCGAGATCTGCCGATTATAGAGCGGCCAGCGTTCGGCGGCGGTTGTCAGGGCCGATCGGATACGTGCGGCGTCGGAATCGAGAGTCGGTGGTGTCGGGGCATGCGCTAATTCACTCAGATCGTTCAAGAGTCTGGCTGTCTCCGCCTGGTCCGCTCGTACCAGATATTCCAGTACCCAGCTCAAATGTTCCTGTCCACCCAGACGGTATGCTGCCAACCTCAAGGCCGAAGTGAGCATTGGGTCGTCAGTGATATCCGAAATCATGGAGTTCAACGCGGGCAGCACTTCCGCATCGCCATATCTGCCGAGGGTATTAGCTGCGTACGCCCGCACTTCATCGTACTCGTCATCGTTGCCTATCACTCGCTCGAGCGTTTGTACGGATTCATGACCAGGGTAGGAACCGAGAGCCTCCGCAGCGGAGGCGCGCACCAACCAAGAGGAATCTTCTAAAATTATTCTCACAAGTTTGCTGGATGCCGGGGCATACTTCACCAGGCCCAGTGACTCCACGGCTTCGTTGCGCACCATCTCGTCTGCGTCCGCAAGCAATTCCAACAACACTGGGCCGACCTCGAAAATATGGTTCACGCCAAGATATCCGGCCGCTCGGGCCGCTTCGCTTCGAACGACGGGGTCCTCGGAGGTGACCGAGCGCAGAACTTCGGGCAGCGCGGAATCGTCCCCGGCTTTGATCATCTCGATGAGTGCTTGAACTCGACTATCTGGATCCATCTGCATCGCTCCTCTCTCCCGATCATTTACCGCCGCCACCACTCGAGTGGCGACAGCCGTATTGCTTCTGAGTCTTCTTGATTCGCTGGCGACGCTTGCCATCGCTACCTGCCGTATCCCACAGTTGAGCGAGTGCCTCACATGCGCTGGCGGCCGCACCGCTCTTGATCATGTCATTCATCTCCTGCTCGATACCGCTGTCGGCGACTCGCTGCTTCCCGCCCTTCGCCATCACAGACACCATCGCGCCGGCTACTGAAACCGCGACCAGCGATGCGATGTCGTCCAGATCCTTCTGGATGTCCAGTGGCTGGAACTGAGATGCGGCTGCTCCGATACCAATGCCGATCTCGATCACCTGCAACAGTCGACAGACCCGCCAGAGATTGGCGATCGTCTCGGCAGACTCACCAACAGCGGTGACACCTGCCGCTGTCCCTCCTGCGGCTTCTGCTTCGACTGGTCCCAGCGTCGCGACGCCGACAGTCAGTAGCTCGGTCAATCCAACTGCTGCTGCTGTTCCCAACGCGATCCAGAAAAGGTCCTTCATCAACGAGTCGACGTGATCATTCAGATCGGATCGAAATGAAGTCAGTGCCTGCTGATGGGCTCTGACCGGACCTGCCAAGGCCTTTGATGCGCCCGCTATCGCATCCGCCCCCTTACTTAGGGTCGTTAGATGCGTCTCTACATCTTCTAAATCTGGCGAGCTAGCGTCAGCGGCTGTGAATGTGGCCATGATGGATTTGATTTCGCCCGAAGCCCCGGTGATAGCCTCGTGACCGGAGAACTTTTCCCAAGCGGATGCGGCGCCGTCCAGAAGGGTGGTATCGCCGTTGGGCAGTGCAAATCCTATCTTGTCCAGCAGGCCTGGTATCTTTGTGTCCAATCCTACGGCATTCCCGCCGAAGGCAGAGGATGGAAACGGGGTATCGTCGCCGTATTGAAGGCCCGATGGGGTTGGTTTGTCCGGTGGTCCCCCTTTGTTTGGATTTATGTCGGCCAGCCAGTTCGAATACGCCCAGTTGTGTCCTGCAACGTCCAGGATGTCGGCGAAATTTGCCATGGCATTGACGTACGTTGTGAAGGTGTCCAATAGATCAGTGGAGTTATCGTCGTATCCCGACGACCAAGTCCGGACCTTGTCGTAATTGCCGGCCATGTTTCGGCTGTTGATCAAAGTGACCAATAATGGAGAGAATACCAGCTGAGCGGCTGTGTGGATGCCTCTAAGTTTCTTTGCGGCGTCGTAATATACTTGAGGCGATACATTCACCATGTCGGCTACCTGCGGCTCATCATGCGGGTATTCGAGTCGACCGCGGCGGTGTAGCTGGTGTGGGCGCTGCGCGCCGCTGTGGTCATGTCATCGACACCCTGGACAAATTCACGCGCTGCCGTAGACCATTCGCGATGGGCGATCTCGTGAGCAGCCGCGGCCGCTCCAGACCAGGAACCAGCATGCACGGAAGCTGCCTTCTGATCGAGAGTATCCAGATGCTCGGTGATGAACCCGACCAGGCTGGACAACCGCGTGACGATGTTGTCGAGCTGCTCGAGGTCGACAGTGTATCCGCTGCTCATGGCAGGTCCAGGCTGGAAATCTCGGCGGCGAACTGATTGTCGTGGCTCCGATACGAGTCGGCGGTGACGCCGAGGGAGGAGGCCATCGTGCTCAGGGCATCGATGATCGTGGATCCCCCGTCCTGGCACTCGGCCCAGCCGGAAGCAAAACTGGCAGAAGCAGTTCCGGTCCATCCGCTCGAAGTCAATGCCTCTACCTCGCGTCCCGCGCCAGTCAGTGCCGACCGCAATGTTTCGGCCAGGTCGGATGCGTACTTGCCGAGTGCCGCGACGTCGTCCGGAATCGCAGAGATCTCAGGACTTCCCCCTGTGTCAGCCATGTACCGGAGGTTAGCATGATGAGCAAGTGGCGGGGGTGCGTGTCGTGGCGTCACGAACCGATCGTGTGGATTGAAATATGTTGCAGAAGAGGAATATTCAGCGTGCAGCCGAGATTCCGGCGCTGCGCGTGCGGAGGGGGCCGACGTCACCCGGCGTCGGCCCGCGCCGGATCTACTTGGGCAGGATGTGCTCCAGGATGGAGCTCCCGGCATTCGCCAGATCGAGTACTCCAACGGCGGCCTTGAAGCCGAGTTCGATACAGGCAGTGACGAGTTCGATGATGCTGGTGGCAATTCCCATGACTTACTCCAGTTTTCGTGATGACTGATCCACGCCGGCGACCCGGTGCGGTCGAGCGATTCTCACGGTAGGAACGCGGCGCCCCGCCCGGCCATGGGCTCTCGCGGTAGGTACCGCCAACACCCCTGCTCACAGCACAATTCCTGTTTTCCTGACCTGCGCGGCGAGCGAACCGGCGGCCGACCGAATACCCAGGCCACAGGGACGAGATTTCCGGACCGGAAAAGTGCGGCGGCGCTGCGATCGGCGGTTTCACGGCCGGGTGCGGGCGGCCGGTAGTGCTGGATGGGTGTCTGCGCCTACCGTTCACGAGGCGGTCATGAGGTACCCAGCGGAGGAATCGGTATGGACAACCCCGTGTCGAAGTCGGGACTGGTTCGAGCGTCGAAGCTGACGGCGCTCGGCGGGGGTTATGTCGTTCGCAGGCAGCGCACGAAGCTATCGATGCTCGGCCGATCCGAGCAGGTCCGGGAACGCCTCGCCGACGAGTCCGTCTGGCAGCTGGCCGAGCAGATGGTTCAGGTGCTGGGCGAGATGAAGGGCCTGGCAATGAAATTGGGCCAGCTGCTGTCGCTGTTCGACCTGGATCTGGTTCCGCCGCGCCATCGCGAGACGTTTCAGCGTCGGCTCGCGGTGCTGTTCGACAGCGCTCCCCCGGTGCCGTTCGATGGGATGCGTCAGGTGATCGAGGAAGATTTCGGAGCGCCGCTGGAGACGCTTTTCGCCGAGTTCGACCCGCAGCCGATCGCCGCCGCCTCGATCGGCCAGGTGTACCGGGCCAGGCTCGAGGACGGCGTCGAGGTCGCGGTGAAGGTGCAGTATCCGGGGATCGACGCGTCGGTACGCGCGGATCTGCGGAACCTGGCGCCACTGCGACCGCTGCTGCGGCCGATGTTGCCGGCCTTCACGGTTTCGGTGTTCGACGAAATGCGCGACAACTTCGAAAACGAAATCGACTACACGATCGAGGCCCGCAGCCAGCAGCGCGTGGCCAGCAGATATGCGGGTCATCCCTTTATCGCTGTGCCCCAGGTATTTCCGGAACACAGCAGCCGCCGTGTCCTGGTCAGCGAGTACATGCCGGGAATCGGATTCGACGCCATGCGGGCCCTGCCGGCCGCCGAACGCAACCGGATCGGCGAGATCATCTACCGGTTCTATGTGGGTACGCAGTTCGAATTCAACGAGTTCTGCGGCGACCCGCATCCCGGTAATGTGCTGCTGGGCCCGGACGGCCGGGTGGTGTTCGTCGATTTCGGGCTCTACAAGCACATGAGCGCCGAGCACGTCGCGCTGGAGGCCGCGTGTCTGCGCGCCATTGCCGAGGATCGGCCCGAGGACCTGTATCGGCTCATGGTGGGACGCGGTGTCATCGGCGACCGATCCGGCGTGACCGTATCCGAGTGTTTCGATTTCGCCTTGGCCGCCACGGAATGGAGCATGGTCGACGGGGACGTGCCGATCACCCCGGACCTGGCCTGCGGCGGCTTCCTCACCGTGGTCGACCCGCGGCGGAATCAATTCTCGGGGATGCGGCACCAGAGTCTTCCGCCGGAGCACCTGATCTCCCGCCGCGCCGACTTCTGGACCTGCGCCACACTCGGACAACTGCGGGCGACGGCGAACTGGTACCGGATCGCGTGTGAATGGCTGTACGGCGACCCGCCGGCCACCGAACTCGGCCTGCGGCACCGGGATTGGAAGGCGCAGCTGAATGGTTAGGCCGCGCGGGCGTCACCGGCGGCTGGTCGGCGCCGGTAGATCTCGCCAGACGCGGCGCTTGCGCCACCGGATCTGTATCTCACGAATGAGGCGCAGCCCATCGAGGTAGGAGATGATGGCGTCGTGCGGATTGCTCGCCTCCTCCCAGGTATTCGTGATCCGCTCGAGCAATTCCGCGCGCCGGGGATGCTTGTCGATCTCACGGAATGTCGCCAATCCCCGTTGAGCCCAATTCGCCATCTCGGAGTAGTTTCCGGTCTGGTATTGCAGCAGGCCCAGTCCGATGAAGGCATACGCCTCGCCGACGCGGTCGCCGACCTCGTGGAACATCGCCGGCGCCTGTTCCACCATGGCGACCGCGCCGGAATGGTCACCGTCGGCGTACCGCAGCAGGCCCAGTCCGACGAATGTGTAAGCGTGACAGACGCGATCGCCGATCGCATCGAAGATGCCCAATGCCCTTTCCGCCGGATCGATCGCTCCGGATGAGTTCCCCTGCGCATAGTGCAGCAGGGCGACGCCGCCCAGGGCGAAGGCCTGCCCGAATCGATCGCCGATGTCCCGGTAGATCCGCTCGGCCCGCAGCAGCAGTTCGATCGCTCCGTTGCCGTCGCCTATGGCAAAGCGCAGCCTCCCCTGACTGATCAGGACGTACGCCTGGCCCACCTTGTCATCGATATCGCCGAATATCGTCGATGCCTGTGCCAGCAGGTCGGCTGCGCCCGTATCTTCTCCTGTCGCAATGCGCAACCGGCCGAGGCCGACCAGAACATACGCCAGGCCGACCTTGTCGCCGATTTGCTCGAACAGCGCGCGGGCCTCGAGCATCGGGTCCTTGGCGGCGGTGTAGTCACCGTTCGCATACGCCACCAGGCCCAGCCCGATGAGCGTATACGCCTGGCCGACGCGGTCGCCGATATCACGGAATATCAGCATCGCGGCTTCCATGCGTTCGACCGTTCCCGAATAATCGCCGCTGATGTATTGGGACAGGCTGAGATCGTTCACGGCGTAGGCCTCGCCCACCCGGTCGCCGATGTCCCGGAATATCGCCAGCGCACGGTTCATATCGTCGCCCGCGGACTGCCATTCCGCGGTGGTGAAGTGCAGCCTGGCGAGACTGTCCAGCGCGTACGCCTCGCCCACCCGGTCGCCGACCGTCCGAAATATCTGCAACGCCTCCCACGCGTGATCGGCGGCGACCGCGTACTCGGCGGTCGCGAACCGCACCGATGCCAGCGCGTTCAGCGCGTGCGCCTCGGCGAATCGGTCCCCGGCGGCTCGGTAGATCGTGAGCGCCTGCTCGACCGAGGCCGCCGACAGCGAATAGTCGCCGGTCGCATACTGAATCACCCCGAGCCGGTCGAGCGCGGCCGCCTCTCCGACGCTGTCGCCGATGTCCCTGAATGCTTGCAGAGCGCGGCTGACCCATTGTGCCGCAACGGGATAGTCGCCGGTAGCATATCCGGCCATGCCCTGCCCGATGAGGGCATAGGCCCCGGCCGAGCCGTCGCCGTCTCTCTCGTAGATCGCGGCCGCCCGCTGCATCAGCTCGGCCGTGCGAGGGTAGTCGCCCGTGGCGTATGCGAGGGTGCCGAGCATGCCGAGGGCCCGCGCGTGGTCTGCCGGGTGGCCGATCTCCTGATAGATCGCCGACGCCTCCAGCATCGGACCGACAGCGCCCGGATAATCGCCTGTGGCATACCGCATTACGCTCAGGTTGTACTGGGCGTCCGCCTCGCCTCGCCGGTCTCCGTCGAAGTTGGCGAGGGCGGCCGCGCGGCGATGCAGCTCGATGGCCACCGGCCAGGGGCCGTCGAGGCGCAGCAGCCCGGCCACGACGCCGGTCAGGCCGATCGCTTCCTGCCGTCCCGCTCGGTCGGCGGCGGCATATTCGAGAGAGTCCAGCAGGTTGTCGCGCTCGGCCCGCAGCCAGGCCAGCGCATGCGCCCGGCTCGCCGGACGCGGTGTGGCGGGGAACGCGCCGTTGATCGGCGGCCGCCGCGAACGGGTTTCGACCGCCAGACACCGATCGGCGATTTCGCCGGCGTGCCAGTAGTAGGTCAGGACACGATCCACGGCGGCCCGCCGATCGACCGCCGGGTCGTGGTCGGCCAACTCGCTCGCGTAGACGCGCAGCAGGTCGTGCATCCGATAGCGGCCCTCGAGCTGTTCCTGGAGAAGATGTTCGGTGAACAGCGCCTCCAGTTCGCGACGGGCGTCGGCCACCTCGACGCCGTCCAACGCCGCGGCGGCGAACTTGTCGACGGTGCGGCCCGGGTGGATGCCGAGGCGCCGGAACAGACGCTGCCGATCGGGTGGCATCACGTCGTAGGACATCGTGAACGCGGCGCGCACGGCCCGCTCATCGGCCTCGAATTCGCCGAGGCGATCCTGAGCGGTGGCCAGGTCGCGGGCGACGGTGGTGACGGTCCATGCCGAGTGATAGCGCATGCGGCCCGCGATGAGCACGATCGCCAGGGGCAGGCACCCGCACAGCCGGACGATCTCGGCCACCGCCGGATGATCGCGGTCGGCCAAATCGAGACGCGCTCGCGTGCAGAACAATTCGGCCGCCCGGTCCGGCTGCAACGAGTCGAGGACGAACGGCTCGTGATCATCGAGCGCGACGAGCTGTCGTCGGCTGGTGATCAGGGTCAGGCAGTCCGGTCCGGTCGGCAGCAGCGGTTCGACCTGTGCCCGATCCCCGGCGTCGTCGAGCACCAGCAGGATGCGCTTCCCCGCCACTCGATCCCGCCACCGGCTACGACGGCTCTCGAGGGTGTCGGGGATCTCGCGCGAATCCATCCCCAGATCGGTGAGCAGCCCGGCCAGCACATCGGAAGGCGACGCCGCGGTGCGGCCGGGCGCGTGGGCCTGCAGGTCCACGAACAATCGACCGTCGGGAAACCGGTCCTCCAGCCGGTGCGCCACACTGGTGACGAACGCGGTCTTGCCCACGCCCGGCATACCGCTGATCGACAGCACCCCACCGCGTTCGGCGATGCCCGCGATCCGCTCCAGTTCCTCACCCCGGCCGATCAGCGGGATGTCTCGTGGCAGGGTGTCGGTAACCGGGCGTGACACCGACGCGGTCGCGGCGGGTTTGTCGCGGGCCTCCTGCCATAGCTTCTGCCATGCGCCCATCGTGAGCGCCGCGACCGGTTCGGTCGACTTCCGTTGCCGCGCTAGATGTCTCAGCGTCACCAGGATCGGCTCGAGCGATGCGAACTTGGCGGGAACGTGCTTTCCCGCGCGCCACGACTGGACCCGCTGGATGGTCGGGACCTTCCAGGTCGGTCCGAGCCGCTCCCGCGTCTGCCGGGTGACCCGCTCCAGGGTCGGGTCTCCCGCGGCCCGGAACAGTTCGGATAGACGTACTGCGAAAAGCTCATTCGACCGAACGGCGTTGTCTTCGGTGTCACCATCGCCTGCTGAGGTCACCTGCCCAGGGTAGTCTTCCCGGCTGGTCACACTGGGGGCTTCACATGATCGGGGGTAGTGGCGCATCCGGCCGGAATCCGGCGCTAAGCCCGACCAGGGGTTGAGACCGCCTGACCTGCTTGGCGAATCGCGGGCATCGTTGCGACGCTGGTGGTTTCATGTGCGGCTCTCCGAGCAGATCATCACCGACACAGGAAGTTACAGCGATATCGTGTTCGGTCTGCTGCATCTGCTGGGCCGTACCTATCGGCCGCAGCTGGCGAATCTGCCCGATCGAACAGGATGCACGACGTCCTCGGGCGTGACCATTTGTTCAAACCGCTTGCGCCCGAAAGGTTCCACAAGGTCAATGTCAGCGGCGGTTCACCTTCTCACGGATGGTTTCTTTGCTACGATGCCCGCGATGAGCGGGATCGACGATTTCTTTGCACTCGGTAGCGGGCGGGCACCGATAAACAGTGACCTCTGGGACGGTTGGTTTGTCCGGAGTGGCATTCATAAGGTGGTGCTCGAGGTCCGCGACGTAGGTGAGCTGAGTGTCCCCAGTGGGCGGGTTGCCGTGGGGAACGCCCATGATCTGGGTGCTGTCGCTGTTGGTCCTTCAAGCGATCGTCCCGGTATCGGCCTGCTTCCCGTGTTCGGCCCGGTGCCGCCCGGGAAATACCCGGTACGTCTGACCGGATTCCGGAGTAACGGCGGTAGCTTTTCCGAGGCATATATGAGTCTGGTACTCAGTGACATCCCAGCGGTCACGGTCGAACCGTGGGTCGCCGAAGGCGCAGACTTCGATGGTTTCGGCGAGGATGCTTCCTCGGCGGTACGCAACGGCGTTCGAGTAACAAGCTCTGCCACTTTCATGGATGCGCACGCTGCTGCTGCTTATACCCCGGCAAATGGGCGGGCACATCTCGAGCTGCTTGTTTCGATGCAAACAAGAAGATCCGCGGACGGGCTCCAGTGCGGCACGATCGCGCTACTGAGGGAATCAGATGGCGACACCCTTGCATACAGCAAGGGTATCGAGGGCACTTTTCCGATTATGGCGACCAGGGATGCCAACGGGGCACTAACTGGTCTGCACCTTGATTTCGGCGTTGTGATCTCTGGCACGTCACACGAATGGTGGTGTCGGTCGGGGCTTCCCCCATCGCTGGCACCCATGAAATCCGGCGCCGAACACGCTCCAGAATTGAATATTGCCCCCACGGCCGAGTACTTCTACGCGCTCCAGACGGGGGCTGCCCCGAAGCTCGGAAACAGGTGGGAACGGATGGTCGGTGGTGTCCGCGAAGCCACACTCAGCGTCGAGGATTTGGGGCTTCTTACTGTCCCGTCCGGTTATGTCGCAGCGTGCGACCCCGGCTACATAGGTGCTCACCGTGTGAGTTTCGTCGCCGACGAACATGGGAGAACCGGACTTATCCCCGTGTTCGGTCCCATCCCCGCTGGTCAGTATCCAGTACGCGCTACAGTTTTCACGACGCCTCTCGACTTCGATGGCGGTACCGCCTTCTTGAGTTTGGTAATCAGCGACAAATCAACGATGTCCGTTGAGCCAGCGGTTCCCTGCGCGGTCGAGCCGGTAGCGGGGCAGAAGGCGGGCAATGTCATTGGCGTCGATACCGGCTGTGCATGCTTTGTCGATGCCCACGCCGCGTCGCGTTGCCAAACTGCGGACGAGATCGATCTTGCCGACTTGGAAGACAATCCGAACTACGTGTTGCCCCTTCCCACCGGAGAAAATTTCATCTCTGGCCGATCCGGCGACGGTGATGGCGGCTATCCAGTAATGGCGACGAAAGACGTCGATGGAAACCTCACGGGCCTGCACATCGACTTCGGGTTGATCGGATCCGTGACCGGCGACGAATGGGTGGCTGCACGAACGACTTTCGTGGCTGGTGGCGGATCCGGTAAGAAATAGCCACAGCCACAGCCATTTTCGTGATGCCCCGGCCCTATCCCCGGGGCATCACTGCGTTAGCGCCGGATTCCGGCCGGTGGCGCCATTACGCCCTGATCCGCGACGTCAAATGCCTTGTCGGCGTGCCTGGTTCGCCGTCTGCGGCTGGCATCGTGCCGTCCGGGCTCACCGCCAGGCGGGGCTGTCCGGTAATACTGTGGTCGAGGTCATTGCAGGCGGACGATGTCGATGACGCCGTTCAGCCGGGCCAAAGCCAGTAGCCGGCTGTCGGTGGAGAATGCCATGTCTCCGTCGTATGCGCAGAGGCCCGCGCACTGGGGGTTCTTGGCGGCGATGAACTGGCGGGAGCCCAATTCCCAGAGCAGTGCGATGCCGTCGAGGGTGACACCGACGATGACGCGGCCGTCCGGGCTTATTGCCGCCGTGTTCACGAGGGAGAACGGCAGCGTGGGGGGACCGCTCAACTTGGCCGCAGGATGGTGCCCGGTGGTGTCCGCCAGCATGATGCTGTTGTCGTCGACCGCGACGGCGAGCGTGCGATCATCGAGACCGAAGGAGAGCGTGCCGACATCGTCGACATCGTATTTGAGGGTTGTGTCGATTTTTCCGTTCGCCAGCTGCCAGATCTCCACGACCGGTTGCCGTTGCTGGTTGTAGGTGATTGCCAGACGCCGCTCGTCGTGACTGAGGTCGAAGGCGCCGACGGAGCGGTTGAGATCGAATGTCGTCTGGGTGACCAGGCTTCCGGTCTGAACGTCCCAGGTGGCGACGGCATCCTGTGCTCCGTCCGGGCCGGACACGGATCCGATTCCCGTCAGCTGCGCAGAGTCGAGGCTGAAATGGAGACTACGCGGCTCCATCGTCGCCGCCAGGCCGTTCGGGAGGCCGGTGGGGAAGGAGTTGACCAGCTTTCGTGTTCGGTAGTCCCAGATGTCCACGGAATCATAAGAATCGGACCAGTGGCCGCTGACCGCGAGAGTACGGCCGTCCGGGCTGAACGCCGCCTGCTGGTAGCCGAGGTCGTCCCTGCATTCGCCGGCGTACTCGTGGCAGTCGTGCCGCTCGTCGGGACAACTGTTCTTGCCGCTCGGGCAGGCGTCGAGGGTGGCGATCAGTTCGTGGTTGCGCAGATCCCACAGTTCGACGGTGTCGGCCACCAGCAGGACCAGGGTGTGACCGTCCGGGCCGAACAGGATGTGGGAAATGTGACCGTGGGCGTCCTGAAACATCCAGTCGAGGTGCCCGGTCCGCATGTTCCACAGTTCCACGGTTCTGGCGGTGACGGGCGCCGGCGTCGGGCCGGCCGGAAGGGCGTCGGTGGCGGTGACCAGGGCGGCCAGGGATCGACCGTCGGGGCTGAACGCCACGTCGGAGACGCTGGTGTTCGGGTCGGCGCTCACCGGCTTCAGTTGAACCACACTCTGTTTCGGTGCGAGGTGTGCGTCCGCCGCGAGCGCCGTCAGCGCCAGGACGATCACGGCGACGGTCAGTGCCGCTTGCGCGGCGCGGATCACGGCGGCGTCCCGTTGGTGAGGGCTCGGTGGAGCTCCTGTGCGGGGTCCTGGGCGTTCAACACCCCGACGCCGGAGTAGGCCGCCTGGTAGCCGGGTGCGAGGGAGGTCAGTCGAAATGGTTGTGTGCCATCGCGAATCGTCATATCGGTGGCCTTGCCGTTCTGTACGACACGCAGTACGAATTCCCATTCGTAGGAGCCGACGGCCTGTGGTGGTGTCGGATTCTGCTGGCTCACCATGGCGTTCACGTCGATCACGGCCTGCTCGCCGCGATTGAGCGTCAGATTGTGCACCGCGAAATAGGGTTTCGCTCCCGGCAGGCATCCCGGTGCGTTGGGATCCGGCGTCATGAAGGTGGGCGCGAGATCGGCCAGGTACATGCAGCCGTTCGTATTGGTGTTCTCACTCCCCCATGTCGAGATGAGAGTCCCCGCAATGGGTTTCGAGCGGACCAGCACGCGCGCCCGCAGATCGGTGATCAGGGCGGGCTGGCTGCGCCGGCCCTGGAGAATCAGCTTCACGGTGAATCCACCGACCGCCACCGCCTCCGGATGCTGCGTGGCGAGATCCCTCTGGGGTATCGCATTTCCCGCCAGCTTCCCAGGGAGCGCGTACCGGCCGTAGGCCGTCAGCGATTTGTCGTATTGCACGACGACGTCGAGCGGCGGACCCGAGCTGATCATGTCGGTGATGGTGGGGCCGTATGCGTTGATCAACAACGTGATCAGACCGCCGATCACGCCGGTGGCCACCAGGCCGACGAGAGCCTTACCTGGTTTGGTCAGCGACGCGAACGGGTGTTTCCAGCCGGTTGGAGGGTCCGAAGGGCTCGCCGAGGAAGTGGCTTCCGCCGGAGCTGGGGGGCTTGCCGGTGGCGTGCCTTCCGCTGGGGTTGGGGGGCTTGGTGGTGTGGCTGGTGTCGGGGGTGGCGCAGCGGCCGGTGCGGGGGGACTTGCCTGGGGCTTGCGTACGCGGCCGGCTACTTGGACTACGCGCCGCCTGGGCTCGCGGCTTCGGGCCACCGAAACACCACCCCCTGAACAGGTTTCGGGCCGAGAATATCAACTTGTAGGACCAGCCGGTCGGGAATCGGGGGCGATGCTCGAGAAGTCGGTTCTGCAGTCAGTCGTGGTGAGCGAAGATGTCCCAGACCTCCCGCAGCGCGTAGGCGGAAACGGGACTGCCCCGAGAAGGTCTGTCAGCGTAGCAGAGGTAGTGAGCCGACGAGCTTGTTGATCTGTTTGCGCGGGCCGTACAGGCCGACGCCGACACTGGCCAGGTCTGCGGTCGGGGTGGACGCCATCTTGTCGATGTATTCCTCGTAGGTTTTGCAGGCCTGGGCCAGGGAACTGAAACCGACGAAGAATAGTTCGTCCCGAGCGGCCGCGGTCTGCACGATGGTACCGACCTGGTGGTGCGGCGCCACCAGGATCGGCAGCGGGGTGTAGATGACGCCGGGATGGACTACACCGTCAGCGTCTTTCACATCCGTGCCGACGATTCCCTCGATGCGGTGGCCCATCGTCAGTGCGAGCACGCTGGCGGCGTTGACCGCGAGTCCCGTGGGCAGCTCGTCGCTGACCACGATCGCGCACTTGAACTCTGGCCGGCTTGTCATACGTGGTCCTTTTCCGTGTTTGATATGTCTGCGTATTGGTGGTCGTTTCGCTGGTACAGGCCGGCCACCACGCCGGCGATGACGATCGCGCCGCCGATGATCTGTTGCGCGCCAACCGATTCCCCGGTCAGCAACGCCGCCCATACCAGGCCTGCCACTGGGACGATGTTGAGTAGGTTGACCGCTACGCTGGACGGCAGCCGGCGTAATCCGTAGTTGTAGAGCCCGAACGCGGCCACCGAGCAGGGTCCGGCGAGGAAGAGCACACGGCCGAGGTCAGTCGGCGACGGCCACGCCCAGCGGTCCGTCTCGAACAGCGACATCGCCAGGAATCCGAGTGCCCCGGCCAGAGTCTGGTAGTACGTCACCACCATCGGCGAGGCGCCCGAGGTGTCGCGCTGCGCCACCAGGTTGTATCCGGTCCAGATGAGCCCACCGAGAATCAGCAGCGCATCGCCCCACAACCGGTTCCCGAGGTCGCGGTCTGCCCCGCCGCGCACGACCAGCCAGACCCCGGCGACGGCAATCAACATGCCCGTCAGCCGGATCATCGACAACGTGGCCCGCCGCAGGATCACCTCCAGGGCCAGGGTGATGATCGGGTAGGAGGCGACGATCAGCGTCGCATCCGAGGCCGTCGCCAGGTCGACGCCGAAGTTTTCCGCCGCGAAGTATGCCGCGATGCCCAGTAGCCCGGCCGCACCGATGACCAACCGCTGCCGCACTGTCGGCGGCCGTCGGTCGCGCCTGGCGTGGACCACCACGGCGAGGATGAGGGCGGCGGCGCAGAACCGGAGTGCACCGATCGTCAGCGGCGGGATCTGCGCCAACGTCACTTTGGTGACCGCGTACGACGTGCTCCAAATCAGCGCCGCCACCACCACGGCCACGACCGCCGAGGTGCGCCCGCGCGCGGGTCTCATGGGGCCGATTGCGACGAGCTCGTCGCTACAGGGAAGCATCGCGCCAAATTAACAGTGGCTACGAATGTTTCCGACAATAGCCGTGATAAATTCGGATCTCTATCGAATATCGCGAACTATGCACGGAGAAGGGGCGCTGACGCTAGTGCTGGACGAACTTGACACGGCATTGCTGGCACTCCTGCAGGAGGACTCCCGGCTGACGAACAAGGACCTGGCCGCCCGCCTGCACGTGGCACAGTCCACCTGCCTGGAACGCATCCGCAGGTTGACCAACCGCGGCATCCTGCGCGGCCAGCACGCCGATGTGGACCTGCGGAAGATCGGCCGCGGCACCCAGGCGATCGTGGCGGTGCAGCTGCGCCCGCCCGACCGCACGGTGATCGAGTCGTTCCAGGCGTTCGTGGCGAACCTGCCCGAAGTGCTGTCCTACTTCGTCATGTCCGGCGGCGACGACTTCCTGCTACACATCGCGGTAGCCGACAACGATCAGCTCAGCGCCTTCATTCTGGACCGCCTCACCCAACGGAGGGAGATCGTGCACGTGCGAACCTCGGTGATCTTCAGCCATGTTCGCAGATCCGTGGTCCTGCCTCTGTCAGGAAGTGACACCTAGTCGGCCCGAGTAAGCTCTTCTGCCGCTGGGCGGGCGATCCGGGGCGGTTCCGTGGCGCGCTGTCAATTGCCACCCGGGATGTAGAGACGCACGCCAATGCCGCGTGGCGTGCTGCCCGAGACGGCCTGCGCCGTGCGGGCGAAGGTCAACGGGCCATGCCTATCTGAGCGCCGAGGACGTCCGCTCCTGCCGATTATGGTGTGTGCAGGTCGGTCTGGGAGATCCAGTCCAGCGTTTGCCCGTGTCCGCCCGCGTAGGCAAGCGGTTGACCATCGAGACTGACAACGAACCTGCCCCGGGCACTGCCGAGTGGCCCGGGCAGCCGCGCGGCGACAGACTCGATCACGCCAGCGCCCTCGTTGGCGATCCAACGGCAATCGAGACCCCGCACAGTCGACTCGAATACGCGACGAGAATCTGGATCGAGGTAGGCCAGCACTGCGCTACCGAAGACCACCACGGTGGTGCCCGATCGAGCCGCATCGACCAGCTTCGCGACCGAATCGAGCAGGTCACCGACGACCAATCGAGGTGGGTCCATACGAGCGACGCCGACCGCGGCCCGTAATCGCTGCAGCCGATGCTGCTGCTCCGGCCAGACCAAGCACTCGAGCCAGCGCACATCATCGGAGTCGTTGACATCGAGCGGATTCAAATCGACCCCAGCGCGCGAAACCACCATGGGCAGGCCCTCGGGCAAGGGCGGATTCCCTGATGTCGCGCAAGGCAGCACCACCGAAGACGGTCCGTCGGTCGGATCGATGTCCACTTGGTCGTCGTAGCGGTAGCTGTACCGGTCGGGATACAGGCACAACCCGGCCGAGGCCCCCACCTCGATCAGCGACAGCGGTCCCGGAATCTGTGCCAGCACCGGCAGCAGCACTGCGGTCCGGCCGGGCTCGTTTGTCTGTGTGCGCCGACTCATCGCGACCTCGACGACTTGTGCCCAATGGTCGGTCAGCCAAGTCTTGAAATTTCGATAGTTCGATGGTTCGACGCCGAGGTAGCGAGCCGCGCCCAGGATGAGGTTCGGTTGCCGCTTCTCTGGAGGAAGCTGGTCGATCAGCCCGAGAACATCCTTGTCGCTGGCAATTTCGTGGCCCCAAGCCTCGTAGCATGGTGAATGTCCACGCACCTCGTACTCGGCGAAGAACTGATAACGCTGGGCCGTGTCCATCCATCCCCCTAACCCCTGACCGGCTCGTAAGGCCAGACCGGTGATGCTGACGCTACCAAACGATCTGCAAGCGATACGTCATGTCATGCCGCTGGGCGGGTGTTCTACTCGGCGAGATCGACTGCGGCGCAGCATGTCCGCTCTTGCCGAATGGCGTGCGTGACGCGCTCCCCGAACCACTGCGGAGCGGGCCGATGGTATGCGCTTCAGTTCGTGCTCGTGCAGCGCATCCCCGCGCGCTGGGCCAGTCGTTCGTTTCCGACGAACAGGTGCAGGTAGTTGGCCTCGTCGATCCTGCTGGCGTGGTCGAAGTCTTGCTGGGTCAGTCTCAGCACTGTTGCGCTGATTGCGCTGACGAAGCGCTCGGGCCATCGGATGGTGCGCACGGCCACTACCGGTGCACGATCGACGTCGGCCAGGCCGACCGAAACCGCTAGGTGCTGTCGGGATTCGACCCTCGGCAGTCCGGCGCTCATGCCTGGCGGAGTGTCTTCGTGCGGATTGAAGGGAAGACCGGTCCACGAGGCTTCGCCGAATCGATAGAGCAGGATCCCGTTGTGCCGGCCATCGAGCCAGGCGAATTGTGCTTGCGCGGTTTCGAACTCGGCGATCTGCTCAGCAGTCGGAGAGATCTGGTCGACGAGCAACAAACATCCCTCGATGGTCAGGATCAGTTCTGCCCCTGGCCAGCGCTGTATCCCTGAGTCGTAGTAGCCGCCGACGCGCAGTCGTAAAGGATCCGCCATACAGACCATCTTGTCCTGCGCGTCGCAAGCCTGCACGCCACAATCCAACCGGACCCGCCGCAACGCACTACTTTGCCGCGATCAGGGTGTTCAGAATCGGCTGCGCGCCCGGCTGACCGGAGCACGTACATGCTGAGCGCGATCACCGTCGGCATGGTGAACTCGCGGAATGGAGAAACCCATGGACTTGGATACCCACTTCGCCCGGCGCGCGCGAGAGATCGAGCCGAAGCCGATGGACCCGAGCAGCCTGACCGAACGTGAATACCTCCGACAGTTCGCGGCGCGCCCCGGCATCTTCATCGGCTTCACCAGTGTTCGCGGCGTGACGTGCTTCCTCGAGGGTTACGACTACGCCGCGCGGCGGTCGGGCGGCCCAGGACTGGATGGCTTTCGCGACTGGCTGCTCGCCAATCAGCTCCGTCGCCAAAGCAGTTTCACGTGGCCTGGTTTGATCGAGCAGATCGCGGTGCCCGAGTGGGACTTCGTCACAGATCTCACTCCCGAGCAGGAAATCCGCATCCTCGAAGTGCTGTTCGACCTGCTCGACCGATTCCTTGCGGGACGCGAAACCGTCGGCTGAGCATCCCCTCATGCCGCGACCCACGCGTTCGCGAACGTCCGGATCTGCCGATGAGCGAGTGATTATGGGGTGCTGCCGTGACAGGCTCGGTCCAGAGCGCTCACTTGCCGGTACCGGTTCCAGCGAACCCGGCTAGGCTCAGTGCATGAGGGCAAGGGGGCGTATTCATCGTTCGGTCTCGACCTGGCAACAACCTGTTCCCCTGTCTGCTTCACCCGAGCGTGCCGCATTGGTTGATCAAGTCGCCGAACGCGTTTTGGCACTGGGTCACCATCGGCTGACGGTGGGCATCGACGGATTGACCGCCTCGGGTAAGACCAGTTTCGGCCACGAACTTGCCGAACGAATCGCCCGAGCCGGGCGGCCCGTGCTGCGGGCAAGTCTGGATGATTTCAAGAATCCCTGGCGTGACCGGCACCTCTACGATCGTGAGTCCGGAGAGGGCTACTACCGCAACGCCTTCGACTACCCGCGCATTCGGGCATTGCTGCTCGAACCGTTCGGCCCCAACGGTTCCGGCGAGTGCGCGCTGTGCGCGATCGACCCTCTGACCCAGATCGACCATGCCTCGGTAGTGACCGCGGCCGACGACGACGCGGTGCTGATCGTGGACGGTGTCTTCGCGTTCCGCCCGGAGATCAACGAATACTGGGACTTCCGCATCTGGCTGGAGGTATCCCCCGAGATTTCGGTCAGCCGCGGCACCGAGCGGGACAACGACGAGACGATCCACCGCGACCGGTACCTACCGGCCGAACAGATCTACCTCGCCGAGGTCGAACCGTTGCCTTTCATGGACGTCATCATCGACAACTCGACCTTCGCCAATCCTCTGCTCTTGTAGCGGATGCTTCTACCGATCGGCTCACCTCCGCACTCATCAACTCAGCTGCCGAACATCCTCAATTGCCGCATATCGGTCGTCTGGGAAGACGTCTGCGGTCTGTGATCGAATGAATGCTCGAGAGGGATCGCGAAAGTCGAGATTCAGGGGTGGCGGGTGCGGAGGTATTCGTCGTGTTCGGCGTCTTCGCGGAAGTATTGGGCTGTGATTTTGGTCAGTCGGTTTACTTCTGCGGCAAGGGCTTTGGGGTCTATGGGTTTGGCGATGATGGGGTTGGTGGTTTTGACGTAGTAGCGGCCGTCTTCGTAGTCCATCCACCAGAAGGAGCGGCCGGGGGAGCGGCGGGCGTCCAGGGCCGGGCCGGGGAAGATCATGATTTCGCCGTAGGCCTGGCGGGGGCGGGTGAAGACCTCGTCCAATTGAGCGGTGAGGGAGGGGGAGTGGCGGATGGGGTTGCGGCGGTCGGCTTCCAGGGCGTCGCGACGGATTTCCAAGGGGGCGCGCCTACCCGGTTTACGCTTGGGGAGGGATTCCACCGCGTAGTCGCCCAATTGGGCTGCACTGCAATATTTTATGACTACCTCGCCGCCGCAGTCGGGGGCGGGGCCGGGCAGCTGGACCATGACGGCGGCGGCGTTACCCTGCACCGCGCCGTGGAAGCGGTAGATCTGGGACATGCCGGGGCCGCCGAAGCCCTTGGCCTCGACGCGGGCCTCGGGGTTCACCAGGATATGCAGGGCGCGTTCGAGTTCCGGCTCGTATTTCTGGAGTACCGAGTCGACGGCGGCCTCGCGGGCGCGCTTGAGGGTGTCGAAATCTTCGATGTGGGTGCGGTATTGCAGGGGATACGGGAGCCGGTCGCGATCGTATGCGGCCCAGAGGATTTCGAATTCCAGGCCGGTGAATCTAATACTTGGGGGCATCGTAGTCTCCGCCGAGGACCGGGGGCACCATCTTCGGCTGGTCGCCGAGGCCGGTGAGTTCGTCGCCGTGCTCCTTGGTGACCAGATAGTCCGGGGTGCCGGACTTTTCGGAGTCCTCGCCCTTTCCCTTGGCCGCGGCCGGGTTCATGCCCGTCATGCCGGTGGTGCCCGCGCGGGCCGCGGCCGCCGCGGAGGTGGTGGACACGGCGGCGGGCTGCGCGGTGCCGGTGCTGCCGGGCACGCTGCGGCCGGGCGCATTCGTGGTCGGCGTCTGGATGCCGGAGTTGGTCGAGCCGCCGAGGTTCGAACCCGGCGTGTAGCTCGAATAGTTCGGGCTGGACGTCGTTCCCGGCGTAGTCGGGCTGGAGACCGATGTGGCCATGGAAGGGGTCGACGATTGTGTTGTCGGACTGTAGCTTTGCGACTTCACGCCCGCGGTCGAGGTGGAATCGGCGGGGTTCGAGGAGGTGGAGGACGGACCGGTGGCGGACTCGCCGGGGCCGGTCGCGCCCGGACTCTTGCTCGAATCGGGGCCAGTGGCGCCGCTGTTGGCGGGGCCGGTCGCGCCGCCGGCGCTCGGGCCGGACGCGCCGGTGTTGGTCGGGCCGGTGCCGCCTGCGGGTGTGACGGGCTTGGAGTTCGGGCCCGAGGGGCCGACCGGGCCGTTCGGGTCCGAGGTGAGCTGCGGGGCCGTCGGCAGGTAGGGGACGCCGGTATCGGTCTGGCTGGCCACCGGGCCGTAGACGGTGGTGAGGATGCGGCGGGCTTCCTGGGTGGCTTCCTGCTTGTTGTGGTCGTCGACCTTCATGACGCCGTCGGTGGGCAGGGTCTTGCCGGACGGTGTGGGGGTCGTGACGCCGGGCATCAGGGACTGGGTTTCCTCGAGGCCGGTCTTCATCTCCGAAAGCTTCAGGGAGACAGCGGTTGCCGCGTGCGCCAGGTGGTTGGATTTGTCGGTGTAGTTGTTCACCGCTTGGACCGCAGCTGTGGCGGCTTGGCCTCGCCAGCCGGAGTGGCCGTTGTCGCCGTTGATCGTCTTGGCGAACTGTTGCTGGAATTGGGAGAAGGTGCCGGTGAGGGTTGCGCCGATGTTCGCCCAGGCCGTGACCGCTTGGTCAACCTGCTTCGGATTCATCGCATTGACGGACTGCTGCATGGCCGCGAGGTCCATGTGGTCGTAGCTGTCCGGGGTAGTGATCGCCGGATTTTGGACATCGCCGGAGAACTCGGTGCCGTAATTACCTTGGCCCTCGGTCTTGTAGATCCAATCTCGGTCTTTGTTCCACTGCTCTTGGGCAGCAATAACTTTGCGCTTGTAGTCGTCGTAGCTCATTGCGGGGTCACCGCCTCGATCTGGCGGCGATGCTCCTCGTCGAGAGCGACATAATTCGCAATTGCCTTCGCTACGACCTGCTTGGCGGTATTGACGCTGTCGATATGCTGCTTGATCACGGTGTTCAACGAGCGATCGTCCCCGTTTGCGATTGCGGAGAACTTCTTCTCGAGGGTCTTGCCTGAGTTGAAATTACCGAAACCTGTTATACGATCCAGGAACAACGATGATGTGAGGACTTTGTTCAACTCGTCGATGTGATCGTCACACACCTTGTCCAGGCCCTTGCCTGTCTCCGGATCGAGGTATAGTTCGCCTGAATTAGCCTTGTCCAGCAGGGTCTTCCACTGGCTAGGATCGACGCCGTCCACTATCCCCTCCCTACGTCCCCGGGAGGTACTGGGCCAGACCATCCGCAAGGCGGTGAACTGTGGCGCAGGGCTCTCCAAGGCCCGGCTTTCCGTATTGGTTGACCACTTCGAAGTCGACAGTGCCGCCTGTCACTTGCAGGCTGATTGAGCAATCAATATCAGCCTGACCCACGGCGTGATACTGAAGACCTTGGTGGCTTCCGACGGTTATCGGGGTAAATCCTTCGTAGTCCGTTCGCTGCTTGTATTCGCTCAATGTGTGACTAGAGGTGAACATCTCGAAGGTGTAGGTCTTGTCGTTGGCCTGCCATCCACAGGTTTTCCAACCATCGAACGTCGTTCCGGCGATCTGGTCGGTCTTTGAGGTCGCATTAAGACCCAGACCGGAAGCAGCCGAATCTGGAATAGTGCAGGGGTCCCATTGCTTCACTGCGGAATCGGACGCGGTGGTTGTAGCCGCAGCTGCGCTGCTGCTTGCCGTCGTGGTCTGTGCGGCCGATGTCGGCGATCCAGTGTTGGTTTTTCCACATCCAGCCAGCGTCAGCCCCGCGGCGGCGGTCAGCGCGACCACGCTGAGTGTCTTCGACCTCTGGGTCATCCGTCGCCCTCCACTGTCGCCCGATGTGGGGGCTGGTTGGCGTCCCCCCGCTTCCCGGAACCCTACTGGGCACTCGGGCGGGGGTTCAACTGATCGGTTATCACGGGCCGCATCTTCAACGAGGTTACGGGGCATAAACGGCGTGAGGACCGGACACAATGTGTCCGGTCCTCACGCACGTTCGATCAAGCGTGATCGAGTCCGCCGTCCCGCACGTCAGCGGTGAAGGCATCCCACTCCGCAGGCGCGAAGATCAGTGCCGGACCGGTCGGATTCTTCGAGTCGCGGACGCCGACGTGATCTTCGTTCAGGAAGGCAACCTCCACGCAAGCCGAGGTCTCCCTGCTTTTGCTGGACTTGAACCATTGAGCGCCGATGAGGTTGATGCTCATTGGGCACACTCCCTTGCTATTTCCAGGATCAGCTCTCTGGATTGGATTGGGTTCAACGCTACACGCCGGATCTGTTCTCCCGCTTGCCGATACTGCTCTACCTCGGACTCTCGCTCGAGGTAGAGGCTGCCCGCGAAGCCCTCGACGTAGACGACCGATGGTTCCTGCAGCTTGGTCGCAGGCAGAGGTGGGAAATCCAGCAACACGAACTTGCCGACGAGAGACCCTAAATGGTTGGACGCCTTGTACGGCACGACTTGGATCGTGATGTTCGGATACTCGCTGAGCGCAGCGAGTCTCAGCAACTGCTCCTCCATGACCGCGACGCTGCCTACCTGGCAGCGCAACGCCGCTTCGAAGATCAGGACAACGATCGTGACCCGGGGGTCCCGCAGTCGACGCTGTCGCCTCGAGGCCAACTGCACAAGTCGCTCGACCTCATCGTGTGTCTTTGTCGGATGCTCGGTCCACGCCAGCGCCCGCCGGTAGTCGGAGGTCTGGAACAGTCCCGGTATCAGGAGTGTCGACCAGAAAGTGATATTGCTGGCCGAATCCTCAAGCGAGATATAGTGATTGAAGTCCATCGGAATCTCGTCGGCGTAGGCTCGCCACCATCTTCCTCCGGACTTGTGTGCCTCCCGCACCTCAGCGCCCAACGCCAGCAACACCTTTCGCTCGGCATCGCTTACCCGATATGCATCGCACAGCGCGTTGATATGCAAACTCGACGTCCGCGTCGCCTGCCCGTCCTCCAACCTCCCGATGGACTGCGGGGACAGCTCAACCGCTCTCCCCGCCGCCGATTGGCTCATCTGTGCCGCTTCCCTGAGCTGCCGCAACCGCCGGCCGAGCGACCGCCGCGCGAGCGTAGATCCTGCCATTCCCTTTGCCTCCCTAACGAATCTGCACCCCGTACTGGAACGGCCCGCGCCGGTAGGCCCCGTACCGGATGGTGCTGATCGGGGGAGCGGTATGCCGGAAGGCGTTGCGGCGGAGAGGGCTCTGCCGGAGAACGCGATCTCGGAAATAGCGCATAACCGATATACCCCTGCCGGAAAGGAATCTACGGGCGAGAGCCCCGGTGGTGATCGAGCGATTACAACCGACATCGTAGGTCGATGTGTGCCGATTCGCCATCGCCTGGCGTAGAAAAGATTTCGTTCATCGACCAGCCAATCGGAAAGGGGGCCACCATGTACGGCCTGCCGCCCGCGGATCACAACGCTGTGACCGTAATGACGATCCCCGTAGCGCATCGAATCATGCAGGAACATATCGATTGTCCAATTACCGTGTGCGCGCTGAAAAGACAGGCCAAGCGCGCCTTGATCGGGGCCGGGATGCTACGGCCGGCCACCGCGGCGCATGCCGGATCCTGAAGGAGAGGGACGCTCCTTGCGGTGGAACCCCGTCTACCACGACATCCCGGGAAACCCACTCTCACCTGTGTAGATGCATAGAGAGCTGAATCATGAGCGGCACGCGGACTGCACGCTGAGCGACTGCGACATGATCCGCTTCTGCTGGATGATGCTCATCGAACTGGGGCATCCGAATCCGTCGGCCCCTCCGGAGCAATGCCCCCTCTGCGCGTCCGCCTGAGGCCTTCGCGCGGGGGCAGTTCACTGCGGAGACATTCCAATTCAGCATTCGCACCCATAAATCTCGACATCCGCACCCAGTAATTTCGACATGCTCTCGGACGGAATTCGCCGGACCGATGTCTGCGGACCGGTAATAGCGCGCCGGAGGGCTCGGGGTTCGGAATGTCGGACGGCGCAAGACATTCCAGCCGAGATATTCAGCCTCGGAATATTCCACACCGAATCGATGCCGCGCGAAATCCCCTGCGCGTCCGATCCATATCCACCCACGACACGAGAACCCATGGCACCCAGATGTCCCACCTCGAAGATCGCCCCACCATGCTAGGCGAACCCCTGCCCACCAAATCCGAACTGCTGCACGCCTGCCGCGGCCTCGAGTACGACCGGCATCCGATCCTGCGCGCGGCGCACGCTCTCACTGAGCTCCACGAAAGGCGCTTGGGCACAACCTGTCCCGAGACGGCCGAGCTGGATTTCGAACGCGCCGAACACATCGCCGACATCGACCGCTGCGTCACCTCGTCCCTCCCGCCGGCGCACGGCTCGGCCCACGTGCACACCGAAACCCTGGGTGCCGTCGTCGACCGCGTCGCGCGGTTCACCGCCACCGCCTACGCCGCCCTGGCCAGCCCGGTCGACTGGCGCCTCGGCGACGCCTGGGAACGCCTGGCAGAACTGGCCATCGGCTACGAGGACCTCATCGCCGAACTCCACACGGGCCGCCGCCGCCTGCCGGGCGGGCCGTAACCCGTGCTGAGCTAGCTGTTGCGGGTCATGACGTTGTGTGCGGCTCGGTGAGTTCGGTGTGGTTGTCGGCTGCCCATTGAGCGAGATGGGCCAGTGGTCCGTGGGCGAAGGATTCGCCGAGTGGGGTGAGTTGGTAGATCGCACTGTTGTTCGCGGGCGGGGTGGTGACCGGTTTGGTGATGAGTCCGTGGGATTGGAGGCGTTGTAGCGATTGGGTGAGTACCTTGTCGCTGGCGCCGGTGATGCGGGCCAGTAGCTCGTTGCGGCGTGTTGGTCCCAGGCGGAGCGCCGAGAGCACCACGGGATCCCAGGTGTGATTGATGAGCTCGGTTGCCGCGCGTACGTGACAGTCGGAGACGAAGACTTGGCAGGATCCCTCGATCATGGGATCAGTCTCCCACCATGCTCCTACCGATCGGTAGGAGCATGGTTCGTAGCGTTCTCGAGGTCATCATTTCCCGACGAAGGAGAACGTTATGAATATCGGCATCCTGGGCACCGGCAACCTTGCCGTGACGCTCGGCCGGGCCTGGGCCGGTGCCGGTCACTCGATTCTGGTGACCGGGCGCAATCAGGTGCATGCACGTGAGGCGGCCGAACAGATCGGACCCGCGGCCACGGCTATCGCCCCGGGCGACTTCGCGACGAGCGCGGATGTCATCGTAGTCGCGGTGTCCTACGAAGGGCTCGAGGCCGCTATCACGCTTGTCGGCGGTCCGGACGGATCCTTCGTCGGCAAGACGGTGATCGACTGCACCAATCCGGTGGACTACGCAACCGGTGAGTTGAAGCCGGCGTCCGGGTCGGCGGCGGAGTTGGTGGCTCGCACGGCTCCCGGAGCGCGGGTGGTGAAAGCACTGCACCTTTTCGCCGGAGCCTCCTGGCCTTACACCGGATTGCCGGAGGCTGCGCCGGTCGTGGCTGTATGCGGAGACGAGCCCGACGGGCTCGATCTGGCCACAACCCTCATCGCCGATCTGGGAGCCGAGACCGCGGTGATCGCGGGGCTGGCCCACGCTCGCCAACTGGAAGAGGCCGCCGGATTTGTCATGAAGGTCGTCGCGGCCGGGTACAACCCGAGACTCGCAGTGCCCGACGTGGACCCGGCAGTGCTCAACCCAGCGCCCGCCAACTGACCCCACCGACCAGCGCCAACGCAGGTGAGGGTCTCGGCATCACAGCCGGGGTCCTCGCCTGCTCACCAGCCGTCCACACCACCAGCCCACCGCGAAGCCATCCGGGTCCTCATGGATCCCGTGGTCATCATGTGTTGTCGGCTGTGACATGGCGCAGATCGGTTGGACGACAACCACATCCCTAACGCAGAGGAAGCTTTTTCCACGCCGCGATGAGCTGCTCCTTGGGGTGGCCGTCCATGCGGAAGTCGACTACGTACCGTCCGAATTTCGAATCAGCGCCGAAACCGGTCCGGATCTCGTCGCCGCTCGGGGCGGTCCACACCGACAGTGGGGCCGAGAATCCGTCGTGGGCAACCGCTGCTTTCTGCCACTGTGCGTCTGTTCGCCCGGCGAGATAGGCGACTGCGGCGTTGGCGTTGCCAGTGTCCAGGATGCTCACTGTGAAGCTCACGCTCGGTGGGCTGCAAGTTACGCCCTGGATCTGGTCATTGGGACTGTCGACGTCGCCGTAGCATCGAGTCCCCTGCCAGCCAGCCTGATTGCCAGGATCGGTGACGATCTTCGGAAAGGCTCTGACGACCACCTTTTCCTTATCTGTCCAATCGCCGGCGATCGATCTCAGGTCATTGGATGACGGCCACATGGCATATGCGACTCCTGCGGCAACTGCCAGTGCGGCGACCACTGCCGCGGCCACCACCGCGATCAGAGCGCCGTGACCGCGTCGCTGCGGCGGCATCTGATAGTTCGGTCCAAGCGGAGGAAACTGGGGCACCTGCTCCAACGGCGCGGGCTGCCCGGGCGGCATTGAATAACCCGGTCCGCCCATGGGGAAATAGGACATGGGGGGTCCGGGCGGAGTCGGCTGCAGCGGATGAGAGCTGCCAAAATTAGGATGAGTCACGATCCCCCCTGTGTTGCCGCTCGAAATCCGATCCAGCATAACAACATTCGCTCGGGACTCCCCGAGCCCCTACAGGGTGGCCGCCCGGGCCGCTTCTTCTGCCACGCTGGCTCACACGGGCCTTGCACCGCGCCACTGCGGCGACCGTGGGTGGTTTGGGATCCGTGCGTGCGAGGCTAGGGGCCGCCGACCGGTCAGGCGATGGATCGGACTCGATCGGCCGCGACGGTCTCCTTCGGCAGACCGAGGACATCCGGGTCGAGAACGTTCAGAAGTTGCTGGTCGGACCGGGAATTGATCCAGCTCGTGGTGATGTCGTAACCGGTGTCGAACTGTTCTTCGGATGTCCGGGTGGGCGCCTTGAGCGCGGCGCCGTAGGGCTCGTGGGCGAAAATGGTTGATTCGCACAGGGTCTCGTCGCGGAATGGACGCGGGCGGTGGGCGATTGCGGGCAGTGATGGATGCAGCAGTGGGAAGATCAATCCGCCTCGGCTGTCGTGCGGTTGCGGCCCGTACAGGTCCAGGATCAGGGCGGGGTGTGGGGCGAAGATGTCGTGCGGCACTCGGTATTGGCAACCGCCGTCGAAGATGTCCTCGAGTCCCGGGGCTGCGGGCAGGGCTCCGGGTATCCGGGTGGCGGCGACCAGAGCATCGGCGACGGGCAGGTCGGACAGGCCGAGCTTCGGGAGGTCGCGGGGCAGCAGCAGGGTGCCGTGTTCGGCCGAGTAAACGGGGATGAGCAATGATGACGCGGCTCGGTGTGGCTGCTGTTCGGAGGATTCTGGATCGAGGGCGAAGTCTGCGAAGGTGCGGTCACCGACGACCGCGTGGGCAAGTTCTCGAATTCGTGGCTGCGGGTACAGTGCGTGTCGGGTCAGCATGGCGCGAAAGCTCTTCGCGCCCAGGACATCCTGTTGGGGATAGGCGACCGCGATCTGCCGGGCCCTATCCCGGGGCATTCCCAGCGCGATCGCCGCGGCCGCGATCGCGCCACCGCTGACACCCACGACGACCGGTTGCACCGCGGGCGCAGGTTGCGGACTGTTCTGGTCTCGCCGGGCTGTGATCGCGTCCACCGCGCCGATCGCCATCCCGACCATCAGCGTGAGGCTGCGGCCCGCCACTCCGGCGAGAATCCGAACCACGGGCCGCTCTGTCGTCAAGGGCTGTCCTTTCAACTGGTGTCCCTCAGCGCCGTCCGGTGATCGAGGCGATCCACCGCCGAATCCACCGGCGCACACCGTGATCGGCTCGGCGCTTCGGTGATTCGGCCGCGGCCAAGGCGGTGCGAAGCCCGCGTCGTGCGCCGATGGCCGGGTCGGTCGCCGCCAATCGATCGGCCGAGGTGGGCGAGACGCCGGAGAACTTGCGTTCCGAGCGGGTTTCGGCGGCGTCGTCGGCGGTGCGGCGCAGCAATCGGTCCGGCAGCGCGAGTTTCCACGCGGTGCGGTGCGCCAGCCAGAACTGTGTGGGCAGCGAGCCGGTCGTGTACGGCAGGTCATATTTGTCGCACAGGGCGCGCACGCGCTCGGAGATCTCGGGGTAGCGGTTGCTGGGCAGGTCGGGGAACAGGTGGTGTTCGATCTGATAGCAGAGGTTGCCGGTCATGAACGCCAGCGTCGGGCCGGCGGTGAAGTTCGCGGAGCCCAGCAGTTGCCGCAGATACCACTCCCCGCGGGTCTCCTCGTCCAGTTGCTCGACGGTGAATTTTTCCGCGCCGTCGGGGAAGTGCCCGCACATGATCACCAGGTAGGACCACAGGTTTCGCAGCAACAGCGCGGTGGCGTTCGCCGCGAGCGTGTGCCGGAACCCGCGCCGCCCGCTCAGCACCGGGAACAGCACGAAGTCCTTGCCGACCTGGCGGGCCATCTTTCGCGCGAACTCGATATTCGGCGCCGACCCCACTCGGCTGCGGGGAATGCTCAGATGTCGGCGTTCTACCCCCAGGTCGTGGACAGCGATGGCCACCTCGAACGATGCGGCGATGAGCAGATTTGTGATCGGTTGCAGCAGATGGACCGGACGCCACGGCTCGTCGCGGGTCATCCGCAGGACGGCGAAGCCCAGGTCCTCGTCCATTTCGTAGACGTTGGTGTAGGTGTGGTGCACGTGATTATGCGCGCGCTTCCAGTGTGCGGACGGGCCGAGGAAGTCCCACTCCCAACTGGTGGAATGGATTTCGGGATCGTTCATCCAATCCCATTGACCGTGACTGATGTTGTGGCCCAGCTCCATCATCTCGATGATCTTCGCGGTCGCCAGCATCATGGTCCCGGCGATCCGCGGCGTTCGATATCGGCTGGCGCACAACAACACACGCGCGGCCACCTCGACACCGCGGTGAATCCTGATCGCACGCCGGATATAGTCCGCGTCCGATTGCCCGAGCGACTGCTCGATATCCGTGCGGATCTGGTCCAGTTCGCAACCGAGCGCCTCGATGTCGGGGTCGGTGAGATGGGCGAACGCCTGAATATCCGCGATGGCCACCTGTGGTCTTCTCCTGTTGGCCGTCGACCCACGAACCGGCGTGGTTCGGCACGGGGTCGATCGAATGGAACCGGATGAACGTAGCCTCACGGGCGCGATTCGCCACCAGAGAGAAGGAACCGGTGTGCGCTGCCGGAAATTGCACTACCGCATTATGTTTCGGCGCTTCCGAGTATGCGTGATGGTTGCGCGGGAAGAATTGCCGGGCGCTCGGGAGCGTTCAGGGGAAGTGACGGCGTCGTATTCGAGAAGTGTTGGCGCAGGTGGGCGTTGGTGACGACGCTCCCGGGGCTGCTCGGGTTGCCGCAGCTGGAAAGTTTGCTCGGTGTGCTCAGAAATGCGAACGGGTCAGTTTACAACTAAATTCCATGCTCGAAAACTTGTTGTCTCGCAAGGCAGGCGAGAATATTAGAGTATCGGTCGGTAGAGGTAACGGAGAGGAAACGGGTGGTCGGCCAGGCGCGAAGAAAAGTGGGCGGAGGGCCGTTCGGGCCTGTCCGACCGGAGCACGCGTCCGACGGGTGGGAGGTCGACGGTGACCCGGCCGAATGGTGGTTAACCAAAACATTCGGCACCTTCCATGCTCGCATCACCGGCACCACCGGCACCACCTGCGCCTGGCTCATCTCCCGGCCCGACGGCGGGATGCTTCGCGAGGTATCCGCTCGCGGAGTCGAGGACGCGAAGCTGGCGGCCGACGCCTGGGTCAAGGAACACCTTCCTCCCGGGTAGCCGCGTCCCGGCCGGGACATTCGTTCGGTCGGACGGGGACTCACGCCGCCTGCGGATCGCGCAGCACGTGCTCCCAGTGCTGGGTGTTGGCGTACTCGCGGGCGGTCGTGATCAGGCCGTCCTGTACGTGGAAGATCGCGATGTTCTTGTTGTGATAGGCGTTGCCGTTGCGGACCGTGGCCATCGAATCCCATTCCACCGTGACGTAGGGTTCGGCCGCGATAATGTTCGTGACCTCGATCGTGGTCTCCTTGTCGGGGTCCAGCAGGCCGAAGGCGGCGCCGAGGAAGCCCTCGACGATGGCCTCGCGCCCGCGCCAGGTGCCCGACATCGGCAGGTCGCCGGGGTACCAGAAGGTCGCGTCCTCGGCGTAGTACGCGGCGACGTCGCCACCGGTGGCCAGGGCGTCGAAGTACTCGCGGACGGTCTGCTCGGCGTTGCGGTTCATGGTGTTCCTCCTGGTCGGGAGCCGTTGCGGGCCCTGATCTTTCGTTGAGACCAGTTCACCGCGAATCGTGGCGTCGACCAAGGGGCAGTCCGGAACTGCAGCGATAAGTGATCGTTATCGTCAGTCTGCCGATCCCGTGGCCGTCCTGGTGGAAGTGAGGCCGTGGCCTCGTGGCCGGCCTTGCGGAGCTGGGAAAGATGGTGGGAGACCGTGGATTCCGCCAATGATGGGACCATCTTGTTGCCAGTCGTGGGGTGCATCGCCTCTTCTCCACCCCGCTCGACTTATGTTGTTGCGCTTCGGCTTTGTGTTAGCGTGTGGAGCGCGGTTTCGCTGGTACGCTGCGGCGGCCGCGTCCGGGGCAGCCCGGATCGCGGTTGCCGAATTCTGACCTACCTCCCGGAGTCACACCTTTGACATCGCCGCAGTTCTCGCCGCTCACGGCCGCTCGCCCGCTCACACAGAGCTTGCCGACCGGCCCGGACGGGCCGCGTGTTCCGTTGTACTCACCCGAATTCGCCGCCGATCCACACCGTGTGTACCGCTCGATGCGCGAGCGTTTCGGCTCGTTGGCTCCGGTGGAACTGGCGCCGGGGGTGCCCGCCACCCTGGTGATCGGCTACCGCGCCGCGGTGCAGATCCTCCATGACTCCGACCACTTTCCCTCCGACTCGCGAATCTGGGAGAAGACCGTTCCGGCCGACAGTCCGGTGCTGCCTGTGATGCAATGGCGACCCGCGGCCCTGCAGAGCATCGGCGCCGAACACGCCCGGTACCGGCAGGCCATCCTCGCAGGCACCGAGAACGCCGACCTGCATGCCGTGCGCCACACGGTGGAACAGGTCGCGACGTCGTTGATCGACACGTTCTGTCAGGAGGGGTCGGCGGAGCTGATCAGCCAGTACGCCTTCCCCCTGACCTTTGCGATCGTCAATGCCATCCTCGGCTGCCCACCAGAGACCGGACAGCACATCGCCGCCGGCTTCGCCGCCATGCTCGACGGCACCCAAGGTGAAACCGGCAACGCGATGATCATCCGAGCCCTGTCCGACCTGGTGACGCTGAAGCGGGCCGAACCCGGTGACGACATCACTACGCGGATGCTGCGGCATCCGGTCGCGCTCGACGACGTCGAGGCCGTCGAGCAACTGGTGCTGATGTACGGCGCCGGGATCGAACCCATGCAGAACCTGATCGCCAACACGCTGGTACTGATACTGACCGACGAACGGTTCGCCGGAAGCGTCCTCGGCGGCAGCATGCTCACCCGTGACGCACTCGATGAAGTGTTGTTCACCAATCCGCCGTTGGCGAATCTGTGCACTCGATACCCCCGCCAGCCGATCCTGATCGACAATGTCTGGCTGCCGGCGCACCAACCTGTCGTCATCAGCATGGCCGCCTGCAACGACGACCCCTCCATCACCGACCGCAACGGCTACGCGGGCAACCGCTCGCATCTGGCCTGGGGTGCCGGCCTGCACGCTTGCCCCGGCCGATCGATCGCGTACCTGGTCGCCCAGGAGGCCATCGACCAGCTCCTCGACGTGCTCCCCGAAATCCGGCTCGCGACCGAGGTCGAGAACCTCACATGGCGGCCAGGCCCGTTCCACCGGTCCCTGTCGGCTCTGCCCGTAGCCTTCCCACCGTCACCCGCGCTCAACACATGATCTGGCCTGCGGCGGGAGCTGAGGTCGGGCCCGGAACTCAGGCCGAACGGGGGAGATCCCAGCGGCCTGTCGCTGCGAAGTGTGCAAGTGCCGCCGCTGGTTCGGTCAGGTCCCAGCCCTTGGCGTCGATCCAACCGTCGTCGTAATACGTGTCGGCGTAGGGGCGGCCCGAATCTCCCTGCACGACAACGACAGTCCCGGCTCGTCCCTGCTCGCGCATCCGGGCGATCAGGTGCAGGGCGCCCACAAGGCAAGCGCCGGTGGACGGACCGGCGGACCTGCCGGTGATATCGCTGAGATGACGCATGGCCGCGACGCTGGCCGCGTCGCCGACCGGAATGACCAGGTCGACCACCTCGGGGTCGAATGCGGGTTCGATGCGCGGGCGTCCGATGCCCTCGATCATCGAGGGCATTCCGGTGGCGTAATCGGGGCAGTCACTGGCCCAGCCCGGGAAGTACGCCGAGTTCTGCGGATCCACCACGGCCAGTCGCGTGGTGTGCCCGTGTGTGCGCAGATGGCGGCCGATGGCGCGGGAGGTGGCTCCGGTGCCGACACCTGTCACGATCCAGGTGGGGGCGGCGCGTTCGATCCGTTCGCAGTCGTCCAGGATCTCGGCGGCGAGGTTCGATTCGTCGTGATCCACCGCGTCGCCGAGGGCGTTCAAATGATCGATGTGATAGCCGCCGATGTCGACCGCCAGCTCGGCTGCCCTCTCGTACACGGCCAGCGGGGGCTCGATCGGATGCCAGCGCCCACCGTATTCCTCGATCCGGGCCAGCTTGGCCGCCGCGGTGCGGCGCGGCACCACAGCCGTGAACGGTAGCCCGATCAGGCGCGCGAAATAGGCTTCGGCCACAGCCAGATTCCCGCTCGTCGCCTCGATCAGCATTGTGCCCTCGCGGATCCGTCCGCGCCGCAGCGCATCCGCGAGCAGACTGCGCGCGAGACCGTATTTCAGGCTTCCCGTCGGCCGTCGCGACTCGTCCTTGACGAACAGCTCGACCGTCGAATCCCCGGGGAGCGGAAAGCTCCACAGGGGCGTGGGCTCGTCTGCCGAGCGAGTTGCTGACAGCACCCTCAGCGCCGATCGCGCCCACCCGCCCGGATCAGGTGTCATGGGTGAGCTCGGTCCGGGTGAGGGCGATCAACTCCAGCGCCCGAGGAGTCGGTTCGTCTCGGCGGTGAGTGCCGCCTGCAGGAACGGGCCGAAACTGACTCGGGCGACGCCCAGTTCGGCGAAGTACGCGCGATCGCCCTTGTCGGGCATGCCAATTGCATTCACCGGCAGCGGAAGTTCGGAGGTCAGGCGGCGCAGGGTTTCCGGGTCGTGGCCGCCGACGGGGTACAGGACGTCGGCGCCTGCCTCGGCCGCGAGGCGCAGGCGGGCGATCGCGCGCTCGACGCGGGTCTCGGCATCGCCGTCCTGGCGCAGGAACAGATCGGTGCGGGCGTTGACGACCACGTGCACGCCCGCGGCGTCGGCGGCCTGGCGCAGGCCCGCGACGAAATCGGCATGCTCCTGCGGTTCGCGCAGCCGACCGCCCTCGCTGTGCACGGTGTCCTCGATGTTCAGCCCGACCACGCCGGTCTCGAGCAGGCCCTCGATGAGCTGTTCGGGCTTCAGGCCGTAGCCGGACTCGATGTCCAGCGAGACGGGAATGTCCACGGCGGCGGTGATTTCGCGGACGCGGGCCAGCGCCTCGGGGAAGGTCATCCCCTCCTTGTCGGCCTTGCCGAGCGAATCGGCGAGCGGGTGGCTGCCCACGGTGAGTGCCGCAAATCCGGCCTGCTGCACCAGATTCGCCGACCAGGCGTCCCAGACGGTCGGCAGGATCGCCGGATCACCGGGGCGGTGCAGGGACAGGAATGTGGTGGCCTTCTCGCTGAGTGCGTTCACGCGTCCCAGCGTAATCGGCTGTGCGTCCTCGGTGGTGGTCCACTCGGGCGCGAGTTCGGGCGGGGCCGTGGCGGTGGCTGCGACCGCGGCGGAGGGCCTGAACGATTGGGGTGCGGTTCCGGGACTACGGGGTTGCCGGTGGCCGGAACGACTGCGGAGTATCGCCGGAGTACGGGGTGGAATCGCGGCGGTGACGGGGGGCGACCCGTCAGCGGTCGCCGTCGGTGGGGACCTGCGGCTCGGCGGACGGTGCGCTGCTGAACAGGGGCCGTTGTACCTTGTCGTGGGACGCGGTGCTGTCGGTCTCGATGGGTGCTGAGGTGTGACTGAACAATCCGGGCGTTGGCCCGCTCTCCTGGCTCATGCCCCGAAGTTTGCTCGCCGCGGGCCCCAAAAGCGAATCCGGGCGCGGGATGTTTCGCATCGGATGTGTCACACCAGGGGTCTTGACACCGAAGTGGGGGCGTGCCCGCCGAAACATGATGAGGGGCATACATTTCGACGGGCGCGCCCGGAGCCCGGTGGTCTTACGAACCTCGACGGCGGATCGAGGGTTCCGGAGTGCAGTCCGGTGCTCGCTCGAGAGTTGAGCGCCGAGGAAGTCCGTACGGGCCGTCTTCAGCGTGCCCAGCCGGGGCGCCCGAAGCCACCGCGATTTCAATGAAGGATCTATTTCATTGATGGAAATCGGCGCGAAATAGGCCGTGATGTCCGGAGATTCAATGAAGGAAACACCAACTGGGTTTCTTTGTGATTTGAGCTACCGTTCGGCACGGTGCGCATTGTATTCGGCGGTTTACGACTTCTGTGAAGCGACCTTTCGGCGCACCGGACGAATGCTCCGACTTCGTCTCGGGGCATTGCCTGATGATTGGTAGTGAGGACTGATGAGGGATATCAAGAAAGCCGGTTCGGCCTGGGTTGTCCGGGCCACCGGTATCGCCGCGGCGTGCACCGCCGCGATCGGGCTCTTCTCGACGGGTGCCGCCAACGCGGACACCTTCGTGCCGTTGCCGGACGGCCACGTCGTGAACCCCGGGGTCACCATCGACAGTGTCGGTAACAGCGTCAACATCTCGCCGTCGCTGGCGGCGAACGGGGCCGGGCGCGTCGCCTGGCTCTCGACGCACATCACCGCGAACGTGACCACGCCGCCCGGCACGGTGGGCCCGAACAACGGCCCGATCAACAACCCGGGCACGAACAACTCCTCGACGCACGGCGCCTCGACCATGTCGGTCGGGTATGTCGTCGGCTGCCAGGTGGCGCTGGGCGCCCTGACCGCGGGCGTCTCCGGCGAGATCAGCACGACCCCGACCCTGTCGGGCTCGCTGTCGCTGCCGCTGGCTCCGGGCCAGGTCAAGTGGGTGAACTACGACCAGAAGGATATGACCACCAGCGGTGTCTATCACTTCGATATGCAGGACCAGGAGGTCACCGTGCAGGGCTGTGCGGGCTATGCGCAGGCCCGGCAGGTGGTGACGGTCGAGATCGTCGGCCCCGACTACACCAAGACCACCCTCTACGGCATGCCGTTCAGCCTCGGCTGAGTTCACCCACCACTTTCTCGAGGACACTTGCAATGAAAACAATTCGTATGGGTGCATTCGCCCGTCTGGCAGGCATCGGGGCCACCGCCGTCGCGGCCGTGGGACTCCTCTCGACCGGCGCGGCCAACGCGGACACCTTCGTGCCGCTACCCGACAGCCACATCACCCAGACCATGGGCGACGGCACCGTCGTGCACGTCGACATCACCGGTGAATCGGCGAACATCAACCCGTCCATGGTCGCGACCCCGCTCAGCCGCAACACCTGGACCAGCGGACATGCCCAGGTCAATCTGACCGGCGGCGCGGCCGGCGACCCGAAGACATCCACCCACCTCATCGTCGGCTACATCGTCGGCTGTCAGGTCGACCTGTCCGGCGGCATGACCAACGGCGTGGGCGCCAGCGCCACCGCGGACCCGAGCAGCAACTCGGTATCCGCCACCGGCACCGGCTCCACGACGCTCACCCTCGCGGCCGGTCAGGCCAAGGAACTGGACCTGCTCGACATCGAGCAGCCGGACGACTTCGGCGTGGACAGCCACTATTCGTGGCAGTCCGTTCCGGGCCCGCACCAGAGCCTGACCTGGCACGACGAGCAGTGGGCGGTGGACGGCTGCGGCGGCTACGCGCAGGCGCGGTCGTTCGCGCAGGCGAAGGTGTACACGAACTCGTCGATCGGGTACGTCACCGTCTACGGCAAGCCGTTCAGTATCGGATAATTCGGGCACCGGGAAACCCCTGTGATCGCGCACATAATTGCGTCATCACAGGGGTTTCCTTGTATGTAATTCCCACTCTCCGGGATTTCATTGTTTGCAAGTCTAAAGGATTCACAGACAACTCTAAGCGGTCGACCAGGGGGCAGACAGCGCGATCCGAAAAAGTCGGAACCGGTCGCGCTCGCAGCGTTGCGGGCGCGTAGTCGGGTGTCCCGGATAAACCGGAGGTAAGTCGTTCTATGGCCAGATATTCCAATGGGGAGTCGGTATTCTCGCGCTTGTCGCGCCTGCTCGAGGCGTTCGAGGACGATAATCCGGTCATCACTGTCTCCGAACTGTCGAAGCGGACCGGGCTTTCGTTACCGACCGTGTCGCGGATGGTGTCCGAGCTCGTGGACCGGGGCTGGCTGCAGCGCGACGCCGACCGGCGGGTGTGGATCGGACTGCGGATGTGGGAACTGGTCTCGCGCTCGGCCCCGACCCGGGATCTGGTCCGGGTGGCGACGCCCTACATGACCGAGCTCAGCGCGCGGATCGGGCAGAACGTGCACCTGAGCGTGCGGCAGGGGTTCGAGGTGATGTTCATCGAGCTGCTCTCCGCGCCCCATGCCGTGCCGACCGTGCTCAACGGGCCCGGATCGCGGCTGCCGCTGCACGCCTCGGCGCCGGGGCTGGTGCTGCTGGCCTATTCGGCGTCGGGGCTGCAGGAGGCCGTGCTGTCCGGGCCGCTGCCGCCGTTGTCGCCGCGGACCGTCACCGACCCCCAGGCGCTGCGCGCGCTGCTCTCGGAGATCCGCCGGACGGGTGCGGCCTACTGTCCCGGATTGATCGATCCGGCCAATACCGCGATCGCCGTGCCGGTGCGCTCGACCGGGCGTGAGGTGGTGGCGGCGCTGTCGGCGATCGTGCCCAATACCGAGGCGGCCCGGGCGGTTGTGCCGATGATCCGCACCACGGGGGCGCAGATCAGTCGGGCGCTGGCGGATCGGAACACGCCGAAGTGGCAGCCGGATTCGGGGGATTCGGAGGGGTCCGAGGAGTTACGGCATAACCCGGGACCACCAGGGCGGGAGTTACGGTACGGGCCCGCTGTGTTTGGTAGTGCGAGCGTTGCAGCAAATTTGTAGCTATGCATGATTCGGGAATCCGTTGCGGCATTGGCTGATCGCCGCTGTGAATCGCGGATCCTTTGATGGAAAGGCGTGTGGGCGCCCCGGATTCGCGTGGCTAGGGTATTGATCAGTGCCCGCCGGATCGGAACCTCGGAAATTTTTGTCCGGCGGGCACGGTCATGTTATTCGCCGTTCTATTACGCGGAACGACGGTTCCGTTCCGAGTGACTTCTCGGCATCTATGGAGGGTGCCGGATGGCCGGCCTTCATCTCGCGCAGCGCTCGCCGATGGGGCGGGTGTCGGGTGTAACCCGGCTCACAGAAGTTGCATTTTCTGAAATTTTGCAGTTTGTGCTAGTTTCTGGGTATGTCCCTGTTCGAACACGAGGCGCCCGTCGGGCTGCGTGAGCAGAAGAAGTATCAGACCCGGCTCGACCTGTGCCGGGCCGCGCGGCGGCTGGTGCTCGAGCGGGGGATGGACGCGACGACGGTGGAGGACGTCGCCAAGGCGGTCGGGGTGTCGCCGCGCACGTTCTTCAATTACTATGAGACCAAGCTGGACGCCGTCGTTGGGCCCGTCGGCGAGGTCGGAACACCGCAAACGCGTGCGCAATTCGTCGCGGGCGGGCCGACCGGGGAGCTGCTCGAGGATCTGATTCAGCTCTACATGGCCGGATTCGATGAGGACGTACTCGCGGATATCGAGCAGGTCAGCGAGATCATCCGGGACGAGCCGCGGGTGCTGGCCGCATTCGTCGCCTCAGGCGCCAAGCACGAGACCGCCGTTGTAGAGCTGCTGTCCGCCCGGATGGGCGATGATCTCTCGCCCGAATTCGGCGCGTTCACAGCGGCTTTGATGTCCATGCTGACGATGCGCGCGGCCATGGCTCTCGGGCAGAACCCGGAGCGGTCGCTGAGTGAGGCCGTGCACGACTACCGCGCGATGGCCGCCCGGCTGTTCGCGCCCGAGACCACCGGCAAGACCACCGACCACGGGAGACGGGGATGACCACCACGGATGCAGCACCACCGCCGATTGTCCTGACGCAGAAGAGAATCTGGCTGATCTTCTCCGCGCTGATCGCGGGCATGTTCCTGGCCGGGCTGGACCAGACGATCGTGGGCACGGCGATGCCGACCATCGTCGGCCACCTCGGCGGGGTCAAGTACATGGCCTGGACCGCAACGTCGTATCTGCTCGCCACCACCATCGTGATGCCGATCTACGGCAAGTTCGGCGACATGTTCGGGAGGCGTTGGCTGTTCCTGTTCGCGATCGCGGTCTTCACCGCGGCCTCGATCGGCGCGGCAATGTCCACGGGCTTCTGGGAATTCGTGGTGTTCCGCGGGCTGCAGGGCGTGGGCGGCGGCGGTCTGATGATCCTGGCGCAGGCCATCATCGCCGATGTGGTGCCCGCGAAGGATCGCGGCAAGTACATGGCCCCGATGGGCGCGATCTTCGGCATCACCTCGGTGGCGGGGCCGCTGCTGGGCGGCCTGTTCGCCGATCATCTCGGCTGGCAGTGGTGCTTCTGGCTGAACGTGCCGATCGGGCTGGTGGCGCTGGTGATCGCCGCGCGGTACCTGTCGATTCCGACCCATCGTCCCAAGGCCCGGCCTGATTACCTTGGCGCCGTGCTGATGTCGTCCGCGACGGCGCTGCTGATCCTGATCACCGATTGGGGCGGTAAGCAATACGCGTGGGGCTCGGCGACGATCCTGGGGATGGTCGCGGCGCTGGTGATCGTGGTCGGGGCGTTCGTGGCCGTGGAGGCGCGGGCCGAGGAGCCGATGCTGCCGCTGTGGCTGTTCCGCAACCGGACCTTCGTGCTGACCTCGGCGATCGGGCTGATCGTCGGCCTGACGATGTTCGCGGCGCTGGCGTTCATTCCCACGTATCTGCAGATGGCGACCGGGGTTTCGGCCTCGATCTCGGGGCTGCTGCTGATCCCGATGATGGTCGGCATGATGATCACGCTGATCTCCTCGATGAGCGTGATCACCAAAACCGGTCGCTACCGGGTCTTTCCGCCGATCGGCGGGCTGCTGATGATCGCGGGCATGCTCTGGCTGACCCAGCTGACCGCGCACACCCCGATGTGGGTGGTGGGTGCGCAGCTGGCCGTCATCGGCGCGGGCCTGGGCCTGATCATGCAGATCATTGTGCTGGTGGTGCAGAATGCCGTGGAGCCCGGCCAGATCGGCACCGCGACCAGCGCCAACAACTACTTCCGGGAGATGGGTGGCGCGATCGGCGTCGCGATCTTCGGCTCGATCTTCACCAGCCGGCTGACCTCGGGGCTGACCGATGCGTTCACCTCGCACATGCCGGAAGTGGTCAGCTCGCACCTGAATCCGAGCAATCTGGTGCCGGCGGTGGTCAAGCATCTGCCCGCCGATCTGCACGACGCGATCGTCGGGGCGTATGTGCACGCGCTGGTTCCGGGCTTCTGGTACATCATTCCGGGCGCGGTGCTGGCGTTCGTGCTGGCGCTGTTCATTCCGCACGTGGAACTGTCCGACGAGGCCGGGATGGTGGCGCGCGGCGAGGCGGTGCTGGAGGAGAATGCCACTGCCGCAGGCGATTCCGAGCAGGACCCGGATTCGGAGCTGGTCGCCGAGCGTTGACGATCGGGACGAAGGGCGCTGTCATCCAAGGCATTCGGATGACAGCGCCTTTACTCGTTGCCGAAGTAGTGCACGAATTCGTCGTCGGCGCAGGTCGACCAGTCGTCGGCGGACCAGAATGTCCAGCCGTCGTCCGGGCCGGAGCCCATGCGGATCGAGGTCTCGACCGGCATGCCCCGCCAGCACACCTCGACGCGGTGCAGCCCCTCGTCGTTGGACCGGATGTAATCGGTGATCGATTCCGGCACATCGAGGTTCGGCCAGTAGAAGGTGAGCCAGTCGTCGCTCAACAGCCAGTTCGTGGCCGCGCGCGTCGTCGAGGTCGTCGTCGGCACTCCGGGATCGACATACAGTGACAAGCCGGTGCGGCAGTTGTCGGCGAACCGGCGACGCGGGCCGTCGATCGAGCGCCAGCCGAGAGGGGACGCCGACCAACCCGGCGGTGCGGTCGAGGCGGCCGGTGCATCGAGTGCCGGGGTCAGGCGGATCTCGTCGAACCAGTAGGGGCACCGGCACGCTCCGGCCTCGTCGGGAGTGCGGTACTCGAGCATGTCGGTGTCATCGGTCCAGCGCGCCCATATGGAACGCAGCTGGTCGCCGAACCGGTCCCGCAGTTCGGTCACCGCGAAGCCGGCGCCCCACTTCGCGCCGAACTGCAGGTCGATCAGGTTGCCGCTGATGCGCTCCCACAGCGGCACGTTGTAGGTGGAACCTTGATTGCGCCACAGGAGTACCTCGAGCAGATCGGCGGGAGTCAGATCTCCAGCACCATCCGGATTTTGCTCGGCTCGAATGAATACCGTCGATATGTTCGCCATCGCTGTGTCCCCTCGGGATCCGTCCCGGTTCGGCACTCAGTGTGCTTCACCGACCGCACTGAGGCGAGCGCGGCGCGAGGTGGGTCAACCCGTAGTGCACGCGTTGGATGGCGGTGTCTTCGGGATCTGCGAGGTGGATTATTCCGATGCGGCGGTGAGAGTGTCGACCTCTGCCGTGGTCAGATCCAGGTTTGCCGACTTCAGCAGGGCATCGAGCTGGGAGGGGACGCGGGCGCTGGCGATGGGGGCGGCGATCGCGGGGCGGGCGCGGAGCCAGGCCAGGGCGACCGATGCGACCGGGACAGCGTGGGCGGCGGCGATCTCGTCGAGGGCGGCCAGGATCGCGATACCGCGCTCGTTCAGGTAGCCACGGGCGCCGGCGGCGCGGGGGCTGTTTCCGGCGAATTGGTCGCCGGGGCGGTACTTTCCGGTCAGGAAGCCCATGGCCAGGGCGTAGTACGGGAGCACGCCGAGCTCTTCGCGCACGCACAGGTCGGCCAGGTCGCCCTCGTAGTGCTCGCGCTCGACGAGGTTGTAGTGGGGCTGTACCACCTGGTAGCGGGCCAGGCCCTCGCGCTCGGAGATCTCCAGCGCCTCGGCCAGCCGCGGCGCGGTGTACTGGGAGGCGCCCAGATGGCGCACCTTGCCCGCGCGGACCAGCTCGTCGAAGGCGGCCAGGGTTTCCTCGAGCGGCACCTCGGTGTCGTCGTGGTGGGCGTAGTACAGGTCGATGTGATCGGTCTGCAGGCGGCGCAGCGAATCCTCCGCGGCCGCACGGATATTGCTCGCGCTCAGGCCGGGGCGCTGCGGAAGCTTGGCCACCTTGGTCGCGATGAACACCCGGTCGCGGTTGGCGCGCGAGGCCATCCACTCGCCGAGAATGGTCTCCGACTCGCCGCCGGAATGTCCCGGCACCCAGGCGGAGTAGGCGTCGGCGGTGTCGATCAGATTGCCGCCCGCGGCCGTGAAGGCGTCCAGGACCAGGAACGATTCGTTGCGATTCGAGGTCCAGCCGAAGACGTTGCCGCCCAGGCAGAGCGGGTAGATGTCGAGGTCGGTGGTTCCCAGTTGCGCCATTGCTCCAACATAGTGGCAGGGATACTCGTCGAGAATCGGAGGAGAGCATGACGATCGGGATCGCCGGGGTGCGGGTGGGGCACTGGTCGGATCCGGCGGCGGAGACCGGGTGCACGGTGCTGACACTGCCGGAGGGGACCGTCGCCTCCTGTGAGGTGCGCGGCGGTGCGCCGGCCAGCCGGGAGCTGGATCTGCTCGCGCCGGACAAGACGGTGAATTCCGTCGACGCGATTCTGCTGACCGGGGGCTCGGCCTTCGGGCTCGCGGCGGCCGACGGGGTGATGCGTTATCTCGAGGAGCAGGGGCGTGGCGTCGTCACGCCCGGCGGGCGGGTGCCGATCGTGCCGACGATGGCGCTGTTCGATCTGGCCGCGGGCGATCCGGCCGTGCGGCCTACCGCGGAGCACGGATATGCCGCGGCCGCGGCGGCCTCGGGGGAGCAGATTCTGCGCGGGCGGGTGGGCGCGGGCACCGGCGCGTACACCTCGCAGTGGCGGGGGCCGGAGCGGCGGCCCGGCGGGATCGTTTGTGCGGAAAAGACTCTGGGCGAGCTGGTGGTGGTCGCGGTGTGCGCGGTCAACGCCTTCGGCGACATCGACGACGGAAGCGGCGGGATCTGTCTGGACTCGGCCGCGATCTTCGAGGCGCTGCGGGAGGCGGCCGCGCCGCGCACCCACACCACCATCGGTGCTGTGATCACCAATGCCCGCCTGGACAAGGTCGGCTGCCATATCGTCGCCCAAGGCGCGCACGACGGGCTCGCCCGCGCGCTCACGCCCCCGCACACCCGGTTCGACGGCGACGGCATCATTGCCGCGGCCACCGGTTCGGTCGACGCCGCGGTCGATACGGTCCGGCTGCTGGCGCTCGCCGCCGTTGCCGAGGCAATCCGCTCGGTGGGGTGAGCCATTCCCGGCGCATTGCCCGGGTTCGGAATAATTCGGGCGGATCCCGCGGAAAAATACAGAATGGCGGGCCGGTTTCGATATTTCGTTCACGCCCACGGACCGCTGGGGGAACCTACGCTCTCAGCGAACCCGTTGGTACCAGCGGACACCAGGGCTCCGGACCCGGCTAGAGTAGGCTCGGCAGGTCGGAGTGCAGTGACAGAAAGAGAGCAGCACGTGGGTATGTACGAGAACAGGCAGGCAGCGGCCGAGCCCGTCGTTGGGTCCGGCTTCTCCGCTACGCCCGTCAACCGGGCCGCGTCGGGCGGGCTTTCTTGGGGCGATTCTCTGTACGATCGCCTACTCGCCCAGCGAATTATCGTCCTGGGTCAGGAAGTGGACGACGAGATTGCCAATAAACTGTGCGCTCAGATGCTTCTGCTGGCCGCGGAGGATCCGGACGCCGATATCTCGATGTATATCAACTCTCCCGGCGGTTCCATTACTGCCGGAATGGCCATCTTCGACACGATGAACCTGATTTCCTGCGACGTCGCCACCTACGCGATGGGAATGGCCGCGTCGATGGGTCAGTTCCTGCTGACGGCGGGCGCGCGTGGCAAGCGTCATGCGCTGCCGAACGCCGAAATCCTGATGCACCAGCCGTCGTCCGGCATCGGTGGTAGCGAGTCGGACATCAAGATCCAGGCCGACCGGCTGCGCCGCATGAAGCTGCGCATGGCCACCTTGATCGCCGACCTGAGCGGGCAGACCGCGGAGCAGATCACCGAGGATTCGGAGCGCGACCGCTGGTTCTCCGCCGAGGAGGCCCGCGATTACGGTCTGGTCGACGAGGTGATCAGTCGCACGCCGGTCGCCGCGAAGTAGTTCTCGACGCTGCACCGCCCAGGGCCGCCGTTCCGTTCGGGACGGCGGCCCTTCGCATGTGCGGGGTGCGATGCGCGGAATTTATTGGCGCTGTAGCCATTCGGACAGCAGGGCGCGTTCGGCCGCGGTGAGCCCGGGCAGGGCGGCCGGATCGAGCGCGACGGGCTCGGGGGGTGCGGGGGCATCGGTGAGGATCGCGCGAGTCACCGCGTCGTACATCGCGTCGGCGAGGCCGGGGTCGCGGTCCCCCGGGGCCGTGGCCAGCAGCGTCAGCAGTACGCCGGTGCCGGCGGAGTGAATGAGCTCGACGGCTCGCCGCTCGCCGACCCGGAGCCTGCCCGCCGTGGCGACGCGGCGCACCCGGGTGCGCAGCACCTCGACCCCGGCGGCCGCCGCGGGTGAGTGCCCGCTGCGGTGCGGATCGGTGAGCAGGCCGAAAACGGCCGGGTTGGCCAGGGCGAAGTCGATGTGCATGTCCCATCCGGCGCGCAGGTCCGCGACCGGATCGCTATCCGGCGCGACGGCTTTCGCCTCGACGTAGGTGGCGAAGACGTGTTCGGCGACGGCGTCGAGCAGCGCGTCCTTGTCCTCGAAGAAGCGGTAGATGGCTGGGGGCTGCAGGCCAGCGGATTGTGCGACCGCCCTGATGGTGACCGCCCCCGGGCCTTGCTCGCGCAGGAGTTGCGCGGCGACCTCCACGATGCTCGCCCGCGTCTGGTGCCTGGTTCCCGACCTCGTCTCTGCCATGTGGCCATCATAGCGATTGTTGCTATCGTGGTTATTAACGTTGATATTATCAGCGTTATAACCGCGAGAGGATGCATCATGATCATCGTTACCGGCGCAAACGGCCAGCTCGGCTCCCGGATCGTCGACAGGCTGCTCGATCGGCTGCCCGCCGAACGGGTGGGCGCCAGCGTTCGCGACACCGGCACGGCCCGCACGCTGGCCGCGCGCGGAGTGCGCGTGCGCCGTGGCGACTACGGCGAGCCCGGCTCGCTGGCCGCGGCGTTCGAGGGTGCGTCGCAGGTGCTCGTCGTCTCGGCGGGCTCGACGGGTGCGGCAGCGGTCGCCCAGCATCGCGCGGCGATCGACGCCGCGCGCGCGGCCGGCGCGAAACGAATCCTCTACACCAGTCATCAAGGCGCGGCGGCGGATTCGCGCTTCGCGCCGATGCCCGACCATGCCGCGACCGAGCGCTACCTCGCGACGACCGGCACGCCGTTCACCGCCCTGCGTAACGGCTTCTACGCCGGCACCATCGCGCGCCTGCTCGGCGGCGCGCTCGAGACCGGCGAACTCGTCGCGCCGGCCGACGGCCCCGTTTCCTGGACCGCGCACGCTGACCTTGCCGAGGCGGCCGCGACCCTGCTCGCCGACGAGGGCCGCCTCGACGGCCCCACCCCGCCCCTGACCGCGCCCACCGCCCACGACCTGGCCGACATCGCCGCCATGCTCAGCGAACTCACCAGCCGCCCGATCCGTCGCGTCGTCGCCGACGACGCCGAATGGACCGCCACGATGATCGCCCACGGCGTCCCCGCCGCCCAGGCGGAGCTGCTGCTCGGCATGTTCCACGCCTCGCGCCGCGGGGAGTTCGCCGCCACCGACCCCGAGCTCGAGACGCTGATCGGGCGTCCGGCCACGCCTGTCTTGTCTGTCCTGCAGGAAATCGTGGGCCGGTCCTGAGTGTGCCCCACCCACGGCGCCCGGTCCGATGCGCTCTGTGAGATCGGTTGGCCGCCAATGGCACTCGGCTCGAGGCGTCATCTGGAACCGAGATCCCGCAGGCGCAGCGGCCCTGCCGCATTCTCAGCTCGCAGCCTTCGTCAGGGCGGCATCGAGGTTGCGCTCCACCCAGGCGCGCAGGTTGTTCAGTGGCACCGCCGCGCTCTCACCCAGTTCGGTGAGGGCGTATTCGACGTGCAGCGGAACGGCCGGATAGACCGTCCGGTCGACCAGGCCGAAATCCTCCATGCGGCGCAGTGTTTGGGTCAGGACCTTGGGGCTGATGCCCTGCAGCCGGCGCTGGAGCTCGCCGAACCGTTGTGGGCCGTCCTCGAGCACGCCGATCGCCAGCGCGGACCACTTGTTCGCGAGCAGATCCAACATCGGCCGGCACGGGCACTGCGTGGAGTAGACGTCGTGGTGCGCGTGCCGTCCGGTCGGGCAGCTTGTCGGCATTGCTGATCTCCTCACCAGGCAGCTTTCCTCGAGGAAAGTTGCAGCTCTTGATGGTAAGTACCCCCTCGGGGATACCTTCACCTCCGTCAACAGGGAGACCGCCCGAGGTCTTCCGCGAATCGAGAGGTGACGCGATGTCCGCGGACACGATGCGTGCGGTGGTACTGGAGAGTTTCGGCGATTCGAGCGCGCTTCGGGTGCGGGAGGTGCCCCGCCCCGAGCCGCTGCCGACCGAGGTGCTGGTGCGGGTGCACGCGGCGGGGGTCAACCCGGTGGATTGGAAGACCCGCGGCGGCGGCGGGATGGCGGGGGTGCTCGGCGAGCCGCCGCTCGTGCTCGGCTGGGACGTGTCCGGAGTGGTGGAGGCGGTCGGCTTCGGCGTGACCGCGCTGCGGCCCGGCGACGAGGTCTACGGCATGCCACGGTTTCCACACGCGGCCGGCGGCTATGCCGAGTATGTGACCGCCCCGTCGCGGCAATTCGCCCGCAAGCCGGTCACCGCGAATCACGAGCAGGCCGCGGCCGTGCCGCTGGCGGCCCTGACCGCCTGGCAGGCCCTGGTGGACGCCGCCGACGTGCGGGCGGGACAGCGCGTGCTCGTGCATGCCGCCGCGGGCGGGGTGGGGCATTTCGCGGTCCAGTTCGCGAAACACCTTGGCGCCCAAGTGATTGCCACGGCAAGCAGCAGGAACCACGACTGGCTGCGGCAGCTCGGCGCGGACGAGGTCGTCGACTACACCACGGTCCGGTTCGAGGATGCCGTGGGCGATGTCGATGTCGTCATCGATCTGGTCGGCGACGAGCATGACAAGACCTCGTCGCGCTCGCTGCGGGTGCTGCGACAGGGCGGCGTGATCGTTGCCGTCCCCAGCGGGGTTTCCCCCGAATTGGCCGACGCGGCAGCGGAACTCGGCGTGCGGTCGACGCCCTTCCTCGTGGAGCCGGACGGTCCGGCCCTGACCCGGATCGCGGATCTCATCGACGACGGGCAGGTGCGGGTGGAGGTTGCGGAGGTCTTCCCGCTGGAACAGGCCGCCGCCGCGCACGACCGGGGTGAGAACGGCCGCACACGCGGCAAGCTCGTGCTGCGGGTTGCCTAGACCGCCTAGGCCACAGCGAGTTTCGCCCCCGCGGGTCGAGTGCTAGCCGCGGGGGCCGGACTACCGTGCGCCGAACGGCAGCACGCTCAGCAGCGGCAGTGCGCTGACCGTCGGGCCGAAGCCCCAGTCCAGCATGTGTTCGGCGTCGGACGCGGCGACGGCGCCGTCGCCGGGGGAGCTGTGCAGGACCACGCCGATCAGGGGGTGGCCTGCGCGGACGGCCTCGAAGAGCAGGCAGGTGCCCGCGGCGTCGGTGCTGCCGGTCTTGATGCCGGTGGCGCCCGGGTAGTCGCTCAACAGGCGGTTGGTGGTCCGCCAGACGTGGTCGCGGTGGCCGGGGGCGGCAGGCAGGTGATAGCTCCGCAGCCGGACGACGTCGCGGAAGGCCGGGAGGTTCATCGCGCGCATGCCGAGCCTCACCAGGTCGGCGGGGGTGGACTGAGTGGCGCGGTCGGTCGGGTTGGGCAGCCCGCTGGGATCGCTGAAATGCGTTCCCGCCATGCCGAATTGGCGCGCGGTGGCATTCATCTTCGCGATGAACGCGTCCTGGCCGGGGCCGAACGACTCGGCCAGGGCGTAGGCGGCGTCGCAGCCCGAGGGCAGCAGCATCGCGTAGAGCAGCTCCCGCGCGGTGAGCACCTCGCCGGGCACCAGGCCCGCGGCGCTGCCGTCGTACTTGGCGTCGTAGGCGATGATGCCCTGCGGCACGGTGATATTCCGGTCGAGGTCGCCGGAGTTGAGCACGACCAGCGCCGTCATCACCTTGACGAGGCTGCCGATCGGGGCCGGGGTGTTGGCCTGCCGCGACCACAGCGGGAGGCCGGTGGTCGCGTCGGCGAGCTCCGCCTCCTGCGCATGGATTCCCATGGGCTCGGCCACGGGCTGGGGGAACAGTTGAGTGTGGGACGCGGTGGGCGTGGCGGCCGCGGATCCGGCGACCACGGTCAGCGCGCCGGCGAGGGCGGCAAGCATCATTCTGGCAAATGGCTGCATGGGGCACATTGTGCCGCCAGACCCGATCGAAACGCGGGATTTGCACGCTGAACACGCATTTTCAGTGGCAGCGGACACTCGCACCCGCTGGGTCACTCGCCCCGGCCCCTGTGGTGGGGCGGTGATCGGGTTTGCTGGCACGTCCGATCTCGGGCGCGGCGGTACATCGAGCGGATGGGGGCGGACCACGTCCGGTCGTGCGCTCGAGTGTCTCACGCAACTGGCCTGGTGGTCGGCGGGCATGGCTGGGGTACGGGATATGAGTCCGGGGCGGGGATCCGCCGGATCCCCGCCCCGGAGTGCGTGGTTACTAGGAGGTTTCGGTCCAGGTGACCGGAAGTTCGTGTACCCCATAGATGTTCATATCGGTGCGCAGCTTCACCTCCTCCGCCGGAATGGCCAGGGCGAGAGTCGGGAAGCGGCGCAGCAGGCCCTGGAATCCGGCTCGCATCTCGATGCGGGCGAGCTGCTGGCCGAGGCACTGGTGGACGCCGTGGCCGAAGGACAGGTGGCCGCGGGCGGTGCGGCGGATGTCCAGGGCATCGGGGTTCTCGAAGCGCGCGGGGTCGTGGTTGGCCGCGAGCAGCGAGATGACGACGGTCGACCCCTTGGCGATCGTCTCGCCGCCGAGCTCGAGATCCTCCGCGGCGTAGCGGTAGAGAACATCGACCACGGACAGGTAGCGCATCAGCTCCTCGACGGCGCCGGGCATCAGATCGGGTTCGGCGCGCAGCTCGGCGGCCTGCTCGGGATACTCCAGGAGCGCAAATGTGCCCAGGCCCAACATGTTCGCGGTGGTCTCGTGCCCGGCGAGCAGCAGCAGGAACGCGATGCCGGTCAGCTCCTCGATGGACAGATCGTCCTGGCGGGCCAGATCGGACAGCAGGTCGTCGCCGGGCTCGGCGCGCTTGCTCATGACCAGCTCGGCCAGGTACGTCGTCAGCGCGCCGTAGGCGGCCATCTTCTCCTCGATCTCCTGGTCCCGGACCAGGAATTTGGCCGAGTTGGACTGGAAGGTGACCCGATCCGCGTAGGGGACGCCGAGCAGCTCGCAGATCACCAGCGAGGGCACCGGCAGCGCGAACTCCGCGACCAGGTCGACCGGCGGGGTCAGGCTCGCCAGGTGGTCCAGCTGCCGCTCGACGACCTCGACGATGTGGTCTTCCAGCTGTTTCATGCGCCGGACGGTGAAGGCGCCGGTGAGCTTGCGGCGCAACCGGGTGTGGTCCGGCGGGTCCATGGCGATGAACACACCGGGGATCTGCGGCGACGGTTCGCGGTCGGCCGGCAGGTCGGGCAGGTCCTCGAGCGTGTGGAGCACCCCGAGGTCCTGGCGGGAGCTGAAGCGGGTGTCGGCCAGGAGTTCGCGCAGCGCCCAGTAGCCGGTGACGATCCAGCCCTGGTGTCCGTCCGGGAAGACGATCGGGCTGACCGGGCGGGTCTCGCGCAGCTCGGCGACCGCGCTGGGCGGGTTGAACGGGCCCGCGTCGCGAGCGGTGGGGAGGCCGTGCGGGATCGAATCTGCTTGGCTCATCGGGGATTTCCTCACGTGACGATTCAGTTGACGATGGTGAGCGCGCCGGACGGGCACAGCCGTGCGGCCTCGCGGATGCCCTCGGGGTCGGCCGCCGTGTCCAGCAGCAGCACGCGGCCGTCCGCGTCGTCCTGGTCGAAGGCCGTGGGAGCGGTCAGTGCGCACATTCCGGCGCCGATGCAGCGCTCCCGGTCCACCCGGAGTTCCATGGGCTGCCTCTACTTCTCGGCGATCGGGCCGCGGGGCGTGGGGAAGATGGTGAGCGCGCCGTTGCGCATCGCCGCGTCGTTGCGGATCATCTTGTGCCCGTTCGCCTTCCGTGCCCTTGGTGTCGCGGTTGCGGAACTGGTCATGGGAATACCTTCGCCCGATCGGCTGACATCGACCTGATACGGGCCTGACACGTTGGATTCGCCCTGGTGGTAGCTGCTTTCCCGGGGCCCGGGTACGAGATGTTGTCGCGTACCCGGGCTCGGCGGAGTGGATCGGCCCTGCCGTCCCAGCACTAGGCGGCCACCGCGTGGCGGACGACGATGTTGCCCATCGAGGTGCGGGCGTAGACGTCGACGTTGTCGCCGTTGCCGTCCGCGACCGGTCCCAGCTGGTTCTGCACCGCGCCCTGCATCGTGTTGGAGTGCACGGTCACCGCGCTGCCGGGACGGATGCCGACCTCGAGGTCGCCCATGGAGGTCTCGAGGCGGATGTCGCCGCGGGTGGCGGCGCCGATCCGGATGTTGCCCTTGGCGGTCTTGGCGGTAACCGAGCCGAGAGGGCGGTCCAGGACGATGTCGCCCATCGAGGTCTCGACGCGGATCTCGCCGAGTTCGCCGTTGGCGTAGAGGTTTCCGCAGCCAGAGGTGCCGCTGAGCCGGGAGCCGGCGGGGACCTCGATGGTGACGTCGATGGTGGGGTTGCCGCCGAAGGCGGTGTAGGTGCGCCAGTCCTTCGGGGTCTTCACCGTCAGCACGCCGCCGGCGAAGTCGACCTGGGTCTGGGCCGCGGCCCGTACGTCGCCCTTCTTGGCGGGGTCGGCGGGCTGGACCTGCACGACGGTGTCGGTGCGGTCCGAGGCGATCACGTTCACGGTCGCGGACAGGACCTCGACGGTGACGGCGATCGGGGCGGGGGTCTGGAAGGTGGTCATTGTTTTCTCCTTGTGTGGGTGGCGAATTCGGCCGGTCGGCCGGTTCGCTGTGCTTCGTTGATGTGAATACTTTCGCCGGGGGCGCTGACAGCGGGCTGATACCGCTCTGACATGGGCGCTGACAGTGTGTTTACGCTGGTAGATGAGCATTTTCTGGGCTGGTCGAGCACCGGCTGACAGCACGTGTGGGCCGGAATGCGACGCGTCACCTCGGCAGGTTTCGCCCGTTCGAAAGCGCCGACGCCGGGGTCGGCGCGCACCGCGGCTGCAGATGGATTCCCTCGAAGCCGGGGGTGCCCAGCGATGCCGAGGCCGTGGTCACCGACCACTCGGGGATCGGTGAGCGAGGCCGCGACCGGATGGCGGGCAGCGTCGTGATGCACGTGAGCGAAGGCTGCGGCATCGTGATGTGCGCGACGGCGCCACGTATTACCGGGATCTGGGTGAATCTTCCGGACGGGCCGGCGCACTGTGGTTGCCTCGTCGATGCCGTCGATGCCGTCGATGCCGTCGATGCCGTCGATGCCGTCGATGCCGTCGATGCCGTCGATGCCGTCGATGCCGTCGATGCCGTCGATGCCGTCCGGTGACACCGGGCGGTCCGCCCGAACCAGGATTCGCACGGCAGAATGGGCCGGGTGAAGATCGCGTTGCTTGGACCGCTCGATATCCGGGCAGATGACGGTGGAGTGATCGAGGTGCCGGGCGCCCGATTGCGGGCGCTGCTTATTGCTCTCGCGCTGGAGCCCGGCCGGGCGGTCGCGAAAACGACGCTGGTCGACTGGATCTGGGGTGAGCAGCCGCCTGCTGATGCGGCGAATGCCCTGCAGGCGTTGGTTTCCCGGCTGCGCCGGGTGCTGCCGGACGGGTCGCTCGAGGTGCAGGCGGGGGGATACCGGCTGGCGGTCGAACCCCGGAACGTCGATGCCGTTCGCTTCGAACAGCTGCTGGATCAGGCGCGCGGCGGTGGTGATGCGCAGCGGGCCGAATTGCTGCGCGAGGCCGTCGAATTGTGGCGCGGCGCGCTGATGCAGGACGTCGGGATCCAGGACAGTGAGGCCGCCGAGGCGGTGATCACCCGGCTCGAGGGGTTGCGCCTCGCGGCCACCGAGGATCTGTACGAGGCGGAGATCGCGCTCGGCCGCGGGCCGGGGCTGGTCGCCGAGCTTACTGAGCTGGTTGCCCGAAACCCGTTGCGGGAGCGGCTGGTTGCCGCGCTGATGCGGGCGCTGGGCGAGGCGGGGCGCGCGGCGGAGGCGCTGACCGTCTATCAGAATGCGCGCGAGGCGCTGGCCGACGAGCTGGGCGTGGATCCCTCGCCGGAGCTGTCCGCGCTGCACGTCGCGCTGCTGCGCGGCGAGGTGGGGGCGCGCGAAGAGCAGGAACGCCGGACGAATCTGCGGGCCGAGCTGACCGCGTTCATCGGCACCTACGCCGATGTGGCGGTGGTGCGCGAGCTCATCGCGAACCATCGGCTCACCACGCTGACCGGGCCCGGCGGCTCGGGCAAGACCCGGCTGGCCGTGGAGACCGCGCACAGCATGCTCGAGGACCTGCCCGATGGCGCCTGGCTGGTGGAGCTGGCCTCGGTCGGCGCGACCGGTGACGTGGCGCAATCGGCCCTGGCGGCGCTGGGACTGCGGGACGCGCTGCTCGCCGGGCAGCAGGCCGAGCCGATGGAACGGCTCGTCGCGGCGCTGCGCGAGCGCGAAACGCTGCTGATCCTCGACAACTGCGAGCACGTGATCGATGCCGCCGCGGCGTTCGCGCACCGGCTGCTGGGGGAGTGCACGCGCCTGCGGATCCTCGCCACGAGCCGGGAACCGCTCGGCATCACCGGCGAGGCGCTGTGGCAGGTCGAGCCGCTGGCGCTGCCCGCCGAGGGCGCGAGCCCGGACGAGATCGAATCCGCGCCGGCCGTTCAGCTGCTGCGCGACCGCGCGGGAACCGTGCGCAAGGAGCTGCCCTCGGATGCCGCCACCCTGGCGACCATGGCGCGCGTCTGCCGCGCCCTGGACGGGATCCCGCTCGCGATCGAACTGGCCGCGGCCCGGCTGCGCACCATGTCCCTCGACCAGCTGGCCACCCGCCTCGACGACCGCTTCCGCCTGCTGACCGGCGGCAGCCGCACGGCGATACCGCAGCATCGGACGCTGCGCGCCGTGGTCGACTGGAGCTGGGAGCTGCTCACCGACGCCGAGCGGATGGTGCTGCGCAGGATTGCCGTGTTCTCCGGTGGAGTGAGTTTGGAAGCGGCGGAACAGGTTTGCGTACACATCGGAAGCGGGCGTGAGGGGCGCGGCGCGGGTGTTGGGCAGAGTGCGCCGGGCGGTCCGGAGGCGCTCGAGGGCGGGCGAGTCTTGGGGCGCGAGTTCGAAGCGGTTGGGGGCGGCGCACATACGGCGATCGAGCAGTGGGAGGTGCTCGAGTTGCTCACCACGCTGACCGAGAAGTCGTTGCTGCTCATCGCGGACGACAGCGGGCCACGCTATCGGATGCTCGACACGATTCGGCAGTACGCGCGGGAGCGGCTGGACGAGGCGGGGGAGGCGGAGTCGGCGCGGCGGGCGCATCTGGAGTACTTCACCGGGCTCGCGGCTACCGCGGAACCGCACCTGCGCCGCGGGGAGCAGGTGGAGTGGCTCGCGACGCTCGCGGCCGAACACGACAACATCCTCGTCGCGATGCGGGGCGCGCTCGCGGCCAGCGAGGCGGCCGGGGCGATGCGCATGGCCGCCGGCGCGGGGTGGTACTGGTGGCTGAGCGGGCACAAGTCCACCGGGCTGGAGCTGATCACCGCGGCTGCGGAGCTCGACGGCGAGGTGGACAACGACACCCGCGCCATCGTGTACGGGCTGATCGTGCATTTCGTGTCCACCGGGCGCAACGATGAATACCTGGTGCAGGACTGGATTCACAAGGCCTACCGGTTCGGCCGCGACAGCCGGGCACCGCACCCCGGGGTGCGGTTCGTCGGCGCGCTCGAGCGACTACTGCAGGGACCCGACGCGATGCTGACCGCGTTCGAACCGTTGCTCACCGATGAAGAGCCGTGGGTGCGGGCGCTGGCCAGGCTGCAGCTCGGCAAGATGCGGACCGTGGTGGGAGGCCAGCTCGGGCGCGAGGCCGACGAGTATTTCGAGTCGGCGTTGACGGAGTTCCGTGTCGTCGGTGAGCGCTGGGGGATCTCGTTCGCGCTGAGCGAGCTGGCGGACAGACGCGCCATGCGCGGCGAATTCTCCTCCGCCTGTGAGCTTTTCGACCAGGCCGTCTCCGCGGTCTCCGCGGTCGGTGCAGTCGAGGATGCGGTCCGTTTCCGGTCCCGACAGGCCCAATTGTATTGGTTGATGGGCGATCCGGAGGCCAGTGTGGCCGCCGCGGCGGACGCGCAACGAACCGCGGAGCAGACCTCCTGGTCGAGCGCACTGGCAGAGGTGGCGTTGGCGAAGGCCGAGCTGGCTCGCTGGAACGGTGACACCGAGCTTGCTCGCCGGCAGATCGACGTCGCGACAACAGCGTTGGGTCATGACGCGGAGCACGCACATTACAGAGCGGCGATACAAGATCTGCTCGGCTACCTCACGGACGATCTGGACGAGGCGTGCACCCACCGTGCCGCCGCCTTCCGCGCGGCATCCGAGATGGGATATGCGCCCGGGGCCGCGCGGGTGATCGTCGGGATCGCGGACCTGGCACTGCGATCCGAGCAGTACGAGCAGGCCGCGCGGCTGCTCGCGGCGAGTACCGCGGTGCGCGGCCTGCCCGATCTGTCCCTGCCCGACGTGGCCCGCATCGAGCAGGAAGCACGAAGTCGCCTCGGTGAAGAGGTCTTCACCGAGGCGACGAGGGCGGGTGGCGAGGCGGCCTGGCACGAGCTGGCCGCAACTACACTCGCTTGTTGAAAGTGGCCCGCGACCACAGGTATCCGACAATCGCGAACCCGGCACACCAGGCCAGCGCGGCCGCGGTGTCTCCGCCGGAGGGATGTCCGGTGAGAAATCCGCGCAGGGACTCGATGATCGGCGTGAAGGGCTGATACTGCGCGAACTGCCGGATGCCCTGCCCCATCTTGCCGGCGGGCACGATCGCGCTGCTCAGGAACGGCAGCATGATCAGCGGCACCACGCTCATGCCCGCGGACTCGGGCGTCTTGGCCGCCATGCCCAGCGCGACCGTCAGCCAGGACGCGGCGAACGAGGTCGCCGCCATCACGCCGATCGCGCCGAGCCACTCCAGCGGCGTTGCAGGCGAACGGAATCCGAGCGCGAACGCCACGGCGATGATGGCCGCGATCGCCACCACGTTGGTCATGATGGTGGCCACGACGTGACCGGTCAGCACGGCACCGCGCGAGACGTCCATCACCTTGAGGCGGTTGATGATGCCCTTGGCCATATCCGAACTCACCGACACCGCGGTGCCCGAGAGCCCATAGCTGATGGCCAGCAGGATCATTCCCGGCACCGCGTAATTGATGTAGTGCTCGCCGACATTGAACGCGTCGCCGAAGACGTACACGAAGATCAGCATCATCACGACCGGCATCAGGGCCGCGTTGAAGATCGTTACGGGGGTCCGGGTGATGTGTTTGATGTTGCGGCGCACCATGATCGACGAATCCGTCAGGGGTGCGGTCAGGGTGCTCATGCTGCTGCTGCCTCCGTGGTTGCGTGGCCGGTCAGGGAGAGGAAAACGTCGTCGAGGTCGGGAGTGTGGACGGAGACCTCTTCGGCCTCCAGGTGGGCTTCGTCGAGCCGATCCAGCAGCAGCCGAAGGGATTTCGTGCCGCCGCTACCGGGGACCCGCAGGGTCAGGGCCTCCTCGTCGGGGGTGGAGCCGGGCAGCACTCGCGCCGCCGCGGCCACCTCGCCGGCCGTGGTGAATCGCAGTTGAATGTGGCTGCCGGGCACCTGGCGCTTGAGCTCCTCGGGGGTGCCCTGGGCGACGATGCGGCCCTGGTCGAGCACCGCGATCCGGTCGGCCAGCTGATCGGCCTCCTCGAGGTACTGGGTGGTGAGGAAGATCGTGACGCCGTCGGAGGTCAACTCCCGCACGATCTCCCACATGGTGCGGCGGCTGCGCGGGTCCAGCCCGGTGGTCGGCTCGTCCAGGAAGACGATCTGCGGCCGGGTGACCAGCGTCATCGCCAGATCCAGCTTCCGGCGCATGCCGCCGGAGTAGGTCGAGGACCGCTTCGCGGCCGCCTCGGCCAGGCCGAATCGTTCGAGGAGCTCGTCGACCACGCGCGTGCGCTCGCCGCCCCGCAGGCGGTGCAGGTCCGCCATCATCTCCAGGTTCTCCCGGCCCGTCAGCAGCTCGTCGACCGCCGCGAACTGCCCGGTGACGCCGATGGCCGCGCGCACCGCCGCGGGGTCGGTGGCGATGTCGTGCCCGGCGACGTGGGCCGTGCCGCCGTCCGCCTTCAGCAGCGTGGTCAGCACGTTCACCGTCGTCGTCTTGCCCGCACCGTTGGGTCCGAGCAACGAAAAAATCGTTCCGGCACCGATATTCAGGTCGATGCCGTCGAGTACGGCCTTGTCGCCGTACGCCTTGCGCAGCCCGGAGGCCGCGATTGCCGTGTTGTTCATGGGACGTACTGTCGCCAGGCGGGCTGACACGGACCTGATGTGGAGCTGACACGTCGGATGGGGGACAACACCGCGCCCCTCGGTTGGCTGTCTCGTTATCGTGTGACCTTCACAGATCAGTGGCCGGAAATCTCGGCAAGTTGGCACCGGTTGTGGTCACGGATTCGTTTGGTGGTCAAAGGATTCCGATGACGAGGGATTCGCGGGCGGCGTCGACGACTGCTGTGCTCGGTCCGATGCGCGCGGGTCGCATGCGGCCGCCGTCACCCGGCTTGTGACCGACCTCCCCCGCGGGCGCCGAGGAGGTCGGTCACAAGCCGGCGGGCGTACGCGGCGTCGAGCCCGGCCGGGCGGAAGAGGATGCGGTACATCATGGGGGCGACGACGTGGTCCATGGCTGCTTCGACGTCGGGAGTGTTCTCCCCGCGGTCGGCCGCACGGGCGAGGATGGCGTTGATCTGTTCGGCCGCGTAGGCCGAGCACTGGCCGGCGTTGCCGCCGTCCGGGTCGCCGAGCAGGGCGTCGCGGATGTAGGCGCGGCCTGAGGCGGAGGTCATCTCGTCGAGGAACTGTTCGGCCCAGGCCGTGAGGTCGGACCGCAGGTCGCCGTGGTCCTCCGGCCCGCTGTCGGGGCGCAGCCGTTCCACCGCGACGTCCGACAGCAGCTCGGCCAGATCGCCCCAGCGACGGTAGATCGTCGACGGGGTGACGTCGGCGCGCTGGGCGACCAGCGGGACGGTCAGTGCGTCGCGCCCCGCTTCCGATAGGAGTTCACGCACGGCGGAGTGCACCGCGGCCTGGATCCGGGCGCTGCGCCCACCGGGGCGCACCATCTGCTTGCGACTCATGCCACCACTTTAAAGCACAGTTATTGCGTTTAGGAGGCGCTCACCCTAGCTTCACTAAGGCAAATTAGGCGACCGGCGCGAGCGCTCGGGCGGGCTGCGTCCGCTCGTAGGCGTGGCCGACCTGCAGCAGCGTCCGTTCGCTGAACGGCTGACCGAGCAGTTGCATGCCGATGGGCATGCCGGCCGTGTCGTGGCCGACCGGGACGGACAGGGCGGGCACCCCGGTGATGTTGGCCGGGGAGGAAAGGCGCACGTAGGCGTCGGAGACGCTCTCGACCGTGCCGTCGGGCCAGGTGACGGTCTCCTGGCCGGCCCGGACCGCGGTCATCGGGACCGTCGGGGCGACGATCACGTCGACCTCGTCCAGGACGCGAGCCCATGCGCCGCGCATCAGTGTGCGGGCGCGCTGGGCACGCAGGTAATCGCCCGCGCCCATCAGTTCGCCGGCCTCGAGGAGGATCCGGACGTCGGTCTGGTACAGCTCGGGCACGGTGCGCAGAGTGCGCGCGTGGAAGGCGGTGGCCTCCGGCACCATCAGGCCCCACTGGGTGGCCTGGATGTAGCGGGGCATCGGGATGTCGATCTCGGTGAGCCGGGTGCCCAGCGCTTCCAGCTGCGCAATGGCGCGGTGGACGGCGGCCGCCACCTCCGGGTCGACGTGGTCGAAGTAGTAGTTGCTCGGCACGCCGACGCGCACGCCCGTCAGGTCCGGGTCCCGTTCCGGCCGGTAGTCGACGGCGGGGGTGTCCAGCGAGGCGGGGTCGCGCGGGTCGTGCCCGGCGAGGGTGGCCAGGACCAGGGCCGCGTCCTCGACGGTGCGGGTGATCGGGCCGACATGATCGAGCGACCAGGACAGCGAGGTGACGCCGTGGCGGGGCACCAGCCCGTAGGTCGGCTTGAGGCCGACCACGCCGTTCAGTGCGGCGGGCACCCGGATCGAGCCGCCGGTGTCGGTGCCGAGGGCGAAGGTCGCCGCCCCGGTGGCCACCGCGACGGCGGACCCGCCGCTGGAGCCCCCGGCGACCCGGCCGCCGTCCCAGGCGTTGCCGGTCTGCGGGGTGGTCAGGCCGTAGGCGAACTCGTGGGTGTGGGTCTTGCCGACCAGGACGGCGCCGGCGGCCCGCAGCCGGGCGGTGACCGTGCTGTCAGCGGTCGCACGGTGGTCGGCCCGGACCCTGGAGCTGGCCGTGGTGGGTATTCCAGCGACGTCGATCAGGTCCTTGAGACCGGCCGGGATGCCGTGCAGCGGCCCTCGGCGCCCCCCTCTGGCGATCTCGTGCTCGGCCTCGCGTGCCGTGCCGCGGGCCTGCTCCGCGGTGACCGTGACGTAGGCCTCGACGTGCGGCTCCACCCGGTCGATGCGTTCGAGGACGGAGTCGACCAGCTCGACGGGGGACAGCCGTCGTTCCCGGATCTCGGTCGCGGCGGCAGCGAGGGTCAGCTCATGCGGCTGCATCGGGCTTCTCCTCTCCCGCGCGGTAGGCGCTGCTGGGCGGGGTGTCCCCGAAGTCCAGCTCGCGCAGGACCGCGACGACGGAGTGGATGTGGTTGGCGGTGGCCGCGACCACGGCGTGGCGGTCGTCGGGCAGCGGAAGCCCGGCCCTGGCCGCCCAGCGGGCGGCCTCGGGCGGCGTGAGTTCGGTGGAGGACACGGATCCCTCTTCTGATCGGGGTTGGAGCGACGAAGCACCCCTACCAAAGGCTAATGATTTGCTTTAGTGCGATCGTAAGTTCTATCGTCACTTAAAGCAAATGCATAGCTTTTATGGAAAGGGGTTCTATGTCCGGCGTCATGTCCGGGACATCCGCGCACTGCGTCCTCCGGGCCGATCGTGAGCGCGGGAAGAACCGCGCGGCGTCCTTCGCCCTCGACACGTCGATCCTGGCTGCTCTCCTGGCCGCATCCAGTGCCCCGACCCCGCTGTACCCCCTCTACCAGGACCGATGGGGCCTGTCCGCGCTCGCCGTCACGGTGGTCTTCAGCGCGTACGCACTGGCGCTGCTGTCGGCCCTGCTCACCACCGGAGCGCTCTCGGACCATCTGGGGCGGCGTCCCGTCCTGGCGGGCGCACTGGTCGCGGAGGCCGCCGCCATGGTGCTCCTGGCCTCGGCGGACGGCGCGGGCTCCCTGACGGCGGCCCGCCTGCTGCAGGGACTGGCCACCGGCGCGGCCACGAGCGCCGCGGGCGCGGCCCTGCTCGACCTGGAAAATCCCCGGCGCCCGGGGCGGTCGGCCCTGACGAACACCATCGCCCCGGTCGCCGGCATGGCCACGGGCGTCCTCGCCGCCACCCTCGTCATCCACTTCGCCCCGGCGCCCACCGTCACCGTCTACGCACTGCTGGCGGCGCTGTTCGCGGCCCAGGCGATCGCGGTCGCCTTCACCGCGGAGACGGCCCACCGCCGCCCGGGCGCGCTGCGATCGCTGCGCCCGCACCTCGGCGTCCCGCCCGCGGTGCGCCGCACCCTGCTGACCACCGGTACCGCGGTCGTCGCCATCTGGGCACTGGGAGGTTTCTATTCTTCGCTCGGTCCGGCCCTCGTACGGCTGGTGGCCCCTGACGCCCCGCAGGCGGCCCGGGGCATGGTCTTCTTCACCCTCAGCGCCACCGCCGCACTCACCGTGTGGGCGCTGCGCCGCGCGGAGCCCCTGGCCACCGCGATCGGCGGGTGCCTGGCCGTCCTGCCGGCCGCGGCCCTGACCCTGAGCGGACTGCACGGCGCCGGACTGCCCGCGGTCTACAGCGGCGCGGCCCTGGCCGGCGCGGCCTTCGGCGCCGTGTCGCAGGGGACGCTGCGCCTGCTCCTCGCCTCGCTCGACGAGCGGGACCGCGCCGCGACGCTGGCCGCCTACTACGTGCTCAGCTACCTCTCCATGAGCCTGCCCGCCATCGCCGCGGGTGTCGCCACCCGGCACTACGGGCTCGGGGCTACCTCCCACGCCTATACCCTCATTGCCGCCCTCCTCGCCGTGGCCGCCCTCGCGGCGCTCGCCGTGTCACCGCGCCGCGCGGCCGTGACTCACCCCGCAACCGAACACCTCCACTGAAGAGCAAAGGAACGACAGATCATGCAGACTCCCGCCGTCGCCATCCCCTCCTGGACCGTGGGCGACGTCACCGTCCACCGCATCGACGAGGTCCTGCTGCCGCCCGCGACCGGGCCGTGGTTGCTGCCCGACGCGACCCCCGAGGTGGTGGCCGGCCAGGACTGGCTGCGCCCCGACTTCGCCGGCCACGACGGCATCCTCCATCTCGACAGCCACAGCTTCGCGTTCGTCGTGGACGGGCTGCGCGTGCTCGTCGACACCGGCATCGGCAACGGCAAGGAGCGGGCCAACCCGGCCTGGCACGACCTGCGCACCGACTACCTGGAGCGACTCACCGCGGCCGGCTTCCCGCCGGAATCCGTCGACCTGGTGGTCCTCACCCACCTGCACGCCGACCACGTCGGCTGGAACACCAGGAAGGTGGACGGCGAGTGGGTACCCACCTTCCCCGCCGCCCGCTACCTCACCGCCCGCGCCGAACGGGAGTTCTGGGCCGGGTACGACATGGAGGAATCGCGCCGCCAGATGTTCCGCGACTCGGTGATCCCGGTCGAGCAGGCCGGCCTGCTCGACCGGGTCGACGTCCCGTCCGAGGGCGTGCAGATCGTCCCCGGACTGCGCCTGCTCCCGACTCCCGGTCACACCCCCGGCCATGTCGCCGTCGAACTGACCAGCCGGGGCGAAACGGCACTGATCACCGGCGACTGCGTCCACCACCCGATCCAGCTCGCCCACCCCGCCATCGGCGCCTGCGTCGACATCGACCCCCAGCGGTCCGAGGCCACCCGTCGCGCGCTGCTCGCCTCCCTCGCCGGCACGGACACCCTCCTGCTGGGCACCCACTTCGCCCCGCCCACCGCCGGCCGGGTCGTTGCCCACGGGGACGCCTACCGGCTGCAGCCCGTCCCCGCGTCCTGACCGGCGAGCCATCCCGTTCGGCGAGTACGAGCCGCAATGCCTCGGCAGCCCGGACGCCCGCGGCCCACCCGCCGTAGCTCACAATGCCGGCGTCGAACGCTCGCTCACTACCGCGACCGCCCGACTGCCAGATAGCGCTGAAGATTCAACGCCGATCAGCTCTGAAGATCACACGTTATCGCGACGGGCGGTGTGCTTCCCCGGCTGGTCGACGGGGTGCGGCCAGCAGGGCGGCAACCGCTTTCGGTGCGGCCAGCCATTCGCGAATGTTGTTGCGCACCAGGGTTGTTCGCTTGCAGTCGCAATAGGCGTCGACGCCGTCGGCGTCGATACCCGCCCCGCGGCACAGGGCGATCGCGCGCGCGGCGTGCCGGGGCTGGGTGACGATGATCGCGCGGTCGATGCCGAACAGGTCGCGCGCTCGTTCGCACGTCGCACGGGTCGACAGGCCGAGGCCATCCTCTCGTATCAGGGTGGGGTCGACGCCGTGATCCAGCAGGTATGTTCGCATGCAGGCGATTTCGTCGCCGGAGGTGCCCGCCGCATCGCCGGAGATCAGGATCTCGTCGGCCTTCCCGGCTGCCAGCAGTTCGATCGCGATATCCAGCCGCCCGCGCAGGTACGTCATCGGCTGCCCGTCCGGGCCGACCTTCGCGCCCGGCACGATCACGACCGGGACCCGGGGCACCGTCGCCACCGTGAAGCGATGGCCGGACGACAACATCCGCAGCCGGATGTTCGCCCCGGACACCACCACAGCCACGATCGAGTTCGCGCAGAGCGCGTATGCCCACATCCGGTTCATCCCGGCCCGCTGTCGTCGTTCCGCCACCACCGCCGACACTCTTCCAGACGGCGGGCCGCGGCGGATTTCGGCCGAGGTCCGGTTTCGGCATGTTTCGCCGATCTTTCCTGCTGAGTGCGGCAAAGTCGTTGCCGGGCCGGTGGTGGTTAGTCCGGCCGGCCCAGCCAGGAGACGAACAGCCCGTCGGGGTCCCATCGGGTGCGCGGTGATGTTCCTCGGCCTGATTGCGGCGTTGGTCCTGATCTGAATGGGCGGGTACACCGGCGAAGGAAGGGAGCCGACCGCCGCGCGGCTGCGTGAGGGGGATCGGGCGAACAGCGCATCGGTGTGCGGGGTGGCGGCGTAGCGTGGATTACTGCTCGGACCACCATTCGGCCACCGATCGAATTGCTGAGGGGTAGTTTCCGCAGAGCAACCTTGTTTTGAGTCAACTCCGCGTAGCAACCGTGTTCGAGTCGACGAGGAGCATCACCAATGGGCGAACATGTCGCCGGTGCTCACAAAGACCTGCACAGCGATGAGGGTGCACACAAGGGTGAGCATCCCGGACGCTCGCGCAACCCGATCATCAAGGTGCAGGACGTGGCTTGGTTGGAGTTCGAGAAGCCCGACTTGTCCGCCGCCGAGGCCTTCGCCCACGCGTTCGGCTTCACCACCGCGTTGCGCACCGATGATGAGCTGCAGTTGCGGGGCAGCGACGCGGGCCCTGCGTGTCTGGTGATCCGCCGTGGCCCGAGCGCGCGGTTTGTCGGTCCGACGTTCGCCGCGGCCGACAAATCCGACGTACGGCGCTTGGCTGAGGCGACGGGGGTCGGGATGGTTGCGATGCCCGAAACCCTCGGCGGTGTGGCGGTCGATCTGGTCGACCCGAGCGGGTTGCCAGTGCGGGTGGCCGCTGGCATGCATCAGCTTCCGGCGCTGCCCGCCCAGGAGCCCCACGTGTTCAACTTCGGCCACGAACTGGTCCGGGTCAACGTCGCCCAGCGCCCGCCGCGGGTCCCCACCCGGATACAACGACTCGGGCACGTCGTGTGGCAGACCACCAAGTACCGCGAATCGCTGAACTGGTTTCTCGACCACTTGGGGTTGATCGTGAGCGACTTTCATTTCTTCCCCGGCCAGCGCGAGCGCGGACCGATCATGAGCTTCAACCGCTGCGACCGCGGGACAACCCCGGCCGATCACCACACCCTGGCGTTGGCGCTGGGCCCTGCCAACCGCTACGTGCATTCCGCCTATCAGGTATGTGACCTCGACGCATTGGCTGCCGGCGGACAATACCTGGCTGAGCATGGGTATCGCCGCTCATGGGGGATCGGCCGCCACGTTCAGGGCAGTCAGATCTTCGACTATTGGCGCGACCCGGAGGGTTTCCTGGTCGAGCACTTCACCGACGGCGACATGTTCGACTGCACGCTCGAACCCGGCTGGGGGCCGCTCACCGCCTCCGGGCTGTATCAATGGGGACCCAAGATCAGCAAAGACTTCCTCGGCATCAACCCGGGCCGCGAAACTGCGCGCGAAGTTGCCATGATGCTGGACGCGCTGCGTCAGAAGGACAACGAATTCGACCTGGCCGCGCTGCGCGGACTATTCGCCATGGCCAATTCCTGACCGGCACCACCGGACCGAGAGAAAGGTGGACCCGTTATGACTGTCTCGATCCTGCGCACCGCCGACGCGTGGTGGGTGCACACCGCGTCCGGGGCCGCCCGCATCGCCACCGACGCCGCCACCACCCGCGAGCTACTGGCCGACCGCGTGGCTATCGACGACGCCGCGCGCAGCTCCTACACCGTGCCGGTCAGCCGCCTCAAGCCGCTGTCACCGGTGACCGTGCCGTGCCGGGTGGTGGCCCAGGCCGTCAACTACGCCTCCCATGTCCGAGACGTCGGCCGCGACCCCGCCAAGACGCAGCTGACCTTTTTTCGCAAGGCAGGCGGTTCGATCACCGGACCGTTCGGTGACATCGTCAAACCCCCGCACGTCCAGCTGCTGGACTACGAGGTGGAGATCGGGCTGGTCATCGGCCGCGAGCTCCCGGTGGGCACCGAGGTCACCGAAGCGAACCTGGCCGAGTTCGTGTGCGGACTGGTGGTGACCAACGATGTGTCGGCGCGCGATGTGCAACAGGCCAAAGGGCAGTACTACGAAGCGAAGTCCTACCCGACGTTCACTCCGGTCGGGCCGGCGCTGGTGCTGCTCGACGCGAGTGAACTCGAGCGCTTCGGTGAGCTGAGGGTGAAGCTGTCGGTCAACGACGAGGAACGCCAGAACAGTGTGGTCAAGGGCGACATGATTTTCCTCCCCCTCGAAGCCCTGCAGGCGATTTCCCGTTTCCAGTGCCTCGAGGCCGGCGACCTGGTGCTCACCGGCACGCCGGTGGGCACCGCGGTCCGCAAGCCCGAAGGTGTGCCTGCCGGCCCGCCTACGCTGGAGGGATTCCTAGCCAGCCAGGCCCACAATCGGTTGTATCTGCACGACGGCGACGTGGTGGAGGCGACCGTGGCCACCGACGACGGCACCATCGACCTCGGCACTCAACGCAACGTGGTCAGGTACGCGTGAGCGTGAGCGCACCGGGCCACGCCACGCTGGCGTCGGTGCCGGTCGTCATCGTCGGCGCCGGTCCCGCTGGCGTCACCGCGGCCACGCTGTTGAGCCAGTACGGCGTCTCCTGTCTGATTCTCGAGCGCTACCCGGACATCTACCCGCAGCCGCGCGCAGTTCACTGCGACGACGAGGTCTGCCGCATCCTGGCCCGCCTGGGCGTCTACGAGGAATTCGCTGCCATCTCCCGGCCCAGCCTCGGCATCCGGCTGGTGGACCCGCAGATGAGGGTGCTGGACGAAAACCCGGTGCCACCGAACAGCCCGCATGGCTTTCCCAAGGCCAACATGTACGACCAGCCCGAGTTGGAGGCATTGCTACGCGCCAACCTCACCGAACAGCCCGGCATCCTGTTGCGGGGCAACGCCGAAGTCACCGGCATCACCCAACAAGGCGACGGTTGCGTGCGAGTCAGCTTCACCGACCGCCCCAACGGCAGCGAGCAGAGTGTCGTGGCCACCTATGTCCTGGGCTGTGACGGCGCCAACAGCACAGTCCGCTCCGCGATCGGCGCGGTGATGGCCGATCTGCACTTCGAGCAGCGGTGGCTGGTGATCGACGTGGACACCGACGCGGACCTGCACCAATGGGACGGGTTGCACCAACTCTGCAGCTCCGTGCGCGCCGGCAGCTACATGCGGGTCGGCGACACCCGCTACCGCTGGGAATTCGAGTTGCTCGACGGGGAGACCGCCGCGGACTACCAGAGCATCGCCGGCGTGGTTCCGCTGATCTCGCCCTGGTTGGCAACGGTCCCCGCCGAGCAGCTGAGCCTGGTGCGGGTGGCCGAGTACACCTTCCGTGCCCGAGTCGCCGACCGATGGCGCGAGGGCAACGTGTTCCTTCTCGGCGACGCCGCCCACACCACACCGCCATTCATCGGCCAAGGCCTGTGTGCGGGCCTGCGCGATGCGATGAATCTGACCTGGAAACTGGCCGGTGTGCTCGGCGGGGGCCTGCCAGACAGCGCGCTCGATACTTACCAGCAAGAACGAGAACCCCACGTCCGCACGATGATTCGGCTCGCGATCTCCTTGGGACGGGCAATGACCGCCGGCGGGCGGATGGGAGACTATTTCCGAGGGGTGGTCTTCCCGCGGATGCTTCACCTCCCTCCTATACGTCGCTTCGCCACCCCGGACGTTGCCCCGACGTTGCACACCTCCGCTCTGGTGGCCAAGTCCGACGGCCGACGAGACCTCGCCGGTAGGCTGTGCCCCAATCCCGTTCTGCCGCAGGGTGTTCGGCTCGACAAGGTGATCGCAAACCGATTCGCGTTGATCACCTCCACAGCGCTGGGCGAGCAGCAGCGCAACGAACTGGAGCGCCGTGGCGCCGTCGTCGTCTCCGCAGCCCCGGAAAGTGAACTCGCCGACTGGCTACAGGATGCTCGGGCGAGCGCCGCGATCATCAGGCCCGACGGCACCGTGATGCAGGCCGGCCGGGATACCCGAGCGATCTGCGACGCGGTGCCCTCGTTCGCCGCAGTTCACACTTCGGCAACGCCTCCTGGTCCGAATGCGCCAGCCCCCGAATCGGATTAGGGAGCGATACCGATGACCGACTTGCTGGTACTGAACGTAGCCGAACAGGAGATGCAGGCGGTGTCGGTGGACGGCACCCGGGTGCGGACCTTGATCGCCGGACTCGATGAGAGGCCGGACGGTATCGTCGTCGACCAATCGCGGGGCCATGTGTACTGGACCAATATGGGCGCCCCCGATCCCGGCAGTGGCCCGCGTCCAGAAGCGGCCTACACCCGCAACGCCTCGCTCGAACGGGCCGACCTCGACGGCGGGAACCGCGTCACGATCCTGGCGCGCGGGGCGTTTACCAGCGGCAAACAGCTCACCGCCGATTTCGACCAGGGCGTACTGTACTGGTGCGACCGGGAAGGCATGCAGGTGCTGTGCAGCAACCTCGACGGTAGCGATCTGCGTCCGCTGGTGATCGCGGCAGTTGGCGAACAGGCCGCGCACATCCCCACCAATCACTGTGTCGGCATCGCTGTCGATCTGGATCGGCGTCTGCTGTATTGGACACAGAAAGGCGCGCCGAAAGCCGGGCAGGGCAGGATCTTTCGCGCCCCGATCGATCTGCCGCCCGGAACCAGCGCGCAACACCGCGACGACATCACACTGCTGTGGAAGGACCTGCCCGAACCCGTAGACCTGCATCTGGCCGGCGGTGCAACCCTGGTGTGGACCGATCGTGGCGCCGAACCCTCCGGCAATACGCTCAACCGCGCAATCGTGCAGCCGAGGATCGGTACACCCCAGATCCTTTCCACCGGCTACCAGGAAGCAATCGGCCTGACCGCCGTCTCCGAATCGGAGTACTACATCAGCGATCTCGGTGGCAGCATCCGCCACGTCAACCTGAACAGCGGCCTCGACACCGAACTGGTGCACCTCGGCCCCGGCCTCACCGGCATCGCGCTTGCCGACATCACGCACCTCCCACACCGTCCGCGGTGAACTCGCCTTCATCCCGACCTCCCGCACAGACTGTTTCGCACGACTGGAAACGAAAAGACGGCGCTCAGGCGACAAGCCCGCCGTCCTGGGCGGGCTCGGCCGGTCCGCTCTGGTCGCACGGCATGTGCTGGCGTATATGGAGTCCGAGGGATTCGACCACGGCGTCGGCGCCTACTTGTCCCTCGACAGCACGAAACCGACACCGGCCGAACAGGCCGCGCTCATCGACGTCGGCTTCATGCCCCGCATACCCAGAAATCTGAAGATCACCACCGCCAGCACCACCGACGTGGAAGGCCTCACCGGGCAAGATGATCCGGGCCTTTCAATGTTCGATGAGGCGCTGTACGCATCCACACCACCATCGGATTCCTCATGGATGAGCGAAGAAGCCGGATGGTGGCTGCTGGACCTGTGACCGTGATCGGAATCGTCTGCCCGGCAACGACGCTCGATCCGCAGCCGCGACCCTCGCGACACGCCCATGCCGCGTGTTTGGATAGCGGCATGACCGATGACACCCAGATTCCGCGCGTCGTGAGTGTGACTCGCGTGATCGCCGCTGATGCGGCGAGCGTTTTCGAGTTGATCGCCGATCCCGCGCAGCAGCCGCGCTGGGACGGCAACGACAACCTGTCGCAGGCCGCTGAGGCGCAGCGCCCCCGGCGCGTCGGGGATGTCTTCACCATGACTCTCACCAACGGCATGGTCCGCGAGAATCACGTGGTGGAGTTCGAGGAGGGGCGGCGCATCGCCTGGCGGCCCGCCGAGGTGGGCAAGGAACCGCCGGGGCACCTGTGGCGCTGGGAAATCGAATCCGTTGACGGCGAACACATCCGGGTCACGCACACCTACGACTGGTCCACGCTCGAGGACGAGAAGCGCCAGGTCCGTGCCCGGGCCACCGGACCGGACCAGCTGCGCGCCTCCCTGGACAACCTGGCCGAGCTCGTCGAGGGCTGAAACCGGTCGTCGAGCAGCCCGCCCCGGTCTGGTTGCTACGGAATCGCTGCTGGTCGGGCATCGTCTCGACCCCGAACAGAAAGGTGGGCACCGACCCTCGGGTCGGTGCCCACGCCTAACGCTGAGGACTTAGCCTTCGTTGCGCTCAAACCTTCTTGCCCACAGCGCCGTAGAGCGAGACCTGCTTGTCGTGGCTGCGCGGATGTCGGATGCCCTCGTGGCGCCAGCGGTGGATCACCTCGACACCCGGCTCGACCAGTTCCAGCCCGTCGAAGAACCGCCCGACCTCGGCGCGGGTGCGTGGTTGCACGGGGATGCCGTAGTCGATGCAGACCTGCAACAGCCGCGCCATGCCCTCAGGATCGTCGGCGCCCTCGTCGAAATCCGTTGTCACATGCGAGATCGCGAGGTAGGAACCCGGCGCCATGGGTTTCATCAACGTGTTCACCACCTCGTACACATCGCCGGGCACGAAGTGCAGCAGAGCCATCAGAGACACCGCGACGGGCTGCGAAAGGTCAAGTGTGCCAAGCAGTTCCGGTGAGGTGAGGATGCTCTCGGGATCCGCGGCGTCGGCCTGGACGTAGGCGGTGCGGCCCTCGCGCGTGCTGATCAGCCGCGCCCTGGCGTGGGTGAGCACGATCGGATCGTTGTCGGCGTACACCACCCGGGACTCCGGGGCCACCTCCTGGGCGACCTGATGCAGGTTCGGCTCGGTCGGGATGCCCGTGCCGATGTCGAGGAACTGGCGAACGCCCTCCCCTGCGAGGTAACGCGTGACGTGGCACATGAATTCGCGATTGGTGCGCGCTGTCATCCGGACCGCGGGAAACTGCTGCAGCGCCTGCTCCGCGACCGCGCGATCGGCCGCGTAGTTGTCCTTGCCGTCGAGAAAATAGTCGTATATCCGGGCCGAGTGCGGCACGTCGGTGCGCAGGTCGACAGGACCCTCGGACACGGCAAGTCTCCTATTGTGTGCTGAGATTCGAGATCCGTACCACCGATGTATACCCCATCCGTGGTAGCCGGCGGTACGAATCCGGTCGGCTCCGTGGTCAATACCCAATCGTGAAGCGGCGCTGCACGAAACGTGGGAGCTCGACCTCGTCGAGGACGGCGACGGCCGCGTCCTCGGCGGATATCCGGCTGCGGCCCTCGGCGTCCATGACGGGTTGGTCGCCGCCGATTCGGAAACGGCCGGTGCGTTCGCCGGGGGCGATCTCCACGGCCGGGCTGAGGTAGGTCCACAGTCGGTTGGAGGCGCGAAACAGTTTCAGCGCCTCGCCGTGGCCGCGCATTACCGCGGCGTACTCCCTGGGCAGGCCGAAGCCATCGATCGCGGCATTGAGCAGCTCATCCGAGTCCTCGAACACGACTCCCGGTTCGACCTCGAGACTTGCGGCACCGCCGACGACGATGAGCCGGACCCGCGAATGCCTGTCCAGCGCGGTCAGCAGCGCGGTGGCGGCGCGGGCATAGATGCCGGGGTCGGCTATGGCTCGGGCGACGGCATCGACGGGATCGGCGGCGGCGTTGCCCGGTCCGAATCCGCTGATCAGGACGTCGAGGCCGGGCACGGCCGCGGCGATACTGCCGGCATCGGTGACATCGATGCTCTGCCAACGGATGTTCTCGCGATTGTCGTGAATGTTGGTGATGTCGCGGCTGAATGCCGTGACCTGGTGCCCGCGGTCGAGGGCTTCGGTGACGATGCGGCTGCCGATGGCGCCGGTCGCGCCGATGACTCCGATGTGCATGATTGTCTTCTTCCCGAGATGGACCCCGCAGCGGACCGCTCCGGTCATTGCGACCACCTCCTACCAATAGAGAGGCGATCGCGGAGCGAAAGTCATCGGACACGGCCTTCGATAGGGTCGGAATACCCGTACTTCCTGGCGGTTCGAGGTCGAGATCGACTGCGGAAACGTTCTCGATCTGGAAGCATGATCCGTGGTGATTCGCTCGTCGGATCACCGTTTTCGATCACTGCCGCCGGCCAGCGATCGGCCTGAGTGCGCTGGTGCGCGGCCTCACCGCTCAGGAAGGACGCACGATGCCAACTCGCGACAGCACCTGGCCACAAGGCACGCCGTGTTGGATCGACTGTCAGGTCGATGACACGGGCAAGGCCCGCGAGTTCTACGCCAATCTTTTCGGTTGGGACATTATGGATAGCCCGCCCGAGGCGGGCGGGTATCTCATGGCGATGGTCAACGGCAGGCCCGCGGCGGGCATCGGCCCGAAGCCGCAGGGGATGCCGATGCCCTCGGCCTGGACCACCTACTTCGCCGCCGACAGTGCGGACGATATCGCGGCCAAGGTCACCGCCGCGGGCGGTCAGGTTTTCATGCCCCCGTTCGACGTCATGGATGTCGGCCGGATGTTCGTCGCGGCTGATCCCGGCGGCGGCGTTTTCGGTGTCTGGGAAGCCAAGGCGCACAAGGGCGCCGGTGTGTTCAACGAACACGGCGCCTACACCTGGAACGAACTGCACACCCAGGGCTACAAGCCCGCGCAGGACTTCTACAGCCAGGTCTTCGGCTGGAACTTCACCGAGATCGGCGACGGCCAGAACATGATCTACTCGACCTTTGCGACGCCGGGCAGCGCGGACGGGGTCGGCGGCATGATGGATTCGGCGAAGGTTCCGGGCCAGGATCAGACCTACTGGCTCACCTGGTTCCAGTTCGACGACGTGGATTCCGGACTGAACCGCGCCGCTGAACTCGGCGCCACAGTCCTGATGGGCCCGGACGACAGTCCCTTCGGCCGTATGGGCGTGATCCAGGCGCCGCAGGGCGAATACCTCGGGCTCATCGATACCAAGGTCACGGCGGGCGGATCGTAATACGCTGCGGTGCAGTAGATTACGCCTGCATAACGCAATCCGCGGCGGCGATCACCGTTTCTCCCGGCCGAGTTCGGGTGGCCGGTGCGGTCCGCTGAACCGAGGATGAGGTGGCAGACCGGACGCAGCCGTGCGGTGTGCGGCGACGGCGACCGTTGCGGCCAGGAAGACCAGCTGCATGAGGGTGCGGGGTAGCAGCTGGTCTTCCGGCGCGGACGACTGGTGCGCCAGTGCCGCATGCACATTGGCCGGGAACATGGCGACAAGTTGGACGGTGAGGCCGATCGCCGTCCATCTCGCCGTGCGCGGGATCAGTAGCCCGAAGACCGCCGCCAACTCCAGCACGCCGGTGAGCGTCACCAGAAATCCCGGTGCGGGCAGCCCCGGTGGCACCATCCGGATCAATTCCGCACGCATGCCGATGAAGTGAGCCAGCCCGGTGGCGGTGAACATCGCGGCGAGCCCGATGCGCAGGGGCACCGCGGGCCCGGGAAGCATCGTGATGCCGAGACGTCGAGCGAGCAGTGCCACGAGTGTGACGACGACGAGGATGACGAGTGGGGCCATGGGTTCCTCCTAGCCCAGTGTGAACTTTCCATTGGAAAGATCCCATGGCGAACCCGATATTGTCAATGGAAAGATTGCGCTAGGGTCGAGGGATGCCCACTCAGCGCCAATACCACCACGGCGACCTGCGCCGCGCCCTGCTGGATGCGGCGGTGACCGCCATCGACGAGCGAGGCCCCGGAGCGGTGAGCCTGCGCGAGCTGGCCCGCGCGGTCGGGGTGTCGCACGCCGCGCCCGTCCACCATTTCGGTGACAAGGCGGGTCTGCTCACGGCTGTCGCGGCCGAGGGCTTCCAACTGCTCGGCGACGCCCTCGCGGAGGTCCGGGCGCGCGGCGGCGACATCGTCGAGATGGGGGTGGCCTACGTCCGGTTCGCCATCGGCCACCGGGCGCACTTCGAGGTGATGTTCAGCCCCGACCTGCACCGCGCGGGCGATCCGATCCTGGACCGCGCGGGCGAGCGCGCCTTCGCGCAACTGACAGAAGGGGTCGCCGGCAACGACCCCGTATCGCCCCCGGACAACTCGGCCGTCGTGGCGGCCTGGTCGCTGGTCCACGGCTTCGCCACCCTCTGGAACATGGGCGCGCTGCCGTCGGAACTTGCGGAGGATCCCGAGGCCATGGCCCGCAGCATTGCGCAGCGTTTGGATACGAAGTCGGGGGAGTCGTAGATGCCCCGGCCCGACGTCGTCGGTCGAGATGGCCTTCGGACCCTGGGTTATGCGGTCACGTCACCGTCAGTCAAGTTGCTCGCTCTGTCCTGGAGGTAGCGCTGTTCGGGGAGGCTTGTGGTGCAGCGGGCCGCCCGTTCGTAGTTGGCGCGGGCGGCGGCGAAGTCACCGGCCAGCTCTTGGAGGTGGGCGCGGACGGCGTGGACGCGGTGGTGGTGGGCCATCCTGGGATCGTGGTCGAGTCCCTCGAGCAGGTCGAGTCCGGTCTGCGGGCCGTTGGTCATCGCGACCGCGACGGCATGGTTGAGTGTGACCATGGGGTTCGGTGCGATCCGGCCGAGGATTCCGTAAAGGATGCGGATCTGTTCCCAGTCGGTGTCCTCTGCTCGCGGTGCCTGGACGTGCAGTGCGGCGGTGGCGGCTTGGAGCTGGTACGGACCCAGGGGCGACGCGGACATGGCGTTGGTGACCAGCGTGCTGCCTTCTTCGATCATGGTGGCGTCCCACTGGTTCCGGTCCTGCTCGGCCATCGGTATGAGCGCGCCGTCCGCGCTGATGCGCGCTGATCGACGTGCTTCGGTCAGCAGCATGAGTGCTAGCAGCCCGGCCACTTCACCGTCCTCGGGTAAGGATCGGTGCAGCATGCGGGTGAGCCGGATCGCCTCTGTCGTGAGCTCCCCGCGGTGCAGGTCGGGTCCGGAGCTCGCGGTGTAGCCCTCGTTGAAGATCAGGTAGAGCACCTGTAGGACCGTGTCCAGTCGTTTGGTCCACTCCTGGGGGCTCGGCATCGCGAATGATGCTCCGGCGGACCGTATTCTCTGCTTGGCCCGGCTGATTCTCGGGGCCATGGTGGCCTCCGGCACGAGGAATGCCCGCGCCACCTCCGCGGTGGTGAGCCCGCCGACCGCACGGAGAGTGAGCGCGACCTGGGCGGCGGGTGTCAGTTCCGGGTGGCAGCAAAGAAATAGCAGCGCGAGAGTGTCGTCCTGGCCGGCGGGACCTTCGTCGTCGGCTGGCCGCGCGAACTCAGCATCCGATGTTTCGAGCCTTGCCGCACCGACTTCTCGGCGGCGGCGCGCCTGCTCACTGCGGATCTGATCGACCAGGCGGCGGGCGGAAACTGTGACCAGCCACGACCGCGGTCTTTCCGGGATGCCCTCGGCAGGCCATTGCACCGCCGCGGCGAGCAATGCCTCCTGGACCGCGTCCTCGCACTCCTCGAACCCGCCGTAGCGATGGAGGAGCGCGCCGAGGACCTGCGGCGCCAGTTCACGCAGCAGGTCCTCGAGCCCTTCGGGTGTACTCACATCTCCATCCCGGCCCAGTCCATCAACGGTCGCACCTCCACGTCGCCGTTCGCGCCGCGCCGCAGCAGGGCAGCCAATTCCACAGCGCGCTCGCGGCTTTCGCAGTCGACCATGAACTGGCCTGCGACGTGGTCCGCGGCCGGAAGATACGGCCCCTCGGTCACCGTCACCACGTCGTCTCGAACCCGAACCACGGCGCTGATCGATGGATCGGCGAACAGGTGACCGCTGATGAGTTCCCCCGCCTGTCCGGTGACAGCCAGAAACTGCTGGTGGGCGAACACTTCTCCCGGTGGGTCCGCGGCGCTCACGTAGATGTTCAGTAGGAACTTCACCGCGGTGCTCAGCTGTCGGCCGTGCCCGCGAAGACCACCGGCCGCACCTCGATGCCGAGGCCCACGACGCCCGCGTCCGGGATGAGCGCCGCCAGTTCCACGGCGCGTTCCCGGCTTTCGCACTCCACAAGGTAGTAGCCACCGAGGTACTCTTTGGCCTCGAGATAGGGGCCGTCCGTGACGGCGGGGACACCGCCCCGGACCCTGACCACCGCGCTCTGCGACGGGTCGGCCAATGCGGTGGTGCCGATCATCTCCCCCGACTTCGTGATGGTCTCCATGAACGCACCGTGGCCGCTCATCACCGCGGTGCGTTCCTCTTCGGTCAGCGCCTCCCAGATCTGCGGGTTGCTGTGCATGATCAATAGAAATTTCACGTCGTCTCCTTCGACTGGCCGAGCAGCGCCCCTCTGGCACCGCACACCATCAAGTCGGAACTAGTGACAGATTCTTGCGGGACGAGACCGCAAGAATCTGTCACCCGCTCCGACTACTCCTGCGAAGAGCGCCCCACCTGGGACGTTCCGAACCCCAACGGCGATCACCGGAGTGTATGAATGAATCTGCCTCGCATAGGCGTCAGCCTCCCCTACATCGACCCCTACGCCGGCCCGGACGCGGTAGTCACCATTGCCCGGGCCGCCGAACGGCTCGGCTTTCACGCCGTGTCTGCCAGCGATCGGCTCCTGATCCCGGTCGGACCGCACTGGGACAACGACGCCGGTCTGCCCGAATCTCACGCCTGGGACTCGCTGGAGATGCTGACCTGGGCGGCCGCGCATACCCAACGGATTCGGGTGACCACGGATATCGTGAACTCGATCTTCCACCCGCCCATCCTCCTGGCCCGCAGACTGGCCACCCTCGACCGGCTATCCGGAGGGCGGTTGGATGTCGGCGTCGGCCAAGGCGGCGGAACGAGGAAGCCGCCGTTCTACATTCCCGAGGAGTTCGTCGCGGCGGGTGTCCCGGCGAGCCGCCGAGGTATGGGATTCATCGAGCACATCGCCGCGCTGCGGGCCTGCTGGACACCCGACCCCGTCGAGTTCTGCGGTAAGCACTACCGAATCCCACCATCCCTGGTCGGTCCGAAACCCTCCCGAGGCACAATTCCCTTGTTTGTCGGTGCGATAAACCAGCACACCATCGAACGTGCGGCCGACATCGGCGACGGCTTCGTCACCACCGCGATCGACTGGGAGGTCACGCGTGTGCAGGTCGGGTGGTACCGAGCGGCCGGTGGCACCGGCACCGTGATGGTGAACGTGATCCCCGCCCGCCATGAACTGACTGCCCGCGCCTTCACCGACACGGTGCTGAGGGATCTCGATCGTGCCGTCTCCGTCGGCGCCGACGAGGTGCACATCGCGCTCCACCTCCTGCCCTCCGCACCTGAGCAGCAGGTCGAGCTGTTGGAAGCGCTTGCGGCCGAGCTCGGTCCGCTGCAATGAGCTGTCGAAGAGTTTGCTGTCTGTTCGGCTGCTGGTGACCGGTGCGGCCGGTGCGATCGGGGCGAATGTGGTGGTGCTTGCACCCGAACGTGGTTGGCAGGTAACAGGTTTGGCGCGAGCGGCGGATGAGGGGTTTGTGCGCGGCTTGGGCGCCGCCTTCCTCACCCACGCCGAGCGGGGCTGGGATGCGGTTGTAGACACCACGTCGCAGCAGGGATGGGGGCTGGCCGTGGTGCGTGACGGCGGAGCCTTCGTCGGAGTCCGGCCCAACCTGGCGCCCGAGGCAGAGCATGGGATCACCGTGCACGTGCTGATGTTGCACTCCGACGGTCCGCAACTGCGGGAACTGCTGACCCGCGCGGAGTCCGGCCTGCTGCCGACGCGCGTACACGCGGTCCTGCCGCTGGCCGAGGCCCCCGACGCCCACCGAGCCGTCGCCAAGGGGGGCACGCGCGGTCGCTACGTGCTTCAGCCCAGCTTCTAGGTGCACGATTCGCCAGCATCGTTTCCTTGGGCGCGCTGGACGTCGTGACAGGTCCGCCGTTATGGTCGGTGCATGAGCGGTAGCGGGGGACCGTCAGGGCCCGGCCCGAATGTATCGGTCGTTCCGGATGATGTGCAGGCGATTGGGCAGTACGTCTACAACATCGCCGACACCATGAAGCAGGCATTGGATTCGGCTGCACGTGAAGTGGACAGCCTGCTGGCGAGTGGCTGGATCGGCGACGCGGCCGACGAGTTCTCCGCCGGGTGGGGTGAAACCCGCGATGGCGGAACCAAACTTATGCAATCCCTGACCAGCTTGGCCGAGAAGCTGGGCGTAACCGCGGCTAACTACCGGAACATCGATGCGGCCAGCGCGTCGAACATCTCCAGTCTGGATCTGCCGTGAGTTCCGAGTTCACCGTCGACCTCGAGCAGTTGGATCGGATCGTTTCCCGGCTCACCGGCCTATCCGGATTCCTGCGTGAGCACCTGGACGAGCTGGACCGCAAGGTGAAGACCCTGTCCAACGGCAGTTGGGAGTCGGCCGCAGCCAGCGCCTACACCGCGGCACAGGCTCAGTGGTCGGCCGAGGCTCGCGAGTTCACGGATGGAATCGCCGAGGCCGGTGATGCGACGAGGAAGATGCATGAGCGCTATACCGGTGCACGAGACAACAATCGGCGCATGCTGAATTCTGGTCGATGATGCGAGTCGACTGGCAAACCTATTACGACGCCGCTAAAGCCTGTCAAAACCTCGCCGACGAGCTACGCAAGGCCGATAGGCCGGTTCATGATGCAGTCAGGAGCGATTGCGTCGGCATGGCTGGCGACGCCCCGGGCTGCGCCGAGTGGGGTAAGGCGTACGACACGGCCGCGCAGCAGACGCTGCAGACCTCCGCCAGCCTGGCAAACGCGCTCACCAACTACGGTGCTGTGTTGTATGCGATGGGCTACAACTATGGCGGAGCCAACAAGAGTAATCCGGCCCCGTCTAGGCCGAACGTGGACCAGGTCAGCGAATACAAGGTCAGTTACCCATCGTCGGTTGGCGGCAATGGGATCGGGTTCGACGACCACGGTGGAGTGAAGGCATTCTTCGACCAGTTGGTCGCAAAGGTGCTCTCCGCATTCGGGAAGCTGCCGAACGGAGACAAGGACAAGCTGGACAAAGCGCAGTCGGCCTGGAGTACGTTCGCTGGACATGCCACTCTCACCGGAGCAGCGAGCCAGATCGCGCAGATCTCGGCCAAGTTTGATGGGATGGACGATGCCACCAATCTGCAACTCATTCAGGGTCACTTCGCGACGCTGAAGACCGGTGCCGACACCGTGACAACCGCCGCGCAGAAGATGGCCGCGCCGGTGAAGGATTACCACGACGCCACCGTCGCTCTCGGCAATCAGACCACCAGCTCAATCAATGCGCTCGAGCTCTCCATCGGCGTCGCTGCGGTTATCGGTGGAGCGCTGGCTTTGTTCAGTCTGGGCGGGTCCGCAGCCGTTGCGGAGGTTGCGGTCGACGCCGAGGTGCTCGAAACTGCCAACACGCTCCAGACCGCCTTTCAGGCCAGTCAGATGCCGAGGATCATCGGCATCGCGGCTATGGCTGCCGGCGCGGTCGGTGTCGTCGATGCCTTCCATGCCCTACCTGACATCGACCTCGATCGGGCTATCACGAACCTCGGCATGATCATCGCTATGCAGGTGATAATCGGTGCAGATGGCGCAATGATCAGCCCGGCGTCAACAAAACCACCAACGAATGCGTATGACCCTTCCGGTGCGAAGGCTCCTGGTAGGCCTGGTAAAGCGGAGGGATTCAATCCGCCAAGGGGCGGTGATCGTTGGGTGCCCGCATCAAATGGGCGCGGAATGGGATGGGAAGACGCGGATGGCAACGTCTGGGTTCCCACGGGCCCAGGAGCCTTGGCGCACGGCGGTCCCCACTGGGATGTGCAGCAGAAATCTGGTGGTTACACGAATGTTTACCCGGGAGGAGCGACACGATGAACCCAGTCGGCGGGACGACGCTGGAAGCTCGCGAGGTTCTCTACTACTCATACAACGATGAAGCCGCATTCTTCGGGTGGTTGGACAAGATCCCCTGCGTCAAATCCTATGTCGGGCGTGGTAATACGCTTTACATGGAGGTAGACCCTGCGGCAGTCGACGACGAAAATTTTGCCGACCTGTTTGCGCTCTTCAGGCGATACGGGGTTGATCGTGAGCAGCTGCGCCCTCTGGATACCGGAAATTTTTCATCTTGGTTCGCTGGTAGCTGACCGACTGTAGTGACGTGCGACCCAAGCGGGTATGGGACCTGTGCCCTGGCCTTTAGCGCAATGGATGCAACCTCTAGGTGTACCAGGCGGGGCACTATAAGGATGGGACCTGCACTGACAAGCGATTTTGGATCTCGTACCCATTGGTCACGAAAATAACCGGGCGCTGACCGAATTGGCTTCGAGCGCATCAGCTGGTTTTGGTGTTGGTGAGGTGGGGGCCGATGTAGCCGATGTAGATCTTGCGGTCTGTGGACCAGTTGTCCAGGTAGTAGAGGCGGGGACTGATCTGGCTGCCGCGTCCGAGGCGGAAGTGGGCCTGCATGGTGATGTGTCCGGACGGTGAGACGCAGCTGGGCACGGGGAAGATGCGTTCGTGGCTCCACTGCTGCATCGTCTTCGGGGATTCAGCGGCGGCGAATTTTCCTAACGAAACAGTGCGGTAGCCGGGTGGCGGGTCGCTCAGATACGCGTGGACGCTTCTGTAGGACAGGTTGTCGGTGCGGGCTCGGAGATAGTCGCGGAGAGTCAGGACGACTTCCCAGGCGACGTTGGCAGTCGTGCCGTGTGCGTCGTGACGGTCGAGATCGCCACAGATGTCCTGGTCACCCGTAAAAACGATGCCGTCCGGCGTGAGTTGCTCCAGCTGGTCCAGTAATTGGAGGTAGGAGCCAGGGTATTCGGTTCGCTCGGGTGCCGGAACGACGACGCTGTAGGCACCGGCCTCGGCGAGTTGCCGTCGCAGAACGGAGATTTCCAGCTGTTGCGAGTGGGTGGTGTCGGTGAGTCTCTGACGTCCTCGCTCTCCAGGCCCAGCTGGTATTCCAACTGCTCGATGCCGTCGTTGCGTTCGCTGAGCAGGTCCTCTAGATGGTTGATCTCTTCTTGTTTCTCCTCGACCAGCCGGTCGGCGCGTAGCAGGGTAGCTGCGTTGTGGTCCGCGTCGGCACGAATCTTGATCGCCTGCAGCGCGTCTCGGGTGATTGCGGTGAGTCCGAGGACTTCCCGAACCAGCGCGAGCTCGGGATCGCTGAGCGTTGCCGCCGACATAGCGGCAGGGACCGAGTCCGTGGTTGGCTTGGGCAGCGTTGTTGCCGTGTCGTTACCGGTCGGTGTATCAACACCAGTTGCGGGCTCTGCGGTCGGGACTGGCGCTGTGGTCTGTGCCGCTGCCGGTGCAGGCGGTGTAGTCGGAAGTAAGGGTGGGACCGGCTCGATGACCGGATTCGCGAGGGCCGGCACTGCGGGAGTGTCGTAGGCCGTGGCGATGCTACCGCCCTCGAGGACGTATTTGTTCTCGAGCCGGTCCAGAGTGCGCAGGTCCGCAATCAGGTCTTTGGGTAGTTTGTGGGTCGCGGCGTGCCGGCGGGCGATCCGCCCGAGCAACTGCTGCAGTGCACGGTCATGAAGTTTGGTAAGAGTGGCGGTTGCAAGATAACGATGCCGCAGGGCATCGTCCGGGTCTTCGAAGTCGGTGCCCGGCAGGAAGTTACGGATTGTGCCCGGCGCCACCGCATGCCGCTCACCGGCGAGGGACCGGAACTCTGTGGTGGCGACCGGATCGAGCACCGCGAATTCGGCTTGCGCGGTGAGCTCCTTCGACCACTTCCTGGCTTTCTCCAGGAACATGTCGAAAGGCAGTTGGTCATTGGTTCCGGCGACGAATATCAGGCCGTGGCGTTCGGGCGCCTGCACGCGCGCGACGAGTTCGGCGACGCCCAAGTACGGCACCTGTTGTGCGGTGCGGGCCAGTTGAAGCGACTCGCTGGGCTTGATGGTCAAGCCTTCGACGAGTTCACGGGCGATCCGTGGGGCGTCGACAAACCAGCCGCGTTCGTTACGGACCTGCAGCAGGAACCAGCCATCACCTGATTTGCTGGTGTGGGCAGCGAGTTCGGTCCGCCAAATGTTGTCCGCTCGGGTCTCGGACCAGCGGAACCGGATGAGTTCATCTGTGGGCAGTGACTGCCGAGCCACGCTCAGGCGGTACTCGTTCTGTTCCCGCACACCGGGTTCGGTGACGGTCTGCCGCCACCCCTTGCCCCGCACCCACTCCTCGAACTCGCGGACAATGAAGTCCATCGATGATCTGTCGGAATCGAAGCGGACGAAAGTTTGGTAGGGGTCCTCGGATTCGCGCTTAAGCGCCGGTCGTGGGGTGGGACGGCTAGGTCGCCGCGCCGTCAACGGGGTCGGTCGGGCAGGCCTACTCACGGTGGTTACCTTTCTCACCGGACTCGGTTGCAGCCCGCGACCGATCGTGGGCGATGCTGCGGATGATGATGAGACCGAGTCCGTCGAGCTCGTGGTCCATGCGGCCGAAGTAGTGCATGATCGCCTCCGGTTGTGTGCCTTCATTCAGACAACGGTCGATGATCTTCAGTCGGGGCCGCGGCAGACTGGAGCGCCGTCCGTCCAGAAATGCTTGGAAGCCTTGGGTCTCGGAAACCCAGGTCGGCTCGTCACGGTCGAACGGCTCTATGTTGTCCTCCCGGCCGGACCGCTCTGCCTTCAGCAGTTCGGTCGGAGCGGCCATCCGCGTGGCTTCGACGAACTCTTGCAATTCGGGGGCGTAGCCGGTCGCGGAGTTGTCCGTCCGCGCCGACAGGGCACCGTAGCTGGTGTCGACTTCCAGGCTCACTGGAATCGTCAGGACGTGACGCCGTACCGCACCGATCGCCGGGGACTGCCAGGTGGGCAACCCTGCGGGGGCAGCTGCCGGCAAATCTGCAATCCACAGCACGTGCCCATCGCCGAAATAATTCGCTATGTCCTGAACTTTGATGGTGCGCAGCGCCTGACTCTTGGACAGGAGCTCGAACAAGCGTGAGCTGCGGTCGGCCAACTCCCTTGCCTCCGGTAGCTGGTCCCGATCCCGTGCGCTCGACGACACAGCCCCTCCAGCCAACTTCATATGAGCAACCCAAGTAGATTACCGGCCACTGTGGCCAGCGGCGACCAGATCGACTGCATCGCAGTGGATGTCGATGGGCGGCGACTAGAACGAGGTTCGGCAATAGGTTGGCCGGGAGTTGAGTGTGACCGACTGGGCGAGGTGACCCGGGCGGCCCGTCTGCGTCGCCGAGATGGTGACCCGCGTCTACATCGGCGCCGGCGAGCAAGCACCCCGAATGTCGAACTGGTGAGAGCAGAGAGTCTGCTATTTAGCCACCACGACCCCCAGATCCAGAACCTGCTCTACCCCAACCAGACTCGGCCCACCATCGGGTACCGGGCCCCTCACGACGCCGCGGAACCGGGCCCAGGTGCGCCAGTCGCGGGCTCGGATGCGGATTCCGTTGCGCGGGAAGCGGTTCCGCTCTGGCCGAGCAGGGTGCCGCCCAGCGCGATCGCCGTCCCCAGGACCTGTAGCGGAGACAGGGACTGGCCGAGCGCGGCCCAGCCGATGACGGTCGCCGACAGCGGGCTCAGCAGGCCGAGGAAAGTTACCGAGGTGGCGTTGGTCTTGGCGATGCCGCGGAACCAGAGCGCGTACGCGACGGCGGTGCCGATCAGCCCGAGGTAGAGGTACCCGCCGATAGCGGGGGCATCCAGCGCGGGCGGTGCACCTTCCACGATCGCGGCCACCGGCAGCAGCAGCAATCCGCTCGCGGTGAGCTGCCAGCCCGTCATGGCCAGCGGACCGACCCCGTCCGGGCGACCCCACTGCTTGGTCATCACAGTGCCGCCGGCCCTTGATACGGCCGCTCCCAGCCCGGCGAGTACCCCGAGGGTGTCGAGACATGCTGTGGCCTTCAGGACTACGAGTCCGACTCCGGCCAGGCCGATCACTGCGGCCAGTACCTTCCGACCGGTGAGCCGTTCGAACCCGGCAAGCACCGCGAAACCCACCGCGAACAGCGGCGCGGATGCGCTCAATACCGCCGCCACCCCACCCGGCAGCCGGTAGGCGGCGACGAACAACAGCGCCGTAACGATTCCGATATTCAGCGACCCCAGCGCGAATATCCGCGGAATCCATTGCGCCTGTGGCAGTTTCCGGGTGACGGCCAGCAACAGCAGGCCTGCGGGCAGCACCCGCATGAGTGCGCTGAACATGGGCCGCTCCGGCGGCAGGAACGTACTGGTGACGGCGTAGGTCGACCCCCAGACCAGCGGCGCGAGCCCGGTGAGGACGAGCGTCCCGGCAAGTCCGGCGGCTCCAGCACGTGTCGCGATCATCGGTAGCTCCTCATTGATAATCTCAACGCGATCAGCTGATCGGCTGGGTCTTCGGGGGCATCATCGCCGACGCGAGCACCATGATCAGCGCCATGATCGCCGTAACGATGAACACCCAGTGCACCGCCGAGGCCAGCGCGTTGGGAGCAGGATGCGCGCTGTGCTCGGTGCGGGCATTCACGATGGCGCCGAAAACCGCCACGCCCACGGCACTTCCGATATTGCGGGCGAACATGTTCGTGGAGGTCACCACGCCACGTTCGGTCCACTCGGTGCTGGTTTGAGCGGCGATGAGGGTGGGAGTGGCGATCATGCCCAAGCCCAGGCCGACGACGAAACAACTCACCGCGAGCTGGGGCAGTGCCGACCCGCTGTTCGCCAGGATCAGCGAGGCCGCGCCGAGCGCGGCCAGCGAGCTACCGATGAGGGCCGTCGCGCGGAAACCTATGCGCAGGTAGATCTTTCCGGCTTGTGATGCGGCCATCGGCCAGCCGAGCGTCAGCGTCGACGCGGTGAAACCGGCGATGAGTGCGCCTTTGCCGAGCACACCTTGGGCGAAGGTCGCGACATAGGTGGTGAGCCCGAGCAGCACCGCGCCGACCAGCAGGGACACCAGACTGCTGGCGAGGATGATGCGGCGAGTGAAGATCCATGGCGGCAGAATCGGATTCGTGGCCCACTGCTCGCATCTGCCGAAGACGACCAGCGCGATCGCTCCCGCGGCGAAGAGCGTAATGCTGGTGGGCGAGTTCCATGTCCAGGCTTGCCCGCCTTCGAGCAGGGCGAGAATCAGTGCGCCGGCTCCGGCGGTGAGCAGACCGGCGCCGAGATAGTCGATGCGTCGGGTATTGCGGGGTGCGCGTTCGGTGAACTGGCGCAGGATCATCCATGCGGCGATCCCCGCCAGCGGAAGGTTGATCAAGAAGATCCATCGCCAGCTGACGTACTGGGAGAATATTCCGCCCAGTAGCGGGCCGAGCACCGAGGCGAGGGCCCACACTCCCGCGAGATAGCCTTGCACCCTGGCGCGTTCGCGCAAGGTGTAGATGTCACCGGCAATGGTCATGGACATGGGGCCGACGGCTCCGGCGCCGATTCCCTGGATTGCGCGGAAGGCAATGAGTTCGGCCATATTGGTCGCTATCCCACACAGCAGGGATCCCAGCGCGAAAACGGCGATGCCGAAGAGCATGATCGGCTTACGGCCCAGCGAGTCGGCGAGGCTGCCGTAGATCGGCACGGTGACCGCCTGTGCCAGTAGGTAGATACTGAAAAGCCAAGGAAACTGCGTGAATCCGCCCAAATCCTTGGTGATGGTCAATACCGCCGTGGCAATGATGGTGGAATCCAAGGCCACCAGGGAGTTCGCCAGCATGATGGCGGCCAGGATCGGTCCGCGCTCCGAGAGCAGCCCGATCGACGGCTTCAATTCTGTTGCCATGCTCGGCAAATCCTTTCGTCGGCGCGCTTTCGTCCGTCGAGCCATCGAGTGACTGTGCGTTCACGCGCGCGAGATGGTGCGCTCAGTGGAGCGATTCACGCAGGAATTCGAGGGTGCGCTCCCAGGCAAGGTCGGCTTGGGTCTTGTCGTAGTTGCCTGAGTGGTTTTCCTCGTTGGCGAAGGCATGGCCGGCGGGGTAGAAGTGCAATTCCACTGCCGCGTCACTGTGGTCGCGCACGCTGGTGACCATGTGTCGAGCGTGCTCGGGTGTCACCGCCGTGTCGTACGCGCCGAAATGCCCTTGAATGGCTGCTCGCAAACTGGAGAAGTCGGCATTGTCGCCGGTGTTCGCGCCGTAGTAGGGAACGGCTGCGGCGATCTTGTCACCGACCGCGGCGGCCAAGGCGACGACGAAGCCGCCGCCCATGCAGAAGCCGACTGCGCCGAGGGCTTCGCTGGTCACGGTATCGTGGGAGAGCAAGTAGTCGACAGCGCTGGAAAGTTGTGCGACACCGCGTTCGATCGGGAGTTCGCGCATCCACTTCGCTCCGTCGGCGGCGTTGTGAGTCACCCTGCCGCCGAACAGATCCGGTGCCAACGTGACGAATCCTTCAGCGGCCAGTCGGTCGACCACACCGGCGATCTGATCGGTGAGTCCCCACCATTCCTGGATTACGAGCACTCCGGGCCCTCGTCCACTCTCCGGTACGGCCAGGTAGCCGTGGCCCTGACCGTTCGGCGTGGGAAAGGTCGTGTTCTGGCGAAATGTCGCGGTAGTCATCAGGCCTCCACTGTCACGTCGGCTCGGCCCGACGAGCGTTCGAGATCACTTGTATTGCGGGTCGCACGCACCATGGCCATCGCGAGTGCCAGGGACGCCGCGGTGAGCGCGACCCCGAACCACAGCGTGCTGCGCACGCCGAGGTTGTCGGCAAAGAGGCCGCCGATGAGGGCGCCCAGAGCGATGGACAGGTTGTAGCCGAGGGTGTTGATCGACATGGCGGCCTCGAAGGTGTCGGGAGCGGCCGCGAGCGTCAGGTTGATCTGGCACAGGTTCGCCGCACCGAACGAGACACCCCACAGCGCCATGGCCACCAGGGCTCCAGCGTGCGAATGACCGATGGTGAGTAGCAGGAGTAGCGAGACCATCAGTCCGCCGCAGGCGACCTTGAAGCTGGCTCTCGGGTTCTTGTTCACGGTGTGCCCGGCGATGAAGTTGCCTGCCGCGCCGCCGATTCCGTAGACGACCAGCAATACCGTGATGAAGGCGGTTGATGCCGAATCGGTCTTTTCCAGGAAGGGGCGGATGAAGGTGTATGCACCGAAATGCCCGAGTACGTAGAGAACAACCGTGAGCATCACAATGCGCAGCGCGGGGTTCTGGACGGGGAGTGCGAAGACCTCCCGGGCCGAGACCGCGTTCTCCGACGGCAGTGACGGAATCGTCGCGAGAACCAGGACCAGGATGACGGCGGCCAATGCGCTCCAGATCAGGAATGTGGTGCGCCAGCTGGTCAAGCCGCCGATGAAGGTACCCAGCGGAATCCCGACGACCGTGCCGATGGAGATGCCCGACAATGCGATCGCGGCAGCTCGGTTCGCGTATTGCCCCGGCACGAGCCGCATGGCCATGCTCACGGCGATGGCCCAGAACATGCCGTGCGCGAAACCCATGATCAGTCGGGTGATCAGGACCAGCGCGAAACTCGGTGCGACGGCGATGACGAGGTTGCCGATCGCCAGCACGGCCAGCAGGATCGGTAGCAGCGCACGGCGATTCATGCGCCGGGTCCATGCGACGAGAAACGGCACGCCCAGGCCGGCGGAGATGCCGAAGAGTGTGACAATGAGCCCGGCCGTACCCGTGGCCACGTGCAGGCTGGAGCTCAGCGGGGTGAGCAGCCCGACGGGCATCAGCTCCGTGGTGACGAAGGTGAACAGGCTGGCGGTGATGACGGCGACGCCCAGCCAGGAACGGAACGGCGAGAGCGGATGCTGCTCGTATGCGGACATAGCTTTCCCTGCTTACTTTCTGGGGTTGACCGGTCAGGCTGCGTCGAATTGCGGGTCCCGATCGCGGGCCCGCTTCAGTTCGAAGAAGCCATCGGTGGATGCCATGGCGAAGACGCCGTCCCACAACCGACCGGCCGCCGCGCCGCGCGGCGCGGGAGAGATGACCGGGCCGAAGAAGGCAATCGGTGCGCCCTCGGCGGTCGGGACGTGGATGACGGGTGTGCCGACGGCATCGCCGACCGGATTCATGCCGGCGTAGTGGCTGGCGCGCAAGGCTTCGTCGTAGCCGGTGCTGTCCGCGGCGTCGGCGAGTTCGGCCGGTAGATCGCATTCGGCGAGGGAGGCGAGGATCATGTCGCGGCCCAGGCCGGCCTTCTCGTGGTGAATTCGAGTACCCATGGCCAGGTAGAGCGGACGTAGTACCTCCGGTCCGTGCTGTTGTTCGGCCGCGATACAGACGCGGACGCAACCCCAGCCGTCGATCTGGCCCTGCCGATACTTCTCCGGCAGTTCGCGACCGTCGTTGAGAACGGACAGGCTCATCACGTGGAAGCGCGTCTCGACGGGCCGTACCTGTTCGACCTCGAGCAGCCACCGGGTAGCGATCCAGGCCCACGGGCATCGCGGGTCGAACCAGAGGTCGACGGCGGTGGTGGACTGAATCTGCGAAGTCTCGTGCACTGAGGAGATCCTTTGGTCTGGTGAACCGGTGACCATTGAAGTCTCAGCCCATGCGATCCATGAGTCCAACACATGTTTGTCAATCCATCAATCGTGATTCACGATTGATCCATGGAGTTGCAGCAGATGCGCTATGTGATCGCGGTCGCCGAGACCAACAGCTTCACCCGTGCGGCCGAGCGCTGCCTGGTCGTCCAATCCGCACTCAGCCACCAGATCGCCCGCCTGGAAAAGGAATTGGGTGCCAAGCTTTTTGAACGCACCAGCCGCCGTGTGCGTGTGACACCCGCGGGCGCGGCCTTTCTTCCCGCGGCACGTCAGTGCCTCGCCGCTGCCGATCGTGCCGCTTCGGAGGTCGCGGCTGCCGTCGGCGAGATCCGCGGACGCCTGGCAGTGGGCCTCATCCCCACCGTCGCCGCGGTGGATGTGCCGACGGTCCTGTCCGAATTCCGTTCACGCTACCCACACGTACGCATCGGCCTGTGCGCCGGCGCGAGCGAGGGCCTCGTCGACAAGGTCAAGAACGGTGCCCTCGATATCGCCTTTCTGGGGCTGCCAACCACCACGCAACCCCAGGGCGTCGGGGCCCGTGTCCTCGCGCATGACCGCCTGGTCGCCGTGGTCGCCCCCGACCACCCGCTCGCGGCGGAATCGGCCGTCGATCTGTCCCGACTGTCCTCCGAAGTTTTCGTGGATCTGCCCGAGGGCACAGCCGGCCGCGCCCAGGCCGATCAGGCCTTCGCCGCAGCGGGCCTCACACGCGATGTCGCCTTCGAAGTCACCACCGCCTATCTCATCAACCGACTGGTCGAACAACGCCTCGCCATCGCCATGCTCGCCTCGGCGTACGTGCCGCAACTGACCGGCCTGACCACCGTCGAGGTAACCGACGCACCCACCCGCGTCGAATACATCGTCTGGAGCCGCGAAGGCCGCACCCCTGCTGCAACCGCCTTCCTCGAAATCCTCGGTATCCGAGCATCATCCGAAAGTCACTGAGCCTGACCAATCTTCGGTACCCCGCGGAATCCCGATGCATTGAACGTGCCCTGGGTCAGCCGACCGATCCCTATGTTCACAGTGCCCCCGCGGGGGCACCGTGAACATAGGAACGGGTCTGGCCTGTGGTTTTCGAGTGGCCGGTTGGTGTGTTACCGCTCGTGCGATTCTTCGAGAACGGTCCGTCCGAGCAAGGCGTAGCGGGCCGGGTCACGCTTCTTCAGGTACAGCGCGTAACCAATGCCGGCCCCGGCGACCAGGGCCACCAGCCAGGGGGTGGCGCGCAGCACCAGCGAGCCGGATTCGGTCCCGGCGGCGGTGCCCATGTTCATCACCAGCAGCACGACTACGCCCAGCATTGCCAGACCACCCAGCAGCGGCGCGACCAGTGTTTTGAACCAGTGCCGGGTCTCCGGGTGGTTGGTGCGGAAGTAGGCCAGCACCGCGAACGAGCACAGTGCCTGCACAATGAGGATGGCCATGGTGCCCAGGATGGCCAGCAGGGTGTAGGTGCCCGAGTAGGGGTCCTTACCAGCCAGGCCGAAGGCCAACACCACTAGCGCGGCGACGATGGTCTGGACCAGGCCGGCGATATGCGGCGAGCCGTGCTTGGGGTGGGTGCGGCCGATGGTGCGCTGCAGGGCGGGCAGCACGCCTTCGCGGCCAAGGGCGTAGAGGTAGCGGGCGGCGCAGTTGTGGAAGGCCATACCGCAGGCCAGCGAACCGGTCATCATCAGCCACTGCATCGCGGTGACCGCCCAGTGGCCAACGTACGTGGTGGTCGGGTGGAAGAACACATTCATCGGGTTATCCGAGCCGGCCAGGGCGACCGATTCGTCGAGTCCGTTGCCGGACATGGCCATCCAGGACACCAGCACATAGAACACGCCGACGCCGAGCACAGCGATCATGGTCGCTTTGGGAATGATCTTCTTGGGATTCTTGGACTCTTCTCCGTACATGGCGGTCGACTCGAACCCGACCCAGGACCAGAACGCGAAGAACAGGCCCAGCCCCGCCGATGGCCCGGTGAACGCTGCGACCGGGTTCAGCGGCGACAACGAGAAGCCGTGCGGGCCACCGCCATGGGCGGCGACGGCAGATGCCATCACCGCCAGCACCGTGATCTCGGTGAACAGCAGTAGCACCAGCAGCTTCTCGGCCACCGCGACACCGAACCAGGTTCCGATCGCGTTGATCGCCAGCATCGCGATCGCGAACACCCACCACGGCACGTGCGTATTGAACTGAGCCAGTACGGTATTGGTCCCGAAGCTGGCGAAGATGCCGACCAGCGACGGCTCGAACACCATGTATGCGAAGGTCGCCAGCAGGCCCGACGCCAGGCCGACAGTTCGGCCTAGACCGTGGGAGATGAAGCCGTAGAATGCGCCGGTGGCAGTGATGTGCTTGCCCATGGTGGTGAAGCCCACCGAGAACACCGCCAACACCGCCATGGCGATCAGGAACGCTGCGGGCGTGCCCTTGCCGGTGCCGGCGGAAATCATGAACGGCACGTTGCCGGTCATGGCGGTGATCGGCGCGGCGGTGGCGATGGCCATGAACACCACCCCGAGTAGTCCGATGGCGTTGGGTTTGAGCCGGTGCACGCCATCGGATTCCGGCCCGGGCGGCGGCGCGGCGGCCTCGCGGGTGATTTGCTGTGTCATCGAATTGCTCTCTCTGCTAGCTGTTTTCCGGTGTGTGAGTGATGCGGAGTGACTGACCTGGCGGCAGGGTCGGTGCGGCCCGAGCCTTGATCGAGACGCCGGAGCGGCCGGTCCGGATCATCTGGTCGACCAAATCGCGGGCGATGACGGCGCCACCGGTGTAGCCGAGGCCATCGGGCGGATGGATGTTGGAGATGCAGTTGCGCTCGGAGTCGACCCGACCGGGACGCGGCTGGTAGGTGAGGTAGATGCCGAGACTGTCGGCGACCGACAGCCCGGGCCGCTCCCCGATCACCACCAGCACCACCCGCACACCGAGCGCCTGGCCGATGTGGTCACCCAGCGCGACCCGGGCCTGGGTGGCGAGCACCGGCGGCGCGAAGCTGTAATCCGGCATGAACTCCCGGACGAGCGCGGCACACAACCCAGCGGCGTGATCGTGGACCGCGGTGGCCGAGAGCCCGTCGCACACGACCAGCGCGAGGTCGGCGCCGGCGGGGGCCAGCTGCGTGAGATCGGCCGGTGTTCGGCCCAGATCGGGCCGGCGCAGGTACCGGTCGCGGTCCCCGGCGGCGCTGCGCACGTGCACCGGGCTGCTCAGGCCGAGCCCGGCCAGCGTCGCGCGCAGTGCGTCGGTGTCCAGTGCGGTACGCACCGCATCGCGAGCCAGCGCATGCGATGCGCGCAGCGCCAGCACTTCTGTAGTGGCCAGAGTGTCACCGGCACGACGCAGCCCTATCCGGGCCCGGGTGTGGGCCCGCAGCGGCCGCCAAAGATCATCGGCCGCCGCACCCGAGATAGGCGGAACCTCGCTGGTACTGCCGAGGCCGGCAGAAGTTCCGGTGGGCGGGACGGTGCTGGTGCCAGCGGGCTCGGCGAGCGGTGCAGCACCGGTATCGGGCGTGAACGCGGTGCTCATCGGGTACCTGCCAGCGCACGTAGCGGCGATGCGGCCGGACCTTTCGGAAGGACACGCCCCAATTCGTCGGCCATCCCGAGTTGGTGCAGCCATGCCTCGAATTCCGGCGCTGGTCGCAGCCCACAGGTCCGGCGCAGGTACAGCGCGTCATGGAAGGACAGGCTCTGGTAGCCGAGCATGGTGTCGTCGGACCCTGGCACGGTGATGACGAAGGCCGTCCCGGCCACCGCCAGCGCGGTCGCCAGCAGGTCCGCGTCATCGGCGTCGGCCTCGGCGTGATTGGTATAGCAGACATCCACACCCATGGGCAGGCCGAGCAGCTTGCCGCAGAAGTTGTCCTCCAGTCCTGCCCGGGTGATTTGCTTGCCGTCGTAGAGATATTCCGGGCCGATGAAGCCGACGACGGTGTTGACCAGCAACGGGTCGAAGGCGCGGGCGACACCGTAAGCGCGCGCCTCCAGGGTCTGCTGGTCGATCGGCCGGCCACCGGTGCCGCGGTGGGCGTCGGCCGACAGCGCGGCCCCCTGCCCGGTCTCGAAGTACATGACGTTGCGGCCGACGGTGCCGCGGTTGCACTGCTGCGCCGCCTCGTTGGCCTCTCGCAGCAGTTCGAGGGTGACACCGAACCCGCTATTGGCAGCCTCGGTACCCGCGATGGACTGGAACACCAGATCCACCGGTACGCCACGCTCGATCAGATCGAGGGTGGTCGTCACGTGAGTCAGCACACAGGACTGCATCGGGATGTCGTACCGCAGCCGGATGTCGTCGAGCAGGTGCAACAGCTGCGCGACGGTGTCGGGGGCGTCGGTGGCCGGATTGATGCCGATCACCGCGTCACCGCAGCCCAGCAGCAGTCCGTCGAGGATACCGGCGGCGATACCACGTGGGTCGTCGGTGGGATGGTTGGGCTGCAGTCGAGTCGCGAGCCTGCCCGGCATGCCGATAGTTGTGCGGAATGCCGCCTGCGGGGCGAACGACCCGGCGACGGTGATGAGATCCTGGTTCCGCATCAGCTTCGACACCGCTGCGGCCATCTCCGGAGTGATCCCGGGCGCGATCGCCGGAATTGTGAATTCCGCTGTGCCCGCAGTGACTTCAGTGAGTAACCAGTCACGGAACGCCCCGACGGTCAGCCCGCTCACCGGCGCGAAGGCGGCAAGGTCGTGGGTGTCGACGATGAGCCGGGTCACCTCGTCGCTCTCGTACGGCACCACCGGCTCGTTCAGGAAATCGACCAGCGGTACCTCGGCGAGCCGCCATTGTGCAGCGACTCGTTCGGCATCCGATTCAGCTGCGCACCCGGCCAATTCGTCCCCGGAACGCCCCGGAGTGGCCTTTGCCAGCAACTGGGCGAGGCCGTCGAAACTGTATGTCCGTCCACCGATTACTTGCCGAAAGCTCACCGTGAACCCTTTCTCTCTCGCACCCGTGACGGCACCGAGATGTGCGGTCCGTCATGAATTCCGCTGGGCCGAAACGCTAATGAGGTGCTGTTACGGCAATGTGGGCTCCGCGATGACCGGCGCCGAGAATTATCGAACGAATATTTCTCACCCCCGGAAAGACTCCGGTAACCGTGAGTAACGAAAACGAAATAGGGGGCCAGCACACTAGGACTCTTTCGCGGGCGAACGGCCCACGGTGAAAACAGAACGGCTGTCCCCGTTGAACGTACCCACATCGACACCACCACTGGTGGTCGACCGATCATCGATCAGCGGGCTGCGCCGCCGCACCCTGACCTTCGTGCCGGTGTTCGCGCAGTCGGTGGCCGCCATCGCACCGTCCGGGACCGCCGCGGTCACCCCGCCGTTCGTCATCGCCACCATCGGGGGCGGCGCGAGCGTGTTCGCCTTCCTCGCGGCCGCGGTGCTGACCTGGTGCATCGCCCTGGTCATCCGCCCGATGGCACAACGGCTCGCCATCACCGGCGGGCTGTACACCTATGTGGCCAAGGGCCTGGGCCCGGTCGCAGCGATCCCGGTCGGCTGGTCGGCGATCGTCGGCTATGCCAGCGTCAGCGTGGCAGGACTGCTCGCTGTGGCTAGCTACCTCGGCAACGTCGAATCGATCACCAGCGCCGCGACCGGCGCCACCACCGCTACGTTGACGGTCATCGCCGCCCTTGCCGCGGCTGTCGCACTGGTGCTGATGGTGCGCGGCATCCGACTGTCCGCGGTTGTCACCCTGCTCGTGGAATGCGTTTCGGCGGTGGCGATCCTGGCGCTGCTGGTTTACCTGCTCACCAACACACGACACACCGCCGATATGCGGCAGGCTGTCGCCTGGCGGGGCGGCATCGGCGATTACGCGGCCGGCGCCGTGGTAGCGATCAGCGCGTTCGTCGGCTTCGAGAGTGCGACAACGCTGTCGGCGGAGTCGTTCCGCCCGTTCCGCTCTGTCCCCAGGACACTGCTGTGGACACCGCTGGCAGCGGGCGTGATCTATCTGATCGCGGTCGGCGCCGAGGCCATCGCGCTGGTCATCGCCCCCGCAGCCGCCAGCGCCACACCGCTGTCGGATCTGCTGCTGCGCGACGATTCACCAATCCTGGCCACCATCCTCGACCTCGGCGTCGCCGCATCGTTTTTCGCATGCACCGTGGCCTCGCTCAACGCCCTGGTCAGGATCCTGTTCACGATGGGCCGCGAGGGAATCGCCCCGCGTGCGACAGGTCACACGCATCCCCGGTTCCATACTCCCGTTCCCGCCATCCTAGGGACGACAGCCGTGGTCGCCGGATGCGCGATCGCGGTGCTGTGGTCGGCGATGTCGCCGCAGGACGGCATCCGGCTGTTCCTGACCCTCAGCTCGTTCGGCTACCTGGGCTCCTATCTGGCCGCTTGCCTGGCCGGCCCGATGCTGCTGCGCCGCATCGATGAACCGAGCAGACCATTGCTGGTGCTCGGGGTATCCGGCGCGGCAATGATGGTGCTGGTGGTCGTTGCCGCCGCATTCTCGCGCCAAGCGGGCAACCAGGTGGTCGTCGCAACATATCTCACCATCATGCTGGCGGCGATCGTCTTCACCGCCGGCCTGCACCGATTCGCGCCGGACCGGCTGCGCCGCGTCGGCATCTTCGACGAGCCACAATGCGAACAGCTGCTCCAGACGGCCATGTTCCGGTAGCCATCGTGAAGGATGCCCGGCGCAGCAACTCCGTTACCAACACGATCGCCATTCTGGAGATCGTGGCCGAATACGGCGTCGGAATCACCGCGAAGGAGATCGCGCAGCGCCTGGACATGGCGCCCGCCACTGTTTATCGGCTGCTCAATTCCCTGGTTGCCGAGGAATTCCTGATCCGCACCGCCGACCTGCGCGGATTCGGTTTGGGCATGCGGTTGCGCGGACTCGCCGAAGCCCTGAACACCCCCACCGTACCGACCGCCGCCCGCCGCTGCCTCGCCGAATTCCGCGACTCGACCCGATTCGCCGTAACCCTGATGCATTTCGGTCACAGCACCGTCCGGGTGATCGACCAGGACCCCGATCATCCGGTAACGGTCGAACGTCAACTCTCCAAACACCTGCACGCCTCCGCCGCCGGAAAACTCCTGCTGTCTTCACGGACCCAATGGCGGCTGCTGATACCCGCTCCGGCCAGGCTCACCACACGCACGCTTGTCGACCACGGCAGCCTCTCGGCAGACATCGAAACCATCCGCGGCAGCGGGTACGCCCGCGCTGCCGACGAACTGGTACCGGGGTTGACATGCTTGGCGTATCCAGTCCACAACGAATCCGGAACCATCACCGGCGCACTGTGCCTCACCGGCCCCAGCAACCGGCTCGACACCCTCGAATCCCACAGCAAGCCCGCCCGCAATTACGCAGCCTTACTCGGGCCCCTGCTCTACTGACCGACAACGATCGGACAGCTGGGAGCTCGATCCGGTGTAGTGGGGCCTATCTCACCAGTGGTGTAAATTCGCTCGGCCACCCCCACCATCCCGTGGCCTGCGGCACCAACTGTCGGATCGACCGCGCCGGATCGGTCGGCAGTGGCCTTCAGTCGGCGGCGGCGTCGTCGTACCGGAGCCGCGACTCGGCCACGTAGTCGCGATGCTGCTCCGACCATTCGATGAGCGTCCGAACCCGGTCGGAGAGGGTGGCTCCCACCGAGGTCAAGGCATAGTCGACGCGCGGCGGTGAGGTCGGCGTGACGGTGCGGCGTACCAGTCCGTCGCGTTCGAGGCTGCGCAGGGTGAGGGTCAGCATGCGCTGGGAGATGCCGTCGATGGCGCGCTGCAGTTCGGAGTAGCGCTTCGGGCCGCCGGCGAGCAGGTCCAGCACCAGCATGCTCCACTTGTCGCCCACCCGGTCCAACACCTCACGCAGTTGACACCGGTGATCGATCGGCGTAATCGGTTCGCGCACAGCGGTGTTCGTTGCGATATTCGAAGTGCCTTCTTGTGCCATCTCGCCATTCTGAAACAGGCTTGTGCTACGCACAATATGTGCGCAACATACGGAAAGTGTTGTGTGTGAGATGACTATCGATACAGTTACACTGCCCCGGCGGGCCGGCGCCCGCCCGACCACGACTGGTCGCGAGATTCCGCACGATCAGCTGGACCAGTTCTCCCCGCCGGAGATCCGCGCCGCGCTGGTCGCGGCCGCCGATGCGCTGCCCGGCGTGTTCACCGGACCGAGCCAGGTTTCCGAGCCGTCGTCGCTGGCGCTGCGGATGCAACATCCGACAGGCCCCTGGGAAGCGTTCCTGTTTCCCAGCCGGGACGAATTCGGGCACATTCACCGGGCCGGATTCATGCATCTGACGGTGCCGCGGGCCCTGGTCGCGCCATTGATCGAGGCCGGCTGGGCCGAGCCGCATCCGATCACCCGTCGCCCCGAATGGCCGGACTCCATCGTGATGCTCTACGCCCCGCGCGATGCGGACGAGCTCGCCGTCGCCGTCGCCGTACTCCAGGCCTCCTATGAGCAGGCCACCACGCCCATCGAGGAGCAGTGACAATCATGCAGGCCATCGCTTTCGAAAAGTTCGGCGCCGCTCCGGAACTCACCGAGCTGCCGATTCCCGAGCCGCGTCCGGGCGAGGTGCTGGTGCGGGTGCAGGCCGCATCGGTCAACGGCTTCGACCCGGGTGTACTCGGCGGTGCGCTGCAGGGGGTTTACGAGTACGAGTTCCCCGTGGTGCTCGGCAAGGACTACGCCGGTGAGGTCGCTGCTGTGGGCGCTGGAATGGAGTCGGTATCGGTGGGCCACATGAACTGAGGACTTCCGCCAGCCCGAGCGTGCGTGAGCAGATCGACGGCAGCCCGACATCCCTCAGGCTCCGCCGGCCTCGGCCGCGAAGGAGCCCAAAACCCGGACCGACTCCATGTCCCGGTCGATGGTAGGGCGCGGCTCGCGACGGGGCTGCAAGTCGGTTCCAAGTGCCCTCCAAAACCCCGGGCGCAAAGTCGTACTCGTCGAACAGAACAACCACGAAAGGCTGCAACAGATGAGGATCGATGTACACGCGCACTACTGGACCGACGACTACCTCGACCTGCTGGTCGAGTTCGGTAGAACCGACACCGACGCGCAACGGGGCCAAGGCGCCGGCGGCGGCAGTGAGATGGACGCCCGGCTGAGACTGATGGACCGTGCGGGAGTGGACATGCAGATCCTGTCGGCCGCTCCGTTGCTGCCGCACTTCACTGAACGCGACAAGGCCGTATCGACCGCGCGATTCGTCAACGATCAATACGCCGCGATGGTGGCCGACCACCCGGATCGCTTTCGCGCCTTCGCTGCCCTCCCGATGCCCCACATCGAGGAGTCGATCACCGAAATGGGCCGAGCGCTCGATGAATTGGGCATGATCGGCGTCGTGCTCAACACCACCATCCTCAACCGCGCCCTCGTGGAGGAGCAGTTCGCGCCGATCTTCGACGAACTCGACCGCCGCGGCACCGTGTTGTATCTGCACCCTGCGGGCAACAGTGCCTGCACACCGCTGATCGCAGACCACCACATGACCTGGATGGTCGGCGCCCCGGTCGAGGACACGATCTCGGTGATCCAACTGATCACCAATGGCATCCCGACCCGCTACCCGAACATCAAGATCATCAACTCTCACCTGGGCGGCGCGCTGCCGATGCTGCTGCAACGAATCGACAACCAATATCGATGGGAAGCGCCACAAACCCCCGAGCTGCCCAGTGTCACCGCTCGCCGCATGTGGTACGACACTGTCGGACACGGTCACGTCCCCGCCCTGCGCGCCGCTATCGAATCGCTGGGCGCTGATCGCCTCCTGTTAGGTACCGACTTCCCCTACGAAGCCGGCGACATTTTCCTGCGCGCGATCGACTACATCAACGACCCATCCATCGATCCTGCCGCCACCAAACTAATCCTCGACGGCAACGCACCGACACTGCTCGGCATCGACAACCGAGGTGCGACGGGTCGAAGCGGGGCGCAATGAGTAAGCCCGAGGTCAGGCATTCCAGCGGTACCGCGACGCACGGAACCCGATGGCGGCAGCGCTAGCCGCCATCATTGCAACGAGAGAACGCGTCAATCCTGGAACGGCGACACCTGTTGCGCCCCAAGGCGCCAGGCAAACCGTCAGCAATCACAGACACGAATGCGGTTGCTGCGACTGATCAGCAACTATCCCAGGATGTGGATGGTTTTGAAGATCCGCCCGTAGTGGGCGATGGCAATGCCCAACGATGTGGGGTTGCCGTCGCGGGAGATCGGACATGTCCTCCATTGTCGCGACAACGGTTCGGCGGGCACCGAACTGTTGCGAGGATACCGTCCATGGCATGCACGTGATCACGCAACCAGGTGAAGCCCGCGAGGTGTTGACCGAGTGCCCAGTGCCCTCGGTCGACCGTGAACCAGCGGGTGTCGGAATGCGATGGCTGCGCGCGCACGTCGCCAGATTCAGCGATGGCGTCGATCACGCGCGACGACGCGCTCGAGCCGTCGCCGAGCTGGACACCGTATCGCCTACGGTGCTGCGGCAGCGCGCGTCAGAGCTGGCGGACCAACCACACCGGTTGCTGGCGGTACGGGTCCTCGCCGAAGCGCTCGGGTTCTCCAGCATCGACCTGGAGTTGGTCGCTGAGGTGGCGGCCGCGTATCAGCCGCACAACCCGGCCGGACCGAACGCCGACCGCGCCGTCGCAGGGTTGGTCGCCGCCTGTGGCGGCGTCGCTGACGAGCGCACCGCCGCTCGCATCGGACTGCTGGTCCAAGCCTGTCAGGCAACCGACGCTTTGGTTACAGCTGCCCTTGAACGCAGACCGTCCAGCAGCCCGGAGGAAGCGGTCGCCGAGACGTTGCGCGTGGACCCGCCGGTGCGTCGGACTCGCCGGATATACCGAGGCGAACTCGTCGAGGTCGATCTGGCCGGCACCGGTCTCGGCTTCGGCGCGGGACCACACGAGTGCCCCGGCCGCGACCACGCCATCGCCATCGCGACCGGAATCGTGACGGGCCGCCGATGACCGTCCAAGAGACCTTCCGTCGCCTCCATCACATGCCGCATCCGCTCGTTCTGCCGAACGCGTGGGACTGCGCTTCGGCCGCCGCCCTCGTCGCCGCGGGATTCCCCGCCATCGGTACCACCAGCCTCGGTGTCGCCGCGATCGCCGGACTGGTCGACGGTGTCGGATCGACCCGCGACCAGACACTCGCCTTGGCGCGGCGGCTCGCCACGCTGCCGGTACCGGTGACCATCGACATCGAGGCCGGATTCGACGACCCCGTGACCCTCGCCAGGGAACTGGCCCATGCCGGTGTCGCCGGGATCAACCTCGAGGACAGTCGCGCGGGCACCAGCCTCGCCGACCCCGACGATCAAGCCGACTTGATCGCGGCGGTGAAATCCGCTGCGCCCCAGCTGTTCCTCAACGCCCGCGTCGACACATACTGGCTCGACATCGACACACCCGCCACCATCTCCCGCGCCCGACGATACGCCGAGGCAGGAGCAGACGGCGTCTTCGTTCCCGGCGCACTCGATGAGCCCACCATCGCGTCGCTGGTGGCCTCGGTGCCGGTGCCGATCAATCTGCTCTACCAACCGGGCGGCCACACCGTCGACGGGCTCGGCGAACTCGGTGTCCGACGCGTCAGCACCGGGTCGCTTCTGTTCCGCGCCGCCATCGGCGCCGCAGTCGAAACCGCACTGACGGTGCGCCACAACAGCGCCCTACCCACAGGCATCCCCAGCTATGCGGAAATCCAAGACCTGCACATCCAGAACTGACCGATCGTCGGTGGTCAAGACCTCGCCGGACGGCCTCCTCAACTGTTCTGTGGCGCAGTGTATCTCGCTGCGTCGACCATGCTCGGCCGGATCGGTGATGTGTGACGTCTGCTCGGCTGTCTCGGGTTTCACGGTCACCGTCCACCTCGGTGGCGCCACGATGGACGTAGTCCGTGGTCAACTCCACAGCGTCACATGCACTTTCGGGCGGAACCGGGCGACGCCCACGCCGGACCCGCGGATCATCGCCTGGATGCATCGTGGGGTAATGATGAACCGCAGCAGTTCCGATACCGCGGGCGGGCGGGTGTCGGGCGGTAGGGTCGTTGCGCACCACTCATCGGATACCTGAAGGCCGGGTCCCTTGATGTGGCTCAGCCGATTTGTCGCGAGGTCGGACGAGACGGCGAAGCCGATCGTCAGGGTGATGCCCCCGACACGGCGGACCTCTTCGAGGGCGGCCGCATCGCTCTGGAAGATCCGTTGGTGCGACTCGGGAATGGCCAACTCGCGCAGCATCGTCGCGATGTGCCCGTCGACACTGCCGGCACTGGGGCCCAGCATCCACTGCTGTTCCCGCAGCAGCGCGGGATGCGGTGCGATGTCGGCCAGCGGGCTGTCGGGGCGCGCGACCGAAATGATCTGATACTTCAGGAACGGCCGTGCGGTGATGGTCGTGTCGGCGCCGTCCTGCCCGGGCCCCAACGCGATATCCACCGCACGGGTCTCGATCAGGCTCCGGAATTGACTGGTGGGATGCACACTCAGCTCCACCGACAGATCCTTCGCCCGCGCCGCGAACAGGTCGATGAGGCCGGGCGCGGCATGTTCGGCGAACGCGCTCGATGCCGCGATGCGCAGCAGCCGCCGACCGTGCGCCGCCTCGCTCACCTCGATGGCGGTCTGGCGCTGGAGTCCGAGAATCTCGATCGCCCGGCTGGCCAGGCGCAGCCCACCGGGCGTGAAGGCCAGACCGGCCGCCGTGCGAGTGAACAGCGGGTCGTCGAGCTCTTTACGCAGCTGCGCGATGTGCGTCGAGACACCGGCGTCGGATATCCCCAGCTCTCTGGCCGCCGCATGGACGGAGCCGAGCCGCACCACCGTCGAGTAGGCCCGAAGCTGGGCGGGCGTCACAATCCGAGTCTAGTTTGGAGGTGGACGCAGTGCCTACAGCCGCATCGCGCCTGGAGGACGCACCATGCAGGACGTGCTCACGGATCTGATGACAACCTGGAACGCCGGGGGCACGGCTGGGGTCGCGACGGTCGTGCGGACCTTCCGTTCGGCGCCGCGACCGCCCGGCGCGGCCATGGTCGTCGCCTCGGATGGGACGGTTGGTGGTTCGGTCTCCGGTGGCTGCGTCGAGGGCGCGGTCTACGAACTCGCCACCGACGTCATCCGGACCGGTCGTCCGGTGCTGGAGCGGTTCGGCATCTCCGACGACGATGCATTCGCCGTCGGTCTCACCTGCGGTGGCATCATCGACATCTTCGTCGAGGCGATCTCGCGGGAAACGTTTCCGGAACTCGGCGAGGTCGCCGCAGAGATCGCTGCTGACCGGCCGGTCGCGATCGCGACCGTCATCGAGCACCCCGACGCCGCTCGGATAGGGCGCCGGCTGCTGATCCGGCCGGGCACCGCGCACGGCACCCTCGGGTCGGAGCGGGCCGACGATGCGGTGATCGATGACGCACGCGGGCTGCTCGCGGCAGGCCGTAGCGAGGTGCTGTCCTACGGGCCGGACGGGCAGCGCCGCGGTGAGGGCATGGCGGTTTTCGTCGCCGGCTATGCCCGGCAGCCACGGATGCTGGTGTTCGGGGCGATCGATTTCGCAGCCGCCCTCGCGCAGCAGGGATCCTTCCTCGGGTACCGGGTGACGGTGTGCGACGCGCGGCCGGTCTTCGCCACCTCCGCCCGGTTTCCGACCGCCGACGAGGTCGTCGTCGACTGGCCGCACCGCTACCTGGCCGCGCAGATCGCGGCCGGCGCGATCGATTCGCAGACCGTCGTCTGCGTGCTGACCCACGATCCCAAGTTCGACGTTCCACTGCTCGAGGTGGCCCTGCGCGCGCCGGAGATCGGCTATGTCGGCGCCATGGGGTCGCGCCGCACACACGACGAGCGGCTGGCCCGGCTGCGACAGGCGGGTCTCACCGACGAGCAACTCGCCCGGCTCGCCAGCCCGATCGGGCTGGATCTGGGCGGCCGGACACCCGAAGAGACGGCGGTGTCCATCGCGGCGGAGATCATCGCGCGCCGCTGGGGCGGGCACGGTCGCTCCCTGACCCGGACCGGCGGCCGCATCCACCACCAGGCGCAAACGGCCAGTTAAGTGATTGCTTAACTCGGTCTTGACGACGGCATCAGCGGGACAGAGGCTGAGTTTCTTCCCATTGATGTGAGGTCGATCACATGCAAGTTCCTGGGCCATTCGAATACGAGCGCGCAACGGGCGTGGATCACGCCATCGGACTACTGGACCGACTCGGGGAGGAGGCGAGCATCGTCGCGGGCGGGCACAGCCTGCTGCCGATGATGAAGCTACGTCTGGCCAATCCGGAATATCTCATCGACATCAACGACCTAGCGGCTGAACTGGGTTACATCGTCACCGATCCGACGCTGGTGCGAATCGGTGCGATGGTCCGGCATCGGCACGTACTCGAGTCCGACGATCTCGCCGCGGTGTGCCCGATCTTCCGTGACGCCGAGCGGGTGATCGCCGACCCGGTCGTGCGCAACCGCGGCACGATCGGCGGTTCGCTGTGCCAGGCCGATCCCGCCGAAGATCTCACGACGGTCTGCACCGTCTTGGGCGCCACCTGCCTGGTGCGCGGACCGTCCGGCGACCGGGAGATCGCGATGGACGACTTCCTGGTCGGTCCGTACGAAACCGCCATGTCGCACAACGAACTCCTGATCGAGATCCGGATTCCCCTGCGGCATCGGACCTCGAGCGCGTACGCGAAGGTGGAGCGCCGGGTCGGCGACTGGGCAATCACGGCGGCCGGCGCAACGGTGACCCTGCGCGGCGAGACGATCGCGGCCGCGCGGATCGGTCTGACAGCGGTCAACCCCGATCCGGCGGCGCTCGCCTCCGCGGTGGAGGTACTTCTCGGTGAGCCGCCTACCGAGGAGGTCTTCTCCGAGGTGGGCCGCCGCGCGAGCGCAGCATGCTCACCTGTCTCCGATGCGCGCGGCAGCGCGGACTACAAGCGCCATCTCGCGTCCGAACTGACGATTCGCGTGCTGCGTACCGCGGTCGAGCGCGCACTGAACGAATCTGCGCTGGAAGGGAATTAGCCATGCAGGTAACCATGACCGTCAACGGCGAGCCGGTGACCGCGGAGGTCGAGCCCCGCACCCTGCTCGTGCATTTCCTGCGAGATCAGTTGCGGCTCACCGGAACCCATTGGGGCTGTGACACCAGCAACTGTGGTACCTGTGTGGTGGAGGTCGACGGCGAACCGGTGAAGTCGTGCACGATGCTCGCCGTCATGGCCGGCGGCCACGCGGTGCGCACCGTCGAGGGGCTCGAGGTGGACGGGCGACTCGATCCCGTGCAGGAGGGCTTCATGCAGTGTCACGGGTTGCAGTGCGGCTTCTGCACGCCCGGAATGATGATCACCGCCCGCGCCCTGCTCGACCGCAATCCGAATCCCGACGAGCAGACCATTCGGGAGGCGATCTCGGGCCAGATCTGCCGCTGCACCGGATACACGACCATCGTGCGGTCGATCCAGTGGGCCGCGGCGAAGCAACGTGGCGAAGCGGTGGAGCCCGAACCCGCGGCCACGCCGACGCCGGTAGGGAGCACGTCATGACCGCCGTCGAGCCCCGGCCCGAAGACCGAGTCGACAACGATCGCAAGCCGTGCGGTCACGGCAGGATGCTCCGCAAGGAGGATCCGCGGTTCATTCGCGGGCGCGGCAATTACGTCGACGACGTGCAGTTGCCCGGCATGCTGCACATGGCGATACTGCGTTCCCCGTTCGCGCACGCGCGGATCGTGAGCGTCGATGTCTCTGCGGCACAGGCACATCCGAAGGTCAAGGCGGTCGTCACCGGTGCGGACCTCGCGGCGAAGGGACTGGCCTGGATGCCGACGCTGTCCAATGATGTGCAGGCGGTGCTGGCGACGGACAAGGTCCGATTCCAGGGCCAGGAGGTGGCCTTCGTCGTCGCCGAGGATCGCTACTCCGCGCGTGATGCGTTGGAGCTCATCAATGTCGAGTACGAGATGCTCGATCCGGTAATCGACGCCCGGACCGCACTGGCGCCCGATACACCGGTGATCCGCGACGATCTCGACGGCAAGCGGGACAACCACTGCTTCGACTGGGAGACCGGCGATGCCGCCGCGACCGAAGCGGTGTTCGCGCGCGCCGATGTCGTCGTCAAGCAGGAGATCGTCTATCCGCGAGTGCATCCCGCCCCGATGGAAACCTGCGGCGCCGTCGCCGATCTGGATCCCGTGACGGGGAAGCTCACGCTGTGGTCGACGAGTCAGGCGCCGCACGCCCACCGCACGATCTACGCGATGGTGGCCGGACTGCCCGAACACAAGATCCGGGTGATCTCACCCGATATCGGCGGCGGGTTCGGCAACAAGGTGCCCATCTATCCGGGGTACGTCTGCGCCATCGTCGGGTCGCTGTTGCTGGGCAAACCGGTGAAGTGGATGGAGGATCGCAGCGAGAACCTCACCAGCACCGGATTCGCCCGCGACTACATCATGCTCGGCGAGATCGCCGCCACCACCGACGGCAAGATCCTGGCCATCCGGTCGACCGTGCTCGCCGATCACGGCGCCTTCAATGGCACGGCCGCGCCGCTGAAGTATCCGGCGGGCTTCTTCGGCGTCTTCACCGGTAGCTATGACATCGAGGCCGCCTACTGCAAGATGACCGCGGTCTACACCAACAAGGCCCCCGGCGGCGTCGCCTACGCGTGCTCGTTCCGGATCACCGAGGCAGTCTACTTCGTCGAGCGGTTGGTGGATTGCCTCGCCTACGAACTGAAGATGGATCCGGCGCAGCTGCGGCTGCGGAATCTTCTTCGCGCCGAACAGTTCCCGTACACCAGCAAGACCGGCTGGGTCTACGACTCCGGCGACTACGAGAAGACCATGCGTCTGGCAATGGACATGATCGGCTACGACGCGTTGCGAAAGGAACAGCGGGACAGGCGCGCCCGCGGCGAGCTGATGGGCATCGGAATGTCCTTCTTCACCGAGGCCGCAGGCGCGGGTCCGCGCAAGGATATGGACATCCTCGGGCTCGGGATGGCCGACGGGTGCGAGCTGCGCGTCCATCCGACCGGCAAAGCCGTTGTGCGGCTATCGGTTCAAACTCAGGGGCAGGGGCACGAGACGACGTTCGCCCAGATCGTCGCCGAGGAACTCGGCATCCCGCCCGACGACATCGACGTTGTGCACGGCGACACCGATCAGACACCGTTCGGCCTCGGCACCTACGGCAGCCGGTCGACACCGGTCTCGGGCGCCGCTGCCGCACTGGTGGCGCGGAAGGTGCGCGACAAGGCGCGAATCATCGCGTCGGGCATGCTCGAGGTCTCCGTCGCCGACCTCGAGTGGGAGAAGGGCTCGTTCCACGTCAAGGGCGATCCGTCCGCGGCCGTGACGATCCAGCAGATCGCGATGCGCGCACACGGCGCCGGTGATCTGCCCGAGGGGATCGAGGGCGGACTCGACGCGCAGATCTGTTACAACCCGGAGAATCTCACCTTCCCCTACGGTGCGTACTTCTGCGTCGTCGACATCGACCCGGGTACGGCCGTGGTGAAGGTGCGGCGCTTCCTCGCCGTCGACGACTGCGGCACCCGGATCAATCCGATGATCATCGAGGGTCAGGTGCACGGCGGCATCACCGACGGCATCGGCATGGCGCTGATGGAGATCATGGCCTTCGACGAGGACGGCAACTGCCTCGGCGGATCCCTGATGGACTACCTCATCCCGACGGCGCTCGAGGTTCCGCATTTCGAGACCGGTTACACGGTCACGCCGTCGCCGCATCATCCGATCGGCGCGAAGGGCATCGGCGAATCTGCCACCGTCGGATCGCCTGCGGCGGTGGTCAACGCGGTGGTGGATGCGCTGGCGCCGTTCGGGGTTCGGCACGCCGACATGCCGTTGACGCCGTCGCGGGTGTGGGACGCGATGCGGGGCCGGGCCACACCGCCCATTTGAGTGGGGTCCGAGCGATGGGGTCACCGATGAAGATGAACGAGCGTGCAGAGGAGCTGGCCCGCGCCCGGACCCCGTTCGTGCACGCGACCGTCGTGCGCGCCCAGCAGCCGACCTCGGCCCACGCCGGGGACGAGGCGATCCTGTTGCAGGACGGGACGATCGAAGGATTCGTCGGCGGCCAGTGCGCCCAGAACTCGGTCCGCAAGGCGGCGCTGGGTGCCCTGCAGTCGCACGAGAGTGTGCTGCTGCGCGTACTGCCCGACGGCGATCTGCATTTTCCCGAGGCGCCCGGCGCGGCGGTGGTGGTGAATCCCTGTCTGTCAGGCGGCGCGCTGGAGATCTTCCTGGAGCCGCAGATTCCGGCGCCGCTGGTGCGCATCTGCGGCGCGACACCCATCGCGGATGCCTTGGCCGACATGTGCGAACTGGTGGGTTTCGGGGTGCGGCGCAGTGTGGCCGAAGCCGGCTCGCTGGATTCGCTGGCCGATACGACGGTGGTGGTGATCGCCAGTCACGGTGGCCCGGAGGCCGAGATGATCCGCGTCGCGCTCGACGCGGGTGTGGGGTACATCGGGTTGGTGGCCAGCACGATTCGGGGCGCGTCGATCCTCGACGAACTCGAATTGACCGACGCCGAGCGGGCTCGCGTCCGCACCCCGGTGGGCTTGCCGATCGGCGCCAAGACGTCCGCGGAGATAGCGGTCTCGATTGTCGCGGAAGTGATCCAGGCGATCCGTAAAGGTGGCTTGGCCGTCACGCCCCGCGCGGCGAAGGTCGCGATCGAGGTGCTCGATCCGGTGTGCGGCATGACCGTGGCCGTCGGGCCGGACACACCGCATCTCATTGTCGACGGTGTCGACCACTGGTTCTGCAGCTCCGGCTGCCGCACCTCTTTCGCAGCGACGAGGACAGGCTCATGACGAACGGGGTCGTCACCGGAGTGGTGCTCGCGGCGGGAACCTCGGAGCGTCTCGGCACGGCGAAACAGCTACTGCCGTACCGGAATACGACGGTTCTCGGCGCCACCCTCGACATGGTGCGGTCCTGCGCGTTCGATCAGATCATCGTCACGCTCGGTGGCGCGGCGGCGGCGGTGGCCCAGCAGGTCGATCTCACCGGGGTGGAGGTCGTGCTGGCCGAAGACTTCGGTTCAGGCTGTTCGTCGTCGTTGCGTTCGGCTCTGAACCTGGTGCATCCGCGGGCCGCCGGAATCGTGCTGATGCTCGGTGATCAACCGGGTGTGTCGGCGGCGACCGTCGAGCGGCTGATCGCCGAGGGAACGTCCGCCGCGATCACGGTCTGCCGCTACCACGACGGTATCGGGCATCCATTTTGGCTCAGGCGCAGCATATTCGGCGAGTTGGCGCGATTGCGCGGCGACAAGGCCGTGTGGAAGATCATCGAGTCGGGCCGCGTCCCGGTGTCGCAACTCGACGTCGACGCACCGGTGCCTCTGGACGTCGACACCTGGGACGACTACCAGCGCCTGCGCGCCGCGACGTCGCCATGATGTCGCCGTTCGACGATATCGAGGACGTGGTGCGGCGATTCGACGCCGACGACTACCTGCTCGATACCGGAACCGCCGCCGCCTTCTATCTGGCCACCACGTTGGGCCGGCCACTGCTGCTGGAAGGTGAACCGGGAGTGGGCAAGACGACGGCGGCGAAGACCCTGGCCACCGTGCTGGGTGCACCGCTGATCCGCCTGCAGTGCTACGAGGGCCTCACCGTGAGCGAAGCGCTGTACGACTGGAACTACCAGCGTCAGCTGCTCAGCATCCGGCTCGCCGAGGCGCGCGGCGCCGACCTCACCGAAGCTGACCTGTTCACCGAGGCATATCTGGTCGACCGCCCGATCCTACGCTGTGTGCGATATCGCGGCCCGACGCCCCCGGTGCTGCTGATCGACGAAATCGACCGTGCCGACGACGAATTCGAAGCGCTGCTGCTCGAATTCCTCGGTGAGGCCACGGTGACCGTTCCCGAACTCGGGACCTTTGTCACCGAACACCCGCCGCTCGCGGTGCTGACCTCGAACCGCAGTCGCGACCTGCACGACGCGCTGCGGCGGCGCTGCCTCTACCACTGGATCGACTACCCGGAACCGGCCCGTGCGGTAGCGATCGTGCGACGCACCGTGCCCGGGGCAACCGACGCGCTGATCGAGCACGCCACCCAATTCGTCGGCCGCGCGCGCGATCTCGATCTCGACAAGCCGCCCGGCGTCGCCGAGACCATCGACTGGATCGCCGCGCTGGTGACGCTCGACGTCGCCGATCTCACCGCGCCGGAGGCGGTCGCCGCGCTCAGCGCACTGGCGAAGACCCCCGACGACCGCGCCACCGTCCACGAGGCATTCGTCGAATACACCCGAAGCCTGGCTACCGGATGAGAGGGATACTCCGATGAAGATCGCCAACGAGTTCACCGTCAACGCACCCGTCGAGCAGGCATGGGAGGTGCTGACCGACCTCGAACAGGTGGTCCCACTCATGCCCGGCGCACAAATGGTCGGCTGGGAGGGAGACGACTTCCTCGGCAAACTGAGGGTCAAAGTCGGCCCGGTGACCAGCGAATTCACCGGGAAGGCACATTTCGTCGAGCGCGACGAACACGACCATCGCGCCGTCATCAACGGCAGCGGCCGGGATTCACGCGGATCCGGAAACGCAGCGGCGACCATCACCACGCAACTGCGCGAAGACGGCGACAAGACCCGCGTCACCGTGGACACCGACCTCAAGATCGTCGGCAAGCTCGCCCAGTTCGGCAGCGGGATGCTGCAGCAGGTGTCCGAGAAACTGATCGGACAATTCGTCGCCTCCTTGGAATCGAAACTCGCAGTGGGCGATTCGGGCGCTGCGGAGCCGGTGGTCGGGCCGGATAGCGCAGCGGCACGGCCCCAACCGGTTGCACAACCCGCGGCGGCACCGCTCGACCTCGTCGATCTCGTCGGGCCCGCGATGATCAAGAAGTATGCGCCCGCGATCGCGGTCGGGCTGGCGACCGTGCTCGCGATTGTCCTGGTACGCAGGCGGATACGCGGGAAGCGATGACACGAGCGGTGCTGCTGCGCGGTGTCGATCTGGCCGCATTCGCCGTTGCGATGGTCGCGCGGCTGCGGCGTGGTGGCGTTGCGGTGGCGCCGAGCGGGCCCGCGTTGTTCGTGCAGGCCTTGCGTCGCATGGTGCCGCGGTCGCGCACCGAACTCTACTGGGCTGCGCGACTCACGCTCGTCGATCGCATGCAGGATCTCGCGGCCTTCGACGCGGTCTTCGCGACGGTGTTCGCCGACGCGGTGCTGGGTGTGGACCCGCCGAGCCGGACGCACGGACTGCCGCCCGAACGTGCGTCGGCGCCGGGCACGGGCCGTCGGGGGCAGTCCCGGCAAGGCGGTGAAGTCCCGTGGGCGACACTGCAATCAGCGACTGGTGCCGACCGATCGACCGACCGGGGCGTGGCGCTGCCGGACCTGCTGCCGAGCCGGTTCGCTGCACGGGAAGCCGAGCCGTTCGCCCGCTTCGATCCGGACGACCTGCGGACGGTCGGCGCCTGGCTGGAACAGGCGTCGGCGCTGTGGCCGCAGCGCCGCAGCAGGCGCTACGCGAACCATCCGCACGGCAAGCGGATCGACTTCCGGGCGACGATGAACAACTCCCGTCGCACCGGCTGGGAGTCGGCGGTGCTGGTCCGCACTCGTCCCCGGCGCCGCCCGCGCCGAATCGTCATGATCTGCGACGTCAGCCGATCGATGCAGCCGTATTCGACGATCTACCTGCACCTGATGCGGGCCGCGACGGCGCGCCGTTCGCCCGATCGACCCGAGGTGTTCGTCTTCTCCACCTCGCTGACCAGGCTGACCTCGGTGCTGGCGCACCGTTCCCCGGATGTCGCGGTGGCCCGGGCCAACGACAAGGTGGTCGACCGCTACGGCGGCACGCATATCGGCCGGTGCCTCGGCACGCTGCTCGCAACTCCGTCCGGCAACGCGGTGCGCGGCGCCGTCGTCGTCATCGCATCGGACGGCTGGGACAGCGACGCCCCCGATGTCCTCGCCCGCGCGATGGCCCGGATCCGACGCCGGGCTTGGCGCGTCATCTGGCTCAATCCCCGTGCGGGCGACACCCGATTCCAGCCGGCCACCGGTGCGATGGCGGCAGCCCTGCCGTACTGCGACATCATGATGCCCGCGCATACGCTGGCGGGCATACACGCTCTCATGCAGGCTCTGGCATCGGCGAGCGTCACCTGATGGCTAGCCTCCTGCAATCGCATGGGCATTGCTGGACCCGTCGCTGCAAACCTTGGCGACGATCAAGGAGAAGCACGCGTACCCGGTGGTGTCGGTGTTGAACAGGAATTTGTCGAGTGCGGCGGCTTCGACACTGGTCGGGATCGCCCCGCTGTCGTCCCAGTCCTGCTCGTCCCGGTGCTCCTGCTCGGTTTTCGCTGACCCCGCCCGTCAACGCAACAGCTCGCACCCCACCATGTCCCAGCGACTTTGCCTCGCTGGCCAGCACCAGCCGCCGCTGCCGCTCGTTTGGCTACAGGCCGGTTGGTTTTCCTCCCAAGGTTGGGAATACGCCGTAATTCCCGTGGCCCGGTGAACGTTAGGTTCTGGGAGAGTCGGGGCCCAATCTCGGACAAATCGGGAGAATTCGTGTCATATACCAGGCTCTTCATCAGCCTCCTCGCCTCTCTTGCGCTAGCGGGCGCCGTGCTGGCCGGACCCACCTTGACGAGCACCCCGGCATCCGCCAATGCGCTCCCCGCCCCAGGCCCTGCGGTTCCTGCGGTCGCCGACCTTAACGGCGACGGCATCCCGGACGTCGTATTCAGCGACTTCGTTCTCGGGCTCGGCGTGTCGGTTTTCCTGGGTAAGCCCGGCGGGGGCTTCCAGCCCGCTGTCCGCTACGCCACCGGTGGTCAAGCGGATTACGTCGCGATCGCAGACTTCAACCACGACGGCAAGCTCGACCTGGCCGTGACCAATTTCACCTCGAACGACGTGTCCATTCTGATGGGCAACGGTGACGGCACCTTCGCCAAGGCCGTCAACTACCCGACCGACCTCGCCCCTGGGGCGGTGGTCGTCGGCGACTTCAACCACGATGGCATCCCCGATCTCGCCACCTCCAATCAGGCCCCGTCGATGTCGGTACTCCTGGGCAAGGGTGACGGCACCTTCGCCAAGGCTGTCAACTATCCCAGCAACCTTGGCGTCGGCTCCGGGTCCGCCGACGCCGCGGACTTCGATGGGGACGGCAACCTCGACCTGCTCCGCGGCAACTACGCCAACAGCACCATTCAGATCTACCGCGGCCGCGGTGACGGCACCTTCGCCGCCCCGACGACGTTCAGCGAGGGCGCCCTGACCGCCTGGTACGGCAAGGCGCACGATATCAACGGCGACGGCAAGCCCGACATCCTCTTTTCCAACCTCGCCGCCGGCACAGTGTCCACACTCATCAACAAGGGGGACGGCACCTTCGGACCGGCCAAGGCATACTCGACGGGCGGCCTGCTCCCGCAGTGCTTCGATCTCGGCGACCTCAACGGCGACGGCAAGCTCGACATGGTGGTCGCCAATGGCGGCAGCTCCAGTATCAGCGTCCTGCTGGGGACCGGGAACGGCACCTTCGGCCCGCCCCACACCTACCCCTCCGGCGGACTCGTCCCCCTGTCCACCCCGATTCTCGCCGACTTCAACGGCGACGGAAAGTTGGATCTCGTCATCGGCAATACCGGCTCGGGGAACATCACCCTGCGCTACGGCAACGGTGACGGCACGTTCGGTCCCCCCACCAACTACGCGGCCTGACCGACCTCGGCAGGCCCCCGGTCTGCGCGGGTTCACGCGATCGCTGCAACACTCCCGATGTGGGAGGTTGCGGCGATCGTGTCGTTTCCGGAGGACAGTCGGGTATGAAACGACTGGCCCTCGGCGGCTACTGCCCCGAATTACCCGACCGCACCCACACATTGGTCAACAGAGCCCGAAAAAAAGGGGGCGATATGACCGGGCTGAGTCCGGTCGGTCGGCACCGCTGGTTGATCGAAAATATAGCAGCCGCGTGAGACACGCTCTAAGCCTTGGAAGCAATCGCTCGTCTACGGGGCGGCCGCTTCGCCGCTTCTTCTACTTCTTTCCGGACCAGGCCGATCTGGTCTTGGGGAATAAGCTTGATGATGTCTTGTCGTGAGGTGATTGTCAGCTTTTGGAAGATCGCGGCCATTTGTGCGTCGACCGTCCTGGTGGAATTACCTCTACGGGCCGCGATCGCGGTGTTCGTCCATCCTGCCGCGGCCAACGTCGCGACCTGCCGCTCGGCTTTCGACAGCTCGTCCCAGCGCGAGTGGAGGTTCGCTCTGGCGGGATGGTCGAGCGGCATCTTGCCTATCGACAAAGTGCCCAGCGCCAGCCGCTGCACCTCGCAAGACTCGGGACGCAGTAGGGAGCCCTGCCGGTAAGCGGCTGCGAACACCTCGTCTCCCAATACTTGACGGGCGACGTCGTTTGCTTTGTTGTTTTCATAGGCCATGAGCGCCAGATTGTTCAAATCGAAACCCGGCCCCGCTCGCAGCGTCTTGGCTCCCCCGGAGAGTTGAGCGATTTCAATGGCCAGTGTCCTGAGTCTTGCCCGATCGGTACTTCCGGTCGAGATCAAGTCTGTAATGATCTGCGCCAGTGACCATGTCCGAACACCGACCGTCAGCGACGCGCCGAACTGGTCGTGCGCGGCCATCTGCCGCGCGAGTGTTGTGCGGCCGATGGCCAATGCCTCGGTGGGATCACCGTGTTTGGTCAACGCGACCACACGACACAACTCGGCCCAGGCAGTCGCCCATCCGGCTCCCGATGCGGTGGCGTGATCGAGGTGGCGACGTGTAATCTGCAGCGCCTGCTGAGCAGATCCGAACATGGCAGTGGCCCATGCCTCGTAGAGCTCGCTTCTCCCCTCACCACCGGAGTTACCAAGAGAATGGAACTTTTCGCGGGCCCGCGACAACACGGTGACAGCTCTCGCATCGCGTTGAGCGAACATCAGTTGCGCTCCCCACAAGAATTCGAGCGGAGCGGGAAGGCCGATATCGGTTTCCGGCGCTCTCCGCCAATTCTGTCTGACATTCGGATCTTCGATGCAGGCGGCCGCGCATTCCTCCAGCATCCGCTCCAGATCGTCGTAGCTGCCTTGCACCATCGACAACCACCCGATCGAAGTCATTGCAGCTATTTGGAGTTCGGTCGGCTGCACAGTCAGCGCGCGGCTAGCCTCCAGTGTGCGTTCGACCCACTGGCGTATTTCTCTGGATGAACCCTTGAAGATGGGCAAGGCGATCAAGTTTGCGGCGATTTCCAGGCCGAGTGCGGGCTCGCCCGTAGCGATGCTTTTCTCGATCGCGGCCACGATATTGTCCCACGCCCCGCGGGCCCAATGCTGTTCGTCGAGGCTGTACCAGTTGTACTGCACTTCAACGAGTTTGTCTCGGTAGTATCGGCAGTAACGCTGGGCGATCCGCGCTGATTCGTCCATCTCGCTGGTGGACCGTTCTGCCAGCCGCTGCTGGGCGAATAGCCGAATGCTTTCCAGCAAGGAGTATCGCACCGTTGTCGGCGTGATGTGCACCATGATCAGCGACTGGTCGGCGAGCCGCTCGAGCAAGCCCTCGACCTCCTCGCGTGCCACACTGACCGACCGCTCTCCATGACTGTGATCGAGGACCGGTGTCGGGCGATCGGCGCACACCGCTTCGATCGCTTCCAGGTCAGCCCCGACATCCAGCACAGAGCTGGTGTCGTCTTGGAGGTTGGTGTCGTATCCGGCGGCGAAGACCGACATGCGATCCAGCAACAGCCGTTCGTTGTCCCGGCACAGGGCATACGACCAGGAAATGACATCCCGGATCCCCCGGTGGCGTGGTTCGGCACCGACGCTTGGCCCGTGTGACCACTTCAGCCGCTTGTCGGTCGCCTCGCCGCTCAATTCCTGAAGGATCATTGCCAACGGCTGGTACCGCAGCCGTGCGGCGGCCAGCCGGATAAACAGCGGGTGATCGTGTAGGTGACGGCAGATCAGGGTTGCCATCGCCACCTCACCAGCGCCGGTCACGACGTGGCCGGCGAGTTCGGCACGTTGACGAAACAAGGTCACAGCCTGCTTCTGCGTCAACGGAGGAACCAAGACCACGTGCTCGTCGACCCACCCCACCGGTTCGCGGCTGGTCGCCAGGATAGTTAACCCCGGCACCGCCTCGAGCAACTCAGCGATGAACTGTCCAGCCGCGAGGCGGACATGCTCACAGTTGTCCATCACCAGCACCGTCTGCAGGCTCCGTCCCACCGCATCTGTACCGGTCAGCGTATCGACAATCGTGTCCCAGGCTGATCGTCGCGAGGAGTCGGCGTCGACCACCGACCGTGCAACCGCAGCCTCGATCGCGTCGACATCGGAGCCCCACGCCAGCTGCGCCAGCCGGACCCAGTAGACCATTGTGCGACTGGCCTTTTGGAATCCACGCAGGGTCTCGGTCGCGAGTCGTGTTTTCCCGATGCCACCGGCACCGGTCAATGTAATCAACGGAGCGGAACCGAGCAGCAAAGTGCGGATCTTGTCCAGCTCCGAACCACGGCCCACGAAATCGCCCGCCGCCGCCGACAAACCTCTACGCCTTGGGTCCAACGCCGACATGTGCGCCGACTGTAGTCGCCCGGCAGGACTCCAGTAGACATTTAGGCTTATTCAGCGGCCTGAGTGCAGCTTTTCGGCTTCGCTCGGTAGGTTTCGCGATGGCGGGATCTGCAATGGCCCGGCTATCGATTCGGGAACCAGTGGTGAGGGCGGACTCGGCGTGTCGCTGCGGGAGCAGCGGCCCTCGTTCCAGCAAAATTGTTCTGCTACAAAAGAATTCGCAGACGAGGACTTGGTTCGTAAGCATGTCGTCGCTTGCCGGTGGAAGTCTGGTCCGGGTAGCTGCCAGGTGGCCCGGTGGCAGACTGGCGGCTTCATCTGGTAAGGGGTGGGGTCGGAGCTCAGTGTCGAAAGCCCTTCTGGGGCTGCGGATTCGGGACATGACTGGCCGGCTGCGGACGAGTCTGCGGGTCGAGACGATCGTGGGGGAGGTCAACCGCTTCCTGCGCGGGTGGGCCGGGTATTTCCGTTAGCGCTTGGTTATCGTTGGTGTATCAGATGTCAACAGGCATCTGGACTTCCATGTAGGTGGACCTGCAGCACCCGGTTGGGCGGACGGCAGATCTCCGGACTGATGGACGTCAGTTCCCGGACCCGACGTGGGCGGGTTGTCGAGTCGGGCATTGGTGGGCGACGGGATCTGCGGTGTCGGCGACATGTCGGCCGGATCGGACGGTGGGCCAGCCAGTGTAGTGGCTGTGCAGGCGAAAGTGCTTGCCGCACTGTTGAATTGGCGGGCAGAGTGGTCGGGAGCTGGCGGACCGCGATTTTGGGTTCGCTGGCCAAGGTGCCCATGTTTTGTGCTTCCCGTGGGGGCTCCTAGCTGGGCAGCAGGTTGACCTGCGAAAAAGTCGCGCAGGTCTGTGCCCCCGGCGGGGCACTATAAGGATGGGAACGCGGTCGACCAGCGGTCGCCGCAGTGCCAACCCCACAGTGCGAGTGCACCGAATGCGACCAGCTCCGCGGCGAATGCGACCGTCAGGTTGGCCCACTTCCAGATTTCAGACACGTACGTGGCCGCTCAGGAACTCGGTGATCAGTTCGGCGACCCGCTCGGCGGAGTCGGCCTGTGGGTAGTGCCCAGAGCCTTCCACCAGGCCGATGTGGCCCAGCCCGGGCCGTAGCTCCGCGACAATGGCCTCGGCCTCGGCTTTCGGGTCGGCGAAGTCGGGTTCGGCGGTGCCCATGATGATCAGGGCTGGGCACTTGACGTCGGCCAGCTTCGGGGCGGATTCGGCGGGGACGGCCTTGCCGGTCTTCATGAATTCGGCAAAGCGGCCGGGTTCGCTCAGCTTGGCCTTCAGGCCGGCCATGGCCTCGGCGTAGTCGGCGGGCTTGATCGGCGCGGCGATGTTCTGGTAGCTCATCCAGATGGGCAGGCTCTTCAGGAGCGCGGTGCCGGCCAGCCGCACCAGGCCCTTGCGGTAGCGCGCGGTGGTGAAGAACGCCCCGGTCGTGAAGCTCTGGATGCGGGTGAACGGGCCGATCTCGACGATGGCGGTGACCAGTTCGGGTGCGGTGGCGGCGGCGATGGTGGCCGACCCGCCGGACAGCGAGTTTCCCACGATGACCGCCGGCCCGCCAAGGTGGCGGATCAGGTCGAGGATGTCGCCCGCGACGTCGGTCTGCGTGATGCCGGTGCTGCCGTCGTGCGAGGTCCAGTTCATGCTCGACTCACCGTGTCCGCGCATGTCGAGGTTGGCGACGCGGTATCCGGCGGCGACGAGCAGAGGGACCAGGTGCCGGTACGTCCGGCGATGGGTGCCCATGCCGTGTGACAGCACGATCAGCGGCCCGGTGCCGGTGACGTCATAGGCGAGGGTGCCGCCGGTGGTGCTCAGTAATTCGGTCATTTGTGTATGTCCTGGAGAGTAGAAGGGCGGGCGGTTCGCTACCGGCCTCCGCCGATGTGCAATGGGTGGCCGCGAACCCTCGGCGCGGCTCGGAACGCCGAGGGCTTGTGATCCGGACGGCAGGTCAGGCGTCGACGCCCGCAGGAGCGAGCTGCAGTTCGACGTCGAGATTGCCTCGCGTCGCGCGGGAGTACGGGCAGACCTGATGGGCGGCCTCGACCAATTCGGTTGCCTGCGAAGGCTCGACGCCGGGCAGGTGGATGCGCAGCGTCACGGCCAGGCCGTATCCGGTGTCCTCCGGGCCGATGCCTACCCGTGCGGTCACCGCGGAACCACTGACGTCGGCCTTGGCGCGGCGGGCGACCACTCGCAGCGAATTGTGGAAGCACGCAGCGTATCCCGCCGCGAAGAGCTGCTCGGGGTTGGTGCGGCCACCGGTGCCGCCGAGTTCGCGCTGAATCGCAAGATCCAGGTCGAGCAGGCCGTCGTCGGTGGTCACGTGGCCGTTGCGACCGTCGCCGGTGGCGTCGGCGACAGCGGTGTACAGAATCTTGTCGGGCATCGAGAGCTCCTGGATCAGTTCGCAATCGCGGTGAGGGCGGCCTTGTTGGCGCGCACCCAGCTCGTGTAGTCACCGGGCGTGCGGCCGGTGAGGTCGGAAACGGTCGACAGCACTGCGGATTCGTCGAGTGAGCCGTGTGCGTAGAAGTCCATGAACGCGTCGGCGTAGGCGGCAGGCATCTGGGTCAGCATCTCCGCGTAGCTCTCGTCGTCGCTGAGCGCGATTACGCGCAGCGGCCGTGTGAGCTCGGCGGCGAGGATCTCGACCTGTTCGATCGCGTTCAACGGCTGTGGCCCGGTCAATGTGTAGATCCGGCCGACGTGCGCATCGCTGACCAGTGCGACCGCCGCGACCGCGCCGATATCCGCCGGATCGATGACCGCCGTGCGGACGCCGGCGAACTGCAATCGCAGTTCGTCGCCCGCCCGCAACTGTGGCAGCCACCGGAAGGTGTTGGACATGAATGATGCCGGCCGCAGCACGGTCGCCGGCAATCCGGATTCCGTCACCAGATCCTCGGCGCCTGCCATCATCGCCGTCACCGCATTACTTCTGTCCCGCGACCCCGCCGACCCGCCCGAAAGCTGTACCACCCGCGCGACTCCCGCGCGCGCCGCCGCGGCCAGCAAGCCCGCCGCGCCCTTGTAGCCTGGCAGCAGGAATATGCCGTCCACCCCGTCCAGTAGCGGCAGCAGCGTCTCGGCTACATCGAGATCAGCGGTAACGATCTCGGTTCCGGCCGGCAGATTCGCCGCGCCGGGATCGCGCACCACGGCGCGAACCGGGTGGTCACCGGCGCGTAGCGCACGCACGACCTCGGCCCCGACATTGCCGGCGGCGCCGGTCACCAAGTACATCGCCATCTCCTCGTCTGTCGCAAAGCCTTGTCGCTCATCAGCTTCCGGCCTCGCGCTCGGCAGTTCAAGCGTCGATCGAGTTCGTATCGTGCAGCCACATCGCACGATCGGCACCTGCCACGTCGAAGCGGCGGATCATGCAGTGGCGCCGAATGATCCGGCCGTTATTGCTGCTTGTTCCGGGTCGCCGGTGAGCGCCACGATCTCGACCATGAATCTTGTAGACAAACGCGTCCTCGTCATCGGCGGCACATCTGGAATCGGCCTGGCGGTGGCTGCGGGCGCTGCCGAACGCGGTGCCCGGGTCACCGTCGCCTCCAGCAGCCCCGACAAGGTGATGGCGGCGCGAAAACTGCTGCCCGACAGCGTCGATGCCCGTGAACTCGACGTGACCGACGAGGCTGCGGTAATCGCGTTCGGCGCGGCGATCGGCACGCTCGACCATCTCGTCTACACCGCCGGCGACGGATTGCTGGTCAAGTGGGTCGCGGAGGCGACGGTCGGCGAGGCGCGCGAATTCTTCGACATCCGATTCTGGGGCGCGTACACGGCGGTGAAACACCTTGCGCCGCGGCTGTCCGCGGGCGGATCCATCGTCCTGACCTCGGGCGGCGTCGCGCAACGCCCGGCCCCGGGACTGGCCGTCGCGGCGAGTGCCACCAGCGCGGTGGAGGGGCTCACCCGCGCTCTCGCGGTCGAACTCGCACCGGTGCGGGTGAACGTGGTGCGCCCGGGCATGCTGCGGACCCCGCTGTGGACCCGCAGCGGCCTCACTTCCAGTGATGACCAGGAGTTCTTCGAGCGGGCGGGCGAGGGACTGCCGGTCGGGCGCATCGGTACCGCCGAGGAGGCCGCCGCCGCCTACCTGTTCCTGTTGGAGAACGGGTTCGCCACCGGGACCACGGTATCGGTAGACGGCGGTCAGCTGCTGGTCTGAACCCGGACCGGGATCATCGCGGCCGCGGTGACCATCGCTTCAGCGGCCAACCCCGCCGAACCGCATCCGTGCGCCATCTACCGGCTGTTGTCATTGAGATGACGTCCGGCTGATGCCAGCCGCTGCGCGAACTTCGTTGTTGCGCCGTCGGTTTCGATTCCGGGCCATACCGTGCGCAGCGTGAACGGCCGCAGCCCGGTCACCGGAACCAGGGTGGCGCGACCCCGGATCGACTCCCACGCGGGGGACTTCGACAGCATCCGGAACGTCAGGTGGGCGGCGGATCGCTCGAGCGTGGTCTCGTAGAGCCGATCCAGATGGCGGGTGGTCACGGTGGTACGGGGGATCGGTCGGCCCGCCGGGGTGCGTTCGGGCACCCACTCGGTTCGGATCGCGGTCGCTACTTCCGGATTCACCAGGCAGTGATCGGCGAGCTCTTCGACGTCCACACTGACGCGACCGGCCAGCGGGTGCCCGAGCGACACCAGCAGCGCGGCTTCGGACCGGCAGATCTGCGGTCCGGTCCGCAGATAGGTGTTGCCGATCGCGCTGTGCTGCGGTGGCAGCCACAGTGTGGCGACATCCAGGTCGTGTTCGGACTGCGCGTTCCACAGGTACACGCCGTTCAGTCCTTCACGCAGCCACACCACCGGCCGTCCGGACCCCATCTGCGGGCAGCGCTGCGACAGAGTGATCCGGATATTCTCCGGGAGACTGGCCGGATAGCCGACTCGCAACGGGCGGGTAGCGGTACCGATGGACCGCCGCGCCTCCAGCAGCCCGGTCGAGAGGCTGCGCAGCGCCGGCCGCCACTCTGCCAGCAGCTGTTCACCGACGCTCGTCAGCCGCACGGTCCGGCTGGTGCGCTGGAACAGCACACCGCCCACCCGCTGCTCCAGAGCCCGGACCGCCTGACTGATATTGGACGGCGACCGATGCAGTCGCTCGGCCGCTCGGCCGAAATGAAGCTCCTCGGCAACAGCCACGAACGCTTCGATCTCACGCATCTCCAGCACAGCTTCGAATCTCCCTGTCGTCGCGCCGAACTAACCGCGCGTCACGCCCGCGAGCACGGCACGACCGAACAACTCGACCAGCTGATCGGCGTACTGCTCGAGCTCACTCTCCAGTCCGGTCGCGTACCGGACGCCCGCCGTGTCGATCGCGGCCCGAATCGTCACCGCCATGACGTGGGTGTCGAACGACGCGAACTCGCCCGCCTCCTGTCCCGCGTGCAACAGCGCGTGTATCCCCGCCACCGCGTTCGCTGAGGACACCGCATCGACCAAGGGCACGCCTTCCGGGGTCCGCGCGAAGTTCCTGATCTCCACCAGTGCACGCAACTGATCCGGATGCGCATGCAGAAATTCCAGATTGGATGTGATGTAGGCGGCGACCCGCGCCCAGTGCCCGCCCTCCGCCGCGATCCGCGGCGTCATGAATTCCACTGCGGCTTCGACGATCTGGTTCACTACCGCCGTCATGAGATCGTCCTTACCGCCGAAGTGGTACGAGATCAGCCGCGTGCTACTGAGCTGCGCCGCACCCGCGATCTTCGTGAACGACGTTCCGGTATAGCCGAATTCGGCCAGCGTCGCGATCGATGCACTCACGATCTTCGCCCGCCGAGCCGCCGCCGTAGGACTGATCGGCTCGCTTCTTATTCGCACAGGTAACAAGTTACCCAACTAGATAACGAACGGCAAGGTGTTCGCCCCCCCACGAATGTCGTCTCGATTGGAATCGGTCCGCCACACAGTTGATCTCCCAGCCCCCGACACCTCTGACGGTTCGCGGGCGACCTACCCGGTGTGCTTCGTGCGAGCCGCACCGTGCGAGCCCGCCGCTCGACGCCTCTCAGCGCCTGTCGATGCACGCAGACAGCGGCGACGGCAGACCGCCGGCGCGAGCGGCAGAACCGGGCAACTCGCCGACCTGCGGTGTCGGCTGTCGCAACCCCCATGGGTGCGAACCTGCCTGCGAAAATGCGGCGCATGTCGAGCGCCCCCGGCAGGGCACTATAAGGATGGGAATGGGGGCGACCAGCGGTTTCGTGGGAACGCTGACGATCGAAGCGGAATTCGGCTAACCGAAGCCTGGGTGAGCATCCCGGCGAGGATGATGCTGGGTCGATTCGGCCGCGCGGGTGCGGGTAACGGTCGGCGTCTCGCCGGTGTGCCTACGGTAGATGCGCCGGAAGGCGGCCGGATCGGCGTAACCGACCTCGCCCGCGATCACGTCGACGGGTTTGCGTGTAGTCGTGAGTAGGGTGGCCGCCTGCCCGACCCGGAGGCGATGCACGTACTCCGTGGGTGAGACACCGAGGCGGTCACGGATGCGGCGGGCCAGGGTGCGCGGCGAAACTGCTGCGGCACTGGCCAATTCGTCCAGTGATAGTTGCCGGTGCAGGTTGGCGTGCACCTGCTGTTGCACGGCGCGCAGCACCGGGTCGGTGGCCCGTAGATGCTCGAGCACCATGTAGCGCGACTGCGACATGCGGGCATCGAGTACCAGGTAGTGGGCCACCTGCTCGGCCAGCGCGCCGCCGCCGAGGCGGGCGACCAGCGTCAGCAGCAGATCTGCGTGGGCGAAAGCTGCACCAGCGGTCAGTATTTCGCCGCAGTCGACGACCATACGATCGGTGTGCAGGGCGACATCGGGGAAGCGGCGGGCGAACAACGGTGCCAGCCACCAGGTAGTGGTGGCGGCCCGGCCCGACAACAGGCCCGAGGCCGCGAGCACGAAGGAGGCCGAGCAGGAGGCGGCTACCGTAGCGCCGGAATCGGCGGCGCGCCGGATGTTTTCGACGGCCTGCATGGCATCCGGCCGGGCCAGCAGTTCGTCGATACGCGCTTCGCTGGCCGCGGACGGCCCTGGCAGTACCAGAATGTCGCCAGGCCCGAACTTCGTTGAGCCGAGTGGTGTTTCGCTATCCACGCTGATCGGTCGCCCGCCGCTGGATCGGGCCGGCAGCCCGTCGAGTGATGCGACGCGCTGGCGCAGCCGCCCGCCCGCCATGTCGCCGGCGATCCCGGCCGCCGTATCGACGATGTCGATACCGAGGCCGAGTGCGCCTTCGAGCACACCGTCCAGCGCTAGGTGGGTAATCATGTGGCGAGATTAGACCGAATAGTGGCGATCTCGCCAGTGGTGATGTGCTGACCGGCTGCGGCAGGGTTTCAGGTGTGCAGCAATCTTTCCCGCAGGATCCTCGCGACGACGACCTCGCCGATTTCGCACCCCGGTCGATCACGCTCGATGCAGTAACCCGCACGGTGTACGTCAGCGGCATCGGACCGGCGGTCATCGTCATGGCGGAAATGCCCGGCATCAGCCCCGATGTGGCCCGCTTCGCCCGCTGGGTGCGTGACGCCGGGCTCACCGTCTACCTGCCGTCACTGTTCGGCCGCGACGGTGCCTATCCGGAGGCCGAGGCCGGTGTGGAGGTCTTCAAACGAGCCTGTGTCAGCGCGGAATTCCGGGCCTTCGGCGCGGGCAAGTCCAGCCCGGTCGCGGTGTGGCTGCGTGCGCTGGCAGCCCTGGCTCATCGCGAATGCGGCGGTCTCGGCGTCGGGGCGCTGGGTATGTGTTTCACCGGCAATTTCGCGCTCACCATGATGCTCGAGCCCGCGATGCTGGCACCGGTGCTGTGCCAGCCGTCGCTGCCACTGGATGAGCCTGGCGGACTGGAGATTTCGCCTGGTGAGCTCGCGGCCGTGCGGGAGCGGATCGATCGCGATGATCTCGTGGTACGCGCCTACCGCTTCGAGGGTGACCGCTTTTGCACCGAGCAGCGTTTCGCTGCCTACGCTGCGGCGCTGGGCCCGCGTTTCGAGCCTCGGGTGCTGCCCGCCGAGGCCGCGAATCCCAGTCCGCCGCCATTCTTTTCGCAGATCGTCGGCTGTCCGCACAGTGTGGTCACTGCGCACCTGGTCGATGCGGCGGGGGAGCCGACCGCTGTGGCACGCGACGAGATCGTGGCCTTTTTCGTGGCCCGGCTGACTGCGGGCGTTGCGCCGCGGTGACAGAGCGGCCGTACTCACCGGGTACCGGGCGGTGCGGTTCAGGTCGTCTCGGCTCCCGGGGTGGTGGGTGAAATACCATGCCGCACAAGAAGCTCCTGGTCGAGGAGTTGGGCATGCCCGTTGCCGATGGACCAGTCGGCGCGATCGTTCTCGGTGAGGGTGATCACGATGTCCTCGGGGCGGATGCCGACGGCGGTCAGTTCGGCCGCGATCGCCCGGTAGAGCTGCTGCTTTCGGTCGGCGGGGCGGCCGCGAACAAGGGTGATCTGGAGGAAGACGACGTCGCGGCGTTCGATGCCGAGATAGTCCGAATCGAAGATCAGGTCGTCGGCGCGATGAGATTCCAGGATCTGGAAGCGGTCTTTCGGCGGGATGCCTACGGCGGTAACGAGGGCGTTGTGTACGCCGTCGGCAATGGCACGTCGCTGGGACGCCGGGATGTCTTCCCGCAGGGAGATTCTGGTAAGTGGCATCGGGTGCTCCTAACTTTAAAAAGTGAAGTCAGCCTAGCATGATGGCTTCACTAATGGAAGTCAGATAGGCTGGGGCGATATGGAATGGAGTGAGCAGGACACCACCAACTGCAGCGTGGGGCGGACCGCAGAGATCGTCGGGCGGCCATGGGTGTTGCTGGTACTGCGCGAGATCTTCCGGGGCTTGCATCGCTTCGACGAGATCCAGCGGCACCTCGGTGTATCGACCGCAATGCTGGCTCGCCGCCTCGAGTTCCTGGCCGAAGAGGGGCTGGTGGTGTCGCGTCCCTACCGAGTGCCCGGTCGGCGCGAGCGGAACGAGTATCACTTGAGCGCGGCGGGCCGGGAACTGTTCCCGATCCTGGCCGCGCTGCACGAATGGGGCGACGCACATCTCGCCGACGACGACGGCCCGGCCACGACATACCGGCATCGCGAGTGCGGTGCCGAGGTGCGGTTGACGTTCACCTGCGACGCCGGCCACACCCTGACCGAGGGGCTCCAGGAGATCGTGGCCGAGCCCGGCCCCGGCGCGCGGGCGCTGGGCTCGATCCCGCACTGATGTATCCGCTTGCCGCTGGGCAACTTTCGGGACCGCGGTGTCTCGATGGCGCGGACGTCCACGCATCGATGTCCGCACCCCAGGCGATCCGGGTCGCGCCGAGCTCGGGCGCCCTGGCGACCGCGGTGCCCGGGCCGCCCGGACCGGTGCCGCCGCCCGGCCCGATCCGGACGGAGGACGTGAATTGTCCAGCCGGACATAGCCCAACAGTGCAGCGGATGGTCGGCGCCGCACCCGCGTGGGCGGGTCTCGCAGGTCGATCGAATGTCCGTTATGGCCGCTGACCGCGCCGATCGAACCGGCCGGCGCGGAGCGGGTGGCCGCCGGAAGCGACTGCGGCGCAGGGACGTCCGCTACCGCCGAGATCCGTACGGCGGGACGGCCGAGTTCGGTTCGCGGACCAGGTCTTCGGTGGCGCGTCGGCCGTGCCTCACCACGCGACAGGGCCGAGGCGGTCGATGAAGATGCCGGTCGGACCGTCGGGGTCGAGGGTCGCGAGCCGCAGGATCGAGTCGGTGCCTTCGGTGACGGTCAGGGCGCCGGTGTTGTTGTTCATGTCCGTGGCAGCGAACTTGCGGTTCGCGATTTCGCCGGGGGTGGCGATGTTGAATTTGATGTTCGGGAGGGCCTGGGCGTAGCGGACGGTGACCATGTTCAGCGCGGCTTTCGAGGAGCTGTAGCCCAGTTCGTGGAACTTCGAGAAGGGCTGCTCCGGATCGGTGACAACGGAGAAGGAACTGCCGCCGCTGGAAACCATGACCACCCGCGGGTTCTCGGATTCCTGCAGCAACGGCAGGAACGCGTTGGTGACCCTGATGGGTCCGTAGACGTTGGTGTCGTAGACGGAGTGGATTTCCTCGATCGTGACCTGCGCCGGCGCAGTGCCCTTGCCGGGCGCGCCCGCGTTGTTGATCAACACATCCAGACGGTCGGTGTGTTCGCGAACCAGCCGCACCGCGTCGGCCACCGACTCGTCCGCCGTCACATCCAGCGGGACCAGGACAACATTCACGCCATCGGCGGCCAGCTTGTCGGCGGCCTCCCGTCCCCGCGCTCCGTCGCGCGAGCCGAGGAAGATCGTCCACCCCTGTGTGCCGAGGCGACGAGCCGCTTCCAAGCCGAGTCCCTTGTTGCCACCGGTAATCAGTGCTGAGGTCTGTTCCTTCTTGCTCATGCCCACTAGACGTACGGTTCCGCCCTGTCGTGACAGTATGTGACGGCCATCATAATTCGATCTTCATCGCGTGGTGAGCGAGGTTTCGGATTCGAAGGTCACCGGTCTCCAGCGTGTGTCGGAACGATTCCAGGGCCGCGTGGATCTGCATCGGTGCGACCACCGCTCGGGGGCGACGACGAACACCGCCCGCTCGGTCGGGCTGAGGGTCTCGAGTACCAAAAGCATTGCCGTGGAAAGGCTGTCGGCCAGTTCGATGTTCTCGGCCACATCCGGTGCGGTGAGCAGTGGTTCGGGCAGCCACGGTCCGAAGTAGGTCTCTCGGCGGCGGCTCAGGGCCGCAACTGATCGAGGGCCTGCCGGGTGGTGATCTGTACCGGATAAGCCAGGTGTTCTCGGACGGTGTCGAGATCGACTGCCGCCCAACGCAATCAGGTCTCTTGCAGCACATCTTCGGCATCGGTGGCAGAGCCGAGCGGCTCGTAGGCGACAGTGAACAGCAGACTCCCCCGTATGTCCGCCATACCGTTCCTGTCTCACCTCGACTACCACACGCGCAACCCGCCGGATCCCTGGGAGGGCATCTGAGATCTCAGGTGGCCGGCGACTCGCTCCAGAGCTCGGCGAGGGCAGTCACTCGGCAGAATTCGGCGGTTCCAATGCCAGCAGGATGAGTCGGTGCAGATCGGCTCGATCACCCGGCGTCAGTCCGGCGAGGATTTCGTCGGTCGCCAGTTTCATCAGCTCGGTGCCCTGCCGCACGGTTTCCGACCCCTCGGCGGTGAGCGAAAGCCGGTGACGCCGACGGTCGTTCGGGTCCGGGCCGCGGCGCACCGCCCCGGATGTCTCCAACGCGTCGAGGATCTTGCCCAGGTCGCTGCGGTCCATCGCGAGGTAGTCGGCAAGCTCCCGCTGCGAGAGCCCGTCGTACTCGTCGAGGCACACGAGTACAAGGTGTGCGGACACCGACATCCCTCCGTCGGTGAATACCCGCCTGATCGCGCTGCGGGTCAGGCGACCCAGATGGGCCAGGGCGAAGCCCGGCAGGTGCAGCAGCGGCTGCGGGTGCCGGGCACGGTCGTCGGTGGGCATAACACGCACCCTACCAAATTAGGCAGGAGAACCCTACAGTGGGAAATGCCCACTATTTCTTGAAGGAGCGGTCATGTTGCCCCTGGATCGAGTTCGCCGAATCGACTGCCACGTGCACTACATCCCGACCGGAATGCCCAACCCGCTACCTCGTCCGGACATCATGCGCGGCCTGCCGCTGGCCGACCTCATGGAGAGCCGCCCCGGCCGCCGCGACCTGCGTGCGTTGACGCAAGTCATGGACGAAACCGGCACAGACCTGGGCCTGATCATCAGCACCGGCACCGGACCGTTGCGGAAACTGGGTCCGATATCGGAGGTCACCGAGGCATACAACCGTTCCCTGTCGGAGGATCTACAGACGGCCGAAGGCCGGTTCCTCGCCACCGCCGTCGTTGATCCGATGGCCGGGAAGGACGAGATCGCGCAGCTGGAGCGGTCGTTGAAACTGCCCAACATCGCAGGCATCGGCCTGACCACCGGTCAGGACGGCATCACCCTCGACGACGCGCGCTACGTTCCGATCTTCGAGCTGGCTCGCGACTACGACGTCCCGATCACCATCCACCCCGGCGGCGCCTGGCCGGACTGGGTGGAACCCATGCGACTGACCGAATCGGCCTTCCTGCTCCACGGTCTGGGCTTTCTGCTGGCGGACGCCATGGCCCTGTTCGCGATGGCCAATGCCGGGGTGTTCGAACGCTTCCCCACCGTGCGGTTCATGTTCTGCCAGCTGGCGGGAGTCGCGCCGTTCTGCTGCGGCCGCTCGGAGTTCCACAACAAGCAGGAGCAACTGCGCGACAACGTGCTGGGTGGTGGCATCCCGGACTGGGCGACACGGGATCTGAGCGAGATCCTGTCGCACATCTGGATGGACACCCATTCTCAGAACAGGAACGCTGTCCGGCTCGTTCTGGACCAAGCGGGCGACCACACGGTCGTGCTGGGCGGCGACTACCCCTGGACTCCCCCCGAGTTCGGCATGGACTACACCATGTCCGAACTCCACGCACTCCGACTGCCGCCCACGACACTCCGCAAGATCGAACGCGACAACGCCCTTGCACTGATCGGACACACCGAATGACGCATCTCAGCTCCCATCCGGCAGCACCCGAAGCTCTCGGATGCGCGAGATCGGTTGCCTTACCGGTCTCGATACCGTCGATGTCGAATGGATTCGCGATGCCCTGAAGATCTGCACTCGGGCGTCGAGCTGACTGGTCCAGTGGTTGCGGTTCGATCACGAGGAACCGCAACCCAACTCGGCTCACCGGCAATGAGGTGTGCTCGATGCACACGTTGTGGCCGAGACGGCCAGGCGGGGGAAGCTCAGCGGCCCAGTGATTTTCGTGGCCCGGTGATCGCCCGGCCTGCTTGTCGGCGCCGATGTCGAGCGGTCCATCACCGCACCGGGCCGCACCGACCGCCGTTGCGTTCCCGCCGCCGCCGAGTCGTCAACCGTTCGTGCTCCACGGCACTGCATCGGCAGTGGGCGCAGACGGCTGGTGACTTCCGAATCGAACTCGTGCTGCGATGTTTCGATCCCGCATGCGGCGGGGTGACCTGTGACTATGGCGAGGTCATCGCATATGTCGTGGCTTGTGTTCCCATCCTCAGGCATTCCCCCGGGGCGCGTCGTGCGGCGGGTCTGACCTGCGGTTTCTCGATCGGCGACCCCGGGACGGCTGCCCGTTCGAGCACGAGCAACGCGCTTGACCTGCGGAAACCTCTGTCGCAGGTCGAGTGCCCCCGGCAGGAATCGGCCCTGCGACCTGCGCTTTAGGGCATGGGCACGGCCTCTAGGTGCCCCAGGCAGGAATCGAACCTGCGACCTGCGCTTTAGGGCATGGGCACAGCCTCTAGGTGCCCCAGGCAGGAATCGAACCTGCGACCTACCCTTTAGGAGAGGGTTGCTCTATCCCCTGAGCTACTGAGGCCGGCCGATGCCGGGTGGCAACGGGCTCGGGCGGAGTCTACCTGGTGTGGGTGGGATCTGTGGCATCTCTCCGGTGCGGGGCCCGGTTAGTGGGTGGGGGCTATCGATTCGTCGTAGTCGGTGGGGGTGAACTTCCGTGTTTTCCAGCGGAACAGGGCCGTGGCGCCGGGCCAGTTGTTGGTGATGCGGCCCGAGGCGTTGCGGTACCAGCTCGAGCAGAAGTTCCAGGGGGTGTCCTTCAGGCGGCGCTGCAGCCAGTCGTCCCAGGATTGCTCGGCGGTGGGGCGGGCCGACAGGGCGTGGCCGGGGCGGCCGGTCAGGTACTGCACGATCTGGCGGATGTAGCGGGCCTGGGATTCGAGCATGTAGATGATCGAGCCGGAGCCGACGTTGGTGTTCGGGCCGTACATCAGGAACAGGTTCGGGAACTCGGGCACCGACATCCCCAGGTAGGCGCGGGCGCCCTCGGGCGACCAGACATCGGCGAGTTTGCGGCCGCCGCGGCCGCAGATGTTCATCGGCGCAAGGAATTCGGTGCCCTTGAATCCGGTGCCGTAGATGATGACGTCGACCTCGTGCTCGACGCCGTCGGCCGTGCGAATGCCCGTCGGGGTGACGGCCTCGATGGCGGCGGTCTCCACCGCGACGTTGGTCCGGGTCAGCGCGGGGAAGTATTCGTTGGAGAACAGCCCGCGCTTGCAGCCCGCCGCGTAGTCCGGCGTGAGCTTGCGGCGCAGCTCGGGATCGGGAACCTGTTGCGCGCGATGACGATTCGCGATCGCGACCACCGGCGCCTTGATCGCCGGCATGTCGGTCAGCGCCAGCGCCATCACCTCGAAGAACGCCCAGATCGCGAAGCGTTCGGCCCAGCGGCTCGGCGGGAAGTGCTCGAACAGTGCGTGATGCGCCGCGGTGTACTGCGTGTCGAACTTCGGCAGCACCCACGCGGCCGAGCGCTGGAACAGCGTCAGGTGCGCCACCTTCGGGGCGATGGCCGGAATGTATTGGATGGCACTGGCTCCCGTGCCGATGCACGCCACCCGCTTGCCCGCGAGATCGACGCCGTGATCCCACTCGGCGGAGTGGAAAGCGGCCCCGGCGAAGGTGTCGATGCCGGGTATCGCGGGCATCGCCGGACGGGACAGCTGGCCCACCGCGGGGATGAGGACATCCGCGGTCAGGGTTTCGCCGTCCGCAATGCGAACCTGCCAAATGCCTTGCCGTTCATCGAATTCCGCGTCGGTGACCTCGGTGTCGAAGCGGATGCTGGTCGCCAGATCGTGCTTGTTCGCCACGGCGCGCATGTACCCGTGGATGTCGGCCTGTTGCGAAAAGCGCCGCGGCCAATCGGATTTCGGCTCGAAGGACCACGAGTACAGCGGCGAGGGCACGTCGCAGGCGGCGCCGGGGTAGGTGTTCTCGCGCCAGACGCCACCCAGGTCCGCGGCCTTTTCCAGGATCGTGAAGTTGCCCAGCCCGGCGCGCCGCAGCTCGAGCGCCATGCCGAGCCCGGCGAATCCGGCTCCGATGATGATGATGGACGGCGTGCGAGTCATGTCCTCAGGTTAGGCGCGTGGACCTGCGTTTCTAGGAGAACGCCGGACATTGAATCGGTATTTTCGGCCAGATCCGCCGGACGCTGCCCGACGGTTGCGGCCGGTTCGGCGCAGGTCGGCCGATGTGTACGTTTGCGCAGTTCCCGCGGTGCGCGGCGAAGATTGCTAACTATAGTTCGCTCAATTACGACGCCGTCCGCCGTGGGCTATTCTCACGGCAGGTGTGACTTCGTTCACGGGTTGTTAAGGAGTGGCGGTCGGATGTTGAGCACGATGCAGGACGAGCAGCTATCACTGGCGACATTGCTGCGGTATGCCGCCAGTTTCCACGGTGATGCCACGATCTCGACGTGGACCGGGGACGGCGTGCGCACCTCGACCTACCGTGAGATGGGCGCCGACGCGGCGCGCCTGGCCAATGCGCTGAGCTCGCTGGGGATCGGCGTGGGCGACCGGGTGGCCACGTTCATGTGGAACAACACCGAGCACATGGTCGCCTATGCGGGCGTGCCGGCGATGGGCGCGGTGCTGCACGCGCTCAATATCCGGCTGTTCCCCGAGCAGTTGGTGTTCGTGGCCAATCACGCCGAGGACCAGGTGGTGATCGTCGACGGCTCGCTGGTGCCGATGTTCGCCCAGTACCTGCCGAATCTGAAGACCGTGCGCCACGTCATCGTCGCCAACGGCGACCCCGCCTCCCTGTCCGCCCCCGCCGGCGTGCAGGTGCATTCCTATACCGAACTCCTTGCCGCACAACCGGATACCTACGACTACCCGATTCTGGACGAGCGCTCCCCGGCGGGCATGTGCTACACGTCCGGCACCACCGGCGACCCCAAGGGCGTCGTCTACTCGCACCGCTCCAACTGGCTGCACGCCATGCAGGTGATCGCGCCGATGAGCATGGGCTTCAACGACCAGGACCTGGTGCTGGCGATCGTGCCGCTGTTCCACGCCAACGCGTGGGGCATCCCCTATGCGGCCATGATGTCGGGCGCGAGCGTGCTGATGCCCGATCGCTTCCTGCAGCCCGGCCCGCTGCTCGAGATGATGGCCGCGGTGCGCCCCACCTTCGCCGCCGCGGTGCCGACCATCTGGGGCGGTGTGCTGGCCGGGCTCGATGCGCATCCGCAGGACATCTCGCATCTGCGCACGTGCGTGGTCGGCGGTTCCGCGCTCCCGCCCTCGATGATGCGCGCCTTCCAGGACAAGTACGGCGTCAAGCTCCTGCACGCCTGGGGCATGACCGAGACCTCACCGCTCGGCAGCATTGCGCATCCGCCGAAAGGCGTTACGGGCGAAGAGGCTTGGGAATACCGTTGCACTCAGGGCCGATTCCCGGCGGGCGTGCAGGCGCGGATCGTCGCCGACGACGGCACGGTGCTGCCCAACGACGGAAAGGCGCTGGGCGAGCTGGAGGTTCGCGGCGCCTGGATTACCGGCTCGTACTATTCGCCCGAGGGCGCCGCGATCGATGCTGACAAGTTCGACGAGGGCTGGCTGCGCACCGGCGACGTCGGCCACATCAGCGCCAACGGCTATCTGACCCTCGTCGACCGCTCCAAGGACGTGATCAAGTCCGGCGGCGAATGGATCTCCTCGGTCGATCTGGAGAATGCGATGGTCGGTCACCCGGCCGTCGCGGAGGCCTCGGTGATCGGCGTGCCCGACGAAAAGTGGGACGAGCGCCCCATGGTGGCGATCGTGCTCAAGGACGGCGCCAGCGTCGAGCCCGCCGAGCTGCGGGACTTCCTCGCCGACAAGTTCGCAAAATGGCAGCTACCCGAACGCTGGACGTTCGTCGAGGAGATCCCCAAGACGAGCGTGGGCAAGTTCGACAAGAAGCGTTTGCGGGCGCAGTACGCTGAAGGTGCGCTGAAGGTCGTCACCCTGTAGAGGTGTACCGATGACGGTGGGACTGCTGCGTGCACTCGGGGCACGAGCCTGGGCCGAGCTGGAATGTCTGTGGCTGTGCGCCGTCAGTGGGGTGGTGGGCATCGACTCGCCGGCGACGCTGCTGTCGGCGGGCAATGCCCTGCTGCGCTACGGGGCGATGCCCGCGGCGCTCCGGCTCTCGGCGGCGCGGCACGGCGATCGGGCCGCGCTGATCGATGAGCTGGGCACGCTGAGCTACACCGAGCTCGACGATCGCTCCAACCGGCTGGCGAATCAGTGGCGCCGGCGGGGCCTGCGTGCGGGCGAGGGCGTGGCGATCCTGGCGCGCAATCATCGCGGACTGCTGGACGCGGTCTTCGCCGCCGCCAAGTGCGGTGCGCGAATCATCATGCTGAACACCGATTTCGGTGGTCCGCAGCTGAGTGACGTGGCCGCGCGCGAGCGGGTGGATCTGCTGGTGTACGACGAGGAGTACGAGTCGATACTCGGCGATCTGAGCCCGCGCCGCGGCGCCTACCGGGCCTGGACCGACACCCGGGACACCGGCACCCTCGAATCGCTGATCGCCGCGGGATCGCCCGCGGCGCCGCCGATTCCGGGCATCGGTGCGAGGGTGGTGCTGCTGACCAGCGGTACGACCGGAACCCCGAAGGGTGCCCAGCACCCGGAGCCGCGGTCGCTGGAACCGCTCGGCGCGATCCTGAGCAAGGTGCCCTTCCGTACGCGCGAGGTCACCGAATGCCCTGCGCCGCTGTTTCATACGCTCGGCTTCGGGATGGCGATGCTGGCCGTCGGATTCGGATCGACGCTGGTGATCCGGCGCCGGTTCGACCCGATGCGGGTGCTGGACAGCATGTCCCGGCACCGCGCGACGGCGTTGATCGCGGTGCCCGTGATGCTCGCGCGCCTAGCCGAACTCGACCCGTCCGAGTTCGCCGCGCGCGACCTGTCGGCGCTGCGCATCATCTTCGTCGCGGGGTCCCAGCTGGGCGCGGATCTGTGCCGCCGCGCGACGGCGCTGTTCGGCCCGGTGGTCTACAACCTGTACGGGTCTACCGAGGTCGCTTACGCAACCGTCGCGACCCCAACGGATCTGGCGGCCGAGCCGGGCTGCGTCGGCGCGCCCATGCTGGGCGCGGTGGTGAAGATACTCGACGCGGCGGGCGACGAGCTGCCCGCGGGCCGCACCGGACGCATCTTCGTGGGCAACGCGATTCAGTTCGAGGGCTACACTGGTGGCGGCGGCAAGGAACGCATCGGCAAGCTGATGTCCTCGGGCGATCTGGGCCATTTCGACCTGGCGGGAAGGCTTTTCATCGACGGCCGCGACGACGACATGATCGTCTCCGGCGGGGAGAACGTGTTCCCCGCCGAGGTGGAGGAATTACTCAACGCGCACAGCGGTATTCGCGAGGCGGCGGTGATCGGCGTGCCCGACGACGATTTCGGCACCCGGTTGAAGGCCTTCGTCGTCCCGGAGGACGGCGCGAACCTCACCGAGGACGAGGTGAAATCCCTGGTGCGAGCCAGCCTTGCGCGCTACAAGGTGCCCCGCGAGGTGGTGTTCCTCGAGGAGCTGCCACGCAATCCCACCGGCAAGATCCTCAAGCGAATCCTGCAGGAGCTCTGAGCCACTCCGTCGCTTCGACTCGTTTCCGGCGCGTGGTTCCGGGCTGATGCCGTGCCCGGATGAGGGGCGGCCCGGATTCGGTGCGGGCGGAAGGGAAACGCCCGCACCAGATCCCGTTCCGGCATCAGCAGTTACGCAGCTCCGGGCTCTGGTTCAGCAGTTGGGCGCGGGTGGAGATGAACCTGGTGTAGGTCTCGCCGCCGACCGACGCGATCGGGAAGGCGGCTACCCGGTGGCAGTTCTGGAACGCCAGCTTGATGCCGAAGTGCCGCTCCAGGCCGCCGCGGATGGAATCGGAGGCCATGGCGCGCAGCAGTTGGCCGCGGGCCGTCTCGTCCGGCGGGGGGACCTGGTTGTCGGCGAATTCGGCTGTGCCGGACCGCAGATCGGCGGCAACGCGGCTGACCACCTCGTACGCGTAGGGCAGCGAGTTGCGGACACATTCGACGAATTCTTCGTCGCTGACTTCACCGGCTTCGGCGCGTTCTAGCAGTGCGGCTGGGACGTCGAGTGACATAACGCTCTCCTCGTGGGATGGCGGATGGACCAGCCAAGTCTAAACGACAAACGTTGTCAATAACTCTTAATTCGGTACGAAAGTGCTTTTTTCAGAGCGACTTTCGCCTCTGACGGGACCGGATCGGCTGCGAGCGTTACCGACTGCTCGGGCGTGGGTCACCCGGGGGCACTGTCGTGCGGCCGGGCTGCGTCGTCGGGATGGTGATCGTGACCGCGCCGGCGGACGTGCCGCGGGGCGCTCGGCCTCGGCGGCCGGGGGTCGTGTCCTCTCGCTGAATTACGAGGATATGATTCCGGTAATTGCGCTCTCACCTGCGCTTATCGAACAAGAGGTTGCGAATTGATCACGGCGGAGTACAGTTTCCGTCACAACGATATTGAATCGTTACTCAATTGAAGGTTTGTCTTCATGGGTGCCGGTCGGTATCGGCACATGTTGATCGACGCTAGGACGAACCATGCCGCAGCACCGAGAGACCTCGAGTTCCATTTCGGTCAGGGACCTGCTCGGGGACGGTATCGCCGGTCGGTCGACCAGGCATCGAGCCGAGCCTCGCGCCGGAGACCGCATGCGGCTGGCGGCCACCGCGGCCGTCGCGACCGGCGCCCTGGTCGGCACCGCCGCTCAGCTCGCCCACGCCACGCCGCTGCTGCCCGCTTCCGGCGGCTCGAACAACGCCGACACCATCGCCCTGAAGACCGCGTCCGGTCCGGCGGAGACGGCCGCGCAGGCCGCTCCGGCCCGCGTGCCGCTCGAAAAGTCCACTGCCGCACCCGTGGCGGCGCCGGTCGACGCGCCCGCCGACCTGGCCCCGTTCGGCCTGCGGAATTTGCCGCCGGACGTGGCGGGCCCGCTGTCGCACGCGGAGCAGGTGATCAAGGGCCTGCAGCAGCAGGCCGCACCCGCCGCCCCCATGCGGCAGGCGGTGCGCCCCGTCGCCGGCCAGCTGACCTCCGGCTTCGGCCCGCGCTGGGGAGTGTTCCACTACGGCGTCGATTTCGCCGACCCGATCGGAACCCCGATCGAATCCGTCGAGAACGGCACGGTGATTCAGGCCGGCCCCGCGCAGGGCTTCGGGCTGTGGGTGCGGGTCCGGCAGGACGACGGGACGACCGCGGTCTACGGGCACGTCAACCAGATCCTCGTGCACGAGGGCCAGCGGGTGCGGACCGGCGACGAGATCGCCACCGTCGGCAACCGCGGCGATTCCACCGGGCCGCATCTGCACCTCGAGATCTGGGACGCGGCCGGCCACAAGGTCGACCCCGAACCCTATTTGGCGAGTAAGGGTGTCGTATTACAAGCACAGTCGTGGGGAGCGGGGCAGTAGTCGTGGGTGCCGTACGTGCGCGGGCACGCCTCGCGGTTGTCGGGGGCGGTGCCGGAGGGAATGGCCGGGTGGCCGATGTCCACGAATTGTTCGATGCGGGATCGCTTTTCGGGCGCACGTATGCCGCCCTGGTGCAGCATCCCCGCGCCACGCTGGCCGAGCTGGCGGTGGAGCTGGAATGCCCCCCGGAGCTGATCCAAGCCGCCCTGGAGCGGCTGTGTGAGATGCAGGCCGCGGTCCGCCTCGACGGCGGCACGGGCGCCGTCTGGGACGCCCATGCGCCGGAGGCGTTGTCGGAGGCCGAGGCTCGCCGCCGCCAGCACGATACCGCGAGCATGCACGCGGCCGCGGCACGGCTGGGCGAGACGTTCCGCTCGGTGCGCCGGTCCGGGCGCGGCGAGGGCGTCATCGTGCCGATGTACGAAACCCGCGAGCTCATAGCCGAATTCGAGGATCTGCAGGCCGGCGCCACCAAGAATGTGCGGATGGTCGAGCGGGGGCCGTACGTCTGCGATTCGGAGCGGGGCGAGCGGCTGTTCGAGCTCAAGTCCGCGCGCATCGCGGCCGGCGTGCGTTATCAGGTGCTGTATCAGGACACCATCTATCAGGATCCGGACCGGCTGCGGCACGCGCTGGCGATCACCGCGAACGGCGCGCAGGCCCGCACGCTGCCCGATCCGCCGCTGAAGGTGATCATCGCCGACGGTGAGCGCGCCGCGATCATGCTGCACAACGACGAGCGGCGCGGAGATCCGATGGGCCTGCGGATCGAGGCGTCGCCGACGCTGGATCTGATGCTGCGCACCTTCGACGTGCTGTGGTCGATGTCCGCGCCGATCTCGGTGAACCCGGGCGAACCGCTCGACGAGCGCGACCGCGCGATCCTGACCCTGATGGGCCTGGGCGCCACCGACGACACCATCGCGAGACGTCTGGGCATGTCCCGGCGCACCGTCGTGCGGCGCACCGCAAGTCTGCTCGAACGGCTCGGCGCGAGCACGCGATTCCAGGCCGGGGTGCAGGCCATTCGCCGCGGCTGGCTGTAGGTGAGGGGATGTGCGGGCGCGGCCGGCCGCGGGGATGCGGTCGGCCGCCCGGGTATGTGGACGCGTGGCGCGACGATGCGTCGCATGCGGATGGCGGCGAGGTGGTCGACCGTCCGGTAGGTGAACGTGCGGGCGATGATGCATCGGGTGCGCGACGGTCCGAGGAATGGCATTCAATGTGCATTCGCTATCGAAGAAATGCATATCCGCTATTGAGGATTTGACGCAGGGGGTCTGTGCCCGAAATGTCCCGGTCCACCTGTGAAATGGCTGAGAATTCCCCGTTCCGACCTGCTCTTATAGCCGAATCGACATGTTATTCGGCGTAACCGGTTCGCCTTTGCATGAAACATAGGGGCACTCTCGTACCGATGACATGAGGGTGCTCATGCGGCCGAACCGGCTCGTGACCCGCCCGATTACGATTGCCCGGACCGCGTTGCAGGGTGTGCCGACCGTGTGCGGCCGCGCGGCCCTTGCCGAACTCGAGAGGTTAGAGCACTCGAATGGATACTGTCCGTCGTCCCGTGCGTGGAAGTCGTCGCCGGCGCTCCGGTAACCCACTATTCGGCCAGATACTCACGGCCGCCGTGGAATCGGCCGCCGAGACGGTGGCCATCCGGTCGAATCCGACCGGAGATTCCGCGCACGCCCGCGAGCTGACCTATCGCGAATTCGACGAGGCGTCCTCCCGGCTGGCCCGCGAGCTGATCGAGCGCGGCATCGGCCCCGGCGACATCGTGGCGATCGGCATCGGGCGGTCGATCGAGTCGGTGCTGGCGGTCTGGGCGATCGCCAAGACCGGTGCGGCCTACGTCCCCGTCGATCCGGCCTATCCGGCCGACCGGATCGCGCACATGATCGCCGATTCGGGCGCGGTGCTGGGCCTGACCACCGTCGCCGATCGCGGGGCGCTGGGCGACGGTGTGCCGTGGCTCGAGCTCGACGAACCGGAGGTCGCCGAGGGCATCGCGGTGCGCGCCTCGCACCCGATCTCGTACACCGACCGGGTGCGCCTGCTCACCGAGCAGCACCCCGCCTACGTCATCTACACCTCCGGCTCGACCGGGCGGCCCAAGGGCGTCGTCGTCACCCACACCGGCCTGGCCACGGTGGTCAACGCGATGCGCGAACACTTCGGCGTGGGCGGCGATTCGCGCGTCATGCACATCTGCTCGCCGAACTTCGACGTGTCGGTGCTCGAGCTGATGCTGGCGTTCTCCTCCGGTGCGACGCTGGTGGTGTCGCCGCCGAAGGTGTTCGGCGGGTTCGAGCTGGCGGATCTGATTGCGCGCGAGCGGGTTACGCACATGCTGATCACCCCCGGTGCGCTGGAATCGGTGGATCCCGCGGGCCTGGACACCCTCGCGGTGGTGGCGGTCATCGGCGATCGTTTCGGTCCGGAGCTGGTCGGCCGGTGGGCGCGCGACGGGCGGGCGTTCTACAACACCTACGGGCCCACCGAGGCCACCATCCTGGATACCGCCAGTGGCGCATTGCAGCCCGGCGAGCCGATCACCATCGGCGCTCCTATCACGGGTATCGGGGCGTTCGTGCTGGACTCGCGGCTGCGGCCGGTGCCGGCCGGTGTGGTCGGCGAGCTGTATCTGTCCGGGCAGGTGCTGGCGCAGGGGTACCTCGGGCGTCCCGGCCTGACGGCCGGCCGTTTCGTGGCCAGCCCGTTCGGCGCCGACGCCGGGCAGCCCGGCACCCGTCTGTACCGGACGGGTGATCTGGTGCGCCGCAACGAATCCGACGGTTCCATCGAATTCCTGGGCCGCTCGGATTTCCAGGTGAAGGTGCGCGGATTCCGGATCGAGCTGGGCGAGATCGACAACGCCCTCACCGCCCACCCCGATCTCGACTACGCGGTCACCCTCGGCAAGGTGCTGCCCTCGGGCGTGACCACGCTGGTGTCGTACGTGCTGCCTCGGCCCGAATCCACGGTGGACACCGGCGAACTCGTCGAGTTCATCTCGAAGTCGTTGCCCGCATACATGATTCCGACGACGATCATAGTGCTGGACGAGATTCCGCTCTCGCCCATCGGCAAGCTCGACCGAGCCCGGCTGCCCGAGCCGGAGTTCGCCACCCGCGAGTTCCGGGCGCCGTCCACACCCGCGGAGGAGGTCGTCGCGGAGGTGTTCGCCGCGTTGCTGATTCCGGCGGGCGCCGAGGGGCACGGGCGCGTGGGCGCCGACGACGACTTCTTCGAACTGGGCGGCAACTCGCTGCTGGCGGCGCAGGCCGCGGCGCGGATCGGGTCGGCGCTGGATGTGCGCGTGCCGGTACAGCTGCTCTTCGAGGCGACGACGGTGTCCGCCCTCGCCGAGCGGGCCGAGCGCTACGCGGATTCGGCCGCGGGGCAGCAGTTGCGGGCGATGGAGCGGCCGGATCGGGTGCCGTTGTCGTATGCGCAGCAGCGGATGTGGTTCCTGAACAGGTTCGATCCCGGTAGCGCGGTGAACAATATCCCGGTCGCGGTGCGGTTGTCGGGCCGGTTGGATGTCGATGCGTTGCGGTCGGCGGTGCGGGATGTGGTGACGCGGCACGAGGTGTTGCGCACGGTGTATCCGGAGGTGGATGGCGAGGGCCGGCAGGTGGTGTTGCCGGTGTCGGATGTGCGTGCGGTGCCGGAGCTTTCGGTGGTGGAGTCCGATGAGGCCGGGGTGCTCGAGTTGGTGGCGCGGGTGGTCACGGAGGGGTTCGATGTGACCGCCGAACCACCCGTCCGGCTGCGACTGATCCGGGTCGGGGCCGCCGCCGCCGCGCCGGAACGGTCTGCGGGGATCGGCGTTTCGTCCGGCCGGACAGGTGTGGGCGATGCGAAGGCCCGGGACGGTTACGGGGGCGGGCTGTCGCTGGTGTGGTCCTCCGGTGCGAACGACGAGCCGGAAACGACGGACGTGGAGGTCGCGACCGGAGAGTTCGTGCTGGTGTGCGTCGTGCATCATATTGCGGGGGACGGCTTTTCGATGGGCCCGCTCACCCGGGACCTGATGACCGCCTATGTGGAGCGCGCGCGGGGCAGCGAGCCGGGATGGGCGCCGCTGGAGGTGCAGTATGCGGACTACGCGCTGTGGCAGCGGGAGGTGCTGGGGGCCGAAGAGGATCCGGAGTCGCTGCTCGCGCGGCAGATCGCGTTCTGGCGTAGCGAGTTGGCGGGGCTGCCCGAGCAGCTGGAGCTGCCGATGGATTCTCCGCGCCCGGTTGTCTCGTCCAACGAGGGCGCCGCCTTCGCATTCGGGATTTCCGCCGAGGTGCACGCCGGGCTGAACCGGGTTGCGCAGGAACACAATGCGACGTTGTTCATGGTCGTGCACGCCGCCCTGGCGGTATTGCTGGCGCGGTTGTCCGGTTCGCGGGACATCGCGGTGGGCACCCCGATCGCGGGGCGTGGCGAGGCGGATCTCGACGAGCTGATCGGGATGTTCGTGAACACGCTGGTGTTGCGGTCCCCGGTGGATCCCGGCGTGCCGTTCGGGGAGCTGCTCACCGCGGTGCGGGCCTCCGATATCGCGGCGTTCGGGCATGCCGACGTGCCGTTCGAGCGTCTGGTGGAACTGCTCGAGCCGGTGCGCTCGACGGCGCGGCATCCGCTCTTCCAGGTGATGCTGAGCTTCCAGAATTTGACGCAGCCGCGGTTCGAGCTGCCGGATCTGTCCGTGTCCGTGCCGGAATTCGATACCGCCCTGTCGAAATTCGATCTGCAGCTGACGCTGGGCGAACAGCTCGACGATCAGGGCGAGGCGCAGGGCATGGCGGCGTCGTTCACCTATGCGACCGATCTGTTCGACGAGGCCACGGTGCGGGACTTCGCCGCCCGGTTCGGGCGGGTGCTGGCGGCGGTCGCGGCCGATGCGGCCGTCGTCGTCGGTGATATCGACGTGCTCGCCCCGGGCGAGCAGGAACTTGTTCTGCACGAATGGAATTCGCCCGGAGTGCTGGTGCCGCCGCTGACGGTGCCGGAGCTGATCGCCGAGCAGTCGCGGCGCCGCCCGGACGCGGCGGCGATCCGATACTCCGATCTCGTGCTGAGCTTCGATGAGCTGCAGCGCGGGGCGAATCGGGTGGCCCGGGCGCTGATCGAACGGGGAGTGGGGCCGGAAACGCTGGTGGCGGTGGCGATGCCGCGCACCGAGGAGCTGGCGGTTGCCCTGCTCGGTGTGCTGGTCGCCGGCGCGGGATATCTGCCGATCGATACCACCCTCCCGGCGCAGCGGCTCGAGTTCATGCTCACCGATGCGAACCCCGCATGCGTGCTGACGACCTCGCAGGCACGGGAGGCGCTGCCGGACACGGATGTTCCGGTCCTGCTGCTCGAGGAATGCGAGAGCTTCGACGACGCGGCGGTCGAGGACGCCGATCGCGTCTCCCCGCTGCGCCCGCAGAACCTGGCGTATGTGATCTACACATCCGGGTCCACGGGTGTGCCCAAGGCGGTCGCGGTGCCGCACGCCACCGTGCTCGAGCTGTTCGCGAACACGCAGTCCCTGTTCGATTTCCGTGACACCGACGTGTGGACGCAGTTCCATTCGTACGCGTTCGACTTCTCGGTGTGGGAGTTGTGGTGCGCGCTGGCCAATGGCGGCACCGTGGTGATGGTCGACTACCTGACGTCGCGGTCGCCGGAGTTGTTCCGGGAACTGCTGATTCGCGAGCGGGTGACCGTGCTGAGCCAGACGCCCTCGGCGTTCTATCAGCTCGCCGAGGCCGACCGGACCGCGCAGTCCGCGACGGAGGGCGAAAGCGGTAACGGTGTGGGCGATCTCGCGCTGCGCTATGCCGTGCTCGGTGGCGAGTCGTTGGATCTGCAGCAGCTGCAGCGCTGGTACGACCGGCACGCTCCCGACGCCCCGCAGGTGATGAACGGGTACGGTCCCACCGAAACCACCGTGTTCGCCACGTTCTTCGCGGTCGACGAGCGCTCGGCCGATATTCCGGCCAGTGTGATCGGCCGGGCGCTGCCCGGCCTCGAGGGATATGTGCTGGACGACCGGCTGCACGCCGCACCGGTGGGTGTGGCCGGTGAGATCTACATCGCGGGCAAGCAGCTGACGCGGGGCTACCTGGGCCGGCCCGGCCTGGCCGCTACGCGGTTCGTGGCGAATCCGTTCGGGGAGCCCGGTTCTCGGATGTACCGCACCGGTGATCTCGGCCGCTGGGCGGGATTCGAGGGCGAGGCGGCGCTCGAGTACGCCGGGCGCGGCGATCAGCAGGTACAGCTGCGTGGATTCCGGATCGAGCTCGGTGAGATCGAGAGTGCGCTGGGCCGCTGCGAGGGCGTGAGCCAGTCGGTGGTCGTAGTCCACTCGGACGAGCACGCCGGCGATCGGCTCGTGGGTTATGTTGTGCCCGAGGCCGGTTCGGAGCTCGACCCGGCGGAGTTGCGGCGCCGGGTCGCGGACTTCCTTACCGCGTACATGGTGCCGGACGTCGTCATGGTGCTCGAGGCATTGCCGTTGACACCGAACGGCAAGCTGGATCGCCGGGCGCTCCCCGCGCCGGAGTTCGCGGGCTCGGCGGTGGCGTTCCGCGCGCCGGGCACGCCGATCGAGCAGGCGGTCGCCGATGTGTTCGCTGGGCTGCTGGGTGCCGAGCGGGTGGGTCTGGACGACGATTTCTTTGCCCTGGGCGGTAATTCGCTGCTGGCCACGCGGGCGGTGGCCCGGGTCAACGAGGCCCTGGACGCGAATGTGGTGGTGCGGGAGCTGTTCGAGGCCTCGACCGTGGCCGCGCTGGCGGCGCGGGTCGTACCCGGTGCGGCGGCCGACGCGACCCGGCCCCGCCTGGTGCCCACCTCGCGGACGCAGCAATTGCCGTTGTCGTTGGCGCAGCAGCGGATGTGGGTGATCAA
>NZ_JAHKNI010000010.1 GCF_018860155.1 Nocardia albiluteola
GGCATAGGTACCGATACATCGGCATGGCCGACACTGGGCCAGACCGCCAAAAAAGGCGACCTGACATTCAACTCCACCGTGGCACAAGACTGCGTCAACGCCTGCCAAACCCTCCTCGCCACCATCGAATCCACCATGAACACCATCGCCGGCCGCCCCAACCCCAGCCCCAACCTCCCCCTGATCACCACCACCGCCGCCACCGACGACCCCAGCAGCGAAGTCGGCTCCGCCCACAGGTTCCGCAACCACCTCATCACCAAATGGACCGACCTCTACAACACGCTCTACGAACACACCCTGATCCTCAACGACATGGCCGACACCTTCGTCACCGCCGGCAACAACTACGCCGCCGCCGAACACGCCAGCACCGTCACCTTCACCAACCCCCACTCCACCGCCACCGGACCCAACACCCCCACCACCAGCGACATCACCCCATCCGAATCGGACTGGTCCGCCCCCACCCCCACCACCGGCATCACCCCCGACACCCAAGCCGCCGCCATCGCCGCCGGAGCCGAAGACGGCACCTCCTGGCACCGAGCCGACTTCTACTACATCGGCCACTCCATCAGCGAAAACCGGCACGCACTCTCCGACGCCACCAAACAATGGAGCTCACTCAAAACCACCTGGGTCGACGCGACCGACACCTTCTCCACAAAAATAAGAAACGCCCTCAAATCCGAAAACTGGACCGGCCCCGGCGCCACCGCCGCCCTCACCGCCATCGACAACTACTACAACGGCGCCGTCAACCAACTCAGCCTCAACATCGAGGCAATGACCAACACCCTCACCAAACTGATCGACCTACTCGCCAAAATCCCCTACTACATGCCCAACGACCCCGACGGCTACGACTACGGCCACTGCCACCGCAGCGTCAGCTACTTCCAAGACCACTGGCACGACAACTACGTCGTCGGCCTCCCACAAATCGCCAAACTCACCCCCACCTTCACCGACCCCGGCACCGCCACCGGACCCAACGCCAACGGCAGCAGCGGCAGCAGCAGCGGACCCAACGCCACCGGACCCACCAGCAGCAGCGGACCCAACGGCAACAGCAACGGACCCAACACCGGCAGCAACGGACCCACCGGCAGCAACGGACCCAGCAACAACGACGGACCCGGACCCACCGGCGGACCCGGAGCAGGAAGCGGACCCGGCGACGTGAGCTGCGGATCGGGACCCGACAGCGGATCCGGATCGGGCATCGGTGCCGGCAACGGCTCCGGCGGCGGGTTCGGAGGTGGCAGCGGTAGCGGCTCCGGCGGCGGGCCGGGCGGCTCCAGCGGTGAAAACCCAGGTGGCGGCGCCGGCGGGGGCTACGGCTCCAGTGGTAGCGGTGGCAACGCCGGCAGTTCCGGTGGCCCGGGCTTCGCCAGCGGTGCGTCGGGCAGTGCCGCGGGCGACCTGCTCAGCCTGTTCGGCGAGGTGTTGCAGCTGCTCGGGTCCGCCATCCCCGGGCTGGAACAGCTCGGCAGCCAACTGCTGCAGGGGCTGCCGCAGGGTTTGCAGCAGCTCGGCCAGCAATTCCAGAGCGGAATGCTCACCTTCCAGCAGGCCATGAGCTCCGCCGCAACGCAAGTCGGCAACGATCTGCAGGCGCTGGAAAAGGGCGTGTACCACGACATCCGGCGCGTCGAGCGGGATCTGGGCATCCTCCCGGCGGACGGTACCGATGGCCCGGGTGGACGGGCCGGACCCGTCGGCCCGACCGGGCCGTTGTCGCCGGGGCTCGAATTCCCGAGGGCCGCCGCGCCGTTCGCGGCGATCCGACCCACAGCACCGGCCAACGTGGTGGCCGGCACCCCGGCGTCGCCAACACCGGCGCCGGACCCGCTCGACCGGCCGGTCGAGCTCGGCAAGCTGGAGGTAGGCGACTGACATGAACCGAACCTGGCACCTGCGCGACCTCGAGTTCATCGTGCTACGCGAGCGGCTGCTCGGCCGCGAATTGCCCTGGCCGTTCAGCTATGTCGGGCCGGTCCGCAGTCACATCGACTTCCTGAACGAGAAGGCCCGGCTCTGGTCCCGGTTGCAGCCGAACCTGGATCCCGATCTGGCCGACGCGATCGTGCGCGCCGGCGACCCGGACGCCCGGGTGCAGATCCGGTGCTGGGACGCGCGCGACACGCTCGACCCGGTGAGCCGGCAGTTTCTGGTGGGCAACCGATGCGGTTCCCGGGCGGTTGTCGTGCACGGTACCTGCGGCGACGACTTCGAGAGCTTCGACCGCTACCGCATCGTCGAGTGTGCTGCGCAGGAGTTGTCCGCCGTCCTGGTCGACAGCCTGCCCCCCATGCCGGCCGGTTCGCACTCACGAGTCGAGCTCATGACGTATCACCAAGCGGAGACCGTGGATCATTGGAGCGGCCGCTCGAACCTGTACGACGACGGCGCTGACACCGTCGAGCACCGCAGTCGGCAATGGCAGCGGGCGGCGCGTGGGACTGTCGGCATCATCGATGTACGCCAGGGCAAGTCCGCATTCGGGCCACGGGGCATGGCGTTGAATCGGTTGTTCTGGGAGGACCATCCCGACGACGGCCGCTACCTCATCGACCTGAATCCTCCGCTGGCCGCGATCGCCATCGACGCCGCCGGCCTGCGGGCGCGGATCGATGCGGAGATCGCCGAAATCCTGCGCGTCGTGCAGGACGAGTCCCGCGAAGGCACCGTGCGGTCCAGCGTCTTCGATGACTGAGTTCCGCCCGCGGCAATCGATGACGCAAACGAAGGACAGGAGTGTGTGGTGACGGGGCCTGTGGGCATAGGTACCGATACATCGGCATGGCCGACACTGGGCCAGACCGCCAAAAAAGGCGACCTGACATTCAACTCCACCGTGGCACAAGACTGCGTCAACGCCTGCCAAACCCTCCTCGCCACCATCGAATCCACCATGAACACCATCGCCGGCCGCCCCAACCCCAGCCCCAACCTCCCCCTGATCACCACCACCGCCGCCACCGACGACCCCAGCAGCGAAGTCGGCTCCGCCCACAGGTTCCGCAACCACCTCATCACCAAATGGACCGACCTCTACAACACGCTCTACGAACACACCCTGATCCTCAACGACATGGCCGACACCTTCGTCACCGCCGGCAACAACTACGCCGCCGCCGAACACGCCAGCACCGTCACCTTCACCAACCCCCACTCCACCGCCACCGGACCCAACACCCCCACCACCAGCGACATCACCCCATCCGAATCGGACTGGTCCGCCCCCACCCCCACCACCGGCATCACCCCCGACACCCAAGCCGCCGCCATCGCCGCCGGAGCCGAAGACGGCACCTCCTGGCACCGAGCCGACTTCTACTACATCGGCCACTCCATCAGCGAAAACCGGCACGCACTCTCCGACGCCACCAAACAATGGAGCTCACTCAAAACCACCTGGGTCGACGCGACCGACACCTTCTCCACAAAAATAAGAAACGCCCTCAAATCCGAAAACTGGACCGGCCCCGGCGCCACCGCCGCCCTCACCGCCATCGACAACTACTACAACGGCGCCGTCAACCAACTCAGCCTCAACATCGAGGCAATGACCAACACCCTCACCAAACTGATCGACCTACTCGCCAAAATCCCCTACTACATGCCCAACGACCCCGACGGCTACGACTACGGCCACTGCCACCGCAGCGTCAGCTACTTCCAAGACCACTGGCACGACAACTACGTCGTCGGCCTCCCACAAATCGCCAAACTCACCCCCACCTTCACCGACCCCGGCACCGCCACCGGACCCAACGCCAACGGCAGCAGCGGCAGCAGCAGCGGACCCAACGCCACCGGACCCACCAGCAGCAGCGGACCCAACGGCAACAGCAGCGGACCCGGCAACAACAACGGACACGAAACAGGAACGAGCGCAGGCACAATCAGCGGACCCAGCGAACATAGCTACAGCTACCCCAAGCTCAACACCGATGGCCTCGGTGGTGGCCCAGGTAGCAGCGGCGGACTCGGGGGCGGCGGACTCGGAGGCCTCGACACCGGTGGCGGGCTCGGCGGGCTCGGGAGCGGCGGGCTCGATACCGGTGGCCGGCTCGGGGGCGACACCGGTGGCGTGGGCGGCCTCGGATCCCCGTCCGGCAGCTCGTATTCCCCCAACCGCCAGCCGGAATCCGCCCCCACCTCTCCCCTCACGGGCGTCTCCGGCCCGCTGAGCGCCCTGGGCTCACTGCTGCAGAACGCGCTCGGTAGCAGCGGTGCGCTCGGCCTGGGCAACCTGTTGGGCGCCAGCGGAGCATCCGGTCCCTACGGCGCCAGCGGCCCGTTCGGCGCATCGGGTGTTTCCGGCCCGTTCGGTCTCGACGGCACATCGGGTGCCGGGCTGAACGCATCCGGCCCCGGTCTGCTGTCCGACCTGGCCGGACTCGGTGGCGGCGGGGGCGCCGGCGGAGCGCTCGGCCCCAGCGACGCCGGCCTCGGCGACACCAAACTGTTCCCGCGCGCCTCGGCGCCGGACGACTCCGCGAAGTCCCTCCAAGCGCAAATAGACGAGCTGGCGGCGGGCCGGGCCGGCATCGCAGCCGGGGCTCAGGAGTCGTCGGCGATGCCCATGATGCCGATGGGCGGCATGGGCGGGATGGGGGCCGGCGGCGCACAGAGCCAGCAGAAGGAGCGCAAGCGCGCCGCCTATCTGGACGCCAAAGAGCACCTGGACGAGGCACTCGGAGAAGACCCGCTGAGCGTGCGTTCGATTATCGACCGATGAGCCGGCCGCGTATTCGGCGCAAATGATGCGTTCGTGATGGCTCTCGATTGCCGAACCTTATGTGCGCGTTGAGAATTACTGCCGTGCGTCACACAGGTTGCACGTAGCGGACCAGCAATAGGAGGTGACGTGATGGATCTGCTTCAGGTGGAACCCAACACGTTCCGGCAGTACGGCGACATCGCGGCGGGCACGGCCACCGCGGTGGCCGCGGTGGGCGCGGTCGATCAGGCCGCCAGCATTGCCGCGGCAGTTCCCGTGTTCGGCCTGATCGGCCAGGAATTCCTGACCAGCTTCGCCTACGCGCAGGCCAACCATTTCACCGCGGTGAATCAGCTGGCCACGGTGTTCGCCACTACGGCCACGGCGGCGCACACCGCCGCCGGCGCGTACGAGCAGGCCGAACGGTGCAGCATGGCCGGCTTCGCCGCCACCACCGGGACCGGGCAACAGTGACACCGGTCGCCGAAACCCTCGCGGCACCACTGCATCCCACGGTGCTGGACGCCCTGCGGCACACACCGGCCGCGCCGTTGGCCGACCAGCCGGTGGCGCAGGTGCTGGCCGGCATGGGCCTGCCCGCCCTGCCGCAGGCCCCCGCACTGCCGCCGCTGCCCGGGCTGCCCGCGCTGCCGCCGCTCGATACCACCGCGCTGCTGAAGCCGATCACCGACCTGTTCGGCGGTTTCGGCGCCGGCACGCTGGCCGGAAGCGGCTCGCTCAACCCGCAATCGTTGCTGCAGAACGTCATGCAGGCAGCCGAAACCGCCGTGCAGTGGGCTCAGCAGGGTGTGCAGCTGCTGGGCTCGATGCAAGGCAACGGCGTGTCGGCGGCCACCGCGTCCGGCATTGCCGCGCAAGGCAGTTCGGCTGCGGTGGCCACCCAGGCCGGACAGATCCACACCACTCTGGGCGTCGCCTCGGTGACGGTGGCGACCGGCGCCGCCGAGATGGCGGCGGTCGCGGCCCGATTCCTCACCACCGCAATGCTATTGGGACCGGCGCTGGTCACCCCGCCCGGCCAGGCGGCGCTGTTGGCCACCGCGCTCGAGGCGGGCACCGAGGCCACCGCGATCACCGCCCGCACGAAGTGCCAACTCGCCGCGCATTCCGCCACGATGACCGAGGCCGGCACCGCGCTGCCGATCCAGGGCGGAGCCGACACCGCCGGAGCGACCGCGACCCTGCAACAGCTGATATCGCAGGTGCTACAGGTCCAGCAGATCGCACAGCAGGTGCAACAGATCGCGCAGCCGCTACCGACCGGAGCGCAGCCGACCGGCCCGACCAGCCGCCCGGCGACCGATGCCGCACCGATGCTCAACAGTGCCGATCAGCTCGCCGAGCCGGGCGTCACCGCGCTCGCCGCCGGACTCGGCGGCCTCGGCAGAGCCGACGGCGCTGGTCCGGCCGCGCCACTGGGCACCTGGCGGGCGGCCACCGTCGCCGCGACCGCGGCCGAACTGCCGATCGAGAGCGCGACCGGCGACGCAACGGTGACCGAAAAGCCACTGCCACCGCTGGTTACGGCCGCCGGTGCGTTGTCGGCCGGCCGGGCGGGCTCCGGCGGCGGCACCTCCGCCACACCGGTGCACGCCCGCCGCGCCGGCGAGCCGGTCGACGCCGATCCCGGCGCCCTCGCCGCGCCGGTGATCGGCGCGATCGCCGCCGACCCCACCCAACCCGACATCCCCTTCAGCCTGTAGGCGATTCGCCACATCCGCACTTCCGCAGGGAGATTCCCATGAGCAAGTTCGCTTTCGATCATGATCTGGCGCGGCACGCCGCGGGCCGCCTGGACACCCTGGCCGACCTGCTGGAGGGCGACCTACACCATTCGCAGGCCGCACTCGGCCCGGCCGCACCCGCCCACGACCCGGTGTCGCTGCAGGTCGCGCTGACCCTCGATCAAGTCGGCGACTCGTTCCGGCAGGCGTACCGCAGCGGGGTACACGAGCTGCGCAAGATCGCCGCCAACATGCGCGCGCACTCGGACTCGTTCGCCGACAGCGAGGATCAGTCCGCGGATGCGTTCCGCGGGCAACGGTGATCGTTCACGGCTGAGCGATCGAGACGGGAAGCGAGACGATGGTGGAACCGCCGCAGCCGGGGTTCACCGGCACGGTCTGGGAGGCCGTCCCGCCCGAGCAGCTGGTGCAGCAGCTGACCACGGGACCGGGCGCGGCGCCGACTGCCGAGGCCGGACTGGCCTACGCCGGGCTGGCCACCGGGCTGGCCGCGGCCGCCACCGAGTATCGCGCCATTCTCTCGGTGCTCGGCGATGCGTGGTCCTCCTCGGGCAGCGCGGATGGACTGAATCAGCTTGCGGCACTGTCGGAATGGCTGGATCGCATGACGGCATCGACGCAGTCCAACGCCGCGATCGCCGCTCGGCAGGCGGCCGCCTATGAGATCGCCCGCACCGCCCTCCCGCAGCTCGTCGCGGTTACCCAGGCCGTGCAGGCGGCCGAGGACTTGGTACGCGGCAGCCTGCTCGGTGCACCGCTGGCCGGCCTGCTCGACGACGCCGAGCAGAAACTGGATGCGGTGCGACGGCAGGCGGCGCGGGTGATGCAGGTGTACGAGTCCGCGAGCGAGCGGCTGGCCCGGCCATGGCCGCAGGATCGCGCGCCGGAGGTGTCGGTCGGCGCCGAGCTCGTCGCCGAGCAGGCCAAGCGCACGCCGACCACACCGCAGCCGTCCGGAGGCACCGTCGGCCCGGAGCAGCTGCAAGGGCCCACGCCCGACTTCCTGCAGCACATCGACCTGTCTGCGGTGCAACCGGCCCCGACGGTCCCGGTGGGCACCGAGTCGCTCATCATGCCCGGCCTCCCGCTGCCCGATGCCGCCACCACGCTGCCGGGGCCCGCGACCCTGCAACCGGTGGCGCAGCTGGTACCGCCTGCCACCGTGCCGGCGGCGGTGGCGCCCGCGGCGCCGCCGTCGGCCGAACCCGCACCGCTGCCCCGGGGGGTCTCGGCCGACGCCCGCGACGTGAGCGAGACGATCGTGGTCAACGCCGGATTCGCCACCGCCCCCGCGGTATTGGGCGCCAGCACCAACGCCGCTGTGCAGCTCACCTCGGAATCGGAGTCGTAATGGCCACCCTCACCACCGATGGCATGCTGGCCGTCGCATCCGCGGTCGGTATCCAGACGCTGCCGGCTGCACTGGCGATCTACCCGCGGCACACCGATCACGAGCGGCTCGCCGCCGCCGGGGCAGCCGCCACGGCCGAGCTGCGCGAATGCGGCGTGCTCGATCACGCGGGCGAGGTCCGCGACGACGATCTGGTGGCCGCCCTGTTCGTGCTCGCCCGGCCCGAGCGTGAGCTGATCGCACGAATCCGTCGCGACGGCACGCTGATCCGGGTCTGCCTGGCCCGCCGCGGGCTAGAGCACGCCATCGCGGTACGCACCGGCGGCAAGCTGGAGGTGCGCACGGTATGGGGCGACGAGGATCCGGTCGTGCTGGCGCGCCAGCTGCTGGCTGTGCTCGGATCGCGCCCGCCCGCGGACATTCCGGTGGTCCGCGCCCCGGCGAACGACCTGCAGCGGCGCCTCGACGCCGCCACCGATTATGCCGACGCCCTCTACGGCCTGGGCATGCGGGACACCGACGCCGTCACCCTCGGGGTCGCCCTGCGCCAGGCGTACTCGGTCGCCGAGCTGGTCTGCTACAGCCACCGCGAGGGCCTCGCCGTCCGCTCCCCCGCCGCGGCCGCCGTCTACGACACGGTCGCCGGGCGCATCATCGGCGGTGGCAACGCGGCCCCCGACGGACAGATCTGGACCACGCTCGCCCCGGGCACCGACCGCCGGCTCGCGCAGGTGATCGCCGCGCAGCTCGAAGCGCTACCGGAAGGCAGATGGATGCCCTAGTCGTGTACTTACCGGCCGCGACACCGCCGGCCATGCCATACATCCCGATCGAACCGGGTGACTACCCACCCGGCAACACCTCGAATAGCCAGGAGGAAGGCTGCAATGAGTCAGAACGTTCAGAACAATTCGGACGGTACCAAGGCCGCACAGGCTGCCATGGCCAGCGCCGTGGATGCCCTGCGCGCCAAGATCAAGGCGGTGACCCAGGCCGTCGACGCGGCCAAGAGTGGATGGCAGGGTGACGCATTCCGGGCCTGCACCACCGCCGCCACCAACTGGGACCAGGAGGCATCCAAGCTGAACTCGATCCTGGACGAGATCACGAGCGAAGTCGGGCAAGGCAATCAGGCCTACACCGGTCTGGAAGGCGATAACGTCCAGGAATTCAGCAAGCTGCAGAGCGATACGGGCTCCGCCGGCGCCGCGCTTACCTCACTGCACATTCCTGCCTGAGCGGCTTTCACTCCAACGATATTCACAGCGATATTCAGTCAGAGGATAACTATGTCCACATACATGAAGTACGAAGAGTCGGTGTTGACCGAACTCTCCGACCAGCTCATCCAATTCGGCAAGGACCTCGTAGCGGAGTCCGGCAATTTCCACACCGCGGCGGGAAAACTCGGCCAGGCATGGGATGGCAACTCGGGTCTGGCCGCATTCCAGGCATCGGTCAAGAAATGGGACACCCAGTTCGGCCAGGAGGGCGATACCGGTCCGAGTACCGCGATCGGCATGATCAATTCGTTGGCCAGGGCGGTACAGACTGCCCTGGCCAACGCGAAGGCCGCCGACACCGGCGTGCAGAACGCCTTCTCCAAGTACGAATGAGGCCGCCGGCCCGCTAGCTCGGCGACGATCCGAGGCCCGCCGCCATCCGGCGACGGGCCTCTCGCCGTTCCTGCTTGGCTGTGCCCATTGTTTGCTCGCTGCGCTCGCTCACGCCGGCTGCAAGATTCGCTCCGCACCCTCGAGGTACCGCAGTTCGTCCGGGATCGACACCATGCGCACCGTCAGGTCCCCGCCCGCGGTGCGGATGTGCACCCGATCCCGCTGCTCGTTGTCCTCGACGAGCACCACATCTGCATCGAGGTCCGCCCCGGACACCTCCCCCGGTGCCCGCACGCGCACCACGGTCGCCTCCGACACCTGTCCGGTGGAGGCCACGCCGTCGTAGACGATCATCGTTGCCGCCGCGGTGTGCTCGGCGCCGCCGCCCGGGTGCGACACCGACAGCGCCTGCGGCACGCCGACCTGCCGGACCAGCTGCTCCCAGTCCTCCGGGCGGGTACTGTGCACAATCACCTTGGCACCCAGCGCCATCGCCCGCAGCGTCTGCTGCTGCACCAGCCAGAGGCTGCCCACGATCTCCACGCGCCGCACCGTGGGCCCGAACAGCGGTACCGCGACGCCGAATCCGTCGTCGGTGGCTCCGATCACCTGGCCGCAGCCGCCGGCCGGCACCGTCAGCCGGGCCAGCGCCGCCGGCGGGCCGTAGGCGGCGGATGCGTGCTGCTCGCCGTCCAGCAGCACCCGGCGTTGCATCCCGGTGAGCGGCCACAGCCCCAGCTCGGACAGCCGATCACGCAGCTCACCAGGCACGGAGCCGACCGTATCGTGCCGCACCAGCGCAGTGACCGCCGCCCGCCCATCGCCGCCATCCGCCACCCGCAACCGCACCAGGGTCGACAGACCCGGCACCGCCCAGATCCCGGCCAACACGTCGGGGTTCAGCCGATCCGGCCGGACGGCATATCCGCTGAGCCGGATATCGTTGCAGCTCAGCGCATGCCAACCCTCCTGCCATCGCCCCGGCTCGATGTCGTGCTGTAGGGCCGATTCCGCCGCGCTCAGCGCCGCGGCCGGGAGCACCCGCACCCGGATCCCATGGCGGGCCAGCCGGTTGACGACCCGGCGGGTGGCCACCAGCGCGGTGCGGATGGTGCCCTCCGTACCACCGCCGCGGTTGTCGATCGCCTCGGTGTTGTCCAGCGGATCGAAGCGCAGCGCCAGCCACACCGTGCGCTCAGCCGTCGCGGGCAGCGGTCCCAGCATCCGCTCGTACAGCCGCACCGCGTCGTGGCCGCCGCGGGTGCGCACGCCGAACGCGACGACATCGATGCAGTTCAGACGGATATCGAACTGGGACAGACAGCGCGCCACCTCGTCCAGCGGGATCGCGTCGGCGCCGTGGATCGCGGTGGGGACGAGCAGCGTCGGCGCCACGGGCCTGGGCTCCACCTCCAGCATGGTGACCAGATACCGGCCATCCCAGCGCATCCCGTAGCTGCCGGCTTCCGGCACCGGCACGTCGAACGGTTCCGTGGCCGCCGCACCGTCGGCGCCTCGCCCGCGCCGACAGTGCAGCGCGAGCCGCATGCCGAGAGTTTGCCACACATTTCTCCCACGCACTCGCACCGCGCCGAGCGCAGCCACCCCCGCTCCCGCGGCCACCGCAACTGCGACCGGCTCGTGCAGGGCGATCATGATGGTCCCCGCCGCCGCACCGAACGCGGCGGCGGGCAGCGCCACGGCCAACGGCAATCGATGAAATATTCCACGGGCACCGCTTTCCAATGGCGGCAACTCCCCCACCGGGCTCCCGATCGCCCCGCCGAAAATCATTTTTTCATCATTCCGCTGCAACACCGCGGTGGCAATTTCGTCCATTCGGCATATCTCCCATCGGCATTCATACCCGCATTACGCTACTCTCTCATATGCCCCGCCTGTTTCGATGACTGCGGGAGTGGTGGAGGAGTATTCAGTGCCGGCACAGTTGACGACGCGGGCCCAGGTCAACGGTTATCGATTTCTATTGCAGCGCTTCGAGCATGCCCTGGTGCGCCGCGATGTGCGGATGTTGCACGATCCCATGCGGATCCAATTTCGTTCCATGATTACGGGTCTGGTGCTGGCAGTGCTGTGCACCGGCGGCTGCGCCGTGCTGGCTTTCCTACGGCCGCAGGGACAGGTCGGCTCGGCCAAGATCATCATGGGCTCCGACACCGGTGCGCTGTATGTGATGGTGGACAAGACTCTGCACCCGGTGCTGAACCTGGCCTCCGCCCGGCTCATCGCCGGCAGCAGCGAGACACCGACGGCCGTCAAGGACGCCAAGCTGACGGCGCTGCCGCGCGGGCCGCTGCTCGGCATCCCCGGGGTCCCGGCGGCGCTGCCCGGGCCGGCCGACCGCGACCGGTCCAGCTGGACCCTGTGCGACGACCTGACCGCGGGCCTGCACACCACGGTGCTGTCCGGCCCGGCACAGCTGGGACCGGCGGCCCGCGAGCTGGCCACCGGCGAGGCGCTGCTGGTATCCCAGGGCGCGGCAACCTATCTCGTGTATGACGGCAAGCACGCGCGCATCGACATGGGCAATACCGCCATCGTGGCCGCGCTGGGGTTGCACGGGCTGCGGCCGCGACCGGTCGGCGACGGGCTGCTGAACGCCACCGTACCGGCACCCGACCTGACCGCTCCGGTCATCCGGGGCGCCGGTGGACCGAGCCCGCTGCGGTGGGGAAATCTCGTTGTGGGCGCGGTAGTCCGGGTCGACGGCGTCAACAGCACGTCGCTGTATGTCGTGCTGGCCAACGGCATCCAGAAGCTGTCGCCGTTCGCCGCGGAGGTGGTGCGCACCGCCGGTTCCCTGGGGATGGCCGAGATCGGGCTGGTACCGCCCGACGCCGTAGCCGGCGTGCCGGTGGTGGACGACCTTGCGGTGGACCAGTTTCCGGTGCAGGCGCCACATATCGTGTCCGCCGACGACCAGCCGGTGGCATGCGCGAGCTGGTCGCGCGGCCGGCACGATCCGATCGCGCGGCTCGGGCTCCTGGTGGGCAAGCAGGTGCCGCTGGCCGAGGACATGCATCCGGTCACGCTGGTCGACGGCGGACACGGCCGCAGCGCGGACGCCGTCTACATCCCGCCGTCGTCCGGCGAATTCGTCCAGGTGACCGGCATCGAGCCGGACAGCACCCGGCGCGAGGTGCTGTTCTACATCACCGACACCGGCGTGCGGTTCGGCATCCCCGACGCCGCCACGGCCGGCATGCTGGGCCTGTCCGACCCGAAACTCGCGCCCTGGCAGATCATCAGCCGGCTACCCGCCGGCCCGATGCTGGACCGCCAGTCCGCGCTGGTCGCCCACGACACCCTGGGTAACGGCGCTCGAGGGCAGTGACAGGCGGCAACGACCGCGCATTTTCGCCCGGACCACCGCAGACCGGGCTTCGACCAGTACCGACGAATGTGAGTGAACGGATGAGATTCCACGTAGCCGCCCTGCCACACACGCAGACCACCAAACACTTCTCGCCGTGCGCCTACACCCAGAAGGTGCGCAAGTTCTGCGACATGATGACCGGTCTCGGGCACGAGGTGTTCCTGTACGCGGGGCAGGACAACGAGGCCGCATGCACCGAGCTGATCACCGTCGTGAGCAAGGACGATCAGCGCGAGTGGTTCGGTGAGAAGACCCTCGCCGACGGATTCGATTGGTTCTCCTGGAACGCCGCCGACCGGCACTGGCTGATCACCAATGCCCGCACCATCGCCGAGATCTCCAAGCGCAAGCAACCGCGCGACATCATCTGTGCCATCGGCGGATCCGGCCAGAAGCAGCTCGCCGATGCCTTCCCCGAGCTGCAGACCGTCGAATACGGCGTCGGCTACAGCGGCGTGTTCGCCAAGTACCGGGTCTTCGAAAGCTACACCTGGATGCACGCGGTGCACGGCGCGCGCACCTCCGTGCAGAAGATCATGTCCGAACGTGGTCAGTTCTACGACGCGGTGATCCCCAACTACTTCGAAGTCGAGGACTTTCCGTACTCCGCGGAAAAAGACGACTACTTCCTGTTCATCGGCCGCCTGATCGAGGCCAAGGGCTACCAGATCGCCGTCGACACCTGCAAGCGGCTGGACGCGAAACTGATCGTCGCCGGCGCCGGCCGGCCGCCGGAGTACGGCGAATACGCCGGTGTCGTGGACGTCGAACGACGCGGCGAGCTGATGAGCCGGGCCCGGGCGGTGTTCGTACCCTCGCTGTATCTGGAGCCGTTCGGCGGCGTGCACGCCGAGGCCATGCTGTGCGGGACCCCGGTGATCACCACCGACTGGGGTGCGTTCAGCGAGACGGTGCAACAGGGCGTACATGGCTACCGGTGCCGCACGATGCGCGAGTTCTGCAACGCCGCCGAGTCGGTCGGCAAGCTCGACTACCAGGAGATCCGGGACTACGCCAGGTCCAGGTTCTCCACCGAGGCCGTGGCCCAGCAGTACGACGACTACTTCCAGCGGCTGCAAACCCTGTGGGGCGACGGCTTCTACACCCTGTAGGTCCCGCGTGCAGTTCAACGTCACACTGGCGGATCCGCGGCTGGTCACGCCGGCCTTCGACGACGTGCTGATCGCCGTCACCGCCGGGCTTCGCGATCTCGGCCACACCACGGTGAACGCCGGTGGGCACAGCCCCGACCGGGTCGACGTGGTGTTCGGTTATCACCTTGCCGCACAGCGCTTTCCCGGCCGCTGCGTGGCCTATCAGCTGGAGCCGGTCTGCGACGCCACCATCCGCCAGGGCCAGGTGCCGGTGGAGCTGTTGCGCCCCAACGTGGTGTGGGACTACTCCCGGCGCAACGTCGAGCAGTTGCTCCGGCACGGGATCCAGGCGCACTACGTACCCTTCGGCTTCCATCCCCGCCTGCAACGCGTCGCCCCGGCCCCTGAGCAGGACATCGACGTGCTCTTCTACGGCAGCCTCACCGCGCGCCGGCTGGCGATCATCAGCGCGCTGCGCCGGGCGGGGCTGCGAGTGGCCCCGGTCAGCGGCAGCTACGGCGAACAGCTGGATCCTGTCATCGCCCGGGCCAAGGTGGTACTGAACCTGCACTCCTACCGCGAATACCGGGTGCTGGAATCCGTGCGGGTCGGCTACTTGCTCAGCAACCGCAAGGCCGTGGTCGCCGAGGTCAACGCCGGCGACGACCACGACGACCTGGCCGCCGGCATCGCGGCGGTCCGCTATCCCGAATTGGTCGATGCCTGTGTGGAACTCGTCCGCGACGACGCGGCCCGCACCGCGCTCGAGGCGGCGGGTTTCGCCGTGATCACCGGCCGCCCCATGACCGCCGTCCTCGACGCGGTGCTGCACACCGCCGCGGCCCTCGACCCGCTGGCCGGTGCCTGGGGCCCCCGCATCTGACCACACTCCCCGGGCCGAATCACGCTGGAAAGGACCAACTGTCGTGCACTTCACCGTCGCCCTAGCCGACCGGCAACCACTCACCGCCTGTTTCCACGACGTGATGATCGCCATCGCGGGCGGCCTGCGGCAGCTCGGCCATACCGCCGTGGACTCCCACGGCTTCGACCCGGACCGGATCACCATCGCGTTCGGGTACTACCGCACCATCGACCGGTTCCCTGAGCGCTCGGTCGTCTATCAGCTGGAGCCGGTATGCGACTGGACACTGCGCCGCGGTCAGGTACCGGTGGATGCATTGCGCCGCAACGTGGTATGGGATTACTCCCGCTACAACGTCGAGCAGCTGCGGCGATGCGGCGTCGAAGCGCATTATGTGCCGATCGGCCACCATCCCTGCCTGCAGCGGGTCGTCCCGGCACCCGAGCAGGACATCGACGTGCTGTTCTACGGTGCCCCCACGGCCCGGCGCCGGCTGATTCTCAACGAGCTGCGCCGCCGCGGCCTGCGCACCGTCGCGGTGCACGATATCTTCGGCGCGGCACTGGATCCGATCATCGCCCGGGCCAAGGTCGTGCTGAACATCCATTCGCTGCGGCAGTACCATCCACTGGAATCGGTACGCGTCGGCTACTTGCTGAGCAACACCAAAGCCGTTGTCGCCGAGCTCAACCGGGACGACGATGACGACGATCTGGCCGCCGGGATCGCCGGCGTGCCCTATCCGCGGCTGGTGGACACCTGTATCGGACTGGTCCGCGACGACGCGGCCCGCTCGGCCCTGGCCGCGGCCGGCCACCGGATCATCTCCGCCCGTCCCACGGCCGCCGTCCTCGACGCGGTCTTGCACACCGCCGCGGCACTGGACCCGCTGGCCGGCGCCTGGGGCCCGCGCTGGTAGGCACTGTGCCTAGGAGAGCGCGCCGAGCACATTCTCCAGTGCCTTGGCCATGTCGGCCGCCTCGATCCGCATCAGCACCTCCGAGTCCACCGCCCGCAGATCCACGTCCTCGTCCATGGCAAGGCGATATTCCCGCTCCTCCTCGGCACTTTCGATGGCGTTGCGGATGAACCGGCCGTTGCCCGCGATGTCGACACCCCGGCGCGGCAGGCCGCTCTGATCGACCCGGTCGGCGTCGTAGAGCTCCACGCACGCCGCCCGCAACAGCCCGATCGCCGCGTCGGACACGGTGGAATCACGCCGCGACGCGATGAACCGGCCGATCTCGCACAGCTCATCGGGAGTGTAGGAGTCGAACTTGACGCGCTTGGCGAACCGGGACGCCAGGCCGTCGTTGGCGGCCAGGAACCGATCGATCTCGCCGTCGTACCCGGCGATGATCACGACCAGCCGATCGCGGTCGTTCTCCATGCGCGCCAGCAGGGTGTCCACCGCCTCTCGGCCGAACGCGTCGCCGCCGGAGAGGCCGGACTGGATCAGGGTGTAGGCCTCGTCGACGAACAGCACCCCGTCCATCGCGCTGTCGATCAGCTTGTTGGTCTTGATCGCCGTGGAACCCAGGTGCTGGCCGACGAAATCGGCGCGCTTGGTCTCCACTACCTTGTCGGTCTTCAGCAGCCCGAGCCCGCAGTAGATCTTCGCTACGACCCGCGCGATGGTGGTCTTGCCGGTACCGGGCGGGCCGGTGAAGGCCAGATGCTGGCCGCGTGGCATGCTGTTGAGCCCCTTCTCCGCGCGGATCTTGGCCAGCGTCGCCGAGGACTGCAGCTTGGCGACCTGAACCTTCACCCCGCCCAGCCCGATCTGCGCCTCGAGTTCGGCCCGCGCCGCCGCCAGGATCGCCTCAGCCCGGTCCTGATGCTCCTGCTCGGCAACGTCTTCCAACGAGGGCGCCGACGCCGGATCCCAACGGTCGGTGCGGGATTCGATGTTCTCCCGGGCGGTCAGCACGATCCGGAACTTCGGGTCGCGCAGCGCCTGCACATTGGCCTCGAAGTCGGGGACCTGGGTGTAGACCAGCTCGAACAGCGCCCGCGCCGCATCCTCGTTGCCCTGCTCGCGCAGGCAGAGGCCGCGGCAGTACATCGCGGCGGTGCGCGCGGCCGGGATCGGCCCGTGCTCGGCCAGCTCCAGCCGCCGGATCGCCTCCCCGAACAGTCCGAGATGCGCGCAGGCGGTGCCGACCATGACATGAGCACCGGCGGCAAGGTAGGGATCCTGCCAGTCCGCCGAACCGGCCAGTACCGACATCACGTCGGGCCAGCGCTGGGTGTTGAAGTGCAGCACCGCCCGCGCGTAGGCGCACACTCGGTCGTCGACGGCGCGGTCCGGGTCCTCGTCCGGCCGGTGCCGGCGTTGCTCCAGCTCGTCGAACACGCGTTCCGCGTCGTCGTACTGCCGATCGTTCAGCAGCTGCACGGCGTGCGCGAGCCAGACCTCGGTGAGGTTGGCGATGGGGTAGTCGATGTACTGGCCGATCTGGAACCGGCCGGCCAGCGCCCGGGGCGCCAGCCCGATCCGGCGCTGCTCGCGCAGCAGCGAGGCCGAGGTCCGGCGCAGGTTGGCGAGCACCTCCGCGGTAGCCTCCCCGGCCGCCGCGCGGCCGAGCCAGGCGTCGCACATGTCCGGATCGAGTTCGGCGGCACGCCGGAACGCGACCTTGGCGTAATCCAAATTCCTTACGGCGTGCTGGCCGTCGACCGGCAACCCCAGCGACAGCACACCCGCGTCGAAGATCTGTTGTGCTTGCCGAATAGCGGACATGCTCGAAACCGCTCCCTGAAGGTGAACCGAAAACTCCCGCCGAGACCGGTAGTTCACTGTCCGTTACTGCTACGGCCGGGTCCGGCATATGGATATTGCCACGCCGCCGGTGGCACCGCCCCGCCCCGGCATCATTTCCGCATCAAGTCGGAAACCGTTGCGGCGCAACGTCTGATACGTTCCACAACCGCACGACCCGAGATGTAGGAGTTCGTCCATTGATCGAGTCATCGGCCACCGAGCCGCAACTGTGCCGGGTCTCGGTGATCGGCGGCAACACCCAGGTCGACATCGCCCTGCCCGCCGCGGTCCCGGTGGCCCACTTCATCCCGGAGGTGGTGGGGCTCATCGCTTCCCGCAACCCGGACCTGTCCGAGCATGAGGACGGCGGCGCACCGCTGCAGGCCCAGCACTGGACCCTGTCCAGGCTGGGACACGAGCCGATCGATCCGCACCGCTCGCTCACCGAGGCCGACGTGTTCGACGGCGAGCTGCTGGTACTGCGCGCGGTGGACACCGTCGAGGCGCCTGCCCTGTTCGACGACGTCATCGACGCAGTTGCGCGGCTGACCGAAAGTTCCTTCCGCGGTTGGGGTCCCGACGCCGCCGGACGGGCAGGGCTGGCGGCGGCGGTCGCCGGGAGCATCGGCGCCGCCCTGCTCCTGGTGGTGGCCGCCGGGTACGGCTGGCGCTGGCCGGCCGGCGGCGGGGGGCTCGGAGTGGGACTGCTGACGCTGTTGGCGGCGGCGCTGACGGCGCGGTTCTATGCGGACGGGCGGTCCGCGGCCACGTTGTCGCTGTGCGGCCTGGTGTTGACCGGGACCGGCGCAGCGGTGCTGGTGCCCGGCCCGTTCGGTGCCCCACAGCTACTGCTGGGCTGCGCGGTGGCCCTGTTACTGGCCGTCCCGACGCTGCGGCTGGTCGGCGCGGGCACCGCGATGTTCACCGCGGTGATCACCCTCGCGGTGTTCGGCACCGCGGCCGCCGGCGCGACGACACTGTGGCATCCGGCGCCGGCGAAGGTAGGCGCGGTCGCGGTGGTGTTCGCCCTGCTGGGCATCACGTTCGCACCGCGGATCGCGGTCGCGACGGCCCGCCTGCCGGTGCCGCCGGTGCCGACGGCCGGCGGCGCGATCGACCCGCGCGATCACGAACAACGCCCCACCATCGAGGGGATCGGGGCGATCGGGGCGACGCCGATCCCGTCGGCGGCCGGCCTCGGGGAGCGATCCCGGCGCGCCAACGAGCACCAGTCCGGCATGCTGATCGGGATCGCAGTGCTGGTGGCGGCCGGGGCCTTGACGGCGGCCGGTTCGGCCGAGCACCGCTGGCAGGGCGCGGTCCTGGCCGCCGCGGCAGGCCTGGTGCTGTGCCGGCGCGCCCGGGCCTTCGCCGATCTGACCCAGGCGTCGGCCCTCGTGCTGGGCGGCTGCACGATTCTGGTGGTGCTGCCGGTGCTGCTGGGCCTGCAGTTGCATGCGCTGGCGCTGCTCGCGGCCGCGGCGCTGGTGGTGTTCTCGATTGCCGCGGTGCTGGTCGGGATCGTCCGGCCGCGGGTGGAAGTGTCGCCGGTCGTGCAGCGGCTCGGCGAGGTGCTGGAATATCTGCTCATCTGCGTGATCGGGCCGATGGCGTTCTGGGTGCTCGACATCTACAACCTCGCTCGCAATGCCTAGCGCAGCAACCTCGCGTCCGGGCGAACGCCGGGCCCCGAAAACGTCAGCCGGGTACACACACCGGCTCGGGGCCACCGCTGTCGCACTGATACTGGCGTTCGGTCCCGCCCATACCGCCCGGGCCGTCACACCACCCGGGGTGAATCCTGGCGCGTTGGTGATCGGCGCACCGGTGGCGCCTCCGGAACGCACTCAGCAGCACCTGGTTTGCTCGCATCCGGTCTGGACCGGTCCCCCACCCACCACGGAGCCGCTCGCACAGCAGGCGCTCGGTCTCACCCGGGCCTGGGAATTCAGCCGCGGCGCAGGCCAATTGGTGGCGGTGATCGACACCGGGGTGAACGATCACCCGCGACTGACCGTCGTGCCCGGCGGCGACTACGTGTCCACCTCCCCCGGCACCGTCGACTGCGACGGGCACGGCACTCTGGTCGCCGGCATCATCGCCGGTCACCCCGCCCCGGACGGCGGTGACCGCTTCTCGGGTGTCGCCCCCGACGCCACCATTCTGTCCATCCGCCAGACCAGCCTCGCCTACGAAGCGAAGGACAGCTACGCCGACGACCGACGGGGTCGAATGTCGGCGGGCGGCTACGGCACCGTCACCACCCTCGCCTATGCGGTGGTGCATGCCGTCGAGCTGCACGCGTCGGTGATCAACATTTCCGAGGTGTCGTGCATCGCGGCGACCGATGCTCCGGCCGACGGCGTGCTGGGCGCGGCCCTGAAGTACGCCGCCGACCACAACGTCGTGGTGGTCGCCGCGGCCGGCAATCTGGAGAGCCAGGGCGCGTGCAAGGACCAGAACGGCACCTCGAGCTGGGACTCGGTCAAGACCGTCGCCAGCCCGGCCTGGTTCAGCCCGTACGTGCTGTCGGTCGCGTCGGTCGAGGCCGACGGCTCGCCCTCGTCGTTCACGCTCTACGGCCCGTGGGTCGGGGTGGCCGCGCCGGGCAGCAACCTGATGTCGCTGGACTCCACGCCGGGCGGCACCGGCCTGGTCAACGGCACGCCGCAGGCCGACGGCCGGATCGCCCCGGTGGACGGCACCAGTTTCGCCAGCGCGTTCGTCGCCGGCGTCGCCGCGCTGGTGCGGGCCCGGTTCCCCGGCCTGACCGCCGCCCAGGTGATCGGCCGTATCGAACGCACCGCGCACGGGCCGGGTCGCGGCCGCGACGACCGCATCGGCGCCGGGCTGGTCGATCCGGTGGCCGCACTGACTGCGGTGCTGCCGCCGGCCGGTCCGGTCGATACCGATGTGAGCCGGCCGATTCCGGCCCCGCAGCCACCTGCCCGCATAGACCCGGGGCCGCGGCGGATCGCCGTCGACGGTGCGCTGACCTGCCTGACGCTGCTGGGGATCGTGCTGGCGGTGTCCATCCCGTTCCGTCGCGAGCACCGCCGCCGGCTCGTGCTGCCCGGCGACGACGAGTGAGGAAAAGACAATGACCACCCAGGGTTTCGTCCGACTGGCCCGGATCGCGCCGCCCCGCACGCCGGGCGGCGAGGTGGTCCTCGAGACGCCGCCGGAGATCACCGCACCGATCCCGAGTCCGCTGTGGCAGCGGCTGATGCCGCTGGTCATGGTGGTTGCCACGGTCGGCATGATGGGCCTGATGTTCACCACGGGCGGTAAGAACATGCTGAGCAACCCCCTCACCATGATGTTTCCGATGATGATGCTGATGTCGATGGTCGGCATGTTCGCCGGCCGCAGCGGTGGCGGCAAGAAGGCCGCCGAGCTCAACGAGGAACGCAAGGACTACTTCCGCTACCTGGAGCAGCTGCGAAACGATGTGCGCGACACCGGCCGGTCGCAGCGCGTGGCGCTGGCATGGAGTCACCCGCACCCCCGCGACCTGCATGCCTTGATCGGCTCCCGGCGAATGTGGGAACGCCGTCCCAACGACCCGGATTTCGGACATGTGCGCATCGGGGTGGGCAGCCACCGCATCGCCACCAAGCTGGCCCGGCCCGAGACCGGGCCGGTAGAGGACCTGGAGCCGGTGGCGACGGTGGCGCTGCGCCGGTTCGTGCGCACTCATTCGGTCGTGCACGGGCTGCCGACCGCGATCTCGCTGCGCGCCTTCCCCGCGATCAGCATCGAGGGAGCCCGCGATCTGGGTCGGGCCCTGGTGCGCGGGATGCTGATGGAGCTCACCACCTTCCACGGTCCGGACAACCTGGCGATAGCGATTGTCACCGCCGATCCGGACACCGAGCCCTGGGCGTGGACGAAATGGCTTCCGCACCTGCAACATCCGCGCGACAGAGACGGCATCGGCACGGCCCGGATGCTGTACGAGTCGCTGTCGGAGCTGGAGAGCGCGTTGTCGGACGAGCTGGTGGAACGCGGCCGGTTCCTGCGTAACGCGCCGGCCACCGCCGGACGGCTGCACCTGGTGGTGGTGATCGACGACGGCTACGTCAACGGCTCCGAACGCATCATCAGCGCCGCCGGCCTGGATTCGGTGACCGTATTGGATCTGACCGCGCCGCAGGCCGGCCTGGCGGTGCGCCGCGGCCTGCAGCTGGTAGCGGAGCAGGGCGTGATCGGCGCCCGTACCTCGGGCACGGTGGAGAGGTTCGCCGGCCCCGACCACGTCGGTATGGCCGAGGCCGCCACGTTCGCGCGGGGCATGTCGCGCTACCGCATCGCCACCGCCGCCGAGATCGTCGACCTCGGCGCCGAGACCGTCATCGACTCGAGCCTGATGGCGCTGTTGAAGATTCCGGACGCGGCAACCATCGACCCGGACGGGGTGTGGCGGCAGCGCTCGGCCCGGGAACGGCTGCGGGTGCCGATCGGCATCACCCCCGACGGCGCGCCGGTGGAAATCGACATCAAGGAGGCGGCCGAGAACGGCATGGGCCCGCACGGGTTGTGCATAGGCGCAACCGGCTCCGGAAAATCCGAATTCCTGCGCACCCTGGTGCTCTCGATGGTGACCACGCACTCGCCGGAGCTGCTGAACCTGGTGCTGGTCGACTTCAAGGGTGGCGCCACGTTTCTGGGCCTGGATCCGCTGCCGCACGTGGCCGCGGTCATCACCAACCTCGAGGAAGAACTCTCGATGGTGGATCGCATGCGCGACGCTCTGGCCGGCGAGATGAACCGCCGCCAGGAACTGCTGCGCGCGGCCGGCAATTTCGCCAATGTGACCGAGTACGAGAAGGCACGCTCGCGGGGCGCCCAGCTCGATCCGTTGCCGGCGCTGTTCATCATCGTCGACGAGTTCTCCGAGTTGCTCACGCAGAAGCCGGATTTCGCGGAGCTGTTCGTGATGATCGGCCGGTTGGGCCGGTCGCTGCGGGTGCATCTACTGCTGGCCTCGCAACGGCTGGAGGAGAACCGGTTACGCGGCCTGGATTCGCACCTGTCCTACCGGATCGGCCTGCGCACCTTCTCCGCCGCCGAGTCCCGCCAGGTGCTCGGTATCACCGACGCCTACCACCTGCCGGGCCAGCCCGGTGCGGGCTACCTCAAGAGCGATGCGGCGGACCCGCTGCGCTTCAACACCAGTTATGTCTCCGGGACATACACGCCACCGGTCCAGACCGGGCCGCGCGTGGGCGCGGAGCCGACGGCGGCCGCCGAAGGGGTGGACCTGTTCACCGCGGGCTCCGTCGCCGTGCGCGCGGCGCCCGCACCGATCGAAGTGGCGCTGCCGGATCTGAGCGAACTGCTGGCCGAGCAGCCGACGCCCTCGGGTACCGAACGCACCCTGCTGCAGGTGGTGGTCGACCGGCTGGTGGGCCACGGACGGCCGGCCCATGAGGTATGGCTGCCGCCGTTGGACGTCTCCCCCACCGTGGACATGCTGCTGCCCGACCCGGACTGGCGCGCCGCCGCCAACCGGCACGGGCGGCTGTGGCTGCCGATCGGCATCATCGACAAGCCGTACGAGCAGAAACGTGACGTGCTCACCGTCGATCTCGCGGGCGCACAGGGCAACATCGCGGTGGTCGGCGGCCCCCAGTCGGGCAAGTCCACCGCGCTGCGCACCGTCATCATGGCCGCGGCGGCCACCCACACCCCGGAACAGGTGCAGTTCTACTGCATCGACTTCGGCGGCGGCACCCTCGCCGCCCTCGGCGGCCTGCCGCACGTCGGTTCGGCCGCCAGCCGGCTCGAGGTCGACCGGGTGCGCCGCACCATCGCCGAGCTGGTCACGCTGCTGCATCAGCGCGAGGCCCGGTTCCTGCGGCTGGGCATCGAGAACATGCGCGACTTCCGCAAACTGAAGGCCGAGATCGCGGCCCGGCCGGAGCCGCAATCGGCCGCGGATCCGTTGTCGGAGGACCTGTTCGGCGACGTATTCCTGGTGATCGATGGCTGGGCGGCCTTCCGCGAGGAATTCGAGGCGCTCGAGGGGCATGTGATGGGGTTGGCGGCCCGCGGCCTGTCCTACGGTATCCACGTCATGCTGGGTGCCAACCGCTGGGCGGAGATCCGCCCAGCGGTCCGTGACCAGATCGGCACCCGCATCGAACTGCGGCTGGGCGACCCGTCCGACTCCGAGATGGACCGGCGGGCCGCGGCCGGGGTGCCGGTGAACCGGCCGGGCCGCGGCATGACCCGCGACAAGCTGCACATGCTGCTCGCGCTGCCGCGGCTGGACGCCACGGTGGACCCGAACACACTGTCCGACGGGGTCAGCGCGGCCAAGGCGGGCCTGGCCGAGCTGTACGGCGACCGCCGGGCCCCCGGCGTGCGCATGCTGCCGCTTCAGGTCCCGCGCGAGCAGGTGCTGGCCACCGCGCGTGCGCAGGGCGTGCAGCTGAACCACAAGCGGGTGCTGATCGGCCTCGGCGAATCCGAATTGCAGCCGATGGTGCTGGATTTCGACGAACAGCCGCACCTGCTGGTGTTCGCCGACGTGGGCTGCGGCAAGACCACCCTGCTGCGCAACATCGCGCTGGGCATCGTGGAGAACTCGCACGCGAACGAGGCCCGGATCATCCTGATCGACTATCGCCGCACCATGCTCGGCGCGATCGAGGGCAAGCATCTGGCCGGCTACTCCACCTCGTCCCAGACCTCGATCGACATCATCAAGGAGGTGGCCGGCTTCCTGTCGCGGCGCATCCCGGGCTCCGACATCACTCCGGCGCAGCTGCGCGAGCGCACCTGGTGGACCGGGCCGGAGGTGTACGTGATCGTCGACGACTACGACATGGTGGCCGCGAACAACCCGCTGGTGGCGCTGATGGACCTGATCCCGCAGGCCCGGGACATCGGCCTGCACGTCATAATCGCCCGCCGCGCCGGCGGCGCCGGCCGCGCCCTCTTCGACAACGTGCTGGGCCCGATGAAGGACATGTCCGTCGACGGAATCCTGATGAGCACCCCCAAGGACGAGGGTGTGCTCCTCGGCGATGTGCGGCCCGCCACCTACCCGCCCGGGCGCGGAATGCTGGTGTCGCGCACCCGGGACCGGGAACTCATCCAGATCTGCCACCTGCCGCCGTTGTGAGTGCCGGGCCGGTTTCGCGTCGTCCGGGCGCGAAATCCGGTCCCGCTCAGGCGGCGTCGAGCGGGCCGTGGGCTTGTCCGCCGACCAGTAGCAGCCGTCGGCGGCCTGCCGTATGCCCGTGGCGAACGCCGCGAGTGCCGCTGCCATTGCCGAAATCGAGGGCGGCATTGCCGATCTCGCGGTAGTCCGCGGCCCGGGTGGACAGCGAGGACTCACCGCCGACCAGGCCGCCGAAACCCTGCGCGATGGTGTCGGCCCCGACGCCCGCCCCGTAGGCCGGCATCGCGGCGCGCTGCACCCGCCCGCAACGAATCCACCTGCACGGCCTGCTTTCTCGCCGCCTTGTGCCGGGCATCGCCGAGGGCGAACATCAGATCCTCGTTGCCGTCCGGCGGATCCACGCCGACCAGCCGGCCGATTCACTTCAGGCCGTCGGGAATCGCGTTCACCGTGGGCTCGGCGGTTCATCACCCCGCCCACCTCCGGCATCGGGCGACGGCGGATAGGGCGGCGGCGACGGATAGGGCGGCGGCGACGGATAGGGCGGCGGCGGGTAATAGGGTGGCGGCGGATAGGGCGGTGGTGTGTGCTCTCCCGGATACGGCGGCGCCAGATCTTCAAAAGGCGGGGTGACGATGACCGCGTCGATGCCCAGCGCGGTCAGGAACCGCACGAACCCTTCGGGCCAGAAGGGGATGTTCAGGTGTTCGATAGTGATGCCGCGGGTCCTGGCAGTGGCGCGGCCGCCGTACGCTCCGATAACGGTGCCGGACGGGAGCGTTTCACCAACGAGGTCGCGCACGTTGATCGTTCGCTCGCCCACCGCGACCGTATTGATCCCATCCTCAGCCAAGACCGTCGCCAGCCTCGCGAGCGTGATGGGCGCGTCAGGATCTCCGAAAGACACCATGCCGTTGTAGTGAACGACGGCCCATCCGCGGAGGAACATGATGGGGATTTCGGGCTCGTCCGCATCGAGGTGCGGATCTCGGGCGGCCGCCCGGCGGTTCCGGGCCGCGGTCAGGGCCCCGGCGATGTCGTCGAGCTCTTCGACCAGGTGGCCACCGACGGTGACCGTGTAGATGTGATGCGCGGTCAGGTACTCCAGGAGACTTGCGGGATCGAAGGAGATCCTGGATGGTGCGTCCGGGTAGATGGCGCCGCCGGCCCCCACACCGGCGCCTCCGTGCAGGTGGGTGATCCGCGTGCCGGCCGGGAGACTGCGCATCGCGCGATCGCTCACTGCCATTACGTGATCGCCGAATTGCATCGCCGTCCCCGTCGTGGGAGCGAATCCAAGGCTCGCGTCACGGAGGGCGCCGTGAGTGATCTCGACGTGGCCCCGGTACTGCCCGGTGTGTTCCGGTGGGACGAGATGAATTCTGCGGAACCCGTGGCTGAGCAGAATTCGGCCGAATGTCAGCGGTTCGAGGCTGTATTCCGGGTGCAATCGCGGGTAGAAGATCATGCCGTGCGGCTGCACGAATGCCCAACGCGTCCAGGTCTGTAGGGTCGGGTGCGGATCCCAGGATATCCATGTTCCTTCGGGGTGTCGATCGAAGCCGATGTAGTCCTGGAGAGAGTTAAGGTCCAATCGCCTCCCGGGCAATTCGAGCTCCCAGCTGTCGGGATCGACAATCATCGAACTCCCGGCAGTGGCCGTCACGGAGCTCATGGAGACCGAGTCGGTGTCGGACTCATCGACATCGGGCTCATCGACATAAATGGTATCGATGCCGCGCCGGCGAAGCTCGGCGGCAAGCCGCCGAATATCCGGGTACGCCATACCGAAATCGTGGACGACGAACCCGTACGATTCGAAACGCCCAGGAATGACGGCGTTCCCCTGGCGCAAATGGAAAATCGTCCCCGCATCGAACTGCCAGCCGCGCTCGACCAATTCCTCCACCGCGTATGCCTCCCCCGACGGCAGTTCGCCCTCGGCGAGAGTCCAGCGGCTGGTGCCGGTGAGGGCGTCCCCCGAATCTTGGCTGTCGAGACGACCGAAGTATCTGTCGGCGATCGACCTTGCGCGATGGAGATCGATCGGCGGGGCAATGAGCAGGCCCCTATCGATATCTTCTTCCGCCATGCGGGCCGTCATATCGTCGGACCCCGACAGCGGATAGCCATTCCCGAAAATCTCGTGCGGCCTACCCGGGGCCGAGCGGAAACGCTCGAGTACGTACGCCCTACCGTCCGGATAGATGAACGTTTCCAGGGTGAGGCCGGGCCTATCGGCGATCACCATGCCCGGCCGACCGGGCTGCGTGTTGCGCCACTGGCGAAGTTCATCGCGGCCGAGTCGCGCAATCGTGCTGATCGGTTGGCGAGCCGTGTTGCGGTTACCGAGAGGCTCGGCCACATGGTAGTGGCCGCCGCCCTCGTCGATGCGGACCAGCACGCGTTCGGGGCGATGCGCCGGGCCGTAATGAAATTCGGCTCCACCCGGCTCCACAACGACCAGGTGCATGTTCAGCACCTCCGCGGCCACGGGGATCAGGAGGTCGGCCGCCTCGTTCAAGTAGATGCCCGGCCGCTGGAGTTGTTCGATCTGGTGGGCGAATTCCCGCGCGAGGTCGGCGTTGGGGTCCAAGAGCCGGCGCCATGCGTTTACGCGCTGCGCGAGTTCGGTCGCGGCGTTCCGGCTGTCCTCGGCTACCACATCCGATTGCTCCCGGAGCTCCGCGGCCAGGCCGGCCCGGCGGATCAGATCCCGGGTGTGCTCGCTGTCCCAGACGAAGAACTCCCGGTAGTGGTCGCGTCGCTGGCGCTGGCTCAGTTCCCGGCCGACCCGAATCCGTACGTCCCGGTGCCGGGATTCGTCGCCGAGCAGGTATGCGAGTGCCCGGAACACGCAATTGCCGTCGGCGTTGATCCGGACCAGGTGGTGGCCGGGTAGTGCTGCGACCTGTTGGGACGTCGGGTTGTGCCTGGGCCCCTGGTCGTCTACCAATCCGGCGGGGTGAATCGCGGGCGCGAAGTCGGCACTGTCGGTATCCAGGTCGGATTCGTCGTCCAAACTGTAGAAGTCGTCGTCGGAATCGCTTTCCGAGCCGTCACCGATCCGCGGAGCATCGAAATCAGCGGCGTGAGATTGGGCTCCAGCGTGAATCGGTTCGCCCTGTGCGGAGTACACGATTGCGTGGATGGACGCGAGGTCCCTGGGGGCCATCGGCGGGAACCGGTGCAGGCCTCCGGCCCGGGGGTCGATGACCCAGACCGCGTCGCCCCCTTTGACCTCATCGTCCTCGTCGAAGCGCAGCAGGTAGGCGTGCGCGCCGACACCATGGGCGGCATCCGTGGCACGGCGGTAGGTGTTGACCACCAGAGCGGTCGCACCCCGGCCCAGTTCTCGCAACCGATCCGCGATCTCGTCGTGGCTGTGGAACTGCAGCAGAGCAGCGCCGGCGGAATCCTCGAGTTCTCGCCGCGACATACCGGTAATGCCGACCGGCTGGTCCGGCATCCGGACTGTGGGGCTATCGGTAAGCTCCAGCAGTTTCTGCAACGCAAGCGGCGCACAGTCGTTGGCCTGCCGAGCGGCAGGGAGCGGCTCGGCGACAGCTACCTCCGCGACACGCCGGCTGGTCAGCCGTGCCACCAGTTCATCCAGTGACACGACCTCGTCCGGGTGATGACGACGCCGGATATGGATACGCCCATCGTCGCGGACTACCGCCCGCGACAGATAGCCGTCGTGGTAGACGAGTTCGGTCCCCGATCGCGGCGGCGTCGAGCTGATCCGGTCGATGAATCCCTGGACCGGGAAGCTCCGTTGTGCTGGGCGGGTGTCCGGTCCCGTGGTTTCGGGACGGAACGCGTATATGTCCCCCAGCCGATGTGCGGGATCATTCAGCGGGGGCCCGTCGTCCTCGAAGGGGGGCGGGTCCTCGAAGGGTTGGTTCGGCTCCGAACTCGGGCGGGCTGCCTTGACCGGAATAGTCGACGCAGCATGTGCGGCGGCGATGCGAGCCGTAGCATCCAGCGGTCCGGCCGGGCCGTTCACCCCGTATCCCAGATACGGATTTCGACCGGACCGCTCGGCCAGCACGCTCAACGACAAGCCGGTGTGCAGCCGCAGTGCACCGAAGTTCGCGGTGGAGGGGTCGATTCCGGTGCCGGTGGCGACGGCCTGCGGACCGAAGAGCCGCATCAGCGGAGGATTTCCGCGCCGGCCGGTGCCGCGATAGGTCGCCGCATCGAAGGACGAGGATGCGGCGTAGACGTTCTGGCCGATGCCGAACTCCCGGTGGTTCGTCATGGGCCCCATGCCCGGCGATCCCATCAGGGTGACGGTGGACACCAGCTGTTTGAACATGTAGGCGCCGCCGGCCCAGCCGGCCAGCGTGGTGCCGTAGTTGTAGGCCAACAGGTGGATTCGTGGACGTTCCATGAATTCGTCCTCGGCCCAGGCGGAGAAGGCCGCGAGATCTCGGGTGAGATATTTCGCGTCACGCTTCGCCAACTCCGGACTACCGAGTTCCGCTGCAGTGGCGGGGTGTTCGTATCCGATCCACAGCACGGAGGCGTGCCGCACCGGCCGCACCAAGTCGAGCTCACGATTGCGATATGTTCGAGTCAAATCGTGGTGGTTCGCGACCGCGTCCCATGCCGTCGTCAGCGTCTTCGGCGCCACCCCGTATCCGCCGACATGCCAGGACACACTGTTCGCGCGGTCGAGGTCACCGAGGGTAAGGACGAGACGCCCCTTACCGTCGAAGGCGTCCATGTCGTAGGACAGGATGCGAACCGGCGGACGGCCGAGGAGTCCGCGGGCTCGGCGTTCGACCTTGCCGAGCTGGAATTGCAGCTCGTTCAGCGCGTCGTACCGGCGACGTTCCTCCCCCGAGAGCGACCCGCGCCGGCGGTCGAGATCGGCGATCTGCAGCCCGAGGGCCCGGCGGTTGGCCTGGTCCCGAACCTCTGCGGGAATGCCGTCGGCATTGCCGAGGTGCCAGGGATGGTCCGCGCGCACGGCGTCCTGCTGTTCGGTCGATAGCCGGCTCCACCACGTCGAGTTGCGGATCGCGGTGTCATGGGCCGCCAGCCTGGTGGCGGCGACCTCGCGCACGTGCTCGAGGGTGCCGGTCGCCGCCGCCGTCCTTTCCTCGGGCTCCGGCAGCTCGATGTCAGCGCGGAACTCGGCCGATACCGGCTGGTGCAGCAGGTCGGCGGGGTTCGCGCCGGGATGCAGCCGGTCCAGCGCCATCTCCGTGACGGACGGCATGGCCGCGCCTGCGGCCGGAAGCGGGCCGGGGCTTTCAGCGCTGCCGATTCGACCGTGCTGTTCGGACGACCGGTCCGGCTCGCGGCCGGTAGCGTCGTCGGCCGGTACCTGATCATCCTCCGCCGCGCGGTCGAGGTGGGCGGTGCCGTCGTGATCGACGACGTCGCCGGTCTCCTCCGCTTGCGGCGCCCCGATCCGTCGTACTCCGAGATCGAGTGTGCGACTGCCGATCTCGTCGGCCACCGGCCTGCCGTCCCGGGAGTCGGAAACCGGCTCGCCGTCCTCGGAGTAGAGGATTGCGTAGGTGGATTCGAAGTTGCTGGGCCGATCCGGCGGAAATGGGTATTCACGCCCGGCACCCGGGTCGATGACGAGGATATTGCCACTCTCATCGACCCGCAGCAGATAGGCATGCGCGCCGATCCCGTGGGCGTCCGTGGGACCGGAGTAGCTGTCGACCACGTACGCCGTGGCGCCCGGGTCCATGGCCCGCAGCCGGTCGGCGATCGCCTCGTGGTCGTCGAACCGCCGCGGAGTCGCCCCGAGCAGCCGCGCCAGCTCCCCGTCCGACATCCCGGTGAGGCCGACCTCCCGGGTCGGCAGGCTCACCGCGATGCTGCCGGTGAGGTCGATCAATTTCCGCAGGGCAAGGAGCGCGCAGTCGTTGGCCCGTCGGGTGGCGCCCGCCGGGTGCAGTACGGGTACCGCCGCCGGCTGCGGCGTCCCGTGTTGTTGTGATTCCGTCCGGTCGGCTGCCGCATGCCGATGACTGCCGTCCGGCACGGGCTGGTGTTGGTTGTTCTTGCCGGCGGCGCGCCCGGTAATCGCCTTGGGCAGGCCGTCGCCTACCACCTGGATGCGGTGGCCGGATCCGTCGATCGCCGCGTAGCCGCGGGCGTCGTCGAACATGAGCAGCGCATTTTTCAGATGGCGGCCGCGCTTCAGATTCGGTAGACCCACCAACCGGGACAGCGCATCGAATTGGCGTCGACCCCGGTAGCCGACCCACAGCACCGCCGCCGGTTCCAGACCGTCCCGCTTCGCAGCGGCGTAGCGCTGCATGCCGGCGGCCACGTGGCCACTCAGTGACGACACCGCCCCGTCGGCTCCGGGAACGTGCCAGGACACCGAACGCGCGGTGTCGATGTTGCCGAAGCTCAGGGCCAGCGCGCCGCTGCCTCCGAACGCGTCCGGATCGACCGTCAGTAGGTACACCGGCACGGCGATCCCTTCGCGCCGCGCGACCAGCCTGGCCTCCAGCTCCGCCTCGTATTGGACGGTCAGCGTGTCCTCCAGGATGCGTCGCCGCTCCACCTCGAGCGGCGACGGCGACGATTTTGCCTCCAGCTTCCGCAACTCGGCCTCGACATAGTTGCGATTGAGCGCGTCCCGTACCTCGGCGGGTATGCCATCGGTATTGCGGAGCGCCGGGAAGTCGATTGCCAGACGATGTTGATATTCCGGCGACAAATCGGAGAAGTGCAGATCGTTCCACCATGCCCGGCCGTGCTGGTCCCACCAATTCCGCAGCTGCCGGACCCGGTCCCGCACGGCCACCGTGGCACCGTGGCCGCGCAGTCCCGCCGGGAAATGCGGCGGCACGATCCGATCGTTCTCGGAGGTCGGCGCCGGATGAGCCCAGAGGTCGACCTCCAGGGAGGAGCGTGTCACGTCGCGGTCGAGCAGAGTCGACCAATTATGGAGGTTCCCCCGTCGCAATATGAGATCGAGGCGTTCCGCCTCCAACCCCTGCTTCCACTCCACCGCCTGCCGGCCGGCCTCTCGTTTCGCCAGGACCGCGTCCTGCGCATCGAGCAGCCGCCGCCGACGCTCCACCTCGGCTCGCTGCCGGTCCAGTTCACCGGCTCGCTCCCGCACCGGGGCAGCGCCCCCGCCCCCGTCGTCGAATTCGAGCCGCCGGAAACCGCTCGAGAGCCTGAGCCCCCGACGCCGTAACAGGTCGAGGGCATAGTCGTTCATCTGCGGCGTGGGTTGGTAATGCCCGCTGTGATCGGTCATCTCCACGAGCCATCCGTTCTGCACGACGAGATAGCCCGCGGCGGTCACGGTGCGTCCCCCGAGGAACGAGGAGTGGAAGGTCACCACCGAGGTTTCGCCCGCGTACACATTGCCGTACTCGTCCATGACGAACCTCGAATGCCCGGCATTGAACGGAGCACCGTCGCGCGCTTGGTACAGCCTGCCGCCGGGGCCGATGAATATCCGATGCTGTTCGCGTTCTTCCGGCGTCATGTGGTGGGTCGGCGTATAAAACTCTTCCGTGTCGATCGTCCGGATGCGACCGAATGCCTCCTGAAGCTCGGTTCCGCTCAATCCGGTTTCGATTGTCGTCAGGTTCCGTATCGGCCGATTCTCACCGGTGTAGTGCTCTCCGCGCACCGCACCGTCCAACAGCGGAATGTGCTGGGATGCGAGCACCCGGTCGAACGGCGGCGGAATCTGTTCGCGCGGCACGGCACCGGGAACCGGGTGCACGGTCGGATCGATCGGCTGCACAAACGCGAACAGTGAGCCGTCGGGGTTCACTCCGATCTCGTAGTGGTCGGGCGCGGGCTTCCGCAGGTGCAGGGTCGGTCGTTGCGGATCGTCCGTGAAATACGGAGCTTGCTCGACCGGATCATATATCCTGAGATTCACATCGAATCGATCGCCGAGCAGTATCAGCAGTCGCTGCAATGTAAGGATACCGTTCGGATCGATTGCATTTCCGAAATCCGTCGCAGAATTCGACAGGCTCATCACCGCACGGTTCACCCGCTCGTCGAATTCTCGCCGAAACCAACCGTCGAAGTAGTCCCGGGCTGCCCGGCCTGCGGGCCCGATCACAGCAAGGGTCGATGGATCATTGCGCGTAAGCCAATCGAATCGTCGTCGGCGGTCCGCTTCCTCGGCCCAGCTCGATGACATTTCCTCGGAAGTGAACCAAGCCTCATAGTTTTCGGCATTGGTCCGCAGATATTCCGCCAGCTCGGTGCGCAAGGTGCCCGAATCCGGGAAATTCAACGTGCGGGCGAGCGCGGTGAACAGCGTGTCCACGGCGCTGGGCACCGGCTCCCAGTGCGCGGGCAGGGTATGCGGGAACGCGCCGATCCGCCTGCCGGACAGGAAGCCGGCGGAGCCGGCACCGTCGATCGTTGCGGGCGGCTGGGTCGTCACCGCGACCCCGTAGGGGCCACTTCCACCGGCCTCTCGCGACAGGGTGTAGACGGGATCGCCCGACGATCCGGAACGGAGTCCGAGGACCATTCCGGCCGGACCGTGGATGTCGACATTCAGTCCCAGCGCCCGCGCCGCGGCACGTAGCAGACATTCCGCCAGCTCGGGCCCGTGGTGCCCGGCCAGTTCGAGGATCGCCAGCTGACTTTGGAACTCGCCCTGCTCGTCGCCTACGGAGGCGGCGGGCCGGAAGAATTCGATGTAGCGATCCTGGTCGGCCACGAGCTCCGCGATCGCGAGGTCGAGCAGCTGCCTGGACCCGACGGAGTCGCGCGGGAAAATTCCGGTCAGCGCGTCGAAGAATTCCTTCACATCGGCGGTCTGCAACTCCCATACGGCACTGCCGAACGCTTGCTGGTTGTCGAGCACTTCGACCGGCTGCGTGTGCTGCAACACGCTCACGTCGAAGAAGTCCGCCGCGTCGTCGGTGAGTTTCGACGTGCCGGTACCGGTCTGCGGGGTGTCCGACGAGGGGACCGCAGCATCGATAACTTGTTGCGTGTCCCGATCCGACGTGGATACGAGCCCATCGTCGACGACGGCGACGGCTTCGACCGCGGTCCAGTGATCCGGGGTGTGGATGAGGGAAACGGTACGAGTGTCGGACAGCGGGCTGGGGGGTTCGGCAGTATGAACATTTCGAAGCGTGGAACTCTCGACCGCGTCGACCGCGTCGCCCGCGAAGATATCGCGATCGAACTGGTAGATGACCACCCGGACTCGATACATATTGGCCACCGCATCGGCCACGTACGAATCCGCAGCGCTACCGAAAGTGCGCGGCTGCAACATCCGGTGGTATTCGCCGACAGACCTGTCCCGCTCGTCGTGAAGCAGATTTTGCTGCGCCGCTGTCCTGATCTTTTCCGGCGTGTCGAGCAACGGGTTTCGCGCACGGAAGCTGTCCATAATCTTGTTGATTGTGTCCAGCTCCGGGTCCAATAGCCGGAACCTGTCGAGCAAATACTCCTTGGCGAGCCGCTCGCGCAGCGCATCTGCGTGGGGCTGATCGATGAACGTGGCATGACGGCTCTGGTCGACCTGCGACGCCGGGATTTCCGGGAGGGTACCCCGGCCGGATAACGGTCCGTGGGCACGAGCAAAAGCATGCATGAAGCAATTCCCGTCGCCCACGGTGCTGACGGCGGTCAGCGCGACGTGCTCCCCGTCCTGATCGACGAATCGCACCGCGCGCCGGCGGAGTCCTTCGCTTCCGTTCGTTGCCGGATCCAGCATCACGTGAATGGGGGCGAAGGCGGGATCGAAATCGATACGCTCAGACGCCAGATGGTTCGCCAGGGTCACCTTGTCGTTCTTCAGCTCATCCCAGGCGTGGTTTTCGGCCAGCAGTTCCCGCAGCTTCTCGATTCGCGCGTCCGCCGAACGCACCTCGTCGTTGCCGTATGTGGTGATCTGCGCGAGATTGACCCGTCTGTGGAACACGGACCCACCGAACAGCCGCTGCTCCGCGTCGGAAGGAACGGGTGTGGGGGTCAGCTCCGGAGCGTGATCCGGATAGCGCTCGAACACGGCACCCAGACGGTCGGCAAGTTCGCCCAGCGGTAGCCAGTCGGACGGCGCCAGGGGCCGGTCGGGGCGGACCTGCCACACTCGCGCCCGCCCGTCGCCGCTGGATTCCACAAAGAAACCATGGAGTCCGCCGCCCGTAACCCGTACGCTTCGACCGCCGCGCACCGCTTGCAACAGGGTTGCGAGCCCGGATCCCAACGCGCGCTGGCCCGCCCCGGAGGCGGTGACCTCCAGCAGTGCCTTCGAGACCGTGTCCGGGTCGAACTCGCCACCGTTCTCGACCAGGTCCTGGTACACCGCCGCCAGCGACCAGTCGGCCCGGTCCGGATAGCGCTGCGCGTACCATCTCAACAGCCCGCCGGGAGGCACGAGCCGACTCCGCACCTCCAGCACGGTCAGCCCCAGCTCATCCGCGGTCGCTCCGAACACACCCGAGTCGTCCAGCGCGGCCGTGCGCACGGTGTGCGGATTCGTCGGCGCAGCACCGCCGGAACCATCGGGCAGTTCCCGCTGCTGATCCATCGGCGCGGATTCGAGTGGAGCAGACTGCGGCGGCAGCGGCTTGTCGAGCTGTGCTTCACTCTCCTCGGTGAGCCATTCCAGTTGTTTGAACGCGTCGACGATGCGCCGGTCCATCAGCTTGAAGATCTTGAAGCTGTCGGCCGAATCCAATCCGAACGCGTATTTCGCGTAGTTCCGCAGCGAACCGTCCATGTGGGAATTCGCCATCGCCAGCATCGGGCCACTGACGAAGGGCACCCGTGCCATGAACCGACGGACCCCGGCCCCAGCCGCCGGATTCGCCAGCTTCGGTATGCCGTCGATCGCGTGCGAAAGTGCCTCGAGAATTGTCTTCTTGCGCCGGATTTCCTGGTACAGCTTCGCGAATTCCCGATCGGCGTCCATCCCGGCGAGCAGCTCCGGGATCGCCATCATCAGGTGGCGCAGGTATCGCGAGTTCGGCGGGGCGACGATGAAACTGTTGCCGAACCAATTCCTCTCGTACGCCTGGTCGACCACCTGCCGCATCTGCTCGGCTCGATCGAGGCCCGGGTCGACTTTCAGCTTGGTCAACAGCTTATCGAGGTACCGGCGATCGCGGATCAGCGGTGCGAGAACCGGGAGGCCGTCCTCGTGCAGACGCATCGGCGGGAGATTGCCGAGATCGACCGTGCCGGGCGCGATATCGATGTCGACATGCACCCCACCCTGCTCGATCAGCACCGCATAGCGGGCGATGTCCGAGGCCAGGGTGTAGCCCCCGATCCGCAGCGCCCGGTCGTAGACGGCCCGCAATTCCTCGCCACCGACCTCGGTCACGAAATCGGTGAGGCCGCGGCCGAGCACCAATTTCCCGTCGATGAGCGGCCTGATATCCGGGTCTCGCCGCAGCTGTTCGTGCACCCGGTCGTGGCCGCTCTCGGACCACACCGTGACGGTCCAGTCCGAGCCTTCGGCCTGCCGCACCCAAGCCTTCAGGTTGGCCAGCGCGTGTTCGCTCAGCTCATCGCCGAACCAGAAGAAGTTCAGTCTCCTGGGCACTTCGTGCACCAGGTCCGGCCGAGCGAGGTACTCCAGGTGTGCCGCCAGCTCGGCGTGCAGCCGCGCCAGCCCCCGGTCTCGTAGCGCGTCGAGGCGCGAACCAGCGGCGGCAACATCACCTCGGGCCGCCAGCATCGTGATAGTGAATCTCATCCTCCCGACGCGCACGGCGCTGTCCGCGAGCCGGTAGGCGTCCTCGACCGCGGTCCGGGTGATCGACGTCCCGCTCCCTTCGAGCTGGTCGAGCACATCGAGCAGCAGCAGCCGGTGATCTCGGTGCACGGCAACCGAGTCGTCGCTGCCCCGGAATTCGGCCAGCAGGGCGTCGACGTGCTTGGCGGTCACCGGTTCCGAACGGTCGGTGGCCGACGACGAACCCACGACGTCCCACAGCCGCCGGACCGCGGTCAGCTCACTCGCGTCGGCCGGAATCGAACCGAACAGGTCGGCATGGAGCTGCTGCAGGGCCTGGGCCGGGTCGTCCGAGGATTGGGGCCCGGCGGGGAGATCGGCCGGTCCGGCGGCCGGTTGAGGCACGGTGTCCCCGGCGGTGGCGGGCGGCAACAGTCCGCCCGATGCCGGCTGCGTCGCCCGATTCTGCTGGGCGAGATCGTCCGCCGCGTCGGGGACGATGTACCGCTCGCCCGGCGCGGAGTAGAGAATTGCGTGAATGGGTGTGGAACCTTCCGGCAACTGCGGTGCGGATCCGTTCCGACCTCCGGAAACCGAATCGGCCACCACCTCCCCGGCTACGACCTCCAGTAGATATGCGTGCGCGCCGGTTCCGCGGGTACCGTTGCCGTCGATCGCGAGAGCCGTGGCGCCATCGCCCAACTGTGCCAGCTTCTCGGCGATTTCATTGATGTCGTCGAACCGATGCAGGACGCCGCCGGCGACTTCCTCCAATTCCGTGCGCGCCGTTCCGCTCAGCTTTACCGGCAGCTGGGCGAGGAGTTCCCGGATGCGTTCGCTGTACGGCTGCATCGGCTTCTGGCCGGCACTGACGGATCCGGTCGCCACCGGAGGCTGCGTGGTCGGAGGCGGCTGCTTGTCCTCGTCGTGCGGCCGGTCGAGCTGCGCTGCGCTCTCCTGCGTGAGCCACTGCAGCTTCTCGAAGTGGCTGATGATCGATGAATCCATCAACACGGTGAAATCCGGCAGCTCCAGGTGGGGCAATTCCAGCGCTTCCTGGGCGTAGCTCGCCAGCGAGCCGTGCCTCCGGGGCTCCCGCATCATCAGGGCCGGACCGCTGACGGACGCAGCCTCCTGCCGCAGCAGTGTGCCGATGTCCGTGCCGGCCAGCGCCTGCAGGCGGGCGAAGGCGTCCGGTGCGGCTTTCATCTTGTCGGCCCGCAGCTTTTCCACGATTGCCAGGAATTCAGCGGCGTGCGGGATGGGCGTTTTCGTCCTGATGTTCCTGCGGAGCACCCGCCCAATGGTCTCGAGATCCTTCTTACTCGCTTGAATCAGTTTCTGTGCATCGCCCATGATCGAGCCGGAGGCCAGCTCTGCATGGGGCAGCAGGTCGACCAGTTCCATCGGCAGCTGGATCATGGCGGCCTGCTCGTGCGGGATCGCGGTCATCAGGTCACGCAGGTACCGCGAGTTCGGCGGTGCCACGATGAAATTGTTGCTGAACTTGCCGGCACCGTACTGCCTGGCGACGGCCTGCTGGATTCGTTCGGCCAGTGGAAGACCCCCGTCGATGCGCAATTTGTCCAACGTCTTGTGATCGCGAATCAGTGGCCCGAGAATCGGCACACTGTCCTCGTGCATGCGCATCGCCGGGATGTCGGCGAGCCGGACCGCGCCCGGCGCGATATCGACGTCGGCATACACCCCGCCCTGCTGGTGCAACACCGCGGTACGCGCGATGTCGGAGGCCAGGTTGAACGCTTCGGTCTGCAACGCGAATTCGTACGCGGACACCAACTCGCGGCCGCCCGCCGCCGCAACCCGATCGGTGAGATCCAGCCCGACCGACAGCCGGTCGCCGAGGACGGGACCGAGCTTCGGGTCGTTCCGCAGCTGATCGAGGACTCGCTCGTAGCGGCTGTCGGTCCACAGCCGCACGGTCCAGTCGGAGCCTGCGGCCGCCTCGACCCAGTCCGTAAGGTTCGCCAGCGCCGACTCGCTCAGCTCGCGGCCGAACCAGACGAAGTTCAGCTTCCGGGGTACCTCGTGCACCAACTCCTGCTTATTCAGGCGCTCCAGGAGCGCCTCCGCGGCGGCGTGCAGCCGAGGCAATCCATTTCCCTCGAGCGCGTCCAGGAGCGCGCGGGCACCGGAGATATCGCCACGGGTCGCTAGGCTGGTGACCGCCAGCCCTATCTCCGAAACCGTCACGGTGCGGCCATCCACATTTCCGATCGGCCGGTCGCGGAACTGCTGGTAGGCGTTCTCCAGACTTTCCGGGGAGATCGCCGTGCCCGTCTCCGCGATCTTGTCGAGCACGTCGAGAAGCAGCCTGCGGTGGTGGTCTCCGGTCACACGGTGAGGGCCGGGGTAGAACCCGGCCACCAAATCGTCGACGTGCGCCACGGTCATCGGCGTCGAACCGTCGACGATCCCCGGTGAGTGCCGGATGTCCGACAGGCGACGGAGGCTGGTCAGCTGCCGCACCTCATGGCGGACATCCGGACCGAACAGTTCGGTGTGCAGCTTCCGCAACGCGACCAGCCGTGGATCCGGAACGCCGAACAGTCCGCTGACCCTGCCTGCCCATCCGCGGTCGGACAGGCCGATGGCTTTTGCCCACTGCGCGTTCGTCTTTGGAGCTGAGGGCAGGGAGTGCTCGAGCGCGGGCTGCGACAGCTGCGGATGAGCCGCGTCGGCCGAGCGCCGCTGGTCGATCCCGGTACGGGACACACTGTTCGGCTCGCCGACGGCACCATCCGACTGCACCGCGGCGTGATCGCGGACGGTGTCGCCGGGCGGTTTCGATGTCGACCCGTCGGCCGGGAAAGCCTGCCGCGGTTGCATTGATTGCTGGCCGAGTTCCTCGGGTGCGCGGTTCGATACCGCGGGCTGCGACAGCTGCGGATGAGCCGCGTCGGCCGAGCGCGACTGGTCGATCCCGGTACGGGACACACTGTTCGGCGCGCCGACGGCACCATCGGACTGCACCGCGGCGTGATCGCGGACGGTATCGCCGGGCGGTTTCGACAGGACCCCGCTCGTTGGAGTCGACTGTTGCTGCGGCGCAGGGGAATCGGTTTCGTCATTCGTGCTGCCGATTACGGCATTCCCGCGAGCCGATGGACGGGCGACACCCGAATGCTGAAGCTTCGGAACCAACTGTCGCAGCTCGGTTTCGGCCCCGTGGAGCTCGGCCAAGGTGGTTTCGGCGCGCTCGGCTTCGTGCGCCTCGACCGCGCCGGTGTAACGGATGATCGCGGTCTCGACATCGCGGTGGTTCGACTGCGCATACAGCTCGTCGTCGAGCGCGAGGTAGTAGCGGACGCTGCCCTTTTGTCCGCCGCGCGCGGCACGGTTCTCGGCCTGAATGTCGATGTCGCGCGACTCCGACGACCGGCTGGTGACGATCACGTGCAGGCCGCCGCGCTCGCTCATCTCGTCGGTCACCGGGATGTCGACGCCGCGGCCGCCCTGCCGGTTGATGATCAGGACCTTGCCTTGCCGGCCGGCCTCGTCGAAGATCCGCTGCAGGTCGGCCTCGGAGTGGACGCCGTGGTCGAGGAACCATTTCGCGTCGACGGCCACATGTTCGACGCCCTTGGCCTGCAACAGCTTCGACAGTTGTGCGACTTCGCTGTTCCGGTTGGTGATCACCAGCTGCGGCTGCCCGGTCAGCTGCTTCGTGGCGATATCCTCCGCGATCGTCCCGAACTTCTCCCGCTGGTTCACCGCGATGGCATCGGCGCCGACCTTCAGCTGCGACGGTTCGAAGCGCGGGATCGTCACCACCGGCGATAGCCCGTAGTCGCGCTGCAGCTCGTGCGACACGCCCTGGGCGGTACCGGAGGCACCCGTGATCGAGTCGTAGTGCTTCATGGAGAACATCTTCTGCACCGTGAGGCTCTTCGAGCCGGCCGCATCATCGCGGATCGGCACACCGTGCCGGGCCTCGATCGCCTGCGCCAAGCCGCCGTTCCACCGGCTCTCGGTGGAGGTCTCCGGATCGAACATCACCTTGTGGGTGGTCTGGTCGATGATGAAGATCTTGCCGTTGTGCACGATGTAGTGATCGTTTTCGAGGAACTCCCAGCGCGCCGACGCGGCCATCGCCAGCCGTCGCTGGTCGAACTCTGTCAGCTCCCGCCCGTATTCCTGCCGCCACAGCTCGCCGAGCTTGCGCCAACCGGCGCTGGTCGGTTGCGCGGGCCCGCCCACCTGGTGCGGCTCCCGGCCGAAATCGGCCTCGCCGACCTCACCCGACTTCACATGCTGGGCAAGGAATGTGGCGGCCCGGTGCACCTCATCGACCACATCCTTGCCGGCGTGTTCGGCCGGACCATTCGACAGGATGAGGGTCGTGTCCGCGTGCACGAGCTCATCGATCTCGTCGATCGCGGCCGTGCGGCCCGGCACCACATTGCCGCGCAGACGCCCGAAGCCGGCGTCGTGCTGGGTGCCGACGTAGATCGTCGGCCTGCCCTCGGCCGGCTGGTCGTACGGCCGATCCGGGTTCATCCGGACGATGTCGAAACCGTAGCCGCCGAGCACCCGCACGTACTGGTCGTATGCGGCCTTGGCCAGCGAGTCGCGGGTGGTGAAGACCTGCATCGGCCCGCCCCGGGCGGCCTTCAGCATCGCGTCGGTCAGGAACACCAGCGTCTTGCCCTCGCCGGCATCCATGTTGATCGGTCCGTCGCGCATCGCCAGCACCGCCATCACCTGCGTCCAGCGCAGGGTCTTGTTCGTGCCGCGCCGGACTATCTCGATCGCGGCCACCACGGCCTCGTGCTCCTCGCCGTGCTGCAGCCGGGCGGCGAGGTCCGGGTCCGACAGCTTCTGCCAATCCTCGACGCTGTGGAGGTGGAGCAGGTCGTGGGCGTCGGTGCGGTAGCGCTCGACGATCTCTGCGGTTCGATGCTGTTGGATCGCGCGCAGCAGCCGGGCGTCGTCGTCATTGGTGGCGTGCCCGTCCTCGGGGAGATCGTGATTCGCGACGTTCGGTTTCGGCCCGGCATGCACCGACCGCGGCTGATCGGCTTTGGTACCGTCGGCGGGCGCGCTCCGCGGAGATGTCTCGGCCTTCGAATCAGCCTGTGCGGTCTGCAGATCCGAGCCGGAATCGCTCTTGCTGTCGACCGAATCCGAACCGCCGCCATGAGCTGCGGCGGCCCCGGACGGTCCGGCACCCTCGTGGTCGTCCAAGCTGTAGAAGCTTTCGTCGTCCGACACGCTGTCGTGGTCGACGGCGCCGCCTCCGCGACCATTCCCGGCCGCCGGCACACCCTCGCCCGCATCGTCGAGGCTGTAGAAGCTCGCGCCATTGATGCTGTCGTCGTCGCGGACACCGTCCTCGGGAACGCGCTCCTCATCGACGACACCGCTCCCACGACCGCCTGCGGGCGCGGGCAGGCCATCGCCCGCATGATCGTCGAGACTGTAGAAACTCGCGCCGTCGTCGACGCTGGCGTCGTCGCGGACACCGTCCTCGGGAACGCGCTCCTGATCGATGACACCGCTCCCACGACCGCCCCTGGTCTCCTGCGGGCCATCGTCCGCACGATCGCCGAGGCTGCGGAAGGTCGCGCCGTCGTCGTCGCGGACGCCGCCGTCGTGAACGCGCTCCTCATCGACGACACCGCTCCCACGACCGCCGCCGGCCTCATGCGAGCCATCGCCGGCACGGTCGCCGAGACTGTGCAAACTCGCGCCGTCGTCACTGGCGCCGCCGCCACCGTCCTCGTCGCGAACGCGCTCCTCGTCGCGGACACCGCCGTCGTCGCGGGCGCCCTCCTCATCGAGAACACCGCCCCCGGACCCATTCCCGGCCTCGCGCAGGTCACGATCCGCCACCTGGCGCCGACTCTTACCGTCGGCACCGCCAGCACCACCCTCGTCGGCACCCCCCTTGTCGGCACGACCCCTGTCGGCGCCGCCATTGTCGGCACTGTCCTTACCGTCACTACCCTTGCCGTCACTGCCCTTGCCGTCACTACCCTTGCCGTCACTACCATCCCCGTCACCACCGCCGCGCGGGCCGGAAGCGGCATCCTCGGAGTCGCCGGCAGGCTCGGTAACCGGCTTACCGCCGTAGCCGAGCTGCCGGAAGTCCTTGTCCCGCTCGACATCGCGCAGCTGGTTGGCGAGCAGATCGGTGAGCCGCTCGCGGCTGGGTAGGTAAGGCCCGGAGTGGTCGGTGACCGTGCGGATGACACCGTTGTGCACCTCGATGGTGCCGGCGGCGTACACCCCGAGTTCGTCGAACGCCTGGTGGGTACGCACCCAGCCCATGGCCTGAGCGATGTAGAGGTTGCCGAACCGGTCGGCGACGAACAGGTGCTGGCCGCGCTTGCTGGACCACATCTGCGCCGCGCTGTGCGGGGTGCTGACGAGTTTGCCGGTGGGGGCGCTGTACAGCTTCCCGTCGTGCGCCACGACGCGGAACGGTTCTGCCAGTTCCCTGTTGAGGAGCCACTTTTCGGGGAAGACCTTATGCCACCAGCTGTCGTCGGGCGGTCGCCGCAGGGGCAGCGACGGCTCGTCGTGAACCACGGTCTCGCTGGGAGGCGGAACCCGGACCTCCGTCCCGGCGAAATACACCGTGCGAATGGCCGGGACGGCGGCTATCAGCCGGGCGATCAGCCGCAACAGGTGCCCGATCACCGGCAGCCGCAACAGCATCTCCTTGGCATGCAGGACGGGCCCGCGGCGGATGTCGGCGCCGCCGGTGCTGTGCCCGGCCGCCCGATGGGCGGACTGCCTCCCGCTCGGCCGGCCGGATTTACCTGTTGCGGTGTCGGACTTGCCGTGCTCACCCACGACAGGCGCGGGCTTCGCGTCTGCCGCCCGGTGCGGCTGCGCGCCACCGTGACCCGAATGCTGCGGAAGGAGCCGCCCAGGCTCGCCCGGTTTCGTCTTCACCCGGGTGATGCCGCGATCGCGGAGAAATTCCTCCACGTGGTTGCGATCGGATCTGGTGAACGATTGCACCTCCCGGTTGTTGCGGTCGAACACCCGGACCCGGTCGCGGTCGACCTGTGCGGTCAACGACATGTGCTCTGCGTCGCCGAGGAACGCGGTGCCGGTGAACTCGGGCAGCTCATCCAGGAACTGCTGGCGGGTACGCTCCTCGAGCGGCCCGAGTTCCGACAGCTGCGGGTCGGTCCACGGTATGCCGCGATCCCGCTCGCCGCCCGGATCGCTCGGCGGCGGCGAATCGTGCTCGTCGCTGTCCGCCGCGGGCTTGGGCGGGCCCTGCTCACCGCCGTCCGGCAACGCGGCGTGCTCCTCGGCGACGCCCTCGTCTTCGGCGTGCTTGCCACCGGTCGATCTGCCGCCGACGCCCGCGCGTGACCTGGTCGGCTGGTCGAGGGCGTGGCCGCTGCCCGGCGACGGCTCCGCCTCGGAGTGCAGCAGCACCGGAACATCCTGCTGCGGCAGGTGGGGTTGCTGATCGAGCGGCTTGTCATCCTTGTGCTGTGTGCCGTCGCTCTCTTTCCGGCCGGAAGGCGGTGCCTGGTCGGTGTGGCGAGCGTCGACGCCGCGAGACTGTTGCGCGTTGCCGGCGTCGCCGGCTCGGTTCGGGCCGGGGCTCGGTGACGGCCGGCCCGGTGCGGGAGCTGCGTTCCGGTCGATGCCGTCCGGCCGCGGCATGGTCGAGGACTCCGGGACCGAATTCGACGCCTGGGATACCGGCCCCGATGGGATGGTCTGCGGGCGCTCCGTGGGAGCGGCCGACGTCTCTGGCGGGGCTGTCTTGGGGTTCTCGGCTTGTGGGGGCAGTCCCTGAGTACCACCGTCGTTCACCTCCGAAGCCCCACCGTGGGACCCGCTCGCCGGACCAGCGACCGTCGGCGGCGCGACGGTGCCACCGCCGTCCGGTACCTGGTGCCGTTCGCCACCGGTCTCGGTCGCGCTGCCACCGGAACTCGCCCGGTTCGCCGCGCTGTCGCTGTCGGCACCGGCGTGGCCGCCGGTACCGTCGCTATCTGCCGTTCCCGCACGGCCGGCGGCAGCGCCGGCACCGCCCGTCGTGCCGGTGCTGCCGGTGTCGGCACCCGCACGTCCGGTGGCGGCGCGGCCGGCCCCGGAGCTACTGCCCGTGACGTCGACCGCGGTGTTCTCCCCGTTCGCACCGGCGGTGCCCGATGCGGGCGACGCCACGGTCGAACCCGACGGGCGAGCATCGATCTTCGGCGAATTCAGCTCAGAGCTGGCGCCCTCGATCGGCGGCACCCGCGCCGGATCGATTTGCGGCACATGGTAGCGCTCGCCCTCGCTGCCGGCGTGCATCCGATACCCGCGCAGGCCCGAGGACATCATCGCCGCCATCATGCCGCCCGCCAGCCCGGCGCCGGTGATTTCGAACTTCCCGCCGTTGAACGGCATTGCCGCGACGGCGCCGCCCAGCATGCCGCCCACGCCGCCGCCGATGCCCTCCACAAGAGTGTGGCCGACCGCCGCTGCCTTGTCCCCGAACTTGTTGCCGATCGTCTTGCCCAGCGTCTTGTCGAACCCGGCCCCCAGGGCCTTGCCACCCGCGACTCCGGCCACACCACCCAGCGCGCCGCCGAACGCCGCCTGGCCGAACTCGGCCCAGTCGAAGTGCGTCCGATGGCCCTGCGCGTACTGGACCGCCTGAATCACGGCATCTACGGCCGCCTGCGTCACCGCACCCACCAGCGCGGCCTCGATGACCTGTTTGGCGAAATCCCGCAGCATGGTGAGCCACGTCCGCGTCGCGGCAATCTCGGACGCCTCCACGATCCCTGTGGCCGGGCCCGCCATCCAAGCCGTGGCCAGTTCCCATATCAGCATCACCAGACCGACGATGGTCTGGATCTTGTTGGACTGGATCGCGCATCCGACCTGATTGCACGAATCCGCCAGCGCGTTCATCGACTTCGCCACGGCCTGCAACGACTGGTGGCCGGCGTCGTCGGTCAGCGATTTCAACGTCGAGATCATCGAGTCCCGGCCCGGACCGGACATGTAGGCGCTCTGGATGGCGGACTCGACGGACTCGACCTCCGACACCAGATCCCCGGCTGCCCCCGAGATCTTCGACGCCGCGTCCTGCCACGCCTGCGCCAGGGCGAACATCTTGTCCTCGTCGCCCTTCGGCCACGCCGACCCCGCGAGGTAGGAAATCGGCTGCAACGCCGGTGGCAGATCGATGCTCACAACTCACCGACATCCACTGCCGACACCGCGCCGAAGCCGATGGACATCACGAACTCCTCCAACGCAATTCGCCTCGGAACCGCACGGTAGCAGCGGCCCGGCAACGATCGTCGATAAGAAGATCAAGCGGCGATCAATGCGCAGCTCAACGGTTTTGCCCGACAGCGCCAGGTGCGAAGTGGCAGCAACGAATACGGCGGCACCCGAAGCAGGAACGCCCGCCGCCGCGCTAGCGAGTGAGGCCGGCGAGCGCCAGCTGCGTGAACGCCCCGGCCAGGTCGGTCTGTTCGTCCAGGTCGAAGGCCGCCGCGACCGCCGTGACGGTGACCCGGCCGGATTCGGCGGCCGCCACCAGCTCGGCCACCGCCGACTGCGACGCGGACGCGCCCAGCGCCCGGTACACCACCCCGATCACTGTGTCCGCCGTCCACAATCCGGGTAAGGCAGCAGCGATCGCCATGGGTTCCGGAGAGTCGCCGCGGTACCACCCGGTACCGTCCCACCAGTAGCAGAAGGAGAGCAGGCCGCCGGTCGCGCGCCGGTTCAGCACCGGAACATCGATCCAGTCCGGTGCGCCCGCGTAATAGTCGGGCGGCGCGGCGCCGTCGTTGTACACGGCATCGAGCCGGGGATCGTCCCACAGGCCACCGGAGAGCACCACCCGATCACGGGGCAGCAGATACAGGGTCGCGCCGCTGCCGCTGGTGGCCTCGAAGACGGCGGTCGAGCCGAGGATCCGTGGTCCCCACTCGCTGCCGATGGCCACGGCCGCGGCAGCCACCGTGGCCCAGCGCGCCCACATCAGGGCCGGATCGACGAAACGCATCGGCACCGCGCGGGCGGCGCCGTGCCGGGCGATGCGCGTGCCGACCCGCCGCTCCGCGGCCGCCAGATACGCGGCCAGCCACACCGGCAACCGCTCCCGCGGAAAGTCTTTCAGATCGGCACGGTATGCCGCCGCGGGCAACAGCTGATCGACCGGGAACGGCCGCTGACCGTAGTCGAATTCGTAACCGACATCACCGGATACATTGCGCCACAGCATGACCCGCCACCACGCTCGATCCTCCAGCGGAACGGTCACGGTGCGCAGCAATCGCACCAGTTCGACGGCCGCCGCGGGAACCTCCACCCGCACTCCGTCAGCGGCGCCGGTGCTGAATGCCGCCTCGGCCGCCACCGCGGCGACGGTGACCGAGCACGCCAGCTCCAGCCGCTGCCAGTCCGGCGGGGCAGCCGGCAACAGCAGCTCGGTGATGTCGAGGGCCACCTCGGCGGCATAGTCCAGCAGCCCGGCGCGCGGATCGTCGTGTGGTCGATCCGGCGGCAAAGCCGGTGCTTCCGAGCCGAATTCGGAGTCCAACGGCACGAATACATCCACGCCGGCGGCGTCGAGCCCGTCGCGACCCGGCACCGGCTCGTCGCTGCCGGCTCGGTCGAGCATCACTGCCTGCCGATCGCCGGGTACGCGGTCTTCCGGATCGACCGACCCGGTGGCGCCTTCTCGGACCGACCGCGGCGGGACTGTGCCCGCTGCCCGGTAGTCATCGCTCACTGTTGCCTCCGGTGCCGGTGTTCACTCGGCCGGGATTGTGATGGTGGAGCCGGTGACGGCGGACGTGACCCCAGGTGCTCACGGGCGGAACCTGTACCGCGACGAACGGATCCGGCATGGTGTGGTCCAGCGACCGCTTCTTGGGCTTGGGCTTGCCGCTCATGTACCCGCCGTCCAGGAGCGCGCGCTCGAAGGTGGTGCCCGCCACGAGGCTCGCCAGCTCCGCCCGGAGCCGCGCCTCGGTGCTACCGGATTGCAGCAGAAGTTCTTCGCGAGCGGTGTCCATCTCATCGATGTGGTTGCGGTGCTGTTGAACACGCGTGTGATACTCGTTCAGTTCGTCGAGTCTGCGCCGCACACGGTCGATCTCGCGCTGCCGCGCCTCGCGCTCCGCCGCGAGCTCATCGTGCCGCCCCGTCGACTCCTCGGGTCCGCCGTCGCCGGGCCGGCCGGCCGGCCGGTGTTCCGCTGCGCGGGGCGGTTCGCCGAGCTCCTGTTCCGCTGCCGTCAACCGCCGCCGCAGCTCGGTGACGGTCTCGTCGTGCTGCTGCCGCAACTGTGTGATCTGCTGCTGCCGCTGCTGGACGAGCCCGGCCTGCCGCTGTGGTTCGGTGCCGAGCAGTCGATCCAGCTCCGCCATCGGCTCGGACGCCTGCGTCATGACCTCGAGCATCTCCTCGTGTGCCCGTTGCAGCACCCGGAGTTGCTCCGGATCTTCCGCTTCGCGCTGGTCGGCGAGGGCCTGGTGCCGCTGCCGCAGTTCGGTGACCGCATCCTCGTGCTGCCCGCGCAGCTGGGCGAGCTGCTCCCGATCGTTCGGGAGCCGCTGAATCCGCTGCTGCGCCTCGGCATTCCGGCGCTCGAGGTCTTGCACCTGCTCATCGTGGGTACGGTCCGCCGCTTCGAGCTGCTCCCGTAGCCGGGCGATCTCCTGTTCCCGCTCCAGGTGCCGCGCCACTCCCGGCTCCTGCCGGGCCGCCGCCTCGTGCCCGGCGACCAGCTCCTCGAGCCGGGCACGATACCGTTCAGCCCCCTCCAGCCCCTCGTCCAGCTCCTGCTGAGCCTGCCGCACCGCGGCGCGGGCCCGGCTTTGCTCCCGGACCGCACTGTCCAGCCGAGACCGGGCGATGGACAGCTTCCGGTCGGTCAGCGCCAGCCGGGTCGCGGCCCGCTCGACGTCGCGGGCGCGCAGAGTAGCCTCCTCTTCCGCAGCCTCCGTTTGTTCCTGGGCCTCGCGCAGTTGCCGGGCCAGGCCGTCTTCGTGCTGCGGCACGCTGCGCCGCCGCAGCTGTTCGAGGTGATTGCGCGCGGCATCGTGGTCGGTTTCGGCGCGGGTGCGGTCCGCCTCGGCTCGGGTCAGCTCGGCATCTTTGGTCCGGCGCTCGTTGTTCAGGCGGTCCAGTTCGTTGCGTCGCTCGTCGTACCGTTGCTCGGTCAGGTCGTCCGCGTCGAGCAGCTTCGAAACCCGTTTGTCGAGTTCAGCCAGCTTGTCGCGCACGTTCGCCATGGCCTGTGCCTCGGTCACGGAATGGCCTGCGGCGGATTCGTCGCCACCGGGTTCGGGCCCGGGCTGCGCCGGGTCGGCGGACAGTTCCGGCAGCGGCTGCTCGTGCGGCCGCTCGTCGCCCGCGACCGCGTGACCGCCCTCCGGCGCCGGTTGCTCACCGCCCGCGACCGCATGACCGCCCTCCGGCGGCTCGACAGCCGGCGGCTCCCCGTCGCCCGGCGCATGCGGCTCGGGGTGCTCCAGATTTTCGGGTGCCTCGACCGGGTCGACCGCATCCGGCCGCCGCGATGCCTGGACCGAGTCCTGCTGAGCCCAGCGACGCTGCAGGTTCGTACGCACCGTGGCAGCGTCGGCGCGGGCATCGTTCAGCCGGTCCTGCGCCTGCCGCACCGGGTCCGGCTCCGGCGGCAGCTGCTCCTGCGGTGCCCGCGGCAGCGCGCGACCGGGCTGCTCCGGTGTCCGGGCTTGCAGCGTTTGTGCTTTCACGAGGTCGAGTTCGGCCTGCTTCTCCCGCAGGTGCGTGCGCGTGAGGGTCTGTATCTCGGTGCGCTGCCGCGCGGCGACGGCGGCGCGCTGTGCCCGCGGGGTCTGCGCGAACTCCTCGACGTGACGCTGCTGGATCTCCTCCCGCAGCTCCTCGTACGATCCGAGGGGCCGATCCGCGCCGGCCGGTTGCGGGCGCTGCCCTCCGTCCCCGTTCGGTATCTGCTCATTGCGGCCCTCCGTCGGCTGCGGCTGTGCTACCTCCTGCTGCGGCCCCGGCACCTCATGACCGCCGACCTGCTCTGCGCCCGCGTTCGGCTCCGGCTCCGCGCCGCCCGCGAGCCGCGCCCGCTCCTCGCCGCCCGCAGGGAGGGCCTGCTCCTGGTGCTCTGGCTGCAACAGCTGCTTGACCTCCTCGGCCTGCCAATCGAATTCGGCCGCGGACCCCGGATCTGCGCCCAGCTTGCCGATATAGCCCCGCTGCGACCCCATGATCGCGTTGCTGGCGCCCGCCCCGCCCATGGCCAGGCCGGCCGCGTGCCAATCGAAGGTTCCCCCGGTGAAGCCATACGCAATGCCGCTGCCCACCAGGGCCCCGATCGCGGTGGGAACGCTGCCGGCCGCCATCCCCAGGCCCGCGCCCCACAGGCCCCGAGTCGGGTCCTTGCCCAGGCTCATCAGCCACTGACCGCCGTACTTCTCGATCCCGGTGGCCAATAGGGAGCCCACATACCAGCCGCCCGACGACGCGACCATCGATATCGCCAGTTCCTCGCCGTCGAACTTGTCGCGATGGTGTTTCGCAAGCTGGATGCCCTGGATCAGAATGTCGCCTCCGCCGGACCACAGCGAGGTGCTGATCCCCTTCTCCACCAGGAACTTCACCACCTGCTCGGGCATCTTCCCGATCGCCAGCGCCCGCGCCTCGCCGACCCCCATGCCCTCCATCGCTTCGGTGATGGCCGGCGCGGCCTTCCCGACGAACTCGGTGATCGGCTTGGCGATCCAGGCCGCGAGCTTGCCCGGCTGATCGCCCAGTTCCGGAATGAATCTGATCCCCTTGACCAGATATTCGCCGACTCCGGGCAGCTCGGCGAGCGCGTCCAGCGCCCGATTCGCGACTTGATACAGATATTCCCGTGCCGCCCCGATCGCGGCGGCCTCCACGATCAGCGCCGTGGGGGGCCACAGCCAGGCACCGATGATCTGGGTGGCCAGCATGCTGATTGCCCAGATGATCATGAGCTTGGTCTGTTCCATGGTCGTCGCCGCCTGGCGGGTGGAGGTACCGATCTGCCGGTAGTCCTGGGCCAGCTGCTCGACCGAATGCGGACCGGAGATCAACTGCTCCAGTGCCGTGCCCACGGCATCGGCACCGTCGCCCGCCACGTAGCCCCGCACCGCAACGGCCTTGGCCTGCTTCAGGATCGGAATGACGTTCTGCTCGAGGTCGGTCGCGACATCGAGCCAATACTGCGCCATCGCGAACATGCGATCCTCGTCACCATCGGGCCATTCGGAGCCCACCACGTACGTCAGCCAGCGCAGTGCGGGCGGCCAATGCAGACTCATGCGTTGTCAGAAGGCCGTAGCGGCATCTGCCTCGTTGGTCGTCGCGTTGCCTGCCGCCGCGATCAGCCCGCTGCTGTATCCGTCCAGCGCGGCGGACATCTGGGTACTGCCGTCCCGCAGATTTTCCTTGGAGGAGCCGTAACCCGGAGTCGTTCCCGAGGTCTGCTCGAACTGAGTTCCGTAGCTGTCGCGTCCCCAGGTCTCCTGACCGAACGAGGCCAGATCGGAGAACAGGCGCCCGACCGTGGCGTCGAATCTCTGCTGGGCGTCGAGCAGCAGCCGGCCTGCCGACTCCACATCCGCTGGGACAACAATGATCTGGTCCGCCACGATGCGCACCTTCCTTCCTCACGCGAGGTGCCGACACCTCACGACCCGTCCGGACGCCCACCCGTAATGTGCGCGGCAGCGTAACACCCGACAACCAGACGGGTCAGCCGGCCGCTGTCATTTCGGCATCAATTGCCAGCGCACGACCGCTGCTGGCACCGCGATTGGATCGATCAGCTACCTGACTGCACAGGCGGCGTAGCAAACCTGTTGACGGTTTCAGGGAGCCGTCCGCAGGCGTCGGAGAGGATCTTGCGTTCCGGTATCGAACCGTCCGGTGCCGCATCCCGGACGAACACCCGGGTGCGGGAGTCCGGGCCGTAGCCTCCGGGCCCGGTCGACTCCAGCAGCCCGCGTCGGATCAGCTCGAGACCAACCTGTTCCGCGCGCTGGTTGTCGCACACGATTACCGCGACCAGCGCCGGATCATCCGGCGGCAGCGCCGCCCACAGCCCATGCACCAAATCCTGCGGCGCCGGCGAATCCGGTGGTACGGCCGGTCCTGCCGGCGGCGGCAGCGACCTGGCCGGTTCGTCGGCGAGAATTTGCCGGTGCAGCTCGGCGAGCGCAGGTCCGGGCTCGATGCCTTGCTGCCGCACCAACAGCCGACGGATCTGCTGGTATACCTCCAGTGCCGCGGCCCGGCGCCCCGAGCGGTACAAGGCGGTCATCAGCAGCGCCCGCAGCTGCTCGGACAGCGGCTCGGCCGCGATCAGCGCCTCCAGATCGGCTATAGCGTTGCCGTAATCGCCACGATCGATAGCGATCTCGACGCCGGTCTCGTGCAAACTCAGCAGCAGCCGGCGCAGCCGGGCGCGCTGACCAGCGGCCCAGGGCCCGGGCACCCCCGCCAGCGGGTCACCGCGCCAATAGCCGAACGTCTGCCGCACAGTGTCCTCTGCCGCAGCGAGCCGACCCTCCCGCCGCGCAGCCGCCACGGTGGCCCGTAGCCGTTGCACGCGATCAATGTCGAGCTCCAACGCTCCGTCGAGACGATAGCCACCCGGCTCCGACGACAGCGTGACCGGTCCGGCCCCGAGTAGTTTGCGCGATGACCACACGTAGTTACGCACTGCACCAAGCGCCGACCGCGGCGACTCCAGGCCCCACACGCCCGCAATAAGCTCGTCCACCGATACCTCCCGGCCCCGCGCGAATGCCAGCATGGCCAACATCGCTTGCTGTTTAGGGGGTATCTGCGGCACGGGCTGTCCGGTGGACCCGTCCGGGTCGACAACCAGCTGCACCGGTCCCAGCACCGAAAGCATCAATGTCATTCGCCTACCTACTTTCACTGCGGCGCATCACTGCGAAAGCCGAAAGTAGCGACAGCTACATGATCATTTCGTGATCGTCTCCGCTTCGCGCGCCGCAATCGCGTGGCTGTGCCGCATCCACAGCGCCTCGGCAGCGTCGCCCACGACATAGCCCTGGACCGCGCACGTCTTTTACTGTTACGACCCGGCGAAGATGCAAACCTCGCCGCCGGCCGACGGCTCGACACCTGGAACCTGGGTCAACCAGCGCAGCGCAGGAAGCCGGCTCGGACTCGTACCGCGGACCGGAAGGCCGCAGGAGCATCCCGCGCGCCTATCTTCACATGCCCATCAGCTCGTTATCGAATCCATCCAGCGCAATGGCTATTCGGCTGCTACCGGTGCGCATGGTACGCGTAGATACCGATCGAATATCGACCAACAATGGCATCCATTGAATTCTTGGCGTCGGGAATGGGCCGACCGGCCGCCTGCACCCGCTCCGGCAAAATTGCCCTCGCCCGCCATGATACCCATCTCCTGCCTTGTGTTGCGGTGCCAGCGCACCACCTGACAATCAATCGGACGCCACCCACGATGTGCCGGTAGCGTATCACCGCATGACTTGAAACGGCCGGCCGCAGAATAAATTTTCAATCTAGCGGAATAATTTTTCGATCAAGTCGAGTGTCGACGGTCACGTAATTCCCTGGCCTGCCGTCACGGAATTCCTCCGGTTGGCAGGCTTCCGGATGCCGGCGAAATGATAATCTCGGGCCCACCGACCAGCACCGGGTGGTTAATTCAGTGAGCGGCCGGATCTACTCCGTGTCCCACCACCATGCGGTTTCGGAATCTCCACCGCCCGCACTGCCAGAGGGCACCAACCCCCCGACGACATCCGATTCCGTACCTCGAGCCGATTCCGGTTTCGATGCCATCTTCCCCGTCGCTCACCACGACGGTCTTCAGCCAACGCGGCATGAGGCGGTTCGCGACCTCCCTCGACAGGGCGACCCCGAGGGGCCACAACCTTCATCTCCCGTGCAGCACCGCATCGTGTGAGTACGCGATCGCGGCTGTGGATCCGGCGGCGGCCAAAGGCCGAGCACGCGCCGCGGTCGCCGCCGCCCTCCTGCGGCAGTTGCCCGTCGTGGTCACCCGCCGCGTCGCCTGGAACCCGGCCCTGGCCGGCCTACCCACGAAGGAGGTGATCGACAGGCCGCCTAGACCTTGCCGATCACGTAGCCCGAGCCGGAGCCGGAGCATGTCACCGTGTGGTTCTCGCCCCCCTCAGAACTCCCAGTCCTCATCCTCCGTATTCACGGCCTTGCCGATCACGTAGCTCGAGCCGGAGCCGGAGCATGTCACCGTGTGGTTCTCGCCCACAGCCGGACTCAGAACGCCCAGTCCTCGTCCTCCGTGTTGACCGCCTTGCCGATCACGTAGCTCGAGCCGGAGCCCGAGCATGTCACCGTGTGGTTCTCGCCCACAGCCGGACTCAGAACGCCCAGTCCTCGTCCTCCGTATTCACGGCCTTGCCGATCACGTAGCTCGAGCCGGAGCCCGAGAAGAAGTCGTGGTTCTCGTCCGCGTTCGGGGACAGGGCCGAGAGGATGGCGGGGTTGACGTCGGTTTCGTCCTTGGGGAACAGGCCCTCGTAGCCGAGGTTCATCAGGGCCTTGTTGGCGTTGTAGCGCAGGAACTTCTTGACGTCCTCGGTGAGGCCGACCTCGTCGTAGAGATCCTGGGTGTACTCGACCTCGTTCTCGTACAGCTCGAACAGCAGCTCGAAGGTGTAGTTCTTGAGCTCCTCGCGCTCGGGCTGGGACAGCGCCTCGAGGCCCTTCTGATACTTGTAGCCGATGTAGTAGCCGTGCACCGCCTCGTCACGGATGATCAGGCGGATCAGGTCGGCGGTGTTGGTGAGCTTGGCCCGCGAGGACCAGTACATCGGCAGGTAGAAGCCGGAGTAGAACAGGAAGCTCTCCAGCAGCGTGGAGGCCACCTTGCGCTTCAGGGGCTCGTCGCCGCGGTAGTAGTCGAGCACGATCTCGGCCTTGCGCTGCAGGTTCCGGTTCTCCTCGGACCAGCGGAAGGCATCGTCGATCTCGCGGGTGGAGCACAGCGTGGAGAAGATGGAACTGTAGCTCTTGGCGTGCACCGACTCCATGAACGCGATATTGGTGTACACCGCCTCCTCGTGCGGGGTCAGCGCATCGGGGATCAGGCTCACCGCACCGACGGTGCCCTGAATGGTGTCCAGCAGCGTCAGGCCGGTGAAAACCCGCATGGTGAGCTGCTTTTCATGCGGCGTCAGCGTATTCCACGACGGAATGTCATTGGAGACCGGAACCTTCTCGGGCAACCAGAAGTTGCCTGTGAGCCTGTCCCAGACCTCGGCATCCTTCTCGTCGGGCACCCGATTCCAGTTGATCGCAGACACCCGATCAATCAGCTTCACGCCCGCTCACTCACCCTTCTCACCTCGCCGGACCTTGCGGAATTCCCTCACCCACAACACTACTACTGGGGGCCGACAACGTTACGCAGCACAACCCCTTGTGTCCTCCCGGGGTCCTGCGGAGATGCGTGCGGGCGTGCGGCGCCCCACACCGATACGGCAGGGCCGGCGACATGCACCTCGTCACACGGGTTCGCGACACAGACGACGGCTCTCCGGAGGACCCGAGGTATGCCCACAGTTTGCCAGATGTCGGCTCGCGGCCCGATCCCGCCCACCGGTCAGCCCGCCACCGGTAACCCCTTCGAGGCCCGGGCGATCTCCTCCCCTACGCCCCGCCTACATGGTCGCGGTGACCTCGGCCTCCACATCGGGCCATGTACGGGTGGAGGTCACCCAGTCCGGAGCGGGTTGGCGCTGCGCGCCGAACCAGAACAGATGGGGCACCAGCCCGCGCAGCGCGATGTGCACATCGAGGCGGTCGTCGATCATATGGGTGATGCCGAGCTCGGCGCAGTGGACGGCCTTGTCGGCCCGGGCTCGGCAGAATCTCACATGCTCACGCGGAATTCCGGTGCGGCCGTAAAGATCATGATGGTCGAGCCATTGGCGGGTGCGCTGCTCGATGCGCGGGCCGCACTTGGAGATGATCCAGGTCTCGTCGAATCGCGGCACCAGCCTGGCGAGCACCTCGAGGGCCCCGGGGCTGGGCGGGGTACGCATGGCCTGCTCGACGCCGCCGGACAGGAAAACCGTATCCGCCGCACCGGGTTCGGTCGTCGCGCCTTGGATGACGCGTCCGAAATCGACGCCCAGGCGTTGGGGGACAGCATGTTTCCCCGATGTCGACAACTCCCCCGATCGCGGGCCCGTGAATGAACCGGACATGGGCTCAGAGTGCCGCCGACATCCGGTGTCCGCAACCGATTTCTCCCCGACGAACTCACCGTCCGATCGTCGGCAATCCCTTCGGGTCACCGATCATCTCGCCGTCCGCGAGGTCGAGGGCGATGCGGCCGTCCACCGCGGGCAGCGCGATGATCATGGTGAGCCCGCCGCCGGGAGTCTCGTCCGGGATCAGCGATCCGCCCATCGCCTCGACCAGGCCGCGCGCGAGCGCCAGGCCCAGGCCCACCCCGGAATGATTGTCCCGGTCGTCGAGCCGCTGGAACGGCTGGAAGATCTGATCCCATTGCGGCACGGGAACTCCCGGACCGTGGTCGATCACCCGTAGCTGAATCAGATCGCCGAACGCGCTCGCGGTGACCAGCACCCCGCTGTCACCGGGCGCGTAGCGCAGGGCATTGCGAATCACGTTGTCCAGCGCGCGATCCAGCAGCACCGAATCCACCACCGCGTCGGGGAGTTCCGCGGCGATGCGCACCTGTACCGCGGCCGCGGCGGGACCGAGATTGGCCACGGTGTCCTCGATCATCGAAGCGATGGCGACGGGGCGCGCGGCGATTCCGAGCACCCCGGCCCGTAATCGGCTCAGGTCCAACAGGTTTCCGACGAGACGGTCCAGGCGGCGCAGGGAGGTGGCGGCCACGTCGAGCAGATCGTGATGCTGCTCCTGGGTGAGCAGGCCGTCGCTCTGCAGCCCGTCGACCGCCGCGATGGCCGCGGCCAGAGGCGTGCGCAGGTCGTGCCCCACCGAGTTGAGCAGGGCCGTGCGCAACCGGTCCGCCTCCTGCAGCGGCCGGACCTCCTGTGCGGTCCGGGCCAGCCGTTCGCGGCGCAGCGCCGCCACGGCCTGAGCGGCGAACGCCTCCAAGATCTTTCGATCCGAGGAGTCCAGCACCCGACCCCGCAGCGCCAGCACCATATCGTCGCCGATCGGGATCGCGGTGACGGCCTCGTCGGGGCTCGCGCACGGCCGCTCCCCGGCGCTCGCGATGGCCTGCCAGCGCCGCGGTTCGCTCTGACGCCCCGGCGTCACCGGCATGCCCGGTACCCGTTCGAGCAGCGTTACCGATTCCAAAGTGTATGTGTGCCACAGGCGTTCGAGAATTGCCGCGGCGGTGTCCTCGCCACGCAAGACGCTCCCGGCCAGGGTGGCCAGCACGCTCGCATCCGCGCTCGCGGCCGCGGCCTGCCGCGTCCGTCGCGCCGCGAGTTCGACCACGACCGCGACGGCCGCACCCACCACCAAATAGACCGCCAACGCGAGCATGTTCTGCGGATCGGCCACGGCGAACGAATGCAGCGGCGGCGCGAAATAGTATTCGAGCAGCAGGAATCCGACCACGGCCGACATGATCGCCGGGTACATACCGCCCACCAGAGATACCCCGACCACCGCGAACAGGTAGATCAGGATGTCACTGGTCAGCGACAGCTCGGTGCGCAGAGTGCACAGCACCGCGGTCACCAGCGCCAGCAGGGCCGAGCCGACGCCGAATCCCCATAGTCGTCTGCCGAGGCTCAGCGCCGGGGAGCGCCCGGCGCCGCGGCCCCGCCCGGCGTGCTCGTGATTGACCAGATGAATGTCGATCGTGCCGGAGCGCACCGCGGTCTCCGCGGCGACTCCGCGAGAAAGCAGGGGCGCCAGCCTGTTCCGGCGCGAGGTCCCCAGCACCAGCTGGGTCGCGTTGACCGCCTGCGCGAATTCCAGCAGGGCGGTCGGAATGTCGTCGCCGACCACCTGATGGTAGGTGCCGCCCAGGCTCTCGATCAGACCCCGCTGGCGTTCGAGATGCACCGGGGCCGAACGGATCAGCCCGTCGATGCGGGTGATGTGTACCGCGAGCACATCCGCGTGCGAGCGGGCCGCGATTCGGGCCGCGCGCCGGATGAGGGTGTCCCCCTCCGAACCTCCCGACAGCGCCACCACGACACGTTCGCGGGACTCCCAGGTGCTGGCGATGTTGTGTTGTGCGCGGTAGTTCGCCAGCTGCTCCTCGACCTTGTCGGCCACCCAGAGCAGCGCCAATTCCCGCAGCGCGGTGAGGTTTCCGACCCGGAAGTAGTTGCTCAGCGCCGCATCGATGCGCTCGGGCGGATAGATGTTGCCGTGTGCCATCCGGCGGCGCAGCGCCTCGGGCGTCATATCGACCAGCTCGACCTGATCCGCGCGGCGCACCACCTCGTCGGGGACGGTCTCGCGCTGGGAGACCCCGGTGATGTGCTCGACCACGTCGTGCACCGACTCCAGATGCTGGATGTTCACCGTGGAGATCACGTCGATGCCGGCGTCCAGCAGCTGCTCGATGTCGCGCCAGCGCTTCTCGTACGGGCAACCCGGGGTATTGGCGTGTGCCAGCTCGTCCACCAGCACCACCTGCGGGGCCCGGTGGATCACCGCGTCGGTGTCCATCTCGGTGAAAACACCACCGCGATACCGGACCTCACGACGCGGGACAACCTCGAGCCCCTTCATCGCCGCTTCCGTGTGCACGCGCCCGTGCGTTTCGACCAGGCCGATGACCACGTCGGTACCGCGGGCGGCGCGGCGACGAGCCTCCTCGAGCATGGCGAACGTCTTGCCGACTCCCGGGGCGGCGCCCAGGTAGACACGAAATGTCCCTCTCACCCGAACTCCATGATCACCGACTCAGTGAATGACGGGCCGACCCCGGTGGTCTCCGCCGACGCGCCGCGACACCAGCTTCGGCGTCGCCTCTACCATCCTGACCGGCGGCAACGCCATGTTCACGGATCGACCCGAAATCCTGACGTTTTGAAAACACCCCCGCCCGGATCTCGTCAGCATCCGCGACACACCCGTAGTAATGCCGCATGGATATCCGATCCGGGCCTGCGAGGTTCCTATTCTTCGCCAATGGCGGAACCACAGTGGGAGACGGCGGCGTGGCTGCAGGTCACCGCGGTCATCATCATCATTGCCGCGGTGCACGTTCCGCTGGGCGACTATATGGCCCGGGTGTTCACCAGCAGCCGTGATCTGCGGGCGGAGCGAGCGATCTACCGGCTGGTCGGCGTGGAGCCGCGCGACGAGCAGAACTGGAAGAAGTATCTGGGTTCGCTGCTGGCCTTCTCCGGAATCAGCGTGCTGAGTTTGTATGCGCTGCTGCTGATTCAGCAGTATCTGCCAGCACCGTGGGGGCGTCCGGGCATGACCCCGGCGCTCGCATTCGACACCGCGGTCAGCTTCGTCACCAACACCAGCTGGCAGAACTACTCCCCCGAGCAGATCATGGGACATTTCGGCCTGATGGCCGGGCTCGGCGTGCAGGCGTTCGCGAGCGCAGCGGTGGGCATCTGTGCGGCAATGGCCCTCATCCGCGGATTGTCCCGGCATCGCACCGACGAGGTCGGCAACTTCTGGGTCGATCTGATCCGGGGCATCGTGCGAATCCTGTTGCCGATCGCGGCGATTCTGTCGCTGGTGTTCCTCCTCGCGGGCGTGGTGCAGGGCGCGAGCCCGGTCGAGGTGCACACGATCACCGGCGGTAGCCAGACGATTCTGCGGGCACCGGCCGCCTCCTGGGAGCCGATCAAGCTGATGTCCGGCGACGGTGGCGGTGCGTTCAATGTCAACAGCGCGCACCCGTTCGAGAACCCGACGCCGTGGACCAATGTGCTCGAGATGGTGGCGATGCTGCTCATTCCGGCCTCGCTGGTCCGCACCTTCGGCGTGATGGTCGGCGACAAGCGACAGAGCTGGGCCCTGCTCGCGGTGGTCGGATTCCTGTTCGCGCTGGGTCTGGGCCTGATGATGGGCGCCGAGGCGCACGTCGGCCAGACCGTCGTGCAGGCCGCGGGAGCCGCCGCCGAAGGCACCGAGACCCGCTTCGGCGTGCCGGGCTCGGCCGTGTTCGGCCAGGTCGCGACCGCGACCGCGGACGGCGCCGCCAATTCCGCCTACGACAGCTTCACCAGCTTCGGCGGCGCGGTGCTGATGGGCAACATGATGCTGGGCGAGGTAGCGCCGGGCGGTGCGGGCAGCGGCCTGTACGCACTGCTACTGATGGCCCTGCTGGCGATGTTCCTGGGTGGCCTGATGGTCGGCAAGACGCCCGAGTATTTGCAGAAGCGGGTGGGCGCGCGGGAGACCAAGCTGGTGGGCCTGTTCATCCTGACCGGTCCGGCGGTGATCCTGACCGGGACCGCGATCGCGATGACGCTGCCCGGCGAAAGGGCGGCGATGGCCAACACCGGCGCGCACGGGTTGTCGGAGGCGCTGTATGCCTTCACCAGTTCCGTCGCCGGCAACGGCAGCGCCTTCGCGGGCCTGAGCGGCAACACCACCTGGTGGAATACCGCGCTGGCCGTCGCCATGCTGCTGGGCCGCTACCTGCCGATGATCTTCGTGCTGGCGCTGGCGGGCAGCTTCGCCGCGCAGCAGCGCGGCGTGGTGACCGTCGGCCACGTCGCCACCCATCGGCCCATGTTCGTCGGCCTGGTCGTCGGCACGACACTGGTCGTGGTGGGACTGGAGTACTTCCCCGCCCTGGCGCTGGGCCCGCTCGCCGACGGCCTGCATTGACCGAAACCCGTTGGGCGGCATGGCCTGTCGCCCAACGGTGGTGCGACACTCAGGACACCATCAGGACGCCGAATCCGGGAACTACGGCGTTCGACTGCGAATTACAGCAAGGCCGGTTTCATCATGGCGTTCCGCCACGCCGATCGACGCGTCGCCCGCGAGATGGGCCTGCCGTTCGGCCCCTGCGATCTCGCGCGGGTCGCGGTGACCGCCCCGTTCCTGATCGGACGGCTGCTGGTCGTGATGGGCGCGACCCTCGTGCGCAGGTTGCGCCCACTCGTCGACCGGTACGTCGCCCGGCTCGTCGAGCGCCGGTTGGCGACCTACGGAAATCCCGAATTCGTCACCGATTCAAGGACTTACACTCCTGCAGGTTGATCACCCGCACGCATCCCTGACCGATAACTGTCACCACCGATTTCACCCGCCGCCCCTTGCGGGCGGGTGAACAGGCGCACACCGCGACGATCGCGCGTCGGCCACGGCCGGCGCGGCGGGGAGAGCGTCTCATTGCGAACATCATCCGACATCGCGTGTGGTTACCAGTATTTGTGCTGCTTTCCGTCGGTATCGGCAATGAAGACAACAGCATCGGCGCGCTCGACCTCCGACGGTTGCAGTACGAGGTGACCGGGCACGATCGGTTCGCCGGCGCGGATCGACGGAGGAAGCGCGGCAAGCAATTCCGGCACCGGGAACATCGCGCGACGGGTGGTCGCCTCGGCCAGCCTCGCCTGCAGCGTGCCGGGATCGCTGCCCGGCCGGGCGTCGCTGGCCACGAACACGTAGCGCCCGCCCAGCGCGAGCTCGACCAGCGCGCCGGCGTTCCCCCAGCTCGCCTCGCCGGACGGATGACGTTGCAGGTGATGGTTGTGCGCGAACACCATGCTGGGCCCGCGTCGCCGCTCCCGCGCGCGCATCGCGAGCAGGTTCTCGGCCATCATCTCCGAGCGCACGCTGCCCAGGGTTTCGATGCGATCGGGCGCGGCAAGGGCCATTGCCGCGTGATAGCGGAGCAGGCCGACGGCGGTGCGGGCGTGGGCAACCGCGAGGTCGTAACCCGCCGGGTCGGCGGGGCGCAGGCCGGGGCCCACGCGGTGCAGCGCGGCGGCGAGGTCGTCGGCGACGATGCGCAGCGCGCGGGCGCGTTCGGAGTTGCCGATCGACGCCGCCGGGTCGAACATCGCGGCCTCGTTCGACCAGTCCGAATCCGGCCCGAGCAGCGCATCGAGATCGCGGGCCGATTCCGGTCGCTGTGCGGCGGGCAGATGGTCGACGACGGTGGACAGTGCGCGTCGCGGGCTCGGCGCGGCGTAGAACTCCAGCGGCGCGTCGAAGCCGTAGAAGCGCACCCGATCCCCCGGCTCGCGATCGGCGTTGTGCGCCCGGAGCCATTCGACGAGTTCGCGATTGCCCGGAATGTCGCCGAAGCCGTGGCTGAATCCGGTCGTGAGCACCTCCTCGATCGCCGCCGCACCCCCGTTGACGTAGTCGTCGACGAGCGAGGCGGCGAAGACATCGGTCTCCAGTGCGATCGACCGGCATCCGCGCTCGACGAGATGGGCGAGGATGTCGTTGCGCAGCAAGGGAAATGCGACGATGCCGTGGGTCGGCTCGCCGAGGGCGAACAGGGCGGGCGGCTCGGCGAGCAGTTCGTCGAGGGCACGGCCCAGGCCCGCCGGGTCGTCGAGTTGGCGCGCCATCGGACGCAGTGAGGTGGCAGCAGACATGAAAGACCCCTTCGAGTAGCAACTCCCCTCGACGATATCGTTGAAGAATCGTGTGAGACTTTCACAACGTTCACCGATGTTCGATAGCCCGAAGCCTCAATCGGAGGTGCACCCTGCGACCCATCGATCTCGCCCGGGAACACGGCCTGTCCGCCCAGGCGATCCGCAACTACGACGATGCCGGAATCCTCCCGACGACCGCGCGCAGCGAGACCGGATACCGGCGCTACACGCCCCTGCACGCGCAGGCCCTGCGCGCCTTCCTCACCCTGCGCAGCGGTCACGGGCACCAGCAGGCGACCGAAATCATGCGCGCGGTGAACCAGGGCGATGCCGAATCCGCCTACCGGCTCATCGATGCCGCGCACGTCGCGCTGCGCACCGAACGCAGCACCCGCACCGAGGTCGCCGCCGCACTGGGCACGCTGTCCACCGGCACTCCCCGGATCGCTGGTCCGCCGCTGACCGTGGGCGAACTCGCGCGCCGGCTCGGCGTGCACCCGGCAACGCTGCGCACCTGGGAGTCCGAGGGCATCCTGCACCCCGAACGCGACAAGGCGACCGGCTACCGCACATACGGTCCGGACGCCGTGCGCGACGCCGAGATCGCCCGCCAGCTTCGCCGCGGCGGATACCTCCTGCAGCAAGTCGCGCGCTTCCTCGAATCGCTGCACGAGGCGGGCGGGACCGACGCGTTGAGCGCCTTCCTCGACTCCTGGCAGGCTCGCCTGAACACCCGCAGCCGCAACCTGCTCGCCGGTGCCGCCCAGCTCGACACCTATCTCACCCTGCTCGATCGGGCGCAGCGGCCGGAGGGAGACGTATCAGCCGATCAGGGCTAGATCCTCGTCGGTGAGCTTCAGGCTTCCGGCTGCGATGTTCTCTTCCAGATGCTTCGGGTCCGAGGTGCCGGGGATCAGGAGGATCACCGGGGAACGGGCCAGGAGCCAGGCCAGGGCGACCTGCTGGGGGGAAGCGTTGTGGCGGGTGGCCACGGTGTCGAGGTGTTCGGTCAGCAGGGGCGCGAAACCGCCCACCGGGAAGAACGGGACGAAGGCGATTCCCGCCTCCTCGCACGCCTCGATCAACGGGTCGTCGCCGCGCATAGCGACGTTGTAGGCGTTCTGCACGCAGACGAAGGGAGCGAGGTCGCGAGCCTGGTCGAACTGGGCGCGGGTGATGTTGGAGATGCCCAGGTGCTTGATCAGGCCCTCTTCCTGAAGTTTCGCCAGCGCGGTGAGCGGCTCGGCCAGGGAACCCTCGGCCGGGGCCAGGTTGTCGCCGACACGGAGGTTCACCACGTCGATCTGGTCGATGCCGAGGGTCTCGAGGTTGATCTCGACGTTCTTGCGCAGGCCGTCGGGGGTCAGGCCGGGGTCGATTGCGGCGAACTTGGTAACCAGGACCAGGTCGTCCGGATACGGGTGCAGGGCCTCACGGATCAGCTCGTTGGCGTTGATGCCGTCACGGTCGTAGAACTGCGAGGTGTCGATGTGGTTCACGCCCAACTCGACCGCGCGACGCAGGACCGCCAACGCTGTGTCGCGGACGGGCTGTTTGCCCTGCGGCCAGCCGGTCAGCTTCATGGCACCGAAGCCGACCCGGTTTACCTGGAACGATCCCAATCGCCCCGTACCTGCCGCGCGGGCAGAAAATGTCTCTGTCATGCCTCCAGCCTTGACCTTCGGTTCGCCACGCGCAGTGATTGGCAACAAGCTGCCGCGGATTGACGCCGAACCTACCGGCCGGGACACTCGAGGCATGGTCCAAACACAGCAGGTCACGGTCGTGCGCAGCGCACGGGAGCTGTTCGAGAGCACCACGCACCTGTTCGAACGCGCCACGACCAGCCTCGATTGCGCCGCCAAAGACTTCATCACCTGGCACAACGTCCGGCACGACCAGATCGGCCCCGACGTGGCGATGCGCAAGCTGTACCGGCCCTCGGCGCTGCTGGACCCGTCGCTGTCGCAGCATCTGCACACCATGGTCGAGCGGGGCGCGGGCGTGCGGATCAGCGACGAGGAGATCAATGAGACGATCATTCTGGACCGCAAGACCGTCATCCTCGCTGGCGACACCTCCTTCGGAGAACGCAGCTACAGCATCATCACCGTCCCGGAGGTCGTCCACGGCGTGCTGTCACTGTTCGACGCCGCCTGGCGCGCCGCGACCGACTTCGCCGTCTACGACCACGACGCCGCCGACCTGCGCCTCCTCGCCCCCCGCATCCTCGACCACCTCAACACCGGCGCCACCGACGAGGCCGCGGCCCGCGCCCTGGGCCTGTCGGTCCGCACCTACCGCCGCCGCGTTGCCGAACTCATGTCCGCCCTCGGCGCAACCTCCCGCTTCCAGGCGGGCGCCCGGGCACAGGAGCTCGGCCTGATCTAGACCTTCGCCCAGCTCGATGCCTACCTCACCCTGCGCGGCCGGGCGTATCCGTGCTCAGCGTGGGTCGTCGTCGGCCGCGACCAGGGTCGCGCCCTGAATGACGCGGCCGAAATCTACGCCAAGACGTTGGGAGACAGCGGTTTTCCCGGGCATTGGACCATTTCCCCGATCGCGTAGCCGTCGTCGCCCGCCTGCCGGATCAGCCGTTGATCGCGAGAAGCAGTTTGCCGGTGGAGGTACGGCCCTCCATCAGGCGATGAGCGTCGGCCGCCTCGGCGAGCGGGAATTCGGCGGTGATCGAGAGCTCCACGTCGCCGGTCGTGACCAGTTCGAAGGCGCGAGCGGCGATGTCGTGCAACACTTCCGGCGCGCTGGCGCTCAGCTCGAGGATCGAGAAACCGGAGACGGTGCGGCCCTGCGGAAAAAGTTCGGGCGCGCCGACCTTCCAGGCGGACTCTCCACCGGCATTGCCGTAGGAGACGAGTCGGCCGAACCGCGCCAGCGACTCCAGTCCCCGGCGCAACGTCTGCCCGCCGATCGAGTCCAGCACCAGGTCGACACCGCGACCGTCGGTGGCACGGCGGACCTCGTCGTCGAATGCCTCGGTAAGAAAGGCGTCGTCGTAGCCGACCTTGCGCGCATAGTCCGCCTTGGCGGCGCTGGACACCACGCCGTACACCGCGCCGGCGCCGGCCAGCTTGGCGATCTGCCCGGCCACGGTTCCGACCCCGCCCGCCGCGGCCTGCACCAGCACGGTCTCGCCCGGTTGCAGCCGGCCCACGGTATGCACCAGCGCGTAGGCGGTCGGCAGCACCGTGGGAAGTGTTGCGGCGGTCCGCAGATCGATGCCCTCGGGCACCGCGAACACCTTTGCGGCCGGGACGACCGCAACCTCCGCGTAGGCGCCGCCGTCGGTGATCGCCGCGACGGGCTGACCGGCGGTCACCCCCTCAACGCCCGCGCCGATCGCCCGGACCCGGCCGGACAGCTCGACCCCGGGAACGAACGGCAGCCCCGGCACCCGATATCCGATCGTCCGCGCCTGCAGATCGGCGAAATTGACCCCGACGTACTCGACGTCGATCGATATCTCTCCCACCCCCGGCTCCGGTACCTCGAGCTCCACCAGCCGCAACACATCCGGCCCACCGAACTCGTCGAAGCGCACACCACGCATACCGCAACCTCTGCTTTCTCCATACATTTGCGTCGAGGATCCTAACCCTCGCCACCGCGGCACGGGAGCCTCGTTCCTTGACGTAACGCAGGAATGGCGTCCTCGGCGATCACCGAAACTGCCGCCCGCACAACGACTTCTGCGACATGCTCATGAACCCCCGCGCCGCTTGCGCCGACCGCGACCGGCGTTGCGCCGTCGGCGCCGCTGCGCCGCGAGCAGCTCGGCGCGCGCACGCTCCACATCCTCGAGCGCCGTCCGCCGAGGACGCAGCCACCGCCGCAATCTCGGAGACCGCGACGCCGGCCCGATGGAATACCCGAGGACAAGGAACAGCAGACCCACCCCGAACAGCCAGAACGGCCACACCCGATACCACACGACGTAGTCCCAGATCATCGCGCCGAGCCACCCTGCCAATGTGGACACCATCCGGATGCGTTCTCGCTTGATCACACACCCCCGATAGAACGACGTTCAGCCCATCGTACGTACGAGTGCATGCAGCTCACGCAGCCCTCCACCTCTAGACCTCCCACTTGCCGGACCTCGGGTAGTCACGCGCCCCGGGCTCGGCGGACGACTGACCGCATCGAAAGTAGGTGCCGCACACCGATTTTTGACGCCACATAGTGATTGTTGCGAGTGTGCCGGAGTAGGCTGGGCCACATCGATATTCGCCGATTGGGGGCTCGCATGGACCAGTATGTGGTTCGGGATGTCGTTCGCGACGTGATCGGTGACGTCGCGGTCAATGAGCTGTTCATCGTCGATGGGCTCGGCCTGTACGACGACGATACGGTGATTCGTCGGCTGAAGCGGGGCGGCAAACGTAACGAGCCGCTCGGATTCGGAGTCGAAGAGGTCACCGCGCTGGCGACGCCGGTGCTGTGGCTGGCGCTGGACGAGATGGCAAAGCGGCTGGCGGGCCGGGCCGCCGACGGGGCGGTCACGGGGGTGAAGGGGGTGCTGCGCAAGGTCTTTCACAAGGAGACCGGGAAGAAGACGCTCCCCGAACTGTCCGAGGAGGAGCTCGCGGAGGTGGAGCGGCTGCTCGTCGAGCTGGCAGCCACGCGCGGGCTGGATTCCGAACTCGCACAGACGATCGCGACCGTCACGATGGCACGGCTGCGAAAGGATCCGGTGCCGGGGGATCCGGATACGACCGAAAAGCCCAGCACGGCAGGCAATTCAGCGCAGCCTGACTCGACGGCGGTAGGTGATTCGGCGCAGTCCGTCCCCGCCACGGCCGATGATTCGCCGAAGTCCAGCCCCACTACGGCCGACAATTCCACGGAATCCGGCCGTACCACGACCGCGTAGGCACCCGATGCGGCCAGGTCGGCTCGCCCCGTACGTCCCCGCGGCACAATCACCCGCACCGCAGGTCGACGATCGATCCATCGCGGCCGGGACCACCGTGCGGTTCATCCTGTTGACCGTCCTGATTGTCGTCGCGGCCGGATCTATGGCGCAGGACGTCGTCGCCGCCCGCATGAGAAGTTGGGGATGCGCGCTGGCCGCGGGCGCCGACCCGAATGCAGGCACGATGGCGATGATCGAGGCGATGCAACGCCAGTCCGAGGCACTGAAGGACTGTTCGGACCGGTACGAACCCCCGACCCCGTGGTGGATTCCGCCGTGCGTCATCGCAGTGCTGATGGTTGCAGCCGTGGTGGTATTCGCGATACTTATCCGCCCACGATCTGGCCGCCGCGATATCCCCATCGAACGACTGCACGGCTATGCGGATCTCACGCCGGTCTTGGCCGAACTGGTGAGCACCGCCGAGATTGGCCGGTCGGTCCGCTTCGTGGTGGACCCAACGGCCCTGTCTGCGGGCGCGGTCGTGACCGGCCGGACGCGGCGCCCGACCGTCCGGCTCCACGGCGGGTTGCTGACCCGAATGGTCGAGGAGCCTCAGCGTTTTCGGGCAGTCGTACTGCATGAGCTGGCGCACATCTACAATCGCGATGCGACCCCGACCTATGCCACGGTCGCGCTGTGGCGGGCATTCGCCGGTGCGGTGCTGGTGCCCTATCTGGTGTGGGCGGTCTGGACTCTCCCCGGCTTCGGTACCGATAAATGGCTCGACGATATCCCTTATGCCGTCCGTAATCTGGCGATGACGGCGGTCCTGGCCGTCCTGGTATATCTGGTCCGGGCCGATGTGCTGCGCACCCGTGAGATCTACGCTGATCGCACGGCCGTCCGGTGGGGCGCCGACCCTCGCGGCTGGGTGATCCCCGAGCCGCGGCAGCTCCCGAATCCTCTGCGCCGCATCGCCGAACGCACGATCGAACTGTTCCTCACCCATCCTCGATGGGGTCTTCGCCGACGTGCCCTCGACGACCCCTCCGTACTGTTCGACATCTCCGGCCTGCCGATCCTGTCGATGGGAGTCGCGGCCTCGCTGATCAGCGGGCGATTATCCGAACTGCTGACATACCTGATGGTCCCGTTCACACTGAAGGCCGACCTATCCGCGATGGCGGCCGCCGCGCTGATGACCGGCGCGGTCGGATTCACGGTGTGGCGACGGGCGATCTTCGGCGTGATCACCGCCACACGCCCCGCCACCGGCCTGCGGCTGGGCATCTGGTTCGGCATCGGATTCGCCCTGGGCGAGCTGGTCCTGAATCGGGTCACGGTCAGCGACTGGTTGCCGGACTATCCGGTGGCCCTGCTGTTGCCGATTCCGATCGGCATGTTCTATGGCTGGTGGGCAACGCGGTGCACCGAGCTCTGGGTGACGGCATGGCCGGGACGATCGGACCGAATTCCGTTCTGGATCAATATTATCGGCGGCTTTCTGGTCCTTACCGGAATTTTCGCGTGGTGGGGCGACAATGCCCTGGTCTTCTCCACATGGGCATTTCAGGCCGATACCGCGACGCTCATCAGCCAGAAGATAGCCGTCGCGGACGGCTGGCCTCTGCACCTGGCAATCATTGTGCTCATTCTGAATGCCGGGGTCAGCAATTCCCCGTTCACCGCGGTCGCGCTCACCGCGGTATGGCTGACTCCCCTGCTCCTGTGGGCCGTCGCCGCCGGCGGCCTGGCACCATGGCGGCTGCGGTTCGTGCGAGCCGCCGAGGTCGTCACGCCACCGCACACCCGGCCGCTACCCTCGCTGCGTGACATTCTCGCCGCAGCGGCGGCGGGTGCGATCACCGTCTGGGGTACCGCCGTACTCGTCGCGATGGTGGTGCACACGCTCTGGCCGCCGCCGACGCAGGCACCCGGGTGGGCACCGCTCATCTTCGTTCTGCCCTATCTGCTTCCCGCCGCTGCGGGCAGTATCGTTGCCGCGGCCACGGCCGCCCGCGGCCGTCGAGACTCCCTGCTCGGCACACTGATCGCCGTTCAATTAGGACTTCTGGTCGGTTGGATCGGTATCGGGACGCTGATGTCGACCGACGGGTGTATCGCCCCGCTGACGACAACGATGCGCGGCTGCCGCTGGAACCCCGGCTCGGCCATCCTGTTCCTGACCGAATGGATGCCCTTGGTCCTGGCCGGTGGTGTACTGGCCGCGGCGGTGGTCTCCGCAGCCGCACCTCTGTTGCGGTACCCGAAACGTTCCCGAGTCCGCCGGCCGATGCGTACACTCACCGCGCGGCGCATCGTGGCGGCGACGCTGTGCGTCATAGCGATCGGCGCGGCGACCGCCATGGCGTGGGGCCAGGTACGCAGCGATAACAGCGACCCGCACGCGTTCGAGACGCTCGCGGCCCAGCAGGAGGTGGCCTCCCCGACATCGAAATTCGTTCTGGGGAACCAGGTTGTCGCCTGGTTCCATTACAGCGACAACATGACATACCGCATAGACAACGACATCTTCACATTCATAAACATTCTGACCGCCAATAACGGCTCCCTCGACGGCACAATCTCGCAGCAGATCGGCTCGCGATGCCTCGACCTCGCGGATATCGTGCCCGAGGCAAGGCGATACTTCCGGATCTCGGATCCGCAATCGGAAAGGCTGTGGGAGGCGGTGATCGACGGAATAGATCACGGCAGCCGGGACTGCGCGGCAGCGGTCGCGACGGTGGCACTCCCACCGGACCAGACCACCGCTCAGCAGGACGCCTACGGCTCCGCCCGGCTCGACGCCGCCGTCACGGAGTTCCGTGCGGCCGACGACGCCGACGCCGCGCTCCTTCAACGGATCCGCGATCTCGGAGGCCCCGCCCTGCCCCACTGACGGCGACCGCCCGTCCGGAAATGCCAAGAGGCGCCCCGGTGAACCGGAAGCGCCTCTCGCACAATAACTGCTACAGCATGCAGGACACGCAGCCCTCGACTTCGGTTCCCTCCAAAGCCATTTGGCGGATGCGGATGTAATACAGCGTCTTGATGCCCTTGCGCCAAGCGTAGATCTGGGCGCGGTTGACATCGCGGGTGGTGGCGCTGTCCTTGAAGAACAGCGTCAGCGACAGGCCCTGGTCCACGTGCTGGGTGGCGGCGGCGTAGGTGTCGATGATCTTCTCGTAGCCGATGTCGTATGCGTCGGCGAAGTATTCGAGATTGTCGTTGGTCAGGTAGGGCGCCGGGTAGTAGACGCGCCCGATCTTGCCCTCCTTGCGGATCTCGATCTTCGAGGCCACCGGGTGAATCGAGCTGGTGGAGTGGTTGATGTACGAGATCGATCCGGTCGGCGGCACGGCCTGCAGGTTCTGGTTGTAGATGCCGTGGGCCATGACCGAGGCCTTCAGCTCGCGCCAATCGTCCTGGGTCGGAATGTGCACCCCGGCCTCGGCGAAGATCTCACGCACCCGCTCGGTCTCCGGCTTCCACGCCTGCTCGGTGTACTTGTCGAAGTATTCGCCCGTGGCGTACTTGGACTCAGGGAATCCGCCGAAGGCGCGGCCGCGCTCGATGGCCAGCTTGTTCGATGCCCGAACCGCATGGTACGCAACGATATAGAAGTAGATGTTGGTGAAATCCACACCCTCCTCGGATCCGTAGTGGACCCGCTCCCGCGCCAGATACCCGTGCAGGTTCATCTGCCCCAGGCCGATCGCGTGCGAGGAGTTGTTGCCCTGCTCGATGGAGGGCACCGAGTAGATGTGGGTCTGATCGGACACTGCGGTCAGCGCCCGGATCGACACCTCGATGGTCTGCCCGAAATCCGGTGAGTCCATGGCCTTGGCGATGTTGAGCGAGCCGAGGTTGCACGAGATGTCCTTGCCCACGGTGGCATAGGACAGATCGTCGTTGAACACCGAGGGCGTGGAGACCTGCAGGATCTCCGAGCACAGGTTCGAGTGGGTGATCTTGCCCTTGACCGGGTTGGCCCGGTTCACCGTGTCCTCGAACATGATGTACGGGTAGCCGGACTCGAACTGCAGCTCGGCGATGGTCTGGAAGAACTCGCGCGCGTTGATCTTCGACTTGCGGATGCGCTTGTCGTCGACCATCTCGTGGTACTTCTCGGTGACGTTGATGTCGGCGAACGGCACACCGTAGATGCGCTCGACGTCGTACGGCGAGAACAGGTACATGTCCTCGTTCTTCTTCGCCAGCTCGAAGGTGATGTCCGGGATCACCACGCCCAGCGACAGCGTCTTGATGCGGATCTTCTCGTCCGCGTTCTCCCGCTTGGTGTCCAGGAAGCGGTAGATATCGGGGTGGTGCGCGTGCAGATACACCGCGCCCGCGCCCTGCCGCGCGCCGAGCTGGTTGGCGTAGGAGAACGAATCCTCGAGCAGCTTCATGATCGGGATGACGCCCGAGGACTGGTTCTCGATCTTCTTGATCGGCGCGCCGTGCTCGCGAATGTTGCTCAGCAGCAACGCGACACCGCCGCCGCGCTTGGACAGCTGCAGCGCGGAGTTGATCGAGCGCCCGATGGACTCCATGTTGTCCTCGATGCGCAGCAGGAAGCAGCTGACCGGCTCGCCGCGCTGCTTCTTGCCCGCATTGAGGAACGTCGGGGTGGCCGGCTGGAAACGGCCTCCGATGATCTCCTCGACCAACTGCTGCGCGAACACCTCGTCGCCGTCGGCGAGGGTCAGCGCGACCATGCAGACCCGGTCCTCGAACCGCTCCAGATACCGCTTGCCGTCGAAGGTCTTCAGCGTGTACGAGGTGTAGTACTTGAACGCGCCCAGGAAGGTCGGGAACCGGAACTTCTTGGCGTAGGCCTGCTGGAACAGCTTCTTCACGAACGCCCGGCTGTACTTGTCCAGCACCTCGGGCTCGTAATAGTTCTCCTCGACCAGGTAGTCGAGCTTCTCGTCGAGGTTGTGAAAGAAGACCGTGTTCTGGTTGACGTGCTGCAGGAAGTACTGCCGCGCCGCGGCCACGTCCTTGTCGAACTGAATCTCCCCCTCGGGGCCGTACAGATTCAGCATCGCGTTGAGGGCGTGGTAGTCCAGCCCCTCGGCGGATGCGGTGTCGACGGTGCTGACCGGACGCTCTAGGCGGGCCGACTTACCGGCAGGTGCTGTTGTCGTTGCCAAAACACTCCCAATCCCTCTCGGACGCGTTCGACGTCCTCGGCAGTTCCCATGAGTTCGAAGCGATACAGGTAGGGCACCCCGCATTTGCGCGAGATCAGCTCTCCCGCATAGCAATACGTATCGCCGAAGTTCGTGTTGCCGGCCGCGATGACGCCGCGCAACAACGCACGATTGTGCGGATCGTTGAGGAACCTCGCCACCTGACGGGGGATGAAGTCCTTATCGGATCTGTTGCGACCCAGAACGTGCCGACCTCCCCCATAGGTGGGGCAGATCAGCACGTAGGGCTCGTCGACGCGAAGCGAGTCGGCTGTGTGAAGCGGAATGCGAACGGCCTCGAGGCCGAGCCGTTCGACGAACCGGTGCGTGTTCTCCGAGGCGCTCGAGAAGTAGACCAGGTTCGGCGTCTTGTCCGTTGCCATGGCCTACTTCCCCTTCCCAGTTGAACGCTGTCGGAGCAACAGCAACCGCTGCGGCGGCTAGGCCGCCTGCATGGCTAGAGCCTTGATGCGATCCGGGCGGAAGCCGGACCAGTGATCCTCACCCGCGACGACGACCGGAGCCTGCAGATAGCCCAGGGCCATGACGTAGTCGCGCGCTTCGGGGTTTTCCGAGATGTCGACAACCTCGTAATCGACACCGGCCTTGTCCAGGGCGCGGTAGGTGGCGTTGCACTGGACGCAAGCGGGCTTGGTGTAGACGGTGACGGTCATGAGTATCCCTCTCTCCTGAGCCTTTGAATCCGTATGCAGTGCAGGACTGAGCACGATCCACGATGTACTGCGCAAACCCTTGGAAGCTGGCCCTGACCACCTGGTCGCGAGGCCGCCGGCGGCCGCTGGGCCGCGTCGTCTTCCAGTGCTCAAGACACTACACCTAGTGGCCGACAGATTCATACAGCACGACATGTTGCGAGTCACATTGGTGGAATTCGGTCGGCGTAAGTACCTGGACAGTCGATTCGCAACGCGACACGACTGTGGTGCGGATCACGATTTCGTACCGTAGCTTATTCTCAGCAAACTAAGTTCTAGCCCTTGCCACACGAATCTCGCGCGTCTCGCCGGTCCCGTAAATCCCATCCGCAACGAACCTCCTGGCAACACGCCCGCCGACCCGACGTCACGATCGCGACACGCCGCGTTCAACCGGCACTGGAACTCCGCCGGCGCCGCTCGAAGCAGACGCCCCGCGTTTGCTCGCCACCGAAACCCGGCCCCCGGAACGACGGACAGGCCCCCGACACACGACCGGGCCGCCCCGTCGCATCGGACGGAGCGGCCCCGGTCATCCCTCATCGCACCCGAATCGCCGCCACAGCGACCCGCATCGGCGATGTTCCCACCGGCGAACACTCACATGTTCACGGCGGCGCCTCGCCGGGCGATGTTGTCTCGTGTTGTTCTGCTCAGCGCGTCCGGACCCGCCCTCAGGCGTTCACCGACTCCTGCACGGCCTGGACCAACTCGTGCACCGCGGCGGCCAGCTCGGTCAGCGCCTCGGCATCGTCACGCGGGTGCGACTCGGCGAAACGCTGCCCGATGACGCCGAAGTGCAGGTGCGCGCCCTCGACCACCGAGGCGCCCGCCACGCCGAGCACCTTGACCGTGTCGCCATGCGACCACTTGGCAGCGTTCGGGCTGATCGACGCGCTCACAACGGCGGCCGGCTTGCCCTTGACGACGCCCTCTCCGTACGGACGCGAGGCCCAGTCGATGGCGTTCTTCAGCGCGGCCGGAATCGAGCCGTTGTACTCCGGAACGAACAGCAGCAGGCCGTCGACGGCGGCGATGGCCTCGCGCAGCGCGGTCGCGGCCGCCGGCACGCTGCCGGCCACGTCGATGTCCTCGTTGTAGAACGGGATCTCGCCGAGCCCCTCGTAGATGCTGATCTCGACGCCCTCGGGAGCGGTCTGCACCGCAGCCTCGGCCAGCTTCCGATTGATCGAGCCGGAGCGCAGGCTACCGACGAGAGCGAGGATTCGGGTCTGGGACATGATGTCACTCCTTAATGTGTCGAGGCGGTCGCTGCCGCAGTCACGTAGAATAACCGGACCATGGTCCGCTTTCATCCCGATCAGCAGGGGGTAGCTTCTGTGAGCTACGACACGACCCAACCGAGGTCGCCGATCACCAGAACGGCGCTGCCGATCGAGGCGGTGTCCGATCCGACCGCGCAGCATCCCCTGGCCGCGGCCCTGCCCGTCGCCGGGGAAACCGCCGAGCGCAGCGATGCGGCCCGCAACCGTCAGCTGCTCCTGGACGCGGCCGAACAGCTCGTGCGCGAATGCGGCGCCGACGGCGTCACCATGGACGCAGTGGCCAAGCTCGCCGGTGTCGGCAAGGGCACCGTATTCCGCCGCTTCGGCAGTCGTTCCGGGCTGATGCTCGCACTACTGGACCAGTCGGACCGGAAACTCCAGGCAGCGTACATGTTCGGGGACCCGCCGCTGGGCCCGGGTGCGCCGCCGGCGCAGCGGCTGATCGCCTTCGGGCGGGCGCGGTTGTCCCTGGTCGAGGTCGAGGGCGAGACGCGCCGGGCCGCGGACCTCGGGGGCAGTTACGGCAATGCGCCCTACGCCGTCATGAAAACCCATGTGTCGCTGCTGCTCCGGCAGGCCGGGGCGGCCGGGGAGATCTCGCTGCTGGCCGACAGCCTGATCGCCACGCTCGACGCCGCACTGGTGCTGCACCAGATCCGGGTGCTGGGATACACCATCGACCAGGTCGGGGACAACTGGGAGCGCCTGGTGCGCTGGGTTCTCGCGGACGCCCGCGCATGATCCGCCGAGCACTCGCAAACGCCCACGCATGACCTGCCCAGTTTCAGCGAGCGGCCGAGCATGATGCGCCGGGTGCCGGCCGGCGCCGCGGGACCGGCGGGCTCGGTAGAGTGACCGGCGTGGGTACTCTTCGCCAGGCCATAGTCGCCGAATTGGGTGTGCAGCCGGTCATCGAGCCGAAGGTCGAGGTGCGCCGGCGCATCGATTTTCTCAAGGATTTCCTGCGCTCCACTCCCGCAACGGGTTTCGTGCTGGGTATCAGCGGCGGCCAGGACTCCACGCTGACCGGGCGGCTGTGCCAGCTGGCAACGGAGGAACTGCGCGCCGAGGGGCACGAGGCGACGTTCGTCGCGGTGCGGCTGCCGTACGGTGTGCAGGCCGACGAACACGACGCGCAGATCGCGCTGCGATTCATCCGGCCGGACCGCTCGATCGAGGTCAACGTCAAGCCCGGCGCCGACGCGGTGGCCGCGGAGGTAGCCCGCGGCCTCGACGAGGCGGAGCTGCGCGATTTCGTGCGCGGAAACATCAAGGCGCGCGAGCGCATGGTCATCCAGTACGCCCTTGCCGGGCAGTTGAACATGCTGGTCGTCGGCACCGATCACGCCGCGGAGGCGGTCACCGGATTCTTCACCAAACACGGCGACGGCGGCGTGGACCTCACCCCGCTCACCGGCCTGACCAAGCGCCAGGGCGCGGCGCTGCTGCAGGAACTCGGCGCACCTCCCAGCGTCTGGGAGAAGGTGCCCACCGCGGACCTCGAGGACAACCGCCCCGCCCTCCCCGACGAGGTCGCCCTGGGCGTGAAATACGCCGAGATCGACGACTACCTGGAGGGCCGTGAGGTCAGTTCCGATGTCGCCGCCACGATCGAACGAATCTTCCAGGCCACCCGCCACAAGCGGACCGTTCCCGCCACACCGATCGATACGTGGTGGAGGTAGCGCCGAACACCGGTGTGCTTGTGCCGATTTCAGCGCAGGGCGTCAATGCCGCTGCCGTCCGGATCCTCGATGATCCGGCGATGGAGCTCGGTGGTCATCGCATGAATGGCACGGGTCAGCTCGAGATTGGTCTTGAGCTGGAGCTCCTGCTGGGAGAAGTCGTGGTCGGCCTTCATCTGCTGAAATTGGCCCTGCCGGTTCTGGCCGATCATCACGAATGTGGACAGGAAGATCGCCTCCAGCGACACGATCAGCGTCAGCGTCGGCCACGGATTCTTCTCGATCCAGACCATCCACACCGCGAACCCGATGGCATGGATGTAGACGAACCACATCGACCCCGCGAACTTGGTGATCCAGTCCGCCACCCGCAACTGCAGACTCTCCGCCCGCTTGGCGTGGAAGTCGGCAATCACCGGATGGTGCACGGGCTTGTTCGACTGCGACATGATCGTTCTTCTCCTCGACGGAATCAGCGAATTCGATGCGCGCAGAATGCTATAGGCGTAGCCATCCGAACGGGCCGCGAGACCGACAACGAAGACGACTGTGCAGCGCGGTCCTGCTGAAACCGCGCGAGGACAGCACCTGGGCGCCACACGCGCCGAGTGAACCGGACAACGTGCGACATGCCTACGAGTACAGGAGCAGACTCCCCGTATCCAGAGACACATCGAACGGCTCGGGCAGACGGATTGGATCGCCGAATGCCCCGTCGAGTCTTCCGTGGTACTCCCCGTCTCGGGGATGTGTGTACAGGGCCCACACACCGAAGCGGGGATCAATGACCAGCAGGGTACGGACACCGGCCACGCTGTACCAACCGTTCTTATCGGTAATCTGCCGCGCCTTCTCCGATTTGGAGATCACCTCGACGGCCAGTTCCACATCCGCAGGGTCCGCCAGCCACTCATCGTCGGCGTCCCACGAATCCGGCAGCACGATAAGGTCGGGCGTGCAGTAATCGTCGTCGTCGCCGGGCAACGCAATCGAGGAAACCTCGTACGCGGCCAGCCCAGCGGGCATCCGGGCCTCCAGCTGCAGCCGCAGCCGACGGATGGTGCCCGCATGCTTGCCCCGGGGCGTTGGCGACATCACGAGCGTCCCTCCCAGAATCTCTACACGAAGCCCTGTCGCATGCTCAACCTGCTCGGCGACGGCACGCAAATTACCGGGACGCGGATGCACCACAGGAACGGTCATGGACGATCACTCCAAACCCTCGGGAACGACCCACTTCAACATAGCGGACGGCGAGGACAGACATGGTCGCCGGCCACTATTCGATCCGAACTCCCAGCGCCACATGAGGATCGCAGGCTTCACCCGCCGGCGAAGGGCGGGAGAACGTCTACTCGCTCTGTCAGAACGGCGGATGCGTCGCGGGTGAGTTCATCGCCGATGAGGAAGGCACAGACCTTCAGCATGGGGTCCAGGTTCGGGCCGTAGGTGGCGGACAGGGTGTGGCGCAGGTCGGAGACCGTGGCCTCGGCGGGGAGGTCGAGGTGCTCGGTCGACTTGCCTACCGCGTCGGCGATCGCGGCGAAATAGCGGACCTCAACCACCGATGGCTCCCATCGTTCGTTCCGGCGGCACGAAATCCGCCGCATCGATGCCGTGTCCGGCCCACTTGTTCCACATCGCGCCGCGCCACAGGGTGGCCAGTTCGGCGTCGCTCGCGCCCTCGCGTAGCGGCGCGCGCAGATCGTATTCGTCGTCGCTGAACAGGCACGAACGGATCTTGCCGTCGGCGGTCAGGCGGGTGCGGTCGCAGTCACCGCAGAACTTCCTGGTGACCGAGGCGATGATGCCGACGCTCGCCGGGCCGCCGTCGACCAGCCAGGACTCGGCCGGGGCGGAGGGATCCGAACGCCCGGCCGGGGTCAGGACGAATCTGGAACCGAGCACGTCCAGCAGTTCGGCGGCGGTAACCATGTTCGCGCGCGCCCATTCGTGATCGGCATCCAGCGGCATCTCCTCGATGAACCTCAGCTCACAGCCCTCGTCGAGGCACCACTGCAATAGATCGGGTGCACCTGCCAGCGTCGGGCGCATCAGGACCGCGTTCACCTTCACCGGGGCCAGGCCCTCGCGCTGCGCGGCACGGATCCCGGCCAGCACCGAGTCGAGCCGATCGCGCCGGGTCAGGCGGGCGAAACCGAGCCGGTCCACGGTATCGAGCGAGACGTTGACCCGGCTCAGCCCGGCACGCGCCAGCCCTCGGGCCCGATGCTCGAGGCCGACGGCATTGGTCGTCATGGCCAGGGGCGCGCCCGGCGCAGCGGCCCGGCATCCGGCGATGATCTCCTCCAGATCGCGCCGCATGAGCGGTTCGCCGCCGGTGAAGCGCACCTCGCGGACACCCAGCTCGCGCACGGCCAGCTCCACCACGCGCACGATCTCCCCGGCCGAGAGCAGCTCGTCGGCGGGGATGGGGGGCAACCCCTCCTCGGGCATGCAATAGGTGCAGCGCAGCGAGCACTTCTCGGTGATCGATACCCGCAGGTCGCGGGCGACGCGACCGAACTTGTCCAAGAGATAAGGGGTGTCGGGCCGTCCCGCCTGCGGGGGCTGCCCGCGGCGGACGGCGGGAATCCCCATGACGACCACACTCACGGAACCCATTATTGCTGCCCCGCGCCGGGCACGCTTCGGAGGAACGTACGAACAATCTGTGACGGCGTGCCTACTACGCTGCGATATATGAAGAGCAGTCCCGCCGTCTCGACTCGGTCCGTCCAGGACCATCGCAATCGCGTCGAGGAATTGCTGCGCCCGCTGACGATCCGCGAGATCGAGGATGTCGCGATGGCCGAGGTACTGAACCGGCTGCTGGCCCGCGAGGTGCGCGCGCCGCTGGATCTGCCGGTCTTCCGCAATTCGGGGATGGACGGGTACGCCGTGCGCGCGGCGTCGGTGGCGGTGACGCCGGTGCGCCTGCCGCTGGCCGGGGTCGTCGCGGCCGGGCAGGCCGGACAGACGCCGCTGCCGCCCGGAGCCGCGATGAAGGTGATGACGGGCGCGCCGATTCCGCCGGGCGCGGACTGCGTCGTCCCGGTCGAGGACACCCACGGCGACGGGAACACCGTCACCATCGAGCGCGGCCGCAACGCCGGGGATTTCGTGCGCGAGCCGGGTACCGATGTGCGGGCCGGTGAGTCGCTGGTTCCGGCGGGCACGCTGCTGGGCCCCCGGCACATCGCCGCGCTGGCCGCGGTCGGGCTGGCGCGGCTGCCGGTGTTCCGGCGGGTGCGCGCGGCGATCATCACGACCGGTGACGAGCTGATGCCCGCGGGAGTTCCGTTGCGGCCCGGGCAGATCTACAACTCCAACGGGATCGCGCTGGCGGCGGCGCTGAGTGCCAACGGGGTCGAGGTGGTCTCGGTCGAGCACAGCCGCGACGACCCGGCCGAGTTCACCCGCAAGCTCTCGGCGGCAACGGGATCCGCCGACGTGGTGTTCACCTCCGGGGGCGTCTCCAAGGGCGATTTCGAGGTCGTCAAGGAGGTATTGTCCACGCGGGGTGGAGAATTCGGTTCGGTTGCCGTGCAACCAGGTGGCCCGCAGGGACTCTCGGTCGCCGACGGGGTGCCGGTGCTGAGCTTTCCCGGCAATCCGGTGAGCACCATGGTGTCGTTCGAGGTGTTCGCCCGGCCGATCGTTCGGGAGCTGGGCGGCCTGCCGCCGGTGCCCGGACACGATGTGGCGCTGCTGGATCCGGTGCGCTCACCGGCGGCACGGCGGCAGTTCCTGCGCGGCCGCCTCGAGGGCGAGGGCGTGCGGCTGGCGTCGGGGCCCGGATCGCATCTGGTGGCCGCGATGGCGCACGCGGATGTCCTGATCGATATTCCGCCGGAGGTCACCGAGTTGGCCGCGGGATCGATTGTGAGAGCCTGGGAACTATGACCGAGCAGACACCCGGCGCGCTCTCGCATGTGGATTCCGAGGGCCGCGCCCGGATGGTGGATGTCAGTGCGAAGGCCGAAACCGCCCGGGTGGCCGTGGCGGCCGGGGAGCTGCGCACTACCGCCGAGGTAGTGGCGCTGGTGCGCGCCGACGACATGCCCAAGGCCGATGTGCTGTCCACCGCGCGCCTGGCGGGCATCTCGGGCGCCAAGAAAACCTCGGAGCTGATCCCGCTGTGTCATCAGCTGGCGCTGTCCAAGGTCGATGTCCGCTTCGGATTCACCACGGACACCATCACCATCGAGGCGACCGCGAAGACCAAGGGCCCCACCGGGGTCGAAATGGAGGCCCTGACCGCCGTCGCCGTGGCGGGGCTGACCCTGCACGACATGGTGAAGGCCGTGGATCCCGCGGCGGTGCTCAACGGTGTGCGACTGCTGACCAAAGACGGTGGTAAGCACGGGCATTGGCAGCGACCCGACGCCGGGGCGCCGAGTGGGTCCATATCCGGCGAAACCGATACGGCCGCAATGCCTCCGGCTCCCGCACCGGCAATCACCGGCCACGGCGCCGGTGCGCCCGAGGGATCGCGGTCGGCGGTGGTCCTCGTCGCCTCCACCGGCACCGCGGCCGGGACGCGCGTCGACAAGACCGGCCCCGTTCTCCGGAATTGGCTTGCCGGACTGGGCTTTTCGGTGCGAGGCCCGCTGGTGTACGCGGACGCCGACATCGCGGCCGGGCTGGCGGACGCGCTTAGCGGGAAGCCGGGCCTGGTGATCACGACCGGCGGGACCGGCGCCTCCCCCACCGACGCCACACCGGAGGCGACGCGGGCGGTACTGGATCGCGAACTGCCCGGGGTGGCCGAGCAGATCCGGTTGAAGGGCACCGCGACCTTCCCGCTGGCGGCGCTGAGCCGCGGAATCGCGGGCCTGGCCGGGCGGTCCGTGGTGATCAACCTGCCCGGGTCGCCGGGCGGGGTGCGCGACGGCATCACGGTGCTCGAGCCACTGCTCGACCATTTGCTGGCCCAGGTGGCCGGAGGAGGTAGCCATGACTGAGGTACGCCTGGCGGCGATCAGCGATCAACCCCTGGTCCCCGAGACGGTCGAGCGCGCGGTCGAGGGACCCGAGTACGGCGCGGTCGTCGTGTTCACCGGCAAGGTCCGCAATCATGATGGCGGGCTGCAGGTTTCGGCCCTGGAATATTCCGCGCATCCGGATGCGGAGAAGTTCCTGCACCGAATCTGCGCGCAGGTCGCCGCCGAATCCGGCCTGCCGGTCGCCGCGGCGCACCGCGTCGGCGCACTGAGCATCGGCGATCTCGCGATCGTGGTGGCCGTCGCGGCGCCGCACCGCGCCGAGGCCTTCGGCACGTGCGCGGATCTGGTGGACCGGATCAAGCACGAGGTACCGATCTGGAAGCGGCAGCTGTTCGCCGGCGGGCTGTCCGAATGGGTCAACGCCTGCGGGTAGCGCACGCCCCACTTCTCCACCGCCCCAGCCGAATTCGAACGGTCCGGCCGCCTCAGCTCGCGGTGTCCGGCTGATCGGAGGGCGCGGTGGAACTCGCCGGATGCGCATGCAGGTCCCAGTCCGGCACGTGCGCGGCCAGTGTCTTCTGGATGTCGGCCAGCCCGCTGGAGACCCTGCCCAGTTGCTCGGCGATCGCGCCGCCGGCCTCGGCTCGGATGTCCTCGCACAGCGCGACCGCCTCGCCGAGCCGCTCGGCCAGCAGAATCCATGCCGCCTCCCGGTGCGGCATCAAATAGTCCGTCTCGTAGAACAGTTCGAAACTGGGCCCCACCGTGCGGCCGGGATGATCCGGCCCGGCGGGCAGCGTGGTAATCAGCTCGCCGAGCGGGTTGATCACCCGGAACATCAGCCCGACCGCGGCATCGGACAGGGTTCCCAGCTCGGCGTCGGTCTCCTCGGTATGTGCGAAGAACCGCTCGAACATCTGCAGCAGGATCTCGTAGCCGACATTGAACAGATCGGTCACTCGCGCGGTCTGCGGATCGGTGATCAGCGGGACCTGTTGTGTCCGTTCGGGTTCGCGGACGTTGGCGGCGATGACCGGCCGGACCGGGTCGAAATCCGGGTCCGCGGCGACGGCCTGTTCGTACTCGTCCAGTATCGCCACGAACTGGCCGAAATGTGCCTCGCGCCAGTCGCCGCGCGCTCCCTCTCCCTGCTCCAGGATGGTGTCTATGGCACGGTGCGCGGTGGCGATATCGGTGACCGCGATCAGCTCGGGCCACCGGAAGTACTTCTCGACCGCCTGCGCCCGCGGCGGGCCGACGAAAAGCCAGCGTTCGCCGTACTTTTCGGCGAGCCGATCGAATCCGTGCTCGATGGAGCGGTACAGGTGCCCGACCGTCGCGAAATCCTGCACCCTGGGCACGATCTCACCAGCCCGCATCGAGGGCACCGCCCGCTCGATGGTCGCCATGCCCTGGGCATCCTCGAGGTCCATGCCCTCGGGGCGTTCCAGAAACATGAAGTGCGCCAGGGCCTCTCGACCGAACGGCAGCAGCGCGAGCTGCACCCCGGCCGGGTAATGGGCAGCGGGCAGCGGCAGATTCGGCCGCGCGAAATGCGGTGCGGCGCCGATCGCGGAGAGCAGATTCTGCACCAGCGCCAGGTGCAGCATCTCCTGCGCCGCGACGTGCCCAATGGTCTTGCGCCAGCGCGCGACCATCTCGGCCTGCTCCGCGGTGAGCCCCTCCTGCGTGTTCTGCTTGAGTGAGAACGCCGCGAACAGGTACTGGCACATGATGCCGTGCTCGAGTTCGGCGGCCTGGCACAGCATGTAGATGAGCGCCTCGCGGTGTTCGATGCGGAAGGGCGCCTCGGGCGCGGCCAGGCCACCCCTGGTGGCGATCACCTGCGCCAGCCGCCCGCGACCGCCGGACGGGATCGCCGACGCGGCGGGATCGTGTGATGTCTGGGTCATGCTGTTCCCCTCGGCGGTACATCCGATGCGGCGGCCGTTACGCCAGGCGGCCACTCCGCTCAGCGACGTCCCGGCGGGCTGGGCCGCGGAGACGGGTTCATCATCGCCCGCGCGCGAGCACTCCGCGCGCGGTTTCACTGCCGGAGAACAACCGTGAGCCGTTCGGGCCGCGGCCCGAGCTCAGTCCGTGGGCGTCAGATTGTGGCGAATCCGGTCCAGGGCCCGCACGACCGCCTCGCGCTCGGCATCGTCGAATCCGGCCAGCGCGCGCTCGGTCAGACCGGCCATCTCGTCCTCGATGGTGGCCTCGAGGTCGCGGCCGCGATCGGTGAGGTGCAGCCGGACCAGCCGGCGATCGGTGGGGTGGGGTTCGCGGCGCAGCAGGCCCGCGGCCTCCATGCGGGTGGTCGCCCTGGTCACGGTCGGGGTGGACAGGCTCAGCCGCTTGGCGACCTCCCCCGGCGTCAGGCCGTCCTGCGCCCACAGGGTGCGCAGGATGAACTGCTGCCCCTCGTACACCCCGTGCCGGGCGTAGGCGGATGCGGACGCCACCACCAGCGCGTGCTTGGCGGTCCAGTACGCGGTGAGGAAGTCGTCGGACGAATCGGCGGTCATGGTGGATTCAGAGTAGCCAATGGGCGCTCCCTGTCGATCCGTCCGTGAACGACGCACGACCGGAGTGGATGCGGACGTACGCCTTGAGTTCGTTAGCCGACTCACGATAGGATCGTTGTGCAGCTAACGATAACATCGGAGGTAAGCGATGAAACTTGGTATCGGCCTGACCGACTTCTCCAATCCCGTTCCGCCCGAACGCCTCGGCCCCACCATCGCCGATCTCGCCCAGCAGGCCGACGAGTCGGGAGTCGACAGCCTGTGGGTGATGGACCACTTCTTCCAGATCCGCCTGTCGGGGCTACCGCAGGAATCCCCGATGTTCGAAGCCTATGCGACACTTGGCTTCCTGGCTGGGATAACCAAGCGCATCCGTCTGGGCACGCTGGTGACCTCGGTGGCCTATCGGCATCCGGGCGTACTGCTCAAATCGCTCACCGCGCTGGACGTATTGAGCGGTGGCAGAATGTATTTCGGCGTCGGTGCGGGCGCGGCGATCGATCCGGCGAAGCTGGAGGGCATCTTCGAGACCGACGGCCTGGGCATCCCGTTCCCCTCGCTCGGGCAACGCTTCGAGATGCTGGAGGAGTTGCTCCAGATCTCCCACCGGATGTGGGACGGCGATGAAACGCCCTTCCACGGAAAGCATTACGACCTGGCCCGCCCGCTCAACTCGCCGAATTCGGTGCAGCGCCCACGCCCGCCGATCCTGATCGCGGGCAGCGGCGAACGCAAGACGCTGCGGCTGGTCGCGCAGTACGGCGACGCATGCAGCCTGTTCGATCTGCCCGGCGCCGGATACGCGGACGACATCGCGCACAAGCTCGAGGTGCTGCGCGCGCACTGCGGCGACGTCGGCCGGGACTTCGACGAGATCGAGAAGACCATCGCCACCCACCTCGATCCCACCGCCGAGAACTTCGTCGAGCACATGGGCGAACTGGCCGGCCTCGGCATCGAACACGTGATGCTCGGCGTGCAGGGGCCCTGGGACGAGAAGCGATTGGCGCAGCTGGCCGAACTGCTGCCGGAGGTGCACGCGCTCTAGAGCACTCCACCGCGAAACGCCACCGCCATCGCGACGGCACGCGCTGCCGGGCATCTCACATTGAGCTCCGAACGGCAATAGAGCAGAATTGTTGTGCCGGACGGCCTGCACTGTCGCAATGACGCGCGTGCGGCCCGGGACGATTGCGACTAGTGTCAGGTTCCCGGGTCAGGCGAACGGGGTGCCACTCACCGACCGATGCCCGCCGGCGCATGAGTCCCCTCCGCAGATCGCGGGATGCGGGAGAGAAGGAATCGCCCGACCACGGGGCGATGCAGAAAGGGGCGCAGCGTGCACAGGTGGGAGTCCACACCACCGAGGCAGACATCCGCGCCGATCGCCACACGCTCCGCAACCGCCCGGTTCGCGCTGCACGACCCGGAGGCCGCAGCGATACCCATCGCCGTCTCCACCGATATCGCCACCGCACGCCAGGCGGGGCGCGAATGCGCCATCGAACTCGGTTTCTCTCCCACCGACGTCACCATGATCTCCACCGCCATCTCCGAGGTGGCCCGCAATATCACCAGCTACGCCGGTCACGGCGAGATCCGCCTGCGGGTGAGCGATGTCCAGGGCCGCGACGCACTGGTCGTGCAGGCCCGCGACGAGGGTCCCGGCATCCCGGACACCGTCGCCGCGCTCGGGGAGGGCATCACCTCCGGACGGCGCCTGGGGCTCGGGCTGCCCGGCGCGCGCCGCCTGATGGATGGGCTGTCGATCGAGTCGGCGCCCGGACAGGGCACGCTGGTGGAGATGTGGAAGTGGATACCGGTCAGCGCGTATCGAGGGCCGCGGGGGCACTAGTAGGGTGAGCCGGATGACTCGGCGCATTCCCGTACTGATCGTCGCCGGATTCCTCGGGGCCGGTAAGACGACGCTGCTGAACTTCCTGCTGCGGCAGCGCCAGGCACGAATCGGCGTGGTGGTCAACGACTTCGGTGCGGTGAACATCGACGCGATGCTGGTGGCGGGTCAGGTCGACGCGATGGTATCGATGGGCAACGGATGTGTCTGTTGCGCAGTGGATGTCGGCGAGCTCGACCAGATGTTCACCCGATTGGCCCACCCCGCCAACCGCATCGACGTGATCGTGGTCGAGGCGAGCGGTCTGGCGGAGCCGCGCAATCTGATTCGGATGGTGATCGGTACCGACAATCCGCGAATCGGGTACGGCGGACTGATCGAGGTGGTCGACGCCGAGCACTTCCGGGAGAGCCGCGACCGGCATCCGGAACTGGCGAGTCACCTGCGGCTCGCCGATCTGGTGGTGGTGAACAAGGCCGATCGGGTGCCTGCGGAGCGCCTCGAGCTGCTGCGTCGCGAGATCGGCGAGCTGGTGCGCGGAGTGCCGGTTCACGCGACCACGCACGGCCGCATCGACCCGGAGCTGCTGTTCGACCCGCCCGAACGCTCCGCGCCGACCATGGCCGAGCAGCTCAGCTTCGATGAACTGCTCCACGACCACGACCACGGCGATGCCGATCATCATCACCTGCACGATGATTACGACAGCGTATCTTTCACCAACACAACGGATCTCGATCCGCGCAGGCTCATCGCACTGCTCGAGGATCCACCCCCGGGCCTGTTCCGTGCGAAGGGCTGCGTGGCGTTCGCCGTCCCCGGCGATCGACGAAAGTTCCTGCTGCACATGGTGGGTCGCCATGTCGTGTTCGAACCGACGGCCTGGTCCCGTGGCGAAACTCGCGAAACCCGCCTGGTTCTCATCGGATCCGGATTGGATACCGCCGCCGCGGAGGCGCGCCTGCGCGATACCGTCCACACCGCGGAAGAACCGCTGGACGAACAGACGTTGCTCGGGGTGTGGCGATACGTGCCGCGCGAGCTCAGCGACGACGAGGTGTCAGCGGCTGCACTAATCTGACATGTCACCCCCGCCGCTACAGTGCCGGGTGTGAGCTTTGGGAAGATTGTGATCATCGGCGGGGTCGAGGCGGTTCTGGATGCCGAGCATCGCGCGGAATTGGATGCCTTCGCCACGACGGTGGTGACGGTGCCGCGCGGTTCGGATCCCGTCGGCGAGCTGGCCGATGCGGAGGCGGTCGTGCTGGCCTTCGCGGTTCCGTTCGGCCGCAAGGAGATCGATGCCGCGCCGCGGCTGCGTCACCTGCAGGTCGCCTCGACCGCATTCGATGTCGTCGATGCCGACTACGCCCGCGCCCGCGGAATCACGGTGCGCACCCTGCCGGACTACACCACCGAGCCGGTGGCGCAGTTCGTGCTGGCGACCATGCTGGAGCAGGCGTCGGGCCTGCCCGAGGGCCGGCGACTGCGCAGCGAGGGCAACCTGTTTCCGCTCGCCTACCCCGCCCGCCAGTTCCGGGGCAGCCGGGTTGCGGTCGTCGGGCTGGGTACCATCGGCACGCGAGTGGCCCAAATGGCCCAAGGTCTAGGCGCCGAGGTGCACTACTGGTCGCGACATCGCAAAGACACCAGCGATTTTCACTACCAGGAGCTGGACGCGCTCTTAGCCGAAGCCGATTTCGTCTCGGTCAACCTGGCACTGACGGATCAAACCCGCAACATCCTCCACGCAGACCGCATCGCCACCCTCCCCACCGGCACCGTCCTGGTCTGCACGGCCCCCCTCGCCCTGCTGGACCTCGCGGCCCTACGCGAACGCACCAACACCGGCGAGCTCCGCGCAATCCTCAATCACGCAACAGCCGAAACGATCTCATACTTCGAAGACTCCTCCGGCTTCATCTACCCACCCGTGGTCTACCTAAGCCCCCAGGCCCACCTGACCATGCAGAACCAAATACTCAACGGCCTGCGATCGAGCGCAGATGAAATGCCCTAACGCGTCACCCGATTGAACGAGAGGCCCGAGTCAAGCCAGCACCTCGTCCACACTCGTCGCGGTCAACACCCGACCGACCCACACGTCAAGCCTCTCGATCGCCGCAGCACGCACCTTCTGCTCGACAGCCTCGGACAGCGGACCGAACCGCTGCGCGGCTACGACCCGAGACGGACCAGAGCATGGCCGACGGCGTGTGCCGGCTCCTACTCCCCCACACCCACTTCGACGGGGTGCGGTGCCGGTTGCCGTTTGGCGCGGGCGGTGCCGAGGATCGAGCCGATGATGACCAGGGGGAAGCCGATTGCCATACCCACCGTGAGGGGCTCGCCGAGCAGGGCGACGCCGATGAGCAGCGCCACTGCCGGGTTGATGTAGGTGATGACCGTGGCGCGGGCCGGGCCCACCTCGGCGATAAGCGCGAAGAACACGAGAAATGCTGCGGCAGTGCAGATTACGGCGAGACCGACCACCGACCAACTGGCGCTGGCGGTGAACCGGACCGGCCACCGCCAGGCCGCGAACGGGGCATAGATCAGCGCGGCCAGGGCCAGCGATGCCGCGACCACGCCCATGGACGGCAGGTCGGCGAGTTTACGATTGATGATAACCGGGCCGACGGCGTAGCCGATCGCGGTGACTCCGATGGCCGCGAACGCGCCCATATCGGAGAAGTCCAGCCCCAGGCCGACAAGCGTTGCGACACCGCCGAATCCGACGATCAGACCGACGATGCGGCGGGCATCGATGCGATCGTGCCCCAGCACCGCCACGATCACCACCGCGATCAGCGGCACCGCGGCGATCAGCAGCCCCACGGTCGAACTGGTCAACTTCGTCTCGGCCGAGCCGATGAGCAGCCATGGTCCGGTGATCTCGACCAGGGTGTAGGCCAGCAGCCAGCCCCATCGCCGCAACACCGGCCCGAGGGCCTTGGTGTACAACGCAACAGGCAGGAGCAGCAGGGCGCCGAGCGCGGTGCGGCCGAAGGCCACCACCACCGGATCGAAGTCCCGCACCGCAATGCGGATCATCGCGTACGGCACACCCCAGATGACGCCCATCGCCAGAAATAACACCCACCCGCGCCGGGTCATCGTGCCTCGCTCCACTGCTCATCCCGGATTGCTCACCGGGCCGACAAACTGCATCGATCACAATGGCAGACCGGTCCGACATATTCCGGGCCCGAACAGCACCACCGGCTGCCACATCGCCACGCCCCGGGTTCCGAGCCGCGCCATCCGATCACCCGCATACAAATGCGCCCTGCCGCTGTGTTCGGGCGGCAGGGCGCTGAGTCGAGCGACAACGCTACTTCGTCATGGCACCCGCGGCAGCGGTCGCCGCGTTACCGGCCGCACCGATCAGGGTCGACACCAGGGTGTACGCGAGGTTGATCAGTTCCGAATTCGCCAGATCACCGAGGCCCAGGGTCTTGCCGAGCGGGGCGAGCAGCTTGATCGCGCTGATAATCAGGGTCGCCATCGCGGAGTTGGGGTCCGTGGAATTGGCGGCGCCCGGCTGGGTCTGGGTACCCGGGGTGATGTTCGTGCCCGGTTGCGGCGTTACCCCAGGCGCGGACTGGTTCTGCGGCGCGGTACCCGGCGCCTGGTATTGCGGCGCGGTGCCGGGGGTATAAGCACTGGGCGCGCTCTGCGCCGGCGCCGTGGGTGCCGCGGTGGGCGCGGGGCTCTGGGACCGGTCCTGCGCCGCACCCGGAGCCAGGTTCGCCGCCGGGACCGCATTGGGCTGCCCGGGCAGCGGAGCCGCCGCCCGGCTGTCCGCGGAACCACTCGAGGGCTGTCCGCCCAGCAGATAGGTGACCAGCCCGGTGGTGATGGCGATCGCGTGCTTGATCTGGCCGTCATTGGAGACCAGCTGCGCGGCGTCGTCCTTGTTCGCCCCGTTGCCCATCTCGATGAAGACGTCGGGCACCTCGGTCAGCGCGGGCCCGACGATATCGGAGCGGGTCTGCAGGCCGTTGACCGCGCCGGCGTAGGTGGCCTCGGGGAACCCCGCCTTCACGTAGGCGTCCCGAACGGCCTTGGTCGCGGCCATCCCGGCCCCGGCCTGCACCTGGTTGACCTTGGCGTTCGGAACCGGCAGTTGCGGAACGATCATGTGGAATCCGCGGTCCTGCGGGGGTGCGCTGTCGGCATGAATGCTGATCGCGATGTCCGCACCCGATCGGTTGGCCGCCGCGGCGCGTTCATCGACGCAGCCACCCCACCCGGTGTCGTCCTGACGGCTCATCACCACCCGGGCGCCCAGCGCCTCGAGCGACTGCTTGACCAGGCTGGCAACCCGCCAGTTGATCGTGTGCTCGGGCGTGCCGTCGAGCGCGGTCATTCCGGTGGTTTGGCACTCCTTGGTACCGCCACGGCCGTTGTTGACCGGCCTGGCGAGATTCTGGGTGTGATTGGGCCCCTGATGCCCGGGGTCCAAAAATACAGTCTTACCTGCGAGTTTAGTCGCCACATCCGGCGGGACCGGGGCGGCGTAGGCCGCCGGGGCCAGGCCCGCCGTGACGGCGGCCGCGGTGACGACCAGGCACATTCCGGCCCGGGCGATATTCGGTGTGCGGCATAACAGCTGGCGAGAGAACACAACGCCCTCCAAATCCGTGCTGGCACCGTCTGACGGTTCCAGGAGCACAGCTGGGGCGCGATACCGCCCTAGCTGTTACTGCTGTTGCGGTTGTTACTGGTGAGCATAACGGTGTTGGAGTTCACTGTCTCGCACGCCCCTCGGATTCTCAGTCTTCCGCAACATTTCGGCATCCGTTATGCCCGGATGACGCTGTCGCCGCTGACCTTGACGGGGTGGGCATCCAGCGGGCGGCTCGCCGGGCCGCGGGCAACACTGCCGTCCAGATGGAATTCGCTCCCGTGGCAGGGGCATTGAATCAGGCCGTTGACGACCTGGTTGACCTTGCATCCGGCGTGGGTGCAGGTCGTGGAGAACCCCTCGAAGGTGCCCGCGGTGGGCTGGGTGACGACGGTGTCCCCGACGATGACCCCGCCCCCGACCGGGACTTGGGCCGTGGATACCAGCGCACCGGGGGGCGCGGCCGGCGCGCCCGATGCCGCCGGGGCAACGGTCGCCGAGGAGGCCGCGGGCGCGGAGGAGTCGTTCGAGCTGCAGGCGGCGGCCAGGGTCAGCGCCGCCGCGGTGACGCCCGCCCCGGCCAGGGCGGTGCGGCGATCGACGGGACCTGCGGAAAGGTCGTGACGGGTCATCGGCATAACTCCCTACGTGTGATGCGGCGTGCCGAAACGCAGCGACTACCTCGACAAACGTATCGGGGCCGAATTCGGTTCAGGGCAACCCTACTCGCGCCGTCGTCCGCATCGGACCAGTTCACGATCATGTTCGGGGCCCGCACCATGATCGAGCATTGTCACGCCGGGCGGGGCAATTGCCGCAGCGAGCGCAGCGCGTAGTGCACCCGGGTCTTGACGGTGCCGACCGGCACCCCCAGGTCGTCGGCCACGTCCTGATACGCGCGATCTCGCAGGATCACCTGGACCACCGCGTCGCGCTGCGGCACCGTCAGCCGCGCCAGCAGCTCGTCCACGAGCATGCCGTCGGCCAGACGCTCGGTGAAATCCGGGCGCGCGCATCGGATGTCGACCGGCCGCTCATCGGCCTCCCAACTGGTCTCGACCGGCCGCACCGCCCGCATGCGCGCGATGTCGGTGAGCACATTGGCCTCGATCGCCAGGAGCCAGGTGCGCACGCTGCCCCGGGCCGCACTGTAGGTGCCGCATGCGCGCCAGCCCCGCAGCAGCGTCTCCTGCACGGCGTGTTCGGCCAGTCCCGGATCGCCCAGGCTGCGCCGGGCCCGCCACTGCAGGAGCGCACCGTCGGCGGCGAGGACGGCCGCCAGACCTTCGTCGTTACACAGGTGCGCACAGCCGGCGCCGCACGCGGTCTCCGGGGCGAGGGCTCGCAGAGCAGTCATGCCTCTATATCGCGAGCAGTCCCCGGAACTGCAACGACTTCGTGGTGTCTATCGCCGTCGCGACACAGTGGGTATCAACCGGCCGACACAGCGCACGGTGCGGACCGATCACAAATTTCGCCGATTCGAGCAACCGGCGCGAGCAATTCTGATAGACCAACCCCGGGAGCACCGGAAACTCCCGGGGCCGCCCGCGCTCGGCGGCGCCACCCTAGCTTCAGGAGGAAACGTCGTGCGTTCAGGCACGCTCGCGGTCGCGGGGGCCATGGCCTCCGCCGCGACGCTGCTCGCCACCGGAACCGCCAGCGCCGCACCGGCGACGGCGATGCCCGGTGACGGGATCTACCGGGTGGGTATCGATATCACCCCCGGCATCTATCAGTCGGCGGGGTCTCACGACCCGGTGCACGCGTGTTACTGGCAGCGCCTGTGGAAGATCGCCGGTCCCGGCGACCACGCCGATCCGAACGGGTACATCGTGGCGAGCGACATCACCCACAGCAACCCGGTGCGGGTCATGATCAAGGCGACGGACGTCGGCTTCAAGGCCGTCAACTGCGGCGCCTGGGTCATGGTGCCGCCACCGCCCAACACCGGCTCCTACGGGCCGGGCGGGCTGTTCGGCAGCGAGTACTGACCGGGGCTCATCCGCCCGAAATTCCCCGTTCCGGCACGCCGCCCGGACCCCCGGGCGGCGTTGTGTCCGCGACCCGATGTGAGCGCTCACATACATCCCGTGTACTCTCCGGACCGAGTCTCACGCGTCCCGATCGGAGGTTGTCATGGCGCCGTTTGCACACGAGCACAAGTACACCAGTGTGCTTACCCACCCCGCCGACTACGCAAGCTCCGTCGGCTCACCGTCCCCCCTGCTTACCCATCGAGCCGCCCGGTGATCACCACACGCCGCACGCTCGCGGACGGGCGCGAGATCCGCTATTTCGATCGGGAGCCGGTGTCCCGCACCGCGGTCGACACCCGCGATCTGCCGCAGACCACCACGCATTCACAGGCGCGCTTCGATCCGCTGCTCGGCGAATGGGTGGTGCTGGCTTCGCATCGGCAGACCCGGACCTTCCTGCCGCCGGCGGACATGTGCCCGCTGTGCCCGTCCACGCCGGAACGAGCCACCGAGGTTCCCGAATCCGATTACCAGGTAGCTGTTTTCGAGAACCGGTTCCCCTCGCTGTCCACCGACCACATGGATTGGCCTGCCACGGTGCAGGGTTCGCCACTCACACCGCTTCGCGACGGATACGGTCGTTGTGAGGTGGTGTGCTTCACCAGCGTTCACGACTCGTCCTTCGCCCAGCTGGATCGGCAACGGGCGCGGCTGGTGGTCGACGTGTGGGCCCATCGCAGCGCGGAACTGGCCGAGCTCGACGGCGTCGGGCAGGTGTTCTGCTTCGAGAACCATGGCGAGGAGATCGGAGTGACCCTGTCCCATCCGCACGGGCAGATCTACGCGTACCCGTTCGTCACCCCGCGCGTCGCCAAGATCTCGGCCAATGTGGCGCAGTACCGGAAAACCCACGGCACCAACCTGTTCGGCGATGTACTGGCCGCCGAACGCGCGGCCGGGCTGCGGGTGGTCGCGGCCAACGAGGAGTGGACCGCCTTCGTGCCGCCGTTCGCGCGCTGGCCGTACGAGGTGCAGCTGTATCCGCACCGCCGCGTGGCCGACATTCCCGAGCTCGACGACGCCCAGCGCGACGCGTTCGCGGAACTGTACCTGGACGTGCTGGGCCGCTTCGCGCACCGCTTCGACGATCCGATGCCCTACATCGCCGCGTGGAATCAGGCCCCCACGCCGAAATCCGGTGCAGCGCGCGATGATTGGTGGCTGCACCTGCAGCTGTTCTCGATTCGCCGCGCGCCCGGGAAGCTGAAGTACCTGGCCGGGTCCGAATCCGGCATGAACGTCTTCGTCAGCGATACCACGCCGGAGACGGTCGCGGCCGAACTGCGAGAGGTCGCAACATCATGAATGCGATACAGCGCGGGGTGTGGGTGGCGCCCGGGCGGGTCAACATCATCGGTGAGCACACCGACTACAACGACGGGTATGCGCTGCCGATCGCGCTGCCGCACGTGGTGAGCTGCACCGCGCGCGCCACCTCCGACGGGACGGTGACGGTCTCCTCGCGCCAGCACCCCGGCGAACTCATCAGCGAACCCGTTGCCGGACTTGCGGATTCGACGGTGGCCGGCTGGGTCCGGTATCCGCTCGGGGTCGTATACGAGTTCTCCCGGCGCGGCCGGTCGATCGGCGGCGTGGAGCTCATGCTGGACGGCGCGGTACCCGTCGGCGCCGGACTGTCCTCCTCGGCGGCGGTGGTATGTGCGGTGGCCGTGGCCCTGCGCGACCTGTTCGCCGGGGCGGTCACCGATGCCGAGCTCATCGATATCGGCCGGGCCGCGGAGAACTCGTACGTCGGCGCGGCCACCGGCACGCTGGACCAGTCCGCGTCGGTGCTCTGCACGGCCGGGCACGCGCTGTTCCTGGACTTCGGCAAGGGCGAGCACGCCCAAGTCCCGTTCGATCTGGCCGCGGCCGGGCTGGCGCTGCTGGTCGCCGACACCAACACCCCGCATCACCACGCGGGCGGCGGCTACGCCGATCGCCGCCGCGAATGCGAGGAGGCCGCGGCCGCCCTCGGCGTGCGCTCGCTGCGCGAGATCACCGATATCGCTGCGGTCGAGCAGATTCCGGCGCCAGCGCCGCGCAAGCGAGCCCGCCACATCGTCTCGGAGAACGCCCGGGTGCTCGAGGTCGTCGACATGCTGCGGCGGGGCCGGGATCCGCGCGAGATCGGCCCGATCCTCACGACCGGGCACGCGTCGCTGCGCGACGATTTCGAGATTTCCACGCCCCAGCTGGATGCGGCCGTCGAGGCCGCACTCGAGGCCGGGGCCCATGGCGCGCGGATGGTCGGCGGCGGATTCGGCGGCAGCATCATCGCGCTGGTCGACGCCGATCGCACGGCTGCCACTGTGAGGGCGATCGAGAATCGCTTCCGGGCGGCGGATTTCGCCGAACCGCGCACATTCGTGGCGATTCCGTCGGCCGGCGCCCATCGGGTGGCGTGATTCCCACACCGGGTGGCGTGATTCCCGAAGTCCGCGGATGACACGGCATCGGGGGATGGTTAGCCAGGCAGCCGAATGGGAACAATTACATCAGCAGCGCGCCGCGAGGCTGCGAACCGGTCAGCCCTCGCCGTGACCTGCACAACCCCACGACTGTCGAGGCTGACGCTCGGCTTCGTCGTGCGCGAAAACGCGAAGTGCCCCCGGTTCGCTTCGCAAGGTCGCCCACGACCCTTCCGCTCGCACCCATCGGCGCCGTGACCGTTCGCGTTGCGCGGTTCGCCCGCCAACATGCCCATGGAGGGACATCATGACCAACTCCGATGCAGTCAACGCGGCAGGTCCAGCCCAGATCGCCTGGCGCAAGTCAAGTTTCAGCGGACCCGACGGACACTGCGTTGAATGCGCGACGCTCTCGGGCGGAATGATCGCGGTCCGCAACAGCAATCGCCCCGAGGCAGGCACGCTCCTGTTCACCCACGCCGAAATGTCCGCGTGGATACTCGGCTGCCGCGCGGGAGAATTCGACGATCTGGTGTGACGGACGATTACCCCCGAAGTAATCGACTCGGGGCACTGAATGCGGCAAGCTCGTTTCATGATCGATACCGCCGGGACACAGCTGTTCCACACGACGATGCCGTTCACCGAGAAGCTCGGCGTCGAGGTGCTCGAGCACGGGCGCGAGGTGGTGCGCAGCCGTCTTGCCTGGCAGGAGGACCTGTGCACGCTCGGCGGAGTGATGCACGGCGGAGCGCTCATGGCACTGGCGGATTCCACCGCGGCGGTCTGCGCCTTCCTGAATCTCCCGGAGGGCAAACAGGGCACGACGACGGTGGAGTCGAAGACGAACTTCCTGCGCGCGGTGCGCTCGGGGTATGCGCTGGCGACGGCGCGGCCGCTGCACGCCGGGCGCACGTTCATCGTGGTCGAGACCGAAATCCGGGACGACGCGGACAAACTCGTCGCGAAGATCACCCAGACGCAGGCGGTGCTCTAGTCCGGGAAGTCAGTCCCGCGCTTCCCCCACGGCGATCTCGTCGACCCAGGCCTGCAGGCCGGCGATGAAACCGTCCTGCTCCTGCGGCGTCAGCCGCCCCATCGCACGGAACAGCGCCGCACCGCGGCGCGCCAGGAATTCCTCGAACGCGGCCCGGTGCTCCGGCGCGGCCGACAGCAGGGTGCGCCGGTGATCGGCCGGGTCGCTGCGACGCTCCAGCAGACCCGCGCGGGTGAGCTCCCCGCTGAGCTGACTGGCATTGGTCAGCCCGAGCCCCAGCTGCCGCGCGACCTCGCTGACGCTCGATGGCCCCGAGGACAGCACGCACATCAGCACCGCGCCGTGCCGCGGTCCCAATCCCGCCGACTCGAACGTCTGCCGCATCGCCGGTGACATGTCATGGCGCGCGCGCCGCAGGTACGCCGAGATCAGCGGTACCAGCGTCGCGAGTCGCCGCCGCTGCTCGACGCTCACCGTCGACGCATCCCCATCGGGCACCGGCTTCTGCTCCATGCGCGCCTCCCTCTCCTCCGATCACGGCCGGCCACCGCGCGTCATCTGCCCGACGCCCGCGATCCACTTGACAGCACACAGCATACAAGTTCAAACTTCTGAACTATTCGGAAATATGAACTATTGAGGTGAGCTTCCGTGACCACACCCCCTCCGGATCCCGACGTCTACTTCGAATCCGTATACCGATCGCAGCCGCCCGACGGCACCGCCATCCGCGCGGCCGGATGGGATATCGGGCGACCGCAGCCGCCGGTGGTCGAGCTGGCTCGAACCGGCGCGTTCGGCCACCGCGTGCTCGATGCCGGCTGCGGAACGGGCGACAACGCACTGCATCTGGCCGCGCGTGGACACCTCGTCACCGGCGTCGATGCCGCCGAGACCGCGATCGAGCATGCCCGGGGCAAAGCGGCCCGGCGCGGGCTCGCGGCCACGTTCGCGGTCTGCGACGCCCGCGACCTGCCGGGCTACGACGGCGATTTCGACAGTGTCGTCGACTCGGGCCTGTTCCACACCTTCGGCGACACCGATCGGTCGCGGTATGTCGCCGCACTGCGCCGCGCCTGCGCGCCCGGCGGGACCGTCCACATTCTGGCGGTCAGCGATGCGGTTCCACCCGGCCCCGGGCCGCGGCGGATTGCCGAATCCGAACTGCGCGAATCATTTTCGGCGGGGTGGGTCGTCGAGGAACTGCGCGCGGTCGACATGCTCGGCAAGCTGCCCGGATCGGATGACGAAACGGCCATTCCCGCATGGCTGCTGAGCGCGCGGCGGACCGCGTGAGCGGGGTCGGTGCACACCGCGCGTGGCAGCCGTTCCTGCGCGGCGTGACGGCCCTGATGACCCTGGACGGGTTCGCCCAGGCGATCTTCGCTGGGCGATTCATGGCCGGCAGCTACGACGGCCTGGACGCCCATGCGCTGAACGGTATGGTCATGGCGGCCGGAATGCTGTTCATGACAGTGTGTTTCGCGATCGCCTGGCGATTCGGAGCAGCACCCGGGCGCGCCGCGGCACGGTGTGCGGCCGTGACCGTCGTGACGGGCGTCGAGATTGCGCTGGGACATCAGCAGATACTCGCCGTACACATTCCACTCGGCGTAGCACTTATCGCCGGACTCGTCGTGGTCACGATGCAGACCTGGCGGCCGCCGGGTACGCAGGGCGGGGATCAGCCCACCGGAGGGATCGACGAGCAGCCGCGCCCCGACCCCGAGGAACGACCCGGCATCGAGCCGCCGGGGCGCCCCGCTGGACGAATCGAGTTGGAGCGCAGATGAATCCGCGATTCACCCGGCGGGCGCTGTTCCGGATCACCGCTGCGGCCGGTGCGGTGGCGGCGGTGGGAGCATGGGAGTTCACGGCCGACTCCCCCGCCGACCGCGTGCACCTCACCAGCGCCGCCCGGTTGCCGGAGCCGTTCACGCTGCCGCTGACCGTGCCCGAGGCGCTGGCGCCGATCCGACGCGATGCGGACACCGACTACTACCGGATCGTGCAGCGCCGCGCGAATGCGACGATCCTGCCGGGATATTCGACTCCGATCTGGGGATACAACGGCACCTTCCCAGGACCGATGCTGGTGTCCTCGCGCGAGCGCCGCACGGTGGTGACGCACCGCAACGAGCTGCCCACTCCGGTGGTGGTGCATCTGCACGGCGGGCATGTGCCCACCGAATCGGACGGCTACCCGACCGATCTGCTGCTCCCGGCCGGTGGCATGGGCGCGATGCCCGGAATGGACATGGCCTCGGATCCCTTGGCGCACATCTCCTCCGGCGAGCGGGACTATATCTATCCGGCCGGTCAGCCCGCCGCGACGCTGTGGTACCACGACCATCGGATGGACTTCACCGGCGCCTCGGTCTGGCGCGGGCTCGCGGGCATCCACCTGGTCACCGACGAGTCCGAACGGGGGCTGGGGCTGCCGTCCGGAGCGCGGGATCTACCGCTACTCATCACCGATCGGGCGTTCGACGCGTCCGGGGCACTCAGCTACCCGGCGCTGGATCCCACGGCGCAGCACACGCCCGGGGTGCGGGGGAAATTCTCGCGCGGCGTACTCGGTGATGTGGTGCTGGTGAACGGCGTGCCGTGGCCGGTGCATCGAGTCGGTACCGCCCGCTACCGGCTGCGGCTGATCAACGGCTCCAATGCCCGGGTGTACCGGCTGCGGGCCGAGATGCCCCACGGCGATGGGCATTTCGTGCAGATCGGATCCGACGGTGGACTGCTCGCACGCCCGCAGCAACTGGACGATGTCACCATCGCCCCCGGCGAGCGGTACGAGGTGATCCTGGACTTCTCGGGATGTGCGATCGGTGACACAGTGACCATCCACAACGACCTCGGCACCGGAACCACCACCCGGGTCATGCAATTCGTCGTCACCGAGCGGGTGGCCGATACCTCCGTCGTGCCGGACCGCCTGGCCGAGGTTCCGGTGCCCGACCGCCGGGCGGCGGTCCGCACCCGCCAATTCGATTTCCGCCAGGGCGATTCCGGATCCATGAGCGGCTGGCTGATCAACGGCCGCAGCTACGACCCCACCGAGCCGATCGCGACGCCGCGCCTCGGCGACCTGGAGATCTGGCGGCTCGTCACCGATATGGATCATCCGATTCACATGCATCTCAACCAGTTTCAGGTGCTCTCCCGCGAGGGCGGGCCGCCGCGGCGGGCGGATGCCGGATGGAAGGACACGGTCTACCTGGGGGCCACCGAGGTCGTCGAGATCGCCGTGCGGTTCACCGATTATCCGGGCCGCTACGTGCTGCACTGCCACAATCTGGAGCATGAGGACATGGCGATGATGGCGAGCTTCACCACGGTGCCCGGGTTACCCGGCCGAATCCGGTGATCCGGTGCGCACCGCGACGCGACCGGTATTGCGGCGCGTGCGGACCAGATCGACGGCCGTGGCGATGTCGGCGAATTCGAATACCCTGTGCCGCGGGCGAATCTCGCCATCGGCCAGCAACCGCCACAGGTCCGCACGGTAGGCGGTAACGAGATCGGGGTGGGCGCGACTGAGCAGTCCCACCGAGAATCCCGTGACCGTCTTCAGTTCCGCGAGCAGGCTGCCCGCGTCCACCGAGCCACCACCCGCGCTGTAGGCCACCAGGCGGCCGTGTGGCGCAAGGGATTCCACCCCGCGCCGCACGAGTTCGCCGCCGACACCGTCCAGTACGACATCGACCGGATCGCCCCACGGCCCGTCGTAACCCACCACGGCGTCCGCCCCGCACTCGCGCGCGAACTCCGCCTTGTCGGGCGACCCTACCGCCGCCACGACGCGCGCCGCGCCCAGCGCGCGGGCGATCTGAATCGCCAGATGGCCGCTGCCGCTGGCGGCGGCGGTGACGAGCACCGACTCCCCCTTCTCGAACCGCCCCGCACGCAGCGCCCCCATGGCCACCAGCCCGCCGCGCACCACCGCGAGTGCGTCCGCACCGTCGATGCCGGTCGGAATCTCGGTGACCAGTGCCGGGGTGGCGAGCACGTAGTCGGCATAGACACCCTCGAAGACGACCCCGCCGACGATCTTGCCGATCCAGGAGCCGGGCACGCCCTCCCCCGCGGCCACGACGGTGCCGATGGTCTCGCCACCCGGATCCGCCCCGCCACCCGCGGCAAGCATGCGCACGAGCCCGGCGTGAACTCCGGCCAGCTCGGTGCGGACCAGCAACTGCCCTGGACCGGGGATCGGGCGCAGAGCCTCGGCAACTTCCGGGCGGGGTGAAAACCGAATCTTGCGCACGGGAAGCACCTTTCACGTGACAGTCGCCACCGGGCAACCGAACCATATTCTTACTACCGACGTAAGATTATGACAATCCCCTTCATTGCGTCAAGAGTATTTCTAGTACTGTGGTAAATTCTCCCCATGAGCAGCGCACCGCCCGGACTCCGCGAGTCCAAGAAGCGCGAGACCCGCCAGTCGATCTCCGATCACGCCACGCGCCTGTTCATCGCACGCGGCTTCGAGGCGACCACCATCGCCGAGGTCGCCGAGGTGGCGCGGGTCGCGAAGAAGACCGTGACGAACTACTTTCCGCGCAAGGAGGATCTGGCGCTGGACTATCACGACGAGTTCGTGGCATCGCTGGCCGCGACCGTCGCCGCCCGGGCGCCCGGAGAGTCGGCGCTGACCGCCCTGCGCCGCGAATTCCACGCCGCCGCAATCGATCACCACGCCTCCGCGGGGTTCGCGGACCGCGACTTCTGTCGCATGATCGCCGAGAGCCCCACCCTCACCGCCCGGCTGCGCGAACTGCACGAGCTACGCGAACGCGCGCTGGCGCGGGCACTGCCCGGACCGGACATCCTCCGCCGCTCGGCCGCAGCCCAACTCGGCGCCGCCCACCGCCTGCTGTTCGAGCGGGTCCAGGAGATGACCCTGGCCGGTTTCTCCCGAAAGCGCCTCACCGACACCATCGTCACCGAGGCCAAACAGGTCTTCGACCTGCTCGAGCCCGCCCTCGGCCGCTACGCCGCCTGAATCGACGGGGCCGCACCTCCGACCCGCCGCCGCGTCGGCTCCGGTCCTCAACGAACCGATCCGAGGCGGCATGCCCAAGCGACGCCTCGTCCCGCCCAGCAACGGCGCCCGGTCGATCGCAGCACTACGGCGCCCGGCCGCGAGACAGTCCGCAGGCGATCCGCGTATGACGAATCTCTTACGGATGGCGGTTCGATACCCCCGATCCCTCTGAGGACAACGAAGATCGAAGCATGACCTCCCTGCGACCGATCGCGGCCTGACCGATGCGGGTACTTCTCACCGGCGCGGCCGGTTTCATCGGATCCCACATCCACCGAGCGTTGACCGACGCCGGCGACGAGGTGGTGGCGGCCGACCTGATGCTCGCCGCCGCGCACGGCGCCGGTGCGGCGACACCCGACGGCATTCACCGGGTCGACGTGCGCAATCCCGAGGCCGTTGCCGCGCTGCTGCAGGGCATCGACGTCGTATGCCACCAGGCCGCAGTGGTGGGCGCTGGGGTCAGCGCGGCCGACGCGCCGGCCTATGCGAGCCACAACGACCTCGGCACCGCGGTACTGCTCGCGGCGATGGCACAGGCCCGGGTGCACCGATTGGTCCTGGCCTCGTCGATGGTCGTGTACGGCGAGGGACGCTACTGCACAGCCGATTCCGTGCCGGTCGTGCCCGCCCCGCGCGACCGGGCGGAACTGGACCGGGGCATCTTCGACCATCTCGATCCCGCCACGGGCGATCCGCTGCGCTGGGCGGCGATCGACGAGGACAGTCCGCTGCGCCCGCGCAGCCTGTACGCGGCGAGCAAGGTGGCACAGGAACATTACGCGGGCGCCTGGGCGGCGGCCACCGGCGGCACGGTCACCGCGCTGCGATATCACAACGTCTACGGCGACGATATGCCCAGGGACACACCGTATTCCGGCGTGGCCGCCATCTTCCGGTCCGCGCTGGAGGCCGGGGAGGCGCCGCGGGTGTTCGAGGACGGCGCCCAGATGCGCGATTTCGTGCACGTCCGCGATATCGCTGCGGCCAATGTGGCGGCCGTCCACCGCCCGCTCCCCGGATTCGTGCCGCTGAACATCGCATCGGGCACCCCCATCACCATCCGCGAGGTCGCCGAGCTGCTCGCACGCGCCCACGACGGCAAACCCCCCGTCGTCACCGGCGAATACCGCCCCGGCGACGTCCGTCATATCGTCGCGAGCCCCGAAAGAGCCCGCACCCAGCTCGATTTCGCGGCCGCAATCACTCCGGCGCAGGGCCTTACGGAGTTCGCCACCGCTCCGTTGCGTGCCGTCGCAGGCGCCGGTGCTCCGGAGTGGTGAACCACCAGCCGCCAGTCGGCCAACGCAGACTTCTCGACAGCTGGCTAGCGCAATGCCATCAGCGCGACAATTGATTTCGTCAGGGTGTGGGTATCTCCATGTACTCACATCGAACTAGCTCGAGTTTTATGCTCTGCGGCGTGGTCGCGGTCCGGCCGGTTTTGGTGCTCGGGTGTTGCTGGCCGTCTTGATGTGCATGTCGTAGCTGGGTGCTGGGCGCTGGGTGCGGTGACCGGGCGGTCTGCCCGGTCCGGGGCGTGAAGGTTTCGGCGCACTGGCGGGACAGGCGATGTTTGCGCGTAGGTGCCGAAATCCTCGTCGGACGCGGGCGGGTGTAAGCCGTTGCAGGGTAGCGGGTTTCTTCCACGGGCGTCTCAGATCGGCGGCGAGGTCGCGTGCCGGGCGGAGCTGGGTGTAGGCGGCCGGCAGCAGCCAGGTCCACCGGTCCGCCGAGGCCGGGTCCCGCAGTGTGGAGCTGGTCCAGCCGAGAGTCTGCTCGAGCATGCGGAAGGTGTGCCCAATATCGAACCGGCGCAGGAACGCCCGCCACAACACATCGACCATGTCCGGGTCGAGGTCGACGACCGAGTGCCACAGCCATACCGGTTTCGGGATCGCCCCGGACGGCAATCGCGCGACGTCGAGCCGGATCACGGCGCCCTCGATAGCGGGCAACGTTCCGGTCTGGGCGACCCAGGACGAGCGGTGAGTAAGCCTGGGATGCAACCGATTCCATGATCTAGCAGTAGCCGGGCCGTAAAGGCGGGTTTCGGTCGCGGTAGCGGTGTCGGGCTCGCCCAGGTAGCCGGATCGGCGAAGACGAACTCACCGCCGTGCCGCCACGGGCGACCGTGGGATGTGATTTCTACTATGGATTTCCGTTATTTTCTGTACATTCGCTCGGCGCATTGTGTACCGTCTGGTCTGCTGAAAATCTCACACGACAGGCAGGCCAGGGCACGGTGACCGATATTGACGGCTGTCTGCGCAGCATCATGGACATTCCCGGTGCGCGCAGCGTGACGTTGGTGGACGGAGCGAGCGGTCTGGCGATCGCCGCGGCCGGTCGACACGATCCGGTGGACCAGCACGAGGACGCCGCAGCGACCACCGACGTGGTCCGTGCGGTACTGGGTTGCGCTGCGCTGGCGACCCGCCGCAACGGTGACGGTGACGACGTCACCGAGATCATCGTCTCGGGGACCCACGGATATCACCTGTTGAATCTGCTGAACGGCGACTTCGACGGTCGGCTCTTCGTGCACGTTCTGTTCGACGGCGACACCGGGAATCTGGCGATGGCGCGATTCCAGCTTCGGGGAATTCTGGGCGAATTGGCCGAGGACGGTCATGGCCGTTGAGCTCGCGGTCGAACTGCGGCGGCTCGAGAAGGACAGAGTTACCGGAATGTTGCGCACGAGCGACGGCGTGTTTCATCTGGCCGAAGGCGCAATCGCATCCGTCGACTGCCGCCGCACGATCGGGCTGGACCGTCTTGTCGTGGAGGCGGGCGTGGCAACCATGGAGGACTGGCGGCGGGCCGCGGCCGGCGATCCCGGCCATATGCTGGGACGGCCACGATTGGAAACCCTGGCATTGCTGTCGGTATTCGATGCCGCCTATTTTCTGCTGGCCTCGCCGTCGGTCCCCGAATTCCGGCCCGCGCCACCCCACTGGCTCGCCCAGATCTGCCAGATCACGCCGCGCGCGCTCGTTCACGAGTGTGCGCGACGTGGCGATCCGGAGTCCGGGCCGTGGCCTGCGGAACTGGTCGACCGCGCCCCAGTTGTGCCGGTCCGCCGCGTGCGGCGACGGCGCGTCGTGCTCACCGGCGGCCAGGCGGAGGTGCTGGCTGCCGCTGACACTCGGCGCAGCATCACCGAGATCGCACGCGACCTCGGCCGCACGACGTATGGCTGTCTGGAGGCGGTGCGGGAGCTGACCGCGGCGGGGCTGATCGAGCCGCCGGTCGCGGCCCCTATCCCAGTCGCGACAGCCGAGCCGGTGGCGGCCGTCCGCGCAGTCGGCGAGTCCGGGCCGCTACCTCGACGCGCGTCGCGGCGGTCTGAGCCGCTACCTCGACGTGCGCCACGGCGGTCTGAACCGGTTCCCGACTCGGACAGTTGGGAGCCGGTCGACGAGGCCCTGCTCCTCCGCCTGCGGGCAGCTTTGGAGGAGCTGGCATGACCGCGCGGAGGAAACTGCTCGGTTACGCACTGATGGGAAGGTCGACCAAGGTGGCGATGTCCGAACCCGAACCGAACGCCGTGGTGCTGGCGGAACTGAAAGCACTGCGCGATCGCATCCCGCAGCTGACCGGCACGCTGGTGGCTTCCAGCGACGGGTTGCTCATCGCCCACGATCTGCCCTCGCACATCGAGCCTTCCACGATGGCCGCGATGGCCGCCTCGCAGCTGGCGCTGTCGCATCGGCTCGCCACCACTGCGCACGGTGGTGGGTTTCAGGAGGTCGTGGTGCGCGGTACCGGCGGGCATGTGGTGGTCTACGCCGCGGGCTGGGCCTCACTGATCGTGCTGGCGAGCCCGGAGGTGAACGTCGGCCGGCTCCATCTGGAGTCGCGGCCGGTGGCTCGTACGATCGCCGACCATCTGACGGTCCCCGAAAAAGACTAGGCAACAAGCACCTACTGAAAGGAACACACACACATGTCCAATCTGGATCTGGCGCTGAAAGAAATGATGGCGATCGACGGCGCGATCGGAGCCGCCGTCGTCGATTACAACAGCGGTATGGCCCTCGGGACGCTCGGCAGTTCCAAGACCCTGGACCTTCAGGTCGCCGCCGCGGGGAACACCGAGGTGGTGCGCGCCAAGCTGCGTACCATGGAACAGCTCGGACTCAACGATAGTATCGAGGACATCCTCATCACGCTGTCCGGCCAATACCACATCATCCGGCCGATGACCGGCCGCAAGTCCCAAGGCCTGTTCCTTTACCTCGCTCTGGATCGGGCGCGGGCGAACCTCGCCCTGGCCCGGCACCGCCTCAAGGGCATCGAGGAGGACCTGGAGGTGTGATCCGCTCGTAGAGCGCCGGGCGGTGGGCGACTCGCCGCCCGGCGTTTTCGAGAATGGCCCGCTCGGCCCCACGCCGCATCCTCGTCCGGGCCAACTCATCCAGACGCCGCTACGCTGCCGCGCCTGCGCGGCGTGCGCTCCCTCGGTGACTCACCGCACCACACACCCCGGGGGTTGTGGGATGCCGGCGAGGCGATCGGCGAGGAAGTCCATGCCTCCGAAACCTTCGCCAGCGGCGGCTCCGATGTGCGTCGGGATCAGCGAGTGGATCGCGGTGAGGGTGGCACCCTTAGCACAGTAGGTATCGACGAGGGCGCTGTAGCCGGCGACGGGGATCTTGTCGTCGGTCACGCTGTGATACAGGTACAGCGGGGTGTCGGGGACGGTACGGCCGAGTTCATTGGGTGCGGCGGCGTTGCGAAAAGCGGGCTGCGCGAACAGGTTCGGGACCGAGGCGAAGTTATCGACGCGGGCGTCGGAGTATTTCTGCGCCAGATCCGCACCGCAGCCGGAGGTGCCTGCGGCGAGCAACGCGCGGCGGCCCCGGTTGTTCAGCAAGTCGGCCAACCGGGAGCCGGGTTCATCGCGGGCCAGCCCGAGCAGGATCAGCATCACCCCGGAGCCGTCGGCGCGTTGTGCCATGGCCGGAATATCGGTGGGGATTCCACCGGCGCTGGTGCCGACGAATCGCACGTCCGGTGCGTATTCCCGACGCAACTGCGTGGCCCACAGCGTGGCGAAGGCACCGCTCGAGTATCCCCAGGCGCCGATCGGGCTCGTGGCATTGATGCCGGCCGGTGAGAAGGACCGTGCGGCCCGGATTCCGTCCAGGACTCCGCGCCCGGATGTCACGCCGTCGAAGAGCCGGGACTGCGGCCCCTCGTAATCGCTGACCACGACGGCCCATCCGCGCCGCAGTGCATCCGCGATGAACGGCGCATCCTGCATGGTGGCCGCCATGTCGGTGATGCGTCCGCCGCGCAGCGTGAACGACGGTGCGCACCGGGTGTCGAGACTGTTCTCGGGCACCTGATACGACAACACCGGCCGCGGCCCGCTCCAGGGCACAGGTGGCACCAGCACCGTAGTCACGTCCAGCTGCGGATGCTCTTCGGAATCGGTTGTGCGATACCGCAATTGCCACGCCGCCACCGGCATCGGCAGACCGAGCAGTGGGATCGTCCGCGCCCCGAGCACCGCGCCGTTCGGATGTGACGCGAGATCGGCGGGTGCGGCATAGAAGGGATCGTTACCAGGCAACAGCACCGCGGCTCGCGCGACCGGCATCGACAATGCCGCCGGCAGCATGATCACGGCAAGCGCAAGGGTCGCAAGCCATAGACTGCCGATCCGCAACCACATCACTGGTTGCCTGGGCGCGCCGTCGACCGGAGGGCCAGGCACAGCGGTAGCCGAACACGCTGTGCGGCAAGCATTTTTCCGAGATGTCGGCAACATATGCCTGGATTCCATCGAGTCTCCCGCGTCCAACTTCCGACGCGCAGGCACTCTGGGCCCGCACCAACCCACCACTCGGGGTCGACGTCACGATAGCATAACAATATGACTACGAAGCGGAAATGTTTCGACAACCATTGAGACCGCCCGGCCAGGAGGGGGAAATTCGCGAGACCGAGCCGATACCAGCACGGGTGATTGAGCAGATATGGCAGGCAATTGCCCGGCATACGCCCCAATCGCGCCACACTGTGATCCGTAACACATTTACATGCCCCGCAAAACCTGATGTAGGAGCCATAACCACGATGCGACCGGGGGTCAAGCGTGAATGGCGCCACTGGAAATCCCGGCATCACCAAGCCGGCTTCAGCAAATGGCTAGTAGGGTGCGTTCGAGACCCCGAAAATGGCTGTGCGGAATCAAGGACGCGTACACGGGGGTCGTGAGCAGGAAGATGCGATGCCGATGCGGATGCGGATGCGATGGGTTCGATGGCTTGTAATGGGGGTCATATCAGCAGCCGCATTCGCCACCGTGCCACTGGCACCGGCAAGCGCCGATCCGGTCGATGACATCCCGGGTGGGCTGCAGTCGTTCTACCACCAGCAACTGCACTGGAAGCCGTGTAACGACGCGGCGCTCGACCGTGCGGGGGCCCAGTGCGCGGGTGTCGTCGTACCGCTCGACTACAACCGACCGGACTCACGCACGCTGACCGTGGCGATCTCGCGTATCCCGGCCACCGACCCAGCCCACAGACGCGGGATCATGCTGTCCAACCCGGGTGGTCCCGGCGGTCCGGGCCTGAACATGATGGTCGACCTCCGGGATCGACTCACACCGGATGCCCGCGCCCGGTACGACCTGATCGGCATGGACCCGCGTGGGATCGGCCGATCGGACCGACTGAGTTGTGCGCTGCCGCTGCCCACCATGTTGTTCTCGGCCGGCTTCGACGCCTTCGGCTACGCGCGCGACGCCGGCCTGGCAGCCGCGCTCGCGGCTTCCTGCGTAGCACCCGATCCCGAGAAGGCCCGGTTCATCACCACCCGCAATACCGCCCGAGACATGGATGTCATCCGCAGCGCATTCGGTGAACGCAAGCTCAGCTATTTCGGCGCCTCCTACGGCACCTACCTGGGTGCGGTATACACGCAGATGTTCCCTCAGCACAGTGACCGGATTGTGCTGGACAGCGCGATCGACCCGGACCGCTACTGGATCGGCAGTTACCAGGACATGGGCGCCGCCAACGAGGCCGGGCTCGACGACTGGGCGATCTGGGCGGCCCGCCACGACGCCGACTACCACTTCGGTAGCAGCGGACCGCAGGTCCGAGCCTTTGTCGAGGACATGATCCGACGCGCCGCCGCGAATCCGGTCATCGGCAACGGCTATCTCATCGACGAACACACCGTACCGATGATGATGCTGGCGCTGTTGTCGACTCCGCGGAAGAACACCAACCTCGCCGAGGTCGTGCGGATCGTAGCCGACGCGGTGTCCGGGCTGCCCGTCAAAATGGAGCAGCTGAAAGCGAAGATCAGCGGTCCCGTTCCGATGGATGCCTCCGGCACGGCCGCAGTCCTGTGCGGCGACAAGGCCGCACCCCGAGATCCGGCCTGGTACTACCGCAACATCGAAAGCGTCCGGGCGACCCAACCGGTATTCGGCGCGTTCGCCAACAACATCACCGCCTGCGCGTTCTGGCCGGCCCCGATCGAGCCACCCACCGCTGTGCACAACCCGACACCAGCCCTGATCTTGCAGGCAACCCGCGACACCCGCGCCGCCTACCAGGAAGGCCTTGCACTGCACCGGGACCTCACAGCGTCACGAATGGTCACTCTGGCAGACACCCGCGTTCACAGCATCCTCGCCAACAACCTGAGCCAGTGCGTGAACGACATCGTCAGCACCTACTTCCGTGACGGCACCCTCCCCGGTGCCGACCGCACCTGCCAGCACGACCCCAGCTACTAGCCAGCGTTTCACAAGTGGGTGAGAGCGGGATCGTTCGGGGTCGAACGCCGGCGGCCGGCCACCGGCGGAGCCCTTGTTCTTCCGGTTGGCCGCCTGATCCGCTTTCATCGGGATGGCGGCTTTGATCCGAGCGATCTCACCGCACGCAGCGTCACGCTGAAGTAGCGTCGAGCAGCGGCAGCAACACCTCGAAGCGGCACCCGACATCCTGGTTGCAGGCGCTGATTTCGCCGTGATGGGCCTGCACCAGGCCCGCCGCGATCGCCAGGCCCATTCCACTGTTGGAGCCGATGGCGGCGGTGGCGGCCGGGGAACGGGCCGCGGTGCCGCGGTAGGCGACCTCGAAGATGCGGGGTAGATCGTCCGGCGCGATGCCGGGGCCGGTGTCCGTGACGTGTGCCCAGGCCCGGTCGTCGTGCACACCGGACGAGATATCGATGCGGCCGCCCGGCGGGGTGTGCTCGATGGCGTTGGCCACGAGGTTGGTCAGCACCCGGGTCAGGGCGCGGTCGCTCGCCGCAACCATGATCTCCGAGCCCGGCTGGCGCGCGGTCAGGCTCACCCGCGCGCGCTCGGCGGTCGGCTGATTGGCCGCGGCCACCTCGTCGATCAGCTCGCGCAGGTCCACCGGCTCGAGCTCCAGCCGCAGCGCGCCCGAGTTGATCTTCGACATCTCGAACAGGTCGTCGACCATCGTCGAGAGCCGGTTCGTCTCGCGCACAATCTGATTCGCGTATCGCTCGATGGTCTCGGGCTGGTCGATCACGCCGTCGACCAGCGCCTCGCCCATGGCGCGAATGCCGGCCAGCGGGGTGCGCAGATCGTGGCTGACCCACGCCACCAGCTCGCGGCGGGAGCGCTCCGCGGCCCGCTCCTGCTCCCGCATCTGCCGCTCCCACACCATCTTCCGGGCCTGTACCCGGCCCAGCACGATCGCCGTCGGGACCGTGACAGCGGTCACCACCGCCAGCACCACCGCGATGCGCCACAGCTCGTCGGTGAACATCAGGCCGCTGACCGCGACCACCCCGACCAGGGTGGCCAGCGTCGGAATCAACACCAGCAGTACAAGACTGAATGTCAGGCTGCGGTTGTGGGTCAGGCGCATCGCCAGCGCCCCCAGCGCCATCACCGGGACCGAACCCGCCAGCGCGTAGCCGATCAGCGCGAAGATGTCATGAGGCATCGGCGGACTCCTCCCCCGGCCGGCCCCAGGCGTACCCGCGGCCCCAGATCGTTTCGATACGATGTGCGGCACCGAGTTTCGCGCGCAGCCGCTTGATGTGCACGGTGACGGTGGACTGGTCGCCGAAGGTCCAGCCCCACACCCGCTCGAGCAGTTCGGCCCGTCCGAACACCTGCTGCGGATGGGCGAGCAGGAAGGCCAGCAGGTCGAATTCGCGCGCGGTCAGCTCCACCCGGACGCCGTCCACCAGCACGGCCTGCGCATCGGACCGCAATTCGATGGCGCCACTGCGCAGCGGCTGCTCGGCCGCGACCGGGGACCGCTGCGCCCGGCGCAGCACCGAGGCCACCCGCAACGCCAACTCCCTGGGGCTGAACGGCTTCACGATGTAGTCGTCGGCGCCGGACCGCAGGCCCAGGACCCGATCCTCCTCCTCGCCCAGCGCGGTCAGCAGGATGATCGGCATGTCGGGATGCTCGCCGGACCGCACGGCGCGGCACAGGTCGATGCCGTCCGGGGGCGGCATCATCACGTCCAGGATGGCCAGATCGATCTCGTTGCGCGCCAGCACTTCCGCGGTCGAGGGGCCATCGGCCGTCTCCACCACGGTGAGCCCGTCGCGCTCGAGATAGCGGCGCACCACCTCGCGGACCACCACGTCGTCGTCGGCTACCAGAATGCGCATCGAATCACCAGTTCGTCATCAGTAGATGGTTGATCAGCAGTGCCGCCACCGCCTGTGTGGCCAGCCAGTAGTGCGCGCCGCGGCGCGGCAGCAGGGCCGTCCCGGCGAGCACCCACATATCGAACGGCAGCCAAATCCGTTCTGTCTCGGCCTTACTGAGGCCGCTCAGGTCCGCGGCCAGGATGGCGACGAGGCCCGCCGCCGCCAGCAATGCCGCCGGATCGACCCGCACCCGCCACCGCTCGAGCCAGACCGGCTCCCGGCGAAGCCACGCCATTCTCCTCGGCGTCGCCGATATCCCCGCACTACCACCGGCACTCTCCCGATCGGCGACCGCGACGCCTGCGGCCCTCGGCTCGCGGTCCGCTGCCGGCACCGATCCGGCCCCACCCGGAGCAGCGGGGGCGATACCTGTTCTCACGTCCGCACTTTCGACCTGCCGCATTCGTGCGCCCTCGTCCGGACGCCGCGCCTGCCCGCTCCCCCCGGGGCTTCCGGCCGAGCTCACACCGAACCGGTTCGGCGCCAACGGTTCCACGACTCCGCGGACCACCCGGTGCAGCGCCCCGGCGGCCGCCAGTCCCACCGCGCACACCGTGGCCGCGAGATTGCCCCAGACCCAATAGCTGTACGGCCGCTCCGAGGCGATGCCCTGGTAATACCGTTGCACCACAAGGTGATAGCCGTCCAGCCACCAGAATCCCGCGGCGGCGAACGCCGCCACTACCAGCGCCACACCCACCAGCGTGACGAGCGCGGGCACCGCCCCGCGCACGCCCCGCGCGAGCAGTACCGCGGCCGCCGGGACGACCATGAGCGTGAGCCCGTAATTCAGAAACAGCCCGTATCCGAACAGCAGCCCCGACGCCAGCGCGGGGACGGGCCATCCGGCGCGACGGCGGGTCGCGACGGCCAGCAGTGCGACGGCCCAGGCCGTCACGCCCGTGAACAGCGCGTCGGCCGACACACCGATCCACACCGCGGCGGGCGCGAGAACCAGGAAAGGCACCACGGCGCGCGCCCGCCCGGGCGAGCCCAGCGCATTCAGCGCAACCGGAACGGCGGCGGCCGCGCTGCACCCGGCCAGCACGACCACCCAGGCCGCGGCGGCCCCACCGCCCAGGCCGATCCGGTCCATCAGCACGAAGGTCAGCAGCGCGCCCGCGGGATGCCCGGAGACGTGGGTGGGCCACGAGTCGGGCCGGAAATCCAGGATGCGGCCGGAGAATCCGCGCAGCATCGCGCCGACGTCGGTGATCCGATGCGCGGTGTAGAGATACTCCTCCTGCCGCGCCAGCCGATCGCCGGCCCATCCGGTCTTCCAGCCGTCGATCATCGCCAGCGAGAACGTCCACGCGACCGAGGTGAGCCAGGCCAGCACCAGCATCGGCCGCCATGGCAACCTGTGGGCAAGTCCGGGCCCGAACAGGACGACCAGCACCGCGACGGCGATCGCGGGACCGGTCCCCCAGCCGATATGCGGCCCCCAGATTCCGAAGATCGGCGCGGCCGCCGCGTACAGATGCTCGGACCAGGCACGGCCCTTCACGAACGGCAGCGCGAAGGCCGCGGCTACCAGCACCGCCGCCGCCGTGGCACACAACAGATCGGCGCGGACGCCGGAACCGGGCCGCGCCGGGGGGGCCGTTTGCTGCTGCACAGGTTCACCCTAAGCCGCGGCATCGGCCACACCGACGGATCCACCGGTCGCCACCATGCCCCGTCATACTTTCGTCACCGGTTCGCTGGGCCGAATTCGGTGGTCGCGGGCCTACGGTCGGAAGTTGTGAGCAAGCTTGCGAGCGAACCAGCAAATGCCGCGGAGCCGGAGCGCCGACCGGCCGGAGCGCCGGCGGACACCGTGGGCGCGCCGGAGGTCACCGTGGTGATCCCGTGCCACAACGAGGCCGGTGCGCTCCCCGGCGTGCTGGCGGCCGTTCCGTCCGGGTTCCGCGTGATCGTGGTGGACAACGCGTCCACCGACGACACCGCGGCCGTCGCGCGGGCGGCCGGGGTCACCGTGGTGCGAGAACCGGTTCCCGGCTACGGCTCGGCGGTCCATGCGGGTGTTCGTGCGGCCGATACCGAACTGGTGGCCGTGCTCGACGGCGACGGATCCATGGATGCCGCCGAATTGTCTTTCCTGCTGGGCGAATTGGACGCGGACGTCGACATGGTGGTCGGCCGCAGGCGGCCGGTCGGCGCGGGCGCCTGGCCCTGGCATGCCCGTGCGGGCAACCTCCTGATCGCCGCGCTGCTGCGGCGCCGGCACGGCCTGCAGGTGCACGACATCGCCGCCATGCGGGTCGCCCGCCGCGAACGACTCCTGGCGCTGGGGCCGTTGCATCCACGCTCGGGATATCCGCTGGCGCTGCTGATACGCGCGGCCGATGCCGGATGGCGGATCGTCGAACGTGACATCAACTACCGCCCCAGAACCCATGGCGTATCCAAGGTTTCGGGGTCGGTGCGCGGCACCCTGCGGGCGGTCCAGGATTTCTGGAGCGTGCGATGAGTGAGCCGACGGCCGCGACGCAGCCGGGGATCGCCGCGACACTGCTCGTGATCGCGAAGTCCCCGATCGCCGGATTCGCCAAAACCCGTCTCACACCGCCATTTTCGCCGCGCGAGTCGGCTCAGCTGGCGGCCGCCGCACTGCTGGACACCCTGGCCGCGGTGCGGCACAGCGGCGTCCGGCATCGCATGGTGGCCTGGACCGGCGATCTGTCCCAGGCCGAGCGGTCCGACGAATTGTCCACGGCGCTCGAGGAATTCGAGCTGGTACCGCAGCGCGGCGACAGCTTCGGGCAGCGGCTGGCCAATGCCCACGCCGACGCCGCCCGGCTGGGACTGCCGGTCCTGCAGATCGGCATGGACACCCCGCAGGCCGGTCCGGCACTGCTCGCGGTGTCGGCCTCGCTCCTGCTCGAATGCGGCGATGCCGTACTGGGCCCCGCGACCGACGGCGGCTGGTGGGCGCTCGGACTGACCGACCCGCGCCCGGCCCGCACGCTCGCCGAGGTACCCATGTCGACCGACCGCACCGGCGAGCTGACCCGGGAGGCCCTGAGCCGCTGCGGATGCCAGGTCCGCAGGCTGCCCATTCTCACCGATGTGGACACGGTCGAGGACGCGCTCACCGTGTCGCGGGAGTACCGCGGCCGCTTTTCCCAGGCCGTCGAGCGATTCCGCGCTCCGGCGGCACCTCTGGTCGTCCCGGTCTGATTACCGCGCGCGACACCGGCGCCGCGGGATTCAGCTCGCGACCGAGTTCAAGGCCGCGACGAGCCCGGCCGCCCGGAGGTCCTCCGCGCCCTCGATGATGTAGTTGGTGACATACGCGAAGGCCAGCCCCCGGCTCGGATCGGCCAGGGCCAGCGATCCACCGCGGCCGGGATGCCCGAACGAGTCGGGACCGGCGAACTCCAGGCCCGCGGTGGGGAGCATGTATCCGCTGGCGTAGCGGTCCGGCATCATCATCACCCGGTCGATGCCCTCGGCCTGCTCGCGCACGGCATCGGCGAGCGTGGCCGGGGACAGCAGGCGCACGCCGTCCACCTCCCCGATCAGCGCGGCATAGAGCCGGGCCAGCCCGCGCGCGGTGCCGATGCCGTTGGAGGAGGGAAACTCCGCGGCCTGCACCTCGTAGGAATCGAAGTCCGGATCGGCCGGATCGGTGACCTGGAATGCCCGGTTGATCAGGTGGTCAGGATCCTGCATGGCGGCGAAGATCCCGCGAAACGCCTCGGGGATGTCCTCGATGGCCACGCTGCCGAGCTCGGGCCTGGGCGCGAAGACCAGTCGCGCCACCCGGGCGCGCTCGGACTCGGGCAGGCCGATGAAGAAGTCGATCCCCAGCGGGCCCGCGATCTCCTGTGCCACGAAACGGCCGGGCGTCAGGCCCGTGATCCGGCGCACGACCTCCCCGACCAGCCAGCCGAACGTCCGCCCGTGGTACCCGTGGGCGGTACCCGGCGTCCACTGCGGGCGCTGCGCGGCCAGCGCCTCGACCATCGGATCCCAGCTCAGCGCGGCCGCGAGCGGGACCGCCCTGTCCAGGGCGGGCAGGCCGGCCCGATGGCTCAGCAGCCAGCGCACCGGTATCTCCCCCTTGTCCGCAGCGGCGAATTCCGGCCAGTACCGCGCGACGGGCGCGTCGAGATCCAGCTGCCCCCGCTCGACCAACAGGTGGGCGGCGGCCGCCAGCACCCCCTTGGTCGCCGAATAGACCAACGCGGCGGTATCGCGCTCCCAGGGACGATCGGTCGCCGGATCGGCGAGGCCGCCCCACAGATCCACCACCGGGCGACCGTCCCGGTAGATCGCGACCGCGGCGCCGACATCCCCGTGCTCGGCGAAGTTGCGCTCGAAGGCCTCTCGCACCGGCTCGAATCCGGGCGCCACAGTTCCACTCACCGTCATGGCTCACCCCAACGCTCGATCCGAGCGCTCTATTCCAGCTCGACGCGGCCCCACTTGGGGCCGCGTCGAGGCAATATCGTTGGCGAACAATCCGATCCGTTCGGATCGCTACCGTGACCCGTGGCCGGATTCGTGCCCGGCGTCATCATGGCCTGGATGCTCGTGCTTACTGTCCCCATGCTCGGCGCGATCGTGCCCCGCGTGGACGTGCTCCGCATCCTCGTGTCCGGCATTGCCGTGCGCGGTGTGATCGTGCTGGGTGTGCCCATGCTCGGCGTGGTCGTCCCCCGCATCCTCGTGTCCGGCATTGCCGTGCGCGGAGTGATCGTGCTCGCCATGACCGTGCCCGGCATGATCGTGTCCCGCATGATCATGCTCGGCATCCGGTGAACCACCCATCATGCGCAGCATGGGAATTCCGCCGGTGCGCACGAAGCGGATCACCAGAATCGCCGCGAGCACCAGGAATACGATGTTGAGCCAGGTGGTGTAGTTCCAGCGGATACCCTCGGCCATCACCATCGCGTTGCGTGCGTGCGGGGTGAGCCCCGTTGCGCCGAAGAGGATTTCGACGAGGTAGCCGGCGCCGGCCATGGCCAGGTAGAACACGCCCAGCAGGGTCAGCATCATGCGGGTGCCGTAATACTTGCGGTAGATGTTCAGGATCGGCAGGATCAGCAGGTCCGCGAAGATGAAGGCGGTCACGCCGCCGAAACTGATGCCGCCGTTCCACAGCACCGCCGCCAGCGGCACATTGCCGATCGAGCAGACGAACGAGGCGATCGCGACCAGCGGCCCGACCAGCGGCCCCCACACCGCCGAGAGCAGCGGATGACCCTCCAGAAAGAAGCTCTGCCAGAACCGATCCGGAACCCACGCGCCGATCGCGGCCGCGATCAGCAGCCCGATGACCAGATCGCGCAGGATCGCCGCCCACTCCATCACGAAAACGTGGGCGACGGAGGTGAATCCGCGCGGTGACAGCAGCCGCCGCAGGAACGATCCATCGCCGGAGACCGACATGTCCATGGCCGCATGGCCTTCCATCGATCCGGCCAGCCCGCGCTCGGCCTGCTCCCGCGCCGCCTCGACCAGGCGCGAGCGCACGAACAGCCGGAACAGCACCGCCACCAGCACGATCATGATCGGGCCGCCGATGAACTCGGCCGCGGTGAACTGCCAGCCCAGCAGCAGCGCCAGGATGATGCCGAGTTCGACGACCAGATTGGTCGAACCGATCTCGAAGGCCATCGCCGCGGTGAAGTTCGCCCCCTTGCGGAACAGCGAACGCGCCAGGGCAACCGCGGCATAGGAGCACGAGGACGAGGCCGCCCCGAGCACCGACGCGACCGCCAGCGTGCGAGGCCGGTCATCGCCGAGCAACCGCACGATCGTGGACTTGCGCACCACCGCCTGCACCACCGCCGAGAGCGCGAAGCCGAGGACGAGCGCCCACAGGATCTCCCATGTCATAGACCCCGCCAGCGCCAGCGCATGCACTATCGCGTGCCATACCGTCTGCATCTGCCCACCTCACTCACCATCGACCTGCTCGAACCTCAGATAACCTATACCCCCTATGGGTATATGGCAAGCGCGGCTCACCCCGGCCCGGCAGACGACGACGCCGTGTGCGCCGGAACCAGGTCCGGCGCCCACGGCGTCGATTCGGCGTGAGCCTCGCGTCAGAACCCGACCAGGCGCGGGATCAGTTCACCCGCCCGCTCGGCGTACTCCAGCGGATCCACGCCCGGGTCCGGCATGACATCCAGCTGCGTAATCCCCAGCCCCGCATAGTGTTCGGCATCGGCGACGAACGCGTCGGCGTCGTCGAGGACGGGGCCCAGGTAGGTCACCGTCTTACGAATGGCGTCGTAGTCGCGACCCTCAGCATCGCAGTGCTTGCGCAGCACGTCGAGCTTGTGGGTCACGTCGTCGATGCCGGAACCGAACAGGTTGCAGGCATCGGCGTAGCGTGCGACGAACAGCAGGGTCTTCTTCTCACCGCCGCCGCCGATCAGAATCGGAGGCCGCGGCCGCGTCAACGGCGCGGGCACGCACAGGGTCTCGGCAAGCTGATAGATCTCGCCCTTGTACGGGCCGTTGTTGTCGCTCCACATCTGCAGGCAGATCTGCAGCGTCTCCTCCAGCCGCTCGAACCGCTCGCCCATCGGCACGAGCGGAACACCCAGCGCGAGCTGCTCGCGTTCGTACCAGGAGGCGCCGATGCCCAGCTGCGCGCGCCCGCCGGACAGCACGTCCAGGGTCGCGACGATCTTGGCCAGCAGACCCGGATAGCGGTACATCACGCCGGTCACGAGGACCGCCAGCCGCATCCGCTCGGTCAGCGCCGCGACATACCCCAGGGTGGTGTACGCCTCGAGCATCGGCTCCTCGGCGACGCCGCGGTGCTCCATCTGGAAATAGTGGTCCATCACGGTGAATTCGGCGAATCCGACCTGCTCCGCGAGCTGGGCGGTGCGGCCGAGGGTGGTCGCGATGCGGGTGGGGTCCGCCGGGGTCGAATAGTTCCAGTAATGCAGGCTCAAATCCATGCTGCGTATCCCTTCGCCGGGCGGGCAGGGGACGGACATATCCCCCGACCGTCTCACCCTATCGGGATCGCGGGCCGGTTGCGGCGAAGTGGGCGAGCGCTAGCGAGCCGGGGCGGCGAGCCGGCGCGGGGTGATCCGGCCCGCCGCCACGAGCACGCGGTGCGCCGCCGCCTTGCGCGGGCAGTCCGACACCATGCAGTCCAGATGCTCCTGCATGATGCGGTGCGCCTCGGGCACGTCGGGCGCGTGCTCGGGCGCACTGTGCCCGGCGAGCAGCACGGGGATGGGGGGAAAGCTCTCCGCGACGATGCGCTCGCGGATCTCGGCGACGCTGCGGCCGCTGGGCAAGCGCTGGGGGCGCAGCCGCATCAGCACACCGGCCATCGCGCCGGCCATGATCATGGTGGCGGCGAAGATCTGCCAGCTGCCCATCATTTCACCTCCGCGAACACGAGAACCGAAGGATCGACCGCGAACTCGGGAATTGTGTTCATCGCTCTCTTCTAAAGTCGTGAATTTCCTTGTTGGAGAGGGGGTTACAGAACATCGGAGAGGTGTTACACATGCAGCATCGGCGTCAGGTGCACCGATACATCGTTGACCGCGACCCGCGCGGCGGTGAGACGGCCGCAGACGTAGGATCCCGCGGGGCCGTCGGTGGTCCACACGCTCGCGCAGGGCCCGTACGGATCGTTCGCCAGCGCGATGGCCTGCTCGGCATCGGCGACTCGCACCACCGGCAGTACCGGGCCGAGGGTCTGCTGAGTGAGCACGGACATCGCCGGATCGACATCGACGAGCACGGTCGGGGCGAAGATGTGCCCGGAACCGTGCCCTCCCGCGCGCACCACGGCGCCGCGCTTCACCGCGTCCTCGACCTGGTTCTTCACCTGGATCACGTGCGCGGCCGAGGTCATGACCTCGACGGTGGTGTCGTCGGGATCCTGGGCGCCGAAGGCGTCGACCTCGTCGACGAGACGATCGATGAAGGCGTCGTAGATCGGGGATTCGACGAAGACCCGCTCGATGCAGCTACAGCTCTGCCCCGACCCGGCCAGGCCGCCCAGGGCGATCCCGGCGGCGGCGCGGCCGATGTCCACCCCGGTCAGCACCACCGCCGACGATTTGCCCCCCAGCTCGAGGCGGCACGGAATCAGCCGCGCGGCCGCGCGTAGCGCGATGACCTTGCCGGTCTCGGGCGAACCGCTGAAATGCACAAAATCGACGGCGTCGACCAGGGCGGGCCCGGCCTCGTGACCGGTCACGAAATCCAGCACGGGCGGCGCACCGAGCTCGGCCCAGCCGATGACCAGGGCGCGCATCGTCAGCGGCGTCACCGAGGACGGCTTGACCACCACGGCCGATCCGGATAGCAGCGCCGGGATGACCTCGAACAGCGCCGCGGCCAGCGGGTAGACCCAGGAGGAGATGACACCGACGACCGCGCAGGGCCGCTGGGCGATCGCGAGCTGCAGCGATGCGTTCGGCACGCCACCGGTGCGCACTCGCCGCGACTCGAGGAATTCCGCCCCGCGCGTGCGGTGGTAGTCCAGTGCGTCGATGCCGATCCGGAACTCCCGATACGCCGCGGCGACCGGTTTGCCGGTTTCCGCGGCCAGCGACCCGACGACCATATCCTCGTTGCCCAGCAACCAGTCTCGGAACTTGGTGAGCCATTTTGCCCTGCCGACGACGCCCATCGAGCGCCACAGGACTTGCGTTTCGCGTAGGCAGGAGACCACCGCCTGCACCCGGTCGGGCGAGTGCATCGGCAAGGTACCCAGCACCCGGCCATCGGCCGGCGCGGACACGGTGATCCAGGCATTCCTGGCATTCGAGGGAACCGACAGCATTTTCAGAATCACTCCGGACGCGTCGAGTATGGAAGTACCGCAGGGCGAACGCACAGCTCACCGGCAGATTGAACAAATGACCGGGTCGACAAGGGGGGCCGATCAGGATGCGGCATACGAGAAACCGTATGGCTATCGTGAAGATTCAACCAGCGCAGTTTGGGCCAGGAATCGGCGAATATGGGACGTACCCAGCAAACTTACCGTCGAGTAAACTGAACGGCCGCACAGCATTCCGGCACGAAACGGCCGGGCTCATGTGCCATCCACCGAACTTCGACGTCATGGGATCGCTTGGTCAGCCACAGCGCCAGCCTGAATCTCCCTCTGCCACAAGCAAATCCGGCGACCACAAGATTCTACGAGCACCAGTGCGCGGAGCTGATGCAGAGCCGGCGCAGTCGTACCGGCCCGAGCGGTCAGGTGCGTGAACTGCTCATCCGCCGCGGCGCCGTCTCCGACCAGGCACATATCGCCGCGGACCTGGACATCAGCGTGCGCACGCTGCGCCGGAGGCCGGCCGGGGAGGGCACCACCTTCGCGAGGTCAGCAACGAGACCGTCGGACTAAGCGTCTCGGCCTTCGCCATCGCGTTCCGGGGCTGCAAGGGCCAGTCGCCGGGCACCTTCGCCCACGCGCACCGCAGCCGGGTATCGACCGGCGCACAGCCGCCGCGCCGTGTGTCGTTACCAACTCATCTACAGCGAATTGCCCGCTAATAATCAAACTGGGATTATTCTGCCAACATGACAACCAGCAAAGAGGGAGTTTACGTGGGGCCGCTGCAGCAGCTGGCCCGTGGTGCGTGGCAGTCACTGCTGGTCATCGGCATTCTGTCGGTGGTCATCGGGATCATGATCCTGGTCTGGCCGGGGCCGACGCTCGTCGTCGCCGGCATCCTGTTCGGCTTCTACCTGGTGATCTCGGGCGTGCTGCAGCTGATCGCGGCGATGGGCCCGCACATCGGCACCGGTTGGCGAGTGTTATCGATCGTGAGCGGCATCCTGTCGTTCATCCTGGCGGTGTTCTGCTTCCGCCACATCGGTGACTCGCTGATACTGCTGGCGCTGTGGATCGGCATCAGCTGGCTGTTCCGCGGCATGGCGGCGCTTATCGGCGGCGCGGAGGCCCCCGAGGGCACCAAGAACAAGGGCTGGACAATCTTCTTCGGCATCATGCTGCTGATCGGCGGCGTGGCCCTGGTGGTGTGGCCGATCCACTCGATCGCGGCGCTGACCATCGTCACCGGCTGGTGGCTGCTGTTCATGGGCATCATGGAGGTGATCGAGGCGTTCGGGGTACGCAGCGCGGCCAAGCAGGCACCCAGCGAGCTGTAATTCCGGCTCGTCAGTACGACGCGGGCAGTCCCAGGGTGTGCTCGCCGACATAGTTGAGCACCATCTCCCGGCTCACCGGGGCGGTGCGCATCAGCCTTGCGGTGAACCACATCTCGGCCAATCCGTATTCGGCGGTCAGACCGTTGCCGCCGTGCACCTGGATGGCCTGATCCAGCGCCCGCAGTGAGGCCTCCGCGGCCGCGAATTTCGCCATGTTGGCCGCGCCTGCGGCATCGCCCCCGGCGTCGAACTGCTGCGCCGCCGAGCGGGTCGCCAGGCGCGCCAGCTCGACCGCGATATGACATTCGGCCAGCGGATGCGAGATGCCCTGGTGCGCGGCGATGGGAACCGACCACACGCGGCGCTGCTTGGCGTAGTCCACGGCCTTGGCGATGGCGTAGCGGCCGATGCCGCCGCTGATCGCCGAGGCCAGAATGCGTTCGGGGTTCAACCCGGCGAACACCTGTGGTAATCCCCTGCCGGGCAGGCCGATCAGCGCATCCGGACCCAGCCGGACCTCGTCCAGGAACACAGTGAACTGATGGTCCGGCGAGACAACCACGGTCTGCAGCGGATGCAGCGTCACCCCCTTCGCGCCGGAGGGAACCACGAACAGCGACAGCGGATTCCGGCGCTCGTCGACCACATCGATCGCGCGCGCGACCACGAGCAGCGCGTCGGCCTCATCGGCCGCGGAGATGAATTGCTTTGCCCCCGAGAGTATCCAGCCGTCCCCGTCCGCCCGGGCGAAGGTGCGCAGCACATGTGAGTTGGATCCGGCATCGGGTTCGGTGAGCGCGAAGGCCATCTTGCGGCTGCCCTCGGCCAGGCCGGGCAGCCAGTCCCGCGCGAGTTCCGGAGAGCCGTGCGCGGCGATGATGGACCCGCAGATGGCCGGCGATATGACCGTCAGCAGCAACGGAATACCATGCGCAGCAAGCTCTTCGATAACAATCGACAATTCGGTCAGACCCGCGCCGCCACCTCCGTGCGCGGCGGGAAGGTGCACCCCGAGCATCCCCGCCGCACCCAGATCGGCCCACAGCTCACCGACTTTCGCGCCGGAGCGGGATCGCTCCAGAAAGTATTCCGCCCCGTACTTCGCCGCGATCTGCGCGACGGCCTCGCGCAGCAACTGCTGATCGGGAGAATCGACGACGAGACCCTGCACGACTGCCCCACTGTCCCTCGAATGCCGGATCTCAACGGTACCCGAAGCACCCCGTGCCATATGGCCGTTTCGTAGGGTGGGCGAATGCATATCTGCGTCTTCCTCTCCGCCGCCGATCTCTCCGAGCGCTACACCGTGCCCGCGCGCGAGTTCGCCGAGCTACTCGGCGGGGGCGGGCACACCCTGTTGTGGGGCGGGTCGGACGCGGGCCTGATGAAGGTCGTCGCCGACGGCGTGCAGAGCAGCGGCGGCCGCCTGGTGGGGGTGTCCGTCGAATTCCTGCGGGCCAAGGCCCGCGCCGGGGCCGACGAGATGATCGTGGCGGCCGATCTGGCCGAGCGCAAGGCGCTGCTGCTCGAGCGGGCGGACGCGGTGGTGGTCATGGTCGGCGGGACCGGGACGCTGGACGAGGCCACCGAGATCCTGGAGCTGAAAAAGCATGGGCTGCACCACAAGCCGGTGGTACTGCTCAATACCGCCGGATTCTACGACGGCCTGCGGGGGCAGTTCGAGCGCATGGAGGCCGAGGGGTTCCTGCCCGTGCCGCTGGCCGAGCTCGCGCACTTCGCCGACACACCCGCGGAGGTAATGACGTACCTGGAGTCGCGCCTCTGACCGCCGATACGGCAGAACGCAACAACAATTTGGAATATCGACGGCCGGTTTTCAGTTAGGTGGACATGGAAACCAAATAGGCTGTCGGATGATGCCGCAGCGCGGCATCCCGCCCCCTTCCGAACAGGAGAACGCCATGTCCACTCCCATCGGCCTGACCGCGGGTACCTGGGTCATCGACCCCGCACACTCCACCCTCGGCTTCAGCGTGCGCCATCTGATGGTCAGCAAGGTCCAGGGCCGCTTCAGCGACTTCTCGGGCGAGCTCGTCGTCAACGAGGACGGCACGGCCCAGGCCTCCGTGCAGATCAAGGTCGACTCGGTAACCACGGACAACGATCAGCGTGACGCCCACCTACGCACCGCCGACTTCTTCAAGGCCGAGGAATTCCCGGTCGCGACCTTCACCGCCACCGGAATCCGCCCCGACGGGGAGGACTTCACCGCCGAGGGCGACTTCACCATCCGCGGGAACACCAAGCCCGTCAAGCTGAACGTCGAGTTCCTCGGCGTCGACCCGGGCATGGGGCAGGGCCCGGTCGCCGGATTCGAGGCCAAGACGACCATCAACCGCCGCGATTTCGGCATCACCATCGATATGCCCCTCGAGGGCGGCCGTGTCGTCGTCGGCGACAAGATCGAGCTCACCCTCGCCGTCGAGGTGGGCCTGAAGGGCTGAGGATCCTCGCGCCGATGGAGCAGGCTCCATCCGATCCGAAGCGGAGCGGAAGCAGTTCGGAAGCGAGTCGGAGACCAGTGAGGGCGGGCCCGCTCGGCCCGCCCTCACCACGTCGACACAGAATTCAGCGCACCACCTCGAACTGGTCGCCCGGGCGCAGGTAGTCGTAGAACGCTCGTGCGCCGTCCGGGGTCATCCGGATGCAGCCGTGCGACTTCTCCTGGATCGGGCCGATGTGGGTGGCGATGTCACCGTTGAAGAACACCGCGTAGCGCATCTCGGCGTGGTGCATGGTGCTCCAGTGGTACCAATCCTTGGACGCGACATGGAACACGCCCGGCGGGGTCTCGAACCCGGGCCGTCCGTGCGAGATCGGGGTCGGGCCGAAGGTGACCTTGCCGTTGTCCATCAGCCATGCCAGATTCGACGACAGCTGCAGGCAGGCACGCGTGCCGGGGGTCGTGCACGGCGCACTGACCGATTGCTGCGGATTGACCACCGCCAGGCCGGGCAGGGCCGGTCCGCCGGGCCAGAGCGAGTCGCCGGGGGTCATCCCGACCCTGGGGCCGCCGGGCCATAACTGGGTGGTATCCGACGCTCCCGGAATCGTGAGACCGCCTGGAAGCACCGGCGCGGCGATCGAAAATCCGGAAAAATCCGCCACATCCGGCGCGGCCGGGGCCGCAGGGGCCGCAGGGGCCGGGCCCGCCATGATCATCGCCGCGAATCCGATGCCCGCGAATATCGCCAGTCGCGCGGCACCGTTGCGGAAACGCTTGCTACTCATCACTTTTCGCACCTCTTCCCCATACGCCACGTCGTTGTCGCCGATCCGGGTGTGCTCGAACCGCCCCACGACATGGTGCGCGAGGCATGCGGAAATCATCCCCGACCAGCACACTCGGGGCAATCGCGGCGCGCGGGAAAAGACCGGAGAGTTTTCAGCCGGCCAGCGCGTGGGCGGCGGTGTAGCCGAGCAGGGCCGCACCGAGACCGGCGATCACGCTCACGGTCACATTCATCACCGCGTAGAAGTAACAGCGCTGCTCGAGCAGCCGCAGCGTCTCGAAGCTGAACGTGCTGTAGGTGGTCAGCGCGCCACAGAAGCCGGTGCCGAGCAGGGCCATGACCGGGTTCGAGACGGCCGCGCCGGTCAGCGCGCCCAGGATCAGGCAGCCGGCCAGGTTGACGGTCAGGGTGCCCCACGGGAACGGGCTGTCGTGGCGCGTGCCGACGGCACGGTCGGTGAGGTAGCGGGCCGGTGCGCCGAGGATCGCGCCGAGGAAGACCAGTACCAGGGTCATGCGCGCGCCCCCTCCTTCTCGGTGTCTCGCGGTATTCGCCTGCGCAGCACCAGCGTTCGAGTCGACATCACGCCCCCGAGCACGGCGAGCATCGCCGCGAGCAGCGTCCCGGCCAGGTATCCGAACGCCAGGTAGACGGTGCCGGGCTGCAGCAGGTTCCGCGTCTCGACGGCGTACGTGGAGAAGGTGGTGAACCCGCCAAGGAAGCCGACGCCGAGAAAGGGCCGCACCAGCCGGTGCCCGGTCCACACCTCGGTGATCAGGACCATCAGGATACCGATCGCGAAGCATCCGATGACATTGGTGAGGAAGGTGCCCCAGGGGAACTGCCCGGGCCGGGTCGGCAGCAGGCGCGCCAGGCCGAACCGAGCCTCGGCGCCGAGCGCGCCGCCCACGGCGATGACGGCCAGCACCGGCCCCTGTTCGCGCAGCCAGGCGCGGCGCGAACTCCTCGCGCGAGCATCGGCTCTCTCGGCAAGACGGACTCGGGGCATCACAGACTCCTACTCGAACATGAAAGTACTGGTCAAGTAGGGACTGTTGGCGGCGCGGCGGCCGCGGTTGTTCCGAGTGGAAGTGGCGAGCCCCACCGCCACGTCACTACACGGTAGCCGGTCTCGACTCCGTGACCGGTGCAGTGTGGTGATCTTCACGCGATGTCCCGGCCCCGCGATGCCGGTGGTGGATGGCCTGCCAGATGCGGTCGCGGGTCAGCGGCAGGTCGGTGAACCGGATCCCGGTGGCGTCACGCAGGGCGTTGGCCAGGGCGGGGGCGACCGGGTTGAACGGGCTCTCGCTCATGGATTTGGCGCCCAGCGGGCCGATAGCGTCGCAGGTCTGCATGAACACCACCTCGGTGCGCGGGACGTCCGCGAAGGCGGGCAGCCGGTAGCGGCGGAACGCCGCGGTGCTCACCTCGCCCCGTTCGTCCAGGCGCACCTGCTCGAACAGCGTGGCGCCCAGCGCCTGCGCCACCCCGCCCTCCACCTGGCCGCGGCACTGCATCGGGTTCATCACCTTGCCCGCGTCGGCGGCATGCACGCTGCGCAGGATCGCCAGCTCACCGGTGTCCGGGTCGACCGCCACCCGGAACAGCTGGGCGTTGAAGGCGACCGAACGCGGTGTTCCACCCCAATGCCCCTCCCCGGCAAGGGTTTTCCCTTGCTCCGCCGCGATCCGGTGCAGATCGGTGAGCAGCAGTTGCCGATCACCGCACACCACCGCGTGCGCGCTCAGGTGGCAGCGCTCGCGCGGCACACCGAGATGCTCGGCGGCTACCTCGCAGAGCGTTTCGGCCAGGGCGCTGCTCGCATACAGCGTGGCCTTGCCCGCGACGACGGTTCCGGTGGATCCGAACGCGCCCGTATCGTGCCGCACCACATCGGTATCGGACTGCCGGATCGCGATCCGGTCCGCATCGGTGGCCAGTTCCTGCGCGGCGATCTGGCGGTGCACGGTGGTGGTGCCGTTGCCGAATTCCGCCGTACCGACCGCCAGGTCGTAGGATCCGTTGGCCAACAGTGTGATTCGCGCATCGGCGAAGTGCCCGCCGGGCGGGCCGGTGGCGATCATCGACAGCGCGACGCCGGTACCGGTCAGCCAGCCGGCGGGGGCGGGCGGAAACGGCTCGGCGCGGGCGCGGCGGATCACATCGAAACATTGGCCCAGGCCGTAACTGGCGATCTGCAGATCCTCCTCGTGTCCGCCGGGAGTGATCATCGGCTCATCGGGGCCGATCATGTTGGCCTCGCGGAAACTCAGGGCGTCGATGTCCAGGCGACGGGCCAGCTCGTCCATCACCGATTCCATGCCGAACACGACCTGCCCCAGCCCGTATCCCCGGAACGCACCGGCCGGAACGGTATTGGTGTAGACGGAGTACCCGTCGACCTTCTTGTTCGGGCAGCGATAGACCGCGAGCGATTCGCCGACGCCGTGGAACAGCACGGCCGGGCCGTGATTGCCGTAGGCGCCCGTGTTGGCGACGACGCGCGCCTCGAGCGCGCTGAGCGTGCCGTCGGCCCGCGCGCCCGCCTTGATGTGCACGGTGAACGGATGCCGGGTGGTCGCGCCGTAGAACTGTTCCGCGCGTGTGTATTCCAGCTTCACCGGACGGTGCAGCCGCAGCGCGGCCAGGGCCACGACATCCTCGACGATCATCTCCTGCTTACCGCCGAATCCGCCGCCGACCCGGCCGGCCAGCACGCGCACGCGCTCGAGGGGGAGATCGAACAGCGCGCACAGCGCGCGACGGGTCAGAAACGGTGTCTGCGAGCTGGTTCGGATGGTCAGGCGGTCGTCCTCGTCGAACCAGGCCACCGCCCCGTGCGTCTCCAGGCTCGCGTGCTGCACGCGCTGGGTATTGAAGGTCTGCTCGTAGACGACCGCGGCCTCCTCGAATCCGGCTGTCACATCGCCGATTTCGCCATGTACCTCGCCGACGATATTGCGTTCCGGCCGGGCGATGCGCGCGAGCTCGGCCGGCTTGTCGTGCACGACGGGCGCGCCCGGGCGCATCGCCTCCTCCGGATCGAGCACATAGGGCAGCACCTCGTACCGCACCTCGATCGCGCGGCAGCCCGCCTCGGCGGCGCCCTCGCTGTCGGCGACCACCGCGGCGACGCGCTGGCCGACGTAGCGCACCACGTCGTCGAATACCCGGGTGTCGTCGGGATCCTCTTGTGGATGTTCGTGGCGCGCGGTGGAATAGCGGCGTTCGGGGGCGTCGTGGTGGGTGAAGACCGCGCGCACGCCGGGTATCCGCAGCGTCGCGGTGGTGTCGATGTCGAGGATGCGGGCGTGCGGGTGGGGCGAGCGCAGCAGCTTCATGTGCAGCAGTCCCGGCACATCGATGTCGAAGGTGTAGCGGGCGGTTCCGGTGACGACCTGCGGCCCGGCGGGGGCGCCGAGGTTGCTGCCGACCGTGGCCCCTGCCGCGGGGTTCTCGGTGTGCCGCACGCCGCGGATTGCGTCCTCGATCGCGCGGTATCCGGTGCAGCGGCACAGATTTCCCTTCAGCGCCCGCGGCAGGTCGGAGAGTTGCGCCTCGCTCAGGGCGGCGGTGGTCATCAGGAATCCGGCGGTGCAGAAGCCGCATTGAAAGCCCTGCGCGTCCAGGAAACGCTGCTGCACCGGATGCAGGCCGTCCGCGCGGGCCAGCCCCTCGACGGTGGTGACCCGGTGGCCGTCGGCCCGGAAGGCCGGAAACAGGCAGCTGTGCACCGGATTACCGTCCACATGCACGGTGCACGCCCCGCAGTCGCCCGCGTCGCAGCCCTTCTTGACCCCGAACCAGCCGCGCTCGCGCAGGTACGTGCGCAGACATTGCCCGGGACGGGGATCCTCGTCGAAGTCCTTGCCGTTTACCTGAATTCGGAAACCCATGGTTATCTCCTCTCGATTCGGCCGCTCAGGCCAGCTCGACCCTGATCTCCTCGGCCAGGCGCAGGGTCATGTGGCACCGCCAGTCCGGCAGCCCGTGGATGTCGTCGAACCACACCGCCGACGGCACGGCGGCATCGATCGCTGCCGCCAGCGTGGCGGCGGTGGGCACGGCGGAAAACCGCAGCCGCACAGGATGAGTCGTCGACGCGGTCAGGGTCAGCGCCAGCTCGCCGTCTCGCGGATCCCGGGTTCCGATGACCAGTGCCCCGGATCGGCCCAGCCCGTACAGCGACACCTGCCGAAATGCGGTGCGGCGCGCCAGCGCTCGCGCTGGCAGGGTGACCGACCGCAGCAATTCGCCCTCCCGCAGGTCCTTTCGGCCCGCGCCGGTGACGAATTCGGCCACCGGCAGCCGCCGCACCCCGCCGTCGCGCGCCCACAGCGTGCACATTCCGTCGAGCGCGGCGGTCAGCGAGATCATCGGCCCGGCGGGCAGCGCATTGCACAGATTCCCCCCGACGGTGGCCATGTTCCAGATCTTGAACGAGGCCAGGAACGCGTTGCAGCACTGGCCGAACAGCGGATGCTCGGTGGCCCGGAACAGGTGAGCCACGGTGCAGGTGGCCGCGATCTCCAGGTCCCCGCCCGCAAGCCACTGCAGCGGCGGCCAGCCCGTCCGGCTCAGGTCCACCAGCCGCCGCACCCGCGGCTGCGGCTCGGAGAACAGGTAGGTTCCCCCGCCCAGCCAGGCATCGCCGGGCCGCCAGTGCTCGTGTGCGCGGGCGTCGCACACCTCGACGACCGTATTCAGATCCATACCGACCGATTCTTTGCGCATGCCGCGGGCCTGGCATCGGCTCCCGAATACGGAATTCCGCCACCGGCGCCGGCGTGTGTTGGTGGATTCACCAGGTTCGGGCGGCGCACGCGACACCCGTCTACGATGCGGTGTCCAAGGCGTCGTCCCGCGCGGCCGCGGCGCCGGATGTGGAAGGGAGCCGATCATGCGGGTGGACGACCTGCTGGAGGTGCAGGACCTCGGGCTGGAACTGGTGTGGGGTGAGCCCGCCCTGCTTAACCAGCCGATCAGCGGGGTGACCGCGACCGATCTGCTGGATCCCTCCTCGTTCCTGGAGCCCGGCGAGGTGGTGCTCTCGGGCCTGGTGTGGTGGACCGCGCGCGGCGGCCGGGGCCGGGCCGACCATTTCGTGAGCTCACTGCAGCACGCCGGCGCGGTGGCGCTGCTGGCCGGAACGGTCCGGCACGGCGGCATCCCCGACGAGGTCGTGCGGGCCTGCCGGGCACACGGTCTGGCGCTGGTGGCGGTGCCCGAACAGACCACCTTCCGCACCATCACCGATGCGATCTACCTGCGGCGCTGGAGCGATCTGAGCTCCTCGCCGCACTCCTCGCTGCCCGAGCACGTGCGGCGGCGCCTGGACAGGCTCATTCGCGACCGCGCCGAACCCGGCCTGCTGCTCGACGAGATCGCCGGCCAGCTGGGCGGCTCGCCGTGTGCGCTGGTCACCGCCTCGGGCCGCACGATCGCCCGATCGACCCGAGCGGCGGCCGACAGTCCGCCCGCCGCGATCGTGCGCGGCCTGCGCCGCGCCGATCGCACGGTCGCGCAAGTCGGCTCGGCCGAGGTGCCCTACGACAGCTGGTTCGTGACGCTCGACGCCGGACGCGAGGCTCCACCGCGCATGCTGCAGGACGTGGCGGAGGTGCTGCGCGGATATCGCGAATTGTGGGCCCAGGACGAGGCCGGCCGGCAGCGCGCGGCCGACGAGTTGCTGACCGGGCTGCTGGACGGCGCCACCGACGCGGAGACCACCGCCGCGCTCGAATCCTGCGAGCTACCGCGGCGCGGGACGTTCCGGGTGGTGTGCGGGGCCACCACGCCCTTCCGGCGCGCCGATTCGATCGCGGCGGTACGAGAGTTGTTGTCGCACATGACCGATCGGCCGTGTGCGGTGGGCGCCATCGGGGAACACGCGTTCGCGGTGCTGGCGGATCTGCCCGCCCTCACCGAGCGCCTGAGCGCGGTGTACGAGCTCGTGCGGTCGTGCGATCCGCAGGGCGGACTACATCTCGGCGTGGGTGCGGCGACCGCGGATCCGCGCGACAGCCTGGCCCAGGCGCTGCACGCGTGCCGGACCTCGGCCGGACTCGAGCGCTCGATAACCGCGACCGAAGAGCTGGCGACGCTGCACGAGTTGCTGGCCGGGGTGCCGGCCGCGGTCCGCACCGCTTACGCGCGGCGGGTGCTCGGAGTGCTGCTCGAGGACGACCCCGGACACGCTGGCCTGCGCGACACCCTCAGCGCCTTCCTCGACCACAACGGTTCCTGGGCGCGCACCGCCGAGGCACTGTTCGTGCACGTCAATACCGTGCACTACCGGATCGAACGGGTGGAGAAGCTGACCGGCCGCGACCTGGCGAAGCTGGCAGACCGGGTCGATCTGCGTGCCGCGCTGCTGTGCGCGCGGACCGGCGATGCCGCCTCGGACGCCACGGCGTGGGTCACGGTGGGACTCCGCGGCTGAGCCGCCGTCGTCCGATCCCGCGCCGTTAGTCGACGCCGAGCGCGACCTCGGTCGATTTGATCAGGACCGTGACGGGCTTGCCCTCGGCGAGCCCGAGATCATTCACCGCATCGGCGGTGACCGAGGAGGTCACCACGTCACCACCGGTGAGCCGGACGCGCACGACCGCCATAGCCTCGCCCCGCGTGATCGAGACGACCGAGCCTTCGAGCTGGTTCCGTGTGCTGAGTTTCATGTGACGCAGCTTACTCACCGCTACCGTGATGAAGCGCACTCGCCGCGCACCGGAGGGGCCCTCAGCTGGGTCGATGGACCGGTCGCCGCGGCCCGGTCCGAGCTGCGAACCAAATCCAAGCAATGGCACAGGATTCTTTCAGGGTCGCATCGCATCCTGGATCGCGAACGCAGATACGGCGAGGGCGAGGTACACGATGGTCGAAATCGAGGTCACGGGTACGACGGTGACTGTGCACATACTCGGCGCACACCGCTTTCTCTCGCTACGCGACCAGGTCACCTTCGACCTGTCGAACGTCGTCGCCGTGGCGCCCGCCGGGGTCGACATGCGCCCGCCGTGGCTGCGCGCGCCCGGCACCTTCTTCCCAGGCGTGATCGCCGCCGGCATCTTCCGCGGCAAGGGCCGCAAGGAATTCTGGGACACCCTGTTCGACGGCCGCGGGCTGCAAATCGACCTGTCCGGCAGCGATTTCACCCGCCTGGTCCTGGACGTCGCGGACCCCGATGCGGTCCGCGCCCAGCTCACCCGGGCGGTCGCGGCCTGACGGACCCGGCGTAGCGGCCACTACCGATCGCCCGGGGAATCCTCGGCCGCGCGCGGTGCGGGCCCGGACAGCCGGATCACCCCACCGTCGAGGTCGAGCTCCAGGCGCGGCCGGTGGTTCTGGCCGTCGCTGTCCTCGCTGCTCTCATCGGTCAGCTTCTTACCGAACATTTCGCCGAAGACGCCCATTCCTCCACGATAGCCCGGGGAGGTGGTCCCTGATTCGGGGCAACGGCGAGCGGGCCGGCGGTGGCGCTACTTACCATCGGCCCGCTGCGCGCGGATTACGGCGGACCGGCCCCGGATGTCGTCCGGCTGTCGTGCTGGCCCGGGGCCGGCCCGTCGCGTGATCCTCGGGCGGCGCTGACCGAGGATCCGTTCATGGATGTGCCGTTACGACACCTTCTGCCACAGCGATTGTGCATCCCCCCGGTCAATTCCGTGGGTGATACGACAGATATCACATCGTGATCTACTTGTGAAATAGCGGCTGTTCACCGAAAATCGTGACTGATCGTTAATCTGACTGTGCCACAACACTATTGAATTCATCAATCCGGCGATGACCCTTTTGCGCCGCCAATCTGTTCACCCGGGCATAATCGGACGGAGATCTGCCAAGTCATGCAGGTCGTAGCGCTACCTCGCGCACGATATGGACGCCGATGCCGCGCTTGCTTTGCACCACAGCCCATAATCAGTGGACGACCTATCATATATTTTGCACACCGGTGGCGTATCTGCGACACCCGACCGAGGGTGCACATCAATGACAAACAGGCTGATCGGTCCTCGTACGGCAAATGCATTTCGCGAATGCCGTGACTATCTCGCCGACTTCCGGCGCACCGCCGCCTACTCCCCCGGGTCGGCGATCCTCGGCCGCCGCGCCTGGTCCTCCTCGGGCCATTCCTGCGGCGGTTCGGTGGGCGCCGGCGGTGCGTCCGGCAGCAGGTCCGCCAGATCCGGTGCGCCCTCGATGATTTCGGACAGCTTGGGCAGCCGGGATCTGCGCTCGAGCAGCGGCGCCATGAGCTCGCGGCTGCGGCGTAGCACGCCCTCGGCGGCGGCCTGCGCTGCCGCGGTGACGTATTCGGCGATCTCGTCGTAGCTCAGATCCGCGATATCTTCACTGAACCGGGTCTGCACCACCATGCCGTCGGCATTGACCGTCACCTCCACGCGCTTATCGCCCACCGACGCCGTGGCGGACAGCAGCGATCGCTGCCGCTGCAACTCGGCGATGCCCTGCAGCTGGTCCTGCAGCCCGTCGAGCATCGTCGCCATGTCGGCCGCGAGTCGTTCGTTGCCCATCACACCTCCGTAGTCGCTTTCCGTCCCGATCACCGCGCCGACCGCTACCCGCCGTCGGGACCCGACGCGCCATCGCTCGGTCCCGTTGCGCCCCCGCTCCAATCGGACGGGTCCAGCCAGAAGTCGGGAGACGGCGCCGATTCGGGCTGAAAGGGTATATCCGCGGGGGCGGGGAAAAACCTTGGCGTATTGGGCAATTCCCATCCGGTGGGCCAAGGCGTCGGTTTCGGGGTCGCGATCGGCTCGTCCTGCGGCGGTGGTGGCGACGGCGTCGGCCGGGTCGGTACGCCCGTGCGGGGCGCGGGATTCTGCGGCGGTCGCGGCGGAGACTGTGGCGGCGGCTGCGACGTGATCGCCGACTGTCCCGGGGTCTGCTGCTCGGTACGCACAGGTGCATCATGCTGTGGCGCAGTGGATCCCAGACCGAACGCCTGGTCGAGCCGGGCCGAGAAATCCGACGTGTGGTGATCGACCTGAGCCTGCACGTGCGCCGGCAACTCCACCCGCGGAGCGGTGCCGGACGGCGGTTGACGCTGCGGATTGCCCCGCTGCTGGGGCTGATTCACCGGCGAGGACTGCTCGCGTGGGCGCGGCGTATTCTGCGGAGTCGACATCTGCTGTGGCACAGTCTGTTCCGTCGTGCCCCGCGGAGGCGACTGTGGTGCGATCTCGAACTGGCCCGGAGAGTGCGGCTCGGTGTGCACGGTGGCATCGTGCTGCGTCGCACCGGGACCCAGGCCGAACGCCCGGTCGAGCTCCCCCGAAAAATCCGACGTGTTGTGATCGACCTGAGCCTGCACGTGCGCCGGCAACTCCACCTGCGGAGCCCTGCCTGACGACGGTACATCCTGCTGATGCGGCTGCGGCACCGAAGACGACTGCTCGGATTGGTGGGGCACGCTCTGCTGAGACGATGTCGCCTGCGGCGCAGACTGTTCCGTAATGGGCAGCGGCCGCAGCTGAGACTGCTGTGAGATGTCCGGCTGATGCTGCGACTGCTGCGGCGCATCCTGATGGGACGACATCACCTGCGGCGCAGACTGTTCCGTCGCGAACCGCGACCGAGGCTGCGGTGTGAGCTGCGGCCAAGGCCGAGACTGCTGCGACGCGGCCTGATCCGTCGTGGTCTGCGCTTGCGCCGGGGGCGCCTGTGGATCGTCGTGACCCGGCCGGTGCGTCAGATCGTTCAGGGGAATGTCATCGGCGGGCCTAAATGCCGCGCCGTCGTTGAACTGGTCGAGGCGCAACTTGCCCCCGAAGTTGATCTCCCCCTTGGCGCCACCCGCGATCGCGCCCGCGATGGCGCCGGAGGACAGCGGCTGAAACCCCCAGTTGCTGCTCAGGTTCTGGCCGAAATTCGTTCCGGTGATCGCGGAGTAGGCACCGGTCCCGGCCACGTAACCCGCCATCGCGCCCGCCATGCCGGACAGCCCGCCCGACACCGCCCCCTCGACGAATGCCCTGGTCGAGCGGGGCCTGATGGTCTGGGTGACGGTCGCGGAGAAGTCGCCGTGAAACATGCCGGAGAGCGAGGGACGCGCGAAGCTCAGTTCGGGGGTGGTGAGGTCCTTCTTCGTGAGCAGGTCGGTGATATCCGGCAGATGGAAATGATCGGTGAATTTGCCTATGCCCTTGACGATTCCCTTGCCCGCGAGATCCGCGATCGGCAGCCCGCCGGCCGCACCCGCCGCCGCGCTCGAGATCGCGGTGATGGCGAGCTGTGTCCCATCGATGCCCTTGCGGTGCCCGGCGCCGACCTGCCCGGCCTGGATGAGGAGGTCCTGCGCCGTACCCAGAAACGTGGACATCGCCACGTGCCGGACCAGGAACCTGCTCAGTGTCTCGCCGAACTTTCCGAACACCTCGCCCAGAACCCGGCCGAGCAGGCGCTCGATCGCGCCGATCGACCTGTCGTACACGACGCGCAGCACCGCACGGATGCCCGCGATCGCCGCCGCCTCCATCGCGGGCGCCGTGGGCGGGAAGACCCAGGCCAGCATGATCTCCACGGCCAGGTCGGCCAGCGAGGTGATGATCATGATCTTCACGTACTGGATCTCGGTGCCCATGCCGTCCGCGGCATCGCCCATCTCGTCCAGCAGCTTCGCCAGATCCGTCAGCGAGCCGTCGCCCTGGGCGATCTTGGTCAGCGCCGCGATGACGGCGTCGCGCCCGGCACCGGCACCATAGGCCTGCCCGGCCTGGGCGATGATGCCCTGCATCTCCGAAATCGGTTCCTGCAGCTGGTCGTGGGCGCTGTGCCAGTCCCGGCCCAGCGCCCACATCTGGTCCTCGTCACCCTGCGGCCACGCCGACCCGGCCACATAGCCGAGCCACTGCAGCTCGGGCGGCATGTACAGCGACATCGCGCGATCCGTCAGGCGGACAGACCGGCAGCCGAGATCGTGTCCTGTCCCTGGAGCGCGGCCGCGGCCGCCACCATCCCATCGGCATAGTCCTGGACCGCCGCGGTCAGGGTGTTCAGGCCCTGCAGCAGGCCCGCGCTGCCGGACTGATACCCCGGATTCTTGCCGTCACCGGTGTAGAAGGTGCTGCCGTAACTGTCGTCCCCCCACGGCGTCCCGGCCACCGACAGCACATTCGGAAGTGTCGCATTCACCTGCGACACCTGCTGGTACACCTGCAGCAACCGATTGCCGGCATCGCGCAGCAGACCCGGATCCACCTCGATACGATCGGTCACCACGCGCCTCTCTTCCCCTGGATTACCCAGTGACGATCGCATGCGCACGATCCGGCGGCCAGCTCCCCGGCACCGGTTTGATGGGACCCTGATGCGCTGTGTCGAGAGGCATTTCACACTTTGCCGGGCCTGGATGCGCGCCCGGCGGGATAGCCGCTGATCACCGACCGGCGACCGACCGGCGACCGATATCTCGTTGCACGCCAGTTACTTACGCTATTTTGACGACTCGGTGGACATCCGGCCCGGGCCGTCGGCGCACCGGTTACGCGCTTCCGGCGTCCGCGGCGGACAGCTCGTCGGCGGCCTGCACCTGCCCCTGCGCGATGGAGTCGAAGGTAGTGCCCATATCGGAGACAGCGGACAGCACATTCTTGCTGACGGCGACGTATCCCTTGTCGCCGTTGGCGAATTTGTCACCGAACGAGTCCTTGCCCCAGGGACTTCCCTTGGCGTTCAGGGACGCTTGGAGGTTGGCAAATACCTGGGCGATGTTGTCCTTGATGGCGCCGCTGTCCTGCGCGGCGGCGCGCAGCAGGCTCGGGTCGAGCTGAACCGCGGAGGGGCTGGTCATCGTCGTCACTCAGTCTTCCCGGTCGGAGATCCACGATCGAAATCCGTCCTCGTCGTCGTGATGGGTGGCATCCGCCGGCGGCGGTTCCTTGGGCGCGGGCGGTGCGACCGGCAGGAAGTCCTCCAGATCCGGTGCGCCCTCAACGAATTCGGAGAGCTTGGGCAGCCTCGACTTGCGCTCCATCAGCGGCTGCATGAGTTCGCGGCTGCGGCGCAGCACTCCTTCGGTGGCGGCCTGCGCTGCGGCGGTAACGTATTCGGCGATCTCGTCGTAGCTCAGGTCTGAGATATCGTCGCTGAAGCGGGTCTCCACGACCATGCCGTCGGCGTTGACCGTGACCTGAATCCGCTTCTCACCGACCGATGCGGTGGCCGTCAGCAACGAGCGCTGCTGCTGCAGTTCAGCGATCCCGCGAAGCTGATCCTGTAATCCATCGAGCATCGTCGCCATATTGGCCGCCAGTCGCTCGTTGACCATCACACCTCCACCGTCGTCTCCGCCAGTCCAGCTCATCGCATCGCGGTGAATTTGCCGTGGCGCACAAGGAAATCTGAAGCGACATCCGTTCAATTTCCCGTCATCGCCACGCACGTACCGGTTGTGCCCGGCCGGTCACGTCGCTACCTGTTGTTGCCGCCGAGGTTGAAGGGCACGTCCACCGTCGAAATGCCCGCTCGGATATCCTTTTCGGTGCCATTGGGATTCGTGCCGCCGGGGTTGGTGCCCGTCGGATTCGTGCCCGTGGGATCGGTCCCGCCGGGATTGGTACCCGACGGGTCGGTTCCGGTGGGATTGGTACCCGACGGATTCGTGCCGTTCGGATTGGTCCCGTTGGGGTTGCTCCCATTGGGATCGGTCCCGTTCGGGTTGTTCCCGCTCGGATTCGTCCCCGAGGGATTCTCGCCCGAGCCCGTGGCGCCGGAGCCGGTGGCACCGGAAGGCGGTCCGCCGGCACCCGTGGCGTCCGGGCCCGTCGCGCCCGGCAACCAGTCCGCGGCACTCGGCGCCTTGGGCGCCTCGAAGGGACCCGGTAGGGGCGCCCACTCCGGTTCCCGCTTGGGGCGGGTCTTGCCCTTCATGTCGGTTGCCTTGCCCAAGAAGGGTTCCGGCCGTTCCGCGGCGCCGCCGGCGCGCTGATTCTCCGGCTGCCCCTCCGCCCCGGGAGCACCGCCGCGAGCCGTCCCGGCCTGCTCGCCCGGCGGACCGCCTCGCACCGGCCCGACCTGCTCCTGCTCCCCGCCGACGCCGCCGCGCCCGCCGTTGCTCTCCCCACCTACGGATCCCCGGATCGACGACCCTTCGGACGAGGAATCATCCATGTTCAGGAAGGACCGCCCCGGCCGGCCACCGCCCCCGAACTGTCCCTCCTCCCCGACCGAACTGCCACGCACCCCACCGCCCACGCTCTCGTTGCCCTGCCCCGCCACGCCACTGCGGATCCCCGTGGTCGACGAATCCCCCTGGGCCGCATCGTTTCCGCCGGGGCGAATGTTTTCCTGCAGCCCCTCCGTCGCGCCCCCGCCGCGGTTGGGCGGCGTCCATCCGCCGTCCACCGAGGACTGGAACGAATTGGGCGGCTCGGTCGAGCGGGCGGGCGGCTCCACGGTGGGCCGGATCCCCGCCGGGGGCACCTCCTCGGAACCGCCTCCCGCGTGGTTGAAGTAGTAGCTCAGGATGGAGTCGCGCGAGCCGCCCTCGGACCCCTGCTCGGACGGGCCGACCGACCTGCCGTCGTGTCCGAACGATTGCGCCGAGTCGGTCTCGTTGCTTCCGTGGCTGTAGATCGAGGAGTGGTCGTCCATGTTCAAGAACGACCGCCCGCCCTGCATGCCCCGGCCACCGCCGCCGACCGAGGAGTTGTCGTCCAGGAAGGTTCCGCCGCCTCGATTTCCGCCGTTGACAGACGAGGAATCATCCAGAAACGCCCCACCTCCCCGCCCGCCGGTGTTGAGCGACGAGCCATCCGAAATCGACCCGCCGCCTCGACTACCGCTGTTGATAGACGAAGCGTCATCCAGAAATGTTCCGCCGCCGCGGTTCCCACCGCCGATCGACGACGCATCATCCAAAGACACACCGCCACCACGATTTCCACCGCTCACCGACGACGCATCATCCAAAAACGTTCCACCAGCCCTATTACCGCCCCCGGCACCCGCGTTCTCCGTACCGCCACCCGCGTTCTCGGTGGGCGGGGCCGCGGCCGGGCGGGACGTGCGGCTCACCTTGTTGGTCGTGGAGAAGTTGTTCTGTTTCATCCACGCCGAAGCCCGGATATCGCCCTCCGTGGCCGGCGTGTTCTTCACGAAGGTGCCTCGCGCGGCGCCGACGATGCCGCCCCGCGCCATGCCGCCGACCCAGCCCGCGGGCGAGGTGAATGCCGAGGGGCCGTAGGCCGCCGCCGCGACCATGTCGCCGAACAGCGAGCTGGTCGCGCCGGAGATCACGCCGATGGCTCCGCCCCGGATCACCGCACCGGCCGGGTAGGTCCAGGAACCCAGCGGAATGTTCATCTTCTTCAGCTCGTTGCCGAAGAGCTTGTCGATCCCGTTGCCCGCGTACCGGGCCATCTCGCGCCCGGGGATCGAGCCCGCGACCGAGGCGCCGATCGACACCCCGAATTCCTTCCAGTCGAATCCGTGGCGCTTCCCCGCCGCGATCTGCCCCACCTGTACCGCACCGTCCATGGCCGCCGACATGGCGGCGCCCTCCATCGCCTTGACCGCGTACACGCCGAAACCCTTGGCGCTGGGCGCGATCAGCTTGCCGCCGGTGACGAGTTCCTTCCAGAAGTAGCGGTTCTTCATCGTCGACGCGCCGAGATTGCCGGCCAGGCGCTCGATAGCGTTCTGGATGTAGTCCTCGACGGCCTTCAGGAACGACCGGGTGGTCGCGATGCCGGCCGCCTCCGCGGCCGGTGCGGTCGGCGGGAACAACCACGCCCAGGCGATCTCCATCGCCAGCCAGCACAGCGAGGCGATGATGGTGATCTTGGTCGCCTGCAGCTGAGTCCCCATGTCGAAGGTGGACTCGTAGACCGCATTCAACGTCTCGGCGAGCGCCTTGACCGAATGGTCGCCCTCGATCAGCTGATCGAAATGCGCACCCATGGCATCGGCGCCCGCACCCTCGGTGTACGCCCGCTCGGTGTCCTGTTTGGCCTTCAGGACCAAGGGCTCCTGGTTGGTCAGCGCGGCGGCGGCGGCCTTCCAGTCGTCCGCGATGGCCCACATGCCGTCTTCATCGCCGTCGGGCCAGCTGCTCCCGGCGACCCATCCCAGCCAGCGCAGCTCCGGTGGCAGGTACAGACCCATCTCCCCACGACACCGCACGCGAGTGAATCCCCCATGACCCACAAGGAAATTCGACGAGACCAGGCGTTGATCGCTCAGCGCGGCGAGCGCACCAGGGCCGCATCCCTGAGAACACGCTGAGATCGATGCGGCCGGCGCGGACGACGCAGGCCATGATGGGTGGGTGCGCAGACTTCCGGCCTGGTTGCGACCCTCGCGGTGGGGGTTGCGGATCCGGTCCGCGGTGGTGGCCGCGCTCGTCGTAGGCGTGGTCCTGTTGGCCGCGGCCGCGGCGATGCTGGCGCTGCTGCGTCACTCGCTCGTGCGGGAGGTCGAGGTCGCCGCCGATACGCGGGCCGGGCAGATCGCCGACGAGTTGCAGCGCGGCGACGGCGACCAGGTGCCCGACGGTCTGCTGGCCACCGACGGCGGCGTGAGCGCGGTGCAGGTGATCGCCGCGGACGGGCGCATGGCGTGGACGTCCTCCCCGAAGCTGCGCGCCCCGCTGGCCCCGCTCCCCGTGCCCGCCCGCGCGCTCGGACTGCATGCCGCCCAGGACTACGACGGGGATCTGCGCGTGGCCGCGCGCACCGTGGACACCACGTCCGGGACCTATACGATCCTCGTTGCCGCCGACACCGAGCCGAGCGAGCACGCGCTGGCCGAGGTCGCGGCGCTGCTGGCGATGGGCGGTCCGGTGGTCGTACTCACCGCGGCCGCCGCGACCTATCTCCTGGTCGGAAGGTCGCTGCGATCGGTGGAGGCGATCCGCGCCCGGGTCGCCCGGATCGAGGCAACGGGGCTGGCGCAGCGGGTTCCGGTGCCCGTGGCGCGGGACGAGATCGCCTGGCTGGCCGAGACCATGAACGAGATGCTGGCGCGGGTCGAGGCCGGGCATCAGGCCCAGCGGCGCTTCGTCGGGGACGCCTCGCACGAGTTGCGCAGCCCGCTGGCGACCATCACCGCCGCGCTGGAGCTGGCCCGCGACCGCCCGCAGGCCCTGGACCGCGACCTGATCGAGGGCACCCTGCTGCCCGAGACCGGCCGCATGCGGCATCTCATCGAGGATCTGCTGACCCTGGCCGCCGCCGACGAGCACGGCCTCGAACTGCGCATCGGCGAGGTGGATCTCGACGACCTCGCCGGCTCCGAGGCCGCCATGCTGCGCCTGCGCGGCGACGTCGAGGTACAGACCACGATCGCGGCGGTCCGGGTGATCGGCGACCGCGCGAAACTGGCCCGGGCACTGCGCAACATCGCCGACAATGCCGCCGCGCACGCGCGGTCCAAGGTCTCGATCGGCGTGGAGTTCGCCGAATCATCCACTGCCGCCCGGCCTTCCGGCGATGCGCCGCGCCCCGATGCCGCCGCGGGATTCGCCCGCATCACCGTCGACGACGACGGCCCGGGCATTCCGCCCGACGAGCGGCAGCGGGTGTTCGACCGGTTCGTACGACTCGAGGCCGACCGGGCGCGCAGCAGCGGCGGATCCGGTCTCGGGCTGGCGATCGTGGCCGAAATCGTCGCCGCGCACGGCGGCTCGGTGACCGTCGGCGAATCACGCTGGGGCGGGGCCCGTTTCGTCGTGCGACTGCCCGTCACCGGTCCCGTCGGGGTCCAGCAGCCGGTAGCCGACCCCGCGTAGGGTCTCGATGCTGCTGCGGCCGAAGGGGGTATCGATCTTCTTGCGCAGGTAGCCGACGTAGACCTCGACCACGTTCTCCGGGCCGTCGTAATGCACATCCCAGACGTTGCGCAGGATCTCGGACTTGGTCAGGACATTTCCCTTGTGCCGCAACAGGAATTCCAGCAGGCCGAACTCCCGGGGGGTGAGCGTCAGGGCCACGTCGCCGCGGTGCACGGCGCGCCGCGGGGGATCCAGCACCAGATCCCCCGCCCGCAGGCGCGTGGGCTGCTGCGGGGCGCGCCGGCGCAGCAGCGCGCGCAGGCGGGCGATCAGCACCACGAAGGAGAACGGTTTGGTCAGGTAGTCGTCCGCGCCCATGTCCAGGGCGTCGACCTGGTCGTAGTCGCCGTCCTTGGCGGTGAGCATCAGCACCGGGGTCTGCACGTCGCGTTCGCGCAGCCTGCGCAGCACCTCGTAGCCGGACAGGCCCGGCAGCATGATGTCCAGCACGATCACATCGAAGTCGTGCTCGAGCGCCCACCACAGGCCGTCGGTGCCGGTCCCGGCGAGCTGCACCAGGAATCCCTCCAGCTCGAGACCCCGCCGTAGGGTCTGCGCCAACCGCGGCTCGTCCTCGACCACCAGCACCCGCACCGCACCAGCATGCAACATCGCGCCGGCGAGCGGCGCGGCGCCACCCCGATCGCGTCGGGTCAGGCGCGGCCGCGGCCCGTGGCCTGGTCGTACCACCGGTCGGGAATCGACCAGTCCCAGAACTCCGCCACCGGCTCCTGCTCGGGCTGCCGACGCTCGCGCATATATTCGCCGTAGACCTCGGCCGCGCCGAGGGATCCGCCCAGGGCGATGAGCCCGCACATGATGTGGTGCCACACATCGGCTCTCGACATGCGCCGTCGCATCGAAACCTCCTGACCGGCCGGTCGCCCACTTGCGCGCGCCACCGTCGTCCCCGAATCGTTCACCCGGTCCGGCCGGTACGCGCCGCGTCGATCTTGACCCGTGCGTGCGGCCGGAGGGGGCGCTTTCGCGGAATTACCCGTTCAGCGAGGGTTCACACCTGCGTGTGCGTCGATCTCGGACGGCGAGCGGGCGGGCTCGCAACTGCCCGCCCACTCGCCGCCGCGGCTACAGGGCCAGCAGGCTGCTCCCGAGGCTCAGGACACTGCTGCCGGCGCTGAGAACCGTGCTGAGGATGCTCGGGAGATTTGCGGTGTTCATGTGAGTTTTCCAATCGATGCATCGAAGTGTGTGACGGGCACCGGACGGTATCGAATCCATCGGCGAGCGCACAGTATCGACTTTTCCAGGTCATGCACCGTTCACGAATCCCCAACGGTGGGATGCGATCCGGACCGTTCGGGTGTATGCCGAGGCGTGCGATTACCGCGGCGGCGTGGCCCGTTCCGGGTCACGCCGCCGCGAGGTCCCGCCGTGAATTATTTCAGCGGCCCGAAGAATTCCCGCAGGTCCCCGGCCAGCACCTCGGGCGCCTCCATGGCCGGAAAGTGCAGGCCGCGTTCGAATTCGCTCCAATGGGCATCCGGTGCCGCCGGAACGACGCGGCGTGCCGTCTCATCCGCGCCGAAGACCGCGAAACCCTGCGGCACCGGCCCAGGCGCCCCCCACTCCGAAGAGTGCGCCTGATCGTAGAGGGTGTGCGCGGCACTGGCTCCCGCGCCGGTGAACCAGTACAGGCTCACCGTGGCCAGCAGCTGGTCGCGGTCGATGGGCAGATCGGTCCACGCCTCGAACTTCTCCGCGATCCAGACCAGTTGCAGCAGTGGCGAATCCACCAGGCCGTAGCCGATGGTCTGCGGACGGCTGTTCTGGATGGCGAGGTACCCCGAACCGGCGGTGGTGAACTCGTTCATCCGGGTCAGGATCAGCTTGTCCACCGGATCCTCCGGGTCGAGCCGATCGACCATGCCCGGCAGGAAGGTCGCGACATTCGCCGCGGTCAGCGGGTCGGTGACGGTGTGGATGCCCATCACATGGTCGGGGTCGAAACTCGCGACCATGCCGGACACGCCCGCCCCGACATCGCCGCCGTGCACGCCGTAGCGCTTGTATCCCAGGCGGCGCATCAGCTCCATCCAGGCCCGCGCGGTGCGGCCCATCGCCCACCCGGTGGACGCGAGCGGGGTGGAGAATCCGTAGCCCGGCAGCGACGGGGCCACCACATGGAAGGCCTGGCCCTGCGCCGGGTTCACCAGCGGCTCGATCAGATGCAGGAACTCCGCGACCGAACTCGGGTATCCGTGCGTGATCAGCAGCGGCTTCGCATCCTGATGCGTCGAGCGCACGTGCAGGAAATGGAGCTGCTGGCCGTCGATCTCGGTGAGGAACTGCGGAAACTCGTTGAGCTCGGCCTCACGGGCGCGCCAATCGAACTCCGAACGCCAGTACTGCGCCAGGTCTTTCAGATCATCGATCGGCATTCCCCGCTCCGCGCCGATGCCCGGCAGGGGCGCGGGCCAGCGCGCACCGTCGAGGCGGTCGTGCAGGGAGTTCAACTCGGACTGCGGGATGTCGATGCGGAAGGGGCGGATCTGGTCGTTCATGGGGTGGTCCTTTGCCCTGGATCGGTATCGGCCAGCTGATTTTTCGCTGATTCCAGCAAGTTAGAGGCAATTGCGGAAAGGTTCTTTCCGCAATCGGAGATAATCTCGAGAAATGCTGGAAACCTCCGCTCGACTCCTGCGCCTGCTGTCCCTGCTGCAGGCACGGCCCTACTGGACCGGCCGCGAGCTGGCGGACCGGCTCGAGGTCACTACCCGCACCATCCGCAACGACATCGACCGGCTGCGCGAGCTCGGGTATCCGGTCGACGCCCGTCCCGGCGTCGACGGCGGCTACCGGCTCGGCGTGGGCAGCGCGCTGCCGCCGCTACTGCTGGACGATGCGGAGGCGGTCGCGGTGGCGGTCGGATTGCGCACCGCCGCAACGACATCGATCGCGGGCATCGAGGAGGCCTCGGTCCGGGCGCTGACCAAACTGGAACAGATTTTGCCCTCGCGACTTCGCCACCGCGTCAACGGATTCCGCTCGCACGTGCTGGCGATGCCCGTGCGCGGCCCGCTCGCGGACCCGAACACGCTCACGGCCATCGCCGCGGCCTGCCGCGACCGCGAGACACTGCGCTTCGACTACCAGGCCCACTCCGGATCCGAGAGCCGGCGCATCGTCGAGCCGTATCGCCTCGTCAACGATCGGCAACGCTGGTATCTGTTCGCCTGGGACACCGACCGCGGCGACTGGCGTACCTTCCGGGTCGACCGGATCCAGCCACGCACGCCCACCGGTCCGCGGTTCACACCTCGGAAGTTACCGCCAGACCGGGAGATCACCACGCGGCTGCGCCAGGCCATCGGCCAGGCCACCTGGCGCTATCGAGCCCGGATCATCGTGCACGCACCCGCCGAGTACGTCCGCGGCCGCCTGCCGATCCCCATGGAGGTGCAGGACCTCGGCCCGGACCGCTGTGCGTTCGAACCCGGTTCGGACCACGCCCAGATGCTCGCCCTCTATCTCGGCCTGCTCGACGCCGATTTCGAGGTCGAGGATTCACCCGAGCTCGTGGCGGCGCTTCGCACCCTCATCGCGCGCTATCAACTGGCGGTCGATCGGCAAACTGCTGCTCACGGCACCGAAAATGTGTGATACCCCACGGGGGTAATTACGTGAATCCGGGCGGATCGCGACTAGGCTGGCCACCATGGTGGATCATTTCCCGCTGTCCCGCCGCGGATTCCTCGGCCTCGGCGCCGGTGCGGCGCTCACCCTCGCCGCGTGCTCGACCGGATCGTCCGGGCGTAGTCCCGTGCTACCCGATTCGCCCGCGGTCGCCGCGGCCGAGCGGGCCCGCCGAGCGCCCGGCGCGGCCGTGCGTGAGGTCGCGTTGCGGGCCGAGCCCGCGACCGTCGACCTCGGCGGCGTCCAGGCCGCCACCTGGGTTTTCGACGGGCAACTGCCCGGACGGGAGATTCGCGTGCGCCGCGGCGAGGTGCTGCGCGCCCGGGTCACCAACGCCCTGCCCGCGCCCACGACCGCACACTGGCACGGCATCGCGCTGCGCAACGATATGGACGGCGTCCCCGACCTCACCGGGCCCGCGATCGCTCCCGGCGGCCGCTTCGACTACGAATTCACCGTGCCGGACGCGGGCACCTACTGGTTCCACTCCCACGTCGGCGTCCAGCTCGATCGCGGGCTCTACGCGCCGCTGATCGTCGAGGATCCCGCGGACGGCTCGGACTACGACCTGGAAGCCGTTGTGGTACTCGATGATTGGCTCGACGGCATCAACGGCCGCGATCCCGACCGGGAGCTGAGCGCGCTGCGAGCCAAAGGCATGGCAGGAATGGACATGTCCGGCGGATCGATGGGCGGCATGAGGATGGGCACCGGCGCGATGTCGATGCCCGCGGATCCGAACGCCCCGCTCGGCTCCGACGCCGGGGACGTCAAGGACTACCCGTACTACCTGATCAACGGCCGGATCGGCGCCGATCCACAGACCATCGCCGCGCGTGCGGGCCAGCGCATCCGGCTGCGAATCATCAACGCGGGCGCCGATACCGCCTTCCGCGTCGCGGTCGGCGGCCATCGGATGCGCGTCACCCACACCGACGGCTTCCCGGTCGTGCCCGTCGACACCGACAGCGTGCTGATCGGCATGGGCGAACGTTACGACGCGATAGTGGAACTCGGCGACGGCGTCTTCCCCCTCGTCGCCGCCGCGGAGGGCAAGTCCGGGCAGGGCTTCGCGCTCATCCGCACCGGCGGCGGCACACCGCCCCCGGCCGATGTGCGACCGCACGAGCTCGCCGTCGCCCCGCTGACCGCGGACCGGCTCACCGCCGCGGATTCGGTCCGGCTCCCCGAGCGCAAGCCCGCCGAAACCCTCGACCTGACACTGGGTTCGGACAAGACGAAGTACATCTGGACGATCAACGGCAAGACCTACGACCACCACGTCCCGGTGGATGTGACCGCGGGACAACGCATCCGGCTGCGCTTCGTGAACTCCTCGATGATGTTCCATCCGATGCACCTGCACGGCCACACCTTTGCGCTGGCGCTACCGGGCGGCACCGGACCGCGCAAGGACACCGCCGTCGTCGGGCCCATGCGGACCGTTGTCGCGGACCTCGACACCGTCAATCCCGGGCAGTGGATGCTGCACTGCCACAACGCATATCACGGCGAGGCCGGCATGATGACGGTGCTGTCGTACGTGAGCTGACTACCGCGCGGCCGCGGCGGCCACGGCCGCGCCGGTGAGCTCCACCGATCGGATGCGCTCGGAGATCTCGACGGCGTGGTGGGCCAGGATCAGCTCGTCCGCGCCGATCGCGCCGGCGAAATCGGTCAGGTACTCACGCACGTCCTCGCCGAGACCGACGGCCGTGTACTTGGTCATGGAGGCCAGGTGCGCCCCCTGGGGCGAGACCAGGAACGCGTCGATCTCCTCGTCGCTGAACTCGACGTCGGCGGCGCCGCGCCGGATGAAGGCCCGGGCCCGGTTGCGGTAGGCGACCGCCCGCTGCTGCGCGGCCCCCTCGTAGGTGTCGGCCGCGAAGACGTTGACCGCGGCCATCACATACGGCTCGTCCAGCTGCTCCGAGGGCCGGAAGCTCTCGCGGTACGCCTCGATCGCCCGATGCAACAGCTCCGGCGCGAAATGGGAGGCGAACGCATACGGCAGGCCGAGCTGGGCGGCCAGCTGGGCGCCGAACAGCGAGGACCCCAGGATGTACAGCGGCACAACGCCTTCCGCCCGCGGAACCGCCCGCACGCCCGGGATCCGTGAGTTCCCCGACAGATATCCCTGCAGCTCGAGCACATCCTGCGGGAACGAGTCCGCGGAGGCGTGGTCACGTCGCAGCGCCAGCATGGTCTTCTGGTCGCTGCCCGGCGCCCGGCCCAGGCCCAGGTCGATCCGGTCGGGGAACAGCGTCTCGAGGGTGCCGAACTGCTCGGCGATCACCAGCGGTGAATGGTTGGGCAGCATGATCCCGCCCGAACCGAGCCGGATGCTGTCGGTGTGCGCGGCGACATACCCGATGAGCACACTGGTCGCGCTGGAGGCGATCGTGCCCATGTTGTGGTGCTCGGCGTACCAGACCCGCCGATACCCGCTGCGCTCGGCCGCCCGGGCCAGATCGACACTGTTGGCGAGGCTGTCACGCGCCGTCTGACCCGGTGCGATCGAGGCGAGATCGAGGATGGACAGGGCCAGGGGCATGCGAGGCTACCTTTCGGGATCGGGTCTGCTCCTGAGTGGAACGTCCCGGCACGGCCCGCGCATTCCGTCCGTGACGGTGCCGCCCGCCACGGCTCGGCGCGGCCGGGTCCGCTACCGGCCCAGCGCGGCCAGCACGCTGCGCGCCTGCTGGTCGGCGCCGAGCTGATTGGGATGGAACGGCACCGCCGGGCCGAGCGGACTAACCGAGAACGGGATCAGCCCCTCGACCCAGCGGACGCCCGGCAGCCGGCAGGCATCGTGGCCGACGCTGTCGCGGTAGGTGTTCACGAACTGCACGCCCGTGTCGGCCGCGACCCCGGCCAGCATCGCATCCAGCTCGATCAGCTTGCGGCCGAGCCAGGCGGCATCGACGGGCGAGATCGGAATGATCGGGAAGCAACCGCCGGTGACGTCGATGCCCTCGAGATAGTCCACCAACAGGATCCGCGCGTGCGGCGATCGCGCCCGGATGCCCGCGATCGTCGCGCGCACCCTGGGCGCTGCCGCGGCGATCCGGGCCGACATCCGGTCGACCCCGCCGGGCACCCACTGGGCCTGGCACGGTGAGACCGCCGGATTCGGTGTCAGGCAGTCCTGTACGGCGGCGGCCAATCCCGCATCGTTGCCGCCGATCTCGAGCGTCACCAGATCGGTTGCGGGAGTCAGCCGATCGAACTGCGGAGGGTTTGCTCCACCGAGCGGGGCGTCCTGAGTGCCGGTCATGTCGCGGGTTTCCGCGCCGCCACAGGTGGCGTCCCGGAAGGTCGCCACCCGCAGCGCGGCCGCCACCTGTTTGGCATAGTCGTGGGCGCTCTGCACGCAGCCGCGCGGGACGTACTCGCCGCTCACCTGGCTCAACGTCGCATCGGCGGCCCACGAATCGCCCAGGGCGACATATTCATCGACCGGCGACGCGGCCGCCGCCGGACCTCCGGACCATCCGGCCACCATCGCCACACACACGATCACCAGCATCGACGCTCTACGCACTGCCCCTCCTGCACCCGCCGGGGCGAGCACGGCTGCTCACCCGGCAGCGAGGAACTTAACACCTGTCACTGTGCCGGTACAGCCCACCGTTCCAGGGTCTTCGCGCCGACTGCCACTGCGGCACTCGGTTATTCGCGCACCCATTCCCAGTCGTTGGGGTGGCCGTCGACCGCCGGGTCGTACAGCACGACGAACCGGAACTGCCGCGGCGCCGACAGCGGGAAGGGACCCACGCTGAGCTCCTCGGAGGTGTAGCGATCACTGCTCATCGTGCGCACCCAGGTCGGCGGGCCGCCACGCTGGGCGAGCCATTTCTGGTAGACCGCGCGAGAGGGTTTGGCGGCCATGATCACCGACATCAGCGGCAGCGCATCGAGTTGTTCGGTAGTCGAGACGAACCGCAGATCTCCGTCCGTATCGATCGTTCGCTCACCCATAACTGCGATCCTCTCACCTGAGTGCCCGCGAGGAGGGCGGACCCAGTGCGGTTCTCAGCCACGGCCGTGACTGCGCTCGTAGGCCTCTCGCTCGGATGCGGCGCGATCGCGGCGGGTCGCATCGACCAGCGCCGGGTCCAGGCCCTGCCGGGCCAGGCGATAGCGGCGGTAGACGTAGGTCAGCGCGATCGAGAAGAACGCCAGCGGCAGGAAGATCAGCGCCGCCATCGCCGCACCCATCCACAACGGACCCGGCACCAGCAGGAACAGGCTCAGCACCACCAGCAGCGGCACCAGGATCCGCAACAGGTAGCGCCGGGCGGCACCGCGCCCGGTCAGGTCCTCGAGCACCCACTGGTTCATCGACGACGGCAGCGTCGCGCCGTAGATATAGCGCAGCCGCTGCATCGGGCTCGGTGTCTCCGCGCTCATCGTCTCTCCTTCGAGCACCGTAGTTCGTGCACTAACTATTAACACAAGAATGCCAGCTTTCGGGCATCGGATACAGTGGATACGTCGGTGGCGAACTGTGAGCTTGGTTGCACGACACTGACCGCGCTCCTACGATTAGCGCGCGAACTGTTCGCACACTGCGTGACTCCGGAGAGGCGGCCCATGACGTCCGACATCGACGATCCGCTGCGCCTGGACCGGCAGGTCTGCTTCGCGCTGGCGCTGGCGAACCGTGCGGTGCTGAGTGTCTATCGTCCGCTGCTCGAGCCGATGGGCCTGACCCACCCGCAGTATCTGGTGATGCTGGCGCTGTGGGCCGAGGCGCCGCTCTCGGTCAAGGACATCGGCGAACTGGTGCAGCTCGATTCGCCGACCCTGTCGCCACTGCTCAAGCGGCTCGAATCCGCCGGCTACATCACCCGCCGCCGCGACGCGCGCAACGAGCGCGCGCTTGTCATCGATCTCACCGCCGCCGGCCGGGCCCTGCGCGCGCGGGCCGAGCAGATTCCTCCGGCGGTCGTCGAACGGCTCGGGGTCACCCTCGAGGATCTCGAGCAGCTGCACACCGTGCTGGGCCGGGTGAACACCGCCGCCCGGCGCGCCGCCGCGCGCTGATCTCGAAAACGCCTTCCCCGCAGCCGTTCCGGCTACCTATCATGGATGTATCGCCCGGGGCGTTTCAAGGGGTACATCATGGCGAAAATGACCATCGACGAATTGCTCGATGTTTTCAAAGGTATGACGCTGCTGGAACTTTCGGAGTTCGTGAGCGCGTTCGAGAAGGAATTCGGCGTCACCGCCGCAGCCCCCGTCGCCCTCGTGCAAGGGCCCCAGACCGCCGTCCCCTTGGACGCACCGGAGGAGCCGACCGAGTTCGATGTGATCCTGGAATCGTTCGGGGACAAGAAGATTCAGGTGATCAAGGCGGTCCGGGAGGTCGTCACCGGACTGGGCCTGAAGGAGGCGAAGGACCTCGTCGAGTCCGCGCCCACCCCGATCCTGGAGCGTCTGGACCGCGATGCCGCCGACGCCGCCAAGATCCGGCTCGAGGCCGCGGGAGCCAGGGTCGCCCTGCGCGCCTAGCGCACCGGCCGAATCCGCGCGTACAAACTCGTCCGGCAACCGCCGAGCATCGAGGCGGGCAACGACTGTACCCCCGAACCCATTGGCATAAACCGGCTCTCGAGTTGCGACCCGGCGGCACATGTGAGATTTTCCTCACGGGCTCTCGTGGACTCCACATCGAACGGTCACGGGTTTCGCAAGGAGTAGCAGTTGCGCCTACCTCTACGACGGGATACGCCCGGGCACGATACGGATTCGCAGTCCGGATCGGGCCCCGCCGCACCCGCCGCACCGAGCAGGATGGGCATGGTGCTGCGGCCGCGCACGATCGGCGGTCAGCTCACCCGGATCCTGGCTGTCGCCCTGATCCTCACGATCGCCCTGCTGACGATCACCACCCTCAACGAGATCACGAACTTCCGCGAGTCCGAGAACACCAGGCAGGCCGTATCGCTCGCCCAGCACGTGCAGGACCTGACCGACCAGGTGCAGCGGGAATCCGGCCTCAGCAACGGCCTGCTCGGCGGTGACGATCAGCTGAAGCAGCAGCTGCTCACCCAGCGCCACGCGGTCGATGCGACGCTCGGCGCCGTCCGGGCGGCCGCGGACTCGAATGTGCCCGGCGCCGACCAGGTGCGCGCCGCACTGAGCCGTCTGGATCAGCTCGCGGACACTCGGACCCAAATCGACACGCACCGGATGAGCAGGCCGGTCGCGTCCCAGTTCTACACCGACGCGGTCGATGCGCTCGATCGCCCGACCCTCGGCCTGGACCTGGCCCAGGACCAGCAGATCCAGCGCGGACTGCAGGCGTTCTACTCGCTGGGCGCGGCCAAGTCGCAGTTCGACGCCGAGCGCGGATTCCTCAACGGCGTCTTCACCGTCGGCCGCTTCTCCGGCGGCGAGTACGGCCAGTTCACGGAGATCCGTGCCACCAAACAGGCTGCACTGCAAGCATTCTCGAGCTACTCGACACCCGCCTGGCAGGGCGATCTGGACGCGGTGATGCAGGGCGGAGACGAGGCTGCGGTGGAGCAGGCCGAGAGCGTCGCCCTCGCATCGGGCGACGGGCTCCTGGTCCGCCCGGTGGACCCGGCGACCTGGTGGATGCGCATCAGCAAGGTCATCGACGAACAGCGCGCCGCGCAACAGTCGGTGGGCGGCGAGGTGCAGGCCCGCGCCGACGAGCTGCGTGCCTCGGCCCTGACCAAGCTGACGGTGTTCCTGGTCGCCGCGCTGCTCGCGATCATCGCCATGGTCGTGCTGGTGGTGCTGTCCCAGCGCGCGATCGTCCGGCCGCTGGCGAAGCTGGCCGGCGAGGCCGACGACGTGGCGTCGCGACGCCTGCCCGAGGCCATCGACGCCTGGTCGCGGGCCGAGGAGGACCACCAGCCCGACGCACCGGGACCGGTGCGCATCCCGGACGGGACCAGCACCGAGATCGCCGCCGTCGCGGGCGCATTGGACCGCGTCCAGAGCACCGCCTTCGAACTCGCCTCGCAGCAGGCGCTGCTGCGGCGCAACACCACCGAGTCGATGTCCAACCTGGCCCGGCGCAATCAGAACCTGGTGCGCCGCCAGCTCGGGCTGCTCAGCCAGCTCGAGCGTCAGGAACTCGACCCGAAGGGCCTCTCCAACCTGTTCCAGCTCGACCATCTGGCGACCCGTATGCGCCGCAACGCCGAGAGCCTGCTCATCCTCGTCGGTGAGGGCAGCCCGCGCCGGTTGTCGAATCCGCTGCCGCTGACCACCGTCATCCGCGCGGGCATGTCGGAGGTGGACGACTACCGGCGGGTGGTGCTGCGCCGGGTCGACGACGTACTCGTCAGCGGTGCGGTGGCCAGCGAGCTCGCGCACATACTCGCTGAGCTGATCGAGAACGGGATCGCCTTCTCCCCGCCCGACATGGACGTCGAGGTCTACGGCCGCCTGGTGGCGCACGGATACGTCCTGGCCGTGGTCGATCACGGCGTCGGCATGCCCGAAGCGCAACTGGCCCAGGCGAATGCGAAGCTGCGCGGCGAACAGGACTTCATCGTCGCGCCGACCCGCTACCTCGGGCACTACGTGGTCGGCCGGCTCGGCCGGCGGCTCGGCATCGAGGTGGAGCTGACCTCCTCGCCGGACGGCGGCGTCGTCGCGCGGCTGAGGTTGCCCCAGAATCTGCTCGCCGCCGGAAACGGTCAGCAGCCCGCCCTCGTGCAGGCCAAGGTCGCCAACGACGGGCTGGTGCCGTATTCGGCCACCGATTGGGTGTCCAACGGCGCCACCGCGGAATCCGCGTCCGGCACGGCGAGCGAGCCTGTCGCTCAGGGGAATCCGAGATGAGAGACCTCGATCCCCCGCTACCCCACTCGACGCCGCCGCACGACTCCCCGGACGAGCACGACGACGAGGGCGATGAGGAATTCCTGCGCGCCTTCGTCGTCACCGGGGGGCGCACCACGCCGGTCATCGACGGGCTGCGCATCGAGACGCTGGTGCACGCGCCCCGCTCGGCGCTGTCCGCCCCGCTGCAGCTCGAACAGCTCGCCGTCGTGCGGCTGTGCCAGCGCCGATGTTCCATCGCGGAAATCGGTGCCGCGCTGCGTGTTCCGGTCGGTGTCGCCAAGGTGATCGTGAGCGACCTCGCCGCCGCCGGCTTCGTCACCGTACACAAATCCCCCGACCTGTCCATTTCCGCGATCGAGAGGATCAGGGATCTTGTCCGCGCACTGTGACGCGAAGACCTCCGGCGGCCCGGCCGGCCCCCGACGATCGTGGCGGCGGATGCTGTGCCTCGGCGTCGTCGCGGTGGCTTTGGCCGCCTGCGCGCCGCTGCAGTATCCGGCGCGAACCGCAACGCACGCGGACGATTTCGGGGCCCAGGTGGGCGCGCAGTCGGTGCGCGCCGGTGGCGATCTGGTGATGGGGCTGTCGAACGAGCCCGACCGGCTCGACCCGACCACCTCCAGCTCGCTCTACACCCGCTACGTCATGAACTCGATCTGCGAGAAGCTCTACGACAACGACGCCGCGGGAAATCTGGTGCCGCAGTTGGCAACCGCGCTGCCGAGCTTCTCACCCGACGGGCTGACGGTCACCATTCCGGTGCGCACCGGCATCCGCTTCGCCGACGGCACGCCGTTCGACGCCGACGCGGTCCGGACCAGCCTGCTGCGGCACCTGACCCTGAAGACCTCGCAGCGCAAGAGCGAGATGGGGCCCATCGCATCGATCGATACCGACGGCGCGGCAACGGTTGTCGTGCACTTCACCGAGCCGTTCTCGCCGTTCGCCGCCGCCCTGGCCGACCGGGCCGGGATGATCATGTCACCGGCCGCCCTGGACAAGGAGGACACGCACTTCGCGGATCATCCGGTGTGCGTGGGGGCGTTCAAGTTCGTCAAGCGGGTGCCGCAGACCGAGATCGTCGTCGCACGGGACCCGCTGTACTACGACGCCCAGGACGTGCACCTGGACACCATCACCTACCGGATCATGCCCGACGCCAATATTCGCGCGGCCAACCTGCGTTCGGGCGACATCCAGGTCGCCGACACGATCTCGCCACAGGACGTCGACGCGCTGGCCAAGGATCCGTCGCTGCACCTGCTGCAGACGCGCGGGCTGAACTTCCGGGGACTGTTCGTCAATATCGCCAACGTGCACGGCGTCGGCAAGCCCACCGAACAGCTCGACACCCCGCTCGCGAAGGATCCCCGTGTACGCGAGGCACTGTCGCTGAGCATCGATCGAAACACCCTGGTGAATACGGTATTCGACAACTGGTTCGAACCCGCGTGCTCACCGATCGTGCCGCAGACCGCGTTCGCCACGCCCGCCGGAATCACCTGCCCCACCTATGATCCCCAGCGCTCGCGGCAATTGCTCGCCGCCGCCGGAGTGAAGATCCCGTACCGGATCACCCTGCAGGTGACGGACACTCAGGACCAGCTCCGCTACGCGCAGGCGTTGCAGGCCAATGTCGCCGCGGGCGGCTTCCAGCTGGCCATCGAGCCGACCGAATACTCCACCCTGCTGAACGTGCAGAAGCGCGGCACCTTCCAGGCTCTGCTGATCGGCTGGTCCGGACGGATCGACCCGGACGCGAACATCACGCTGTTCAACCGGACCGGGGCGAGTTCCAACTACACGGGTTACAGCTCCCCTGCGGTCGACGATCTGCTGGCGCGGGCCTCGCAGAGCACCGACACCGCCACCCGCGCCGACCTCTACGGGCAGGCCGTGCAAGCGTTGCAGCAGGACAACCCGTACGTCTACACCTACCGCGAACGCCTGCTGACGGTGCAGTCCAGGCAGGTGACGGGCATCCAGGTGTTCCCGGACGGCGTCGTGCGGCTGGGCCGGGCCGCCTTCCGCACGAACCGGAGGGCCTGAGTGCCCATGCGTGACAGACTCTTCCGGACGTTCGTGCTGGGCCTGATCGCCTGTGCCCTGGCATCCTGCGCACCCGTGCGGCCCGTGGCCGCGCCCGTCGTGCACATCGACGACTACGGCACGCCGGTGGGCTCGCAGACCGTGCACCAGGGCGGCGAGTTGGTGATGGGCCTATCCAACGATCCGGACCGGCTCGACCCGACCACCTCCAGCTCGCTCTACACCCGCTATGTCATGAGCACGATCTGCGAAAAGCTCTACGACAACGACTCTTCGGGCAATCTGGTGCCGCAGCTGGCGACGGACCTGCCGCGCTTCTCCCCCGACGGACTGACGGTCACCATCCCGGTGCGCACGGGCATCCGCTTCGCGGACGGCACGCCGTTCGACGCGGCCGCGGTCGTGACCAGCCTGGAGCGGCACCTCACGATGCCGGGGTCGCAGCGCACCGGGGAGATGGGCCCGATCACCGGCATCACCGCCGACGGCGACTCCCAGGTGGTTATCCGGTTCGGCACGCCGTTCGCGCCGATCACCGCGGCCCTCGCCGACCGGGCCGGGATGATCATGTCGCCGACCGCACTCGCCAAGGAGGGCAAGGACTTCGGCGATCATCCCGTGTGCGTCGGCCCGTTCGCGTTCGTCAACCGGGCGGCGGGCTCGTCGATCACGGTCGCGCGCGATCCGCTGTACTACGACGCGAAGAACGTGCACCTGGACCGGATCGTCTACCGCATCATGACCCAGGCCGGCGAGCGCGCGGCCGCACTGCGATCGGGCACCATCCAGGTCGCCGACACCATGTCGCCGCAGGACGTCGACGCGCTGGCGGCCGACCCGTCGCTGCACCTGCTGCGGTCGGGTTCGTTCGGTTTCCAGGGGTTCTACATCAATATCGGCGATGTGCACGGCGCCGGAACGCCGGTCGAGCAGATCAATACCCCGCTGGCCCGCGATGCCCGTGTCCGCCTTGCGCTGTCGCTGAGTGTCGATCGGCAGGCGCTGGTGGACAAGGTTTTCAAGGGCTGGTACGAGCCGGCCTGCACGCCGATCGCGCCGCGCACCTCCTACGCGACCCAGGCGGCGACGGCGTGCCCGCTGTTCGATCCGGAACAATCGAAACGCCTCCTGGCCCAGGCCGGTGTGCAGATCCCCTATCCGATCACCATGCAGGTGATGAACGTTCAGGATCAGTTGCAGTACGCCCAGGCGTTACGGGCCAGCCTCGCCCAGGGCGGCTTCGATCTGCGGATCGTGCCCACCCCGTACTCGGCGCTGCTGGACGCGCAGAAGCGCGGCACCTACGAGACGCTGCTGCTGGGCTGGTCGGGCCGGCTCGACCCGGACGGCAACATCTCCCGGTTCCTGATGACCGGATCGACCGGCAACTACAGCGGATTCAGCTCGCCGGATCTCGACGACGTGCTCGCCTGGGCCGCGCACACCACGAGCGTGGCGCGCCGCGGGGCGCTGTACGAGCAGGCCGTTCGCCTCGTCGCGCGCGAAAACCCCTACATCTACACGTATCGTCTGCGGAATCTGACCGTGCACTCGGTCCGCGTCACCGGCATCGAGGTGTACGCCGACGGCACCGTCCGGCTCGGCAAGGCCGCGTTCGTCTCCGACGGGAAGAGCTGAACACCATTGCTGCGGTATGTATTTCATCGTCTCTGGCAGTCCGCACTGACCCTCGTGCTGGTCTCGATCGTGGTCTTCCTCGCGGTGCGCGCGCTGCCCGGCGACCCCGCCACCGTCATGGCCGGGGAGCAGGCGGATCCGGCGGCGATCGCCGCGGTGCGGGCTCAGCTGGGCCTGGACAAGTCGTTGCCGGTGCAGTACCTCGACTTCGTCGGACACGCGCTCACCGGTGACCTCGGCCGGTCCATCCGCACGGGAATCCCGGTGCGCGACATGATCGGCACGACCCTTCCGGTCACGCTGCAGCTGGCGGTGTACGCGCTGCTGGTGGCGGTGCTGATCGGAATCGCCGGGGGCGTGGTCGCCGCGGTGTACCGGGGCCGCTGGCCGGAGTGGATCGCGGGCAGCTTCTCGCTGGTCGGATTGTCGGTGCCGACCTTCTGGCTGGGAATCCTTGCGGTGCTGTACCTCTCGGTCAGACTGCATCTGTTCCCCGCCTCGGGGTACGTATCCCCGCTCGCGCATCCGCTGCGCGGGGTCTACTTCCTGACCCTGCCCGCGGTGATCCTGGGCGTCACGCATGCGGCGGTGATCCAGCGGCAGACGCGCTCGGCCATGGTGGAGACGCTCACCACGGACTTCGTGCGCACCGCGCGGGCGAAGGGGCTCGGTCGCGGCGCGGTGATCGTCCGGTACGGCCTGCGCAACAGCCTGATCGTGGTGACCACCGTCGTCGGCATGCAGCTCGGTTTCCTCATCGCGGGCGTGGTGGTCACCGAGCGCATCTTCAGCCTGCCAGGCCTGGGGAAGCTGACCCTGGATTCGGTGTTCAGCCGCGACTATCCGGTAATCCAGGCGGTCGTGCTGGTGATCGCCGCGTCCTACATCCTGATAAATCTGCTGGTCGACGTGCTCTACACGATGATCGATCCGCGGGTGCGCGTGTCCGGGAGGGCGCAATGAGCACTGCACCGAACGCACAGCGCGAGGACGCGGGTGCCGCGTCCGGCACGGCGGCCGAGGAGGTTTCCGACGCGCAGGGGGGCGGCGAGACTGTCACCGAAGTCACCGTCGCAGTACCCATTTCATCCGGCGGCCGAGGTAGCGCGCTGCGCCATGTGCGCGGAAATCCGCTGGGTATGGTCGGTGCGGCACTGCTGCTGATCGTCATCGTCACCGGTGTTTTCGCGCCGCTGCTCGCGCCCTACCCGCCCGCCGAGGTGCACTTCCCGATTCCCTTCCAGAAGCCGGGCACCGTCGGATATGCCCTGGGCACCGACGATCTGGGGCGCGACATCCTCTCGCGCCTGCTCTACGGCACCCGGGCCTCGCTCGAGGTGGGCGCGCTGTCGGTGCTGTGCGCGGTGGTCATCGGCGTTCCGCTGGGCCTGCTGGCCGGCTACTGGCGGTGGCTGGACGCGGTGCTGTCGCGGCTGGTCGATGTGCTGCTGGCCTTTCCGTTCGTGATGATCGCGGTGGGGCTGACCGTGATCTACGGCGCGGGCCTGACCCAGGCCGCGATCGCGCTGGGCATCGCGCAGGTGCCGTTGATGATGCGGGTCGTGCGCGCGGAAACATTGCGGCTGCGGGAAACCGATTTCGTCCTCGCCGCCCGCACCATGCACGTCGGTCCGCTGCGCATCCTCGGGGAACACATCCTGCCCAACGCGCTCGGGCCGATCATCGTGCAGGCCACCGTGATCATGCCGACGGCGGTGCTGGGCGAGGCGCTGCTGTCGTTCCTGGGACTGGGCATCAAACCGCCCGCGCCCAGCCTGGGCATCATGCTGTCCGATGCACAGCAGTACCTGATGCGCACGCCGTGGCCGGGCGTGTTTCCGGGCGTCGCGCTGCTACTGATCTGCTTGGGATTCAACCTCTTCGGCGATGCGCTGCGCGATGCGATCGACCCGAAGACGAGCCGCTGAGGGGCACGATGAGCGACAAGTCCGAGCCGCTGCTGGAGATCCGCGATCTTCGGGTGTCCTACGGCGGCGCGACGACGGTGGATGTCGCGGAGCTCACTGTTGCTCCGGGCGAGCGAGTCGCGGTGGTCGGCGCGTCCGGGGCCGGGAAATCGACTCTCGCGCACGCGATCATCGGACTGCTCCCCGGTGCGGCGCGGGTGACCGGCGGCAGCATCCGGTGGCGCGGTGAGGATCTCGCGCGGGCCGACGAGAAGCGGCTGCGCCGCCTGCGCGGCCGGGAGATCGGGTTGGTGCCGCAGGACCCGATGACCAACCTGAACCCGGTGTCACGGGTGGGCCGCCAGGTATCTGAAACCCTGGTGGCGCACCGCATGTACGGGGGCCGGGCCGCGGACCGGCGGGCGATCGAGCTGCTCGGTGAGGCCGGTCTCCCCGAACCCGAGCGGCGGGCGCGCCAGTATCCCCACGAGTTGTCCGGCGGCATGCGCCAGCGCGTCCTGATCGCGATCGGCCTGGCCTGCCGCCCTGGGCTGCTCATCGCCGACGAGCCCACCTCCGCACTGGATGTGACCGTGCAGCGGCAGATCCTCGATCATCTGGAAAGGCTCACCGGGGAACTGGATACCGCACTGCTGCTGGTGACCCACGACCTCGGGCTGGCGGCCGAGCGGGCGGACCGGGTGGTGGTCATGTCCGAGGGCAGGATCGTCGAGTCCGGTCCGGCGCGCGAGGTGCTGACCGATCCGCAACAGGAGTACACGCGCCGTCTGGTGTCCGCCGCTCCGGCACTCGTCGCGCCGCAGGCCAAGGCTCCCGAATCGCATTCCACACCGGTGGTTTCCGAGACCGATGCCACCGAAGCCGAACCCACCGCGGAACTTCCGGTCCTGGAGGCCTCGCATCTCACCAAGGAGTACCGGATCCGGGGCCGCGGCGGGCTGCTGCGTGCGGTCGACGACGTCTCGTTCACGATCGCCCGCGGCCGCACCACCGCGATCGTCGGGGAATCGGGTTCGGGGAAGACCACGACGGCGCGAATCGTGCTGGGCCTGGTAGCCGCGACGTCCGGCACTGTCCGCCTCGATGGCGCCGAGACGGGCGGGCTGCGCGGGGCACAGTTGTGGGCGGCGCGACGCGCCATGCAGCCGGTATTCCAGGACCCGTACTCGTCGCTGGACCCCATGTGGACCGTCGAGCGCCTGATCGCGGAACCGTTGCGCGCCTTCGGCGCGGGCGACCGGACAGCGCGCCGCGGACGGGTGAACGAGCTCCTCGATCAGGTCGGCCTCGCGACCACACTCGCGCAGCGCTACCCGAACGAACTGTCCGGCGGTCAGCGCCAACGCGTGGCCATCGCCCGCGCCCTGGCCGTGAATCCCCGCCTCGTGGTCTGCGACGAGGCCGTCTCCGCCCTGGATGTCCTGGTCCAGAAGCAGATCCTGACGCTGCTGTCCGATCTGCAGGACCGCCTCGGCGTCAGCTACCTGTTCATCTCCCACGACCTGTCCGTCGTGCGCGCCCTGGCCCACGACGTCGTGGTGATGCGCGGCGGCCGCGTGGTCGAACAGGGACCGGCCGGGGAAATCCTCAGCACGCCTGCCGATTCCTACACGCGCCAGCTCCTGGACTCCATTCCGGGCATCGGCGTCCTGGCCGGGTCCTGAGCACTCGGGGCACGAGTTACGTTCCGCCGCCGGTGAGTACGTCGAAAGCATGGCGGCGGTGGGCGGCGAAGAGCTCGGCCGCCACCGTGGCGTCGCGCTCGCGCAGGGCCGCGGCGAGCTCGCGGTGCTCCGCGGGCATATGTGTGAGGTACGCGTCCTCGGCGGCACCGATCCTGGTCAGCAGGAACAGGTGCACCTGGGATCGAATCGCCTGCCACGCCTGGGCGAGTCGCCCGTGCCGGGCGGCGGCGTAGACCGCGTCGTGGAAGGCGATATCGCGGCGAACCATGGTGTGCTCGTCGTGCACGCCCGCCATGCGCTCGGCCGCACGCACGACCACCGCGAGATCGCCGTCGGTGGCGTTCGCGCATACCTGGTGTACCGCAAGCTGTTCCAGCGCACCGCGCAGGCTGTGCAGTTCGGCGATGTCCGCGGGGGTCAGGGTGGTCACGGTGGCGCCGCGATGCCATTCGCTACGGACCAGGCCCTCGTGCTCCAGGCGCAGCAGCGCCTCTCGGACCGGACCGCGGCTCACGCCCAGAGCGGCCGACAGATCGACCTCCCGCAGCTGCGCGCCGGGTGCATACCCGCCGTCGAAGATCGCGTCCCGGAGTCGATCGGCCACCTCGTCGGCCAGGCCTCGGCGACGCGCCGGAGCAACCGCGCCCCGCGACTCCGCTGTTCCCGGGCTCATGCCGCTCCTTCCCTCATCTTGTCCTAATGTTAACATTAGGACATCTCGGATGGAGCACAGCAAGGAAGGCACGACAATGACCGTTCTCGACTCCTCGATCCCCCGTTTCCACCTGGCCATGCCGGTCGACGACCTGGATGCCGCGCGCCACTTCTACGGTGAGGTGCTCGGATTGACACAGGGGCGCAGCGCGCAGACGTGGGTGGACTGGAATCTGCACGGCCATCAGTTCGTCACCCACCTCGCGCCCGCCCGGCCGGAGCGGATCGAGAATCCGGTCGACGGGCACGACGTCCCGGTGCCCCATTTCGGGCTCATCCTGACGATCCCGGAGTTTCACGATCTCGCCGCCCGGATGCACGGCGCGGGTGTGCGATTCGTGATCGAGCCCTATGTGCGGTTCGAGGGGCAGGCCGGGGAGCAGTGGACCATGTTCCTGCTCGATCCGGCGGGAAATGCGCTGGAGTTCAAGGCTTTCGCGGACGATTCCCAGATTTTCGCATCCTGATCGCTACCACCGAAGGAGACATTTCATGCGTGTTGTCATCGCGGGCGGGCACGGCAAGATCGCGCTCATCCTGGAACACCTCCTGGCCGCACGGGGTGATTCCGCGGCCGGGCTCATCCGCAATCCCGCCCAGGCGGAGGATCTGACGGCCGTCGGCGCGCAAGCGCTGGTGATCGACCTGGAGTCGGCGTCCGCCGAGGCGGTCGCGGAGCAGCTGCGGGGCGCCGACGCGGTGGTGTTCGCGGCGGGCGCCGGACCGGGCAGCGGCGCGGCTCGCAAGGAGACCGTCGACCGCGACGCGGCAATTCTGCTCGCCGATGCGGCCCGGGCCGCGGAGGTACGCCGCTACGTGATGATCTCCGCCATGGGTGCGGCCAATCCGCCGTCCCCCGAACAGCCCGGTCAGGACCCGGTCTTCGCCGCGTACCTGCGCGCCAAGGCCGCCGCGGACGTTGCGGTGCGCGCCCGCCCCGACCTGGACTGGACGATCGTGCGCCCGGGCGTGCTCACCGACGATCCCGGCAACGGCTCGGTCCGCATCGCCGAGTCGACCGGTCGCGGCGCGATCCCCCGCGCCGATGTCGCGGCCGTGCTCCTCGCGGTGCTCGACGCACCCGCAACAATCGGGCAGACCTTCGAGCTCATTTCCGGCAACACCCCCATCCCGGCGGCGGTCGCGGCCCTGGGCTGATCGTCCGCGTCACCGAATGGGTGACCCGAACCCGTGATTCGCGCCCTACCGTGAATTGATGCTCTGGTCGCCTCTGCCCCAAATGTCGGCCGATTCCACGACGGTGCTCACCGCGCTAGCCCTGGAACTCGACGCCGATCTACCCGCCGTCGCCGCCCACATCATCCGATCGATCACCGGCCAGGAGGACTCCTACGCGCAGCACGGAGTCGTGCTGGCACAAGACCTTCGGGAGACGGTGACGGCCAACGTCGGCGGCATGCTGGCCGCGCTGGCCGGTACCCACGTCGCCGCGGACGGCGGCCTGTCGATACCGCATTCGACCGGCCGGCGGCGCGCGCATCAGGCCGTGCCGCTCGAGGTGGTGCTGCATGCCTACCGGCTCGGCGGACAGACCCTGATGGACCGCATGCTCGCACTGGCGCGCGGACGCCCGGCCGATCTCGGTGCGTTCCTGGACGTGGCAACCACCGTAATGGAGGTGGTCGATCGCTATTCCGAGGCCGTCGTCGAGGGCTATCGCCAGGCCGAAATAGAACTGCAGCAACGTGATTCACGTCGGCAGCAGGCGGTGATGGACGCCCTGCTGGACGACCGCGCGGAGCTGCCGATGGAGTCCGAGGTGGCCCGACTGCTGGGGTTGCCCACCGGCGGACCCTACGTCGTCGCGGTGTGCCTGCTCGACCTGAGCGCCGCACACGCACTCGGCGGGATGCGGGACGTCTGCTCCGTCTACGGCTACGCCGCCGCCTGGCGCACCCGCGGCGATCGCGAGATAGGCATTGTGGCACTGGGACATTCGACGCTGCCCGGCTTCCTCGAGATCCTGCGCACCGCGACCAGCGGGCGGGTCGGAGTGTCGGGGACGATCGAGACGCTCGGCGCGGTTTCGCAGGCCTGCCGCTTCGCCGAGACCGCACTGCTCACCTGCCCGGACGCGCCGCGCGACGTCGCCTGGATCGACGATCGACTGCTCGAGGCGCTGGTGGTGGTCAAGCCCGAGCTTGCCGGCAGGCTGGTCACGCGGACCCTGCACGAGGTGCTGAGCCTGCCCGGCCCCGAACGAGAGCTGCTGCTGGACACCCTGACCGCGTGGTACGACGCCGGATGTTCCGCGCGCGCGGCGGGGAGGCGCCTGTTCTGCCACCGGAACACGATCCTGAATCGCCTGCGGCGCATAGAAACTCTCACCGGTCGCTCGTTCTCCGACCACCGCGATCAGCTCTCGTTCTACCTGGCGATCACCGCGCGCCGATTGCTGCCCGATGTACGCCGGGCGGCGCAGCCCGCATGACCGAGATGTGCACGCGCCCAATGAACTCGACGAAACAGTGGACCGTAAGTGAACAATAGGTGCGGCCTCGTCACGTACCGTTCATGAACCGCATACCTTCCAGTACCAGAAAAACGAAGGGGCACTGAAACAATGGTCGCCGAGTACAGCAGCAGGCAATGGTCACCGCGACGGGTCGGAACGTCGTCGCGGCGAGGGCATCCCCATGCCGAACCGTCGCACTCGGGATCGGCTTCCATCATCGATATCGATTCCGCCGCAACGATATCCGACTACTCCGAACGCTCGTATTCCGAGATACTGCAGGAGATCCGGGTCGCGCAGGGCGTCGGCCAGGCGGTGGTGGCATTCCAGCTGGGCCTGGGCTTCACCAGTCGCTTCGGAGCGCTCGGCACGGCACAGCGCTCGATGTACGTGATCATGCTGGTGCTCAGCGTCACCTCCATCGCTCTACTGGTCGCGCCGATCCTGTACCGCCAGTTGACATTCCGTCATCAGCCGGTCAATCCGACGATCGCCGCGAGCCGTTGCGTGCTGGCCGGGATGGCGATGCTGATGTGCTCGATCGTGGCCAGCCTGCTGTTCGCGCTGTTCGTGGTGTGCAGCGTCCGGCTCGCGGTGGCCGTCGGGGTCGTGGCCTTCGCCTGGTTCGTCATCTGCTGGTTCGCCTACCCGATGTGGGCCCGCAGCCGACTCGTGCAGCTCAGCCGCCACCGCCGCTGACTACAGGATGCCGAGCTGGTTGGCGCGTGAGAGGGCCTCGACCCGATTGTGCGCCCCCAGCTTCTCCAGCGCCCGTTGCAGATACGTCTTGACCGTGTTGCGGGTCAGCCCGAGCACCGCGGCGATCTCCGGATTGGTCTCGCCCATCGCGACCCGGCGCAGAATCTCGTATTCCCTTCGCGTCAGGCCGTGTTCGCGCAACTTGCGATCCACCAGCATCCGGGTGTCGGTACCCAGATCCTCGTGCACGACGCGCTCGCCCGCGACCACCCGCCCGATGGCGTCGACCAGATCGGCGCGGTCTACATCCTTGATCAGGGCGCCGTGCGCACCGGCGGCAAGGGTGGCGGAGACTGCCGCGTGGTCCGGATACGCGGTGAACAGGATGATCTTGGCCGGGTGGGGCAGCCGCAGGAGCGCGCGAACCACCTCCGGGGCAAGCATATCCGGCAGCCGCAGGTCCAGCAGCACCACGTCGGGCAGCAATTCCGTTGCGGCTTGGATGGTTTCGCGTCCCGTGCGGGCGTTTCCCACCACCCGCATCCAGGCGGTCGCCTGGACGGCCAGGGTGACACCGTCCGTCACCACCGGATGGTCGTCGGCGACCAGTATCCGCACTTGCTCTTCGTTCATGCCGTAATTCACCTGCTCGTCGCGAGAACCCATGCCTGCAGCGTGAATCCACCGTCGTCGTTGCGAAGTATGGTGAGATGACCGCCGATTCGGCCCAGGCGGTCGCCGAGCGATTCCAGCCCCATGCCGTCGTGCTCACCCAGTTCGGCGGGCGGGCCCTGCCCGTCGTCGGAGATCGCGACCGTGACCCCGCTGCCGGCCGCGAACACACTGATCACCACCGACCGTGCGTGCGCGTGCTTTTCGACATTGAGCAGCGCCTCGCGCGTGGTGTCGGCCAGCGCCTCGATCGCCGCGGGCGAGAGCACCGGCAGCTCTGTGAGCGTGAGCATCCGCGCGTCGATGCCGGTGCGCCGGGCGAACGCGGTGCAGTGCTCGCGCAGCGCCACGCCCAGGGCCACCTGTTCCGGGGGCGCGTTCAGCGCCCGCAGCGAACCACGCAGCGCCGCAGTCGCTTCGGCCGCCTGCCGTTCCATATCGGCGAGCCGCCGCCGGATATCGGGCCCCAGATCCGGCTCGGCCCCCAGCCTGCGGATGCCCGCGCCGAGGGTGAACAGCATCGCGCCCACGCTGTCGTGCAGTTCGAGGGCCACCCGCCGGCGCTCCTCGTGCATCGCGACCTCGGCCGCGTGGCGCGCCCGCTCGGCCACGACCTGCGCGGTCGCGGTCCGCTGCGCGATCTGTTCGAGCGCGGCGATGGTGCGATCGCCGAATTCGGTCTCGTATCGGTTGGCGCCGTACAGAACTCCGAGCAGCCGGTCCTGATACATGATCGGGACCGCGACCATCGCGCGCACCTGCTCGGCCTGTGCCTGGAGGGTGAACATGCCGCTGATCTCGGGCCGTCCGAGGTAGTCGCCCGCCCAGTGCGGGCGGCGCGTGTACAGCACCCGCCCACCCACGCCGACGCCCGAGGGCACGATCAGCCCGTCGATGACGTTGCTGACGCTGTTGACCGGATCGTGCAGCACGATGCGGTCCGGTCCCTCCGGCTCGCCGGCCCACGCCATGTCGACACCGGCCGCCTCGGGAACCGTGCACACCATGCGGCGCACGGCCATGGCGCGATCCAGCGGCGTCAGCGCATCGGCATACACCTCATCGAATGTCACGAGCGGCTCGGGCACACGGTCGCCACGCACTGAACTCACCTCCGACCGCGCGCAAACGGCCCCGAAGGCCGAAACGTCGAAATACGATTTTCATCCTCCCGCGCCACGATGGCAACCACCATCTCCATCCGGAGACCCCCATCGGTAGCTACTCGACCGTATCCGCGCCCCGCACACTGAAATCCGCCGCACCGCAGCGACAACGCTGTCGCATCGCCGCGACAACGACGTCGCCTCTCCCAGTCCGGTGCGGCACCCCAGCCACCGCGATCGGATGCGAATGACAGCCATGCGCAGCACAATGCAGCCCGTACAACTCCAGATAGGGCGGTTGCTAAAGTACGCCACCACCTTTCACGGCGACCGCCTGCTCCTGACCGCTACGCCCGAGGGGGCACGGACCGGGACCTATCACGAAATCGGCACCAACGCAGCGCGTCTGGCCTGGGCGCTGCGGGATCTCGGCATCGGCCGGGGCGACCGTGTCGCCACCTTCATGTGGAACAACCAGGAGCACACCGAGGCGTACTTCGCGATCCCCTCGATGGGAGCGGTACTGCACCCCTTGAACATCCGGCTGAGCGAGGAGCAGATCGTCTTCACCGCCAACCACGCGCAGGATCGGGTCGCCCTCGTCGACGGCTCGCTGCTGGCGCGCTTCGCGGAGCTGGCTCCGCGCATGCTCCACCTCGAGTGCGTCATCGTGAACGGCCCGGCGGATGCGACGGTGCTGTCCGGTTCCGGCCTGCTGGTGTACGACTACGCGAATCTGCTTGCGGCGCAGCCGGATCAATTCCCGTGGCCGGATCTCAACGAGTCCACCGCCGCGGCGCTGTGCTACACCTCGGGTACCACCGGCGACCCGAAGGGTGTGGTCTACAGCCACCGCTCGATATACCTGCACGCCATGGCCGTCGCACTGCCCAATGCGCTCGGGCTCGGCCAGGGCGACCGCATCCTGGCCGTGGTGCCGCAGTTCCACGTGCTGGCCTGGGGCCTGCCGTACGCAGCCTTCCTGACCGGCGCCTCGCTCGCGATGCCGGACCGATTCCTGGCCGCCGCACCGCTGGCCGCGTTCATCGACACGGCCCTGCCGACCAAGGGTGCGGGCGTGCCGACCATCTGGCAGTCGCTGCTGGACCACCTCGACGAGCATCCCGGCATCGACATCTCGACCATGCGGGAGGCGCTGGTCGGCGGGTCCGCCTGCCCGCCGTCGCTGATCGCGGCATATCGCAAGCGGCACAACATCGCACTGATCCACGCCTGGGGCATGACCGAGACCTCGCCGCTGGGCGCGGTCGCCCGCGTCACCGACGCCACGGATCCGGATCGGCTCTCGCAGGGCAGATTTCCGGCCCAGGTCGAGGCCCGCCTGGTGGGCGCCGATGGAACCGTGCTGCCGCACAACGGAATCAGCGAGGGCGAGCTGCAGGTGCGTGGCCCGTGGGTCACCGGCGAGTACCACGGCGAGGTCGGCGCGGACGCGTTCCAGGACGGCTGGCTGCGCACCGCCGACATCGGCGTGATCACACCGCGGGGCTACCTGACCATCACCGATCGCGCCAAGGATGTCATCAAGTCCGGCGGCGAATGGATCTCCTCGGTGGGTCTCGAGAACGAACTGATGGCCCACCCCGCGGTCCCCGAGGCGGCCGTGATCGGCGTGCCGGATCACCGGTGGGGCGAGCGGCCGATGGCCTGCGTCGTGGTGCGCGGCGACGGGCGGCACTCGCTCGCCGACATCGCGGCCTTCCTCGCCACCCGGGTGCCGAAATGGAAACTGCCCGAACGCTGGTCGCTGCTGGCCGAGATCCCGAAGACCTCGGTGGGCAAGTACGACAAGGCCTCGCTGCGGCAGTGGTACGCCGCGGGCACCCTGCATGTCGAGTACCTGGCGTCGCCGGATTCCAGCGCGGTAGCGGCCCGGAACGGCGCCCCCGGCGGGACACGGGAGCACAGCTGATCATGCCCGCGCCCCTCTCCCTCCAACGCTGGAGGGTGCGTACGAAAGTGGCTGTGGTCGTGGTGTTTCCACTGATCGTCGCCGTCATCCTGGGTTCGGTGCGCCTGGTCGGCGAGATCGGCGATGCCGTCGACGAGTCCGCCGCGGCCGCGTATGTCGACAACGTCGATGTGGTGGTGGCGGTGGAGGCTTCCGCCACCGTCGTCGCGGGCCGCCAGGCGGCCGGAACGCTCGTCGTCTCGGATCGCGTGCCGCTGGTCGACGCGATCACCCGGCTGGATGCCGTGCGCACCCGGCCCGGCCTGCCGCCGGCGGCAGCACAGGCGGAGAACGCGATGTCCGATGCCGCCACCCACCTGCGCGATCTGAATCTCGGCTCGCAGGTCTCCATCGACGACCTCACGGCGATCCAGCACACCATCACCGGCACCGCCGACACCGTCGTGGAATCCGTACTGCGGCCGATGAATTCGGTGGCCGTCGGCGATGGGGAGCGGCGGCTTCTGGACATCTGGGCGGCGCAGCGGCAGATCTTCCAGATCGCCGTCGGCCTGGTCAAGATCATCGTCAACCCGGCCGACCCCGGCACCCAGCTGACCGCGGCGATCGGCGCGGAGTCGGTGCTGCTGGATCGCCTGCGCACCGAGATCCCCGGTGACCCGCGCATTTCGCACCTGCAGGCGGCGCTCGCGGCCGAGAATCCGCTCATCGCGAAGGTCCGCGTCGCGATACCCGCGGGCCCGGCCGCGGTGCGCGCGGTCGGCTACGGCGACGCCCTGGTCCACGATCTGAGCACCTACGAGGCGCTGGTGGCCGATCAGGCGCACGACATCGCCGCCACCGTCGACGGATTGGTGTCACAGGCCCGGTACGCCGCGGTCCGCGATTCGGTGCTGCTGATGCTCACCCTGGTGCTCGGGCTGACGATCGCGGCGGTGGTGGCGCAGGCGCTGCTGCGGCCCCTGCATCGCCTGCACGACAGCGCCCGCCGCCTGGCCGAGGTGGATCTGCCCGCCGAGGTGGAGCTCATCAATACCGGGGACCCCGACGCGATTCTCGAAATCACCGCCGTGCCGGTGGATTCGGACGAAGAGATCGGAGCGGTCGCGCGCGCGGTCGACGACATCCACGATCAGGCGCTGAATCTGGCCAGCCGCCAGCGCCAGCTGCGCCTGCTGGTCAACGACCTGTTCGACGCGCTGGCCCGGCGCACCAATTCGCTATTGGAATGCCAACTTCGGCTGATCGAGGCCCTCGAGCGCAACGAGGAGGACCCGCACCGGCTCACGCGCCTGTTCGAGCTCGATCATCTCGCCACCCGGATGCGCCGCAACGGGGACAACCTGTTGGTCCTGGCCGGGACGCAGGTGGCGCGTATTCGATCGGACGCCATGCCGATCCAGGACGTGGTGCGTGCGGCGGCCTCCGAGGTCGAGGACTACCGGCGGGTGCAGGTGGCGGCCGCGCCGGAGATCGCGATCACCGGCGCGGCCGCCATCGATGTCGTGCATCTGCTGGCCGAGCTGCTGGACAACGCGCTGCGATCCTCGCCCCCGCTCACCGAGGTCGACGTGCACTGCGAACGCGGGCGCGACGGCGGCGCCATCGTCGAAATCGTCGACCACGGAAGCGGAATCATCGCCGCGGATCTCGAGCTGCTCAACGACCGGCTGGCCTCGCCGCCGGAGATCGAGGCCGAAACGGCCAGGCGCATGGGCCTTTATGTGGTCGGTCGGCTCGCCGAACGGCACGGCATCACCGTGCGCCTGCGGCCCACCGACGCCGATCGCCCGGCGACCGGCATCACCGCAGAGGTCAGGATCCCGCCGCTGAATGTGCGCACGATCTTGTCCATATCCGAATGAAGGTGTGCCATGCGTCCACTGATGTACGCATTGATCCGTACCGCCATGGTCAGCGGCGGCATCGAGCAGTGCGAACGGCACCTGTGCCGGTACGCCCGGGAGGCCGGCTTCGAGCTCGCGGCGGTGTTCCGGGAGTCCGGCGACGGTGGCGCCTTCGAGGAGCTGCTGTGCGAGCTGTTCCGTTCGCAGGCCTGCTATGTCGTGGTTCCCACCCTCGACCACCTCTGCGGGCTCCCGGTCCCCCGCCGTACCCTGCTGGCCCGGCTGATAGCGCTGGACGCCCTGGCCTGGCCGCTACCGGGTCCGCCGGAATAGCCTGCACAACAGGGTAATTCGCGACCTCACCCCAGCGTGCCGAGCAGCGCGTCGAGCGCCCCGGTCTCGGTCGCCGAGTCGGGATGGCTGGAGCGAATCGCCTTCAGGACGCTGTCGATCCGGCCGTCCACAACGGTCCAGCCGGACTGATCGAGCGACTGGAGGGTGTCCTGGTCCTTGTCCCAGGCCGTTTCCAGGTCCTTGATGCGGGCCTTCGCCTCGGGCTGCTTCCCGGTCTGCACCAGGACCAGCGTGTCCCGGGTGATGGTCCGGAAGTTCGCGACCTCGGCGGGCGGGAAGTGCGCGATCGCCTGCCCCGGGGTCTGTGGGGCGGATGCCGGGGCGGCTTCCTCGTCGGTGGACGGGGTGGCATGCGGTTGTCCCGCCGCCCAGCCCAGCAGGACTGCGACGAGGATCGCGACAATCGCGTAGTACCCCAGCATGATTCGCTCCCTCCTCCGCTTCGCTCCGTCGGGCGCGGTGCGCACTGTGCCCATGGGTCGCTCGCCAGCTCGCTCCCTCCTCCGCTTCGCTCCGCCGGGCGCAGTGCGCACTGTGCCCATGGGTCGCTCGCCAGCTCGCTCCTGACCGGGATTCGCGGGCACGGGCGTGGGCCGATCGGCGATCACATCCCCACGCGTGCGGGTGAGGTACCCGACCGTCGCCAGGATCGCCACCAGGAAGATCACGCTGGTGAGCGCGGTACCCAGGCCGAGACCGTGGTCGGCGGTGGGCGAGGCCAGCCAGTCGCCGAGGTTCGCGCCCAGCGGCCGGGTCAGGATGTAGGCGAGCCAGAACGAGAGCACCGCGTTAGCGCCCAGGCGCCACCCGAGGACGATGGCGACGATCAGTCCGGCGGGCAGCAGCACCGAGGTGCCCGGACCCCATCCGGTCGCGGCGAGCGTCCAGTCGCCGACGGCGGTACCGAGGGCGAAGGTGACCAGCACCGCCAGCCAGTAGAACAGCTCGCGCGGCAGCGTGACGATGCTGTGGATCGACAGCGTCCGCTCCCGGGCGAACCAGATCCCGAAGACGACCGCGAGGACCACGGCGAACACCGACGTGCTCAGTGCGAGCGGAACATTCAGCTGATCGGTGAGGATGTCGGTGTACAGCGTGCCGGTGACGCTGAGGACCACGACGCTGAGCCAATAGGCCAGCGGCACATACCGATCCAGCCGCAGTTGCCAGCCCAGCACCGCGGCGAGCACGACCGTGAAGATCAGCGCCGTCGGCACCAGCCCGACACCGAGCGAGTTGTTGATCCAGTCGGCGAAGCTCTCGCCCACCGTGGTGCACAGGATCTTGATGATCCAGAACCACATCGTGACCTCGGGCACCTTGCTCAGCATGTGCCGGGTCGTGCGTACCTGCGATTTCGTCGTGTCCGTCACAGCGCGTGACGATAGGATCCGCCGGCTGTGAGCACGCTGAGAACGAGGTCAGCCGGAGCGCCCGTCCGGTGGACGCGGGGCCGCCCCCGGCAGTCCCAGGGCCTGTGAGGCCTCCCGCGCCGCGGCGATCAGCAGCGGCGCACAGGCCCGGACCTTGACCCGGTCGAGGTCGAAGGTCAGCGCCGAGACGCTGATGCCTCCGATCGGGCGGCCGTGCGGATCCAGGACCGCGACGCCCAGGCAGCGGGTGTGCTCCTCGTTCTCCTCGTCGTCGACCGAGTATCCACGGCGAGCCACGTTGTCCAAGTGGGCGATCAGCAGATCGGGGTCGGTGATCGTGCGGGCGGTCATGGCGGGCAACGGCATCCGCGTCAGCAGCTCGCGCAGCTCCGCGCGGGGTAGACAGGCCAGGATGGCCTTGCCGATCGCGGTGCAGTGCAACGGAATCGACAACCCGACGCGCGAGCGCATGCCGTAGGCGCGATCGCCCTCGAGCTTGTCGACGTACACGGCCTCTTCGCCGGACAGCAGGGCGAAGTGCACCGTATGCCCGGTGGACGAGCACAGCCCCTGCAGGATCGGGCGCACGATGTGGGTGACGCCCGCGGTCTGCCCCGCCAGCGACAACAGCCGCACGCCCGGCAGATAGCGATGCTCGGAATCGACTCGTACCCAGCCCAATCCGGACAGCTCCCGCAGGATCCGGTGCACGGTCGAGGTGGGAAGCCCGGTGCTGCGGCTGATCTCGCTCACGCCTCCGCTTCGCTCCGGCGCGAGCGAGGGCTCGGCTGTGTCTATCCTCCGCTTCGCTCCGGCGCGAGCGAGGGCTCGGCTGTCTATCGGTCGCTCGCTGCGCTCGCTCACCCCGTGGTAGCTCAGCAGCGCCTCGAGCACCATGACCACCTTGGCCACCGCGCTCGGCGCCGGGGATTTCGCCGCCTCGTTCACCGCGCCAGCCACCCCCCGTCCACCACCAGCACATGTCCGTGCACATAGGCCGCCGCCGGGGAGCACAGGAACACCACGGCCCCGGCCAGGTCGTCCGGCTCGCCCCAGCGGCCCGCCGGAATGCGGTCCACGATCGCCCGGTTCCGAATCGGATCCTCGCGCAGCGGAAGGGTATTCGCGGTCGCGATGTAGCCCGGCGCAATCGCGTTGACCCCGACCCCGCGCCCGGCCCACTCGGTGGCCAGCGCCTTGGTCAGGCCCGCGATCGCATGCTTGCCCGCGGTGTAGGAGGCGACGTTGATGCCGCCCTGGAACGACAGCAGCGAGGCGATGTTCACGATCCGCCCCGCGCCGCGTTCGAGCATCGGCGCCCCGAGGCACCGCGCCAGCAGGAATGCCGCGTCCAGATCCACCGCGAGCACCCGCTGCCACTCGGCCAGCGAAATGCCCTGCGCGGCACCGCGTCCGATGATTCCGGCGTTGTTGATCAGCAGGTCGATGCGGTGGCCGGCGGCGAGTTCGGTCGCGGTGGCCTCCACCGCCGCGAGATCGGCGAGGTCCACTCCCACGGTATCGGCCTCCCGCCCCAACGCGCGGACCTCCGCGGCGACGGGTTCGAGCCCTGCCTCTTCACGCCCCCAGAGCACAACGTCGGCACCCGCATCGGCCAGCGCCAACGCCGCCGCCCGCCCGATGCCGGTCCGGGCACCGGTCACCAGCGCCCGCAGACCGTCCAGCCGGAAACTCATGAGAGGGCCTCGGTGGCAACCATATCCATATCGGTGTAGGCGAGATTCTCTCCCGCCGTGGACCATACAAAGCGATACGGGGCGGTGCCGGCGCCGGTGTGGATCGACCATGGCGGGCTGATCACCGTCTGCGGTCGGCGACAATCATGCTGCGGGTGCGCGCGGGCTGCCCGCACAGGTGCACCACCCGCTCGCCCGCGTCGAGGCCGAAGTACAGGTAGATCTCGGTCCGCCGGTCGTGGGTGTGACACGGCATCGTGTTCCAGACGCTGCCCGGCTCCAGCGTCGTGATGCCCAGCGCCAGCTCGCAGGACTGAACGCCCTTGTCGTGCACGTATTTCCGCAGGGTGCGCGCGCTGGCCTTGTCCGCCTCGCCGATGCTCACCGTTTCGGCCTCGGAGCGGGGTATCAGCGTGGTGGGATAGGACCTGTGCGCCGGGGCCGAGACGATATAGAACACCGCATCGCCGGATACCGCCACGGCTTTCGTGCCCTGCCCGACGTAGACGATGTCCTCGGCCCGCACCGCATGCTCGGTGCCGTCCGCCCGCACCGTACCCTGCCCCTCGAGGCAGACGATGCCGAGTTCGCGGCGATCGCACAGGTTTTCGGCGCGCACCTCATCCGGGGCGGTCAGCTCGAGGGTGCCACCGGCAGGCACGGCGCCGCCGATCAGCAAGCGATCCTGTTGCGAGAACGCGAAACGCAGCTCTCCCGCGGCGAACAGGTCGGCGACGAGGAAGCGCCCGCGCAGCTCCTCCGGCGACAGCGTCGCCATCTCGTCCGGACTCGTGGCGTATCGAACGTCTGTCATATCTGTTGCCTATCAATCGGAGTGGGCATACCGATCCGTTCCCGGCATCGACGCGACGGCACCGTCACCTCGATTCACATCCTCGACCGGCAGCTTTTTCCGCTGGACGGGAAATGCTTTCCTTCACACAGGATGCCGGTGGAGTATGCCGTACGAGGCAAGACAGCGGCAAGATGTGACCGAGCGCACGAGCAGGAGTGATTCGAATGCGAATCAGCGCAGTAGTCGGCTCGATGGTCGCGGGGGTGGCGCTGGCTGTGGCCACCGCCTGCGCACCGGGCGTCCAGCAGTCCAGCAGCACCCCGACGGGGCCGGTCACGGTAAATTTCAGCTCCTTCAAGGGCAAACACATGACCTACCTGTACTTCACCGACGGGCCCGACCTCGACGCCACCAAGGCCGCCATCACCCGCTTCGAGCAGGCCACCGGTGCCACCGTGGATCTGCAGACGGTGCCGTTCGCCCAGCTGAACACCGCGCTGCAGGCGCGCATCGCCTCGCACACCGAGCCGGAGGTGGCCCGGGTCCAGGACTGGCATCCGTACGCGGGCGAATTACTGGATTTCACCGACTATTTCGGCAAGTCGTATCCCGGTGAGTTCACCGCGGGCGCGGTGGGCACCGCCGAGGACGCGGCCGGTCACATGTACGCGGTGCCCAGCGATCAGACCATCAACGGCCCCTTCGTCAACGCCGACGCCTTCGCCAAGGCCGGTGTGCCCCTGCCCGATGCGTCCGCCAAGTGGACGTGGCAGCAGTTCGTCGACGACGCCACCAAGGTGGCGCAGGCCAACCACATGCCCAACGCGCTCACCATGGACGTCTCGGGCAACCGGCTCAGCACGGTCCTGAGCGAATACGGCACCAATCTCATCGGACCGGACGGTCAGGTGGGCCTGGACCAGGTGAAAACCGAACAGGCCCTGGGCATGTTCAACGGTCTGCTGCAAAGCGACAAGATCTCCAAGGACTTCTGGCTCGGCGCGGGGACCAACTACAAGGGCGGCAACGACCCCTTCCTGGCCCAGCAGGCGCCGGTATACCTGTCCGGGCCCTGGCAGGTCGGCGCGTTCACCAAGTCCGCGCCGTTCTCCTGGCGGGCGGTTCCGGATCCGTGCGCGACCGAATGCGGCGGCTTCCCGGGAATGAAGATGATGGTCGCCTTCTCGCACAGCAAGGAGCCGACCCTCGGCGCGGCGTTCGTGCAGTGGATGAACCGCACGGAGAACCAGCGCCAGACCGATATCGATTCGTACTGGCTGCCCACCCGCAAGGATCTGGTCGCCTCGGGCATCCCCTATCCCTCGCACGCCGCGGACATGAATATCTTCATCTCCCAAATCAATTCGACCCCCGCGCCCGATTTCACCGCGGTCGCCAGCCCCGCCTACACCGGCGCGGCCAACGCCCTGGTCAAGGAGTTCGACAAGGCCGTCGCGGGCCAGGAGGGGGTGCCGGACTGCGTGCGCAATCTGCGCGATCAGGTCACGCAGATCATCAAGGCGAGCAAATGAGCGATCGGCCGCTCACCCGGAGACCGAGACGCCGGATTCGCTTCCGGCGCAAGCTCGTTCCGTACCTGTTTGTGCTGCCGAACATGGCGATCTTCGGCCTGTTCACGATCTGGCCGGCGCTGAACGGATTCAATCTCAGCCTCTACGACAGCAACAACGGGCTGACCTTTCACCCGGTCGGAACCGGCAACTACCGAAGGATCCTCAGCAGCAACGAATTCTGGGCGGTGGCACGGCAGACCGCGGAATTCGTCGCCGGATTCGTGGTGGTGAGCGCCGTGGCCTCGACCGCGCTGGCGCTCATGCTCAACCGCCAGCGCCGGGGCCGGGGCGCGCTCAGTGCGGCGTACTTCCTGCCCTTCGTCGTCTCGCCGGTGGTCGTCGGCCTGATCTGGAACGCCGCGCTGGACCGCCGGACCGGGCTGGTCAACGAGGTGATCGGCGCGGTGGGCCTGGGACATCCCGCCTGGCTCGTGACTCCGCGCCTGGCGCTGATCTCGGTGATCCTGGTCGGGGTCTGGATTCATCTGGGGTTCTACACCATGATCACGCTGTCCGGCCTGCAGGCGATCGACGCGCAGATCTACGAGGCCGCCACCATCGACGGCGCAGGGGTATGGAATACGGTGCGGCACATCACCTTACCGCTGTTGCGGCCCACCACGACGATGGTGATCACGCTGGCGACGATAGCGGGATTCCAGGCGTTCGACTTCATCTTCACGCTTACCGGCGGCGGGCCGGTCGGTGCGACGACGCTCCTGGTGCAGTACATCTACACCAACGGGTTCACCTCGCCGATCAGTTACGGCGTGGCCAGCGCGGCGGCGGTGATCCTGTTCCTGGTCGTCTTCGCCGTCACCTTCCTGAACTACGTCGTCGGCCGGCGCCGGGAGGCGGTGTGAACAACACCTGGACCTCCACCGGCGGGCGCCCGCCCTCGACGGCCACGGTCGTGCGCGCTACCGTGCTGATCGTGGGCGCGATCGTCGTGGTGGCCCCGCTGATCTGGGCCGGGCTGTCCTCGTTGAAGACACCGGCCGAACTCGCCGCGCAACCACCCACGCTGTACCCGCACCACCTGGATTTCGACAACTACCGGACCGGGTTGGCGGCCTTCGACTTTCCGCGCTACCTGCTCAACAGCGTGCTCGTCACGGCCGCGGCGACGGCCCTGACGCTGCTGATCAACTCGATGGCGGCGTATGCCCTGGCCAAGTACAACTTCCGGGGCCGGAACCTGCTGTTTCTGATCACGCTGTCCACCATCATGATTCCGCTGCAGGTGATCCTGCTGCCGGTCTACCAGGTGGTCTCGTCGCTCGGGATGGCCAATTCGCTACTGGGCCTGATCATTCCGCCCGCGGCCACCCCCACGGGGGTGTTCCTGCTGCGGCAGTACATGCTGTCGCTGCCGGACGAGACGCTCGAGGCCGCCCGGATCGACGGCGCCGGGGAATTCGTGATCTTCTGGCGCATCGTGCTGCCGCTGTGCCGCCCGGCGCTGGCCGTGCTGGCGATCTTCTCGGTCATCTGGCGCTGGAACGACTTCCTGTGGCCGCTGATCGTGGCCCAGGACGAATCGAAACAGACGCTGCCGGTGGCGATCGCGCGCTTCGCTGGGCAGCAGGCGATACCGTTCAACCAGATTCTCGCGGTATCGGTAGTGTCCATCGTGCCGGTGATCGTGATCTTCCTTATTCTGCAGAGACAGATCATTTCCGGGCTGGTGCAAGGAGCCGCCAAGTGAACAACCCCTTGCTGCCGCACAACCCCATCGGCGAGCGCACCGTGCACACCCTCGATGCGCGCGGCTACATCCGCGACTGGCTCACCGCACCGGCCTGGTCGACGCCCTGTGAGGATCTGGACATGGTGCTCGAGGCCGACGGTAGCCCGTGGGGTGAGTACGGCCGGTGGGTGCTGACCAACGGCCCCGATGTCGGCCCGCTCAAGGGCCGCCTCTATCAGATTCGCCCGCTCGACCTGGGCCAGCAGCTGCCGGAAATCCGGGAGGGCGAGGACTTTTCGTGGTACGTGGAGCGTGCCCGTCGCACATCGCGGTGGGAGCGCCGCCACGTCGGCGCCGACGGACTGCTCGACTGGAGCGAGTTCTGTTTCACCCCGCAGTACCGTCAGGCGATCGCCGCTACCGTGCTCGAGGTCGATCAGGCCGAGTACCGCATCCTCGAGGTCGGCTGTACCGGACCGGCGGCGCTGTTCGTTGACGGTGAACTGCTCTGGCAGAGTGAGGATTTCACCTACATGGAGCCGCATCGCGATCGGGTGCGGGTCCGGCTGCGCTCGGGCACGACAGCGATCCATCTGGTCACCTGGCAGGTTGCGTTCCGGGAATGCCGTCACGTGGCGAGCCTGCGGGTGCGGGGCCTGCCGGTCCGGGTTGTCATCCCCTCTCCCGAGGCCGACGAATATCGTTCGGCCGCAGCGGAATCCCTGCTCGAAGCGGTCGGCATCGACCCGTGGGCGAGCATCGACGGCACCGTCCGCCTGACCGGGCCGGTCGGCGCGCGGTACGAGGTGGCCACGGCCGACGGCGCCGTGCGGGAGGTAGTGCTCACCGATGGGTCCGCGATCGTGGCGCTCGACGACCGAGCGGCGTCGCTCGTCGAACAGGCGACGCCCGGTCTCGACGGCACTGCTCCCGATCAAAGCTTCAGCGCGGCAGTCGATTCGTATGCCAGGACGATCGGCGTAGCGGCGCCGGGATTCGACAACAGCGCGGTATCCGATAGCACCGCAGCCGATCTCGACGATCCGGCGTCCGCGACCACCGCGGCGGACGCGACCGCCTCCATGCTCTCGACCGGCGAAACGACCCTGACCGTACGCATCCCGGATCCGGCCGCGCCGGTGACGCGGCAGCTGCGTGCGGCCCGGGTCCCGGAGAGCTACCGCGCCGGACCCGAGGGCGATCCCCAGCGGTGGCGCGCGGAGCTGATGCGGCATGTCGCGGCCGGAGTCCCCGGAGTGGCCAGGGCACTGGCCCGGCATGTCCTGGACCCGCACACCAAACTGTCCGATGACGATCTCGCCCCGCCGCTGTGGATGATCGATTCCCGGTCCGACTGTGCCGATTTCGAGGCCGTCGGCCTGATCCACCTGTGGAAGCGCCTCGACGAAGAGGCCTGGACCCCGGACCAGCGCGACCGGGTGCGCCGCTCGCTACTCGGGTTCAAGTACTGGATCGACCAGCCCGGCCTGGACGCCATGTGCTACTTCACCGAGAATCACCAGTTCGTCTGGCACACCGCCGAAACCCTGGCGGGCGAGCTGTTTCCCGACGAGATGTTCACCAATACCGGCCGAATGGGAAGCGACCACGCCGAGCACGGCCGGCAGCTGGCCGTGGAGTGGATGCGCCGCAAGATGTCCGGCGGATTCAGCGAGTTCGACTCCAACGCCTACCTCGCGATCGACTCGCTGGCGCTGGTCTCGTGGGTCGAGTTCGCCGCCGACGACCGACTGCGCCGGTTGGCGGAGGCCCTGCTGGACAAGGCGCTGCTCACCCTGGCGTGCAATTCCTGGCACGGGATTCACGGTGCGGCGCACGGACGTTCGTATGTGCCCACGCTGCGCTCATCGCGATTCGAGGAGACCGCGCCGATCATGTGGACGCTGTGGGGCACGGGGGCGCTGAACGCGGCGGTCCTGCCCGCCACGGCGCTGGCCACCGCCCGGCGCTATCACATGCCCGAACTGATCCGGGCCATCGCCACCGCGCAGCCGCAGGAGTGGGACGGCCGCCAGGTGTACCGCGGCGACTATCGGCAGTACCACGACCTGCTCTCCCGGCCCTACGGCTCGGACCTGCGGGTCTGGCGGACCCCCGACGCGATGCTGTCCAGCGTGCAGGACTATCGCTCCGGGCTGCCCGGCCTGCAGGAACATATCTGGGGCGCCACGCTCGGGCCGGAGGTGCAGGTGTTCGCCACCCATCCCGCGGCCGCGAGCACCTCCTCCTCGGCGCGCCCCAATGCCTGGGCGGGACAACGCATTCTGCCGCGAGCGCACCAGCACCGCGATACCGTGCTGGCGCTGCATCGCATTCCTGGCGACGACCCGTTCGGCTCGACCCACCTGTGGTTCCCCACTCCGCACCTGGACGAGTGGACCGTGCACGGCCCCTGGCTGGCCGGCCGCCTCGGCGCCGGTTACGTGGCGGTCGCGGCGGCCGGTGGTTTCCGGCCGCACACCACCGGCGACGAGGCCTACCAGAGCTGGCTGCCGCGCGGTGACGGCCTCGGCTACGTCGCCACGGTGGGGCGGGCGGCCGTGTCCGGATGCTTCGCCGATTTCGTTGCCGCCCTGGGCGATCCGGAGTTCGGCGACGGGTTCGTCCGCTGGCGGGCCGGGGACGGCCGGGAGCTGGCGCTGCACTGGCCGGGGGCCTTCACGGTGAATGGCTCGGCCGCAACGGATTTCGTCGCAGACCCGCCGCACCTGGACAACCCCGCCGTGCACGTCGGGTTCGGGGACGACCGGCTCGAGGCCGTGTGGGACGGCCATCGCCTCGTGCTGGACCTGGCCGAGGGGCGGCGCATCGAACCCGCCAGCGCGGTTCTCCCCGTCCGACGGCCCCGGCGATGAACACCCGCGGGCAGGCCCGGCCGGTGCGCGGGAGGCCGCGATGTCGTCCGATGATCTGACCTCGGCCCGCGACGCCGCGCCGCCCCTGCCCCCGCTCCCGAACCTGATCCGGGATCGCCTGGTCGAACTCGGCGAACGGGTGGTGCGGGCCACCTGGAAATCCGGTCTGCCGTCGTGGTTCTGGGGTGAGGGCGTGTGCCTGCTCGGCATGATCCGCCTCGCGCAGGCCTGCGGTCTGCCGGTCCCCGGCGAGGTGGTGGCCTGGCTGCGGGAGCAGAGCCGGGCAGGGATCAGCATTACCCACGTCAACAATCTGGCCCCCGGTATCGCGGCGCTGCTGGCCGCCACCGAATATCCCGAGTTCGCGGAGACCGCCGAGCGGCTGGGCCGATGGCTACGCGAATCACCGGACGCGACAAGGGATCCCAGCGGTGCACTGGAGCACTGGCCGGGGGGCGTATGGGCGGACACCACATTCATGGCCGGGGTCTTTCTCGGGCATCTCGGGGAATACCGCCACGACGCGGCGCCGCTGGACGAATTCGGCGATCAGCTCATCGCTCATGCGGCGATCCTGCAGGACCCGTCCACCGGCCTGTTCGCGCACGGTTCACACCGGGGCGAGACGATCCCGTGCCACTGGGGACGCGCCAATGCGTGGTGCGCGCTGAGCGCGGTGGAGTATCTCGAGCTCGCCGCGTGCGCGGACCCGCCCGTCGATCCCGGCCGGGCGCGGCGCATCACCGAATCGCTGCTGCGGCAGCTCTCGATGCTGGCCGCACTGCAGCCCGAGCACGGAGTGTGGAGCGTGCTGGTCGACGATCAGGCCGAGAACGCGGGGATCCTCGAGACCTCCGCCGCGGCCGGGCTCGGCGCGGCGATGCTGCGGGCGGCCGCGGTGGTCCCCGACTGTCCCCCCGAGATCGTCGCGGCGGGCAGGCGCGCGGTGTGCGGAGCGCTGGCCTATGTCGGCGACGACGGGCTGCTGACCCGGGTCAGTGCGGGCACCGTGCTGCAACTGGTTCCCTTCGGCTACAGCGTGATTCGCGACGATCGCCCGCAGCCGTGGGGTCAGGGCCTGGCCCTGCATGCCATAGCCGCGGCCATCCGGTGGCTGGATTCAGCCGGCGCGCAGGTCGTTTCCGCGGACCGGGAGCAGTAGCAGCAGCCCGGCGCCCAGCACCAGGAGCAGGCCCAGGATTCCGGCGCGTTCGGCGTGCAGCGCCCAGACGAAGAAGCCGAAAAGCGCTGGGGCCAGGAAGGACACCGCCCGGCCGGTGGTCGCGTACAGGCCGAAGAGCTGGCCCTCGCGGCCGGGCGGGGCCACCCGGGCCAGGAACGAGCGGGCCGAGGCCTGGGCGGGACCGACGAAGACCGTCAGAGCCAGGCCGAATATCCAGAACATGATCGGGCCCGAGACGACCAGCAGGACCAGGCCACAGGCGAGCATGCCCGTCAGGGAGGTCACGATGACGATCTTCGGGCCGAGGCGATCGTCGAACCGCCCGGCGACCACCGCCCCCAGGGCCGCAACCACATTCGCGGCGATCCCGAACAGCAGCACGTCAGCGTCGGCGATGCCGTACACCCGGACCGCCAGGATCGCCCCGAAGGTGAATACGCCGGCCAGGCCGTCGCGGAAGACGGCGCTGGCCACCAGGAAGCCCACGGTGCGCCGATCCGCCCGCCACAGCTCGCGAATGTCGCTCCACAGCACCCGATACGAGCGCAGGAAACCGACCGCGGCCCCGGAATCCGCCGCGGTGCCCGGCAATTCGGGCACGAACAGGAACAGCGGCACCGCGAAGACCGCGAACCACGCCGCCGCCAGCACCGCGACCAACCGGATGTTCTCGCCGTCGCCGGTCGGGATGCCCAGGAACCCCCTGGTGTCCCCCGTCCCGGAGATGAAACCGAAGTAGCAGATGAGCAGCAGGAAGATGCCGCCGAAATATCCCATGGACCAACCGAATCCGGAGATCCGCCCGACGGTCGCGGGAGTCGAGACCTGCCGCAGCATCGAGTTGTACGGCACGTGCGCGAGCTCGGCGAAGGTCGCCCCGGCCGCCAGCAACAGCAGCCCCAGCCACAGATAGTGGTAGTCCGCGCGCACGAAGTACATGCCCGCCATCAGCAGAACCGTGATCGTGGTCAGGATTCCCAGGGAGAGTTTGCGTTTCGCATTCGCGTCGAACCACTGCCCGCTCACCGGCGCGGTCACGGCGATCACCAGTCCGGCCGCCGCTAGCGCCCACCCCAGCCACGCGCTCGCCGAAATCCCGCCGGGGAGATCCTTGCCCACCTTGTCGGTGAGGTAGACCGAGAATACGAAGGTCACAATCACCGCGTTGAACGCGGAGACGGCCCAATCCCAGAATCCCCACGCCAGCACCGCTGCACGGCCCGTGGCCCGGCCGGCGCCCGCCTGTCCCGAAACCTCGGTCATGCCGCGGAGACTACCCAGGCGGGAGTCCCGATGTGCGTCATCGCTCGTATTACGCCGTGAGCCGGCCGCAGGCCAGCCACGGCGCCGCGACCACCGCGATGAGCGCGGTCACCACCCAGCGAGATTCGAGCCGCGCCGCCAGCGCTCGGCCGCCGCCTGTCACAGCGGCCGCGGTCCGCCCGCCCCGGGACCACCGGTTCCCGACCGGCGCACTGGTTTCGGCTCGGCCACCGGACGGTCAGCTCGCGGTCCGGGCGGGACTCTCGAGCTCGAGGAGCCCGGACAGCGCCCCCGGCAACGGATCCCGGTGCAGCACGCCCAGGCGCTGCGTGGCGCGGGTCAGCGCGACGTAGAGCTCCGCCGCGCCGCGCGGGCCGTCGGCGAGAATCCGGTCGGGGTCCACGATCAGAACAGCGTCGTATTCCAGGCCCTTCGTCTCCGACGCGGGCACCGCTCCCGGCACATCCGGCGGCCCGATCACTACGCTCGTGCCCTCGCGGCGGTCCTCGTCTCGCACGAATTCCGCTACCGCGGTGGCTAATTCGTCCTCGTCGACCCCGCGGGACCACGGCCGCACACCGCACGCGCGGACCGAGTCCGGCGCCTGCACCTCCGGTGCGAACTCCGCGAGCACCGCGGCGGCAACGGCCATGATCTCGGCCGGAGTGCGATAGTTCACCGTCAGTGACCGGTAGACCCAGCGGCCCGGCACGTACGGCTCGAGCATCGCGCCCCACGAGATCGCCCCGGCGGCCGACCGGCGCTGCGCCAGATCGCCCACGACCGTGAAGGATTTGCCCGGGCAGCGCCGCATCAACACCCGCCAGTCCATCGCGGACAGCTCCTGCGCCTCGTCGACCACGATGTGCCGGTAGGTCCACTCGCGGTCCGCGGCGGCGCGTTCGGCGAGTTCCCGGGTGTCGTACTCGGCGAAACGGTCGGCCAGATCCTCGGCGACGATGATGTCCTGGGCGATCAAGCCGATGTCGTCGTTCAGGTCCTCGCGCTCGATGAGCGTGTCGAACACACCCGCGGCATACTCGGCCTCGGCCCGGCGCTCGCGCTCCACGGCCTGCTCGGCGGCCCGTTCGGCCACCGTGTCGCGGCCGAGCAGATCGACCAGTTCGTCGAGCAGCGGCACGTCCGACACCGTCCATGCCTCGCCATCGGCGCGCCACAGCGCCTCGTCGACGCCCGTCGCGCGCAGCCGGTCCCGCGACGAATACAGCTGTGACAGTAGCTGTTCGGGCGTCAGGATCGGCCAGAGCTCATCGAGGGCCGCGGTGAATTGTTCGTTGTCGGCGAGCTCGGCGACCAGATCGGCCCGCATGTCCTCCCACGCCTGCTTGTCTTCGCGGTGCAGCCAGCCCTTGCCGATCCGGGCGATCGCGCGCTCGGTGAGCACCCATTCGATGATCTCCCGGAACACCACGCGGGCCTCGTTGTGCGGCCGTCCGCTCTCGCGCGCCTCCTGCACCGCCCACTCCGCGGTCTCGGCATCGATCCGCACCGCCACGTCCGTGAGCTCGATCACCAGCGGCGTCGCCGGAATCCGCTGCCGGGCGGCGATCGCCGCCGCGAGCACGTCGAGGATCTCCAGCGAGCCCTTCAGGCGCGCGGCCTCCGGGCCGTCCTCGGCCGTGACGGTCAGTCCCGGCACCAGGCCGCCGGTGGTGGTGAACACCACGTTCGTCTCGCCCAGCGACGGCAGCACGCGCCCGATGTGCCGCAGGAAGGCCGGATTGGGGCCGACCACCAGCACGCCGTGGCGTTCCATCTGCTCGCGCTGGGTGTAGAGCAGGTAGGCGACGCGGTGCAGCGCCACCACGGTCTTGCCGGTGCCGGGGCCGCCCTCGATCACCAGCACGCCGGGATGGTCGAGCCGGATGATCTCGTCCTGTTCGGCCTGGATCGTCGCCACGATGTCGCGCATGCCCTCGCCGCGCGGCGCGTTCACCGCGGCGAGCAGGGCCGCATCGCCGCGCTCGCCGGCGCCGGGACGGCCGAACACCTCGTCGGTGAAATCGACCACGGTGCGGCCGCGGGTGTGGAACTGACGACGCCGCCGCATGTTCTCCGGCGTCGCCGCGGTCGCGGTATAGAACGGCCGCGACGCCGGCGCGCGCCAGTCCAGCAGTACCGGCTCGTAGTCGTTCTGCTCATCGAGCAGGCCGATCCTGCCGATATACGCATGCTCACCGGCCACGGTGTCCAACCGGCCGAAGCACAGCCCGTTGTCGGCCACGTCCAGCCGTTTCGCCTCCCTGGCTAGCGCACGCACCTCGAAATCCCGTTCCATGGGCGTTCCACCGGTACCGCCCAGCGCCGCGCGGTACCGCCCCCGCACCCGCGCCCGCTCGGCGTCCAGGCGCGCGTAAAGCCCTGCCACATAGCCGCGCTCGTCCCGTAATTCGTCGTCATACCCCAGATCCGACACACGCCCTCGCTTTCCCTGCACAGTTCCCCGCGATCGACGGACCGCACCGTCGTTTCTCAACATCCATTTCCGCTGGTTCCGGCCTCGGCCAGCGAGTATGCGGCATCACCCCGCCCTTGCCGCAAGCCCCCGGGTGCGCTATATAATGAATATGGGAAAGGGAGCGGTATCCGCCTGAATTCATTCCCGTTCTCCCGAGCAGCGCCGTCACCTTTCGTGTGTTCCGGATATCCCGATCGAGTTCCGGCGCACGGCAGCACCACACATTGCGTTCGGCGGGTTCGGTTGGCAGCATGGGTGAGGAAATGCTGCCGGATCCAGAAATTCCTCACGAGGGCCTCTCCGTCCGCGACACTCGGTGCGCGGTTGCCGGAGTCCGGCCGGGCGGGACGCGGCACGAGTGGGCGGGGATAGGTTGTGCCGCACCGTAATCGGGTGCTTCCCGGCGGGGAGATAGTCACCGACGCGCATCGCGGGAGCTGGATGGGAAACCGCGGCGGCCCGATCTCCGGGACCCCGGGGCACAGGCAGTGGGCGAGCACGCACTGGATCTACTGCAGGCTGGCCTTCAAGGGGCGTACGCGCGTATTCCGCGAGCCCGGACGCAAATACACCGAGCTGTTCTTCTTCGACGAGGCTGTGGCCCTGGCCGCCGGCCATCGTCCGTGCGGCGAATGCCAGCATCGGCGGCTGCGCGAGTACAAGGCGGCCACGTTCGATACGGCCGTGTCCGTGGACACGCTCGACTCGATACTGCACCGGGAGCGCCTGGCACCGGAGTATGCCGAAATCGGTTGCCTCCCAGCAGGAACGTTTGTTGCCTACGACGGTCGCCCCGTATTGCTCTGGGCCGGAACGGCCTACGCGTGGACCCCGGACCGGGGATATTCCGAGTCACCGCCGCCCGCACCCTCGACCCGGGTGCGCGTACTCACTCCGCAACTCACCCGGCGGGCTCTGGCGGCCGGATTCGCGGTACGCCCATGGCTCGAATACGAAGGAGCAGACCATGACTGAGCAGATCGCCACCCCCGACACCATGGACGACCTGGATCACGGTGCGGCACTGAACGATCTCGTGGCCAATCTCGGGCTCTCGACCGAAGCCGCCGGGGGCAGTGTGAGTTTCGCCGGTCGCGATCCGATCGTGGCGGCCCGGCACCGGCTCGGGGCGTGCATCGGCATTCCGATCATGGCCGCCGCCGTCGGCGCGGTCGCGCTGCACCGCCGCCGCGGTGGTCCGGATCAGGATCTGCACCTGGACCTGCGCCAGGCCGTGCACGGCATCACGCCGCACGCGTTCTGGCATCCCACCCTTGCCGGCGAGCTGCCGCCGTTCCCGCTCGTCGCCGACAATCCCTTCCTGCTCGCGCCCTACCGCACCGCCGACGGGCGGACCGTCATGGCCTCGGGCGTCTATCCGCATCTGGCCGCGAAGTGGTGTCGATACCTCGATGTCCCACCGGATTACGCGAAGGTCGCCGCGGCGTTCGCCGCCCGTGACGCGTTCGAGCTGGAGGAGTCCGCGAATGCCGCCGGGCTGCCGCTGTGCGTCGCCCGCACCCCGCAGGAGTGGCTGGCTCACCCGCAGGGTGCGCTGCTGGCCGGGCAGCCGGTAATCGGACTGCGCCGGATCGGCGATGCGCCCATCCACGACTTCGGCTCCGCTACAAGGCCTTTGGATGAGATCCGGGTGCTGTCGTTCACGCACGCCATCGCCGGGCCCACCGTCGGGCGCACCCTGGCCGAGTACGGCGCCGACGTGCTGTGCGCCACCCGGCCCAACGACTACGAGCACGACTTCATCTACGCCGAGGCCAATGTCGGCTCCCGCAGCACCTACCTCGATCTGAACACCGACGCCGGTCGCGAGCGCGCCGATCGGCTGCTGGCCGATGCCCACGTCGTCGTCAACAACCATCGCGGCGACAAACTCGAGCGGCTCGGGCTCGACCCCGGCCGGCTCGCCGCCCGCCATCCGGGCATCATCGTCGTCTCGGTGACCTGCTACGGCTCCGAGGGCCCCTGGCGCACCCGCGGCGGCTTCGACATGAACGGCTCCGCCGCCTCGGGCCTGATGACCCTCGAGGGCACACCCGAGGACCCGAAGCTCCCCGTCACCGGCATGATCAACGACTTCATCACCGGCTACATGGGCGCCGTCGGCGCACTCGCCGCACTGAACAAGCGCGCCACCGAGGGCGGGTCCTGGCACGTCACGGTCAACCTGACGCGTACCGCGATGTGGTACCAGACGCTGGGCCTGGTCGACCCCGCCGCCGCGGGCGCCGACGAGTCGCACTCCCTCCGGGAACCCACACCCTACGATGCCCCCAGCCCCCTCGGCGACGTCCACATGCTCGCCCCACCCGTCCGGTTCTCGCACTTCACCCCGTCCTGGCCGGACCCACCGCTGGTGCCCCGCGGATCCAGCACCCCGGCGTGGCGCACGCGCTGACACCGAAGCGGCGGGCGGGGAGCACATGCCCGCCGCCCGCTCGTCGCAGCGGCGCTGAAGGCACATGCGCCGTGGCCAATTTCGAGGGCTGCCCGAGTGCGCCGACCGGGTGTAGCTTCTTGTCACAAATGACGTGATCAACGTCGCCAGCGACAAGGCGTGATGCTATGAGTGACTACGACGCGATCGTTGTCGGAGCCGGACACAACGGATTGACCGCGGCCGCCATCCTGCAGCGCGGCGGCCTGCGGACGGTATGCCTGGAGGCGAACCATTACGCCGGAGGGATGGCCGCCTCGCTCGAGCTCGTCGACGGCTTCCACTTCGAGATCGCCGGTTCGGTGCAGTTTCCCACGCCCGGCGTCATCCGGGAGGACCTCGGCCTCGACACGTTGCCCACGATCGAACCCGAAGTGATGTCGACCAATATCACCGACAGCGGCCCGCCGCTGATCTTCTACCGAGATCCGGTGCGGCTCATGGCTCATCTCGGCGAGGCGCACGGCAACGAGGCCGTCATGGGCATGGCCGCGATGTTCCTCTGGGCGCAGGCCCCGGCCCGGGCGCTGGGCCGCTTCGATGTCCGGCAGCCGCCCAAGACCTACGACGAGATGTATGCCTGCGCGACCAATGAGCAAGAGCGTCAGGCGATTACCGACATGCTGTTCGGATCCGTCACCGACGTCGTCGACCGGCACCTGCCCGATCGGGACAAGCACGCGTCCCTGCGCGCCATGCTGGCCTACCTGGCGGTGAACACGACCTATCGCGGTCCGGCGACGCCGGGCAGCGCCGCGGGCCTGGCCTACGGTCTGGCCTCGCCACCCGACGGCATGCCGATGATGACGAAGTTCGCCGGTGGGGTGGGGGCCCTTCCCGTTCATCTGCGGCGGATGTTCACCGAGCACGGCGGTGAACTGCGCCTGCACGCCAGGGTGCGCGCGATTACGACCGCCAACGGCCGGATCTCCGGGGTCCAACTCGAGGACGGCTCAACGATTTCCGCGCCGATCGTCGTGTCCAACCTCTCCCCCGACGTCACCCTGACCGAGCTGGTGGACCCGAGCGCGCTGCCCGCCGATCTCGTCGCAAGGGTCTCCCGCGTGGACCATCGCGGCGCCTATCTCCAGATGCATTTCGCCCTCGACGGCCGCCCGGAATTCGCTGCGCCGTACGAGCTGCTGAACGCTCCCGGGATGCAGGAATCCATCGCATTGTTCAGCACCACGGAGCAATTGCAGCAGCAGTGGGAGGAGTGCCGTCACGGGCAGGTGCCCCGGGAACCGTCCATCGCCCTGCAGATACCCAGCGACGTCGACGACAGCCTGGCCCCGCCCGGCAAGCACGCGGCCAGCGCCTTCGCGCTCTGGTTTCCGGTGGAGGCCCGGCACGGGAACTACAACTCGCTCCGAGCCGAGATGGCCCGCCGGGTGATCGCGAAAATAACCCGCTATGCACCCAATTTCGAGAAACTGATCATCCGGAACACCACCTTCGCGCCGATGAATATGCAGCGGATGTTCGGCGCACCCGGCGGCGACTTCTGCCAGGGTCTGCTGCATCCCGACCAGATCGGGATCAACCGGCCCGGCCCGCGGGGATTCACCGACCTTCCCATCCCGCTCGAGGGGCTCTATCTGTGCGGCGCGGGCTGCCACGGCGGCCCCGGCATCAGCTTCATTCCCGGATACAACGCGGGGTACCAGGCCCTGGCAGACGCCGGACGCCAGCGCTGATCCGCTCCCGACGGGCCCCTTCTTGCACGAGCGCCGCTTCCCTACTATGTGATACAGTCTAGTGGTAGTCGGTACCACCGAATAGTGGACCGAGGATCGAAGGAGGTCTGCCACGGACAACTTGACCGAGATGCTGAAGGGCACGCTCGAGGGCTGCGTTCTCCAGATCATCGACACCGAGGAGACATACGGTTATGCCATCACGCGACGGCTGAACGAACTCGGTTTCGCGGACGTCATCGAGGGGACCGTTTACACCATTCTGCTGCGGCTGGAGAAGAACGGACTGGTCGATGTCAAGAAACGACCGTCCGAGGTCGGCCCGCCGCGCAAGTTCTACGCACTCAACGACGCCGGACGTGAAGAGCTCGCGACGTTCTGGGCGAAATGGCTGTATGTATCGTCCCGCATCAACGAGCTGAAGGACAGTAGGAAATGAACTTCTGGGAGACAATCACAGGCAGCGACCTCACCCGGGAATACAAGGCCTTCGACGCGCGGGCCGCGGCACTTCCGGACGAATATCGAGCCGCCTGGGAGGAAATCAAGGGCCATCTCTCGCCCTACACGGATTTCACCGGTCGCAACCTGATGCCGATCCTCGACGGCGTCCTGGGACTGCTGGAGGAAACCGCGTCGGACGGCCAGAGCGTCCAGGACGCACTGGGCGGCGATATCCAGGGCTTCTGCGCCGCGATCGCCGGCGAGGAGGGCGCCAAGAGCTATCGCGACAAGTGGCGCGATCAGCTGAACAAGAACGTTGCGAAGAAACTGAGCAGGCTGGGAGAATAACGTGGGCATTCGCGAGATCATCGAAGGCAAGCGGGAATGGCGCGCGCACGTGGCGCGGGTCAAGGCGCTCCCGCCGGATTACCGGATCGTCTACGACGAGATTCAGAAGTATTTCTTCAAGATCGGCCCGGTCGGGCTCACCGACGGGGATCTGCTCTCGGGACTCGTCGATTTCTTCGAAGAGGGAGTCGCGTCCGGCAAGGGCGTCATGGAACTCATCGGCGACGACGTCGCGGCCTTCTGCGACGACCTGGTCAAGGACGAGCGCACCTATGCCGATATCTATCAGGAATCGGTCGGCAAGGAGGCCGGCAAGCACCTGTCCTGAAAGTCATTCCGGCGCATCGTCTTCCCACCACGGCCGCCTCTCGACCCTGACCGCTTTGGCGGCCTCCATGACCGCACAGGCCTTCTGCGCCATATCGAAGACGTGCGGATGATCGGATTTCAGCCTGGCGGCGAGGATGCGCTCCACGCCGAGCAGCCGGAGATCGCCGCGCCAGCGTTTGTGATACCACAGGTGCGTGATCCCGGTGGGCTGATTGATGATGTGCAGATTGTTCCACACGCCGTAACGTGGGTCGTTGGTGATGAATTCACCGGCGAGCGGCGAATGGACGGCGTTGATGATCGGCGTCGCAGTGAGCGCGTGCTCACGGGCGATCACCGGGAGCAGGCGTTGCTCGGCGAACAACAGCTCTCGCGCCAGGCCGACCTCGTAATGGGACCGCCCCGGGTTGCCCACGATGAACCGCGTCGCCTCCTCGACGTAGGCCTCGCGCACCCGGGCGGCGTCGGCCCCGAAATAGAGCACGCTGGAATTGGCGGCGTTGAGCCGCCAGTTTCGCCGCGGGTCGAGGGTGTAACCATCCGGCGCCCGCAACTCGTGCGGCGGCGGATACCACACCGTGGGCCAAGTCGATTCCCAGTGCGTGAACACCACGCCCTGGGTATCGAATTCCCTTGCCAGGCTGCGCCATACGATCAAATCGCAGTCGATCGACGCGAACGGAATCCGGGCGGCGCCGACGGCGAGAATGCGCGCCAGGCTGAAGTATGCCTTCGGGTCGACATCCAGCGACCGCATCGAGGCGAACAACGCGGTGTCGACCTTGTCCCACAGGCCGAGCAGCCCGGTCCATTCCAGGTATTGGACATACGGATCGTCGCAGTACAACGTCGCCGGTCCGTTGTGCCGGCGCCATTCCGCTACCGACGCACACAGTGCGAGCAGTTCCAGCCGGGACAGCTCGGGCCGTTCGGTGCCGCGCGGCGCCGACCACAGGGCGAATATGCCCTCCACCCCGCCACGCTCCATCTGCTGCACGTGTGCCAAAGTAGCGCGAATCGGAAGCGGGCGGCGGGCGTGGGCCGCCCGGTCAGCGCCGCGCGTCGATGCGTTCCCACCCGCGGCGCGCGACACCATCGACATGGCTGGGATCGGCGAGAATCCGAGCCGCTACCTTCCGACATTCGCGGATTGGCGCACTATCAGCTATCGGCGTGAACCGGTTTCGGGCCGCTCCGATTGCCGACCGAAGCATCTACCGCCGAGCCGATCCGGCTGCGACCATGATGCGGTGTCTTCCGAACATCCGCAGGACGGCGCCGCCCTGCGAGCCAGCGACCTCGACCGATCGATGGCGGGTACCGCGCTCGACAATGCCTATGCCGACGGCGAACTCGACAATGCGGAGTATCACTCCCGCCTCGAGGCCGCTACCCGAGCCAAGACTCGCGGGGATCTACACGCCCTGCTCGGTGATCTGCAGGTCCCGCATCCACTCACGGAGCTGCCAGCGGAACCGGCCCCAGCCCCGGCGCGGCGCGGAAGCTGGGGACCGATCGTTCTCGCAGTCGCGATCGCGATCGCGATCATCGTCGTCGTCATCGTGATAGTGGCGCTCCCGACCGGCCGGACCAGATCGAGCAGACCGGCAAGCATGCCGTACGGACCCGCGACCGCATCGAGCAACGCGCGCCCGGACTACACACCGGAGGATGCCGCGCTGCTGCAGCATCTGCCCACCGGATACGACCAAACGAACTGCTACCACCAGAATCCGGAACCGAGCGAGGTGGCCGCGCTGCACTGCGACCCGTACGCGGGCCGCCTGGAGGCGGCCTTCTTTCTCTACCCCGACGCCGCGACACTACAGCAGAGCTACGACAACGACCGGCAGTCCTCGGCGCACACGGCCTGTGCCGACGGCGCACCGGACAACGCCTACTCGGCGGGGCGATACGAATGCATCCTGTCCAACGGCGCCGGGGTCGTGCCGACGATCGAATTCACCTCGAATCCCCAGAACGTTCTCGGGGTCTACTTCGCCGCCGGCCCGAATGACGCGGCGGGCCTGATGAATTGGTGGAAGCAGCACAATCGACTGCGCTGATCCGCCGCCACGCGGATCGGCGACGCGGGGCTCGGCGTTGCGGGAAAACGTTCCGCACCAGCCGATTCGGAAACGGGGCGGAACTTGTCGGTGGCATCGCATACCTTGGGCGCATCGTGATCGACCGGGAGGGAGAACGATGAGCTCGAATCCGAGTGCCACGCCGGATGGACCGGCCTGGGAAGGCGCCTCCATAGTGCGGGTGTTGCCCGCCGTCGCGCCGCGCAAGCTGAACAAGGTGCCGTTCGTGGAGCTAGCCGACGGGCGCCTACAGGGGGTGGTCTCGAGCGGCTCCGATATCTCGCGCGTGTACGTCGCGTCGGTGGCCGCGGGCACGCACGGGCTGAGCTGCAGCACCAACAACAATCGCCCGTGCGGCGGGTTGAATCAGGGGTGGGCCTGCAAGCACATCGATGCCCTCATCGATGAGGCGGTGCTGCAATACGGGCAGGACCGGGTGGCCCGCTTCCTGCGGGTCGAGGTCCCCGATGGCGGCTCGATTACCGCCTGTCTCAACGGAACTCGCGATCCGGCCCCCGCTGCCGCGGTGTTCAGCCGGTTCCTGCGGCATCTGACCTATCTCGAACTGCCGGGCGGCGCCACGCCGATCCCGGAGCTGCACTGGTTTCCGGCGGGGGTGGGTCGGTGATGCAGGCGGTACAACTGGCCGCGCTGGCGGATCTGCCCACCGGCACCGCGGCGGCGCTGGAGGTGGTGGGCGGCTTCGATACCGCCCTGGTGAACGGATTCGCCCGGGTATCCGAACCGCAGGGCGCGGCGCTGGCCGCGCTGGCCGGGGCCGTCGCGGGCTCGCCGCTGGCCGAGGCGGCGGCGCGGGCGGTGTCGAAGGTGAGCACGGGCGCGATCGGCACGGAGGACCTGGCAGCCCTGGCCGCCGCTCGGGCCGCCCTGCTGGGCGCGGTGCACGACGCGCTGACCGAACAGGCCGATACGGCGTTGGGCCGCAGTCGATTCGAGTGGACCAGCACACCGGATGCCGCCGCCCCGAACCCGCTCGCCGCGGGCCCGCGCGGCTGGCTGGGCGAACTGGCCATCGCCGGATGGCGCGGCGTGGACCACGACCTGGTAGCGGCCGCGGATCGCACCGTGGAATCGCTGCTCGCCGAGCCCGCGTTGCGGCGGTTGGCGATGCTGCTGGACGGTTTCACCGCCGAACTGGGCGCCTGCGCACCGATCGCCACCATGGATCAGGTGCCCGCCCGACGCTGGGCCGATCTGTGGGCCCGAGCCCTGCTGCTGTCCTGGCGCGGCGCGGAATCCACTGCGAGCGAGCTGGTTTCGGGTCGCCTGCTGCCGTTGGGCGTGGAGCTGCACGAGCACGGGACCGCGGTGCAGGCACAGCTGCACGGCGTGGTCGAGACCGCGGGCGTGCCGACCCGCCGGGTGCGGGTGTCCGTGGCGGCGGCGAAGGTGGACACCATTGTGGGACCGGCGATCTGGCAACTGCTGAATACGCATCGGCAACTGCTCACCGCCCTGGCCGAGCACCGCACGCTGGAGCTGACCGGCATGCCGCTGACGGCCGCAGGAGACCTGCTGTGGGACGACGATCGGGCCAAGGCCGGGGAGGCCGCCGATCCATTCGTCACCGCCACGGTACAGCTGCCGCAGGCCCATGCCCCGGCCGTCGCACCGCTGGATCGCGATCCGGTGCACATCGCCGAGCCGGTTCTGCTCGAGGAGTATCGATTCCGCGACGGTGCACTGGAGCTGGGTGACCAGCGAATTCGCGTGGACATGTCCGCGCTGCCGACGGCGGGTCCGATTACTCCGGCGGGCGTGAGCGCCTCCAGCACCATGATCGGCCTGCTGCGCTGGGACGGCGCCTGGTCGGTACGACCGCTGGCGGTGCGGCGCAAGGTCAAGAGCGCGCTCACCGCCTTCCACAACGGCGATTGGGCATTGGGCCCGACCGACCCGAAAGTCGCCAAGGCACAGGCCAAGTCGGGCGATGCCGTGGCGGTGTTGCGCGAGCGCGCGGGAAAGCTGTTGCGCCAATGACGAATCACGAGACGCGACGCCAGATCCTGTACTGGCGTCTGCTTGCCGGTGTCTTCAACCCGGATCAGCAACCGACGCTGGAACAGGCGAGCGCGAGCATTACCGGCGATCTGGGCCTGCCGCTGGCCGTCCTCGATCCCGGTATCTCCATCGACAATGTGGTGCAACGCTATCCGGAGATGAAGGCGGAGTTCGAGCGCCTCGACTTCTCCGAGGACACCGACGACGACGAGGCCGAACCCGCTGCGGCGCCGGCCATCGGCGCGGCCGATGTCCGCACTGCCGCACTGGTTTCCAAGCTGCTGCTGAACGTGTTCGCCACCGGCTCCGGCACGGTCAGCGCCACCCAGCTGGCGGGCTGGCAGTCCGATGCCGGTTGGCTGCGCCGCTGCCTGGGCGAGGAGCAGGCCGGCGCGGTACACGGGGTGCTCACCGGCCTGGAAGGCGAACTGGTGTCCCGCATGCGGCTGCGCGAGGTGCTGGCCGATCCGCACCTGGCGGCCCAGCTCACCCCGAGCATGTCGCTCATCGAACAGCTGTTGCGGGACAAGCACAATCTGTCGGGCGTGGCCCTGGCCAATGCCAAACGGCTCATCCGCCGCTACATCGACGAGGTCGCCGAGGTGCTCCGCACCCAGGTGCAGCAGACCAGCGCCGGCACCGTCGATCGCTCGGTCCCACCCAAGCGCATCCTGCGCAACCTGGATGTGGACCGGACGATCTGGAAGAACCTGCCCAACTGGAATCCTCAGGACGGACGCCTCTACGTCGACCGGCTCTACTACCGCCGGACCGCCAAGCGCACCGTCCCTGCCCGCATGATCGTGGTGGTGGACCAGTCCGGCTCCATGGTCGACTCCATGGTGAACTGCACGATCCTGGCATCGATCTTCGCGGGACTGCCCAAGGTGGATGTGCATCTCATCGCCTACGACACCCGCGCCCTGGATCTCACCCCCTGGGTGCACGACCCGTTCGAGGTGCTCCTTCGCACCAATCTCGGCGGCGGCAACGACGGCCCGGTCGCCATGGCCATGGCCCAGCCCAAGATCACCGACCCGAAAAATACCGTGCTGGTGTGGATCTCGGACTTCTACGAGTTCGACCGCTCCCAACCGCTTTTCGAGTCCATGGAGGCGGTGCACCGCTCCGGAGTGAAGCTCATCCCGGTCGGCTCGGTGAACAGCTCCGGCCACCAGAGCGTCAACCCGTGGTTCCGCGAACGGTTCAAAAACCTTGGCACCCCGGTGATTTCCGGACGCATCCAGAAGCTCGTACACGAACTCAAAAACTTCCTCGATTAGGAGACCTGCCACCATGAACGACGTCTTGCGCGCCCCCGCCGAGGTCAAATACGCCGAGGAACTGGACTGGCTGGAGTCCATCGACGACGGCCCCAAGCCGTTCGCCTGGCGGCTGAGCCCGAAGATGGTGCGGCTGTTCATACTCGGCTCCGAACGCGCGGACGGCCTGGACCGCGAGGTGGAGCAGAAGTGGTTCGGTGACCGCAGCTTCGTCGAGCGCAGCATCGTCACTCTGGCCTCGGACCGCGGCCTGCTGCTCATCGGCGATCCGGGCACCGGCAAGAGCTGGCTGGCCGAGCTCTTGTCCGCGGCCATCAGCCGCAATTCCACGCTGGTGGTGCAGGGCACCGCCGGCACCACCGAGGATCACATCAAATACTCGTGGAACATCTCCATGGTCATCGCCAAGGGCCAGTCCCGGGAGTCGATGATCCCCTCCCCGATCATGACCGCCATGGAACAGGGCGTGATCGGCCGCTTCGAGGAGCTCACCCGCTCCACCAGCGACGTACAGGACGCGCTGATCTCCATCCTCTCGGAGAAGTACGTTTCCATTCCCGAGCTCGACGACGACAATGTGGTGTTCGCCCAGCCGGGATTCTCCATCATCGCCACCGCCAACAGCCGCGACCGGGGCGTGAACGACCTGTCCTCCGCGCTCAAGCGACGCTTCAACTTCGTGCGGATCCCGGTGGTGTCCAACAAGAAGAGCGAGGCGGAGATCGTGCGATTCCGCACCGCGGAACTGCTGCGCCGCCATTCCATCGAGCTGGAGCTGCCGCCCACGCTGCTGGACATCCTGCTGGAGAGCTTCGCCGACCTGCGCGCCGCCGCGTCGGCCGCCACCAGCGACGACGACAAGCTGGAATCGGCGCTGTCCACCGCCGAGCAGATAGGCGTGCTCGAGGACGCCATCCTGCACAGCCAGTTCTTCGGCGAGCGGGAATTGCGCGCCGAGACCCTCGCCGGCTCGCTCGTCGGGTCCCTGGCCCGGCGCACCCCGGAGGATCTGGCCATTCTGAACAAGTACCTGCACGGCGTGGTCGAGCCGCGCACCAAGGCCGAGAAGGGTGATTCCGCCTGGGGCGAATTCCTGGAGGGCGGCCGGGCCGCGATCGCGAGGCTCTCGTGACCGTCTCGCAGGCCCGGCCCGCGCCGAATACCTTTGCTGCCCTGCGGGATCAGCTCACGGACGCGGCCGTCGCGTTCGCCGGGGCGCCCGGCGACATCCTGGCGGGCATGGTCGACGATGTCGATCGGGCGTTGTCGCAGCGGCTGGAGATCTTCCCGGTCTGCCACCACTCCCCCGCCTCCGGTCTGGCCATGGTGCGGCGGCTGCGCGACAAGCAGCCGAGCGTCATCTACCTGGAGCTCTGTGAGGACATGCGGCCGCTGCTCGACGAGCTGCGCAACTGCCGGCTGCCGATCGCGCTGCAGGCCTTCGCCACCGACACCGAGGGCTTCCCGGCGGAATGGGCGCCGCTGTCGGTGGTCGCCCCGATCACCGAATCGTCGGCCGAATACCAGGCCATCGCCTACGCGCTGGACACGCCGGGCGTCGAGCTGGTGCCGGTGGACCGGTCCACCGATCATGTCTTCCAGTGGGCGCCCCGGCCGGAGCACGTGGAACCGTCCGCCGAGGGCGAGCAGCCAGCGGACGGGGACCTGCACGGCGGCGCGATCGGCGTCGAAATCGGTGATCTGCGACCGCATTTCGCAGATCTCGAAGAACACCTGCTGCACCACGGCAAGGTCCGGCACTGGTCGGAATGGTGGGACCAATACGTCGAGCAGCCGCTGGTGGACGCCGACTACGACACCTACCGCCAGGTCATGGTGATGATCGGCAGCCTGTTCCGGCGGCTGCGGCGCGGCAGTACCACCGAGGACGAGGACCGTGAGCGGTACATGTGGACCCGCATGCGGGAACACCTGGCCGCCAACGACATCGACCCCGCCCAGGCACTGTACGTGTGCGGCGCGGCCCACGCGGCCAGCCCGGTCGAACAGTTCGGGCTTGCGTCCAGCGCAACGTTCGAGATCTCGCCGCGCTCGGCAACGGTGTGGCACTACGGGCTGATTCCCTCCAGCCATTCCGCAATCGAGGCGCAGTTCGGGCTGGCCGGCGGTGCGGTGTCGATCGCGGCGGCCACCTGGGCGAAGGGCCTGCGGCGCAGCCGATTGCAGTCGTTCCAGTTGGAAGGCCAGCAGAAGCCGACTAAGCGCGTCAAGAAACCGTTGCTTCCCGCCACGCCGGAAGCCGAAGTGACGGACCGACTTTCGGGATTCCTGGCGCGCCCGGCGGTGCTGGATCCGCTCGACGAGGCCGAACTCCTGGAGTGGTCGGTGGATATCGTCCGACTGGCCCGGCGCAACGGGTACCTGGCCAGTACGGCCGACGCCATCGCCATCTTCGAGACCTCGATCCTGCTGGCTGGCTTGCGCAATCGCGCCCGCCCGACACCGTACGATTTCCAGGACGCGGCCGTCACCTGCATCGAGAAGGACACGGTGCCGGGCCGGCGCGATGTGCGGCGGCTGTGCGAAATCCTGCTCGGCGGCGACCGCATCGGCCAGGTCGGCTACGCGGCGCTGCCGCCGCTGGCGCGCGATGTGCTCGACCGGCTGGCGCCGCTCGGGCTGGATCTGTCCAAACGGACGCTGCAGCGCGCCCTGCTGGACCTGAAGACGAATCCGGACCTGCGGCCGTGCTCGGATCTGCTGTGGCTGCTGCGCAGGCTGCTCCCACACGACGCGCTGCGACCCATCATGGGCTCACAGGGACTGGGCGAGACCTCGATCCAGGAAAGCTGGGACATCGGGCTCGGGAAATACCAGCGCTCGCTGGTCGAGCTCGGCTACGAGGGCGTGTCGGTGGAACAGGTGCTGGAGCAGCGCCTGCGGGCCGCGGTCGCCGCACCCGACGCGACCGCGGCGGTGGCGCTGGCCACGGTCGAGGATGCACTCGTTTATCTGGGATCGGCCCGGCTCGCCGACGAGCTGGGCCATCGCGCGGTCGAACTCCTCGCCACCGAACGAACGGTGGACGACGCGCCCGTCGTGCTGCGTCACATCCGGGTGCTGCTCAACTACTTCCGCTCCACCGAAAGCGGCCTGCCGGCGTGGTGCGAGCGGTTCGTGACGGCCGGGTACGCGCACTACTGCACCCTGCTGCCCACCGCGTTCGCCGCCGAGGAGACCGGACCGGCGCAGGTCGCGGCCATGCTCGGCTTCCTGTTCGGGATGGAGAACCTGGCGCTGTCGCTGGGCTGCGATCACACCCAGCTGGAATTGGCTGTGCTGCAATCACATCCGGAGGCGCCGGCCAAGGTGGCCCTGCTGTGGGCGGCACGATTCCAGCTCGGCCTGCTCACCATGGCCGACCTGCGCGAGCGATGCGACGACATGCTCGCCAATCCGCTGGTGCTGCCGACGGTTCCGCACTACGTGAGCGGTTTCGTCCAGGCCATCGACCCCGCCCCGGCATTGAAACCCTTTGTGGTGGAGCTGTTGTCGAAGGCCTTCGGCACGCTACCGGACGCGGTACTGCTGCCCTGGCTGCCCAAGCTCATCACCACCCTCAAAGATCAAACGGTCCACCTGATCCCCGGCCTGGTCCGCGAAGCGGCCCGCACCTTCCCTGCAGCCCTGCCCGCCATCGACACCTTCGTCCCACCCTGGTCGGCCGAATCCGCCACCCCCGCAGCATCGGTCGTCGTGACACCGCGCGGCCCGGCCACCGAGCTCCTGGCCGCCCACCCCGCCGCCTGCGACGCCCTCGCCGGACTGCTCGGCATCCAGGACGGCTGGCAGGAACCAGAACCGACAGGAAACCGCGAGGCAACCGACCTGCTCGCTCGATACCCCGCCACCGCGGTCGCGCTCGCGGCCCAGCTCGAAAGATCAACCGGGCGGGGCTGACAGCGGCCGGACCGGTTGGTTCTCCAGCACACGTTCCGGCCGAGAGCCGGCTGTTGCGTGGGCGGTTCGAGGGACGGAAGACCGTATCCGCTGCTAGGGTTCATTTTCCGGGTGTCGAACGGTTGCCATAGTCCGCCGATCAGCTTGGAGGTTCCTCGGTGCGCCGTCTGGTCGTATTGCTGGTCACCGCCCTGACTGCACTGGGCATGGGCGCCCTCGCCGCGCCGGTCGATGCCGCCCCACACGTCGCGGGCCGCAACGCGGCGCGCGGCCTGCTCTATCCGGGAAGCAGCTTCTATCCGCGGCTGATTCGCCTGGGACACAGCGGCAACGCCAACGGCACGATCGTCGCCAGCGTCAACACCCTGCAGCAGACCGGCGTCATCCTGGCCAGCACCGACGGCGGCAAGACCTTCCAGCAGCGCGCCACCATCGTCGACCCGGTCACCACCGACGTCACCGCCCGCCGCCTGTGCTGCTCCAGCCTGATGGAACTGCCGCTGGCGGTCGGCACCCTGCCGGAGGGCACGCTGTTGTGGGCCGACACCACGTATTTCGACATCCTGAACGTGGTCCGGCATGTCGAGCAGCGGCTCTGGGCCAGCACCGACCACGGCTTCCACTGGCAATACGTCTCCAGCATCGAATCCGCCGACACCTTCTTCAGTCTCGCCGACTGGGGCCCGCGTCTGCCCGCGGCCTGGGAGCCGAGCCTGTCGGTGGCGGGCGACGGCGAACTGGTCGCCTACTACTCCGATGAAACCGACAGCCTCGCGCACAGCCAGAAACTCGTCCAGGTCCGCTCACCCGACGCCATACACTGGGTGGACAAGGCAGACACCGTGGTCAGCGACGTCCCCGACGTGCGCCCCGGCATGGCCAACGCCATCCAACTGCCCGACGGCTCGTACTTCATGACCTACGAGATCTGCAACACCGACATGATCCACCCCTGCCTCATCTATTTCCGCCGCTCCGCCGACGGCTGGAACTACGGCGACCCCCGCTTCCTCGGAACCATGGTCCGCACCGCGGCCGGAAACGGCTACACCCAGCACACCCCCTACCCCGTCTGGAGCCCCACCCCCGCCCCGCACGGCACCATCCTCCTCTCGGGCCAAATGCAGTCCAACATCGCCGGACAGCAAACCCCCTACTCGGGCCACGACATACTCGCCAACAACAACCTCGGCAACGGCCTCTGGTACGAAATCCCCGCGCCGATCCCCATCGCCGACATCGTCGACGCCCCCTGCAAAAACTACAGCTCGCCCCTACTCCCGTCCGCCGACGGAACCTCGGTCCTGGAAGCCGCCACCGATCTGGACCAGGGCGTCTGTCGCTCGTATTACGCGACGGGGCCGCTACACCGGTAGTCCGGGCCCCGCCGTACGCGACCTGGGCCGCCTCCGCGGCGACATCGAAGAGTCCCGCGGGCAGATTGCGGACCCGGGCCAGTGCCTGTCCCCGCACTCTCCGGTATGCGAAGATCGTGATCGTCGGTCCAGTGAAGATCCACCCGGGGAAGAAGGACCCCCAGCGTGATCGTCACGCTCGAACCCTACTCGGCAGCAATGGATTCAGCGGGAATGGTCGCAATCGCATCCGGAGCTGGGCGAGTTGCGAAGCCGTGGGCGCGGGCCGCCGAGACCACCAGCAGTGTCGGTGCGAGCAACACCAGCACACTCCATGGAAACACCCTGGGCCCGAACGCATCCAGCAGAACGCCGCCGACCACACCGCCACCGGCCATCGCCACGTTCCACAGGGTCACCAGCATGGCCTGCGCGGTGTCGGCAGCCTCCCCGCCCGCAACCGCGGCCGCGGTTTGCAGCAGCGTGGGCACACCGCCCCAACCCAACCCCCACAGTGCGGCAGCGAGGTACACCAGCGCAACGTCGCCGGAAAGCAACGCCAAGCCTGCCGCCGCCACGGCTACCAGAATCGTTGCGGCGATGGTTAATCCGCGTAGCCGACGGTCGATGTACGCGCCGGTGAACCAGATGCTCACCATGGATGCGATACCGAAAACCAGCAGTACCGCGCCGACCTCGCCACCCAGCCCGACCTCGTGCAGGAACGTCGCCACATAGGTGTAGAGAATGTTGTGCGCCAGCACGAACGTCAGGGTCACCAACAGCACGGCACCAACCCCCGGCACCTTCGCGGTGGCCCGGATCGGGATCCGGCCCGCCCTTCCCGGCCCCGGAAACTCCGGCACCACCGCAACGATCCAGCCGATCAGCACCACCGCCACCGCCGACATCACACCGAACGTCACCTGCCAACCCAACGCCTGCCCCAGGAAGGTGCCGGCCGGAATCCCCAACGACAACGCCAGCGGGATTCCTGCCATCACGATGGCGATCGCCTTGCCCCGCAACGACTCCGACGCCATACGCACGGCATATCCGGCCAGCAGCGACCACACGACGCCCGCGGCGATACCCGCCACGAACCGCGCGACCAGCGTGACTGCGAACATCAGCGACACTGCGGTCACCGTGTTCGCCACCAGGAAACCAGCGACTCCGGCAAGCAGCAGACGCTTACGCCGCCAGCCCGCCGTCACGACCGACAACGGAATCACCGACACCGCGGTGCCCACCGCGTACACCGTTACCAACTGCCCGGTCGCCGACTCGCCCACGTGCAGTCCAGCGCTCATTCCCGGCAACACACCCGCCGGCAGAGCCTCGGTCAACACGGTCAGAAATGCGGCGATCGTCAATGCCAACAACGCCGAAATCGGTAGTCGCCGACCATCTTTCACGATGCTCGAAGTATCCGGATGAGATGTGCGATTCGCCATGCACGTATCCTGAAACTCTCACATCAGTGTGAAGGTCAAGCGGCAACGTACTGTGAGGTGGACCACATGCGCATCGGAGCACTGTCCCAACGCACCCAAACATCCCCCCGGCTCCTCCGCTATTACGAGGAGCAAGGCCTGATCGTGCCACGACGAAGCCAGAACGGCTACCGGCTCGCACCATCCACTTCTCCGATGCCACACCGGAAATGATCGCCACACTGAAACACGAGAGCAACCGGATATCCCGCCGCATCGAGGTACTCACCCGAAACCGCAACGCCGTCGATGACTACCTCGACGCGATCCTCGCGGGTGACCGCCTGAAGGCCACCCCATGAGCACCCCGACGCGCCGCCTCGCCCCACTCACCTGGGCAGCATGCAAGCAATCCGGTGCCTACCGTCGCGACCGCGAGCGTCGCCGACCACCGAAACCACCACCGACAGCCAACTTAAGCGCCGCGGCGGGAGTGATTCCGGCGCCGATCTCGCCGAATCCGTTGGCGGCCAACGCCGTCAACGGATCGACAAGCAGCGAGGCCAATCACCGCACGCACCGCCATCCCGCGAACCAGCGTCCAGGGATCACCGATTCCCGAATGCCACCCGACGACGACGTGCACGAGCGTCTCGGCGACACCGCAGCAGAGCGCCACGACGATCGCGCGATAGGCGAGTAGCGCCACTGCCGCGACCGACGAGGACGCGTGGACCCCGGCGACGGCGGTGTTCTTGGTCAGGACCAACCTCGACCCGACCTTGCCCTGTCGGTGCTGCGCAACACGTGCTCGTGGGGTAGCCCGAACGGCGACCTCCCTTATGCGGGGCGGCACGATCGCAGGCGCAGGGACGGTGCGGTGGTGACGCCGGTCCATGTCTGAACGGATCGTGCTAGGGTCGCTTACATGAAGTGAATCCATGTTAGCCAATATGGGGACGGGAGCTATGCGATGCACCTTACGCAGACCTTGCACCGGGCGGTGCAACAGAACCCGCAGCGCGTGCTGACCGTCGACGGCGGGCGGACTCGGACGGTGGCCGAGTCCGCGGCCCGGATCGCGCGGCTGGCCGGCGGGCTGCGTTCGCTGGGCATCACGGCCGGCGGCCGGGTGGCGATGTTGGCCGCGAATTCCGACCGGTATCTGGAGTGCCTGCTCGCGGTGCCCTGGGCGGACGGCGTCGTCGTGCCGCTGAACACCCGGTGGAGCGAGGCGGAGCTGGCGGGCGCGGTACGCGAGTCGGGCACGCGGGCGCTGCTGGTCGACTCCGCCTTCAGTGGGACGGGCGAGCGGCTGCGCGTGCAGTGTCCCGAGTTGGCCACCGCGGTCTGCTGCGACGACGACCCCAGTCCTGCAGGCATGGTGGACTACCGGTGACGGCGGATACCTGGACGCGGGCGGTTACCTGTTCATCGTCGACCGGATCAAGGACATGATCATCAGTGGCGGTGAGAATGTGTACTCTGCCGAGGTGGAGAATGCGCTCGCCCAGCACCCTGCTGTGGCCGCCTGCGCGGTGATCGGGGTGCCCGACCCGACCTGGGGCGAGCGAGTGCATGCGGTCGTGGTGCCCGCCGCCGGGCGAGAGGTGGCCGAGCAGGAGCTGAGCGAGTTCTGCCGGGGGCGGATCGCTGGTTACAAGGTGCCCCGCAGCGTCGCGTTCGTCGACCAGCTACCGTTGTCGGCTGCCGGCAAGGTGCTCAAGCGCGAGCTGCGCGAACGGTACCGGACGGCCGGGGACGCCGGTCCTGGTGAGAGGAGTGGTCGGTGCCAGCCGGGCGGACACGGCCAGGCAACCGGCGGGAGCTGATCGTTACCGCCGCCGCCGAGTTGTTCGCGCGCAACGGGTTCCACGAAGTCAGCATGAGCCAGGTCGCCGGCGCGGTGGGAATCTCCGCTCCGGCGCTGTACCGGCATTTCCGTGACAAGCGTGATGTGCTGGCGCAAGTGGTCGCGGACGCCTTCGCGGCGTTGGAGGCAGCGGTGCCCGCTGACGTGGACACCGACGGCGCGCTGCGAGGCTTGGCGGAGTTGGTGGCGCAGCGGCGCGACATCGGCGCGTTGTGGCAGCGGGAGGCCAGGCATCTGCCCGAGGCGGCTAGGGCTCAGACCCGCGATCGGCTGTGCCGGCTGAATGCCCGGATGACCGGCATACTGCGGATCGAGCGTCCGACACTCGCCCAGTCCACCGCCGACCTGCTGGTCTGGTCGGTGTCGGGGGTGCTGGCCAGCCCCGCCAGCCACCGGGTCGCCGTGCCGGCCAATCGGATGGCTGACCTGCTGTACGCGATGGGGCGCGCGGTGCTTTCCGCGACCGTCACTGCCGAGGAGTCGGCCGATGTCGACGGTGACGCGCGGGTCTCCCGGGCATCGCGCCGGGAGCACCTGGTCAGCGCGGCTACCGAGTTGTTCAACCGGCGCGGGTATCTGGAGGTCGGTGTCGACGATATCGGGCTGGCGGCAGGGATCGCCGGGCCCAGCGTGTACAAGCACTTCGCCAGCAAGCACGAGCTGCTCTACGCAGCGCTGAACCGGGGGGCCGAGGTACTGCAGTTCGGCTTGGGTCGCGCCGTCGCCCACTCCAGTTCGCCAGAGGCGGCGCTGGTCAATGTGCTGCGCTCCTATGTGGACCTGTTCACCCAGCACCCCGACCTGATGGGGGTGCTGGTTACCGAAGTGGACCACCTGCCGGCAGAGCAGCGGCACGTCATCCGCCAGGCGCAGCACGACTATGTCGCCGAGTGGGTGCACCTGCTGGTCTCAGTGCGGCCAGAACTCAGCCGCCCAACAGCGGCGATAGCGGTGCACGGCGTGTTCGGCCTGGTCAACAGCGTGGTGCGGGTTGGCCACCTGCGCGCCCGTCCATCGCTGGGCGCCGACCTTATTCAACTGGGCCAGCGGCTGCTGGCTGCCCCTCTGTAGTCGGACAACACCGGAGCCTGGACGTTGACAAACGCCGTCCGCTGCGAGAAGTTAATTCTCGTTAGCCATAATGTGGGAGGTCTGATGGAGGCGCGAGTCAGCTCTGGTGCGCTGCGGGGCGAGGTCGTGGACGGGGTTGCGGTCTTCCGCGGGATCCCGTTCGCGGCGGCGCCGTTCGGGGAACTCCGGTTCCGCCCGCCGCAGCCGGCGCCGCGATGGCACGGCGTGCGGGTCGCCACTGCGCATGGCCCTGGTTGCCCGCAGCCTGTGAACCCGCGCGACCCGATGCACCGGTACTTCAACCCGGATACCCAAGGCGAGGACTGCCTCAGCCTGCAGGTCTGGACGCCCGACGTGGGTGGTTCCGGGTTGCCGGTCATGGTGTGGATCCACGGTGGCGGCTACCTCACCGGTGGTGGATCGGCGCTCGCTCACGACGGCTCGACCTTCGCCCGCAGCGGTGTGGTGCACGTGTCGGTCAACTACCGGCTGAATGTCGAGGGCTTCCTCTACTTCCGGGGCGAGCCAGCCAATCTCGGTCTGCTGGACCAAGTGGCCGCGTTGCGCTGGGTGCAGGACAACATCGCCGCCTTTGGCGGTGATCCTGCCAACGTGACCGTTTTCGGCCAGTCCGCTGGGGCGGTCAGCGTGCAAACCCTGCTCGCTATGCCCGCCGCCCGTGGCCTGTTCCGCCGGGCCATCGCCCAGAGTGGCTGTCCGGTGGCGGCAGTGGCCCCGGCTGACGCGCTGGAGGTAACCCAGCGATTGGCGGCGATCCTTGGCGTGCCACCCACCCGCGAGGGGTTCGCCGGCCTGAGCCCGGCCCAGACTCTCCCCGCGTTGACGCCATTGGTGCTGGACTTCAACAACCCGGTCTGCTGGGGCGCGCGGTCGTTCATGGTCAGCCCGTTCCGGCCGGTGATCGACGGCGACACGATGCCGGAGGCGGTGCTGCCCTCGGTCGCTGCCGGCGGTAGCTCCGAAGTCGACCTGCTGACCGGTACCAACCGCGACGAGACAACGGACTTCCTGCGGGCGCTCGGCATGCTCGACCACGTCGACGAGCGATGGGCGGCCATGGCGGTGACCGCGTTCGGCGTCACCGACAGTGCGCTGGAGGTGTACCGCGCCACGTCGCGACCGGGTGCCGGGTTCGGCGAACTGGTGCAGGCGGCCTGGACCGACTGGGCCTTCCGGATACCTACCCTGCGGTTACTCGAAGCACATCGCGGTCGGCGTTTCTGCTACCAGTTCGACTGGGCCAGCCCGGCCCTGCCGGACGGCTTCGGCGCGACTCACGCGTTGGAGATTCCCTTCGTCCGGGACGCCCTGGGCGTGTTCGCCGCGGTCGCCCCGGAAGCCCGACGGACTCTCGGGGAGGATCCGCCGAGGGAGCTGGCCACCGCGATGCACCGGGCCTGGGTTTCCTTTGCCACGCACGGGAATCCGGGCTGGCCCGAGTACGACACATCGCGCCGCGCCACGATGCGGTTCGACACAGTGAGCGAGCCGGTCGACGACCTCGCCGGAGCCGAGCGTGAGCTCTGGGATGGCGTCCGGTGACCCGCGTGGCCCAAGACACGGCGGCGGTGCCGTCCAGCATGCCTCGCCTGGGCCGGCTGATGGCCGCGTACTCCGGCGCGCAGCTCGTGCTGGCGGTCTGCGTCACCGGGGCCACGCAGGTGATGCTGCCCAACCAGATCGCGGAGTTCGCCGGAGAGCACAAGGTCGCTGTGTTCGGCCTGGTGACCGGCGTCGGTGCGGTGGCCAACATGATCGCTCAGCCCGTCTCCGGCGCACTGTCCGACCGGACGGCGACACGATTCGGCCGCCGAATGCCTTGGCTGGTGGGCGGGGCGGCGGGTGGGCTGGTAGCCCTGGCCGTACTGGGCAGTGCGACCACCGTGCTGTGGATCGCGGTCTGCTGGGGCCTGATGCAACTCTGCGTCGGCGCGATGAACGCGCCGCTGAGCGCGGTCGTCCCGGACGGCGCGCCGGTCGAGAAGCGGGGCCTGGTCTCCGCATTGGGCGCCATCGGGATGTTCGTCGGCGCGCTTGCTGGCGTGGCGGTCGCCACGGCCTTCAGCGAGCGGCTGCCGACCGGCTACCTCGCGCTCGGTGGATTGCTAGCGGTCGGCTGCACGTTGTGCGCTGCGTTGGCTGGTGAGCGGCCTGGCACGCGGCTGGCAGGCCGGGGGCTGCAATGGAGACTGCCGCGCGTGGCGGACCACCCCGACTTCGCGTGGGCGTTTCTGGCGCGGTTTCTCATCGTGCTGGGCTACCAGGCGCTGCTGTCCTACCTGCGCTATATCCTGACCGACTACATCGGACTGTCCGTATCGCAGGCGAACGCGGCCATGCCCACGCTGGCGGCGGTGGTGACGATCGCGGTGCTGGCCGGCCTGCTCCCGGTTGGGATCCTCTCCGACAGGATGGGCCGCCGGAAGGTTTTCGTCGTGGTGGCCTCGCTGGTTATCGCCGGCAGCGCGGCTATCCCTCTGGTTTGGCCGACCCTCAGCGGGCTGTACGTGTCGCTGGCCATCGCGGGGGTGGGAATCGGTGGCTACGCCGGGGTCGACCAGGCGCTGATGACCCAGGTACTGCCGAGGGCCGAGGACTCCGGCCGGGATCTCGGTCTGCTCAACATCGCGAACAACGGCGCGCAGGTGCTGGCCCCGCTGGCCGCTTCGCTGGCCATTGCCTTCTGCGGCGGCTACCCAGTGCTGTACGCCTCCGCCATCGTGCTTGCCGTACTCGGCGCTGTGGCGATCGTCCCCATCAAGAGTGTGCGCTGATCTGAAGGAAGCCCCTATGCCCAACAAACGCAGAATCCGCCGCGTGGTAACCGTTCTGCTCGCGGCCGTGTTCGCTGGGGCACCGGCCACCGCGCCGGCCGTCGCAGCCCCAGCCGGGATCCCAACCCCGGAACAGGACTCCTTCTACGCCCCGCCGGCTGAGCTGCCTGCGGCACCCGGCGTGGTCATCCGTTCGCGGACGGTCACCGACCTGGATTTCCTGACTCCGCTGGCGGCGCACGCCTGGCAGGTGCTGTACCGCTCCACCTCGGCGCTGGGGCAGCCCGTCGCGGTGTCGGGGACGGTGCTGGTTCCCACCACCCCGTGGACGGCGGGGCCGCGCCCCCTGGTCACCTTCGCCTTCGGTGGGCACGGCTTCGCCTCGCACTGCGCGCCCTCATACAAGATGCGCACCGGCACCGAGGACCAGCTGGACTTCATCAAGCTGGCGCTAGCCCAGGGGTGGGCGGTGGTGGCGACCGACTATGAGCGGCTTGGCACCCCTGGGCCACACACACTCGGCGTGGGGCCTTCCGAGGCGCACGCGGTGCTGGACGCCGCCAGGGCCGCGCAGCGGCTCAGCGACGCCGGGCTGCGGCAGGACGCGCCGGTGGGGATCGCAGGCTACTCCCAGGGCGGGCAGGCCAGCGCGTGGGCGGCCGAGCTCCAGCCCTCCTACGCCCCCGAGCTGGATGTGCGCGGCACGAGCAGCGGTGGGGTGATGGCTGATGTCGGTGAGATGGCCAAGACACTGGACGGCGGGCTGGCCTCCAGCATGGAGCTGGCTGTCCTGGTCGGGCATGGCAGCGCGTACCCCGACCTGGACCTCGACGGAGTCCTCAACGACGCGGGTAGAAGTATGGCCGCCAGACTGAGTTCCTCATGCCTGCTGGAACTGGAGCTGGAGTACTCGTTCCGCCGGCTCGACGACTTCACCACCGTCGGCGACCTGCTGAACACCCCGCTCTGGCGGGCCCGGCTGGACCAGGATGTGCTCGGACGGAACACACCACGCGCGCCGATCATGATCTACATCGGCACGCTGGACGAGGTCGTTCCAGTCCCGCGCGCCGAGCAGCTTTACCACGACTACTGTGCCCGCGGCATTCCCGTCACGTGGCGGCCGATGCCGCTGCTGAACCACGGGTCCGCCGACCGGATCGGCGCGCGCGGCGCAGTGGACTGGCTGGCCGGCCGATTCGCCGATGCGCCGGTGGACAACTCATGTGGCACATAGGTGGAGGTCTGATGGGGCAACGAGTGGTGGTCACGGGTGTCAGCATGATGCCGTTCGCGGCACCGAGCGTCCAAGGGGCACAGGGCTGCTCAATTTTCAGATGGCGCAGTTCGACGGCTCGTCTGTCTAATGTCACAGTGCTGCAGAACCTGCCGCGGGAGCAGACCATAACCTCTTGTCTAACAGGGCTTTTCATTCCGAAGCGGCAAGCGGCCAGAACAAGAAGTTGTGTTCATCTTCACAACAGCCATGCATTTCAGGCCAGCGCTGGGACGTCAGGTCGCGAACCGGGGCTCAATGTGCCAGGTGAAAGGGCTGACCTGTACGGACATGGCTCGCATCGGGTGCGTGGCGGCTTGGTTCCGCTCGGGGCCTTGGGTCGCGCTCGAGACAGCGGCGGGGCCGGGTCGGCACGGCGCAAGGCGACAACGCTCCGTTCCCCGCGGTGGCAATAACCACAGTCTCCCGTGCGCGGAACAGGTGATAGGAAAGCGCTGCGGTTCTGCACGGCATGACGTCTGTGTGCACGCACAGCCGGGACGAACACACTCGTTGCCAGCACCGGAGAGGAGTCCCTGTGATGCACCCCGACAGTTCAGAGCCGGTAGTTGGAGGCAGCACTCCCGGGGCCGTTGATTCGCCGGCCGGCATTTCTCTGCCTTTTCCGGTCGATATCAGTCCCGACCTGGAGAGTGCTCGGCGATCCCACAACGAGTGGATGGTCCGGCACCGACTGCTCTGCACCGACGACACGAGGGCATTGGCACAGTATCGCAACACCGACCTGCCTCGGTTGGCGGCGCTGGTGTGGCCTTATGCGCGCGGCGCCGATCTGGAGCTCGGATGCGACGTGGTCGGCTGGACCCTGGTGTTCGACGACTGGTTCGACTCCGGTCTCGAGTTGCAGTCCGTCAACGCGGTAATCGACAGGCTGATCGACGTGCTCACAGGGCCGGAGCGGCCAGTCGAACGATCGGCCCCTCCGTTGGTGCACGCCTTCAGCGATATCTGGTCGCGGTGTAGCGCGGACATGCCGGCATCCTGGCGACGCCGCGCGGCGCACAACTGGGAGTTTTATCTCTGCGCCAACATGCACGAAGCGACCGAACGCGGGCTGGGCCGGATACCGTCGCTCGACCACTTCCTGTGCCTTCGCCGGGGCACGGTCTGCCTGGAGAACTATCTCGACCTGTGTGAACGACTCGGCGGATTTCACGTGACCCCCAAGGCATTTCATATACCTCAGCTACGACAGTTGCGTCGCTTGGCCGCGCTGATCCCGGCGCTCACCAATGATGTGGTCACGCTGCCCAAAGAGGAAAACGCCGGCGAGGTCAACAACCTGGTGCTGGTGCTGGAACGACAACATGGCTGCGATCGCGACGAGGCGCTCGACGCTGCCCTGAAGTTCATCGAGGAAAAGGTCGCTCAATTCGTCGCACTGACGGCGGACATGCCAACCCTGGCCGATCGATACCGCCTTCCAGCGCAGGAACAGCACCACATCAACCGTTATGTGGACGCGCAGCGTCTGTGGATGGGAGGTTTCGAGGAATGGTCACGCCGGACCCCGCGATACACGAATCAGCCGACAGAGACGGAACCGAAGTGGCAATCGAAGGCGACGCTGAGACTGGGGGCCTGATCCCACGCTTCGCCGGACGGCGGTTGCCCTTGGCCGGACATGCCATCGCATTCGGAAGGGATCCGCTGGGCTTCCTGCAATCTGTCCGCAACGAAGGCGACATCGTGCGGCTTCAGCTGGGCCCCAAGCAGTTCTACCTGCTCAACTCGCCGACAGTGATACGTAAGGCATTGGTCGAGGATGCGGCGAAATACGGTAAGGGCCTGTTGTTTCAGCGGGTACGTCCGCTGCTCGGCAACGGGCTGGTCAACTCCGAAGGTTCCTTCCACGCGCGGCAGCGTCGGCTGATGCAGCCCGCGTTCAATCGCAAACACATCGCGCACTACATCGAATCCATGAACCACCTCGCAGCATCGCTGTCGGCTCGTTGGCGCGACGGTGAGACCATCACACTGACCGACGACCTACACAGGCTGAGTTCCGACGTGATCGCCACGACCATGTTCCCGGATATGTCGAGCCGATCGATCGTCGAGGAGTTGCAACGTTCTCTGGCTATCGTGTTGCGCGGGGTGATCATCAGGACATTGGTTCCCTACCAGTTCTGGGAATTCCTGCCGACGCCCGGCAATCTGAACTACCAGCGCGCGATCCGCCGGCTACGGAGCGCGACCGGCGAGCTCATCACGGCAGCGCGAGCCGGGGATGTCGAACCGGACGGACTGCTGGCGCTCTTGGTGGCCGCGCGGGATGCCGAAACCGGCGCCGCGATGACCGACACACAGTTGCTGGACGAGGTCACTACTTTGTTCGCGGCCGGTACGGAGACCGCGTCGGTCACACTGTCGTGGCTGTTCTACGAACTTGCGGGCCACAGCGACATCGAGGCGCGCTTGCACGCTGAACTGGATGAGCACCTCTCCTCGGATCGCATCGATGCCGACACCATCCATCGGCTCGATTACTGTCGTCGCGTGATCGAGGAGACGCTGCGGTTACACACGCCGACCTGGTTTCTGAGCAGACGTGCTCTCGACACGGTACAGCTGGACGGCTGGGTGATACCGGCTGGTGCTGAAATCATCTACAGTCCGACGACGATGCATCGTGACCCGAAACTGTTCGACGACCCGATGCGATTCGATCCGGACCGATGGCTGCCCGAACGCCGCCCCGGCATCGCTGATGGTGCGTTCATTCCGTTTAATCTCGGCATTCGCAAATGCATAGGCGACCACTATGCGATGACCGAGATGATCGTGACAGCGGCCACGATCGCGCGTCGGTGGCGACTGTACAGAATGCCGGGACAGACTGCCCGCGAACACATTTCCACGACTGTTCATCCCGGAGACCTCCGAATGCGGACAGTATTCCGGCAGTCGAGCACGACGGCGGCGCCGGCTTACAGCTCATAATCGGAATCAATCTGTCCTGGAATAACTCTCGATGAGTCCAACCGGTGCCTGCCGGTGGCGGCGGGCGTAGCGTCCGCACGATGTCGAGCAGCTCAGGGGATGGCTCAGCATCGCCATGGGTGTGCCTCGAGTGCCGCCTTCGTGCCTGTCATCGGGCGATCAGCGTGCCGGCTCTGCGCCGGTACCGCGACCACCGGCTGTGAGTTGCTGCTGCCGCACGTATGCTTCGATGCCGTCGAGGATCCTCGCGAGGCCGAATTCGAAACCGTCGAGCGATGGCTCGTCGGTGAGGTATGCCGGGTCTCGGAGCACCTCGGCGACCGCGTTCAGGTTGCGGGCGCGCAGCTGCTGGTCCAAGAATGCGCTGATCGTGTGGATCGCCCGCTGTTGATCGGGATTCGCGCGCCGCAGCGCAGCCGGGGCCGGGGTGTTGCGATGCAGGTTGGCGCCGTACCGCGCGTGGCTGTCGAGGAGGTACGCGCAGTTCAGCATCTGCTGTGCGGCCATGCCGGTCGGCTTCAGGACGGTGATGAGGGCATCCAGCCAGGCCGCGTTGTGTGGTGTCAGCGGGATGGTCGTCGGTGCGTCGAGCAGCCATGGGCGTGACAGGAAGCGCTGGAACAGCTGACGCGACCACAGCGCAGCACCGTCTCGCCAGTCGCCGTCTGGCAGCGCGGGCGGGTCACCCCAGGCACGATCGGCCACGAGCGTGATCAGCTCATCTCTCGAACTGACGTAACGGTACAGCGCGTTGGCGGTGACGCCGACACGACCGGCCACCCTCGGAAGCGAAGCGGCGGCAAGGCCCTCGTCGTCGGCCAGTTGCATCGCGGCCGTCACGATCTCCTCGACCGTGTGCGCCGGCTTGGGGCCGCGCCGTCCTCCGGTGTCGAGGACACCCCACGCTGCGGCCAGGCCTGATGGTAGCGCCTCGGGGGCGGTGTCGGCGGACTCGACCTGCGATGCGGCATCGCCGTCCGCGGCCACACCTCGGGAGCTCTTGGGTGGGGTCATAGCCGGAATCCTTCCAGAGGCGGGCACGAAACAGTAGACGGCATGCACAGTTACCATTATTGTGTATGGCATGAACACTTCATGGCATACACAGATTGGTTTTCCGGATTCTGCTCGTCGCTGGGTCGGGGTTGCCGCGGTCCTCGGCGCTGTCTTCGCGATGGCCGAGCTCCCGCTCTACTTCGTCGTACCGTCGTGCAACCCTCCGAGGTGCAGCGTCGACACCGGCAGCCTCATGCCGACCGGGCTGATCCTCACCCGCACGCTGTTCAACTTTCTGGCGCTCACGCTGTTCCTGGTCTTCATGACCGGCGTCCGGCCACTGATCGCGCGGGCGGACGCTCGCTACGAGTGGTTCGGTGCGCTCGCCGGCACCGCCGGTGTGGCCTGGACGATCATCGACATGGTCGCCAAGGGCCTCGAGGGTGGCACCGCGATCAGGACCGCCGCCCGGATCGACCCGACCCGGACCGTTCCCACCTACCTGCTCTACGGCAGCATCAGCCACCTGATGCTGCTGGTCTTCGGTCTTGCCTTCGGGTACGCGGTCCTGCGCAGTCGCGCACTTCCGCGATGGATCGGCTGGTCCTCGTTCGCCATCGCGGCCCTGCATCTGGCGGGTGTGCCATCGATGTTCTTCGGCTACAACTCGTCGCAGTTCTACGCCTCCAACGGTTGGGGCGCGGTCGCGATGTTCAACGGCTATGCGGCCGTCTGGCTCGCCATCGTCGGTGTCACCATCCTTCTGAAGAAGACGCCCTAGTCAGAGGTGCCCGATGGCGGGCAGCGGGATCAGCCGCTCGGCCGGCCAACTAGCGAAGCGGCGCCACCAGTCCAGACTTCACGGTGACGTCAGGTTTCGGCCTCGGCCACCTCGCCGCGCTGTCCGAGCCGCAGCGCACCCCTCGGCTGTCCCGGCGCTGCGCCACCAGCTGACCTCCGACACCGGATCCAACCGCTTCGCAGTCACTCTGGACCCCGGCCAGCCGGGTTGTTCACTTGCTCAACAAGATTCACTTCCGCAGGAGGTCGGTCTCGGTGCGCCCCCGCGCTACGGGGAATTCCCTTGCGGCCGTGCGGTTGCGGGATGAAGTGCTGGCGCTGAGCCGAGCGCAGCCACTCGCTCGGACTGCTAGGCGGCATCGTGGGCGCGGACCGGGTCGCCGCGGAGATACCCGCCCGCCGGATCGCCGAGGCCTGCGGACATCTCCCCCGGTGAGGTGCCCGCCATCGACGAGATCGGTGTTCCGCTCGGCGCGCGCCGCACTATGACGCCCGCTGTACGATTACCCAGGTGGGCGAAGAGGTGCGCGGTTGAGCGGCGACGCGCAGATCGACCTCCGAATACTGGGCACGGTAGAGCTACGGGTAGGTGAGTCGACCCGCCGCGCTCGGGGCCGCAACCCCTCGGCCGTAGGGTCGAAGCACGATCGGCCGGAAAGTCTGGAACAGCGGGATGATTGATCTGCAGCCCGATGCGGAATTCGCCGGGTACACGATCGAACGCCGTCTCGGCGCGGGCGGCTGGGGGACGGTATATCTGGCCAAGGATCCGCGACCGTCTCAATTCGTCGCCCTGAAGCTGTTGACCCACAACGCCGGTGGCGACGAGGCACGTCAGCGATTCATCCGCGAGGGCGATCTGGCTTCGCGCCTGGAACACCCCAACATCGTCACGATCCACGACCGCGGTGTCGAGGACGGCATCATGTGGATCTCCATGCAGTACGTCCCGGGTACCGACGCCTCCGCGCTCACCGTTCCGCTGGTTGCCGAGCGGGCGTTGTGGATCGGCGCCGGAATCGCCGCCGCCCTCGACTACGCGCACCGTGAGGGGATCCTGCACCGGGACGTCAAGCCATCCAATATTCTGCTCGGGCTCGAGGACGGCCGTCCCGAGCAGGTGGCGCTCACCGATTTCGGTGTCGCCCGGCTGTATCAGGACAGCGCACACCTCACCGCTACCGGAGCCGTCATCGGCACCGGGGCCTTCGTCTCGCCCGAACAGGTGTCCGGTGCGCCGATCGGCCATCGTTCGGATCAGTACTCGTTGGCCTGCACCCTGTTCCAATTGTTCACCGGCCATGGGGTATTCGCGATCAAGGACGCCATTGCCCTGATGGCCGCGCATGTGCAGCAACCACCCCGGACGATCAGTGACGTCCGTGCGGATCTGGGTGTGCTCGACCCGGTCTTCGCCAGGGCGCTCTCCAAACAGCCGGACGACCGATTCGACAGCTGTACGGAATTCGTCACGGCGATCGAGCGGGCACTGGATGCGGGCGCGGCCGCCGGCGTCCCGGCGACGGGCCTGCAGCCGGTATTCCCGCCGACTCCCCCGCCGCAGGACCAGGTGACGCAGGTGGGCGGCCCCACCAACACGCCCACCATGCCGTCCGCCGCGGTCGGCCGGGCACCCGGTGAATCGGAAACCGTGAGGGATCGGGCGGACAGATCGGGGCTCAGATAGGTGCTGTAACTGCCACCACACCAGTTCATCCGCCCTGTGCCCTGTAGTCGTGGGACCGCGTGTGCACGTCGGTTCACCGTGGCATCGAGGCCACTGATCGGTGGCGACCCGCTGTCGATCGGCCTGCGGTATGGTCGATTCGATGGTCGGCGCATGCGTCGAGGTGGGATGCGGAGAAGGGCCCGGGAGAGTAACGATGCTCGAGCTCGACGCCGGTGAGTCGTTCGCCGGCTACGTCATCGACCGCAAGTTGGGCGTGGGCGGTTGGGGCATCGTCTATTTGGCGCAGGACCCCCGGTTGCCCAGGGCCGTCGCGCTGAAACTGCTCGATCCGACCAAGGCCGATCCCGAGGCTCGGCAGCGGTTCGAGCACGAGGGCGATTTCACCGCCCAGCTGGACCATCCGAATATCGTGACCATCTTCGATCGCGGCGTGACCAACGATATCCATTGGATCGCCATGCAATTCGTGCACGGCACCGATGCCGGCGCGATCACCGACGTCACACCCGATCGGGTGCTGCGGATCGGGGAGCAGATCGCGGACGCCCTGGACTACGCGCATCGGGCCGGGGTGCTGCATCGCGATGTGAAGCCCTCGAATTTCCTCATCGCCGCCCCCACGTCCGGCCGTCCGGAACGAGCCCTGCTGACGGACTTCGGCATAGCCCGCCTGCGCGATGTGACCACCGGTCTGACCAGAACCGGCTCGATGACCGGGACCGTCGCCTATATCTCGCCGGAACAGGTCTCCGGCGGGCCCATCGATCACCGGTCCGACCAGTACTCCCTGGCCTGCAGCCTGTTCGTCTTGCTGACCGGACAGCCGCCGTTCCGGGTGACCGGTCCGATCGCCCTGGCCTATGCGCACGTTCATACCCCGCCACAGTTGCCGGGCGAACTGATGCCGGGCCTGGCCGCGCTGGATCCGGTCTTCCGGAAGGCACTGGCCAAGGAACCGGAAGACCGCTACGGAAGCTGCGGCGAATTCATCGCCGAGGTGAAGCGGGCACTACCGGCCAGCGAGTTCACCACCGTGTCGTCGCCGGTGGAAAACCAAAGACCCCAGCACAATTCATCGAGCAGCCGGTTTGCGGCGCGCAGGGTGCTGCCGGTGGCAGGCGCCGCGGTGGTGATTCTCGCGGTAGTCCTGTACCTGATCCTGGGGACCGACCTGTTCGGCTCGTCGCGCAAAACCGATGCGTCCGTATCGGTCTCGCCCGGCACCGCATCGGCGTGGGATGCCCGGCACTCCCCCGCCGCCGCGGCCTTCCCCGAGCTCATCGGCGGTGTGAACGCCAACACCGGATGGCACGGGGCGACCTGCGCGCCGAATGATCCCGGCTCCACGGAGGATCCCGCCGATCACGACTACACCCGCATCTCCTGTCACGTCCCGATGGGCGAGGATCCGCTGAACATCGACGTCATGGACCGCACCGGATCGGCACACGCCAACCTCGGTCTCGACGCCCTGGTCTCGAAACTCTTCAACGAATGCGATCCGCGCCCCCAGAACCTTGCCCATCCCAGGCAGGCGCAGCACCCCGAGGTAGTCACCTGCGCCGGAACCGATTACAACCGCGACACCACCCACCCCCCGGTGTGGACGTTCTTCCCCGATCCCGCCTACACCCGGTTCGTGATCGTGATGACCTGGAAAAACCACACCATCAATCAGATTCTCGAACAGTGGCAACAGCTCCCGCTGGGCAGATAGCACCGTACCGCGGTTCGCCTCCGACCAGCGGCAACAGCGCCAGCGGTAGCAGTGCCACGATCGCCAGCGACACCGTCTGCGCCACCGCGTCGAGCATCGGGAATCCGTTGAGGTGTATCGCGTGAAAAATGAAGTGCGGCACTGTGAAGAACTCGAATCCGATGAGGACCGGCCGCAGCAGCGCGGGATGCATCGACAGCGCGCACGCCACGTACAGCGCCGCGAAACCGAGATTCAGTCCACCGTAGTCACGGATCAGATGCTCGTTGTACGGCGGCATCATCGACACCCAGCTGTGCCCGGGCAGCGGGAAGTCGTCAAAGAAGTTGCGCGGGAAGAACTCCGACCAGACCCCCAGCTCGATCTGGAACGCCGCGAGTAGTGCCAGGCCTCCGCGCAACGCGGTCACACGTGAAATCATCGACGAACACCATTGCGCGGCAACGCCTTCGCCGACATGAACTGTTCGGCGAGGAACTGATCGTAGGTGCGCCCTCCGACCGCACGCTCGGGCAAAGTCAGGTAGCCCGCGCGCATGGCGGCGGCGGCCTTACCCGGCAACGGCAGCGGCACGACGGGCCGGTGCTTGCCTGCCGCGGTCAGGTAGGCGCGCATCAACTCCTCGGCCGAACGCACCTGCGGCCCACCGATATCCGGTACCCGTCGCGCGGGAGCGGCAACGGCGAGGTCGACCAGCCGCCCGGCCACCTCGGCCACATCGATCGGCTGGAACGGCGTCTTCGCCGGGACCATCGCCAGCGGTCCCCGGCTGAGCTTGCGCACCAGTTCGAGGACGAACTCGTGGAATTGGGTGGCCCGCAGAATCGTGAACGGCACGCCCGACTCGGCGATGAGCCGTTCGCAGTCCAGCTTCGCCCGGTAGTAGGCGTTCGGCACGCGATCGATGCCGACGATCGAAATGTAGACCAGATGCGCCGGGCCGCGGGAGCGCGCGGCGTCCACCAGATTCCGCGTGCCGATCACGGTCGCCTGCGGCTTCCCCGGATCGTGCGCGCAGTGCACGACGGCGTCCACTCCGTCCAGCGCGGCGTCGATCCCCGCACCGGAGAGCAGATCGCCCACCGCCCACTCGCGCGCCGGGTCGTTCGACGAACGGCTCCGGCGGCTCAGCAGCCGCACCGCGTGCCCGGCCGCGACGGCATGATCCGCAACGGTGGCCCCCAGCGTGCCCGATGCCCCGGTGATCAACAGAACAGCCATCGGTTATCGGCCTCCTTGTCTCGAATTTCCCTGTGGCACAGGCCCAACGACAATCGCCGGACGAATGCCCCGCAACGAAATCTACTGGCGAACCTGACCACAATCATGGGCCAGTGGGCGACATAAATCTTGGGCTGGTTGCGGCTCGCAGCGCGCTCACCCATGACCGTCGCACGCCAACCTGACCACAAGCATGGTCTAATCGGCCCATGGAATCTTGGACAGGTTCTGCATCGGATCTACTACTGTCCTGGGATCGCGCACTGGGAGTGCGGCGCGGTATCGAGCATGCGCTGCGCCATGCTGTCCAGTGTGGAACGTTGCGGCCGGGCAGCGCGCTTCCCTCCTCCCGAGTGCTCGCGGCCGACCTGGGAGTCGCGCGCAATACCGTCGCCGAGGTCTACGCGCAGCTGGTCGCCGAGGGCTACCTCGAGGCGCGAGCCGGCGCACGCACCTGGGTCCGCGCCCTGCCCCCGCGCGCTGCCGACCCCGGCGACCTCGACTACGCCCCCACCACCAACCACGACCTCACCCCGGGGCGCGCCGACATCGGGCTGTTCCCGCGACGGGAGTGGAGCCGGGCCACGGCCGCCGCATTGTCCACGGTCCCGGACGCCGCGCTGTCCTATGGCGACCCGCGCGGTGCGGTCGGACTGCGGCGCGCGCTCGCGTCGTATCTCGGCCGCGCCCGCGGTGTCGTCGCCGACCCCGCCGACATCCTTGTGTGCACCGGCACCACGCAGGCGATCAGCCTTCTCGCGCAACTACTTTCGACCGGCGACTCGGTGGCCATCGAAGATCCGACGCTGCCGTCGAATCGACTGACGTTCGAGCGAGCCGGATACCACATCCACCATCTCCCGGTGGACGCCGAGGGAGCCGACACGACCCGGCTCCGCGATACCGACGCGATGGCCTTGCTCACCCCGGCCCATCAGTTCCCCCTCGGAGTGGCGCTGTCGGCGGAGCGCCGGCTCGCAGCCGTTCGCTGGGCCGAACGCACCGGCGGGACCATCGTCGAAGACGACTACGACGGCGATCTGCGGTTCGACCAGGAACCCATCGGCGCTCTACAGGGCCTGGCCCCCGAACATGTCGTCTACATCGGCACGGCCAGCAAGATTCTCGCTCCTGGACTGCGGCTGGCGTGGATGGTCGTCCCGCGCCGGCTCCGGCACCGGCTCACCGAGGTGAAGTCGTTCGCCGACAGGCAATCCGGCGTCATCGACCAACTATCCCTGGCCCACCTCATCGATACCGGCGCCCTGGACCGCCACCGCCGCAAGGCGCGCAACCACTATCGAGCGCGCCGCGCCCAACTCCTGGAGACGCTCGACTCCCTCGACACTCCCGTCAGCGGGATCGCGGCGGGTCTGCACGCCGTCATCGACCTGGGCACCCTGGCCAGGGAGCGCGCGGCACTCGACGCCGCCCAGCACAACGGGCTGATCATCTACCCGCTCGGCATCTTCGCCCACGAATCCCGCGTGCGCCCCGCACTCGTCGCCGGGTACGGCACCCCGCCCCAGCACGCCTACCGCCACACCCTGGAGCTCCTGCGAAAGTCACTTCTCGCTTAGGGCTTGAGTCTCCACCAGGGGGAGACTCCACGCTATGGGTATGGACGACGAGAACCTCCTCACCATCGGAGCGCTGGCCGAGCGGACCGGCTTGCCGGTCAAGACGATCCGCTTCTATGCCGACAAGGGGATCGTTCCGCCGACCTGTCACAGCCCGAGCGGCTACCGACTGTACGACGTCGACGCCCTGGCCCGCCTGGAACTGGTCCGCACCCTGCGTGCGCTGGACATCGATCTGGCCACCGTCCGCCGCATCCTGGCCCGCGAGAGTTCGCTGGCCGAGGTTGCCGCGGCGCACGCGGCGGCGCTCGATGCCCAGATCCGGGTGCTGCGCCTGCGGCGGGCGGTGTTGCGGGCGGTGGCCGAGCGGGAATCGAACCCACAGGAGATGGATCTGATGCACAAACTGGTGAACCTGTCGCAGTCCGAACGGGACCGCTTCATCCACGACTTCATCGACAACACGTACGGCGGTGTCGACGCCAACCCCGCCCTCGTGGAACTGCTGCGCACGACCATGCCGGAACTTCCGGATGATCCTACGCCCGAGCAGGTCCAAGCCTGGATGGAACTCGTGGAGCTGGTGCAGGACAACGACTTCCGCGCCGCGGTGCGACGGATGGCCGAATATCAGGCGAAGGAGCGCGCCGCCGGCGACACCACGGGCCTGCATCACGACCTGACCGAAGCCGTGTGTGCGGAGGTCGGCGAGGCGCTGACGGAGGGCACCGCACCGGACTCGAAGGCTGGATCCACCATCGTGGACTCGCTGACCGCGCATTATGCCGAGACCTTCGACAAAGCCGACAACACCGAGCTGAGGAGTTGGATCCTCGAGCGGCTCGAGGTCGCCAACGACTCCCGGGTGGCGCGGTACTGGCGGCTGGTCGCCACCATCAGCGGCTGGCCTCCGCTGGAGGACCTCGGCCCGGTGTTCACCTGGTTCGGCGAGGCCCTGCGCGCCAATCTCGCGAAGTAGCAATGCCGCGTATCGCGAAGAGGAAGAACAGGCTCCGGGTCCGGCAGATCGGCGCATTGGGTGCTGCGAGCATGCTGCTGCTCGCAGCCTTCGCGTACACCAACAACACCAACGCGCTCGCCGACCACACCGCAGACAAGCCGTTCATTCTGGCCAATGGTGGGATGCAGCAAGACTTTTCGCCTGTCGGACTGACCAATCAGACCTGCATCGCGAGCCGAATGCTGCCCCCGGTGCATCGATACCTCGAGAACACGATCGAATCGATGGCGGCCGCGTTCCGGCTCGGCGCCGGGACAGTCGAGTTCGATGTCCAGCCCACCAGGGACAAACACCTGGTCGTCTTCCACGACTACGATCTCCGGTGCCGAACCAACGGAACCGGCCACACCGAGGACTACACACTCGATCAGCTCCGCACTCTCGATATCGGCTACGGCTACACCGCCGACGGCGGCAGGACATTTCCCTTCCGGGACAAGGGATACGGGCCGATGCCGAGCCTCGAGGAGGTCTTGAACGCCTTCCCCGGACGTCGTCTACTCATCGATATGAAGAGCGACGACCCGGCCGACGGAACGCTGCTCGCGCACATCCTGGCAGGGTTGCCCGATGCCCGTCGATCCGCGCTCACCGTCGAGGGCGGCGACAGGTCTATCGATGCAGTGCGCCAACAACTTCCACACCAACGCGTCATGTCGAAGTCCATCATCGAGCGCTGCGCGGCGTGGTACGTGGGTGTCGGATGGACCGGGCACGTCCCCGACTCCTGCAAGCACATCGAACTCCTCCTGCCGGACCGGCTCGCGCGCTGGGGGTGGGGCTGGCCCGGGGTATTTCTCGACCGCATGAGGAACAACGACACGATCGTGGTGGTCGAAAAGGGCGACGGCAGCGAGGAATTCTCGAGCGGATTCGATTCCCCGCAGGACCTACAGCGTTTACCGGCCGACTACTCCGGCGGCGTATGGACGAACCGCATCGATCGGATCGCGCCGGTGTTCGCGCAACGTTGACCAGGGGGACGGTGCTGAAGGCAGGCCCGGACGAAGCCGCCGACGACCGGGTTGTTGTCATCGGCAGGAGCCCAGGCGACCCCGACTCACTGGCCGGACTGAACCAGGACCGGACCACGACGAGCTCGCCCGGTACGCCCCAGGCCGAGCCGGTCGCTCCGTCAGCGCGGACGAATGCGATTCTGCTGCTGTGGACCATCGCCGCCGGCTTGGCCACGATCGGTTCGAACATTGCCGCGTCCTACTTCGTGCAGCTCGGCACGCAGTCCGGTCTGTCTACTGCCACGGCGGGCTTGATGCAGTCGATGGCCGCCGTTGTCGCGGTCGTCGTCCGCCTGCTGGTCGGCGTTCTCGCCGACCGCGCACCGCGCCGAAACCCGGCAATCGTCGCCGCGATGATGTTCAGTGGCGCGATCGGCTTGGCTCTGATCTCGATGGCGACCATCGGCACGTTCACGATCGGTGCCCTGCTCGCCGTCGCGGGTGGCTGGGGCTGGACCGGGCTGCTGCTGGCCGCGATCATGCGGCTGCTGCCGGGCCAGGGCGCACAAGCCGGAGCGACCGTGCAGATCGGCCTGTTCGGTGGTGCGGCGGTCGCGCCGTTCGCCTTCGGCGCCGCATCAGCCGCGTTCGGAATGGCAACCACGGTCCAGCTCGCCGCCATCCTCGTGGTCATCGCGACCGGCGCGATGATCGTCGGAGCGCGGCTGCAACGCAACGCATGATCCCCGTTCACCAGGGCAGCGGGTGGCCGTCGCGGAAGAAGCCCCCGGTCGGCCCGGAATCGGGGAGAGTGGCCGCCCACACCACGCTCGCGGCGCCCTCGGTGACCGGACGCCCGCCGGGGCCGCCCATGTCCGTGGCAACCCATCCCGGGCACACCGCATTGACCAGGATCCGATCACCGCGCAACTCGCCGGCGAGCATGCGGGTCAGCGCATTGAGCGCCACCTTCGAGGCGGTGTAGGCGGGGGTACCGCCGCCCATACTGGTCAGCGAGGCGGCCTCGCTCGATACGTTGACGATGCGGGCATGAGTTCCCTTGCGCAGCAGTGGAAGAAAGTGCTGCACCATCGACCACGGACCATAGAGGTTGGTTTCGGCCGCGTCGCGCACGACGGCCAGATCGGCGGTGGCCGCCCGCTGCCAGGTGTCGTAGCTGATCGCGGCATTGTTGACCAGCACATCCAGCCGACCGTGGTCACGCTCGACCGTACGCGCCGCAGCGGCGACGCTCTCGTCGTCGGTAACATCGAGCTGCAGCGGAATCGCCCCAACGGCTTTCGCGGCCGCTCGCGCGGAATCGGCTGTGCGGGCGGTCAACAGCACGGTATGACCGCGTGCGGCGAGTTGGCGGCACACCTCTCGTCCGATACCGCGACTGCCGCCGGTGACCAGGGAAATTGTCGTCATCTGTACCAGCCTGGCAGGGCCCGCTGATATTCACCTGGCAAGTACTGACAGGGCCCTGGACTTGACCAATCATCCACGACCCCAACCGAATCCGTCTCGGCCTCCGTCCTTCGAAGGCTGCGGTGGGTCAGGCGGTGTGGGCACTGTTGCCCACTGCCACAGCCCGATCGACTTCGGCGCGAATGTCCTATCCGTGTGGCGCTGTGGTTCAAGCGCACACCGTACTCACCTACGTACCGTAGGACAGCAGCCGACCGAGCGGTGTCGAACGCTGCTGGACGGGCGAGAATGGCTGTGAAGCAAGAGAATTCCGGTCGCGCGAGGGCTTCCGGGCGAGGCGCGAGGTAGGTTTCATGACGACAGTCGAGGTCCGGCACGTGATGGCCGCCGACCCGGAGACCGTGTACGAACTGCTCGCCGACGTGACCCGGATGGGCGAGTGGAGCCCGGAGTCGGCGGGCGGCGAGTGGCTCGCCGGCGAACCTGGCGCCGTGGGATCGACGTTCCGCGGCGACAATCGGCGTCCGTGGATCAAATCGTAAGTTGTTCTGGTGCTGGCGATATCGCTTCACCTGATTGAGTCCTGCCGGGAGTGCCCATGACGCCCATCGGTTTCGCCGTCCGCCGCGGCGCCATGGTCTGGTCCGGGTGTGGGGTTTTGTTGTGAGCCGGGCGTGATCTGTCGTGGGTGATATTGATCTTCCGGGGCCGTTGCAGCCCTTGTCGTATTTGGCGGGTGCGCCGTGGCCCAAGGGTAGTGAGAACGGGATGTTCTCGCTGTCGACGTTCTGGTCGGATGCGTCCTCGACGGTGTCGGGTCAGATCGTGGATGAGGTCGAGTCGATCGTGGCGGCGATCGAGAAGGCGTATGTGTCGGGGCCGGGGCGGGATTCGTTGGTGGCGACGTTGGGGTCGTTGATTGATCCGTCTGGCAAGCAGTCGTTGCAGGCGGTAGCGGCCTCGATGAGCCAGCTGGCGGATTCCGCCGAGAAGGTCGGAGACCAGATCCAGGCGTTCAAGATTCAGATTTTGGTGGGGTTGGCGTGGTTGGCGTATGACCTGGCCACCGCGTGGATGGCGGGTCCCGCAGCCCCGGTGGTGGAGGCCGCGGAGATCGCGGCGACCGAGGCGGCGCTCGCGATTGTGCGGCAGGTAGTGATGGAGGTGATCAAGGCCGCGGCGGTAGGTGCGTTGATTCAGGGGGTGACCGATGCGTTGATTCAGGTGATTCAGATCGCGCAGCATCATCGGCATGGGTTCGATTGGAGTGAGTTCGGGCAGTCGGTGGCGGTGGGTGCGGGTGGGGGTGCGGCGGGTCATGCGATGGCTTCGGGGTTGGGCAAGTTGTTGGATAAGACGTTGGGGAACAAGATCGAGGGTGCGTTGGGGGGTCGGGGGGCCGCGATCACGTCGAATGTGGTGCGGGGTTTGGGTGGTGGTATAGGCGGCATTTTGGGTGGTTCGGTGGCCGCGATGCCGTTCAATAACGGGCAGTTCGAGTTGAATCCCGCGGGGTTGTTGGGTGGTGTGGCTGGGGCGATGTCGGGGGGCGTGCGGGGGTATCGGATGACCTCGGGTGGTGGGGGTGCGGGGGTGCATGTACCACAGATCGATCCGGTCACGATCAAGCCGGTGCCGGAGGGGAGTTCTGTGTTGCCGGGCCGCGGCGGTGTGCCGACGGGCAGTCACAGCGATAGTGATAGCCGGAGCGGTAGCAGCAGCAATACCAGTAGCGGTTTTGACAGTTTCGGTGGCAACCCGAGCACGCGTGCCAGCAGTGTCGATCACGACGCGACCGGCAACAACAACGACAACCGCAACGGCAGCAGAGCCGTCAGCGAGGGCACAAGCAACACCGAAACCGGCAGCGACAAAGGCAATCCCGGCGACACCAAGCGCATCTCCGGCAACGACAGTAACCAAGCCGCCGCTGGCAACAGCACGAACAGTAACGAAACCAACGGCAACCGCAACGGCAACGGCGCCAACAACATCCCCGGTGCGGGCAACAACCGCAACGACGCCGAGGACAACCACAGCACGATCAGCAGCCTGTCCAGCGACAACGGCAACCACGTCGCCGCGGGCAACCACAGCGAGGTCAGCAGCCTGGCCAGCGACAACGGCAGCGACAACGGCAACCACAACGAAAACAACCCGGCAGCCGACAACAGCAGCAACAACGGCAACGGCAACGGCAACCGCACCAACAACATCCCCGGTGAGGGCAACAACCGCAACGACGCCGAGGACAACCACAGCACGATCGCCAACCTGTCCAGCGACAACGGCAGCAACGTCGCCGCGGACAACCACAACGAAATCACCACCCCGCCAGCCGACAACAACAGCAACAACGGCAACCACAACGAAAACAACACCCCACCAGCCGACAACAGCACGGTCCAGACCGGCGGGCAGGCGCGGACGCAGGCGGGTGAGGGTGACAATGCCACCTCGTCGGTAGCGGGCTCGAGCAACGTGTCACCACGGCAGAGTTCGCCTGTGCCACAGGACCCGTCGATCCGGGAACCCTCGGTGGGGAGTGGCTCGTCCTCGCTGAAAACCGGGGACTCCCCGCCGATCACCTCCGAGACCAACCTCCCGAAGACCGCGCAACGGGCTGGTGTGGACCCGAACGATACGAGTCCCCCACCGCCGCGCGCCGCGGGCGCGAGCCGCACCGGTGCGCTGGATGACCGGCAGTCCGGGCCGCCGATCAGCGCCCGCAGCCAGGACCCCGGCCCCGCCAACCGGCGGTCGGTGTCGGAGGAACAACCCGACCAAAGCTCTCTCACGAAACGCACTGCGGCCCCGGAACAGAACGATCAAACCCTGCGGTCGAACAAGCAAGCCACGGACGAGCCGCCGACGACGAGGCAAGCCGCGGACAAGCCCTCGACGGGAAACAACCACATCGAGGAAACCGGCAAGGGGCCACGTGCGGGCACCGACAATCAGGGCTCGTCCAAGTTCTCGGGATCCGCGCGGTCCGACGATCAGAAGGTTTCCTGGGATCGTGTCACGGCCAATGGGCGTCGGTCGCAGTCGCTGCCCCCCTACGAGTTCAAGCTGTGGCGCGAAAACCCCGAAAACAACGACGGTGTCGCGTTGCTCGGTGACCGCAGCCACGCCGAGTTCACCGCGGAGATCCGTTCGGGCAACCTCACCGTGCGGCGTATCGGCAGCGAGAAACCTGTCGAGCTGGGCGAGCGCGGTATCGACAGGCTGATCGAGGAACGCGGCATCACCGAGATCCGCATCGGCCAGTCGGCGGATCACACCGACTTGGCCCAGCCGCACACCGGCGGCGAGGAATCATCGCAGTCCGAGCACTCACCGGCGGGCGAGAATACCGGGCTGAAGTGGACGGACCCGCGGGTACCGCACGCCGACGACGGCACACCGCTGCAGGAGCGGACCTCCCAGGAGTTCGCGGACGATCTGCCCACGTTCCGCGGTACCGCATTGCTCGGCGACCACGACAACATGAAACTCATCGCCCACGTCGACGACGACGGCGTGCGCGTCCTGGACCACAACAACAAACCCGTGGCATCGTTCGGCAGGTCCGAGCCCGAGGCCGCCGATCTGACCGCACTGCTCGCGGCCCACGGGATCAGCCATGTCAAAACCGTCCCGACCACGACCCCGCGCACCGAACACCCCGCCGAGACCCGCGACCCGCAACACCCTGCCACAGAACCGAACACACCCGCTCGAAAAGACCCGCCCGAAAAGAGCACGCCTGCACCGGATTCCACCGCACCGGTCACCAAGAAGACCGGCGGCGGGCGTACCACCTACAGCGGGGGCTCCATCCATCGCGGCCCCGGCTCGGTCGCCAAGGAACTGTTGCTCCGAATCCCGGGGATCGGACACCTGTTCCGCATGATCGCCGAACTCCTCACCCGCGACCCCACCGACCGAAACATCCACTTCCACGGCACCGAGGACCTCGTCCCCGCCCGCAACGAGACCCTCGTCCACAACGAAGCCCCCCTCACCCTGCGTGGCAACCCCCGCGCCACGGCCAAAAACACCGGCAACGACGGCAACCACACCGAGGCCACCGAGCACGACGGCAACCACACCAACACCACCGAGCACGACGGCAACCACACCGACACCGACAACCGCACCGGCAATCGCACCGACGCCAGCAACACAGATCACACTGACACCGACACTCCTCGGACCGATGCCACCCACGACGACACCGGCAACAACCGAACCGACAGCACCGACGAGGGCCACACCGGCACGAAACACGACACCGGATTCCCCGAACCCTGGTACCTCACACCAAAACTCGCCGAACAGTTCCGTGTCGTGCCCCACGACGGCAAGCTCTACTCCGCGCGCACCGGCAAACTCGTCCACACCCCCGACAGCCCCGCCACCCGGTGGCCCACCCGCACCCGCGCGCACCTGCTCCTCTCGGACCGCAACGGCAACGACTACATCGCCCCCGACCTCGGCTGGGTCCGCACTCACCAAGCGTTCGACAAACTCGGCCTCCACGCGGCCGGCACCGTCGAGGTCCACCGCGGCGTCCTCAAAACCGTCACCGACTACTCCGGCCCCTACATACCCGACCGCACCCGCCTGACGGACGTCCTGAACACCCGCCTGGCGGGCGTCGAACGCGCCGATGACTTCCGGCACCTGGACTACAACGGCAAACCAGTCCCCGACGAACACACACCAGTCTCCGACGAACACACGCCAGTCTCCGACGAACACACACCGGTCTCCAACGAGCGCACACCAGTCTCCGACGAACACACACCGGTCTCCAACGAGGAATCCACCAATTCACGGGATGACGAATCCCACCAAACCACCTCGCAGACAACGCGATCCGACGAACGCGACAACCCCCCGGACACCTCGGCGAACCCCACCACCAGGGACGCGACCACCCAAACCGAGCACACAAACACCAAAGACCCGACCACCCAAACCGAACACACAAACACCGGGGACACCGCAACTCGGACCGGCGGCACTAAAAACGAGGAAGCCCCCGAACAGACGCGACAGCGGGGCACCGATGCGGAACACCACGCAGCCCAGGAGCGCTTTAAACGGAACAACCGGATCATCGAATCCAAACAGCGGGTCGCCGAGGCCAAACAGGCACTGGAGGAGGCCACCCGGCAGGACCGCGCGGCGAGTGTTCACGCCACGGACGAAACCACCCGCAACGACCGCGCGGCGAGTGTTCACGCCACCGACGAAACCACCCGCAACGACCACCCGGCGAGCACCCACACCACCGACGAAACCACCCGCAACGACCATGTGGCGGCCGCCCAAACCGCGTACGACCATGCGGTATCCGAACACCTGGACACGCTCAAGGAAACGGCCGAGGATGCGTTGTCGGCGCTCGACGAGATACGTCAAGCCCCACCCCATGACGCCACCGCTGAGGACGTGGAGCAGTACAAGCACGCAGCGCGGCTGGTCCGGCAGTATTACCTGGCGACGCAGAGGGAGATGAAGGAGCTCGATCCGGAAACGCTGTCGAGCATGATGCGAGATGGCAACGAGGTGCAGGCCATGCGGGCCACCCTCGAAGCGATCCACCGAGGGACCGGCATGGAGATGCGGTTCAATCAGGTGTGGGGGTTGCTGGCCGCCCGCGACGGCTGGCTGATGAAGATGAGCACCGCCCAAGGCAAAACGCTGGTGTCGCTGGGGCATGCGCTGTGGAAGTCATCCCGGGTCGGGACCACCCAGGTGGTCACCACGACCGAGACGCTCGCCAACAAGGACTTCAAACGATACTTCAAGCCCACGGCGGATCTGCTGGGGTTCAGGGCCGTCCGGTGGAACCCGGAGGACAAGAATTTCACCGAATCGGATAAACCGACAATCCTGCTGCTGACCGATGCCGAGAACAAGACCGGCCGCCTCAAAGGCAATCCGCCGCCGGGTGACACGGTCATCCTGGACGAGGCCGACGCGGTCCTGGTCCACCGACAGACCACGCACTACCTCTCCGAGGACGGCGACAAGAAGGCGAGCCCGCAGCGAGCGGCCGAGTACCACGGGATGCGGGCATTCCTGGAAAAGCAGCTGGAACGCGGCGGGTTGACCGAGCAGGACTTCGGTCGCAGGCCCGGCCAGGTCGGCGGCCGGGTAACGGTGACCGACGCGGTGCGCGCCAAGGCTGAAGGTCTGTGGGGCAAGAAATTCAGCACCCAGGAGGCCACGGACTTCACCCGCACGGTCGAGGCCGAATACACCAAGGTCGACGAGCGGAATTACGAGGTCCACATCGACGCGGCGGGTAAGAAGAAGATCGTCCTGCTCGATATCGATGGCAAGCCGATGCGCGATGCGAAACTCTCGACCGAAAGCAAATATCAGGAGGGCTTGCATCAGGCATTGCAGGCCAAACACCATATAGCCGAGATAGATGCGGAAACCGATCCCGAGCAGACCAAGAGCATCACCGGTGAAAAAACCTACAACGCCGAGAACTACAAACAGGTTTCGGGAATGTCGGGCACCCTCAACGGCGCGCTCGCCGACATCAAAGCGAACTTCCCGGTGCGTGGCCTCATGGAAATCGAGGACCACCAGAAATCGCGGCTGCACGTGGAACCCGACCGGGTCTCGCCCACCGATGACGAGCGGTTCGCCGACGCCCTGGACAAAGTCCTCGAATTGCACGAGGCCGGGAGGCCCGTGGTGGCGATCGCCCCCTACAACGACCAGGTCGCCAAGCTCAGTGACATGCTCACCGCCCAGGGAATACCGCACCAGCGTATCAACGCCAAATGGTTCCTCAAGCATGAAAACTCCGACTGGGTCAAGGGACCCGAGAACACCGACTGGTTCAAACCCGCCGAACATGGCGAGCTGCTGACCCAGGGAGATGCCAACGCGCTGGCAGAAATACATTTGCAGCACGTCCAGGAGGTAGCCGGCGGGAAGGGCATGATCACGGTCGCTACCGGGCTGCTCGGTCGCGGCGCCGACATCTCGATCAGTGATGAGGTCAACGATATCGGCGGGCTACACGCGGCGATACTGGGCCGCGAGGCCAACGTCCCCGACGAAGACGAACAACGCCAAGCCCGCGCGGGCCGCAACAGCAAAAACGGTAGCGCGAGCTTTCACACCGCAACCACAGACGAGCTGTATACCGATTCGCATGATCCAGAGACGCCGATCGCGGTCTTCCACTACACCAAGGCCGCCAAGGACTACACCGAGGCCGTCGCCGAACACGACCGGCTCACCACCGAACACGACCACGAGCCCGCCACAGACACGCCCACCACCGGGGACACCGCCAAGCACGGCCAGGAGCCCGCCACAGACGCGCCCATCACCGCCGACACCGCCGCGGCTAAGGTAGCCGACGCCGCAGCACGGCTCGAGTCAGCAAAAGACAAGATCCGCGAGCTGACTCCACGACTGCAGCAGGCCGCCGCAGCCCGCGCCCAGTTCGCTCGCACACTCAGCCGCGGCACACCCCTGACCGTGCCTCCCCCAGCCCAAACCCCGCCCCCGGCGAACACGACCATCGAACAGCCGCTCCACCCAACACCAGAGCACACCGACGGCCAGCACCACTCGGATCAAGAACCCGCCCCGGCGCCGACGAATAACGCCCCGACGCCAACAAACAACACCCCGACGCCCTCGGAGCAACAGCAAGCCCACAACCCCGAACCGGCCTCGAACAACCCCCAGATCCCGCACTCCAATACCCCGCACGACTCGAAATCCGGCCAGTCCGACCATGATCCAGAGCACAACTCATCCAGCTCCGAGCGCGACGACTCGTCCGAGATCTACTCCCCGACACCAGAATTCACCCGACTCAAGACCAGCCAGCTCCCGGACTGGCTGTCCAGCGACAGAGCTCTCACCGGAACCCGGCTACTGTTCACCGACGAAACCCCGGCCACGACGGTCGAGGAGGAAACTCAAACCACGAGGGTCGAGCTCACAGGTGACGGCAACGTCCTGGTTCACGACGTCAACGGCAGAGGCGACATATCGGAATACACCCGTACTCGCAACGACCTGGTGGAACTCGTTCAGAACAGGCACGTCCAGACGGTCATCGTCATCCCCCCGGCGCCATCGAACAGTGCCACTACCGAGCCCGTCGAACCACAGCCTCTGCAACAGAACCCGCAACTGCACGCCGATGATGTCGAGGAGGCCCAGCAGCAGACCACCACACCACAGCCCGACGGTACCGACGACTCCGCCGACATCCACAACGACGCCGATAGTCACAGTGATGCTGATAGTCACAGCGACGCCGATAGTCACGATGACGCGGATAGCCACGGTGATCCGACTCGTCCGCAGCCGCCCGCCGAGGCGCCACCACCTCCGGCGCCGGAGATGGCTGGCACTCGCCATGATGGCAGCTCCTCGAACACCCCCCGGGGTTCGCGTCCGAACGCGTCGTCGTTCGACGGTTCGTCAGATTCATTGCTGCCCAATCGATCCGGTGCGTCCGGTCGCACCTCCTCGGTGTTCGAGCCGCCGGTCGGTGAGACTTACTTCGGTCCGGCCCTGGACAAGATCTTCGACGCCGCCGACTCCTATTCGGCCGGGCATCTGGACGGTTCGAAGTCGCCGGCCCAGAGCGTCGGTGCTCGACGGGACGACCTACAAGACGTGCCCGCACCGCCGGACCCGACACGCGATGCCCACCTCGACGAGGTACGCATCGGCCTCGGCCCCATCGAGGTTCCGAACGCTTCGGCGGACGATCGCATTCAGGTCTTCCACGACCCGGGCGAATTTCTCGCAGGGCTCATCGGGCAGGCGGGTAACGGACTGGCGGGCTACGAGCCCGGTACCCGCATCGAACTCCGCGACACCCACGGACTACTTCAGCTCATCGTCACGGGCCCCGACCGGGTCATGCCCCACTACCGCAGCTACGGCAACCCGAACATCCCATTCAACGGACCCACCCTCCAGGGCACCGCTATTGGCACCTTCCTCGGTACCCACTTCCACAACGCCGACCCCGGTTTCAACCACACGATCACCGGAGCCACCGTGCACCGCCCCCCGGCAGGCACCCCCGGTGCCACGACCCTGGCCGACCTCACGCACCATCTCGACCACAACACCCTGTTCACCGGCACCCGAATCCACCTGCCCGACACCACCATCGCCACCGTCCTCGGCAACGGCAAAATCGAACTCGATACCGGCACGGAACGGGAAGTTCTCACCCCGGCCGAATTCCTCACCCACCTGGGCGCCCTCCAAGCCCTCCAGGTCACCGTCGGCGAACCCCCTCTCACCCGGTGGAGCGACGGCCACGACGACCCGATCGCCGCCCTGGCCCGCTCACTCGGCCTCGACGACCCCCAGCAACTCCGCGATCGCCTCGCCGATCACCTCCACACCTACCGTGGCAACTACATCTACGCCGTCACCACCGACGACATCGAACAGCGCACCCGCGGGACAGGATTCCGCGACCACTTCACGACCGACCGCGCCGCCGCACTCGACAACGAAATCGCGGCACTACGCAACGGTCGCACCACCGACAACCGCTCCGCCGCGCATCCCGGCCTGCCATTCCGTCTCGCGGTCGCGGCCGACAGCCTCAACCTCAACATCCACTTCACCGACGCCGACGGCACCCAGCACACCCGCATCGTCAACCCCGCCCCCGGTACCCCGGTCCACTACCTCGGGCAACACCCCACCGACCACACCCACCACAGCGCAACTACCCTTGCCGGTGCGCCCCACACCGCAGCAATCGCCGGTACCCTTCTCACGTCCGAACAGAAAATCGTCCTCGAGCACGTCATCGCAGGTCATCAAAACCAGCGAATCGTCGAATATCTCGATAATGCCCTCGCGCCGGAGGGTTTCACCGGCGAGAAATTCGAGCACTTCAATTACCGGAAACTCGAAACTCTCCTCGTCACCGCGGCTTACGGCCTCAACCTCATCTCCCAACCCATCTCCAATTTCAATCCCTTCGTCCATCGCACCGAAATCGCCGACGCAGCTCTCCGGCGCAACCAGCTCGACCACGACACCAGCAACGGCCTGCCACGCCTCGCGCCGCTCACCGTTCACCCCATGAACACGACGGAGCCCCTGCAAAATGAGATTATCCAGTATCGTGCCGCGGGCTTCGGTACCTCTGGCGACATCAGCGACCATCGCGTAAAAGCGGGCAAAAACACCGGCAACACCAGGTCCAGGGTAAATGACGCACTGCGGGAGATCCACCGAAAGTTCGGGATCACCGAATTCAAACCAGTCGAGCGGGCTGCGGCGCTCTCGGCTATCGCCGCCGATCGGGACCTGCTCGTGCGGACCGTCATCACAGGACTTGCCGGCGCAGTCGAAGTGCCGTGGTCCGTGGAAAACAGGGTTCTCCAGGCCGTTGCGGCCGGCATTACCCAATCAAAGGATATCTACGAGAAGCTTCGGGTCAACGGATCTCTTGCTACTCAACGCGGCCCTGCCGCTTCCCAGCTAACGGTATCCGACGGTAGGTCGAAGCTGTTCCGACGTATCGAGAGTCGCCGTGCGGCCCACGAACCTCTTCCCGGCGCAAATACGGGAGCCGGAGGTGCGGCCGCGACGACGGAACAGGTTACAGCGGCTGAGTGGCTGATAGCCGATGCCCACAAACTGGTCAGGCAGGGCGAATTCGACAAGCTTTTCTTCGCCGCACTGGTAACGCCACTGCCCGAACAGCCAGCCTCGACAGCGACCGACGGCAGCAGTTCACACCAACCTTCCACCGGTATCGGTGAGTTTGCGGGTGGGTTGGCGCCTGTTGTGTGGCGGCCGGGTGGTGTCGGGCTTGCTGTGTTGCCGAATCAGTGTTTCTGGCTTGCTCTTGGCAGTATCAAGGGCCGGGTCGGTGGGGATGTGATATCGGATCCTCCGGATACGACTTCGCTGCGGGGGGTCACGCTGAGTGAGGCTCCGGTTTATACGGGTGGGCCGTTGGATCCGTATGACAGTTATGCCGCGTTCGGGGCGCAGTTGCTTGCGGATGGGATTGGGGCGAGTGCGCTGTTGGTGCAGGTTTATGCCAGTCCGGTGGGGAAGTATCGGATTGGCGGGCATGCGTTGGATGTGTTTGTCAATGAGGTGGGTGTTATGAAGTACAAGGATCCTAATTCCGAGGAAGTGCAGGATTTCCCGCCGGTGGATCGGTATGAGTTGGCTGCTACGAATCCGTTGTTTGCGACCAGGTATACGGGTACTGGTCGGCTCCTTCCGTCGCCGCCTCATGCCAAGCCGCTTTCCGCCTCCGACGCCCAAAAGACCTTCGGCCTCGGCCCCGACCACCGCGGCGAGGGCGGGACCACAGGATTGATTCCGTCTGCTGTTGTGGCCGAGATCCTTTCGGATGTGAGCCGGGAGGATCGGGTTGATTTGTTTGTTTGGGGGGCGTTCAAGGACAAGTTTTCGCAGGTTGTTTTCCCGGTCGGGACGAAGTTGGAGTTCACCGACAGTGCGGGCGGGGTGGGGTACGTGGGAACGGTGGAGGAGTTGCAGGGGGCTCGGTCGGTGCGGCTCGTTGGTACGGGGGATGTCGATGCGGTCGCAGGCCAGGTAGTGGTGGGTGTGGAGGAGTTCCGGGAGGGTTTGGGCAAGGGGTGGCCGGAGCTGAGTGCCGGGAGTGTCGTGCATGTGGTGCAGCCGGGGGCGGCTGCTGGGGTTGCTCGGGTGTGGGAGGCGGGCCGGTTTGTGCATGTGCTGGGTGATGGTGGTTTCGGCGTGGAGACGCGGGTGCGGTGGCGTGAGGCGTCGGAGGGCGGAGAGCGTGCGGTGACGGCGGTGTTGCGAGACGGGGGCCGGTTCGAGGTTGTGGGGTCGTCGGAGGTCTTGTCCGTAGCGGGGTTGAAGGAGCGTTTGCGTGGTGTGGGAGCGGTGGAGGTGGCAGCTGTCGGACGAGATCTTCCTGACGCCGATCAGCCCACACCTGAGGAGATACAGGTTCTCGATTCGGTTGCGCAGGGCAAAACTCAGGCGACGATCATCAAGGACCTCGAAATCAAAAGACAGCAGTTCAATAATATCTGGTGGAGTGTACTGGACAAATTGAGTCTGAAGGGTGTCCATGAGGCTGGTCCCATTGCGGTGTCAATGGGACGGGAGCGAGGATGGTTGCGACCGGATCCGTTGCCCGGCGATATCGATTTTGTGTATTTCGGGCGAAATCCGAAGTCCGATCGTGCGGAGTCGTTTACGCAGGGTGAGATCGACTATCTTTCTGCGCTGGCGCGATACAATCCGGGGAGGGGGAGGAAATATCAAGAGGTCGTAGCCGGAGCTATCGGTAGCTCGAAGACGACAATCGATTCCCGCGCTCGGTCGGTCTACGATAAATTCAAACTCGAGGGTAAGGATCGAAATTACCTGAATTTGGTGCCCGTGGCTCGCCGATGGGGCTTGCTGGCTCGCAAGCCCGAGCCGGGTGATCTGGATTATTCGGATGCGCGTCCACGTCCAGCGGCGGGTTCCGCCGCCGAAGTGTACGTCGGGCTCGGCCCCGACCACGAGGACACACCGGCAGACCACATGGCCGTCGCCGCTGCACAACCCACACCGGCCTTCGAACCCGAAGACGGCGACACCTACTTCGGCGACCACCTGCTCCGTGCTCTCGAAGCCGAGCTGCCTGTCGATGCCCTCGGCGCCGAATGGCCCAGCACCACGCATCCCGAGCGAACCTCATTCGACCGCACGAATCTCGAACCACCCACGCTCGAAGAGCACAAGGAATTCCTGAAAAAGCTCACGCCCGAGATGGAGGCGAAACTATTCCCGCCCATCCCGGTCACGATCACGGCCGGGCGCCCCCGGGACCCCGGCTCCCACGACGAGGACAGTGACGACAACAGCTCCGAGCGCGGCTCGCACGCGCCTTCGCGCAGTGCCGACGACGGCACCAGCGACGGAGACGAATCCAGTGACGATGCCTCGTCGAGCATCGACGGTGGTCCGGGGATTCTCTCCACCCTGAGCTGGATTTCGGTGGAGCACCCGAGCGACCCGGCCTCCGCCGTCATGGCGCGGATCATGAATGTACGGAGCCCCGAGGGCGTACACGACCGGATAGAGGAATATCTGAACCGCATCATTCGGGAGGAGGACGAGCGGCTCGGTGCGGTAAGACAAAAGTGGCAGCAGGGGCAGGTCGCCGAGGAACAATGGCAGGCCGCACTGAGGAATCGGCAGTATTTCGATGAGGGGATAGCCCAGCAGAGAGCGATGCTGGCGAACCCCAGGGATGCGCTGGCAGCGCCGTTCATATTTGCCAAGCACAAGCTCCTCGGCCTCGCCGCACGGGCCTACAGAATCAACATCACTGTCGTGAACGAGACCGGCAACGAATACGAGTACAGCCCGGCACAGGGCGACCCACGCGTGTATGTGCTCTACACGGAAGAGAATGACAGGCCCAGCCATTATGCGATCGGCGTCACCGAAGACGGCCATCTATACGCCGAGCGGGGAGCCGGCCTCGCCCCGGTGTCGCTGAGCTCCGAGCACGGTCCGGTGGTGCCTTCGGGCGAGATCCCGAAGGCGTCGACCCGGATGATCGCCTCGCGGCACATCCCGCATTTGGACGGCGCGGCCATCCGGAAGAAGAACCACGCCGAACGCAGGCCGATCGCAAGCAGTTCCGAGATCGGGCCCATCGCGAACGCCCGGACGCTCGACGAACTGCCCAGAGTGGAATACCACACCCCGGTCCGGTACATGAGTCCCGCTGAGCTCGAGGCGCATCGCCTGTTCGTGGGCCCCGGCGGCCGGTTGTTCCGGGCTGTCGACGGCCGACTCTTCGACACCACCAAGATTCCCACCGACGAAGGACCGAAGGGCGAGGGTCATGCGATCTTCGTGATGGACGAATTCGGTAATCTCTACGCGGGCATGAAGGACATCGGCCTCATCCATCACTCGTCGTTCCGGCGCGGGGGCACTGTCTGCGGCGCCGGTGAAATTGCGGTGCGCAACGGCGAACTCACCGTCATGAACGAGCACTCCGGTCACTACCGACGCCCCACCGGAACCAACCAGTACGCTCTCGAAAACGTCCAGGTCAACGACTACGTCTTGGATACTCTCCGGCGGCAAGGGCTCCGGCCTGCCGCGAACTTCACCAGGAACACCTTCGACGGTCTGCCCCGCGACCGCTTCGGCGAATTCGACCGCCAACGCGCCGAGGTCGAACGACGCCAGATCATGCTCGACGCCGAGGACGCGGCACTGACCCGCACGGGGAACGCCGACGCGCCGCAATTGCAGGTGCGACGCGAGTCTTTGCGCAACCGGCAAAACCAGCTGACTCGCTGGCGAAACGGGCTCGAGCAGAACATGATCCAGCCCGACCTCGGGGACGAACTCTTCGCGCACCCGGCCCCCAGAGGCCCCGGCGACCGGCTCATCCCACCGCAACTACCGCCCGGAATCGATGGCACCCGGCCATCGGTCCACAACGCCGGCAACTGGTGGGTCTACACCGGCAAATCCTGGTGGAACGACCTGCATTTCGACGATATCGCGCCCGATTACCAGCACGGCATGCTCGTCGACTATCCCGGTCTGCGCAATGGCGACGCCATGCCCGCCCCGGTGCGGCACACCCTCAACACCAGATACCTTCAGCTCGAAATCCACCGCATCCGAACCCTCGCCGGCACCTTCGAGTTGTTGCCTGCGAATCAGCGCCGGCAACTGCACAATCTCGAGGCCACACTCACCAACCTGTACACCGCCGAACTGGAAGCCGAAACGACTGCCCGGCAGGCCGGTATCGAGCGACCGGGCGTGTACCTGCTCGGCTTCGACCAGGACGCCGCGGGCCGGCGCGGACGCATCGTCATCGGTGTGGGGCCGATCGACACCGCGGCAACGGTGCACTGGCACATCCATGCCAAGGTAGCTCTCGGATCATCTGCCGGCGCAGTAGCCTCTGGAGCCCGAGATCACGCGCAAGCCACAGGCGCACACCATGATCACGCGACCGTGATCTGGATCGACAACGACTCCGCTACCGGGACCCGCAGGCCGTGGCTCAGCTCCGGGCCGGCATCCCAGCACGCGAGCACGGCACTGTCCGACTTCATCGTCACCCATCCCGCAGCGCGGCAGATCCACGTCTTCGCAGCGGAATCCATTGCGAAATCCATTACCCGACAGGTTGATTCGGGCCAGGTGACGGTCCACGACCGGGAGAACATCCCGCATGCGCAGGACGCGGCGGTCGACCTGCCCCCGCAGGCCACACCGCTGCCCGGACGACCGGCCCTCGAGGCGGTCGACGGCAGCAGCCTCGACCTGACCGGCAGCACCGCGATCCGCCGGCCGCGCCCACGCGGCGAACCGGCCCCGGAACTCCCCCGCGACATCCGAATCGGCGCGCCGCACGACCGTGCGGATGAACCACCTTCCGACGGCTCGCACCTCCATGCCGGCGGCGTCGTGCAGACACCACCACCGCCCACACCTCAGGGCAGTCATGTAATCGACAGTGGCACAGCATATCTCGCCAACAACTCGCGCCCCAGCGTCCTGAACCTGGCTCGCACCGCCACCGGTAGTTCCGGCATCCGAATCGACCACCTCCCCGCCGGGTCCGAAAGCATCACCCACGAACAACTCGAACGCGGTATCCCCGGCGCGCGCCTGCACACCGTGCCCGACCACGACGCCATCGCCGCCACCCTCCGCGGGCCCGGCCCCGCGGCCCACGCCATCGTCGTCGACAACTACACCACCGCCGACAACCACGGCTTCGGCGCACGTGCCTACCTCATCAGCAACAACAGCAAGGCCCGCGACAGCCACGAGCGCCCCGACGGGCTCACCGTCGGGGACCCCGAGCTCGACGAGGAACACCCCTACCCCCCGCGGCGGCACCGAGACATATCCAGCAGCGAGGTCATCTATCTCGACGAGAGTGGCCACCTGGTCGCACCCCCGGCGGAACACCACATCCCGGCGGCCACACCCCGCGAACGGCAACGCATCGGCTCCGGCGCACCAGGCCCGCACGCCGCACCCGAACCTCCCGCACTCGCGTTCGAACCTGTGGGCCGCGAGACCTTCTTCGGGCACGATCTGGACGAAGCCTTCGGATCCACCGCCGGGTACGCGGTCAATTCGCCACGCCGCCGTCTCGACGAGGCCGGACACGAACGTCCGCGGCCGCTGCAGGAGCACGAACGCCTGGAACGACTCTCACCCGCGGACAGGCAGCGGCTGCTCCCGGCACCGGGCGTCCCGGTGGGTTTCAACCAAGACCGCGACATCAAGACCCTGAAGCTCGTCGACCGTGACGGCACGATACATACGCTGCGTGAGAACGTCCTGCGCCCCATCGATGACTCGTTCACCGTGCGCGCGCGGGTGGTCCGCGATCGGCAGGGCATCGCCTATTACCAGTTCCGCGAGAACAACCAGCGAATTCCCGTCGCCCTCGCCGAGGCCACCGGCCTGAGTTACGTTCCCCCCACCGGGCTACACCGCCATGGCCAACTGAGTATGCATGTCAACGAAAGCCAGACGCGGTTTCTCGGCGTCGATGACGACGACCGCCCGGCGGTGTTCGTCGTGGCCGGGGAGACCATCGTGGCCGCGCCGCGTGTGGACCGGGACTCCACCTGGATCCTCAAGCATCCGGGCCGCCCGGAGCGGGTCACCGTCACGGTGCCCGATTCGGTCTTCGCCAAGACGCCGAAACCCGAACCCCGGCACAAAGACCCCCTGATCGAACCGGGCGGGGCCAAGCCCGAGGATGTCGGTCAGGGCGCGGCGGGCGACTGCATCCTGCTTTCCTACCTCAAGGCACGAGTCGCCGACGATCCGAGCATCATCGACGAGTACATGCACGACCACGAGGACGGCACCAGCAGCGTCCTTTTCACCGTCGACGGCAAGCCCGAATGGGTACGCGTAGAAAACAGCATCTACATCACACCGGGCACCAAGGAGGGATACTTCGCCCGTCACGAACCCGGGCTGGCGCTGTGGGTCTCGATTATCGAGAAGGCCTACGCCGCCCGGTTCACCAATGGTGATGGATACCACAACTTCGTGGAACAGCACACGGACCTGGAAAACGACAACGCCAGCGTTATCGCATTGATCGGCAAGCGCATCGATAAGGGCTTTTCCCAGCGGGGCACCCATGGAATTCAGCAACCTACCCGCGCGGTCGGCGATGCGAACTTCCTGCATCCGTTGCAACTCGACGCAGACACGCTCCACGACACGGTGGTCGGTACCCTGCGCGAGCAGGGGTCCACCGATATTCCGGCGGGCTGGCAACCCGATCCGGAATTCGCCGTCGACGTCGCCGACGGCTACGAGTACTTCTATCGCTGGAAGCAGGATAAAGAGGCCGAATTCGAGCAGGGCTCGAAGAGGTCCTTCTCCGACGAATTCGAGGCCATCCGGCAGTATCTGGACGAAGAATTCCCACAGAAATGGCATCGCGAAAAACAAGCTATCCTAGACTATTACCGGCGGGTCACCAGCGGACCCGATGCGAGCCGGTCATTGCCGGAGATCTACCGCGTCGTCGGCGAGTCCATCGCCCATCGGATCGCATTGGCCATAGACCGCCACACTCTGGTCACCCTGGCTACCAACCCGTTCAGGCACCACGAACGGGGCCGGTCCGGCTCCACCGTGCCCGGTCTGAAGGGCCTGCACAACTACACCGTTCTCGGCGTCGAATACGACGAGGCAACCGGCAAGCCCGTGCGGCTTGTCCTGGAGAACCCGCACGACAAGAACGATTACGTCCCCGACCTGGCCCCCGGCGTCGAATACCGCCCCGACTACGGTGACGAGCGCCCCGCCGACCCGCGCCTGCGCCGCGGCGTCCTCACGGTCGATCTCGTACATATCCCCAAATTCGCGGTCCTCGGGATGAGCGGGCCCGGCGCGCACCTCCTTTACGGAGCCGACCACCCGGCAGCGCAAATAAAAACGCCGAAGGCAACAGCGCCGTCGGCCGCACCTGGTGCCCCCGCACCACTCACCACCCACCAATCCACCCAACCGCCGCGCGCCGGTGCCGAGCCACACACCGACATCCCCGACATAGTGATCACACCGCCCGTGCCGGAGCTGAATCACATTGTCCGGGAACTTGGTTCGAGGCACGACGGCCTCAATGAGTTCGTCGATGTGGGGCCGATTCCGGAAGTGACGGCGCAGCGGCTGGTCGAGCAGGTCTACCGATATGTCATGGGCAAAGCGGGCTCCGATAGTCCGGAGGCGAAGCTCCGAGCTGAGATCGAGCAGGTGCTGACCTCCCGGTTCGTCAGCGCCGAGAATTCGCGTCTGTTCACCGCGTCGGGCCTGCCGCTGAGCTTTACTTATAAAGGCCGCGACTACCCGATTTCGCTACGCCGGAGTCTGCACGATGCCCAGCCGGTGGTGGAGCAACTCGCGCCCGTGGGCGACCACGGCGAACCACAAAGTGTCCCGGCCGCAGCCTATTTCCGCTATTCGCGCGGTTTGGCCCAGATCAGCAATCATGCCAGCGAGCACAACCTGCGGTCCATCGCGGGCTCCTATGGAAATAAGTGGTCGATGAACGAAAGTGGGCTGCGTAGTCTGGATTTCACACCGCAGGGTTCGACCATATACGGTCAGTCGTCCTCGAATATCGCAGCGTTTACAGCGCTCGAAGCGTCCTACAAAAAGTCCAGCAAGGGTCCGTCGGTGCTGTTCCATTACGGAATGCGGTGGGAGATCAGCGACAACGAGAGCCCGGATGGACTACCGTCCGTGGATCCGGCGGACAAGGTCTGGCACGCTCTCGAGGAGGACGTGTCCGAACGGCTTCCGGTCATGGTCCCGAAATTCCTGGCCGACAGCACCGAAACGCCGCGGGTCGACCCGAAGAATCGCGCCACCATCCCTCCATCGTTCCATCCCGATGAGGACGACGAGGTTCCCTCCTTGCAAGAGCACCCCCAATTCGCGCCGCTGAGCATTCCGAACCACGACCAAATTCTCCTCGATGCCGTAGCCGGCTACCGGACCCTTCTCGCCGGCATCTCCAAACGTTCCGCCCGCAAGTTTGTGGATTTCTTCAAGGAAGAAAATATTATCGGCAACATACCGCTGATGCGGTACGGCGGTGCGTGGATTTCCCCGTCCTGGAAAACCGAGTCGAAAGAATCGCTGGGCTTCTTCCTGATCCAGGCCGACTTCGAGGGCGGTGAGGAGCTCACCGGTCCCATACACGAAAAATTCGGCCTGGAAACCTATACGAAGCGGGAATTGGGGGTGCACGGGAGGTCCAGGATCACCGATGAACTCGGTTTTCACCCAGCGTTCAGCGCCACCTTCGGCGCCGGCGATGCCTTCGAGGACACCGGGTATCCGCGCCAAGGCGGCCAGATCACCGGCCGTGGCGGAGCATCTCATCGGACCACGCAGTCCCTGGGCTACGGCAGAAAATCCCACACGGGCCGCTCGCTGCGTCTACATGACGACCTGCTGCACACCACACCCCGCATGAAACTCCGTATCATCCTGATCCGCGACGGCGAAAGATTCGGGCCGGAAGAGGGGACACCGCTGGCCAACGAGGAGAATTTCTATCTGGCCAATGTGCTGGGTCCGTCGAAGAAGGCCCTCGGCTACAAACCGAAACCGGAACAGGTTCGGTACCTGCCCACGAACGTCCTGCATCTGCGGCAACTCGGCCTCGACACCACCCCGACCGGGGTCATCGGCACCGACCCGCTCTTCGATGTGGCCGAGAAGTTCCTGTCCGACCACGGCTTCTTCTCCAGCAAGCACGATGACCCGGGCGTGCTGGACATGATCGACCGTAAGCAGGAACTCGCGGATGCGCGCGACAACAATATCGGCGCATTCGAGCGGATGCGTTCACAGTTCGACCTGAGTTCGGCGCTACAGGAGATGATCGATGGCGAAGTAGACGAGACGACGGGGAAGATCGAAGGAGGTTCTATCACCTGGTTCGAAAAGCCCAACCGGTTCGGTACGGAGAAGATTTCGGTCCAGCTCGTCGCGAAACGGCACTGCGATTCGGAGGACGATCCGCACCAGGGCTCCAGGCACGATTGGACGCATCCCAAGGGCCAGAACCAGAATGTGGCGGGCATCGTCCTGTCCGGTGGTACGCAATCCGGCAGGACTTCGGTGTGGGTCAATCCGAGCGGCGGCGGCAATGTCGCGTTCAACAACCCGTTCGACGTGCCGGGCAGTGAACTGATCGCGGGTGTTACCCCGAGCTACGTTCATTCGTACCATCGAGCGGCGGATAAATCATTCGGTTTCGAGACCGGCGGGACCAATATGATCATCAGCTCCGCCGACGAAGGGACGCAGACCTTCTCCGTCCCCGTCAAATATTGGATGAAGATCACCTATGATCACGGCGACGATCTAGGCCCGCAGAGCACCGCCGGTTACGCTCGGCTGAATCTCCCCACCTATCGCACGCTGGCCGAGAAGCCCGCCGACTCGTCCGCGCCGCCGCTGGCCACCATTCGCGAAGTCACGCCCGAGGACCTCGAGCAGCTCGAGAACCCGGAATGGGTAATTCCCGAGCAGGCCATCGTCGTCGACGGCGGAACCAGCACGAGAGTACGCCGGGCCACCCTCGCGCTCATCGACGGAACCGCGTCCGACCTCACGAATCCCCATACCGGCACCGAGGGGTCTCGCCCGGACGGCGAGGGTTCTCGGGCAGCGGCGGAAGGTTCCCGCGCCGAGGCCGAGGGTTCCCACCAGGAGACCGAGGATTCTCGCCTGGACGCCGACGGTACGATTCCCGGCGCATTTCCCGACGAGGAACCCGTGCTGCCGCGCTGGAACACACCCCCGGCAGCGCCGCCGCAGCAGACCGAGCCACAGCCGTCGGATACGCCGATGCCGGATCCACCCACCCTCGTCGTGACGGATCCATCCGGTGTGCTGCACAGCGCACACATCGATACCGAATTCGACTTCACATCTGCTCCGCGGACGATTCCCGGCGAATTCCCCGCCGACCCTGAGGAGCAGGAACAGGAACAGGAGGCAGCGGAGTTGGCCCGGCCGATCGCCCCGCGCCGAACCGATACGGGGGCCTCCGACGCCCCCACTATCGTCGTGACGGATCCATCCGGTGTGCTGCACGATGCGCCCGCCGACCCCGCGCCAGGCCCGCAACCCGAGATCGGCTGGGTCGAGTGGGGGCTGGACAAGTTCACGGCCGGCGGCAAATGGTTGTGGGAACATTCCTTCGGGGAGCCTGTGACGACCCCGGAGTCGCTGTCCTATCAAGTCATTCACACTGCCTTGTCGTCGCACGCCATGCTGGCTTCGCTGGTGCAGACTTCCCGGCAATCCGACGACATCCAGGGTATCGGCACCGCCGGCGTCATCGCCGGCACCGATTACAACATCCGCTTCGATTCCTATTTCCGGAAAGTGCGGGTGCTGCCGGTAACAGTGAATATAAACTCCGAGAACTGGTCCCCCTCCAACAACAGCGCGGCCCAGAGCAATGCCACCGCGCACAGCGATCTGCTCGGCATCAGCCTGACCCACCGCCTGGGCAACAAGGCCGACCTCAGCTTCATCCCGGGCGAGACCTTCCAGCACACCTATTCCAGGTCACAACACTCCAGTTCCGCCGAGACGATCGGCAGCAATCGGGTCACCACGAACTCGGGAACCCCAGCCTATGAATTCACCGCGGACGTGGTTCGTGTCGTCACCGTCGAGAGCGGCACCCAGCATTTCGTCATCAGTGTGGCGAAGGACCTCACCAAGAGTGCGGCGAGGGAATTTGCCGCGCTGGTGGAGCGCCTCGGCGGCAAGGTCCTGGGGCGACCACGCGAGGCGCCTGGTGAATTGGACGAGATGCCGGGTGAACTCGGTGAGGTGCGGGGTGAATCCGGCAGTGGCAACAACCTTGTCGTCATCAGTATGGCCAAGGAGCTCACCAAGAGTGCGGTGCGGGAATTTACCGGGCTGGTGGAGCGCCTCGGCGGCAAGGTGCTGGGTGAACCCGGCAAGGTGGCGGGAGAACCCCACAGGGGTAACAGCCTCGCCGTCGAGGAATCCGGTGTGGTGCGATTCCTGTTGTACGACAAGGATTTACACCTGCATCCCAAACTGGCCCGACTCGTCAAAGCCGCCGGGCACAAAATCCCCAAGCGGAAGAAGGCCGACCTGTATCCGCCCAGCGCCTACGTCCAGAGCGGCGGCGCTATTTCCCTCGGCACCGTGCTCGCCGCCAACCTCGAGGGCGGCCGCAACGCTTTCCGGAAGCAGGCCATGGACCTCGTGGAGTCGGTGACGCCCCGTTTCGCGACTCCCGGGTCGCCCGAACTTTTCCGCGGGGTGCTGGAGCAGATCGAGAAACACACGTCCACTTCCGGCGTGCGTACCCTGCCGAATGCCGGGCCCGGCGGCAGCGGATTCTATTACGACGACTGGTCGCCCTTGCTCGGTCCACGCCGGGTCACAGTGACATTCAGCGCGGTTCCCCATCCCAAGGCGAATCTCGGCAAGATTCGTGGCTGGCGAGCCCCCAAGGGCGTCGCGATCGAGAACACCTTCCTGGTCACCTCGGCCGACGGCAATGCGCACGGTGGCCGCGTCACCGCGGTGAGCACGAGTCGTGGCGGAGACGACCAGTGGAGCTTCAACCCCAGCTTTCAGGTCAACGGTGTGCGCCCCACCGTCAGCCTCGCCAGGCGGGGTGCCGGCACCGCCACCGAAACCCACGACTCCCAGCGCGATGACGACACGTGGATGCGCGGCGAGGACACCGCCTTCTTCGGCCTTCCGTACCTGTACAGGGTCACGGTCAGCTGGCAGCGCTTGGACAAGTCGCAGGCGACGTACCTGTTGAACCTCGCCCGATACACGGGTGGGGTCCTGGTGGGATCCGTGGTGGGAGCCCTGCTGGGAAAGGATATTTCAGGGTTGTGGCGACAGTCCTACACCGAATCGAGGACCCTGAACTCCACGAACTTCATCCAGTTCCACGCCGCCGACACGAGAACCGCCGCCGACAACGCCGCCGCCACCCGCGTCGCGCCCGACGTCTACAGGTCTGACCCGTCGGTCCGGCCCCCGGCTCCGCCCGCGGGCAGCGTGGCCATCGACATGGAGGTACCGCGCGACGTTCGCAATCTGCTGATGGAGCCCTGGGTGCCGACGAGGCCCATCCAGGTCTACTGGTTCGATGGTTTCGAGCGCCTCGGCCGGGCGCTGCGTGCGGTCGCACCGGGCATCGAGGCGAGCAGCCGGAACCATTCCTTCGAGACCATGCTTCTCGCCCTGAACACGCTGGCCCAGCGCAAGCGATCGAAGGTTCTCGGCCCGGCATCCTTGTCGGCCTTCCTCAACAGCGTCGACGCGTCGACCGGTAACCTGCCGACGCCTGTGCCGCACGCCGGCGGCCGGAAGGTCACCGACGTCACCGCGGAGGCGACCCTCTACTCGCTCGAGATCGAAAACACGACCGACAAGCTCGCAAACGATGGCTTGCTGGTTTCGGCCGACAATTTCAAGGTCGAGGCTGACCTCACCGTCACCTTCATGCCCACCCTCGGCGTGAGTATCCCGACCGTTTCGGACGCCAGTAACCGTGGCGCACCGTCCGGCTGGCCCCTGGGCGGCGGTGCCGGGGGCTACGGGTCGGGCCGGAGTACGGGCAGCCAGCGCCGTAACCTCATGCGCTACGGCCCAGGTGGGGACAACCATCGCGTCTGGACCATCATGCTGATCAAGCTCATCGGCCCCGCCGGCATGCTCTGGGTGCTCGGCAACGCCCTCGCACGCACCACCGATACGCTGGTGAAACCCATTGTCGTCAGCAGGGATTCAACAGCCACCGGCAACATCGCACTCGAGCCGCAGCCGGATACCGAGAAGCCTCGGCGGAAGCGGCGTGCCAAGAAGTCTCAGGGGAAGCGGGGCACCGAGGAGTCGCAGCAGGAGCGGGGCACCGAGGAATCGCGGCCCAAGGAGAGCAAGGAGGAGTCGCAGCCGGAGAAGGGTGCGGAGGGGTCGCAGCTGAAGCTGGACGTCAGGAAGTCCGACCCGAAGCAGGACTCCGAGAAACCTGAGCCGAAGCAAGGTACCGAGAAGCCTGACCTGAGGCAGGATGCCGAGGAGCCTGAGCTGAAGCAGGGCGCCGAGGGGCCTGAGCTGAAGCAGGGTACCGAGGAGCGTGACCTGAAGCAGGACGTCAAGGAGTCTCAGCCGGAGACGAGCACCGAGGAAGCGCAACCGGAACGCGGCACCGACGCCGATCAGGGTGTCGCACTGGATGATTCGGCCGAGCAGACGAGCAAGCCGGTGGTGGCGGAGACGGCTGCGGATGAGCAGCATACCCCGCAGGTCGTGCAGCCCGAGGCCGAGGGTTCGGTCCAGGCAGGGCTCGAGCCGATCACCGAACTCGATGCGGCACTGGACTTCTGGATGATCCGAGCCGACGAGCTGGGGATCGGCCCCGGGCACAACATGCTCTCCGACGGGATAGCCGTCAAGGACTACTCCGGGTACGGCGCGCCGTTCTCCAACGTATCTCTGCAGACGGGCCGCCCGGACATCGACGGCCGGGCGTGGGCGTCCGCGCCGCTCGACAACGACTGTATGTTCCATGTCCTGCACGCCCTCCTGTTCCCCGGACGGCGCTATGCGGGCACGGAGCTGGCCCGTCGTATTCAGGCACTGCGGATCGGGATAACCGACAGAATGCACGAGCAGTTCGACTACATGTCGAGCCGCGGTGCAACGCGGGAGAATATCGACAGCCTTCGAGAACTCGGCGCATGGAACCACAACCTGGCGGCCGATGTTGTCATGTATATAGCGGCGGGATTGTTCGACCGGCCGCTCACGGTGCATTCCCGAACAACTCAGGGCATAGTGACGACCGAATTCGACGCGGTGAGCAACCGTCATCCCCCCAGCGCGGTCTTCGTCACCGGCCAGCACTACTACCTGGCGACCGATATCCAACCCGTCGAAGCGCAAGGCCCGCCGGGCCTTTCGATCTCGACCGAGGCGCCGCCGCTTCCGACGTTCGAGGTGCCGGGTTCATCGGACGGTTCGTCCTCGACCGAGGCGCCGTCGCTCCTGCCGCTCGAGCCGCTGGTTCCACCACAGCGTTCGTCCGCGCACGGACGGCCGGGCGTGCCGCCGACGACGTACCGAACGGAGTCCGCGATGACGCGCGCTGCCCGGGAACTCGAGGTCCTGTTCGAACAACCGCTCACGCTGGACCAGTTGTACACCGTGCTCGAGCCGGAGTGGCCGGACTTGTCGTTCGACGACCTGTGGGAATTGCGGGCGCACACCTACGCGCACAACGGGGTGGAACCTCCCACTGTGGCGCAGGAAAACCTGGCTGCCTTCCTGCGCGCCGTTTGGGACAACCGCGACGCGATTCGGAATGCGATCGATCTCTACAACACGTATTACCTGGGCGTCGGAGCGGGAGAGCGGCCCGCGGATCCGAACGCGTTCATCGAGGAGATGGTGCGCATTCTCGCGCAGCGCGCGCCCGGAACGGCCCAGGGGGCCTCCATGGACGAGGCGGGTGTACTTTCGCCGCGCAAGGCCGGCAAGCTGTCACCCGAGGACGTCCCGGTCGTGCATTTCGCCCGGGAGTATGCGCCCGGTGAGCCCATCGCGGACAACAAGTTCAAGATCTACGTGAATACCTCCGGTAACGGACGGTCCACGGTCGCCGGTCATCTCGTGCGCGAGGTCCTCGACGATCCCGATCGCTTCCCGGGGGTTGACGAAGTGAAGGTGTTCGGGCCGTTGGAATCCCGGGTGGACAGCATTGTGGTCTACGTCAGCGATCTGGACGCGGTGCATCGGGTGACCGGGTGGCTGCGGGAGTTCCAGGACGATCACGTCGGCATGTTCCACTGGGACGTGCCAACCGGATCGGAGCAGGTGCTGGCCGGTGTCGGCTTCGGCGCCGAGACCCCACGGCACAGTTTCGGCATGAGCCGGGCCATCGCGATAGTCGCGGCGCTCGACCTGCACCGCGGCGGTGCATACGAGGACTTCCGGACCGAAGTGCGCGATCAGTTCCGTGCGCGCGGTATCGACCCGGACCAGGTGCATCTGAATCTGACTGTCTCCCAGACGGATACGCAACAGCAGGGCGTCGCCGACCTCGCCCGTGAGGAGCAATTGCAGCGGGAAATGCTGGACGCGCTGGCGCAGGAGCAGCTCGGCGAGATGTCGCACGACGACGCGGCACACGAGGAAGACTCGATCGACGCGCCGCGGGGGCCGCCGACGGTTGTCGTCCGGCCTCCCACTCCCACAGGCTCGGTCGAGTCCACGGACACGGTCGAATCCACCGGCACCGTCGTGTACGCACCGCTGCCCGAGCATGAGGCAACCGGCACCACCAACACCGAGCACCGCGAACCAGCCGCTTCGTCGCGGCCGCAGACGCCGGCCGACGGCCTGGACCTCGACCTGGATCCGGACCGGCGTCAGCGCGCCGCGAAGCGGTTGTCCGACCTGTTCAGCCCCCTCGATCGGCCACGCGAACTCCGCAGGGCCGCTTCGCTTCCCGGCCGCGTCCCATCGCCGAGCAGCTCCGACGGGTCGGTCGACAGCATCGGTGTGGACGAGCCCACACGCTCCGGCGAGCCGAGTACGTACGAACTCGAGCAAGCCGAGGATGAACACACCGCCCCCGCCGGTCCGCGAATCCCGCTGCGGCTGGGGGATATTCGGTCCGCACTGCGTATCGACGACGATTCGGTGCGCGGCAGCGACGACGAGTCCGATGACTACACCGATGAGTCGGTTCACAGCACTGACGACGACGCGTCGGTCTACAGCGCCGACCCGGATCGCACCGCGCGATCCCACGAACCCGCTTTGCGCGGATCCGGGCAGACCGGGGACGAACGGACCTCCGCGATCGACCCGGCCATCCGCCGGATCCAAGAGCACCCCGAGTCCCTAATCGATTCCGGCGACGAGGATTCGACAGTCGGCGTCCACGAGCGGGAACCGCTCCGGCAGACCGAAGAATCCCAGGATGCCGCGCCGGATGATGTCGGGGCGCCCGAGGACGAGCGGAAGTCAGGGATCGAACCGCAGAACCGGCCTAATGCTGCGTTCGCTCCCTTCGTGATTCCGCCCCGATCCGGTTCGCTGCGGCCTGCGCGGGAGCCCGAGCCCTCCGGGCAGGCTCCGCCTGTCCAGAAGTTCACCATTGATATCCCAGGCCGGCACGCGTCGATACCGGACGAGCGGTTGCGAGACGATCCCTTCCGGCAGAACCGGTTTCCGGTCAGGAGCATCCACAACCGGGCCGACGGAAAAGTCGAGCGCACCGGACTGCCCGATACCTTCGATCTGTCGATATCGACTCCGGAAATGCCGAAACTCCGGCCGAAGCAGCCGTCTCGCAGCCGGGAAACACGGGCGCCCCCGCGCGGCGTGCGCAGGCATGGGGCCACTCCGGACCCCCGGACGCAACAGGAACAGGGCGAAACATCGCAGGCGGCTTCGGAATTGGGTCCGGCCGAGATGAGCCGTCCCTCCGGAATGGCCGAAATGATCCGGCCGCCGGGGCCGTTCGAGGATGTGGCCGACCTCGTCTACGATGCGCCCGGCTTCGAGCCCGCGACACCCGGCGGGCAGATCGGCGACACCTCACACACCGAAGACGGCCGTACACTGCGCCCGCAGTCTCGCAGCGGCACAACAACATCCACGACCAAACGCCGGGACTCCAGCGCCCTGGGAACCGACGGCAGCGTAGATGTCCGCACCGGCGACACCACGCGCGAGCAGCGTTCACGGCGAGCGCGCGCGATGCAACACCTGCGGCGCTTCACCTCTCGCCTACGCGGCCGTGGCATACCCGGCGACGAGACGACGTCGCAGCACGCGCCTGCTGCGTCGGCGCACGCGCCCGCCGCGTCGGCCGATCACGCTCCACGCCGCGGCATCCGGGCCGCCTTCAAACAGCTCGTGCACCAAACAGGCAGCAGCGCAACAACTCCCGTCCGCACGGTCGCCGCCCCAATCGGCGGTGGCGGGACCGATGCCCGCACGACCATCGCCCCAATCCGCGGTAGCGGCATCAATGCCCGCACGGCCGTCGCGGTCGCCCGCGGTGACGGCACGGGCACCCACACTGCCGTCATCAGCCGCCCGTATGCCACTGCGCGCAGTGCCGAGTTCGACGACAACCAGTGCCTCCCCCGTGCGCTCACCGGCATCAGCAATGGATTCGCACGACGCGGCATCACCAGCAGCGCGATCCGGCTCCGCGCGATCACGGGCACCGAATCCGCAACCCGGCCGCGTCGCGGGCGCGCGGCGCTGCCGGGCTATTCGAAGCGGCAAGCCGAGAAGGCCGCCGGAGGCAAGCTCCGCGGATACGCCGGCGAGGACCAAATCGCCAAGCAGCTACAGCTGCTCGGCCCGGGCGCGCAGGCTCTGGTCGTCCACGCACACCCGGACGTCAACGCGAACGGTATTGGCGCACATGCTTACCGGATGGTCAACGACGATGGCATCATCGTCGTCCGCGACTACATTCCCGACGCCGGCGGTCACACCAGCAGATGGCCCGGGCGCCGCGACTCCGCTGGCCTGTTCGCCGTTCTCTACACCCCGACCGGCGCCACGGCCCGCCCGATTCGCCTGGGCAGCGAACCGATTCGCCCGCTGCGCCAGCGCGATGTTCGGCGCCCGGTGTTCCCACGTGGCATCCGCATCGGCGCGCCATCCGACGACCAAGCCACCGGCCCGACCGATCCCGGCTACCCCGCCGCCGACGCCACCGATCCGACCACCCGCGACGACCTCGCACGCCGTATCCACCAGAACGCCCTCCCCACGGGCACCGAGATCCACCTCCCCGACAACACGACCGCCACCCTCCTGGCCAACGGCACGATCGGACTCCACAGTCCGGCAGAACCGTCGGATACCGTCTACACGCACCAATTCCTCGCCCAGCTGAACGCTCTCGACATCTCCGATGTCACTGTCCAGACCCCCACTCCTGGGCAATGGAGCAACGACTTTCATTCGCCTGCGACAGCCCTCGTGCATGCGCTTGGTAAAGACCGGAAGCTGTACGACGACCTGGCCGATCATCTCGAACGACACAGCGACTACTACAGCCGGCATATCACCAGCGATCAGCTCGAGGGCGAACTAGCTCTCGAAGACGCGCGTCGCGACCAATTGCTGACCGACTACGATAACGGCCTCCTCGGACTCGAGGAGTTCCGCGTTGACGAAATCCGTGTCGAGCAGTTCCGCGACGACATCACCAGCGCCCGCGCCCGCGAACTGGATCAGGAAATCCGCGAACTCCGTGCCGGCCGCACCGCAGGCAGCCGTTCCACCAAATACCCCGGCCTTCCCCTCGCATTCCACGCCGCTATCGATCGCATAAATCCCAATCTCGTCATCATTCAACCCGGAGGCACCCGGTACACCTTCATTAATAGCCCTGCCGTTGGCGCCACGGTCCATTATCTCCGCCGACACCCCGATAGCGACACTTATGACCATGGGCGCACGTCCACCGGCAACCCGTACGCGGCAACAATTCCCGGCCCCAAACTCACTGCCCTACAAAAAAATGTCCTCGAGCACCTCGCCGCCGGGTATGAAACTCACGGTGCTATCGCCCGCCAACTACAACAAGGCAGCAGCGAGAAGTCGATAAAAGATGCGATGAGCGGCGGGAAGAACGGCGTATTCTTCAAGCTCGGAGTTTCCGACCGCGAGTCCGCCTTGGCCGAAGCTCGCCGGCTGCGCCTGATCGACGAGGATGCTATAGCCGCAGCCCGTCAGCAGCGTCTACTCGCCGAAGCCGCCGCTGTCGCGCACCCGGCGCCCGCGGCTGTCAGGTTGAATGATATCGAGCGAAAGGTGCTTTTAGCTTTCCGGGCAGGCCGCACCACTAATGATGAGGTTATCCGCCATCTCGGCGAGCACGGATCTCCGCCCAGCCTGCCTGCGGTAAAGAAGGCCAGGCTCGTGCTGTTCAAGAAATTCGGAATCGGACCCGTGCGCGGGGTGTCTCCGAAAACCAGGTGCGAGAACGTAGTAGCCAAGACCCTCGAGTTGGCCGGCCAGGGCCTGCTCGACCAGGAAACCACCGCCGCACTCACTACAGCGGCAGCGCGGGCCACCGGCGACGGCAGCGGGCACGCTCACACCACCGGTTCGGCCGGTACCGCGGGTGTTCGTCCCTCGCAGTGCGCGCCCGGCGCCATGCGTTATGTCGCTGCCAGACTCCCCGCCGCTCCGATTACTCCGCCGGCCGAGAATGCTGTCGGCCTCGGCGGAATGAGCGCCGAGGAGTTCAACCGTCATGCCGGCGCCCAGTTGCGAACCTTCTCCAGTCACGCCGAGATCGCTGACATACTCGGCCGATTCGGGGCTTTCGCCTTGGTTGTCGATGCCCGCAGTGGTCCGGTCGACGAACACGGAATCGGCGCGCACACCACGGTTTTCGTGATCCACAACGGCACTGTCGGCGGATACGATCCAGAGACCGGACGCCACTATCCGCTCGCGGAACATCCCACCGACGGTCTCCGTGCGATCACCGCCATCATCTACGCCGCGGACGGCTCCGAATACATCCCCACCGGTCGTGACGCCGACGGTGCCGAGGCCCTCGGCGATGTCGGAATCGGCGCGGACCGCCCGAGCGGCGACGACAGCTCCGGCCGCGGCTCGCCCTTGCGGCCACCTGCCGGGCTCGGCACGTCGGCCACCTGGTGGGGTGATGTTGGTGAAACCTGGTGGAACAACCTGCATTTCGACGATCTCTCGGATGCCGAACAGCTCCGTCTGCTGACCGAATTCCCCGCTCTGCGCAACAACATCCCGTGGGGGATGCAGAGTCCGCTCCGGCGGAGGCTGATCGAACTCGAGCTGAACAGACTCGGAAGTCTCGCCGACGACAACGACGAGCTTCCATCGGATGTGGTGCGGCAGCTGTATGAGCCGGACTCGCCCTACACCTATGCGGGTACCGGCCGGACCTGGTGGGACAACCTGCTCGTCGACGACTGGATGACCGACGAAGTTCTCCGGCTGTTCGACAGGTTCCCCGCGCTGCGCAACAGCGATGCCGTCCCCGCCCCGATCCGGCACACCCGCAACATCCAGTACCTCGTCGTCACGCGGGACTGGTTCCAGGAGCATGACGACTTCGACGACGGGCTGCCGCCGGACCTGCAGGAACGGTGGAACAACCTGGACATCCCCCGCAACTATGTGCGCGCCGCGGTAACGAACGCCGGGGTGGCCGCCGCTCGTGCCGGCGGCGCGCCGCCGGCCGCGCATCTGCTGTACTTCGCCGAGGACGACTTGGGGCGGCGCGGCCGCATTGCCATCGGTTTCGGGCCGGTCGACACCGCGTCGACGGTGCACTGGCACGCATACTCCGCGACCTCCGCCGATTCGATGTACGACGCGCCAGGCCGCGTCGCGGCACTGCACGTCGACACGGCTCGCACGCATCCCGGCGACGCAACCGTCGTCTGGATCGATTACGGCTCCGAGGTATCCGGTGATTCCGCGGACCGGCTGGGTACGGCGATCGCCGAATTCACCGCCAACCATCCCGCCGCGCAGCAGATCCACGTGCACGCACCCGCAGCGGTCGCCACATCCCTGCCACACCCTGGATCGTCCACGGTGACGGTGCACCCCCTGACCCAGGACACCCCGGCTGGTGCGCTGCCCCGCGGCGCTGTGCGCGTATTCACCAGTGATCGGGACGGGGCCGACTTCGGCCATGAAGTGCTTCGCACCTGGCATCAGCAGCCACTCGGAGTTCGCAAAGCGCTGATGACCTACCAGCAATCGTCTTCCCTCACCAACAAAATGTTGCGGACGCTGCGTGGCGCGGGCGAGAATTTCGAGGAATTGTTCGGCCGATTCCAGCACTATGCCACCATTGCCGGCCTCCTCATGGAAGGGCGCCGGGCACCCGATATCAGCACGCTGGTCGAGTCGAGAAAAGAACTGCGGGAAAGACTGGAGAGTGCAAATCTCGACGATTCCGAAACTCGGAAACTGCAAGCGCTCGACGAGATTCTGCAGCACGCCCGCCCGGAAGCGTACTGGGAAGAGATCCAAATCGACGCGGGACTCTACCGCCGGCTCGACAAGGCGTACCGAGAAAATTTCGGCGCCGAGCCCACGCTGGAAAATATCCGGCAGTATCTCGAGCTGCTCGACCGGGGAACGAGTCGGCCACTGCTGGCAACCGAACCGTTCCTCGTCATCCGCGCGGTCGGCAACGTCGACTATCTGGCCATCGACGAGCACGGCAACACGCTCGACGGACGGAAAGATCTCAGCCTCCTTTTCAAGGTTCTGCAGCAGGAGCCCGGCCTCTTTTCCACCTCACTGACCACCGAAACGGTCGCCACCAGCACCAGACCGAACTTCCGCTTCGAACTCGTCGTACCGCCCGGCCTGCGCGGGGCCTATCTCGGCCGCGACGGCCGCGCGCACAACGTGCGCGAGAACGAACTCCTGTTCGCGCGCAATACCGGCTACCGGATCACCGGAATCGGAAAAGACCCCTTCAAGTCCTTCTACAACCCCGACTTCACCGTCCTCTACGGATACCTCGAACTATCGACCGCCCCCGCCGTGCACACGTCCGGTCGCGGGCAGGGGAATCGGGCGTTGCTGGAGGGGCCCGAGGACTATGTGCTGGATGGGCTCGAACCGATTGCGCCGCAACCGGATTCGAGATTCGAGCCCGAACCTGACGAGACCTATTTCGGTGACGCTCTGCTCGATGTCCTCGAATCCGATCCGGACCAGGCCGAAGCAGCCCCGCGGACCACGCCGGGGGTCGAGCCGCACGACGGCAGCACTCGCGTTCGCGCCGATGGCACCCCGAACGAGCCATCCGCACGGCGGCTCGGCACGCGAGAACGGTTGCGGAGCTTCGCATCCCAACTTCGTGGGCTTGGCGCATCCGACGACGTGACGACGGCGCCCGGTGCGCGGCACGCTGATACCCCGTCTGCCGCAGGCGGCCGTCGCCGTCGCATCCGAGCTATCTTCCACCGGATCGTGCGCCGAACAGGCGGCGGCACAACCACTTCCGCATTCGTCCTCGGTCATGACACACCCCGCACGACCGGAGGCGAGGGCGCTCCGGGAACCGATGGCAGTGCGACGCGGCCAGCAGACGCCGAGGACTTCCCCGCGGACGCCGGTCCCGGGCCCGGATATCTCGAGGACGGGGACTTCGCGTCTACCGCGAACGCACTGGGGTGGCTCTTTGAAGGCGAACCCGTGACATCCGGGAGGGCGAACGATCTCGCTGCCGGGCGCAGCATCGACTCCTGGTCGGCACCGTCGAATCCGGTTGTGCAGCAGGCGGATACGATCGGGGAGACTGGCAACACGGTGCTGATCGCCCGGAACGGGCAGGCGGTGGTGATCGGGGCCGCGGACAGCGTCCGGTGGGACGGGCAGGACGTGCGGGGCAACGCCCGGATCCAGTTGAGCTCGGACCCCGCGGTGTCGTATCGGGTGCACACCGAACTGCTGCGCCACCTCGACTGGAGCGCGGATCCCAGTGGCGGGTGGCTGGGCGCGCCGAGGCGTGACGGGTCGGCCGGCGAGTTGCTGTTCTACGACCGGCGGGTGGTGCAGCTGGGAGCCGGCGAGCTGCTGGCCACCCGGCCGGAGGCGGCTGGTGCGTTGCGGATCGAGTCGCTGAGCTCACGGGTCGTCGTTCCGGAGAATGGCGTGCAGGCGCTGGGCTTGGATGGACCGGCGGCCGCCGCGGCAATGGTGATGCACACGGGTCCGCTGTTCGCGAAGGTGGATTCGCGGCCGGTGCCGCGGGCCTCGGATGCGCGAGAGGGTGCGCGGGCGGACTACGCGGTGCTGATGCGCAACCTCGGCCGGCTCGCCGTGCGGGATCCGCAGGGTCTGGTGGAGATGTTCCACGAGTACGCGGACGGGACGGTGGGGGTGCGGTTCTTTATTGATGGCGAACCGCGCTGGGTGGGGGTGGATCGGCGGCTGCTGCACGATTCGTCGGGGTTGCCGGCGCATGCGGGGCATACCGATGGCGAGCCGTTGTGGGCGGCGTTGGCGCAGAAGGCATATGAGCTGTTGCGGCCCGATATTCAGGCCGATGTGACGGTGTCGGTGCGGCCGTTCGGTGAGCCGGTCCATCCGCCGCCGCTGCAGCCGATGCCGAGCACGACGATCACGGCGCCGGCGGACCGGTTGACCATCGTGGACCAGCACGGTGGATTGCTGAGTGTGCGGCCGGGGGAGGAGTTGCACGGCGTCGACGATCCGGCGAATCCGGACCTGCTCGCGGTGTGGATCGGTGACGGTCCGGCGGCCCCGGTCCATTCGGTGCATCGGAGTCTGCTGGGTGAGCTGACCGTGTTCGGCCGGGGCAGCGACGGCGCGTACCACTGGGAGACACCGGCCTCCTGGTCGTCGCCGGCCGCCGCCCGCATGTTCCTGGGGCTGCGGCGGTTGTCGCCGGACCCGGCGGCGACGCATATTCCGGGTGGCACGACGCATATTCCGGGTGGTGCGTCGATATCGGTAGACGTCGGGCCCGGCGGCGAGCTGCTGTTGGATGGCGGCACGCGGGTCTCGGAGCAGGCGTTGCGCGAACTCGGCCGCACGATCCGGCGGGCCGAGGGCCCGGTATTCGGCGATGCGGGACCTGTTCCCGGAGACGCGGCGCAGGGCCGGGTCGGTGACTGTTATCTGGTCGCGCCGCTGATAGTCATTCCCGCCGGTGACCCCCAGGCAATCCGGGATATGGTTTCGGAGTATCCCGACGGCACCAGCGTCGTGCGATTTTTCCCGAAGCAGGGTGTGCCGCGGTGGAAGCGGGTCAACAGAGATTTCTGGGCCGATGAGCACGGGCAGATGATCTATGCGGCCCAGGACGCGGGCCGGGCGTTGTGGCCGGCGCTGGTGGAGAAGGCCTATATGGTGCTGCACGGCGGCACGGCCGGATCGATCGAAGCGGGGTTCGCCGGTCGGGCGATGATGGAGTTGCTGCCGCCGTACGAGGTGGGCGGGACCGTGGATCAGCCGGTGCGTGGGATCGACATGGCCGATTTCCTGCATCCGATGCGGTTCGGTGTCGATGGGCTGCACGACCTGCTCGTCGAGCAGATCGGTGCCGAGGCCGATGCGGAGTCGGTGTTCGCGTTCGCGCAACGACTCGGCGGACTGGAGCCTACCTGGAATATCAATAGGGAAGACTCGGTCGAACGATTCTCGAATTTCCTGAACTATTACCTGGAGCCGGCCGAGCGGGCGCGGTGGCAGGCCGAGATCACCGCGGTACTCGATTATCTGGGCCAGGTCCTCGATCCGCGGCGAACGGTGACCAATGCTGTTGCCCGGCAACATTTCGCGGATCTGGTGCGGTTCCTGCGCAGTCGCGGCGACAAGGTCCTGCTGTCCACCGGAAGTTTCGGTGGAGACCTGGAGAACACCACCGAATATCCCGGTTTGGTTGGGCCCCACGTGTATTCGGTCCTGGATGTGCGCTCCGGCGGCGACGGCGGCATTCTCCTCGAGCTGAAGAATCCGTGGGAACACAACCCGGAGGTGGCACGAACCATCGACGGGCTCACTTACGGCCCGCACGGCAGCCTCACCCTCGACGCCACGCAGCTGACGAAATTCGCATTCCTGTCGATCCACGGCACCGGCACCCGCTTCGCTTTCGGCGACTCGACCGCGCCAGTGACCGACGACCGGCTCCAACCGGTGACCAGCCCACCCACCGGAGGCACCGGACCTCACGCACCACCTATCGGTTCGACTCAGTTCGTGGCGACAGCCGCTGATTTCTCGGGCGTGGAATGGGGAGATCGGGTCGACGAGTTCGGCTGGCGGGTCTTCCGGGAGAAGTTCGCGGAGGTCGATTTCCCAGTGGGGACGAGGCTGGAGTTCACCGATCGCGAGGGCGAGGACTTCCGGGTCGTGGTGGAGCAGTCGGAGCAGGGCCGGCGGGTACGGATAGGGAACGGAGCCGGCAGTCGTGTAGTGGATATGGCGGAGTTCCGGGACGGTTTGCGGAACGGATTGCCGCGACTCGGCGGCGAAGGTGTCGTTCGGGTGGTGCAGCCGGCGGTGAGTACGGGCTGGGCGTGGGAGACGGGCCGGTTCCTGGACAGGTCGGCTGCCGGCGGTTTCGGTGTGGGCACGGAGGTGTCGTGGCGGGAGGTGACGCCGGAAGGCGGGGAGCGGACGGTGCGGGCCGAACTGCGGGGCGGGGGCGTTTTCGAGATTCGTGACGGTGGTGCGGACTCGTCGATGGTGCCGGCGGCGGATTTCCCGATGCGTCTGCGGGATGTCGGGGCTGTGACAGTGGCTGCCGTCGCCACCGGGCCGCCCGTTGTCGATTCGCCCAACGAGAGGCAGCGGCAGGGGCTGCAGATGGTCGCGCAGGGCAAAACCTATGCGGAGATGGCTACTGCCTTCGGGATCACCCCCACCGCGGCCAGCACCTTCATGGGACGGGTGTTCAACAAGATGAAGTTGAAGGGTGCCGATCGCAACCGAATGACCGCGCTGCGATTGGGCCGGAAGCGGGGGTGGTTGCGTCCGGAGCCGCTGCCCGGCGACATCGACCATGTGTACTTCGGGCGCAATCCGGCATCCGGTGAGCTGAAGCAGTTCGGGCTCGACGAGGTGGACGTGATTTCCTGGCTGTCGCTGCGCAAACCCGATCTGCAGCGCAGAACTTTCAAAGAGATAGCCGAGGAAATAAGCGCGATCAGACCTACTCGAATGACCCAGGACATGGTCGAAAGTCGAGTTCATGCGCTGTACGACAAGTTTGATCTGACCGATGACGCCCGTAAACCCTTCAGCCTGGTGCGGGCGGCGCGCAGGTGGGGGTTGCTGGCTCGACATGCGGAACCCGATGACCTGGACCATGATATTCCCCCAAGTGTGCCTTCGGTGTCCGTTGAGGATGTGGCAGTCCTATCGGCCATGGCTCGGCGTAAAGCTAATATGGAGCACAAAACTTATGAGGACATCAAGACGGAGTTGAACGCGGCCGGGTATATCCATTTCAGTTTCTACTCGGTCAAAAGACGTATCGAGAAATTGTACGGAAAATTACTGTTGGCAGGGGGTGCTGATCAGCTGAACGCGGTGCGGATGGCTCGTATACGAGGCTGGTTGGCCGCCACGCCGGTGCCGGGTGATCTGGATTACGAATATCGCGGTGTCGATCCGGCATCAGGCACCACGGCCTCATTTTTCGACGACGAGATGAGTGTGCTCGTAAGGCTCGCGCGGAAGGTATCTCAGGTCGCGATAGCCGAAGAACTCGGAATCGGTCTGAGTGCTGTGGAGCGGCGGATACGCGCCATGTCCGCGCGGCTGGGCTTGACGTCGTCGGTGCAGGCCGGGGTGCAGGCTGCGAGGTTGGTCCGGGCTGCCCGTGCGTGGGGGTTGCCGGTGGATGGGCAGGTCGGCTCGGTGGGTGATGGTCCGGGTGTGTTCGGCGGTGGTAGTTCGGGTTCGGTGGTTCGCCGGAATGTGTGCGCGCCGCGTGCTCTGGGGAGATTGGGTCTGCGCACCGGAAATTTAGGTATCGGTGTTCTCGATGAGGACGGCATCGGCCTCGCCGGGGTGTCGGAGGAGAATTTCAAGCGGGCGGTGCCGGGTGATTTCCGGCGTTTCCGGGATCGTGCGGCTATTTCGGAAGAACTTCGTCTGCTGGGTCCGGGTTCGACGGCGTTATTGCTGGATGAGTTCGACGTCGACGGTGATGGTGTGGGTGCGCATTCGTACTTGATGACGAATGATGATGGCGTTGTGTGGATTGATGATGAGGTGTTGGGGGCCGATGGTGAGTGGGTGTCTTCTCGGTACGAGTTCCGGCCGGGGGTGCTGCCAGAGCCGCGTGATGTTCCTGCTGTGCTGTTCAGGCCGCGTTCGGCCGGGGGTGGCGCGGTTGCGCCGTCGCTGGGGATGGACCGGCCGCTGTCGGGGCGTCTGGTGCGCGGCGGCGGGACCATCGGCCTCGCTTCGCCCCCCGGCCCCCAACCATCCGCCGACCCGATGCATGCCGAAGGAAATCTCGATCGGTTCGGTATCGGTGAATTCCTGGCCGCCTTCGACGGCGCGGCGTATCCGCCCGGTACGAAGCTGTACTTCCGCACCCCCGACCGCGCGATGCGTGCCACCTTCGGCGCGGCCGGGGTGCATGTCTCCTGGGATCACCGGGGCCCGGCCCGGGCGTCGTCGGACCATACGATCGGGGACTTCTGGCGCTTGCTCCGCTCCGGCTACGAGGACCTGGAGATCAGCACGGCGGAGGCCGCGCAGCCGTCGTTCCAGGATTCCGCGAACGATCGGATCCTCGGCATCTCCGACCTGCGCCAGGTGCTGATGGAAAACATGCTGGACACCCAGGCGGAAATACACTTCCGCGACGGCGGCCGAGACCGGGTCGCCGTGGTGCGCAGGGATGGGAATCTGGCTGTCCGGGAGCCGCACACCGACGGCGATCTGCCACCGGATACGCTGGAAATAATCAGCCGGCCGGAGTTCGGGCGCCGGCTGCGCCGGTCCGGATTGCAGCATGTCCGGGTCACCGCGCCGTCGCCTTCCGAATGGTATCGCATACCGTCGAACCAGCGGAACAATATTGTCCCGACCTTGGCCACCATTCTCGGAATTGATGCCGCAGCCGCACGGAAGAGTATCGCCGAGAACGTCACGTCGAGTGATATCGCATCCGGACTCGCCGCGGTTGCCCGCGCTAATCGTCTGAATTTCATATTCGTGCGGCCGGGCAGGCCGCGGATGGAGATCATAAATAATCCGAACACTCCGAAGTTCTTCCTGCGGCATACCGAAGACGCCGGCTACGAGGTCGGTATCACCGCGACCGGGCATTTCGCCACCGTCGTCGCGCCGGAATTCTCCCAGCCGTCCCCGGGGGATGCGGCGAGGACGGCGAACGTCCAGATCCCGGATCCCCTCACCGAAATGCTCGCCGGCGGGCCAGAACCGCTCCTGGAGGGCGCCGCCCTGCGGCGAATCTACATTCCGGAACGGCGACCGGTGTCGGTGAGAGCGCCGAAACCCCCGGAGTCGACGATCATAAAGAGAAGAGCGAAGAGAACGCACTGGATACGACGCCGAATAGTCCCGGCTGCCAAACTCGCGGGCCGGACCATCGGGTCGAGCCACTTGCCGCGGCCGACGTTCAGCCGGCCCACGCCGGTCCACTACATGGACGATGTGGAACGCGAAGCGCATCGGGTCTTCGTGGACGGTGACGGGCGGATCCGCCATGCCAGTGACGGCCGTCTGTTCCAGGCCGAACGGAACGAAGAGTTCATCGGGGAACGTAAATATATTTTCGTCATGGACGAGTTCGGCAATTTGTATATCGCGAAGAAGGTCGAGGGGCTGATCCAGCATTCGTCTTTCCTGCGCGGCCGGACCGTCAGCGCCGCGGGCGCCATCTCGGCGCGGGACGGGATAGTCACCAGGATTGTGGACTCCAGCGGTCACTACTGGCCCGATCAGCAGACGAACAACTACGCCCTCGCTTTCCTCGAAACACAGGGCCTGCGGTTCTCCGACGACTTCCAGCGGGTTTACTTTTCGAGCGACGGGCAATTCACCGTGCGCGATCGAGAAACCGAGAAGCGTATCCGGAGCGCTGCCCTCGCGCGCGCCGAGCGCATTCTCGGCGAGGGGCCGACCGCTACCCCGCAGGTCAAGATCCACCGGACCGAAGCGTCGCACTCCAACTTCACCTGGAGACATCTCGTGCCCGGCACGACATTCGGTTTCCAGGACGCTCTGTTCGACACCACCGCGACCCTTACCGACGTTCAAACTTTCCGGGTGGTCGCCCGGCGAATCGACGGATCGCAGGCCGACCGGGAATATGAATTGGACGCCGAGACGCTGCAGGAGCTGGTAGGCCGCCTGAAAGCGGAGACCGTCCGGATCAAACGGCCGGAGGTCCCCGTCTATACCTATTTCGGCGAGGATCTGCAGCGGCAAATGGAAGCCGGCGAGGCCGAATTCACCGCGGACAGCTCGAGCCCCGCACCCGCCGAGCAGCGGGCGCCGCGATCCCCGCCCGCCGTGGCCCGGCCCTCGTTCCCGATGCCGTCGCGCTGGGAGCCGGTGCGGACCACCGGTGATCCGGGGTTCGCCGCCGGCGCCCGCATACTGAGCGTCTCCGAGGCCGGGAAAGTCCGCTCGCACATCGTGGAACACCTCCGCGGGGAGGAGGAAGGCGAACTCGATCGCCGCCAGGACGTCGATGAGAGCCGGGAAGCCGGTGACATCGACGATGCGGAGTGGCAGGAAGAACTGCGGGAGCGGAGAGATTTCGACCGCTGGCGGGCGAATACGGCCTGGAGCCTCGCGGCGCCCGATTCCGGCGACGGCGCCTTGCGGCTGGTCTCCGAGGCCTACCACCTGAACGTGGTGATCGAGCGCCCGGACGGCGGGGTGCGCGAATTCATCCACTCTCCGAGGGACGCGACGGTATTCGTGCGTCGTACCTCCGAGGGGCACTACGAGATCGGCGTCACCGACACCGGCGAACCGTTCACGGTGTGGCCGGAGCAACCACGATGGGACGAGCTTGCCTCGCCGAACGGCCGAGTGCTCGCGGACCGGATCCCGGCGCCGTTGCACCGCGGCCTGGCCACACAGCAGATTCCGCTCCTCGCCGGAGCGGTGCGGGGCAAGAATTCCGACCCGGATTCCGATCATTCCCTCCCCGTCCACTACATGGATGCCGCGGAACTCGAGTCGCATCGGCTGTTCCCGGGCGAGGACGGCCGGCTGTACCGAGCCTCCGACGGGTTGTTGTTCGACACCACCAGGCTCGACCACGGGCCCGGCGGCTATCGCCATGTGCTGTTCGTCATGGACGAATTCGGCAATCTCTATGCCGCCGTCACCGAGCCGAGCGGGCGCATTCAGCACGCGTCTTTCCTGGGGAACCGTGTCGCGACCGCCGCCGGCCAGTTGGAGGTCGCCGACGGTCTGCTCTCGGAATGGTTCGATTCCGACCGCCAGGACGAATCCCATCCGGAGCTCAACGACTACGCACTGGATTGGCTACGCCGCCGGGGTCTCGCGCTCGGCTCCGATTTCACCCGGGCCGACCGCGATGCGCTGATCCGCGACCGGGTCGGCGAACTGCGGCGGCAGCGCACCGAGGTCGTGCTCCGGCAGATACTGGCGGACGCCACGGGGACGGCGCTGCAGCGCGTCGAGAGCGCATCCGCCGCGCGCGACTCCGCGACGCGCGAGGCGGTGCAGGCCGCCCGCGAGCAGTTCTTCCAGGAGAAGTTCCACCTGGGCAGATGGCGTACCCAGCTGCTCGGGGGGAAGGTCTCGAAGGCGCTGCAGGACAACATGTTCGCCCACCCCGAACCCGCCGGCCCGGCCGATCGCATCGAACCGCCGGCGCCCTCCGACGCCTTGCGCTCCACCGAAGGCTCTCACGACGACCGAGCGGCCTGGTGGGAGCAGCACGGCCGAGAGTGGTGGCGGGCACTGCAATTCGCGGATCTCGCACCGGGTTACCAGACGCGGCTGCTCGCGGACCTCCCCGGGCTGTGCGGCGACGGCATCCCCGCGGTGGTGCGAAACACCTTGAACCGCAGGTACATCCAGCTCGAGATCGCCGGGCTGCGGCAGGGGGCCACCGATACCACCGCGCCGCGCCCCTCCCTGCGACGCCGATTGCACAATCTCGAGGCCGCGCTGGCCGCGCTGCATACCGCCGATCTCGAGACTTCGCTGGCGCCGCGGCGGCCCGATGTCGCCGAACCCGTGGTGCAGCTGCTGTCGTTCAGCCAGAACCTGCTGGGTCGCCACGGCACCATAACCATCGCCTTCGGGCCCGTGGACACCGCGATCACGATCGATCGGCAGGTGACGGGAAGCGCGGAATTCGAATCGCTGGAGCCGGCGGTGTCCCGCGTCGCGCGAAGCTACGCGGAAACCGCCCTCAACCGTCACGATCACGCCGTGGTGCTTTCGCTCGGCCGCGACGACGACGGGCCTCGCATCGGCCTCACTCCCGGATCGGACAGCAGCACGATCGACGATCGCATCCGGATCTTCCGGAATCCCGGCGAACTCCTCGCGGAACTGGCGGACGTCGCGCGCGGTGGATCCCTCACCTACGCTCTCGGCAGCCACATCTACCTGACCGACATCCACGGGCGGCTCCGGCTCACCGTCACCGGCCACAACGAAGTCATTCCCCGGTATCGCAGTAACCACGCCCCCCAGACCGCCCTGGACGGGCCACCCTTGCGCGGGGCCGACATTCTCGCCTTCCTCGACCACCACGTCCGGAACCACACTGTCACCACAACAGTCGAATATCGCCCCGCGCCCGGCGCCTCGCGGCCCGGCACCCGCATCACCAGCGATGCTCTCGCCGACCGGAGCAACCACAACACCCTGTCCGCCGGTACCAGGATCGTGCTGTCAGGCGCCACGGCTACGGTCCTGAACGACGGCAAGATCCGGCTCGACAGCCCGAGCGGAGTGAAAACCCTGCACCGCGCCGAATTCTTGGATCACCTCGATGCCCTCGGTAGCCCCGGCGTCACGCTCGACATGCCCATGCCCACGAACTGGAGCGACCACCAGCACTCACCCGTCACTGCTCTCGCTCTCGCGCTCGGCCAAGATCCCGAGCAGCTGTATCACGAACTCGCCGAGTACCTGGGACGGTACCGCGACGAATACCTCGGCCACATCACCACCGACTACATCGAGGCCGAACAAGTCCACGAGGAGGTGTATCGCCACCAATTCCGGACGGCACCCGACTGGCGCGACGAAAACGGCGTTATCGATGCCGAGTTGCTCGACGACGAGAACACCCGAGCCGACCTGTTCCGCGATCGCATCGCTTTCGAACGCGAGCGCGCTTTCGACGACGAAATAGCCGCGCTTCGCGAAGGCCGCACCACCGGCAGCCGATCAGCCGTGCACCCGGATATCCTGTTCGCGCTCCACGCCGCCATCGATCTGACCAAGCACAATATCGTCAATATCGCGCCCGACGGCACTTGGCGCACACTCATCGGTAATCCGGCCGCCGGCCAAGATATTCGCTACCTGAGACAAACTCCTGGAAACCGCACCTATGAATACGGGCGAAATCTCGACAACAGCTCGTACGTCACAACATTGCCCGGCCCCCAATTGAGCCGTCTGCTGAAAACCGTTCTCGAGCACTACGCCGCGGGCTACAAGACAAGCGACTCCATAGCCCGCCACCTGCGCCGCCGAGGCGGCGAATTCTCGGGAACCAGCGTTGCTGCGGTACAGGTCGTTACCGACGGTGCTATTCGCAAGCTGTTGGGAGTCTCCGACGTCGCGGCCGCGGTGACCGAAGCCCGCCACTGGCATCTACTCGACGAGAGTGCTGTGGCAGCAGCCCGCAGTGAGCGTCTGGAGGCAGAGGCCACCGTCGCCGCGCAACTTGCCGCTGCCGTTTCACCGGCTACCTTGTCACCGCAGCAGCAGAGCGTCCTCCACCACGTCATCAAGGGCTATAGCAACCAGCAGATCGTCGAACATTTCAACACCTCTTATGAAGCCCTCGAAACGATACTCATGACAGCGGCCCACGATCTGGGGCTCCCGCAAAAATCCACCCCGTTCGCTCAGCGCACCGAGATAGCGAACAAGGCCCGCACGGAGAACAAACTCGACCTGGGCGTCATCGATACGATCCTGGATCCGCCGCTCGTGGAGCGTCCCCAAATCGAACTGGAAGACGATGAGCACGAAGTACTCCACTACTTCGTCGCCGGCTACACCAAGAGCGTGCTCGTCGCCAAGCATCGCAAACAGCTCCGGAAAAAGACCGTCATTACTTCGGCAGCGGTGGATACGATCATGTACAGGATATATGAACGGCTCGGGATCGATGCGAGCACTAATCGGAGCGCGAATCTGTCGATGCTCGTTGCCATCGCCCACGATTGGAGCCTTCTCGACCAGGGCACAATCGACACGCTTGCAGAAGATACACCCGAGCCGCCACTGGAATCGCAGCACAAGATACTCCAGCACCTCGTCGCGGACATCGTCGAACCCGGCGAAATCCTCGCACGGCTACGAACTGCCGGAGTCTCCATTACGCTGCGGCCGGTAAAAGCCCTGAAGGCGAAGCTGCTGACACGCTTCGGGATCCACCATGCGGACAACAGGCTGTTCGTAGATATCGAAAAGCAAGCGGTAGCCGAGGCATATCTCATGGCCAGGCGGGGCGAGCTCGGCAAAGACATGGTCAGTGCGCTCATCACCCCGCTGCGCGGCCCGCCGTCGGACGGCAGCAGCCCGCACCACTCCACCGCTCCCGCGGCTGCGCCGGGTATCGGTGAAAGCCCAGTCGGCGCGGTAACGGTTGCGCAGCAACAGGTTCCGTTCACGGTCAATAATTGCCTCGACCTCACGCTGGAGGATATCGAGCGGATAATCGGCCGTCGCATGATTCCGTTCGGGCGTCCTCCCGGCCTCGGCGGCCGTACCTTCCGAGAAGCCGAAATCCACTCGCGCGCAAAGCTGTACCCCTATCGCAGTCACAGTCTCATCGGAGATCGTCTGCGCGCGCACGCGCCCGCCGTCGCCCACGTTGTCGACAAATACATGGGTCGCGCGGACAAGAACGGCATCGGAGGACATTCCTACTACCTCGTCGCCCACCCGGACGGCGCCATCACCGTCGTAGACCGCGCTTTCGGCGTATCCCACCCTTTCCCTCCGAAACACCGGCGCGAAATCGACATCAGCTTCGCCAGCTTCTTCACCATGACCGGCGAAGAGATCCCTCCGGATCTACGCGCCAAACCGCCGGTCAACCGAACGCGGCCCATCCCGAAGGCGCACGTCGGCCTTGGTCCCTGGGCGCCCGGAGCCGGGCAGCACCGACCGATCGACGAGCAGCCGGAGGAACGGGAGGGATGGTCGCTCGATGACACGCTCCCGGCGATCACGCTGTCCGGGGACGACGCGGATCCGACGTTCGTTCCCGAACAGCCAGGCCCGTCCGATGGCGTGCGCATATTCGACACCGATTACGCCGGCGCCGTCTACGCCTTCGTGCGGCTACGCATATGGCCCGAACTGCCGGTCGAGCAGCAGACCGCGCTGCGGTCCTATCAGGAGTGGCCGATCGTCAACAACAAACTGCGGCTCTACACGGACGAAGGGTCCTTCGACCGGCTGTGCGAGAAAATCCGGCGGGACGCCTACATCACGGATCAGGTGAGCAAGACACACGACACCGTTCCGGACCTCGCAGCATTGCTGCGGCGTCATGACATCCTGAGCGGCAGGTCCGGACGCAGCTACGATGAAACGCTGGAGCTTGAGGCGCTGCAGACCATTCTGGCTAGTCCCCGTCCGGAGGCCCATGAGGCCCATTGGGAAGAGATCCGGACCAACTCCGACCTCGCGCGCATCTTCGACGACTACAGCCGGCGGTATTTCGGGGTGCCGTTCGGAGCGGACGTCATTCGCGCGCAAATCGAGCAACTCGAGCTGGCCACCAACCGGACACTGCCGCTGACGGAACCGATCCGGGTGGTCCGCTCGCTGCAAAATATCGACTTCCTGGTCGATCGGTATGGCAACTCCATGCAGGGGCAGCCGGACCTCTTCCTGCTGCTCAACGCCCCGCAGCAGGAACTCGGCTTCATGTCCACCTCGGTAGCGGCCGAACCCGCCGACCTCACCAACGCCACGAATTTCCGCTTGGAGGTCGTGGTGCCGCCCGGCACCCGCGGGGTCTACATCGGCGAGGACGGCATCGAAAAATTCGCCGACCAGAACGAGCTGCTGCTGGCCCGCGGCACGCGCTATGTGATCACGGGGTATGACGATTCCGACCCCAACGTCACCGTGCTGTATGGCCACGTCGAACCGGATACATCCCTCGAACTCGGCGTCGGGCTCGGCCCGGAATCGTCTCCGACGGACGACTCCGTGCCCACTCATATCGCGGAATCCGATGTGGTGCAACAGTTCTCGATCGACAATGGCGAACCGGTGGAACGTCTCGGGGAGATGGAGCAGAACCTCTGGGGGGCGCAGGTACTGCTGTCCGGCGATACCGCACACCCGCAGATCACACTGTCCGGGGACGACACGGACCCGGCGTGGGCCTCCGAGCCGCCCCGCGCATTCGACGGCGTGCGCGTATTCGACACCGATTACGCCGGTGCGGTCTTCGCTGCCCTGCGGCTCCGCATCTGGGACACGCTGCCGGAAGAGGTGCGAGACGTGTTGCGTTCGTACCAGGAGTGGCCGCTGGCCAACAACAAACTGCGCCTCTACGCGGATGAGGCGGCTTTCGACCGCTCCTGCGAGAAAATCCGGCGGAACGCCGAACTCGCGGCGCTGGTGAATCATCCGCTCGGCACCGTACTGGACCTGGCAACGCTGCTGAATCGCCGCAACGAATTACACGGCAGCGCCGGCCGCAGCGTGGACGAAATGCTGGAACTGGATGCGCTGAACACCATTCTGGCGCAACACCGGCCGGACGCTTACTGGGAAGACATCCGGACCGACGCCGAAATCTGCCGCAACTTCGACGATTTCTGTCAACGGCATTTCGGTGTGCCGTTCCACGCCGACATCATCCGCCTGCAGATCGAACTGCTGGATCAGGCAACCGACCGGCCGCTGCCGCTGACCGAACCGATCCGGGTCGTCCGCTCGGTCCAGGACATCGACTTCCTGGCCGACCGGCACGGCAACCCTATGAAAGGGCAGGCGGACCTCTCCCTGCTACTCGATGTGCCGCAGCAGGAACCGGCGTTTCTGTCGACCTCTGTGGGAGCCGACCTCACGGATCTCATGCACGACACCAACTTCCGCTTGGAGCTCGTGGTGCCGCCGGGCGCCCGTGGCGTGTACATCGGCCAGGACGGTGACCCGGACTACGCCCATCAGAACGAGCTGCTGCTGGCTCGCGGCACGCGCTATGTGATCACGGGGTATGACGATTCCGACACCAATGTCACCGTGCTCTACGGCTACGTCGTGCCGGATACGTTCCCCGAAGGCGGCATCGGTCTCAGCCCGGACCCGTCTCCGACGCACAACCCGGTGCGTCCCGCACCCGCCACCGGCTCGCGGCATCTGCTGGGTCTCCACGAAGCCGGATCCGAGAACGCCAGTGACACAACACCTGCCACCGCATCGATGGCACCCGGCCACGCCGCACCGGCCACCTCCGATACCGGACCACGTCCGGGATCCGACCCCGGCCACGGCGAGGGGCCCCACCTCGGCGACCACCTGCTGGAAACGATCCGGCGGGGGACCGGCGATTCAGGCACCGTGTCGGTCCATGATCCGAATAGTTTGGGGCACAGCGAAACTCGGGATGACAGCGGCGAGCCCGCGGACCGTGGGCCTGCGCGCGACACGGCGGCGTCCGGCCACGGCACCTCCGAAGCGCCCGGGGACGGGAACTCCGACCGCGTCATGCCGACGCACTGGGAACCGGTCGAGGGCGGCTACGACCCACTGTTCGCCGCGCTGGCCCGGGCGTGGGGGCAGTCCTCACCGGAATATATGCGCCAGCAGATCCGCGGCAGTCTGCACGACGCCGAGCAGCGGGAACGCGAGCTGGACGACGAGATCGACGATCTGCGGTGGCAACGCCGGATCGATGCGGCGCAATGGTTCCGGCACCGCCGGCGGCAGCGGAAGTTCGGTCCGTGGATGGAGAATTCGCGGCGATTGATGTCGTCCTACGACCTCTCCGCCGAGCTGGACTCGACGGAACCCGGCGTCGCCGAGGCACCGTTGCAACTGGCCGCCGATCTCTACGGCTCGAACGTGGTCCTCGAGCATCCGGATGGGCGGATATCCGAGGTCGTCGGCGATCCGGCGCGGGAGACGGCTTTCGTGCGCCGCGGATCCGACGGCCGGTACGAGGTCGGTGTGAACGCGGAGGGTGCGGTCTTCACCGCGCCGAGTGGTCCGATCCCGGCACCCAGAACCTATTCCGCCGACGAAAGGGTCCCGCGGGACGATATGCCGAAGGCGTTGCGCCGCATGCTCGCCTCACCGCAGCTGCCGCTGCTGCACGGCGCGGCGGTGGCGGACGATCGGATCGGCGAGCAGGCCGACTATCTGTTCCCCGAGGAACTGAAGGAGCTGCGGCTGTTCATCGGCCCGGGCGGCCGGCTGTTCCGGGTTGCCGACGGCCTGCCGTTCGACACCGACATCGCCGGGCGCACAGCGTCATTCGTGATGGACGAATTCGGTAATCTCTATGCCGGGTTCCAGAATGTCGACATCAAGTTCCACTCGTCGTTCCTCGGCGGGCGCATCGTCACCGCGGCCGGCGGCCTGCGCGCGGTCGACGGCCGCGTCACCCTCTGGAGCGACGCGAGCGGGCATTACCTGCCGCGCCCCGAGATCAACGATTACGCGCTGCAATGGCTGCTGCAGCAGGGCCTGGCGCTGGCCGACGACTTCGTCCGCGCCGACTACGCCGGTGAGCCGCAGGAGCGATTCGGCGAGCTGGACCGCGAACGCGCCGAGGTCGCGCATCGCCAGATCCTGGTCGATGCCGCGCGGGAGGCGTTGGTCCAGCTGGACGTCGCGCTGGCGGACTCGCCGCACGACGCCGCGGCGCAGGACGTCGTCCGGGACGCGTACGACGATCTGGAGAACCGGCAGTCCGAACTCGACCGCTGGCGGGAAGGCTTGGCCGCGGGCCACATTCAGCCGGAGCTGCGGGACCAGCTCGTCGTGCGTCCGGCGCCGACGGGACCGCACGACCGCATGACCATCCCGCAGGCGCCCCGGGGTTTCGACGACGCGGACTTCCCCACGCGGGATCGGGCGGCGTGGTGGCACGAGCACGGTCGCGAGTGGTGGGAGGTGGTGCGTTTCGAGGAGCTGTCGCCGGGCTTCCAAAGCAGCCTGCTCACCGACCATCCCGGTCTTCGCAATGGCGAGGGCATCCCCGCATCGGTGCGAGACATCCTGAACCGCAGGTACATTCAGCTCGAGATCGCGCGGTTCGACACGCTGCCCGCCGAGCAGCGGACGCCGGAGGAAATCCGCAGGTTCGGGAACCTGAAGACGGTCCTGGCCGATCTGCGGACCGCGGAACTCGAGTCCGCGATCGCCGCTGCGGAGGCCGATGGCGCGGCAGTGCGGCTGCTCTCGTTCGAGCAGGACGCGTCGGGCCGTCGTCCCGGTGCGAGCATCGCGTTCGGCCAAGTCGATATGGCAGCGACGGTGCACTGGTCCGCCTCGGTGAACGCGTCGATCGACGCGGTGTATCAGGCGGTCGGCCCGGCTGCGGCGCGGCACGCGGAAACCGCTGGCACACAACCGGATCACGCGACGGTGGTGTGGATCGACCAGGAGCCCCGGGAGTCGTCGCCGCGCCGGGTGGTCCCGGCCCGCGCCCCCGACCGGCTGAGCGCGGCGGTGTCGGCATTCGCCGATGCGCATCGCGCCGGGACCGGCTCCGGCGTACTGTCGCGGATCGACCTGTCCGCACCGGAGTCGGCGGCTAAATCTGCTGCACCGCATGTCGATTCATCCATCGTCACGATCCACGGCGCCGCGGCGGGGAAGCGGTGGCGTGTTCCGGCGCAGCGTCCGGTCGACGTGCCGGACGACACCTACCTCGGCAAACACCTCATCGAAAGCACTCAGCGAGAAATCGATGCATTCGAACGAACCGGCACCACCGAACCCCGCGAGTCCCGTGACAACCGGGAAGCCGTCAGCAAACCCACACCCGCCGAACACCGCGAGTACCTGAACAACCTCAGCTCCGAGGAGAAGGCGGCTCTGGCCGCACCGCTCGCGATTCCGATCGAATCCATTCGCGTCCCCTTCCCCACCGGCCACCGGGGCGCTCTCACCCTCGTCAACGAACTGGGCCACCTGGCTCAGCTGCCGATCGCCGGGCGCGTGGCGGCGGATTTGGTTGTCCCGCCGCCCGGTTCGCCCGGGCACGGTCGTCCTTATTACAACCTGGTGATCTCGGATGACAACCCCATCGTGCTGCCCGAGATCCTGACGGAAGGCTTCGACGAATACCAGCCGGGTACGGATGGCTCGCACGGCACCCTGTCCTGGCACGTCGCGGAGGAAGTTCGCTTCCTCCACCAGGATGCCGAAAGCGGGGATCATCTCATTCGGGTGCCGCCCGGCACCGAACTTGTCGTCCGGCCCAATCATGGGCAGTCGTGGCATTGGCTCAAGAAGGCCGGCGACGCTCACTGGGTCATCGCTCCGGACACGGTCCTGCCCGAGCTGCCGACGCTGGTCGACCGGCGCCGGGAGAAGCTGTACGGCCCGACCGGGCGGCCGCGACCACAGGACGCGCGGCAAGGCGCCGTCGGCGATTGCGCCGTAATCGCCTGGCTCATGGCGAAAGCCCACCACGAACCGCAGCTGATCGAGGACATGCTGCTCGACAACGACGACGGCACCGTCTATGTCCGTCTCACCCTCGACGACGACAGCGTGGTGTGGGACCTCGCCGTGAAGGACCTCGCCGTGACTCCCGGCACCAAAGACGCGCATTTCGCCGGCCACAAGCCGGGGCAACCACTATGGCCCGCCATTATCGAGAAGGCCATGGCGAAGCGCTTCGGCGGGCAGAACGGCTACGCCGGGATGACGGGGGGCATTGCCATCGGTCGTCTCGAAACGGCCTTCTACCGCCCCGAACACGGTGCAATGCCACAACCCTCGCGCATCCTGGTCGACAACACCTTCCTGCATCCACTCCATCTCGACGCCGACACCCTCCAGCGACTCCTGGACGCCGACCCCGAATTCCGCTCCGCCGAACCAGGATTCCGCCACGCCATCGCGGAGCTCCTCGACAACCCGCTGCAGCAGATCCAAGACTTGCGCAGGGCCGCGGATGCGGCCAGCAAAGCCGCCAATCCCCGCGACGCCGAAGCTCGAAAGAGCGCGATGCGCGATTATCTGAGCACCGAGGACCTGCTCGCACCGGCCGGCTTCCGGAAGTATCTCGACGAGCAGTTCCCCGGACGATGGGCACCCGAGAAGGACGCCCTGCGGGCATACTTCGACGCGATGTACGGCGGGGCTGTCGAAAAGCGACTCGTACCCCAAAAATACCTTTTCGTCGCCGAATGGATCGGCGAGCGGTTCGACCGTGCGCTGCGCGGCGGCACCACGGTCATCCTCGGGACGGGGCTGTTCGACGGCGACCAAGGCGATTTCACGCTGGTACCGGGCCTGGTCAGTGGTCACGCGTACGCGCTGCTCGCGATCACACGCGACCGGAGCACCCCGGACGGGCTGCTGCTGGAGAACACGCGCGTCGACAAGTACAGCTACCCCGCCCCGGCCGAGGGCATCGAATATCGCCTTTCCCCCGGCGGACCCCGCCACACCACCGCTCCGTACCACACCGAACACCGCGAGAATCCGGACGGCACCACGTACCGGGTCGAACATTACGAAGAGCTGGACCACACCGCACACCGCGAGAATCCGGACGGCACAGGCGAGGAGCCGGAACGCACGACACACCGCATCGAATATCGCACCGCGCCGGACCAGACCGAATACCGCACCGATCATCGCGAAGACCCGGACGGCATCAAGTACCGCACCGAATACCGCCGGGTCCCCGGCGACTCCAAGTTCCGCATTCAATCGCAATCACGCGAGGATCCGGACGGGACCACCTATCGCATGTCTCCCACCGGAGAACACCGGCACGTTCGCTACCGCAACGGCGCGGAGCAGTGGGTGACGGCCGAAGCCAGAATCTGGCAAACGCCCGAGGGCCACCAACTCTGGACCTTCCAGCGCCGCGCGCAGCAGCTGTGGAAACTCGCGGACGGTACGGAATTGGATGCCCCCGACGACACCCGCGCCCCGCCCGACGCCACCATCCCCGAACGGGGCGGCATCATCTTCGTGGGTATCGAGCACCTCCCGAAGTTCGACTCCATCTGGATCGCCGGCCCCGGCGCACACGCCCTCTACGGACCCGGACCCTCCACCGCGCCCCAATCGTCCGTACTCCGCGCACCACCGGCTCGCGACGATGCGGACACTCGAACGGCTACCGTCGCTGTGGGTTTCGAGACGTTCGAGTTGTCTCCGGAGCTTTTCCGAGCGCCCAATGATCCCGGGCTCGCCGGTCTTCCCCGCACCTCGAGCATCGATCTGCTCGACAGCGACGGACGGGTGCGGGTGACCGTTGCCGCCGACGGGTTCATCGTGCACTACCGTCCTGCGGGTGGCGCGGAGGTTCAGCTACCCGGCCCCCCGCTCGGCAGTGACGATGCGCTGCAACTGATTCGTGACCGCATCCACACGCACAACGTCATCGAAATACAAGGGCACCGCCCCTTGTCGCCGGCAGATGGTGAAAGTGGTCCGGAGTCGGCCGGAGAAACCTCTCGCCACATCGAAGTGTTCCAAGGCCCCGTCGACATGTTCCCGGCATACTTCGCATCGGGTGCGATGGCCGGCAATTACCCACTCCGCACTCGCTTCTATCTGCGCGACAACCGGGGGAGACTGCGCCTCACCGTCGTCGGCGGCGACGGCCTGGTGCTCACCCCCCATTACCAGTTCGTCGGTAACCCGAGCGCTCGACCCGAAGGACCTGCCCGCAACATTCACAACACCGTCGGCCTGCTCGCCACGCACATCCAGAGATTCCAGCCGACCGGCATCGAAATCCACCACCCGGCATCGGGTATCTCCGGGATGCTGCGCTTGTCCGGTGGTGCCTTGGAGGAATACCGTCCCCCTGCCGACACCCGGGCCACCGCCGCCGCATTCTTCACCGCGCCCTCCCATGCTGGGCCCGGCCGGGCATTCACTGTTCCGGGCTACCCGCTCACCGGGGCCGCAGCCCTCGGAGACATCCGCATCGGCAAGGGCAGCCGCGATGACGAGCCGGTCGGCTTCAGTCATCTGGAGAACGAGACCACGCCCGAGCCGGCGCCCCCGTACACAATCGACACAGAGCGGTGGCGGCCGCTGCGGGCGGATCAGGACGGGGAGGACGCCTTCGTGTTTCGTCCGCGGCCAGGTTCCCCGGACGGGCCGCCCACGGTGAGTCGAGGTAGGAGCAGCGGAATCCGGCAGGTCGTGCGGTACGACCTCACTCCCGGGCCGGACGAATGGAAGTTCCGGCTGCGGGTCCATCTGAAGCCCGGTGCCGGTGCGACGGAGTCCACGCTGGCCGAGATCATCGAGAAGGCGGGGATCGCCAACCAGAGCCTTAATCGGGACATCGACGAGTCCGGCATGACACTGCCTGGTACCGGCGCGACGATGTCGTCGTCGGTGGAGTTCGTTAACGACCCGAGCAAGGCGCACCTGGTGGTGGAGGCCCTGCCGGGGCTGCCGCGCGAGGATCTTCCGATGAATCAGCGCCGATGGTTCGCCGCGGCGCCGCCGGTGAAGTTCAAGCACGAGATCCTGCACTCGTATGGACCGCAGGACGCGTACCTGCCCTCGCGTGCTCTGCTGCGTCCGTTTGGTCCGCGTGCCGAGGCGCAACCCGGTGACGTGATGGGTGCGCTGAGCGATACCGGCGGCCTGTACACGGTCCTGGCCGACCACCTGGCACAGATCGTCGAGGTGGCCGCCCCGTTCCTGCCGGCTCGCCCCGACATTGCGCGTTCGGCGAGCCGGCAGCCGAAGGGCGAGGACCATGCACAGGACGAGTTCGACCTGCCGCCGGAGGTCAACGATGACCTGCTCGTCCCGGAAGACCACGGCCGGGTCGTCGAGATCACACCCGAGCTCGTCTACCACACCACCGACGTGGCGCCGGCCGTACTGTTCGAGGAGGGCATTCTGCCCCTGAACCCCGCCGCGCTCAGGTCCATTGAGTTCCACGTCAGAACGACCGGAATGACACAGTTCGTAGCCACATCGTTGGACCCGGACTTCGTTTACCAAAACTCCCGTTACCGCTGCACGATCCGACCACGGACCTCCGGCGTCCACGTGGCCGAGACCTTCGCCCTGCAGGGAATCTATTACCCGTACGCCTGGGAGAAGGAGGTCGCCTTTACTGGAACCATCCCTCGCGAGGACATTGTCGAGATCCTCGACCGGGAGACCGGAGAGATCATTCCGAACCCCCGTTACCGGCCGCATAGCGATTGATTCCGTGCGTCCAGCGAACAGGAGGTCGCCCCTGGTAGGTGGTGGATACCTTCGCCGCCACCCTGATCCGCGCGATCCCGATCCCTTCGGCCGGACGTGCGCCGTCGTCCGGGAACTCATCCACCTCGAGCGTTTCAACCATGCCCGGACCGTGCTGCACGACGTAATCCCGTCCTGGCGGCCGGATTCGCTGATGTCTGAGACTCCCCCACCGAACCTCTAGGAGACCGTCCCGGCTCGCGAAATCCCTTCGCGTTCACTATCTTTATTGCATACATCGCCGTGATGGTTCCAGCGCCACGGCTATCTCGATGCACTGTCAGGAGGGCTCGTGTCGCCTGGTTCCTCAGACTCGAACGCACCGCTGGAAGTTCAGACAGATGCTCTGAGCACGGCGGGTAAGAACTTCGAGAATATGTCGGACCCCGTGTCGTCGCTCATCTCGAGCCTGACCAACAGCCTGAACGCTCTCGGCCAGCCCTGGGGCGATGACGACCTGGGTGACAAGTTCGCCAACGGCGCATCGGGATACCTCGCCTCCAGGGACTCTCTCATCGGCGCCAGCGGCGCGCTGACGTCGTTCGAGTCCGCATTCAGCATATACGGCAGTGAAATCGTCGACGCGGCCGCAGCGTTCCAGAACGGCGAAGACGCCTACGGCGAAGAATTTATAAAGGCGATCGGCGGCGCCAGCGGGAGTTCCGGCGGCGGCAGCGGGAACTCCGGCGAAACATCTAGGCAAGCCATCGAGCGCCGTGGCGGGAACTCCGACGGCAACAACGGAAACAACGCCGACGAACAATCCAGGCAAGCCATCGAGCGCCCTGGCGGGAACTCCGACGGCAACAACGGAAACAACGCCGACGAACAATCCAGGCAAGCCATCGAGCGCCCTGGCGGGAACTCCGACGGCAACAACGGAAACAACGCCGACGAACAATCCAGGCAAGCCATCGAGCGCCCTGGCGGGAACTCCGACGGCAACAACGGAAACAACGCCGACGAACAATCCAGGCAAGCCATCGAGCGCCCTGGCGGGAACTCCGACGGCAACAACGGAAACAACGCCGACGAACAATCCAGGCAAGCCATCGAGCGCCCTGGCGGAAACTCCGACGGCAACAACGACAACTCCGGCGGCAGCGGCGGCGGTAACGGCGGCGGCGGTAACGGCGGCAGCAGCAACAGCGGCAGCGGAAATTCCACGAACACGCCCAATACGACCCCCCTCACCCACAACGACGCCTACGACAACTCGGGCGGAACCGGTTCCAGCAACGGCGATACGCAACGGAGCACGGTTAACTCCACGCCCCACAGCTACGGCCCCACCGGCGCCACCGGCCCTGCCGACACCACGCGCAACAGCCCTATCGACCCCACGAGCGCCACCGGATCGTCAGGGTCCGGCAGCGGCGGGCCGTCCTCGTCCCGCGACGCACTGAACCCGTACTCCCGGAGAACCGATAATTCCAGCGGCCAGCCGAACTCCCAACTGTCCAGCGCCGCCAGCACTCCCGCGACGACCCCCGCGGACCTGGCCAAGCAGGGCATGGCCAAGGGGGCATTCCAGGGCGAGCACCTCGCGCGGTCGACCGGCGTGCCCGCGCCGCTGTCGCGCGCCGGTACGCAGGGGAACATGCCCTCCTCGTCGTCGAGCCCGGGCTCCTCCGGCGGGGGCAAGTCCTCGGAATCCGACCGCACCAAGCGCCGCGACGCCACCAAACGCACGCCCGAGCAGTCCACTCCCCCCGCGGACCCGCCCGAGGAGGATGACGATGTGTGGAAGCGTTCGGGGCGACAGCCGGACACGTGAGTTGCCACGAAAGGTAGATGACCCGTGAACCCCGAACCCGCGGAACAGAATTCGCTCACCGGCGGCAAGCGGTATGAGACGCTGCTCGAAATGTTCTGTGCCTCGGCGAATGACGTTCCGGATTTGGCCGACCGCACGCTGGTTTCCCAGGCCGCCGACGACCTGATCGACCGGATCAGCTACACGGCCACCGTGGCGGACTTTCATCGGGCGTTCGTCCGGGCGGTGAGCGCCGCGAGGCTGCCGCCGATGGCACTGGCCGCCGCGGAAAACCATTCCGAGGCAACGATTCTGCTATTTCTGGGGCGGCTGCTGGCCGAGCTGGAGCGGCGACGACCGTGGCCGGATCCGGCGCTGGTGCAGGCCGATGCCGAGGAGTGGCCATCGCTCGGCTCCAGCCTGCCGATCGCATGGATGGAGCTGCCGCTGCCGCTGGTACAGGAGGCGGTGAAGGCATCCTTCACTGCCGCGTCCGACATGGAGAGGCCGCTGCTGGTGCTGCGGTTGCGCACCGGCCAACTGGTCGGCCTGGTGGGCGAGGAGGGTCCCGAGCCGAGCCGCTTCCTGATCCTGCTACCCGATACCGAGGAACAGCAGGATCCCTCCGGGGTGATCGACTACCTGGTCGAGTACACCGGCCTACCGCTCGAGACCGAGGGGATCGGGCTGTCTCGATAATTCGCCGTGAGAACGAGGGCGCCGACTCCCGTTGATCGTGCTCGGCAGTGGGCGGGCACGGCGCAATGCGCGGTGACCGAACAGCTCGTTCGGTCACCACCTGCGGGCCGACGGACCGCTACTTCACGGTGCGGGGGTTGATGACCGTCGAATAGCGTGAACCGTTGAAGATCGCCTGGAGCTGCTCCGGAATCGGCGGCAGCGTGCGGTGGTATCGGGCTGCCAGTGCAGGTACGGTCACCGGGGTTGCCAACCAGCCGTGGGCGGTGAACCAGTCCTCGGGCTCGGCGCGCTCGTCGGCGTAGAAGAGCTCGCGCACATTGATCTCGGCCATCGGCGAGTTCTGCGTGTGCTCGGCCTGGACCTCGGCCACCTGGTCCAGGTCGCGATGGTTGCCCAGCGCGTCGAAGGCCAGGCGGGCGCCGGGTGCCGACAACCGCACGATCTGCCGGAACAACTCGTCCTGCGCCGCGCCGGGCAGGTACGGCAGCAGACCCTCCGCGGTCCACGCCGTGGGGATGGACGGGTCGAAGCCCGCGTCGAGCAAGGCGGCGAGCCAGTCGTCGCGCAGATCCACCGCGACCTCGCGCCGATCCGCGCCCGGATCCGCGCCGCTGTCGGCGAGCACCTGGCGCTTGAACCGGAGCACCTCGGGCTGATCGAGTTCGAATACGGTAGTGCCCGTGGGCCAGGGCAGCCGATAGGCGCGCGCGTCCAGGCCCGCGGCCAGGATCACCGCCTGGCGTATGCCGTCGGTGGCGGCGGACCGAAAGTAGTCGTCATAGAACTTGGTGCGCAGGGCGACCATGCCCGAGCCGAGCACCCATTCCTGTTCTCCCCCTGGATCTTCCAGCTGCCCGATCATTTTAGCGTCCCCGGATGCGAGGACGAACCGCGCGGCGTACTCGTCGCGGACCAGCGGGTCGGGCTTGACGGTCTCCAGGGCCCGGGCGGTCGCGACGCGCAGCGCGGTCGCGCCCACGCCGCTCCCGATGTCCCAGGAATCTCCCTCGGCACGCATGGCATTCCTCCGATGTGTAGAAACAGCTGTGGCACAACCTGAAACCCGACCCGGCTCGGATCGCCGGGTGCAGCGCGTGCTCGGAGCCCTGCGGAGTCACCTTGTGTGCGTTGAGGATCGGGCCCTCGGCATGACGCATTGCCATCGGTGCACGCACCACCGTCGATAGTCGTGTGACCAGCCGCATCGTCCACGTGCACAAGAGGTTTGGCAACCCGGGAGCTGGCGGGCTAATCGCTTGCCTGCGAGTTATATTCGGCAATCAGCTCGCTCCGCGCACCGAGAGCCTGCTGCGCGGCGGCTGTGACCGCGCCGAGAACCGCGCGGGTGAACTCGGCGGGCTGCATACGAGATACCGCCTCGGACAACTGGAGATCCAGCAAACGCGCGGAACCGTCCACGACCGCCGTGACCGCGCCGCCGGCCGCGGTGTACCGGACCCGGATGGCGGCCAGGTCGTCGGAGAGTTGCTGCATGCGTGTCAGCTGTGCCTGCACGGAAGCCTCCAGCCGCGCCCACTCGTCATTCATAAAGCCCACGTCCTTCCGTACCCTTGCCGGTGCGAGTTCATCGGTCGATGATCGAGCGCACGCTCAACGGATCCTCACCGATCGCCTCCTCCAAGTGCTGCTTACCGTCCAGGGCGGAGGAACGCTTGCGGTCCTTCTGCTGATTGCCGCCCTGCGCACCGCCGCCGCCCATGCCGCCGCCCATCGGCATCATCGGCGATCCCGGTGCCCCGGGGGCTATCCCGGCCCGGCTCGCCTGCTCGGCCGACTGTTGCTGATTGGTCGCGGAGTCGCCGGGGGAGGTGGCGCGGGGGAACTGAGCGGCTCCGTCGACGGAATCCTTCGACAGCGGGCTCGGACCGTTGGGCCCGACCGCGCCACCGCCACCGCCACCGGTCTTGGACAGCAGGCCGGGCAGGGGGCCGCTCGCACCCGGCATGTGGGCGAGATCGACGGGGCCCGAGACAGCGATCGGTCCGCTGTGTCCGAACGGACCGCTGATTCCGTACGGACCGCTGATTCCGAACGGACCGCTGATCAGTCCGGCAAGGCCGGAGGCGCCCTGCAACAGCGAGGACAGGTTGCTGCCTGTTGCGTCGGCGGAGCTGGGGCCCGAGGTGGAGGTGGGGCCGGAGATGCCGCCGGTGATGGTATTGGCGGGGCCGGAGGTGGAGGTGGGGCCCGAGGTGGTGGTCTTGGTGGGCGATGAGACGGTGTAGCTGATGGGGCCGGAGGCGCCGGAAGTAGTGGCGCCGGTGGGTGGCGTGAAGCTGGGGGTCGTGAAGCTGGGGGTCGTGACGGGGGCGGTGGTGACGGGAGGGGGTGGTGTGGTGACGGGAAGGGAAGTTGTGGTGACGGGAAGGGGTGGCGTGGTGACGGGAAGGGGTGGCGTGGTGACGGGAAGAGGTGGTGTGGTGGCGGGAAGGGAAGTTGTGGTGACGGGAAGGGGTGGCGTGGTGACGGGAAGGGAAGTTGTGGTGACGGGAAGGGGTGGCGTGGTGACGGGAAGGGGTGGCGTGGTGGTGGGAAGGGAAGTTGTGGTGGCGGGAGGGGGTGGCGTGGTGGCGGGTCCGGAGGCGCCGCCGGTGGTGGTGGTTGTGGTGACGGGTCCGGAGGCACCGCCGGTTGTGGTGGTGGTGGTGACAGGTCCGGAGGCGCCGCCGGTGGTTGTTGTGGTTGTGGTGGTGGTGACGGGTCCGGAGGCGCCGGTTGTGGTGGTTGTTGTTGTGGTGGTGGTGGTGACGGGTCCGGAGGCGCCGGTGGGGCCGCTGGCTCCGGTGGGGCCGCTGGCGCCGATGGGGCCGCTGGCTCCGCCGTGTCCGCTGCCGCTGGCTCCGGTGCCGCCGCTGGGTCCGCTTGCGGCGTTGGGGGTTTGGGTGCCGGGGTCGGAGAAGGAGGGGGTGTTGGCGGCGATTCTTTGGAGGCCGGGTGGGTAGGTTTGGTTCCAGTACGTTTGGAGGGTGCCGACGTTGTGGGTGGTTGAGTTGCAGCCGCTGTAGGTGTAGTAATTGCCGTCTCCGGTTTGTGCTGAGCCGGATTCGGTGGTGGATCCGTCGCTGTTGGTTGCGTCGGTGTAGTTGTATTCGGAGGGCATGTTGTTGTAGATGTCTTTGAGCAGGCTGACCAGTTCGGTGATGTTTTTACTCATGGCGCCCATGGTTTGGCCGAGTGCGGCGACCGCGCCGTTGACATAGTTGGTGACCGCGGTGGTCGCGGCGGTGGCGGCCGCGCCGGTCCAGGCGCCGGAGTTCAGGGCCTGTTGCATGTGTTCGTGGAATTCGGTGGCCCAGGTGTTCCAGGTTCCTTGCAGGGAGCTCCATTGTTTGGCGGTGGCGTCCAGGGCGGTGTTGTTGTCGTTGATGGATTGGCCGATGTGGAGGAAGTCTTCCAGGGTGAAGGAGGTGCCGTCTTCGGCCATGTCGGCGATGGTGGTGGCGTAGCTGTCGGCGCTGACGAGGTTGCCGCCGGGGTTGCCGGAGGCACCGGAGGCGCCTGAGGAGCCCGAGGCGTAGGTGGACCAGTCGGGGATGTTGCCGCCGGTGGCGCCGCTGCCGCCGTCGGGGTTGACGTTCAGTGGTGCGGGGATGAGGGCGGCGAAGTTCCCGGCGCTGCCGCCCTCGGTGTCGGCGTAGGAGTTCGCGGCAAGGACGAAGGTTTCGGCCATGTCGGTCAGGATGAGCGAGTGTTCGTAGAGGTCGTTGTAGAGGTCGGTCCATTTACCCACGAGCAGCGCGCGGAAGCTGGCGGCCGAGCCGATGGAGTCCACGGCGGCATTGCTGTTGTTGGTGAGCAGGGGTTGGGCCGGGGTTTTGAGGTTGCCGACGGCGTTCATCATGCCGGTGACACCGTTGAGCAGGGTTTGGCAGGCGTTGTAGCAGGTGGTTGCCACCTTGGGGTCGAACTGTAGAAGCCCTACCAGGGCACCGGTGAACAGGGACGGCCACGCGGAATTGTCATCACCCACACCCGACGCCCCGGATCCTCCCGACCCCCCGGATCCTCCCGACCCCCCGGATCCTCCCGACCCCCCGGATCCTCCCGACCCCCCGGATCCTCCCGACGGCCCGGATCCTCCCGACGGCCCGGATGCCCCGGACGGCCCCGGCTTATCATGCACTCCCGGCGACGGTGCTCCCTCGCTGACCACTACATACTCCCCTCGTGATCGAGCCAGCTGCGCGGCTCGTATTCATAGTTGTTCTCGGCGCCGAGTTCGGTCTGTTCCACAGCGTCCTGGGTGGGCAGGCCGAGCAGGTCCAGGGCCCGTTCGGTCAGGCCCAGACGCGTCAACTCGGCGCGCCTGGCCAGTCCGGCACGGTTGGCTGCCAGCTGACACAGTCGCAGCAGGTCCTCGGCAAGGTCGTCGAGGTCGCGACGGAGCTGCCCCGAGTCGACGTGCAGGTCCAGCAGCAGACCGGATTCGGTTGCCTTGACGACGATCTCACCGTTGCGCAGGGTGGCCTCGCCGATCGAATATGCGGTGAATCCGCTGTCCTGCGGCGTGCCGTCGGTCTCCGGCGCTGTGTGCTCGGCCGGATCGGCGCCGCCGGGATCTGCGTCATCCTCGAAATCGGCCCCGCCGCCGGGCCCCTCGTAGACGGCGGTCTCGTGGATCGCGGCTCCGAAATCCGTGGTCTCGCCGGTGTGGTACCAGGGCTGTTCAGGCACTGCGCTCGTCCTCCAACGTCTGCAGCACCGTGGCGATGTCGGTCGCGATCAGCGCCGCCAGCTGGTGCCGGTCCACGCCGACCGCGACCGGGCGGGCACCGTCGGGGATCGCATAGCGGCCGTCGTCGGCCAGATCGCGCCAATAGATGTAGCGGGTGGTGATACCCCGGGGGCCGAAAACCGAGCTGCCCTGGGATGTTTCGATGGAACCGAGCACCCGGACAGGGCAATTCAGGAATGCGGTGCTGCGCCGCTCGAGTTCCGGATAGCTGTCGTGCACCTCGGATTGCCCATACCAGTGGTCGGTGTCGCTGCGATCCGGCGGTTTCACCATGGGGATATCCGGTAGCCGGCCCGGGGCGCGCTCGGGCAGGGCGCCCACGACCGCGCCCGCGAGGCGTTCGGCCTCACCCATGGTGATCACGAATCCGCCGCTGTGCCACATGGATTCGCCGGGCAGCTGCCGGATCAGCACGCCGACCGAGCCCTGCCGTGCACCGAGCACGCGGACGCGGGCTTGCGAGTCCTCGGGATGCTCCGGATCCACGGCATGTGCAACGACCCGCACGTCGGCATGCGCCACGCGGCCGAGCGCATCGTGCAGCGAGCCGTCGAAGCGGTCCTGCAGTTCCGCCCAGGTCCGGGCGGCCAACCGGTCGCGTTCCTCGGTGTAGTGCACCGGCAGCAGTGCGCACAGCGGGGACGGCAGGCGCTCGGCGAACAGTTTGTCCCATGCGACAACCAGTTCGGCATCGCTGAGATTCCAGGTGACGGTCATCGATCCAGTACCGGGCGGACACTGCGGTCGAGCTTGCCGATTGCCTCGTCCAGATGCTCGGTGGAGTTGAGTAGATCGGAGTGCTTGCGCTGCTTCTCCTCGTCCTTCTTTGCGCCGCCACGGGAGCCACCCGGGTAGCCCGGTTCCTGCCCCTGCCCCGGCCCGGTCCGGCCGGTCCCCTCCTGCTCGGCCAGGCTCGAGCGCGGGAACAGTTTCGAGGACTGCAGGGGTTGCTGCGCTGCGGCCACGGGGCCGCCGCCGAGTCCGCCTCCCAGCCCACCGCCGAACCCGGAGAACATGCCCTTCGCATCCTTGAGCTGCTTGGCCAGGTCGCCGGTGGATGGCATCTTGTCCGACGTCGGCAGGTTGCTCGACGAGTTGCTGAGCTTGCTGAGCGGGTTCGACGGGATCTTCGGAATCGCGGATGCGGAGGTGGTCTGTGGGGTGTTGTCCGGTGGGGTGTTGTTCGGCGAGGTGGTGTTGTCCGGCGGGGTGGTGTTGTTCGGCGGGATGGTGTTGTTCGGCGGGATGGTGTTGACCGGCGGGATGGCGGTGACCGGCAGGGTGGTGGTGACCGGCGCAGTGGTGGTGACCGGTGAGGTGGAGTGCTGCGTGAGGGTGACCGGTGAGGGGGTGACCGCGGAGGTGGGCGCCAGGGTGATCAGCCTCGGTGAGGCGGTGGTTATGTTGTTGTTTGGGATCTGATTGTTGCCGGTGTTCGAGGGGCTGCCGTTCGGGCCGCCGCCGCCGTTGGCCGGCTTGCGTGTCACCTGCTCCGGTTTGGGGAGCACGACCAAATTGTTGCTGGCGTCTCCGAACGAGTTCGTGTAGTTCGTGGTGAACGCGCTCTGGTAGGGCGCGGTCGCCGCGGCGATATCGGCGGCCGTGGTCTGATGGCCCGAGCCGCTGGTGGTCGGCGGGTTGGGCGTGGGCGGCATGCTGTTCTTGGTCCGCTGCAACCAGTGCGACGTGTAGAGCATGACGTCGCCGATCTTGTTCATATCGCTGGTGAACTGCTCGGATGCGGTGGCGTATCGCTGTGTGGCGGAGATCGCCCGTGTCGCACCGGTTCCGGTCCACAGATTCGCCGCCGCGTTGATATTGCCGCGCAGCGTCGTGAAGTTGTTGGCGAGATCAATCGCCAGCCAATACCAGACACCCGCGGCATTGGCCACCGCGTGGGGGTCGATGCTCTGGCCGATCGCATACAACTGCTGCCAGTTGTAATTGCTGCCGTCCTCCGGGGTGATGCCCAGCTTTTCCATCACCGTGTCCGGATACTTCGGCACCGGTTGATTCGGGAGCAGCGCCTGCACAACGGGCGCACCGACGGGTGCGGTCCCGCTCGGATGGTCGAACGATATGCTGTCGAAGCTCGCCTTCGAGTCGGTCTCGCTGCCCTCGTATGCCTTTCCTGCCGCGACGAACGTCTTGCCCATATCGGTGAGGACGGTTTGATGCTGCCACATCCGGTCTTGCATCTCGGTGGCCATCTTCAGCTCGAAGGCCCAGGCCAGGAGGGTGCCCGATTTTGTGCCTGCGATGGTCGGGCTCGCCTGCTTGGAGTTCTTGTTGATCCAGGCATTCACGCCGACAACCGAATTCAGCATGGTCTCGACGTGCTGGGCGCACTTCTGTGCGATTCCAGGCTCCATCATCAGCTGACCGTCGCTCGCGACCGTGCTCAGGCCCGACCAGCCGATGTTGTCTGAAGTGTTCGTTCGGGGTGCCATGGTCAAACTCCCACGTGCTATGTGTGATTATCGTTCAGCGCAACTGGTCTCGCATATTTGCGATACCGCTCAGGATTTCGTCTGTCTCGATGCGCCCGGCCGGATCGGGGGCGATCGGCGCGAACAGCGCGGTAGTCTGCTCGGCCACGTCGGCCACCGCCAGCCGTGATGCCTCGGTGATCGCGGTGGCGATCTCGTCGTAGTCCAGATCGCCGATATCGGAAGAGAATCTGATGTCGATCGTGATGCCGTCGGCATTTACCGTCACAGTGACCCGGCGGCGCTCGACCGTGCCGACGCCCATCAGCCGGGTGCGTTCGGTTTGCAGGCGGTTGATCTCATCCAACCGAGTGCGGTACTGCTCGATCGTCTTGGCGGTCTCATCGTTCATTCGCAGGACTCCTCTCAGCGATCGAATGTGCTACGCCGGGACGGTCGATACTCCACCGCGTCCTCGAACTCGGCGGTCGCCGAGGCGGTCTGCCGTTCACCGGGCGGGGTCAGCGGAGCCACTGGCGGCTCGGTGATTTCGTCCCGCAGCCGGGGTGCACCCTCGATCAGATCCGGCAGTTGCGGCAGCTGGGCTCGCGCCGCACGCAGCGGGGCGAGCAGCTCCTCGCTCTTTCGCTTCACCTCCGCCGCCGCCTGCTGCGCCGCCTCTACGGTGGCCCGGGCGACCTGGCTGTAGCTGAGATCGTCAACGTCTTCGCTGAAGCGGGTTTGCACGATGGAACCGGAAGCGTTGACCACCACGGTGATTCGCCCGCGTTCCACACTGGCCGACGCGGTCAGCGCGTCACGTTGCCGACGTGCGTCGCTCACCTGCGCCATGGCACTTTGGAAGGAGTCCAGGAACTGGGTTACGTCGGTGATCAACCGATCGTTTGTTTGGGACACAACGCCTCACCACACCTTTTGATTTACTGCTGAGCAACGCTACAACGTCTTACACTGCGCCGCAAAAGATTCGCGTCGCCGTCCCCTTGCGCACCTAACATGCCGAACCCCGAAACCGCAGCAAATGACGCATTTGTCATGCCGTTATTACCGATCTGCGATGCCGTGTTATGCCGATATAACTCGAAACTTACCGGCCTCGTGTTGACTTCTGATCAGCGGCAAATATCAAGCGCGACAACGTGGTGCGGATCGACCTACGATGCGGAGGCTCCTGGTGGCGAACGAATGGCTGCGAGCCGATGCCGAGATGATGATGGAAGCGTTTACCGAACAAATGCACTGACCGATCTGGAACCGGCCGGCCAGCTGACGGAACGGCAGCCCGAGCCGGCGTTGCTCGCGCAGCAGCGCCGAGGCGCACGTCTTGTGCAGGTTGAACAGCACCTCGCGGGTCAGCTCACCAGCGGCGGCGCGGCCGAGCCAGGCATCGCACATCTCCGGGTCGAGTTCGGTGGCCCGCCGGAACGCGGCCTTGGCGTAGTCCAGATCCTTGGCGGCCTGCCGGCCATCGACCATCAAACCCAGGGACAGCACGCCCGCGTCGAAGATCTGTTGTGCTTGCCGAATGGCGGTCATGCTTGAACATTCCCTGAAGAAGGTGAACCGAAATCTCCGGCAGGCACAGGAGGTTCACATCTGGCTACCATGAAAACTGGGCCGCTACTAAGGATTTTGCCACGCCGATGGCTAAACTGCCGACCGCGCTGCAACTCTGAGAGGCGTAGCGCAGCAGCATCTGATTACTTCCAGAAACGCACGACCTGAGATGCGGGAGTTCGTCCATTGATCGAATTATCGGCCACCGAGCCACAACTGTGCCGGGTTTCAGTGATCGGCGGCAACACCCAGGTCGACATGGCGTTACCCGCCTCGATCCCGGTCGCCAACTTCATCCCGGATGTGGTATCGCTCATCGCCTCTCGCAACCCGGATCTGTCCGAGCACGACGACGGCGGCGGCGCGCTGCTGCGCGCCCAGCACTGGACCTTGGCGCGGCTGGGGCGTGAGCCGATCGAACCGCACCGGTCGTTGACCGAGGCCGACGTGTTCGACGGCGAACTGCTGGTCCTGCGCACGGTCGACACCGTGGAGGCACCCGCCCTGTTCGACGATGTCATCGATGCGGTGGCACGGCTGACGGAAAGTTCTTTCCGCGGTTGGAGTTCCGAAACCGCCGGGCGTGCCGGGCTGGCCGCCGCGATCGCGGGCAGTATCGGCGCGGCACTGCTTCTGCTGGTGACCGCCGCACAGGGCCGAGGCCTGCCGGCCGGCGGGGTCGGTCTCGGCGTGGGCCTGCTGACGCTGGTGGCGGCGGCACTCACCGCGCGATTCTATGCCGACGAGCGAGCGGCGACCGCGCTGTCACTGTGCGGGCTGGTACTGAGCGGTGCCGGTGCGGCGGTACTGGTGCCCGGCGGTGTCGGCGCCCCGCAGTTATTGCTCGGCTGCGCGGTGACCCTATTGCTGGCCGTGCTGACGCTGCGCCTGGTCCGCACCGGCAGCACCGTATTCGCGGCGGTGATCACCACCGCGGTGTTCGGTATCGCCGGCGCCGGCGCGACGACGCTGTGGCACCCGGCACTGCCGAAGGTAGGTGTGGTCGCGGTGATCTGCGCCCTGCTGGGCGTCACGTTCGCGCCACGCATCGCGGTAGCGGCGGCCTGGCTGCCGGTGCCACCGGTGCCGACGGCCGGCGGTGTGATCGATCCGCGCGACCACGAGCAGCGGCCCACCATCGAGGGCATCGGGGCGATCGGGGCGACCGCGATCCCCTCGGCCGCCGGGCTGGGCCAGCGGTCCAAGCTGGCCAACGAGTACCAGTCCGGCATGCTCATCGGGCTCGTGCTGGCGACGGTGTGCGCGGCACTCGCAGCGACCGGATCGGCCGAGCACCGCTGGCAGGGCGCTGCGCTGGCGGCCTCGGCCGGCCTGGTGCTGTGCCGGCGCGCCCGCGCCTTCGCGGACCTGACCCAGGCGGCGACCCTGGTACTGGGCGGCTGCACGATCCTGGTGGCCCTGCCGATACTGCTGGGAACCAGGCAGCACAACCTGGCTTTGTCCGCGGCCGAGATGCTCGTGGTGTTCTCGGCCGGCGCGGTGGTCGTGGGCGTCATCGGCCCGCGGGTGGAGGTGTCGCCGGTGGTGCAGCGGCTCGGCGAGATACTGGAATACCTGCTCATCTGTGTGATCGGTCCGCTGGCTTTTTGGATCATCGATATCTACAGCCTCGCTCGGAATGTTTAGCTTCGGCATCCCCGCACGCGCTGCCGCACCCCGGCTCAGGGCGGCAGCCTACCGCCTCGGGGCTGCCGCCGCGGTGCTGGCGCTCGCGACGGCAGGCACCGCCCAGGGCGTCGCACCGCCAGGAGTGAACCCCGGGGCATTGGTGCTCGGCGCCCCGGTGGCACCGCCGGATCCCACCGAGCAGCATCTGGTGTGCTCGCATCCCATCTGGACCGGACCCGCACCGACCAGCGACCCGGTGGCACAGCAGGCACTCGGGCTCAATCGGGCCTGGGAATTCAGCCGTGGTGCAGGCCAAGTGGTGGCGGTGATCGATACCGGCGTGCACAGGCACCCACGGCTGACCGTCATCCCCGGCGGTGACTACGTGTCCAACTCCGACGGCACCGTCGACTGCGATGGGCACGGCACTCTGGTGGCCGGCATCATCGCCGGCCACCCCGTCCCCGACGGCAGCGACCGTTTCTCCGGGGTGGCGCCCGACGCGGCCATCCTGTCCATCCGCCAGACCAGCCTGGCCTATCAGGCCAGGAACAGCGCGCAGCAGGACAGCCCGGGACACATGTCGGCCGGCGGCTACGGCACCGTGACCACCCTCGCCTACGCGATCGTGCACGCGGTCGACCTGCACGCGACCGTCATCAACATCTCCGAGGTGTCATGCACTGCCGTGGGCCAGAATTCGGGCGATGGCGCGCTGGGGGCGGCGTTGCAGTACGCCGCAAACCACAACGTGGTGGTGGTCGCCTCGGCCGGCAACTTGGAGAGCCAGGGCGCGTGCAAGGCCCAGAACGGCACCACCGGCTGGGATTCGGTGAAGACCATCGCCACCCCGGCGTGGTTCAGTCCGTACGTGCTGTCGGTCGCCTCGGTCGAAACCGACGGCATGCCATCCTCGTTCACGCTCTACGGCCCGTGGGTCGGGGTGGCCGCGCCGGGCAGCAACCTGATGTCGCTGGACAGCACCCCCGGCGGGACTGGCCTGGTCAACGGCACCCCGCAGGCCGACGGCACGGTCGCCCCGGTCGACGGCACCAGCTTCTCCAGCGCATTCGTCGCCGGGACGGCCGCGCTGGTGCGCGCCCGCTTCCCCGATCTGTCCGCCGCACAGGTCATCGACCGGATCGTGCGCACCGCGCACGCACCCGGCAACGGCCACGACGACCGCATCGGCGCCGGCCTGGTCGATCCGGTGGCCGCGCTGACGGCGGTGCTGCCGGCGCAGTCCGACGCGCCCGATCGCGGGCACGCGATTCCCGCACCGCCGCTACCGCCGCGGATAGACCCATGGCCGCGCCGCATCGCAGTGGGCGGCACACTGGCTTGTCTGGCCCTGCTGGCGATCGTGCTGGCGGTATCGATTCCGTTCCGCCGCGAGCGACGGCGCCCACTCGTCCTGCCGGGCGACGACGACAACAACTGAGGGAACCAGCATGACTACACAGGGTTTCGTCCGGCTGGCCCGGATCGCCCCGCCCCGCTCGCCGGGCGGCGAGGTGATCCTCGATGCGCCGCCGGAGATCACCTCACCGATCCCGAACCCGCTGTGGCAGCGGCTGATGCCGCTGGTGATGGTGGTCGCCATGCTCGGCATGATGGGCCTGATGTTCACCATGAGCGGCAAGGCCATGCTGAGCAACCCGCTGACCATGATGTTCCCGATGATGATGCTGATGTCGATGGTCGGCATGTTCGCGGGTAACCGTGGCGGCGGTGGAAAAAAAGCCGGCGAACTCAACGAGGAACGCAAGGACTACTTCCGCTACCTCGAGCAGCTGCGTAAGGACGTGCGCCAGACCGGCAAATCACAGCGCGAGGCCCTGGAGTGGAGCCATCCGCATCCCCGGGACCTGCACGCCCTCATCGGCACCCGGCGCATGTGGGAGCGCCGGCCCAACGACCCCGATTTCGGGCACGTCCGCATCGGTGTCGGCAGCCACCGCCTCGCCACCAAACTCGCCCGGCCCGAAACCGGGCCACTGGAGGATCTGGAACCGGTCGCGACGGTGGCGCTGCGCCGGTTCGTGCGCACCCATTCGGTGGTACACGGCCTGCCGACCGCGATCTCACTGCGCGCCTTCCCCGCGATCAACATCGAGGGCCCGCGTGAGCACGGGCGGGCCCTGGCGCGCGCGGTAGTGATGGAGCTGACCACCTTCCACGGCCCCGACAATCTGGCGATCGCGATCGTCACCGCCGATCCCGATGCGGTGCACTGGCAATGGGCGAAATGGCTGCCGCACCTGCAGCATCCACGGGACAGGGACGCCATCGGCTCGGCTCGGATGCTGTACGAGTCGCTGTCCGAACTGGAGACCGCACTGTCGGAGGACCTGATCGAACGTGGCCGGTTCCTGCGCAACACACCGCCCACCGCCGGGCGGCTGCATCTGGTGGTGGTGATCGACGACGGCTATGTCAGCGGTTCCGAGCGCATCATCAGCGACGCCGGCCTGGACTCGGTGACCGTGCTGGATCTGACCGCGCCGCAGACCGGTCTGGCGGTACGCCGCGGCCTGCAGCTGGTAGTGGAGGACGGGGTGATCGGGGCCCGCACGTCCGGCACGGTGGAGAAGTTCGCCGGGCCCGACCAGGTGAGCATGGCCGAGTCCGCGACCCTCGCCCGGGGGATGTCCCGCTACCGCATCGCAACCGCCAGCCAGATCGTCGACCTGGGCGAGGATATCGTCGCCGACCCGGGTCTGATGGCGCTGCTGAAGATTCCGGACGCGGCGGCGATCGATCCGGACAAGGTGTGGCGGCCACGGTCGGTCCGGGAACGACTGCGGGTGCCGATCGGTACCACCCCGGACGGTACCCCGGTGGAACTGGACATCAAGGAAGCCGCGGAGAACGGCATGGGACCGCACGGATTGTGCATCGGCGCAACCGGTTCGGGTAAATCGGAGTTCCTGCGCACCCTGGTGCTCTCGATGGTGACCACCCACTCTCCGGATCTGCTGAACCTGGTGCTGGTCGACTTCAAGGGCGGCGCGACATTCCTCGGGCTGGATCCGCTGCCGCATGTGGCCGCGGTCATCACCAACCTCGAAGACGAGCTCTCGATGGTGGATCGCATGCGCGACGCGCTGGCCGGCGAGATGAACCGTCGTCAGGAATTGTTGCGTGCGGCAGGCAATTTCGCCAACGTCACCGAGTACGAGAAGGCACGCGCGCACGGCGCCCAGCTCGACCCGCTGCCGGCGTTGTTCGTCATCGTCGACGAGTTCACCGAGCTGCTGTCGCAGAAGCCGGACTTCGCCGAGCTGTTCGTGATGATCGGCCGGCTGGGCCGGTCCCTGCGGGTGCATCTGCTGCTGGCCTCGCAGCGGCTGGAGGAGAACCGGTTGCGCGGCCTGGATTCGCACCTGTCCTATCGGATCGGCCTGCGCACCTTCTCGGCCAGCGAATCACGGCAGGTACTCGGCATCACCGATGCCTACCACCTGCCGAGCCAACCCGGCGCCGCCTACTTGAAGAGCGATGCGGCCGACCCGCTGCGCTTCAACGGCAGTTACGTCTCCGGCGCGTATGTGCCGCCGGCCTCCACGGGACCGCGGACCGGCATCGGACCGGCCGCGGCAGGCTCGGCGGACCTGTTCACCGCCGGGCCGGTGGCGATGCGCGAGACCCCCGAGACCCCCGAGACGCCGGGACCAGTGCGGGTCGAGCTGCCAGATCTGAACGCGCTGCTCGCCGAACCGGATGCGTCCGGCCCGGAACGCAGCCTGCTGCAGGTGGTGGTCGACCGGCTCGTCGGCCACGGGCGCCCTGCGCACGAGGTCTGGCTGCCACCGCTGGACATCTCCCCCACCGTGGATATGCTGCTGCCCGAACCAGATTGGCAATCTTCCGACAACCAGCACGGCAAGCTGTGGATGCCGATCGGCATCATCGACAAACCCTACGAGCAGAAGCGTGACGTGCTCACCGTCGACCTGGCCGGTGCGCAGGGCAACGTGGCGGTGGTGGGCGGTCCGCAGTCGGGCAAGTCCACCACGCTGCGCACCATCATCATGGCCGCGGCCACCACCCACAGTCCCGAGCAGGTGCAGTTCTACTGTGTCGACTTCGGCGGTGGCACGCTCGCCGCACTCGGCGGCCTGCCGCACGTAGGTTCGGCCGCCAGCCGGCTCGAGGTCGACCGGGTACGCCGCACCGTGGCCGAACTCGTCACGCTGCTCCGGCAACGCGAGGCCCGATTCCTGCGGCTGGGCATCGAGAACATGCGCGAATTCCGCAGGCTCAAGGCCGAACTCGCCGCCAAGCCCCAGTCGGAGCGGGCAGCGGATCCGCTGGCGGAGGACCTGTTCGGCGACGTGTTCCTGGTGATCGACGGCTGGGCCGCGTTCCGCGAGGAGTTCGAGGCCCTCGACGGACATGTGGTGTCGCTGGCGGCCCGCGGCCTGTCCTACGGCATCCACGTCATACTCGGAGCCAGCCGCTGGGCGGAGATCCGTCCGGTGATCAGGGATCAGATCGGCACCCGCATCGAGCTTCGGCTGGGCGACCCGTCGGACTCCGAGATCGACCGCCGGGCCGCGGCCGGGGTTCCGCTCAACCGGCCGGGCCGCGGCATGGCCAGCGGCAGACTGCACATGCTGTTGGCCCTGCCCCGGTTGGACTCCGACTCCGACCCGGAGACTTTGTCCGAGGGCGTGACCGCGGCGAAGGCGGGGCTGACCGAGATGTACGGCGAGCGCCGGGCGCCCGACGTGCGCATGCTGCCGATGCAGATCCCCCGCGAGCAGGCGCTGGCCGCGGCGCGCGAGCTGGGCGTGCAATTGGATCACAAGCATCTGCTGATCGGTCTGGGCGAATCCGAATTGCAGCCGATGGTGCTGGATTTCGAGGAACAACCGCATCTGATGGTGTTCGCCGATGTGGGCTGCGGCAAGACCACCCTGCTACGCAATATCGCGATGGGGATCGTGGAGAACTCGCATCCGAACGATGCGCGGATCATCCTGGTCGACTACCGCCGCACCATGCTGGGCGTGGTCGAAGGACCGCATCTGGCCGGCTATTCGACCTCGGCGCAGACCTCGATCGGGACGCTCAAGGAGGTCGCGGGCTTCCTGACCAAGCGCATCCCCGGCTCCGACATCACCCCGGCGCAGCTGCGTGAGCGCAGCTGGTGGACCGGACCGGAGGTGTATGTGATCGTCGACGACTACGACATGGTGGCCTCCAACAATCCCCTGCTGGCGCTGATGGATCTCATTCCGCAGGCCCGCGATATCGGCCTGCACGTCATCATCGCGCGCCGGTCCGGTGGCGCCGCCCGGGCGCTCTACGACAACGTGCTCGGCCCGATGAAGGACATGTCCGTCGACGGCATCCTGATGAGCACTCCCAAGGACGAGGGTGTGCTGCTCGGCGACGTCCGGCCCGCCAAGTACCCGCCCGGCCGCGGCATGCTGGTCTCGCGCAACCGGGACCTGGAGCTTGTCCAGGTCTGCTACCTGCCGCCGGTATGAGGCTCAGAAGGCGTTGAATCCTTCGCCCCACAGGGTTTCGAGGCGACGGAAGTAGCTGTCGTACTGTTCGGCGACGACATCGGTGGAGAAACGGGAGATGGCGTAGTCGCGAATGGCCTGGTAGTCGAGTTTGTCGGCGGCATCGGCGGCATCGCAGAATTCGCGCAGTGTGCGGCAGCGGAAGCCGGTGACGCCCTGCTGCACGGTTTCGCTGAAAGCGCCCCAGTCCGTGGTGATTACCGGGGTACCACAGAGCATCGCCTCGACGTGGACACCGCCGAAGGGCTCCAGATACAACGACGGCACGAAGACCGCCCGCGCCCGGCTCATCAGCTCGCCGCGCCGTTGGGTATCCACGATACCGACGTATTCGCCGAAGTCCGGGGGTGTGCCCGCACCGGCGACGATCAGCTTCCGGTCCAGGGCGCGGCAGGTGTCGACGGCTATCTGAATACCCTTGGCCTCGACCAACCTACCGATGAACAGATAGTAGTCGTCCTTCTCCGCGGAGAACGGGAAGTCCTCGACCTCGAAGTAATTCGGGATCACCGCGTCGAAGAAGCGTCCGCGGTCGCTCATGATCCCCGGCAGCGTGGTGTGCGCGCCGTGTACCGCATGCATCCACGCGTAGCTCTCGAAGACGCGGTGCTTGGCGAATACGCCGCTGTAACCGATGCCGAATTCCACGGTGATCATATCCGGGAAGGCACCGCCGATGGTCTCCTGGCAGGTCCCGCCGATGATGCAGATGAAGTCGCGCGGCTCGGTACGCTTGGCGATTTCGGCGATCGCCCGGTGATTGGTGACCACCCAGTGCTTGTCCTTCGTACCCCAGGTGATATTGATGGGGCCCTCGAAGAAGTCGTTGTGGCCGAACCACTCCAGCTGCTCCTGTTTGGTCACGATGGTGATCAACTCTGTACAGGCGGCCTCGTTCTCCTGCGAGGCGTAGAGGAACACCTCATGCCCCATCGCCATCATCATGTCGCAGAACCGGCGCACCTTCTGCGTGTAGGCGCACGGCGAGTAGTGCTTGGTGGTCTGCGTGTGGGGCAGATTGACAACGTGGAAACGCATCGCGGGCACCGTATCTCGATCGGATCAGTGGTCATGGGGTGCAGGTCCGGCGGCAGGTTTCGCGACAGCACCGCTCCGATCACAGACTGGTCCACGATCTGCCTCGGCGCAAGTTTTCGAATCGCCTCATGCCTGGAACAGCGGCTCGGCAGACCGACCTCAGGGGCCGTGCGCCTTCTCCTGCACGGTCCCGCTCACCCGGGCGCGTCGCGCGGATTACCCGAATCGGTTGCGGGCCACCGCTCGGCGCCGGCCAGGGTGGACAGTATGCCCCGATAGAAATCAGGTGCGGCGTCAAGGTCGGCGCAACCGTTCGGGTGATCTCCGCCGCCATCGGGTCCGGCACCGCCGCCGGAACCACCGCCCGCATGCGGACCGGTACTGGGTCGGCTGTCGCCCGGCCACGACGACGGGGCAGCGACCGCGGTGAAGCCCGCCGGCTCCGCATAGGATTCTTTGTGTTGTTTCGGCCGGGTCTTGGCGCGCAAACTTGCGCCCTGCTGCGTCGTCTGGACGTTGCGGGCCAATTTGCTGTCCAAGGCGTTCGATGCACGCTGGTGCGCGGCAGCGAGTTCCGCACGCTCTGTGCCCTGACACTCGGCACGTTGCTCCTGGGTCTCGTTCGGGCGCTGCGGTTCCCGCTGCTGCCGCTGTTGCAGCCACCTGCTCGCACGGTCCTGCGTTACGCCGAGATCATCGCGCTTGCCCTGCGCCTCGGAGTCGCGCTGCTGACTGCGGAACTGGGACAGCCGGGCCTGAGTCTTATTGTGCGCCAAATAATCCTGATGATCCTGGTGCGGATTACCCTGCTGCTCGGGCAGATGCGACAGGTGCTCGTCCGTAGCCTGCCGATCGCCGCCCGAGCCGATCCGGACCGTGCACGTGGCACCGTCCGTGCCGGTGGTGGTCTCGGTGCCCAGCGCATCCTGGGTGACAGCGACGCCGCCGGCACGGGTGGTGGTCACCAGGCCCTGTTCGGTGGTCGTCGACACCGGATTGCCGGCGGCGTCGAGCTCGGTGGTCGTCGTGGCGCCGGCGCGTGTGGTCTCGGAGGTGCCGGTACCGTCGGGCCGTGTGACGGTCCGCGTGACCGAACCGTCTCCCGCCGAGGTCTCGGTGATAGTTCTGCCCTGGTCGTCGGTGGAGGTCCGGGTGGTGGCGCCGGCGCGCGTGGTCGTGGTGACGCCGTCCGGACCACGGGTGGTGACGGCACCGTCGCCGCTGCCGGTGGTGACCGTGGTGGTGCGGCCCGTCGTGGTGGTGCGGCCATCAGCGGATCGCGTAGTGGTCGGTCCCCTCAGGCCGTCATCGGGGTTGACATCGGCGCGGTCCGCCCCCGCACCGGGCGCCTTCAGGCCGAGCTCACCGACAGACCCCTTGGTCGTGCCGACCGCGGCGCCGCGCGCGACGCCGCCGATCAGGCTCGCACCCCACCCGCTCGGATCGAGCGAACCGGTGTATGCCAGGTCGGACACGATATTTCCGGCCACCCCGCTGGCCAGACCGCCGAACGAACCCGCGAACGCGCCGCGCACCCCACCGGCCAGCCCGCCGGATACATCGGCACCGAACACGCCCACCGCCAGCCGGTCGAAATTCTTGGCAGCGAAATTTGCCAGCGGCACCCCCGCCAGGGTGCCCGCGAGCGAGGCCGCCGCCGAGACGCCGAGCTCCTCCCAGTCGAGCCCCTTCTTCTTCCCCTCGGCGATCTGTATCAGCTGCACCGCCAGATCCTGCTTTACCGAGAACACCATGGTGTCCAAGCCCTTGTCCCACGCCAGCTTCGGCAGATACGACACCACATCGGCGACGGTATCGCCGGCCACGTCGCTGATCGCCGTCGCCGCCCGGTTGCCCACGTTCTCGATCGACCTCACCACAGCGGCCTTGGTATCACTGAGAATCTGTTCCGCACGGACGATGAACGGCGCGAATTCGCGCAGCGCATCGATCAGCCGCTCTACCCAGGCCGCGATCCGGCCGAAGGTCTGCTCCACCAGCTGTTGCACAAATAGCCGGGTGGCCCCGATCGCACTGGCCTCCACCGCCGGAGCCGTCGGCGGGAACAGCCAGGCCATCATGATCTCGTAGCCCAGCATGACCAGGGAGACGATGATCGTCAGCTTGGTGGCCTGCAGTTGCGTTCCGGTGCCGGTGCACGCGGTCGCCGCCTGCGCCAACTGATCGGCCAGATCGGCCAGCGAACCCGTACCCTGTTCCAGCTCACCGAATGACTGCGCGATCTGATCGCTGCCCGTTCCGCTGGGATAGGCGGCCGCGGTATCGCGCTGCGCCTGCTCAACGGCCGTGATCAGGGCCCTGACCTGGTCGGCCGCCTGCTGCCAGGCATCGCCCATCGCCCAGAGGCCGTCCTCATCGCCCTGCGGCCACGGTGCCCCGGCGATGTATCCCAGCCAGGACAGCTCGGGCGGCAGGTATAGTCCCACCCCTGCGCCGTTCAGGCCGCCTGGAATGTGTCGACGGCGGTCTGCTCATTCTCGTTCGCCTGCTGCACCGTGGCCGTCATCCCGTCACCGAAGGATCGCAGGGTGGCCGCGAGCCCCTGCGCGCCGGGCTTCGCGCCGGTGGCGGTGGTGGCGGTGCCGGAGGCGGACCCGTCGCCGATCAGGTTCTGCTTAACCGCCAGATACCCCGTGGTGCCGTTGGCGAACTTGTCCCCGTAGCTGTCCTGCCCCCACGGTGTGCCGACAGAGGCCAATGTGTTGAACAGCGTCTGCACGATGGTATCCATATCGCCTGCCAGCGCATACATCTCGTCGGCAGCCTTACTCAGCCGATCCGGCAGCACCTCGACCGTGCCCGCAGTGCTCATATCAACTACCTCCTGGCCCAGCCTCCGGCGACCCTCGAATACTGCTTCCACCTCACTGGAACCGGATGACCTCACGGTGACAGGCAGACCAATGCCGCGGCAATGCTTTTCGAAGCCACGGAACTTCCACCGCCGACCACTTAGCCAATCATCCACGACCCCAACCGAATCCGTCGCGGCCTCCGTCCTTCGAAGGCTGCGGCGGGTCAGGCGGTGTGGGCGGGCACGCGGAAGTAGCTCGGTTCGATGCCTGCCGACGTTGCGCTCACGGAGGTGAACGGCTCTGCGGAGCTTCGCAGCTCGATGAGATGCCGCGCGTGTGCATCGAGGTCGTGGTCCTCGGCGGTGACGGGCTGCCAGGCGCGGACGGGCCGGGCCTTGCCATCGTCGTCGAGGGCCACGACCACGGCCAGGCCGTGTGCGGCGAGTGCGGGTTCGTCCGTCTGGTTGTCGGCCGAGGTCACGTGCACGCTGATGTGCATGCTGCGCGGTCCGGTGTGTATGAGACGAGCGGTGATCTCGACGACGTCGCCGATCGCGATGGGCCGGTAGAAACGGATGCCACCGAAGTACGAGGCGAGCACGTGTTGTTCGGCCCACCCCGCGCCGCACACGTACGCGGCCTCGTCGATCCAGTGCATCGTGCGACCGCCGTGCACCCGCCCGCCCCAGTTGATATCCGACGGTGCGGCCAGGAAGCGCAGCGTCGCGCTGGGTGCGGTGCCCGCGCTGGTGTAGGACTGCCCGGCCATCGCGTCCTCGATGTGTTTGCGAACCGAAATCCGTACTCGCGCTTGCCGACTGCGTTGTTGCTCGAGAATTGTCGATGGAACCCATTGCGGCACTTCGACGGTTCGGCGATCATCGTCCACGGCGACGAAGATCGTCAGGCACTGGGCGGATTGCACCGGCTTCACCCGGGTGGGATCGGTCGAGTACACCGTCACCAGAATGTGCATGCTGGTTCGTCCCGTATGCACGAGATTCGCATGCAATTCGACCAGTTCACCGACAGCGATCGGCCTGTCGAGGTGGATGTTTCCGACGTAGGCCGTGACGCAGTATCGGCCGCTCCACTGGGCTGCGGCGGCGTAGGCCACCTTGTCGATCCACTCCAGGAGTTTGCCGCCGTCGACCGACCCCACGATGCCCGCGTCGGCGGGCTGGACCAGAAAACGATGAATAGCGCAGGACACTGTCGAATCCGTTCGGGCAGAAGTTTGCGCATGTGCGCTGACCCGACGCCATTGTCGGATAGCACGATAAACGGAGGATGGTGTTACGGGCGAGTAGTTCGCTCGCACTCACGGCGTGCCCATATCGAGCGGGTGTACTCGGCGGGGGTTCGGCCGTAGGCGCTCTTGAAGACTCGGATGAAGTGGCTGCTGTCCGAGAACTGCCAGTGGGCGGCGATTTCCGAGATGCTCGGCCGGTCGGGCGATGCGGTGAGGGCGCGTCTGGCTTCTTCCAGACGGCGGCGGCGGATGTAGGCGGTCACCGGTTCTCCCGCCGAGGCGAACGCGCGCTGCAGGGTGCGGATCGAGACATTGAGTTCGCGGGCCAGCGTTGTCGTGGAGAGGCCGGGATCGGCGAGCCAGCGGTCCGCGAGGTCCCTCGCCGCCTGGGCGAGCGCGGGAGCGAGCTGGGGTTCCGCGTCGTCGAACCCGCCCAGGGCGACACCCTTGATCAGCTCGAGCAGGGCGCCGTTGGCGGCGTGTATGCCGGCCGGACCGAGATCCGGCATCGTGGTGCGGACCATGTCCGCGTAGGCCACCAGCAGGCGGATCTCGGTCGAGTCCGCCGGTCCGGTGATCATCCGGTCCCGAAGCATCGGCTCGAGCGGGGTGGGGGGCATGACGGTGATGATCTTCGCCGTCGTGTGCGGCGCCGTTTCGAAATGCGTCGGCTTCCGGAGATGCTGGAGCAGGAACTGCCCGGCCTGTATGGTGTGCTCGCCGCGATCGGACCGGCCGTCCAGCGTCCAGGCGCCGCGCGACACCAGGTGCAGCTGGACCTGCCCCTCGACGCCCTCGACCGGACGCGTCGTGCGGATCGTCGATGCGCCGTGGATGTCCACCATCGTCAGCTCACGCATCCGGACCGCATGAGCCTTGATCCGGAAGTCACCGACCGTATCCGGGGTGAAGGTGGGAAGTGCTCGTCCCCCGGGGAACCGTGCCTCCCATCTGTGCCGGTTCGAGTCGAAGGAACGCGGCGGGGCGTCCGGCGGCGTGGAGTCCATGACGAACTCCTCTCGCGGCGCACTCGGATCCGATTCGCGGTACCCGGTCGAGGAACGATCAGGGCTGAAATCTGTCACTGCGGTTATAACCTATCGTCACTGAAAATCGGTCCAGCACCGGACAACCCGAGGCCGCTCGCGCTGTTGCCCACTGCCACAACCCGATCGGCTTCGGCGCAAATGTCCTGTCCGTGTGGCGCTGTGGTTCAAGCGCATGCCGTGCTCGCTTACGTACCGTAGGACAGTAGCCGAACGAGCGGTGTCGAACGCTGCTGGACGGGCGAGAATGACTGTGAAGCAAGAGAATTCCGGTCGCGCGAAGGCTTCCGGGCGAGGCGCGAGGTAGGTTTCATGACGACAGTCGAGGTCCGGCACATGATGGCCGCCGACCCGGAGACCGTGTACGAACTGATCGCCGACGTGACCCGGATGGGCGAGTGGAGTCCGGAGTCGGCGGGCGGCGAGTGGCTCACCGGCGAACCTGGCGCCGTCGGATCGACCTTCCGCGGCGACAATCGGCGTCCGTGGATCAAGTGGAGCACGATCTGCACGGTGACGGCGGCCGACCCCGGAAAGCGCTTCGCCTTCGCCGTCCACGCCTCGGGTCGGCCGGTGTCGGCTTGGGAATTCGAGATCACCGCGCAACCGGGTGGGTGCGAAGTCATCGAGCGATTCACCGACCGGCGCGACCTGTTCTACAAGATGACCTCGGTGGTCACCACCGGCTTCGGGCGCCGCTCGGTGCGCAACCGGCAGACGATGGAGCAGACGCTGGCCGCGCTGGCGCGCTTCGTCCGGCGCTGACTCCCCTCTCAGCGCCAGCGCGAGCGAAGGTCACTGCGTGGGAACGTGCCTCAGTAGCGCGGGCCCCAGGCACCTGCCAGCGGGTCGAGTGCCTCGGCGGTGTGCAGGACACCGGCGAGGATATCGGTCGTGGGGCGACGGGAGATGGCCGCGAAACCCGCGGCCTCCAACTCGGCTCTGGCCGCATCGTCCCGGACGAGGTCGACGCAGGCGTCCACCAGCTGGGGATACGGGACGGCGGCGATGCCGCCGCCCAGTTCGTCGTCGTCGTCGTCGCTGTGGCCGACCTCGGCGACGACCGCCTTGCGGTTGCTCAGCAGATATCCGACGCGCACGGTTTCCAGCACCCGGTATTCGGTGAGCGCGTGCAGGTTCAGCACCACCTTGGCACTGCCGATGATCTGATCCAGCGCACTGCCGTGGATACCGTGGCCGACATGGATCGTGCGCAGGCCCGCCCTGCGTAGCGCGGACAGAATCGCGAGCCGGCGCTGGGTGCCGCGGCCGTAGAACAGCACGTCGACCTCCTGCTCGGGCATCGAGGGGACACGCTGCAGACACGGGTGGTGGCCGATGGGCACGTAATGCGCGTGCACTCCCCGCGCGCGCAGTTGCTCGACATTGAGCCGCGAATAATCCCATACGACATTGGGCCGCAGCGCATCCAAGGCGACATGACCCATCCGCAGGGTATGTCCGCACACCGGCTCCAGCTGATAAACGACCGATCTATCGGGGAATCGCTCCGGCGCGACGTAGTGCCCGAACACCACATCGATGTGCTCGGGAGCGTGCCCGCCGGCGTTCGTGGTGGTGTAGCCGAGATCGCGCAAAGCGGCGTCGACGCCGGTAACCACGTCGTCGAAGGCCGGTGTGACCAGGCTCGGATCCGCCAGTGTGACATTGAATTGCATGATCACCGCCCTACAGGGTGTAGAAGCCGTCGCCCCACAGGGTGTGCAGGCGCCGGAAATACTCGTCGTACTGCTTGGCGACCGCCTCGGTGGAGAACTTGGACACCGCGTAGTCGCGGATCCCCTGGTAGTCGAGCTTGCCGACCGCCTCCGCGGCGTCGCAGAACTCGCGCAGCGTCCGGCAACGGAAGCCCTGCACGCCCTGCTGCACCGTCTCGCTGAATGCGCCCCAGTCCGTGGTGATCACGGGTGTCCCGCACAGCATGGCCTCGACGTGCACGCCGCCGAACGGCTCCAGATACAGCGACGGTGTGAATACTGCCCGGGCCCGGCTCATCAGCTCGCCGCGCCGCGCCACGTCGACGACTCCGACGTATTCGCCGTAATCCGGCGGGTGGCCGGCGCCGGCGACGATCAGCTTCGCGCCCAGCCGCTTGCAGGTGTCGACGGCGATCTGAAAGCCCTTGGCCTCGATCAGACGGCCGATGAACAGGAAATAGTCGTCTTTCTCGGCGGAGAACGGAAAGTCTTCGACCTCGAAGTAGTTCGGGATCACCGCGTCGTAGAACTGGCCGCGGTCGGACATGACTCCCTCGACAGTGGTGCGCGCGCCGTGCACCGCATGCATCCAGGCGTAGCTTTCGAACACCCGGTGCTTGGCGAATACTCCGCTGTAGCCGACGCCGTACTCGACCGTCTGCAGGTCGGGGAAGGCGTCGGCCAGTGGCTGCTGGCCGGATCCGGCGATGGCGCAGATGATGTCGCGCGGTTGTTTGCGCTTGGAGATCTCGGCGATGGTACGAGCGTTGGTGATCAGCCAGTGCGGGTCCTGCGAGTTCCAGCTGAACCAGTCGAATCCGTCCGCGAGTGTCTTCTCGCCGAACCATTCTCGCCGATCCTGCTCGGTGGTGACGGTGATCAGCTCGGTGCAGGCGGCCTCGTTCTCCTGCGAGGCGTACAGGAACACCTCGTGGCCCAAGCTCATCATCATGTCGCAGAACTTGCGCACCTTCTGCGTGTAGGCGCACGGCGAGTAGTACTTGGTGGTCTGCGTGTGGGGCAGCGCAGCGACGTGGAATCTCATCGGCTCACTTGGTGCTCGTCGGTAATGGGTTGGCGCGGTGAGTAATCGGGCCGGGCCGATCACTGACCGCCACCCTGGCCGGGGGGCGGTCCGCCGGGCGGATCGGGCCGCCCGGTGCCCAGGGTGTCGTGCGCGACCAGCGCGGACTGGCGGTCCAGCATCGGACCGGCCGGCAGCAGGCTCACGATCTGCCAGGGCGCCAGTTTCGGAGAGGACAGGCCCAGCATGGTCGCCGTGGCGGCATCGGGGATGCCGAACCGTACTCCGGTGTCGGTGATATAGAACAGCACCTCCCGCCGCGCGCTGTTCGGATCGATGCCGGTCACCTGCACGTATTCACCGGTCGACGGTGGTATGTAGGCGGCGTCGGCGCGCTGACCGCGCCCGCCGTCGACCAACGTGACCGGATGCATGTTCTCGGCCAGGGGCACCTGCTTGCCCACCAGCAGTTCCAGTTGCGCGGACGGGTTGCGCCGGTTACGTGACCAGTGCACACAGGCCACCGGCTCGTCGTCGGCGGAGACGATGCGCGGTTGTTGCGCCGGAAACTGGTCCACCGCAAGCTCGTCGACCACCGGCACGCCGGCGAGCGCGTCCGGCGGTACCCGCACGATGTCGGTCAGTCCCATGGAGCCGGCGGTGCGCACGACCTGTGCCGCGAACGGCGAGAGCCGCTGCACGCCGTTCGGCAGCGCCACGTACAGCATGGTGCCGCCGACGTTGTCGACCTGGATCACCGCACCTGCGGTGACGTTCGCCCACCGCACCGGGCTCGGCGCCCCTGAGCCCGGGACCGCCGGGGCGGTGAGGTCCGGCGCTGCCACCGTGGCGTTCAGCAGCCCGTCGCTGATCGGCCGCGGTCGCAGCCCCTGCAGTCCCAGGGCTGCCACGATCGCGGTGTTACGCATGTCGATGCGGGCGTGCTTGCCGTCGTAGACGAGATAGGTTGCCCGGCCCTGGGATACGAGCAGCGCCTCGTCGGCGGCCACCCCGCGGGTCATGGGGCCCAGTTGTGGCGGGCCGGACAGGACCGTGGATTTCACTCCGGTGGAGATGTCGTCGCACAAGGTCCAGTCGGACCTGTCGTGGTCGGCCGGGCCGGGCAGCGCCCCCGGCACGCCGGGGATGCCGAGCAGCGGCCCGCGCGGCAATGTCGCCAGCTTGCTGTCCTTCACCGAGGTCGGCGTCTCACTGCTGCCGGTGATCAGGCGCGCCGAGGCCAGGTTCAGCACCGGGTGCAGGGTGTTGCCCACCATGGCGTACATTGCGCCGCTGTCCGAACCCATGATGATCTTGGCCTCGCCGACCTGCCCCTGCGGGTGTATGAAGGCCAGCACCGCGCAGCCGCCGGTGCACAGCACCGCCAGCACCAGACCGGTGATCATGGAACGGAACTGTATGCGCATGGGATCATGCAACATGCGGACATCACGACGCACTAGTGCGTGCTCGAAGCGCTGCAACAGAAATCGGTAACCATTGACCTGCGCTCGAGTGGTCAGTTGTGCCGGCACTGCAAACTCCTCCACTATGCCCGCGATCACCCGAAACTGGCGGACGTGTGAGAGGCTACCGTAATGCGGGGATGAATGCTGATGGGAGACATGCCGAATGGGTGACATTGCCGCCGCGCCGGAGCAGACCGCATCGGCCACAACAAATCCGGAGACAATCATGCAATCGGCCCAGGAGCCACCCGCGGGGCCGCCGCCATTGACATCGGATAAGCCCGATGTATTTCATCATCTCCCGCTGCCGGTGATTCTGCCCGCGGCCACCCTCGGGGCAGGGGTGGGCACTGCGGTGATCGCATTCCACGGACCGCTCCTGGCCGCACTCGCCGCGGGGGTTGTCGTGGCCGCATTCGGAGCTCTGCGAGTACATGGGAGAAATGTCTGGCGAATTCTTGCAATGCGCCTGGCACTGCGGTGGCGCGAAAGGCGTCAGAGCGGTGTTACGCCGAGCGTGGAACCGTTCGATGTGCCGGTCCCGGAATCCGATGGCAACATATACGGAATGCGCTGGGACGGCCGGTGCCTGATCACCATGGTGCGGGTCGAGCCGCGAGGTGTGGCACCGACCCTGCTCTCCCCGACGGTGATCCGCACTGCCGACGAGATCCCGCTGGACGAGGTGGCGCGCTGCCTGTCCCAGTTCGACATCCGCCTGGCCGCCATCGACGTCGTCGCGCTCGGGGTCCGCGCCGGCGGCAACCACGAGGCGGTGCGGATATACGAGCAGATACTGGGATCGCTGCCGGCGACGGCGACACGTACAGTGTGGCTGACGCTGCGCTTGGATCCGATGGACAACACCGAGGCGATCGGTAATCGCGGCGGCGGCACCGAGGGCGCCGTCCGCACCGCCATGGTCGCCACCCGCCGGGTCGTCAACCGACTGGCCCGGCATGGTGTCCGGGTGCGGGTGCTGACCGCCGCCGAGTTGACCGCCGCGGAATCGGCCACCGGGCACGACATCGATCCGGGACAGTGGCTCGAGGACTGGCATGCGCTGCGCTGCAACGGTATCGAACTCGCCGGGTATACGATCCAGCCCGATCGGCTGAACTCCGATGTGATGGCGGGGATCTGGGCGGTGCCCGGACTCTCGACCATGGTGCGGTTGCAGGTGCGCCCGGCCGGGGGGTCCGCCGCCCGCCGCGAGTCCGGTGGGCGGGTGGCGGTCACCGCGCTGGTGCGGCACGACACCGCGGGCGCGGCCACCGAGGAGGTACGCACGAGACTGTCCGGACTGGGTTTGCGGCCGCTCACCGGGGTACAGCGGCAGATGCTGCTGGAAGGCGGGGACCATGGGGCCGCCTCCTTCGGCGTGCCCGCGGCCCTGACCTGGCTGACCGTGCCGTCCGGCGGATGTGGGCAGGTGATCGGCGCGACCACCGATGGGTTCGGTGTGGCAGTGCCGCTGTTCGGACCGGCGGTGCGGCGCGTGGAGATCGTGGGCAGTCTGTGGCTGGTGCAGCAAACGACACTGCGGGCGATGGCGGTGGGCGCCCGGGTGATCGTGCACAGCACCCGGCCGCAGGATTGGGCGCATCTGGCCGAGCAGATCGGCGCACCGGAGGCGCTGTCGGTGTCACACCCCGGCGGTGGCGCCCAGCACACCGCCGCCGCGACGATGATCGTCTACGACGGCGTCGCCTCGGCCGGCCAGGTATCGGAGGCGACCGTGGTGCACGTGCGCGCCCCGGGTGAGGATGAGTCCGCGGCGATCCTCGACGCCGACGTCGTCCTCGTCGAATCCGCAGACCGGCGTGACGACGTGCGTATCCGCACCGCGGCAGGGGAGTTCGAGGTGCGAATCGTGTCGATCCCGGAGGAGCTCCGGTATCTGTCCGGCGCGAATCCGGGCGGGGTGGAGACCTTGCAGCCGGCATGAGTGCAGCCGGCCTGGGTACGCACACGTGCAGGCCCGGCGCCGGGTGGCGACGGGCCTACATGTAGTCCGGGTCGGTTACCAGGTGAAGTCGCCGGCGACCTTGGTGTCGGTCGACCTGGCCCGAGTCAGCGAGTCCGTCACGTGCTGGGTTCCCTTGGACAGAATGTTGATCAGACCTTCCATATCAGCCATCAGACTTTTATGCTTCGCCTGGAAGGTCGCCGAGGCGCCGTTGTCGTTGCCGCTGTCCCAGCCTTGGCTCAGCAGATTGTTCGCCGCATCCTGGGCGTTCTGCATCTCCGTGGTCAGCGACTTGTTGTAACCACTCAGATCGCCGACCAGGTTATTGACGGTGTTGTCGTCGTATTTCAATACGCCGCTCATGATGAATCCCTTCTCGAGTCTATATACTGCACGTTCGGGCGCTTATCGCCCGCGGTCGCAGGAATTAGCTGTAGCTGGTGGCCAGCGATGTGAATCCGGACGTGCTTTCGTCGTCGGATGTGGCAACGGTCTTCTCGCCGGAATTCAGTGCCTCGGAGACCTGGGTCAGATCCTTGTTCACCTTGGTGATCTGCGCTTCCAGCTCTGTGGCAAAGGAGTTGAACGCGGAGTAAGCGGTACCCTGCCAGCCCGACTTCGCGGCTTCTACCGAGGACCGCAGCTGATCCACGGTCTTGTTGATGGGGTCGATGACCGCGGCATAGGCGTTCGCGTACTTCTGGAATGTCGCAAAATCAAGATACTGGGTTGCCATTGGAAATCCCTTCGAGTATTGGATGGGTGAGTATCGGCGGAGACATGGCTCCGGCGGTTCGGACATTCGGAGGCTGCCGGTCGATCCCGGCATCGAAATCACACACGAGCTACGGCATCCACCTGCCTTCCGGCAGCGACTCGACCAGCGCGGCGATCACCTGTGCCATGCGATGGTCGCTGCCCGGTGCGAGCGTGGTCCAGGTCTGGTCTGCGGCGGTGACGCTGCCGCCGCCGATGATCCGCCCGGCGGACGTGTCGTAGACGGCGGCCGCGGCGGGGGACCGCACGGCGAGGCCGTCGCGGTGGCTGTAGCAGACGATCTCGGCAATCGAATGCCGTTGGCGTAGCGCCAATCCGAGGGTGACGGCGTCGTCCTGCGGCATGCCCAGGCCATAGGCGGCTGCCGTGTAGTCGGTGCCCGCGGCGTCGAGGCACCGCTGCAGGTCGGTGGTCGGGGCGCTGAACGCCGGGACGTCGGCGGGCGGGCACGGTCCGAGCACGGCCAGCAGTGGGCGGGCCAGCGTCATCGGATCCTCGTCGGCCCACACCGTCCGCACGTCCAGCTCGTCACCGGTGCGAACCGCGACGGCGTGCTCGAGACCGCGGCGGACCAGGCAGAACCGGATCAGCGTGTCGGGTCCATGGGGCGTGCCCGCCGGTTCTGCGTGGTTACGCTCCGCTGCCGCCTCCGGACCTGACGCGGGCATGCCGGGGCGGTGGATTCGCGCGATCAGCTGGCGTTCGGGCCGGGCGAGCGCGAACAGCGCGGTGATCAGGTCGTCGTCGCGGACGTCGCCGACGGGATCCAGCACGCCGCGCTCACGCAGGTCGGCCTCGGCGGCGACCCGGGCCGCTGCGTGCTGCCCGTGGTCGGTGTGCCGGGGACGCACCGCAAGGGCGGTCGGCAGCGTCTGAACATCGAGTGCGGCTGCGACGGCCAGTATGCCGTCTGTGGTGAGGGTGGCCAATTACGACTCCAATTCCGGCGTCGCGGGGGCCATGACCTCTGCTGCGGCAGCGGGTGCCCTGCCGCCCAATACCGCAGGGGCGGTGGCGAATCCGGCATTGACAATGATCGTCTCGGTGCCGCCGGCGTCGGCTGGGACCGCGCGGGGCGCCGGTGCTGGAAGGGGAGCGGGTGGGGCGACCGCCGAGGCTGGGGCGACCACCGGTGGTGGCGCGGCGGTGACGGGCTGCGCCTGTACCACCTGCGCCGGCACGGGCGCGGGTGCGACGCCGGGCAGCGGCAGCGCGGGCATGGCCAGTGCCTCGCTGCCGACCGGGACCGTCGGGGCCGGTGGTTGCAGCGCGGACAGATCGATCTGTGGGAGATCGGACATGGCGTGCTGTAGCTGCGGCGGGCTCGCAGTGCTCCCGGGCGGCTGCGCATTCGCCGGCGTGCCGCGCGACTGCTCGGCAACGAAATTCGCGCCGGCGGACACCTCGGGTGCGGAATCCTGCTGCCACGGGCGGGCCAGCTGCGCGCTGGCGGCCTCGTACGCCTGCATCACCCGCGCCGCCTGCTGCCGGATATCGTCGAGCTGTTGTTCGGCGGTATCCAGCAGGCCGGCCAGAGGGGCTCCAAGCAGGCTGTTGCGCATCAAATCCTCTGCCGCGCGGGCGGCCTGGGCGACCTCCACGAGATGGGGGAGGGTGGTGCGGGCGATCTCATAGGCGGCCGCCTGCCGGGTGGCGATCGCGGCGTTGGCATGGGCCGAGGCGGTGATTCGATCCAGCCACTCGGTCAGCGCGGCAAGCTGATTCAGGCCGTCCGCGCTGGATGAGGACGCCCATGCGTCGCCGAGCACGGACAGGGTTGCGTGGTATTCCGTAGCGGCCTCACCCAATTCGGCGGCCAGTCCGGAGTAGGCGAGCCCGGCCCCGGCCATCGGTGCGGCACCGGGTCCGGTGGTCACTTCCTGTACCAGCTGTTCGGGCGGGACGGCCTCCCACACCGTGCCGGTGAACCCGGGCTTCGGTGGTGCCACCATCGTCTCGGTCCTCGTCTCGTTCTCACTGCTGGGAGGTCACTCGCGATCTGTCACAAAAGCCCGCGGAATGCCTCGACGGACTGGTCATCGGTGTCGCCGAACGAGTCCGAGTGCGAGCGCAGATTGGCGGCGATCTTGCGCAACTCGTGCACGCCCGTGCGATACGACTGCTGGAAGGAGTCGCCGACCTGATCGAAGGTCTGCCCGGTGTGCAGTGACACCCGATCGTTGGCGGCGGCCGCGGGGCGGAGCGAGATCTGCGCGTCGCGCAGACTGCCCTCCAATCGGTCGGCCAACGTGTCCAGCCGACCGGCGGCCTGCCGGGCCAGTTCGTGATCGAAGGCGAGCTTACTCACGGGAACTCCTTGTGAGAGTGTCGATGTCGGGAGGCGGGTCGCCTACAGACTGAACGGGGTATCCGGACTGGTTGGGCTGGTTGGGATCGCGCCGATCACCGGCGCGGCGATATCGTCGGGGTCGGCGCCGACCAGTTCCCCGCTGTGGCGGGCGTTCACCAGTGCCTCGGGTGTGCTGGTGGAGGCGCCCGCCCGGACCGCCGACATCGCAGCACCGCCACCCATCATCATCGGCGGCAGCACGGCGCCCTCGGACACCACCGAGGTGGCGGCGATGGTTTCGCTCACGGGTTCCGCTGCCGCGGCCTCGGTGAGGTTGCCCTCCTGCCATGCCCCCAAGGGGGCGGACCTCACCGCACCGAGGGCGCCGCCAGCGAAGCCGCCGCCGAAACCGGCGGCGAGTGCGGCCGCAGTTCCGGCCCCGGCTCCGGCGAGCGCGTCGAACTTGGCAGGCGCCAGCACCGGAGTGGCCGTCAGCCGCTGGACCTGGCCGGCGCCGACCTGCTGCGCCGCGGACAGCAGCGGCTGCACGACCTGCTCGGCCCCCGATATCACCTCCTGCAGTACGGATTGCGCGCTGCTGCTGGAAAGGTTGGTGGATCCGCCGTTGACCTGCACCGGACTGCCGTTCTGAGTCATCGTGGCCGAATGCATGAGCAGCTGGGCCTTTGTATGGGCGGTGATCGCGGCCGCCTCGGCGGCTGCCTCCATCGCCGCGGCCAGCAGCGCGGCCGCGCCACCCGGGGTCGCGGCCAACGGCGCCAACAGCGCTTCGGTGGTGGCCAATTGGGCTGCCACCGCGGCCATTTCGGCCGCCCCGGTCGCCACCGTCACCGATGCCGCGCCCAGCGTGGCGTGCATCTGTGCGGCCTGGGCGGAGACGGCCGCCGAATTGCCCTGGGCGGCAACTCCGGACGCTGCAGCCGCCTGGGTGCCGGAGCCTCGCATCGACTCCAGTAGTTGCAGGCCCAACTGAGCCCCCTGTATGGCCGTGTTCAGCGCTTGAACCACGTTCTGCAGCATCGACTGCGGGTTGATGGCTCCGCCTGCGCCCAGAATGCCGGTACCGAAGCCGCTGAACAGGTCGGTGACCGGCTTGATCAGGGCGACCGGATCGAGCGGCGGTAATGGGGGCAGCCCCGGCGGCGGTGCTAGTGCGAGCGGTTGCGGCATAGTGGGCAATCCCATGGTGGCCAGCACCTGCGCGACAGGTTGGCCGACCAACGGTGCGACCGGCGTGTTCTGCAGGGCATCCAGAGCCGTGGGATGTAATGGTGCCGCCAAGGTTTCGGCGGCGGGGCTCATTGTGAGACCGGTTCGGCAGCGGTGAATCCGGCCGCGTTATGCAACTCGGTCTGCTCGTAGGCGCCAGCGGCGGTATGCGCGGCGGTCGAGGTGTTGGCGAAAACGTTCGCCAGCTGGTTCACCGCAACGAAGTGGTTACATTGGGCGTAGGCGAAACTGGCCAGAAATTCCTGGCCGATGAGTCCGAACACCGGCGCCGCCGCGGCCACACTGGCGGCCTGGTCGACAGTGCCTGCCGTCGCGACTATGGTGGCCGTGCTCGCCGCAATGTCGCCGTACTGCTGGAATGCATTGGGTTCTACTTCTAGAACGCCCATCACGCCACCTCCTAGCGCTGTTTTGCGTACTTACTACCTCCGTGAGGCACGTCCAATATTAACGCGCCCAAGAAGTTCAGCAAGTCGGGAGCATTCGTAACGTTACATCGTTCATGCAACTCATCCGTATCGTAACACGCGAATCATCTTCGGCGGTCAGCTCATTCACCATACCGAAGGCCGAAAATCCCGTCATGACGCATTTGTCATGCCATTCTTACTCGCCTGTGACGCCCTATTACGCGAGTTTTACTCGAAACTTATCGTCAATAGGTTGAATTCCACTCGGGGGCGGATACACACCGTGCGTGGCGTGACAGAACGCCTATTCCTGGCGCAAGCGCGAGAAGGATTCATAGATATGAGCGATCCCCAACGTCCGGATTCGGCCCAGAACGACTTTCCCGATGTCGGCTTCAACCTGGGCTACAGAGCCGCGCCCGCCGCCGACACCGCCAAACCGCCACTCGGGCCACAAGCCACCACTGAGGAGCAGCCGAGCGAGCCGCAAGCCTCCGCCGCGCAGGCAGCCGAGGAGCAGGCCAGCGACCTCGCCCACCGCATCGCCCGCGAGCTGGCCGTCGCCGGTCCGGAAGGCTGGCAATGGCTGGAGGCGGCCTTCTCGCTGACCGTCGCCGGGGGTGTGGCCCACGTGCTCTACTACGACGACACCGATCAGGTCGCCCGCGCCGAACCGTCGGCAGAGGTCGGCGAACTCGTCCGGCTGCACCGCGAGATCTCCGCGCAACTCGGCGACGGCCCGTGGTGGCGCATGACGATCGAGCTCGAGATCACCGGCGAGGTCGAGGTCGACTTCGACTACGGCGACGAACCCTTCCCCGACGATCAGCTGCTGACTCCCGAGGCCTACCGCGCCGACCTGGAAGCGTTTCCGCGAGAAAAGATCCCGGTGTGGCTCGCCGCCTACGTCCGGCACGACGAACAGCAATGGCGTTCTCCCCAGGAGGCCGCCGCGCAGGCCCGCGCCGACCGCGACGCGGGCATCACCTCGGAGCTCTCGCGCGTAGACTTCCCCCCGCTGCCCGTGTTGTGGGCACGCTGGGCGACGATCGCGGCGGCCTTCGTCGCCGTCGGCTCGGAGCTGGGACCGCGAATCCGGCCCGCGCTCGGCATCTTCGAGGGTTCCGCACGCAGCGGATCCACGCTGTTCGTGCTGCCCGGCGGCCGCGCGGTGCTCTCGGGCGGCATGTGGAACGCCCCCGAACTCGACGCCGCCTACAACGGCGGTCACGAACTGCCGGACCTGTATGCCGGCGCCCCGAACTGGGTGGCCAATCAGGTACTCAATCCCCGTGCGGCCCAGGGCATGCTGTCGTTCTGCTACTGGTGGGCGCACGGCAGCTGGCACCGCGGCGATTCCCCGGGCGCGGACCTGATCAGCGCGGCCGTTCCGGGGGTGTGGTCGGCGCAGACCGTGGCCGACATCGTCTGCGGCGTGGCCGGCGGCGATCCGACCGAGCAACAGCGACAGGCCGCCGCCACACTGGTTGCCGCCGCCGAGGCCGGGGTGGTCATCCGCGATACCTTGACCGCGGTGTTCGATGATCTCATCGACGACATCGACGGCGCCCTGTATCAGCTGTCGCTGGCCGGCCTCACGGCTGCGGCCCCCGAGCCACTGCCACAGCACCAGGCGATCATGCTGGTGCGCGAGTACATCCTCGGACTCAGCCTCGACACCACCGGGTATCCGCTCGACCAGCTCGTCGCCGAACGCCTCGAGGTCGGCTGGATGGTGTTCGTACCCACCGAACCCGGCGAGATCGCCATTGGCCGCGCCATCTTCTACATCGCCGACGACGGGGTGATCGAACAATCTTCGTCGTCGACCGCACCATCGCTCTACTTCGCGGGCTTCGAGCAACGGTTCCGGCAGCGGCAGACGCGGGCCTACGCCGATTCGGTGATCTGACGACGGGAAGGGCGGCAATGGTTTTCATGGCCGCCCTTCCCCGGTCGTGCTACGAACAGGTTGCCGTTCCGGCTGCGCGGCCCGACGGCGCGCGCCGGTAGCGTGCCTCGGCACCCTCCACCGGCCCCCGGAGGTTCGTGGCCCTGCTCAACACCTGCTCGGCGAGGATGGCCCCGACCACATCGCCCACATCATGCAGGACCCCACCGATAGTGCGGACCGTGCGAGCGGCAACCGGATCCCCCGCACCGATCAGGCGGGCGCCCGCGGCGGCGAGCTGTGCCCGGGCCAGGGTGCGGCCATCGCCGTCGTTCCCGGCCGTCCGGCCCAGCGCCTCCACCGCCTGCGCCACCTCGGGCGTGTGCTCGCCCGCATCCCCCCAGATCACGACCGCGAGGGCGAGATCGACTGCGAGCGTCCGGGTTCGGGCATCGGGATGATCGGCGACCTGGCGGTAGAGTGCGACAAGCCCGGATCGCTCGGCCGCAACCCATGCGGCACAGTGCCGCTCGTCGGTGAACCGCTGCCCCGCGGAGCTGGTGACCGCGTAATGATCGGTTCCCATGCCCGGATCACGCAGTTCCACCAGGTTTTTCGCGCTGGCCAAATAGAAGTCGACCAGCCGGTGCAGCGCCTGCGGCCGTTCCCGCCGCAGCGCCGCGTCCGCCACGCCGCGGGCGAACAGCCGCAGGAGATCGTGTTGGCGGTAGCGCCCCAGCTCCGATGTCTGCAACATGCCCGAGTCCACCAGCGTCTCGCAGAGCCGCTCGGCCGCGGTCCGATCCCGGTCGAGCAGGGCGGCGATGGCGGCGACGGACAGATGGGGCGCGTCACAGAACCCGATGAGAACGAACGCGCGCGACAGCTCGGGATCGAGCCGGCGGTACGAGGTCTGGAATACCTCTTCCACGCAGATGTTGCCCACCACGAGTTCGGCCAGCCGGTCCCGCCCTTCGGCCAGGCGCTCGGCGACCGCGGCGAGCGTCCATGCGGGCCGGCTCGCCAGACGCGCCCCGATGGTGCGCAGCGACACCGGAAGATAACCGCACTGGCGCAGGATTTCGTGCGCCGCATCGGATTCCTGCGCCAGGCGACGCGCGGATACCATGCGCTCCAGCAACATCCAGGCCTCGTCGGGGGTCAGGACATCCAGCGGGACCAGCCGCGCGTCGAACATTTCCGCCAGACTCGATCGGCTGGTGACCACGACCCCCGCCTGCCCCGTACTCGGCAGGAGCGGGGCGAGCTGATCCACGTTGTGCGCATTGTCGAGCACCAGCAGGACGCGCCTGCTCGCAATCAGCTCGCGCCACAGGCTCGTTCGCTCCGCGGGGTCCAGCGACAGTTCGCTCAGCTCGACTCCGAACGACCGCGATGCGACCTCGATCAGCGTATCGGCCTCGCGGGGTTGCTCGTCCATGCCGCCGAGGTCGAGATACAGCACTCCGTCCGGATAGTGGTCGCGTACGCGATGGGCGAGATGTATTGCGAGCGTGGTTTTTCCGATGCCGCCCATCCCGGTGATCGCGACCGCCTGGCGGCGATCGCAGTTCGCACTCAGCGCCTCGGTCAGCTCCTGCACCAGATCCTCACGCCCGACGAAGTCGGCAACGTCCGGGGGCAGTTGCGCCGGGATGCGCGGCGAGTGGAATTCGCTATCGGGAGAACGCGATTCGCCGGCGACGATCGGCGGCTCGGCCGACAGGATCTGCTGATGCAGCCGGGTCATCCGCGGACCGGGCTCCAGGCCGAGTTCGTCGGCCAGCAGGCGGCGCGCGTTCCGGTACACCTCTAGCGCATCGACCCGCCGTCCCGCGCGGTACAGCGCAACCATCAGCAGCTCGTGCCACCGCTCACCGTGCGGTTCGGCCCTGACCAACGCCTCCAGCTCCGCGACCGCGGCCGGATACCGGCCCAGGTCCAGCGCGACGGATATCGTGGCCTCGCCGAGGGCCGCGCGCAGCCCGTCCAGGCGTGCGCGTTCCTTCTCCGCCCACGGCCCGGGCAGGCCGATGAGCGGATCGCCACGCCACAGTTGCTGCGCCGCAGCCAATTTCTCGTTCGCCTCCTCGGCCGCGCCCGCGCTGCGATCGGCTTCGGCGGCCGCGATCAGCCGCTCGACCTGGCCCACATCGGACTCCACCGGCAGGCCGAGCCGATAGCCGCCGAGGGTCGAGCCGAGCCACTCCGCTCCGGCGCCGGCATGGCCGTAGGCATCGAATTGGCGGCGCATGCCGTGCACATGGTTGCGCAGGACATTGGCCGCCGAGGTCGGCGGCTGATCCGCCCACAGGCGGGCGGCCAGTTGGGTCGTCGACAGGGTGCGCCCGGGCTCGGCCGCCAGAATGGCCAGCACGGCCAGCGTCTGCGGCGCCGTGATATCCAGGCGGCGCTCACCCATCCACACCTCGACCGGCCCCAACATACTCAATCGAAGTACGTCGGACTCCACCTCGTGAATGTCCGGGCTCTGCCACATTATTGTCACAACGAATCCCTCACCTGCGCCCGACCGGCATCGGATTGACCTTCGAAATCGGTGACCTACAGCGTCATCTGGTCACTCGCGTACACCTCACGCGCAACCGCAGATCGAGGTATGACATGAAAGCTTAGGAAGGTCGGCAGTGCCAGGACGTGAATCAGGGCGGCATCTCGATGGAACATTTGCGCCAAAGTCGTCAGTTGCGAGCGCTCCCGACAACCAGGTCGGTATCACCGTTGGCCGCGCCCCGGGCGAACTCGGTTGGGGTGCAACCGTATCGGCCCTTGAAGGCACGGACGAAATGGCTGCTGTCGGCGAACTGCCAGTGGGCGGCCAGCTCCGTGTTGCTCGGACGCCCTGTGGCACTGAGGAGTTCGAGCCGGGCCTGCTCCAGCCTGCGGCGGCGAATGTATCCCGCGACGCTGTCCTCGGCCGCGGCGAATGCCCGTTGGAGCGTGCGCAGGGAGACACTGAGCTCGCCGGCCAGCATCGACGGCGACAGCTCCGGGTCTGCGAGCAGGCGGTCCGCGAGGTCCTTCGCCGCCTGCGCCAGCGCGGGGCCGAACGTGGGCTCGGTGCTGTCCACCTGCTGCCGCAGCACCCCGGCCAGGAGCTCGAGCAGAGAGTTGCGGGCCGCCAGTGCACCGGCCGGCGTGAGATCCGGGGCGGCCTGCTCCACCAAATGCATGTGGCCCAGGAGCAACCGCATCTCGGCCGTGGAGGCCGGTCCGGTGATCAGCTTGTCCTGGACCAGACGGTCCAGCGGCGATGCGGGCACGATCAGGACCGACGCCGCGGTATGCCGCGCGTCCTCGAACGTCGGCGGGCCGTTGCGCTGCAGCATGAAATTCCCTGCGGGAACGCGATAGTCGCCCTCGTCCGGCCGGGCGAACCGCCAGGAGTTCTGCTTGATCACATGCATCAGCATCACCTGGCCGTCGCTGTCGCCGGACGGACTGGCATGCGTGCCGGTGGCCGACTCACTGCGAACATCAGCGATCACGATGTCGTGTGCGGTGACGGCGCGGACATCGAGCCGGAAGTCACCACCACCGCCGCCGCCCGGGGTGAACAGGCGCGGCGGCTGCTTGCGGCCCAGCTGCGCTTCCCACCCGCGCCAGAAGCTGCCGAAGCCTTCTGCCGCCCGGCCGGGCGCGGGCGCCGCCTTCCCGACGAACGTCGGGCCGGGTCCGGACTTCTCCGGCTCCGTCATGACCTTCCCCCTTCCTCCATGACGCTGATCTTCCATCGAAATGCCATCGCCTTCGAATCATAGGAAGGCGGCAGGTCGACCGGTGATCAGTGTCGTGATAAAAGGGCTACCGCTCCGCTGCGGGGGCGTGCCGTCGATGCTGTAAATGAGCTGTGGCCGTTGGCGATTAAGTTCCGGGCGTACCCGGGTTACCCGGACCGGCCCCCGGCGTACCCGGGTTGCCCGGATCGGATCCCGGCGTTCCCGGGTTGCCCGGACCGCTCTGCCCCGTGTTCGGGTCACCGGCGTTGTCCGCATGCACGATCGGAACGAGCGATATCGCCTGGGCGGTGGCCAGCGCCGGAACTGCCAGCACGCCGGTCACGGCCATCCCGGCGAACCCCGCGGCAAACAGGCCCCGGCGAACAGTAGACCAATTCATGGAAACTCCATATCTCGCAAGACGATTGCCCGTCCTCGGCTGCCAACGCCACAACCGACCGATCGGACTCGCGTCGAGCCTAGGAACAACCGCACCACGGGCGCGTGAACCACAGCGCCATCCGGATAGAACACTCGCGCCACGAGTCGGGTCCTCCGGCGGCATATCCGTACAGATCCCCGATCGCGGTCGGATCGGACAGTGCCATCTCGCTCCTCTCGATGGGTGCTATGGCGGGCCGAACTATCCGGCCGAGCCCGACGGCGCCGACGGTGTGTTGCCGACGACGGCATTGTCGATCCGGATCATGACGGTGCGATTCGTCACCGGCGGTGAGATTGCGCCAAAACCCCTGCGACAACCGCAAATCCGGCAACCAGTAGCCCGCAATGCCGCATATACGCCGCCGCGATCGACCGGCGAGTCCGAAGTCTCGGATGCGAATGTTGCTGTGCGAGGACATGTTCAGCTGACATAGTCTCAGGAAAGACTATGCCGCAAGGGCACACTCAACCCTTGGCCATGCCGCAGCGGCATGGCCTCGACTGGGAACCATCGGCGCGACCGCGTCGACAAGAGCGAACGGATGCCCATGAAACTGTTGTTCAGTGCCACCCCGGCCTTCGGACACGTCCTGCCCCTGGCGCCGCTCATGCAGGCAGCCGTCGATGCCGGCCATACCGTCGGGCTGCTGTCGAGCGCTGGATTCCGGGGCGAGGCTACCGCCGAACTCCCTGTGGAGGTCGAATTCCTCGATGCGGGTGTAATGCCGGGTGAGTTCTCCGAGGAGGCGGCCCGCCGCACCGGCGCCGACGTGTTCCATCCGACGCCTCAGGTCATCGGCGAGATCTTCGGCGGCGCCCGGGTCGACCTCGCCATCACCGACAGCATCGACCAGGCCGCCGACTGGGGTGCGGACCTGATTGTCGCGGAGCCGTTCGATGCGGTGGGTCCGATCGTCGCCGCTGGGCTGGGCATCGATTGGCACCGAGCCGGCATCGGCCCGGCACTGCCGTCGGCGATCACCGACGAGATCGATCGCGTCGCCTCGGCCCGATCCGAGCGAGCGAACCTGCGGCCGGTCGCGGCGTCGAGCTATATCGACCCGTGTCCGCCGCAACTGCAGGATCCGGACTGGATCCCCGCCACCACGGTGCGACCGGTCCGGCCGCAGGCCCACCGCCGACCGAAGGACATTACGCTCGACCTGCCCGACTTCGCCGCGCGCGACAAGCCCACGGTGCTCGTCACCTTCGGCACGATCTTCTCCGACCCGGACATCCTCGCCGCGGCCGTGGCGGCGGTTATGGACACCGAGGTCAACGTCATCGCCACGCTCGGCTCGTCGCTGCGGCATTCCGCCTCGGATCAGGCATCTCAGGAGCGGCTGACCGGAGCCGCCCCTGCCCGGGTGCGGTACGTGCCCTTCGTCCCGCTGGCCCAACTGCTCGACGAGGTCGACCTGGTGGTCGGCGCCGGCGGCGTCGGCACCGTCCTCGGCACCCTGGCACACGGCCTGCCCATGGTGCTCTGGCCGCAAGGCGCCGACCAGCCCATCAACGCCGCCCGCGCCGCCGCATCGGGGACATCGATCACGGCCGACTCGTCCGCCGAGATCTCCACCGCGGTAACCGAAGTGCTGCGGAACAACGCCTTTCGCAACCAGGCCCGCAGCATCGCAGCCGAGATCGCCGATCGCCCCCATCCGGCCACGGTGATCGCAGAGATCACCAATGCATAGCACTGTCCGACAAGTGAATTCATCGATGGCTCATCGGGTCGGCCCGGCGGACTCGGCCAGACGCTTGGTAGAGCCACTGCATCACTGCGAACCGAGCGGCGAATACAAAAAGCCGCCGCCCGCCCCGGCCTCCACATCATCGCCACGGAGGACGTCTACGTCGGCGGCGGTGATCGGCGTATTCGCGCCGGGGAACGCGCGGGCGCCCGGAACGCTCGCCTGGAAGGCCTGGGGCACTGGTGGATGCTTCAGGATGCGGCCCGAGGTGGCGCCGTGCTCGCCGACTTCCTGGGGTAGTTTGCCGCCCGCGCGGTGCACTATCAGCCGCCGTCGATGACCTGGACGGTGCCGGTGATGTAGCGGGCCCGGTTGGAGGCCAGGAAGGCGACGAGTTCGGCGACCTCCGCCGCGGTGCCGGGACGGCCGCTGGGGATTCGGAAGGTGTCGGCGAATTCTCTTCGCGCAGAGTCGATATCGCCGCCGGACTGCTCGGCCAGTTCGGCCAGGCGGCGGCGCAGGCCACTCGTTTCGATCGCAATTGAGCGACGGCCCGCGCGCGGTGTCCGAGAAGCTGCTGGCCTGCATCGCGGTTGCGGTGACATTCGAGACATCGCATTCCGCATGAAGGTGCGTTCGGTCGGCTCCGGATGGGAAGGGCCGATGGATCTTTCGCCGTGCCGCGCCAGCCGGTTCGGTCAGCGCGACATGCGGCAAATACGGGCGTTGTTCGCCGAGTGAGGAGCGATGTGGTCTAGTTTCGCGACGGTGTGAGTGCGATCCTGCCGAATACCTCGCCTGCTTCCATTTTCCGGTGGGCCGAAACCGCCTGTTCCAAGTGAAGTGTTTCGTGCACAACGGCTTTCAGCTCGCCACGACTGGCGGCAGTGAACAGTTCGGCGGTCGCGGCCCGTCGCTCGAGTGGGGGCACGGTGTCGGCGCTGAAGGTGGCGAACGACATCGACTTCCGGAACGCCGCGACCATCTCCATGCCGAAGTCCGTTGGCGGCATGCCTGCCATCGCGCCGACAGCCACCATGCGACCGTTCGGCTCGAGCCTGGCGAAGAATGAAGGCAGATCCGCACCGGCGACGATGTCGAGGATGACGTCGTAGCTCGCAGGAGCATCCGGCGCACCCCGGCCGAGCCGGTCCAGCACATGCGTCGCGCCCAGCTCGCGCAGGCGATCGCCACGTTCGGCCGAGGATGTCGTGACCGCGACCGCACCGGCACCGCCACGGGCTGCGATCTGGACCGCCATGACCCCGATGCCGCCGGCCGCGCCACGCACCAGCACCGACTCACCGCGAGCGAAGTGGGCATGGCGCAGGGCAAAGTGGGCCACCATTGCCGAGCTGCCGAGCGTCACTGCGTCGACGGCCGACAGGTCCGCCGGGAGAGGGACGAGCGTCTCGGCCGGTGCGACGGCCTGTTCGGCATAGCCGCCGCTCTCACCGGTGAGCGCCCACACGCGCCGGCCGACCCAGGTGGTGTCGACGCCCTCCCCGACCTCGGTCACGGTCCCCGCGACCTCGCTGCCGAGGATGCGACCGGGTGTGGCGCCGTACGCGGCCAGCGCGCCGCTTCGGATAAGAGCGTCGATACCGCCGACGCCGATCGCCTCGGTCGTGATCGACACCTGCCCGGCAGCCGGATTCGGGTCGGATAGGTCGACCACCGCGAGCACCTCGGGACCTCCGAACGCCTGGACCATCACTGCTTTCACCGGTTTCTCCATGTTCATCTCGATCGGAACCAACCATCGGAACCTAACGGACGCCCCCGTCCGTTTAGCTAAAGTGAGAGCGGTGACTGCTCATTTGCCTCACGCACTGCGTTCGGACGCGCGTGACAATCGCGAACGCATCCTCGAGGCGGCTCGCACGGTATTCGTCAGTGCGGGCCTGGACGTGCCGATGCGGGAGATCGCCCGGCGTGCCGGGGTCGGGCCCGCGACCCTCTACCGCCATTTCCCGACCAAGGAGATGCTGGTCGCGGAGGCGTTCACCGACCAGATGCTGGCCTGCCGGTCCCTCGTGGACGAGGGGCTCGCCGATCCGGATCCCTGGCACGGCTTCTGCCTCACGATCGAGAAGCTCTGCGAGCTGCAAGCGCGCGACCACGGCTTCACCGCGGCCTTCATGTCCACCTACCCCAACGCGCTGGATTTCGCCGCAATCCGCACATCCTCGCTGACCGCCGCCGCCGAACTGATCCGCCGCGCCAAGGACACCGGGCACCTGCGCCCTGACCTAATGCTCGACGACCTCATCCTCATGATCATGGCCAACAACGGCATCCACGCGACCACGCCGGCAGCACGCCTCGCGGCCTCCCGGCGCTTCGCCGCCCTCATGATCCAAGCGTTCCATGCCTCCCCCGGGTCCGCGCCGCTGCCACCCCTGCCACGTTTGATGCCCACAGTGTCGGCGCGCCGACCCAAATCGAACCGGCCAAATGCCCGGTGACCAGGGTATGGGCCGAACGCTCCGCCACCCGAACACCCTGACGGCCGATGGATAAGAAATTCAAATCGGGCCGGTAGGCGTTCGGTGCTGAGTTACGCTTTGGGCGGTCGTGATCGTCCTCGATTGGTGTGTCGGGACACACCGCCACGTGACCCCGTTGCCATTCGGGAAGACCACGAAGGACTGCCCGGCGGTTGACGGGTAATTGTTTCCTCAAGCGGCCGGGTACTGGCGTAGCCCGATCGAGAGGACCCGGACATGAGCGATCTTTCTCGTCGTGACCTCCTCAGATCGTCGGCGGCCGTCGGTGTCGGAGCAGTCGTTGTTTCGGGCCTTACAGCCGCAGACACTCCGGATATCGCCGAAGCGAACGCGCCGGGATGCCCGCCCGCGACGCTGACCGGTCACATCGTCCGCCCCGGTGACGTGTCGTACACCGACGCGCGACTCGGCTGGGACCAGCTCTTTTCGCATTATCCGCTGGTCATCGTCTTCGCGCAGGAAACCCAGGACGTGGTGAACGCTCTCACGTGGGCGCGGCAGCACGACGTCGCGTTGCGGGTGCGCAGCGGCCGCCACGCCCTCGAGGGCTGGTCGAACGTGGACAACGGCATCGTGATCGACGTCAGCGAGCTGAAGTCGGTCAAGATCGACCCCGGCGCTGGTACCGCAACGATCGGCGCCGGGCTGAACCAGCTGGAGGCGGTGACGGCGCTCGCGAAGCAGAACCTCGCGGTCACAACCGGAAGCGAGGGCAGCGTCAGTGTGTGCGGTGCGACGCTCGGTGGTGGCCTCGGGCCTCTCAACCGCTGGCTCGGCATGGCCTGCGACAGTCTGATGGCGGTCGAGGTCGTCGTCCCGTCGGGTCACGACTGCGCCGAGGTGATCAACGTTGACGCGCAGCACCACTCGGACCTGCTCTGGGCGCTTCGCGGCGCGGGAAACGGCAACTTCGGGATCGTCACGCAACTCACCTACAAGGTGCATCCGCTCACACGGCTGGCCAACGTGCAGGCGACGTGGAGTGGACTCGGGGACCTGTCCGGGGTCTTCGAGGCATGGCAGCGTACGGTGCCGTCCGCCGACAGCCGTCTGGGATCCGAGCTCGAGATCCACAAGTCCGAGATGCAGCTGTCCGCGTGGCTTGTGGAGGGGGCAGAGGCGCAGGCCAGACAGATGCTGGCTCCGATCCTGTCGGTCGGCACGCCCGACGTCACGGTGCAGGTCGGTAACTGGGGCGATATCTTTGCCGGATCCCAGGTCCCGCTCGCGCAGGAGCCCGCGAACTGGAAGTTCTTCTCGCAGTTCGTCAAAGAGCGGTTTCCGAAGGAGGCGATCGACGTGATCGGTTCCTTCATGCGAAACGCTCCTTCGCAGGAGAGCAACTACTTCGTCGATGCCTTCGGTGGGGCGATCGGCAAAGAACCGCGCGGCGGCACGGCGTTCGTGCATCGCGACGCGCTTTTCTACGGCGAGATCGGCGCGGCCTGGGGGACTCGTTCACCACAACCGGGCGTCAGCGACCCGCTGACCTCGCAGGCCCAGAGCTGGATCGCCGAGTTCAGTCAGGCGCTGCGGCCGTATGTGGACGGCGCCTACGTCAACGTGCCGAACGTCGGAATGCAAGAGTGGGAGACGGCCTATTGGGGCAGACCGCACTTCGAGCGCCTGCGCAGGATCAAGGCGAAGTACGACCCCCACAACGTCTTCCGGTACGAGCAGAGCATCCCGCCCGCATCACACTGATCGACAGTCGGCCTGCCACCGCTCCTGCCGGTTTCGATATCGACGGACTACAACTGTGATGCTCCACCGTCCACCGGAAACTCTGCTCCCGTGGTGAATGTCGCGCCGAACGCGAGGTACTCCACCGCGGTGGCGATCTCCTCCGACAGCCCGAAGCGTTGCATCGGATTACGGCTGCGGAACTCTTGTTTCATCGCCGTCGCGGTCTCGGGTGGCATCGACCGGTCCAGGATGCCGGTGTCGATCGGTCCGGGGCTGATCGCGTTGACGCGGATCCCGCGCGGCAGCAACTCTCGCGCCAGCGACCGTGTCATCGACCGCAGCGCGGCTTTGCTCGCCGCGTAGACGCTGGTCATTTCGATGCCTTTGACGTTCGCCACCGACGTCGTCAGTACCACACCGGCGCCCTCACGCAGCAGCGGCGCGAGCTTCTGGACCGTGAAATACGGGCCCTTCGCGTTGATCGCGAACAGTTCGTCGTACATATCCTGCGATGTGGACTCGAATGGCGCCGACGCGGTCACACCCGCGTTCACGAACAACACGTCCAGCAGGCCGAATTCCGTCGCGACGCGTTTCGCCAGTGCCTCGATGTCCGGCAGGGACGACGCGTCGCTCTGGACGGCGATCACGTTGGACCCCAACTGTTCTCGCGCCGTGTCCAACGTCGACCGGTTGCGGCCGGTGATCAGTACTCGCGCTCCGGAATCCACGAACAACCGCGCCGTTGTCAGTCCGAAACCGCTGCTGCCACCGGTGATTACGACGTTCTTGCCCTTGTAGCTAGCCATGTCTACGAGTCAACGACGTCGCGCGCACACCGTCCAAGACCTGTTTCGCACGTCGTCATGCCGCAGATGTATGGCGACCTATTCTGGATGTGTGGATCTGCTCGAACATGACTCCCCTCGGGCAGGCGTAGAGATAGGTTGCCTGTCGCCCTGATCATGCTGGAAAGATCCCGGGCGACGGTGCGCTACTCCCACGGATGAAAGCGTTGAACCATCAATCACCAACCGGTGGCTGCACCCGGCAAAGTAGGTGCGGCTCACCTCACAGGCGAAGGTCACCCGGGGCCGATCATCGATCCTGGCGGGACGGTCCACGCGATGGTCGTCTCGGATTCGTCGGTGCCGGCGCTCAGCGTGCCGCCCAACCGCGCAATGAGAGCAGAGAGCCGGTCGAGGTTTTCAGTCTGGTCGGCTTCAGCGTGATCGCCGCGGATCGCAAGCTGTAGACACAGTGCGTCGTCTGTGGCGACCAACCGAACGGTCAGGTCGGCAGGGTTCACGACGGGAACCATCGGGCCCAGTGCCGTGTGCAGGAACTCGACCACGGCGAGTCGCAGTCCAGGCTCGACGGCGGATCCGTCGACCGCGCCCCTGAATTCCAGCGCGGGCACGGTGTCGGTGCCGTCGAAGATGTTTTCGACGACCCTGATCACCGTGGCCGACAAGCCACGCTCGGCATGGGCGCCGGGATTGTCGGTATGGCTCAAATCGAAGATAACCTTACGCAATTCGCTGATAATTTCGTCGGTCTCGGCAATCAGTGGCTTCAACGTCGATCTCACCCGGGGATGCCGGTTCGCTGCCGAAGTGAGCAAGAGCCCGAGCCCGAACACTCGGTTGATCGTGCGGTCGTGCAGATCGGCGGCCATCCGTGCTTGCTCGTCGTGCCGGGTCAGCGCGTTCTCGGCTGCCAGCCGGTCATCAATGCTCGCGAGGATGCTGGCACGCATGTGGTTGACGGCGTCGGCGATGGTGGCGATCTCGACCGGCCCGTTCCGCTCGATCTCGATGGCGTAGTTCCCTTCCGATACTGCCCGTACTTGTCTGAGCAGACGGGTGACGGGCCTGTTCAACAGTCGCGGCAGCACCGTGAGGGCCGTCACCACGATCAACAGCAGGAGCCCGACCAAGATGTAGGTCACGACCCTGGCGACATGCTGCGCAGCGGACACCCGGTGAAGTTGACGCGCGGCCATTTCGTCTGTTCGAGACTGAAGCTGGGCGGCCTTGTTGCGAAGCGCATCGAACAAGCCTTTGCCGAGGAGGCCCAATGATTCGATCTGCTCGCCAGGCACCGGGCCGGCCATTCGAGCGGCGATTTCCGGTTCGGCCGCCGTCGTTTCCCAGGCATTCGCGGCTGCCGATACAGCGTCGAGCGCGGTCATGGCTTGCGTGTTGCCGGCGAGAACTTGTCGTAACCGAGTCTGCGCCTGTGCGGCCTGGGCGCGACCCGCGGTGTAGGGCTCGAGAAACACCGGGTCACCGGTCAGCAGGAAGCCGCGCTGGCCCGTCTCTTGATCCACATAGGCTCGCAGCAACGCCGAGGCGGACCGTTGCGCCACGAAAACTCGGTTATTCAAATCATCCAACGACCGCCCGACTACCGCCCTGCTCACTACGGCCGACGTCGCCGACACCCCGAAGAGCAGCGCGATCGCGACAATGATCGCCGAAAATACGCGTCGTATCGACATCCGAGCCAACAAGACCCATCACCGCCGATCGCAGCAGAAACCAACCGGCACCCGCGACACACCGAGTTCGATCGTGTCTCCTCGATTCTCCAATGAGCCGGATCGCCAAGCAACACAGACTGCCTCGGGTGCATGTTGGGAGCGTCAGGCAGGGCAGAACGCCTCCTGCGGCCGCGGCGCAATGCGCGTACGCTTATGTGCCTACCTGCCAGTAAGGTGTGCCACCGGTTCGCCGGGAGGTGGAGATGCTTAGCGCCACCGAGCAGTTCAGCAAGGAACGCGCCCCGTGCGGGAGACTGAGGGGCGGGGCTCGCCACCGCGAAGACGACGAAGCGGGCCTGATTATCGACGATCTGCGTTACGACTGTGGCTGCCGCCGGATTCGGCACGAATTCCACGACGGCAGCGTTCGGATCAGAATCATCCGCCATGACGGCAAGGTCCTGATGGACGAGCACAGCGCCGACTTCGAGGTCTGACAGACGACGCCCGGGTGGTGCCACATGACCGTTTTTCACGACGTCGTGATCGTTGGTGGAGGCGGCGCGGGTCTGCGCGCGGCGATCGCCATCGCGGAACACAACCCGCAACTGAGTATCGCAATCGTGTCCAAGGTCTATCCGATGCGCAGCCATACCGTCTCCGCCGAGGGTGGCGCCGCGGGAGTCGCCGGTCCCGGCGACAGCTTGGAAGACCATGCATACGACACGGTCTCCGGCAGCGATTGGCTCTGCGACCAAGACGCTGTCGAAACCTTCGTGGAGGAAGCGCCCCGGGAGTTGCTCCAGCTGGAGCATTGGGGCTGCCCATGGAGCCGCCAGCCGGACGGGCACATCGCGGTACGGGCATTCGGCGGCATGACGAACAACCGCACCTGGTTCGCAGCCGACAAAACCGGTTTTCACTTGCTGCACACCCTGTTCCAGACCGCGCTGTCCTATCAGGGCATCGTCCGATACGACGAGTGGTTCGCCACAACATTGCTCGTCGACGACGGCAAGGTGTGCGGTGTCATGGCCATAGAGCTGGCCACCGGACGCGTCGAAACGATTCTCGCCAGCGCTGTCATCGTGTGTACCGGTGGCTGCGGCCGCGTGTACCCGTTCACCACCAACGCCAATATCAAGACCGGCGACGGTATGGCGTTGGCCTATCGGGCGGGCGCGCCGCTCAAGGACATGGAGTTCGTCCAATACCACCCGACCGGCCTTCCGTTCACCGGCATCTTGATCACCGAGGCAACGCGCGCGGAGGGCGGCTGGCTGCTCAACAAGGACGGCTACCGCTACCTGCAGGATTACGATCTCGGGACGCCATCACCGCAGCCGGTGATGCGAAGCATGGAACTCGGGCCACGCGACCGACTGTCGCAGGCCTTCGTCCACGAACTGGCCAAGGGCCGGACCATCGACACACCGTACGGACACGTCGTCCACCTCGACATACGCCACCTCGGTGCGGATCTCGTCGACACGAAGCTGCCGTTCGTGCGCGAGCTGTGCTTGAAGTACCAGAACATCGACCCGGTCCGGGAGCTGATCCCGGTACGCCCCGTCGTTCACTACATGATGGGCGGCGTTCATACCGACATCCATGGCGCGACACCCCTGGAGGGGCTGTACGCCGCCGGAGAGGTCGCCTGTGTCAGCATCAACGGCGCCAACCGGCTCGGGTCGAACTCCCTTCCCGAGTGCCTGGTCTTCGGTGCGCGAGCCGGTCGTGCCGCCGCCGAGTATGCGAGCTCGGCCCCGGCCGGCCCGGCGCCGGCGGCCGCGGCGCTCGGCCGCGCCGAACAGGACCGGCTGGAACGGGGCCTCACGCGCCACGCCGAGGGCTCCGAACGCATCGCGGACATCCGCACCGAGATGCAGCAGACGATGGAGGCCAGTGCCGGGATCTACCGGGATGGCGACTCCCTCGCCGAGGCGGCCGAGACGTTGCGCCGGCTTCGCGATCGGTTCGGCAACGCCCGCCTCGATGACCACAGCCGGGCGTTCAACACCGAACTGGTTGCGGCGCTGGAACTGTCGTGCATGCTCGATGTGGCGGAATGCATCATCGCCTGCGCGCTGGCGCGAGAGGAATCCCGGGGCGCGCACCAGCGGACCGATTTCCCCACCAGGAACGACGAGCGATTCCTGGCCCATTCGGTGATTCATCGGCAGCCGGACGGCTCGGGCCGCGTTTCGCACCTCCCGGTGACGATTACTCGCTGGCCACCCGGCGAACGCGTATACGGGAGGTGATGGCAATGGAAGACCGGATAACCATGCAGGTCGCGCGCTACCGACCGGACCGAGAGGCCGCACCGGTACTGCAGTCGTACGAGGTTCCGCTGCGCAAGGAATGGACGGTGCTCGACGGCCTCAACCACATCAAGGACTACCTCGACGGAACGGTGTCGTACCGGTGGTCCTGCCGGATGGGCATCTGCGGTAGCTGCGGCATGACCGTCAATGGCGACCCACAACTGAGCTGCGCCACCTTTCTGACCGACTACGCGCCGGGGCCGGTGCGGGTCGAACCGTTGCGCAACTTCCCGGTGATCCGGGATCTCGTCATCGAGATCAGCGACTTCATGCACAAGCTGACCGAGGTCAAGCCATGGCTGATCAGGGAGGAACACCGCCCACTCGAAGGCGGCGAGTACCTCCAAACACCATCCGAAATGGACGACTACCAGAAGTACAGCATGTGCATCAACTGCATGCTCTGCTACTCGGCCTGCCCCGTCTACGCGCTCGAGCCCGAGTTCCTGGGTCCGGCTGCGATCGCCCTGGCCCAACGCTACAACCTCGACTCGCGCGATGAGGGAGCCGCAGATCGGCGGGACGTTCTCGCGTCCGCCGACGGTGTATGGTCCTGCACCTTTGTCGGCGAGTGCACCACCGCCTGCCCCAAGGGGGTCGACCCGGCCGGCGCGATCCAACGCTACAAGCTGACCGCGGCCACGCAAGCGCTCCGAGACTTCCTCATGCCCTGGCGGGCACGATGACCACGACACCCCGGTTGTACCGAAAGCCGGTCTCCACGTTCTGGTGGGTGCGCCGCCGCTCGTACCTGATCTTCGTCCTGCGCGAACTCAGCAGCGTGTTCGTCGCCTGGTTCGTGGTGTACCTCCTGTTTCTGGTCCACGCGGTCAGCTCCGGAAGCGAAGCGTACCAACGGTTTCTGAGCTGGAGCGCCGGCTCGTGGGTGCTCGCGCTGAACACGATCGCCCTGCTGTTCGTGCTCATGCACACGGTCACCTGGTTCAACCTCACGCCCAAGGCGATCGTGGTGCGCGTGCGGGGCCGGCGCGTCGCACCGGTCGTCATCGTCGGGCTGAACTACCTGCTGTGGGGTCTGCTTACGGCGATCGTGGCGTGGGTGGTGCTGCGATGACGAACCGGAAATCCCCGGAACCGTTGGTGTGGCTGCTGTTCAGCGTCGGCGGCATGGCCGCTGCGCTGCTCGTACCGGTGCTGCTGTTCCTGTTCGGCCTCGCCTTCCCGCTGGGCTGGCTTTCGGCGCCGGACCACGCATACCTGCTCTCGGTGTTGCGCAATCCTGTCACCCGGCTGGTCCTTTTCGCACTCTGTGTGCTGGCTCTGTTCCATTGGGCACACCGCTTCCGGTACATGCTCTACGACGGCTTGCGGCTGAAGCGTTTCAGCGTGTTGATCAGCCTGGCTTGCTACGGCGGCGCCGTGATCGGTTCGGGAACCGCCGCTTATCTCCTGCTGCGCGTCTGACCGGAAATGATGGTGACCTGGTTGGGGCGTCCTGGCGGCCGAAGGGCGGTTGTGGAGCTGTCCCATCCGATCTCGGACAGTGTGGATATGGTCGGCAATACCGGGACGTATATCGACGCGCCTTTTCTTTTCCACGCCGATGGCGCCGACATCGCCGAGTTGCCGCTGGAACGGCTGTTCAACGTGGCGATCGTGATGATCCGCGCGGTGGGGACCCGTGCGGTGGGGCCGGACGTGCTCGGCGATCCCGCGCGGTTGTGGGGCAAGGCGGTGCTCGTGCACACCGGATGGTCGGCCCGGTGGGGTGCGCCGGCGTACCGGAGCCCTGACCATCCGTTCCTGGTTGGCGAGGTCGCGGATGCATTGGTCGCCGCCAATGTAGCGCTGGTCGGAATCGATTCGCTCGACATCGACGACACGACACTGCCGACACGACCGTGCCACCACACACTGCTCGGCGCGGGAATTCCGATTATCGAGCAGATGACGAACCTGGACGCGGTTCCCGACATCGGTGCCAGGCTGGTCGCACTGCCAGCGCCAGTGCGTGGGACGGGGTCATTTCCGTTGCGAGCTGTCGCCTGGACCGATCATGGCTGAAAGCCGCTCCCCCGGTGGCCGACCACTTCGGCATTGCCTCCTACCTGCTTCCGCGAGGTCGTGACCAGCAGAAACAGGTAGCCGAGTACGCAGGTCTCGGCCCTGGATACCGCGCACACTTGTGTCTACCGAGATTGCTGCGCCGAAGGGCTACCGGTGGAGATACGACAGCTGCGGTTCTTCGTGACCGTGGCCGAGGAATTGCATTTCGGACGCGCCGCCGCCCGCGAGCACATTGTGCAGTCTGCGCTGAGCCAGCAGATTCAGCGATTGGAACGCGAGCTCGGGGTCGCACTGCTCGAACGCACCACCCACTACGTGCGGCTCACGCCAGCCGGGGACGTCATGCTGTCGGAGACCCGCCGCATCCTCCATAACCTCGACCACGCCGTCGCCGCAACCCGCGCTGCGACCGTAGCCGCGGAACTCCGGGTCGCGGTCGGCGACGCCAGCTTCGACACGATGCCGCTGATTCTCGACGCGGTGCGCGATCACCTTCCGGCACTCATCGAGATCCATCACGTGGAAGCCGGTGTGCCCGAACAGTATCGGCTACTCGCCGAGGGCCGGCTGGACATCGGCATCGGTCGCGCCGCGCACGCCCCGAACGGCATCGCCTCGCAGATCGTACGGCTGGACCCGATGGGTGTGCTCGTCGGAGACGGGCACCGGCTGGGCGACCGGGATGCGGTGGCGGTCGCCGATCTGGCCGACACGGCACTGCTGTTCGCGGACGAGACACGTGCGCCGGAATACAACCAGTTCGTCCGGGACCTGTGCCTGCTGTCGGGATTCATCCCCACCGTATTTCCGGGCACCGTCCAGAGCATGATGTGCGCACGCATCCTACTGCGGGAGCGCCGGTGCGCACTGTGCGTACCCCGGTCCTGCACACCGATTCCCGGGCTGCGGTGGCTGCCACTGATCGAGCCTGCCACGTGCTATCCGTGGTCGCTGTTGTGGCGTGCCTCCGACGATTCCGAAGCGTTGCACTGGGTTCTGTGCTGCGCGAAGTCGGTATCGACCAAGTGCGGGTGGATGTCCCCGCCGACGACGCCGCCTGAAGCGGGCGTCGCTCCCGGCATCCCCGCTGTTTCCCTGCGGTGATCGCGAACGGTGAAAACCTCAGCTCGATTTGATCGTTTCCGCAGGTCCGCTGTCCGGCTGTAGTGGAAGGCATCCGATTCCACTGGAGGAAGCATGAACAACGAGACAGATGCGAACAAAGACGCCGATGCGATCGCCGCTCGGCATGTGGCACCGCATCCCGCGGCCGTGGCGACCACCACCACTGCGAGCGGACGGCTCATCGACTGGGTACCGATCGAAGCCCAGGTTCCCGGCGGACAGATCGCGACACCGCCGCCTGCCCCCGGAGATTCCGGTTCGCGGCGACCGACCGGCCCGGTTCCCGGCGAGCCCGGTGCGGTTGAGTTCGAGCTGCAGGACCCGAACGCCGAACGCGGACCCGAGGGCACCGTGCCGATCCTGCGGGACCTGGTCGTTCACGCTCGTCGCGTCGCCCGGCGCGGCGCCGACAAGAAGGGGATCGACCGTCGCGGCGCGGGGCAGGACGGCGGTGCCGCCGATCCGGATCCGTTCGGTTACTACCACGCCACCAGCAGCCAGACGGGCACGTTCTACGGTTGCCAGTCCTTCCAGGCGGTATACGACCCGTCGGTCGAAAACAGCAGTGATCACTCGATCAATCAATTCGGATTGCAGAATTACGACAATCCGCAGCTGCAGTCGCTCGAGGCGGGCTGGACCGTCGATCAGGGCCTCAACGGCGACGCCAACCCACACGTCTTCACCTACTACACCACCAACGGCTACACCAAGGACGGCGACAACCTCGGCGGCTACAACGAGGCCGTGCAGGGCTGGATCCAATACGACGCCACCGCCCACCCGGGCATGGCGATCAACGGCATCAGCGTCATCGGCGGCCAGCAACTCGGCGTGAGCATGAAATTCCAGCTGTGGCAGGGCAATTGGTGGTTCCAGGTGCAGGGCGTCTGGCTCGGCTACTATCCCGCGTCGCTGTTCGGGACCGCCGCCCTGGCCGACCACGCCGGTTGGGCCGGGTTCTGGGGTGAGGTGTATTCCGCGCTGGCCGACCCCACCCAGACCACGACGCAGATGGGCAGCGGCGAACTCGCCGAGGCTGGTTGGCCAAATGCCTGCTTCCAGAAGGTCATTCAGGTCCAAACCGCTACCGACGGCACCATGTCGGACCTCAACGGCAGTACCTCCCAAGAGAATTCCACCTACTACGACATCACCCAGACCATGCAGAGCGGCACCGACTGGGGCAGTTACTTCTTCGCAGGCGGCCCGGGCAACGGCGTCGCACCGGCTTTCACGAAACTCGTCACAGAAAAGGCAGAAGCACATGTCTGAACACCGCACACCCGGCAAACGCGGCCGGCTACCCGCACTGGCGCCCGCCGACCGGTTTCCGCTGAAATACCTGCACGACTACACCCGGTCCGGCCAACCGTTGCCCACACCCGAATACCCGGTCGATGTCAGCCAGGGCATCACCGACTGGGGCATGCTCGGCAACGGACCCGACCCGACCTGTAACAGTCACCCGAGCGGGGTCGGCGACTGTACGTTCGCCGGCCGCCAGCACTACCGGATGGCCAAGGCCGCCCGCGGCCAGGAAAGCGAAAGCTGGGAAAGCTCAAACGATCTCGTCACGGAATACCTGAAATACGATCATGGGGTGGACAAGGGCGCCAACATCGCCCAGCTGCTGCTGGCTTGGTATCGGGCCGGCAAGATCAGCGCTTTCGCCCCTGTCGACCACACCGACCCGGCCGCCGTCGACGCCGCCATGGCCGCCTTCACCGGCACCTACTGCGGGGTCTCCCTCACCGACGATGCCGACCAACTGTTCAGCCGACAGCAGCCGTGGACCGTCGCCAACGGTGAACAGCCCGACCCGAGCGAAGGCCACTGCATCCTCAAGGTGGCCGCCGACGGCAACAACACCGACACCTGGGTCACCTGGGGCGCGCAGCAGCAGTCCACCACCGCCTGGACGGCGGCCTGCCTGGACGAGGCATGGGTCGTGATCACCCAGGAGGACACCAACACACAGCTCATCGACATCGCCGCACTCCGCGCAGATATCAACGCCCTCAACGGAACCGGAGGCTGATACCGAGCCGGGCGGACCTACCCTCGGGAGAACACCATGCCCAAACTTTCCGAACTCAGCGCGACCGCGATCGGCGCCACGGTTCTCGTGACCTCGTCGGTCCTCGTCGCGGCTGTTGCCCCACTATGGGACTACTTCTTCAAAAGGAGGGACTGCCCGCTCGCGGGCGGCGCCGGAGTGATAGCCGCGGCGACCTTCTTCGGGGTCTGGCTCTTGCAACGCAAGCGAGCACAGGGGCGGGCGAACCGGAACTCGATGCGTGATGCCATCGCCGCCGGATTCGTCGTGACCTATCTGGTTCTCGTTGCCTGGACGGCCTTCTCGAGTCTCGTCGGTAGTCGAGGCGGGAACGCCCTGGATCCGCTGACCGCGAACTTCACCGTGCTCACAGGCGTTGTCGTCGGCGGGTACTTCACCGCGGACGCCGCCAAGCAAATCGCCCAGATCAAGGCTGGGGCCGGCGACACACCAACCGACGACAAGGCCGAAGTCCATACCGCCGGACACGTACGCAGCGCCTGATCGACGGCGGGACCGGCACCTGCACAGCGTGCCGATGCGCCGCCGGGGCTTGTCTTCCGGGGCCGAATATTCCTATGCGTTTGCTCCCAGCACGGTGGACGCGATCCCGGTGATCACCGGGACGGCGTCGAGCAGGTCGCCGTCCGGTCCGGCCATCGTGTCGAACGTCTCGAAGCTGGTGAGGGCCAGCAGGATACGCACCTGCCGATCGACGCCTTCCTCCGGCAGGTCCCCGTCGGCGTCGGTGAAGGGAGTCGCCAATACCGCCAAGCCTTCGCGGCGTCGCTCGTCGCGGGCGCTGATGACCGCGCGGACGTCGGCGTCGAGTGCGGCCAGGGCGCGCAACCGCCGCATGGCGGGACGGTCGGCCTGCCAGAACCGCGCGAAGCAGACGATGAATTCGGCGAGCCCCGCGAGTGGTTCGGGATTGGTGAACGCGTTGACCAGCTGGGACAGGCCGCCGACCATACCGAGATCATCGCAAACCGCTTCCAGCAGGCCCGTTTTCGACCCGAACTGGTAGTAGACCGTGGCGCGGGCCACGTCCGCGCGCTTGGCTACCGCATCCACCGTGAATCCGGTGTAGCTGTCGGCCTCACCCAATACAGCCCTGGCGGCGTCGAGAACCTGCCGGCGACTCTGCTCGACCTGCGCGGTGCGCTTTCCCAGGTTGTATTGGCGTGGGCTCATGGCCTTGACAATACCTTGCCAACCTGATTCATTCATACAGACAGTCTAACTAAATTATCGAAAGCACGAAAGGACAGCGGTGTGGCTACTCGGGAATCTGTAGTGATGGCCAACCACCCGGATCTGGCGGGCAAGACCGCCGTCGTGACCGGTGGCTCCCGTGGAATCGGCGCGGCCACCGCCATCGCGTTGGCCCGCAACGGTGTTGCGGTGACCGTGGTGGGCCGCGACCGCGACGCGCTCGACGACGTCGCGACCGCGATCAATGTCGCAGGCGGCTGGTCTTGACGGCCGTCGCCGATTGCACCTCGAAATCCGACCTGGACCGGGTGCGCGCCCTGGTCCTGGAGCACTTCGGTGGAGTCGACATCGTGATCGCCTTCGCCGGCGGCTACGGCCAACCGGTGCCGTCGATCGAGGAGACCGCCGAACACTGGCGTCACGTAGTGGATTCCGACCTCACGGCGACGTTCCTGACCATCTCGACGTTCCTACCGGACCTGATCGCCCGCCGCGGCTCCGTCGTCACCATGGCGTCATCGTCGGCCCGACAGGCCACCCCGGCCTCGACCGCCTACGCGGCAGCCAAAGCGGGAGTGGTGTCGATGAGTCGTCACTTGGCCAAAGAGCTTGCACCCCAAGGGGTTCGCGTCAACTGCGTTTCGCCCGCCACGATCGAGCACGAGCGGATGCGGCGCTTCATGTCCGACGAACAACGGCAGCACCTGCTGCGCGGCTTCCCGATGGGACGACTGGGCACACCCGACGACGTCGCTTCCGCGGCACTGTTCCTCGCCTCCGCCGCGTCGTCGTGGATCACCGGCATCACGCTCGACATCGCGGGCGGCTCGGTCATGCCGTGAGTACTTGCCTCCGATTCGAACATGCAGCTCGCCCAAAAACTTTCAACGAGAACGGTTGCAGATGACCATGAACGACCACAGACCAACCACGACAATCGACTTCTTCGGAATGTATCTGGCCCACGACGCCTGCATGCGCGACCTGATACGCCTCACGGCCGCCGTCGCCGAGGGCCGCCTCAGCGAGCCGTCCGTACGGATCGGATGGGAGACGTTCCGACGCCAGCTCGACCGGCACCACAGCACCGAGGACGCCGCCCTGTGGCCGCGGGTGCGCGCCGCGGTCACCGATCCGGCAGACCTGGCGATCCTCGACGACATGGAGGCCGAACACGAGGGCCTCGAGGAATTGCTGACCAAGGTGGAAGCCGGAATCGCCACCTCCAGCGGTGGCTTGTGGTTGCGGTCCTGCGTGGACGCACTGGCCGCGGCGCTCGACACGCACTTCACCCACGAGGAACAGGTGGCCCTGCCGCTCATCGACCGCACCGTCGGCGGGCCCGGATGGGCGGCATTCGGCGCGGAAATGCGCAAACGCAACGGACTTCGCGCCGTGACCGAATACCTGCCGTGGGCACTCGACGACGCGCCCGCCGAGGCACAAGCCAAGATGCTCAATTTCCTGCCCTCCCCGATCCGCGCCCTCTACCACTACGTGTTGAAACCCCGCTACGCCCGTCCGCGCCGAGGCTGGCAGTAGCCGGGCGATGGTGGGGAGCAAGGCAAATGAGGTCCTCGATCGCGCCGCATCCTATTGCGGCTGCGCCGCCGGTGCATGCTGATCCGGTTCAGCGTGATTCACCACCGATGCGCCGAATCAGTTGTGGCTTGCGGATATCGAGCACCGGCGCCTCCTGCCGTAGCGCGCCCGCAGTGGCATCTCTATTGCGTCGCATGGCGGACAGTGCTGCGGCCAGGTCGCCGCAAAGGTCTGGGGGGCTTTCCAATCCGATGTGAAAGCGGACCAGTCGGGGTGTGTCCGCGGAAGTGGCGAGGGCCCGCAGGTGGTGAGGCACGGCGGGCATGACCAGACTCTCGAACCCGCCCCAGCTCGAGCCGAGGCTGAACAGGGAGAGATGGTCGATGAACCGGGTGAACGCGTCTTCGCTGCATGGGGCCAGCTCGATGGTGAACGGGCCTGCCGCACCGGAGAATTGGGAGCGCCACAGCTCGTAGCCGGGATCGGTATCGAGGGCGGGGAAGAGCACCCGCTGAACACCGGGCTGCGACTGCAGCCACTGCGCGACGGCGAGAGCTGAGCGTTCGTGGCGTTCCATGCGAACAGCCAGTGTGCGCAGCCCGCGCAGCGTGAGCCAGCAGGTATCCGGTGCGGCGTGGGTGCCGCTGCGGTCGCAGTATGTACGAACGTCGGCGAGGGCATCGAGAGTTCCGGTGACCAGCCCGAGCAGCAGATCGGAGTGGCCGTTGATGAACTTGGTCGCGGCGTGGATGGAGATGTCGATCCCGAGCGCGTGCGCGTCGAAGAAGATCGGCGTCCCCCAGGTCGAGTCGCATGCGACTGGAACTCCTCGATCGTGCGCCGCCGCGCAGATAGCGGGGACATCCCACATCTCCATCGTCAACGAGGCAGGCGTTTCGACGAACACGAGGCTCGTGGTGTCGCGGAGTAGCGACGATACGTCGGCGTCGTGGGCGAAGTACTCCACGTCGGTTCCGGACGGGATCAGCACCTCGTCGCAGAAGACCCGGGTGGGCCCGTACACGCCCGCGCTCACCAAGATGTGGCACCCGGGGCCGGAGTGCACGGTGAGCGCGGCGGTGATCGCCGCCAGTCCGCTGCTGGTCGCGATGCACGACTCGGTGTTCGCGAACTGAGCCATCGCGCGTTGCAGTTCGAACGTCGTCGACGTGCCTGACCTGCCGTAACGCGGACTGTCGAACACCAGACCGCTCTGCGCCCGCTTGTATGCGTCGAACGAGTCGAACACGGTCGTCGACGTACGCACCAGCGGGACGCTGACCGAATGCGCGGCGGCCGCAGTCTGCCGAGCGGCGTGAACCAGAAGCGTTTCTATATCCATCAGATCACTCTGGAGGATGAGCCGTGGGGCGGGCTTCCCGTATTCTGCCTATTGATATCTCAGATCCGCCATAAGCCGGTCGCGGCGACATCGCCGGGGCGCAGGGCGTAGCCGCTACTCTTCCGCCCCGGATCGGCACCGCGTTGACCCACGCCGCCGACAGTGCCTACGCCCACGGAATGACGCATGCGGTTTTCTCGTGCGTCGGCGTGCTGATCGTCGGCGCGCTTCTCACCGCACTCTTCCTCCCCTGGTCGGCACACCGATCCGACTGAGCCCAGCGCCTCCAGCCATCCTGCAGGCTCGGACACGACCGAGCCGCAGGGTGGCCGCAGGACATCGATCCCGCCTTGCACATATTTACCGATAGGAGTAAAAATTTACTCATGTCAGTAACGAGTGAGGCGCGGCGTGCACAGATAGTCGCGGCGGCGATCGATACCCTCTCCGAATTCGGGTACGCCGGGACCTCCTTCGCCAAGATCGCGGCGCGCGCCGGAATCAGCAGTACGCGACTGATCTCCTATCACTTCGAGGGCAAGAACGATCTGATGACGGCAGTGGTCGACCACATCGTCCTGAATGCCGAGCAGTACATGAACACGCGGCTCGCGGCCGCGGGTCCCGGTCGATGGCCGCGGCTGTCGGCCTACATCACAGCGAACCTGAACTATCACCGAGACCGGCCCGAACAGCTGCGGGCCTTGATCGAGATCTCCAACAACGTCCGTGCCGCCGACGGGGATCCACAGCGCATTCCGCACCATCAGGAAGCCACACTGGCCCGGCTGGAAGCCGAGCTCCGGGAGGGCCAGTCTTCCGGTGAGTTCACCGATTTCGACCCGCACGTCTTGGCGGTGACGCTGAGGTCCGCCATCGACGCGGCCGGAATCCGCTACGCCACGGGCGCTTTGACCGATCCCGACGCGTATGCGGCCGAACTGGTCGAGCTGTTCCGGCGTGCCACCGTGGCAACCACCCGAGCATGACTGCGGACGCCTGCAGGCCACCGGGCGGAGATGCGAAACCGATCGAGACCTACAGATAACCAAGGAGCTGTCGGACACCATGACATCACCAACGCCCACCGACTGCCGCACCGCTCTTGTCCTCGGCGGCGGTGGCACGGTCGGCCTGATGTGGATGACGGGAGTAATGATCGGACTCGCCGAGGCGGGAATCGATCTGGCGCTTGCCGACCGCATCGTCGGTACATCGTCCGGTGCAATCGCAGGATGTGTGATCGCAGGAGGGAACGATCCGATGCGTTTGGTAACTCCGCCCGCACCGGCCGGCGAGCATACCGAGCCACAGCTCGATCCCGATGATCCCGCAATGCGCATCGCCCACATGGCCGATCTCATCGGCCTGACCGCGTGGCCAGAGAAAGAACTGCTCATCACCGCTGTTGACGCCGCCACCGAGCAACGGCGGGTGTGGACTGCGAGCGGCCCAGCCTCTCCGGCCGAAGCCGTCACAGCCAGTACCGCCGCACGGGGGGTATTCGCTCCCGTCACCATCGACGGCGCCGCCTACGTCGACGGCGGCATGCACTCGACCATCAACGCCGATTTGGCCACCGGCGCGGAGCGGATCCTTGTCATCGAGCCGCTCGCGCACCGGTATCCGCATGCTCCGGCCGACAACGAACTGAACCGCGCCACAACAGTTGCCATCGTTCCCCGCCCCGAGACCATCCCTGCGAATCTGTTTGCCCCGGCGACCTTCGAAGCCGCCTTCCACGCCGGTGTGCGACAGGCCGCCGACGACGCGCCGGCCGTACGGCAGATGTGGCCGAAGCACCCGCGGAGAATCGGTCGAGGATTATAGCCGGGTTAACGCCGCAACTTCTGGACTTCGGCGAAACCGCGTAGAATTCGGGCAGGTCGGGACAGCATTTGGAGCCCAATCATGATCGAGAGAAAGAATTCACACACCAAGTTCGCACGGTTGGCGGCTGCCGCGGGTATAGCCGCATTTGCTGCGATTCCGGTCATTACAGCCGCGGCACCAGCACCCGCCGCGCAGGCATCGGCGCCCCCCTCTGCAACCCAGCCCGTCGACGGCCACGGCTGGGGTCACGGCGGTGGTTGGGGCCACGGCCACGGCGGTGGTTGGGGCCACGGCCACGGCGGCGGCTGGGGCCACGGCCACGGCTGGGGCTGGGGCGGCGGTGGGGGCTGGGGTCCCGGCTGGGGGAACTGGTGGAAGCCACCCGGTTGGGGTGGCTGGAGCAGCTTCTAGCGCCGGTGACCGAGTCCGGACACGCACAGCGTGCCGTGAACAGGAAATCCACGTAAACGACGACCAGACAGCATATTTCGGGGGCTACGGGTTCAGCGTCGCGCTGCGCTGCGTCCGATCCAGGCCGCCGCCCGGACCAGCATGGTCTGGTTCGAACACGCCGACCGATACCTCGACCGCAGCGCGGTGCAGTTCGCCCATCGACTCCGGGCAGCGGCGGTGGCGGGCTGCCCGACGGGGGGAACTGGGCGACGCCACTGCCTTACGGGGATCCGGGTTGTGGTGGTGCAGGCCTTGGCCGGGTGGGAAACTGAAGACCGTAGATGGTTGTCGGCCGACGAATGAACAGGCCACGGCATCGGCGGTGGCCACATCGGAAAGCACTTCGAACGAGGAGCTGACGGATGCGCATCGTGGTTGATCTGAACCGGTGTCAGGGGTACGCACAATGTGTTCCGCTTGCTCCGAAGGTGCTCACACTGCTGGGTGAGGAGGCATTGGCCTACGACCCCAATCCTGACGACACCCAGCGCCAGCGGGTTTTGCGGGCGGCGGCGTCGTGCCCGGTGCAGGCGATCCTGATCGAGAGCTACACCCCTGAAGGGGCGGAGCAGGCGACGTGAGCACCGCATCGCTGGTCGCGGACGTCGTTGCGACGTTTCGGGCCGAGGGTCGCATCGTGATCGTGGGGGCGTCGCTGGCCGGGTTACGCGCCGCGGAGACATTGCGGGACAAGGGTTTCCGCGGGCCCTTGACCCTCATCGGTGATGAGCCGCACGAACCCTACGACCGCCCGCCGTTGTCCAAGCAGGTCCTCGGGGGATCGGTTCGCGCCGATCACACCAAGCTGCCCCGTATGCGGGCCATCGACGCGGACTGGCGGCTCGGTGTGGCCGCGACCGGCTTGGACCGGGTGAACCGCCGGGTCTTGCTGGCCACCGGGGACACGGTGCCCTACGATCGGCTGCTCATCGCCACCGGCGTCCGGGCGCGACCATGGTTCGATCCGGCTGAGGGCGCCCTGCAAGGGGTGTTCACACTGCGCACCTGCGATGACGCGGCCCGGCTGCAGGCGGCGCTGCACGCGGGCCCGAAGCGGGTTCTCGTCGTCGGCGCGGGGTTCGTCGGCTCGGAGATGGCCTCGGTGTGCTGCCAACTGGGCCTGCCGGTGACCGTCACCGAGCGGGGAAGCGGGCCGCTGGTTGGGCCGCTGGGCGGGGTGATCGGCGATATCGCCGCACGCATGCAGCGCAGCGCCGGGGTCGACCTGCGCACCGGCGTGTCGGTGGAAGCGCTCGACGGCGACGACGGCGGGCATGTGCGCCGGGCCCGACTATCGGATGGGACCACGCTGGATGTCGATGTGGTGGTCGCGTCGCTGGGGTCCATCCGCAACGTCGAGTGGTTGCAGGGCGCCGGGCTGGCCGCCGGTTTCTGGGGAGTCGGTTGTGATGCGGGCTGTCGCGCGTTCGACATCAACGCGGTGGTGACCGACAACATCTTCGTGGCCGGGGATATCGCGCGTCAGCCACACGTGCTGTACGAATACCAGTTCATCTCGATGGAGCATTGGGACAACGCCGCGTACGGGGCGCAGGTCGCCGCGAACAACATGATCAGCCTGGAAACCGACCGGCGACCCCATCTGCCGCTGCCGTCGTTCTGGTCGGCGCAATTCGGGGTGAACATCAAAGGTGTCGGGGTGTGCTCGTTCGGCGATGAGATCGCGTTCACCCAGGGGTCCCCCGGCGACTATCGCTTTGCCGCCGCCTACGGCCGCCGTGGTCGCATCGTCGGTGCGGTGACGTTCAACCACGGCAAGTGGCTGCCGTACTACGCGGCGATGATCGAGCGCTCTGCGCCTTTCCCGCCACCACCGCCGGGCTACGACCAGGCCGCCGACCCGACCCCCGTGCCGGCCCGCTTCCCCGACCCGCGAGAGCCGACCGGGCTTCCCGACGTGGTGCTGACCGGCCACGACCCCACATCACGGGGTGCCGAGTTCCACTGACCAAGGGAGCCAGCATGACTGCAGCGACCGCCTGGGCAGAGGCGATGAAATACGAGCACCGCGCCGACCCGTACCCGTTCTTCGACCAACTGCGCCGGACCCCGGTCGCGCGAGTGGCCGAGGACCTGTACGTGGTGACCGGCTACCAGGAATTGCTGGCGCTGGCACACGACCCGCGGATCAGCTCCGACATCAGCCGCAGTCCGTTGGGCGCCACATTGACAGCAGACGCCGACCCCGAACCCGGCGCCGAGGACATGCTGGCCTACGGTCGCCGGCCGAGCATCATCGTGTCCGATCCCCCTGCACACGATCGGGCGCGCCGACAGGTGATGCGCCACTTCGGTCCACCACACTCACCCGATGTCATCCCCGGCGCGGAGCCCGACATCGTGCGTGTGTGCAACGGGCTGCTCGACGACCTCGCAGCCACCGGCAAGACCCGGCTGGACGTGGTCGACGACTATGCCTACCCGGTGCCGGTGACGGTGATCTGCAAGATCCTCGGGGTTCCGCTCGCAGACGAGCCCCGATTCCATGCCTGGATCTACGACATGTTGACCGGCATCGATCTCGGCCCGGATGCGGCAACCGAGCAGGGCAGGATCCGCAGTGAGCAGGCCCGTGCAAGCCGTGCGGCGCTCCTGCGATATCTGGCCGACTTGATCGAAGCGCTGCAACGCGAGCCCGGCCAGGGATTGTTGTCGACATTGATTCGCGACGACGGCCCCGATGGCCCGATGCCTCCCGAGCAGGCGTTGTCCAATGCGATGCTGCTGCTTGTCGCCGGTCACGACTCGACGGTCAACACAATTGCCAACAGTGTGATGACGCTGCTACGCAATCCCGGGTGCTACGACCAGGTGCGCAGCCGACCGGAGCTGCTCCCCCGCGCAATCGAAGAGGTCCAGCGACTACAGGCGGCGGTGCAGTTCTTCCCCAGCCGCAGCGCCACCGCCGATATCGAGATCGCCGGCACAATCATTCCGAAAGGCGCGGCGGTGCATTTGGTCTACGCCGCCGCCAACCGCGACCCGAACAGGTTCGCCCACCCGAACCACTTCGACATCCACCGCTACGACAACGAGCATTTCGGCTGGGGCAGCGGTATCCACACCTGCCTCGGCGGTCCGCTCGCACGACTGGAAGTCAACCTGACACTGGAAATCTTCCTTCGCCGCGTCGTGACACCCCGCCTGGTCGTCGATCCGCCACCGTATCGGCGCAGCCAAATCTTCCGCGGCCCTAGACATTTGCTGATCGACTTCGACCACATCACCGACTGAGCAGGATTCGATCCCTTGCCACCGGGTGAGCTCAGCTCAGATGCGTGCCGAAGAAGGCGAAAATGCGCTGCCAGGCATCCTCGGTGGCCTCCGCGTTGTACCCCAGGCCGGTGACACGTAGCACCGGCTCGGCCGGAGGGGTAGAACGGCGCTGCGGCGTCGAAACCCTTGGGGGCCACCAGCAATACGAAGCCGCCGCCGAGGCAGAAACCCACCACCGCGACCTTGCCCGTGCAGTCGGCGTCGGCGACGAGGTGGTCGCGGGCGGCGAGAATATCGCGGGTGGCGCGACCTCCACCGGTGCTGATGACCTCGCGCATGACGGCCGGCACGCAGCGGGCGCCGCCGCGCGCGTACAGATTCGGGGCGACGGCCAGGTAGCCGTTGGCGGCGAGGCGGCGGCAGGTGTTGCGGACATCGTCGCTCAATCCGATGCCGTCGTGCAAGACCACGACTCCGGGCCAGGGGCCGGAGCCCTCGGGGGTCTCCAGAATCGCGTCGATCGGGCCGTCGGGTGCGGTCAGTTGGATCGTGGTCATCGTCGAGCCCTCCCTGATCATCGAGGATCGAACTACGACCGCATCCTAGTCGGCGGGGTTAGATTGGTCCTGTGGCGAGAAGCAAGCCTGCTCGCGTGGTCGGCAACCTGCCGTTCGCGGTCACCAGCTTGGTCGGACGAGCACGGGATATCCGCAATGTCCGCAAGCTTCTCACGAGTGCGCGCCTGGTCACGCTGACCGGTGTGGGCGGGGTCGGAAAGACCCGGCTGGCCACCGAGGTCGCGGCCGCGGCCAACCAGTCGTTTCCGGACGGGGTGTGGCTGGTTGATCTGGCCCGCGTCGGCGACGCGGATCTGATAGCGCGGGCAGTGCTGACCACCCTCGGAATCAACGACATGTCGAACCGAAGCGCCGAGCAGCAGCTCGTCGACCATCTCGCTCCCCTGCGGGCGCTACTCGTGCTGGACAACTGCGAACACCTGGTCGAAAGGTCCGGTGAGCTGTGCGAGCACCTCCTGAAAGCATGTGCCGGCCTGCGGATTCTGGCCACCAGCCGGGAAGCGCTCGGGATCGTCTGCGAGCACGTGTATCCGGTACTGCCGCTGTCGATTCCGGCCTCGGGCACGGCGGTCACACCGGCGACACTGGCTACTTTCGAAGCGCCGGCACTCCTGGTGGAACGGGCCCGCGCAGTACGTCCGGAAATCACTGTGACCGACGAGGATATGGACACGGTGACGCGAATCTGCCGCCGGCTCGACGGCATCCCGCTCGCCATCGAACTCGCCGCGTCCCGGCTACGATCGCTGACAATGCCGGCGCTGTTGGAACGGCTCGACGACCGATTCGCCCTGCTGGACATCGACGTGCGGGCCGCGGTGCCGCGGCAGCGGACGCTGCGGGCGCTGATCGACTGGAGCTACGAGCTGCTGCGACCGGCGAAGCGGCTGCTGTGGGCGCGTCTGTCGGTGTTCGCCGGAGATTTCACCCTGGACGCCGCGGAGGGCGTGTGCGCCGGCCCCGACCTGCCGCGCGAGGAGATCATGGACCTGATCGACCACTTGATCATGCAGTCGATCCTCGTGCTCACGCCGACCGACGGCCCACCACGGTACCGGATGCTGGAAACGATCCGAGAGTACGGATGGCACCAGCTGAGCGAACTGGGTGAGACCGACGCCCTGCGCAAGCGACATTGCGACTACTACCGCGCGCTCGCCGAGCGAAGCGCTGCGGCATGGAACGGGCCCGGCCAGGCGGCCGGTCTGGCCGAGTTACGCGCCGAGCACGACAACCTCCGAGCGGCACTCGACTGGGCGACCAACGAGCCGACCGCCACACACGAGGCCCTGGCACTGGTCACGGCGCTGCGCTACCACTGGTGTACCGATAAATACCTCGGCGACGGGCGACGGTGGGTCGAGCGAGCATTGCGCAACTCCGACGAGAGCGACCCAGAACGGATCCCAGCGCTGTGGGTCGCGGCATGGGTGATGCTGCTACAAGGCGACCTTGACCAGGCCGACCGGGCACTGGACGAGTGCACCGCCCGCGCCGCTGCTGTGGGCGACCACCGTGCCGTTGCCTGGGCGGAGATTCTACGAGGCACCTCGGTGGGCTTTCACGGCCTGTCCGCAGCGGCCGTCGCCATGTACGAGCGCCTCCTCGCCGATAACCCCGACGATGACGGCTTGGCCCTGATGACCCTGTTTCAGCTCGCCGTCGTGCAAGTACACGTCCGCGACGACAGAGCACCGGAGACCGCCCGGCGGGCGATCGCCCTGGCCGACAAGCGCGGCGAGCAATGGAGTAAATCGTTGGCCCTGTGGGCCCTCGGCATGCACCTGCACGTGCAGGGCGAGTACGACCAGGCGATCGCGACAACCCGTGCCGGTCTGGAGATCCAGACGGGGTTCAACGACCACGTGGCCGCGGCACTCATGATCGAACTGCTGGCCTGGAGCACCGCCGCCCGGGGCGAGTACCGGCGAGCGGCAGGGCTGCTCGGAGCAGTCGCATCGGAGTGGCGGCGAATCAATACATCGGTCACGGCGTTCGGTCCCTACCGAGAGCCGCACGACACTTGCGAACGAACCGTCGCCGCGGCCTTGCCGGAGGCGGTGCTGCGCTCGGAGCGCGCACGCGGCGAGAGCCTCGACCACGACCAGGCGATCGCCTGCGCCCTCGAGCGTGACGAGTGTGCCTCCATCGAACCCCCCAAGGACGACGGCGTCGTATTGACCGCACGCGAGCAGCAGGTGGCCGAACTCGTCGCACAGGGCCTGAGCAACCGGCAGATCGCACAGCAGCTGGTGGTCTCGCCGCGCACCGTCGACCACCACGTCGGCAACATCCTGGGCAAACTCGGCGTCTCGTCGCGGACGCAGATCGCCACCCGGACAGCACAGTCGCAGCGAGTACGGTAGCCCGCCGGGCCACAGCCATCGCCGAGACCTGTGCCGACGATGTCGTGTGGCACGAACCGGACCGAATTATGCACGGGCGCACGGCATCTACTGCGGTCCGATCGCGTCGCGGATCCGGGTAACGAGGTCGTTCAGCCGCTGCTGATGCGAACCCTCCCAATAGATCCAGCTGCACTCCCGGCACTGCCTGAAGGTGTCGTAGTAGTCCCGGGTGAGTGGTTCCAGTCTGTCGACGACGTCCTGTTTGGCCACGTCGGCCAAGACCCCGCCGCAGCGCATGCAGCGACTGAACGGCAGCAACCGATCGGCCAGATCGAGGCGGCGGATCACCTCGACGATCTGCTCGAAGGGCCGGTCCGAACGCACGAACACCCCGTGAGTTACGGTGCGGCGCTTGAGAAGTCCGTGGTCGCGGGTGAGTATGATCCGGCGCTCGGCCGCGGCGGCCGCAGCCAGCGCGGTGTCGTCGGCATCGGCCGGGCCGCGGGCATCGAGTCCCATCAACCTCATCAGCCGCCCGAGCCCGCCGAGATTGACGTCCACAACGAACCGCGGATCGCGCAGCGGACGGGCACGCACCCGCGTCAGCGGCCCGATATCCAATGTCTCGAACACCGGGTAGGCGGCGAGCCGATCACCCGGCCGCGGGCGATGACCGAAGTCGACCGATTCACCGTTCACCAGCAGGAGGTCGACCTCGGTGTGCGGGATGCCCGCGGCCTCGACGATGTCCTTCACGGTCTGATGCGGACGGATCGGCCGCAGCTGCGCCGCATACCGCGCAGCCACCGGCACGAAGTCGTTCAGCTCGGCATACACCCGCAGTTCGACACTCGAGGTCATGTGTTGATGGTTCCCTCGCTAGCGAAGTCAGGCCGCAGAAGCTCCCGAGGCGGACGCGAGCAGCCCCAGCTGCTGTAGATCGGTCACGTATTTGTCGATCAACGGTTCGGTCAGGTGTGGCACATCCTTTGCGCTGTCGATCGCGACGGATTGCACTGCGGCGCGGAACTTTTCCGCGGGCATGGGGGCTGTCGGCATCGGTGCCGCGGGGCGGGCGTAGGCACTCAGCAGCGGTAGCACGGAGTTCTTCCGCTGGTCCTCGGGCAATGCCTGCAGCGCCGCTTCGAACCGGATCAGCCACTCGCTGTAGTTCTCGATCCGGTCGATCTTGTTGCCTGCCGCGGTGAGCCAGTCGACGAACGTGTCCAGGGAAATGCCGTCGTCGTAGGTGTTGAGCACGTTGTAGGTGCGGTATTCGCCGGTGATAATCCCACCCAGGGTGGCGATCGCCGCGGCGGTGAAGTCGGCTGGCAGCCCGTCGTAATGGGCGCGCTGCGGGTTGCCGGCCGCGTCGAGCTGATAGAAGGACCGCGGCGCGATGTGGGTCGTCACCAGGCTCAGGACCAGGCGAGTGAACATATCGGTCACGTTGACCTGGCCCGAGTACCGCGAGTGCGCCAAGATCATGTCGGAACGGAATACCGCTACCGGCAACCCACACAGATCGTGTGCCTCGCGCAGCAGCACCTCACCGGCCCACTTGCTGGTTGCGTAGCCGCTGGCGTACGACGCGTCCAGGGAACGGGACGGACTGGCCGCGCGCACGTCCACGTCTTCGCCGACGAAGCTGCCGTCGGGCAGTGCGGTCACCGCCACCGTCGAAATGTAATCGATCGGCTTGAGCCGCTTGGTGATTCCCAATTTGATGATTTCTGCGGTGCCCACCACGTTCGGGCCGAACAGCTGGCTGTACGGCAGCACGTGGTTGACCATCGCAGCCACATGCACGATCAGGTCGACCGACTCGGCCAGGCGGTTCCAGGTGGGGGTGTCGACGCCGAGATGCGCGGCTCCCACGTCACCGACGAGGACCTCGAGGTGCTTGTCGGCCAAATCGCGGAAGTGCTGGGACAACTCGGCGTCACCGCTGTCGATCGCGGCCTCGATGCGCTGGCGCGCCGCGATCGGGTCGGCGCCGCGAGCCAGGCAGATCAGTCTTCCCCCGATCGGCGCCAGCCGCTCGAGCCAGTCCAGGCACAAGAAGCGGCCGAGATACCCGTTGGCGCCGGTGAGCAGGACAGTGGTCACCGTGCCGGTCGGCGCCTCGAGCGCGGGCGCGGCCTCCAACGTCTGCACGTCGATGAACTTGTCCAATGTCAGATCGGCTGCGCGGGCGACGGTCGCGTCGCGGCCGTGCACCGAGGCGAACGTGGGCCGCGTCGAGGCCGAAGTACGTTCGCCGTCAATGTAATCCGCGATGGTGTCCAGTGTTGCGGTGGGGCCGATGATCGTCTGCACCGGCACGTCGATGTGATAGATCTGCTCCAGCAGCGAGCCGTAGGAAAATGCCGAGAGCGAATCACCGCCGAGCTCAACGAATTTGGCGTCGGCTGGCAGGCCCGTCCCAGCGGCCTCCGAGCCGAGCGTTACCACAGCGGCGCGTCGAACGGTGTCGATCGTCGGGAGCTCCCGGGCAACCGCGCGCAGCTGATCGATCTGGTTCTCCTGCCCCGCTGCGATATCGGCGTACATCGCTTCCAGCCGTTCGCCGTAACGGACCTTGAGCGCCGGGCGCAACAACTTGCCGATTCCCGACAGCAGGCCGTTGGCACGGGTGAACGGCTCGGACGCCACCAGGAAGTCTCGCGGGATCTCATAGCCGGGAAGATCGTTCTCGGCCGCGATCCGATGCAACGACTCCGCGATCAGCGCACGGGCGTCGCCGTCGCCGATCCTGTCGTGGTTCGGTACGACCACGGCCAGGAGGAACGCCTGCTCGCTGCTGCCGTAGACGAATATCTGCCGGATGTACGGGCTGGCAGCGAAATCCGCCTCGAGTTTGGACACCGCGACGAACTCGCCCTGCGAAAGCTTGATGACGTTATTGCTGCGGTCGAGGTACACCAGCTGATCGGGCGCGATCTCCGCCATGATGTCGCCGGTCTTGTAGAAACCGTCCTCGTCGAATATCTCGGCGGTCAGCTCGGGATGCTTGTAATAGCCGGGAATCAGGCTGGTCGACTTCATGTAGAGCTCCCCACGCGGATGCGGCTCGTCGGTGGTGAAGTAGCCGAGCTCCGGAACGTCGACGAGCTTGTAATCGGTCACCGGCGGACGCAGAATCTTTCCGCTGCGCATGATTCCGCCGCCGTTCTCCGTCGACCCGTAGCCATCGCTGACGGGACAGTCGAGCAGCGACTCCATGAAAGCATGCATCTGCTTCGACAGCGGCGCGCTGCCGCACATCGCCGACACCACTCGGCCACCGAGAAAATCTTGGCGCAGTTCGGATTTCACAGCGTCGTCCAGTTCGTCGGGACTTTGCCCGTCGACCGGCGGCTGATCCAGCTCCTTGCGGTATCGCCGAAAGATCATGTCGCACACCCGCGGAACGAGGTTCAATGCCGTAGGACGAACCAACCCGATGTCCTCGAACAACGTGGACATGTCGCTCTCGGCGGCAAAGTATCCGATGCCGCCGGCGGACAGCGTGCTGATCAGCCACGCCAGCCCATAGACGTGACTCAGCGGCATGTACTGCAGGTGAATCGCCGGGACCTCGATACCGATGTCGAGCGACGGACTGTGCGGCCGTAGCCAGAGTCTCGCCACCAGATCGGTGGTGTACATGGCGCCCTTCGGCGTGCCGGTGCTGCCCGACGTGTAGATCAGCGTGGCCAGCGGATCCTCGCCGGCCGCGGGAACGAACGGCGGCGCCATCGGCAGCCGGCGCCCGACAGCCAGCTCCTGCAGCAGCGGCACCACATCCAGCGTGCGGCCTGCGGCGGCCAGCCGCACCGTCGCCGCCTCGAAACGCTCGCGTTGCTCATCGTCGTCACCGAGGTAGTCGAAGACCACCAGCCGCTGGACTGTGGGAGCACCGAGCACGATATCGACTGCAACGTCGAGGGATTCGATGCTGGTGGCGAAGATCCGCGGCTGCGTCTCGGCGACGATCGGCGCCAGCTGGGCGGCAGTCGAGCTGGTCTGCAACGGCACGAACACGGCGCCCAGGCGGATACACGCCAGATCGATCACCGCGTAACCAACGCTGGTGAAACCCAGCACGGCGACGAAGTCACCGGCACGAAAGCCGCTCGACTGCCACGAGTTGGCCAACGCGATGACGCGGTCGTGCAGCTGGCCGTAGGTGATCGTGTCGAAGCCCGACAGCAGCGTCGTCGTGCGACGTCCGGTGGCCTCGTCCCGCGTCACCTCCCGCGCTCGCTGCCCCAAGGCCGGTCGGCGGGCGTAGCCGTCCAGGTACTCCTCCACCACTTCCCACAGCCGCAGGCCCGGCCTGTGCGCGGCGGCGGTTACCTCCGGCAGTGGTGCTGCGGCCCGAAATTGCGGGTCGGTCGCGTACAGATGGTCGACCCGGTGGGTCAATCGCTGGTCTCGCTCCGTTTCTTCCATGGTTCCTTACCTCTTCCGTCGAGGGTGTCCGTGGCCGCGGGTCGTTATGGTCCCAGCACCAGTCTCGTCGATTTCCGGCGCTCCGATAGCGTGGCAGTAGCTATGCCGAAGACGAGGCCAGGACGGGTTCGGCTCACATCTAGTCAAGCCCCCGCTGCACCGGTCCCTCGATCCGTTCGAGCCACGGCGGACCACGTGCGCCGCTAGGTTCGTTCCCGGGTGCCCAGTCGGTTGTCAGGTCGGGTGGGCGAACTCCCGACCGCGGCGCAACGGGCACGGTAACTGATTGCAGCAGAAGATGATTCAGCCTGCGGACAACACCGGATATCAGTACTGCGCCCTGATCGGCGACAGAACCCCGCTCCGCTCTGGACGAAGTAGCCCGCCGCCGGTCCAACTAGCGTCTATGGCCGTCCATCCTGCCCCACGGCTCGCCCGTCGAGGCCCGAAGCGCCGTAGTGAATCTTTGTGGCTGTCATCCGGTTTCGTGCCGGTAGCGTCGCCGGGTCGGCGATAATCGACGCGACGTGACCGCGGTGGGGAAGGATCGGGTATGACGTGGAATTCGTGGAGACAGGCGTTCCTCACGGCGGGGGCGGTCGTGGTCGGCTTCGACCCGTCCACGCGCACGTGGGTCACCGACGCCGCCCAGTCCGAGGGGATGGTCGACCTGCCCGAGCTGAAGGGCAAGGTGGTGACCGATCCCGCCTCGCGCGGCCAGGCGGCCGACGACTTCGGGCACCTGGTCCATCGGACCCCCAGGGCCGTGCTGGAGCCCGGCGCCGCGTCGGACATCATCCATATGATGGCGTACTGCCGAACGCACGGCGTGCAGGTGGCCGCGCGCGGCCAGGGACACGCCACCTTCGGTCAGGGCCAGGTCGCGGGCGGTCTGATCATCGACATGACCCCGCTCAACGCGGTTAAGGTGTCGGGGGACACGGCCGTCGTGGAGGCGGGCGCGCTGTGGAGCAGCGTGGCGCAGGCGACCCTGGCCCACGGCCTGACCCCTCCGGTCTTCACCGACTACCTGGAACTCTCGGTCGGCGGCACGCTCTCGGTGGGCGGTGTCGGCGGCCAGACCCACCACTACGGATCCCAGGCCGACAACGTCGTGGAGCTGGACGTCGTCACGGGGGACGCCAGCCTGAGGAAGTGTTCCGCGGGGACGCACCCTGACCTCTTCCACGCGGCCCTGGCTGGAAGAGGACAGTGCGGCATCATCACCCAGGCCACCGTGCGCCTGCTGCCCGCCCCCGCGATGGTCCGCCACTACCTGCTCTCCTACTCGAGCGTCGCCGCGCTGACCGCTGACCAGCGGCTCGTGGTCAACGACGGCCGCTTCGCCTACGTGGAGGGAGAGCTTGGGCTGCTGACCGGCTCCGATGGCTGGAGTTACCAGCTCGAGGCGGTCGCCTTCTTCGACGGTACGACCCCGCCCGACGACGCCAGGCTTCTCGACGGTCTGGGCGACAAGTCCGGCGACCGGCAGATCAAGGACGTGTCCTACTTCGAGTTCCTCAACCGGCTCGCCCCTGGTGTCGCCGGTCTGAAGTCCTCCGGCGAGTGGTACCGCCCGCACCCTTGGTGGAACATGTTCCTGCCCGCGAGCCGCACTGAGGCCTTCGTGGAGGCCGCTATCAAGGACCTGACCGAGACCGAGGTCGGCGCCAGCGGCGTGGTCCTGCTCTATCCCTTCCCCCGCGCCCGCCTGGGCCTGCCCTTGCTGCGCGTGCCCGACGAGGAGATGGTCTTCCTGTTCACACTGCTCAGAACCGCCTCGCCCGGAGCCGAGAGCCCGCAGGACATGGTGGAGGCCAACCGTTCCCTCTACCTGCGCGCCCAAGCCGTCGGGGGCTACCAGTACCCGGTCGGCTCCATACCCACCACGCATGAGGAGTGGCGCACCCACTACGGCCTCGCATGGGACGCCTTCGAGAAGGCTCGTAAACGCTACGACCCCAACGGAATCCTCACTCCGGGCCAGGGCGTCTTCCCTCCGGGACCGTGAAGTCCGAACACGCCCGCTGGCTCACCCGTGCCGGGTTTCGCCGCCAGGCGAGGGGCGCGGTGTTGCAGGACCTTCGCGTTGCCAACGCTGGTTCCGAGTGCCGCCACTGCCTGCCGGAGCGTATAGCCCGGCAGGAAGCGCAGCTCCAGCACCGTCCGGTAGCGCGGGGCAGGCGGGACGGCGTCGCCGAACGCGGCCCGAGCGGCTGCGGCAAGCGGGCTGAGGTCGGTCGTGACCGGGACGATACTGACCCACCCCGACATACCAGCGTTGCGTGAGTGCTCGGGTGCCGGATCTCTTGGCCGGGCTCCAGTGGCGATCGGCCTGCCCCTGACCGAAGTCCGGGGCAGGGCCGGAGAAATCGCGGTCACTTCAGCGGTGCTGGATCAGCGCTAAAACACTCGTCCGTCCAGTGTGTCCTGGGGATCACCGTACTGCGGGGAGTCACTTCGGCTGTGGTTGTTCTGCCCGTTGTATTGGGCGGTGATGCGACAGGAGGTAAACCGCAAGAAGGCCGGGCGTGGGTCTTGGATCACCCGGTGGTAGAGGATCTCGGCGGCCCGCTGCTCGCTTCCATTGGACTTCACCTCGGCGATGAAGTCGGCGATACGTTTCCCGCCCCACGCCACATCGATGGCGTCGATGAAGAACAACCAGTTCGCGTTTTTTTCGACGACCTCGAGCGGCACGACTACCGTGTCGCCGCTGTCGAGTGCTTGCTCGATTCCCCTGCTGATCAGGCCATCGACCAGGTCCAGGCTCAGTGGAATGAACGGTTCGTTGTACGCGTATCGGCCGGTGGGCGCCGGTGGCGGTACCGGCCGGTACTTGGCGTAGGCGGCGTCGTCGCGGGCGCACCAGTCGATCGCCTCGGCGGTCAGTTCCGCTTTCAGTGCCGGGTTTGTCCGGTCCAGGTCCAGGATTTTCTGCTTGAGCTCGTCGTCGGTGGGCTGCGTGTTCCCGAAGCCCATTCTGTCGCGCCAGCCGCGGTGGACCGATGCCAGCCGGAAACACATGTACTCGTAATCGGGATCGGACATCGCTTTCCCTCTTCCTTTCATCACTTCGAACACATCGAGACAAATGATCGGAAACGGTTGTCGGCCAGGGTATCTGGGACGATCGAATAGCAGGCGGTCGCAGCGCCCGGACGCATTCTGCTATTCGTGCGTCACCCAGGCCGACGCCGGAGGTCGCAGCGGGCTCAGATCCGCCCGCGCCCACCGCGTCAGGTTTGTCAGCTCACGACGGCCTGGATCGAGTTGTCATCTCCACACAGCCCTCTCTCGTCCGATAGTTGACATCAATGACTGTAAAGACGGAGCGAGGCCCCGCTACCAAGATCACCCGAAGAAGACCAGAAGACTGTTTTGCCTGGAACCTCCCGATTCCCCACCCCCGATCCGCTCCGCACAACCCGGACGAGCACCGCCTGCGAGGGCTACTACTGCGGCGAAGTCGAGACCGATCACGCTCGCCCGCCTTCGTTCGCGTAGCGTCCGCCGATCTAACCTGCGGGCCGAAGATCATCGGCGATCCCGACGCCGCACACCATGCGCATCGCGCAGCTAAGTCGTTACTGGATACCACCGGGCCGGGCAGCCGTTGATCCATTCGTCTCACCGAAACTACATTGCTGCGCGAGCTGATCCCAGCAAGCCTGGACCGTGGCAGAAGCCCACGCGGGGCAGGGCCGGGTCACAGTCGCCGACATCCGCCGTCTCCTGGCGCTGATCATGCACCCCACCCCACCCTTACCCAGGCCGTCGCCGCCATGGTGAAATCCGCTCTGGTGCATGCCATGTCAAATCGAATCCGGATCCTTGCCGGTACTGGGTCAATTGGCTAAAGTGGAATACGTTTGCCGAGAAGATCATTGGCAAATTAGGTCGGCCACTCCCGGGGAGGTTCCTGACGTCATTGTGGCCTGCGGGCCACACCAGAGGCCGAGCGGTCTATCCGACTCGACTTCACCGGAGGATTCGCAACGGCAAGGACTCCATGATGGTATCGGAAATCAATGAATACCAAGGCGCGTCACCGGATGCGGTCCGCCATCACTATGACATCGGAACCGAGTTCTATCGGCTGTGGCTCGACAGCAGCCTGACCTACTCGTGCGCATTATGGTCCGAGGGCGACGATCTCGACCACGCACAGCAGCGCAAGCTCGACTATCTGATCGAGCGGGCCGAAATCGCCGGCGCGCAGCACGTGCTCGACATCGGGTGCGGCTGGGGCAGCCTGATGCGGCGGGTAGCCGACCGGAACCGGCAGGCCCGCGTCACCGGCCTCACTCTGAGCCGAGACCAATACGACTACGTCCGAACGCATTCCACAGATCGGATCGATGTCCGGCTCGAACACTGGAACACGCATCGTCCGGACCGTGCTTATGACGTCATATTCTGCGTCGGCGCACTCGAACATTTCGTAAAATTCGGACTGTCTCGGCGCGACCGCACCGCGGCCTATCGAGAGTTCTTCACCCACTGCTCTCGCATGCTCCGCCCGGGCGGCAGGCTGATCATCCAGACGATCGGCAAGGGCAACCGGCCGCTCGACCACAACGCGCTCAATGATGTGCAGTTCCTAGCGAACGAGATATTTCCGGAATCGGATCCACCGCGACTGTCCGAACTCGCCCATGCCGCGGAGAAACTTTTCGAAATCGGTTCGGTGGTCAACGATCGTCACGACTACTCGACTACCTGCGCGGAGTGGCTCCGCAGGCTCCGGTCACACCGCACGGACGCGGAACGGCTCGTCGGCGCCCGCATCACCGAGGCATACGAACGCTATCTGGAGGCGTCCATCCGGCAGTTCGACCGGGAACACCTTGTGCTCTACCGAATCTCGCTTCGCAAGGTGGCTGATCCGCCACCCGAGGCGTGACCGCCCTCTACCCAGCGAGGAGTCAGTCATGAACCCGGGACGCACGCCCCGCGTGAACGATGTCATCACCGAACTCGACGACCTGCGAGTCGACCTGGCTGGACGCCACCGGGCCACGGCCAGCGCGGGAGCGACGATCGACCCCGCTGTGGTCGATTCCGATATGCGCGCCCTCGACCGCGACGGGTACGTAATTTTACCGGACCTGATCACACCCGAGGAATGCGAACGCATACGCGCCGCGAGCACGGCTCTGCTTGGCCCACCCGGCCGAAATACGTTCGAGGGCAAACGAACCCAGCGGGTGTACAGCCTGCTCGAGAAGACCCGCGTGTACGACCGGCTGCTCGACCATCCGCGCGTGCTGGCCCTGCTCGACCGGCTGTTCCTGCCGAACTACCTGCTCTCCCAGCTGCAGGCGATCAACATCCTCCCCGGTGAGCAGGCCCAGCTCCTGCACCACGACGACGGCTTCTATCCGATACCCAGGCCCCGCCCGCCGCTGAGCGCCGCGACGATGTGGGCCATAGACCCGTTCACAGATCGCAACGGCAGCACGGTGATTCTGCCCGGCAGCCACCGATGGGATTCACGCCAGCCGACCGAATCCGACGCCCGGGTCGGCACGCGGATGCCCGCGGGCTCATGCGTGTTTTATCTCGGAACCCTCTGGCACGGCGGCGGCGCGAACCAGACCACCGCTCCTCGGCTCGCCGTGACCGCACAGTATTGCGAGCCGTGGCTGCGCCCTCAGGAGGCGTACACGCTGTCGACCAGCAGAGATACCGCACGAACGGTGTCCGAGGACATCCGCCGCATGCTCGGCTACAGCATCCACCCGCCGTTCATGGGGGCCGTCGACGGCATGCACCCGAAGCGACTTCTCGAAACCCCCGCTCCGGCAATCCCACAGACGGGCGCTTAGCCGAATTATGCAAGCCTTGAAGGCTCACGGACAGTCAGAGTGGGAAGTGTCGGATGGCGGCGACAGCGGCAGCCAAGGCAACCGCGGCGCGCGCCCGGGGTGATTTCCGGTCGGCAATCGTGGGTGGCCGCCAACGGGTGATCAGCAGCTTCGCGCCCAGTTTGCCGGCCCGGAGGGCCAGTCGGTGCGGCACCAGAGCGACTGCAGCGTCCCTGGCGGCGGCCACGAACCTGGACGTGGGTTCGGTGACCAGGGTCGCGCGCCCCGACAGCCAGCCGATGAGGGCGACCCGGCGCCGCCGGGCCTTGGAATAGGCGGCCAGATCAGGTGCATAGGCGGCGAGGGTGACGGCGTCCTCGATCGTCATCGCGGCACCTTGCCCGAGCGTGGGATGCATTCCGTGGGCGGCGTCGCCGATGAGCGCCACCCGACCACGTGCCAGAGACTTGGGGACGCGGATCTCGAGAAGCTCGTTCTCTAGAACCCGCTGCGGGTCCGCTGCCGCCACCATGGCGGGCACGGGCTCGGGCCAGTCCTTGAAATGGTCGAGACTGTCGACACTGGGGTGAGTACCCGCGTAGTTGGAGATCCGGTTGCCCGCCATCGGCATGATGGTGAACTCGGCTCGATACCCGACCACCATACCCACCCATTCCGGCGGCGGAGCGTCGACGATCCATCGCCAGCCGGTGATCCCCGAGTGCCGGACCGCGCCCGCCTCCGGCCAGACTTGGCGGCGGATGAGACTGTGGATTCCGTCGGCCGCGACCACGAGGTCGAATTGGGTAGTGCCCTCGGCGGTTTCGATATCTCCGGACGCGTCGACGCGGATAACCCTGGAACCGGGGCGCAGGCACTGCGACGGGAGCGCGTCGACCAGGACAGCGATGAGTTCGGCGCGATGGACCACTACGACATCGTCGCCGCCGAACACGTCACTCACCCGGCCGAGCATCAGTTCGCGCCCGCGCCGGCTACGGACCCCGCCGGTGTGATCCGCTATGGCGTGAGCGCGGATGGGTTTGCCCACCCCGATCAGATCGAGGGCGGCTAGCGCGTTCGAGGTCAGCATGACCCCGGCTCCGACCTCGGTGAACTCGGTGGCTCGCTCGTAGACTGCCACCTCCCAACCAGCCGCTCGCAAGGCGATCGCCGCGGTGAGCCCGCCGATTCCGCCGCCGACTATCCCTGCGCGCCTCATATTTTCGGCCAATTTCCCCACCTTCGCCGATGACATGACCGTGGATACCCAACACCCACCAGATTCGATAGTAGCTCGACAGTCGCCTGGCGTGACTCTGCTGCCCAATTTGCTGTGTGAGCGGGGCTGGTTGTGAATGTTGTTGGGACTGTTGAGTTTGCGCTGGTTGTGGTGAAGGGTTGAGCCAGTGTCGTTGCGGCCGAAGGGGTTGCTGGAGATTCCGGAGCAGACGGCGCGGGTGGCGGGTTGCGCGTGCCGCATTCCCGAAGTCGACGTTGGCGATTCGGGTGCGAGATCGTCTGGGTGAGGTGTTCGCCGATGAACCGTTCTCGCCCGCGTTCGGTGTGCGGAGCGCTCCCGGGTTGTCTCCCATCAAAATCGGCCGTTACCAACATCTTCCGCGTCAGGGTGGTGTCAAATTGCTATTGATCGACGGTGTTGTAGATGACCGATGTAACCAGTCAGGAGTGCCCGCGTGCCACGTGAAATCGATTCGGCTGTCTTCCCGCATCTGGAGGCCGACCTGGACCGCGTCCGTGAGGTTCTCGGCCCCGTGGAGTTGCCAGGCCGGCCCGAGCTGGCCGCACTCACCGACGAAGGGCCCGACACCTCCCGGCGCCTGGTCCGCCCTACGTTGACGTTGTTGTCGTACTACCTGCTCACCGATCCCGCAGCTCCGGCCGATGACCGGGTGGTGCGCGCCGCTGCCGCCGTGGAGTTGCTGCATCTGGGTTCGCTGTATCACGATGACGTCGTCGATCATTCCTACGAGCGTCGGGGCCGTCCCAGCGCCAACGCGGTGTGGGGATCGCATATGGCCGTATTGGGTGGAGACTCCGTGATACTCACGAGCGTGCGCATGCTGGCCGAGCTCGGGCCGCGTGAAGTTCTCGCGGGGGCGCTCGCGGGTGAGCAGATGTGCGCGGGCATGGTGATCGAGGCCGCCGACCAGTATGTGGCCTCCCGCAGCGAGCGGTCCTACCTGGACTCGATCGACGGCAAGACTGCAGCGGTGTTGTCGCTGGCATGCCGGGTGGGCGCGATGCAGGCCGGCCGCTCCGAGGATGAAGAAGAGGCGTTGGCCTTGTTCGGGCGACACTTCGGGTTGGCGTATCAGCTGTATGACGACATCCTCGATTTGACTTCGACCGCCGAAGAAACGGGCAAGCCCGTCAACGCGGATCTGCCCGAAGGCATCTACACCTTGCCCGTGATCCGCGCCGCTGCCCGCGACCAGGACCTTGCCAACATGCTGCGCAGAACGATGACGCGTGAGCAAGCCGCATATGCCTACGAGCTCGTTATCGCCTCCGGCGCCGTGGACGAAGCACAGGCGAGGGCCGAGGAGTTCATCGACCAGGCCGCCGGCCAGCTCGCCGCCGTGGCCGTTGCACCGAGCGTCCGCCACGCGATGATCGCCTATGCCCGATCCATACTCGACCGGCGAACTTCTGGCCCCGCGGTCCACCGGCAGTCGACACAGCCACCCGAGGCTCACAGCGATGCGCTCGCGCCGCAGCTCGAGCAAGGGTTGAAAAGCTGGCTGGTGGACACCGGTGTAGCCCTCTCCCTGGCCGAGGCCGGCTACCACCGGTGGATAGGAGCGATCCGGATCCCGCGTGACTGGGCCCCAGCAGCGGACCCGGCGGTCGAACAGACCGCCTACCGCATGGCCGTGTTGTTCCTTGCGTGGGACGACCTGTTCGAGGATCCGCAGCTGACCGACCCGGCAGCCGTGACTGCGCTGAGGCGTGGCATGGTGGCAACACTGCGTCAGGACCCGGAGAAACCGTGGAGGTCCGGCGCGATCCCGACGGCGTGGGCGAGTTTGTGGCCGCGGCTGCGCGAGGGTCGGAGCACCCGTTGGGAGGAGCAGTTCCTCGACGGCCTCGAGGAGTGGTTCCACGCGTGCGAACGCGAAGCGCACCATCGCATCAACGACTACATTCCGCCCACGGCCGACTACCTGCCGCTGCGGATGTCGACCAGTGGGATCGACACCGCCCTTGCCTGTATGGAGGTGCACCAGGACCGGGAACTGCCGTCGAAGCTGCGCAGCCACCCGGTGATCCGACGTCTCGAGGAACTCGCCTTCTGGGTGACCTTCGTGGAGAACGACCTGGTGGGGTTGGATCAGGACGAGGCAGACCACGTCCCCTACAACCTGGTGCGGGCGGTCCGTCATGAGACCGGCTGCACCCGTGCCGAAGCCGTCGAGCAGCTGCAGCGCCAAGTGGCCGATCAGCGCGCCCAGCTCGAGGCGCTGATCCGCTACCTGCCCGCGCTGCTGCGCGTGCTTCCCGGCCTGTCGGGCCAAGGGAAGCACTACGCGGAGATATACAGGAACATGACGAGCGTGGGGCTCTGGGCGCGTGAGAGCGATCGGTACGAGCAAACCTCCCCTTCCGCAACGCCGGACTTGGAACGCTTGCGCCGTGAGATCTACTACCCGGCCGACGAACCAGCCCCTACCGCGCCGTAAGCCCCCGCAGCCGGCAAAGCAGGGCGTGTCCCGCGCGATCCACCGCGATGGTCGTGCGGGACACGCCCTCAGTGCTTCGCCGGCTGTCCGGACCTCGTCGGCCCGGGGATGCGGATCCACGTCGTGGATCGAAGAGATGAGCGGGTGCGCAGATGGAAAGCGACCAGTCCGACGAAGGCACTCGCGGCGAACCAGGCCAGTTGCACGGCGAAGCCCGCCAATGGCGTGGTGTCGGAGAAACCGGCCTCGGTCGAAGCCTGCATTGCCCCGTAGGAGGGCAGCCAGCGCACGAGATTGCTGTCTGCCCCGACGCTGGCGATGGGGTTCTGCACGGCCATGTCGACGCAGCTGATCATCGCGATGGCGAACATGCCCTCCACCTCGCGGCGCAGCAGCGCACCGAGGGCAACACCCAGCGCCCCGTAGGTCATCGCCGCGCCGAAAAGCGCCGCAGCGAGCAGGACAGGCTGGCGAGGCGACCAGTAACAGCAGATGATCGCGGTGGCGTACGCGCACACCACCGCAGAGGCCAACACCAAGCAGGCGATCTTCGCCATACCCAGCGCGACCCGGGGGTACCCGGCCATCGACAGTCGCCGGTCGAATGCTCCACTGCTGAAGGTCGCCGCGAACATCATGAACCCGACGATCAGTGAGACCCCCATCAGGGCGGCGCTGATCTGAGCGAGCTGATTGCCGTTGGCGCGCAAAACAAGACCGGTGTCTCGAAGCCGAAACGGTACTTCGATGTCGGTGATGGCCACGCGCGCCAGGGTGATCAGTATGGGGACGAACGCGGCCACCAACAGCATGGCGAACCGGTTGCGGGCGTGCTCGATGAGGCCGTAGCGGGTGGCGATCAGGAACAGCCGAACACCGTTGCTCATTCAGCCATCTCTTGTCTGTCTTGGAGGACCCCGTCGTGCAACCGCCACACCTGATCCAGCTTGTCGGTGTCGTGGGCCAAATGCGAGACGACCAGCACCGACCGGCCGGTGTCACGGAACTCCGTGACCAGATCCCAGAAACGCAGATACGTCTCCCAGTCGAAACCCTGGTACGGCTCGTCGAGCAGCAGCACCTGCGGGTCGTGCATCACGGCCAACGTCAGGTTGAGCTTCTGCCGGGTGCCGCCGCTCAGCGTCGCGACCCGCTCACCGATGTACTCGGAGAACCGCAGGATCTCCATGGTCTCCTCGGCCCGACGCAGATTCGGAACGGCATACGCCGCAGCGAAGAAGTCCAGATGCTGGCGAACCGTGAAGGCGTCGTTCAGGATCACCTCCTGCGGGCAGTAACCGAACCGCCCACGATGCCGGATCGTTCCCCGATCCGGTCGCAGCCCTCCCGAGAGGACCTTCAACAGCGTCGACTTCCCCACCCCATTCTCACCGACGATGCCCACCAATGTCCCTGCAGGCAGCATGATGTCGATGCCACGCAGCACCGACCGCCTGCCGTAGGAGTGGTGGACGTTCTCCACTTCCATCATCGCCCCTTGTCTGCCGCCGATGCAGTGGCCCGGCATCGGGTTTGCATGCTACCAAGTAGCGACGAAAACCCGTGCTGGAAAGGCCAATTCGCGGCACGGTGCGCTCCGCACGTGTGACCGGCAACCTCGCGATCGCGGGCTACGGAGACCCCCGGCCCTGAACCGGCTCGCCGGTCCGGACAGGAGGCCGGCGGAGCAGTGAAAATGCTTCGGCTGCGTGGGTTTACGGCCCGGCAGGAGCCGGGTCGGCTGCCGGGTAGTAGTAGACCTCGCGGCGCAGGCGTTCCAAGTCCGGCGCTGCGGAAGCCGAGCTGCGCGTGTACCGATCGGCTTGCCGCGCCGCGCCCGCCAGGAACCCCACGTTCTCGATGAGCGACATGATCTCCTTCCTGCGGCCGGACAGACCGGGAATCACGCGCAGAATCGCGGGGACGTAGCGGATCATCGCGTCGATCCGGGCCCGTTTCTCGCTCACCTCGCGCTGCACCTGCTCGATCGCCTCGCGGCGGGTGCACCCGGTTTCATGACGGATCGCCCGAACCAGGTTGTAGGGGACATGGTCGGCCTCGTCCCGATCCAGTGACACCAGATCGTTCTCTACCAAGACGACCCAGGAGACAAGTTCTTCCAGACGGCGGATCACCGGGTGGTTCCGCAGCGTCGGCGGCAGTTCCCAGCCCTGGTGCACCTCCATCACAGCGACAAAGATGTCGCCCCCACCGGTCGAGTTCCGCAGCGGCAGCCAGTCGGCCGTGGTGGGGATGTAGCGGTTGATGCGATGGTGTGCTTCGCGTTCGCAGGCTTCGAACCACGCCTCGACACTGTCGAGGAACCGTTGCTGCCATTCGATGGTGCGGCCCTCGCGCAGGCGCGGCCACGCACTCGCCCACGCCGTCGCGATCGCGCCGGACCGCCCCGGTGCCTGCGGATCCTGGTGCAGCGCAGCCACCAGCCCACGCCGCAGCGCGGTGACAGCTCCCGGGTCCCTCAGCTGCGGATCCTCGAACAGGTCATCCCACACAGTGATCAGCGCGGTTATACCGGCGAAGGCCTGTTCACGAGTCGCGTCCGCCGAGGCCGAGAACTGTTGTGCCGGCAACCGGAATACTCCTGCCCACCGGTGGTTGTGGTCGAACTCGGCCGGGGAGGCGACAAGGCCGGTGTCGACCATCCAGCTCCTCAACCATGACATGGCCTGCGGCGAGATCGAATCCTCGTTGTCGGCCTGGGGTGGCTGTGGCGAGGGCTCGGAAACGGCGGGGCGGGAAGTTCGCCGATCGAGTACCGACCGGGCATAACTGATCATCGCGTGACGAACGCGAGGGTCGACGGGCAGACCGGCAAGCTGATCGCGAGCCTGGTCGATGAATTCGTCGGCGACCTTCTGTGCCTCGTCCACGGCGCCCGAGGCAATGACGAGTTCACGGGCACGGCCAACCTGCTCCCGCGTCATTCGCCGGCCCAGCAGGCGGGCAAGATTGTGGTCGCGGGCGGCCGCACGGATCACGGGCAAGGTGTAGATGCCCTCGAACAGATCCTGATTGACCGGCTTGCCCATTTCTTCGGCGGTCGAGGTCACATCGAGGATGTCGTCCCACAACTGGTAGGCCAGCCCGAAGTATCGACCGAACTCGGCCAACGCCTGCTCCTGCTCATCGGAACAGCCGGTCTGCATCGCGCCGCCCCGGCACGCCAACGACAGCAACACCGCCGTCTTGCCGCCGATCGAGTCCAGGTAGGCCTGCTCGGTGCGGGATGCCACATACTGATCGGCGGCCTCGAGCACCATGCCCGCGCACATCTGCTCACTCGCGATCACCGCCGCGGAAACTTCGCGATGGCCGAGTTCGACCAGCATTCGCGTGGCCGAGGACGTCACGCAGTCTCCCGCCAGCACGGCCATGTGTGAACCCCACACCGCATTGGTACTGGCGCGACCGCGACGCTGGTCCGCGTGATCGATGACGTCGTCGTGATACAGCGACCCCAGATGCAGCAGCTCCACCGCGGCAGCGGCGCGTACCGCCCGCTCGTTGGCCGGGGTCGCGGGATCGGTGAGTAGGTAGTACGACAGCAACGTCAACGTCGGGCGCACCATGCGGCGAGACGTGTCCGGTCCCTCGTCGGTCAGTGCGGTCAGCTCAGGCCTGCCTGGAAACTGTATGGGCCCGAGAACATCACGGACACGGGCCAAGTCCGCATCCAGGTGCGGGAAGACAGCGGAATCTATTTCACGGGACACGCACACGCTCCTCACTGGTGGCATCGGCCATCTACACCGTTGATGCATTGGAAATTTGACACCACAGCGCGCGAAAAATCCTGGTATCAACCGATTTTGACGTCACCGTCACCGGCTCTACAGCGAGGTGACAGCTCCCGGGGCCTTCAGTGCCAGGCACCCGGAATGAACCGTCACGGGTTGGGGGCGCTTCTTCCTAGTGGAACTGTTTGCCACCCAGCGTGCCGGTTGCCCGTTCGATGCCGACGAAGCTCGCGCTGCCGTCGGCATCGGAGGACTGCAACTCCATGATGCCCGTGCCGTCGATGCCACCTGAAAATGCCTCCGTCACATGGATTCTGGTCAGGACAGGTCCGGCTGCGGGCGCTTCGTAGGCGACGGGATCGTAGGTGTGCACCGTGATGGTGCCTTCTACACGTTGAAGGTGGCCACGAAGAACAGCACGGCGGTGACAAGTGCTGCGGTCAGGCGGCCGATGTTGGAGGTGTGGAAGCGGCGAATCTGGGTACGGACATCTGCCGGGGTGGCCTCGGTCAGATTCCATCTGGCGACAGCCTTGTAGATGGGCAGGTTGAAGATGGCGGTCCAGATGAAGAAGCCCAGCAGAAACACTCCGCCGCCGGTCACCGCACAGACCTTTGCGGTGGTATCGGGCGCGTGCAGGAACGCCATCCAGACGCCACTGATAACGGGGATGATGGTGAGCGTGGACAGCACCCGATTGGTGCCCGCGTGCTGTAGGAAGTCCTGGAAGTTGCGGGCCGCGTCGAGTTCGGGCTGCTGATTCCACAGACCGCGCATCACGGTCAGCAAGGTGGTCATGAGGCCGACCAGCATGGCCGCGGAGAGGATCGCCAGAAAGGCAAGGGTCCGATACATTTTCGTGTTCCTATCGGTAGCCGTACGCACGCCAGTTGGCGAGGACGCGTTCTTGAATGTCTGTGGGCCAGCCGTTTTCGACGCCGCCCTTCACCGGGCGCGTGCCATCCGGGTAGAGGTCGGCGAGCAGACGTTTCGGTGTCATGGCTGAACTCGCAATAGATTGGTGGTGAGCGAATTCAGTTCCACCGCGCCGTTCGCGCCGACCACGACCGTGCCGCCGATATTGGCCAGCCGCCCGCCGATCACGCAGTTGGGTTCGAAGGCGAAGGTCATGC
>NZ_JAHKNI010000011.1:0-110645 GCF_018860155.1 Nocardia albiluteola
ACGGCCGCGGCTGGGGCGCGCTGGACTCGCTCGCATGTGATACGTCGAGTTGATACCGGCGTTTGCCGATGTAAGCGACGGCAATACCCTTCCGGAGGCAGAAATTGAGCGCCTGCTCCGCGTTGTCGATAATTGGCTCACCGGCGTCGTTCAGCGATGTGTTGCATATAATAGGCACTCCGGTTCTCCGATAGAACGAATCGAGTGCGGCAGCGAGAAAAGGTTCATCGGAGGTCGACAGGGTCTGGATTCTTGCGCTCCCGTCGATATGTGCGACCGCGGGCACGAGCGATCGGAATTCGGGATCGATCGGGAAAGTCTCCAGCATGAACGGCGACGGGCGTCCGCCCGTAAACCATCTCGCCACGTGATCCTCCAGCACGATCGGCGCCACCGGCCGCCACCACTGGCGCTGCTTTATCCGGTTGAGGATGTCTTTGGTTTCGATTCGACGCGGATCGCCTAACAAGCTTCGATGGCCCAGCGCACGCGGTCCGACTTCCGCAGCGCCGTCGACCCACGCCACCGGATAATTCTCCAGATCATCGACGAAGGTCGCGGCATCGAAATCGCGCACGTCGAGAATGCGCCGACCGAAGGCCGCCAGGGCCGGGGCGATGTCAAGTCCGTCGTCACCCCGATAAGGCAGCCCGGTCCTTACGTTCTTGGTATCGAGGTCACCCCTGGCATAGAAGCCGAGCAGGCCGATCCCGAGCGCCTGCCCCGAATCATTCGCACAGGGCGGTACGAGCAGCCCGCGGAATCCATACTTGGCCAACAGATGTGAGTTTGTCGGACAGTTCAGCGCGAAGCCGCCCGACAGGGAAAGAAATGCATCGCAGGGAGAGATGCTTTTCGCTGAAAGCAGCCTCTCGATCGACCGCTCGACGATCGATTTGGATACGGATTCGATAATCTTCATCGTGGCGCTTGCCACCAATTCGTCACGACTGAACGGATTATCGCCGTCGATGCCGGATCGGATCGCGTTGTCGGCGGCATCGGCGACCGACGCAACAAGCTCATCGCATCGATCGAACAGCGAGAAGCCTCCCCAGAATTCCTGGCTCAGCAGGCTCGATTGATCGAACTCGATACTGGCGGGCGACGCGTGCGCCAGGGCCATCAATGTCCCCGGTTCCTGATTGAAGCGGCGCTTCGACGCATGCCACAACAGGCCGGGGGATTCCACCGGAAACAAGGACAAATCGCCACCGCGGGAAACTGCTCCGGCGTACCAGTGGTCGCCGAGGAGATCCTGCTCGAGGGTGAAGTCCGGCCCGCCGTCCATTGCCAACGCAACGATTGTCGAGTCGCGAAACCGGTCCGTATCCAGGCAGAGCCCGGAGAACAGGTGCGATACGCTATGGATTGGCAACCCCTGGGTTGCATAATTCGGCAGCACCGGCGTGGAGGCCAGCCCTGGCGTGCCCCACACCTGGGCAATATCGGCCAACGTTAAATCCTCCTGCGCAAGCAGGCCATTCAGCAGGTCGATCGGTGAGCGCGTGGAGTCGTAGATCGGCATATGATGATGTTTCATACCCGAAATCCGTTCCAGTTCCCAGTATCGAACCAGTGATATCTCGTCGCCCCGGATCGCCCACAGGGCAACGCTTTGGTCATGCCGAATCGTTGTAAATGCCGTGGGACCCGGCGGGCTCAAGTAGGCCGACAGAACGTATTCCACCTGGTTTGGTTCACGCATCGATTTCATGCCGTTCCATCGCTACATCCAAGCAACACGCCATCTTGTGTCCTTCCGGGGGGTGGTGGCGCCACGCCGGACCGCCACATGAAACAGGTCGACCAGCAACGCCTCCCGGTACGTGCTGGCCGGCACGCCGGTGACCTACTCCGGCGGTGTGGTCAGATCCGCCGGTTCGCGTAGCGACCCGGCGTTGCGACATCTTCACCTGAAGGGCCTTCCAATCGACATCTCGATACTGCAGAGGAGTAACAGTATGCCTTGCAGGGCAAGCACTTTCGTATTCCCACTACCGGCGAACCGTCGCGCCGAAATCTAGGCTGGAGCCGTGACGATCGACACTGGATCAGCCAGGCACTCGCGGTACGTGACTCGAGATCGAGAAGACTTGGCTACCTCGAACCTGATCAAGGCGGATCCACTCGGGGCGCAGGAGCACCTCGATCGGCTACGGGTGTTTCTGGTCGAATTCCATAGCGACAGCCGCATTTTCGGCGCAAAACAGTTGGAGCCGCTACACATCGCGCACCGGGTGGTCCACGACGCGCGCCGGAGCATCCAGCGGGTCTTTTCGGACAAGGTGTGCTACGCCATGCTGAACGCGGCCCTGGACTTCCTGGATCCCAACTACGACGCGATCTCGGCTATCAACAAGCGGCTCCACGACCAGGGCCTCGGGCGCACGGTGGATAACATCACCAACTGGGAAGCCGCGCGCCACTATTGGCTGAGTGGCGATCAGGCTCGCGTCGCCGCTTCTCTGGAGGTCGTGTTGGCCGAGTGTTTCGACGTGCCCATGCACTCGATGCCACCGGAGCACCTGGCCGCGTTGCACCAGTGCAACAAGTCGATCACCGCGGAGCTCGGCGCCCTCGGCGACCAACTCCTCAGCGAGGAGCGGGCCACCCTGGAAGGTGTCAACCGCGCTGCGACCACGCTGGTTCGGGAACCTTATAGCGAAGAAATGCAAGTTCCTTTCCGAGTACGGACAGCCGCTTTTTGGAGCAATGTAGACAAGGAGCCGGAACGTGCGAACAACGGTCTGCAGACAGATATGTTCAAGCAGTTTCCAGCCAACTACATCTCAATGAGCGCGCTGGGGGCGGTGTCGATCGAGGCGGCCATGGCGGCTTTGGCCGACGCCGGGATTCCACCGGAACAATGGCCGGCCATGCTGCTCGCAGCCAATGCGGAACTGTCCGTGACCGCGGCGGTAACCGACGCCGTAGGCAATTCCGTGTACTTTGCCGACCGGGAGCCGAACCCATTTCGGGTGAGCACCGCGGCCGATGGGCTTCGTTTAGCGGCCTGCGGGCGGCCGTCATTCCTTTCGCACAGCGAGAAAATAGCGGCGTGCACTCATGCGGTGCTTGGCCAGATCGTCCCCGAATCCAGTGAGATCATGTACGGGCGCGGCCGATGCCCAGCCAATGAGGCACTGCAGCCGACGGCCGAGGAGCAGGAGCTTTGCCGACGTATGTCGCGGCGACTGGGTGGTCTACTGGGCACCCGCTACCCGAGCCATTTGGATCGTCCCACTTCCGCTAACACGTTCGCGGTGCTGATCGCCGCCCTCAGCATCAGGTTGCTTACGGCCGAGAAGATTTCACCACCGGCCCCCGGGCACATCCTCGAGGATCTGCCACAACTACTGACCGCGGCGGCAGAGGAATCGTTCAAGCGGGACTGCGAGTTGCGTCAACGTGGTTAGCACCTCGGCTGGTCGATGAGATGAGGGCCGAGGCACAGCCGGCCAGGCTTGACGAATGCAGCGGCGGCGCTTCACCATCGAGCGCGACGCGGCCGGCATCCAGACCCTGCACCGCGACCTGCTCGCGGAACCGAACGCGTTGGCCCGGGTGATCGCCTTCCCCGCGCCACCGGCCGAGAGGCTACCGCTCCACGACGAGATCTTCGGCATGTGGCCGGAATTCGACGCGGACGAGAACGTGCTCGCCTTCGACAGCGAAAACGCGGACGCACACTGCCGCAGGCGAATGAGCAGACCGCCGCCGTTGCGCTGCAACACTGTTGCGACCTGCTCGACAACCGCCGCGCCCGGACCGGCGTCGCCGGGCAGGTGCGCAACATCCTGATCGCGCACATGGTCTCCTCGCCCGATGGCGCCGCGATCGCCGGGCAGCTGCACCGGAGCGAGCGAACGCTGCGCCACCAGCTCGCCCGGGAGGGCACCTCCGACCGGGCACTGCTGGACGAGATTCGGGAACAACTGGCCGAGGAGCTGCTCATCACCCAGGGCCTGTCGGTCGCCGAGATCGCCCACCGGCTCGGGTATGTCGAGGTGTCGAGCTTCTCGCAGGCCTTCCGCCGCTGGAAGGGCATGAGCCCGCGCGCTTTTCGGCAGCTGCAGCCGACGTAGCGAGCACGGGCGTAGTTTCCCGAGCTCACGCGGACAGGGTCGCGAATGCCGCCCACAGCATCGGTGAGTCCGGCACCGAGCGACCGGCGCGCCAGGCCGCGAGGCGCTCGCGCTGCCATTCCGTAAGCGCGGCAATGGGATCGGGTTGCTCGTGTGCGGCGTCGATCGCGCAGACGGTTTCCTGCAGCGGGCGGCGGTCGGCGGCCACGTCCGCGAAGCGACGGAAGGCAAGATCGGTGGGCAGCGCCCAGCGGCCCGCGGTGACGAGTTCGGCGCCGCCGTTGATCATGGCGGCCAGCAGGCCGAGCGTCTCACCGAAGCGCAGGTCGCCGCCGCTCTCGCAGGCGATCAGTGCCACGCGGCTCGGAATCGGCCACAGCTCGGGACCCGTGCGCGCCGCGCCGTCGAGGGTCTGGGTGCCGAGGATGAGGTCGCGGGCCGACAGCGGCCGGTGGGTGCGCTCCGGCGCGGCGAAGCCGGGGACGTCGTCGGCGCACGCGAGGTGGAGGCGGGCCTCCTCGCTGCGCCCCGATTCCGGCGCGGCCGCGGTGACATGGCCGACATAGAGCAGCCGGGAGGCACCGGCCCGCAGCGCCGCGCTCAGCCACGCCCGATCCTGATCGGTGCGGCGAAAGGCCTCGACGGGATCCGGCACCGCGGGCCGCATGCGATCGTCTGCGAGGTAGTCTGCGATCCGTTCGGTGAGCGTCGCGTGCGTGGACATCCGTCCCAGCACCGAGCCGAGGGCCGAATCGGCCCGGAATCCCGGTACTCGCGGGTCGAGCACGGCCACCACCGGCAGATCCCGGGTCCGCACCCACGACCGGGGTACGCGTCCGGGCGCGTTGATCAGGCCTGCCGGTGCGAGCTGGCTGATATCGGCGATGTCGAGCAGGCGCAGACCCGGATCCGGCGCCAGCAGCTCCCAGGGGAGCTGGGCCGTCCGGGGCGAAGGCTGCAGCCTGATGTGTGGCCGCACGCCGCGCAGGTACAAATCGTGCAGCTGCGCGGCGAGACCGTGAGGCAGCAGTGTGCGCGAAAGCGCCTGGGCGAGTTCATGTTCGGAGTCATAGTCGGCGAATGCCCCTGCAGTCAGAGCATATTCGATCCGGTCCGCGGAGGGGGCGGGCAGGGCGGTGCTCACGCGGGCCACCAGCTCGGCCACCTGCGCCTCCGGAATCGCCTCCACTCCACCGCCGGTGATGTCGTCGCGCCAGCGCCACGATACGTAGAGATCGCCCGCGTCGGCCATGCGAACCAGTACTGTCGGCCGCTGCGAGTCGGTCACGGCCGTCTCTCGCGGGTGCTCGGCGTCGTTGCTGACGCCGATGCTTGTGCCTCGCTCGTTGCGGGTGCCGGAGCTCATGGCTCCCGCGTCGCTCATGCCGGACCCCACGACTCCCGCGTCACCCGTGCCGGACCCCACGACTCCCTCGTCACCCGTGCCGGACCCCACGACTCCCGCGTCACCCGTGCCGGACCCCACGACTCCCTCGTCACCCGTGCCGGAACCCATGGCTCCCTTGTCGCTGGTGCTGGGCCCATGGCCCCTCGTCGCTGGTGCGGGTACCCGTGGTTCCATCGTTTCTGGTGCCCGTACCCGTGGTTCCCTCGTCGCGCTCGGTCATACGGGCAGCACCCGGTCGTCGCGAATACGGCGGCCGTATCGGCGCTCAGCCTCGGCGATGTATTCCTCCAGCACGATCCGGCCACCCGGCTCGTACCGCAGGCGCGGCGGCGGCGCGATGGCGACGCCCTCCCCCGCGGCGACCTCGGCCAAGGCGGCGGCCATGGTCAGGGTTCCGGTGAGCGCCTCGGGCGGCTCCTGTGGTTCCAACGCGGTCCACCGATCGGCGGGGCCGACGGGTGCCTGGTCGGTGAATTTCACTGTCGCCCCGGCACATTGGGTCTCGATGAGATCGGAGACGAGGCGGGCGTCACCGCTGCGGTAGGCGAGCCGGAAGGCGGACCGCATGGCAGGTTCGGCGAGTTCGCGGTGCCAGCGGTGGCGTTGCTCGCCGCCGGGGAAGATGTGGCGCACGGCGTCGATGGCCAAGGCCGACGGCACGGCGAGCCACAGGGCCTCCACGAGCCGCGGCGGGTCGGGCCGGGAATCGTCGAGCGTCGATTCGAGCAGTCGCGCGTGCCAGAAATCGACCTGCGCGCAATGCAATCCGAGGCCGTGGTCGGCGAACACCCGGAACGATTCCCCGAACAGCCGTCCCGCCTCGTCGTGCCGGCCGAGCGAAAAGGCCACTGTCGCAACGCGGATTCGCGCTTCGGCGGCTTCGAGGACGGCACCCGAGTCGGTGAACTGATCGAGGCTGCGCCGGTACAGCTCGTACGCTCGCGCGTGCGCGCCACGCATCTCGGAGGCAAATCCCTGTGCCTTCAGACCGATCCCAGCGCGCGGGCCCAACCCGGCGCCCTCGAAATACGCCTGGCTCGCCGTCAGCAGCGGCTCCGCCTCCTGCGGGCGTCCCGACCTGATATGCATGAGCGCGAGATTCTGCTGGGTCTCCGCGACACCGTTGGCGTCCTGGGCCGCGCCGAAAGCATCGAGCGCTTGGCGCGCGAAGTCCAGGGCCAGCTCGCCGCGCCCGGTCTCGAAGTAGGCGGCGGCCAGATTCATCAGCGGGTGTCCGGCCAGGTGCGGCGCGAAATATCGTGCGGTATCGAGTGATTCGGTGGCCAGATCGATCGCGTCCACCCAGTGCTGGCGATGGATCGCCACCGCGGTGCACGACAGCAGGCAGGCCACCCGCAGCGTGCCCTGCTCGGGATCGTCCGTGAGCAGCGATCGCGCCCGGTTCAGCGCCTCCTGCGCCCCGTCGAGATCGCCGAGATGTTGCAGCGCCTGCGACATGTTGAGCAGGGCGGTGGGCCGCATCGCACCGGCGTCGCCGGGCATCTCGGCCAGCGCCGTCCGAAACCAGCTCACCGCCCGCCGGTGCTCGCCGAGCCCGTCGGCCATGCTCGCCGCATTCACCATGGCCGCCAACCGGATTCGCCCCGAGGTGGTTCGCGCCGCATCCTCGAAGATGCGCAGGGCGCCTGTCGCGTCACCGTTGCCGTAGGCGGTAGCCCCGGCTTGCAGTAATTCGCGCCCGTCCGATTCTGGGGGCGCGGCCTGTGGCTGATCGGATCCATCCGTCTCGGCGACTTCGTCCATCTCACTGCTCCCGAGGTTCGGCGGCCGCCACATCGCGGACAGGATCACGCGTTGGTTCGTGTGTGCGATCCCATGGCGTCGACTGAGGGGTCGCACGCCGCGATTTTGTTGTCCCGCATCGCATGTCAGAAGTCCGTATCCGTGGTGGCGGCCGCGATCTCGGCCAGCAGCATGGTGTCGTCGGGCGCCGAGCGCGCGTCGCGGAGGCGGTTCCTGGCGAATTCCCTCAGCCGCGGGCGAATTCGCACATCGTCGGGAGTGGCGGTATCGGAGGGACCCACCCCGGGTACGTGGATCTCCACTGCCAGAGTGAATTCCCACTCGTCGGGAGCGAGAACCGATCCCGTCCAGGCATCACCGGCCAGAGTCAACTCGGTGGCGGCGATCCCGGCGGCGGTGCGGACCAGCGCCCGAGGCCGCAGGTGGGGCGGCACGGCGGCGGGCATGTGGGGCGCGGCTACGGCGGATATCTGGATCGTCGTCACGCCCGGGTGCCGTCGGACCTCCCAGGACAGCGCTCGTTCGGAGGCGTCGACGATGCCGGGCGGGCAGCGGCGCCAGTCCCAGCCGCCGGAGCCGCGGGCAAGGACCAGGGCTTTGACCGCGGAGTCGGCCGCCGGACCGGCCGCGAGCGCGTAAGCCTCGGCGCGGTCCACGCCGGGCGCGGACCTCCCGTTGCGGTGCGCGCCCGGCGCGGAACTCTCGTCACGGTCCACACCCGGCGCGGAACTCTCGTCACCGTCCACACCCAGCACGGAACCCTCGTCACCGTCCACACCCAGCACGGAACCCTCGTCACCGTCCACACCCAGCACGGAACCCTCGTCACGGTCCACACTCAGCACGGAACTCTCGTCACGGTCGAGTCCAGGGACAGTCGCGAGATCATCGTCGGTGTGCCCGTCCAGGGCATCGGCCCCATCGACCAGCAGATCGCATTCGGTTGTGAGCGTTGCGATGTCGATATCGACGAGCCGTTCGTCGAGCGGAGGGATGTCGTCGAGGGTGGAGGCGGGCCACCATCGCGCGGCCCAGTGCGCATAGCCGAGTTTGCGGGCCCGTTCCACCAGCATGGGCAGACCGGGTTCGGGCGCGAATTCCGCTGGTGTGCTGTCGAAATCGGCTGCGGCAAGCGCGATCTGCGGGCCGTACATCGCCCAGATCCATTCCTGTGCGGCATCCAGATCATCGATGACCGCCGCCGGAAAGTGCTGCCCGGCAAGCACACTCCACACCAGATATCCGCCGTGTACCTCCAGCACCGCGGTATCCAGTGGTGCGGTGCCCTCACCCAGCACGGGCGCGGTCTCGGGGCCGAGGTACAGCGTGCCCGACGGGCCGCCCCGCACGATGATCCGATCCGTCACGGGATTGCCCTCGATTCCGCCGAATCCACCTCGGCAGCTATGGAACTCGTACTGAGTGCCTGTTTGACCCGCATCCGGTGATCGAGCATCACGGACCTGGCGACGCCATCCAGGACATCCCAGAGTTCGCCGCCGTCCGGCAGCGGTAGCTCCCGGACGTCGCGCCCGTGCAGCCGGACCCACAGCCGGCGCAGATAGGGCCGCCACGGGCTGCGCAGGTCGGCGGCGACGGCGTCCAGCGGGCCACTCGATTCCTCCGACGTCCGCAGGGCGAGCCGACGGGCCTGCAGCACGTAGGCCTCGCGCCGCCAGCGCCCGTTGATTACTCGGTGCGCGGCCGTTCCGGTCACCGCCTCGCCGCCCAGGGGCCGCAGCCCCAGAGCCAGGACCGCCCCGGCCGCGGCGGCCAGTCGCAGCGACTCGTCCAGCAGGGCCCACGGCGCACAGCTGCGCGCGATCTCCGCGCCGACCAGTTCGGGGACGGTCGGCAGATCGGCCCGATCCAGGGCCGCGTGCAGGACGGTGAAGACTCGCTCATAGATCGACCGATCGAACGGCCGCGCCAAGGTGGCCGTGGACGCGGTCGAGCCCAGGGGCGGCGGTGCGGGCGCCGGATGCTCGGTCAGGCCGAGCTGCCGCGCGCTCGGATCGGTTGCGGCGGACCACAATCGGATCCCGGAATGGGTTCCGGCATGCCCGGCCAGGAGCTCGGCGAGCGCGGCCCGCCCGCCGTCGCGCAGGCTCCGGGCGGCGACGCAGACCTCGAGCAGGGCGGTGAGCTCGGCGGTGCGATCCGCGCCCGCGACGTCACGCAACGGCCTGCGCGCCCATGCCACCTGGATCAGTCCGGTCAGCTCGCGGGCCCGATCCGGCTCGGTCAGATACTCCCGCAGCGCCCGGGTGGTGCGGCCCGCGGCAAACCCGTGCATTTCGAGCAGTGTCGTCTCGACGATCTCGCCGTCCCGCGATCGGTCCGGCGCACCGGCGGCCGTGGCCAGCTCGAAGCAGCGCTGAAAGTACAGGTCCTGCGGGTTTCCGTCGGTGATCCGCAGCCCCCGCCGGACCTGCTTGAGCAGGGTGAACCATTCGGCGGTGGCCCGGAGCACCGGGGCGGCGGCCTCCACCAGGGTGATCACCTCGGCCGCGCCCTCGGCCGTCACGATCGGCCCGGCGCACCGCGGATTCTGCACGGGGCGGATCACCAGTGGGTCGAGGATCAGTTTGACGGTGCGGCGCAGCGGGCCGCCCTGGGCTCCGCTGAGCGCCTCGACACCGTCGAGCGCGCTCCAGGCCTCGTGGAGCACCATGTCGCGAGGGCGTCGCATTTGCTCAGGTTAGATGGTATTTCTGCCCTACTCCACCCGTCGGCGCGGTGGAAACCTGGGATCGGTAGGGGGTCGGTCTTTTCTACGTTTGCCCCATCGGCTCCACCCCAGGCGAGCCGCATCCGAACTGAAGGAAATCCCATGATCACCACTCCCATTCGCCTGTGCGCCGCCGTCGCCGTCGCCTCCGCGACCCTCGCCCTGGCCCTGACCGGCTGCAGCAGTTCGTCGAAGACCTCCTCGCCCGCGCCGGCCGCCCCCTCGTCGGCGGCGCCCGCGTCGTCGCTGGTGGCGGGGCCGCACCCGCCACCGCACCCGCCACCGCCACCGCCACCGGCGCCCGAGTCGTCGGAGCCCGACACGTTGGCGCCCGAGATGTCGCCGCCCGACACGTCGGTGCCCGACATGGGCACCTCGGCGCTGTCGGTGGACGGCAAGGCGGTCGCCGGACATTTCACGACCACCTGCGCGAGCCAGGGTGGCCTGCTTGCCCTCGCCCTGACCGACACCGGCAACTCGGCCTATGGCGATCTTGCGGTGAGCGCCACCCTCACCGGCGGCAACTCCGTACAGGCCGTGGGCATCACCGGAAGCAAGGATGGCACGTCCGGGCTGCCGTATGCCATCGGGTTCGGCAAGGGCGCGCCGGGTGGATCCGCGTCTGTCGTCAAGAGCGGCAACACCTTCCGGGTCACCGGTGAGGCCGTCGGCACCCCGGACCCGAGCAATCCCCTCGCGGGGGCGAAGACCTCGAAGTTCGACATCACCTTCGCCTGCCCGACCATGATCGGAGGCTGATCATGGCCCCCAGGATTCGGGCACTGATGCTCGCCGCCGCCGTCGTGGCCATCGGGTACTACCTCTGGCACGGGCTGACCTACCCGTCCACCGGCCCCGAGGGCGACCTCGGATGGTTCGGCTGGCAGATCGCGCTGCCGATCGCCGCCGTCACCGTCGTTCCGATCGTGTTCGCCTTCAGCGGCGAGGGCATCGGCCAGGCCTTCACCGGACGCAACAGCGTGGCGTTTCGGGCGGGCCTGGTCGGCATCGGGACTGTGACCTCGGTCCGGCAGACCGGGGTGAGCGTGAACGACCAGCCACAGGTCCGCCTGGACCTGAGCGTGCAGGGCACCGAGGGCGAGACCTTCGACTCCCGGGCGAAGATCATCGTCCCGCTGACCGAGCTCGCGCTGCTGCGGCCCGGGGTCGTGCTCCCGGTCCGCTACCTCCCGGGCCGCACCGACAGGGTCGAGATCGATCGGTCCGGCGACCGCGAGGCAATGCAGAACACGTGGAACGAGAACATGATTCGGCGTGGCCTGACCAGTCGCGACATGCTCGACGTCGCCGCCCGGGGCATCGCCGCCCAGGCCGTCGTCCAGTCGCTCTCGGTGCCGGGCGAAATCCGGGACGGCTACGTCAAGGTGGTACTCGATCTGGCGGTGACCCGGCCCGACGGCAGCACCTACACCACTCACACCGAAAAGTTCGTCCCGTCCGGCAGTGTCGAGCTCGTCCAGATCGGCCGAGTCGTCCAGGTGCACTACCTGCCCGGTGTCGAGGACCGCGTCGCCCTCGCGCTGCCGGTCCAAACCTGAACCGGCACAAGGGAAATTACCGCGGACCGCCCGGGGCCGCGGTAATTTCGTCGCGCTGGTCCGTAGTGAGGCGGTCGCGGTGCCTGTCGCCCCACTCGCCCAGGGCGCGCAGCGCGGTATTGAGCTCCTCGCCGACCGCGGTCAGCGAATACTCCACCCGCGGTGGAACTTCCGGATAGATCTCGCGATGTACGATGCCCCGGGCCTCCATCTGGCGGAGGTTCTCGGCCAGCACCTTCTCGCTGACCCCGGCCAGGACGCGCCGGATCTGCCCGAACCGCCGCGGGCCCGCCCCGAGCACCCACATCAGGTGCAGCTTCCACTTGCCGCCCACGGCGTCGATGGCCACCGACATGCCGCAGACATCGTGATCCGCCTCACCATCGACTCCCATCGCGGCCTCCTGACCAGATTCCGAACCTGTCGGTAAGCAACCCCACTCGAACGTGCGTTCTTCCCGGGCACATCGATCGCGACCACGATCGGAGTCCGGCGCCGATACCGGTTCGCCACGCAGATCGAAGGAGAAACGCATGACCGCGCAACACACGTCGACAGGATCGATCACCGTCCTCGGGCTCGGACCGATGGGCCGGGCGATGGTCACCGCGTTCCGGAACCGCGGCATCGAGGTCACGGTCTGGAACCGCAGCCCCGACAAGGCCGAGGCCATGGCGGAGTTCGGGGCCACAACGGCGGCCACCGTCGCCGAGGCGCTGGACGCCAACGAGGTGGCGGTCCTGAGCCTCACCGACTACGCCGCCATGTACGACGTGCTGAACCAGGCAGCAAATCACCTGGGCCGCAAGGTGATCGTGAATCTTTCGTCGGATTCGCCCGAGCGGGCGCGCGCGGGCGCGGCATGGGTCCGCTCGCACGGCGCCGAATTCCTGTCCGGCGGGGTGATGTCGGCGGGCGACAACCTCGACCACCCGGCCTCCTATCTGTTCTACAGCGGACCGCGCGAGGTGTTCGATGCCCACGCCGGGCTGCTGCGCCCGCTGGGCCCGCAGGAGTATCTCGGCGTCGACGACGGGCTGGCGCAGGTCTTCTATCAGGGCCTGCTCACCGTCTTCCACCCCTGGCTGCTGGCCTTCGACCAGGCCACGGCCATGATCGCCCAGTCCGGGCACGACATCGCACAATTCCTGCCGTACGCGCTGCGCTCCAACGCCGCCTTTCCCTATTTCATGGAGGCGATCGCGGCGCGCAACCGAACCGGAGGGCACGCCGAACTGGCCGGACTGCGGATGATGCATGCGGGTGCCCGGCACATCGTCGACGCCAGCGCGGAGGTCGGCGTCGATGCCGCCCTCTCCCGTACCGCAGAGGCCTTCTGGCACAACGCCATCGACGCCAGTGCGCGACTGGGCCGACCGGTTTCCACCTACGAACTCATGCGCACACCCGGCACGAGCGGGGAGTAGCGCCTACGCCATCGACGACCACGACGGCGCCGAGAACCGCGGGCTCACTCGTATCACCCTGGCGGGCAGTCAGATTCGCCGTGTCCTGGGTGCCAAGTGGATCGGGGGCAGCGGCGGCGCCGGGATGCGCTGCTCGGGCGTGTGTCCGGCGATATCAGGGAAGCGGCGCAGATCGTGTGCCTCCCAATCATTTCGGGCAGCCTCGATCTCCTCGTGGCTGCGCGCCACGAAGTTCCACCACATCACCAGCGACTCCCCGAACGGCTCACCGCCGAGCAGGATGGCGTGCGCACCAGCGGAACTGGTGAGCGCGAGGGTGGGCCGATCACTGCCGAGGTAGAGCAGCGTGCCGGGCTCGACGGTGTTGTCCGCGACGGTGAGCGAGCCCTCGACGACGAGGATCGCGTATTCGAATTCCGTTGTGACGGGCAGTTCTACGTCCACTCCGGCGTCCAGGCGCAGGTCCGCGCCGACGATGGGGGTGTAGGCCTTGGCAGGTGAGGTGGCTCCCGCGAGGGTGCCGATGAGCACCGTCGCGTGCAGCCCCGGCAGCTCGACGGCGGGCAGGTCGCGATGCTGCTCGAAATGCGGTGCGGTGTCGCGGGCCTCATCGGGCAGCGCGATCCACAGCTGCAGGCCCGCGCCCGAAGCATGGCCCGGCACACGGTATTCCGAGTGCGCTATGCCGTAACCGGAGGTCATCAGGTTCAGCTGGCCCGGCAGGATCTCGACGTCGGATCCGATGCTGTCGCGGTGGCGAATGCGACCGTCCAGGGGCCACGTCACCGTCTGCAGCCCGATGTGCGGGTGCGGATCTATGTCGTGACCGGCGGGCGTCTTCGGACCGCCGGATCCGAAGTGATCCAGGAAGCACCACGCACCGATCGTGGGCAGGCCGCGCTGCGGCAGGGACCGGTGCACGGTCACACCGCGCACTCCGCCGAGGGGGACCTCGCGAGACGGGAAGAAGTCGGCGCGCGGGCCCGGTCGCCCCGCCGCACAGGGCAGAGCCGCCACATCTGGCCTACAGTCCAGGTCGCTCATCTACACACCTTCCGTCGCGGGGCATATGCCCAGAATAGGCATGCGGCGGGGCGCGCCGATCACGACCACGGATTCCAGGCCCGCAAGTTAAGGTTCTCCCGTGACCAACGCCCCGCTGCGCATCGGTATCCTGGGTGCCGCGCGCATCGCACCGCCGGCCCTGATCCGCCCCGCCGCGCGTAACCCCGAGGTGATCGTTGCCGCGGTGGCGGCGCGCGACCACGCGCGGGCCCGGCAGTTCGCCCACAAGCACGGTGTGCCAACAGTATTCGGCAGCTACCAGGAGCTTCTCGACGCGCCCGACATCGATGCGATCTACAACCCGCTGCCCAACGGCCTGCACGGGCGGTGGACGCGGGCGGCCCTGGCCGCGGGCAAACACGTGTTGTGCGAGAAGCCCTTCACCGCCAATGCGCAGGAGGCCCGCGAGATCGCCGAACTGGCGCGGCACTCCGATCGGGTGGTCATGGAGGCGTTCCACTACCGCTACCACCCACTGGTCCGGGCCGCGGAGGAGGTCATCGCCTCGGGCGAGCTGGGCGCGCTGGTGCGAGTCGAGACCGCGATGTGCTTTCCGTTGCCCATGTTCTCTGATATCCGGTATGACTACTCGCTCGCGGGCGGCGCGCTGATGGATGCCGGCTGCTACGCGGTGCACATGGCCCGGGTCTTCGGCGGCGGCGATCCAGAAGTCGTTTCCGCACAGGCGAAGTTGCACAAGCCCGATGTCGATCGTGCGATGACGGCCGAATTGCGTTATCCCGCCGGGCATACCGGCCGGATCCGCTGCTCGATGTGGTCCTCGGATGTGCTGCGGATCGATGCCCGGGTGGTCGGCGAGCACGGTGAACTGCACCTATTCAATCCGCTCGCGCCGCAGATCCTGCACTGGATGTCGGTGCGGTCGCGGCGCGGCAAGCGGATCGAGCGCTTCGACCGCCGGCCCACGTACGCCTATCAGCTGGACGCCTTCGCGGCCGCGGTGCTGCGGGGCGAACCGGTGCCGACCTCGCCGCAGGACTCGATCGAGAACATGACCGTGATCGACGCGATCTACCGAGCCGCCGGAATGCCTCTGCGCCAACCGAGTTGAGTGGTCCGGTCTGCGCGGATCCGGCGGTGCACCCCGCGTCGCGCCGCCGCTCCGTCGGACCGTGCTTCATTCCGTGGTCGGCGATCACGGCGGGCGAGTCGAGCTGTACGCCAACCGATTCGGTCTCGGACTCCGCGGAAGGCCCGCAGTGGCGGAAGGTTCGACCGGGCGTTCGATTGTCCGCCCGCAGAAGCAGCCGTTGAGGTCGGCCCGGCGATCAGCCCACCGCGGAGATCGTCGACCCGCGCGAGCCGTACAGCTCACGAGCACGCGCCGGTGTGATCGTCTCCGGCGTGATCGGTTCGGGCGCGGCGAGGTGCCGGGCCAGGATCTGCCCGGCCATCGGGGCGATGTACGGGGCGGCCGCGAGGAGGCCGAACGAGTTGAATCGCGAAGTCGCCCAGACGATTACCTTCGTGGGCAGCCGGACCGCCAGGTCCACGACACCGGGCCGATCGAAGTGTCCGAGCGTGCGCATCCATTTCGGCAGCGTCGCCACCGAGGCGAGCGAGAGCAGCCTGCTGCCCAGCGCGTAGGACCAGCCGGCGCCGTTGCGCGGTGAGGTCCACAGCAGGTGGTGCATGCCCTCCTCCGCGCGTTCGGAGCTGCACAGGCGCGGGCGCACCCGCTCGAAGTAGGCCCGCACCTCCTCGCGGGACCGTGGCACATCTTCGGGCTTGCACGTCTGCAGTTCCGCTGCGACGGCGCATTCGGCCCAGTAGCGCCGCTCCTGCTCCGCACTCAGCGGGCCGGGACCGAACGCCTCGTACGCCGCGAGCACCGAATGCCATCCGGTGATATGGATCCACAGCTGCGTTTCAGGGCTGTTGGCCGCGTAGCGCTTGCCGCTGATCGGCTCGATGCCGGTCATCTTCGCGTGCACCGTCATCAGGTGCTCCGACGCCTGTATGGCGGTACGGCCATCGCCGACGGCAACGATCAGGAAGTAGGCGAAGGTGTTGTCGAGGCGGCTGCGCGGTTCGGTGTAGATGCCGCGCGAATCGGCCACGGCCGCGGTCAGGAACGGGTCGAAATGTTCCAGCACAACCGCGCGCTGGAAGCCGATGACGGCGGTGGGGGACGTCCAGACCTTCCAGCTGGGCGAGCCGGGCCCGAAGAATCCGTAGTCGTCGCGGCGGAGGGTGGTCGGATCGAAGCCCATCGGCTACTCCTTGTGCGCGCTACCCGCCCGGATGGCGAATACAACACCACCGTAGCAATTGCGATGTTTGAATACAACGGCACCGTAGGATTTGTCATGACAGTATGGATCCGACGGAGGTGAGCAGGCGGTGACGGTCGAGCGTTCGGCGGCGCGAACAATGCGTTCGGCGCGGCCGCCCCAGGGGGGACAGCCCGGGCCCGCCGAGCACTCCGCGACGGATCGCCCGCGTCGCCGCTATGCCAAGCGCCTACCCCCCGAGCAGCGGCGCGCGCAACTGCTCGATGCCGCGTTCACGGTGCTGGGCCGCGTCGAGCTGCACGAGCTGAGCATGGAGGCCGTGGCCCAGGAGGCGGGCGTGGGCAAGCCCGTGCTCTACACGGTGTTCGCCACGCGCGCGGAGCTGGTCGCCGCGCTGCTCGAACGCGAGCGCGAGCGCGGCCTGGAGCAGGTCGCCGGCACCCTGCCCGCCGATCTGCTCGGCGCCGATCCCGTGACGGCGGCCTCCGCGACGGTAGCGGCTTTCGTCGATGTGACGCTGGCGAATCCGACCCGCTGGCGGCTGATCCTGGCCACCCCGGCCAGCGCCCCCGACGAATACCGTGCGGCGCTACGGGATTCGCGTGCCGACATCATCGAGCGCGCCGAGGCGCTGGTCCGGGTCGGCGCGACGCTGGACCGGCGGTGGGCGGCAATGGATTCCGGGCTGCTGGCCCGGTCCGTGCTCACCGTCGCGGAGATGCTGGGCCGCCTGGCGGTCAGCGATCCGGAGGAGTACCCGCGCGAACGGCTTGAGGACTACGTGCGCTCGGTAGTCCGACTACTGGCCGGCGCACCCCCCGAATAGCGTTCTCCCACTGGCTGTCCAGGAGCACGACGCCAGCCTGGCCGACACGGCAGCACGGGCTACCGACGGTCCGGTTCGCCAGCGGCCCCGGCGCCCGCGATCACACCGAATGCGCCGCGGCTCACCGGACCCTGCCGGCTCGCCGAACCGTATCGGTTTCGCCGGACCGTATCGGTTCACCTGTGCACGGGCAGCGCGCGATACCCGCGCACGATCGACTCTGTGCGCCAGGGTAATTCGCCGGCCGGGACCGCGAGGCGCAGGCCCGGGAACCGGGCGAAGAGGGTGCCGAGCATGACCTCGAGCTCGAGCTTGGCCAGGTTCTGGCCCAGGCAGACGTGTTCGCCGAAGCCGAAGGTCAGGTGTGGGGCCGGGGCACGGTCCAGGTCGAGCCGGGCGGCGTGCGGGCAGACGCCCGGGTCGAGGTTGGCGCCGGGCAGGCTGACCGCCACCCACTCCCCCGCGGCGATCCGCCGGCCGCCGAGCTCGACATCGACCAGCGCGCGGCGCAGCAGTCCGCCGCCGTCGCCGAGCGCGCCCAGGTAGCGGACGATCTCGTGCACGAATTGCCGTGCGTTGCCCGAGTTTTCACGGAGTGTGGCGAGCTGGTCCGGATTCTCCAGCAGCAGGCCGATGGCGACACCGGCGGCATTGGCCGTGGTCTCGTGCCCGGCGACCAGGAACAGCACGCAGAAGTTCCGTACCTCCTGCCGGGCCAGTCCGGGCTGCTCGGCCAGCAGCCGGGACACGACGTCGTCCCGCGGCTCCCGCGAGCGCGCGTCGATGACGTCGTCCAGGATCGTCCCGAGGTTCGCGATCGCCGTATCACGGGTCTGCACAGTCGATTTCAATCCGAGCATCCCCATCGCCGCGGCCTGGAAGGCGGCTCGATGTTCGGGGGCGACACCGACCAGATCGGCGATGACCAGCGAGGGCACAGGCAGGCAGAAGGTGGACACCAGGTCCACCGGCTCCGGCGCCGCCGCGACCTCGTCCAGGCAATGGTCGACGATCTCCTGCACGCGCGGGCGCAGCGCGGTCATCCGCTTCACCATGAACTCGCCGTTGACCATCGCGCGATACCGCCGATGCAGCTCGCCGTCGACGCCGAGCAGGAACGCCGGGGAGGGCAGCGACGGTAGCGGTTCGGCCTGCCGACCGGGTTGGGTGCCGTCCTTCACGACGGTGAATCGCGCACCGTCGCCGAGCACCTGGCGCGCGAGATCGTGCCCGGTCACCAGCCAGGCTACCCCGCCGTTGGGGTACCGGACGCGCCGAATCGGGGTCCCGGCCAGGCGCTCCAGCACCGCCGGGACCGGCCGTAAAGGATCGTCGCGGTCGATGTCGAGCGGGATCGGTTCGGTGACAGGCGTATTCATGGATACTCCTCGAGGTGTCCGGTCGAGCTATTCCGAGATCGATATCGCCGCGGCCGGGCAGGATCGCGCGGCCAGGCGCGCCGAATCCCATTCGGCCGAGGGGGGTTCCGAATGCCGTAGCAGCGCGGTGCCGTCGGAGTCGTTCTGATCGAAGACCTCCGGGGCGGTCAGGGCGCACACCCCCGAGCCGATGCAGCGGGAGGGGTCTATGTCGAGGCGCATCAACGATTTCCTTTCCTCGGGCGAGCACGTTCGGGGATCGTCCTGACAGCGATGTGTTCCTATGAGCCGCACCGCAATGCGCCAAGCGGCCAGGAACGACAGCAGATGTATTCCGTTGGTGAGCATTTCGGTGCTGCCGAGCAATGCGACCTGGCCGTGCGTGTACAACCACAGCGCGACAACCATTTCCACAGTGGCCAGGCTCCAGGGCAGGAGTGAGGCGAGAGTGTAGGCCCGGCGCTGCACGGCGCAGCGCCGCCACTGCCCCGGATCACCGCTCAGCCGGCCGACGGCCCAGCCCAGCGGCGGGCGTCCGGCCAGGATCAGCACGAGATGCACCGGGGACCACACCACTGCCCACAGGATGCGGGGTAGGAAGAAGTTCGCGGCATTGCCCGTCACGGCCGCCAGCGTCACCTGCAGCACGACCACGGCCACCACGGCGGCGGTGGTGCGCCCGGGCCGCCGGGTCGCGATGCGCCAGCAACTCACCACGAACGCCGCGGCGAGCGCGGCGCCGGCGGCGACCACCAGCGACCCCGTCGCGGAGATCGCAATGGTGAAGGTTCCGATCGGCGCGCCCGACACCGCCCCGACCAGCAGGCGTTCGCGCAGCTCGGGAGTCGGCGCGAGCGCCGGGGCGGGATCCGATGTGGTTGTCCTGGCAGCCAACGGCGTGTACCTTCCTGGTCGCGGATCGGTTGTGAATCCAGGACATCAGGCGGGGCTGACGCGGCTGCGCCGGAAAGCTGACCGAAAGCTGACGGTTTCCGGGTGGGAGCGAGCGGCGGACGGCTGGCGTGATCGGGCCACAAGCATGCGGAGCAGGTGTGGGCGGGATGGTCCGACGCCACCGGCGGCTCGCGAGGCGATGGAGCCGGCCGTCGCGCTACCCGACGAGTGAACGGCACGGGTCGACGCTGGATCCGCGCTGCGGGACCGGCTGCGCGTCAGCGGCAACGCGGAAAGGTCGCGGTGAAGATCGCTCCACCCTCGGAGCGGACGGTGATCGTACCGCCGTGCCGCTCGACGATCTCCTTGACGATGCTCAGCCCGAGCCCGGTGCCGCCCCCTCCGGAGCCCCCGCCCCGATAGAACCGCTCGAAGACCCGCTCGATCGACGAATCATCCAGTCCCGGACCGGAATCGGCCACGGTCAACTCGACCTCGCCCGTCTCGGAGACCGCGACGGTCACCGAAATCGTTGCCTCCGAAGGGGTGTGCCGCAGCGCGTTGGACAGCAGATTCTGCAGCACCTGGCGCAGTTGATCGACATCGCCGGAGACGTAGACATGTTCGGCCGCGGAAACCTCCACCACCCGGCCGGGATCGACCGCCCGCACGTCGCCGGCGGCCTCGCGCGCCAGTGCGCCCAGATCCACGGGCTCCTCGCTCGCGGCGCTCACCTGATCCAGGCGGGCCAGCTGCAGCATCGCCGCGACCAGCCTGTGCATGCGCGCGGCCTCGGCGTCGATCCGCGCGATCGCATGATCCACGGACTCGCGGTCCTGGGCCAGGCCGTGCTCGTAGTTCTGCGCCCAGCCCCGGATGGTGGCCAGCGGGGTGCGCAGTTCGTGCGAGGCGTCGGAGATGAACTGCCGCAGCCGCGCGTCGGCACGCTCGCGGGCATCGAACGCCCGATTCAGCGCCAGCCCGACCTCACGCGCCTCGTCGCGGCGCTCGGCGACCGGCACCCGGCGACCGAGCTCGCCCGCCTCGATGGCCGAGGCGGTGGCGGTCATGTCGCGCAGCGGCCGCAGGCCCACGCGCAGCACGGTCCGGCTCAGCACCGCGATGCCGATCAGCACGACCAGCGTCGCGACGACCTCGACACCCAGCAGCCAGCTCAGCACACCGTCGTCGAATCGCAGGCTGCGCGCGACCACGATCCGGGCTACCGGGATCGGGGGTGCACCCTTGACCGCCTCCACCGCCCGGCCGGGCGGCGCCGCGAAGGCCAGCACGCGGTACCGGTGGGTCCGGTTGCCCACCGCGGCGGCGGCCACGGGTCGCGCCGCGTAGCCCGGGCCGATCACGGCGGGCAATGCGGGCCGGTCCGTCGCATTTGCTTGCGCACCACCGGATTCCGCTATGACGTGTCCGTCCTCGCCGAGGAAGGCGACATAGAACGCCTCGGGCTCGAGCTGCTGCACCGAACTCAGCACGTACGGTCCGGGCGCGGCGCGGACAATGCGTTCAGCCTGGTACAGCCCGGAATCGGCATTGTGCCGGAAATAGAACCACAGGGTCACCACGGGCGCGGTGTCCGCGATCAGCAGCCCGATGCCCGCCAGCAGCACGATCCCGACCGTGAGCCGTGAACGGAGCGGAGCGGAGCGAACCGATGACCCCCGCCGGCTCGCGGCCATTCAGCGGGCCTTTCCGCTGCCGAGGCGGTAGCCGAAGCCGCGCACCGTGTGGATCAGCGCGGGCGACTCGGCGTCGATCTTGCCGCGCAGCCGCGAGATCAACTTCTCCACGACCTGCTCCCGAAATCGGTACTCCCACACGTGATCCATGATCTGATCCTTGGACAGCACCCGCTCCGGGTTGGCCAGGAACAACTCGAGCAGCCGATACTCGGTGGGCGTCAAGGGAATTCGCCGCTCCCCGCGCCGGGCCTGGCGCTGCCCCTCATCCAGGGACAGCTCGCCGTACCGCAGCGCCGCGGGCGGCTCGGCGGCGCCCCGCACGCTGGCCCGCCGCAGCAGCGCATGCACCCGGGCCAGCACCTCGGGCACGCTGAACGGCTTGACCAGATAGTCGTCCGCCCCCTGCGCCAGCCCCGCGATCTTGTCCTCGACCGCATCGCGCGCGGTCACGACCAGAATCGGCACCGACTGCCCGCGCTCGGTCAGCGCCCGGCAGATACTCAGCCCGTCCCGGTCCGGCAGCGTCAGATCCAGCACCAGCAGATCCGGCGGATCCTCCAGGCACACCCGCAGCGCCTCAGCCCCGCTACCCGTCACCGCGGCGTCGTACCCGGCCAACCGCAACGTCGTGACCAGCAGATCCGCCATCCCCGGATCATCATCTACAACAAGCAGCCGCTGCCCGCTCCCGCGGATCAGCGTCATATCGGTAGGTGCGAGGTCCTGCGCCACCCCCGCATCATGCCCCTCGATCGTGAGAGCATCCTGAGGTCGGGTCGGCCCGCTTATCTTAGGGTCCCCTCATCTCATGAACGAGCCGGATGTCGGTGCAAACCGGAGAGCGGCGCAATAGCATCGAAAAGACACGGATGCGCCGTGCGGCTGGAGGGACCGATGGATCGAACGACCTGTCTCGTCGCCGGTGGGGGCCCCGCCGGAATCGTCCTGGGGCTGTTGCTCGCTCGTGCCGGTGTCGAGGTCACCGTGCTCGAGAAGCATGGTGACTTCCTGCGTGATTTCCGCGGCGACACGGTGCATCCGACGACCCTGGACCTGCTCGATGAGCTGGGGCTGGGTGAGCGATTCGCGAAGATACCGCACCGGCGGTTGACCTCGGTGCAGTTGCCCCTCCGCGGAGGCATGTTCACCGCGGCCACGTTCGACCGGCTGCCGGGTCCGCATCGGTACATTGCGATGGTGCCGCAGTGGGATCTGCTGAATCTGCTGGCCAGCGAGGCGGATTCGGAGCCCGCATTCCAGCTGCGCATGAATACCGAGGCGGTCGATGTGATCCGGGAGAACGGGCGCGTTGTCGGCGCGCGCTACCGCACCCGGGACGGGGAAACCGGAGAGATCCGCGCGGATCTGACCGTGGCGTGCGACGGGCGAAGCTCGGCCCTGCGGGCGGCGGCCGGGCTCGGATCACGACGCTGGGCAACGCCTTTCGACGTGTGGTGGTTCCGGATCCCGCGCCACGACAGCGATCCGGCCGGAGCGCTCGGATTCCTCACTCCGCACCGAGTGGCCCTGATGTTCGACCGTGGCGACTACTGGCAGTGCGCGACCCTGATCGTCAAGGGCAGCGATCCTGCACTGCGAGAGGGCCCGATCACCGGCATCATGCGCCCGATCACCGAGATCGTGCCCTGGCTCTCGGACCGATTGCACGCCCTGTCGAGCTGGGACGAGGTGAAGCTACTCGACGTACAGCTCGACCGCCTCGACCGCTGGTATGCCGACGGCCTCCTGTGCCTCGGCGACGCCGCCCACGCCATGTCCCCCGTCGGCGGCGTCGGCATCAACCTGGCGGTCCAAGACGCGGTCGCCGCAGCAAGAATCCTTGCCCCGCACCTACTTTCACACTCGGTGACAACCGCAGACCTCGCCCGCGTGCAGCGCCGCCGCCTGCTTCCCACGGTCATCACGCAGGGTTTGCAACGCCTGCTGCACGCCCGCGCCATCGCCCCCGCCCTCCAGGGCGACCTGAACATCTCCGACGCCACCCGAGCCCCACTACCGCTACGCCTGCTACGCCGCATCCCCATGCTGCGAGACGCACTGCCCTACCTGGTAGCACGCGGCGTCCTACCCGAGCACGCCCCCGAATTCGCCCGCCGCCCTGGGTAATCGAGTGGCAGATCGATTCTCTCGGGGTCACCCGACCGGGCCCGCCCGCCAACTGCGCGGCGGCACACCGAAGGTCTTGCGAAACTGGCGGCTGAAGTAGCCGGGGTCGGAAAGGCCTATGCGGCGGGCTATCTCGGCGATCGGGAGGTCGGTCTCGGAGAGTAGGCGGCGGGCCTCGGTCATGCGGCGGTGCAGGATCCATTCCTGGACCGTGCGGCCTGTGCGGCGGCGGACCAGGGTGGTCAGGTAACCGGGGGTCATGCCGACCGTTTGTGCCACGTCGCGCAGCGACAGGGTCTCGGCGTGGCGCTTGTCGATCACGTCGAACACCTCGGCCAGGAGCGGCTCGCCGCTGCGGCGCAGGTCGCCCGCGACGTCGGCGGTCAGCCGCGCCAGGTCGATCAGGAGCAGGGTCAGGTGGGCGCACGCCGCCTGCCGGTAGCCGTCGCGCCGTTGCTCCAGCTCGGCCTCGATGGCCTCGATCGTGTTGTCCCACAACGGGCGCCGTTCTGGCGGCACGGTGAGGCGCAACAGCCCGTCGCGCTCCTCGTGCAGGAACGGATACAGCAGCGGATGTGAGCGCCACGCGGGCCACGGCGCCCGCGCATTGTCACCCAGTGCGGCGGGATCGAAGAACACCGCGACGCCCGGTCCGAGCTTGTGCGCCTCGGAGCCGTCGACCACCTTGCCGGCCGCGACGACATAGAGCTCGCCGGTCGCGCCGACGTACCACAACGCGGGGAAATCGTGAATGTGCCGATGCTTGTCGGGCAGCGAGAACGGATAGCGCATGGTGGACACCGGAGGCGTGTCCGGATCGCCCCGGTAGTCGTAGACCGGCACGCCGCGCTGCTGACGAACCAACCGGGCCGCCTCGAACATGCAACCGAAGATAGTCCAATTCTTGCCGATTATCACCCCACTTCCACACTTCCCCGCGGCTCACGATGGAGTTCATGAGCAAACATAATCCACATTCCCTCCTCCCCGCCGGAAGCGCCCGGCACGACTACCTGCCCGCGGCCGGGTCCGATCTGATGCTGCCCGCCTTCGATCTGATCTCACGGCTGTTCGGCACGCCCGCGCTGCACGATCGGCTCATCGAACAGGCCGAGCTCGAGCCGGGACACCGGGTACTGGAAATCGGCTGCGGCACCGGTAATCTCGTCCTCAAGGCCAAGCGTGCCCAGCCCGACGCCAAGGTGACCGGCTCCGATCCGGACCCGAAGGCGCTGGCCCGCGCGGAGCGAAAGGCCCACGGCCTGAGAGGAATACGATTCGAGCGCGGCTACGCCCAGGAATTGCCTTACCCGGACCAGGAATTCGACCGGGTCCTCTCGGCGCTCATGCTCCACCACATCCCCACCGAGATCAAGGCCGCCGCCATCGCCGAGGCGTTCCGGGTGCTGCGCCCCGGCGGCCGCCTGCACCTGCTGGACTTCGGCGGCGACAGTACCCCGGCCGACGGCTTCCTCGCGCGGCAGATACAGCGCAGCCACGCCGTCGCGGGCAACCTGGGCGACAGCATCCCGCAACTCCTGAAGTCCGCCGGATTCGACTACACCCTGGTCAGCTCCACGCCACACCGCCACATGGGCCGCATCGTCTGCTACCGAGCCACTCGCCCGGCGTAAACCTACCCGTCGCACAATGGCCCCGACTCCCCGCGATGGCGCGGCCTACCTGGTTAGACCCCCGCCTGGAAGGGGAAGAGCGGTGTAGTCGGCCATGGTGTGCCCAGTCCGCCAGGGCCGCGCCACGCCCGAGGTCCACCAGCGCCACCACAGCGACGGATGCCTGGCCACCCAGCCGAAGACCGGCAGCGGATCGAAGTAGTTCGTCCGCACGATCGCCTTGCCGTCGCGCAGCACGAAGCGGTCGATATTCGGCCACTCGATCAGCTCGCGCCCGACATGGGCCCGCAACCGAAACTCGATGAACAGCAGCTCGGAATCGCCACTCCAGCGGTCGATCTGGGCACGCAGATCGGGAAACAACCGCCAGATCCCCTCGAACTCGGCACGAGCGGCATCGAGGCCCCGCATCGGCGCGGCCAGCGGCTGGGTCAGCACGATGTCCGGGTGCAGCAGCTCCGGCATGCGATCGGTGGACGGATCACGCCAGAAGTCGATGAAGTTCGCGACGAATTGTTCGTGCTCGGATACGGGCACGCCGCCCCTCCCGGTGATCGGCTATGTCGGACAGTCGGTTTGCAGTTTGTTGATGGCGGCCATGATCTGCGGCGCGGCCGAGGGCGAGGTCGCGTTCTGCAGGGCGTCGATGTATGCGTGCAGATCGGCCTTGCCCTGGGCGGTGGTCAGCCTGCCCTCCTGCCCACGCAGCTGCCCCAGATATGCGTTGAGCTTCGGAGCCGCCTGACTCTGCGGCATGTTCTGCAACGGCGCCAGGGTGGGAACCGCGTTCGAGCCGATGGGCCCCAGCACCGCGCAGTCCGAACCCAACGCCGACCCGGCCTGTGCCTGACCTGCCATAACGCCGGTCAACACGGTGGCAAGAGCCGAGATGACCAGCACGAGAGTCGTCCGTTTCTTCATGACAATCTCCCTCGAGAACCGATATCGAATGGTACCTCCGGGGCCGTCACCGCCAGTGGTGATCACCGATCGCCGCGGCCTCCGCACCACCGTCGGCGAAGATCACCTGCCCGGTCACGAAGCGGTTGTCCGGGCCGGATATTACCGATCCGCCACCGGTTCTCGCGCCAGCACCGATTCCACGAGGTCTCCCATCGCGCGGCCGGCGGCGAGGAGTGGCTCGGTGGAGCGGAGCGTGCGGCTGAGGATGAAGGCGCCCTCGAGCGCCGACAGGACGGCCAGGGTCAGCTCGCGGGCGTCGGGTTCGGCTAGTCCGCGGCGGACGAAATACGTTGTACCCTCAGCGATCCAGGAGGTCATGACCTCGGCGGCGACCTCGCGCAGATCCGGCTCGCTGTCGGCGATCTCGCCCGCGACGGTGGCGACCGGGCACATGTTGATCCAGCCGTTCTGCTCGATGGTCTCCGCGGCCGCGGCGAAGGCGGCAGGGACGGCCTCGCGCAGGTCTTCATACGGGTCCATGAGCAGCGGCAGCAGCTGGATGTATGCCGCGCCCGAGGTGCGCAGGGCCACGGCGGCGATCTGCGGCTTGCCGCCGGGGAAGTGGTGATAGAGCGAGCCCATGGGGGCCCGCGAGGCGGCGGTGATCTGTTTGACGGTGACGGCGCTGTAGCCGCGGCCGCGCATCAGCTCGCCGACCGCAGTGATCAACCGGTCTCGGGTTGACATCTTCTCGACCATCCACCCAGACTAGAGCAAAGGCTCTAGAGCGTTCGCTCGAATGGAGGTCGAGATGCCGGTCGTCGAGATACCCGCAGGTCGGATTCACTACACGGAGCACGGCGACGGGCCACCGGTGGTGCTGCTGCACGGATTGCTGATGAATCACACGCAGTGGGACTCGGTCATCGGACGACTCCCGGCGGGTTTCCGGTACGTGCTGCCGGACCTGCCGCTCGGCGCGCATCCCGAACCGCTGCGCCCGGGCACAGACCTGAGCCTGCGCGGCATGAATCGCCTCCTCGCCGATTTCCTGGCGGCGCTCGAGCTGCGCGATGTCACACTGGTTCACAGCGATTGGGGCGGCGGCCTGTTCCTCACCGCGTACGGCCTGGACGAACGCGTCGGACGGCTGATCGTGTTGCCCTGCGAGGCATTCGGCAATTTTCCGCCCGGCCTGCCCGGCAGGATGGCCATGGTCGCCGGCGCGCTACCCGGCGGCGTCACGCTGGCGTTGCGGCAGCTGCGGATCGGGTGGCTGCGCCGATCGCCACTGCTGTTCGGCTGGATGGCACGCCGCCCACTGCCGGACGAATTGGTACGCGGCTGGACCGAATCCGGTCTGCACAACCGGGACATTCGGCGAGACCTGCTGGCCTACACCAGATCCAGCTTCCCTAAGGCTGATCTGATCGCGAATACCGAAGCACTGCACAACTTCCCGGGCCATGCCCTCATTCTGTGGTCCTCGGCGGGCAAAGTCATGCCTCGCGAACACGGCCGCCGCCTGGCCGAGCTGATCCCCCACGCCCGGCTGGTCGAGATCGACGACGCCTACGTCCTGTCCATGCTCGACCGGCCCGAGGCCGTGGCCGCGGCGATGTCCACCTTTCTGACCGACACCGCGGCCGAATCGAAAGGGCCGCTGCCACTTTCGTGACCGTAACGATCACTCGCCATCGCCCGGCGCGGGTTCTTCGCCGGGAAAGAGGATCGGGCTCACCACATACGGCCTCCGCCCGGGGCCCGGCTGGTTCGCCGCGAGCGGCGCGACGATCCCGTGGAGGCCCGCGAGCATCGCGTCGAGCTCCTCGGCACTGAGCCACAGGGTGCCCTGCCGGTAGCTCACCGAGTCCGCGAACGGGGCGGCTCCGGGCCGGTCGAGATACGCGTTGAACTCGGCGATCAGCACGGCCATCGACGCGGCGAACCCGCGCCGGTGATCGTCTGCGGTCATCGTGTCCCCCGCCTCCGGGGCGATCGTCGGGCGGTCGCCGCGCAGCCGGTAGAAGCGCTCCACCGCGCCGCGCACCCGCCGCTCGTCGCCGATCTCCAGCATTCCGCCGTCGACCAGCAGGCCGAGCTGCCGATAGATGCTCGTGCGCGGCACGTCGGGCAGGCGCTCGCACAGCTCGCTCGCGCTGCGCGCCGGCCCGCCGGACAGCGCCCGCACGATGCGCAGTCGCACGGGGTGCAGCAGCAACTCGGTGGGGTCCATAGCTCTACTATCCCATTTTTGGTACCATTTCCAAAACTGGAACTAATGGGGAGCGGGCATGACAAGAAATGCATCCGGACGCCGACTCACGGTGCGCGGCACCGAGATCTACCTCGAGGAAGCCGGTTCCGGCGACACCTGCGTGGTGTTCGAATCCGGAGCCGGGGCCGGGCGGATGCTGTGGGATCCGGTCGTGCCACTGGTCGGTGATATCGCGCGCACCGTCGCCTACGACCGCGCCGGGCGCGGGCGCAGCGGCCCTGCGAAATCACCCCAGAGCCTCGACGACATGGCCGACACACTCGTCGCCATGGTCGAAGCGCTCGCACCGACCCGGCTGATCCTGGTGGCGCACAGCATGGGCGGGTTGGTCGTCCGCCGGACCATCGAACGGCTCTCGCCCCACCCCGACGGGCTCGTACTGGTCGACACCACCCCCGAGGCGGCCCCGATCTACGACGACTGGTCGGCCACGGCGCGGCAGACCGACCGAATTCTGGCCGTGCAGCAGGCACTCGCGCGCTCGCGCACGCTCATGCGCGTGCTGACCCGGCCCTACGGCCGCATGTTCCCCGCCGACACTTACGAGGCGATGCTGACCGACGACTTCTCTCCCGCGGGCATCGCCCAGAACCGACGCGAGATCGCGGCGGTCGCGAGCGGGATCGGCGAATTCCGAAGCCGCCCACCGAAACCGCCGCACTGCGACATCGTCCTCATCTCGGCATCCCGGGCCGACCGGATGCATGCCCGCAACCACGGCACCATCCGCGAGTACCAGCGCCGGTACGCCGAACAGGTCGGTGCGCGGTTCGAGGACGCGGACTGCGAACACGTGGTGCCCGCGGAGAAACCCGAACAGGTGGCCGCCGCGATTCGCCGCCTGGTGAGCGCGTAGACGTCCGGCTCAGAAGTCGTCGGGACAGCCGCAGGAACCGCGGGTCCGCAGCGTCGCATCGAGGTGATGGACGCCGGGATCCGTTGTGCGGCTGTCGATCTGCTCCAGGAGCAGATCTACCGCCAGTTCTCCCATCCGACGGGTCGGCTGCACCATGGTGGTGAGCCCCGGCCGGGTGTAGCGGGCGTATTCGATCCCGTCGAACGCAACCACCGCGAGATCGTCGGGCACGCGCAGGCCCGCGTCGTAGGCAGCGCGGAGCATGCCCATGGCCTGCAGGTCGCTGGTGACGAAAACCGCCGTGGGCCTGCGCGGTCCGGCGATGATCTCCGACAGGGCGCGGTAGCCGGCCGCGCCGCCGAAATCGGTCCGGACGATCGGCCCCTCGGGCAATCCCCCGGCGGCCAGCGCATTCCGGTAGCCCTGCACCCGATCGTCGGCCGTGGAGACGCGCGGCCCTGCCAGACAGGCGATCTCGCGGTGGCCGTGGCCGACGAGGTGGGCGACGGCCTGCTCCGCGCCGCCGACCGAATCGCACATCACGTGGGCGAACCGGACCGGATCGATGATGCGGTCCAGGGCTACCAGCACCATGTCCGCCGCCGCGCAGGCATCGCCGATTCCGGTCTCCCAGGACGACGAAATGGCAAGCATCCCTTCGACTCTGCGATCGATGAAGGTACGCACGTAGGCCTGCTCGCGCTCGGAATCCCCCGCGGCGTTGCCGACGAACAGCGGGTATCCCCGGGCGAACGCCGCCGCCTCGATCACCGCGGACAGCTCGGCGAAGAACGGATTGGCGCCGTCGGGAATCACCATGCCCAGCGCGTGCCCGCGGTTCATCCGCAGGCTGCGCGCGGACATGTTGGGCCGGTAGCCGAGTTCGGCGATGGCGGCCTCGATGCGGGCCCTGGTCGCCGGAGCCACCTGCCGCGGCCCGCCGTTGAGCACGTAGCTCACCAGAGCCGGGGAGGTACCCGCCAGGCGCGCGACGTCGGCCCGTGTCACTACCATTCCAGCTCTCCTGTGTTCGCCTCGTGCGTCGTTGCCACGCTATTGCGCCCAGCCCCTTGACAGCGGGTGAGTCAGGTCACAGACTACTCATCAATTCGTGTTGATCAACACGAGTTGATGATCGGAACAGGGAATAGGTCGTACCCCATGAATGCTCGATTCAGGCGTGCAATGGCGCCGCTTGTCCTCGTCGGAGCGCTCGCCGCGGCCGCGTGTGGGCGCGGTGATCACAGCAGCTCCGGCGACTTCAAGATCGCCATCGTGACCCGCAATTTCACCAACCCCTACTGGGCCGCGCTGCGCGACGGCGCGATGGCTGAGGCAGCCAAGCTGGGTGTGAAGGTGACCGTGCAGGCCGGGCAGTCGGAGACGGACGCCGACGGGGAGAACGCGCAGATCTCCACCATGGCCGCGCAGGGCTTCAACTGCTTCGGCGTGGTTCCGGTCAACGGCACCAACGTCATCACCCCGCTCACCGCCGTCGCCCGCAAGAACATCCCGATCCTGGATCTGGACACCCAGATCGACCCGGACGCCTCCAAGGCGGCCGGGGTGAGCTACGCCAGTTTCATCGGCTCGGACAACGTCGAGGCCGGCAAGACCGCGGGCCAGGAGATGCTGAAGGCCCTGGGCGGCACCGGCAAGGTCGCGGTGCTGCAGGGCATCGCGGGTGAGCAGAACGGCATCAACCGCGACAAGGGCTTCAATGATGCGGTCGCCGGCAAGCTGCAGGTCGTCCAGGAGGCGCCCGCCGACTACGAGCAGGACAAGGGCCTGCAGGTCACCGAGGCGATCCTGAAGGCGCACCCGGATATCACCGGCATCTACGCCGCCAACGACACCATGGGCCTGGGCGCCGCGCAGGCGATCAAGAACGCGGGCAAGAGCGGGCAGATCAAGGTCATCTCCACCGACGGCATTCAGGCCGCGCTCGACGCGACCAAATCGGGAAGCCTGACCGGCACCGTCACCCAGTACCCGTATGCCGAGGGGCAGATCGCCGTGCAGTCCTGCCTGGCCCTGCACCAGGGCAAGAAGCTGCCCGCCCGCGTGGTCTCCCCGATCGCATTCATCAACTCGGACAACGTCGCTGCGCAGATCTCCGCGTTCCCGAAGCCGATCGTCACCTTCGACAACCCGGTGGAAGGGCTGTTGAACAAGTGACCGCGGCAGATATCGCGCCCGCTGATCCCGGCCGGGACGCCAAGGACACGAAGGGCGACGGTGCGCGTGAGGGGCGCACGGAAATCCTTGCCAAGACAGCCGAATACGCGGCGCCGATCGCACTGGTGCTGCTCTGGGTGGCGTTCTTCATCGCCACTCCGGACTTCCTGACCATGTCCAACATCGGCGACCTGCTGGTCTCGGCCACCATCCTGACCGTGCTGGCCCTGGGTCAGCAGTTCGCGGTCACCGTTGGCGGCATCGATTTGTCGGTGGGCGCGAATCTGCCCTGGGCCGCAGCACTTCTCGGCTTCATGAACAGCCGCGGCTATCCGCTCGCGGTGAGTATCGCGGTGGCGATCCTGGGCGGGCTGGTGGTCGGCGTGCTCAACGGCTATCTGGTCGGCAAGCTGCAGATGACCGACTTCGTGGTCACCCTCGGCATGCTGAGTGTGATCAGCGGTCTGACACTGCTACTGACACACGGCAATACGACCGCGGTGAGCTCGCCGTTCCTGTCCAAGTTCGCCCTGGACGGCATCGGCCCGGTGCGCTGGTTCTGGCTGATGGCGCTGATCGCGGCGCTCGTGGTGGCGGGCATCATCTTCCGCACCCGCATCGGCACGCATCTGCTCGCCACCGGCGGGCGCCTGGAGGCCGCGCGCGACACCGGCATCTCGGTGAATAAGATCCGGCTGTTCGCCTATGCCATGTCGGGGCTGCTGTGCGGCATCGCGGGGGTGATGCTCGTGGCGCGCAACGGCGGCGCGGATCCCTCACTGCAGACCACTTACCTGCTGAGTTCGATTGCGGCGGTGGTGCTGGGCGGGTCGTCGCTGAACGGTGGCAAGGCCTCGGTGCTGGGCACCGTCGCCGGGGCGGTGCTGTTCACCTCGCTGATCAACGGGTTCACCATCCTGGGCATCTCGCAGTACTACCAGCCGGTCGCGGTCGGCGCGGTGCTGCTGCTGGCCGCCGGCATCTCCCGCTTCCGAAAGTAGGTGCGACACATGACCATTCCCCTGCTCGAGGCACGGGACCTGACCAAATCCTTCGATTCGGTGCGCGCCCTCGGCGGCGTCTCGCTGACCATTCCCGCGGGCGAGGTCACCGCGCTGGTCGGCGACAACGGCGCCGGAAAGTCCACGCTGGTGCGCTGTCTGACCGGCGTGCAGTCGCCCGACACCGGGCAGATCTTGTTCCGCGGCGAACCCGTCCGGCTGCGCTCCCCCGAGGACGCCCGCAAAATGGGCATCGAGACCGTCTACCAGGATCTGGCACTGATCGACGATCTGGCGGTGTGGCAGAACCTGTTCCTCAACCGGGAGCTGGTCTATCCGCTGGGAATCGTCAACCGGCGCAGGATGATCAGCCGCAGCGCGGAGATCATGCGCGAACTGGACGTGGACGTGCCCACGGTGCGCACGACCGTGCGACGGATGAGCGGCGGCCAGCGCCAGTCCATCGCGATCGCCCGCGCGGTGGCGTGGGGCGAGGCGATGGTGATCATGGACGAGCCGACCGCGGCGCTGGGCGTCCGGGAGACCGCTGCGGTGGAGAAGCTGGTGCGCAAACTGCGCGAGCGCGGCGTCACCGTGCTGATCATCAGCCACGATATGGCGCAGGTGATGCGGATCTGCGATAACGTCCGGGTGCTGCGGCGCGGTAGATCGGTAGCGGCGCATCCGATATCCGAGGTCGATGGAGACAAGTTGGTCGGGCTGATCACCGGGGCGACCCCTGGGAACCTGGAGACCGCGGAGGCGGAGTCGTGAGCGAACCAATAAGCCAGCGCGCCACGCGCACGACGGAGCCGGGCGCCAGCGAGGCGGAGTCGTGAGCGCAGCGAAGCGGAGCGAACCAATAAGCCAGCGCGCCACGCGCACGACGGAGCCGGGCGCCAGCGAGGCGGAGTCGTGAGCGTTGTCGTGATCGGCTCGGTGAACCGGGACGTGGTGAGCGAGGTGGCGCGGCTGCCCGCGCCGGGCGAGACGGTGCTGGCATTGGGCTCGCGAACCAATCTGGGCGGCAAGGGATCCAATCAGGCCGTCGCGGCCGTCCGTGCCGGGGGTCGAGTCGAGTTCATCGCCCGCGTGGGCGCCGATGCCGATCCCGGACTGTGGAAGTCGTTGCTGGAGTATGGCATCGGACTCGCCGCCGTGCGCGAGGTCCCCGACACCCGGACCGGGACCGCGTACATCACGGTGGCGGGCGGCGAGAATCAGATCGTCGTGGATCCGGGCGCGAACTTCCGCTGGGAGACCGATCACCAACTCGACGCACTGGTCGCCGAGACCGACCTGATCGGCACGGCGCAGGTCGTGGTCGCGCAGCTGGAAGTGCCTCTGCGCGTGGTGCATTGGGCCGCGGCGCGGGCCCGGCGATTCATTCTCAATGCCGCCCCGGCCACACAGCTGCCGGACGACCTGCTGCGCCGCTGCGATCCGCTGATCGTCAACGAATCGGAGCTCGCCGCCTTCGGCGGCGTGGTCCCGCACACGCCCGAGAAGGCCTTCGAACAGGCACGCGCACTGTGCCTGAGCGGGGTGCCGTCGGTAGTGGCGACGCTCGGCTCCGCGGGCTCGGTGTGGGCGCGGCGCGAGTCGGGATACAACGCGGTAGCGGGCGCGTATCAGCCGGCGCCCCGGGTGGAATCGGTGGATTCGACCGGCGCGGGCGATGCCTTCGTCGGGGCCCTGGCCACGGCGCTGGCCGAAGGCACGGACCTCGGCGAGGCGGTCCGGACCGCCACCGCGGCCGGCGCCCTGGCCGTGCAGGCGCCCGGCACCCACAGCTCCTACCCCACCCGCGAGCAGATCGCGGCGACACTACCGACAGTGCCCGAGTCTCAGCCCCTCAGTTAGAGATTCGCGTCCCGGGCTGGGCACGAGATGAGAGCCGAGCACCCCCCTTGCAATGCTTTTCGACAGGAGTCCCACCATGCGCACCACCGGCATCATTCACGCCGAACTAGCCTCGGCCCTCACGGGCCTGCGCCACACCGACCTGTTCGCGATCAGCGACTCCGGACTGCCGGTACCGACCGGGGTGCCCGTCATCGATCTGGGCATCAGCTACGGATTCCCACACTTCGAACCGGTCCTGGACCTGATCCTGCACGAGGTCACCATCGAAGCCGCCTGGGCCAGCCGCGAGGTCTCCACCGAAAACCCGGACACCGCAACCCTTCTCGACGAACGAGTACACGCCGAGCTGATCGACCACGAGGATTTCAAGCACCGCATCGCCGATTGCCGCTTCGTCGTGCGGACCGGCGAGGCCCGCCCCTACGCGAATGTGCTGCTTCGCGCGGGAGTGCCCTGGTTGTAGGTCACTGCGTGCCCCCTCCGCCAGCGGCCGGATATACCCGGGCGGATCGGACAACCCGCGCGTGATCCCCGATCCAAATTCGTTTTGCTGACGAATAACCACTGTTTGTGCGTCATCACCTTCACGACCCGACGGCAGGGACCCACGACAGTGACCAACAGCATGATTCAGGAGAAGCAGGCGCCCGCAATCCCGGCGACGGCCGATCGCGCGGTGCTGTCGCCACGCCGAATCCGCACCGTGCTGACCGGGCTGATGCTCGGCATCTTCCTGGCCGCGCTCGATCAGAACATTGTGAGCGTGGCGATCGTGCGAATCGCCAACAGCCTGCACGGATTCGATCAGCAGGCCTGGGCGACGACGGCGTACCTGATCACCGCGACGATCACCACCCCGCTGTACGGCAAGCTGGCCGATATCTACGGGCGTAAGCCGCTGTATCTGACGTCGATCGCGCTGTTCCTGATCGGGTCCGCGGCCTGCGCGTTCGCCACCTCGATGTACGAGCTGGCCGGGTTCCGGGCGTTCCAGGGTCTGGGTGCGGGTGGGCTGATGGCGCTGGCGTTCACGATCCTGTCCGATATCGTCCCGCCGCGCGAGATCGTGCGGTACCAGGGCGGATTCATGGTGGTGTTCGGCGTCGCGACGGTGCTCGGACCGGTCCTGGGCGGCTTCCTGTCCAACTACGACAGGTTGCTTCTCGTGGACGGCTGGCGGTGGGTATTCCTGGTGAACGTGCCGATCGGGGTGGTCGCGTTCGCGGTGGTCGCGAGGGTACTCAACGTGCCGCACGCGCGCCAGGACCATCGGATCGACTGGTTCGGCACCATAACGCTCACCGCCTGCGTGGTGCCGCTGCTCATCGTGGCCGAGCAGGGCCGCGAGTGGGGCTGGGGCTCGCACCGCGCGCTGATCTGCTACGGGATCGGGGCCGCGGGATTCGTGCTGTATCTGATCGCCGAGTTGCTCATGAAGGATGCGGCGCTGATTCCACTGCGCATGTTCCGCAGCTCGACGTTCAGCGTCTCCATCCTCGGCGGGATGATCGTGGGCGTCGCGATGTTCGGGGTCATCGTCCTGGTGCCGCTGTATTTCCAAGTGGTGCGCGGCTATTCGCCGACTCGCGCGGGACTGCTGATGCTGCCGCTGGTCGTGGGAATCATGGTCGGCGCGCAGCTGTCCGGGGTGGTCACCAAGCTCACCGGGCGGTACAAGATCCTGCCGGTGCTCGGCAGTTTCGCCTTCGCCGCCGGTGCGGGGCTGTTCGGCCGCGTCGAATACGACAGTCCGCTCTGGCAGCCGCTGTTGTATTGCGGGATCATCGGATTCGGTCTCGGTGGCTGCATGCAGACCCTGATCATCGCCGCACAGAACGCCTGCCGCCCCGAGGATCGCGGAACCTCCACGGCTACGGCCACATTCGTGCGTCAGATGGGCGGCACGCTCGGGGTGGCGGTCTTCCTGACCATCCTGTTCAATCTCGTCCCTGGACGAATCGTCGCGGCCTTCGGCGGACATCCGCCGGGCGCGCTCGGCGGTCGCCTCGCCGGACTGCAGCGCGACACCAGCGACATCGCGGCGTTGCCGAAACAGCTCCGGATTCCGATCCTGACCGGATACACCGATGCGATGCGGGAGGTATTCCTCATCGCCGCCGCCGTCGCGGTGCTGGCGGGGATCGTGCTGTTGTTCATGAAAGAGATTCCGCTGCAGGATGATCCGGTCGCCGAGCCGATCATGTCCGTGGCCGTTCCGGATGACGCCGCGGAACTGCTGGACGATCCGGAGTCGGCGTCCGACCACTTCGACGCGCTGCTCGCCCGCGTGGACGCCGGAACCGAGCACTGTGTCCTGGGCCGGGTCCGCCGCGACGACGGCCAGCCCGTCCCGCACGCCGCACTCACCCTGATAGACACACGCGGGCAGCAGGTATCGCGCACGACCGGCGACCCGGACGGCGACTTCCTCATCGCCGCACCGGAACCGGGAAACTACGTGCTGATCGTCTCCGCGCAGGGCCATCAGCCGAACGCCACCGGAGTAGCGATCGGCTGGATGCCAAGGCAATTGGATGTGCTGCTGCACGGCGCTGGAGAGCTCTCGGGCGTGATCCGCTCGGCCACGACCGGCGCGCCGGTCCCGGACACCATCGTTACCCTCACCGACGAACAGGGCGAGGTGGTGGGCACGGCGGTCAGCTCCGTAGACGGCGCCTACCTCTGCCACGGCATCGTCCCGGGCACTTACACCCTGGTCGCCCTCGCGAAACACATGCGTCCCGGCGCCGCCACCCTGACCGTCCCCGGCGGCCGCATCCTGCACCACGACATCGTCCTGGCTCCCCGCGCGGTCCTCGCGGGATCGGTTCTCGCGGACGATAATCGCCCCGTCCACGACGCCCAGATCGCGATCCTCGACGCCACCGGCGACCTCACCGCCACCGTCCGCACCGACGACACCGGCCACTATCTGATCCCCGACCTCGCCGACGGCCAGTACACCGTCGTCGCCCGCGGCTATCCCCCGGTCACCAGCAGCATCACCGTCGCGGGCGGCGAGGCCACCCACCACGTCCGCGTCGGCTACTGGACCGACGCGTGAGCCCGGATCCACGACAATGGGTCGCATCGAAGGCTGACGCCGGAAATTGCTTGCCGGGCAGTCCTACCGACGGGGCCGGACGACGATCGCCGCGCGCCTATACCAGAAATTCGCGGTATTTCCTTGATTGCCCGTGTAGCCCTCGATTTCCGACGCGAACGGCTCGAGCATCGACCTCGATGCGCCCGTGCACAATTCCTCATCCCAGACCTCACGCACCGCGGGCTCACCGGCCGCCCCGGACCGATCGATCAGCCACGTCAATGTGATGTCCGACCAGCGCAGCTCGCCGAGATCTTCCGATCCCGGGTCCACAGGAAGGTCGGCATCCACCGGAAGGCTCGCGGGGTCATCGAAAACGGGCTCCACCATTTCCCCGTCTTCATCGAACTCCATGTCTGCGCTTTCGACGCACTTCCACCCGCCCTCGACGCGCTCCCAGCGCTGACGATAAATCATCATCGAGTACTCGTCCTCCTCGTAGGAGTCCTCGACCTCCGCGAGCGCCAGCGACGTGTCGTATCCCGCGATGTCGGCCGCCGCGAGCATCAGCCCGGTACGGGCAGCATCGCCGCCCTTGAGCTGATCCCACCCGAATCCGTGCTGGGAATACTGATGATCCAGCAGGTAAACGAGTTGATGAGGCGGGCCTATCTCCCGCTGGCGATCGACGGACCACGTCGACAATTCCATCGGTGTTGTGAAATGCGCGCGTAGCTGCTCGGCCAGTAACGCGGCCGACGGATGTGTGGCGAACGCGGCGGTGTCCGGGCGGGTACGCCCCTTCGCCACGAGGTTGTAGGTCAACGTGATCCGGAAACCGTCGGTGACGGGCAGCACCTCATGCTCGCAGTCGCCGTAGAACGCGACGAAGGACAGCTCCTCCGGCGAACCCTGGTCGGTGACCTTCGTGCCCTGCTGCTCGATCACCAACTCACCGCCGGTGAACGCCGAGGGCAGAGTAACCACCAATGTGCCGATCATGCCGTCGGCCTTCTCCGAATCCTGATGGCGCCGAAAGAATTGTCCCGGCTCATACACCAGCATCGAATGCAGCTCCGCGGACAACTCGCAGTCCGGCGCCAGACCCAGCTCGGCCCGAAGTGTGTCCAGCATGGGCAGCAACGTCTCGAGCCACCGCCGCTCGTCGACCGTCACCCGGTCGCGCGGAACCTCCCAGGTGTCACGAACATTCGCGTCCAGGAGGGTTTGCTCCCGCCGACCGTACCGCGCCGGCCGCGCGACCTCGCACAATCGTCGCGCCTGAACCGGCGTCACCGGCAACCGGATCGGCCCCACCCCAACCACCTCGATCACCAGGTTCTCCGCCGAGCTCGTCCGGCGCGTAGCAAATGACCCCGCCGCCGGCACCGAACCCATGAGCTCGCTGATCACCCGTAAAGTCTTGTCCGTCATGCACTTCTCTCGTGTTCGACAACCTTTGCAGGCATCCTCGCAGGACCCACCGACAATCCGGCCCCGAGGCGTATCGAAGAGTTTTGACGTCGTGATCTGCGGCGAGCACCGGGTGACCGTAGTCGCCTTCCGCGGTCATGGACACCGGCCTGCCCAGCCGACGCCCGATGCCGCTCGCCGCCGGGAGGATAGCTTCACCTGGCGCCGGATCTCGGTGAGCGGTTCGCCGATACCGTTGCCGCTCACCGAGATTTGATATCGACTGACCTGGGGCAGGGTCAGATCACCGGGACGATTACCGAGGTTTCGGCCTCGGATTCGGGGACCTGGCTGGGGTCGTTGAGATAGATGTTGAAGTGGTGGGTCGAGAGGTCGTCGGTGCGGGAGATGCGCAGGCCGTTGTCGTCGATGAAGGCGGCGATCTGGTCGTGGGCCTGTGGGATCACCTGGGCGAAGGGGCCTTTCACGGTGGCCGATACCGCGCGGCGGGCCGGGAGGTGCAGCGCGATGAGCGGGGACTGGACCTCGGTGCCAGGGGTGGTTTCCACGAAAACCGACTCGTCGACGTCGGATTCGCGGAATTCCGCGTCGTGCTCGATGCATCCGCCGGGGCCGATTATCGAGATGTGCTGGCGCTGAAGTTCGGGCATGAAGCGGGCCCAGAGTTCCCCTTCCGCCGCGTAGTTGGCGAGGGTGCCGCGCAGGGTCACCAGCGTCTGGGCGGGGATATCGATCAGTTTCACGTCGGTCATGGTGTGCTCCAGAGTGTTTCGGTCGAGTAGGTGCTCGATGAGGGTCAGCCGGTGCCGGGCCGCGGCGGACTCGTCCACCAGCGCCAGGCGCTGCGAGCGCAGCGCCTCGGTGTAGGCGGGGGTGCCGTAGACGGCGAGCAGGGCTCCGATGGCGGACACGCCGAACCCGACGTCACGCAGCTGCCGGATGCGGCTGGCCTCGCGTAGCTGCCGCGGCGAGTACCAGCGATATCCGGTGATGTTGTCGACGACTGCGGGAATCAGCACCCCGCTGGCGTCGTAATGCCGCAGCATGCGCACGCTGATCCTGCTCAGCGAGGAGAAGCGCCCGATGGACATCAGGTTCGAGGGGTCGGTCACGCCAGTGAGTCTGCGGTCTCACATGGTGTCAGAGTCAAGCGACACACGCGTTCGGGCGAACCCACCCACCAAAGTCCGTGCGGCCAACGCATGGTTCGGGCTCGCTCGTCGCGTCCGGACGTCAGCTGGGAATGGGGTCGAAGAAGGAGTAGATGCGGTGGATGGTGTGGGTGCCCCTGCGCACCGGCGCCCGACGGCGTGACCGGCTCGGTACCGCCGTGCCCGGTCACGCTGTCTCGGTGAAGAATTGCGTGCGGATCTGGGCTGCTTCCCCAAATGCCACCGGCTCGAACCGGGTGACAGTGCCGACGACCAGCGCAGCACGCAAGTCATATTTCTCCTCGGTTCAATTCGCATAACTATCCGACGCCGCCCGGTACACGAACACAGACCGACGGGTATCGATGGAGGTAGACGGATCGAACGGCAACAAAGGCGGTTGCGGTGCGAATGGATCTGGAGACGAGAATCGGTGCGGCGGCGGAGTGGCTGTACCGGAATCAGATGTCCGACGAGCCCGGGGGCACGGGCTGGGGCTGGCTTGCGGACGTGCCACCGAATGCGATGAGCACGGCGGAGGTCGTGTGCGCGCTACGGGTCTGCGGGCGGGAAATCCCTTGGGCGCAGGAGGTTTCCGAACTGTTGCGCCAGCCGTTGCTGGACGGGGGCGAGCGCATGGCGCCGATCGATACGTCCTGGCGATTGCGGGCATTGCGCGAACTGGGGGCCCAGGCAGACGACGCCGATGAGGTGGAGCTGCGCGAGTCGTTACTCGCGGCGCAGGACGCCGACACCGGCGGATGGCCGATGTCGAGCCGGTCGGGGCCCGTGTCGGTCATGGCCACCGCCAACGCGATTGCCGCGCTCGATGCGGCCGCATCCTCCGATGAGGATGTGGCACAGGCGATTCTGTGGGGCGCGGGCTGCCTGGTGGCCGCGATACTGGACCACGATCCACGCCCTCGGCCGCTCTATGAGTCGGCCTATGTGGTGGCCGCGCTGGTCCGGCCCGAGATCGCCGCGATCGGCGGGGAACGCTTCGCCCACGCCCGCGAGCTGGCCGTCTGCCGCTTACTCGCAGCGTTGCGGCGCGGTGATGCCGGCGTCGCGAAGGAGACGTTCGTCCGGGACGGCGTCGCCGAGAGCTGGCGGCATCTGACGCTGCACACCGCGCTCGGCGCGGTCCTGGCCGCCGAGCCCCGGTCGATCGCCGATCCGGCGGTATCACAGGCGCTCACGACCCTGCTCGACCTGCAGGAAACCGATCGCATGCACGCCCAGTACGGCGGATTCCGTACCTCACCGGACGGATATGTGACCACCTCTGCCACGGCACAGGCCCTGACGGCAATGACACTCGCCAAGCAGGGATCGGACGAAATCCCGTCCCCGGCAAGGAATCCGAGAGCTCGAGAACGCTCCCGAACGGCCCACCTGGCCGAACCACACCGGCTGGCCATCGCGGGCGGCCGCCCGGTGGTCATGAACGCCCACGCCGGTGCCGCCCTGTGGATCTGCGGCGTCGCCGCCGGACTGACCATCGCGGCCATGGCAATCGTCTTCTCCGGCCACCTCGGCCAGATCGGCAGCCGCGCACTGACCGCATGGGGAATGCTGTTCGTAGCCCTGGGCACCTACGCGGGCATCGGAACCCGATTGCCACGAATACCCCGCGGCCAGATCGCCACCACGATATTCGGCACCTACACCGCAGTTGTCCTGCCGCTCATCGCCTTTCTGCTGCGGTGAATCGAACGGGTAGCCACCTCCACGACGCAGTTCCCGGGAATGCGAAAGCCTCGTGCTCGACATCGACGACACAGCTCTGAAAGCTCTGGATAACCATCGTCCACCGACACTCGAAGCTCGGCTACCGCGTCGCCCTCGAACCAGTCGGCGACACCGCATGATTCGCACCTCCCGCGCAGGGTTGTCGATTCGATGGGTCTATCGGGTTGCGATGCGGCTATGGGTTGGGGTGCGGCGGGGGTACAGGGCGCTGTGTAGCGGGGGGCCCAGGACGCGGCGCAGCGCGTGCGGTGTCATGGCAGTGACGGGGGCGAGGGGGTTGAGGTACCTGGTAAAGATCACTCCACCGATCAGAGCGACGGCGGCGGTGGCGCGTTCGGTGGCGTCGGGGCCGCCCAAATATTCAGCAAGTCCGCTGATTACCTCGTTCTCCAGGTAGTCGCGCAGGACGCGCATGACGTCTTCGTCTCGGGCTGCCAGCCGGTTCTCGGCGGGATCGGTGGCCTCCCAGCCGTCGACGACCGAGCACAGCAGCCGGTCGGCCAAGCCCTCCGCCGGACCGTCCACGACCGCGGCCAGGTTGAGCGTGCGACTGCAGGCCACGCGCATGACCTCGACGAAAAGGCCTTGTTTGGTACCGAAGTGATAGATGACCGCCGCCGAGTCGACCCCGGCTCGCGCGGCCACCGCGCGCACCGTTGTACGCCGGAAACCGTGACGCAGGAACAGCTCCTGCGCCGCCTCCGCGATGTGTTCCCGCGTAGGCGGACGGCCCCTCGGGCGACCACGCGATTTATTCAGCATCGTTGAATTCCACGACTCGTGGGTGCCAGTGTCAAGCACGCCCCACCCACGAAGATCGAAGGAGTCACGCACATGCTCATCACAGTGTTCGGAGCCACCGGCCCGACCGGCCGCCAACTGACCGACCAGGCACTCGCCGCAGGCCACCACGTCACCGCCGTAGCCCGGCGGCCGGAGAAACTCACGCCCCGTCCAGGCCTGACCTTGGCCCGAGCGGACGTCGCCGATCCCGAAGCCGTCGAGGCTGTGGTCGCCGGCAGCGACGCTGTGCTGTCCGCCCTCGGCGCAGCACCGACCCGGGGACCTGTCGACACATACTCCACCGGTACCGGGCACATTGCGGAGGCGATGCACCGGCAGGGTGTGAAGCGGCTGATCGTGATCAGCTCGAGCGTCCTCGATCCCGGTTGGAGGCCGAGCAACGCCGTCTTTTTCAACAACGTGTTCGACCCGTACGTGAACCGGGTCCTGGCCCGTACCGCCCACGAGGACATGCGGCGGATGGAGGCCGCAGTCCGCGCCAGCGAGTTGGACTGGACGATTGTCCGACCCTCCGGTCTTTTCGATCACCCGGACGTGACCGACTACGTGACAGACGAGAACAGCGCCGACGGGGTGTTCACTGCCCGATCCGACCTCGCCGCAGCCATGCTCGGACAGCTCACGGACGGCCGCTTCACCCGCAAGGCGATAGGTGTCGCGACAACCCAGATCAAGCCCAATATCGCCAAGCTGATCTGGAGCGAGGCCACCCGGAAGCGGTAGTAGACCTATGGCGACGCTGTCGGCGGTGAACGCTGAAATTCCTTCCACGATAAAAGGATTGAGCACAATGTCTGTGTCGTTGTCGGCCTCGGCCGAGGCCTTCTTGGCCGAGAACCACGCCTGCACGCTGACCACCGTGCGACCCGACGGGTCGCCCCACGTGGTGCCCGTGCGATTTACCTGGGATCGCACGTCCGGGTTGGCGCGCGTCATGACGATCAAGTCGCGACGCAAGGCTAGGAATATCCTGGCCGGCCCCGGCGGCCGCGTCGCGATCTGCCAGACGGCAGGTTTTCGGTGGCTGACGCTCGAAGGTCCGGCCGTCGTATCAGATGATCCGCGGCGCATAGCCGAGGGCGTGCGCCGGTATACCAGCCGCTACTCGTCCCCGCCGCCCAGCCCGCCAGGGCTGGTGGTGATCGAGGTCGCGGTGGACCGGGTCATAAGCCCGGACAACTGATCCGGGTATCGCGGCCCAGAGCATCCGGGTTACCAATCCCCAATCATCATCAACACAAGGGAACATCATGACGCAACTCGATAGCAACGACGACGATCGGCCGGTCACCTTGATCAACGTATTCGAGGTTCCAGCCGACCAGGTCGACGAGGCCATCACCCAATGGCGTATCCGCGCACAGCTCATGGCGAGTGCTCCCGGATTCCGAGACTCACGACTGCATCGGGCGATCTCTTCGACGGCGCGGTTCCAACTTGTCAACGTTGCGCATTGGGACAGCCAGGCCGATCTGGAAGCGGCCCAAGCCGACCCCGCGTTTCGAGCTATGGCGGAGAACGCCCAGTTGTCGGTTTCAGCCAACCCGGCAGCTTATGAGGTCGTGGTCGAACTTCTTAGAAACGACTCGGAGCCGCCGGAATTCGACGGCTCCGAGCTCCCGGAAAATGGGGACCGGTAGTTCACACCGGCCCTCGCCGCCACCACCCGCGCCGCTTTCCCCGGCCTCCCGCCCGCAGCACTCGCTCTCGCCCTGCGAATCTGGGGTCGCATGCACGGCCTCGTCGCCCTCGAGGTGCACGGCCACCTCGGCCCGCAGACCAGCCGGCCCGTGGCTCTGTACCACGCGGAAATGCTCGACCTGGCGGACTCCCTCGGCCTGGGTTGAGCCTCGCGCTCGGCCCGTTGCGGTTTCGCATCAAGATCGGGACGCGGCGGAGGGGCCGCGGAGCGCGTAGGCGGAGAATGTGATGTGATCGAGGAATCCAGATCCACTCCCGGGAAGGGACTCCACACTCGTGATCATCCAGCGAGAGACCCAGATGTCGCTCGTCGTGCGCACGGACTTCTCCGATGAACAGGCTTGGGAGGCTTGCCGTTCAGCGATCGAGAAGTCCGCGGTCGAGGCGATCGGGCACCCCGACAACTTCGTCGAGTTCGTGGACAATCCGGAGTACCGCGACATCACGGTGCAGCAGTTCCTCGACGAGCTCCCCGAGGGAGACGAGGATGAGAACGACACGTACGTCATGCTGGCGGACCAGCAGACCATGACGAACGCGGATTATCCGGTGCTCGTACTCGACCTGTTCGACGCGGGGCGCGGGACGACCGCGCGCGTCGCCTCGTCCGAGTTGTGGGAAGTGGTCGGCAATCTCGACAACGCCAACATGGATGTCCGGGACTACGCGGACGCCGCGGGCGAAGACGGCGTATTCCGTAACTTCCCCTGATCCGTTTCGCGCCCGAAGTCCGCGGCGTCACCCGGATTTCGGGCGCTTCCGCCGCGCCGGCGCGCCGAGAGTCGCCGACAGCTGATCGGCCACCGTGCGCGTGAACTCTCCCGCCTCGCGTAAATGGTTGCCCAGGCGCTGTTTCGGGGCGGAGACGTTGATGGCGGCGACGACGTCGCCGCGGAAGCCGTAGACCGGCGCGGACACACCGACCAGCCCGGGCTCGAATTCCTCGTCCACCGAGGCATATCCGCGCTGCCGGATGTCGGCGACCCTGCCCAGCAGGAACTCCAACGTCAGCCAGTCCGTATCCGCCTGTGCGCCAACGGGTATCGCGGTGGCGATCGGCGACGCGGGACGGTCCGGGGGAAACAGGTCCCACCAGCGGGTGATGGTCTCGTCGTCCCATTCGCTCATCAGGGTGCGGCCCGCGGAGGTGGTGTAGGGGTCGACCGAGGTGCCCTCCCAGCCGATGCCGCGGAAGGCGTGCGTCGCCAGCTCGCTGTGCAGGGTCAGCACCCGGTTGCCGCGCAGGACGCACAGGTGGGTGGTCTCGTTCAGGCCTCCCACCACCTTGCGCAGGTACGGCGCGGACACATGCGCCAGCTGAGTTTCGGTGGCGTGCGTGGCCAGGGCGAACAGCCGCCAGCCCGGGCGGTAGGCCTTGGTGTCCTCGTCGCGGGCCACCAGACCGGCCTCGGCGAGCGTGGCCAGCGCGCGGGAGACCTGCGCCTTGTCGCGCCCGGCCAGCTCGGCGATCCGGGAGACACCCAACCCGGCCGCGGCATCGGGCCGCGCCAGCACCTCCAGCAGCTCGACATCGCGGATCAAACCGGAGCTGTAGGTCCGCTGATCAGCCATTACTCCCCCTATCGGAGCTCACGGCGGGGCCGACGACCCCGCCTCGCAGTCGGACGGTCCATCTCACGCCGTAACCCCACGGTTCGGCCGCCGCCCGCGTCATTGTGTTGATTATCGTGCAACAGTGGTTGCTTGAATGTCAATGCTCGCGATACCTTCGCTCCATTGAAGTGCCGTGGCTCACACCGCCCCCATCGGTGTGCCACGGCATGCTGCAGGAAGAGAGTGCATTGCAATGACGAGTGCCGAAATCCACGATCCCGCCGAACCCGTCGTAGGCCCCAAGGCCTGGCGGTTCCTGAAACGGCTCACGGCCGTGACCGCGGGCGGAATGTTCATCGACGGCTACATATTCGCGGTCATCGGCGTGACGATGGCGCTGCAGACGTTCAAGGACGATCTGCACGTCACCACCACCTGGGCGGGCCTGATCTCCTCCGCCACGCTGATCGGAATCTTCATCGGCGCAACCACTTTCGGCTGGCTTACCGACAGGGTCGGCCGCAAGGCGATGTTCCTGGGCGACCTGGCCGGGTTCGCGATCGCCTCGGTGCTGATGTTCTTCGTGCAGTCCTCGTGGCAGATGTTCGCGCTGGGCCTGATCATGGGCCTGGCGGTCGGCGCCGACTACGCGATCGGTTCGCCACTGATCACCGAGTTCTCCCCGACCTCGCTGCGCGCCCGGCTCACCTCGTTCCTCCAGATCGCATGGAACGTCGGCTATGTCGTGGCCTTCCTCATCGGCTACCTGATCACCCGCGCCTACCCGCACGAGTGGCGGCTGGTCCTGGTCTCGGCCTTCATACCGGCGGCGCTGTGTCTGATCGCCCGGCACGGACTGCCCGAATCGCCGCGCTGGCTGCTGTCCCAGGGTCGCCGCGAGGAGGCCGAAGCCGTTCTCGCGCAGCTGGATTGGTCGCTGGAATCCGGCGACTTCCAGGCCGAGCAGCCCGAGGAGGCGAAGTTCTCCACGATCTTCTCCCGCGACTACATCGGCCGCACCTTCTTCGTCTCGATGTTCTGGACGTGCCTGGTACTGCCGTACTTCGCGATCATCTTCTTCCAGGCCGACGTGCTGAAGGCCCTGCACATGACCAATCCGATCGTCTCCGCGCTGGTCGGCACGATCGTCGCGCTGGCCGGCGCGGTGCTGGGCTGGTACCTGATCGAGCGGGTCGGGCGGCGCCGACTGCTGATCGTGCCGCTGTGGATCACCGGCATCGCGCTGCTGATCGTCTCGTTCGACGCCTCGCTGCCGCGGCTGATCGTGGCTGTCGCATTCTTCGTCTACCTCTTCGCCTACGGCGTGGCCTCCATCCTGTGCGGCGTATACCCGATGGAGCTGTTTCCGACCGCGGTGCGCACCAGCGGCGTCGGATTCTCCAGCTCGGTCAGCCGGATCGGCGCGGCCATCGGCACCTTCCTGTTGCCGATCGCGTTGAACCACTGGAGCGTCGGCGGCACCATGGCGGTGATGGGCGCGGTGTGCATCGCGGGCGCGATCGGCTCGCAGTACCTGGCGCCGGAGACGACCGGCCGTTCCCTGGCCGAGGTCAGCTCCAAGGCCGCCCGCGGTGTCATCCGCACGACCGCGGAGCGGCGGACCGCTGCGAGCCCGGCCACCGAGCCCAAGGTCGCCTGACCCGGCCGCTCGACCGAACCACCAACCCCTGCAACACCTTCGGAGGTGACAGCCATGGCCCGGCACACCGGTGTCGAACTCGGCGAATCGTTCATCGATCCCGGCGTCAACGCGGCGCACATCAATACCGTCCTCGGCCCGCGCGGCAGCGCCGCCGAAACGGCGTGGACCACCAGTCTGGCCACCCCGTCGGCGGGTTACGAACGCTTCGTGGTGATCATGCGCCCCGGTGTGCCGGTTCAGCCGTTCACCGTCTTCGTCTCCAAGGCCGCACCCGTCGACGACCGGCACGGCGAAATGATCTGGGGCCCTGCGCAGGCCGGGGTCGCCGCGGGCGTGGCCGACGCGGTCGCCGCGGGCACCGTCGCCCCCGACGAGGTCTCCGATCTGCGCCTGATCGTCGCGGTCTGGGTCAACCCGAAGGCCGACGACGCGGAGGCGGTCTACCGCAACAATCGCCTCGCCACCGCGACGGCGCTGGCCAACGGTGCGGCCCGGTACCCCGACGTCGACACCGTGCTGAAAACCCGTGGGCAGATCGGTAATCCGTTCTTCACCCCAGCCGACGGCGGCGCCCCCGGCACCGAAACCACCCCGGAGGACCCGAAATGAAAATCACCGCGATTCGTACCCGGAAACTACGTCAGGAACTCGATCCGCCCTTCTTCGCGGCCTGGGATCCGGTGCCGCGCAGGCATTTCGACGCCACCATCGTCGAGGTGCACACCGACGAGGGCATCGTCGGCATCGGATCCGGCGACACCATGGACGGTTTCGCCGCCTACGAGGACCTGTTCATCGGCACCGATCCGCTGAACATCATCGAGCAGGTCCGGCGGATCGAGACCATCAACTTCCACGCCGGGCGTTTCTGGCCGCTCGAGGTCGCGCTGTGGGACATCATCGGCAAGGCCGCGAACATGCCGGTGGCACAGCTGTTCGGCGGCGCGGAGCGCAAGATCCTGGCCTATGCCTCGACCGGGGAGCTGCGCACGCCCGAGCAGCGTGCCGAATCCGCCCTGGCCATCCGCGAAGCCGGCTTCCGGGCCATGAAAATCCGTGTGAATCCCCATGATTCGCGCGCCGGGCTCGCCGCGGTGCGCGCGGCCCGCGAGGCCGTCGGCGACACCATGGAGATCATGGTCGATCTCAACCAGTCGTGGCGGATGGCCGGGGACACCCAGGTCCCCGCGGATTATGTGACCGCCCGCCGCCTCATCGAGCAGTTCCGCGACCTGGACGTGTACTGGGTCGAGGAGCCGCTGCCCTACGTCGATCGCGACGGCCTGCGGCGGCTGCGCGCCGAGACCGGGATGCGGATCTCCGGCGGAGAGATGATCTCCTCGCTGCCCGAGGTCATCGACTACCTCGAGCACGACGTGCTGGACATCTACCAGATGGACGTGGTGCTCGCGGTCGGCATGCACCGTGCGCGGACCCTGGGCGAGCTGGCCATCGCCAAGAACCGCCGCTTCACCCCGCACTCCTGGACCAACGGCATCGGCGTGCTGGCCAATCTGCACGTCAGCGCCGGAATCGGCGGGGGGCCGTACTTCGAATTCCCCTACGATCCACCGGGCTGGACGCCCGAGCGCCGGGACTTCATGCTGACCCGCCCGGTAGAGGTCGATACTGAGGGCTACCTGCATGTTCCCGACGCACCCGGGATCGGATTCGAACTCGACGAGGAGGCGTGCCGCCGATGGGCACTGTGAACTGGCACGAGCGGGCCGAGCGCGCCGACCTGCCGAATCAACTCTTCATCGACGGGAAATTCGTCGATGCCGCCGACGGCGGGACCTTCGAGAAGTACTCCCCCATCGACGGGCGGCTGCAAGGCGTCGTTGCGTCCGGGCAGGCCGCCGATATCGACGCCGCGGTGTTCGCCGCGCGCCGGGCATTCGAGGACGGCCGCTGGTCCGGGCTGGATCCGGCCGTGCGCAAGGCGCACCTGCTGCGGTTCGCCGACGAGATCGAGCGCGCCGCCGAGCGCCTCGCCCTGGCCGAGACCCTGGATGTCGGCAAGCCGATCGCCAACACCCTCGCCGTCGACGCGCCCGGCACGGCGAACACGATCCGCTGGTATGCCGAGGCTATCGACAAGACCTACGACGAGATCGCCCCGGCCCCCGCCAAGCGCCTCGCGCTCATCACTCGCGAGCCGCTCGGCGTGGTCGGCGCGGTCGTGCCGTGGAACTACCCGTCGATGATCGCGTCCTGGAAGATCGGTCCCGCCCTGGCGGCGGGCAACACCTTCGTGCTCAAACCGGCCGAGCAGTCCCCGCATTCGGCGCTGGTACTGGCCGAGGCCGCGCAGCGCGCCGGGCTCCCCGACGGCGTGCTGAACGTGGTCACCGGATTCGGTGAGACCGCCGGGCAGGCCCTGGGCCGTCATCTGGACGTGGACAAGATCGCCTTCACCGGGTCCACCCGGGTGGGAAGGCTGTTCCAGCAGTACGCGGCGGAATCCAACGGCAAGCAGGTGGCCATCGAGGCGGGCGGCAAGTCGCCGCAGCTGGTGCTGGACAGCGCCGGAGATCTGCAGCGCATCGCCGAAACCGTGGCCTGGGGCATCTATTACAACGTCGGGCAGACCTGCAACGCCGGCTCCCGCCTGATAGTGCACGAATCCCTAGCGGACGAATTGGTCACGCGCATCGCCGAATTCGCGGCCAGGACGTTCGTCCCAGGAGATCCGCTGGACGAGAACACCCAGTTCGGTGCGATCGCCGACGAGCAGCAGCTCGCCAGCGTGACCGGCTATCTGGAACAGGGCCGCCGCACCGCCCGCCTGGTGACCGGCGGCAACCGCGTGCGCACCGAATCCGGCGGCTACTACGTGCAACCGACGATCTTCTCCGAGGTGGATAACGATTCCACGCTCGCGCAGGAGGAGATCTTCGGGCCCGTGCTGACCGTGACCACCTTCACCACCGAGGAGCAGGGGGTGGCGCTGGCCAACGACACCCGCTACGGCCTGGCGGCCTCGGTATGGACCACCGATCTGTCTGCCGCCCACCGGGTTTCGCGCCAGCTACGCGCGGGGACGGTGTGGGTCAACACCTTCGACGAATCGAGCGTGATCACCCCGTTCGGCGGCTTCAAGGAGACCGGACTCGGGCGGGACAAATCCCTGCACGCCCTCGACGCCTACACCGCACTGAAGACCACCTGGATAAATTGGGAATAACTGAGATGACACTGAATTCGACCCCGCTCATCGGGTTCATCGGCCTCGGCCACATGGGCGGGCACATGTCCGCGAACCTCGTGCGGGCCGGGCATCGCCTGCTCGTGCACGACCTCAACGCCGAGGCTGTGCAGCGCCTGGTCGATCTCGGCGCCGAGCGCGCCGAGTCGATCGCCGAGCTGGCCGCCGCCTGCGACGTCGTGATCACGATGCTGCCCGGGCCGCCGCAGGTCGAGGCCGTGATCCGGGAGATGGGTCCGCTGCTGCGGCCCGGCTCGGTGTGGGTGGACATGTCCACCTCCACCCCGGCCGCCGCCCGTGTGCTGGACGACCTGCTGAGCGAGCGCGACGTCTCCCGCCTCGACGCGCCGGTGTCGGGGATGGCCAAGGGCGCCGCCTCGGGCATGTTGCAGATCTTCGTCGGCGGCGAGACCGCGGTGCTCGAGCGGGTGCGGCCGCTGTTCGAGGTGATGGGCGATCCCGAGCGGGTGCTGCACGTCGGCGGGCTCGGCGCGGGGTACACCGTCAAGCTGATGATCAACCAGCTGTGGTTCTCGCATCTGGTCGCCGCGGCCGAGGTGCTGACCGTCGGGGTGAAGGCCGGGGTCGACCTCGAGGTACTGCACCGCTCGCTGCTGGCCAGCCCGGCCGCGAGTTCGTTCCTGGCCAACGATCTGCCCTCGATCTTCGCCGATGACTACGACGAGTCCTTCGCGATGAAGCTGGCATGCAAGGATCTCGGCCTCTCGATCGATCTGGGCCGCGATGTCGGTGTGCCGACGCCGATCTCGGCGCACGTCGAGCAGATCTATCGCACCGCGCTGGCGAAATACGGCCCCGATTCCGGCGAGATGATTCCGGTGCGGCTGGCCGAGGAGTACGCCGGGCTGCTGCTGCGTCCGGCCGAGGCGCAGGAGACGGCGGCATGACCGAACATCATTGCGGCTACGCACATTCGGTGCACGCCGAGAACTGGGACATCACCACCCGAACCCAGGTGATCGCCGGGGCCGGGTCGGTCGCGCGGCTGGGCGGGCTGCTTCACGAGCGGGGCGCGCGGCGGGTGCTGATCGTCACCGATCCGGGCCTGCGCAAGACCGGCATGGTGGACGACGTCGCCGCGACGATCACCACCGCAGGGCCGGCGGTGACGATCCACAGCGAGATCCCCGCGAATCCGTCGACGGCCTCGCTGGACGTGGCCACAGCGGTCGCGCGGGATGCCCGCGCCGATTTCGTCGTCGCGATCGGCGGCGGCTCGGCGCTGGACGCGGCGAAGGCCGTTGCGCTGCTGGCCCACACATCGCTGTCGGCCGAATCGCTGGACGGCTCTGAGGAATTCGACGCCCCGACGGTACCGCTGGCGGCCATCCCGACTACGGCCGGAACCGGCGCGGAGACCAACGGTTTCGGCGTCATGGAGAGCGCCGACCATCGCAAGGTGTACATCGGCACCGCCGCGACGACCCCCGAACTGGTGATCCTGGACGCCGAGCTGACGGTCGGGCTGCCCGCGAAGGTCACCGCGGCGGCGGGTTTCGACGCGATCATCCACGGCGCGGAATCGCTGCTTTCCCAGGGCGCTACCTCGCTCTCGCGCGCCTACGCCACCGAATCGCTGCGGCTGACCGTCGCGGCCCTGGCCGACGCGGTGGCCGACGGCTCCGATATCGAGGCCCGCAGCCGCATGCTGATCGGCTCGCACCTGGCCGGGCGCGCCCTGTCGCTGAGCGGACTGGGCCTGGTCCACGGCATCGGGCATTCGATCACCGCCACCACCGGCACCCCGCACGGCGTCGCGCTGGCCTCGATCGCGGGTCCGGCGCTGGCCTTCGGAGCCGGTGCGGCACAGGCGAAGTACGCCGATCTGGTCCGGGTGCTGGATCTGGACGGCGACGGTGCGCGCGCGGCGCAGCGGATCGAGGAGATCGCGGCCACGGTCGGCCTGCCCACAAACCTGGGTGAGCTGGGCGTGGGCGAGGAGCTCGTCGAAACCCTGGTCACCAAGACCCTCGCGGACGCGGTCACCAACAACACCCCGCTGCGGCCCAGCGCCGAGCAATTGGCGGCGCTGTTGCGGGCCAGCATCCGGAGCCCCGGTAAGGACCAATGACCGACAGCCGCACCGCGGGAAGCCTCGATGTCGTTGCCATCAGGGCATCCGTGTGGCCGACGTCCGATCCGATGTGCTCCCGCGACCGGCGAAAGCCCATGAGCCAAAGGCGCATCCAACCCAGGCTGCGGTATCACGCACGAGTTCCGCATCTCACGCCGTGATCCGGACCGTGTCATCCGATCGTTCCGCGCGCCAACGAGAGCTGAGAGTCGAGCAGCACGTGCGGACCGACGATCCGGACCGCTCGACGACGACACCGCCCGCGGGCCGTGTCGGATCACCGGGTGCGAACGCCCGGCTGGATAGCCGACGAAAGAAGGAGAACTGTGATGGCTCACGACCGTGAGTCCGCCCTGGCCCTGGTCGCGGAGCTGCCGCGCGGGCTCTACATCAATGGCCGCTGGCGCGAATCTGCAACGGGCGCACACTATCCCGTGCACAGTCCCGCCGACGGCACGGTGCTGACCGAGGTCGCCGACGCGAGCGTGGCCGATGCGCAGGACGCGCTGACCGCCGCCGAAGCCGCCCAGAAGGACTGGGGTGCAACAACACCGCGGTATCGCGCCGAGCTGCTGCGCAGGGTGTTCGATCGGATCATCGAGCGCACCGAGGATTTCGCGGCGCTGATCAGCCTCGAGATGGGCAAGCCGCTGGCCGAGGCGCGCGGCGAGGTGGCCTACGGCGCGGAGTTCCTGCGCTGGTTCTCCGAGCAGGCCGCTCATCTGACCGGGTCGTATGCCCCGGCGCCGAACGGCGGCTATCGCATCGTCACGGCCAAGCAGCCGGTCGGGCCCTCGCTGCTGATCACCCCGTGGAATTTCCCGCTGGCCATGGCAACCCGCAAGATCGGCGCGGCGCTCGCGGCGGGCTGCACCTGCCTGATCAAGCCCGCACCGCAGACGCCGCTGACGCTGGCGCTGCTGATGCGGATCTTCGATGAGCTGAATGTGCCCGCGGGCGTGGTGAATTACCTGCCGACGCTGGACGCCGCGGCGCAGTCCAAGGCGCTGATGGACGATCCGCGGCTGCGCAAGGTGTCGTTCACCGGATCCACCGGGGTCGGCTCGATCCTGTTGCATCAGGCCGCGGATCGGGTGCTGCGCACCTCGATGGAGCTGGGCGGCAACGGGCCGTTCATTGTGTTCGACGACGCGGACCTGGATGCCGCGGTCGAGGGCGCGATGCTGGCGAAGATGCGCAATGCGGGCGAATCCTGTGTCGCGGCAAACCGATTCCTCGTTCACAGCGCCGTCGCGGAGGAGTTCACGCAGCGGCTGGTGCGGCGTTTCGAGAAGCTGGTCATCGGCGACGCCTTCGACCCGGCCAGCACCGTCGGGCCGCTCATCGATGCCAGGCAGCTGGACAAGGTGACCGAACTGGTGGACGATGCCGTCGCCCACGGCGCGCGAATTCGCGTCGGCGGCAAGGCATCCAGCGGCGCGGGCTACTTCTATGCGCCGACCGTACTGACCGATGTGCCGGAGACGGCGCGAATCGGGCGCGAGGAGATCTTCGGCCCGGTCGCGGCGATCACCACCTTCGACACCGAGGCGCAGGCGCTCGAGCGCGCCAACGCCACCGAGTACGGCCTCGCCGGATACGTGTACACGCGGGACATCTCGCGCGCGCTGCGGTTCGCCGAAGGCCTGGAGTCCGGCATGGTCGGAGTGAACCGCGGCCTGGTGTCGGATCCGGGCGGCCCGTTCGGCGGGGTCAAGGCCTCGGGCCTGGGGCGTGAGGGCGGTGCCACCGGCATCGAGGAATACCTCGAGACGAAGTATCTCGCCGTCCAGTTGTAGAGGCGGGAGGGTGCGGCCCACGCGGATGAGGGCGCGTGGGGCGCACGGACCGCTACTGCCGCCGCAGTTCCATGGCCAGCTCACCGTGGCCGTTGTCGACGAGGAAGCCGAGGAACAGCGCCCGGAACGCCGCCTGCGCCGTCTCGGGTGGAATCGCGCCCGGCACGGCCAGTTCGTGCAATGCCATCCCGTGTGCCAGGGCGGTGAACGCCGCGGCGGCGCCCTCCGGATCCGGCCCGCCGGCTGCCCGCACGCCGGCCACGGCCACCGTCCGGGCAGCGGTCAGCGCGTGCGAGATGGAATCTCGGTATTCCGGATGCCGCGCGGCGTGCAGATACGCCTCGAACAGCGCGAGCGTTTCCGGATCGCGCGGCGCGGCGGTGAAGGCCAGGGCCTCGAGGACTTCGTCGGGCGTGCTGTGCGCCTCGGCGAGCGATTCGGCGAGCCGCACCTGAGCCTGCGCGTCGGTGTCGGTGTAGACCCGCAGCGCCTCCTCGATCAGCGCATCGATCGAGTCGAAGAAGTACCCGACGGTCGTCAGGGGCAGCCCGGCCCGTTCGGTCACCGCGCGGTGGGTCACCCCGGCCACACCGGCGGCCGCGACCACCTCGACGACGGCCTCGAGCAACGCCTCACGCCGCGCCTGAGCGCTGGGACGATGGCGGCGCACGGTCACATCCCCACCCTAGAACATCTCTGTAACTCTGTAACTTCTTACAGTTTCCCCCTGGGCAAAGTCTGTAAGTTCTTCTAGGGTTGGCCGTTATGACGTCCATCCACGCCTTTCGCGACGACGCCCTCGGCGAACACGACGCGGTAGCCCTCGCCGAATTGATCCGCGCCGGAAAGGTGAGCCGCCAGGAGCTCGCCGCCGCGGCCATCGAGCGGGCCCGCCTGGTCGATCCCCAGCTCAACGCGGTCATCAGCCCGATCTATGACGCTCCCCGGTACGGCACCCGCCCCGGCGCCGCCCTCGATGGCGTGCCGACGTTCGTCAAGGACAACACCGACGTCGCGGGCCTGCCGACCGGCCACGGCAGCGAGGCGTTCCGTGCCCGCCCGGCCGCGAAGGACGGCGCGTACACCGAACACCTCCGTGGCACCGGCCTGACGCTGATCGGCAAATCGCGCCTGCCGGAGTTCGGTTTCAACGCCAGCACCGAGTACATGACCGAATCGCCGGCCCGCAACCCGTGGAATCTCGATCATTCGATCGGCGCGTCGTCGGGCGGATCGGCCGCGCTCGTCGCCTCGGGTGTGGTCCCGATCGCGCACGCGAACGACGGCGGTGGCTCGATTCGCATCCCCGCGGCGTGCGGCGGACTCGTCGGGCTCAAGCCGAGCCGTGGCCGCCACATCGACGGGGAGCAGGTCAAACACCTTCCGCTGCACATAATTTCGGAGGGCGTGCTCACCCGCACCGTCCGCGATACCGCGGCATTCGTGGCCGCGGCCGAGGATCACTGGCGCAACCCGGCGCTGCCACCGATCGGACAGGTACACGGCCCGGCGCGGCGCCGGCTGCGCGTGGGGCTCGTGCTGCGCAGCGTGACCGGCGCCGAGGTGGACGCGCCGACGCGTGCGGCCGTCGAACACACCGCGGCCCTGCTGGAAAAGGCCGGTCACCTCGTCGAGCCGATCGCGCTACCGGTCACCGAGCAGTTCGCGGCCGACTTCGTCCAATACTGGGCGCTGCTGGCCGATCTCGCGATCAGCACCGGGAAGCTGATCCTGGATCGGTCGTTCGACGCCGCCCGGGCCGACGGCCTGTCGCGCGGCCTGCGGGCCCATCACCGGCAGGCGCCGCACCGCACCCCGGGGGCGCTGCGGCGCTTGCGCCGCGTTCCGGCCGCGTACGCGCGGATGTTCGCGCGGCACGAAGTCGTTGTCTCGCCGGTACTTTCGCATACGACTCCGCCGCTGGGCCATCTTTCGCCGACGGTCCCATTCCCCGAATTGATCGAGCGCCTCACGCACTATGTGGGTTACACGCCCCTGAACAACATCGCGGGCACCCCTGCCATCTCCTTGCCGATGGGCCGGACCGACGACGGACTTCCGGTCGGCGTGCACATGTCCGCCGCATACGGCGACGAGCGCACCCTGATCGAACTGGCCTACCTGCTCGAGGCCGAAAACCCCTTCCCTCGAATCCAGGACTGAATTCCACACGGCGGGAGATTTCGCCGAATCCGCTGACGCGCGGACTGGATTCCTGATGGCATGGACCCCGCACGCACGCATCACCGGAGGTCAGCATGTTGTCGCTACAGGAGATATCGGACCGGATGGAGATCCAGGATCTGATGGTGCGATATTCGCATGCGGTGGACACCCGGCAGTGGGATCTACTGGACGAGGTGTTCACCGCCGATGCGTACATCGACTACACCGCGATGGGCGGCGCCGCGGGCGACCTGGCCTCCACCAAGAAATTCCTGGCCGACATGCTGCCGAATTTCCTGGCGTTCCAGCACCTGATCAGCAATTCCTCGATCGCCGTCGACGGCGACACCGCCACCGCGCGCACCATGTGCCACAACCCGATGCTCGTCGCGGACGCGCAGGGCAAGCAGAGCCTGATGCTGTGCGGGCTGTGGTACCTGGACACGTTCGTGCGCGTCGAGGGGCAGTGGCGAATCCAGCGGCGGGTCGAGGAGAAGGGGTACATGTTCGTGGCACCGTCCGCCTGAGCGGCGCGGATACCGCCGGCCAAGCGCCGGACCAGATCTAGAACCCGCTACAGTTCCGCGGTGGGTTTCGCTAGCTTCTTCCGGCTCGGATCGGCCGCGTGATCGCCGATTTCCTCCAGCACTGGATGCTCTACTGCTCTATACCGGTCGTGGCGGCGCTCATCGGCTGGACCACCAAGCTAGTTGCGGTGGAGATGCTGTGCCGCCCGCTCGAGTTCGTCGGCATCCGGCCCTGGTTCGGCTGGCAGGGAGTGATCCCGAAGGCGGCGCCGCGGATGGCGACGATCGCGGTCGACCTGATGTTCTCCCGGCTGATCGACCCGCAGGAACTGCTGGGCCGCGTCGACGTCGCCGAACTCACCACCACCCTGCGCGAACCCCTGGACAACGCCATCGCGCGCATGGTGAATCAGCTGATGATGCGCTACGAACCGCGGATCTGGGTGACCATGCCGCAGGTCGCGCGCACGGCCATGATCGCCCGCGTGCAGCGGGACGTGCCCGAGCTGATCGAGGACATCGTCACCGACCTGCGCCTGAACCTCGACCAGGTGATGGATCTGCGGTCCATCGCCATCGACACCCTGGTCAACGACAAGGCGCTGCTGGTGAAGATGGTGCGTCACGTGGGGCATCACGAGCTGCGCTTCATCGTGCGCTCGGGGCTGCTGTTCGGCACGGTGCTGGGCTTCGTGCAGATGTTCACCTGGGCATTCACCCACTCCCCCATGCTGATGCCGCTGTTCGGCGGCCTCACCGGCCTGTCCACGGACTGGCTGGCGCTGCAGATGATCTTCCGTCCGGTCGACCGGCGCCGAGTGCTGGGCATCGTGCCGTGGCAGGGCCTGTTCCACCGGCGCCGCGAACAGGTCTGCAACGACTACGCCGACCTGATCGCCACCGAAATCCTCACCCCGGCAAAGATGCTCGAGGCCGTCCTGAACGGCCATCGCGCGGACCGCCTCACCTCCATCCTCTCCAGAAGGATCGGCGAATTCATCGATGCCCAGTCCGCACCCGCGCGACCGCTGGTGACCCTGGTCGCCGGCGACAGCATCACCGCCCTCAAACGCGACATGGCGCCGGAGATGATCGCCTACATCCGCAGCGCCGCAGCCGGATTCGAGGAGCACGCCATGCGCACCCTCGATCTGCGCACCCTTGTCGTGGAGAAGACCCGCCTGATGACCGACAACGAGTACGAGGGCCTGCTGCGCCCGGCCTTCAAACAGGACGAGTGGAAGCTGGTGGCAATCGGCGGCATCCTGGGCTTCCTGGTCGGCGAACTACAGGTCCACCTGCTGCTGAACTGACAGCTCATACCACCGGTTGCGACCGTCCCCGGGCAATTCTGTCGCCACCCCGCACTACCGGTGCCGCTGGCCGGAAGATGTAGCGGAAGAACGGATTCCACCTCAAGCCGACCATAGCCTTGTGTAGGGAGGCCGTGGTGATACCGGCGCACCGGAGGTGGGCGTGTTCTCAACGCCTGTGACGCGGTTTGCAGGGCGAGATGCGCTGTGGCGCACAACATCCGTGTGTTGGTCGCCGCTCGGCCGGAGATGAAGTGGTCTCCGTGAATCCAGGAGCGCAGGTAGGGTTCAGCCAATGAGTGGGCGTTCGTGGCTGAGGTCGCCGCTGAGTTTGACCTTGGGTCTGTCAGTGTCGTTGTTGGTCGTGGTAAGCGGCTTGTTGCTCGCCGATTCCACCACGAGCCACTCCGACGCACTGCGTACCGGTGGACTGGCAGCAGGTTCGGTCATCGCGTTGTACGCCTTATGGTTGAACGACCGACGCCGAAGGGTGGAGGAGGATCGACAGCGTACTGAGCGCGAGCGGTACAATTTGGAGTTGCTGCGGGCTGAGCGTGACCGGGACCGGGTAACAGACGAACGCTTCGCAAAATCGGTGGAGCTTCTCGGATCCGATGCCGATCAAGTGCGGGTCGGCGCGCTGCATGCGCTCGCTGGTGTTTCGCGTGGTCGACGAGATTACACGCAGACAGTGCTGGACGTGATCTGTTCCTATCTGCGTCGTCCATTCGACCATCCGGAATATCTCCGGGAGCATGCGGCTGGCGAGAAACCCGACGCCGTACCGGACCGAGCAGAAGCCGAGCGGGAACTTCAAGTTCGGCTGACCGCCCAACGACTCGTCGCGCAACTGCTACCGCCGGCGAGTTCTCCCGGTCCCAGCTATGACCTCGACCTCACGGGCGCTTGCGTTGCGCACTTCGATCTGTCGGGCCGCAAGGTTGGTTCGCTCACCATGAGGAATGCTACGTTCCACGACGACACGGATCTCGGCGGCTGCGTGACAACCGGACCTGCGCAGTTCACAGCGGCGACTGTCGGAGACGGCCGATTTCGGTGCCGCGACACCGTCTTTCATGATCGCGTCTGGTTCAATGAAATGCGGTTCGGCGGGCTGGCCGACTTCGCGGGTACTCGCTTCATGGGGGAGACCACGTTCAAGCAGGCGGTGTTCGAAAGCGACGCGGACTTCCAGGAAGTGGTTTTCGAGGGGCCGCTGGACCTCTTCCGTGTTCGCTTCGAGGGACATTTGGATATGCGCTTCGCCGCAGTACCTCCGACGGTGGCCTTCTACAACACCCAAGTGAATCCACAGCGGGAGATCCAGCTGCCACCAGGATGGGAGCCGGTGCGCCGTGACGGTTTGGTCCGTTTGTCCGTAGTCGCAGACGCACGGCAGTGGGATGGCGTCACAACGGAAGCGTCTGCAGTGAAGGCGCCTTCGAAGGAGTCATCGTGACCACCCGCCGACGATGGGAGTCTGATCGATGGAGTATCAGCGGGCGTCACCCAGCCTTTCGGGGACGCGCGCCCTCGACCTGCGCAACCTGGGCGCGGCAAAGACCTGCCTGATGACCGACAACGAATACCAAGCGCTTCAAACAGGACGAGTGGAAGCTGGTGGCGATCGGCGGCATCCTGGGCTTCCTGGTCGGCGAACTACAGGTCCACCTGCTGCTGAGCTGACCAGCGCGGGAAACAACGAAGGGTGATCAACGGGAGTGCATTGTGAACTGCACTGTGTACTCCACCGATCCTGGGGACGTCACGTCCCCGTTGGTCGCGGTGAAGTCGCAGCGGGCGTACAGCCGGTACAGGGTGTCGAGTTGAAGACCGGTCACGACGGAATGCCACCAATAGTCCGCTGGCACTTCGGGGCGCAGGTCGTGGTACCCGCGCTTCCCGGACGTACGGCGACAGACGCAATGACCAAATCAATCGATTTCCGCCGTCGGGATTCTGGAATGCGTAGATCGCGTCGCCGGTGAATGTGCCGTGCGGACCGGCGTACTGGTACCGGGTGTCGTTGGGGTGGAAGTCGTAATGTCCCGGGCTCGATCCCGGTGAGGCGGTCGCCGGAACATACACAACGAGCACCGCGACTACCGCCGCGACGGCTGCGGCTATCCGTCGTGTTTGCGCACCGATATAGCCCTGCATGTGTATTCCCCCTGCGGTACGCTCTCGATCTCTACGTCCACCCGATCGCCCTCATGCAACGAGAGCGGATCCCCCTCGACGGTGGACAGGTGAAACCACGCCGGCGGCGCGTCCGACCGGGTGAGGACGCCGGTTCCGTTCCGGATGTTCCACCGGTAGACAGTTGCCAGCTCCGACACGCGTTCCCCTCTCGAGTGTTCCGAACCTTCTATGATCGCATCGAACCACCGGAGATGGCGACAGACTTGGAGCTCAGGTTCAGTCTCGATCCACCCGAAGTCGAATGGACCGCAATACAGGTGATCCTGGTCGCGGCAAGTGATGCACGCCGGGGCTCACAGGGAGTGCACAGGGGCGACAAAGCTGGGAACCACGGAAGGTCCGCAGGCTGGGGGTGTGACCTCGACATTGCTGGAAACTGTGGTGGACGTGCGTGCGCCTGCGGAGCCCTCGGCGGGGCATCCGCGGTGGGTGCGCCGGGTGACGCTGGCGGCGCTGTTGGCGGCGACGGCGGTGTTGTATCTCTGGGATCTGGGGGCCAGCGGGTGGGCCAATCAGTTCTATGCCGCAGCCGTGCAGGCCGGGTCGGCGAGCTGGAAGGCGATGCTGTTCGGATCCAGTGATGCGGCCAATGCGATCACCGTGGACAAAACTCCGGGGGCGCTGTGGGTGATGGATATCTCGGCGCGGCTGTTCGGGTTCAATGCGTGGAGTCTGCTCGTTCCGCAGGCGCTGGAGGGGGTGGCGGCGGTCGCGGTGCTGTATGCCTCGGTACGCAGGGTGAGCGGGCACTGGGCGGGGATTGCGGCCGGGGCGGCGCTGGCGCTGACTCCGGTGGGGGCGTTGATGTTCCGCTACAACAATCCGGATGCGCTGCTGGTGCTGCTGCTCACCGTCGCGGCGTACTGCATGCTGCATGCGGTCGAAAAGGATTCTGCCGCATGGTGGTTGCCGCTCGCAGGCGTTTTCGTCGGGCTGGGGTTCCTGGCCAAGATGATGCAGGCGTTCGTCGTGCTGCCCGCCCTCGTCGTGGTGTATCTGATTGCGGCGCAGCGGCCCTGGCGGCAGCGGCTACTGCAGACGATGGCCGCGGCGGTGGCGATGGTGGTGTCGGCGGGCTGGTATCTGGCGCTGGTCGCCCTGTGGCCCGCGGGTTCGCGGCCCTATATCGGCGGCTCGCAGCACAACAGCGTGCTCGAACTGGCGCTGGGCTACAACGGCGTCGGGCGGTTGACCGGCAATGAGACCGGCGGCCTGGGCAATACGAACTTCGATGTCGGCTGGAACCGGCTGTTCAGCGATCAGATGGGCGGCCAGATCGCGTGGCTGCTCCCGGCGGCGCTGCTCCTGGGCGCGGCCGGGCTGTGGGTGACCAGGCGGGCACCGCGCACGGACCGGACCCGGGCCGCGCTGCTGGTGTGGCTGGGCTGGCTGCTGGTCACCGGCGGCGTGTTCAGCTTCGCGAACGGAATTCTGCATCCCTACTACACGGTAGCGCTGGCGCCCGCGATCGTCGGCTCAGCGGGGGTCGGCGGCGCGCTGATGTGGCGGTCTCGCAGCGATATTCGCTCCCGGATCGTGCTGGCGGGGTCGCTGGCGGTGACCGCTGCGCTGGCCTCGGTGCTGCTGCGCCGCACCTCCGACTGGCTGCCGTGGCTGGCGCCGGTGATCGCCGTGGCCGCCGTGCTCGGATGCGTCCTGTTGCTCGTGGCCGATCGGCTGCCGAAGGCGATGGCGACAGTCGCGCTGCTGCTGGCGGTTACCACCGGATTGGCCGCGTCCGCCGCGTATTCGATTGCGACCGTGGGGACCACGCACAGCGGTGCGATGCCGTCGGCGGGTCCGGACGGTGCGGGCTGGCCCGGCGGTCACGGCGGCCGGGGTGGCTGGCACGGCGGGGCCGGAAATCCGGTGCGGGGCAATGGGAATGCGGCGGCCTTCGGAGGTGCTGCGGGCTCGGGCAAGGCCCGCGGCGGCTCGACGAACAGCGGTACCGCGGCAGGCTCGACGACGGGCGGCACCACACCGGGTGGTGCCCACGGCGGCCCGGGAGGCATGTTCGGCAGCTCCACCCCGAGCGCGAACGTCGTTGCGGCGCTGAAGAAGAACGCGAGCGGCTACACCTGGGTGGCCGCCACCACGGGCTCCGACAACGCGGCCGGATACCAGTTGGCCACCGGCGATCCGGTCATGGCCATCGGCGGCTACAACGGCACCGACCCGGCCCCCACGCTGCAGCAGTTCGAAACCTCTGTGGCGCAACACAAGATCCACTACTACATCGCGGCCGCGATGATGCGCGGCATGCGCGGCGGCGCCTCGTCCGGCGGCAGTCAGGCGTCCGACGAGATCGCCGCCTGGGTCAAGGCTCATTTCACCCCGCAGACGATCGACGGCACCACGGTCTACGACCTGACCGCCCCGCTCTCCTGACCCCGACAATGACGAAACCCCCGTCCAGGATCCGGACGGGGGTTTCGCGCGATTGAGCGGATGACGGGATTCGAACCCGCGACCCTCACCTTGGCAAGGTGATGCGCTACCAGCTGCGCTACATCCGCATGTCGCGTTCCCGCGACGAGAAGAAACGATAGCCCACCGGGCGGGAAAATATCGAATCGCCAGGTTAATGGGGGATGTCGCGCCCGGCGGCTGTTTCCCGCGCACGCCCGCAAACAGCCCACAGGACCCGGAAATGTGATCTCCGTCCTCACAGGGGCCGCACAGGACGGACCAATTCTCAGCCCATTGCGGCGGCCGATGCTCGTGGTAACAACGAGAGGACCACCATGACGATCACCGACGCGCCCGTACGCGAGGGCGTACCCGTCGAACGAATCGACCCGCCGCGGCGCCCGTCGTGGCGCCGCTGGGTGTGCGGACCGCGCGACCAGTCGCGCTGGGCCCGCCCCTGCCTGTGGACGCTGCTGGTCACCGCCGCATTCCTCTACCTGTGGGGTCTGACCCGCAACGGGTGGGCCAACGACTTCTACGCCGCGGCGGTGCAGTCCGGGACGAAAAGCTGGAAGGCGCTGCTGTTCGGCTCGCTCGACCCGGGCAACTCCATCACCGTCGACAAGCCGCCCGCGGCGATGTGGGTGATGGCCCTGTCGGGACGGTTGCTGGGCTTCGGTTCGTTCTCGATGCTGCTGCCCGAGGCCCTGATGGGCGTGGCCTCGGTGGCGCTGGTGTACGCGGCGGTGCGGCGCTGGAGCGGTCCGGCCGCCGGTCTGCTGGCCGGTGCGGCGCTGGCACTCACCCCGGTTGCCGCGCTGATGTTCCGGTTCAACAACCCGGACGCGCTACTGGTTCTGCTGCTGGTGGTGGCCGCCTACTGCACGGTGCGCGCGACCGAGAACGGCAGCGGGCGCTGGCTGGCCTTGGCCGGCGTCGCGGTGGGCTTCGGGTTCCTGGCCAAGCTGCTGCAGGCCTTCCTGGTGCTGCCCGCACTGGGGCTGGTCTTCCTGGTTGCCGCGCCGATCGCCCTGCGGCACCGGATCGTGAAACTGCTGGGCGCGTGCGTCGCGATGGTGGTATCCGGCGGCTGGTTCGTGGCCCTGGTTGCCCTGTGGCCCAGCGCATCCCGGCCCTACATCGGCGGCTCGACGAACAACAGCCTGCTGGAGCTGGCCCTGGGATACAACGGCCTGGGCCGGGTGTTCGGCGGCGAAGGCAACGGCGGTGGCGGCGGAATGGGCGGCGGCAGTAACGCATTCGGCGGCAGCACCGGCATCACCCGCCTGTTCGGCGCGTCGTTCGGCACCGAGATCTCCTGGTTGCTGCCCGCGGCGCTGATCGGATTGCTTGCGGGCCTGTGGTTCACGCGCCGCACGCCGCGCACGGGCCGTACCCGGGCGGGCCTGATCCTGTGGGGCGGTTGGCTGCTGGTCACCGGCATCGTCTTCAGCTTCATGCAGGGCACCATCCACCCGTACTACATGATCGCGCTGGCGCCCGCCGTCGCGGCGCTGCTGGGCATCGCGGTCACCGAATTATGGCGCGGCAGGAGCCATTTCGCGGCGCGTGGCGTGCTCGGCGCGATGCTGGCCGCCACCGGAGTCTGGAACTTCGTGCTGCTGGATCGCACGCCCGAGTGGTATCCGGCGCTGCGCTGGATCGTGCTCATCGGCTCGATCGTGGTCGCGGCCGTCCTCATCGTCGGCGCGCATCAGCTGGGCCGGCTCACGGTGATCGTCGCCGCGGCGGGCCTGCTGTTCGGACTGGCGGGCTCCACCGCGTACACCATCGACACCGTGGCCACGGTGCACACCGGATCGATCCCGACCTCGGGCCCGACTGCCGGACACGGGTTCGGCGGGCCGGGCGGATTCGGCGGCGGGACGTGGGTTCGGCACAGCGGTTCCGGCACAGGCGATTCGACGGCCTCGGGGATCGCGGCTTCGGGTACGAAAGGCTCGAAGGCGCCCGGCGCAGGCGGGGCTCCGGGCGCAGCTGCCTTGGGCACGACGACCTCGGGTAATGGTGCGGCGCCCGATGGTCAGGGCGGCTTCGGCGGCGGCTCGGACAACAACACCGCCCTGCAGCAACTGGTGAAATCCAGCTCCAACTACCGCTGGGCCGCCGCGGCGATCGGTTCCCAATCGGCGGGCAGCCTCGAATTGTCCACCGGCGCATCGGTCATGGCGATCGGCGGCTTCACCGGCAGCGACCCGTCACCGACCCTCGCCCAGTTCGAGCAGTACGTGGCCAACGGCGATATCCACTACTTCATCGCCGGTGGCGGCCACGGCCCGGGCGGCGGCGATTCGGGTGTGGGATCGCAGATCACCACCTGGGTGGAACAGCACTACACCGCGACCACCGTCGGCGGTACCACGGTCTACGACCTGACCAAGCCGATTTCCTGATCGCACCACGCGACGACGGGTCTGTGTCCCCCATCCGGATACAGAACCGTCGTTGTGTGCGACGTAGTTCAGTCCCGCAGGGTCCGCTGCGCGAAGACGAGGAACCGCTGCCAGATGCCTGGGTTAAGGGTCTGACCTGCGAAGATCTTCGGCACAGCCAAGTCGCTCGCAATGTACGGACAATGCCCGTACATTAGGCAGTATCTATTTGGATCACACCACACACGACGCCGAGACTCGTCAGCTTCACCCCCAGCTCACCAGGCGGTTGTCAGAACCCAAGCGAGGTCACTGCGATGAGCGCCAAGACGGAACGATTCGAGATAAGACTGGCCGAAGACGGCCGCAATCAGATCGAAGCGGCGGCGTCGGCCGTCGGTGAGACGGTGACGGACTTCGTTCGTAACGCGGCAATGCAACGTGCTGATCAGGTGCTCGCACTGGCCAGTCGCACACTGATGCCCGCCGAGCAGTTCGACGCCATGATCCGATCGCTGGACACCGCCGACGACGCCCCCGAACTGGCCAAGGCCGTGGCTCGGGGCCGGAGGTTCGTGCGCAAGTGACTCTGATCTCGACCGGCCTCACGGCCGAACACGACGTGTCACAGTTCGACTGCGGCAAAGAGGTTCTGAACAAGTGGTTGCAGACCAAAGCCCTCGCCGCGGACAAAGGAATGACGAGCCGGACGTACGTCTGGGTCCTCGACGACGACCCAGCCGTCAGGGCGTACTACTCCATCGCGCCGACCTCGGTCAATCGTGCCGAAGACGGCATCTCGAGCAATCTGGCAGCTGGAATGCGATCTGTGCCCGCATTCCTCCTCGCCAAGTTCGCCCTCGATTCGTCCCTCCACGGTCAGGGGTACGGGACCGACCTTCTCATCGACGCCATCTCGAAGATGATGGGAGCCGCGCAGGTGTCGGGCGGCCGGCTCATCGTTGTCGATGCGATCGATGAGTCCGCGTTCCGCTTCTATCAGAAGTACAACTTCATCCCTGTCGAGAACACGCCAGGTCGCCTTGTCATGAAGATGTCGACCGCTCTCGCAGCGTTTGGCATCGGCTGACCGGTGGAGTGATGGACTGACCCACGTCGCTTCATTGGCGCGGAAATCAACATGTAGACGGCGGTCGGGCGGACCTCAGTCGGCGATCGGGAGGCGGACGGTGAACTCCGTGCTGCCGGGGACGCTGTCCACGGCGATATCGCCGCCGTGGGCCTTGACGACAGCCGCGACGATGGCCAGGCCCAGGCCGGTGCTGCCCGCGTGGCGGGAGCGGGAGGAGTCGCCGCGGGCGAAGCGCTGGAAGATCTCCGGCTGCAGGTCGGCGGGGATGCCGGGGCCGTCGTCGCGGACCGTCCACACCGCGGCCCCGGCGGCGTCGACGCCGAGCGCGGCGGTGACGGTGGTGCCGGGCGGGGTGTGCACGCGGGCATTGGTCAGCAGATTCGCCAGCACCTGGTGCAGGCGCGCGGCATCGCCGTCGATCACCACCGGCCGGTCGGGCAGTTTCAGGTCCCAGCGATGATCCGAGCCCGCGATGTGGGCGTCGCTCACGGCGTCCACGGTGAGCGGGGTCAGGTCGACGGGCCGACGCTCGAGCGGGCGGCCCGAGTCCAGCCGGGCCAGCAGCAGCAGATCCTCCACGAGCCCGGACATGCGATGTGCCGCGGCATCCACCCGGCTCATCGCGTCGGCCACGGACGGGGACACCTCGTCCCGATTGCGCTGGGCCAGTTCGGTATAGCCGCGGATCGCGGCCAGGGGCGTGCGCAGCTCGTGGCTCGCGTCGGCGACGAACTGGCGCACGCGAACCTCACTGGCGTGCCGGGCCGAGAGCGCGCCGGCGATGTGGTCGAGCATCCGGTTGACCGCGGCGCCGAGTTTGCCGACCTCGGTCCCCGGATCGGCGTCATCGGCCGGAACCCGCACGGGCAGTTCGACTTCCCCGCGGTCCAGCGGCAGATCGGCGACCCGGGCCGCGGTCGCGGCGACGCGGTCCAGTGGCGCCAGGGCACGGCGGATCACCCAGACCCCCACGGTGACGGCGACGACCAGCGCGACGAGCGTGACGACGATCGACACCACCAGCGCCCACACGATCGTCGCGTCCACCGATGCCAGCGGCAGGCCCGCGACCACCGTGCCGCCCTTCCAGGTCGTCGCCGCCACGACGCGATAGCTGCCCGCGCCGTCAAGATCGATCGTGACGGGCTTCGCGTCGGCCGCGACGGCGGCCACCTGCGTGCGAGCCGTGTCCGACAGCGCGACCACGCCACCGTCGGTGCCGATTCTCCCTGCGGCCGTGACACTTCCGTGCTCGAGCAGGGCGCCGACGGCATTGGGCTGATTGCCGGGATGATCGAGGAAGTTCGGGCCCGGTTCGGACCCGTCGGAATCGGGCGGAGGCGGCGGATGGCCGATGCGGCCGGTGGGCACGGGCCCGACGATCGGTCCGCCGCCGGATTCGATAACCGCTCGCTTCTCCATGTCGACGAGCTGGGTATCGAGCTGATGTACCAGAAACTGGTGCAGCGCAAGCTCGGTCGCGGCGCCGATGCCGACCACCACCGTCACCAGCAGCAGCACCTGGCCCACCAGCAGCCGCATCCGCAGCGACCAGCGCCGCGGAGACCACCGCCGGTAGCGGTGAGCGGTGCATTCCTCGCCTCGCGCGCCCGCGCGACTGGACATCCTCCGGGCACGAGCCTTTTTCCCCTGGTGCACAACGGATTCCGCCCCCTCGGTCGGCGATCCGGGCACGCGCACGGGCCCCAGCGGATACGCCGCGGCCCCCGGCACCGGCGGTTCAGGTAGCAGGTTTGAGGACATACCCGGCCCCCCGAAGCGTGTGAATCATCGGATCGCGCCCGCTGTCGATCTTCTTGCGCAGATAGGAGACATACAGTTCGACGATGTTGGAGGTGCCGCCGAAGTCGTAACTCCAGACGCGATCGAGGATCTGTGCCTTGCTCAGCACCCGCTTCGGGTTGCGCATGAAGAACCGCAGCAGCTCGAATTCGGTGGAGGTCAACGTGATCGGCTCGCCGGCCCGGGTGACCTCGTGGCTGTCCTCGTCCAGCACGAGATCTCCCACGACTATCTGGGCCCCGCTGTCGCGCATGGTGATTCCGGTGCGCCGCAACAGCGCCCGCAGCCGCAGCACGACCTCCTCGATGCTGAACGGCTTGGTGACATAGTCGTCGCCGCCCGCGGTCAGCCCCGCGATGCGGTCCTCCACCGAATCCTTGGCGGTCAGCAGCAGCACCGGCAGATGCGGGATCTGTTCGCGCAGCCGGCCCAGGACCTGCAGCCCGGTCATATCCGGCAGCATCACGTCGAGAACCACCACGTCGGGGCGGGTCTCGCGGGCGCGGGCCATCGCGGTGCGGCCGTCACCAGCCGTGAGCACCTCCCAGCCCTCGAAGCGCAATGCCATCGAGAGCATCTCGGCGAGCATCGGCTCGTCGTCCACGACCAGCACCGTGACCGGGGTGCCGTCGGCGCGGCGCATCACGGGTCGATCGATCGGGGCATTGGCACTGGTCGTCGCTGTCACATCAACCATGATCGGCGGTCGCGCTCGGAGCGAGCTTTGCCTTGGCTGTGCGCAAACTGTGAACCTCACCGGCCGCCCGACACTGCCCGCGAACGGCGCACATATCGCGCGCTGGGCCCGCACACAGCGCGCACCTACATTCGCCACCCACGGTGGAGCGAAACCGCCCGGTCCGCCGGGTCCGCACCGCACAGGAGCTTTCGACGATGACCGATCCCCTACAGCCCGCGAGCCCCGAAGAGCCCGCGGCGAGCCAGCCCGCCTGGGGCGCACCGCAGACCACGCCGTCCCTGTGGACGACACGCAAGACCCTCGCGACCGTGGGCGTTGCCGCGGCGATCGCCGCGGTGGGCGGCGGTGTGATCTATGCCGCCTCCGGCAGTTCCACCGGCGACCATCGCGGCCCGGGCGGCCCCGGCATGAGCATGAACGACCCCGGCATGAACAGTCCCGGCGGCTCGAACAACGGCGGGGGCAGCTTCTCCGGTCCGATGGGCGGGGCTCTGCACGGCCAGTTCGTCGTCTCGGACGGCAACGGCGACTACACCACCGAGCTGACCCAGACCGGCACCGTCACCGCCGTCTCGGCCGATTCGATCACCGCCAAGAGCGCCGACAACTACACCCACACTTACACCATCGGATCGGACACGCGCGAAACCTCGGGCGTGAAAGTCGGTGACACGGTGAGCATCCGGGCCACCGATGCGAACGGCACGTCCACCACCACCGTCGTCACCGAGGGGACAGCCGCCCGGCCCGGCGGCGGGCGGTGGAACCGGATGGACGGGACGGGTGGCCCAGGAGCGATGAACGGTGCAGCAGCCCCGAACCAGATGTCCAGCGGCCCCGGCCAATTCGGTCCGGGCGCGGGCAACCCGGCCGCCGACCCGGTCGGCGCGCCCAACTGATACGCCCGGCCGGTCGGCACCGCGCCGACACCGCCCGGCGCCTCCGTCATCCCGAACGTCCGCACCGGAACGCACTGTGGCCACCGTCGCGCTGTCGGTTGGGGCGGGCCGATAGTTGCTGTCACACAGCGCATCCTGGCCGGAACTGTCCCGATGGCTACCGAAGCCTCGCACCCCTGAGCCGGTCCGGATCGTCGCTGCCTCGCTATGCATCCCGACCGCGCTGGGTATACATCCCGACCGGACCGAGCCGACCGTCACCGCTACACCAACCATCCCGACCGGACCGAGCCTACCGTCACCGCTACACCAAGCATCCCGGCCTGACCGGACCCGATCATCGCCGCTATACCGGGTATCCCGATCGGGTCGAGCCGGGACGCGGGCAGGTTAGCACCGCCCATCCGGGGCGAAGGCACGCAGGAGTGACCGGGCTAGCCGAATACCGTTGCGGCACTACCCGATCTGGAGCACCAGCTTGCCGTGCGCCCGGTGCGACCCGCTGAGCTCGAGGGCGGTACGCCAGTCCTCCAGCGGAAATGTGCGGGCCACCGGGACGGAGAACCGACCTTCGGCGGCGAGCTGTGCAAATTCGCCCAGCACGTCGTAACGCGGCATCGCGCCGGTGTCCAACGCGGAGCGCACGCCGAGTTCCTTTGCCACCGGGTCGATTCCGAGCGTCAGCACGTGTTCGGGTTCCTTGACCGTGCGCACGAGTTCAGTCAGCGCGTTGCTGAACGGCGCGGTGTCGAGGGCGAGTTCGACCGGCCCACCCGCCAGCGCCGTCACTCGTTCCGCCATGCCCTCCCCGTAGCTCGTGACCTCGGCGCCGGCGGCGCGGAGGGCATCGGCGTACGTCTCGCCCGCCGTGGCGATCACGCGGGCGCCGCGCCCGAGGGCGATCTGCACCGCGGCGTACCCGGTGGTGGTGCCTGCGCCGTGCACGAGCACGGTGGTGCCGGAACCGACGCCGAGCACATCCACGGCCACGTACGCCGTTCCGACGGCCATCGGCAGCGCGGCGGCGGCCACCGCCTCGAGCCCGGACGGACGCGCGAACCACAGGTCGAGCAGTGCGTACTCGGACGCGCCCGCGGTCGGACCGGTGAAGGGCGCGGTCCCGAACACCGGATCGCCGATGTCGACCCCGGTCACGTCGTCACCGACGGCGTCGACGGTCCCGGACACCTCCAGGCCGATCCCGCGCGGCAGGTCGCCGGGGTACAGCCCACCGCACAGCGCCCAGTCGGCCGGGTTCAGTCCGCAGGCCTGCACCGCGATGCGGATCTGGCCCGAACCGGGGTCCGGGACCGGGGCGTCGTCGATTCGCAGCACGTCGGCCGCCTCTCCGTAGGTGTGAAAGCGAAGGGTGCGCATGAGTGATCTCCCAAGTGACGACAACATCTGTCGTCACCAACGCTACCAGAGTGACGACAGCATCTGCTGTCGCTAGAATCGCGGCATGGCACGGTGGGAAGGCAATACCCCTGATCGGCTCGCAGAGGCGGCCCTGGACCTGTTCGAGGAGCAGGGCTACGACCGCACGACGGTCGCGCAGATCGCGCGGCGCGCGAACCTCACCGAGCGGTCGTTCTACCGATGGTTCTCCGACAAGCGAGAGGTGCTGTTCGGCGGCGGCCGGGAACTCGAGGAGCACCTCGTCGCCGCCATCGAGGCCGTCCCCGCGGGCACGGGTGCGCTGCGCACGCTGCTGACCGCGTGCACCACCGCGACGGCGGTGTTCCGTCCGCGCGAGCACCTGGAGCGGCGCGCGGCGATCATCGCGGCGAATCCGCCATTGCGAGAGCGAGAGTTGATCAAGCTCGTCTCGCTGTCCGAGGCCCTCACGGCCGCACTGCTGCGCCGCGGGCACGACCGCGAGACCGCGCGGCTGGCCACCGATCTCGGGATGGCCGTGATGCGGCTGACCGCCGAGAGGTGCATGGCCGACGAGAATGCCGACTACGCCGAGGTGCTCTGGGCCAGCGCCGCGGATCTGGTCGCCGTCGCGGCCGACGGCGCACCGAGTGCGATCGCCTCCGGCGAATCACCAGGTTCCGGTACGTAATCGGCCGTTCCGGACCGGCGCGAATCGCGGCGGCCGCCCCGGCGAATCGCCGTGCCGCGGCGTGCTGGAGCCGCGCGGGTCACGGAAGCCGCACAGCCCCTCATGATCAGGACCGAGCCGGGGTCGGCGCCCCCTGGGCTCGCTCACAACTGTGCGGCGCGCACCTCCCGCGTGGTCGGCGGATCGGCTCCGCGCCGCCCGCAGGTCAGCGCAGCCACCAGCATCGCCTCATCCACGATCGCAATCAGCTCCGCGCTCTCCAACGCGCGCAACGCCTTTCGCCGATGCGCGCCGAGTAGGTCCCGGCGGTGCAGACCCGCGAGCAGGCCGCCGGCGAAGGCGTCGCCCGCGCCGACGGTGTCCACCAGCTCGATCGGTACGCCCGGACGACGGATCGGCCTGGGATCCTCGGCGGTGGCGGCCAAGGCGCCCTCGCCGCCAAGCGTGACCACGACCAGCGCTGGGCCCCGGCAGGCCCAGTCGGTCAGCACGTCTTCGGGCGCTCGGTCCGGATACAGCCAGGCCAGATCCTCAGAGCTGACCTTCAGGACGTCGGCCAGGCCCAGCATCGTCTCCACGCGCGCCCGGGCGTCGTCGTGAATCATCAACTGCGGACGCATATTCGGGTCATAGGAGATGGTCGCTGTCGCCCGCGCGCGCTCGACCAGGCGCAGCAGCGCATCCGCGCCGGGCCGCTGCGTCATCGCCAGCGAGCCGGTGTGCAGGGCCGCCACGTCACCGTCCAGGGCGGGCCCGAGTTCGGCATCGGTCCACTGCCAGTCCGCGGTGCCGTCGATGCGGAAGTCGTAGCGGGCCACGCCGTCGGCGTCCAGATCCAGCAGCGCCAGCGAGGTCGGCTCGCTGCCCTGGATCGCATGATCGAGGCCGATGGCGTTGTCGCGCAGGAAGTTCCGGACCCTGTCCCCGAGCGTGCCGGTGCCGATCCGGGCGAGCATCCGGACCGGAACATCGAGCCGGACCAGGCCGACGGCCACATTAGTGGGGCTGCCGCCCGGCATCGCCGCGAACTCCCCCGGCGCACCGGTGGGCACCATGTCCACCAAAGCCTCACCCGCGACGGCGATCACCCCCGTGCCCCGCTCAGTCCCGGACACGATGGTTGTCCACCTCCTCGCCCGCCATGGCCCCGGTCATGATCGCGACCGCATCGGACATGGAGAACTCGTGCGGTTCGATCACCGCCACCCGCCGTCCGAGCCGCTGGATGTGCACGCGGTCGGCGATCTCGAAGACATTGGGCATGTTGTGGCTGATCACGATGACCGCCAACCCGCGATCGCGGACCTGGCGGATCAGGTCCAGCACCATGCCGGTCTCCTTGACCCCCAGCGCCGCGGTCGGCTCGTCCATGATCACCACGTGCTGGGCGAAGGCCGCGCTGCGCGCCACCGCCACACCCTGGCGCTGCCCGCCCGAGAGGGTCTCCACCGGCTGCTTCATCGAGCGGATGCCGATCTTCAGATTCGCCATGTGCTCCTGGGATTCCCGGACCATCCGCTCCTTGTCCAGCATCCGGAACACCGATCCCAGCACCCCGCGACGGCGTAATTCCCTGCCCAGGAACAGATTGTCGGCGATATCGAGCGCGGGGGCGACGGCCAGATCCTGGTACACGGTCTCGATGCCCGCGCGGCGCGCATCGATAGGGCGGCGAAACCGGACCGGCTTGCCATCGACCAGGATCTCGCCCTCGTCCGGCGCCACCGCCCCCGAGAGTGCCTTGATGAGAGTGGATTTCCCGGCGCCGTTGTCGCCGATCACCGCGAGGATCTCGTTCGGATACAGGTCGAAGTCGGCGCCGTCCAGCGCGGTGACCTGACCGTAGCGCTTGACCAGCCCCTTCGCCTGCAACACAGGCTGTTTCGCGTCAGTCTGCTCACTCACCGCTGCTGCCTCCTGCGGTTGAATTGATCCACCGTCACCGCGGCGATCACCAGGATGCCGGTGATCAGGGTCTGGTAGATCGAGGAAACTCCCATGAGCTGCAGGCCGTTTCGGATGATACCGACGATCAGCGCGCCCAGCAGGGTGCCGATCACGCTGCCGCGCCCGCCGAACAGGCTGGTGCCGCCCAGGACCACCGCGGTGATCGAGTCGAGGTTGTCGGTCTGCCCCGCGTTCGGATCGCCGACCCCGGTGCGTGCGATCAGCAGCAGCGCGGCCAGTCCGTAGATCAGCCCGGCGACGGTGTAGACGCCGAGAAGTACTCGGCGCGTGTCGATTCCGCTCAACCGGGCGGCCTCGGGATTGTTGCCCACCGCGTAGATGTGCCGTCCCGCCGAGGTCTGCCGCAGCACGTACCAGGCCACCGCGAACAGCACCAGCATCGCCACCGATCCGTAGGTGATGTCGGTGCTGCCCAGCGGAAAGGTCTTGTCGAAGAAGGTGAGCATCGAGGGCAGGCCCGAGATCGTCTGCTCCCCCGAATAGATATGGGTCAGCGCGAAGGCCACGCCGTAGGTGCCGAGCGTGACGATGAACGGCGGCAGTTTGACCATGCTCACCAGCGACCCGTTCACCAGCCCGAACGCCGCGGTCAGCGCGAGCCCGAGCACGATCGCCAGCAGCGGCGGCAGCCCCGAGTTCACGGCCAGTTTGGTGATCGCGATATTGCCCAGCGCCATCACCGCGCCGTTGGACAGGTCGATGCCCGCGGTGAGGATGATCAGCGTCTGCCCGATGGCGAGGGTGCCGACCACCATCACCTGCTGCACGATCAGCGAGAAGTTTCCGCCAGTCAGGAACCGGTCGGACTCGGAGGAGAAGATGATGATCGTGATGAGGATGACCGCAATCGGGCCGAAGTTCGGGAAGCTCAGCACCCGGCTCGCCAATGCGGACACCGATTTCGGCGGCGCCTTCGATGTGGTTGTAGCAGTCATGCGGATCCTTCGAATATCGGCTGAATGATGCACTGCCGGACCGGCCGGATGTCACATCTCGCCGAAATCAATGGGGTGAATGTGACATTCGGCCGGTCTTGCGGTGGCGGGGATCAGCCCCAGCAGTTGTCGGTGCCGTACTGCACGTCTTTGGAGTCAACTCCCGCTTGGGGTTTGGCGGTGATGAGGTTGACGCCGGTATCGGTGTAGCCCGTGGTCTTCTTGCCGGTCTTGGCGTAATCGACGATGGCCTGGACGCCCATCTGCGCCATCTTCAGCGGGTACTGCTGCGAGGTGGCGGCGATCTTGCCGTCCTTCACGCCCTGTACGCCGGTGCAGCCGCCGTCGACGGACACGATCAGCGCGTCGTTCTCCTTGCCGGCGGTCTTCAGCGCGGTGTACGCGCCCAGCGCGGAGGGCTCGTTGATGGTGTAGACCACGTTGATGCCCGGATCCTTCTGCAGGCAGGTCTCCATCGCCGACTGCGCCTTGGCCTGATCGCCCTGGGCGGGCTGCGCGCACACCACATTCGGCGCGGTGACGTCCTGGGTCATGTCCTGGGTGGCCTGCGCGGCGCCGTAGCCGGACAGGAATCCGTTGTGCCGCAACGTGCCGACGCTGACGCCCGGATTCAGGTCGATCATCGCGATCTTCACCGGCTTGTCACCCTCGACGGCCTTGGCGTACTTGCCGATCAGCTGGCCGGCGGTGAAGTTGTTGGTCGCGAACAGCGCATCGACCGCGGACTGCGGCTCGGTGGGCGTGTCCAGCGCGAACACCTCCACGCCCTTGGCGCGGGCCTTGGCGATGGCGGGAACGATCGCCTTGGTATCGCTGGCGGTGATCATGATGCCCTTGACGCCCTCGGCCACCATGTTCTCGATCGCGGTCACCTGGCTGGCATTGTCGCCGTCGAATTTGCCCGCGGCGGTGACCAGTTTGACCCCGGCGGCGTCGGCGGCCTTCTGCGCACCCTCCTTCATCTTGACGAAGTACGGGTTGGTGTCGGTCTTGGTGATCAACCCGACCTCGATCTGCCCGCTGCCGGACCCCTTGCCGCACGCGGTGGCGGTGAGGGCGACGGTGGTGAGGGCGAAGCAGGCGGCGGCGATACGAATGGCACGAGAGGACATCTATGTGCTCCATGTGTACTGCGAAAGACAACGTTGTCAGTGACCATAGATCGTGACGCGGCTCACGTCCAGAGCCAAGTACTCACAAATTTCTAGGCAGTACGTCGGGGGACGGCACGACGCGCAGGATGTGTCACAGTGCTAGAAAGAAGGAGATGTCAGCGTTGTCAGACCCTCGGACCCCCGCCTCGGAGGCGGCCCGGCGCAGCACCCCCCGCCGGGGCGCAACCATGCGCGAGGTCGCCGCGCTGGCGGGCGTGAGCATCAAGACGGTGTCGCGGGTGGTGCGCGGCGAGCCCGGCGTATCCCCCGAACTGGCCGCGCGCGTGACCGATGCCGCGGCCATGCTCGACTACCGGCACAATCTCGCGGCGAGCACGCTGCGCGGGCACGGCCAGAAGACCGCCGCGATCGGCCTGGTGCTCATGGATGTCGCGAACCCGTTCGCCTCCGCGCTGCACCGCGCGGTCGAGGACTTCGCCCACGGCCGTGGGACTTTGGTGTTCGCGGTCTCGAGCGACGAGAATCCGGGCCGCCAGCGCGAGGTCCTGGACGCGCTGCTGTCCCGCCGCGTCGACGGGCTGATCGTGATGCCGGTCGGCACCGACCACGGGATGCTGATCCACGAGCAAAGGCGCGGCACCCCTGTCGTTTTCGTCGACCGCCTGCCCGCCGCCGCCGAAATCGACAGCGTCACGGTCGACAACCGAGCCGGAGCCCGCCGCGCGATCGAGCATCTGGCCGCACAGGGCCACCGCCGCATCGCCTATCTCGGTGACCTGCATACGATTTGGACCGCCGCGCAACGCTACGCGGGTTACGTCGAGGGCCTGGCCTGCACGGGAATCGCCTTGGACCCCACCCTTATCTGTGCCGATCTGCACAATCCCGACGCGGCCGAGGCCGCCGTCGACGCGCTGCTGTCCCGTCCCGACCGCCCCACCGCGCTGTTCAGCGCCCAGAACCTGGTCACCGTCGGTGTACTGCGCGCACTCCAGAAGCGTGGCCTGCACCGGGATATCGCGCTGGTCAGCTTCGACGACCTGCCCCTGGCCGAACTGCTGACCCCTGCCCTCACGGCCGTCACCCAGGACCCGGCCGTCATCGGGCGCACCGCCGCCGAGCTGCTGTTCGCCCGCCTGGACGGCGACCAATCCCCACCTCGCCGCCGCGTGGTACCAACTCGACTGCTGGTCCGCGGATCGGGAGAAATCCCCCCGTCCGGCGCACAGCCGGAAGCCTAGGACGGCGCTCGATCGGACCCCGGAACGATCGGCCGCGGCGGCCCGACCTGCGGATAGTGTGGTCAACATGGGTATCCCGTACATCGCGTCCCCGGACCTGCCGGAGCACATGACCTGGGAAGAACTCGAGCAACTACCCGAGGAGATCGCCGGGGAGATCGAGCTATGGAAGGGGCGTGTCGTGTGGATGCGACGCCCGCCGGCCCCACATCAGGAATATTCGATCGAGTTTCGGAACACGCTCCGTAGATGTGGGCGTGAAGACATGTCGGTGCGGCCGGAGCAGTGCTGGCGGGTACTCACCGGGACGAATGTCTTCTTCGGTACGAACGGAAAGTCGGACTTCTCGACCCCGGATTTCCTCATATCCCGCTGCTATGAGGACGAGTTTGCGGATATCCGTGCCTCGGACCTGTATCTAGCGGGTGAGGTGTTGTCGGCATCCAACACCGAGCGGGACATCGAGGCGAAGAAGGCGCGGTACGCCGCGGCCGGAATTCCCTGGTACTGGGAGGTATTGCTCGGTCGAAACCCCCGCCGGATCGTCGTTGTTCGCGCCTACGCGCTCGAAACACACCACGGACAGTTGCCACCCGGTGTATCTCCGCTGCACCCCACCTATTACGTCATGGCTGGTGAATGGAAGTCCGAGGACACCGACGGCATTGCCACCAACTTTCGTTCCCCATTCGAATTCCCTGGTCCGAACTCGAGTACTGACGCTCAGCTCGCGGCGGACAGCTCCCGGCCGAGGCTGGCGGCGGCCTCCTGCAGCAGCGGGATGATGTTGTCCATGTCCAGACCCGCCACCCGGGCCTGCGGCCCGGAAATGGACAGGGCCGCGCGGGTGGGAGCGTCGGGGATGCCGACCGCGAAGCAGCGCACACCGATCTCCTGCTCGCCGTCGTCGACGGCGAAGCCCTGCAGGCGGACCCGATCGATCTCCTCGCGGATCACCGCGGGATCGGTGATGGTGTGAATGGTGCGGGGGCTCATCGTGATTCGCGACAGAATCCGGTCGGTCTCCGCGGGCGGCAGCGTCGCCAGCACCGCCTTGCCGACGGCGGTGCAGTGCAGGTCCACCCGCTGACCGACCTCCGTGAACATCCGCATGGCATGCGGGGAGGGCACCTGCGCGACGTAGACGACCTGATCCCCGTCCAGCACGGCCATATTCGAGGTTTCCCCCGTGAGGTCGCGCAGCCGGGTCAGATGCGGGCGCGCCGAGGAGCCCAGCACCTTCCCGGCCGTCTCGCCGAGCCGAATCAGCCTGGGCCCCAGGGAGTATCGCCGCGAGGGCTGCTGCCGGATATAGCCGCCCGCGATGAGCGTGCGCAGCAGCCGGTGAATGGTCGGCTGCGGCAGCCCGGACGCCTCGGCGAGCTGCGAGAGCGTCGCCTCCCCGCCCGCGTCGGCCACCAGCTCCAGCAGTTCGAAGGCTCGGTCGACGGACTGCACCCCGCCACTGGCCCGCGTCTGGGTGTCGGTCACGGCGTTGTTCCCTCCTGGATCGGTGTTTCCACCATCTTTGCAGCGAATTCCAGCATACGGAAGTCCGGATGCCGGAATTCGCTGCGCACCCCCGCTCGAATCAACAGAATCCAGGGATACCGTGCCATGCGCGGCCGGCCTCGGGGGCGTCGTCGCGCTCGACGGCCGCCTCGATCAGGCCGTACGGGCGGTCGGCTGCGATGAACACCTCGCCCGGGTTGTCCAGGCCGAAGCGGTCCAGGTCGTAGAGGAAGTGGTGCTTGTTCGGCGCGGAGAAGCGGATCTCGGCGACGTCGCGGTGCTGCTCGAGTACCGCGCGGCCCATGCTGTAGAGAGTCTGCTGCAGGGCGTAGGAATGCACGACGGCGAACTGCCGCAACAGGATCGAGCGAATCGAATCGAAGGTCTTGTCCCAGTTGACCGTTCCCTCCCCGGCCGCGCCCGTGGGGTTGTAGCGCCAGCGGGCCACCAGCGAGGTCGCCATGATCCGGTCGTTGGTCGGCTCCAGGGTGGTGTACTTGTCCTTGAAGAAGCCGTGGAATTCCGAGCCGGTCGTCTTGAGCAGCACCAGATCCTTGATGCCGGACACCACGTGCGCGCGCCGGTCCGGGCCGACGCCGTCGATGTTGACCACCGTGGTGCGTACGCCGCCGCCGCTGCGCACGAACGAATGATCGTGCGGCAGACCATCGACCGCGATGCGGTCCCAGGAGTACTCGTCGATCTCGATGCGGGCGCCGTCCGCGCCGGGGCAGCGGGCGATGAAGTGGTCGCCGAGGGTGAGCGCGAAGTCCTCGATCGCCTCGACGCCCTTCTCCTTGGCGAAGGCGAAGACGGTGTTCTTCTGGGTGTCGGTCGGCAGCACATCGCCCTGGTCACCCGCGATGTGCGCCTCGGCGAAGCGCCCGCGCAGCGCGGAGGAGACGTTCAGGTCGCGGATCTGGTGGCGGTCCGTATCGCGGTAGACGCGCACGAGACGGTTTTCGGCCTTGCCGTACTGGTTGGGTCCGAGCTGGATGGCCATGGCTGGTCAGCTCCCTCGATAGGTAGATAGGGCGAACGGGGACAACAGCAGCGGCACGTGATGGTGCTGCTGCGGATCGGAGATCGTGAAGGTCACGGTCACCTCGGGGAAGAACGTGGGACGGTCGCCGTAGTAGGCGGCGGTGTCGAAGGTCAGCCGGTAGACCCCGGCCTCGACCCGCTCGGGGCCCAGATCGGTGCAGCGACCGTCGTCGTCGGTGCGGCCGGAGGCCAGCTCCCGCCAGCCGTCCTGAGTGCGGGCCTCGAGCCGCACCGGAACCCCCTGTGCGGGATGACCTCCGGCGGTGTCGAGCACGTGGGTAGTGATTGCACTACGGGTCATTGAGTAACCATCCGTTCCAGCCGCTTTCGCGCGATCGCGGCGAGTTCTCTTCGGGTGACCAGGATTTCGGCGTCCGGATCGTTGTCCAGGCGCGCGAGGCAATCGGCGAGCATCTCGTGGCCGGTGCGGCCGGAGGCGCACACCAGATAGATGAGGCCGAACTTGTCCTCGTAGGCGAGGTTCCCCTCGCGCAGCGCGGCCGCCAGCTCGGCATCGGCCGGATCGACTCCGGACTGTTCGCGCGCGGCCTGGGAGCCGGGCGCGGTGGAGGCGCCGATGCGCGGATGGTCGGCCAGCGCGGCGCGCACCTGCTCGGGCGACAGCGCGAGCACCTGCCCCTCCGCCAGCTCCAGCAGTGTGTCGCGATCGGCGTACGGCCGGGCCGAGTCGACCGCGCGGACCCACTCCTCGACGCCTACCACGCCGGTCAGGCTGACACGCCAATCCTCGCCGGGCAGCGCGTTGAGCTGCGCGATCGTAAGATTTTGGGTCACCGGGTACCTCCGCATTCCGATCGATCCGCCGGTCCTGCGGCCGGAAATCTTGTAGTTCGAGACTACCGCATCAACTTCTACGATGCGGAAATTAAATTCCGCTGAAACGAATGTAGGAGGGGTCACAACGCGCTGTCAACAGATTCGCAAAGGTTCGCCCGGATCCGCGAAAGGTGTTGACCGCCACACCCCGGGGGAGCTACCGTCGTATAACGGAAGAAACATTCCATATTGTGGAATCAAGATCGCAACAGCGCGATCCGGGTCGCAACGAGGCGATCCACCTTCCCGGAAGTGAAGTCTGTACGGACGCTGCATCCCGAGAGAGAAGAAGAGACGGCATGACACAACCCCTCCCGTATGCGGTGAACCTGTCCATCCTGTTCACCGAGCTGCCCCTGCTGGAGCGCCCCGCCGCGGCCAAGGCCGCCGGATTCGACGCGGTGGAGTTCTGGTGGCCCTTCGGCGCCAACGCCACCCCCGCCGACGACGAGGTCGAGGCCTTCGTCACCGCCATCGAGCAGGCCGGCGTGCAGCTGATCGGCCTGAACCTCTTCGCCGGTGACATGCCCGCCGGAGAGCGCGGGCTGGTGTCGTGGCCGGGACGTGAGCAGGAGTTCGCCGACAGCGTCGCGGTGGCCGTGGCGATCGGGCGTCGCCTGGGCTGCAAGGCCTTCAACGCCCTCTACGGCCTGCGCCTCGAGGGCCAGGAGCCCGGCGCGCAGGACGAGGTGGCCATCCGCAACCTGGCGCTGGCCGCGCGCTCGATCGGCGAGATCGGCGGCACCGTGCTGCTCGAGCCCGTCAGCGGCATCGCCACCTATCCGCTCAAGACCGCCGAAGACGTTGTCGGCGTGCTGGATCGGGTTCGCGAGGCGCAGGGCGCGACGAACATCGGCCTGCTGGCCGACATCTACCACCTCACCGTGAACGGCGACGATCTGGACAAGGTCATCGAGGCGCACGCCGACCGGATCGCGCACGTCCAGTTCGCCGACGCGCCCGGGCGGCACGAGCCCGGCACCGGTGAGCTCGACATCTTCGGCTACATCGACAAGATCGGCGCCGCCGGCTACCGCGGCTACGTCGCCGCGGAGTACGCCCCCAGCGGCGCCAGCGCCGACAGCTTCGCCTGGCTGCCCGCAGCCCGCTGAAAAATACATCGCCGAAAGACATACGGAGAAACAACATGACCAGAATCGGATTCATCGGCCTCGGCATCATGGGCTCGCCCATGGCCTCCCACCTGGCCAAGGCCGGGCACGAGGTGGTCGGCTACACCCTCAACACCGACGCGTACGCGCGGCTCGAGGGCGACGGCGGTCGCGCGGTGGACAGCATCGAGGCCGCGGTCAAGGACGCCGAGATCGTTATCACCATGCTGCCCAACCATCCTCAGGTCGAGGACGTGGTGCTCGGTGAGGGCGGCGTGTTCGCCCACGCGCCCAAGGGTGCGCTGCTGATCGACTTCTCCACGATCCGGCCCGAGAGCTCGATCGCGGTGGCCGAGGCCGGCGCCAAGGCCGGATTCCGGGTGCTCGACGCGCCGGTATCCGGTGGCCAGGGCGGCGCCGAGGAGGGCGTGCTGTCCATCATGGTCGGCGGCGACGCGGACGACTTCGCCGCCGTGACACCGGTTTTCGAGGCGGTCGGCAAGACCTACATCCACGTCGGCGCGCACGGCGCCGGACAGATCGTCAAGGCGGCCAACCAGCTCGTGGTCGGCGGCACCTACGCCCTGGTCGCCGAGGCCATCGTGCTGATGGAGGCACTGGGTGTGGACGCGGGCAAGGGCCTGGACGTGCTGGCCGGCGGTCTGGCGGGCAGCACCATCCTCGAGCGCAAGCGCAAGTCGATGGTGGCCCGCGAGTTCGCCCCCGGCTTCCGGATCGACCTGCACCACAAGGACATGGGCATCATCACCGACGCCGCCAAGCAGGCCGACGTGTCGCTGCCGACCGCCGCGCTGACCGCATCGCTGATCGCCGCGGGCCGCGCCCAGGGCTACGGCTCGCTGGATCACTCGGCGCTGCTGAAGGTCATCGAGAACCTCAACGGGCGCGGCGAGAAGTAGCCTGATGAACTCGCCGCGAATCGTACTGGCCCCGGACAAGTTCAAGGGCTCGCTCACCGCCGGGGAGGTCGCCGAGGCGGTGGCCGCCGGTATCCGGCGGGTTCGCCCCGACGCCGACATCCGCTGGGTCCCGGTGGCCGACGGCGGGGAGGGGACGGTGGACGCGGCAGCCGCCGCCGGATTCGACTGCACCACGGTCGAAGTCGGCGGCCCGACCGGGGAGCCGGTGCGAGCGGCGTTCGCGCACAACGGCACGACCGCCGTCGTGGAGGCCGCGGCGGCCTGCGGGCTGTCCCGGCTACCACACGGCGTGCTCGCCCCGCTGACCGCGACCAGCCGCGGCGTCGGCGAGCTGCTGCTCGCCGCGCTCGACACCGGCTGCCGCACGGTGGTTCTCGGTGTGGGCGGCAGTGCCTGCACCGACGGCGGCGCCGGCATGCTCGCCGGGCTGGGCGCATCGTTGCTCGATGCGGATGCCCGTCCGGTGGGCCCGGGCGGCGGCGGCCTGGCCGATATCGCGTATCTCGACCTGCACCAGCTCGATCCCCGCATCCACGAGGTGGATCTGGTGCTGGCCAGCGATGTCGACAACCCGCTGCTCGGAGCGCACGGCGCGGCCGCGATTTTCGGGCCGCAGAAGGGCGCGGGCGCCGGTGAGCTGGCCGTGCTGGAGGCGGGGCTGACGCACTGGTCCCGGCTCGTGGCCCAGCGCACCGGATTCGACGTGGCCGACCGGCCGGGCGCCGGTGCGGCGGGCGGCATCGGTTTCGCCGCCCTCGCGGTGCTCGGCGCCCGGCGCTCGGGCGGCATCGACGTGCTGCTCGACCTGGTCGGATTCGATCGGGTGGTCAAGGACGCGGATCTGGTGGTGACCGGGGAGGGTTCGCTCGACGAGCAGACCCTGCACGGCAAGGCGCCCGCCGGCGTCGCGGCCCGCGCCGCCAAGGCCGGGGTGCGCACCATTGCCGTCGCCGGACGGCAGCTGCTCGACGAGGCACAGCTGCGGGGCGCGGGTTTCGCCGCGTCCTATCCGCTCACCGCGCTCGAGCCGGACCTGCAGCGGTGCCAGGACGAGGCCGCGGAACTGTTGCAGCGCCAAGGGGAACTGATCGCGCGGGAGCAGCTGACCGAACCGGCTGCCGGCCGCACGTCCTAGACCCAGCCGTCGTCCCGGCCGCTCGTGCCGGGACGACGGACCACCCGTCGCCTCGGTGGAGGCCGGAATCCCGCTTCGCGGTCGCGGATTCCGACCTCCGCCCGGGCGCCGGACACGCTCCGCCGTGCGCGCGGAAGCCGGAAATACCTAGCCGTCAAAGGGTTTCCGTCTTCCGCCCGCACTACGGCGCACCCGCGCCGGTCGCGTCGTTCCCGCGGAGGTCGGAACCCTATCCCGCCGTCTATGGGTCCCGGCTTCCGCAGGAACGATGCGGCACTATCCATGCAGTACAGGAGTTTTCGTGAATACCAACAGCGACAAGGTATTCCGCGCCCGCCGGGTGATCACGCCCACCGGCGAGGTCGCGGCATCGGTGGTCGTCCACGACGGGCGGATCGCCGAGATCACCCCCTACGACGCGCCGCACGCAGCGGGCGAGATCATCGACGTGCCGGACGATTCGGCGCTGCTACCGGGCCTGGTGGACAGCCACGTCCACGTCAACGAGCCCGGCCGCACCGCGTGGGAGGGCTTCGCCACCGCGACCCGCGCCGCGGTGGCCGGGGGCATCACCACGCTCATCGATATGCCGCTCAACAGCATTCCAGCGACGGTCGATATCGCCGCGCTGCGCGAGAAGCAAGACGTGGCGGCCGGGCAGTGCAGCATCGACGTCGGCTTCTGGGGCGGCGCGGTCGGCGACAACCTCGGCGACATGGCCGAGCTGGCGCGCGCGGGGGTGTTCGGCTTCAAGGCATTCCTGCTGCCCTCGGGCGTCGAGGAGTTCTGTCACCTGGACGCCGCCCAGCTCGAGGCCGCGGTGCGCGCGGTGGCCGAGCTGGATTCGCTGCTGATAGTGCATGCGGAGGACCCTGCCGTCATCGACGCCGCACCGGCCCCGCACGGACCCATCTACGCCGATTTCCTCGCCTCGCGCCCGGTCGAGGCCGAGACCCGCGCCATCGCCGCACTGATCGACCTCGCCGAGCGGTACGGCGCACGCGTGCACGTGCTGCACCTGGCCGCCGCCTGCGCGGTGCCGATGATCGCGGCCGCGCGCGCCCGTGGTGTGCGAATCACGGCGGAGACCTGTCCGCACTACCTGACCATCAGCGCCGAGGAGATCCCGGACGGCGCCACCGAATTCAAGTGCTGCCCACCGATCCGCAACCGGGTCAACCAGCAGGGGCTGTGGAACGGACTGCGCGACAACGTCATCGACTGCATCGTCAGCGACCACTCCCCCAGCACGGTGGAGCTGAAGCGCGCGGGCGGCGGCGATTTCGGCAAGGCGTGGGGCGGCATCGCCGGTCTGCAAGTAGGGCTTTCGGCGATCTGGACCGCCTCCCCCGACTGGGTCGGGCTGCCCGATCTGGTGCGCTGGATGGCCACCGGGCCCGCGGATCTGGCCGGCCTGGAACACAAGGGCCGCATAGCAATCGGCGCGGACGCGGATTTCTGTGTGTTCGCCCCGCACGAGGAGTTCGTCGTCGACGCGACCGCGTTGCAGCACCGCAACCCGATCTCCGCCTACGACGGCCGCACGCTGCGCGGCGTGGTGCGATCCACCTGGCTGCGTGGCGATCTGATCACCGGTGACCACGCCCGTGGGCGCCTGCTGCAGAGAGAAGGGTAGTCATGAGCGAGCTTGCGAGCGAATCATCGACACAGCGTGCTTCGCTCACGCCGGAGCGAAGCAAAGGGACACAGCGTGCTTCGCTCATGCCGGAGCGAAGCGGAGGCGTGAGCGATTGGTCCCAACTTCCGGACCTGGCCTCACGACAGGTCGGCGGCAGCGTGGTCGCGGCGAACGACGAATTCTTCGCCGAGCGTGAGAATCTCATCAAGGATGCGGCGCCGGTCTACCAGACCCACACCTTCAACAACAAGGGCCAGGTGTACGACGGCTGGGAGACCCGGCGCCGCCGCGACGGCAGCCCGGGACCCGACTGGGCGCTGATCCGGCTCGGCGTCGCGGGGGTGGTGTCCGGAATCGTCGTGGACACCGCATTTTTCATCGGCAACTTCCCGCCGCACGTCTCCATCGAAGGCGCCTCGGTGCCCGGGCATCCCTCGGTGGACGAACTGCTGGCCGCCGACTGGCATACCCTCGTGCCGGTCTCCCCGGTCGAGGGCGACAGCCGGAACCTGTTCGAGGCCAGCAACGATCGGCGCATCACCCACGTGCGGGTGAACATGCATCCCGACGGCGGCATCGCCCGGGTCCGGGTGCACGGTACCGCGGTCCCGGATCCGCAGTGGATCGACGACATCCCCTTCGACCTCGCGGCGCTGCGCAACGGCGGCCGCGCGGTGGCCTGCAGCGACGGCTTCTTCTCCCCGCCGAACAACATGCTGCAGCCCGGTATTTCGCGGTTCATGGCCGACGGCTGGGAGACCCGGCGCCGGCGCGACGACGGCAACGACTGGGCCACCGTGGCCCTGGCCGCCGAGGCCGTGCCCGCAGTGCTCGAGCTCGACACCACGCACTACAAGGGCAACTCCCCCGCGCGCATCTCCCTGGACGGGTACACCGCGGACGGCGAGCTGGTCTCTCTGCTCGAGCCGACGGCGCTGCAGCCCGATGCCACCCACCGCTTCCGCCTCACTGGCGATCGGCCGGTGAATCACGTGCGCCTCAACGTCCTTCCCGACGGCGGCGTCGCCCGGCTGCGCCTGTTCGGCCGCATCACCCCCGCGGGGCGTGAGCAGCTCGAGAGCCGCTTCACCGCCACCACCCCGGACCACTGACCCCACGGCCATTGATCACGAAGGAGACCCGATGGTTCTGATGTTCCTCAACGGCGACGGCATGCGCGGCGGGCGCCTCAACGGCCAGCTCGACGGCGCCCCGCTACTGCGCGCCGCGCGCAGCGCCGCCAAGTACCGCTACTACTCGGTCGGCGACCGCTTCCCCGCCATGCTCGCCACCTCCGACGAGGGTCGCTCGGTCCTCGGCGAGGTATACGACGTACCGATGGAAGTGTTGCGGGACAACCTGATCCCGAACGAACCGCCCGAGCTCGAGCTCGGCCTGATCGAACTCGAGGACGGCACGGCCTGCCTGGCCACCGTGCTGCGGCCGAACCTGGCCGACTCGCCCGAGCTGACCGACATCTCCGATATCGGCGACTGGCGCGCCTACCGCGGCATCCCGGTCGCCGACTGATCGCGCCGCCCCGGCCGAATAGCCGAGGGCACAAGTAAATACATCCGGTCTCGCACCGCGGACCGGGCCACGCGGGGATGACGGCTCCCCGCGCGGCCCGATCAACGGAACGAGACGCCAAACGCACACATGGGAGTACACGACATGCCACGCATGCGGGCCGTCGACGCGGCCGTCAAGATCCTGGAACTGGAGGGCGCCACACAGGCTTTCGGCCTGCCCGGCGCCGCGATCAACCCCTTCTACTCGGCGCTGCGCGCGCACGGTGGCATCAAGCACGTGCTGGCCCGCCACATGGAGGGCGCCTCGCACATGGCCGAGGGCTACACCCGGGCCGCGCACGGCAACATCGGCGTGTGCATCGGCACCTCCGGCCCGGCCGGCACCGACATGATCACCGGCCTGTATTCGGCCATCGCGGACTCGATTCCGATCCTGTGCATCACCGGGCAGGCGCCGCGCGCCCGCCTGCACAAGGAGGACTTCCAGGCGGTCGACATCGCCGCCATCGCCGCGCCCGTCACGAAAATGGCTGTGACCGTGCTGGAACCGGCCCAGGTGCCCGGGGTCTTCCAGCAGGCGTTCCACCTGATGCGCTCGGGCCGGCCTGGCCCGGTGCTCATCGACCTGCCGGTCGACGTGCAGGTCGCCGAGATCGAGTTCGACCCGGAAACCTATGCGCCGCTGCCGGTCTACAAGCCCGCCGCGACGCGCGCGCAGGCCGCGAAGGCCCTGGAAATGCTGACCGCCTCGCAGCGGCCGCTGTTCGTCGCGGGCGGCGGCATCATCAATGCCGGCGCCGAGGACCTGATGGTCGAGCTGGCCGAGCTGCTGAACGTGCCGGTGGTCCCGACCCTGATGGGCTGGGGCATCCTGCCCGACGACCACGAGCTGTCCGCGGGCATGGTCGGCCTGCAGACCTCCACCCGCTACGGCAACGCCACCCTGTTGGCCTCGGACTTCGTCATGGGCATCGGCAACCGGTGGGCCAACCGCCACACCGGAAACCTGGAAACCTACACCCGGGGACGCACTTTCGTGCACGTGGACATCGAGCCCACGCAGATCGGCCGGGTGTTCGCGCCCGACTACGGCATCGCCTCGGACGCCAAGGCCGCGCTCGAGCAGCTGCTGGCGGTGGCCCGCGAGCGCAAGCAGGCCGGAACCCTGCCCGACTACTCCGGCTGGGTCGCCGAGTGCACCGAGCGCAAGGGAAGCCTGCACCGCAAGACGCACTTCGACAACGTTCCGGTGAAACCGCAACGGGTGTACGAGGAGATGAACCGGGCGTTCGGGCGCGACACCCGCTACGTCTCCACGATCGGCCTGTCGCAGATCGCCGGCGCGCAGATGCTGCACGTGTACCAGGCGCGCAACTGGATCAACTGCGGCCAGGCCGGCCCGCTGGGCTGGACCGTGCCCGCGACGCTCGGCGTGGTGGCGGCCGACCCGACCCGCAATGTCGTTGCGCTGTCGGGTGATTACGACTTCCAGTTCATGATCGAGGAACTGGCCGTCGGCGCCCAGTTCAACCTGCCGTACGTGCACGTGCTGGTGAACAACTCCTACCTGGGCCTGATCCGGCAGGCGCAGCGCGCGTTCGACATGGACTACTTCGTGCAGCTCGGCTTCGACAACATCAACGCCGACGATTCCATCGGCCTGGCCAAGGGCTACGGCGTGGACCACGTCCGCGTCGCGGAGGGCCTGGGCTGCAAGGCGATTCGCGTCGAGGACCCGAAGGATATCGCCGCCGCCTTCGCCCGCGCCAAGGAGTGGGCACAGGAGTTCCGGGTTCCCGTGGTGGTCGAGATCATCCTGGAGAAGGTCACCAACATCTCCATGGGCGCCACCGACATCGACCAGATCACCGAATTCGAGGCCCTGGCCGAATCCGCCGCCGATGCACCGACCGCTCTGCTGCCGCTGAGCTGACCCAGGACTCCGTCGGCTTTATCACACACGCTCCCACGCCGACGGTCGCCCCGCCACACCCGAGACCCGGGTGCGGCGGGGTTTCTCGTTCGACCGCACGATTGTGACCCCGTTCCGCAGCGATCTCCGCTGGTCAGGCCCTGCCAGCTAGGTCACAGCCGGTCCCCCGAGAACTGACAGAGGGCACGGAGGCACCTCCCAGAATCGATGAATAGTCTTGCCGCCATGACACATCCGACCCCCTCGGGCTCCCCGTCAACCTCCAGCCGCCGCCGCAGGATCGCGCTGGTCACCGGCGCCACAGGCGCGGCCGTCGCCATCGTGGTCGGGGTGAGTGCCTGCGGATCGTCCGGCAACTCCAGCTCGGCGCCGGCCTCGTCCACCTCGGCCGCGGCCTCCAGCACGGCCAAGCCGGGCAAGCACCACGGGAACGCGATCTTCGGCACCATCGCCTCGCAGAACGCCAACACCTGGACGCTCACCAAGAAGGACGGCACCACCGAGACCGTCACCATCACCCCGCAGACGAAATTCGGCTCCAAGAAGAATCCGGCTCAGCAGTCCCAGTTCACCCTCGGTGAGATGGTCGCCGTGCGCGGCAAGGAGTCCGGCACCACCATCACAGCTACCGACATCACCCAGGCCAAGCAGCATTCGGCCAGCGCCACCCCGTCGGCCTCGGCTGCCCCGGCGGCTCCCACCACGAACTGAGGTCGCCGCGCCGCCGGTAGCCCGCGGGCCGGCGGCGCCGCGTTCTTCACAGCTCATACCTAACCTGCCCCAACGACAGCCAAATGTCCGAGCCCGAGGATTTCCCTCGTCGGTCCGGCAGGTGCCGGACGGCGTTTCGGATTCCGGTCCGGGAACCAGGAGGTTGGTATGGGTATCACGTCGAGGCTGGCCGCTGCGGTAGCGGTTGGCGGACTGACGTTGGGGGCGTTGGGAATTGGGTCCGCGGTCGCGAGCGCGCAGCCTCCGCAGGCGCCGGCGCAGAACGGACAGCAGTGCGCTCCGCCGCCCAACGGACACCAGGGACCGCCGCCCTCCGGGCACCAGGCTCCCCCGCCCGGCGGCCAGAAGCCCGGCAACCCGCCCGCATGCCCGCCCGCGCACTAGAAAGAGCTGCTGCACAGCGCCGATAGCGCCGCGCAGCCCGCAAGGCCCCGTGCCCACTGTCGTCGGGACACGGGGCCTAGGCGTGGTTACACCACGTGGCATAACGAGTTCCCAGCTGCCCCCTCCGGCAGCCCTCACACGCTCGCGAGCACGTCCTCGAAGGCGGCCTCCGCGGCCCCGAGAAGCTTGAGATCCGGCCCGAGGGAAGACCTTTCGATCCGCACACCTCCGTGGGCACGCGAGACCATGCTGCGCCGCCGGACCTCCTGCTGCGCGCGCTGCACCACGGCCTCCGGGAGGATCGCGAACAGGTCGCCGAGCACCACCAGCTCCGGGCCGAGAATGTTCACCACGTTGACCAGGCCCAGGATCAACCAGTCGACATAGCCCCCGAGACGGGCCACCGAATCCGAATCCCGTTGCAGCTCACGCAGTTCGGCCACGATCGCGCCCCGGGCTCCGGTCTCGCTCAGGCCCAGCGCCCGGCGTAGCGCGTGCTCGCCGACCTCGGTCTCCCAGCAGCCGGTATTGCCGCAATGGCAGACCCGGCCACTGGGATTCACCGTCATGTGGCCGATTTCGCCGAGGTAACCGGCCGAGCCGCGCAGCAGCCCACCCTGGGCGATGATGCCCCCGCCCACCCCGACGTCGGCGGAGACGAACACCGCGTCCGAGGCCCCGCGCCCGACCCCGCGCACGTATTCGGCCAGCGCACCGAGTTCGGCATCGTTGCCGACCACCACGGGCACACCCAGGACCCGGCCCATCCGGTCGCCGAACGGCACCTCGTCCCAGCCCAGATTCGACGCGTTGTACACGAGGCCGTCGTTGCGGCGCACCACGCCCGGCACCGAGATCCCCGCCGCCACCGGATGCAGGTCGAGATCCTGGGCCAGCAGCGCCGCGGACTCGGCGACATGCGTGACCACCTCATCCGGATCCCGTTGCCGCCCACGCAGATTCCAGCTGTTGCGCCCCAGGATCTGACCGCCCAGGCCGACCAGCGCGATGGCCGCGTGCTCGACCTGCACATCCACCGCGAGCACCACGACCGCCTGCGGCTGCGGCAGCACCAGCAGCGACGGGCGGCCCGCGCCCTGCGGCAGCCGCGGCACCCGCTCCTCGACGACCCCATCCCCCGCCAGCCCGTCCACCAGCATCTTGATGGTCGAGCGGTTCAACCCCAGTTCCGTGGCCAGCGTGGCGCGCGTGGCCGGACCGCCCACATGCAGCAACCGCAACAGCGAGGCCCGATTGAAGCGCCGCACCTCATCGGGCCGGGCGACATTCACGACGGCACCTCCCACATCGACAACCCCTCACTCCGCAATGCACACGCCCGGGACCGTCCCAGCCGAAAGTCGGTGCGCGATCGGCGATCACCATGACACACGGCTGGGCGGCCGCCGAATTCATCGGCCCGTATGTGCGGCCCTGCGGCGCGAGAGCGCATCCACGGTGGCCGCCAGCAGCAGCACCAGGCCCGTGACCACCGAGACCACCGCGGCCGGCTGTTTCAGCAGGCCGAGGCCGTTGGACACGACCGCCAGCACGGCGCCACCGATGACGGCGTCGGCAATGCGTCCCTTACCGCCGAACAGCGACGTACCGCCGATCACCGCGGCGCCCACCGCGAACAGCAGGGTGTTCAGGCCACCGGCCTGCGGATCGACCGAACCGACCTTGGAGGAGTACACGATCGCGCCGATCGCGGCACAGCCGGAGCTGATCACGAAGACGCTCGAGCGCAACTGGGTGACGTTGATACCCGCCCGGCGCGCGGCCTCCGCATTGCCGCCGATCGCGTACAAATGCCGACCGTACGTGGTCCGGTTCAGCACATAGGTGCCGATGGCCAAGAGCACCAGGATGATCGGCACCACGTACGGCACCCCGGAGATCGTGATCAGCTTGCTCGGCGACCGGTTCACCGACATGAACGCGGTCGCAATGCTCGCGAGCACCAGCAGCGCGACCACCTTGCCGATCACCAGCGGCGTCGGCTGCACCACCAATCCCTTTGCCCGCCTCCGGAAGTGACCGAACAGCGTGACCCCGGCCCAGCCGCCGGCGGCGACCACGAACAGCACCCAGCTCCACAGCACCGACAGATTCCCGTTCGCCACCGCATCGAGCACGTGCGAGGAGCTGATGCCCAGCACGCCGCCCTCGCCGATCAGCTGCAGGATCGCACCCTGCCACGCCAGGAACAGCGCGAGTGTCACCACGAACGAGGGCATTCCGATCTTGGAGATCAGGAATCCGGTGATGCAGCCGATGGCGGTGCCGACACACACCGCCAGCAGCATCTCTATCCACGGATTGGCATGGAAGCCGACGACCGTGATCACCACCCCGAGCAGCGACATCGCCACCCCGGGCCAGATCCGCAGCAGCGCGGCCAGTGCCGCGGCGAGCAGCAGCAGGCCGTTGAAAATGTAGAAGACCGTACTGCCCATGCCCGTCAACAGATTTCCGTTGTCGACATAGTGCATGGCCAGCACCGCCCCGGCCACACCGGAGGCGGTGCCCGCCGACAGATCGATCTCGCCCAGCAGCAGCACATACACGATGCCCATCGCGATGATGGTCTGCCCGGCGCCCTGGGCGAGCAGATTCGCGATGTTGTTGAGCGAGAAGAACACATTCGACAGCGAGGAGAACAGCACGACCAGCACCACCAGACCCAGCAGTGCAGGCAGCGAACCGATCTCGCCGCCCCTCACGCGGGCGAGATAGGCACGCACGGCCTCCGCCGTGGATACGGTGGTGGTGTCGATGCCGAAATCGGTGATCGCCGTCTGGGCGCCGGTTGCGGTCTCGGGGCTCTCCCCGCCGCCTGCCGTATCGGCCGAAACTTGGGTCATCACAAATGCTTTCCTGCTAATCCTGCTACAAACGCCTACAACACAGCGGATTCCGGCCGGGCCAAGCCCAACTCACCGGAGCGTCCCGCGGTGATCAATTCCACGACCTGATTCTGGGTGACCTCCGAGGTCCGCACCTGCGCCGCCATCCGGCCCAGGTACAGCACCGCGATCCGGTCGGCGACCTCGAACACGTCGGCCAGGTTGTGGCTGATCAGCACCACCCCGAGCCCCTGTTCGGCGAGCCGGCGCACCAGATCCAGCACCTGCCGGGTCTGGGCCACCCCGAGGGCGGCGGTCGGCTCGTCGAGCAACACCAGATTGCTGTTCCACAGCACCGATTTCGCGATCGCCACGGTCTGTCGCTGTCCGCCGGACAGCGAGGCCACCGGGGTGCGCACGGATTTCACCGTGCGCACCGACAGCGATGCGAGCGTGCGCCGCGCCGCGTCCTCCATGGATGCCTCGTCCAGGAACCACGGCTTGCCGCGCTCCCGGCCCAGGAACATGTTCTGCACGATGTCGAGGTTGTCGGCCAGGGCAAGATCCTGGTAGACCACCTCGATGCCCAGTGCGCCGGCATCCTTCGGGCCGTGCAGGTGCACCTCCTCGCCCCGGAACTTGATCGTCCCGGAGTCGAAGGGGTGAATCCCCGCGATGCACTTGACCATCGTCGACTTACCCGCGCCGTTATCGCCGACCAGCGCGGTCACCTCCCCCGCGGGGGCGGTGAACTCGACATCGTGCAGAACATGGACCGCACCGAAGCTCTTGTTGAGCCCGGAGATCTGCAGCAGCGGATCACTCATCTGATTTGCAATACCTCTCAGGAGATCCCGAGCTGGGTGCACACGGAGGAAACATCACCCGAGCACAGATCGCTCGCCTTCACATAACCCTGGTCGACAACCGTCTTGACCTGATCCCGGGTGACCGTATGCGGGTCCAGCAGAACGGATTTCACAGTCCGATTGCCCTTGGGGTCCTGACTCGACGCCGTGGCGACGGCGTCCGCGGCGGCCTTGTCGCCCTTGGCCAGATCGGCGGCGAGCTTGGCCGCGGCGTTGGCCTCGTCCTGGATCGGCTTGAACACCGTCATGTACTGATCGCCGCGCAGGACGGCCTTCAGGCCGTCGGTGGTGGCGTCCTGGCCGGTGACCGGGACCTTGCCGTTGAGGCCGTTCTTCTTCAGCACGGTGACGATAGCGCCGGCGAGGCCGTCGTTGGAGGCCACGACGCCGTCGATCTTGTTGCCGTTGGTGGTGAGCAGCTGCTCGAAGGTCTCGCCGCCCTTCTGGTTGTCCCAGCCGTCGATGGCCTGGCTGGCAACGAGTTTCAGCGCGCCCGAATCGTAGAGCGGCTTGAGCACCTGCTCCTGCCCCTGATGGAAGAGGGTGGCGTTGTTGTCGGTCGGCGCGCCCTCGATCTCGATGACCTGGGCGGCCGGCTTGGCCTTGAGCGCGTCGGCCATGGCCTGGCCCTGCAGCGCACCGACCTTCACGTTGTCGAAGGACACGTAGTAGTCCGAGGAGCCGCCGAGGTTCAGCCGGTCGTAATCGATGGTGGGGATGCCCGCCTTGTGCGCCTTGGCGGCCACGGCATTACCGACCTCGCTATTGATGGAGGCGATGAGCAGCACCTTGACGCCCTTGGCGATCATGCCGTCGGCCAGGGTGCTGAACTTCTGCACGTCGCCCTGCGCGTTCTCGACGTCGGCGTCGAATCCCTCGGCATTGAGAGCCTTGGTGATCATCGGGCGGTCGAAGCCCTCCCAGCGGGCCGAGGTCGCGGTCTCCGGCAGGATCACACCGACGGTCCCGTTCTTGCCCCCACTACTGCCGTTCGAGCTGGTGGAGTTGCCGCCGCCGCTGGAGGAGTTGGATCCGCAGGCAGCGAGGGTCAGCAGGCCGGCGAGCGCAACGGCCACGGCCCCATACCGTTTCATCCTCATCAGGTGAACCTTTCGAGCTGGCGGCCCCCGCCACCGGTTCGGGTGTCCGGTGACGGAGGCCATATGTTGTAGGCAACAACATATGCGACACAGCTCGCGGCGAAGGTCACAATTGCGCAACACTGTGTCTCAGCTCACGTTCGATTCCATGGTGACAGGCCGGGCCGGTATCACTTCGGAGAACATTCGAATCTCGGCGAAGAAGTTGTTAACGTATGCCCACCCCCGTAACGTTGTGTGGTTGTGCACGCCGCTGCAGGGGTTTATTGGCGACTGGCATCAGCAGGGTTCCTGCGTCAGTGGCACTATCGGCTCGCGATGTTCGCGGGCATGTTCACCAATGTGGTGTTCGGGCTGGTCCGCGCCTCGGTGATGCTCGCGGCCGTGCGCGCCACGACCGGATTCGGCGGCTACACATCGGATTCCATCGGCGCGTACGTCTGGCTCTCCCAGGGACTACTGGGATCGCTCGGGGTGATGGGGCCGACGCTGGACATCGCCGAGCGGATCCGCACCGGCGACGTCGCGATCGACTTCCTCAGACCCGCGGACATCCAATTCTGTTATCTGGCAACCGATCTCGGTCGGGCGGCGTGCGCCTTGCTGCTGCGCGGGCTGCCCAGTGTCGCCGCGGGACTGCTGGCCTTCGAGCTGGCGATGCCACATCAGGCCGGCGCGTACGTGCTGGGCGCGCTCAGTATCGTACTGGCCGTCACGATCTCGTTTCTGCTGTTGTTCGCGGTGTGCCTGACCGGATTCTGGATGGTGGAGACCCGCGGTATCCGGCTGCTGTATCAGATCGTCGCCACCTTTCTGGCCGGCCTGTTCGTTCCCGTGCACCTGTTTCCCGGATGGTTGCGCACGCTGGCGGAGCTCACCCCGTTCCCGTCGCTGCTGCAGACGCCGATCGATGTGCTGTCGGGGCGGGCGACCGGTTGGGATGCCCTGGAAGTAGTTGCTGTACAAGTATTCTGGGTTGTCGTCACAGTTCTACTGGGCCGGGGGTTACTTCGGGCGGGCCGCCGTAAACTGGAGGTACAGGGTGGCTGAACTACTCGGAACCACCCGGACCTCGGGAACATGGTTCACCCCGTACAGTGCCGTACTCCGCTCGCGGATGCGCTCACAGCAGGCGTATCCACTCTCCTTTGCCGCCGACATGCTCTCCTCACTCCTGGTCGGTGTGGTGGAATTCGCCGAGGTCTGGGTCATTTACCACAACGTGCGGGTGCTGGGCGGCCTGGATCTGCACGCGATGCTGCTGCTGTTCGGCATGTCGAATCTGGCCTTCGCGATCGCGCAGATCGCCTTCGGGCACACCGACACGCTGCCCGCATACATCCGCGCGGGCACCCTCGATGCCTTCCATCTGCGCCCGCAGCCGCTGCTGTTGCAGCTCATCACCAGCGATGTCTCGCTGCGCCGGGTGGCCCGCGCCGGCGTGGCGGCGACTGTGTTGTGCATCGGCCTGGATATCAACGACATCGATTGGACCGTAACCACATTGGCCCTATTGGCGCTCTCGCTGACGACGGGCATCGCGCTGTTCGCCGGGTTGTTCGTGTGCGCGGCGGGCCTGCAGTTCTTCCTCGTCGACGGATCGGAACTGACCAACAGCTTCACCTACGGCGGCGCCTTCGCCGCGCAACAGCCCAGCTCGGTGTTTCGCGCGCCGATGACACTGCTGTTCGGCTTCGGGGTGCCGGTGTCGTTCGTCGCGTATCTGCCCACCATCGCGCTGCTGCGGCTGCCCGGACCGGCATGGCTGCCGAGCTGGCTGGCATGGGCGAGCCCGATCGCGGCGGCGTGGGTCTGGGGACTGGCACTGCTGTGCTGGCGTCAGGGAGTGCGACACTATCAGGGAGGCGGTGGATAGCGGTGTCCATCGAAATCAACAATCTGACAAGACAATTCGTCATTCATCGGAAAACCGAGAAGCGCTGGACCCGTCGTCGCGAGGTGATCACCGCGGTCGACAGGATGAGCTTCTCGATCGAATCCGGCTCCGCGGTGGGCTATATCGGGGCCAACGGCGCGGGCAAGTCGACGACCATCAAGATGCTCACCGGCATCCTGGTGCCCACCTCCGGGACCGTGCGCACCTGCGGGCTGGAACCGGTGCGGCAGCGGCGCGAGCTGGCCGGGCGGATCGGGGTGGTGTTCGGGCAGCGCTCGCAGCTGTGGTGGGATCTGCCGCTGCGCGAATCGTTCTCGATCCTGGCCGCCATCCACCGCCTGGATCCGGATCGGGCCCGTAAGCGCCGCCACGAACTGGTGGAGCAGCTGGAGATGGCCGGCACCCTGGACACGCCCGTGCGGCAGCTATCGCTGGGGCAGCGGATGCGGGCGGAAATCGCCGCGGCACTGCTACATTCGCCCGAGCTGCTCATCCTGGACGAGCCCACCATCGGCCTGGACGTGCTGTCCAAGCAGCGATTACGCGATTTCCTGTCCTACGAGCGCATCGAACGCGGCACCACCCTGTTGCTCACCACCCACGACATGGGCGATATCGAGCGGCTGTGCGAGCGGGTGCTGGTGGTCGACCGCGGCCGCCTGGTCCACGACGGATCTCTGACGGGGCTGGCCGCCACCGTGCGAGTGCGCCGGATGCTGGTGGTCGATCTGGTCGCGCCGGCACCCGAACTCACCGGCCTGCGCGGCGCGCAGTTGATCGCCAGCGAGGGCGGCGGCATCCGGCAGCGGCTGGCCTTCGATCCCGAGAGCATCACCGCCGCACAGCTCCTGGCCGCGGTCTCGGCGCGGGCCGAGGTGCGCGACCTGTCCATCGAGGAGCCCGGCATCGAGGACGTGGTGCGGCGCATCTACCGCTCCCAGAGCGCGGCGCGATCACCGAGTGTGGACACAAACGCGTCCCCGCCGACGGGCGACGGGGACGCGAGGTAGTGCTCGATCGGATCATTCAGGGGGTGCGGCCGCCTCCTGCTCACGTGCCCCCTGGTCCAGCCGGAACGGCGGGTACTCGTCCCGCATCAGCGAGGAGTACGCGCGCACCCGGATGCTCCAGCGGTTCAGACCCATCACCAGGTCGAACAGCCCGCGCAGGTAGCGGCCGGTGAACAGCAGCCCGATCAGGGCGATGAGCACCAGCACGGCCAGCAGGGAGATCCCGCCGCCGCCCATCATCCAGTGGCCGTGCCCCCCGCCCACGCCGTGGTGGTGATGGTGATGGCGGTGCCCGCCGCCACCTCCCCAGCGCCAGAAGCCACCGGCGAAGGCCGCCACGATCAGGTACTGCGGGATCGCGAGCAGCCACCACTTGATCAGCACCAGCCAGCGGTGCAGCTGTTCGGGGTAGTCCACCTCGAGATCCGCCGGGTAATTCTCGTCGGGCTTCAGGCTGAACGGCGGATACCGATCGGTGCCCGCGGGCGAGAACGCGTAGAACCGGACACGCCAGCTCCAGCGCATGACACCCACATTGAAGTCGAAAAGGCCTCGGGGATAACGACGTGTGAACAGAATCGCGAAGAATGCGATGACCGTCACGACGAAGTAGGCGATGTGCAGGAAAATCAGCACCACGATATGCGGAATCGCAAGAATCCATTTGATGATCCATTGCCAGCGCGACAGCGCCGGGTCGAGATCACCTCGAACGCGGACGGGGTAAGCGGGGGTGTCAGGTTGCATGACCACGCTCCTCTCGGGCGTATCCGGCTCGACGCCGAGCCGCGATACCACCGATTGTTTCGCAACCAGGTCACGTTCATGGTTCTTTCCGAGGTGGATGTGTCATCGACTGTGATGACACGCGCCGACACTCCGTTTGCTTCGTCACATCCACCCTCTCGTGTTGCGAGAAGCGGCGTCATGTGTCACCTTGCTTCTGATTGTCCGCAGCTCGGGCCGAAGGCCGTGCGGGGAGCGGGAATGAGGAGTCGAAGTGCAATTCCGTCGAGCACCATTGTTGCCGAACGGTAGCAAGCAACGTGCCACGACGATCGGGCTGTTGCGTCCGCGCACCATCCGCGGTCAATTGATCCGAGTGCTGGCGGTTTCGGTCGTCCTGGTGCTCGTCCTGCTGGGTCTGCTGATGGCCGGCCAGGTGCGTGCGTACCGGGCCACCGACAAGACGGTGCGCGCGGTGTCGCTGACGCTGTCGGTCCAGGACCTGGTGCAGGAGGTGCAGCGCGAGCGGGGCCTGTCCAACGGCATGCTCGCCGGCGACGCGGCGATGCGGCAGGCGCTCGACGCCCAGCGCCCCGCCACCGACCGGGCCCTGCAGGCGTTGAGCGCGGCACTGGACGACCGCGCCCCGGGCGTCGGCGATGTGCGTGCCGCGCTGCGGGATCTGGCGGCGCTGAGCGACGAGCGGGCCGGAATCGACGCGCACCGCACCGACCGCACGACCGCCTTCGCCTTCTACACCGATGCGATTACCGCGCTCACCCGCACCCGGCTCGGACTCGACCACGCCCAGGACGATCAGGTGTGGCGGGGCCTGTCCGCGCTGTACTCCCTGGGCGATGCGAAGGAATTCACCGCGCAGGAACGCGGCTTCCTCAGCGGCGTCTTCGCCGCCGGCGGGTTCGGCCCCGGCGAGTACGTGCAGTTCCTCGACATCCGGGCCGCGAAACAGGCCGCGCTGGAGACATATCCGCGCGATGCGACCCCGAGCGAGCGCGTGGCGGTGACCAGTTTGATGCACTCGGCCGACGCGCTGCGCTCCGCCGAGTCGGAGGGCGTCGCCATCGCGGCGCAGCACGGACCGCTCCTCACGCCGGTCTCCGCGACCGATTGGTGGGCACAGACGAGCTCGGTAATCGATGCGGAGCGCGGCGTGCAGCAGTCGATCGGCGCCGACATCAATCAGCGCGCCCAGCACCTGCGTCAGATCGCCGAGCGGACCCTGGTCGGATACGGCGTCGGCACCCTGCTCGCACTGCTGGTGCTGGCGCGGCTGGTCTTCTCCGGCGTGCGGGCCATCGTGCGCCCGCTGGCCGCGCTCGCGGCGACGGCCGACGAGGTCGCCACCCAGCGGCTGCCCGCGCTGATCCGCGCCTGGCAGGATCCGGACGCGGACGATCCCGGCCCGCCCGAGCCGGTGCCCGCCCCCGAACGCGCGAGCGTCGAGATCGCCCAGGTGGCCGTGGCATTCGACCGTGTGCAGACGACCGCCTACGAGCTCGGCGCGGCGCAGGCGACGGTGCGCCGCAACACCACCGAATCGCTGGCCAACCTGGGCCGGCGCAATCAGAATCTGCTGCGCCGCCAGCTGGCGCTGATCAGCGAGTTCGAACGCGAGGAGCTCGACCCGCGGGCGCTGTCGAACATGTTCGAGCTCGACCATCTGGCCACCCGCATGCGGCGTAACGCCGAGAGCCTGCTGGTCATGGTCGGCCAGGCCAGCCCGCGCCGGTGGAGCGAGCCGATCCCGCTGACCGACGTCATCCGTGCGGCCCTGTCGGAGGTCGAGAACTATCGGCGGGTAGTGGTGCGCCGCGTCGACGACGTGCCGGTCACCGGCGGTGTGGTCAGCGAGCTCGCCCACATGCTGGCGGAACTGATCGAGAACGGGCTGTCCTTCTCGCCGCCCGAGGTCGAGGTCGAGATTTACGGCCGCCTCGTCGGGCAGCGGTACCTGCTGGCCGTGGTCGACCACGGCATCGGCATGTCGCCCGAGCAGTTGGCGGCCGCCAACGCGCGGCTGCGCGGGGAGGCCGACTTCATGGTCGCGCCGACGCGGTTCCTGGGGCACCACGTCGTCGGGCGACTGAGCCGACGCCTGGGCATCGAGGTGGAGCTGACGGTCTCGCCGATCAGCGGTGTGGCGGCCCGGATGCTGCTGCCCCTCACGCTGCTCGCCGGGCCGGTCGCACCCCGCACCTCCCTGGCCCTCCAGTCGGCGCAGGCCGCGTTGCCCGCCGGGGGCTCTCCGACCACACTGTCGGCGAGCGAGGACCGCTCGGCGTTGGAAGCGGCCGCACACGACCGTCCGGCAATCGCGGCGGACCACAATGCCCGGGCGCCGTTCGACCCGGCACCGGCGAACGGCTCGAACTGGGCATTCTCCGAAAATCCGGTGACCGCAACGGATTCCGCTCCGTACGATGCCTCGACGAACGGCGCGGCGGCCCGCCCGGATCCGTTCCCGACACTGCCGCCGGGCCGAATCAAGGATTCCCTGAACGCCCTTTCCACGCAACGGAATAGGCATTCGGTGCAGTCGGCCTGGACCAACGGGCAGGCCCCGGGCACCGCCCCGGCAACCCCCACTCCACGGTCATCGCCTCCGGTGACCGATCCGAATCCAGCTGAGCCGCAATCGAATGCGCCAGGCCATTCGGAACGCGCCGCCACCGCCGCGCCGGAAGTGGAACGAACCCGCAACGGTCTGGTCAAGCGCGCCAAGCGGATTCCGTCCCCAACCGCACCGGATCCGGTCGCCGCCACACCCGCCTCACCGGCGCCGCCGCGACACCGGACATCGCCCGCGGTGGACCACTCCGCCGAGCAGACCAGGGGTATGCTTTCAAGCTTCCGGGCCGGTCATCGGCGCGGCGAAATGCATGAGCCGGCGCCAATTCCGGCATCCACAGCACAGGAGGACCCCCGGTGACCACTCAACTGCCGGAATCCGGTTCACACACCTTCAACTGGCTGCTCACCGATTTCGTGCGCTCCACCGACGGTGTCCGGGATACCGTCGCGGTGTCCTCGGACGGGCTGCTGATGGCGATGTCGGAGGGGCTGGACCGGGCCGGCGCGGACCGCCTCGCCGCGATGGTCTCCGGACTGGTGAGCCTGGCCCGAAGCGCCGCGCGCAGTTACGATTTCGATGGCCTGAAGCTGATCATGATCGAGATGCGGCGGGGTTTCCTGCTGGTGTCGGCGATCTCCGACGGCAGTTGCATCGGCGTCATCGCCGACAATGACAGCGATGTGGGCCTGGTCGGATATCAGATGGCCATCCTCGCCGATCGGGCCGGCGCGATCCTGACCCCGGCACTGATCGCCGAATTACGACAGTCGCTGCGCGGATGATCGACCGCCAGCCTGGCGACACCGCGGATGCGGAGCACGGAGATACCGGCCCCGTGGTCCGGCCGTTCCTCATGACGGCCGGGCGAACCACCCCGCTGGTCGACGGGCTGCGCGTCGAAACCCTCATCCGCACAACCCACACCGCACCCTCGGCATCGCTGCGGTTCGAGCAACGGACCGTGGCGCTGCTGTGCCGACACCCCCATTCCATCGCCGAAATCGCTGCCACACTGCGTGTTCCGATCGGCGTGGCTCGGATCGTGGTCAGCGATCTGATGCTCGCCGGTCACGCGGAGGCGGCGTCGGCCGATGATCTATCCACCGCAGCCATCGAGAGGATCAGGGATCTTGTTCGGGCACTCTGAGACTTCAGCTACACCGGAACCCACCCCGGCCCCACCGGAACAGGCCGCCGTCTCGGTCAAGATCGTGGTGAGCGGCGGCTTCGGCGTCGGCAAGACCACCTTCATCGGCGCCATCTCCGAGATCGAACCGCTGTCCACCGAGGCCGCGATGACCGAGGTGTCGACGGGGGTGGATCCGGAGCAGTACACGGGCAAGACGACCACCACCGTGGCGATGGACTTCGGCCGGATCACCCTGGACCGTTCGCTGGTGCTGTACATGTTCGGCACGCCGGGCCAGGAGCGGTTCGAATTCCTGTGGGACGACCTGCTCGACGGCGCCCTGGGCGGGGTGATCCTGATCGATACCGGACGGATCGAGGATTGCTATCCGGTCCTGGACTTCTTCGAGCGCAACGGCACCCCGTTCGTGGTGGCGGTCAACCGATTCGACGGTGGCGACCGCTTCGATCTGGACGAGGTGCGCGAGGCGCTGCGCGTCGATGAATCCATCCATATGGTCGAATGCGATGCCCGCAGCCGCGAGTCGGTGAAGCAGGTACTGGTGGCGCTGCTGGAACAGGTGCTGGTCCAGCGTCTGGCCCGCGCGAGCTGATCCGCCCACGTCCCGGCGCGGGACACGACACCGCCCCGGAGTCCGCGGGACGCCGGGGCGGTATGCGAGCGTGCACTCGCGTCAGCTGCGATTTAGCCGAAGGAGCCGGTCCACAGGGTGCTGGCCAGGCCGTGGAAAGCAGCGCTGCCGGTGCTGAGGACGCCGTTGAGCGCAGCCGAACCAGTGTTGATGATGACCGGGATCATAAAAGATCAACCTCTCTTGTCAGGGGCGTGGAACCGTCGGTGCTCCGTATTGGACCACCGACCAGGACCACCCTGCTGGGCCGATCTGAGAGTTCACTGATCCGTAGCTGACAAAGGACTGAGAGGTCTCATGTTAAAGATCACCGTAACGAGTCGCGCACAACGGGCGATGCAGATCTCGTCAATACCGCCCCCTACCGGCGCATTTTCCCTTCCGCGGAGTAGAGACTGATATCGCCGCCCTCGCTCAGAAAGGCATTGACGAGCATCGGCCTCCGCTCCAGCAACTCCTCAGTTTCGGGAACCGCGGTGGTGATCGAGATCTGCGGGATCGACGCCCAATTCACGACGTACCGCTCCGGCGGACCGTCCGCCCCGGACATCGGGGCGAGCCGGAAGACCGACACCGTGCGGCGCTCCATGAGGCCACGCACCACCTCCGCGATTCGCTCCGGATCTTCCAGCGCGAACAGGAAGGAGAAGGTCAGCTCCGGGGAGGACACGTAGGCGGACATGAAATACCAGGTTACGGAACTTTCGGGCGTGGCGCAGCCATCTCGCCGCGCCCCCGATAGATCATCGATCTTCGCGAGCACGTGACACGGCCGTAACTGTCTATAACGATTACTCGGCAGCTTGGCCATGAGGGGTTCGTCCTGTTGCGCGGGCTATCTGGACGCGCTTTCCTGAAAGAGTCCCGTTTCCTGGACTCATTGCTCATCGCATCGTCGCGGATTTCCCGGTTCTCACCGTGTCCTTTTGCGGTGGGCTGCCGCGTGCGGGAACAGGGACTGCGCCGGTGCCGGGGAGCGCACCCCCCCAACCTCCCTGGCCCTGGCGCAACCACGGTCCGATCCCGAAGCAAGGGTGGGAGTGTTATGGCGACCGAATATGCCGGTAGCCGTATCGGATCCGACGAGCTGCCGTCGGTGGTGGAACTGCTGCGGGCCTTCCGCGCACCCGTCGACGGGCGAGGCCCGGCCCACGGCCGACATCGTCCCGTGCTGGATGCCGCCCACGAATTGGTCGGCTGTCACGAGCGCCGGTATCTCGCGCTCGCGGCCGCGCACGCCCCCGGCGCGGGCAGCGATCAGCGGGCCCACTACAGCCAGCTGGTCGACGACATCGACGCCGAACGCGCGAAACAAGTTGCGGGCATAGACATCTGGGTGGCCGACAATATCGCGCACCGCTCCGGCGCCTCACTGCACACCGAAACCCTCGGCGCGGTGATCGACCGCATGGCGGCGAAATGGGTTGCGGCACAGGATGCCCTGGGCCTGCCGTGCACCGCCGTCAAGTCCGGCGCGCGTACCCGGGCCGGTATCGGCGGCCCGCACGGGGTGGACGCGCAGGCCCACCTGCACTGGGTCCAGCTCGCCGAACTGGCCGACGGCTACAAGGATCTGATCACCGACGTGACCGAACACCGGCGGCGGCTGCCGGTGTTCTAGCGCCCCGGGTCGACGATCTCGACGTTGGCATCGATGTACGGCTGGTCGGCGGACACCCGTGCACTGGGCGCGGGCTCGTCGATCAGCACGTCGGGCTCCTCGCGCCCGGCGTTGACGCCGTGCGCGGCCTCGCGGTCGCGCTGCGCGGCCGCGGCGGCCTCCCGCATTTCGATCGCGTCGGTGATCCAGTCACCGATCTCCCGGGTCACCTCCGAGACCGTGCCCGTGATGATCGAGGCGATGTTGCCGACGTGCCGCGCCCCCGAGGAGGTCAGCTCCTGGATCAGATCCTTGTTGCTCTCGAATTTCCCGATCATCAAACGCCCGCTTCACTCGGATCCGGCTGTGGCTTGTTTCTCATCACGATAACAGCTGGCTGCGGCGTCTTCCCGGCGAGCGCGGGCGGCAGCGCCAGGCGAAACAGCTTGAGCCAGACCGAACCGATCTGCTTGCTCAGCGGGCCGGTGTTGTAGGGCAACCCGTACTTCTCGCACAGGACGCGGACCTCCGGGGCCATCTCGGGATACCGGTTGGCGGGCAGGTCCGGGAACAGGTGGTGCTCGATCTGGTGCGAGAGGTTGCCGGACAGGATGTGGAACAGCTTGCCGCCGGTGATGTTGGCCGAGCCGAGCATCTGACGCACATACCATTCGCCCCGGGTCTCCTCGGCGGTCTCCTCCTCGGTGAACGTCTGTACGCCCGAGGGGAAGTGACCGCAGAAGATGATCGAGTACGCCCACACGTTGCGCACCAGGTTGGCGGTGGCATTACCGGCCAGCGTGGAGACGAACAGCGGCCCGGACAGCAGCGGGAACACCACGTAGTCCTTGAGCACCTGCCTGCCCGCCTTGCGCCACTGCCCCTTCAGCAGCCGCTTGACCTCGGACCAGGACCGCTTGCCCCGCACGATGTTCTCGGCCTCGAGATCGTGCAGCATCACGCCCCATTCGAACAGCAGCATCAGCAGGGCGGCGTAGATCGGGTTGCCCAGGTAGTAGGGATTCCACCGCTGGCCCTCGTCGATGCGCAGGATGCCGTACCCGATGTCGCGGTCGCGGCCGTGGATATTGGTGTATGTGTGGTGCATGTAGTTGTGCGAATGCTTCCACTGATCGGCCGGGCAGACCGTATCCCATTCGAAGACACGCGAATTCAGGCCCGGTTCCCGCATCCAGTCCCACTGGCCGTGCATGACGTTGTGGCCGATCTCCATGTTGTCCAGGATCTTGGACAGGCTCAGCGCCGCCACCCCGGCCAGCCAGAACGGCGGCAGGAATCCCAGGTACATCAGCCCGCGCCCGGCGATCTCGAAACCGCGCTGCGCCTTGATGATCGAGTAGATGTAGTCCCGGTCACGCTCGCCGAGGTCGGCGGTGATGCGGTCGCGCAGCTCGTCCAGCGCGCGGCCGATGTCCTCGACCTGCTGCGGACTGAGAACCAGCGGGCCGTCCTGGGTTTCGGTCAGTATGGTCGCAGCTCCGCTTCGCTCCGCTGCAACCTGTGGTGCTGTGTTCATAGTTCCCTCGCTTCGCTCGCTCACGGCTCTCCCCTTCAGATTTCGATATCCACGTCGCCCACGGCGGCGTTGATGCAGAGCTGAATCGGCTGATCGGGATCGCTGTCCAGCTCCCCGGTGCGCAGGTTGCGGGTGCAGCCGGAGCGCTTGATCGAGGTGCAGGAGAAGCAGATTCCCATCCGGCAGCCGTATTCCGGTGTGAGGCCGGCGGATTCAGCCTGTTCGAGCAGGGTGGCACCGGCGTTGGGCACGGTTGTCGCGCTGGCGGAGAAGGTGGTGACGCCGGTGATCTCGCCCGGATCCACCGGCGCCGCGGCGAGCGTGAACTCCTCTCGGTGCAGCCGGTCGTCGAGCTGTTCAGCCTGGTAGACGGTGCGGACCGCCGTCATCAGCGGCGCCGGACCGCACACATAGGTCTGGGCGGTGGCGAACCACGGCGCGATGCGCTCGAGCTGGTCGTAGCCGAACAGCCCCGCCACCGGGTTCTTCGCGCAACTCCAGGGCGCGCCGTCCAGCAGTTCGGACCGGCCCAGCCGCGGATAGCACAGGGCGATCCGGAAGTTGTTGTGCCGCTCGGCAATTTCCGCCAGTTCCACGCGATGGGGCACCGCCTCGGGCGAGTGCGCGTAGTGCAGGAACACCACCGGCCCGCGATGATTCTCCGCGTCCAGGGTGCGCAGTATGGACAGCACCGGGGTGATCCCGCTGCCGCCGCTGATCAGCACGATCCCATCCGGGCGCCGCTGCGGCAGGGTGAACACGCCCGCCGCGGGAGCCAGATCCACCACCATGCCGGGCGCGGCGTGGCGGTGCAGATACCGCGAAACCAGGCCGTGCGGATGCGCCTTGACCGTCAGCCGCAGCCGCCGCGTGGCGCCCTGCGGATCGATCGGCGAATAGCACCGGGTGTGCTTGACGCCGTCGATCAACACCCCGATCTGCACATACTGTCCCGCGAGGTGCCCTCGCCACTGCCGGGTCGGCCGCAGCGTCAGGGTGATCGAGCCGGGCGTGCGCCGATCCACCTCGACGATCTCCGCGCGCATGTCGCGCACGGTCAGCGTGGGGCGCACGAGTTCCAGATAGCGATCCAGGGTATGCGGTGTGGTCAGCGTCTGAACCAGATCGATCAGTCCTGCCATAACTCTTCTCCCACCACCCGGTGTAGCTCGTAGAATTTCAGTGCACATCTGTACACTGATCCAAGTGTGCTCCGACACGGCACGGAATTTCAACCAGCAGGTCGTGTGACCGACGCGACACCGAGAGGAGCAGGCGCATCGTGAACGGATGTATGCTCACCGAGATGACCGAGCGCAGCGAACAGACAGAGTCCCGGGGGGAGCGCAAGGAGCGCACCCGCCACGCGCTGCTGGAGGGCACCCTCGAGCTGGCCGCGGAGCGCGGATTCGCCGCGCTGAGCCTGCGGGAGGTCGCGCGCTCGGCGGGCATCGTGCCCACCGCGTTCTACCGTCACTTCGCCTCGCTGGACGAGCTCGGCACCACACTCGTCGACGAGGGCGTGCGCCAATTGCGTTTGGCCCTACGGGATCTGCGGCGCGCCCCCGATGCCCGCCTCGCCGAGACGGTGCGCTTCGTCTTCGCACAGATCGCCGGGCGAGATGCGCTGTACGGCTTCCTGGTTCGTGAACGGTACGGCGGGTCGGCCGTCCTGCGCACCGCCATCTCGATCGAAATGCAGCTTCTCACCAGGGAATTGGTCGTCGACCTGTCCCGCCTGCGCGCGCTGGACAGCTGGTCGCCCGAGGATCTGGAGCTGGCCGCGGATCTCATCGTCTCGACGGTTGCGGGGCACATCGCCGACTACGTGGCCGCGCTGCCCCGCGACCGCCAGAACGTCGTGGAACGCACCGTGCGACAGGTGCGACTGATCGCCCTGGGCATGGCCGCCTGGCGCTCGGTGCCATAGATACAGAAGGACGCCTCGCGAACCTCCCGGGATCGCGAGACGTCCTTCCCGTATCCGAGCTGGTGCTTCCGAGCACCGCACCCGACGCTACCTCGAGTCCCCGGCTGTGAACAGCTGTCCCTATGCACCCAGTTGCATAGGACGGCAAGTGTCAGTTAGCCTCGGCGCATGGCCCTCGAGCATGCGCTGCTGGTATCGCTGACCGAGCGCGCCGGTTCGGGCTACGAGCTGGCTCGCCGGTTCGACAAGTCGATCGGCTTCTTCTGGAGCGCCTCCCACCAGCAGATATACCGTGTGCTCAAGCGCATGGAGCAGCAGGGCTGGGTGGCGAGCGAGGCCGTCGCTCAGGAGGGCCGGCCGGACAAGAAGGTCTACACCGTGAGCCCGGCCGGGCGAACCGAACTGGCCCGCTGGATCGCCGCGCCCGCCGAGGATGTCGGCCCGCTCCGCAGCGAGCTGGGCGTGAAGATTCGCGCCGCCGCGCACGGCGATCTCGCGGCGCTGCGCGCCGAGGTGACCCGTCATCGCGACGCCCACGCCCAGCGGCTCGAGCTGTTCCAGCTGATCGAGAAGAAGGACTTCCCCGACCCGCACGGCCTCACCGGCACCGCGCTGTACCAATATCTGGTGCTGCGCGGCGGTATTCGCATCGAGTCGGGATTCGCCGAGTGGTGCGACGAGGTACTCGCCGCGCTCGGCGGTGATAATGCTCCCCCTCCCCGCCCCGGACCGAAAGGTGACCCACGTGAGTGAGCCGAACCCTTATCCGCACCTGTTCGAACCGCTGGATCTGGGCTTCACCACCCTGCGCAACCGGGTGGTGATGGGATCCATGCATACCGGCCTCGAGGACCGGGCCTGGGATACGAACAAGCTGGCGGCCTATTTCGCCGAAAGGGCCCGCGGCGGTGTCGGACTCATCATCACCGGTGGCTACGCGCCGAATCGGGAGGGCTGGCTGCTGCCGCTGGGCGCCAAGCTCACCAACCGGACCGAGGCCTACCGGCACCGCGCGATCACCCGCGCGGTGCACGCCGAGGGCGGCAAGATCGCCATCCAGATCCTGCACGCCGGGCGCTATGCCTATGTGCCGTTCAGCGTGTCGGCCTCCTCGATCAAGGCGCCGATCAATCCGTTCCGGCCGCGCAAACTGTCGGACAAGGGCGTCGAGCGCACCATCGACGACTATGTCCGGTGCGCGGAGCTGGCCAAGCTCGCCGGGTACGACGGCGCCGAAATCATGGGCGGCGAGGGCTATCTGATCAACCAGTTCCTCGCCCCGCGCACCAACAAGCGCACGGACCGCTGGGGCGGTTCGGCGGAGAACCGGCGGCGATTCCCGCTCGAGATCGTGCGGCGCATCCGGGCCGCGGTGGGTCCGGACTTCATCATCGTATTCCGGCTGTCCATGGCCGAATTCGTGGAGCACGGCCAGACAGAGCACGAAATCCTGGCGCTGGCAACGGAATTGGAAGCCGCGGGGGTCAGCATCATCAACACCGACATCGGCTGGCACGAGGCACGGGTGCCGACCATCGTCACCTCGGTGCCGCGCGCGGCCTTCGCCGAGTACACCGCGAAGGTCACCGCGCGCGTGAGCATTCCGGTCTGTGCCTCCAATCGGATCAACATGCCCGAGACGGCCGAGGAGATCCTGACCCGAGGCGACGCCGACCTGATCTCGATGGCGCGCCCGCTGCTGGCCGATCCGGAATGGGCGAACAAGGCCCGCGCGACCCGCGAGGACGAGATCAACACCTGCATCGCCTGCAACCAGGCCTGCCTGGACCACGCCTTCGTCCACAAAACGGTGTCCTGCCTGCTGAATCCGCGCGCGGGCCACGAGACCGAACTGCGGCTGCTGCCCACCCGGCGGATGCGGCGGATCGCGGTCGTCGGCGCGGGCCCGGCCGGGCTGTCGGCCGCGGTGAACCTGGCCGAGCGCGGGCACAAGGTCGATCTGTTCGAGGCCGACAACAAGATCGGCGGTCAATTCGACATCGCCCGGCGCATCCCGGGCAAGGAGGAATTCAACGAGACCATCCGCTATTTCACGCGCAAGCTGGAGGTCGCGGGCGTGCGGGTGTTCCTCGACCGGCGGGTCGGGGCGGCGGAGCTGATCGAGGGCCGGTACGACCACGTCGTGCTGGCCACCGGTGTGCGCCCGCGCATTCCGAACATTCCGGGCATCGACCACCCGAAGGTGCTCACCTACGCCGAGCTCGTGCGGGAGGAGAGGCCGGTCGGCAAGAAGGTCGCGGTGATCGGCGCGGGCGGAATCGGCTACGACGTCAGCGAATTCCTCACCGTCGAGGGGCATCCGTCGCTGAAGCTGGACGAGTGGAAACAGGAATGGGGAGTCATCAGTGACGATCCGGACGCCCTCGGTCAGCTCACCACCCCGCGTCCCTCCCCCGCCACCCGCGAAGTGGTTCTGCTGCAACGCAAATCGGGTTCCTTCGGCAAGAGCCTGGGCAAGACCACCGGCTGGGTGCACCGCGCCGCGGTCAAGGCCAAGGGCGTCGAGCAGATCGGCGGGGTGAACTACGAGCGCATCGACGACCGCGGCCTGCACATCAGCTTCGGCGAGCAGCGATCCCGGGCCACCGTCATCGATTGCGACAACGTCATTCTCTGTGCCGGACAGGAATCCGTGCGTGAGCTGGCCGAGCCGCTGACCGCGGCCGGCGTGAGCGTCCATCTGATCGGCGGCGCCGACGTCGCGGCCGAGCTGGATGCCAAGCGGGCGATCGACCAGGGCACCAGATTGGCCGCGGAGCTGTGAGCGGGCCGGGACAGAGCGAACCATCGGGCCGACACGCCTCACGCGGGACGGAGCCGAGTAGCCGTGAGGTGGAGTCGTGAGCGGAGCGAAGCGGAGTGAACCGTCAGGCCAGCGCGCGGCGCGCACGACGGAGCCGAGCGCCAGCGAGGTGGAGTCGTGAGCGGA
>NZ_JAHKNI010000011.1:110655-346269 GCF_018860155.1 Nocardia albiluteola
CCCGGGCACGACGGAGCCGAGCGCCAGCGAGGTGGAGTCGTGAGCGCCGCCCTGACCCGCCTCGGCCTGCCGGGCGAGGAAAAATCCTGGGCGGCACTGGGTTTCGCGATCGCCGACGGGCGCTTCCGGATCGGCGAGATCGAGTGCACGGTGAATACGGCACCCAGCTGGGGCTTCGACGGCACTTCCGCCGATCCCGCCGCCCTGGACATTCCCGAGCTGCTGCCCCACGCCGCCGACCAGGGTGCCGGTGACGCCGACGCCCCGCACCCCAACGCGGTGAGCTTCATCGATCACGTCGTGTACTGGGTGCCCGATCTCGACGACGCGATTACGGCACTCAATTCCGTCCTCGGCGCCGAACCACGGCGCCGTTTCCACCCCCGCGGCCCCGCAGGCCCGGAGATGGCCTTCTATCGCGCCGGCGCGGCGGTACTCGAGGTGGTCGGGTCGGGCAAACCCGCCAGCCTTCCCGGAATTGCCTTCGGCACAACCGATCTCGACGCCACGGTCGCCGCAGTGCACGCCGCGGGCGGCCCGGTCGGCGAGCCCAAGGCCGCGGTGCAGGGCGGCCGGATCGCCAGCGTCTGGCACGGACACCTGAACTGGGGCATAGCCTTCTACGAACCCCGTCCCCGCTAGGCGGTGTCTCGGGGCGGCAGACCGCCGATACCGCTCACCGGCGACGTTCGGTGAGCTGCTCGCCGAGTTGGATGGCCCTGTCGCCCAATTCCTTGCTCCAGCGGATCGCCGTATGCTCCACCTGGGCGACGGTGTGCCGGATTATCTTGTTCGCCTTCGTATTTCCGTGACCCGCTCGTTCGATGAGGCCTTCTCCGACGGTCTCCGCGGCGTCGGCCACCCGGTAGCCCACATCGTCGGTTCGGCCCGCGAATCGTCCCGGCATCGTCGAGGGTCCCGTCGACGAGGTTCAGGCCCTGGTGATCGGTGTCGCCGACCTCGCCCTTACCGAACAGATGTGGAGGGAGGCGGACCCGGTCGCGACGGGCGGGCTCGAGATCCGGTTCGCCGCGGCCTGATCGGCGCTGTCGGCGAAGCCGCCCTTGGACCGCGCACGGCCGGAGCGGATGCGGAGGTACGCACATGTCGCAGCCGAATCAGCCGGTGCAGGTGCTGTCGGCGGCGGGCAGGACGCCGTCGCGGTAGTAGGCGTTGATGGCGGACTCCACGCACCGATCCGGGTAGCGGCCCAGTATGCCGTGGATGGCGACGCCCTGCAGGGTGATCAGGCGGGAGGCTGTCATATCGCGGTGCAGGGCAACACCTTCGGAGTACGCGGTGCGGGTGTCGCCGGTGGACTGCACGATCAGCGCGGGCACCGCGTTGTGCACCGCGGTCGGCGGCTCGATCGGCCTGGGCCAGAAGGCGCAGGTCGTGAGGTTGTTGGTGAAGGCGCCGAAGACCGGTGCGGTGGCCCGGCTCGCCTCGATATTGTGCCAGTACCAGAGCGGGTTCCGGGGCGCGGCGACGTCGCCGCACAGGACGAAGTCCTGGCCGTAACCGCCCGGCGCCGGGGCCGTGAGCATGTGCGACAGGGCCTGGTCGAGGTCCCCGGCGGGCCGCACGGGTTGTCCCGCCGCCGCGGCGGCGAGCTGCTGAATCTCCCCTGCCAGCACGTCGTAGTGGAGCGGATTGTCCAGGCCTCCGAACAGCACCACCGGCATCCAGTGGTCGTCCACCCGATAGGAACCGATCCGGATGGGATCCCGGGCGGACCGGTCGATCAGTCCGGTCACCGTTGCGCGTACCGCGGAAGCCGTGGCGCCCAGGTGATATCGGTCGTCACGCGCGGCGGTCCAGACGGTCCATGCCTCGAATGCCGCCTCGTTGGGCGCGGTCATGTCCTGGATCATGCCGATGCCGTACCGCTGCGGGTCGACCGCGCTGTCCAGCACGAGCCGATCGACGCGCTCGGGGAACAGCTGCGCATACACCGCCCCCAGATAGGTGCCGTAGGAGACGCCGTAGTAGCTGATCCTGTTCTCCCCCAGCGCGGCCCGGATCACGTCCATATCGCGGGCGCTATTGCGCGTGGTGATGTACGGCAGTTTGCCGTGCTCGGCGGCAACGCATCGCGCCGCCAGGTCCGCATGTGTGGCAACGGATTCGCCGAAGCTCAACCGGCTCTCCCCCGCGGACTGCAGCCCGAAGCCGATCGGCCATCCGCAGTCCACCGGCGTCGATCGGCCGATACCGCGCGGATCCATATCGATCAGGTCGTATCGGGCGCGCACGTCCGGGGCCAGCGCCGCACCGTATTCCAGGCCGAAGCCCAGGCCCGGGCCGCCGGGACCGCCCGGATTGGACAGCATGATCCCGCGCCGGTGCGCGGGATCGGTCGCAGGCAGGCGATCGATCGCCACCGTGATCGTCTGCCCCTGCGGCTCGGCGTAATTCAGCGGGACCGTAATGTCGGCGCACTGCGCAGCCGCCTTGGCAAGATCGGGTTCGTCGCATGGCTTCCACTGCGGCCGTTGCTGATAGAACCGCTCCAGCCCTGCGGGGGCGACGGCCGGTTCGGGGACCGCGGCCGCTACCCCGACGCCGGCGAGCATGGCCGCCGTCAGCGCGCAGACGAACGTCCCCCTACCTGGTCTTCTCATCGAATCTCGTTTCGCTCGGCTTGCTGGCTACTCATCGTGATCCCGCCGGGCATTGCGCGAGATCCCGCTGGAGTACTGGTCGGGATCCCGCTGGAGTAGCGGTCAGGCCCCCGCGCATATCGCGGTGTCGAATGCCTTGGTAACCGTGTCGTAGCCCTGCTCATCCGAGGGAGTTCCATTGACCGTCACGGTCACCGCTCGGCCGTCGGCACGGACGCCGTCCATGGTCTCGAAGCCCGGAACGTCACCGCCGTGGCCCCATACCTGCGCACCGCAGGACACCGGCAGACGAGCCAGCCCGAGCCCATACCCTCCGGGCAGCCGATCGTTCGGCCGGGTTCGCTGCATCTGGGCCAATTGGGCCGCGGGCAGCAGCTTTCCGTTGAGCAGGGCGGTGAAGAATCGATTCAGATCGGCTCCGGTGGAGATCATGGCGCCCGCCGCACCCGCCCACGAGGTATCGAACTCGGTGACGTCGACCGGCTTACCGTCGACGGTGAAATATCCGCGCGGATGCGGATCACGGATTCCGGTATCACCGTCGCCCGGGAAGTAGGTTCCGTGCAGCCCCAGCGGCGCGATGATTCTCCGGTCGATCTCGGCCGCGGTCGACTGCCCCGTCACCCGCTCGATCACCATGCCCGCCACCAGATAGTTGGTGTTGGTGTACACCGATTTCGCGCCGGGCTCGAACTGCGGCGGCATGGTCAGGGCGTTGGCAAGCATCTCCCGAGGGGTGTGGTGCTGCCGCATGGTCGCCGGACTCAGTTGCACCTGAGCGGGATTCGGCGGCTGCGGGTTCGACGGATCCTCGGGTGTCAGATACTCCGGCAGGCCGCTGCTGTGCTGCAACAACTCTCGTATCGTAATGCGGGCGCCGTCGTTGCCGTTCCCCCGGATCACACCCGGCAGATAGCGTTCCACCGGCGCGTCGAGATCGACCTTGTGCTCGGCCGCCAACTGCAGCAGCACCGTCGAGACGAAGGTCTTGGTATTGCTGCCGATCCGGACCTCCGATTGGACGGGGAACGGCGCGCGACTGCCGAGATCGCCCACACCCGAGCCGGCTGTCCAGTCCACTCCCGGCCCGGTGATCACCACCTGCGCCCCCGGCAGCCCGTGCGCGGTCACCGCATCCAGCGCCCGCACTATCTGTGCCCGTCCCGCATCCCCCGGATCGGCAGTCGGCCTCACGGCCCGGTCGCCGCCGCATGCGGCCACTGCCCACATCGCCACCCCCAGTACCGCCGCCGCACCCAGAGCACGCCGAAACCCACTCTCACCCAAGTCATTTCCCTCTCCAACCCGCCTGTGACCAGAATGATCACCGGACCGTTTTCGAGCCTATGAGCCACACGCCACCGCCCCCAGGGGAGCAGCACCCGAATCCGGGGTACGGCCGGCGCACGAGCGCGGGTGGTGCCAGCACCACCCGCACCGCCACGGTCCCGATGCCCGATTCGCGCGGGCGTGAGGGACGGCAGGTCCGGGAACACCCGGTAGGCTCCCGGTACGTGAGCGGAGCGAAGCGGAGCGAACCGATGAGCCAGCGTGCCATGCGCACGACCGAGCCGAGCGCCAGCGAGGATCGATACGTGAGCGGAGCGAACCGATGAGCCAGCGTGCCATGCGCACGACCGAGCCGAGCGCCAGCGAGGCTCGGTCGTGAGCATTCCTGCCCCTACCTCAGATAATCGCGCCGTCGTCACCGGGGCCTCCTCGGGTATCGGGACCGCGCTGGCCGAGGAACTGGCCCGGCGCGGCTACTCGGTGATCCTGGTCGCGCGCCGCGGGGACCTGCTCGGCGAGCTGGCGCAGCGGCTGACCGAGCGGTACGGCGTCACCGCCGAGGTGCGGGCGGTGGATCTGTCCGATCGCGAGCAGCGGGCCCCGCTGGCGGCCGAGCTCTCCTCCCGCGACATCGCGATCCTGTGCAACAACGCCGGGGTCGCCACGTTCGGGCCGGTCGCCGAGCTCGACCTGGACTTCGAACGGTCGGTGATGGAGCTCAACGCGGTCGCCGTGCACGATCTGACCCTGGCGGTGCTGCCCGGCATGATCTCGCGCGGTGGCGGCGGCATCCTGATCACCGGGTCGGCGGCGGGCAACATGCCCATCCCGAACAACGCCACATACGCGGCCACCAAGGCTTTCACCAACAGCTTCTCCGAATCGCTGCGCGGCGAGCTGACCGGCAGCGGCGTGCACGTGACGCTGCTGGCGCCCGGCCCGGTCCGGACCGACAACCCGGACCAGGAGGAGGTCGGCGCCAAGGTGCCCGACTTCATCTGGGTCACGGCCGCGTACACCGCGAAACTGTCGATCGACGCTCTCGTCCGCAACAAGATGCGGGTGGTTCCGGGCCTGATCAGCAAGGGTATGAGCGTCGCGGGCCAGTACTCGCCGCGGGCGCTGACCGCACCCATCGTGGGCGCCTTCTACAAGAAAATGGGAGGCTGATCACACCGGCGTCAGCACCGCGTCAAGATCGGGCGGTCCCGGGTCAAGGGCGCGTTACGACCGGATCGGGTGAAGTGAGATCGGCGTAGTCCTGTAAATGACCCCCGCAGTCTCAGGAGAAAGCGGGGAACCTACAGGAGAAGTCGTGACGCTGCTCGAGATCTTCCCGTCGCTGCGGTCGGGAATGATGTCCCCGCGCCTGGACGCGACCGTCTGGCCGTGCGAGACGCACTACGACGACCTCAGCCGGATCACCGTGGGTGGGGTGGCCCTGGCCGACATCGCCGATCAATACGGCACCCCGACCTACGTGCTGGACGAGACCGAGGTGCGCCGCCGCTGCCAGTTGTACCGCAAGTACTTTCGGGATGCCGAAATCATCTATGCGGCAAAGGCTCTGCTGACCAAGTCGGTGGCATCCTGGGTCAGCCAGGAGGGCCTGTCGGTGGACGTGTGCTCGGCCGGCGAGCTCGCCGTGGCGCTGGCCGCGGGCGTGGATCCGGCGCGAATCGTGCTGCACGGCAGCGGAAAACCGTTCTCGGAGCTGGAGGCCGCGGTCAACGCGGGCGTGGGCCGGATCGTGATCGACTCGCTCACCGAGGTCACGCTGCTCGCGGCCGTGGCGCCCCGGCGCCAGCAGGTGCTGCTGCGGCTGTCCCCCGACATCGACGTGCACGGCCACCCCGCGGTGCGGACCGGCGTGATCGACCAGAAGTTCGGGTTCCCGCTCGGGAGCGCGGCCGCGATCGAGGCGATCGATCGCGTGATCCGCCAGCCGATGCTCGAATTGGTGGGCTTCCACTGCCATCTCGGCTCACAGATCCACGACCCCGATTACTACGGCGAGGCGGTACGCCGCCTGATCGCCGAAATGGCCCGCGTGGAACGGGAATACGGCATCACCCTGCCCCAACTCGACCTCGGCGGCGGGCACGCGGTGGCCTACCGCTGCGGCGATTCGGAAATGAACCTGGCCGAGCTCGCCGACATCGTCGAAGACGCCCTCGACGCCGCGTGCGCACTGAATCACTTTGCGCGCCCGCGAATCTCGCTCGAGCCGGGCCGGGCCATCGTCGCCCGTGCGGGCGTCACGCTGTACCGCGTGATGACGGTCAAACACATCGAGGGCGGGCGGACGTTCGTCATCGCCGACGGCGGCATGAACGACAATCCGCGCGTGGCGCTCTACGGCGCCCGCTACGAGGCGGTCGTGGCCAACCGGCACCCCACCGGACCGCACATGACCGCGACGGTAGCCGGACGGTACTGCGAGGCGGGCGATATCCTCGCCGCCGACGTCAGCCTGCCCGCCGACCTACGCCCGGGCGAGGTGCTGGCTATCCCGTGCACCGGCGCGTATCACCACAGCCTGGCCTCGTCGTACAACGGTGTCGGGCGCCCGCCGATCATCTCTGTCCGCGACGGGCGTTGCAGCGAACTGGTCCGGCGGGAGACCCCGGCCGACATGCTGGTCCGCGACCTGGGCTGATCGCTCCCTCATTTTCCAGGTCCGATCCCGCCGGTCGATCCGTATCCGTTCCAAGGCCCAGGAACGGATGCGGTTCCACCGGCGGGATTCGGCGTCTGCCGAGCACCCGGGAATCAGTGCAACCCGCGGCTTTTGATGACGCGGGTGAGGCGGCGAAGATACGCGGCGAATTCCGCGCGCTCCTCGTCGTCGAATTCGGCCAGGCCATACCGCTGCGCGTCGCGGCGCTGGGTGCGTAGCTCGGCCATCTGCTCATGACCGAGCGGAGTCAGTTCGATCAGGACGCGCCGCTCATCCTGCGCCGCGCGAGTACGGGTGATCACGCCCCGGCCCTCGAGCTGTTTGAGCATGCGCGTCGCGGTCGGCATGCTCACGCCGGCGGCCGCGGCCAGCGCCCCGACCGGCTGCGCCTCGACCGCCTGGCCGGATTCGTCCAGCAGCGGTTCGAGCATCGCCTGCTGCGAGACCGATAGTCGATCCTGGGGGGCGGCGGCCGAGCGCACCTGACGCATGGCCAGGAACAGCGCGTCGACAGCGCGCGCCAGCTCCTCGATGCCGTCCTTGTCCGCGGTGACCACGAGTGCTAGCCTAGCATCACAATAGTTAGCAAGCTAAATACTTGCGCGACGATCCGCTCGAAGGAGTCAACCAATGATCGATTCCGCACGCATCGACGTTCACCAGCACGTATTGCCGCCGAGCTACGGCAAGTCCCTCACCGACCAGAACCTCACGGCCGCGGGCTGGCCGCTGCCGTCCTGGTCGGCCGACAGCGCGGTGGAGGCGATGGACAAGCTGGGCATCGCCACCGGCATCCTGTCCGTCAGCGCGCCCGGCACGCACTTCGGCGACGATGCGAAATCACGCGAATTGTCCCGCGCCAACAACGAATTCACCGCCGAGGTGGTCAAGGACCGGCCGGCCCGCTTCGGCCTGTTCGCCAGCCTGCCGCTGCCGGATGTCGACGGCGCCGCCGCCGAGGCCGTCTATGCGCTGGACACCCTGCGCGCCGACGGCGTGGTGCTGATGGCCAACGCCCGCGGCCGATACCTCGGCGATCCGGCCTTCGAGCCGCTATGGGCCGAGCTCGACGCGCGCGGCGCGGTCGTCTTCGTCCACCCCAATGAGATGGCGTTGCCGATGCTGCCGGGCACACCCGGCCCCATCGTCGACTTCCCGTTCGACACCACCCGCACGGCCGTGGACATGGCCATGGCCGGGGTGCTGACGCGGTATCCGAATATGAAGGTCATTCTGTCGCACGCCGGCGGGGCCCTCCCCTACCTCGCGCACCGGGTCGCCGTCACCGCGGGCGTAGTGGGCTCCGGCGGCTCGCCCGAGGGCATACTGACCGAGTTGCGCCGCTTCTACTTCGACACGGCGCTGTCGGGCAGCCCCACCGCGCTGCCCGCATTACAGGCGTTCGCCGATCCGAGCCACATCCTCTACGGCAGCGACTGGCCCTTCGCGCCCAGCCCGGCCGTCGGGTATTTCGACAACTACCTCGATACCCACGAGTGGCCCGAGGGACAGTTGCACGCCGTCAACCGCGGCAACGCGGAGATTCTGTTCCCGCGACTCGCTTCCTGACGGATCTCACGCTGCACGTGCACCTTTCGGCCGCAGGCAACTACCGTCCCAGCGAGGTCGAAAAGCGCACGGCTTCAACCGATCCCGGCGCTGCGGGACATGCCGACCGGGCTCCATGCCCACGGCTGACGAGAAAACTGTTGCGACTCAGCGCTTTCGGGTACCGAAAAGGCTGCGGCTGATCTCCCTGCCCGCGACTGTCGCGGCGGAACGGATGAAGTTCTTGACCGCCGGGTTGTCCATGATGCGCTCGGCGGCGGACTTCTCGGCGGGCGCGGGGCGGACGGTCGGGGGCGAATCCGACTCCGGTTGCGCCGCTTCCACTTTCGCGGTCAGGATCTCGTAGGCCGACTCGCGATCGATGGTCCGGCCGTACGTGGCGAACAGCGTGCTGGACTGGGCGCGGGATCGGATCGCGTCGTCGCCGATGGTGTCCATCAGCGAGCGCGGCGGGCGCAGTCGCGCCCAGGCGACCGGGGTGGGCGCGCCCTGCTCGGACAGCACCGTCACGACCGCCTCGCCGATCCCGAGCGAGATCAACGCCTTCTCCAGGTCGTAGGTCGCGGTCTTGGGATAGGTGCGCACCGTCTTGGACAACGCCTTCTGATCGTCGGGGGTGAAGGCGCGCAGCGCATGCTGGATGCGCGCACCCAACTGCGAGAGAACGGGATTCGGGATGTCGGTGGGCAGTTGGGTGCAGAAGAACACGCCGACCCCCTTGGAGCGGATCAGCTTCACCGTCTGCTCGACCTGCTCCAGGAACGCCTTGGACGCGCCGTTGAACAGCAGGTGCGCCTCGTCGAAGATGAACACCAGCTTGGGTTTGTCCATGTCCCCGATCTCGGGCAGCGTCTGGAACAGGTCGGCCAGCACCCACATCAGGAAGGTGGAGAACAGGACCGGGCGGGCCGCCTGCGCGCCCAGCTCGAACAGCGTGATCACGCCCTGACCACCCGCCGTGCGCAGCAGATCGGCCGGATCCAGTTCCGGCTCACCGAAGAAGGTGTCGCCACCCTCGGCCTCGAGGTTGACCAGCGCCCGCAGGATCACCCCGGCCGTCGCCGCCGAAACACCGCCGATGCCCTGCAGATCCACCTTGCCCTCAGGGCTCGTCAGATGCTGGATCACCGCGCGCAGATCCTTCAGATCCAGCAGCGCCAGCCCCTGCTTGTCGGCCCAGTGGAAGATCAGTCCGAGCGTGGACTCCTGAGTCTCGTTGAGTCCCAGCACCTTACTGAGCAGCACCGGCCCGAACGAGGTGATGGTGGCCCGGATCGGCACGCCGATGCCCTCGGTGCCGAGGGAGACGAATTCCGTCGGGAACCCGCTCGGCTGCCAGTCGGCGTCACCGGTTTCCGTGGCCCGCGCGACGATCTTGTCGCTGGCTACGCCCGGCTGCGCCAGCCCGGACAGATCGCCCTTCACATCGGCCAGCACCACCGGAACCCCTGCGGCCGAGAGTTGTTCGGCGATTCCCTGCAGGGTCTTGGTCTTACCGGTACCCGTGGCGCCCGCGATGAGCCCGTGCCGGTTCATCGTCTTCATCGGAATCCGCACGCGCGCAGCGGAGTCCACCGTGCCGTCGATCAGCACCGCGCCGAGTTCCAGGGCCGCGCCCTCGAAGGCGTATCCGGCGGCAATCTCCCGGGCGGCATCGGAACCGATACCAGCCGAGGCACTTTCGGTCGCTGACTCCGAAACGGTGCCGCCCGCATCGGCATTCGCGGCGGTCGCGCCCGCGGCAGAGCTGCCCGAAGCCGACTCCGCAGATGAATCCGGTGCCACCTGCGCCTGTGCCGCCTCCCGCTCGGCGGCTTCGGCCACGGCCGCCGCCTCCGCCGCGACGCGCGCCGCCTCCTGGGCCGCCTCGCGCGCGGCCGCCGCCTTCTCCGCCGGTGTCGTCATCGCCGCTCCTCCGTCTGCCGCTCTGCTAACTGGCCGCCAACGTTGCATTTACCTGAATTCACGCGCTCGATCTGTGGAAACCATATCGCCGACGACCTGACAGCGGGCCGATGCCACTCAGCAGCAATTGTGTCGCGACCATCACTAGTGGCAAGAACACCGCCGCCTATCGGAGGTCGCACCCGACAGCGATCGCGCCGAGCGCGGCGAATCCAGCGGGCAGCGGACAAAACAATTGCTCAGCGCACTACTGTGACCCAGGTGTCCGACAAACTTGTGGTGTGGATGGATTGCGAGATGACCGGCCTGCGGCTGGACAGCGACAGGCTGATCGAGGTGGCCGCCCTCGTCACCGACAGCGATCTCAACATCCTCGGTGAGGGCGTGGACATCGTCATCCACGCCGACGACGACGCGCTGGCCGCGATGCCACCGGTCGTGCGGGAGATGCACGCACGCTCGGGTCTGACCGAGGAGGTGCGCCGCTCCACAGTCACCATGGCCGAAGCGGAACAACAGGTCATGGACTACATCACCAAGTACGCGCCCACCGCGGGCACGGTCCCGCTGGCCGGCAACTCCATCGCCACCGACCGCGGCTTCCTCGCCCGCGACATGCCCGCCCTGGACGCCCACCTGCACTACCGCATGATCGACGTCAGCTCGATCAAGGAACTGTGCCGCCGCTGGTACCCCCGCATCTACTTCGGCCAGCCCGAGAAGGGCCTGACCCACCGCGCCCTGGCCGATATCAAGGAATCCATCCGCGAACTGGAGTACTACCGCCGCACCGCGTTCGTCCCCGCTCCCGGCCCGTCCACCGCGGAAATCGCGGCCGTGGCCGCCCAGCTCGGCCCCGCCGACGACGGTAAAACCCCAGCCCAGGGCACCGATTAGGTCCCCGGCCGCCCGACACGCTAATATCTACCGCGCCGGTTATTCCGGCAAATGGTGGCTGTAGTTCAGCTGGTAGAGCACCAGGTTGTGATCCTGGGTGTCGCGGGTTCGAGTCCCGTCAGCCACCCTCATCGGCCCAGGCCAGAGCATCGCCTCTTGCCTGGGCCGAACTGCTACTCGAGCTTTTTCCAAGTTCTTACCAAATTCTGAGCGCAGTTCTTCCAAGTCATCATGCGACGTAGACATTGAGCACCTCCCGGTTGTCCAGCACGTCCCGCGGCTTCTCGACGTAATGGTCGGCGGTCACTCGCGAACCCAGCACGTGGTTCAGCTAAAGCCCGGCCGCGTCGATACCCTTCTCCTCCACGGTCGCCGTGGCTACCCGCTTTCGGTAGGACCTCAGGTTGAATGTGCGCGAACTCAGTGCCCCGCGCAGCCCGGAACGTCCGGCCGCACTAGGCCGCACCGATTCTGGCAGCATCAGTCCGCTCGGGGTCTTCCATGTCGCAGGCGGTCCATGGGTGCGCCCACCCAAAAGCGTTCTGCCTGTTGACCATGGTTGGCTGAATGGCCAAGAGGTGGGCACCGGTATAGGTGCCCACCCGAAGGGTGCTTCCCGTTGCGTTCGTTATGCGGCGTCGCCGCCGGGCAGCAGAACCTGCTTGATTCCGGCCGACCCGTCCGCGACGGTCTCGTAGGCCTCGACGGCTTGCGCCAAGGGCCATGTCTTCACGGGCGGCGGGCTGAGTAGGCCGTGGTCGAACAGCGCGGCGAGCTGGTCGAAGATGGCCGCGATGTCCGCCGGGTCCCAGAACAGGCTGGCGATCCCCGACAGGTGCAGCTGTTTGTTGACGATCTCCTCTCCCGGGTTGAACTCGACACGCGAAAGGTTGTTGAAGGTTGCGGCCATCCGACCGCCGAACCGCAGGCTGTGCAGGGCGGGTTCGAACAACTCGCCGCCGACGACGTCCAGTACCAAGTCTGCGCCACGGCCGTCGGTCAGCTCGAGTACCGCCTCGGAGATGTCGGTCGAGGTGGTGTCGATGAAGTGCTCGACGCCATCGGGTTTGCGCCGGGCGGCGACGATCGGCGTCGCGCCGCGCCACCGGGCGATCTCGGTGGCGGCTTGGCCGATCATGCCCGCGCCGCCGGTGATCAGGATGGTCTCGCCCGGCAGGAGTTGCATGGTGTTGATCACCGTGTGCCAGGCCGCGAGGTGAGAGCGGCCGACGGCAGCGGACTGGCTCATTGTCAGGCGGGCGGGCTTGCGGGAGAGCACCTTCTCGGGAAGGGCGACGTAGCGGGCGTGCGTGCCCGGGCGTGTCAACCCCAGCTCGACGCCCGTTGACCACCCACTGCCCCACACCTCCTCACCGACGCGGTCGCCGTCGGAGACGATGACACCGGCGAAATCTCCGCCGGGAATCACCGGCACCGGCGTGCCGAGCTTGCCCGAGGCGATGACGACGTCGAAGGGGTTCACCGCGGCGGCGCGTACCTCGACGAGCACCTCACCCGGGCCCGGCTGCGGCACCGGTTCGGAACGGTAGCTCAGCGCCTGCGCCGGCGACCCGTAGGCCTGCACGACGATCGCGTCCATCTGCTCGATATCGATAGTCATGATCAAATCCTTTTGTGTTCAATATGATTGGTGATTGCCGCCGTCGCGACTGCGATGGTCGGGTCGAGCGCCGGGCAAGCGACTACTCGCTGCCCTGAAAGGTCAGCAGGTCGAACTCGTTGCCCTCCGGGTCGGCGAAGGTGGTCCAGCGGGCCCCGGGAACCTCGACCTTGTCGAGCGATTTGGCGCCCAGGCCGGTCAGCCGCTCGATCTCGGTCTCGTAGTGTTCGGTGACCATGTCGAGATGGAGCCTGTTCTTGACCGTCTTGGGCTCGGGGACCCGCTGGAAGAACAGCCGGGGCCCGCGCTCCGGGTCGGTGGCGGTGAGCTGCGCGTTCTCGAGGGTCGCTCCCGGGCTGACGGGGCGGTCGAGGACCTTCCCCCAAAACTCCGCCAGGGCAGCGGGATCCGCGCAATCGATGGTCAAAGCCATCACGGTGAGACTGGTTGCGTTCACGATGGTTCCTTCCGGTGGATACGGCCGTCGCGGCCGACTGAATCCACCGTCGCCGGTGCCCTGACGGGAGGGTCAACACCCGCCCCTCGCCCCAACCCTCCCCTCAGAGGAGGGGCTGTGAACGTTTCGATCCCGGCCGCCGTCGCGATGATCGCATCGCCTCGGTGCGCTTCTACCTCGACCAGGTCGACAAGAACGAGACAGCCTAGTGTGACCGGGCAGAAGCCGTTGTACTACAACGATTTCCAAGCACTGCGCGGGACTACCGAATTGGTCGCCCATGGTTGGGAACGAGCGACTCCAGATCCGACATCAACTTCTCGGTGATCGAGCCCAGCTCGACGTCGTTTCCGGCCTCGAGCCATTGTTCGTAGGCCGCGAAGAACACCGGAATGCCAACGCGGGCGGCCAGTCTCGCGATATCGGTTTCGATCCCCCGTTGCCGCAGTGCGTCGGTGAACGCGCGCGCGATGTCGTCGTGTTTGATCAGATCGCGTTCCAGCAGTTCCGGATTCGCCGAGATCACTGCCTGCCGTCGGCGCTGGACGTCTCGTCCCAAAGATTCCCAGTCGAATTCCACCAGGGTGCCGATGACTACATGGAGCGGATTGCCGACATCGGGCGCCTGGCGAATCACTTCGACCAACGCCGCACGTAACTGGTCCGATTCGGCGAACAGCACATCACGCTTGTCGGAGAAGTACCGGAAGAAGGTGCGGGTCGTGACACCGGCCCGCTTCGCGATCTGAACGACGCTCGTGTCCTCGAACCCTTTCTCGTCGAAGAGTTCCAGGGCGGCCCGCTTGAGCCGATCTTCGCTGCCGAGTTCCCAACGAGGCATGGCCGTATCGTACCCAGCCCCTCGCATGGCTCCTACCTTGCCCTTGTCACGTCGTGACATCAGGTCTACTCTGATGTCACGACGTGACATCAGCTGGACCGAGAGTAGATATGAGCGATACGACGAGCATGGACACGGGCGCGCCGAGCAGGTTCGATCCCGTGGAGCTGCGGCAGAAATATCGGGCCGAGCGGGACAAACGGCTCCGGCCCGACGGCGACGCACAGTATCTGGATGTCAGCGGGGACTACGCGGATTTCGCGGCCGATCCGTATCTGGAATCCAGCCCCGGCGGACGGTCCCGTGCGCCCCAGGTGGCCGACGTGGACACACTCGTCCTGGGTGGGGGCTGGTCGGGCCTGCAGATGGCGGTGCACCTGCACAAGTCGGGAGCCACCGATTTCCTGATCGTGGATCAGGCCGGTGACTTCGGCGGCGTCTGGTACTGGAATCGGTATCCGGGCGTGCGCTGCGATATCGAGTCATACATCTACATGCCGCTGCTGGAAGAGGTCGGCACCGTGCCGACCGAGAAGTACGCGGGCGGCCCGGAAATGCTCGAGCACGCCCGCGCGATCGGGCGTCACTACGATCTCTATTCGCGTGCGCTGCTCGGCACGACCGTCACCGATGTCGCGTGGAGCGAAGAACTTTCGCGCTGGGTGGCGAGCACCGACCGCCACGATACGATCCACGCCCGGTTCATCACGATCGGGACGGGCCCGTTGAGCCGGGCAAAGTTGCCGGGTATCAAGGGAATCGAGAAATTCCAGGGGCAGTCGTTCCACTCGAGCCGCTGGGACTACGGCACTACCGGTGGCGATTGGCACGGGAACCTCGACAAACTGTCGGACAAGCGGGTCGCATTGATCGGCACCGGCGCGAGCAGCATTCAGATCCTTCCGCACCTGGCCGCGAGCGCGCAGCACGTCTATCTGTTCCAGCGCACACCGGCAATCGTGAACGCCCGCAACAACCGGCCGACCGACCCGGACTGGTTCCGCGGCCTCGAGCCCGGCTGGCAACGCAAACGCATGGACAACTTCGTCGAGACGATGTCGGGCAGGCCGGTCGTGGATCTCATCGACGACGAAGCCACCCGCATGGGTCGACGCGTCTCCGCGGCCATGAACGGCCCGGGCGAAGTCCCCGACTTCGCCCGAGTGCAGGCAGTCGACTTCGAGAAGATGGAGGAAATCCGCCGGCGGGTGACCGACATCGTCGCGGACGCGAGTACGGCCGAATCACTGAAGCCCTGGTACGACTACTTCTGTAAGCGACCGCTGTTCAGCGACGACTATTTCCCGGCGTTCAACAACGACAACGTCACGCTGGTCGATACCGACGGGCGCGGGGTGGACCACCTCACCGAGCACGCGGTGGTCGTCGACGGGGTGGAGTACGACGTCGATCTGATCATCTACAGCACCGGATTCGACGCGATCGCCCACACCTACAAGGCGGGCGGTTATCGGCTGACCGGGCGGGGCGGTATCTCGCTGGCCGAACATTGGCAGCACGGCATGCGCAGTCTGCACGGCATGATGACCAGCCGCTTTCCCAACCTCTTCCTCATCGGTGGCGTCGAGCAAGCCGCCATCTCCACCAACCTCCCGCACGTCGCCTCCCGCCAGGCCGACCACGTCGCCGCACTGGTTGCGCGCTTCCTGCGCGCCGACGTTGCGTTCGCGGAGGTCACGGTCGAGGCCGAGCAGCGGTGGGCCGAGGAGATGACCCGAATGCGTATCGATCGTTCGACCTACGAAATGGAGTGCACCCCAAGCTATTACAACAACGAAGGCAAACGCGACGCCGCAAAGCCGTCGCTCGCGGGCGCACAGTACGGCGGCGGACCGATCGGCTACCTCTCCGCCATCGAGGACTGGGCCGCCCACCACATCGACCGCGACATCACCATCACGAAAGGACAGACCATGCCCACCACCCCACATCCCGCTGCGACACAAACGTTCATGGCGGTAGGAACCCTTCGGAATGACACGGACTTCGCCGAATTCGCCGCGCTGAGAGAAGACGAGCAGAAACAACTGGAGGTGCTGCGCTCGGAGGGAAGGATTGGCGCCCACTACGTCTCCCCCGCCCGGCGGGCAACCTTCCTCGAGCTCATCGCCACCGATGAGCGGCGAGCCATGGAGACGCTGGCAACACTGCCATTCGCTCGATTCTTCGATGTCGACATCTATCCGGCCGCGCCACCGGACCCGGCGGAGATCGCCCACCGGGCAAGGTCGTTGCGATGACCTCGACCGTCCTCGTCACCGGCGCCGCGACCGGGATCGGCAACCTGACCGCGCGCCGGCTGGCCCAGGCCGGGCACACCGGCTACGCGAGCATGCTCGATCCCGGGGACGAGCACGGCCGGGAACTGCGCGCCCTCGCCGACAGCGAAGGGCTCGATCTGCGCACGGTGGAGCTCGACGTGCGCTCGGATGACACGGCGAGCACGCTCCCCAACGGCTTCGGGTCGCATCCGAGTCTCGGGCTACAGCTATGACACCTTCTCCGGCCGCCTCACCTTGATCACACCACCGAGTTCGAGGGACCGGTGACTCCTTGGGAGGGAAGTTTTCCCATTACGCAATAGCCGGGGCCCTGCCCGTTCAGGAGGTCGCGCCGGTGCTGAAGATCGGCCAGCAGACTTCGGTCCGCCACTGCTTCTCGTCTGCGGTCACCTGGCGGTCGACGAGGTAGTACTCGCGGATCGGTCCGTCCAGGTGCAGTTCGTGGTCGGCCACGTAGGCGGCCAGCCTGCCGTAGGCGCGGTCGACATCGGCCAGGGAGCCGGGATGCTCGATCACCGCGAGTTCGGCGGCCGGAACGACGAGCGACTCGATCCGCCCGAGCCGCGGAACCTCGGTCTCAGTCGGGACGAAAACCGTTGCCTGCCCGTACTCTTCGGTGAACAGCTCACCGGCGAAGATCCCGCCCGCCGGGCCGGTGGCAGCTAGACCCTTGGCTCCGAGGGTGGCGTGCAGTTCGCCCAGCGCACCCAGGTACCAGGGCGGCAGGTCGGCCATCGTGACGACCGCGGTGACAGCCGCGGTCATCCTCGCACCCACGCGGCGGTGGCGCACGGGCGCGGAGTCGGACGGGCCCGCGAGCAGATCGCGTAACGACGCCACCGCGGACTGCGTACGAGCCAGGTTCTGTTCGAGGCTGGCGAGGTGCGCGGCGATGAGTTCGTTTCGGGTCCGCAGGTCGGGAGCCGTGAGCACGGCTCGAATGTGGTCCAGCGGCATGTTCAAGTTCCGGAAACGGCGGATGACCTGGGCCGTGGGGATCTGTTCGGTTGTGTACCAGCGATATCCGGTATCCGCGTCCACCTCGGCGGGTGACAGCAGCCCGACACCGTGGTAGTGGCGCAGTGTCTTGACGCTCAGGTGGGTGGCGCGGGAGAAGTCGCCGATGGTCAGCGCGGCAGGCATCGGCCCAGTATGTGCCCTCCCCCAAGGGGAGGGTCAAGCTCCAGCGCCGCTGTTGACCCTCCGGCACGGGGACCGACGACGGTGTAACCAGCCGGCCGCGACGGCGGCCTCCATCGAAAGGAACAGTCCATGAACGCATCTGCCCCCGCGGTCAGTCTGGAATTCGCGGCGTTGAACTTCGATTGCGTCGACCCCGTTTCCCTCGCGGACTTTTGGGGAAAGGTCCTGGGTCGCCCGGTCAGCCCGGGTGCGGTCACCGGCGACATGGCTGTCGACGCCACTGCCCCAGCGAGCGGCCCCGACTGATCTTCCACCCGGTCCCCGAGCTCGAGGCCGTGAACAACACGCTCCGCCCGATCCTGATCACAGAGCAGTACGCCCAGGAAATCGAGCGGCTGACCGGGCTGGGCGCCAAGGCGCTCAACGAGACCAAGCTGCCAAAGGCCCAGTACACCACCTTCGCCGACCCCGAGGGCAACGACTTCGATCTGGTCACCTGGAAATCCGAATAGCGCGGCGACTTTCGGCCCGCGCATGGCGGCTGTCGCGCTCCAGCAGCCGACCGCCGCTCATCAGCGACAGTCACGAAGTAGCGCAGCAGGCGCAAATCCAGATCCACAGACCCCCTTCGCCTCACTGCGCCGAGCGGCCTCGTGTGCAGCTTCGTCTACGCCACCAGCCGGGAACCCTGGGTCGAACGCTTCCGCGCCGCCGGATACGCCCCGATCGCGCCCGACTGGCCCGGCGAACCCGCACCGCTACGCCTTCCACAGCGTTCGTGTTGCGGACGTCGTTCCCCTCAATGTTGCCCGTAGGGCGCAGGGGACAGGAGGGTGGCGATGAGAGTGGCGGCGAGCCAATCCTCGTAGATGCCGGGTAGCCAGCCCCGTTCTACGGTGAGCTGGGTATAGAGCTGCGGCCCGGCCAGTGCCCAGAGCGCGTCTGCCATGAGTCTCGGATCCGTGTCCTGAACCAGCACGCCGGCTTCCTCGAGGTGCGCGACGAACGCGGTGACCGCGGTGAGCCGTTCCTGCTCCCCGATCTCCAGCACCTCGCCGATCTCCGGCCCGGCCTGAGTCAACACGGTCCACAGCTGCGCGACCCGTTCGTGGATCCCACGAACGTAGGCGGCGTAGAGCCGGAGCTTTTCGCGTGGTTCCGCGGTGTGCCGGATCTGCTGTGTCTGGGGGCGGTCGGCCATCGGCACCGGTTCGTCGTCTCCGGCCAGTGTCATGTCCCACAGGGCCTTGACCATGCTCGTCTTGCTACCGAAGGTCTTGTACACCGTTTCGGTCGAGACGCCCGCGCACTCGGCCACACCCCGGATGGTCGTGGCGTGGTAACCGTCGCGAAACAGCAGCTCTCGGCATGCGAGCAGGACAGCAGCACGGTTGCGGAGCGCCGCTTCGCGGCGGCGCTCGGAGTTGTAGGCCCGGCGTGGTTGCTCGCTTGTCATCTACACCCCAAACTCCGATACAGCTCAACTGTATTGAATCTCATCCCAAATTTGATACAGTCTAACAGTATTGAATACTGACTTCGTGTTCGTGCCCCGAAGCAGCGGACCTCGACAACGCGGCCGACCAGATCTGAGCGAATCGAGAGCATGATGGCAATTGATGCGACAGCCGCAGGGATGATCTCCCTCGCGGGAAAGACGGTGCCCCGCATGGGATTCGGAGCCATGCAGCTGCGTACGCCGACCGATACCGAAGCTGTCTCGGCGGTGCTGCGCAGGTCGATCGAACTCGGTGTCCGCGTGGTCGACACCGCCTGGTACTACGGCAACGACGTCGTCAACCGGTTCATCGCCGAAGCATTGCGGCCCTACCCGGCCGACCTCGTGCTGGCGACCAAGGCCGGCGCGCGCGCGACCTACAACGGCGAGCCACCCCAGCCGGACTACAGCGCCGAGCAGTTGCGGGCGGGCAACGACCGCGACCGGACGGTGCTCGGCGTGGACACCATCCCGCTCACGCACCTGCGATGGATGAACGAGGACGACACCTACGACGGCGTGAGCTTCGACAGCGCCTTCGACACCATGCTCGCGATGCGAGCCGAAGGCCGGATCGAGCACGTCGGACTATCCAACGTCACGCTCGACCAACTCCGCCGCGCACACGCCCGCGGACCCATCGCCAGCGTGTCGAACATGTTCAGCTACGGCAACCAGAAAGACACACCGACGCTGGAGTTCTGCACAGAGCACGGTATTCCCTACCTGGCGTGGGGTCCACGCGGCTACGGCGCGACCGACACCCCTCCGACCGCAAAAGGCCTGACAGCCGATCAAACCCGGCTCGCGTGGCTGCTCGATCGCTCCCCTGTCACCGTCGTGATCGCGGGCACCAGCAGTGTCGAACACCTCGAGGAGAACATCGCGGCGGGCGCCTACCGAGAAGCCGAGGGCACCCGGGAGGGCGCGTGAGCGCCGGGATGATCGTTCTGACCGTGTTGAACGGCGTGTTCTCGCTGATCGGTGTCGGATTCGCCGTTGCGTCGGCGGTGCGCCCGTCGGCCATGAGCCGGGAAGCGAATCCCACTGCGGGAGAGCACCTCTACGCGCGGGTGTATGCGGCCAGAGCGGTACCGCTGGGAATCCTCGCCGGGGCGGTGCCCTTCTTCCCACACAGCACGGTAGGCGCCCTCGTTCTGGTCGTCGCCGCGATCGCACAAGCCGCGGACGCCGCGATCGGAGCCCAGCGTCGAGAACCCGCCATGGTCGCCGGGCCGCTGTTCGCGTGCATCGTCCACACGATCACCGCGATCGCGATCTTCTAGAGCTAGAGATCATCGGGCAACCAGCGGTGAGACGATGGTCAGCGCGGCCTGCTGCAGCGCCGCACGCGCGCCGACATGTTCGGGATCCGCGGAGTTGAAAGCGGCGACCAGACCCGAAGTGTCGCCGATCACGATCATCCAGCATCAGCTTCGGTGTTGGTGATCGCTTCGCGCACAGTGCTATCGATCTCATCCGCCGTCACCGCATGCCCATAGTCCAGAACGGGGATATCCCACTCCTCATCCCATCGGCGAGTGCGTATCGCGGCCAGATGAAAAGCCTCACGAAGGACGGGTTGATTCGGTGGGGGCCTGAGCGGCGTCCGTGCCCCAGCTGGCCAGGAGACACAGGGCCTCGGCCGACGGCGAGCCCGGTTCGGCGTGGTAGAGGCACAGATACTGCTCCGTGTCGTCCGGCAGGTACAGCGTCTCGTACGCCAGCGTCAGCTCGCCGACCAGAGGGTGCCGCATCCGCTTGAGGCCGTGCCCCTTCTCCTTCACGTCGTGCGTGGCCCACAGCCGCCGGAATTCCTCGCTCTTGACCGACAACTCCCCCACCAGCGCCGACAGATCCGGATCGTCCGGGTGCTGGCCCGCATACATCCGCAGGTAGCTGACCATGTCGGACGCCTTGGAATCCCAGTCGAGGAACAGCCGCTGATAGTCGGGAGAAAGAAATGTCAGCCGCGCCCAGTTGCGTTCAGCGGGTGGCAACTGCCCCCAGTCACCGAAGAGCGCCGCCGCCATGCGGTTCCACGCGAGAATCTCCGACCGCGCCCCGGCCACATACGCGGGCATCCCGTCCATCGACTCCAGCAGTTGCTGCAGCGTAACCCGCACCTGCTGCCGCTTGGGCGTCCGATACTTGCGCCGCAGCTGTTTCGGCTTGGCGAGATGAGTGAGGTGCGCGTGCTCGGCGTCGGTCAGCCGCAGAGCGCGCGCGATCGAGTCGAGCACCTCCGCCGACACATTGCGCCCGTTGCCCTGCTCCAGCCGTGTGTAGTAAGCCACCGAGACCCCCGCCAGCTGCGCCAGTTCCTCGCGCCGCAGACCCGGCACCCGCCGGTGCCGCCCATGCCAGGGAATCCCCACATCGGCCGGGTCCAGCCGGGCCCGGCGCGTACGCAGGAACTCGCTGAGCTCGGCACGCTGGTCCAGGCCGTCGGAACGGCCGGCCCGAGCGTCGTCCGGGACGGGGTTGTCGCTCATGTTCTCCAGTATTCCCGGTCGTACGACCACGAGCCTGATCCTGTCGGTAGTAGGACCACTGGACGTACGTAAAGCGGTGGGCTGGGCGAGTGCCGGTTCGTCGCGGACGCTGGACACCATGACCACCACTGTTGCCGCATATGCCGCGCCCAGCGCCAAGGCTCCACTGGAGCGCACCACTATCGAGCGCCGCACGGTCGGCGAGCACGACGTCCTGATCGACATCAAGTTCGCGGGGATCTGCCACTCCGACATCCACCAGGCCCGTGCGGGCTGGGGCGAGGCCATCTTCCCGATGGTCCCGGGGCACGAAATCGCCGGCATCGTCGAGGCTGTCGGTTCGGCCGTGACCAAGTTCAAGGTCGGCGACCGCGTCGGCGTCGGCTGCATGGTCGACTCCTGCCGCGTGTGCGAGGCGTGCCGCAACGGCCAGGAGCAGCACTGCGTGCGGGGAAACGTAGCGACGTACAACGGCGTCGGCAAGGACGGCGAGCCCACCTACGGCGGCTACTCGCAGAAGATCGTCGTTGCCGACGCCTTCACCGTCCGCATCCCCGAGGGCCTGCCCCTCGACGTGGCCGCACCGCTCCTGTGCGCAGGCATCACCACGTATTCCCCGCTCAAGCACTGGGGCGCCGGCCCCGGCAAACAGGTCGCCGTGATCGGCCTGGGTGGCCTGGGCCACATGGCCGTCAAGATCGCCCACGCTCTCGGCGCGGAGGTCACCGTCCTGTCTCAGTCACTGCGTAAGAAGGACGACGGCCTGAAGCTGGGCGCCGACCACTACTACGCCACCAGCGATCCGGAAACGTTCAAGGAGCTGGCCGGTTCCTTCGACGTCATCCTCTCCACGGTGTCCGCGCCGCTGAACTTCGGCGCATACCTGAGCCTGTTGAAGACCGGCGGCGCGCTGGTGAATGTGGGCGCCCCCGAGGAGCCCATCTCACTGAACCTGTTCTCGCTGCTCGGGGGCTCCAAGATCCTCGCCGGCTCCGCGATCGGCGGCATCGCCGAGACCCAGGAGATGCTCGACTTCTGCGCCGAGCACGGCCTGGGCGCGGAGATCGAACTGATCGAGGCGAGCCGGATCAACGAGGCATACGAACGCGTCGAAAACTCGGACGTTCGCTACCGCTTCGTCATCGACACGGCCACCATCTGACCGACACCCCGTGGTCCGGGGGCCGCGGCGGACCATTCTCATCCGTGCGGCTCACTCATCGGACCACCGCGCTCAGCGCGCAACGGTCCCGACCGACCGGATCACGATCTGCTGCCCACCGACCAGAATTTCGCGGTTCTTATACCGAGACATCGGGGACCCTGCGAGGCCCAGGCCAGAGACGAATCTCTCGCCTGGGCCTCTGCTTATTTGACGTTTTTTCCGCGCCACGGACGACATTGCACGGTCCGTCCACCGAACCGGACCCACCTGGGGACCCCGGGACGGCTCATCCGCGACTCGGCGGCAGTCTTTACGAACTATACTTCCACGAAGTACAGTTCGTAAAAGAACTAGCAGGTAGGAAGGGTGCGTGGACAAGCCAGCGGATATGTTCGACCGAGACTTCGAGTGGGGCGCCCTCGGTCGATTCGTCACCGACACGCAACCTGATGCAACCCTTGGAGTGGTCTCGGGGCGGCGGCGGCAAGGGAAAACCTACCTGCTACGGGCCGCGTGCCAGGCAACTGGCGGCTTCTATTTCGGTGCGACCGAGAGCACCGATGCCGAGTCCTTACGCCTGATCGGGTCGGCACTGACTCAATATCTGAACGCGCCCCTCCCGGTGCAGCCGACCGACTGGTTTCAGGTCGTCGATGCACTGTTGCTTCTTGGTCGTGAACAGCCGCTCCCAGTGGTGATCGACGAGTTCCCGTACCTGGCCAAGGCCAATCCTGCGCTGCCATCGATCATCCAGCAGGCACTGGCACCGCTACGTCGAGAACGGACCAGCTCGCGAACCCGGTTGTTGCTGTGCGGCTCGGCGATGTCGTTCATGGGCAAGCTGCTCGCGGGCGCCGCACCATTGCGCGGGCGAGCCGGGCTGGAATTGGTGGTTCGACCGCTGGATCACATTCAAGCCGCCAAGTTTTGGCGCGTCGAAGACCCACAACTTGCGTTTCGACTGAATGCAGTCGTCGGCGGCACGCCCGCCTATCGTCGTGAGTTCGTCCGGGACGATGCTCCGAAAGACATGGCCGACTTCGATGACTGGGTGATCCGAACGGTGTTGAACCCCGAGAGCCCACTGTTCCGGGAAGCCCGGTACCTCTTGGCCGATGAAACGGACATCCGCGATCTCGGGCTTTACCATGCCGTGCTGGCCGCTGTGGCCCAGGGCAATACAACCAGGGGCGGAATCGCCAGCTATATCGGACGCCCAGCCGCGGACATCTCGCACCCGCTGAATGTGTTGGAGGATGCGGGATTCCTGGCCCACGAAGACGATATGTTCCGCGGCAACCGCACGTACTACCGGATCGCCGAACCGTTGATCACCTTCTACTACAGCGTGATGCGGCCGGTGTGGAGCCGATTGGAGGCTCCCGGCTCCGCAGGGCGTGTGTGGCCCACCCGCCAACGTCAGTTCTCGGCCAATGCGCTCGGCCCGCGATTCGAACAGATTTGCCGCGAATGGGCACTGCTGCACGCAGATTCGGAAACCTTCGCCGAGCTGCCGGTGAAGGTGGGTGGCGGTGTGATAAATGATTCCGCCAACAAGATCGGTCGTGAGGTCGACGTGGTCGTGGTCGGAGCCGCCGACACCGGCAAGCCCCCGCTGCTGTCATTGGGCGAATGCAAGTTGCAAGAGGTGATGGGCATCGGTCACCTCGAACGACTCCGGAATATCAGGAAACTGGTGGTGGAGGCTGGCCATTACGACACCACCTCGACGGGTCTCGCTTGCTACTCGGGCGCGGGTTTCACCGACGAGCTTCGGCAGGCGGCCGCGGAGTCCGGCGATGTGCTGCTCATCGGGCTGGATGACATCTATCGCCAGATCTGATGCCTCCGGATGGAGCACGGCCGATCGTTCAGGCTCCGATGCCAGGACGATCGCCCGTGCTGAGGATTCAATCCCGTTGCGCGTATCGCGCGGCACCCGACCAGTCGAGCGTCACGCACGCCTCGTCACCGAGGGTCCAGGCGTCGTGGCCGGGCGGGCAGAACAGGAAGTCGCCCGGGCCGATATCGCGTTCGGTGCCGTCGTCCATGCGGAGTCGCATGCGGCCCGAGATGCAGTACCCGGCGTGCATGGCCTGGCAGCTGTCGGTGCCCGCGATCGGTTTGACATGCTCGGACCAGCGCCAGCCGGGTTCGAACACGGCACGGCCGACCGGACCTTGCGGTGTCTCGACGAGATCCAAACGGCCCATTCCCGCCTCGAATGGGCGGGACTCGTCGGGATTGTCGAGACTCCGCACGATCAGACTCCGGCGCTGCCCGTCGGACATGTCGTCCTCGCGGAGCAGATCGAGATTGCGGAAGGTAGCCGGGCCGTCACACAGCACGGCTAGTTCCTGGGCAAAGCGGGTGGTTTCGGGAAGGCCGGAATTCTGCATCGCCTCGGTGTACGAGGGGAATTCAACCACCTCCATGTACGTGTTCTCGCGGTCGCGATCCTTGGCCTCCAGGCCGCGCAGAGCCGTGCGTTTGCCCGCCGTCGCAGCGAGCCAGGCGTCGAGCTTCTCGTTGAACTCGTCGAGGTGCGTGGTCGTGAACTCGATCGTCTGAACGAACTTTGTCATTACCGGGGCTCCTTTGAAATAGGCACCCCGCTCAGGACACTACTCGCGAGCAGCTGGTTGAGCGCGTGCCTTAAGGCCCTAGTCCGGGCAGGCCGGTTCGGCCCGACGATCAGCCGGCCCGGACGAACGAGCGGTCGGCGGGGCGCAGTGCCCAGGATGCGACGACCAGCGCACAAATGCCCGCGGTGACCGTCAGGTGCATGCCGGCGGATCCGTAGTCGTGTTCGACCAGGTGCGAGATGAACGCACCGCTCATGTTGAAAAACATTCCGGCATAAGCCCATTCCTTCAACCGCGCGAACCCCGGCACGAGGATCGCGGCGCTGCCGAGCACCTTCCAAGTCGCGATGAGCGAGATGAAGTATGTGGGGTAGCCGAGGATCGTGTGGGTTTCCAGAGTTCCGTACTGATGGGTGTATTCGCCGTAGGCGCCGCTGATCATCATGAACGCCAGGCTCACGGTGCACGCCCAGTAGGCGATCGTGCGCACCCGCCCGGAAGCGGAGGTGCGGGGCAGGCCGGCGGCGCGTTCGGTGAGAGTGGTCATGGGACTTTCCTTTCGGTCGGGATGCCGTGATCCGGCGTCAACTCCTCGACCGCGGCCGGACCGAAAGTGTGACAACGCACCCACCGCCGAATCGGCCTGTCACCTTTCCGGGCCCGGATCGGTCGGGATTACGCAAGGCCGAAGAAGACTCGAGACAAGGACCCCTTCGAATGAAAAGCTCTACCCTCGCGATGCCCTGTATAGCGGCGGCAGCTCTCGTTGCCGGCGCGTTCGGGACCGCGTCCGCGGATCCGGTAGCGGACTCGTCGCGCGCCGTCGTCACCGACGACGGTTGGCAAGTGCGAGTCACCAAGGCCGCGGAGAATCTGGATCGCGTTCCGAATCTGGCCGGATCACCCTTCACCCGTGAGGGATTCGTCCGGCTGGAGGCAATCGCCGACATCTCCGGAAAGGGCCGGGTACCGGTCGACTCGGGGAGCATGGCCGTGGGATACGAGATCGGCTGCCAGGTCGATGTGTCCAATGGGCTGACCGTCGGGCTGTCCGCGGCCATCGGCCCCAACGTGGGGATCTCGGTCGGCGGGGTGAACGCGGGCGCGAGCGCCCTGGCAATTCCGAACGTGTCATTCGCCCCGAAACCGGGCACGATCACCACCGTGCCGCTGGCGACCAAGAAACTCACCGGCGCGCATGCGTCTGTCACGCTCGACCGGATACAGATCAAAATCGATGCCTGCATGGGCCCGGTGAGCCTGCGCTCCTACGCCATCGTGTCCACCTCGACCGCCGACGCCGACAATTCCGTCGCCGTATACGGCAACCCGATATGGTTGTGACACCGATGCGCGCCAAATACCTGCACTCGATAACGCTCGCGCTGGCAATATCCGCATGTTCGGTCCCCATCGCCCGAGCCGACACGGAGATGCCCGCCACCTGCAGCGACGCGCAACACTGCCGGCTGTCCCCAGCGACAGACGGCCCCCGATCCGGGCCCCTGCCGCTGCAACAGCTTGTCCCGCCGCCCCGCAACCCGAAAAGCCCGAGCCCGTCGGATCCGGCCGCCGCACTAACTCCGCCACCACCTGGTCCGCCCGCGACCGAACCCATCGTTCGGTAGTCGTCCCCGCACTGCCATCACATCGTGGCGCGCACTGCGCGCCCGGACAATCCGGCGCTCATCGCCATGCGGCGATGAGGTCGTCCGGCGTAAATCCCGTAACGCCCGGAACGCTGATACCTGACCGGGATACAACCAGCATCCGCGTGCTCTCGTCCGCGCCTGGCAGTTTCGAGCGATGCAGGTACAGGCGGGTCAAGTCGTGGCTGTCGAACTGCCTGTCGTCGAGCCACTTGATCGAGCCCACCGCAGTGATCGTCTTGGCGATGGGTTCCCTGTCCGCGCAGACGATGTCGATTTCCGGATCGTTGGTGCGTGTCCAGTATCCCCCAATGGCATTGGTGGATTCGGGAAGCTGCTCCGGTAGGCGCCGAAGTGATTCGCGCACAATGGATTCGATTGCCCGACCGCGCCACGATGTCCAGCGGCGCTCGACCCGTGCAAGCGTGAGATCGCCACGGCCCCGCTCGATTTCGGACAGGTATGGGCCGAGGAAGGCCAGCCAGAATCGCAAGTGGGGGTCGGCGACGATGTAGCGGGTCTCGCGGGAGGGCTGGGTCGACAGCGGCGTCAGCGCCTCGACGATGCGCTTGTCGGTCAGCAATCGCAGCGCCCGGCTCAGGCTTGCCGTGGGAAGATCCGCAGCCCGGCCGATCAGGGTATGCGTGCGTTCCCCGGCACCGATCGCACTCAGTACCCGCCGGGCTTGCGCATCCTCGGGGAACTCCGCGGCCAGTGCGCGCTCGCCGCTGACCAGCAGGGCCGATGTCGGGTCATCGACCACATCGGCCAGGTATTCCGCCGGTGTCGCACCCTGCGGCCACTCGTCCAGAATCAGTGGCAGGCCGCCGGATACCAGGAAGGCGTCGAATGCCTCCGTGGCCGGAAGTCTCAGCATCTCCGCTACATCGGCAGGATTCAGCGACGGGACGACCATTTCACTCGCCCGCTGATGGAACGGCCGACCGTACTCGTTGAGGGCTTCCATCATCGCCAGATCGGATCCGATGCACAGTAGCAACATCGGCTTGCGCGACAGTTCTCGATCGAACACCTTTTGCAGGCTGCCCTCGAAGCCCGGGTCGTTGCCGATGAGATATGGCATTTCGTCGATGACGACGACACTCGGCTGATCATCGGGCAGCACCGAGGCGAGCAGGGTCAGCGCAGCATCCCAGTCTCTGGGATGCTGCCCGGCAAACCGGGCCGCATCCGGCAGTGACGACAACTCGCCCGATTCGACGAACAGACGGAGATCCAGCTCGGCCGACCGTTGCGCGGACGCGGTGAAGTAAAGGAACGGCAAGCCCGACCGCTCGACGAACTCCTCCGCGAGGCGTGATTTGCCGACTCGCCGACGCCCGCGCATGAGTATCGCCCGGCCGGGGCGGCCCGCGCGCCCACCGGCGACAACCCGCTGAACCGACCGATCGAGCAACCCGAGCTCACGCTGCCTGCCGATGAAGCCATCCAAGAGCGCCACCCTCTACGAAGAATACTTCCAAGATTGATACTATCAACGATGATACGCTCACACTTGGATGCATTGCTGAAGTGGCCCGCGCTGATCAGCGCGGGCTCCAACTGGCCCAGCACATGAAATCGGTCTCCACCATGTGGGCGCCTCGCCGTGTGCTCGGCACGGCCACCGCGGGCGCGCTCGCGGCTGCGTCGTTCCTCACGGCGTTCGCGACCACGATGTGGTGCCACCCCTGTCGATCCGGAACCCAGGTGGGCCGAGAGCGCGAATCATCCGGACACGTGCCGAGAGCGGCCGCTCCCGCAGCATCCGGATCGTCGGAAACCCGGACGCGGAATACCTGCCCTACCAGTGGGTAGGGTACGGGGACATGGCCGTGGACGGATGAGGTGAGCGGGTGACTGCGATGTTGGGTGCTCGCGACGCGATCGCCGACCGCTTTGTGCGCCTGTCCGGCCGGCTCGTCGCCGTGGGGTATGTCGCGGATCTGGTGCTCGTCGCGCCGGACCTGGAGAACCAGTCGCGAGGGGTCGAGTCGTGGTGGACGCCGTTCGCGATCGCCGTGGCGTTCGGGCCGGGGCTTGCGCTGGGCGTGTTGAGCTTTCATCGGGATCCCCGATGGATGCGCCGGGCCGCCGTGCTCGCGGTGGTGGGCTACCCGGTGACGCTCATCGCGTGGCTGGCCGCGTGGCACGGGGTTCCGCTGCATCAGGATCAGTGGCTCGGCGATGTACCGGCCCTGGCCGGGCTGGCGGCCGCGGTGGTCTGGCGGGCGCGGGCGAGCCTGCTGGCTCTCGCCGTCACCGCGGTGGCGGCCACGGTGGTCAATTACACGGCGCGGGCGCCGGAGGTCAACGTGCCCTTCGTCCCCGATCTGCTGTACGCGTTCAGTTACAGCGCGCTGTTCGTGGCGGCGGTCCTGGTGTTCATCCGCACCGGGCGATCGCTCGACACGGTGCAGAACGACGCGTTCGAGAGCTCCGCATCGTCGGCTGCCCTGCGCAGCCGCGCCGCCGAACGAGATCGATTCGCCGCGCTGACCCACGACTGGGTGATGTCGACGCTGCTGGCCGCGGCGCGCGGCGCCGACCGGGACGCGGTGCGGCGCCAGGCCATGCAGACCCTCAACTACCTCGACGATCTCGAGCATCCGTTCGGCCGCGTGCTGGACGCACCGGCCGTCGTCTACAGCCTGCGTGCCGCTGTCGCGCATATCGAGCCGGACCTGCCGATCGCGGTCGTCGTGGATCGCGGCGCCGAACGGTGGGGCTTCCCGGCCGCGGCGGTGAGCGTCACCGCCGCGGCGGCGGGCGAGGCCGTCCGCAACAGCATGCGGCACGCGGGATCGGACGCCCACCGCCGCGTCGATATCCGGGTCGACGGCGGCGGTTTCCGGGTCGCGGTCATCGACGACGGTGTCGGTTTCGACACCGCCGTGGAGCGCCCGGACCGGCTCGGCATCGCACTGAGCATCCACGCCAGGATGCGGCAGCTGGGCGGCGGCACCTCCTCGATCGTCTCCCGGCCAGGTGCGGGCACCACGGTCCGGCTGAGCTGGGCGGGCCCGATGGCCGAGCGTCACATCACCCCGGACACATGCCGAACCGTCGCGAACTCCCCCACCCCGCTGAGCATGCGCACCCTGCTGGGCATGCGCACCCGCGCCGCCTGGGTGACGGTCGCGTTCTTCCTCGCCGCCTACGCCGCATCCCTCGCCGCCACCCCGGTACTGTTCTCCCAGCCGTGGCCGATGCTCGCCTGCCTCGTCCTCACCGCGGCCGCGGGTGGCGCGCTGCTCGCCGTGCCGGGCGACCCGCCGCCCCTCGGGGCGTCGCTGGCCATCCTGACGGCCGGTGGTCCCGCGCAGTACGCGATCGTCTGCGCCGTGGCGTCGATGTCGGACAACACGACGGTGCAGGAATGGTCCCTGGGTTGCGCCACGGCGGTATGCGTATTCATGTGTATGCGTGGTCGCGTCGTACTCGCCTGGCTGACGATGGTGGTCCTGCTCGCCGAATTCGCTGTCCGGATGGGCCTGCCTACCGACGCCTCGCACGGGTTCGCGGTCCCCTTCCTCTATCTCGCACCGCTGCTGGCCGCGACGTTCTTCGCCCGCATCATCGGCCCGGTCGCCAGCACGACGCTGGACCTGCGTGAGGAAACCCTGCACCGGATCGCCGCCCAGGCCGCCGACGCGGCCGCCGTCGCCGAGCGGGACCGGCAGCTGCATCGACTCGGCAGGCTCACCCGGCCGCTGCTCGAACTGCTCGCCAGTTTCGAACCCGTGGACGGCGTCCGGGACGTATGCGCGCTGCAGGAGGCCGAACTACGCGACGCACTGCGCGCGCCCCAGCTCGCGCATCCACCGGTCGTCATCGCCGCCCGCGCCGCCCGCCGCCGCGGCGTCGAGGTCGTCCTCTACGACGAGCACGGCCTGGACGATCTCGACGCCGCCGTCGGCGACCGCGCCCGCGAGCAGGCCGTCGCCGAAATCCAGCGCGCTCGAGACGGATCCGTCATCGTCCGGATCCAACGCCCCGGCCGCCGGCCGCTGCTGACCATCGTGGCCGACGGATCCGCGGGCACCCGGCGCATCGAACTCGACGAGCACGCCCACCCGCTACGGCAGGACCTGGAGGTGTAACCGCGACCGCTCAGCGGAGCCCGGCGAAGAGGTCGGTTTCCCGAGCCGGTGCGGCCGCGACGCGATTGGTATGCCGGACAAAGCTTTCGGTGGCGAACATCAGCTGCTGCAGTTCGGCGGGCATTCGCAGAAACGGCACGCTGTCGCCCTGGCTGGCGTGCGCCTCGAGCGCCTTGACCTTGCGCTGGGTATAGGCGGCCACGTCGACGACCGTGGTGATCTGCTCCTCGGGTGTGCCGAAGTCGTCCGGCGGGTCCTGGTCGATCATGCCCTGTGCGCGCAGCGTCGCGAACATCTCGCGGGAGCGTTCGCGCGGAATCGCGGTGTAGTAGAACTTGTCCGGGATATCCGTGGCCGCCGCCGCGGCGAGTGCGACGCGGTTGGCCTGGATGTGGTCGGGGTGGCCGTAGTTGCCGTTCTCGTCATAGGTGACGACCACCTGGGGCCGGTACTGCCGCATGAGATCCGCGAGGCGGGCGGCCGACTGCTCGACCGGGATGTTCCAGAAGGCTTCCGGATCCCGGTTGCCTTCCCACCCGTCCATTCCTGAGTCCCGATATCCGAGCAGCTCGACGTGCTCGATGCCCAGCAACGCCGCCGACTCCTGGAGTTCGGAGAGTCGCTGGGCCCGTACCGCATTCGGATCGTGGCCGGGCTCCCCGGGCTTGATCCCGCCCGGCGCATCGCCCTGCTCGCCGTTGGTGCAGGTCACCAGGACCGTTCGGATACCCTCGGCGGCATATTGCGCGAGGATCCCACCGGTGCTGATGACCTCGTCGTCCGGATGGGCGTGTACGGCCATGATCGTCAGTTGGTCGGCCATGAGTCCCCCGTCTGTATGTGCTCGGCGCTTCGGTGCTTCCACTCTACGAATCAACACCGACAACCAGCGCCGGGATTCCGCCCGCCGGACGCCGGATCGGGTGCCACGGTCATTCGGCGAGGATCGGCAGCATCAGCGACGACGGGCGCTCGCGATCGTGGAACACCTGGAAGCCGCACCGCACACCGGCCACCGCGTCGGCGACGGGCTCGGCGGTGCCGTGATTGCGGCCGAATCGGGGAAATGCACCGCCGGCGACCTGCACCCGGAGCCGATGCCCGCGGCCGAACCGGTACGCCGTCGGGAACAACGGCACCTCGATCGGCCCGTCGGCCCGCTCCCGCAGTCGCAGGATGCCCTCGGTGACATTCCGGGACACCCCCTTCGCATCGACATCGCACAGCCGGACGAACAGATCGGCCCCGGCGCGTTCGGTGCGGACGTGCACTGTCGCGGTCGGTTCGCCGACCACGTCCAAGTCTGCGGCCAGCGGTTCGCCGGTGTAGACGAGCACGTCCGGGCGGGCCTCGACCGCCCGGTTGTCCTGCTGCTTGGCCTTGCCGAACAGCAGCGGGCCGCCGACCGAGGGGGTCGGATCGGACGGGTCGTAGGTGAATTCGTCCGGGCCCGCGTCGCCAGGCGCGTCACCGAGGCTGGGCAGATGGATCCGCCGCTCGACCGACTTGGGCGGCCACTCCTCGAAGTCCAGCCAGTGCCCGGCCCGTTGCAGGTGCACACGCACCGGCGCCCGGCGCAGCGCGGCGCGGTCGCCGAGCAGATGAGCGGCCAGGAAATCGGCCTGGTCGGCGATCATCGGCCGGAAACTGGCGGGGTCGCCGTGGCTCCACGGCCCGATCAGGATCCGCGCCGGATTCCCGGCCGCGCGCAACCGCCGGAAATCGCGTAGCTGCCCCGGCAGAAACAGGTCGTACCAGCCCGCGACCATGCTGACCGGTGTGCTCACGTCCTCGGGGCGGTGCACCGTCCCGGACCAGAACTCCGGGGTCTCCACATTTCCGGCAACGTCGGCCAGGAATTGCACCCGCCGTCCGATCGCCGCGACGTCCGCCCGCCCGACCGGCAGCGTCGCGGTGGCCGCACGGACGCGGCGGCGTCGCAGCGGCGCTCGAACCGTAGCGAACCGATCCTCCTGACGGCCGATCTGCGCCGACCATCCGACCATGTCGTCCAGGGCCAGCACACCGCCGGGATAGAACACGTCGGTGAAGTCCGAGGAGGTAACGCCCAGGCACATCGCCTCCAGCGGCGGATCGGCATAGGGTGCGATCGCCCACTGGGTATGCCCGAGATAGCTGGCCCCCGCCATCGCCACCCGGCCGTCGCACCAGGGTTGCGCGCGCAACCACGCCGCGGTAGCCAGGCCGTCGTCCTTCTCGTGCAGAAACGGGCGGAACTCGCCGCCGGAGCCGAAGGTCCCGCGTGTGCTCTGATAGACCACCTGCAGTCCGCGCCGGGCGAACACCGGGCCGAACAGCTCGCTCAGCAATCCGCGGCGGCCGTACGGCGTCCGAATCAGCACCACCGGCATCGGATGCGATCCGGGCGGGCGATACCAGTCGGCCAGCAGCGTGACGCCGTCCGGCATCGGTATAGAAATGTCCCGGCGCACTACCGGCTCGGGCACCGTGGCCGGTGGCATGCGAAGGAGTCCGTCGACGATCCGGCCCAGCATTGATCCTCCTCTGAAATGTCGCCTTTCCATCGTTACCACCGGAATCCACGATTCCGCCGCAGATTCCCGCATCCGGCGGGGATAGAATCGGTATGGCTCGGGGCTCCCGGCGCCTGTTCGTCCAAGGCGCCGCACAATCGAGGACGCGATATCCAATGACCAGCGCTTGCGAAACACCATTGGACCGGATTCGCGCCGCATGGCGCACCGGCCCGTACCCGCCGGCCCCGGCAGCCGCCACCCTGACGCGGCGCGCCGATCACTTCGCCGATGGGGTGCGGTTCCTGCTCGAGCAGCCTGGTGCGCTAGGCCGGGTGCGTGCGGCCACCGCCACGCTGGAGGACGACCCCCCGGTGGAAGCGCTGGTGCAGACGGTCCTGGAGACGGCGCTCTCGCTGACTCGCGCCGAACTCGGGAACGTACAGCTGGTCGACCCGGCCTCCGGTGCGTTGTTGATCACCGACCAGTCCGGGTTCGACGCCGAATTCCTCGAGCACTTCTCCGTCGTCGACGACGACAGTTCCGCCTGCGGCCGGGCCTCGCACGGCGATCAGACGATCCTGCACGACGTCGACACCGATCCCGGGTTCGCGTCGCACCGGGGCATCGCGGCCGCCGCGGGATTCCGATCCGTGCAGTCCACCCCGCTGATCGACTTCACCGGCAGGGTCGTCGGCATCGTGTCGACCCACTTCCCGCGCCCGCATCGCCCCACGCCCGCGGACCTGCAGATCCTGCAGCTGTTCGCCGACTATGCGGGTGACGCGATCTCCCGCAGCCTCGGCCCGCCCGCGGAAACACCGCCGCGAAACCATCACGCCCTCCCGTCCACCGCCGTCTCGCCGGAAACGATCGGCATGGGCACCGAGCTCGCGGGCTCCGTCGTGGACCATCTACTGACGGCGCTACACCTGACCGGTCTGCGGCGGCTCGTCGGCGAGGGCGCCGCCTCCGCCCGGCTGCAGGCCGCCGTCGACACCCTCGACCGGGCCATCCACGATATCGAAAACCACACGCTGTCAACGCGATCCATACTCGACACACCATGAAATAGGGACCTCGCCGCCCTGTCTGCGTGCCCGTCCCCGATTTCACCGGCGCCCGAATCATCTCCACAGCGCCCTTACAGCCTTCTCACAGCGTCGCCGAGTGGAATGGAACTCGGCACACCCGACTGCGGCCCCGCCGCATGGTTCGGAAGAGGCGATGGCATTGCTGGAGAACGACCTCGCTGGGGCGGTTCGTGGCGAGCGGACCGCGATCGCACGCGTCTTGGCGGAGATACGCCCGCAGATCGTGCACTATTGCCGGGCCCGGGTGAACCACATTTCCGGGAGCACGGTCTCCGCGGACGATGTCGCACAGGAGGTCTGCATCGCGGTCCTGCGCGCACTGCCCCGATACCGCGATGAGGGACGACCTTTCATGGCCTTCGTCTACGGCATCGCCGCACACAAGGTCGCCGACGCCTACCGCAGCGCCGCCCGTAACCGCATCATCCCGGTCGAGGCGGTTCCCGACCTGCCCTGCGATGACACCGGTCCCGAACAGCGGGCACTGCAATCCGAGGCCGCCCGTCGGATGAGCGATCTGCTCGGCGCCCTGCCGCCGAAGCAACGCGAAATCCTGATTCTGCGTGTCGCGGTGGGACTCTCGGCCGCCGAGACCGCCGCGGCGGTGGGCGGCACCGCGGGGTCGATCCGGGTCGCCCAGCACCGCGCCATGACCAAGCTCAGGGCACTGGCCGTGGTCCGCGCCTCTGCCATCGCATGAGATCGGTCCCCGCCGTCCAGATGTGCTCGGACAGCGGGACGACCCGGTCACGAGATCGACTCGGGACGCCTCGGCCTCTCAGTCGGCGAGGAATCCCCGGATGGCCTCGGCGATCTCGGCGGCGTGGGTTTCCAGGGCGAAGTGGCCGGTGTCGAGGAACTCGATCCGCGCGTCGGGGAGGTCGCGGCGGAAGGCCTCGGCGCCGGCGGGCAGGAAGAACGGATCATTGGCCCCCCACACCGCCAGGAGCGGCGGAGTGTGAGTGCGGAAGTACTCCTGAAATTGCGGGTACCGGGCCACGTTGTTGCGGTAGTCCAGCATCAGGTCCAACTGCACCTGGTCGGCGCCGGCGCGGGCCAGGTAGTGGTCGTCCAGCGCGATGCCGTCCGGGGAGACCAGGGACTCGTCGGGCACGCCGTGGGTGTACTGAAAGCGCGTGGTCTCGGGGGTCAGCATCGTGCGCAGGGCATCGCGGTTGGCGGCCGAGGGATCCGCCCAGTAGGCCCGGACCGGGTTCCAGCCCTCGCTGAGACCTTCGACGTAGGCATTGCCGTTCTGGGAGACGATGGCGGTTATGCGGTCGGGGTGGGCGACCGCGAGCCGAAGGCCGGTCGGGGCGCCGTAGTCGAAGATGTAGACCGCGTACCGGTCGAAGCCGACCACGTCGGTGAAGCGGTCGATCACTGCGGCGATGCTGTCGAAGGTGTAGTCGAACTCCTTGTGGTCCGGCATGTCCGAGCGGCCGAACCCGGGCAGGTCGGGGGCGATGATGTGAAAGTCGTTGGCCAGCAGGGGAATCAGATCCCGGAACATGTGGCTCGAGGTCGGGAAGCCATGCAGCAAAAGGAGTTTGGGGCTCCCCGGGGCGCCCGCCTCACGGTAGAAGATGCCGAAGCCGTCGACGTCGACCTTGCGGTAGCGAATTGCGGTCATGATGGCCATCCTTTACTGTCGCTCCGAATAAGTAACCGTCTTAGTGTTCCCTAGAAGGTTATGCGTGGCATCAGTAACTTGTCAACCGCATTCAAGGAGGTTACTCTTCGAGGTGGAGGAGGAGCCGATGACGCAGTCGACGCCCGCGCTGTTCCTGGCCGATTCGGCCGGGCTGGATTTCCTGAACTCGGTGGCCACACCGACGGATGCGGTCGTGGACTGGCTGGAGGACGGCGAGAGTCTGCTCGACTGGCTCCGGCAGGCGGACATGGTCCCCGAACAGGTCCTGGCCGACCTGCGCGAGCGCGCCCTGCCCGGCGAGCTCGAACGCCTGGCCGCCCAGGCCCGCACCCTGCGCGAGTGGTTTCGCGGCTTCGTCACCGAGCATCGCGGCCATCCGCTGACCGAATCCGTTCTCCCCCAACTGGATCCGCTCAACGAGCTCCTGGAGCTCGACCGCCGCTACAGTGCGATCGCCGGGCCTCCCGCCGGCACCGAGGGCCCCCTCACCCTGACCGACCGCCGCCGCTGGAATTCCCCCGACACCCTGCTACTCCCCATCGCCCAGGCCATGGCCGAGCTGATCTGCGACCAGGACTTCACCCACATCAAGTCCTGCGAGGGCCCCACCTGCACCCTCCTGTTCGCCGACCGCACCCGCGGCCGCGGTCGCCGCTGGTGCAGCATGTCCCTGTGCGGCAACCGCGCCAAACAGGCGGCCCACCGCCGACGCCACCGGGCCGCATCCGCACCGCCGGGGTAATCCGCCGAATCGTGCGTCCCGGTCCGAACGTCCCAGGGAGTAATCTGAGACATCCAGGTCGTCGAACCGAGCCGCCATGCATGAATTGGCCATCACCCAAAGCGTCGTGGACACCGTGTGCGAGCACGCGGCGGGCGCCCGGGTGCACAGCGTCACTGTCGAGGTCGGCGCGCTGTGCGCCGTCGTTCCCGAGGCGATGCAATTCTGTTTCGAACTGGTCGCCGAGGGAACCGTCGCGGAGGGCGCGTGCCTCGAGATAAGAATCGTCCCCGGCGCGGCCCGGTGCCGCAGCTGTGGCGCCGAATTCGGCCTCGCCGACCTCATCCTGCTGTGCCCGTGCGGAAGCGCCGATGTCGAGGTGCGTTCCGGACGGGAACTCCGTATCCGGACGATGGAGGTGAGTGAGACATGTGTGCAACCTGTGGCTGCGGCCAGGACTCCGCGGTGATCACGATTCCCCACGAACACCCGCATCACGACGATGGCCACCCACACGATCACGATCACCCGCACGAGCACGGCGCGCACGACCATGAGCATCCGCCGGCCACCCGGACGTTGACGCTGGACCAGAAGGTCCTGGCCAAGAACGACCGGCTGGCCGCCCGCATCCGGGCCCGCCTGGCCGAACGCAACATCCTCGCGCTCAATCTGACCAGCTCCCCGGGCGCGGGCAAGACCACTCTGCTCGAGCGAACCATCCGCGAACTCGGCGACGTGCCGATGGCCGTGATCGAGGGCGATCAGGAGACGCTGCTCGATGCCGAACGGATCCGGGCGACCGGCTGCCGCGTGGTCCAGGTCAACACCGGCGCCGGTTGCCATCTGGATGCGGAGATGATGCGGGGCGCCCTCGACGCGCTCGATCCGGCCGCGGGCACGCTGCTGTTCATCGAAAATATCGGGAATCTGGTCTGCCCGGCCCTGTTCGACCTGGGCGAGCGGACCAAGGTCGTGGTCATCTCGGTGACCGAGGGCGACGACAAACCGCTGAAATATCCGCATATGTTCGCCGCCGCGGGCTTGGCGCTGATCAACAAAATCGACCTGCTGCCCTATGTCGATTTCGATGTCGAGACCTGCCGGCGGCACGCGAGGGCCGTCAACCCGGCAATCACGATCCTGCCCGTGTCCGCGACCACCGGCGACGGGCTTTTCCGCTGGTACCGATGGCTTTCCGAGCAAAGATCAATTCCGTCGAGCACCCTTGAGGATGCCAACGCACCCGCCTAGACTGACGTGATCAGGGTCACCGCACGGATTCGGTTCGCCGATATCTGGTAAGAGCCCGTTTCCGTGTGACCATCCGCTTCAAGAATGGTGGCACTCCATGCCAACTCGCGAAGCAGTCGAAGCCGAACAGGCCTTGATCCATGTTCTGTGGATAAACGCCGGGCTCAGTTGTGATGGCGATTCCGTGGCGTTGACTGCCGCCACTCAACCCAGCATCGAGGAAATCGCGCTGGGATCGCTGCCTGGTCTCCCCAAGATTGCGGTCCACTGGCCGCTGATCGATTTCGAATGCGGCCCCACCGGCGGCGCCGACGACTTCCTCGAGTGGTTCTTCAAGGCCGACCGCGGCGAATTGGAGCCGTTCGTGCTCGTCGTGGAGGGCTCGATCCCGAACGAGCAGCTGCACACCGAGGGGTACTGGTGCGGCTTCGGCAACAACCCCGCCACCGGCCAGCCCATGACCACCAGCGAATGGCTCGATCGGCTGACGCCCAAGGCGACGGCGGTCGTCGCCGTCGGCACCTGCGCCACCTACGGCGGCATCCACGCCATGGCCGGAAACCCGACCGGTGCGATGGGGGTGCCCGACTATCTGGGCTGGAAGTGGAAGAGCAAGGCGGGCATCCCGATCGTCTGCGTGCCCGGCTGCCCCATCCAGCCCGACAACCTGTCCGAGACGCTGACCTATCTGCTCTACATGGCCACCGGCCAGGCCCCGATGATCCCGCTCGACGAAGCACTGCGCCCCACTTGGCTTTTCGGTGCGACTGTGCACGAGGGCTGCGACCGCGCCGGATACTACGAGCAGGGGGATTTCGCCACCGAATACGGCTCGCCCAAGTGCATCGTGAAGCTGGGCTGCTGGGGTCCGGTGGTGAAATGCAATGTGCCCAAGCGTGGTTGGATAAACGGAGTCGGCGGCTGCCCGAACGTGGGCGGCATCTGCATCGGCTGCACCATGCCCGGCTTCCCGGACAAGTTCATGCCGTTCATGGACGAGCCGCCAGGCGGCAAGTTCTCGTCCACCGCATCGGGGCTGTACGGATCGGTGATCCGCAGTCTGCGCCACGTCACGACCCGCACGGTCGACAAGGAGCCGCACTGGCGGCATCGGGGCACCGCGCTGGAGACCGGCGCGACGCGCACATGGTAGGAGGACTGCGATGACTCAGATCATCCCGGAACCGTCGCACCGCAAGATCGACCCGGATGCCCTCGTGGAGATGGCGTGGGATCCGATCACACGCATCGTCGGCAGCCTGGGCATATACACGAAGATCGACTTCGACAATCGCGAGGTGGTCGAGTGTCACAGCACCTCCTCGATCTTCCGCGGCTACTCGATCTTCATGCGCGGCAAGGATCCTCGCGACGCGCACTTCATCACCAGCCGAATCTGCGGCATCTGCGGCGACAATCACTGCACCTGCTCGTGCTACTGCCAGAACATGGCCTACGGGGTGAAGCCGCCGCATCTGGGCGAATGGATCGTCAACCTCGGCGAGGCCGCGGAATACATGTTCGACCACAACATCTTCCAGGAGAATCTGGTCGGCGTGGACTTCTGCGAGAAGATGGTCGCCGAGACCAATCCGGGCGTCCTGGCCCGCGCCGAGACGGCGCAGGCGCCGCACGCGGACGCGCACGGGTACCGCACCGTCGCGGACATCATGCGCGCGCTGAACCCGTTCACCGGTGAGTTCTACCGCGAGGCCCTGCAGGTCAGCCGGTACACCCGGGAGATGTTCTGCCTGATGGAGGGCAGGCATGTGCACCCCTCGACGCTGTATCCCGGCGGTGTGGGCACGGTGGCGACGATCCAGCTGATGACCGACTACATGTCCCGGCTGATGCGCTACGTCGAATTCATGAAGAAGGTCGTGCCGATGCACGACGACCTGTTCGACTTCTTCTACGAGGCCCTGCCCGGCTACGAACAGGTCGGCCTGCGCCGCACCCTGCTCGGCTGCTGGGGTTCGTTCCAGGATCCCGAGGTGTGCAACTTCGCCTACAAGGACATGGAGAACTGGGGCCGCAAGATGTTCGTCACCCCCGGCGTGGTGGTCGACGGCAAACTGGTCACCACCTCCCTGGTGGATATCAACCTCGGCCTCCGAATCCTTTTGGGCAGTTCGTATTACGAGGACTGGTCCGACCAGGAGATGTTCGTGACGACCGATCCGCTCGGCAATCCGGTGGACCGGCGGCACCCCTGGAACCAGCACACCAACCCCAAGCCGCAGAAGCGCGACCTGGACGACAAGTACAGCTGGGTGATGTCGCCGCGCTGGTTCGACGGCAAGAATCACCTCGCGCTCGACACCGGCGGCGGGCCGCTGGCCCGGCTGTGGTCGACGGCGCTGGCCGAGTTGGTCGACATCGGCTACGTGAAGTCCACCGGGCACAGCGTGCAGATCAACCTGCCCAAGACCGCGCTGAAGGGCCCGGTCGAGCTGGAGTGGAAGATCCCCGCGCACGGCAGCAACACGATCGAGCGCGACCGGGCGCGCACCTACTTCCAGGCGTACGCCGCAGCATGCGCGCTGCACTTCGCCGAGAAGGCGCTCGAGGAGATCCGCGCCGGGCGGACCAAGACCTGGGAGAGCTTCGAGGTGCCCGACGAGAGCATCGGCTGCGGCTTCACCGAGGCCGTGCGCGGTGTGCTCTCGCACCACATGGTGATCCGGAACGGCAAGATCGCCAATTACCATCCGTATCCGCCGACGCCCTGGAACGCCAGCCCGCGGGACAGCTTCGGCACTCCGGGGCCCTACGAGGACGCGGTGCAGGGCCAGCCGATCTTCGAGGAGAACGATCGCGAGCACTTCAAGGGCATCGACGTCATGCGCACGGTGCGCAGCTTCGATCCGTGCCTGCCGTGCGGGGTGCACATGTATCTGGGCAACGGGAAGACGTTGGAAACCCTGCACTCCCCCACCCAGACGCTGACCGCGGAGTAGTCCCGGGTCGGCCCGGCGACGGGAGAGGTACATGGTGAACGATCACCCGGCCGACCGGAACGACGCCGCAGCGCCCGACCGCTGGCGCGAGGCCGGCGATCGGATCGAGACGCTCCTGGACGCCTGCGCCGCGGGCGGCACCGCCGCCCGCGACCGCGCCGAACAGCTGCTCCACGAGGTGGTCGAGCTGTACGGCGCGGGGCTGGCGCGGATCGTCGCGGCGCTCGACGAGCCCACGGCCGAGCTGCTGGCCGCGGACGATCTGGTGGCGAGCCTGCTGCTCGTGCACGGCCTGCACCCGCAGGGAGTTCGCACCCGGGTGGGGGCCGCGCTCGACAGCGTGCGGCCGTACCTGGGCTCACACGGCGGCGACGTGACCCTGCTCGGCGTCGAGGACGGGGTGGTGCGGCTGGCGCTGGCCGGGAGCTGCCGTACCTGCCCGTCGTCGTCGGTGACGCTCGAGCTCGCCGTCGAGGAGGCCGTGCGCGCCGCGGCGCCCGAGATCGAGGCGATCGAAGTGGTTGCCGCCGAACCGGATTCGGACCCAAGCGTGTTCTCGGCCGATTCGCTGTTCACCCGCGTGCGCGATGCCGCGCCGCGGACCGGCAGCTGGATCGCGGTCCCCGAACTGGCAGGGCTGTCCCCCGGCGAGGTCGGCGGATTCTCCATCGCCGGGCAGGCCGTGCTGGCCTGCCGCATCGGCACCGAGCTCTACGTCTACCGCGACCACTGCCCGGCGTGCGACAACTCGCTCGCGGGCGCGGTCCTGCACCGCCGCATGGGATTCCCGGTCGGTGACGCGGTGCTGCGCTGTCCGGTCTGCCAGGCACACTACGACGCCGTGCACGCCGGGGCGAGGGTCGATGGGAGCGGGCACCTCGATCCGCTGCCCGTTCTCGTCCGCGACGGCGAACTGTCGGTGGCCGTTCCCGCGGGGGTGGCGGGATGAATTCCTCGTTCCGGATCCTGCGGCGGCTGGCGGACACGCAGCCCGCTCCGACGCCCGCGGGCGAACGGTGCGAGATGTGCGCGGAGGCGATTCCCGGAGAGCACCAGCACGTGGTGAATACCGAAGGCAGGCAGCTGCTCTGCGTGTGCCGGGCCTGCTATCTACTGTTCACCGATCAGGCCGCGGCGCTGCGCTATCGCGCGGTGCCCGACCGGTATCTCGCCTTTCCCGGCGTCGTGATCGACGCGTCCGAATGGGACGAGCTGGAAATCCCGGTGGGCCTGGCCTTCTTCTTCCGCAATTCCACGCTCGATCGCACCGTCGCGTTCTATCCCGGGCCCGCCGGAGCCACCGAATCCGAACTGCCGATGGAGCGTTGGCGCGCGATCGTGGACCGGCATCCCGAGCTCGGCACGCTCGCCCCCGATGTGGAGGCGCTGCTGATCCGCCGCCCCGACCGCGACACGGCGGGGGCCTGCCTGCTGCTGCCCATTGATGCCTGCTACGAGTTCGTCGGGCGAATGCGGCTGCTGTGGCGCGGATTCGACGGCGGCCAGGACGCCCGGCGTTACCTCGACGAGTTCTTCGCGGCCACCGCGGCCCGTGCCCGGCCGGGCAGGGGCGACTATGAGTGACGCGGTCACCTTCGCGGTGCTGGAGATCCGGCCCGAGCCTTACGCGGTGACGCCGATGCTCTCCGCGCGAGTGGGCATCGCCGCGGTCACCGACGAGCCGGTGCACGCCATCGCATTACGTGCCCAGGTCCGGATCGAACCGCGCCGCAGGGCCTATTCCGACGAGGAGGGCGCGGGCCTGCTGGACCTGTTCGGCCCGCGCGAGCGCTGGCACGATACCCAGCGCACGTTCCTTTGGATGCACTGCGCCACCATGGTTCCCGGCTTCGACGGCGGCGCCGAGATCGACCTGCCGATGCCGTGCACCTACGACCTCGAGGTGGCCGGTTCCAAGTACATGCATGCGCTGCGGACCGGCACCGCGCCGCTCGTATTCCTGTTCAGCGGGACGGTATTCAGCAGGGGCGCCGGCGGATTCACCGTCCAGCAGGTGCCCTGGGATCGCAACGACCCGTTCGACATGCCCGTCGCGGTGTGGCAGGACCTGATGGCCGCGCACTTCCCGAATACCGGATGGCTGCGGCTCTCGCGCGAAACGCTCGAGCAGCTCACCGCCTTCAAGGCCCAGCACGGCCTGCTCGGCTACGACGAGACCGTGGCCGCATTGCTGGCCGCTCACCAGGAGGAACGACCGTGAGCGCGGCCGGATACGGGCAGGGCGCGTGGGCCGGGGCTCGCGCGGTGGCCGATGCCGTCCTGTACGAGGGATATCTGCTCTACCCGTATCGGGCGAGCGCGCGAAAGAATCAGTCCCGCTGGCAGTTCGGGGTGCTCGGCCCGCCCGGGGCCGAGGAGGCGGGCCTGGGCGAGGGTTCCGGGCTCTCGGCACAGTTCCTCGTCGAGGCGGAGCCCGCGGCCACTCTCACACTGGCCGTGCGATTCCTGCAGCTGCAGCGGCGCACGATCATCGACCCGGCCGGGCAGGCCGTCACCGAGATGTCGGTGGGCGGGCAATCGTGGCTCAGCTGGGACGAGGCGATCGAGCAGGAGATCGTCCTCGGTCCGATCGCAGTGTGCAACAACGCCTTCGACTTGCAAGTCGACGGCGGCCGCGAGACCGAGGAGATCCCGGCAGGCGACCCCGTCGGCCGAATAGTGCGGGAGCGGAGGTCACTTGCAGGGCGGCTCGAGCTCACCGTCGACGATGTGGACGGCATGCGGCGTTGCACCGTCGTCGCCCGGAACACCGGGCCGGCCGCCGCGGACCGGGACGATGCCATCGCGCACTCCTTCATCGGTGCGCACCTGATCGCCGAGATCACCGACGGCGCTTTCGTATCCCTGCTGGACCCCCCACCTGCCGCCGCCGCGGCAGCGGCGGCCTGCGCGCAGCATCGGTGCTTCCCGGTGCTCGCGGGCCCGGCTGGATCCCATGCGCTGCTGCTGATTTCGCCGATCATTCTCTACGACCACCCGGAGATCGCCGAGCAGAGCGAGATTCCCCTGTTCGACTCGACCGAGATCGACGAGATCCTCACCCTGCGCGTGATGACGCTGACTGACGAGGAGAAGCGTCAGGCCCGGGCGACCGACCCGCGTGCGGCGCAGATCATCGACCGTTGCGAGGCCATGACTGCTGAGCAGATGCGGCAGCTGCATGGCGTGCTGCGCGATCCCGCCGCGGGTGGTCCCCGGGTGCTGCCCTCCGTCCCCGACGGCATCGATTGGTGGGATCCGCTCGCCGACAACGCCGTTGCACCCGACTCCGATGCCGTGCCGATCGCCGGTGTGCTGGTGCACAAGGACAGCCGGGTACGCCTGCACCCGGCCCGGCGCGCCGACGCGCACGACCTGTTCTACGCCGGACGGACCGCGCGGGTGGTCACCGTGCACGAGGACGTCGACGGAGAGGTGCACATCGGCGTGGTCGTCGAGGACGATCCCGCCGCGGATCTGCACGAATGGTACGGCCGCTACCTGTATTTCGCCCCCGACGAGATCGAGCCGCTGGACGCCCCGCACCCGCAGTACTGAGAACCCACGAAAGGAACACTCCGCCATGGAAACCGTAGGAATTATCGCGACCGTCGTCGTCGCAGTGATCGTGCTGACGGTGGCAGCCGCCGGCATCCGCTCGATCCCGGATCTCCGGCGCTACCTGAAGATTCGGCACATGTGACGCGGATGAGCGGCCGCGTGCTGGTCGCCGGGATCGGCAACATCTTTCTCGGCGACGACGGATTCGGATCCGAGGTGGTCCGGCGGTTGCGCGCGGACCCCGGACCGGATGTGTGCGTGCGCGACTACGGGATCCGCGGCATGCACCTGGCCTACGACCTGCTCGACGGCTGGGATGCGCTGGTACTGGTGGACGCGCTGCCCCGCCGGGGCACGCCGGGAACCATCGAGATCCTGCGCGCCGAACCCGGGGCGAGCCGCACGGACAGCGGTTCGAACTCCGACAGCGGCGGCCGCGCAGGCGGTCTCGACGCGCACGCGATGGATCCCGAGGCCGTCTTCGCCGCCGTGCGCACGCTGGGCGGGGTCGTCCCGCCGACCGTGATCGTGGGCTGCCAGGTCGAAACGGTGGCCGAGGGCATCGGGCTCAGCGGCCCCGTCGCGGCGGCGGTCGCGCCCGCCGTGGCCGCGATCGAAACGGTGCTGGCCGATCTGCTGGATCGACAGGAGGTGTGAGCGATGTGCCTCGGAATTCCGGGCCGGGTCGTGGAGATCCTCGACGGCTACCACGACCAGGTCGCTCTGGTCGACGTCTCCGGTGAGCGGAGGCGGGTGAATATCGGTCTGCTGGAGGAGAATCCGGCACGGCCCGGCGACTGGGTGATCATCCACATGGGCCTGGCGGTGGAGAAGACCGACGCGGACGGCGCGGCCGCCGCGATGGCCGGACTGCGGCTGCTCGGCTCCGGGGAGGAGCCGTGAGCACCGGCCGGATCCGCCGCCGCCTGACCGTCCGCGGCGTGGTCCAGGGCGTGGGCATGCGGCCCTTCGTCTACACCACCGCCGCTGAGCTCGCCCTGTCCGGCCGGGTATCCAACGACAGCTCCGGGGTATTCATCGAGATCGAGGGTGCGCCAGCGGATCTCGACGAATTCGCGCGGCGGCTGCGAAACCGGCCGCCTCCGCTCGCGGTCATCGAATCGGTCGAGCAGGCCGAGATCCCGGTCCGCGGCGGCACCGGATTCCACATCGCCGAGACCACCCGCGGCGGCGGGCGTACCCTGGCCTCCCCCGACGTGGCCCTGTGCGCCGACTGCGAGGCCGAGCTGCGCGATCCGGCGAACCGCCGCTATCGGCATCCCTTCGTCAACTGCACCAACTGCGGCCCCCGGTTCACCATCATCGCCACGCTGCCCTACGACCGGTCCGGCACCTCGATGGCGGAGTTCCCCATGTGCGCGGCCTGCGCCCGCGAATACGCCGATCCGAGCGACCGGCGCTTTCACGCCCAGCCGATCGCCTGCCCCGATTGCGGTCCCACACTGAGCTATTCGGAGATAGGTGCTGCCGAACAGCGCGAGCCCACTACGGACGGCACGGCTTCAGATGATTCCAGGGCAGGCATATCCGACTCGAGCTCGGCCGGTCCACGCAAGCCGGATGCCGTGCTCGCCGTCGACCCGATTGCGGCCGCACGGGACCTGCTGCGCCGCGGTGGAATTCTCGCGGTCAAGGGTATCGGTGGCTATCACCTGGCCTGTGATGCCGGAAATTCCGCCGCCGTCACCGAGCTGCGCCGGCGAAAGCGCCGCGGCGACAAGCCCTTCGCCGTAATGGTGCCGGGCCTCGATGCCGCGCGGGAGATCGTCGAGGTGGACGATACTGCAGCCGCGCTGCTGACCGGATCCGCCCGCCCGATCGTCCTGCTCCCCCGGCGCGACACCGCCTACCCTGCCGAGGCCGTCGCGCCGCGCAATCCCGATCTCGGTGTGCTGCTGGCCTATACGCCGATCCATCTGCTGCTGTTCGGCCTGCCGGGCGATTCGCCCGGTCCACAGACACTGGTGATGACCTCGGGAAACCTTGGTGGCGAACCGATCTGCTACGACGATGCCGACGCCCGGGACCGGCTGAGCGGGCTGGCCGACGCCATCCTGTCCCACGACCGCCGCATCCTGGTGCCCTGCGACGATTCGGTGATACGCGTGGTGGACGGGCTCGAGCTGCCGGTCCGCCGCTCGCGCGGCTACGCCCCCCTACCTCTCACACTGCCCATGGCGATTCCGGCGACCCTTGCCGTCGGAGCGGACCTCAAGAACACCTGCGCGGTGGCGCAGGGCCGCTACGCCTGGCTGAGCCAGCACGTCGGCGACATGGACGACCTGGCCACCCTGCGCGCCTTCACCGAGACCGAACACCACCTCGAGGAACTCACCGCGGTGCATCCCGTGCAGTTCGCCGCGGACGCGCATCCGCGCTACCGCTCGACCGAGTGGGCCCGCCGCCATGCCGGTGCGCTCCCGGTACACCTGGTGCAGCACCACCACGCCCACATCTGCGCGGTGATGGGCGAGCACGGCCTCGACCTTGACGTCTCGGTGCTCGGATTCGCCTTCGACGGCACGGGTTTCGGCCCCGACGGCGCGATCTGGGGCGGTGAGGTGCTGCTCGCGGGGTACAAGGGGTTCCGCCGCCTGGCGCATCTGCGATACGTACCGCTGGCCGGTGGCGACGCCGCCGTGCGCCGGCCGTACCGGATGGCGCTGGCGCACCTGTGGGCCGCCGGAATCGAATGGTCCGACGATATCGCCGCGGTGCGGGCCTGCTCGCCGGCGGAACGCACGGTACTGGCACGACAACTAGAGACCGGATTCGGCTGTGTTCCCACCTCGAGCATGGGCCGGTTGTTCGACACGGTCGCCTCCCTGGCCGGGGTGCGGCACACCGTCGATTATGAGGCGCAGGCCGCGATCGAGCTGGAGGGCCTGTCCCGGGCGGCTGAATCCGATGGCGCCCGTTATCGATTCGGGCTGCCGGAGGATCTCGAGAACGCGGAGATTGATCCGGCGCCGGTGCTTGCGGCGGTCATCGCCGATGCGCGGCAGGGGATTTCGCCCGCCGCGATCGGGGCCCGATTCCACGACGCGGTGGCGCACCTCGTGCTCGACATCGCGGTGCGCGCCGCGCCGCCGGACACGACCGTGGCCCTGGCCGGTGGCGTGTTCCAGAATGCGCTGCTGCTGAGCGCCACGCGGAGGTTGTTGCACGACAACGGCTTCACCGTCCTGAGCCATCACCGACTGCCGCCCAACGACGGCGGCCTCGCGTTCGGTCAGCTGCTCGCCGCCGGGGCGAGCTGAGCGGAAGGAGTACGACATGTGTCTAGCGGTCCCGGGAAAGGTACTCAGCCTGCACGAGCGCGACGGCACGATGATGTCCGTCGTCGACTTCGGCGGTGTGCACAAGGACGTGTGCGTGCAGTACATCCCCGACATTGCGCCCGGCGATTACGTCATCGTCCATGTCGGCTTCGCGCTCCAGCGCCTCGACGAGCAGTCCGCCCTGCGCACCCTCGCCGAGTTCGAACATCTGGGCGTGCTGAACGAGGAGTTCGGCGACGGCTTCGCGCGCGCCGCGGCACAGGCGGGCCTGGACGATCCCCGCGCCACACAACCACCCGAGAATCCGGAGGTCCGATCGTGAAGTATCTCGACGAATTCAGCAATCCGGAGCTGGCCGCGGGCCTGCTCGATCGGATCCGCAAGGTCACCACCAAACGCTGGTCCATCATGGAAGTCTGTGGTGGACAGACCCATTCGATCATCAGGCACGGCATCGATCAGCTGCTTCCCGATCAGATCGAGATGATCCACGGCCCCGGCTGCCCGGTGTGCGTCACGCCGCTCGAGATGATCGACAAGGCCCTCGAGATCGCGGCGCGGCCGAACGTCACCTTCTGCTCGTTCGGCGACATGCTCCGGGTCCCCGGCAGCTCGAAGGACCTGTTCCGGATCAAGAGCGAGGGCGGGGACGTCCGGGTGGTCTACTCGCCCCTGGACGCGCTCGAGATCGCCCGCACCGAACCCGACCGCGAGGTGGTGTTCTTCGGCATCGGCTTCGAAACCACCGCACCGGCCAACGCCATGACCGTGTACCAGGCCAAACGCCTTGGCATACGCAACTTCTCGCTGCTGGTCTCGCACGTGCTCGTGCCGCCCGCCATCGCGGCGATCATGGAGTCGCCGACCTGCCGGGTGCAGGGCTTCCTCGCGGCGGGGCACGTGTGCACCGTCATGGGCACCCAGGAATATCCCCCGCTCGCCGAGAAGTACCGGGTTCCGGTGGTGGTCACCGGATTCGAGCCACTGGACATCCTCGAGGGCATCCGCCGCACGGTGATCCAGCTCGAATCCGGCAAGCACGAGATGGACAACGCCTACCCGCGTGTCGTTGCGCCCGAGGGCAATCCGGCGGCGAAGGCGATGCTGGCCGACGTCTTCGAGGTGACCGACCGCGCCTGGCGCGGCATCGGCGTCATCCCGGCCAGCGGCTGGAAGCTCTCGCCGCGCTATCGCGAATACGACGCCGAGGACCGTTTCGCGGTCGAGGATCTGCATACCTCCGAATCCGCGATCTGCCGGTCGGGCGAGGTGCTGCAGGGGTTGATCAAGCCCAACGAGTGCGCCGCCTTCGGCAAGCAGTGCACGCCGCGAAATCCGCTGGGCGCCACCATGGTGTCCTCCGAGGGCGCGTGCGCCGCCTACTACCTGTACCGGCGCCTGGATCTCCCGGCGGAGGTGGCTCATGCCTGAAACCGAAACTCCCGCCATCGACATGGAGAACTGGGTCTGCCCCATGCCGCTGCGGGATTCGCCGAACATCGTCATGGGGCACGGCGGCGGCGGAGCGATGTCCGGCGAGCTCATCGAGCACCTGTTCCTGCCCGCGTTCGGCCCGGCCGCCCAGTCGGAACTGGGTGATTCGGCGGTGGTCGCGATCGGCGACACCCGGCTGGCGTTCAGCACGGACTCGTTCGTCGTCAAGCCGATGAACTTCCCCGGCGGGTCCATCGGCGATCTGGCGGTCAACGGCACCGTCAACGATCTGGCGATGTCCGGCGCCCGTCCGCTGGTGCTCTCGACCGCGTTCATCCTCGAGGAGGGCACGCCGCTGTCCGAGATCGCCCGCGTCGCCACCGCCATGGGCACGGCCGCCCTGACCGCGGGTGTCACCCTGGTCACCGGCGATACCAAGGTCGTCGACGCCGGGCACGGTGACGGCGTCTACGTGAACACCGCGGGCATCGGGGTGCTGGACGAGAGCGTGGACATTCGTCCCCAGCGCGCGTGCCCCGGCGACGCGGTGCTGGTCAGCGGCGAGATCGGACTGCACGGCGTCGCGGTGCTGAGCCGGCGCGAGGGCATCGAATTCGAGACCACGGTGTGCAGCGACACCGCGGCCCTGCACGGGCTGGTTGCCGCGATGCTGGCCACCGGCGCGGATATCCATGTGCTGCGCGACCCCACGCGCGGCGGCGTCGCGGCGAGCCTCAATGAGATCGCCCGGGCGGCGGGCGCCGGGGTGAGGCTGGACGAGACCAGGATTCCGATCCCGCCGGGCGTCCGCGACGCGTGCGGGCTGTTGGGCCTGGATCCGCTCTACGTCGCGAACGAGGGCAAGCTGATCGCCTTCGTCCCGGACCGGGACGCCGACCGCGTGCTCGCCGCCATGCGCGATCATCCGCTGGGCGCGCACGCTGAACGGATCGGCACGTGCGTGGCCGACCATCCGGGCATGGTCGTGGCCCGGACCGCGCTGGGCGGCACTCGCGTGGTGGACCTGCCGATCGGCGAGCAGCTACCGCGAATCTGCTGACTCACCACCAGAATTAGAAATAAGGAGGTCGTCCATCGCACCGCCCGCCGCATCGTCCCCGGCTCGCACACACGAGGCCGGTATCTCGATGTTCGCCCGATATGCCTACGCCCCCAACGCGCTCGGCTACTGCGGCCCGCCCGGCACGCTCGCCCTGCGCGCCGGCTCCCCCGAGGAGATCCGCGCCGCGGCAAGACAATTCACCGGAGTGTGGCCCTACCTGCGGGTGATGGGAAGGCTGTGTGGAATTTCCGATCCGCTGGACGGCAGGCTCGTCGAATCGTACTGGCACGGAGGAGGAGTCGGCGCGGCGCTGGATCGCGCGACGTTCCTGCGCGAGCTGCTGGCCGTGATCGGCCCCGTCGCAGGACACTATTGGACGCACCTGACCGCGGAACTGACCGAGGAGGCAGCGCCCGACCACGGGTTCCACGTCTTCGGGGTGTACCCGTGGACCAGGCTCCTGGGCCGCGGCGCGGACGAGACCGCCATACACGTGCTCGACAGCTGCCGCATCTCTCCCGCACTGGTCGTCGCCCGCGACGGCCCCGAACTCACCGTCCGCATCCGCCCACTGCACTGGGACGGCCACCGCCTGACGCTGTCCACCCCCGAGATCCGCCATCTCCCGGCGGCCGACTACGACGCGATACCGGACGCCACCCCCGGTGACATCATCGCCCTGCACTGGAACCACCCGTGCGGCCGCCTCACCCCGGACCAGCTTCACAATCTCGCGACCAGCACCGACTGGCAGTTGGCGATGACCAACCGCCGGTTGGGCAGACCGTTGCCCGTCGGCGATCCGCACGGCTAGTGCCCGGCGCGACCGAGAGAGCTGAGCATCACCGGGCGAACGACAGGTACTTCACGGTCGGAAACGTGGTGTACCCCAGGCGACGCAGGACCCAGCGGGTCATTGGCAATTGACGACCTCGCGGCGGAATGCCGCCCACGGTGTCCATGATCCTGTTGATGACGTGGAAGGCCGCGCTGATTCGAATGGCCTGCTCGAGCGCCGTATCGGTCACTCCGGCCCGCCGGACCCGATCGACATCATCGGGCTCGACATCATCCGGTGATTCCGCCAGCTTCTCCAGGAAGTCCAGTACCGCAACGACTTCGGGGCGCTGGCCCGAATCGGCGGGCCGCTCTAGCGCGCGGATCACCAGTTCTCGAGGCTGATAGCTCTCGGCGACCACCTGATGGCAGGTCCGGCAGAATTCGCACTGGTTGCGGGCAGAGGTGAAGGTGGCGAACAACTCTCGCTCGCCGATCGTCCACTCCGAGGGCCCGCGCATGAGATCCTGCAGCAGGTCGCTGAACGGCGTGCCGAAGTATCGATGCCGGTAGAACATGACCTTGATGACATCGGGCACCTCCATCCGGCCGAGGGCGCGCATGGTGCGCAGCGTCCAGCGACCCGCCAGATCGTGGCCCCGCTCGAGGGCTTCGATCCTCATCGGCGCCCCTGCATCGCGCGCAGCGCGGCCCGCAACCGCCGGTCGGCGGCGCCGGCCGCCGCGACCACCGTCGCCTCGAAGATCTCGTCGTCCGAGCGCCCCGCCGCGCGCAAGCCCGCGACCTGGTCGTCGGTGACTCGGTAGGCATGGCGAGCCACGGTATCGACGAACGGGCCGAGGTCTTCGGGAACGGTCCCCTCGTGGCCTGCCGCGGTGCCGAATATCGACTTCCTCGTCTCGGCCGGCAGCGCCGCGGAGGCCGATTGCACGTGTTCGATGAACCTGTTCCATCGCTGCGTTGGTGATCTCACGAAACCATCATGCGACACCAAGACGCTCGACAAACCCCATACTTGCGCTTCACGATTCGTTCCGTGCCTCGCGGTCGGCCGAGCGCGGTCGCCGACGATCCAGGATGGTCCGCGGGGATACGGCTCAGCGATGGATGTCCGCGTTGCCCGCCTTCCATTGCGGCCACGGCATATTCCAGTCCCCCAGCCCGTCGACGCCCGAAAGCGTCCCTCCCACAGTATTTTTCACGATCGCGATATCCCCGCGCTTGGCGTTCTCGTACACCCATCGCGCATCCGCGGGACTCAGGTTCAAACACCCGTGGCTGGTGTCGACCGAGCCCTGCGCCCAGACCGACCACGGCGCGGAGTGCATGAAGATCCCGCTGTAGGACATGCGAGTGGCCCAGTCGACCCGGGAGCGGTATCCGCCGGGGCTGGTGGCGGCGACGCCGTAGGTCGAGGAGTCCATGATCATATGGTCGAAGCGGTCGCTGAGGATGTAGATGCCGTTGTCGGTGGGTGCGGAGTTCTTGCCCATCGACGTCGCCATGGAGCGCACCACCTGGCCGTTCTGTTCGACGGTCACCATCTTGGTGTTGTCGTCGGCGGTGAAGACCTGGACGTCACCGACGGTGAACCCGGAATGGATCTCGCTGTCGCCGATCAGTCCGCCGCCCAGGTCGCGCCCGTAGGTGTTCACATCGACGGTGACCCGGGTGCCCGGTGCCCAGAAATGCTCGGGGCGCCATCGCACCTCACGCGGATTCACCCAGTAGAACGCGCCCTCCACCGGCGGCACCGTGGTCACCTTGATCGCGTTCTGGACCGCGCGCCGGTTCGGGATGTTCTCGTCGAACTGCACGGCCACCGGCTGCCCGATACCCACCACCTCGTTCTCCCCCGGCAGCAGCCACGGGTGGGTGCGCTTGTCCGGTTGCATGGTGGTGAACGTCATGTCGGCCGAGGCCGGGCCGCCGATGCCCAGCGCGGCCGCCCGCAGGTGGTAGGTGCGGCCGAAGCCCAGCGATTCGGTGATCTGCCAGGAGCGGCCGTCCGGTGCGATGCGCCCGGACACCGGGATGCCGTCAGGGTTGATCAGGGACACCTCGGTGAATCGGCCGTTCTCGACTCGCACCTGCAGCGGATCGGCCACCGGCACTCCGACCGCCCTGTCGGCGAACGGCGCGACCACCCCGGGGGTGAGCATCTGGAAGATCGATGGCGAATCGGGCATCCCCCCGACCGGTTGCGCCGGCGCTCCGCACCCCGCCACCAACGCCCCCGCGGTCAGCACGGCCAGTGCCGCACCCCACTGCCGAACTGTGCGCATATGCAACCCCGTTCCGCACTCGGGCGCCTCCGGGGCAGCCCCGGATGCGCTCTCACCACCACACCCGCAGGGATCCGGCTGAGACTACGCGGCGCTAATTGTGCCAGCTGGAACCTCCGAGTACCCGCAAACACGACGAAAAGCCGACCGACCGGCCCGGTTTCAACTGTGCATCGAGCCCATGAACAGGTACTGCATGCCCAGGCTGGTGAGCGTGACCACGACCCACAGCACCGCCCCGAGCACCAGCGGCCGCGCGCCCGCAGTGCGCAGCCCCCGCACGTCCGTGGACAGGCCGATCGCCGACAGCGCGATCGTGATCAACCACATCGATGCCTCGACCATGCCGTGCCGCACCCCCGCGCCGAGCAGGCCGGCGGAGTTCAGCGCCGCCGCCGCCAGGAACGCCACGAGAAACCAGGGCACCAGGCGAATGATCCGCGTCCGTCGCGCCGGTGCGTCCGCACCCGAGCGCGAACGCCGCCGCGCGACCCAGGCGGCCAGCCCCAAGCAGATCGGAATGATGAACAGCGTCCGGGTGAGCTTGACCACCACCGCATAGTTCGCCGCGACCCCGCCGTAGGTGCTCGCGGCCGCGACCACCGACGACATGTCGTTGACGGCCGTGCCCGCGAGCAGCCCGAAGGCGTGCTGCCCCAGTCCGAGCAGGTGCCCCAGCGCCGGAAAGCTCAGTACCGCAGCGATATTGAACAGGAATATCGTCGACACCGCATAGGCCACGTCGGCCCCGACCGCACCGATCACCGGGGTCACCGCGGCAATCGCGGAGGCGCCGCAGATGCCGGTGCCGACGCCGATGAGCGTGCGAAGATCACCCACCACGCCGAGCCAGCGTCCCACGAAGTACGCGGCCACCAGGCAGGCGGCCAGGGTACCGACCATCACGGGCAGTGAGGCGAAACCGGTGTGGACTACCTGCGCCAGCGAGAGCTGGGTGCCCAGCGTCACCACCGCGAGTTGCAGCACCTTTTTCGACGCCAGCTCGATTCCCGGCCGCAGCATCCGGCCCGGCGCGCGGATCGCCGCCACCGCCGCGCCGATCACCACGCCGGTCACCGGCGCTCCCACGACCGGAATCAGGCGGCCGATCACCATCGCGACGACCGCGATCAGCACCGCGAGCGCGAATCCCGGCACCCGCCGCGCGAGCAGGGCCGTGGGCCCCCGCCGGGTCGTCTCCTCCGAAGTAACCTGCACGGTATCCGCGATCCGACTCATGCCATCCAGCCTGTTATCCACGGCCGACCGCCGGTAGAGAGCGATTTCCACTGGATCCATAACCCTCGGTTATAGGTAGCATCGAGGGCCGGAGGTGGTTGATGATTGCGTTACCCAGGCTGGATCTCGATCTCGAGGCGCTGCGCGTGCTGGTTCTCATAGCCGACCTCGGCAGCATTTCCGCCGCCGCCCGGGCCGAGCGGATCAGCCAGCCCGCCGCCAGCAAGCGCATCAAGGTACTGGAATCGCGCCTGCGCCTGGAGTTGCTCGACCGGCGCAGCCACGGCGCGGTGCTCACCGCGCACGGGCGCATGGTGACCGAGTGGAGCCGCCGGGTGGTCGAGGCCGCCGATGCGCTGCTGACCGGGGCGTCGACGCTGAGCGAACAGGCCACGAGCAAGATCCGTATCGGCGCCAGTCAGACCGTCGCGGAATACCTCGTGCCGCGCTGGCTCGCCGAATTCCGGCAGCGCACACCGGGCACGCCGGTCCACTTTCTGGTGGGCAGCTCGGCCATGGTCATCGACGCGGTCCGCGGCCGCGAGATCGACCTCGGATTCGTCGAGACTCCCCAGTTGCCGACCGACCTGTCCAGTCAGCCGGTCGCCCAGGACCGCCTGGTACTCGTCGTCGGCCCGGCACACCGCCTGGCACGCCGCCGAATCCCGCTCCCCGCAGGCGAATTGGCGCAACTGCCGCTGGTCACCCGCCAGCAGGGCTCCGGCACCCGGGAGACGCTCGAGCTCGCCGTCGGCGCGCCGATGGCCGATCCCGCACTGGAACTGGAAACCAACGCCGCGGTCAAGATCGCCGCCGCCGCAGGCGAACTCGGCGCCGTCCTGAGCGAACTGGTGGTGAGCCAGGAACTACGCGATGGCCGACTGGTCGAAGTCCCGCTCGCGGATATCGACCTCACCCGCCGCTGGCACGCCATCTGGCGCGGCGACACCCAATGGCGAGGCGCCCTGGCCGATTTCCGCACCCTCATAGCCGACTGGTCCCGCTCCCCCCAACCCCCCACCCCACCCTCCTGACCAGGCGATTTCACTTTCCAACCGCGCGCCTGTTATGGTTTTCCCCGCACCGCAACGGAGCCGACGGGCCCCGGAACGGAATACTGCACAAGCGCCATTAGCTCAATTGGCAGAGCAGCTGACTCTTAATCAGCGGGTTCGGGGTTCGAGTCCCTGATGGCGCACTCCCAGGTCACAGACCTTTTCGAAGATCGCATTCCCCGCCCGTTTCGAACGGATTTGCCGAACACCGGCCCGCCGGCACAACCGCTCGAAGGCACGGTTCACGTTCCGAGGTGAGAGCGGCGTGCCGTTGTTCGTCGCGAACACCAAGCCATACTTGTTGGCCTTGGTCTCTGTCGGGTCGGCTCGCTGCTCGCGCTGTCGTTGCCGAAGGATGCGAACCATCTCCGGAGTGAGCGGTACCCAGCTTTCCGAGGATTCCGTTTTCGGCCGCAGGAAGATCGTTCGGCCGTCGATCCGAGGTAATGGCCGACCGTCATCGTCGCGACATCGACAGGAATTCCCTTGCGCTGCAACTCCTTCAGTCGGGTACGCTCCGCGTCCGCCTCGTCCCATGTGCGGCCGTACACGCTGACCCGCTTGCGCTTGCCGTCGGAGGTTTCCACGAACAGCTTCAGCTCTACACGACCGTCCTTGCGAGTGCAGGCCCAGAGTCTCCCGGCGATGGGCCTTGCCCTTGCAGCGACCGGGGACCGTCTTCTCGCGATCTCGGGATGTGTCACCCATCGGCGGCCAGCATGACGATCTGAGCCCGCAGGACCAGCCCGGACTTCATCGACCTCGACCGGATCCAACCCTGCAGGATCTCCCGATCACCATCGCGCAACACCAGACGGGGCAGCTCGCACACAGAGATTCAACCAGACGGCCACACTGTCCAACTATTTCAGAAGCGACCCACTAGGACCGAGGCAGGACCTATTCGTCTGGGGCAGCTGCCGCCGGAACGACGGGCGGGCAAGGATGCCGCTCACCGCTCAGAAATCGTCGGGGCATATGGGCGCAGGCCAGCGCATCCGGGGGCGGAAAGGCCGATGTTGATCAACTTGATTCCGTTGGAGGATCAGGACGATAACGATGAATCAGCCGATTGGCGGATGTTGACATTGATAGTATCAATTCCGACCTGTCAAGAGCTGGGTAGATTCGTTCAAGGTTGGCGATATGCTCGACCACGAAATCGTCTACCGCCAGGCACAGTTCAGAATGTGAACATGAGGGCAACGCTGAAGCTTCTGACGGGGTTATCACCACGGAATTTCCGACGATGTCGAAACCGATTTCGGATACGGTTTCAGTAAAGGCATATGAAACGTGTTCCTTGATTTCCAACTCGTTGCAGATATGCAGCAACTCGTTGCCAATGTTCAACAAGGGCACTCACTCGAAATTGCTGCGCCACAGAATGCCCTCAGAAATTATCTCAATGTCGCCCGGAAAGAAGTACCATAGCAGTTCAGTTCGTGTGGACGAGCCCGGGTCGTGACGATGCTCCCAACCTGCGGACATTTCACTATTTTCGCGAATAAAGTTAAACTTCATCATTTATTTCACCGGGAACATGCTCGCGACTTGATCATCCGGAGTAGTCCAAACCGCAATCTTGGTTTCTCCATTAGTTTCAATGACGTGGAACTTGCTCCCTTGTGCCGGTGCACCTTCTCCGTGACGAGCAAGAATGGCCTCACTCGACGGCCGCCGTCGCCTGCCACGCGCCCGGGCGTATGCCTGTCGCCTTCCGGAAGAAGACCGAGAAGTTGGACGGGTCAAGGAAGCCGAGCGTGTTGGCGCAGGCGGCTGCGGTGAGGCGGTCGTGCGTGAGGAGCCGTTTGGCTTCCAGGACGATCCGATCGACGATGTACGCCTTCGCGGTGCGGCCGGTGACCTGCTGCACCGCTCTCGAGAGGGTGCGGGGCGCGTATCCCAGTGTCCGGGCGTAGTAGCCGGTGTCGTGATGTTCCCGGAAGTGCGCTTCGACGCTGGACCGGAACAGGTGGAACACCGGATTGATCGACCGTGCTTCGGCGTGGGGCGGGCGGAGCCGGGCGATGAGCGCGGAGAGCAGGATCTCGGGCAGCTCCGTCGGGATATCCCTGGGTGGGGCGGATGCTTCGAGCAGGAGATGGTTGCGCGCGGCGTCGACATACGACCAGTCGGCGTCGGGAATGTTCCAGTGTGCGACCAGGTCCGGGTACGCGACGAGCTCCCGGGTGGCGTGGGTGACCGGCGCGGTCGGCACGAACAGCACGACGTGCCCAGCCACCCCGGCGATGTCATCCCATCGGTGCACAGCTCCGGGAGCGACCCACACCGCGGAACGCTCCCGAAGCGGGTGTCGGAGAAAGTCCACGGTGACCGATCCGTGCCCGGCATCGACGACGGCGAGGACGTGGAAGTCGGCACGCTGCGTCCCGCCGTCGTTCAGCTCGCGAAGACGGTCGAACGTCATGGTTTCGACAGCGGCGGCACCGCGCCCGACGGGTTGGTAAGTCATCTGCCGGATCACGGCCACCTGTCCAGTTTCCACCATCAGACGACCAGTCATGCCGATGCCCCGACGCGGCGGATGAGATTCGATGAACACACAGAACAACAGCCCCCGGAACACTGATCGAGAGAGTCGCGATGAACACGACGCAGCAGCCACTACTGCCCGCTTATGACCACCGGCCCGGGACCGGACCGACCCTGGTGTTCTTGCACTACTGGGGTGGATCCGCCCGCACCTGGGACCTCGTCGTCGACGGCCTCGCCGGACGCGACATGCTCACTGTCGACTTCCGCGGGTGGAGCCGCTCGAGCAACCTGGCCGGCCCCTACACCCTTGGCCAACTCGCCGACGACACGCTCGCCGTAATCGCCGACGCGGGTGTCACCGACTACGTCCTCGTCGGACATTCCATGGGTGGCAAGGTCGCACAGCTCATAGCGGCGACCCGGCCCGTCGGCCTCCGTGGGATCGTCCTGGTTGGTCCCGCTCCGGCCAAGCCCGCCGCAGGGATCACTTCCGAGTACCGGGAAGCCCTTTCCCATGCCTACGACTCCGACGAGTCCGTCGCTGGCGCACGGGATCACATCCTCACCGCAACCGAGCTGCCCGAACCGATCAAGTCGCAGATCGCGACCGACTCGCGGGCCAGCACCAACGCCGCCCGCACAGAGTGGCCGCTGCGCGGCATCGCGCAGGACGTCCGCGAGCACACCCGCATGATCAACGTCGCCGTCCTCGTCATCGCCGGACAGAACGACCGTGTCGAGCCCGTCGACGTGCTCGTCGACAACCTGATGCCCTACCTCTCCGGAGCCGACCTCGCGGTAATTCCGAACACGGGTCACCTGATTCCGCTGGAAGCCCCGGCCGACCTCGTCGACGCAATCACGGCCTTCGCACCAGCAGCCTGACAAGCAATTGACCGAAGCAATAGCACGCCAACATCGCTACGCTGGCACAGCCAACCTCGCTCGATAGCACTCGCGAACTCGGGTTGTAGCTGCCTTCACTAGAGTATCCGACCCTTCACTCACATCCGACAGTGTCGATTTCCATCACGCACCTGATGGGAAACTACGCACTCGGGTCGCGATGCACCCTAGAAGGTCGGCGGCTCCTTACCTTCTTTCGCATATGCCGCTTTTTCAACCTCGCTAACTTCGAGCTTCATACCGAGGACCTTCTCGGCGTCTCGCCTATTCTGTGTAATTTCCTCAGCGGTAAGCTCGAGCCGTTCAAGTTGCATTCGATCATCGCTTAATGCACCCATTGCCACTCCTTCGACCCATCTTCGTAGCAGATTCGATGCCCGCCTTGGTCGTCAGGCACAGCAGCCGACGACCAAGCTCGCGCCCCAGACTACCCTGATGATCCGCCGACGCACCCTCACCTGGAGTATTCAGATAAACGCGACGACGTACGACCCCGAACACGGAGACCATTCCCCCGGGAGGCTCACACAATGCCATTGTCACGGTCAGCTCGCCTCGCCCCGTCCTGATAGACGGTCAGCACCTCACTCGCGGTGCGGGCACGGATAGGCGACATGCCGGGCCTCGGGATCCTGCGACGCTGGTTTTCGATATTAGCGAGCAGAGGAATTGAAGTCGTGGTAGTCGACCGTGTCGACCATCAACACAGCGTTTTCACCGGTGTGGATACGGCCGACTGTTTGGGCAGGTACCGGAACAGGTTCCGCAGGTGGGCATGGGCGTAGCGCAGCCAGCGGGCCTAGGAAGTAAAACCGAGCAGCGCCAGCATCACCGCCAACGTGACCAGCTCGGCGCCGGTCAGGCGCGGCGCGAACCCGACCGCGGGGCGCTGCGGCGCCAGGTCTGGTCGGGCCTTCAACAGGTCGTCGGTGGTGACATACAGTGCAGTGACGAGGGTGTTTATTTCGTTGTCCACAACTGCGATCTACACACCCTCGCCCGCGCGGGACCACATACCGGAGAATCAGTTTGCCGGGCAAGGATATTCCCCGTGCCAGGTGTGCGCTCACCTTCAGGCTCCTGCCTCTTTGCAACCCGATCCTGCGGCAGTCCCGGCCGAATCTGCGACCGCATCGAAGTACGGCCAGCCGTCCACCTCGACCGTCCTACCGGCACAGAGGGGAAGATCCGATGCGGCGGCGTCCAGGAGGCGACGGACCGTGCCGGGCTCGTACAGGTTGAGGTAGACGCGGTCCGGAAGGCGGATCAAGGCTCCGGAATCGAAGTATGAATTCGAGATGATTCTGTCCAGCCCCGGACGGAAGACCAGCGCCAGACAGCCTCGAGCGCCCTCGGGGTGGAAGGAAAGCGTGGTACTGCACGCCTCATAGGCGGGCTTTACCCGCTGCCGGACCGTCCAGTGCCACCTCGCCTCACCCACGACCAAGCAGCGCAGACGGCGGTCGTTCTTCACAGTGACACCGTAAGACCCCCGGGAATCTCGCATCATCAGCCATCGCAAAGATCGTCGCCAACTCGATGATCCCGAGAGCCGCCAGTACGCTCCGCACATGAGTTGCCGGGTCCAACGTCACGACGACCCGGGGGACCCGGACTCGAGCAAGGGCAGCCCAAAGCCTGGGGTCGAGCCAGAGGATGTCGGTGTAGGGCAGGTCCGCGTAAACTGCTCGGGCCCAGTGGAATCGAGACAGGCCGAGGTGACCCGGCGGGACGCACGCCATGAGAGAGCCACACCAAACCCACTGGTGGGCAGCCGATGTGAGAGCGACCTCGCCGGGTACCTGGACCCGATCCTGGCCGGGAACGAGCCCTACCGCCAGTATTAAGTAGCCGATGGGCGCGCTTGCACTCGGCGCATCCGGAAGCAGGGTGCAATCGATCTTGCCGCCGGTGTAATACACGAGACGAGTGCGGAGACGGCATCGCCGTATCCAGGCCGGTGATCTTCACACGAGTGGTTCACCCGAACAGACCGGATCCCCACCACCCGTGCCCCAGCGCGACCAGGCAGGCCGCACCTCTTCTGCCGTCCCGCACACGATCTCGGTCGAACCGCCGCGCGCTCAGCCCAGCGTGAACGTCGCGTGGCCCGCGATGTGCTCCAGATCCACATTCTGCGGATAGACCTGGGAGTACGTGTCGATAGACGCCTCCACCTTCCCTGCGCCCGGCGCCATGCCCATGCCGGTGATCACGTTGTCCGGCATGCCGACCACCGTGGTGCCTTCGATGCGTTGTGACTGTCCGCTGGTCAGGCCGGTGTTGACGTTCCGCCAATGTACGGTGACGTAATAGGCCCCGCAGGAGTCCCCGGTCTGCGTGATCTTCACCCGAACACCGAACACACCGGACCGAGGCTGCGGCACGGTCTCGGCATTGATGATCGCGGCACAGTTGGGACCCGGAACCCGTGTGAGGGTGGGGGTGAACCGGGCAACCGGATCGGTAGAGTTGGCACCGGCAGTCCCGGCGAACCCGCTCCACGCGGCCACCATCGCCACCGCGACCACACCCGCACGAAACGTGAACTGTTGTAAGGAAACGTTTTTAAGGCTCATGCCAGTCTGTCGTCCTGCGTACGGATGGCGTTATGGCTTCCCGAGCCCCCAATCTCAGGGGCTGGCCAACGCCCGGCGCAAGGTGAGGCCTTGGCGGCGGTGCGACACCACATGCGAACTCCCGGCCCCGCAATCGAGACCTTCGCCTGCGATGCCGAGGATCCGGGGTGTCGAACAGCAGCATCGGCGGCGTTGCCGGAGCGAGTGAGATACGGAGCCGCTGTAGGGGATCCGGTCGACAGGCGCGGGACAGCGGTTGCAGACGCATCGCCTGTAGAACGGAGCTGGGCTGCCACTGCGGGAGACTCGGACATACGCTCCGCGATATGCCACGAGAGCCTTTCCGTCCCGGCCTCCCTCCGGCGAAACCGACGAGCCAGACACTCCCTTCTGAGCCCGAGCCCCAGCCCGAATCTGAGGGGAATACTGCAAGATTCGAATATCTCCCCTCCACCAGTTGCCGTAGTCGGCAACTGGGCCTCGGCAAAGACGGCCTGGCGGAACGGCTTCCGACTCGAGGGCCGCGTTCGCAAGCTGTGCGTCCACCCAGACGGCACCTCGGACGGATGGATCGCCACGCTACATCGCAACGACCCCCGCACACCATGCCAGCCATGGCCTTGGCCAGCTTAATCACTTAACCACCCAAATACACTGAGGCACAGGGATATCCACGAATCATCTACCTCGACTGGCCCTTACTCGAGGTCAGGGTATCTGCCCGACAGGATGGTCCGTCAACTCCTGCGTACCCACCCTGCCTGCTCCAGGAAGAACGCCGCAGTCGGTCGCGATCCGCGACCTACCCACCTGGGACCGTCGGCCCACCGTGAGCCACCGCGCGAGGAGATCCTGCACTAGTGCTCGGATGGGCCCTGATCGATCAGCGAGACGATCACATCGTCGAGCCCAAACATGTTGCGCTCGCGCTATGCGCGGCGTAGGGAACCTGTCAGTCCCGGCGCTGCGATATCGCAGTTCGGGCATCTAAGACCGTGTCTCATGTCGTTGATTTCGCCAGTTTCTTGTAGCAGGTCCGTGTCGCGGCGAGTGTGAGGAAGCCGAGAAAATGCGTGGCCGCGGCGTGCAGCTTGGCCGGTCTGCGCCGACGAGGGCCACGCCGGGATCGGACTTCGGGGATCGCTTTGACCAACGGGCGCAGCGCTTGTGCGTCATTGGTGTTGGCCGCCGAAATACCCACGGACAGAGGGATTCCCGCGCGATCGGACAGGACGTGAATCTTCGAACCGGAATTGCCGCGGTCGATCGGGCTCGGCCCGGTCAGAGATCCCTTTTTTCGCCCGCACCGACGCCGCGTCGATTACCGCTCGCGACCAGTCGATCAAGCCTTTGCCACCCAGCTCATCCGGCACAGCCCGGTGTAATCGCCGCCAGAGCCCGGCTTCGGTCCACACACTGAACCGGCGGTGCGCGGTCGGGACGGTGACACCGAACGACGGTGGCAGCATCCGCCACGCGCAGCCGCTGGTCAGCACGAACACCACCGCGGTGAACACCGCACGCTCGTCGACCGGCGCGGTGCCACCACCCTGCGGACATGGGGTGAACTCCGGTAACAGCGGCTCGACCAAAACCCACAACTCGTTCGGGACAAGGCGTTTGGACAACTCATCAACCACAAGCCGAACATCATGCAGCACAACCAGATTCGACGCAGCACAACCAAATCACAGCCACGTAAGACACGGTCTCAGGCGATCTTGCCGTCCTGCATGGTGGCGGTGTCGCGTGAGCGGCCTGGGCGGGAGTTCTGCGCAATGGGAGTGCCCCGGCTTCTAGGGGCACCCCGGTTCGTGCGAGCGGATGTAATATCTTACGAGGGAATCAAATTCGTCGTCTACGGGCGTCGATGCAGCCCCGGATGCGGTCGCCGTCCGTATCTTTCGCGCGGCATCACCGTATCGGCGGGGGCTCGGATAGAAATGCGTGTGCGCCCATGGGAGATTCGGATATTCGGTTCGGCGTGGACCTGTATGAATTGGAGAAGGCCGCGAAGGCGGATTTTCCGCTGGTCTCGACCGACTACGGTATTGCGATCAGCAACTGCAACGCCGTTCACGATGGGGTGGCGAAGGCGATGCAGCGACCAACATACTTCGGCGGTGACGCGGAAGGCCCGGTATTTCGCGCCTACCTCACCCTGCACGAGACGGTGGTGAGCTACCTGACGAGTACCAAGAGCAATCTGGACGACACCGCGACAGCCCTGGACGCCGCGGCGCATTATTTTGCCGGCACCGATCGAGCGGCCAGCGACGAGATGAACCGCCGGATACACGACGATCCGCAGCTCACGCCGCCCCCTTATCAGCCGCACCACCGCCCCATGCCCGAATGATCGAGTGATGGACAATGACTTTCGCGCAGCTCATGCAACACGCACAGGACATCACCCAGAAGGCCGCCGAAATGCAAAAAGGGGAGGAGTACACCGATTCTCATCCCGTCGAGTACTTCAAGCAGCAATTCGCCTTCATCGTGCCACTGTTCGAGCCGTTCTCGATGATGCCCGATCCGGCGAATTACGACCCATTGATCGAGGATCTGAAGGAGGCCATGGGGCAGGTGGACACCGGTTCCGTCCCCTCGACACAACTCACCAGCGATGTGTCGTTCTCGAACCTGGACCTGGCCAAGATTACGAACACCGACGGTGGTTATCTCCAGGGTTGGACCGGAACGGCCGCGATGGCGTTCAAGGAGAACTTCCTGGACACCTTCAACCTGGTCGCCGGAAATCAGTTCACGGCGCTGTCGACCATGAAGGGCGTCCTGCAGGCACATCAGGCGATGTGGGCAGCGGCGCGCGACAATATCGACAAGATCGCGGAAGCCACCTTGGATGCGCTGGACAACACCGGCGGCTGCAGTCCGTCCAGGGCCGGATTCGTGTTCACGGTGCTTTCCGCGGTTGCCACGGTCGCCTCGGCGGTCATCACCATCAGCACGGGCGGGGCGACGGCACCGATCGTGCCGGTCGCGGCGAGCGCCGCCGTCGGCAATACCGTTGTGTCCGGTCATAATTCGAAGATCGGGGGAGCCACCGCCGAAACTATCATCAGCTCGATGCAACAGGCCGTTGCCGACCTGCGCCAGCACATTCAGGATGTCGAACAGAGCCAGATCGCGGATCGCGTCACGGCTCTGAGCGCCGCATTCGCCCAATACGAGGACAAGCTTGTCGCCGTCCGTCCGGCCCTGGCCGGGATGAGCCCGAAAGATCTCGGCGGCAGCGACGGCATGGGCCTGCCTCCGGGCGTGGGGTAGGAGTGGGGCCGTCGTGGATCTGGCTACTCGACTCGACAATATCCGCGTACGCGTGACCGCACCCGGCACCGACATCGAGGCGGAGTTGTCCCGCCGTACCCACATCGCGCTGTACTTCAAGGGCAGCGATTACGCATTCGTCGATGAACCGATGCTGGAGCGGGCGCTGACCAGTATCGCCCGGCTGCTGTGGGTCGGGTGGCAGCGGCAGTATCGACGCGCGCTCGAGTATACGAACCTGAGCATCGATGCCGAGGATGCGACGGATCTGGCCTTCCTCGCCGACCGGGACGCCACCAGAGCCGTCGGCGAATCGAGCGACGGACGGATCACGATCGGCACGCTGGGCATGAGGAAATTCGCGGTTCGCATCGAGCCCGGCACTGTGCGTGAGCTGACCGAAATCGAGTTCTGTGCGGGCGTCTCCGAGGCGGCCGGGAACGTGATCCACGTCTACCAGACCAAGGTCGGCGCGCTCAAGCGGCGGTACTACGACTGAACGGCCCGCCCACACAGGCACATGCCCCGTCCAAATCCGTCTACGTCGCCGACGGTCACCGCGGGCCGCGGGCGCGGGCTGCGGCCAGCCCGTCACGGGTACGTTCGGACATCAGGGCGTGCTCGAATTCGGCTATGGCACCGAGGATCTGGAAGAACCAACGCCCTCGCTTCCGGCGCGGTGGACACCCCGGCCTTCCGTAATTCGATGGGCGCGACCCCGGAGGGCGAGGCCGCCGTCGCCGCCCCGCACCCCATCGGTCGCATCGCCAACCCAGAAGAGATCGCCTCCTTCTGCGCCTACCTCCTCAGCGACGAAGCCGGCTTCGTCACCGGCGCGGCCCTGGAGATCGACGGCGGCTTCACCGCCCGCTGATCGCAGTGATGCATCAGCGCCGGGTCACCGTCAGTTGCACGGCGCCCTGGCCGGGAATGGTTCTGAGCTCCAGCAGGTCGGCATCGGGGGCCGACACGACGTCGGCACCCTGGACCTCGACCCGGTAGCCGCTGGGATAGTCGCTCCTGGGCAGGTATACCTCGGTGCGGGAGTCACCGGCGAACGGTCGGCCTCCCTCGGCGCGGGTCGTGTCGTATCGGAGAGTGAACGTTGCGGTGTCGGAGTCGTAATGCCATGCCTGCGGGGTGCCTGCGACGGCCTGTGGATACGGACGCTCGACGCCGGTGGCGGGGCTGATCAGATTGGGGCCGGTCGGGGGCTGCTGGGGATGACTCGGCAGCTGATTCTGCGTATCGGACCACAGCATCCAGGAAGCCATGTTGTCGTCGAGCCTGCCGGTGACGCGGGCCAAATACGCCAGATTCTCCGTCGCGCCGAATTCGGTTACCAGCCCGACGGTATCGGCGGCGCGAGTGCTCTTGAAGCCGTTCTCCGGGCATGTCTGGATCGGCCCGAGGCAGTAGTCGTGGAAGCTCATTCCGGCGCGCGTATCGCCGGTCGGGTTCGGCATGTGCACCGGCGCGCCGAAATCGGTGGTGACGAACGGTTCGTAGAACAGCAGGTGCTCGGGGTCGACCTGCCGGATACCCCGCATCGCCTTGCCCTGGAAGGCCGCGAGCACGTCGCGCGAGAACTCGGGACAACCGTCCACCAGGCACGTCGGGTGCGTATTACCCGGCCACGGCTCGTTGATGAGGTCATAGCCCAGCACGTAGCGCTCGCCGGCAAAGCGTTGCGCGACATGCGACCACATCGCCGCATAGTGCTCCTGCACGCCGACGCCATCGGATGCCCGGTGATCACGCCAGAAGTTGGCCCACGTCCGGTTCTGTGCCGGGCTGAGCGCATAGGCTCCGAACAGGCCCGGATTCGGCTGTACCGGCAGTCCGTCGGGGAATGCCGCCCAGTCGGGGAATCCGTTCCAGGTCCCGCCGACCAGCTTGTTGAACGCATCCTGATGGGAATCGACGAGGGCGTAGATGTGGTGCCGGGCAAGCACCTGTTGGGTCTGTTCGATCTGCGCGACGTATCCCTCGTCGTAGACGCCGGGCCGCGGCTCCACCGACCTCCACGTGAATCCCAGTCGCACCGCGTTGAATCCGTGCTCTGCGAGGAATCGGGCGTCGCTGTCACCGAAGCCCCCGGCCGCGGGGAAGTAGGGCGGGTTCTTGTACACGAGGTTGACGCCGTGCAGGGTGATCACCCGCCCGTCGTCGTCGGTGAGCCAGCGGCCCACGTGTCCCAACGGCGACGCGCTCGGCCCCGCCGCGACGGGCGTCGCCGTGGCGGGTGTCACCGACGCCAGCAACACCGCAGCCACCCCGAGACACCGCGCCGTCAGGGAGGTGATGCTCATCGCGAGAACCGTTCACCGAGTCCGCGGCCTCGGCCGCGCGTGGGTTCGGGGTAGCCGCCCACCGTGCTGCCACGAAAACCGGAAGTACTGACGTTCACCCGACCATCCAGGCCAGCAACTATGTCGCACATGCATGAAACCCTAACGGCAAATCACCGCCACACCCACATATGACGACGTGTCCTCCCGGCCGACCGCTGGGGCACCAGCCTGTCGTGCAGCCGCAATACCGCGTGTCGGTAGTGGCGGCGGTGGAGAGGTTCGTGCGGAGATAAGCGATAGCCGCATAGACAAGGCAGCCGCGTGGCCGGCGCGGATCTCGCTGCAGGTAAGGCGATGCCATCGACGGTGTTTAGGCCACGACCGAAAGATGGTGAGGTCAGGCTCACTGATTCCTAGGCTGCTGAACAATGCGTATTCAGGAGTCGACGATGGTGAACGAGGTAGTGGCGCGGCCTGTCGGGCTGGTGCTGGGACGGCTGAGCGTTGGCGCGGTGGTGGCCAAGCGGGGGAAACGGCGGTGGCCGAGTTGGTTTCGCTGGTCGGCCACGCAGTCGGCCACGGATGAGATCCTGCGCTTGGATCCGGTTCTCGCGGTGATGATGCGAGGTCCGCGGTGATCGCGGGTACCGTGAGATGTCTCGGTACGACGATGCGGGGTGGTGTATGAAGCGGATCTACTGCACACCCGAGGATCTGACACGCATCCGGATCGGGGCGCCGCTCGGCGCGATGGCCGAAACAATGCTGGCCACCCGGGTGGTGCAGCGCACCGACGCACCGCTGTACGACGGTTGGCGCGGGCAGGTGCGGCGTGCACTGCCGGATAATTTCGGCGTGCTCGCGGATGTCTTTCCAGGCAGGTGTCACTTCGTCGACCTGATCACTCCGACCCGCGGTGCGCGGTCGATGTCGGCCGGGATCGAGGCATTGCAGCTGGCCTCCCGCGACGAACTCCGCCGCGAGGTGGAGCACACCGCTCAGCGGCGCGCACTGACCGACCACCCGCTCCCCGCCTGGACGCAGGACCTGTCCGATCGCGACAGCGCCGCTCGCCGCGATGTCGCGCTCGCCGTCGAGGCATTCCACGCGGTAGCGTTCGCCGGTCGGTGGGCGCATATGCAGTCGTATCTCGAGGTGGCGGCAGAACGGATGGCCCGCACGATTGCCACCGAGGGGATCGAACGACTCTTCGCTGGGCTAGCGCCCTTCGCGCGGTGGCGGGCGCCCGTGCTGGAAGTGTTCTCCCCGATCGGATCCCACGCGGAACACCTCGACGGGCGTGGCCTGATCATCATTCCGTCGCTGTTCATCTGGCCCGGACCGCAACTGCTGAAATCCGCCGTCGATAAAGACGCGCCGAGGATGCTGGTGGTTCCGGTGCTGCGCGATATCGCCGATTTCGCCGCGGCATGGGGTCCGCGCGCGACCAACGGGGCGCTGACCGCACTGGTCGGCCGCACGCGCGCCGCCGCACTGCAGGAGATCGCCGCGGGCTGCACCACGACCGAACTGGCACGCCGACTGAATGTTTCACCCGCGACGGCCAGTGAACACGCATCGATACTGCGCGAGGCCGGGCTCGTCGAGAGCTGGCGGCACCGCAATACGATGCGGCATCAGGCGACGACATTGGGCATCGCACTGCTCGACGGCGATCTCGACAGTGGTGTGCGCATCGCCTAGCTTCAGCCCCGATGTGGTCGGTTTATAGCTGGTAGTCGGCCTCAATCACCAACTGCCCTACTGAAAACCACAGGTCAGACCCGGCCCCATGCTCGCAGTGCCCCGCCGGAGGCACCAACCTGCGACGCATCGGCACACATGCCGACCGAAACACACCAACGTTTGCTTTACCTCGTCCGGACCCGCCCGGGTTGCACTGATCGCGCAGATCTTCAGCGAGACGGCGCACTTCACAGTGACTACGTGTGATTCTCGGTGAACGAACATGCATTACAAGCCAACATAGCCGCAGGTAGATCCACTGTGCATGACCTCCCGTGATTGGTCGTGAACACGGGAAAAACCCTGAACCCACAACAGCGGGTTCGGGGTTCGAGTCCCTGATGGCGCACCACAAGTAAGCCCTTGACCAGGTAAAGCCGGTCAAGGGCTTCCTTCGTTCCATCCGCTGGATCGGACCATTTCCAAAAAAACACCAAAAATTCAGCACCACAACGTTCGCCAGCTGGTCGCCGCGCCAAAACCCAACTTCAGCACCGCCGATGAGTCCGGGACGGTATGTCATGCCGCTCGGTGATTCCCTCACGAGAGTGCGCCAGCTGCTTGGCGGCGACGCTGCGCCCGACGGCGCTTCGACCGCACTGATCTCCGGACAGCGGGTCAGATCCCTTCGGAAGGTCGACGGTTCGAGGAGTCAGCGATCCGGTGTTCGACGCGGCCTTCAGCGTCGCACCGGTATGCGCGCCCTCCCGGTTCGCCTTGCTCACGGGGCTCACACCAGAAAGCCACGTACCGGCCAACCACATGCGCGCCCAGGCGCCGATGCCCTCGTGGCTGCGCATCTTTGAAGATCGCCATCAACTCGCTCCACGAACGGTGAGCATTGCTGACCCGGAGCTTGAGCCTACTTAGTAATAGGTAAGCTAGTCTTGGTGATCACCGCACCCAGCTCCGGAAGTCAATGGTCAGGCGGGGGGAAGAAGAGAGGTCAAGCGCCTGTGAAGCAACCGAACGTGCTGTGGATTTCGACTCACGACATCAATCCACACCTGGGCTGTTATGCCGGGGTGTGGCCCGGAGCCGAATACGCACAGACGCCGAACCTCGACCGGCTGGCCGCCGAGGGCGCTCGGTTCGACAACGCATTCGCCACCGCACCGGTGTGTGCGCCGTCGCGATCATCGATCATCACCGGCTGCTATCCGACGGCCATCGGCACCATGCATCACCGCAGCCGGGCGATACCGCCACCGGAGGTGCGCCTGCTGCCCGAGTATTTCCGGGCAGCAGGTTACTACACCACGAACAACTTCTTCACCGACTTCCAAATGGTCACGCCGCCAACCGTCTTCGACCACTGCGGCCCCAGCGCGCACTGGCGCAACCGGCCTGGCGACGACACCCCGTTCTTCGCGGCCTTCCACGGATTGACGACCCACGAATCGCAGATCTATACGAGCGAAGAGCAATTCGCGCGGACCACCTCCCGCGTCACGCCGGAGCAGCGGCACGACCCCGACCGGGCGCCGGTGCCGCCCTACCACCCCGACACCCCGGTCTTCCGCCGCTCGTGGGCGCGCTACGCCGATTTGATCACCGAAATGGATTACACGGTCGGCGAACTGCTCCGCGAACTCGACGAGGACGGCCTGTCCGAGTCGACGATCGTGGTGTTCTGGAGCGACCACGGCGCGGGCATGCCCGGCGGCAAACGCTGGGCCTCCGAGGCCGGACTGCATGAGCCGCTGATCATTCGGTGGCCGGGCGTGATCGCACCGGGCACCGTGCGCACCGATCTGGTGAGCCTGATGGATCTGGCGCCGACCATGCTCACCGCCTGTGAGCTGCCGACTCCGCCACATATGCACGGGGAGCCCATCCTGACGGCCGACGGCTCCGCGCCCACACGGCCACGCACCCACGTGTTCGGCGGACGTGACCGCATGGACGAGCAGGAGGACACGGCTCGCACGGTCCGCGACAACAGGTTTCGCTACATCCGCAACTACCACCCCGACCGCTCCCCCATGCAGCACTGCGACTATCCCGACCATCTCGACACCTGGCGTGAGATGCGCGGCCTGGCATCCAAGGAGGCGCAGCAACTCGCCCGCGGCCGGCGACGCAGCATGCTGACCGGGCCGCAACGCGCCCTGATCGCACCCCGCAAACCCGAGCGAGAGCTCTATGACCTCGACGTCGATCCACACGAACTGACCAATCTGGCCGAGGACCCGCGATACACCGGGGTGGTCGACCGACTGGACGCAGCACTGACCAACTGGCAGAACGAAGTTGGCGACCTCGGCCTGATCGAGGAAGACCGGCTGCTCGACGAATGGCATCCGAACGGCGGCTCACGCACGACCAGTACGCCGACCGCGGCCGTGCGGGACGGACACATACACCTGACGTGTCCGACCCCGGGCGCGTCGATCGGCTGGACCACCGTCGATCCGGCATCCGCCGCGGCTCCCGACCCGGCCGCCGAGCACCTCGACGTCCTCGATGACGGTCGCGACTGGCACGTATACACCGACCCGTTCCGAGTACTGCCGGGCCGGTCGGTGTTCGTCCGAGCATGGCGCATCGGCTACGAGCCGAGCCCGGAAATCACCGTCGAGGTCATGTGAGGCCAGGCAACGGGTCGCACCGGAAATCCTGTAAAACCGGAAAAGCGAAAGATCCTCGTGAACTCGACAGCATTCCCGGTCGCGGGCAGCAACAGCGTGTCGGGCGTAATTCCGACTCCATGGTCGGTTCAACCTCTCCCCGGCTCCCCGCTCGTCCTCGGCCCCGGAGTCGGTGTGCTCGCCACCTCGCAGCAGGCCCGTCGGATCGCCGAAAGCTTTGTAGCCGAGTACTTTTCCGATACGGGATTAGCGCTCGACCTGCTCGCACCGGGCGCCACGGCGCCGGACAACGTGGTGGAGTTCCATCTCGAATCCCGGCCGCCGTCCGCCATGCCACACGCCGAGGGGAACGATCGCTCCGGCAGTACGGCGAGGCAGTCGAACCTCGCCGAGGCGCTGGATTCGGTGGATCCGAACCCCCGCTGGCCGCAATCGCGGCGGCACTGAAGGACTCCGAGGTCCTGGACCTGCTCGTTGGGGAGTTCGAACGCGCCGAGCACGATCTCGCCCGGATGGCCAACGGTGAGGCCGCCTCGATCATTCTCTCGCCGAGCTCGTTCGCCTACCTGGATCGCCGATACGCCGAACAGCCACGGACGACCAGTGCGGTGTGGTCGCGATTGGGCCACCCTGGCCAGGAGGCGCGCACGATTCGCCAGTCCTGGGAATGGGATCCGGCCGCGATCGCCGCCGGGCACGCCATCGATATCGCGGGTGTGGAGGCTGCGGTCTGGGCGGAAACGATCACCGACTTCGCCGACCTCGGCCGCCTGCTGCTCCCGCGCCTGCCCGGAGTCGCCGACCGAGCCTGGTCCCTCGACTCGGCCGTCTCCTGGGAGAACTATCGCGCCGCCCTCGCCGGTCACTCCCGGTGGTGGCGGCACCGGGGATGGCAGTACTTCGACTCATCGCTGGTTCCCTGGACCTGATCGCCATCACATGCGGGCCACCACGGTCCGTGAGTGACCGACTGCCACCCAGAGTCTCGGCATCCACTACAACACCGGCTCCGGTCTAATGGACTACCTCGCCGACCCCTCGGTGTTCGGCTATCGAGACGGCCATGTGGGCCTGCCGACCGCGCCGGGACTCGGCATCGATATCGATCCGGTCGCCGTCGAGCGAGCGGCGGCGTCGGCGCCGCGCTGGCGCAATCCGATCTGGCGGCCCGACGACGGATCGCTGGCGGAGTGGTGAACCACTGACCCATCGAGGGCTTCGAAAGATTTCCCATCGGTTACCCCTTGGCGTACTTACCGTTCATTAAGTAAGCTTGTGACGCGCGCCACGGTGAACGGGATATGCGACGCCCGGCACACCGAATCGGCCATGACCGCAGAGCGCGCGATCCATCTGTCCGTTGCGGCGGATTCGAGTAACAAGGGAAACAACGATGAGGAAATCGATCACTCTCACGGTGGCGGCGGTCGCCACGGCAACCGCGACCATCGCCACCGCGCACGCCGAACCCGGCGCGGGCGAGGTCGGCTACCACGCGACGGTGAGCGAAACCGCTACCACGATCACCACCGACGCCGGATCCCTGGCGTCCGACGGCGGCAGATTCACGATCAAGGCACCCGATGGCACCGTGCTCGCGGGTACCGACCTCACCTTCCGGGTGGACGATTTCGTCTTCCCGATCACGGCCGATATCACCGGCCGCACCGCGCGACTGACACCGCTGTTCGATCGGCAGCACGCCCAATATCAGCCGGTAGCACTGCCTTTCGAGAACCAGGCGCCCTGGAAGTCCGAGTACGAGCGCGAGCAGACAGCCTGGAACCGCCTGGCCACCACCTTGCAGATGGGCGCGAGCATCGGCACCGCCGCCGGAACGGTGGGTGGCGCCGCCGTCGGCTGCGTGCTCGGCGGCATCGCGGGCGCGACGGTAGCCGCGGCGGCGATCATCGGCCTGTTCGGCGCATTCCTGCCCGCGGCCGCGATCGGCTGCCTCGGCGGCATGATGGCGCTGAGCGCGCTCGGAGCCATCGCCGGCACCCTGTTCGTCGCCACACCCATTGCGCTGATGGCGGCGGCGCAGTACTTCACCACCATCAACCAGCCCGCCCCCACTCCGGCGCGATAGTCGACCGGAAAGCCCTCGGACAGCAGCGCCCGTGCCTCGGCCGAAGCACGGGCGCGCTGGCTTACCGAATACTCAGGAGGCGTTGGAAGGATGGTGCGAAGTTGATAAAGTCGGAACCCTGTCCAACCGGAAAGAGGTGCGCCGTGGCGCGGACGCTCGTGGCCGATCACACCGGCCGCCTCACTCGGCAACGAATCCTGCAGGCCGCCTTGGAACTCTTCGCGGAGCGGGGCTATGCCGGGACTTCCATCGCCCTGATCGCCAAGCGTGTCGGGTTGTCACAACCCGGTGTGCTGCACCACTTCTCCGACAAGCGGTCCTTGCTCATCGCAGTACTCGAGGAACGCGACCGTGTAGACGCCGACGGGCGGACCGGCAACCGCTACGAGGGCCTGACCATTCGACAGGCTCTGGACTTCATGGTCGACACCGTCGAGCACAACCTCGATAAACGCGACGCCATCCGGCTCTCACACGTCAGCGGCCTGACGGCGGGCGCGGACGCCGAGGCGGCCGCCGAGTGGTCGCGCGCTCGCCTGGCCCGCATGCGGTCGGACATCATCGAGTTGGGCGTCCGGGCCCGCGAAGACGGTTCCATTTCCGAGGACGCGGACATCGATGGACTGGCGTCGCTGGTCATCGCAACCTTCCTCGGACTCGAGCAGCAATGGCTGCTAGATCCCGAATTCGACATGGTGACTGGGATGCGGACCTTCACCCGTCTCCTCGCGACTGAACTCGGTCTCGGCCCAGCCGAATCGGATAAATCCACGACGCCGCACTAGCACCGCAGCGCCCGGCGGCGCAGATCCGGCACCGCCCCCTCCGCACGGAGCACATGGGCGACGCATACCTCCACTGACCTACTAACCATTAAGTAAGCCACCCTCTCGCGTTCGAAAGGTCGATCTGTGACCGTTGCATCCCCTTGGCTCATTCCCGAACACGTCGGAACCGGGCGGTTGCGCGCTCATGCCGTCGACCACGACGATCGGCTGAATCTCAACGGCCGCTGGGACTTTCAGCTGCTACCCACCCCAGAGTCTCCGATCGGGGCGGAGTGGACCACCCTCACCGTCCCCGGCGCATGGACCATGCAGGGCATCGGCGACACACCGATCTACACCAATGTCACAATGCCGTTCGACGGACCGCCGCCGCGCGTGCCTCCGGCGAATCCCACCGGCGTCTACCGCCGGAGCTTCGAACTCCCTGCCCAATGGGCGAGCCATCGTGTCGTGCTGAACGTCGGCGCCGCCGAGAGCACGCTGCTGGTGTCGGTGAACGGTCACCGGATCGGGACCAGCTCCGGTAGCCGCCTGGCCGCCGAGTTCGACCTCACCGGCGCGCTGCGGCCCGGACCCAACGAATTGATCCTCACCGTCGTGAAATGGTCCGCGGCAAGTTATCTCGAAGATCAGGATCAGTGGTGGCACGGTGGGATCACCCGCGATGTCTATCTCTACGCGACCGGCGACACGTACATCGCCGATCTGACCGCGGTCGCCGACTACGACGCCGACACCGCCGGCGGGTCGCTCGAACTGACCGTTCAGGTCGATGGGCGCCTGGACCCCGGGCACCGGATCGAGGTCCGCGTCGCCGGGACCACGGTGGGGGCGGAGGTGCCGGTGCGGCAGGCGCGCGAACTCCCCTCCGCGGCGGGCCTGCCGCCGGAGCTGGACGATGTCGATCTGTTCGGACTGCATAGCGCCACCATCGCGGGACAGCCGATGGCGCCCGGACTGCGACCGCTGGCCGATGCGCTGCTCGCACGGCTGTTCCCGGGTCCGGCCGGACTCGTCACCGTACGAGCCGAGCTCCCGGATGTGCGGCCGTGGACGGCCGAAACCCCGGTCCGGTACGAGGTCGTGGTGAATTTGCGGGGACCCGACGACACGATCATCGAGACGGTCACGCAGCGGGTCGGCTTCCGGCGGGTGGCGATCAGCGACGGGAACCTGCTGGTCAACGGGCAGCGCATCTGGATCCACGGGGTCAACCGGCACGAGTTCCACCCACGCACCGGCCGCACGCTGACTCGCGCCGATCTCGAACGCGAACTCGCAGTGCTGAAGCGGCACAACATCAATGCCATCCGCACCGCACACTATCCCCCACAGCCGGAATTCCTGGACCTGACCGACGAATACGGCTTCTACGTCTTCGACGAGGCCGACATCGAATGCCACGACTACGCCGCGACCCTATGCGGCGACGCGCGCTACCTGCCCGCCTTCGTCGATCGCGCGGCGCGAATGGTGTTGCGGGACAAGAACCATCCCAGCGTGATCGCCTGGTCCCTCGGCAACGAATCGGGGTACGGCCCCAATCACGATGCCGCCGCGGGGTGGATCCGCAGCGCCGACCCCACGCGTCCGCTGCACTACGAGGGCGCCATCGCGCGGGACTGGCATGCGGGGCATTCGGCCACAGACATTGTGTGCCCGATGTATCCGACGCCCGAGGCATTGAGGATCTACGCCCGGCACCCGCACACGAGGCGACCCCTCATCATGAGCGAATACCAGCACGCCATGGGCAATTCGAACGGCTCGCTGGACGCCTACTGGGAGGCCATCCGCAGCGAACCCTATCTCCAGGGCGGCTTCATCTGGGAGCTGTGGGATCACGGTCTCGATCCGGACGGGGACGGCCGGTATCGCTACGGCGGTGATTTCGGTGAGGCCGTGCACGACGGCGAGTTCTGCATCGACGGGTTGTTGTTTCCCGATGGCACACCGCATCCCGCCATGCGTGAGGTTCGGCATATCTTCGGTCCGCTGTCCGTCACCGATACCACCGATCTGCTCGATGGGCGGCTCACCCTCCGCAACGAGCGCACGTTCGCCGACCTCGGCGATCTCGCGGTCACCGTCGCCGTGGCGACCGAAGCCGGAACCGGCCCGGAGCGGACCGTTGCGATGCCGGCGCTGGCACCGGGCGAGAAGGGAGTCGTCGAGCTGCCGACCGCGACCTCGGCCGATCTGATCGGTGCCGGAACGGTCGCACTGCATCTGTACGTCCGCACCGCCACCGACACCGTCTGGGCGGCCGCGGGTACCGAACTCGACGTCCGCCAAGTAGTCGTGCGTCCGCAGCAAACGTCCTATCCCGCAGCACCTTCCGCCAATCCGGTGCTGGATCTCGACGATGTCGGCCTGCTGCGGCATCCACTGCTGACCACCCCTCCGAAACTGTGCGTGTGGCGGGCGCCGACCGACAACGACCTGTCCCGGTTCGTGCGAGGACGATTGCTGCGCACCGGACTGGACACCGTCACCCGGACCTGCGACCAGGTGGCGCGCACCGACACGACGGCGACCATCGCCGCCAGATACCTCACCGCGGGCGGCGCCGAAATCGGCCACACCCAGCGGATCACACTGCTCGACGACGGCGTGCTGCGCTTCGACGAACTCGTCACCGTGCCCGAAAAGATCGCCGAACTCCCCAGGGTAGGAATCGAATTGCAGCTCACGCCCGGATTCGAGCGGGTCATCTGGTTCGGCGACGGGCCGCACGAGAACTATCCGGATCGCCGCGCCGCCGCACTGCTCGGCCGGTGGGACGCTGCCGTCGACGAGATGCCGGTCCCCTATCTGCGCCCGCAGGAGAACGGCGGTCGTGGCTCGGTCAGCTGGCTGTGTTTGCGGGGAGCGCACCAGGTGGCACTCGCCTTCGACCAACCGATGCAGATCTCGGTCGGCCGCAACACCATCGAGGACCTGCGGTCGCATCGGCATGTATGGGAGCTCCCGCACCGCGAAACGACGGTCGTGCATTGCGATATCGCGCACCGCGGGCTCGGCTCGGCCTCCGTCGGCCCCGATGTGCTTCCCGAATTCCGAGTAGGCCCAGGCATTTTCGCGTGGAGATGGCATCTCGCACTGGGCCAGGAAGCGCTGTCATGACCGCCCTCACCGATCCCGTCCGGCCGGGCGCCCGATTCGGGGTCACCCTCGGCGGCGCCAATTTCGGTTTGCAGCTGGTCGTGAATTCGGTGCCGCACGTGCTGATGGCCTTGCAGATCCAGGATATGGACCCGGCGCACAAGGAGATTCGGCTGGGCGTCGCGACGGCGGTGGCGGCGCTGCTCGTTGCCGTCGCACAGCCGCTGTGGGGCGTGCTGTCGGATCGATCCCGCAGCCGCTTCGGCCGCCGGACACCCTTTGTGCTGGGCGGCGCACTCATGACCGCCGCGGGGCTGCTGGCCTTGTCGGCGAGCGACACCTACACCGGTCTGCTGATCGCTTGGTGTGCGACGACGGTGGCCTTGACCGCGGTCCAGGCCACGCTCATGGCGGCGCTCCCCGATCGGGTGCCCGTGTCCGCGCGCGGTGTGTTCGCGGCGGCGGCCGGGCTCGGCGGGACACTCGGTGCGCTCGGCGGCCAGATTCTATTTGCCAAGCTCGTGGGTGGCGGCTATCTGCTCCCCTATGCGGTGGCCGCCATTATCGTCGCCGGATCGGCCGGGCTATTCGTCTGGCTGAATCCGGAACCGCCCGCCGAGCCGTCACCCCGGCCGAAATTCAGCCTGCGCTCGCTCTGGGTGAATCCGGTCGAGCACCCCGACTTCGCGTGGGTCTTCCTCAGCAGAATGTTCGTGCTGACCGGCTTTTTCATGGTCAACGGCTACCTGCTCTACATTCTCGCCGACCATCTGGGCCTGGGCCGAGACCGCGCCCTGCATCGGCTGCCGCTGGTCTCGATGGTCAGTGTGGTGACGGTGGTGATCGCCTTGGCGATCGCGGGCGTGTGGTCGGACCGGGTGGGCAGGCGCAAGCCGTTCGTCTTCTGGTCGGCGGTGTTGATGGCGGTCGGCCTGACCGTGACGGAATTCGCGACCTCCATCCCGGCCGTGGTCGTCTGCATCGTGGTGATCGCGTTGGGCTACGGCACCTTTCGCGCCATCGACGAAGCGCTGATCACACTCGTGCTGCCCGCGACGGACTCCGCCGGTCAGTACATCGGCATCGCGCACCTGTCCACTCACCTCGCCAATGCGGCGGCACCGGCGATCGCCGGTGTCACGATCGCGTTCGCCGGCGGATACGCGGTGTTCTTCCCGCTCGCCGGCGCGCTCGCCCTGGTCGGCGCCCTGTGCCTGCTGCCGCTGCGTTCCGTTCGGTAAATGCCCTCCACCAGAAGGAGATCCCCGACCGTGCATCCCAAAATCAGCGAACTGACCGATGCCGAGAAGGCCGCGCTGTGTACCGGCGCGTCGTACTGGACACTGGCCGGCGTACCCCGGCTGGGAATCGAAGGCATCACCGTCGCCGACGGACCGCACGGCCTGCGGATGCAGGACGGCGCGGTGGATCATCTCGGCATCGCCGACTCCAGACCGGCGACCTGCCTTCCTACCGCAGCCGCGCTGGCGTCGAGTTTCGACACCGGACTGATGGAACGCGTCGGTGCGGCGCTGGCCGCGGAAGCACGCGCCGAAGGCGTATCGGTGCTGCTGGGACCGGGCATCAACATGAAGCGAAGTCCGTTGTGCGGCCGAAATTTCGAGTACTTCTCCGAAGATCCGTACGTGGCCGGCGCACTCGGCGCGGCCTATGTTCGCGGCCTGCAGTCGGGTGGGGTCGGCGCGTCGGTGAAACACTTCGCCGCCAACAACCAGGAAGACCACCGGATGACGGTGTCGGTGCAGGCGGACGAGCGCACCCTGCGCGAAATCTATTTTCCCGCCTTCGAAACCGTGATCCGCGAGGCGGCACCGTGGACGGTGATGTGCTCCTACAACCGGATCAACGACACCTACTGCTCGGAGAATCACTGGTTGCTGACCGAGCTGCTGCGGCACGAATGGGATTTCGAGGGCCTGGTCATCTCCGATTGGCTCGCCGTCAACGATCGGGCCGCCGGTGTCGCGGCGGGGTTGGACCTCGAGATGCCGCACAGTCCCGACGGGCCCGCACGGGTGCTGGCGGCCCTGAGCTCCGGCGAGTTGGACCGCGCGGATCTGGACCGTGCGGCGTCACATGTACTCGCATTGCTGGATCGGGCACATGCGGCGACCGGCCCGAGTGTCGTGGATCCCGAAGCCCATCACGCGCTCGCGCGGGAGGCCGCGCGTGAATCCGCTGTGCTGCTGAAGAATTCGGGCGCGCTGCCGTTGGCGGGGACCGGTGGTCCGCTCGTGGTGGTCGGGCCCTTCGCCGAGTCACCGCGCTATCAGGGTGCGGGTAGCTCCCGGGTGGTTCCCACCAGGTTGGACACACCGCTGGAGGCGTTGTGTGCGACCTTCACCAATCGGCGCATCCTCTACTACCCCGCCTACGACGCCGAGGCCTTGTCCGCCGTCAGTGGTGCGACCGAGGCAATCGTCTTCGCCGGGCTGCCCGAGAGCGCCGAATCGGAGGGTTTCGACCGTACGACCCTCGACCTGCCCGCTGAGCAGACGCGGTTTCTGGATGAGGCGCGCCGGCGGGCCGGTCGGCTGACCGTTGTGGTGCAAGCAGGTTCGGCGGTGACGCTGCCCTTCGCCGATCATGCGGACGCGATCCTGTTCACCGGGCTGAGCGGACAGGCCTGCGGTTCCGCGTTGGCAGAGTTGCTGAGCGGCGGGCATTCACCCTCCGGGAAGCTGGCCGAAACGCTCCCGATCGACCCGCGCCACGAGCCTGCGTACGGCGCGTTCCCCGGCGACGGCCACACAGTGGACTACCGCGAGGGGATTCTGATCGGGTACCGCTGGTACGAAACCCGTGGTCTGCCAGTCGCTTTCCCGTTCGGGCACGGCCTGACCTACACCCGTTTCGACTATTCCGATCTGGTGGTGGCGGTCGACCCCGCCGAGACGACCGCCACGGTGTCTTTCACGATCACAAATTCCGGCGACGTCACCGCCGCCGAGATCGCCCAGGTCTTTGTCGCAGATCCGGAATCGGAGTTGATGCGGCCGGTGCATGAACTGAAGGGATTCGCCCGGATTACGCTCGAACCCGGCGAATCCCGTTCTGTCACGGTGGAACTGGATCGCCGAGCCTTCGCCTATTGGCATCCGGGCAAAAGCGATTGGCATGTCGAAGGCGGCGAGTTCGTCATTCAGGTCGCCGCGTCCAGTGCCGATATCCGGCTGGCGCAGCGCATCCGGCTCTCGGGCGAACCGCTGCGCCGTCCCCTCGACGCCACCGCGCCCACCGCGGCCTGGCTCGCCGATCCCTATGTGGGCCCGCGCATTCGGGCGGTGCTGGCACGGGGCGCGGGCGGGCGGGCCGGGGTGCTGCTCGACAATCCCGACCTCGACCGTGGCCGCTACGAGACGCTGCTGGCCATGCCGTTGAACCGGCTCGGGCGTATCCACGACGTCGGGTTCGACGCCGCCGCGCTCGCCGAAATCGTCAACTCCGCACACGAAGGAAACGCATGAGAATCATCTACGTCGACGTCGACACCCTGCGCGCCGATCACACCACCCCCTACGGCTATCACCGCCCGACCACGCCGAATTTGCAACGGCTGGCGGACAAATCGGTCGTTTTCGACCGCTACTACTGTTCCGACTCCCCCTGCATGCCGTCACGAACGGCCTTGACCAGCGGGCAGTTCGGCATCACCAACGGGGTGATCGGGCACTTCGGCTCAGCCGCCCAATTCCGGCTCGACGCCGGACACGGTCCCGAACCCGACCGCCCCCTGCTGGGTCAGCTCCTGCAGTTCGGCGGCTACCACACCACCGCCATCTCGGTATTCGCCGAACGCCACCGCGCCTACTACTTCCACGGCAACTTCCGCGAATCCATCAGGGCCACCCCGAACTGGGGCGACGAGGACGCCTCGGATATCAACCGCGCGGCCTTCGATTGGCTGCACCGTCACGCCAGCCAGGACAACTGGTACCTGCACCTGACGTACTGGGAACCGCACACCAACTACACCCAGCCGGTCGAGTGGACCGAGAAGATGGCCGAATCCGGCCCCGTTCAGGCCTGGCCCGACGCCGAGACCATCGCCGCCCACGCCGAAATCTACGGCCCGCGCAGCGCATTGGACCTCAACTACTCGATGTGGGGCGCCCGCACGTCCCCGGTCCCGCACAATATGCCCGACGCCATCACCGACCGGGCCGACTTCGAACACCTGATCAACGGCTTCGACGGTGCGATCTCCTATTGGGACCACCACTTCGGGCAGCTGCTGGCGACCCTGGAAGAACTCGGCATCGCCGAGGACACCGCGATCATCGTCAGCGCCGACCACGGCGAATCCCTCGGCGAACTGGGCATGTACGCCGAACACGGGATGGCCAGCGAACCCGTCCACCGGCTGCCGCTGGTCGTCTACTGGCCCGGCGTCACCGACCGGCTCCCCGCGGACTCGCGCCGCAATGACGCGCTGCTCTACAACATCGACCTCGCCCCGACGCTCTGCGAGATGCTGGATCTTCCGAAACCCGCTGGCTGGCAAGGAGAATCGTTCGCCGCCGCCCTGCGCGGCGAAGATCTGGAGTCACGGCCCTACCTGGTGCTGGGGCACGGCGCGATGACCTACCAGCGAGCAGTGCGCACACCGGACCATCTCTACATCCGGACCTACCACCCGGGCACCTTCCGCACCGAATGGGAACAGCTCTTCCACGTCGCCGACGACCCGTATCTGACCGACAATCTCATCGATCGTGAGCCCGAACTCGCCGCGCACCTGCGCTCGTACCTGATGCAGTGGTGGGACGAGGTCGCGGGGCGTCCCGGCTGCCTGCCCGATCCGATGCAATCGACCCTCCAGGTCGGGCCCACCCTGTACAGCCAGCCCGACCGCTACGCGCAGCACCTGCGCGACACCGGCCGGGCTCATCTGGCGGAGCACATGGAAGCCAACCTGTCCGCCGTGAACGTTCCGGTCCCTTGGCACGCCCCGCACGAATCCCGCACCGCGCAGCTGGTCCGGAAATGGTCCGCCATGACCGACGTGAGTGCGCCGAGCCACTGAAATGCGTTGCGGGTGAGCACTACTCACCCGCAACGCATTTGCTCATCTGACGTCGAAGACCACGGATTGCCCGAGATCGTTCACGATCGAGCCGACGCACACCGCGAAGGTGCCGGGTTCCCGCACCCGGGCGTGCTGCTCGATCGACCAGTGCTGCAGCGGCCAGCAGCAGAAAAACCCCGACGCCAGGTAGCGCCCTTCTTCCGGCCGAGGTATCCCGGGCGCTTCCGGTCCCGCGAAGGGGTTCGGGCGGAGACCTTTCGTCTGGATGAGGTAGTCGAATCGAATGGTTTCGATTGAATAAATTATCCCGCGCATATGCCGGCTCCAGCGTATCGTCTGATCGCGGTGAATAAAGGGGCGAGAGGTTCCCTCGTTCCTGCTCCTGCCCGGATCCATTGATCTCGATGCAGTCGAAAGACTCGGTTCTGCCTCTGCAATCAGACACCGTCGACTGGTGCATGCTGTGCGATTGTGACCGAAGTTGCCTCGACAGCGCGTCAGGTATCCGCCCCCCTGCGTGCTGATACGTCGCGTGCGCGCATTTGATATTTCCCGACATTTCCATGCCACGGTTCGCGAAATCCCCGGCGATACCCGCTTATTGCAGCGGGCATTTCATCGGTCGGGGTCGGCAGATCATGGAAGGAGATTTCCGTGTATCACCCGCGCATTGTGAACATCCGTTTTCTCAGTGCCACCGCCGCGATCACCGCTATCTCGGTGATGAGCGGGCCTGCTGCTCATGCCCAGCCCGATGGCCACGATTGGGACGCGGTCGCCGCGTGCGAAAGCGGCGGGAACTGGAGCGCTGACACCGGCAACGGCTACTACGGTGGCCTGCAGTTCACCCAAGGCACTTGGGCAGCCGCCGGCGGCAGCGGGTCACCCGCACAAGCCAGCCGCGCCGAACAAATCCGTATCGCCGAGAATGTCCTGGCCACCCACGGCCGCGGTGCGTGGCCGGCGTGCGGGGCATACCTGTGACGCCTATCGTAATCCGCAAGGGCTATTGCCGTTCGCAGCCCCGGTAATCACCGATATTCCGTCGACGGTATGGGCCGCCGGGAATGCCGAGGGATCGGCGTAGCCCTGGCGGCATGAGCGCCGTGATTGTCACGGGGCAAGCAGCGACCGTTTCAGCCCGTTGTTTCTCTCCCGGATTCTCTCGGTCGGCGTGCGATGATCTGCTCCTGGGCCCACTGGGCCCACTCCTCGGTCATCGCGCAGTACCGTTTGCCCCATTCGAGGGCGATATGTCCGTATTCGGAGAAGTCGTCGTCGTCCCATTCGGTGGTTTGCTCCAGTGCGGCAAGCGCTTGCCCTCCGGCGCGTGAGCGTTCTTGGACGGTGGCCATGTGGTCCAGGGCCTGTTGCTGGGGAAGGATGCCGAGGAAGAAGATCCGCAGCAGCATCTCGTTCCGCGTGGGTGTTTTCGATTCGGTTGTGCCGAGCCAGTTTCTGAGCTCGGCGTCGCCCGCCGGGGTGAGTGCGTATTCCTTGCGGCGGCGCGGCCCCTCCTCGGACGCGGTGATCAAACCTTCCCCGGCCAGCTTCGTCAGCTCCGTGTACACCTGGGTCTGCGAGGCCGACCACACGTTGTCGAGCGAGCGGGCGAACCGCTGCAGCAGGTCGTAGCCGCTGGCCGGTTGGTCGGCCAGCAGGCCCAGCAGGGCATGCCTGAGGCTCACGACTCCACCTCGCTGGCGCTCGGCTCCGTCGTGCGCCTGGCGCGCTGTGTTGATGGTTCGCTCCGCTTCGCTCCGTTCACGACTCCACCCCGCTGGCGCTCGGCTCCGTCGTGCGCCTGGCGCGCTGTGTCGATGGCCCGCTCCGCTGCGCTCCGTTCATGGCCATCACCCTACATTGCGGTGTTGACATGTCGTAGCCGAAGTATCATGATGAACTCATATTCCGGTACCGGAATATCCGTGAACAACATGTCCATGTTGGAATATCTAGGAGTCAGCTCGTCATGTCCTACCTGCGCACCTTCGCCCCCTGGATCGTGTACGCGGTCGTGCCGGACCACTACTGGAAGTGGGCCGCACTGATCGGCATGTGCCTGTCGCTGATCGAGATCACCCGTCTGGTCCGGGCCGGCCGGGGTATCACCGGAATGGTCATCGACCTGGGCACGGGCGTGTTCTTCATCGCGCTGACGATCGTTGGGTTCGCGGACCCGAACACGCCGCTGCATCCGTACTCGCCGGCGATCTCCAGCGGTGTCCTGATGCTGGTCGCGGGGACCTCGATGGCCCTGCGCATGCCGTTCACCCTGCCGATCGCCAAGCAGTCGACGCCGCCGGAGCTGTGGTCGAACCCGGGATTCCTCCGCGCCAACTACCTCATCACCGCCGTGTGGACCGCCAGCTTCACCATCGGGTGCATCGCGCTGGCGGTGCTGGCGCACTCCGACGGGCCACGGATCGCGGTCCAGGTCGCCGCGTTCGCGATCCCGGCCACCTTCACCGTCCGCTACAGCGCGCACATGCAGGCCGTGGCGCGGCGCACGAACCCGTCCGCCGCCTAGGCCCGGCCGTTCGCACCGCCCGCGCCGGCCGCACCATCCAACCCGAATTGCGCTGCGCCGCATACACACTCAGATCAAGGATGTGCCCGTCATGAACAGCCTGGTTCCCCATCTACTCGGCAACTTCGCCCCCGTTCCCACCGAGATCAGCGCGACCGAACTGCCGGTCACCGGCGCCATCCCACCCGAATTGACCGGCTGGTACCTGCGCAACGGCCCCAACCCGCGCACCGGAAGCTCGGCACACTGGTTCGTCGGCGACGGCATGGTCCACGGCGTCCGGCTCGAAGCCGGCCGCGCCGTGGCCTACCGCAACCGGTGGGTCCGGACCACCAGATTCACCGGAGAAATACTGGGCGACAACGGCATCGACTCCCCCGACCTGACCGCCGGGGTCGCCAACACCCACGTCGTGCGGCACGCCGGACACACCTTCGCACTCGTGGAAGCGGCGCTACCGTACGAACTCGATATGCGGGCCGGCCGTGAACTCGACACCCTCGGCGCCTACGACTTCGACGGCCGCTTGCAGACCGCGATGACGGCCCACCCCAAGATCTGCCCTCGCACCGGCGAGCTGCACTTCTTCGGATACGGTGCACACCAACGCCCCTACCTGACCTACCACCGCGCCGACGCCACCGGCAATCTCGTGTACAGCAGGCCAATCGAGGTCACCGCCCCGACGATGATGCACGACTTCCACCTCACCTCCCGGCACGTCGTCTTCATGGACCTTCCGATGGTGTTCGACCCGGTGCGGGCGCAATCACCGGGAATGCCGTTCAGCTGGAACCCCGACTACGGCGCACGCCTCGGCGTCCTGGACCGCGCGCACCCCGAAACCCCGGTGCGGTGGTTCGACATCGAACCCTGCTACGTATTCCACAGCCTCAACGCACACGAAGACCCCACCGGGCAGATCCTGACCCTGCACGTGGTGCGCTACGACCACCTCGGCGACGGCGTCGCCCTGGGCGGGCGAGGCGAACTATGGCGCTGGACCATCGATCTCGCCGCCGGCACGGTCACCGAACACCAAATCGACGACCGCCCCACCGAATTCCCCCGCATCGACGACCGGCTCGCCGGCCTGCCCGCCCGGCACGGACACACCACCACCGGAGCGGTGTCCGGCGAACACGCCAGGGCGGGCGCCCTGCACCGCTACGACCTGCACTCGGACACCGCGACCAGTTACGTGTTCCCGCAGGGGCGGAACCCAGGAGAGGCCGCCTTCGCCCCCGCCGACGACAACCCCGGCGGACCCGGCTGGCTGCTCACCTATGTGTACGACGCGGCAACCGACCGCAGCGACCTGGTCATCCTGGACGCCGACGACATCGCGGCGGGTCCGGTCGCCGAGATCCACCTGCCGCGGCGCGTGCCCGCCGGATTCCACGGCAACTGGCTCCCCGACAACCCCGCACTGATCTCCGGCGGCCACGCCGCCTAGCTGCGGCGACACTCACCGACAGTGATCGGCTTGCGGCCACCCGGCCCGCAAGCCGATCGTTCGACTTGGCCATGGTGGCTCCGACCGCTGTGCGACGCCGCTGTACCCGCCGCCCCAACGGTTTGATCCGTCACGGACCGGCGGGCCGTCGACCGATCCGCGCAGGGGGCACTTGCTGGTGAGGCATGGACGTGTCAGCGGTAGGAGCCGCTGCGCAGATCGGTAATGGCGTCGAGGCCGTGGGGCCGCCAGCCGAATCGCTCACGCGCCGCCTCGCCGCTGACCGATTGGTCCAGGGCCAGCGCGTCCGCGAACGCCCCGCCCAGTTCGGCCCTGGCCTCGCTCAACGGCCAGACCGTCGGCGCGGTCAGCACGCCCGCCGCTGCGCCCGCCGCTGCGGTCAATTCCCGGACGGGAACCGCGGACTGGGTGACACCGTGCCACATCGTTCGGGCCGGTGCATGCTCGACAACCTCGCGGAACAGATCCCCGAGATCCTCGATGTGGACCATCGGCCACCTCACGGTCGCGTCCCCGATCATCAGCGGAGCACCGTGTTTGCGGGCCAGGTCGATCAGCAGCGCGGGGATTCCCCCGCCCCGGCCGTGGATGATGCCGGGCCGGATCACCGTCGAGCGCACGCCCGCCGCGGCGAGGTCGAGCACTCGTTGCTCGATCCCGGGCCGGTAGCCCACGATCGGGATCGGGTTGACCGGGAAGTGTTCGTCCGCAGTCTCGTGCCCCGTGGCACCCAATACCCAGACGCCGCTGGTGTAGACGAAGGGCCGTCCGGTTCCGTGCAGCGGCTCACTCAAAGCGTCGACGGCCGCGGCATCCACGGCGGCATCCCCGGTCGGCACACCCGCGTGGATCACCGCGCCGATGTCGGGTGTCACCGCTGTGGCGAGGGAGTCCGGGTCGGTGAGATCGCCGGTCCGCTGTTCGTAGCCGTGGGCCGGCGCCGCGCGGCCGGGCCGCACCAGAGCCACGACGTCGTGCCCCGCATTCGACAGTCGTTCCGCGACAACGGAACCCAGATAGCCGGTAGCCCCGGCGATCAATACACGCATGATTCTCGCACCCTTAGTAGCGAACGGACGATCGGACGTGGCCGGAGCGATGGCGTCCCGGACACGGGCTGCCGCTCGAGACTCGTGGCTTCCATCCGGATGGGCGGGATCAAGGATGGCCGCACCCGCTGAGACGGCACTGTCAGCGACTGACAGCCCGGTGTCCGTGGTCGAGCAGGCACTGGCCACCTGGGGAACCCAACCGTGCGTGTACTTCCTCGCCTACCGCGCCTTGCACAATCACAACTAGGCGGCCGGTGTGCAGCCGGCTCGGCCTGAACAGAGCGCCGCGGAGGCCTGAAATCAGCGCCCGGCGGCCCGGCCGCATTACCTAGGCTTCGGCCGCCGCGCCCTTTTCGCGACACGAAGTCCGACTCCTGGCAGCCCCTTGTGTGCGCCGTGTTTGGAGGCGCGGGTCATGACCAAATCCCCTACGCGCAGCGGCTTGTTGAAGTTCGCTGGTACGTACGCCAAGATCCGGGCCGGAGCATCGCCGGGGGAGACGACAGGCGTGAGGGAAACGACCCGCGGCAGCACCAATAGTTTCGCATGGCCGTATGACGCTGAATCCGGCATGAAATCGGCGACTATGAAGCTACCGGCACGTCGGTTGCGATCCCCCATGTATCGACCGTAGGTGCGCCTGGAAAGAGGGTTGATCCTCGCGGCTTCACCGCGTCCCTGACCTTCATCCTTCATTGCCCTCACCCTTCCTGCGAGTTGTCTCACGAACGGGATGTCGAACCGAATGACCGGCCTGGGTATAACTACTGCTCAGCATCCCACTCACCTCGATCCGACTGTGGTGAAACGGGCAACTGTGGTGAAACGGGCAACCGAGTGCGCTGCACGCTCCCGTCCTTCTCACCGAGATGCTGGTCGGCGCCGTGGCCGGAGGCCTAGCGGGTATCCGCGCGCAGCAACGTCACAGGTGCAAGATCATCCGATCGTGGCTGCCTTCGATGTCTGCCGCCGTCCCCGGCCGCCCCTGCCCGGCTCCAGTCCCCGGTAAAACGTCGTAATTCGTCGGTCGGATTCGCGACGCTGCCTCGTAGGCGCGCGCAGAACGCATCCAGTGAGCCGTACCGAGCCTGGATCGTTGCCACCAGCAACGACGCCGCCGCGTCCCGCGCCATCAGGATCCTTTCGTTTACCTGGCAATCCGAATTGCTCTCGTGTGGACCGCGCCCCGCCCGTCCGGCGGCCCCGCCGGTCGCCTCAGCGGTTGCGTGCTGAGGGAGCGACTCGGACGAGGCCGCCACCGTCGCGGGCCAACTCGTATGTCTTCCACCCGATCTCGCGACGGTGAACGCCACGCTACCCATCGTCCACCCAATTCCGCTAACCCGCTGGCGAGTCGTCCGGCGTGCCATAACAGAAAGGGATGATCCAGACAGCAACAACGCAGCGATCACGAGGGCCGGGTGGGCTAGCGCCGGGGCAGGCTTTCCAGGGCCGCCTGCGCGGGGGCGTAGCCGGCTCGAGCGGATTTGCGGTACACGCGTTCGGCGGCGTCCGTGCGCCCCAGGGATTTCCATTGGTCGCCCAGGGCTTTCAGGGCGACCATGTCGCCGTCCTGTTCCACCTCGCGGTAGAGGTGCTCAGCGCGGTCGTCCTCGCCCCGCGCCTCGTGAACCGTTGCCAGATGGACCTTTCCGAGGATGTGGCCGTGGTCGACGTAGCGTCGGTACCAGTAGGCGGCCTGGCTGAGATCACCCGCCTTCATGCACATGTGGCCCAGGGTGAGCATCGAGAGCGTTTCGCCGCTCTCGGCGGCCTGCCGGTGCCAGCGTTCGGCTTCGGCTCGGGCGCCTCGCTTTTCGAGGAGTCGAGCCAGGAAGGATATGGCGACGGCGTCGTTCATCGCCGCGGCCTGGCGGAGCAGCCGTTCGGCTTCACCTATATCGCCGCGCTTCTGATGATCGCGGGCACGGGCCAGCAGCTGGCCGACCTCGCCACGCCTACGGCGGGCTCCCGATGATCGTGAATTTCTCTTGGGGATTTCCTGTTTCGGTGGGAGATCCGGAGGCGTCCGGGACTCGAGCAGTGTCAACGCCTGGGGGATGGAGGGGCGTAGCTCCGGCTGTTTGTCCATCAGCCGCGTGATGAGCGGCAGGAGTCGTCCGGCACGCGCGGGCGGGTCAGCCGTACCGAACATCACCGCTTTCATCGTTCCGTGAATGGTGTCGCGGCGAAACGGGGAGACCCCTTCCACCGCGTGGTAAAGCGTGACACCGAGGGAGTACAGGTCACCAGCCAGTGTGCCTTCCCCGTCGATGCGTTCGGGGGCCATGTACTCGAACGAACCGATAAGCGTCTCCTTGGCGGTCAGCGTGTGATCGGAATGGTGGCGGGCGGTCCCGAAATCCGTGAGCAGCACCTCGCCACCGGTGGCGAGCAGGATATTGCCCGGCTTGACATCGCGGTGGACCACGCCGGCATCGTGCGCGGCCCGCAGGGCCCGCAACATGGCGGCGGCGACGGTGGTGACTTCCGCGACGGCCATCCGCCCGTCGCCGTCGAGTCGCTGCTTCAGCGATCGGCCGGACACCAGGGGCATGACGATCCAGGGCGTCACGCCGTCGGTGACGACATCGACGACGCCGACGATATTCGGATGATCGCTCAGCCGAGCGGCATTGCGGGCCTCCCGTTCGGCGCGCGCGACTCGCTCGGCGTGCTCCGTGCTCGATTCGGCCTGCGGGAGCAGCACTTCCTTCACCGCGACCTCGACCTGCGCCTGCTCGTCGCGCGCTCTCCACACGGTCCCGAACCCACCACTGCCCAGCTTTTCGATCAACCGGTAGCGGCCGGAGAGCATCCAGCCCGGTCGTCCCAGCGCCGACATAGGGCCCCCAGCAGTTTTGTGCCACAGCAACTTCGGAACCAGTCAACCGTACCCCGTATCGACCGGCTACGACCCGAGGGCCACAGCCGTGACGACGCGTACAGAGTGGGCAACGTCGTTACGGTCCGATGCCGTCGGGTCGGCGGCGCGGGTGGTGTCCTTCTTGATCCGGGGCACGACGAAGATCGGGCAGACTGGGCGGGCCCGAACATGCAGAGTCCCCACGCAACCCCATGGGAGGCACGAGTGTCCAATTTCGAGCAGGCATTTCTCGACAGTATTCCCCTATCGCTGAAAAGAGCTGCGCTGCAGACGGTTCTGAGCCTCCCACGCCCGATCCGGCGGGCGATCGCGAGACCGGCCGCGCATGTCGACGGTCAGGAGCAGGATCTCGACGCCCAGCTTCTCGTTCGCCTCATGCGCCTCGCGGGCATGAAGTTGTTCTCCGATCCGATCGACCGGGCGCGGATCGACACCGTTGAGGGCTCGAGCCTCGTCGGCGGCCGTCCGGCCGGGCCCGGTATGGCCATCAGGGATATCACGATCCCGGCGGGCGATCACGACATTCCGGCGACCCTGTACTGCCCATCAGGTGTGTCGGTCGGCTCGGGTCTGCTCGTGTTCTATCACGGCGGCGGCTGGAGCGTCGGGTCGCGCCGCAGCCATGAGCCGATCGCGCGCTTCCTCGCCGCGCACGCCGACGTCCGGGTGCTGTCTATCGAATATCGTCTCGCACCGGAGAATCCGTTCCCGGCCGCCGTCGACGATGCGGTGACAGCCTTCGGTTATGCGCACGCCCACGCGGCCGAGCTGGGCGCCGACCCCGACCGAATCGCCGTCGGCGGCGACAGCGCCGGGGGCAACCTCGCGGCCGTCGTCGCGCAGCACACGGCGCACGCGGGCGGACCAGCACCGGCATTCCAGCTACTCATCTATCCCGCAACGGATTTCGAGGCGGATAACGCATCACGGAGCCTGTTCGCCACGGGCTTCCTCCTGACCGCGGAGGACCTCCAATGGGGGCGACGGACATACATACCCGCCGGCGCCGACCCCGCGAATCCTCGGCTCTCACCCCTGCGAGGCGACGTCACCGGCGTCGCTCCCGCACACATCGCCACCGCGGGTTTCGACCCGCTGCGCGATGAGGGCGAAGGCTATGCCGACAAGCTGGCGGCGGCCGGAGTCACGGTCACCCGGCGCCGCCACTCGAGCCTGCCGCACGGATACCTGAACTTCCTGTGCCTCGGCGCGGTACAGCAGGCCGCCCTGGACACCGCGCGCGCACTGGCGGCGGGTCTCGCACCCCGCCCTCGAGACTAGGCGGCCCCGGCCATCTCCCCCGAATGGGTGAAGACCCGAGGGCGCACCGGCTGCGATCATGATCACGTGCGCGGCCGAACGCAGGTTGTGCATCTCGAAAAGCGCTGGAGCGCAGCGTTATACGAAGGAATCGGTGATCATGCCTCATTTTCCCGCCGCTGACGGAACGATGCTCGCCTACGAGGAGTACGGGACCGGCCCGACGCTGGTCTTCCTGGCGGGATGGACGCTGCACACCGAGATGTGGGAGAACCAGCTCCCGTACTTCGCCGACCGCGGGTATCGCTGTGTGCTGATGGACCGGCGCGGTCACGGCCGGTCCGATCGCCCGGCCACCGGATACGACGCCGACACCCGCGCCGATGATGTCGCGGCGCTGCTGGAACATCTGGATCTGACCGACGTCACGCTGATCGGGCATTCCACCGGCGGCGCCGAGGCGGTCCACTATCTGGCCCGGCACGGGCAGCGGCGGGCGCGCGGGCTGGTGCTGCTGGCGGCGGCGACGCCGCGCCTGCGCTGGGCCGAGGACTATCCGATGGGTGTGCCGGCCGCGGCGCTGGATCGGTCCATCGCGGAACTGCGCGCCGACCGCGCGAAATGGATGGTCGACCGGGGCCACGGCTACTTCGCCACGCATCTGGGCAACAACGTGTCCGCGGCGCGGATCGAGCAGGAGATCCGGCGCTGCCTGTCGGCCACCCAGTTCGCCGCCATCCGGATCCAGGAGGCGGTCTTCGCCAGTGATATGCGCTCCAAGCTTCCGGATATCACGATTCCGGTGCTGCTGCTGCACGGCCACGCCGATCAGTCGATCCCGATCGATCCCACCAGCCGGGTCGCGGTGGGGCTGTTCCCGAATGCGGAGTCCCGGCTTCGTAGAATCGGCGGGAAACGCGGGAACGGACTGGTGAATCGCGCGGGTAGCCGGCACAGCGTTGAAATCCCTTGGAAGACTCTCCCTTTGACGGGGATGCACCGGAGTAGAGCAGAGTGTGGAGTATGAGCGAATCGGATGACATCAAGGTCGAGCGACAGGACGACTTCGACATCTATCGACCGGCGGACCGCGAAGGTTCGCTGCCCGCGGTGATGTTCGTGCACGGACCCGCCCCCGCCGGCAGGCGACCGCGCGAATCGCCGTTCTTCGCGGGCTACGGCAGGCTGCTGGCCGGACGAGGCCTGGCCGCGGTGGTCCCGGACGTGCGGTATCAGGGCCTCGACGACTGGCCGCCGAACACGATGTGGCCGCCGCGCGTCGACTGGAGCGGCACCGCGAAATGGCTGGCGGCAGTGGTGGATCGGATCCGCCAGCAGCCGGGCATCGATTCCGACCGGATAGCGATCTGGGCATTCTCCGGTGGCGGCATGCTCACCGGTTCCTGGCTGGCCGAGTCGCCCACGTGGCTGCAATGCCTGGCCCTGACCTACCCGGTGCTGGGCGATCAAACTCCGGATTCGACCGCCCCCGCCCCGAGCGATCTGGTCCGCCCGGGCCGTCCGATCGTGCTCACCCGAGTCGGCCGGGAGCGCCCCGAAATCCAGGCGACCGTGGACCGCTTCCTCGCCCACGCCGAGCAGGTCGGCTCGGCCGTCGAGGTGATCGATGTTCCCGAGGCGGGCCACGGCTTCGATGCCACTGTGCCCGAGCTGAAGTCGTGCCAACCGGTGCTGTCGGCGGCCGATTTCGTGACGCAACACCTCACCGCGCAGCCGATGTGATGGACACTACTGTGCGGTAGTCCTTGCCGAAGAGGGCAATTCGCGCTTGGAGGTCCCCGCCAGAGACAGCCGGAACTGTCGCAGCACAAGGATCGCGGTTGCGCCGAATCCGATGCACAGGCCCAGCCACACGCCGTAACCGCGCCAGTGCAGGCCGTAGGCGAACAGTGCCATCGCCGGAATGCCGATGGCCCAGTAGCCGATCAGGGTGCTGCGTAATCCGGCCTTGGTGTTGCCGAGCCCGCGCAGCAGGCCGACGCAGACGTTCTGGGCGCCCTTGCAGTACTGGTGGGCGATGGCGAACCAGAGGAGCGTGCTCGCGGTCGCCACGATTTCCGGTCCATCGCCGGCGCGCAGGAAGGGGGCGAGGATCACGGTGGGGGCGGCGATGTAGATCACCCCGAAGACGGTCATGGCGACCACGCTGACGGTGAGCGCGCGGCGGGCGATCGTGCGCGCCGCGGATCGCTCGCCCCGCGCCACCTCCCGGCTCACCAGAATCGACGAGCCGTGGGAGAGGCCGATATTCAGCTGATACACGATGTAGGCGAGCTGATTGACGACGTTACTGGCCGCCAGCATCGCCGGCCCGAAGGCGCCCATCAGCACCGTGGCGACCGAGGTGATCGCGGCCTCCGAACCGTAGGTGAACGCGATCGGCGTCCCCATCCTCACGATCCGGCGCGCCACCGCGGGATCGAAGCGCCACCAGTCCAGGGCGAGCAGGCCGGTGAGTTCGGTGTCCCGGCGCACCCGCCGGTAGAACACCGCGAGCGTGAAGACCTGAACGCAGCTGGTGGACAGGCCGATACCGGTCAGGCCCAGGGCGGGCACGCCCAGCCAGCCGTAGATGAACACGGCATCGAGCAGCGCGTTGACTCCGATCGACACGATCGTCACCCGCAGCAGCGAGCCGGGGCGACGCATGCCGACGGTGAACTGCCGCAACACATTCAGCCACAGCATCGGCAGCAGCCCGGGCGCCAGCGCGATCATCATCGGCCGGGCCCGGTCCACGATGTCGTGCCGCTGCCCGAACCACGGCAGCGCGAAACCGAGTCCGATCAGGACGGCCGCCCCGGCGATCGCGACACCGGTCGCGACCAGGAACGCCGACCGCACCAGCTCCCGGATCTCGGCGTGCGCCCGATCGTCCAATTCCGCACTGCCGGTTCGTCTCTCCGCCCGGCCGACGGCCGCGGCGACCTGGTTGCCGACGCCGGTGACCATGCCCACGCACATGGTGCGCAATTGGTTGTACAGCAGCACGGCCAGCCCGCCCGCCGCGACCGCCAGCACGCCGATCAGGCCCATCATCGCCAGATCGACCGTGGTCAGCGCGACCTGGGCGAGCTGGATGCCGGCGATCGGCAGGGACAGGGCGATCACCGGCCGGTAGTCGCGTACCACCGTGCCGAGACTGCTCCTCATGCGCTCGCCCGTTGCCGCCGATCGCCGGCGGCGATCCGGACCGAATCGGCGTAGGCGTTGAGTAACCGGTAAAGGCGTTGGTGTGCAGCCTCGTTGAGGAGTTGGCGCGCGCGCAGCCACTCGTCGTCGTAGATGGTGTCCAGATACTTCTCCCCGGCGTCGCACACGAGCACGACGACGGTGCTGCCGGCCGGCAGCACGGCGAGGCGGCGCAGCGCTACATGCACCGCGGCCCCGGCGGTGCCGCCGACCAGCAGCCCGGTGCGGCGGGCCACGACCCGCGCGCTGGTGAAGGCGTCGATATCGCTGACCTGCAACCCCTCATCGATGCAGGTGTAGTCGACATTGGCGCCGATGGTGAAGCCCGGCGGACTACCGGCCCCGGTCTGCCAGTACGGGCCGCCGGGACCGCCGAAAATAATCGAACCCGCGGGCTCGACCCCGATCGTGGTGACCGACGCACCGAGGCGACGCAGTTCCCTGGTCGTCCCGCACAGCGAGCCCCCGGTGCCGACCGCACCGATGAGATGGTCGATGCTCGGCAGGGCATCGAACAATTCCCGCGCCAGCTCGGCATAGCCGGCGCAGTTCCCAGGATTGTTGTGCTGATCGGGACGGAAAGCCCCGGTGCGCCTGGCGATCTCGTCCGCCACCCGGCGGCGCTCGACGGTGCTGGGCCCGCCCGCGCCGGACGAATCGACGAACACCAGCTCGGCCCCGGTGGCGGCCATGGCCCGGAGTTTGTCCTTGCTGGCATGGCCGTCGACCACGGCGGTGAACCGGTAGCCACGTTCCAGCGCGATCAGCGCCAGACCGAGACCGGTATTGCCCGAGGTGGGTTCGACGATGTGGCCACCCGGCCGCAGGGCGCCGGATCGCTCGGCATCCTCGATCATCCGGCGAGCTATCCGGACCTTGCCGGACCCGGTGGGATTGAACTGCTCGAGCTTGAGCACCAGCCGGGTACCGGTTCCGGTGCGGGCGAGTTCGAGCAGGGGCGTGTTGCCGATCAGGTCGGAGGCCCGATCGGGCACTACCGCGGCCGGCCGGTTGAGAGTGGTCAGCATTGGGGCGAAAGTCCTTCGGGTAGTGGGAATCTGGTCACGATGCGTCGTAGGCCCAGGTGTGTCGCCCGTCGCGGTGTTCGATGCGGATCTTGGGCGGCAGCGGGAGCTGGTGGAACTCGCTCTCGTTCTTGTCCATCTGGTAGCCGGCGGTATTGGGGTAGATGATCAGGTCGCCGTAGCGCGGGCGGCGCGGGAGGCTGATCTTGCGCCAGGTGAGCACGTCGTACTCCATACAGCTGGCGCCGCCGATGAACGCCTCGACCGGACCGGTGGACTCCGCCGAATCCGCCTGCCACAGAATGGGTTCGGGGAGGAACTCACTACCCTTCCATTGCTCCGAGACGCTCATGCTCACGCCACCGACCGCTACCACGCCGTGGTCGCCGCGTTCCTTGTAGCCCTGCACCGGGAAGACCGAGAATCCGCCCTGGTCGAGCAGCGCCCGGCCGGGTTCGCAGTAGAGCCGCGTGCCGGTCTCCGCGAATCGGCGCCCGACCCGCTGCACAATGGCGCCGAGCATGTCCGCGCCGGTCGGCGCCTGGTGATACGGATAGAACTTCGCGAATTTCTTACGACCGTGGAACCATTCGTCTCGGTAGCCCTCCTGGAATCGCTGCCAGTCGGCGGAATCGACATAGCTGCAGGCGAATCCGCCGCCGATGGAGACCGATGTGGCCGCGAGTCCGCGGGCACGAGCCGCCAGGCAGGCGTCGACGAGCCGATCGGCGAGCTCGGCACGGGGCTCCACCTGGTAGCCGTCGAGATGGAACGAGAAGCCCTCCATCGTGATCGCCGCCACGGCCTGCACGCAACGGTCGAGCGCCCGGCTCAATTGCGTTGCGTCGAGCCCGAATCGACTGTCGGGATTCACTTCTGGCAAGACCCGCAACAGGATTCGCGCCGAGCAGTCCAGCTCGATCAGCCGATCGAGTTCGTCGAGGTGGTCGACGGCGATCAGACAGCCGTGCCTGGCGGCCAGCCACAGCAGCTCATCGGCCTTCGCCGCCCCGGTGACAACGATGTCGCAGCCCCGAATGCCGTGCGCCAGAGCATGAACGAGTTCGGGCGCACTGGCCACGTCGACGCCGCCGTCGCGAGCGGCACATTCGTGCAGCCAGCCGCCGGCCTTGTTTGCCTTCTTGCCGAAATAGATCTGCCCATCCACCCCGGCGGAGCGCAGGACGGCCTGGAACGCTTCCAGATTCGTTCCGAACCGGTCCGGGTTGATCACGTGGAACGGCCCGCGCACCGCCCGGGCGATGTCGCCCAGCAGCACCGGGTCGGCCTGGGCCCGCAGCGCCCAATCCGCTTGCAGGGCCGGGAGTGCGGGACCGACGCTCGATGCGGTGGGTGCCGAAGGCATCGCCGCGGTGGTAACAGTCACTGCCACAGCTCCACTCGCTGTCCGCGCCCGGCCGCGATGGCGCGGGTGGCGAGCGCGTGCGCTACGGGGATGTCGGTGATGATCATGCCGCTGGAGAAGGCGAATACCCGATCGTCCGAGGTACGCCGGCCCGGCGCCCGACCGGCCAGGATGTCGGGAACCACGGCGTCGATGTGCGCGGGGCCGTCTTCTCCGGCCAATCGCGTTCCGGTGACGCCCAATTGGCCGACGCTGGTGGTCACGGTGTAGTCGGCATCGCGCAGGGCCCCGGCGGCCACGCCCTTGCTGGCCACCGAGATCAGCAGGCCGCCGGGCGGCAGCCAGCCGGTCTGCACGGGCGGATGCGCGGCCCGGCCCGAGGCCACCACCACGATGTCGGAGGCGGCCACGGCCGCGGGCACATCCTCGACCAGCTCGATCTCGCGATCCGGGAAGTGTTCATCGAAAGTCTTGCACGACAGGGCGATACCATCCGGATGGGTACCGAACAGCCGCAGCCGCTCCAGCTCGGGCAGCGCGGTGAGCAGGTACGGGAGGGTGTTCACGCCCTGCACGCCGGTGCCGATCATGAGCGCGGATTTCGCACCCGGTTTCGCGCAAGCGCGGGCGATCAACGCCGTCGTCGCCGGGGTCCGGGACGCTCCGACGCGCTGGCAATCCATCAGCGCGAAGGGCCGGCCGGTCGAATCGTCGTACAAACTGATTGTGGTGTAGTACTTCTCGTTGGTCTGGCTGCCCTGACGATACGAGGTCTTGAAGCCGAGATGCTCGAGGACTCCGTCATAGCCGAGCATCGCGTACGACACCGAGTCCCGGGCCTCGTCGGGCAGCGGCATCATCAACTTGGTGGGGCATCGAGACTGGCCTCCGGCCAGGGCCAGATAGCCGTCCTCGACGGCGCTGATTACATCGCTGGGCGGTATGCGCAGGTCGGCGAGGTCGCTGCGGGTGAGGATGTGCATGAATTCCGGTCCGATCTTGGTGCTCCGAGGGCGAGACAGAAACGCAAGAGGTGAAGTTAGCCTTACCTAAACTATTTCGCAACACCCCCTCAGCCGATCCAGCCTCACCGAGCTGGAATGTCGACCCGCCGAGCATTCCGGACCCGCGCGTACCACTCCCGACAATCAATCCGGCGGTCGAGTCCAGCGCTCACCATCGTCGAAGAACCTGCGCCACAACATCATCGCGGCCTCGATACCCGGGCAAGCCATCGCCGTCACGAGCCGCCCACTTCCAGAGATCCCCGGCCTCGGGTTGATTCTTGCGAAGAAGTATGAGCATCTTATTAGGCAAGGGTCACCTAAGTTGTTGGTACCTGCCATGCTCCGAGCGAGCATGGCGTTTCGAGCACTGAATGAGGGCTTCATGATCAGTTCTGACCAGCACGATCGGCGTGGCCGCGGATCGGGGCCAGCGGTGCGGCGCCGCCCTTCGCTCCGGCGCACACGCCATTTCTCGCGGGTGATCCTCCTGATGGTGCTGAGCCTGGTCGCGGTCGCGGCCGGTTGTACCGGCGCCTCGGAGCCCGGCTCGCCGGGCGAACGGAGCGGACCTGCCGTCGAGATCACCGATGTCCTGGGTCGGCACGTCACCGTGAAGGCGCCGTCGGCCCGCATTCTGGTCGACGGTTCGCGCCTGCTCTACACGACCTCGCTGCTGGACAAGCAGAATCCGGTCCGGCGGATCGTCGGCTGGCCGAAAGACCTGCTGGACAACGACCCCGGTACCTACCAGACGTATCTGCGGCAGTTTCCACAGCTCGCCGGCATACCCACTATCGGCGAGCTCTACGACGGGTCGTTCTCGGTGGAGCAGGCGATCGCGCTCCGCCCGGATGTGTTCGTAGCCAGTGCCTCCGCGTTCAAGACGGCCCAGGATGCCGGGGTCATCGACCGCCTCGGAAAGGTCGGCATTCCAACGGTATTCATCGATTACTTCGTCGACCCGATCAAGAACACCGTGCCCAGCGTCGAGCTCATGGGCGCGTTGCTGGACCGCAAGGCCGAGGCCGCGAACTTCATCGCGTACTACCGATCGGCCGTGGACGGTGTCCGGTCACGTCTGGACGCCGCGAAGCAACCGGCCACCGCGACATTCCTGTGGCGCGCTCCGGGCTACTTCGATTGCTGTTCCTCGTTCGCCCGTTCCAACCTGGCCGCGATCGTGAACTATGCCGGCGGGGAGAATCTGGCGGACGACCTGCTGCCGGGCCAGCAGGGCAGCATCTCACCCGAGACGGTCCTGTCGCGCAATCCGCAGGTCGTCATCGCCACGGGCGCCAACTGGGCACCGAACACTCCGGCCAAACCGGGTTCGTTCGTTCCGCTGGGCTATGACCAGTCACCGGCGCGGGCACAGGCTCAACTGCGGGCGATCATCGATCGGCAGGCGGGTTTTTCCCAGTTGGGAGCGGTGCAGCAGCACCGCACCTACGCGGTCTGGCACCACTTCTACGACTCGCCGTACAACTTCCTGGCCATCCAGTGGTTCGCGAAGTGGATGCATCCCGACCTGTTCGCCGACGTGGATCCCGATGCGGGTTTGCGGGCACTGCACGAGAAGTTCCTTCCGGTCCCGGTCGGCGGGGCGTTCTGGGCGGAGCTGTCATGACCACCAGGGACGTGCCGATGACGTCGACGGATGCCGCCGCGTCGCAGGGACCGCATCTCACAGTCTCACCGGCGCTGCGGGCTGCGCGGACCACACGGGAGTATCGAGGGGTCGTTCGTCGGCGGGGGCTGCTGGTGGCGAGCCTGCTGCTGCTGACGGTGGTGTTGTTCGTCGCGGATGTGGGGGTCGGCGGGAGCGGGCTGCGCCTGCCCGAGCTGCTGCGGGGGGTGTTCACGCCGTGGAGCGCGCCCGAGATCGTGCGCCAGATCGTGTGGAACATCCGGATGCCGATGTCCGTCGCGGGGCTGCTGGTCGGCGCCGCGCTCGCGGTCGCGGGCGTGCAGATGCAGACGATCCTGAACAATCCGCTCGCCGAGCCCTACACCTTGGGGATCTCGGCGGCGGCCGGGTTCGGCGCCGCGTTGAACGTGGTCCTCGGGGTCACGGTGATCCCGCTGGTCGGGCCGATGCTGAGTATGGCCGGCACGGCCTGGATCTTCGCGATGATCGCCTGCGCGGTGATCCTGGGTTTCAGCCTAGTCCGCGGCGCGAGCACCGAGACCATGATCCTGCTGGGAATCGCGATGGTCTTCCTGTTCACCGCCCTGCTGTCGCTGATGCAGTACGTGGCCTCGGACGCGCAACTGCAGCAGGTGGTGTTCTGGACCATGGGCAGTCTCGGCCGGGCCGACTGGCCGCAGGTCGCGCTGCTCGCGGTGGTCTGCTGCGCGATCACCCCCCTGTTTCGCCGCTCGGCCTGGACACTGACCGCGTTGCGGCTCGGTGACGACCGGGCGCGGGCACTCGGCGTGTCCGTCGAACGCACCAGAATGTGGGTGCTGCTCGGGGTGTCGGTGCTGGCCGCGACCGCGGTCGCCATCGCCGGCTCGATCGGGTTCGTGGGACTGGTCGGGCCGCACGCCGCCCGCATGCTGGTCGGTGAGAACCAGCGGCACCTGCTGCCCGCGTCCGCGCTGTGCGGCGCGATCCTCCTGTGCGGCGCCTCGATCGCCAGCAAACTCCTGGTACCCGGTGTGATCGTCCCGGTGGGCATCATCACCTCGATCGTCGGTGTACCGGTCTTCCTGCTGCTCATCCTCGCCAAGAGGCGGCAGCTGTGGACGTAGAGCTGGCGGTCGAGGGACTCACCTTCGGATACGGCGACACCCCGATCCTGCGGGAGATCACACTGCCCGTCGTGCGCTCCGGGACGGTGACCGCGCTGGTCGGCCCGAATGCCACGGGCAAGTCGACTCTGCTGCGGTGCATCGCCGGTCTGCACCGCGCGACCGGAAGTATCCGCGTCGACGGTGACCGCGCGGTCGATACGCGCCCCGCCGGACGGATGCTGCGCCGGCTCGCCCGGTCGGGGACTGCGCACGACCAGATTCTGTACACCCCGCAGGAAACCCCGCCGGCCAGCTCGATCACGGTGTTCGAGGCCGTGCTGCTGGCCCGTCGAGGCCGGCTGAAACCTCGCGCCGACGCCGCGGTCCTCGATCGGATCGGGCAGGTTCTCACCCAGCTCGACCTCGACGAACTGTCCACCAGACCGATCTCGGATCTGTCGGGCGGACAACGGCAATTGGTCAGTCTGGCCCAAGCGGTGGTCCGGCAGCCCACGGTGCTACTGCTCGACGAACCGACCAGCAATCTCGACCTGCGCAACCAACTGCAGATTCTCACGCTCATCCGGCACCTGGCGCGGTCGCAACCCGCCGCGGTCATCATCACCGTGCACGACCTCGCCCTGGCCGCGCGCTTCGCCGATCAGATCGTCGTACTGCACAAGGGCGCCGTCCACTCGGCGGGCCCGCCGGCGGAGACGATCACCGAAGCGATGCTGCGGGAGGTTTATCAGGTCGAGGCCACCGTGCATCCGATGCCGGACGGAGCGCTGAATGTGGCTGCCAGGAGCAGCATCTGACGCCGGGCGCCAGCGCCTCACAGATCCCATGACCGGCGCATTTGTCGTGGTCGACAGCAACTTTCATGAGGTGCGACCCTTCGCGATCCGGCGGTCGTAGGCGGCACGACCGGCATTGCTGGTGAGGAATACCCGGTCCAGGCCCACCTGCCGGCTCAGCCATCGAGCCAGCGGCCGGGGCAGATGCATCCAGGCCGCTGACGCGCCCGACAGCCGCCTGGGCACCACCGCGGATCGCTTGCCCTTACGCAGCACCTTGACCACGGTGTCCGCAATCCGCTGCGGTGGAACGGGATCCATCCCCCGGCCCGGTTGCAGCCCGTCGATCAGCTCGGTCGCGGCGAAGGACGGCAGGACGGTCGACACCCGCACGTCACTGTCACAGAGTTCGGCGTCGAGCGCTTCCCCGAATCCGACGACGCCGAACTTGGTGCCGCTGTACACGGCCATCCCGGCGGCGGGGATGCGGCCCGCCACCGAGGCGATGTTGACGATGCGCCCGCCACCGCGAGTCACCATGCCACGCGCGATAATTCGGGAGCACTCGATGACCCCGAGCAGATTGATCTCGACCGAACGCCGGATCACCCGCGGGTCCTGTTCGAGCAGCGAACCCACCGGCATGATGCCGGCGTTGTTGACCCACACGTCGATCGGCCCGATCTGCTCCTCGACGAGGGCTCGGAAACCGGCGATCGAATACGGGTCGGTGACATCGAGATATCCGCCCAGTACACCGAGTTGCCCTGCGGTCGTGGCGAGTTCGTCGGCATCGATGTCCCCGATGGCGACCCTGGCACCCGCATCGCGCAACGCGGCCGCCGTCGCGCGGCCGATACCCCGGGCGCCGCCGGTGACTACGGCGACGCGCCCCGTCAGATCCATGCCCTTCACTGGAAAATTCCTATCGGATTCGCTGGGAGATTCGCAGGCGCAGTTCGGTGACTCGCCGCAGCGCGGTGAGCGCGAGCCCGCGCATGCGATCGGGATACGGGGTGGGAAAGCGTTGCGCGGTGATGGTCTGCGGTTCGGTGTAACGCACGATCCCGTCGCGGCCGTGGCGCCGCCCGAGTCCGCTCTGCCGCATTCCGCCCATCGGGGCGTGCAGCGACGCGATCGCCGAGAGATACCCGTCGTTCACCATCACCGCGCCGGCGACGATCTGTGCCGCAATGGCCCTGCCGCGACCCAGATCTCGGGTCCACACGCTGGCCGACAGTCCATAGCTGCCCTCGTTGGCCAGGCGCACGGCCTCGTCGTCGGAGACCACCGGATACACCGAAACCACCGGTCCGAAGGTTTCCTCGCCGTGAACCGACATGGCGGGTGTGACGCCGGTGAGCACCGTCGGCTCGAAGAACAGCGGCCCGAGGTCGGGGCGGGCATTGCCGCCGGTGACGACCTTCGCCCCCTTCTCGACGGCGTCGACGATATGACGGCTGGTCGCGACGAGCTGGCGCTGCGAGGTCAGCGAGCCCATGTCGACCGCGAGGTCGTATTCCGCGCCGAGCCGGAGCTTCGCGACCTTATCGGCGAGTGCATCCAGAAAGCGCTGATACACACTGTGGTGCACATAGATTCGCTCGATGCCGATGCACATCTGGCCCGCGCTCGAGAAGCACGCCTGCACGGCCCCGGTGGCCGCGGCGTCGAGATCCGCGTCGGCACGCACGATCATCGGATTCTTGCCGCCGAGTTCCAGTGACACCCCGATCAATCGGTCCGCACACTGCCGTGCAATGGTTCGGCCGGTCTCGGTGGAACCGGTGAAGCACAGGTAGTCCACCGCGTCGACCACCGCCTGCCCGATGCGCCTGCCGGGTCCGGCCACCACCTGCCAGACGGCCTCGGGAATTCCCGCCCGGACCGCGAGATAGCGAGCCAGCAACAGGGTCCAGGGGGTCTGCGAATCGGCCTTGGACAGCACGGCATTACCGGCGATCAGCGCTGGAATCACGTCGCCGACAGCAAGAAACAGCGGGTAGTTCCACGGTGCGATCACCCCGACCAGCCCCTTGGGGCGGTACCCGACCTCCGCCCGGACCGGCCAGCCCAGGCTGCGCACCTTCCGCTCGGCCAGATAGCGGCGCGATGTGGCCCCGTAATGCTGAGCCACCGACACCACGCCCTGCACCTCGATCGCGGCGTGGATCCGGGCCTTTCCCGTCTCCCACTGCATCAGGTCGCACAGTTGATCGTGGTGGTCGAGCAGCAATCGGGCGTACCGCAGGACAATTCGCTCGCGCTCCCGGATCGGACGGGCCGCCCAGTCCCGCTGTGCGTTTCGACCGGCCTGCGCGGCGGTGTCGATCGCGGCGCCGTCCGATTGCGGTACCCACGGCAGCTCGGAACCGGTGAAAGGCGAGGCAGCGGAGCGTGTTTCGGCGGACTTGGGCAGTTGATCGCGCAACTGCTCGATCAGCAGTCGATCGATCCGGGGCGGCAGACTCGATTCGGTCACGGCGGGCCCCACTCAGCCGAGCTTCTTCAGCCGGACCGGCAAACCGTCCTTCGGCACCGGCAGCGTGGAGTAGTCGAGCTTCCACCGGTACCCCTGCGGCACTGTCCAGTCGTGAGTGAGCAGCAGATTGTGCATGACCGTCTTGATCTCCAGCTGTCCGAAGTAGAGCCCGATGCACTTGTGCACGCCGCCGCCGAAGGGCATCCACGCGAACTTGTGCGATTTGTCCTCGGCACGTTCCGGAGCGAAGCGGTCCGGATCGAATCGGTAAGGGTCCGTCCATAATTCGGGGTCGTAGTGGGGGACGATGGCGCTGACGGCCACCCGCGTGCCCCGGGGGATGAAATGGCCGTCGATCTCGGTGTCCCGCACCGATTGCCGCAGCAGGCCCGGCACCGGGGCGTTCAGGCGCAGGGATTCCTTCATGATCGCGTCGAGCACCGTGAACTTCGGCAGTGTGTCGTAATCGATTTCGGCCGGCAGTTCCCGGGATTGGGCCCGCGCCCTGGTCTGCCACTCGGTGTTCCTTGCCAGGTAGTAGGCCATCGTCGTCATCGTGATGGTCGAGGTGTCGTGCGCGGCCATCAGCAGGAAGATCATGTGATCGACGACGTCCTCGTCGGTGAAGCGGTGGCCCTCGTCGGTGCTGATGTGGCACAGCGTGGAGAACAGGTCCGGGGTCCTGGTGGCGCGCTTGGCGGGCAGGTGCCGGTACATGAACTCCTCGAGCACCGTGCGGCCCGCGACGGCGCGCGACCACTTCGTGCCCGGCACGTCGTAGCGCACCCACGCCAGGCCCGCGTCTACACAGTCGATGAACGCCTTGTTGATCCGATCGGCCTCCGCGGGCGAGAGCTGCAAGCCCAGGAAGATCTCCAGTGCCACATCGAGAGTCAGCTTCTTCAGCTCGTGCAGCATCCGGACCCCGTCCCCGGTGGGGAACGCGGCCACGCGTTCGCGAATCATCGGCTGCATCTGCCGCAGATAGTCCTTCAGATGCGCGGTGGTGAAGGCCTGCTGCAGCACCAGCCGGTGGTAGCGATGCTCCTCGAAGTCCATCAGCAGCAGGCCTCGCCGGAAGAACCTGCCGATCATGAATCCCCAGGCCGGTTCGGCGGCAAAGGATTTGTCCCGGTTCAGCGCGACGGTCTCACATCCCGAGGCGGTCAGCGGGGTGACCATCTTGCCGGTCGGGGCGATCATGAAACTGATGTCGCCGAAGGTGGCCCGCTGCTGCGCAACGAACTTCTGCGGATCCGTGCGGTACAGCAGCAGATCCGGCACCGACAGCCGGCCGAGGCCGTGGACCGGTTTCAGGCCGCTCCCGGCCGGGGGATCCGCGAGGGCGCGCGTGCGGACGTGCTTGGGCTTCGGTGCGGGCGGGGTTACCGCGGCCGGCGCGATCGCACGGTCGGGGTGCTTGCCGTTCAGTATCTTTCGCGGATCGACACCCTCCCGCTCCCAAGCCTCGGCGGCCCACGGGGTGTAGAGCTTATCCACCGGAAGCCGGTTGAGCAGCGGGTTGAGTGCGCGCATTGCCGCAGCGAAACGCTGGAATCGCCGCTCCCGCTGCGCATCCCATTCCAGGTCGCACACCTCGCGCATCTGCTGCGGCAGTGTTCCGACGATCACGGTCCGGATGAAGCCGTTCAGCGGCGCGGACAGCAGCCTCCACGCCGGTGCGGGCAAGCGCCGCAATCTCTTCGGCTGCGGCACGCCCTTGCGGATGTAGCCGGTCGCGTATCGGATGATCGGCGTCGGCACAAAGCGTTCCAGCATGGAGTCCCAGTACGCCAGAAACTCCTCATAGGTCTGCGGCTGGCTGCGGTCGCTGACCCCGTAGAGGCGGTACCAGATCTTCGACTCCTCGAAGATTTGCGCCTTCTCCGCGTAGGACAGCCGGCGAATGAACGTGTCCGTGGTGTAGATGGTTTGGTCGACGAAGGTGGCGTGCGCCCAGTAGTACAGCTCGGGATTCAGTGCGTGATAACGCGATCCGTCGCTGTCGATGGTCCCCTTGATGGGCTTGTGGAAGTCCCGGACGGTCCGCCCCCAGTAGAACGGATCTGCCGAATACAGCGTCTTGGCGATCGGCGGACCGGTGCGCCGGCCGCGCGCGAGGGTGTCCTCGAAGAACACCGAGTGGTCCTGGACGCCCTTGGCCAGCTGCTCGATGCAATTCTCGGTCCCGGCCAGCCGCTGCACACCCAGCAGCATCCGGACGTCGCCGAAATACTTCCAGGTCAGCGAGTCCGGGCCGAGCCGAGCCGGCGGTTCCTCCGCCAGTGGCATCGGCACCGCCTCCCGGATGCCGGCATCGAATCCCGTTGTCCCGGCATCCTTTCCAGCGCAGGGGACGGTCTCGTGCGGGGCGGGCACGGGAGTGTCATGCTTCGGCATGTGCTGCACCTCCGGTGAGGCAACGGGGCGGGCCGAGTCTTCCACGCCTGGACCATCGGTCTCAGATACCGATGGTCAATATCGTGCACCCAACCGGTCGTGGCGTCAAGAGTCGCACTGCGACCGCAGTTGACGCGGTGATATCCGATACCAGCGGTCAGGCGGGCTACATGGCCCGGACAAGCCCTGTCTTGCCGAAGTAGTTCGCCATCGGGGCATCGAAGTCGAGATGAACGCCGTTGGCGTGCGCCGCGGTCTGCACCAGCGCCCGGATGCTGCTGTCGACGTTGTCGATGACCTCGACCAGGGTCTTCTCGTCCTCATGCCCCCGGACCAGCCACCATTTACCGGCATGCAGAATGCTGCCGATCACCATGTACGCGGTCAGCTCCAGATCGGTGCCGGTGCCTCCGCAGCCCAGCATGACCTGGCGTAGCACGGCGGCCAGATCCCGGGACGGCGCCGACACCCGGTCCAGATCGGCGCTGGGCTCCTCGGGCGTCTCCGAATACGTGACCATGACGAACTGAAAGATGTTCGGGTGGCCATCGGCCAGTTCGAGAAAGCGGCTGACACCCGATCGCAGGAACCCACCGAGCGTCGCGCCCGCTTCGGTGGGCCCCACGGTGATGCGCTCGGCGACCATGTCGCGCACGCGATCCGCGATGGCCGCGGCCAATTCCGACTTGTCGGTGAAGAAGCGGTACAACGTCGCCTTCGGGATCTTCGCCTCGGCGGCGATCTCGCGCATGCTGACCTGCGGACCCAGCACATCGATCGCACGCATGGCGGAATCGACCAGCTTGCTGCGGACTTCCGCCCGGTGAGCTACCCACCGCTCCGTTCGACCGTCGGCCACGCGCACTCCCTCGTCCTCCGCATCGACCCACAACGACCGCACGGATAGGTGATGGATCAGCCTGCAATACCCGATACTAGCGGTCGGCCTCATGTGCCCGCGGGCCCGCGCATGGCACGGATGGCGGCCTGGATCCCCTTCTTGTCGTAGCTGTTCACGGGCATGGTGGCGCCGTGGGCGTGCCGGACGATGCCGCCGGGGTCGACCAGGACCGAGCCGGACTGCTGCATGGAGCCGAAGAGCCTGCGAGTCAGTCCGACCGATTGATGAGGGGATCCCGCGGATCCGACGAGGACGGGAACCGTGATCCGGTGCTGGGTCCGCCATGCGCGGCCCGCGTCGTGGGCCTCGGGGATCGCGAGGTACAGGCGGACGTCGTCGGCCTCGAACCCGCCACGCTGCGCGAGCAGGTCACGCACGTGCCGGTTGCAGATCGGGCAGGAGGTCGAGCGCACGAAGAACAGCAGGGCGCCGTGCGTGCCGAGCTGATCGGACAGACGCCAGGTGTTCCCGGCGGTGTCCTCGAGTTGCATATCCGGCGCGGCGGATCCGGTGGTGAGCATGGCGATATGTCCCTTCGACACGGGTGGTGTGGTGGTTCAGGCGCCGGCCGAGAGGGCGGCGTCGAGGGTGTGGCGGACGGCGCCGCGAGCGCGGTGCAGCTGGGATTTCATCGCCGCGGTGCTCAGACCGAGCGTCTCGGCCGTGGTGCGCCCCGGATAGCCGAGTACATCGCGCATGATCAGGACTCGGCGCTGCAGCTCGGGCAGCGCGGCGATCGCCCGGGTGAGCTGGTCGCTCTCCCACCTGTGCAGCACCTCGTCCTCGGCCGAGGCGACGAAATCCTCCCCCGCACAGTCGATCCGGGGAATGTGATGCAGCGAATGCCGTGCACGTCGCAGGCATTCGTTGCGGACGATGCGGAACATCCACGAGGCGATGGCCGTTGCCGTCCGCAGCGTCCCGATCTTGCGGTAGAGGGTGATCAACGCTTCCTGCGCGGCGTCCTCGGCATCCGCGGACGACGCGCACAGGTGATGCGCGAATCGCTGCACGTGCGGATGGGCGCCGTCCACGATGGCGGCGATCGCCTCGGGGTCCCCGCGCTGCGCGGCCTCGACGAGTTGCTCACCGGCCCAGCCTTTCTGCACTGCGATCACCGCCCCGCCGCGCTGTGTACAAGACCGGGCGACTGCCGTCCTGAAGTCTCGATTGGATAGTCACCACCATAAGAGCGTCTCGACCCCGAAAAGGATTCACCGCCACGCGACTCTGGGCACAGCTGCCCCGCGGTGAAACCGATTGAGCCGCAGCGACTACCAGCTTCCGTGGTGGTCGGGGACCAATAGCAGCAGCGGTAGCACCAGGATCAGCAGGATCGCGAAGGCCAGGAAGATGTCGGCCTGGACGGCACCGGCGTCGTGGCTGCGGGCCAGGATGGCGGTGGTGACCGAGATGGCGGTGATCGCGCCGCCCTGACGGAACATGCCGCGCAGGCCGGCGATCGACGCCGCGCGGTCGGGCGCGAGTTGCAGGCTCGCGTTGTTCGTGGCGGGCACGGTCATGCCCATGCCGACGCCGGTGACGCCGGCCGCGATCGACATCCAGACATACGGGGACACACCGCCCAGGGTGGCGTACATCGCCGCGAGACCCACCGCGGTGACGGTGAATCCGACCGCCATGGGCAATCGGTGCCCGGTGCGCCGCAGCGCGAGCACTGCCAGCGCGGCCACGCCGATCGAGCCGACCGCACGCGCGGTGAGCAGGGTGCCGGCGTGCAGTGACGAGATGCCGAACCGCTGTTCGGCATAGAGCGGGACCAGGGCGCCGAAACCGATCGCGGCGGCCCCGAAACACAGGTTGATCAGGTTCATCACGCCGAAGCCGCGCCCGCGCAGCAGCTCGATCGGGATGAACGGGTTGTCGCCGTGCTTGGCGTGCCGCACGAACGCCACCCCCGCGACGACCGCGATCGCCGCGCCGAGCAGGAAGACCGGGCTGTAGACCGGCACCTCCCCGCTGCCCAGGTAGGCGATCGCGAACATGCCCGACAGCACCATCGCGCCCAGCAGCGCCACCCCGCGCACGTCGATCCGCTCGGCCGAGCGCGGCGCCCCGGCGGGGAGGAAGACGACCGCCAGCACGATCAGCACGATCCCGATCGGCACGTTGACCAGGAAGATGCCGCGCCAGGACCAGTACGTGACGAAAAATCCGCCGAACATGGGCCCGATGATCCCGCCGATCGGCAGGATGCTGGTGAACATGCCGAGCGCGCGGTCCCGCCCGCGGCCGAAGTTGTCCGCGACAATCCCGGTCGCCGAGGGCATGAAGGCACCGCCGCCGACCGACTGGATCGCCCGCAGCGCCACCAGCAGCGCGATATTGTCGACGAAACCGCAGGCCAGCGATGCCACCGTAAACAGAACGGCCGCACCGACGAACACCTTCTTGCGGCCGAACTGGTCGCTGATCCGCCCGGCGATCGGCATGATCAGCGCCTGCCCCAGCGCGTAGATGGTGATCGTCCACCCGGCCCAGTTCACCGGCGCGCGCAGGTCGTGCTGGAGGGCCGGCAGCGCCGTAGCCACGATGTTCGCATCCACCGAGGCCATCAGCAGGGCCATCGACACGATGCCGAAGACCAGGCCGCGGCGCGGAAGCGGACGAGCGAGAACGGAATCCGAAGCGGTGATATCGAGCGAACCCATTGTTACCAAGTTAATTGCTTGCTGGCAGGCAATCAATACCCGGGTTCTCAACGCCCGAGGGCTCCTGCGTCACAATTACCCGAACGTGCGAGGACGACGAAGGTGGGAGCAGTGGACTCCGAGGACATGGCGCGACTTCGCGTGGTGATCATCCGGCTGGCCCGGCAGTTCAACGCGACCGCGACGGGAGAGGGACTGACGCCGACCCAGGCCTCGGTGCTCGGCCTGATCGCCCACCGCGGGCCGCTCGGACTGGCCGAACTGGCCGAATTGGAGGGCCTCCATCCAACCATGGTGTCGCGCGTGGTCCGAAAGCTGGACGAGGACGGCCTGATTCGCCGGCTCCCCGACCCGAGCGATCTGCGGGCGGCCCGGGTCGAGATCACCCCCGACGGCACCACGGTGAACGAACACATCCGCACGCTGCGCACCCGAACGGTGTCCGAATGCGTCGAACACCTCCCCCGACAGACTGCCGAGCAGCTGCTGCGGGCACTGCCCGCGATGGAGGCACTCGCCGAGGAGCTCAAAACCGCCCGCAGCCACTGACATTCGCGTCCGGGCGGCCGCCGCCCACCGTCGTCTGCGGATCGCGGTGACCTGGTGGCTACAGGGACACCAGACCGGCACCCTTGTCGACGCGTGCAACAAGGCCATGTCCTACCTGCCCGAGGCGGTAACCACCTGACGGTGGCAGCAGGGCGTGCCGGGCTATCCCGCGGTGCGTGCGCCGAATAGCTGTTCGCGCATCCGGGCCGGGGTCTGCCCGTAGTGCTCTCGATAGGCTTCTCGGAACCTGCGTGTGCTGGGAAATCCTTCCTCGAAAGCGATCCTGTCCATGTCGACCGGCAGCGCAGTGGACAATCGCCGATGTGCGCGCTCGATGCGGATCGTGCGCAGCATCGCACCCGGCGACGGGTACCCGGCACTCTTCAGCACTTTGTACAGTGTTCGCTCGCCGATGCCCAACATCGTGGCGATGGTCTCCGGATTCACCCGGGGATCGTTCGCGTGAATTTTGATCAGAAGCCGTGCGCGTTCAGCGTCTGTCGCGCGCTTGCCGGATTTGATAGCTGGGGAGAGGTTGAGTGCCCCATCGAGCAGCGTGAGCGCGCTGGAAAATGCGACGCTGAAATCTGCTGCCGTCCAGCCCTCGGCCTCGGCAAGCAATCGAACCTGCGTCTCCAGCGCGTGTACCAGGGGACGCTTCTCATCCAGCGCGAGCGGGGCAGCCGCAGCGCGTGCGGGATCGATCGACCTTTCGGGGACGGTCATGATCAACGCGCTGATAGTCTCGTCGTGCGTCATCCACACCGGGCGGCCCCAATGGAAAAAGCCGACTTTGCCAGGGTGGAAGATTTCCCTGGAATCGCCTTGTTCGAGCTTGAAATGCCCTTGCAGCGGGACGAAGAGGCGATAGCTGTTATCGCCGTCGGCTCGCACATTGCGTTGCGAGCGCCGGTAGTCGAGCGTGGCAGTGGTGAACTCGACGATCTGGAATTGGCCGACGTTCTGGGCAAACGCTGTGGAGCTGAACTCGTCGGCGCGGAACCTCAGCCCTACCGTTCCCTGCCGGTGACGGAGGTATTCATCCCACGACGCCGCCGGGTCCTCATCGTCGGTCGAGAAGGCTTCTTTCCGGTATTCCGCATCGGTCACACCGACACCCTTTCGCGCACCGCCACAAGGTACAAACCGACTACAAGCTTACAAGGGAAGCGGCAGGCGCCGAGTCGTGACGACGGGCAACTCGGCAGTGTGGTCGATCACTCCACGGTGACCCGTCCCGACCGCCACTGCAGCTGCACCAGGCGCACGAAAGATCCAGGCCGGGCTGCCGGTTGCGGGTGCGGCGTTCGTGGCGGGCAGAAAGTGACCGCGAGTGGGCAGGAAAACGGTAGAGACCCGGCGGCGGCGGCGCCTATTGTGCGAGACAAGCTTCCAGCTTGAGACAAGTAAGGGATGGACCCTCTGCTGGAATTATTGAAAATAGATTTCTCGGTCTGAAAGTAGGAGGGGAAGACCGAGAAACATCCGATAGAAGAAGGGAATCTGCGACGCGATAAATCAATCTTTGCAACGCGCCGGCACGGGGGCTGTGCAGTCGCCCCGTCCGGGTGCGATTTCCTCTGGTCGCACGGTGAGTGTTCCCCGCCGGCACGCTGCGATTGACGACGACCCGGCTGCCGTGCCCGATCGGATCCTGCGGGCCGGAATCGCAGGCGGCGCAGACACGGTCTCCGCGGCCGCCGATGCCGGGGAACGGATCGCCGAATTCGCCTCGCTCACTCAGCATTCGGCGTAGGCGGCCTCACCGTGCCAGCGAACGAGCGATGACCAGGCGCTGAATCTGGTTGGTGCCCTCGAAGATCTGGGTGATCTTGGCCTCGCGCATATAGCGCTCGACCCGGAAATCGCGGGTGTATCCGTAGCCGCCGAACACCTGGACCGCATCGGTGGTCACCCGCATCGCGGCATCGGTGGCGACGAGCTTGGCCACGCTGGCCTGCCGTGAATACTCCAGCCCCGCATCGCGGCGACGCGCGGCATCCACGTAGGTCGCGCGCGCCGAGTCGACCGCCGCCGCCATGTCCGCGAGCAGGAATCCCAGGCCCTGGTGTTCGACGATCGGCTTGCCGAACGCCGTGCGCTCCTTCGCGTAGGCCACGGCCTCGTCCAGGGCCGCCTGCGCGAGACCGGTCGCGACCGCGGCGATGCCGAGGCGCCCGGAATCCAGTGCGCTCAGGGCGATGTGCAGGCCCTGGCCCTCCGCGCCGATCCGGCGCTCACTCGGTAGGAACGCGTCGTCGTAGTGGGCGGTCGTGGTCGGGATCGCGGCCAGCCCCATCTTCCGCTCGGGCTTGCCGAAGCTCAGCCCCTCGGTGTCCTTCGGCACGAGGAAGCACGAAATGCCGCGCGTCCCTTCGCCGGTGCGCGCAAACAGATTGTAGAAATCGGCCCGGCCCCCGTGCGTGATCCACGCCTTGGTGCCGTTGATCCGGTAGCCGTCCTCGACCGGGGTCGCCGCGCAGGCGACCGCGGCGGCGTCGGACCCGGCCTGCGCCTCGGACAGGCTGTAGGCGCCGATCTGACTGCCGCCCAACATGTCCGGCAGCCACCGCTGCTTCTGTTCCTCGGTGCCGAATGCCAGCAGCGGATGACACGAGAGGCTGTGCACGCTCACCGCGACGGCCACCGCGGCCCACCGCGCGGCGATCTCCTCGAGCACCTGCAGATACACCTCGTACGGCTGACCGCCGCCGCCCCACTGCTCCGGATACGGCAGGCTCAGCAGCCCCGCCGCGCCCAGCGTGGCGAACACACCCTCGGGGTAGGTCTCCGCACGCTCGTGCTCGTCGGCCACCGGACCCGCGAGCACCTTGTCGGCGATCTCGCGGGTGAGCTGGATCAGGTCGTGCGCCTCGTCACTGGGCAGCAGGCGTTCGACGGCCACGCGTCACCTCGACTACTAGTAAGAGTACTGAATTACCTTGCAGAGTACTGTCAGGCCGATAGTACTGCAAGGGGTACTTCAGTACTATGCGATGGCATGGACCAGCCCGCCCGCGCCGGCTTCACCACCCGCCGACGCACCGAACTCTTCGACGCCCTGGTAGCGCTGTTTCTCACCGAGGGGTTCGCGCAGCTGACCCTCGACGAGATCGCCGCCCGGCTGCACTGCTCCAAGTCCACGCTCTACACCCTCGCCGGCAGTAAGGAACAGCTGGTCCGCGCGGCGACCGTGCACTTCTTCCGCGGCGCGACCGAGGATGTCGAGGCCGCCATCACGCCGGTCACCGGCGCCCGGGAGCGCGTGGCCGCCTACCTCTCTGCGGTCGGGGCCGCGCTGTCCCCCGCCTCCGACCGGTTCATGTTCGACCTGCACGCGTTCGCCCCCGCCCGCGAGATCTACGAGCGGAACACCAGCATCGCGGCCGAACGCGTGCAGGAACTCATCCACGAGGGCGTCGAGGCCGGCGAATTCCGCGACGTCCACGCCGCGTTCACCGCGGACCTGGCCGCCGCGATGATGGTTCGCATCCAGCGCGGCACCGTACGCACCCACACGGGTCTGGACGACGCCGACGCCTACCGGGAACTCGCGGCCATCCTCACGGCGGGAATCAGTGCCTAGCGCCGCCGAGTCGAAGACACGCAGGCCCCGAGTCAGGTGATGGCATAGATCGATGCCGGTGAGCCCGAACCGTTTTCGGTGATGAATCCGCCCACGACCACGGTGAAATCCCGGGCGGGCAGCTCGCCGAGATTCGCCAGGATTTCCAGGCTCAGGCGGTGCTCGCGGTAGAGCATTTTCGAGACGGCGAATGTCTCGTCCAGCCCGACGTCGGGGCTGAAGGCGTCGGTGCCCAGGGCGCCGCGGCGGCCCAGGACACCGTGGTCGAGCAACCATCGCACCGATTCGGGCGAGAAGCCCGGGTGATGCGGCGTTCCATGGTCGTCTGCATTGACGAAATCGTCTGTGCCCCAGTACTTGTCCCAGCCGGTGTGCAGCAGCACCGCGGCTTGCGCGGGCAGCGGCCCGTGGCGATCCTGCCAGTCCCGCAGGTCTCGCACGGTCACCGCGTAATCGGGGTCGCGGGCCGCATCGTGCGCGATGTCGATCCGCACGCCGGGAAGGATGAAGTCCGCGCCGTCAAGTTCATCGGCCGCGGCCTCCCCGGCGTTGAAGTGTGCGGGGGCTCCCCAATGGGTGCCGGTGTGTTCTCCGACCTCGACGGCCTGCAGATAGAAGCCGTGCTCATCGAGTGTGCACACGGTCTCGACGGACGGGCGCGGATCGCCGGGAAATACCGAGACCCGGTGCACCGAAAGCGGGTGCGACAGGATGCGCACCGACGAGAATGTCATGCCTGGCCAACCTCCCCTGTGAGTCCTGTGCACAAATGTAGGCGTGGCAGCGCTCGCACGGACGGCAGTGACCGCCATGCCGCACCCGCCACCGGGGTCGGCACGGGCACATTGATCAGGAACACCGAACGCCAGCCGCACCCGAAAGCGACTCCGGCGGGCTGGCGCTGTTCATTCAGTTGCCGGTGTCGAGTGCGTGGGCGATCAACGGCCAGGAACGAGCCAGCTCCTCGGCCCAGTACGGCCAGGAGTGGGTGCCGGTGGAGCGCAGGTGCACCGTCGCCGGGATCCCCAGTCGCTCGAGCCGATGACCCAGGGCCGCGGCGCAGGCATAGGCGCCGGCCTCCAGGGGGCCACCGACTGTGATGTCGTCGGGCAGGTTGGCCTGTCCCGGCACGTCGTGCTCGCCGGGGATCCCGCTGCCCGCGGACAGGTAGACCGCGGTGCCCCGCAGCGCGGCGGCATGGGTCATGACGTCGTGGGCGAGCCAGTCGGGGTCGCCGGGCTTGCCGAACATGTTGTCGGGGTTGCCGTGGTAGGTCTCCACAATCGCGCGGGCCTGATCTTGACCGGGGCCGGGGGCGACGCTGTAGCACCCGCTGTGCGCGGCGACCGCCCGATACCGGCCCGGGTTACGGACCGCGAGCATCATCGTGGCCTCACCGCCCATCGACACCCCCTCGATGGCGTCGCGGCCGTTGCCCTCGAAACGGGCATCGATCAGCGGCGGTAACTCGCGCGTGAGGAAGGTCTCCCATTTGTTGGTGCCCAGCACCGGATCGCGGCGTTGCCAGTCGGTGTACAGGTTGGCGGGCCCGCCCGTGGTCAGCACGACGTTGACGTTCTTGTCGGCGAAGAACTGCACAACATGCCCGTGTTCGGTCCAGCTGCTCTCGTTCTCCGGGGCGCCACGCCCGTCGAGCATGTACAGCGTCGGCCGCGGGCGATCGCGGTGCGCGGGCAGCAGCACCTGGACCTGCACCACCCGCTTCATCGACGGCGAGGCCACGAACACCCGCAGCCATCGATCGGTGATCGACTCGATTTTCGTGATGACCGGCCGCGCGGTCAGGCCGGCGCCGTTGTCGGCGGGAGCCTGATACCCGTTCGAGCTCAAATCCGGGCCGGAGGTCGGCGGCGCCGCCGCGGACACCCCCGCCACCAGCATCAACGCCCCTGCCACCGCGGCAATCTCGCCGACGACCCGCCATGCCGGTCTGTGCCGTGCGGACATGTCGGACCCATCTTGCATGCCTCACAGTGAAATCGATGAGTGGCGCGTTCTTCACCCATGGGAAGGAACACGTTCTAGATCGACGCGGCGGACGTGGGCGCCATCACCGTCGGCGGCCCCCCCACGCCGGTATGGGGCGGGGCCAGTTCACCGGCGGCTACGCTGCAACGCGTGGCTGAAACCTCACCGCGCGTACGCAATCCCTGGGGTCAGGGCGAGCGGTTGCGAGCGGAGATTCTGCGCGCCGCCGCGCGGCTGCTGTCCGAGCTGGACGGCGAGCAGGGCCTGACGATCCGCGGGGTGGCCCGGGCCGCGGGCATCTCCCCCGCCAGCATCTATCAGCATTTCAGCGACAAATCCGCGCTGGTACAAGGCCTCATCGCCCATATCTACGCGCAGCTGGCCGCTGCGATGGCCGAGGCCGACGCGCAGTATCCGCCCGAGGCGATCCTGGATCGGGTCCGGGCGCGAATGAAGGCGTACTGCCTTTTCGCACTGGAGAATCCGGGCCACTACCGGCTCATCATCAAGCTCCGTCCCACTCCGTCCCGGCCCACGGGCCCGCTGGCGGACATCGTGCGGAGCATCATCGATCTGCTGGAACGCGGTGAACGAGAGGGGATCCGGATGCGGGTACCACCGAGCCGGGCCGCGGTGATCGTCTTCGTCGGCGTGCACGGACGAGTCGCCTTGCAGCACACCAGCGGCGGCGAGGACCAGGACGAGCAGATCATGGCGTTCGTGGACGAGCTCGTCTCCCTGGTCGTCGACTGACCGGTCCGGCCCGCCAGGGATCGTGCACGCGTCACGAATCATTGCTCAACAGAACCGGATTGATTATCCTGACCAAGTTAGTAAACATTCGTTTGGTAACTTTTGGGGGTCCCCGATGACCGAATCCCTATCCACCTTCCCCATGTCCCGGGCCGCGAAGTGCCCGTTCGATCCACCCCCGCCGCTGCGCGAACGCGACCGGGTCGACCGGGTGCGGATCTGGAACGGCGACACGCCCTGGCTGGTCACCGGCTACGAGGAACAGCGGGCCGTGCTGGCCGACCCGCGATTCAGCGCCGACGCGCTCACGCCGGGATATCCGCTCCAGTCCGCCTCGATCGCCCAGCGGCGCCGCAGCTTTCGCTCGTTCATCGCGATGGACGATCCCGAGCACGCCCGGCTGCGCATGATGCTCACCCGGAATTTCATGGTCAAGCGGATCACCGCGATGCGCCCGCGAGTGCAGCAGATCGTCGACGGACTGATCGACGACATGCTCGCCGGGCCCAGGCCGACCGACCTCGTCACCGCATTCGCTCTACCCGTGCCCTCGCTGGTGATCTGCGAACTGCTCGGCGTGCCGTACGCCGACCACGAATTCTTCCAGTCGTGCAGCCGCAAGCTCATCGACACCACCACCCCCGTCGAGGAGGCGATCGAGGCCACCGATCAACTGCGCTCGTACCTGTCGGATCTCGTTGCGGCCAAACAGCAGTCGCCGACCGACGACATGATGGGCCACCTGGTCTCCGAGCAACTCGCGGCCGGCGAGCTGACCGCCGCCGAGGTCGCGGACATGTCGCTGCTGATGCTGGTCGCAGGGCACGAGACGACCGCGAACATGATCGGGCTGGGCACCCTGGCGCTGCTCCAGCACCCGGATCAGCTCGCGGAGCTGCGCGAGACCGACGACCCGGCGCTGATCACCAACGCGGTCGAGGAACTGCTGCGGTATCTCACCATCGTGCACACCGGCCGGCGCCGGGTAGCCACCGAAGATGTCGAGGTCGGTGGGCACACGATCCGGGCTGGCGAGGGCATCATCCTGGCCAACGACGCCGGAAACCGCGACGCCACCGCGTTTCCGGATCCGGACCGCCTCGACATCCACCGCCGGGCTCGCCATCATGTGGCCTTCGGGTACGGCGTGCATCAGTGCCTCGGCCAGCCCTTGGCTCGGATGGAACTGCACGTCGTCTACGGCACGCTGTACCGGCGGATACCCGAACTGGCGCTGGCGATTCCGTTCGAAGACGTGTCGTTCAAACACGAGATGGTCGTGTACGGCGTCCACTCGCTTCCCGTCACCTGGTAAGGAGCTCGGCCATGAAAGTTGTTGTGGATCAGGACAAATGCATCGGATCCGGGCAGTGCGTCATGCTCGCTCCGGACATCTTCGACCAGCGGGACGAGGACGGAATCGTACTGCTGCTACAGGCCGAACCGCCTGTCGCACTCCATGATTCCGTGCGCGAGGCCGCCCGGGTGTGCCCGGCGCTGGCCATCGAGTTGGACGAGAAGTAGCCCCTCGACGCTCCCGGGCCGCGCTAGACCTGATATCCCTCGGCCTCGAGAGCGGTGGGCAACTCCCCGCCGGCCGCGGTGAACGCGGTCAAGGCATGCACCAGCCCGTGGCGGTCGGCCTCGGGCATCTTCGCGACCACGGCGGCGATCTCCTCACGGCGGCGGGCAGTGACCGCGTCGACGATCTCGCGGCCGCGCGCGGTCAGCTCGAGGATCAGTTCGCGGCGGGAATTCGGGTTGGGCCGGCGGTCGATCAGCTCGGCGGCCACCAGGCGGTCGACCATCCGGGTCGCGGTAGAGGGCTGCACATTCAGGATCGCGGCCAGCTCGGCGACCTTGACCGGGCCGCGGGAGGACAGGATCATCATCGTCCGGAACTGGGCGATGGTGATCGACTCGTCGACCTGGGCCAGCGAGCGCGCCGACAGCGCCACCAGCAGCCGCGAGGCCGTCAGCAGGGCATCGGTGATCTCGTCGGCGGATTCGACCGCCACCCCGCCGCTGTGTTGCATAGCAAACCCTTCGTCGCCGATACCGGGCACCACCATCCTGCCTGTTCGCGGCGGGCGGCATCGCACCCGGCTGGCCGCCCGCTCCGAATCCGCACCTCGATCCGACAGGGTCGCATCGCCACCCGGCCTCCAGACTCACTCGGGCATGCGGATGCCGGTCCAGCCCCCTCGTGCCTGTCCTTCTCAGCCCAGGACGTTGCGGCACGCTACGGTCGTAACCCCCTCCGCGGTTTGCGGGTTCCCGGGTGATGGACCGGCGGCGGGAAGGCTCAGGCCAGGCGCTCGTCCTTGACCGCCAGGGCATGCTGCCCCCGCTGGAACGTCACCTCCCGAATCCCCAGGGCCGCATGAAGTTTCCCGGACGGGAGCGTCACCGGTTTGGGTGCGGGTCCGGCGCCGGGATTCGGCAGCGGATAGGCCGTGGTGGTGCCGCTGTAGAAGGTGATGTTGCCGTCGGTCTTGGTGAACAGCTGGTGCACATGACCGTTGAGGCACGTGACCGAGGAGAACCGGCGCAGATAGCTCAGCACCTGCGCGGCATCGTCGGTGCCCCAGCCCCATTGCGGATACATGGCGAACAGCGGGATGTGGCTGAATACCACGATCGGCGTGTCCGGGGACAGGCCGGCCACATCCTTGCGGACGAAATCCAGCTGGTCCGGGCCGAGATGCCCGAGGTTCCGCAGATTCAGCGTGTTCACCAGGGCGATCAGATGGACCCCGGCGATGTCGAAGCTGTACCAGCCGTCGCCGCGAGTGCCCTTGCCGAAGACCGAGCGATACCTCTGCCCGCCGTCATCGGTCGAATCGTGTTCTCCCGGAACGGTGAACACGTGTGGAGTGTGCAGCCCGTTCAGCATCTGATACACCTGGTCGAACTGCGCGGGCGTGGCCAGATGCGTGAGATCGCCGGTGTGGATGACGAAATCGGGTTGGTAGCCCAGGGCGTTGACCTGCCCGATAGCCTCGGTGAAGGTGGCGGCAACGTCCGCGTTGGCCGTGCCCTGGAAACCGATATGGCTGTCGCTGATCTGGGCGAACCGCAGATCCGGGCGCGGGGCGGCAATCGCCTCCGGCGCACCGGCGACCTGGGACACGACCTCGCCGCCGACCACGGCCAGGCCCACCGCCGCGCCGAACCAGGCCGAATGCCTGATCAATTGGCGTCGTGTCATCGTCTGGGGATCCTTCTCGTTCACGGCGTCACCACCACGGTGCCGTGCATGAACGGATGAATCGTGCACACGTAGTCGACGCTGCCCGCGCGGGTGAAGGTGAAGGAATAGGTTGCGCCCGTGCCCATTCCGGGCGAGTGGAAGCTACCGTTCTGCGCGCTGACGGTATGCGGCTCCTCGTCGCGATTGGTCCAGGTGACCGTCGTGCCCACCTTCACCGACAAGGTGGCGGGCGCGAAGGCGAAGCTTTGGATCGCCACCGCGGTACCCGTGACGGGCGCGGAAGCCGTTGTCGCGGTGGGCGCTCCCGGCATGCTGGGCATGCCCGAGGCCGGAAGCAGCGGCGCGGCATTGCCGTTCGGCACGAAGCCCGGTGTCGCCGTGCCCGCGGGGAAGGCCAGTGTGGATTCCGCGGCAGGGCCGGTGGCACTCGATCCGCAGGCGCCCAGGGCGGCCACCAGCGCGATCGCGCCGAGGCCGGCCACCAGGACCCGCCGGTTGTTCGCGAATTGTCTCATCCGAGTTCTCCATCGTGGGACGAAGACACCCGCACCGCTGCGGGCACCGGTCGACGGTGAGCGTCCGCCTCGTCGCGAAACGCTGTCACTAGGAGATACGGGCCCGGGTTACACAGGGCGACTCAGGCCGATTCCGCGGGCACGAAAACCTCTATCGTGCCGTTGATTTCACGTATCTCCAACCGCGGCAGCGGCGCGGGGGCGATGGGGAGCTGATGCGTGCGCACCGCGCCGTCGATACCGAAGGAGGTGGAGTGACAGGGGCACCGCAGGCGGTCGGCCGGACCGTCCAGCCACAGCTTGCAGCCCTGATGGGTACAGATGCCCGAGAGCGCGTAGGGGATTCCGTCGCGGCGGTGCACGAATCCGCTGACGGTGCCCGCATCGAAGGCGATGGTGGCACCCTCGGGCACGTCCGCGGCGGCGGCCACCGGCCGCCACGCCCCGTTCCTGGGCACCAGCGTCTGCTGCGCCTGCGACGGGGTCGCGGGCCCGTGCCCCCCGGACGTCAGGGCATGGTCGACGACGCCGCCGACGGTGGCTGCCGCGGCCGCGATCGAACCGCCGATCAGCACCTGCCGGCGTCGCGGAGGCGGCGTGGAGGCCTCAGGGGGACGGGAGGATTCGCCGAACTCACCGGCCAGCCGCTGCCGCAGTCCGGCCAGGAACTCCTCGCTCGGGGCATCCGCGCCGAACCGGGCCGCACGCAGGGCGATCGCCACCCGCATCTGCTCGGCCTCCTCGTCGCCGGGCGTGAAGCCGCGCGGACGGCGCCCGGACAGCAGATCCTCCACGTATCGCCGGATGTCTCGACCGGTCACCGTGCACCTCCCGCACTCTCCTGCGCCGCCATCTGCAGGGCCCGATGCTGCAGCACCTTGGCGTTGGCGACGCTCACACCCAGTTCGTCCGCCGAATCGCGGACCGAAAGTCCCTGCAGGAAGCGTAATTCCAGGATGCGCCGATAGCGCTCGGGCAGCCCGTCCAGCAGCGCGCGGGCCCGGGCCGCGGCCCGAACACCCTCCTGCTCCGCTGGTTCGGGCGGCGGCTCCGGCGCGAAATCGGGGTCTATCGTGGTGATTTCGCGGCCCATCCGGGTCCGCCAGTACTCCGCCAGCACGGTCCGAGCGGTCGCGCGCAGATACGCCCGCACCTCGGGCACGCTGGCCTGCACCCGCAGCGGCCGTAGCGCCGCGGTGAACACCTCCGCGGTGAGATCCTCGGCATCCGGGCGGTTGCCGACCTTGCCCACCATCAACGCGTACACCCAGGTCGCGTTGTCACGGTAGATCGACTCCCAGTCCCGGTAGGTCTCACCAGCCACCAGGCGCAGCTCCCGGGTCCGCGGATCCTCGCCGGATTCCGGCCGTCCGGCCATCTGCCGCCGCCTTCCGCATCCACCTCCAGCGCATGACCACGCCTAACAGTAGATAGCGAGAGGGGTTACAGGTGGCGGTTTCAGTGACCTCATCGGGCGAGCCCGGCGGTCCGGCCTCGGATACCGCGATGGGCGGGCCCCCTTCCGGGAGCCCGCCCATCGATATCACCGCAACCGGTTACGGCGTCACCACAGCGGCATCAGCGCTTCGGAGCGGGAGCCGGCGGAAACTGCGGGTTCGTGCAGAACCCACCCGGGGTGGTGCACGGCGAGTTGATGGTGCTGAAGTACTGGTACGCCGACCACAGCATCATCGGGCCCCCGACCAGGATGGTGCCGAGTAGCGCGCCGGCGCTGCCCACAGTGGCGACACCCGCGATGCAACCGATAATCGCACCCGGCAGACCCGCCAGCAGCGCTGAGACCGCGGCCGAGATGGTGCCGACAGCGACGGCGCCGGCGATACAGCCGACCGTCACACCGATCAGTGCGCCGACGACGGCGCCGACCAGGCTGGAGATCGTCGCGCGGCTACCGAACGCCGAAAGCTCCTGCTGGTCACGCGGGCTGAAGGATTCGTCGACGGCCTTCGCGTCGAGGTCCTTCGGCTCGACCTGCGACACCGGCCTCAGGTGGGCAAGCGTATCCGCCGAGATCGGCTGAGCCACCGGAGTGCCGCCCGTGGTCTGCGGAGTCAGACGCACCGCATGGGCGGAGATGTCCGCGTTGATCGGGAATTGGGTGTTGTCCTTGCGGTACACCAGGGGAACGGAGTCCACGACCTGCCCCTTGGCATCGGCGATCGTCAGGCTGTCACCCTGGCGCGCGAAGGTGCCGTCGGCCGCCTTCAGAACCGCCGAACCAGCGGCACGGTCGAGCTCATAGTGCACGCCATTGACGACAACAGTCTGAGACGCCGGAATATTCTTGAAGAACGGGGCCGGGGCGGCCGGCGTCGCCGGTGCGGGCGGTGCGGCATATGCGGGCGCGGAGGCGATGCCGACGGCGGCAACCGCCAGCACCGCGCACGCGGTAAATTTCCTCATCAGGTACGACCTAGAACCTTTCGTTGACCCACGGTGCCCCGATACCAAGGCACGGCGGCACCGATTGTTGCCGATTCATTCGGCCGCACAAATATTTCAGAACAGTGAAATTTGAATAGTGATTCGTGTCCGAAAAGTTTAACCTTTCCCAACAATGGGGACCGAATTTCTTTGATTGCATCGCGCATTTCTTTCATTGAAACACCGAGATTATTCAAAGAAATAGAACGATGATCCCGAGGGGTTTCAATGAAAGAAATATTCGCACGGATGCGCCGGCGGGGCGCACCGCCGCCGGACGAACTCAGCTCACCCAGCGCGGTGCGATGCGGGTGCCGTCCGGGAGTTCACCCCAGAACCCGACCGGCACGGTCACCAGGACTCCCGCACGCCCCGCACCCGGGTTGTCCACACGGATCACCGCTCCGGCGGGCGCGATGGCGGCATCCCCCGCACCCAGCGAATTCGCCACACCGTCGATCGTCAGCACCACCTCACCCTCGAGGAGTACGAACACCTCCTCGCGCAGCACGCGATGCGGCTGCCCCTGCGACTCCGGATCAATGTCCAGCCGCCACACGCACAGCTCGGCACTGCCGGTGCCGGGGCGAGCGTAGGAGGTGAATCGGGCGTTGTGCATCTGATGGACCTCGGCCTCGGCGGCACGAATGACGGGCATCGAAACTCTCCTTCAATTGGTCAATCTACTTGACCATAATAGTCAAGCTTGTTGACTAATCTGTCAAGTGCCAAGATTCACCCCATGCCCGCCTACCCGCTCGCCCCGGACCTGCCACTGCTGCTCCTGGCGGCCGCCGCAGAGGTCACCGACGCCGCCAACGCCGGCGTACATGCGGCCGGTTTCACCGATCTGCGCCCAGCGCACGGTTTCGCCTTCGTGCGGATGGCCCCCGACGGCGCCACGGTCGGCGAGATCGCCGAACACCTCGCCGTCACCAAGCAGGCCGCCAGCCAGCTGGTCGAGGAACTGGTGAAAAAGGGCTACGCACAACGTAATCCGCATCCGCACGACGCGCGCGCCCGGATGATCACCCTCACCGAGCGCGGCTGGGCCGCGACCCGCGCCTCCGACGCCGCGCTGGCCGCGTTCGCGGAACGCTGGACCGCGGCGCTCGGCCCGGAAACCGTTACCGCGCTGCGCAACGCCCTGGCCCATGTCGTCACCCCGGGGAGGGTTCGCCCCGCGGCGTGGTGAATACCGGAATGAGCACCCGAGCAGGGCCGGACCATGCGGCCCGGCCCCGGAATGCGGCGATCACTGACTCGCGAGCAGCCCATTGATGTTCATCCGCTTGCGATTTCGCATGCTCCAGACGAATACGACCCCGATCACCGCGTACTCCACCGGATTCGTCAGCGCGACCGCCACCGAGACCGGCAGGGTGAAGATCACCAGGAAACGCAGCACCGCCACCAGCGCGAAGGCCGTGGTCCACACCAGCGTCGAAATCATGAACACGCGGCGCACATGGGCATTGTTGCGCCACAATGCATCCCAGCTGTGTGCGGAATCCGGCCCGGGCGCGTGCAGGCGCCGCGAGATGCCGAACATCGCCGGTCGCCCGAACACGCAGCTGGCCAGCAGCAGCGCGCTGATAACGACATCGATGATCGGATCCTTGGCCAGCATCACGCGCGCACTGCCGCTCAGCAGCGCCAGCCCCAGCCCGAGGGCGTTGACCGCGAAGACGAATGCGGACAGGCCGTCGAACCGGCGGCGCAGCACGGCGGGCACGATCACCCACAGCGCCGAGACCACCGTCGACCACAGCAACCCGGCGAAGCTGCTGAACCCGATCCCGACGAGCACGTAGTAAATCCCCACCGGCAGTGCGACATTGGCTGCCATGGGCGCCGCTGACCGAAATCGGGCGGTGCGCGACACCACCGGAATTGCTGCGGCGCCTGCGATTTCGGACATCGGATGCTCCCCTGAACGCTGAAGTAGGTATGCCGTGAACGCTATTTCCGTCGAGCTCGCGCGGCGTCGGCGCGAGGATGGAATCGCCGATCTCCACCCGGGGGTCCAGACACCCGATGTCCACCTCGGGACTTCCATCGCCGGTTGGTTCCACGCCCTCGCGCGCGCGGCATAGGGTCGACGGGTCCACCCGATCCTGCCCCGGCCCCAGCGCTGCCCCCGCCCACCGACTCCGCAAACTCCATCGGCTCACCGTCCCGGCCGCTCGACCACCTTCCATGCCTGCGATCCCGGCGCTGGCGGCGAGAATACGGGGCGCACCCATCCACGAGGAGCGCGATGACGCACACGCTACGGCGCAACGCACGGCTGCTACTCGGCAGCGATCCGGAGACGAGCCCGCTGCTGCGGATGATCGGGACGGTACTGCTCGCGTTCAACCTGATGTACAACCACCGTGACCCGGTACCGCTGTGGCTGTGGATCACCTTCGGCGCCGCGTTCGCCTGCTGGCTGCTGTACGCGCTGTGCGAGGGCAACTGGCATCGGCTGGCGGCGGGCGCCCTGATCGGCTGCGCGCTGCTCTCGGCCGTCTCGACGGGCAGGTGGCCCGACCCCGCGAACGTCAGCGCCCCGGTGATCCAGCTGTGGGTGGCCGTCAGCCTGCTCGCCCAGCAGATCGTGGTGCGCACCAAGGTGGTGCTGTCGATCGCAGCCGCGACCGCCGGGGTCCTGATCGTCAGCTGCCTGCTCGCCGGGCTGACGGCGAGCCACATCCTGACCGCCGTCGGGGCCGGGGCCATCGGCTTGCTGGCCGGGCTCTACCGCCGTCAGTACCGGCTGCGGGCGTACCAGACCGAGCTCCTGCTCGAGCAGACCCGCCTGGCCCAGCAGGAACACGCGCGCGCCGCCGCACTGGACGAGCGCGCCCGCATCGCCCGCGAAATGCACGACGTGCTGGCGCATTCGCTGGGCGCGCTGACCGTGCAGCTCGAGGTCGCCGAGGGCCTGCTCAGCGAGAAGGGCGATGTGGCCGCCGCCCTGACCCACGTGCGCCGCTCGCACCGCCTGGCACTGGACGGCCTGATCGAGGCCCGCGGCGCGGTGGCCGCCCTGCGCGAGGATGTGCCGCCGCTGCCCGAGGCGGTGCGCGGGCTGGTCGAGAGCTACCGCCGCGACCACCGGCTGACCGTGGAGTGCCTGGTCGACGGCGAGGCGCGGGCGCTGCCCTCCGCGGCGGTGGTGTCGCTGCTGCGGGCCGCGCGCGAGGCGCTGACCAATGCGGGCAAGCATGCGCCCGGCGCGCCGGTGACGGTCGCGCTGACCTTCACACCGGACAAGGTGCGCCTGTCGGTGCGCAACCCGATCGTGGACGGTGCGAGTAGCGCGGGGGCAATCCGCGCGGCGAACGGCGGCGGCGGGTACGGTCTGACCGGAATGCGCGAGCGAATCGCGTTGGTCGGCGGCACCCTGTCCGCCGGACTCGGACGCGACGGCCGCGATTGGCAGGTGACCGCGGAGGTACCCGAATGACTGAGCCCGGCACCGAGATCCGGGTGCTCGTCGCCGACGACCAGCAGGTCATGCGCGAGGGCCTGGTCGCGCTGCTGGGTCTGGTCGACGGCGTGCGGGTCGTCGGCGCGGTCGGGAACGGCGAGGAGGCCGTGCGCGCGGTGGCCGAGCTGACCCCCGAGGTCGTACTCATGGATCTGCGCATGCCGGTGCTGGACGGGGTGGCGGCCACCCGCCGGATCACCACCGAGCATCCGGGCACCGGGGTGATCGTGCTGACCACCTATTCCGACGACGCGTCCATCGCGGGCGCGCTGCGGGCGGGGGCACGCGGATATCTCACCAAGGATGCCGGGCGCACCGAGATCGCCGCGGCCATCCGGGCCGCGGCCGCCGGGCAGTCCAGTTTCGACGCGACCGTCCTGCAGCGGCTGGTGGCCGCGCTGAGCCCACCCACCCCACCGACTCCGCAAGCTCCGTCGGCTCACGGTCCCCGCTCCGACGGCGAATCCGCGGGCGAAAACCCCTCGCCCGCAACGCCGAAGCCCCGGACACCCAGGCCGGACGGGCTGACCGCGCGGGAGGCGGAGGTGATCGGCCTGATCGGACAGGGCCTGTCCAACGCCGAAATCGCCGGGGCACTCTACATTTCGGAGACGACCGTCAAGACGCACATCAACAACGTCTTCGCCAAGATCGGCGCGCGCAACCGTGCCGACGCCGTCCGCTACGCCTACCGCCATGGCCTGGCACAACCCTGAAATACGGCCCCAGATGCCCGATTACGCGCATTCCGACTTCGCGGCCAAGGGCCGCGCCGAGAAGGCGCGGCGCCTGGCGGCCTACATCTGGCAGCGCGGCGTCACCGGGGCCGAGCTGCTGGCCATGCCGGACCCGGCCCGGCGCAAGCTGGCCCGGGCCGCGGACACCAATCCCCCGAGCACCGGCGAAACCTGGTCCGCGGCCGCGCAATTGCTGGACGAGAAGGATGCCTGGGCCGCCCGCAATCCGAATCATCCCGCGGCGCAACGCGATCGCACCGACGAGAAGATCCTGTGGGTGAAGCCGCCGATCAAACCCTGGACCGACGACGGCCCGGCGCGGAGGTAACACTCAGCGCCACCGGCGATCCCGGGCGTTGGACACGCGCCCACCGGCGATCCCGGGCAATCCACGCGCCGCGCCGAGGCCGGTATCGGGCGCACGGGTACGACATTCATCCGAGGTCGACCTCGGACCTCTCCTCGGCGGCCGCGCTCACCCGGTCCGCCAGTGAACGCAGCGCCTTGACCTCCTCATCGCTCATCTCATCGATGAACAGCCGCCGCACCAGCTCGACATGGTTGGGTGCCGCGCGCTGCAGCACCTCGCGGCCGTGCGCGGTCAGGCACACGAGGACCCCGCGCGCGTCGTCGGCGGCGGGGGTGCGCTCGACCAGCCCCCGCGCGGCCATCCGGGCCAGGTGCTTGGACAGCCTGCTCTTGTCCCAGCAGATCTCCGCGCCCAGATCCCTTGCGCGCAGGCGATCGTCCGGTGCCTGGGACAGCGCCACCAACACCTCGTAGTCCGGCGCCGATACCCCGTCGCCCGCCAGTCCGGCCGCGAGCGCGGAGTCCATCCGCTGCCGCAGCCGGATGTACGCCTGCCAGGTCGTCTGTTCGTCGTCGTCGAGCCACCGCACCATGGGAATTATCCTAGCGAGCAATTGGTTGACATGGACACTAACTGCACCGAGGAGGGCGCCATGCCAGCCATCACCGTCGACAATATCCTGGTACTCCCCCGGCTGCCGCGCCCCGCCGAGCCCGCGCGGCAGCGCCCCGTACGCACCGTCACCACCGCCCACCGCCAGCGCGAGGGCGCGGGCTTCGAGGTACGCCGCCCGTTCCCGAGCGTCGATCTGCGCTCGGCCGATCCCTTCATCCTGCTCGACCAGATGGGCCCGGTCGCCTACGAGCCCTACGAGGCCAAGGGCGCGCCGTGGCATCCGCACCGCGGCTTCGAGACGGTCACCTACATGCTCGACGGCACCATGGTCCACCACGACTCCAACGACGGCGGCGGGACCATCGGCCCCGGCGACACCCAGTGGATGACCGCCGGGTCCGGCATCTTGCACGACGAATTGCCCGCCGAGGACCTCGTCATCGCGGGCGGGGAATTCCACGGCATCCAGCTGTGGGTGAATCTGCCTCGCGCACAGAAGATGTCGGCGCCGCGCTACCAGGATCTGCGGGCGAGCGAACTGACGCTGGTCAGCTCGCACGACGGCGGCGCGCTGGTGCGGATCATCGCCGGTGAGCTCGGCGGCCACGACGGGCCCGGCTCGACCCACACCCCGATCGTGTACGCGCACGCCTCGATCACGCCCGGCGGGCGGCTGGAAACACCTTGGCCGCAACCGTATTCGGCGATGGTCTACGTGCTGTCCGGCAGCGGGACCGCGGGCGCGGAGGGTGTGCCGATCCGGGAGGGGCAGCTCGCGGTCTTCGGACCCGGCGAGTCGATCACCGTGACCGCCGACGAGCGGCAGGACACCCCGTCCGGCGCATTCGAGACACTGTTGCTCGGCGGGCAACCGATCCGTGAACCCGTCGTCCAGTACGGCCCGTTCGTGATGAACACGCGCAGCGAAATCGTCGAGGCCATCGAGGATTTCAACGCCGGGCGCATGGGCACGATCCCGGCGGTGCACCTGTCTGGGAAAAGACTGGGAGAATAGCCGCCCCGGTAGGCTGCGGTTGACAACAGGGCACGCCATCAGAACAGTAGACTCGGCGGTTCCGGCCCGAGCACCGTGGGGAGTGCCGGTTGGTCCGCCCCGTCAACCGCAGCAAATACAAAAAATACAACGAGGAATACATGAACGTACGCAGGCTCATCGTGACCGTGGGCGCGGGGATGGCCATCGCCGCCCCGCTCGCCCCCTCCGCACTCGCCGCCTCACCCAATATCCCCTCGGGTTCGGCCGGTACCGGATCGTCGAGCATCGACGACCTCATCGGCTCCTTCGGCTCGTCGAGCCTGACTCAGACCGGATCCGTCGGCGGACCGGTCTACAAGAACTGCGACGAGGTCCGCAGGGCCGGTAAGGCGCCGCTGTTCAAGGGCGAGCCCGGCTACGCGCCGTACCTCGACCCCAACAACACCGGAATGGCCTGCCCGACGCGGTAATCCGGCCCTGAACAAACAACACCCGGTGTGGCGATATTGCGCCACACCGGGTGTTGTGTTTTCGGGCCGCTGTTTTCGGGGCCGTTGTTTTCCGCTAGGCGGCATCGCGCCGTGTCAGCGGCGGAAGATCCGGTACAGCGTCAATCCGACGACCACGGCCCCCGCGCCGATGAGGCTGTACTTCACCTTGGGCTCGTTGAGCTTTGCGAGCACGGCATGCTTGGTCTTGTCGGCGATCCGCTGGGGGTCGGCCCGAACCGCGAGCTCGTCGAGTGTGTTCGCGAGCCGGTTACGCGCGGCTTCGATCTCCCGCTCGATGCTCTCGGTATCCTTCGCCACGTTATCTCCTGAATTCGTCCGGTAGGGCGTGCCTTGGCTGGCGACGAGTCTATCCGTGGCCGTACCCATGCCGACATGATCGGGGGCCTACGTGGTTACGCTCCGCTGCCTCCGCGGTGTCCGATGGCGCCGCTTCCGAGGGCCCTGCGTGGTTACACTTCGCTGCCTCCTCCGGGCCCGCCGGTGCGAGGCGCACCCTGACCGATCATGTCGGCGCGGTGAGCTACCGTGCTGGGCATGACCGAGAACCCTCGACTCAGTCCGGGCGATACCGCGCCCGCCTTCACCCTCCCCGATGCCGACGGCAAGCCGGTGTCCCTGGCCGACTACCGCGGCCGCAAGGTGATCGTCTACTTCTACCCCGCGGCCAGCACCCCCGGCTGCACGAAGGAGGCGTGCGACTTCCGCGACAACCTGGCCGAGCTGGACGGCGCCGGCATCGACGTCGTCGGCATCTCCCCGGACAAGCCGGCCAAGCTGGCCAAATTCCGGGACAACGAGCAGCTCACCTTCCCGCTGCTGTCCGATCCCGACCGCGAGGTGCTCACTGTCTGGGGCGCCTTCGGCGAGAAGATGATGTACGGCAAGAAGATCACCGGCGTGATCCGCTCCACGTTCCTCGTCGACGAGGAGGGCAAGATCGCGGTCGCCCAATACAACGTGCGCGCCACCGGCCACGTCGCCAAGCTGCGCCGCGACCTGTCGGTGTAGCCGGGGTAGCGGTGTAATCCGAGCCGAAAGGCAGTGCGGCCCGGCCCCTTCGACGGGGCCGGGCCACCTCCCGCTCAGGCGCGCGGCATCATCTCCGCGGCCCACAGCACCATCATCCGCCAGTGGTTGTCCCACCACCCGGCGAACTGCGGCGAGCCGAGCTGCGGCGGCGCGGACTCGCCCTTGAACAGCAGCGACCGATTCAGCGGCCCCACCGGGTTCATCGGATCGGGAACCACCAAACCGGATGCACCCGAGGTCCGCGTGCCCGCGGCCTGGTCCGACGCCGCGTTGCCCAGCTCGAGCCCGTGCGAATGCCTGCCGTTCGGCCCCCACGCCACGGTGGTCGGTTCGCTGGTGCCTGGGACCTTCGCCCGCCGACCCGGTGCCCTCGCCGCCGGAGACCGCACCCGTGTGCCCTGGTCGGCCTCGGATTCGGACTCCGGCGCGGGCTGCTCCACCGGCGCCACCTGGTCGGACTGCGCCGCGGCCCGGGCGTCGGCAACCGGGGCGGTGGCCGGATGCGAGCCCGCCGTCGCCTCGTAGATGCCGCCCGCGACCGCGCCGCCGACCAGCACGCTCGCCGCCGTGACCAGGGCCCCGACGCCCCGCGACATCCGCGAGCGCTCCTGCTCGAACAGATCCACCGACGCCGGCTGCACGATCAGCGCGGCACCGACCGCCGCCGCGGCCGCGGCCACCTTGCTCGGGATGATCGGCACGCCGAACCCCGACATCAGCGCGGCCGTAACCACCGGATCGCTTGCCGCCGAACCGATCATCACCACGGCCTCGGGCTCCACGCCGGCCGCGGCGAACTGATCCAGGGCCGCCGTGACCGCCGGACGCATCGTCTCCTCGCTGACCATCGAGCCGGTCCCCGTGATCGCCGTCACCACCCGATCGCGTTCGGGCGAGATCAGCGTGAAGCACTGATAGCCCGGCACCGCCTCGCACATCAGCAGATGATCGAATTCGGCCGTCCACGGCATCGCCCGGGCCAGCGCCAGATGGGACGACTTCGCCGACACCAGCGAGGCCGTGCGCCACGGGCCCTCGGCCAGGCCCGTGACGATCGTGCGGCGCTCGGCCGCATCGCGGTATGTCACTGCCGCCCCGGCGATCTCGCGGTCCGGGCCGATCTCGTCGGCCAGGGCCTCCAGGGCCGCCTCGACCGCCCGCGGTAGGTTGGCCCGGCCCCCGCCGAATCGGAATGTGCGCTGGATGACCAGCCGGTCCGGCAGCTTGGCCTCGTCGTCGGATAGTGCCACCGCGTGGACGGTGCCGCGTTCGGTGGAAACACCGAAGGACACCACGGATCGAGCAACCACAGATCACGCCTTTCGATGTGCTGGTGAAATGTGCGCAGAGGTACGCCTACTCGGTATGTCTTCGTCGCGGTTTGCGGTCCGGATGGGTACCCGGGTGCAACAAAACCGGTATCCGACGGCGCAGCCGCGTGTCATCAGCGTGTCGCTACCGCTAGCCTGATAGGCGTGGTGGAAGCGCGAGCGGCAACGAGGTCGAACCGACGTCCGGACCCCGCGTTGGAGTTACAGGACGATCCGCAGGAACTCATGCCCCGGCGCCGCCCCACCCAGGAACGCAGCAAGCGCAAGTTCGACGCGTTGCTCCAGGCGTCGCGAGAATTGTTGGTAGAGGTCGGATTCGAGTCGTTCACCTGCGAGGAGGTCGCCGCCCGCGCCGAGGTACCGATCGGCACGCTCTACCAGTTCTTCGCCAACAAATACGTGATCGTGTGTGAGCTGAACCGCCAGGATCTGGTCGCGGTGACCAGGGAGCTGTCGGACTTCCACGGCGAAATCCCGTCCATGGACTGGCTGCGGCACATGAACCGATTCGTCGACCACATGGCCGACCTGTGGATGACCGACCCGTCCCGGCGCGAGGTGTGGCTGGCGATGCAGTCCACCCCGTCCACCCGGGCCACCGGCACCATCCACGAGAAGGAATTCGCCGAGGTCGTCCAGGGGATGCTGCGCCCCCTGATGCCCCGCACCCCCCGCGGCCGCCGCTCGATGATGGCGCAGGTGCTGGTGCACGTGGTGTATTCGATGCTGAATTTCTCCGTGCAGGACGGGCTGCGGCACGAGGACGCGGTGGGGGAACTCAAGCGGTTGATGGTGGCTTATCTGCTGGTCGCGGAGAAGGAATCCCGGTCGGGCGGGCAGCGCGAGCCGCAGGGCTGACACGCGGAAGGTGTCGGTCCGGCTGGTTAGCATGGGACCATGTCGATCCCGCATCTCGCGTCTCCGGACCTTCCCGAGACGATGACCTGGGAAGAGCTCAAGGTGCTTCCTCAGGAGATCGCGCAGTACATCGAGCTGCGTGATGGGCGGCCGGTATGGATCGCCGAGGAGGTCCTTGCCAAACATGGTCCTTCCGAGCACCAGCGGTATTCACGACGTTTCAACACTGCGCTCGAAGCAACGGCACGGGAAGCCACACGCCGATCGCTGGGCCCTTGTTGGGATGCCGAGGGCGAGACCAACGTGTTTCTCACTCTCGACAGGTCGAGCTTTGTAACACCGGATTTCATGGTGTTTCGCTGCCTCGAGCATGAATTCGACTGGATTTACGCAGACGATGTCGTCCTGGTGGGCGAGGTTCTCTCACCAGCGAATACACCGCGACAGATCGACGAGAAGAAGGCTCGATACGCAGCAGGAAAGATTCCTTGGTATTGGGAGGTCGAGCTCGGCCGTAATCCTCGACATATCAGCAGCGTGCGCGCCTTCGGCTTGTTCCCGAACAGCCTCGCCCTTCCCGAAGGCGTTACATCGTTGCGTTCTGCGCACTATGCCCTTGCCGAAGAGTGGACATTCGATGACGACGAGGGAATCGAAACAATGCACCCGTTCCCGATAAAAATTCCTTGGGCCGACCTGGCATACTGAGCCGGTCCCCGGTAAAAGCGCGAGACAGGAACTAACGCGACGCAGACCGCGTTAGCCCCGCCCCGAGCCTGGGCCCGACGGAGCGGAACCATCGTCACAGCATCTCAGGGGATCAGGTCGGCCAGCTCGCCCGGATCCTCCAGGACCACCATGGCGGCGGCGGTATCGCCGTCATGGGTGAGGGACAGATGGACGCGAACGCGCGGGAGGAAGTCCGCTGCCAGGCCGTGCAGCTTGATGCTGGGCCGGCCCCAGGCGTCGTTGACGACCTCGATCAACGGATAGGGGTTGTCGCCGATCTGCGGGCTGCGGGCGAAGCGGGAGGTGGCCCACGCCTTCAGCACCGCCTCCTTGGCCGCCCAGCGCGCGGCGTAGCTGCGCGCCGGATCGGTGCCCTTGCTCTGACAGTAGCGGCGCTCACCGGCGGTGAAACTCTCGCGCAGCATGGTGGTTCCGGCGCGATCGAGCTGTTCGGCGAATTCGGAGATGGTGACCAAATCCAGGCCGATACCGAGGATCGTCAAGGCGTACAAGCTCCTTGTCTTGGTACGGATGTGTTATGCGGGGGTGGTGCAGCAACACATGGTTTGCGGGTCGGTTCCGGCCGCGGCCCGTCACCGACCCTACGGGATCGGCGCCGGGCCGCGGTGCGAATGCGCGACGACGCCGCCCACTGTCTGGTGAGCGGCGTCGCCGGGTGTTCATCTACTGCGCGAGTTCGCCTGTGCCGCAGGAGCCCTGGGCCAGGTACAGCCCATCCGAGCCCAGGCGCGCCTGCTCCGAGAGCAGCACGTCGGCCTCCAACTGACGGGCCTGCTTGGCCGGGGTCCCCTCGCCGCCGAGACGACGATCCGCCGGGCGCTCGTACAGCGGGGCGCCGCCGCACATGGCCTCGGTGAACCGCTGACGCCCGTCGAGCTGACGCTGCTGGGCCCGGCGCTGGTAGTCCTCGCGCCGCTCGGGGTCGAGCGCGGCCAGGAACGCCTGCGGGTGCACGATCGCCAGCAGGCCCGACACGTGGCCGAAGCCGAGCGAGGTGACCAGGCCGGCCTTGAGCGCGAACCGGTCTCCGAAGCGCAGCGGCTCGCGCGCCCACACCAGATGCGGGTACTCGGCCATCTTCTCGTCGACACAGTCCAGGCTGCGGTTCGGCGGGATGACGCCCTGCTCCAGCACCTGGCACAGGCCGATCATCTGGAAGGCCGCCGCGCCGCCCTTGGCGTGGCCGGTGAGCGACTTCTGCGACACCACGAACAGCGGCGCGCCCTCGGAGCGTCCGATGGCCGTGGCGAGCCGCTCGTGCAGCTCGGACTCGTTGGGATCGTTTGCGCCCGTGGAGGTGTCGTGCTTGGAGATCACCGCGATGTCATCCGCGGTGACGCCCAGCTTGCGCAGCGCCGCGGCCAGCTTGGAGTCCCGGCCGCCGCGGCCCGCACCCAGCGCGCCCAGCCCGGGGGCCGGGATCGAGGTGTGCACGCCGTCGGCGAACGACTGCGCGAAGGCGATCACGCCCAGCACCGGCAGGCCCATCTCGGCCGCGACGTCGCCGCGGGCCAGCAGCACCGTGCCACCGCCCTGGGATTCGACGAATCCGCCGCGGCGACGGTCGTTGGCGCGGGAGAAGTAGCGATCGCTGATTCCCTTGGCGCTCATGGCCGCCGAGTCCGCGGTGGCGGACATGTCACCGAAGCCGACGATGCCCTCGATGCCCAGATCGTCGTAGCCACCGGCCACCACGACATCGGCCTTGCCGAGGCGGATCTTGTCCACGCCCTCCTCGACCGAGACCGCCGCGGTCGCGCACGCCGCGACCGGATGGATCATTCCGCCGTAGCTGCCGACGTAGGACTGCACCACGTGCGCCAGGGCGACGTTGGGCAGGGCCTCCTGCAGGATGTCGTTGGCGCGCGGCTCACCGAGCAGGTTGTCGATGTACAGCGAGCGCATCGAGCTCATGCCGCCCATGCCGGTGCCCTGGGTGTTGGCCACCAGCGAGGGGTGCACCCAGCTCATCAGCTCGGCCGGGCTGAAGCCCGAGGACAGGAACGCGTCCACCGTGCACACGATGTTCCACAGCGCCACCCGGTCGATCGAGGCGGCCATGTCGGCGGAGATGCCCCACTTGGTGGGATCCCAGCCGGTGGGGATCTGACCGCCGACCGTGCGCGAGAGCTTGGCCTTGCGCGGCACGCGAATCTCGGTGCCCGCCTTGCGCGTCACCTGCCAGTCGCCCGAGCCCTCGACCGGCGCGATGACGGTCTGCTCCGGGTTCGCGGCGTGGAACGCGCGGGCCTGCGCCTCGTCGCTGACCACGAAGGTCAGGTCCTTGTCCAGGAATACCGAGGTGAGCAGCGGCGCGGCGTTGTCGATCATGGCGCCGTCGTCGCCGTAGCGGCGCACACCGCACCGCTCCACGACGGTGTCGTGGTAGCGCTCGGCGACTTCGGATTCCTCGACGTACTCACCGGATTCGACGTCGTACCAGCCCGGCTTGGGATCGTTCTCCCAGGCGACCAGGCCGGTGGTCCACGCCAGCTCCAGCACACCCGCGGCCGACAGCTTGTCCTCGACCTCGAACTCGAAGCGGGTGCGTGCCGAACCCCAGGGGCCCAGCTCGCCCGCGCCGACGATCACGACCATGTCGGCGAGATCCGCGGTTACCGAACCCCATTCGGGGGTCGGCAGCTTCGAGCTCAGCGTCGGCGGGGCAGGCAGCGCCGCAATGGTCTGCGCCGCAACGTCTTGCGCGTCGTCGGAGGCCGAGGCCTGCTCACGCGCCTGCTTGGCCAGCTCGGGCAGATCCAGCTCGGCACCGGCCAGACCGCCGGTCAGGTCGAGCTGCCGCGGTGCGGCCGCGGCGTCCACGCGGGCGGTGCCGGTGCACGATTTCAGCAGCTCATCGGCCATCTCGTCGGTAGACCACGTGCGCACCCCGGCCTTCTCCACGGCCTCGACCAGCGGGTCGTTGCCGCCCATCAGGCCGGTGCCGCGCACCCAGCCGATCAGCGCGTGTACCAGCGTGACCCGCGCGGCCCAGGACTTCTCCGCTCGCCACTTGCCGACCACCGCGTCCAGGGCGGCCTTGGACTCGCCGTAGGCGCCGTCGCCGCCGAACATGCCGCGGTTGGGCGAACCCGGCAGCACCACATGCAGTTTCGCGTCGACGTCGTGGTCCGCGCCGATCGCGGACAGGCCGCCGATGAGCCGCTCCACCGACCAGAGCAGCACCCGCATCTCCATTTCGGCGCGGGCGCCGGCATCGGAGAGGTCACCGGCCACGCGCGGCGCGGCGAACGGGAACAGCAGCGTCGGGGTCATCGCCTCCTTGAGCAGAACCTTTGCGCCACCGGCATTGTCGACCTGCTCGGTGCCTACCCACTCGATGAGCGCGTCCACATCGGCGTAGGAGGCCATGTTCGCGGGCACCACCCACAGGGCGGCGCCGCGGCGGGCGTTGTCGCGGTAGAGCTGCTTGTAGAAGCCCAGGCGGGCGTCGTTCAGCGTGGAGGTGGTGACGATGACCGTCGCGCCGCCGCCGAGCAGCCGCGCGGCGGCCGAGGCGGCGATGGAACCCTTGCTGGCGCCGGTGATCACGGCGATGTCGCTGGACCACTCGCCGGCCTTATCGGTGCTCAGCGCGGCCTCGGCGATGCGCTCGTACCGTCCGGCCAGCACCGAGCGGGCCTCGCTCATCGCGCGCTGGCGCCACCAGTTCGCCTGTGCGGCAACGGCCTTGCCCGCGCCGAGGAAGCCCTGGACCGAGTCCTGCTCCGCAGCGGAGTCGTCGGCGAGCCAGAGCCGGGCCAGATCCTCGCGGGCGGTGGCCCAGCGGTCGTCGATCAGCAGAGCCTTGCGGGCGTCGAACGCGGGGGCGACCAGCCGCGGCCAGTCCGAACCCAGCTCGGCGGCAACGAGATCAACCAGGGTGTCGGGCGTGGCCTCGGGCGCGGACACCTGCTCGGCCAGGCCCAGCTGCTCGAGCACGACCCGCGCCGCGGTGGCCAGCACGCCGTCGCGGCCGGTGATCTGCTCGGTGAACTCGCCCAGCGCGGCCGCGTCCACGGTCGCGCCGCCGCCACCACCGGCGGCCGGCAGGGAGACCGCCACGCCCCGGCGCGCGGCCACGGCCTGCACCGCGGCGTCGATCGCGGCGTCCACCGCCGCGCCGTCGCCCGGCGCGCCGGATACCAGCCCGCCCAGGTCGCCGCCGCGAATGCTGGCGCCCTCGCGGGTGCCGAGGGAGACCTCGGCGGTGACGTGGTGCGCCCAGCCGTCGCCGAGCTCCCAGACCTTCTTGACGCGCTCGGCGATCGCGGCCGGGCGCTTGCCCGACGGGCCGAACACCTTGCGCAGGTGGTCGCCGATGGCGTCCGACAGCACCGAACCGAACGGCTTGTAGGTGCGGGCCAGCCGCTCGACCGTCGCCGAGAGCGCGCCCATGTCGGCATCGGCCGCGCCGTCGATCGCGCCGAGGGACAGCTCCGAGCCGAGGTCGACCAGCAGCTGGTTGCGGCGCGATGAGACACCGTCGCACAGGCCCTCGATGGTGTCGACCGGTCCGATCTGATCCATCCGCAGCTTGGTCCACAGCGCGATCAGCACGCGGGTGGCATCGGCCGCGGTGAAGGAGATGTCGTCCGGGCGGGGGCCGCCGGACGGGGCCGCCGGGGCCGCCACGGGGGCCGCGGCAGCGGGAGTCGCTGCGGCGGTGGCGGTCTCGGCCGGAGTCTCCTCCGGCTCGTCCACCGGCGCGGGATCGGTGTCGGTGGAGTACACCACGCCGGCCTCGCGCTCGATGTTCAGCACCTCCACCTTGGCGGTGGCGAACTGCGGCAGCTTGAGGGTGTTGGAGGCCAGGTTCGCCACGGTCGGCGTTGCGGCCAAACCGATTTCGACGAACCGCTCGACCCCGAGCCCGCCCCGGGCGGAATCGCCGAACAGCAGGTCCTGGGTCTCGATCCAGCGCACCGGGCTGGCGAACTGCCAGGCCAGCAGCTCGATCAGCACCACGCGGCACAGCTCGGACGGGCGCTGCGCCCAGTTCTCGAAGTCGGCCAGCACCTTCGACAGCGGTTCGGAGGGAACCAGATCGGCGATCTCCTGAATGAAATCCCGGTCCAGCGAGAAGGGCTTGGGCACCAGGTTCGGAATGTAGCGGCCGGTCAGCACCTCCGGCTGCAGGTTCTCCGGCAGCAGTTCCTCGAGCTTGCCGCGGAACTCGGGCACGCCCTTGCGCAGCACGGTCGAGTGGAACGGCACGTCGATGCCGGGCACCAGGATGAACGCCCGCTTGCCACCGAATTCCGCACGGCGGCGCTCGATCTCGGCCTCGAGCTCCTCGAGACCCTTGACCGTGCCCGCGATCGCGTACTGCGCGCCGCGCAGGTTCAGGTTCACGACCTCGAGGAATTCGCCGACCCGATCGCCGATTGTCTTGACCCAGTCGGTGACCTCGGCGTCGGGCAGCCCGATCTGCGAGGGGCGGATCGCGGCCATCCGATAGTCGCTCTGGCCCTTGGCATCCCGGGGCACCAGCTCGTGCATGGCCGAGCCGCGCTGGAACACCACCTCGAGCACCGCCTCGAGCGGCAGCACCCCGGCGACCGCGGCCAGGGCGTTGTACTCGCCGACCGAGTGCCCGGCCAGCATCGCGCCCTCGACGAACGCGCCGGCCTCGCGCAGCTCGGCCACCTGAGCCACGCCCAGGGTCGCCATCGCGACCTGGGTGAACTGGGTCAGGTGCAGCACCCCCTGCGGGTGGCGGTACTCCACGCCGCGGGCCTTGAGGTAGGTCGGGTTGTCCCGCACCACAGCCAGGATCGAGAAGCCCAGCGCCTCGCGGGTGTGCTTGTCCGCGCGCTCCCAGATCTGTTTGGCCGCCTTGGACCGCGCCCGGGCGTCCAGACCCATCCCCTTGGTCTGAATGCCCTGGCCCGGGAAGGCGTACACGGTCTTCGGCGCGGCCAGCCGACCCGTGCCCGTCATCACCAGATCGCCCTCGATCCGGCAGGACACCTCGACGATCTCGCTACCGGCGTCCACCGCGACGCGCTCGACGCGCACGTCGATCTCCGCGCCCGGGCGGACCATGCCCAGGAACCTGGTGGTCCAGGCGGTGAGAGTCCGTGCGGGCAGCGAGGATTCGGGGTCCACGGCCGACACCGCGTGCTGCGCGGCGGCCGAGAGCCACATGCCGTGCACGATCGGGCTGCCCAGCCCGGCCAGCTTGGCGGCGTTGGCGGAGGTGTGAATCGGGTTGTGATCGCCGGACACCGCGGCAAACGCGGCCATCGCGCGGGGCGCGGTGACGGTCACGTCGCGACGACGACGGCGCGGAGTGTCGGTGGCCTCCTCGGAGACCGTCCCGGCCGCGCGCGGCGGGTCGGACAGCTCGCCGGCGCCGTTGCGGCCGCGAATCGCGAAGCGCTCGGTCAGCGTCGCCACCGTCGGGGTGTCCAGGCCGTGATCGCGCATCACGCCGACGGTGACGCGCACCTCGGCGACGCGGCCCATATCGGTGTCGACGACCTCGCCCGACTCCGCGCGCACGGCGAGAATCGCGTGCTCGGCGGGCAATTCGCCGGTCAGCTCGATCCGGTGGTCCAGGTGGACCAGGTCCAGCATGCCCTCGATGACGTGCTGCCCGGCCTCGGTGCGGGTCGCGCCCAGCACCGCGAACACCGCGGGCCAGCATGCGCCCACGAGCACATCCGGCACGGTGCGGCCGATGGTGCTCAGCGTCGCGGGCAGACCCGAACCGGTGACACCGGCGTGGTCGGCGATCAGGTCCGGGCTCCAGGCCACATTCACGTGCGCGACACCGGATTTGACCTCCGGCAGCGACTTGCCCGCGGCGACCGCCAGCAGCGCCGACATGGCGGCCTCGGCGTCGTCCTGCGCGATGACCGGCGCGCCGCCGTTGTACGCGGAGGCCGGCACGGTGATCCGGATGCGAACGGCGTTGTCGCCCAGCAGCGGAACGGTGAGCTCGACGTAGGCGTTGTCAGTGTCCGGACCCTCGATCGACACCAGGGTGGCGCCGGTCGGCGGGTGGTGCGCACCCTGGCCGTCCACGGCCCACTCGGCCAGATCGCCCAGCCGGTGTACCGGGTTCAGCGTGGTGCGCCCCGCCCACTGCACATCGGGGGCGGCCAGCACGAGATCGATGACGCCCGCGGTGACCTCGGCGCGGCGGCGTCCGTCCACGGCCAGCGGCGTCACCCCGCCGCGGATGAGGGTGTGGGCGGTGTCCTGCTCGAAGCGGTCCAGCAGCTCGCCGACCGGCTCGTCCACCCGGGTGATGCCCGCGACGGCCACGGTGCCGGGGATGATGCAGACCTGATCGGCGCCGTAGCGCGGATCGTGGGCCTGCCACAGCGAATCCGAGCGCCACCAGCGGCGCACGTCGCCGTCGACGACGGGTACGAAGTTGACGGGCTTGCCCGGGGTCTTGCACAGCGCGACGAAGAACGGCACGTCGGCCGGGTGCAGCACGGTGTCCGCGGCGGCCGGGTACTGCTCCTTCAGCGTGCAGATCGCCTGCACGGGCGCCTCGAACGCGGCGTCGTCGGTGAAAAGCGTTGCGATCTCGCCGCGGTCGGCCGGGTTGAGGCGGGATTCGGTGCGGCGCACCATCTCCGCGAAGCGGTCGCGCCAGGTGATGTCCAGCCACACCGAGCGGGTGGCATCCGCGATGGCCTCGGAGAAGTCCGCGCCGCAGTCGAAGTCGGTGCGGCGATCCAGACCCACCGCGAGCTCGACGTAGCGCTCGAGCCACTCCAGGTAGCTCATGGCCGCGACATCGCCGAAATACGGCTTGGCCGTGACGTTCAGCGCGGCGATGATCTCCTCGCGCCGCTCGGCGACGGCGTCGGCATTGCCCGCGACCTCGTCCAGCAGGCGGCCGGTGCGGGAGGCGGCGTTGTCGATCTCGTGAATGTCCGCGCCCAGCTGGCTACGGCCCGAGGCCATTCCGCCCACGGCGGTGCCCGCGCCGACCCACTCGGGATGTCCGGGGGTGTCCACCAGCAGCTGCTTGACCTCGGGTGCGGTGGTCGCCTCGAGGGTCGCCATCGCGGCGGTGCCGACCAGCACGCCGTCCAGCGGCATCACCGGATAGCCGTGCGCGGCAGCCCATTCGCCGGTCAGGTACTCCGTGGCGCGCTCGGGGGTACCGATGCCGCCGCCGACGCAGACCACCACGTTGGCGCGGTTGCGCAGCTCGGCGTAGGTGTCCAGCAGCAGGTCGTCCAGGTCCTCCCACGAGTGGTGACCACCCGCGCGGCCGCCCTCGATGTGCATGATGACCGGGTAGTCCGGCACCGCGTCCGCGATGCGCAGCACGGCGCGGATCTGCGCCACCGTGCCCGGCTTGAACGCGACATGCGAGATACCGACCTCGGTCAGCTCCTCGATCAGCGCGACGGCCTCGTCGAGCTCGGGGATGCCCGCGGTGACGATCACGCCGTCGAACGGCGCACCGGCCGCGCGGGCCTTCTGCACCAGGCGCTTGCCGCCCAGCTGCAGCTTCCACAGGTAAGGGTCCAGGAACAGCGAGTTGAACTGCACCTCGCGGCCCGGGTGCAGCAGCGTCTTCAGCTCGGCGACGCGATCGGCGAAGATCTGCTCGGTGACCTGCCCGCCGCCGGCCAGCTCGGCCCAGTGGCCCGCATTCGCCGCGGCCGCAACGATTTTCGCATCCACCGTGGTGGGGGTCATGCCCGCCAGCAGGATCGGGGAGCGGCCGGTGAGCCGGGTGAACGCGGTCTCGACGACCACGCGCCCGTTCGGCAGCCGAATCGGCTTGGGGGCGAAGGCCTCCCACGCCGGGGACACCTCCGGCGCCGCGCCGGGGGTGAACAGGGCGCGCTGGCCAGTGCGGGTCGAGGCCGCCACGATCCCGACCCCGGTGCCGCGCAGCGAGCCCTGGGTCAGCCGGCTCAGCAGGTCGCCGGGACCCAGGTCCAGCATCCACTGCGCGCCATCGGAAATCGCCTCGTCCACGATCGCGACCCAGTCCACCGGATCCACCAGGATGGCCCGGGTGAGGTCGGCGGCGAGCTGCTCCTCGATGCCGCACTGCTTGGCCCAGCCGACCACCATGTCGACGGTCTCGGCCAGCGCGGGGTGATGGAAGCCGACCTCGACCTCGACATCCTCGAAGACGGGCGCGAACACCGCGCCGCCGCGCTTCTTGGCCTCGCGGTCGCGGGTCTGCTCGTCATGGATCTCCGCGCAGCGCTGACGAACCCGGTCCAGCTGGGCGACGGTGCCCGAGAGCACCGCGCGGCGACGGCCGTTGCGGATGGACACCACGGCGGCAGCGGCGGGATCGACGTCCCGGGAGACCTCGGCGACGATCGCCTTCAGCTGCTCGGGATCCACGTGCGAGACGGCCACCATCGGCGACTTCTCGCCGACCGGGATCAGGCCGCGCCGCCGGGCCACCAGCGTCGCTGCGGCGCCGATCAACTGGGCCAGCCCCAGCAGCTCCGCGTCGCGGGCGCCGTTCGCCTGCGCGGCGCGCGCGGCCAGCAGGCCCTGGGAGTGACCGATCACCGCGGCCGGCGCGTGCTCGGCCGGATCCAGCCCCTGCAGCCGCAGCGCGCGCAGCGCGGCGACCTGGCTCAGGAACACCCCGGGCATGGAGATGGCGGCCGAGCGCAGCACCTGGGGGGCCGGGGCGGCGGACACCTCGCCGGCGTCGGTATCGGCGAGCTCGTCCTCCAGCATCCACGCGATCGGGTCGAAGCCCATCGGCCGGACCACCAGCAACTGCGAGGCAATCGGCGCCAGCAGCGCGGCGGCCTCGTTCACCAGAGCGGTGAGCTCGGGCTCGAGGGCGCTGTCACGCCCGATCTCCTCGAGTTCACCCAGCCACTGCGCCCCCTGTCCACCGAAGGCCAGCACGTAGGGCTGCCCGGCCTGCAGACGGTCCACCAGCGACGACTTGATTCCCGTATCCGAAACTCCCCCAACAATGTTGGCCCTGGCTCCGGTTCCGGTGCTCTCGTTGATCGTCAAGACGTTCGACTTCCTACTCGTGGTGGCTCGCCTCGCGAGAGGGCCACCAGGCGTGCACAGGCACTCCTCGGCCCTGAGGACTGATCTCTGCCGAGGATGGCACAAAATCATGAGGAAATCCTCACGTTTCCTCCGCGCCCTCCCGCTACCCGCGAGTATTTCCGTACGTACGTACAAGAACGGCCCCGAACATGACCCTCCCTCACGTTTGAACGCGCTGGTCCGGCCGGTTGCTTCCAGGCGAGAACTCGAGGGTTCCTCACATTGTCCGTAACCAAATCGTTATAATACCTGGTGGGGTTACCCATGAGTACGAAACACCCATCCAGAGCTTCGCTCTGGCGATCGCGCCCGGTAGAGTTTGGACGGTCGTACCAAGCACGCGCGAGTGGCGAAATAGGCAGACGCGCTGGATTTAGGTTCCAGTGTCTTAACGGACGTAGGGGTTCAAGTCCCCTCTCGCGCACAGATTCCCGGCAGATTTGCCGGGTTTGCGTGCCGTGTGTTCGAGCGCACTCGAACACACGGAGGTGACCTGGGAAATGCGCACCCAACTGCGACAACTTCTGACAGATCCGCCAGGATCGACCAGCGATGAGGACACGGGGCACGATCGGGGCAGGTGGTCTCGTGCCAGTCGCGGCGCACCGCCAGCGTTAGCAGTGCAGGGCTGCCTCGGGGTTGTACCAGGCCGACGAGATCGGCAGGTCGGCCGCGTGTAGCAGGTGCAGAATCTCGGCGGCGGATGCGGTGCCCGTCTCCGTGTCGTCCGCCTCGACCGGCGGGCCTGCGGCCAGCACCGGCAGGATCGCGTTGTCGCGGTATGTGATCGCGCTGACGTGCAGCACCGCCTTGGCCGATTGCTCGGTGGCGTTGTAGCCGGGATATTTGTTGAACGAGCCCTCGGGTACGGTTTCTTCGATCGAGACGTGGCCCTCGATCACGATTTCCGCAGTCGCCGGGACCAAGAGGTCCACCGTCTCGGCAGGCACCACCTCGATGCCCTCGCCGAATACTGCTCCGAGATAGCGGCTTTCGTCCAATCCCTCGGGTAGCGGCATGCCGCCGACTACGGCCAGTCCCGGTTCGACACCGAGCACCACCGCGATCGGCATGGGCTAGCCCGCAGCGGTCCACTGCGCCCGGACGATCCCGATCTGCTGGGTTCGTAGCAGCAGGCAGGCCAGATTGTTCTTGTCGTGCACCATCATTCGGTTGATGGACCAGTTGGTCTAGGAGCCATCCGGTGTGCGCACGATATTGGCGCCGAAAGTCTGGATATAGCGGCCGCCGTCGTTGCCGTGGATGAACGGTGTGGGGAACCCAGTCTGCTACGGCCCTGGAGGCGAGCGCTTCGGCGGGCCAGGCGACAGACGCCGCTGGCAAACATGTACCAGTACTTTGCCAGCACGACCGTTCATGATTTTGACGATCACTCAGTCGTCTCGAAAGACCGTGACATCCATGGAAACCCCACCCACCCCGGCGCCTTCGGTGCACATCCGGGCCGTGATCACCTGGCTCGCCATCTTCCCGATGGTGGCTATCGGCATGGTCGTTATGGCTCCGTTTGTCGGTCATTGGCCGTTAGTGCTGCGCGCACTCGCCCTGACGGCCGTGGTCGTACCGCTGGCTGTGTACCTCGTGGTCCCACGAATGCTGGCGGCCCATCACCGATTCATCCGTCGTTCGAAATGAGTCCGGGCACCATGCCCAGAAGGTTGAGTTACGAATGTCAAGTGTGGAAATGACCTCCACTGTTGTAGTGCCGCAGGATCGGGCGCTCATCGACGGCAAGTTCGTCGGATCCGATTCCGGGGCAACATTTCCCGTGACCGATCCGGCAACGGGCCGGGTGCTGGCCGAGGTCCCCCAGATGGGGGAAGCCGAGACCCGGCGGGCGATCGAGGCAGCCCAAGCAGCGCAACCCGCCTGGGCGGAGCGGACGGCCAGGGATCGCTCGAAGATTCTCGATCGCTGGGCGGCGCTGCTCACCGAGAAGAGCGAAGAGTTGGCGGTCCTACTGTCGGCCGAGAACGGCAAGCCGCTCAGCGATTCTCGCGCCGAAGTCGCCTATGCCATCGGGTTTGTCGATTTCTTCGCCGCCGAGGCGCGCCGGGTGTACGGCGAGACCATTCCGGCGCACCGCACCGACACTCGGATCCTGGTGTTGAAGCAGCCCGTCGGCGTGGTCGGCGCGATCACGCCTTGGAACTTCCCCGCGGCCATGGTCACCCGGAAGTCTGCGCCAGCCATCGCGGCGGGCTGCGCTGTGGTGCTCAAGCCTGCGGAACAGACGCCTTTGTGCGCCTTGGCCATTGCCGAACTGGCCGTTGAGGCCGGTGTCCCGGCGGGCGTGCTGAATATCGTCACCGGTGACGACGCGGCAGCTCCGACCATCGGTGGTGAACTGTGTGCGAATCCGGTGGTGCGGCAGCTGACCTTCACCGGCTCGACCGAGGTAGGGCGGATTCTGGCGGCACAGTGCGCGCCAACGGTGAAGCGCATGACACTCGAATTGGGTGGCAATGCCGCGTTTGTGGTGTTCGAGGACGCTGATCTCGACGCCGCGGTCGAGGGGGCGATCACCGCCAAGTTCCGTCATGGTGGCCAGTCGTGCGTGGGCGCCAATCGATTTTTCGTCCACGACGCCGTGTACGAGGACTTCGCCCACCGCTTCGCCGAACGCGCAGCCGCACTGCGGGTAGCCCCGTACACCGATCCGGACTCGAACCTGGGCCCGCTTATCGATACCCAGGGTTTCGAGAAGGTGCGGGCGCATGTGGCCGACGCCCTCGCGCACGGAGCCCGGCTGCTGGCCGGCGGCCACGCCCTGGAGGGCACCTTCCACGAGGCCACGGTGCTGGCCGACGTCACGATCGACATGCTGATCTCCCATGAGGAGACCTTCGGCCCGGTCGCCGGGCTTTTCCGGTTCGGCACCGAGGCGGAGGTGATCGATGCGGTCAACAACACCGAGTACGGCCTGGCCAGCTACTTCTACACCCGAGACAACAGTCGCGCATGGCGCGTGGGCGAGGCCATCGAGGCTGGAATGATCGGCGTCAACACCGGATTCATCTCGGTGGAGAGCGTGCCCTTCGGCGGCGTGAAGCAGTCCGGTATGGGAAGGGAAGGCTCACACCATGGCATCGAGGAGTTTCTCGAGATGAAGTACCTGGCCCTCGGCGGTATCTGAGCGACATCATCGCTGAGATCGAATCGGGTTGTTCACCGCAGATGTCGCCGCGGGGCGGGACGACCGGATCTCGCCGGCGTACGTCCGCGTTGGTTACCCGCCCTCCCAGCACGCTGGGAGGGCGGGTAACCGCGGAAGCCGAGGTGGCTCGAGCAGTGAACCCGGGCCTGATGGACTCCCTACAACTCTGGCGCTGCGGACTCGAATCCGACCCGAGCATCGGCAGCCACACGCTGGTCCGGGAATCCGAGGTTTTCAGCTGGTGAAGAATGTGCGCAGGCTGGCAGAAACGTAGTCGGGGTTTTCCTCCAACACCCAGTGGTTGGCCCCGGGCACGACGTCGGTGGTGACGTGGTCGGCGACGCGGTTGAGTAGATTGCCGATGGCCGAACCCAAACTGTGTTCGCCACCGACGCCCAGCACCGGGATGGTGAGTTTGCCGTCGCGAGCGATAAGGTCGTCGACCTGTCTTTCTCCGACGTCCTGCTGTCGGAAGTATTCGAGCGCCGCGTGGGTTCGGCCGGGCTTGCTCAGCGCAGCTATCAGTTGATTGCGCTCGCTGCTGTCTATCGTACCGTCGGCTTCATCGTAGAAGTGGCCGTAGAACAGAGCTTCCTTGCCGGCGATCAGGTCCTCGGGCAATTCGCCCTTGGGGCCTTTGGCCAGCCAATCCCACCAGAACACATCGGGTTTGGTCTGCACGAGATGGAGATAGTCACTGCTGGGGGGTGCTTCGAGAACGGCCAGATGGGCAATGTCGGATCGGTATTGGGTCGCGTAGGCCAGCGCGATCGCGCCGCCCCAATCATGACCAACGAGGTCGAAGCGACCCAGGTTCAGCTGCTGCGCCAGTGCGTGTATATCGGTGGTCACCGCGAGCGCCTGGTAACCCTCATCGGATTTCGCCAACCCGGAATCGCCGTAGCCGCGTAGGTCGATCGCGTAGACGGTGTGATCCCGGGCGAGGCCGGGGGCGATCTTCGACCAGGCTCGCCAGTTTTCGGGCCAGCCGTGCAGCAGCACGATCGCCGGGCCATGGCCACCAGAGATGTAGTGGACCGCGATCCCGTCGTGATCGATTGTTCCATCGTGGAAACCGGGCAACGGCTCAGCAGCTGCCGATACGGTGGAGGTGGAGGTGGAGGGCGCGGATTCGGAGCAAGATGTAGCGAGGGACGTGGCAGCAGTCAGCGCGGCCACCAGAAGGCAGGCGCGCTTGGAAAATAGCGTGAGACGCATACTGAGCACCTATCAGGGGACCTGGGTCATGCGGCTGAGACCCGGGAGCTCTTCGAGACGAGGCGTGAACACGTTGTGGAGCGGGGAAACGGTGACAGTCTGGGTCTGCTCGATCCCGAGCACCTTCATGGTCGGAAATAGGATCTCTTCGAGGAACGTTTCGAATTCCTGCTTCTCGTCCCAGATTTCGATGATCCGCAGCCCGTCCTCGGTTACCGCGGCCAGGTGTAGGTAAATGCTGCCCAGCGCGTGCCCTTCGACACCCATGCGCTCGACAACCGCGTTGTACTGCTCGGTGGTGATGCCGTGTACATCGAGAGTGCAGAGAACAGCCATGATAGAGGGTCCTTCCAGAGACGAATTCATATCCTGCGCAGTCAAGAATGCTCGCCCGTACTGGCAATACGCTGGCAAAGCACTGCCAGTGCGGCAGGCGGCCTTCGGCCTGGTATGGATTCCCGGGTCGCGGGCGCACGGTGGAACGCACTCGCCTGCGGCGCGATCCGAGTGATCGAGTTACGACGCGATTCGGCTTCGCGGGTCATCGGCTGGATCCGGATGTTCGGCACAGCCCTGCAGGGTGGCGAGCCGGGCCGGAGTAAGGCCGTGTCCGGCGGTGATGGCCCGGTGAACCGAGTCCGAGCTCAGGGTGGCTTGTGCTGCGTCGACGATGCGCTGTGCGTCGGGTACCCGGTATTGGTTCGGCTGTCCCGGGTGCAGGGTGTCACATCCGCCGATGATGGTCAGTGCGAGGCGAGGATGCCCGCTCGCAAGCGCGATGGCGGCGTGAGCGGTCCCGAGGTGAGCGTGCTGCTCTAGGTAGCCGGGGCCATCCAAAAGTGCTCTCGCCGTGGCGGACTCGGCACCGGCTGTTGTGTATTCACTGGCTTCGGCGAGCGTGATCGCGTACCCGGCGCGGCCCCAGACCTCCGCACCATTGGCAGTGTGACTGTACGGCTGCCCCGCCAGTCGCAAGGCCGTGAGTTCGTTGATCGACTGCCGGTACCGCGACAGGGCCGCCTCGCGGTCGCCTGTGTGCCGCGCGATGTCGGCTTCCACCACACGAAGCCAGCACACGGTGCCCGCCCGGACCGTCGAATCTATGCGCCCGAGCGCCTCTGTGACATGCGTGCACGCCTCGGTGACATCGCCGGTCCAGGCTCGCAACTGCCCGATCCAGGTGTGCACCGCGACCACCTCGTTTGCGCCGACCCAAGAGGACACCAGCCCGGCCGCCTCGTCCAAGAGTCGCGTACAGACTGGTGGGGTTCACGACGTCGCCCAACGTTTCCGGTCGAGCACGTTACGTTGCAACAGTGCGAACCAGGACTCCATCGCGGCGTTGTCGCCACACGCCCCGACGCGGCCCATCGAGCCGCGTAGCCCGTTGTGTGACAACAGTTTACAGGAGTTCCGCGACCGGAACCGGCTGGCTGCCGCGGCCGGAATGCACAATCGCTCCGGCCCGATCGCGCAGGGCGATCACGTTGCGCAGCGACGAGCACGCCGGCGACGAGGTCATCCGCTCGTCGATGCTGTAGCCGACGATGCGGTTGAACCACAGATCTGAACCACAGATCCTTCACAGCACACACTTATAGATAGAGCTTGCCCTCGTCGGCGGTGCGATGCACGGTGACGCACACTCCCACAGAGAAGACCGACCAGTCTCTTTAGATCGGTCAACCGAGCCGAGGCAGTCCCGCGACCCCGCCAGCACCGCCGTGCGCCCCCTCGCCCGCGCGCTGAGCACAACGGCGCCGGATCGAGGAGGCAGGGGCCTGGCTGGCGGGTTCGCTTGCACTCAGCACAGCTGAGGCGGTCTCAGATGCACAAGGTCACGCTGCCGAAGGGGAAGCACAGGACCCCAGATCCCCCTCCGGCAGTCGTGGCTGCGGTCGATGTCGACATTGCAGGCCCGGGCAGGACCGAACTGGCCGAAGCCACTGGCGCTGCGACAGCGCACATCGGTACGCGGCGTTGGCCGGCCGCACGATAGCTATCGATAAACCACAAGCCTGGCTTGCGTTGCGGTATCGCAAAGGGCGAATAGCACGCCGTCAACAGCCGTTGAAAGTCTAAAAACCCATTGCCCATTCAACTTTGGGCACGATTATTGGCTCGGGGTGTACGCAAACGAACCGCTGTGCTTCAATTGGGTTTGGGCAGGGGTAGATATGACCGTTCAACGACAGCAACCTCATCCCGACCGGGGATTGAGCACAGATGCCGAGCCGGACATGTCAGCGATGCAGACAGTGCCGCTGTGTGCCGGGCAGCGAGGGCTGTGGCTGGCGCAGCAACTGAGTCCGGACGTGCCGGTATGCGAGGCGCTGTATATCGAGTTCCGTGGGGATTTGGACGTCGATCTGTTGCGTGCGACGACGATTCAAGCTGGCCAGGAGTTCCAGTCGGGGTATGTGCGACTGCTGGAGATCGACGGCGAGCCGTACCAGTTGTACGACCCGTCGCTGGAGTCGGCGGGGCCGGTCATCGACATGCGTGGTGAACGGGATCCGGTCGCGGCAGGCTTGCAGTGGATGCATCGCGAGTGCACCACGCCGTTGGATATGAACCGGGACCGGTTGGTCACATCGGCGATTGTGCAGGTCGGGGATCGGCATTATCTGTTGTACAGCAAGATCCACCATGTAGCGCTGGACGGCTATGCCGCGATGATGATCGTGAACCGGATGGCGGCGCTGTACACGGCGGCGGTGCAGGACCGGCCGGCAGAGCCGAACCGGGCCGCCGACCTGCGTACTCTTTACGAGGCCGACCGCAGCTATCGGGAGTCGAAGCGGTTCATCGACGACCAGGCATATTGGGTGCGCAAACTGGCCGGCGTCGGGGAAGAGTCCAGCCTGGCGGCTGGGCACGCACCTGCGCGCGCGGACAGTGTGACCGCAACCGCCGAACTGTCAACGGCGGCGGTGGGGCGGATCGATCACTGTGCGCAAGCATTGGATGCGAGTCCGGCCGCGCTGGTGATCGCCGCATTCGGATGTTATCTGGCCCGGATGACCGGCCGCGACGACGTCCTGGTCAATATCCCCATGTCGGGTCGCACAACTGCCGTGCTGCGGCGGTCCGGGGGGATGTTTGTCAACGTCACACCGCTTCCGATCGTGGTCGGTCCGGAGGACACGGTCGCGACGCTGGTGCGGCGGGTGCAGTCCGATCTGGTAGGCACCCTGCGGCATCAGCGGTGCGGCCTCACCGATATTCGCGCGGCCACCGGATATACCGGACAAAGCGGGCAATGGCGTTTCGCGGGACCGTTGGTAAATGTCATGTATTTTCCCCAGAAGATCCAGCTCGGATCGGTGACCGGGGAATTCCATATCCTGAGTTCGGGGCCGGTCGAGGATTTGCTGATCGACCTGTATCAGACCGGTGACCCGCCGCGGACGATCCTCTACTTCTTAGCCAATCCAAACCTCTATAACAGCCCCGAATTGTCGGCACATTGCACCGGATTTGTGGAGTTCCTCGATGCGTTCACTGCCGCCGCACCGGGCACTGATCTCGGGCAGGTCCACCCCGGCAGCGCCCGCCACGGCGCGCGGGTCCGGCACCGCCGCGAGAACCTCGCGTTCTGGCGAGCCACGCTCGCGGACCTTCCCGAGGAGCTTCGTCTGCCGTTCGACAGGCCGCGGCCGGTGGTCATGTCTCACCGAGGTGCCACTACCAGCTACACGGTGAACGCCGAGTTGATTCAGGCGCTGGAAAGGTTTGCGCAGCAACAGAGTTCATCGCTGTTCATGGTGATTCACGGTGCACTGGCGGTCCTGCTCGCCCGGTTGAGCGGTAGCACCGACATCCCGATCGGCACACCGATCGCCGGGCGCGGCGCAGCCGCACTCGACGACGTGATCGGCATGTTCGTCAACACCCTGGTGCTGCGGACCGGCATCGACCTCGACGAATCGTTCACCAACCTGCTCGACCGGATCAGGCAAGTCGACCTGGACGCCTTCGAACACGCCGATGTTCCGTTCGAGCAATTGGTGGATCAACTCGATGTGCAACGATCCCAGTCCCGGCACCCGCTGTTCCAAGTGCTGCTGGCGTTCCAGAATCTGCAACGAGTGGAGCTCGAACTGCCCGGTTTGGCGGTGTCAGTCGTCGACCTGCCCACCGAGATGTCTCACTTCGATCTGCAGTTCATACTGTCGGACGACCGTGACAGCGGCGATGTGACGGTATCGGTCACCTATGCCACGGATCTGTTCGACGCGACGACCATCGATTCTCTCGTGCACCGGTGGTTCCGGATACTCGAATCGGTCGCCACCGATCCCACCGTCGCGGTCGGCGCGATCGAGGTACTCGAACCCACCGAACGAATCGATCTGCTGACACGCTCCGGCGCGCCCACGGCAGCGCCAACCACCCTGGCCGACCTACTGACTAACGCAGCCGTACAGAATCCCGACGCCACAGCAATCGTCTCCGACGGGCAACAGCTGAGCTACCGAGAACTCGATGAGCGTTCGAACCGACTGGCCCGACTACTCATCCAGCGAGGTATCGGCCCGGAAGACATTGTCGCGATCGGCATTCCACGCTCCCCCGAGTCCGTACTCGCAATTTGGGCAGTCGCCAAGTCGGGAGCCGCCTTCCTGCCGATCGACCCGACCTACCCCACCGAACGCATCACCCACATGACGACCGATTCCAAAGCAGCCATCGGCCTGACCGTGCCATCCGTGCGAGCACAACTCCCCGACAGCATCGACTGGCTGACACCCGACAACCTCGACAAGGACTTCGGTGCCCAGGCGATCTCCGATCTCGAGCGCACAACCCCGCTCCGGCCGCAGCATCCGGCCTACCTGATCTACACCTCGGGCTCCACGGGTGTGCCGAAGGCCGTGACCGTGACGCATGCCGGGGTAGCCGCGCTCGGTTCCGAACAGCGGGAACGCTATGCGGTGACCGCGGTTTCGCGGACCCTGTATTTCGCGTCGCCGAGCTTCGATGCCTCGGTCTGGGAGTTGCTGCTTGCGGTGGGTTCCGGCGCCACGATGGTGATCGTCGCGCCCGGCATCTACGGCGGCGCGGAGCTGGCTGAGCTGCTGCGCCGCGAGCGGGTGACCCACGCCGTGATCACGCCGGCAGCGTTGACTTCGGTGGATCCGGACGGGCTCGACAACCTGCGGGTCGTCGTTTCTGCCGGTGATGCTTGCCCGCCGGAGCTGGTGCGACGCTGGGTGGGCGACGGTCGTGAGTTCTTCAATGCTTACGGTCCGACCGAGGCCACGATCATGACGAACCACAGCGCTCCGTTGGTGGCGGGTGAGTTGGTAACGATCGGCGGCCCGATTCGCGGCTTCTCAGAATGGGTGTTGGATCAGCGGCTGCAACCCGTACCGGCCGGTGTAGCGGGTGAGTTGTATATCGCGGGTGCTGCACTGGCCCGCGGATATCATCGCCGGGCAGCTGTGACGGCCGGGAGTTTCGTGGCGTGTCCCTGGAGACCGGGTGACCGGATGTACCGTACGGGAGATATGGTTCGGTGGACGCCCGACAGGGCAGTCCAGCATCTCGGCCGTCTCGACTTCCAAGTCAAAATCCGCGGCCTACGCATCGAACTCGGTGAAGTCGATGCGACCCTCGCCGCCCACGAGACCGTCGGTTTCGCCACCACCATCAGCCACCGCAACGATTCCGGCACCGAGTCACTGGTTTCGTATGTCGTTGCCGCACCGGATCACTCGATCGATACCGCAACCCTGACCGAACACCTCACCCACCGGCTACCGTCCTACATGGTCCCCTCCTCGATCATGGTGCTGGACCACATCCCATTGACACCGGCAGGCAAACTCGACCGCAAAGCACTACCGAAACCAGTACACACCGACCACAAGCCGTTCCGAGCGCCCGAGACACCGACAGAACACACGATCGCTCGAGTGTTCACCGATGTGCTGGGTATCGACACGATCGGTCTCGATGATTCGTTCTTCGCCCTCGGCGGAGACAGTTTGGTCGCGACCCGGGTTGCGACGCGACTCGGGGCCGCGCTGGACACCGAGGTTCCGGTGCGGCTGTTGTTCGAGGCGCCCACGGTGGCGGCGCTCGCAGCCTATGTAGAGCAGCATGCCGGTCAGGGGCGACAACGCCCACCATTGATCGCGGGACCGCGTCCCGAGCTCGTGCCGTTGGCACCGGCCCAACAACGGATGTGGTTCCTCAATCAGTACGAACCCGGCTCGGGGGCATACAACATGCCGATCGCCATTCGGCTGCGCGGCGAGGTGAATGTCGATGCCCTGGGACTGGCCATGGTCGACGTGCTACGCCGACACGAGTCTTTGCGAACGCGGTACCCGGACCATGACGGAATACTGATCCAGCTGATCGAATCCGTCGACGACATCGACCAGGAACTGACTCCGGTGCCGGTTCTGTCGAGCCAATTGATCGCAACGGTAACCGAATTCATCAGCGAGGGTTTCGACGTGAGCACCCAGGTGCCGGTGCGTGCCCGATTGTTCCGCGTGGTCGGCAGCGAGGAATCGGAATATGTGCTGGCTGTCGTGGTGCATCACATCGCCGCGGACGGCTTCTCCATGACACCCCTGGCCCGCGACGTGACAACTGCGTACACCGCACGGATTCGCGGTGAAGTCCCGTCGTGGACACCACTGGCCGTCCAGTACGCGGACTACGCACTATGGCAACGAGCTACCCTCGGCTCGCCCGACGACCCGGAATCGTTGTGCGCCCGGCAGATCCGATACTGGACCGAAACTCTGGACGGAGTTCCCGAGGAGCTTTCTCTGCCGTTCGATAGGCCGCGGCCGGTGGTGATGTCTCACCGAGGTGCCACTACCAGCTACACGGTGAACGCCGAGTTGATTCAGGCGCTGGAAAGGTTTGCGCGGCAGCAGAGTTCATCGCTGTTCATGGTGATCCACGGTGCGCTGGCGGTCCTGCTCGCCCGGTTGAGCGGTAGCACCGATGTTCCGATCGGCACACCGATCGCCGGGCGCGGCGCCGCCGCACTCGACGAGGTGATCGGCATGTTCGTCAACACCCTGGTGCTGCGGACCGACATCGACCTCGACGAATCGTTCACCGACCTGCTCAGCCGGGTCAGGCAGGTCGACCTGGACGCCTTCGAACACGCCGATGTTCCGTTCGAGCAATTGGTGGATCAACTCGATGTGCAGCGATCCCAGTCCCGGCACCCGTTGTTCCAGGTGCTGCTGGCGTTCCAGAATCTGCAACGAGTGGAGCTCGAACTGCCCGGCCTGGTGGTGTCGGTGGTCGACCTACCCGCCGAGATGTCTCGCTTCGACTTGGCATTCGTGTTGTCGGACAGCGGTGACAGCGACGGTATGACGGTGTCGGTCACCTATGCCACGGATCTGTTCGACACGACGACCATCGATTCTCTCGTGCACCGATGGATCCGGGTGTTGGAGTCGGTTGCCGCCGATCCCTTGGTTTCGGTCGGAACGATCGAGGTGCTCGAACCCGCCGAACGAGCCGATCTGCTGACACGCTCCGGTGCACCCACCGTGGCGCCCACCACCCTGGCCGAGCTGTTGGCCACGGCGGCCGGGCGGGATCCCGACGCCACGGCGATCGTGTTCGGCGGGCAGCGGCTGAGCTACCGGGAGTTGGATGAGCGTTCGAACCGATTGGCGCGGCAACTCATCCGACGAGGCATCGGCCCGGAAGACATTGTCGCGATCGGCATTCCACGCTCTCCCGAGTCCGTACTCGCAATATGGGCAGTCGCCAAGTCGGGAGCCGCCTTCCTGCCGATCGACCCGACCTACCCCACCGAACGCATCACCCACATGACGACCGATTCCAAAGCAGCCATCGGCCTGACCGTGCCATCCGTGCGAGCACAACTCCCCGACAGCATCGACTGGCTGACACCCGACAACCTCGACAAGACCGATAACCGTCCCATCACCGACAGCGACCGGGTACGTCCGCTGCGTGTCGATAATGTCGCCTACGTCATCTACACCTCCGGATCGACCGGGTTGCCCAAAGGCGTCACGGTCACCCACCAGGGACTGGGCAACTGTGCCACCGAGGACCGGGATGCCATGGATGTTGAATCAAATTCTCGTACTTTGCATTTGGCTTCGCCAAGCTTCGATGTGTCGGTGCAGGAATTGCTTTTGGCGCTGTGCGCGGGCGCGACTATGGTCATCGCGCCCAGCGACGCATATGGTGGCGACGAACTCGGCGAACTGCTCGACCGCGAGCATGTCAGCCACGCCTACATCACACCTTCCGCGTTGTCCACCATCGACCACACCCATTGGCCGCTACCAGATTTGGGACATCTGGTAGTCGGCGGCGAGGACTCCGGCACCGAGTTGGTCCAGCGCTGGGGCGGCAGTCGCAACATGTTCGATGCTTACGGTCCGACCGAGGCCACGATCATGACGAACCATGGCACTCCGTTGGTGGCGGGCAAGTCGATTACGGTCGGCGGCCCGATTCGCGGTGTCCGGGAATGGGTGTTGGATCAACGGCTGCAACCGGTGCCGGTCGGTATGGCGGGTGAGTTGTATATCGCGGGTGCTGCACTGGCCCGCGGATACCATCGCCGGACAGCTGTGACAGCCGAGCGTTTCGTGGCATGTCCCTGGAAACCCGGTGACCGGATGTACCGTACGGGCGATATGGTTCGGTGGACGCCCAACGGAGCCGTCCAGCACCTCGGCCGTTCCGACTTCCAAGTCAAAATCCGCGGCCAACGCATCGAACTCGGTGAGATCGACACGACCCTCGCCGCCCATGAGAGCGTCGGTTTCGCTATCACAATCGGCCACCGCAGCGATTCCGGCACCGACTCGTTGGCTTCGTATGTCGTTGCCGCACAGGATCACTCGATCGATACCGCAACCCTGACCGAACACCTCACCCACCGATTACCGTCCTATATGGTTCCGTCCTCGATCATGGTGCTGGACCACATCCCCTTGACACCGGTAGGCAAACTCGACCGCAAAGCACTACCAAAACCGGTACACACCGACCACAAGCCGTTCCGAGCGCCCGAGACACCGACAGAACACACGATCACTCGAGTATTCACCGATGTGCTGGGTATCGATACGATCGGTCTCGACGACTCGTTCTTCGCCCTCGGCGGAGACAGCATCATGTCGATCCAGTTGGTGACTCGAGCCAGAGCAGCAGGTGTCCTGTTCTCCCCGCGCGATGTGTTCGAGTGTAGAACGGTCGCCGGGCTGGCACAGGTCGCGATCCGCGATACCGCCGCGGCGACCGCCCTTGCGGCCGAACTGCCCGGCGGAGGTGTAGGGCCGATACCGCTGACGCCGATCATGCGTTGGCTGCTCGAGCGGGCGGAGTCGGGGTTCGGCCGCTTCTCGCAGGCAATGATGCTGGGTCTGCCGGCGGAGATCGACGGGCAGCGGCTGGCGGACACGGTGCAGGCGATACTCGATCGGCACGACATGCTGCGCGCACGGCTGCGGCCGGACGCCGATGGGCAGTGGAGTTGGGAGGTGCTGCCGGTCGGAACGGTTCGCGCCGACGACGTCATCCACCGGGTGGCGAACGCGGGCGGGCTGGGAAGCGTCGAGCTCCGTGCGTTGGCGGCGGCGGAGCTGGATGCCGCCGCGGACCGGCTCGATCCGGGCGCGGGGATCGTGGTGCAGGCGGTCTGGTTCGACCCAGCGGACGCGGCGGAACCGGGCAGGGTACTGGTGCTGGTGCATCATTCGGCGATCGACGGGGTTTCCTGGCGGGTGCTGGTGCCGGATCTCGCGATCGCGTGGGCGCGGCTCGAATCCGGACAACCACCCGACCTTGCCCCGGTCGGAACCTCGATGCGCAGGTGGGCGCATGGTCTGGTCGAGGCAGCCCAGCGCCCGGAGCGTGCCGCCGAACTCGAGTTGTGGCAAGCGATGGCCATCGGTGACGATCCGGTGATCGGCTCGCGGCCCCTCGACCCCGCGATCGATGTCGCCGCCACTGCCCGCACGATCGAGGTCGGAGTGTCTCCCGAGGTGACCGAGGCGCTGCTGACCGACGTCCCCTCGAAATTCCGGGGCAGTGTGGGCGACGGGCTGTTGGCCGCGCTGGCGGTGGCGGTGACGAAGTGGCGGCGCGAGCACGCGACGGAGGCCACAGACCACCCGCTCGCAGACATGGTGATCGACCTGGAAGGGCACGGCCGCGAGGAGGACGTTGTCCCAGGTTCGGATCTGACCCGGACGGTCGGCTGGTTCTCCACAAGTTTTCCGATCCGGGTGGATCTGTCGGGCATCGATCTCGACGACGCGTACGCGGGTGGGCCCGCTATGGGGGCAGCGGTCAAGTCCGTCAAGGAACAGCTCCTCGCCGTCCCCGACCACGGGATCGGCTACGGCTTGTTGCGGTATCTCAACGAGGACACCGGCCCGATACTGCGGCCTCTGCCGACGCCGCAGATCGGGTTCAACTACCTCGGCCGCGTCTCCTCGGGGATTCCCGAAGGAATGGCGGCGGTCGGATGGATGCCGGTGGACGGCGGCGGTGACCTCGGCGGTGCCGAACTTGCCGGTGCACGGAATCCGGATATGCCGGTGTCTGCGGTGCTCGATATCAATGCCCTCACCCTCGACGACGCGGGCCGGCCGCGACTACGAGCGATCTGGTCGTATCCCGCCGGGGTGCTCACGGCCGACGAGGTCCGCGAAGTGGCGGAGTCGTGGTGCCGGGCATTGACTGCGCTGGCGACCCATACCCGCCACTCCGGGAGCGGGGGACGGACGCCCTCGGATCTGGATCTGGTCAGGCTCGGGCAGTCCGAGATCGAGCGACTCGAGGACAGGTATCCGGCGTTGAGCGACGTCTGGCCACTGACTCCGTTGCAGGAGGGGTTGCTGTTCCATGCGCTGGTCTCCGAGGAGTCGGTCGACGCCTACGTGATGCAGCTGGTCCTCGAGTTGCGCGGGCACGTCGATCCGCGGCGGCTGCGCCGAGCCGGGCAGGTGCTGCTCGACCGGCATGCGAATCTGCGCACCGCGTTCGTCACCGACATCGGCGCCGCACCGGTGCAGGTGGTCCACGAACATGTCGAGGCTCCATGGTCGGAGCTCGACCTGTCCGGGCTGGACAACAATGCACGGCATCGCGAGTGGGAGCAACTCATGGCCGCGGACCGCGCGACCCGATTCGACCCGGCTCGTGCCCCGCTGATGCGCTGGATGCTGGTCACGACGGGGCCGGAGCACCACCGGCTGGTGCTGACCAATCATCACCTGCTGCTCGACGGCTGGTCGACGCCGCTGCTGCTGCAGGAGCTGCTGGTGCTCTACGCCACCGACGGCGACGCCGCGATGTTGCCTCGAGTGCGCCCCTATCGGGACTTCCTGGCGTGGATCGCCGGGCAGGACCCAGCCGCGGCGCTGGACACCTGGGCCCGCGTGTTCGACGGCGCCGACGAGCCGACCCTGGTGGCTGCGGACGATCCTCGCCGTCGATACACCGAATCACGTGAGGTGGTCGGCGAACTGACCGAGGCGCAGACCGCGGCGCTGACCGGTCTCGCGCGGTCCCGTGGAGTCACCCTCAACACCGTGCTCCAGACGGCGTGGGCGATCGTGTTGGGCGGGTTGACGTCCCGAGCGGACGTGACGTTCGGTAGCACAGTCTCCGGACGGTTCCCGCAGCTCGCGGGCGTCGAATCGATGATCGGGTTATTCATCAACACGCTGCCGGTGCGCGTCCGTCTCGACACCACCGAGAGCCTGGGGCAACTGCTCGACCGAATCCAGGCGGAGCAGGTCACGCTGCTCGATCACCAGTTCGTGGGTCTGACCGATATCCAGCGGGTGGCCGGGCCGGGGGGCGTGTTCGACACGATGACGGTGTTCGAGTCCTATCCGGTCGATCGCTTCGGGCTGACGGCGGACACCGATATCGCCGGCGTGCGGCTGGTCGACGTGTACGGCACCGACGCAGCGCACTATCCGCTGGGAGTGGTCGCGCATGTCGACACGCGACTGCACCTGAAAATCAAGTACCTGCCCGAACTCTTCGACCACGACACGATGGAGGCGACCCTGCGGCGGGTCCTGCACGTGATCGGCGTCGTGACCACCGACCCTGATCTGCCGCTGGCCCGGCTGAATCTGCTCTCCCCGGCCGAATATCGGGAGTTGACGTCGGTGTCGGGCGATCCGGCTGTGCCAGGGCGAGTGTTTCCGGAGCTGTTGGCGGCGGCGGTGGAGAGGAATCCGGGGGCGGCCGCGGTGGTGTACGGGGATCGGCGGTGGACGTACGGCGAGCTGGATGCCGAGTCGAATCGGTTGGCGCGACTGTTGATCCGTCGGGGTGTGGGGCCGGAGGCGACCGTTGCGGTGGGGTTGCCGCGGTCGGTCGAGTCGGTGCTGGCGGTATGGGCGGTGGCCAAGTCGGGGGCAGCGTCCGTACCGATCGATCCCACCTACCCCGCCGACCGGATCACGTTCATGCTGACCGATTCCGGTGCGCGGGTCGGTATCACGGCGTCGACGGTAGCGGCAGAGCTGCCCGGCACGATCGACTGGCTCGTACTCGACGCCCCCGAGCTACGAGCCGATCTCAGCGCCACCTCCGTGGCCGCCATCACGCCGGCTGAACGGAAGGTACCGCTACACGTGGCTCACCCGGTGTACGTCATGTACACCTCCGGCTCCACCGGGCGCCCCAAGGGTGTGATCGTCACCCATGCCGGACTGGCGAACTTCGCTGCCGAGCAACGTGACCGGTACGCGGTGGTGCCCTCGGCGCGGATCCTGCACTTCGCGTCGCCGAGCTTCGACGCGGCCGTGCTCGAACAGTTGATGGCGATCGAGGCCACAGCGACACTGGTGATCGCACCGACAACCCTGTATGGCGGAGAAGAGCTGCGGCACTTGTTGATCGAGCAGTCGGTGTCGCATGCTTTCATCACCCCGTCAGCGCTGGCGTCGATCGACCGGACAGGTTTGGATGGCCTGCGGGTGCTCGTCGCCGGTGGCGAAGCCTGCCCGCAGGGATTGGTCGGACGGTGGGCGCCGGGCCGAGCGTTCCACAACGGATATGGTCCGACCGAGACCACGATCATGACGAATATCAGTGCGGCGCTGGATCCGTCGGCGGCGGTGACGATCGGCGGGCCGATCCGTGGGGTCGGGCAGGTTGTGCTCGACGCGTGGTTGCGGCCGGTACCGGTCGGGGTTGAGGGGGAGTTGTATCTCGCGGGTCCGGGTCTGGCTCGCGGTTACCACAACCGGATGGATCTGACGGCGTCACGATTCGTCGCCGATCCGTTCGCACGCCCGGGACAACGCATGTACCGGACCGGGGACCTGGTGCGCTGGCGGCGGCAACCGGAAGGGGGCCTGACCCTCGACTATGTCGGCCGGACGGATTTCCAGGTCAAGATACGTGGTTTCCGCATCGAGCTCGGCGAGGTCGAATCGGGTCTGCTGGCCTGCGCGGGGGTGGCCCGCGCGGTAGCGACCGTGCACCGGAGCTCCGCCACCGGCGATCGGTTGGTCGGGTACGTGGTGCCCGAGCCCGGCGCCCACCTCGAGCCGGCTGCGGTCCTCGCGTCGGCCGGGCAGCGGCTGGCCCCGCATATGGTGCCCGCGACCGTGGTGATAGTGGACGCGCTGCCGATGACGGAGAACGGCAAACTCGACCGCACCGCGCTGCCCGAGCCCGACTTCAGCACGGGCCGAACCGAATTCCGGGCGCCGGTCACCGATGTGGAGACCACGTTGGCGGGACTGTTCGCCGAGGTACTGGGTCTCGACAGGGTCGGTCTCGATGATTCGTTCTTCGCCCTGGGCGGAGACAGCATCATGTCGATCCAGTTGGTGACCGGCGCCAAGACGGCGGGCCTGGTGTTCTCCGTGCGCGAGGTGTTCGAGCATAGAACGGTCGCCGGGCTGGCTCGGATCGCCGACCGCGAGAGCGCCGCGGCGGCCCCTCTTCCGGCAGAACTGCCCGGCGGGGGTGTGGGGTCGATGCCGCTGACGCCGATCATGTGCTGGATGTTCGAGCGTGGCGGATTCGACCGACTTTGCCAATGGGTGATGCTCACGCTGCCGGACGGCATCGACAGCACCGGGATCGCGGCGACCCTACAAGCGGTGATCGATCACCACGACATGCTGCGGGCCCGGCTACGGCCCGAACCGGCACACCCATCGGGGTGGGCATTGCAGGTGCAGCCGGCCGGGATATCCGCCGCGGGACTGATCCGGCACGTGCCGGTGGACGCGGCGCCGGACAGCAGCGCGTTCGCCGCGATCGCCGACACGGAGGCCCGCGCGGCCGCCGAGCGCCTCGACCCCGCCGCGGGAATCATGCTGCAGTTGGTCTGGTTCGACTGCGCCGGGCAGCCGGGCCGACTCCTGGTCGTCGCACACCACCTGGTGATAGACGGAGTGTCGTGGCGGATCCTCGTACCCGACCTCGCCGCCGCCTGGGCCCAGGTGAGTGCCGGGCAACGGCCGGAGCTCGCGCCTGTCGGTACGTCGATGCGCCGCTGGGCGCACGGTCTGGACACCGCCGCGGGGAGCCTCGATGAACTCGATTGGTGGCGTGCCACGCTCGCCGCCGCTGATCCGCCGATCGGGACCCGCCCTCTCGACCCGGTCGTGGACGTGCAGGCCACCGTCGCCACGGTCAAGGTGACGCTGCCTACCGCGGTGACCCGCGCTGTACTCACTACCCTGCCGGAGGCGTTCCGCGGCAATGTGGATGATGCCCTCATCGCCGGGCTCGCACTGGCGCTGACCCGGTGGCGGCACCGCCACGGCGACAACATCACCGAGACGCTGCTTACTCTCGAAAGCCACGGCCGCCACGACACGGTCCTCCGCGGTGCCGACCTCACCCGCACTGTCGGGTGGTTCACCACCACCTACCCGGTGCGGCTCGACCTGTCCGGCATCGACATCGACGACGCGTTCGCCGCCGGCGCTACCGCAGGGGCGATCGTCAAATCGGTCAAGGAACAACTCCGCCAGGTCCCCGGCCACGGGATCGGCTACGGGCTGCTGCGCTACCTCAACACCGATACCGCCCCCGTCCTGGGCGCGCTGCCCGACCCCCAGGTGAGCTTCAACTATCTCGGCCGGTTCGACACCATTCCCGACGCGTTGCGCGAGAGCGGGTGGATGCCCGCCGGTAGCGACGCCGACGGCGGCGGCGCCCAGAACCCCGACGCATCCGTGGCAGCCCTGCTGGGCATCAACGCGTTCACCATGGACACACCGGACGGACCCGCCCTGACCGCCGCCTGGGACTATCCGGCCGGCCTGCTCACCGCCGCCGAGGTCACCGACCTTGCGGAACTGTGGCGCGACGCGGTGACGGCTCTGGCCGATCACGCGTCCCGGCCCGGTGCCGGCGGGCTGACCCCCTCCGACGTCGGCCTCGTCGACCTCGACCAGACCGCGATCGACCGCCTCGAGACCCGATATCCCGCGCTGGACGATATCTGGCCGCTCACACCGCTGCAGGCGGGGCTGCTGTTCCACGCCCAGCTCGCCGAGGGCAGCCTCGATGCCTACATCGTGCAACTCTGTATCGAACTCGGTGGGCGCGTCGACCCGGACCGGTTACGCCGCGCAGCGCAGACCCTCGTCGGACGTCACCCGAACCTGCGGACCGCATTCGCGCGCGACGGCGCCGGCGACCCGGTGCAGGTGGTGCATCGGCAAATCGAGGTGCCGTTCACCCAGGTCGACTTGGCCGGGCACGACGACACCGAGGCCGCGCTCGAACACGTCATGGACACCGACCGCCACTTCGACATGACCGTGGCGCCGCTGCTGCGACTGACGCTGATCGGCACCGCCCCCCAGAGGTACCGGCTGGTGCTGAGCATCCATCACATCTTGATCGACGGCTGGTCCATGCCACTGCTGACCCGGGAACTGCTGATCCTCTACGCCGGCGACAGCGACCCCGGTGCACTGGCACCGGTGCATCCCTACCGCGACTACCTGGCGTGGCTGAAAACCCAGGACCAGGACGCGGCGGAAACCGCGTGGGCGCGGGCACTCGAGGGCGTCACGGAGCCGACTCTGCTGGCGCCCGAAGCCCGCGGCCACCAGCAGTCCGCTGCCGCGCGCGAAGTCCAGGTGCCGCTGAGCGAAGACCGCAGCGCGACCCTGGCCACTGTGGCCAACCGGCAGGAGACCACCCTCAACACCGTCGTGCAAGCCGCCTGGGCGATCGTGCTCGCAAGCGCGACCGCGCGCGACGACGTCGTCTTCGGCACCACCGTCTCCGGGCGCCCCCCACAGATCCCCGGCATCGAATCGATGATCGGACTGTTCATCAACACCGTGCCCGTCCGGGTCCGGCTCGACTACCGCGAAACCCTCGCCCAGCTACTCCGGCGAATCCACACCGAACAAGCTGCGCTGCTCGACCATCACCACCTCGGACTCACCCGAATCCAACAGGCGGCCGGGCCCGGCGCGATGTTCGACACCGCGACCGTCTTCGAGTCCTACCCGGTCGACACCACCGGCTTGTCCGAAGACACCGACATTGCCGGAATGCATGTCCTCGACGCCCACGGACGAGACGCCGCGCACTATCCACTCGGCCTCATGGTCCACCACGACACCCGGCTGCACCTGACCTTCAAATACCAGCCCGAACTGTTCACACAACACCAGATCGAGACCATCGCCGAGCGGGTGCTGCGAGTGCTCGAGGCCATCGCTGCGCACATCGATCTCCCCCTCACCCAGCTGGAGCTGCTATCGCCGGTCGAGCGCGCCGCGTTGGTACCCGTTCGCGGTTGCCCCGGCGAGGTGATGTCGGTGCTGCCACAGGTTTTGACGGCCACGGCGAGGCCGGACACCGAAGCGGTGGTCTGCGACGGCAAGCGGCTGTCCTACCGCGAACTCGACGAAACCTCCAACCGGTGGGCGCGGGTACTGATCGACGCCGGAGCAGGACCGGAATCGTTGGTAGCCGTGGCGCTACCACGCTCCATTGATGGCGTGATCGCCGTATGGGCGGTCGCCAAAACCGGCGGGGCGTTCGTTCCGATCGACCCCACCCAGCCCGAAGACCGGATCACACGCATTCTCGTCGATTCCGGTGCCGCCGTCGGCGTGACACTGCAGACCCACCGGGATCAGCTACCGGACGCCATCAGATGGCTCGTCCTCGACACCCCTTCCTTCGCTGCGACGGCGGCGTCGGCGCGCTCCGAGGCGATCACCGATCCTGAACGCACAACCACACTGCGGCCACAGCATCCGGCCTACCTGATCTACACCTCGGGCTCCACCGGGACCCCCAAGGGGGTCATGGTTACCCACGCCGGAATCGCGAACCTGGCCGCCGAAATACGGGAACGGTTCGGGCTCTCCCCAATCTCACGAATGCTGGCTGTCGCCTCGCCGACCTTCGATGTCTCGATCCTCGAATGGCTCAGCGCCGCCGTCACCGGAGCCACCTTGGTCCTCGCACCCGCGCGCGTGGTCGCCGGCGCCGAACTGGACGAGTTGATCAACGCCGAACATGTCACCCACGCCGCTCTCACCCCAACAGTGCTCGCATCGCTGCACCCCGACGAACTCGACACCGTGCACACTCTGATCCTCGGTGGCGAGACATGCCCAGCAGACCTGGCAACACGATGGGCCCCCGGCCGCACGCTGATCAACGCTTACGGGCCTACCGAGACCACCATCCAGAGCTGCACCGACGTCTTCCTGACCACGACCGCCGACAGTCCGCCGCCGATCGGCGGCCCGGCCCGTGGGTTCTCCGCCGTAGTGCTCGACCGCGGATTGTGCCCGGTCCCGCCCGGAGTGGTGGGCGAGCTGTATCTGTCCGGACCGGGCCTCGCCCGCGGCTACCACGGGCAACCCGCACTCACGGCAGCACGATTCATTCCCGACCCGTACGGGCCGGCCGGGACCCGCATGTATCGCACCGGCGACCTGGTCACCTGGACCACCGACCGAACACTGCAATTCAAAGGCCGGAACGACACGCAAATCAAGATCCGCGGCCACCGCATCGAACCCGGCGACATCGAAACCGCGCTCCGCAGCCATCCCGACATCGTCCATGCCGCTGTCGCGGTCCACACCCAGCCGAACGGTACGGACCGACTCACCGGCTACGTCGTACCCACTCCCGACACCACACCCGACACCACTGCGCTGCGAACCTACCTCGCAACCCGGCTACCCACCTACATGATCCCGACGACCATCCTTACCCTCGGCCGGATACCCCTTACCTCCACCGGCAAAGTTGACTACAAAGCTCTGCCCGCACCCGATCTGCGACACACGCGGTTCCGGTCGCCGTCCACCCCACTCGAGGCCACCGTCTGCGACGCCTTCACCCAGACCCTCGACATCGAACAGGCCGGCGTCGACGACGATTTCTTCACCCTCGGCGGCAACTCGCTGGCCGCCGCCCAACTGATGGTGCGGCTGGCGGAGTCGACCGGTGTCGACGTGCCGGTGCAGTGGATCTTCACCGATCCGACACCGCAATCACTGGCCCGCCGCATCGATACCCGCCTCCGCGGCATCGACGAACAAGACCCCAGCGACGCGATCTCGGTCATGCTCCCCCTGCGCGCGGCCGGTACCGCGCCGCCGCTGTTCTGCGTTCACCCTGCCGTCGGATTGGCTTGGTGTTTCAGCGGGCTCGTGCAGCACCTCGACCCCGACCGTCCCGTCCGAGGGCTGCAATCCCCGGCGTTCACCGATCCCACCGTGCGGTTCGACACCCTCGACCAACTCGCCGCCCGCTATGTGCAGGAGATCCGGTCCGTCCAACCGCACGGCCCCTACCATCTGCTCGGCTACTCCCTCGGCGGCACCATTGCCCACGCGATTGCCGTCCAACTCCGCCGCGACGGCGACTCCGTGGCCACCCTGGCCATGATGGACACCCGCGTCGTCACCGCCCGCACCGCTCGCGCTCCCACACCCACCATCGCGGAGATGCTCGCCGAGTTCGGCGGTTTCGCCTCTCCGGACGGCGACGCCGACCTGACCGTCGAGGCCGCCACCGAGTTACTGCACCAGCAAGGCGGACTCTTCACAGCCGTGACCCCCGAACATCTCGTGATCCTGCGCGACGACTACGCCCGCCTCGTCGACCTGACCTGGAACCACCGGCCGGGGCTCTTCGATGGCGACCTGATCTATTTCAACGCCGCCGACCACACGGACGACGACCCCTATCCGGCGCTCGCGTGGAACGACTACATCACCGGCTGTATCACCGAACACGACATTCCTGCCCGCCACGAACGGATGACCGAACCTCCCCCGCTTCGCGCAATCGGACTCGTCCTCACCGAGCACCTCCGCTCGACCCCGACCACCTAGCTGAAACTCCTACACCAGCAATAATAAACCGATACGGCTTTCGACCAATTGTGACTGCCGAGCAGTTCCGTCGCCCTGGGCGGCGACGGAATGGTTTTCTGTGGATATTTGCCGACCCAAAGAAAGTGCTGGCCAGGTGCGGCGCTGGAACTGATCGGTGGCGCAATCGAGCCCGCCCGAGCGCGACATGCGCCAGGCGAAACGCGCCAGAACAGGCCGTCTACCAGCGTTTTACTCACATTTGTTACGGCCCGGCAATAGCACTCTGTCGTAGTAGATGCCTATCATAAGGAAGAGCGGAGTGGGAGGCGACAATGCTGACTCGCACCTGGGTTCGGTGGCTGCTCATACACGGCCTAATGCGGTCCTATCTGCGGTGGTCGGCGCGTCGGGGCGATCCCCTCGCACAGATCGCCTTCGGCCAAGATCGCTCGCTCGGCACGTCGCCGTTCATCGAGGAGATCCGGCAGCGGGGCCGTCTGCCCAAGCTGTCGGGGATGTACGTCACCACGGACTACGAACTGTGCCGTCGTATCCTGCGAGACAATCGCTTCGGCGTGGTCACACCCGATCATCCAGTCATCCCGAAGCCCATCCGCTGGGTGATGGCCAAGACGGATCAGGAACTTCCCAACCTGACCGAACCGCCCTCCATGCTGGTGGCCGATCCACCGGAACACACTCGGTACCGGCGCCTGGTCGGACAGGCATTCAGCCCGAAGGCGATCGCCAAATTAGAGAAGCGGGCTGTGGAAGTGACCGATGGCCTGCTCGAAGACCTGGAGTCGAAACCGCGACCGGATCTGATCGAGGACTTCGCCGCACAAGTGCCCGTCGCGATCATCGCCGAGATTCTCGGGTTTCCCGCCGACATGCATTCGACCCTGCTGAAGTGGGGGTACAACAGTGCGCCGCTGGTCGACCGCGGCCTGACCTGGACCATGTATCGCCAGGCCACCGAAGAGCTGACCGAGGTCAAGCAGTACTTCGACCAGCGCATCGACAAGCTCACCGCCGAACCAGGCAATGACCTGCTCACCGTGCTGGTCACGAGTGGTGAGCTCACCCGCCGCGAGCAGATGGCCAACGGGGCCCTGCTGCTGGACGCCGGGTTCTTGACAACGGTGAATCTGCTCGGCAATGGAATCGCCCTGCTGACCAGCCATCCGGACCAGCTGAAACTGCTGATGGCGCAGCCCGAGCTGTGGCCGGGCGCGATCGAGGAAATCCTGCGCTACGACTGTCCCGTGCGGATGACAGGCCGGATGACCAACTGTGACGTCGACATCGCCGATCAGCACATCAAGCGCGGTTCCCTGGTCCTTCTATCGCTGGCCGGGGCAAACTACGACCCCGGCGTCTTCCCCGATCCCGAACGATTCGATGTGACCAGGGCCAACGCCGCGGATCACCTCGCGTTCAGCAGCGGCGTGCACGGCTGCCTGGGATACCGGCTGGCCCGCATGGAAGGCGTCATCGCGTTGCGAACCCTCTTCGAGCGATATCCGAATCTGCGCTTGGACGGCCCCCCGACCCCACGTGGCCTGATGAACCTGCACGCCTACCGCACCATGCCCGCCAAACTCACTGCCGACTAGTGTCCTGCCGCCACTGAGCCTTTCTCGTAGCCGGTGTGCAAGTTCATGCGGTCTGGCGGTGTTCGATATGCAGCGGGACAAAGGAGGGCAGCGAGGATGTCGCCGATTCGCCAGGGGCACAGGAAGTGAGCCGGAGCAGTGGGCGAGATAGACCCGCCCGATCGCCCGAGCGTGAGTTCGCAAACTGTACCTTCACCTGTGCGCCGGTCGGTTCTGCTCGCCGACCCAGGCTGCGATCTGGGCGCGCGAGGTGAATCCGAGTTTGGTCCGGATGTGTTCGACGTGTGCCTCAGCGGTGCGCTGGGAAATGTGCAGCCTGGCGGCGATGGCCCTATTGGTCAGGCCGTTGGCGACGAGGGCGGCGACCTCCTGCTCACGGCGGGTCAGCTCCGTCGAGGGACCCGGACCGGGAGCTGTGGTCGTGGATTGTGCTCCGAGGGCGTAGTCGGTCGCCGCGTCGAGATCCAGCGCGGCGCCTTCGCGGTAGGCGGTCTCGAAGGGGCGCTGGCCCAGTGTGTGACGGGCGGCTCGTTCGCAGGCCTCATGGACGACCGCCATCTCCGGGAAGAACACCGAGGAGCCACCCATCGCCTGAGACAGTGCCTTCGCAGCGCCCAGCAACACGGCGGCGCGCAGTGCGTTGCCCTGGGCTCCCACAATCCAGGCCAGCGTTTCCAGGGCTATCGCGACATCGAACGGGTCTTTCTGCGGCTTGATGAGCTGGATCTCCTGCCGCAGCAGCCGTAGCGCCCGGTCGTAGTCGCCCTGGCGCCATTCGGCGACCGCTGCCGCCCACAAGGCATATGCCCGAAGTACGGAATCGCCGTGGGATTCGGCGATCGCGAGGGCCTGCTCGTTGTACGAAAGGGCTGCTGCGTTTTCCTCCCACAAGGCGTGTGCCAATCCGAGCCCGAGCAGGGCATAGATCTGTCCGGAGACCTCGCCTTGCGCGGCGAACGACTCGACAGCAGCCTCCAGGTAGGCGCGTCTGCGCGGAAGGTCGACCGGGCGAACAGCATGCATCGCTTGGGTGAGACCCACAAAGGCGTGCACGATCGGTTGTGCGGTCTGTTCGGCGAGAGCCTCCGCCTGCATGACCAGTGCGGACACTGCTCGGTGATCGTCCTGAGCTTGAGCCACCATGCTGGCGCGCCACAGTGCTTTGGCGTGGACCGGGGTGGCGTTCGCGGGCGCGTCGGCGAGGGCGCGGTCGAGCCAGTACCGCGCCTCACCGAGCTGGCCGCGACCGTACCAGAACGGTTGCAGGGCCGCGGTGAACGACAACGCGGCATCATCGGGTTCCGCCTCGGTATCGGTCAGGCAGAAATCCAATGCCTCACGCAGGTTCGGTTGCTCGCGCCCGAGGCGGGCCATCCAGTCGAACTGGCGGGGGCTGATCCAGTCGGCGTCGGCGTTTTCGGCGAGCTGCCGATACCAGTCCCGGTGCCGGCGCCGCAATTCCATGGACGTGTCGGCTTGTTCGAGTTTGTCGCGGCCGTAGTCGCGTATTGTCTCGAGTAGCCGGAACCGCACCGCCGAGTCCGACTCCTGCCGGATCAGGATGGACTTGTCGACCAGGGCAGTGAGCACGTCGAGGAGATCCTGCGATCCGAGATCGCCCGAGCACACCTGTTCGGCGGCGTCGAGTTCGAAGCTGCCGGCGAACACGGACAGCTGTGCCCACACCTGTTGTTCGGCCTGGGTGCACAACGAGTAACTCCAGTCGATACACCACCGCAGGGTCTGCTGGCGGCTGGGTGCGCTGCGGCTGCCGCCGGTCAGCAACGCATACCGGTCCGTGAGCCGCCGCAAGATCTGCTCCGGTGCCAGCGCCCGCAGCCGGGCTACCGCCAGCTCGATCGCCAACGGCAGTCCATCGAGGCGGCGGCAGATCTCGGCCACCGCGGCCACGTTGTCCTCGGTGAGCGCGAAGCCGGGCACAGCCGCGGTGGCCCGTTCGACGAACAGCCTGATCGCGTCGTAGCGGGCCGCACCCCGCAACGGCGGCTGCCGATCCGGATCCGGAACCGTCAGCGGCCGCACCCGCAGCACCGTCTCCCCGCCGATGCCCAGAGCCTCGCGGCTGGTGGCGAGAACCCGCAGCGTTGGGCACGCCCGCAGCAGAGTCTCGACAACCTTCGCGGCCGCGTCCACGATCTGTTCGCAATTGTCGAGCACCAGCAGCAGCTCTCGCGACGCCAGGTAGTCGATCAGCGCCTCGAGCATGGGCTTTCTGTGTGGTCGCAACCCTAAAGCGGCGGCGATCACCCCCGGCAGCAGGGCACCGTCGTGCAGCTCGGCGAGTTGGACCAGCCACACCCCGTCGGCGAAGCCCCGTTGCGCACCGGTCGCCAGCTGCAACGCCATTCGAGTCTTGCCTACCCCACCGATCCCGGTCAATGTCACCAGCCGGGAGTTGGCCAGCAGGCTCTTGGCCTCGGTCAATTCGGTGCGGCGGCCGACGAAACTGGTCAGCTCGAGGGGAAGAGACCCGGTCCCACCGGCCGCCCCCGGGGTCTGGCGAGCCGACGAGCGACCGGCGGAGAGCGGAAGCAGAGGAACCGGGGTGGCTGCTTGTTGGTCCGCGCCGACTGCCATCACGTCGATCGGCCACCCGCGCCCGGCCTGCACCTGCTGCAGTTGCTCGCCCATCGCCGCCGCGGAGGGCCGCCGCTGGGGAGCACGGTCCATGGCCAGTTCGATCACCGTCGAGAGGTCCTCGTCGATGCCGTGCTCGCGTAGATCCGGCGTCGGCTGGGTGGTGAACCGCAGGAACTGGGCGACCACCCCCTGGCTGGTGTGCCGCTCGAATACCACGTGCCCGGTCAGCGCGGCGAACAAGGTGGCGCCGAATCCGTAGACGTCGGCGGCGGAGGTGGGTGCCTCACCCGCCAGGACCTCCGGCGCGATGAACGCCGGTGAACCGGTGACCGTGCCGGTAGCGGTGTGGAACCCGTCGGGGATGTGCGCAATACCGAAATCGCTCAATGCCGGCTCACCGTAGTCGGTGATCAGGACGTTGCCGGGTTTGATGTCGCGATGCAGGATGCCCAGCCGGTGGGCGGTGGCGAGGGCCCCGGCCAACTTCACCCCCAGCCGCACCACCTCCTCCGCCGGCAGCGGACCGTGACGGCGAATCCGGGCATCCAGGGAATCTTGCGGGTAGTAGGGCATCACCAGATAGGGCAGCCCGGACGTGGTAACGCCCACCTGCAACATACCTACGATGTTCGGGTGCCCGGTCAGCCGGCCCATCGCCCGCTGTTCCCGGACGAACCGCTCCTGGTTCCCCTTGTCCGGGGATGCGGTGAGCACCTTCACCGCCACAGTCCGGTCCAGGGCCGCCTGGGTGCACCGATACACCACGCCGAAACCCCCACGCCCGATCTCCTCGGCATAGGTGAATCCAGCTTCCGCCAGTTCCGCTGCGCTGACCGTGGGGATCACGTCGCGCTGAGTCTTCAACGGGTCGATCTCGCCCATACGCATCGCCCTAGTTCGTGACGTAGCCACATGGTAACGCACGGATCAGTGCGAGTACGCCCACTAACCCAGTTGGCGATGTTCGCCCTTCGTGCCTGTGTCAGCGGCCGGTGAGGTGCTGTCACTGATGAGTTCGCGGCAGCGAGGCGGATATCGGGCAGGGCATCGAGGAGCTGATCCACACCATCCTGGGCGATCAGATACGCGGACTGACCGGCGGGACAGGCGTGCGGCCCGGCACCCCAGGCCAGGCGGGATCGGTTGCCGGTCCGGTCTCCACCGCTGATGGTCGGATCGTTGTTGCAGGCGGCGATGCTGATGACCACCGGGCTGCCGCGGATAGGTCATGCAGAAATTCGCCATCGGCGGATCCTCGAACAGCACCTTGTCGAGCGCGTCCCGGGTGGAGAGACTGCTGGCGAGAAGACTGCCGCCGACTCGGTCGTTGGTCAGGATCAGCAGCAGCGTATTGGCGATGAGGTTCAGCACCGGTTCGACGCCGGCGCCGTAGAGGGGCACGAGTTGCTCGATGATCTCCCGATCGTCGAGTTCGGCCGGGTGCTGGACCAATCGGGCGGTGATGTCGTCGCCGGATTCGGCGTGCTCGAGGGTAACCAGCTCGGTGAGCGCTTCGATCAGCATCGCGTTACCGCCCGCGGCATCGTTGCCCTCGAACATGGCCATGATGATCGTCTCGCTGCCACGACCAGACGAGCGAGCGCAACTTATGCACTAACCGGACACCGGAGCCAGTTCGGTGGCGGTGGTTGCTCCGACGGGTCAGTCGGTCGTTCCCATGTTCATGGCGCCCCCGGCAGGACACGGTGTATGGGACTGACCTGCCATTTTCTGTTGGACGGTGGTGGTTGAAGATGATTGCTGGCTCAGCAAGCCTTACGCCCTGTCGGATCGTCGGGCCGTGATGAACCGACCCGCGCGAGTCGGAAGCATCGTCGGCTCTGGGAACTGCGTGCCGTATCGCTCGGCTACGTCGATGGCGCGCTCGGCCGTCACCGTCCACCCGTGCTCGCTCAACCAGGCATCAACGGGATAGTCCTCCTCGTCTGGCCACAACTGCGCGATATCCAGGCCCATCCGGCCGGCCATGCGGGTCCACCGCTCCTGGAACTCCGGATCGCGGCGCAGGCTTGCCAAATCGTCGACGTACTCCAATTCGATGCTGCTGCCCGGGACAGCGAGTCCATCGACTGCGGACAGCAGCCGTTCCTTCGCCGCATTCGGCAGAAAAGGCAATAGCCCCTCGGCAAGCCAGGCCGATGGGCGAGAGGGATCGAAACCCGCCTGTAGCAACGGGCGTGTCCATTCCTCCCGCAAATCCACCGCAACCACCCGCCGCTGCGCCCGGGGACGCGCACCCTGCTCGACAAGGACGCGGTCCTTGAACTCCAGCACTTTCGGCGCATCCAGCTCATAGATTACGGTTCCCTCCGGCCAGCCCAGCCGGAATGCGCGGGCGTCCAGGCCGGCAGCGAGCAGAACCACCTGGGACACCCCAGCCGCCGACGCCCCGGTGAAGTAGTCGTCGAAGTACCGCGACCGTACTCCCATATAGCGGGCCATCGACGCCCAGGGAATATCGGAATCGCGCTCGGCCGCGTCCAGCCGAGTCGGCACTTCGACCGGCGGGTCGGCCGCGTGCACGAATGCTTCCGCATAGGGGTCCGAGACCAACCCGCCGTCGCGGTGTGTCTCCATTGCCCGGCCCGCCGCGACTGCGAGCGCTGTCAGCCCGACGCCGGTGACGATGTCCCATCGGGCCGACATGCCTCCCGTGGACTCGTTCGCACTTGTCATGTCTACCCAAGTTACGCGGCCATCGAGGCGTACAGCAATCTATCGGTTATTTTTCGATCGATGAGTTGCTCGGCAGCGAGGTTCGTCTCACACGCGACGGAAGCGGGCGAGCCAACCGCTGATGCTGATTGGTTCGTTACTCGACGGCAGGACTGCCCGCAGAGTGGACTCATCGATGGCCTCTACCTGCCAACCGTCGGCGAAGCCGGCGCGCAGGTCGTCGGGACTTTTGCTCGGCGGCATCAGATTCGGCGGTAGGCGGTGTTCCTCGTCGGCCGACAGCTCGCGCAATTGCGCGGCTATTGTCTCCAGACCCGGGCCACTGAGGGCCAGCAGGTACACCACAGCGTTCGGACGACAGGCACGGTGCAGTGCAGCCGCGTAGCGGCGTAGGGCGTCTTCGTCGAACAGATGCGCCAGACCGGAGTCGACGACGGTGTCGAAACGTCCGGTATAGGCGTCGAGGTCCAGCGCATCCGCCACCTCGAAGGTCGCCGCCAAACCACGCTCGGCGGCCTTGCCCCGGGCCAGCTCGACAGCGGTGAGCGACAGGTCCAATCCGATGACCGAGTAATCCTGGTCTGCGAGGTACAACGCGTTTTCCCCGGTTCCGCAACCGGCGTCGAGCACCGTGCCGGTGATCCCACCGGCCTGTTCGACGGCAACGTAGGCCGGTTGCGGGGCACCGATGTCCCACGGGGCACGAAATGGACCTACGCCGCGGTATATGGCATCGAAGTCGAGTTCGGTGGGCCGTTCAGCCGCTGAATCGGTCATCACACCACGATCCCTCACCAAACGGTCACTGGCAACCCATCGGCAATCTAGTTGCGGTATGGGACGAATGGTCGCCGGAACGGTGCGGTGTCGGTGATGCGCGGCGCACGCTGCGTCCAGGCTGGTGCATTCCGCATCATGCGGGAGTAATATAATTTCCGGGTCTTTCCATCGAACCCAGGCGTCTTGTCCGCTTCGAGCGGCGTCGGGGCGCCCAACTCGGACAAATGCCATATAGCCGACGGGCTGACGAACAGGTCCGTCGATGGTTATCCGGGGGCGAGCGATTATTGCCTGAGCATAAAACGATAGCGAGACTCGTGGTGAGGACGACGGCCCCTGCAGCGTGGCAATTACCGAGCCGTCGTCGGCGCGCCACCAGGTGAACAGTCGAGATGGCGGTTGTGTCAGGCCGTCATAGTCCGCATGGGTCTGCTGCACGATGAGCTGACAAGATGTCACCTTTCTGTACAGCAGACCCCATCGAAGCCTATCGAAGGTCGAAAAATGACTACAGGAAAGCTCAAGATTCTGGCAGTGACCGCGTTGGCGTTGTCCCTGGGTGCGCTCGCAGCTCCCGCGACAGCGGCCCCGGCTATGGCGACCTCGCCCGTGGCTGTGACATCGCACCAGGCAACCCCGATCGGTGGCGGTGGCTCACTCCACATCTGTTTCCCCCTGGGCAGCTTTGTGTGGTGCATCTGAAATAGAAGGTCGATACCCCCGACACATCTCAGCACAACCTCATCCCGACACGCCGGGGGGTTTCTCGAGAGCCCGGGACTGTCTGAGAGAGATCTCAGACAGTCCCGGAGGAATTTCTTGACGGCCCGGAGGAATTGGCTGACGGTATGACATGCCGAGCGTCTTTGATATCGACCATGCTGACCGATTGGGGATGGGTCAAATCTTTGCTGTGACAGCGCGAGATCAATTCGCGCGCGGTGGTTCCTGGCGCTCGACCAGCTTCTCGGCCAGGGAATGGCTCAGGAAACTGGGGATGCCAGGTGCGAAGATCCTGAGATAGGTATCGATCCAGTCGTATCGGGTCTTCAGGAATGCGAAGTCGGTCGGGGCCATCTGGCGCACGGCGAGCAGGGGCAACGGGGAATCGAGCGCTGGGAAGTCCGGGTTGTGCAGTCCGGCGACGGTGCAGCCCGGATAGAACTGCCCGAGCATCAATCCCTGTTCGACGAACTTCGTCTTCAGGTTGCGCTGGACGGCCTCCAGGTTCTCGTATTCGGTGAGGTCGGGAAAGACCGCTAGGACGGCCTTGAGCTTGGAGCCGGGTCCGCGGCCGGGAGGCAGCACGGGAAACAGATCGTTCATGTCGTCGACGACCGCTGTGAAGTACTCCTGGCTGATCTCGTCACCTTCGATGAATGCCGCCCAGAGGTATCGGTTTACCACCGCACGCCCCGTATACGGGCAGACCGGGCCGGGCCGGCCGAGGTCGGGATGGGGTCGGCACAGGTATTCCACAGTCCACCTCCGCAATTCCTCGGCGCAGGGGTGCTCGTGCGGCTGGGCTGTCGCGTCGGTGGCGAACAGGTTGATCGGTTTCACGCCGGAGCGCGTGCCGATGCGTTCATCTAACGCTTTCATGATCGAGTCCTCTGTACTGTGGTGCTACCGAGGTGAGACCGGATGAACAACGAACAACCATGCCGCCGCGCGACATCCTCCAACCCCCCGACCAACCCCGCATCCAACACGAAACTCGAAGTCGCACCCCGATTCGACAACACCGCCGGCCGCGGCCTGTCCAACGGCAAACAAAGCTCCTCGGGAAGGTCCGCAAGCGCAGCCCGCCAGAACTCCAGGTTCTCGCGGCGGCGGCGGATCTCGGCGCCCTCCGCGGCGCTGCCGGGGTCCGCCGACCGCCGCAGCACGGCGGTCGTGCGACCCGACACAGGAATGTTGACAAGCACCTCGTCCCGGCCGGTGCGGCGGGCCAGGTAGCAGCCGAATGCGGCGATTACCACCGCGGCCGGGCTCGCGCCCAGTGCTTTGGCCGAAAGATCGGCCTCGTAGAGAGCGCGAATGTCTGCCGCTCGGTTGGGCTCCGCGACGCGGCCCTGCACCGCCGCGGTGTACAGCGCCGCAATCCGATTCACGATCATCATCGCGCCGTAGCCATACATCGCGACATGGTGGCTCCTGCAGTACAGCAGATAATGCCGATCCCCGAGCCGCACGATCGCGGTTGTGACCAGCAGGTCCCGTGTCATGTCCAACGGCGCGGTGTATTCCCGGCGCAACTCACGGCCCGCTCGGATCCCCATCGTGCGCAGCAGATCGATATCGAGGTCACCACGGCACTCGATATACTGCGCCTCGGATATCGGCACATCCGGGCTCAATTTCTGCGCCAGCCACAACCCCTGCTGTCCGGCAGACAGCGCTATCGGTTGTTCGACTGACGGGTCCCGCTCTGAATTGTCGCTCGATCCTCGGCCGGGGTCGAGTTCGGGTCGCGAAACGGTCATCTCAGCCTTCTCACACCGACCTCGCAAACCGCCGAGCACCGAGCTCTTTTCTATATCCACCAGGGAGGATCGGCCGTGCGGTGCGGATTCTCGGTGGAACTCACCAAGGACACCGTTACGCTAGATGAAAACGACAGAGGACTTTAGCCTTTCGACTCGGCGACTAAATACCCTCCCGGTTCCACATTTGCGCCGGCCGACCCCTCGGATATCGGCATATCCGGACCTAATTTCCGCACCAGCCGCAACCCGCGCTGTCCTACAGGCAGCGGTATCAACTGTTCGACTGACGCGTCCGGTTCAAACTTTCAATCGACCCTCGGTCAGGTCGATTTCAGGTCACGGATCGGTCACTATTTCGTTCTTAACCCCGACCTGGCCAAGTATAAGCCGAACAACACGTCCGCGCAAATAGTCAGCACCAAGATCATTCTTATACCCACCAGGGACTATCGACCGCGCTCTGCGGATTCTCGACAGAACTCTCACCATCGACGCCAATACGGCCGAACGAAAACGACAGAGGACCTTCGCCCTTCGATTCGATGACCAAATGCCTTCCGGCAAAGGAGAATCGTGAATGTTCCACATGTCCTGTGACAGTTGATACCGAAATGACGCACAGTATCATAGGAGCAGGTCAGGATTGAGAGGTGGCAATGTTGACTCGCGCTTGGGTTCGGTGGGTGCTCACGCATGGCATCGCGCGGACCTATCTGCGGGTTGCGGCGCATCGAGGTAAACCTCTTGCCCGAGCGGAAGGCGCCATCGCGCTACGAGCCCTCTTCGACAGGTACCCGAATCTGCGTCTGGACGGCCCCCCTGTCCCTCATCCCCTGCGAAACCTGCACGCCTACCGCTCCATGCCCGCCACGCTAGTTGCCGACCAGGAGTAGAGATGATCTACGACAATCTGCTCGCGGTCACCGCGCGAGCGCCGATCACCAGCGGATTGCGGCAGGGCGAAGCATTTACGCCCTACGCCGCTCTGGTCGAGCGCATCGGCCGACTCGCCACGGGCTTCATCGAATGTGGCATCGAGAACGGCGATCCTGTTGCTCTGCTGATTCCGAACTCACCCGATCTTTTCGTCACCGCCCACGCGCTCTTCGCCATCGGCGCGATCGCGATGCCACTGGCCGAGACGGCCCCGCGAGCCGAACTCGCCATGCTCGCGCACAAGGTCGGCCCCAGGGCCGTCATCGCAGCTCCCGGCCTCGCCGCCGCTGCCGAGATGCTGATTGAAGATGCAGCCCCCGGCATTCCCTTGTTCCTGACGAGCGCCCTGCCCGAAGGACGTGCAACCGTCCAGCCGCCGGCACTGCCCGGCGACACCGCGGCGCTCTACCTCTTCTCGTCCGGCTCGACCGGGTCGCCGAAGGTGGTGCCGCACACCCATGCCGAGCTCGTCGCCGATAGTGAACGGTCCAGCACGGCGTGGGACATTCAGCCCGACGACATCGTCCTCGACTTTCTGCCGGGCAACTTCTCGATGGGCTTCCTGCTGGGCGCTACGCAAGCCGTCGCCCGCGGCGCAACGACGCTGTACTGGAGCGATCCCCTGCCCCTGGCGCTATCGCGCCGGAAGCTGCTCGACACAATGGTCCGCGAGCGCGTCACCGTTATGGGTGCTGTTCCGGCAATGTACGACATCCTCACCGGTCAGAGCGGCGGTTTCGATCTGAGACTGCGCCTGGCCTTCTCCGGCGGCGTCGCACTGAAGCGGCCGGTCTTCGAAGCGGTACGCGAGCGCCTCGGTGTCACACTTCGCCAGGATTACGGCTCGACCGAGGCGAGCATGTTCTCGCACAATAATTCCGCCGATCCCGACGCGAGCTGGGCCTCGGTGGGCAAGCCGGCGGGCGACGGCCGGGTCCGCATCGTTCCGTCGGAGACCGAATTCGGCCCATCCGTTGGTGAAATGGAACTGAAATCGTCGTCGCTCACGCGGGGTTATCTCGGCGATGCCGCGGCTAATGCTGAGGCATTCGATGAGGGCTGGTTCAGGACCGGCGACCTCGCCTCGCTCGATGAGGAAGGTCGCATCTTCATTCGTGGCCGGAGCAAGCTGCTGATCGAGGTGTCCGGCTACAAGGTCGACCCCATCGAGGTGGAGGAGACACTCATGAGTTCGCCTGCCGTCGCCGAGGCCGCGGTGGCTGGTCTCCCGGATCCGGATGCGCGCAACGGCAATCGCTTGATCGCGTTTGTCGTCAAAGGGGCGGATGTGTCGGCCGATGAGTTGATCCGCTACACCCGCGAAAGGCTGTCGGTTCAGAAGGTTCCGGCCGAGATCGCATTCATCGACGCACTGCCGAGGAGTTCGGCCGGCAAGGTGCTCCGTGCGCGGTTACGCGAGCTCTAGGCGGGGCGCGTCATCCGCTGTGAAACGTAGGCTGCCAGATGCGCGGGGGATTCGAACAGGTCCGCCCGTATCTCCGTGTCAGGGAGGCTGATCTCGAATCGCTCCTCGAGAAAATGTACGAGTTTTACCAGACTGATCGAGTCCAGCAGGCCGATCTCGAGCAGACGGGTCTCGCGATCAACCGGCGCCGCACCGATTTCAGCCGCCATGGCGGAAATATACTCGATTATCGGACGTTCGATATCGTTCATCACTCCAACCCCTTATATACTCAGCATATCGGCCAATTTCATCGCAACGAAAATATGGAGGACGGCGTGGGCGAAATGCGCCCACTGGGCGAACGGGAGCAACTGCTCAGTGAACTGCACATCCGTGGCGAGCTGATCGCCATGCAGGTGCTGCACGTGCGAGGCCACCTCGATCCGGCGCTGGTGCAGCGGTCGCTCGCCTGGCTCCAGACCCAGCATCCTATGCTTCGCGCTCATATACGTTACGGCAAGATCGTCTGGCGACCCCGGCCGCCCTTCGTCTCTCGCCGGCGCTGGTTCGACACCGAGGGCACAACGGAGATCCCGTTGACGGTGCTCGACGACACCGACCCGGACGCTTGGCGCAAGGTCTTTGCCGATGACATCCGCACACCGATCCAGAAGGGCAGCCATCCCCGGCTGCGGATCACGCTGGTGCGACAGTCGCCCGACGCGGACCTCAACCATCTCGTCATCTGCGCCGATCACGCGACGCTCGATGCCCGGTCCGCCAATATGTTCGCTCGCCAGCTTCTGGAATTCCTTGCCGATCCGGCCATGGCGCAGCTGAAATCGCCGATCAGCACCGCCCTGCCCCCGCCGATCGAGGAGGGCCTGACCAAGAAATCCGGCAATGGCAAGAAGACCACCTATACGCCGGCCATTCGGCTACCCAAGCAGACGGTACGCGATCGGAAGAAAGGAACGCGAGTACTGGCACGCTACCTCGGGCCCACCCCGACGGTAACGCTCACCGACGCCATCAGGGCCAACAGAACGACGCTTCACGGTGCGATAACGGCTGCCTTCCTGCTTGCCATGCGCGAACGGTACGGGCTCGACGCCATGACCGTGCTGAGCCCGATCGACCTCCGGCGCCTCAGTACACTCGCGCTACCGCGCGATACCTACGCCTGCTACGTCGACATCCTGCGTACCAAGCACCGGATAACCGACGACTTCTGGGTAACCGCCCGCGATGCCTCGTTCGGATTGATCGCCGCGCTGGCCAAGGACCGGGAGTCCGCCTCGATCATGAAGTTTCCCACTTGGGAGGTGTATCGGCACGAAGCCGGCCCGACGATCCGGAACAGGCGGCGCCTCGACGGACTCGCCGTTACCACGGCAGACGGGTCCGGCCTCCAGACCAGCTACGGCGCCTACGAGCTCGAGGGCATCACCAGGGCCGTTTCGCTCGACATGTTCGGGCCGTTTCTGTTTGTGATCGCCAACGAGCAACTCGGTGGCCTCGACCTCAGCGTTGGGTACACGCCAAGCGCGATAAGCGAGCAGGAGGCAGGCTGGCTCACCGACAACGCCGTGGCCCGGCTCGAAAGCGCTGGATGAGGTAGGCCGCGTCACGATGTACACCCGATCGAGGGATTTCCCCCCGATCACGGACCCAGAAACAGCCGTTCGTTCGGTAGCCTGGTCCTCGGCATGCACTCTTCCACCGTGTTGACGATGAGTTCGATTGCACAGCAGCGTCTTTGCCGCCAATCACGCATGAGTTGGTATGCCGCGGCGACTGTCGCTCGATAGTCCAAAGCGGTGCCATTCAGCCAGATCCGCAGGTGAACATCCTCGGCCTCCGAAAGCTCCGAACCTCCGGCATGTCTCATCAACACGCTGTCCCCCCGCCGGCGACCTTGTCTACGCGCCATGCCAAGGCCAAGGCATCCACAAGCCCGCGCTTGAGCCACCGCACTTCCTGACTGTCGGTACGACGAAGCCGTAGACCGGCCTGCACCATCTCCAGGAAGCGCCGACGCTCGACACCGAACTGGACCAGCAGTTCGCCGGCACTGGCGCCACCGAACGGCGCCCAGCGGATGGCGTAGTCGATCACGGGCGCCAGTTCGGTATCAATCGATCGCTTCGAATGAAGGAAGTGCAGCTGGCTCGAGGACGAGCGAACCCACGACGAGTCGTAGCCGGCATGCGGCTCCGACTGCTGCGACGCACGGCGCCACGGTGCACCGGCACGACCTCGCTGTCGATTCTGTGAGTAGTCCATTGCGCATCCTCGAGCGGTAGTGCCAGGTCCGTTGCTTTCCACCATCCTTTTCCCGCGTTCGATACGCGACCGTAGAACTACCTACTTCTATACGTGTTCTTACCCGTGGCCGGCTCCCTTGCCTCGCGGGTCCTCGAGGAGCAGGCTCGAAGACACCGGTGGCGCCACCGGGCGTCGCCTCCGAGCCGAGAGGAGGTGGGGTCGTGTACGCACGCTCCACCACGATTCAGGCGCGACCCTCCGCTATCGACGCCGGGATTGCGCACGTCCGCGATCATGTGATGCCGGCCCTGCAGGAAATCCCCGGTTGCGTGGGGCTGTCCCTGCTGGTCGACCGGAAGTCCGGCCGGTGTATCGCCACCACCGCGTGGGAAACGGCAGCTGCCATGCACGACAGCGCGACCCGGGTCCTCCCGATCCGCGAGGGCGCCGCCGGTTCGTTCGGCGGCGGCAGCGCCCAGGTCGAGGAATGGGAGATCGCCGTTCTGCATCGCGAACACAGAACACTCGAAGGCGCCTGCGCCCGCGCCGTCTGGCTCAAGACAGATCCCGACCGGCTGGAAGGGGCCGTCGAGGCATACCGATCCCAGTTCCTGTCCGAGATGGAAACGCTCGAGGGATTCTGCAGCGCGAGCCTCATGATCAACCGGACATCCGGTCGCGCGGTCTCCTGCGCCACCTACGACAGCGCCGAGGCGATGCGCCGCACCCGCGACCAGGCCGCCTCACTGCGGGCCGACGCCAGTCGGCGCTCCGGCGCCGAGGTGCTCGAGGGCGCTGAGTTCGAACTGGCGCTGGCGCACCTGCGCGTTCCCGAAATGGCGTAGGTAGCGCGGCTGACTACGAATCGACTCCCCTACCCCAACTGCCGTACATGGCGGACTGCACGGCATGTTCCGGGTCGGTGAGGCGGTGCGCGCTGCAGTCGGCAGCCCGCGGCGCCTCTCACCGGGTGTCGGCCGGTGTGACCTCGCCCGCTCAGTCGATGGGGAATCTTCCTGTCGCCAAGGCGGATTCGCGGAAGCGCGCCGGAAATCCCGGCCCCAGTCGAGCGGTGGTGTGCTCGTGGCGCAGGGGCTCGCGGCACTGGGCGCAGACGACCTCGGCATGGGTGTCGTGGTCGCAGGTCGTGTGGTGCAGGACAACGGGTTCGCCCGCCTCCGGGGCGAGATAGCGGTCGCCCCAGGCCATCATGGCGGCCAGGACCGGGAAGAAGTCGCGGCCCTGGTCCGTGAGTCGGTATTCGTGACGCACCGGTCGCTCCTGATAGGGGACCTTGATCAGCAGGCCGGTCTCGACCAGGCGGGTCAGGCGCTGGGCCAGGATATTGCGGCTCAGGCCGAGGGTGGATTCGAAATCGTCGAAACGGGTTGCGCCGTAATAGGCTTCGCGCAGGATCAGGGGAGTCCACCAGTCGCCCAGGAGGTCGACCGTGCGGGCCACGGTGCACGGCCAGTTGGCGAAACTCGTCCGCTTCATGAGCTCACCGTATCCAGGCGCGCGGGAACGTACTTGTGCCAGGGGGTTCCGACCCATTCGTCGCGCGCCTCGAAGGACGTCAGCTCGTTGGGGGCGGTCCCGGTGGTGACCGGTGCGCCCTCGGGATCCTCGACCGAGAGGCCGAAACCGTTGGGCAGCGAGAGATGTCCGGGGCGCATGCGGTCGGTGGGCTCGACCGGCACCCGCGCGGTGCCGCGGCGGGTGGTCACCTGGACCAGATCGCCCGCGGTCAGGCCGAGTCGCCCGGCGTCGGTGGTGCTGATGCGCAGCGTGCCGGCGGCATCGCGCTTACGCCAGGTCGGATCCCGGAAAATGGTGTTCGCGGTGAACGCGCGGCGCTCGCCCGCGGACAGAATGAACGGCCAGTCGGCGCTGTCGCCGGGCGCGTCGGGCAGCGCGGCGACGACCTCGAGCAGTTCGGGAATGTCGAGCCGAATCACCCCGTCCCGCACCCGGTTCCACGTCTCGGCATAATCGTCCTCGGAGATGACGACGCCGTGCTCGCCCGCGAGAATGGCCTCGAACAGGCGCTCCCCGGCCTCCATACCCGTTCCGTACCCCGCTCGTTCGACGCTGGCCGGGAATCGCCGGACCATGTTGTATGCCGCGGCCCAGAGCAGGGCCGCCGACGCCGCACCGTCCGGGAGTGTCTGTCCCAGTGTGCGATACAGCAGCACGGGCGCCAGTTTCGACCGGGCCGGATCGCCGAGCACGCCCAGGAATGCCATGGCGAATGCCTCGCGGCCCTGCGCCAGCGCGGCCCGCAGCGGCGCATAGTCGGCCTCGCCCAGCACGCCCGCGGCCTCCACAAGCCGGGCATGAATCTCGGGCTCGGGCAGCACGCCCTCGGGCGCGGGCAGCACCGGGTGGCGCAGGTGGAAGATGTTGCGTGGGAAGTCGAAATTGAAGAACGTGGCCTCGTACTTCTCGAACTGGGTGGGCGCGGGCAGCACGTAATCGGCCAGGCGGGCGGTCTCGGTCATGGCGACATCGATCACCACCACCAGCTCCAGCGCCTCCAGGGCCTCGCGCATGCGCGCCGAATCCGCAAGGGAGTGGGCAGGGTTCGAGCTCTCGATGAACATCGCCCGGTAGCGCGCGGGATGATCGGTGAGAATCTCCTCGCTGATCACGTTGCACGGCACCAGGCCGCTGACGATCTGCGCGCCGGCCACGGGGCTGCGGGGCCCCTCGCCCGCAGGATGTCCGCGGTCGTGACCGAGATTGGACAGGCCGGTGAAGGCATACTGCGTGCCCGGCTTTCCGACATTGCCGGTGAGAATCCAGACCAGCTTCTCGACGTAGCTGACCACGGTCGAGTACCGGTTCATCTGCACGCCCAGATCCTCCAGCGCCGCCACCGAATGCGCGCGCGCCAGACGGTGCGTCGCGGCGGTGACCAGGTCGAGGTCGACATCGGCGATGGCGCAGTACTTGTCGATCGGCACCGCGTTCAGGACCGGCAGCACGGCTTCGAGGCCGGTGGCGTGCACGGCAAGCCAGTCGCCATCGATCAGGTTGTCGCGCACCAGGATCGCGGCCATGGCCGAGAGCAGGTAGACGTCGGTGCCCGGACGCAGCTGCAGGTGGAAATCGGCGAGCTCGGCGGTCTCGGTCCGCACCGGATCGAGCACGATCATGGACCGCGCCGAATCCTTGGCGATCTCCTTCAGGACGGTGCGCGCCCGCGGAAAGCCGTGCGACTGATAGGGGTTCTTGCCGATGAAGAAGGCCACCTCGGCGTGCTCGACATCGGCGCGCATCGGGTGGCCGGCCATCCGCGCGCCCACCCAGAAGTCGCCGGTCTTCTCCTGTGCCAGGGCGCTGGAGCGATACTTCATCCCGTAGGCCGCCATGGTCGCCGGGGCGTACGCGCCACCCAGGTGATTACCCTGACCGCCGCCGCCGTAGTAGAAGATCGATTCCCCGCCGAAGTGCTGCCCGAGCTCCAGCATTCGCGCCGAAATCTCCGCAATCGCGGTGTCCCAATCGATCTCCTCGAAGCTGCCGTCCTTGCGGCGGCGCAGCGGCGCGGTCAACCGGCCCGTGTGCCCGTTCTGGTACCGGTCCAGCTGCAGCGCTTTGTTGCAGGTGTATCCCGCCGAGGCGGGATGGAGCTTGTCACCACGGATCTTCTCGAACGAACGGCCATCGGGCCCGAGCAGCACCTGAATGCCGCAATTGCACTCGCACAGGATGCACGCCGTAGGTCGCCATTCGTTCATATCGGCAGCATACTCGGTTAGTTCACTAGCGCTACCCACTACGGAAGATTCTTCAGAATCCGATCGCCTCGCGCAGCAACAGGACGGTGCCACGACCCGGGACGGGCTCCAGGTTGAGCACGAGGAGTCGGCTGACGGCGCTGGGCCTTCCGTAAACCCGCTGGGCGCGTTCGCTTTCCAACGGCAGGCAGTGTTCCTCGACGCGTCGCAGCGCGGCGTCCAGGTCGGGAACCACCTTCTGCGCGCCGACGACCCAGATCGCGCGGGCCGAGCCGCCGGCGTAGCCGGGCAGCTGGCTGCCGCTGCCCGAGGCGATCACCAGCGAGCCGTTCTCGGTGACGGCGTGCACGCTGCCCACGATGACGTCGGGAGCGGCGAACATCCGCCGCATCTCGTCGGCCTGGGTGGCGCGGTCCATGGCCAGGCCGCGCGGGCGCAGGGCGTCGTAGCGCCCGCTGTCGTTGATGTCCGCCTCGATGCCGGACAGGCGCAGCGTCTCGCTGGCGCCGGTGAAGACACTGGCGCCCGCTGGGATCAGGTCCGCGACGCGGGCGCGCGCGGCGGCGACGTCCGCGAGGATTTCGACGGCGAAATTGTGTGCCGTCAACGCCGCGGCGGCCCGCTCCAGGCAATGCGCGGAGGCCGGGTCGGTGAACGAGGGCGCGGGAATCTGGATGGTCATCGGAGTTTCTCCAGAGTTGAGGGTTCGCCCGGACCGGAACGCGACCGGGTTCACCGTTGACGACAACGCAGCCCTCCCGAATGTCAGGCCGGACCTCACATTCCGGCGCGCTGCCCGGTCGTAGTGCTAGGGAGAAAGACGAAGGGAGCCGACATGACCACTCGACCCGGGCCGGACGCCACCGATCCACGCCCGTCCGATCCGGACCTGGACGCGGTCATGAGCGAGCGGCGTCAGCTGATCAACCTCACGTACCGGCTGCTGGGCTCGCTGGACGAGGCGCAGGACGCCGTCCAGGAGACCTATGTCCGCTGGTATGCCCTGACCGCGCCGCAGCGGGACGCCATCGAATCCCCGGGCGCCTGGCTCACCACTGTCGCCACCCGCATCTGCCTCAACCTGCTGGGCTCGGCGCGCGCCCGCCGGGAGACGTACGTGGGCGACTGGATCCCTGAGCCACTGCCCGACCCCGCCGAATGGGACCGCGTCCGCCCGGCCGGCGCCGTCGACCCGGCCGAGCGGGTCACCCTCGACGAGTCGATCAGCATGGCCTTTCTCGTGGTGCTCGATGCGATGACGCCGGCGGAGCGAGTCGCGTTCGTCCTGCACGACGTCTTCCGCTATCCCTTCGCCGAGGTCGCCGAGATCACCGGCCGCACCCCGGCCGCGTCCCGCCAGCTGGCCTCCTCGGCCCGCCGCCGCGTCCGCGCCGCGCAACCGACCGCGACCCCGGCGGGCCGGCAGACCGAGGTCGTCAGGGCCTTCAAGGCGGCATGGCAGGCCAAGGACATCGGCGCCATCGTCGGACTGCTCGACCCCGATGCCACGGCGACCGCCGACAGCGGCGGTCGCGTGATCAGCTTCCTGGACCCCATCGAGGGCGGCGAACGGATCGCGCACGCCTGGATGGAGCTCGCCGAACGGATACCCAGCGACCTGACCTTCCTGGAGCGGACCGTGAACGGCAGGCCCGGGCTGGTGGCGCAGCAAGGCGGCGTCACGGTGACCGTCTTCGCCTTCGACGTCGCGGGCGACCGGATCCGGCGTATCTGGGTGATCCGCAATCCGGACAAGCTCCGTCGCTGGACCACAGGCTGAGCTCGCCTCACGAACGAGATGCGCTCGGCGCATTCACCTTCGGGCGATAAGGCCGAGTTCCACCGGGACGGAGAAGTTCTCCGGATACGGCTAGGTTCTGATCATGACGCAAACTCCTCACCTTCCCGGACTGACCCTGGCCGATGCCGATCGGCTGGTGGCCTCCGCGCTGGGGGTCGGCGCCGAGCGCGGCTTCCCGCCGCTGGCGGTGGCCGTCCTGGATGTCAGCGGCGAGGTGATCGCCCTGCGGCGGGCCGACGGCGGCATGCCGATGACCAGCCGGATCGCGGTGGCCAAGGCGCGCACCGCATTGCTGACGCTGCGGCCCTCGGGCCAGATCACGCTGCCGGGCCCGATCACCGACAGCATCCAGCATCTCAACGGCGGCGATTTCATTCCGTATGCCGGTGGCGTGCTGGTCACCGTCGACGGCGTGATTCTCGGCGCGGCCGGCGCCTCCGGCGCGCACGCGATCGAGGACGAGGAGGCGGTGCAGACCGCGGTGGACCGCTGGCGCGAGGAGCGCTGACGCCCAGCCGCGACACGCCAGGGCGCACACCTGCGCGCCGCGCCGCTTCGCGCCCGAGAGATGTTGAGCGCCGCCAACCACACGAACTCTATTGTGTGGGTTGCCTTTTCGCGATGATCGCGCTACACGAAATGATCGGACGTGCGGGGACGACGTGCAACCGGTTGCCTCGGTAAGGTCGCAGCATGCGGCTCACGATTCACCGATCCTGGCGTCGGATCGCCTATGCGGTGCTGGCGCTGCCGGTGTCGTTGTGCCCTATCGATATCCGGGAGCGGGCGGCGCGGTGGGCGCGCGAGACGTCGTTCGAATCCCGCACGCCGGGACGGGGATACGTTGCCGCGCACACCGTACTGGGAGCGGCGCTGGGGCTGCTCGCCTGCTTCCTGATCTTCCTGGCGGTCCTAGCCCTCGTGCGCGGTCTGGCGTACCCGCTGGTGGGCGACAGCGGCCTCGAAAACTCCTGGGGCGGGCCAACTCTCATGGGGGCCTGGGCTGTGCACACCGCGCTCGCGGTGCTCCTGCAGCCGGTGGCTGCGGTGCTGCTCGCGGATGTCGGTGTGCTGCAACTGCGCTTGGCGGATCGGCTGCTCGCCCGCGGCGGGGCATGGTGGCCGGTGCCCGCGGCCGTCGCGCTCGCCGCGGCGGGTGTTGTTCTCTTCGTCGCGTGGTGGCATCAGATCTGAAAGACTGAGGCGCATGTACGACTACGACGTGCTCGTCCTCGGTTCGGGTCCCGGCGGTCAGAAGGCCGCCATCGCCACGGCAAAGCTGGGTAAACGGGCCGCCGTGATCGAGCGGCGGGACATGATCGGCGGGGTGTGCATCAACACCGGCACCATTCCGTCCAAGACCCTGCGCGAGGCGGTGCTCTATCTGACGGGCCTGAGCCAGCGCGAGATGTACGGGCAGAGCTACCGGGTCAAGGAGGACATCACCGTCACCGACCTGCTCTCGCGCGCCCAGCACGTGATCGGCCGCGAGGTCGACGTGATCCGCAACCAGCTCTCCCGCAATCACGTGACGCTGCTGCCGGGCATGGGCTCGTTCCTGGACGAGCACACCGTCGAGGTGATGGACGGCAGCGCCGAGGGCCGGAAGGTGACCGCCGAGAACATCGTGATCGCGACCGGCACGGCGCCCGCCCGGCCGAGCACCGTCGATTTCGACGGCAAGACGATCATCGATTCCGACGGCATCCTGCAACTCGAGCGGGTGCCACAGTCGATGATCGTGATCGGCGCGGGCGTCATCGGCATCGAGTACGCCTCCATGTTCGCCGCGCTGGGCACCAAGGTGACGGTGGTGGAGTCGCGGGAGCGAATGCTGGACTTCTGCGATATCGAGGTGGTCGAGGCGCTCAAGTACCACCTGCGCGATCTCGCGGTGACCTTCCGGTTCGGCGAGACGGTCGCCGCGGTGGAGCGGCATCCCCGCGGGGCCATCGCGATCATGGAGAGCGGCAAGAAGATTCCGGCCGAGGTGGTCATGTACTCCGCGGGCCGCCAGGGCATGACCGAGAGCCTGCGACTCGAGAAGGCCGGGCTGAGCGCGGACAAGCGCGGTCGCGTCTCGGTGGACGACCACTTCCGCACCGAGGTCCCGCACATCTACGCGGTGGGCGACGTGATCGGCTTCCCGGCGCTGGCCGCGACCTCGATGGAGCAGGGGCGCCTGGCCGCGCACCACGCGTGCGGCGAACCGATGCACACCCTGTCCGCACTCCAGCCGATCGGGATCTACACCATCCCGGAGATCAGCTTCATCGGCCGCACCGAGGACGAATTGACCGCGGCGCGTAAGCCTTTCGAGGTCGGCGTGTCCCGCTACCGGGAGCTGGCCCGCGGCCAGATCATCGGCGACTCCTACGGCGTACTCAAGCTGCTGGTGTGCCCGGACAGCCGCGAGCTGCTGGGTGTGCACGTATTCGGCACCGGGGCAACCGAATTGGTGCACATCGGACAGGCCGTGATGGGCTGCGGCGGCACGGTGGACTACCTCGTGGACGCGGTCTTCAACTACCCCACCCTCGCGGAGTCGTACAAGGTCGCCGCACTGGACGCGATGAACAAGATCCGCCAGATCGATCACATGGACTGACCGAGCTGCCGGTGCTCGGCGACCTCGGCCCGCCCTCCCCGGACCACGCCCGGAAGTCACTGCGACACCGTAGGGTCAGGGCAGCGCCTGCGGCACCGAGCGCGGGTTGTAGTAACCCTGCAGCCCGCCGGTGACGCCGCCCACCACCGCCCCGAGCAGGGCCCCGGGGATTGCCCCGACGCCGGAACCCAGCGCGGCGCCGAGCACCCCGGACCCGGTGGCGCCCACAATCGCACCGCCGACGATGCCGTTGTGCACCGGATCATGGTCGAGGGCATCGGGATTCGTCGCCACCTCCAACGGAACGCCCTGAGACGAGGACGAGGCGGCGGCGATCCCACTACTCTGCAGCGCGACGGCCAGCGGCACCGCCCCGATCAGCACGGCACGGCCCACACAGCGAACAACACGATGACTCATGGTGGCACACGATAGCCATGTCCGCCCGTTCCGGCAGCGCGTCCGCCGAGACAGCACTGCCTAATGGGCGCCGTCGGCGAAGCCGTCGATAGACCGCGCATGGCCGGAGCGAATGCGGAGGTACGTCTAACCCGGTGCTTGCACGATGGTGAGCACCGAGCGCTTACGCAGGCTGAAACCCAGAGTCTCGTACAGGCTTATCGCGTTCGTATTCGAGGCGAGCGCGTGCAGGAACGGGATCTCGCCGCGCGCACGGATGCCCGCGCCGACCGCGCGGATCAGGCGGGTCGCGATGCCGCGGCCACGGAATTCCGCGTCGGTGCACACCGCGCTGATCTCGGTCCAGCCGGGCGGATGCATCCGCTCCCCCGCCATCGCCACCAGCCTGCCGTCCACGCGCAGACCGAGATACCTGCCCATCTCGATGGTGCGCGGCGCATAGGGGCCGGGTTCGGTGCGGGCGATCAGCTCGAGAATGTCCGGGACATCCGCCGCGGTGAGCGTGTCGAGACCGGGATCGGGGGCCACGCGCAGCGCGGTGCCGTCCATCTGGACGGAGCCGATTTCGTCGAGCACCGTCCACTCCGGGGGCGGCACATGGCCGCCTCGCAGGCCGGTCGTGCCGCCCGGTCCGAGCACCGTGGCCAGGTCGGCCCAGTCCTGGTGATCCAGTTCCGGCGGATGACCCACGAAACGCGCGACCTGCGGGTCATAGCGGCCGATCCGGCCCATCCAGCTCGCGAACCGGCGGTGCTCGCCGCGCAGCGAGGCTCGTACCGGGTCGTCGAGCGGATGTGGCGCGGCGCCGCCCGGTACCGGATCGGCGATCGACGGGATTCGAGCCGAGGGCTCGGCGGCAACGAACGACTCAGCGGTCAAGGCATACTCCTGGCGCGACAATGTCCGACCACCAGGACGTTAACGAGGAGTCCGGGCATTGGCACCGGTTGCGATCATCGCAATTCTTGTCGATGTTCGAAGGCGATTGCATTTCGGATGGTCGCTGCCGGTGGCATGGTGGTGTGAAGCGAGTTGGTGAGGAGTGTTGGCATGGCGTTGATTTCGGCGGTGGTGTGCCCGCATCCGCCGGGGCTGGTTCCGGCGGTCGCCGGTGACGCCGCCGGTGACTGGGACCGGGTGCGGCGGGCATGTATGGATGCTGTTCGCGGGCTGGATATCCCGGTGTGGGGACCGGAAACGTACCGGGAAGGCCGCGAGAAATTCTTCGAGGAGCGTCTGAAGGCCGCCACGACACCCGAGGTGGTAGTGATCGTCGGTGGTGCCGAGGTGACACGCTCCTATGACCCCTCCGGTGCGTATGCCAGCCTCCGGGCGGCAGGTATGGATTGGGAGTACGGGTGGGAGGGCAGTGGCCCTCCCGAGCCGATGCCACCGACGTTGTCGATCGGCTATTGGCTGCTGTGCACCGCCAAGCCCGCGGGAATCATCGTGACGAAGGATGTTGTTTTACAGTCCGTGGCGTTCGACGCGTCTCCGCAGGAGTGCGCCGATCTCGGCCGGGAGCTGGCCGGGCGGGCGGATCGGGTCGCCATGCTGGTACTCGGTGAGGGATCGGCGATACGTGGCGTGACCACTCGCCCACATCCGGAGTCGCGAGCGGGATATCACGACCGGGAGGTGGCGCGGGCGTTGAGCGAGGCGAACACTGAATGGCTGGCCGGGTTGCGGCCGCAGGCGTCGCGGCCGGTGAACGCGACCGGCCGGGCGGCATGGCAGGTACTCGCCGGCGCGGCCGGCGGGCAGCGGTTCCGCAGCGAAATGCTGCACCGCCCCGGATCCGGCGAGGTGGGGTACTTCGTGGTGAAATGGCTGCGCGACACCATGATTCGATGACCGGTAGCCGGGGCCGGACTCGAGCGCTTGACCAGCGCCCCGGGGAACCCTTAACGTGTGACACGCAGCACACATGTGATCGCTAACATCGCTCCGCCCACCGCCGGGAGGTCCCATGGCCGATGACCACGAAATACCCGGGGCCGCGGTCGAAATCGTCCTCGATCTCGAGCACGATCGCGGGCCGATCGATGGGCGGCTGTTCGGATCGTTCGTCGAGCACATGGGCCGGTGCGTCTACACCGGCATCTACGAGCCCGGCCACCCCACCGCGGACCATGAGGGGTTCCGCGGCGACGTGGCCGAGCTGATCGACGAGTTGGGCATTACCGTAATCCGGTACCCGGGAGGCAATTTCGTTTCCGGATACCGATGGGAGGACGGGATCGGCCCGCGCGATCTGCGGCCCCACCGGCTGGATCCGGCGTGGCGCTCGATCGAGACCAATCAGGTCGGCACGGACGAATTCCTGCGCTGGGCCGCGCGCCGGCGCGTGGAGCCGATGCTCGCGGTCAATCTCGGCACCCGCGGCATCCAGGCCGCGGCCGACCTGGTCGAGTACTGCAACGTCCCGGGCGGCACGCGGTGGTCGGATCTGCGGCGCAGCAACGGATCCGCCGATCCCTACGGGGTGAAGCTGTGGTGCCTGGGCAACGAGATGGACGGGCCGTGGCAGATCGGGCACAAGACCGCCGCGGAGTACGGCGCCCTGGCCGCACAGGCCGGACAGGCGATGAAGCTCGTCGACCCGGGCATCGAACTCGTCGCCTGCGGCAGCTCGCACCACCGGATGCCCACCTTCGGGTACTGGGAGTCGGCCTCGCTCGAAATAGCTTGGGATGTCGTCGATTACGTCTCAATGCACGCCTATTACGAAGAGCTGGACGGCGATCGGCGCAGTTTCCTGGCCTCCGGGTTCGAGATGAGCGAATTCATCGACGACGTCGCGGCCACAATCGACGCCGTGGCCGCCCGCAAACACAGCCGGACCCGGCCCAGGATCTCCTTCGACGAATGGAATGTGTGGTACCAGGCGCGCTTTCCGGGCACCGAGAACCTCGAGATCGATACCAGCGGGCCGCGCATCGAGGACGTCTATGGGACGCTGGACGCGGTGGTCGTCGGCGATCTGCTCATCACCCTGCTCAATCATGCCGATCGAGTCGCCGTCGCCTGTCTGGCGCAGCTGGTGAACGTAATCGCGCCGATCATGACCGAGCCGAACGGAAATGCTTGGCGGCAGGCGATTTTCGCGCCGTTCGCCGCCGTCGCGGGGTCCGCGCGCGGCGTGGGCCTGGTCGCCCGCATCCGCACACCCGAGATCGAGACGAACCAGTACGGCGACGTTCCGGCGGTCGCGGCCGCGGCCACCTATGACGCGCCGGGACGCACGTCGTCGATATTCGTGACCAACCGGGCCGAGCGCCCGGTCGATGCGGTCATCAGCATGCGTGGCGAAATTACTTGGACCACAATCCAATCCACATCGGTGATCATCGCCGACGACAAGGGTCCCCTGGATGCGGCCGCGGCTCGCCATGTGCGCCAACGCCTGCCGGGCACTCGACTGGAGGGATCCACGATCACTCTCACGCTGCCCGCCGAATCATGGTCCGCGGTAATCGTTTCGGCAGCCTGACACGCAGTTCCCAGCGGTGACAGGATCGAATTTATCGAGCCGTTCGATGATGTCGACACGTCCGGACGATGTGGAGAAGGGTGGGGCGGTGACGGAGCCCATGGCCGAGGACGAGCAGGTGCCCGGGTGGTGTGGCTACTTCTCCCCCGAGGAGTATTCGGCGTTCCAGGAAGCGGTTCTGGACGCCAGTTGTTTCGGCGTCGACGACCTCGAGACGGACGGCGGCTCGTCGTGGCACCCGAGCGCAACAGCCTCATCGTCGCCCTGAACGAAAAGCGCGAGGACCCCTGCACCGTGCCGTGGGCGCTGTTCTCCGCGACCAACAGGCGGTACGGCATCGCGGACGGCGACGACCAGGGATCCCGCCGGCTCTTCAAGTTCGGGGAAGACTCACCGTTCCAGGTCCTGCCGTGGCCGGAACCCTGGCTCGCACTGCGCTGAGGGCGCTTACGGTCCGACGGTGCAGCCCGACCGCATCTGCGCGATGTACGGCCGCAGGCCCAGTGCCATATCGGTGCAGGCCGTCAGCAGCACATCGCATTCGACGCGGTCCAGGGGATGTTCGGCAACGACGCGGGCGCCGAGGATCGGGACGGGCTCCGGCCCGCCGGTGCGGTCCCACCAGAGATAGGTGTCGCCCATGCTGTCGGCGAGGCGATGCGAGGCCCAGCCCGAGGCCTCGCGAATGAGGTCGATCCGGCCGAATTCCGCCCCCATCCGATCCAGTACGACCAGCCGGAACAGGTCGCGAGTGGCCGCCTCGCCGGGGTCGGGCACGAAGTGGAACAGGGTGCCGCCGGTGGCCGCGACCGCCGTGGTGGTCTCGCCCCGCACGATGGTGCCCACGGCGCTGCCATCGCCGCGCCGTAGGGCCAGGGTCGTCTCGTCCGCCGGTTCCGCGAGCAGGACGCCCCCGTCGAGGTAGCCGATCCGGTATCGACTGTTCTTGTGCCCCAGCAGAATCGCCCAACGCGCACCCCGCCCCTCACCGCGGGCGGCCACCGCGAGCGGCTCCCCCGGCCCGTCCCGGAACACCATCGTCACTCCACCGGGCGCGTCGCACACCACCCGCCCCTCGAGCATCGTCGAACCATTCCGTCGGGCAGGCATAGCCACGATCGTAGGACTGTGATGCACATCTCACACTGATATCAACTACAGTCCGGCGTTTCTCTTTTACTCAGGCATCGAGCAGGGCGTTGACCGCGGCGGGGGCCAGGACCTGGTCCAGGATCATGGCCGCACAGGCCGCGACGCCACTGGGGGCATCCGCGGCGCCGGGTTCCACGCGCAGCGAGCGGGTGGCCAGGGCCGAGGAGCGCTGGTAGATCACCTCTCGCATGCCCGCCGCGAGGGGCTCGAAGGCATGGGACAGATCGCCTCGCACGATGATGAGGGCGGGGTTGAGCAGGTTCACCGCACCGGCGACGACCTCGCCGATGCGGCGGCCCGCCTCGCGGATCACCCGGGTCGCCTCGGGCTCCCCGGCGCGCGCCAGGTCGACCAGTTCGGGCAGGCCGGAAATCGATTTCCCCTGCGCGGCAAGCTGTTCCAGCAGCGCCCAACCGCCCGCAACGGTTTCCAGGCAGTGCATGTCCCCGCAGCGGCACGGGCGATCCGGGGCGTCGGCGACCTTGATGTGCCCGATCTCCCCGGCCCCGCCCCACGCGCCGCGCAGCAGCCGCCCGCCCGCGACGATTCCGGCGCCGATCCCCGTGGAAGCCTTGAGCAACAACAGATCCCCGACCTGCGGATGCCGGGCGTGCTCGGCGAGGGCCAGCGCGTTCACGTCGCTGTCGACCCGTACCGGAACGCCGAAACGCTCCGAAAAGTATTCGGCCACGGACACATCCCCGAGTCCGGGCCCCGCGCCCATGCTGTGCCCGGTGGCGACGTCGACGGCACTGGGCACGCAGATACCTATGCCGTGCACGACCCGCCCGGGCGTGCGCCGGACATCCGTCATCGGCCCGTCGTCGCCGTCGCCCCGTGACCCCCCATGACGAACCACCGCGTCGTTCGACGCCCGCACGCCAGATGGGTGCGTCTCGTCCACTTCCCCTGTCAGCAACCGGTCCATCTGCTCCGCGGCCTGGATCAGCACCGCCTGCGTCACTCCCCCCGGCGGCACCGCAAACTCCGACTCGGCGAGCACCCGGCCAGCGAGGTCGCAGACGGCGACCTGAGCGCGGCTGGCGCCGATCGAGGCGGCGAGCACCACACCGGATTCCGGATTGAACACCAGGCGGGTCGGCGGGCGGCCGCCGGTGGAACCCCCATCGGCGCGCTCGGCGACCAGGCCCCGGTCGAGCAGCTGCTCGACCCGCAGCGTGACCGCCGTGCGAGACAGGCCGGTCAACCGCCGGATATCCGCGCGGGTGACCACCGCGTGGCCGCGGATCAAACCCAGCACGTCCCCCGCGGACACTCCGGGCGTCGCCATGGGCCGACCGGTCACCGCCGCGCCTCCCTTCGCTCGTCCACGCCGCCTCCTTGTGTCGGCAGGTTACCCGCTGCCAGCGGCCGGCCATGGCCCCACCTCGCCGCGATTCGAGCATCCGCCCAGATCAGGGCCCATCACCGGCTATTAAGTCTTTCTAAAACCAAAGTTTGCTTGCAAATAATCCTAAGGTCCCCTAGCGTTCTGTGTGTTCGATCACAAGCGAGGAGCCCGCGATGCCGGGCGCCTCGAATCCACCGCCGGGGAGATGAATTCCGTGGATACGCATCCCGTCGTCACCGCCGTCACCGCACGCATCGCCGAGCGCAGCGCTGACGGTCGCCGCGCCTATCTCGACCGCATTCGGGCCGCCGGTTCGCGCGGCCCCGCCCGAATGTCACTGGCGTGCAGCAATATCGCGCATGGCTTTGCCGCCTGCAGCCCGGCCGACAAGCTGGCGCTGCGCGGGGAGACGCGGCCCAATATCGCCATCGTCTCCGCCTACAACGACATGCTCTCGGCACATCAGCCGTACTGGGACTATCCGCGGGTGCTGCGCGACGCCATCTCCGGCGCGCGCGGGGTGGCGCAGTTCGCCGGTGGAGTGCCGGCCATGTGCGACGGCATCACCCAGGGCCGCGCGGGCATGGAACTGTCGCTGTTCAGCCGGGATGTGATCGCGATGTCGACCGCGATCGCGCTGTCCCACGACATGTTCGACGGGGCGCTGCTGCTGGGCGTGTGTGACAAGATCGTGCCAGGCCTGGTGATCGGGGCGCTGTCGTTCGGGCATCTGCCGGTGCTGCTGGTGCCCGCCGGGCCGATGCCCTCGGGCCTGCCCAACAAGGACAAGAGCCGGGTGCGCCAACTTCATGCCGAAGGCAAGGCGACGCGCGCCGAACTGCTCGCGGCCGAGTCCGCGAGTTATCACGGCCCGGGCACCTGCACCTTCTATGGCACCGCGAACTCCAATCAGCTGCTGATGGAGGTGATGGGCCTGCACCTGCCCGGCGCCAGCTTCGTCGCGCCGAACACCCCGCTGCGCGAGGCGCTGACCGCGGCCGCGGGGCGCCGCATCGTCGAGCTGACCTCGCTGCGCGGCGGCGCGGCCCCGATCGGAGAGGTGATCGACGAGCACGCCATCGTCAACGGCGTCGTCGCGCTGCTGGCCACCGGCGGCTCCACCAACCACACGATGCACCTGGTGGCGATGGCAGCCGCGGCCGGAATCGACCTGCGCTGGGACGATTTCGCCGAACTGTCGGCGGTCGTGCCCACCCTGACCAAGATCTACCCCAACGGCGCCGCGGACATCAACGCGTTCCAGACCGCCGGGGGCATGCCCCTGCTGATCGGCGAGCTGCTCTCGGCCGGGCTGCTCCACGACGATGTCACCACCGTCGCGGGCCACGGCCTCAGCGTGCACTATCGCTCGGCCCCCGCGCTCGAGGCCGACGGCGAAATCGCCTGGGGTAAGGGTCCATCCGACAGCGGCGACAAGACGGTGCTGCGCTCGGCGGCCGACCCGTTCGCCCCCGACGGCGGCCTGCGCATGCTCGACGGCGCCCTCGGCCGCGCGGTGATCAAGGTGTCCGCGGTGGCGCCGGAACATCGGGTGGTCCGGGCCCCCGCGCGGGTTTTCGACGATCAGGAGGGCTTTCTGACCGCGTTTCGGGACGGCGAGCTGGACCGAGACACGGTGGCGGTGGTGCGGTTCCAAGGACCGCGGGCCAACGGAATGCCCGAACTGCACAAACTGACACCAGCATTGGGAGTGCTGCAGGATCGGGGCCATGCGATCGCCCTCGTCACCGACGGCCGCATGTCCGGCGCATCGGGCAAGGTGCCCACCGCCATCCATCTCACCCCCGAGGCCGCGGCGGACGGCCCGATCGCGCGGATCCAGGACGGCGATCTCATCGAATTGGACGCCGAGACAGGGGAATTGGATATCCTTGTCGCCCCGGAGGAGTTCGCCGCCCGTATACCCGCAACATGCGATACAGCGGCCAGCGGCACCGGCCGGGAGCTGTTCGCGGCCTTGCGCGGATCTGTCGGCCCGGCCGATCGGGGCGCAACCGTCTTCGGCGCGGCCTGATGGGACTACCGTACCCACCGCTCGGGGCCAGGAAACTCCGGCCGCAGGCATACCGATGCGGCGGCCGATTCCCGGCAATGAGCCCGCACAGGAACACCCCGACAACCGAAACGAATCACCGATGACCACGTCTATGCCCACCGCCGACGCACCTTGGCTCGTAGCCGATATCGGCGGTACACATGCCAGGTTCGGCCTGATATCACAGCTCGGCGCCGAACCCACCGACGTGCGGATCCTGCGCTGTGCCGACTACCCGGATCTGGTTGGGGCCGTGGAGGATTACCTCGGGCGGATTCCGGCGACCGTGCGGCCGGTGGCGGCGTGTGTGGCCGTGGCCGGGCCGGTGCGCGGGGATCGGTTCCGGCTCACCAACGCGCATTGGGACTTCTCGATCTCCGAGAGCCGGATGCGGCTGGGGCTGGGGCATCTGGAGCTGATCAACGATTTCACCGCGCTGGCGCTGGCCGTGCCGGAGCTGCCGAGCTCGGCGTTCGTGCGGATCGGCCCGGGCGTGCGGTGGGCGGCGGAGCCGATGGCGGTGATCGGGCCGGGCACGGGCCTGGGCGTGGGTGGGCTGATGCGGGTGCAGCAGCGGTGGGTGCCGATTCCGGGCGAGGGCGGCCACGCGGGACTGCCGGTGGAGAACGAGGCCGAGGCGCAGGTGGCCCGGGTGCTGCGCGAACAGCATGCGGTCGTGGATGCCGAAACGGCGCTGTCCGGCCCCGGCCTGGCGCGGTTGTATCGGGCACTGTGCGTGGTGCACGACGTCACGCCGGAGGTGGCGCGCCCCGAGCAGGTGTGCGCGGCCGGACGGCGGGGCGTGGATCCCGTTGCCCGCGAGGCGCTGTCGATGTTCTGCGGCATGCTGGGCGCGTTCGCCGGAAACGTTGCGCTCACCCTCGGGGCCCGGGGCGGGGTTCTGCTGGGCGGGGGAATCCTGCCCGGCATCGTGGACTTCCTCGCGGACAGTGATTTCCGCGACCGCTTCATCGGAAACCGGGCCGTGCACGGCTATCTCGACCAGGTAGCCACCGAGCTCATCGTTGCCGCGACCCCGGCCCTGCGCGGCGCGGCCGCGGTGCTGGAACGGCGGGTCCCGGTCCCCGAGCCGGTATGACCGCCCCATCACCAATCTCGTTGGACGACACCAACACTCTCTGGAGGCCCGATGAATCCCCTTGATATCGCACCGGTCATCCCGGTCGTCGTGCTCGACGATCCCAGCACCGCGGTCCCGCTGGCCGAAGCACTGCTGGACGGTGGCATCGGAATCATCGAGGTCACCCTGCGCTCCGATGCCGCGCTGCCCGCCATCGAGGCGATCGCGGCCGAGGTGCCCGAGATGCTGGTCGGGGCAGGCACACTCGTCACGCCGGTGCAGATCGAGGCCGCCGTGGCGGCCGGTGCGCGCTTCCTGGTCAGCCCCGGCGCCACCCCCACCCTGCTCGACGCCCTCGCCGACACCGGCCTGCCCTACCTCCCCGGTGTTGCCACGGTCTCGGAAATCCTGACCGTGCTCGAGCGCGGCGTCACCGAGATGAAGTTTTTCCCCGCCGAATCATCCGGCGGCGCATCGGCCTTGAAGGCATTCGGGGGGCCGCTGCCCCAGGTCCGCTTCTGCCCCACCGGCGGCATCACCCCCGCCACCGCGCCCGGCTACCTCGCCCTGCCGAATGTCGGCTGCGTGGGCGGATCGTGGCTGACGCCCGCGGAGGCCGTGCGCACCGGAGATTGGGGCCGAATCAGCGATCTCGCCCGAGCCGCCGCGGCTCTGCGGATCGACTGACCGGCAGGGCCACGGGGACACAGGCCACGCCGATCCAGATCAGGCCGACGCGGGCCACGCGGAAGGGCGGCGCCCGTCCGCGCCGCCCCGCATCCCCGGCCTCGCCCGCGGATCAGCTCAGCACGCCGTCCATGCACATGCCGGACGAGCGCCAGCTCGGGCCCGGCCGGACGCCGGAATCGAAGTCCCACAGGGAGATCGGTCCCACCGAACGCCAGTATAGGAACAGGCCGGTCGAGTCGGTGACCGCGGTGAAGATGTCCCCACTGCCCTGGATCAGCTGATCGCCGACGCAGTAGTCGTTGTACTGGGTGCCGGGCTGCCACGCGCCCGCGCTGAAGTTGCCCTCCGGGTTTCCGGTGGCGCCCGGATTGGGCACCGTGCTGTGGTGGTTGGTGGCGCCGTCCTTGGTCCAGTAGGCGACACCGAAGAGATCCTTGTGGCAGGTGAAGGCCCACCCACCGGCATACACCCGCAGGCCCTGCCGGTACGTGCTGCCCGCCCACAGGCAGGGCACCCCGGGGGCGTCCGCCCGGGCCGCGGGCGCCCCGACGGCAATGCCCGCGACCATGAGCACGGCCGCCAGCATCGGGATCACCGCCCCCATCGCCGTCCGGTATCTCTTGGCCGATCCATCGACTCTGCTGCTCATCACTGCACTGCGCTCTTTCCAGGGCTCGAAGCTCCGGCGAGACAACCCGCCATCATCGCCGGAGGTCATTTCACTCTGGCTCAATGTACCGTTATTTAGCGGCACATCAACGAGCGACTTCTTCGAGCTGGGAATCCGGCTTGCCATCAGCGGGAATACGACCGATGGACGTGCTAGCGACGAGATCTCGATAATCACCGCCATGATTCGCCAGGAATGGGATGAATCCGGATCGAGCAGCGAACAACTGCGGTCACGGTTCAACGACGTCCTGGACGCGTTCGACGATCACCACAGCGCGCTGACCACCGCCCGTCAGCAGCTGGCCGAGCTTCGCACCCACGCCGAATCATCCGATCGCGAGGTCCGGGTCACGGTGGACTCGTCCGGCGCAGTCGTCGAGATCACCCTGCAGCCCGGGGCGATGCGCACCACCGCGGCATCGCTGTCGGCGACCCTCACAGCAGTGGCACAGGCGGCGGCGCAGCACGCCAGGGTGCGGTGCAGCGACATCCTCGAGCCGCTCAGTTCGGCCACGAACGCCCTGGCCGACCGGTCCGAACTGATTCCGGGGACGCCGAGGCTCCGGGCAGCCCCGCTCGATCCCCCCACGACGCAATGACTTCCGGGTCATCGGGCAACTCACTGTCGGTCGATCCCGAGGCCCTGCGATCGGTGGGTACGCATCTGGAAGGGCTGGGGTCTCAGGCCAAGCAGATTCTCGACCGACTCACCGAAGTGATGGCGCAGCAGGGCAATTGCTGGGGCACCGACCAGGCCGGAGAGCAGTTTGCGAAAACCTTCGAGCCGAGCGCCCATCAGGACGTGGAGGGGCTGCGGACCCTTGCCTCGAATCTGAATCAACTGGGCGAGGGCACGGTGAATCTGGTCGATACCTACGAACAGCAGGATGCGGTCAGCACCACCGAAATGGCCCGTGCTGTCCCGGAGTTCGCCGCACGGATGACCACCGCGCCCGGCACGACCGCCGTACCACCCGCCGCAGTCGCCGCGCCGTCGATCGGATCTACTGCGAACAGGGCTGCTGCACAGCAGAATTCGCCCGGCTCGCTTGTCTCCGGACGGCCCGCATCGGTCCAGCAGCCGGCCGAGCCCGTGCGGTCGGCGACACCACCGCAGCAGCCCGTCTCGCCACCGCAACCATTGTCACAACAGCCATCCTCACAACAGCCGTCCTCGGCCCCACAGCAGGCGTCATCCAGTCGAGGAGGAACAGACCGGCCGCCGAACACCCCGGGGACGAGAACCCCCGCAACACCTTCCGAGGCCAATCGCGCGGCGCCGCCCGGTAGCGATGCCGCAGGCGCGTCTCCCTGGTCGAAATCCGACGGATCGAAGAATTCCGCCGGAACGCCCTGGTCGGACGGTGGGTCCGGGAGGCCCGGTGGGTCCAGCGCCAGACCGCCGCGGGTGTCACCACCCGAGGATGACGAATCCCCCCCGCGCCGGCCGCCGGGCCGCCCCGGAGCGGAGAAGAAGCGCAGGTCCAGCGCCTCCGTGCGCTCGGACGAATCGCCGAATGCCCGCATCGCCCGTGAGCTCGCCGAGCGTCACGGCATCGCGGTCCAGGGATTCACGCTGCCCGGTGTCGATGAGGAGACGGTCCGCGAATTCGCCGCGGCGGTCGACGACATGCTGGCCAAGTATCCCGCGAGCGGGCTGCGCGGCGTGGGCATCGCCGATCTCGGTGGGGCGGCGGCTCAAACGGAAGTGGACGAGGGGGCCTTCATTCTGCTGGCGCTGGCGGCCGCGCTCGATCCGGAGGGCTACGCCCGAAATATCTTCGCCGCCACAGAATCCGGCTTTCTGGTACGCGGATCCGAACAGCGGCCGGTGTACTCGACCATCGTGCGGGAATTCGGACGGGTGCTCGATGTGGCAACCGGCCTGCGTGCCCGCAGCGCCGCTCAGAAGACGCTCGTCACCCAGTATCTGCGGGTCGTCGCGCCCGAATATCAGCGATATTCGCTGGGGCGCATCACGGCCGGATACCGGGATTGGCGCGGGCAGCTATGCGGATGTTGCTTCCCGGGTGGGCAATTCGATGCCGGGAGCGCGGTGGCCGAGGCGTTCCTGGAGACCGAACTGCACGGCGAGCAGGCCGGGGAGCAGGCGGCTTGCCTGCATCGGATGCTGGTGGCGACGGCGCCCGAGGCCACCACACCCCCTGAGCCATGAGTCTGACGCTCCCGTCCTGGGTGCCACCGCGGCTGTTGGATTTTGTCGCCGGGCACTTCCCCGAGGCGGATGAGGACAAGCTCGGGCTGCTTGCCGACGGTTTGGACGCCTCCGCACTCGAGCTGGGGGAACTTGCCGCGGCGCTGGACGCGCTCGTGCCCGCGGTGGCCCTCGCCGCCGCCGGGGCGGCCGTGGCCGGAGTGATCGAGAACATCACCCAATCCGCGAAAGACGCACGCGCACAACAGCAGTACGCCACCAGCCTCTCCGGCCAGGTGCGTTCGATGCTGAAGAACGCCCTGTACACGAAGGTCGTCGTCCTCAGCACGCTCGCGACCATTGTCGCCTTGGAGACCTACTCGGCGCTGACCGGACCGGTCGGGGTGGCCGAGTCCATCGTCGAGGAGGAGGCCGCCCTGGCCGCCATCGACGAGACGGCGCAGAAACTCGTCACCGACGTCGTCGAACAGGGCATCGAGAGCGAGACCGAGCGTTCCGCGATCCGGTTGGCCATCCCCAAGATCATCGGGAAGGGCACCGTGATCGGCGTGGTCCAGGGCGGCGGCGGCAGTCTGCTCGGCGAGGCCGCCCTGGTGGCCGCGCACGACCAGAACTCGATCGATTGGGCGACCGTCGGGGGAGCGGCGGTCGCCGGCGCCGCGGGCGGCGCGGCCGGGGCGGCGGTCGGCGTTATCGGTGCGTCTCGCGCGAAAGGAGTTATCGGCAAGTTTGTCGTGGGCGGGTTGGGTGGCGCGGCGGGCGCTGTCGCCGGGTACGCCGCAGATCTGCCGCTCTCGCATGGGAAGTTCTCCCTGTCCGACATGGAATCCGCCATCGGCAGCGGCATCGTCGGCGGGCTGTTCGGCTCGGCCTCCCACGCGCTTCGCAACGAGCCTTCGCCAATGCCGAGCCTCGACAGCCTGGGCAACCCGGAGAATCCGACCGCAGACCCCGAACAGGTGGTCGTGCCGCCCGGCTCGGCGGAAACGATGCTGTCCGCGATCGCCGCGATGCCCGCCAACCCCAGCGTGGTCGTGTACTTCACCCCCGACGACCCGGGTTTCGTTCACTCCACCGCCGACGCCGTGCAGCAGATGCTGCAGAGCAACGGCTGGACCAACCCCGAACAACTCGCCGCCATACCCGAACTCATCCGCCAAGCCGGCCTCAACGCCGTACCACATACCCACACCCCCGCTCCGGCCACCGAGCCCACCGGGACCGGGCAATCCACCACCAGCAACGCACAACCGACACCCGGCACAGGGCAACCGCCGGCCGGATCCGGGCCCACAACGGGCGCTGGGCAATCCACAACCGGCAGCGGCCAGCCCACAACGGGCGCCAACCAACCCACAACCGGCAGCAGCCAGCCCACAACGGGCGCCAACCAACCCACACCCAGCAGCAGCCAACCCACAACCAGCAGCCAACCCACGAAGGCGTCCGGGCAATCCGCGACCGACCAATCCGCCACCGGATCCGGGCAACCGAGCGCGGATTCGACCGGATCCAACCCCCAGAAGCCCGGTACAACGGCCGAGCAAGCGCCGAGAGTGCGTCTGACGCTGCGTATGTCGGTAACCCAGACCGACCGCACGCTGCAGGTGTCGATCGATACCGAACACCCACAACCCGCCGCAGGCACCCCGGCTGGGCCCGGTGATGTCACCCCGTTGCTCGCCCACGCGACCGGATCGACCATCGAACCCGGCCATGTGTGGGCCGAATTTCATGAACAGGGCACGATCCTCAACCCGCCCAGGCCCTCGGACCAACCTGCGGCGGGCGCCATCGGACGACACACACCAGCACCCGCGGCCGACAATGCTCGCTCTACCGGATCTACCCGCGGTCCAGATACCACCCCGCCAGCGAATACTTACACCGGCACAGGGCGGCCAACTCCGGCCGCGGAGACCGGAGAGGGGGAGCCCACCGCCGAGAACTCCACCGTCACAACCACTCCCAACACAGCAGAGACGTCGGCAAACCCGGCGGCTGGTTCGCCCACAGCACCCGACACTCTCCCCCCTCGAACCTCCCTCGACGAAAGCCCCACTGGCACAAACAAGCCCGGTACGCCCGACGTCGACGCGCCGGAAGACTCATCTACCGCACACCCGGGCGACCTCGCCACCGCCGCCCCGGACGGTCCGCCCCCGGTTGTCGCGTCGGAACCACCGGCCGATACCGCATCCGAGGAGCCGCCAGCACCGCACGGCGCCACACTCGAGACGGCCCCTTCCGGCGCGGGCACCATCCCCGAGGAACTCACTGCCGACAGGACCGGCGCCGGGAGCGACCAATCGACCAGTGCCGCAGCAAAATCGAATACCAGCACCACACGGATGACCGCCGAAGAGGCAGAGCCGGGCGTCGGCCCGCGACAACTCGGCACCGGCGGTTCGGGTGATCAGGCCCCCCAAGCCCCGCCGCCCGTCCGGGAACCGGGCCATCCGGCCGATCCCACCACCTTCACCAGCGAGGTCGACCGCGGACTTCCCGTATCCCGCAACGGCTCCCGGCCCCGGGTCACCGCGCCCGAGGCGACCGACCACCCACCCGAACCGGTAAGCCAGCACCCGGCCGATGGCGAGCAGCCCCCGGATCGTCCCTCGGCAACAGCTGACAGCACCGGCGAGTCTCCCGAGTCCGGCGACACGCATCCCGGAGACGGTGCGGACGCCTCCGGGCAGGGCGCCCAGCCTGCCGCCGATCATGGCGGCGAGCCGGGGGATGGCGCCCACCCTGCCGATGGTGAAGGCCCCCAGGCGCATTCGACGACGGACGAGCCGAAATCGACGATGTCGCCGGAATTGAGGAAGCGGGCCGAGGATCAGGTGGCCCATCACGAGGCGTTGAACAGCGACCAGATCCCAGAGGAATTGCGGATCGGCAACGTCGGTGAGGACGTGCTGCGTCACATGATCATGCACGGCACCGAGGAGGATTCCACCGCCGCGCTGATCGAGTTGATCCGCCGGTCCGAGAACAAGACCCTGCGCTGGACCCAGGTGGCTGGCTATCTGGCGATGAAGGAGGCCCTCGATACCGGCAGCACCAACGCAATCTCGGCGCACGACTCTCGGGAGGCCGAGAGGCTCGATCGCCTCGAGCTCGAGAAGTTGGACCCCTTTGCCCGCGAGGGCAAGATCAATATGGATGCTGCCGAGGGGAAATCGCTCACATTCGCGGCCCTGATGATCAAGGCGGTGCACGAGCGCGGCGCAGCGCATTTGCTGCTGTCGCAGAAGTATCTCGCGGGCCGCGCGGCAGTCCAACTGGTCGATATCACCGAGAAGCTCGGCGTCGACATCAAGCGGATCGACCCGGACCACCCGAACACGATCACCTCGGGGAGACCGACGATCTTCGTGGGCACCCTGCAGGATCGGGCGTTCGCCTATCTCAAGGGCAACGCGGTTCCCGGACGGTTCGCCGCGATCGACGAGATCGATCACGTCCTGTTCTACGCCAATCCCACCTTCATCATTTCCAATGGCGCCGGCCGCCTCGCCGATCCCGCGATCAAGGCCGAGGTAGAGAAATGGCATACCGCGCTCGCTGAAAACCTGAGTGCCAAGGAGAAACGGGCCGACCAGTTGCTGACGGCCGCCCGGATCCGGCACACCCAGGACATGGCCGCCGCCGAGAAACTGACCGGCAGGCAGCGGCACGAACTCCGTCGCGATGCCGAACTGACCTGGCAGTACGCACGCGCCGCGGCGGCGGAAATGATCGCCGCCATCCCGCGGGACGAGAATTACCTCACCCAGGCCGATTTCGGCTTCGGGGGGCACGATGGGGCCGACACCGCCGCACTGAGGGCGAAGATTCAGCGCCTGACCGGTGAGCCGGTATCCGACGAGCAGCTCCACCGGCTCCGCAACGCCGCGCTGGCCCGCTGGGAATATCACGAGTCGGCGCAGTACGAGATCCACGACGGCCAGGTCGTCATCATCGACCAGTCCAACCACGAGACCATGACCGACCCGGAGGGCGAAACCGCCGACGGTCCAGGGGAAAAGCCCGCCGGGGGCTCCCGCTGGAACGACGGGCTGGCGCAGGCGATCGAAGCGAAACACAACCTGGACATCCGCCACGACACCGATACCAGCACAAGTATCACCGCCCGGGAGATGATGGGCCAGGAGCACTACGACGCCTGGTGTGGCGCCTCGGGCACCGCCGAGGGTCACTTCGAAAATGTCGCCAAGATCGATCGCTTCGCCCCGTCCCGGCTGATTCACGGACAGGACGACGTCCACGAGTCCGAGATCGAAAAACTGAAGGCGATCGCCTCGGACATCGACCTGCTCACCAACGAATCGGGCCGCCCGATCCTGGTGCTGTGCCACCGCAACGACCTCGTCGCCCCCCTGTCCGCGCTCACCGAGACCGAACACATCACGGTCGACGCCAAATGGTGCCTGCAGCAGGGACCACGGCTGCAGGAGGCGCTCCAGGAAATCGCCGACAATGCCGGCAAACTCGGCGAGGGCACCGGTCCCAAGGTCGTCATCATGAACCTGCAGGGTTCCCGCGGCTGGGATCAGGAAATCAACGATGCCGCAGAGAATCTCGGCGGCCTGCACGTCATGGCCACCGGGCACTCCACCCTGTCACGGGCCATCGATATCCAGCTCGAAAACCGCGCCGCGCGCGGCGGCAAACGCGGCAGCGTCCAGTACTACCTGACACCACAGGACCTGGCCTCGGCCGCCAGCAACCATCCAGAGGTCAAGGCCTCGATCATCCGCTTCGAAAGCGCCGCCGCAGCCCATCGCGCCGCCCCCACCGAGGAGACCCGCACCGCACTCACCCAGGCAGAGGACGAGCTACGCGCCCACGTCCTACCCATGCAACAAGCCGCCCTGCTACGCGCCCAACAGCAGATGGCCCTGCGCAACGCCGCGGTCGGCGCTCTAGCCGGCGCCGGACAGGCCGCCCCACCACAGATCGACGTCAGCCAACTCAGCCCTGCCCTGAAACACTGGACACCCTCCACCAACACCACTCTGCCCAGCTGGCACGCCACGATGACCACGGCCGCCGCGCCCGCCACCTCCTCCTGGCATCCCGACACACGCACCACGGTCGTCGACACCGCCACCCACCTCGCCCGCTTCCTGCACGGCGGCAACATCTCCCACACCCCCGTCGTCAACACCCCCGTCGTCAACACCGCCCCGGCGACATCGACCGGACCGACAGCGATTTCGTCTGCCGACCAATCGAACTCACCCCAAACATTTGCCCGACAAACGCATTCACCTGCAAATCCCACCCAGCCCCTCTTCGCGCCGACCAGCTCCTCACCCGATCCCACAGCCACGCAGCACATCCCGGCCACCCCCCGCAACTCCCCCACCCAAGCCTCCGCCGGACCGCCGGTGCACAACCTCCCCGACCACGGGGTCCACAACCTCCAGATAACCCTCGGCGACCCCGACGGCGAGTCTGCGACATTCGAGGTCCGCACCACCGACGACACCGATCCCGAACTCCACCTCCACATCTCCGCGACGATCGACGCCCCGCCCGGCGAACATGCCGACCCCATCGCCGACGCCCGGCACTCGGACCGCGGTACCGCACTAGCGGCGCTCGTCGACGAACTCACCGAGAAACAACGATGGGCAGCCAACGCCGCCGCACTGCTCGGTGGCGCCTTCGTCCGCACCATCGGCTCCGGGCCGATCCGCGTGACCATCGACCTGCGCCGCGACCGCACCGGCAGACGCACCCTCACCGCCCACCTCAGCACTCACGACCACAAGGACCCGATCGTCCTGGAGTTCGCCAGCGACGGCGTCACCGGCAACACCTCCGAACCGCCCGGCCCCAGCTCCACCCAGCCGACACGCCCGGAACGCAGGCCACCGGGCACCTCCGACGGTTCGGCGCGGACACGTGAGGCCCCGGAAACACCCGGCGGCCCGAGGGCGCGCGTTATCACCGGCCGACCGGCCCGCCGGGTGAGGGACGGATCCGGCAATCCCGGCTGGGGCCCCCCGGACCCCGGAGGGGCCTGGCCGACCCGCCTGGTCTCCCCGGCCCCCCAGCAAACCTCGCCGACCCGCCGACCGGTCTCCCCGTTCCGGCAACAACCCACGAGCCCGACGCCCGCCCCCGGTCGCGCGGTCCCGCACGGCCGCAGGGGAATCCGGCCGGAACCGCGGCGGTCGGCGGCCGCCGGACCGGCGAATACTGCTGCGCTGGACAATTATCCAGCCGATGCGGGCACCGAAGAGCATGCAGGCGACCAGCATCGCGGCAACGGCACTGGGCAAAACACGCCGGTATTCGGAACCGCCAGCGCACCCCTCGCTCTGAAAATCATCACCCCCGAAACCGGGTCAGCGAAGCCAGGTACCTCCGCTGCGGCATCGACTACTGCTCGGAATACCTCGAAACTGCAGCCGGGCAACGGGACCCGCTTGCCACTGCCGACCACCACACCGGACAGCGCCGACAAGCTTGCGGGCGATCAATACCCCAGCGACGGTACCGGACAGCACACGACCGCACCCGAATCCGCGATCGCACAAACGGAGCTAAATCAGGTCGAACTCGACTCGGTTCAGCAGGACTCCGTTGGGCAACAACCGGTATCCACCCACGCCCCCACCTCGGGCAATGCGGCGGACGGGGCATTCACGCCTCGGACCGCCGTCAACTCCTGCCTGATCAACGCGGCCAACCGGCTCAATGCCGACCAGGGCAGGCAGGTCATGGCCGTCCCGGAGTACGACCCCGAGGGAATCCTCGCCGGTGCACTTCCGCATCTGCTGGGCAGCAACATGACCGGTATCCCCGGCCACGATTCCCGGGCCCGCCACACCCACGTGTTGCGGACGATCGTCGACGCGGCCCGACAGGCCCGCGAGGCTGCATCGGACTCGAGCGAGGCCGCCCCGCGCGTCAGCGCTGTGGTCGTGGACGACCGCATCGCCCTGTTCGACCGCCGACGCCGCGCCGGCGATCCGGAAAACCCCGAGCGACCGATCCTCGAAGCGGGCGGACACGCGGGCGCCACCCTCGTCACCGACCCCGATGATGTCCAGGTCCCTTCCGGGCACATCCGCGTTTACCGCCGCATCGGCGCGCATGCCAGCGAGATCAACTACCTACACAAGAACCACGACGGCACACACGCATTGACCGTTGATGGGAAGCCGTTCACATTCAATCCCGGTACCGGCGACCTGACGACCCCGGACGGCCTTGTCACGACCCTCCTCGCACTCACCGACGGCGCACCCGAAGCCACCATCACCACTCAGGCGGCAGCCTGGTGTAACGGGGAACGCCGCGACATCGGCGACCCCGACCTCGAACTGCTCGACGCCGACACCCCCATCGGTATGACCGACCCCACCCCGTGGATCGCGCCGAGCCGACCCACCTACGAGACGCACACCCCCGGCAGCACGGGAAGTCCACCGGCGATCCGGACGACCAGGCTCGGCATCACATCCTCGGGCGTCACCCTGCCCGACGGCACCCCCTTCACCACGCCCGCGGCCGGGTTCCTGGTCGCCCTCGGCGTACACCCGGGCGACTACCGCACAGCACTGAATCCCCGGGACGAGGCACAACTGCCCGCAAGCTTTACCGGCCCTGCCGGGGGTCCGGCGGCGCTCGCACGGATGGTCACCGATGACGAGGGGAACCTCGTCTCGGTGACGCCGGTGCCGATGTCCGCCGGAGGCGATGGGGAAATCCCGGCGCCGCAGCCGACCGGCACCACGGAATCGACTCGGACACAGCACCTTCGGGCCGTGGCGACGTTATGCTACGACCTGAGCAGGGCGGGCATGGATCCGGGTCGGGTGGTGGACGACCAGCACGACCGCGTGGGGCGGAACCCCGCCGATGCGCCCACGATCGCCGAGGTGATCGCCGACCGAGGCGCGGGAGCCGAGGCAATGCTGTCCCGCCACGGCGACCACTACTGGGTCGATGTGCTCGCCGTCGAGGAGGATCATGCCGGCGAGCTGGCAATTCGCCTGCGGTTCAACCCCGTTCGCGGCGAGCCGGGCGAGGCGACCCTGATCCTGAGTGGAGACCAGGCCCGCCTGACCGATGCCGATTTCGGCCCCGATCCGCTGCGAACCGCCGCGGTAATCGGCGAATTCGATCGGAAGGTACTGCGGCCGTGGGTATCCCGCTCGTCCCGGGGCGCCGTATCCGGCGGGAGGCAGCGCCGCGCCCCCTCCTGGACCGATTCCTGGGCCTCCCGGCTCGAGGTCGGTACCGATGGATCGCTGCGGTACCCGGGAGAGCCGGGTTATCGCGAGGGTGACCCGTATGTTCCCGCCGGGAACCGCGAGACCCTGGTGGTGAACACCGCGAACGGCGACATACTCGCCCCGCTCGAGGGCCTCGAGCTCGCCGACGACGACCGCCGGCGCTCGGCCCTGACCGACGGCACCCTGATAGCGATCCGCTGCGACTTCGCGAGAAGCGGTGCGCTGCGGTCGATCACAGTGCTGAATGTGAACGGTGGCGCCATCGGTGATCCGCAGCGACGCGCGGAGCAGTCCGGGAAGGTCCGGCACTACCTGACCCGTCGCGGGCTGGATGTCACCGGGATCCGTTTCGAGGACGACGAGGAGCACGGCGGGCCGCCGGACGCCGCCACACCATCGGACGACGCGCGGGAGATCGCCCTCCGGAACGAGTTCACCAGGCGCGGCGACGGTTTCGACATCGAGGTCGGCTACATCGGGTCGACAGCCGGCCACGACCGGATCGAGGTGACGCTGCACTCCACAGCCGACGACACCACCCGCCCCGGCCTCGCCAGCATCCTGCTGGACACGTCGGACGGCGTCACGACCTTCCGGGTGACCATCATCGATCCGGGCTCGGACCCCGCCGCGACCGCCGATGCACTGGGCGAGCTGCATCGCCGGCTGATCGAGACGCGGCATCGTGGCAGGCTGCTGACGAACGAACGTCAGCTCGCGCAGGAGCGGGTGGACCATCTCCGCGAGACCGTACGGCGCGCAGCACATTCCGCCGGCCTCGGACTCGGCGTGCCGACCCCCGACGACGTGGCGCGCGCGTACTCGGCGGACAGCACCGAACGCACCGCACTACTCGAGGCGCTGGACGCACTCGGTCGTGCCACCACAGCGCTCGACACGCTCGATGCGCTGGCCGGGAAGTTGGCGGCCGCCACTCGTGCCCGGGCGCGCGACGGATCACCGACCGAAGAAGGCCACGCCGATGCGGACTGGCGGCACGGCGATGCGAGCGCAAACGCCGCCGCCACGCTCATCGCTCGACTGAGGGTCGCGTCCACCGATCCGGTCTTGCTCCCCGATCCCGCCGCCGCGGTGTCGCACCCCTTCGATCCCGCACTCGCGGCGGTGCACATGCTGCGGGATCTCTACGCCACCGATGTGTTATCCGGCGAGGATGTGCGCGCGGAGCTGACATCCACCATCGCCGAATTCGGCCGGCCCCTGCCCGATCACGACCATCTCGTGGCCCTGCTGATGGCGAAGGGACCGGGCGCCGCGCTCCTGCTCTGGAATGAGGGCGGTGATCCCGGCCTGCTTGTCAACGAGCGCGGCCGCATCCTGTCCGTGGGCCCCGAATCCGATTCGGCGCAGCGAGCGCGGCCCCGGCGATACCCGCGGGCGATGCGCGGGGTGTTCCTCGACACCACGGGCAATCCCTACGTCCCGGCGGGATTGGACCACATCATCCAGTCCCACAACGTATTACACCCGTTCAGGCGATCCGGCGAACTGGGCCGGTTCGCCCCGGCCGACGCCCCAGCCACGGCCCAGCTCGTCATCCGCTCCGTCGGGCCTGACGGCGAATCCCGGTACCTGCTGGTCGAATCCGGGAACGGCGAGCAGGAAACCGGGTGGCGGCCGACCGGCGGAATCCGGCGCACCCACGAGACACCCGCCCAGGCCCTGGCCCGTATCGCCGGCCGAGAGCTGTCGCTCTCGGAGGAGGACCTCGCCGGTCTCACGCTGGCAGGCTCATACGTCACCGAGGGACCGGACGGCGCGCCGGTCACCTTGATGATGGCTGATGCGCCAACGGAATTCGCTCCCAGCCCCGGAACAGCCTGGCTCAGCGGTGACGAGCTGACCGCGACGCCCGGGCATATCGAGGAGCCTGTGCGCGGCCAGGTGGCGCCCTCGCTGCTCGACCACCTTCCGGTCTTGCTCGCCCTATCCACCCCGCTGGAAACCCTGCGTGCCTATGCGGCGCTGCCCGCGGTACTCGAAGGCCTCGGCCTCCGGTACGACGAGGTCCTGGTGGAGGTGCAGCGTCGCGCCGGCACACATGCTGAGCTGCAGGGCATTCCACTGGCGGCGCTCGTCGCGGCATACACCTACCTCATCCTTTCCCGCGACGAGCTCTGGCGGAACAGTACGGCGAGCGGCACGCTCGTCGCCGCGGCATCGGGTGCGGCGGTCCCGCAACTCGGTACGGCCCCGTCGAAGGCAATGCTGGCCAGGATCGCCTCCGTGACCGCGCCGCCGATCGGCTGGCGAACCGAGTTGTTCGCCGCTCGCTCGCTTCTCGCCGCGCAGTTCGACCACCTGGGGGCGCTACTCCCGCCGCACGGAACGACCTCGCTCGATGCGCTACGCGCCCTGGACGAGAACCCGGCCCTGGTTCGACATGCCGTACAGCACCTCCTGATCGGGTCCGTCCGCGGCTCGATCGGGCGAACGGCACAGGCGCTGCATGCCGACGTCCTGCGGTACGAGCGATCGGTCGCCGAGACGGGCCCCGTCGCCCTCGGTTCGGCCCTGCCGTCGGCGACCACAGAACACGACCAGCAAGCGGCGGCGAACATCGCCGAGCACCGTGCACACCTGTGGACGATGCTGGCCCGGACCGGCCTGGATATCGATCCGGCCACGCCGATCGACCGCTGGGCGGCGATCTGGTTGATGCTGGCCGATCACCTGCAGAATTCCTTCACCCGCAACAACTTCGGTTACGGCGCCGATCCCAGGGCCGCGACCCTGGCAGGTCGCGGCGCACTCGCGCAACGCTTCACCGGGCGGCCGGCACTGCTGGCGGCCCTGGAACGCCTGAGCCCCCACGACGCCCTGCTGGTCCTGATCCCCGGCGACTCGCCTCGCGTCGTGATTCGCCGCGACCGCGGCACCGGGCAAGGCGACCACTCACGATCCCTCTTCCTGGAGTTCGCGCCCGGCAGCGACCGGCCCCGGCCGCTGCGTGGCGACTATCCCCCTGGCACCCGCCTGCTGCGCTTGGATTTCCAGGGTCGTGCCGCGGCTCTACATGGCATCGAGCCGCCGTTCGACTCGCTCGGCTGGGTGCCGGACCTGGTCGAGATCCAGCAGGCCGCCGACGCGCATCTGCAGGCACTGCGCTCGAATACGCGTGCATTGCCCGAGCACATCGCGGCGGCCGATGCCTTGAAATCGCGGATCGACGACAGCGCAACGGATCTCATGGAGCTCTGGCTCCGCCATCGGTATGCCGCCGGCCTGGCATCCGAACTCGACGCGGACCGTGATTCGTCGCGCAGGGACGCCGATGTACACGGGATGATCGAGGGCAACCTGCACCAGATTCGGCAACAGATTGCCACGACACGGAACCTGTTGCAGGCTGACGTGGCGCGTCTCAGGGGGCGCCCGATCGATCCCTCCGAACCGTCGCACATCGATCCATGGGCTGCAATCGCCCGAATGCTCGTGAATATCAAGCGATCCCGCTTCCCGGACGACCCAGAGGACGACATTCTGCCCTCCTCCGAGGACGAATTCCTCGCCGGGAGAAGACGGTTCGTACACCTCTATGACGGGCCCGACCAACTAAGTTCCGACCTGGCACAACTGCCCAATCGGTCGACGGTCGTGGTCATCGGGAACGGCGTGCCGACCCACGTCCTGGTCGCTGTCGACGGCGCGTTCGGCCGCAGGATCGTCGAACTCGGCAGGGAGAACAGCGATCTCGACGCCGACCTAAACTACCCTGCTGGCACCCGCCTGATGTTCCTCGACGACCACCTGAACCCGGTGTTGCCCGCGACAGCCCCGCACGAGCGGCCCCGGACCACCGTCCGTCCCGGCAGCGAACCGACGGATTACCCCAGTCCGACGTACCACCAGGCCGCGACCAACCTGAGTTTCGAGCTGATTCGTCTCGGGGCGAACCTGGGGCATGCCGAATTCGTACTCGAACTCGCCGGTGACAACGATCTTGGCGCCCGTCTGATCGACCTTCCGGTCGGGTCGACGGCGATGATCATGGCGGACGGCCACCCATCCCACCTGCTCCAACACGTCATCGACGAATCCGGCCATGCGGTGCGCAGGCTCACGTCGAACGGTGAGCTGGTCCCGGCCGACGACACCGATTACCCCGCCGGAACCCGGGTGCTGTTCCTAGACGACGAGAAGAACCCGGTCGTCCCGGGCGTCAACGTCTGCATGCAGACCGCGACCCGCTGGGTCAACGCCGCCGCGGGTCGGCAGGTCACAAAGCCACCGGCCTACAATCCCGCCGACCTCGGCGGAACCCTGGCCGCCGACCTCTCATCCATCCTCAACGACGGTCAAGGCGATAAACAGGTGGAGGGCATCGCATCCACCGACGACCTGTCGGCCCATGCGAACCTCATCGGCAAGGCGTTGGCCGCCGGCCCGGGCAGCACCGTGCTGGTCATCGATCAGCGCACACACAATAAGCGAGTGCCGGGCGACCCCGGCATCGTCATCGGCGCACACGCCTACGCCCTCACCTATGTCCGCGACAACAACGACGGCACACACACTTTCGCCATCGACGGCCAGACCGTCCTATACCGCGCCCCCACCGGCGACGCACCGCACACCGACATTCTGGAAACCCTCGACGGCCGCCGCCGAACGCTGGCCGTCCTCACCGGCGGCACTCCCGAAACCACCGCTGCCACCTGGGCCATCGCCTGGCACAACGGAGAACACCTGCCCGGCTTCGGCGACCATACCGACACCCACGGTACCCCCCTGCCCTTACCAGCCCCGGACCTACGCATCGGCGCGGGCACACCGGAGAACCACCAGCCACTCGACCCATCGGCACAAAGCTTCACGGTCTTCCAGCGGTCGGTATGGGACGCCCGCGCGGACATACAGTCCGAAGCCGATGTCTACCGAATGATTCGCGCCGCGCCCGATGCCAATGCGGCTACCGATCCGCAGTCCTATACGGACGAAATCCTGCAGCAGGTTCGGCAGCTCCCGCCGGAACGTCCGCCGGCGAAGGTGCGTGCGGAGGCGCTCGGTCAACACGACATCAGCCCCGCGTCCGTCGATTCGATCAGCAGGCTGGCCGATATCGTCCAGAACTTCCAGTTCTACCGCGGCAGCCGCACCGCACCGGCGCGGTTTCGCGTCATCGTGAATGTCCAGCCCGATGATGCACCGGCGCTGATGGCCGCTCTGCTGCACGAGGTGCTCTACGAGCCGGAACGGTTCCCCGGCGTGCCAACCGCGAAGGTCGCCGGGGCATTCGAAAACGTCGCCGATCGCATCGTGATCTACGTCGAGGATCTCGCGGACGGTGAGCGCGTCGGCGCCTGGTTGCAGGACTATTGCACCGGTCGCTCGGTGACGTTCGCCAAGTCTCTACCGGCCGGTTCGTACCCCTTGGCGGTACCGGGCGTGAGCATCGGGGCCGAGGACCCCGGTGGCCGGAACAGCTTCAGCGGGATCCGCTCGGCGGCGGTGTTTCTCGCGCTGCGATGCACGCTCGACGCGGCCGGCGACTTCGACATGTTCCGTGCCGAAACTCACCGCGCGCTGCGCGAACTCGGTGTGGACCCCGACCACCCCTGGCTGCTGGCGAACGACCCGGACCCGACTCGCATCCCCGCCATCCGCGCGACCGACAGCGGCATGTCGGTTGCCGAATTGCTGGCCCGGGTGGACATCGAGCAGTTCAGGGCGGTCCAGGGCACGATCGCGGCGGAATACCAGGACGCCCAGCGGGCGAAAGAGGCAGCGTCCAAGACGAAAGACACTCGCTCGCAACGGGATCGGGAGCGTCTTGACCGGCTGGCCAGCCGGGACAAGTACCTCGGGCAGCTGGCTGCCATCGTGACCGCCGGTAATCCGGTAGAGCTCACTCAGCAGGCAGAGCTCGAGTTCCTGGTCGGCCATTACCAGGCGGTGGCGGCAGTGCTCGGCGCCCAGAACGGCGCCGGACCGGCTCTCGAAGCGTTCACAGCCCGCGCCGAGCAGCTCAGGGAGCGTTATGAGCAACTTTGGGCTCAGCCATCCGAGACCGGCCCGGCGGCCACCCAACCTGCCTACTCGAAAGCCGCCGAGGTTGCCGCCACGCTCGCCGACCTCACCGCGGGCGCACCAGTCTCGCTCGAGCAGATGGCTGGCGCGGCGGCACCGAGCACGGAACAGGTTCGCAGGGTTGTGGCCCGAGTGTCCCTCCGTGCCGATCCACGCAACCTCAACCACCCGGATCTCATACAAGCGCGGACGGCACGGTCCATCAGGGAGCTGCTGACCGAGCTGCTGCAGGCGCTGGAGAACCCCGCCACACCGGTCGTCGCTCAGCACCGGTTCGAGTTGCTCGTCGAACTCCTGCACAGCGCGGACCAGTGGCTCGAACCGTACGGCCCCGCAACCACTTACGACACCAGGGGCCGGGTCGATGTCGTGGCGACGGTCGCCGATTATCTCGCGGCCGAGGCCGTACTGCGAACCTTCGACGACGAGCCGGAACCGGCCCCACACCGTGCGGAGCAGCTGGACCACCGCGGCACACCGGCGATCGCGGGCCTCAGCAATATCGGCCGACGGCAGCTGCACGGCCATCCCAACGAGGATGCGTTCGCTATCGCCACCGCCGAAATCGACGGTGAGACAGTCCAATTCATTGCCATTTCGGACGGAATGTCGAGCAGCGACCGGGGCGATCACGCCGCGCGGGTAGCCACCGAACGGGCGATCGCCACCATGCTGGAGGCGGCGCAGGCGCATCGGCCCGAGAACCCCTTCGATGCGACGATGTCGATCGAACAGGCCACGGCGGACGCGCACGACGCGGTGGCCGATCTTGCCAAGACCCCGAGATACGCCCGATCGGAAGATCCACCGACCGGCACCTTCGCCTCGGCCATCATGAGGCCGAGCAAGGAGGCGAACGGTCATACCACGGTCACCATCGTTTCGGTCGGTGATACAAGGTTCTATTGGTTCCCACTGGACGGCGGCGAGCCGATATGCCTGACCACCGACGACACTCCGGCAGGAGAGGCTGTGGCCGCGGGGATGTCGGAGGTCGACGCCCTGAACCCCGCGAAGCTGCGCGAAGCAGGTTTACAGCATACGAACCCCCATGGTCTGCATTATTGGCTAGGGGAAGAGGAGGGCAACAGGAAGCCCATCCGCGCCGAGACCTTCGATCTGGCGGGTGCGGGGGTGCTGCTCGGGTGCACCGACGGCCTCTGGAACGCGCCGTTCAACGCCAAAGCCAAGGCCACGCGCAATGTCCAGGCCATGGATGCGGAGACGGCCGAAGACCTTGCACTCACCGGGATTTCGGCCGAAGACCTCGCCCGGATCTTCCTGCGGGAGTGGGCCCGGGATCCGGGCAACCTCCTCAACGCCATAACCGGGCTCACCGGCTACGCCTGGCAGAAGGACGGGACCGACAACATCACCGTCGTGGGCGCGATCCCCGTCCGAAGGCAACCCCCGACGCCCGGTGACGGTAGTTCCGCCGGGGATCCGGCACAGCCGGGCGGGTCCGGCTCCGCCACACCGTGGGCGCCCTCTCCCCCTACCGGCTCGCCGTGGTCAGCCACACCCGGCGCGCCACCCGCGTCGGTCCAGGGTGACAACTCCTCACCCTGGTCGCCCGAATCTGCTCCGCGCGGCGGACGTTCGGGCACGAGCCGGGGCGCTCCCGGTATACACCACCGGGTGCTCGGCGAGGATGCGGTGCCGTTCGATACCGCCGACCCGAATCGCAGCGCTACTCCTGCGAACTACGGGAAAAATCCGAGCATCGTCTACGCTGTCAGCCCGAATTTCCCCGCGGCCTGGGCCCTCGGATCCCCGGCCCGGGCGCGCGGCACGGCCCCGGGCGGCAGCGCGCCGGAAACACCGCGTCCGGCAGCACTCCGCACGCTCGGACAGACGACCGGCGGCTCCGGCACACCGTCCGATGGCAGCGCCCGGCCAACATCCGAGAGCGTCTCGTCCGCCCCCGCTCCCGAACTCCCCGCGCGCACGCCCCCGGCGTCGAGTGGCGGCTCCGGCCCGGGCAATCCGTGGCGGCCTGGCACGCCGCAGCCGGGCGAGGATCCCGAAGAGCTTGCCCGGCAACGGGACAACCTCGCCGCATCCGCGGGCATCGACCCGACCGAGATCTCCGAGAGCACCGAGGATGTGGAATCTGCCCGGGCCGCATGGCATGCGGCGATCGAGGCGGCGCACCGACAGGTTACCGATGAACTGGCCGGCTGGGCCGCGGCACTCGGCGTCGCATCGGGAGAACTGGCGCACACCGAGATTCGCGATACTCCCTACCGGCAACTGCTGACCTTCCTCCGCGACGACCTGCTGCGCCGCGAGGCGGCACTGAGGCAACTTCCCGGACTGGTCGATGCCTGCCGATTCGCCCCGCGGCGCACACGGGCGGCGCGAATGGAACTTCTCGGCGAATTCCGCCAGTACGAACGGCGGCAGGCCATCCAGCAGAACTGGCGCGCGCTGGCGGACATCCTGGGGTGCACCGTCGTCGACCTTGCCGACGCGGCGATTCTCCAGACCGGCCTGCCAGGACTGGAGCGATTCGAGCAACTGCGACAGGCGATCCTGAGCAGCTTCAACGCTCTGTATCCCGTGGACGACGGGACAGCACAGCTTCTCGCCGGCAGGCTGGATCTCCCAGAGGAGCGGTTCGACACGGAAAACGACCTGCTGGCACGGGAATTGGACGAGCTGCGACACCGGATCGGGAGGCCGCTACTCGAGGCCGCCACATCGCCGCTGCTGTTTCCCGTCGAGCCCGGCCCGTGGGCAACCCCGTCCAACGGTGCCAGCCGGGTGCTGGCCGACCTACAGGGCCGAATCGAATCCAGCCGCACCGATATCCGGCAATGGAGTTCAGAAATATTCGGCGAGACACCGCCGTCGAATCTGAGCGGAGCCCAACTCGCCGACTGGGCAACGAATCTGATCCTCACGCGCGGTCTCGACAGCGTCGAGACCGCGCGTGCGAACCGGATCGTCCTCGAGGCCGGACGCCTAGCACAGCTCACCGGGCTGCTCCCGCGTCTTCGCGCGGCCGCCGGAATGCTGGCCGCCCTGCGGTGGTTCGGGGAGAAGGGCATGCGGACGCTGGCCAACGGCGTCGCGTTCGACCCCGAAACCGGCGGCATCGTTGTCGCCGCACCGCAATGGCAGCAGCACCCGATTCTGACCGCCGCCGCGAGCCGGATAGTCGCCCAGGCTCACACCGCGGGCACGGGCATCACCTTCCGGACGGTCGATACCGGCGCCGACGGCAACAGCACCATCACCGGCAGTGAATCCGCCCCTACCCTGCAAGATCGGCTACCCGCGGTCGAGGGCGCGGCCGAGATCGGCCGGATCGCGGAGTGGATGAACGGACGCGGCGACGGCCGGACGTTCCATCAGCGGATCGACGCCGCGATGCGTTCGGGCGTCGTCGCCTGGTCGGACGCGCAGGAGTATTCCGAGGAGGACGGAACGGCGATCTACCGGGTGCGGTGGATCGAGTTCGGGAATGGCGACACACTGCCCCTGAAAACGTACGCGCGCGGGGAATATGCGAAAGCGGCCAGGGCCGTGGCAGCTCTCGCGTCCGCGATGGGCGCCGGTGTCCTGATGGAGCTCCGGCCGCCGACGCAACTGCCGCAGGAGCTGGGAGAGCTGTGGTCCTACTTCGTCGAACCTACTGCGCTGCTGCCGCTTGCCGGCCCGCTGGCACCGTCGCGCGAGGCCCTGCCACATCTGGTCATGAACGCGGTGACCCGGCCGCACGGCAGCGACCTGCGCATGAGCTACGACGGTCAGCTCATCGGCACCAACTACCCGCTGGCCCTGCGCCCCGGCTACGCCGCGGGTGAGGGGCATGAGCTTTTTCTGAGGCCGCTGTCGCACCTGAGCGACCACGGCAACGTCGAGTTCGAATATCTCTCCCACGGAGTAGCCAAGGAGGCCATCGAGGAGCTGTACGAAGCCGCCGAGCAGGCGAGAACCAGATTCCGCGGGCTGGGCCTCGAGGATCGGTTCGACGAGATCAGGTATCACCTCCGGAGAATCCTCTGGCAGGGACAGGAGCGGGAAACAAGCGAATCCGGCGGCGCCGCAATGCCCGCGCTCGGTCCGCCCGCCCCGGGCTCACCGTCGTCGCCGTCGGACCGCGAGGCGGACAACGACGGCCTGGAAACCTCGAAAGATCCTACCGCGCAACCTGATACGAGCCAGGATTGGCGTGCCGTCCTGGCGCGGACGTGGTCCGAGGTGCAGTTGTACGCGGTGGTTGCGGGCATCGATCCGGACGAGCTGGCCGACGACGTCATCGACGGCACACAGTGGCAGCAGGAGATCACGCGGGCGCGCCGCACGATCGCATATCACCGGGGGCTATGGATCGCAGCCTCGAAAGCCGCGACGATACGGCCGGAGTCCCCGCCATTACTTCGCGGGCTGCCCGACGATCTGGACCGCCGCGAGTTCGCGCTGACCCAATTGCCCGAACTGCTGAAACGGCTCCGGGACGCGCTCGCGGCGACCACTCCCGCTGCACCGAAGATCTGGTTGCCCATGTCCAGCGGCCTGGTACACCACCTCACCCTGACGCGGCAGCGGCACTATGTGCAGCGCCTCTGGGCGCAGCTGGCAGACGAAATGGGCTGCAATATCATCGAGTTGGCCACCGCGAAGTTTCCGCCGATACCGGCGGCCACCGCACATGCCAAGCGCCGCGACAAGATTCTGTCCCTGTCCAACCTCACCGAAAACCTGGTGGAGTTTCCGGACGATGTCATCGAGGAGATGGCCGAATCATCCGCGGCCACGGCGCAACCGGACACCTCGCTCCTTCCGCACGAGCCCGCGACGGCAGGTAGGCTGCCCGGCACGGTGCGATACCGGCTGGCCGAGATGCAGCGCAATCTCGGCGAGTTCCTCTGGAATTTCGCGGACTGGGCACGAGAGCTCATCCAGTCCGAGAGTGCCTGCGGTCCAGCAGATCTCACCGGGCTGGACGTGGTCCTGGGCGACGAGAGCTATCCGACGGTCGAGATGGCCCAGCGAATTCACGACTGGGCACGCGGACAGGCGCGCACCGACGGAGCGCCCGCCACCGAGCGAGATCGAGGGCGCACAGCACTCTTCACCCGCATCGCCACGACGGCTCTTCGGCTGCGCCAGCGCTGCGAGGACGGGGAGCTCGCCCGTTCCGCCGCGGCGATCCTGGCAGCCCGTGGCGCGCTGACCGAACACGGCGCCTACCCGCTCTCCTCATTCCTCGGCATCGATCTGCGCAGGGGCACATTCGTTCTCGCCGCGCCCACCCCGGACCTGCCCGGACTGTTCACCCCGGGTCGGCCCGTCGTCGACCAGGACACGCGGTTCATGGTGGAGCAGGCGCGGGAGGCCGGAATCCGTATCACCTACCTGCGGGTCGAGGTCGATCGAGAAGGCCGGTACACCACCGGGGCCCCCGTCGATTTGTCCTCGACGACAATCGAATCCGATGCCCTCCTGCTCGATCTGATGGAAACTCTGCGCAGGCCGCGGCATACGGGGTCCTTCGCGGAGCGGGTCGAGGCCGCCGCGGCCTCGGGTGTCAAGCACAGCATTGAAATCTCCCGCCTTCCCGCGCGCCGCCGCAAGGCCCGCTTCCGCTCGTCCGTGCCCGATGAGCCGTTTCTCGCCGTCTCATACAAGGTCACCTACAACAACGGCGACACCCTGGGCCGCACCGTGTATCCCGGGCGCGACCAAGGGGACAACGTCGAGGAGGCCACCGCCGTCTTCTGGGCGCTGGGCGCCCAGGTGCGGCGGATATACCGGCCGCCGGGCACAAACGACGTCTACAACGAATGGCTGTCGACCAGCCAGTACAACGGCCAGGACCTGCCCCTGCTCGTGGATCGCCTGCTCCCCCTCGCGGTGGGGCACGAACTGATCCGGCTGCTCGGCAGCACCCTCGAGGTGGACCGCCTCGGCAATCTCATCGTTTCCGGCTACGCCGAATCCTTCGGCCCCGAGGGTGTCGGCGAGTATCCGTGGCCGCGCCCGTTCGACGCCCCGGCGGCCGACGGCCCGGCGGCGCGGCTGGCGCGGTACGGACTGACCAGGCAGCACATAGCCGTCTATCTGCGCGCGCTGGAGGCCACGCGTCCAGTGTTCGAGGGCAACGGTCACGGGGAGCGATTGTCCGGCATCCAACGGCTGCTCGCGGGGTTCGCCGTCAGCCCCTACGACAAGCATCATCCGGAAGACTATTTCGGCACGGTGGACCTGAATGCCGGCCCCTGCGTCCCTCACACGATCGCGACCGCCAGATCCGTGGGCATCCCCGTTGCCGCGCCGGTCGACAACCCCGCCCTCCAGCCCTACCAGCAGATCGAACACATGCTGCGCGGCGAATTCGCCCGCACGGACATCGACGAACTCGCCGCACGGATCGCCGACGACGAGAACCCCACGGACACAGCCTTCGTCGTCGTCCGCCAGCACGGCAGACAACACATCCTTGGGATCAGCAAACTCCCCATCCGGAAGGGCGAGGAGAACCCCGACGACCCGTATGACGGCGTCTACGTCTTCGATCCTCTCGTCCACGGCCCGGTCCCCTACAGCGAATGGAAAGCGAAGCAGCCCTACAAGTTCATCGAAAAGACCTGGGCAATCACGTACGCCTACAACGAAAACCAGCAACTCGAGGCCCAGACGCAGCCCGAAGGAGCCGATCTCACCGACAAGCCGCGCGGTAGGATCACCGGACCACCTGGGTCGGTGATCGACGCCCCCGCCACGGATGTGCTCCCCGAAACAGCCGATACGACAACGGGTTCTCCGTGGAGCAGCGATCAGACCACCTCGGCGCGTGCGCAGTCCAAGGTGCCGTGGAAGGGCGCCGCCGACAGACTCGCCGCGAAGAAAATTTCGAAGGCAGCGCGTCCGGCGTCGGGCGGGGATTCGGGTACGCCGTGGAACCAGCCCACGCCCCTGCCGGATCCCGCGCCGTCTACACCTTCCAAGACGACTCCTGGAACCGAAACCGCCTCGGCGCTCGATTCATCGGAGCCGGAAACACCGGGACACACGCCCTGGTCGTCGCACGACGCCTTGCCGCAACCGAAGACGGCGGACGCACACGAGGGCGGACCGGATCCGGACCACTCGTCCGCCGAGCAGGCCACCGATGGTTCCGATGCGCCGACGGCCGCCCGAAATACACCCGGCACGGGAGCGCCGGACGGTCAGGGCGGTGCGTCGGCCGATTCCAGCGACGACGGCTCCGGTGGTCCGGGCACCCCGCCCGGCGACGACGCGGGTGCGGATCCGGAGCGGCCGAGGCGGCTGGTCATCGTCGTCGACGACGACCTCACCGGTGAGCAGGCAAGTCGGCAGGTCGAGGCGTTCCTTCGCCAATGGCCCGATCCCACGCAGAGAATCCACGTGGCCACGATCGTTTCCAGCGTCGTCGATACTGCCCCTGCCGGCACCAGAACCGGCATCGAGATCGCTGTCGAAATCGTCGGCACCAGGGCCATTCGCCTGGAGATCGTCGGTCACGCGGGGATCGCCGCTCAGGACAACACCCTGACCTCGGTCCGGTACTTCGACGCCGGGGTATCGCCGGGACCGTACCGCTTCTCGGACGAGCAGCCGCCGGCAATGGCCGAGCAACGCACCCCGGCCGTCGAGGTGGGCGCCGAGGCGGCACGGGTGTCCGAAAGACTGCACCGGGCCGCCGAAGCACGCCCCTGGGCCGGGCTGACCGATGACGTGATCAACCGCGCAACAACAGCTTTCGCCGAACTGTACTCCGCGGCACTCGCCGCGGAGGCTTCGCGCACACCTACCTACTGGATACTTCTCGATCCCGACCAGACCCGCGTAGAGATCAACGTCGCAAGCGACTCCCCAGCCGCCTTCCCGCAACCGGGTCCGGAGGCTGTAGATCCCGAATCCGGCGACCGCTACGGAGTGCAATCTCAGCCGAACGGCGGCATTATCGCGTGGTCTCACATCACCCTCGCCACCGGTTCGGCCGCCGCGGACGACGGCCCTGCCTCGATCGACGACGATCCCGCTGCCGAACTCGGCACCCTGCTCGCGCATGAGGATTGGCTCGACGCCAACAGGATCCGCGAGATCGTCGCCGTGATCGGGGAGGAAATCGAGCAACGCGAGGGCATGGTCGACCTCGTCGCTCGGATCGTGACGAACGCGGTCGGCGACCGCACTGTTCGCGTACAGATCACCGACACCGTTACGGGCAGAAGCAGATCCGCTACCGTCCACTACTTCGACGAAATCCCGCGCGACATCGGCGCGCCCGAGGATGACCCGGAGCAGTTCACCGAGGCCGCCCTGCTGGACTTCTTCAGCGGCAGCAGTCTCGAACGGATCGCCCCCGAACGGGCCGCGCTCGAACGGCAGATGTACGCCGATGGCTGGCCCGAGGACATCGTCGAATCGGCATGCCAGAGCTTCGCCGCCGTCTACCCGGGGGCGTTCCTCACGTCCGAGGCAGGCAGGCATCCGGTCACGTATCGAATCCGGACCGAGAACGTCCACGCCGAAGGGAACGACGGCGCCGTCGGCCGCGAACTGCGAATCATGTTCCACGATCCCGGCACACAGCGCTATCAGACGGCACGGGTCGTATCCCATGAGGTACTTCTTGCCGACTTCGCACCCGTGGATCACGGCGAGGGCGAGCCCGGGGTGCAGGCAGACGGTCCACTCATCGAAGCGCACATCGACGCACCGGACAGCTCCTCCGGAGGGGCCGACAGCGCCTCCGCGCCGCCCACCTCCACCGTCACTGTGCCTCAGGCGGATACCACACCGTTCACGATGGACGACGGCGAATCCCGGGCGCCGACGGACCCGCACGCGCTTCCTTCAATGCCGCTCACCGGCCCGCCGGCCGCCGTACCGAGTGATTCAGTCGCGGCGGCCTTGCGACAGCAGACCCTCGAGGACGTGTACGACCAGTTCGGCATCAGCCACCCGATCGAGCAGGCAAAGATCGGCCTGGGATACGACGTGGCCGAAGACTTCTCGGCGATTCTGCTCAAGGTGGCGATCGAGATGCTCGAGGACTGCAAAAAGCTTGTCGAGGAGGAGCCGGGTACCGTCATCGCGTGCCTGGCCCGCGACGGCTATATGTACGCCACGCTCTGGTACGCGTTGGATCCGGAGTTCTGCAAAAAGCACGTCATCGTGGTTCCGGTCTCCCGACGGCTTGCCGCGGACGGGGTCACCGACGCCAAGGGTAAGGTCGACCGCTTCGTGGATCCGTCCGCCTTTGCCTACAAACGCCCCAAGACCCCAGGTCCCGAGGTGCACGGGGCCTGGGCCATGCTGAACGCGAAGCTGGATAGCTGTGGCTTCCCGCCGGACAGCTTGGGCAGGACAGTCGCACTGGTCGATATCGGACAGCACGGCAGCCTGCACAACATGTTCGCGGCGATGCGCCCCAACACCACATTCAAGAGCCTCTTCTTCTCCGCGAACATCTACGGCGGCACCCTCCCTGACGGGACCCCCGTCGACCCTCTTGCCGCCGACAAGAAGGGCTACGCCACCCACGTCGTCGTCGAGGCGGGTGACGTTGTCCGAGACACGCCGGAAACGCCGTTCGCAACGCGCGAATCGATGCACCCGATCGAAGACCTCTTCAACGGCATCCTCTCCAGCGCCCGGGGCATCACGATCGACCTGTGGGGCAACATCAGCACCGATCAGACTTTCCAAACGCCGCAGCTCGATGGCGTCAACCCGATTCTCGGCGACCCCGCCTATCGGGATCCGAAGGTCGGTAGCGCCACAAAGGTCGCCATGTACCGCGCCGCATACGACCGAGCCCGCGCGTTGGCGCTGCAGCGGGGGACGGATGGGCAGCTCGACGCGGAGGCGCTCCGGCGACTCGACGAGCAGGCCCATGCGGCAACCATGATGAATCTCGCCTGGGTGAACCGAGAGTACGAGAAATGCTCTCCGGCGCAGCTCACGGTGCTGAATTCGTTTGCGCAGCACACGGATCGCAAGTCCATCGACCGGATTCACAAGCTGTTCGCCGCCCACGGCGCGCCCATTGATGCCGTAGAGGTCCCGGACTGGCAGCGCCCGGTGTGGGTACGTTTCGACCAGCTGGGCACGGACGACGCGAAATCCAAGTTCGCCGATTATCTGAAGGCGCAGCTCGGCACCGTTGCGGCCGAGGGGGAACAGGATCGGGTCGCTCTGATCAACCGTGTCGTCGACGCCTTCGACCCGGAACAGGACCCTGAGACCGAACCGGCAGCCTCCGCGCCACAACACGATTCCGCATCAACCACTCCCGAGACACCGCAGAACACCGCCGAACCCACCGAGCCGACCGTGGATTGGACAGATTCAATCCGCGCAGAACTGAAGCAGCCCTACGCCGAGAACCTGCGACGGCTCTTCGGAGACGGCGAGGCGACTGCGCAACGGTTTGCCGATCTGGTTCGGCTCGCGCAGCGACACGCACCACCACCCAAGTGGAGCGACGGCCCGGACCCCAACGCCGCGATCACCTTCCCGGCGACCGACACAGCACCTGAGCACAAGCCCACGGGCTCGACGCTCGACGAGCTGGCCCTCTTCCTCGCCGCGGCGCCCCTACTGGACTCACAGATCATGGGCGTCACCGGAATGCCGTGGCTCGGACCGAACTTCGCGATGGCCCGGGACCTACTCAGCCAGGAACACTCCCAGGACCTGCGCCTGGAGCTGGGCCTTGACGACCGCCATCTCCTGGCATTCCTCTCCGCAACACTGCCTGGACTCTTCGAGACGATCTGGCAGCAGGCCGACCGGGCACGCAAGCTACTCGAATCGGATGCCGCCGCGCACGGCCGCCCGAATGACAGTGCCCACCAGGCCCTTCGCCAAGCCGAAATCAATTACCTCAAGGTCTTGTCCCGCCCGCTGATCCCCCGCGGCGGAATCCTGAAACACCTCGCCGACCTGGCCGCGGCCCAGCAACGGCTGGTCGACGCCCGGGCCGCGGTGAAGAATTTCGGCCCTGCCTCCGAAGCAGTTCCCGCATCGCAGGATCCACGACACGCAGGCACTACTCCGCGCGCCGTCGACCCGGCCGCAGACGACGGCAGCCGTGACAACGGGCCACGGAACGTGCTGCACCCCAGCAGCACTGGGCGTCCGATCAACCATTGCGCGTTCGTCGCCGCCCGCGATCTCGCCGCGGCGCAGGGCAGCGTCGTCAACGGCGTCCTCATCGACCTCTCCGGCAACCCCATCTCCCTCGACCGCGTCGACGGCGTGTCATGGGCCGAACTCAGAAACAACCTCCACGACGACACCGTGATACCCGGGCAATTCCACGGCAGCGAGGGGCTCACCGGCCATGCCGAACTCGTCCTGACCCTCATCGATCAGGCCCGCCGGGCGCCCGAGGCTACGTTCAGCGCGCTCGTCCTCGAACAACGCCGGACCCCCGACGAGCACAACGTCGGCGGACACGCCTACACCCTCACCTATCTGCGCGAAACCGAGGTGGGAGAACACGAGTTCCGCTTCGGCGACCAGACCGTCACCTACGTCGGGATTCAGGATGGCGAGGCACAATTCCGTACGTCCTCCGGCGAGCGGAAGTCGCTGGCACAGCTCGCGGGAAGCACCCGAGGGGAGACCGACGCCGTGTGGGCGGTCCTCTACCGCCGTGATCCCGGCGCCGTCCGCGGCCAGATCGTGCACGGCCTCGGCGACCAAACCACTCCGCCCCCGGACGAATTGCGTTTGGGGGCCGCGCCGTGTGGCAAGCCGAAAAAGCCTCGGACCCCGGACTCGGGCGAACAAAAACCTTCCGCCCAACCAGCCGAGACGTCGCCCTCGCGGGCCGGTGACGACCGGAATTCGGAACAGCCCGAGACACACAACACGGACTCGCCCGAGGAATCGGTCGAGACATCGACGCCGGAGTCCGCCGAGCCGAGCCAGCAGGAATCGAAGCCGGAGGTATCCCCCTCGCAACTGCTCCGCGTCAACCGGCCCTTCCGGTACCTGATGGTCCCCAGCGCTCTCAACGCGTTCGGCAGCGCCACCGCGATCGCGGCCGGGCCGGTGGCGGTGCAATACCTGACCGGTTCGCCGATGGATTCGGCGTGGGTGACGTCAGCCCTCATGGCGCCCAAAAGCGTGGTGCCATTTCTCGCGGCCGGCGCCGCCAAACGCGACCCCGTGAAGACGATGCGTAACTCGCTGATCGCCGGGCTGGCGGCAACCAGCGCCGCCGGCATCGAGGTCTTATTGAAGGGACCCGACCTGGTCGAGGTCCTGACCTCGACGACCCTGGCCGGCGGCATCGCCGGCGAATATTACCGAGCCAGCAAAACGAATATCGCCTTGAGCCTGATCTCTCTCGAGCAACGGACGGCGATGAACTCTCTGGATGCAGTCGACGGGTATGCCGCGAGTGTCGGCGGCAAGGCCGCCGGTGTGAGCCTGGCCCTGCTGGCGGCCGCCTCGCCGTTTTTCGTGGACGCCGCCACATTCGGTGGCGCGCTGGTACTAATGCCGCTGTTCAGCAACTACGTACCGACTCCCGACTCGAACGAGCAACCCGGCATCCGGACATTCATCAGCGATATCCGCAAGGGCACGCAAGTGGTGTGGCGGGACCCGTTCCTGCGCGGCTATACCGGGATCATCGCGCTCGCCAACACCGGCTTCGCAATGCTCAACCATCGCAATATCTCCCTGGTCGAACACATCGGGTCGCCGTGGATTTCCGGCGCGATACTCAGCGTGAGTGCTGCCGGTGCCGTTGCCGGCGGACTCACGGTGCGTAAATGGGGCGCCGGTATCGACGCGCCCACCATGTTCCCGTACACCCTCGCCGCTTTCGCGGTGGCTGCCGGGCTCCAAGGCGGCACCACCGATCCGGGCGTCGCCGGATTCGCGGCCGCCGCCATCGGATTCGCGGGCGTCGCCATGAACGTCAAACTCAGTAATTATCTGCAGAGCGTTCTTCCCGACAAGATGATGTTCAACCACACGAGCGCCGCGATGGGCTTGGCGGGGCTGGTCGGGTCGGCCGTAGGTCCGCTGCTGGACGGCGCCGAGCTGTCGGCACACGGAATCACCCAGGCCGGGCTGGCCGGCGCCGGCGCGGTCGTCGCAGCGAGTGTGCTTCCACCGCTGCTGAGACTGGGACGCGGCCTGACCGCGAAACTCGGCCGTGCTCTGCTGGCACTGCGCTGGCGCCTCACCAAGTCGCTGCCCTCGCCCGATCCGGAGAATCTGGCCATTCTCGACCAGCCGGAATCCGACGAACCTGCGCCCGAAGTGCCCACCCGCGAGGTCGTCGAGAACTGCGCCCGCTTCATCACACGCATGCACTGGGCACTCGGCGACGACCACACACCCCAACCCGATACCGCCGACCCACGCTGGAACGCCGAGGACAACTGGGAAATCACCGAGGAAACCCTGCGCGCCCAACTCCGCCCCATGAGAACCAAGGGCACCGACCCGGTAGCCAAAGCCGTCAAGACCATCCTCGACAAGACCAACGACATCGACCGAGCCGCCGTCGTCGTCGACGGGCACATCCACTACGTCGTCGGTGTCGGGGACGAGATCTTCGTCTTCGACACCCTCATCGAAGACACCGACAACGACGCCCTTGCCCAGGGCACCGACAGCGACGCCCCCACCATCCACGTACGCAACTACGCGGGAGACGAAGCGGGGAAGAACGCTTGGACCCCTTCCTACACCGACTACAAGAAGGCCTTCGTCGCCTACTTCACCAACCGCGGCGGCGTCGTCGAACCCGCCCGCTTGCAACTACCCGAATTCCTGCACCGCAGACATCCGGAACAACTACGGGGCCGCCCCCCGGGGCATGGCGCCGCTCGAACACCCGCATCGGACGGGTCCTCGGCACAACCGTGGAGCGTCCGAGGTCCCATCGACCCGCGCACGGCGAGACCGACGACGACATCCGCTTCCGCCCCCGCAGCCGAACCCACCGTGAACGGTGGCACGATCGCCACCGTGGTGCCGGCCACCGTCCACACCGCGGAGGTACGCGGCGCGGGGCGTCTTCCACGTCACAACACGGCGCTGTGCGTCGACCGCGCACTACACGCGGCCGGATTGAGCGACCAGTCGATCGACATCGAGCCCGATGGCCGGCCGCGCTGGCCGGATGGGGTGGTCGGCAGCACCGTCGAAACCGGAACCTACTCTGCGGCAATCGTTGTCGATGCCGGCCAGGCACGATCGGTTGGTATCGACGTCAAGAACAACTCCGCGACCGCCCCACTGTTCTCCGCCATCGAAAGCACCATCAACGCGTACGAGCCCCTGATCGGCCGACGGTTGCACCCTGCCGAGATCGACATTGCTTTCCTGCCCGAGTCCGGCTCCTTCGAAGCCCACGTGCGGACCGACGACCCGACCGCCCTCGACGGACTGCCAACGATCGTGCGAGGACGGTTCACGATCGAGGACGCTCTGGTCGTCACCGCGATGATCATCCCGCAGGACAACGCCGCGCCCGGCACCACCACACACGATGCTCCCGCCCCACAATCACAGCCGCGGCCCCAGCCAGAATTGCCGCCGCGACCGGAACCACAACCAGAGCCAGAACCACAACCACAGCCGGAGCCCGAACCGGCGCCGCACCCACATCCCGAACCCGAGCCGCAGCCGCAGCCGCAGCCGCAGCCGCAGCCGCAGCCGCAGCCGCAGCCGCAGCCGCAGCCGAGAGACGATACCCACGCCCCGCCCCAAGCCGTCGATCAACCGGATCGGACCACCGGTGCAACAGATCACACACCCGCGCCAACGAAATCGGAACCCGATGAACAGCAACGCACCCACACGGAGAGCCCGCGCCCGCGCACCGGCTCCGACCGCACACCACCGACTCCCACAGCCGAACCGGCTCGCCGAGAACAACTCTCACATCGCTCGCCCGCCCACGCCCGCAAGCAGCGAGACATCCCCGCGGACTTCCAGGAACGGCGCAAGCAATACGGCCGGGAGATGCTCGGCCACATCCTCACCATGCTGGGCGTGCAGCCCCGCACCCCGATCCCCGAACGCGTGCTGCAGCGGGCACAGGCCCTCAACAACGCGGTGTTCCTGCGCGCCGAATCGAGCGGTTGGGCAGTCCCGCAAGGCCTGAACCCCGCCGGGTGGCTCCGCCATATGGCGCGTCAGGAATTCGAACGGCAGCAGTCCGCACGCGCGCTGATCGACAATGCGCTGAAGTCACAGGAATCTCCCGAAAGCTCCTCCACCGCAACGGCACAACCGATCAATCACTGTGTGCCCATCGCCGTCGGCCACCTCAACGCCCACCAGGGCACCGTGGCTACTCCGATCACAACCGACACCCACCGGCTCGGCGGCTGGTCCTGGAACGAGATGGCCCCGAGCTTCCCGCACGCCCAACCAGATCTGATCCACCCCGGAACACATCCCGACGACCACACCTCGCTCACCGCCCATGCCGTACTCATCCAGGGGCTCATCGCCCACGTCGAACAACACCCCGATGCCACCATCACCGCCCTACTGCTCGAGGAACGGCACACCACCACCCCGGACCCGCACAACATCGGCGGACACGCCTACACCCTCACCCACCTCGGCACCGACGACCACGGTCGGCACCAGTTCGACCTCAACGGCCACACCATCACCTACCACGGCACCAACACCCATGGCCAAGAACAATTCACCACCGAAACCAGCAAGAACCTCCAAACCCTCCCCCAACTCACCGGCAGCACCCACAACGAAACCGGACGCCTCTGGACACTCACCTATCACCGCACGCCCGACATGCCCGTCGGCCAGCCCTTCCACCTCACCGGCGCCACGCCCCACACACCCCCGAACACCATCCGCTTCGGCGCCGACCACCACCCCGACGGCCACGACCCAGGCGACGACCACTCCGCCCACGGCCCCCCGACCCCGCCCGGCGCCGAACCGGACGTCATGGCCTCGCCACGCCCCGTACCAACCGGGAGGACACCGTGGACGAAGTCCGCCCGACCGGCTTTGCGACAGCAGACCCTCGAGGACGTGTACGACCAGTTCGGCATCAGCCACCCGATCGAGCAGGCAAAGATCGGCCTGGGATACGACGTGGCCGAAGACTTCTCGGCGATTCTGCTCAAGGTGGCGATCGAGATGCTCGAGGACTGCAAAAAGCTTGTCGAGGAGGAGCCGGGTACCGTCATCGCGTGCCTGGCCCGCGACGGCTATATGTACGCCACGCTCTGGTACGCGTTGGATCCGGAGTTCTGCAAAAAGCACGTCATCGTGGTTCCGGTCTCCCGACGGCTTGCCGCGGACGGGGTCACCGACGCCAAGGGTAAGGTCGACCGCTTCGTGGATCCGTCCGCCTTTGCCTACAAACGCCCCAAGACCCCAGGTCCCGAGGTGCACGGGGCCTGGGCCATGCTGAACGCGAAGCTGGATAGCTGTGGCTTCCCGCCGGACAGCTTGGGCAGGACAGTCGCACTGGTCGATATCGGACAGCACGGCAGCCTGCACAACATGTTCGCGGCGATGCGCCCCAACACCACATTCAAGAGCCTCTTCTTCTCCGCGAACATCTACGGCGGCACCCTCCCTGACGGGACCCCCGTCGACCCTCTTGCCGCCGACAAGAAGGGCTACGCCACCCACGTCGTCGTCGAGGCGGGTGACGTTGTCCGAGACACGCCGGAAACGCCGTTCGCAACGCGCGAATCGATGCACCCGATCGAAGACCTCTTCAACGGCATCCTCTCCAGCGCCCGGGGCATCACGATCGACCTGTGGGGCAACATCAGCACCGATCAGACTTTCCAAACGCCGCAGCTCGATGGCGTCAACCCGATTCTCGGCGACCCCGCCTATCGGGATCCGAAGGTCGGTAGCGCCACAAAGGTCGCCATGTACCGCGCCGCATACGACCGAGCCCGCGCGTTGGCGCTGCAGCGGGGGACGGATGGGCAGCTCGACGCGGAGGCGCTCCGGCGACTCGACGAGCAGGCCCATGCGGCAACCATGATGAATCTCGCCTGGGTGAACCGAGAGTACGAGAAATGCTCTCCGGCGCAGCTCACGGTGCTGAATTCGTTTGCGCAGCACACGGATCGCAAGTCCATCGACCGGATTCACAAGCTGTTCGCCGCCCACGGCGCGCCCATTGATGCCGTAGAGGTCCCGGACTGGCAGCGCCCGGTGTGGGTACGTTTCGACCAGCTGGGCACGGACGACGCGAAATCCAAGTTCGCCGATTATCTGAAGGCGCAGCTCGGCACCGTTGCGGCCGAGGGGGAACAGGATCGGGTCGCTCTGATCAACCGTGTCGTCGACGCCTTCGACCCGGAACAGGACCCTGAGACCGAACCGGCAGCCTC
>NZ_JAHKNI010000012.1 GCF_018860155.1 Nocardia albiluteola
AAGGGGTGTAGGTGACTGGTACTAATAGGCCGAGGACTTACCAACAAAGCTGCTACGCGTCCACTGTGCGGTATCTGAAACAACACACAGATACCAGAGAAGAAGACAGATGTGAGTTCCCGGATTTTTTCGGGGATGACAGGTCTGGCTCTCTGTGTCTAGTTTCATAGAGTTACGGCGGCTATAGCGGTGGGGAAACGCCCGGTCCCATTCCGAACCCGGAAGCTAAGGCCACCTGCGCCGATGGTACTGCACTCGCCAGGGTGTGGGAGAGTAGGACACCGCCGGAACATCCTTTGCGAGAAGGGGACCCATTCGTGGGTCCCCTTCTCTGCGTTAACAGGGCTTGACAAGCCTGTGCCTCGTGGACGGCGCATTGTCCACACGTGATTGAATCTGAAGGTAGGCGGGTGCGAGAGCCCGCAGGCCACACGCGGGTGCGTGCGCCGCGGCCGGGTATGAGCCAGGGACAGAGAGAGGGACCACCGTGTCGGAGCACAACGACGGTCGCAAGCCCTTCCGCCGCAGCGGGCCCGGCCAGGGTGCGGGCGGCTTCGGCAAGTCGTCGCACGACCGGTCCGGCGGCGATCGCCCGAACGAGGGCCGGTCGTATCCTCCCCGCGAGGGGCGCGATCGCCCGCGCGGCGACGCGGAGGGCGGTGGGGAACGCCGATCCGGCGGATTCCGGCGCTCCAACCCCGATCGACCGGGCGCTGATCGCGGCAACTCGGACCGCACCGATTCGTATCGTGGGGGCGGCCAGGACCGCCGTGAATCCGGGGACCGCGACGGAGGGTTCCGGCGCGGCGCCAGCGGTGACGATCGCGGTGGTGTCCGGCGCGGCGGCTCCGAACGGGATGATCGCGGCGGTGGTTTCCGGCGCGGACCGGACCGCCCGGGGCAGGGCGACCGAGGTGGGTTCCGGCGTGATGACCGGCGCGATCAGGGTCGGCCGGGCGGTGACGATCGTGGTGGTTTCCGCCGCGATCCGGATCGTACCGGCGGCGATGACCGCGGTGGCTTCGGTCGCGGTGACGACCGGCGCGGAACGGGCGACCGCGGTGCCGGGCGCGATGATTCGAGGCGCTCGGATCGTCCGGGCGGTTTCCGGCGTGACGACAGTCGACGGGACTCGCCCCGTCAAGGTGATCGCCCGAATTATGACCGAGCGCAGGGGCGCGGCGATCGCCGCGGTACCGAGCGTCCCTATGGTGACGACCGCGGGCGTGCGGAGTCCGGTCGCGGTTCCGATCGCCCCTACAGCGGTGACCGGGACCGTCGCGGCCGACCTTACGGCGATCGCGATCGCGGCGACCGTCCTTATGGGGATCGGGATCGTGGCGACCGTCCTCATGGCAACCGGGATCGTGGCGACCGTCCCTATGGCGATCGGGACCGCGGCGACCGCCCCTACGGCGACCGGGATCGTGGCGATCGCGACCGAGGCGATCGCGACCGTGGTTTTCGTCGCGATGACGCCGATCGCCGGTCAGAGGGCAGGGGCCCCGGGGGCGAGGGCCGCGAGGGCTTTGCCCCGGACCGCCGCCGCGGCGGCGAGGGCGCACAATCTGCCGGTGGAACCCGGGGTGGCGATCGCCGGCCGCCGCGTCCCGAGGAGCCGGCGCTTCCGGACGACGTGCAGCCGACCGATTTGGAACCGAGCGTACGGCGCGACCTGCTCAGCCTGGACAAGGGCAACGCCGAAACCGTTGCACGCCATCTGGTGATGGCGGCGCGTCTGCTGGACGAGGATCCCGAGCTGGCGCTCGAGCACGCCCGCGCGGCGCGGCAGCGGGCCGGCCGGATCGCGGTGGTTCGCGAGACCGCGGGCGTCATCGCTTATCACGCGGGGGAGTGGGCGGAGGCGCTCTCGGAGTTGCGTACCGCGCGCCGGATGTCCGGCGGGCACGGCCTGCTCGCGGTGATGGCCGACTGCGAACGCGGCCTCGGCCGGCCCGAGCGCGCGATCGAACTGGGCCGTAGCGACGAGGCACGCCAGCTCAGTGGCGACGAGGCCACCGAGCTGCGCATCGTCGTCGCGGGCGCTCGGATGGATCTGGGCCAATACGATCAGGCGGTCGTGACCCTGCAGACTCCGGAGCTGGATCCGGCGCGAGTCGGCCCCGCCTCCGCGCGCCTGTTCTACGCCTATGCGGAGGCACTGCTGGCCGCCGACCGCGCCGACGAGGCCCTGACGTGGTTCCTCAACGCGGCCGCGGCCGACGTCGACGGCGACACCGACGCCGAGGAGCGCGCCGACGAGCTGGCCGCCGGAGAATACAGCGATGACCTCGACGAGGGCGAGATCGTCCCGGGTGGTGTAGGCCGAGACGACGAGCCGATCCCCGGTGGCGTCGGCCGCGAGGAAACCGACGCTGACGCCGCCTCGGAGACCACTGCCGAGCCGCACGAGTCCGAGGGCGAGTAGCACCACGGGCAGCTGGCCGACATCCCGACTGGCCGATTGCCTCGAGGGCGGGTAGCGCTGAGGGCTGTTGGCTGAATGGCTCGAGGGTGGCTAGTGCTGAGGGGCTGTTCGCGGATTGCCCCGAGGGCGAGTAGCGCCGGGGGCTGTTGGCCCGATGTCTCTGGGGCGAGTACCACCAGGGGCTGCTGGCCGATATCCCGACTGGCTGATGGCTCGATGGCGAGTAGGCGCTCGGGCTGTTGCCCGACTGTCTCGACGGCGCCACAACCAGGACCTGTACGGCCATATTCGCTGCCGCGCAAGACGGCCCTGGCCCGGCACGGCCTGAGAGTGCCGATCGAAACCCGGTGACGATCTGTGCCCGCGCGAGGTTGAAGACCACCGGCTGCATACCGTCGAACAGCGGGAGTGATCGAGGTGCTGGAGGCGATTGCCGATCGCCCGCCCCGGGCCGGTAGCACCGGGGCTGAGGGAAGCGCATCGAGGTGTTCTGTCGGGGTGTCTCGCTACTCTGACCGCATGGTCAGTCCGGAGTCGGCGGTGCGCCGTGTGGAGCGAGAGATAGGGAAGCTGCTGCGGCAGTATGGATTCGGTGGCTCCGGGAATTCCTGGGTGCGGGTCGAGTCGTCGGGTGTCGCCTCGGTCGGCCGTAGCCGGGCGATCAGCACCTGGAGTGGCGGTCAGCAGTCGGTCGGGTTCGGCTTGGCGTTGAGCGTCACACCGATCGAGTGGTGGGAGTTCTCGAACTGGCGGGATGCCGGATTCGGTAGGCCACCGACCCCGCTCGAGCGGGCCGAGGGCCCGCGGCTGGTGGATCATCAAGGCCTGCCGGATCAGGTCATGAGGCCGTGGTCCATTGGGGTGGATCCGGCGCTGCAGCCGGAGCGGCATGCGTTGCAGGCCGATATCGATGTTGTCCGCGCCGAGCTGCCCTCGCGGGTGCACGCCTACGCGCGCCGCGCGCTACGACTGCTGCAGCCAGGTCGGTATCTGGAAGAGCTGCTGGCCCAGCCGGGAGAAAGCCCGGGCCGGTGGGAGACGATCGCCGTGCTGCTGTCGGCTGAAGGACCTGGCCCGCAGCTGGACGATGCGTGCGATCGGGCCCAGGCGTCCGCCGCAGCGTGTGGCAATCCCGAATACGGGGACTTGATCGTCACCTACTGCCGGCTCCGTGCGGTCGGCGGATAGGAAGCGCCCTACTACGTGCCGACTAGTGCGGATCGGCAGCATCGCGCCGCCTTGGCGCCCGGCAGGCTGCCCGGTGCGGGCCACTGCTGAGAGGTGGTGTGAGAACCTGCCGGGCGAGGAGAAGTTGCGAGCCGGGCGGGCGGATCAGGCCGCGTACTTCTCGACGAAGGTCGCCAGTGTGTCCAATTCCCGGAGGCTTTCGGCCTCGGGGATCGTGTCCAGGGTGAGGGTTACGCGTTCCACGCCCGCCTCGGCGTAGGCGTCCAGAACCGCGGGGTTCGGCGCGCCGCCGATGATGGCGACGGGGAGCCCGGAATCGCGGAATCCGGCGAGCTGGTCCGCGATCGCGGACGGATCGCCCATGCTCAGGGGGATCCAGCCGATCCCGTGCTTGATCGCGCGCTCGGCCGCGGCCGGGCCGCCGCCGAGGAAGATCGGCGGATGTGGCCGCTGGACCGGCTTGGGCCAGGCGAAGATCGGATCGAAATCGATGAATCTGCCGTGGAATTCTGCCTCGTCCTCGGTCCAGATCGTGCGCAGGGCCGTCAGCTGCTCGTCGACCAGTGCGCCGCGGGTGCGGGGATCGGTGCCGTGATTCTCCATCTCCTCGCGGTTCCAGCCGACGCCGACGCCGAAGACGACGCGGCCGCCGGACAGCTGATCCAGAGTGGCGACCTCGTTGGCGGTGTGGATCACGTCGCGCTGGATCAGCAGGGTGACGCCCGTCCCGAGGATCAGCCGGTCGGTGACCGACGCGATCGCGGCGAGGGCGACGAACGGGTCATACGCGCGGTAGTACATGCGGGGGAGGTCGCCGCCACCGGGGTACGGCGTGCGGCGGCTCGTGGGAATGTGCGAATGCTCGGCGACGAACAGCGATTCGAATCCGCGTTCCTCGAGCGCGCGGCCCAGTACGGGTGCGGAAATTCCCTCGTCGGTCAGAAAGGTGTTTATGCCAATCTTCATATGATCCGGAACCCGGCGCCGACTTCGAATATTCCACGGCCCAGCGGCCGCGAACGGCGGTTACAGGTGTCGGGCCTCGGCTCCGCACCCAGTAGGCTCGGCCTGTCCGGGCGGCATCGCCCGGTGGAGGCAGAAGGTGGTGCGGGTGCTGTGACGAGGCTACGGGATCGGTTCGAGGCATTGCTGCTGGATCTGGACGGCACCCTGTACCGCGGAAATGCGGTGATTTCCGGTGCGCCCCAGGCCTTGTCGGCGGGCGAGGGTGCGCAGGCGCTGCGATATGTGACCAACAATGCGAGCCGGTCGGCGGCCGCGGTGGCCGCGCACCTGGCCGACATGGGGTTCGCCGCGGCCGAGGACGAGGTGGTGACCAGTGCGCAGGCCGCGGCCCATGTCCTCGCTGATCGGCTGACCCCGGGGGCGACGGTGCTGGTCGTCGGCACCGATGATCTGGCCGCGGAGATCGAGCGGGCCGGGCTGGTTCCGGTACGCCGCTGGGAAACGGCCGTGCCCGCCGCGGTGGTGCAGGGCCATTCGCCGCAGACCGCCTGGCCGGATCTGGCCGAGGCCGCCTACGCGATCCGCGCCGGTGCGCTGTGGGTCGCCGCCAACACCGACGCGACGTTGCCCACCGAGCGTGGGCTGGCCCCCGGCAACGGGTCGATGGTCGCCGCTGTGCGCGCTGCCACCGATATCGAGCCGATCGTCGCTGGTAAGCCATACGCGCCGCTGCTCGAGGATGCGCTGACCCGGGCGGGGACCCGCTCGGCTCTGGTCGTCGGCGACCGCCTCGACACCGATATCGACGGCGCCTGCTGCGTCGGGCTGGAATCGCTGCTGGTGCTGACCGGTGTCAGCACCCTGGCCGACCTGGCCAAGCAGCCCGAGGACCGGCTGCCGGACTATGTGTCCGACAGTCTCGATGCTTTGAATCATCCTGTGGTGCAGGAGGATCCGGCGCGGTTGAGCGACGGTGACGTCGCCGATCAGGTGGCCGAGCGGCTTCGCCGCCATCCGGGACGCGCCATCGCGATCGTCTAGCCCCGCCGGCCGCGTTCGTCCCTGATCGCGTGGATCACCACGGCGATCTCGACGTTGATCAGGTCCTTGACGCGGGTGGCGTCCGCGGCGGTGGCGATCGGGGGGTGTCGCCCGTCGATGATGTAGCGGCCGTCGTCGTCGAGGTCCCGCCACTCCAGCCGACGGCGCGTGATGCCCTGCGGACCGAAAGCCGATGCGCCCTGCTCGATTTCGATGATCCCCGTCGAATGTGCCGGCGCGGCGAGGAATTCCTGCGCGCGGCGGGTGGGGGAGTCCTCCAGCTGATTGAAGTCGATCCGAGAGCGTCCGTAGGAGTAGTCCATATCGGGTTCTGTCGCGTGATCCGGTGTGGGCGTAGGGAGTTCGAGGTTACCGCGGCCGCCCCTCGGACATTCGGGCAGTTCGGCGGCGACGACATCGGCCAGTCGCACCGCCTCACACGGTGTGATAGTGAAACCGCCACTGTGTCAGAGTGTTTCGCCCGGCATCTGGCTGATGAGATACCCGTTGTCGCCGCGCCGCACGCCCAGCAGCCGCAGCCAGTTCTCGGGGTCGTCCGCCGGGGCGTTCACGCAGCCGTATGCGGCGATGCGCAGGTCCGGCTGGTTGATCGTCTCGAATATCACGCCCATCGCCGAGCTGTGCGTGGACCGTATCCGGTCGCGTGCCGACCGGAGTTCGCGCCGATGGTCGTGCTCGAACATCGTCCTGCTGGTGTAGACCAGCGGAACGGGCAGCGTGTCGTCGTTGGACTCGCGCCACAGCGCGACGAATTCCTGATCGGTCAGAGTCCAGTGAGCGCTCATTCTTTGATCACCGGCACCGATCCGATGACGGGCTGGCCGAGAGCCTCGGCGAGATGCTTCGTCGACTCGAGATACACCGCCGACTTGCGTTCCTTCTCCCTGTCCTGGTTGCCGCGCGCGCCCGCCGCACCGGGCGATCCCACACCGGAGTTCTGCGCCAGACCGGCGCGAGCAAGTGAACTCTCCTCCGCGGCAGCCTCTTCCGCGGCGGCAGCGCCGGCTCGGGGAAACAGCCTGGATGCCTGGAGAGCGTCCGATTCGAGCTGGGCCGCCTTGCCCAGGGCTCCTGCGGTTCCGCCCAGGCTGCCAGCCCCGCCCATCCCGGCGAGTCCGGGCAGTCCCGAGGCGAGAGCGGCGTCGGCGGCCGCAGCCTTGGCGGCATCCTCGGCGGTATTCTGCTGGGCCTGCTGCTGCGCACTACCGAGCGCCTGCTGCCCTGCACCGGCCGCCTGCTGGAGTGCCTGTGCGGCCTGTTGCAGGCCGTCCTGTCCGGAATTCTGCCCTGGTGGTGGCACATTCGGATGCGGGGCTCTGTCCTGCAACGAGCGCTTCGAGGCTCCGGGGCCGTTCGGTGATTTGGTGCCCGGTGTGGGGGTATTCGCCCCCGGCGTCGCCGGAGCCGGAGTGGGGTTGGCCGGCGGGGGCGGTGGAGGAGGTGGAGGAGGTGGGTTGTGTGCGGGGTTGGCGAGTCCCTTCGGTGGGGCCAGCCGTGGCATGGCGTTCGCGGCGTCGACGAAGCCTGGGTTGTAGATCGCACCCATCGCCCAGCGCGCGCCGTTCAGGATCTTCAGGTCCCGCTGGTACGTCGCCGAGTCGCTGGGTTTCGCCATGTCGTAGGGGGGCATCCAATAGTGGGTGTTCTGGAGCGTTACTTTCACGTTGTTCCGCAGATTGTCGGCGACGTTTCCCATATCCGCGACGAGCTGCTGTGACTCGGTACGATACTGGTTCATCGCCGCGGTCACCGTCTGCTTCGTTTTCCCTTGCCAGCCGTCGCTCATCATGCCGAGTATCTTGGCTGTGGTATAGCCCGTGATGACGTTCAGCTCATTGGCGGCCCAGTGCCAAGCGCGTGCGGTATTCTCGATGGGGGCGGTGCAGGACGGAATCTGCTCCCCGAGTTTCTGCAAGATCTCCCAGTCGTAACTGTCGGCGGCCTCGTCGGGGTGCACGCCACGGCCGTCTCGATGATCCGGCCGAATTGTCGGATCCTGGTCCCAGGGGAGTTCGAGTTTGGTTTCATCGGGCCTTATTCCCTTGTCGCCGATGCCGTCGGTATTGCCCCAGGGGTTCGCGGTTGCACCCATTTTGTTGTCGTACGAATTGGGAATGTAGTGAATATTCCTCGACTTTCCGTCTACTTTCTCTCGAGATTGGGTATAGCCGGGGTCGAAATTAGGGTCCCTATAATTCCACTGTGTGCCGTCACCGCTTCCAACCGGGGATGGCGGATGCTCGGCGTAATGAGTGCCATTTCCGTTGGTGGGTATCCGGAAGTTGTTCCATTGCTGAGATGGCGAATTATCGTAAGGGCCGATCTGCAGTGCACTGTCGCGGTCGGCGGCGCTCATGACCTGATGGGTGTTCTTGAAAGCGTTCGCCAGCTGGGTCAGTACCTCGATATGCTTCCGAAGCGAGTCGTTCGCCGTATGTCCGGCAGTGTCGAAGTCATTGGCCAGATACCACCCCGACGGCAGCGGTCCGAATTTCTGAAGCGGCGGTACGTGGTAAAAATGTTCGATGATTCCGTAGACACGCCCGATCGCGTCGGCACAGAGTTGCGCGCAGGCGACCGCATCATCGAGGTTCATCGTGACCTTCCGCGACACGGACGGATCTCCGAACCAGGGCTCATGCTTATTCATTGCAATCACTCCCCGCAGTGGGACACAGTCTGTGTGCCGCGCCCCTGCACCGGTCGACGCCGGGGGCTCGGCACTGTGATCTCATGCTCGCGCGGCGGCCGCGACGAGCGACAGACCTAGATTGCACTGCCCACGATCATGGCGACCCTTGAAATCGGGGCCAACTCTCTTGTCGCGCAACGAGTGCAGGGCCGGGCCCGGCGAAGACCGGTGCGGCGCTACCGGCCCAGGATCCGCACCACCGTGTGGCCCACCCTCCGCCGCACGATCGCGCTGGTTTCGTATGCGGCCGTAGGCAGTTTCAACCACCACGCATCGAGAAAGCGATAGTCGTCGGCCGGGGACAACCGCGCAGCCAGGTCGGGGCGCTGCAGGTAGAGGTAGCGGCGGGCGCGGGCGGCGTGCATGGGGGAGGACACGATCGATATACGGTCCGCGTGTTCGATCATCGGGATCGTGAATTCGATGTTCTGCCAGGTGCTTTCGGCCTCGGTTTCGGTTCGGATGGCCGCGGCGGGTATGCCGAGTACATCCCGCGCGTAAGCGGCCATCACCTCGGCCTCGGCCCATTGGTTACTCACCGGGCCGCCGGTGAAGATCACCGATGTGCCGGGGGACATCGACCGTTCCGCGATCCGGCAGCGCCACGTCTGCAAGGGATGCGGACTGCCGTCGGCCTTGGCCGGATACCCCAGCACGACAACGGCATGCGTGCCGCCGGGGGGCAACGGGTCGGGGATCGGGCACGGAAACCGCCGCGACGCCCGCCAATGCAGCCATTCGGACGCGCCGATCAGGACCGACACCGAGACCACCGCCGTGACCGCCGCACGCCAGAGGTTTGCACCACCTGTCTGGGTTCGCACCTGGCCCATTGTGCCAAGGATCGGTCGGCCCTCCGAGGATTCGCGGTCGGGCCGGTGGTGCGCGCTCAGTGGGTGAGTTGGGGATTGTCCGGCCGGACCCGGCATTGGAACATCGTCTGCGCGGAGTTGTCCGGATCCATCATGGCCGCTTCGATATCGAGATGCGTGGCCGCGCGGATCACCGTGCCGGTGCCGCAGCCGAGCCAGGTGACGGTGACGCCCTCGGGGGTGCGGTGCTGCGGGACGATCGTGCCCTCGGACGCCCGGTCGGGCGGGGTCACGTGGTAGGTGCGGAGATCGGCGGAGGTGTTGTCGACGCCCGTCACCTCGAAGGCGAAGATCGCGACGCGTTCGCCGTCGGCGGGATGCCCGGACGCCCAAGGGTTGTCGTCGATTCCTCGTGGGTTTCCGATCGTTTTCGCGGTAATGGTTTCGTTCATGTCGCTCCTCGAGCGGGAAAGTGGGCGGCGGTGTCAGTGGGAGCGCTCGATGGTGACTTTCAGGTTCTTCATGATCGGCTGGTCGCTCTGGGTGCTGTAATCGCCGATCGCGCAGAGCACATTGAGTTCGGGCATGTACCCGGCGGCGCAGCCGCGCGGGATGTCGTAGGGAATTGCCTTGTAGCGCTGCACCGATCGGCGGCTGCCGTCGCGGGCGATGCTGGTGATGTCGACCTCGTCGAACAGCTCCAAGCCGCGCTCGCGCATGTCGTGCTCGTTCATGAACACCAGGGTGCGAAGGTTTTTCACGCCGCGGTAGCGGTCGTTGTCGGAATAGATGGTGGTGTTCCACTGGTCGTGGGAGCGCATGGTGGCCAGGGTCAGCGTGCCCGGTGCGGTGGTGAGATCCGGCAGGTCGGCGTCGGAGAATTCGGCCCTGCCGGACGGGGTGAGGAAGATCAGTTCGCGGGCGGGCTGTTTGATCCGGAAGCCGAGCGGCAGGCGCACGCGGCGGTTGAAATCCTCGAAGCCGTCGAGGACTTCGGCCATGGTGTCGCGGATCCGATCGTAGTCCTCGACGTAATGGTCCCAGGGTGTATTGCTTTGCGGCAGAGCGGCTTTGGCAATACCGGCGACGATGGACGGCTCGGACCGAAGGTGGTGTGAGGCAGGGGATTTCATGCCCTTGGACAGGTGCACCATCGCCATCGAATCCTCGACCGAGGTTTGCTGCAGGCCGCCGCGCTGCTCGTCGCGCTCGGTGCGGCCCAGGCAGGGCAGGATCAGCGCGCGGGCGCCGTGCACCAGGTGGCTGCGGTTGAGTTTGGTGCTGACCTGGACGGTCAGTTCGCACCGCCGCAGTGCGTCGAAGGTGTAGGCGGTGTCGGGGGCCGCGAGGGCAAAGTTGCCGCCCATGCCGACGAAGATCCGCACGTCGCCGGCGTGCATGGCCTCGATGGTGGCCACGGTGTCGAGCCCGTGCGCGCGGGGCGGATCGATCCCGCACACCGCGGCGAGCCGGTCCAGGAAGGCCGCGGTCGGGCGGTGGTCGATGCCGCAGGTGCGGTTGCCCTGGACGTTGCTGTGCCCGCGCACTGGGGACGGCCCGGCGCCCTCGCGGCCCAGATTGCCGCGCAACAGCAGCAGATTCACGATCTCGCGGACGGTGTCGACGCCGTGCTCGTGCTGGGTGATGCCCAGGCACCAGCTGATGATCGATCGGTCGGCGTCGCAGTAGATGCGCGCCGCCTTGCGCAGCTGTGCCTCGCTCAGCGCGGACTGCTGCTCGATCTGCGCCCACGGCGTGGCCTCGACCTTCGCGCGGTAGGCCTCGAAGCCGGTGGTGTAGCGCTCGATGAACGCGTGGTCCAGCGCCTTGGGGTCGGTGCTGGACTCCTCGAGCACGGCCTTGGCGATGCCGCGCAGGACCGCGAGGTCGCCGCCGATGCGGGTCTGCAGGTTCAGAGTGCCGACTGGCGTGGATCGGAAGGTCGCCATCCGGGCGAATTCGTGCGGGATGATGGTGCGGCGCGAACCCGCCTCGATCAGCGGGTTGATGTGCACTATCTGCGCGCCCCGCCGGTCGGCCTCGGCCAATGCGGTCAGCATGCGCGGGGCGTTGGAGGCGGCGTTGACGCCCATGATGAACAGCGCGTCCGTGCTCTCCCAATCCTCGAGGTCGCACGTGCCCTTGCCGCTGCCGATCGCGGCCTGCAGCGCGCGGCCGCTGGCCTCGTGACACATGTTGGAGCAGTCGGGCAGATTGTTGGTGCCCAGTTCGCGGGCGAGCAGCTGGTACAGAAAGGTGGCCTCGTTGCCGAGCCGGCCCGAGGTGTAGAACGCCGCCCGGTTCGGGTCGTCGAGCTCGCGCAGCGCCCGCCCGACGAGCTCGAATGCCGTGGACCAGCTGATCGGCACGTAGGTGTCGGTGTCCGGGTCGTAGGTCATCGGCTCGGTGAGCCGGCCCTGGTCCTCGAGATCATGATCGCTCCAGCCCGACAGCTCGGTGACGGTGTGCGCGGCGAAGAACTCGGCGCCGACGCGCTTGTGGGTCATCTCCCAGGTGACGTGCTTGATCCCGTTCTCGCAGATGTCCAGATGGATGCCCTTGATCGAGTCGGGCCAGGCGCACCCGGGGCAGTCGAACCCGTCGTTCTCGTGATTCATCTTCACGATGGCCAGTGGACCGAGGATCGGCTCTTTCTCCTGGCGGATCATGAACTCGGTGACCGACTTGGCCGCGCCCCACCCGGCCGCGGGATGGTCGTACGGGTGGAAACTCGGCACCGCCCGCCCATCCTTCGCGCCGCCGGGCCCGGCATCCGCACCCGACCGGTTGGTGAAATCGATGGCCATCACAGTTCCTTTCGACGAAGTGCGAGGACAGGAAGTGCTTGCAGCGGTGGAAACATGATCAGCATGGTCGCCGCGCTAGCGGGCGCTGCCCGAGCGAACGAGCACCCGTCCCGCGTCCACCCGCACCGCCCACCGTGGCTGCGCTTCGGCGGCGGGACCGCGCACGGCGTGGCCGTCGGCGAGCCGGAAGACGCTCCCGTGCCACGGGCAGGCAATGCAGTCGTCGCCGACCAGCTTGCCCTGGTCGAGCGGGCCGCCCGCGTGCACGCAGGTCGCCGACAATCCGTGGATGTCCGGGCCGCGTCGCACGAGCATGACCGGGATGCCGGCGGCGCTCACCCGCAGCGGATCACCTTCTCGGACATCGGATTCCGCGGCGACGTCGGTCCATTCGGATACCGTCGGCTCGAACGCGGTGTGGTCGACGCCGACTCCGCGGACGAGGGTGAGGTGCCCGCCTAGATAGGCCGCGCCGAGCGTGAACCCCACCCCGAGCGCGCTGAGCGCGATCCCGCGCCCGCGCCGCCCGCGCCGCCGCGCGATCCACGACATCGCCTGGCAGGTGGTGCCGGCCGCGTTGGCGAGGCCGTGCACGAGCCCGAGCCGCTGCTCTGGGCCGTAGCCGAGCGACCAGTCGTTGGCCCCCGTCATCGCCGTGGGCACCGCGGCGAGAATGCCGATGCCGACCAGTCTGCGGGCCTCGCGCGCGCCGGCCGGACCGGCGGAGGCATCGAGCAGGCATGCCATCGACCAGGCGCCGATCGGCACATCGGTTAACACCGGGTGCAACTTGTGTCCGAGCCAGGTGCCCGCCAGCGCACTCTGCGCCGCGTCGGAGCGCACGGCCTTGCGCACCGCCGCCGCGATCGGGCCGCCGACCCGGTCCAGCACGTCGAGTCCCTCGATGGAGGTGATCAGATTCGGCATCGTCGATTCCTTTCTCGTACCGGCCGATCGGGTGCTCGGATCGTGCGCCGCGGCGCGGGAGGTCGGTGTCAGAGAACGACGACGCGATCCTCACTCACCCGGCCGCCGAGCAGTATTCGTCCTTGCGCGTCCATGCTGGTGACGACGTGGATACCGGCCGTGTCCACGAGGGTCGTCCCGTGCCCGAGCCGTGCGGTCAGCGCGGTCGAGGCGGCCGCGATCAAATCCGATTCCGGTGTCATTCGCTTGATTTCCAGGAGCGTGTCCGACTTTTCGGAGCAGTACGCCCATACGCACTCGGTCCGCTCCGGTAGCTCGTCCGCGGTCACCTTCTCGATCAGCTCGACGTCGTCGATCCGATGGAGTACGGGGTCGCGGCCCGCGGCGGGATCCGTGCTCACCCAGCCGAAGTGCGCGGACTGTGCGACGGTGAATTCCGTGCCCGCGACCAGGACCGCGGTGACCGGGGTGTGCGACGTCGTGAGCCACCATCCCAGGGCCAGGCAACCGGCGGAGCTGCGGTCGAGCGGTCCGTCGGCGGCGAACAACTCCGCCGTTGCCGAACCGTCCAGTGGATCGTCGAAGATCACCAGGCAGTCGACCCCGCAGCGTGCGACCAGGGCCGTGGGATCGGTCTGCGTCACGTCGCGGCGGCGGATCAGGCCGATCGGGATGCCGCCCTGCCCGTCTTCCCCGGCGAACACCCGCAGGATCTCGATTTGCGCGCTGTCCCGTTCCGGAGCCTGTTCGGCGGCGGGTTCGGTGTGTTCGTGTCGGTGCCAATGCATCATGGGTGCGATGGCCTTTCCACAATTGTCCTGCGGTGGCCGGCTGATACGCGCCGGCGGACTGTGTGGCTGGGGCGGCATGTGAATCGCAGGGCCCAGCGGGGTGCGGATCGGGTGATACGGGTCGAGCATGCCATTGATCGGCGTCGCGTGCCGCGCCCTTGATCATAGGAGAACCCGAAGGGTGAGAGGTAGGTCCGATCGTGGCCCGTCGCCGGCCGGGTACAGGTGGCGCGGCGAATTCGGTGCTCACCACGGCGAATATCGCCCGATCGGTCGCGCCTATCAGGTGGTAGCCGACAGGTCTTGGACAGCGGCGCGGTATCGCCGAATACTGGTATCGAAGAATCCGAAGCCGGTACCCCGGCGTCGGCAGTGGCGCCGGCGTAATTCCGCACAGCGCGTACAGGGGGCCGGGTCACGACCCATTCGAAGCAGAGTCGATATTCGCGGTGCCAGGCGATGGCAATGGACGGAGAAAGCGGGTTGACTCTCGAGGAATATTCCGGCCACGATGCGCGGACCGCGCCGAATCCGATGGCGGCGGCCGACGGTGTGGTGCACGAGGTTATCGAGGAGATCGGCTGCTATCCGGTTGCCGGGACCGTCTTGCCGGGCGAGCTGCGTGCCTCGGTGGAACACAGCCTGCAGCTGGCGGTCGCGGCGATCGACGATCGGCTGGGGCGCGGGATCGACCTCGAGGACGCGCGGCGGACCGCGGCGCGCTGTGCCCGGGAGGGGGCTCCGCTGCCCGAGGTCCTGAAGGTGTACCGGGCCGCGTTCGTGGCGCTGTGGCGAGCCATTCTGGACCGTGAACGTTCGCGTTCGGTGCAGACCTGCGAGAAGCTGCTGGCCGCCGCGACGACGATCCTGCAGTTCGCCGATCGTCACGCCGACGCCATGACCGAGGCGTACCGGGAGGCCGGCGCCGGGGTCCGCGTCTCCCCGCAGCGGCGCCGCTCCGCGCTGCTCGAGGCGCTGCTGACCGGTCACCCCACGCCCGAGGCGGGGCCGTGGGAGGCCGCGGCGTTGCTGGGGTTTCCCCGCGGGGCACACCACGTCGTCGTGGTCGCGGACACCCCGCGCGTGGCCGAGGAGAGCCTGCCCGACGTGGAGGAGAAGCTCGCGGCCGCGGGGATCGTCTCGGCCTGGCGGCTGACGCCGGCGCAGCAACTGGGGTTGGTCGCGCTGCGGGACGATGCGGTCGACACCGTCGTGCGGGTCGTGACGTCGACGACGGGAGCCCGGGCCGGGATCAGCCCGCTGTTCGACAACCTGTCCGAGACGCCGCGCGCGTTACTGCTGGCACAGGCGGCGCTGCAGACGATCCCGGCGAGGGAACCGGGGGTGCACGTCTTCAGTTCAAGTCCCCTGGCGGCGTTGGTGGTCTGCGCGCCGGGGGAGGGCCTGCGCCTGGCGAGCCGGGTGCTCGGCCCGGTCCTGGCGCTGCCCGCCGAGGATCGCGCGATGCTGATCGAGACGCTGTGGGTCTACCTGAGCAACCTGGGGTCCGCGGAGAACGCTGCCCAGTTGCTGTACTGCCACGCCAACACCGTGCGGTACCGGCTGCGGCGGTTGCAGGATCTGACCGGCCGGCACCTCTCGGACCCGTGCGACGCGGCTGAACTCATGGCCGCGATGTACGCGTTGCGGCTCAACAACTCCGATCCGAATACGGATATCGCATTATCCCGCCGCGTCGAAACACTGTGACCCGCGCGCTATTTGTCCGCGCCTACCGAAGTCGTTGACCACGCGAACAAGACCATTTCCGGACCGCCCCGGGACGTTTCCCACGTGCGTAGCGTTGCTCGTGCTCCGCGCACCGTTGTCCGCCCACGGACGGCGGTTCCCCTTCGATCGGCGGATTGAGGAATCGAATGGCTAAAGCAGTCGGCATCGATCTGGGCACCACCAACTCGGCGGTCGCAGCGACTATGGAAGGCGGGCGCGTGGAGATCCTCGCGAATGCCGAGGGCGGGCGCACCACGCCGTCCGTGGTCGCCTTCACCGATGACGGTCAGCGCCTGGTCGGTCAGGTGGCCCGGCGTCAGGCGATCATGAATCCGGACGCGACGATCTATTCCGCGAAACGATTCATCGGTCGCAAATGGGACGAGGTCGACGACGAGTCGAAGATCGTGTCCTACAAGGTCGACAAGGGACCCAACGACGCGGTCCGGTTCGACGTCCGTGGGCGCCAGTACGCACCCGAGGAGATTTCTGCGCAGGTGCTGCGCAAGCTCGTGGAGGACGCGAGCAAGGTGCTCGGCGAGAAGATCACCGAGGCGGTCATCACCGTCCCGGCCTACTTCAACGACGCACAGCGGCACGCGACCAAGGACGCCGGGAAGATCGCCGGGCTCGAGGTACTACGGGTGGTCAACGAGCCCACCGCGGCCGCACTCGCCTACGGCCTGGAGAAGAAGGGCGCGGAGACCGTGCTGGTCTACGACCTCGGCGGCGGCACCTTCGATGTCTCGATTCTCGATGTCGGCGACGGCGTCGTGGAGGTCCGCTCGACCAGCGGCGACGGTCACCTGGGCGGCGACGATTTCGACAAGCGCGTCGTCGACTGGGCCGCCGAGGAGTTCCAGAAGGACCAGGGGATCGACCTGCGCAAGGACGCGCAGGCCCTGCAACGCCTGTACGAGGCCGCGGAGAAGGCCAAGGTGGAACTGTCCACGACCACCACCACGACGATCAATCTCCCCTTCATCACCGCCGACGCATCCGGTCCCAAGCACCTGAACCTGACCCTCTCGCGGGTGAAGTTCGACCAGTTGACGGAGTCGCTGGTCGAGCGCACCCGCAAGCCCGTCCAGCAGGCCCTGGCCGATGCCAAGCTGACCGCTCACGACATCGACGAGGTGATCCTGGTCGGCGGTTCGACCCGCATTCCGGCCGTCCAGGAGCTGGTGCGCCGGCTCACCGACGGCAAGGAACCGAACATGTCGGTCAACCCGGACGAGGTGGTCGCGATCGGCGCCGCCCTGCAGGCCGGTGTGCTCAAGGGTGACGTGGAGAATGTCGTCCTGCTCGACGTGACGCCGCTGTCCCTGGGCCTCGAGACGATGGGCGGGGTGATGACGAAGGTCATCGAGCGCAACACCACCATCCCGGCTCGCCGCAGCGAGGTGTTCTCCACCGCCGAGGACAACCAGACCAGTGTCGACGTGGTGGTCCTGCAGGGCGAGCGCGAGCTGGCGGCCGACAATCGCCAGCTGGCGCGGTTCCGCCTCGAGGGCATCCGCCCGGCTCCGCGCGGCGCGCCGCACATCGAGGTCACCTTCGACACCGACGCCAACGGCATTCTCAATGTCTCCGCCAAGGACAAGGACACGGGCCTCGAGCAGAAGGTCGAGATCACCGAGTCGGCGAATCTGATAGCCGAGGACATCGATCGGATGGTCGCCGAGGCGAAGGAACACGCGGCGGAGGACAAGACGCGCCGGGACGAAGTCGACGCGCGCAACCAGCTCGACGGCATGGCCTATCAGGTGGAACAGCTGCTGACGCAGTATCGGGATTCGGTGCCGGTGAACGAGAAGGCCCGTGCCGAGCAGCTGGTCGCGGACGCGAAGTCGGCCGTGGACGACAAGGCGGGGCTCGACCGGGTGCGTCCGCTGATCGCCGATCTGCAGCAGATCGTGCACACGCTGCCGGCCACGGCCGCCGCGGCGCAGTCGGCGGCGGCGGGCGCGGGGAGCGGGCCGTCGGCGGGCGGTACGCAGGGTAGCGACGACGACGTCGTCGACGCCGACTTCACCCGCGAATGAACGCCGAGGAGACCGCCGCCGAGTCGACCGACACGGGTGAGCACGCCGAGGCTGCCCCGCCGGCCGACGAGATCGCGGCGCTGCGGGACGAGCTGGCCACGACCCAGGACCGCTACCGGCGCGCCCTCGCCGACCTGGACAACTACCGCAAGCGCACCGAACGCGAGGCCGAGCGGCAGGCGGCCGCCGCCCGGAACCGGATGCTGCACGAATGGCTCGACGCGGTCGACAGCGTCGAGCGCGCCCTGCAGATGGAGCCGGGCGATCCCGGACTGAGCGCGGTGCTCGAGCAGATGAACGCCATCCTCGCTCGCAACGGCGTCGCCCGCATCGATGCCGCCGGCACCCGGTTCGATCCGCAACGGCACGAGGCGATCGCGGTGGTCCCGGTCGATGATGCCGCCGACCAGCTGATCGCGCAGGTCGCGCGCTCGGGCTACACGAACCGGGACGGCGAGATCATCCGGCCGGCGCAGGTGGTCGTCGGCAGGCGGAAGACGGACGGTGGCTGATGCCCGTCGGCTATCAGGACTATTACGAGACGCTCGGCGTCGCCCGGGACGCCACCGAGGACGACATCCGCCGCGCGTACCGCAGCCTGGCGCGCAAGCACCACCCGGACGTGAACAAGGATCCCGAAGCGGAGGACCGGTTCAAGCGGATCTCGGAGGCGTACGAAGTACTGCGCGATCCGGACAAGCGAGCGCAATACGACCGGCTCGGCGCCGATTGGCGTGCGGGACAGGATGTTTCCAGTGATCCCGGCTTCGGCGGGGGATACGCCGGGGACGTCCACTTCGGCGGCGGCGCCGACTTCAGCGATTTCTTCGAGCAGCTGTTCGGGGCCGGTCGGGCCGGCGCGCGGGCGCGCGGCCCGCAGGGCTCGGCGAGTTATCCGATGCGCGGCGCGGACCATGAGGCCGATCTCGACCTCACGCTCGCGGAGGCCGCCGCCGGCGGACACAAACACCTGAGTTTCGCGGACGGGCGCGACTACGACGTCCGGATACCCCCGGGCGTCCGGGACGGCCAGCGCATCCGGCTGGCCGGTGAGGGCGGGCCGGGCCACGACGGCGGCCCGGCCGGTGACCTGTTCCTGCGGGCCCGCATCGCACCGCATCCCCGGCTGCGCCGCGAGGGCGACGACCTGCACGTGGATGTGCTGGTCTCGCCGTCGGAGGCGGCGCTGGGCGCGAGCGTGCCGGTGCCCACGCTGACCGGGACGGTGAAGGTCCGGGTCCCGGCCGGCTCGTCGAGCGGGCGGACGCTGCGCCTGCGCGGCCAGGGCATGCCGAACACCCGCGGCGAATCCGGAAACCTGTTCGCTCACATCCAGATCGCCGTGCCCAAGCATCTCGACGACGAGCAGCGCGAGCTGTACCAGAAGCTCGCGGCCACGCACTTCGATCCGCGGGAGGAATCGGCATGACAGCACCCCGGACCCGGGCACTGGTCGCCGTGCAGCGCCTCGACGCCGACGGCACCCCGCTGGTGACCCTGGACGTCGTAGCGGTGGAGTCGGGTCTACATCCCGAACTCGTGCGCCGGCTCGTCGCCCTCGGCGCGCTCGAGCCCAGCGGGAGTCCCGAACGGCCACTGTTCCGCCGCGATTCCGCCGCCCGGCTCGCGCGGATCCAACGGCTCCGGATCGATCTGGGCCTGAACTACGCCGGGGCCCTGCTCGCGGCTGACCTGATCGCGCGCATCGACGCGCTGGAACACCTACTCGCTCACCGGCATGCGGGATCGGAGAGGAACACCTGATGGCGCCCACCAATTTGACCGAGAAGTCGCAGGAGGCCCTGCGCGACGCGCAGTCGCTGGCGCTGGAGAACCACAACACCGAGGTCGGTGCCGATCATCTGCTGCTGGCACTGCTCGACCAGCCCGACGGCCTGGTGGGCCGGCTGCTCGACCGGGCCGATGTCGACGTCGCCACCCTGCGGCGCCGGGTGGCCGAGGCGATCGCGCGGCAGCCGAAGGTGTCCGGTACCGGCGGGTCCGCGCCGGTGCACACCTCGCGGGCGCTGAACGAGGTCCTGGTCGCCGCGGGGCGCGAGGCGGAACGGCTGAAGGACGAATACATTTCGGTCGAACATCTGCTCCTGGCGATGTGCGACAGCGGTAGCCGCAATCCGGCCGGGCGGCTGCTCGGCGAGCTCGGGGTCACCCGCGCCCGGGTGCTCGAGACGCTCGCCCAGGTCCGCGGCAGTCAGCGGGTCACCAGCGACAATCCCGAGAGCTCGTACGAGGCGCTCGACAAATACGGCCGGGACCTGGTCGCCACGGCCCGCAGCGGCGCCCTGGACCCGGTGATCGGCCGCGACGCGGAGATCCGCCGGGTCATCCAGATCCTCTCGCGCAAGACCAAGAACAATCCGGTGCTCATCGGCGAGCCGGGCGTCGGCAAGACCGCCGTCGTGGAGGGGCTCGCGCAGCGAATCGTGCGCGGCGACGTCCCCGAGGGCCTGCGCGACAAGACGATCTTCGCGCTCGACATGGGCGCGCTGGTGGCCGGCGCCAAATACCGGGGCGAGTTCGAGGAACGCCTCAAAGCCGTTCTGCACGAAGTGAAGTCGGCGGACGGGCGGATCCTGCTGTTCATCGACGAGCTGCACACTGTGGTCGGCGCGGGCGCGGCCGAGGGGTCCATGGACGCGGGCAACATGCTCAAGCCGATGCTCGCGCGCGGCGAACTGCACTGCATCGGCGCGACGACACTGAACGAGTACCGCCGCTACATCGAGAAGGACGCGGCGCTCGAGCGGCGCTTCCAGACCGTCATGGTGGACGAACCCACCGTCGAGGACACGATCTCCATCCTGCGCGGCCTGCGCGAGCGGTTCGAGGTCCACCACGGCGTGCGGATCCAGGACGCGGCGCTGGTCGCGGCCGCGGTCCTGTCGCACCGTTACATCACCGATCGTTTCCTGCCGGACAAGGCGATCGACCTGGTCGACGAGGCGTGCGCGGTGATCCGCACCGAAATCGACTCCATGCCCGCCGAACTCGACCAGATCACCCGGCGGGTGATGCAGCTCGAGATCGAGGAGGCCGCCCTGGACAAGGAGACCGATGCAGCCTCCCAGGAGCGGCTGCGGGATCTGCGCAAGGAACTCGCCGATCAGCGTGCGCAGGCCGACGCGATGACCGCGCAGTGGGAGTCCGAGCGCAGCGCCATCCGCAAACTCCAGACCCTGCGGTCGGAGATCGAACAGGTCCGGCACCAGATCGAGGAGGCCGAGCAGGGCTACGACCTCAATCGCGCGGCCGAACTGCGGCACGGCACGCTGCCCGAGCTGGAACGCCGGCTGCACGGCGAGGAGGAACGGCTCGAGCAGAAGCAGGGCGGAGACCGGCTGCTGCGCGAAGAGGTCACCGCCGACGAGATCGCCGAGATCGTCGCCCGCTGGACGGGCATTCCCGTCACGCGGCTGGTGGAGGGCGAGCGGCAGAAGGTGCTCCGGCTGGACAGCGTCCTGCACGAACGGGTCGTCGGGCAGGACGAGGCCGTCCGGCTGGTCACCGATGCGGTCGTGCGCGCCCGCTCCGGGATCAAGGATCCCCGCCGGCCCATCGGGTCGTTCCTGTTCCTCGGGCCGACCGGCGTCGGCAAGACCGAACTCGCCCGGGCCGTCGCGGCGACGCTGTTCGACGCCGAGGAGAACATCGTCCGACTGGACATGAGCGAATATCAAGAGCGCCATACCGTCAGCCGGCTGGTCGGGGCGCCGCCCGGCTACGTCGGTTTCGAGGAGGGCGGGCAGCTGACCGAGCAGGTCCGCCGCAAGCCGTATTCCGTGGTGCTGTTCGACGAGATCGAGAAGGCGCACCCCGACGTGTTCAACACGCTGCTGCAGATCCTCGACGACGGCCGGCTCACCGATTCGCAAGGGCGGACAGTCGATTTCCGCAACACCGTGATCATCATGACCGCGAACATCGGCTCGATGCATCTGCTCGACGGCATCGGCGAGGACGGCGAAATCACCGAGAGCGCACGGGAATTGGTGATGAGCGAACTGCGTGCCCACTTCCGCCCGGAGTTCCTGAACCGGATCGACGACATCATCCTGTTCAAGCCGCTGTCGCTGTCGGAGATCGAGCAGATCGTGGATCTACAGGTCGCCGACCTCCGCCGGCGGATGGCCGATCGCCGGCTGAGCCTGGAGCTGACCCCGGCCGCGCGCGAGCTCATCGCGCGCGAGGGCTACGACCCCGTCTACGGGGCGCGGCCGTTGCGGCGCTTCATCTCTCACGAGGTCGAGACCAGCATCGGCCGCGCCCTGCTCACCGGCGACATCCACGACGGCGCGGTGATCACCCTGGACACCGACGACGACCGGCTGGTGACGCGCGTGGCCAATCCGGAGCCCGCCGAGGAGCGGCAGGCGGTCGGTGTATGACCAAGGCGCCGGCCGAATCTCAGCACATCGCGCCACCCGCGACGGCGTCCGCGCTGTTCCTGGTGCTCGAGGTCGGCGCCGATCCGGCGGCGCTCGCGCGGGCCCGGGCGGTCCTGGCCGCCACCGATGACCTCGTCGGGGACATACTCGTCCGGGCCGGTGAAACCACCTTCGGATGCACGGCCGGGATCTCGCACCGGCTGTGGGAGCCGCTCACGCACACCGCCGCGCCTCGGGAACTGCACCCGTTCAAGGAGTTTCGCGGCGCGGCGCACGCGGCGGTGTCGACGCCCGGCGACCTGCTCTACCACGTCCGATCGGACTCGACGGATCTGATCGTCGAGTTCGAGAAGATCCTGCTGTCCCGGTTCGGGGATGCGGTGACCGTGGTGGACGAGGTGACGGGATTTCGCTACTTCGACGGTCGCGATCTGCTCCAATTCGCCGACGGCACAGCCAATCCGAACGGCGCCGCGCTGCTGGAGGACATCGTCGTGGGCGACGAGGATCCCGATCACGCGGGCGGAAGCTATGTGGTCGTGCAGAAATATCTGCACGACCTGGCCGCCTGGGAACGCGAGACGACCGAAACCCAGCAGCGGATCATCGGGCGCACCAAATTCGACAATGTGGAGCTCCCCGACGCCACCGCGGGCCAGAAGGCGCACAAGACCCTGTGCACCATCACCGACGACATCGGCGAGTACGACATCCTCAGGGACAACATGCCGTTCGCGGTTCCCGGCCGAAATGTGTACGGCACCTACTTCATCGGGTATTCGCGCCGGCTCTGGGTGATCGAGAAAATGCTGGAGCGCATGTTCCTCGGCGATCCACCGCCCCTGCACGACCGCATCCTGGACTACTCGACGGCCGTCACAGGGGTGAGTTTCTTCGCCCCCGCACGCGGCTTCCTGTCCGGTCTGGACGGCTGAATTCGGGCACACCTCATGGCGCTGAATGCTCGGTGGCGCGACGGCGATGCAGCAACCCCGCGATGACGATGATCCCCGCCACCCCGGCGACTACCTCGCCAGCCACCACAATCCAGTAGCTGCGGCCGAAATTCGTGCCCGGCAAGGCATCCGGCGGCGCGGGAGTCGGACCGCGCAGCAGGGTGACGAGCAGGCCGAGGAACACCGCGATCGCGAGTCCTCGCAGCGAAACATCGACGATCAACGGCAGCGCACCGGCGTTCGCCTCGACGAACGCGAGTCCGAACGCGCCGCCGATGATTCGTGCTCTCTGATCCCCTGTCATACATCCAGTTTCGCCTGTGCGGTGCCGGATGCGTCACGATCTCAGTTTTCGATCACGCGGATGATCGTCTTGCCGGGTGTGCGGTTCTTCGAGGCGAACACCGCGGGCGCCTCGGCCAGTGGGTGGACGGCGCCGACGCCCGGGGTGATGCGGCCGTCGCGCACGCGGGCCGCGAGCTCGGTGAGCTGGGCGCGGTCGGATTCGACGACGAAGAAGATCGCGCGCCCGTTGGTCGGTTGCACCCGGGGCGGTGCGGCGATCGTTACCAGCGTCCCGCCGGCCCGGACGAGGGCGGCCGAGCGGTCCAGGATGTCGCCGCCGATGACGTCGAATACCACGTCGACCTCGCCGGCGTCGGTGAGCGGCTCGGTCTCCAGGTCCAGGAAGGCGTGTGCGCCGAGTTCGAGCGCGCGGCCGCGGTCGCGGGCCCGGCCGGTGCCGATGACGCGGGCGCCGATCTCGCGGGCCAGTCGCGTCGCGATCGACCCGACCCCACCCGCCGCGCCGTGGATCAGGACGATCTGGCCGGGGTGCAGGCGGGCATGATCGAACAGGGCCTGCCAGGCGGTCAGCCCGGAGATCGGCAGTGCGGCGGCAGCGGTGTGGTCGATGTCGGCCGGCAGCGGCGCGAGATTGCGGGCCTCCACGGCGACGTACTCGGCCAGGGTGCCGTCGCGAGTCCAGTCGGCGAGGCCGAACACTCGCTGCCCGATGGTCAAACCCGTAGTGCCATAACCCAATTCGGCCACCTCGCCGGACAGTTCGTGCCCGGGCACGCTGGGTGTGCGATCCCGACCGGCGCGGTCGGTCCAGGTGCCGGGCCACGTCAGCTCGCCGGGCGTGAAGCCCGCGGCGTGCACTCGCACGATCACATCGTTCTCGGCCGCACGCGGATACGGCAGATCGGATGTCAGGGTCATTCCCGCGACTCCGGCGTCACGATCCCGAACGGTGATGCCTTTCATGAAGCGTCCTCCCTCGCGTGTGTGGTCGTCAGGGAGACGAGGCGGCCGTCCTGGAGGTGACCACGTGGATCTGAGGGCGGGCTCGCCACCGACCTGGACGAACTCTATCCGGTCCGGCCGCCACCGACGCCCGACCCGCACCATGACCTCGGCGTCCCGCTGACCGCCGGTGATGAGTTCGTGTGCTGCGGCGACCCCGACCTCGGCCATGCCATCGTCGACGTCGAGCCCCGGCCCGCCGGGACCCTCCACGCCCTCGGCGACGGATACAACCGCTCGTCGTAATGCCCACCGGGGCCGCAATTCTCAGGCGCCCCTCGGGCGCTGGACGCCCGGTCAGGCTTGCCGAAACATCTACCGTGTTGTGTTCCATGCCTTGTGGACGAACTCGAGGCGGTTGCCGTCGGCGTCGCGCACGTTGGCGGCGTAGTAGCCGGGTGCGAAGTAGGTTCGATCGGCCGGTTCGCCTTCGTCGATTCCGCCTGCGGTGATGGCTGCGGCATATGCGGCGTCGACCATCTCGTTGCTGTCGCAGACGATTCCGAGGTAGAGGCCCGTCTCGCCGGGTGTGCGCCGTCGCAGCCAGATGCTCGACCCGACCCGCTTGCCCGAGATGTAGTCGGCGTCGCCGATGCCGAACAGGTCGGGTACGGTGTCCGGCCCGGAGGAGGCGCTGTAGTTTCCGAACGCACGCCAGCCCACGGGGGCGAGGGCTCCGAGATAGAACGCGAGTGCGGTGTCGATATCGGTGACGGAGATGTAGACGTGGTCGATCATTCTGCGTCCTTCCATGCGGAGGCGTTGGCCCGGGTGAACTCGTCGAAGGTTCGTGCGGGGTGGCCGGTGATCTTCTCGACGGTGTCGTTGGGCCGGGAACCGTTGCCCGCTGCGATCGTTGCGGTCAGCTGCCGCAGGACAGCGCCGTACTCGGCCGGGATCCCGGTTGCCAGGACACCAGCGACCCAGGTGTCGCGGTCCGGGTCCTGGTGAACGAATGACCGGCCGGCGGCTCGGCCGATGATGGCGGCGGCATCGGCGACGGTGAGGGCTTGCGGGCCGGTCAGGCTGTACTCCGCAGCGGCGTGCGCACCTGGATCGGCGAGCGTGTCCGCGGCGACGGCTGCGATGTCTTCGACGTCGATGAACGCCTCGCTGCCGTTGCCGGTGGGTACGACGACGGCACCGTCGATCGGCCGCAGGAATGTTTCGCTGAAGTTCTGCATGAACCACGCCGGACGCAGAATCGTGTGGCCGAGCCGTCGGCGATCGATCAGGTCGAGTTCGACTGCCCGGGTGGCGACTTGCTCGGGCGCGTGTTCCATTCCGTAGGCGCTCAGGAAGGTCACGTGCTGGACCCCGGCCGCCTCGGCGGCATCGAGGAACACCGCGACATCCGGGGCGAAGTCGGTGCGCAGGACAGGTGCCATCAGATAGATGCGGTCGACGGATTCCACTGCCGCGGCGTAGGTTTCGCGGTCGCTCCAGTCGAAGTCGATGTCGGCGCCGGACCTCGCGGCGGTGCGGACGGCGACGGCGCGCTGTGCGAGGTGGGAAACGACGCGGGAGCCGGTCTTGCCGGTCGCCCCGAGGACGAGGATGGTGGGCAGGTTTCCATTCATGTCTCCAGCCTGTACCGCCTGTATGTGTGTATCAATGCGTGATCCGATCCGATTGCAACGCGATACGCTCATCCTGTGGACCTACTGCAGGACTATTTGGTGCGGGCTCGGGCGTCGGGCGCGGTGTTCGCGCGCTCGGTGGCGTTGCCACCCTGGGGGCTGACCTTGCCCGGCTCGATTCAGCTCTCGCTGCACACGGTACTGCGCGGCCATGCGTGGCTGTGGCTCGACGACATCACCGAAGCCCATCGCCTGTTCCCGGGCGACCTCGCCATCGCTGTCGGCGGGCGCGACCATCACATCGCCGACGAGCCGAATCCGGCGAGCTGCGTGTCCCACGAACAGTTCTGGGCACGGGCATCGATATCCGACGCCACCGATCCCGAAGCGTCGGTCTTCTTGTGTGGCGCCTACCGGCTCTCCGGCGATGTCGGCCGGAGCCTGATCCAGGCGCTCCCGCCCCTGCTGGTCATCCGGCCATCCGCACACGACCAGGTGCACGACGTCGTATCCCTGATCTCGCGGGAACTCCAGCAGTCGGCGCCGGGTAGCCAAACCGTTCTCGACAGGCTCCTGGACGTCCTTCTCGTGCTCGTCCTGCGCGCGTCCTACGACCAGAGCTCCACCGCGCCACGCTGGTACCGCGCCGCCGAAGATCCCCGACTCGGCCGAGCCCTCCGGGCGATGCACGAACGGCCGGACCGCGGCTGGACCGTCCCGCAACTCGCGCAACTCACCGCGATGTCACGTGCAACGTTCGCCCGCAATTTCGAGCGCGCGCTCGGCCAGACCCCGATGCAATACCTCACCGACTGGCGCCTCACCCTTGCACGCGACTACCTCCTGGCCGGAGAACTCACCCTCGACCAGATCGCTCGTAAGACCGGATACACCTCACCCAACGCCTTCGCGGCAACCTTCCGACGACACCACGGCCTACCACCCGGTCGCTGGCGCGAGGCGAACACGGCAGAGCCTCGATAGCGCCGCCCGGTCGTCGTGCTGGAGCGAATCCTGGGAACGAAGTAAACACGTAGCCGGAAGCGGGGTTACCTTTGTGACCGACCGCGATCGGGTGGACTCGGCTCGGAATCCGCCTGGTACGTGTGTTCGAATTCGAACTCCGGTAGCGTTGTCGGCACCATGACTACGTCGACGTCGCATCCGCAGCAGCCGGGCCCCGGGCCCCGGCCGGGAGTTCCGTTGCCCGGGCAGCACCTCGGGGGCGCCGATCCGGCGGAATTCGCCGATCCGGCGACGGTGCGCGCGGAGGTCGAGGCGTTGCTGGCGGAATTGACTGCGGGACCGCGCGTTCCGGGGGAGCAGGCGCAGGATCTTGGGGTGAGTTCGCCGGGCGCCGGCGTCGAGATCACCCGCCGCGCCCACATCCTGGAGCAGGCGCACGAGGTCCTGGTTCAGGCCCTGACGACGGTGGACAAGATCTGAGGTGGCCAGGCGCGCTCGGGTGGACGCGGAACTGGTTCGCCGCGGATTGGCACGCTCGCGTGAGCATGCGGTCGAGCTGATCGGTGCGGGCCGTGTCCTCATCAACGGTACGGTCGCCTCGAAACCGGCCACGGCCGTCGAGACGGGTACCCCGCTCGTCGTGCGCGAGGAGCCCGACGAGGTGCAGTGGGCCTCGCGCGGTGCGCACAAGCTGCTGGGTGCGCTCGAGGCGTTCGAACCACAGGGGTTGACGGTGTCCGGCCGGCGCTGCCTGGATGCGGGGGCCTCGACCGGCGGATTCACCGATGTGCTGCTGACCCGCGGCGCGCGCGAGGTAGTAGCGGTGGATGTCGGTTACGGCCAGCTGATCTGGCGGCTGCAGAACGACGAGCGGGTGCGTGTCTTCGACCGCACGAACGTCCGGGCGCTGGAGCCCGAGGCCATCGGCGGCGAGGTCGAGCTGGTCGTGGCGGATCTGTCGTTCATCTCCCTGGGGCTGGTACTGCCCGCGCTGGCCCGCTGCTGTGCGGCCGGCGCGGACCTGCTGCCGATGGTGAAACCGCAATTCGAGGTCGGCAAGGAGCGGGTAGGCTCCGGCGGTGTGGTGCGGGATCCGGCGTTGCGGGCCGAATCGGTGCGCGGGGTGGCGGCCGCGGCCGCGGAGCTGGGGCTGCGCACCCGAGGTGTCGTGGCGAGCCCGCTGCCCGGGCCGTCGGGCAATGTCGAATACTTTCTGTGGCTGAGTAAACGGAGCAGTGGGGCAGAGGTGGATGTGAGCGCATTGGTGGAGCGCGCGGTGCAGGAGGGCCCACAGTGACCGCCCACCACGCATTCCCGAGGAACCGGGAGATCCTGCTGGTGGCCCATCCCGGCCGCCCCGAACTCACCGAGACCGCGCACAGGATGGCGAAGATCTTCGACGACGCGGGCATCGGCCTGCGGGTGCTGGCGGACGAGGCGGACAGCACCCGGCTCGACTGCGACGAGACCGGCGAGCCGGACGGCTACCCCGTGCGCGCGGTCGCCCACGCCCCGGGCGCCGCGGTCGGCTGCGAAATGGTGCTCGCGCTCGGTGGCGACGGCACCTTCCTGCGCGCGGCCGAGATGGCCCGCCCCGCGCGGGTGCCGGTACTGGGAATCAACCTGGGCCGCATCGGATTCCTCACCGAGGCCGAGGCCGACCACCTGGACGAGGCGCTCGCGCAGGTCGTGCACGGCGATTACCGCCTCGAGCAGCGGATGACGATAGATGTCAGTGTCCGGGTCGATGATGTGGTGGTGGAACGCGGCTGGGCACTGAACGAGGCGAGCATCGAGAATGCCGTCCGCATGGGCGTGCTGGAGTTGGTACTCGAGGTCGACGGCCGCCCGGTGTCGCAGTTCGGCTGCGACGGAGTGCTGATCGCCACCCCGACCGGTTCCACCGCCTACGCCTTCTCCGCCGGCGGCCCGGTGGTGTGGCCGGAGCTCGAGGCGTTGCTGGTGATCCCGAGCAACGCGCACGCCCTGTTCGCGCGGCCGCTGGTGACCAGCCCGGATTCGCGGATCGCGGTGGAAACCGTTGCGAGCGGGCATGATGCGGTGGTGTTCCTGGACGGCCGTCGTACCCTGGCGTTGCCGCGGGGCGCCCGGTTCGAGGCGGTCCGCGGCGCCGAGCCGGTGCGCTGGGTGCGGCTGGATTCCGCGCCGTTCACCGACCGGATGGTGCGCAAGTTTCAGTTACCCGTGACAGGCTGGCGCGGGCCGTCCGAGCGGACGGGCACGCAGGAGGCGCCCTGCGACGACGCGGCGCAGCCCGGGTCAGGCGGCATTGAGGACAGCCGAACGGAGAGCTCGAGTGCTGACAGAGATCAGGATTGACGGTCTTGGCGTTATATCCACCGCCACAGCGCAATTCCATGCGGGGCTGACCTGTCTGACCGGTGAGACGGGCGCCGGCAAGACGATGGTGGTGACCAGCCTGCACCTGCTCAGCGGCGCCCGCGCGGACGCCGGACGGGTGCGCCGCGGCGCCGCCCGGGCGGTGGTGGAGGGCCGGTTCACCGTCGAGGAGGTGCACGCCGGCGCCCGCGACGAGGTCGAGAAGGTGCTGGAATCGGCTGGGGCGCAACGCGACGACGACGGCAGCATCATCGCCGTGCGCACCGTCGGCAGCGACGGCCGCTCCCGCGCGCACCTGGGCGGGCGCGGCGTGCCCGCGGCGGTGCTGTCGGATTTCACCGCGCCGCTGCTGACCGTGCACGGCCAGAACGATCAGTTGCGGCTGCAGCGCCCCGATCAGCAGCTCGCGGCGCTGGATCAGTTCGCGGGCGAGTCGACCGCGGCGCTGCTGCGCAAGTACCGGCTGGCGCGGCGCACCTGGCTCGATGCCCGCAACGAGCTGCTCGAGCGCACCGCGCGCAGCCGGGAACTGGCGCTCGAGGCCGATCGGCTGAAGCACTCCCTGGACGAGATCGATTCCCTCGCACCGGAGCCCGGCGAGGACGAGCGAATCGTCGAGGAGGTGCGCAGGCTCTCGGATCTGGATTCGCTGCGCGAGGCCGCGACCGCCGCGCACGATGCGCTGGCCGGTCCCGCCGATGCGCCCGGTGAGGGCTCGGGCGCGCTGGATCTGCTGGGCGTGGCGCGGGCGCGGCTGGAGTCGTCCGAGGACCGGGTGCTGTCCGAGCTTGCGCCGCGGCTGGGCGATGCGGTGTCGGTGGTGGTCGATCTGACCACCGAGCTCAGCACTTACCTGTCGGATCTGCCGTCGGATCCGGGCGCGCTGGATTCGCTGCTCAACCGGCAGGCCGAATTGAAGACGCTGACAAGGAAATACGCGCCCGACATCGACGGCGTGCTGGCCTGGGCGCACGACGCGCGCGGGCGCCTGGATTCGCTCGATGTCTCCGAGGATGCCTTGGCCGCACTGTCCGCCGAGGTCGAATCGGCCGCGGAACAGGTGCGCGAGGCGGCGCGCAAGCTCACCACCGCGCGCACCAAGGCCGCCAAGAAGTTGGCGGCGGCGGTGAGTTCGGAATTGGGCGGGCTGGCGATGGGCCGGGCGAAGCTCGAGGTGCAGGTGCGGCCGGTGCCCGCGAGCGCGCAGGATTCGGCGCCGATCATGCTGGGCGGCAGCGAGTTACACGCCGGATCCAGCGGCGTCGACGAGGCGGAGTTCCGGCTCTCGGCGCATTCGGGCGCGCAGTCGCTGCCGCTGAGCCGCAGCGCCTCGGGCGGTGAGCTGTCGCGGGTGATGCTGGCCCTCGAGGTCGTGCTCGCCAGCTCCGAGCACGGCAGCACCATGGTGTTCGACGAGGTCGACGCCGGTGTCGGCGGGCGGGCCGCGGTGGAGATCGGGCGGCGCCTCGCGCAGCTCGCGCGCACCCATCAGGTGATCGTGGTGACCCACCTGCCGCAGGTGGCCGCGTTCGCGGATACACATCTGGTGGTCGACAAGGTCGACGACGGCAAGGGCGTCAACAGCGGCGTGCGCACCCTGACCACCGAGGAGCGGGTCGTGGAGCTGGCCCGCATGCTGGCCGGTCTCGACGACACCGAGACCGGCCGCGCTCATGCGGAGGAGTTGCTGGCGACCGCTCGCTCCGAGAAGGAGGCGGTCGCCCCGGCGGCTGGCTGAAGCGTGGTTATTTCACAGCCTTGCGGGCCGCGGCCAGGAACGGGTTGATCAGACCGCGCAGGGCCAGCTCGGTGAGCCGGTCCGGGACCGGGATCTTGGGCTCGGAGTCCATGCGGTAGGAGACCAGGGTGCCGCCGTCGGCGTCGGCGAAGGTGATGACGCCGATGTGGCGCTTCACCGGGGCGCCGGCCACGATCTTGTATGCCATGCGCTCACCGGGCACCAGTTCGGTGGTCTCCTCGGTGATCCCGACGCCGCCGAGGCCGACCAGGTAGCGCGCGCCCACGCCCGAACGCTCGGTGTCGCCGGGCTTGCGCAGGGTGAAGTTGATCGGCAGGTAGGCGTTGAGGCTGTCGCGTTCGGTGAAGAGCTTGTAGACGACGTCACGGGGCGCGGAAATCACCGTGTCGATGGTGGTGCTGGCCATGGTCGAGTCTCCTTCTGGGCGGGCCGAGCGAGAACAAGTTCCTGTGACTGGTAGTCGCATCAATGTGCCGTCGGCACAGCATAGCGGTAGGCCGTCGGCGCCTGTTCTGTCCGATGTGCGAACCGTCACCCTGCCGACCGTAAGGAATGTGACAGATCATGCGGCGCGCCTCCAGCAAAGGTTGAGAGTTCGGGTTAACCATCGGATGCCATGAGGATGCTGGCGCTGTTGTCGAGGACCAACGAAACGCTGCCGGGGCTGACGGGCATGGCCCGGGTCGATCGCAACACCCGGCGCCTCCTCAAGCGCGTGGGCCCCGGCGATATTGTGCTACTCGACGAGATGGACCTGGATCGGCTCACCGCCGACCGGCTCGTCGCGGCGGGCGTGGCGGCGGTGGTCAACGTCTCCCCGTCGATCTCCGGGCGCTATCCCAACCTCGGGCCGGAGGTGCTGGTGGCCAACGGAATCCTGCTGCTGGACGCCGTGTCCAACGATGCCTTCGCCAAGATCAAGGACGGTGCCAAGGTCCGCGTCTGCGCGGGCGTCGTCTATGCCGACCGGCTCACCAAGAAGGAGCCCGAGGTCCTGGTGGAGGGCATCGAGCTCACCGAGGCGACCATCGCCGAACGCATGATCGCGGCCAGAAAGGGACTCTCCGATCATCTGGAGGCCTTCGCGGGCAATACGGTCGAATTCATCCGCACCGAAAGTGCGCTGCTCATAGATGGTTTCGGGGTGCCGGAGCTGGAATTGACCATGCGCAACCGGCATGTCGTCGTGGTGGCCGATGGGCCCGAGCACGACGACGGGCTACGGGGGCTCAAGCCGTTCATCAAGGAGTACGCGCCGATCCTGATCGGGGTCGGGCGCGGCGCGGACACGCTGACCAGGCGCGGGTACCGGCCCGATCTGATCGTCGGGGATCCGGAGGAGATCACCGCGACCACCCTCAAGTCCGGCGCCGAGGTGATCCTGCCCGCGGACACCGACGGACACGCCAAGGGCCTCGAGCGCATTCAGGATCTGGGCATCGGCGCGACGACATTCCCGTCCTCGGGGTCCGCGGCCGATCTGGCCCTGCTGCTGGCCGATCACCACGGCGCGGCGCTGATCATCACCTGCGGTGCGGCGGCGTCGCTGGACGACTTCTTCGATCGCGGCCGCCGCGAGTCCAATGCGGCCACCTTCCTCACCCGGCTCAAGACCGCGCCCAAGCTGATGGATGCCACGGCGGTCGCGACGCTGTACGGGCACCGGTCCTCCGGGTGGGCCGTGGCGCTGGTGGTGCTGGCCGCCCTCGTCGCACTGAGCGTCGCGGTGCTCGCCACGCATTCCGGTGGCGCGGCGCTGGATTGGGCATTCGTCGCCTGGCACCACGCCAAGGGCTGGGTGCATCAGCTGCTGAACAGGCAACAATAAAGGGGGACAATTGATTTCGCTACGCCAGCATGCCGTTTCGGTCGCCGGGATCTTCCTCGCTCTGGCCATCGGACTGGTGCTCGGCGCGCATTCGGGTGTGCTGGGTTCGTTGCGTCCGGGGCATCGCGATATGCAGCCGAGGGTGGATGCCCTGACCGCGCAGAACGCCCGGCTGACCGGTCAGCTGGCCGCGTCCGACGCATTTCTGTCCGGCGCGGAGGCGCGGCTGCTGGGCGGTGCCCTGGCCGGCCACAGTGTGCTGGTGTTCAGTACCCCGGACGCCGACGGTGCGGATGTCGACGCGGTGAGCAAGGCGCTCACGGCCGCGGGTGCGACGGTGAACGGCGTGATAGCCCTGGCGAACCCGTTCGTGGATTCCGGCCAGGGCGACCGGCTGCGCACGGCGGTGACGAACATGATCCCCGCCGGGGCGCAGCTACAGACCGAGTCGCTCGATCAGGGCAGCATGTCCGGGGACCTGCTGGGTGTGGCGCTGCTCACCGATCCGGGCGACGGCCACGAGCGCGCCACGCCCCAGGAGCGCGGGCTGATCCTGGACACGCTGCGCAGCGGTGGTTTCCTGAACTACACCCAGGTGCGTCCGGCGCAGCTGGCGGTCGTGGTGACCGGCGAGGGAGCCGAGGCCGCGGAGAACGATCAGGGCTCGATCATCGCCCGGTTCGCAGCCGGGCTGCGGGGACGCGGCGTGGGCACGGTGCTGGCGGGCAGGGCCGGATCCGCGGAGGGTGCCGGTCCGATCGCGGCCGTGCGCTCGGACGACAAGTTGAACGCCGCGGTCACCACCGTCGATAATGTCGATCATGAAATCGGCAGGGTGACAACGGCTCTCGGGCTGAGTGAGCAGTTGAAGGGTGTGACCGGCCGATACGGCACGGGCGCGAAGGCGAACTCGCTGACCGTGGCCGCGATGCCCAGCTAGTGCGGCGCGGGCTGCGTGATCGCCACCACAAACAACCGGATGGCCGCCTGACGGCGTTGACGTAACTTTAGGTACCAGATACATTTCGTTGCGAATCAGTTGCTGAAATCTGTCTGGGCCCGCGGTTACCCTGTCCGGCCGCCCATCGGCCCGGCGGTGGGAACGGTTCGGTCCGAACCCTCTCCCCGCCGGTCCTGACTAGGAGGTTCGGCCGGGATGTCCGGTATTCCGCAGTCCGTGCGCGCTGTCGCGATCGGCTACGGACTGCTCGTAGCGGTGCTATTGCCAGCCGCCGCGTTCTGGCGCGGTGACGGCGGGGTGAGCTGCTGGCTCGTGCTGGCGACGGTGAGCGTGGTCGTGATCGGGCTCGGCCCCTGGCTGCGCGGGTCGCCGCGGCCGCGGCTGTGGGGGCGCGCCGCGCAGCTCAGCGCCATCGGGGTGGTGGCGGTGGCGCTGTATCGCATGGTCGACACGCAGGCGCATCCGCCGAACCCGATCGGATTCGCGCTGCTGGATGCGGTGCCCTATCTCTGCGCGGTGGCGATCGCGCTGATGCTGCTGCCGGGCCGGGCCGGGCGCGGGGCGTGGTTCGGCGACCTGGATCCGCTGATCCTGTTTCTCACCCTTTTCATCGTCGTCGGGACGCTGGCGCTGCTGCTGTCCACGCCACGGCACCAGTCGCCCGCCGAGACCGCGGTGCTGATCACGTATGTGGTGTTCGACGTGCTGATCGTCGCGATCCTCGGCATGCATCTGCGGCGGGACCGCGACCGGCTGGGCGCCCAGGGGAACCTGGTGTTCGGCGGGGTGATGCTGCTGATGGTCGCCGCGGTCGGCATCGGCGCCACCGACGTGCGCGGCTACCACATTCCGCTGCGCCCGCTGCACGCCGCGTGGCTGGCGGGGCTGGTGCTGGTCGCGGCGGCCGCGCTGGTGCCGGCCCCCGCCGCGCTCACCGCTGACCCGGCGCAACGCCGGATCCACCGGCCCACCGGCACGGTGATCGTCATCCTGCTGGTTGGTCCGGCCCTCGAGCTGGTGGATCCAGGGTTCACGAATGTGGTCACCCTGCTGCTGGTCGTGGTCGTCGGCCTGCTGCTGACCGAGACCCGCCAGCGGATCGACAACGAACGCACGATCCGCCACGCGGCGGCGGCCCTGGCGGCAGCGCCGGACGTGCCGGACATTCTGTCGGTCACCCTGACCGCGGCGGTCCGCTGCGGCGACCGGCTCGATCGCATCGTGCTCTGCGCGGACGGGCCCGGCGGACTGCGGATGGTGTCCAGCGATCCCGCCGACGAGCACCGCGCCGGCGGGCCGGACGGAATGCGGCCCGCCGAGGCGATCGCTCTCGTCTTCGGCGACACCGGCCACACCATGGTGTATGCGCCGGTGGCGCCCGGTGAGGCCGCGCCGGTTGTGCTCGGCGTGGCCGGGGAGGACGGGGCGCCGCCACGCGCACGGGGCCTGCTGGAGCTGCTGGTCGCGCAGGCCGGTCAGGCCGTGCAGCGGGTGGCGGTGACCGACGAGCTGACCCGCCGGGCCGGCGAGGAGTACTTCCGGACATTGGTCGCCAATGCCTCCGACATGATCCTGACCGTCGATGCGGACGGCGGGATCGGCTATGTCAGCCCCGGCGCCCACATCCTGACCGCCGGAAGCGAGGCGGGCTCGGTCGATCTGGTTCAGGCGCTGGGGCCGGGCAATGCGCGCGAGGTCCGGGAGCTGTTGCGCACCGAGGCGGGCCACGGGGGCACCGGCGCTCCGTTGCATTGGCACCTGGCGGTCGGGCAGGCCACGCTGGAGGCCGACGTCCGGATCGCCGATCTGCGGGCGGACCCGCGGGTGGGTGCGCTGGTGGTGACCATGCGCGATGTCACCTCCCAGGCCCGCCTGTACCGCGAACTGCACCGCCTGGCCTTCCACGACGACCTGACGGGCCTGGGCACCCGGGCCGGTTTCGCGCAGCGGTATGCCGACGCCGCCACGGGCCCCGCTGCCGCGCCGCTGGTGCTGGCCGTCGACATCGACGGATTCACCGAACTCAACCAGCTGCACGGGCGCGCGGCCGGAGACCGGGTGCTGGTGGCGGTCGCCGAGCGCCTGGCCCGGGTGCGCGGATATGCGGCGCGGGTGAGCGGGGGCCGGTTCGCGCTGCTGGTCGACCCGCGCACGCCCGATGACGACGACGATGCCCCCGGCATACCGGACTGGGATGCGGATGCCGAGGCGCGGCTGCTGCACGAAACCCTGTCCGGCCCACTGGATTTGGACAGTACGCGGATCTCGGTGACGGTGAACGTCGGTGCCGCCACCACCGTGGGGGTCCTGGACGCGGACGAGGCCCTGGAACATGCCGGGCTCGCCGAGGCCGAGGCGCGCCAGGATCGCCACCGCCGTTGGCGCGCATACGATCCCGCGATGCTCGCGGCGGTGCGTGAGCACGACGAACTGCGCCGGGACCTGGCCGCTGCGATCGCCGAGGACAGGCTGAGCGTGCACTATCAGCCGTTCGTCGATCTGCACACCGGCCGGGTCGTCGGCTTCGAGGCCCTGGCTCGCTGGGAGCACCCCGAGCGCGGTTCGCTCATGCCCGGGGATTTCATCCCGCTGGCAGAGGACACCGGGCTGATCGGCCCGCTGGGCAACTGGATTCTGCGCCGTGCGGTCCGCGATACCGCGGGGCTGCGCTTCCTGCCCGGCGGGGATCGAATTCACGTGTCGGTCAACATCTCCGCGCAGCAGCTGGCCGATCCGCGGTTCGTGGACGAGGTGTCCGCCAGCCTGCGCACGACGGGGCTGCCGCCCGGCGCGCTGGGCCTCGAGGTGGTGGAGAACTCGGTGCTCGACCACGACGGCGATGTCGCGGTACTGCGGGAATTGCGCGCCCTGGGCATCATGCTCGCGATCGATGACTTCGGCACCGGGCATTCCGCGCTGAGCTACCTGCTCGGCCTGCCGTTCCAGGCCCTGAAGATCGACAGGTCCTTTGTTACCGCGATCGACGGCGATCCGCGGCGGATGGGCCTGGTGCGCGCCATCGTCGCGATTGCCGACTCGCTCGGGCTGACGGTGATCGCGGAGGGAATCGAGACCGCGGCCGATCGTGCCGTGCTCGCCGACGCGGGGTGCCGGTTCGGGCAGGGCTTCCTGTTTTCGCAGCCGGTTCCGCTGGCGGACGCGAGGGAGCTGCTGGGACGAACGTGGCCGAGCGAATGCTGAATGATTGCCCGAGGGGCTGGTGGTGTCACAGCAACCGATGGGGTTGATGTGACATATGTGTTCAGCGATCGCTCCGCAACCGCGCGTGCCGTTCGATTCGGTGCCGATTTCCGTGTTAACGTGAAGACCCGTGGGTCAATCACGGATTCCGGCGCGAACGGCTACCAAGCACATCTTCGTCAGTGGTGGCGTCGCCTCCTCTCTGGGTAAGGGCCTGACGGCCTCCAGCCTCGGTCAGTTGCTCACCGCGCGCGGTCTGCGCGTGACGATGCAGAAACTCGATCCCTATCTGAATGTCGATCCCGGCACCATGAACCCGTTCCAGCACGGCGAGGTGTTCGTGACCGAGGACGGCGCCGAGACCGATCTCGACGTCGGCCACTACGAGCGGTTCCTGGACCGCGAACTGTCCCAGGACGCGAATGTCACCACCGGACAGGTCTATTCGTCGGTGATCGCCAAGGAGCGGCGCGGGGAATACCTCGGCGACACCGTCCAGGTGATCCCGCACATCACCGACGAGATCAAGTCGCGCATCCTGGCGATGGCGGCGCCCGACCGCGACGGCAACGCCCCCGACGTGGTGATCACCGAGATCGGCGGCACCGTGGGCGATATCGAATCGCAGCCGTTCCTGGAGGCCGCGCGGCAGATCCGGCACGAGGTGGGCCGCGACCACTGCTTCTTCCTGCACGTGACGCTGGTCCCGTACCTGGCGCCGTCGGGCGAGCTGAAGACCAAGCCGACCCAGCATTCGGTTGCGGCACTGCGCAATATCGGCATCCAGCCCGACGCGCTGATCCTGCGCTGCGACCGGGACGTGCCGCAGCCGCTGAAGAACAAGATCGCTCTGATGTGTGACGTCGAGGTGGACGCCTGCATCTCCACCCCCGACGCGCCGTCGATCTACGACATCCCGCGGGTGCTGCACCGCGAGGGCCTGGACGCCTACGTGGTGCGCCGGCTCGGGCTGCCGTTCCGCGACGTGGACTGGACGGTGTGGGGTGATCTGCTCGATCGGGTGCACAACCCGCGTGAGCAGGTGACCGTCGCGCTGGTGGGCAAGTACGTGGATCTGCCCGACGCCTATCTGTCGGTGACCGAGGCGCTGCGCGCGGGCGGATTCGCCGCCAAGGCCAAGGTGAACATCCGCTGGGTGCAGTCCGACGAGTGCGAGAGCGCCGCGGGCGCGCAGGCGCACCTGACCGATGTGGACGCGGTGCTCATTCCGGGTGGTTTCGGCATCCGCGGCATCGAGGGCAAGGTCGGCGCGATCCGCTACGCCCGCACCCGCGGCATCCCGCTGCTGGGCCTGTGTCTGGGCCTGCAGTGCGTGGTCATCGAGGCGGCGCGTTCGGTCGGGCTCGAGGACGCCAATTCGGCCGAATTCGAGCCGGACACACGGCATCCCGTCATCTCCACGATGGCTGATCAGGAGCAGGCCGTGGCCGGCGAGGCCGACCTCGGCGGCACCATGCGGCTGGGCGCGTATCCGGCGCTGCTGGAACAGGGTTCGGTCGTCGCGCACGCGTACGGCGCCACCGAGGTGTCCGAGCGGCACCGGCACCGCTACGAGGTGAACAACGCCTACCGCGCCAAGATCGCCGAGAGCGGGCTGAAATTCAGCGGCACCTCGCCCGACGGGCACCTGGTCGAATTCGTCGAGCTGCCCGCGGACAAGCACCCGTTCTTCGTGGCGACCCAGGCGCATCCGGAACTCAAGAGCCGACCCACCCGCCCGCATCCGCTGTTCGCGGCGCTGATTCAGGCCGCGCTGAAATACAAGGCGGCGGAACGGCTTCCGATGGACGTGGACGGCGACGTCGAGCTGGACGAGGACGAGCGCGTCGCGCCCTGAGTCGCGGATGACCGGTACTGTTGTGGGCCGAGCGTGCCGACGAAGCGGCCGAGTGAACGGTGGGAACGACATGAGTGAGCCCGGAACGCATGAATTCCGGACGATATCCAGCCGCATCGTCTATTCGGGCGCGATCGTGGCGTTGCGGCTGGATCAGGTCGAGATGCCGGGCGGGCGGATCGCCGAACGCGAGGTGATCGAGCATCACGGCGCCGTCGCGGTCACCGCGGTGGACGCCGATGGCAATGTGGTGCTGATCAACCAGTACCGGCACCCGCTCGGGCGCCGCCTGCTGGAACTGCCCGCGGGGCTCCTGGACGAGCCGGGCGAGGATCCGCTCGACGCGGCCCGGCGTGAACTGGCCGAGGAGACCGGTCTGGCCGCGCACAGCTGGTCGGTGCTGGTCGACGTCGCGCTGTCGCCGGGCTTCACCGACGAGGCGCTGCGCGTGTATCTGGCCACCGACCTCTACGAAACCGACCGCCCCGAGCCGGAATTGGAGGAGGCGGACCTGCAGATCGTCCGGATGCCGGTCGCCGAGGCGGTCCGCGCGGCGCTGTCGGGCGAGATCGTCAACGCGACCGCCGTGGCGGGCGTGCTGGCGTTGTCCACCGCCCGCGGGGGCGATGTCGAGCTGCGTCCGGCCGATGCCCCCTGGCCCGGCATGCCCACCGCCTTCCTCGACCGCAAGGCGGGCCGGCCGCACACCCCGTGACTCCGGGTTCAGTCGTCGGGGTGCTCGATCAGACCGCAGGCGACGGGAAACGACTGCAGGAATTCCCGTCGCCCGGGGTCCGATTCGGCCTCGGCCAGCTCCGTCAGCACGGTCAGGAACCGGTCGAGCTGGTCGTCGGGTAGCCGTTGCAGCACGTCGGCCACGCTCTCCAGCATCTTGACCGCGGTGTCGGGGTCCACCTCCTCGTCCCCGCATTCGGCGAGGAATCGCACGACGTCGACGACCAGTCCGGTGAGGACCGGGACTATCGGGTCCGTATCAATCACCCCGGCAACCTATCCGAACCGAGTGGGAGCGGAATGGCGCGCAGGCGTTTCGGTCCGGGATTGTCGGTGGCGGCTGTCATGATGGGGCCGTGTTGCAGCCCGAGATCGACGCGTACCTCGACCACCTGGCGGTCGAGCGCGGGGCCGCGCGCAATACGCTCAGCGCGTACCGGCGGGATCTCGGGCGGTATCGGGAGTTCCTGGAGCAGCGCGGTATCGCGGGGCTCGAGGGCGTAACCGAGGGCGATATCGGGGATTTCACGGTGTCGCTGCGGGCCGGGTGGCACGGGTATCCGCCGCTGGCGGCCAGTTCCGCGGCGCGGGGGCTGGTCGCGGTGCGGGGGCTGCATCGGTTCGCCGCGGCCGAGGGAATCACGGCCGGGGATGTCGCGCACGCGGTCAAGCCGCCGACTCCGGCCCGGCGGCTGCCCAAAGCGCTTCCGTACGATCAGATTTCGCGCCTGCTCGAGGCCGCGGGCGGTTCCGGTGCCGCGGACGGGGGCCCGCGCGGGCTGCGCGATCGCGCGATGCTCGAGCTGCTGTATTCCACCGGCGCAAGGATTTCCGAGATCATCGACCTGGATGTCGACGATATCGACGCCGACGAGCGTGCGGTCGTGCTGCACGGCAAGGGCGGCAAACAGCGCATGGTGCCGATCGGCCGCCCCGCGCTGGATGCGCTGGACGCCTACCTGGTGCGCGGCCGCCCCGCACTCGTGGTGCGCGGCAAGGGAAATCCCGCGCTGTTCTGCAACGCGCGCGGGGGCAGGCTCTCGCGCCAGAGCGCCTGGCAGGTCCTGCAGTCCGCCGCCGACCGCGCCGGGATCTCGGCAACGGTGTCCCCGCACACCCTCCGGCACTCCTTCGCCACGCACCTGCTGGACGGCGGTGCGGATGTGCGTGTGGTGCAGGAGCTCCTGGGCCACGCCTCTGTCACCACGACGCAGATCTATACCCTGGTCACCGTGAACACCTTGCACGAAGTCTGGGCCACCGCCCACCCTCGCGCGCGCTGACTCCGGGCGCCGCCTTGTAGTCCAGCAGCGACCCCGAAGTCCTCGTCAGGCATGCGTTTGCTGACCCATGGGGGCCTGGGACGGAATGGGTTCATCGTGACCGCTATTCAGAGGGCTGGCCGGCGTGGAGCATCCGTTCGGCGATGGCTTGGATGCGGTCGAGTGTGATCCCGGTCCGCTGTTCGACGGCCGGTGGTTGATCCGTAGGTTCCAGACCTGTGGAAATCTGTGTGATTTGTATCACTTGAATGTTTCAAAGGGGTGTAGTCGGCTGATTTCGTGCTTCACTTCCCTGAAGTGATCTTGGACGGCTGGTGGGGCCGGAGCTTTTGGGGGAGTTATGAATTCAGGTCCCGGTCGTTGGTCATCACTGCGCACGACGTGTATCGCGTTGTCGACGGGCTGGAGTGACTCGACAGTGCGTGCCGCGGGAAGCCGCACTCACCCTCGTAGTCGGGTGAGGTTGCGCCGGTTGATGTTCGGGTTGCCGTGATGGTCTCGGCGCATCGATGGCGCTGGTGGCGTTGTTGTACCCCGCCCATGGCGAAGCCGAGCCCGCCGCATCATCATGATCTGCCGTTGCTGACACCTCCCGCTTCGATCAAGCCCCCGACGTGACGCGAGCGCTCCCGCGACTGGAGCGGGTTATGAAGGCGTGCACTGTATTTGCCTCGATACCGCCGAGTGATCGGCCTAGGTCCTTCTATCTATTCGCCCCATTGCGGGGTGTGACAGTTGGTGTAGTGAAATGAATTCTCGATTGTGGCGTCGCGTGTGGTCCAACCCGCGTACGCGGATATGGCTGGGGATCGCTGTTGCGGTGCTGGCGGTGGCCCTGACAGCGCAAGCCGTGCACGTCATCGTGACCCCGAGAGTGGCGGGCAAACACGGGATCGACGCGGCGCGGCACTTGCCCCTGATGGCGCCCGCGGCCAGGTCGGCGAAGCTCCCCGCACCCGATAAGCGGCCCCCGCAGCCTCCGGAGGCCGATTTCGCACCGTTGAGTGCGAAGTTGTCGCGGTCGGGCACGCATAGTGGCTACGACCAGCAGACCTCCAAGGAGGTGTCGCGGTCGGAGAAGGCTGTCGAATACGTCAACAAGGACGGGTCGCATTCATTGGTGTTGTCGCAGGCACCGATGAGTGTGGCTGACGGGCAAGGCCATTGGGTGTCGATGGACACCCGAGTCGTGGGAGACAAGTCATCGGCGAAGGCTGCGGCGGCCCGTGACGGCGCGCACACAGAGTTCGCGCAGTTCGCCGACGACCAAGCCCTGGTGCGGGTCAATGACAGTGGTGCACCGGTGACGTTCGCGCTCGAGGGTGCTCACAAGGTTGCGCGGTCGGTGTCGGGGTCGACGGTCACCTACGCCGATGTGCTGCCGGGCCAGGATCTGAAGTACGAGGTCCGGCCGGGCGCGGTCCAGGAATCGGTGATCCTGAAGTCGCGGACCGCGGTCGGTGATGGCCGGTGGGTGTACGCGATGAAGTTGGGTGCAGGTTCGACGCCGCAGCTTCATGACGACGAGGTCGTCATCACCGACCCCGACGGCAAAGAGATTGCGGCGCTGCCGCCGATCCAGGTGCGAGACTCCGCCGGCGAAGGCGAGAACAACAAGAAGAAAAGGGTCGCCCGTACGAGCGGAAAGTATGAACTCGAGCGCGAGGGTGATTCCTGGTCGCTGACGGTGACGGTGGACAAGAGCTGGTTGACCGACAAGTCTCGGGTGTTCCCGATCGTGGTCGACCCGACCTACACCTATGGCTTCGGCAATACCGCTGCGACGACGGCGTTTTCGTCCGACGGTGTGACGACATGCCAGAATACGTGCGGGATCGAGGTCGGGAATTCGCTGCCCTCGGGGCAGAACTTGTACTGGCGCTCGGGGTTCCGGTTCGACTTTTCCCCGCTGTACGGCAAGGCGGTGGTCGGTGCCCGGATGGATTTCCAGACGACCGGAACAGCCGCCACGACTGCGGCGACAGCGAACCTGTACCAGGCCACAAGTCCGCTGGGCTATGGTTCGCTCGGTCCGCAGTTGGCGTCCGCGCAGGTAGGTAACGCCGGTTCGATGTGGTCCCCGAACTTGACCACCTATATCGCCGGACGTGTTGCCGCGCAGGATAATAACGCGTGGTTCCTGCTGACCGGCGCGGAAACCGCAGGCGCTGCGACCCTGCAAACCCTGCAGGCTCAGTTGATCGTCGATTACGGCACCGCACCTCCGGCGGCGACTGCGGTCGGGCCGGTCGATCAGGCGGTGGTGGGGACTCGGACGCCGACGCTGTCGGTGAACGCGGTCACTAACCCGTCCGGTGATGCGACCTTGTATTGCTTCAAGGTGTCCACCGGGGCCGACGGGCTGTCGGGTGAGACGGTGGATTCGGGGTGCCTGACCACACCGACGTGGACGGTGCCGAACTATGTGCTGCACGACGGCGCGACCTACACCTGGACCGTGCTCACCGCGCTGTCCGGTGGTGTGACCACGACAACGCCGCCGTGGGTGAATCACTTCAAAGTCGATGAGCGCCTCGGGGACGGCAAGATTTCACCCACGGACCGGATAGGTCCGGTGACGGTGAACCTGTACAACGGCAATGTCTATGCCGAAGGCGGCGGCCCCACCTTCCATTCCGTCGGCGGGGATTCGGGGATCAAACTTGCCTACAACTCGCTGGCCGGGGCGCCCCGGGGAGTGACAACGTCGTATTTCAACGATCCCACCCATACGGGCACACCCGCGGCGGTTCCGGTGATGGTGCGCACCGAACCGCAGGTCGACCTGGATGTTTTCGGGTTCGAATCGACCGCGGAAAACGGGTACACGATACCGGGGTTGACGTTGGCGCCGGCGCTGGATCCGTCGTGGTACGTCGTGCGTTACGAAGGATATTTTCAGGCGCCGGTCGCCGGGGACTACCGGTTCGACGGCTCCTATGTCGATGGTATGCGGTTGTGGGTCAACAACTCTCTGCTGATCAACGACCCGCAGGGGACACGTCCGTCCAGCAATTTCACCACCGTCGGCCCGAAAACCTCGCAGGACATCACCCTGACCGCGGGTCAGCGGATTCCGTTGAAAGTCGAACTGGTACATCATACTTCGGGCACCCAACCGAAGATGGTGTTGTGGGGGCGGGCGGCGACGGGCCCGGATACCGCGCGCACGTTCACGATGAACCCGCAGATCGTGCCTGCGAACCTGCTGTATGCGCGGGACTCCGCACCGCTACCGGGCGGCTGGAGCTTGGCGGTACCCGGCGCGAAATACATGTCCGCCACTCAGATGGACGGATCGGTGGTTCTCACCGAGGACACCGGTGCGGTGCATACCTGGGCGCGGACGTCGGAGGGCGGCTATATTCCCCCGGTCGGTGAGGACGGGGTGTTGGCGTTCGATGCCAACGGCCTCATCACCGAAACCGAGGGCGGGGTGGCATCGGTATTCAACCCCGACGGCACATTGCACACGGTCACCACGGTCGAGGACAGTAAGAAACCCGCGGCGCTGCAATACATTTACAGCGGTTCACCGTCCCGGTTGACCTCGATCAAGGACCCTGTTTCGGGGTTGTCGCACACCCTGTACTACAACACCGACAACAGCAACAGCTGCTACGGCGGCGCGAGTGCACCCTCGGGTGCCGCGCAAGCACCCGAACAAATGTTGTGCCGCATCAAATATTGGGACGGCACCGAAACCCGCCTGTGGTACTCCACGGTGCGCACCCTGGACCGGATCGAGAACCCGGGCGGTGAGATTCGGGACCTCACCTACACCGACGAGGCGAGCTACGTCTCGGCGATCGGAAGCAACTCCGACCCCGTTACGGTGGAGAACTATATTGCCTCCGTCGGACCGCTGTATCAGCTGCGCGACCCGCTGGCCACCGACTGGGAGGCCACCCAAACCTCATACTCGGGGACCGCTGACCGCACCACGATCCAATACGACCAATTCCAGCGCGCCCCCGATCTACCGACCGCCGCGCCCACGAATATCACCAGCCCCGCACCCGATGGGGTGACCACCAACATCCAGCCGGGGCACCTGTACCTGTACGACCCCACCCACAACTCCGCGACGGTAAAGATCTACCAGGGTCTGGACAAGACGTACGCCAGCTCCACCTCCACATACGACTCGGCCGGGCGGAGCCTGAATTATACCGACCCCGACGGGCTGGTCACCTCGGCGGAATGGACACCCAAGGACAAGGTATCGGCGACCGTCGATGGTGCGGGCCGCCGCTCGACCGTCGTATACGACCATGCTGACCGGCCGACCGACTCGTATGGTCCCGCTCCCGCCTCGTGTTTCAATGGCCAGACCCCGACCGCGCAGTGCGCGGGCACGATGCCGACCACCCATGTCGGCTACGACGAGGCACTGACCGGTCTGTCTGCGGCGCTGTACAGCAATCCGGTGCTGTCAGGTATCCCGGCGGTGTGGCAGACCGGTGTCGGCACCGCCGACGGGTCGCTGGCCCAAACCTGGGGCAGCTCACCGCCCGTCGCCAACACCGGTGGCTGGTCCGCCAGGTTCACCGGGGAGATCCAATTCCCCGCGGCAGGCGCCTACGGAGTCGGCTTCACCGCCGTGGACGGCGTGCGGTTGTGGATCGACGATGTCCGGTTGGTGGACAGCTGGTCCGACAAGGCCAGCACCGCGACCGCCGGCAGCTACACCAACACCGTCGCCGGGAGCTGGCATCGCATCCGCGTGGAGTACTACAACCGCAGCGGCACCACCGGTGCGTTGAACCTCACCTGGACCCCACCCGGTACGGGATCGCCGGTCACCGTGCCGGGGCAGTTCCTGCAGCCGCGTTACGGACGGCAGACAAGTCAGACCGACTACGACAGCTCGGGCGGCGCGACGGAACGGGCGGGTACGACCAAAACCGCCACCAGCTACTCCGATCCGGCGAACGGGATCGATGCGGTATACGGCTTGGTGGTCGCCAAAACCTCGGACCCCGGCGGACTTTCGCTGGTACGCCGTAATACCTACGAGACCCCGGGTACCGGGTATCTCCGCAAGACCGCTAGCGCGCTCCCGTCCGGTGATATCACGAATCCGGACAAGCGCAGCACCACCACCTATTACGGCGACGCCGAAACACGGGCGAACCCGTGCGTTTCCGGGGCATCGGCGGTGAATCAAGCCGGACTGCCGAAGATCGTGACCGCCGCGAAAAATGCGGCAGGTCAGTCGAATACAGCTGAATCGGTCTACGACGGCGCGGGACGGGTCGTGGCATCCCGGGTCAACTCCGAACCATGGACATGCACCAGCTACGACGCCCGCGGCCGGACGACACAGCAGGCATTCCCGGCTCAGGGCAACCAACCCGCCCGCACGGTCACGTACAACTATGCCGTCAACGGGGATCCGAGAACCACGGCCGCCAGCGACTCGAGCGGCACCGTCACCACGGTAGTCGACCTTCTCGGACGGCCCGTCTCGTATACCGATGCCAACGGTGTGGTCACGACCACCGGTTACGACCCCGCCAGTAGGGTGACCAGTACAACATCGACGGTCAAGGGTGTTACCAGCACGCTGAACTACACCTGGGACAACGCATCCCGGCTACTCACGGTCGGACTGGATGGAACAACGGTCGCGACCACCGGCTACGACAATGGTGGGCAGGTAGCCAACGTCGCGTACGGCAATGGATCTCGGCTCGATTCGATAGCGCGTAATGCGGCCGGCGCGACAACGGGATTGACGTGGAAGACCGCCAGTTCGACCGTCGTCGATTCAGTGACCAGATCCTCACACGGGCGCATCACCGACGAGAACCTCACCGACACGGCCAATCCCACCGCCACCTTCACAGATTCCTACACCTATGACGGAGTCGGGCGCTTGGCCGCGGCGACGGTCCCGCATCATCAGCTGACCTACCACTTCGACCCCACCGGCGGGTGTGGCCCGAATACCGCGGCGGGCATGGACACCAACCGCACCGGGTTGACCGACGTCAAAGACGGTGCCGCGGCGGTAACCACGGCCTACTGCTACGACAACACCGATCGGCTGCTGTCGACCAACGGCACGAACGCGCTGTCGTTCGCCTACGACGTGTACGGCAATACGACCAAGGTCGGGACCGACACACTGGGTTACGACTCAACTCGCCGGCACGTCTCCACCGCGACCGCCTCGGGGACGAACGTCGCCTACACCCGGGATGCGAACGACCGGCTGACCGCCCGGACCGTGCAGGGCGCGCCCACCACGACCGCGAACGGGACGACCCGCTACGGCTACACCGCACCGCAAGCGGGCAACCCCGAATTGGTGCTCGATGCCAACGGGAACCTGCTGCAGCGGGTGCTGAAGTTGTCCGGTGGTGCGGTGCTGACCAAAACCTATGGGCCCACGGCAACCACGAACTGGTCCTACCCGGACGTGCACGGCAGCATCCTGTTCACCGCCGATGGCGGCGGCGCCCGCACCGGTGCCATGCATCTCTACGACCCGTACGGCCAGGACATCGATCCGGGCACGGGCGCGTTCGCGGACATTCCGATCCCCGCGACGATGACCGGCGGTATGGACTACGGCTGGCTGGGGCAGAACACGCTCCCGATCGAGCACCTCGCCAGCCAGCAGGCCGTCGAAATCGGTGCACGCACCTACCTGCCCATGCTCGGTCGGTTCCTGCAGACCGATCCGGTCTCTGGCGGCTCGTCCAACGACTACGACTACGTCAACGCCGACCCGATCAACAACATCGACCTCACCGGCAAGAATCCCCTGGCGGTGATCGCTCCCCTCGTTCCGGAGGTAGGTGAGGCACTCGGAGCGGTACTCGCCCCCGAGATCGTCATCCCAGCGGTCGTACTCGGTGCGGGGATCTACGCTATCGAGAAAGCGAACGACCACAAGAACGACCCACCAGCCACCAGCAAACCGAATACCGCACAAGCACCGGACAAGGCGGCGGACCCGGATGCGGCATCTCCGGGACGCCCGGCCGCACCGCACCTGGAGGGCGGAACTCTCCCGCAGGTCAGTAATAAGGTATGGGACAACGCCAAAGGAAAGGATGGTGCAACGCACTCCACACTCAAAGAAGGGATTGATCCAAAGGATCCGGCGCAGCTAAGGAGCCTGGCCAGTGAATCAGACGCGAAGGCTATGCGTGATTTCTACAATTGGGCTGCCGAGAACGGTAAAGGATCAGAGGCAGCCAAAGATCGTGTAGCAATCCTGGATGAGATTATCCAAGCATATGATGATAAATGATGGGAACGATAGTGGAAAATAACAATACAGCGAAACCTCAGACGATCGACCTTAAGTATGGATCGATCTCCGGTGGGCCCGAGATCTGCATATGGTTCGAGCCGTTCGCAACTACCTTCGAGCTATCAGATGGCGACTATGTGATTCTCCGTACGCCGCGTCATACACTGGAATCGATGGAAGTTTTGCTCGGCCCAGGAGGGCTGCAGGTTTGGGTGGACCATACCGTGGAGTCTCTAGTCCTCGACCGACATGGAAATGAGATCGCCAGGCTGTAATGCCGTTTTGGTGAATCTGACTCAGGGAACATGTAAACACGGTGACGAAGTCAACGGCGGCCTGGTGCCTGACGAACGACCAGAATGATTGGGTTCAAGATCACGGTTGGAGTGGTGTATATGAACAAAAGATGGTCAGACTGTAAACCCTGCGACAAGCCGAAAAATGCTTGGAGATTCCGATCCCTACAGCCATGTCACAACTTATAGAGTGCCGACTGCTGTCCCGATCTCTGGCTAGATATTCCGAGGGTAGATATTCGATATTGACACTGATCAACGAGTTGACGGCCCTGCTGGCGGGGGGCAAATCCGCCTGGCGATCCGAGCTGGAAAAGCACTGGTCAACGCTGGAGGAGCTCTATGCGGTGGCCCTGTATCGCGGTGAGTCGCTGGACACTCTGCGGGTCGATCGGAATCCTGAGATCCGTACGGCGATCTCGGAGCTCGGTCGCCTGATCGACAAGATAACACCGATTGCCGGAATGGAGTTCGATTCCGTCATAACGGATCGGAGGCCTTCGGGATTCGAAGTGCGTCTGGAAAATGGGGTGCTCGGGTTTTTGGAAAATACCAGCAATCAGAGGTGGGTCGAGGGTCATGATCTCGAAGTGGGGGACAGCGTCACGGTCGTTGTCGTCGACGCGGGGCGAATTCCGGTCGGTGTCAGTGCGCTGACCCTGGACCTGGAACGCGCGAGCGAGGTCCGGGAGGAATGGGCCTGAAAGGCCCTCGCGAAGCTACGCGGCGAGGCCCGGAATTACCTCGGCGCCGGGGAGTTTCGCGGCGGCCCAGCCGGGAAGGATGAGTTTGCCGCGGCGGCGGCCGCTGCCTGTGAGGATGTGGGGTGTGGCGGCTACGGCCTGGTCGATGAGCAGGGGCCAGACGGTGGGGAGGCCGATGGGGGTGATGCCGCCGTATTCCATGGCGGTCTCCTCGACCGCCGCGTCCATCGGGGCGAAGGAGGCCTTGCGGGCGCCGAGGTGTTTGCGGACGGCCGTGTTCACGTCGAGGCGAGTGTGGGCGAGGACCAGGCAGGCGGCCAGGGTGATCTCGCCGCCGCGCTTGGCGGCGACCACGACGCAGTTCGCGGACGATTCCAGTGGTACACCGTAGGTTTCGCAGAACACTGCGGTGTCCGCCTTATCCGGATCGGTGTCCACATACAGCACCGATTCCGCCGCGTCTTTCGCCTCCCAGCCCTTCAATGCCGCGGCCACCGGACCCACGAGATCGTCGCGGACTTCCAGCGCCCTGCGCACGCTGTTGAAGTTCCCGAACGGAGGGTGCGGGTGGTCGGCCATGCGGGAGAGTGTATCGAGCCTCGGAGACTCGGCTTTTGGGCGGTGTCGGCGTCCGACCGGCCGGACCATGCTGGCCGCACCCTTGCGGTCCACCATGGTGGATGATGCGGAAAAGCCTGCCCTCGAATCGAATCCGGGGCAGGCTCGTGATGGTCCGTCTACTTCGTGATCGGCGTCGCGCCGACCCATTGCGCAAGTGCCGCCACGATGGCGGTGGCGTCCGCGGTGTCGGCGGCCCAGGCGACGTAGGCGTCGGGGCGCACCAGCAGGACGGGCTGCTTCGGGTCGGCGGCGTGCACCACGGTGACCCGATCGGTGGACGGAATCTCCGTACCCTCCGGCACCACCAGGACGAATGTGCCGCCGCGCAGCGCCTCGTACAGCCTCGGGGATGGCGAGCCGACGGAGCTTGCGGAGTCGGCGGGGTGGGTGTGCACAGCGGGCTCGCCGGCCAGCGCCACGTCGTGCACCCGGGTGCCGACGAGTTCGTGCGCGCCATGCGGGCGGTCGTAGGTGAAGCCGACGCCGGTGATGGTGCGCGCGACCTTGCCGCCCACCGCCGGAATGCCGAGCACGGCGCCGCCGACGACGTTGCGGGCAATGCGGCCGGCCGCGGGCCGCACCAGCGCGGCGCGCACGATGGCCCCGCTCGAGCGCAGTACCGCCTTGCCGACGGGGTGCCGCTCGGCCTGGTAGCTGTCCAGCAGTGCGTCGGTGCCCCAACCCTGCACCGCGGCGGCCAGCTTCCAGGCCAGGTTCGCCGCGTCCTGAATCCCGGTGTTCATGCCCTGGCCGCCGGCGGGGGAGTGCACGTGCGCGGCGTCGCCCGCCAGGAACACCCGTCCGACGCGGTAGGTCGGCGCCTGCCGCTCGTCGCTGTGGAACCGGGACATCCAGCGCGGGTCGTGCATGCCGAAGTCGGTACCCAGCGCGCGGCGGGTGACCTCGCGAACCTCCTCGAAATCGACCGGCGCCGAATCGGGCTGCGGGTTGGTGCGGTTCCAGCAGAAGATGCGGTACCAGCCGTCACCGAACGGCGCGACGAAGGCGAAGCAGTCGCCGATCCCGTTGACCGCCAGCACATCCGCGGGCGCTGTCTCCAGCCGGACATCGGCCAGCATGATCGACTGGATCACCGCCTGGCCGGGGAAGGGGACGCCGATCTGCTCGCGCACCCGGCTGCGGTAGCCGTCGGCGCCGGCCAGGTAGGCGGCCCGAATCTTGTGCTCGGCGTCTTCGAACTTCACCACGGCGTCCACCCCGTCTGCATCCTGCGAAAGGCTCAGCAACTCAGCGCCGGGGACGATGGTCGCACCCAGTTCCAGCGCGCGGGCGCGCAGCGCCTTCTCGACGTTGGTCTGCGGGGTGATCAGCAGGTACGGGAACCGGCCGTCGATGTAGCGGTCCAGGCGCAATTTCACACTGCCGCCGAAGAATTGGAAGTCCTGCACCTTGGCGCCGAGCTCGATGAGACCGTCGGCCAGACCGCGCGCGTCCAGCTCCTCAAGCGTGCGGGCGTGCACGGCGAAGGCCCGCGCCAGTTGCGAACCCTCGGAGTGCTTTTCGATCAGCGTCACCGCGACGCCCGCGCGGGCCAGATCGCCCGCGAGCATCAGGCCGGTGGGACCGCCGCCGACTACCAGAACGTCGGTGCTGGTGGGGATGGTGTGTGCGGCGTTCATGGCTTCCTCCTGAGTCAACATCTGTTGGCCAACGGCCGTTGACCAATACGTTAGACCTCTCGCGGAGCTGAAGTCAACAGTTGTTGGCCAACAGATGTTGGCAAAAGTTTGGCATTGCTCGGCAAAGCTTTTCGTGGTCTCCGGGCTCTAAACCTGGAGTTGAGCCCTAGGTTCCGCCTGCGTGTCCGAGCGCAAGTCTTGCGCTACAAGGCGGTAGCGTCTATGGCGTGCTCTTCGCGGCACACCTGATGAGGATTGGTCCCGCAGCGCTGAGCGGGGCAGTGCAGGACTTGTAAGGAGCAGCGGATATGACGACAGCCGGTGCGGGCGGACCGCATGAGGGTGCTGCGGCAGACCCGCGATCACCATTCCGATCATCAGGCCAGCGGATAGAGCATGCGGCCCAAACATTATGGGAGGCGAAAGACATCGTGGCGGACGGCACGGAAGTGGGCCCGACCGGACGCCCGTTGCGCGACATACCGGACCCGCCGCCGGTGTCCCGCCACGGAGACGCCCTGATCGTTGCCATGTGCAACCAGAAGGGGGGCGTCGGCAAGACCACCTCGACCATCAATCTCGGTGCCGCGCTGGCCGAATACGGCCGCCGGGTGCTACTGGTGGACCTGGATCCGCAGGGTGCGCTGTCCGCGGGTCTCGGTGTGGCCCATCACGATCTGGACATGACGGTGCACAACCTGCTCGTCGGGGGCCGCGCGACCGTCGACGACGTGTTGATGAACACCAAGGTCGACGGCATGGATCTGCTGCCCAGCAACATCGATCTGTCCGCCGCGGAGATCCAGCTGGTCAACGAGGTCGGCCGCGAGCAGACCCTCGGCCGCGCCTTGGCCCCGCTGCGCGATCGGTACGACTACATCCTCATCGATTGCCAGCCCTCGCTGGGCCTGCTGACGGTGAACGCGCTGGCATGCGCCGACGGCGTGGTCATTCCCATGGAATGTGAATACTTTTCGCTGCGCGGCCTGGCGCTGCTCACCGACACCGTGGACAAGGTGCGGGACCGGCTGAACCAGCGGCTCGAGCTGTACGGCATCGTAGTCACCATGTTCGATGCGCGATTGCTGCATTCGCGGCAGGTCATGGCCCGGGTGGTGGAGGTGTTCGGTGATCTGGTGTACGACACCGTGATCAACCGCACGGTGCGCTTCCCCGACGCCAGCGTGGCGGGTGAGCCGATTACCACTTGGGCGCCGAAATCCGGTGGCGCGGAAGCGTATCGGGCGATGGCACGGGAAGTCATTCACCGGTCGGGCCGGTGACGGAGCAAGACCAGCCGACTGTTTCGGACGTACCAGGATCGCCCGCCTCCGAAGAGGGTGCGGCACCGGACAATCCCGACAGAGCGAACGTATTTCACCTGCGCCTGAAGAACTTCGAGGGTCCCTTCGATCTGTTGCTGCAGCTGATCAGCCAGCGCCGCCTCGATGTCACCGAGGTGGCGCTGCACAAGGTCACCGACGAGTTCATTACCTACACCAAGGCCTTGACCGCGACCCTGAACGAGAGCAAGACGCTGCGCGCGGACAAGATCCTCGATCTGACCACCGATTTCTTGGTCGTCGCGGCGACCCTGCTGGACCTCAAGGCGGCGCGGTTGCTGCCCTCGGGCGAGGTCACCGACGCCGACGATCTGGAACTGCTCGACGCGCGTGACCTGCTGTTCGCCCGGCTGCTGCAGTACCGGGCGTTCAAGCAGGTGGCCGAGCTGCTGGGTGAGCTCGAGGCCGCGGCGCTGCGGCGCTACCCGCGGGCGGTCTCGCTGGAGGACCGCTACCTGCGGCTTCTGCCGGAGGTTACGCTGGGTGTCGACGCCACCGGGTTTGCCGATATCGCCGCGGCGGCGTTCCGGCCGCGTCCGGCGCCGAAGGTGGGACTGGACCATCTCCACTCCCATGCGATCTCCGTCGCCGAGCAGGCCGCGCTGGTGCTGGAGATGTTGCGAGCCCGTGGTGCGGGCGGTTGGACGACGTTCCACGAGATCTGCGCCGATTGTGACGTCCCGGTGCAGATCGTCGCCCGTTTCCTGGCGCTGCTGGAGCTGTATCGAGGCAAGACGATCGAATTCGACCAGCCGGACCCGCTCGGGCCGCTGGCGGTGAGCTGGATAGGCGAGTTGGATGCCGCGCAACCCGCGGCGGTGACGATCGAAGAGGATTACGGGTGACGGTGACTGTGGGTTCGGAGGAAACGGGTTCGGAGCCGGTGGGTCCGGACGATGAGTCCGAGCAGTTCAGTCTGCAAATACTCGATGACGAGCAACTTCGCTCGGCCCTCGAGGCGATGCTGCTGGTCGTCGATGCACCCGCGCCCGTGGAACTGCTGGCCGCGGCGCTCGGCGACAGCGAACAGCGGGTCGGGCGGGCGCTGCGGGAGATGTCCGCGGAGCTCACTGCCCGGGGTAGTGGTATAGATCTCAGATTCGTCGGCGACGGGTGGCGTTTCTACACTCGCACCGAGTTCGCGCCCTATGTCGAGCGCATGCTGCTGGACGGCGCGCGGTCCAAACTCACCCGGGCCGCTTTGGAAACTCTGGCTGTTATCGCCTATCGTCAACCGGTTACGCGAGCACGGGTCAGCGCCGTGCGTGGAGTCAATGTCGACGGTGTGATCCGTACCCTGGTGGCGCGCGGACTCATCGCCGAGTCCGGGACCGATCCCGAGACCAACGGCACCCTGTACGTCACCACCGAGCTGTTTCTGGAACGGATCGGACTCGCGTCGCTGGCGGAACTCCCGCCGTTGGCGCCCCTGCTGCCGGGTGTCGACCTGATCGATGAGATCAACGAGAGTCTGGACACCGACCCCCGGTACACCAGACTGAAGAAGCCCGCCGAGTCGGATATCGACCTCGGCGCCGAGAATTGACAGGACACATGGATACACCCGCTCGCCGAGATGGCACACCGGATCGTAGGAAACGCAGTAATGAACCGCCACGCGGAGGCGGTCGAGGGCAGGGCGGCCGCGACGCCGACGGGCGCGGCGGATCGTCGCGGGGTCGTGGGGGGTACGGATCGGACCGTGGGTCCGCTCGCGGGGGGAATGCGGACGATCGTGGGTCGCGCCGTGGCGGTTATTCGCAGGAGCGCGGTTCGGGCCGCGGGGGTTACTCCGACGATCGTGGTCGTGGCGGCTATTCGCAGGACCGAGGCGCCGGTCGGGGCGGTTCGGGTCGCGGCGGCTATTCGGACGATCGCAGCTCGAGCCGCGGCGGTTATTCGCAGGAGCGCGGTTCGGGTCGCGGGGGTTACTCGGATCATCGCGGCTCCAATCGCGGTGGCTACTCCGACCGCGGAAGCCGCGGCGGGTTCTCCCAGGATCGCGGCTCCGGTCGTGGCGGGTATTCGGATGATCGCGGTCGCGGCGGCTACTCCCAGGATCGCGGCGCCGGACGGGGTGGCTATTCCGCGGGGCGTGGCGGCAATTCGCCTGAGCGCGGTGGCTTTTCGCAGGACCGTGGCGGTCGCGGCGGGTATTCGGACGATCGCGGTCGCGGTGGTTATTCGCAGGACCGGGGCACCAACCGGGGCGGCTACTCTCAGGGCCGCGGTGGCAATTCGCCTGAGCGCGGTGGCTTTTCGCAGGACCGCGGCGGTCGCGGCGGGTACTCGAGCGATCGCGGTTTCGCCGGTCGCGGCGGCTCCGAGTCCCGCGGCCGGGCCCCCGAATCCCTGCCCGGCCGTAACGACAGCCGTTCCATCGCGGGCCGGAACACCTCCGGCCGCATCGGCGGCGCGCGTCCGCTGACCCCGCAGCCCGCGCCCAACCGCAAGCCCAAGCCGCAGCCGCAGCGCCGGCAGCCCACGCTGGTGAGCTTCGCCAAGCCCGCCAAGCATCAGCACGTCGAGCACGAGGCCGACGGCCCGAAGAAGCTCCCGTGGGGCGAGGGCGAGCGGCTGCAGAAGGTGCTGGCCAAGGCCGGCGTGGCCTCCCGCCGGGTCGCGGAGGAGCTGATCGAGCAGGGCCGCATCGAGGTCGACGGCGCGATCGTGCGTGAGCAGGGCCTGCGCATCGATCCGGAAACCGCGGTCGTGCGCGTCGACGGCGTGCGCATCGTGGTGCGCGAGGAGCAGGTCTACCTGGCACTGAACAAGCCCAAGGGCTTCCAGTCGACCATGTCCGACGAATTCAACCGGCCGTGCGTGGGCGATATCGTCGCCGAGCGCGTCATGGCCGGGCAGCGGCTGTTCCACGTCGGGCGCCTGGACGCCGACACCGAGGGCCTGCTGCTGCTCACCAACGACGGCGATCTCGCGCATCGGCTGATGCACCCCTCGTTCCAGGTCTCCAAGACGTATCTGGCGACCGTGGACGGCGAGGTGCAGCGCGATATCGGCAAGCGCCTGCGCAAGGGCGTGGAACTCGACGACGGCCCGGCCTCGGTCGACGACTTCCAGGTGCTCGAGCTCGGTGCCGGGCGTTCCCTGGTGAAGGTGGTGCTGCACGAGGGCCGTAAGCACATCGTGCGGCGGCTGCTGGACGCGGTCGGTCACCCGGTGACCGCGCTGGTGCGCACCCATATCGGCCCGGTCGCACTCGGCGACCAACGGCCCGGCACCCTGCGCGTGCTGGGTCGCGACGAAATCGGAAAGCTCTACGAGGCGGTGGAGCTGTGAGGGGCAGCGGACTGGTGAACGGTACCGAGATGATCGAGCTTCCAGCTCTGATGACGAATTCGGAGCCGCTGGTGATCGCGATGGACGGTCCGTCGGGAACGGGCAAGTCCAGTGTGTCGCGACGACTGGCCGCACGGCTGGGCGCGCGGTATCTCGACACCGGTGCGATGTACCGGGTGGCGACGCTGCGCGTGCTGCGCGCCGGCGCCGATCTGGCCGATCCGGCCGCGATCGCGGTGGCGGTCAAGGAGCTGCCGCTGACCATCGGCACCGATCCCAGCCACGAGGTGATCGAGCTGGACGGCGAGGACGTCTCGGGCGAGATCCGCGGCGATGCGGTCACCAAGGCGGTCTCGGCGGTGTCCGCGGTGGGCGAGGTCCGCGACCAGCTCGTGGCGTTGCAACGCGAAATCTCCGCGGGCGCGGGGCGAATCGTGGTCGAGGGCCGCGACATCGGCACGGTAGTGCTGACCGCGGCGGACGCCAAGATCTATCTGACCGCCTCGGCGCAGGCGCGCGCCTACCGGCGCAACCAGCAGAACATCGCCGAGGGGCGCGGCGACGACTACGAGGCGGTGCTGGCCGACGTACAGCGTCGCGACAATCTGGATTCCACCCGCGCGGTGTCGCCGCTGCGCCCGGCGCAGGACGCGATCATGGTCGACACCAGCGACCTGACCCGGGACCAGACCATTGACGAGCTGTACCGGGTTGTGGCGCAGCATATTATGGTCGGAGGTCGGCGATGACGGAGGTGTTTCCCGAGGCCGTCGGTTACGCCGCGGACGGGATCTGGAGCGACGAAGCCGATTGGGAGATCGCCGATCTCGAGGGCGATGCCCAGGTACACGAGTACGTCCCGATGCCCACGGTGGCCGTGGTCGGGCGCCCGAACGTCGGCAAATCGACTCTGGTGAACCGCATTCTGGGCCGGCGTGAGGCCGTCGTCGAGGACGTTCCGGGCGTGACCCGCGACCGCGTCTCGTACGAGGCCACTTGGTCCGGGCGGCGATTCCTGGTGCAGGACACCGGCGGCTGGGAGCCCGATGCCAAGGGCCTGCAGCAGTCGGTGGCCCGGCAGGCCGAGCTGGCGATGCGCACCGCGGATGCGATCCTGCTGGTCGTCGACGTGACCACGGGCCCGACCGCCACCGACGAGGCGGCGGTGAGGGTGTTGCGGCGCTCCAAGACTCCCGTGATTCTGGTCGCCAACAAGGTCGACGGCGAGAAGCTGGAGGCCGAGGCGGCGTCGCTGTGGTCGCTGGGGCTGGGGGAGCCGCGGATGGTTAGCGCGGCGCACGGCCGCGGCACGGGCGATCTGCTCGACACGGTGCTCGAGGCGCTGCCGGAGACGCCGCGCGAGGATGTGGCCGCTCCCGGATCGGGGCCGCGCCGGGTCGCGCTGGTCGGCAAGCCCAACGTCGGCAAGTCCAGCCTGCTCAACAAGCTCTCGGGCGATGAGCGCTCGGTGGTGCACGATGTTGCGGGCACCACCGTCGACCCGGTCGATTCGCTGGTCGAATTGGGCGGTAAGCCTTGGCGTTTCGTCGATACCGCGGGCCTGCGCCGCAAGGTGGCCAATGCCAGCGGCACCGAGTTCTACGCCTCGCTGCGCACCAAGTCCGCCATCGAGGCGGCCGAGGTCGCGGTGATGCTGATCGACGCCTCGCAGCCGATCACCGAGCAGGATCTGCGGGTGATAAGTATGGTCGCCGAGACCGGGCGGGCGCTGGTGCTGGCCTACAACAAGTGGGACCTGGTCGACGAGGATCGCCGCTATCAGCTCGAGCGCGAGATCGATCGGGAAATGGTGCAGGTGCCGTGGGCGCAGCGGGTCAATATCTCCGCCCACACCGGTCGCGCGGTCCAGAAGCTCGTTCCCGCAATGGAAACCGCGCTCGAGTCCTGGGACAAGCGCATCCCGACCGGCAGGCTGAACACCTGGCTGAAGGAGGTCGTCGCGGCGACCCCGCCGCCGATGCGTGGCGGCCGCCTGCCGCGCGTGCTGTTCGCGACCCAGGCGACCACTCGGCCGCCCACGTTCGTGCTGTTCACCACCGGATTCCTGGAGGCGGGCTATCGCCGCTTCCTGGAGCGCCGGCTGCGTGAGGAGTTCGGATTCGACGGATCGCCGGTGCGCATCTCCGTCCGCGTCCGGGAGAAGCGGGACCGCAAGAAGAAGTAGCCGGGTCCGGGCGTTGTGCCCGAACCCATGTCGTGAATCGGCACCCCGTCCAGTGTTCTGGGCGGGGTGCCGGTTTGCTCGATGGGTGGGTTCCGGAGACGGCGTAGTCGACGCTGTTAGGTAGATATGCGAATTGGAACATGTCAGTTCGAAGATTCCGGTGCGGAGATTCCAGTTCGGGAATGCCTAGAGGGGCGAGGCGGTACGGCGGGCTGGGGAAGGCGAGCCGGACAGGGCGGCGATCGTCGTTTTCCGGACAGGGCGGGTCGGGGAGGGGTACGTTCAATCCGCTTGGTGCACAGTCGAATAAGGGGCTTCTCATGTGGATTATCGCGGCCATCTCCGCCGTTGCCGCCGTGGTCATCGGTTTTGCGTTCGTGAAGTCGTTCCCGGAGCGGTAAGGGGCCGTGGGGGATCGGGCGGGGTGAACCGGTACGCACGGGTACTCGCCTGGTCCGCAGCAGAACTCGGGATCGGCTGCGGCCGGCTCGGTGGGGTAGCGGCGCCCTAGAGGCTGAACGCGATCGAGCGCAGGATGAGCGCGAGGATGAAGACCAGCGTGAAGGCCAGGTCGATGGACATGCCGCCCGCGCGCACCGGGGGCAGCACCTTGCGCACCGGCGCGATGACCGGTTCGGTGCAGGCGTGGGCGATGCGGCGGCCCTTCACCAGCCATTCGGCACTCGGCGAGCTGCTGAGCATCTGAATCCAGTCGAGCACCATGCGCGCCAGCAGCGCGAGGATGAACAGGCTCAGCGCATATCCGATGACTGCTCCGATGAGAGCCATGGCGAACTCCTTCTTTGTCGCGCGTCTTATCCATATCAACGCCGGGCCCCGGACGAAAGTGTCCGACATGCGGTGTTCTCAGGCGACTATCAGATCAGACCGCGGGCCGATCGGACGGGAGCGACGGGCCGGTGTGACGGCCTTCTGTGCTGCCCGGGTCGAGCGGCTGCTCGCCGGGTAATCCGGTCGCTCACGGGCCGAGGAGTTGGTTCAGCATTTGCTGTGCTTCGAAGAAGAGCAGGAACAGGTGGTAATAGATCAGCAACACCGGAGCATTGTGCCGGTTGTTCGGTTCGAACGTGTGGTGAACCCGCGATTCGGGGACAATGCTGGCGACGAAGGAGATGCCATGGAGACCATCGTGTCCGTGACCGGCGGGAAGGTCCGCGGTCGCACCGAAGCCGGGATCAGTACGTTTCTCGGGATTCCGTACGCGGCCGCGCCCGTGGGCCCCGCGCGATTCGAGCTGCCCGCGCGGGTGCCCGAGTGGGACGGGGTGCGCGATGCGCTCGAGCACGGCCCGACGTGCGTGCAGTCGCCGTATCCCGCGCCGATCCACGCGCTGATCGGTAGCGACGGCATCGCGGGCGAGGAATATCTGAACGTGAACGTCTGGACCCCCGACGCCGGGGGCTCCGGGCTGCCGGTGCTGGTGTGGATTCACGGCGGCGCCTTCGTGCGCGGCTCGAATGCCCGGGAGATCTACGACGGCGCGGCGTTCGCGCGCGACGGGGTCGTGGTCGTATCGATCAACTACCGGCTCGGCATCTCCGGCTTCGCGGCGGTGCCGGGCGCGCCGCTGAACCGCGGGCTGCACGATCAGGTGTTCGCGCTGCGGTGGGTGCAGGAGAACATCGAGACATTCGGCGGGGATCCGGGCAATGTCACGATCTTCGGGGAGTCCGCGGGTGGTATGAGCGTCGTCTCGCTGGTCGCCTCGGCGGTGACGCGGGGGCTGTTCGGCCGCGCGATCATGCAGAGCGGCAACGGCATTGCCGTCGCGACGGAGCGGGATGCCGAATTGGTCGCCACCGAGGTGGCCCGGCACGCCGGAATCGCCCCGACCGCGACCGCATTCGGCGAGCTCGGCCCGGATCGGCTGCGGGAGGCGCAGAACGCGATGGCGCTGGACCTGATGACCGATCCGGATCCGGCGCGCTGGGGCGCCTCGATCATTCGCAACGGGCTCGGCATCATGAGCCTGTTCCCGGTGCTCGACGGTGAGCTGGTGGCGGCGCTGCCCAGCGATGTGCTTGCCGCCCAACCGGATCGCGCGGTGCCGATGCTCGTCGGATGCACCGCGGAGGAGTTCCGGTTCTTCACCGTGCCCACCGGTCTGGCCGCGGGCATCACAGCGGAGAACCTGCCCGCCGTGCTGACCCGCTACGGCGTGGATCCGGCGGTGGCCCCGGTGTATTCGGCCAATCGGCCCGATGCCTCGGCGGCCGACGTGTTCAACGTGATCATCACCGATGCGGCGTTCCGCGACGACACCATGCGGATCGCCGAATCCGTCGCGGCGGCGGGTAAGCCGGCGCACGTCTACGAATTCGCCTGGCGCTCCGGCATCGAGGGGCTCGGCGCCTGCCACGTGCTCGAGGTTCCGTTCGTCTTCGACCGGCTCGCGGCCGCGCCGACCCTGACCGGCCCGAACCCGCCGCAGGCCTTGGCCGACGAGGTGCACCGGGCCTGGGTGGATTTCGCCACCCATGGCGACCCGGGCTGGGAGCGCTTCACAGCCGGGCGCCGCGCGGTCAAGGTCTTCGACTCCCAGGCGTCGGCGGTGCACGTGGACCCGCGCGCGGATGAGCTCGCGGCGCTGCGTGCCTCGCACGGGGGGCACTGACGTTCGAATCCGCAGGTGCGTAACGCGTTTGACAGTTCGGCGGGCGGTTTGTCCAAGATCGTCTGTATGGTGTGAGCGCCCGAATCATATGGAAGGACAGTGGTGCGTACACCTTTGCGGATGGTTGTTGTCGGTCTGGCCCTGGCGGCCGGCGGCGTGAATGTGGCGGCGCAGGCCGCGCCGGTCGCGACGCCGGTGGCGGAGCCGATCATCGTCGGAACCGATGGGAACGGGCAGTCGCAGACGCTGTCCGTCGGTCAGGAGCTGGCGGTGGCGTTGCCGGACACCCCGTCCTCGGGATATGTCTGGGCGCTGAGCCCGGTCGACCAGCGGGTGCTGCATCAGGAGGGCGCGCCGCAGTTCCGCGGGACGAACCCGATGCCCGGGGCGGCCGGGACCTCGGTGTGGACCTTCACCGCCGCAGCCCCGGGGACCACGACCATCACGCTGTCCTCGGTGCGCCCGGGTTCGGCTCCGGCGCAGACGTTTACGGAGAAGGTCACCGTCCGCTAGCACGGATTCGGAACTCGCCCACCGCTGTCGCCTAGTGCGCGGCGGTGGGCGGCAGTACGGCGCGCAGCCTGCGCAGCGACTCGTGCAGTTGCGCAAGTTCCGGCTCGCTCAGGGCGGCGCCGAAGATTTCCCCGAACATCCTGTCCAGCACGGCATTCGATCGCTGCAGCAGGTCCTGGCCCGCCGGGGTGAGCGCCACGATCGATGACCGGCGATCGTCCGGATTCGCTTGCCGCGCGCACAGCCCCTGGGCCACCAGTCGATCCACTGCCTTGCTCGCGCCGCCGATGGTGATCACCAGCGCGGCGGCGACATCCTGAACCCGGCTCGGTGTGGTGCTCGCGACCGCCCGCAGCGACGAGCAGATGATGATGGGTGTGCCCAGCTCCGCCCGCAGGCGCGCGTCGGCCAGGTTCCAGAGTTCGATCTGGCAGCGAACCAGATCGTCGAACATCGCCCATCGATCCGTCATGTGTCCTACCTCACAATTCTCGATATAGATTCCTAGGAATTTAGTTTCCGGGAATCATGTTCTTGGGAATGTTATCGCAGTCCGGGATGCCCGGAACGAGGAGGAGTCCACTATGAGCAAGGCGCAGCGCGCGGCGGTCCATCAGGCGGTTCGGGATTACGAGCTCGACTTCAGCGGCGACCTGGCGGTGGCGCGGCAGAGACTCCACGAATTGCAAACCTCCAGACCGCTTCCCGAGGATGTGCGGATCGCGCCGACCGAGCTGGGCGGGGTGCCCGCGATCGCGGTGACGATCGACGGCATCGACGGCCCGAATGTGGTGCTGCACTTCCACGGTGGCGGCTATGTCGCCGGATCCGCCTCCGATGCGGCCCCTTTGGTCTCGGAGCTGATCCGGCACGCGCGGGCGCGGGCGGTGTCGGCCGATTACCGGCTGGCGCCCGAGCATCAGTACCCGGCCGCGGTGGACGACGCCCTCGCCGCCTATCGGGCGTTGCTGGACAGCGGGGTCCCCGCAGCCCGCATCGCGTTCGCGGGCGAATCGGCCGGAGGCAATCTGGTGCTGGCCACGCTGCTGGCGGCCAAGGCGGCCGGGGTGCCGCAGCCCGCGGCGGCGGTCGTGCTCTCGGCCTGGGTCGACATGACCAACAGTGCTGACAGCATGAACTCACGCAAGGCCATCGACCCGTCGCTGACCCCGGCCGATCTCGCCGTCTGCGCGGAGCGCTACGTGGGCGCCGCCGACCGCACCGATCCCCTGATCAGTCCGCTGTTCGGCGATCTCACCGGGCTCGCGCCGCTGCTGATCCAGGTAGGCGGCGACGAGATCCTGCTCGACGATTCGACCCGCCTCGCCGCCCGCGCGGCGTCGGCGAACGTCCCGGTGCAACTGGATGTCACCCCGGAGGTGCCGCACGTCTTCCAGGGCATGTCGGCGGTCCTGGACGAGGCCGGCGCGGCGCTGGACCGCGTCGCGATCTTCCTGCAGCGGAACTGGACGGAAGCGGCTGCGGCGTAGCGGCTCCCCGGGAGAGGTCGGGCCGGTTCGGTCGCGCACGGACGCGGTGCTGGACCGCATCGCAGGCGTTACCGCGCTCGTCGCGAGCGAAAGCGGCGGCGGCACAGCAACTCCATCATCTCGGCGGCGCGATCGACGCGGCCGCGGCCGACAAGCTCGGCGCCTTTCTGCGGCTGTGCCAGCTGCACGGCCTGCCGATCGTGTCACTGTGTGACACACCGGGATTCATGGTCGGCCCGGAGGCGGAGAAGGAGGCGACCGTCACCCGATTCAGTCGCCTGTTCATCGATGCCGCGGCGCTGACCGTTCCCTTCGGCACGGTTATCGTGCGCAACAGGACGCCGCCCCGAGTGCCGCGGCCAGCGCCGCGGCGGCCCACCACGCGGTACGCCAGTCCCCGGCCGACCGCACCACGAGCAGGCGACGGCGAGGAAGTACCGCAGCTGGCGCAGCTTCACGCGGGCGATTCCAGCCGGTGTAGGAGTCTGTACCTCCTGGCCGGGAGGTGTCATGTCGCTATACTGCCTGTTCAGAGTGCTGTGGCAGGTTGATTGGTCGGCTAGGTTGGGAGTGGATGGGGTCCCCGCACCCGACCGGCGACCCGTCTGGACACGGAGGTTCCGATGGTCACTACGGCATTGCCTGCCCCGGCTTTGCGGCCGGTCCTGCGGATCGAGGCGGAGCTCGGCGCCCCCGTCGACCTCGGCCAGGATTCTGGCGGAAACCGTCGCCGGTTCGTCCCGCATGTCGCGGGCACTTTCGCCGGTTCGGGGCTGTCCGGGGCTGTCGTGCCCGGGATGAGCGGGGACCGGCAGATGATTCACCCGGACGGCTCGAGCATCGGGAACCTCCGGGTCGGCCTGCGCACCGAGGCGGGGGCCGCCCTGACCCTGGAGATGCGCGCGACCCGTTACGGTCCGCCTGCGGTGCTCGCGCGGCTGGCCGCCGGGGAGCCGGTCGACCCCTCGGAATACACATTCCGCGGCGACGCCCGCTTTCAGGTCGCCGCGGACGAGCTGCGATGGCTCGCGCTGGGCGCCTTCGCCGTCGTCGCGGGCCGCGCGGCCACCGGTGTCGCCTTCGAGATTTATCTCATCGAATAGGCTGGGCTACAAGGAATTTCGGTAGATCATCCTCCGAGAGCGCCGGTCCGGGAGCAGATGCCTCTGTGCTGCCGCCCGCTGACCAAGATCTTCTAGGGTCGCTGTCATGACCGTATTGCGTTCCATCACGCTTTTCGCGCTGGCCGCTGTCGCCGAGATCGGCGGGGCGTGGCTGATCTGGCAGGGCGTGCGTGAGCACCGGGGCTTGGCCTGGATCGGAGCCGGAGTCATCGCGCTGGGCGTGTACGGGTTCGTCGCCACCCTGCAGCCCGATGCCAACTTCGGGCGCATCCTCGCCGCCTACGGCGGAGTCTTCGTCGCCGGTTCACTGCTGTGGGCAATGGCCCTGGACGGGGTGGCCGGTCCGAGTCATCCCATCCGGCTGGTGAACTGGTTCAGGTCGAAATAGTCGCGCCAGGCGGTGATCCTGCCGTCCCTGACCTCGAACGTCCCCATGACCGGGAGCTCGAAAGACCTGTCGGGGAGCGTGAACACGTCCACTCGCTCGGTCATCACGACCGGACCACTGGCCGCGATGTTGACGATGCGGAAGTCGATGCCCATGATGCCTGGCGCGCCAGGGCGGATGAACGAGGCGATGTTGTCGGCGATCGCCTCCCTCCCGATGACCGGTGCCATCGGGATGTTGTGGTAGACCGCGTCGTCCGTGAAGAATGCGGCGAGGTCACCGACCCCGGCATCGTCGGACCACGCCGCGCAGAACCTGCGCACCACCTCGATCGGGCTGTCCATCGGGCTCCCTCCTGGGCAATCATCAGATCGTATGCCACGCCCTCCCCGCCTCCATGGCCGCAATCGCCGAACCGCCGCAGCGCTACGACCGAGCACGAAACCTCGACGTGGTGAGGTCGTAATCGCGGCGCGCAGGACGGTCGCGTGCGGGCGGGCGACGTATCTTGGTGCGGTGATGTATCCGGTGCGCATTATCGCGGTGGACATAGAGCGATCGTTCGACGATGTTGCGGACTTTCTCGCCGATCCGGGGAACTTTCCGCGATGGGCGACTGGTTTGTCGTCCGGCATCGAACCAGGCTCGCAGAGCGCCGGTGCCAGGCCCGGCGAGTGGATCGCGGCTGCCCCCGAGGGGACGGCATTCGTTCGGTTCAGCCCGCCCAACGAGTACGGGGTGGCTGATCACCAGGTCCGATTTCCGGATGGCACCGTGGTGGACATCCCGGTGCGCGCCATGCGCAACGGCGACGGAACGACGATTGCGTTCACGCTGTTTCGGCTGCCCGACATGGATGACGAGCGGTTCGACTCGGACAGCGACTGGGTGCGGCGCGACTTGGACGCCTTGAAGGCGTTGCTGGAGAAGTAGTCGCCCAGTGCAACGGGATCAAGCACGGCCGCAAGAGCTTCCACGGTCTCCGGCCGGGGTGGATTCGGATCATGCGCGATCCCGCCCTCGCCTCTGGAATGGGTGATGGGATACAGCAATTCGCCGATCCGACCGACTCTCACGCTTGAACAATAGCCACACCGTCGAATCCGTCGCCCCCGCTCGGGCCCGCCGCCACTGAGAAACCAATGGGCCCATCGGGGTGTGCCCGGATTCGTGGCCGGTGTGTGACCCCCCCGTCGCATCGCCCGAGGTGGCGCCGGAGAAGGGCATGCCGGAGCGGTGGGCGGTGGGCGGTGGGCGAATCTTTCGGTGCGATCGGCGCCGCGAGATTCGGATTTTTCCCGCGAATCCGGTGCGGTGTGGACCATGCTGGATGGCGCATCCATCGTTTCGCGACGCTGCGGAGGAGATCATGGACACCTCGGCACCGCATCTGACCAGGACCCTCACGCTGGGACCGGTCGTGCTGTTCGGCCTGGCATATATGGCGCCGATGATCGTGCTCGGCACGTTCGGGGTGCTGGACGAGGACTCCGGCGGAGTGGTCCCCACCGCGTATCTGCTCGCACTGGTGGCGATGTTGTTCACCGCCATCAGCTACGGGCGGCTGTCGGCGGCGTTTCCGGTGGCCGGCTCGGCCTACACCTACACGCGCCGCACGATCGATTCCCGGGTCGGGTTCCTGGTCGGGTGGGCGGTGCTGCTGGACTACTTCTTCATCCCGATGGTGATCTGGCTGATCGGGGCGGCCTACCTGAACGGGCAGTTCCCGAGCGTGCCGGCGTGGGTGTGGATTCTGCTGTTCATCGTGCTGACCACGGTGCTGAACGTGCTCGGCATCAAGGTGGCCGCGAATGTGAATCTGCTGCTGATGGCGATGCAGGTGCTGGTGCTGGTCTTCTTCGTGCTGCTGTCGTTCGGGCACATGAGCAATGCCGGCGGGTTCGGGGCGATCTTCTCGGCCCATCCGTTCTGGCACGGGGGCACCTCGGTATCCAAGGTGGCGGCGGGCGCCGCGGTCGCGGCGTACTCGTTCCTGGGATTCGATGCGATCACCACCCTCACCGAGGAAACCACCGATGCGCGGCGGACCATTCCGCGCGCGATCGTGCTGGTGACAGTGATCGGCGGGGTGATCTTTGTGATCGCCTCGTACGCCACGCAATTGGTCGCGCCGGGGGTGCACGTCGCCAGCGCCGACACCGCCGCCTCCGATATCGCCAAGGTGATCGGCGGGCGTCTGTTCGGCGCGATATTCCTTGCCGGGCTGGTCGTTACACAGTTCGCCTCGGGAATCGCCGCGCAGGCCAGTGCCTCTCGGCTGCTCTATGCGATGGGGCGCGACGGCGTGTTGCCGCGCAGGGTATTCGGGTTCGTGCATCGCGGATTCCACACGCCGGTGTTCAATATCGGCGCGGTCGGCGTCGTCGGGATCATCGCGGTCTGGCTGAATGTCAGCGAGTCGACCGGGTTCATCAACTTCGGCGCGTTCACCGCGTTCACCTTCGTCAACCTGTGCGTGATCGCGATGGCGATCCGCAATCGCACGCTGGGCAGCGTACGCGGGGTGCTCCTGGGCCTGGTCGCCCCGCTCATCGGTGCGGGCGTGGACGTGTGGCTGCTGACGAATCTGGACCGGATCGCGATCGTCCTGGGGCTGAGCTGGCTCGGCGTCGGCATCGTCTACCTGGTGGTGCTCACCCGCGGGTTCCGGGTCGCGCCCCCGGAGGTGTCCCCGGTGGCGAAGGATGCGGCGCTCGAGACCGAGGAGAGTCTGCCGTGATGCCGTCCGGAATCGTCACGGTGCAGTGTGAAAGCGTTGTCCGAGTAGGAGATCGGGGGCGTGTGGGAAGGAGTCGGAGATGTCGGAGATGATGCAAGCGGTGATCTGTTGCGGGCCGGAGGATTACCGGCTCGAGGAGGTGCCGGTGCCGGTCCCCGGGCCGGGGGAGGCGCTGGTGCGGGTGGAGGCCGTGGGGATCTGTGCGAGCGATCTGAAGTGCTATCACGGCGCGGTCAAGTTCTGGGGTGACCAGACTCGTCCGGCGTATGTGGAGGCGGGGGTGATCCCGGGACACGAATTCGTCGGGGAGATAGTGCAAGTCGACGCCGCAGGCTCCGAACGCTGGGGCGTGGCGGCGGGGGACCGGGTGGTGTCCGAGCAGATCGTGCCGTGCTGGAGCTGCCGGTACTGCCTGCGTGGGCAGTACCACATGTGCCGGCGCAACGCGGTCTACGGATTCAAGCATCGCACCCTGGGCGCGATGGCCGAGTACATGGTCTTCCCCGCGGAGGCGCTGGTGCACAAGGTGTCTCGTGAGATCGAGGCCCCGCACGCCGCGTTCGCCGAGCCGCTGTCGTGTTCCCTGCACGCGGTCGAACGGGCCGGGATCACCTTCGATGACGTCGTCGTGGTCGCGGGCTGCGGGCCGATCGGGCTGGGCATGATCGCCGGGGCCGCGGCCAAGCATCCGGCGCGGGTGATCGCGCTCGACATGGCCCCGGACAAACTGGCCGTGGCCCGAGAGTGCGGTGCGGACACCGTGATCGACATCCGCGCTCAGGATGCCGCGGCCGTCGTCGCCGATCTCACCGATGGCTACGGCGCGGACGTCTACCTCGAGGCCTCCGGGCATCCATCGGCGGTCCCGCAGGGCCTGAACCTGTTGCGCAAACAGGGAACCTACCTCGAGTACGGCGTATTCGGCAGTGCCGCAACGGTCGACTGGAGCATCATCGGCGACGACAAGGAGCTCGACATCCGCGGCGCCCATCTCGGCCCGTACTGCTGGCCCGCCGCGATCCGCATGCTCGAATCCGGCGCGCTGCCGATGAACAAGATCTGCACCCATCAGCTCCCGCTCGCGGAGTTCCAGAAGGGCCTGGATCTGGTCTCGAGCGGCGCCGAGTCGGTGAAGGTCACATTGATGCCGAACTGATCGCATGCCGGATCGCCGGGATATGCGAAGACACGCCGGTAGCGGACGGGATGTGTGGGACGATGTACTGATCGAGTCTCCAGGTGTAGGTATTACTCGGCGTGTCGGCGACGTACGCTTGCGCGGTTGGTGATGGTTGTACACATGGTGTGGGAACCGTTCTACGCTGGAAATGGACGGCTTACGCCCTGGCGCTAGGGAGCTCATGGAAAATGCGCGTGTGCCGCGGCCGGTGTATCGGCGGGCCCGGTTCGCAGACCTGGACGACATCGCGGCCCTCGAGGCCGAGGTGTTCAATGAGCCGTACCTGTTCCTGATGCTGCGCCAGCTGTTCGATTTGCACGGATCCGAATGGCTCGTCGCCGAAATGGACAATGCGGTCATCGGATACGCGCTCACCCTGGAGAAGGGCGGCCGGGCGCTGCTGTTCACCTTCGCGGTCGCCAAGCACCTGCAGGGCCGAGGCTACGGCCGGGCGCTGCTCGAGCGGGCGCTCGAGAGCTGCGCCGAGATCGGCGCGGACGTGATGTACCTGACGGTGCGCCCCGACAACCACCCGGCCTCGAACCTGTTCAAACAGGCCGGATTCGTCTTCACCGAACACGACGATCAGTACTTCGGTCCCGGAGAGCCGCGCGACCTCTTCGAATACAAATTGCAGGGCGGCGCCGGGCTGTCCGCGGTGCGCTCGGGCGATTCCGCGGCCCCCTGATCGACCGAGATCAATCCGCTACCGGCCGTTGGTATTACAGTCTTAGACTCTCGGCGTATGGACGATATCGAACCGTGGGTTGCCTCGGCATCGACCTGGATCATCAGGCAGGCAAGGAGATACGCGCCCGAGGTGGATGGCGCGGGCAACGACGAACCGGCATTGCTGGACACGTTCGACGGTCATGTCGAGGCTGTGCTGGCCCATTTCAATCCGCCCGTCGAACGCCGGCAAACCGCGGGACTCGTCTTCGCGAACCTCTACTCGGCCGCGCGCAAGCCCGAGGATGACGAAGAGGGCTGGCGGGTGCCCAGCGCGCTGCTCGCGGCGTTCCTGGCCGCCGAGGCCCAATTCCGGGGACCGCTGCGTCTGAACACCCGCCAGAACGCCCTGCTGGCAGAGGAATTCGAGGATCTCGCCGCGCAGTTGTCCGCGCTGGCACTGCCCGCGCACGCGGCGCGCGCCTACCGCCGTGCCGCGGCGCTGTACCGGATCATCGAGGACAACGACGCCCAGGACCGCTGCGGACTGGCACTGTCCCGAGCCCGCACTCGGTCCCTGCCGCGCGGCGGCCGCAAGCTACTGGGCCAGTTCTCGGATGTGCTGTGCGGCTACGGATATCGGCCGTTCCGGCTGCTGGGCTGGGTGGGCGTGCAATTGGTCGCGTTCGCCGTGCTCGGCCTGGCCCTGGCCGGTACCCCCACGGCCACCGAGGCGATCTACATGGCCGCCACCTGCTTCCTGAACCCGTTGGGCCCCGGCGACACCGATCATCTGCACGCGGCCGCCCGCCCGCTGTTCGCGATCGAATCCTGGGCCGGCACCGTGTCCATGTCGGTCTTCTTCGCCCTGCTGGTCCGGAAGTGGTTCCGGCTCTAGGGCAGTCACCAGCTCTGGTCGAATTCCTTGTGCCGCAAGGCATACAGCGTGGCGATGGAGATGTTGTCGCGCAGGCGGTCGCGCAGCGTGGTCCACTGCCGGGTGAATCCGGGATCGGACTGCAGATCGCGCCACAGCGCACGCAGCGCGGCGGGGGTGTGGGCGCCGGGCATCCACAGGCCGGTGAAATGCTGCACCAGGGGTGCCAGGGCTTCCAGGCGGTCCTGGCCGGCGCCGAACCGGTCGGCCTCGTCCAGCGCGTCGGCCACCACGGTCAGCAGCCAGTCGTGGGCGGCGAGGTCCTCGCAGAACCGTTGCGCCGCACCGAGGTCGGACTCCTTGCGCACGACCAGCCGGACGGTGCGGACGTTGTCCTCGTCCAGCCGCATCTGCACCGTGGGCCCGGCGGCGCCACCGACCAGGGCGGTCCAGCGCAGGCGGGTGGTGCCGGCCTGCACCGGCGGTGACTGATCCAGCCGGGGATCGGTGCGGATCCGCCCCAGCAGTCGCCTGCTGATCGAGGCCAGATCCAGCACCTCACCGTCCCCGGTGTCGGGTGCGGGACCGAGTTCCGCGTCGTCGTCCGGATCGGGCAGATACCCTTTCGCCAAAGCCGCACTGGCCGTGCCGCGTTCCGCTGGAAGGACGTCGAGGACCTCCGTGACGGCCTTGCGGCTGACGTAGTGCGACCACGGCTGGCGCCGCCGGTCCCCGCTGCGCACGATCTGGGTGTGCACCGAGGACTGCAGGATCCGGCCGCCGGCCAGCACGACCCGGGTGCCGACGGTGCCGACGATCTGCGCCCGATCCCGTTCTCGTCGGTTGCGGGCACGGTAGGCGGCGCTGTCCTGCGGACTCAACCGCAGCGCGAGATCGCAGTCCACGCCGATCGCGGTGGTCGGAGACACCGCCAGCGTGCTCGGGCGGGCGCGCCAGGACACCGCGCGTCCGGGCATCAGCGCCAGCAACTCGTCGGCGTGGGTGCGGTCCAGGGCGGACGCCGACGGGGCCAGGCAGGTACTCACCTCGCCGAGCACGACGAGGGGTGCGGGCGACGGCATCGCTAGGACCCGTCCAACAGCAGATGCGACTGCCGCTCGCTGACCTTCGCGGACACCGGAATGCCCTCGGCCGCACCGGCTGTCACGATCTGGTCGGTGACATCCTCGTCCAGGTCCAGGTGGTCCAGGATCACCCGGACCGCGTGCTCGATCTCGATGTAGCGCTTGGGCAGCATCGACAGGGTCTGGTAGGCCGCGAACGGCTGTGCGTCGCTGTGCAATTGAATCACCGGGGGAACGTCGGCCCAGCGCTGCGGCCAGGCCGAATCCGGCAGGTTCGCACCATCTTTCAGGCCGGAGCCGTCCCACTCGGGCGCCGGTTCGGGCTCCGTCAGCGCGTGCGGTTGCGGCACCACGACGGGTTCGCCGTTGTGCCGCAGCATCCCCAGTCGCAGCAGATGCCACACCGCCGCGAGGAACGGGCACGACCAGCGGGTCTGTTCGGCGCCGTCGACCACCGCCCGGCTCCACAGCTCGACATCGATGAATATGGTGTGCTCGTATTCGCTGAATGCCTTGGGTGGCACATAGGTCCGGGGCCGCATCGCCTGCGTCGGCTCCGACAGCGAGGAGCGCCGGCCGTTGCACAGCCAGCCGGATTCGGCGGTGGGCGGGCGTCCGCCGTTGTCGTCCGGGGCCGGTTCGGGTACCAGGCGCGCTGCCACCATCTCGGCCACCGGAATCGGCTCGCCCAGCGGCACCCCGTCGGCGAAGATCGAGGTCTGCGCGCACGCGGATTCCCGGGCCAGATAGTCGATCCGCAATCCGGCCTCGTCGGCCGCCTTCAGCAGGCGCGGAAGGACTTTCGCCGGATTGCGCGCGGTGTCGCTGTCGTCCAGGAAGTAGTCGTCGATCAGGTAGCAGGTGCTGATCCGCGGCTCGGTCTCGAACTGGATGCGTGCGGATTCGGTGAACGCGGCCACCAGCGGGACGATGCGGCGGAACTCCGCGCGGATGCTGTCCGGATCCTCGACGATCGACTTCAGCGTGAAGTGCCCCACCTCGATCGACAAGTGCGACAACGGGACCGGTGCGATCCGTGGTCGTTCGGTAGCTTCGCTGTATCCCTCGAGCATGTGATCACAGCCTTCTCCAGGTGGCGTTGTCGACCAGTCGACGAGCCAGCTCGGCATAGGCCAGCGCGGTCTCCTCGTTGGCGATGTGGGCGTTGACGTCGGCGTCGAGAATGATCTGTTCGCGCCACTGCAGAATGGGTTCCATCGGGGTCGCCCCGAGCATGTAGGTGGCGCCGAGCTCGTTGCTGTTGGCCAGCTGCCGCAGCGCCTTGTCCTGCTCGTCGAGCCACGCGGCCTGCGCGGGACGCTGGCCGATCGGATGGGCCGAGGCGTCCGGCACCGCGGTGCGGATGTAGCGGATCGACTCGAGCAGTTCCTCGCGGTCGTGCCCGTACGCCTCGCCCATCTCGAGCAGCCCGTGCTTGCCGTGCACCAGCCCCGAGGCGGCCAGGATGTGCTGGCGGGTCCAGCGGTGGAACACCAGCCAGCGCGCGGTACGGCCGCGCAGCGGCGCCATCGCGGTGGCGTGCAGGGCGATCTCCAACGCCGCCGAGCGACCCGCGCTCAGATCGACGATGACGACCTTGAACTCCTGCTCGAGCTCCAGCAGCAGCTGCACGCAGCGCTGCACGATCGCGTCGTCGCGGCTGAGGAACTCCGCGCCGCCCTGATCCCCGGGCAGCAGGATCAACCGGCTCAGGCGCGGGCCGCGGCGCATGGCGACGCGGTCGGTGGTCGCGGCCACGTCCACGCGGGCGACCGTGCCGTGCTGGCCGAGCAGATACGAGTGCACCCCGCCGCGGGCCACCCCGCGTTCCACGGAACTGACCTCGAACAGCGCACCGGCCGTGGGGGATCCGAAGTCGAAGTCGACATAGGCGACGGACTGATTGGTCAGGCACAGCCGGTAGGCCAGATTGCAGCTGGTCACCGAGCGTCCGGTGCCGCCCTTGTCGGAGGTCGAGAAAACGAGCACTGTGCTGTCCTCACCGCCCCGCGTCTTCGCGGGCATTGGCCAACTCGTCCAGCTGCTCGAGCGCCCGCACGGCCAGACTGAACGAGGTACCCGGCCTGCGGCGCAACAGGATTCGGGCCCGATCGAGCGATTGCTCGATGCGATCCAGCTCGACGCGCTTGGCCGACTGGTCCTCGTCGCTGACCTCGAGCCGTTCCCGGTTGAACAGGTCGTCCGCCTCACGCAGCAGCTCCTGCGCGCGGTTGATCATGGGCGGCGGCGCGGACGGGGTCAGGCTGAACGTCTCGTAGGCGACGACCAGGCATTCCATCACCCGTTCGGTGAGGAACCACGACGGGCGATCCGTATCGGGCGGGCCGTCCTGCCCCATCATCACCCCGCTGTCGTCCCACAGGCCGCGCGCGGCACCCTCGCGCAGCGTGCGGCCGTCGATGTGGTCCATGGTGGCCTCGGCCAGGGCCATCAGCCGGTCGCGCAGGCCCACGTCGACCACCACGCGCACCGCCTGCAGCGTGCGCTTGAGCATCATCGTCGCGAAATCGGGTACGTACCAGGACAACTGCGGGCCGCCGTCGATGTCCTCGCTGCCCGCCAGCCGCATGCGCACGCCCGGATAGTGCAGGCGGGCGGCCTGATCGTCCACGGTGGGGCGGCTGATGATGCGCCCGCGCCGGGCCAGCTGGTCCAGCACGTCCACGGTGCGCTCGAGATCGTCGGTGCTCTTGCGGGCCACCAGATCCTGGATCAGGATGGCGCTGACCACGAGGCTGAAGTAGTCCGATTCCTCTCCGTCGGAGGTGCGCCACGGGATGTCCTCGAGCGGCCAGCGCTCGGTGACGAAGCGGGCCACGGTCGACCAGTAGGTTTGGGCCAGCTCCAGGCGCAGCTGCAGCGCGTCGGCGAGCTGGCGCTGGGTGGTGTCGAGCAGGTCGAGTTCGCGGATGCGCTGGGAGTTCAGGTCCACGATGCCGTCCAGGGCCACCATCGTGAAGTACAGGAACGGGCGCGGCTCGGCGTGCCCGGTCGCGGAGCCGACGTGGTTGTCGACGATGTCGATCGGGGCGGCGGTGCGCACCACGCCCCAGCCCCAGCCGCATTCGAACAGCCGCCGGTCGTTGGCGATGTCGAACACCTCGGCCTGGGCCAGGCGGATTTCGTTGGCCGCCCGCACCCGCAGCGGTTCCAGCTGTGCCGAGAGCGTCCGGATGACCTCGGGGGTCGGCGCCGCGCCCTGGTTGAGCATGTGCAGGATCGCCAGTCCCGCTTCGGATTCCGGCTCGGTGGTGTGGATGACGAAGCTGCGCACCAGGCCCGTCATCGCGGCCGTGAGCCGGCTGCCGACCTGCTCCTGCAGCTTGCTCATCCGCTCGGTGAACTGCCGCTTGGGCTCGTCGCGCAACAGTCCGGACACCGACCGCTCGTACCCCTTGAGGAAGCGCATCGCGGCGATGCACAGGCTCAACGACATCGAATACGAATCGACGATCTCCACCGACTGCTCCTCCGCGGTGGGCGTGCGCTCCTCGGAGCGCAGATAGCTGCCCATCGCGAAGACCGGCTCGTCGTCCTGGTCGGTGTAGCGCTCGATGTACGCCTCGATCAGATTGACCAGCACGCTGCCGATGCGGGTCTCGCTGCCGAACGGGGACAGCGCGTTCTTCGCGTCCTCGGCGATGTCGTCGGGCTGGTCCAGGGTGAACGCGGCCAGCGAGGTCGCCGGGTAGAGCAGGCACAGCAGCTGCTCGGCGTCGCTGATGGAATTGGATCCGTCGCGCCCGCCCCAGATCCAGGTGTCGTCGCGCAGGCAACACTCGAGCACCGCCCGCCACAGATCCAGAAGCTGTTGCCGCGGTCGAATTCTCATCTATCCACTCCTGCCGCCGCGGCGGGAGCTCGGTGGCGCCGATGGGCGCCCAGCTGTGTCGGAATTCGCTCGCTCCCTCATGCCCCCACATCCGGCTCGCCGTGCACATCGACTACCTAGAGTGTGCCCTGCGAAGCAGCCGGGGGCCAACCGAATCGGCCAATTCGCAGGACTGGTCGGTTGCCTTCATACGGTCGCGCCCTGCGACGAATGGGGCGGCAGGGGCTCAGCGCCGGGTCGGTGGGGGCCGCAGCCCGAGATGCTCACGCAGGGTGCTGCCGGTGTACTCGGTCCGATACGAATTGCGTTCCTGCAGTTCGGGAATCAGCCAGTCGACGATCTCGTCGAGCCCGGTGGGCACCAGGTAGGGCGTGATGTTGAAGCCGTGGCTCGCGCCGCGGCGCACCCAGCGGGTCAGCTCGTCGGCGACCTGCCCGGGGGTACCGGCGAACCCGGTGCGCTGTGAGGTCTCGATCGCGACCTGGCGCAGCGTGAGGTTCTTCGCCTCGGCCAGCTCGCGCCACGCGCGGGCGATCGCGACCGGGTCCTCGCCGTGGCGCGGGGTGCCGCGGGTCACCGAAACCGGCAGGGGCACAGGGTCTTCGGTGGGCAGCGGCCCGTCGGGGTCGCGATCGGACAGGTCGATGCCCCAGATCTGCCCGACCAGCGAGAGCGCGGTGGGCCCGGTCACCTGATTCTCCAGTACCCAGCGCACCTTCTCCGGCACCTCGGATTCCTTCTCCGCCAGCACGATCTGGGTGCCGGGCAGGATCTTGATGTCGTCCTCGGGGCGATCGGCCGCGCGCAGCCGGGCGCGGATGTCGTCGGCGAATCCCAGCGCATCGTCGAAATGCGTGCCATGCCGGGAGAATATGACCTCGGCGTGCGCGGCGGCGAAATCGCGGCCGCCGGGGGAGTCGCCTGCCTGGAAGACCACCGGATGCTCCTGTGGGCTGCGCGGCAGTGTCGGGGTGATCGATACCCGGAAGTGTTCGGTGTCGCGCTCCACGGGGCGGATCGCGTTCGGTTCGAGCCAGTCGCGGCCGTGCCGGGATCCGGCGATGGCGGTGTCGGACCAGGAGTCCCAGATCGCCCGTGCGGTGGCGACGAATTCGCCCGCGCGTTCGTAGCGCTTGGCATGATCGGCGAAGCCGCCGCGGCGGAAATTCGCACCGGTCCAGGCGTTGTCGGTGGTGACGGCGTTCCAGCCCGCGCGCCCGCCGGACAGCAGATCCAGCCCGGCCAGCCGGCGCGCTAGATCGGCGGGCTCGTTGTAGGTGATGTTCTGGGTGGCGACCAGGCCGATGTGACGGGTGATCCCCGCCAGCGCCGCCAGCTGCGTGATCGCGTCGGGGCGCCCGGCGATGTCGAGATCCAGGATCTTGCCGTCCTGTTCGCGCAGCCGCAGCCCCTCACCGAGGAAGAACGCATCGAACAGGCCCCGCTCGGCGGTACCGATGAGGCGCCGGAAGGTCTCGAAGTCGATCTGCGAGCCGCTGGCCGAGTCGGACCAGATCGTGCTGTGGTTGACGCCCTGGAAGAAGACGCCGAAATGGATTGTCGCGTCGGGGAAACGGTCCTCACTCACTGATGTGGTCCTTCGCGTAGCGGTTGGCCGGGCGGTCCAGTCCGAGATTCGCCCGCAGCGTGCCGCCGGGGATGGGACGATGGGCGACGCCGGTGCGGAACAGCGCCGGGAGCACGGCCCGGGCCAGGATCGGCAGATCCTCGTCGATGACCGCGGGATGCAGGCGCACGCCGTCGACGTGGCGGGACAGCCTGGTGAGCAGTGCGATCAACTCGCCGGGTGCCCCCGAGAAGTGCAGGCGGGCACCGGATTCCGCGCGGTGATGGGCGTTCAGCTCGGCGAGCCTGTCCGCCGCGGGCCGGCCGGGGAGATCCAGCGCGACCTCGAGGTCGACGAAGACCAGTGTGGCACCGGAGGCGCGTTCGGCCGCGGCGATGGCGGTTTCGGGGTCCGGCCCGCTGACCAGGATTACATCGGCCGCACCGAATGATGGTGCGCCGGTGCCGGATTCGAGTTCGGGTGGGATGGCCTGCCCGGTGCCGAAAACACCGTCGCTGAATACGACGACCTGGCCCTGCGGCGGCCGCGGCACGATGGCCGGCCCCTTCACCGAGAAGCTCTCACCCTCGAAGTCGATGTAGTGCAGTTTGTTTCGATCCAGGAACCGGCCGGTGGTCCAGTCGCGGATCACCGCGTCGTCCTCCCACGAGTCCCACAGTCGCCGCGCCACCTCGATGGAATCGCGGTGCTCGCGGCGCAATTCGGGTTCGGTGGTGCGGGGCGGGCGCCCCCAGGCCGCGGCCGCGGCCGGATCGACGGTGGCCAGCCAACCGGCCCGCCCGCGCGAGGAATAGTCCAGTGTTGCCAGGGCCGAGGCGGTGTGGAACGGCTCGGCGTACGTGGTGGCCACCGCGGGCACCAGGCCGAGCGTGCTGGTCGTCGCGGCGACGAACGACGCGCGGGTCGGCGCGTCCACCCGTCCGGCGGGACCCGCGGCGGGCGGCAGGATGGAATCGGCGAAGGTGGCCAGGGTGAATCCGGCGTTCTCCGCGGCGCTCACCCGGGCCTGCAGGGTCTGTGCGGACAGCAGCCGCGCGGGTTCGTCCGCGGACCGCCGCCACGCGGCGGGATGGTATCCGGCGCCGTCGAGTTCGATCCCCAATGCGAAGCGGCTCATGCGTACGACGATCGTCGAACCGTGCTCGGGCGACCACCCTTTGCCTCTGCGTGATCACAACACTGGTGGCGGCGCGGGGCCGTCGGGGCCATTAGGCTGGCGCCGAGATCATCTGGCGACGAGGAGGATACGGTGGCAAACGGATTCGCGGGATCGGTGGTCCGCACGATGAACAACGGCATACTGGCCCTGATGAAGTCCTCGGCGCTGGGCGGCCGCATGGGCGGTGCCTTCGTCGAGATCAGCTACGTCGGCCGCCGCTCCGGCAAGACGTTCAGCACACCGGTCAACTACCGCCGCTCCGGTGAGGACATCGTCATCGGTGTCGCCATGCCGGACAAGAAGAGCTGGTGGCGGAACTTCCTCGGTGAGGGCGCCCCCATCACCCTGCGCCTGCACGGTGGCGATCGAACGGGCCACGCCGTGGCCACCCGTGACGACAAGGGACGGGTCACGGTGAAGGTGCGCCTGGATCCGGCGGCCTGAGATTTAACGGAGCGGTCGCGCGACGGCTGTCGTCGACATGCGGATGCCGCACGACCGCGATCGATTCGGGTGGTGAACCGCCGGACGTCACGCAACCGGCGGGTGGGTGAGATCAGGCGTGATCGAACTCGTGGTTGCGCACGCCGTCGTAGAAGGCGTCGATCTCGTCCTGATCGAAGACGAGCTCGACGCGGGTGTCGGTCGCCGTGGGGGCCGCGGCGAGGCTGAACACGTACAGGCCGTCCCCGCGGCGCTGCAGGCTCAGCGGTGCGTCGCCGGCGTCCCCGTCCCGCACGGCCGTTTGGTAGCTGTCGAATTCGGCATCGGTGAGCAGGATCAGCTCGGTGTCCGGCAGCGTCGTCGCGGGAGTCGTCGCGGCGGTGCTGCGCTTGTCGTCCCAGACCGCCGTCCAGCCCTGCTTGCGCGCGATGCGGACGCAGTTCTGGTTGGGCGAACTGCGCGTGGCCTTGCGGAATTCGCGCACGGTGAAGGTGGGTAGCAGCGTCATCGATGTTCCCTTTCTACGGGGTAAAAATGCAGATACGCGGGAAGGTCTCCCGCGCACTACCGGGTGTACCTATCCCTTGTAGCCAACCGCGGCGAAATTACACGGGCGGGCCGGATCCTCCAGGTCGACCGGGCCTTCCGGTCGCCAATCGGGGAGATAGACGATGCCGGGGTCGACGAGCTCGAAACCCTCGTAGAAGGCGGCGAACTCCGCCCGGCTGCGCATGGTCACCGGATCCGAGGTCTGATCGTAGATGTCGATCGCCTCCGCCGCCGTCTGCTGGGCCTCGGCGGGCATCTCGGACGTCGAGCTCTGGCTCATTGCGACGTAACTGCCGGCGGGCAGCGCATCGCGCAGGCGGGCCATGATCTCGAGCGGGCGGTCGCTGTCCGGGACGAACGGCCACACGCTGACGATGAGCAGGCCGATCGGCTCGTCGAAATCGAGCAGCCGGCGGGTATCGGCATGGCCCAGAACGACATCCGGCAGCCGCAGATCACCCTCGATGATCGCGGCGCGGTGCAGTTCGCCCTGATCGGTCAGCAATTCGTGTGACCGGGTCACGGCCTCCAGGTCGTTGTCGACGTAGACCACCCGGCTCTCGGGGGCCAGCGCGCCGACGACCTCGTGGGTGTTGCCGATGGTCGGCAGGCCGGAGCCGATATCCAGGAACTGCCGGATCCCCTGGGCGACCATGAATTTCGTGCTGCGCCGCAGAAACGCCCGGATATGGTGCGCGATCACGTCGGCGTAGGGCAGCACCTGGAAGACCTGCTCCCCGAACACCCTGTCGATATCGAAGATGGCCTCGCCGGACAGATAGTAGTGGTACAGACGGGCCGCTGAAGGCTTGGTGGCATCGATCTCACGGGATTCGAAGGCATCATCAATCACTGGCGGACTCCTTCCGGACGGCGTTGTCCCGGCGGCCTACGCGCCGGTGAAGGATTTGCGGCGGAACGATCGCGCGACATGCTCGATGAACGCGCGGGTGTCCGAGGCCGAGAGCGCGGCCGCGGACAGCCGGGACCACACCGCCTCGCGGGCGGTGACGGCCGGCTTGTCGTCGATATAGCGGATGTCGCCCTGACTTTCGACGATCGCGATGTCCAGATCCCCGGCCGCACCGGGGGAGGGCACGCGGATCAGGGTGAAGCGGTCCTCCGCGCCCGCACCGCGGGTGGTGACCGTGAACGGCAGCACCTGGATGAGGATGTTGGGCCGCTTCGACAGCGCCAGTAGATGTTCGAGCTGCTCCACCATCACCGCGCGGCCGCCGTATTCGCGGCGCAGGCAGGACTCGGACAGGATCGCGTGGAACTGCGGCGGATGGGCGGCCACCAGGATCTGCTGGCGTGCGAGCCGAGCCTGCACCGAATCCTCCACGGTGACTCCGTCCGGATCGACGTCGTCGGCGGGGCCGGGGTCGTGTAGTGCGCGAATATAGGACTCGCACTGGATGAGTCCGGGCATGATCTCGGCCTCGGCCACGCGCAGCTTTCCGGCGTGCGCCTCGAGATCCACGAGCAGGCGCAGGTCCTCCACGTAGGCGCGGCGGTACCCGGTGTTCCAGAATCCGCGCTTGTGGTTGTCGCGACGCAGTTCCTTCAACGACTCGAGGTAGTTCTCCTCGGTGAAGCCGAGTTCGGTGGCCAGTCGCTCGAGATCGCCCACGGTGATCGAGCCCGCGCCGACCACCAGCATGGCGATGCGGCTCTGGCTGGTCTCGATGATCTTGGCGGCCTCGCTCTGGCTGACACCGGCGGAGCCGAGCATGTGCTCGATTTCCCGCCCCAGCAGCAGTTTTCGTGCGGTGCGCAATCGTGTACCCATGGACGTCAACGCGCCGGCAGGTCGACGCGCCTGAAACTCCTTCCGCGGCAACCACTTTCACTGAAGACGACGACACATCAACTGCAGCGCAACTGTAGCCTTGAAGTGATAATCACGCTAACATCTATCACGTTGGAGATTATCACGTTTTCGGTATCACGGCGGTCCCCTGGCGATCGGCGCGATACGCCTCGGCGGAGGGGGAGTCGGATGTCGGCGACCACGCAATTGCGCTCAGCGCCTTGCCAATTCGGTGACGGCAGAATCTGCCGAGATCTCGCCGGTGAGCTGTCCGATCCGCTTGCGCGTCGCATACTGCATGCCGAGCACACCCCCTGGTGTACCAGATGGCTGGACGCGGTGGCGTATCTGTCGGCCGGGCTGGATGACGACTGATATGGACATATCGCTGTGGCCGACGGGCTGGCCGCACGAGGCGCCCGAGGAACCGCTGACCGTCACCGAGGCGCATTCGACTATGCAGCGCCATCGCGGCTGCCTGCGCGAGGAGTGTCCGCGCAAGGCCGCGGCCTATCGAACCCTGGTGGAGGAGGGCCGGATCCGGCCGGATTCGGGCCGGCCGGCGTGAACTCCGTTCAGCTGCCATAGGTTCGGGCGACCAGCGCCGAGCGCAGATACCACAGCCCGCTGGCCTGGGTCGGATCGAAGCCGGTGAGCTGGCCGATGCGTTTGAGCCGGTAGTCGACCGTATTGGTGTGCACATGCAGCAGCCGTGCGGTGCGCTGGCGATTGAGATTGTGCGCGATGTGGGTCCGCAGCGTCTCGAGCAGTTCGGGGTGCTCGTCCAGCGGCTCGAGCAGCGCGCCGAGATATTCCCGGCCCGGCCCGGGGCGGGTCAGCTGATATTCCAGGGCCAGTTCGTCGAAGCGGTACAGCCCGGGCTCGGACCGCAGCCGCTGCACCATGTCCAGCAGTTGATGGGCCTGGTCCGCGGCGGTCGGGATGTCCGCGGCGGCGCTGGCGACGACCGCCGCGGTGATCGGAACCCGGGCGGCGCGCGTGAGCCGCGCGACGAGTTCGGCCAGGGCGTCCGCGTCGAACCGGCCCGAGGGGATCAGCAGGGTGCCACCGTCCACCGAGAGCAGCGACAGCAGCGATTCGCCGCAGCGCAGCGCCAATTCGGCCTGCACCCGCCGCAGCTTGCGGCGGGCCACCACGGTGCCGTCCAGCATCGGATTGGACTGCTCGGGATGCGCCGGAATCGCCACCGCCAGCACGTCGTACCGCTCGGCGATCTCGATTCCGCATTCGCGGGCCATGGTGGAGGTGGGGTGCCCGCCCAGCAGCGCCGAGGTCAGGGTGTGCACCGCGGTGTGATGCTCGCTGACCGCGGCCCGCAGCTCGCGCACATAGGCGACGGACACCGCGGTGGTCATGGTGTCGAGCATCTCGACCACGCGCTTGGCGCCGTGCACGAGGCTCTCGTAATCGTCGGCACCGAGGGTAAGCACGGTCCCGGCCGGCACCTCGGCGGCGCCGACCGCATGCCGGAGCGCCGGGCCGGTGACCAGGTCCAGGCCGATCTTGAAGCCCTCGTGGATGGCGTGGTGGATGGTGTTGATCGGCACGCCCTCGCGGGCCCACTGCCCGGCGGCATCCTCGAGCCGCTCGGTCTTGGCGCGAATGTCCTTGCCGTCGAGCATGCTGACGGCCAGCTCGAGGCAGGTGCGCGTGATAGTGGTTACGTCACCGGCGATGGCATCGCCCGGCAGCGTGCCGCACGGTGCGACATTCTCGACGAAGTGGCCAACCATCTGCCGGGACAATGCCCAGACATCCTTGAGCGGCAGCGACATCGGGCGACCGGCCATGGTCAGGGGAGCGGAGATGGACACCTGCGTACTCCTTCAACCCCCGGTTACCGCTTCCCCCGTTACTGCAGTGCCATCACCGTAATCGTTCCGAGACCGGCCGTGACGAGTTTCCCGGACGGTAGTGACGTTTGGGAATGTGGTGCCTCACAGCCATAGTGATCGTTCACAACGATGCCGCGGCCGCCTGTGTGGTGGGCCGGTGCGATACGGACCCGACGCGAGTGATCTCCGTCGCGTTTGGGGTGGCGGCGGAACCGCGAGCGGTAGCCCGATCGTTGCGACCATGGTCCCCCGTCCCTCGTGGCGGGCGGACCGCGGACAGTGTCGAACGCAGAACCGTGAGGCGGCGGTATGAACGATCACAGAATTGCGGCGATTGGGCGGTGTTGTGCTGTCATTCTGGCCGCGGGGCTGGCACTGGTTTCCGGGCTGGCGCGCGCGGACGTGCGGCCCGCCGCGACGACAGGCGACGGCTCCCACATCGACCACACGGTGCCGATCGACGCCCGCCGGTCCACGGTGTACGTGTATTCGGCCGCGATGCACCGGGTGATCGCCCTGGATGTCATCCGCGCCGCCGACACCAGCGTGCCGCGCCCGACGCTCTACCTGCTCGATGGTGCCGAGGACGGCATCGGGCCGGGCGGTCGCGAGACGTCGTGGGAGACCGAGACCGACGTGATCCCCTTCACGGCCGACAAGAACGTCAATGTGGTGACCGTCCTGGACGGCCGGTACTCCTATTACACCGACTGGCAGGCCGAGGATCCGGTGCTGGGCCGCAACAAGTGGACCACTTTCCTGACCGAGGAATTGCCCGCGGTCGTCGACGCCGCCTACGACACCAATGGGCGCAACGCCATCGCGGGGGTCTCGATGTCGGCCACCTCGGCCCTGGCGCTGGCCGAGGCCGCGCCCGGTCTCTACCGCAGCGTCGGCTCGTTCAGCGGTTGCGCACAGACGAGCACCGATCCCGGTCGCCGGTACGTGCAGGCCGTCGTCCTGTCCGGCGGTGGCAACCCCTGGAACATCTGGGGCCCGGACGGCGCTCCCGGCTGGGTGGCCAACGATCCCTCGACCGACGCCAATCTGGCCAAGTTGCGCGGGACCAACCTGTACATCAGTGCGGGCACCGGCGGCCGCGACGCTACGGGCGTGACACCCGCCGCGGGCGGCGCGCTGGAATCGGTCGTTTCCGGCTGCACCCGTCGGTTGCAGGCGTCCATGAGCCGGTTGGGCATTCCGGCAACCTTCCAGTACGTGCCCGGCGGACAGCACTCCTGGCCGTACTGGCAGCGGTCGCTGCACGCGGCGTGGCCGGGATTCGCTCGCTCCCTGGGAATCTGACGCCGTCCACCGTCTCCGAGCATCCGGTGGGCGAACCGATCCCATCCGGCGAGCGTGCCGCGCCGAATACCTGAACAGGATGTCCGGCCCGCCGTGACGTGCGGTCGGCGGCCCCGCCGGACCGGCGAAACACCGTGGAGACGAAAGGATTTCGATAGATGATTCCGCATTTCATCCATCAGCTCAGCAGTGCCTTCTCGACCTTTATCGGCCAGCTCCTGGTTCCGTAGTACGGCCCGGTATCAGTTTCTGCGGGCGATGCCCGCGTAGCCGTCCAGCGGCCGGATCTCCGGCATCGGCTCGTCGGGGTCCGGCCGCCACTGCGCCAGATACACCAGGCCCGGGTCGACCAGCGTGAGATCGCCCAGCAGACCGGTGATTTCGTCGTGGGTGCGCAGCCGGTCGCCGCGGCCGGTGACCTGCTCGGTGACCGCGAGCATCCGGTCCAGCTGTTCGGGCGGGCCCTCGTTGGTCAGATGGGACACCGCCAGATGGCTTCCGGGCGCCATGATCTCGCGCAGCCGGTCGAACAGGTGCTGCGCCACCGTGTCGTCGGTGACGAAATGCAGCACCGACACCAGCAGCACCGCGATCGGGCGATCGAAGTCCAGGAACCCGGTGACCTGGGGTAATTGCAGTACGGCATCGATGCGGGTGAAATCCCCGTGCGTCGCCGTGGCATTCGGGTTATCGGCCAGCAGCCGCCGGCTCATCGTCACCGCCACCGGATCAATATCGACATACACCACGCGCGCACCGGGGACTTCGCGCTGCGCGATCTCGTGCACATTCCCCACCGTGGGAATGCCGGACCCCAGATCCAGATACTGATCGATGCCCTGTGCGGCAAGGAATCCCACCGCCCGCTGCAGGAATGCCCGATTTGCCCGTGCGGTACGCGGAATCTCGGGAATGATCCGGCTCATCCGCGCGGCGATTCGGCGATCCACATCGAAGTTGGCGAAACCGCCCAGGAGGTGATCGTAAATCCGTGCGGGGCTGGGAATATGGGGATCGATATCATCGGCGGCCCAGTCCGGTAGCAATGGTTGCACGGGGTTCATCGTAGGCCGGTCAGGCTGCCCCCCGCCGTGATGTCGATGCTGTGCAGCACCCAGCGGTTCGGGCCCGCCGCCTTGGCCCGGTACAGCCCGGCGTCGGCAGCGTCGAGCAGCTTCTCCGCATCGGCGCCGGACACCGGGGTGACCACCGCACCAATGCAGGCCGAGATCGTCAACCGGTGCTCGTCCACCGGGATGGGATCGGCCAGCGCGCTCAGCAGCGCCTCCGCAACCGCCGAGACCCGCACCGCATCGCACGGCGGGGCGAGCAGGATCACGAACTCGTCGCCGCCCACCCGGGCCAGGGTGGCTCCGTCGGCCGCCGCGGCCAGCCGGCTCGCGACCGCGGCCAGCAGCCGGTCGCCGACGCCGTGGCCGTAGGTGTCGTTGACGGCCTTGAAACCGTCCAGGTCGATGAAGCCGAGGCCGATCCGGTCGTCCGGATCCGCGTCGACGATGATCTGCGCGAGCGTGTCGACCAGCTGACGGCGGTTCGGCAGCCCTGTCAGCGGATCGTGGCGGGCCTGGCGCCGCAGTTCGGCCTGCAGGGCGCGGCGCTGGGTGGTGTCCTCGCCGACGATCAGCAGGTAGGCCGCGCGGCCGCCGGCCTCGGGGACCAGGGTGATGGCCCAGGCCGCCCAGCCACTGCTGCCGTCGGCGCGGGTGTAGCGCAGCTCGAGGCGCACCGTGCCGGATCCGGCGGCGAACAGCTCCTGGAAGATGCGGGACTGCACCTCGTCGTGATCGTCGGGATGCACCAGCTCGGAGACCGGCTGTCCGCGCAGCCCCGCCAGCGGCTTCCCGACCATTGCGGCCAGGGCCGGATTGGCGTCCACGACTCGGCCTTGGCTGTCGCCGATGCCGATGGCGATAGCGGCATTGTCGAACACCACCCGGAACCGCGCCTCGGCCGCATTGCGGGCATCGGCCATCGCCGCATGCAGCATCTCCTGATGGCGGGCGCGGGTGGCCAGCAGTTCCTCGGTATAGCCGCGGGCCAGCTCGCCCAGCGCGGGGATCAGACGATTGCCGTGCGGTGCAATCAGATCCGCGAGCGGGGCCAGCGCGCGGGCCGTGCGCGAGAGCACCTGCGGATCGGTGAGATTCGCGTGGACCAGCCGCGCGCCCACCGCGGCGGCCGCGTTGGTGTCGAACGATTCGCCCGACAGGGTGGCGACCAACTTGTCGATCAAATCGGAGAGCAGCTGTTCGAGTTCGCGTTGGGACATGGGTACGAAGCCGGTATCCGCGACCGCGCTACGCCACCGGCTGGCGAGTTCCGCGATTCGGTGATCTCGTATCAAACCCACCCCCGCTCAATCCGACGTTGCGACTTGCGGGAACGACGTGTTGCCGAACCAGAATTCCAGGTTACCGTGTCGGTCCAAACTGTTCGCGGCGACCGGGGTTTCGGGCGTCGGGGCGGGCCGCCGCACGGCCGCCGGAGCCGGTGAAACCACGAAGCCCCGGAGGTCTCGGGACCGCCGGGGCTCGGGAGAAAACGCTGCTGGGGCTACTTGTTGGCTTTGTGATATGCGGCGACGACTTCGGAGGAAATTCGGCCGCGGGCCGACACGGTGTAGCCGTTTTTCTTGGCCCATTCCCGGATGGCGACGGTTTGCTCGCGATCGGCGGCGGACTTCGGGCGCGCGGAGGCTCCCGCCTTCAACCGGCCCACCTTGCGCGCTTTATCCGTCCACGGCTCGAGGGAGCCGCGCAGCTTGCCGGCATTCAACGTGGACAGATCGATTTCGTAGGCCACACCATCGATCGAGAACTGTACGGTCTCATCCGCTTTGGACTTACCGTCGTAATCGTCGATGAGTGTGACAGTGACCTTCTTGGCCATCACTGAGCCCTTTCGCACGGACACGGATCAACTCGGATTGCATATACCGTACAGCAACGTCATGGAATGCAGCGAATCCAACGCTATTCGGCGTTTCTGACCGGGATTCTCGGGAAAGGGTGTTAATGATTCCGGCGGGTGCTGGAATTGTCCGGCGCGGGAGGATTCGGATATGTGAATGCGGTGTTGTCGGTGCTGGTGAGGCCGTTGCGCCCGATCCGTGCGCGTCGGGCGGGCGCGTGAGCCGGGGCTCGGCGCGGGGATGCGGGAGCCGGTGCCGGAGTGTGCATTTCACCGCCGTGCGCGTTCAACCGGCTCGGCGCCGTGGGTCCGGGCGTCCCCATCGCGTCCGGGCGATATATCAGCGGGGCGCCGAGACAAGGGACAGAATCTCGGCGGTGGTGGCGGTCTCGCCGAGCCGGGGGAAGATCTTGGTGACGCTGTGCTCGTGGGAATCCGCATCGCGGTCGCCGCAGGCGTCCGTCGCGACGGTGACGTGATATCCGTGCTCGTGTGCGGCGCGGGCGGTGGATTCGACGCCGATGCTGGTCGCGATTCCGCTCAGCACGATGCCGGTGACGCCGATGTCCTCTCGGGGCTACTTGTTCGGTGGGGCTCAGGGTTCGAGCAGTCGCCGCAGCAGCGGAATCGCCGCGAGCAGCGAATCCTGCTCGGCGCGGCTCAGCTTTTCCGCCATCGAGCGGGCCAGCCAGTCCTCCTTGGCGGTCCGGACCGCGGCGAGCTGCTGCTCGACCTCGGGGGTGGCCGACAGCAGCACCTGCCGCTGATCGGTCGGGTGGGGGCTGCGCTCGACCATGCCGCGCTCCTCGAGTGCGGCCAGGGTGACCCGCATGGATTGCGGGCGTACGTTTTCCGCGCGGGCGAGCGCGGCCACGGTGGCCGGGCCGTCGGTGAGTAAGCGGTCCAGCACCACGCTCTGGGAGGGGGTGATCTCCATCGTGGAGTGGGCCGCGCGCAGCTGGCGCAGGATGCGGGCGAGTGTGACCCGCAGTTCGGTGGCGGCGGCCGCGAGCTCGGCGGCGGACCGGGTCTCGCCGGGGTGCGCATCGTGCTCAGGGTTCGCCGCCATGAGCCCAGTATGAAATATAGCAGATAAACTTGCAAGTTTTGCTGTCATATTCAGGACGGCCGGGCTCAGGGGCGTCATGTGTGGGACAGTCTGGCCGAAAACGGAAACAGCCTGGTAATGCACCGCCCATTGCGATACATCACCAGGCCGTATGTCGGCCGATCCATCCGGGTATCCCCGAGTCCGTGCGCCGGGCGGATCGGCCCGCCTGTGTTATCCGGTGATCTGCTGGAAGATCTTCACTCCGACCAGCAGGACCGCGATGAGCAGGTAACCGCGCAGCGCGATCATGCCCGCCATCCGCAGCGAGGAGAACGCCGGCCGCTCCAGGGCATCCAGCGCGGGGGTGCGCCAGGTGTCGCGGTCCTGCGCGAGCACCTGCTTGCGCTCGGCGCGGCTGAGCTTGGTGTCGTCGAGCTCCTCGATCTGCTCGGGGTCGAGCCCGCCCAGCTCCGCCGCGGTGCGCTCGGCAGCCTTGCGGTCGGCGCGCCGCTTGCCGAGCGCGACGGTCACGCCGCCGAGCACACCGACCAGCACACCGATGCCGAAGCCGATCTCCAGCGTGCGGGTGGAGGTGTTCGGGAAGAACGTCGTCGTGGTGAGCGCCAGCGACAGCAGCACGAGCGACCACACGATGATGCCCGCCATGATGTTCTGCCGCGTGGTGTTCACCCACGGGCCGAGTACCGCCTTGTCGTTGCACAGCAGCACCAGGAACACCGTCGCCGAGGGGAGCAGCACCCCGGCCAGCGCCTGCACGCCCTGGGTCAGCAGCCCCAGCACGTGATCGGGGCTGAACGCCACCGCCGCGGCGATGCCCAGCAGAACCGCGTAGCCGATGTAGAACAGCGGCGCCTCGGTGATCTTCCAGTGCAGCGAGTGCCGCTTGCCCATGGTGTCGCCGAGGGCGTAGGTGGTCGCCAGCCCCACCGCGTTGGCGCCGATCAGCGAGGCGTCCAGCAGCAGGATCGCGAACAGCGCGCCGGCGCCCTGCCCGAGGTGGTCGTGCAGGCCCTTCGCCACCGCACCGGCATCGGTGAAGTTGCCGATGGCGCTGGGCCCCAGGCCGAAGGCGGCCGCCGCCATGATCGCGATCGCGCCGACCATCACCACGACGATGCCGACCCACAGGTCGATCCGCTCGAACTTGATCCAGCGCGGGGTGATCCGCTTGTCGACGATGTTGGACTGCTGGAAGAACAGCTGCCAGGGCGCGACGGTGGTACCGACGATGGAGACGATCAGGAGCAGCAGCGTGGAGTTCAGGCCGCCGGGGAACGACGGGATGATGCCCTTGGCGGTGGAGGCGATGTTCGGGTGCACCATGAACGCGAGCGGGAACATCACGATGTTGATCGCGATCAGCCCGAACAGGAACCGCTCCCAGCGCCGGAACGAGCCGCCCGCGACCATCGCGAACAGCAGCACTGCGGCCAGCGGAATCGAGACGGCCCGGGGTACGCCGAAGTAGTTGAGCGCCATGGTGACACCGATGAATTCGGTGACGATGGTCAGTGCGTTGACGATGAACAGGTCGCCCACGCTGAACGCGCCCCAGAACTTACCGAAGCGGGAGAAGATCAGCCGGGCGTGCCCGACGCCGGCGACCGCGCCGAGGCGGACCACCATCTCCTGGTTGACGTAGAGCACCGGGACGAGCAGCGCGAGGGTCCACACCAGCGCCATGCCGTAGTTCTGCCCGGCCTGCGCGTAGGTCGCGACGCCCCCGGCGTCGTTGTCGCCGACCATGACGATCAGGCCGGGGCCGATCACGGCCAACAGCATGCGGAACCGCTGCCAGCGGGTGCGGCCCTCGATGGTGTCGTGCTGCCCGATGCTGCCCAGGGCGCCGACGATGTCGCCGACGTGGGCGCTGTCCATCACGGCGGTGCCCGCCGTCGCGTCGGATGCGGGTGAGGTGACGGTGGTGGTGCCGCGGCGGGTCGCGCCGTTGGAGAAGAAGGCCATCGCCGTTCCCTCCTTCCTCGAATATGTTGCTGTGCTGCAAAATTCGTACGCCGTGACAATCGCTGGCCGACGCGTTGACGGCGCGGGAATTCCCGGTGGGGCCGCGCTGAGGTGTTCATCGCTGGTCGGGCCCGGGCATCGTTGCCCGGGCTTCGGACGCGCCGGATACGTCGGCGAAATTTACTGTCGGCGTACCGGGATGGGTTGCGGCGCAGGCATTTCCGGCCTGCCTCGCGAAGGGGGTTCCTACCGGTGGTAGGAGTGCCCGCCGAGGGATGCGGTGACCACCGCGAGCGGGGTCTGCGCGGCGCGCAGGTTGTGGCGCTCCTCGGGGGTGAGGTTGTAGCGCGCCCGGACGCGGCGAGCGGACTCGCCGAGGGCGGCCATCATCGAGTTGCGGCGGGTGAAGGTGTTGAAGGTCATGACCTTGCTCCTTGCGGAAGGCCAACTGCCGCAACTGATTTCACGCCCGTCTGATCGCACGGAAACCGGCATCGACCCACCCGCCGACGGATGTCGCAGGGGGTGCCGATGGCTGGTTTCTGCTTGCGGTCAGGCAGGGATGATGTCGCAGCAAGTTGGGAACGAAACGGGTTTTCGATCCGGACTCGGATACGGACTATCGCCGGACATTGGTCGTCCCTCACCTCCTTGCTGCCAGGACGCACGCGCACGTCGTTACTCGAGTCAGCGCCACCACGAATGAGAGGGGAGATGAAACCCGGCCTCGAACGACCGAGTGGGCACCCCTCTCGTCAGAGCTTCGGCACTGAACGACGTATCCCGGATGGGAAGCCACTTCGGATCACCCCTTAATCCGGGAAGATCTGTCCTAACCCTGGGCGTCTCTCGACGTCGTCGGATCAGTGGCCTGTGTTCGAACAGGAGCCTCGCCTAGCGAGGTGCTGACCACGAAATGGTCAACCATTTCGCCTGAGATGTCAAGTTGACCGCACCATATGGCGAAAGATTTTGTCCCGCAACCGCTTTCGCATACCGACCGGAAGGTTCACTTCGATAGGGGAACTCGCCGGAAGCAGTCTCCTTGCATACATAGCGATGTGTGCATATTATCTGAAAACGAAGCCAGACGTGACGAAAGGAGCATGCCCATGGGGGCAGGACACGCCCACGGCCACGCGCACGGCGGCGGCCACGCGCACGCACATGCCACACCGGACAGCGACCGTCGCTGGCTGGCCGGGGCGCTGGCGGTGATCGTGGCGTTCATGCTCGGCGAGGTGATCGTCGGTATTGCCGCCGGTTCGCTGGCGTTGCTGTCCGATGCCGCTCACATGCTGACCGACGCCGCCTCCATCGTGCTGGCGCTGTGGGCGATCCGCCTGGCCGCGCGGCCCGCCGCCGGGCGGATGACCTTCGGCTGGAAGCGGGTGGAGATCCTGTCCGCGCAGGCGAACGGCCTGACTCTGCTGCTGCTCTCGGCGTGGCTGGCCTACGAGGCCGTGCGCCGGCTGCTGTTTCCGCCGGAGGTCGCCGGCACCCTGGTGTTGATCACCGCGCTGGTCGGGGTCGTGGTGAATCTCGCTGCGACCTGGATGATTTCGCGCGCCAACCGGACCAGCCTGAACGTCGAGGGTGCCTACCAGCACATCCTCACGGACATGTTCGCCTTCATCGCGACCGCGGTCGCCGGTGTGGTGATCGTGACCACCGGATTCGTCCGCGCCGATGCGATCGCGACCCTCGTGGTGGTCGCGCTGATGGTCAAGGCGGGGGTGGGCCTGGTCCGGGCATCGAGCCGGATCTTCCTCGAGGCCGCGCCCGCGGATCTGGATCCCACCGCGATCGGCCAGGCCATGGCCGCGCGCGACGGCGTCGTCGAGGTGCACGACCTGCACATTTGGGAGATCACCTCCGGCTCGCCGGCGCTGTCCGCGCACGTGCTGGTGGAGCCCGGCCGCGACTGCCACGCGGTGCGCCTGGATCTGGCGCACTGGCTCGAGCACGACCATCACATCGAACACGCCACGCTGCAGGTCGACCACGCGCAGCCGGAAGTGATCGCGCTCGGAGCCGATATCGCCGCCCACTGTGAGGACGCTCACGGCCCCGCGCATCGCAACCCCCACGTGGTTGGTCACTGAAAAATCCGCGGGTGGATACTGGCAGCCGTGGGATGGATCGAGACGCCGCTGACCATGCAGTCCGTGTTCGAGTCCTGGCGCTGGGACACTTCGACGGTCGTGGTGACCGCGGCGCTCGCGCTGGGATACGTGGTGGCTCGGTCGCGGGCGGCGAGGCGCGGTGCGGCGACCCAGCCCGCCGGGCGGGTGGCGCTCTTCGGAGTGATGGGCCTGGCGCTCTGGCTGCTCACCGGGATCAGCGTGGTCGGGGTCTACTCGGACACGCTGATGTGGGTGCGGGCGCTGCAGATGCTGCTGCTGCTGTATGTGGTGCCGTTCGGCTTGGCCAGCGGCCGGCCGCTCACGGTGCTGCGCGATGCTCTCGGCCCGGTGGGTCAGGCGCGCCTGGACCGGCTGCTGGACTCGACGATCGCCCGCGCGGTCACCTTCCCGCTCGGCCCGTCGCTGGCGATGCTGGCCGCGCCGTGGCTGTTGTATCTGTCGCCCTGGTACGAGATCGTGCTGCGGAATTCCGCGGCCGACGCGCTGACGCGAATCGTGCTGGTGTGCATCGGTTTCGTGTACTTCTACTCCCGGCTGCAGGCCGATCCGGTGCCGCACCGGTATTCGCAGGGGCTCTCGCTGCTCATCACGATCTTCGAATCCCTGGCCGACGGAATCCTGGGCATCGTGCTGTGGTGGGGCCCACTGATCGCGGTCGGCTACTACACCGCGGTGGGGCGGCACTGGGGTCCGGACCTGCGGATGGATCAGACCATCTCGGCGGGCATCATCTGGGTGCTGGGCGATGTGCTCGGGCTGCCGTACCTGCTGTCGCTGATGCGGGCATGGGCCTCGGACGAGCGGCGCAAGGCCGCCGAGCTCGACGCGGAACTCGATGCGGCCGAGGCGGACTCGCCCGCGTCTGCACCACGGCGCAAGTTCAGCCGGAGCGCGGCCGAGCCCGAGACGGGCGAGGCCGCGGCGACCAGCGGCCTGTGGTGGGAGAACGATCCGCAATTCCGGCAACGCTTCCGGAGGTGAGCCCAGCGGGGCAACCGGGGTTGCCCCGCAGGGCTCTCGCCGTGCTCAGATCTTGCGGATGACCGTGACCACTTTGCCCAGGATTTGCGCATCGTTGCCCGGGATCGGCTCGAACAGCGGGTTGTGCGGCAGCAGCCACACCTCCTTGCCGGTGCGCTTGAACGTCTTGACCGTGGCCTCGCCCTCGATCATCGCCGCGACGATATCGCCGTTGTCGGCGACGTTCTGCTGACGCACCACGACCCAGTCGCCGTCGCAGATCGCGGCGTCGACCATCGACTCGCCGACGACCTTGAGCAGGAACAGCGAACCCTCGCCGACGAGCTCGCGCGGCAGCGGGAACACGTCCTCCACCGCCTGCTCGGCCAGGATCGGGCCACCGGCGGCGATCCGGCCCAGCACCGGCACATAGGTGGGGATCGGCTGATCGGCCGCGGCCGGCTCGCCGGGCACGGACCGCAGGGCGGTGACCCCGGCGACCGCCCGCACCGCCGTCTCGTCCAGGCCCCGGACATCCACGGCGCGTGGGCGATTCGGATCGCGGCGCAGGTAGCCCTTGCGCTCGAGCGCGCGCAACTGGTGCGCGACAGAGGAGGTGGAGGTGAGCCCGACCGCGTCGCCGATCTCGCGGATGCTCGGCGGATAGCCGCGCTCGCTCACCGAGGTGCGGATGACTTCGAGCACCTTGCGCTGGCGCGCGCTGAGATCGGCTCCGGTGCCGGGCGATTCGACATCGTCGCCCGCGGGGACGGGATCGTCGCCGGCGTCGTTTCCGTCTACGGTGCGCTCTCTCATGCTCGCACCTCTCCGACGCTCGCTCCGCTTCGCTCACTCACGGTCGTGGTCCTCCCGTTCATGGGTGTGCTTGATCCTCCTCGCCCGGGCCAGTCCGGTTTCGTGATCCGAATGTAGTCCGCTCGCCGCCAGGTTTCAAACATCTGTTCGACGCATGTTGCGAAGGTGGTGACTTTGTCAGTGGTGCGTGGTAGAAATCGAACACCAGTTCTTCGAACACATGATCGAATCCCGGATATCCATCCTGTTCACCGTCCCTGGAGGTCTGTCCGATGCGCACCACGATCAGCGAATTCGATGTCACCACAACCGATCCCGCCCGCGTTGCCGCGCCGCGCGGGTTCCGGCCGTCGGGTCCCGCGGCCCGGCCCGCCGGGGCGGCCCGCGGCGTGGGCGCCCGCCGGCCGGGTCCCGCGCGGCCCGCATCGGCCGGCGTACGGTACGGCCACGCACAGGTCCGGGCCTCGCGCGTGCCGCATCCGGCCGTGCAGGTGGAACGGGCGCGCTTCGGATTGGCGAGCCTCGCGCTGGCCGCGCTGCTCAGTGCGGCGGCCGTCTGTGGATTGCTCGAGCTGGGCCAGCTCCGCTCCGGCGTCGTCGCCGCCCCGCAGACCACGGTGGTGCAGGTGCGGGAGGGGGAACCGCTCAGTGAGGTGGCCGCGCGGGTGGCGCCCGGGGTGCCGGTGCAGGATACGGTGCGCAAGATCATGCAGCTCAACGCATTGCAGGGCGCGCAGGTGGCTTCGGGTAGCACGCTGATCGTGCCGGTATCAGGACGGTAATCCCCGTGCGCCGCGGCGGCTTCGACGCCGCATCCGAGTCCATACAGTCCGGCAGGTATCCTCAACAGTGCTGTGAAAATACAGCATGGCTATGGACGACTGCAGGCATCGACGAAGGAACTCGGATGCATTGCCCGTACTGTCGGCACCCGGACTCCAGGGTGGTCGACTCGCGTGAGGCCGAGGAAGGCACGGCCATCAGGCGTCGTCGTGCCTGCCCGCAATGTGGGCGGCGATTCACCACCGTCGAGAACGCGATCCTGTCGGTGGTCAAACGCAGCGGTGTCACCGAGCCGTTCAGCCGGGAGAAGGTGATTCGCGGCGTCCGGCGCGCCTGCCAGGGCCGCGAGGTCGACGACGATGCCTTGATGCTGCTGGCGCAACAGGTCGAGGATGCGGTGCGCGCCACCGGATCTCCCGAGGTGCCCAGTCACGAGGTGGGCCTGGCCATCCTGGGCCCGCTGCGCGACCTCGACGAGGTCGCCTACCTACGCTTCGCCTCGGTCTACCGATCCTTCAGCTCCGCCGCCGATTTCGAACACGAGATCGCGGATCTGCGCCGCCGCCGCGCCGATAGTGAGCGGGCGGACTCCGAGCACGCGGTGGCCGCGGCCAAGGACTGAGGTCGCGGCCGGACTCTTCCTCGGCCGACGGTCCGTTCGAGGGATTTCCGGGTGGCCTGGCGAACGCTCGAACCGTCGTACGGACGGCGGACGGCTCAGTCGGCGCGGGTTCCGGAGGCCAGGAAGATCGGGACCGCGACGAACAGCCGGTCGTTGCGTGCCCGCGCGGCTTGTTCGTCGAGCCAGTCGCCTTCCGCGATGTTGGCGAGCACCGGCAGGACCGCGGCGTCCGTCCACACCACGGTATGAACGTCTACTGTGACGTCGGTAAAGCCGTTGTCCAATAACAGGTTCCGATATCGGCGGGCGATTCTGGGGCTGGGCATGCGATCCGCACGGGCGTGAACGAGCGCGCGGACGAGTTCGGGATCGTCGGAGTCGATGACGAAGGTGTCCCAGTCCTGCCCGGTGAGCACCGCGCGCCCGCTTCGGGCCAGCACACGGCGCGCCTCGGCGATCGCGCGCTCGGGTTCGCTGAGGGCGTGCAGAACCTTGTCGGCGCGGTACCCGGTCACCGAGCCGTCGTCCAGGGGCAGCGCGGTGGCGTCGGCGACATGGAATTCCGCTGCGGGCCAGCGTTGGGCGGCGATCTCGATCATCGCGGGATCCAGGTCCAGACCGATGGCCCGGACCCCGCGGGCGGCGAGCTCGCCGACGGCACGCCCGCCGCCGCAGCCGACGTCGACGACGGTGTCGCCGAGGCCTTCGTATGTTCGCAGCCGCAGATCGCGGGCCTGCGGACGGTCGTCGAGGGCGTCGAGGAGAGACAGCAACGTGGACATGGTCGTCAGTGTGCGACTTAATGTGCACATGAAGTCAATCGGCGAGGCGGCGGCCCTGTTCGGGCTGCCCGCACACGTGCTGCGGTATTGGGAGACACAAGGACTGCTGACACCCGCCCGCGCGGGTGAGCGCCGCCGCTACACCGATGCGGACCTGCACCGGGTGGCGGCGATCCTGATCTCGAAGGACGCCGGCTTCGCACTAGCGGACATCCGGACCATGCTGACCGCCCGGTCCGCGTCCGCCCGGGCCGAGGTGGCGGCCCGGCATCGCGAGCGACTCTTGGCCCGGATCGCGCGGGCCCAGGCCGCGCTCGACCTGCTCGAGGGCGATTGCCCGCACGAGGACATCATGACGTGCCCGCATTTTCGGGCGCTCCTGTCCGACCGGCTGCGTGGTGGTGCGCAAGCGGTTGACAGTGAACCCGACTCCTGATTGGTGTCGCGGATTCTTCGGTGCGGCAACGGGAATCGGCTACAAGGCTCGGTCGAGGGCTTCGGTCAGCGCCACCGGGGTGATCTCGAGACGATCGAAGCGCCAGCCGTTTTCGGTGCGGCGCGCCCCGTAGTGGTGGACTCCGGCCGCGACGGCCGCGGTCTTGTCGTCGATGACGAACACCGCGATGTCGTGAGCGCGCACCGTGGCGGTATCACCGTCGAGGTCGATGACGAGGTTGGCCTTGTTGTGCAGGGTTCGCGCATAGGTGTCGCGGCCCGTGCGCACGAGTCCGAGAAGGGCCTCGATGCCGCTGGCGTGTCCGCGGGGAGAGGTGACGAGGACATCCTCGGTGAAGATCCGGTCGGTCTCGTCGAACCGGCCCTCATCGATCCACACGCTGTGACGCGCGATCAGGTCGGTGAGTTCGGCGCGGTCGGCGAGATCGCGGATCAGGGTTTCGGTGCTGGTCATCGTGGGCTTCCTTCATCTGTTCGGAGCGCTAACGTTTGTGCCACTAACGAATCTAGATCGTTAGTGACACTAACGCAACCGGGGTAGGCTGTCGTCATGGAGACCAGCGACGACGACCTGCGATTCGATGAGGGTGAGCAGACTCCCGCGCGGCTCAAGGGGCAGCTTTCTCGCCTCGTCGGATTTACTGCCGCCCAGACGCACCGCGTGGCGGGCGACGCCTTGCGCGCGGTCGGGGCCCACAAGGACCACTTTGTGGCGCTCGCCGCGCTGGCCGAGTTCGGCGCCGCGAGCCAGGCGGTGCTTTCCGGACGCACCCGGATCTACAAGAGCGACCTCGTGTCGGTTCTCAACGACCTCGAAGACGGTGGCTGGGTTCGCCGGGCCCTCGACCCGGCCGACAAACGACGCAACGTCATCACCATCACCGCCGCGGGCGAACGCCACCTTGCCGAACTCGATCGTGTCCTGGACGGCGTCAACGAGCACATCATGGCCCCGCTCGACCGCGACGAACGCGCGCAGCTGTTCGATCTGCTCGGCCGCGTCAACGCCCACCTCGCCAACCCGCCCCGCCACGGCTGATCCCCAAGCTCGCATCGACCCAGCACGCGGGAAATCATCACGGCCTCAGTAATTTTCGCACGGGGGTATCTCAGACCGGAGGTGACCCGAGCGTGGCGACGATGCCGCAGGCGAGGTCCGCGTATCGCGCGCTCAGCGGGACGGGCGCGCGGGCGCCGTGCGGACCGCCGTGATCGTGCGTTCGATTCGCTTGGCGGACACCGGGTACGGTGTGCCGAGCTGCTGGGCGAAGAGGCTGACGCGGAGTTCCTCGATCATCCACCAGATTTCGGTGATGTCGCGGCCGGTGCGACGAGCCTCGGGCAGGGACTCGAGCAGCCGCTGGTAGGCGGCATGGACGCGGTCGAGCTCGGCCATGCCCTGGTGATCGCGGGGCGCCGAGGCCGGTAGTGCCTCCAGGCGCAGCGCGGCGGCCTGCAGATACCGGGGCAGCTCCCGCAGCCGGGCCGTGCCGAATTCCGTGGCGAATCCCGCGAATACGAGTTCGTCGAGTTGTTGCCGGACATCGTCGGCAATCTCCCGGTCGGCCACGCCGGTCAGCTCCGCGCGCACCCGATGTGCCTGTGCCAGCACGGGGACGATCAGCTTCACCACCTCCGCCACGGCGGCGCCGAACCGGGGGCGAATCCGCTCCAGCAAGGCGGCGAACTCACCCGGATCGCGGACCGGGCCACCGAATTCGGCGATCAGCTCATCGGCCGCGCAGGCGCGGCAGTCCTCGATCAACGCCTCGAGCGAGCCGGACGGATTCTGGCTCAGGGCAAGCCGATCGGCGGGCCGCAGGCCCGCGGTGGCGGTACGCGCCGAGGAGGGCAGCTGATTCAGCAGCAGCACACGGGTTCCGGTGCGCATCGCGGCAGCCTGCGCGGCGGGGGAGGGCAGCACCCGGACGGCCACGCCCTCGCCCTCGGGCACCAGCGCCGGATAGCCGGTGATGGTCTGCCCGCCGACCTCCCGGCGCACCGTGGCCGGCAGGGCGCCCAGCGATTCCGAGGTCCACACCGCGGCGGGCGGTCGCTCGGCGGCCGCGGTCGCACGGGACACCGACTTCGAGACCTGGTCGGCCAGGCGGGATTTCAGCCCGGCAAGATCCTTGCCGCGATCGACGATCGTGCCGTCGGGTGTCGTCGCGGCGAAGGTCATCCGGAGATGGTCGGGCAGCGCCGCGGGATCCAGATCGGCGGGCCGGATGGCGACCGAACCGAGCTGGGACAGCTCCCGGGCCAGTCCGGTGCGCAGGGGTTCGGCGCGGGGGGTCAGCCGCGCCAGCGCCGCGCGCGCGTAGTCCGGCGCCGGAACCACCACGCGGCGAAGATGTTTCGGCAGCGTCTTGATCAGCGCGGCAGCCAGTTCCTCCCGCATGCCCGGCACCAGCCAGTCGAAGCCGACCGCCCGCACGTGGGCCAGCTGGGCGACCGGAATATGCGCGGTGACACCGTCATCGGCCTGCCCGGGCTCGAATTGGTAGGTGAGCGGGAAACTCAGCTCACCCTGGCGCCAGCTGTCCGGGTACGCGGCCGGATCCAGCACGGCCGCATCCTCGTTCACCACCGTCGAGGCGGTGAAGTCCAGCAGACTCGGATCGGTGCGCTGCGCCTTGCGCCACCAGCTGTCGAAATGCCGGACCGAGACGATGTCGGCGGGAATACGCCGGTCGTAGAACTCGAACAGCACCTCGTCGTCGACCAGAATGTCGCGACGCCGGGCCCGGTGTTCCAGATCGGCCACGTCCTCCAGCAATTCGCGGTTGCGCGCGAAGAAATCGTGCCGCGTCTGCCATTCGCCCTGCACCAGCGCGTGCCGGATGAACAGTTCTCGCGAGAGCTCGGGATCGATCCGCCCGAAGTCGACGCGCCGCTGGGTGACGAGCGGAATCCCGTACAGCGTGACCCGCTCGTAGGCCGCGGCCGCGCCCCGCTTGATCGACCAATGCGGTTCGGAATACGTGCGTTTGACCAGATCCCCGGCCAGCCGCTCGGCCCATTCCGGCTCGATCCGCGCCGCGGTGCGCCCCCACAGCCGCGAGGTCTCGACCAACTCCGCCGCCATGACCCAGCGCGGCGGCTTCTTCGCCAGCGAGGACCCGGGGAAGATCATGAACTTGGCGTTGCGCGCCCCCAGGAATTCCCGCGTCTCGGCCTCCCGCACGCCGATGTGCGACAGCATCCCGGCCAGCAGTGCCTGATGAATGGACGTGACATCCCAAGGGAGCGAATCGGACTCGGAATCCACCGCGAGAATGGCTGCACGCCCGGTCCGCTTCGGATCGCCCGCCCGGGCGGATCCTCCGCCGGTGCGTCCAGCGTCGATGTATCGTCCCGAATCCTGGTCGCCATGTCCGGCGCTGTTTCGCCCGGATTCGCCGGCCCGGCGGTCGGATTCGATGTTCCGCTCGGAAGTTCTCCTGTTGCTTCCGGAATTCACGTGGTTCCCGGCTCGGGAACCGGTACGTCCGGATTCGCGCTCGGCACGGTCGGTTTCGCCGCCGCCGCGAGAATTTCCGGTGTCGCGCCCGGCTCGGCCGCTGCGCACCGGCTCTCCGCTACCGCGATCGGATTCGCCGTTGCCGTGCGCCGATCCGCGGTTGCGCCGGGATCCCGCAGGGCTTCCCCGCCCGTCACTGCCGCCGCGATTTCCACCGCGCTCGGCCTGGGCCTCGGAAGTCACTGCCGCATCGCCGGACTCCTCGCGGTCCCCATCCGGATGCCAGCCCAGACCCCGGGTGATGGTGCGGAGCTGGCCGTGCAGGTCCTGCCATTCGCGGATGCGCAGGTAGTGCAGGAACTCGTCGCGGCACATGCGCCGGAACTGGTTGGAGGACAGGGACCTTCGCTGCTCGCGCAGGTAGTCCCAGAGGCGCAGGTAGGCCAGGAAGTCCGAGCCCTCGACGGTGAACCGGGCGTGCTTGGTGTCCGCGGCCTGCTGATGCTCGACCGGGCGCTCGCGTACATCCTGAATCGACAGGGCCGCGACGACGACCAGCACCTCGGGCAGGCAGCCGCCGCGCTGGGCCTCGACCAGCATGCGGGCCATCCGGGGATCGACCGGGATCTGCGCCATTTCCCGGCCGATCGGGGTCAGCATCAGATCCCCGGGCTCCGCTCCGCGCCGCGGGGCATCGTCGCGCCGGGCCAGCGCTCCCAGCTCCTCGAGCAGCGCGATGCCGTCGCGGATGGCGCGGCCGTCGGGCGGCTCCACGAATGGGAAGCCCTCGATATCGCCCAGCCCGAGAGCTGTCATCTGCAGGATGACCGCGGCCAGGTTGGTGCGCAGGATCTCCGGCTCGGTGAACTGAGGCCGGGCGTCGAAGTCGTCCTCGCTGTACAGCCGGATGGCGATGCCGTCCGCGACGCGCCCGCAGCGCCCGGACCGCTGCCGCGCGGAGGCCTGGGAGATCGGCTCGATCGGCAGCCGCTGCACCTTCGTGCGCATGGAATAGCGCGAAATACGAGCCGTGCCGGGGTCGATCACATAGCGGATGCCGGGCACCGTGAGCGAGGTCTCGGCGACGTTGGTCGCCAGTACGACGCGCCTGCCGGTGTGTGGCTCGAATACCCGATGCTGTTCGGCCGCAGACAGTCTCGCGTAGAGCGGCAGAATCTCGGTGCGCGGCAACCGCATATCGCGCAGGGAGTCGGCGGTGTCGCGGATCTCGCGCTCGCCGGACAGGAAGACCAGGATGTCGCCGTCCCCCTCGGCGAGCAGCTCGCGTACCGCGTCGCCGATCGCATCGGTCGGATCGCGGTCGACGATCTCGGTGTCCTCGTCGTCCGGATCCTGGGAGGTCACCGGAATCTCCAGCGACAGTGGGCGATACCGCACCTCGACCGGATACGACCGGCCCGAGACCTCCACGATGGGCGCCGCATTGCCCGCGTCCGACCTCGGCTCGGTCTGCGTCCCATCGGACTCGCCCGCGGCGGTTCCGGGTTCGGCACCCTTATCGTCCGACTCCGGCCGGAGAGCCGATTCGCTTCGTGGGGAGGCGTTCTCGCCGACGCCGGTTTCGGAGCGCCCGGAACCGCTTGGTGCCGGGGCGGTGTCCGGCGTGCTCCCGAAGTGCCGCGCGAACAGCTCCGGATCGATGGTCGCGGAGGTGATGATCACCTTGAGGTCCGGCCGCCGGGGCAGCAGCTGCTTGAGGTATCCCAGCAGGAAGTCGATATTGAGGCTGCGCTCGTGCGCCTCGTCGATGATGATCGTGTCGTAGCGGCGCAGCATCCGGTCGCGCTGGATCTCGGCGAGCAGAATGCCGTCGGTCATCAGCTTGATCAGCGTCCGGTCCGAGGCCTGATCGGTGAAGCGGACGGTGTACCCGACCACATCGCCCAGCTCGGTCCCCAGCTCCTCGGCGATGCGCTCGGCGACGGTGCGGGCCGCGAGGCGCCGCGGCTGGGTGTGGCCGATCGTGCCGCGGATGCCGCGACCGAGCTCCAGGCAGATCTTCGGGATCTGCGTGGTCTTGCCCGACCCGGTCTCACCGGCGATGACGACGACCTGGTTGGCAGCGATGGCCGCGGCGATATCCTCCCTGCGCGCGGAGACCGGCAGCTGCTCGGGATAGACGATCGCGGGCACGGCGGCCCGGCGCGCGGCGATGCGGCGTTCGGCCGCGGCGATCTCGGTTTCGAGGTTGCCCAGATCGCCGCCGCGGGCCTTGTCCAGCCGCCGACGTAACCGGTATTCGTCGCGGATCGAGAGTTCGGCCAGGCGTGTGCGAAGCTCACGAGCTGTGGTGGCGGTCCTGGTCATTGCGCCGACAATCCTAGCGAAGCCGGGCCCCCGACCGGGCATCGCGGGTGCCGTCCGAGGTAGCCATGCGTTGCCTTCCGTGTGGTGGGCCGTTGGCGACGGACCGCCGGGCCATGGTCGGATCATGGTCGGCGAGGCAGGGACGCCCATCTGGCACGTATCGCGCGGTTCGGCTTCGGGGTGCTGGGACTCGTTGCGCTGGTATGGATTCCGTTCCGGAGCAACGGTGCGGCCTCCTCGCTCGCCAACTATCTGAGCTACTTCACGATCGAGTCGAACATCCTCGGTGTGGTGGTGTTGCGGTGTTCGGGGTGTACAGCCTGGTGATCCTCGCGGTGGTCTTCGCACTGCTCGCGGCGGCCGTTCTACTCGCAGGTAGGCTGGCGGCGCGCCGAGCGTAGTGGAGAGGAGCCCCGATTATGGGATCGCTGTGGCATGGTTTCGCCGATATGGGCGCCGTGGAGCGCGATGGCGCGTTCGCGGTCGCACGCGGTGAGGGCGCCTACATTTGGGATCGGGAGGGCACCCGGTACCTCGATGCCACGGCCGGGCTGTGGTTCACCAATGTCGGTCATGGTCGCCGTGAGATTGCCGATGCGGTGGCCACGCAGCTGTCCACACTGGCGCACTATTCCAACTTCGGCGATCTGGCCGCGCCCGTGACGCAGGATCTCGCGCAGCGGCTGGCCGATATCGCGCCGGTGCCGGGCAGCAAGATCCTGTTCACCTCCGGCGGCTCGGATTCGGTCGACACCGCCGCCAAGCTGGCCCGCCGGTACTGGCACGAGATGGGCAAGCCCGGTAAGACCCTCATCGTGGGGCGGCGGCTGGCGTATCACGGAATGCATTTCGCCGGAACGGCACTGGGTGGTCTAGCGCCGAACCGGGAAGGTTACGGGGAACTGGTGCCCGACGCCCGCACGATCGAATGGGACGAGGCCAAGACGCTCACGGCACTGATCGAGGAGGTCGGCGCGGAGCGGATCGCGGCGTTCTTCTGCGAGCCGATCATCGGTGCGGGCGGGGTGTACCTGCCGCCGGAGGGCTACCTGGCCGAGGTGCGGCGCATCTGCCGTGAGCACGACATTCTCTTCGTCGCCGACGAGGTCGTCACCGGGTTCGGGCGCATCGGGGGATCCTGGTTCGCCTCCACCCGATTCGGCCTCGAACCCGATCTCATGACCACCGCGAAGGGCCTGACCTCCGGATACGTGCCGATGGGCGCGGTGTTCGCGGCGCCCCGGGTGGCCGAGCCGTTCTTCTCCGGCGGCGTCTGGTTCCGGCATGGTTACACCTACGGCGGTCATGCGGGCGCGGCCGCGGCGGCGATGGCCAACCTCGACATCATCGAGCGCGAGAACCTGATCGACGCCAGCAAGAACCTGGAATCCCTACTGCACGAGCATCTCTCGCCGTTGGCCTCGCATCCACGGGTGTCCGAGGTACGCAGCGGGCTGGGCGCCGTCGCGGCGGTGCAGCTGGCCGATCCGTCCGAGGGCCCGGCGATGGTGAAGGCGCTGCGCGCGCAGGGTGTTTCGGGCCGCGCGGCCGGTCAGGGCGCACTACAGATCTCCCCGACGTTCGTCATCACCGAACAGCAGGTGGCCGAGCTGGCCGCCGCCATCGGACGCGCCCTGGGCTGAACGCCGCACCCTGCCTCGTTGTCCGGTCGCCCGACGCTGAACCTCGGGCGGACCAACGCCGCGGTTGTCTCCGGTGTCGTCCGGAACGGCCGTTCTGTAGCCCTTTCACTGCCTCGAACCGGGTGAATCGGTGCCCTGCCCCTCCTGCGATGCGATCATGGAAGGGCCGAGGAACGCGGCGGAAGGTGGTGGGGTGTGGGCGGATTCGTGCAGGAATACGCGGTGCTGCGCTGGGGTGTCGTCGCCGGGTTCGTGCTCACCGCCCTGATCGTGGTCGCGCGCTTCGCTCCGGTCACCCAGGGGGCCCGGGGAGTGGCGATCGCGCGCGGCCGGGCGGATGCCGACCCCGAATCGGACGCCGCGCACCTACTGATGTGCCTGGTCATGCTGGCGATGCTGATCTTCCCGATGGCCGCCGCCCCACAGGCGCTGCGAGGCGTGCTGGTGGCGATGCTGGTGGCGTACTCGGCGGTGCTGGCGGCCCGGCTGCACGAGTTCCGTCACGGGGATCGGGCGGTCCGGTCGGGCCGGGTGGTCGCGTTCGGGTATCACCTGGCGGCGGCCGGGGCGATGCTGTGGGCGACACATGGGCCGGGCATGGAGATGTCGCGCGGTGGACATTCGATCCCGATGGCGCTGCTGGCGGCCCTGTTCGTCGCCGACGCGGCCCTGATGTTCGTGCCCGGACCGACATCGCTGCTGCGCCACGCCCTCGGGCATGCGTACGGGCGGACGACGGTGATCCCGCACGTCGTGATGGATCTCGGGACGGCCTACATGCTCGTCGCCGCGGCAACGGGCTAGCGGCGACCGTCTTCAGGTGCTGCCGTCATTACTGGTTCCTGATCCGGCGGCCACCGAGATCCGCGGTGCGGCGCCGCCGCTTGAACAGCAGTGCGGCCGTGCCCCGAATAGCTCGAGGGCACGGCCGCATGTCGTTTGGCTCGGCGAGAATGCCTGTCAGGCGTCGACAGCGGCGAGCGCCTCGGTGGACTGCACCGCCTGGCCGACGCCCGCGACGATGGCCGCCGCGCGCAGCGCCTCGAAGATCACCTCGCGTGAGACGCCCGCCTCGCGCAGCGTGTGCTCATGCGCTTCGAGGCAGTGCTGGCAGCCGTTGATCGAGGACACCGCGAACGACCACAGCTCGAAATCGGCCTTGTCCACCCCCGGATTGCCGATGATGTTCATCCGCAGCCCGGCGCGCAGATCGTCGTAGCGGCCGCCGAGAAACGCCTTGCCCCGATAGAACACGTTGTTCATGCCCATGATCGAGGCGGCGCCCAGGGCCGCATCGTATGCCTCCGCGGACAGCACGCCGGCGGCCTCGCCGGCGATCTCGCGCAGGGTGGTCGCGGATCGGGTGGCCGCGGCGGACGCCAGCAGGGTGCCCCACAGCTGCTGCGGTGTCAGCACCGTCGAACGCGCCACGGACGACAGGTTGAGCTTGAGGTCCTTGGCGTATTCGGGGAGCGAGTTCTTCAGATTCTCAACGGTCACGACTTCCCTCGCTTCGCTCGGTCACTTCACAATTCCTTACAGGGTCAGACGCCGGCGGTCATGAGCTCGCCCGCCTTGATGGTGGGGTCGCCCTTCTTCCAGTTGCACGCGCACAGCTCGTCGGACTGCAGCGCGTCGAGCACGCGCAGCACCTCGTCCACGTTGCGGCCCACCGAACCCGCGGTGACGGAGACGAATTGGATCTCGTTGTTCGGATCCACGATGAAGGTGGCGCGGTCCGCGACGCCGTCGGCGTTGAGAACACCCGTGGCCGTGGCCAGTTCGCGTTTGAGGTCCGAGAGCATCGGGAAGGGAAGGGTTTTCAGGTCCTCGTGCTGGGCGCGCCACTGGAAGTGCACGAACTCGTTGTCGACCGAGGCGCCGAGCACCTGCGCGTCGCGGTCGGCGAATTCGTCGTTCAGCTTGCCGAACGCGGCGATCTCGGTCGGGCACACGAATGTGAAGTCCTTGGGCCAGAAGAACACGATCCGCCACTTGCCCACGTAGTCGTCGCTGCTGACCTGGGTGAAGTAGTCGTCGGGCTGCTTCGCGTCGACCTGGGAGAGGTCACCGCCGATCACCGCGGTGAGGTTGTACGCCGGGAACTGGTCGCCGATGGTCAGCAGAGCCATGGGGTCTCCTTCTTGCTTCGTTGTCGGGATTGCCGTTCGAAGTGTTCGCTGAGATGGTGCCCGGAAATCGGTGAAAGGTAAAACTGATCAGTGCACCTATACTGATAGGCGTGACTGATCAGACTTATCAGCCCACCCTGTCACAGCTGCGTGCGTTCGCGGCGATCGCGGAGTACCGCCATTTCGGCAGTGCGGCCGCGCGATTGAACGTGAGCCAACCCACGTTATCGCAGGCGCTGGCATCGCTGGAAAATGGACTCGGGCTGCAGCTGATCGAGCGCAGCACGCGCCGTGTGCTCGTTACCGCGGCGGGCAAGCGGCTGCTCCCTCAGGCGATGGCGACGCTCGAGGCGGCCGACCGCTTCATGGCCAGCGCGGTCGGTGACGGGCTCGGCGGTTCGCTGCGTCTGGGCATCATCCCGACGGTTGCTCCGTATGTGCTGCCGACGCTGCTGCCCGAGCTGCGGCGGCGATTTCCGGCCATGGTGCCGCATGTGATCGAGGACCAGACCGCGCGCCTGCTGGACGGGCTGCGCAACGGCCTCGTTGACGTCGCGCTGCTCGCGCTGCCCACCGAGACCACGGGGCTGATCGAAATCCCCCTTTACAGTGAGGAATTCGTTTTGGTAACGCCGCCCGGGCACGAATTGGCCGGACGGACCGACCTTTCTCCGGCCGCGCTGGAGGCGCTGCCCCTGCTGCTGCTCGACGAGGGACACTGCCTGCGCGACCAGAGCCTGGACGTATGCCGTGCCCAGGAGGTGCGGCCCGGCCCGGCCGGCGACACCCGTGCGGCCTCTCTCGCGACCGTGGTGCAGTGCGTCGCGGGCGGGCTGGGTGTGACGCTGATACCGCAGATGGCGGTGGCGGCCGAAACCTCGCGAGGCACACTGGAGATCGCCCGGTTCGCCGCACCGGCCCCGGGACGGACGCTGGGGCTGGCCTTCCGGGCGTCGACCGCCCGCACCGAGGATTACGAGCACCTGGCCGATGTCATTCGCGCGCAGCGGCCCGTCTGACGGATGAGGGGCGCGCCGCGCCGCCACCTGTGATCAGTTGCGCCTCCGACGTGCGCAATTGACCGGTTCGAATGCGTCTGGGACGCTCACGGCGTGCGGATTCATCATCTCAATTGCGGCAGCATGGCACGGGGGACGGTCGCTCACTGCCTGCTCGTCGAGACCGGTGCGGGATTGGTCCTGGTGGACACGGGGTTCGGCCTGGGGTGCGTGCGCGACCCCCGCAGGCTCGTCGGGCCCAGCCGGTTCATGCTGGGCGCAGAGCTCGCTGAGCACGAAACGGCCCTGCGCCAGATCCAGGGCCTGGGATTCGACCCGGCGGATGTGCGCCACATCGTGCTGACGCACCTCGATCTCGATCATGCGGGCGGACTCTCGGATTTCCCGGACGCGACCGTGCACGTGCACGGCCCCGAATTCCGCGCGGCCACGGCCGGGCGCACCATGTCGGAGCGGATGCGCTACCGGGCCCAGCAGTGGGCACACGGCCCGCGCTGGATGGTGAACGAAATCGACGGCGGCGAGGAGTGGTTCGGCTTCCGCGCGGTCCGCGACCTGCCCGGCCTCCCGCCGGAAATCCTTGTGGTGCCGCTGCACGGCCACACCCGCGGGCATGCCGGGGTGGCGGTGGACACCGGGAAGGGGTGGCTGCTGCACGCCGGGGACGCGTTCTACACCGGCACCGAAATCGACCCGGTACAACCGCATACCCCGTTCATCTGGCGCCTGTACGAGCTGGGATCGATCGCCGGGATGCCCTACCGCGAGAACCGGCGGCGGCTGCTGGAGTTGAATCGTGAACACGGCAAGGACATCACGATTTTCGCCTCCCACGATGCGCGTGCTTTCAAGCAATTAGCGGGTTCGACGGTGCGTCCGGCCGGTTGAGGGGCGGCGAATCCGGAGCGTGAGTCACTTCACGGTCACCAATTTCCGGCCATCCGGGCCGTCATAGGGCACCATGGTTACATGACACGTAATGCGCCCCAGCTCGATTCCGCCGTGCCGGTCGCGCGCCCCGACCAGATCGAACGGATCGTCGCGGCCTTGGCCACGCTCGGAGAGTCCACACCGCAAACTTTCGGCGAACCCACGACCGGCACGCACTTCCGGGCCGTCTACCGCGTCCTGCCCGACGGGCGGGTCGAACGAGGGCTCGCGTGACAGGTGGCACCGCGCGCCGCTCCTCCGGAGCGCGCCCGGATGCCGCCGTGCCCGTATTCACCGGGCGGCTGAGTTCGCTGCCGCAGCGGGCCGACCAGCTGTTCGTCTACGGCACTCTGCAATTCGGCCCGGTCCTCGAGGCGCTACTTGGACGGCTGCCCGACACCGAGTTCGCCGTCGCGCGCGACCGCCGGGTGGCGGTGCTGCCGCAGCGTGTCTACCCCGGTCTGGTCGCCGAGCCGGGCCGCATGGCCGGCGGACTGCTGCTGCGCGGGCTGACCCCCGCGGAATGGGCGATCATCGACGCCTTCGAGGACGAGGAGTACGGGGTCCGCTCGATCCAGCTGGTCGGGCGGGAGGAGCCGGTGCCGTCCTTCGTGTGGACGGCCGTGGTCTCCGAGGCGGACTGGCTGCCCGAGGTATTCGCCGCCGACCAGTTGCCGGGGTACATCGCCCTGTGCGCCCGCTGGCGCGCCGAGCAGGATTGAGCGGAACGACGAAGCGCATCGCTGCCCGGGGTCGCGCCGCGGCAGGTCGCAACGGCGCTGCGGTCCGGAACGATTGAGCCGGGAGCCATGTTGATGTCGTGCGGCTGCCTGACGGGGCCGCACCGTACCCAGCTGCGGGCCGCGGACCGGGCAGCGCAAGCGTCCGTCACGCGCCGCGGTCCGACACCGACACCGGCGCAGGCGCATTCGGTCGGCAGCTGACAATTCCGAACGATCTCGACGCCCCCGCCCGAGCTGGGAACCTTTGCGCCGGCTGTGAATCCGTTCGCCGATCCGACGCGGTCGACTTGGGGCGCGCGCCCGCATCTCTGGACCTGAGACGGTGCATCGGGGGCGGCGCCCGCAATCCCGGGACGTCTCGGACAGGCCCGCCCGCGCGTATTGGGTATTCGGCGCGTGTAGTTCGGCGCCCGTAGTCCAAGGATGCATCCGATTGTCCGTTCGAGGGCTGCGAGGGTGATGCCGCGCTGGAGTCCACGCGCCGATACGAGACGCTCCGAGCCCGTGGTATCGGCGTGTCTGCCGTCACATTCGAGGTCGCACCCTGCATAATCGGTGCCCATCCAGCGCCTGCGGAATTGCGCAGAGTGCTTAATTTTTCCTACATCGGTTGTTCATTTCGCGTCGCAGAGACAGGATGGCCGCGACGAATGCTCAATCTAGGGCGGCGCCGATCGGTGCCGCCCGGACGGGTGGAACTGATGACGGAGCTCGCCGACCGCGACCTGATCCCAGCACCGTACGACCTCGCCGACCGCTACCGCGTCGGCGCGGGAACCGTTGTCCTGACCGGAGTGCAGGCGATCGCCCGCCAGCTGGTCGAACAGCACGTGCGCGACCTGCGCGCGGGACGGCGTATCGGCACCTTCGTCTCCGGGTATCAGGGCTCGCCGCTGGGCGGGGTGGATCGGATGCTCGCCGGGATGCCCGAGACGCTCGCCGAGCACGACATCCACTTCGTGCCCGGTGTGAACGAGGAGCTGGCGGCCACCTCGGTGTGGGGCAGCCAGGGCGATCCGGCCGGCGCGCGCATGACCCACGACGGCGTCGTCGGAGTCTGGTACGGCAAGGGCCCGGGCCTGGACCGCGCCACCGACGCGCTGCGCCACGCCACCATGTACGGGGTGAATCCGCGCGGCGGGGTGCTGCTGCTGGTGGGTGACGACCCCGCGGCGAAATCCTCGACGGTGCCCGCGGTGTCGGAGCGGTCCCTGGCGGCGATGAACATTCCGGTCCTGTTTCCGCGCAATGCCCGCGAGATCATCACCATGGGCCTGCACGGGGTGGCCCTGTCGCGGATCTCTGGCTGCCCGGTGGCGCTGAAGATCGTCGCCGATGTGGCCGACGGGGCCTGGACCGTCGACGGCTCGGTCGGCGATATCGATATCGTGCTGCCCGAAATCACCTGGGAGGGGCGGCCGTTCGTCTACCGGCAGCGCCCGATGGCCGCACCGGCGGACAGCGTGCTCGCCGAGGCCGACCTGTACGGCCCGCGCTGGGCGACTGTGGAGGCGTACAGCACCCTGAACTCGCTGGATGTCATCGAGGTGAATCCCGAGCGTGCCGAGATCGGAATCGCGGCCACCGGAACCACATTCGATGCGGTGCGGCAGGCGCTCACCGATCTCGGCGCCGACGACGCGGCACTCGAGCGCGCGGGCGTGCGGCTGCTGCGCATCGGGATGCCGTACCCGATCGCGCCGGACCGGATCCGGGAATTCGCCGCCGGACTGTCCCGGCTCATCGTGGTCGAGGACAAGACGGCCTTCCTGGAGAACCAGATTCGGGACATCCTCTACGGAATGGACGGCGCTCCGGCAATTCTCGGCAAACGCGACGCGGACGCCCGCCCGCTGTTCCCGAGCGACGGGGAGCTGACGACCGGCCGGATCCTGGCGCCGCTGCGCCGGGTGCTGCGGGACCACCTCGAGCTGAAGCGCCCCCTGCCGCAACCGCTGTCGCTCTCGGTGCTGCCCGCCGCCCGCGCGGCCTACTTCTGCAGCGGATGCCCGCACAACCGGTCCACCGCGGTGCCCGAGGGCTCGCTGGCCGGTGGCGGAATCGGTTGTCACACACTGGTCACCATGTCCGGGCGCAGCGACAGCGCGGTCATGGGACTGACCCAGATGGGCGGCGAGGGCGCGCAGTGGATCGGGCTGGCGCCGTTCACCGAGGTACCGCACCTGTTCCAGAACATCGGCGACGGAACGTTTTTCCACTCCGGCCAGCTGGCCGTGCAGGCCTGCATCGCGGCCGGGGTGAACATCACCTACAAGCTGCTCTACAACGACGTGGTCGCGATGACCGGCGCCCAGGACGCCGAGGGCGCGCTGGCGGTGCCCCGCCTGACGCACAAGCTGGCCACCGAGGGGGTCCGGCAGATCATCGTGTGCGCCGACGAGCCGAAGAAGTACCGCACCCGCGACCTCGCGGCGGGAACGCTGCTGTGGCACCGGGATCGACTCGACGAGGCCCAGCGGATGCTGCGCGATATTCCCGGGGTGACGGTCCTCATCTATGACCAGCATTGCGCCGCCGACGCGCGCCGCAAGCGCAAGCGCGGCGAGCTGCCGGTGCGGCGTACCCGGGTGGTGATCAACGAGGCGGTGTGCGAGGGCTGCGGCGACTGCGGCGTAAAGAGCAACTGCCTGTCGGTGCAGCCGGTGGACACCGAATTCGGTCGCAAGACCCGCATCGATCAGACCTCCTGCAACACCGACTACAGTTGCCTGCAGGGCGATTGCCCGTCCTTCGTCACGGTGGAGCTGCCCGAACCGGGCACCGGATCGGGGAAGTCCCTGCCGCGCAAGCGGACTCGCCCGGAACCGCCATCGCTGCCCGATGTCGAGGCCGGCGCGCCGCACGCCACACAGAACGTGTTCCTGGCGGGGATCGGCGGCACCGGCATCGTGACGGTCAATCAGGTGCTGGAGACCGCCGCGCTGCGGGCCGGATACGACGTCGCGGGGCTGGACCAGATCGGCATGAGCCAGAAGGCCGGTCCCGTGGTGTCCCATCTGCGGTTCGCCGCCGATACGGTGGAGCCCTCGAACCGGCTCACGCCCGGGACCGCGGACTGTATTCTCGCCTTCGACCTGCTGGCCGCGGCCGATGCGAAGAACCTCGCGTACGGATCGGCCGAATCGACGGTCGCGGTGGCCTCGACGAGCAAGACGCCGACCGGCGCCATGGTGTACGACAAGTCGGTCCAGTACCCGGAGACCGAGCTGCTGCTGTCCCGGCTCGCCGCGGTCTCCCGGACGGTGTCGTCCTTCGACGCGCTGGCCGCCGCCGAAACGCTCTTCGGCAATACGGCCGCCGCCAACTTCCTGCTGGTAGGCGCCGCCTACCAGGTCGGCGGGCTGCGGCTGCCCGCCGCCGCGATCGAGGAGGCCATCGAGATCAACGGCGTCGCCGTCGCGGCCAATATCGCCGCGTTCCGCTGGGGCCGGGCCGCGGTGGCGCGGCCCGCCGAGTTCGCCGCCGCCACCGCGGGAGCCTCGGCCGCACGCCCCGCCGATCGGATTCCGGCGGACCTGCTCGACGGCCTGTTCGCGGCGGGGGAGACCCGCCGGCTGGTCGAGCTCCGGGCGGGCGAACTGGTCGGCTTCGGTGGTGTGCGCGTGGCGCGCGAGTACGTCGGCGCGATGCAGCGCATCTGGGAGGCGCAGCAGCGGGTCACCGACCGCACCGAATTCAGCGAACAGGTCGCGCGTGGGCTATACAAGTTCACCGCGTACAAGGACGAGTACGAGGTGGCTCGCCGCCTGACCGATCCCGCGTTCCTGGACGAGGTCGCCGCCGCGATCCCGGACGGCGCCAATCTCACCTACCGCCTGCATCCGCCGGTCCTGCGCGCCCTGGGACGCACCGAGAAGATCGGTTTCGGTCCCCGCTCGCACCTGGCCCTGCGCCTGCTGGCCAAGGGAAAGCGGCTGCGCGGCACCGCATTCGATCCGTTCGGCCGGGCCCGCGTGCGGCGGGTCGAACGCGCGCTGCTCGCCCACTACATCGAGACGGTGCACGCCCTGGCCGCTACCCTGTCCACCGATTACGACCGCGCGGTCGAGGTGGCGGCGCTGCCCGATATGGTCCGCGGCTACGAGGACATCAAGCTGGCCAACGTCGAGCTGTACCGAAACCGGCTGCAAGAGTTGGGCATCGAGCCGCCGGTGCTGCCCTGATCCGCTGCCGGGCGGGGCGCGGCGGCATCCGGTCGCCGCGCCATCCCGGCGTCTGGGCCGATTCTCCGGCGGTCCGTGCGCTGGGCGAAGCGTTCGGCAGGAACGTCCGGTCGGCATGCGTCCGCCATACCGGATTCGTTTCGCGCTCAACGTAACCGTGAACGTCCCCGCCGCCCACTGGCTACAGTGAGGCGGTGCCGCACACGCGGCGCTGAAGGGGTGGTGGGTAGTGCCGACAGTGATATTCACCGTTGCGGGCGGACGCGGGGATTCGCGGATGCTGGACCGGCTGACCGGCGAGCTGGCCGAGGATCTGCGGGATATCCGCAGTGTGGCCGTGACGGAGGTCGCCGACGTCGGCATCACCGGAACGAAATCGGGCACCGTGCTAACGATCGGGCAGCTGGCGGTGTCCGGGTCCGCGCTGACGGCCGTCAGCCTGGTGATCCGCGATGTCGCGCTGCGGTTCCTGGACCGCACCCGCGCCGAATCGATCACCATCAGCAACGGCGAGAAGAAGGTCGTCATCGAGCGACCCTCCGATGCCCAGGTCGACGGCCTGGTGGAGCAGATGCGAGACATCTTGCACGATGACTGATCCGCCCGCCCGCCGCCGCGCGCTGTTCGTCGCCAACGACACCTTCCATTCGCCCGGTATCCCGCGGCTGTACGCGCCGGTCGCCGACGCGCATGCGCTGCGAGAACTGTTGCGGGACACCGAGATCGGCGCATTCGCCCCGGCCGAGATGCTCGTCAACGAGTCCAAGGGGGAGATCGAGCGCGGCATCGAGCGGCTGTTTCGCGGCGCCGGCCCGGACGATGTGGTGCTGTTCTACTTCTCCGGCGACGGCATCTGCGTGCTGACCGCCACCACGGCCGTGCAGGTCGCCGAGGACGGCGGCCCGGATCGGTCCGCGCCGCTGTCGGTGTTCACCGCGGCGATCGTCCAGGGGATCGCCTCGGGCCTGGCCGACGACGGTACCGGCCTGGTCAACACGCACAGCCTGTGGCGCTACGTCAGCGCGGAGGTGCGCGGGCGGACCAGCGCGCAGACGCCCAGCCACTACGGAATGTTGAAGGAAGAGGTCCATATCGCGCGCACCCGCCGCCGGCTTCCGGCGGTGATCGACGGAAGCGGCCGGGTGGCCCTCGGCGGACTGCTGGGCCGGCTCGAATCCACTCCGGACCGCGGTCTGTGGGCCGAGAACTGGTGGGGTGCGGGGCGATTGGTGGTTCCCATCGGCCAGCAGCGCCGACCGGACGGCCGTGACGGCGAGACCGTCTGGCTCGATTTCGCCGGTCCGGATCGCAGCCTGATCGTCGTCGGCCGGTCCGGCAGCGGGAAGAGTACCTTCCTGCGCACGCTCGTCGGGGCGCTCGCCCTGACGCACTCTCCGCACGAGGTGCGGATCTTCGCGCTCGAGTCGAGCAACCGCGTGGGATCGCTGCGTGGGCTGCCGCATATCGCGCGCGTGGTCGGCGACGACGAGCCCGAGGAGGTGCGGTCGCTGCTTCGGGAGATCGTCGAGGAGATACGCGTTCGCAAGCTGCTGTACCGGGACCAAGCGATCGATTCGCCCGGGAGCCTGCGCTCGGTCCGCTCGGGGCTGGCGCACGGCCCGGTTCCGGATCTGTTTCTGCTGCTGGACCGGTGGGGCGATTTCGCGGACCTGCTGCCCGACATCGCCGTCACACTCGAGCAGATCGTCGGCGTGGGGCCGGAATACGCGGTCCATGTCGTCGCGACCCTCCGGGACTGGCGTGAGGTCCCCGACTGGCTCGCGGATCTGGTGGCCTCACATGTGGAACTGCGCTTGCACCGGCCCGACGAGTCGCGCGTCGATCGCGAGCGCGCGATGCGGCTGCCGGAGGCCCCGGGCTGGGCGCTGGTGGGGCAGCGGCCGTTCCGCATCGCGATGCCCGATATCCGGGGCATCCCTGCCGATGTCGTCGAGCAGCCCGAAATGACCGACGGCGCGGCGGATCTGGTCACCCGGATCACCCGTTCCCTCGGGAGTCAGCGCGACCAGGGCCATCCCCGTCGCGTCGAGAGCGGTGGCGACAACGACTTCGCGACGCTCTACGGAATAATCGATCCCACCGATCTGGATCTCGGTCGCCGCTGGCAGCCGAAGTACGGCGCCGACCGTCTGCGGATTCCGTTCGGAGTGGACGACAGCGGCGGACCGGTCCTGCTGGACCTGAAGCAGAGTGCCGAAAATGGTATGGGCCCACACGGATTGATCATCGGCTCGACGGGGTCTGGGCTGCCGATGCTGATTCGGACGATTGTTCTCGGGCTGGCGATCGAACACGCTCCCGAACAACTGAATCTACTGCTGGTCGACTTCGACGGCTCCGGCGTACTGGGCGGTTTTGCCGGATTGCCGCATGTGGCAAGCGGCGGGTGCGCCGCTCGAGCCGAGTCCCGATCTAGTCGTCGTCGTCACGGGATTCACGGAATTGTTGTCCGAGGTCCCGGATTTCGCCACTGTGCTGACCGCGGTGGGGCGCCTGGGCCGGACCTTGGGGGTCTACCTGTTGCTCGCCTCGCAGCGTCTGGACGAGACGTTGCTGCGCGGCCTCGAGTCCCATCTGTCGTACCGGATCGGCCTGAAGACGTTCTCCGCCAGCGAATCCCGGGTCCTGCTGGATGTGCCGGACGCTTACACACTGCCCAGTGCCCCGGGCGGTGGATTTCTGCGCACCCATCCCAGCGGGGAATTGATCCGATTCATGACCGCGCACAGCTCGCGAGCGGTGCTGGCCGATCGAGCGAACGGAGCCGCCGACGTCGCCGATCGCCCGCTGTGGGAGGTGATCGTCGATTCCGTACCCGCCAATGTTCGGCGAACACACCAGGTCTGGCTGCCCCCGCTCGGCGTGGCGCCGACGGTGGGGGCGCTGATGTCGCCGACACCGGGTCGAAAGCCAGGCCTGAGTCCGGTGGCGATAGGCATTGTCGACAAGCCGCAGTATCACCGCTACGACCTGCTGTTCGCGGACCTGTCGGGCAGCCAGGGAAATGTCGCGATCGTGGGCGGCCCGCAGGCAGGCAAGTCGACAGCGCTGCTGACCCTGATCCTGGCGCTCGCCGCGGCGCACACCCCCGCGCAGGTGCAGTTCTATTGCCTCGGCTTCAGTGGCGGGGCCATGTCGGCGCTCGCCGGACTCGCGCATGTGGGCGCGGTGGCGGGTCGCCGCGATCTGGAATTGGCGCGCCGCACCCTCGCCGAGTTGACCGCGCTGGTGCAGCGGCGCGGGGAGATCTTCCGGCGCGCCGGGATCGACTCGATGCGGGAATACCGGTGCCGCAAGGCGGAATTGGCGGATGCCGGCGCGGACCGGATCGCGGGCGACCCGGTGGGAAGCGATCCCTTCGGCGACGTGTTTCTGGTGATCGACGGGTACGACATCGTGCGTGGGAACTTCGAGGCCCTCGAGTCGATCGTCGCCGATATCGCGTCGCGCGGCCTCGCGTTCGGGGTGCACATCGTGCTGTCGGCGGGGCGCTGGGCCGTGATCCGTCCGGCGCTGAAGGATCGGCGGGGGACCCGGGTCGAGCTGCGGCTCGGGGACCCTACCGATTCCGAGCCAGGCCGCAAGATGGCCTCGTCGGTCCCCCTGGGACGTCCAGGTCGCGGGCTGACTCCGGACGGGGAGCACATCCCGCCTCCGTGCAGATCGTGGCGGCCGATCCCAAGCGCACCCTGCTGGGGGACATACCGTCGGGCTGCGAAGCCGCGTATGCGACGAGCGCGTCGAGCCCCACCACCGTCATCGCCGACCTCGTCGCGTTCCTCGAGAAGCGGATGCCGCCGCCGGATGTGACACCCCAGCAGCTGCGTGAGCGGTCATGGTGGAGTGGCCCGGAATTGTATGTGCTCGTGGACGATTACGAGTTGCTCGCCACTGGCGGCGAGAGCCCGCTGAGTCCTCTACTGGAACATCTGCCGCTTGCTCGGGATCTGGGCTTCCATCTGATACTCGCGCGGCGCGCGAGCGGCGCGGCTCGAGCCTTGTACGACCTGGTCATCGCGCGGATGAAGGACCTCGGATCGGCGGGTCTCGTCATGAGCGGTAACCGTGAGGAGGGGTATTGCTCGGCACGACCAGGCCGACCCCCCTTCCCCCGGGCCGCGGAGTGCTGGTGACCCGCGCCGGCGAGGAGATGATCCAGACTGCTCTGCTCCCACCGGCCATTCCGACCGGATGACGACCGGCGGGAGCGGGACCGCTGCGTGCCGATGAGCTCTTTTCTCAGAACGCCCGGCGCTCCCGCGGCACCAACAGACACAGCAGCGCGATGACCAGCCCGCCGCCGAGGGCGTACAGCCCCCAGGCACCGGTGAGCAGGTGGTGGTAGTCGGTGCGGAGCTGGTGGTCGAAGGAACCGTCCAGGCGCCAGGCCAGGACGCCGACCGTGACCAGACCGACCAGGACGCCGAGCCAGCCCAGGATGCGCGAGCCGAACAGGGCCGCCAGCAGGATGACGGCAGCGACACACAGCACCACAAGGGCAAGCGACGTCTGCAGGGTTACGGACTGGGATTGGATCTGATCCAGCGAACGGCCCGCGGGAAACCCGTCGCGCAGCTCGGTGAGCTGCACGTGACGGGCCCCGACCGTACCGATGAGCGGCCCGAAGGCTCCCACCGCCACCGCGACAGCACAGGCGAACAGCAGCAGATGGACGAAAGTGCGCATACTCCAGGGTATGGCGGGGCGATGGATCCCGCTCGCGACTTTCGCGTATGCGCCATCGCGGCGGGTCGGTCGCGCGCGGTGATTCCGGCTGCGCGCGACCGACCTACCGCATCAGCCCACGCCGACCGTCGTCCGCAGCGCGTGCGGCTCGATGGCGCCGCGGACCAGGGCCCGCTCGTCGACCGTCGCGGCCCGGTAGGGCAGCCGCGGCAGGGTCGCGGTCATCTTCGCCACCGGATCCCCGATCGCCTTCGGGGTCCCGAAGATGAATGTCCACTCGTGCTCGTCACTGACGTACGGGACGACGGTGTCGAACAGCTTGTGGAACCGGGTCCAGGAGCGCTCCAGGGTTTCGTTGCGCCACATGGTCTGACAGCCCGCCTGCGCCGCGAGCACGCCGCCCTCGGCCAGCAGCGCCTTGCAGCGCTCCAGGAACTCGTCCTCGTACAGGCGGTTGTGCTGGGCGTCCTCCACCCGCTCGTCGGGCAGGTCGATACAGATCAGGTCGTAGCGCTCGCCCCGGGCCTGCGCCTGGGCCAGGAAGTCCCAGCCGTCGGCGTAGTGCATCTTGATGGGTCCGGACTGCGCGACCGCCTCGGCCAGGTCCGACTCGGAATAGCCGTAGGGGAGATGCTTCGCGCACAGCTCCACCTCCAGCTGGTCGATGTCCACATGGTCGACGTGCGAGGCGCCCGCGGCCACCGACATCTGCGAGGCGACGCCCTCGCCCGAGCCGACGATGAGCACCCGATCGAGCTTCTCCGCCAGCGCGTAGCCGGGCACCAGCATGGCCTCGTGATAGGTCAGCTGGGAGAACTCGGTGGACTGGCGATCGTCGTCCGAGAACAGGCTCACGCCCTGATCGGTGCGCGCGATCACCATGTGCTGGAACGGAGTTCGGGTATCGACGATGATCTCGTGCAGATCCCACACGCGCGTGAGGCCCTTGCCCACCGGCTCGTGGATCCGGCGCGCGGCATGCCCGCGCTGGACCACCTCCATGTGCACCGAGGCCGGTGCGAGCTCCTGCTGCAGCAGCTCCACGGCCTTCGTCGCACCCGCACCGATGCTGCCGCAGGTGAATACGTCGACGAAGACGTCGCCGGACTCCGGATAGGTATGGATCGAGGCGTGTGACTCCGACAGCAGTGCCAGCACCGTGACACCCTGCGGATCGAACTTCTTGTGCACCACTTCGCAAATGGTCACCCCCGCGGCGACCAACGATTTTCGAAGCGCTGCTTCGAGTCGTTCGAGATCGTCGCAGAGGTTCGCGTCGACACCACCGAACTCGGCCAGCACGTGCCAGCCGGTGAATTCTGCCGTCATGGGCAAACTCACTCTCGCTCAGCGCCGATGACATGGACTGTCAAAGGCGGAAAACCGTTGAAGGACACCGACGAATAGCTCGCCGTATAGGCGCCGGTATCGAGGATCCGAATGGGATCACCGGCTCGCAACGTGGTCGGTAGGAGGACACGCGTGCGTTGATAGAGTACATCGTCCCCGTCGCAGGTCGGACCGGCAATCACCGCCTCGTCCCGCACGTCACCGTCTCGTGAGGTCTCGATCCGGTAGGCGATGTACTCGTTCTCGGTTTCGGCCATGCCGTTGTAGCGGCCGATATCGAGGTATATCCAGCGCCGCCCGTCCGGCGCGATGCGCACATTCACGACCTCGCCGTGGATCACACCGGCGTTGCCCACCAGGGCGCGGCCGGGCTCCACCACCAGATCGGTGTGCTCCGGGAGATGGCGCGCGACCGCCGCGGCGATCACCGCGCCCAGCTCGGACAGCTCCGGCGCCGCCTCCGCATACGAAATCGGCAGTCCGCCACCGATATTCACCGCTTCCACCGAAATGTCCTTGACCGCAAGGGCTTCGGTGATCGCCGCGGCCTGTTCGATGCCGATCCGCCAGGCCGCCGGGTCCAATTGCTGTGAGCCGACATGGAAATACGGTCCCACCGGAACGAGTCCGACATCGCGGGCGCGCACCAGCAGGCGTACCGCCTCGCCGGGCGCACAGCCGAATTTGGTGCCGAACGGCGTCTGCGACTGCGGCGCCGACGCCAGGAAACGGCACTCGACCCGCGAACCGGGCGCGTGCTCGGCGATGCGGTCCAGATCGTCCTCGGTGTCGAAGGCGTAGCGGCGCACGCCCGCGGCGTAGGCGGCGGCGATGTGCGCCGCCTTCTTGATCGGATTGCCGTAGCAGAGGGTGGCCGGGTCTACGCCCAGGCCGAGGCACTGCTCGATCTCGCCGATGCTGGCGACGTCGAATTCCGCCCCCTCGGCGGCCAGCAGCCGGATGATCTCCGGCATCGGAGAAGCCTTGACCGCGAACCGAATTCGGGCTGTCGGCAGCGCTGAGCGCAGTGCGCGGAAGTTGTCGCGCACCCGGGCGAGGTCGATGACGAGATAGGGCGACTCGGGCGCGTGTAGACCGAACAATCTAAGGGAACTCTCTTTCTTCCGGGCAGCCGCCCGCCGCAGACAGCGAGCGAGAGCGTATCAGCGGGAGGGCATGCGGAACGAACTGGATCGACGTCGTCTTGATCACGTCTGCGCACGGTGTCGCGGCCGGGCCGCGCGCGGAACGACGAGTGCTTTTACCGGACCGCCGGATGTGTGCGCACGACACCGGGTTTTCGGCCCAGGATCGCACCGGATGCCGGGGCGCGGTGGCCCCTGCCGGAGTCGTGGCGACCACGGATGTGGGTACGGCGGGTCTGTGCCCGCGTCACGCGCGCGGCGTTCATCCCGCACTCACCGTGACCTCGTCGAACACCACCTCGCCGGCGGCGTCCGACTCCGGCAGATCGACCACGGCATCGATGGACCAGCCGTGATCGCCGGACGGATCGTCGAGCACCTGGCGCACCCGCCACAGGCCGGGGCGCTGCTCGATCTGGAACAGCCGCGGGCCGCGTGCGGCCGGGCCGGTGCCGATCTCGGCGTATTCGTCGAAATACCCGGCCAGTTCGGACTCCCAGTCCGGGCCGTCGTCGAGCTCGTCCAGGGCTGCCCAGCGCCGCAGCGCCGCCAGCTCGACACGCCGGAACATCGCATTGCGCACCAGTACCCGGAAGGCCCGCTCATTGGCCGAGATCGGGCGGACGGTCTCCGCGCCGAACGCCAGCTGCTGCGAATCGTTCTCCGAACCCGGATTGGTGAGCTGTTCCCACTCGTCGAGCAGGCTCGAATCCACCTGGCGCACAAGCTCACCCAGCCACTCGGTGAGATCCTCGAGCTCCTCGGTGCGCGCGGATTCGGGCACCGTGCGGCGCAGCGCGCGATAGGCGTCGGCCAGGTAGCGCAGCACCACGCCCTCCGAGCGGGCCAGCTCGTAGTTGCTGACCAGTTCGGCGAAAGTCAGTGAGCGCTCGATCATTTCGCGCACCACCGACTTGGGCGAGGGGCTGAACTCCGACACCCAGGGATGACCGCCGCGATAGGTTTCGAAGGCGGGCTCGATCAGCTCGGCCAGTGGCTTGGGCCAGGTGACCTCTTCGAGCAGCTCCATGCGCTCGTCGTATTCGATACCGTCGGCCTTCATCTCGGCGATGGCCGCACCGCGCGCCTTGTGCTGCTGGGCGAGCAGGAGCTGGCGCGGGTCCTCGAGCGTGGACTCGATGATCGACACGACGTCCAGCGTATAGGTCGGGGTCGAGTTGTCGAGCAGTTCCAGCGCGGCCAGGGCGAACGGCGAGAGCGGTTGATCGAGGGCGAAATCGCGCTGCAGATCGACGGTCAGGCGCGCGCGACGGCCCAGGGCGTCGGGTTCGTCCAGCTGCTGCACCACACCAGCATCGCGCAGCGCGCGGTACAGGCGAATGGCCTTGACGATATGTTTGCGCTGCGCTGAGCGAGATTCGTGATTGTCCTCGAGCAGATGCCGCATCGCGGTGAAGCAGTTGCCGGGCCGGGCGATCACGTTGAGCAGCATCGCGTTGGTCACCTGGAACCGCGACACCATCGGTTCGGGCTGCGCGGCCACCAGCCGGTCGAAGGTCTCCTCCGACCAGGACACGAAGCCCTCCGGCGGCTTGCGCAGCTGCACCCGCTTCTGCTTCTTCGGGTCGTCGCCCGCCTTCGCGCGCAGGCGGGCGTTCTCCACCTCGTGCTCGGGCGCCTGTACCACGACCGTGCCCATCGTGTCGTAACCGGCACGGCCCGCGCGTCCGGCGATTTGATGGAACTCGCGCGACTTGAGCCGGCGGGTGCGCACGCCGTCGAACTTGGTCAGGCCCGTCAGCAGCACCGTGCGGATCGGCACATTGATGCCGACGCCGAGAGTGTCGGTGCCGCACACCACCTTCAGCAGTCCCTCCTGGGCGAGGCGTTCCACCAGGCGGCGGTACTTGGGCAGCATGCCCGCGTGGTGCACTCCGATGCCGTGGCGGATCAGCCGCGAGAGTGTCTTGCCGAAGCCGGTGGCGAAGCGGAATCCGCCCAGCGCCTCGGCGATCGCCTCCTTCTCGGCCTTCGAGGAGAAGTTGACGCTCGTGAGCGCCTGCGCGCGCTCCAGGGCGGCGGCCTGCGTGAAATGCACGACGTAGACCGGCGCCTGACTGGTGGTGACCAGATCCTCGAGCGTCTCGGTGATCGGCGTGCGGACGTACGAGAACATCAGCGGCACAGGCCGTTCCGCGCCGCTGACGATCGCCGTCTCGCGTCCGGTGCGGCGGCGCAGATCCGCGGCGAAGAAGTCGACCTCGCCCAGGGTGGCCGACATCAGCAGGAATTGCACTCTCGGCAGCTCGAGCAGCGGCACCTGCCACGCCCAGCCCCGATCCGGATCGGCGTAGTAGTGGAACTCGTCCATGACGACCTGGCCGACATCGGCGCCCTCGCCCTCGCGCAGCGCCAGATTCGCCAGGATCTCGGCGGTCGCACAGATGATCGGCGCGTTCGGGTTCACCGCGGCGTCCCCGGTCACCATGCCGACCTTGTCCGCGCCGAACACCTCGCACAGCGCGAAGAACTTCTCGCTGACCAGGGCCTTGATGGGGGCGGTGTAGTAGCTGCGCTGCCCGCGGTTCAGTGCCGCGAAATGCGCGCCCACCGCCACCATCGACTTACCGGACCCCGTCGGCGTCGACAGGATCACGTTGGCGCCGGTCATCAGCTCGAGCAGCGCCTCCTCTTGCGCCGGATACAGCGCGAGGCCCTGCTCGACGGTCCACTCGGCGAAGGTCTCGTACAGCCAGTCGGGATCCACGTCGGGCACGACACGGTCGGGGATCAGTTCGGACAGCTGCACGTGCGACGAGTCTAGTGGCCGGGTGTGATGCCCCGGACATCGGCGTCAGAGCTGATCGGTGCCGTCGGGGAGATCGGTGTCGCCGAAGCCGGTCTGCTCGGCCAGAAAACGCTCGAACTCGGCGCCCAATTCCTCGCCGGTCGGCAGGTCGGCATCGCTGGCCAGCAGGCTGGACTGGCGCTCCTGTGCGGTGACGAAGCTGTCGTACTGGCGCTCGAGGGCCTGCACCACCGTTTCGACCTCGGAGTTGCCGGCGATGTGCTCGTTGACCTGTTCCCGCACCCGCGCCGCCGCCTCGCCCAGGGCCGCGAGCGGCAGATCCAGCCCGGCGTTGTCGGCGACGTTCTCGAGCAGGGTCTGGGCCGCCTCCGGATAGGCGGTCTGCGCCAGGTAGTGCGGCACGTGCACCGAGAAGCCGATCGATTCGTGGCCGTGCTGCGCCATCCGGTACTCCAGCAGCGAGGAGGCGCTGCCCGGCACCTGCAGCTCACCGGGCCAGCGCTGATGCTCGCCGATCAGGTCACGATCGCTGGAGTGCGCGGTGACACCCAGGGGACGGGTGTGCGGAATCGCCATCGGAATCGCGCTCAGGCCGATCGTGCGGCGCACGCCGAGCTGCTCGGCCAGCAGCCGCACCGCGGTCACGAACTTCTCCCAGCGCAGATCCGGCTCCAGGCCGGACAGCAGCAGGAACGGCGTACCCGTGGTGTCCTTGACCGCCCACAGCGACAGCTCGGGCTCGGCGTAGTCGGAGAAGTGATCGGTCTTGAACGTCATCAGCGGGCGACGTGAGCGGTAGTCGAGCAGTTCGTCCACGTCGAAGGAGGCGACCAGCTCCGCCTCGAGGCTCTCGCGCAAGTGGGTGGTGGCCAGGCGGACGGCGTGGCCGGCATCGGTGAAACCCTCCAGCCCGTGCACCAGCACCGGACCGGCCCCGTCGGCGGACGACAGCTGCGGCGCCGGGAATTCCAACTCGTACATTCGCGACTCGTAGTCCTCCATCGCATGCTCCTTCCTGCGTGGTCCGCCACGACCAGGCCGGCGGCGGGGCGAATCCGGGCACCGCCTACCGTTCTGGTCCGTGAGACCACCTTCTATTGTCCCTCATGTGTTTCCGGCACGGTGTCGTCGGGCTGGATGATCGACGCGCTCCCGCAGCACAACGCGCGACCGGCCGGTCCGCATTCCCAGGTCGTGCCCTCGGCGTGGCAGCGTAGGCCCTCCGCGCGAGTTCGGCATAGTGAGCAGGGTGAACGTGCCGGGCGGACCGTATCCGGGGCGGCCTCGGGGTCCGAGGCCGCCCCGCGGCGGTCGGGCCCTGGTCGCCGGCTACGCGGCACTGGGGTGCCTGCTCACCGCCTGCGGATCGACGGTGCCCGGACATCCCGCCGAGGTGCGCAGCAGCGCCGCGGCGCGGCAAGCCGCGGCGGATCTGGCCTCGATGCTGCCGACCCAGGCGCAGTTTCCCTCCTCCTATCAGACGGCGGTGCTGTCGTACGAGGAGGCCACTCGGGCCGCGGCGGACCTGACCGGCATTCCCGACGGGGTGACGACCGTCACCCCGGCCGGGTGTGCGACGGCGTCGCCGTCGGATCCGAACGCCGTCGCGATCGTGGTCGGCACCGACGACGACACCCGGGCCACGATCACCGTCGAACTGACGCGGGCCGCCGAGCCGCTTGCGCGGCTGCACGCGCAACTGCGGCGTTGCGGCACGGTGCGGGCCCAGCACGGACCGATCACCAATACCGTTGTGACGCAACTCGATCCACCGCCGCCGGTGAATGCCGACGACTCGCTCGCTTGGAGCCGGACGGTGAGCGGGCAGCAGCGGGGGCCGGGCCTGGACAGGTCCATGCGGACGCTGGCCGCGCAGCTCGGTGACGTGCGGATCACCGCCACCTATCTGAGCTTCGGGGACGGCACACCCGACATGGAGGGCCTGGATCAGGTGTTCACGGCGGCGGTCGTGGACGTCCGCAAGGGCTGAACCGTCGGGACGGATCGCGCGCCTGCCCGCGAGTCTCCCTGTCCGGACGATAGCAGCCGCCCCCGACATGAACCCGCCTCGCGGACCCTGATCGGGGGAGTGATGCACAGCGCCGAAGGTTATCCCCAGGCCAACCGAAAGCCCAGGTCGCCGCCTGACCGCCGATACGCGCTGCGGCCAGGGTGGATGCATGACAACCGCTACCGAACCCACTCCCGCCGACAACGCCTCCGGTCGCTGCTGTGCCGGCACCGCATCGATCCGGCCCGAGGCCGCCCGGACCACACCCCCGACCGTCACCGGCCGACCCGCGGGGTCGGCCCGGGATGGTGCCTGCGCGCCGGACGAACCGGCGGCCGACCGACTGTCGCTACGGGTCGACACTCCCTCCGAATGCATCGCCGCGGTCCCCGCGTTGCTCGGGTACGTGCCACGCCGATCGATCGTCGCCCTGCTGTTGAACGAGGCGCCGCCGCGGTCCGGTGCGGTGATCCTCGGCGCCGTCACCCACCACGAGCTGGTCCTGTCCGGCCCCGCCGCATGGGCGCGGCTCTCCGAGCAGTTGGCGGGACTGTGCGCGCGTCAGCGCGTCGTCGCGGTGTTGGTGCTGATCATCGATGACCGCGCGGCACAGCCCGGCGGGGATCGCGCGGCGCGCCGACGTGGCCGGCACCGCGAACTCGTCGGGGCGCTCGAGAGCGCACTGGCCGCCGAGGGCATCCAGCTCGACGAGGCCTGGGGTATGTGCGCGATCGCCCCGGGCGCACCGTGGTGGGATGTGCTGGCACCCGGGACCGCAGGCGTGCAGACCGATCCTGCCGCCTCGCCCGTCGCGCTGGCCGAGGCGTCCGGCGAGCGCGGAACCTGCTCCTCACACACCGAGCCGAGCGTTCCGCTGGAGCTCGATGCGCAGCTCTCGTACGACGTGCGTGGGGAGCTCGAGATGGCGACGATCGAGGCGGGGCACCGATTCCGCGCCGCGGTGTTCCGCGACGAGGTGAGCCGCTATCAGCGCGCAAGTCTGAAGGAGGTACTCGACCGCGTCGACGGTGTCGCCGCCGGCGGCGAGCTCGGTGCGCGTGCCATGGCCCGCATTGCCGTCGCCCTGCGCGATCCCACCGTGCGCGACGCGATGTTCGCGTTGGCCGGCGGCGCTCGTGCGGCCGCCGCCGAGCAGGTGTGGGCGCACCTGTGCCGGGCACTGACCGGACGGGACCGCGCGGAGGCGGCGACTCTGCTGGGCTACTGCGCGTTCACCCGCGGCGACCGGTCGCTCGCGGGAACCGCACTGCAGGCCGCACTGGAATCGAATTCGGACCACACCCTCGCCCGGCTGCTCGACACGGCGCTCGGCGTCGGGATGCGGCCCCAGGAAATCCGCAAACTTGCCTGCAGCGGCCGGGCCAAGGCCGCCGAACTCGGCGTCGAGCTCGATCCGCACCCGGAATGGCCGCAGCCGTGAGGTCTGCGGCCGGACGATCGATGCGTGCCCGCCACCGGCGTCGCGCGGCCGGGTGCCGGAGGCCGCCCGGCGCGGCGCTACCGGGCGCTGTGCGCGCGGGCGCCCAGCGACTGCAGGAAAGCCCAAGCGTCGGTGACGATCTCGTCGAGATCGTTGTGCTCCGGACGCCATCCGAGTTCGGCGATCGCGCGCTTGCTGGAGGCGATCAGCACCGCGGGATCGCCGGCGCGCCGGGATGCGTCGACCGCCGTGATCGGGCGGCCCGTCACCCGCTCGCAGGCCGAGATCACCTCGCGTACCGAAAAGCCGGTGCCGCTGCCGAGATTGAAGATGCGATGCTCGCCCGCGCGGGACTGGGCCAGCGCGAGCAGATGCGCCTGCGCGAGATCCCGGATGTGGATGTAATCGCGGACCGCGGTCCCGTCGGCGGTCGGATAGTCCGTACCGAACACCGAGATCGATTCCCGATGCCCCAGAGCCGTCTGCAGAACCAGCGGAATGAGATGGGTTTCCACCACCCGGTTCTCGCCGAGCCCGCCGTAGGCCCCGGCGACATTGAAATAGCGCAGGCTGGTCGCGCCCAGCCCATGGGCCACCGCGTAGGAGGTGATGGCGTGGTCGATCGCCAGCTTAGAGGCGCCGTACGGATTGGTCGGCCGCGCGGGGGCGTCCTCGGTGATCGGCACCCGCTCGGGCTCGCCGTAGACCGCCGCCGTCGAGGAGAACACCAGCCGGGGGGTGCCGGCGCGGCGCATGGCCTCGAGCAGCGCCAGGGTCTTGACGACATTGCCCTGCCAGTATTTCTCGGGCCGCTGCACCGACTCGCCTACCAGCGACTGCGCGGCGAAGTGCAGGACGCCGTCGAAGGATTCGGACTCGATCAGCTCCGCGCCGACGGTCGCGATGTCGCCGTCGACGAATTTGGCCGCGCTGGGCACTCCCTCGGCATTGCCGGTGGACAGATCGTCGACCACGACGACCTCGTGGCCGTCCTCGATCAGAACCTGGGCGCAGACGCCGCCGACGTACCCCGCACCACCGGTGACCAGAAGTTTCATGCTGTGGATTCCTCAGACCAACTTCACCTGGACGGCATGCGCCATCTCGTCCGACAATTCGAATCCGCCGTGGCCGGGCACCGAGATGACAACGACCCCGGGCTTCGTCTCGACGGTGACACGGGCATCGGGCACCACGCCCGCCTCCCGCAGTTGACCGATGATCTCCGGATCGGTCTGGATGTGCTCCGACAGCCGGCGCACCACCACCGCGACGACCTGGCCGGCCGGCAGGTCGGACAGCCGGATCAGCTTCTCCTCGGCCGAGCCGGAAGCCGTCACGCCCAGTTCGTCGAGGCCGGGAATGGGGTTGCCGTAGGGGGAGGTGGTGGGGTTGTTGAGCACCTCGACCAAGCGGCGCTCGACATCCTCGCTCATCACGTGCTCCCAGCGGCAGGCCTCGGCGTGCACGTTCTGCCAGTCGAGCCCGATCACGTCGACCAGGAGCCGCTCGGCCAGCCGGTGCTTGCGCATCACCGCGACCGCCATGGAACGGCCCTTCTCGGTCAGCTCGAGGTGGCGATCGCCCGCCACCAGCAGCAGGCCGTCCCGCTCCATCCGGGCTACCGTCTGGCTCACCGTCGGGCCACTCTGCTCGAGGCGCTCCGCGATGCGGGCGCGCAGCGGTGTGACGCCCTCCTCCTCGAGGTCGTAGATGGTACGGAGATACATCTCCGTGGTGTCGACCAGATCCTTCACCTGATACCCCTTCGTCGCACGAATTCTACCCACGCGCGGTCGCGGTCCCGCGCGCCAGCGTATTTCGTATGTACTGCGGAAATGCCGAGCCGCACGGGTGCGCCCCGGCGGCGCCGGAATCCGGCGCGCCGCACTGCTAAGCATTTGTACTGCATACCAACGACAAAAACGGCACGTCGCATTCCGTGTCAGGGCGGCCGGGCACGGCCCGCACGCGACGTAGGGTCAGCTCGGTGCCGGCACGTCGACACCCAGGGGACGCGCGAGGGCGATGACGTCCTCGTCGATGCGCTGCAGGTGGCGCAGCGCCCGGAAGGTCACGGTGCGGGGGGCGGGCACCCCGAGGCTGTCGGTCTCGAGCAGCGCGGCGATGCCGGGGCCGGCCTCGATCGGCGGCCGATCGTGCGCCCGGCTCAGTTGCGCCACCAGCACGTCGATGTTGCGGGCGATCCGTCCGGCCACGCCGGCGAGCCGGGGATCGGCGCCCGGATGACCGCATTCGGCCGTGAGCTCGGCGGTCGTTGCCAGGTAGCGGGCGTGGTAGGCGGAGGTCTCGAGCAGGGCCACCACGTATCGGGCGGTCTCGCGGCGCTCGCGCAGCGGCGTGATCGGATGCGTCAGCGGCCGGGCGGACGAATTGAGTTGGGCCAGTTTCGTATCCAAGTCACGGGTGGTGTCCAGCAGATCCGGGACGGGGCTGCCGCTGAATCGTTCCACCGAGGCCGCCACGACATCTCCGAGGCGGCGCAGCACGGTGGCGAGTTGTTCGTCCGTGCGCCGATCGGTGCGCACGGGCAGCACGAGCATGGCCGTGACGATGCCGCAGGCGGCGCCGAGCAGGGTCTCCTCGATGCGCAGTACCAGCACCGCGACGCTGTATGTGTGCAGGAGGGTGTACAGGAGCCCGAGACCCATGGTGACGAAGAAGGCCATCAGCGTGTACGACAGCGGGGCGGTGAAGAACATCGCGAACACGCAGACCAGCACGAGTGCGAGCGCGACCCAGGTGTGCTGGCCCACCGCGGTCGCGAGCAGCACGCCGGCCACGACGCCCAGCACCGTGCCGAGCAACCGACGGTAGCCCTTGACCACAATCTCCCCGGTGGAGGTGGTGTTGGCGAAGATCACCCAGCAAGCCATCACCGCCCAATACCAGTGCTGCGGCGACAGCAGTTCGCCGCCGGCGATCGCGAGCGCCGAACCGGCCGTCACCTGAAAGGCCGCGCGGGTGGTCTGGCGCTGCAGCCGGGCGGGCGCCGGCGCGCGTGCGCCGGCCTGCTGTTCCGCACCGGAGATGGATTCGTTCTCCGCCGCGATCTCGGCCCGCGAACGGATTGCCGTGGGCGAGTCGTCCGTTTCCCGGGGCGCCGGGTCCAGCGCGAGCCACAGCCCGAGTACCCCCTGGACCAGATCGCCGATCGCTCGGAAGACGTCCCGCTGGGCCGGTGTGGCGGCGGGTGGAATACCGGTCGCGTCGCGGTAGCCCAGCAGCCGGTCGCGCGCGGGGAGGGCGGCGGCCGCGGGGTGCGAGCCCGGTGGCCGCAGGACCATCAGCCGCAGCGTGACGAGGTCCCGGTCCAGCGCCGCGGTCACCGGATCGGTGTCCTGCGGCCCGGCGGTCAGGGCGGGCGTCGCCGCGCCCGGCAGCCGCAGCGCCACCGGATCGGGGCGCTGCGTGCTGCGGGCGCCCACGAGCAGCAGGCCCAATCGCTCCGCGGCCACCTCGGCGGTCACCACGCGTCGCTGGACCAGCGCCGCGGTGGCCTCGTCCCGGGTCCCCGCCTCGAGCCGCCCCTGGATCATCAGCGCGGCCTCGTGCAGTCGTGCGGCGCTGCGCCGCAGCTCCTCCAGCACGTTGTCGCGATCGCCGGGCCGCGCGTACAGCAGCCGGATCTGTGCTGCCAGCAACTGGGCCAGGCGTGCCCGGAATGCCTGCCGCAGCCTTCGCAGCACCCGTTCGGGCCGTTCGGGAACGAGCACGAATCGGGCGATGGCGCTGCATCCGAATGCGAGTGCCACCGTGGCGAACACCGGCGGCAGCTGCGGCACCGTGACCCGGGCGAACATCGCGGTGAAGTAGATCTGGAAGCCGATCACGCCGAATGCGGTACTGCGATCACCGAATCTGCGCAGGTACACCGCGCCGAAGATGAGCCCGAGGAAGATCAGGTCCCGCGCGAGCACCCGGCCCTGCAGCAGGGCGCCCAGCGAGATCGTCGCGAGGGCGACCGGCACGCCGAGCGCGAGCGTGATCGCCTGGGCGCGAACGGTTTTGTCGGTGACTGCGAAGGCGCTGGCCATCGCCGCCATGGCTCCCACGATCAGATGGATCACCTCGACGCCGAGTATGCCGAGGACCGCGATCGTGAGCCCGACGGCGGTGGCAGTGCGCAGCCCGGCCGTCAGCCGCAGCAGACCGGGGTCCGATGCCGCGAAGCGTGCCCGGAGTCCGGTCCAGGGTGGGATCGGTCGTCGCGCCACCGGACCGACTCTACGAGTGCCCGGCCCTCGGCGGTGGCAGGTCCGCGCCCGTGGTCCGGCTGGTCGGCTAGCGTGACACGTATGGCGAGCGCAGCGCACAGCCCTGCCACCGTGGTGTGGACCGACCGTTTCCTGGACTACACCTGGACGCCGGAGCATCCGATGAAACCGGCACGGCTGCGGTTCACGATGGCGCTGGCCCGTGGTCTGGGCCTGCTCGACGGCGTGGAGCCGCTGGCGCCCGGGCCGGCCGGAGATGCCGAACTGCTGCGCATCCACACGCCCGCATATCTCGACGCGGTGCGTCACGCCGAGCCCGCCCCGCCCGGCGCCGCCGCCCCGGTCACCGCGCCGTACGGGCTGGGGACGCAGGACAATCCGGTCTTCCCGCACATGCACGAGGCGGCCTCGGTGATCGTCGGCGGCACCCTGGCGGCGGCGGGCGAGATCGCGGCGGGCCGCACCCGGAGGGCGGTCAGCATCGGCGGCGGCATGCACCACGCGATGGCCGACTCGGCCTCGGGCTTCTGCATCTACAACGATGTGGCGGTGGCCATTTCGTGGCTGCTGGACCACGGATTCGACCGCATCGCGTACGTCGATGTCGACGTGCACCACGGCGACGGCGTGCAGCGCGCGTTCTACGGCGACCCCCGGGTGCTGACCATCTCGGTGCATCAGCATCCGGCCACGCTGTGGCCCAACACCGGATGGCCCGAGGAGACCGGGGCGGGTGCGGCCGAGGGTACGGCGGTCAATCTCGGCCTGCTGCCCGGAACCCGGGATGCCCAGTGGCTGCGCGGATTTCATGCGCTCGTGCCCGGCGCCCTGGCCGCGTTCCGGCCGCAGCTGCTGATCAGCCAATGTGGTGTCGACACCCACCGGGAAGATCCCCTCGCCGATCTGGAATTGACCGTGGACGGGCAGCGCGCGGCGTTCCTGGCCATGCGCGATTGGGCCGACCGGTACGCCGAGGGCCGGTGGCTCGCGGTGGGCGGCGGCGGATACGGGCTGGTCCGGGTCGTGCCGCGGGCATGGACGCATCTGCTGGCCGCGGCCCTGGACCGGGATATCGACCCTGCTACGCAGATTCCGGCCGCCTGGGTGGAACAGGTCCGCGCCTACGCGCCCGCGGTCGAACCGCCGCGCACCATGGGCGACGGAACGGCGGCCGACTATGTGCGCTGGGACGGTCCCGGCGGTGCGCCGGATACCGGCGACGCACGGGCCGACCGGGCGCAACGTGCGGTCGACACCGCGCTGCTGGCCACGCGCCGGGCGGTGTACCCGCTGCTCGGCCTTGATCCGGAGGACCCCCGTGACTGATTCCGAGCACTCCCGCCCCAGCTGGATGGAGACGTTCAGCCCCGACACCCCCGAGACGCCGCCACCACCGCCGCAACACTGGTTCGCCGATGTGCTCGCCTCCGATGGCGGGGTGGTCAGGCTGCGCCCGATCGTCCCGGACGACGCCGAGGGTATGGAGCAATTTCACGCCCGGCTGTCCGACCGCACCCGCTATCTGCGGTATTTCGGACCGTATCCGCGCATGACGCCCAAGGACCTGTACCGGACCACGCATGTGGACTATCACGATCGGGTTGGTCTCGTCGTCGAGCTGGGTGCGGAGATCATCGCCGTGGGGCGCTACGAGCTGCTCACCGATCGCGAGGGGCCGCGCGCGGCCGAGGTGGCGTTCGTCGTCGCCGATGCCCATCAGGGGCGGGGCCTGGGCTCGATTCTGCTCGAGCACCTGGCGGGCGCCGCCGCTGAGAACGACATCGAGACCTTCGTGGCGGAGGTGCTGGCGGAGAACAGCGCGATGGTGACGGTCTTCCGCGACGCCGGATATCAGGTGCAGCGCAGCCGCGACGGGTCGGTGCTGCATCTGGAATTCGCCATCGACCCCACTGAAGCGCTGCTGTCGGTACGTGATTCACGCGAGCGTGCCTCGGAGGCGCGCAGCGTGGGCAATCTGCTGCACCCGCGGTCGGTCGCGGTCATCGGGGCGACTCCGTCGGTGGGCCGGGTCGGCGGGACGGTGCTGGCCAACCTGCTGTCGGGGGTGTTCCAGGGCCCGGTGTACCCGGTGAATCCGAATCGCAGCTCGGTGCGCGGGGTGCGGGCGTATGCCACCGTCCGCGACATCCCCGACGAGGTGGATCTGGCGGTGGTCGCGGTGCCGGCCGCGCAGATCGCCTCGGTGCTCGACGACTGTATGGCCAAGCGGGTCAAGGGTCTCGTGGTGCTGACCGCCGGATTCTCCGAGACCGGTCCGGCGGGATTCGAGGCCGAACGGGAGCTGGTCGCCGCGGCCCGCGGTCACGGCATGCGGGTGGTGGGGCCCAGCGCCCTGGGCATCGCGAACACCGATCCCGCGGTGTCGCTCAACGCGACCCTGGCATCGGTGCTGCCCGGCCGGGGGCGGGTCGGATTCTTCTGTCAGTCCGGGCCGTTGGGGGCCGCGATCCTCGGGGAGGCGGCCGCGCGCAGGCTGGGGCTGTCGGCCTTCGTGTCGGCGGGCAACCGCGCCGACGTGTCCGGTAACGACCTGCTGCAGTACTGGGACACCGATCCCGATACGGACGTGGTGCTGCTGTACCTGGAGACGTTCGGCAATCCGCGCAAGTTCTCCCGGATTGCGCGGCGGGTGGCGCGCACCAAACCCATTGTGGCCGTGAGCAGTGGGCGCAATTCCATGCGGAGCGCCTCGCCGAGCTCGCTGGAGCGGTCGGTGGAGCGCGATCTGTTCGCTCAGGCCGGGATCGTGCAGGTCGACACGATCTCCGAGCTGTTCGACTGTGCGATGCTGCTGGCTTATCAGCCGCTGCCGGCGGGGCCGCGGCTGGCGGTGATCGGCAACAGCGCCGCGCTGGGATGGCTGGCGGTGGACGCGGCGCGCGGCGAGGGCCTGGAGGTGGGCGAGCCGGTGGATCTGGGGCCGCAGGCCGGACCCGAGGACTACCTGACGGCGACCGCGGCGGCGGTGGCGTCCAACGTCGTGGATGCGGTCATCGTGATCTTCGCGCCGCCGGTGCCCACCGCCACGGCCGCCTACGCCGAGGCCATTCGTTCCGGGGCCGGGCAGGGGGTGTACGCGGACGGTGGCGGTCGTGCCCCGGCCGATGGCTCCGCCAAGCCGGTGCTGACCACGTTCGTCGCCGATCACGGCATGCCGAATCTGCTGGCTACCAGGGGCATCGGGGGTGCGGTGGAGAACGGTTCGATCCCGTCCTACCCCGATCCCGAACGTGCCGCGCGGGCGCTGGCGCGGGTGCACCGCTACGCGGACTGGCGCACCACCCCGGCCTCGGCGGTGCGGCGCCCGGCGGATCTGGATGTGGACCGGGCGCGGAATCTGATGGAGCGGTGGATGATTCGCTCGCCCGAGGGGAGCTGGCTCGGCGATCTGGAGGCGGTGGAGCTGCTGGACTGTTACGGCATCCGGGTGGTCGAATTCCGTGAGGTTCGCGATGCGGCCGCGGCCGAGGCGGCGGCGGAGGAGCTCGGTTATCCGGTGGCGGCCAAGGCCACGGGGGAGATGTGGCGCAACCGCTCCGATCTCACCGGGGTGCGGCTGGATCTGTGGCGGCCCTCGGCTGTGCAACGCGCCTACCACGATCTGTCGGAGATCTCCGGCAACGAGGTGGTGCACATCCAGAAGATGGCGACCAAGGGGGTCGGCTGCGTGCTGCGCGTGCAGGACGACCCCTCGTTCGGCTCGGTGATCAGCTTCGGGCTGTCGGGCATGATCATCGATCTGCTGGGTGATCGTGTCTATCGCGCGTTGCCGCTGACCGAGGCCGAATCGGTCGAACTGATCGACGCGCCGCGGGCCGCGCCACTGCTGGAGGGCCGCACCGGCGTACCGGGCAAGACCATCGGTGAGCCGGTGGACAAATCGGCCCTCTCCGAACTGGCGCAACGCATCTCGGCGATGTGCGACGACCTGCCGGAGGTGCGCGAGCTGTCCATCGAGCCGGTGCTCGCCTCACCCGAGGGCGCCGCGGTCCTCTATGCCCGCGTCCGCATCGGCCCGGAGCCCAGCCGCTTCGACATCGGCCCACGTCGTCTGGCCTGAACCGAAGCGGCCGGTGCAACTGGTCCCGCGGGCGTCGAGGTTCAGACGCCGCCCGCGATCCGCTCGACGGCGTCCAGTACCCCGGGCAGCTTGGTGAAGCCCTCATCGGCGAGGAAGTGGCCGCCGCCGGGCACCTCCACGAGGTCGGCGGCGAACCCGATGGCCCTGTGCCCGAAGCTGATCGCGCGATCTGTTCCCGCCTCGGCCGCGCCGGACCCCGGCCGCTCGCCCCGGGCCGATACGCTGGGCTCATGCGCGAAGATCAGATAGAGGCTGCCACCGCGCCACTGCGGGACGATATCCGTTTCCTGGGAGCGATCCTGGGGGACACGATCCGCGATCACGAGGGGCCGGAGGTGTTCGACCTCATCGAGCGGGTCCGCGTGGAGGCATTCCGGGTGCGCCGCTCCGAGGTCGAACGCAGCGCGGTCGCGGATATGGTGCGCGACACCGATATTCGCGTCGCGCTCCCGCTGATCCGGGCGTTCAGCCACTTTCTGCTGCTGGCGAATCTGACCGAGGATCTGCAACGCGACCGCCGGCGTGCGGTGCACATCGCGGCGGGGGAGCCGCCGCAGGAATCGAGCCTGGCCGCCACCTACCGCAAGCTCGATGCCGCACGCCCGGACGGGGCACTGGTCGCCGATCTGCTCGACGACGCGCTGACCTCGCCGGTCATCACCGCCCATCCGACCGAGACCCGCCGCCGCACGGTGTTCGACGTGCAGTCCCGCATCACCGATCTGATGCGCCGGCGGCAGCACTACGCTGCCCCCGATCCGCAGTACGCCGAGATCGAGGTGGAGCTGCGCCGCCAGATTCTGACGCTGTGGCGCACGGCCCTGATCCGCCTGGCCCGCCTGCGGATTCAGGACGAGATCGAGGTCGGCCTGCGGTATTACGACCTGACGCTGCTCGAGGTGATTCCGCGGATCAACGCCGACGTGCGCGCCGCACTGCGGGCGCGCTGGCCGGACCATGCCCTGCTGCAGCGCCCCATGCTGCGGCCGGGCTCGTGGATCGGCGGGGACCGTGACGGCAACCCGAATGTCACCGGAGAGGTGGTGCACCGTGCAACCCGTCGGGCGGGCGCGGTCGCCTTCGGGCACTACCTGACCGAGCTGCTCGAGCTGGAGAAGACGCTGTCGCTGTCGGTGCGCCTGGCCGCGGTCACCGACGATCTCGCGCGCCTGGCCGCGGCCGGATTCGACCCCCAACGCTCCGACGAGCCGTATCGCCAGGCCCTGCGCGGTATCCGGGCCCGCCTGACCGTGACGGCCGACCGCGCGCTGGGCGAGGTCCCGCTCGACGGCATCGCTCCCGGCGAGCTGGGGCACGTCGAATCGGATCGCGAGAGACGTTCCGGCACAGGAGATCCCGAGTCCGCGCGGGTGGTCCCGTACCGCGACCCGCGGGAACTGCTCGACGACCTGGACGTCGTCGACGCGTCGTTGCGCGCCTCGGGCGACGGCCTGCTCGCCGACGACCGGCTGGCCGCGCTCCGCGGCGCGGTCGACACTTTCGGATTCCACCTCCAGGGCCTGGATATGCGCCAGAACTCCGAGGTGCACGAGCAGGTCGTGGCCGAACTGCTGGCCTGGGCCGGGGTGCACGGGGACTACGCGAGCCTGCCCGAGCCGCAGCGGATCGAGCTGCTCGCCGCCGAACTCGGCACCCGGCGCCCGCTGCTGGGACCGGACGCGCGGCTGAGCGAACTGGCGGCCAAGGAGTTGGGCGTGCTGCGCGCGGCCAAGGCCGCCCTCGACGATCTGGGCCCGGACACGGTGCCCAACTACATCATCAGCATGTGCACCTCGGTCAGCGATCTGCTCGAGGCCGCCCTGCTACTGAAGGAGTCCGGCATCCTGGACCCGGGCGACGCGCAGACCGCGCCGAGCAGCCCGGCCGGGGTGGTGCCGCTGTTCGAGACCATCGAGGATTTGCGTGCCGGTGCGCAGACACTGGTCGCGGCCCTGGAGGTGCCCGCCTATCACCGTCTGATCGCTGCGCGCGGCATGCGGCAGGAGGTGATGCTCGGCTACTCCGACTCCAATAAGGACGGCGGGTATCTGGCGGCCAACTGGGCCCTGTATCGCGCCGAACTCGATCTGGTCGAGGCCGCGCGCAAGACCGGAATCCGGTTGCGGCTCTTCCACGGTCGTGGCGGCACCGTTGGTCGTGGCGGCGGTCGTAGTTACGACGCCATCCTTGCCCAACCGGCCGGTGCGGTCCGGGGCGCGCTGCGCTTGACCGAACAGGGCGAGGTCATCTCCACCAAGTATGCCGAGCCCGGCACCGCGCACCGCAATCTGGAGTCGCTGGTCGCGGGCACGCTGGAGTCGACGCTACTGGACGTGGAGGGCCTGGGCGCCGACGCCGAACCGGCCTACGAGCTGTTCGACGAGCTGGCCGAACTCGCGCGGCGGGCCTACGCCCGGCTGGTGCACGAAACACCCGGCTTCGTCGAGTATTTCCGCGCCTCGACCCCGGTCGCCGAGGTCGGCGACCTGAATTTGGGCAGCCGCCCGGCCTCGCGCAAGCCGACCAATTCGGTGAGCGATCTGCGCGCGATCCCGTGGGTGATGGCGTGGAGCCAGTCGCGGGTGATGCTGCCTGGTTGGTACGGCACTGGTGCTGCGCTCGAGCAGTGGGTGGGGGACGATCCGGCGCGGCTGGCGACGCTGTCCGAGCTGTACCGGCGCTGGCCGTTCTTCCGCACGGTGATGTCGAACCTGGCGCAGGTGATGGCCAAGGCGGACCTGGACATCGCCGCCCGCTATGCCGAGCTGGTGCCGGACGAGACGTTGCGGGACACCATCTTCGGCATGATCCGCGAGGAGTTCGATCGCACCGTGCGCATGCACGCCGCCGTCACGGGCAGCGACCATCTGCTGGCCGATAATCCGGCGCTGGCCGAATCCATTCGCAACCGCTTCCCCTACCTCGAGCCGATCAACCAGATGCAGGTGGAACTGCTGCGCCGCCGCCGCGCGGGCGACGACTCCGAACTCGTCGAGCGCGGAATCCTGCTGACCATGAACGGCTTGGCGACGGCGCTGCGCAACTCCGGATAGCGCAGCCAGCCACGACCGACAGGTCGATGGGATTTGAATGGCCGTCGGCCCACTCCACATCGACGGCGACGACCGCGGCCTCGGGATCAGGACAGCGAGATCGGCACGATGTCGGCCACGATGCGATGGATCGAGCCGTCCGGGATGTCGAAGGTCTCGGTGATCGCGACGGTGACCAGGCGTTGTCCGGCGATCCCCGAATCCAGGTGGTATCGCGCGGTCACGACGGACCCGGTGTCGCTCAACCGGACGTCGTAGATGCGTTGGACGAGTTGGTATTGCGGGCCGGTGTCCAGATCGTGGGTGAGTTGCGGGCCGGAGTAGCCGGTCTGGATTCCGGCCTCGACCCGCGTGCAGTCGGGTGCGAAGGGAACATTGCTCGCGTCGTGTGTGAGCAGCGCGTCGAGATAGGCCATGGCGATGGCCTCGCGGGGGTCGCTGGGAATCATCGGCACCGCGGCCGCGGCGCCCGCCCCGGCCAGTGTGGCCGCGAAGGCCAGCGCCAGAACTGACACCCGTTTCATTTTCATGCCGTGATCGTAGGAGATCGCGGTGTCCCGCGACGGCCGTTCAGCCGATCTCCGGATCTTCGGCGGCCAGCTCGCGGACCACGTCGGCGACGGCCTTGAAGTCCTTGCTCAGGATCTTGGCGTGGTTGCTCGCGACCTTCGCGCTGACCTTCAGGTTCGGGTTGCGGGCCAGCACCGGCTCCAGCGAGGCGCGCATCGCCTCCATCTCCTCCGCGCCGCCGCCGAGACTGGCGCCGGTGGCCTGGAGATAACGCACCTGGTAGCTCGCGCGTTCGAGGATGGGTTCGATGGCGGCGTTGAGTGCGTTCTGCTCGATGTTGACCTCGATGTGCTGGTCGACGGTCATGCGTGCGGCCAGGCCCAGCGGGCGCAGGATCGGCAGCATCGGGCGCATCGGACGGAACAGTTTGCGGATCCGCTCGGCGCCCTCCTCGCCGGTCAGGCCGTAGGGGACCGCGCCGTCGAGGGCGACGATGCCGCCGGCGCGGGCCGGATTGCGATCGGCCCAGTGCACCGCGACCAGCGCGCCGTAAGACCAGCCCACGAAGATCGGCCGCTCCACGGTGCGGGCCGCGAGGACGGCGTCGACGTCGCGGACGCACGCCTCGAAGGAGTAGTCCGCCGACTGCTTCGACTTGCCGCGGGCGCGTTCGTCGAAGGCGATGTGCCGGTATTCGGGGCCGAGTTCGGCGATAACGCGACGGAAGTGCTTCTGGTCGGCGTAGGTGCCGTTCAGGTAGACGACGGCGCGGCCCGTGCCGCCGGTGTCGGTCACGTACAGCTCGGTGTCCTCGACCGGCACCATGCCGGTCCAGGTCGACGTGGCCGAGTTCGAAGCGGTTGATTTCCTCATCGTGAATCTCCTTGCGTGCGATGTTCGAGCCGTGGGCCGAAATCTTTTGAAAATCTCTGAACATCCACGACGGTACATTGCGTTTATAAATTGGTCAACACTTCTGTTTGGTGTGAATAGTCGGTTGGAGCAGCGAATTCAGATCTGCATTGCAATGAGAATGACAGTGAATGCAAAGATTGATCTAGAGCCTTCTTTGCAATGAGCTCGGGCCGGCCGCATACTGGGCTACAAACGCGGGGCGGCCGCGACCATCCACGGACGGGAGACCAGCACCGATGCCCGGAGGCAGACTCACCGATGCGGACCGTCGGCAGATCGCCGAGGGGCTGGCCGAGGGGCTCGGATACGCGGAGATCGGCCGGCGTCTGGAGCGGCCCGCCTCGACCATCATGCGGGAGGTCACCCGCAACGGCGGGCTCGACGACTACGGCGCAGACCGCGCGCAGCAGGCCACCCGGGAGCGGGCGCGTCGCCAGAAGCAGACCCGTAGCGCGCCGCCGCCGGTCCCGGAGGGCGTCGGCGGGCGCGACCCGCGAGTGGTCCGGGATATCACCGAATCGTTCACCGAAGTTCTTGTGCAGCAGGCGATGCCGCGGATGGAGGCGCGGGTGCTGGCCTGCCTGTACGTCACCGACTCGGGCACTCTCACCGCCGCCGACCTGGTGCGGCGGCTGGGTGTCAGCCCCGCGTCGGTGTCACACGCCGTCGCGTTTCTCGAACAGCAGGGAATGCTTCGGCGGGAACGAGATTCGGGTGAACGCCGAGAGCGCTACGTTATCGACGACGAGATCTGGCTCCGGAGTCTGCTGGCCACCGTGCAGGCGAACAATGCCCTGGTGGCCGAACAGCGGCGCGCGGCCGAAATCCTCGGGCCCGCAACGCCTGCGGGCGCGCGCTTCGAATCCTCCGCCGAACTTCTCCTGCTCGTGACCGAGGCCTTCGAGCAGGCCATGGACAAGTGGCGAAAGCGTGGGGGCGCAGCGGGTTCGGGTGGTGCCGGCGCGCGATGGTCGTGAAAGCCCATCGAAGTTACTGCAGCGCCGGTCGGTTCGCGCTGTGCCCGGAGGGGACGGGACGCGCGGACGCCGACCGGCGCTCGAGGTGATCGTTATCCCAGTGATCACCGCGGTGGTGCTGGGCCGGATTCCGGACGGCCCAGCGTCTGCGGGGCCCGCGGCGGTGTGGCGCCGACGGGCCGGCTCTCTCAGCTAGCGTAGGCGCGCAGCCGGTCGGCGCGCTCGCCCTTGCGCAGCTTGGCCATGACTTCGCGCTCGATCTGGCGCACTCGCTCACGTGAGAGACCGAACAGTTTGCCGATCTGGTCCAGTGTGCGGGGCTGGCCGTCGTCCAGGCCGAAGCGCAGCCGGATGACCTGCTGCTCGCGCTCGTCCAGCGTGGCCAGCACGCTACGGACGTCGTTGTGCATGATGCCCGCGATGACCGCGCTCTCGGCGGAGGTGGCCTCGGAATCCTCGATGAAATCGCCGAGGGGAGCCTCCTCGTCGCTGCCGACCGGCATGTCCAGGCTTACCGGGTCGCGGCTGTGGTCGAGCAGGTCGGAGATCTTGTCGACCGGAATGCCCGACTCGTTGGCCAGTTCCTCGTCGGTGGCCTCGCGGCCGAGCTGCTGGTGCAGCTCGCGCTTGATCCGGGCCAGCTTGTTGACCTGTTCGACCAGGTGCACGGGCAGCCGGATGGTGCGGCTCTGATCGGCCATGCCGCGGGTGATGGCCTGACGGATCCACCAGGTGGCGTACGTGGAGAACTTGAAGCCCTTGGCGTAGTCGAACTTCTCCATCGCGCGGATCAGGCCCAGGTTGCCCTCCTGGATCAGATCCAGCAGCGGCATGCCGCGGCCGGTGTACCGCTTGGCGAGCGAGACGACCAGACGCAGGTTGGCCTCGAGCAGGTGCTGGCGGGCGGACTGGCCATCGCGGACCAGAATGGCTAGATCGCGCTTGCGGGTTGCGGCCAATCGCTTACCGGTCTCCAACAGATGTTGGGCGTAGAGACCCGCCTCGATGCGCTTGGCCAGCTCGACCTCGTCGGCGGCCGTGAGCAGCGCGGTCTTGCCGATTCCATTCAGGTACACGCGTACCAGGTCGGCTGCGGGGCTCTGGGCGTCGAGGTCCTGATCGCTGGCGCGCACTCCAGTGGTGGCGGGGCTTGTCATGACTTGCCTCCTGTCGGTGGTGTCTCACTCCGAACAACGGACCCGACATCGGAAAAGTTCCCCGCAACCGCCCCGATAAACCGTGCTGAGCTGCGGCTTTCGGCACACCCATCTGAGAAGTTCCTAAGAAGGGCGCGGATTGGGAACGGTACGGTGCGCCAGTTTCGTCTCGGAGCGCCCACCGTCTCCCGACGGTGACCGGAGCCGAACCGGCCCGTTATCCGGCGCGCCTCACACCGGGTGAATCAGGCCGTGACGCACCAATCCGGTGACGATCGTCAGTGCGGCGGCGCGGAACTCGGGTGTGGCCTCCGCGCCTGTGTGGCCGACCGCGAGCAGGTCGACCAGTTCCTGCAACGGCAGGCCGTCCGCGCGCATTCCCGCGAGCAGCGCCGCGGTCGAATCGTCCACCTCGTGCTGCCAGCGCGGCCCGTCGCCGCGGTGCAGCCGCGCGACCCGCTGCTCCCAGCCTTCCTCGCCGGTCAGGTACACCCGCTCCAGCGCGGTCGCGGCATCCACGCGATAGCGGGACTCCCAGGTCGCGTCGGGGTCCGCGGCCACCGCGCGCAACCAGGCCGAGCGCTCGAAGTAGGCGATCGCCTCGGGGCCGAGCGGATCGTCGAAGCCGTGCGTGAGGTCCTCGGCCAGCAGTTCGGTGGGCCCGTCGATGGCGCGCAGATAGACGAATCCGAATCCGATGCCCTCGACCTGCGCGGCGTCGAACGCCGCCAGCCAGGCCTCGGCGCGCTGCTGCGCCTCGCGATCGCGCGGATCCAGCCCGGCATCGCGCAGCCAGGTGCCCACGTACAGGGCCGGATCCGCGATATCGCGCTGCACGATCCAGGCGTCCACGCCGCGATCGGGCAGCCACGAGGACACCCGGGCCCGCCAGTCCTGTCCCTCGCGATGCACCCAGGAGGCCAGCATCGTCGCGGTGCCGCCGGGCGCCAGCAGCGCCGGGGCCTGGGAGATCACCAGCTCGCTCGCCCCGTCCAGGGCCAGGCCCGAGTCGCGGTAGGTGTGCTCGATGCGTGCGGGACCGACCACGAACGGCGGATTGGCAACCACTCGATCGAAGCGGCGCCCGGCCGCGGGCTCGAACCAGGATCCTTCGAGCAGCTCGATGTCCAGGTCGTTGAGCGCGGCGGTGGCCTGCGCGAGCCACAGCGCCCGCGCGCTGATGTCGGTGCCCGTCACCGCGTTCGCGTAGCCGCAGGCGTGCACGGCCTGTACTCCACAGCCGGTGCCCATGTCCAGGACCGAACCCGCCGGGGCGGTCGGGGTGGCACGCAGCAGCGACAGCGAGGCATGGCCGACGCCGAGCACATGATCGTGGGTGAGGCTGCGGCGCTGCACCGAGTCGTCGAGATCGGAAAGGACCCAGCGGTTTCCGGCGCCCAGGTCCAGGGGCCGCAGATCGAGCGCGGCCCGGATCCGGTCGCCGTCGCGCGCAAGCAGCCCGGCGGCGACCGCGCGATCCAGGTCCAGCGGCGCGAGCGCGGCGGCCACCCCGCGCTCGGGCTCCGGATCGCCGAGCAGCAGCAGCCGCACCAGCGTGCCGAGCTCGCCCGCGTCCCGCACCGCCCGGCGCACCGGCACGGGCTCGGACCGTCCCAGCGCCGCGTGCGCGTCCCGGCCCAGCACCTCGAGCAGGGTGTCGGCGTCGTAGCGCGTCCGGACCAGCGCGGTGCGCAGGTCGGGGGCGAGCGCGGCCAGCGGTGAAAGGACGGCGGTCGGATTCGTCGGCATGCCCCGAACTTTGCCAGGCCGGGTTGATCGCACCTGGTAGCGGGGCCGTCCGAGGCCGGCGTGGAGCGGGCCTGGCGACGGTCTCAGCGTGCTCTCAGCGCCGCCTTGCCACTGTGGCGTGGTGAATTCGAATTCCCGCGCAATCGCCGAGGCGCCGCGATGCAGCATCTGATCCTCACCTACGGCCTCACCGCGATTCTGCTGCTCATGGCTGCTGAATCCGCATGCATACCGATCCCGTCCGAACTCACCATGCTGCTCGGCGGCGCATTGGCGGCCGGTGCGGTGAGCGGGCCGCACCCCAGCCTGATCGCCGTCATCGCCGCGGGCACCGCGGGCAATGTGATCGGCAGCTACGTGGCCTGGCTGGCGGGCCGTTACGGCGGCCGTCCCGCGCTGCACCGCTGGGGCCGCTACATCTTCCTGCGCGAACACGAGATCGACCGCGCCCAGGACTGGTTCGTCCGCCGGGGTAGCGCCTCGGTGTTCTGGGCCCGGCTGCTGCCCGGCATTCGCACCTTCATTTCGCTGCCCGCGGGCATCGCGGGCATGCCCGCAGGCCGTTTCGGCCTCTACACCCTGGCGGGCTGCCTGCCGTGGACCGCGGCCCTGGCCCTAGCGGGGTACGGCGTCGGCGCCAACTGGCAGCATCTCGAGAAGACGCTGCAGGGACCCAGCTACATCATCGCCGGGCTGGTGGTCGTGGCGATCGCGGTCGGTATGGGCGTCGTGCTGCGGCGTCGCCGCCGGGGCGCCCCGAGCGGCGCGAATGCCTAGCCTCGGGTACCGGTCGAGGGCCCGAATCCCGCACTGCGGATGGGGTATCCGGGACATACTTGATCCGGCGGCAGGACGGCGCCGCTGACCTTTCTGCCGGATGCGGTGCTGGACAAGGGATCCGGCGGCGACGAGAGGACCTCGCGTGGGCATCGATCGCTTCGTGCTGTGGCAGGTGGTGGAGACCGCGGGGTTCGAGGCGGCATGGGTGCGGATCGACGGGCTCGAGCTGCGTGCCGACGGCACCGTGGCGGGGCAGCTGCCCGAGCCGTACCGGCTGTCGTACGAACTGCGCACCGACGAGCGGGCGGCCACCGCGCGGCTCGCGGTCGCCTGCACCACCGGGAGCGGGGAGACCCGGCTGGACCTGCGGCGCGACGAGCACGGGTGGACCGTGAACGGACACGCGCGGCCGGATCTGGCGGCGGCGCTGGATTGCGATCTGGCGTGCTCTCCGCTGACCAATACGATGCCGGTGCTGCGGCACCGGCTGCACCGCGAGCCCGGAACGGAGCGGTTCACGATGGCGTTCGTGGAGGTGCCGAGCCTGCGGGTGGTCCCCTCGGTGCAGGCCTACACCCATCTCGGACCGGAACCGGGCGGTACGCGAGTTCGGTACGCGTCGGGGACGTTCACCAGTGAGCTGCTGTTCGACGGCGACGGGCTCGTGATCGACTACCCGACCATGGCGCACCGCATCGACCCGGTGGAATCGGTTACCGCGCAGGAACGTTCGTCGGGCGCGGGCTCGGTCCGGCCCGGCACACCGTGACCTCTTACCGGCCCGGCGCGGCCGAGCTGCTGTGCTCGTCGATGTCGAAGAGTTCGCCGATCAGCCCGCCGAGGAAACGTCGGTGCTGCGAGGAGATTTCGGCGGCGGCATCGCCGTCGCCCGCCGCGCACAACCGGATCAGGTTGTCGTGGTGCTCGAGGGCGTCCTGCCAGCCGCGCAGGCTGGAGAACTTGCGGTAGTAGATCCGGTGGATCTGCGGATGAACCTGCTGGATAAGCCTTTTGAGCAGCGGGTTGTCGGCGGCGTCCACGATGACGCCGTGCAGGACGTCGTCGGCGGCCAGGGCCGCGCCGATGTTGTCGGCCTTGATCGCCTGTGCGAGATCGTCATTGGCGCTGCGCATGAGAGCGATGTTGTCGGGAGTGAGATTGGGCACGCCCGTCTTCACGGCCAGCTGGTCCAGTACCTCCAGCACGGCCAGCGTCGATTCGACATCGGCGCGGTGCAGGGGCGTGATGCGGGTGAAGGCGGCCGGCTTCGCCTCGACCAGCCCGGTGTCGATCAGCCTGGCCAGGGCCTCGCGCACCGGGGTTCGGCTCAGGCCCAGCTGATCGGCCAGATCGGCGTCGCGAACCTTGGATCCGGGGGCGAGTTCACCGGTGACGATCGCGTCGCAGATCCGATCGAACGCCACATCGCTCATGCGCCGTCGCTCCACGCGGTCACCCAACATATTGGATACTGTACGTCCGCTTTACCGGCAAGATATATCTGGGATCGAGTGACGTCGTCCACAGCCAATATATTGGATGTGGTGTACTGTTCAACGCGGTTGGCGTACCGAATCGAGAGGAACGAACACCGTATGACCCGTACGTCCGCGCCGGAAACCGTCACGGTCCCGGCGATCCACGCCCGCTCCTGGCTGTTGGTCCCCGGTTCGCGCCCCGATCGGTTCGAGGACGCCATGAATTCGGCGGCCGACGCCGTGATCTTCGATCTCGAGGACGGCGTGATCCCGTCCGCGAAAAGCGAAGCCCGCGAACAGGTCACCGAATTCTTCGCGGCCGGCGGCGTCGGCTGGGTGCGTATCAACAACATCACCACCGCGGACTGGGCCGCCGATCTCGAGGCGTTGAGCGGCGTCACAGGCCTCCACGGCGTGATGCTCGCCAAGACCGAGTCCGGCGAGCAGGTCGATCGCACAGCCGCCGCGCTCCCGGGCGTCCCGATCCTGGCCCTGGTCGAATCGGCCCGGGGGATCGAATTCGCCTTCGACATCGCCTCGGCCGCTGCCACGGTCCGGCTGGCCTTCGGCACCGGGGACTACCGCCGGGACACCAACGCCGGCGCGGACGCCCTGGCGTACCCGCGCAGCCGCCTGGTCGTCGCCAGTCGCGCCGCCGACATCGCGGGGCCGATCGATGGACCGTGTGTCACGGGCCCGGCGGAGCTGCCGGGGGAACTCGTGGTGACGAAGTCGATGGGAATGAGCGGCAAGCTCTGCATGCACGCCCGCGACACCGCGGTGGTCAATCGCGCGCTGAGCCCGCAGCCCGACGAGATCGCCTGGGCGGCGGAGATTATCGGCCGGCTCGGCGCCGCGGGCGAGAATGTCGCCGACGGAAGCGATCTGCCCAAGCTCGCCCGGGCGCATCGGATCAACCGGATGGCGGCCGTCTTCTCCTGATCGCCGTTCGGCACGCAAGGGGCCAACACGCCGCGCGGCCGGTGAACACAGTGCGGATTCGCGATCCACGATGAGGAAATCGGTCTGCTGGGGCGATCAGGCGCTCAACCGGAGGGCGGGGTCGGTGAGCAGGCTGGCGAGGTCGAGTGCCGCGCCTTCCGCAGTGAGTGCGGTGAGGCGGGCTTCGGGCAGGACCGCGCGAAGGTGCGTGGCAACTCGCTCGGCATCGGGGCCGAGTACCTCGCGGCCCATGCGACCGAATGCGTGCAGGACGGCGCCGAAGATTCGCGCGGCGTGCTCGAGATGGCCGGTGGCCAGGGAGGCGACTGCGAAACCGACGGCGACGTCGGGCAGCATTGGCGGGGCTTCGGTCGCTGCGACATCGCGGGCATAGATCAGCTGCCGTTGTCCGGATTCCAGGCGGCCGGCGTCGATCAGGACGACGCCGTAGACGGTGCGGACATTGACCACATCGGCCCATCGAAACAGCCCGCGCTCGTTGGGGCTCGGCGCGGTCGGCGGTGGATCGTCGGGACCGCCGATTGTAGAACTGAATGCGTTGATCGCGTCCTCGAGGCGGCCCTGTCGGGCAGCCAGGTAACCCTGTGCGACGCCGCACAGCTGTATCACCCGCTGTGGATCATGTTCGTCGGCACGTGTGAGATAGCTTGCGGCGCCGGCGATATCTCCGCCGAGGAGATGCTGAATCGCGACCCAGCACAGCATCCGTACTCGATCGCTCGTACTGACGTCCGGGTCGAACAGGTCCGCCGCTCGTGCGAGCAGGGGGCCGGCGGAGCCGATGCCGTGTAGTCGATTGTGGACGTAGGCGAGCAGAACCAGCGATCGGGCTTGCGCACCCGGATCGGCGGATTCCCTCAGGCATGTGACTGCGGCCTCCAGATCCGTCAGTGCCTGGGGGAAGGTATCGAGGGAGAGTTTCTCGAACGCTCTGTGGTACAAGGCATGGCCGCGTAGCCAGCCGTCTGCGGCTGCGGTGCAGTCGTCCAGCAACTGTGGACTGCCACGTTGATGCTCCTGCAGTGCAAAGATCAACAGGAAGATGGGGTGGCCTGCGTCAGCCTCGGCCATCGCGGAACGTACGGCAGGCTCGAATTCGCCTATGTCCCGAGGAATATTGCTCGCCGAGAAGGTGGCCGCGTACTCAGGGACGTAGTGGCCGTACCGGCAGGTCAGATATGCTCCGGCGCAGCCCCGGGGGACCCGATCGCCGACGACCTCCAACACCAGCGGCTGCCAAGTGTGGATCTCGCCCCATTGTCCGCTGGACTGCCAGTACCAGAACAGGTTGCCGAACAATCGCACCGAACGCGTGTAGTCCGCGCTTTCCACCGCCCATTGCAGAGAGGTTCGGCAGTTGCCGTGCTCGGCCGCGAACCGACGTAACCATTCTCGGTGGGCGGTGTCGCGTAATCCGGTAGTGCCCGCTTCGGCGAATTCGATGTAGCAGTCGGCATGTGCGCGCGCCGCTTGTTCGGACTCGCCGGCCCGCTGTGCTTCCTCGGCGGCGTAGGCGCGGATCGTTTCCACCATCCGGTAGCGCTCGCCGTCGAATTCGATAAGCGACTTGGCAGCCAGTGACCGTGCCGTCTCGGCGATCTCGGAGCGCGGCACCGAGAATCCGTCCCCGCACACCCGCATCAGGTGCTCCGGCGTCGTGCCACCGGCGAAAACCGCCATCCTGCGGGCCAATGCGGCCTCCACGTCGCCGAGCAGATCCCAGCTCCATGCGACAGCGGCCTGCAGACTTCGGTGGCGGGGCGTCGCGAGCCGGGTTCCGTTCGTTAGCAACCGGAACCGATCGTCGAGTCGCGCCGCTACCTCCGCGAGCGGGAACCCCTGCAATCGTGCGGCGGCCAGCTCGATGGCCAGCGGCAGGCCGTCCAGGCCGCGCACGATCGCGCGGACGTGGGGCCAATTCGCTTCGGTCACAGCGAAATCCGGTCGCACCGCGGTGGCGCGGTCGATGAACAATCGCATCGCGGGACTGTCGATGGTGTGCTCGGCGGTGCCCGTGGGCGCGGGGAGCGCCAAGGGGAGCACGGCATACCGCTCTTCACCGGCCACCGACAGGGGGGCCCGGCTCGTGGCGAGGATGCTCAGCTGCGGAAGTTGCCGCAGCAGTTGTGTCGTCGCTTCCGCCGCTGACCGCTGCACGTGCTCGCAATTGTCGAGGATCAACAGGGTTCGGCGTGCCCACAGCGTACGCACCAGCGTCTGCATCCAGTCCTCGGTGGGGGTATCCCGGTCGACCAGCCCGGCCGCGGCGAGCATCGCGGCGCCCAGTGCCGTACCCGAGGTCTTCCCGCGTTCGGGACTCACCGCCGCGGCCTCGATGAACAGGTATCCGTCCGGCCAGTCGCGGCCGTGCGATCGGACGAATTCGGTTGCCAGCCGGGTCTTTCCGACGCCGCCCGTGCCGACGAGCGTCACCAGCCGACCTCGGCGCAGCATCGCGGCCACCTCGTCGACGTCGGCGGTACGGCCCACGAAGCTGGTGAGGCGTCGGGGGAGTGTGGGTGATCCAGCCGTCGTGGCGTCGGGTCGCGCGGGCACGGCATCCAGACTTGCGACGGCCTGCCGCAGCACGGCGGACGGCTCGACGCCGAGTTCGCCGCGCAGCCCGGCCTCGATACGCCGGAAGACCTGCCGCGCTTCGGATTCGCGGCCCGCGGCCTCCAGTACCGTGATCAGGCGCGCGGCCAAGGTCTCTCGCAGCGGTAGTGCGTCGGCCTCCGCGGCGAGGGTGCGCAGCACTTCACTACCCCGGCCCAGCGCCAGGTACGCGTCGGCCTGCGCTTCTATCGCGGTCAACCGCTTGTCCGCCAAAACGGTTGCGGTCGTCGATATTTCGACAGACTCGCCCAGGTCTTCGAGCGGGATCCGCCCCTGCCAGCACGCCAGCGCCCGATCGAGGGCATCCGCGGCCGCGGCCGAATTCCCGGCAGCCAGCAGCCGGGTGCCCTCGGCGTGCAGACACGCGAACCTGTGCACGTCTAGGGCATCCGGATCGATGGCGAGCCCGTAGCCGGGCGCGCGCCGGATCACCCACTGTGCGCCGAAGGCGGCCCGCAGCCGTTTGACCAGCGTGTGCAGAGCGTTCTCCGCATCCGCGGGTGGCCGCTCGCCCCACACGCCGTCGATCAGACGTTCGGTGGAGACGATCTCGCCGCCGCGAAGCGCCAACAGCGCCAACAGGGTTCGCACCCGTGGTCCGCCGATCGCGATGGCACCGCTGTCGCCGATGCTCACCGTGACCGGCCCGAGAAGCCTGACTTGCATGAGCTGTGTCCCCGTCTCCTCACGCTGCGGTGGGACAGTCCCGTTTCACAATACGGTGGCGCCGGTCGGGCGTGCGCGGCCACCAACCGGTTCGCCGCGACGGGAAGCCTGGCGGCACCGCCTGACACGGGTCTGGCAACCGCTGCCAGACCCGTATCCGCGCGGCCGTGCACGGTGGCGCCCATGACGAATTCCCACGGCACGACCACCATGTCCGTACTCCCTTACCGTGACGAACTGGGCATCACACCCGGTCGCCTGTACATCGACGGGCAATGGGTCGACTCGGTCTCCGATGCCCGGTGGCATCATCTGAGCCCGGCCACGAACGAGGAAGTGACCACGATCGCCGACGCCTCCGCCGTCGACGTGGACCGCGCGGTCACGGCCGCGCGCAGGGCCTTCGACGAGGGGCCGTGGCCGCACCTGCGGGCCCACGAGCGCAAGCGGCTGATCGAGCCGCTGGTACAACTGCTGCGCGAGGCCTCACCGCGGCTGAGCAGGCTCCAGACACTGGAGAACGGCATGCCGATCGGGTTCACCACCCAGTACCGGCTCTCGGCCGAAGTCGCCGCGGACGTCTTCGACTATCACGCCGGGTGGATCGACAAACTCTCGGGCGAGACGTTCCCGCAGTACACCGACCGCAGTGACCTGCAGTACCTGAGTTTCCGCGAGCCGGTCGGCGTCGTCGCGGCGATCGTGCCGTGGAACGCGCCGGTCCTCCAGATGGCGAACAAGGTCGCACCGGCCCTGGCCGCCGGCTGCACGGTCGTGCTCAAACCCTCCGAGTACGCCAGTCTCACCAGCCTCGCCATCGCCGAACTGATCGACCAATTGGATTTGCCGCCCGGGGTTTTCAACCTGATCACCGGCGTCGGCGCACAGTCGGGTGAGGCGCTGATCACCCATCCCGGCGTGGACAAGATCAGCTTCACCGGCAGCCGGGGCGTGGGCGGGCGCATCCTCGAGGCGAGCGGGGACAACATCAAGCGCGCCACCCTCGAACTCGGCGGCAAGAGCCCGGCCCTGGTATTCCCCGACGCGGACGTCCGCAAGGCCGCCAAGACGGTGATGGGTATGGTCGCGCTGGGTATGTCGGGCCAGCAGTGCACCGCGCAGACCCGCGCCCTGGTGCACGCTGACTGCTACGAGGAATTCCTGGACGGGGCCAAGGAGGTAGCCGCCTCGGTGCGATACGGTAACCCCTTCGATCCGGCCACCAACGCCACGCCGCTGATCAATAAGCGCCAGCTCGTGAAGGTACTGGACTACATCGAGAGCGGCACCGCCGACGGCGCCCATCTGCTGCTCGGCGGCGATCGTCCGGGCGGTGAGCTGAGCGCGGGCAATTACGTCAATCCCGCCATCTTCACTCAGGTCGACAACCGCATCCGCATCGCACAGGAGGAGATCTTCGGGCCCGTGCTGGCCGTCATCCCCTTCACCGACGAGGACGAGGCCATCCGCATCGCCAACGACACCGAATACGGGCTTGCCGCGGGTATCTACACCAGCGACCTCGGCCGCGCCTTCCGGCTGGCCCGTCGGATCCGGGCGGGTGCGGTCGGCATCAACGGCTACACCTTCATGCCCAACTCCCCCATCGGCGGCTACAAGACCTCCGGGCTCGGCCGGGAGGGCGGTCGCACGGCCATCGAGGCGTACACCGAACTCAAGACCGTGATGCTCGAAACCCGAGCCTGAGACGGAGCGAACCCCGGTGTTGTGGAACGAGACCCGGCCGCCGGTCGGAGCGCACCGGCTCAGCGTTCGGCACGAGGCGAACCGGGCCGAGCTGACGGCGCTTATCGCCGATTACCTCGAATTGATGTGGAACCGGGGTCGCACCGATCTGGCCGCGCGCTTCGTGGCGTGCGGTCTCGTCGAGCACTGCCCGAGCCTGCCCGACGGCCGCCGTGCCCTGGTGGATCTGATTCACGGGGTGCGGCAACGATTTCCGGACGCCCGGTTCGAGCTGCGCCGCATCGCCGCCGACGGCGACCTGGTGTTCGCGCACTCGCTGTTCACCACGGGGCCCGGCGACCGCGGGGTCGCGGTCGCCGATGTCTTCCGCATCGACTACGGGCTGATCGTCGAACACTGGCAGGTGCGGGAGCGGGTGCCCGAGGTGACCGTCGGGACGCATCCGGTCATCTGAGTCGTCGCGAGACGTCCCCTGCTTGCCGGCACCGCGCGGCACGGTCGACACCGGACGGGCACGTCCGGTAATCATGATCGTGTCGAGGAGGATCCGTGCAGGTGCGAGTGTTGGGCCCGGTGTCGGTCGTCACCACGGCGGGGCAGGAGTTCGCGATCGAGGGACCTCGGTTGCGAACCCTGTTGGTGCTGCTGGCGATTCGGGCCGGTGAGGTGGTGGCGCCACCCCGGCTGTTCGAGGGCATCTGGGACGGTCGGCCGCCGGCCAAGGCCGAGAATGCGCTGCACTCGCTGGTGAGCCGGCTGCGCGCGGTAGTCGGCCCGCAGCGGTTGCTGCGCCGGGAGCAGGGCTACCTGCTGCAGATCGAGCCCGACGCGGTGGACATCCGGCGCTTCGGCCGGCTTCTGGACGAGAGCCGGGAGTGGGAGCGGGCCGGGGATGCGGATCGAGCCGCACGCAGTCTCGATCGGGCGCTGGCGCTGTGGCGCGAGAACGCGTTTGCCGGTGTGACAGACTCGGCCGAAATGCGGACTCTGGCAACGAGATCGACCGAGCAACGACTGACCGCCGTCGAACGCAGGGCGGATCTGTATCTGACCCTCGGACGCGGGGGCGAGGTCCTCGCCGAACTGGCCGCAGAGTGCGCCGCGCACCCGTTCCGGGAATCACTGACCGCCCGGCGGATCGCCGTGCTGCGCGCCACCGGGCACCAGGCCGAGGCGCACCGGGTCTACCGGTGCACGCAGGACCTGCTGCGGGCCGAGCTCGGCACCGCTCCCTCGCGGACGCTGTCCGAGGCGCTGACGACCACCGACGCCCCCGCACCGCCCCCGCAGGCCCGGGCACAGGCGCGGCCGCCGGACGATCACGCCCCTTGCGTGGTGGGCCGGCGGCCACCGAGACATCGGACCAGCTTCATCGATCGTGAGACGGACATAACGCGGGTGATGCAGCGGCTCGAAGGCTCGCCGTTGCTCACGCTGACCGGTGCCGGCGGCGTCGGCAAGACCCGGCTCGCGACCGAAATCGCCTGCCGGGCACCGTGGCCGGACGGATGCCTGTTCGTCGAGCTCGCGGGCGTGGCACCGGAGCACACCGGCGGTACCACACGGTCGGCGGCGGTCGCGGCGGCAGTGGTGTCGGCGCTCGGCGCGATCGAGCCGGGCGACGACGGTCACCGGGAGGCCGCCCTGGATCGAGTTGTCGCACAACGGCGCATGCTGCTGGTCCTCGACAATTGCGAGCATGTGATCACCGCGGTCGCCGAGCTGACCGCACGGCTACTGGAGCGGTTCCCGGACCTCACCGTGCTGGCCACCAGCCGCGAACCACTCGGTATCGAGGGCGAAACGTTGTACCCGGTCCGCAGTCTCGAGGTCCCCGACGAGGACGCCTCGCTCGCCCGCACCGCGTGCGCTCCGGCGGTACGCCTGTTCCTGGATCGCGCTCGCGCGGTCCAGGCCGATTTCGTGCTGACCCAGGCCAATCGCGCCGATGTCACCCGCATCGTGCGACGACTCGACGGGCTGCCACTGGCGCTCGAACTCGCCGCGGCGCGCCTGCACACCCTGCCCGTCGGCCAGGTGGCGTCCCGGCTCGACGATCGATTCTGGATGTTGCACTCGGCCGGTCGCCAGGAGTCGCACCGGCATCGCAATTTGTCCGCAGCGGTGTCGTGGAGCTGGGATCTACTCGGGCGCGCGGAGGTCGAATTGGCGCGCAGGTTAGCCGTATTCGCCGGCGGCGCCACCCTCGACGCCGTGCTCGGGGTGTGCGGGGGTGGAATCGATACCACGGACACACTGGCGGCGCTGGTCGCCAAGTCCATGGTGGATTTCGACGGCGTCCGATACCGGATGCCCGAGACGATCCGTGCCTATGCCGCAACGGAATTGACCGATGCGGGGGAGGCCGATGGGCTGGCCGCCGCGCACGCGGACCATTTCATCGAATTCGCCCGTGCCGCCGCACATCGGTTGCTGAGCGCGCGGCATGACCAGGCGGTGCCGCAGCTGGCGGGCGAACACGCCAATTGCATGGCCGCACTGCGGTGGGCGGTCCATGCCGGGGACGGTGCCCGTGCCCTGCGGCTGTACGGCAACCTGGTCTGGCACTGGCTGCTGTGCGGGCTGCGCGCGGAGGCGTCGGCCTGGCAGCCTCGCGTTCGGGCGCTGCTGGAGGGCCGGATACCGCCGGGGAGCACGGGCGAGTATCTGGCCCTGACCTACGCGCACGTTCTGCCCGGCTATCACGAGCTGCTGCGGCCCGACCAGATCCCGGATCGCACAGGCGAATTCGATCGCCTGGTCGCCGCCGCCGTTGCGGAGGGTTCCCGGCCGCACCCGGTGTTCGTGCTGTTGTCGGCGCTGCGCGAATATCACCGCGGCAACGTCGAACCGCTGGCCGGGTGCGCCGAGGCCGGCGACGAGTGGCTGCGCGGCAACGCCCTGGTCCTCTCGGCGCTCGAGAAGATGCGTGGTGACGTCCGGTCCGGTCCGCACGTGGTCGCCGACCTCGAGGCGGCGGTGGCATGCCTGGACCAGCTCGGTGAGCCGCGCGGACTGAGCCGGGCGCTGTTGTTGCTGGCGTCGTTCCGGATCCCGGCGGAGGGCCTGGCGGCGGTCGAGCCGCTGATCACACGCGCGACCCGGCTGCTGAGCGCCGATCTCGGCGCCGACGAACTGGTGGGAGTGCTGTGGCGGGCCGCTCAGTTGCACCTGCACGACGGCGATATCGACGGCGGCGCAGCGTATCTGGCGCACGCACACACGCTGGTCGATGCCCGGGTCTCGGAGAACACGCTGCGGTGGCTGCGCGTTGCCGAGGCCGACTTGGTGCTGCGGCAAGGTGATCCGGACGCCGCGGTCGAGCTGTATCGCCGCTCCCTCGACGATGTCGACGACGAGCAGGCCACGCCGGTGGCCAACCTGGTCATCGAGGAGGTTCGTGGGCGCACGAACTACGCGATCGCGCTGCTCGACATCGACCGGATCGATGCCGCCACGCGCCAATTGCGACACGCTCACCGTCTCGCGCTCGATCACGCACCGCCATTGCTGCCGACGATCGCGGTCGGCCGCGCCCTGGTCCTGCTGGCCACCGGCGAGCCCGAGCGGGCCGCCGGACTGCTCGGCGCCTTCGGCCGCCCCGGTCTCGAAGCCACTCCCGCCCACCACAATCCGGATGTACATCGCGCACACACCGTCGCGCGCACCGTGCTCGGGCGCAGTCGCTACGAATCCGCTCTCGCGCAGGGGCGATCCGTGCCGGCCGACCGGCTGCACACGATGCTCGACGACCTCGCACATCCGGCTGGCAGTCGCTGACAGGGCCATCTCAGCGGGCACGGCGATCGTGTGGGTCACGTCCGTCTGAAAGGAAGCCATGAACGGCATCACCGACCCGAGCCGCCGCCGAGCGGGCGCCGAAACCGCTGAGCGAGAAGAAGGTTCGACGCGATGACCACCGACTCAACGGCGCCGGAGGATATTCGGGACGATTCCGCGGCCTCGGTGCGGAACTGGTTGGCCGTCGCCGCGGTGGCGACCGCGACCTTCGCCATGGTCACCGTCGAGGCGATGCCCGTGGGGCTGCTCACCTCGATCGGCCACAGTTTTCACGTGTCGGCCGGCGCGGTCGCACTGACGGTCACCCTGCCCGGGGTGGTCGCCTCGCTCGCCGCGCCGATCCTGCCGGTGGCCATCGGGCGGCTCGACCGGCGGCTGGTCCTGCTGGGGTTGATCGCGCTGATGCTGGCCGCCACCGCGGTCTCGGCGGCGGCCTCCGGGTTCGCCATTCTGCTGGCCGCGCGGGCGGTCGTCGGCGTCGCCATCGGCGGCTTCTGGGCGCTGGCGGCGTCGTGCGCGATCAGATTGGTTCCGCCGCAACATATTCCACGGGCGACCTCGCTGGCCTTCGGCGGCGCCACCGTGGCGAACGTGCTGGGCGTCCCCGCCGCCACGCTGATCGGCAACCTGTCCAGCTGGCGGGTGGCGTTCCTGGCCGTCGCCGGATTCGGTGCGGTGGTGGCGATCGCCCTGGGTGTGCTGCTCCCGCGCTTGCCCGCCCTCACCCCGGTCTCCCCGCGAGCACTGTTGCGGCAGTTGCGCATTCCCGCCGTGCGGGCGGGCGTGATCGCGACATTCCTGCTGGTGGGCGGTCATTGGGCCGCGTACACCTTCGTCCGCCCCGCCCTGCAGGACCTTTCGGGCCTGAGCGCCTCGGCCATCGGACCAGCGCAGCTGGGTTTCGGTGTCGCCGGCGTGCTCGGGACATTCGCCGGCGGCTCGGCGGCCGCGCGCGATCCGCGCCGCGCGCTGCTGGCGGCGGCCGCGCTGCTGGCGGCCGCGCTGGCGCTGTTCGCGACGGTCGGCACCACCGCGATCGGCGGCATCGCGGTGCTACTGGTCTGGGGTGCGGCCTTCGGTGTAATCCCGGTGGGCGTGCAGACCTGGATCCTGCAGGCCGCGCCTCACGATGCCGAGGCGGCCACCGCCCTGAACACCTCGGTCTACAACCTCGCCGTCGCGGTGGGAGCGGCACTCGGCGGCCTTGTCGTCGACGCCACATCGGTGCGCGGCGTGCTGCTCACCGGCGCGGGATTCGCCGTCGTCGCGATCGCGACCGTCGCGGCCACGGGCCGACGGCGATGAGGCACTCGAACCCGCCCGGCGCCGGAGACACCAGCATTCCGCCTCCTGACCGCCGAACTCCCGTGGCATGAGCAGCAGACAGAGTCGATCATGGAAAAGTCTTGATCCACGTCTGTCGACGCAGCAGCCCGGGTGGTCATCGACTGTGAGCGCTCATGCCGAAGAGCGAGTGTTCCAACGTGGCTGCTGCTCCAGCGAGAACGGAGTCTGCGCTGATATCGGCTGGGGTATGCGCTATCCCGATACCAGGACAGACCCAGCAGTTGTGGGTCGTCGATGAGTTCGGCGGCGTGCCGGGTCAGCGAGGCGGCCGCGCTCGTGGCCGTCGGGTGAGATGTGCACATCCAACGGTGTCAAAGGTGCAGGCCGTCGAGGGTGAGGGCTATGCCGCGGCGGAAACGGTCGTCCATGTTGGGGGCGGTGAGGTGCGCGGCGACCAGGCGGAGGGCGGGGAAGTCTGCTTCGGGTAGCTCCTCGAGTCTGGTGCGGGCCTGGTCGAGGACTTGGGCGGCGGTCGAGCCCGCTGCTTCGGCGGCGTTCATCGGGCGTAGTTCCTGAAGGACGAAGCCGGTGACGTAGCTGTTGAGCAGGAAGGCGGTTTCCGCTGCCGCGGGCGGGGTGAGGCCGGCGGTCAGGAGGGCGGCGACCAGGGTTTCCAAGGCGCGCAGGGTGTTCGGGCCCTGGACCCAGCGGCCGGCCACGATGGTGGCGGCGTCGCGGTGGGTGAGCAGCAGGTCGCGGTAGGACGTCAGGGCCTGTTCGACGCGGTGCCGCCACGGCAGGGCGGGGTCCGGCCAGACTGCGTCGGCGAGCAGGTCGTCGGCGAGCAGGTCGATGAGCTCGTCCTTGTTGCCGACATGCCAGTACAGGGAGGACACGTCCACACCGAGGCGGGAGGCGACTCGGCGCATGCTCAGGCGGTCGACGCCCTCCTCGCGGACGATCTCGCGGGCCGCAGTCACCACGGCGGGGCGGGTCAGTCCCGAGCCGGTCCGGGGGCGCCCGCGTCGAGCACTGGTCACAACGCCTCCTCTGGGGTTACTCTTCGAGAGTACTAAACCAACACTGTTGGATTATGGAGTGATCATGTTCGATACCCGATTCGGTTTGCTCATCCCGCAACGCGGTGCGGAGTTCGGCGTCGGCACACTGGGCGAACTGCTGGAGCTGGGACCGCTCGCCGAGCAGAGTCCCCTGCTGAGTTCGGTGTGGGTGGGGGACAGCCTCACCGCGCAGCCCAGGGCCGATTCGCTGACTCTGCTGGGTGCATTGAGCGCTCTGACTAGCCGCGTGCGGCTCGGGACGGCCTGTATGGCCAGCTTCCCGGTGCGAGATCCCGCGGTGCTCGCGTATCAGTGGGCAAGCCTGGACCGGGTGTCCGGCGGCCGGATGGTGCTCGGAGCCTGTACTGGGCTGGTGGGTGACGGGGTCAGCGCGGCGGAGGGCGAACACTGGGGTGTGCCCGATCGGGAACGGGGGCCGAGGCTGGCCGAGAACATCCGGTTGTGCCGGGAACTGTGGAGTGGCAAGGAGATCGACTTCGAGGGCCGATTCCGCAGTTATCGCGGGCTGGCCGTGCATCCGGTTCCGGTACAGGATCCGTGCCCGGTGTTCATTGCCGCGAACCCCTGGAATCCGGCGTTCGCCGAGCGGGCCTTGCGGCGGGTGGCGACGCTGGCCGACGGGTGGATGACCGCTGCCAGTTGGCCCGGGTTGTTCGAAACCCTGTGGGACGGCTTGTCCGCGCAACTCGCCGAGGTCGGCCGTGATCCCGCGCAGTTCCCGGTCACCGTGCTCTACAACATCAATGTCGGTGCCGGACGTAAGGAGTCGCTGGCGGAGACCGCACGCTTCATCCGGGCCCACGAGAACGGGGAAGACGTGCCTGCGCCGATGGTCGAGGCGTGGACGGCCGCCGGTCCACCCGCGGCCTGTGCGACCGCGCTGCGCACCCTGATCGAGCAGGGCGCGACCCATGTGATCCTTCGCATTACGGCCTGGGATCAGCGCGCACAGCTGGATCGGGTGGTCAACGAGGTGCTCCCGCTCGTCTGAGGGGGTGCGGGGCTCATAGTGGCGATGCTGTACCGATGAGCCGGCGGGGACCTGCGCATGGGCATCTCGGATGGCGTTAGACGCAAGGTGTGGGCTGTCCGGAACCCTAGTGCTATGTGGAACCTTGGAACCGCGCTTCGATCCGCACTGCGGAGAGAGCCGGTTTCGAATGCGAAGGGCTCCTCAGATCGTGGCAGAAGGTCGGCAATCGACGCCGCGACATGTTCATGTACGCGCGCCTGGCAACGGGAACCCTCGCCGAGGCGGATCGGGTTTGCACCGGTTAGACCTCAATGACCGGTTGCCGACGGTCGCGGGTGATCGCGAACCGATATCAGTGCTGGTCGACCTCCACGGCCTCGCTTGTAAAATTAGTTAAAATTAGTCGATACTATGCTTGATCTGCGTTTGTACGCACAGCCAGTGGATAAATCCGCTCGAAAACATCTGATGAATCGCTCACCCTCTCTATGAGAGGACCGTCCGATGGGTTTTGCAGAGATGCGCCGGTTCCGGCGTGATCCGTTGGGTTTCCTCGAGAATCTGCGCCGGACCAGCCCGGTAGAGGTGTTCGGGCTGCCGTGGGGCGGGTGGTGTGTCGGCGATACAGGTCTGGCGCTGACGGTGTTGAGTGACCGCGCTTTCAATGCGGGGAAGTCCGGGTTCTTCGGTTCTATGCTGCCTTCGAGGTCTGCTCAGGTCGATTTCGGCCGCGCGGTGCGCGCGATTCTGCGGACGCATACGCCCGAGTATCGCGAGTCCCTGGCGGCGGCGGTGATCGAAATGCCCTCCGTCACCCGCTGGCCCGCAGCGGGGGTCGAGCTGGTGTATCGGTGCACCGCGGACGTGTTGCTGCACCCCGATGGTTCTCCCGAGTTGCGGCAGTTACTGGAGCGCAATGCACGCGTGGGCGCGCTTCGCCCGGCCCGAATGGCGCAGCGGGCGCGAGCGCAGCTGCTGCGCGCCAAGCTGTCCACCGCGCTGAACGAGCAGATCCGGGACCGGCGCAGCGCCACCGGCTGCACTGCGGAAGCCGAACCACGGGATCTGCTCGACGCCGTGATCGGTGCCTGTCCCGACGGCGTCGCCGATGCAACGGTGGCGCAGCTTTATGTGCTGATGTTCCGGTCCATTGTGGGACCGCTGGGCTACTCGCTCGCGTGGTCGGTGCTGCTGGGCAGTCTCCACTCTCCCGGCTCACCATGGCCTTGGCCCGTCGACTGGGTGGTACGTGAGGCCCTGCGGCACCGGCCAGTCTCCTGGATGGTCAGCCGTCCCGTCCCCTATCCCGCCGAGTTCGGGGGGATCGCCTTCCAGACCGGCGACCTGCTGTCCGTCAGCCCCTATCTGCTCCATCACGACAACAAACACTGGACCAGACCAGGGGCATTCCAACCCGACCGCTGGATTCGACCGAGCGAACACGGCCCATTTGTGCCCTTCAGTTCCGGCCCCTTCACCTGCGCCGGCGCCGCGGTCGCCCACGATCTGGTCACCGATGCAGCCACCACCCTCATCGAGAACACCTCTCTGCGCGTCATCGGCGGCGGTGATACCCGCCCGATCGTGACCAATGCCGCGACCCCCAGGCCGTTCACCCTGCGGCGTACCCCACAAGCCCTGTCCGCGCCCGACCGAGCCCCAGGAAGGAGGTGAGATCATGATCAAGGCATTGCGGTTCATCTTCACCAACAAGCCGACACGCGTATGGAACCCAGCTCAATACGGATGATTCTGCTACCGGCTGGATGGCTCGACCAACGCCAACCAGCTCTCGGTCATCGGTGGCGCCCCCGATGACATCGCGTTTCCACCGGGGGCTTTGGAGTGAATGAAACGTCCCGAGATCCCCAACCTGTATCTGTATGGCGGGGATTCGGGGGCACCATCGTGGTGGGACAAGATCGTCGACTACGTCGAGGGCGAGGTGTGGCCCAACGCTAAAACCGACACCGCGTATCGAGCGGTTTTCAGCTGCTGGCAGCCGTGAAGGCTGAGCTGGGTACCTGGTCGTCGATGGCCTGATCGTGTTGTAGATGACCCGGAAGCGGTGAACCTCCATGTCCAGGGCATCGCCGTCGGCGATCACGCCACGGAACAATCCGCGAACCCCAACCCTGACGACCGGAATCAGGCTGTCAGCGAAGATATTTGGCTTGCCTGCGCGATCACCCTCAACCTTCCAGGCATCGAGCGCGTCGAAATCCACTGCGACGTCACCAACAATGCTGCGTCCACAAGGTATCCCCTCGTGCCGATGAGCGCGTGTGCATCAGACACCGTTCAGAACACGATCAAGTGCCGCCCGACCTACGGGTCCCCAGTGCGGCTTGCCGCCGGGCCGGCCTCGATTTCCGTTGTGTCCCATGAGTATCAGGAACAGGCTCTTCAGGGCGGCGAGCCCGCGGGCGCGGCGGATCGCTGCCTCGTCTGCGTGCGCGTAGGTGTCGAAGAACCGCGCGGCCGTGCCCGCGGGTAGCAGCACCCATGCGGCGGCGAGGTCCCACGCGGGATCGCCGGCGAACATGTCACCGAAGTCGATGATGCCCGAGAGTGTTCCGTCCGAGACCACGACGTTCGCGGGGTGGAGGTCGCCGTGCACCCACACCGGCGGGCCCTCCCACGCGGGGGCCGTGACGGCGTCGTCCCAGACGGCCCGGACCTCGGCAGTGATGTCGTCGGGGGCAACGGCCTGCAAGAAGTTCTCGAAACCGTCTGTGCAGTTCCTGGGATGAGCTCCGCGGTCCGTGGCGAGCGGCGCCTCGGCGGGTGCCTGCACATGCAGCGCCCGCAGGAAGCTCGCGAGTGTGTCGGCCGCGTGGGTGCCGCGGCTGATCGTGCCGTGGTCCAGCGGCTGGCCGGGAACCCATGTCATCACGGTCCAGTGCTTGGGGAAGCGCTCGGACGGTTCGCCGAACCGCACCGGGGTCGGTACTGGGAGTGGCAGGCGCGGTGCCAGCACGGGTAGCCATCGGCGTTCTTTGAGCTGGGGCTGTGGGGTGGGGTCCATGCGCTGCATGCGCACGGCCAACTCGTCTCCGAGGCGCCACATGTGGTTGCCCCAGCCGCCCGCCACCTCACGAATGGTCAGCCCCGCAAGGTCTGGATGTTGCTCTCGAAGCAGGGCGCGGACCAGGTCCGCGGTGATCTCGATCTCGGTGTCGACCATACGGCGTCACAGTACCGAGGCGGCCGACCCGACATTGCCGCGGAACGGTACCGCAACGGCACACCCCATATGGAACGTCCCATGCCGCTGGTCGCGCGGTTCGGGCGGACGGCAGCCGATTGCCGGAAGATCCACTGGCGGTGATCGTCTCGGCCGGGCAACCGCACGCACATGCCGATTACATGACGTAGGCGCAACTCGCAGCGCCGTAGCGTGCGATCGCAGGTAAGCTTGCCGGCCGCTGGCGCGGTCCGTGCTCCTCGCTCGGAGTCCGCGACCTGTGGGCTCGTGCTGAAAGTTGGGATCGGTAGGAGACGTGCGCGGTGTCTGCTTACCCCATGACATCTTCTCAACCTCCCGCGAACCAGCCGCAGTCCGCCGGCTTGGACAAAAAGACCAGCGCGATCCTGTCGTACGCGCTGGGGTGGCTCACCGGAATCATCTTCCTCTTCGTCGGAAAGAACGATCCCGATGTGAAATTCCATGCCTCGCAATCGATCGTCTTCTTCGGAGCGGTCTCGGTGGTCAATATCGTTCTGAGCGTCGTCGGCTCGCTCCTCGGGGTCCTGGGGATCCTCTTCAGCATCGCCGGACTCGCAGTCGCGGTCTTCGCGGTCGTCGTCTGGATCATGGCCATGGTCCAGGCGAACAACACCGGCGGTGTCCGCGCGGGGCTTCCCATTGTCGGAAAATTCACTGCCCCTTATGCCGATCGGTTGGCCAACTCGCTCGAGTAGCGGCGTATTCGAAGTCGCGGCTGAGTCCGAAGCTCAACGGCCCGAGGTCATCTCGGGTCGTTGGCGTCCGCGCGGAACGTCCGGACGCCAATGCACCTTCTGGCGTGTGCGAGGTCTCGAGTTCGGCTGCCGTCTCGGCCAGTTCGTCGAAGACGGTGCGGAGCAACGCTTCGAGCAGTGCCTCACGTGTCGGGAAGTGACGGAGCAAGGTGGCCAGGCCCACTCCGGCTCTGCGTGCGATGTCGCGCAGCGACGCATCGGCGCCCTGCTCGGTGAGGACGGCGCCCGCAACGGTGAGCAGGTGGTCATGATTTTTCTTGGCGTCGGCCCGCATCTGCCGCCTGCAAACCTTGATCACGTACACGCCGCCGGGGCGCCCATGGCCGGATTGACGGCGTGGCAGTTCCTGATCGAGCTCGGACACGATCATCCGAACCCGCTGCAGCCGGTGCCGCATCGCCCGATGGTATCCGCCGACCGGCTCCACACGCTGCTCGACGACTCCTGGCAGCGGACTGGCAGTCGCTGACAGGGCGTTACCAGTGGGCGCGGGCATCGTTTGCCGCGTCCGTCTGAAAGGAAGCCATGAGACTCGAGCAGCAGCCGGCGCCGATCCGCATCCGGCCGACGGCCGTGGCCATGGGTGAGATCGCCGACCCGAGTATGTATTACCTGCCGGCGAACCCGGCGAATGTGCCCGCTTATGTGTGGCAGTTCACCGAGCTGGTGCAGCGGCAGTACGAAACCGGACGTCCTGGCCGAGCGTCTGCCGCAGCTACTCGCGCAATGGCAACAACTCTTCAACAAGAGCTCTTCAGCAAGCTAGAGACGGGAATCTTTCGTGAGTCGTGACGACAGCCGGATGCCGGAGTCGATGGTCCTCGCTGACGGTCGGACCGCGAGCTGGTACGAGCATGGTGACCGGTCTGGTTCGCCGTGTGTGTTCCTGCCCGGGTCGGCGACCTCGGGACACGCCGGAGTCGCGCTGGACGCGGTCGCCATGGCCAGCGGAATCCGGATGATCTCGGTGGACCGGCCGGGTCTGGGACGCTCCGACCCGGCCCCTGGCCGACGGTTGGTCGATTGGGCCGGCGATATCGAACAACTGGCGGACCACTTGGCACTGGAGCGTTTCGGGCTACTCGGCCATTCCGCCGGCGGGGCCTACGCCCTCGCTGTCGCATACCGGTTTCCCGACCGCGTGACCTGCACGGTGGTCGGCGCGGGAAGCCCGCCATACAGCGAGGACTGGACCCGGGCCGATGGTGTGGTGTCGCGTATGTCCCGGTTCTACAACGGGATGGCGGTCCACACGCCACGGCTGTACGGTGCCCTCTCTGCGCTGAGCGCCCCACGATCAGCCAAGGCCGTCGACCGTCTCATGGCGCTGGTCGCACGCGGAAGTTCGCCGGACGCCGAGTTCGCCAGGAAGTACCCCGACCAGACCCGGGCCTCGATGGAGGCACTCGGCGACGGATACCGGCAGGGCTCCGCCGGCCCGACCGACGACCTCGCCACGCTGTGCCGCCCGTGGGGGTTCGACCTAGGCGAGGTCACCGGCCCGGTGGAATGGTGGCACGGCGAACAAGACACCACCGTCAGTCCCCGATCCGGGCGAGAGGTCACCTCTCGGCTGCCCCACGTAACGACGCACTTCGTCGACGGCGGCCACTACGCCATGTTCGCCAACGCCACCCAAGCCATGATCCCCCTACAGCAGGCCGGTCGATGACCGCTTCGACGACGCCGGAACGACTGAGTGACGCGGCGGTGCGGCCGTTACGCACACTGGATCCGGACGCGCCGTTGGACGACCTCCAATGGCTCGATGACGTGATCGGTGATGCGCGGGTGATCGCAATCGGAGAGAGCGCACACTACAACCGCGAGTCCTATCAGCTCCGGCACCGACTGTTGCGCTATCTGGTTGAACGGCACGGCTTCGATGCCTACGCATTCGAGTCGGGATTCACCGAGGGCTGGTCGGTCGACAACTGGGTTCGAGGCGGCGGCAACCCGATCGGCCAGGTCATGGCGAACGACATCACATCGCTGATGGGACTGTGGAAGCCGATGCGCGCACAGTTGGAGTGGATGGCCGGCCACAATCGTGCGAGCACGCGAGCCATCGGCTTCTATGGCATCGATCTGTCCGGATCGAATGCCTCGCTGCTGCCCGGACTGGATGCCGTCCTCGGCTACCTCGCGCAGGCCGAACCCGAGTTCCGCGTCGACCCGGACATCCGGGAGACAGCCGCCGCTTTCTCCGCGTCCTCCGCGTTCTCCATTCCCGCGGCCTTCGCCTCCTACGGGAAACTCGCACCCGCAGCGCGGGACTCGCTGACCGCGAGCCTTGCCGATCTCACGGCCGGCATACCGAGCCGGCGCCTCGACTACCTCCGGCGGACCACCGAGGAAACGTATGAGCGGGCATGTCACTCGCTGAGCCTGACGGTCACCATCGACGCGATGTTCCGGGCGCTGGCCCGTGGCGATCGACATGGGATGATGATGCTCCGCGACACCGCGATAGCCGGCACCGTCGAATGGATTCTGCGTAGAACGGACCGAATCGTGCTGGCCGCCCACAACGCTCACGTACAGCGGTGGCCCGGCACGCTACCCGGCATGCTCCCGGTGACGACGATGGGCGTGCGGCTGGCCGATCGGCTCGGCAGTGACTATCGGGTCGTCGGCATGACCACGACGAGCGGTCGTACCCTCAATCCCTCAGCGGATTTCTTTGCAGGGCAACTCTTCACGGATATGGAAGCACCCGAACCGGGCAGCCTCGACGCTCTCATGGCCGCCAGCCACGACGGCCTGTTCGCGACCGACCTCCGACGCCTGTCCCCGTCCGACGCAGCCATTGTCGGCAGCGTGACACGGCAGCGTTACGGCACGTACTACTCGGACCTGAGCCCATTGGACGCCTACGATGCCATCGTCCACATCCCCCATGTCACTGCGGCTGACCCCGATGTCGACGCGTTGACTCATGCGCCCCGCGAGGTACGGGATGTGTTCTCTCGGTGGAAGTTGTTCGCTGAGGTGTGCGCTCTGCCAGGTCCTGAGGACACCGCCGCGTGAGCCTTTGCGAGGAGTTGGGAGGCAAGCCTGGGCGGCTCAACTAACCCGGGGCGAGACGGTTGTTCATGTTCAGCTCGGCCCCGCCGTACGGGATTACGTGTGACGAGAACAGCGGGGTCAGGCCGCGTTCGTCCTCGGCGGTCAACTCGCCGTCCCAATCGGGGTCAACGAGGATGCCCTGGATCATCAACACGTTCACGTACACCAGGCGGCATTTCCTGTTCGTCGCGCCGATTCGAGGCGATCTCGGAGTTCTTGCCGTAGAAGATGACCTGGTTCCCGCCGTTCCAGGCTTCGACCACGTTCAGGCCGCTGTTGATTTCCCGTTGGAGTTCGCGGCCGCGCAGGTAGCGGGACAAGAAGATCGCCTTCTGCGCCCGCCTGAGTTCGGTCATCGCCTCATAGGTCGGGTGCGCGGCGTTGACCTTCATGAACCGGCGCAGGATGACACGATCCTCACCGGTCTTATTGGGTGCGTTTCGGCCGTGTTTCACCACTCCGACGTTCACCACCTTCGTCACGCTGACGATCGGGATGATCGCCGCCCCGACCCGGCGGACGGTGTGCGGCATGCTCACCGCCGCCCGGATGAGTGGCCATCACGCTCGCGCGCGGCGCACGCTAATCGCCGCCCGATATTGTGCCGACCTACCCGGCGACCCCACCCCCGAACAAATCCACACCATCCGCCTGGCCTGGGCAAACGCCGCCGCCTGACTACGAAACACGAGGGAGCGCCGAACCGACGGATTGTCGAACATGTGTTCGAGAATGGGGTAGGCTGGCTCGGGTGAACACACATTCGACTGCACTGGCCCCGGATGCTCCGGCGCGGAGATGGCCGGAGCTGGCTGATGTCGATTTGCTGCGCACTCTCGTCGAAACCGAACGCCACCGACGTCGACTGGGTGCGGCTATGGTCGCGGCCGTCGCCGAGGCTGAGCGCCGCGGTCTCGCCGCCGACACCGGCTACCGTGACACAGCGGAGCTATTGAGTGATCTGCTGCGGATCAGTGCCTCCGAGGCGCGTCGGCGAATCGAATACGCCGCCCCGCAGGCCCGCTCACGTTCCAGGAAGGCGTGGAGAGCGGTGGCGGCAGGTTGAGGCCGAGCCTGGGTGTGCGGCCTACCAGGTATTCCAGTGGGTGAGTTGGTCGGCCGGCAGGCGTTTCGCCTGCCGGAAGTTGGTGCCCTTCGTGTAGCCGATAGGGAACAGCCCGCCCTGGCTGTACTGGTCGAACGGGATACCGAGAAGGTCGGCGGCCTGTCTTTCGCCGCCGCCGACGAGATGCAGTGTCGTCCATGCCGAACCCAGTCCGCGCGAGCGCAACGCCAGCATGAAACTCCACACCGCGGGCAACAGCGAACCCCAGAAACCCGCGCTGGATACCCCCGGCGTGTTGTCCACTCGACCCTCGAGGCACGGGATCAGCACGACCGGCACCTCGTGGAGATGATCGTTGAGGTACCTGGCCGAGTCGAACACGTGGGGCCTGCGCAGATCGCGCTCGTCACCGAACGCGGGTTTCGGCGCGTCGAGGTACGGGGTCGCATTGGTCCGGTAGATGTCGGCCAGCGCCCTCTTCCGCTCGGCGTCCTCGACGAACACCCACTGCCAACCCTGTGAATTCGAACCCGTCGGCGCCTGCAGCGCCAATTCGAGGCATTCCAGCAACACTTCACGCGGCACCGGACGCTCGAGGTCCAGCCGCTTCCGCACCGAGCGCGTGGTAGACAGGACCTCGTCGGCGGACAGGTTCAGCACATTCCCGACTGTCATTCCATATCCTCTCTCGTGGCCTGCTGCCATGAACATTCGGCGTGGGACGCACCGTCGGAACCTGTGGCGCTGTCCGTCGGCTAGTCGTCGGGGGAGACGCGGCGGTTGCGTTTGGTGACGCCGCGCCGCTTCTTCGCGGCGATGCGACGTTCCTTTGCTCCGCGCGAGGGCTTGGTGGCGCGGCGAACGGGTGGCGGGGCGGCGGCGTCAGACAGTAACGCGGCCAGGCGTTCGCGGGCGTTCGCACGGTTCTGCAACTGCGCACGTTGCTCCGATGCAGCGATCGTGAGCACCCCGTTGACCAGGCGGGTGGCCAGGCGGTCGAGCATCCGGGTGCGCAGCCACTCCGGCACGGAGGGCGAGTTGGCGAGGTCGAACGACAGCTCTACCCGGCTGTCGGTGGTGTTGACGTGCTGCCCTCCCGGACCGGACGACCGTGAGAACCGCTCGCGTAACTCGGATGCAGGTATCACCAGCACCCCAGTCACGGTCAGGTCCTCTGCCATGATCCGACGCCGCTCTTTCCGATCCCCGAGTTGATGCTATTCCATCGGTCCGGCATCCTCGGCCAGCCGCCCCTACCCGGTTCCCGCGGCGCGTCCGGCGCGCCGGGAAAGCTCCGCGAACGCCGCTCGCAGCTCGGGCGGTCCGACCACTTCGATCTCGGTGTCGAAGCGGGCCAACGCCGCCGCGAGGGCGGCCCAGGACCAGGACCCCATCGTCAGCCTGGTCCGGGCGGTGCCGAGTTCCTCTACGACGCCCTCGCCGGCGAACGGGGTCACCTCGGCTGCGGGCAGGTCGAGGATCACTTCGCCGCGGCAGGGCCAGGCGTCTGTGCGTTGGGAACCTTTGAACCGGGCCGATAGGAACGTGGCGACGTTGCCGCCCGGCACTTCCCGGGGCGTAAACCGCGGGCCGTTCGGTACCCGCAATGTCATCCGGTCGGCGCGGAAGGTCCGCCAGTCGCCGCGGTCGGGGTCCCAGCCGACGACGTACCAGCGTCCGGCCCGCACCACCAGGTGATGGGGCTGCACCCGGCGGGGCGCGCGCGGCTCGGCGGGCTCGAGTCGTCCAGGTGAGCGGTAGTCGAACCGCAGTTCCTCGCCCGCTCGGACCGCGGCGCTCAGGTCGAGCAGGATGACCGTGTCGACCTGCGGATCGGTACCGTGTCCGGCCCAGCTGATCTCGAGGGCGTCGACACGCTGCCGCAACCGCGACGGCAGCACCTGCCGCACGGTGGCCAGGGCACGCACGGCCGCCTCTTCGATGCCCGCGCCCGTCCCGACGGCGATCCGCAGCGCCACGGCCAGCGCGACCGCCTGCTCTTCGTCGAACAGCAGTGGCGGCATGTGACTGCCCGCTTCGAGCCGGTAGCCGCCGTCGGGGCCCTTGACCGCTTGGACGGGGTAACCCAGCTCGCGCAGCCGGTCGACGTCGCGGCGCACGGTCCGCTCGCTGACGCCGAGCCGCTCGGCGAGCAGGCCGCCCGGCCAGTCCCGTCGGGCCTGCAGCAGCGACAGCAGCGACAGCAGCCGGCTGGAGGTTGTCGTCGAGGAGGCGATCGGCATAGTTTCCACCCTGCCACGAGTAGCGGACGTTCTCTGACCGGTACTGCCTGCATTGTCGTTCCTGCCGCCGGAAACCTCCGGCACTGGGAACTACTCGCGAAGGACCGGAACACCATGTCGCTCAACGCTGTCGCCCACCTGAACTTTCACGGCCAGGCCCGTGAAGCCCTGGAGTTCTACCAGTCGGTGTTCGGCGGGCAGCTCACCGTCGCCACCTATGCCGACTTCGGGATGCCCGCCGAGCTTCCCGGCGCCGCCCACGTCGTGTTCGGCCAGGTCGTGGCCGACAACGGTTTCCAGGTCATGGCCTACGACGTGCCCGGCGAGCACACGCCCACCGCTCCGGACGCACCCACCACTCGTCGTGAGAACGGCGCCACGATCACCGAGGAGCCGTTCTTCCTCTCCGTCCGTGGCGAGAGCATCGACGAGGTCACCCCCGTGTGGGAGGGTCTCGCCAAGGGCGCGACCGTGATCGAGGAGTTCGGTCCTGCGCAGTGGGCGCCCGCCTTCGGGATGCTCGCCGACCGCTTCGGCGTCACCTGGATCGTCGACGTCGCGGCCGAATACACCCAGGCCTGACCATCTCCACAAGGAGTGCGGCCGGTCGCGGCCGCACTCCTTTACCGTCGCAGGAGAATCCATGCAAACTCGCCCGCTCGGCCGAACCGGCATCCAGGTCAGCGCATATGCCCTGGGCACGATGATGTTCGGGCCATACGGCAACCCCGATGCCGACGACTGCGTGCGCATCGTCCATCGCGCCCTCGACGGCGGCATCAACTTCATCGACACCGCCGACGTCTACGGCGGCGACGGTACCTCCGAGACGATCCTCGGCAAGGCCCTGCGCGGCCGCCGCGACGACGTCGTGCTGGCCACGAAGTTCAACGGCCCCATGGGTTCCGACCCCAACCGGCGCGGCAACTCCCGCCGGTGGATCGTTTCCGCCGTCGAAGGGTCGCTACGCCGCCTGGGTGTCGACCACATCGACCTCTACCAGGCCCACCACCCTGAACCCGGAACCGACATCGAGGAAACCCTCAGCGCGCTGACCGACCTCCTGCGCGCGGGCAAGATACGTGCAATCGGCCACTCGAACCTGCCCGCGTCGGAGATCGTGGAAGCCCAGTGGGTGGCCGAACGGCGCGGGATGGCACGCTTCCGCTCCGAGCAACCGCACTATTCGATTCTCAACCGCGGGATCGAACGCGAGATCCTGCCGGTCTGCAGGCGTTACGGGCTGGGTGTCCTGGTGTGGAGCCCGCTGGCGATGGGCCTGCTTGCCGGTCGCCTGCGTAAGGGCAGCGCGGAAACGGCGTCGGCCGGGCGCCTGCACTGGGCGCGGCAGCACCTGACCGACGAACGCAAGCTTGACGCCGTCGAAGCACTTGCCCGGATCGCCGAGCAGGCCGGGCTGTCGCTGCCCCACCTCGCACTGGCGTTCGTGGCCGCCCACCCGGCCGTCGCCTCGGCGATCATCGGTCCGCGCACGCCCGAGCAGCTCGACGACCTCCTTGCCGGAGCCGGCACGCTCTTGGACGACGACCTGCTCGACCAGATCGACGAGATCGTGCCGCCTGGAACCGACGTCGGACCGGTCGACGTTGCCTATGTCCCACCGGCGCTCGCACAGCCGGAACTCCGCCGGCGCACTACCGAAACCCGGGCAGTGCGCCGACAGTCGCCACAATGACGACGGGTTCGGCATTCGCGATGCCCGCCGTGAACCCGACACCACGATCGGCCGGCGCCCACGGCGCCCGTGGCTACGCCGGTCTGACGTCATCGGCGAGCGTGTCCAGCGACCTGGGCGTGTCTGTGGAACGCACGCTCTTGCCGATTACACGGCGTTCCGGACATGCTCGGCATGTTGATTCATGCGGTTGGCTGGGGTTGCTACCTCAGTTCGGCGCAGCGCCGCGGTCGCCGATGGTGGACTCTGCGTCGGATGCTGCCTGGCGGGCACGGAACGTGGAGGTCTTGGTCCGGTTCTGACAAGCGGTGCCGCAGAAGCGTTTTGTACCGTTGCGTGAAGTATCCAGGTAGACGCGGTCGCAGCCGTCGGCCGAGCAGATACCGATCCGGTCGGCGTGCTCGCTGCCCAACACATAGGCCAACCCGACCGCAGCCGCCGCACCGACCCCCGCGACAAACGGGGCGTCCGGAGCGTGGGAATGCAGATGCCACGAGCCGTCGTCTCCTCGCGCCAGCGTGGGCCGCGCCTCGTATTCGGTGATCATGGCATTGATCTGTGTCGCGGCGCTATCGGCGTCGCCGGTCGCGACGGCGTCGAACACCCGCCGCAGTTGCTGGGCCACACCGGCCAGTCCCGCAGCCTCGCCTGAGTCCACGGGGCGGCCGTACACCGCGACCGTCACGCCCTCTACCCGCTCGTGCAACTGCACGGGGTCGGCAGCGGGCGGGTACGGCCTGCCTCGACATTCGCCCGGGACGACGGCATTGACGAGCACGACGGCGTCGTCGACCACCCGGACCGTGTGACTGTCCAATCGCACTTGACCAGTTACCTCGCTCTCTCTAAGGTTGTTACTGCCATTGACGATTATGACAGTAACAAGGGGTGATCATGTCGCTCACGACCACCACGGCCGACACCTGGGTTCGACGCTGGGACCATCAACAAGAGACCTACGTACCCGACCGGGAGACGGTATTCGCGGTGATAGCGGATGCGGTCGCCGCGCACACCCAACGACCGGATCCCGTCGTGATCGATCTGGCCTGCGGCCCCGGTTCACTCGGCGCCCGCATCCTCGAACGACTGCCGCGCGCCCGCGTCATCGGAGTGGACACCGATCCGGTGCTCCTCGCGCTGGGGCGGTCGGCACACGGTCTCGAACTCCTCGATCGCAACCTCACCGACCCGCAATGGCTGGCCGCACTGCCGATCTCCGACCCCGTCGACGCGATCGTCAGCACCACCGCCCTGCATTGGCTGCGAACCGACCAGCTCGCCCAGCTCTACACGCAAACCGCGCGCCTGCTACGGCCCGGTGGCATCCTGCTCAACGGTGACGACATCGCGACCCGCGACACCGAGATCGACCTGCTCGACCAAGTCATCCGAGCTCGTCACGCCGAACGCGAAAGCGTTGGTGATCACGAGGATTGGGACGAATGGTGGACCGCGATCAAAGCCGAACCCGAACTCGTCGACGCCGTGGCAGAAAGGGAACGCCGAGCCTGGGAACACCCCGAAAACGGCAACACCACCTACGAACTGCACCTGACCCTCTTGCGACAAGCCGGGTTCCGCACCGTCTCCCAACTCTGGCAGTACGGACGACGACGAATCATCGCCGCCATCAATTGACTCCGCCATCAACCACGGAACGCCCCCGCCAGTCGGACCAAGCGTGCACTGCTCGCCGTAGCCGCGAGCAGTGCATTATGAACGCCATAGTTGTTGGGCGGCAGGCGATCTTGCGGACTGCACGCTCATTCCGCATACAGGGCGGTTTGCGACACGAAATACACTGCGGTGCAGCATCGATCGCAGATCGAGGCACGAACATGGGTATGGCCGCCCGTCCAGGCCGTCGACCGGGACCAGCCCGGCGGCTTACGCGCCCCTTGATTTTCGACCGGTTCCACGCAGTCCACGCCGATGACCGGCGCCGCTGATGGTGTACAGCGCCATGCCGCCGGCGACCATCATGATCGGCCACGTGATGAGGCTCAGCGGTCCGACGAACAGTGGATCAGGCGCGTGGTCCGACGCGGCGGTGAGCTGCGGCAGCGGCAGTGCGAACTCGTTCAACCCGAGGTGGGCTGCGACTGCGGGCCAGACCGAGTGCGTGCGGATCCGGATCACAGCGATAATTGCGCCCGCGGCGACAGCTACCGCGACGGCAGTGGGGATCGCGACGTAGAGCGGGTGGCCGGGGTAGCTTCCGCCCAGCGCGGTCATAGGCAAATGCCACAGACCCCAGAGCACGCCGCCAACGCAGATGCCCGTGACGGTACCGAAGCGAAGTGTCAACCGCGGCATCATGTATCCCTGCCAGCCGATCTCTTCGCCGAGATAGAGGGGCAGCGAGACAATCGCCGACAACGGCAGAGTCAGCAGCGACCACGCCGACTGCGGCCATGCCGGCCGATACACGCCGGACAGCGCCGCGGGTATCAATCCCACCAGGGTGATTGCAACGAAAACGATACTCGCCCAAAGGCATTGGGCTACTACACGCCGCCGCGGGCGGGGCAGTCCCAGCGATAGAATTCGCGGCACGTCACGCCACGGATGACGCCATCGGGTCAGCAGGATCGAGACCGCGGCGGGAACGACCATCATGGTGAACAGGCAGGCCGCCACCAACGGTCCCGCGTGCTGCGACGGCGCTTCGCGCCGAAATCCCGTCAGCCACAACGGTGTTGCCACCAGCCAAGCACCGATGTAGGCCGCCGGCACGAAGTACCACAACTCCTTGACCGCTCGGCTGCGCGGATCGTCCCGCTGGTATCCGGGGGGTGTTCGCAATTCGTTCCTGTTCGTCACGCTCGGAAACGGTAGGCAGGTCAACGAGCTGGTGCGGTGACATGATCACCCCGCTCGAAGGTGGAGTCAGCTACACCGTCCCCTGCCAGTCCGAGGTGAGAGACTCACTGGAAGCCCGTTGACTCGAAGAAGAGCACGCCCCAGAGGACGAGGTGCCGAGGCGGGCCGACGGTGGTCATGCGGAACCGCCAGTGGTCATGAAGAAAGGGGACACCCTGTGCGGGTGCCCCCTTTGGGAAGTCGTCTCGGTGCGAGGCGCTTCGCGTCCGGTTGCCGGTTTTCGTTGGTCGCTGGCGTGTTATCCGGTCGACCCGGAATTGGGCCTCTGGGGACTGTTGTCGACCTCCGCGCCCAGGTATTTGATGCCGACCACGTAGGTCTGCTCCCAATTGCCGAAGTCGTTCATCATCGTCATGTCGGGTTGCCCGTTGGGTCCGATAGTGGTCTGAGGTCTCATTGTGCCGAGTCTCGAGGTGCCCGGGCATTCGGCCTTCACGCGTGCGGTCGAGTGCGGGCCTATCCAACTGTCGGTTGTGTAGCCGATGGCGACGCCAGTGCATTCCGCGCGGGAAGTCACCCGGTAAGTGTCCTCGGTGTCGTTGCGGCAGTTGAGGTCATTTTCACAGGAAAGGCCGGGGGCGATCTCCAGGGCCGCGGCCCGCGGGGCGAGGAACCCGACCGCGGTGGTAACCAGCGCGGTGAGGCACAGACCTGCCGCCAACCGGCGAACTGCAGCCGGACTATCTTTGTCGGCCCTGACGTGTCGACCCTTGATTTCGTTGCTGCTCATCACGATCGGCAACGTTAGGTACGGCACCGGGCCGATACCCGGTAGCACCCACCCCATTTGGTGGTAGTGCCAGCTACACCGTCACGGCCGGATCGGGATGAAAGACTCCCGGGGTGTCTGTATCAGTCGCTTCATGGTGGGATCGGATAGGCAATGGAGCCCGCGCCAGCGCAACCACTCTCGGAATAGGCCTGTACGCGATTATCGCAGTCCCCCTGTTGATCTACACGTCCGTTGCCTGCCTCGTGGGCATCGGATTCGTGCTCGTGCCACCGCAATTGTGGGTGCTCGGTCGAATCGCCGATGCCGAGCGGATCCGGCTGGCCCGTGAACTGGGCAGTCCGGAAGTACCGGCCGGCAGGCCCTTTCGGTGGCTACCCGCGCTCATCACCGACCGAACCGTGTGGCGTGAAGTGCGGTGGGTCGTCGCGATGCTTTTCGCCGGCATTGTCCTCGGCGCGGTAGGCCTCGCCCTCGCTGTGCTACCGGTGCTGAGTTTTGCGGCCATCTGGTTGTGGTGGTTGTTTCCGCAGGGCACTGTCCGGGTGGTGGCCAACGTGCCGATCACCGGATGGGCGTCGGCGTTCACCGTGGGAATCGTGCAGACGGTCGTCACCACGGCAGTGGCCGTCGCCTGTGTGCCGCTGATCGCGCGTATCGGCATGCAAATATCGGAAGCATGCCTACGGGCGGGAATGAACCAACAGTTGGCGCATCAGATCACCGAACTTCAACGCACCCGTTCCGGGGCGGTCGACGCACACACCGCTGACCTGAGGCGCATCGAACGCGACCTGCACGACGGCACCCAGGCCCACCTGGTTGGTCTCGCGATGCGGCTGGGTTTGGCGATGCGGGTCCTCAAGCGGGACCCCGAGGCAGTCGGCCCGCTGCTGGAACAAGCCCGCGACGGCGCCGAAGCCGCGATGAGTGACCTGCGGACAGTCCTGCGCACCACCTATCCGCCGATTCTCGCCGATCAGGGCCTCGACGGTGCGGTCGCCGCCGTGGCGGCACGCTGCACTGTTCCGACCCATGTGGAGATCGAGGTCTCTGGTGACATACCTGCCTCGGTGGAAGCAGCGGTGTATTTCGTGGTCGCCGAGGCACTCACCAACACCGCACGCCACTCCGGCGCGACCACCGCACGCGTCGAGGTGCGCAAGATCGGCCGGTACGTCACCGTCGAGGTACACGACAACGGGCGTGGCGGTGTCGACGAGTCCAAGGGCACGGGGGTGGCCGGCATGCGAAGACGGCTGGAGGCGCTCGACGGGGTTCTCACCGTCGACAGCCCGCTGGGCGGTCCGACCGTATTGCGGGCGGCGTGCCCATGCGAGTAGTGATCGCCGAGGACAATGTTGTACTCGCACAAGGGCTCGTGCTCCTGTTGCGCGAGGAGGGGCACGAGGTCGCGGCGGTCACCACCGACGGCCACTCGTTCATCGCTGCCGTCGCCGAACATCGCCCCGATGTCACCGTCGTCGATGTACGACTGCCGCCGACCTTCCGGCATGAAGGTATCCGCGCGGCGCTCGAGGTGCGCTCCCGCTTTCCGGGGCAACCCGTGCTCGTCTTCTCGCAGTACGTAGAGCACAGCTACGCACGCGATCTGCTGCGCGATGGCGGTGGAGTCGGCTATCTGCTCAAGGACCGTGTCGCACGGGTCGACGACTTCCTGCGCACCCTGCAACACATCGCCTCGGGCGGCACCGTGATGGACCCTGAAGTGCTCGAACAGCTCATGACCCGCCACGATCCGGTATCCACACTCACCGGCAGGGAGCGTGAAGTCCTCGAGCTGATGGCCCAAGGTTATGCAAACGGCGAGATCGCTCTACGCTTGCAGGTCACCGAGCGTGCGATCCATAAACATGTCGGCAATATCTTCGCCAAGCTCGACCTCCCCGCCGAAGACAGCGGCCACCGTCGAGTACTCGCGGTGCTGGCCTACCTCAGTCGTTAGAGCGGTCACAAGCGGCCGAATATACGGCCGGTGACTACGACTGCAACCAGGTCACCACGGCCAGCACGCGGCGATGGTCGTCGCCGGAGGGCGGCAGGTGCAACTTGGTGAAGATCGAGGAGACGTGCTTCTCCACGGCGCCCTCGGTGATCGTCAGCTGCTTGCTGATCGCCCGATTGGTGCGACCCTCCGCCATCAGCGCGAGTACCTCCCGTTCCCGCGGGGTCAGCTCGTCCAGCGGGCCGCGTCGCCGCCGGGCGAACAGCGCGGCGACCACCTCGGGATCGAGCACGGTGCCGCCGTCGGTCACGCGGCGGAGGGCGTCAGAAAGCTCCTCCAGCTTGGAGATCCGGTCCTTGAGCAGGTAGCCGACGCCGCCCAGGCCCGCCTGGGCGAGCAGGTCGGAGGCGTAGGTCTGTTCGACGTACTGCGACAGCACCAGCATCGCCGTGCCGGGCACCCGGCGCCGTGCCTCCAACGCGGCGCGCAGCCCCTCGGTGCTGAACGACGGCGGCATGCGCACATCGGTGACCGCGACGTCGGGCCGGTGCTCGACCACCGCGCGAAGCAGCGCCTCTCCGTCGCCGACCGCCTCGACGACGGTGGCGCCCGCCTCGACGAGCAGCCGGACGAGGCCCTCGCGCAGCAGCAGCGAATCCTCGGCCAGAACCACACGCATGAGCACCGACTCTATCGGGGGAGCGGTATCTCGGCGGTCAGCACCGTCGGTCCGCCCACTGGGCTGTGCATGTCGAGCCGGCCGTCGACCCCGGCGAGCCGATCGACCAGGCCGGCCAGCCCGTGCCCCTTCCCGAGGTGGGCGTCACCCACTCCGTCATCGGTCACCCGCAGCCACAGCGCGGTCGCCTCGGTGGTTACCCGCACGGCACAGCTGTCGGCCCGCGCATGCTTGGCAACGTTGGTCAGGGCCTCGCTGACCACGAAGTAGGCCGCGTTCTCCACGGATTCGGGCAGTCGTCGGCCGTCGAGCAGATCGCACTCGAGCGCGGTGTCGACCGGGCAGCGGGCCACGGCGGCGGCGAGCGCGGCGGCGAGACCGCGGTCGATCAGGATGGGCGGTGCGATACCGCGCGATACCGCGCGTAGTTCGGTCAACGCCTCGTGGCTCTGCGCGAGCGCCTCCTCGACCAATGTCTTTGCGGCGTCGGGATTGTCGTTCATGCGGCGGCGCGCCGCCTCGAGGTCCATGGTCAATCGGACCAGCCGCTGCTGCGGACCGTCGTGAATGTCACGCTCCACCCGGCGCAGCGTCCATGCCTCGGCCTGAACGGCGGCGCTGCGGCTCGCGGTGAGGTGCTCGGCCTGGGCCCGCAGCGCGGCCTTCTCATCGGTCAGCAGCATGCGGGCAAACCCGGTGTGCACCGCGGTCAGACCACGCAGAACAGCCGGGCCCGTGCCCAGAAACACGAGCCCCACCGCCAGGTTCACGATGCTGTTGGCCAGCAGGGTGTGCCAGCCCATCAGGTCGGCCAGCCCCTGGCTGTCGGGGTATCGGGGAACCGTCCAGCCGTAGATCGGATATAGGGTCCCCGCCACCGCCGCGGTCGTCCAGATCACCGCGACACTCCAGGTGAACACCGACAGCGGTGCGACCAGCACCCCGTGCGCCAGGTCGCGCCAGTACTGCCCACATTTCAGTGTTGCCCGCATCCGGCGCGATCCGAACCCGGCGCCGGCGGCGTATTGAGCCGACGGCAGCTCGTGCCCGGTCACGGCCGCCACTCGGCGTCGTTCCAGCGTGGCGAACATCCGGGCCATCCCCAGCGTGGCGAGCAGCGCGGGCACCCCGATCCACGCCACCAGCGTCCCGAGGCTCAGCGCCAGACCGCAAGTCAGCGTGACGAAACCGGCGAGGGCGACGACGATGCCGGGAAGCAGGTACGCCAGGTCACGTCGTGCCTGTGCGAAATCGAACATAGTGAACACGATCCTGGTTCCGTGTCTTGTTGTTCCATCCGGTAGCCGGTAAGGCCGTAGTGGGGCTACCCGCACCCCCGAACGGTCGGCAGCATCTCGGAGTGGCCGCACCCGTTGGTGCGCCAGGCGTGGGCGGGCAGCCCTCGGCCGGTCGAGGTGGGACTGATGCACGCCGAGGGCCTCACGGCCTGCATTTGTCGGCCTCGCGGACCTCGTGCAGGTGGACGAGGACGTCGAAGGAGCGGGCGAGCGCGATGCTCTCGGGATCGACGGGGTACTGCGTCCCGATCTCGCGCGTCGGCCGGACGGTGTCCAGCCAGGCACGCGCGGCGGCCGGGGCATTACGGATGTCGAGGTAGTAGTCCTGGTAGTGGACCTGGTCGAGGGTGTACTCGTTCGTGCCGGGTCCGGCGGCGCCCACGGTGAACTTCTTCCAGTCGCCACCGAGGGCGTTGTCCGAGGAGAGGAACGAGCCCCGGTCGAAGGTGGAGCCGATCGAGAGATAGTCGGCGCCCATCGTGTCGTGCAGGAATGATCCCTGTGTCTTGGGGTAGATCTTGGGATCACCGGGGATGTAGGCGACGTGGTCGTCGTGCGCCGACAACAGTACCTTGCAGCCGGTGTGCCGCTGCCACCACGTGACGTTCTCGGCCATCACTTCATCGCGGAGACGCTCGGAGCTGGCCAGCGAGTTCGGATCGTTGACGTCCATCGTGAGGAAGGCGGCGGTCTGAGCGATGGATCGGGCGTTCTGCTCGGCCCAGTCGAACGCTTCTCCGCCGGAACCCTTCAGGTCGCTGATCAGATCCAGGGCCTGCTGCGCCTGAGCGGCCAGCCGCTGTCGTTCCGCAAGCGGCCTGTCCAGGTATGCGAAGACGTTGTCGATCGGGCGCAGTCCGGTGTAGAGCTCGGTGAGCCGTGGTAGCGATTCCGGATGGTCGCTCTGCACGTACCCGGTCACTCGGGCGAAGAACTCGTCGCCCAGTGTGGGCGCGCCGATGTCATCGCCCATGAAGTGGACGGGGTGTCCGGGATGCTGGCTGTTGTACTCACGCATCCACTCGATGAGGCTCACGAACTCCTCACGGTCCCACGGAGAGCCAGTCAACGTCTCCTTCGCGATCGTGCGGGCGTCGCCAACACCCGTCTGGAGGTACTGGTCGATTTGCAGGCCCGCCGACCAGCTCAGCTCCAGGGCGAAGGTGGTGAAGCCTTTCTCACCCACCAGGTATTGAAAGACGCGCTGCTTCATGGTGAAGAGCTCATGCGAGCCATGGGTGGCCTCGCCGAGACCGACCACCGTGGCGTAGCCGATCATCTCGCCCAGGGCCCGCAGGTCGGCCCTGTCCGCCCCAGGCTCGGTCGAGCGCAGTGGGTGAGCCACCTGTTCCAGCGCGTGAACCACCAAGTCCTGCTTCCCGGCCGGCGTCGCATGGGTGGCCACGACGGCAATGCCCGCGCCCACCGCGACCACCGCTCCTATCACTGGCAGTTTCCACCGTCTGACGCGCTTCCGGTCCCTGGCCATCCTGTGTACTCCTTGCTTTGGGGTCAAACCTCACAGCAAGCGTCGCCCGCTGGTGCGTAGCCGCGCGCTGGCGGCAGCCACCGTCTTCTTCCTGGGGATACCCCCACCTCGACCCGCGTCCCGTCAGGACCGCCCATCCCGCGACCGCCACAGAAACGTCAGAACGCCGCCAGCTGGATCCCGTAAATGACGGCGCTCAACGGATGCCCGACATCTTGTCGGGATTCGTGACGGAGTAGATGCCGCCGATCCGGCGGCCGTCGGGAGTCATATCGAATACCACCGCGGCAAAGGGGCTGTTGCCGGAGAACACCAGCGCGCAGGGATCGCCGGCCACCGAGCGATACTGGATGCTCATTTCGTCCACGCGGTTCGCCGCTATGGTCAGCAGGGCCGCCGCGACCTCATCGCGGCCGTGTACCGGCCGCAGGCTGTAGGCCGGGCCCTTCCCGCCGCTGTCGGTCCACAGCGTGACATCGGGGGCGAGGAGCTCGAGCAGCGCGGACAGGTCGCCGCCGAGCGCGGCGGCGGCGAATCGCTCGGCGACCTGGGCATGGACCTTCGGATCGGCATGATGTCGCGGGCGACGGGCGTGGATATGCTGCCGCGCCCGAGTGGCAAGCTGACGGATCGCCTCGGGCGTGCGGTCGAGCATCTCCGCCACTTCCCGGTGACTGAAACCGAAGACCTCGTACAGCACGAAGACTGCCCGCTCGAGCGGCGACAGGGTTTCCAGCACGACCAGCACGGCCGTCGACAGTGACTGGATCCGCTCGACCGAATCCGCGGCCTGGTCCGAGGTGGCGAGCAGCGGCTCGGGCAGCCAGGGGCCGACGTACACCTCACGCCTGCGACTCAGCTCCGCGCGGCGGGCCAGCGCCCGATTCGCCGCGATGCGGACCAGGTAGGCACGCGACTTGTCGATGGGCGCGTTGCCGGGGTCGCGATGGCGCGCGGTCCACGCCAACCAGACCTCCTGCAGCACGTCCTCCGTATCGGCGACGCTGCCGAGCATGTTGTAGACCACCGAGAACAGCAATTCCCGATGGTCCAGGAACTGTGCCGTGACGGCGTCGGTAGCGCCGGCGTGTTCGTGCGATGTCATCTTCGTACCTCCTTGTCGACAGCACTGAGCGGGATCGACAGGCGGATGTGACATCTTCGCGGAAATTGTGCCATGCCTCACATCGATCGGCCTGGATGTCACACCTCCCGCCACAGCCAGGCTCTGTGGTGTCGGGCGGCGACGACCGATCGTCCCACCCGAATCGACGGAAAAGGAGTTTCAATGACCGCGGACATCGCATCGGATCGGGCCCTGCTCGTCCGGCAAGACGAGGCCGAACGGCTCGAGACCATGGGCGTGTGGCTGTACGCCGATCACGACATGACCGGCGGCACGATGAGCGCCAACCGGACGTTCCTCGCCGCCGGGACCGAGGGCCCGCCGCCGCACTACCACACCACCTCGGCCGAGCTGTTCTACATGCTGGACGGAAAGCTGCGGGTGCTGGCCGGCGAGGAGGTGCTCACCGTGGGCGCGGGCGACTTCCTGTTGATCCCGCCGCGCATGACCCACGCCTGGGCGGCGCCGGCAGAAGGATCGGCGGATGTGTTGATCGTGTTCACCCCCGGCATCGAGCGGTTCGAGTACTTCCGCCTCGGCGACCGCATCCGGCAGGGCACAGCGAGCGCCGAGGAGGTGCTCGGCGCCCAGGAGCGATTCGACAACTATTTCGTCGACAGCCCGATCTGGCGGCAGGCCCAGCGCGCTGACGACCGTCCCCTGCTCGCGGGGGAGCGGCAGCGTGCGGAGTTCCTGTCGAGCGAGGTGTTGCGGATGCAGCCGGGCGACGCACCGGACGAAGGGCGGTAGGCCGTGTTCATCGCGAGCATCGTCGTCTCGGTCCTGCTGATCGCCGTCTTCGTGCGGTCGGCGCTGCCGAAGTTGCGGCGACTGAAATCGGTCACCGCCACCGCCGAACAACTGCGAGTGCCGGTCGGATTGATGCATACCGTGGGCTACCTCGAGGCGCTCGGCTCGCTGGGACTCGCGGCGGGATTGGCCTACGCCCCGTTCGGGATCGCGGCGGCGGCCGGGCTGGCTCTGCTCATGATCGGCGCATCGGTGGCTCACATCCGTGGCAGCCTCTACACCACCGCCCCCGCGCCCCTCGTCATCGGCGCCGTAGCCGTGGCGCTGGCCATAATCGACGCGCTCAGACTCTGATCCGCGGCCGACCGGTGCCATCCGAACTCGTCGGGCTTCAGGCGGGTCGTCGGGGCAGGGTTCGGATGGCGGTGATGTAGACCATGGCCTCGTGGTGGTCGTGGCGGGTCTGGTCATACCGCGGCGAGTTCGTGCTGCAGCACTTCGCTTGCGGCGCGTTCACCCGAGCGAATGGCTCCGTCGACCCAACCGCACATGACGGCCGAGCTCTCGGTTCCGGCCCAGTGGATACGGCCGCACGGTTCGCGTAGTGCATGGCCGTACTGGGTCAGCACACCGGTCGGCGTGTGACTGAGCATTCCACCACCGGAGTAGCGCTCGGTGCTCCAGTCCTGCTCGACGTAATCGACTGGGGCACCGGCCTTTTCGCCGAATCGCGTGACCAGTTCGCGCAGTATCGCCGTCCTGCGTTCGGCCGCGTCGAGGCGGCCGATCTGCCGTGCGATGGGTCCCTCGGAAATGACGCACAGGACCCCGGGCCGCCCGGCGTCGGTGCAGCCGTCGATGGTGACGGTGGCCGGCGACCCTGGTGCTGCCGACTGTCCCGACAATCCGTCGCGCCGCCAGAACGGCTCGTCGTACAGGACGGAGATCTTGATGATGGAGCCACTGGGCACCCGCTGATGCAGGAACGAGCGATCGACCGGCAACATCGGGTCGTACCGGATCTGACCGGCGATCGCCAGGGGGACGGCCACGATCGCCCGATGTGCGCGCACCGTCGATCCATCCGCGTGCGCCGTCACCCCGGCGGCGTCCTGCTCGATGCGGTGCACCGGCTGCGACAGGTGAATCGAGTCGCCGAGCTCGGCCGCCATCGGCCCGTAGAGCGCGCCCATGCCCCCGACGGGCCGGGCGTCCTGGGCGCCGTCCTTGACGCCGAAAACGAAGTTCGGTCCACCTCCCGACGCCATCTGGTACAGCGCGAAAAGCATCGACACTTCCGAGGCGGCCGAGGTGTAACTGCCTGCGATGGCGGTCTCGAGCAGCTCGTAGGCGGGCTTGGACCAGACGGCGCGATCCAGCCACTGCGCCAGACTGATCCGATCCCACTTGCCGGCCTTCGGCGCTTCCCAGGGTGCCTCCAGCGGGATCGCCTTGCACATATGCCCCAGCTCGACAAAGGTCGCGCCGAGATTCATCGACGCCCAGGGGCTCATCGTCCACGGGATCGTGCCGGTGTAGCGGTACTGCTTGCCGTCGACGACCATCATGGCCTCACCGTCGGTGTACTGCCGGTAGCTGCGTACCCCGAACTCGTTCATCAAGGCCTGGATCCGGTCCTGTCCCGGCCCGATCCAGGCGCCGCCACGGTCGATCCAGCAACCGTCCGCGCGCACCTCGGTGAACGTGCGCCCGCCGAGCCGGTCGCGAGCTTCCAGCACCGCCACCGATCGCCCCGCCTGTTTCAGCCGCAACGCAGCTGTCAATCCCGCGAATCCGCCACCGATTACGCAATAGTCGAAGTCTGTCATCGAGAGCCGCCTTCGTCTCGGAGTTCTCCACCTGGTGACCATCGGGCCACGGCACTGCTCGTACCCGCGACTCCACGGATACGAACCACCTTCGATCAGGCCGACACTTCGAAACAGCAATTCTAGAGCAAATCGAGGAGTGTCTGGCCCGCGCCGAGAAGTCGCTGTTCGAGGACGGCCCTGCCGCGCTGTACGGCGATCGGCCCCACGGCCATCTCGGGCTAGGATTCGAGCTACGCTCTGCGCGCGGTGCAACAGGTCGGCGACATCCCGGACCCCCGCGACATGCAGATCTTGCGACTCGAGGCCGACAACCGCGCACTCAGCGAATGCTCGCCGAGGCCAGCGGCACGATCGACGAACTCGCCGACTTCCGGACCCGGCCCTTGCCGCAATCGCCGCCCAGCGCAACGAAATCCAGCGACTACGCATCCTCGACTCCGACCTCACCCACCCGCCAACTCCCCGTCGGAAGGTCATCCGACCATACTGACGGAATCACCACAGGCGCTGAACGCCGGTTGCTCGAGAGCATGCTCGACCGCAACCGGGCCGAGTTGGTCAACACTGTGCGCGGTCTGTCCGACCAAGACGCCCGCCGCCGCCTCGTCGCGTCGATGACCACGCCGATCGGATTGCTCAAGCACGCCGCAGTCGCCCAACGAATCTGGTTCCAGCACGTCCTGGCGGGCCTGGCCGAGAGCGAATGCGACGGCGGCACGACGCCGGGCGACGCCAGTTTCGTCGTCGACGACAACGAGACCCTGGCCGACGTGATCGCCGAATTCGAGCGCGCCAGCGAACGTTCCCGCGCGATCGCCGCCGAATTCGACCTCGACGAGATCAGGACACACCCCCGCCTCGGCGACGTCAGCCTGCGATTCATCTACCTGTTCGTGATCGAGGACTTCGCGCGTCACGCCGGCCACGGCGACATCCTGCGCGAGCAGATCACACGTTCCGCCCCGCCGAGCACCGGCGTTTCAGTGCAGCCCTGATCCGAACGAGGTCCGAAGTCCGCGGAGGGCAAAACTCATCGCGACGCGGCGCGTTTACGGCGCGCCAGCGTACCTCAGCGGCCTCGATCAGCTTGAACGCCATCGCGAGCCCGGTCCCTTGGTGACCCTGCTCCTCAAACGCACTGTCGCGAAAGTAGATTCGATGGGATTCGTCGTGCGCAGATTCCCTAGGCATTCATGCCGGTATCGATCCAATGTTCGAACGCCTCGACCCACTCGCGCGGCCACGCCTTGTCACAGGGCATGGTTCCGGCGCGCACCCGGCGCAGGATCTCCGGTGCGTGGCTGCGGACGTCGGCAAGCGACCACAGGTCCAAGGCGAATTGCATAGCGCGGCGATCGCGTTGCCGAAACAGCGTCTTGATGTGCCGCTCGAAGCTCGGCTGTGTACCGGAAGCGGGTAGTACCGGTGGCGGATCGGCGTCGGCTGACGTGACGAGTGCCGAGGGGCGGCACCCCGGCGGCCCCGCGGCGGTATTCCAATCCCAATGTGGGATCGGCATGTGCTGCGGTGGCTGCGCGTGGGACTGGGAATTCTCCACCGCCAAACGGGAGCCCCACTCGAGGTAGGACTGGAACGCAGAGCGGAACTCGGGGTCGTTGGGCAGGCCCGCCTCCCGGGCGGCCTGCAGCAGCAGGGACACCCACCGGCTGCGCTGCTCCTCGGTCAAGCATTTGGCGATGTGCTGAGACAGCATCCGCTCATATCCCCCGTACTGTCGGCTATAGGCGCGTGGGCCGCAGAACACTTCTGCGAGCCATTTCGCTACCCGCTCAGCATGATCGGCGGACATGGCGGCGAACAGCGGCGCCAGGAGCGGATCCGCCGGCACGAATTTCTCATAGAACAGCCGGGTCATCCTGGTCAACGCGGGCACCCCGCCCGCCCATTCGAAGATCGTCGGTTCGCAGTCGGGATCCGGTACCGGATCGCGGAATTCGGCGTACCAATGCATTCCCGAACAGAACGGCTTGTTCTTCGAGGCGCCGCACCGGCATAGCGCGAAATGCTCACGCGAGGCACCGGCGTTGCGCGTGGTGTCTCGTCCCGTTGCGTCCACCAGCTCAACACCGCCGACCACCCGGTACGGCCCATCCTTGGACACTTCGATGGCGGGTTCGCGAGTCCCGTGCCAGTCCACCGCGCCGCGCGCCGCAATCCCGTCCATCGCGTAGCCGAGCGCGCCGGAGGGGCAGTCCCGCACCGCGCGGATAATTTCGTCCATCCGGTCTCCGCTGGGTGCAACGAACGGTTCCTGTTGCGCTCGGAACACCGTGGCGAGCCGATCGGTGCACAGACCCGAATGCTGACACGTGCCGCGGTTGTCCAGCACCGTAAGTTGGTGCCCGACATAGGTATCGAGACGGTCCGGAACGCGATCGGGGTGTTTGTCACCGGAGAATCCACTGCGGGCGTGACTTCCGTCGCAGTACGGCTTGGATGCCGAGGCGCCGCAACGGCAGAGCGCCAGCTGCGGCCGTACCGGCAGCGGCAGGCCCTGCCAGTCGTGCAGGTGTCGCACGTTGGTGACCAGGTAGGGGCCGTTACGCAGACAGGCGATCCGGGTGGGCAAACCGGACATGAGAGCGTGCAGCGCGGTTGCTTGTTCGGTCTGTACGGCCTCGTCACCATCGCAGTCCAGCACCAGCTCGTGCAGTGCGGCGACCGGCTCCCCCAGCGCCATCAGGTCCGGCGACGCTGCCAGCAGGGACGTGGCATCGCATGCCAGTCGCCACAGCGCACCATCGGAATCCGAATCCTCGTGTTCGGGTAGGTCGGCACTTGCCGCGACGTCGCCGCCGGTCGTTGCCTGATGTGCCACCGCCTCACCGACCGCAGCCCCTGCCATCGCCCGCAGCGGCCGTAGCACGCGGTCGCGTAGTCGCGCAGCGACCGCGGAATCGGCTGCACCGCCTGCATTCTCCAGTTGCGCCGCCAGCGCTTCTGCCCGCCGCACCAGTTCACACAGCTGCGCAGCACCCGAGATGTCTTGGTCTTCGGTTGTCAATAGTTCAGCCTTTCGAAGGAACACCGTGGACGTCGTACACTGCGGCGCCGGTCAGTTCCGGGCCATCAAATCGATGAGGATCGCCGTGTCCACGGCAAGCGAACCGCCCGTGAATGCCAGTGCGGCAGCGGAGCGCTCGGCGGCCAGGCGATCACCTGCGCCGCAAGCGTCGGTGACCCGAACCGGGAGATACCCCAGATCGAGAGCGTGGCGTACGGTCGGTTCGATACCCACCTCCATGGCGATACCCGCGATGGCGACGGTGTCGATTCCGCAGTCGCGCAGTGCGATATCCAGCGGCGTCGATTCGAACGCCGACATCGTAATCTTGTCGAAGACCACTTCGTCCGGGCCTGGGGTCAGCTCCGGAACCAACTGATACTGCGGCGAGCCCTGGGGAAATGCGGAGTGCGCCTCGGCGGGATCGTCCACGTGCTGCCACGCCATTGCGGTCCGCAGTTGCGACACTCCTGCCGCAGCGACGGGCAACGACATGTGCCGCGTATAGAAGACTCGAAAACCGTTGGCCCGACCCGCATCACGTATCCGTATGCAAGCATCGACGATCCCTGGCCCGGCGCCGATCTGGGCGACGATGCCGACCTGCATGTCGTAGAACAACACCGCCATCCGAGCGGGATCGCAGGCATCCTCGACGGTCTGCGGGATGGTCAGTCCGTGGTAGTACCGCATCGTCTGCTCACTTGGTCCGGTCGTACGGTTCGCTCACGTCGACCGACGTATCCATCAGGGCTTCGAGCGGCAACGGGGCCATGACCGGAATATAGGTCCATTCCAGAAACCCCTTCTTGGTGAGCGGGAAATCCGCCACATAGCGCTTGGCATCCTCGACGCTGTCGACCTCGAACACGATCACTACACCCGATTCGTCTGCGCGAGCATAGTTTTCCCGGACGATGCCGGCCTTCCACAGCCGCCAGACGTTGGCGACCTCCTCCGGCAGGTACGGTGCGATGGTCTCCAGCGTGACGCCGGGTTTGAAGCTGTCGTAGGTGATGACCTTCATGGAAGTCCGCCTTCATATCCGATTGGTGTCAGAGCTATGCAAGCGAAATGATTACAGTGTTGCAAGAACGCACTTTTCAGTAAGTACGGAGGTCAGCAGGTGCCGACGAAGCGCTACCACTGCCCGGTGGACGTGGCCATCGATCTGATCGGTGGCCGGTGGAAGCCGGTCATCCTCGCCCACCTCAAGGAGGGTGTGCACCGCTACGGTCAGCTGCGTCGGCTGATGCCGTCCACCAGTGAGAAAATGCTCGTGCAAGCGCTGCGCGAACTCGAGGCCGACGGATTGGTGCAACGAACCACACTCGATACCGTTCCACGCCAGGTGCGCTACGAGCTGACCGAGGAGGGCCGCAGCCTGGCCCCCGTCCTCACCGCCCTCTACGAGTGGGGTCTGAAGCGTTGCGAACGAGCGGAAATCACCCTCGGCTGATCGACCTATCCCATAGGAGAAATACGCTGCTGAGGTGTGTCGTCCAGGTGCCGGACACTTGACACCGACTCCTGGTCAGCGCCACTCCACTGGAGGTGGGGCCACACAGTGGGGTGGCGAAACATGTTTACTGCCAAAGCTTTTCAGAATTCAATGAGTCCAGAAACAACCGGCAGCCGAATTCGACTCCAAACCACGCTGTCGCGGTGCCGGCCCGATGGCACACGCCCCGGCCGAGCGGCTGTGCGCTGACATGGTCGGGCGGGACTCACTCTTTGTGGGTGAGCTGGTGTGTGCTTTGATGATGCTTGCGCGTGCCCACAGCGCAACGATGCTGATAAGGCGTGGGCCTGCGCGGATTTTCTTTGCCGAGGACTTCGCCACCCCGGGTTTCGCTGCCCCAACCCAGACGATGACGTATCGGAAAAGGGGTTGATCTATATGGCGCCGCGCATTCGACCGAATATCGTCTTCATGCTGCTGGACAACGTCGGCTGGGGCGATTGGGGGTGTTACGGCGGCCAGACGCCTACCCCACGTATCGACGCCCTCGCGGCAGAGGGCACCAGGCTCACCAATTACACCGTCGAACCGCAATGCACCCCCACCCGCTCGGCCATCCTCACCGGCCGCCTGCCGGTGCGATCCGGAACCACGCAGGTGCCGCTGCTGCCGAAACCCTACGGGCTGTGCCCGTGGGAATACACGCTGGCCAACCTGCTGTCCGACGCCGGCTATGCGACGGCCGCATACGGGAAATGGCACCTCGGCGCGACCGAGGGCAGGCTGCCGACCGATCAGGGTTTCGACGAGTGGTGGGGACTGAAGAACACCACGGACGAGGCCGGTTACACCGGGTACGTCGCGTACCGGGAGTTACTCGACAGCGGATTCCCCCTGCCCCTGGCGATCGGTATGGGAGTCGGCGAATCCCCCAAACTCTGGGAAGCCAGAAAGGGTGAAAAGGCCAAGGCAACCGGCGACCTCGACCTCGAGATCCGCCCATTTCTCGACGAGAAAATCGTCGAGCGGGCCACGGAATACATTGCGCGGCAGGCGGCAGCGAACCAGCCGTTCTTCGCCTACATCGGCTTCACACACATCCATCCGCCCGAGCGGGTGCACCCGGAATTCGACCGGACGGCACCGCACCGGCTCGGCCTGTACGCCGACATCATCGCCGAGATCGACCATCGCGTGGGTCAGGTTCTCGACGCTATCGACCACGCCGGGATCGCCGAGGACACGATCGTCGTACTCTCCAGCGACAACGGCACAGGCGGAGTCGTCAGTGTCCCAGGTGGTTCGAGCGGGCCCTGGCGAGGAAATTTCTTCACTCCACCCTATGAGGGCTCATACCGGGTACCGGCGATCATCCGCTGGCCGGGCCATGTGCCTGCCGGACGCGTGAGCAACGACATGCTGGCCGGCCTCGACTGGCTGCCGACCTTGGCCGGGATGCTCGGCGAGTCCGGCCGCGTCCCCCGCGACAGGCCCATCGACGGCCTCGATGCCTCGGCGTTCCTGACCGGCCAGACCGAGAAGTCGCCACGCAGATACGTCGCGTTGTTCGGGCTCGACGACCAGCTGATGTCGGTGAAGGTGGGCTACGGCAAAGTCGTGTTCCGCTACACCGAAGGAATAGACAAACCAATAGTCGAACCGTACTTCCCACAGGTGTTCGACCTGAGCAGTGACCCGCACGAAGACTACAACCTGGCCGACACCAAAATGGACTGCACCTGGATGTTGTTCCTGGCCGGCGCAGTCATCGCGGACTATCAGAAAAGTATCGAGCAGTACCGCAATATCGAGACCGGAGAAGACTTCACCGGCTACTGACATAATGACGGCCCGATGGCATCTGCCTGGACGTCTCGGGAGTAGTTGTGTAACCGGCCGGATGTCCCTAGGCGTAACGTCGAGTCTGTGAGCAGTGGCGCCGTACCGGCGGCAGGTGTGAAGGGCTCGGACCTGTGGGCCCGGACTTTCGCGGCGCTCTACGACCCGCTGCTGTGGATGGGCGAGAAGGCGGGTATGAGCGCTCGTCGGCGAAATTTGCTCAGCCGTGCGAGGGGGCGGACTGTCGAGCTCGGCAGCGGTACCGGCCTCAACCTGGGGTACTACCCGGATGGCCTCGATGAGCTGATCTTGACCGAACCGGAAGCCGCGATGAGGACACGGTTGACGCGGAGGATGCGTCGCAGTCGACATCGCGCACGCGTGCTTGACGCATCTGCGGAACAATTGCCGTTCGCGGATGGAACCGTGAATACGGTCGTCTCAACGCTCGTGTTGTGCACTGTCGATGACCCTGATCCGGTGTTGCGGGAGATCGGGCGCGTGTTGCGCCCTGGTGGCCAGCTGCTGTTTCTCGAGCACGTACGTTCCGAGTCGCCGCGACTTTCCCTGTGGCAAGACCGCCTCGCGGGCCCGTGGCGCCGGTTCGCGGAGGGCTGCCATTGCAACCGCGCCACCCTCGAACGGATCCGGGCGTCGGGGCTGAAGCTCGACGACGTGCAAGAAATGTCGTGGCGGGGAATGCCCCCGATTGTTCGACCGCTGATCACGGGTGTGGCCACCAAGCCATCTCCGACGCGTCCGCCCTCGCCGGGCTGATGGTGTTCTTCGGCGAACACCTCTCCACCACTAGGTAACCCGGCGAACGCACTCATTTGCCACATACCGCGCTGACCGAGCCGACAGCGCGGGGCATCGGCCGGTGTGGCTGCTACCAGGGCACTGTTCCGGCGTCGTCGAAGAATCCACCGGTCGGTCCGTCGTCGGGCAGGGTCGCGAGGCGAATCGCGATGGCCGCGCCCTGTTGCGGTGTACGGTCGCCGCTGAAACCGGTGAAGTCGGTGGCGGTCAAACCGGGACAGCCGGAGTTGATCAGGATGTTGGTATCACTCAGTTCCTTGACGTACTGGATGGTGACGGCGTTGAGGAAGGTCTTCGACGCCAAATAGGCAGCAGGAACCGGGCCCATGTCGATGCCGGGTGTGGTTTGCAGGGCGAGCGAGCCGACGCTGCTGGACATGTTGACGATCCGCGGTGAGGCCGAGGCGCGCAGCATCGGCAGCATCGCGTTGGTGACGCGGATGACCCCGATCACGTTGGTTTCCACGATAGCTCGCACGGTCGCGGGATCGACCGTGGTCGGTGTCTGCGGCATATCGCCGGTGACGCCGTTGATCGCGGCATTGTTCACCAGGACGTCGAGCCCTCCGGCATGGTCGGCAATCAATTCGGCTGCCGCGGCCACACTTGCGTCGTCGGTCACGTCCAGCGGCACACCGAACGCATCGGTACCTGCCGCGCGCAGCTTCTCCACCGCGGTGTCGCGGCGTTGCCGATCCCGCGCGCCCACACCGATTCGCCAGCCGAGCGCGCCCAGGCCAGCGGCGATCTCGTATCCGATTCCCTTGTTCGCGCCGGTCACCAGCGCGATCATCCGTTCACTCATGCCGTCGATCCTGCTGCGGTTCCGGGTGCGGCGTCCAAGACAGATCGGGTGGGCGGCGATACCGCACGAGTATTGATCGTGGTCAGCGCCGGATACCATGACCTGGTGGAGACGCGGGAGATGCGATACTTCGTCGCCGTCGCCGAGGAGTTGCACTTCGGGCGTGCGGCACAACGGCTCGCGATGGCGCAACCACCGCTGTCGCGGGCGATCCAGCAGCTGGAACGGCGGCTCGGAGTCGTTCTGCTACACCGCACTGCTCGCGCAATCACTTTGACCGAGGCCGGGGCGGTGCTGCTGCGGGAGGCCCGGATCGCGCTCGACGCGGTCGAAGCCGCCGAGCGCCGCACCCGCCGCGCCGCGGCCGACCAGCCGGGTGTGGTGCTGGCCACCAAGGCCGGAGCGTCCAGGGAACTGTTGTCGAAGCTTCTGGACGCCTACGCCGCTGAACCGGGCGCCGTGGCCGTCGAGGTGATGCTGTGCGGGCCCGGCGAGCCGGAAAGTCTGCTGCGCACCGGGCGTGCCGACGTTGCTCTGCTCCACCGGCCCTACGACACGACAGCCGGATTCGACACCGAGGATCTGCACACCGAACAGCAGGTGGTGGTCCTGCCCGTGGGTCATCCCCTCGCCAACCGGGCGCATCTGTCGTTGGCCGAGGTCAACACCCAGACGGACCTGCCTCTGCCGCGCTGGCCTGGACGCGATGGCAGCTATCCGGATGGCCCCGGCCCGCAGATCCGCGACCATACCCAACTATTCCAACTGATCGCGCTCGGACTGGCCTGCGCCGTCGTGCCCGAGTCGCTCCGAGACCAGCGACGCGACGACCACGCCATCGTGCCGGTGCCGGACGCACCGGCCGTCACGACCGTCATCGCTTGGCCACCACACAGCAGATCCAAAGCCGTTGCCGACCTCGTTCGCACCGCGACACGCCTCTAACCGACACCGCTGCTCGCAGCCAGTGGAGGTTGCGCTGGGCAGCAGCCGGTCCGGTCTCACGACCGTCGACCCGAGGCGGGCCGGCGCGTCGGCGCTGCGAGCGGTCGGGGTCACGGTGATGGCCACAAGTCACTGAAGTCGTTCTGCCACACCACATTCCGTCGCGTCGGCGAGTCGTGGAACACCTGCCGGGCAATGGCTGCGGCCGTTCAGGTTCTGCGTGAGATGACCATGATGTATTCGCAGGGGATGTCGGTCCGGTTGGCGAAGCCGTGGTCGGTGTCGGCCTGGAAGAACAGTGAGTCACCGGTCTCCAGAGTCTCGGTGATCCCGCCGAGCAGGACCGTGAGGGTGCCTTCGAGTACCACGAGTTGTTTCTCCGTACCCGGCGGATATGCGGGCAGCAGTCCGAGGGAGACTTGGGCGGGCAGATAGTGGACGACTATCTCGCCGGTTCCCGCGCCCGGCGCAGCCGACACCATGTGCCGTTCGAAACCGGTGTCCGGGTCACGGAAGATCGGGCGTTCGTTTTTGCGCATGACCACGGCCGCCCCGGACGCGGCGGTCGGCCCGCCGATCAGGTCCGAGAGCGACACGTCGAGCGCATGGGCGATCTTGGATGCGACGCCGATCGTCGGGCTCTTCTCGCCGCGCTCGACCTTGGACAGCATCGCCCGGCTGACCGACGACTGGATGGACAGCTGCTCGAGCGTCAGTTTCGCCTCCTCACGGCGTCGCCGCACGTTACTGCCGAACGCGCCGGCCGGGTCGTCACCCTGGTGTGGTTCGTTTGCGTCTTGCTCGACCACCGTGCTCCTCGATCGTTGGATATCTCGCCGCTCGCAGTGTAGTTTCTCCTAAAGAAGATAGCATCTTCTATCGAAGATGTGCGATAGACGCTCAATCTGATGGAGGTTTCCATGCGTTTGATCTCGAGTAGCCGGCACCATGCGACGTTCGAATTCGGCGATCTGCAGGTGATTTCGTTGCGAGACGGGTACATCGACATGCCGCCGACACGGCTCCGCGACGAGGGCGGGTGTCCGCTCGAGGAGCTGCCCGCCACCGTGCCGCTGGTCGGCGGCAACTTGCGGCTGGCGGTCAACGCCTTCTTCGTCACCGACGGCACACGATCGGTTCTCATCGACACCGGCGCATCCGACAACTGGCACGACCCCACCATGGGATTGATCTACGACGCGCTCGACGAAGCAGGCATCGACCGTGCGCGCATCACCGATGTGGCCATCACCCACAACCATGAAGACCACGTGAGCGGCCTGATCGCGCCGGACGGTTCGGAGGCGTTCCCGAAACTCGAGCGCGTGTGGATCGGTGCGGGCGACACCTCGGTGTTCACCGGACGGCTCGAGCCGATCCGCGATCGGGTCGTCCCCGTGTCGGAGAAGATCGCCATCAACGACTGGACGATTGCGATCCCGACACCGGGCCACACCCCCGGCCACACCGTCTACGACATCGAAAGCAGCACCGGCCACCTTCTTGTCTGGGGCGACACCGTTCACGTTCCCACGCTCCAATTCGATCAGCCGAAGGTGTCCTGGGAGTTCGACGGCAACCAGTCCCAGGCCCGCGCCGCGCGCGCGGCCCTCCTCGAACGACTCACTCGGCCAGGTCATTTCGTGGCCGGCGCTCACCTCGATTCACCCGGCATCGCACGCGTCGCCCCCTCGGGCGCCGGTTATGCGCTGGAATACCTCGCACCGCCGATCGGCTGATCGAACCTGTCGGCACAAAACCCTCCACCGTCGCTCGCGGCACCGCCGTGCTCACTGGGTTCTACCGCACCTGTGTCATCGACGGTGTCGTGGAGCACTCGCCTGCGGGGTGTGTACGCCGGCCACGGATATCGAACGAGTCACCGACGCTGGGGCTTTCGCATCTCCAGTTCGAGGCGATGCTCACGGCGGCGCGGGATTCGGCCCACGCCAGGCGATGTCCAGATCGCCGCCCGTTACGCCGATCCGCGCACCACCATGCGCTACGACCGAGCGCGAACCAACCTGGACCGGCATCAGATCGAGTGGCCTTCTTCGCGGTTCTTCCAGTCGGCGACCAAGTTCAGCAGCCCGGGGAAACGGGCCTGCAGATCATCTATGCGGACGTGACTACGGCGTTCGAGGCCATACTGGCGCTGCCGGATAACACCCGCCTCGCGTAACGCCTTGAAGTGGTGGGTCAGCGACGATTTCGGTCGATCGATCCCGAACCATCCACACGTGTGGTCGAAAGCCTCGGAACGCAAAAGCAATTCGCGCACGATGTACAACCGCAGCGGATCGCTCAACACCCCGAGCACCGCCTCCAGGCGCAGTTCGGCCACGGCCGGCTCCGGTAGCGGGTCGGGCAGGCGGTCCTGCGGCGGATGCACCGCGAACTCCCGGCTGGTAGCGGCAGCCATCAGGTTCCTCCGATCTCATCGCAGTACGAGTTTAATCGTACTTATGCTAAGTTCGACTTCGATCGTACTAGTTCGAAATTTTTCGTACTGCGACTGAGGAGTCACCGCCGATGACCGCGCTACACACTTCCGTTCGGGGCACATCAACAGTGCCCGTTCAACTCCCGCGAGCAGCGACGCCCACGTGGTGGGTGTGGCTGGCGGCATGGCCGGTGATGGCGGTCTTCGTGCTGTCCAACGCGGCGACACCGCTGTATGTGGTGTGGCAACGGGAGATCGGATTCTCCAAGGGCACCATGACCGTCGTGTTCGCCTGCTACATCGTCGGGCTGCTCGGATCGCTGCTGGTGTCCGGGGGTACGTCGGATCGGCTGGGACGCAGGGCGGTTCTGCTGCCCGCCATAGTGGTGGCCATCATCGCCTGCCTGACGTTCGCGATGGCGACCAACGTGGCCATGCTGATGATCGCGCGGCTGTTCACCGGTATCGCCGTCGGGGCCGCGGTCTCGGCCGGAATGGCCGCGGTCACCGATGTCGCAGGGCCGCAACGCAAACCGCTCGCCGCATTACTTGCCTCGTGCGCCATGGTTTTCGGCGCAGGAACCGGACCACTGCTCGCGGGAATCCTGTCCGAAACACTGCCCGCACCGACCGTGACGGTCTTCGGTGTCGAGATCGCCCTACTCGTCACCGCGGCACTGGTCGTGGTGCGCATGCCCGTCACCCGACCGGCAGCCGGCGGAACCCGATCATGGATCCGTGTCCCGGGCGTGCCGTCCGGTCAGCGCGGTCGGCTCGTGCTGGGGATCGCGGTGTTCGCGCCCGGCATCACCGCGACCTCGTTCGTCTTGTCCCTCGGACCCGCGCTGCTCTCCGGCTTGCTCGGCGCCAGCAGTCCAATCATGGCCGGTGCCATGGCATTCGGCATGTTCGTCACCGCCACCGCAGTGCAATTCGCCGTCCGCGCATTACCGCAGCGGACAATCATGATCGCGTCCGCGGCCGCCACGACCCTCGCCATGATTACCCTCATACTGGCGATCACCACGGGATCGATTCCCGCACTGCTTGCCTCGGCGCTACTGGCGGGTTCGGGACAGGGGCTCGGGCAGCTGGGCGGACTATCCCTGCTCAACACCGCAATCCCGACACGACGCCTCGCCGAGGCCAACGCGGCATTCAACATCGGCGGCTACATTCCCGCAGGACTGCTCCCGGTCATCGCCGGCTACCTCAGCGACGCAGCCGGACTTCCAGCCGCGGCAACGACCTTCGCCCTCGTCCTGATGACCTCCGCGGTCATCGGCGGCCTGGCGATCGCAAAGCTGACGCCGACCTCCACCGACCGACGGTCAACCGCCAACAGCTGACAGATGAGGGCCCGCGCGGACCATGACCGCGCGGGTACGGCGACGGCTGCGCAGTTCTTGCCGGCGCGGATGCCGGTCCCGACCGCATACCCGGGATGAAGCTGATTCAACGGCTACATGTGCCCCTGCTCGACCATCTCCGTCAGCAGGCAGTCCCACCAGCTGCCGGTCGTGCACGCGGACGGGTCGAGGTCACGCATCCGGCGATCGATGCCCATTATGGAATCGTCGACCAGATCGGCGAATTCGTCGTGTTCCATCTCGGTCACCGAGTCCAGGCGCTGGATCTCTCGGACGAACAACCCGTGGAAGTAGACGAACAGGGACACGTCGGCGTTGACATAGTAGGGCTCGGGCAGGAGATGAAACATCGAATCCGACTCGGGTTCGATTACCAGCGGGCCCCGGTCATCCGCGCCGATGGGCAGGTATTCGCGGCCCCGCTGGACGACGGGCCTCGAGAGCCTGTCGTCGTGGAAGAACTCTGCCCAGTGACTTCCGTATGGCAGGCCGATCGTGATCAGAAAGCTCCGAGTCGGCACCGAGAGCCGGGGACTGACGAGTTGGGCCGGCACCGGCTCGAGGCGGCCGTCCCACACAGCGCGGATCTCCTCCCGGGTGACCGCGCCGGTGCGTTGATCATCGGCTGCACCCATGTCACATTCTCCGTCCCTTGGCCATCCCGACAGCATGGCCTGGACCGGCCGAGTCGTTGCGCTTTCGGGCTTGCATTCCGTACTTGGGTACAGGTTTACCGTGGGTTCATGACGATCAACCTCGATTCTTCGGACTGGGTTCCGGACTCGTGCACCCTGCCGACGGCTGCCCAGCCGATGCGCGTGGCGGAGTTCGATCGGTTCTTCGCCGACGCCGTGCAGCGCACCGACCGCACCGACCGCACCCGCCTGGAGCTTCTCATCGACGCCGACGCTGAACCCCTCGGACGGGACCTGGCCGAGCGCGAAACGAGTTGCTGCTCGTTCTTCACCTTCACCTTCGAGCCGGCCGGAGCCGGCGCGGTGCGGATGCGCATCGATGTTCCCGCCGTCCACGTGGACGTTCTCGATGCACTCGAATCCCACGTCGGAGCCGTAAGGCGATGAGCACGGGGTTGCGCACCGGAGAAGTCGCCGCTGCGGCGGGGGTGAATATCCAAACCCTGCGCTACTACGAGCGTCGTGGGCTGCTCGCCGAACCGAGCCGTTCGCCGGGCGGGCATCGTCTCTACCCCGAACAGGCGGTCGCGACCCTGCGGATCATCAAGGCCGCGCAACGGCTCGGCTTCACCCTCGCAGAGGTCGCCGGCCTTCTGGAAGCCACCCGGGTCCACGGCCGATCAAATGCGGGCCTGCACGCACGCGCGGCCACCAAACTCGCCGAGGTCGACACCAAGCTCGCGGAGCTGACCGCTGTGCGCGAGACCTTGCGGACCGCCGTAGCCGCCGGATGCGACGACCTCCTCCTGTGCAGCGAAAGTCCCTGCTGCCCAATACCATTCACCTCCGTCCCTGCGGTGAGCAACGATTGAGGATGAGCACAGTTCGCTGCCTCGCGCCCGCCACGGGTCAACCTGCTTCTGTCAATGAATCGCGTATGCACCGGGCCGGGTTCAATGTCGCTGAGTCCGGTTGGTCAGGAGAGGGCATATCGTGACATCGACAATCCTCGGGCCCCTTCGTACCGTGACCGATCGTCTGGCGCTCAGTCGCCGGCGGTTGGCCACGATGGTCGGGATTATCGTCGGATTACAGGTGTAGACCACGGTATGCCTGTATTCCCGACTCCGAGAATAGATTTCGGATTCCAGAGAAGTATTTCGCAGGAATCATGCTGTCCACCAGAAGATTCGGCAATTCTATTGACCGGTTGAATCGGCCTGGGCCCGCGCGCGCAGGGCGCGACGGTCGATTTTCCCGGCCGGTCCCAGGGGAAGTGTGTGAAGTTGCAGGAGACGTTCGGGGAATTTGCGCGGTTCCAGGCCTTGCGCGGCCAGATGATCGGTGACCTCCCGCAGGCTCACCGGATCGGTAGCTGCGACGCAGGCGCACAGGCGTTCACCGTAGAGGGGGTCCGAAACCGCGACGCAGACGACCTCGGTGATGGCGGGATGGGTGATGAGCAGCGCCTCGACCTCGGCGGGGCTGATGTTGAGGCCCCCGCGGATGATGATGTCCTTGCCGCGCCCGACGACCGTGAGATAGCCCTCGGCGTCCAGGCGGCCGATATCGCCGGTACGAGTCCAGCCGTCGGGTGTGCGCATGATGGCATCGAGGTCGGGCGCATTCAGGTAGCACATCGGGGACATCGGCCCGCGGGCGAGGATTTCCCCGGCCTGCCCGGTGGGCACCGAGGTCAGGTGCTGATCGACCACACGGATCTCGGCGACGACGGGATCGGGACGCCCGGCGCTGGTTGCGCGGTCGACAGGGTCATCGAGTGCGGTATGACAGGAGACCCCGTCAGCGGCGCCGTAGAGATTGACGATCGGGCATCCGAAGGTGTTGCGACCACGCCGGACGGTGTCGGCGTCGAGCGGCGAGCCGCCGAGCACGATCGCGCGCAGGCTCGTAGGGCCGAGGCCGTCCGCTACGTGATCCAGCAGCATCCGCAGCATGGTGGGAACACCGAGAAGGTGTGTGGGACAGGCTTTCTCGATCATTGCCAAGGTGCTTGCCGGGGTGAATCTCGGCTGCAGCACGAGCGTACCGCCCAGTGTGGCCAGGGTGACCGGGGTGCCGCTGGAGCCGAATGCCGACGCGAGCGGGGTCAGGAACATATTTCGCATCACGCCTGGACCCGCGTGCAGGGCGGCGAGCATCGCGCCGCGACCTCCGGCGAGGGCGTTGTGGGAATACACGACCATTTTCGGTTCGGCTTCGGATCCGGAGGTGACCAGAATGCGAGCGGGGCCGTCCGGGTCGGGCCGGTGCGGCCGGAAATCGCCGGGATCGGGAGCAAGGAGCGCGTGCAGCGGGATGCAGCCGCGGCAGACGTGGCGTCCGGCGGCGACGACGGCGCGTAAGGAGGGCAGGTCCGCGGCCATTTCCCGGATCTGCCCGGCACTGTGAAGACCGTTGTACTCGGCCGCGGCGATCACCGCGACCGCCCCCGAGCGGCGTAACAGGCCGGCCGCTTCGCGGGTGCCGCGTCCCACGGGAAACGGCAATGCGATCGCGCCGAGGGCAGCGATGGCCAGGTCGGCCGCACAGGCCAGCCGATCGTTCGGAAGCTGTACCGCGACAATGTCTTCCACTCCGACGCCGAGCCGGGCCAGGCCCGCGGCCAGGCGGCGGGCCAGATCGTCGAGTTCGGCATAGGTCACTGTTCCGTCGGCATCGATGACCGCCGGCGCGTCCGGCTGCCGTGTGACGTGCCGGGCGAACATCGAATAGATGTCGACGCCGGGATAGTAACCAGCCGCGGCCCAGCGTTCGCGCAGGTCCGCGGGGACGAGATCGCGGTAGCGGCTGGTGTTTTCGACGCGGTTCACGACATTCTCCAGGGGGCGGTCAGGGCCGGGCAGCCGTGGTCGTCACGGCCGAGGACGGTCGCGAACCGGGGATCGGTGAGCAGCTGGGCCGGGTCGTCGGTCACCGGAACCAGGGCGTCCGGTGCGCTGACGACCCATCGGCTGTCGAGCCGGAACGGTTGCCGCAATGCCAGGGGTGTGGTCGAGATGCCGTGTCGCCGTAGCGTATTGGCGGCGGCGAGCAGGCTGCTTTGCACGGCTGTGCCGCGACCGAGGCTGTGCCGCCGCAGCAGTCCCAGGACGGTCGCTTCAGCGCCCAGGATGCCCCCGAGTACATCGAGCAGGGTCATCAGTGACGGCGCGGGCGGCGAATCGGGCGGTCCGACCAGTTCGGCGAGACCGGTGCGGGCTTGGACCATGAAATCGGTACCAGGCGGTGCGTCCTCGAGATCCAGCCCGGCCCAGCCGGAGGTGTAGGCATAGACCAGGCCGGGTGGCAGATGCTGCGCCGAGAGTTCCAGCTCCTCGGCTTTGCCCGGAGCCCAATTGTGCAGGAACACATCGGCTTCCGCTGCCAGCTCGCGCAGACTGGCCCGGTCCGCGGCAGATTTGATATCGAATTCGGCGGCCTGCTTGCCGCGGTTGAGTGCCAGCCAGCGTGCGGACAGATCGCCACTGTAGGGCGGCATCTCGCGCAGCGGATCACCGCCGGGCGGTTCGATACGGGTGACGTCCGCGCCGAGCAGCCGTAGCAGGTGCGCGGCCAGCGGTGCCTGGACCCGGCGGCCCGCCTCCAGGACCGATACACCGCCGAGTGGTGAGCCCGGGGATGCGATCGAATCACGATGCTGCACAGGAGAATCGATCGAATCGGCGATCGACCATGGGGCGGGCAGTACATCCGTCGCCGGGGTACCTGGCTCGGCGGCCCCGTACAGTCTGCACACCGATACGCCGGTGCGTGCGGCCGTCTGGGCGATCACGGAGAACCTCTGGGACCGGACGGCCGCGTGCAACGCTCGGGGGAGCGGGGCGGTCGCGGTCGCGTAGCGGAATTGGAATGGCCGCCAGCCCTTTCCGGCCGTGCGGGCTTCTACGCCCAGTGCCGTCCAGAAGGCGGCCCAGGGTTCGGGCTGGAGGGACTCGATCTCGAACCGGATGGCGTCGGCGCTGACGAACGGCGGTCCGCCCGGCGCGAGATCGACCGCTTCGGGATCGTCGGCACCCGCCGCCGCGAGATACTGCGAAATCGCCAGGAGCGCCGACTCCGCGACGCTCGTGTCGATCCGGAGATGTTCGGCGGGAACCAGCAGGCTGGCCAGCAGACCGGTCATCGCGAGGACGCCGGCCGTGGTGGCGCAGTAGTCCAGCGACAGGCCGCGCGGAGCGCCGATGCGGCGGCCGTTGACGTGCATGACGCCGCAGATCGCTTGCACGGTGGTCTCATTCGTCAGTGCCGGTTCGTCGATCGGGCCCGCCCACGGCACGAACACCTCCCTGCGGATGCCGTTGCCGAGGTCCAGCATTGCGGTGGCCGCGGATCCGGAATCGCCCGGATCCGCAGCTTCCGTGAGAGTGGCGCCGAGCGCACGCAGGTGTTCGCGCAACACTTCGGCGGCCGGACCGGTGCCGGTCACTCGCGCGAGCGTGCCGCTGGGAAACAGGTCGATGGGCGGTCCGGATGTAGAGGTGTTCGTCATGGTTCGCCTTCCACCGAGAGCATGCTGATGCGCAGACAAGGTCGGGCGGCGTGCCGGGTGAGTTCCGGCAAATGATGTGATCTGGACATGTGTGATGAGTCGTCCCGCATTCCCGACCGCCTCGACGCCTTGCGCGAGCGGGTCCGGGAATTCGTTGCTCACCAGGTTGTTCCGGCTGAAGATGCACTGGATGCCGGTGACCGCGACACCCGCTCACGGTTGCGGGACCGCGCGGTGGAGGCCGGGTTGTGGGCATTGCCACTGCCGGTCGAGTACGGCGGCGGGGGACTGCGGCCGGCGGAGTATTTCGCCCTTGCCGAGGTCGAGGGGCGCAGTGACCACGGACCCGATGCACTCGGATCGGCCGCCCTGCTGAATGTGCGGATGCTCGCCGCGCACGCACACCCGGAGTTACGTGATGCGCTGTTGCCCGGGGTGGTGTCCGGTGCGCTGTCGGTCGGCTACGCCATGACCGAACCTGGTGTGCCCGGATCGGACCCGGAAGCATTGCGCACCAGAGCCGTTCGTGAGGGCGCCGAGTGGCGGGTCAGCGGCCGCAAGTGGTTCACCACCGGCGCCGCCGGGGCGGACTACGTGCTGGTCGTCGCGCGTACCGGGGACGGTCCCGCCCGCGCGGCCTGCTCGATTCTGGCGGTACCCACAGCCGCGCCGGGGTTCCGGGTGGTGCGCGAACTCGATGTACTGGGCGTCGGTGGGCAGTACGAGATTGCCATGGACGAGGTACTCGTGCCGGACACTCATCTGATCGGTCCGGTCGGCGGCGCGCTCGCACTGGCCGGCGCTCGGCTGGCCGTCGGCCGGACCCTGCGGGCCCTGCGCTGGGTTGGCCAGGCGCAGCGGGCCGTCGAGCTGATGGCCGCCCGCGCCGGGCAGCGCCGTCTCGGTGGTGGAACACTCGCCGATCGGCAACTCGTGCAGCAGATGGTCTTCGATGCCGAACTGGCCGTCCGATCCGCCCGGCTCTTCGCCGCGCGTGCGGCCGAACTGGTCGCCGCCGACGAAACCGCGCAGATCGAGGTGAGCATGGCCAAAGTCGCCGCCGCGCGTGCGCTGACCGTTGCCGCCGACAATGCGATTCAGGTCTACGGCGCCGAGGGCCTCACTGCCGCAACCGGTCTGCCGCGATTGCTTCGGGTTGCCCGTGCCGCGCGGATTCTGGACGGGGCGGACGAATTTCACGTCAGTAGCACGGCCCGGCGCCTGATTCGCAGCTATCAGCCCATCGTGGCCGAGATCGGTGGCTGAGGCGGCGCCCACTGCCTCAGCTGAGGCTCCGTCGGTGCGCGAAGCTGAGATGGGTGTCGTCCTCGGGTTTCGGATTGTTGGGAACTCTCGGTACGCGCGGGCCGACCTCTCGGGTGACGACGAGTGGAGTGAGCGGTGCCGAAGGGTTCGACGGTGGAGCTGTCCGGGGTGTGTTGCGTGCACGGCCGGCGGGTGGTGGTGCGCGGGGTGGATCTGAGTGTGGCGGCCGGTGAGCGGGTGGCCTTGACCGGAACCAACGGGTCGGGGAAGACCACATTGCTACGCAGTGTGCTCGGGCTGCACGCGATCTCGTCGGGGACGATCGCGGTCGACGGGGACGTGGCGCGGACCCCGCAGGATTGGCGGGGTCGTCGTCGCATCGCGGCCTGGATTCCACAACGGCAGGCGCCGGGCAGGTTTCCGCTGCTGGCGAGGCAACTACTCGACAGCAGCGGGGCTTTCGCGTCCGCGGCCGGAGCCGCCGAACGCCTGGGCGTGGGGCAGTGTGTGGACCGGCCGTTGCACACACTGTCCGGGGGGCAGCTGCAGCGCATGTATCTGGCGCGGGCACTCGGCTGTGTGGCGGCGGGCGCAGGGGTTCTGCTAGCCGATGAACCCACAGCCGCATTGGATTTCGCGGGTCAAGAGGAGGCGAGCGAACTGCTGACCACGGTTCCGGTGACGCTGCTGGTGGTCACCCACGATCGGGCGCTGGCCGCCCGGTGCGATCGGGTGCTCGAGATGGCCGACGGTCAGCTTCGTGAAATCTCTTCGCGCAGTGGAGAGATCGGTTGAACAGCGCGTCGAACTTCGTGGAATTGTGGCATCTGATACCGGTACAACGCGCGCTGCTCGCGCTGGTGCTCGGTGCGATCGGATTGCCGATCGTCGGCGTGGTGATCATCGGATTGGACATCATGCCGGTGCGTTTCGCAATGATGCACGTGGCATTGTTCGGGATCGCGGTCGGCATGCTGACCGGCCTGGACCCGATGCTGTGCGCCCTGGTTGCGTGTGCCGCCTCGGGCGCCGCGCTCACTCCGCTCGCGCGCAGTTCGACCGGATTGTCCGGCGCGATGGGATTGCTGATGAGCCTGGCGATCGCGGGCGCACTGCTGACGTTGTCGGTGGTCGGGGTGAATGCCAATGGCGCGTTCGAATTGCTGTGGGGCTCGATTCTGGCGACCCGCACCATCGATGTCGTGCTGCTGGGCGTGCTGGCGGTGATCGTGCCGATGTTGTTCGTGTTGCGGCGGCGTCAGCTGAGTCTGCTATTGCACGATCGCGAGCTCGCGGCCTGCTCGGGTGTGCGGGTCAATCGCCTGACATTGATTCTGCTGGTGTTGGTTGCGGTAGCCGTGGCCAGTGGAATCCGGCTCACCGGAGCGCTGCTGGTGGATGCGCTGACCCTGCTGCCCGCGCTGGCCGCGCGCCGGCTGGCGAATTCCCTGCCGGGCATGGTCTTTGCGGCCGTGGCCGTCGGATTGCTGGTCAACGTGGTCGGTTTCGTATTGGCCGTGTGGCTGGATCTCCCGCCGGGGCCGGTGCTGGTGTTGTCTGCGGGGGCGGTCGCCCTCGCGGTTCATGTGTTACCCGATTGGAGAAGACGAGGATGGTTCCCAACACACGCCGGCGGTTCGTCCGCCTCGGAATCGGTGTCGTTGCACTGATCACGGGTGCGGAGGTACTGGCCGGATGCGGTTCCGGGCAGCAGGATCACGGCAGCCACACCGGGCCGCACGTGGTGGCGGCCAGCAGCTGGGAGGCGGCATTCGCCGAGGCCGCCGGCGCCACCGATGTCACGGTGATCGTGCCACCGTCGATCAAGCACGCCCCGGACTACGATCCCAAACCCTCCGACCTGGCCGCGGTCTCGAAGGCGGACTTCGTGCTCTACGCGCAGTTCGAGGGTTTCGCCAGCAAGATCAAAGACGCGGCCGGATCCAAAGCCAAAGTGCTGCAACTGAACCTGGATAACAGCAGGGACAACGTCGTCAAGCAGGTTCGCACGCTCGGTGACGCGTTCGGCACCCGAGCGTCCGCCGATCGCTGGATCCAGAACTTCGGCACCGAATACGACACGCTCGCGGGCGAGGCGAAGGCCGCCTGGCGTGACGGGCAGCCGCCCAAGGTCGTCGCGGAGACCTTCATGGGCTTCGCCGCCCAGCTCTCGGGCGCGCAGGTACTGGGGACCTACGGGCCCGAGGAGGTGACCGCGAAGCAGGTCGCGGATCTGTCGGCGACGAAGCCGCAGTTCGTGTTCAGCAATGCCCAGATGGACACCGGCACAGTGCTGCCCGGGACATCCGCGACACAGATCGCGCTGACGAACTACCCGACGCAAGGTTACGATCTGCTGTCGGTGTACCGGGACGCCGAGTCGAAAATCGTTGCTGTGCTGAAGAACTGAAGCCAAATGCGCTGCGGCGGTGCGGGCCATAGCATCGCCAGCGGCGGACAGGCCAAGTCGGCTGCCGGCCGCCGCGCCGTACCAGAACGTGAGCCCACGAGTCGCGGTGTCGGCCGAGACACCCGGCTTCAAGCGGGTCGTCCACTCCTCGGCCGCGCTGTGGTGTGCACGCTCGCCGGTCAGAGATGCTCGTAGCCACAGTTGTCCGACCCAGAAACCGGCGACCCAGGAACCGCGGCGGGTCGTAACCCACTCGGCCGTCGCTGGATCGGCATACAGCGGAAAACGCTCGCCGACAAGGAGTTCTGTGTTGTCGATCCGAACGATCATGCGGCCCAGCGCATCCCGGAGAATATCGTTCATCGAGAACCAGCTACGCGACGCTGCCACCGCCATGCCACCGCCGCGGCGGCGAGGAACGCCACCGCCACTGCCAGCCACGCGAGATCATATCCGCCCGAGCCGCTTCCGGCCAGAACGCCGAAAGCGGTCGGCCCGATCACGAATCCGGCGAAGAAACCGGCGGAGACCACGGCCGAGTCGGGCCCGACTCGATCCGGGGGCGCCATCGCGATGACCGTCATCATCGATACCGCGTTCGCCGCCACAGCGCAGCCGCCGATTCCCAACACCCCCAGCCAGACCGGCCACACCTCCAACCGGCCCGCGAGACCGATCAATGCCGCGGCGATCGTGGCACCGAATGCCAACGGCCCCAGCAACGCTCCGGAATTGCCCGCTCCCGCCGCGCGTCGCGTCCATCCGACCCGTCCGGCGATACCGGCCACTCCCAGGACCGCCACGAGTGCACTTGCCGCGGGCGCAGACATGGCCAGATGCCGGGCGGCATACAGCGCTATATACGTGTTGATCGCCGAAACCCCCGCCCCGAGGAGCACCGAGTATCCGCACAACCAGCCCGCGTCGCCTCGTGCATGCGCGAACCGCAGCGGCGGAAGTCGCAGTGGCACAGTGTCCTTCGCGATCAACAAGCTCATCCCGGCCGCGCAGAGCGCCACGACGGCGATGAGCGCGACCGCGGCGCGCCAGGTCGTCGCCGAGGCTACCGCGGCCAGCGGCAGCCCAGCGAGGAAGGCTCCGAACTGCACCCCGGATTGCTTCCAGCCCGCCACACTGCCGCGGCGCGCGGGCGAGATCCGTGCTGCGATCAACTGATTCGTCGCCGGGTTCGCCAACGCCTGCGCCAGCCCGGAGACAGCGACGGCCACCACCAGCACCGGGTACGAGGGCGCCGCCGCGAACAGGCCGAGTGCGATGGCGGAGATGACGAACATCGCGATCAGACAGCGCCGTGCCCCCAGCGCTGTCACCATCGGGCCGATCATCAGCGACACCACTGCCGCCACCCCGAACCCGGCGGACACCAGCGCGCCCAGAGCCCATGCGGCGACATGGAATTGATCGACCAACCGCGGTCCGAGCGCCCCGAGCAGGAAAAGCGGCAGCATGGACATCGTCATGGCGGTGACCAACAACCCGGTCAGTACCGCCGGACGCCATTTTGCCCCTCGGGCATCGGTATTCGCGACATCCACACTCACACCGGCAAAGTCGGCCGGGCATGCGGGAAAGTTCCTGCGCGTCCTCAGCCCACGCCGTCGTCGCGGACCCGGCCCGCGGCGAGCAGGTCCTCTCGCGCCCGCGCGATCCGTGATCGGATCGTCCCGACCGGAACGCCGCACGCGTCGGCGGCCTCCTGATACGACAGGCCGAGCATCTGAGTCAGGACGAGGGCTTCGCGACGCTCCGGATCCAGATCATCCAGCAGCATGCGCACCTCGATCACATCCTCGAAGGTGCGTCCCGAACGCTGCTGCGCGGCCCGCTGCTCGGCCACCGCCTCCCAGTCCTCGCCCGCGTGGAGCCGCGGCCGCGCCACCGCCGAGCGGATCGAATCGACGATGACCCGCCGCGCGATCGAGAGCAGCCAGGCCCGCGAGGTGGAGCGTCCCGCGAACCGCGGCAGGCTGCCGAAGGCCCGCACGAACGTCTCCTGGGTCAGGTCGTCGGCGACGTTCGCCCCGGCGCGGTAGGCGTGGAAGCGCCACACGTCCGCCTGCAGGGCCCGAACCCACTGCTCGAACGCGTGCCGGTCGCCGCGGCCCGCGGCCATGGCGAGCACGGTCAATCGGTCGTCCTCGTCATTGCCACCCTGCACATCGCAGAGGCTACTACACCCTGTCGTGGGAACTTCCCGGGACAACTGCGCGACTATAGGTGCATGAAGTGCGAAACGGTCCATGAAGCGCTGTCGGCGCGTCTCGACGGTGAGCAGGAGCCCGTCCCCGCCGAGATGGTGGACCGGCATCTCACCGCCTGCCATGCCTGCCAGGACTGGTACCGGCGCGCCGATGCCTTGCGCCGCGCCACGATCCTGCATCGCGCGCCCGTGGTGCCCGACCTGACCGCGGCGGTCATGGCGCAACTTCCCGCACCCCGTCGTGCCCGGCAAACCCTGCGGGTCCTGCTCGCGGTCGTGGCGATCACCCAGACCGGCCTGGCCCTGGCCGAGCTGTTCGGGGCCGACCCGGGCATGGGCGGCGGAACCGCGTTCATGATGGGCCATATGAGCCACGAGAGCGCGGCGTGGAACGTCGCCATCGGCATCGGACTGGCGTGGGCCGCTCTGCGGACCCGGGCCGCAGCAGGCCAACTGCCGATGATGACCGTCTTCGTCGGCGTGCTCGCCGCGGCCTCGCTGCTGGATCTGGCCGAGGGCGAGGTCACCGTGATGCGGCTGCTGTCGCACGTTCCCGTGGTGGTCGGTGTCGCCCTGCTGTACCTGGTCCATCGCCAGCATCGCGACGACGAGCAACCCCTGCCCGGCCGGACGCTCCCGGCTCCCGGCGGATTCGGCTATGACCGCGCGCCTGGAGCGGAGCCCGTGTACCAGGACCCGCGGCACTCCGATGGCTATCAACGCCCGGCAAGCCGGCACGCAGCCTAGTACTCCAGCCAGACTTCGCGATGTGGGCGAGTCGACCGGGGAGTAGGAGGGCCACGGCGTGATCATGGAGGGTTGTGTGTGCTCTGAATGAGGTGCGGTGGCCGTGAGTCACAGCGTAGACGTAGGTCGCTGGATTGTGTTGTTCGACAAGCTGATGGATCGTGTGGCGGGGCGGTTCGGTCGGGTCGAGTCTCGACGGACTGCTCGGAAGATGTTGTCGGGCATGGCTTCTGAGCTGCCGACCAAAATTGCTGGACGCTGGCCGAAGCCGCTGGTGACCGCGGCCCGGGTGTCATGCAGCATTTCCTGGCCGCGGCGGTGTGGGACGAGGACGCGGTGCGTGACGACCTACGAGGCTATGTGGTCGAGCATCTCGGCGATACTGATCCGATTCTTGTGGTGGACGAGAGTGGCGACCTGAAGAAGGGCACGGCCACAGTCGGGGTTCAACGCCAATACACCGGCGCCGCCGGGCGTATCGAGAACTCGCAGGTCGCAGTCTATCTCGGGTATGCCACCGCGGCCGGGCACGCGTTCATCGACAGCGAGCTCTACCTGCCGAAGTCTTGGACCACCGACCGCGACCGGTGCGCCAGGGCCGGTATCCCCGACGATGTCGGGTTTGCGACAAAGCCCGCGTTAGCGCGCACGATGATCACCCGCGCTCTCGATGCGGGCGTAGTTGCGCCGTGGGCCACCGCTGATGAGGTCTACGGCGCCGACCCCGGGCTCCGGGGCGAGTTGGAGGCCCGCGGTGTGGGATACGTGCTGGGGATCGCCTGTGACCGGCGGGTGAACACCGCGACCGGCCGCTATCGTGCCGACGAGTTCGCAGCCCGGGTGCCGTGCCGCGGCTGGCAACCGCACTCAGCTGGTGACGGCGCGAAAGGCCCCCGCCTTTACGACTGGGCGTGGATCGGCATCGACCCCGATACCGATGACGCCGCGGCGGGGCATCGGTGGCTGCTGATCCGCCGCAGCCGCAGAACCGGCGAGCTGGCCTATTACCGCTGCTATGCACCGCAACCCGTGCCGTTGAACAGGCTCGCGACCGTTGCCGGCCGCCGCTGGTCGATCGAAGAAAATTTCCAGACCGGCAAGGGCCTGTGCGGGCTGGATGAGCATCAGGTTCGTCGCTGGCGCTCGTGGCGGCGCTGGACGATTCTGGTGATGCTGGCTCACGCGTTTCTCACCGTCCTGGCTGCCACCGAGCGCGCCGCCGCGAGCCCTGACTCGGAGACGGATCTGGTCCCCTTGACCCGCAACGAGATTCGGCACCTTTCGCCGTTCTCCTCATCGACCCCATCTGCCGCACCTGGCACCGGCTGGCCTGGTCGACATGGCGACGACGCCACCAACACCGCGCGAGAACAAGCCACTACCAGCGGCGATCGGCTACACCGACATGACGCTCGCAAGGCTGGCTGGAGCCCTAGCCAGACTCGAACGTTGCCGCATACCGGTCTACGTAGCAGCGACTGGACCGCATCGCGAGTTCGGTCATCAGTGCATCGGTGGCAGTCCGTACGCCCGTGTGATCAAGCGGTGGAAAGTAGCGGGGGCGTCCGAACACTATGCGGACCCGTCCCGGTCGCCACGTTCGTCGCCCCCGTGGGTTGACCTGTTCGGTTCCTGACAGGGCGACTGGCACAAGCGGGACCCCCGTGTGCATCGCAACCCGGATTGCGCCAGTGCGCCCGCGATAGACCCGACCGTCCGGTGAGCGGGTGCCTTCCGGGTGGATGCCCCATACTCCGCCGGATTCCAGAATGCGCACGGCTGCGTCCAGAGCGGCGGCCGAAGCCGATCCGCCGGAGCGGTCTACAGCTACTTGCCCTGTTGCCGTCATCACCCACCTGTCGATCCGCCCTCGCAGCCCAGCCCCGGTGAAGTACTCCTGCTTGGCGATGAAGGTGATCCGCCGCGGCAGCACCAATGCCAGATACAACGAATCGATTGCCGCCAGATGGTTGGCCGCGACAATGAACGGCCCGGTGCGCGGAACATACTGTAGCCCTTCCACTTTCGGTCTACCCAGCATCCGCAGCAGCGGCCCGAGCAGGACATACTTCAGTAGCCAGTACCACATGATCACCCTCCCGACGTTTACAGTAGACACTGTCTACATGATGTACGTAGACACTGTCTACTCCAGTGTTTCAGGCTGACCGGACAAGGGCGCGAGAATGTCCTACATGGGTGTCGAGGAATCATTGCGCGATCGGCTGGTGACGGTGGGAGTGGAGCTATTGGAGCAGGTCGGCGTGGGGCAGCTCGGGTTGCGTGCGATCGCGCGGCACGCCGGGGTGTCCCACGGCGCTCCCCGGCGATACTTCCCGACGCACGCCGCCCTCCTGGCCGCGGTCGCCGGCCGCGGTTTCGCTGATCTGCGAACACGTTTCGGCGCCCATGTCGGACAACCGCCGCGGGCGCAGATCGAGCAGATGGTGTTGGATTACGTTCGCTTTGCCGCGGAACGACCGGAGATGTTCACGCTGATGTTCCGGCACGACCTGTTGGAGGGTTCCGGCGAGAACCTACGGCAACAGAGTCTGCCGATGTACCGGCTGTGGGCCGATCTGGTCGCCAAGTGCATGCCGGACTCCAGCGTGCATCAAGCGCTGCTGTTGTGGACCAGCGTGCACGGGGTAGCGGTCCTCGTCGCCAACCGCAGTCTCGAACTGATAGCACCCAACGCCGACCCGGCCGGACTGGTCGGCAAGATTATCGACCAGTACCTGGGATCAGCTCCGATCTGATCGGTTGTTCACGTACCATCACGAACTCGTGCTGGAGTACTAGCCGTCCTCGGGCGACCCGTTGACCCGCGACGCGGCAATCCCCGGCTTATAGCTCGCGTCTATCAGTAGCAGTAGGATCGTGTGGAGGTCGGCTCGGTCGGTCGGTGCGGCCCATGTCCGATCCGGTTCTATTCCAACGAGATTGGAGAGTGCCATGTCGACAGCTACGTTCTCCATCGATGGACTGCACTGTCAGGGCTGCGTCCAGACGGTCGAGAAGACGTTGTCCGCCATTCGCGACGTTCATTCGGTCGTGGTCGACCTCAATGTCAAGGGCCTGTCCAAGGTCACCGTCGACGCCGACCACGAACTGCGCCCCGACGAGGTGCAGATGGCCCTGGACTCGGGCGGAAATTTCACGGTCGTCTGAGTTAGCGGTCCGGGAATGCCCCTCGGACCTGACCCGGGGTTTTTCCCGGTGGGGTTGTCGGTGCCGGTCCGGGTGGTGCCGGGTCGGCGAATATGGTTGCGGGTGAATGGTATTCGTTCGGATATGGGATAGCCGGAGATGTGGATCGGCCAGAACCGCCGCTGCGGACCGGACGAGTCGCGCCGATTATCCGAGCATCGACGCGAGCATGTCGGCCATGGCCGCTGTCATGACCGCCAGGCTGATGTGTACATCGAGGCTGTCGTGTCCGATCAACCCGGCGGTGGGGTGCGCCGGCTGGGCCCGATCCCATAGGCGGAACAGCCAGGCAAGGGTCGCGGCACCCAGGTAGGCGACGACCACCCAGGTGATCACCCGGGGCACGCCCGACGGCGCAGGCATCATCGCGGCCATATAGGTCATGGCGGCGGAATCGATGGTGGTCGCGATCCACCGCAGGCTCACCGTCCCTTCACGCTGTCGTACAACGGTTATGACGATCAGCAGTGCCACGGTGAGCGCCGCGAACAACGTCGCCAGCCAGTGGTCCAGCAGGTGCTGCCGCATCGGATCCACGGCGTACATGGCGGCCATGGCCAGGCTCATCACCACGTGCGTGCCGTGCCACCATCGTCCCTGTCCGGGAGCCGCGGCGGCGTGCCGGACGTGCAACAGCGCCACCACCAGCAACGCGATGGTCCATAGCACGCGAACCCACCCGGGCAGCATGGACATGTCGGGGGCGGGGCCGGTCATCGGAGGCATATCGGGCGGCATCGTGTGCATCTGTCTCCCCGGGAACTTTGGCGGTCTCCGGTCCGACTGTCCAGAGGTGAATGCGGATGGCGCCACCAGAGCTCGGCGATCACCCTTACCCGCAGGGCGCAATCGTGTGCGCTGAGCAACTGCTGCATACCGCCACCCTGGCTGTGCCGATCGAAGGTCCGGCGCCGACGGTGACCGGTGCGCTGACCACTTGGACGTTCTCACCGGTCGCCGACATCCTCATCGCGGTCGCCGCGATGGGTTACGGCTGGATGGTGATGCGGGCGCACCGCCGCTCGGAGCACTGGCCCGTAATCCGCATCGCGAGCTGGTATGCCGGACTGGCCTGTCTGGTGCTGGCCCTCGACAGCGCGCTGGCGACGTACTCTCATCGGTTGTTCACCATCCATATGGTGGTCCACCTGCTGATGATCGCCGTCGTTCCCGCGCTGATGGTGTGGGGGCAGCCCATCCGGCTGCTGCATCTGACCGGCGGCCCACGCGCCCGCGCGATCATCGACGCCGCCCGGCTGCGTTCGCCGTGGCGGTGGCTGATAGCGGCACGGTTCACGGTGCCGCTGTACGCGGCGGTGCTGGTGCTGACCCATCTGACCGGGTTCCAGCAGGCGATGCTCACCCATGCCTGGGTTCATACCGCCGAACTGCTCCTGTATCTGATCAGCGGTTATCTGCTGCTTCTCCCGCTCGTGGGTGGCGAGTTGACGACCGAGCCGGCGTGGCCGTACGGCTTGCGGCTGCTGGTGCTTGCGATCTGCGTCGGACCGGACACCCTCGTCGGGGTCACGCTGATGATGTCCTCGACCGTCCTGGCACCCGCCTATGCGGCGTCGCGGGCATGGGGTCCGGGTGCACTGACCGACCAGAACACCGCCGGGGTGATCATGTGGCTGGGCGGGGATGGACTGATGGTGGTGCTGATGATCATCGTCGCGGGCCAGTGGGTCCGTGCCGGTGATCAGGCCCGTAGTTTCGGCCCGTGGCTCGATGGCATTCGCCAGCGCGCCCTCCTCGGCGAATCCACGTCCGGCGGCGACATCGACGCCGAGCAGGCAGCGCTGGACGCCTACAACACCCGGCTCGCACAGCTACACGGCCGGCGGCCTGTTCCCCGGCGCGATGACAAGGACGGCAACCCCGCATGAGCACACGTAGATTCCCTCCGACGATTGCGAGCGAGTGACGGCATGGCTTCACTGACCCAGACGCCCACCCCGAGTCCGGTCGCAGGGCCGCCACCCGCCTCCCGCGCGGTGGAGTTGCAGATCGGCGGGATGACGTGCGCCGCATGCGCGGCGCGAATCGAGAAGCGGCTCAACAAGATCGACGGCGTGAGCGCGACGGTCAACTACGCCACCGAGAAGGCCACGGTGCAGGCGTGCGGCGAGCTCACGGTCGAGGACCTGATCGGTCAGGTCGAGCGCGCCGGGTATCGGGCGGTACCGGTCGAGCAGCGCCCGGACGGCGATCCGGAATCGGGGCGAGTGCGGTATCTGTGGCGGCGGCTCGCGGTGGCGATGCTGCTCGGAGTGCCCGCCGGGGATCTGGCTTTCGTCATGGTGCTGGTGCCGCGGATGCGGTTCGAGGGCTGGCAGTGGCTGCTCTTGGCATTGTCGCTGCCGGTGGTGACCTGGTGCGCGTGGCCGTTCCACCGCAAAGCGTTCACCGGGCTGCGATACGGCGCGACGTCGATGGACACGCTCGTCTCGATCGGCATCATCGCCGCTTCGGGCTGGTCGCTGTACACGATCTTCGCGCACGGCTCGGCCGATCCGTCCGGGGGTGGGTGGGGAGCGCTGTTCACTCCCGGCGGCTCGGTATACCTCGAAGTCGCGGCCGGGGTCACCATCTTCGTCCTGGGCGGGCGGCTGTTCGAGGCCAAGGCCAAGCACACCGCGGGCGGGGCGCTGCGGGCGCTGGCCGAACTCGGGGCGAAGGACGTCGCGGTCCTGGAGGACGACGGCGCCGAACAGCGTATCGACGTCCGCATGCTCCGAGTCGGAGACCGGTTCGTCGTTCGTCCCGGCGAGATCGTCGCGACCGACGGGGTCGTGGTCGAGGGCGGCAGCGCGGTGGACACCTCCGCGATGACCGGAGAAGCGACGCCGATCGAGGTCATGGCCGGCGACGAGGTGATCGGCGGAACCGTGGTGCTGGCCGGGCGGCTGGTGGTGCGCGCCGACCGGGTCGGCGCGGATACGCAACTGGCGCAACTGGTGCGGTTGGTCGAGCGGGCACAGCAGGACAAGGCGGGGATCCAGCGCCTCGCCGATCGGATCTCCGCGGTGTTCGTGCCGGTCGTCGTGGTGCTGGCGCTACTGACGCTGATCGGATGGCTGCTCGCGGGCGGCACGGCCGAACATGCCATCAGCGCCGGACTGGCGGTACTGATCATCGCGTGCCCGTGTGCGCTGGGCCTGGCCACCCCGACCGCCCTGCTGGTCGCGTCCGGACGCGGCGCGCAGCTGGGGGTATTCATCAAGGGACATCAGGCACTCGAGTCGGCGCGTGCGGTGGATACCGTGGTGCTGGACAAGACCGGTACGGTCACGCTCGGCCGAATGACGGTCGTCGCGGTGCATCCCGCTCCGGGGCGCACGCGCGCGGAATTGCTCCGTGCGGCCGGTGCGGTGGAGGACGCGTCGGAACATCTGGTCGGCCGAGCGATCGCGGCGCTGGCCCGGGCCGAACTCGGCTCGTTGCCAATGGTCACCGGCTTCACCGCCCTGGCCGGACTGGGCGCCCGCGGCGCCGTCGAGGGCCGCACGGTCCTGGTGGGATCCACGCGCTTGGCCGCGGACGCCGATGTCATCGTGCCCGCGGAGCTGGCCGCCGAGCGGAATGCCGAGCAGGAGCAGGGACGCACCACGGTGACCGTGGCGGTCGACGGTACCGCGATCGGTGTGCTGTCCCTCGCTGATGTCGTGAAACCCGGCGCGGCCGAAGCGATCGCACAGTTGCATCGGCTCGGCCTTGCCACGGTTCTGCTCACCGGGGACAACGCGGTGACCGCGCGGGCGGTCGCCGCGGAGATCGGCGTCGCCGAGGTCATCGCCGAGGTGATGCCGGCGGACAAGGAAGCGACCATCGCGCGACTGCAGGCCGACGGCCGGGTGGTGGCCATGGTCGGTGACGGCATCAACGACGCACCGGCCCTGGCGCGCGCCGATCTCGGCCTGGCGGTGGTCACCGGCACCGACATCGCCCTGGGAGCCTCCGACATCATCCTGGTCCGCGAGGAACTCGACGTGGTGCCCACCGCCGTACGGCTGGCGCGCGCCACCCTGTCGACCATTCGCGGGAACTTCGTCTGGGCGTTCGGCTACAACATCGCCGCCATCCCGATCGCCGCCGCGGGATTGTTGAACCCCCTGATCGCCGCCGCGGCCATGGCGGTGTCGTCGCTGTTCGTCGTGACCAACAGCCTCCGGCTGCGCAAGCTGTCACCGAGTCGATGAGCGCGGGCCGACTGGGGCGCTGGGCGGTACCGCTCGCTGCGATCGCCGCACCGGCGATCGTGATCGCGGTCGCGGTGACCGCTGGCAGCGCACCGTATTCCCTTCTCGGACTGGGTGATCCGGGGACCTTGGTACGAGTGGTCGCGCCGCTGCTGCGCCTGATCGCCGAGGCGTGTGCGGTGATCTGTGCCGGGGCGCTGACGTTCGCGGCATTCTTCGCCCCGGACGAGTCGGGCCGGCTCGCACCCCACGGGTACGCCGCGGTGGTGAGTGCCGGACGGTGGGCGGTCGGCTGGGCGGCCGCGGCCGCGGCACTCGTCCCGGTGGAGGCAGCGGATCTGTCGGGCGTACCGCTGTCCGGACCACCGCTGCGGGCGCCGGTCAACGATCAGCTCGCGCTGTGGGCCACTCTCGAACAACCGATGGCCTGGCTCGTCACCGCGGTGCTGGCCGCCGCGGTAGCCGTCGCGTGCCGATGGGTATTGCGCTGGCAACCGACCGTGGTGGTGTGGGCAGTGTCGATCGTCGCGGTGCTGCCGCAGGCTGTCACCGGACACAGTGCCTCCGATGCCGGGCACGATCTTGCCGAGGCGGCACTGGTGATCCACGTTCCGGTCGCGGTGGCATGGATCGGGCTGCTGATCGCCCTGCTACGGCCGGCCTGGCGACGCGGTGTACCCGCGGAGGTGCTGCGTCGCCGCTACCAGCGGTTCGCGCTGGGAAGCTGGCTGGCGCTGGCCGGATCCGGACTCGTCGTCGCCGCGGTGCTGATACCGGCGGGGCGGCACCGCACCGGAGACTACCTCTGGTGGTTCCTGGTCAAGGTGGTCCTGGTCGCTGGGCTCGGAGTGATCGGAATATGGTTGCGGCGCAACCCGAATCATCGATCGGGCACCGCAAGAATGCTCGGATTGTGCGCCGGCGAGCTGGTCGTACTGTCCGCGACCGCGGGTATCTCAGTCGGACTGACACACCTGACGCCCCCTGCAGATACCGGCCCCGTCGCCACCCCCGATCAAGCCTTTCTCGGATTCGACCTCCCGCATCCACCGGGCGTGATGCGACTGCTGCTCGACTGGCGGTTCGATCCGCTATTGGGCACCCTCGCACTACTGCTGGCCGCGGTGTACCTGGCCGCGTCCTATCGGGTCCGCCGCGGTGGCTGGCCGCGCGGGAGAACGGTCGCGTGGCTGACCGGATGTGCGGTCCTGCTCATCGCCACCTGCAGCGGAATCGCCCGCTATGCGGGCGCGATGTTCAGCTACCACATTGTCGCGCACATGCTCATCGGCATGCTCGCACCCGTCCTGCTCGCCCTCGGAGCACCCCTGACCCTCCTACGATCGGCAGGGGCTCGCGAGGGCTCGGGTCCCACGGAGTGGATCACCACGCTCGCCGAATCGCGCCTTATCCGGGCACTGACCCATCCGCTGTCGGCCACTGCGATATTCGCAAGTGCGCCTTTTGTTCTCTATTGCACCGGACTGTTCGACGTGGCGGTACGTTTCCATTGGGCGCACCTGCTGATCGATGTGGTGTTCCTGAGCATCGGCTACCTGTTCGCCTGGACGGTCGTCGGACCCGACCCAGGCCCCCGCCCGATGCCGATGATCGCCCGCCTCGGCATGCTCCTGGCCGCCATGCCCGCGGACATCATCTTCGCCGCCACCCTGTTCGGCACTCATACCCTGATCGGCAACGGCCGCGCCAGCGGCAACATGTACTCCGCACTGCGCCTGCCGTGGGTGAGAGACCTGTTCGCCGATCAGCACGCCGCCGCGATCGCAGCCCTGCTCATCGGCGAGGCCGCCCTCCTGATCGCCACCGCCGCACTCGTATTCCGCTGGCGCTCCGATACCGAACAAGCCGGGGACGACGCCACCGACCCGTATCAGGCGCTCGCCAGCGCCCTGCGCTCCCACCAGGAGCACAGTCCGCAGCTCAGCTCCTCCACGAGATGATGAAGAAGGACCCGCATTTCACCCAGCTGCCGAACAGCCCTGAAAGTGGCAGTCGAAGTCGCACTTTTCAGCACGTCAGACCCTACTGAGCGGGGGAAATGCCGAGTCCTAGCTCAGCTCTTCTTCATCATGTCGTAGAACCCCCATGACCAGCCCCGACCTGGCGATCTCGGGGTTCTACCGATCTTGACCTAGGAATTCATCGCCCCAATACATCCCAGCCGTTCCGGCCGTTGAACGCCGTGCCGTAGCTGGCCGCAAACCGCACTACGAGATTCCTTCCTGGTATGGATGGGAAGCCGGTCATTGCCGTGCGGGCACGACCGTGGACAAGAGTGTTAGTGGGAGAATTCGCACTTCTTGCTGCGGCAACGGTAAACCTTGACGTCAACGTCAAAGCAAGACTGTCAGTGCTGCCACATCCGAACCAGCGCCGAGAACCTCCAACGGGAGACGGACACCCCGCGCGAGCTCCACTGGTCGTTTCCGGGGATCGGATCCCCCACCTCGACGGCCGACGCGAAGCTACGGTGCCTGCGTGATGTCGCGGTCGAGGTGGACGTCCTCTTTCTGGTTGGCGGTGGGCGCGAATTGATTCCAGAGGGCGAGGAAGGCTGCGAGGACTCGGGAGTTGTTGTGGCGTTGCCAGATCAGCGCTTTCGTCAGGGTCAGGGGCGGGTCGAAGCCGCGGATGGTGAGGTCGGTCGCGTCGGCGGTGGACAGGTCGGATGCCGCGGTGATGGCGATGCCCAGGCCTTGGCGGGCGAGGGCGCGATGGAGCGCCGGATCGTTTGCCGCGCAGATGATTCGGGGAGACGCGGCGTGGCCGTCGAGGTAGCGCATGATATGCGGATGGACGCCGCTGGCCTCGTTGTAGGTAATGACCTGGACGCCCGTCAGGTCGGATGCCGGTCTGCGGTCCCGGGCGGGCTGCCCGCCCTCCTCGCTCGGTCGTTCCATGGTGACAATCTCTTCGCGGTGGACGACGCGGTGAGCGAGGTGGCTGGTCAACCCGTCGACCGGCAGCGCGATGACGGCGGTGTCCAGCCGGCGGTCGGTCACCTGGGAGCTGAGTTCGGCGCTGGTGCCGCCGCTCACCGTCAACGTCACGCCCGGATACGTGGTGGTGAACCGGCCGAGCACTCCGGCGACCGCGTCGGCATCGATTCCCTCGACAAGCCCCAATTGCAGGGTCCCGGTGAGTCCGCCGGCGCGGTAGGCGAATTCATCCTTCGCCGCGGTGACGGCGGCGATCGCGACGCGGGCGTAGGGGAGCAGGACCTGTCCGGCGGTGGTGAGGTGGACCTGGCGGGGTAGGCGCTCGAACAGCGGTTCGCCGAGTTCGCGTTCCAGTCCCTGGATCTGCTGGCTCAGGGAGGGCTGGGCGACGTGGCAGCGTTCGGCGGCGCGCGTGAACGAGGCCTCCTCCGCCACGGCGATGAAGTATCCGAGCGATCTGATGTCCACCTCATCAGTATAGGAAAACCCTATGTATGTCAGTGGAACTAGATCTTTGACCAATCTCCTCGGAGTTGTGAGAGTCGAAGACACGAGTAACTCGACAACCCATCGAAGGGGACCAGCGATGTCTTCGGTAACGCAGCCGATGCCACCCACCGCCATCGGAGTGGAGCGTGCCCGCCCGCGGCAGATCGGACGCAAGGTGTTGCGGGCCATGGGCTTTCTGTCTTTCTACGACCGCTTCGCCACGGCGCCGATGATCCTGCTGATCGCGCTGCACGAGCGCGTAGGCTTCACCGCTGCCGCGGCGCTGGTGACGGTCTACGCCTTCAGTTATGCGATCGGGCAACCTCTCTGGGGAGTTCTCAGCGACCGTGTAGGGCGGGGCCGGGTGATCCGGGTCGCTCTGCTCGGAATGCTCGTCTCCAGCCTCGCGACAGTCGTCTGCCCCGGCTTCCCACTGCTGCTGGTGAGCCGGGCCGTTTGTGGACTGTTCGTCGGTGCGCTCTTTCCGACCGTCCTCACGCTGATCGGCGATCGATACGACGGCATCGAGCGGCTGCGTGAGGTGTCGGCGCTACAGACGTTCACGGCGTTGGGAACGACGCTGGCGACCCTGGCGGCCGGTGCGGTCGGGAGTTGGACCGACTGGCGCGTCCCGTTCGGCTCGACCGCGGTGGGCGCTGTGGTCATGTTGCTGTTGACCTGGCGCACAACCGAATCCGTGACGTCCGTCGATGTGGGTAGTCGATCGATTCGGTCGGCGTTCGGTCGCTGGCCGGTCCTGCTGTATTTCCTCGGCATCGTCGAGGGGGGTCTGTTGCTCGGCATCTTCACCTTCGTCGCCCCGGCCCTGCAGCATGCGGGTGCGTCCACGGCCACCGCGGGTGCGCTCGCGGCGACCTACGGACTGGGCATAGTCACAGGGTCCTGGCTCATGCGGCGGGTTTCCTCACGGATGGACGTCTCCCGGCTGATCGCGATCGGCGGCGGCTTGCTGACCATCGCTTTCGTCATCGCCGGTGCCGGGGCGAAGTCCGTCATCGCCCTGACAGCGGCCGCCGTCGTCATCGGGCTGTCGAACTCGTTCCTGCATGGTTCCTTGCAGACTTGGGCGATCTCCGCCGCACCCGCGGCTCGCGCCACGGCCGTCTCGTTCTTCGTCGGCGCGGTCTTCCTGGGCAGCTCCATAGCTACCGCGATCGCGAGTCCCTTTGTGAGCCGGGGCGTTATCGGTACGATCTTCCTGACCTCGGCCGTGTTGACGGTGGCTCTCGCACTGGGCGCCGCGCTACTTCACGCCCGATGGGCAGCGCACAGTACCCACGCGTAGGGGCTCAGCGGCTGAGATTTACCGATTGGCTCTACCGACTGGGTTCAGAACGAATGTCCGCCTTTGTAGCGCGCTGTGCTTGACTGCGGGCGCATTCTTCGACCATCGGCGGAACTCGCGCCGACAGGACGTTTCGGCCGACCGTGATGTAGAAGTCTCGGTTCAGCGACTGCTGCCGGTGGGAGGCATGTGTTCGTTCAGGAAGCCGAGGGCGTCCGCGGATGCCTGCGAGAGGATGGTGAAGTGGTTCGCGGTTGGATACAGCTTCAGGCGGGTCGGGCTCGTATTGGCCGAAAGCTGTTGGGCCAGTGTGACAGTCAACGGTGCTGGCAGCATGTCGTCGACAACACCCTGTTCGAGGGTGATCGGCGCCCGATAGCCGTGCGCGGGTACCGCCATATAATCCTGCAGTGCGGCGACCAACGCCGGGTCCGACAGTGGATGGGACACCAGGGTTCCCAGGGCTTGTCCGTGTACGGCCGCTTTGAGCTCCGTCAGACAGCCTGATCCCTTTCTCGCTATCGCCAGTACCTGCCTGCCGCGGTCGCTGAGATAACCGTCGACATCGAGGTCGGGCCGGGCATGGTCGAGGCCCGCGAGAATGAGAATGAGAATGAGGTTGAGCTGCAGGTCATTTCCTATCGGCAGGGTCGGAAAGGCCGGTCCCATCAGGTGGGTGCCGATGTCTTCGGCGTGGCTGGTCGGTGCGTAGGCGAGGCTGCCGCGCACGTCGATATCGGGTGCGTACTGCTGGGCGATGGCCGCGGCGAACAACGCGGCGTGTCCGCCCTGCGAATGGCCAGCCGAGACCGCGGTGGTCGAGATCGCCGGGTCGAGCCGATGGGCGGCCCGCACGGTGTCGAGCACCGCATGCCCTTCCGCGCGTCCGGCCTGGTACTCGATGACGCCCGGTGCGCCCAGCCCGATGTAATCGGTTGCCGCGACGGCGTATCCCGCGTCCAGGAATTGCGACAGGTACGGTGTCTGACTGATCGGCCCGGTAATGCCCCCGGTGAGGTTCGGCGCGCAGCCGAAGGTGATTCCCGTCGTGCCGTGGCCCCATGACACAACCCGCCAGCCCCCGGCCGGAGGATGCTCTCCTGGGAGATAGACATCGCCGCCGCTGGCTCGGCTACTCCGAACCGAGCGCCTTCCGGCGAGCATTTCACCGTTGGACGGCGACCACGCCCTCCCGCTATCGCTTCGACGCACAGCGGGCGTTGCCGGTCCACCAACCCTGAAACCTGCACCACAGTGGTGGTCGTTGAGCGCTGAGAATGGAACGGAGCCGGTTCGCGATCCAACGGTGTGCTAGCACCAAAATGGCACTCTGGGGGCTAGTTCAGCAGCCCGCAACCCGTTGACCAGCGAAAATGGTTAGCTCTTCTTCATCATGTCGTAGACGCGCTTGCACTCCGGGCAGACCGGGGAGCCGGGCTTGGCCGAGCGGGTGACCGGGAACACCTCGCCGCACAGGGCCACGACGTGGGTGCCCATGACGGCACTCTCGGCGATCTTCTCCTTCTTCACGTAATGGAAGTACTTGGGGATATCGCTACCGGTCGACTCGTCGGTGGTCGTATCCGGGCGAACCAGGGTATCGGTGCTCACCCCTTCCATGATGCCGCATCGGCGCCCAGGCCGTCGCCGCAGCCTCGGGGGTTTGTTCGCCTGGCGGTGGATTACCGCATGTGCATTCGTCACGGGGGAGTGGAAGACTCGAGGTATGCAGCGTGACGGCGAAACCCCTGATGACCGCGCCCCGGGCGGCTCCGAACCCGAGGTCGAGGTCCCGGCGCCGGATGCGGTGCACGGCGAGGGTTTCTTCCGGGACACCCTGAATCAGGGCCCGGTGCCGCCGCCGCGCAAGCGCGAGGGGTTCTTCCGTCCGTCGAAGGAGGACAGGCCGGTCCTGATCACCGAGGCCGCGCCCTCGCTGGAGCAGCAGCATCGGGACCGGGTGCGCAGGTACTCGATCCTGATGGGGTTCCGCATCCCCTGCCTGGTGCTGGCCGCGATTGCCTACGGTGAGTGGCACAACGCGCTGATCTCGCTGGCCATCATCGGCGTCTCGGTTCCGCTGCCGTGGATCGCGGTGCTCGTCGCGAACGACCGCCCGCCCCGCCGCAAGGACGAGCCCAGCCGGTGGGACGGGCGCCGCGCCGAGCACAAGGCGCTCGAGTCAGGCCGGAACCGCTCCATCGACGGATGAGGCGCGCCGCGAGCGGAGAAATCCCGACATGATCGCGGCGCCCGCGCACAGCCCGCCCGCGATGTACCAGGCCAGGTCGTAACTGCCGCGCATGTCGCGGATGATGCCGGCTCCGGTGGCGGCCAGGGCCGCGCCGAGCTGATGCGAGGCGAACGCCCAGCCGAACGCCACCGGTCCGTCCTCGCCGAAATACCTGCGGCACAATGTGACCGTCGGCGGCACCGTCGCAACCCAGTCGAGTCCGTAGAACACGATGAACACCCACATGCTGGGTTTGGTGTCCGGCGCGAGCAGCGACGGCAGGATAACCAGCGACAGCCCGCGCAGCCCGTAGTAGGCGACCAGCAGGTAGCGCGGATCGGTGCGGTCGGTGAGCCAGCCCGAGGCGATGGTTCCGGCCACGTCGAAGATGCCGACGGTGGCCAGCAGGCTCGCCGCGGTGGTGGGCGGCATGCCGTGATCGTGGGCCGCACTAACGAAATAGGTGCCCACCAGCCCGTTGGTGGAGGCACCGCACACCATGAAACCCCCTGCCAGCAGCCAGAATTGCGGCCTGCGGGCGACGTGGAACAGCACCGTCACCGCGCGTGCGGCCCCGCCTCCCAGTTCCTTGCGTACCCCGACCTGGCTGCCGGGTTCCGCGCCGTACGCGGTGACGCCGATATCGCTGGGAAAGTCGCGGATGAACAGCAGCACCACCGGCACCACCGCCAGGGCCGCGCCCGCGATCACCAGCGACGGCGTCCGCCAGCCGTGGGCCTGGGCCAGCGCCGAGATCAGCGGCAGGAATACCAGCTGACCCGTCGCGCCGGCCGCGGTGAGCACGCCGGTCACCAGCCCGCGATGCCCGACGAACCAGCGGGTGCTGATGGTCGCCACGAACGGCATCGACATCGATCCGACCCCGACGCCCACCAGCAGCCCCCACGTCGCCAGCAGCTGCCACGGCCGGGTCATGAAGACCGTCAGTCCGGCGCCCGCCGCCACCAGCAGCAGCGCGCACGCCACCACCCGGCGGATGCCGAAGCGGTCCATGAGTGCGGCCGCGAACGGCGAGATCAGCCCGTACAGCAGCACATTCAGCGAGACCGCGGCGCCGATCGTGCCGTGCGACCAGCCGAATTCGTGGTGCAGCGGGTCCATCAGGACGCTGGGTGCGGATCGGAATCCGGCCGCGCCGATGAGCGCCACGAACCCGGCGGCCGCGACCAACCAGGCCGGGTGCATGCCGAACGGGCCGGTGCGGGCGGGCCGCGCGCCGAGGTGCGGCGCGGTGGCGTCGGAGGTGAGGGCGTCGTTCCGCCCGGCGGCTTCGGGGCCGCGGGCCGGGTCCTGCAGTTCGGTCACCGGAAGATCGTCCCCGAGATTCGGTTGCGGTACGAGTGGCCGGAGTGCCACAATCCGTCAATATCTGGCCACTCGATCCGGCCACCGTGGGAGGCGCCATGATCCGCTGGAATACCGCATTCATCGATCGCCCCGCTGAGGGCTTCGACGCGGCGGGCGCGTTCTGGGCGCGGGTGACGGGCGCTCGCCTGTCCGAACGACGCGGCGAGCGAGGCGAATTCGCGACCCTGCTGCCGGAATCGGGCGACCCCTGTCTCCGGATCCAGGCGGTCGGCGGGCCCGGCGGTGCACACCTGGACCTGGACGTGGACGATCCCGAGTCGGCGCGGCGCGCGGCCCTGAGCCACGGGGCGAGCCTGGTTGCCGCACACGACGACTGGACGGTGTTGCGCTCGCCGCGGGGCGTGGTGTTCTGCTTGACCGTCGAGGACGGAGAGCAGGCGCCGCCGGCCGTCCCGTCGCCGGACGGTGCCCTGAGCCGCCTCGATCAGATCTGCCTGGACATCGGGCCCGCGGGATTCGACGACGAGGTCCGCTTCTGGTCCGCGTTCACCGGGTGGGGTCTAACCCCCACCACCGACCCCGAATTCGCCCGGCTGGCGGTGCCGTCGCGGCTGCCGATCCGAATTCTGTTGCAGCGCTTGAACGAAGACCGTCCGCCGTCCGCGCATCTGGATATGGCGTGCTCGGACGTCGACGCGGTCGTGGCCTGGCACGAGCGGCTGGGCGCACGCCGGGTCGGCGGCGGCCGGGCGTGGGCGGTGATGAGTGATCCCGCGGGCGGCACGTACTGCCTGACCAGCCGTGACCCGCACACCAGTCGCGTGACGGAGTAGGGGAGCGGGTAGATGGCAGGGATGCTCTCGGAATCGGTTGCGCCACAGTCCGAAACGTCGCGCCCGCACTCCGTGGCGGTGCTGGCGCTGGAGCCGGTTGTCGGTTTCGACATGACGATCCCGCCGACCGTGCTCGGTTCGGCAGAGGCGCCGGATGGCACGCCGCTCTACGACGTGAAGATATGCGGCCTGAACACCTCCAGCGTCCGGTCCACGATGGGCTACGCGATCATCCCCGAGGCCGGGCCCGAGCTGCTGACCACGGCCGATACCGTGGTCGTGCCCGGTACCCAGATGCCCGGGGCGCGCCGGTTCGGCACGCTGCCGCCGGATCTGTCGCGGGCGCTGCGGAGCATCCGGGACGATGCCCGTGTCGTGTCCATCTGCACCGGCGCGTTCGTGCTGGCCGCGGCGGGGCTGCTCGACGGCCGCCGGGCCACCACGCACTGGTCGTTCGCGGACGACTTCCGACGGCTGTATCCGCGCGTGCTGCTGGACGAGAACCTGCTGTTCGTCGAGGACGGAAACATCTGGACCGCAGCGGGTTTGGCCTCGGGGCTCGATCTGTGCCTGCAGCTGTTGCGCACCGATCACGGCAGCGAGGTCGCCAATCGAGCGGCGCGCTACTGCGTGGTTCCGCCGTGGCGCGAGGGCGGCCAGTCCCAGTTCATCGATCGTCAGGTCCCCGACGACGGTTCCGACGGCACCGCGCCCACCCGGGCGTGGATGCTGCGCCATCTCGACCACGACCTGGACCTGAATTCCCTTGCCGCCCATGCCCGCATGAGCGTGCGCACCTTCACCCGCCGCTTCAAGGCGGAGACCGGGCAGGCCCCGGGCGGATGGCTGCTGCAGCAGCGCCTGCGGCACGCCCGGCACCTGCTCGAGACCACCGAACTCCCGATCGACGAGGTGGCGCGGGCGGCGGGCATGGGCACCGCGTCCTCGCTGCGCCACCACATGCGGGCCGAGTTGGGCGTGCCGCCGCTGGCCTACCGCAAGACCTTTCGAGCGGTGCGGCACGCGGTAACCCATTGAGTAGTAACCATTCGATGTGCGCTACGGGGCCGGGCGGGTTCCGTGCGCCGGGTCCTCCGGCGCCGGGGCAGCCTGGCCGGCCCCGCCGGATACGTTGCGCCGCGCGCGCATCCGGTGCACGAGCCGCCGGCGGATGTGGTCGAAACGGGTCCTACGGGCGGGCCAGAATTCCTGCACGGTGGCGTTGAACTCGGCGCCGAGAATGACCGCGAACGCCAGGAAGAACGTGAACAGCAGGAAGGCGATCGGGGTGGCCAGCGCGCCGTAGCTGATTCCGGTCCGGGCCACCCAGGCCAGGTAGCCGCGCAGAATCGTGCTCGCGGTCATGAAGAACACGCCCGCGATCAGCGCGCCGCCGAACAGCCGGTGCCACGGCAGCGACCGGTGCAGGGCCAGCTTGTACAGCGTGGTGAGCCCGACGATGAGCAGCAGGCCGGTGCCCGGGTAGTAGAACGCGTCGATCAGCCGCAGCCCCGGTTCGCGCCAGGTGAGCGGCAGTGCCCGCCCGATCAACGTCGGTCCCAGCGCCACCAGCGGCAGCACGAAGACCGACACGATCAGGAACAGCAGATACAGCAGCAGGGCGAAGATGCGCTGCCACACCGGATTTCGCGCGTCCTGCTGATTGTGCGCGGCCACGATCGCGTCCACGAAGGTCGCCATCGCCGACGATCCGGCCCACAGCGAGAGCACGAACCCGATCGACACCACCGCGCCGCGCCCGCGCCGCAGCACATCCCGCACCGTGGGGGCGATCAGATCGTCGACGACGGTGGGGCTGAACAGGTTCCGGCTGAAGGTGATGATCTTGGACTCGACGATGTGGACGGTGTCGGGCCCGAACCAGCCGCCGACGTAGCCCAGGCAGCCCAGCAGACCCAGCAGCAGCGGGGCCAGCGAGAGCGTCTGCCAGAAGGCGGCCGCGGAGGACTTGCCGAATATCTCGTCGTCCCAGGATTTCACGGCCACGCGCGCCACGAACGCCCACAGCCGCAGCAATGCGTGGATGATCCGGCCGATCACCGGCGCCAACCACCGCCCGGGCACAACGGCCCGCGCGGGCGGCGCAGCGTGCGGCGCGGGCCCGGGCGTTGCGGGTCCGGCGGGCGTTGCGGGTCCGTCGCGGTGCGGGTCCGGCGTGTCGTGAGCGTCCATGCTGCCTACAGCATCGCCCACCCGCGCGCGGGATGCGCGCGCAGCGGCCGATCGTGTCGCCGGTGGGGAGCGTCACAGTCATGCCGGGCGTAAGCACTCACACAGTGTCGGATTACCTTTCTGTCGGTGCGGATCGGTACTCTCCTTCGAGTGACTTCGGGTGGTGGCGGTTCTTTACGTGCATGGCAGCGCAGGGCTCTGACCAGGTATTTGACGACCAAGCCACGCGATTTTCTCGCGGTCGCGACACCGGGGGCGGGCAAGACCACGTTCGCGCTGCGGGTGGCGGCCGAGCTGCTGGCCGATCGCACCGTCGATCAGATCACCGTGGTCGCGCCCACCGAACATCTCAAGCATCAGTGGGCGGCCTCGGCCTCGCGCACCGGCATCGCGCTGGATTCGAACTTCTCGAACTCCACCGGCGGCACCTCCGGCGATTATCACGGCGTCGTGGTCACGTATGCGCAGGTGGCCTCGCATCCGTTCAAGCATCGGGTGCGCACCGAAAACCGCCGCACCCTGGTCATTCTCGACGAGATCCACCACGCGGGCGACGCCAAGAGCTGGGGCGAGGCGACCGCCGAGGCGTTCGGCGACGCCACCCGCCGCCTGGCGTTGACCGGTACCCCGTTCCGCAGCGACGACAGCCAGATCCCGTTCGTCACCTACGAGCCCGACGAGAGCGGCTTCCCGCGCTCGCGGGCCGATCACACCTACGGCTATTCCGAGGCGCTGGCCGATGGCGTCGTGCGCCCGGTGGTGTTCCTGGCGTACTCGGGCGAGGCACATTGGCGCGACAGCGCGGGGGAGGAGTATTCCGCCCGCTTGGGCGAGCCGCTCAGCGCCGAGCAGACCGCGCGGGCGTGGCGCACCGCGCTCGATCCGGCGGGCGACTGGATGTCGAAGGTGCTGATCGCGGCCGACACCCGGCTGCGACAGCTGCGCGCCACGGGCATGGCCGACGCGGGCGGGCTGGTCATCGCGACCGATCAGGAGAAGGCGCGCGACTACGCCGATCTGCTGGAACACATTTCGGGCACCAAGCCGGCGGTGGTGCTGTCCGACGATCCGGGCTCCTCGGATCGGATCGACGAGTTCGCCCGCAGTACCGAGCCGTGGATGGTCGCGGTGCGCATGGTGTCCGAGGGGGTGGACGTGCCGCGCCTGGCGGTCGGGGTCTACGCGACCAGCGCCTCGACGCCGCTGTATTTCGCGCAGGCGATCGGCCGCTTCGTGCGCGTGCGGCGCCCCGGGGAGACCGCGAGCGTGTTCCTGCCCTCGGTGCCGGTGCTGCTGGATCTGGCCGCGCAGCTGGAGGTTCAGCGCGATCACGTCATCGGCAAGCCGCACCGGGAGAAGAACGCCCTGGACGACGAACTGCTGATCGATGCGAACAAGCAGCAGGACGAGCCGGGCGAGGAGGAGAAGAAGTTCGTCGCGCTGGCCGCGGATGCCGAGCTGGATCAGGTGATCTACGACGGCGATTCGTTCGGCACCGCGACCTTCTCCGGCAGCGACGAGGAGGCCGACTACCTCGGCATTCCCGGGCTGCTGGATGCCGACCAGATGCGTGCGCTGCTGCGCGATCGGCAGACTCGTCAGGTGGCCGAGCGCACCGCCGCGGCGGAGGCGGGCCCGCAGGTGGCCGCGGCCTCGGAGCGCGTGGCCACCGCGGACAAGCTGGGCGAGCTGCGCCGCGAGCTCAACAGCCTGGTCGCCATGCATCACCACCGGACCGGCAAGCCGCACGGGGTGATCCACGGCGAGCTGCGACGCGAATGCGGTGGTCCGCCCACGGCGCTGGCCACGGCCGATCAGCTCTCCGAACGCATCTCGGCCCTGCGCCGGATGTAGCGGATATCTCCGCCGGGCCGTCTCGAACCCGGCCCGGTGGAGATGCTCAGTCGCCCTCGGGCGTATCGGTGTAGCGCTGCAGGTACAGCTGCTCGCCGAGCGTGTTCAGCAGTTCGAGCTCGGTTTCCAGGTAGTCGATGTGGTGTTCCTCGTCCTCGAGGATGGTCTCGAAGATGCGCGCGGAGGTGGCGTCGCCGCGCGAGCGCATCAGTTCGATGGCCGGGCGGATCCGGTTGACCACCTCCACCTCGACCGCCAGATCGGCCCGCAGCTGCTCGGGCACGGTCTGCCCGATGCGCAGCGTGTTGAGCTTCTGGTAGTTGGGCAGTCCCTCGAGGAGCAGGATGCGGTCGGTGAGAATCTCCGCATGCTTCATCTCGTCGATGGACTCGTACCGCGTGTGCTTGGCGAGCTTGGTGAAGCCCCAGTTCTCCTGCATCTTGGCGTGCAGGAAGTACTGGTTGATCGCGGTCAGTTCGGCCGTGAGCTGCTCGTTGAGCAGCGCGATGATTTCCTTGTCGCCTTCCATGGGGTGTGATCGTGGCACACCAGGATATTCGCCGTTGCTATAACAGCCAGCGTGTCTCGGCTTTCTGCAAGCAAATTCGGCCCCAGCGAAGCAAGGCTGGCCTAAAGGCTATACCGGGACAATCCGGTCGGCCGGTTTACTCGGCGGCGTGTCAGGCGGCCGGGGCCTGCGCCGATGCGACCGATGTGGCGGTCATGGCCTGGCCGAACACCTCCGCGAGGCGCCGGGTGCAGCTGCCGCAGCCGGGCTTCCATCCGCAAGCGTTCTTGACCTGTTTGGTGGAGCAGGCGCCCGCGGCGACGCAGCTGTGCACGTCCGATTCGGAGACGGCATTGCAGATACAGACGTACACGGTGGGCCTCGAGGTGCGGGAGCGTCGGTCGGGGTGAGGCACCGGGGAGGAGGTTAGCCTCCCCTTATGAAGTAAGCCTCGCCTTATGTATATCACGGATCGCCGTCGTTGTGACCCCCCTGTTTTCCGATCGGCGTCAGGCGCGGGGCCGCGCGAGTGGAACCAGCGCGGGAACCCGGTGCCGATAATCGCGGTAGTCGTCGCCGAAGGTGTCGATCAGCATGGTGTCCTCGACGCGGACCCGGCGAAGCAACCATGCGGTGACGAAGGCCAGCAGCACCACCCCGGCCCCGAATCCGGACAGCAGGGTCGCGCCGAGCATGAGCCCCAGGAGTCCGGTGTAGATCGGATGGCGCACCATCCGGTACGGGCCGTCGGTGCGCAGCTCGTGATTCCGCTGGATCATCGGCCTGCCCGCCCACATGGTGCCCAGGGCCAGCCGTGCCCAGACCATGAGCCCGGCCGACACGATGATCAGCACCGACCCGAGGGCCGTCAGGGCCGCGGCCTTCCAGGTGATCGGGTCCCAGATCGAGCGCGGCAGCAGATGCAGCACGACGCTCAACACGACGAGTCCGGCGATCATCCACGGCTCGGGCAGCAGCGTGCGGGCGAAGTGCCCGAGCTTGTCGCGCAGGGTGCCCGGCCGCACCGCGGCGAACCACACCGCGGTCCCGAGCCACACGATTCCGACCACGTCGATGCTCAGTCCGGCGACGAGGGTCAGTAGGTGCACGATGTTCATACCTTCAGGGTGCTCCGGCGACGCCCCCTCCGGCACCACCCGCCAGCCGGTTCCCGTCCACCCGCGGGTGGAAATTCGGTGGAGGGCCCCTGGGCGCGGATCTACTCTGGACCACCGATCCATGGTCTCGACGGCGTGCGACGCACATGCGAGATATGGCAGAAGGTAGGGGAGGGTGTGTGGAGGCGACCGTCTCGGTGACTCCGGAGGAGTTGCCGGAGCTGCTGCTGCACGTGGCGGTGGTACGGCCGGTATTCCTGTGGGGCGCACCGGGTATCGGCAAGAGCTCGCTGGTGCGAGCGTTCGCCGAATCGCTGGGGCTGGAGTGCGTGACGCTGCTGGGTACCCAGCTGGCGCCGGAGGATCTGATCGGGGTGCCGCAGATCGTGGAGGATCGCAGCCGATTCGCGCCGCCGGAGATGATCGCCCGCGCCCAGCCCTACTGCCTGTTCCTGGACGAGCTGAATGCCGCGCCCGCGGAGGTGCAGAAGTCGTTCTATTCGCTGATCCTGGACCGGCGCGTGGGGAGTTACGAACTGCCCGCCGGATCGGTCGTGATCGGCGCGGGGAATCGGGCCACCGACAACGCGCTGGCCCGGCCGATGGCCTCGGCGCTGGTGAACCGCATGGTGCACGTGCACCTGCGCGCCGATGTCGACGACTGGCTGAAATGGGCCGCGCACAACGGAATTCACCGCTGGGTCGTCGAATATCTCATGCAGCGGCCCGATCATCTGTGGTCCGCGCCGCCCAAGACCGAGCAGCCGTTCTCCACCCCGCGCGGATGGCACATGCTCTCGGACGCACTGCATTCCTACGGCGACGAGATCCCCGACCAGACGCTGTGGATCCTGGCCTCGGGCACCCTCACCACCGCACACGCCTCGGGGTTCCGGGCGTTCGTCAAGACCGCGCGCCACGCCTTCGACCTGGAGGCGGTGATCAAGGGCGACGCGTCGTGGCCGCGCGATCCCGGCGACCGCGACCTGCTGTACTTCCTGTCCGAGACGTTCCGGGCGCGGTTGGTCCGCGAGCTCCCGGCCTCCCGTGAGCACGCCTCGGGTGGGGTGAAACGCTTTGTGCTGCGGGCGAAGTCGATGCTGACGGAGCTGGCGGAGATCTCCGTGGAGTGCGCGCAGCTGGTGATCGCCTCCGACGACGAGGGGGTGCCGGTGCTGCCGTCGTGGTTCCTGGTCGAGGTCACGCGGGATCTGCCGCGGCTGGCGGCGCGGCGGTGATCCGTGGCGGGAGGTGCGCGTAGGAGGCCGAAGACGCCCGATCCATGGGCGGAGAAGCGGCAGGCCGGCTGGCGGGCGGTGCGGGAGCATCCCATCTTCCGGCGCCTCCCGTGCGGCATGCGGGAGGCCGAGGTGCTGCCCGCCGATGTCTGGGCCGTGATCGGGCCGCACGGCGGCGTCGTGTGCAATCCGAGGCGGCGGGCCGAGGCCGGCGAGTGGGCCTGGGTCTTCGCACATCTGTTGCTGCACGCGGGTTTCGGGCATCTCGATCCGCGCGGCGTGCCCGGGCACGCGCTCGAGCCGAATCGCGTGACCGGCGACTGGCTGCCCGCGCAGCACCAGCCGGATCCCGTGCACCGGGCGGCCTGCTGCGCGATCGTCGATCAGTACCTGCGCACGGTGAAGATCGGCAGCGAGCCGGTGGACCTGCCGCCGCCGCCCGGCGGGGCCGACGAGCAGGCGCTGGCCGAACGGTGGCGCGGAGACGGTGTGCCGGAACCGTATCGGCGGCAGGACTTTCCGGACTTTCTCCTCGGCACCGAGGCGATCGCCAAGAACGCAGACCACCGCGCGCATTTCGCCGCAGGTATCGCCGAAGCCGCCCGGGACGCGCTGGAGGCGGCGGGGCGCGATGTCGCGGCCGGGCTGCGAAAGGTGTTGCGGCCGTGGGACAAGGCGCTGAACTGGTTCGTCTCCTCGTATCCGCTGCTGGGGGCGCTGGCGGCCGGGATGACGATCGTCGCCGATCCGGATGTGGCGCGCGGGTGGGACATTTCGATCGCGGCGGTCAATGCCGAGGCGGCCGAGATCTACATCAACCCGTATGCCGGACTCTCCACGGAGGAGTGGCGCTTCGTGCTCGCCCACGAAATGCTGCATGCCGCACTGCGTCACGGGGAGCGCAACCAGTGGCGTGACCCCTACCTGTTCAATGTGGCCTGCGACTACGTGGTGAACGGGTGGCTGGTGGAGATGGGCGTCGGTGAGCTGCCCGAGGGCCTGCTCTACGATCCGGAGCTGAAAGGGCTTTCGGCCGAACACATCTACGATCGCATCGCGGGCGATCTGCGCCGCATGCGCAAGCTGGCCACGCTGCGCGGGCGCGGGCGCGGTGACATCGTCGGGGAACCGTTGCCGCACGGCGGATCTCCCGGCCGGTACATCGATCTCGACGACTACTACCGCGGCGCGCTGTCCACCGGGCTGGCCTACCACCTGGCCGGTGGGCGCGGCCTGCTGCCCGCCGGGCTGGAGCAGGCGATCCGCGCCCTGGACCAGCCGCCGCTGCCGTGGGATGCCCAATTGGCGCGCTGGTTCGACGAATTCGTTCCGGTCGTGGAGAAGCGGCGCAGCTATGCCCGGGCCTCCCGCCGGCAGTCCTCGACCCCGGACATCCCCCGTCCGGCGTGGACGCGGCCCGACGAGTCGGTCCGCCTGCCCACCTTCGGCGTCGTCCTGGATACGTCCGGCTCGATGTCGGCGGCCCTGATGGGCAAGGGGCTGGGCGCGATCGCCGCCTATGCCCGCGCCCGCGACGTCCCGTCCGCGCGGGTGGTGTTCTGCGATGCCGCCGCGCACGACGCCGGATATCTGCCGGTCGACGACATAGCCGGCCGCGTCCGGGTGCGCGGCCGCGGCGGCACCCAATTGCAGCCCGGCATCCGGCTGCTCGAACGGGCCGAGGACTTTCCGCCCGATGGCCCGATCCTGATCATTACCGACGGCGAATGCGACGTGCTGCGCATCCGCCGTGAACACGCCTACCTGATGCCGGCGGGCTCGGGCCTGCCGTTTCGTCCGCGCGGGCCGGTCTTCCGCATGCGCTGACGAATCACCTCGGAACCCGCACCTCGGGCCACGCGGCCAGGGCGCGGTCGATGGTGCGCTCGAGGTCGGGTAGGGGGCTGCCGTCGCGGGCGCGGATGGAGAGGCCGAACAGGACCGTCGCGTAGAAGTCGGCCAGGTCGGCGGTGTCGGTGGCCGGGTCCAGGTCGCCCTCGGCGATGCCGCGGTCCAGGCGGACGCGGATGGCTTCGGTTGTGCGCGTGCGCTTTTCGATGAGAAAGTCGCGGATCTCGGTGTTGCGGGTGGTGTAGGTGGATCCGGCCAGCACGACCATGCAGCCGTGTGGCTTGTCGGGGGCGGTATAGACGACGGCGTTGTCGCGCAGCATCGCCTCGATGCTCGCGCGCGCGGTCGGTTCCTCGCGCAACGCGCGCGCGGTGTGCGAGCCGTCGGTGCGCGAATACAGCCCCACGGCCTCCCGGAACAGGGCCTCCTTGCAGCCGAACGCCGCATACAGACTGGGCGAGCCGATGCCCATGGCGGCGGTGAGGTCGGCCATCGAGGCGCCCTCGTAGCCGTGCTCCCAGAACACCTCCATGGCGCGTCGCAGCGCCAGCTCGCGGTCGAAGGCGCGGGGGCGTCCGCGTTCCGCCATGGCCGGATCCTTTCTGTGTCGATCGCTAAATATACCCCTTGACGTGGTCGCCCGGCGTCTGCTTGGGTTATTTATGTATGGATCGACACAGAATTGGGAGTGCAGATGAGTGACCTGTCCGGCATGGCGGCCCTGGTGACCGGCGGCAGCCGGGGGATCGGCGCGGCGATCGCCCGGCGCCTGGCCGCGTCCGGTGCGGACGTGGCGCTGACCTATCGCGGCGACCAGGCCGCCGCCGACAAGGTGGTGGCCGAGATCAGGGCGCTCGGGCCGTGCGCGCTGGCCATCCGGGCCGACAGCGCCGATGCGGCACAGGTGGTCGAGGCCGTGCGCCGGACCGCGGACGAACTCGGGCGCATCGACATCCTGGTCAACAACGCGGGCATCTTCCCGGCCAAGCCGTTCGAGGAATTCACCCTCGCCGAGATCGACGAGGCGCTGGCCATCCACGCGCGCGCCGCGTTCGTCGCCGCGCAGGCCGCCGTCGCGCACATGACCGAGGGCGGCAGGATCATCAGCATCGGCTCGAACCTGTCCGAACGCGCCCTCTTCGGTGGTGTGTCGCTGTACAACCTGAGCAAGTCCGCGTTGAACGGATTCACCAGAGCCCTTGCGCGCGAACTGGGTCCGCGCGGCATCACGGTGAACCTGGTCCAGCCCGGCTCGACCGACACCGACATGAATCCGGCGACGGGTGACCACGCCGCCGGTCAGCTGTCCTTCAACCCGCTGGGCCGCTTCGCCGTCCCCGACGACGTCGCCGCCACCGTCGAATTCCTCGCGGGCCCCGGCGCCCGCAGCATCACCGGCGCCACCCTTACCGTCGACAGCGGCACCAACGCCTGAGCATCGTCATTGGTGTCGGCCCGGCGTTCGTCGTCCGCCGGGGGCGCTGCGCGCGGCGTCATCGGAGTCGCCGGGACCTCCGCCCTTGACGCTGAATCACCGAAGCGGCCGGATCGGGCTGTCCCGGGTGTCATCCGAGTTCGCGGCGACAGTGGTTCAGGTCAGGGTTCCGAAATATGTTGCCGGGTCCAGGGTGTCGAGGGGTGTCCAGCGGGGTGGCGGGGTGGCCGGGTCATTGCCGGTGGGTGGTGCGGCGGCGCGGTAGCCCTGGAGATCCAATGCCAGCCAGGGGGTTTCGTCGATTCGGCGGGCGAGGGCATAGTAGGTCGCCAGGACGTGCAGGCAGCGGGGCGTGCGGGCCGAACAGGAGCAGTCGGTGCTGCGCGGCTGCGGGGCCACGGTGATGCCCGAGGCGGTGATCGCGGCGTGTGCGGCGTCGCCCAGTTCGACCGTGTCCGTGGGGATCAGCGCCGCGATGGCGGTGATCGCCCTGCCGGACAGCGGCGTCAGTTCCAGGTAGGTGACCGAGGCCTGGGCGCCGCGGTGGATCGATGCGCGCACCGCGGTGCCCTCGATCTCGGTGTGCACCCCCGCGTTGCGCGCGATGCTGCGGGCGCGGGGGAGCAGCGGCTCGGGGTGGGTCGTGCGCAGGGGTTCGGCCAGGCGGACCCAGTCCATGCCCCAGGCGGTGTAGCCGAATTCGTTGTCGGTCATATCAATTGCTTCGCTTTCGGCGCAGGAGGTCGAGCAGGCGGTCGTCGTCGAGGCGGGCCAGCGCCGCGACGGTGCCGGTCTCGGTCCCGGCGCCACCGGCGAGGTCGGCGAGCGCGGACTTGCGGGCGTGCATGCCCGCGATGTGTTCCTCGACGGTCGTGTCCGTGGTCAGGGTGGTGACGGTGACCGTGCGGGTCTGACCGATGCGGTGCACGCGATCCGAGGCCTGCGCCTCGACCGCTGGATTCCACCACCTGTCGAAGTGGATGACGTCCGCGGCGCGGGTGAGGGTCAGTCCGGTGCCCGCGGCGCGCAGGCTCAGGATCAGCACCGGCGGACCGTCCGGCGCCTGGAACTCGGCCACCATCTCGGCGCGTTCGGCCTGGTTCAGCCCGCCGTGGAAGAACGGCGCCCGCACGCCGAGCGCCTCGGCGCAGTACCGCACCAGGAGTTCGCCGGTGCGGCGGTACTGGGTGAACACCAGGGTCGGGGCGCCGAGTTCGACATTGTTGGCGAGGATGTCGGCGCAGACATCGAATTTGCCGGAGCGGCCGGACAATTCGTCGAGATCCCCCGAGATCAGCCCCGGATGGTTGCACACCTGTTTCAGCGCGGTCAACGCGGCCAGCACCCTCGAATGCCGTTGCGCGCCGGAGCCGAAACCCTCGGCCTCGGCGCGCTCGAGCACCTCGTCGTAGAGCCGCCCCTGCTCGGCGGTCGGATCACAGGTCAGATCGCAGTGAATCTTCGCCGGCAGGGTGGCGGCGACCTGAGACTTGGTGCGGGTCAGGACGATCGGTTCCAGCGTGTCCCGCAGCCGGATCGCAGCGGCGGCCGACCCCTCGTGGATCGGCCGCACGAAGCGCCGCCGGAACTGCGCTCGATGCGTGAATGCCTGCGGCGCGATCAGATTGAGCAGCGCCCACAGCTCGTCCAGGTGGTTCTCCATCGGAGTGCCGGTGAGCGCGACACGCGCCCGTGCGGACAGCGCCCGCGCGGCCCGGGACACCTGTGTCCGCGGATTCTTCAACACCTGGGCCTCGTCGAATATCACCGTGGCCCAGGGCTGTTCGGTCAATGCCGCGGCGTGGCCGCGCAGCGTCGGATAACCGGTGATCACAACCGAACCCGCGGCGAGGCCGGCCAGCGTGCCGCCGCGCCACGGGAGGGGCCGCAGTCCCGGCGCGAACCGCTCGATCTCGTGCGTCCAGTTCCCGACCAGCGACGTCGGGCAGACCACCAGCTGTGGTTCCGCAGCCCGGCCGAGCAGAAATCCGATGGCCTGCAGGGTCTTTCCCAGCCCCATCTCGTCGGCCAGCACGGCACCGCCGTGCAGGGCTGTGCTTTCGCGCAGCCAGGCGACTCCGCGGGCCTGATACGGCCGCAGCCGTGCGTTCAGCGTGGTGCCGAGCTCGGCGCTCACCGCCAGCGTTCCGGTCAGCGCCCGCATCGCCCGCTCCGCCGAAACGATCTCGGTCCCTGCGGCATTGGGCACCGCATGCGCCGCCGGCGGCAGCGCGCGGGTATCGTCGCGCCCCTGGAGCGCGTCGCGCCACGCATGCAACGACGGGCTGGGGAACGGGGCAGCGTCTCCGTGTGGATCGGCTGGCGTGCGTCCCGCTCTGGTCGCCGTGAGGGGATCGTCCGACGGCCGGTCGGCCGCGAGGGGCGATTCGATATCGAGCTGTTCGGCGTAGCGATCCGGTTCCACTAGAACGCATTCGACGTCCGTGATGGCGAAAGCACCGTCGGACGAGGGGGTTGCCAGGGCGATGGTCGCGTGCTCACCTCCCGCGGGCGCCGGGCCCGGGTGCCGTCCGGTCCATGTCCACAGGGCGAACATGTGACGGTCGGGCAGGTAGGTGGCGTGCAGGGCGGCGGGCACGGAGGCTCCTTCCCGGTCGGCGGGCCTGAGAGGCCGCTGGGGCGTGCGCGAGTCTTGGCTGGGCGGGGCAGTGGCGGGCAGAATGAGCCTCTCTTATCAACGTACGGAGTACGGTGTATTGTAACTCCGTACATCGTACCGAAATTCCGCGAGGAGTGCCGTGCCCGACGAATCGGCCGTTGACCAGGCCGCCCGCCTGATGGGTCTGCTGTGGCGCGAGTCCCTGCCGCCGCGGCAGGGACTGCGGGGGCCGCGGCAGGCCGTCACCGTCGACGAGGTGGTCCGGACCGGGATCGCCATCGCCGACCGCGACGGCTACGACCGCGTCTCCATCCGCGCCGTCGCGGCCGACCTGGGCCTGCGCCCGATGAGCCTGTACACCTACGTGCCGAGCAAGGAGGCGCTGATCGTGCTCATGGTCGATGCGGTCGCGATGTGGGACGCGCCCATCGATCCGGCACTCCCGGCGCGCGAGCGGATGGCCGCGATCGCGCACGGCGTCCGCGCCGAACTGCTCGCCCGCCCCTGGCTGCTGGAGGTGCCGCCCTGGCGGCAGGTGCTGGGCCCGGGCCTGATGCGCCGCTACGAACGCCAGCTCGCCGCGCTGGAGGGCCTGGGCCTGACGGATCTGGAGATGGATCGCATCATCGCGGTGCTGTCCGAGTTCGCCACCGGCAATGCCCGCATGGCGGTCGCCGCCGCCCGCAGCGCCGAGGAGATGAGCGACGCGCAATGGTGGGAGGTGTACGGCCCGGTGCTGACGGAAGTCGTTCCCGCGGAGGAGTTTCCGCTCGCGATGCGCGTCGGTGCCGCCGCCGGCGAGGCATACCAGGCTCCCGGCAACCCCGACATCGCCTTCGCCTACGGACTCGACCGATTGCTGGACGGTATCCAGATCGGCCGCCGATAGCCGTCGGCATTCGGTGCACCGTCGGCCGCGCGGCACGCGTCCTGCATCGTTTTCCCTCCGGTCGCGCGCGCACCTTCAACCGACTCGGTAGTCCGCGATGTCGTTCGGCGGCGGCCAGCGAGCCGCGTCGATCCGGATCGCCGCGTCGACTACTGTATCGAACGTAGCTTGCTGAGTAATTGCTGTCTTGTGGGAACGGTATCGGTGAGTTCCCAGGGCGGACCGCGGGATCGGTGCGGCGGACCGCCGGTGACGATCGGAAGGGCTCGCAGTTGAACTTTCGTTGGGCACGCCTCGCGGTCAGGACCGCGGCGGTCACAGCGGCCGCGGTGCTGCTCACGGCGATCGATATCGGGACCGGAACCGCGCGGGGCGGCGATCCGATCGTGGCGTCGGGCTCCCTGCTGGGTTATGTGTCCGCACCGGACGGCTCCCGGATCGAATCCACCAGGCTCCTGAACAACCGCGACATCCGCCTGACGGTGTATTCGGCGGCGATGGGCCAGAGCTTCCCCGTCGATGTGCACCGGCCGGCCGACGCCTCGGTGCCGCGCCCGACCCTGTACCTGCTCAACGGCGCCGGCGGCGGGGAGGACACCGCCACCTGGGATTACAACACCGACATCGTCAGCACGTTCATGGCCGACAAGAACGTCAACGTGGTCCAGCCGATCGGCGGCGCGTGGAGCTACTACACCGACTGGATCAAGGACGATCCGCACCTGGGTCGCAACAAGTGGAAGACCTACCTCACCGAGGAACTGCCGCCGGTCGTCAACGCCGCACTGGGCACCAACGGCGTCAATGCCATTGCGGGACTGTCGACCTCGGGCACCACGGTGCTGGCGCTGCCGATCGCGAAACCGGGCCTGTACCGGGCCGCGGCGGCCTACAGCGGCTGCGCCCAGACCAGCGATCCGATCGGCTCGAAATACATCCAGATGACCGTCGACGTCTGGGGCGGCGGCAACACCGACAACATGTGGGGTCCCGTCGGCGCGCCGGAGTGGGCCGCCAACGACCCGTACCTGCATGCCGACCGGCTGCGCGGCCTGGCACTGTACGTGTCCTCCGGCAACGGCCTGCCGGGGCCACACGACACCCTCGACGGCCCGTACGCCTTGCCCGGCGTCGGCGGGCTCGCGGATCAGATGATCATCGGCGGCGTTATCGAGGCAGGGGTCAACTATTGCACCCACAACCTCGCGGCCAGGCTCGGTCACCTTGGGATTCCGGCGACCTTCAACTTCCAGCCCTCGGGCACCCACTCGTGGGGGTACTGGCGGGACAATTTCATGCGCTCCTGGCCCGTGCTGGCGAAGGGCCTCGGAGTGTGATGCCATGGCCCATGGTGTGCCCACGGCTCGGGACGGCGTTTCGGGGACAGCGGAACGGGCGGCCCGCAAGGGGCCGCCCGTTCACGGGGTTTCATTTGGACGATTCAGTTGTCTCAGGTTGATCGGACGTAAGGAGCTGATTACAGCGCCGGTGCCGACTCCGTGTCGATCACGGCCTCGAGCTCGCGGAGACGATCCACGTGCTCGTTGGCGTGATGCTGGCAGAAGAGCAACTCACCACCTGCGGGAAGGACTGCGCGTACACGCGCGGCCGCACCGCAGCGGTCGCATCGGTCGACCGCGGTCAGTGGGGTGCTAGTCAGGGTTCCTGGCATGACTCCTCCGTCCTGGCTCCCGGTGCAGAAGACCGTTCGCCTGGTGTGGGGCTCGTCGGTCTACTCCGCGAGCTCGCTTCCGCTACTTCCCAGCAGGGGCTACGTGACTACTTTGTCAGACGTTTGAGACGGGGTGTTTGTTCCCGAGGATGTTTCACTGTGTTTTCCCTAACATGACCAGGAGTTTCGCTGTGCGCGAACAAACCTCCCAGGGCTGGTTCGACGCCCGCGAAACACCTGCTCGTTCAGTGTTCCCACCTCCGCTGCCACGCCGATCCAGTTGTCTGTTCGGAGATTACCCCGGGGCGTGGGCGCTCACACCCGAGATCCGGCAAACTCGCAGGCCAGGCCTTGTCGTTATGAGCTAAAGTCGTTTCATGGACGCCGTTTCCGCCGCGAGTGCCCCAATTGCCAACGCGCGCAGCCTGGTTCACCTGTGCACCCGGGAGGAATGGGATCGGGCGCGGGCCGAGGGCGTGCGCCGCACGCCCGCACTGGGTTCCGAGGGATTCGTGCACCTCTCTGCCCCGCGTCAGGTTCACCTTCCCGCCAATCGGCTGTTCGCCGGGCGCAATGATGTCGTTCTGCTATGGCTCGATCCGGACCGGCTCGGTTCGCCGGTGAAATGGGAGCCGGGAGTTCCGTCCGATCCGGACTCGATGCTGTTCCCGCACCTGTACGGGCCGCTCCCGGCCGCGGCGGTGGTCTCGGTCACCGACTACCGGCCGGGTCCGGACGGGACGTATCCGGAGCTGGCAGGCTCGGCGCAGTAGCGAGGGGATCGGTCGTGGTGGCGCGGGCCTGACCGTCGCGCCACCGTTCGAGCCGCAGCGAGATCAGCAGCGAGGCCGCGCCCAGCACGAAGCCGAGCAGCACCGCCGTCAGGTGGCCGTAGTCGGTGAACGTGTGCCCGCGCCACACACCCAGGCCGTACCAGACCACCAGCGCGAGCATCCAGGCGACCCGGGTGGCGCCACGCAGATGAAACGCCAGCACCGCCAGCACCGCCGAAAAGCCGTACGACGAACCGACATCCGTGGCCAGGACGACCTTCAGCGGGATCAGGTGGTGGTGCACCGCGTAGGAGATCCCGGTGACCACGATGAGCGTCGCGCCGACATGCCCGACCGCGAACACGAAGATCCAGCGCAGCGTGCCGAGCCAGCGTTCGGCGAAGGCCATGACGATCAGGAATCCGATGATCGTGCCCCACGGGAACCCGCCCTCGGTCCAGAACGCGGAGGCCACCAGCACCTGCACCGGCTCGCGACGCATGTTGTGCAGATTCGTCGACTGCGACAGGATCAGCCGGTGCCCGGCGAAATCGCTGATTCCGCGCAGCGTCCACCACGTGACGAACAGCGTGAACGCGTAGGCGCAGCTGGCGGGTGCGTCGCCGAGCAGGTCCCGCAGGGCCCGCAGCGCGCGGGTCAGCCGTTCGGGTCCGCGCCACCACTCGCGCAGTCCATGCAGGGCCGTCCCGGCGTCGACGGTCCGGGTCCACGGGGATCGGTAGCGGGTCAGCACCGAGGCGGGCACGCGATCAGTCTGGCGGGTCGGCCGTGGCTGGAGCAACAACGGCGAGGTGTGTCGGGAATCGGTCAGCGGCTGGGCCAGTACCTGCTCGCGCGCTGGCCCTGGATGCGGGTGAGGTCCGGCTCGTCGGGGTCGGTGATGCCGACCTGGAGGAACAGCAGGATCGTCAGCATGCTCACCCCGATGATGAGCGGGGTCAGCAGCTCGTGCGCCTGCGCACCCGAGGGCATGGCCATACCGTCCGAGCCCTGGGTGTGCATCCCGTACATGCCCGTGTAGTGCATGCCGGTGACCGCGACGCCCATGACCAGGGCTGTGCCGATGGAGGACAGGATGCCGTGCACGTGCATGGCGAACCACAGCGCGGCCGTGGCGGCGGCGATCGCGATGCCCAGCGACAGCAGCACGATCCACGGGTCGTAGCTGATCTGGGCGTTGGACTTCATCGCGAACATGCCCGCGTAGTGCATCGCGCCCACGCCCAGGCCGGTGATGGTGCCGCCGATCAGCAGCGCGGTGGGATCGCCCTGCCTGCGGACCACCAGTGAGAGTCCGATCCACACCACGGCGATCGCGACCAGCGCGCTCAGGATCGTGATCGGAATGTTGTAGCGAATGGTCGCGCCGTGCACCGAAAAGCCCAGCATCGCAATGAAATGCATGACCCAGATGCCCGTGCCGCCCAGTGCGAGGGCCGCGGTGATGATCCAGCCGCGGGGCTTGGGGCTGGTGCGGGCGCGGGTCATGCAGCGCAGTGCGAGCAACGACCCGATGACCGACATGAGGTATGCGAGGGCGGGGGTGAGCCACCCGTAGGTGAATTGGTTGATCTCCGACATGCCAACTCCTTGCTAGCGAGTCGCCGCAGGACCCAACGGGCGACGACACTCCCGCACATTAGCCGGATACTCACAGGTAGTAAATTTGAAGTACTTAGTTCCTGTAAATAGCTGAGTTTGCTGGCGGCATGTCCGCAGGTAACGACTCTGTCACGGCCCCGAGCATGTTGGATCGGCGTGTCGCGAGTACGTCAATGGCACTGGAGCGCCGATGCTTCGGAATCGGGCGAATGTCCGGCAGCACGCCCGGGTGCACCCGCCGCGCGGCGAGCTCATAGCCGAAAGGCATCGGCGCACAGCGGATTTGCGAGCGCCGGGCGGATGCGTGCCGCGCCCGGATCGACGGGGCCGTGCCGGGGCCACGGTTAGACGAAGGGCGCCGGGCGCAGATCCAGGCGGCGCATGAGCCGGTCGACCAGATCCGGGGGCATTCCGGGTTCGCGGCGAGCGGCCAGGGCCTCGGCGCGCCCGGCCTCGAGCACCTCGTTGCTGATCGCACGGATTTTCCGGGAGTATCGCAGCGGCTTGTCGGCATCCTTGACGTTGTCCGCGGTTGCCGGGTCCGCATGGGCCAGGCGGCGTTCGAATCCGTCACGCAGGCGCTGGTGGACCGCGGGCGGCAGCTGGTCGGTGACGGCGAGCTTGTCCAGGCGGGCCAGTTCGGCGCGCAGGATGCGGATCCACAGGTCGCGCTCGAGGGCGCGCTCGGCCTCGGTGTCGGCCTGCACGCGGCTCAGCCGCACCACCGCGGGGAGCGTGGTGCCCTGCAGCAGCAGCGTGAACAGCACGACCGCGAACGCGGTGAACAGGATCTCGGGGCGGCCCGGAAACTGCGCACCGTCATCGGTGGTCAGCGGCACGGCCAGCGCGAGCGCGACCGTGGCCACCCCGCGCATGCCGGCCCACCAGGTCACCAGCGTCTCGCGCCAGGTATACGGCTCGTCCGCGGTGCGGCTGTACCACCAGCCGCGGACCGCGGCGGTGCTGACCATCAGCCATACCAGCCGCAGCCCCACCACCAGCGCGATCACGATCCCCGCGCCGCTGAGCAGGCGCGGCCAGTCCGGCCCGGTGGCCGCGAGCACCGAGGACAGCTCCAGGCCGATGAGGCCGAAGGCGAATCCGGTCACGAGCATGTCGATGACATCCCAGAACGAATCGCCGACGATCCGGTAGTCGCTGTCGCTGAAATCGGTTGCGGCATCGGTCAGATACAGCGCGCACACCAGTACCGCGAGCACCCCGGACCCGTGCGCGGACTCGGCGATACCGTAGGCGGCGAAGGGCAGCAGCAAGCCCAGCGCAACCTGCCACGGCGCCTCCTCGAGGCGGCGCATGATGCGGCTGCCTACCCAGCCCAGCACCAGTCCGGCCACGATCGCGACGACGGCCGACAGCACGAACTCCAGGGCGGTGTGCCACGCGGAGAAGCTGCCGGTGACCACCGCCTGCACCGCGACGTTATAGAGCACGATCGCCGTCACGTCGTTGAACAGGCCCTCACCCTCGAGCACGCTCATCAGGCGCCGCGGCAGCCCCAGCCGCTCGGCCAGCGCGCTGACGGCCACCGGATCCGGCGGCGCCACCACCGCGCCCAGGACCAGCGCCGCGGCCACCGGAACCGCCGGATACCAGAGGTGGAAGATCACGGCCACCGCCACGGCCGTCGCGACGACCAGGCCCACCGCGCGCAACAGGATCGGCCCCGCACTGCTCGCGAACTGCTGCCACGACGTGCGCCGCGCGGCCGCGTACAGCAGCGGCGGCAGCACCAGCGGCAGGATCAGCTCGGGTTCCAGATTGATGTTCGGCACCGCCGGAATCACCGCGAGAATCAGTCCGAACACGGTCATCAGCACCGCCGGGGCCAGCCCGGTCCACCGCGCCAGCGGCTGCGCCAGGATCGTCGCGAACGCCAGAATGAACACCAAAACCAACTGATCCACGACCGATCAGTCTGCCAGCAGCCGATCGGTTATCGGGCTCGTTCATAATCGGCGTGCCGTCTGCCCTGGGCCGCACTACCATCGTCCGGCATCGTCAACGCCAGACGGACGAGGGAGAAGTCCAGTGGAACCCGGTCTGTGGGATCGCATGCCATCCGAGCTTCGCGCCCGCTTCGATGAGGAGATCCTCAACGGACGCAAGATCTGGGCGATTCACGCCGTGCGAGAACATCTGTCGGACCCGGTTCCCGGAATCCACGAGTGCCTGGATCTCCTGCAGGAACGGTGTGATGCGCTGGGCGAGCGGTAGCGGAAACGGATCGAGCCGCACGAACAAGGCTCGTGCGGCTCGATCCGGTGCGGAGCTCAGTCCAGGTAGTCCCGCAGGACCTGGGAGCGGCTGGGGTGGCGCAGCTTGCTCATCGTCTTGGACTCGATCTGACGGATGCGCTCGCGGGTGACGCCGTAGACCTGGCCGATCTCGTCCAGGGTGCGGGGCTGGCCGTCGGTGAGGCCGAAGCGCAGCCGGACCACGCCCGCCTCGCGCTCGGACAGCGTCTCCAGCACCGACTGCAGCTGATCCTGCAGCAGCGTGAAGCTCACCGCATCGACCGCGACCACGGCCTCGGAGTCCTCGATGAAATCGCCGAGCTGGCTGTCGCCCTCGTCGCCGATGGTCTGATCCAGCGAGATGGGCTCGCGGGCGTACTGCTGGATCTCGAGGACCTTCTCCGGGGTGATGTCCATTTCCTTGGCCAGCTCCTCGGGCGTGGGCTCGCGGCCCAGGTCCTGCAGCAGCTCGCGCTGGATACGGCCCAGCTTGTTGATGACCTCGACCATGTGCACCGGGATGCGGATGGTGCGGGCCTGGTCGGCCATCGCGCGGGTGATCGCCTGACGGATCCACCAGGTGGCGTACGTGGAGAACTTGTAGCCCTTGGTGTAGTCGAACTTCTCGACCGCGCGGATCAGGCCCAGGTTGCCCTCCTGGATCAGATCCAGGAACGCCATGCCGCGGCCGGTGTAGCGCTTGGCCAGCGAGACGACCAGACGCAGGTTGGCCTCGAGCAGATGGTTCTTGGCGCGGTTGCCGTCGCGCATGATCCAGTTCAGATCGCGGCGCGTGGTGACGGGCAGCTTCTCGGTCTTCTCGCTCAGCTCGCGGAACTTCTCGGTGGCATAGAGCCCCGCCTCGATGCGCTTGGCGAGCTCCACCTCCTCCTCCGCGTTGAGCAGGGCGACCTTACCGATCTGCTTGAGGTAGGCGCGCACCGAGTCGGCCGAGGCGGTGAGTTCGGCGTCCTTGCGGGCCTGGCGCAGCGCCTCGGACTCCTCCTCGTCCCAGACGAAGTCGCCCGAGGCCTTGTCGGCGGCCGAGGGCTCCTCGGCCTCCTCTTCGGCCTCCTCCTCGACGGCGTCCTCGACGACCTCCTCCTCGACGAGGTCGTCCTCGGACACGTCGATGTCACCGAGATCCTCGAGGTCGATGGCCTCTTCGTCGAGGTTCTCTTCGCCCTCGGTCTCGGGGCCGGCCTTCTTGGTCGTCGCCTTCTTGGCCGGAGCCTTCTTGGCCGCGGCCTTGGCGCCGACCTTCTTGGCCGGCGCCTTCTTCGCGGCGGCGGCCTTCTTGGCTGGGGCCTTCTTGGCCGGGGCCTTGCGGACCGGCCGTGCGGCAGTGTTGTCTGCGGAGTCGGCCTCGGGGGCCGAATCGGCGGTCTCTCGGGTATTCGTGGCTACCACGTACGCCCTTTCGTGACGGTCTCGTGCGGCGTCACGCCAGAGTGAGTCATTCCGGCGGAGCGGTTCTGTCGGGGGTATCCCGGCTCTCGTGCCGGGGTCGGTTCCGGCTCACCGCCGGGCATGCGTTCCATTGTAACTATCTAAACGGAATGCCCGCCTTCGCCTCGCTGGCGCTCGGCTCCGGCGACCATTCCAGATGGCTGTGCCTATTGTCGCTCGCTGCGCTCGCCTATGGCGCGATACCGGCATCGACTGCCATCGCGGCCCCGACGATACCCGCGGTATTGCGCAGATGCGCGGCCACCACGGGGGTTCGATTGCCCAGCAAGGGGATCCAGTGCTCGGCGTCGCGGCTGATGCCGCCACCGGCCACGAAGACATCCGGCCACAGCAGGTTTTCCAAGGTCACCAGCACCTTGGTAACCTCCGCGGCCCACTCCTTGTAGGACAGATTCTTTCGTTCCTTGACCGAGGAGGCGGCCCGGTGCTCGGCCTCCTTGCCGTGGATCTCCATGTGCCCGAATTCGGTGTTCGGCATCAGCGTGCCGTGGTACATCAGCGCCGAGCCGATGCCCGTGCCGAAGGTCAGGAGCATGACCAGGCCCTTGATGTTCTTGGCCGCGCCGTACTGGTCCTCGGCCATGCCGGCGGCATCGGCATCGTTGAGCACCACTACCTCGCGCCCGCCCAGGGCCAGCGAGAACAGCTGGTGTGCATCGGTGTCCACCCAGCTCTTGTCGATGTTGGCCGCGGTGCGGGCGATGCCGTTGACCACGACGCTGGGCAGCGTGATACCGACCGGCCCGTCCCAGTCGGCCTGGGCGACCAGCTTGGCCACCGTCTCGGCGACGGCGTTCGGGGTCGCCGGCTGCGGCGTGGCCATTTTGATGCGCTCGTGGGCGAGGTCGCCGGTGGCCAGATCGACCACGGCGCCCTTGACGCCACTCCCTCCGATGTCGATACCGAAGGCTTGGCCCCGAGTGGACATTGACGACTCCTCGTTCCTGTGAGGTCGGCGCAAACGACTGCGCGCGGCACAATACACGCCGATGTGCGGTGGAGTGCGCGACGGACGGACTGTGTCGTGCACGACAAGCCTAATGCGAGCAATGGGCATTCTGTGGTCCGATGGGGGTCGTGCACGATATCAACCCTGCGGTTCCGAACCCCGACGTCGACGAAATCGCCGAATTGCGGCGTGTCGCAATACATCTCGCACGGACGGCGGCCGCGCACGTGCGGCTGCGCCGGACTCAGGTCAGCAGTGCGGCGGGCGCGTTGCACGCCGACGCCGTGCAGTCCAAGAGCACCCCGACCGATCCGGTCACCGTCGTGGACACCGAGACCGAGGAGCTGATCCGCAGCCTGCTCGCGCGGCTGCGGCCCGGGGAGCGCGTCCTCGGCGAGGAGGGCGGCGGCAGCATCGAGGAGGGCGCCGCGGACATCGTCTGGGTCGTGGACCCGATCGACGGCACGGTGAACTTCCTGTACGGCATCCCGGCGTATTCGGTGTCGGTGGCCGCCATGCGGGACGGGCGGTCGCTGGCCGGCGCGGTCGCCGACGTCGTCCGCGGGCGGGTCTACAGCGCGGGCCTGGGCGCGGGCGCCGAGCGGACCGATGCGGACGGCACGACGAGCGCGCTGCGCTGCGCGGAGGTCGGCTCGGTCGAAATGGCGCTGCTGGCCACGGGATTCGGCTACGGCGTGCACCGCCGGACGCGGCAAGGTGAGCTGATCGCGCAGGTGCTGCCGCGGGTGCGTGACATCCGGCGGGTCGGTTCGGCCGCGCTGGATCTGTGCATGGTCGCCTCCGGTCTGGTGGACGCCCACTACGAGCACGGCCTCAACACCTGGGACTGGGCCGCGGGCGCGCTGATCGCCGCCGAGGCCGGCGCCCGGCTCACGCTGCCCGCGGCCGGGACGGTCGCCAAGACCGGTGAACTCGTGGTCGCCGCGGCGCCGGGCATAGCCGCCGAATTGATCGAATTGTTCGACCGCTTGGGCGTGTCGGAGGCGATTCCGGAGCCGTGACGAGGGTCGCCGACGCCCCGGCCCGGGTCAGCAGCTGGCGGCGCGGGCGGCCGAGAGGAGCCCCGAATCTATCGAGGGGTTGCCCGGCGCCGGGCTCTTCAGCGACTTGAGCACCTCCTCGGCGTTGTCGCTGGGCTGGATGTCGTTGCCGAACAGCGTTCCCAGCGCCAGGTCGACGGTGTTGTCGGTGCGCTGGTCCTCGATCAGCTCGGCACACGGCGCGACCAGCTGCACCGCGGCGGCCGCGGGACGGCCGTTGACGCCGAAGCGGATCTGGCCGGTGCAGTTCAGGTCGCCGTTCGTGTAGACCGGATCATTGGCGTACACCGGCGGGGGCGGGCTGGCGAATCCGTAGTCGCTCAGGCCCGTGGCGATGTGCTCGGCCAGGCCGCGCTCGCCAGAGGCGTTGTATACGCGGACCTTCGCCTGGGCGAGGGCTGCCGGTTCCACGTCGTGCAGGCGCGAGGGCGAGACGCGCTCGCCCAGCGGTGCGGGCTTCGGCGCGTCGGGTCCCGAGGCGGGGCTGGGGGAGTTGCAGGCCATCGCCGTGTGCGAGTGGTCCTGGGTCGTCAGCGCCTTGATCCAGACGATTGCGCAGATCAGCGTCAGGATCGCCACCATGGCGACCCAGGGCTGATAGCGGCGCCGGGTGAAGGGGCGCCCCTTCTTGTCGGTCGTGCTGCCTTCGGTGATCAGTGAAACCACACGCACACCTTACGAGTTGGGGCGGCGGTTCCTCGCATGCGTGCCGCCGAGCGCGTGGCGCCCCTTCGGTATCCGTCTCGTGTCGCGTCGATAACGGTTTGCATGAGCGGTGACCACGGAATCGCCTCGGCCCGGCCCTGCGATGACGATTGACCCTCAGTTTCGACTCGCGAGTGTTTTGATTGCGACTTTTGCCTCCGCGTCCGCTATTGTCTGGCGGCCTGATTCGAATCGACCGAGGTGAATCAGGGGTGCGTTATCGGGAACAACGAGGGCATGTCCTGCGTTAACCGAGCGCGATCCGGAACGGATTCCGCAGATCCGGACCGGTGTGCGACCGGTGTACACGTGACGTACACCACCGGCGGAGCGGTACTCGCCGAGCCGAATCCGGCCGTTTTCGGCCGGGAGCGGTGCGGAGGAGACCGGTCCGGGATATACGAAGTAAGGACGAGGGGATACGACATGGCAACCGACTATGACGCACCTAGGCGCAGTGAATCCGACGAGGTTTCGGAGGACTCGCTCGAGGAGCTGAAGGCTCGTCGCAACGAGGCCGCGTCCGCCGTCGTGGATATCGACGAATCCGATACCGCGGAGTCGTTCGAGCTTCCCGGCGCGGATCTGTCCGAGGAGGTGCTCTCGGTCCGGGTGATCCCGAAGCAGGCCGACGAGTTCACCTGTTCCAGCTGCTTCCTGGTGCACCACCGGAGCCGCCTGGCCAGCGAGGCCGGCGGGCAGCTGATCTGCATGGACTGCGCGGCCTGAGCCCGAGGCGAATCATCGCGTTCGCACGCACTGCCCCTGGAACACACATCCGCCCACTCCGCGCTCGGCTAGGCCGAGCGCGGCCAATACCTGTGTGGCCCGCGCCGAAATAGCCGCGCGTCGGCGATCGGTGCGGCGCCGCCGGGCTCGTGCGCGGCCTATACCGCCGCAGACGAGCCGCCCACGGCGTGTCACCCCTGCCGGGAAGCCCTCAGGCCGTGCGTGGCGTGATGCCCAGCGCGGCCAGGACCTTGTCCGGGTGGCGGGCGCTGATCAGCCAGTACGGCGTCGGATCGTCCGGATCGTCGAGGACGAGCAGCACCATGGGCCCGATCCAGGGTCGATGCTGCACGAAGGCGGCGGGGTCGAGCTGACGGCCCATCGCTGCGCTCTTGGCGCTGGCGGGTACGACCGCCGCCCGCGCAACATACGTTACCGGCAGATGTGCCTTGTCCGTGCGCAATTCGAGAGTTCCGGCGGCATCCGGCGCCACCTCGACACGATGCCGGCCGAACCACAGCAGCACCCACACCGGGATCGGAAGCAGCAGCACGTACGGCAGCCAGGCCTGGATCCCCGGCGCGCCCATGTGCAGGGTCGCGGCCAGCAGGCCGATGATGCCCAGCCCCACCGGCCACCACCACAGCGGCGCCCATTGGCGTTCGGAGTACACGGGGGAGGTGGTTTCGTTGCGCGGCATGGCTACCTGTGGGGGCTGGTCGGACACCACATCAGACTAGGTCAGTCCCCGTCGTGGTGACCGCGTAGGCTCCCTCGACGTGACCGGCATTCCATCCATACCCCTGCTGCGGCTCGATCCCGGCATCCCCGTTCCCACCCGTGCGCACCCGGGGGATGCGGGCGTGGACCTGTGCACGACCGAGGACGTCATCCTGGAGCCGGGGGAGCGGGTGCTGGTCGGCACCGGCATCGCCGTCGCGCTCCCGACGGGCACCGTCGGCCTCATCCACCCGCGCTCCGGCCTGGCCGCCAAGACGGGTCTGTCGATCGTCAACACCCCCGGCACCGTGGACGCCGGATATCGCGGCGAGATCAAGGTCTGCCTGATCAACCACGATCCCCGTGCCGCGATCACCCTGCGCCGCGGCGACCGCATCGCGCAGCTGCTGGTCCAGCGCGTCGAGCTGGTCGAATTCGCGGAGGTCGAGAGCCTGGACGAGACTGCCCGCGGCGCGGGCGGATACGGGTCCAGCGGCGGTCACGCCAGCCTCGATAATGGTGGGGTGAGGGCTGGTGGAGACGTCTCGGCCGGCAAGGAGGCATGAGGATGTTCGGACGGAAGAAGAGCTCCCCGGAGGATGGCGCCGGGGCCGGTGCGTACGACGACTACGGGTACGACGACGAATACGACGAGGATGACGGGGGCTACGACGAGCCCGGGTACGACGACGAATACGACGAACCCGCTTACGCGGCCGCGGAGTACGACGAGGGCCCCGGGGATTCGGCTCCCCGCACCGGGCCCTACGACTTCGACGACGTGGCCGATCTGCTCGAGAACGTGACCGAGCAGCGCCTGGATCTCGGCTCGGTGATCGTCCCGGTGCCGCCGGGCGGGCAGCTGCAGGTCGAGATGACCCCCGACGGCACCCCCCAGGCGGTCCACCTGGCGACCGAGCACGGCCGGCTGACCGTGGCCGCCTATGCCGCGCCGAAGTCGCCGGGACAGTGGCGCGCGGTGGCCGCGGACCTGGCCGATTCGCTGCGCGCCGAGGGCGCCCAGGTGTCGGTGCAGTCCGGCCCGTGGGGGCGCGAGCTGCACGCGGTGACCGAGGGCGCCGATCTGCGATTCATCGGCGTCGACGGATACCGGTGGATGGTGCGGCTGGTGGCGGCGGGCCCGGCGGGCGCGGTCGACGAGGGCCGGCCGCTGGTCGCCGCGGCCCGGGCCATTCTCGGCGAGACCGTGGTGCGCCGCGGTGACGATCCGCTGCCGGTGCGTGATCCGCTGCCGGTGGTGCTGCCGCAGGATCTGGCCGATCAGCTGCAGGCCGCGCATCAGCAGCAGGTGCAGGCCCAGCAGGACGCGTTGTCGGCGCAGGCGGCCGCGGCGCAAGCCCACGCGACAGGTAGTTTCCCCGCCGTAGCGCCGCAGCCCGAGGGGCCGCGCCGGGGCGCGGAGGGTTCGGCCATGCAGCAGTTGGGTCGGAACTAGTAGTCGGTTCGCAGGAGGCGGCGTTCGGCCGGCAGGCAGCGCCGCCTCCCGGTCAGCGCGCGCGCCCGGACGTGGTCTGGCGGCCGAACAGGGACGCCAGGCCGCGGGCGCCGAGGACGGCCGGATCCGCGCCCAGTTCGTTCAGGGTGATGCGCTGCAATTCGGCGCGGGGGATGAGTTCGGCCCAGTCCTCCGCGACGGCCAGCGGGTGCACCGGATCGTCCACCGCGGTGACGACGACGGCCGGAACCGACAGCGCCGCAAGGGTTTCCGGCGTGGGCCAGGCGTAGTCGGCTGCCTCCTCCAGGGCCTGGGGCAGATCCGGCCACTGGGCGCGCCAGGACTGGGTCAGGGCCGCGGCCAGCCAGTCCGGGCTCCCCTCACGCATCCGCTCGACGACCGCCTCGAGACCGTCCGCGCGCAGCTGCTCGGCGGTGACCGCGGCGCTGAGCGAGGCCGGGCATCCCGAGGTGTCCGCGCCGGTCCAAGCGGGCAGCGCGGCGATGACGCCGAAGGCGGATTCGGCTCGCGCGCAGGCCCATTCGACCGCGATGGCCGCGCCCAGTGAGATTCCGGCCGCCAGCACCGGGCCCGAGCGGGCGGCGGTGTCCAGCGCGGCTCTGCAGCTGGCCACCACCCGGCGCGGGTCGGGTTCCACCGCCAGGAACGGCAGATCCCATGCGGCACAGGCGGGTCCGAAGGCGCGGCGGGCGAAGTCGGCATCGGAGCCGGTTCCGGGCAGACCGACAACGAGCGCCGGGCGGGGTAGATCTGGCACGGCTCGAGCGTACGCGGTGGTCCCGCCGTGCCGAGTGTGGCGGGGCCGCGGCGGTTGCCGCAGGTCGCCGCGATCGCACGCACAAGGGTTGAAGGTCCCGGACCGGGGTATCACAGGGATGACGACACTGCCGGTGCCTCCCGCGTCACAGGGCGGGCGGCGCGCGTGGCGGGCCCGGCGGGCCCGATCTACAGTGGCGGTGTACGGCCGAGGTGGCCGGTCGTCACGAGGACCGACGGCGCGTGACGCCGCCGCAGAGCAGTGCAGGAAGTGTGTACGCCATGCCATTCTCCGGCAGGAACAGGGCGGTCTCCGGGGCCGCTGTGCCCGAGGCCGGACCCGACAGTGGGTATTTCCGCCGCCTGGGCTTTCGGCTGACGGCCGATCTCGACCGGCTCGACGCTCAGGAGCTGGCACAGACCTCGCAGGCCTCCGGGGCCTGTCAGGCCGCGAAGTGCCGGCGCGGCGAGGAGGTCACCATGCTGGGCCGCTTACGCAGCGTGGAGGAGTGCCCGCAGGCGGCGACGGGGTGCCTCGAGGCCGAGTTCTTCGACGGCACCGACGCGGTCACGCTGGTGTGGATCGGGCGGCGCCGGATCCCCGGTATCGAGCCCGGACGCCGTATCCTGGTTCGCGGCCGCATCGGCGATCGCGATGGCGCCAAGGTCATCTTCAATCCCTACTACGAACTCCGTGAGAATTCCTGACGCATGCCGACACCCAGCAACGACGAGGGCGCCCTCGTCGCCAACAACGAGCGCCGCGCCGCATCCGACGATCGGTTCGCGCCCGCCCATCAGCCTGACGACCATGATTCGTGGGAGCCGGATCTCACCGACGCGGACACCGACCCGAACGGGCTAGACCTCGGGCGGCTGCGGAAATCACGGGGGAAGTCGGCGGCCGGCGCGCCGGCCGCCGCGGAGACCGACGACGCGGACGATGCCGCCGATCGCGAGGCCGAGGAGACGTTGCTCGAGCAGTTGGGCGGCATCAGCGGCCTGATCTACTCGACGCTGCCGGTCGTGGTGTTCGTCCCCGCCAACGCGCTGTGGGGCCTGGGTGCGGCCATCTGGACCGCGCTCGGCGTGGCGGCGGCCATCCTGGTCTGGCGGCTCGCGCGCCGCAATCCGATCCAGCCCGCCATCTCCGGCTTCCTCGGCGTGGGCGTCTGCGCGTTCATCGCCTACCGGATGGGTGCGGCCAAGGGGTTCTTCCTGTTCGGGATCTGGGCCAGCCTGCTGTACGCGGGGGTGTTCCTGGCCTCGCTGGTGGTGCGCTGGCCGCTGGCCGGGGTGATCTGGGGCGTGCTGAACGGCCATGGCACACAATGGCGTTCGGATCGTCGCGTGGTGCGGCTCTACGACCTCGCGACGCTGGTGTGGGTGCTGGTGTTCGGCGCCCGGTACCTGGTGCAGTCGCACTTCTACGCGACCAACAGCACCGGTCTGCTCGCGGTCACCCGCATCGCGATGGGCTGGCCGCTGACCGCGGTGGCCCTGCTGGTCACCGTGTGGGCGGTGCGCCGGGCCGGGCATGCCCCGGCCGCCGCGGACTGACCCTTTCCGGCCGGGGGGTGGGGATCAGTCCACCCTGGGGTGCCTGGTTCGGTGGCCCGGTTCACAGCACGATCGTCTGTAAGAACTACAGGGGTCGGCGGAAGGAACCGTGGTGTTGGCTACCGAGGACAGACCAGTGGCGTCGAAGGGGTCGGGAACGCGGGCGGCGCGGCAGCGTGGCTCGCGTCCGGCGACGGCTCGGCAGCAGTCCGCTCGCTCCGAGAGCCAGCGGGTCGCCGCCGAGCTGGACCGCCTGATCGGGCCTGCCGTCGCGGGGGACTCCGCGGCGGTCAGCGAGATCGTGAAGATCATCTACCCCCTGGTTCGCCGGTATTGCGCCGGCCGGTTGACCGCCGGTGGATATGTGCACGTCACCGCCGAGGATGTGGCGCAGGAGATCTGCCTCGCCGTGGTGCAGGCCATTCCCCGGTATCGCGATCAGGGAAAGTCGTTCCTGGCCTTCGTATTCGGCATCTCTTCCAACAAGGTTGCCGACGCGTTCCGGCACGCGTGCCAGCGCCCGGACTATCCGGTGTCCGAGTTCCCGGAGCAACCCTCGCTCGCCGCCGGGCCGGAGGAGCTGGCCATCGCCTCGGAGCGGGCCCGGGTCGCGCACCAGCTGATGCAGGTGCTCGCGCCCGCGCATCGCGAGGTGCTGGTGATGCGTATCGTGCTGGGCTGGAGCGCCGCGCAGACCGCGGAGGCGATCGGCACCAGCCCGGGCGTGGTGCGGGTCATGCAGCACCGGGCGCTGAACAAGCTGCGGGCGCGGCTGCGGGAGGCCGCATAAGGGGCGCTGTCGGCGCAGCCGTCCGTACACCGCGCACGGCCGGAGCGAATGCGGAGGTACGCCTAGCCCTCTCCCATAGCCCGGCGCAGCTCGTCCTCGGCCTCGACCGTGGCCACGAACAGCAGTTCGTCCTCGCCCTCGAGCGGGTCGTCGGGCTGCGGGACGATCACTCGCCCGCCGCGCAGAATGGTCACCAGCGCTGCGTCGCGGGGCAGCTCGAGCGTCTGTACCGCGCGGCCTGCCAGCGGGGTGTCCGCGGGCAGGGTGATCTCGACCAGGTTGGCCTGTCCCTGGTGCAGCGTCATCAGGCGCACGATATCGCCCACCGCCACGGCCTCCTCCGCCAGCGAGGCCAGCAGCCGCGGCGTCGACACCGCGACGTCCACGCCCCAGGAGGCGTCGAAGAGCCATTCGTTGCGGGGATCGTTGACCCGCGCGACCACCCGGCGCACCCCGAATTCGGTCTTGGCGAGCAGGCTGAACACCACGTTCGCCTTGTCGTCGCCGGTGGCCGCGATGGCCACCTCGTACTCCTGCAGCGCGGCCTCCTCGAGCAGTTCCAGCTCGCAGGCGTCGCCGTGCACCCAGGCCGCGGCGGGGGCGGCGCCGGGATCGATGTGGTCGATGCGGCGTTCGAGCAGCATCACCTCGTGCCCGCCGCGCAGCAGTTCCTGGGCGATGGAGCGGCCGACGGCCCCGGCTCCCGCGATGGCGACCTTCACCAGTGCTCCCCACTCGACGGTGCGGCGGCCGCCAGGGCGACGGCCTCGGCGACCCGGCCCTCGGTAGCGGCCACGTAGACGGTGTCCTCGGCCTGCAGCAGCGTCCTTTCGGTGGGCAGCAGGCCCTGCCCGAATCGGATGATGAAGGCCACCCGGGCGCCGGTCGCGCTCTCCAGATCGCGCACCGGATGGCCGAACCAGGCCTCGTGCAGCCTGAGCTCGGTGATCGCGACGCTGCCGCTGGGATCGCGCCACGGCGCGATGTCGTCCTCGCCGATGAGGGTGCGCAGGAAGCGGTCCGTTGTCCACGGCACGGTCGCGATGGTGGGAATGCCGAGGCGTTCGTACACCGCGGCGCGTTTGGCGTCGTAGATGCGCGCCACCACACGGTTCACCCCGAACGTCTCGCGTGCCACCCGCGCGGCGATGATGTTCGAGTTGTCGCCCGAGGACACCGCCGCGAGCGCACCGGCCCGTTCGATTCCGGCCCGCCGCAGCACGTCCCGGTCGAAGCCGACGCCGATGACCCGCTCACCGGTGAAGTCCCGGCCCAGGCGGAGGAATGCGCTGGGATCGCGGTCGATGACGGCGACCTCGTGTCCGACCCGGACCAGCGCGCGGGCCAGGGAGGAGCCGACCCGGCCGCACCCCATTATCACTACGTACACCTGCCGACCCCGTTCTGGAAACCGCCTGCGCGGTCTGCTCCACTACCCGCAGGGAACCGTACCCGTTACGGAGCCCCGGCAGCGGTGTTCTTCGTGTCGCGGGATCGAAACACCAGGTACACCGCACGGACGCCGCCGCCGGCGGCTCTATGCTGACCGGAGTGTTCCCGTTGTCGACGCGCGCCGCGGTATCCACCCTGTCCGGCTCGAGCAGTCCGGGCCGTAGCGGAGTTCTCCCCGCGCAGGGGGCCGAATCGTGTTCCGTCTCGGCACGAGGTGGCGGCGATGGATCCGGCGGCCTGCACAGTCGCCGGATCCGCGGACACAGGTTCCCGGGCGAACCGGCGGCGCCGCCGTGCGCGGTCGGGCGGTGGATCGGCGCATTGGCGGGACAGACCGGAAATGGATCCGCGTGCCGGCGGTGTGGGACTCGGGGCTGCCGGCACGTGACGGTGCGGCAGTGCGATGCGGGGTGGCCGGGATATGTTGTGCCGTCCAGGCGCATCGCGGTGGATCCTTCGCGCCACGGTGTACGGGTCCGATCGTGTGGACCATCGGTGATGAGGAGTGGTTGTGAGCGGTCGTGACGGCGAATCCAACTGGGAGGGTTCGGTCTTCGAGGTGCGGCTCGGGTCACCCGGGCACGGGGGGTTCTGTGTGGCGCGGCACGAGGGGCGGGTGTTGTTCGTGCGGCACGGGCTGCCGGGGGAGTTGGTGCGGGCGCGGGTGAGCGAGGACCGCGGTGGGTCCTTCTGCCGCGCGGAGGCGGTGGAGATTCTGGAGGCGTCGCCAGATCGGGTGCCCGCGATCTGCCCGGTGTCCGGGCCCGGCGGTGCGGGGTGTTGTGATTTTTCGTTCGCGACTCCGGCGGCGCAGCGAGCGCTGAAGGCGACCGTGGTGAGCGAGCAGCTGCGGCGGGTGGCGGCGTGGGAGACCGACGTGGTGGTGGAGCCGATTCCGGGCGGAGAGCAGGACGTCGGGTGGCGGACTCGCATCCGGCTCGTGGTCGATGAGCGGGGACGGGCGGGGGTCCACCGGTTCCGGAGCACCGATATCATCGCGGATCTGCGCTGCCCGCAACCGGTTTCGGGGGCGCTCGAGGGGATCGCCGACCGGATCTGGACTCCCGGTGTGGATCTTGTGGTCGCGGTGGACGGTGCCGGGATGCGGCACGTCGTCGAGGTGGCCCCTGCACTTGTGGAACATGAACGTAGGCAAGGAAATTCGCGGGCCAGCAATGATCGTCGCGCGCGGCGTAGCGGCGAATATGGCCGCGGTGGTGAACGCGGGCGTGGTGCCGAACGCGGGCGTCGTGGCGAATATGGGCGTGGCGGTGCGAGGTACAGCGGTGCCGGTCGGCGGGAAGCATTGCATCGGGCCGGGGCCGACCGGGCCGGTGATCGGGGGAGTACGGCCGCGCGCCGGGCCGCCGCACACGCCGACCGAGATGAGCGGGTGATCGAGGGCAGCGGGCGCGCGGTGCAATTCGTCGCGGGGCGGCGCTGGGAGGTGTCCGCGACCGGCTTCTGGCAGGCGCATCGTGGTGCGGCGCAGTGCTATTCGGATGTGGTCGCCGAATGGGCCGACCCTTCGCCGGGCGGCCGGGCCTGGGATCTGTATTGCGGTGCGGGCGTTTTCGCCGCGCGGCTGGCCGAGGCGGTCGGTCCGGCGGGTGCGGTGCTCGGCGTGGAATCGGCGCGGCCGGCGGTGGCCGACGGCGTGGCGGCGCTGCGCGACCTGCCCTGGGCGAGCCTGCGCGCGGACCGCGTCGAACGCTGGATTGCCGGTGAATCCGGCGGCGCCGCACCGGATGTCGTGGTCCTGGACCCGCCGCGCGCCGGCGCCGGTAAGGCCGTCGTCGCGGCGCTGACCGCAGCCGCCCCGGCACGCATCGTCCATATCGGCTGCGATCCGGCCGCATTCGCTCGCGACATCTCCCTCTACCGGGCCGCCGGTTACGCGCCGATCCGCCTGCGTGCCTTCGACGCCTTCCCCGGCACCCACCATGTCGAATGCCTGACCCTCCTCGAACCGGTCCGTTCCTGAGCCTGCGGGCCACAATGTTCCGAGCGTGCGGACCACACTGTCGTTCCGCGTGCGCGGGCGACGTGTTCCGGGTGTGGGCTGCCGTGCTCCCGGTTGTGCGGCAGCCGCGGTTGCGGTTGTGCAGCTACCGGGTTTGTGTGGTTGCGGTGTTCTGGGGTGTGCGGGCTGCCGCGCTCCCGGTTATGCGAGCCGTGGTGTTCCCGGGTGTGCGGGACACGGTGTTCTCGGGTGTGTGTCGGCTCACAGTATTTCGGTGTGTCGTGGGCGGCTCGCGGTTCCCGGCGTGGCTCGGTGCCGACGCTCCGTAGACTGTTCCGAAACAGACGAGCCACCGGAGTAGGGAGCGATAGCGGTGAGTGTGCTTGCCCGGGTCGAGACGCCCGAGGACCTGCGTCGGCTGACGGTATCGGAGCTGAGCGAACTGGCGGGGGAGATTCGCGAGTTCCTGGTGCGGAAGGTGGCCGTCACCGGCGGACATCTCGGGCCGAATCTGGGCGTCGTCGAATTGACGATCGCGCTGCACCGGATCTTCGACTCCCCGGCCGATCCGATCATCTTCGACACGGGCCACCAGGCCTACGTGCACAAGATGCTCACCGGCCGGAAGGACTCTTTCGATCGGCTGCGCAAGGAGGGTGGCCTGTCGGGCTATCCGAGCCGCGCCGAGAGCGCCCACGACTGGGTGGAGTCCTCGCACGCCTCGGCGGCGCTCTCCTACGCCGACGGCCTGGCCAAAGCGTTCGCGCTGACCAAGCAGCGCCGCCATGTGGTCGCGGTGGTCGGTGACGGCGCGCTCACCGGCGGCATGTGCTGGGAGGCGCTGAACAACATCGCCGCCGCGCCGGACCGCTCGGTGGTCATCGTCGTCAACGACAACGGCAGGTCGTATTCGCCCACCATCGGCGGCCTGGCCGACCGGCTCGGCGCGCTGCGCATGCAACCCGCCTACGAGCAGGCCCTCGATGCGACAAGGCGCTTTGTACAAGGGATTCCGCGCGTGGGGGGCTCGGCGTACTCGATGCTGCACGCGCTCAAGGCCGGGATCAAGGACGCGGTGGCCCCGCAGGAGCTGTTCAGCGATCTGGGCCTGAAATACCTGGGCCCGGTGGACGGCCACGACACCGTCGCGCTGGAGGCCGCACTGCGCCGAGCCAAGGATTTCGGCGGTGCCGTCGTCGTGCACGTCGTCACGCAGAAGGGGCGCGGCTATCAGCCCGCCGAGGACCACGAGGCCGATCAGATGCATTCGATCGGCGTCATCGATCCCGAGACCGGGCAGCCGACCGGCGGCAAGACGGTCGGCTGGACCTCGGTGTTCTCCGAGGAGCTGATCCGTCAGGCTGAACAGCGCGACGACGTGGTCGCCATCACCGCGGCCATGCCGGGCCCGACCGGGCTGACCCCGTTCGGTGAGCGGTTCCCCGAGCGCATGTTCGACGTCGGCATCGCCGAGCAGCACGCGGTCACCTCGGCCGCGGGCCTGGCCCTGGGCGGGCTGCATCCGGTCGTGGCGATCTACTCGACCTTCCTCAACCGCGCGTTCGACCAGTTGGTCATGGACGTGGCGCTGCTGAAGCTGCCGGTGACCCTGGTGCTGGACCGGGCCGGGATCACCGGCGAGGACGGCGCCAGCCACAACGGCATGTGGGATCTGTCGGTGTTGGGCATCGTGCCGGGCATCCGCGTCGCGGCGCCGCGCGACGGTGCGACACTGCGCGAGGAACTGGCCGAGGCGCTGGCCACGGCCGACGGCCCGACCGCCCTGCGCTTCCCGAAGGGCCCGGTCGCGGAGGACATCGCGGCCGTGGAGCGACTCGACGGCGTGGACGTGCTGCGCATGCCCGAGGGCGCCTCGGCCCGCGCCGTGCGCGGCGATGTGCTGCTGGTCGCGGTCGGCCCATTCGCGCAGGCCGCGGTGGCGGTGGCGGATCTGCTGGCGCCGGAGGGGATTTCGGTGACGGTCGTCGATCCGCGCTGGGTGCTGCCGGTCTCGGACACCGTGGTCAAGCTGGCCGAGAACTACCGGCTGGTGGTCACCCTCGAGGACGGCGGGCTGCACGGCGGGATCGGCTCCACGGTGTCGTCGCGGCTGCGCGCGGCCGGTGTGGATGTGCCGACGCGGGATATCGGTGTGCCGCAAAGCTTCCTGGATCATGCCTCGCGCGCGCAGATCCACGAGACGCTGGGCCTGACCGCCGCCGACATCGCGCAGCGGATCACCGGTTGGCTCGGCGGGATCTGAGCCGGCGGCCCTGCCCGAGCTCCCGCCATTCGTCGTACAAGCACGCCGGACCGACGAGTGGGCGGGGGCTGACAGGCTGGGATGGCCGGAATCGGCGGATCATCGTCGGATGTCGGGGGCTGTCGCGTAACTTCTAGAACTGGTTACAGTTTTGGAAGTCCGCAGCAGGTAGGGAGCCCGCATGTCGTTTGTTCTGGTCGAGAAGCCACGTCCGCAGATCGCGCTGGTCACCCTGAACCGGCCCGAACGAATGAACGCCATGGCCTTCGACGTGATGATTCCGCTGCGGGAGACGCTCGAGGCCGTGTCCGCCGACAACGAGGTGCGCGTGGTCGTGCTGACCGGCGCCGGGCACGGCTTCTGCTCGGGTGCGGACCTGCAGCACGCCGGGAAGGTGCCCGGGGTGGAGGGGTTGACCAAGACCAGCATCGCGCGGCGTTCGATGGAACTGCTCAACAACGTGATGCTGACGATCCGGCGCATGCACCAGCCGGTGATTTCCGCGATCAACGGCGCGGCCATCGGCGGCGGATTCTGCCTGGCCATCGGCACCGATATCCGCATCGCCTCGCAGGACGCCTACTTCCGGGCCGCGGGAATCAACAACGGCCTGACCTCCGCCGAGCTCGGCATCAGCTATCTGCTGCCGCGCGCCATCGGCACCACGCGGGCCTACGAGATCATGCTGACCGGCCGGGACGTCGATGCCGCCGAGGCCGAGCGCATCGGCATCGTGTCCCGCGTCGTGCCAGGTGACAAGCTGCTGGAGACCGCGTACGACACCGCCGAACAGATCATCCGGTGGAGCCGGGTGGGCGCCGAGCTCACCAAGCGCATGCTGTGGAGCGGCCTGGAGGCGGGCAGCTTCGAGTCGCACATGCAGCACGAGGGGACCGCGCAGCTCTACGTGCGGCTCACGACGGAGAACTTCGACGAGGCGATCCGCGCCCGCCGGGACCGCCGCGCCCCCGCGTTCGAGGACTGAGGGGCGGCCCGGCGACTTGGGCGTGTCCGTCTGAGGGGCGGGCCCGGCGACTTGGGTGCGTCGCCTGAGGCTCGGGTCCCGGTAACTTCGACGTGCCGCCTGCTGGTGGCCGATCGGAGGTGCCTGGAGGCACGGATCCGAGGGCAGGCGCCGGGCGGGGCGGTCCTGCCGAGCGGGTCGGTCCTGCCGGGCGTGCCGATCCTATTGGTGAGCCGAGACGCGGGGCGGCGGGTTGGCCTCGCCGTCGGATCGGCCGCCGAACAGCGCCGTTACCAGTTGCTCGACGGCGAGTTCGCGTTGCCAGGGGCGGGCGCCGCCGGCGGCCAGGAATGCGTCGATGGCTCCCGCCGGATCCTCCGGCATCCCGCCGGAACGGAACTCGGGCAGGCCGTCCCAACATAATCGGCGCAGCAGATCCGGGGTCAGCAGGTTCTCCACGGGGATCGCGTGGCGGGCGCAGAGTTCACCCATCGCGGCGCGCGCGGCGTTGAGCCGGGCCGACGCCTCCGGGTCGCGGCGCTCCCAGCGGTTCACGGGCGGCGGGCCGTCGAAGGGCGCGGTCAGCGCGGGCAGGTCCGAATCCGCAAGGGCGCGTGCGCGTTCCACCGCACCGAGCCAATCCCGCGAATACCGGCGCTGGCGCGGTCCGCCGAAGACCGGCAGGGCCCGCAGCGCCGCGATGGATTTCGGGTCTGCGGTCGCGGCCGCCACGATCGCCGAATCGGGCAGGATCCGCGCCGGGGCGACATCCCGCGTGCGGGCCAAATTGTCGCGGGTGGCCCACAACTCGCGCACCACCGCGAGCTGGCGGGTGCGGCGCAGGGTGTGAATGCCCGAGGTGCGCCGCCACCGGTCCGGCTTCGGCGTGGACGGCTCCGCGGTGCGGACGTGTTCGAATTCCTGTGTGGCCCACTCGGTCTTGCCCTGTTCGTCGAGCGCGGCCGCAACCGCCTCGCGCAACTCCAGCAACAGCTCGACATCCAGGGCGGCATAGTTGAGCCACTCGGCGGGCAGCGGGCGGGTGGACCAGTCGGCCGCGCCGTGGCCCTTGCGAAGTTCGCGCCCGAGCAGCTTCTCCACCATCGCGGCCAGGCCGACCCGCTCGAAACCAGCCAGCCGCCCACCCAGTTCGGTGTCGAACAGGCGCGCGGGCGTCAAACCCAGCTCGGCCAGGCCCGGCAGATCCTGATCGGCCGAATGCAGCACCCACTCGAGCCCGTTGATCGCCGCGGCGAGAGGCTCGAGGGCGTCGGCGACCGGGATGGGGTCGATGAGGAAGGTTCCGGATCCCTTGCGGCGCAACTGGATCAGATAGGCGCGATTGGAATAGCGGAAGCCCGAGGCTCGTTCGGCATCGACGGCCAGTGGACCGGTTCCGGCGGCCAGGCGGGCGGCCGCCTCGGCGACGGCCGCGGCGGTGTCCGAGACCGGGGGCACGCCCTCGGCGGGCTCTAGCAGGGGAACGGCGGCATTATCCCCGCTTTCACCCAGCGGTTGTGCGGACTCGTCGGCATCGGGCATAGGACTGAACTTTACGTTGCGGTCAGAACTGGTCGTCGGCAATCTGCGGACGTGGCTGCAAATGAGTGATGCCGGCGGGGGGCAAACCGGCCGCGTAGGCCAGTACCTCGCAGAATGCCTCGACGTGCGGTCCGAGTTCGGTCGACTCCACGGTCCAGGATGCACGCAGCTCCAGCTGGTGGGCGCGCGGCGGTCCGGCAATGTCGCCGTACCGGACCGAGCTCGTGGACGTGACGGTGCCGCCCAGCGCGGTAAATGCTTCGCCCCGCGATTCGAGGGCGTCGACCAGCCAGCTCCACGCCACCTCCGGCAGCAGCGGGTCCCCGGCGAGCGCGGCATCGATATCGGCCTGGATGTAGGCCACGAGCCGGAAGACCCCGTGCCAGGCCTCCTGGCCGTTCGGATCGTGCAGCAGGATCAGTCGTCCGAATGCGTCGTCGATCGAATCGACCGGAATCACATTGGTCTCGGGGTGCTTGACCTCCGCGCCGATGGCGTAGGAGTACGGCGCCAGCCGTTGCGGCGGTCGGATCGGTGCAAGCTCGATCCGGGGATGCACGGATGCGGTACCCATCGCATCGACCGCGGCGCGAAACTGGGCCGGTTCGCCGGCGGGTTCCGGGGTCGGTGCGGCGCCGTCGCGGAAGTCGAGCGGTGTCACGTATGTGAACTTAGCCCTCAATGGCTCGAGGGGGCCGGAGGCGCGCCGTGCGGCGCAGCCTACGATGGCCGTGATGAGCACACCAACACGCCGCCGGTTGTCCAATGCGCCGTTCCTGGCCGCCGCCACCGGTGCGAGCCCGAGTCGGCGCCCCGTCTGGTTCATGCGACAGGCCGGGCGGTCGCTGCCCGAGTATCGGGAGGTGCGCGCCAGGATCAGCATGCTCGCATCCTGTTTCGATCCGGAGTTGGTGTGCGAGATCACCATGCAGCCGGTCCGCCGCCACGGGGTGGATGCGGCGATCCTGTTCTCCGACATCGTTGTTCCGCTCAAGGCGGCGGGGATCGATCTCGATATCGTGCCGGGCGTCGGGCCCGTGGTGGCGAATCCGGTGCGCACCGTCGCCGATGTGCGGGCGCTCCCCCGGCTGCGGCGCGAGGAGGTCGGCGCCATCGTCGAGGGGGCGCGGCTGCTGGTGGACGAGCTGGGGGACACCCCGCTGATCGGATTCGCCGGTGCGCCTTTCACACTCGCCTCGTATCTGGTCGAGGGTGGACCCAGCAAGAACCACGAACGCACCAAGGCGATGATGCTCGCCGATCCGGAGACCTGGCATGCGCTGCTGGGCGTGCTCACAGACATCACCATCGAATTCCTGCGCGCCCAGCTGGCCGCCGGGGTGGACGCGGTGCAGCTGTTCGACTCGTGGGCGGGTGCGCTGTCGCTGGCGCAGTACCGGGAGTTCGTGCTGCCGCATTCGGAGCGGGTTTTCGCCGAGGTGGGCGATGCGGGTGTGCCGCGCATCCATTTCGGCGTCGGCACGGGTGAGCTGCTGAGCGTGATGGGGGAGGCCGGCGCCGACGTGGTCGGCGTGGACTGGCGGGTGCCATTGACCGAGGCGGTGCGGCGGGTCGGTCCAGGAAAGGCGTTGCAGGGCAACCTCGATCCGGCCACGCTCTTCGCCGGACCGCAGGCGATCGAGCGCGAGGTGCGCCGCATCGCCCACGAGGCCGACGAGGCGATCGCCCTCGGCGCGGCGGGTCACATCTTCAACCTCGGCCACGGCGTCCTGCCCGACACCGACCCGGGCGCACTCACCGCCACCGTCGAGCTGATCCACAGCCTGCCCCAGCCGCTGTAGGAATCGGCGACGACACGAGTCCTGGCCAACAGAACTGCGCAGCCGTCGCGACGCGGGCCGGCCGGCGGTCTGATCGGCCCGGCTCTCCGGTGAAGGCACGCGGTGTCCTCGAACAGCGAGATCGAACCGGCGAGACGGGCAATCCAACCGGCGGGGAATGATGAGCGGTGCGCATCCGTCGCATTCGCTGCGTCGGGGCGCGAGTAGCTTGCCAACAGAGCGGCGCGCCAACCGTGGCGGATGTGGGCAGCGGTCCCGGCGCGGCAGGAGCAGGAACGGAGCGGGTATGCGGGTCGCGGTCGTCGGTGGGGGGATCAGCGGGCTCGTTGCGGCCTATCGGCTGCGGGTTGCGCTCGGCGACGAACTCGAGCTGGTGCTGGTCGAGCAGCGCGAGCGGATCGGCGGCGTGCTGTACACGGCGGAGCTCGCGGGGGATCCGATGGATCTGGGGGCGGAGGCCTTCATCGCGCGGCGTCCCGAAATCCCGGCGCTGCTGCGGGAATTGGGGCTCGAGGACCAGCTGGTGTATCCGGCCGGCCGGCGGCCGCTGATCTGGTCCGGCGGGACGGCGCATCCGTTGCCCGAGGGCACGCTCATGGGAATTCCCGCGGGGCCGGATTCGGTCGCGGGGCTGGTGGACGACGCGACGCTGGCGCGGATCGCGGACGAGCCGAACCGGCCGCTGCGGTGGACGTCCGGCGGCGACGTCGCTGTCGCGGAACTGGTGGGGGAGCGGTTCGGCGAACAGGTGGTGCGCCGGAGCGTCGATCCGCTGCTGGGCGGGGTGTACGCGGGACTGGCCAACTCGATCGGCGTGCGCTCGGCGCTGCCGACGCTGGCCGCCGCCCTCGACGCCGGTGCGCCGAGCCTCACGCAGGCGGTGGCCCGCGCGCTGCCGCCGTCCTCCTCCACCGCGCCGGTATTCGGCGGCATCCGCGACGGCTACCGGGTGCTGCTGGACGCCCTGCTGGCTGCCGCTGCGCCGAAGGTCGAAACCGGCACCGCGGTAACGGATCTGATTCGCACGCCCGAGGGCTGGCGCGTGGATCCGATCGGCGCCGTCGACGCGGTGGTCCTCGCCACGCCCGCACCCGTCACCGCCGCGCTGCTTCGCTCCGCGTCGCCGGAGGCGGCCCGCGCGGCGGCCACGATCGAACTGTCCTCCTCCGCGCTCGTTGCGCTGGCACTGCCCGCGGACACTCCGCTGCCCGACAACTCCGGCATCCTGGTCGCCACCGGAGAACCGCTGCGCGCCAAGGCCTTCACCCTGTCCAGCCGCAAATGGCCGCACCTCGCCGCCCGCAACGTCGCGCTCGTCCGCGTCTCCTTCGGCCGCTTCGGCGACGACACCCTCCTGTCCTGGCCCGACCCTGACCTGATCGCCGCCGCCGCAGCGGACCTGACCACCGTCACCGGCCTCGAAATCCGCCCCGTCTCCGCCCTGGTCCAGCGCTGGCCCGGCGGCCTCCCCCAATATGCCCCCGGACACGACGACCGCGTTGTAGAAATCGAATCGGCCGTCGCCGACGTTCCCGGCCTCGCGGTCGCGGGCGCCTACCTCCACGGCGTCGGCGTCCCCGCCTGCACCGCCTCCGGCGCCGCTGCTGCCACCCGAATCCTCGCGCACCTCGGCTGATACCTCGAAAAGGGGATTACTGAGACGCTAGGCGCTGGCCCTTGTTTCCCAACCGACCTGCGGTCCTAGGCGCGAGAGCGGATGTCCCGCGTGGCGGCAACCGATCCTCGGCTGCCGCAGTTGTCCAACGGACCGGCGTCCGCCGAATCGTCAGTCGGCAAAGACCTCATCCAAGTTGGCTGCGGTGCACGCCCGATCGAACCAAGTATCGAGTTGACCGATGTCGGTCGTGGACATGATCCGCTCCCGAATCGCCGCCGGGATCGCCAAGCCGCGATTGGTCAGCATTCGCAGCAGTGCCCGTGCCTCACCTTCAGCGCGGCCTTCGTCTTTGACGCCGTCGAGGAAGGGGTCACGGGGCCAGCTGATCGTCATGAGGTCCTTCAGCGGGTCGAGTACTGGTGGTCAGTCGGTGAAGACCTCGTCGATGGAGTTCGAGGTGGCCGCGCGGACGGCCCAGGTTTCGAGCTGATCGGTGTCGGCGCAGGATTCGATGCGGTCGCGAATATCGGTCGTGATGGCGATGCCTCGAGCGGCGAGGAACTGCAGCAGGATACGAGCTTCGCCTTTGGCGAGGCCTTCAGCGCGGCCTTCGTCTTTGAGACCGTCGATGAAAGGGTCGTGTGGCCAAGTGATCTTCATGAATTCCTCCAAAGCGGCCTGGGCCTCGGGGGAGGCGGTGAGGTTGATGAATCGAGTGTAGGTCTCGCGTTGGTCCGCATCGAGTGTGGCGAGGGTATGCCCCACGGTGCGGAGGGTGGTCTCGTTGTGGAGGTCGAGCGCGTGGTTGAGGGCAGCAAGCACGGTGAGTTCGACGTTGGCCAGCGCGTTGGCTGGGTCGGCAGGATCGGGGGTCGTGTCGGGGCCGATCACGAAGGGGCGGAGGTTGTATCCGGGATGCCCGGTGTGGATTATCTTGCTGCATGCATGGGCTGTCTTGCGACTGCTGGTGACGACGATCAGCACGGCATCGCAATCGTGCTCGGACTGGGCGAGCGCGACGTAGGCCGCCATGGCTCGGCGCTTCTTGCGGTTGGGTGGGGCCGTTTGCGATTCGACGATCACGGCCAGCTTGCGGTGTTCGTTGTGGAGGATGACCATCGCGTCGGCACGGAGCTCGGTGGGTTCGCAGGCGGTGAGGTCGCCGTCGGCGGGGGTCGCGACAGCGTCGGCGGGAATGTCGACGCCGGTGCCCGCTAGTAGCACCGCTGCGAGATAGGGGTTGTGGCGCAAAAGTTCGAGGGGCGCCTCGTGGGAGATGGACGGCACGCCATGGAGACTGTCACAAGGTGCCAGCGGATGCATCAATTATCTTGTGAGACAAACGTTTTCGCGGCGTTTCGGCGGCGTGTCTCGGGTGCGGATATGCGGAGAGGGTGCGGCTGTGCGGGGGCTGGGCGGGCGGTGGCACGATGGGGGTATGGCGCGACTCGACTATCAGGCCCTCAACTCGACCATCCGGTATCTGATGTTCTCGGTGTTCCAGGTGCAACCGGGGGTACTGGGGGACGATCGTGAGGCGGCGATCAAAGAGGCGCGGAGCTTCTTCGACGGCCTCGCGGACAAGGGTGTGGTCGTGCGCGGGCTGTACGACGTCTCGGGGATGCGCGCCGACGCCGAATTCATGATCTGGTGGCACGCCGAGCGGATCGAGGAGCTGCAGGCTGCCTACGCCGATCTGCGCCGCACCACCGAGCTGGGCCGGGCCATCGCGCCGGTGTGGAGCAACGCCGCGATCCACCGGCCCGCCGAATTCAACAAGAGCCACATTCCGGCGTTCCTGGCCGGCGAGGAGCCGGGCAACTACATCTGCGTGTACCCGTTCGTGCGCTCCTACGATTGGTACCTGCTGCCCGACGAGGAGCGTCGCAAGATGCTCGCCGACCACGGCAAGGAGGCGCGCGGCTATCCGGACGTGCGCGCCAATACCGTCGCGTCGTTCGCCCTGGGCGACTACGAGTGGATCTTGGCTTTCGAGGCCCCCGAGCTGCACCGCATCGTCGACCTGATGCGCGATCTGCGGGCCACCGAGGCCCGCAGGCACGTGCGCGAGGAGGTGCCGTTCTTCACGGGCCCGCGTGTCGAGGTCGAGCAGCTGGTCGCCGCCCTGCCCTGAGTGAACCCGCTGGGCGCGGAGGGCTTCGGCGGCTGCCCCGAAAACTCGGGGCATGCGCTCAGCAACCCCGCGCCCGTAGGGTTCTCCCCGGTCGCTTCAGTGTGTTGCGTCGTCCGAGGGGTGCAGGCGCAGCGAGATCGAGTTGATGCAGTACCGCTTGTCGGTCGGGGTCTGATAACCCTCACCCTCGAAGACGTGGCCGAGGTGGCTGTGGCAGTTCGCACACAGCACCTCGACACGGCGCATACCCAGCGAAACATCGGAGCGCAGCACCACCGCGTCGGAGTCGGCCGGATCGAAGAACGACGGCCAGCCGCAGTGCGAATGGAATTTCTCGGTGCTCCGGAACAGCTCGGCACCACACGCGCGGCATTCGTAGACACCGGCGGTCTCGGTATCGGTGTACTCACCCGTGAAGGCGCGCTCGGTGCCCGCCTCGCGCAGCACCGCATACTCCTGCGGGTTGAGCTTGGCCCGCCACTGCTGCGGCGTCAGCACGATCTTGGGCGCGGGAAGCGAGGTCTCGGAACTCATGGCTCCGAGTGTAGTTTTGCGTGCCCCGGTGGCGCCGCCCCGCAGGTATGACGGAAGTCTGACGGCGCCGCCGGTTCTGCTCAGCCGGCGGGCTTGTCGTAGTAGTACTTCAGGCTGCCGCTCGGGTACTCGTAGCACTGCTGGTAGCTGCCGGTCTTGGTCGACGCTGCCATGCAGGCGGCCTTGCCTGTCGGCTCGTTCGACCCCTGGGTGAACGGGCCGACCGAGTTGGGCCCGGGGACGGGCCCATCGGCCGCCGCGATGCCGCCGAGGCCGATCGTCAAGCCCACGGAGATTGCGCCCACCGCAACGATTTTCGAAAACACTGCCCGCTCCCATGCTGATCCGGTGTGAATGTCCGGGTCACCATAGTGCGAATCGGACAATCCGGGGCCGCGGGTTGTAATGAAGGTTATTCGCGGCTACCGCAGCGCGGTGGCTTCCGATGCGCTGGCTTCCGGGGCTGCGATGTCCGGTTCATCGGCGGGGACCGCAGCCCCGACAGCCGTGTCCTCCGGCGTCGCCGTCTCGGGTTCGGGCAGCAGATAGGCCGGATCGATCCCGGAGTCCAGGCGCCCCTCGCGCCGCGCCGCCAGATACCGATCGACGAGCACACAGAACGTCACTACGAGCAGCAGCCCCCAGCCGAAGGTGACCCGCAGGTATTCGAGATCCCGGCCCAGGCTCTGCCAGTGATCGAGCAGCCACTTGTCGTACGTGGTGAACCCGAAGATCGCCAGCCACGCGGGCCAGTTGCGCAGCACCGAATTGGGCAGCACCACCGTCATCAGGAACGGGAACAGCATCATCGAGTAGTACATCTGCCCCAGGCCGCTGATCAGGAACTCGGCGGTGAGCAGGATGCCCGCGCTGGTGCAGATGAAGAACAGTTCGTTGTTGCGGCAGTAGCGGTACAGCAGCCACAGCGAGATCAGCACCAGCACACCCATGCCGATCCGCATGGACCACACCAGCGGCGAGGGCAGCCCCCAGTAGGCCGCCGATCCCGGAATGGAGCTGTTGAAGTAGTCGCGCGCCTGAAGCGAGTACGGCAGGGTCTTGCGGACGTAGTCCATCGGATCCTTGATCAGCGGCAACGCGATGGCCGTGAACGCGACGAACACGCCCACGGCGGTGATGAACACCTTCCACTGCCGCCGCATCAGCGGAATCAGCAGCATCGGGGCCAGGGTCGGCTTCACGACGATCGTTAGCCCGATCACCACACCCGCCCACAGATCACGCCGCTTGAGCAGCAGCATGATGAACGCGACCTCCGCCAGCAGCACGCACCCGTTCACGTTGCCGAAAGCCAGTGTGTTGATGACCGTTTCGGAGGCGAACATCAGCAGCAGCGTGAGCGGCGCGGCAAAGGACTTGATGCTGAACCCGAACAGCTTCAGCAGCAGATACCACGCGAGCAGCAGCGCCACCACGTTGAGCGCGACGAAGCACCACTTCGAGTGCATCGGGTCGATCCACGCCAGCGGCGCGATGAGCAGCGTGCCGCCCGGTGGATACAGGTAGTGCGGATCGACCAGATCGAAGTTGTCGCTGTAGATCGGCCGCCCGTGCAGGAACGCCAGCGACGCCTTGTAGACGGGTGCGAAGTCGTCGGTGACGTTGAAATTCGTCCCCATGACGAAGGCCTGATGGATCACGGTCATGACCGCGAAAGGCCACAGCGCGAAGTTCAGGACCTCGGAGGTCGTGCGAGCGGTGCGAGGCTCGAGGTGACGAAGGAACACTGGGGCACGGTACACCGGAAACCGCTCCGCCTGTTGCCCGGACCCGCCGAAATGACCTGCGATTGCTGGGCGGCCCGTCCGTCAGGCCGGGCAGACGGTCGCGTCGGCGGGAAGGGTGGCGTCCTTCAGGTACGTGACCAGGTTCTGCTGGATGCAGCTGGAGTGCGTGAAGACCGGATAGCCCCAGCCTTGCCAGGTCACCGTCGAGGTGTTGGCTCCGGCGGTGCCGAGCGCACCGGTGACCGAGGGGCGGGCGTCGGCGCCGACGACCGGGTTGGCATCGTTGCCCAGCACCAGCACGCGCAGCGGCAGGGTGGTGGGCAACTGCTGTGGATCGGGCGCCGGCCAGGCGGTGCAGGCCATGAGTTCCGCGGCCGCGACCTTGCCGAAGACCGGATACTGGTTGCCCCAGGTGGACTCGAGCTGTTTGGCCCGATCGGGTGTAGCCGGCTGCTGGTTGTCGCTGCAGCTGGAGACGAACTGCCCATCGGAGCCGAGGGCGGTCTGTTCGCGAAGCACCAGTTGGTCCAGGGCGCCATTGTCGCCGCGCCCGGCGGCCGAGAGCGCGTCGGCGAGCTCGGTGATGTGGGAGGACTGGTCGGCGCGCGGCTCGCCGAGGAATCCGGCGACGGCGGTGAGCAGCCCGCCCGTGCTGACGTCGCCGAGCTGGCCGGACGCCGCCCGGTTGACCAGCACGACGATCGCACCGCGGGGATCGGCGCCCAGCGAGCATCCGACCGCGGCGCACTGCTGCGTGAAGGCGGTGAGCGCGGCCTCGGAGCCCTTGACGCGCTGTTCGGTGCGGGTCAGTGAATCGGCCTTGGCCGCGATCGGCGAGTCCAGGACCAGCCGGGCCAGATGCTCGCCGTACCGGGCGGCGTAGGTGAGTGCCACGCGGGTGCCGTCGCCGGTGCCGATTATCGCGATGTGGTCAACCTGCCACTGCTTGCGCAGCTGGTCGATGTCGTCGGCGGCGTGCCCGGCGTCGAACGTGTTCTGGTAGGGCTGCAGAAAATCCGAGCAGGCGATGGTGGCGTCCTGGCTCAGCTTGGCCATCACGTCGACGGGGTTTCCGCCGGTATTCTGGCCGGCATCGGCCAGGCCGCGCCGGGTGTCTACGGGCATGCAGTTGATCGGCTGCGAGCTGCCGAGGCCGCGGCGGTCGACCGCCACGATCGGATGTGCGGCCAGCACGGCCGCGGCAGGTCCGGCGGCCAGGCCCGCGAGTGCGGAGGTCGAGGAGCGGTCGTCGCCGGAGGTGAGCACCACGGGCACGGCGTTGGCGGGGGTCTGTGGCAGCCGCGCGCGCACCGCGGAGTTCTGGAAGGTGCCCAGCACCGTGCCGCCGACGTCGATCGGCGTCGAATAGGTGGCGCATTCGAAGATCAGGCCGGCGGGCGGAGCGCCCAGGCCGAGCTGGCCGAAGGTGGCGCCCGCGCAGTCGTGCCAGCCCAGGTCCGCCTTGGGCACCTCGGCGGCGGGCGGGGCGGCCGGTCCGGTCGCGGAGGTGGGCGCCGCGCCGCCGGCGTGCGGTCGGGCCTCGGCGATGCCCGGACGATCCGACGGACCCGCACCACAGGCGGCCGCGAGCAGCACGATCACCGAGGACGACGCGACCACGGCCAGCGTCGTCGGGCGCGGGCCCCGTGGTGTCGATGGGCCGCACAGCCCCCGTGTCGATGGGCCGCGCAGCCCCGGAGTCGTTGGGCGGCACCGCCGTCGTGTCCAGCGCATGCGATACAGCCTGCCAGGTTCGGCGGGCCGTTTCAGCCTCGGGGGACGGTAGGCCGACGGAGCTGGCGGGAGTGGGTATGGCGCATCGGGACGGTAGGCCGACGGAACCGGCGGGGTGGATCGGACGCAGCCGGAGCGTACGCCAACAGAGTCGGCGAGGTCGGCGTGACGCATCGGGACGGTAGGTCGGCCGAGGTGATACGTCGCAGCGGGACGGTGAGCCGGACGGGCGGGTCAGCAGGCTGTGTGGCTGCGCTCCCAGCGGGTCAAGATCGTCCCGTCGTCGTCGAGCAGCGCGTGGCGCAGCGTCATCGGGGTCGGCAATGCGTTGGGCGACACCGCGATTCGGCCCGCGGTACCGCCGATGAGCAGCGGCGACACCGTCAGGCACAACTCGTCCACGGTCTCGGCGGCGATGAGGCTGCCCAGTAGCGAGGGCCCGCCCTCGCACAGCACCCGCAGCAGCCCGCGCGCCGCGAGCGCGGTCCGGATCTGCGCCGCGGTCACGGTGTCGTCCCCGATCTCGAGTACCTCCGCCCCGGCGTCGGTGAGAGCGCGCTTGCGGTCCGCGGGTGCGGCGGCGGTGGTCAGGATCAGCGGCGGGCGGGTGGTGTCGGTGAACAGCCGGCTCGCCGGGTCCAGCGCCGCGCTCGCGGTGACGACGGCGATCGGCGGCGGCGTGCCGTCCGGGCTGCCGCCCAGGCCGTGATGATGCAGCCGCAGCCGGCGATGCGCGTCGGTGCGGGCGCCGCCGTAGTTCTCGGCCCGGGCGGTCCCCGCGCCGACCAGGATCACATCGGCCAGATCGCGCAGCAGCGGAAAGACCCTGTGGTCCGCCGGACTGCCGAGGGCGCCGGACCGTCCGTCCACGGTCGCGGCGCCATCGATACTGGTGACGAAGTTGACTCGGAACCAGGGCGATTCGAGTGCGGCCGGGTAGGTGTAGAGCCGCACCAGCTCGTCCGGATCCAGAGTTGTGAATTGGATCGCATTGGGCACACGCTGCATAAGTACCGATCACACCACGTCAGTACGCTACGTGCGTGCAACAACGCCTCGTCGATCGTCATCCGGAAGTTCCGGCCGATCAACTCATCGCCCAGATGGTGCCCCCGCCCACGTTCGACGAGGTGAGCTTCGGCTCGTACATTCCGGACCCGAACGAGCCGTCCCAGGCCGCGGCCGTGCGCAAAGCGGAGGATTTCGCCGCGCAGGTCGTCAAGATCCATGCCGCGGCCGGCAAGAAGAGCCTGTTCGGCAAGAAGAAGCCCGTGCAGGGCGCGGGTCTGTACCTGGACGGCGGCTTCGGCGTCGGCAAGACCCACCTGCTGGCCTCGATCTATCACGCATCCCCGGGACCCGAATCGTTCGGCACGTTCGGCGAGCTGACCAATCTGGTGGGCGCGCTGGGCTTCACCAATGCGGTGGAGCGGCTGGCGGGCAACAGCGTGCTGTGCATCGACGAATTCGAGCTGGACGATCCGGGCGATACGACGCTGGTGTCGCGGCTGCTGACCGAGCTGACCGCGCGCGGGGTGTCGGTCGCGGCGACCTCCAACACGCTGCCCAGCCAGTTGGGTGAGGGACGCTTCGCCGCGCAGGACTTCCTGCGCGAGATCAAGAAGCTGGGCTCGCTGTTCGAGACCGTGCGCGTCGACGGCCCGGACTACCGCCACCGCGATCTGCCGCCCGCCCCGGAGCCGACCGCACCCGAGCTGCTGGCCGAGAAGGCCGCGGCCACCCCGAATTCCACCCTCGATGATTTCGACGCGCTGCTACAGCATCTGAGCACCCTGCATCCCTCGCGGTTCGGCGCGCTGATCGCCGGGGTGAGCGCGGTGTTCATCTCCGGCGTGCACGAGGTCACCGATCAGGCCGTCGCGCTGCGCGTGGTGGTGCTGGCCGACCGGCTGTACGACGCGGGCATTCCGGTGACGGTGTCCGGTGCGAAGCTGGACGCGATCTTCTCCCAGGAGATGCTCGACGGCGGCTACCGCAAGAAGTACCTGCGTGCGATCTCCCGGCTGCTGGCCCTGTCGCGGTACGAGGTGCCCGCGGCCTGATTCCGTGTGGGGCGAGACACCATTCGACTAACCGAGTGACCACTCGGTGTACCGTGACCTCCGATACCGAAATGGGAACGGCTGTTCCGGTTGTGGACGGCCGCTAGTCGCGTGGGTCATCGACCCGGAGATCGGAGCTGGAAATGGTCCATCGCTCGATTCGTGTCATCGCGGCGGTCGCCGCCACCGCCGCCCTCGCGCTCGGCCCCGCCGTGGGCACCGCGCTGGCCGCCGATCCGACCGCGGCGACCAGCGCGGTCGTCGACAATGTGCACCAGCGCGCGATTCCGCTGCAGGGCGTGCTGAACGCCCGCGACATCGGCGGGTACCGCACCACCGACGGCCGCGTGGTGCACATGGGCCTGGTGTACCGCACCGGTGGGCTGAACAAGGCCACCGACGCCGACCTGGCCGCACTCACTCAGCACACTGTGAAGTACGTCGACGACCTGCGGACCGTGTACGAGCGGGCGCTGTCCCCGGACCGGGTGCCCGCCGGTGCGACCGCACGCGTCGACGATGTCATGGCCCAGGCGTCGCCACAGGTGATGCTGTCCAGCGCGCTCGGCGGCGGCGACATGACCGCGATGTACCGCGGGATGATCACCACCCCCGGCGCGAACCAGGCATTCGCGGGCGTGCTGCGCGACATCATCGACACCGGAGACGGTGCGGTGCTGTACCACTGCACGGCCGGAAAGGACCGCACCGGCTGGACGTCCGCGGTGCTGCTGACCATCCTGGGCGTGGACCGCAACACGGTGAACTACGACTACCTGCTGTCCAACTACTATCGCAACGCCCAGAGCGGCGATATGGCCAACGGCGTCGCCCAGGCCGATCTGGACGCCGCGTTCGACCAGGTCAACAGGTCGTACGGGAGCTTCGACAACTACGTGCACAAAGGTCTGGGGCTGAGCAACAGCGACGTCGCGGCGCTGCAGGCCAAGATGCTGTCCTGACGAATGCCGCTGGACGGCAACGTTCTTCGTCGAGCCCGGGTCGCGACGGCCCGGGCTCGACCTGCGTCGACACCGTGTTCATCGAGCTGGAGTGCGACGACCAGGGCTGGATCGCTGTACCCATCGCTGTTCGGCGCGGACATCGTCGGTCCGGCAACGTGTTTCAGGGTGCCTCGTCCGGTTCGAGCGCGTGCTGCATGAGGTAGTCGTGGCACAGCGTCGTGCCCACCATGAAGGTGCGGGTGCCGACGGTGCGGAAGCCGCGCTTGGCGTAGAACCGCTGGGCGCGCACGTTGTCCTGATTCACCGCCAGCCAGGCTCCGGCATACCCGCCGATGCGCGCGTGGTCCAGCGCGGCGAGCATCAGCGCGGTCGACACGCCGGCGCCGTGATGGCCGGACAGCACGTACATCTTGCTGATCTCCAGCACCGGCCGCAGATCCACTGCCTCCGCGACGACCGGATCGCCGGGATCGCCCGCCACCAGCATGGCGTATCCGACGATCTGGCCGTCGGCGACGGCCTTGAGCACCGTGCGGTCCGGATCGCTGAGGTACTCGCCGAACCGCTCGTCCGAGAGCACCTCGTCGATGAACATCTCGACATCCCGGGCGGCGAGATTGGGCGGGCAGGCCAGCGGAAAGGTCGCGGCCGCCACATCACTGAGGGTTTCCGCGTCCCACAGTCCGGCCCGGTCGACGGTGATGACTGGGGTTTCGGTCATGAAATGAAGTCAATCACGGATTCCCGCGTGAAAATACCGTGCCAGCAGGATCAGCGACGCCGCGAAGATCAGCGGCAGCACGAATCCGATCCGCATGGTCGAGGCGTCCGACACCGCGCCCACCACCGCGCCGCCGACGAGCGCCCCGGCGTAGTTGAACAGGTTGAGCCGCGCGATGACGGCATCAAGGCCGCGCCCGCCGGTGAGCCGGCCCACCTCGCTGAAGCACAGCGGCGCCACCACCGGCACTCCGAGACCGATGATGAGGAATCCGGCCAGCGCCGGGATCGGGCCGGGCGCGCTCACCACGATCACCAGGCCGATCACGCCGATCAGCGCCGCGGTGCGCACCACCGCGCGCGGTCCGAATCGCCGCACCCACCAGTCGCCCGTCAGCCGGGTGAGCAGCGCGGCGCCCTGATAGGTGGCCAGCGACAGCGCGGCGGTCGCCGAGGAGGCCAGCAGCGAGTTCTTCATGTACAATGTCGACCAGTTGTTGTTCGCTTGATCGATCGCGAACATCAGCGCCATCGCGATGCCGAAGGCCAGGTACATCTTCAGCGGAACGATGTGCACCGACTCCGCCGACTCGCCCGCCGCGGCCTGCACCTCGGCGGGCTCGGCCTCGGCCTGCCGGGTGCCCAGCAGTCGCGGGCCCAGGGCCAGCCCACCGGCCAGCACCACCATCGCCGCGGCGAACACGGCCTCGGCGAGCGTGACATGTGTTGCCTCGCAAGCCGAAACGAGCAGCGCGCCCAGGATCGAGCCCGCACTCCAGGCCGCATAGAACGAGGACAGCACGAAGCGTCCGTACCCGTGTTGAATGAACACCGCCTGCATATTGGTGCTCGCATCGACGATGCCGACCGCGATGCCATAGATAGCGAGCGCGGGAAACAGCACCGCCGCAGTGGGTGCCAGCGCCGTGACCGTGCCCGCAATCGCGATCAGCCCGAGCCCGATCCGTAGCGACACCCGGCTCGACCAGCGCACGGCCAGCTGTTCGGCGATGAGGCTGCCCACCGCGGCGAGCAGCGTGATTCCCACGACGGCGACCAGGATCAGGGTGTCGCCGAGGCGATACCGGGTCTGTATCTGCGGCAGCTCGGTGAGCACCACCGACAGGAAGAATCCCTGTAGCCCGAAGGCGACCGAATTCGCCACGCGAGCCGCGCGGAGCGAGGTCGATACAGGAGTGTATCCGATGGGAACCATCTGCGAAGCGTAGCGGCAGGGCCATCGATCCGATAGGGGAGAGCCGAGCGTCTCCATTGCGCCGCTGTCCATTCCGGTCGCCGCGCCGAGACCGCTCGGCGCTCTGGCCGCGGTGATGATCACGCGCGGCTCCCGGTTGCGTAACAAAAGTAGGCACATTGGCGTGAAGGCACCCGGGATTTGGGGCACCCTGGAGGGGGACGGGCCGCATGGTCCGCGGTGCACGGTGTTTGGGTGGTGAGTCGCGTGAGTAAGCAGGTCGATCTGAAGCAGCGGCATGCGACGGTGCTCGATCCGCCCGACTCGGTGAATCTTCCTGTGGTGGAACCGAATCCGCGCGGGCATCAGCCGGGTGAGCGGTGCCGGGAGCCCGGCTGCGGGAACTGCCACTGGGATGTGCAGCGGTTCAAATACTGGTTACGCGGCCGGTTGCTGGCCGACGGCGCCGACGACGTCGAGGTGGATCGGCCGCTCGGCGCACAGACACCAGGTCTGTTGTGGCGCAACGGATCTCGCCTGTTCGCCGTCGAGGTGCACAGCGCTCCGGTCGATATCGGGCACGCCGCGGAGCGGACCGCGCGGCTGCGGGCGGTGGGCGTGGACGAGGTGCTGTGGATGTGCCCGCCCGGATTCTGGGTGGGGCACCTGCCCGCCGTGGCCATCGACGATTTCGCGGCCGCGGGTTGCGAGTACCAGGTCGTCTCGGGGCTGCTCGGGGTCGGGCCGACCGGGACCGCGGCGCCGTGCGAGGAGCCCCGGCCGGTGCGGGACGTCATGCGGGAATGGGTTACCGGTGCGCTGGCCTTCGGCTGGCGCGACGAGATCACGGGAGGTTGGGCGGCGGTGAGCACGTGGGAGCAGCACACGCGGGCGCAGGCGGCGAGGATCGCGCAGCAGCGCCAGGAACTGATGAATCAGCGCACGGCGCTGGCGCTGGCCCGCAAGGCGACCCGGGAGAAGGCCAAACAGGTGCACAAGCTGATGCATCGGCTCGAACGGTCCGAGCAGATCGCCGACGAGCTCGACGCGGCGCGTCGCAAGATCTCCGATCACAACCGCATCGATGCGACCTATCGCCTTACGCTCGCCCGTCAGCGCGCGGCGCTGACGCATTGGCAGCTGATCACCTGCTTCGCCATGTTGATCATCGTGGCCTTCATCGGGTCCGCGGTGATCCTGCACTGAGCAGGCGCTCGCGCCGCCGGATGGCCCCGCGACGGAGCTTTCGGAGTCGACGGGGGAGCACCGGGTGGCGTGCGGTGGAGCTTACGGGGCCGACGGGGCGGGTGCGCTCAGCCGGAACGGCCCGCGCTCCCAGCGCCAGTCGTGACGTAGCGCCATGGCGGCCAGATCGGTGATGCCGACGCCGAATTCCTGTGCGTAGCCTTGGAATTCGTCCCATGCGAGCGGTCCTTGGGCGAGCCGGTTGCGCAGGATGTTCTCGTGCTGGGCGGGCACGGTGTGGGCGCGTAGATCGGGTTCGCCGATTCGGCTGCCGGTGAACACCAGGTGGCCCCAGCCGTGCTCGTGGGCGGTGGCACGCGTCGCGGCGAGTTTGATTCGGTTGCCGTGCACCGCGATCCGCGCCAGCGGAACCGCATCGATCAGCACCGCGCGCCCGTCGGTGAGCCGGGCCGCGACCGTGGGGCAGTGCACACGCTCCACGCCATCCAGGCAGTACTCCACGGCCGCGGGCCGTTCGGTGTATGCGGCGACCTGATCGCTCTCGTCCAGCATGCGCAGCAGGCGCGCCTCCAGCGCGGTATCGAAACTGGTTTCCCGGCCCAGGGTGTCGGAGAAGATCGAACCGCGGGCATCGTCGGCGGAGTCGATCGTGGTGAGCGGCAGCTCCGGCAGCGGGGCCGGGCTGCCGGTGGCCCATTCGACGCGCCGCAACAGCGGATTCAGCTGCCCGGTCACCGATTCCGCGGCGCGCGGAGTGCCCGGATGCCAGCGGCCGCGCTGCTGCCAGCCCGCGATCCGCTGGAAGACGAAGCCCGCCAAGCGCTTGGCATCGAGCAGGGCGTGCCCGGCCAGCCGCAGCCGCAGATACGCCAGATCCTGCGCGGCGATATCGGCGTCGGTGGCGTAGATCTCGGCCAGCAGCGTTCTGATCAGCCGCTGGTCGCCCCAGCCGACCGGATAGCGGGCGGCGAAGACCTCGGTGCTGGGATGTCCGGTGGCCTGCACGCGCCGCACCAGCTGCCCGGCGGCCCGGGTGTAGACCTGTCGCACACGATCCCGGGAGAGCTCGTAGCGGGCCCCGAGCAGGGTCAGCGTCTCCGGTCGTTCGCCGTCCAGGCCCAGGCGCAGGGTCATCAGCTCGCCGTCGCGCGGCCGCTCCTGCGCCTGCTCGGCGACCATCGCGGCGAGCGTCTCGTCGGAGTGCTCGAGATCGACGGTGACCGTGTCCTCGAGGTCGTCGGGCAGGGCGGTGTGCCCGTCCGTGATCTCGTCTGTCGTCACCAGTCTCGCCCGCTTTCGCCTGTTCGTTCGAATAGGGTATCCCGGCGGGCGGCGTGTGGGCGGTAGGCGAGAGCTGTGTCGGGTCGAGCGTGCCACGCTCGGTGGCGTTGTGCCACCGTGGGTTCCATCTCCCGGGGACCGCGGGGAGTTCCCGCCATGCCGATTCCGGGCCGCCGCTAGGGAGTGAACTCGCGTGGGCCGGGACCTCTACTCGGCGACGGGACGTCCGGCGACGCCGTAGCGTGTTATGACCAGCGCGCCCGCCCAAGCGACAGCGGTCCCCAGGGCGAGCCAGTGCAGGGAGCTGACGAAATGCGTGCCGGAGGGGGAGCCTGCGACGGCGCCGAATATCGCGACGCCGCTGGCGGTTCCGATCTGGCGGGCCGTGTTGGAGGTGCCCGTCGCCAGCCCGGCGCGGTCGGCCGGCGTCGCCCGCACGACGGCGGCCACCACCGACGCCGTGATCAATCCGGATCCGCAGCCGAGCAAGCCGAATCCGACAAGGAGCCAGCCGATTCCGCCCGCGCCGTGCAGTTGGGTCAGCGCCAGCGATCCCACGATGGCGATCGCACAGCCGAGAGTGACCGAGGTGCGAGGCCCGCGTGCTGCCGTGATCCGGCCCGCGACGGGCGCGAGCACCACCAGCGGAACCGCCAGGGGCAGCACGGACAATCCGGAGGCGAGCGGCGAATAGCCCAGCACGTCCTGCAGATACAGCGTGGTGACGAACAGCAGGCCGTTGAAGATCAGATTCATGGTCAGCGCGACCACGTTGGGGCTCAGGAATTCCTTGCGGCGCAACAGATCCAGCGGCAGCACCGGATGGGTGCTGCGTGCGGCCGAGGTCAGCGCGGTGGCCAGCGCCGCCACCGCCGCCACCGCCGACGCGGCGATCAACACGGGCGCGGCATGGTGTCCGATCGAGATGATGGTGAACACCAGCCCGCCCAGGCCGATGACGAACCCGGCCAGCCCGCGCACGTCCAGCCGCCCGCTCCGGTTCCCGGGCCGGGCCGGAACCGTCCACAGCGTGGCCGCGATGGTCAGCGCGGTCAGCGGCACATTGATCCAGAACACCGGCCGCCAGCCGAGCCAGCCCACCAGAATCCCGCCCAGCAGCGGCCCGGCCGGAAGCGCCAGCGACGAGATTGCCGCCCACGTGCCCAGCGCCCGGGCCTGGTCGGCACGGTCCGGGAACGCCTCGACGATGACCGCCATCGTGCTGGGCAGCAGCAGTGCACCGCCCACGCCCTGCACCACCCGCGCCCCGATCAGCACCCCGACGTCCGGCGCCGTCGCGCAGATCAGCGATGCCACCCCGAATATCGCGAACCCGGCGATCAGCACCCGGCGATGACCGATCCGGTCGCCGATGGTTCCGCCCGCCAGCAGCAGGCCGGCGATCGCCACCACGTATCCGTCGACCACCCACTGCAGCATCGACACGTCCGACCGCAGGCCGTGCCCGATATCGGGCAGGGCGACGTTGACGATCGTGACATCCAGCAGCACCAGGAACATGCCGGCGCACATCACGCCGAGCACACGTCCGGGCTGTATCTCGCGTATTTCCTCGTTTCGGATGGTGAGACTCGAAATGCTCACGACTCCACCTCGCTGGCGCTCGGCTCCGTCGTGCGCATCGCGCGCTGGCCTGTTGGTTCACTCCGCTTCGCTCCGTTCACACGGACAGTGTTTCCCGGGAAAAGTTCGGTGTGGGCCGAAGAATGGGCGGAGCGGAGTCAGGGAGGTGTCCGGTCCCGGGGCTCCGCCGTTGAACTGGACTGCGGCAGCTGAAGCGGACTGCGGAAGCGGCGGCAAAGGAACCGGCCGGCCAGCTGCACAACGCGCTGATCGGTGTCCGTCCTGCCCGGGCGATGAGGACCGATGCCGATACGACTGCCCGCGGGGACTCGGTGTGCATATTTCGGCGTCGGCCGAAGTGTTCACGCGGCAGACTGGGGGCATGACGGATGTGCGGCCCCTGTATGGATATTCCGATGTCGCGGAGATCGGCTCGCTGCTGGCCGATGCGACGCGGGCCAGGATCATGATCTGTCTGGCCGACGGTCGCGCGCTGCCCGCCTCGGTGTTGGCGTCCGAGGCCGGGGTCGCCGCCTCGACCGCCAGCGAACATCTTGCCCGCCTTGTCGAGGGTGGGCTGCTGACGGTCGAGCGTTCGGGCCGCCACCGCTACTACTCGATCGCGAACCCGCAGGTGGCGACGGCGCTCGAGGCCCTGGCCGCGCTCGCGCCGACCCGCCCGGTGCGGTCGCTGCGGGAGTCCACGCGCGCGGCGGCCCTGCGCCGCGCCCGCAGCTGCTACGACCATCTCGCCGGCCGTCTCGGCGTCGCCGTCACCGAGGCGCTGCTGGACCACGGTGCCTTGACCCGCACCGACGGCCTGTCCGGACTCTGCCGCGCCGAGGGCGACCGCCTCTCGGCCCGCGTGCACGACCACCCCTACGAGCTGGGCCCCGCCGCCGAACCGGTATTCGCCGCCCTGGGCGTCGACCTGCCCGCGGTCCGCCTGGAACGCCGCCCGCTCCTGCGTTTCTGCGTCGACTGGAGCGAACAACGCCACCACCTCAGCGGCGCCCTGGGCGCGGCCGTCCTGACCCGCATGGAATCCGCGGGCTGGGTGGAGCGCCACAGCTCGCGGCGTGCCCTGAAACTCACCGACCCGGGCGCCCGGGCGCTGGATCGGATTCTGGGCGTGGAGCTGGCGGCGTAGCGGGGTTGCCGTCCGCGGCGAGCAGACCGGAGCGGGCCGCGCGCTCGACGGACTCCATGGCGGCAGACGCGTGAGGGTAACCGATGTAGTTGGCCAGCAACGTCATCAGCGCGGTGAGGCCCTCGTGGCCGATCCCGTTCGCGCTCGCCAATCGCAGGTGGGTGTCGAGGCGGTCGCCGGTGACGCCCTGGGCGGTCAGCGCGGTGATGATGGCGACGCTCCGGTCCCGGGCGGTCAGCGCGCCGTGCGACCAGGCTGGACCGCCTGCGGAAGCGAAAGCCTCCGCTGCGAATACCGGTCCGACCCGCGCCGTCATGGCCGCCTCGACGTCCTGCTCGGGGACATCGAATATTCGTGCGTACGCCGCGATGCCGCGCGCCCGCCTGGCCGCGGCGGAATTCTCGGCGGTCAGGTCCGCATCGGCGGTGGTCATCGCACTCCTCCGGCGGCATGTTCCGCGTGTTCGGCGCATAGGCAGCCGACGCCGCGCTCGATCCATTCCCGCATCGTCCAGTCCGGGTGCCGCTGGATCATCAGGGCACGAACCTCCTCGGCGATGTCGTCCTCGCTCATGGCCGAATCCCGTCGCCGCCATGTCTCGTCGCGCAGTTCGCACAGGTAGTCGCGCACATCCGCGAGCAGCCGGCCATCGCCGATCGCACCGTGCCCCGGCACGACCACCCGCGCGGGCTCCGCGGCCAGCCGTTCCATCACCGAGATCCAGCGCAGCCCCGAGACGTCGGTGTCGTACGGCGGGAACCACGGAAAGATCGCGAACTGCCCGGCCTCGGCGAGGTCGCCGGTGAACAGCACGCCGGCGTCGGGGACGGCGACGACCTGGTCGCCCCTGCTGTGCGCGCGGCCGGTCGGGCGCAGCTCGACGGTCCGTCCACCCAGATCCAGCTCGTAGGCGCCCTCGTACACCTGGTCCGGCGTGGTCAGCGTGACGTCCTCGAGCTGCCGGGCGATCGGCTCGCCGAGCTGGGAGAACATCGCCAGATAACTCTCGCCCTTGTGCGCGAGGTCGTCGGCTTGGGCCCGGTTGATCAGATAGGTCGCCTCGCCGGCGAACACCTGGGCGCCGAACGCGTGCTCGGGATGGAAGTGCGTGGTGGTCAGGTAGATTCGCCGCCCCCTGGCCTGCTCGGCGGCGAAGGCCAGGACCCTCTCGGCATTGCGTGGCCCCATGCCGGTGTCCACGACCAGTATGGAGTGCATCCCGCCGATCACCCCGATATTGGGCACCAGATCGACGCCGCGGTTCGGCACCACGACGAGGTCGTGGCCCAGCTCCCGCACGTCCTCGATCTCGACGACTGGGTCCGGGTACGGGTATTCGGGCATGGGTCGATCCCTTCGGGAGAGGTATGGGTTGACGGTGCCCGGCGGGCTTACCTCCGCGGCGGGACCGGTCGATTCCAGTCCAGCACCGGTCCCTCGCCCCGGTCCAAGACCCGTTGCGTGCGGGCGATACCGCACGGGTATCGTCGCCCGTAATGGACCTGCGTTTGCTCCGCTACTTCGTCGCCGTCGCCGAGGAACTCCACTTCCGGCGTGCCGCGGATCGACTGCACATGAGCCAGCCACCGCTCAGTCGCGCGATCAAGACGCTGGAGGCGGACCTCGGTGCGGTCCTATTGCGCCGGGCTCCCGGCGGCGTCTCGCTCACGGCCGCCGGTGAGGTCCTCTACGCTGAGGCGCGCTCGATTCTGGAGCACGCCGATCGGATCCCCGCCCGGGTCGCGGCGGTCGCGGGCACCGTCACCCTGACCGTCGGGACGTTGGGCGACAGCGCCGAAGAGGCCGGGCCGCGCCTGGTGGCCGCCTTCCGTGCACACCACCCCATGGTCCGGGTCCGCGTGCGGGAGGCCGATCTCGGCGACCCGACCTGCGGATTGCGAACGGGGCGCGTGGATGTCGCGCTCACTCGCGGGCCGTTCGAGGACTCCGGTATCAGAACCCATGTGCTGCGCCACGATTCGGTCGGTGTGGTGTTGCGCGTGGACGACCCGCTGGCCGGGCGGGAGGTCCTGCGCGTGGCCGACCTCGCGGATCGGCCGTGGTTCCGGCTGCCGGAGGGTACCGACCCTGTCTGGCGGGCGTTCTGGAACGCGACCACGCCGGAGGGCCCGTACCGCGACGGACCCGAGGTCCGCACCGTCCAGGAGTGCTTGCAGGCCGTCCTGTGGAACGGCACAATCGGCCTGACTCCCCTCGGTCACGCGCTCCCCGAGGGCCTGATCACCGTGCCGGTGGCCGATATGCCACGCAGCCCGCTGGTCGTCGCCTGGAGCGATGCCAACAGCGATCCGCTGATCCGGTCGTTCATCCGCGTCGCCGATGCGATCTACCGCCCAGCGGGGCGGGCCTCCCGCCGCGTTTGATCGCGGTGCGCGGCAAAACCTTTCGCCGTATCTTCCGGCCCGGTACGGTCGCTGGGCCCGATCCCGTCATGATCAACCCGGGCCGATGTGTGGGTCATGCTGTGGCGCAGCATGATCGGGCCCGCAAGACCGCGAAAAATTCGCTTCCGGCGTGATGCACCGGGGCGTATCCTCGGTGAATGAATACCACAGGGGGGAACACTGCGGGATCGGATCTCGGAGTTCATATCGTTCCCGATAAAGTCCTTGCTTACGGCCACAGGGTTGCCGATATCGCCCAAACATTGCAATCCGCATTGCATTCGGTCCATACCGAGGTCGACGATCTGCTGGAGAACGGGTGGAAGGGGCCCACCGCGACCGAATTCACGTCGGGCTGGAACGAAACCCACGAGAGCGGGCAGCAGATTTTGAGCGCGCTGTGCGATATGGCCGCGAAACTCGGGGTCAGCGTGGACTTCTATCGAACCGATGACGCCGGCAGCGGTGATCGGATCCGGGGGATCGAGCGATGAGTACGGAGTTGACCGTCGATCTCGATCGACTCGATGACATCGTGACCAGGCTCGAGGGTCTCGCCGGATATATTCATGAGCACCTGGACGGTCTCGACGACGGCGTGGCATCCCTGCCGGGCATCTGGAAAAGCGCGGGGGCGCAGGCTTATACCGACGCGCATCGCCGATGGGAGCCCAACGCCCGGGAATTCGCCGAGGGTGTGGCCGCCATGAGCGATGCCGCGCAATCGGCCCACGGCCGGTATACCCGGGTGATCGATGTCAACGGCCGAATGCTGCGGGGATGATCCGATGAGCAATTCGAACGGATCACAATCCGCAGTGGTCGTCGATACCTCGGTGTATCACAACGCCGCCACGTCGTTGACCACCCTGCGTACACAGTTGCAGTCCGCGGTCGACAACATACTGGCGCCCGGCCTGAGCAAGACCGGTGGCATGGCCGGTGGATGCGCGGCGGCGGCCGGTTGGGCCACCGCGTACGACGAGCTCAGCTCGAATATCCAGACCGCAATCATTTTCTACGGCGATGCGCTGCTCAACTTCGGTGGGGTACTCGCTGCCGCCGGATACAACTGGGACATGGCCGAATACAACGGCGTCGATCCGAAGCACCGCAAGGGTCCGCCGCCGGTCAAACCGGATCCGAACGCGGGGGCATCGTCGTACATACTCGATCTTCCCCAGACCCCCGGCTCGGCCTCGGGCACCAGTCCCGGAATCGTGCTGCTGGCGCCCACCCTGTCGAACCTCGTGACCACGGCGCCCGACGGGCGAACAGACCTGCTCGGCGACGCCGTCACGGCCTGGAATTCCTTCATCAACAACGAAGCCGTCTCGATGGCGCCCGTCACCCTGCAACAGCTCAGCGATTCGTTCGGCTCCGTGCAGGCGCCGGAGGTGCCCGATATCACCGAGGCGCTGGGGGCTCTGCAGAACGGAATCACCGATATCTTCAGTGCCGCCAGCCAACTCGGCACGGCGGTGCAGTCGTACCATGACGATCTCGTCGATCTCCGGACGAAACTCGCCTCCGCCGCATCCACGGCCTTTCCCAAGGCGCACAACATTACGACCGCGATCGGCGACGGCGCGGTCGATGTTTCGGTGGGTAGTACGTTGAGTGCCAGTGATGTCGGCAATGCGGCAACAGCTTTCGACAGCACTTTCAACGCCAGTGCGCTGGCGAGCGTGCTGAGCAATCCCGACTTCGCTACATACACGTTCGACAGCCTCCCGAAATTGAAGGCATTGTCACAGTTGCCGATACTGCCTGAGTCCGGAAACCCGGCCGACAACAAGACCCTCGACGGTGAACTCGACAAGCTCGCCGCCTGGGATTCTCCCGCGTCCACACTGACCGCGGACGATCTGGCCGTGCTCGGCAGTACGGACCCACACCTGAAGGCATGGATCGCGGCCGCGGTCAAATACGGAGATGCGGCGGGCATCGATCCGCGGCTGGTGATGGCGATCGTATTGAATGAGGGAGCCACGCGCACGCTGGCCGGCGCGGGTGAAATCTACGACGACTTCCGGTGGCTCACCAGTGGTCTCCGGAACAACTCGCTGGGGCTCACCAATATGAAGGAGGCAACCTTCAACAGGGTGAAGGCGGCGTTCCCCGCCCAGTTCCAGGGGCAGAGCTGGTCGGATCTCGATGGTAACGAGGATCTCGCGATCAAGGCCACCGCGTACGATCTCCGGAACCTGCAGAACGAATACGAAAACCGGATTCCGGCGAGCATGCGGTTGCAGGTGACGCCCACGCAATTCCTGGCCGCGGCGTACAACGTGGGCGAGGACAATCCGAGTTACAACGTCAATACCCTCATCAATGAGGGAAAGCTTGCCGACCACGGCGTCGCGGGCTACGCCAACCGCGCACAGGATCATTACAACCTGGCAAACCAGTGGATGGTCAACAGCGGAGCATATTCGGCCAGCAACTGAATGACATAGCCTCGGCGAGGCTAGTTGTGGTGTCTCAGGACGTTGGTGCCTCGATGTCGATCTCGAGGGCGAGTTGTTCGGGACCGATGATCGGTAGGACCGGGACGGCGATGCCGCTATCGGTGAGCCGGTAGGAGCGCGGCGGGACGCGGCTGACGGGCGGCCGATGGCCTATGCCGGCGTGGGGCCGGTCGTGGTTGTCATGCCCGGGCCAGGATGCCGTTGAACCGCTCCACTTTCCCGTTCGTGCGGGGCGTGCAGGGGCTGGTCCGCTTGTGTGTGGTCTCGGTCGTTTCCAGGGCGTGGGCCCAGCTCCGGGAGCGGTAGCAGGAGCCGTTGTCGGTGAGCACGCGCTGGATGTGGGTGATGCCGTGTTCGGCGAAGAACCCGGCGGCTCGCAGCCACCAGTCCGCGGCGGTGGCGCCCTTCTCGTCGTCGAGGGCTTCGGTGTAGGCCAGTCGGGAGTGGTCGTCCAGGGCGGGTAAGGTGCGGGACCTCTTAGTCCGTCGATCGCCAATTTCAACCGAGGCTTCCCTCACCGCGAGAATCGGTGGAGGGGAACTATGAAGGCCAGTGTGACTGACCGGCGATCCCTTTCTGGCACGAATCTGGCATGAAACAGGTCAGCCCCGGATAACCGGGGCTGACCTGTCATTTCTGGTGCGCGATACTGGGATTGAACCAGTGACCTCTTCCGTGTCAGGGAAGCGCTCTCCCGCTGAGCTAATCGCGCGGGTCTTTGGTGCCTCTTTCGAGGCGGCGACGGGAATCGAACCCGTGTGCACGGCTTTGCAGGCCGTTGCCTCACCACTCGGCCACACCGCCAACCAAGGCCGGGTTGGCCTTCGAGCGGATGACGGGATTCGAACCCGCGACCCTCACCTTGGCAAGGTGATGCGCTACCAGCTGCGCTACATCCGCATGCACTGTAATGTGCAAGTTGCTTCCGTCCGGCCCGTGGTGGCCCTTCCGGCTGCGAGAGAGAACATTAGCCCACGATCTGCGTCAGCAACAAATCCGCTGGTAGAAGTTGGGTAAATCGGAATTACATCACTGTGCTTCCGCAGGCCCGGCGCTGTGCCGCCCTTCGAGCCTTACCCCCTAGGCGGTGTCCGCACCCGGCATCAGCCCGCGGCACACCCTCCCCAACGGCCCACCTCTGAGCGATACTGAAAATCGCCAGGTAGAGCCGCGATTTGGTGTGACAAGGGTGATGCGTGTTAAGGTTCCATCTCGTCCGGAACGGAGCCCCTCCGACCCGAACACCCGCACACGGTCCTATAGCTCAGCGGGAGAGCGCTCGCCTCACACGCGAGAGGTCGCTGGTTCGAAACCAGCTAGGACCACCACGAAAAATCCGTCTTGACCAGCCAATGTTTTCGCCGCGGCGAACAGCTCAGCGTTCTGGCTGTGCATGTAGGTTCGCATCGTGAAGGCGCGGTCCACGTGCCCCAGCCACGCCGCGATCACTGCGATCGGTACGCCCTGAAGATGCATCAGCGTCCCGCAGGGGCGATCCGCGCGGGACCTCACCGGCGAGCGTCAGGCCACCCTGCGCGAGACCGCGGACCGGCATGCAGGCGCACTGCAGGCACTGAGTACCGCTGTAACCCTCGACGAGGCACTTGGCATCGAGGGCCGTGCCGCCCGGGACTACTTTCAAGTACTACCCGCGATTGCGCCGAGCGTCGGTCCAGGACGGAGCAGACGTCCACCCTGCGATCCGTTCAACTGCCTGTTACGGCATGCTCCGGTCCTCGGTACACGGTGCTCTGGAACAAGTCGGATTGGACCCGTATCTCGGCTATTTGCATGGCATTCGACCAGCGAAGCCCGCCTTGGCTTTGGACCTGATGGAGAAATTCCGACCTCTGCTGGTCGACCGTCTTGTGCTCACCCTGGCGAACCGCGACCAGATCAAGACCACGCATACCATGGCCCACCCCACGAATCGGGGTGTCATCGCTCGACCGACCCCGCGACAGTGCCGGCGCAGCGGCAGTCGAGCAAGCAAGGAGTGAGCCATGAAAGGTGGCAGCACCGCCTCGCACGCGCAGTATCAATCGCGGCAACCGTTCCGTATTCCGGGCGGGCAGCGGATCCGGATTGTGTGCCTGCCTGGATCGCGGGTATTGCCGAACTGTAGGTCCCGTCATCGGCAGAGTGAGGCGTGATGAATCAGGTATTCGGCGTGCCCGCGACGATCGATGCCTGCGTGCTGCGGTCCGGGCTACTGCCCGATCGAACTCGGGATCCCGGCCCGCCGGTGGTGATCGAGTGACTGCGGCCGCTGTCCCTGCTCAGACCGACCGCTACCGTCGATTGGATCGTCTCGATGCGGTCGACCGCCGGTATCGTCACGCGTTGCGCCGCTTCGCTGCCGGTCTGGTCGGCGATTACGGCCGTGCAGACGAGATCGTGCAGGAATCTCTGGTCAAACTGTGGCAGCGACCAGGACTGCTGGACGAGCCGGTGCGGGGCATCGGCGCTTGGCTATTCACCGTGACCCGCAATCTCGCCTATGACGAGCTGCGATGTGCCCAGCGACGCCATGAATTTGCCACAGATATCGGCGCCCGGTTCGACCGCGGACTCGATGACCCCTGTGCTGGCCTAGCCGACACGTGGATTGTCCAGCGCGCTTTGGCGACACTCAGCTACCAGCATCGAGAGGTCATCGTGCACGCCTACTACCGCCGCGCCACCATCAACGACATCGCCTCCGAACTCGCCATTCCGCCAGGTACCGTCAAGTCACGCCTGTACTACGCGCTGCGAGCGCTCCGCGACGCCTGTATCGCCCAAGGCGTCACCGACGGCTACTGACCGAAATGACCGAGGCACGAGCTGCTGATAGATCTCGGCGAGATCCGCCGTGAGTGCATCGGACTTCGAGTCATCGACGTGGCGGTGCGCGTCGGCGTAGTTTCGGTAGCCTGCCGCACCGCGGACCGGATGACTGCCGTCGTCACCCAAGGGATCGTTCCGATCGTGACTGCTGCGCCCGTGATCGGTATGTCCGAGCTGAAGCTGGAACATCCGATCGGAGTTCAGTTGGGTCCGTGGGGACCTGTGGTTTGGCGGAGCCTCACCACCGCCGGTCCGAAGCTGCTCCCGATCATGGAGGAAGTAGACGAGCCGATCGGGTGGTCTCGATCATGCGGTGGTGTCCGGGTCGGGAATGATCAGGTGTAGGTGAGGCCGGGTTTCTCGCATTGGGCCTCGTCGCGTAGCTGGCGCAGGGTTTGCATCAGGATCCGGGACACCTGCATCTGGGAGATGTTCATCGCGCGCGCGATCTGGGTCTGCGTCTTGGATTCGAAGAACCGCATGATCAGGATGCGGCGCTCGCGCGCGGGCAACTCCGCGATGAGCGGTCGCACCGCCATCGCGTCCTCGGTGAGCTCGTAGCAGGGTTCCTCGACGCCCAGGTGGGCTGCGGCGGGGCAGTTGTCGTTGTCGTCGTCGGCAACGACCTCGTCGAGGGAGCCGGATCGGTAGGCGTTGCTGGCGACCATGGCCTGGGTGATCTCGATGATGTCGGTGTCCAGTTCGGTGGACAGCTCGCGTGCGGTGGGCATGCGCTGCAGTTTCTGGGCCAGGCGCTCGGTGGCCGGACCCAGGCGCATCCGCAGCTCCTTGAGCCGGCGCGGGACCCGGGTGGCCCAGGTGCCGTCGCGGAAGTATCGGCGTACCTCGCCCATCATGGTCGGGATCGCGAACGACAGGAACGAGGTGCGGCGGGAGACGTCGTAGCGGTCCACGGCCAGCACCAAGCCCAGCCGGGCGACCTGGTGCAGGTCGTCGTAGCCTTCGCCGCGGCCGATGAACCGGCGGGCGATGTGGTCCGCCAGTGGCAGGCACAGCCGGATGATTTCGGAGCGTGCCGCCTCGCGTTGCGGATCCTCGGGGCTGTAACCGGCCAATTTGTCGAACCAGGGTTCGATGTTGTCGTAGCTGTTGGGGCCGTGCCGCGAGCGGGGCATGCCGGTCAGCGGTTCGTGTGTCATTCGAGATCCTCTCGTTTCCACGTGAAGCCGATGACAGTGGGGTACCCACCGGCCCGCTCGTCAAAAGGTCCCTGCGAGATCGCTGCGGGCGGCAGGAGGGAGCGCAGCATGTGCCAGCTCAGCTGATGCGGGCTGAACCGCAGGTCGTTCTCGGCGGTCGAGCGGACCTGGACCGTGATTTCCTTCGGCTCGCGGCTTAGTTCGCAATACACCGCCGAACACGGTGTGGCATCCAGTATCGACAAGGTCACTACCTCGCCGATCGCAGTTCGCAACCAGGTGTGACCGGAGTCGGCGCATCCGTCGTGGGGCGCTATGGTCAAGCCGATCGCCTGCACCAGCGTCAGGTGTTTCGGACAGGCCCGTAACACGATCTGCACGACCGACCAGCGCGGTGTCTCTGCCATCTTCACCGCCTGGACACGTTGATGCCCGTGAATCGTGCATGGTCTGGCGTCCGTCCGATTCGGCTGCCGGGCGGCGAACCGCGCCGAAGTCCGCCGCTGGTCATGGTGGTCCGGGAACCGGCGGCAGTGGCGGGCGGGGCGCTGGATCGGGTCGCGACGGTGGGGGATCGGGCGGGAAGGGTTCCGGGATCGGTTGGGGTGCAGGAGGATCCGGCGGGGGGATCGGCTCCGGAACGGGGTCCGGCGAGGGGAACGGGTCCGGAACGGGCCGCGGCGGGGAGGGGACTGATGTTGTGATGCTCATGCCCGGCGGTTACCCAGCGCCGGTGCCCGCAATCCCGGGCCCGCGGTGTTTCGGCGTGCGGTACTTGGGGCCCGTGTTGGACGACATCCTCAGTTGAATCCGTCACTGGGGAATGTGTTGTCCGAACACGAAAAGAGCTGTGCTCGTGCAGGTTTCGAAAGTGTTGCCGAGGACGTGGAGAATTGGGCGAAACAGGCTGCCGGTGGCCAAGCACACCTGTGATGCCGTCGGCGCGGACATGTACCTGGTGGCCGGCCCGCGCCGGGTCGAGCGCGTACTGAACTGACGGGGTGCGGTGGCCGTTCAGCTTTCCTCCGAGCGTGCACGCCGCACTGCACGCCTGACGGTCGCGGGCCCCGGTACCGGGGCCGGGCTACTGGCCCTGGCGCTCCCGAACGGAGGATACTCGGGTCATGACCGACTGTGGAGATATCTCGGCCGGTGACGCCAACATCCTGGAAGAGGTTGTCGGGTCCGGTCGGCCGCAGAATATCGGGGCTTTTCGCTTCTGGTTCGCCGATCAGCGGTGGGAGTGGTCCGACGAGGTAGCGGCCATGCACGGCTACGAGCCTGGTCAGGTGCGGCCGACGACCGAGCTGCTGCTGTCGCACAAGCATCCTGAGGACCGGGCACAGGTCGCGCAGACCATCGCCCGCGCGCTGCAGCACAACGAGCCGTTCTCCAGCCGGCACCGCATCATCGACACTGCCGGGACGGTGCACGAGGTGATCGTGGTCGGCGACTGCTTCACCGAGGGAGCTGGGGTGGTCGGGACCGGCGGTTACTACATCGACGTCACCGGCGTTCTGGCCGAGCACCGGCAGCAGACGCTCGATGACGAACTTCCGGAACTGTATGAGACGCGCGCGGAGATCGAGCAGGCCAAGGGAGCGCTCATGGTGGTGTACGGGCTCGGCGCGGAACCGGCGTTCCGGCTGCTGACCTGGCGTTCCCAGGAAACTAACGTCAAAGTGCGAGCACTCGCGGCGCAACTCGTTGCCGAGATGTCGCGCGGGGAGTGGGTAGGACAGCCGCGAACCCGTATCGACCATTTGCTGCTGACCGTGCACGAGCGTGTCGCGGGGCGCTGAGACGGAGGCGTTTCGGGGTATCGGCCGGGGGTATGCGGTCTGCAACGAGAGTTCCGAGAGATCCTGACAGGAGGGACCGCACATGGTCCGTGTCGCAGCACAGCACGCCGGCACGGATGCCGGAAGGAGGGGAGTCGTGGGCAGCAGTGATCAATCCGGTGCAGCGACGACTGTGGGGGTCCGGGTGGCGGCCGAGTACGAGCAGCTCACGATGCTGCGTGCGCTGACCGAGACGGTGCTGCTAATCGCCGAACTCACCCTCGACGAGGTTACCGATATCCAGGTGGCGATCGATGAAATCGCGACCGGTCTGATCGACACGGCGATCGGGGGCTCGACGATCGAGTGCGATTTCGTGTTCCATGACGGCCGGATCGCGGTGTGTATCACCGCGATCGCCGCGACCAGGGAGATCATCGACCAAGAGGGGTTCGGCTGGCACGTGATCCGCACGATCACCGATTCCTTCGAGGCGGACGTCGGCACGTTCGACCAGGTCGCCGGCGGCTATCCGGTCACGGTCGAATTCGGCCGGGCAGGCGGGCGGTTTCGCCGCTGACGCAGGCCGGGCTCGCCGATCCCGTTGTGATCTCGGGCTTTCGGCTGCGCGTTCCGGTCCACCCCCGCCGCTGCGCTGTGCCCACGCGGCTGCCACGCGATCTGCAGCAGTGCGATGAAGTCGAGCTGGTGTGGTTCGAGCATCATGAGCTTGTCCATCATGAGATCTGTCGGGGTGATCACCAGGCCGCGCGTCGGTGGATCCGCGTGTGGCAATTCCGATTCCGATATCGGCGGTGCGGATGGCCGCCGCGTCGTTGCCGCCGTCGCCGGCCATCGCCACGACCCGGCCCGCCCGCTGCAGAGCGGTGACGATCTGCACCTTCTGGCGTGGGCCGACACGGCGAACACAGTGCTGCGTTCGATGAGCGCGGCCTGGGCATCGTCGTCGAGTCGGTCCAGATCGGCTCCGGTGGTGACGGTTTCGGTGTCGATACCCAACTGGTGCGCGATCGCGGCGGCGGTCACCGGGTGGTCCCCGGTGATGATGCGCACGCCGATGTCGTTCTCGTGCAACGCATCCACCAGTGCGCGAGACTGTGACCGCGGGGTGTCCGCGAGCGGTGGCCGAGGCCTGGGCGATGATCGCCAGATGCATGCGCACCGTCGGACAGGTCACGGCCGTGGTGACCGGCAATGCGGTGGCCTGCGAGAGTGCGCCTATGGTGCCCCGGACCAAGAGGCTGTGGCCCTGGGCGTCGTGCCGGGATGGACGTGATCGGAGATCCACAGATGTTCGAACCCGGCCATGATCCTGGATGCGGCCGCGGCACCCCCCGCGCTACGTGAGTACCCCTGCTCGCGGGCGGGCAGCGCGGTGCGCTGGTCGGGCCACGGGGGCGACCTGTCGAGGCTATGCGGGCCCATCCGGTATCGGGTCGCCTGCAGGCGGAGGTAAGCGGCGATGGGTGAGTGCGACTCCGATCGGCCGGCCGCCGAACCGGATCGGCAGGCCCGCAACGAAACTCCGGCCGAACAGTTGGACCGCAACCTGTCCGGGCTGCTGCAGGAACTGCGGGTGGTGCAGACCGGAGTGCAGCTGCCCGGTTTCCTGCTCACGCTGCCGTTCCAGGCGCGCTTCGCGACCCTTTCCATGTCGATGCGCGAGGTGTACCTCGCCGTCGTCGCCGCGTCGATCGCCGCGACGGTGTTCCTGACCGCCCTGGTGGCCGCGCACCGGCTGCTGTTCCGCCGACGCCGGCTCGAGACCGTCGTGCGCGCGGGACATCGTTTCGCGCTGATGGGCCTGATACTGCTGGGTCTGGCGCTGACCGGGGTGGCCGTGTTGATCTTCGACACGGTGGCCGGATCGGTGGCCGCCGTGATCGCCGGTGTGGCCTGCGCGGCATCGTTCATCACCGTCAGGGGCGCCCATCCGCTGCGGCAGCGGCTGCATCCACACTGACCCGGATCGCCCTGCACGCACTATCGGATGCACGGTCGAAGTGCCAGCACTGGTCACGGTGATCTCGGTGCTGCTGGGCGGTGGCCGCTGGCGATCAGGGTGGCCGCAGCGCTGCCATCACCTTGTCGGTGTCGACCGCATGCACGCCCCGTCGATTCCACGATTGGTATCGACGCCCCTGTACAGGCGTGTGCGTCGATGCTAAGAAAGAGAGACGGGTCTGTCTCGAGGCAACGGGGCGGCCCTGTGTCCGGGCGCAGTAGCGCCCCACGAGCGGGAGTGCAGGATGCGCCCAATCGTCGAACATTTCCCGGATCGCTCGCGAGCGATCCTTCCCTGTGTGGCTGAGCCCGAAGAGGATGTCGGCGCTCGGCTGTCCGCGGTCATCGCTCGTCGCGGTAGCGCGGTGGTGTTTCGTCCTCAAGGAGAAGCCGATGCGTACACCCTGCGAATCTGGCAGCGGCTGTTGCGTCAGGCGTGCGAGGCGACCGACGCGCCGGGGCTGCTCGTCGTCGAAACCACCGGACTGCGCTTCATCAGCTGCCGGGCATTCACCGTCTTGGCCGACGAGGCCGACCGGTGCCGGAGTCGCGGCATCGAGCTGCGCTTGGCGGGCAATCAGCCCGTCGTCACGCGCCTGATCGACGTGGCAGGTCTGGGTGGCCAACTACCCGTCTACTCATGCATCGCCACCGCGGTGGCCGCGGCACCGGACCTTCGGTGACAAACGAAAATGCCTGTGAAAACTCTCCGCGGACGGGTAGGCGGACACCAGGAGGCAATGATGATCCCCTTGCTCGTCCTGATACTCGCCATCGTCCCGGGCCAGTTTCGACAAGGCAGCCCCGGGTACGCGGCAAAAGTCAGCGATTACGAACTTCTGGAGGTGAATGTCTTGTCCGAACACGAGAAGAGTGGCGTCCAGGAAGGTGTCGAAGGCACCGTTGAGGGCGTAAAGGGAAAAGCGAAGGAGGCCGCCGGGTCTGTCCTGGGCAAGTCGGGTGGCAGGAGGTAGGAAAATGATTGCTTTATTACTCGTACTTTTGCTCGCGTTGATCCTTTTCGGCGTTGGGTTCGCGGTGAAGGTGCTCTGGTGGATCGCGCTTGCGGTGCTGGTGATCTGGGCACTGGGGTTCGTATTCCGTGCCGCTGACACCGGGACGGGCCGCCCTCGCTGGTATCGCTGGTAGCACACACGATGGCATCCGAGAACCGGCTGATCTGCAGCGCCTGCACCGGTAGTTCCGGTCCGCGATCAGTCGGGCGGGTCCCGGATTTGCTCTGGCTCGCGGGGTGCATCGGCGGCTATGCCGAGGCTGTCTGCATAACTGCCAGGGTCGAGACCCTCGGCGTCTTGCCAGCGGAAGTCGGCCACGAGATCGTCCCGCGGTGAGTCCTCCGCCAGCTCGTCTTGCCCGGGCGGCTCGGGTGCAGCTGCGGCTGCGGCGAGATCGAGCTGCTCCTCGGCAAGTCGCTCACCGAGTGGCCGGGGATGTGCCTGTTCCCACGGCGTCATGCCGTACTTGTTCACCCCCAACCGGTGTTCGGGCGGGTTCGAGCCTTCCCCTGCGTGTCATGCCGGTTCCGCCAATGCCAGCAGTCGGTGCGTCCGCTGGACTGAATGCTCGCCGGATCACTGCTCGGCGGGGCACCCGCTCGCGACCGTGGCAAAGGCCGCGTCGGCTACTGCTGCCGAGAACGCCTCGAGATCCGCGGGATACGGGAGGTGATCAGGGGCCGGCCGCCCTCGGAGGAATCGACCACTTGCTGAACCATCCATTGGCTGCCGGCATTGCGGATGTCGGTTTGCAGTGAGGGGTACGAGGTCAAGGTCTGCCCTTCGACCAGTCCCGCCTCGATCAACACCACGGCCCGTGGCAGATGGCGGCGACAGGTCTACCTGCGGCCGCGAATGCGCGCGCCAGCTCGACGGCCTTCTCGTCGCGGCGAAGCTTGTCGGCGTTCACGGTTCCCGGGGGACGACCATGTCGTCGAGCGTGGTGCTTTTTCGCATGGCGGGTGCGTATCGGCCCCAGGCCGATACGTCCTTGCTGCTGCCGGCCATGGCCGGCCATACCGCCGGCTGGGCGCGTGCTGGATGTGTACTAGAAGCGGGGCCGTGGCGATCGCCGTGCAGCAGGGAGCGCGCACGGTGACAGATGGACGTGTCCCGGGCGGCGCTGGCGTCGGCATGGTGCCCCAATCGGGGGCTCTGGGAATCTGCGGGGTGACCCGGCCCACGATCGAAGGTAGTCAATCGCCCGAGGCGCCCTCCTGCTGCGGTAGCACGACGAAGGTGTCGTTACCGCTCGAATCGGTTTCGGTGTCGAGGATCTTGTCGTCCAGCAGGGCGGCGATATCCGGGTCCAGGAAGATCCGCGACCCCTCAGAGGCCAGCACCTGGTCCTGTTCGGCGGGTGCCGCGGCGACGGAGATCTGCAGCGTGTCGGCGCCCGCCGCGGTGAAGATCCGCAGCCCGGAGCCCTCGGGCGAGCCCGGCGCGGAGGTGATCGTGCGAACGGCCTCGATAGCCGTGGGGGTGAGCATCAACATGTACTTGCTTCCTTCCGCTCTCGTACACAAAGCCCCGAATGACCCGGGTCCGCGAGGCGTCGGCCGGTTGCCGGCCTGGCGACCGACGCCGGCGGTGATCGCCCGCGTCTCGCACCGGATAACCGAGAGGATTCTCGTCAAACATCTCCGGTGCCTACCTCCGCCGCGCACCATTCTGTGGGATGGCCCGACGACAGTCGGCCCTATCGCGATTGCAGGCCCGTGGCCCGTTCGCCCGGCGCTGCCGGTGAACCTAGCCGTTTCGGTTATCACCAAGCGGTGCCGGGAGAACCACTCCGTCGTCGGCGGGGCCTTCGTTTGGCTGCCCGAATGCGGGCTATCCGTCAAAGGACCGGCTGGAAATAGCAGGCCGGGCACCTTCGAACTAAAGGAGCAGCGATCATGGGCGCTGCAGACAAGGCAAAGAACAAGGCCGAGGAACTCCGTGGTAAGGCCAAGGAGAAGGTCGGCAAGGCTACCGATGACAAGGGTAAGCAGAACGAGGGCAAGGCCGACCAGGCCAAGTCCAACCTCAAGGATGCGGGCGAGAAGGTCAAGGACGCCTTCCGACACTGACCGGCCACCCGCCGGCGTCGATCGCGAGCGGATGACCCGGCGAGGTCATCCGCTCGACGCGCACCGGTTCTCGTTGTCCGCCGGCCTATTTCACCGCCCACCTCGCGCGTCTACTGAACTCCGATCCCTGCCCAGGGCACGCGGTCGCGGTCAACCAAACACGCGACACGCGAGAAGAATCCGAACCCCGCCAGACGCCGCCACGCGAAGCTTCCGTGCGCAACCAAACCGACCCACCAATGACCCCTTCCCGGTGAAGGCACGGACTCCGGCACCGGGGGTCGGGCTGGTCGTGGCCGAGCGAGTCACATGGCGAGATGTCGCACAGCGGTGACCGTAGGTCATTCATCGGGACGGTTAGGAGCGACGCAATGTCGAAAGTATTTGATAATGACTCGGCTTCCGCCGCAACGCAGCTGGCCCAAAATGGTGTCTTCGAGCGGGTGGCTCGCGCAGGGTATGTCGTGAGCGGACTGCTGCACCTCGTCATCGGCTACCTGGCCATCCGGATCGCCCTCGGGGGTGGCGGGTCTGCCGATCAATCCGGAGCCTTGGGAGAATTGGCGGGCAAACCGGGCGGCGCCGTCGCACTGTGGGTGGCTGTCGCCGCATTCCTCGCGATGGGACTGTGGCGGCTCGTCGAAACCGCGCTAGGACGCTCCACCGACCCCAAGTCCCAGGGCGCGGCGTCGGAAGCGCTGGATCGCGCCAAGGCTTTCGCCCTGGCGGTGGTCTATTTCGGGTTCGCGTTCTCCACGTTCGGATTTGCGCGGGGTGCCGGCAAGTCCACCGGCGCCCAGAATTCGGGGATCAGTGCACGGTTGATGCAGACCGGCGCCGGGACGGCCGCGCTCATCGCGGTCGGTGTGATCGTCGTCGGGGTTGGCGGATACCACGTCTACAAGGGGGTCAGCCGCAAGTTCCTCGAGGATCTCGAGGGGAAGTCCAGCGACCTCGTACGACGACTGGGCACTGTCGGCTACATCGCCAAAGGGCTCGTCATTGCCGGTGCCGGGGTGCTGGTCGTCGTCGCCGCGGCCTATTCCGAGCCAGGCAAGGCCACCGGGCTCGACGGTGCGCTCAAAACCCTCGGGGCTCAACCCTATGGCGCGGCATTGCTCATCCTCGCCAGCCTCGGAGTCATCACCTACGGCCTCTACAGCTTCGCCATGGCCCGCTATACCAAAATGTGAGCGGGTGTCGCGACCGCTAGCAGCGGGACGAACTGTCCGCCGCCCCTCGTTGAGCCGAACACCGATAGCTAGCGCTCGTCCAAGGACGGTAAGACCGTCTCACTGATGATCAGCAGCACCGCGGCGGCGACCGGGATGGCGAGCAGGGCACCGACGATCCCGAGCAGCGCGCCGCCGAGCAGAACCGACACCACCGTCACAATCGCCGGCACCCGGACCGTTCTGCCGATGATTCTGGGCACGAGTACGTAGTCCTCGAACAACCGCAGGACGATGAAGAAGACGACGGTGGCCACTGTGACGGGCACGGATACGGTGAGCGCGACCAGGGCCACGATGATCCCGGCGATGGTGGAACCCACCACCGGGATCAAGTCCAGGACGGCGACCAGGACGGCCAGCAACAGCGGGTAGGGCACGTCGAAGATCAGCAGCCAGATGAAGGTCAATAGCGCGGTTATCACCGAAATGAGCAAATTCCCGAGGATGTAGCCGCCGACCTTCACGAAGATCTCGTCGCCGATCAGTATCGCTCGCGGTCGGCGCGAACGCGGAAACAGCCGGTAGATCGAGGCGCGAATCTGTGCGAAATTGGCCATGAAGTAGCCGGTGAGCACGGCGACGATCACCGTGCCGCTGACGATGCTGAACACGAGGCGGCCCGCCCCCAGGACACCACCGGCCAGCTTCGAGGAATCGGACCCGAGCCCGTGCTGGACTCGGTCGTGGAGATGGAAACGAGTGTTGAGCGTGTCGATGAGTGGATATCGTCGCGCGAGATGGTCGAGGTAGTCCGGAGCGTGGTGGACCAGCGCGCTGCCTTGGGTGACCAGCGGAGGTATCGCGGCCGCGAGGAACCCGGCCAGCAAGCCGATCGCGACCACGAATACCGCGGTCACGGCGGCCCATCGCGGAAACCATGGTCGAACCAGCCACGCGACGGCGGGTTCCAGACCTATTGCCAGGAACAGCGCGATGGTGATCAAGACCAGCACTTGGCTGGCGGCGATCACTGCTTGGATCGCGCCGTAGGTCACCGCGACTCCGGCCGCGCCTGCCATGCCGACCATGAACGGTGATCGCGGATCGAATCGCCGCCCGTGCTTGCCCAGCGGGTTCTGCGTCGTGCTGGCCTGCGCCGCCGCCACTTCCGCGGTAGTGATCGGTCCGGCGTCGTCGGTGGTGTGGGGTTGCTCGACCAGGCCGCTATGGCCCTGCTCCGCCTCGTCCGGGGTGTGGCGTTCCTTGGTTCGTCCTTGGTCGTTGTCTTCGTTCATGGCGTGGATCCGCGGGGTTGGGCGAATGCGGCGGAGCGATCATGTCCGTCGGCGGAAAGGGGCACACCCTCGCTCGTCAGTCGAAAAGCATCGAAGGTCGCCGATGCCCAAACGTACACTGTCGAGCTGCGACTTTGATAAACAGAGGTGTACATCCCTTGTCCTGAGGCGTGTACTGGAATGTGTGGGCCATCGGATTGATCGTCGTGGCTTTGTTTTTCCTGTGGCCGTGGTTGGGGTGGGCGTAGTGAGTGGTGCTGGCACTGCGCACATGACCGATAGCACCGGAGGGTTTATCGGGCCCTTCGAGTACAGTAGCGAAATCAGGTAGGCAGCCATGATCGTTCTCGGAGTCATCCTCCTTATCGTTGGGTTCATATTCAGTATCCCGATCCTCTGGACGATCGGGATCGTGGTCCTGGTCATCGGGCTCGTGTTACTGCTGTTGGGGTCGATGGGACGCGCGGTCGGTGGCCGACGCCATTACTACTGACCCCTGGATCGCGTTCACGCTTCTGATCCCGGTCGCCGCCATGCTGTCGCCATGCTGTCGCCATGCTGACCGCGCTCGGCATCGGCCGTAGTCGACCGGTGTCAGAGTTCGGTCCACAACGCGTTGGCCGCGATCAGTGCCTGAGTGACCTCACCGAGATCGAGTTCGGCTGCGATCTCCCGCGCGGTCGGCGGTTGCCTGTCGGGGTCATTCGTTTCGAACTATCGTTCTACTCGTCCGAGTCTCCTCTACTTCATATGAAGTTCGATTTCAGTACCCGCACTCGCGTAATCGAAATGCGATAAAAGGGGTGCCAACCGCTACAACCAGGGGGCAGCTGCGGCCAGAGCCCGTGCCTATTCGCCTGCGGCAATTACCGCGACACTGTGGCGTGCGCCCTCGGTGGCGTGTATCTCGTTCCTGTCGTTGTAGTCGCCGAGTAGGCGCTGAATCTTCTTGTAGTACTTGATGTTCGCCCTTGCACCCGATGGCTTTCGAACGGGCTTGTGTAATTCGGCGGCGTAGCGTGCGCGCTTGGCGGCTTTCCGCGCGCGGTGCATCGATTCGTGTCGGTGGTCGTGCAATGCGGTCACTAACCGGCGGTCGGCTTTGCCCGCGGCCCGGAGGGCCCGCTTCACGAGTTGGCGCCGACGGATCCCTCGCTCGAACGGCGGCTGTGATTTCCATGTCTGCAGGGTCGCGAGCAGTTGCAGGTAGCGGGGTGAGTTCATTGCCTGCGCGAGAGCATTGCGGCTCGGCAACTGCCGAGCCAGTAGTGTCGCCTCGATCCGCGCAGCGACGAGACCCAAGACGAGTTCGGGCGGTAGGGTGTTGATCTCATCGGCGAGGCGCCGGCGTTGGACGTGGCAATCGCGGATGTCGCCGAGAAGCGCTGCGTACCATTTCAGCTCGTTGTCGGTCTCGGCGATGGCGGAGTGGTTTAGCAGCGTGCCGAACACGCGTAGCGTGCTGCGGAGTCGCCGGGTCGCGACACGGGTGTCGTGGATTGGCTCCTCGCCTCGGCGGAGCCCGATGTCGCCGGCGAGGATCAGGTCGATCTGCGTCGTCATGTATTCGTGCACGGCACGTTCGGCTCGGGAGCTGGTGGCGGCGGCCGGTCCGGATCGCTTCGGCACGACGTGAGACAGCTTCGAGGGATAGTTCGACTTGCGTGCGCCTGCGTCGGCGAGCCGGTCCCGCAATCCGGCCGATGGCCGACCGGCTGGATGCGGGTCCGGGTCGGCTGGGGTCTGATCGCTTATTTTCCCAGTTCGTGGGTAATGCGGTGGCGTTAGGGTAGCGGGGGAAGAGTGCGAGGAGTCGAAAGATGAGCACCACCATTGTGATCGTGATCATCGTCGTCGTGGTTGTGGTCGTTCTGCTTGTGGCCTGGGTGTTGATGCGCAAACGGCGCGAATACCAGCGGGTCCAAGCTGAGGGGATCCGCGACCGCGCGGCCGAACAGGAATTCGAGGTCGGTCAGCGGCAGGCGCGAGCGGAGGAGACCGCTGCCCGGAGCCGGGCCGCAAAGGCCGAAGCCGAGGTCAAGGCCGCGCAGGCCGAGCAGCTTGCCCAGCAGGCGCACGTGCATCGCAGCGAGGCGGCGGATTCGCGAACCGAGTTGGACAAGGAGTGGAAGCGCGCGGACAAGGTCGATCCGGACTCGAAGTCAGGAGACACCGCGGGAGACTGATCCCGGACAGCTGTCCCATAACCCCTGCCGTTGGTCTCGAGGGTTCTGCGGCTGTCCGGGGCTCGGGAAGTAAGAGCACTGATGTGGTCGCCGCACAAACAGCCGCCAGAGTGCATGGTGCACACATCCTTTCACGTGATCGTCGCTGGAAGAGAAGGCCATTTGTGCGCGACGCTCATCGGCGGGACACATCCCGCTGCCGCCCCTGTGTTTGTCGCTTCGGGCCCTTATCAGTAATAGAATGCTGAGTCCCGAGCTCGCTGGTGCTGACGCCCTGGCTGTCAGTGGTTGTTTGGTTTGTCGGGGCTGCGACGCACTGTGGGTAGTTGCCGCATCTTCTCGGCCGCGGCGCGCTCGGCGTCGAGAGCATGCTGCTGGGTGTAGATGTCGGTGCTGTGGTCGGCCTCGGTTGCGGCGGCTTCGTCGGCGGCGCGTAGGCGCGCTCGGATGCTCTGCGCCGGAGTTGGATTTCCGCGGCACCGTCGCGCTCGCGTCCGCGTCGAATATCGATAATGTTCTCCCCCTCGCGGGCCCGGGCCTGCCCGCCATCCCCGGCACCGCCGATTTCGTCGGAATCTTCTCCGCGGTCTTGGTCGGATTCCAGGTCGCGCAACCGGATTTCGACTTCAACGCCTACCTCACACCAGCCGGTACGAATCTCCTGACCAGGCTGCGCACGGCGTGCGTACTGGATTGGACCAAAGAGGTGGGTCCGGAATCCTTCGGCTCGATACTTGCCCGCCCACTCTCCTCGGGCCCGTTCGTGGACCGGCTGCGAAAGTACACCGTGGTCCCCACCGCCGGCTACCGCCAGCCGATCTTCCTGGGCCACGGCGCCGCCGACCTGTCCGTCCCCATCCCCACAAGCCTGGCCCTGCTGGCCGGATTCCAGGCCAGCGGCGTCGACTATCGATTCCACCCCTACAACGCCGACCACCAGGGCATCGTGGACGCGGCCTGGTCCGACATGCAATCCTTCCTCACCACCATCCTCCCACCCCGCTGATCGTGAGGAACCCGGCTTGACCGGGGGAACATCAAGCGGTTGTTCGAGTCCGCCAAAGCCGGTGTGCTGCACTACGACCGCACCCAGGACCTTGGCCTGCACTACCTTGTCGATGTCGACTCCGGCGGCGAGCGCGCTACCGCGGGGGTGGAATCAGATCTGTCACCACGTGCACCCCGAAGGAGATGTGTTCACCGTCGGCGCCGGCTGCCGGGCGGAGCCTCGTCAGACAAACTCGGTTGGGTAATCCGGCCACCGGATCTCGGAACCGTCGGCGAAGTCTCGGATGGGGTCCGGTGCGCTGGTCGCGCCAGCGGATGTAGTCGCCGATCGCGGTGTCCTGCTCGGCGTGAGTGCGGTGATCGGTGCCGTTGAGGGCGAAGTACCGGGTAGTCGGGGTAACCCTCCGCGGTCTGCCCGGGCCCGATTGCTGGGCGGCACGCCGCCGTGGGAACTACGTTTCGCGGCGCGGCTGAAGGAGGATTCGTGGTGCGGCTCAGTGCGGTATCGGGTGCTCTCGGATGATGGGAGGAAGTTCACCTCGTGGCGACCGACGATGCTCGACCTCAACCGGCGGCGGAGGCCGCACCCGCGCGGGATCCCGAACAGTCGCGGGACGCTGAACAATCCGAGTCCGCGCAATCCGACTCCGCGCCGGACCGGATCCGGCCGGAGATCCAAGTTGCCTTGCGCAACGGGCATTACGCGCTGGCGGTCGCGATCCTGGCCGCTGTGGCGGCGCTGGTGTCGGCCGGCGTGTCCGCGTGGGCGTCCGTGCATGTCGCCGGAACCCAGCTCGACCGGCAGGAGAGACTTGCGCGGGAACAGGCGATACGGGCCGATCGGGTGCGTGGCTATTCGGATTTCGTCGTCGCCTTCTCCGATCTCGAGGTGCAACTGGGTGGAGTGAAAGCGGCATTGCAGCGCACACCTCCGAATCGCGCGGGCCTGGACGCCGCGGTCGCCCAGGTTCATGCCGGTCTTGCTCCCTACGAGCGGAGTTATGGTTCACTGCAAATCGTCAGCAGCTCGATGGACCCCGAACTCGACGACATGCTCGCGGCTCAACGGGCCCTGTGGGAGGCGCCGGACTCCCTCGGTGCGACCCTCGCCTACGCCCACAACCACGACATCGTGACCGATGCGGACTGGCCGCGAGTCGCCGCCGCGGGCGCTGCCGCCATCGACAGGTTCGTCGGCGACACAGCGATCGACAAATTCGTCGCGCACGCGCGCAAGGACGTGGGGTCCGGCTAGTGTGCTGAGTCGTTGTTCAGCGCCGTAAGTTTGTGGCAGTAGTGGGCGAGGCTGTCGAGGATTTGGTCGGCGGCGCTCGCATCGGCGATCGACCGGCAGCTCGTTCGGCTCGTCTGCTCATCGGGTGCCCGGTTCGCGGGAGCTGATCACCGGCAGGGCTATCACATCGATCGCGTGGCTCACGGCGCCGATCTCGTCGGGTACCGAGGCCAGCGCGATATCGACCGTGAATCCCATCGGCGCGTCCAATGGCCGGAGAAAATCGTCGTAGTGCATCGGCACAACGATGGCAGGACGCAACCTGGTCAGGATCCGGTGCCAGTAGTCCAGTGTCACTGACCGCCCGGCAACCCCGGCGAGAAAGATGTCGACATCCCGGTGCCGGATCGCCTCGTCGATGAGGTCGGCGCTGCCCTGGTGATAGATCTCGATACCGGCCACCGCGATGTGGATGCCCCAGGTCTGTCCGCAGCCGTAGGCCATGGGCGAGAGCGCGGCCAGGGATTCGCAACTGGTGTCGCCGGGGGAGGGGATACGGGTGCCGAAGGGGATCTTCGAATGCACGCTCGGCACGAAGGTCACCGTAAACGGTCCGAGCTCGTAGCGGCGGTACGGTTCTACCACCACGCCCCGATCGCCGAGTCCGTGCAGATCCATGAGGTTGTGCACCGATTGCGAGCCATAGACCGCGCATCCGAAGCGGCGCGCGAGCTCCGGCGCATCCAATGCGTGATCCCAATGACCATGTCCCACAACGATTCCTGCTACCGTTCCCGGATCGGGTAGAAAGCGGTCGATCGACGCGGGATCGGGGAGCGCGGTGCGGCGGCGCACGACCGTCGACAGCGGAACCCGGGTTAGGAATGGATCAACGAGCAGGGTCCGATCCTCGTATGTCATCCGGTATCCGGCGGTGCCCAGCCATTGGAGTTCCATACCCGTCGGCAGCGTCAGAGGCCGGGCCTCGAGTTCGTGCAATGCCTGCGCATCCTCACGGTCGCGAGCGCTCTTGTTGAGGAAATACCGCGCATAGTCAGCGGTGTGCCGGAGCGGATCGAGCACCGTCGATAGAGCGGACATCGGTCCATTGTGCGCGCGACCGGGCGTGTGCGGCGGTCAGGATTCGTCGGCGACCAACCGGCTCCTTCGGTGGCGCTCCGGTCCCGAATGTGTGGTTTTCGTCGAGGTCATCTAGTTTCGTCCGGCGGTGATGTAGTAGTACATCGGGTCGACTATGTCGAGAAGCTGTTCGATTTCGTTGTCGGTGAAGCGGTTTCGACGGCTGACCGT
>NZ_JAHKNI010000013.1 GCF_018860155.1 Nocardia albiluteola
CGCCAGCCGGAAAATAGCTGACAAAAATGTCCGACACCCACACGGGGGTGTAAGCGCCGGAACCAAAATAAATATTTGGCACTGACATTCATCGACACACTATTGAGTTCTCAAAGAACACACGCACACACCATCTCGCGAGATTTTATCTCGGTTGATCAGTGAGGCAACTTTTCAAGCTTAGCGCAACCTTCAATCCCGAACCAAATCGGGTTCTGAAGTCGAGCTAGTGTGAGTGCCAGGCGCTCCTCGTCCAACCTCGTTTCCCAGGCCTTTCGGCTCCGGGTCGGTGTCCGTGTCGCTCTGACCTGGAATAAGTTACGCGGCAGGCGGTTTCAATGTCAAATCGCCTGGTCACGCGGCCAAATGGTCACCGATACCTAAGCACGACAGATTCCCCGCCACCCGGATCTTCCTAATGTTGCGGTGAGTACGAACCAATTCCCGAAGGAGTCATCCATGAGCGACGCAATCGTCCGCTCCGAGGCCACTCTCTCCCGTCCCGATGCAGACCTCACCTACGACGACACCGGTCGGGGACCGGTGCTCCTCTACGCACACGGCGTTTTCATGAGCCGGGCGGAGGACGAACGACTCGGGGTCATGGATTGGTCGCCGGTCATAGCGCGGGGCAACCGGCTGGTGCGCTACGACGCGCGCGGGCACGGCCGCTCGACCGGACGCCCGGTGGCGCTGGACTATTCCTTCGCCCATCTGGCCGACGACCTACTCGCCATGGCCGACCATGTGCAGCCGCACGCACCGATCCGCGCGGCCGGGGCGTCGATGGGCGCGGCCACCCTGCTGCATGCGGTCGTGCGGAATCCGGACCGCTTCGAACGACTGATCCTCATCATTCCGCCGACGGCCTGGGCGGCCCGCCGCGCTCAGGCGTCGGCCTACTCGGCGCAGGCTGACGTGGTCGCACAGGCGGGCAAGGACGCCCTGGTCGCCGCCATGCGCAACATCCCGGCCCCACCGGCTCTGGCCGATTGCCCCGGCTGGCCGCTGCTGCCCGATGTCACCGAGGCGCTGCTGCCGTCGGTGATGCGCGGGATCGGCAGCTCCGATCTCCCCGATACCGACGCCCTCGCCCGGCTGCAGCACCCAGCCCTTCTGCTGACCTGGAGCGAGGATCCGGTGCATCCGACCGCAACCGCCGAGCAGCTGCACGGCCTGCTCCCGAACAGTCGCCTCCATATCGCGACCACCCCGCAAGACCTGACCGACTGGCCCACCCACATTGCCGAGTTCCTCGCCTGAACGAACGCCGGAGGCCGGCCCACCTCGTGAGATGAACCGGCCTCCGGATCGAAACAGGTTGCCGAACGGCGGGACTCAGAAGTCCATGCCGCCCATGCCGCCGGTCGGGTCGCCCGCGGGAGCGGCGGCCTTCTCCGGCTTGTCGGCCACGACGGCCTCGGTGGTGAGGAACAGGGCCGCGATCGAGGCCGCGTTCTGCAGCGCCGAACGGGTCACCTTGACCGGGTCGGCCACACCGGCCGCCAGCAGGTCCTCGTACACGCCGGTGTCGGCGTTGAGGCCCTGGCCGGTGGGCAGGTTGGAGACCTTCTCGGCCACCACGCCGGGCTCGAGGCCCGCGTTGAACGCGATCTGCTTCAGCGGCGCGGCCAGCGCGACACGAACGATGTTCGCGCCGGTGGCCTCGTCACCCTCGAGCTTCAGGTCGTCCAGAGCCGGAGCGGACTGCAGCAGGGCCACACCACCACCGGGGACGATGCCCTCCTCGACGGCGGCCTTGGCGTTGCGCACGGCATCCTCGATGCGGTGCTTGCGCTCCTTGAGCTCCACCTCGGTGGCGGCGCCGGCCTTGATCACCGCAACACCGCCGGCCAGCTTGGCCAGGCGCTCCTGCAGCTTCTCGCGGTCGTAATCCGAGTCCGAGTTCTCGATCTCGGTGCGGATCTGCGCGACCCGGCCCTGGATGGCCTCGGCATCGCCGGCGCCGTCCACGATCGTGGTCTCGTCCTTGGTGATGACGACCTTGCGGGCGGTGCCCAGCAGGTCGACGGTGGCGGTCTCGAGCGAGAGGCCGACCTCTTCGCTGATGACCTCGCCGCCGGTCAGGATGGCGATGTCGGCCAGCTGCGCCTTGCGGCGGTCGCCGAAGCCCGGGGCCTTGACGGCGACGGACTTGAAGGTGCCGCGGATCTTGTTCACGACCAGGGTCGACAGGGCCTCGCCCTCGACGTCCTCGGCGATGATCAGCAGCGGCTTGCCGGCCTGGATGACCTTCTCCAGCAGCGGCAGCAGGTCCTTGACGGTCGAGATCTTCGAGCCGACCAGCAGGATGTACGGGTCCTCGAGGACCGCTTCCTGACGCTCCGGGTCGGTGACGAAGTAACCCGAGATGTAGCCCTTGTCGAAGCGCATACCCTCGGTCAGCTCCAGCTGGAGGCCGAAGGTGTTGCTCTCCTCGACGGTGATGACGCCTTCCTTGCCGACCTTGTCCATGGCCTCGGCGATCAGCTCACCGATGGACGCGTCGCCGGCGGAGATGGCGGCGGTAGCAGCGATCTGCTCCTTGGTCTCGACCTCCTTGGCGGTGTCGAGCAGCTTGGCGGTGACGGCCTCGACGGCCTTCTCGATGCCGCGCTTGAGACCCAGCGGGTTAGCACCGGCCGCGACATTGCGCAGACCCTCGCGCACCAGCGCCTGGGCGAGCACGGTGGCGGTGGTGGTGCCGTCGCCCGCGACATCGTCGGTCTTCTTGGCGACTTCCTTGACGAGCTCGGCGCCGATCTTCTCGTACGGGTCCTCGAGCTCGATCTCCTTGGCGATGGACACACCATCGTTGGTGATCGTGGGGGCGCCCCACTTCTTCTCCAGCACGACGTTGCGGCCCTTGGGGCCCAGCGTCACCTTGACAGCGTCGGCGAGGCTGTTCAGACCCCGCTCGAGGCCCCGACGGGCCTCTTCGTCGTACGCAATTGTCTTGGCCATTGCGTTGAGATCCTCCAGATCAGGGGATTGACACGATCTGGCCAGGTTCGGTGCCCGCGACGGACGACCGAGGGTGTCATGGCTCCCGGTCTCACCATCCCGACCTGGCACTCACAGGTTTGGAGTGCCAGAACCATTTTTAGCACTCGCCAGTACCGAGTGCAAGGTTGAGCAGAACGCTCCGGCGGGGGTTACCTCGACGAAGTCAGGTATCGGTGACCCGCAATGCGAGTGCGAGGAAGGCATCGGCGCGGCGCTCCTCGGGCGTGCGCGGCTCGCCGCGGTCGACGGTCACCTGCAGTGCGTCGTGCAGCAGCAACTCGGCCTCGATGCGCATGATGGCGCGGATGAACGGCGGCGCGACCTCGGGCGGAAGATCCCCGTTGACGATGTAGCTGCCGTCGGGACCGGACTCGGTCTCGACATAGGTCAGCGCTCGCAGCAGGTCAGTTCGGAGTTCCCCTGCGATCATGTCGGAATCGGTGTCATCCGCCATAGCCACATCCTATCCGGACAACTCTTGCGCAACCGTATTTCGCCTTTTAAAGTACGTACGTACGGTTTGGTAAGCAACGTCAGGAGCTTCCCATGTGGGATCCGCAGCAGTATCTGGCCTTCGACGACCACCGCTCCCGCCCATTTTTCGAATTGCTCTCGCGCATCGGCGCCGAGCGCCCTCGGCGTGTCGCCGATCTCGGGTGCGGCCCCGGCCATCTGACCGCCGCGCTGTCGCAGCGCTGGCCCGAGGCGGTCGTCGAGGCCTCGGACTCCTCGCCCGACATGGTGGCCGCGGCCCGTGCCCGTGGGGTGCACGCGACGCTGCTGGACGTGCGGGACTGGGCGCCCGAACCCGACACCGATGTAGTCGTGTCGAATGCGGTGCTGCAGTGGGTCCCCGGCCATCCGACGCTGCTGGACGAATGGGCGCGCAAGCTACCGCCCGCCGCCTGGCTCGCGATCCAGGTGCCCGGCAACTTCGATGCGCCCTCGCACCGCAGCATTCGCGAGCTCGCCGCCCGGGACGAGTGGAGCGAGCGCCTCGAACCGGCCGGAATTCTGCAGCCGCGCAACGTTCTCGATCCCGCCGGCTACGCCGCCGTGCTGGCCGCCGCCGGATGCGCAGTGGACGCCTGGGAGACCACGTATCTGCAGCGCCTCACCGGAGACGATCCGGTGCTCACCTGGGTCAAGGGCACCGCGCTGCGGCCGGTGCGCGACGCCCTCGACGACGCCGCCTGGGATCGATTCACCGCCGAGCTGGGTTCGATGCTGCGCGAGGCGTATCCGCGCCAGGCCGACGGGACGACGTGGCTGCCGTTCCGCCGGGTATTCGCCGTGGCGCGCACGCCGCACTGACATCGCACCGAAGGGCCGCGCCGGCAGACTCACCCGGCGCGGCCCTGACGTATTCGCCCGCACCCGTTATGTGCACCGCCCGTGGCACACAAGGGTTTCGCTGGACGCCGATTACCGGCTCACGGCTGCGGCGGTACGGGCGGCGGCGGGGACATCGGGGGCTGCGGGCCACGTGGATGCTCGGGCGCAAAGTGTGGCGGCGGATGCCCGGGCGCATGCGGCGGAGCGGGCACCTGCCCCGGCGGCGGCGGAGCGACGGGCGGCGGCACGGAACCGGGCGCCTGCGGCGGCGGGGGCGCCTGCCCGGGCCGCACCGGCTGCTGCAACAACTGCCCCAGCTGGGCGATGATCGTCTTCTCCATGTCGGCGTGGTCGAGGCCGAGACCGGACAGGATCCCGGAGCCGTCCTCCTGCTCCAGCAGCGCGAGAAGCTCGTGCTCGGTGCCGATGTAGTTGGTGCCCAGGCGCAGTGCCTGCCGGTAGGTGAGTTCGAGGACCTTGCGTGCCTGGCCGTCGAACGGAATGAGCGCGGGCAGTTCGTCGGCGGTCGGCGGCAGCGCCGCCTCGGCGACCCGGCGTACCGCATCCAGGCTGATCCCCTTGGCGATGATCACCTGCGCCGCGAGTCCTTCCGGCTGACTGAGCAATCCGAGCACCAGATGTTCGACCTGAATCTCCGGATTGCCTGCCCGCCGCGCCTCCCCCTGCGCCGCCACCACGACCTTGCGCGCCCGGTCGGTGAACCGAGCGAATCCGGCATTGGGATCCATGGCCGAGTCGCCGCCCTTGGGCACGAACCGCTTCTGGGCGGCCTGCTTGGTAACGCCCATGCTGCGGCCGATATCGGTCCACGAGGCGCCCGAGCGGCGGGCCTGATCGACGAAGTGCCCGATCAGATGATCGGCCACCTCACTGAGGTGCCCCGCGGTCACCACCGCGTCGGCGAGTTGTTCCAGGGGGTCGTCGGGACGTGCCCGTTTGATGCCCTCGATCAGATCGTCGAGGCGAATATTTGCTGTCATGCGTCAACTCTAGGTTGACTTTGAGATCAAAGTCAACGATTGGTTGACGGCTATTGTGAGTCGGCCGACACGCGCACTCCTGCAGAACCCGCTCGCGGAGTCCAATACCCTGCAGGGGCGAGGTACGCCCCCAACCGGCCCTGATAGGTGGATATGTCCGTAATCAGACAGACAATCGCAGTCGCCGCGGCCCTGGCCGCAACCCTCACCGTGCACCTGCCCGCGGCCTCGGCCCAGTCCCAGGCCCTGGATCCGGCGCTGGTCACCCGCGCCGCCGCGGCCGACGGCTATGCCAAGACCCGCCCCGGCATCACCGGCATCGTCGTGTTCGACCGCAAGACCGGCGCCATGTGGCAGAACGGCAATGCGAACAACCAGGTGTGGGCCGAGTCCACCGAGAAACTGGAGATGGTCGCGAGCCTGCTGCTGCGCAACGAATCCGGAGCGATCTCGCTGTCCGCGTCGGACCGCGACCTGATGCACCGGATGCTGAACGTCAGCGACGACGATGCCGCCGATGCGCTGTGGAAGCGTTACGGCGGCGCGAGTTTCGCCCGGGACCTGGGCCGATTCGGCATGACGTCGTCGACATTCCGGGACGCGCAGCCGTATTGGGGCTGGATGAAGACCACGGCCGCCGACCTCGACCGGCTGATCAATTCCGCGCTGGCCCAACTGAACCCCGCCGACCGCACCTACCTGATCAACGAGATGCGTGGGGTCGGCGGCGTGCAGCAGTGGGGCGTGTGGGGTGCGGGCCCCGCGGCCCGGCCGGGCAACAAGGACGGCTGGTCTCCCGACAACGCCGACGGTTCCTGGAACGACAACTCCGTCGGCTTCGTCGGCCCGGACGAGCGCTACACCGTGGCCATCACCTGCAACACCCAGACGGTCGCGAACGGCGACCAGACCGGCAGGGACACCGACAGCCAGGTCGCGAAGATCCTGTTCGGCGGCTACTTCGGCTGAGGTGACGCCACTCGCGGAAATCCCGGCGGCGGGCTACTTCTGGGCGATTCCGATCGCGACGGCCAGTGGCTCGTTCTGCACGCTGTGCGCCAGACATACCAGCTTCGCGGTGCCCAGAGCTACATCCGGGCTACCTTGAAACTTGGAGCCGGGGTTTTCCGCGAGAGCCTTTTCCACCACCGACTTCTCGGTGTCGATGTCCATGTTCCGGAAGGTGCTGCACAGCGTCTGCGAGGCCGGGCCCAGTGTCGACTTGGTCGTTGTCGTCGGGGCGGTCGTCGCGGCGCTCGCCGTCGCGCTGCCGGACGCGGCGGCGGTGGCAGCGGCAGAGGCGGTCGCGCTGGTCGTGCTGGACCCGCTGGCGGTGTTCGCGGCGTTGTCCTTGCCGCCGCCGCACGCGGCCAGACCGGTTGCCATGGCGCCGAGCGCAACGATCATCGCGCCACGAGCGACGGTCACCGAAAGTTGTTTCATCTGTGCATATTCCCGGGTGGTCGGTGGACGCCGGGCTACCCAGCGCGCTCGCAGCGTACCGGGCCGCGAGCGCGCGCGTGCACCGGGTTCGGCCCGGCCACCCGACCGGCGATCAGTGGATGTGGTTCTGCCAGTCCCGTGGCACCCGCTCGCGCGGGCCGGGCACCGTCTGACCGCGCGGGTGGTGCTCCGGCGGCGCGAGCCTGGGCCCCTCGCCGAACATCTCCTCGGAGCGGAAGTCGAAGTACCATTCCTCGCCCGGCTCGAAGCTCTGGATGAAGGGATGTCCGGTGGCCGCGAAGTGCTTCGAGGCGTGCTGCTCCGGCGAGGTGTCGCAACAGCCCACGTGACCGCACTGCGCACACCGCCGCAGATGTACCCACCAGCCCTGCGCCGCTTCGCATTCCGCACACCCCGGGCCGCTCGGCGGCACCGCCGGATCGATGCCCTCGATCGCGGCATTGTCGGATTCTCTTGTCATCCTTCACCTCCGGGATTCGTGTCTGCGCCCTGCTCCTCGACGGGCCGGGCCGGATTCAGCGGCAGCCGCACGATGAACCTCGTATCGCCGGGAACCGACTCGACCCTGATATCGCCGCCGTGCTTCTTGGCCACGATACGGAACGAAATATCCAGCCCCAGACCGGTTCCCTCGCCCACCGGCTTGGTGGTGAAGAACGGCTCGAAGATCCGATGCCGCAGCTCGGCGGGCACGCCGGGACCGGTATCGCCGATCTCGACGACGGCGCACTCGTTCTCGCGGTAGGTGCGCACGGTCAGGGTGCCGTGCCCGTCCATCGCGGCGACCGCGTTGTCGATCAGATTGGTCCACACCTGATTCAATTCCGCTGCGTAACACGGCACCTGCGGCAGCGTGCGGTCGAAGTCCTTGACCACGGTGATGTCGTCGCCGATCTTGCGGGCCAGCATCACCAGCGTGCTCTTGAGCAGCTCGTGGATGTCGACCACCTGGAACGGCGCGCGGTCCATCTGCGAGTACTGCTTGGCCGCATTGACCAGCGAGGACATCCGGGTGGTCGAGTCAGTGATCTCGTTCATCAGCAGCTCGGTCTCGACCGTGTAGTTCAGCCAGCGGATCGCGCCCTCGAACACACCGCCGTCGCAGCCCTCCAGCGCCCCGGAGATCCGTTCGAGCCAGTCGACGTCGAATCCGGCCTGCACGAAGGTCGGGGCGATGTCCCAGCCGTTGGCGATGCCGTGCCCGTCGAGCCAGTCGCCGAGCTCGTCCTCGCGGTCCGCGGTCTCGAGCGGGGTCAGCGTCGGGGCCTTGGCAACCTGGGTGGCCGCCTCCTCCTGCAGCTGCACCAGCGCCTCGAACGCGGCCGGGGTGAACTTGCCGTGCGCCATCATCTTGAGCTTGTGCCGCATGCCCGCGACCCGGTCCCGCAGCGCCGAGGTGGCGCGCACCGCCGCGGACGCCGGGTTGTTCAGTTCGTGGGTGAGCCCGGCCGAGAGCTGGCCCAGTGCGAGCAGTCGCTCGCGCTGGCCGATGATCTCGTTGCTGTTGCGGTTGCCGAAGAACACGCCCTCCAGCAGATGCAGGGCCATCGGGAACCATTCGCGCATCATCTGCGCGAAGGTCGCGGAATCGAGCACGAAGAACTTCGAGGGCTGGGTGACGTAGAACGATCCGTTGTAGTTCTGCTCCACCTTGTCGCCCATATAGGCCATCCAGGCGCCGGAATACGCTCCGCGATGCCGGGTGCGGACGAGCTCGATCTCCTCGCCACCGGACTGCTTGGTCAGCACGACCTCGCCGTCCATCAGTACGTAGAAGCACGTCGCCGGGTCGCCCTCGCGGAAAACCAGTCCCGGCTCGAAGGTTTCGACGTGCCCGCCGCGGCACAGCCAGTCCAGCTGGTCGTCGTCGAGCTTCTCGAACAGGAACAGGGTGCGCAGTTCGTCGGGGTCGCACAGCGTCCGGGTGCTGGTCGCGTTCCCCGAGTCGGACAGGGCCTTCTGAGTATCAGTCACAACACTCTCCTACTGCTTGGCCAGGTACCGGTGCACGAGCATGACCGCCATCGCGCCCTCGCCGACGGCGGAGGCGACCCGCTTGGCGGAATCCGAGCGCACGTCCCCGGCCACGAAAACGCCCGGGACGCTTGTCTCGAGGTGATGCGGCGGGCGCGGCAGCTCCCAGCCCGGCGGGCGGTTGCCGTCGACCATCAGATCGGGCCCGGCCACCACGTATCCGGCCGGATCGCGGGCGACGATGTCGTCCAGCCAGTCGGTTTCCGGCGCGGCCCCGATGAACAGGAACAACCGCTCGGCATCGACCTTCTCCTCGGCACCGGTCGCGTTGTTGCGCAGGATGATTCGCTCCATGTGATCGTGGCCGTCGACCGAGACGACCTCGGTGCAGGGGTGCACGACGATGTTGCCGATCTGCTCGATCTGCTGAATCAGATAGTGCGACATGGATTTCTCCAGCGAGTCGCCGCGGATCAGGATGTGCACCTTGCAGGCGTTGCGGGACAGGAACACCGCCGCCTGGCCCGCCGAATTCGCGCCGCCGACGATGTACACGTCGCGATCGATGCAGTCCGCGGCCTCGGTCATCGCCGAGCCGTAATACACTCCGCGCCCGGTGAATTCGTCCACCCCGGGGGCCGGGTGGTGGCGGTAGTTCACGCCCGTGGCGATCAGGACCGAATGTGCCGCGATCGAGCTGCCATCGTCGAAATTCACCACTCGCGCCGAACCGCAGACGTCCAGGCCCACCACCTCGCGGGCGGTGATCAGCTCGGCGCCGAATTTGACCGCCTGCCGGCGGGCCCGATCGGCCAGCTGCGCACCGGACAGACCGTCCGGGAAGCCCAGGTAGTTCTCGATGCGCGAGCTCTGCCCCGCCTGACCACCGGTCGCGGTGCGCTCGACCAGCACCGTGCGCAGCCCCTCCGACGCGCCGTACACCGCCGCGCCCAGCCCCGCCGGACCGCCGCCGACCACGATCAGGTCGTAGAACTCGCCGGTCGGATCGGTGTTGAGGCCGACGCTCGTGGCCACCTCGCTGTCCGAGGGCGCCAGCAGTGCCCGGCCGGTCGGATCGATCACCACCGGGCAGCTGTCCGGGTCCGCCCCGGCCGCGGCCAGCAGCCGGGCGCCCTCCGGCTCGTCGGCCAGGTAGAAGCGATAGGGCAACTGGTTGCGCGCCAGGAACTCCCGCAGTTCCGAGCAGCGGGCCGACCAGCGGTGCCCGATCACCTTGGTCTCGTGCACGGGGCGGTGATCGTCGCCCCGCCACGCCTCGAGCAGCGCGTCGATCACCGGATACAGCTTCTCCTCCGGCGGATCCCAAGGCTTGAGCAGATAGTGGTCCAGATCGACGACGTTGATCGCCTCGATGGCGGCATTGGTGTCGGCGTACGCGGTCAGCAGCACCCGGCGCGCATACGGATGCAGGTCCATCGCCTGCTCCAGGAATTCGATGCCGTCCATTCCCGGCATCCGATAGTCCGCGATCAGCACGGCGACGGGCTGACCACGCAGTTTCATCTCACGAAGCGCGTCCAGGGCCGAGGCCCCCGATTCCGCGCGCAGGATGCGGTAGTCCGCACCGTATCGGCGCCGCAGGTCCCGGACGACGGCGCGGGAGACACCCGGATCGTCGTCGACACTGAGAATCGCCGGTTTGGCGGCAGCTGGTGAAGTCACCTCATGAGTATGGGCGGTATGCGCAAGTCGCGGGCAGACGTTTCGCTGTGGGCTGCACCCGGATGCCCGGCAGACCGGGCATCATCAGCCCGGCTGCCGGTGCTCGACGATGTCGAGCTCGGTGGGAGTGAGTAGGCGCTCGAGTCGTTCCTCGCGGTCGGTATCACCACGTTTTCGCAACGGCCCGAACGTCCGTTCGGTATCGAAATCCGGAAGTAGCGGCAGTGGAACCACGTGCCGGCGGTTGAGTAGAGAGCGAAAATTCACGGCCGATCACCTCACATGAGACGGAAACATGCCCAGTCGGTTGCTTCGTCGAACGCCGTAATCTCTATCTGTCATTCTGCGGCCAGCATTACGGATTCGGGCACCCCTCACATCAGAATGTGATCCAGTCGATTTTCGATCAGAAGTGACCTCAGTCACATACCACCGGTCACGGGCGGTGCACAGTAGGATCCGCGGTAGCACATATCCCGGATCCCGGAGGGCGCGTTGCCGAACCCATTGACTGCCACCATCGAGATCGCCGCGCCGCCGGAACGGGTCTGGGCGGTGCTCTCGGATCTGAAGCGGATGCCGGAGTTCAGCCCCAACACCGTGCGGATGATTCCGCTCGGCACCCCGCGCGCGGGCACCTGGACGGTCAACCTCAACCACGACGGCTACTACTACCCCACGACCTCCCGGATCACGCGCTTCGAGCCCAACCGGGCCTTCGCATTCCGGATGAACGAGAACGGCACCGTCTGGAGCTTCACGCTCGAGCCCACCGAGTCCGGGACCAAGCTGGTCGAGCGGCGCGACATTCCCCACGGCGTGCGCAAGCCCGTGCGCATGATGATCGACGCGTTCCTCGGCGGCGAGCAGCAATTCGAGACGAATCTGACCGACGGCATGCACGCCACCCTCGAGAAGATCAAGGCCGCCGCGGAGAAGTAGGCGGCCGGCAGCGTTCACTGGCCTAATGTCTCGGTGATGCGACGTTTCTATGGATCGGTTGCCGCCCTGGCCGGTACGGCCGCCCTGCTCACCGGATGCGGAAGTTCCCCGGACTCCGGCGGCCCGCACCGCGATGTCACCGTGATCGGGTCCGGGCAGGTACAGGGCGCGCCGGACACGCTGAACTCCGATCTCGGCGTCGAGGTGACCGCGCCGGACGTCTCGACCGCGATCTCGTCGGCGAGCACCCAGGGCAAGGCGCTCATCGACGCCATGGTGACCGCGGGCGCGCGGCGCGAGGACATCCGCACCACCGACGTCTCGGTGCAACCGGAGTACAGCAACGACCGCACCGTGACCGGTTACCGCGCGAGCAACACCGTGCACGTGGTGGTGCGCGAGCTGACCAAGGCCTCGGCGATCCTGGGCGCCGCCACGCAGGCCGGCGGCAATGCCACACGGATCGATTCGGTGTCCTTCGCCCTGGACGACAACTCCAAGCTGCTCGCCGACGCCCGTGCCCGGGCCTTCGCCGATGCCAAGGCCCAGGCCGAGCAGTACGCGGTGCTGTCCGGGCTGAAACTGGGGTCGGTGAAGACCATCAACGAAACCAGCAGCGGCGCAAACCCGCCGCCGCCGGGCGCGCGCAGTCAGTTTGCGGCGCCGGACATTCCGCTCGAGCCCGGCACCCAGACGGTGACGTTCACGGTCACCGTCAAGTGGGAACTGGATTGACAGCGCTCAACCCACCCCGCCGGCTCCGCAAGCTCCGCCGGCTCACCATCCCCGAGTTACTGCCAGTTGGGCAGTTTGACGACCTGCGCGGCCCAGGACAGTCCGGCGCCGAAGGCGACCAGCAGCGCGTCGGCGCCGGGCTTGCTCTTCCCCGAGCGCAGCAACGCCTCCATGGCCAGCGGGATCGAGGCGGCCGAGGTGTTTCCGGTCTCCTCGATATCGTTGGCCAGCGCGGTGCTTTCGGGCAGCTTCAGCTCCCTGGCCATGATCTCGATGATGCGGCCGTTGGCCTGATGCGGAACCATCGCGTCGATATCGGCGGGGGTGAGCCCGGCCACGGCGATGGCGTCCAGGCAGACCTTCTTCAACGAGTGTGCGGCCCAACGGAATACCGCCGTGCCCTCCATGGCGAGATAGGGCCGCACGGCGTCGGTACCCTTCGCGTCGATCTCGTTGAAGAACTCCATCCAGTCCTTGTCCTGACGGATCGCGCGATGCTGAGTGCCGTCCGAACCCCAGACCGTCGGGCCGATGCCGGGCTCGTCGGACGGGCCGATCACGACCGCGCCCGCGCCGTCGGCGAACAGGAACGCGGTGCCGCGGTCGGCCGGATTGATCGTGTCGGTCAGCCGCTCCACGCCGATCACCAGTGCACGGCGCGCGGTACCGCCCTTGACCAGGTCCGAGGCCACAGCGATGGCGTGGCAGAACCCGGAGCAGCCGGCGGAGATGTCGAAGGCGGCCGGATTTCCCATGCCGAGTTCGGTGGCGACCTGCGGGGCCGCGGCCGGGGTGAGCAGCAGCCAGGTGGAGGTGGCCACGATGACGCAGTCGACCTCCTCGGGGCCGACCCCCGCGGCGGCGAGCGCAGCACGGCCCGCGGCGGCGCTCATGCCGACGATGGTCTCGGCATCGGACGCGAACCGCCGGTTCCGGATGCCCGAGCGGGTGCGGATCCACTCGTCGCTCGAGTTGATCGGTCCGGCAACCTCGTCGTTGGTGACGACCCGGGCGGGGCGGTACACGCCGAGCCCGAGCATCGCTGTGTGCTCTGCCCCGGTGATCCGGGCGAGTCGTGCAGCCATCGTGCTTCTCCTATGTACCGGCAGGCGGTCCCCCGGGACCTGCGATCCCGGCGTGACGACCCCACCCGCGCCTTCCATCATCGGGTCCTCTGCGACCGGTTGTGTTAACCGAAGACATGAGGCCCCCTCATATTATCCCGAACTGTAGCCGCTAGTTGGGTAAAGTCGCAATCAGTTCCACTATGTCCCGTTCGCGGGCCGATTGCTCGCGTTCGGAGACCTGTCTGGGCCGCCCGATTCCCGTAAGGTGTGAGCGCGTATCACACCGCACCAAGTCCATGCACGAAAGAGGAGCCTGTGGCCCGCCGCCCCACCCCGCCCGGCACGCCCGACCGAACCGGAGTCGGCCATCTCGCCGATCTGGTCCGCGACGCGGTACCGCCGCTGCATCCCGCCGGTCTCCCGTTCGTGGCGGCGCCGCTGGCGGTGGCGGTGCTAGGGCGGCGGCGCACCTGGGTGCGGCGGGCGGCGCTGACGGCCGCGGCGGCCTGCGCGGCCTTCTTCCGGCATCCCCACCGGGTGCCGCCGAATCGACCCGGCGTCGTGGTGGCCCCGGCCGACGGACAGGTCGCGCTGGTCGACACCGCCGTGCCGCCCGCCGAGCTGAATCTCGGTGACGTCGCGGTGCCCCGGGTGAGCATCTTCCTGTCGGTGCTCGACGTGCACGTGCAGCGCACGCCGGTGTCGGGCACCGTGCGCGAGATCGCCTATCGCCGCGGCCAATTCCGCTCGGCCGACCTGCCCGAGGCCAGCGCGGTGAACGAGCGCAACAGCATGATCCTCGAGACCGCCTCGGGTCAGCTGATCACGGTCGTGCAGATCGCGGGCCTGCTGGCGCGCCGGATCGTGTGCGAGGCCAAGACCGGCGACGCGCTCACCATCGGCGACACCTACGGGCTGATCCGCTTCGGCTCCCGGGTGGACACCTACTTCCCCGCCGGCACCCGGCCGCTCGTCGAACCCGGGCAGCGCACGACCGGCGGGGAGACGGTGCTGGCAGAACTGCTGTCATGATCGATAAATCCGCGATCGCCCATGGGGGTGGCATGGCGGCGAAGCCGGCGGGGTGGGTAGACACCGGACGGCGCCGGACCGTGCGATTGCTGCCGAGCATCGTCACGATCCTGGCCCTATGCGCCGGACTGTCGGCGGTGAAGTTCGCCCTCGACGGGTCGCTGCAGGTCTCGCTGGCCATGGTCGGCGCGGCCGCGGTGCTCGACACCCTGGACGGACGGCTGGCCCGCCTGCTCGCCGCGACCAGCAAGATCGGCGCCGAGCTCGATTCGCTCTCCGACGCCATCTCCTTCGGCGTGGCCCCGGCGCTGGTGCTGTATGTGGCGTTCCTGCACAAGTACAGCGTGGGCTGGATCATCGCGCTGATCTACACGGTGAGCCTGGTGCTGCGGCTGGCCCGGTTCAACACCCTGCTGGACGACGACACCCGGCCCGACTGGCAGCGCGAATACTTCACCGGCGTGCCCGCCCCGGCGGCCGCGCTCACCGCGCTGCTGCCCGTCGCGGTGTACGAGCAGTTCGGCAGCGGCTGGTGGAATTCGGTGCCGGTGGTCGCGGCGTGGACGGTGTTCGCCGCGCTACTGGCCGTCAGCACGATCCCGACGCTGGCGATGAAATCGGTCTCGGTAGCGCCGCAAGCCGCGGCGCTGCTGCTGGTGCTGGTCGCGCTGGTCGCCGCGGCGCTGGTCACCTATCCGCTGATCCTGCTGATGGTGCTGGTGGCGCTGTATCTGGCGCACATTCCGTTCGCCTGGCGCTCGGCGCGCTGGGTCGCGGCCCGTCCGGAGACCTGGCATCACAAGCCGGCCGAACGCCGCGCACAGCGGCGGGCCACCCGGCGGCCGGTGTTGCGGGTCTCCAACGCGCGGTTGCGGCTACGTCGTCCGGGCGGGCGGAACTTCCCGGGTACCGGCCTGCACGGCTGAGCCTCGCGCCGGTCGGCAAGACGCGCGCAGTCCGACTGCGATGCAGGAGCTTTCACTCATTCCTGGTCGTCGTCCCCGAGTTCGTTGATGAGCAGCAACCCGTCGCGCCCGCGCTGCTCACGGTATGCGGTGCGGCCGATGAGGTGGGCGACGGCGGGGGCGGTGAGCAGCGTAAACAGTCCCACCAGGACGAGCATCCAGACGTTACCGTGGCCGCGCAGCTGGATCGCCGCGCCGAGCAGAATCAGGATCAGGCCGACGACCTGAGGTTTCGTCGCGGCGTGCATCCGGGACAGGGTGTCGGGGAATCGGACGATGCCCAGGGCCGCGGTCAGCGCGAAGGCCGCGCCGAGCAGGATCAGCACGTACGACAGCCAGCGCAGGGTGGTCTCGAACCAATTCATCGGTCGTCCCGCACGCGGAATCGGGAGACCGCGGCCGAGCCGAGGAATCCGACCAGGGCCAGCGCCACGATCCCGGGCAGCACCGTGGTGTCGTCGCTGAACGCCGCCCACACCGCCAGTCCGGAGGCGGTGATCGCCACCAGGGAATCGATGCCGACGACCCGGTCCAGGGTGCTGGGCCCGGCCAGGACGCGGTAGGCGGTGAGGGCGGCCGCGCTCACCAGCAGGACCGCCGCAATGGTCGCGACGACCTGCATCGCCGTACTCGTGTCATGCATGGGTCATCGCTCCTCGGGGGGAGGTGGGACAGGCTTCATCGTCTCGCGCCATTCGGACGGGCGCTCGAAGGAGCGGATCAGCAACTGCTCGAGCCGCCGGGTGGTGAAGTAGAACCGTTCGACGGCCGCGTCGCTGCCGACGTCCAGCACGTGCACCCAGACGGTGTGCGTCTCGCGGTCGAGTTCGAGCACCATGGTGCCCGGGATCAGGTTGAGCAGGTCGGCGCACAGCACCATCACCAGGGGCGAGCGGATCGCCAGGCGCACCCGCAGCACGCCGGATACCGGGGCCCCGGCCGGTCGGATCGCGAACCAGGCGATCTGCAGGCTCGACTCCAGCGCGTAATACGCACTGAGAGCGATCAATTCGAACAACGACAGCGGATGCAGGCGCCCGGAGATCGGTACCCGCGGCAGCGGCAGCGCGAGCATGATGATCGCGCCGATCACCAGTCCCGCAACGACATTGCCGATGGTGAACTCCCCCCACAGGGCCGTGTAGACGATGGCCAGCCACGCGAGCGAACCGATCCAGACGAGAGTTTCCCGACTCATGCGCATCCTGCACCCCCGCCCTGCGCACGCTCACCGTGGCGGTTCATCGTGTCCTCCCGCCTGCGCCGTATCCGAATGCCCCAGGACGGTTTTCAGGTAGGTGCCCCGATCCGTCAGATCGCCCGCGGTGCGCGCGGCGATATTGAGGATCGGCCCGGCGAAGACCGTCAGGGCCAGCCCCACCCCGATCAGCGCGACCGTCGGGGCCAGCATCATCCGCGGCATCCGGCCCGGATCGGGGCGCTCGTGGAACAGCATGTCGACCGATTCGTCGATCAGCGCCGAGGGCGCCGCATCGCCCAGCTCGCCCTCGGGCGCCTGGGCGCGCGCCCGCCAGAACGCCTTGCTCCACACCCGCGCCATCGCATACAGCGTCAGCAGGCTGGTCAGCACCGATCCGGCGACCAGCACCCAGGCCAGCACGCTGCCGTCGGCGACACCGGCCTGCAGCAGCGTCACCTTGCCCAGGAATCCCGAAAAGGGCGGAATGCCACCCAGATTCAGCGCCGGGATGCCGAACAGCACCGCCAGCGCGGGGCTGGCCGCGAGCAGTCCACCCAGGCGCTCGAGCGACGCAGAACCCGCCTGCCGCTCGATCAGCCCGACCACCAGGAACAGCGTGGTCTGCACCAGAATGTGGTGTGCCACATAGAAAACCGTGCCCGCCAGGCCCGCGGCGGTATTGAGCCCGATGCCGAACATCAGATAGCCGATGTGGCTGACCAGGGTAAACGACAGCAGCCGCTTGATATCGCTCTGAGCGATCGCGCCGAGAATGCCGAGCAGCATGGTGAACAGGCCGCAGATCAGCAGCACCCGGTCGAAATGCGCGGCCGGGAACAGCAGCGTGTGCAGCCGGATGATCGCGTACACACCGACCTTCGTCAGCAAACCCGCGAAAACCGCGGTGACCGGCGCCGGCGCGGTGGGATAGGAATCGGGCAGCCAGTTCGACAGCGGGAACACCGCGGCCTTGATCCCGAACGCCACCAGCAGCACCGCGTAGATCGCGCCGCGCACCCCGCCGGGCACCGCGGCCATCCGCTCGGCCATCTGCGCCAGATTCAGGGTGCCGGTCGCCGCATAGGCCAGCGCGATGCCGATCAGGAAGATCAGCGACGACACCATCGACACCATCACGTACACCACCCCCGCGCGCACCCGGTCGGCGCTGGCGCCGAGGGTCAGCAGCACGAACGACGCGGCCAGCAGCACCTCGAACCCCACGAACAGGTTGAACAGGTCCCCGGCCAGGAAGGCGATCGAAACCCCCGCGGTCAGAATGAGATACGTCGGCTGGAAGATCGAGGTCGGCTGGCGTTCGGTGCCGTCGCTGATACCCTGCCCGACGGCGTACACCATGACCGCCAGCAGCACGATCGAGGACACCAGCAGCATCGCCGCGGACAACCGGTCCACCACCAGCGTGATCCCGATCGGCGCGTGCCAGCCCCCGACCTGCAGCGCGGCCATGCCGTCGCGATCGGCGAGGTACAGCAGCAGCGCCGCGACCGCCACGACGGCGGACAGCGCGATCACCGAAATGATCTGCTGCAGCCTGGGTTTGCGCCCGGCGACGAGCGTGAGCGCCGCGGTCAGGAGCGGGATCAGCACCGGCAGCGGGGCCAGCCGAAAAATCAGGTCATGGGGCAAACTCACTGCTCGGGATCCTCCCCCTCGCGCCGCGAGGCCACCTTCACGTCCTCGGGGTCGTTCTCCACCTGCTCGGTGGCGCGCAGGGCGTAGGAGCGGTAGGCCAGCGCCAGCACGAACGCGGCCAGTCCCATGGTGATCACGATGGAGGTCAGCACCATCGCCTGCGCCAGCGGATCGGCCGTATCGTGGTGCACCCGATCGGTTTCCCCCAGGATCGGCGGGCGTCCGTCCACCCCTCCGACAGTAAGAATGAGCAGATTCACCGCGTTGCCGAAAAGGATCATCCCCAGCAGCATCTTCGACACCGCGCGCTCGAGCACCATGTACACCGCGCATGCGGTCAGGATGCCGATCAGGATCAGCAGGGTCAGGTTCGCGGTCATCGGCGCTCCCCGATGTTTTCCCCATCCCGCCGACTCCGCAAGCTCGGTCGGCTGACCGGCCCCGTTGTCTCGATCCGGGGCAGGGTGCCCGTGGTGTGCATCGGGTCCTCGGTGTCCAGGCGGGCGCCGAGGCTGCGCAGCACATCCAGCACCAGTCCGACCACGATCAGGTATACGCCCAGATCGAACAGCATCGCGGTGACCAGCTTGACGTGCCCGAACATCGGCAGGGTCACCTGGATGATCGCGGAGGACAACGGCGGCGCTCCCAGCACCAGCGACCCGGTCGCGGTGCCCGCGGCCAGGGCCAGTCCCGCGCCGAGCAGGTGTCCCGCGTCGACCGGCAGCGCCTCGGCCAGCTCGTAGCGCCCGCCCGCGAGATACCGCAGCACCAGCGCCAATCCGGCGGTCAGGCCGCCCGCGAAACCGCCGCCGGGGGCGTTGTGGCCGGAGAAGAAGAAGTACGCCGAGAGCATCATGATCGTCGGGAACAGCAGCCGGGTCGTCATCGCCAGCACCATCGATCGGTGCCGGCGGGCGACCAGGCTGGCCGCGGGCAACCAGTAGGTGCGGTTCGGGTCGTAGCCGGGCGCGTCGGCCACCCGCGGCAGCGTGCCGAAGCGGCGGCTGCGGAACATCAGCGAGGCGACGCCCGTCGCGGCGACCACCAGCACCGAGATCTCCCCGAGGGTGTCCCACGCCCGGACGTCGACCAGCAGCACGTTCACCGCGTTCTTGCCGCCGCCGAATTCGTAGGCGTAGTCGGGGATCCGGTGCCAGATCGGTTCGGTGCTGCGCGCGGCGATCGCGAACGCGGCCAGCACCGAGACCGTCGCACCGACCAGCGCCGCGAGCACCGCGCGGCGCACCTTGAACGCGGTGGTGCGGTCGGACTCCACCTCGGCGGGGAATTTGCGCAGCACCAGCACGAAGATGACCAGCGTCAGCGTCTCCACCAGGAATTGGGTCAGGGCCAGGTCGGGCGCGCCGTGCAGCGCGAAGATGCACCCGCAGCCGTAGCCGGTGACGCCGACCAGCAGCACCGCGGCCAGGCGGTTGCGCATGACCGTGGCGCCCACCGCCATCATGATCATGATCAGCCCGATCACCGGCTGAAGGGGCGAATCCCACAGGCGCAGAGATACTTTCGAGCGTGCCTCGACCAGCAGCATCGCGGTCGGCAGCGCGATCAGGGTGATCAGGATCAGCGCCTGGTTCAGCGGGAGCGAACCGCGTTGTGTCGCACCGGTCATGCGCAGGGACAGCTGATCCATTCCGCGCAGCACCGCGTCGTAGACGCGGTCGGCGTTGCCCAGGCGCGGATTGGCGGATTCACCGATGCGGTCCCGGATTTCGAACAGCAGCAGACCGCAGGCGATCGCCACCATCGACAGGGTCAGCGGCGTCCCCCAGCCGTGCCACAGCGCCAGATGGGAAAGCCCGTGTCCGGGAAGGGTTTGCGCATAGGGCCGCAGCAGCCGGTCCAGGCGGGACGCACCCACCCCGGCGGCGACACTCGCCAGCGCCAGCACCGCGGGCGGCGCGACGAACAGCGCACCGGGACGATGCCATTCGCGGTGCGGCTCGGGCACATCCGTGGACCCGTAATTATCCGATGTCTTGGAACCGAATGCGCCCCAGAGGAATCGGACGCTGTAGCCGACTGTGAACATGGAGCCGACCACGACTCCCACGACCACGGCGGCCCGCGCGGGCCCGGGCAGGTTGTCCGCGTCCAGAATTGCGCCCAGCGCGCTCTCCTTGCCCACGAAACCCAGCATGGGCGGGATGCCGGCCATGCTCAGCGCGGCCAGGGTCGCGGTCCCGCACAACACCGGCGCGCGCCGCCCCAGACCGGACAGCCGCCGCATGTCCCGGGTCCCGGCGCCGTGGTCGATGACGCCGACGACCATGAACAGGCAGGCCTTGAACAGCGCGTGCGCCACGATCATCGTCACCCCGGCCAGTGCCGCGTCCGGGGTGCCGATCGCCAGCAGCGTCATCATGAACCCGAGCTGGCTGACCGTGCCGAAGGCCAGCACCAGCTTCAGGTCGTAGACCTGCAGCGAGCGCAGCCCGGCCAGCACCATCGACAACAGGCCCAGCGTGAGCAGGATCGGATGCCACGGCGCGCTGACCGCGAACACCGGCGCGAGGCGCGCGACCAGGTACACACCGGCCTTGACCATCGCCGCGGCGTGCAGATAGGCGCTGACCGGCGTGGGCGCGGCCATCGCGCCGGGCAGCCAGAAGTGCAGGGGCACGATCGCCGACTTGCTCAGCGCACCGATCAGGATCAGCACCACCGCCACGCCCGTGAACCAGGAGTGCGGATCGGCCCGGTGCACGACCTCCGAGAGCCGGTAGGTACCGCACTCGTGGCCCACCATGATGATGCCGACCAGCATCGTCAGCCCGCCCGCACCGGTGACCAGCAGCGCCTGCAGTGCCGCGCGGCGGCCGGCGATCTGATCCGCGTGATGGCCCACCAGCAGGAACGACAGCACCGTCGTGGCTTCCCAGAAGGTGAACATCAGGATCATGTTGTCGCTGGTGACCAGCCCGAACATGGCCCCGGAGAACGCCACCATGTAGCCGGCGAAGATGCCCAGCCGCTGGCGGTCGTCATCGTCGAAGTAGCCCGCGCAGTAGGCCAGGATCAGCGCGCCGATGCCCAGCACCAGCGCGGCCATGATGCTGGAGAGCGAGTCGAAGCGCAGGTCCACGTTCAGGTGGATGCTGGGCGCCCAGGGGATTTCGAGGGTCCGGTCGTCGTTCCAGTGCGTGACCACCCAGCCGAGGCTGCCCAGCGGCGCCAGCGCCAGCACGTAGAAGCCGCGCCTGCCCAACATCCGGACGCACGGCGGCGCGATGAGAGCGGCGACGGCATGTGCGAACAGGATGGCGAGCAAACATCACTCCGTCGGTCGGCAGCGGGGTGGAGCGGCCTCGATGATACTTGCCGACGTGTTCTCCGGTCCCGGGCGATGCGGACGGTCGTACCATACGGGGAAAATCAGCTATCTTCGGATGTTTCGGGCAAATCGGTCATCGGCTGGGGTGCCCGCACCACCGTCGGCGCCCGCCAGCGCCGCAGCAACAGCAGCCCCGCCGCGCAGCCGATCGTGATCGCCAGCGCCATCCAGTACGAGATGGCCGCATGCACCATGGGCACCGGGACGATGCTCCACTGCCCGCCCTGCAGGGTCGCGGTGCTGAAGGCCCCGTGACTGAGGTGGTCGCGCACGGCCAGCACCCCCGAGGCGCCCAGCACGATCGCGACCCCTAGCACCCGCGTCGGGTTGTACCGCGGTGCGGCGCAACCGAAGCAGTACCCGGCCGCCACCGCGAGCACCACGGCGAGGACGGCGGCATGCAGCCGGCCGTCGTTGCCGGTCAGCGCGCCGAACAACGCCAGCCCGGCCAGCATTGCCAGCGCCACCATCGGTGCGGCCCGCCGGAATCCCACCACGATTCCGACCGCCACCGCCACGACCAGCAATGGCGCCGCCCAGTCCGCCACCTGCGCGGGAATCACCGCGCTGCCCACCGACGACAACGCGACCGCGAGCAGCACCAGGGTGCCGTCGCGGCGGGGCAGCAGCATCGCCGCGATCACCGCGGCGATCACCGTGGCCGCCACCGCCACCGTGATGTCGACGACATCGGCGGCATGTCGGGCCAGCCACTCCGAGCCGAACAACGTGACGGCGATGTACAGCAGGCCCGCCAGGATCGGGGCCATCGGCAGCTCGATCGCACGCCGCTCGATCTCGGTGCGGCGCCGGTTGGAAATGGTGCCGAAAGCCACCAGGACCAGCGTGATCTCGATGAGCCACAGCGGCGGGGAGTCGACCGCCGGCCAGTGCGAGGTCAGGTCGAGACGGCCCTGGGTGTACGACACCGGCATCGCTGCGGCGATCACGACGCTGGCCAGCGCGCCGAGCGTCCACCCGAAGACCTGCAGGCGGCCGCGCAGCACCGCGGCCGCGATGCCGCCCAGCAGAATTCCGCCGGCGATCGAATCCACGAAGTTCAGGGTGGACAGCGGCGCGATCGGACTGGCGTTGTGTCCGGCGAGATGGTTGATGAACATGATCACGATGCCGAACAGAGCCGACCCCCACGCGGCCATGGCGTGATTCATGGTGGTCGCGAACACCGCGACCAGCAGCGCGACCACGGCGCCGACCGCGATGGCGCGCGGCACGCTGAAGGCGAGCATATCCAGCTGTAGCGCACTCGACTCCGTCGACCACGCGAAGTCGATCGGCAGCAGTAGCGACATTCCGGCAACCAGCGTGCACACGAAGGCCGTGACCATCTCCACAACAGCATGACTGGTGCGCACCAGGCAAAACTACCTGTGATCGGGGGCACACGAAAGGCAGGCGTGCCGTTTACGTGTGCTACGTCTCCTCCGAAAGATGTGCTGGTCGTGTGCCCAGCACGCTCAGGTGCCCGCCACGCGCCGATCGGCGTAGGCCCGCAACGACTCCACCTGATCCGCATCGAGCGAGGCCCGCACCGCCGAGCGGGCGATGGCGACGTCGTCGGCGGTGACATCGGCGGCGTCGACGTCGCGGCGCATCGCGGCCAGCGCCGCCTCGCGCAGCAGGGCCGAGCAGTCCGCGGCCGAATAGCCGTCCAGGTCGGCGGCCAGCGCGGCCAGGTCCACGCCGGCGGCCAGCGGCACGGAACGGCTCGCGGTGCGCAGGATGTCGGCGCGCGCGCCGGCGTCGGGCGGCGGGACGAAGATCAGGCGCTCGAGCCGGCCCGGCCGCGTCAGCGCCGGGTCGATGAGCTCCGGCCGATTCGTCGCGCCCACCACGACGACCTCGCGCAGCGGCTCCACCCCGTCCAGTTCGGTCAGCAGCGCCGCGACCACCCGGTCGCCCACGCCCGAATCACCGCTCTGGCCGCGCCGCGGGGCCAGGGCGTCCACCTCGTCCAGGAAGATCAGTGACGGCGCGGAATCGCGGGCGCGCTGGAACAATTCGCGCACCGCGCGCTCGGAGGATCCGACCCACTTGTCCATCAGCTCGGCGCCCTTGACCGCGTGCACGCTGAGCTGGCCGCTCCCGGCCAGGGCCCGCACCAGGAAGGTCTTGCCGCAGCCGGGCGGGCCGTAGAGCAGTACCCCGCGCGGCGGGTCGATGCCCAGGCGGGCAAAGGAATCCGGATGCCGCAGCGGCCACAGCACCGATTCGGTGAGCGCCTGTTTGGTCTCGGCCATATCGCCGACGTCGTCCAGGCTCAGGCTGCCGATCGCCAATTCCTCGGCGCCCGACCGCGACAGCGGGCGAATCACCTGCAGGGCGCCGAGCAGATCGGGGTGGGTCAGCATCGGATCGGAGTGCTCGCGGCTGGCCCGCGAGGCCGCCCGCAGCGCCGCCTCCCGGCACAGCGCGGCCAGGTCGGAGACCACGAAACCCGGTGTCCGGGCGGCGATCTCGTCGAGCTCGAGGCCGTCGGTGGGGACCTTGCGCAGCAGCTGTTCGAGCAGGTCCTTGCGCACGGCCGCGGTCGGAAGTGTCAGCGCCACCTCGCGGTCGCACAGATCCTGTCCGCGCAGGCGAGTATCGATCGCGGCGGGGTGAGAGGTGGTGGCCAGGAAGGCAACTCCCGGCGTCGCCACCGCGCCGCGCAGCTGATCGAGGATGAGGGTGGCGACCGGTTCCCGCTCCGCCGGCAACAGCGCGTCGATGTCGGTGATCAGCAGCACTCCACCGACGCCGGAACAGATTTCCGAGACCGCCAGGCCCACCTCGCGCAGCCGGGTGCCGCTCTCGGTAGCGCCGACGGTGGGCCCGTCGAGCTCCACCATGCGGCGCGGTGCGGCGACCGCGCGGGCCAGCGTCGCCTTACCGGCCCCGGCCGGTCCGGTCACGAGCACACCGAGATGCGGTGGCGCGCCGAGGGTTTTGAGCAGTTCGGGCTCGTCCAGCGCGAGGCTGAGCCATTCGGTCAGCTTCGCCGCCTGGGCCCGCGCACCGGCCAATTCGGCCACCGGCACCGCGGATGGCCGCTCCCGCACCGTCATCCGGGTACCGGGCTGAGGCGCGCCCGCGCCGTCCGGATCGTGCGATGCCTCGGCGAGCGCCGCGCCCGCACCCCACACCACCGCGCTGTTGGGCTGAATACTCACCGCGCCGCGCATGGGATCGGCCGCGGTGACGGTGAGCAGCTCGGAGGTCCACGCGATGCCGAAGGTGCGCGACAGCGCCTGCGACGCGGCCACGGTGCTGGTGCCCGGGCCCAGATCGCGCGGCAGCAGCGAGACCGCGTCACCGACCGTGACGACCTTGCCCAGCAGCGCCTGCCGCAGCGTCGTCTCGGCGATGCTGCGCATGGCCTGCGCCGAGCCGATCACCGAGATCCGCCGCGCCCCGAAGACCGTCGCGGGCGACACCACCACGGTCGCGTCCTCCCGCACCCCGGCATTGGACAGCGTCACATCGTCCAGCAGCACAGCACCCGCGGGCGTCCCCGCGGGAGCCACCCCCGCCACCGCCGCCGTCCGCCGCGACCCGACCAGCGCGATCCCGTCCCACTCCCGCAGCCCCAGCGCCGCCAGCGCCTCCGGATGCAACCGCACCACCCCGCGCCGGGCATCCGCGGCCGAGCGATTCAGGCGGGCAGTAAGGGACAGTTCGGGCACATGTGCCATTGTGCCGGGCCGTTTCGGCGCCTACCAGCAAGCGGTTTCGGTGCGGCGGCCGCCGGCTATCGCGCCGGTACCTCAGCGATCTCGGCCGGGTGGGCGGGCACCGGCTGTGCGAACCAGGTGACGTAGAACGCGCGGCAGTAGGCGGCGACCAGGGCCACCACGATGATGCCCGCGGGGAGGGTGTGCTCGGCCATCCACAGGGCCAGGTAGCGGTAGGACAGCAGCAGGGCGAAGAACACGATGAAGCCGGCGGCGACGAGCTGGATGCGCGCACCGGTCCAGCCGCGTTCGGGAGCCCGCAGCGCGGACTCCACGGTCAGGCACAGCACCACGCCCGCGATCAGGTCCGCGCCGTAGTGGTAGCCGAAGCCGAGGGTGGCCACGAGGGTGGCCAGCACCCAGAACGCGCCGCCCCAGCGCAGCCAGCGCGGGGCGGGCGAGCCGTCGGTGTCGCGGCGCGAGTGCAGGAATATCGAGGTGGACCAGGCGGCGTGCATGGAGGGCATGCAGTTGCGCGGGGTGAAGGCGTCGAACCGGATGCGGGCGGGCGCGTGCTCCATCGGGGGCAGGTGCCGCGGCCAGAAGTTGCCGATCTGCAGGCCGTGGCCGTCGGCCGCGAAAGCGAACATCGGACCCACCACCGGGAACAGGATGTAGAACACCGGCCCGACGAGCCCGAGCACCAGGAACGTCCGCACCAGGTAGTGGCCCGGCCACATCCCGGTCCGCACCACATTTCGCAGCTGCCACACCGCGATCGCCATCGCCGCCACCGGCAGTTCGATGTAGACCCAGTGCAGCACCGCGGGCACCACCGGTCCGAGCGCGCCCAGCCCCCGGGCGACCAGCCAGGACGGCTCGCCGAAGGCGCGATCCGCCAGCGCCATATACCGATCCAGCACATTCGGCCCGGCCATCACGGTGACGTGCAGCCAGACGTCGCCCACCTTGGTGGCGAGGATCAGCAGCGCGCCGAGCGCGGCCGCATGCAGCGCATTGCGCTTGTCCCGGCCCTCCCAGCCGAGCCAGGCGAGCAGCGCCAGGCCGGTCAGGGTGATCACCGCGCCGTTGCCGAAGGTCAGCGGCCCGCCCAGCGCCACCCGCAGCCCGGCGATCGCCGCGTCGAGCGCCACCGCGATGCTCACGGCGACGAACCGCCGTCGCCACGAGAGGCCGATCAGGGCCAGCCCCAGCCCTGCCCACGGCATCGACATCGATTTCGGGGTGCCGAAGTAGTCGTGCCAGACGCTCTGCAGCGGACCCTCGAAACCGTTGCACGAGGCCACGATCTGCAACGCGATGAGCAGCACCGGTACGGCCGCGACCGCGGCGACGACCAGTACCCGCCTCGACGGCCGCCCGAACCGGCCGCGGCGGGCGCCGCCATCGAAGCCGGAACGCGGATTGTCGAGAAGCACGCCCACCATAGTAAACACGTGATGAACGCCACCCCCCTGAGTGGCTGAACCCACCGCAACCAAACGGCTACGAAATCCGCTCGCCGGGACCTATTTGTCGAGTTCCTTCACCAGGGCGTCGACGACCGCGATGAGGTCGCCCTGGGCGGCGGCCGCGGCGCGGCGCTGGCGCTGATAGGAGGCGCCCCGCTGGGGAATGTCCGCGGCCATGGACAGCTCGTTCTCGCAGCCGAGCTGTTTGGCGACCGGCTCGAGACGATCCAGCAGGTCGCTCAGGTCGTCGGTCATCAGCCGCTCGTTGCTGTCGGCATCGGTGATGATGATCGCGTCGAGCCCGTAACGTGCGGCGCGCCACTTGTTCTCCTGCACGTGCCAGGGCGGCAGTGTGGGCAGCGTCTCACCCGCCTCGACCCGGCGGTCGAGATCCACGATCAGGCAGTGGATCAGCGCCACCAGCGCGGAGAGCTCTGTGCGACTGGGGATTCCATCACACACCCGGACCTCGATGGTGCCCCACTTGGGGGCGGGGCGAATGTCCCAGTGCATGCCGCCGAGCTGTTCGAAGACACCGGTTTTGGTCTCGTCCCGCACGAAAGCCTCGAACTGGGACCAGTTTTCGAACTGGAAGGGCAACCCGGCGGTGGGCAGCTGCTGGAACATCATGGCGCGGTTGCTGGCATAGCCGGTGTCCACTCCCGCCCACATCGGCGAGGAGGCCGACAGCGCCAGCAGATGCGGATACGACAGCAGCAGGGTGTTCAGGATCGGAAAGACCTTCTCCGGGTGGGACACTCCCACGTGCACGTGCACTCCCCAGATCAGCATCTGCCGCCCCCACCACTGGGTGCGATCGATCAGTTCGTCGTAATGCACCGTGCGCGTGAGCAATTGGGCCGACCACTGCGCGAACGGGTGGGTGCCGGCGCAGAACAGATCCACGCCCAGCGGATCGGCGGCGCGGCGCACCGTGTCCATGGTGGCGTGCAGATCGTCGACGACCTCGCCGACGGTGTCGTGGACCCCGCTGACGATCTCGACCGTATTGCGCAGCAACTCCTTGGTGACCTGCGGCGTGCCGTCGTGGGCGCGCAGATCACCGACGGCGTCGAAGACGGCCGCGGCCGTATTGGACAGATTGCGGGTCTGCTTGTCGACCAGCGCGATCTCCCACTCGACGCCGAGCGTGGGCCGGGGCGAGCCATTCCAGGGAACCCTACGAATGCCTGCCCCGCCCATGGCCTACCTGCTTACCCGATGACACCGCAGGCAACTCGGGCACCCGCGTCGCCGGTCGCCTGCGTTTCGGCGTCCGGACCGGTGGCGCCGCCCGCGGCCTGGGTGTATCGACTCGGAATGTTGCCGAAGTTGTCCGGGCCCACGTGGATGATCAGGGCCTTGTCCTTGATGTCGTCGAGGGTGACCGCGTCGGTGGTGGTCACCAGGTGGGCGGTGCCGTCCTGGCCCGCCTCGAGGGAGGTCAGATCGCCGCTGGCCGGCATGGCGTGGGCGTCCCCGACCTGCAGGTGCCCGCCCGCGGACAGGAAGTTGCCCGGCGCGCCGCCGGCGGGGGCGACGGAATTCGCCTCGCACTTGCCGACCTGGTGGATATGCAGCCCGTGGAAGCCGGGCTTGAGGCCGTGCGCGTCGACGGTGAGCTGCAGGTGGCTCCCGGACTTGGCGATGGTCGCGGTGCCGATATCGGCGCCGGAGGGGTCCTTCAGCTGCACCGACACCGAATTGTCGGGAGTCGAGGCCGCGCCGGGACCGTTGGCCCCGGACGGACCGGCCGCACCCGTCCCCGTCCACACCGGCGGCGTGGTTCCCTTGACATCGCTCGATTGCTGACCGTTGCTACAGGCTGCGAGGCCGAAGGCCGCGACCGCCAGCACCGGGGTCACAATCCGCCAGGACGGGCGACGTGTCGTGAACGGGGCCATCGGGGAACTCCTTTACGAGTACCGAGTTTACGAGTAAAGCTGCGTGGACAGATTCGTTACCGGACAAGATGATGCCAGAGCCGTTATGCGGTCCGGGCGTGGGGCTCGGCGCCCGTGATCTTCAGTCGTTCGCGACGATGACGATGATGCCGGGCGCGGAGCCGCCCAGCCCCGCGCTCCGGGGTTCGATCCGGCCGCCGAGTTGATCGGCGATCGCCTGCGCGGTGGCCTGCTCACGCGAATTCTCGTAGAAGACGGTCGTTTTCGACAGCACACTGCTGGAGTAGTTGCCCGTCTCGGTGACGTTCCAGCCGCTCGCTGTCAGCCGGCTACCCGTCTTGGCGGCCAATCCGGCGATGGTGCTGTTGTTGAGCACCCGTACCGGAATCGACTTGTCGACCCCGTTCGCAGCCGTGGTGGCCGTGGCGGCGGTCGTCGTGGTGGTGAGCGCGGCCGTGCTGCTGGTCGCGGCCGGCCGCGCCGGGGTGGCCGGCGCCGGGGTGGTCGAGCTGGACGAGCCCGGACCGGCCGAGGTGTCGGAATCGGAACTCGACGACAGCGACATGGCACCGAGGCCCGCGAAGACAATGGCCACGGCGATCAACACCATCGCGAGCGCACGCAGCGGCGGTCCGCCGGAGGGCGGATTCGGGTTGCTCACCGCTGCACCTCGCTGGCGCTCGGCTCCGCGGTGCGCAAGGCACGCTGTATCACTGGTTCGGTCGCAAGCTCCCTCACAAGCTCACCCTAACCGTCCACCCGTCGAGACGCGCGCATCACACCTGGAAGCCCAGTCGCCGTGCCGCCCTGGCCTTCTGACGGCTCGCCCGCAGCCTGCGCAGACGCTTGACCAGCATCGGGTCGGCGGACATCGCCTCGGGCTTGTCGACGACGGCGTTGAGAACCTGGTAGTAGCGGGTGGCGGACATGCCGAACAGCTCGCGGATGGCGTCCTCCTTGGCGCCCGCGTACTTCCACCACTTGCGTTCGAAGTCGAGGATCTCGAGCTCGCGCCGCGTGAGCCCATCGATGAGCCCGTCGGAGGCGGGGACCGGGGAATTGCCGCCCGCGGAAGAGCTGTCCTCGCTTGCGGAAAGATTCCGGGCCGCTGCGCTGTCCATATTGCTCCCTCGCCGAGTGACCACCAGACGATACGTCGGCGCTCATTCAACCACGGATGCCCGAGTTACTAGATGTGTCACACGGCGTGTCGGCCCCCTCCGGGGCGCCGCGTAAAGTGTGCGACCATGGCGATTCTTCCCATTCGCATCGTCGGCGATCCGGTTCTGCACGCACCGACCGAGCAGGTCACCCAGACACCGGACGAGCTGGCCGAACTGATCGCGGACATGTACGAGACCCTCGACGTCGCCAACGGCGTGGGCCTGGCCGCCAATCAGGTCGGCGTGCCGCTGCGGCTGTTCGTTTACGACTGCCCCGACGTCGAGGCCGACGGCTCGGTGAACCGCCGCCGCGGCGCGGTGATCAACCCGGTGCTGCAGACCTCGGAGATCCCCGAGACGATGCCGGATCCCGATGACGACGAGGAGGGCTGCCTGTCCGTCCCGGGTGAGCAGTTCCCCACCGGCCGCGCCGACTGGGCCCGTGTCACCGGCACCGACGAGCACGGCAATCCGGTCGAGATCGAGGGCAAGGGCTTCTTCGCCCGCATGCTGCAGCACGAGGTCGGCCACCTGGACGGTTTCCTCTACGTCGACGTGCTGATCGGGCGCAATGCCCGCGCGGCGAAGAAGGCCATCAAGCGAAATGGCTGGGGCACACCGGGTTTGAGCTGGGTTCCGGGCACCGTGCCGGATCCGTTCGGCCATGACGACTGACCCCTCCGAACTCCTGCCGGGACAGCGGGTGGTGGTGCGGTATCGCCTCCCGTACGCCGATCCCGAGCCCTTCACCGATGTGATCGGCGAGCTCGTCGCGCTCGATCCGCTGACCGTGCATGCCGGGCCCGCCGGGCCGGTGACGATCCCCGCGGATGCGATCGTGGCCGTGAAGGCGGTAGGGCCCAGGCCCATTCGTACCCGCGAGATCCGGGCGCTGGAGTCCGCGGCGGCCGACGCCTGGCCCGGCATCGAGCACGCCTGGATCGATGGCTGGCTGCTGCGCGCGGGCAACGGCTATACGCGGCGGGCCAATTCGGCCGTGCCGCTGGGCACGGGCGGCGGTCCGGCCCAGCTGACCCCGCACACGATCGAGCGGATCGAGCAGTGGTACGCCGAGCGCCGCATGCCGGCACTGCTGGCCGTCCCGGATCGGCTCGCCGTCGCGCCACCCGGCTGGCGGACCTGGTGCGAAGTTGTCGTGCTGGGCATCGATATCAGCAGTTTCCCACTCCCCCAGGGACCTTCGATGGTGCGCATCGAGCCGGAGCCCTCGGACGCCTGGCTGGAGCTGCACCGGTTCAAGGGTGAGGACACCGTGCCGGTGCCGCCGGATATTCCGGACATGGACGTCTTGACGGCGGTCCACCAGGGCGAATTGGGTTTCGGCACACTGGGTCTGCCCAATCCCCTCGCGATCGGGCGCGGCGCGGTCACCACCGCACCGGACGGCCGCCGCTGGATCGGACTGACGAGCATCGCCGTCGCGGAGCCGCATCGCCGGCGCGGCCTGGGCACGCTGGTCTGCGCCGAGCTGATCCGCTGGGGCACCAAGCGCGGGGCCACCCACGCCTATCTTCAGGTCGAAGCGGAGAACACCGGCGCGCTGGCGCTGTACCGTGCGATGGGTTTCCTCGAGCACCACCGGTACAGGTACGCCGCCGCGGCCTGACCGCTGAATTCCAATTCCGAAAGAGGCGAGCTGGCAGTGCGTTTGGCGACATGGAACGTGAATTCGATTCGGTCCCGGGTGGATCGGGTGATCGCGTGGCTGGATCGGGCGGACATCGATGTGCTCGCCATCCAGGAGACCAAGTGCCGCGACGACCAATTCCCGTCGGAGCGTTTCGAGGAGGCCGGCTACGAGGTCGCGCACGTCGGGTTCAACCAGTGGAACGGCGTGGCGATCGCCTCGCGGATCGGCCTGGACGAGGTCGAGATCGCGTTTCCCGGCCAGCCCGGATTCGACAAGGACGCACAGGATTCGCTGCTGAGCGCGCCGGTGGTCGAGGCCCGCGCGATCGGGGCTACCTGCGGCGGCGTGCGGGTGTGGAGCCTGTACGTCCCCAACGGCCGCGCCCTGGACGACCCGCACTATGAATACAAGCTGCAATGGCTTGCCGCCCTGCGGAACTCGGGCGCGCGGTGGCTGGCCGAGCGGCCCGATGCCAAGATCGCGCTGGTCGGCGACTGGAATATCGCGCCCACCGACCACGACGTGTGGTCCCCGGACTTCTTCACCGGCAAAACCCATGTCTCCCAGCCCGAACGCGATGCGTTCACCGCCATCACCGCGGCCGGATTCACCGACGTGATGCGCCCCTTCGCTCCCGGCCCCGGCGTCTACACCTACTGGGACTACACACAGCTGCGCTTCCCCCGCAAGGAGGGCATGCGCATCGACTTCATCCTCGCCTCCCCCGCCCTGGCCGCGACCGTCACCGACGCCGGGGTCGACCGCGAGGAGCGCAAGGGCAAGGCGCCCAGCGATCACGCACCGGTCGTGGCCGAAATCTCCGACTGACAGTCGGGGCACAGGCCGCGCAGGGTGAGTCCGCCGCTGTCGGTGAGCCGGAAGGCGCTGCTGCGGCTGGCGTCGGTGAGGACCTCGGCCAGGTTGTCGGCGGGGATTTCGCGCATGGCGCCGCAGTGGGTGCAGACCGCGTGGTGGTGCGGGCGTTCGGCGATGCCGTAGGTGATGCCGCGGTCGTCGAGGGCCAGGGTGTGCAGGATGCCCGCCTCCGCGAGGGTGGAGACCGTCCGGTAGACGGTGGTGAGGTCGACGTCCCGGTCGCTGTCGAGCAGCGATCGGTGGATCTCCGCGACGTTGCGGTGCCCGTGCGGCTGCTCGCGGAACAGCACGGCCAGTACGGCCAGGCGCGGCGCGGTGCAGCGCAGACCGTGACCTCGCAGCAGCGAGCGCGGGTCGTCGTGCTCGCCGTCGATCCGATCGGCCCTTCCCGCGCCTGTCATGCCACCAGTCTCCTTCGCGACCCGCTCGCGCGCCACGGCAGGCCAACGGATGCCTTCTTGCCAAACAATTGCAAAAAGGACGATTCGAGCCTACCGTGAATTTTGCGACCGCTACGGGTGGAGGCTGGCCTTGACGCTCGAGACGGCCGGCACCGCACAGCCCGGGTCGGCGAGGACGACGATGGCCCCGAACCGGCGGGAGTGGATCTCGCTCGGCGCGATGGCGGCGGTGATCCTGGCCCTGCACGTGATCGGCTGGCTGACTCTCACCGCGTTCGTCGCCCCGCGGCATTTCACGCTGGGCGCCAAGACATTCGGGGTCGGCGTCGGCGTGACGGCCTACACGCTCGGGATGCGGCACGCGTTCGACGCCGACCACATCTCGGCGATCGACAACACCACCCGCAAGCTGATGAACGACCGGCGGCGCCCGCTGTCGGTCGGCTTCTATTTCTCCCTCGGCCACTCCACGATCGTGTTCGGCCTGGCCCTGCTGCTCTCGCTGGGCGTGCGGTCGATCGCCGGACCGGTACAGGACGATTCGTCGGCGCTGCACCGCTACACCGGCCTCATCGGCGCGGGCGTGTCCGGCGCCTTCCTCTATCTGATCGCCGCCCTCAACATCGTTGCGCTGGCCGGCATCCTGCGCGTGTTCCGCGACATGCGCGGCGGCCGCTACGACGAGCGGGAGCTCGAGGATCAGCTCGCCAAGCGCGGCTTGCTCAACCGGCTGCTGGGCGGGCTGATGCGGTCGATCACCAAGCCCTGGCAGATGTACCCGGTCGGGGTGCTCTTCGGCCTCGGTTTCGACACCGCCACCGAGGTCGCCCTGCTCGTGCTGGCCGGCACCAGCGCCGCCGCCGGCCTGCCCTGGTACGCGATCCTCTGCCTGCCGGTCCTATTCGCCGCCGGCATGTGCCTGTTCGACACCGTCGACGGCTCCTTCATGAACTTCGCCTACGGCTGGGCCTTCGCCAACCCCACCCGCAAGGTCTACTACAACCTCACCATCACCGGCCTGTCCGTCGCCGTGGCGCTGATCATCGGTTCGGTCGAACTACTCGGACTGCTTGCCCAGCAATTGCATTGGAACGGTGGGTTCTGGGGGTGGTTGAACGGGTTGAATCTCAATATCCTCGGGTTCGGGATCGTGGGGTTGTTCGTTGTGACGTGGGGGGTGTCGGTGGTTGTCTGGCGCGTCGCCCGGGTCGAGGAAAAATGGTCGGCCCCAACCGAATCCACCTCTTACCCAGCTGATTGATCCCCCACCTCTAGTCGGGCAGCGAAGTACTCCAAGACAATTCGATGGACGAAAATGTATCCCCCACCGGTGCGGCGTAGCAGGATGTGGCTGTCGGCGTGGTCGAGAAACGTCGTCAGGTCCATCGGGAGTGCGCCGTGGCGCGAGAGCAACCGGCCCACGGCACGATGCCGCAGATAGTCGCCGAGGCCCAATCGCATGGATGCGGCCAGGGCGCCGAGGAAAATAATCTGGATGACGTTCGCGCTGAAGTCTCCGATCGAGAGTTCACGGTGCTGGTAGACGAGCACTGCGGCGTAAATAGTGAAGGCGATGACGAAGATCGCCACCCCGGTGGCCGCAGCCTGGGAACCTGTCCGCCGGATCGCGGCGCCCGGCGATTGCGGCGCCACCTCCGGTACGGGCCGGAGTTGTGTTGCTGCCGCGAACGCCAAAATGACCGGTCCACCAAGGATTACGGCGTAACCGATCGCCCCCCAATACCAGCCGCCGTAGATCGCGGGGGAGAGCACGAGCAGCGGTCCACCGCTCAACGCGCTGGCGACCGCGCCGCCGGAGAGCGCCACGGTCGAGAACCGTTCCGCAGCGGCTGATCGCAGGCTCACATGTGGATGAGATTGCCTGCGAGCACGTACCCACACCGAATAGATTGCGATGCTGACGGCTGCGGCGACCAGGACGATGGTCAAGTCCAACGGCACTGCCGACCAAACCGGGATGCCGAACTCATCTCCGTGCGGTCCGTACTCATAGATGCTTCGAGGCGGGATGACACCGAAATTGTGTGTCTGACCGAGCACCATCCAACCAACCACACTTCCCCCTATAGCCCCTGCGAGCAGTCCAGCAACGGCCGAACGCATCGCATCCCCACTCCATCGCGTGGCCGGAGTGACCCGCCTCCCGAATCCGAGAACAGCGATCGAGACGAATCCGACCACCACCCAGACGAACTCACTGACTGGGTAGAACCACCCGGTATCCGGATCCCGGTGACCGGCGAGCCGCACACCGACATCGATCGCGACGACCCCTGCCGCCGCGACTGCACCCGCCACCGCCAATACACCCGATATCGCCCGCACACGCAGGGCACGGCCGTCCAGCCAGTCGGGTTGCAGCCAATCCGGGTAGAAGAGGCTCTGGCTGGCACCGTTCATCAGCTGCGCCAGCCGCGAGAGCCAACGCCGAGTCTCCTCGGGCGTGTACTTCGGTCGATTCGCATCCAGGGCCCCTCGCGGCCGGGCGAGCATCGCCGCCACATAGTCATCCAGCAACGCCGTCCGGCGATCCGCAGTCGTACCGGAGGCGCGGATCCGAGTCGCTGGAACACCTTGATAGGCCAGCATGACCACGCTCAGGAGCAACGGACTGGTGACCATCTCCCGCAATTGCTCGTCGTCGTCCAGCACCGCCCGGACCCCCGCGAGCTTGCGCCCGGCCTGGCGCAGGTATCGGTCGACATCCGCATGGTCCAGCGGCTGGATCTCCACCGCACAATCGAGCAGCAGCTTGCCCGGGAGGCCGGCGTAGTCGCCGCTACGGCTGCATACGACCAGGGGACCCGAACCCTCGGCAGCGCGAAAGTCGTTGATCGCCTTCACACATCCCGCCCGGTTGGATTCAGCCACCTCGTCGAGCCCATCCAGCATGGGCGCCACCACATCTCCGGCGATCCACTCCCGCGCCAGCGCCCTCGCGACGCCGTAGCGGATGACAAGTTCATCGACCAGCCACGACCGCAACGCGGGCTGCTCGCCGGACCACGAAGACAGGTGGAACACCACCGGCATCGGTTGCGCGGCATCGGATTCCGCGCGCTCGAGCAGGTCGCGAGTGAGCTCCAGCAGAGTGGTCGTCTTCCCGGAGCCCGGCTGCCCCAGCACCAGCACACGTCCCTCGTAGCGATCGAAGACATCGACAAGCGAGGTGCCCTCCGACAGCTGGACGGGCGCATCGTCCGCCGCGGCCCGCAACGTACCCCAGGGATGATCCACCGCCTCGGATCGCGGCCGCAGCTGCAACTCCAGCCGCGCAACGCTTTCCAACGACCGATCGAGCACACCGTCGATCCACTGCCGCCGCACCCCGGCCAGCAGCGCCGCGCGAGCGCGCTCCCGATGCTCCACGGACCAATCCGGTTTCGTCGAATCCTCGGAGTTCCGATCGCTCCGATCGACCCAGAGTTGCCACCCGACGCCCACCGCCACGAGGCACACGAAGACCAGGGATTGACTGTGACCGGGAAACACCTTCGCGAACGAGTCGACTTTTCCCGCAGCAAGGGGAATTACCGCCCCGAGCACCCCGACGCCCACCGAGACCTTGGGCCCGAACCGTTTCAGCAACCGCCGCACCATCGCCCCCTGCTTGCCGACCACCGACCAGACGTGACGTATCGCAGTAGTGACAGGTGCGACCGCCCTCGGCGATCGCACCTCGGCCGATGATACAAGCTCGCGAGATCAATCCATCCGAATCCGTGGCCACTGCCAGGCTCGAAGTCGAAGCTTCGGCCAGCGGGACGCCGCCTCAGGCAGGTCGAGTCTTGATCGCGTCCTGCGAGATGTACACGTCGTAGCTGCCCGGCATCGCGATGACGGCGTTGCCGTAGGCGGAGCGGACGAAGGGGTTGGTGTACCAGCGGTGGGTTTGCATGTCGCGGAAGAAATCCTGGTCGCTGCCGTTGAGGAAGATCTGGTTCTGTTTCACCGCGGTGCCGTCCAGGCGTTCACCGAACAGGCGGGTGAGCTTGTATCCGGAGTGGAAGCCCAGGGCGTTCACCCAGGGGTCCAGCTCGACGATGTTCGCCTGCAGCGCCCACATGTCGCCCTCGACCTGATAGGTGGCCTGCTTGTCGCCGTGGTCCTTGTCGCCGTAGAGGGTCAGGTCGACCTCGAGCGTATGAGGGCTGTTGGCAACGGATTTCGCGACGATGTGCGCGGCCTTCACCTCGCCGGTCAGGCCCAGGTAGGTCTGCAGCAGCGTGGTCACCCACAGGATCACCACCGCCACAAGGGCAATCGCCAGCGCTCCCGCGCCGCGTCCCGCGAGTACCCGCCAGCCCGCCTTGCGTGCCTTGAACAGCGCCGTGACAACCAGCACGAGCGCGACCGCGAACAGCAGGCCCAGCAATACCTGGATCCAGCCGAAAGCCACGGGGAACACCATGCGGTAGTTGTACCCGCTGCGCCGCGCGAGCACCGCTCGGAATGCGAAGAAAGTCCCGATTCTCCGGCGCGCCAAGGGACGACACACATCGAGGGCCACAATCGGACGCCCCAGCGCCTACCGACTGTGGTCCCGAGCGGACATCGCACGCTTCGTTTCAGGAGTGGCCGGCGCCCCGAGGACTCGGGTACGTCAGCCCCGAGGGCGTCCCGCGTGGAACGGGACGCCGTCGGGCAGAACGCGATCAGCTCAGAACGCGGCCTCGTCGAGGTGCATGATGTCGTTGTCGAGGTTCTCGATCACGCTGCGCACCGCGCTCAGCAGCGGCAGCTTGTTCTTCGCGAACCACGAAGCGACGCCGACCTTTCCGGTGTAGAAGAGGCGGTCTTTCTCCGAGGGGCTACCGCTCAGGGCGGCCTGGGCGACCTTGGCCGCCTCCAGCAGTCGCCAGGCGATGACCAGATCACCGGTGGCATGCAGGAATCGCACCGAACCCAGGCCGACCTTGTAGATCTCGTCCGGATCCTGTTGCGAGGCCATCAGATAGCCGGTCAGCGTCGCGGCCATCGCCTGCACGTCCGCCAGCGCCGCGCCGAGCAGGGCCTGCTCGGACTTCAGTTCCGCGGCATCGGAATCGACGAACTTCTGGATGAGCCCGGCCACATGCCCCAGCGCCACCCCCTTGTCGCGAACGATCTTGCGGAAGAAGAAGTCCTGCGCCTGAATCGCGGTGGTGCCCTCGTACAGCGAGTCGATCTTCACATCGCGGATGTACTGCTCGATCGGATAGTCCTGCAGATATCCGGAACCACCGAAGGTCTGCAGCGATTCGGTGAGCGTCTCGTATGCCCGCTCCGACCCGACGCCCTTGACGATCGGCAGCAGCAGATCGTTCACCCGCGCGGCGACGTCGGCGTCCGCGCCGAAGGCGGCCGCGGCGACGTCGGCGTTCTGGTAGGCCGAGCAGTACAGGTACAGCGCGCGCAGTCCCTCCGAATACGCCTTCTGCACCGCCAGGCTGCGGCGGATATCCGGGTGATGGGTGATGGTGACGCGCGGCGCCGCCTTGTTGCTGTTCTGCGTCAGATCCGCGCCCTGCACGCGAGTCTTGGCGTACTCCAGGGCATTCAGATAACCGGTCGAGAGCGTGCCCGCGGACAGCACGCCCACCATCATGCGCGCGTTCTCGATCACCTTGAACATCTGCGCGATGCCGTTGTGCACGTCGCCGACCAGGTAGCCGACGGCCGGATGGTCCGCGCCGAAGGTCAATTCGCAGGTGGGCGAGGACTTGATGCCCATCTTGTGCTCGAGGTTGGTGACGTACACGCCGTTGCGCTCGCCCAGAGTCATCGTCTGCGAATCGAACAGGAACTTGGGCACCATGAACAGCGACAGTCCCTTGGTGCCGGGCCCCGCGCCCTCGGGCCGGGCCAGGGTGAGGTGGAAGATGTTGTCGGCGGTGTCGCCCACCTCGCCGCCGGAGATGAACCGCTTGACGCCCTCGATATGCCAGGTGCCGTCGGCCTGCTGGATCGCCTTGGTGCGGCCCATGCCGACATCCGAGCCCGCGTCGGGCTCGGTGAGCACCATCGTTCCGCCCCAGCGGCTTTCCCATGCGTGCGTGGCCCAGCGCTGCTGTTCCTCGGTGCCCTCGCGGAACAGCACCTCGTGCATGAGCGGGCCCATATTGAAGAAGCTCGCCGAATTGTGCGCGGCCACAAGCATTTCCTGGGTCGCCCAGATCAGCGCCGAGGGCGCGGAGACGCCGCCCATCTCCTCGGGCATGCCCAGCCCGGACCAGCCCGCCTCGTTGACCGCCGCCACGGTCTTGCGCAGCGAGTCGGGGACGGTGATGGAGTGGGTGGCGGGGTCGAAGGTGACCGGATTGCGGTCGGCGTCGACGAAGGAATCCGCGACCGGCCCTTCGGCCAGCCGCAGCACCTCGGTGAGCATCCCGCGCGCGGTCTCGCTATCCAGATCGCCGTAGGCGCCGCCGTCCAGCAGCGCCCCGATTCCCAGCATCTCGAACAAGTTGAACTCGATATCACGCAGGTTCGCCTTGTAGTGCGACACGGACCGGCCTCCTCGGCTGGATTGCAGCGCACGACCCGAGCGGCATCGCCGACCCCGCCTCGCACGCTGGTTGACGGTGGTATCTGGAGGTTGCCGTACGACCATCAGGCTACGCAACCGTAGGGTCGTAATGTTTTCGCCCGTTAACCCGCCCCACCACCGAACAGGCGATTGCCATAGCTTCCTCGGTGTACCGAAATTCACATCACAGTATTTGCTGAATATTGTCTGCGGTCCGCTCGATGTCGGCCCGAGAACACCGTCCCGACCCGCTGATATCTTTGTCCGCATGACGCCGGACCCGGAGATACGGCCTCCGCTTCGCTCCGGCGAGCCGGGGCCCCCTGAGCACCGGCCCTTCCCTCCCTCCGCTCCCCCGCTTCGCTCCTCCGCTCCACTCAGTCCAGGCCCGGCGCGGGCCCCGGCGGTGCAGCCGCGCCGGCGCGCCGCGCACCTGGGGCCCGAACGCCGCCGCCCGCAGGTACTCGATACCGCGCTGCGGATCGCGGTCGAGCACGGTATCGCCGCGGTCACCATCGCCGCCGTGTCCGAGCGGATGAGCGTCACCCGCCCGGTCGTCTACGCCTGCTACGCCGACCGGGTCGAGCTCATCGACGCGCTGATCCGGCGCGAGGAGGAGTACCTCATGGCGGGCATCCTCGACGTGCTGCCACGCCGCCGCGTCGAGGCCGACGAGGAGGTTTTCGTCGGGGGCTTCCGGGTGCTGCTGGAGACGATCGCCGCGCGGCCCGATACGTGGAAACTGTTGTCCGGCAACCCGGATCCCGCCGTCGCGGGCTCGTTCGGCCGGGGCCGTCGCCTGGCGCTGGAACGCTGCACGCGCCGCCTGCTGCCCACCCTGCACGCCTGGGGCACCGACGAGCCCGAGCGAAAGCTGCCCGTCCTGGTCGAGCTGTGGGTGTCCGCGGGTGAGGGCGCGGTCCGGACGCTGCTGTCCGGACAGGGGGAATGGACTCCGCACGAACTCGGCGCCTTCGTCGGCGCGGCGGTGTATCGCGCCCTTCGCAGCGCCTGATCGGGTTTGCCGGTGCCGCGGCCCGATGCACCGAGGCTATCGAATACCCAGGTCAACCTATAGCCGCTGGTGAGTGCGGCGGATTTCGGCCAACTCGGCGGTGGGGTGACGCGCGCCCCGGAAAGCCATGTACTCTCGCTCCAAGTACCACAACCGAACATGCGGGGGCTCGCACCAGCGGGCTGAGAGGACGGCTAGCCCATTCGGGCGGATCAGGGCCGTCGACCGTTCGAACCTGACCGGGTAATGCCGGCGTAGGGAGGATTCACATGTCATCGAAACATGTCCAGACCACGGTCGACACCGTGACGACCGGCCCCATTCAGGGCAGCGTCAAGCACTACCAGCAGGTCGAGGACCTGCGCATTCCCGTGCGGCGCATCAACCTGACCAATGGTGAGCACTTCGACGTCTACGACACCTCGGGGCCGTACACCGATTCCAGCGCCACCATCGACGTGGAGGCCGGCCTGCCCAAGCTGCGCGACGGCTGGGCCAAGCCCGACCTCGACGGCCCGCGCACCCAGCTGGCCTGGGCCCGCCAGGGCATCATCACCAGCGAGATGCGGTATATCGCTGCGCGCGAAGGGGTTTCGCCCGAGCTGGTGCGCGACGAGGTGGCCGGGGGCCGCGCGGTGATCCCGGCCAACCACAATCATCCCGAATCCGAGCCGATGATCATCGGCAAGAAGTTCGCGGTGAAAATCAATGCGAACATCGGCAATTCGGCCGTCACCTCCTCCATCGCCGAGGAGGTCGAGAAGATGGTGTGGGCCACCCGCTGGGGCGCGGACACCATCATGGACCTGTCCACCGGCAAGAACATTCACGAGACCCGCGAGTGGATCCTGCGCAACTCCCCGGTTCCGGTCGGCACCGTGCCGATCTACCAGGCCCTCGAGAAGGTGAACGGCGATCCCACCCAGCTCACCTGGGAGATCTACCGCGACACCGTGATCGAGCAGGCCGAGCAGGGCGTGGACTACATGACGGTGCACGCCGGCGTGCTGCTGCGCTACGTGCCACTGACCGCCAAGCGCGTCACCGGCATCGTCTCGCGCGGCGGGTCGATCATGGCCGCGTGGTGCCTGGCGCATCATCAGGAATCGTTCCTGTACACCAACTTTGCCGAGCTGTGCGAGATCCTGGCGAAGTACGACATCACGTTCTCCCTCGGCGACGGCCTGCGTCCCGGCTCGATCGCCGACGCCAACGACGAGGCGCAGTTCGCCGAGCTGCGCACCCTCGGCGAGCTGACCAAGATCGCGAAATCCCATGGCGTGCAGGTGATGATCGAGGGCCCCGGCCACGTGCCGATGCACAAGATCGTGGAGAACGTGCGGCTCGAGGAGGAGCTGTGCGAGGAGGCGCCCTTCTACACCCTGGGCCCCCTGGCCACCGATATCGCCCCGGCCTACGACCACATCACCTCCGCGATCGGCGCGGCGATCATCGCCCAGGCGGGCACGGCCATGCTGTGCTACGTCACCCCCAAGGAGCACCTGGGCCTGCCCAACCGCGACGACGTGAAGACCGGCGTCATCACCTACAAGATCGCCGCGCACGCCGCCGACCTGGCCAAGGGGCACCCCGGTGCCCAGGCGCGCGATGACGCACTGTCCACCGCGCGCTTCGAATTCCGCTGGCACGACCAGTTCGCCCTGTCGCTCGATCCGGACACCGCCCGCGAATTCCACGACGAGACCCTGCCCGCCGAACCTGCCAAGACGGCGCACTTCTGCTCGATGTGCGGCCCGAAGTTCTGCTCCATGCGCATCTCCGCCGACGTGCGGGAGTACGCGGAGAAACAGGGCCTGACCGATGTCGAGGCGATCGAGGCCGGAATGGACGCCAAGTCGGCCGAATTCGTCGAATCCGGCGGCAAGGTGTACCTGCCCGTCGTCTCGTAATCCCTGCTCCCGCACGGCGATCCCGGTTCCGGCCTCCCCGCGGAGGCCGGGGTCCCGCCTGACCCCGGCCTCCTCCGGGACGACGGAACCGGGTTCGCGTCAGCGGGTGCTTACGACGGCAGCAGTGCCGAAGACGTCGCGGTGCCCCCGCGCGGTATCCATGTACTCGCGGACGCGGTGGATGCGGCCGTCCTGCAGCTCGAAGACGAAGCAGTAGTCGTTGCGGTAGGTGTTTCCGTTCGCCAGTGTCGCGCTCATCGTTTCCTCCACGATCACCCGGTCTCCGTCCGAGTAGAAGCCGCGGAAGTCCACCGCGACGTCGCTGGTGAACAACCGCGAGAACTCGTGTGCGAGGAAGTGTGTGATTGCCTGCCTGCCGATCATGTGGCTGGGAGCGTCGAGCGCGACCGCGGTGGCGTTGCCCGCCGGAGCAAGCCACTCCGCGTCCTCGGTGAAGAACGCTTCGATCTGCTCGGCGTCATGACCGGCAAACGCCCGCCATGCCGCCTGCACGATGCCTCGGTTATCGGTAGTCATGGATCGAAAGTACAAGCGGCACCGGACGTTATGCTGGCGGAAAACAGACAAGCTCATCCGCAGCCGCGACCGCCCTTGTCTGTAACGAACCTCAGTCGCGGCGCTGCCAGCGAAAAGCGAACTCGTCCAGGCCCGGTGGCGGGCCCGGCAGCGAGTGCACGTCGGCGTCCACCACTCGCTGCAGAAATCCGATCAGCACCGCCCAGTCGTCCGAATCTTCCAGGGCCGCTGCGGCTTCGGTGTTATAGCGACGGAGGCCCCGCCGCCAGCGGTGTAGGCGGGCGGAAGGGGGTGACCGGATCCGCGGCGGCGGTTCCCATGGTGGCCAGGCACGCTCACTTTCACGGATGTACTTGTGCGACCGGGCAACTTCTCTGCAGGGCCCGCCACAGGTCAGTACCCTCGGCAGGACGAGTACCGGATGACGTTCGGCTGGGGTTGTATGTCAACGATGACGGCTTTGATATCCGAGGGCACCGCGACGTCGCCGCTCGACGGTGCGGCGCTCGTCCCCGGCCCGGACGGTGACGCGGCGCGGCAGCCGGTTGTGCTGGCCGACGAGCGGATCGGCGTGAACGATGCCATCGCGGCGGCGCTGACGCGGTGGGTCGGGTCCATGCCCGCGCTGTATGTCGTGCTGGTCATCTTCGGGGCGTGGATGACCGCCGCGACGTGGTGGGCGCCGCTGCACCGGCTGGACCCCTACCCGTTTCCGTTCCTGCTGTTCCTGGACAACGTCGCGCAACTCGTGCTGTGCCTGGTGATCATGGTCGGGCAGCGCGTACTCGGCAAGGCCGCCGACCGGCGGGCGGTGCAGACCTACGAGAACGCGGAGGAGATCTTCCGGCAGGTCGCGGACCTGCAGGCGCACTTGGACAGGCACGACCAGGCGCTGAGCCGCGGGGTGAGCCTGCTGGAATCGCGCCCGCATCCGTGGATCGAGCGGCATCGGGTGCAGAATCCGCCGCAGGCCCGCGACGAGATGGTCAACACCAATCAGCGCATCGCAGCCTGGCTGACCAAACGCCTGGGCAATGTCTGGGCCTTCTATCTCGCCGCGGGCACGCAGGTGGTCTGGGTGCTCTCGGCCGTGCTGGGTCTGCAGCACTTCGATCGATATCCGTTCGCGTTCATGAGCTTTCTATCCACCCTGGCCCAGCTGCTGTTCATGATCATCATCATGGTCGGCCAGGACGTGCTCGGCCGCGCGGGCGATCGCCGATCCGAGCAGACGTACCTGGACGCGGAGGCCATCCTCTACGAGTGCCGTCGTATGAAGGCGCGCCTGTCCGCCCAGGACCGCATCATCGACAGCCTCGCCGGCTACACCTCAACACACGCCGTCGAACAGCTCGCCCAGGCCGTCCACGCCGACCCCGCGCTGCGCCGGCACGAGGCGCACGCCCGCATCGTCAGCGGCAGCGCGGGATCGAACAACCCTGCCCGGCACCAGAATTGGGAAGATCTGGCCGAGGATTCCAAACACTCGTATCGGGAGCGCGCGCGGCGCCTCGGCGAGGATCTGACCGAGATCGGCTGCCTCATCGTGCCCACCTACGATCCCGCGCTCAACGTCGTGCTCAGCGACGAGGAGGTGCAGGCCCTGGCCCGGCTCGACTACGAGCGCTGGACCGCCGGATGGGCGACCGTCGCCGCCCCGGCCGGGTATGGCATCGACACGAGCAAGGAGCCGGTCTCCTGGGACAGCCTGCCCGAGCAGGCGCGGGCCATCGGCGTCGCCGCCGCGCGACGCGTCCCGATGGCGCTGGCCCGTGCGGGATTTCAGGTGTTGCGCGACGTGCGCACGACCGACGGCGGAGCGGGCGAGGCCGACTTCACGCCGCAGGAGTGGGCCGTCCTGCAGCAGGCGCTGATGGCAGCCGGTGTGCTGGTCGCCATCGCGGAGGGGAGCGTCGACGCCGAGGAGATGTTCACCCTGGTCAAGAAGCTGCGCGAGGTCGCCATCACCCATCCGAGGCGATTCATCCGCGAGCTGGCCGGATCGTCCAGCTACGACACCGGGCTGCGGCCGGACAGTACATATGCCGAATACACCCCGATAGCCATCGACGTGATCGCCTCCGCCGCAAGCATTGTCGGCCGGGTCGCCCCGGACGAGCTGCTTCCCTTCCAGGTTTTGCTGGGCGAGATCGCCGAGGAGGTCGGCGATGCCAACCTGGAGGGCGGCTTCTTCGGCCTCGGCGCGCAGCGCCGATTCGGCAACGAGATCACCGCGATTGCGGCGGTGTACGAGGCGGCGGGCTTGACCGTCCCCCAGTCGACCTCCACCCCGAAACCCGGTAGGGCATCGAAGGCCGGAACCACCACGCAGCCCGAGATCACCACGCAGCCCGAGATCACCACGCAGCCAGGGACTTCCACGAAGCCCGACGACGCCACCGAGCACAGTACCGCCGCCGACATCGAGACAACCGCGAGCCCAGCAAGCCCCGATGGCGCCCCGGCGCCCCGCACGGCCGCGGCGCCGGCCGATGCCATACCGCCCGAGCATCGACCGTCGGCCGAATGAATCCCCCGTCGCCGATCCCGGAGCAGTCGCGGTGACCGCCGAACAATTGGTGATGGCGGTCGTCGCCTTCGTCGGCACCGCCGTCGACGACCTGGTCGTGCTGGCCGCACTCTTCCTGACGCGCAGCGTATCCGGACGTCCCCGCGCCTGGGCGATCGTCGGTGGTCAGTACGTCGGATATGCCGCGATCCTGGTCCTGGCGCTGGCGGCGGCGTCGGGCCTGCGTATCGTGCCCAACCGCTGGATCTGGCTGCTCGGGCTGGTTCCGATCGCCTTCGGTATCTGGAGCCTGTGGCAGCTACGCGGCACCGCCGCGATCGACCGAAAGCCGCTGGCGTGCAGTATGTCCGGCATTGCCACGCTCGCATTTGCCAACGGCGCGGACAATATCGCCATCTTCACGCCCCTGTTCCGCAGCCTCCGCATCTCCGGTTCCGTGCTGACCGCGGTCCTGTTCCTGGCGTTGATCGGACTCTGGTGCGCGATCGGAGCGGCGCTGGGCACCAACCGTGCCGCCGCGGCCACCGCGGGCCGCGTCGCGCACTGGCTGGTGCCGCTGGTCTTCATCGGCATCGGGCTGCTCGTCGTCATCGATGGCGGAGCCACGCTGGCGGCCCGGCACTCAGGGTAAGGCTCAGGCGTGTTCGTGCACCGGCGAGACAGTTGCCGGGCGGTCCGGGCTCATCCCGCCGGCTGCCAGCGGTAGGCGAATTCGCCGGGCTCGGGTGGCGGGCCGGGCAGCTCCGAGTCGACCGTCAGGCCGTCGATGATCACGGACAGCATGCGGCGGCGGAACTGCGCGGCACGAACCGGGTCGGGATGGGTTATGGCGGAGCAGGATTCGAGGATCAGGCCGATGTCGGTGGTGGCGATCCCGGCGCGCAGACGACCGGATCGGCCGGCCCGGCGGAGGATGTCCTCGCTCAGCTCACCCGAGCGGACGACCTCCGGCACGATCTCGTCGTCGGGGGTGAAGGTGCCGGCGAGACGCACGGCCAGCGAATGGACGTCGGCGTCGACCACTCGATGCAGGAACTCCACCAGCACCTGCCAGTCGTCCGGATTCTGTAGCGCTGCTTCAGCTTCGGCGTTGAAGCGACGCAGGCCGTTGTAGCAGAGGGTGCGCAGCAGCGCCTCCTTGGACGGGTAGCGGCGATACAGCGCACTGATCCCGACACCGGCCCGCTCGGCCACCGCGGCGATGGGGGCGCCCGCATCGGCGAGGAACACCTCGCGGGCGGCATCCAGGATGATTCCGTCGTTACGGGCGGCCTGAGCCCTGCGGCCCGACAGACCCTTGAGAGCTGGGGTTTCGGCGGTATTCGGCATGGGTTCAGACTAACAGTTGAAACGGAATGATCCGTTCTGATAGAGTTCAATCAGAACAAAGTATTCCGTTCCAATAAGGGAGACATCATGACCGCCACCATCCACCCCTTCCGCATCGACGTCCCCCAGGTCCAGCTGGACGATCTGGCCGACCGACTGCGCCGGGCCCTGTGGCCGAGCGAGCTGCCGGCCGTCGGCGACGCCTATGGCGTACCCGGCGATCGGGTGCGCGCGCTGGCTCAGTACTGGCTCGACGAATTCGACTGGCGCGCATTGGAAACCCGGCTGAACACCTACCCGCAGTTCGTCACCGAGATCGATGGCGAGGACATTCATTTCCTGTACGTCCGCTCGACCCGCGACGACGCGACCCCGGTGATCCTCACCCACGGCTGGCCGGGTTCGATCCTGGAATTCCTCGACCTCATCGCACCGCTGACCGAGCCCGAATCGGCCGACGCGCCCGCCTTCCACGTGGTGATTCCCTCCCTGCCGGGCTACGGATTCTCCGGACCGACCCACACCACCGGATGGGGTTGTCACCGCACCGCGCGCGCCTGGCTGGAGTTGATGGACCGGCTGGGCTACGCGCGCTTCGCCGCGATCGGCAACGACGGCGGTTCGATGGTCTCGCCCGAGATGGCCCGCATCGCGCCCGACCGCCTGATCGGAGTCCATGTGACACAACTGTTTTCGTTCCCCTCCGGCGACCCCGCCGAGATGGAGGGGCTGTCACAGGAGGATGCGGCCGCGCTGGCGCACCTGCAGTGGTTCATGGACAACAAGATGGCGTTCAACATCCTGCACAGCCAGCAGCCGCAGACCCTGGCCTATGCGCTCGCCGATTCCCCGCTGGGGCTGCTCGGCTGGAACGCCCAGCTGTTCGGCGAGTCCCTGGACGCGGACTTCGTGATCGGCAACGTGGCGATCTATTGGCTCACCGGCACCGCGGCCTCCGCGATCCGCTTCTACTACGAGGACGCGCACGCCCCCCGGTCCGCCCCGGAGCCCACCACCGTGCCCATCGCGCTGGCCATGTTCAAGGGCGATTTCCAGTCGATCCGGCGATTCGCCGAGCGCGACCACAAGAAGATCGTCAGTTGGAACAGTTACGACGTCAGCTCGGGGAGCACCAGCGCCAACGACGCCGCCGGGCACTACGCCGCGCACGAGGCGCCCGAGGTGCTGCTCGCCGATATCCGGCAGTTCTTCGCCGGGCTGTGATCGCCGCGAGCAGGGGCATCAGCCGTCGCCGCGACACCCGGCCCCGAGCAGATGCTCCGAGCTCGCCACCACCCGTTCCAGGCCCTAGGCGTGTTCGTGCAGCACGCCCCAGGACGGGAACGGGTCCGGGTACGCCGCCCAGGCCCGCGGCCCGGCGGCGAGCTCGGCATCGGTGAGCAGCGCCGAGGTGAGCAGGTCCCGCACGTGCGGGCGGTCCAGGCGCACGCCGATGAAGACGATCTCCTGCCCCGGCGGCATCTCCAGCGAACTCCAGTAACCGCCCGCCTCGAACGTCAGGTTCGGCCCCGCCTGCGACCAGATGGCGGCCAGCTCCGGGCGCGAGGCCAGCCAGCAGAAGCCCTTGCTGCGCAGCAGCCGATTCAGCTGGGCGAGAGCGGATTCCAGGCGTTGCGGATGGAAGGGCCGGTCGGCGGTGAAGGTCAGGCTGCTGATGCCGTACTCCTCGGTCTCGGGGGTGTGCCCGCCCGACAATTCCTCTTCCCAGCCGTCGAATTGGGCCGCGGTCTCGGGGCTGTAGCGGCCGGTGCCCAGCACCTCGTCCAGTTCGACCACGCCGTGGGTGGATCGCAGGATGCGCGCCGCGGGGTTCATGCGACGGATCGTGGCCTCCACGGTGCCAACGGCATTCGCGCTCACCAGGTCGGTCTTGTTGAGTATCAGCACATTCGCGAACTCGACCTGATCGACGAGCAGGTCGGCGATGGTGCGCTCGTCCCCCTCTCCGGCCTGCATGTTCCGCTCCGCCAGGGCCTGTCCCTGCACCACCTCGGCGAGGAAGGTGGAGGCGTCGACCACGGTCACCATGGTGTCCAGCCGGGCGAGATCGCCGAGCCGGAAGCCATCCTCGAATTCCCATTCGAAGGTGGCCGCGACCGGCATCGGCTCGGAGATTCCGGTCGATTCGATGACCAGCTGATCGAATCGACCCTCGCGCGCCAGCTTCCCGACCGATTCGATCAGATCCTCACGCAGCGTGCAGCAGATGCAGCCGTTGGTCAGCTCGACCAGTTTCTCCTGGGTGCGGTCCAGGTGGCCCTGGCCCGCGACGAGCGCGGCGTCGATGTTCACCTCGCTCATGTCATTCACGATCACCGCCACGCGGCGGCCGTCGCGGTTGGCGAGGATGTGGTTGAGCAGGGTCGTCTTGCCCGCGCCGAGGAATCCGGACAGGACGGTGACGGGCAGCGGGGCCTGGGTCGATTCGGTCACAAAGTAATGATAATCGTTTTCATTAAGCTCGGTCGCGGCGGGTCTCGGATCGGCGCGTCGTAGTGTTTGGCTCGTGGAACTGTTACCTCTGACACCCGATGGCCGCACCCCGGTCCGCGCGCTGACCATCGCCGGAACCGATTCCGGCGGCGGCGCGGGCATCCAGGCCGACACCCGAACCATGGCCATGCTGGGCGTGCACGCCTGCGTCGCGGTGGCGGCGGTAACGGTGCAGAACTCGGTGGGGGTCAGCGGATTTCACGAGATTCCGCCGCAGGTCGTCGCGGATCAGGTGCGTGTGGTGGTGAGCGATATCGGTATCGGCGCCGCCAAGACCGGCATGCTCGCCTCGACCGCGATCATCGAGGCCGTCGCGCAGGTGTGCCGGGAGGTGGGCATCGGGCGTGACGGCACGATCCCGCTGGTGGTCGATCCGGTGGCGGCCTCCATGCACGGCGACCCGCTGCTGCACGCGGAGGCCCTGGATGCGGTGCGGCACACGCTGATTCCGCTCGCCACCGTCGTCACCCCGAATCTGGACGAGGTGCGCCTGCTCACCGGCGTCGACGTCGTCGACGATCGCACCGCCCGCAAGGCCGCCGAGGCGCTGCTCGCCCTTGGCCCGCGGTGGGCGATCGTGAAGGGCGGGCACCTGCGCTCCTCGGAACTCAGCACCGACCTGCTGTACGACGGCGACACCTTCCGCGAGCTGACCGCCCCGCGCATCGCCACCGGCAACGACCACGGCGGCGGCGACACCCTGGCCGCGGCCACCGCCTGCGCGCTCGCACACGGATACCCGGTCCCCGAGGCGGTGGCCTTCGCGAAGGAGTGGACGCGGCGCTGTCTGGAGGCCTCGTACGATCTCGGGGCGGGGCACGGGCCGGTCTCGCCGCTGTGGCGTTTACATCAAACGAAGTAGCATGCCAGATTGTCGCGGCGGAACGGCATTTCGCAAGCTCAGGAGCGTCCCTCACAGATATCTCACAGCTTGACCGCAGCCTCGCCCAAGACTGGTACTCAAGGGTGGTGACCATGACCGACACCGCTACGGCCGCCTTCGAGTGCGAACCGGCCGATGCCGTACTGACTCCGGTGCTGGATGTGGTGATCCCGGTCTACAACGAGGAGCGCGATCTCGACGGCTGTGTGCGCCGGCTCCATGCATTCCTGGAGAACGGTTTCCCGTTCACCGCACGCATCACCATCGCCGACAACGCCTCGACCGACACCACCCTCGACGTCGCGCGGGATCTGGCGGACGAGTTCGAGAACGTGCGGGTGGTGCACCTGGACCGCAAGGGCCGCGGCCGCGCGCTGCGGGCGGTCTGGGAGGCCTCGGACGCCGAGGTCGTCGCGTACATGGACGTGGATCTGTCCACCGATCTCAATGCGCTGCTGCCGCTGGTCGCCCCCCTGGTGTCCGGCCACTCGGACCTGGCGATCGGCACCCGGCTGGCGAAGTCCTCACGGGTCGTGCGCGGACCCAAGCGCGAATTCATCTCCCGCTGCTACAACCTGATCCTCAAGGCCTCCCTGCAGGCACGCTTCTCCGACGCCCAGTGCGGCTTCAAGGCCATGCGCACCGACGTCGGCCAGCTCGTGCTGCCGCTGGTGCAGGATGGCGAGTGGTTCTTCGACACCGAACTGCTGGTGATCGCCGAGCGCGCCGGACTGCGCATCCACGAGGTGCCGGTGGACTGGATCGACGACCCGGACTCCCGCGTGGACATCATCGACACCGCGCGCAAGGACCTGCAGGGGGTGTGGCGGCTGGGCCGGGCGCTGGCCACCGGCGCGCTGCCCATCAACGAGCTGCGCGCGGCGATCGGCCGCGAACCGCTCGTGGAGGGGGTGCCGCTCGGTATGGTCGGGCAGGCCGTGCGCTTCGGCATCGTCGGCGCGGTCTCCACGCTGACCTACATGGTCCTGTTCCTGTTGCTGCAGCCGCTCACCGGCGGCCAGGTGGCGAACTTCCTGGCGCTGCTGATCACCGCGATCGGCAACACCGCGGCCAACCGGGCGTTCACGTTCGGGGTGCGCGGTTCGACCAAGGCGTTCTCGCATCAGGTCCAGGGCCTGCTCATCTTCGCCTTCACGTGGGGCCTGACCAGTGGTTCGCTGTTCGCGCTGCATCACTGGGCGCCGAAGGCGGTGGTGCACCTGGAACTGCTGGTGCTGGTGGTCGCCAACCTGATCGCGACGCTGATCCGATTCCTGGGACTGCGGTGGGTGTTCCGTAATGCGGTCGGTGGGCAGCGAGTGGTCGAGACGATCTGACGCCGCGGTGCCGATCTCGCTTGGGCCGCAATAGATCTGGAACGGGACGACGAATCCGTCGGGCCGGCAGGGACTTTCGGCTGGTGAAAGAACTGTGGCTCATGCTCTGTACGAGCATGAGCCACATTTTGTAGTCCCGACGGGATTTGAACCCGCGCTACCGCCTTGAGAGGGCGGCGTCCTAGGCCGCTAGACGACGGGACCAGAACAAGCGTTGTTCAGAGTAGCCGCCCGCGGGCCTAGGACCAAATCGGGTTACCCCGGTCACAGCCGTTGCGCTAGGGCGCCCTCAACCTCGCGGCCGGGCCTCGAGGGCGGAGTGCAGGGTGGCGGACCACTGCATCACGATCTGTTTGCGACGCGTCGAATCGTCGGTGAGCACGTCGGCCAGTCCAAGGCCGCGGGCCAGGTCGAGGGTCGCCTGGACCAGGTGATGGGCGACCGGATCGGAATCGTCGACCCCCAGGGCCGCAACGGCCGTGCGGTGCGAGACCCGGCCGAAATGCGCCTCCAGCGGGACGATGCGCTCGCGCAGCGCGGGATCGGCGGCCGCGTGTGTCCACACCTGTAGAGCCGCCTTGAACAGCGGGGTCGTGTACGACTCGACCAGCCCGGCCACCACCGCCTCGGTGCGCGCGACACCCTCGGCGATCCCGCGCAACGTCGTCGCCTCGGCCGTCGCCTGCGTCATGCGGGTGTCGAACATGTACTCGAGCGCGGCGGTGATCAGGTCCTCCCGGGTGGGAAAGTGATGCTGGGCCGCACCGCGCGACACCCCGGCCCGCTCGGCGACCACGGCGACGGTGGCCGCCGCCCAGCCCATCTCGGCCAGGGCCTCGATGGTCGCCTCGAGCAACCGCTGCCGGGTTGCCCGGCTGCGGTCCTGCTTGGGTTCGTGCGGGGTAGCCATGGGCAGCTATTCTGCCCAGCTCGGTGGCCGGCGCTGAAAGAAGGCCGTCATGCCCTCGATCACCTCGGGGGTGCCGAAGAATCCGGCCGAGCGCTTCGCCAGTTCCTCCGCCGAGCGATCGAACTCGGCAAGCAGGGCCGCGTTCACCAGGCGCTTGCTCTCAGCCAGCCCCTGCGGCGAGCCCTTGCGCAGCTCGCCGCGCAGCCTCGACACCTCCGAGGCCGCGTCCTGCGCCGCCACCGTGATCAGCCCGATCCGCTCGGCCTCGGCGGCGTCGAAGGTCTCGCCGGTCTGGTAGTAACGCGCGGCCGCGCGGGCGGTCATGCGCGGCAGCAGCGTCAGCGAGATCATGAACGGCGCCAGGCCGATTCGCGCCTCGGTGAGCGCGAAGCTGCTGTCCGGCCCGGCGATCGCGAGATCGCAGGCGGCCAGGATTCCCATACCGCCCGCACGCACATTCCCGTTCACCTGGGCCACAACGGGTTTCGGCAGGGTCAGGATGTCGCGCAGCACGTCGATCATCCAGCGGGTGCGCTGATCGGCCGCCGCGGCCGGATCGGCGTCCAGGGCCTCCTTCAGATCCGCTCCGGCACAGAAGGTATTGCCGGTGTGGGTCAGGATCACCCCGCGGGCGGTGTCGTCCGCGGCGGCGCGCTCCAGACCCACCAGCAGTTCCCGCACCAGCCGCGAGGACAGCGCGTTGCGGTTGTGCGGGGAATCCAGGGTCAGCACGGCGAATCCGTCGCCGACCTCGTAGCGCACGAAGGGCGCTTGCGCGGACTCGGTCATGTGGGACTCCTCGGGGCGATCAGTACGACTTGGGCAGGCCCAGCGAATGCTGGGAGACGAAGTTCAGCACCATCTCCCGGCTCACGGGCGCGACACGGCCGATGCGCGCGGCGGCCAGCATGCCCGCCAGGCCGACGTCGCGGGTCAGCCCGGAACCGCCGTGGGTCTGAATGGCCTGATCCAGCGCCTTGATACTGGCCTCGGCCGCAGCGTATTTCGCCATGTTCGCCGCCTCCGCGGCGCCGAAATCGTCGCCGGAGTCGTACAGCACCGCCGCCTTCTGCATCATCAGCTTGGCCAGCTCGACCTCGATCTTCACCTGCGCGAGCGGATGCGAAATGCCCTGGTGCGCACCGATCGGCACGCCCTTCCACACCGCGCGCTCCTTGGCGTACTCCACCGCGCGGTCGATGGCGTAGCGGCCCATGCCCACGGCCATGGCCGCGCCCATGATGCGCTCGGGATTCAGGCCCGCGAACAGCTGCGCGATGGCCGCGTCCTCCTGGCCCACCAGCGCGGTCGCGGGCAGGCGCACATCGTCCAGGAACAGCGTGAACTGATTGTCCGGCTCGATGATGTCCATCTCCTGCTTCGTCTTCACGAAGCCGGGCGCGTCGGTGGGCACGATGAACAGCGCCGGCTGCAGGTTGCCGGTCTTGGCGTTCTCGGTGCGGGCCACGATGAGCACCGCCTCGGCCTGGTCCACTCCGGAGATGAAGATCTTGCGGCCGTTGAGGATCCAGTCCTCGCCGTCGCGGCGGGCGGTGGTGGTGATCTTGTGCGAGTTGGAGCCCGCGTCGGGCTCGGTGATGCCGAACACCATCTTCGACGAGCCGTCGGCCAGGCGGGTGAGCCAGTAGTTCTTCTGCTCGTCGGTGCCGTACTTGGTGAGGATGGTGCCGCAGATGGCCGGTGAGACCACCATCAGCAGCAGCCCGCAGCCCTGCGCGGACAGCTCCTCCTGCACCAGCGCCAGCTCGTAGATGCCCGCGCCGCCACCGCCGTACTCCTCAGGCAGGTTCACGCCCAGGAAGCCGAGTTTTCCTGCCTCGCCCCATAATTCGTCCAGCGGCTCGTTGCGGCGGGATTTCGGGCCGGCGTAGTCGCGGAAACCGTACTTGGCGGCGAGCTTCGCCACCGCCGCACGCAGCTGCTTCTGTTCGTCGGATTCGATGAAACTCATGCTTCCACCTCGCTGGCGTTCGATTCGTCTTCGGTACTCACCACGGCCAGCACGGCGCCGACCTCGACCTGTTGTCCCGCGGTCACATTCAGTTCGGCCAGCAGACCGGCGGCGGGCGCGGCGATAGTGTGCTCCATCTTCATCGCCTCCAGCCACAGGATCGGCTGCCCCTTCTCGACCCGGTCGCCCGCCCGCGCGCCGAGCCGGATCACCGCGCCCGGCATCGGGGCCAGCAGCGAGCCCTCGGCGACGTGGTCGGCCGGATCCTCGAAGCGCGGCAGGCGTTTCACCGAGACCGGGCCGAGCGGGGAATCCACCGCCACCCGATCGCCGTAACGGGCCACCGTGAAGCGGCGGCGCACTTTGCGGCGCTCCGGCGCCGTCGCGTCCGGCGATGCGGTGCGTACGGCCGCATCGGCATCCACCGGGACCAGCAGGGTCACTGAATCCGGTGTGGCCTCGACCAATTCGAGACCATCGAAGCCCTCGATCGCGAGACCGGCGCGACCGATCCGGTAGCGCACCTCGCAGACACCGATGTTGCGGCTCTCGTAGGACTTGGATTGCGGCTGCGACGGTAGATTGCGCCAGCCGCCGGGCAGACCCGCACCGACGCGGGCCTTCGCGCGATTGGCGGCCGCATCGGACAGCGCCGCTGCCACGATCGACAGGCGCTCGTCCCTCTCGGAAACCAGGGGCGCGGAAAGCGTGTCGAGCCCGTGCGTGGCGAAGAACGCGGTATCGGTGTCACCGGCCAGGAATGCTGGGTGCCGCAAAACCCGTACCAGCAGATCGCGGTTGGTGACCAGGCCGTGAATCCTGGCCCGCCGCAGGGCGGATGCCAGCAGATGCGCCGCTTCCTCGCGGGTCTCGGCGTAGGAGATAACCTTCGAGAGCATGGGGTCGTAGTGCACGCCGACGACCGAGCCGTCCACCACACCGCTGTCCAGGCGCACGCCCGGCTCGGACAGCACGGTGAATTCGCCTGTGACACCGGGAATATCGATCCGGTGCACCGTCCCGCTCTGCGGCTGCCAGTCCTGCGCCGGATCCTCGGCGTACAGGCGGACCTCGATGGAGTGGCCACGCATCGCGGGCGGTTGCGCGGGCAGCGGGCGGCCGGCGGCTACCTGCAGTTGCAGGCGCACCAGGTCCAGACCGGTGACCTGTTCGGTGACCGGATGTTCCACCTGCAGGCGGGTATTCATCTCCAGGAAGAAGAACTCACCCTTTTCGTCGGCCAGGAATTCGACGGTGCCCGCGCCCTCGTAGCCGATTGCGTCGGCGGCCAGCCGCGCGGCCTCGAACAACCGCGCCCGCATGCCCCGCCCCTCGGGCTCACCCGCGGCGGCGCGCAGGGCGTCGATCTTCTCGACCAGCGGCGAGGGCGCTTCCTCCACGACCTTCTGGTGGCGGCGCTGAATCGAGCACTCGCGCTCGCCCACTGCCCACACCGCGCCGTGGGTGTCGGCCATGACCTGCACCTCGATATGACGGCCGGTCTCCAGGTAGCGCTCGCAGAAGACGGTCGGATCGCCGAACGCCGAGGCCGCCTCGCGCTGCGCGGCCGCGATCTGATCGTTCAGCTCCGCCAGCTCGCGCACCACGCGCATGCCGCGGCCGCCGCCGCCGGCCGACGCCTTGATCAGCACCGGCAGCATGTCCGCGGTGACCTCCGCGGGATCCAGCTGCTTCAGCACCGGGACACCGGCGGCGTCCATCATCTTCTTGGACTCCACCTTGGAGCCCATCTGCTCGATGGCGGCCACGGGCGGGCCGATCCAGATCAGCCCGGCATCCTGTACGGCCCGGGCGAATTCGGCGTTCTCGGACAGGAATCCGTAGCCGGGGTGGATCGCATCGGCGCCCGCGGCGAGGGCGGCCTCGACGATCAGCTCAGCACGCAGGTAGGTCTCGCCGGGCGTGTTGCCGGGCAGGCGAATTGCCGCGTCGGCCTCGGCCACGTGCGGGGCGTTCGCGTCGGCGTCCGAGTACACCGCGGTCGTCGCGATGCCCATGCGGCGGCAGGTCGCGAAGACGCGGCGCGCGATCTCGCCGCGGTTGGCCACCAGAACGTTCGTGATTTCCATGGCTGCTCCCCTCACATCCGGAAGACGCCGAAGCCCTCGGCGCCCTTGATCGGGGCATTGTGAATGGCGGACAACGCCATTCCCAGCACCGTGCGGGTATCGCGGGGGTCGATGACTCCGTCGTCGTACAGGCGGCCCGACATGAACATCGGCAGCGATTCGGCCTCGATCTGTGCCTCGATCATCGCGCGCATGCCCGCATCGGCCTCCTCGTCGAAGGGCATCCCCCGGGATTCGGCCGCGGCCCGGCCGACGATGGAAATGACGCCCGCCAGCTGCGCCCCGCCCATGACGGCGGATTTCGCACTGGGCCAGGCGAAGACGAAGCGCGGGTCGTAGGCCCGCCCGCACATGCCGTAGTGGCCCGCGCCATAGGACGCACCCATGAGCAGCGAAATATGCGGAACCTTCGAATTGGAGACCGCATTGATCATCATCGCGCCGTGCTTGATGATGCCCTTCTGCTCGTACTCCTTGCCGACCATGTAGCCGGTGGTGTTGTGCAGGAACAGCAGTGGCGTGTTCGACTGGTTGGCCAGCTGAATGAACTGTGTGGCCTTCTGTGCCTCTTCGGAGAACAGCACGCCGCGGGCGTTGGCGAGGATGCCGACCGGATAACCATGCAGCTGCGCCCATCCCGTGACCAGGCTCGAGCCGTACAGCGGCTTGAATTCGTCGAAATCGGATCCGTCCACCACGCGGGCGATGACCTCGCGCGGATCGAACGGGATCTTGAGGTCCGTCGGCACGATGCCGAGCAGATCCTCCTGGTCGTACCGAGGCTCGAGCACCTCGGAACCGGGTACGAGGGCGGGCGGGCCCTGCTTGGTCCAGTTGAGGCGCTTGATGATCGAGCGTCCCAGGCGAATCGCGTCCGGCTCGTCGACGGCCAGATAGTCGGCCAGACCCGAGATGCGGGCATGCATTTCGGCGCCGCCGAGGGATTCGTCGTCGGACTCCTCGCCGGTGGCCATCTTCACCAGCGGCGGACCGCCCAGGAAGACCTTGGAGCGCTCCTTGATCATGACCGTGTAGTCGGACATGCCGGGGACGTACGCGCCACCTGCGGTGGAGTTACCGAATACCAGTGCGACGGTGGGGATTCCGGCCGCCGAGAGCCGGGTCAGGTCCCGGAACATGCGGCCGCCGGGGACGAAGACCTCCTTCTGCGTAGGCAGATCCGCGCCGCCGGACTCCACCAGCCCGATCACCGGCAGCCGGTTCTCCAACGCGATGTCGTTCATACGCAGGTTCTTGCGCAGCGTCCAGGGATTCGAGGTGCCACCGCGCACGGTCGGATCCGGCGCCACGATCATGCACTCGACACCCTCGACGATGCCGATCCCCGCGATCACGCTGGCGCCGACATGAAACTCGCTGCCCCAGGCCGCCAGCGGCGCCAGCTCGAGGAACGGCGAATCCTCGTCGATGAGCAGTTCGATGCGCTCGCGCGCGGTCAGCTTGCCGCGCTTGCGGTGTCGCGCCAGCTTGTCCGGGCCGCCGCCCCCGATGTTCTTGGCGTACTCGGCCTCCACCTCGGCCAGCTTGGTGGTCATGGCCTCGGCGGCGGCCTGGTAATCCGCCGATTTCGGGTCTACGGAACTTCGCAGGATGGTCAAGACTGGTACCCCAATCGCTTGGCCGCAAGGCTCGTCAGGATCTCGCTGGTGCCGCCGCCGATACCGAGGATGCGCACGTCCCGGTAGTGTCGCTCGACCTCGGACTCACGCATGTAGCCCAGGCCGCCGAACAGCTGAACCGCCTGGTGCGCAACCCATTCGGCGGTCTCCACCGCGGTGTTCTTGGCGAAGCACACCTCGGCGATCAGATCGGTCTCCCCCGCGGCCGCACGCTCCACCACGTGATGGGTGTACACCCGGGCGACATCGATGCGCCGGGCCATCTCCGAGAGCGTGTTCTGCACGGCCTGCCTGCTGATCAGCGGGCGGCCGAAGGTCTCGCGATCCCGGCACCATTGCAGGGTCAGGTCCAGGCAGCGCTGCGCATGTCCGTACGCCTGAGCCGCCAGGCCCACCCGCTCGCTCACGAATGCCTGTGCGATCTGTGCGAATCCGGAGTTCTCCGGACCCACCAGATTCGACACCGGAACGCGCACATCCACATACGAGAGTTCGGCAGTGTCCGAGGCCAGCCAGCCCATCTTCTCCAGCTTGCGGCTCACGGTGAAGCCCGGCGTGCCCTTCTCAACGACGAGCAGCGACACACCGGCCGCCCCCGGACCGCCCGTGCGCACCGCGGTCACGACGAAGTCGGCGCGGACGCCGGAGGTGATGAAGGTCTTGGCCCCGTTCACGACGAACTCGTCGCCCTCGCGCACCGCCGTCGTGCGCAGATGCCCGACGTCCGAACCACCGCCCGGCTCGGTGATGGCCAGCGAGCCGATCTTCTCGCCCGCGAGCGTCGGTTTCACCCAGCGCTCGATGTGCTCGGTGTTCCCCGAGGCGATGATGTGCGGGACCGCGATGCCGCAGGTGAACAGGGAGGCGAACAGGCCGCCCGAGCATCCGGCGTAGTGCATCTCCTCGCAGACGATCGCGGCGTCGATGCCGTCGCCGCCCGAACCGCCCACGACCTCCGGGAATTGGATGCCCAGCAGCCCCAGGGCCCCGGCCTTCTTGTGCAACTCGCGCGGGATCTCGCCCGCGCGCTCCCACTGGTCCAGGTACGCAAGCACCTCACGCTCGACGAAACCCCGCACCGTGGCACGCAATTCACGGCGCTCGGAAGTCGCCCAGGGGTTCGAATACGTCATGCTCTCTCCATTCCGCGCGATCGGCCGCGAACTTCCGCCGCCGTCGTGTCGGCGCTCGGCGCGGGCTCCCCTTGGTACTCGCTGATGCCGCCGTGCGCCCTGTGTCGATGACTCGCTCCGCTCATGGCAGCAGCTCCACGGGAATATCGATATGCCGGGCGCGCAACCACTCACCGAGCCCCTTGGCCTGGGGATCGAATCGGGCCTGATACGCGACCCCCTCGCCGAGCAGGCCCTCGACGATGAAGTTGACGGCGCGCAGATTCGGCAGCACGTGGCGGGTAATGGGCAGCGCCGCGGTTTCCGGTAGCAGCACGCGCAACTGGTCGGCGGTGAGCGCGTGCACCAGCCAGGCGAATTGGTCGTCCGTGCGGACCCAGACGCCGATGTTGGCATTGCCCCCCTTGTCGCCCGAGCGCGCCAGGGCGATGGTTCCCAACGGGGCTCGCGTCGTCGCCGACGGCGGGAGCGACTGCGGCAGTGCGGGTTCCGGCACTTCCTCCAGGTCCAGCGTCTCGGCGGAGGGCTCGATGGACACCTCGCTGCCGTCCGGCAGCACGGCGATGTGGGGAACTTCCTTCGCGTCCACATAGCCGGGGGTGAACACCCCATAAGGCCCGCCGTTGCCGGGAGGCGCGGTCAGCGAGAATCCCGGATAGCTGGCCAGCGCCAATTCGACCGCGACACTGGAGAATGCGCGTCCGACCTTGTTCGGGTCCGGATCCCGCACGACGCAGCGCAGCAGCGCGCTGGCCTGTTCCTCGGTCTCGGCGTCGGCCCGGTCCAGCCGCGCGAGGGTCCAGTCCAGCTCCGCCGGGCGTACCGGCAGCCACGACTCCAGCTGATTGCGCGCCAGTTCGGCCTTGGCCTCGATGTCCAGACCGGTGAGAATGAAGGCCATCTCGTTGCGGAAGCCGCCGATAGTGTTGAGCGACACCTTGATTCGCGGCGGTGGTGCCTCGCCGACCGCCCCGTCGATCAACACCCGATCGGGTCCCTGCTGGGAGAGCCTGATGCTGTCCAGCCGGGACGTCACGTCCGGTCCGGCGTACCGCGCGCCCTGGATCTCGTACATGAGCTGCGCGCGCACCGTGTCCACGGTGACCGCGCCGCCGGTGCCCGCGTGTTTGGTGATCACGCTGCTGCCGTCGCGGCGCACCTCGGCGATCGGGAACCCCGGCCGCCCGAGGTCGGCGATCTCGGTGAAGAAGGCGAAGTTGCCGCCGGTGGCCTGGGTGCCGCATTCGATCACGTGCCCGGCTACCACCGCGCCCGCCAGTGCATCGTAATCGCTTCTGCCCCAGCTGAAATGGGCGGCGGCCGGACCGACCACCACCGATGCGTCGGTCACCCGCCCGGTGACCACGATGTCCGCACCGGCGTCCAGGGCCTCCACGATGCCCCACGCGCCCAGGTAGGCATTCGCCGTGAGCGGCGCACCGAGACCGAGTTCGCCCGCACGGGCCAGCAGATCGTCGCCGCTCACATGGGCGATTTTCGGTGCGACACCGAGCTTTTCGGCCAGCTCGGCGATGCGCCGGGCCAGCCCTGCCGGATTGAGTCCGCCCGCATTGGCGACGATCCGCACGCCCCGGTCCAGCGCGAGGCCCATGCACTCCTCGAGCTGCCGCACAAAGGTCTTGGCGTAGCCGAGTTCCGGATCCTTCATCCGGTCCCGGCCCAGGATCAGCATGGTGAGCTCGGCGAGATAGTCGCCGGTGAGCACATCGAGCTCACCGCCCTCGAGCATCTCGCGCATGGCGCCGAAGCGGTCACCGTAGAACCCGGAACAGTTGCCGATCCGTATCACTTCCGGATCGGCGGCCAGATTGCTCATCCGTGCGTTGCCTCCCAACGTGAGCCTGCGGGGATGGTGAGCCGGCGGAGCTTGCGGAGCCGGCGGGGTCGGTGCTTACAGCGGCGCGGCGTCCTCGCCGCGCGTCGGTTACAGGGTCACATCGGTGACAGAAAAAATCAAGCCTGCGTGCTTGTTAATTGCCCGCGCGGGGCGCATACCGGCACGTCGACCGCCGTCAGGGCGCGGGAAACCCACCGGAGCGGGACGCGGACCAGGCATGGAGCATGATGGGGCCGTGTCCCATTCCTTGATCGTGGTTCTGCTCTTGACCCTCGCCGGGTTCCTGATCGGCGGGGCCTTCACCACCTGGAAGAGCAACAGCCGCCCGCTGGCCGTTTTCCTGACCGTCTGCGCCGTGCTCTCGCTGGTGGGCGCCGCGCTCTGGTGGAAGTAGTAGTAGCGCCTACTCCCCGTCCAGGCGGAAGATCCGCAGGTCCTCCGGCACGCCGCTGGGCGGCGCCGCGAACATGCTCCGGCGATACGGCTTGGCGGCGCAGCCCAGCTCGGCGAGCGTGTCGGGCTCGAGCGCGTCGAGTGTGGCCTGGGAGAGCATGGTGTTGCCGTTGCCTCCGGCCTCCATCACCCGCGCGGCGATCGTGACGTCCACGCCCAGCCAGTCGCCCCCGATCTCGCGCGGCGACCCGGTGTGCAGGCCGACCCGCATCTGCGGCCGATAGCCCTGCACGTCCAGCTCGGCCAGCTGCTTCTTCGCGGCGATCGCCGCGCGCACCGCGCTGTCCGGGCTCAGGAAGATAGCCATGACACCGTCGCCCATGCGCTTGATCACCCGCCCGCCCCGATCCACGATCGGGGGCTCGATCGCGCTCGCGACACCACGCAGCAATTCCAGGGTCGCCTCATCACCGGCGGTCAGCGACCACCGAGAGAAGGCCACCAGGTCGGTGAACATGACAGTTACTTCTTCACTACCTTTTCCGCGGCCGGCGCGCTCCAGCATCGCCTGCCACACCTGCAGCGCACCCAGCCCGATCTCCTTGGCCGCGCTGGGAGAATAGCCAGCCAGCTTATCGGCCGCGCGGGCCACCGCACGCGGCCCGCCCGGGCCCGACAGTGACAGCGGATCGCCGAAAGCCGGGTCGCCGGGCAGATTTTCGCGCGCCTTACGAATTGCGCCGATCAGATCCCGGCGCTGACTCGCGGCGGCCCTCAGCGCCGAGAGCTGACCCGCGCGCAGGCGGCCACCGGGGCGGCGCCGATCGGATTCGGCATCGACCGGCGTGAGGGGAATCACGATGTCGGGTTCGGGCTCGGATCGGCCGCCGCGCCCCGTCAGGCCACCGTCACCGGCAGGGCGGGAACGATCCGGTTCCCGGCGCCGCGCCGAGTTCTCGGCGGCAGCGGTGCGACGCGCGTTTCCGCGGTCACCAGAGGAGTTTTCACTCACTTCTCGAGCGTATCCCAGCCACACATCGGTGGGCGTATTACCAATGGTTGCCACCAGGCCACCTCTCTATCGGACGGAGCGAACACCTCACTGGGTCCGCCGATGGATAGCGTGTTGGTTGCTGCCCCGATGCTACGGACGCTCAATTTCGAACGAAAGGTGTTTATCAAACAATTAGCGCAGAGTTTTCCTGTCGCGTGACCCGGCGCACACCGGCCCGGTGCAGTAGCTGCACCGGGCCGGTGGGTGTCACGTCGAGCGGGCAGTGCCCGGCGTGACAACGGGTGCGGCGAGGGCCGCTGCACCCGTTCCCGGGCCGCAGGGGACGGCCCCGGAAACTCAAGCGTCGCGCTTGTTGACCACGAACAGTGCCGCACCGAAGACGATCGCCACGACGACCGTGAAGTACAGCAGCCCGCCCCACGTGCCCCAATGCCAGGGTAGATCGCCGCCGCCCGCGGTTCCGAGGAACCTACCGGCATTCTGGAACGGAAGGAATACCTCGATGTTCCGCCCGACCTTGCCGAACGCACCGATGATCGGCTCGATCAGCACCGGCCACACGATCAGCAGCGACAGCGCGCCCGCCGACTGGCGGATCAGCGCCCCGACTCCGACCGCCAGGAACACCACCAGGGCCACGAAGATCGGCACCGCATAGAAGATGTGCGCGTCGCCGTGGGACAGGCTCATGTACCGGCCGGCGTCGCTGGACAGCATGGCCTTGAAGATGAAGAAGCTGATGAAGGTGAGCACCGCGGAGAGCACCGCGGCCGCGGCGGCGATCAGCCCCGCCTTGGCCACCAGCACGCCGGTGCGGTTGGGCACCGCCACGAAGGTGGCGCGGATGGTGCCGAAGCGGTACTCGCTGGTGACCGCCAGCGCCGCCAGGATCATGATCATGATGTAGCCGAAGCCGGGCATCCCCTGCGAGGCGCCGGTAATCCCCAGCGCCGCAACCCCGTTGGTGGGATACGGAGATGACGCGATCGTCGGATGCCCGCTGTCGAGCTGCTTGTGGTACTCGCTGATGCTGACATTGAGCAGCAGGCTGAACAGGGCCGCCATCCCGAGCGCGAACACCACCGTCAGCGCCGTGCACCACATCGGCGATCTGGTCGAGGTGAGCTTGATCCGCTCTGCCGTCACCATGCCCATCAGAGCGCACCTCCCATGACCTGGTCCATGCCTTCGCCGTGATACTGCACCGCACCCCCGGTCATCCGCATGAACGCCTCCTCGAGCGAGGCCCTTTGCGGCGCAAGCTCATACAGCATGATGCCGTTCTCACCGGCCAGCTTGCCGACCGTGTCGCTGGTCTCGCCGACCACCGTCAGCGCCGGAACGGCGTCCGCCGGGCGGCCGTCCTGGACCTGCGCGAGGCCGTCCTCGCGCACCGTCATACCGCTGGAGGTAAGCAGGCTGCGCAGCTGGTCCAGCTGCGGACTGCGCACGCGCACAGTGGATTCGGAGGCGCGCTCGATGAACTCCTTGGTGCTGGAATCGGATATCAGCTTGCCGCGGCCGATCACGATCAGATGATCGGCGGTCTGCGCCATCTCCGACAGCAGGTGGCTGGACACCAGCACCGTGCGGCCCTCGGCGGCGAGGCGCTGCATGAACCGGCGGATCCACAGGATGCCCTCCGGGTCCAGGCCGTTGACCGGTTCGTCGAAGAGCAGGATCTGCGGATCGCCCAGCAGCGCCGCGGCCAGGCCCAGGCGCTGCGACATGCCCAGGGAGAACCCCCCGGCTCGCTTGTCGGCCACCTCGGTCAGGCCGACCAGCCGCAGCACCTCCACCACCCGCGCCGCGGGCAGCTCGTTGGAGGCCGCCAGCCAGCGCAGGTGCGCGCGCGCCGACCGATTCGGGTGCACCCACTTCGCGTCGAGCAGCGCGCCGACGATGTGCAGGGGGTGATCCAGTTCCCGGTACGGCTTGCCGTCCACCAGGGCGACGCCGGACGTGGGACGGTCCAGCCCCAGAATCATCCGCATCGTGGTCGACTTGCCCGCGCCGTTCGGCCCGAGAAACCCTGTGACCTGGCCGGGTTCGACGGTGAACGTCAGGTCGTCGACCGCTGTGGTCGCGCCGAAGCGCTTCGTCAGCCCCTTGACTTCGATCATGCGACCAGTCTCGCGGAGGATTGCCGTGCCCACTATCGCTCACAGGTCTCGATTACGTCATCCTCGAGGATGAGATGCACCCTGAGCTTCATCCACAGGCTCGGTTGCTCACAACACGGGAGAGGATGCCTGTGCCCAGAAGCGCTTGGGGATGCGACCGGCCTGGCGCGCCAGGTATCCGGCCCGGACGGCGTCGGCCATCGCCGCGGCCATGACGGCGGGCTGCCGCGCCCGGGTCACCGCGGTCGCCAGCAACACGGCCGAACAGCCGAGCTCCATGGCCAGCGCGGCGTCGCTGGCGGTGCCGATCCCGGCGTCCAGGATCACCGGAACGCCCGCGTCGGCCACGATCATCTCGATGTTGTGCGGATTGCCGATGCCCAGTCCGGTGCCGATCGGGGAGCCGAGCGGCATCACCGCCGCGCAGCCCGCATCCTCGAGTCGCCGCGCCAGCACCGGATCGTCGGTCGTGTAGGGCAGCACGGTGAATCCGTCGTCGACCAATTGCTCTGCGGCGCTGACCAATTCGATGGCGTCGGGGAGCAGGGTTCGCTCGTCGGCGACGACCTCGAGTTTCACCCAGTCGGTGCCCAGCGCCTCGCGGGCCAGCCGCGCGGTCAGCACCGCCTCGGCGGCGGTGCGGCAGCCGGCCGTGTTGGGCAGCGGGGCGATGTTCAGGCGCCGCAGCAGGTCCAGCACGCCGGTGCCGCCCGCGGCGTCGACCCGGCGCATCGCGACCGTGGTCAGCTCGGTGCCCGAGGCCACCAGCGCGTCGGACAGCACGGCCAGGTTCTCAGCGCCGCCGGTGCCCATGATCAGGCGCGAGGCGAACTTCCGGTCGGCGATCTGCAGCGGTTCCATCATCGAGTCCGCACCGGTACTAGCCACCCTGCACCGCCGTGAGTACCTCGATCTCCCAGCCGCGGCCCACCGGCGAATCCCAGCGGGACTTGGGGAACACCGCGCCGTCCACCGCGACCGCAACTCCCTGATCGGGCAGCCCCAGCCGCGTGAGCAGCTCGCGCACGGTGAGCTCGTCGGCGAATTCGTGGTCCTGACCGTTGACTGTCACTCCGATTGGGATCGAGCTCATCGGATACCTCCTGTGGATGATGCGGCGACAGCGGTGGCGCCGAGATTCTGTGGAAAACGGGCGGGATCGGCGAACCTCGCCGCGGCGGGCACGTCACCGTCGCCCAGCAGGGCCAGCACCGCATCGACGGTGAGCGGCACGCCAAGGATTCCGTTGCGGCCATGGCCCGCGGCGACGACGACGCGCTCGCTCAGCCGGCCGATCAGCGGCAGGTTGTCGGGGGTGGCGGGACGGGATCCGGCCGCGGCCTCGGCGAGCTCGTACTCGCCGAGCGCCGGCAGCACGGCCTCGGCGTCGGCGATCAGATCCCGGACTCCGGCGACGGTCACCGCCGTATCGAATCCGGCCTCGTACTGCGTCGCGCCCACCACGATCCCGTCCGCGCGGGGCACGAGATACATGGGCCGTCCGTGCACCCGCGCGCGGATCACCCGCCGCGGCGGTGGGGGTGCGCCGGGGCGGTGGCGCAACCGCAGGATCTCCCCCTTCACCGGGCGCACCGCCAGGCCCGGCCACAGCCGCGCGGCGGACGCACCGGCGGCGAGCACGACTCGGTCGTAATTCAGATCCGACAGGTCGGTCACGGCCTCCGCACGGTTGTGAACACCAACCTGTTCACAGCATTGCCGCAGCGCCCCGACCAGCAGCCGGTTGTCCACAGCCGGTTCGGTGGGGGCGAGCAAGCCGGCGCGAACAGTGCGGGCCAGCCCCGGCTCCGCCGCCCTGACCTGGGCTCGGTCCAACAGCCGCAGCGCATGAGTGCGCGGGCCGAGTCCTTCCGGGCTGCCGGGTGCGGCGGCGTGCGGCGCCTGCGAGCTCCCCGGGTCGCCACCCGCACCGGCCTGCCCGCCGGACGCGCCGCCCTCGACGGCGGCCACGCGGTGTTCGCCGACGAATCCGGCAATGGTGCGCAGATCGGCGGCATCGGCGGCATCGAGCGCAACGGTGAGCGTCTCCTCAGCGACGAAGACCGAGGTACCGGTGACAGCCTGGATGCGGGCGCCGAATCCGGGCCAGCGGTCCAACGAGGCGGCACCGAATTCCAGGGCCTCGCCCTCCCCCGGCCACGCCTCCGACAGCGGGGCCAGCATGCCACCGGCCACCCAGGAGGCGCCGGAACCCGGCGCGGGATCGAATATCGTTACGGCCCAACCTGATTCGGCGGCACGCCACGCCACCGACGAACCGATCACACCCCCACCCACGACGGCCAGAGTTCGCATACCCTCCACCTTGCTCGGATCCGCCGTAGCGGAATCTCGGCATCCCCGTGCGGCCGCCTTCGCTGCGGGGATGCGGTATATGTTTCGCCTACCCACGGTAGCGCGGCTACGGTCGAGGGCGTGCAACCCTCCCACCAGTACCGACCCGTAGCCCCTCGCGAGCGCCTCGCCTCCGCGCGGCTGTACCTGTGCACCGACGCCCGGCGGGATAAGGGCGATCTGGCGGCATTCGCCGAGGCGGCGCTGGCCGGTGGGGTCGACATCATTCAGCTGCGCGACAAGGGTTCGGCGGGTGAGGCGCGGTTCGGCCCGCTCGAGGCGCAGGCCGAACTGGGCGCGCTGGCCGAGCTGAAGGCCGCGGCCCGCCGTCACGGGGCGCTGTGCGCGGTGAACGACCGCGCCGATATCGCGCTGGCCGCCGGCGCCGATGTCCTGCACCTGGGCCAGGGCGACCTGCCACCCTGGTACGCGCGGCAGATTCTCGGGCCCGAGGTCGTGATCGGCCGCTCCACCCACGACCGCGATCAGGCCGGACAGGCCGCGATCGAGGAGCATATCGATTACTTCTGCACTGGTCCGGTGTGGACCACCCCGACCAAGCCCGGCCGCAGCGCCGCGGGTCTGGACCTGGTCCGCTCCACCGCCGAGGCGGGGCCGGCCCGCCCGTGGTTCGCGATCGGCGGCATCGATGAGCCGCGCCTGCCCGAGATCCTGGCCGCGGGCGCCACTCGCATTGTCGTGGTGCGCGCCATCACCGAGGCCGACGACCCCGAGGCCGCGGCCCGGGCCCTCAAGACCCGGCTGCTCGGGAACGCCGCGGTCTGATCACCGCGCCTCAGCCCAGCACCTGGCTCAGAGTGACATACAACACGTCATCGGCAGGATCGGCGGGGAGGCCATCCGGATCGGAGATGCGGACCGGGTGGCCCGCCGCGCCATCGGCATCCAGCCACAGGAAGCCCCCAGCCGCGAGATCCACGGTGCGAGGCAGAGCAGCAGCGATCTCCGGCGCCTCGGCGATGCCGTCGAGGCTGACGCACGCCGATCGGGTTCGCAGCAGGGGCCACGCCGTGGCGAACGCGGGATGCAGGGGCCGGGCATCGACCTCGTCCTCCGACACCCAGGCCAGCGCGGCGCTCTCGATGTTCGCCGTCGTCGGCACCGGTTCGGAAATATCGGCGACCACCGTGGTGTAGGTCCAGCCGCTGGGTGCGGTCGCGGTGACCCGGCTGCCACGCACCCGCACCAGCTCCGTCGCGATTCCGGCCTCCTCGTGCGCCTCGCGCACAGCGGCGTCCTCGCTGGTCTCGTGGCTGTCCCGGGCGCCGCCCGGCAGCGCCCAGGTGCCGCCCTGATGACTCCACGGCGCCCGATGCTGCATCAATACCAGCGCACCGCCACCGGGCCGGGGCGCCCGCAGCAGAAGTCCGGCGGCCCCGAACAATCCCCACTGCCGCGTCCCATCGGGGCTGTGTACAAAGCCGTCTCCGTCACCACGCATGCTCGCCTCGTCCGATCCTCGCCCGCGCTGCCCGCGCGGTCCCCGGGCAACACGTGCGAAAAATACCGGAGCAAACAGGGCGATACACCCGCGCGGCATCGCTACGACAACAATAAGCTCTTGTGGATAGCAGGCCGACGGAGCTTGCGGAGTCGTCGAGTTGGGCAAACTCTGCGGCACGGACCGTCGTCGGCGATGGAACGGAGGTGATGATGGCCCGGACCGCCGAACCGCGGCTCGAGGAGCTCTCGTCGTGGGCCGCAGCCGCCGCCGTACGCGAGCAGATCGACGTCACCGATCTGCGCTCCGTCGCCCGCTCCTCTCCCGCCAAACTTATCGCCGTCGGGCTGGTGCTGCTCGGGCTCTGCCTGGTGGCCGGGGCCGTGACCGCCTCCCAGGTGAGCAGCCGCCAGCACGCCCTGGACAACCTCCTCAGCTCCGCCGAGCCCGACGCGAATTCCGCACAGCGTCTGTACACCTCGCTGTCGGTGGCCGACGCGGAGGCCGGCACCGCCTTCATCTTCGGCGGCCTGGAGCCGCAGACTGTGCTCGACGCTTACAACCAGGCCATCGGTGACGCGTCGGCCGAACTGGTGGCACAGTCCAGCGACAGCTCGAAACCCGGCAGCGATCCCGACATCGCCCTGCGCACCGGCATCGCCACGAACCTGCCCGTGTACGTCGAGCTGATCCAGACCGCCCGCACCAACAACCGCCTCGGCCATCCCGTCGGCTCCGCATATCTGAGCGAGGCGTCGAGTCTGATGCAGACCAAGATGCTTCCGATGGCGCAGGAGCTGCAGGAGCATCGCACGTCCGCGATCGCGGCCATCCAGCGCCGCCACGTCCGGCCGCCGTGGCTGGCGATCATCCTGCCGATCATCGCGCTGGCCGCACTGGTGATCGCGCAGGTGTATCTCGCCCGGCGCTGGCGCCGGGTCGTCAATCCCGGCCTGCTGCTGGCCTCGTGCACGCTGGTGATTCTGCTCGCCTGGACGGTCACGGCCGGCTCGGTCTCCGCGCTGTCCACCACCGATGGCCGGGACAACGGGGCCGTGCCGAATTCCGAGCTGATGGAGAGCCGCATCCTTACCCAGCAGGCCCGGGCGGCGGAAACGCTCAAACTGGTGCGACGCGACGACAGCGGCGACTACGACCGCACGTATGACACCGCCACCGCGAAGCTGACCGATCTGCTCACCCGCTATTCGCATTCCGCACCCGCCACGGACGACGTGGCCACCGCGCACACGGCCCTGGACCGCTGGCGCGCGGCCCATCAGCGGATGAACGACGCGCTGGGCCGCGGCGACTTCCCGGGCGGGGCCGCCATCGCGATCGGCCCCGGCCCCACCCAGGCGACCGCCAGCGTGAACACCCTCGACAGCTCGCTGGTCCAGGGCATTGCGGCGACACGTAATACGTTGCGGGACAACATTTCCGGTGCCGCCCGCTCATTGGATGTGCTGTCCCCCGGCGCGCTGACGCTCGCGGTGCTGGCGGCCCTGTTCGTAGTGGGCGGGCTGTGGCCACGACTGCGGGAGTACCGATGAGCACGCGGCGATTTCGTCACGGCGTCGCGCTGGCCCTCACGGCGACCGCACTGCTGAGCGCCGGGTGCGCCGCGACCACCAGCGCCCCGCGGGACGACAGCACAGCCAGCTACATCGAGCCACCGCTGCCGGCGAGCGCCGCTCCCCTGCCGACAAATTCGCCCTTACCACCGGCGGCGGCCGAGCAGAGCTGCGGCGATGTCACCGCCAGCCTCAGCCCGAACGGCACGACGCAGGGCACGAGCATCGACGCCATCCGGGCCCGCGGACGACTGCTGGTCGGCCTGGACCCCGGCAGCAACCTGTTCAGCTTCCGCGACCCGATCAGCGGCACGCTAGAGGGCTTCGATGTCGACATCGCGGGGGAGATCGCCCGCGACCTGTTCGGCGATCCACAGCGAGTCGAATACCGGATCCTCTCGCAAACCGATCGCGAGCGCGCACTGCGGGAACACACCGTCGATGTGGTGCTCGAGACCATGACCATCAACTGCCAGCGCAAACAGCATGTCGCGTTCTCGGTTCCGTATTTCATGGCGCACCAGCGGATACTGGTGACCAAGAACTCCGGAATCAACGGCCTGGCGGATCTGGCCGGTAAGCGGATGTGCATGGTCAAAGGCACCACCTCACTGGACTTCATCCGGCGCGCGCAACCCAAGGCCAACATCCTGACCGCACCCACCTGGGCCGACTGCCTGGTCATCCTGCAGCAACGCCAGGCCGACGCCGCCAGCACCGACAACGCACTCCTGGCCGGCCTGGCCGCCCAAGACCCCTACTACGTGGAACTGGTCGGTCCCGACCTCACCGATGAGCCGTACGGCGTCGGAATCCCCCCGGGCCAGGACGATATGGTGCGGTTCGTCAACGGCACCCTCGCCCGCATCCGATCGGACGGCACCTGGAATCGGCTGTACCAACGCTGGCTACAGCCCGCCCTCGGCCCGTCCTCCGGCCCCCCGCAACCGGAATACCAGGGTTGAGGCACATGCCCGACCCCCGCGAATCCGATTCCCACGCAGGCGAACCCGCCCCCAGCGCGCCGGGGCCGGACACGCCGGCAGGCGGTACCGCGGGCGCGGCCGAGCCCGCCGAGCCGCCGGATGAACCAGGCACCCAACCCGAGACGATCGATCTCGCCGAAACACAGGCCGCCACAACCGAATCCACAGGCACGCAGGGCGCAACAGACGACGTAGCCGACACCCACGCAGCCGCGCCGGATAAGCCGGGCACCCAACCCGCCGCAATCGATCTCGCCGAAACGCAGGGCACCACAACCGATCTGGCCGAGACACAAGCCGCCACACGCGATCTGCGCGGAAGGCAGGCGGTCACTCACGACCTACCCGGAACGCAGGCCGTCGCCCACGGCCTGCCCGGAACGCAGGCCGTCACGCACGACCTACCCGAGACACAGGCGGTCACCCACGATCTGCCGGGGACGCAGGCGGTCACCCACGACCTACCCGGGACACAGGCCGCCGCCCACGAGCTCGCCGGTACACGAGCCGCTGTGCCGGATGGTCCTGGCACTCAGGCAGTCACGCCTGATGTTGCCGGGACACAGGCCGCGGGGGGACGCGAGGGGGTGCGCGGTTCGGGGGTGGCGATGCCCACCGGTGCGATGAATGCGCGGGCCGGGGCGCGGGATTCGGGGCCCGGTCCGCAGCCCACGGCTCTTAGCGTGCGGTCGGGGCGGACCCGGCCCACCCTTCGGCGCCTGGGCGCGGGGCTGGTCGAGATACCCCCGGTGCCGCCGGTCGATCCGCAGTCGGCCGTGCTCACCGATCCGGTAGTCGAGCAGGGGCGCCGATTCTGCTGGCGCTGCGGCAAACCCGTCGGGCGCGCGTCGGCCGGGCACGCCGCCACGGCGGAGGGAGTCTGCGAAACCTGCGGGGCGACCTACGATTTCCGGCCCTATCTGCAGCCGGGGAATATCGTCGGCGGGCAGTACGAGATTCAGGGGTGCATCGCGCACGGCGGGCTGGGCTGGATCTATCTGGCGGTCGATCGCAACGTCAGCGACAGGTGGGTGGTGCTCAAGGGACTGCTGCACAGCGGTGACGCCGTCGCACAGGCCGTCGCCGTCACCGAGCGCCAATACCTCGCCGAGCTGGCGCATCCCAGCATCGTGAAGATCCACAACTTCGTCGAGCATCCCGGGCCGCACGGCACGCCGATCGGCTATATCGTGATGGAGTACGTCGGCGGCCGTTCGCTGCGCGATCTACTCGATTCCCATCCACGGCCCGAGCGGATGCCCGTGGCCGAGGCCGTGGCCTATCTGCTGGAGATCATGCCGGCTCTGGAGTATCTGCATTCGCTGGACCTGGCGTACAACGACCTCAAGCCCGACAACATCATGATCACTCAGGACCGGCTCGAGCTGATCGACCTGGGCGCCACCGCCCCCTTCGACTCGTACGGAAATCTCTACGGCACCAGGGGATTCCAGGCGCCGGAGATCGCCCGAACCGGGCCGACCGCCGCCTCGGACATCTACACGGTGGGCCGCACGCTGGCTGTGCTGACACTGGACATGCCGATGGTGCAGGGCCGGTATCTCGACGGAATTCCGGAACCGGCCACCGAACCGGTGCTGGCGCGGCACGAGTTCTTCCATCGGCTGCTGCTGCGGGCGACCGATCCGGATCCCGACCGCCGCTTCGCCTCCGCGCGCCTGGTGACCACGCAGCTGGCGGGCGTGCTGCGCGAGCTCCTCGCCGCCGAGACCGGCGACGAACACCCGCAGCTGTCAACGCTTTTCAGCCCGCCCCGGACCAGCTTCGGGACCGAGGAACTGCTCGCTCAGACCGACGCCTACGTGGACGGAATCGAGCGCAGCAAGAATCTGCGGCCCCGGAACGTGGCCGATGCCCTTCCGGTTCCGCTGATCGACCCCTCGGATCCGTCGGCGGCGCTGCTGGCCGGAACGGTCCATCCCGAGCCGCAGTTCGCCCTCGACGCGGTCCGCACCGCACGCGAACGCGCGGCCACCCAACCCGGCGAGGTGGTCGAAACCTTCGAGGTCGAATCCACCCTGGCCGAGGCCCGCATCCAGCTGGACCTGGATCAGCCCGACGCCGCCCGCGAACTGCTGAGCCGGGTGGACGCAGGCGATTGGCGCGTGGAGTGGTATCTCGGCCTGGCCGGTCTGCGGAGCCTGGACTACGAGCAGGCCTTCGCCCACTTCGACTCGGTACTGCGGGCCCTGCCCGGTGAGATCGCACCGAAACTGGCGCTGGCGGCGACAGCGGAACTCGTGGTGCAGCAATGGGAGTCGCCGGATCCGGAGCAGTGGCGCACCTACGCGGAGAAGTTCTACAAGACCGTCTGGCGCACCGACCGCGGCGTGGTGAGCGCGGCCTTCGGCCTGGCTCGGCAGCTCGCGGCCGATCACCGCGTCGACGAGGCAGTGCAGGCCCTGGACCAGGTGCCCACCGCCTCGCGCCACTACGCGCAGGCCCGCCTGACGGCGGTGCTGCTCCTGCTCAGCGCCGCCCCGATCGCCGAGCTGGACGAGTCCACACTGTACGTGGCGGCCAGCCGCATCCAGCAGCTGCCGCCCAGCGAACATCGCGCGCCGCAGATGGGCTTGCTGGTGCTGGGCGCCGCCCTGGCCTGGCTGCAGGCGGGCAATACCCCGAAGCGACCGGACGCCATGCTGTTCGGCGCCCCCTTCACCGAACGCGACCTGCGTCATGGCGCCGAGGTCAGCCTGCGCGGCCTGGCCCGTGTCGCGCCCGGGCGCAGGCATCGGTATGCGCTGGTGGATCTGGCCAATTTCATGCGGGCCAAGACCTGGTTCTGACCTCTCGTGTCAGCCCACGATCGCCGCGGCGGCCCTGGCGATGGCGAGCTCCTCGTTGGTCGGCACCACCAGCACCGGAATTCGCGCGTCCGAAGGTGAAATAAACCGGGCCGCACGGTCTTTCGCGGTATTGCGGTCCGGATTCACGACGATGCCGAATCCGGACAGGTCCGCGAGCGCATCGGCGCGCACCTGCGGGCTGTTCTCGCCGACCCCGGCGGTGAAGGTGATCGCGTCGACCCGGCCCAATTCCACCAGATAGGCGCCGATGTAGCGGCGCAGCCGGTGAATGTAGACGTCGTACGCGAGGCGCGCCGACGCGTCACCGGTGTCGATCAGGCGCTGCAATTCCCGGAAGTCGTTCACCCCGGACAGGCCGAGCAGGCCCGAATTCCGGTTCAGCAGTTCGTCGACGGCTTCGATGCTCAGCCCCGCCGTGCGCATCAGATGCGGAATGATGCCGGGATCGATGTCGCCGGAGCGGGTACCCATCACCAGCCCCTCCAGCGGAGTCAGCCCCATCGAGGTGTCCACTGCCTTGCCGCCCCGAATCGCCGAGGCCGAGGCGCCGTTGCCCAGGTGCAGCACAATCTGATTCAGCTGCGCCGGATCGGCGCCGAGTACCTCCGCGACCCGGCCCGAGACGTATTCGTGCGAGGTGCCGTGGAAGCCGTAGCGCCGAATACCGTGCGCGACGGCTGTTTTGGCATCGATGGCGTAGGTCTTCGCGGCATCGGGCAGGCCGTGGAAGAAGGCCGTGTCGAACACCGCGACCTGTGGCACGCCGGGCAGCAGCCGCCGCGCCGACTCGATTCCCACGACGTTGGCCGGATTATGCAGCGGCGCAAGGGAAGACAGCTCGTCGATCGACTTCACCACCGCGTCGGTGATCAGGGTCGGCCGATAGAAGATCTCACCGCCGTGCACGACCCGATGCCCCACCGCGTACAGCCCCTCGCGGGTCAGATCGTGTCCGCTGCGCGCGAACAGATCGAACACCACCCGCAGTCCGGCCGCGTGATCGGGTATCGCACCGTCGTACTCCACCGTGCCGCCGTCGCTGTGATGCTCCACCGTCGGCGCGCCGGGATCGACCGGCTCGCCGATCCGCGAGACCAGCCCGGACGCGGCGACCGTGCCCGAGATCGGATCCAGCAGCTGGTATTTGATCGACGACGATCCGGAGTTGATCACCAATACCTGCATCGTGTCCCCCTATCGGGCCTGTGCCTGGATGGCGGTGATCGCCACCGTATTGACGATGTCGGCGACGAGCGCCCCGCGCGAGAGATCGTTGACCGGCTTGCGCAACCCCTGCAGTACCGGCCCGATCGCGACCGCGCCCGCGCTGCGCTGCACCGCCTTGTAGGTGTTGTTGCCGGTGTTCAGGTCGGGGAAGATGAAAACCGTTGCGCGCCCGGCGACCCGGGAGTTCGGCAGCTTGGTGCTCGCCACCGACGGCTCGATCGCCGCATCGTATTGGATCGGGCCCTCCACCATCAGGTCCGGCTCGCGCTCGAGCACGAGTTTGGTTGCGGTGCGCACCTTGTCGACATCGACGCCGCTGCCCGACTCGCCCGTCGAATAGGACAGCATCGCCACCCGCGGCGCGATGCCGAACTGCTCGGCGGTGCGCGCGGAGGAGATCGCGATGTCGGCGAGCTGCTCGGCCGTCGGATCGGGCACCACCGCGCAGTCACCGTACGCGAGCACCCGATCGGCCAGGCACATCAGAAAGACGCTGGACACGGTCGATACCCCGGGCTCGGTCTTGATGATCTCGAACGAGGGGCGGATGGTGTGCGCGGTGGTGTGCGCCGCGCCGGACACCATGCCGTCGGCGATGTCCTTGTACACCATCATCGTTCCGAAATACGAGATGTCGGCCATGTATTCGCGCGCGCGGTCCACCGTCATGCCTTTGTGTTCGCGCAGCTTCGCGTACTCCTGCGCGAATTCGTCACGCAGACTGGAGGTTTGCGGATCCAGCACCTGTGCGTTGTCGATGTCGACGCCGAGCTCGGCCGCGCGGGCCCGCACCGCGCTCTCCTCGCCCAGAATGGTCAGGTCGGCGATCTTGCGCTGCAGCACCCGGCCCGCGGCGCGCAGAATGCGGTCGTCGGTGCCCTCGGGCAGCACGATCCGGCGCCGGCTCGCGCGGGCCCGCTCGATCAGCTGATACTCGAACATCTGCGGCGTCACCACCGACGGAATCGGAACCTCGATGCGCGCCAGCAGTTCCCGCGCGTCCACGCGCTGCTCCATCAGGGCCAGCGCGGTGTCGACCTTGCGGATGCTCGACAGCGACACCCGGCCCCGGGTCCGCGCCGCGACCGCGGTGTCGAACGTGCCCAACTCGGTGGTGAGAATCGGAAGCTTGGGCCGCAGGCCCTCGATGAGCCGGGCGACCGCGGGGTACGGCCGCATACCACCGTTCATGATGATGCCCGCCAGCGACGGAAAGCCCTCCGCCTCATGGGCGTTCACCAGGCTGAGCAGCGCGTCGGAGCGATCCCCCGGGACGATCACCGCGACGCCGTCGGTCAGGCGTTCCAGAATGTGCTCCGCGGTCATGCCGCCGACCATGATGCTCATCGCCTCGCGTTGCATCAATTCCGGGTCACCGGAATAGATCTCGCCGCCGATGGCCTCGCACAGCTCGGTCAGCGTGGGGGCGTTCAGCAGCGGCACCTCGGGCAGCGTCCAGGTCGGCACGTGCTCGACCTGCAGCGCCGCGGCGACGGCGTCGAGCGCATCGGGATCGCAGCGATTGGCGATGATCGCGACCAATTGCGCGTGCTCGGCGTGCAATTCGGCCACGCACAGCTCGGCCAGGTCCGCGACCTGCGCGGGCGTGCGCTCGGAACCGCGCAGCACCAGCACCACGGGTGCGCCCAGGTTGGCGGCGATTCGCGCGTTGTAGCGCAGCTCGCTGGGGCTGGCGACATCGGTGTAATCGCTGCCGACGATGACCACCGCGTCGCACACCTTCGCGACCTCGTGGAAGCGCATGACGATATCGCTGATGGCCGCGTCCGGGTCGGCGTGCACCTGCTCGTAGGTGACGCCGATCGCCTGCTCGTAGTCGATGTCGGCGGTGCTGTGCTCGAGCAGCAGCTCCAGGATGTAGTCGCGCTGGGTCGTCGAGCGGCTGATCGGCCGGAAGACCCCCACCCGGGCGGTCGTCGCGCACAGCATCTGCAGCGCTCCCAGCGCCACCGTCGACTTCCCGGTGTCGCCCTCCGGCGAGGCGATGTACACGGTGGACGGTGCGGTGTCGGCCATAGTTCATGAGAGTAGTGAGCGGTCGTGTCCGATTCACCCCTCCGCACCGCAAACAGCTGGAAATCACACCTCGGGGAGGGGGCGGGCCGAGCTCGCCGAATCGGCGGGCGGGTGCGCTACACCCCGGGCTCGAGCGTTTCGGGCATGAACCTGCGCCGCGGGAACATGGGCCTGCCCTGCCCGCCGACGTAGCGTCGGAGACGGCACCGATAAGCAACCCGAGCGACCGGTTTTCCGGCCGCGGATCGGATCGATGATGACTGTCTCCCCCCGCCCCGCCGACTCCGCAGGCACCCCGTCGGCCCGTCTGGACCTGGGCACCTTCCTGCCGACCTCGACGCCCGACCCGGCGCAGCCGATCCTCGGCGATATCGGGGCCGCGGCCCGGCTGGCCGAGGAGCTGGGTCTGGACTCGGTGTGGTCGACGGACCACCTGGTGGCGAGCGCGCCGATCCTCGACAGCACGGTCGCCCTGGCCACCGCGGCGGCGGTCACCGAGCGGATCCGGATCGGGTGGGGTGTGCTAGTAGTGTCGCTGCGACCCGCCGCGTGGGCGGCCAAGCAGGCCGCCACCCTGCAGTACACCTCCGGCAACCGGTTGCTCCTGGGCGTCGGCACCGGTAACCCCGCGCACAGCGACATCGCCTGGCGCGCAGCGGATCAGCCCCACGCCGAGCGCGGCCGCCGCACCGACGAGGCGCTGCGCGTCCTGCCGGACCTGATCGCGGGGCGCCCTGCCGTACTGGCCGACGGCACCGAGGTCACCCTCTCTCCCGGGGCGTCCGTCCCGCCGATCCTGGTCGCGGGCAACGGTTCTCGTGCCATGCGCCGGGCGGCGGCCTACGCCGACGGTTGGCTGGCCATCGGCCTGTCCCCGGACGAATCCGCCTTGGCCGCCACGGAATTGGCCGATCTCGCCGACGCGGTGAACCGGCCGGCACCACAGATCACCATCGTTACCCCGCCGACCGGCGACCTCGCGCAGACCGTGGACACCGTCTCCGCCCACGCCGCCGCGAACGTCGAACGCGTGATCCTGGCACCGGCCGATCCGGATTGGCGGGCGCACTACGAGTTCGCCGCGAAGGTCAAGGCGGCCCTGCCATCCTGAGCCGGTCCCGCCCACCGAGACCGGCGGGCGCGACCGCCGTAGTATCGCCGCCATGAGCACACAATTCCCGGATCGCCGATGGGGGTCGCGCACCAGTCTGCTCTCGCGGGCAATGGTTTCGTTCGCCGCGACCCGGCCCGGCTCGCTGCTCATCCGCAAGCTCACGCCGCTGGACCGCAAGCTGCTGGTCCGAACCGCAGGCCGCTACACGATGCTGGGGCCGGTCGGCGCGCCGGTCGTGCTGGTGACCGCCCGCGGCCGCAAGTCCGGTCAGCCGCGCCTGTCGCCGCTGCTGTACGTGCACGGCGGCGACACGCTGTACGTGATCGGCAGCAATTTCGGGCAGTCCAGCCATCCGGCCTGGACCGCCAATCTACTCGCCGATCCCGAGGCCACCGTGACGCTGGCGGGAGAGCGAATTCCGGTGCGCGCCACACTGATCGAGGACCCGGCCCGCAAGGAAGAGATATTCGCCGACTTCGTCGAGTCGGTCAAGGTCTACGCCACCTACCGCACCCGTACCACCCGGGACATGCGCATCTTCGCGCTGACCCGATCCTGATCCGGCGCGGTCGGCTACCGCGTCGCGCCGATCGCCGCCGCGAGGTCCCCGGGGAGCGGATACGGCTGCTCCGGCGGCAGTAGCGCTTTGGCGCGATCGGGGTGACCGTCGCGCAGGTGGGCGGAAATCGTGTGCACCAGCGGTGTGAGGTCGCGGATCTGCACGGTCCAGTCCTGGACATACCGCTCGATGATGTGGCGGGACAGGCCCACCTGGATGCTGCGGTGGTCCAGCTTCGCGCCGCGCAGCGAATACTCCGGATCCCATTGCACGTGCACGTGGGTCCGCTTGAACGCCGAGCGCCACTGTGCCGCATCGGGATAGACGCGTTTTTCCGGGCTCGTGAGCACGGCCTGTCCCAGCGCCTCCTCCCAGCCCGCACGCGTGATCCGCACGGCCAGAATGTGTTCCTGCCCGGGCTTGCGCGCCCAGCCGCTGCGCTGCATCAGCCAGCGAAACGACGGCTTGATCCAGGTCATCCGGTTGAGCGAGAACGGTGGCACGAAGCGTTGCGCCGCCACGGCGGGCGCGGCGATCGCCGCGCCGTAGGCCTGGTAGACCACGATCGTGTCGCGGTCGAAGTCGGCCCTGATTTCATACTGATTCATTTCGGGTACAACGGTAGAACCCCGCCGAACCCCGCGGCCACCGATTTTCGCCCCCCGCGCGAATCCGGCCGCCGCACCGAGGGGTACGGCGGCCGGATCTCGTTGTGGCCGAGCGATTTACAGGGCGCGCAGGCGCGGGGCCAGATCGCGCTGGAACAGGTCCAGGAACCGGCGCTGATCGTGCCCGGGGGCATGGAAGACCAGGTGGTTCAGGCCCGCATCGATGTACGGCTTGATCAGTTCCACCGTCTGGTCCGGATCGCTGGCCACGATCCAGCGCTTGGCGACCTGCTCGATCGGCAACGCGTCGGCGGCGGCCTCCATCTCGATGGGGTCGGTGATGTCGTGCTTCTGTTCCGCGGTCAGCGACAGCGGGGCCCAGAATCGCGTATTCTGCAGTGCCAGTTCGGGATCGGTATCGTAGGAGATCTTGATCTCGATCATCCGGTCGATGTCCTCGACGGTGCGCCCGGCCTTCTCGGCGCCCTCACCGAGCGCGGGCATCAGCTTCTCGGTGTAGAGATCCATGCCCTTGCCCGAGGTGCAGATGAAACCGTCGCCGGCGCGGCCGGCGTACCGGGCCACCAGCGGACCGCCCGCGGCGATGTAGATCGGGATGCCGTCCTTGGGCACGTCGTAGATCGAGGCGCCGACGGTGTGGTAATACTCGCCCTCGAAGGTCACCCGGTCGCCTGTCCACAGCGCCCGCATCAGGTCGACCGACTCGCGCAGCCGCGCGAAACGCTCCTTGAATTCCGGCCATTCGCCCTTGTATCCGGTGGCGATCTCGTTCAGCGCCTCACCGGAACCCACGCCCAGCATGATGCGATCGGGGTACAGGCAGCCCATGGTCGCGAAGGCCTGCGCGATCACGGCCGGGTTGTACCGGAAGGTGGGGGTCAGCACCGAGGTGCCGAGCTGAATCCGCTTGGTGCGCTCGCCGACCGCGGTCATCCACGCCAGCGAGAACGGGGCGTGCCCGCCCTCGTGCCGCCAGGGCTGGAAGTGATCGCTCACCGAAGCGCTGTCGAGTCCGTGCTCCTCGGCCGCGACCGCGAGCTCCACGAGCTCCCGGGGGCCGAACTGCTCCGCCGACGCCTTGTATCCGAGCTTGAGATCACTCACGACTGCACCTCGCTGGCGCTCGGCTCCGTCGTGCGCGATGCACGCTGTGTCAATGGTTCGCTCCGCTTCGCTCCACTCACGACTGCACCTCGCTGGCGCTCGGCTCCGTCGTGCGCGATGCACGCTGTGTCATTGGTTCGCTCGCGAGCTCGCTCACTGTGCGTCCCTCCTGTTCACGAATCGCTTGGGTACCCCCCGACGGTTGACTACAGCGCCGGGAAGCCGTGCCGCATTCCACAACGCCCCGAAATCCCGGGGCCCTCACCGACCATATCCCGTGACCTCGGTTAATCCCCGGCGCGCTCACCTCCGCCGGGTTGCGCACATGTGGAGCGACCCGCAGCGCACATGTGCGCGCGCCGGTGCGGGGCGGCCGAGTTGCACACATGTTCATGTGCCGCGCAGCCGAGTTGTCCAGATGTGGAGCGCCACGATCAACGTCACTCCGGGTGCGGCTTTCAACGGTGCGGTGGGAGGGTGGGGGTCAGCAGTCGGTGCAGGGCGGTTGGGGTGTGGCCCAGGTGTTCGCGGACGGTGCGGGTCAGGTGAGCCTGGTCGGCGAAGCCCAGATCAGCGGCAAGGTCGGCGAGGCCGGCTTCTCCGTCCGTGATCCGGTCGAGGGCCTGCCCGACTCGTATCCGGTTGCGGTAGCGGGTCAGCGACACTCCCATGTGCTGGGAGAACACCCGACTCAGCCGATACGGCGAAACCTTCAGCAGTACGGCCAAAGAGTGCAGCCCGGCCGACTCCGGTGCCCGGTCGATGATCGCCTCGCGGGCCGCGGTGACCAGCGCTCGGTCGGCGGGCCGCGGCCGTGGGGCCGGCCGTCCGGCGGCGAGTGCGACGAGCCGGACCAGTTCCTCGGTCACCGCGTAGTCGATATCGCCGCCCGCGGCAGCCGCGAGCATTCGGCGGTGCGCGAGCTCGATACGCGCATCGACGTAGATCGCACGCGGGCTCACCGCGCCCTCCAGAAGGCCGGGCTCGATGGTCACCGCGGTGCAGACGTCACCGCCGGCGGGGTGGGAGAACCCTTCCTCCTCACGCGGTGCGCCGATGTAGCCGACGGTGCGGTCCAGGTCGGCGAGTTCACCGTCGGCCCGTCGCCGGAACCTGCCCCGGCGCACGAGCACGAGCCGATGGTCGGCGCGGACTTCCGGAGCCGAGAAGTGGGTGTGATCGGAGCGGCAGTTCACGGTGGTGACGGTGAACTCCGGCCGGGCAGCGAGGGTCGTGGCGGACAGCACCCACGGACCGTACGCCGCACGGACGACACGAAACTGCCCGCAAAAATCTTCAAGACCCGCGCGGGGCCGGACACGGATGCTGAGACGGCAACATCGACTACACCAGGGAGACAACGAAATATGACCGTCTACGCGAACCTCGCCGCGATCATCATCGACTGTGCCGCACCGCAGGTGATGGCGGAGTTCTACCGCGAGGTCACCGGCTGGAAGATCACCCACATCGACGACGATTCGGCCTACCTCGGCGAGGGCCCGATCCAGCTCGCATTCCAGCGGGTCGCGGGCTACACGGGGCCCGGTTGGCCCGATGCCGGTAAGCACGCCCACCTCGACTTCACGGTCGCCGATGTGCCCGCCGAAACCGAGCGGCTGCTCGCACTCGGCGCGACCGTGCCCGAATTCCAGCCGGGGCAGGGTCAGTGGACGGTGCTCGCCGATCCCGAAGGCCACCTTTTCTGCCTGGCCGCGGCATGACCGGCGCAGCACCGGAGGGCTACAACACCGTGACGATGCCTTCGGGCAGCGCGGCGGACGCATAAAGGACGTACCGGTCCGCCACATGCCCACCTGACCGGTCCGGTGGGCATGTGTGAATGGTCGCAACTTCGAAAGTTGTCCACATCGTGAAGATCGATAGCCCACAATGTGCTGGTGACCGATGCTGAGCCGATCCTGTCCTACCTGACCGATATGGACGGGGTACTGGTGCACGAGGACCACCTGATCCCCGGCGCCGACAAGTTCCTGCAGGACCTGCAGGCCAACGACATCCCGTTCCTGGTGCTCACCAACAACTCCATCCGCACTCCCCGCGACCTGCAGGCACGGCTGCGCCACAGCGGCCTGGACATTCCGGAGGAGGCGATCTGGACCTCCGCGCTGGCGACGGCGACCTTCCTGAACGACCAGCGCCCCGGCGGCACCGCCTACGTGGTCGGCGAGTCGGGCCTCACCACCGCCCTGCACGAGATCGGTTACGTGCTGACCGACAGCGATCCGGACTACGTCGTGCTCGGAGAGACCCGCACCTACTCCTTCGAGGCGATCACCACCGCCATCCGCCTGGTAGACAAGGGCGCCCGATTCATCGCCACCAACCCGGACGCGACCGGCCCCTCCCGCGAGGGCCTGCTGCCCGCGACGGGCTCGGTGGCGGCGCTCATCACCCGCGCCACCGGCCGCGAGCCGTATTACGTCGGCAAGCCGAACCCGCTGATGATGCGCTCGGCGCTGCGCCGGATCGGGGCACACTCGCAGTCCACGGTGATGATCGGCGACCGCATGGACACCGACGTCATCGCCGGGCTGGAGGCGGGCATGCGCACGATCCTGGTCACCTCGGGCATCTCCACCCGTAAATCGGTGGAGCAATACCCTTATCGCCCAACGGTCGTCGTCGATTCGGTCGCTGATCTCGTCGGCTACACCGCCGACCCGTTCGCCCGCTAGGCGGGGGCCCGTCGGCGCTGGATCCGGCTTCCCGGGCCGAATTCGTGCCGCTCGCGAAGGTGTGTGGCCGGCGCGCGAGCGCACGTACCACCTCCGCCGCAGCCGCTGAGCCCGCGGCCGTCGGTCGAGTCCGGCCGGACGACCTACTCGGATTCGAGCGCGTCGAGCGCGGCCGACAGATCCAGCAGCGCATCGACGATGTCGTTCAGCCGCTCGACGCCCAACCGGGCGGCCAGGCGCTCGGCCATCTCCGCGTGCTGCGGGGTGATCCGGCGCATCGCCTCGTGACCGGATTCGGTGACCGCCACGAGTTTGGCGCGGCGGTGCGCCGGGTTGGGGCGGTACTCGGCAAGCCCCTTGGCCACCAGCAGATCCGCGATGCGCTGCACACTCTGGCGGGTGATACCCATCTCGCGTGCGATACCGGAGACGGGGAGCGGCGCGGGCAGGACCGCGCCGAGCACCTGCCACCACGCCGCGGTGATTCCGGCCGGTTGCGCCAATTCCTCCGCGATGGAAAGGAATTGGCCGTTCAACTTGAACGTGGTGATCGCCGTGGCGCTGAACGACTGCGGAATCGTCCGGCTCATCACCGCACCTCCGGGCCCGGCATCCGCGGCAGGCTGCATCCCGCTGATCCGGTCGCGCACACACTCATTCGGCCACCGCCCGCTGCGCCTCGTATTCGGCCAGCGTGTAGAAGCCCTTCGGGTCGTTGTCCCCGTACAGCGCATACCAGGCGTCGAGCACGTGCGGCTCGAAGACACCCAGCCGCGCGAAGATCTCCCGCGCGAATTCGACCGGACGCGTGCCGGTCGCGGTGATCAGATCGCCGCCGGTCACCGCCGTGTCCGCCACGTAGTGTTCCCCGCCCGAATATCCGCTCATGGCAAGGTATCCCGGATCGTTACTGGTGTGCGGCCGCTCGTCCAGCAGTCCGGCCGCGGCGAGCACGAACGTGGCGCCGCAGATCGCGGCCACCGGCGTACCGGCCGCCAGGAACTCGCCCGCCTTGGTCCCGAAGGCGGCCAGCGCGCCGGATTCCGCGATGGACGATCCGGGCAGGATCAGCATCGCGCTGTCGCCCGGCGCGAGCTCGTCCAGCGCGAGATCGGGCACGATGCGCATGCCGCCCATCGATGTCACCGCCTCGCGCGTGGGACCGACGGTTCGCACCCGCCAGGTCCCAGGTTCGCGATGCCACAGCGCGCGATTGATGCCCGCGGTGGCGTGCCCGACCTCCCAGTCAGCGAACGTGTCGTACACAGCCATATGCACTGTTCTCATCATGACAGCATGCTGTCATTATTGACAGCATGCTGTCAATGCCTGGACCGCACGGGGTCCGGCTCACCGACGACGCCCCCTCGACAATCGTTGGCGAGCCGGCCCGTGCGAGCCGCCTCAGGCGTCGGCGCCGTGCTGCGAGTCGGGCGCCCACTCGCTCTGCTGCGCCTGCGCAACCCGCCCATCGGGCCGCACCCGATAGACGATCTCGACCCCACCGCCCTCGAGCGGCTGCGTGCTCTCGAGCTCCAGCCCCAGATCGACGCTCACCGCGTCCGTCAGCCGCATGCCGCCGCCCAGCACGAACGGCACCACCACCAGACTCAGCTCGTCGAGCGCGCCGAGCGCCCGGAACGTCTCGATCGTGTGCGGCCCGCCGACCAGATGGACATCGCCACCCTGGTTGGCCGCCCGCATCGCCGCAAGCAGCCGGACCGGATCGCTCTCCACGGTCACGTGGTCGGGCGTGCCCTCGGGACGGTGCGAGCCCAGCACGAACACCTGCAGATCCGGCCACGGCCACCACTCGTTGGTCAGCGCCGGCTCGAAGGTGGTGCGGCCCATCAGCGCCGCCTCACAGGTCTCGAGGAATTCCACCATGCCGTGGCTGCCCTGGCCGTGCACCGGATCCACGACCTGCGGCGGCCACCCGTTCGGAGTCGTGATGTAGCCGTCGGCACTCATGCACAGGCGCGCCCTGATCCGCATGCAAGGATCCTTCCCACGTCGTCGGCCCGCACCCGGGCCGCACATTCACCGGACGCAGGTAGGACGGAACAGCTGGCACAAATTCATCGCCGGAACCGCGAAGCCGGCCGATGCGGACGCGGAGACGAAACAACCCTCATCGCCGAAACCGTTCGGCGACAAGGGTTGTGAATCGTCGGAATGCCTCAGCCGAGCGCCTGATCCAGATCGTTCAGCAGGTCCTGCACGTCCTCCAGGCCGATCGAGATGCGCAGCACGCCGTCGGTGATGCCCACGGCCGCACGGCCTTCCGGCCCCATCGCGCGGTGCGTGGTGGTGGCCGGGTGGGTGATCAGCGTCTTCGCATCGCCCAGGTTGTTGGAGATGTCGATGATGCGCAGCCGGTTCAGCACCTCGAAGGCGCGCTTCTTCCCCTCCTCCGGCCCCGAGGCCAGCTCGAAGGTGATGACGGTGCCGCCGCCGTCCATCTGCTGCCGGGCCAGCTCGTACTGCGGATGCGAGGGCAGGAAGGGGTATTTCACCCACGCCACCTCGGGCTGCTGCTCCAGGAATTCGGCGATCTTCAGCGCGGACTGCACCGAGTGCCGCACCCGCAGCGGCATCGTCTCCAGGCCCTTGAGCAGCGTCCACGCATTGAACGGGCTCAGCGCCGGACCGGTGTGGCGCATCAGGTTCTTCACCGGACCGTCGATGTACTCCTGGGAGCCCAGGATCGCGCCGCCCAGCACCCGACCCTGGCCGTCGATGTGCTTGGTGCCCGAATACACCACGACGTCCGCGCCCAGCTCCAGGCTGTGCTGCAGCAGCGGCGTGGCGAAGACGTTGTCCAGCACCACCTTCGCGCCGGCGGCGTGGGCCAGCTCGGACACCCGTCGCACATCCACCAGTGTCTGCATCGGGTTCGACGGGGTCTCGAAGAAGACCGCCTGGGTCGGCTCCGACAGCGCCGCCTCCCACTGGGACAGGTCCTCGCCGTCGACGAAGACCGTTTCCACGCCCCAGCGCGGCAGGATCTCGTTGCACACCACGAAGCACGAACCGAACAGGCTGCGCGCGGCGACCAGCCGATCGCCGTTGCCCAGCAGCGCGGCGAGGGCCGTGAAGACCGCGGACATGCCGCTCGCGGTCGCGAAGCACGCCTCGGCGCCCTCGATCAGGCGCATCCGCTCCTCGAACATGGCCACGGTCGGGTTGCCGTAGCGCGAGTACACGAAGTGCTCGATCTCGCCGGTGAACGACGCCTCGGCCGCCTCCGCGCTGGGGAAGACGAAGCCGGAGGTCAGGTACAGCGCCTCGGCGTTCTCCTCGAATCCGGACCGCCGCAGCCCACCGCGCACGGCCTGGGTCGCCGGGCCCACGCCCTCGGGCAGCGGCTTGTCGAACGCACCACCGGTGATCATGACTGCCTCCAGGCCAGACCCAGGGCGCGCCAGCCGGCGCCGCCGCGATGCCCGTTCGCGTCGAGCGGGCCCTCGAAGCCCTCGAGCACGTTGAAGGAGGGGGTGTATCCGGCAGCGGTCGAGGCGATCGCCGCGCCGATGGAGCGCTGCCCGGACCGGCACAGGAAAATCACCGGCGCGTCGCTGTCCGCCGCGCGCCCGGCCAGCGCCTGCTTCAGCTGGTCGGTGAATTCGCCGTTGGGTGCGCCGGTGCCGTCGACCCATTCGATCAGCGCCGTGGGCCGGTCGATGGCGCTGGTGTCGGGCACCCCGACGAACCGCCACTCGGCCTCGGTGCGCACATCGACCAACACCGCATCGGGGTTGTCGCGCAACAAATCCCACGCCTGCTGGGGCGTGATGTCACCTGCGTAAGTCACAGAACCTCCTCGCGAATCCGCACTTGCCGCGCCCGGAGCTGGGCGCGTGCCAGGTCGTCACCCGGAGCACCCCACCGCGGAGGAGGGTTGCCGACCAGCGAGCCGGGGCCTATCGCTGGCACTCATGACCTTCGATCGAGATTGCCTGGCCATGGGGCCACCTGTCAAACCCTCGTTCACGGCCGATCGCAGACGAGCCAGGTGCCCTGCGGCCGGGTCAGATTCCAGACCGAGGTGGCCGATTTCCCGTCGACCTTGCTGCTCACGGTCACCGTCGCGCGGTTGCCTTCGACGTGGGGATCCTTCAGGCCATCGATCGCGATGTCCTTTCCGGCCGCATCGGGACCCAGCGGTGAACGCGCCTGCTCGAATCCGGGGCACTCGGTCCCTGCCCGCTTCGCCGCATCGGTGCCGCGCTGCGCGTCGACGAAGGCATGCACCGCGTTCGCGATGCGATCGGCATCTGTGAGATTCTTCTCAGCGGGGTGCAGCAGCGCGGCGATCACGATACCCACGATGACCAGCACCGCGAGCACCGCGGCGGCCAGGAACGGCACCAGCGAGCGGACCGGCTCCCCCTGGTCGATCGGGGTCGGCTCGCCGGTGGTCTCCGCGTCACTCATGCACCGATCATCCCTGGTGGCGGGCGGGCCCGGAGAACGGACCCCGGCTCGTTCGCGCGATGCCGCCACAACCGGCCATAGCCGACACCGATAGAATCACCGCCGAGCCCGGTCCCGGCCGGGACGAACCGAATCCCCCCGAGCGGCAACGTTGCAGCATCGAACGGTATGAAGGATCGTCGGGTGTATCCCGGACCCAGCGTCAACTTAGCCTAAGCTAAGAGCGACGGCTAAGAATGACAGTGACGACAGAGTTCTCGACCAGAGGGTGCGCATCAGAATGACGGAAACAAGTGCAGGAACCCGCCCACTGCGCATCGCGATCGTGGGCGCCGGACCGGCGGGTATCTATGCCGCCGACGCGCTGATGAAGTCCGATGCCGAGGTCTCCATCGATCTGTACGAGCGCATGCCCGCGCCGTTCGGGCTGATCCGCTACGGCGTGGCGCCCGACCACCCGCGCATCAAGGGCATCATCACCGCGCTGCACAAGGTCCTGGACAAGCCGCAGGTGCGCCTGCTGGGCAATATCGACTACGGCACCGACATCACCCTGCCCGACCTGCACCGCTTCTACGACGCGGTGATCTTCTCCACCGGCGCCAACGCCGACCGCGCGCTCGGCGTCCCGGGCATCGACCTGGACGGCAGCTACGGCGCGGCAGACTTCGTCTCCTGGTACGACGGCCACCCCGACGTTCCCCGCACCTGGCCCCTCGACGCGGAGAAGGTCGCCGTCCTGGGCGTCGGCAACGTGGCCCTGGACGTGGCCCGCGTGCTGGCCAAGACCGGCGACGAGCTGCTGCCGACGGAGATCCCGCCGAACGTCTACGAGGGCCTCGTGGCCAACAAGGCGCTCGAGGTGCACGTGTTCGGCCGCCGCGGTCCGGCCCAGGCCAAGTTCACCCCGCTCGAGCTGCGCGAGCTCGACCACTCGCCCAATATCGAGGTCATCGTCGATCCCGAGGACATCGACTACGACGAGGGCTCCGAGGCCGCGCGCCGCCACTCCAAGCAGGTCGACATGGTCTGCAACACCATCGAGCAGTGGGCCATCCGCGACGTCGGCAACCGCCCGCACAAGCTGTACCTGCACTTCTTCGAGAACCCCGCCGAGATCGTCGGCGAGGACGGCAAGGTCGTGGGCCTGCGCACCGAGCGCACCCAGCTCGACGGCACCGGCAACGTCAAGGGCACGGGCGAGTTCCGCGACTGGGATGTCCAGGCCGTCTACCGGGCCGTGGGCTACCTGTCGCAGAACATCCCCCAGCTGCCCTTCGACGACCAGGCCGGCACCGTGCCCAACGAGGCCGGGCGGGTGCTGATCGACGAGGATGCCGACGGTTCCGCGCGCTACCTGCCCGCCACCTACGTCACCGGCTGGATCAAGCGCGGCCCGGTCGGCCTGATCGGCCACACCAAGGGCGACGCCAACGAGACCATCGCCTGCCTGCTCGACGACGCCGCCGCGTTCACCCCCGCGGCCGAGCCCGAGCTCGACGCCGTAACGAAGTTCCTGGAGGACAAGGGAATTCCGTTCACCACGTGGGCCGGCTGGTACCGCCTCGACGCCCACGAGCGCGCCCTGGGCGAGCCGCAGGGCCGCGAGCGCGTCAAGGTCGTCGAGCGCGAGGACATGCTGCGCGCCAGCGAGCCGCACAAGGCCTGAGCACCGGCTATCCCCTGCGGCGCTTACCGGGTCGGAAGTGCCGCATATGGATCCTGTCGGTGTCTCGAGGCATGCTGATCTCGTGTTCGATGCCCATGTCCATCTCGTCGATCCGCGGTTCCCGCTGATCGAAAACGAGGGCTTCCTGCCCCGGCCCTTCACCATCGCCGATTATCGAAAGCGCATGGCGCGCTTCGATATCGACGGCGGAGCCGTGGTCAGCGGGTCGTTCCAGGGTACCGACCAGGGCTTTCTGCGGGCCGCGCTGGCGGAGCTGGGTGAGGGCTGGGTCGGGGTCACCAATCTGCACCCCGACACCACCGACGCGGAGATCGTCGACCTGAGCCGCGCCGGGGTGCGCGCGCTGCGATTCAATCTCAAGCGCGCGGCCGGCGATATCGCGGAGCTCACCATGCTCGCCCTGCGGGCATACGCCGTCGCGGGCTGGCATGTGGAGCTGTACATCGACGGATCCATGCTCGGGTCGCTGGAACCGGTGATCAGCAAGCTGCCGGTGCTATCCATCGACCACCTGGGCATGTCCGACGAATGCCTGCCCTACCTGCTGGACCTCGTCGACCGCGGCGCCAAGGTCAAGGCGTCCGGATTCGGACGGGTGGCGATGAACGTGCCGACCGCGCTGCGCAGCATCCACCGGGTCAATCCGGAGGCGCTGATGTTCGGCTCGGACCTTCCCGGCATGCGCGCCGGGCGTCCGTTCCGCGACGCCGATGTCGAGCTGATCGGCGAGGCTATCGGCCCCGGCGTGCACCGGGTACTGGAGGACAATGCCCGTGCCTTCTACGGACTACCGGTCAAGGCCCGCCCCATGCACGAGTCCCCGCCGACGATGCCCCTGCCCCGGACCGAGCCACCGACGCTGCGCATGAGTCGATCCGAGTTGCCCGGCCCGCCCACGGAACCGCTCCCGATCATCGAATAGCGGCGCGGGCCCGATGGCCACCGAGTCCGGCGGTTTGCCCCGGCCGGGCCGGCGCCCGCGCGAGGCCTCGCGGCGGCTGGAAAGAACACTGGCACAGTGGTTTTCATGCGTACTCCCGAGGGGCGCGTGACCCGGTGGGGTAGCCGCGTCAGCGCTGAAACGAACTTGAAATGTACCCGTTCCAGTCCTACGCCGGGAGAGGTGGGCGCTGGCGCAATTGCGACACCGATCCGCCCGTCGAGCTATTAGGCAGCCCTGAATTATCCGGTTGCCGACCAATTCCCCGCGACGTTTCCGCTGGTAGAACGCGTTCTAGAACAATAGAAAGAATTGTCATCCAATCCTCTCGAGCTGTTCCGGTCGAAGTCGGCTGGCCTGTTTGCGCCGGAGCTGTTCCGATCCACGGTACGCGAATCACCGGCTACTCGATTTTTCAAGATCAATACCACTGGCATACGATCCTTCCAAATGGTAGCTGAATATTCGCTTATACCCGGGCGGCGATACGGAAGACCATTTTTCGGATTCTCTTGCGGCATATATTCAACCCTGCTACGTTCCCCTTCATCACTGACGGACCTGCGTTGGTGACGAGTTCTCGACCTCAGATTCCGGGATCGAGGGTTCGCTGCTGTTCGAATAAGGAGTTTTTGTCGTGGGTTCTCTTGCTGATGGCGCCCTACTTCCGGTCCTCGTCCCACTGCTGGGATCCGCGGTGGCCGGCGACGGCCTTTGGTCGACCTTTCTCGGCTCGCTTGGAAATATCGTCAAGTAGTGCCGGCAATGTGAATTATTCATCGGGTTCGGAATATCCGATCGACAATACGTAGGAGATAGACATGGGATCACTTCTGACCATTCTCGGAATGGGCACCGCAAGCGCTAACGCCAATATCCTGACCCCGATCACCAATGCGCTGGTCAGTCTCAGCGGGGGTACGCCACACACAAAGTAGTTACCGGTGGCCGATGCGGGGGAGCCGGCGAAACTCGGCCACTCCCCCGCGTCGACTCCGATGCCGACCTGACTCAGCTCTAGGACGTATACGTTGCGCGGTATTGCCTACCTGGCCGCATCTCTCTCATTGTCGGCCGTGCTGTGGGCCGCGAGCACGCCGGCCGCATCGGCCCAATCCGGCGCCCGAGTGGTGAGTGAAACCCGCGGGGCCGGACAGCTGACGAATATCAGCGTGTATTCACCATCCATGCAGCGCAATATCACGCTCGAGGTGTTGCACCCGACGGACACGACCCGGCCGGCCCCGACGTTGTATCTGCTGAACGGCGCCGGCGGCGGGGAGGACGCCGCGAACTGGCTGGCGCGCACCGATGCCGCGCAATTCTTCGCGGACAAGCACGTCAATGTCGTGATTCCCACCGAGGGCGCGTTCAGTTACTACACCGACTGGGACAAGCCCGACAAGGGACTGGCCAAGAAGCTGCACAACAACGGCCGGAACATGTGGGAAACCTTCCTCACCGATGAGTTACCGCCGGTTATCGACGCCACCTTTCACACGAACGGGGTCGATGCGCTGGCGGGCATCTCCATGGCGGCCACCTCGGTCCTGAATCTCGCGATCCAAGCGCCGCGGTTGTACCGCAGCGTCGCCGCGTACAGCGGCTGCGCGATGACCAGCGATCCCATCGGCCGGGCCATGGTCACGCTGGTGGTCAGCGACGGCGGCGCGGACGTGACGAATATGTGGGGCCATGTCGGCGGTCCGGAATGGCAGGCGCACGACCCGTATGTGAATGCCGCGCGCCTGCCGCACATTCCGATGTACATATCCAGCGGCAGTGGTCTGCCCGGCAAGCACGACACCCTGGCCGATCCCACGCTGAACAACAGCCAGGCCATGCTCGCCAATCAGATGGCGGTCGGCGGCATCCTCGAAGCGGCGACGAATTCCTGTACCGCCGCCCTCGCCGACCGGACTCGTCAGCTCGGCCGTACCGATATCGTCTACGACTTCCGCCCGACGGGCACCCACTCCTGGGGGTACTGGCAGGACGAGCTGCACCGATCGTGGCCCATGCTGGCATCATCGCTGGGCATCTGAGCTGCGCGGATGGCCCGGGGCGGCCACGCCCCGGCGTCACTCCCCCAATGACCCGGCCGCCTCGGCCAGCTGACGAAACGACCCGCGCAGCAGCTCGCCGTAATGCTCGAGATCCGGCATCATCTTGCTGTCGGCGCTGACCGATATCCACAACTCCTCGCCCTGCGAACTGACCAGATGACGTAGCCCGTCGCCATCGAATACCGGCAGCACACCGAACGCGCTCACACCCGGCAGGTCGAGAAATTCGAGCCGCTCGGTCACCGGGGGCACATTGCTGATCGTGGTATTCACCAGCGGCACGGTCTCGATATCGTCGAACGACTGCTGCGCCCGGACCCAGCCGACCAATCGCAACAACCATGCCGGAGAGGTGTGCAGCCGGGCTTCGCGTCGCAGGACATCGGCATTGGCCCAGCGCTCTTTCTCCCGTCGCGCCGAGACCTGAATTGCTTGTAAACGAGAGAGGGAATCGGCGATGTCGGTGTGTAGATCGACCGACATCAGGCAGAGCTGATTCGCCGAATTCCACCGCGCCGTGCCGCGCATCGACATGGGGACCATTGCACCCAGCGACGCCGCGGGAGTCTCACCCCGCTCGCGGAGATAGGCATCGAGCGCACCGGATATCACGGCCAGCATGAGGTCGTTGACGGTGGTGCGGCCGGGCATTGCCGCCTTCAGATCGAGCACGGCCCGCAGTGGAATGGGAATCAAGTCGAAGACGAGTTCCGAGCGAACCGCATGATTGAAGCGGGTGGCGGGACGATGGGCGATCGGTTCGTAGAGTGCCTTCGCCGCTACGCCGGCCGCCGCCGCCTGTGCGGCCCGGCGGGTTCGAATCAATCCCGCCACGAACCGCACACAGCGATAGGGCAGGAGGCCGGCCGAACGCAGCAATGCCGTCGACTCGGACCAGGAATGGTGGTCCACCGTGGGCGCGGGCGGAATATCGACGGCGCCGAAAAGCTTCGACTCCAGCGTCCGTGTGCCCATGCCGTCGGCGGCGCTGTGATGGAATTTGAGCACGACCACTGTCACCGCGGGATATCCCGGAAAGCGGGCGACGCGTTCGAAGATATGGATCTCCCACGGCGGGCGCGAGAGATCCATTCGGGTGGACGCGATCGCGGCGATACGCCGCCGGATCTCGTCCCAATCGAACACCTCGGGACCGTTCAGCGTCACATGATCGGCGAGACGGAACCCGGCATCGGGCACCCAGTACGGCAGATCCAGATCCCCGGGTATCCGCGCGAGCCGCCGGTGAAAAATCGGCGAGTGCCCCAGACGATCCCGCACCCAGGCGTGCACCTGTTCGGTACCGAACGGAGTTACCTCACCCCGCGACCTGTCGAATACGTAGGCGGCGGCAATATTGGCCGGATGGCGCTGATGCTCCTCGTAGACGAATACCGCATCGCGTGCGGACAACTGCTGGGCGGTGACATGTAATCCGGGTGGTTCGGCCGCCGAATTCTTCTTCACACTCAACCATCTCTCGCTCTGGCCGACGGAATGCATACAGCCATTCCGCACGTCACTGTACTGCCGTCGGGGCGGTCGAGGAGGTGCAGTCGGCGGTCCGGGACGGGCGTACCGCCGAGGAGCGAAGCTTCCAGCTGATACTTTTCCAGCATCAAAGTTCGCCGCAATCACCACACAGGGTATCGTTCAGTTAAATCTGTTCACTAAACGTCGTTTAGAACCGGTCGCCAGCACCCGATCATTCGGTAACCGAATGTGTGCCATCGGCGGATCAGTTCAGGTCCGGATGCTGAATCAGGTAGTTCGCCGCAGCCAGCCCCACACGATAGGCGTTCTCCACCGAAATCGTGAATCCGGCGTAGTTGCCCTTCAGCATGTCGGTCACCGATCCGCCGCTCGCGGGCTGGTCGAAGTTGCTCGCGGTACGAAGGTCCACATATCGGTTCAGTTTCCCGGCGCGGGCCAGGGCGCCGGCGGTGGCGTTGTCCTCCATCTGAGACGTGCAGTAGTGGCCCTGTCCGCCGGTCTGCATGCCCACGATGTACGCGGTCTGCGCCGAGGAGACCGCGCCGGACCAGAAGTTGTCGCCGGTGGCCGTATCGCATTCGGTGACAAAGGGTTTGTCGTGCCCGGCCTGCCCCGGGTAGGCGGCGCGGACCGCCGCGAGGCTCGGATCGTCGGCGAGGGCGACCTCCTTGGTGTTGCGGTAGACCGCGTCCACGAGCCGCGCGTCGAGCTCGTACTCCTGGGTCACCGGCTTGTCCATGTCGCCGAGCGGCAGGTAGCCCAGCGGCACCGACGGATCGTCCTGCGGCAGAATGTGATGGCCGAGATCGACGTCGACAATGCGGCGCGCCCAGGCCGCGAAGCCGAGCGTCCCGACGTCGGGCGGCGTGCCCGCGATGCCCGCGGTGATGAAATACGCCTTGTCCAGGTCGAGTTTCGGGCTGGCCAGGACCGCGGAGACCGAGAGCGCGGCATCGACCTTGCCCTCATCGGTGACCATCATGCACATGCCGGAGTCGTTGCAGCGCACCGGCGTTCGCACGCCCGGCACCGAAATCTCGTGAGTCCACTTCTGATTGTCGACCCAGGGCTTGGCCTCCGGATCGAACATGGTGATGACCATCGCCTTCACCCCGACGCGCGCGTCGCCGGAGTGCGACGAGCAGCCCGCCGCGGTCAGGCCGAAGGCCAGGACCGAGACCACCGTTGCCACCGTTCTACCGAACACCGGACCTCCGTCGTCGAATGAGTCGAATGATGCGGCCACTCAGGCATACCGCATGGACCACACGGAATCGGGGAGGTCGCGGGTAGTACGTGTTCGATGCCGCACCCCAGTGACGCAGCCCACGGTCACCGCTTATTGTCGGAGTGTCAACATCGCCGGTGTGGCGGTGCGCAGGAACGACGAACCGAGGTAGGACGTGAGCACACCATCCACCACCAGGCAGGGCCCCCTCGCGGGCATCCGGGTTGTCGAGCTGGCCGGGATCGGACCCGGCCCGCACGCGGCGCTGCTGCTGGCCGACCTCGGCGCGGACGTCGTGCGGGTGCAGCGACCCGGCATGCTGCCCGGATTCATGGAACGCGCGCAATGGCGCGGGCGCACCATCGTCGAGGCCAACCTCAAGGATCCGGCGGACATCGAGCAGGTGCTCGGGCTGATCGAGAAGGCCGATGTGCTGCTCGAGGGCTTCCGTCCCGGCGTGACCGAACGCATGGGCCTGGGCCCGGACGTCGCGCTCGAGCGCAACCCGCGACTGATCTACGGGCGCATGACCGGCTGGGGCCAGTTCGGTCCGCTGGCCGACCGCGCCGGACACGACATCAACTACATCTCGCTCACCGGTGTCCTGCACGCGATCGGCCACAAGGACGAGCGGCCGGTGCCGCCGCTGAACATGGTCGGCGACTTCGGCGGCGGCTCGATGTTCCTGGTGTTCGGCGTGCTGGCCGCGCTGGTGGAGCGGCAGGGCTCGGGTAGGGGGCAGGTCATCGACGCCGCCATGATCGACGGCGCCCTGGCCCTGTCGCACATGATCTGGGGCATGAAGGGCGTGGGCCTGTGGTCCGACGAGCGGGGCACCAACCTGCTCGACACCGGCATGGCCTTCTACGACACCTATGAGACCTCCGACGGCAAGTACATGGCCGTGGGCTGCATCGAACCGCAGTTCTACGCCGAATTCCTGAAGGGCCTCGAGATCGATCCGGCGGGGCTGCCCAATCAGCTCGACCCGAGCGGGCAGGATCAGCTGCGCAAGCTGTTCACCGAGAAGTTCAAGACCCGCACCCGCGCGGAGTGGACCGCGGTCTTCGACGGCACCGATGCCTGCTGCACCCCGGTGCTGACGATGACCGAGGCCGAGCAGAACGAGCACATCGTGGCCCGCACCGGACTGATCGAGATCGAGGGAGTGGTACAGCACGCGCCCGCGCCGCGATTCTCCCGGACGCCGGGCGGGATCCCGACGCCGCCGCCGTCGGCCGGAACGCCGATCGACCAGGTGTGGCCGGACTGATTCGCGCCCGTGGCCGGGCCTTCGGGCCCGGCCTCGCCCGATCCACTTGCGACCGTGGGGGTTCGAGTTCCCCGGACAGAATCATGAGGCACTAAAGTAAATTCCATGGCGCGGAACTGGCCGATGATCGAGCGCGGCAGCGAACTGGAATCGCTCCGCGCGGCCCTCACCGGCTCCAAATTCGTCGGTGCGGTGCTCACCGGCGACGCGGGGGTCGGCAAGACCACCCTGGCCCGGCAGGCCGCGGCCGCAATCGGCGGCAACATTCGCTGGGTCGCGGGGACCGAGTCGGCGCGCAGCATCCCGCTGGGTGTGTTCGCGCACATGGTCGGCGTGTACACCGCGCACGATCCGGTGACGTTCATGGCCGCCGCGCGCGAGGCGCTGCTGGCCGACGGGCACACCATCATCGGTGTCGACGACGCCCACCTGCTCGACCAGCTGTCCGCGACGCTGCTGCTGCAGCTGGCAATCGACAAGGCGGCGCACATCGTCTGCACGGTCCGCAGCGGAGTCGCCGTGCCGGACGCGGTGACCTCCCTGTGGAAGGACGGTCATCTGCTGCGGATCGACCTGTCTCCCTTCAGCGAACGCCAGAGCGTCGAACTCGTCGAGTCCATGCTCGGCGGTCAGCTCGAGGGCTTCACCGCCAACCTGATGTGGGAATCCTCCGGCGGCAACGCGCTTTTCCTGCGGCATCTGGTCGAGGGCGCGCTCGAGGCGGGCACGTTGCGGCAGGTCAACGGCGTCTGGCAGCTGCGCGGCCGGGCGGCGGTCACCTCGGAACTGGCCGCGCTGCTGGAGGATCGGGTCGAACAGCTCCCCGACGACGTGCTGCGCGTACTGGAGCTGCTGACGTTCTGCGAGCCCATCGATCTGGACGTGCTGGCCGAGCTGGCGGGCGAGGAGGCGGTCGAATCCGCCGAATCGCGCGGCGTCGTACGGATCGTCCAGAATGCCCACCAGCTGCTGGTGCGCTACAACCACCCGCTGTTCGGCGAGGTGATCCGCCGGCGCCTCGGCATCGCCTCGGCCCGGCGGTTGCGCGGGCGGCTGTATTCCTCGCTGCGAGAGCGCCCGATCAAGTCGGCCTCCGATCGCATCCGGCTGGCCGAATTGGCCCTGGACAGTGACAAATCCGCCGATCTCGAGCTGTTCGAGGCCGCGGCGGAGGACGCCATCGGCCTGGCCAATCTGCCCCTCGGCGAGCGCTTCGCCCGGGCCGCGGTGGAGCGCCAGGGCGGGGTCGAGTCGGCCGATCTGCTCGCCCGGGCGCTGCTGTGGCAGGGCCATCGGATCGAGGCCGAGCGCACTCTGGCCAGCTTCGACGCCGACCAGCTCAACCAGGTGCAGCTGGCGCGCTGGGGCAGCACCCGGGTCGCGAATCTGTTGTGGGCCATGGGCGATGCCGATCGCGCCGAGGAGGTGCTGGCGCTGGTCCGCGGCAAGGTCACCCACCCGAAGATCCAACTGATCCTGCAGGGCCTGGCCTCCGCGTGCGCGGTCAACGAAAACCGTTTGCAGGACGCCTTCGTCGACGCCGAGCACGTCATGTCCGCCGACGAGGCGCCGCCGTGGGCGGTGTGGTGGGCAGCGTTCGGCGGCAGCCTGGCGCTCGCGCTGATGGGGCGGGGCGATGCCGCGCGCGTGTATGCCGAGCGCGGGCATCAGGTGGAGTCGCACATCGACGGGCTCAACCGGTTCATGTCGACCCATGCCGAGGTGCTTGCGCTGACCCTCACCGGCGATCTGACCGCCGCTCGCCGTTGTGCCACGGCGTATTTCGGCTATTCGGCCCCCGGGCAGTACCTGGCGTGGGGCTTCGCGAAGATCCTGCAGGGCACCGTGGATGTGGCACAGGGCCACTTCCCGGACGGGGTGGAAAATCTCGAGCAGGCGCTCGCGGCGTTGACCGCCGAGGGCGCGGCCGCCTGGATGTTCCCGGCGAGAATCCGTCTGGCCGAGGCATATTCGGCACTCGGGCGCGCGGCCGAGGCCGCCGAGACCATCGCCGAGGCGGCCGAGCGCGGCGGGCGGCACAGCGCGGTGTACGAGCCGCAGCTCGAGCTCGCGCGGGCCTGGCAGGCCGCCGCCGAGGGCACCCTGACGCCCGCGGTGCGCCTGGCCATCGGCGCGGCCGACGCCGCCGCGCGCGCGAATCAGCATGCGGTGGAGGCGATGGCGCTGCACACCGCGGCCCGCTTCGGCGACCATACGGTCGCCGGTCGCCTCGCCGATCTCGCCGCCCGCATCGACGGGCCGCTGGTGCAGATCCAGGCTCGCCACGCCGTCGCCGTCGCCTCCCATGATGGTCCCGGATTGGATACCGCGGCAACGGAATTCGAGGCGATCGGGGCACTGTTGTCCGCGGCCGACGCCGCCGCCCAGGCCGCCTCGGCACACGAGCGGTCCGGCGACCGCCGCCGGCTGCTGGAATCGGCCGCCACGGCGAACCGGCTTGCCGCGGCGTGCGGCGGCGCGGGCACCCCGGCGCTGCGCCAGTCCGCGCAGCCGCTGCCGCTGACCGCCCGCGAGCGCGAGATCGCCAATCTGGTCGCGGCGGGCCTGTCGAACCGCCAGATCGCCGATCGGCTGACCGTTTCGGTGCGGACCGTCGAGGGGCACCTGTATCGCGCGTGCATCAAGCTCGATGTCACCGATCGCGAGGCGCTCGCCGAATTGATGCGCGGCGAGCCACCGAGCGGCAAACAGCGAAACTAATTCGGTCGTCCGACATAACCGCAGATACCGCCTGCTTAGATGAGTCTTCAATCAGCTGGCGGCCATCGTTCTGGGGACCATCCCGCTGGCACTCGCGGTGGGCTGCTCCACCAGCCATCCCTCGGCTCGGTCCGGCCCGAAATCCGCGGCGTCCATCCCGTCCGCACCGGCACGGCAGCCCAGCATCCACCAGCGGCAGCCCGACACCGCGACCACACCGCCTGCGGCCGGCGCGCTAGAAGTGGCCCCCGCCCCGCACCCGACCACTTCGCAGCCCGGCGTCATCGCGCATCCGGGCGGCGGCAACCTCCTGCAGAGCCCGGGCCCGGTGTGACCGCACCGCCGGTGCCCGTGCCGCTCACCGCGCCGCCCGCCCCGGACTACGCCGTCCCGCAGAAGTTCCGCGCCATCCCCGACACCGACGCGGCCCCTCGCGATCAACGTCCAGGACCTGCACGCCCCCACGGTGGTCGCCCCGGTCGCACCCTGCGCGTGGGCGCGTCCATCGCCCCGGTCCCGGACGACGTCCCCGACTCCCTCCTGAACCCCGCCAACAGCGCGGCCGCCGACACCGAGGCCGCCATCGCCACGGGCCTCGACTCGGTCGGCATCAACGCCAGCCACTCGGACAAGATCGCGGGCCTGACCATCGCCGGAGTCGAACCTCTGCCCACCGCGGTTCCGGAGCCCGGTGGGGGCAGGTCCCGTAGGTCCTGGCCACAGGATCCGGCGACGCTCCAACAAGTTCAGCAGGACAACGGAACTCGACTCGCCGTAGCGAACGGCGGCAGACCCCTCGCGGGGCACTCTCGCGAGGTTCTCGGTATGACGCTGCGGCACAACGGGTCAGCGCCGGGCCGCGGCGGCATCACCTCGGGCCGCGGAGGACCAGGAATGTCATCCATGCCGCGTAGAGGATGCCGGCGAACACCAGGAGACCGATCGCCGAGAACAGCAGATCCATCTCGGAAGTGTAGACATTGGCAAGAGTGGGTAGTGAGGTATCGGCCATATAGCTACAGGGGGTCACCACCAATTACGATGCTGCACGAGGCGATCCGACTATCCGGCATCGCTGCTCGACGCAGATCAGCGGTGCGCACCCGGGCCGGAGGCGACAGCGGGGTGTGACCATTCGATCCCCCGGAGGCACCGCGGATCGACAACAGGAGGGTGGTTACCGAGGTGGCCCAGGGATATCGCAAGGTAGCGGCTGCTGTCGGGGCCGGCATGGTGGCGCTGGTGGCGTGCGCCGGCATCGCACTGGCCGATCCGTCGGGGCCGGTGCAGCCGGGTGTCACCGTACCCGTCGCTCCGGTCACGCCGACGGCACCCGCCCCGGGCGGCGATCAGTCCGCCCAACTGCATTCCGCCACACCGCAGAACGACAACTCGGGTTACACGCGCCGCCGATCTCCGGCCACGCCCACCACCACCGCGCCGCCCTCGCCGCGCGAGGTTCACATCGGCCCCCTGAGCGCCCCCGTCCCGAACGCGGTTCCCAACTCGATCGTCGACGGCGTCAACCAGACGAATCAAGACCTGCAGAACGTCATCAGCCCGTCCACCACCCCAACCCCGCAGCCGAAGCGCTGACCGCGGCGGCCGACACGCCACCACGAGGACGGCTCTCCGTTCGAAAGCCGCTGAGCCGTGCGGCATCCGGTCCGGGTGCCGCACACAGGGAATAAGGCCGGCCCGCCGAAACCCGGGTGCGCTCGATCACCAGCCGCACCCTCATACCCGTACGCGGTCCGGTCCGGGGTGCCGCACCCTTGGAACAAGGGCCGGCCCGCCGAAACCCGGGTGCGCTCGATCTCCAGCCGCACCTTCGTATCCAGGTGGCATACGGCCGGGTGCCGCAGCCCTCCGATCAGAACAAGGTCGGCTCGCCGAAGCCCGGAGTGCGCTCAATTTCCAGCAGCCGCGCTTTGGTATCCAACCCGCCGGGGGCCGAGAAGCCGTGCAGCGCATGATCTGCGGCCAGCACGCGGTGGCAGGGGACGATCAGCGGAATCGGATTGTGCCCCAGGGCCTGTCCGACCGCCTGTGCCGCGTGGGGGGCGCCGATGCGCTCGGCGACCTGGCCGTAGCTGAGAGTGCGGCCCGGGTCGATGGCGCGGGTGACCGCGTAGACCGCGCGATGGAATTCCGGAGAAGCGCTCTGGTCCAGCGGAATCCAGCGCAGATCGTCGAGCGCGCCGGCGAGATGGGCACGCACGCCCGCGATGACCTCTGCCATGGCACCCGACGGCTCGGCCTCGCCACCCTCGGCACCGCGCAGAATGCGGGCGAGCGTGGCCTTCGGCGTGGCCTCGGGCAATCCGAACCGCACCACACCCACGTCGGACCAGGCGATGGCGCACACGCCGACGGCGGTATCGAAGAGCGCCGCGGCGAGCGGACGGCCGGGATCGGGCATACGGTCAGTGTGCCCGAGGGGTCCGACATTGATGATGTTTGGGCGTTCCCGCGCCGGTCGTGACCCTGGGTCCGACTGACGCCCTGCTGGGTTGTCCTGAATTTGATCTGTCCGGCCGGCTGCGGGGGCGTGTGTTGTTGGTTTTCGCCGTTCTGGCGATCGCACCTATCTGACGTCAATGTGCGCGGACATGATGGTCCAGCCAGCGCAGGGCATGTGCGACGGCGGCGCTGACATAGGGGTCTTGGTCGTAGAGCTCGATGTGGTTGTGGGTATCGAGCCAGATCAGTTCCTTGGCACCGACTGCAGCGTCGTAGACCTGTTGGGCGTATTCCGGCAGCAGGGCAGTGTCGGCGGTGCCGTGGATGATCTGCAACGGCGTCGGTGCGACCAGCGGCGCGTGGACGACCGAGTTGTAGATGAAATAGGGCTCCAGCGAGTCCGCGGTCAGGGTGCGCGACCAGTTCGGGGCCTCGGCGCGGCCGGTGCGGTCGTAGTAGCTGTACGCCTCGGGGTTGGGCATGGCCGCTACCGGAACCTGCTCGGACAACTCGCGGGCGATGGTTGGGATGTAGGCGATCTCGCCGGTCTCGTATTGCTGTTGCACCAGATCGTTGATCAGGCGGAGGTAGGCGGCGAATCCGTCCACGCCCAAGAACTGCTGGAAGGTGCCGCCGATGTTGTAGCCGCCCGCGATGGCGACCACGGCTTTGAGCCGCTTGTCGCGCGCTCCCAGCGACACCGCGTACCCGCCGCCCATGCAGACGCCCACTGCCGCCACGGCTTCCGGGTCGATATCGGGTCGGGTCAGCAGGTAACCGACGGCGTGGGCGTAGTCGGCGATGACCGAGTTCGGGTTGTAGCGGAAACGCGGTTCACCCTCGCTCTCACCGAAATTGCGTGGATCGAAGGTGAGCACCGTGTATCCGGCATCGCTGAACCGTTCCGCGTAATGCGGCAGCGTCTGCTCCTTGACGCTGCTGATCGGCCCGCACATCACCAGACCCGGTGTGCGCTCTTCGGCCTCTGCACTCGGCGGTCGGTACAGGTGCCCGGCGAGAGTCACCGTGCCACTGGTGAATTCGACCGCCTCCCGCCGCGTTGGATCGGCGCGTAGCAAGTTCGCCGCGTCCTGGGGCACGTAATAGGCGCTGGGGTTGGCGATCTCGCCCATCGCGACAGTGGTTGGCCGGATTCTGATCGAGCCGATCCCGAAGGTCATTCTCTACCCTTACTTTCCGGCCGCGAGGGTCAATAGATCCTTGTTACCGTCGGCCCACACCGCGGTCATGAGCACACCGGTGATCACCCAGCCGCGTTCGGTGCGCGCCAACTCGAAGCGGTACTTGCCGCCGAGGGTCCACAGGTGCCCGCCGAACGGATTGGCCAGCCGATGGGTGGCCTGGAAGTCGGCGGTGCACACAGCGGTCCCGTCGTGGACCTCGACCAGGTGATTGGTGATCAGATGCTGAGTGGCGTCCAGCTTGCCCAGCAGTCCGGACCACGCGGCAACGATGTCGGCGACCGGCAACTCGGCCGGTTCGCCGCCATTGAGGCTGGTGTAATCCAGCCGGACCCGGTCAGCGAAAACGCCTGCAAGCCGGCCCCATTCGCGATTATCAGTGTGCCAAGCCATGCGAGTGCACGTTTCGATGACGTCCAAGCGGTCGGCCCATGGATTTTGCGGTGTCATCGGGCCAGAATGACGGGGATCGCTGATAGCTCCCTGGCACTTGCCGACAGCGCAGTGCCAGCCGCGCGCGGTACCGGATCAACAGACCAGTTATCAGAACTGGACTGCTTGCCGAAGCCGATCCAGGCGATAGTGGGCACCGCGTGCCGGGCGAATCATCGACGACACAGCGGCACGTTCCTCCGCGTCCGCGGCGTCGGCGTCCACCATCCTGCCGAACTCCACATCGCCGTCTCGACGTGCGGAAATCGCGGCGATATCCGAATACTGCCGCTGCTCGTCGCGGAACGAGAGCGACCAGTCGGCCATCGGCGCATGCGGCCGGTAGCGCTCGAGCAATGCCGCGGCCCGCGCGCCGGGCCTGGGGGCGAAAAGGTGGACGCTCGCCGCGAAGGCCGCGACGACCAGCACAGATGCAACGAAATCAGCCATGATTTCATCATGACGACATCTGGACTTGAATTAAATGGCCAGCGGCTCGATACTGGCCTTTATGGCTCTCCGTGTAATCAGTGCCCCCACTCTGACCAGGGACCTGGGCCGGTGGCGCCAGGACGAGGGCGGCGACAAGCGCGGCCGCCCGGCCTATCTCGCGCTGGCGGAGAGCATCCGGCTGCTGATCCACGACGGCCGCGCGCCGCTGGGCGTCGCCCTGCCCAGCGAGCGAGATCTGGCCGCCACGCTCGGCGTCAGCCGCACCACGGTCACCTCCTCGTATGCGCTGCTGCGCGAGCACGGCTACCTGATCAGCCGGCAGGGCTCGCGCAGCACGGTCGCCCTGCCGTCCGATGTCGCGCACGACGGCGGCAAGCCCGTGCGCAGCATCCTGGCGCTGATGTCGCCGAATCAGCCCACCATCGACATGACCTTCGCCGCCATGTCCGCGCCGCCGGAGACCACCGACGCATATTCCGCGGCGCTGCAGGGCCTTCCGCTCTACCTGTGCACGCACGGCATGGATTCGGTCGGGGTGTCGCCGCTGCGCGAGGCCATCGCGCGCCGGTACGCCGAACGCGGCCTGCCCACCGACCCGGATCAGATCCTGGTCACCCTCGGCGCCCAGCACGGCCTGCGCCTGCTGCTGAACGTGCTCACCGCGCCGGCCGAGCGGGTGCTGATCGACCATCCGACGTATCCCAATGCGATCGAGGCGATTCGGGACGTCGGGGCCCGCCCGGTACCGGTCCCGCTGCGCCCGGAAAATCCGGAGTCCGCCTGGGACATGGACGGAATCCGCAGTGCCGCACGGCAGACCGCGGCCAGTGCCGCATATCTGTTGCCGGACTTCAACAATCCGACCGGGCTGCTGATGGGCGCGCAGGATCGGGCCGAACTGGCCGCCATCGCCCGCGACACCCGCATGACGGTGATCATCGACGAATCCATGGTGGACCAGCAGCTCGACGGCGAAACCCCGCCCCCCGTGGCCGCTTTCGCGCGCGGACCGGAGATCGTGACGATCGGCTCGGCGTCGAAGTCGTTCTGGGGCGGGCTGCGGGTGGGCTGGGTCCGCGCCAATCCCGCGCTGATCACCAAGCTGATCGGTATCCGTTCCACGGTCGACCTCGGCACCCCGGTGATGGATCAGCTCGCCACCGCCTACCTGCTCGAACACGCCGACGAAATGCTGGTGCACCGCCGCGAACAGCTGCGCTCGCGCCGCGCGGCCCTGCTCGAGGCCCTGGCCGAGGAGCTGCCCGAGTGGCGCGTGGTCCCGTCCGCGGGCGGGATGTCCCTGTGGGTCCAGCTGCCCAGCCCGGTCTCCTCGGCGCTGGCCGCCGTCGCCCCCAATCACGGCGTATTGCTCGCCGCCGGACCACGTTTCGGCGTGCAGGGCGCCTTCGAGCGCTTCCTGCGCCTGCCCTTCGCCCGGGAGGAATCCGACCTGCGCATCGCCGTGAAATCCATTGCGAGCGCGTACAGCGCTCTCACCCCCCAAGCCGCCGAACCACTCGCCCCGATTACCTACTACTGACCCACCTGTCTCAGCATCACCACACCCCGGGTTAGGGTTCAGGGTGTCCGAACCGGAGGGAGACCACACGATGACCCAGGAGCAGCAGCAAAGCTACGGCCGCCACGCGGCCGCCGAGGGCGCCGAGCGGCACCCCCTGATCGACCTGTCCCGCGACCCCACGCCGGGAGTCCCCGACCACGCCGCGCCGGACTACGACGAGCCCGAACCGACGACCGAATCCTGAGTTCCCCGGGACGAGCTCCACAAACGAAAAACCGTGCCCCACTTGAGATTTCGAGTGGGGCGCGGTCCGTTTCGGTCGGGCCTATCCCAGAATGTCGTGGCGGACAATCGTTTCGTCGCGGCCCGGGCCGACGCCGATGCACGAGATGCGGGCGCCGGACAGCTCCTCGAGACGCTCGACGTACGCACGGGCGTTGGCGGGTAGCTCCTCGAAGGTCCGGGCGTGCGAGATGTCCTCCCACCAGCCGGGCATTTCCTCGTAAATAGGCTTGGCATGGTGGAATTCGGTCTGCGTGGTCGGCATCTGCTCCACCCGCTCGCCATCGATCTCGTAGGCGACGCAGATCGGCACGCGATCCAGGCTCGACAGCACGTCCAGCTTGGTGAGGAAGTAGTCGGTGATGCCGTTGACCCGGGTGGCGTAGCGCCCGATGACCGCATCGAACCAACCGGTGCGCCGGGCCCGCCCGGTCGTCACGCCGACCTCGCCGCCGGTCTTGGCGAGGTACTCGCCGGAATGGTCGAACAGCTCGGTCGGGAAGGGGCCCGAGCCGACGCGCGTGGTGTACGCCTTGAGGATGCCCAGCACCGTGGTGATCTTGTTCGGGCCGATGCCGGATCCCACCGCGGCGCCGCCGGAGGTCGGGTTGGAGGAGGTCACGTACGGGTAGGTGCCGTGGTCCACATCGAGCAGCGTGCCCTGCGAACCCTCCAGCAGCACGGTCTGGCCGCCCTCCAGCGCCTCGTTCAGCAGCAGCCGGGTGTCGCTGATGCGGTGCTTGAAGCCCTCGGCCTGCGCGAGCACCTCGTCGACGACCTGCTGCGGGTCCAGCGCGCGGCGGTTGTAGATCTTCACCAGCACCTGGTTCTTGAATTCCAGGGCGGCCTCGACCTTCTGGGTGAGGATCTTCTCGTCCAGCACGTCGGCCACGCGCACCCCGACCCGCGCCACCTTGTCCTGATAGCAGGGGCCGATGCCGCGGCCGGTGGTGCCGATCTTCTTGTTGCCCAGGAAGCGCTCGGTGACCTTATCGATGGCCACGTGATACGGCATGATCAGGTGCGCGTCGGCCGAGAGCAGCAGCCGCGAGGTGTCCACGCCGCGCTGCTCGATCCCCGCCAGTTCCTCCAGCAGCACGCCCGGATCGACGACCACACCGTTGCCGATGACATTGGTGACGCCCGGGGTGAGAATGCCCGACGGGATCAGGTGCAGCGCGAAGTTGTCGCCGTTGGGCAGCACCACGGTGTGTCCCGCGTTGTTACCGCCCTGGTAGCGCACGACCCAGTCGACCCGGCCACCGAGCAGGTCGGTAGCTTTGCCCTTGCCCTCGTCGCCCCATTGGGCGCCGATCAGGACGATTGCCGGCATGTGGAGTCTCCTACGGTTCGACGCGCAGCAGCCGCTGCAGCTACCTGCCGTTTGTCGAGGCGGTGGCCGGGAGCACAGTCTAGTGGATCGCCGCGGCGACGCCAGGAGGCAGCACTCGCGGGCGCTGCGGGGTGGGTGAGCCCGGTGCGCAAGCGCCGACTGGCGCGGACCACACCGGGCGGGACTATCGTGGCTGCGGTAGGTGAACCGCCGGGGGTTCACCCGAACGCAGCGAGGTCGAGTTTTGCCAGCATCACGACGTGATTCCGTGAGCAGCGGTGGCCGGGCGGCGGGGATGCCGGCTCCGAGCAGGGTGCACCGCAGGTGAGTATCCACGTTCTCCAATGCGCCGGCGCCCCGATTCCGATCGCTCTCGCTTCGATCCCGACCACGCAGACCTCGGCCATCCCCGAGACGTCCACGATCGATGAGCTGCTGCCGGTGCTCGCGGCCGACAGCCTGCCGCGCCTGATCGTGCTGGGCGAGGACGCCGGACTGGCCGCGGTGCTCACCCATCTGCTGCGCACCGAGCGACTGCACGTCGAGATCGGCTACGTGCCGGTGGACCGAACCTACGGCTCGCGCGCCTATCAGACCGGCTCCGGTTCCGCGGCGGCCAAGCGGGCGCTGGAGGGCAGGCCGCAGCCGACCCCGCTGATCCGCGACGACACCGGCCGGGTGCTGGTCGGCCGTGCCGCCGTCACCGGGCCGGGCGGTGCCAAACTGGAGGGCGAGGCCTACGCCGACGAGATACCCCTCTTTTCCGGAAAGGTTGCGGCACTGCATATCTCACCGACTCTGGAGATGCCCGGGGTGCGCGCGACCGCGCTGCGCGCGTTCCGCAGGCGGCACTGGGTCGCCGGCCGCGCGATCCAGCTGGGCACGCCGGGCGCGGTGGTGACCCGCGACGGTATCGCCGACGAGCGCACGGTGCCGCGCGCGAGCTTCTACCGGCACAACGACCCCTGGTTCCTGGTCCGATGAGCATTCCGTTCGATGCCCGCCGCGCGGCGGTGCGCCCGAGCCCGGTCTTTCTGCTGATCGTCGTCCTGACCGCCCTGGGCGGGGTGCTGGCCTGGGATGCGGAGCTGGAGTCCAACCAGGCCAAGATCGGCGTCTTCGTGTTCGTGGTGTTCGGCTGGATCGTCTCGGTCTGCCTGCACGAATTCGCGCACGCGTATACCGCCTGGCGCGCCGGTGACCACCAGGTCGAGCTGCGCGGATATCTGACCCTGAACCCGCTGAAGTACGCCCATCCACTGCTGTCGATCGGCCTGCCGATGGTGTTCATCGCGCTGGGCGGATTCGCGCTGCCGGGCGGCGCGGTCTACGTGCACTCGACCAACTTCTCCCCCCGCGTCCAGCGCATGATCAGCGGCGCGGGGCCCGCGGTGAACGCGGCGTGCGCGGTGGTGCTGCTGCTGATCGTGCGGTTCTTCGGATCCGAGCACGAGCATGCGGCGTTCTGGTTCGGGCTCAGCTTCCTCGCGTTCCTTCAGGTCACGGCGACCGTGCTGAATCTGCTGCCGATTCCGGGCACCGACGGATTCGGCATTCTGGAGCCGTCGCTGAGCTATCAGACCCGGCGGTCGCTGGAGCAGTTCAAGGCGTACGGGCTGCTGATCATGCTCGCGATCCTCTGGATTCCGGCGCTGAACCACCTGTTCTTCACCGTCGTGTACGACCTGTTCGAGCTGTCGGGCGTGCCGTCGCGCTGGTCGGCGTACGGCAGCTTCCTCACCCGGTTCTGGAATTCGCTCTGACACAACCGTTCCGGCGCTGCCCCGGCTGAAAATGGAAGGCCGCCCGACAGCACGCTGCCGGGCGGCCCGCTTCGCCGGGACGGGGGCACCGAGACCCCGTCGACCGGACACACACCCCCCAGGTGTACTGCGACGTCCTCCCTGGATTCCCGCGCTGATACCCGGAAATCCCGCCGCCCGGCCGCAGGGCATCCAACGCCCCGGCGAAGTAGCAACCGCAACACCCCTCGTGCTTGCGGTATGCCCAAAACGCTACGGACGGTGTGGATTCGGCACACGAGTAGTCGACTACCCGAACTTCGGGCGCCCACCTCACGCGGGACCGGACACGATTACGCGCTGCGGGCGCTCAGTCCTCGGGCTCGACGTACGGATTCTCGACGGTGGGCGGTAGCAGCGCCATCGCCGACAGCCGCTTCACCCCGCACACCTGCATCAGGTCCACCACGATCGAGCGCAGCTGAGCGAAGACGACATGCGCCGAAAGCCCCGCCCCTTGGACCAGATCCATGGTCGCGCCCTTGGCAACCCGGCGCAGCACCCGCGCTGCCTCGGCGGCGTCGGGCTGACGGCCCGGATCCGCGAGCATGTACTGGCGCACCACCTCGACGGCTCGGCCCAGATCCTCGACCTCGTCGATGGTGCGCGGATCGAGGATCTCGTCGTCGCGCACCAGGGTCAGCGCGCGGCGCAGCAGGACCCTGGTGTTGCGCACGGCGTTGTCCAGCGGATTCACCGCGGCCCGGATCAGGTCCAGGCGCGGGCGGGCATTCCAGTACAGCGGGGAGATCCGGCTGACCTCGCGGCCGCCCTCGACCGCATTGCGCAGCGCGTCGATCTGCGATTGCGTACCGCGCGCGGATTCCAGTGCGAGACGGATCTTTTCGGGATCCTGTTCGTGCAGGCCGTCCGCGCAGGCGGTCAGCGCCCGGCCCATAACCCCCAGGATGTCGGCGGCCTGCTGGCGGGCGCGCCGCACCGGATGCAACGGGAAGATCGCCACGACGGCGATCCCCACGAGCCCGCCCACGAGCGAATCGATCACCCGCAGATAGGCCCCCTGACTGTGTGGCGGATACAGCGTGGCCACCAGCACCGCGGAGCTGGCGGCCTGCATCGGGATGACCGCGCCGCGGTCGAGAAAGATCGCCGACCCCATCGCCACCGCCACCACCAGCGCGATCTGCCAGGTTCCGGTGCCGACGTGCGAGATGAACAGATCGCCGATCAGGATGCCGACGCTGACCCCCGCGACGAGCTCGACCGAGCGCCTGATCCGGGCCCCGAAGGCCACGCCGATCGAGATGACCGCCGCCACCGGCGCGAAGAAGGGAGTGGTGTGCCCGATCAGGCGGTGCGCGATGAACCAGGCGAGGGCCGCGCCGAGGGCGCACTGCAGGATCGGCAGTGCGGACTTGCGCAGGCGCTGCCAGCCGCTGCGCAGCCGCTTGGTACCGCTCTCGCGGACGGCGCCCACGGTGATGAGCGGGGTCTCGAAGGCCATGGGGAGGGTCAGCCGACGGGGTGGGTGAGCACTGCTCAGTCGAGGCCCAGTTCGGCCGCGGCGCGGGGATCGCAGTCCTCGAGCAGGTCCAGGCAGCGCGCGTATTCGTCGGACTCGCCGATGGTGCGCGCGGCGCGGGCGAGAGCGCCGACGGCCCGCAGGAATCCCTGGTTGGGCTCGTGGCTCCACGGCACGGGACCGAAGCCCTTCCAGCCGTTACGGCGCAACAGGTCCAGGCCGCGGTGGTAGCCGGTGCGGGCGAAGGCGTAGGCCGCGATGACGTCCGCGTTCACGCCCTCCTGTGCCTGCGCGCGGGCCAGGGCGTCCTCCGCCAGCTGCGCCCAGGCGATCGAGGCCGTCGGGTGCGCCGCGGCGACCTGCACCGGATCCTGTTTGTTCAGCAGCGCCTCCTCCGCGTCGGAAATTTCCGGGAGTAGCACCGGCTGCGGTCCGAGGAGATCACCGAAGGAGGTCATGGGCTCAGTATCGCCTATCGCGGACATTCCCACCGGATCCGGACCCACGCTTCGCACCCGCAATGTCCTCCGGCGCCGGAATTGCTCGATAGGCTTGCCTGCGAGTTCACACTGTTCCGCCGAGCGAAGGGTGCCGAGTGTCCGACCCGACCGACGACCAGAAGCCGCAGCCGGACTCCGCCGATTCCGGGCGGCGTCCGTCGTCGAGCGCGCCGGGATCCGGTCCCGCCAGTGCGCCGACCTCGCCGGACGCCTCCGCCACCCAGCGGATCTCGCGCGACGAGCTGCCCGGCGCCGCAGGCACCGCGGGCCGGACCGAGCGAATTCCGCGCGAGGCCGGCGCCGCCGGACCGGACACATCGGCGAAGGCTTCGAGCGGGGAGCCATCGGCTCCGCGCCCCGGAGTCGGGCCGTCCCCGCTGCCGCCGCGCCCCGGCCCGAAACCACCGGCTCCGCCCGTGCCGCCGCGGCCGGGCCCGACCGTGCCGCCGGCGGCGCCGGGGTCTGCGTCCACGCCGCCCGGCACAGCTGCCGAGACCCAGGCGATCGCCAAGAGCGCCGCCGATCAACCGGCCGCGCAGCGCCCGGACCTCGGTGCGGGCGACAAGACCACGGTGATCCCCACATCCGCACTTCCGCAGACCGGCGGAAAGTCCGGCGCCGCAACCGAGTCCGCGCCGGGCGGCAAGACGGTGATCATTCCCGAATCGGCGCTGCCGGGCGCCGGCGGCAAGCCTGTAGACGATCCGAAAACCGTTGCCATGCCGCGGGTCTCGGGCGCATCGGAGGCCGAGACCACGGCCCTGCCCGTACAGCGTCCCGGCGAGCAGGCGACCGAGAAACTGCAGATCGGCGGCCAGCCGGTCACCGACCGGGTCACGCCGGGCGGGCGCGCGCCGATCACCAGGCCTCCCGCCACCCCGCGCCCGGGATCCGGGCCGAAAAACACCGTGCCGCAAGGTCCCTCGGGTCCCATACAGAATCCACCCGTGGGTGAGGGAGTGCCGGGACCGCGGCCGGGCGGCGCGCCCTCACCCGCGGACGTGCAGCCCACCGCTCCGGCGCCCTCGATGTCGTCCCCGACCGCGCCGATGTCCGCGCCGCAGCACACCCCGCACGACGCACTGCTGTCCGCGCCCCAGACCCCACCGCACAACGCGCCGCAGACAACCGCGCCGCAGAACGCCCCCCTCGGCGCACCTCAGAACGCCCCGCTGGGCGCACCGCAGCCGGCCGCGGCGCCGCCCCCGGACGCGCAGCAGACGCACGTAATCGCTGCGCCACAACGCATTCCCGGCGCCAACCCACCGATGGACGCGCCAGCGGGAAGCACCCCGCAGCTCAACAAGCGCTGGCTGCTGATCGCGGGTGCGGCGGTGGCCGCCGTCGTCGTGATCGCGGTGATCATCGCGCTGGTCTCGGGCGGCACGGACAACTCGCCGGAGGCCAAGGTCAAGGCGGCTATCGGCGATTACACCACCGCACTGAAGAGCGGAAACCTCCCCGACCTGCAGTCCGCCACCTGCGGCGCCCAGCACGACTTCTACAAGGGCATCGCGCCCGATCAGTACGCCAGCGTGCACAAGCTGGCCGTCGATCAGCGCAAGATTCCGAGGGTGGATGCCGTCGATTCGGTCCAGATCACCGGCGACAAGGCGGTCGCGCAGGCCAGCGTGTACACCGACGCCGACCCCACCCGCGTCGCACGCACCTTCGACCTGCAGAACACGTCCGGCGGATGGAAGGTGTGCGATTCCCCGAACGCGGGGTAGTGAGCTTCCGCACGTAATCGAAGTGTGTTGTGACGCATCCGCGTCAGCGCGCGATAAGCATCACAGACGGCTGGTCACCGGCCCGAATCGACCGGTAGAGTGGCCGGGATTGTCCGGCTGTGTCCGCGGTCCGGATTGCCCCGGGACTCTCGGGCGTACCAGAATTTACGCAGTAAGAGCGCAGTAGAGATTTGAGCAGGGAGCACAGGGATATGCCGGAGCTGGCTATCGAGGCGTCGGCACCGACGGAACTGATCGGCAAGCAGTACCGCGTCCGGGGTAGCTACGAGGTCGGCCGCGAGAAGGTGCGCGAATTCGCCCGCGCCGTGCAGAACGCCCACCCCGCCCACCGGTTCGAGGGCGATGCGGCCGAGCTCGGCTGCGAGGGCGTCCTCGCCCCGACGACGTTCGCCGCGGTCATCGGATGGACCACCACCCAGGCTCTGCTCGACTCCGTGCTGAGCCGTTACGACCTGTCGCAGATCCTGCAGACCGATCAGCTCTTCGAGATCCATCGGCCGATGGTTTCCGGGGACGTACTGCACACGGAGACCAAGATCGAGTCGATCCGCCGGGTGCGCGGCAACGACTTCCTCACCGTGCGCGCGGCCATCATCGACGCGTCCGGCGCGGTCGTGGTCGTCGCGACGGTGACGATCGTGGCGCGGCTGGGCGTGGAGATCGATCCCGATATCGCGCGGCTGGTCGAGGGCCTGGTCATGCATCGGCGCGAGACCGATCGGACCGAGTTCGATGTCATCGCCCCGATGGCCGCCGAGGAGGCCACCGAGATTCCGCCGCTGACGCGGTCGCGCGCGGGCCTCGAGGTGCGCACGGTCCCCCGCTTCGAGGATCTGACCGTCGGCGACGAGCTGCCCGCGGGCAAGATGCAGCTCACCCGCGGCGACCTGGTGAACTACGCGGGCGTGTCCGGCGATACCAATCCGATTCACTTCAGCGACCGCGCCGCCGATCTGGCGGGGCTCCCGACCGTGGTGGCGCACGGCCTGCTGACCATGGGCCTGGGCGCGGAGTACCTCAGCTCCTGGCTGGGCGACCCGACCGCGATCGAGTCGTACAGCGTGCGCTTCGCGAGTCTGGTATCGGTCCCGGCGACCTCCCCCGCACAGATCGAGTTCACCGCGAAGGTCAAGTCGCTGGATCCCGAACGCCGCACCGCGACGCTGCTGCTGTCCGGAACCTCGGAGGGCAAGAAGCTCTTCGGCCGCGCCGTGGCCGAGGTGCAGCTGAGCTAGGTAGTTACTGCCCGATTTTCGCGTGCATCAGGTAGACGTTGTAGTCGCTCCAGGTGCTGATCGTGAAGTAGAGATCCGAGCCGGTGGACCATGGATGGATGAAACCGCCGTACAGTTCCGGATATTGGGACACCGTCACCGTTGGCGTGCCGGCGGACCAGACGCCCTGGGGTGAATCCGCCTCGCGCACAACGATGGCGCCCCGCGCGGTGTCCAGGTAGCTCATCTGCCACACGCGCCGCGCGGTGTCGTAACGTACCGACAGCTCGCCCGCCGGGGCGTCCACAATCGGTGTGGCCGAGGCGGATCCGCCGACCGCGGTCCACTCACCGTCGCGCCAGTACTGGTAGGCCGAGGTGTTGAGCAGCTGCGCGGCGGGCACCCGAGCCAGCCCGATCGCGCCCAGCCGGGTGTTTGGGGTGCCGAACATGTACACGTAGCCACCCTGCGGAACCATCGCGGCCACTTGGAAATTCGCGAGGCCGAAGATGTCGTCCCAGTGCGCGTAGGGGTCCTTGGTCCAGGTCTGGCCGTGGTCGTCGGAGTAGGCGATGCCGCCGTAATTGGTGAAGAACGTGCCCGGCAGGCTGTTCCAGGTCCGGATCGACATGTAGCTCAGGTATTGGCGCTTACCGAGCGCGAATCCGGACGTCGGGATCGTGGTGATCTCGATGTTGTCCTTCTTGCGACTGGACAGCACCTCGGCCGCGTGACAGCGGCCGTCGGTGACCATGCGATCGAAGACGACGCCGTGGCTCAGATCGCGAGTGTGGCTGAAGGCCAGCAGATTACTGCGCCAGTCCTGCCCCATCCCGCCCGGCGGGTGGAAGCCGACGCCGACGCTGTCACCGAACGCCATGGCGATCTCCCCGGGCGCGCTCTCCCACGAGATCCCCAGATCGGTGCCGTACACCTGCCAGCGCTTGTCGGTGCGGTTCACCGAATCGGCGCCGGTCTCCTTGGCCACCTCGGTGACCCCGTCGATCCACGGGGCCGGGCGGGCAGGCGACTGCGGCGCCGCTTCGGTCGGCGGATGCTGCCGAGCCGGAGGCGGCGGTCCGGGGTGGGGCGAGGGGCCCGGCGGGAGCGCGAAGTAGAACGGCTTCGGGCTCACCAAAACATCGGGAATGCCGAAGCGCCGCAACAGATCCGGCGGCGGGGCCGGGGTGTCGGTGAGATCCGGGCAGGGATCGACGCACGGGTCGGCGGGCAGCGTCATCCTGGTGCGGGTGGGCTTCGCGGCCGGGGGTGGGCCGGGATCGACCGTCACCACCGGATAGGGAATCGGTACCTCGAGCGTCTTGGGCACCAGGGATTCGTGGGTGGGCAGCGGATCGGTCGCGCACGGCCCGGCCCCGGGGACTGCCGGAGCGGCCTGTGAGACCGGTTGTGCGCACAGCGTACCGAGCGCGATCGTTGCGACGGCGGCGAGCAGCCGCGACCACACCCCGGTGCGGACCGACGGGGACGGGGCAGGTAGATGGGCGTGGACCCTAGGAAGCGCCGTCGCATACCAGGCGCCTACCGGCGGGCCGGTGGGCGTCGGCTTCCGTAACCGGTCAAGGCTCCGCGAAGCGCCGCCGATCGACACAGTCCCAACCCCTCGTTTCGGGTACGTTCCTGCGGTATCAGCGCGGCCTGCGGTGTGCGTCGATCCCGCTGTCTCAACCGCCCTGACAGTACCGGGCGGAACCGGCATCGCGCGGCATTCGCAGCCATCGAGTGACCGATGGGTAACTCTGTGAACGATTCTCAGGTAATCCGCATAGAGTTGTCTCGAACCATCCACCCGTTCGGAGCGTTATCCCTATGAGTACGGGCCGGGCTGTACCGACTCGCGACTCGAAGGATCCTCCCCCTCGCGGTGCGGAGGTTCGACCATGACCCGAACAGGATTGTCGCCGTGAAAATTTCATCGTTCCGCCGCATGATCCCGGCCGTCGCGGCAGCCGGACTACTCACGCTCGGCACCGTGGTCGGGGGCGGCACGGCTCTGGCCTCGCCCGGCTCCGGGGCGGGCACCGGCGGCAGTTCCGCGGGCGGAAGCGGATTCACCGTCAACAATCAGGGCACGATCTCCGGCTCCGACACCGGCACCCAGGACCAGAGGTCCGTGTACTACCCGAACTGCGCGACCGTGCGCGCGGAGGGCAAGGCGCCGCTGTACTCCTCGCAGCCGGGATACAACGGCCTGCTCGACCCCAAGGGCACCGGCGTCGCGTGCGGCCCGGACAGCAACACGCCGTAGCAGGCAGTGTTGCACGGCCTCCTGGACGCCCGACTGCCCGGCGCAGATGTAATCCGGCGTGCGCGGCCATGATCAACCGCCCCAGGGCGGATGCGTCCGCGCAGCCCCGCACAGGTTTGGCATGATTCCGGTGATGCCGCCAGTTCCCGATGTCGCCCGTGACAGTCTTGACGGCCTATCCGTCGGTGACGCGCTGGGCGCCCAGTTCTTCGTCCCCGGCCGTTCGCTCCCCGATCTACTCGCCGGACGACCACCGGCCGCGCCCTGGGAGTGGACCGACGACACCGAGATGGCCTGCTCGATCTACACCGAGATCCATGCTCGCGGCCGGATCGACCGTGACGCTCTCGCAGCCGTATTCGCAGACCGCTGCGAACCCTACCGCGGCTATAGCGGGAGCACAGTCGCTATCCTGCACCAGATTCGAGACGGACAGCCATGGGCCGAGGCCGCGGGCAAGGCGTTCGAGGGACACGGGTCTTGGGGAAACGGCGCCGCAATGCGGGTCGCCCCACTCGGGGCGTACTTCGTCGCCGCCCCAGACCGAGCTGCCGAACAGGCCGCACTGTCCGCCGAGGTCACTCACCGGCATCCCGAAGCGATCATCGGCGCTATGCTCGTCGCCGTTGCGGCAAGCCACGCTGCAGCCACTCGCGAAACACGTTGCACACCAGGAGAACTCCTCGATTCGGTCGAATCCTATCTCGTCGTTGGCGCAACATCGACGGGGGTTCGACGCGCTCGCACCCTGCTGGGCAGATCAGTTGCCGAGGCGGCCTACGAACTCGGCAACGGCGCCCGGGTCAGCGCTCAGGACACCGTTCCGTTCACCCTCTGGACAGCAGCCACGTTCCTACACGATTATCCCGCCGCGATCACCGCATGCGTCGAAGCCGGTGGGGATGCGGATACGACCGCCGCCATAGTCGGCGGCATCGTGGCTGCCCACACCGGCATCGGAAACTCCGAGAATCGGCGCGGCATACCGCCCTCATGGCTTTCAGCACGAGAGCCGCTCCCCGCATGGACTACACGACTCGACTCCACGGAAGGCTGCCCGACACACACCGAGAGACCACGGTGACCCGGTCCGCCTCACGAATCGAATCGGAAGCGCGACAGAATACCGGGATCACCGCGGGGTGCATTCTTTGAACTCCATTCATCGAAGTCCTCGCGTCGATATATAGATTTGGCCGGAACCAGACGTATCTGCGGATTCTTCGGATCCATCCACCATATCAAGAAATCTGTAACGACCCCCTCGGCAGGCCACCGGCTGACGTCAAAGGGCAGCAACAGCACATCAACGAACCCGATAACCGGCATTTCAATATCTACAAACATACCTATAGTACCGGGGCGTGGAACCGACACAACCGTACCAGTGAGCCGCTGCCCTAACGACAAATTAGAGCGAATTCCATCCCAGGCCTCGAGGTCGATTCGGGGAGCCTCGCCACCGTTAGCCGATTCAGACATCCGATCTGTCTCCCCAGGAACGAATGCTCCCCTTGGTGGAGCATCACGAAACAAGGTGACTATAACTATCTCTCGAACAACGCTCGTCGAGCATGAGCTTCGACGTGGGGACGAGCATCGGAGCGAAAGCCAAGGCGGGGTCCCCAGCGGCGGTCCGAAGGGACCACGATCGGCTGATGCGATGTTGCCGGGCGCCACCGCCGGACGATCTATCCGGCCTCGAACACCAGGACCGTGGCGCCGATGCGGACCGCGTCGCCGTCGGCCAGGACCGAACCGCTGTCGATCGCTTCCTCGTTGATGTAGATGCCGTTGGCCGAGTGCAGGTCCTTGATCAGCAGGCCGGCCCGGCTCGGCAGGATGTGGGCGTGGTATCGGCTGACCTTCGGATCGTCGAGCACCAGATCGTTGTCGGTCATGCGGCCGATCTTCAAGCCGCCCTTGGCGATCGGCACCGTGCGCCCGTCGGGCAGCCGCAGCCGGCCCGAACGCGCCGAGTGCGGCGTCTCGGTCACCGTCTCGGTCATGGCCTGCGCCATCCGCTCGACCTTGGCGATGTCGGCGGTGTTGAGCGGTTCCTGCCGCAGCACCCGCTGTTCCAGTTCGGTGAGCGCGGGACCGGGGTCGATGCCGAGCTCGTCGGCCAGCACCGCGCGGACCCGGCGGCACGCCTCCAGCGCGTCGGCCTGACGGCCCGACAGGTACAGCGCGGTAATCAGCTGCACCCACAGCGGCTCCCGCAGCGGATGCGCGCCGGTCATCGAGACCAGCTCGCCCACCACGGAAGAGGCACGGCCGCAAGCGATCTCAGCATCGATCCGGGCCGAGGCGACCAGCAGCCGCTCCTCGTCCATCGCGGTGGCGAAGCTCTCGGCGAAGTGCAGCCCGGACAGGTCGTCCAGGGCCTTGCCGCTCCACTCGGCCAGCGCCTCGGCGAACAGCCGGGAGGCGCGGTCGTGGTTGCCCGCGCCGACAGCCTCGGCGCCGGCGCGGCGGGCCGCGTCGAAGCGGCCCAGATCGCAGCCGCCGTCCGGGATCTCGAGCCGGTACCCGGACGACTCGGTCCGCAGCACCGCCTGGTCGACACCCGAATTACGCAGGGCCTTACGAATATTCGAGACGAAAACCTGCAGGCTGGCCTGATAGGAGTCCGGCGGCTCCTCGTTCCAGACGATATCGGCCAGCGCCTGCGAGGACACCGCCCGCCGCCGGTTCACCGTCAGCGCGGCCAGCAGCGCCCGCGGCTTGGGACCCCCCACCGCCACGGGTGCGCCGTCGACCAGCAATTGGACGGGCCCTAGGACCCGAACATCCAGTGTCACTACGCTCCTCCGCCTCCCCGCGCTTCAGCGCACCGGCGGGCGCCGCGAGATGGGGCCATGCAGCCAGCCATTTCTGACAAACCTAGTGCCGCATGACCCCGCGCGCTATTCGGCTGTGCTACTTACTTCGCGCTGACGGACTTGCCCGCGGACTTGAGGTCGTTGCAGGCCTCGACGACACGGTCGGCCATCCCGGTCTCGGCCTTCTTCAGGTAGCTACGCGGGTCGTAGACCTTCTTGTTGCCAACCTCGCCGTCGATCTTCAGCACGCCGTCGTAGTTGCCGAACATGTGGCCGGCGATCGGGCGGGTGAAGGCGTACTGGGTGTCGGTGTCGACGTTCATCTTCACCACGCCGAACTTCAGCGAATCGTCGATCTCGGACTTCAGCGAGCCCGAACCGCCGTGGAAGACGAAGTCGAAGGGCTTGGCGCCCTGCGGCAGACCGAGCTTGGCCGCGGCCACCCGCTGGCCCTCGGCGAGCACCTCGGGCTTGAGCACCACGTTGCCCGGCTTGTAGACGCCGTGCACGTTGCCGAAGGTGGCCGCGAGCAGGTACCTGCCGTTCTCGCCGGAACCGAGCGCGTCGATGGTCTTCTCGAAGTCCTGCGGGGAGGTGTAGAGCTTCTCGTTGATCTCGGCCTCGACGCCGTCCTCCTCGCCGCCGACGACGCCGATCTCGACCTCGAGGATGATGTTCGCGGCCGCGGCCTGCTTCAGCAGCTCCTTGGCGATCTCCAGGTTCTCGTCGATCGGAATCGCCGAGCCGTCCCACATGTGCGACTGGAACAGCGGGTTCTTCCCCGCGCGCACCCGCTCCTGCGAGATGGCCAGCAGCGGGCGCACGTAGGTGTCCAGCTTGTCCTTGGGGCAGTGGTCGGTGTGCAGCGCGACGGTGACGTCGTACCGGGCCGCCACCACGTGCGCGAATTCGGCGAGGGCGACCGCGCCCGTGACCATGTCCTTCACACCCTGGCCGGAGCCGAATTCGGCGCCGCCGGTGGAGAACTGGATGATGCCGTCACTGCCCGCCTCGGCGAAGCCGCGGATCGCCGCGTTGATCGTCTCCGACGACGTGCAGTTGATCGCGGGAAAGGCGAAGGAGTTCTCTTTGGCCCGACCGAGCATCTCGGCGTAGACCTCCGGAGTCGCGATGGGCACTGCAGTGACCTCCGTGTGTGCGCTGCGAAGAACAGATATGTCAGTGCCTACCCTAGCCCCTACCCACCCCGCCGACTCCGCAAGCTCCGTCGGCTCACCATCCCCGTGAGGTTCACCCGTCCCCCGGGCGGAAGGCACCCCCTGGACCTGCGGGCCCGGATGGGCAAGTTCTGTGAGGTTGCCGTGAGGTTCGGTGTCATAGCCCACCTGCCGGTACTGTGGGGGCCGTGACCATGCTGGCCATTTCCGATGTTCTTGCGAGTAGCTCCGGTATCAAGGGACTTCTCGACCCGATGCACCTGCTCACGGAGACGTGGCTCAAGGACGCGGTGTTGCCGGCCATTCTGGTCATGGTCTTCATCGAGACGGGACTGCTGTTCCCGATCCTGCCCGGCGATTCGCTGCTGTTCACCGGCGGTCTGCTGGCCGCGCATCCCCAGCACCCGGTCGCCATCGGGGTGCTGCTGCCCGCCGTCGCGATCACCGCGATCGCGGGCGATCAGTGCGCGTACTGGATCGGCCGGGCCATCGGGCCGGCGCTGTTCCACAAGGAGGACGGGCGCTTCTTCAAGCAGCGCTACGTCACCGAGACGCACGCCTTCTTCGAGAAGTACGGGCCCAAGACCATCATCCTGGGCCGGTTCGTGCCGATCGTGCGCACGTTCATGCCGGTCCTGGCGGGCGTGTCCAAGATGGACTACCGCACCTTCCTGACCTTCGACATCGTCGGCGGCGTCGCCTGGGGTGGCGGCATCACGATCCTGGGCTTCTACCTGGGCAACATCGCGATCGTTCGCAATCACATCGAGGCGATCTTCATTCTGATCGTGCTGATCTCGATCCTGCCGGGCATCATCTCGGTGGCCAAGAAGCTACGCAACCACGAGCCCGTGCTGGCCGAGACCGCCCCTGCTCCGACGAACGAATCCATGCGCTGACACCTTGCCGAACACCCCGCTACCCCTCGCACTGGGCGGACTCGATTCGCTGCAGTCCGCCGGGCCGGTTCTGGTCTGGCTCGTTGTACTCGTCTTCGTCTTCCTCGAGTGCGCCCTGATCATCGGGCTGTTCCTGCCCGGCGATTCGATGCTGCTCACCGCCGGCATCGTGCTGGCCTCGCACCAGAGCGGCCACACACAGGTGTGGGGGCTGGTCCTGGCGACGATGATCTCGGCGATCGCCGGCAATCAGGTCGGATACGTGATCGGCGCGCGCACCGGCCACCATCTGGTGGCGCGGCGCAACGGCCGCTACATCAACACCCGCAACCTGATGCGCGTGACCGACCTGCTGCACCGGCACGGATTCCTGGCGGTGCTGGTCGCCCGCTGGATTCCGTGGGTGCGCACGCTGTGCCCGCTGGTCGCCGGGGCCGCGCACATGGATCACCGGCGCTACACGGTCGCCAGCACGATCGGCGCGGTGATCTGGGCGCCGGTGCTGCTGCTGGTCGGCTTCTACGGCGGCGGATTCCTGAACCGGGTGTCCTGGTTGATGCCCACGGTGATCGGCACGCTGGTCGCCGGCCTGCTCATCGGCACCGTCCTGGGCGTGCGGCAGTACCGCATCGAAATGTCCCGGCCCGCCGAGGATTTCGATCTCGAACGGCCCGCGGCCAGCTGCGCGTCCGGGGCATCGGGCGGCGGCACGGCGCACGCCGAGGAGGCCTAGGGCCTACAGGCCCGCGGCCGTCACCAGGTAGGCGGCCTCCATCAGCATCCAGCCCGAAAGCTGCACCGACAGATCCCGTTCCGGGCTGGTCGACGCGCTGACCGACCCGTGCCCGGTGGGTCCGCCGGCGCCGCCCTTGCCCGCGGGCATCCGGGCCGGGCGGGACCAGTCGGGACCGAAGAGGGGTTCGCCCTCGACCTCGAGGCGATGCTCCCAGGCGGCCCGGGCCGAGGCCTTGACGATCGCGGCCGCCACGCTACGGGCGCCGACCTGATCGGCCTCCTCGCCGGGCAGCAGCAGGGCGGTCAGCGCGAGATACCGCGCCAGAATGCCGTTGAACAGGCCGCCGTCGCCCCCGCCACCCCCGGTGACGACGCTGCGATCGGTCATCTGGTCCTGCACCGCGGCCAGCAGCCGCTGCACGCGGTCGATATGCCGGAAATCGCCTGTGTGCGCGGCCAATTCGGTCTCGAGCCCCAGCACCACGCCCTGGCAGTAGGTGTACAGGGGCCGCTCGACCCGGCCCGCGGGCAGATGGACGCCGTCCAGGATCAGGCCGGTCTCGCCGTCGCGCAGATGCTTGTCCAGCCAGTCGCCGATCTCCTCTGCCCGCGCGTACCGGCCGAGGCGGGCCAGCGCGATGCCGGCGGGGCCGTTGGCCGGGGTGTTGTAGTAGTCCGCGCCCTTGCGCCACGGGAAGGCGCCGATCCGCGGCTGCCACCCGATGATCAGTTCCTTTTCCAGGGCGCGCAGGCCGCCGCGCACCTTGGCGATGCCCCGGTTGCGTTCGGCGCGTTCCAGGGTCAGGGCCAGCCACGCCATGTCGTCGTAGTAGTTGTTGCACCACCCGGTGATGTTGCGCAGGCGGTGGGCGCGGGCCAGCCGGGCGACACGCCGGGTGCGCGCGGGCGTCGGGTCCCGATTCGCGGCATCGATCGCACAGTCGATGAGATGCGCCTGCCACCAGTAGTTCCAGGTGAAGTACAGCCGCTCGCGCCGCCGGGGCGGCCAGCCCACCACGCCGAGCCTGGTCCCCGGCGCGGCCCACAGCCGGCGCAGATGGCGGGACACCACCGCGGACTCCGCCAGATCCGCCCGGTGCGACCAGTCCGAGGCGACGGGCTCGGCCGTGCGATCGACCGGTGGCCGCGCACGCCGCACGCGTGCCGACTGCCGCTCGTCGTCGCTCGACGAAGTCATGGCATCCATGGTGCCAGCAACCCGCCCGATTCCGCGCCCGATTTGTTATGCATTCGTCTCGTGTCCGTTTTCGACGGAGCGCGGGACGGTATCTACCAGGCCCGGGTGAGGTCGGCGTGCTGGGCGATCCAGGTGTGCATGGCGATTCCCGCGGCGACACCGGCATTGATGCTGCGCGTGGAGCCGAACTGGGCGATCGAGACCGTCATCACCGCACCGGCCTTGGCCTGGTCGGTCACGCCAGGACCCTCCTGCCCGAACAGCAGCAGGCAATTGCGCGGCAGGCGGGCGGTTTCCAGCGCAATCGCGCCGGGCACGTTGTCGACCGCGACGACGACCAGGCCCGCACGCGCGGCGAACTCCAGCAGCTCGGCGATGTCGGTGTGATGCTCGAGATGCTGGTACCGGTCGGTGACCATGGCGCCGCGGCGATTCCAGCGGCGGCGTCCCACGATGTGCACCGCCGCCGCGGCGAAGGCATTGGCGGTGCGTACCACGGTGCCGATATTGGCGTCGTGCCCGAAGTTCTCGATCGCGACATGGAACGGATGCCGGCGCCGGTCGATATCGGCGACGATCGCCTCGCGCGTCCAATATCGGTACGCGTCAACGACATTGCGCCGGTCGCCGTGCGCGAGCAACTCCGGGTCCAGGCGCGGATCGGGCGGGGGTGGCGTGCCGAACTCCTGCTCCCAGGGCCCGACGCCGTAGGGGTGCTCGCCCCATTCGGTGGGGCCGGTCAGTACCGCATCGTCCGGGACCACCGCACCTGATTCGCTCCGCTCGGCTGTGTCTTCGAGTCGCTCAGCTGTGTCCTCGGGTCGCTCGCTCACGCCCCCATGATTCGCCAGCGCGCCCGGCTCACGGCGCCGGGGTGGTGGAGACGTGCGCGATGAGCACGCCGATGATGATGAAATAGACGATGAGGAAGATCAGGCTCAGCGCGAACAGGATCGACGTCACGATGCCCAGGATGTAGCCGACCTGCACATTCGACCGGCCGCCGAGGGTACCGCCGGAGGCGTCGATCTCGGTGAGCGCCCGGCGCCCCATCACCCATGCGAACGGGCCGAGGACGCCGCAGAAGAAGCCCAGGATGCCCAGCACCAGAATCGTCGTCGCCTGGGGATGATCCGGTGGCCGGAACTGCGGACCGTAACCGTAAGGCGGCTGGGCTGGAGGGTAATTCACACGCACACTGTAGCGTCGGGCCCCGCCGGACTCCGACGGATTTTCCGGCCTCGAGACGACGCGCGAACTCGGTCCGATCGGTGGTGAATCCCGCGCCACACCGGTCGATGGGGTGTGGCTGTCCACACCCCCGACACGGTGGCCTGCCCGCTCGCGGGCGACCGGCCGAAACGGGCAGCATCGAAGCATGACCGAAACTGTCGCCGACCCCGCCGTCGCACCGGACCGACCGTCACCGTCCGGACCGGACTACGCACAGGTGGCCCGTGCGATCCTGCTCGGTCCGTTCCGAGCCAGGACCTGGAAACAGTTCGCCTTCGTCCTGATCGCGGCTCCCCTTGCCATCGTCGCCATCCCCTATCTGGCGGGTGGCTTCGGAGTGAGCATCGGGTTGTCGATCACCGTCGTGGGTGTGCCCCTGCTGGCGCTGGTGATCCTGAGCGGCCGGGTGTGGGCGCTGGTGTATCGGGCGCTGTGCCGCACGCTGCTGGACACTCCGATCCCGCCGCCGGCCCCGTTCGACCGCGGACGCGGGTTCTTCGGATTCCTGGGCGCCGCGTTCGCGGACCGCACGTCCTGGCGGGCGCTGGCCTTCGTGCTGGCCGAGATCGTGCTGGGGCTCGGGCTCGGATATCCGGTGCTGATCGCGATCACGGTCACGGTGTTCACGGCGATCTCGCCGATACCGTGGGCGCTGTTCCACCCGACGAATGTGGATTCCCAAGGGCGTAGCCATCATTCGCTCGCCCAGTTCGGCAACTACTACGTCGAGACCTGGCCGCGGGTGCTGGCGCTGGCCGCGATCGGCGTGCTCGGCTGCCTGGTGCTGCCGTGGCTGCTGCGCGGCGTGTGCTGGTTGCACTCCGCGCTCGCGCAGGCGCTGCTCGCACCGACCGCGCGCGATCGCCGGATGGCGGAGCTGCGCGAGGGCCGGCGGGTCGCGGTCGAGGATTCCGCCGCGACACTGCGCCGCCTCGAGCGCGATCTACACGATGGCACCCAGGCCCGGCTGGTCACGATCGCGATGACGCTCGGCCGCGCCCAGGAGCGGATCGCCGATGGCACCGATCCCGCGGATCTGATCGCCGATGCCCGCGACAGCTCCAAGGAGGCCCTGGCCGAACTGCGCGAACTGGTGCGCGGCATCCATCCCCCCGCCCTCGAGCTGGGGCTGGAACCGGCGCTGGAGACGCTGGCCGCGCGCTGCGCGGTGCCGGTCGAACTGCGTGTGCACCTGCCGCATCGGCCGACGCCCGCCATCGAGGCCATCGCATACTTCTCCGTCGCCGAACTGCTGACCAATGTGGTGAAGCATTCCGGCGCCACCCAGGCCTGGGTCTCCGCGCTCCCGGCCTATGAGGGAACCATCGCCCTCGTGGTGCGCGACGACGGCCACGGCGGCGCGCTGCCGCCATCCGTGCCGACCGGGGAAACCGTGGTGAGCGGCGGACTTTCGGGCCTGGCGGCGCGCGCCCGCTCGGTCGACGGCGCGCTGACCGTGGACAGTCCGGCCGGTGGACCCACCGTCGTCACCCTCACGCTGCCGATCGCGGGGCCGCAATGAGTGCGCTGCGCATCGTGATCGCCGAGGACAGCGCGATCCTGCGCAACGGCCTGGCCGCTCTGCTGACCGAACGCGGCCACCAGGTGGTCGAAATGGTCGGCGAGGCAAGCCGATTGAGCGAGGTGGTCGCCGAGCACCGGCCCGACGTGGCGGTAGTGGATGTCCGCATGCCGCCCTCGTTCACTGACGAGGGCCTGCTGGCCGCCATCGAACTGCGGCGCAAGTTTCCGGGCACCGGCGTGCTGGTCTTCTCGCAGTGGATCGAAACCCGTTATGCCACCGAACTTCTCGCCGGTGGCGCGAGCGGCGTCGGCTACCTGCTCAAGGACCGGGTCGCCGATGTACGCGAATTCGCCGACGCGTTGACGCGGGTCGCCGAGGGCGGCACCGCCCTGGATCCGGAGGTGGTGAGCCAGCTGATGGGTGCGGCGCGGCAGCAGGATTCGCTGGCGCGGCTGACCCCGCGCGAACGCGAGGTGCTCGAACTCATGGCGCAGGGGTTGTCGAACGGGGCCATCGCGCGGGCGCTGACCGTCACCGAGCGCGCGGTGGAAAAACACATCGGCAACATCTTCATCAAGCTCGATCTGCCGCCCTCGGACGAACACCATCGCCGGGTCCTGGCGGTGCTGCGGCTGCGGCCGGGCGGGGCCTGACCGGCCTCCGGTTCGAGACGGCCGCACAACGGGTACCCAGGGCCTATCCTGGAAGTCTGAAGCGGTGGTGGAGGTGGGCCATGGACCACTCGCGCATACTTCGCACGGTGCTCGGCGTGACCGTCGGGTACATGATGCTCCTCGGCTTCTGGCTGGGATGGGTCGTCAAGCACACCCCGCCCGGGACGCTGCCGTATCAGATGGTGGCGCTGGTGGGCATGTTCGGATCCTGCGTCGGGCTGGGGATGGTGCTGGCCCAGCGCCCGACGCGCGCCGACCGTCGACTGCTGCGGCACGGCCTCGAGGGCTGGGCCGTCATCGAGGGCGTGCACCCCCTGACCCACACCGATCATCACACCGAACTCACCGAGCTGGACCTCGAGCTCACCGTCCCGGGATCCGAAACCTACCGGGGCACCATCGTTTTCGATGTCGCGCCGATCGACGAGCCGAAGATCACCGTCGGAGAGACGATTTCGATCCGCGTCGACCCCACCGACCGCGACCGCATCATCCTGTGTTTGTAATCGAGCGCCCCATACCCCGCCGCCCTGCCGACAGCCCCGGACGACCGCCTCGACCATCCCGGAGCCACTACATCCGTCGCCCTGGAGCAAACCCCACGACAGCGAAGAGAGACTACTCCGTGTGAACGCGCGGGTCGGTGAGCAGATACTGCGCCCCCGCGTAGGTCGCCAGAATGATGCCCTCTGTGATGCGGCGGGCCCGCGGCGTACGGGCGAACAGGCGGCGCAGCACGATCAGCCCGTCCGAGGCGGTGAACAGCAGCGCGCCCAGGCCCACGCGGGTGCGTGGATCGCCGGCCGGAAGATTCATGCCCGCAAGGGTTTTCGCCTCCGGAGCCAGACCCGGGTCGGAGGCGAGCACCGCCGCGGTGGCCAGGGTGGCGCCATAGCCGCTCAGCGGCAACGCAAGCCGCGGCGCACCACGGCGCAACAGCGCGCCCGCACCGAGCCAGGCCGCGATGCGCGGGGCTGCGACGGCCGCGCGCGGACGGGCACCCCGCCGCCACCAGAGCGCCGAATACCCCGCCTGCATCACCGCGAAAGCGCTTGCGCCCGCGACCAATCGACGATCGTCGTCCGGATCGATGAGCAGCACGTCGCCCACCGTCGCGGCGCCCAGCGAGCCGAGCAACAGCGCTCGATCGGCCGGCGCGAGCGAACGGCCGCTGTGCACCACATCGGCCGCCAGCAGCGGCATCATCATCGGTTTCGCGATCCACTGCAGCCGGTCCCGGCCGGTCAGTGCCCCGGCCACGGTCAGTACGGCCGCACCGGCGAATGCGGCCCGAAACGGTCTGGCCATCTCAGAAACTCGATTCGATCGGGCTGGGCGGCAACGTGACGACCTGGCCCGCGTAGCTGAGCCCGGCGCCGAAGCCGAGCAGCAGTGCCAGCTGTCCGCCCTTGGCCTTGCCGGTCACCAGCATCTCCTCGATCGCCAGTGGGATCGACGCGGCGGAGGTGTTGCCGGTGTTCTCGATGTCGTTGGCCATCGGGATGTCGTCGGCCAGGCCCAGATTCTTGCTCATCAGCTCGTTGATGCGGGCATTGGCCTGATGCGGCACGAACACATCGATGTCCTCCTTGGACACGCCCGACGCCTCGAGCGCGGACGACAGCGCCCGCGGCAGCGTGACCGCCGCCCAGCGGAACACCCGCTGTCCCTCCATCCGCAGCGACATCCGGCCGATCGGCTCGAGCTCGGGGTCCGTGCCCTGCAGCGCCTGCGCCCTGTCCATGTACGCGAGGAAGTCCACGTTCTGCGCGATCGCCTCGGCGTTCTCGCCGTCGCTGCCCCAGACCGTCGGCGAGATGCCGTTCTCCTCGGCGGGCCCCACCACCACGGCGCCGGCGCCGTCGCCGAAGATCATCGCGGTACCGCGATCGGTCGGATCCAGGCCGACGGTCATCGTCTCGGCCCCGATCACGAGTACATACTGCGCCGAGCCGGACCTGATCAGATCCGCGGACACCCCGAGCGCGTAGCCGAAACCGCCGCAGCCCGAGGCGAGGTCGAATGCCGGAATACCGTTCATGCCCAGGTCGTAGGCGATCGACGGCGCACCGTGCGGGGTCAGCTTCAGCCAGCTCGAGCTCGCGAGCACCAGCGCGCCGATCCGCGACCGGTCGACCCCGCTGTTGACGATCGCGCGCTCGCCCGCAGCGGACGCCAGCGTCCGCAGCGTCTCGTCGCCGCTGATCCAGCGCCGATTGCGAATCCCGGTGCGCTCGTAGATCCATTCCGGGGAGGAGTGCAGCACCTCGCACACCTCGTCGTTGCTGACGATGCGGGTGGGCCGGTAGGCGCCGATGCCGAGCATCGCGACGTTCCGGCGGCCCCTGTTCACTGCGATACTCACCACAAGCGGCTCACTCGACCCTTCGCGCACGTCGTCGGACAGGAAGATTTCAGGCTAGCCGAGCCGCCGGGTCACCCCAGCGCGAGATCCTTCAGCCCCAGAATCGAGCGGTATTCCAGCCCCTCCGCCGCGATGATCTGGTCGGCCCCGGTCTCCCGGTCCACCACCGTCGCCACGCCCGCGACGATCGCGCCGGCCTCACGCAGCGCGCGCACCGCGGTCAGCGGCGAATTCCCGGTCGTCGTGGTGTCCTCGACCACCAGCACGCGCTTGCCGACGATGTCCGGCCCCTCGATCTGGCGCTGCATGCCGTGCGTCTTGGCGGCCTTGCGCACCACGAACGCGTCCAGCGGACGGCCGGGCGCGTGCATCACGGCCGCCGCCACCGGGTCCGCACCCATGGTGAGCCCACCGACCGCGGCGAAGTCCCAGTCCGACACCAGCTCCCGCAGCAGCTTCCCGATCAGCGGCGCGGCCTCGTGCTGCAGGGTGGCGCGGCGCAGGTCGATGTAGTAGTCGGCCTCCTTGCCGGACGACAACGTGACCCGGCCGTGCACGACGGCCAGCTCCCGCACCAGTTCCGCCAATCTGTCTCGATCGGTGGTGGATTCGATCATCTTCTCTGCCGTGTCCTTTCTAAGTCCTGCCGCGTGCGTCGAACAGCGCCCGATTGATCCGGACCTGCAGGGATCGCGGGATCATCCCGGCCACCGTGGTGAGCACCTTGTACTGCGCCCCGGGCACGCTGACCACCCTGTCCGCGTCCAGATCGCGCAGCGAACCCGCAACCACCTGATCGACATTCAGCCACATGCGTTTCGGTAGCGATGACATCTCGATACCGGCCCGATCGTGGAACTCGGTGTGTACGAATCCGGGGCACAGCGCCTGCACCCGGACACCCGTCCCGGCCAGGCCGCCCGACAATCCCTCGCACAAGGATACGACGTAGGCCTTCGATGCCGAATACGTCGATCCCCTCCCCGGCACCAGACCGGCCACGCTGGCCACATTCACGATCGAGCCCTTCGCCGCGGCGACCATGGGCGGCAGCGCGGCGCGGGTCAGCTGCAGCACCGCGGTGACGTTGACGTCCAGCTGGGACTGCAGGCGCGCGGGGTCGATCGTCCAGAACTCCCCGGACAGACCGAAACCCGCGTTGTTGACCAGGAAGTCGACGCCCTCGGACAGCCGGGCCGCGACGCGGTCGCGGTCGGCGGACTCGGCGAGATCGGCGCGCAGCACCTCCGAATGGGTGTCGAAACGCCGGCTCAGCTCGTCGGACAGGGCGGTCAGGCGCCGCTCGTCGCGGGCCACCAGCACCAGGTCGTAGCCGAGGGAGGCCAGGCGCACCGCATAGCCGTGCCCGATCCCGGACGTGGGCCCGGTGACCATCGCGACGGGCCGGATGGCGCCGGGCAGGCGGGCAGCGGGGGAATCCGTCATGCCTCCGCTTCGCTCCGGCACGCCGGAGGCCCGCTGTGTCGATGATTCGCTCGCAGGCTCGCTCATGAGGTCATCATTGCGCACCGGCGGCCGTCGCTGTGCATCCCCACATCGACACGGTCGCGGACGCGGTCATCGGGAGGCGGGACCCTGATACGGGCGGAACCCAGGATGGAAGGGACCGCCCGGCTGATCGGCCGGCTCCTCCTCGTGCCACTCCTGCTCGGGCTCGGCCTCGCGATGCGAATCCTGCTCCTGCTCCTCCGGCCAGGACTCCTGGGCGGGCGGCCAGTTGCGGCGCACCCGGCTGCGCGGATCGGGCACGACGGCCAGCGCGGGGCGGCGCGGCGGCTCCGATTCGCCGGCGATGTCCTTGACCACCGGCGCGTAGTCGTCCTCCTCGTCGTCGGGGTGCGGCACCGGGGGCTCGGTGTCGAACTCCGCGAATCGCGAAGGCGGATAGGGGCGTTCGCGCTCGTCCTCGTACCCGCGATCGTCGCGGGTGGGGGCGTCGTAGCCGTGGCCGGCCGGGAGATCGTCGTGGTCGTCGTCGCGGGGACGCGGCCGGGGACGGCCCGGATCGTGCGACTCGGATTCCGCCGGACGCACGCCCCGCTCGGTGCCACCGGCCACCGGCGGCAACACGTGCAGCAGCCCCGAGAGCCGCAGCACGGCATCGACCGCGGTCTCCCAGTCCCGCGACGACATACCCACCGGCAGCACGCCCAGGGTCCAGTTGCCCTCACTCCACAGCTGCTGGACGCTGCTGGGCAGGGTCTCGATGAACGCCACCATGCGCTGGTCGACGGCGTGCCGCGCAATGTCCGGGTTGGTCGCGAACACCACCCGATCGCCGATCGCGCCGAGCAGCTCCAGATCGGCATCCTTGGGCGGGGCGGCGGTCTTGAGGCGCAGGTCGATGTCGATGTCCGAGCCGATCTGGCGGCGGACCGCGACCAGCGTCGCGGCGTCCTCCAGGTCGAACAGCACGAACTTCTCGCCCTTGCGATTGCCGGAGACCACATCGACCGCGGACAGGTACCCGAGCTTGGCCATCGCCCCACGGCGCCAGGTGGCTGCCAGCGCGGGCTCGACCGAAACGTAGGTATAGCCCTGGGCCTTCGCCCAGACCTGCCGCACGTGACCGGTCCGCTGCCGCTGGAGCCGATCGAAATACAACAGCACGATCGCACCGACGAGTGCGACCGCTGCGAGCGCGAACCAGATTGCCGTCATCGCCGCCAAGTCTAGTTGCCACACGCGCGACACGGTGTGTCCGCCAGGCGTGTCAGCGGTGCGATGGTGTCGCGATCACCTCGTCGGGTACGGCACCTGCGTGGTCGAAGCGGGCACCACGGTGCCGATGATCATCTTGGCCAGGATGGTGCCGTCCGGATTCTTGTTGCCCTGCACCACGACCATGTCACCGGCGTGCAAATCGGCCAGGGTGCCCGAGCCCAGCGTGATGACCTGGGTCTTGGCATCGGTGTGCACCGTGATCGTCGAGCCGGAGAGGGAGTCGATGGTCAGCGTGGAACCGTCGTTGGTGGCGACAGTGCCCATCGTGGCGCCGAGATTGTCGCTGCCGGGCAGCCCCGGCCGCGAGGGTGCGACGCCGCCCGAGGTCTGCGGGAAGAGCGGGAACTGAGCCGTCGGTCGGCTGGTGGTGAGCGCGTCCGGGGCCGAGGAGGACGACGAATCGTGACCGGCCAGGAAGAAACCCAGCGCGGCCGCGCCGAGCACGACCACCCCGAAGATGCCCAGGCTCAGCAGGACCCATGTTCCGGCCCGGTTGCGCCCCCGCGGCCCGGCGGGCCCCGCGCCCGGAACGTATACGGGAACCGCGCCCGGAACGTATTCGGTCGGGACGTCGTCCGGGCCGTATTCGGCGGTCGGGCCGTCCCCGGGGCCGTACTGCACGGTCGGGTGGTACTCGGTGGGTCCGGCCGATCCGCCCTGCGCGTACTGCGTCTCGGGCGGCCCGCCCCACTGCGTGTCGTAGGCGCCGGGAGTGTCGTAGACGCCCCACTGACTCTGATAGGGCGGCAGCTGCCGCGTCGCGTTCGGCCCGGGCACCGGTTCGTTGTACGGATAGAACTCGGCCGGAGGGGGCGGGGGCGCCTCCGAATGCTCCCCGGCCTGCGCGCCCTCGGCCGCCCCCCGCCCCCCGATGTGCTCGGTCGGCGTCTCGGGCGAATCCGGTCGCTGCCCCCACGGATCACTCGGATTCGTCATACCAACCAGCGTAGGTCGAGATCCGGGTCGGATGAGGGAACCTCGACGAATGCACGGCATGCCCGGCGGCAGTGCCGCCGGGCACGGGGCATCCGCGCCGGGATTCTCATCGCCCGACGATGAGCCCGTCGCCGTCCGGGGAGACGTTGACCTTCACCACATCGCCGTCGGTGACCTCACCGGCCAGCAGCTCCTTGGCCAGCGAATCGCCGATCGACTGCTGGATCAGCCGGCGCAACGGGCGCGCGCCGTAGGCGGGGTCGTACCCGCGCACGGCCAGCCAGAAGCGGGCAGAATCGCTCACGTCGAGCTTGAGCCGACGCTGCGCGAGGCGCTTGCCCAGCTGGTTCAGCTGGATGTCGACGATCTCCTCGAGCTCCTCCTCGTTCAGGGCGTGGAACATGACCACGTCGTCGAGGCGGTTGAGGAACTCCGGCTTGAACGCGGCGCGCACCGCGCTCATCACGAAGTCCTTGTCGCCGCCCGCACCCAGGTTGGAGGTCAGGATGAGGATGGCGTTGCGGAAATCGACCGTGCGGCCCTGGCTGTCGGTCAGACGGCCCTCGTCGAGCACCTGCAGCAGGATGTCGAACACATCCGGGTGCGCCTTCTCGATCTCGTCGAAGAGGACCACCGTGTACGGCCGCCGCCGCACCGCCTCGGTCAGCTGACCGCCCTGGTCGTAGCCGACGTATCCGGGCGGCGCACCGACCAGGCGGGCCACCGAATGCTTCTCGGAGTACTCGCTCATGTCGATGCGGATCATGGCGCGCTCGTCGTCGAACAGGAAGTCCGCCAACGCCTTTGCCAGCTCGGTCTTGCCGACGCCGGTCGGGCCGACGAACATGAACGATCCGGTGGGACGGTTCGGATCGGCCACGCCCGCCCGCGCCCGCCGCACCGCGTCGGACACCGCGCGCACCGGATCGGCCTGCCCGACAACGCGACTGCCGAGTTCCTCCTCCATGCGCAGCAGCTTCTGGGTCTCGCCCTCGAGCATCCGCCCGACCGGAATTCCGGTCCACGCCGACACCACCTCGGCGATATCGTCCGGGCCGACCTCCTCCTTGAGCATCACCTCGCCGTCGGCGGCCGTGCCCGCCTTCCGCTCGGCCTCGGCGAGTTGCTTCTCCAGCTGGGGGATGCGGCCGTACCGCAGCTCGGCGGCCTTGCCCAGATCGCCGTCGCGCTCGGCGCGCTCGGATTCGCCCTTAAGGGTCTCGAGCTCCTCCTTGATGACACGCACCCCGTCGATGGCCTGCTTCTCGTTCTGCCAGCGGGCCATCAGCTGGTTGAGCTTCTCGCGATCGTCGGCCAGTTCGGAGCGCAACTTCTCCAGGCGCTGCTTGGAGGCCTCGTCGGTCTCCTTGGCGAGCGCGACCTCCTCGATCTCGAGCCGGCGCACCGCGCGCTCGACCTCGTCGATTTCGACGGGGCGCGAGTCGATCTCCATGCGCAGGCGCGAGGCCGACTCGTCGACCAGGTCGATCGCCTTGTCCGGCAGGAACCGGGAGGTGATGTAGCGGTCGGACAGCGTGGCCGCGGCGACCAGCGCGGAGTCGGTGATGCGCACGCCGTGGTGCACCTCGTACCGCTCCTTGAGCCCGCGCAGGATCCCGACGGTGTCCTCCACCGACGGCTCGCCGACCAGCACCTGCTGGAACCGGCGCTCGAGGGCGGGATCCTTCTCGATGTGCTGGCGGTATTCGTCGAGGGTGGTCGCGCCGACCAGCCGCAGCTCGCCGCGGGCGAGCATGGGCTTGATCATGTTGCCCGCGTCCATGGCCGATTCGCCGGTGGCCCCGGCGCCGACGATGGTGTGCAACTCGTCGATGAAGGTGATGATCTGCCCGGCGCTCTGCTTGATCTCCTCGAGCACGGCCTTGAGCCGCTCCTCGAACTCGCCGCGGTACTTCGCGCCCGCGACCATCGCGCCCAGATCGAGCGAGACCAATCGCTTGCCGCGCAACGATTCCGGCACGTCGCCGGCGATGATGCGCTGGGCCAGGCCCTCGACGATCGCGGTCTTGCCCACGCCGGGCTCGCCGATCAGCACCGGGTTGTTCTTGGTGCGGCGGCTCAGGACTTGTACAACCCGCCGAATCTCGGTGTCACGCCCGATGACAGGGTCGAGCTTGCCGTCGCGAGCGGCGGCGGTCAGATCGGTGGAGTACTTCTCCAGCGCCTGGTAGCTGCCCTCCGGATCGGCGGAGGTGACGCGGGCGTTGCCGCGCACCGCGGTGAACGCCTCGCGCAGCGCGTCCGCGGTCGCGCCGTACTTCAGAAGCAGTTGCGAGACATCGGAATCGCCGCGGGCCAGGCCGACCATGAGGTGCTCGGTGGAGACGTATTCGTCACCGAGCTCGGTGGCCAGCTGCTGGGCGGCGGTGATCGCGGCCAGGGCCTCGCGGCCCAGCTGCGGGGTGGTCGTCGCGCCGGTGGCCCGGGGCAGGCGCTCGACGATGTCCTGGGCCTCGCGTCGCACCGCTGCCGGGTCGACCGCGACAGCCTTCAGCAAGGGGGCGGCGATGCCGTCGGTCTGATCCAGCAACGCCACCAGCAAGTGCGCCGGACGAATCTCCGGATTGCCCGCGGCCGACGCGGCCTGCAGGGCGGCAGTCAGGGCCGCCTGGGTCTTGGTGGTGGGATTGAACGAGTCCACATTCACCTTCCTACTTGTCGTCTGCTGTGCGGGCGGCCCACTCGGCCGCCCACAATCTGTTCAACGCAGTAGAAGTTGAGTCTGTTCCGCTCAAGTTTGAAATTTTTCTCCGGCTCACGCCGCGCTTGTCCCACGCTAACCCGTCGCGCCCACCCGCCGCGAGGATTCGACCGCGACCGCGGCGGTAGCGTCATCTCCTCATCACCAGGTGATAACCGTGCGACCACGGATTCATCGGGGATACTGGATCGCAGGCCCCGGCAACCGGTGGTCCGCAGAGGTCTGGAGCAGAAGGGATGCTGGAGTCGTGGATGCGCGTTCGGCTGCGCTGGTCCGCGCCGATTTCCGGTCGATCATCGAATCACCGACGGGCCCGGAACGGCTGATCGGCGCGTTCTACGGGCATATGTTCGCCGAGGAGCCCGGGCTGCGCGAACTCTTCCCACCCGCCATGGAGATGCAGGCCAAGCGGGTACTGACCGCCGTGCAGTACGTGCTGGACCACCTCGAGGACTGGGATCGCGCCCAGCACTTCCTCGAGCAGCTCGCCCGCGATCACCGCAAGTACGGGGTGGAGGCGGCGCACTACGACGTCGCCGGGCGTGCCCTGCTCGCGGCCCTGCGCACCTACCACCACGCGGGCGACTGGTCCCGCGGCCTGGAGGAGGGCTGGCGCGATATCAGCATCCTGATCTCCGCATCGATGGCGATCGGCGCGAATTCCGACACCTCGCGGCCGTACTGGGAGGCGACGGTGGTCGGCCACCGCCGCGTCCTGGACGACCTGGCGATCGTGCGGCTGCAGTCCGACACCCCGATTCCCTACCAGGCCGGGCAGTACGTACCGGTGTCGATTCCGCAGCGGCCCCGGATGTGGCGGTACCTGTCCCCGTCGATTCCGACGAATCCGTACGGCGAGATCGAATTTCATGTGCGCAAGGTCCGCACCGGCTGGGTCAGCCCCGCCATCGTCACCGAGACCGAGGTCGGGGACGTCTGGCAGATCGCCGGGCCGCTGGGCGCGCTGCACGTGGACCGCGACAGCGACAGCGACGTGCTGATGATCGGCTCCGGCACCGGCATCGCGCCGCTGCGCGCCCAGCTCATCGAGATGGGGCGGCGCGGGGAGAATCCGCGGGTGCATTTCTTCATCGGCGGCCGCTACCCGTGCGACCTGTACGACGTGGACAACATGTGGCAGCTGTCGCTGAGCAATCCGTGGTTGACGGTGGTTCCGGTGTGCGAGAACGCCTCCAACCCCTGGTGGCACCCGCATCCGCCGGCCGATCCGCCGTTCGGCATGCACCGCAGGCTGATCGGTAACCTGGGTGCGGTGGTGGCCAGCTTCGGTTCGTGGGCCGATCGCCAGATCCAGATCGCCGGGTCGTCGCGCATGATCGCCGACACCACCCGCGCCCTGCTCGCGGTCGGCACGCCCGAATGGGCCATCAGCACGGATCCGGTGTAATCCGGCTCTATATTTCGTAGTGCGGCACAAGGCTTTTCGATCGTTAGGGATGGTGCATGACCCTCGGGCCCGATGAGACCGGCGAAATCCACCTGGGCAGGCCCACCGAATCGCTGGCGACGGTGGTGGGCCATCACCGCCTCCGGCACGACCTCGCGGTGATCCGGCTGATCGGGGAGTACATACCCTTCGCCGCGGGCCAGTCGGTGCAGGTACAGATCCCCCAGCATCCGGGCGTGCGCCGGCGACTCTCGCCCGCGCTGCCCCCCTCGCTGGACGGCAAGCTGGAATTCCACGTGCGGGCCGTCCCGGGCGGGTGGTGCAGCGGCACGATGGTCGCCGACACCCAGGCAGGCGACGAATGGGTGATCACCGAGCCGGAGGGCTGGCTGTCGGTCGACGAGGGCGCCACCGATGTGGTGATGCTGGCGGGCGGGACCGGGCTGGCCCCGCTGCGGTCGCTGCTGCTGGACATCTCGCGCCGCCCCGAGCCGCCGCGCACCCACCTGTTCATCGGCGGGCGCTTCCCCCGCGACCTCTACGCCTCGGACATGCTGTACCTGCTGACCGGCGAATTGCCCTGGCTCACGGTGGTTCCCGTGGTGGAGAGCTCGGTCGATCCGGACTGGCCGGATCCCTGGTACGACAGCTGCCGCGTCGATGTGGGATTCGACGTCGACGAGATGCTGGAGGGCACGCTGGCCGACGTCGTCGGCGACATGGGCCCGCTGCCCAACCACCAGGTGCTGGTGTGCGGCTCCCCCGGCATGACGCGGGCCACCGTCGATCGCCTCATCCAGACCGGCACCCCGGCGGAATCCATTCGGTACGAAGGCGCGTGAGACGCGGGGCGCCTACTCCCCGGGGATGAAGTCGGCAATCCGGGTGCGCGAGGTGATCCGGAGCTTCTGCAGGATGGCGCTCATCTGCGCATCGACCGTCCGGCGGGACGTGCCGCGCCGGGCGGCAATGACCGAATTGGTGCACCCGGCCGCGACCAGCCTCGCGATTTCCCGTTCGGCGCCGGTGAGGTCGTACCACTCCCGTCCCCCAGTGCGCCGTTCCCGCGTCAGCACCCGCGCGGTATCGATCGTCGCGGCGCCCAGAGCCAGCCGATGCACCTCCTGAGCCTCCGGTTGCAGTGCCGCCCCGTATCTTTCGGTGGCCTCGAAGGCGTCCGCGCCCAGTACGTCGCGCGCCACCTCGATCGCCTCCTCGGCGATGTCGCAGAATGCTCCGAGCCGGGTGAGGTCGACGCCCAGCACGGCACGCAGGGTCCGGGTGCCGCCGGCGATCAGGGCGATCTCGGCGGCCGCGGTCAGGCTGCGCGGCCCGGCCGCCTGAGCGGTCGCACGGCTCGCCGCGATCATCCGCGCCAGCGCCCAGGCCCGGAAGTGCAAGGCCCACAGGGCCGCCCACTGCTCCCGGGTGGCCACGACGTTCTCCAGCACCGCACACTGCAGGTCCAGGGCCTCGTCCACGCGATCGAGCCGGGTGAGCACGATCGACCAGGTCAGCTCGGCCCAGTGCCGGGTCCACGAAACACCCACGGCGGCAGTGCGTTCCAAATATTGCCGGGCGAGCTCACGGGCCTGTTCAGGCGGTCCCAGCAGCGCGGCCGCGAGCGCCGCGAACTGCGCACTGGGAATCGCGCCCGAGACGTTCCCGAGCCGATCGAACTTCGCACGGGCGCGCTCGAGCACCGCGATCGCGGCCGGATCCTTCCGGATGACGAAAAGTTCGACGCCCCGGGCGAAGTCGACGGCAGCGGGAAGCTCGAGATCCGCCTCCCGCCAGTCCCCGGCCGGTTCCGGCACGCACTCCCGGACGCACTCGTCGAGCAGCCGTGCGGCATCTCGGGTCTCCCCCTGGCACAACAGGATCCACACCAGCAGCGCCCGCGCCGTCACGCGCAGCTCGGCGGCGCGCGGGTCGGCGGCGGTGGTTGCCTCGAGCGCGCGTTCGGTCCACAGTCGCATCTCCCGGAATGCCCCCCGGAAGAACGGCAGCCGCAGGATCAACAGGCCCGCACAGAGTTCCAGCCCGGACACGGCGTCGCCGCCCGGGGCGAGGCTGCGCTCGATCGCGATGACGATGTTGTTCCAGGCCGCCGTCGCCCAGGCGAGCAGATCGCGTTCGGCAGGACCGAAGTAGGTCGCCGCGGCGTGCAACACCCTGTCCCGGTAGTGGTTGCGGTGCCGCTCGGCGCACGCGGTGGTCTCGTCCCGCTCGTGCAATCGTTGCTGCGCGTAGACCCGGAGATTCTCCGTCAGCGAGTAGGCCACCGTAGTGGCCGCGATGTGCCGGGTGACCAGCGACTGGTCCGCCAGTCGCTCCAGCACGACCTCGAGCTCGTCGGCGGTGAGCCGGATTCGGTCGGCGCCCGGGCCGGACTCCTGCGGACCGCCGAGCGGAATCGGGTCGGCGCACACCGCGCGAATCGCCTCCAGATCGGCGCCGACGTCGAAGGCCACCGCATTGTCCGGCGTCGTGTCGTAACCGGTGGCGAACACCGCCATCCGATCGAAGAGCAGCTTCTCCTTCTCCCCGCACAGGCGGTAGGACCAGCCGATGACATCGTTGATGCTGCGATGCCGGTGCTCGGCGCCCAGCGCCGGTCCGGGGATCCAGTCCAACCGGCGGTCGCTGCCCGAATCGGCATCGAGCTGCCGGGCGATCAGCGCCAGCGGCTGCCGCACGAGGCGACCGGCCGCCAGGCGGATGTAGAGCGGGTGGTGGTTCATCTGCCGGCAGATCCGCGCCGCGAGCGCGAGCTGTTCGGCGCTGACGACCGGGTGACCGGTCAGCTCGGCGCGTAGCCGGAACAGTTCCAGCGACTGGTCGGCGGGCAGGGGCGGCACGTCGAACCGATGCTCGTCGACCCACTCGATCGCCTCCCGGCTGGTCGCCAGAATGCGCAGCTCGGGGATGGTGTCGAGCAGCCGCGTGATGATCCGGCCGACACCCAGCAGCAAATGCTCGCAGTTGTCCAGCACCAGCAGCGGTCGCCGGCGCAAGCCGCCGCCGGAGGTCCGGGCCAGCGTGACGATCAGGGCATGCCACCCGGGACCGCCCGAGCAGTCGGTGGTCACCACCGATCGGACGATCTCCTCCGCCACGATGTCGGCGTCGCTGTGTGCGGTCAGATGGGCCAGCCGCACCCAATACACGGGTGTGTCATGGGCATTGCGCAGCCGCTCGGTGGCCTCGGTGGCCAGGCGGGTCTTCCCGATTCCCCCGGGGCCGATCAGGGTGACCAATCGAGTGTTGCGGAGCAGCAGGGCGACGAGCGCGTCCGACTCCGGTCCACGTCCGATGAAATCGTCCGCTGATACCGCGGTCTCGAATTCGTCGCGGGGCCTGGGCAACATGGTCACGACAATAGCCACCGGCGCGGCGGATCGGCGCGGTACTTCGCGTCGGCAGCTGGAAGCCGCAGCGCCGCAAGATTTCTCGCGACTCGAGCGGTATTGCCACCGCTGACCTGCGTTACGCGGACCCCGCCGAGTGCGCCCCCAGCCGGAAGGGCGGTGACGGCGGGAAGACGACCGGAAGCGAGGCCAGCGCACGATGGAAGGGACCGGGCCGCCAGGTGAGATCGCCGGGGGCGATGCTCAACTCGATCTCCGGGAGCGCGTCCAGCAGCTGATCCACACCGTCCTGTGCGATGAGATACGCGGCCTGCCGCGCGGGGCAGGCGTGCGGCCCGGCGCCCCAGGCGAGATGGGAGCGGTTGCCGGCGTGGTCGCCACCGGTGCTGATCGCCGGGTCGTTGTTGCAGGCGGCGATGCTGATCAGCACCGGTTGATGCGCGGGTAGCCAGACGTCCTCGATGAGGATCGGGTGGCGCGGGTAGCTCATGCAGAAGTTCGCGATCGGCGGATCGGTGAACAGCACCTGGTCCAGGGCGTCCCGGGTCGGCAGGCTGCCGCCCACGACATCGAGGAATCCCTGCTCGTCCAGTGCGGCCAGCAGGGTGTTGGCGATGAGGTTGAGCGTCGGTTCCACTCCGGCGCCGAAGAGCGGGACCAGCTGTTCTATGACCTCGTGATCGCTGAGCCCGGCCGGATGCTGGATCAGGCGCGAGGTGATGTCCGGACCGGGCGCGCGATGCTTGGACGCGACGAGCTCGCTCAGCGCCTCGAGCAGCATCGCGTTGCCGGCGGCGGCGTCGTTGCCCTCGAACATCGCCATGATTCCCATCGCGACGCGCTGCCCGATGTCCGGCGTGCACCCCAGCATGGTGTTGATGACCTGGAAGGCCAGCGGAGTCGCGTACTGGCCCAGGAGATCTGCCGACCCGTCCCGGCAGAAGCCGTTGATCAGGCCGATGGCGACGTCCTCGACAATGGCGTGCAGCCCGTGCAGGTCCACGGCCTCGATGGCGGCGACATTGGCGCGGCGGTAGCGCGCGTGCTCGGCGCCGGCGCTGCGAATGGCGTTGGGCCGCCACTCCATCAAGGGCTTCACCGGGCACTCGTCGGGAATGCTTTGCTGCCACCGACGCGCATCGGCCGGGAAGTGATCGGGGTCGTGCAGGATGCGCACCGCCGCCCGGTAGCCGATGACCAACGTCGCGGGCACGCCCGGGGCCAGCTCCACCGGCACCAGCGGGCCGTAGGTTTCGCGCATCCGGCGATAGCTGGCGTGCGGATCGGCGGCGAACTCGGGCGAGTACAGCGCCACCCGGGGGCCGGCCATGGTGATCGGCGAATCGGTCACGGCTCCACCTCGCTAGCGCTCGGCTCCGCCGTGCCCGAGGCCGGCTGTGTCATGGTTCCCTCGCTGCGCTCGGTCACGGCTCCACCTCGCCAGCGCTCGGCTCCGCCGTGCCCGAGGCCGGCTGTGTCATGGTTCCCTCGCTGCGCTCGGTCACGGCTCCACCTCGCCAGCGCTCGGCTCCACCGTGCCCGAGGCCGGCTGTGTCATGGTTCCCTCGCTGCGCTCCGTCACAGTGGCCTCAATTCGATCGCAGTCCGGTCGTGCAGGTCGACGACGATGCGGGCAGTGCCGTGATCGTCGGCGCGAATCGAGGTTTCGTGGGCGCCGTGCGCGACATAGGTCCGACCGGGCTGCAGCCGGTCCAGCACGAGGCCGAAGCGTCCGGGCTGCAGGCCCGGCCGCAGGACCGCGTCCAGGCCGGTGCCGTCGGTGACGGCCCGCGCGACCATCACGTCGGGGTGCGGCACCTCGGCGATCCGCGGGCCCACGTCCCAGGACCGGGGGCGCGGGGCGGACATCATGTCCGAGAAGGCGAACGGGCGTCCGAGCCCGCCCAGCCCGAGCATGCCGTTGGCGTGCACCGAGGCGGCCCGGAAGTCCCGGACGCCGGGCCGGTCCGCGGATTCGACGAAGCCCAGCTGATCGACCGCCGCGCGCCACAACTCCGCGTGCCAGTCCAGCTCGCCGAATTCGTTGGCCAGCAACATGGCCGCGGCCAGCGATTCCGCGTTCGTCGCCGAGCGCGAGCCCCAGTCCTCGGCGGTCGGGGATTCCGTACCGGCCGAACCGGATTCGCGGTAGCGGCCGGTCTCCAGCCAGTCCCGGCGCAGGATTTCCCAGGCGCGCCAACCGAGTTCGGGTAGCAGCGTGACCAGGAACGCCGAGATGCCCGCCGTGGTGGTCGGTCCGCGGAAGGCCCGGGCGGTCAGTCCCAGGCCGGAGACGAGGAAGGTGACGATATCGCCGTCCGCGGCGGTGAATTCGGTCTCGAGGGCATGGCGTAGGCGCGGCGCGAGCTCGGCGGCGTGCCCGGTGCCGTACAGCGCGTCCGAGATGGCCAGGCCGGCCGCGCTGACCGCGTTGCAGTAGGGGAAGACCAGCCCCCGGGTGCGCGAGCGGCCGACCGGGACCGGCTCGCACGGCCACAGGCACAGCTCACCGCCGAAGTTGCGCAGGACGATGTCGTTGATCGCGTCGCGGCCGTAGGCGACCGAGTGATCCCGCGACCACCGGAACTCGAGCGCGGCCGGGTCGCGGTAACGCAGGTCGCCGGTGGCCTGTTCGAACATGCCGAGCTGCAGGTTGAGGTATCCGGTGAACATGATGTTCTGCGGGACGTCGATCGGGTCGCTGCGGCGCCGGATGTCCCAGTTGCCCAACAGGTTTTCCCAGTACCAGTAGCCCCAGACCTTGGTGTCCTGCATGCGGTCGATCAGGTTGCGCTGCGCGGTGTGCAGCGGCCCGGTCAGCGCCGGGGTGTGCGCGTAGTTGTACATCGACAGCGCCCAGCCCAGCGCGTTGAGCTGGTATCGGTACTGCTGCAGCGGCCCCGGGCCCTCGTCGTCGAAGCCGTGCCAGTCCTCCAGCGGCTGCATGGCAATGCTGAGGAGATGACGGGTCAGGGCGAGCTGATCCGGAGTCGCCTCCGACACCACCGGCGCGGCGGACGGCTGGCGCAGCGGCACCGGGTTGGTGCGTGCCGGGGTCTGCCGTTCCCGGAGGAACTGTGCGCGCTCGGCGCCGACGCGCTGGGCGGCCCTGTGCCGGACCAGTTCGCGGATGATGCCCGCGGCGGTGCCGCCGAGCGCGATCAGCAGTGCGGCCCAGCCGAACCAGGACAGCGGGCCGGCCATGTCACCACCGGCCATGTCGCCGTGGTATCCGGCGAGCCCGGCGCCGACCGCCGCGGACACGACCACGATCGCGGGCAGGGTTACATAGTCCGAACGCGCGATGGACCGGAACATGTACGCCCAGCCGGCGGCGAGCAGGACCCCGAAGAAGGCCATGACGTGGCTGACGAGGACAACAACGGCGGGCGCGATCCACACACCGACGGCCAACAGCGACAACAGGACCACAACACCCACGGCCGCCAATGTCCGATGGCCGCGCAGCGCCAATCCGGCCAGGCAGATCTCCACGGCAATGAGTACGGCATGCCCGGCGATCATCGCCGCGCCGAAGTGATCGTGCGGCGAAGGCATCGCGACCAGCAGCCCGGCACCGGGGACGATCAGTCCGGCGCCGAAGGCACGCCAGGGGATCGAGAGCCCCAGCGCGGCGGGGGCTACCGCCGCGACCACCCACACCACCACAACCACGGACACGGTGCGCGTCCACCACCGCGAGACCAGCGGTCCTCGCAGGCGAGGCGCGGCGCTACCCTCGACCACCGCGCTCGTATCGACCGCCGAGCTCATAACGCCTCCGCGACTCGGGAGACAACCAGTTCCGGCGCGACGCAGACCTCGGCGAGCATCGCACGAACGGGACGAGACGTACTGCGGCCCCGGACCGTTCGCCACACGTTCCGGACCTCGGGCCCGAGGAGCATCAATCCCCCCAGCAACAGACAACACACCACGACCAGCGCACCTCCTGGACGGTTCCCTCGTCCCGTCTCGAAGTAGCGTGAATACCTAAGTAGCCGGTCCCACATCGGTATGCGTCCCGGTGGCGTAGGAGGCGAAACCGCCGCCTGAGGGGAGTTACAGACAGAACAGTGGGCTTCGCTGAGCGAGGCCTGGCGGAGCAGCTCGACGCGACACGTATCGGGCCGTCGTACGAGGCTCGGCCGGGATCACCCTGACTCCGTTGTACAGGATAGGGGGAAGCGACCCGTAATTCCGGCGAAGGCCGGGAACGAGCGACGACCGCGGCTCATGGGTCGCGCTCAGTCCCGGACCTTCGCGGGAACGGCGGAATCACCTCTGCCGGAACACATCCTCCCCTCAGAACAACGGGTCGTGCCGGATGCTGGCACCCGGGGTGCCCGCGGCCATCAGCCGGAACTTGGTGGTCTGCACCATCGACGGCGAACCGACGATCTGCACGTCCCGGTCCGCCCAGGGCCCGTAGCTCGCCACCACCCTGCCGATCTGGCCGACCCGGCGCGGGTCCAGGCCCGGCAGCTCGCGCGAGGGTTCCACGGAATCGAAGTACCACCAGGGGTTTTCATTGCTCTCGGTGACGGGCGTGACGGTCAGCCACTTGTTGGCCACGGCCAGCGAACTCAGCATCTCCAGGTCGTACAGGTCGCAGGGATGATGCCCGCCGACGAACAGATGCACCCTCGGGTTGGATCGCCGCTGCGCCATCGCCATGAGTTGTGCACGCAGCGGGGCGATTCCGGTGCCGCAGCCGACCATCAGCATCTTGCGCCGGGTGTTGCGCGGGACGCCGAGCCCGCCCAGCGGCGAGCCCAGCAGCCACTGTTCGCCGACCGCGGTGCGCATCATCGCCGGGCTGACCCAGCCGCCGGTGACGCTGCGGATGTGAAACTCGATCTCCCCGTTGTCATTGGAGGGAACAGCCGGGGACAGGTACCGCCACATCCGCGGGCGCGCGGGAATCTGCACGCTCGTGTACTGACCGGCGGCGTACCGCATCGGCTGATCCAGCCGCAGCCGCACGATGGCCAGATTGCTGAGCGTCTCGCGGCGCTCGATCACGGTGCCGGTCCACACCCGCGGCGTGTCCTCCTGCTCGGCGGCGGCCATCATGGTTCCGGCGATCAGCTCGACGGCCTCGTCCCAGGCGCGATCGACGTCGTCGGTCCACAGCTCGGTACCCGCATTGGCGCGCAGCGCGACGGTCAACGATTTCCCCACGGCCGCATAGTGTTCCGCGGTAACGCCGTACTTGCGGTGATCGCGGCCGAGCTGCGCGAGAAAGGGCAGCAGCTTGTCCGGATCTTCGAGTTCGTCGACGACGTAGCCGATCGCCTTGACCAGCCGGTCGCGCTGGGCCTCCAGGGCCGCGGGGAAGAAGTCACGGATGTGCGGGTACTCGGTGAACAAGATCGCGTAGAACGAGCGGGCCAGATTTTCGGGCCCCGACTCATTCGCAGCAACCGCCTTGAACGTCGTTCTTATCAATGCGATGGTCTGCGAATCCATTTGTCTCACAACCCCATTTCACACTCGAGCACAAGCCTGGCCGCGGGTGGTGCACTGGCGGTCAATCGACAGCAGCCGATGGAGACCGAGTGTAGGCGAGGTTTGCCAGCAACGGAACTGGTCGTCTAAACAACGGGAATGTAATTCCCCAAAAACCAGGATAGGGCGCGTATAGCCCCATGGAAACAGACCGTTTACCAGGGACACACCGGGTGATACTGGCCAAACCCTCAGCGAAATACCAGTATTCATTTTGCAAGCCTCACGTTTGCAGCGATCATCCTGCAACCTCTGAGAGTTCGGACCGCGGCCCCACCCCTCCGCTCGGCGCGCGCGGTTGGCAAGCTTCGGGCCACCTCGAGACAACTTCGGCGCGAATATCTCACCCGCGCTGTGTATCTCTTTCATCTGAAAGCACAGCACATATCTCGCAACAAAACGCAGTCCTGCGAACCGCGCGCGCGAGGGCGACCGGCCGGCCCATCACGCGGCGAACTACCTCAGCGCCCGATCCGGTACCACGATGGCGATTTCCCCGATAGCCGAGCGCATCTCGGTCGGACCTTCGAACAGCGGTCACGCGGCCCGCGCGCCGGGGTGAGCCTGCCGCCGTCTACCTCGGCCCGGTATTACCCGAGGTGCGGGAGGCCGGCATCCCGGAGTTCGTGCGCGTGTTGCGTGAGCGGTGCGCCCGTGGGGGTTACGGCCCGCCGACCGGGGAAAGGCAGCTGGCGGGTGGATCGACCAGGATGCACAGGGACGGGGCGCGGACCGGGCGGTAGCCGGGCGGGACGCCGCCCGCGGCAATGAGCTGGTTGTAGGTTCCGACGGCATCGGTGGGTCGACGGGTGAGCGTGGGGTCGGTCCGGACATCCACGGTGTAGAGGCCGAATCGGGGTGCGTAGCTGCCCCATTCGTAGTTGTCGGTGAGGCTCCAGTAGTTGTAGCCGATGACGTTCATGCCGTCGGCCTTGGCACGCTGCAGCCAGAACACGGTGTCGCGCAGGTGATCACTGCGGCTGTAGCCGTCCGCGCGCGGGCGGCCGTTGTCGGTCGGCAGGCCGTTCTCGACGATGTAGAGCGGCTTTCCCGGGAACCGTCGCGAATAGTATTGCAGCGCATAGTAAATCCCCTCGGGACGCACCGGCAGATCCGACAGCCGTGCGCTCGAGATGCTGGGTATCGCCGACCCGGTGGCTTGCGAGATGCCGTCGAGGAACGCCGCGGCCGGATCGTAGGCGAAGTAGTAGTCGATCCCGACATAGTCGAGCCGGTTCGCGATGCGGTCGACAATCCCACCGTTGACCTGTGCCTCCTCACCGGCGGCGTAGCCGAGGTTGCTGGTGACCTGTGCGCCGGGCTGCACCTGGTGGATGTAGTCGTAGATGGCGTTGTGCACCTGTGCGATTCGGTCCAGCATCCGGTTCGGGTCCGCGGCGCCGTGCCGGGCCTCCTGCTCGGCGTAGGCGACCGGCTCGTTCACGGTGACCCACAGCGGATTACGCGACCGGTAGCGGTCGACGACCCTGCGCGCGTTGTCCAGCCAGTCGCCGACCATGCCCGCAGCGCGCCAGCCGCCCCGGCCGGCCTCCCAGCCCGGGTACACCCAGTGGTCCAGGGTGATCATCGGCCGCATCCCGGCCCCTTCGATGCTCGCGACGACCGCGTCGTAGTGGCGGAACGCGCCCTCGTCCCACACTCCCGGCGCGGGCTCGAGCCGGGCCCATTCGATCGAGATCCGGAATACCCGCACCCCCATCGCCGCGGCCGCGTGGATGTCCGAGTCGTAGCGGTCGTAGAAGTCGACCGAATCCTGCAGTCTGTCGTAGGCGGGGTTCGCGGCGACGTAACGCGTCCAATTGCTGTCGGGCGCATGCCCTTCCGACTGGAAGCCGGAGGTGGACACGCCCCAGAGAAATCCGGGGCCGAGCGACGGGAGGCCCGCGGCCGGCCGCATCGGCGGGGCGGCCGGAGCCGGTGGACACATCAAGACGGTCGATGCCGCGGCGGCGAGCGCGGCGAGGACGGACCTTCGAAACCGGGATCGCATAGTTCCAGCGTAAACGGATTCGGCCGCGGTCCCTGGGCGATTCGGTTCGGTCCGCGCGTTGGCCGGCCTCATCGTCCTGCACCGCCGATACGAAGACAGCGCCCCTGGGATCCAGGGGCGCTGTCTCGGTGGATGTTTCGCCGGCTACCGGCGCTTGTTGCGCGGCTGCCACACCACCAGGGCCGTACTGCGTTGCGGCGGAGTGAGGTCGGGCCGGTAGGCCGAGCGCAGCCGCTCGACCTCGGCCGTCAGCTCGACCACCCGCTCCTGCAGCGCCTCGACCTGATTGGTCAGATCGATGATCCGCTTGATACCGGCCAGGTTGACGCCCTCGTCCTGGGACAGCCGCTGCACCTCGCGCAGCAGCTCCACGTCCCGATTCGAATAGCGCCGACCGCCGCCCGAGGTGCGGTGCGGCGTCACCAGACCCAGCCGGTCGTAGGTGCGCAGCGTCTGCGCGTGCATTCCGGCCAGCTGGGCGGCGACCGAGATCACGAAGTACTCGGCGCTCGCTCGGCCCCTGTCGTCACCGGGTGGGGGCGGAGCCCCTGCGTGACCGGACATTACGCACCTGCCCATCCAGCTCGCGGATCGAACCCGCCGGCCTTCTCCGCCTCCGCATACTGCCGTAGCGCCTCGGTGGCATTGTCGTCCAGCTTGGGCGGCACCGCCACCTTGACCGTGACCAGCAGGTCGCCGGCGCCGCCGGTGCGCTTGGGCACACCGCGCCCGCGCACGCGCAGGGTGCGGCCGTCGGCGGTGCCCGCGGGCACCTTCACCCCGACGCGGCCCTCCAGCGTCGGCACGGAAACCGTTGTGCCGAGCACCAGTTCGCTGTAGCTGACCGGCAGCACCAGGGTCAGATCGTCGCCGTTGCGGCCGAAGACCTTGTCCTGGCCGACGTGCACGGTGACGAACAGGTCACCCGCGGGCGCGCCGCGCAGGCCCGCCTCGCCCTGACCCGCGAGGCGAATTCGCTGGCCGTCGCGCACCCCCGGCGGGATCCGCACCGTGATGGTGCGGGTCCGGTTCTGGATGCCGGTGCCGCGGCAGTCCACGCACGGGTCGTCGATGATCGACCCCGTGCCGCGGCAGTCCTCGCACGGCTCGCTGAATCCGAACGCACCCTGGTTCCGGCTGATAACGCCGGTTCCGTTGCAGTGCGGGCAGACCCGCGGACTCGTGCCGGGCTTGGCGCCGCTGCCGTGACAGGTGGTGCACGGCGACGGACTGGTCATCCGCAGCGGGACCGTCACGCCCTGGGCGGCCTCGCGGAAGCCCAGGGTCGTCTCGGTCTCGACATCGCTGCCCCGGCGCGGACGCGACGAGGTGCGCGTGCCGCCGCGGTTGAACAGGCCGCCCAGGATGTCGCCCAGGCCGCCATCGCCGCCGGCGGTCTGCGCGCCGCCGAAGATGTCGCCCAGGTTGAACTCGTTGAATCCACCCTGCGTGTAGCCGCCGCCGGGCGAGAAACCCCCGCCCCGCGGGAAGCCACCGCTGGCGAACAGCCGCCGGGCCTCGTCGTACTCCGAGCGCTTTTCCGGATCCGACAGCACGGCATGCGCCTCGCTGACGGCCTTGAACCGCTCCTCGGCCTTGGCATCACCCGGGTTCTTGTCCGGGTGCAGGTCACGGGCCAGCTTGCGGTAGGCCTTCTTGATCTCGTCCGGGGAGGCACCGGAGGAAACACCCAGCTCTTTGTAGAAGTCCTTTTCGAGCCACTCACGATTCACCGGGCATCTCCTCCTTTCTGTGCTCTACACATTCTCCCGCCCCACCGCCCGAGTCGGGTTCTATAGATCTCTGCTGCTGCTCAGATGTCGTCGCCATCGGCGCCAACGTTCGGTGAACCCGTCACCAGATCCGTTACCCCGTCGGTGACTCCGACAAGCGCGTGCCGCAGCACGCGGTCACCGAACCGGTAACCCTTGCGCATGACGACTCCGATCACCGGATCGTGGCCCTCGCCCTCGTGCTGCACGGCCTCGTGCAGGGTCGGGTCGAAGGGCTCGCCCTCCATGCCGAACTGCTCGAGCCCCTGCTTCTGCAGGGCCTCGGCGAGCTTGTCCGCCACCGACTTCAGCGGGCCGGACTCCAGGTCGCCGTGGGCCCGGGCACGATCCAGATCGTCGAGCACACCGAGCAATTCGGTGACCACCGCGGACTTGGCGGTGTCGATCGCGGCCTTGCGGTCGCGCTCGACGCGCCGGCGGTAGTTGGCGTACTCGGCGGTCAGCCGCTGCAGATCGGCTGTGCGCTCGGCCAGTTCGGCGGCGACGGAATCGTCGCCGGACGGCGCGGGCTCCGGCGCGGGGGCCGCGGCGGCATCGGCCGCCGCGGCCTCGCGAACCTCACCGGTGACCGGATCGACCTTGCGATTGTCGAAGATCGTGATCGGTTCCTGTTCCGGGCCTTGCGGATCGACCGGCCCGGCGCCGTGTTCTGTCACTTCTTCTCCGGCTCTTCGACGACCTCGGCGTCCACGACCGTGTCATCGGACTGCGGGGCGGTCTGGCCGGTGGCGCCGGCCGCTCCGCCGAAGCCCGCGGCGCCGTCGGAGGCGTCGCCGGCCGCGGAGGCCTCGTAGATCGCCTGGCCCAGGGCCTGCGACTCGGTGGCCAGCTTCTCCACCGCGGTCTTGATGGCCGCGATGTCGGTGCCCTTCAGCGCCTCGTTGGCGCCGGCGATGGCCTCCTCGACCTTGCCCTTGATGTCCGCGGGCACCTTGTCCTCGTTGTCCTTGATGAACTTCTCGGTCTGGTGCACCAGGGACTCGGCCTGGTTGCGGGTCTCGGCCTCCTCGCGACGCGTCTTGTCCTCGGCCGCGTGCGCCTCGGCGTCCTTGACCATCCGGTCGATCTCCTCCTTGGACAGGCCGGAGCCGTCCTGGATCTTGATCTTGTTCTCCTTGCCGGTGCCCTTGTCCTTCGCGGTGACGTGCACGATGCCGTTGGCGTCGATGTCGAAGGTGACCTCGATCTGCGGCACGCCGCGCGGGGCCGGCGGGAGGCCGGTCAGCTCGAAGGAGCCCAGCAGCTTGTTGTGCGAGGCGATCTCGCGCTCGCCCTGGAACACCTGGATCTGCACCGAGGGCTGGTTGTCGTCCGCGGTGGTGAAGGTCTCCGAGCGCTTGGTCGGGATGGTGGTGTTGCGCTCGATGAGCTTGGTCATCACCCCGCCCTTGGTCTCGATGCCCAGCGACAGCGGGGTCACATCGAGCAGCAGGACGTCCTTGACCTCACCCTTGAGCACGCCGGCCTGCAGGGCGGCGCCGACGGCGACGACCTCGTCCGGGTTCACGCCCTTGTTCGGCTCCTGGCCGCCGGTCAGTTCCTTGACCAGCTCGGAAACGGCGGGCATACGGGTCGAACCACCAACGAGCACAACGTGATCGATGTTGGAGACCGAGATGCCGGCGTCCTTGATGACCGACTGGAACGGCTGCCGGGTGCGGTCCAGCAGATCGGAGGTGATCTTCTGGAACTCCGAGCGCGTGAGCTGCTCGTCCAGGAACAGCGGGTTCTTGTCCGCGTCGACGGTGATGTAGGGCAGGTTGATCGAGGTGCTCTGCGAGGAGCTCAGCTCGATCTTCGCCTTCTCCGCGGCCTCGCGCAGCCGCTGCATCGCCATCTTGTCCTTGGTCAGGTCGATGCCGCTGGTGCCCTTGAACTTGTCGACCAGCCACTGCACAACGCGCTCGTCCCAGTCGTCACCACCGAGGTGGTTGTCACCGGAGGTCGCGCGGACCTCGACGACGCCCTCGCCGATCTCCAGCAGCGAGACGTCGAAGGTGCCACCACCGAGGTCGAAGACCAGGATGGTCTGCTCCTTGTCGCCCTTGTCCAGGCCGTAGGCCAGGGCCGCGGCGGTGGGCTCGTTGACGATGCGCAGGACGTTCAGGCCCGCGATCTGGCCGGCCTCCTTGGTGGCCTGGCGCTGCGCGTCCTCGAAGTACGCCGGGACGGTGATGACCGCGTCGGTGATCTCCTCACCGAGGTAGGCCTCCGCGTCCCGCTTGAGCTTCATCAGCACGCGCGCGCTGATCTCCTGCGGGGTGTACTTCTTGCCGTCGATGTCGACGTTCCAGTCCGTGCCGATGTGGCGCTTGACCGAGCGGATGGTGCGATCGACGTTGGTGACCGCCTGGTTCTTCGCCGGCTGGCCGACCAGCACCTCGCCGTTCTTCGCGAACGCGACGATCGACGGAGTGGTCCGCGATCCCTCCGAGTTGGCGACAACGACCGGTTCGCCGCCTTCGAGAATGGCGACGACAGAGTTCGTGGTCCCGAGGTCGATACCGACCGCACGAGCCATTGTGATTCCTCCTGTATGACGAACGTAAATGTGTCGATGCAGGGCAAATGCCTGCCGTGGCCGCCGGGCGGCGGCCACCGGACCTCACCCCGAACACCGCCTGGAGCACGGTCCTGCGCAACACTGAGCGTGGTCGACTCAATCCTGCACCCGCGAGGGGTGCCAGTCAAACACCTACTTGAGTCTCACACGCTCAATCTTGCATCGATCAGCTCAACGAGCGGCACGTCTCGTCCATTCCCGAACGGCCGAAGAATTTTCACCAAGCGACCGAATCGCCGGAAGCCACCCGGGCGGCCGCATGACCGCGGACCAGCGTGCGGCGGCCGTGCACGAAGCCCGCAAGAAACAGCAGGAGCGGTTCCGCGCACCTGCTCCCGGACCCACGATGCCGTCCCGGCCGCCGCAGAATCCGGACCGTGGCCGGGGCGGGTTCGAACGGTGACACGCATGCGAGGCGCCCGCGGTACGGCGGGCGGGTAGGCCGGGCTCGACGGCCGTACGCTCATCGCCGCGATTGCCGCGAACTGATCACCCCTTTCGAGGAAGGTTTGTGTATGTAAGACACACCATTTGCGGTGGTGCCCACCGCGGTCTCCGATGCGGGGAAGTTCACCCAGGACACTGCGACCGCGCTGCGCAACGGGATCCGCTCGACCGATACCGAAATACAGGCCCTCATGACCACGTGGAAGGGCACCGCCGCCGCCTACCTCGCTGGCTGGGAGGAAACCAAGCGCGGGGCTCTGGAGGTTTTGGAGGCCTTGGCGGGGATGGCCGATGCACTCGGAGTGACCGCGGTCGGTTTCGCCGATATCGACGACCGCCGCGCCACCGACACCGCCCGCGTGACCAGCTCGCTAAACCTGCCCTGACCTGCCTCTATTCGACGTAAGGAACCTTTATGAGTACCGACGATGGAAGCTACCGTGTGGACCTCGAGCACCTGGACGCCGTGACCTCCAAGGTCGCGGGCCTACACGGATTCGTGCACGACAGCCTGACCGGGCTGGATCAGCGCATCACCACCGCGCACCAGCAATGGACAGGGGCCACCGCGGACAAACACGCCACCGCGCACCGGGAATGGATGACCGCGGCGGGCGAGGTGCGGGACGGGATCGAGGCCCTGCGCGCCGCGGCGAAGACCGCGCACGAAAGCTACAGCGACACCGTGACAGCCAATCACCGAGTCCTCGGGGCGTGACCGGCGTGACCGTGATCGATGTCCAGCCCAGCATCTACTACACCGCCGCAGATTCGCTGCACCAGTCCGCGTGCGACCTGTTCAACGAGGTACAGGCCAAATACGGGGCCATCGCGGCAGGCACCGCCATGGCCGGAAGCTACGACGACGCCCTGATCTGGGCCAAGAACTACGACGCGGGCGCCGCCCAATCCATCACCCTGGCAACCCAGCTCGCGACCACGATGGACAAGTACGCCAAGGCGCTGCGCACGATCGGATACAACCACCAGAGCGCCGACTACAGCGCCACCACCGGCAGCAACAAAGGCCCCGCCCCCGTGCGCCCGGCCGACCCGATGCCCGCGGTCACCGTGTGCGACGCCCCGCCACCCTCCTCAGGCGGCCCCGGCAACGGCCTGTCCGATGTCGTACACCTGGCCGAAAAAGTCGGGATCGTCATCCCCGACGGCGATACCGACAAGCTCGGCGCGGTCGCAGACGCCTGGCTCACACTCGCCCAGGCCCACCCCGTGGCCAACCTGCCCGCAGTGATATCGCGCATCGTCGATTCGGTCGGGTTGGTGAAATCCCCCGAAGCGGAAACGGTCATCACCGACCTACAGGCGATGCAGGCCACCGCGGTAGCACTCGGCGACACATTCGCCGATATGTCGAAAGACTGCCGCGACCACGCCACCGCCCTGCACGACCTGCGGGGCAAACTCGAAAAGCAGTTAAAGGATCTCGCGAACGAAATCCTCCTCGAGATAGGCGAAAATCTCGCTTTCGTCGCCGCCGCCTCGTTCGTGTCCTTCGGTCTCGGCGCGCTGGTCGAGGCCGCCCGGGTCGCCGAAATCGTCGACAAATTCGCGGGCCCGATCCGGATCCTGGTCCAGGATTGGAAGAAGGCACGTGACCTCAAAAAGGCCGAAAAGGTCGTCGAGGAAGGGGAGAAAAAGGCCAAGGAAATGCAGCGCCTGCAACAGCGCATTCACGACGACGACGAACCGGATCTCGGCAATTCCACCTGGCTCGCGAACGAAGACGGCCTGACCCCCAACGAGGTATCCGTTCTGAATCGCGGGCCCAGCAGCGTGGGCGGCGGCAGGGACGGCGGTAGCGACCTGATCTCCGCCATCCGTGAGGACAGGGTCACCCCCGCGCAACAGAAAGACATCGACGCCTACAACAAAGCACTCGATAAACTGCCCGCGTACAAGGGCAATGTCGTTCGTCAGACGCACCTGTCCCCGGAGCAGATCGCGGAGTACAAACCAGGCCAGCCGTATACCGAAGACGGCTACACCTGTACCTCTACCAACATGAAGGGCACCGGTAACGGGGTGAATACCGGTGGCTCCAACGTCGAATACCGCATGACCAGCAAGAGTGGTCGGAAGATCGGCAAGTACGGCGGCACCTATGACGAAGTGCAATTCAAGGATCACACCCAGTTCTTTGTCCACGATAACTATTGGGATCCGAAACTTGGGAAACAGATCATCATCATGGACGAAATGTAGGAGGAATAAATGCCCAGGAGAGTTGGCGGAAAGACGTTCTTTGAGCGGGAGGAATGGGAGCGAATCCACGGGAAGAAATTGCCGCCCGTGCCGACCCCCGAAGAGCAGGCCGCCCGGAGGGCGGAATGGGAGGCCGCTATCGCCGCGGCCCCGGAGCCGCCCGCGGGAGTGCCCGACTACCGCAGTAGCAAGAACTATTTCGACGACCTGATCGGCACCGAATTCGAGGGCTGGACCATGGACCCCGACACCCGCGAATGGCGCGACGCCCGCGGCCGCCCCGCCTACGACGCCCAGGGCCAACGCATCCGATACGACGCCCCCGAGCCCAGGGGGCACCAGTGACCGAGATCGACCAGGCCAGCACCTCGAGGACGGCGCGCATGAGTGAGGACGACACCACCACCACTCCCGAGCCTGGGCGCACAGGGTTGCGGATCGCGATGGACAACGACGCGATCGATAAGGCGGGGGTGGCGATGATGGGCACCGCCGCCACGCTGCGGCGTAAATACGACGTCGCGGCCCGGTGCTGACCGCGGCGTTGAAGGGCTGGGCCGGTCCCGAGGCCGCCACGATACTCGCGGACTGGGAATCGGCGTCCAGCGCCGCGGGGGCGTGGCTGGACGCGTTGCACCGGTTCGGCGGGCTGCTACTGCGGTGCCGCCGAGGACGAGGACGACGAGCCGGGACACCTACTCGCGGTGGCATCGTGACCGACATCAGCCCGCGGGCCAGCTCGGCCTGCGCTCGATTCGGGGACACTGCGATGCACGCCACCGTCCGGGCCGGCCGCACCGTACCCCAGACCTCGGCGAACTCGTAGAACCCGTCTCGGCTGAGCGGCGGCGCGGCGCGCTAATGTCACCGGATCCGCGTGTGCAGGCGCGTGATCCACGCCTCGAAATCCAGGCTGGTTCCGGCGGCGGCCCACACGGTGCGGTGCTGGCGCCACTGCCGGTACGAGCACCGGTGCGGGGGTGCGAGCAGACGCTGCGACAGCGCGTAGGCCAGGCCGTCGTCGGTCGGGGTCACCGGCCGCACCACCATCGCATGGCGTCGCGCCGACCAGTCCGGCGGTGCCCCGGATGCGACGAGCCCATGCTCGGCGAGCAGACCGTCGCGCCAGTGCCCGTGCCGGTCGCGGTGTCCCTCGAGCTGGACTCGCACATCCGGGGTGACCAGCCACAGCACCTGCGCGAAATGCCCACGTTCGATCGCCCACTGGTAGGCCCGCAACACCATGCGGGTGCGGTGCGGCTGTTTGGCGACGAGCTCGACCTCGAGCGCGAGCAGCCCGGCCGGTGCCACCACGACCGCGTCGGGCCAGTGCAGCCCGCCCTCGGTATTGGCGGGTATCGCCCACCAGCGGGGTCGGCCGTCGCCGACTACCGACGGCCGAACCTTCCCGAAGTCCCCCTCACCGCCAGCACCGGAGGCGGTGTGGATGCCGCAGCGGGCGGCGAATCGCTCGGCAGCGTGGCCGTCGTCGCGGACCCGTTCCAGGGTGCGGGCCTGCCGTTCGGACACCACGGTCAGCCCGCGGGTTTCCGCGCGCAGCGCGGTCTCGGCGAGCAGCAGCCGGTGCAGCAGCCCGCCCTCACCGGGGGTGATTTCCCGCAGCAGTGGGTGCCCCGGCGGGGTCGATGCGGCGATGCCCGCCGCGGTCGCGGACAGCAGCGTCCCGGTCCAGCGGACATTGTCCGACCGCACCAGAAGCCCGGCCTCGGCCATATACCGCGCCCGGCGCCGCGCGGTCTCGGTCACTCCGCCGTAGAAAGTGGCGGCTTGGCGCAGCGTGATCGCACCGAACCTGGCCGCGGCGTACAACAGTCGCTCATCGGCAGCGGTGCGCCGCCATCCGTGCCGCCGCTGCGTGCCCGCCCGCGGGCCCTGATGCGCGGCCCGCACCGCCCGCAGACGACGTGTGCTGGTCAACGGGATCCGATCCGATGGCCACTCATCCACCCATTCCGGCATGACAATCACTCCTGTGCGATGCGCCCACGGTGGTGCCCGGTCCATGGGCACCCCGACCGCGACGCTCGCACACGGGTTCACCAGCGGTGGTCGCGCTGAAATCTGCCCGCCCCGCACGGACCGGACCGGACCGAGTGCATTTACCCGCATTCCGGAACGGCACCGCGCCGGAGGTACTGCTGCGCCAGCTGACGCTGGCTTGCCCCGGGATACCCCTGGCCGCCTGTCCACGCATCGATGGGCCAGGATGGTCGTCCTCATCGCCGTAGATAGGCGATGCCGTTGAGGATCGGTCGCCCGGGCGGGCTCGATATCAGCGGTGTCGGCGGCGCTTCTTCTTCTGGCCGCGGCCACGCTGTTGAGCCGGTGACTGCTGGGCCGGCGTAGCCGCTGCTGGCGCGGGCTCGCCGAGTACCGGCGGTACCCGCTGCATCTCCTCTTGGTGGGCCGCGAGGGCGGGCATCTGCTGGGCGGTCACCTCCCGCACCGCGGCGGCCAGGGCGGCGATGTCCGGGGACAGCATCAACAGCCGCCGCAGGCGCACGCGCTCGAGTTCGGTGCACGGGACGGCACGGACCCGATCGGTGAGCTGACGCAGCAGCGCCCGGACGGCGTCGACGTCGCCCAGGACCACATCGGCCGCGGACACCGGATTGTGCGGCACGTGCAGCTCGACCACACGCTCGCGCACCACCTCCCGGACGCGGGTGCCTTGCTCGGCGCCGCGGCGGCGGCAATCGTCCGAGCACCACCGTGGCGGCCGGCCGATGCCGGACCACCGCACAGGGGTGCCACACCGCGGGCACGGATGGGTGTCGTCCATGCCGACCAGGCTACTTTCGCCGGACGAAAATACGACGTCGTTACCTAAATGACTACCTGAATGCACTAGGCGTGACGGGTAATTGCCGAGATTTGATGTGGCTGAGGGTTGGAAGGTGCAGGGTGTCCTGTTCGGATGAACTTTTCGGTGTTCGGGGTTAGTTTGCGGGGACATTATCGAAATGGTTGAGCGGTAGAAGCGAAAGGGATACACGATCATGCCAGAGGAATATCGGGGATATACGTTCTCCAGCGGCGACGAGGACGGATTGCCGCCGCTCACCCTGGAGGAAATAGACGATGCGCGCCGCCAATTCGACGCATTCATAGCCACCCGCGAGGCCACGCCCCCCGAGGAAAAGGTGTACATCGGGGAAGGCGACCGATTCGGCGGATGGGACGGCTGGGCAGGCGAGGAAGACGAGGACTATCTACGCCGCCGCGAAATGGAACACAAAGGAGAGCTAACCGAAGGGGAGCAATGACAGCCGATTCCACCGATGCCGCACCCGCGACCGAACCCGCGAGGAAGGGCCGTGCGCGCTGACAGGACACGCTGTATTCCTGGGTGCGGGGTTGGCAGCACCTGCTGGATGCGGCCGCCGTGACGATGATCGACCCGGCGTGGCTGCACGTCACGCTGGCCGTTCTCGGTCCGTCCGCGACCGCCCCTGCCGATCTGGACGACACTGTCGCGGTCGCGTTGTCGGTTCCCGCGCTGTGGGCGGCGCGGCCGCAGCTCGGGGAGCTGAAGGTGTTGGGGCCGGGGATGGGACGGACCGGTGTCCGCGCCGAACTGCACGGATCCCGGGCACGGCACGCGGGAATGGTGGGCTCCTACGCGGCGCAGGCCGCTGTCACCGCCGGCGTGGCCGGTGCGGATGTCACGCGCCCCTACACTCCGCATCTGGGGGTGGCCTACGAGATCGGAAGTACGGTGCCCCGTGGCGGCGGCTGCCGCCGGTGGACCTGCCCAGCTGCCCGCTGCGGTTGAGGCTGGTGCTGGCCGACATGACCCAGGACCGTGAGCAGCGCCGCTACGTGTGGACGATCCGCAGGCCACTGCCGGTCGTGCTGTCCAGCATCACCGGGCCCGATCGCGGCGCCATCCTGGCCTGGGAGCAGGCTGTCACCGATCTCGGCTGACGCAGCAACGCAGCCGTGCCGGTCTCACCGGATTCGCATGTGCCGGCGCACTCCCGGAACGGCACAACGCCGCACGAGGTACTGCCGCGCCAGCTGACGCTGGCTTGCCCCAGGGATATCCCTGGGGCGCCTGTCCGCACATCGACGGGCTGTCAGCAGTGGTCCGCAGCACATCGATCCCGCAACGGCGCCGGGTCCGGATCGGCGAGCGGCGGCCGGCGGGGCCCGGACCGCCTCGACGAGGGTCCGGACCGGCCGCGCACTATCCGGCCGCAGCCAGCACCGTGTCGGCCAGATCACGGTCCAGGGTGACGCGGACCAGCGCGGCGGCGAATTCGGCATCGTGGCCCGGCGGGCTCAGCCGGTCCAGACTCGCCGGATCGTCGGGTAGCCCGAGCCGCCTGGCGCCCCGCCTGGCCCGGTCGTCGAAGTGCGGCCGCACCCAGGTCCAGACGTCTTGGATCTCCCGCAGGAAGATGTCCGCACCGACCGGGCCGATGCCCTTGAACTGCTGCAACAGTTCGGCCAGACGGCCCGGATCGCCGTCGGCCTCCTTCGCCAACCGCCGCAGATCGCCGTGATAACGCTCGAGCAGCAACGTCGAGTTTTCGCCCAGACGGGTGGCTGTGGACTCGTCGTAGCGCCTGTAATGACCGCGGCCGAGCGCGTCGACGAGGTCCTGCCAGTCGGCTTCTGCGACGTGCCGCGGGGTGGTGTATCCGGAAGCGATCAGCTCCCTGACCGCGCGCAGCGCGATCTCCGAGGAAATCCGGATGCTCAGCAACTCGGCGAGCATCAGCAATTGGAACAGAGGCGCGGGCTTGTCGGCCGGCTCGATGCCGGCCTGCCGCGCGTAGCTGGTGCCCGCGCGATCGAGCAGCTCGCGCACGATATCGGTTCGGCTCATCTCGCACCTGCCTTCCTCTTCGGCCGGCATACCCGGTCTCGGGTCGCTCGTCCGCCGCGCGCGGGATCAGTCGCGCGGCCGGTTCAACATGGGGAAACGCCCCGAGCCGAGCAGGGCGGCGACGGCATCCCTGCGCGCCTCGGGTGCGGCATAGTCCGGATGTGCGCGAAATATCGCGGCCGTGTCGTGCAGCCGGACCATCTGCTGTTCGGCTTCCGCCGTGGTGCGGCCACCGGCGGTGACCGGGTGGGTGGCATAGGCCGGGCGGCGCGGATCGATGCGGCCGAGCTCGACGGCGCGCTCGACGCGGCGGGCACAGCGACACGGGGCCTTCGGGTCGACCAGGCCGCAGGCGGAGTTCACGAAGTTGCCGAGGCGTTTGCGGGCCCGTTCCAGACGCTTGCGATGCGCGGCCGGGGTGGTGTCGGTGATCCAGGCCGCCTCGTCCGAGCCGAGCTCGAAGACGTCGTGCAGCACAAAGGCGACGCGCTCGTCCCGGCTCAGGCACTGCAGCATGCCCTGGCTGCAGTTGAGCCTGACCTCGCGGGTGAGCACGGTCGCCTCGGGTCCCCGGTAGTCGTCGGCGGCCAGCCCGTTGCGCAGATCCGCGGCGAAGTCGTCGAGCGAGAGCTGCGCGGCCTCCTGGGGGCTGCGGCGGCGCAGGTTCAGCAGGTAGTTCACCCCGATGCGGTAGGCCCAGGTCGACAGCCTGGCCTCACCGCGCCAAGTGCCGAGCCGCTCCAGCACGCGCAACAGGATCTCCTGGGTGGCATCCTCGGCGTCCGGCGGACGGCCGGTCATGCGCAGCGCCAGCCGGTACAGCGGATCCTGCAGCAGACGAGCCACTTCCGTCACCGCCGCACGCTCGCCCGCCACGGCCCGCGCCACCAGTTCGGCCTCCCCCGACTCCGGGTCGGCCACCGATTCGATATCCACTCCACCATCGTTCGGCGGATCGGCACACCTGGCAAGTGAGCGTCACCGCCGACGGCGGCCCCGAACACCCGGGCCGCCGCGCTCGCGGTGCGTGCCGACCGCCCGGCTCAGTGCGACACGACCTTTTTCGCCGAGGCGGATTCGAGCAGCCGGTGCCTGTGCAGCCAGTCCGCCACGGCCGCACCGATGGCATCGGGCTGGTCCTCCGGGGCATGATGCCCGGCCGCGCCGACCGAAACCGATTCGGCCGCAGCGAATGTGGCCACCGCCCATGCGATCACCTCCGGCGCACCCAGACCCACGCCGTTCTCCACACCCATGACCAATTTGGGAATCTCGGGCGTAGCCGCCATGACACTGCCGTAGTTCTCGACAATGGCCACGACGTCGGGCATCTCGCCATGAATCGGGAACTCCCGCGGCCACGCCAGCAGCGGCCGGCGGGTTTCCGGGGTCGGGTAGGGCGCGCGATACACATCCAGATCCGCCGAGGTGAGGCTCTTGGCGCCGAAGGGCAGGTTGAATTCGATGAACGAGTTCTCCTGCAGCACCTTTCGCTCCCCTTCGAGCGTCTTGTAGCTGCGGAACAGCTCCGCGCCCTGGGGCGGAAGGTCCGACCAGCTCAGCGGCCGCAGGAACGTCTCGATCACCGCGATGCCGCGTACCCGCCCGGGATGCCTTGCCGCCCAATCCATCCCGAGCGCGCCGCCCCAGTCGTGCCCGACGATGACGACCTCGTCCAGGCCCAGGGCGTCGAACCAGGCATCCAGGTACCGCGCGTGATCGGTGAAGCGATAGGCGATGTCCGGCTTACCCGAATTACCCATTCCGATCAGATCGGGCGCCAGCGCCCGGGTCTCGCCGCTGACGTGCGGGATGACGTTGCGCCACAGGTACGACGAGGTCGGGTTGCCGTGCAGGAAAACCACCGGGACGGCGCCGGTGCCGATATCGGTGTAGTTGATGTAGGAGTCGAGCAGATCGATGGCTGGCATCGCGGAAGTCCTTCCGGTTGACGTGCTTACATCCGGTTGGACACAGGATTCAGCGGGCCCGTGACGCCCGATTTATGTGAGGTGCATCACAGCTACGACAGTCGCCCGCTTCGCCCGACCCAGCGCGCCGGAACGGGCGGCCGGAGGGCTCCGGCCAGTCCCGCGAACCGGGCATCCGGGCCGGACAGGCGGGGTACGGTTCGCAGTATGAAGGCGGTGGTCTGTTCGAACAGCAAGCTGGAGGTCGCCGACATCCCGACGCCGGAGCCCGGCCCGGGGCAGGTGCTCATCACCGTGGAGCGATGCGGGATCTGCGGGTCCGACCTGCACGCGCGGGTGCACTGCGACGAGCTCGCCGACCTCGCGGCCGCGACCGGGTATGACGAATTCATGCGCTCGGATCAGCGCGTGGTGCTGGGCCACGAGTTCTGCGGCGAGATCGCCGATTACGGGCCCGGCTGCCATCGACGCTGGCCGCGCGGCACCCGGGTGGTCGCGCTGCCGATCCTGCGGCATGGCAAAAAACCGCAGCTGACCGGCCTCTCGGCGGCCGCGCCCGGCGGGTACGCCGAACAGGTGATCGCCCAGGAATCGATGACCTTCGCGGTACCGAACGGCCTGTCGGCCGACCATGCCGCCCTCACCGAGCCCATGGCCGGGGCCTGGCACGCGGTGCGCAAGGGCCGGGTCGGTAAGAAGCAGGTCGCGTTCGTGATCGGCTGCGGGCCGATCGGCCTGGCGGTGATCGCGATGCTGAAGGCCGCGGGCGTGAAAACCGTTGTTGCCAGCGACTTCTCGCCTCGACGCCGGGAGTTGGCCGCCCGCTGCGGTGCGGATGCCGTCGTCGATCCCGCGATCGAGGCGCCCTGGAGGGCCGGGCCGCGCGGGGGCCGCACCCAGGGGGTCACCGACATCCTGAATCTCGGCTTCGACGCGATGGACCGCCTGCGGCGCATCCCGAATCTGCCGTGGTGGTACCTGTTCCGGCTGATGCACACCCTCGACCGGGGCCCGGCCGGTCCGGTGGTCTTCGAATGCGTCGGCGTGCCCGGCATCATCGACCAGATCATCACCGCCGCCCCGCCGCGGTCCCGGATCGTCGTGGTGGGCGTGTGCATGCAGCCCGACGAGTTCCACCCCGCGATGGCGATCAACAAGGAGATCGAACTGCGCTTCGCGTTCGGATACGACCCGGGCGAATTCCGCGACACCCTGCACATGATCGCCGAGGGCAGGGTCGATCCGGCCCCGTTGATCACCGGCACGGTCGGGCTGCGCGGCGTCGAGGCCGCGTTCACCGCCCTGGCCCACCCCGACCTGCACGCCAAGATCCTGATCGACCCGGTCGCCGCGGCACTCACGCCCTGATTTCCGGCTCCACCACCATGGCCACCCTCGCGGTGAGGTCCTGCGACGTCAGCGACCTCATCGCGCGCATTGTTACGCAAAAGGGCCAGAAGACCGGTAACGACGACTCCCCAGCAACCGACAGGCTCGGTAGGTCAGCACGAACACCGACACAGATCGACCGCGCATTCTCCAACGACAGAGGTTCTCGGGATGACTCAGGCTCGCACGCAGGGTTTCGGCGAGGCGAGGGGCTTCGCCGTGTGCACCCCTCCGGCCACCCCGGGTCCGGCGCCCGGCGTGGCCGCCCATTGCCCGGGCGCCCGTTCCGCTCGTCTCGGCAACTGAGGCGGCAGCTGTGGCCGGCACCTTTCCCGTCGCGGTCGAATCACTGGCCGGAGCGCGAGACATCCTGCGCGAGCTGGAATCCGAGACCACGGATCCGCTCGTATACCTGATCCGGGGCCGCTCCGGCACCGGCAAGTCCACCCTCCTCGGCGCGATCCGCCACCGCCTGCGCGGCCATGGCGTCACCGCCTGCGACACCCTCGCCGAGGCGCTCGCCGCATCGGACGTCGATCCGGCCGATCGCAGGCCCGGAGCGCGGCCCACGCTGATCCTCGACGACGCCCACACGCTGTCGCGAATCGAACTGGAAAGACTGTGCGCGGCAGTCGGATCCGCCCGCTGCACCATGGTGATCGCGATCCGGCCCGGCCCGCACGACCCCGCGTTGCGCGCGCTCGCCGACGCGGTGTCCCGGCGCGGCCGGGTGATCGACCTGCGCGCGCTGGGTGTGGCGGACATCGCGCCGTTCGCCCGGGAATTGGGCATGACGGTGCCCCGCGCGGTCGCGCAGCACGTGCACCGGCAGACCGGCGGAATCCACGGCGGCGTCGTCGCCGCGCTGTCCGCGGCCTGCGCCACCCGGCTGGATGCGGGTGTGGACGCGGTCGACGAGGCGGTCGCGGCCTGGGCGCGCTCGATGCTCGACAACGCGGACCCGAACCTGCTGGAGGTCTTCGTCGTCGCCACCACCGGCGCGGGGCTGGATCCGGGCGAGTTCACCGAGGTGCTGGGGACGAGCCCGAGCGCCGCCCGGGATCTCATCGATCGGGCCCGCGCGACCGCGCTGGTGACCGACGCCGATCTGCTGCTCGAATCGGCCGAGGCGCCGCTGCGCACCCTGGTGGGCGATCGCCGCTACCTGGCGGTCCTGCAGCGGCTGCTGCACGCGCGCCTCGCGGCGGGGTTGTTGCGCAATCACACCGCCCTGCTGCTGGCCGAGTCCGGGGTGCGCGATCCGCGGCTGGCCGAGTTCCTGTGCGTGGCCGCGGCCGCGGACCGGGCGGGCGAGGACGCGGTGCGGTACTACACCGCGGCGGTGCGCAGCGGCGCCGATCAGCGCCCCATCGCGCTGCGCTGGGCCGAGGCGGCCGCCCGCGGCGGCGACGGCGACACCGCGCTGCGACTGGCCGAACCGCTGCTCACGGACGCTACGCCCCCCGCCGAACTCGCTGCGGCCGTGCGGATCTGCGCCGTGGTGTGGACCCAGCGCGGTCTGGTCGATCGCGCCGCGCAGCTGTATTCCTGGCTGGGCGCCGAGCGGATCGGGCCGGACTGGGCGATCGGTGCGACCGTGCTGTACCTGGCGGGCCGCGCCCGCGAGGCGCAGGCGCTGTCGGCGTCGGCGGCCCTGTGGCCGCCGACCGAGGCCACGACCCGCGTCTCGCTCATCGCCGCGGCCCTGGCCCAATCCCTCGGCGCCGCAACGCCGTTGCCACTCGACGACCGGGCGACCGGCGCTCACCTCGCCACCGCGGGCAACACCGCGCCGGACGACCGCCACGCGCCCGCCCCCGTCGCCACACCAGACAGCGGATACGCGCCCGCCTATCGCCCCGCACCGGCCCGAGGCGCGGCGACCGCCGACGGCCTGGCCCCGCGCCCCGCAGGCGCGGCCACCAATGGTGCCGCCCCGGCCGAAGAGAGCACGGCCATCCGGACCGCGCCGATCGACGGGCCCGCCGCACCCCGAACCTCGCGCGATGCTGCGGTTGCCGCCGCATCGACGTTGATTCAGGCGGGCCGCGTGGGCGGTGTCCCCGTCTCCGACCGCCTCCTGCCCTGCGCCGGAACCGCGATCGCCACCCTGCTGTGCCTGAGCATGGGCGAGCCGGGCCGTGCCGCCGATGCGCTGCGGCACGCCGGTGCGTCGAATGGCGTTGCGTCCCAGCACCGGCCGGACACCCCACGGGTCAACGGCGGTACGTCCCCCGCGTGGTCTCGCACGCTGCCCCCGGCAGGCCTGCCGGACGTCACGCGAGCATCCGCCCCCCGGACGGTGCTGGCGGCCTGGACCGCCCTGTACGGCGGCGACGAGCACTCCGCCGCGACACTGCTGGCACCCCTGGACATCGATGCGCTCGCGCCGCGGGACCGGTTCCTCGGGCACGGCCTGCAGGTCGCGCTGGCGCGCCGCGGTGACGACCCGGCCGCGCTCGCCCAGGCCTGGCGGGCCGCCTGCCCGATGTTCGACGTCGTCGGCGCGGATCTGCTGGCACTGCTGCCGATCGGCGAACTGTGGCTGGCCGGCATCCGGCTGCGCGACGAGGGCCGCATCGCCGCGCTGGTGAATGCCGCGCGGGATGTGCTGCACCGCTTGGGAAATCCGCCCGCCTGGGCCAATACCTTCCACTGGTACGCGATTCAGGCCGCGATCACCCGGTCCCGTCCCGCGGAGGTGCTGCTCCCCGCGCGGCTGCTGGCCGCGTCCGCCGCGACCGGCGATCCGCACGCCGCGATCCTGGCCGAGGCGGGTCACACCTGGATGCTGATACTTCGCGGTCAGGTCGCCCGGCCCCGGGTCGAGGCCGCGGTGCGGCGGCTGGCCGAGATCGGACCGAGCTGGGATGCGGCGCGCCTGGCGGCCGACGCCGCCCTGGCCACCGAGGATCCAGCGGCCGCGGGCGCACTGCTGACGCTGGCGCGCACCGTGCGGTCGCAATCCGGTCCGCCGCAACGCCCGCAAGCCCCGTCCGCGGCCCCCGCCGAGACCGCGCCGGCCGCACCCGGCCCGGCCCTGAGCGAACGCGAGCGGGAGGTCGCCGAACTGGTGCTGCTCGGGCTGACATACCGGGAGATCGGCGCCAGGCTGTACATATCCGCCAAGACGGTGGAGCATCATGTCGCGCGGATCCGGCGTCGGATCGGAGCCGGGTCACGGTCGGAGCTATTGTCTATGCTTCGCGCCATGGGGCACGGCTCGCTGCTGGTGTGACGGACGCGCAGCAGGATCTCGGGATGGACCGGAGCGAGGTAACGAGGATGGCCACAGGGGTGGGCCTGCGAATCGCCGAGGACGAATGCCTGGCGGCCATCGTCAGCTCGACGACGCCTGAGCCGGGCGCGCCCGCGCCCGAACCTCTCTTCGTCGTGCGCGAACCGATCCTGTACATGTCCGACGACGGCGACACCGAACTCGGTGGCGATCCCCCGGGTGGCCACTCCCACGCGATCACGGGATTCGTCGCGGCCGTGGGCGATCCGGCCGGCATCCCGGTCGACGAGGGTGAGGCCTATCGCGCCGAGGACCTGGTGGCCACGGCCCTGTTCTGCCTGATCGATCTGGCCGCGGCGCATCTGAACGGTCCCGCGGAGTTCTATGCCGTGCATCCCGCGCACTGGCCGGCCGCTCAGGTGCTGGCCCTGCGCGATGCGCTGGACTATCTGGGACTGCGATCGGTGGTGCTGATCAGCGAGTCGATCCTGCCCGATGTGCACTCCGGCCGGGAGGTGGCCACCGCGGCCGCGCGCGGCGCGCTGGCGTCGGTGCTGTCGACCCCCGCCGGGGCGGCCCCGCCGGATCCGACCCGCACCGAGAACTCGTTGGAGTCCACCGACATTCTGCCCGCGATCCCGACACCGGAGGCACCGGCGCAGGCCTACTCCGCGGCGATCCCGGTGCATAGGATGGCGGTGGAACCACCGATCACATCGCAGGGCGATGCCGAGGCCGGCGAATCGAGCGAACCCCCCGCGACGAAACTGGCTCCGCCCGTTGTCTTTCCGGCGGCCGTCCGCTCCCGGCGCACCCCGCTGCTGATCGCCGCCGCAGCGATCATCGGCCTGCTGCTCGGCGGGATCGTCGTCGCTGCGGCACTGCAGGGCAGTGGTTCCCCGAGTCCGCAATCCTCCAATGCCCGTTCGCCATTGACGCCGACCGCACCGGTGACGACCCGAGCCCCGGCGACCGTGCTCGCGCCGCCCCCGACCACCCGCGAACCCGCGCAGATTCCGGTGCACCGCCCCGCCCCGACGACGACTCCCCCGCCGCCGGTCGTCACACCGCCGCCGGCCACCATCACGACGACGCCCGACCCGAGCTCCATCACCGCGACCCCGTCCCGGCCCTGGCGCACCCCCACGACCCAAACGCCGTTCAACCCTTATAATTTCGACCCCTTCGACCCCAATACCTACGATCCCTTCTACCCGACGAATCCCACCGCCCCGGCGGCCCCGTACGTCTGGTCACCACCGGCGGGGACTCCGTGATCGGTTCGTAGCGAACTTCACGCGCTTGTGCCCTAAAGTGGTGCGCTGACACACATCTGTGCCTTATCGAAGGGACTTCATGCGCCACCCGAGGGGCCGTCGCGCAACGGTCAAAGTTTGCACCGTCGCGTTCGCCTCGACCCTGCTCCTGAGTCCCTTACTGGCCACCGCACCCGCCACCGCGGCCCCGGTCGCCGGCGGCCCCGTTCAGCTCTCGGCCGACAAGCTGCCGCCCGCACTGGCGCAGGCCATCGCCCGCGACCTGAAGATGACCCCCGCGGAGTATCTCGATCGCGCCGCCAAGGCACAGCAGCTACGCGACTACGCGCACAACTTCCGCTCCACCCATCCCAAGGACTTCGCCGGCGCCTGGATGACCCCGGACGGCAAGCCGGTCATGGCGGTCACCTCGCTGAAAGCGGCGCACCTGGTCAGCTCCGACGGCTACCAGACCCGGCTGGCCCCGATCTCGGCCGACAACCTGGACAGCTCGCTCGATCAGCTCACCGCCTGGATCGGCACCCTGCCGCGCACGCTGTCCTCGGCGATCAACTCCGTGGCCATCGACTTCCTGAACAGCCAGCTGGTGCTCAGCGTCGCCAATACGCCCGCCGGACATCTGCTGAACCTGCCGACGCTGATCGCCAACGTGAAGGTGGTGCTCGCGCCCGACAGCGGCGGGCCGATCCAGCACCATCCGATGGGCGGGGACACCTACATCAGCGCGCCCACCTCGCTGCACGATTCCGCGCTCAAGACCGTGGACGTGTGCTCGTTCGGGTTCAACAGCACCGACAAGCACGGCAACGCACTCAATATCAGTGCGGGACACTGCGATCCGAACCTGGGCAAGGGTGATCAGCAGGCGGGCGTGTGGGTGCCCGACCCGCGTAACCTCAAGTCCAGCCCGCAGGCCGGCACGTTCGCCGCCGCCCGCCTCGGCGGTGCGAGTGGCCTGGACTACTCGGTGATCAAGCTGACCGATCGCGCGGTGAAGGCCGGCATGGACCAGCCCCAGGTGCGGGGCGCGAACGGCACCACCCTCACCGTCACCGGCACCGCCGAGCCGGTGACCGGCGCACCGCTGTGCAAGTCGGGCCAGTCCTCGACCTTCACCTGCGGCTTCGTGGTGGCGGACCGGGTCGAGACGCAGCTGTACACCGCCGAGGGCGAATCCAAGACGGTGCGCGGTTTCGCCAGCTCGGCCTGCACACTGGGTGGCGACAGCGGCGGCGCCATCGTGACCGGCACGCTGGCGCTGGGCATCACCAGCGGCTCCAACGCGGCCGACGCACCGGACTGCAAGGAGGCCAATATCGACCTCGCGCAGTACGGCGGCACCGCCTCGCTGGGCATCCCGATCCGCTCGATCCTGTCCGATATCGACGCCGGTTCCGGCGGTGGTCTCGGCTCGGGCATCTCGATCCGGACCCGCCCCAACGCCGGATAAGAGCAGACCGAGGTGGCGGGGCAGGGGTTTGCATCAATGTTGCATGCCCGTGAACATCGGACAAACCGCGGCGGCGTGCGCAAACGCGCCCCGAAATACACGCCGAGATGAGTAGGCATTACCGTGCGAACCCCATATAGTCGGCACATGCTTCTGCCACGCACCCTGTCGTCGCATGCTGCCCTCCGCAGCTCGCGCACCCGTATCCGCAATGCCGCCATCGCCGCCTCGGCGGCGGCGCTAGTCCTGGGTCCGCTGACAGCGACGGCATCGGCCGATCCGGCGCCGGCGCAGGCGCCGAACCTGCCGCCGGCCCTGGTCGCGGCGGTGCAGAAGGATCTGAAGATCTCCCCGCAGGAGTACCTGCGCCGGGCCGACGTGGCCCAGCACGTCGCCACGTTCACCACCACCGCGCAGCGCCAGTTCCCGCAGACCTTCGCCGGCGCCTGGCTGGACCAGAACGGTAAGGCCGTGGTCGGGCTGGCTCCGGGCCAGGGCCACGACGACGCCGCCAAGGCGGTCAAGGCCGCCGGGTACCAGGTCAAAGAGGTCGCCAAGAGCGAGACCGAGCTGCGCAGCGAGAAGAACGCCTTCCAGCAGTGGCTGGCCGGGCAGCCCAAGTCGGTGGCCGCGCAGGTGCGTGGTGCGGTGATCGACACGATCAGCAATTCCGTCGCCGTGCGGGTGGACAAGTCCGGCCTGCCGATGCCCGGATTCATCGACCCGTCGCGGGTGCTGGTGATGGCCGCGGCCCCGGCCGGGCCGCAGCAGTCCGACATGCGCACGGCCACGGCGGTCGCGGATCGCAGCGGGGCGCCGGTCGCCGCGGGTGACGCGTACGCCTCGGTGGCGGGCAAGACCCAGCTGATCTGCTCGTCCGGTTTCAACGGCACCGACTCCCGCGGCACCGTGGTGAACATCACCGCCGGTCACTGCGACCCGAACATCCCCGCCGCCGGCACCGCCAACGCCCCCGGCATGTTCGAGGTGCTGCCGGGCAACGAGCTGGGCCCGCAGGTCGGCACCTTCGCCAAGTCGGTGCTCGGCGCCGAGGACTACTCGATCGTGTCCATCAACGCCGCCAACCGGGGCCGGTTCAGCAACAACCTGGTCCGGGTTCCGGGCCGGGCGCCGATCGCGATCACCGGCGTGGTGGATCCAGTGGTGGGCCAGCCGATCTGCAAGGTGGGCTCCCGCACCGGCTTCAGCTGCGGCGTCGTGAACGCGGTCGATCAGGAGGTCCAGGTCGGCGATCACAACCTGGAGCACTCCTTCTCCGCCAACATCTGCGCGCTGCCCGGTGACAGCGGCGGCCCGCTGGTCTCCGGCACGAACGCGGTCGGCGTGTCCAGCGCCTCCTCGGTGGCCGACTACCCGATCTGCGAGATCCCCAACATCATCGGCGCGGTGACCGGTAACGCTCCCCAGCTGTTCGCCCAGCCGATGCGCGCGATCCTCGCGGACAACCCGGGCCTGCGGGTGCGCACCAACTGAGACAGCCACGACGAGGGCCGGCAGCATTCGCTGCCGGCCTTTTTCGTGTCCGAACCTCTGCCCGTTCCCTGTCCCAGCGGCTCATCCCGGCCCGTCACCCACCGAATTTCCGGCATGCTTGGGGGTATGTGTCTGGTGTTGACGGGTTGGCGGGCGCACCCCGAGTATCGGCTGATCGTCGCGGCGAACCGGGATGAGTTCTATACCCGGCCCACCGAATCCATGCGCTGGTGGCCCGAGGTGACGGGCCTGCTGGCGGGCCGGGACCTGGGCGCGAGCGGCGCCATCCCTGGCACCTGGCTGGGCCTGTCGCGCGCGGAGAGCCGGTTCGCGACGGTGACCAACGTCCGCGGCCCCCGGGAGAATCGCCCCGACGCCCGCTCGCGCGGCGCGCTGCTGATGGATTTCCTGCGCGGCGAGGCGGGGCCGGAGAAGTTCGTGCGCGCCACCGCAGCCGCCGCCGACGAGTACAACGGTTACAACCTGATGATTTCGGATCTGGAAACGCTGTGGTGGCACAGCAATCGCAGCGCGCTGACCCCACTCGAGCTCACCCCGGGCCTGCACGGGATATCCAACGGCGCCCTGCTGGCCTCGGTGGACCCGCTGGGCGACACCGCGGTGTGCCCGGCGGGCCCGGAGGAGGCAGCTTGCGTAACCACGCAGGGCCCTCGGAATCACCGCCATGAAGCCGCCATTCACACCGACACTGGCGCGCCCGCGTGGCCGAAGGTGCGCGAGGGCCTGGGCGGTCTGCGCGCGGTGATCGCCGCGGATCCGGGCGATGTGGACGGCTATTTCGCGGTGCTGGCCGACCGCACGCCCGCTCGCGACGACGAGCTGCCGGACACCGGCCTGTCGCCCTCGCGCGAGCGCGCGGTGTCCTCGCGGTTCATCGCCAGCACCCTGCATGGAACCCGATGCAGCACGGTGCTGTTGGTGCGCGAGGACGGCAGTTTCGAGATCGCCGAGCGCTCGTTCGCGCGCCTGGGCGACCCCACCGGCGAGGTCTCGTTCACCGGACGACTGCGGCTTCCGGCCTGAGCGGCGGGCCGGGAGCCCCCGGCGTCAGTGCGGCTGCGTGGCCTGCGGCTTGGGCTGTGTGGCCTGCGGCTTGGGCTGCGTGGCCTGCGGCTTGGGCTGAGGCGCCACCGGCGCCGGGTTCGAGGCGTTGGCCCACTGCGTGGAGCCGTCGGGCGCCTGCAGCGTGTTCTGCAGTTCGACGGCGGAGGACTGCAGCGTGGGGCCGCCGGCCGCGATGGTGCCCAGCACGCCGCCGCCGATGGCGCCGACGACCAGGCCCGGAATGCAGATCAGGAAGAACGTGAGCACGCACCCGATGGCGCCGCCGATCAGCGCGCCGATGAGGCCGCCGACGGCGAAGGCCAGGCCCGCCTTGGTCGCGAAGTCGTTGAAGGCGCGCTGATCCTCGACCGGCGAGGCGATCTGCTTCAGATTCAGCGGCTTGCCGTCGACCGAGGCGCCCACGAGCCGCGGCGCGACCGGCTTGCTCAGATCCACTCCGGCGGGCCGCTGCGGCGTCAGATCCAGCTCGCGGCCATCCTCGCGCAGCACGGGGGTGACCGGAATCCGCACGCCGGAGATGCTGAAGTTCAGCGGTAGCTCGAGCGCGACGTTCCCGGCCCGATCCTTGACACGCACGACCTGCTGCGTCTTGTCGGGCGTCACGCCGGGCTGGTCGACCAGCTGAAACGTCCCGCTCTTCAGCTTGGTGACGACCGTCTTGCCGACCGCCCGGGCCGAATAGTCGATTTGCTGCGACACGGGCGCCGGAGCGGCGTGGGCGGTTCCGAGCGCGATGGTCATTGCGCCGATGACCGTGGCCGCGGCCACAGTGCCTCTGCGGAACGTCATACGGTATTCCAATCCATCATCAGGTTCGGCGTGGATCATAGCGGAACAGTTCGAGACGGACCGGTCTTCCGGTGGGCGTACATACAAGTACGGCCCGCTCCCCCGAGGGGAACGGGCCGTAGCGATGCCGATTTCCGGCGGTCAGTGCTTTTTCTGCGGAGCGGGAGCCGGAGCCGGGGGCGCGGCCGTCTCGGTCCACTTGGTGGTGCCCGGCTTGGCATTGAGGGTGTTGACCAGGTCGTAACCGGCCGCGACCAGGGTCGGGCCGCCGAAGGCGAGGGTGCCGAGGATGCCGCCGATGGTGGCGCCGGTCGGGAGGCCGACGAGGCATCCGACGACAATGCCGATCAGGCCGATGGCGCAGCCGACGATCGCGCCGACCGCCAGGCCGACGAAGCTGCCGATGCCGACGGCCAGGCCGAACTTGGTCGAGAAGTCGTTCATCGCCGCGTTGTCCTCCACCGGGGAGGCGATCGGCTGCGCGACGATCTTCTGCTTGTTCGCGGCGACCGCGGTGGTCTGAATCGGGGAGGCGACCGGCTGGGCGAACAGGGTCTGCTTCGATGTGTTCAGGGCCGCGGGCTTCTGCGGGGTCAGCTCCAGGACCCGGCCGTTGTCCTTGATCACCGGCTGGACCGGAATCTGCACGCCGGAAACGCGGTAGTCCACCGGCATCTCCATGGCGATATTGCCGGCCTTGTCTTTCACATTGATGATCTGCTGGTGCTTGTCAGCGGGAGTCGCACCCGGCTTGTCAACCAGCTGAAAGGTCCCCCCCTTGAGCGTGGTCACCACAGCCTTGTTCACCATTTGGATCGAGTAGTCGATCAACTGGTCCTTGGTGGGCGCCGGCGCGGGGCCGGCATGGGCGGTACCCATCGCGATTGTCATCGAGCCGATGACAATCGCGGCACCCGCAGTAGCGCTGCGGAACTTCATTCGGTTTTCCAATCCATCATCAGGTGCTGCCGTGCACCTCTCTCGACCGCGAGAGCCCACGCTTCCCTCGAGGCACCAGGTCGGCGGACTGCCCCGCACGGCGACCATGGCGCCCGCGGGAGCCCTCCCCGAGCGGTGTTGAGATTTTGCACAGCAAAGCAGGACGTCGTGAGCCTAATCCAAGAGCTCCCGGGATGCGAGATCCTTTTCCTCCCAAGGGGAGTAGGCGTGTCCCTGCACCCGTGCATTCGCCCGGATTTACCGTTGTAGAGGCTCGCCTTATCGCAAAAGCCCTGGAATCGCGCGTGAGTCGAGTCACATCACGTGCGAATAAGCCCCCGCCAGCTGGGGCGCACGACGCCGCGATCGTAGTATGGGCACGTAAGTTACCGGAGGGTAACTTACTGGCAGTTAGTATGCGATGCAACCGCGGTGGCATCAGCCCTGCCGCCGACAGCTCGCAACGCCGAGTTGGTTGAACTACAGGAAGGTCGCGACATGAATGCCCTGACAGTGACGCTGGGCACGATTGGAGCGGCGCTCAGCGTGTTGTGCTGGGTGTCGTTCTTCGGCGGCGTGTCGAACATCGTGAGGAACATCCGGATAGGCCAGCCCGCCCCGGACCGCTGGCGGCCGTTCGTTCCGCGCTTCATGACCATGCTGAAGGAGTTCGTGGCGCACACCCGGATGGTCAAGTTCCGGACCGTGGGCTGGGCGCACTGGCTCGTGATGGTCGGTTTCCTCGCCGGTGCGCAGTTCTGGTTCGAGGCCTACGGCCAGACCTTCAACCCACGCTTCTTCTGGCCGTTCATCGGCAATACCTGGTGGTTCCACCTCGGCGAGGAAATCCTCGGCGTCGCCACCGTCGTGGGCATCATCGCGCTGATGATCATCCGCCAGCTCAATCATCCCCGCGTCCCGGCGCGCCTGTCGCGCTTCGGCGGCTCCGACTTCACCGCTGCGTACGCCATCGAATGGATCGTGCTGCTCGAGGGCATCGGCATGATCATGGTGAAGGCCGGCGTGCTGGCGCTGGACGGACACTCGGAGTGGACCGACCCCATCACCGGTCTGATCGCCAAGGCACTGCCGTCCAGCATCGTGATGGTGTCGATCTTCGCCTTCGTCAAGCTGATGTCCGGCATGGTGTGGCTGTTCCTGGTCGGCCGCTACATCACCTGGGGTGTGGCCTGGCACCGGCTCTCGGCCTTCTTCAACATCTACTTCAAGCGCGAGGACGACGGCGGCGTCGCCCTGGGTGCGGCCAAGCCGATGACCTCCAAGGGCAAGGCGCTGGTCGACATGGAGGCCATCGACCCCGACAACGACACCCTCGGCGTCGGCAAGATCGAGGACTTCTCCTGGAAGGGGTGGCTGGACTTCACCACCTGCACCGAGTGCGGCCGCTGCCAGTCGCAGTGCCCCGCGTGGAACACCGGCAAGCCGTTGTCACCCAAGCTGTTGATCATGTCGCTGCGCGACCACGGCCAGGCCAAGGCTCCCTATCTGCTCGCCGGTGGCCGCAAAGACATGGGCGGGGACGAGATCGGCCTGGTCGATGCCGAGGGCACGCCGAACGAGGCGGCGCTGGCGAAGATCTCCGAGGCCGCGCGCGCCGAGGCCGAGCGTCCGCTGGTCGGCGCCGAGGACGTGAGCGGCATCATCGATCCCGAGGTGCTGTGGAGCTGCACCACCTGTGGCGCGTGCGTGGAGCAGTGCCCGGTGGATATCGAGCACGTCGACCACATCATCGATATGCGCCGCTACCAGGTGCTGATCGAATCGGAGTTCCCGTCCGAGCTCGCGGGCCTGTTCAAGAATCTGGAGAACAAGGGCAACCCCTGGGGGCAGAACGCCAAGGACCGGCTCAACTGGATCTCCGAGCTGGACTTCGACATTCCGGTCTTCGGGCAGGACGCCGAGACCTTCGAGGGCTACGAGTACCTGTTCTGGGTCGGCTGCGCCGGCGCGTACGAGGACCGCGCCAAGAAGACCACCAAGGCGGTCGCGGAGCTGCTGGCCACCGCCGGTGTGAAGTTCATGGTGCTGGGCCAGGAGGAGACCTGCACGGGTGACTCGGCGCGCCGCGCGGGCAACGAATTCCTGTTCCAGCAGCTGGCGATGCAGAACATCGAGACGTTCAACTCGGTGTTCGAGGGCGTCGAGGCGTCCAAGCGCAAGATCGTCGTGACCTGTGCGCACTGCTTCAACGCGCTGAACAACGAGTACCCCCAGGTGGGCGGCACCTACGAGGTCGTGCACCACACCCAGCTGCTCAATCGCCTGGTGCGCGGTAAGCAGCTGGTGCAGGTGAAGCCGGTGTCGGAGAAGGTCACCTATCACGACCCGTGCTACCTGGGCCGGCACAACAAGATCTACAACGCGCCGCGTGAGCTGATGAGCGCGTCGGGCGCCACCCTGACCGAAATGCCGCGGCACGCGGAGCGTTCCATGTGCTGTGGCGCCGGTGGCGCCCGGATGTGGATGGAGGAGCAGCTCGGTAAGCGGATCAACCTCGATCGCGTAGACGAGGCGCTGGCGACGCTGGACGGCGGTAACTCCCCGTCGATGATCGCGACCGGTTGCCCGTTCTGCCGGGTGATGCTCACCGATGGTGTAACCGCGCGCAAGGATTCGGGTGAGGTCGGGCAGGGTGTCGAGGTGGTCGATGTGGCGCAGCTGATGCTGCAGTCCATCGAACGGGTCGAACCGGCGACGCTGTCGGAGAACCTGCGGGTGATCCAGGAGCCGAAGCGGGCCGAGCCGGAGCCGGTTTCGGCGCCCGAGCCGGCCGCGGCGGCCGCCGCCGAGGCGCCGGCCGCGGAGACGCCGGCCGCGGAGACGCCGGCCGCCGCACCGGCCAAGCCGGCAGCCAAGGGCCTGGCCATGAAGGGCGGCATGGCGCCGGGCGGCAAGGGCCTGGCCATGAAGGGCGCGGCAAAGGCGCCCGGGGCCAAGGCGACTCCCGCCGCACCAGCCGCCGAGCCGACCGAGGCTCCGGTCGCCGATGCGCCCGCCGCACCTGCGAAGGGCCTGGCGATGAAGGGTGCGGCGAAGGCGCCCGGGGGCAAGGGCCTGGCCATGAAGGGTGTCGCAAAGGCGCCCGGCGGCAAGGCAACTCCCGCCCCGGCACCGGCCGCCGAGGCCACCGACGCACCGGCCACGGACGCGCCCGCAGCACCGGCCGCGAAGCCCGGCGGCCTCTCGATGAAGGGCGCCGCAAAGGCGCCGGGCGGTAAGGGTTTGGCCATGAAGGGCGGCATCAAGGCACCGGGCGCCAAGCCTGCCGCCGAGCCGACACCGGCCGCGGAATCCGCGAGCGCGGCAACGGCGTCGGCTCCCGCGGCCGCGGAATCGGCTCCGGCCGAGGCGACCTCGGTGGAGTCCAAGCCGACGGTGGCTCCGAAGGGCCTGGCCATGAAGTCCGGCTTCAAGCGTCCCGGCCCGAAGGCTCCGGGTGCGGCCAAGCCCGCGGCACCCGCCGAAGCGGCCCCGGCCGAGGTGGCACCGGCAACGCCGAGTGCCGAACCCGCTGCTGCCACAGAATCGGCAGTGGCACAGGAGACATCGAAGGTCACCACCGATGCTCCGGCCGACTCCGGCGGCAACGGCGCGCCGAAGCCGCCGACCGCCAAGCCGGGCGGCATGGGCTTCAAGTCCGGAGCGAAGGCCCCGGGCCGCAAGAGCTGACCCGCACAATCACACCCGAGGGGTGCGTCGCCGACCATCGGTGACGCACCCCTCGGTGTATCCGCGCCCAGTACCGCCGTGTCACCGACACCGCCACGCATCGCAGTGCGCCCGCCAGACCGCGGCGGTCACTGAAGCATCGGACCACCGCGGCCATCGCGGACCGCCAGCGGCCCGGCCTCCATGTGCACCGACGCCGGGGCGAGCTCGGCCTCCGCGTCGGCATGCAACTCGAGGACGACTGCGGGGGTTCGTGGCCGAGGCCACCGGAAGTGAGGCATTCGGCTGAGCTCCACGGGCATCGCGCGGATCACGCTGACCCGCTCGGGAATCGCCTCGGTGCTGCCGGCAGCTTCCCCTCCGCCTGCGGCAGTCGGCGGTTCCGTTGAGCGGCCGGGACAGCCGTACTCAACGCGGGATGTGCCCGCGCACCGGGTCCGCCCCGTCGACTGCCGGGAAAGGGGCGGACCCGGATCGGGGCGGCGAGGACCGTCTGCGGTCAGTCCTCGCCGCCGCCCACCGCCAGCGCTGTCGTGATCACGACCGACAGGGGTGGGAGTGTGGCGCCGGGAGCCTCGCGGGAGTACGCACCCCGGCCCGCCCCGGCGCGGACCGGCATGGTCCGGGTGGGCGGCACGATCCAGTGGCAGCCCTCCCGGGTCCAGCGGCCCAGACCGGTCGGCAGCATGACCGCGCTGCCGATGCCGGGAATGCCGATATCCAGGCGATTGAGCACGTCCACAACGCGATTCGCGGGGCGCTCGTCGGGGGTCACCACGAAGCTCCAGCGGATCTGGCGGGCCAGCATCGGGACCGATACGCCCTGGTCCGCCAAGGCCGTGCGCACCCGCTCGGCCCGCAGGACGGGTAGGTGAACCACGCCGATGCTGCCGGTGATAGGTAGCATGACGAATCCGCCGCGCTCGGTCACCGGCAGCGCGAACTCGTGCCGGTACAACGCAACCCAATCCTCGACGGTCCTGAGCTTTTCGACGTTCACGGCGAACTCCCTTGCTCCCTCACCAGGTTCGCGCGTGCAGGGCCCCGGAGGTAACGTCCGACCACACGCCTTGCGCTGCCCTTCCGCTGCCCCTGGCACACGACTCCACCTCGCTGGCGCTCGGCTCCGTCGTGCGCCCAGCGCGCTGGCCTGGTGGTTCGCTCCGCTCACGGCCTGCTGTTTCGGTGATATCAGCTGCATTTCGACTGTGGCTGTGATCACCTCGCACTCGTACTCTGGACTACGACGTTCGTGCGGAAAGGGATGACATCGTGGTCCGGCAGTGGTCAGGCAAGGAAGCCCGTGCCCTTCGCGATGCCAGGCGGATGAGTATCCGGGAGTTCGCGGCCCACTTGGGCGTCCACGAGCGCCTGGTCTCGAAGTGGGAGGCCGGGGGCGTACGGGTCCATCCCCGCCCGGTCAACCAGGCCGCACTGGATACATCCCTTGCCCGGTCCGACGATGTCGTGCGGGCACGGTTCGCGGCCATGCTCGATCAGCCCCTGATCGACCGCCCCGCACCTGAATTCGAGGCGCACCACGAGGATCCGGTGCGCACCCACTATTCCAGTGACGCGGAACTTTTGGCACTCGTTGACGCCGGTGCGATGAGAGGCGATGCGTTAGCAGCGATTTCGGAGAGGGATCTGATCATGGCGGCCGCCCACGAGGCCAGCGAACATGCCGGTCGAGCCGAGTCGACGAATGTCGGCGCGTCCACCTTGGAACAGCTCGACGCCGATGTCACGCGCATCGCGAACGACTACGTCCATGTGCCACCGGTACCGATGATGGTGGAGATGATGCGGGTGCGGCGGCGGGTGTACCGCCTGCTGGAGGGACACCAGAGGCCCTCGGACACCGGCCATTTGTATCTGCTGGCCGGCACCCTGTCGGGCCTGCTGGCCAATGCCAGCACCGATCTGGGCTATCACGACGCCGCGGGCGAGCAGGCGCGGGCGGCGTGGGCCTATGCGGAACTGTGCGGGCACAACGGATTACGCGCGTGGACCCGCGGCATGCAGGCCCTGATCGAGTACTGGTCCGAGCGGCCGCGGCGGGCGGTGCTGCTGGCGCAGAGCGGGCTGCAGTTCGCCGATTCGGCCACGGCGCGGGTGCGGCTGCTCAATATCGAGGCCCGCATCTGGTCCAGGCTGGGTTCGACCTCCGATACCGAGCGCTGCATTCACGCGGCCGACGCGGCCCGCACGGGCACCGTCACCGATGTGCTGCACGACGAGGTCGGCGGCGTCTTCGGATTCAACGAGCCCAAGAGCCAGTACTACGCCGGCGCCACCTACATTCACCTCGGCCAGGCCGCGCCCGCGCTGACCGCCACCGCGTGCGCCATCGACCTGTATGCCAACGGCCCCGAGGAGCAGCGCTCGTACGGCGCCGAATCGCTGGCGCGGGTGGACAACGCGACCGCGCACCTGATCAACGGCAGCCTCGACGGCGCCACGGAATCGGTGCGCCCGGTGCTGGAGCTGTCCGAGGACATGCGGATCGCGCAGCTCGAGGAGCGGTTGACCGGACTGCGCATGCGCATCGCCGGGCCCACGTTCCGGGCCGCCATCGAGGCGCGCCGCCTGGACGAGCGGATCGAGGAATTCTGCGGGGCCACCGCCGCGCGCGGGATGCTCCCGGTGAACCCGGCATCCTGAAATCCTGTTTGCTGGTGGTGGCACCATGGGACGGGTGAGTCCTACCAGCCAGTCACCTCAGCGCCCGAGATCGCTGGAGCAGTCGACCAAGCTCCAGAACGTCCTGTACGAGATCCGGGGGCCGGTACACGCGCATGCGGCACGGCTGGAGGCGGAGGGGCACCGCATCCTGAAGCTCAACATCGGCAACCCCGCGCCGTTCGGCTTCGACGCGCCCGATGTGATCATGCGCGACATGATCGCGGCCCTGCCGTACGCGCAGGGCTACTCCGAGTCCAAGGGCATCCTGTCCGCACGGCGGGCGATCGTGACCCGGTACGAGCTGGTCGCGGGCTTCCCGGAGTTCGACGTCGATGACGTCTATCTGGGCAACGGCGTCTCCGAGCTGATCACCATGACCATGCAGGCGCTGCTGAACAACGGCGACGAGGTGCTGATCCCGGCGCCGGACTATCCGCTGTGGACGGCGATGACCAGCCTGTCCGGCGGCACGCCCGTGCACTACCTGTGCGACGAGTCCAACGGCTGGCAGCCCGACGTCGCCGACATCGAATCGAAGATCACCGAGCGCACCAAGGCGCTGCTGGTCATCAACCCGAACAATCCGACCGGCGCGGTGTACTCGGCCGAGGTGCTGCAGCAACTGGTGGATCTGGCGCGCAAGCACAACCTGCTGCTGCTGGCCGACGAGATCTACGACAAGATCCTCTACGACGACGCCAAGCACATCTCCCTGGCGACATTGGCGCCCGACCTGCTCTGCCTGACCTTCAACGGCCTGTCCAAGGCGTATCGGGTGGCAGGCTACCGCTCCGGCTGGCTGGTCATCACGGGCCCGAAGGAGCATGCCGAGGGCTTCCTGGAGGGCATCGACCTGCTGGCCTCCACCCGGCTGTGCCCGAACGTGCCCGCTCAGCACGCGATTCAGGTGGCCCTGGGCGGGCATCAGAGCATCGAGGATCTGATTCTGCCGGGCGGGCGGCTGCTGGAGCAGCGGGATGTGGCCTGGGAGCGGCTGAATGCGATCCCGGGTGTGTCGTGTGTGCAACCCCGGGGTGCGCTCTACGCCTTCCCCCGGCTGGATCCCGAGGTGCACGAGATCCGCGATGACGCGAAACTCGTGCTGGATCTGCTGCTGCAGGAGAAGATATTGATGGTGCAGGGCACCGGCTTCAATTGGCCCTGGCACGACCATCTGCGAATCGTGACGCTGCCGTGGGCACGCGACCTGTCGGTGGCGATCGAGCGGTTCGGCAACTTCCTGGCCAGCTATCGCCAGTAATGGCCGTGCGGGTCTCGCCCAGGCAAAACAGACCGAAGGTATGAGAATCGAGGTTTTTGAAGACTTAACTAGCGCAAAGATCGTCGGTTTGTGTACAGTGGTTTTCGGCACCGAAAGTGCCCCGGCCGAGCCGCCTACCCCCCTGGGCCGCTCGGCCCTGGATTCAGCCGCCTACCCCCCTGGGCCGCTGAATCCCGCGGGCGGCGGAGACATCCCCCTGCTCTCCGCCGCCCCCTCCCACTTCTCCTCTCACCCGATTGCCCCGGGTTTGCTTGTCTCAAAGCAACTTTCGCTCTAACCGCCGATTCCCGGCCCTAGCTGCGCTCCCAGGGACTTCTGCACCACGATCCTCTAGGCTCGCAGCGGTCAGGCGAGACGAATGGACAGGCAGGGACCCGGCGTGAGCCAGCGTACGAGCGAACAATTCGATACGGCGCGGACGCTGGCATGAGTGATCATCACCATCACCACCATCACGATCACTCCGGTCCGATCGCGATCGGGGCCACCGCGGCCAAGGTCGTCGTCGGGCTGCTGACCGGCATCGGCGTGCTCGCGGTGATCGCCGCGGTCGTGCTGTGGCCCAGCCATCAGCACATCGACATTCCGATACCGATGCAGAACGGCGGCGGCGGGGCCGTACAGACCCAGGCCGGCACCGTGACCGTGCAGGACGTCGGGCCGTGTGGCAGTCCGTCCAACGGCAAGGTCTTCGACGACACCCCGCAGCCGCCGCCGAACAACAGCTACAGCTGCGGGCGCAGCGTGGTCTCGATCGAGTCCGGGCCGGACAAGGGCAAGCACACCCTGCTGGAGATTCCGCCCGGGCCCGATCAGCCGAAGCTGAAGGTCGGCGACCACATTCGCGTCTCCCGGCAGAACGATCCCAGCGGCACCCCCAACTACGCCTTCGAGGACTACTCGCGCGGCCTGCCGCTCACACTGATCGTGATCTTCTTCGTCGTGGTCGTCGTCGCGGTGGCGCGCTGGCGCGGCCTGCGGGCGGTGATCGGGCTGGGCCTGGCCTTCGCGGTGCTGATCGAGTTCATGCTGCCCGCCCTGCTCGACGGCAAGCCCGCGCTGCCGGTCGCGGTGGTGGCGGGCACGCTGATCCTCTATGCCGTGCTGTATCTGGCGCACGGGGTGAATCTGCGCACCAGTTCGGCGCTGCTGGGTACCCTGAGCGCGATGCTGCTGGCGACGGTGCTGTCGTGGGTGACGCTGAAGATCACCCACGTGACCGGGCTGTCGCAGGAGGACAACACCAACGTCGCCACCTACGTCCAGCACGTGAGCATCACCGGACTGCTGCTGGCGGGCTTCATCATCGGCTCGCTGGGTGTGCTCAACGACGTCACCATCACCCAGGCCTCGGCGGCGTTCGAGCTCGCCGCGATCGACGAGACGCACACGCGCCGGGATATTTTCGTCGCCGCCATGCGGGTGGGCAAGGATCACATCGCCAGCACGGTCTACACCCTGGTGCTGGCCTATGCCGGCGGCGCGCTGCCGCTGCTGCTGCTGTTCTCGGTCGCCGGGCGGTCGCTGAGCGACGTGGTCACCGGGGATGCGGTGGCGATCGAGATCGCCCGGTCCGCCGTCGGCGGCGTGTGCCTGGCGCTGTCGGTGCCGCTCACCACCGTCATCGCGGTGCTGCTGGCGCGCCCGTTCTCGCTGCGGTCCGAGCCGGAACCGGAACCCGCGCCGCGGCGCGCGCGACGCCCGAAAGAGGGTTCGGGAGAATCGCATTCCCATCGCGGCGGCGGCCAGCAGCCGCGGCGGCGCGCGGCGGAACACCGGCACACCGCGGACGACAACGATGCGCCCGACCAGGACGAGGACTACCTGCACAGCCTCTCGCGGGAGGCGTACCAGCCCAGGCAGACCGGGCGCCGCCGCGCCGATCCGGAGGGTCCGGCCCGTCACACCGCCGAGCACAACCCGGGGCGGTCCGCCGACACCCGGGGCAACCGCCCAGCAGACACGGGCGCCCAGGCCGCCGCGCCGCGCCGCCGGGTCGGTCCACGGACGGACACCCAGGTGAATCGCCTTCCCCCCGAACCGGATTCGTACCGCCAGACCCCGCCCCGACGTCATGCCGCAGACCCGGGCCGCCAGCCCACGGACCCCCGATCGACACAGCCCCCGTCGGGCCGCCGTCCGGCGGAACCCTACGGATCCACCACGGGCGGCTGGCCCACCACATCGGGCCGCCACACGGGTGCGAACTACCAGGCGCAGGCCCCCGATCCCGGATACGCGGACGACGACTACGACGAGCCGACCCACCGGCAGCAGCGCCGCACCGACAACCGGCCGGACACCGCGGGCCGCAGGTACCGGAGGGATTGGCCCACAGCCGATTACGACGAGTAGGCGCTACCTCCGGCACTACTGTCGGAATACAGCGCCTCGCAACAGCGTCCGGACGCCGCCGTGTCGTCTTATCGGCGTCGTCGTATGAGCGTCACGTCCGACCGGTCGCACTCCGTACCGGCTACTTGTCGCACCGGCATCACACCGCGCCGGAATCTCGTCGGACCTGCATCATGCCGCACCACGCGGTGTGTATCGGATGGCCGCGACTGTGGCCGGATTACTTTTGCGGAGACTGGAATTGGGGCAGGAGCGGCGGCAGGGTGGGTACCACGATCGCCGGGAGGCCCGGAACGACCACGATCGTATTGGCGCCGGGCCGGGGCGGGGCCGAGGACTGTGCGGGGTGGCGGTAGGGCGGGGGTGCGGCGATCGAATCGTTGGTCGAGTCGGGGGTAGACGGTGCGATAGTGGGCGCCAGCACGACCGGCTGCGGCGCGCTGGTCGTGATCGGGGTCTGCGTGGTCTTGGTGCTCTGCGAATCTCCCTGCAGCACTTGCGGACCCCAGCCCAGGGCCAGCCCCAGCGCGGCGACCACCACCAGGGCGGCGACCGCGACACCCGCCACGCTCAGCTCACGCTTGCCGCCCAGGGCCAGCTCGCGCCCGGCGGAGGCGGCGGCCTCGCGGCCCTTGCCCGTCGCGGCACGCCGCCCGCCCAGGAGTTGCCCGACCCGACCGGCGAACACCGGTGTGCCGCCGCGCCGCCGGCGCCGGTGACGCGCGGAGAGCGAATCGTCCGCCCGGACAACGGGTAACACCTCGGTCTTGGCGTCGAAGGACACCGCCGACTCCGCGACCGTCCGGCCCGGGCGGGCCAGCAGCGCAGCCCCGCGCGCGACCACCGTCTCCGGCTGCTCGGGCACCACCACCGGGACCCTGAGCGAACGCTCGACAACCCTTGCCACCTGCGGGATCTGCGCGCCGCCGCCGATCGCGAGGACGGCCTGCACGGCCCGGTCCGAGCGCACGATCACATCGCGAGTCATCCGGGCCGACGATTCGACGGCCAGCATGATCAGCGCGTCGAGATTCTCCCGCGACAGCAGCAACAGCCCGTGCTCCGACGGCAGCGCCACGGCGTTCGTGGTACTCAGCTGTTCCTTGGCGGAGCGGCACAACTCGTCGAGCTCGGCCAGGCCCTGGGCATCCGGTGGATGGGCGATGCGGCCGGAGGCGATCTGCTGCTCGCGGATCAGCAGATCCAGGTAGTCGCCGCTGATCTCGCTGGTGCGCTCGCTGTTGTGCACCTGGCGGGTGGCGACGTCGACCACGCTGACGGACAGGCCCGTGGCGCCGAAGTCGTAGAGCGCGATCGTCGCAACGCCCTGGAGCCGGCCGGCGGCCTGCGCGAATTCCACCGCCGCGGCGGCCTCGGGCATCAGTTCGTAATTGGTCAGCTGGCGGCGGGCCAGTGCGATGCGCACGGCCCGGGCATGCTGCTCGCTGCGGTACGCGATGGCGGTGGCGGCGACGCCGTGCTCGCCTCCGCTTTCGCCGCGGGTGAGCACGGCTGCGATCGCCTCCGCGGCGACCTCCTCCACCGGCTGCTCGCCGACGGGTGTGGTGTGCAGATCGAAACGGTCGGGAGCGAACTCCTGGGCGGAATTACCGGCGTGCGGATATGCGACGCGAATGGCGCCGCCCCCCACCGATATTCCCACTACCGAGCTCATCTATCGCCCATCTCGTCTCACACTTCACGACATGCGCGCGGCCACTCCTCACCACGAAAACACCCATGGCCGCGCGGTGTGAGTCACTCTACAGCGCCCATCGGCGCCATTCCCTGGGCTTGCGTGGTTACACAAGCTGCCGCCTTCGGCCCTGACGGTCACGCCGCCAGGTCCCACCGACACCCTACGGCGTGCCGAGGCCCGCGTACACCCATCCGGCCCGACGCCATCTGGCGTGCTCGAGACAGTTGCGGCCGTCGATGATCGAGCGATTGCGGACCACCGGATTCAGATCCTCCGGGCGCAGCGCGGTGAACTCGTCCCATTCGGTGAGCACCAGCACCACATCGGCGCGATCACAGGCCTCGGCGACCGAGGTGGCGTAATTGAGCGTCGGGAACACCCGCCGCGAATTCTCCAGCGCCTTGGGGTCGTAGACGGTCACCACCGCGCCGTGCAGCTGAATCATTCCGGCGACATTGAGTGCGGGCGAATCGCGCACGTCGTCGGATTCGGGTTTGAACGCCGCGCCGAGCACCGCCACATTCGCGCCCAGCAGCGATCCGCCGACCGCGCGTGCGGCCATATCGACGACCTTCGCGCGCCGGCGCATATTGATGTTGTCGACCTCGCGCAGGAACGCCACCGCATGATCGGCGCCGAGTTCACCGGCGCGGGCCATGAAGGCGCGGATGTCCTTGGGCAGGCAGCCGCCGCCGAATCCCAGGCCCGCGTTGAGGAATCGGCGGCCGATGCGGGCGTCGTAGCCGAGCGCGTCGGCCAGCATCGTGACGTCGGCGCCGGTCGCCTCGCACACCTCGGAAACCGCGTTGATGAACGAGATCTTCGTTGCCAGAAAGGCATTCGCCGACACCTTCACCAATTCCGCGGTGGCCAGGTCGGTCTGCAGGAACGGCACCTCGGCCTCGAGCAGGTCGGCGTAGATCTCGCGGACCAGCTCGGCCACCCAGTCCGCACGCGGCCGAGCGGGATCGACGCCCAGCACCAGGCGATCGGGGCGCAGCGTGTCCCGCACCGCGAAACCCTCACGCAGGAATTCGGGGTTCCACGCCACCTCGACGTCCACCGACGCCGCCGCCCGCGCCCGCGCGCCCAGCTCGCTCGCGGTCCCGACCGGCACCGTGGACTTGCCGATGATCACCGACGGGCGCTCGAGCAGCGGCGCCAGCGAATCCACCACGGCGTGTACATATTTCAGGTCCGCGGCGTATTCGCCCTTCTTCTGCGGCGTGCCCACGCCGAGGAAGTGCACGTCGGCATGCGCGGCGGCCTCCGGATACGAGGTGGTGAAGCGCAGCCGGCCCGCGTCGAGGTTGCGCCGCAACACCGGTTCGAGCCCGGGTTCGTAGAACGGCGTCACCCCGTCGGAGAGCTTGGCGATCTTGCCCGGGTCGACATCGACCCCGATCACATCGTGCCCGAGCTCCGCCATGCACGCGGCATGGGTGGCTCCCAGATAGCCTGTCCCGAAAACTGTGAGACGCATATTCGATTGGTAAGCGTCTGCTATGGCCAGGCCGCATCGTCGAGGCAAGACTCCGGGCAACATCAGATGTACAAGCGGAAACCCGCAGGCTGTGACATGGCCTCCGCTCCGCTCCGGCGGGCCGGGGCCCCCTGAGCACCGGCCGACCACGTATCCGAACTGCTGGCCCACAGGTCTCCCAACCGCACACTGTTTACCATCGGTGCCATGCGACTGCGCCGCGGGACCACGACCGCCGCGGCGCCCGGCCCGGCTCGCCGGTCGGCGACGCGGCGGAATCCCCGCCATGGAGAACGCCGGTGAGACGCCGCGCCCGCCGGGGCGGAGTGCGGGCGGCCGGGGCGGCGCTCGTCCTCGCACTCGTGGTATTCGTCGCGGCGCTGTGGCCGGTCTACGTGCACCCGCGGGTCGACGCCCCGGCCCGCGCCGACGCGATCCTGGTCCTGGGCGGGGCCCACGACGGGCGGGAGGAACTCGGCCTGCGGCTGGCCCGAGCGGGATACGCACCGCGGGTACTGTTCTCCGACCCGTACGAGGTCAGCCCGCTGATGAACCGAATCTGCCACGGCGGCTACAGCTTCGAGGTCGACTGCTTCGACCCCCGCCCCCGGACCACCCTGGGCGAGGGCCGCGAGCTGGCCGTACGAGCCCGCGCCGGGCACTGGCGGCGGGTACTCGTGATCACCTTCACCCCACACGTCTCGAGGGCCCGCTACGTGCTCGAAAAATGCTGGGGCGGAAATATTTTCATGCTCGACGCCCAACCGGATATCTCAGTGTGGCGCTGGGCGTACAACTACGTCTACCAATCCGCGGGCTATATCAAGGCAGCCACCGAGGGTTGCTAGCTTCCGGCAACTGCCCCTGAACTACGTAACGCGTCCGTAACGGCTCGGAAAACGCGACACCATATTGACGCATCACGCTCTGCGCAGGACCTGCTCGCGCGGGTCGGAGTGTGAGGAGTTCTCGTGGTCGACGTCGAAGATCGCCCGGCGCATGCCGCCGCCGCGACAAAGGAAACGCTGGAAGATTACACGCTGCGGTTCGCGCCGCGCAGCTATCGCAAGTGGAGTCCGGCCGTGGTCGGCGTCTCGGCCCTGGGCGGCATCGCCTACCTGGCCGACTTCTCTATCGGCGCCAATGTCGGCATCGCCAACGGCACCGGAAACGCGCTGCTGGGCATCGGCATCTTCGCGGTCGTCATCATGCTGACGGGATTTCCGCTGGCATACTATGCCGCGCGGTACAACATCGACCTCGATCTGATCACCCGCGGCAGCGGATTCGGATACTACGGTTCGGTGATCACCAACCTGGTGTTCGCCTCGTTCACCTTCATCTTCTTCGCGCTCGAGGGCTCGATCATGGCCCAGGGACTGCAACTGGGCCTGCACATTCCGCTGTGGCTGGGATATCTTTCCTCCACGCTGCTGATCTTCCCGCTGGTCATCTACGGCATGAACACCTTGGCCAAACTGCAGGTGTGGACGACGCCGCTGTGGCTGCTGCTGATGGTGCTGCCGTTCGCGTTCCTGGTTGTGCGGCACCCGAATTCGGTGCACAGCTTCTTCGCCTACGGCGGTAAGGACGGCGGCGGGGTGAGCCTGCCCGGCGCGCTGCTGGCCGCGGGTGTGTGCTTGTCACTGATCGCCCAGATCGCCGAGCAGATCGACTATCTGCGCTTCATGCCGCCGAAAACCCCCGAGAACGCCCGCAAGTGGTGGGGCTGGATGCTGCTCGCCGGACCGGGCTGGGTCGTCTTCGGCGCGATCAAGCAGGTGGTCGGGCTGTTCCTGGCGGTCTATCTGATCGCGAATCTGCCTGGCGCACAGGGTATCGCCAATCAGCCGGTGCATCAGTTCCTGGAGATCTACCGCGACATGGTGCCGGGCTGGCTCGCCATGACCCTGGCGGTCGGGCTGGTGGTGATCAGCCAGATCAAAATCAATGTGACCAACGCGTATTCGGGCTCGCTGGCGTGGACCAACTCGTTCACCCGCGTCACCAAGACCTATCCGGGCCGGCTGGTCTTCCTCGGAGTGAACCTCGCGATCGCGCTGATCCTGATGGAAGCCAACATGTTCGACTTCCTGAACAACATCCTGGGCTTCTACGCCAACTGCGGCATCGCCTGGATCGTCACCGTCGCAACGGATATCGCGGTCAACAAGTATCTGCTGAAGATCTCGCCGAAGCAGCCGGAGTTCCGGCGCGGCATGCTCTACAACTTCAATCCGGTTGGTCTGGTGGGCTTCGGGGCCGCGGCGGTGCTGTCGATCCTGACGTTCTTCGGGGCCTTCGGGGGAACGCTGAAGCCGTACTCGCCGATCGTCGCGGTGGTGCTGGCCTTCGTGCTGACGCCGCTGACTGCGGTGCTCACCCGCGGCAAGTTCTATCTACGGCGCACTGACGACGGCATCGAGCTGCCGATGTTCGACCAACACGGGAACCCATCGGGAGAGACGTTGACCTGCCATGTGACCGGGCTGGACTTCGAGCGTCCCGACATGATCGCCTCCGCAGTCCCCGGGCCCGAGGGCGAGATCCAGTACATCAGCTCCCTGGCCCTGTCCACGGACAGGTCGGGCAGGCACGTACTGCCCGGGCACTGACCCCACCGCGTCAAGCTGTTACCTTGGCGCACCCCGTCCGGAGATCCGCACTCGTGCGGCTCCGCGCGGGGTGTGGTTGCGTACACGGTGTCAGTGGTTGGGCAGTGGGAAGTTCAGGTAGGCGCGAGATGGCGTCGGCCCGCGTTGGCCCTGATACTTCGACCCCGCCGCGGAACTCCCATAGGGATGCTCGGCGGGGCTGGTCAGGCGCAACAAGCACAGCTGACCGATCTTCATGCCCGGCCACAGGGTGATCGGCAGATTGGCCACGTTCGACAGCTCGAGCGTGATGTGACCGGAGAACCCCGGATCGATGAACCCGGCGGTGCTGTGGGTGAGCAGGCCCAGCCGGCCCAGGCTCGACTTGCCCTCCAGCCGCCCGGCCAGATCGTCCGGGAGCGAGCACACCTCCAGCGTGGAACCGAGCACGAACTCGCCCGGATGCAGGACGAACGGCTCCCCGTCGGCGGGCTCGACGAGACTGGTCAACTCGTCCTGGCGCTGCGCCGGATCGATATGGGTGTACCGAGTGTTGTTGAACACCCGGAACATCCGGTCCAGGCGCACGTCGATGCTCGACGGCTGGACCAGTTTCTCGTCGAACGGCTCCAGCCCGAGCCGCCCACTGGCCAGCTCGGCACGAATGTCGCGATCGGAAAGCAGCACGCAGGAATCCTAGCGACCAGGGGCCCAGCCCCAGCCGGTGCCTGCGAACTTGCACCGCTCGCCCCGGCGTCTGATAAGGTTGCGAGCGCGCTCGACGCGATGCCGGTGTGGTGTAGTGGCAACACGCTACCTTCCCAAGGTCGAATTGCGGGTTCGATTCCCGTCACCGGCTCCACGACAAACCCCCATCCGCTACCGGATGGGGGTTTCGTATTTCGCGTGGGGGTTTCTTCGGCCCCTACTTGATGCAGTCGGAGACGATCTTCTTGGTGGCGTCCTGGGCCTTGGCGGCGTCGTCCTTGGTCAGGCCCATGGTGCTGGGGTCCTGCTGTTGGGCGTTGGTGCCGGGCTTGGTCATGAGGCGCAGGCCGTCCTGCGAGATGCCCTCGCCGACATAGATTTTCGCGGCGCAGTCGGCGAGCTGGGGATCCTTGAGACCGCTGCTCTGTAGCGACTTGGACAGGTCGTCCTGCGTGATGGCCGGTTGGGCGGGGGTTTTGTTGTCCGAACCGCAGGCCGCCAGCAGCGGCAGGGCGACGAACGCTGCGGCGATCAGCGTAATCCTCAACTGATTCCTCAATTCTCACGAAGTATGGCTACGGCGGCGAGGGGGACAGACCGCCGTGGTGATACTGCCGCATCGGACCGCGCAAGGACAGTCCAGGTGGTGTTCCCCAGCGGCGGAGGCTACAGATCCATCGCGGCGCGCAGCGCGGTGTCCAGGCGCTCGAGGGTTTCGTCGTCGACCGCGCCCGTGCGCTCGGCCAGCCAACCCCGGTAGATGCGGCCCAGATTGCCCGCGTGCACCCAGCCGTGTCCGGGAATCGTGACGGCCAGGATGTCCCGCGGATCGGAATCCAGCAGTTCGGCCGCGATCAGCCAGGGACGCGGCGACTCGTTGATGCCATCACTCGAGATCAGGATGATATTGCGACGCCGAGACGAACCGTGCGGGTTGTAGATCCACAGCTCACCCCTGCGCACGCATCGCCTCCTCGGCGGCGGCCAGCTCCGCCTCGTCGTCCGTGGCGAAACCGGCCGGGTCGGGCACCGTGCCGCAGCCGGTGCGCACCGCCTCACGCCGGGCCGCGCGGGATATCCACGCGGAGGGGGACATTCCCGCACGGGCCGCTGCCTGCTCGGCGAACGACCAGGCAGCCGCGTCCAGGGACAGCGTCACCTTACGGGTAGCCATACCAATTATCGTACCGCCCGCACACCTGTTGGCATATGGCCAATGATTGCTACCGTATGCCGGTGCTGAATCACCACCGCTCCGGCACCGGCGAGCCGCTGGTCCTGGTGCACGGCGTCGGGAGCCACTGGCAGGTGTGGGAGCCGGTGATCGCGCTACTGGAACGGTCTTTCGAGGTCTACGCCGTGGACCTGCCCGGATTCGGCGCATCCGAGCCGCTCGCGCACACCACGGTCGACACCCTCACCGACGCGCTGGCGGCCTTCCTCGCCGAGACCGGTCTGGAGCGAGCGCATCTGGCGGGCAATTCCATGGGCGGGCTGATCACGCTGAACCTCGCCGCGCGCGGCCTGGCCCGCTCGGTCACCGCGTTCTCGCCGATCGGCTTCTGGTCCACCCCCGGCCGCATCTGGTGCCAGCGGTCGCTGGGCCTGTCCAAGACGCTGGGCCTGGCCCTGCGTCCCGCGCTGCCCGCGATCCTGCGCACCCCCGCCGGACGAACCGCGTTCCTGTCCCTGGTGTTCGGCCGGGCCTGGGCCGTCGGCGCCGACGACGCACTGGCCACCGCCGAGGGCGCGATCGACTCCCCCGGGTTCGACGACGCCCTCGCCTCGTTCGATCGTGCCCGGCTGCAGGACGGCGGCCGCCTGGCCCGCGTGCCCGTCACCGTCGCCTGGGGCAACCGCGACATCCTGCTCACCTACGCGACCCAGAGCCGCCGCGCCCGCCGCCGCCTGCCCGGCGCCCGCCACCTGCCCCTGACCGGCAGCGGTCACACCCCGTTCTACGACGATCCCGCCGGATGCGCGAAGATCCTGCTCGACCAGTTGGAGGCGAGCCGGCCATGACCGCGGAGACGATCGCGCACAACAATGTGGCGCTGACCTTCGAGGGCGACCGCGCCTACGTCGCGCTGGACCGGCCCGGCAAGCACAACGGCCTGACCGTCGACATGCTGCGCGAGCTCGCGCGCGTGGCGCGAATCATCGCGGGCCGCAACGATATTCGCGCCGTCATCCTGTCCGGCAACGGCCCCAGCTTCTCCAGCGGCCTCGATATCGCCAAGGCGATGGGCGATCCGCTGACCGTCGTGCGCAATTTCCTCCCGGTCCCGTGGCGAGGAACCAACGCCTTCCAGGAAGCCTGCTGGGCGTGGCGGCGGCTGCCGCAGCCGGTGATCGCGGTCGTGCACGGGCACTGCTACGGCGGCGCGCTGCAGCTCGCCCTGGCCGCCGACTTCCGTTTCGCCACACCCGATTCCGACTTTTCGGTCATGGAGGCCAAGCACGGCCTCGTCCCGGACATGACCGGCGCGGCGACCCTGTCGCGGCTGATCGGAATGGACAAGGCGCTGCTGCTGGCCATGACCGCCGATCCGGTGGACGCCGCGTATGCCGAGCGGATCGGCCTGGTGACCGAGGTGAGCGCGGATCCGCGCGCGGCCGCGGAACAATTGGCGGCCCGCATATCGGCCCGCTCGCCACACGCCGTCGCGGGCGTCAAGCGATTGTTCGACCGCAGCTGGAACGCGGGGCCGTGGCGCACCTTCGGTATCGAGCGGGCGACCCAGTTGCCGTTGATACTTCGCCAGGCACTCGCGCGCCGATAATCCCGGTTTCCCATAGGCTCACGACACGAAAAGTTGTGTAATACCCCGAAACCAGCGGCGATAAACCCGCCGCGCGCGCATCCGCTGTTAGCATTTGGGCACTTTGCCAGCCAGTCGATGATCGTGTGTGGCCGCACAAGCTCGATCGGTGTTGGGCCCCACCCGTCTCGACCAGACGCAGGAGGGCCCGCCGACCTTGTCCAGAGTCGCATCGTTCCTGTTGCCCGCGATCGCGGGTGCCTCGGCGCTGTTGCTGGCCGTGACCGGGCCCGCCGCAGCGAATCCCAACGCCATCAATCCGATTCCGGTATTGAACGGAACCACCGGCCTGCCGCATCTGGTCGGCCGCTCACGCGCGATCTTCCAGGTCACCGGCATGGCCAGCCCGAACAACACGCAGAACTACGGCATGCTCGGCACCGACCTGGGCATCATGTGGGACAACGGCCACGGGCAGATGCTCACCGCATTCGGCGACACCGCCGGTTTCGGCTTGCCGAATCTGCTGGCGGGCAGCATCTGGGCCTGGCGCAGCAACGTCCTGTTGCGCAGTCACACCCACGACCCGGTCAACGGCATCTATTTCGACAGCGTGGTGCGCGATTTCTTCGGCCAGGCCCGGGATCTGATTCCCAGCCCCAAGATTCCGTTCCTCGAGATCAGCCGAATTCCGACAGCGGGTATCGAGGCCGACGGCGTGCAGTACATGAGCCTGATGTCGGTGCGCAGCTGGGACGACGTCGGCAAGTGGACAACCAATTACTCGGGCCTGGCCGCCTCGGCCGACAACGGCGAAACGTGGGCCGATCTCGGCTTCACCCGCCGCCCGAATTCGGGCGCGAACGCGAAATTCCAAATGAATGCATTCCTGAAGTCCGGCGGCTGGGTGTACGAATACGGCACGCCGTCCGGGCGCAACAATGCGGCCTATGTGGCGCGGGTGCGCGAGCGCGATATGCAGAATCTCGGCGCCTACGAATACTGGGACGGCGGACGCTGGCGGCGGGGCGATGTGGGCGCGGCCGCCCCCATCGCAGGCGGCGTCGGCGAGCTGTCGGTGATGTGGAATCAGTACCTCGGGCAGTACGTGATGCTGACGACGGACCCGTTCAATTCGGTGGTGATGCGCCGCGCCCCCGCCCCCGAGGGACCGTGGGGCCCGCCCGAGGTCCTGATCGACACCCGGGAGCTGCCCACCGCCTACGCCCCGTCGATCTTCCCGTACCAGACCGGCCGCGACCTGTACTACCTCACGACCGTGCACAGCCAGTACAACGTGGTCCTGATGCGCACGACACTGTAGCCGGGTCCCTTCGGCAGGGCACACCTAGACTCGGCGTCATGGATGCGGCCGAGTGGGATGCGCGCTACGCGAAAAGCGAGTTGGTGTGGGGCGCACCGCCGAATGCCACCGTGGTCGAGCACGTGTACGGGCTGGAGCGCCGGATCGTGCTGCGGCCCGACGCGCCGGGACAGGAGCCGCCGACGCTGCCGCGGGCCCTGGATCTCGCCTGCGGGGAGGGCCGCAACGCACTGTGGCTGGCCACCCACGGCTGGCAGGTGCACGCGATGGATTTCTCCCAGGTCGGGATCGATAAGGCGCGCACGGTGGCCGCGCGGCTGTCCCGGACGGTGCGCGGCCGTCTCACGTGGCAGTGCGCGGATGCGACCGACCTCACCGCGGCGGGCGTCACGGGCCCGTTCGAGCTGGTGCTGATCGTCTTTCTGCATCTGCCCGCGCCCCAGCGCCGCGAGCTGGTTCAGCGCGCGGCGCAGATGCTCACCCCCGGTGGCACCCTACTGATGCTCGGGCACGACACCATCAACCTCACCGAGGGCTTCGGCGGGCCGCAGGATCCGGAGATCCTGTTCACCCCGCAGGATGTCGTCGAGGACCTGTCCGCGGCCCCCGATATGCACATCCGGGTCGCCGACCGGGTGCTACGGCAGACCGAGGGGCGCGAGGCGATCGATGCGCTCGTCGTCGCGACGCGTGCCGGCGGGCCCGAAGAAGACAGCGGAGCGTAACGACGATCAGCGCGCCCCGGTCCATCGACGAAGCCATACCGCAGCGGTCTCGCCGATGACATCGAATCCCGTGCGGAACGAATGCGGCTGCCCCGGAATGATTTTCACCTCCGCCGCGTCGACGGCATCGGGTATCCCGAAGGGATCGCGCTCGCCGTTGATCACCACCACGTCGACCGCCTGCGAGGCCGCCAGCAGCTCCTCGCGCCGGGTCTTCTCCGGCTTGCCCGGCGGATGCAGCGGAAAGGACAGGGCCAGCACGCCTTTCGCCTCGACAACGGTGGCGGTGCGGCACACCACCCGCGCCCCGTTGCTGCGCCCGCCCTGGATCAGCGGCACCCCGCGCACCTTCTTGCGCAGCGCCGCAACGATTTCCAGCCAGGCGGCGTCCTGTTTGATCGCCGACCCCGGCGCGCGCCGCCCGGCCACCCGATAGGGCTGCACGACCCGCGCGACGGCCCCACCGAGTTCGAGCGCGCGCTCACGCACCTCCAGCAGATCCCTCGCCTCGACGCCGCCGCCGGACCCGTGCGTCAGCAGCAGCAGGAAGCTCGCCCCCCTGGGCTTGTCGAGCTCGATCTCCGCAGGTCCCGCACTAGTTTCCAGGCGCACGCCACAACGGTAGCCCCCGCCCCGGCCCAGCACTGCCGGCATCCATCGCAAGTCTCCCGACGCCAGTACCAGCGCAACAACCGATGGCGGAACAGCCACTGTTCATCGCGTCACATCGGTCGCTCAGCTCTTTGACGACAGATTTACTCACCGGTAATATACAGTGTAAGTTACCCGCGAGTAGTGGACGGCGATCCGCCCGCTACCCGATGGAGACCGCGGGCGGGAACGGCAACCCACCGACCCGCACCCAACTCGATGGAGAGTGAGAAGACCGATGGGTCACTACAAGAGCAACGTCCGCGACCTGGAGTTCAACCTCTTCGAGGTGCTCGGCCTCGGTTCGATCCTCGACGGGGGCGCCTACGGCGACCTGGACTCCGACACCGTCAAGGAGATGCTGCGCGAGGTACGGCGGCTGGCCGAGGGCCCGCTGGCCGAATCCTTCGCCGACGCCGACCGCAACCCGCCGGTCTTCAACCCCGAGACCCACACCGTGGCGATCCCGGAGTCGTTCAAGAAGTCCTTCCGCGCGATGCAGGAGGGCGGCTGGGAGAAGCTGGGCCTGCCCGAGGAGCTCGGCGGCCTCGGCGTTCCCCGCGCCGTGCACTGGGCCATCAGCGAGCTGATCCTGGGCGCGCAGCCCGCCGCGTACATGTACGCCGCCGGTCCCGGCTTCAACGCCATCTTCCACAACAACGGCACCGAAGAGCAGAAGAAGTGGGCCAAGATCGCGGTCGACCGCGACTGGGGCGCCACCATGGTGCTCACCGAGCCCGACGCCGGTTCCGACGTGGGCGCGGGCCGCACCAAGGCCGTCAAGCAGGACGACGGCACCTGGCACATCGAGGGCGTCAAGCGCTTCATCACCTCCGGTGACTCCGACGACCTGTTCGAGAACATCGTCCACCTGGTCCTGGCCCGCCCCGAGGGCGCCGGCGCCGGCACCAAGGGCCTGTCGCTGTTCTTCGTGCCCAAGTTCCACTTCGATCACGAGACCGGTGAGCTCGGCGAGCGCAACGGCGTCTTCGTCACCAATGTCGAGCACAAGATGGGCCTGAAGGTCTCGGCCACCTGTGAGGTCACCTTCGGCGGCCACGGCGTCCCGGCCCAGGGCTGGCTCGTCGGCGAGGTACACAACGGCATCGCGCAGATGTTCGACGTCATCGAGAACGCGCGCATGATGGTGGGCACCAAGGCCATCGCGACGCTGTCGACTGGCTACCTGAACGCGCTGGAGTACGCCAAGACCCGCGTGCAGGGTGCGGACCTGACCAAGATGACCGACAAGGCCGCCCCCCGCGTCACCATCACCCACCACCCGGACGTGCGCCGCAGCCTGATGATGCAGAAGGCGTACGCCGAGGGCATGCGGGCGATCTACCTGTACACCGCCGCGCACCAGAACGCCGATATCGCCGAGCTGGTCTCGGGCGCCGACGCCGACCTCGCCGCGCGGGTCAACGACCTGCTCCTACCGATCGTCAAGGGCGTGGGTTCGGAGCGGGCGTACCAGTACCTGACCGATTCGCTGCAGACCTTCGGCGGCTCGGGCTTCCTGCAGGACTACCCGATCGAGCAGTACATCCGCGACGCGAAGATCGACTCGCTGTACGAGGGCACCACCGCGATCCAGGCGCAGGACTTCTTCTTCCGCAAGATCGCCCGTGACCGCGGCGTGGCACTGGGCCATGTGGCCGGCCAGGTCGGCAAGTTCATCGAGCGCGAGGGCGGCAACGGCCGCCTGAAGGCCGAGCGCACATTGCTGGCGACCGCCCTCGAGGACGTGCAGGCCATGGCCGCATCCCTGACGGGGCACCTGATGGGTGCCCAGCAGGACGCGAGCGAGCTGTACAAGGTCGGCCTGGGCTCGGTGCGGTTCCTGATGGCCGTGGGCGACCTGCTCATCGGCTGGCAGCTGCTCGCGCAGGCCGAGGTCGCGATCAAGGCGCTGGACAACGGCTCGACCGAGTCGTTCTACCAGGGCAAGATCGCCACCGCGCAGTTCTTCGCCCGCAACGTGCTGCCCGAGCTGACCGCGACACGCGCGGTCCTGTCCAACCTCGATAACGACATCATGGAGCTGGACGAGGCGGCTTTCTGACCCCTGCGCTCCACGACAAAGCCCCGCGCCCCGGACACAAACCCCAGGTCGCGGGGCTTTGTCGTGCGGGCCGAGCCGCGCGGCCGACCGATCGATGTGATCGATATGGCGTGGCGCATATCTCACATCGATGCCGTGAAGCGGGCACAATACCCTCGGCGTCACTCGTGGGAAGGGATTCAGACTATGAAACGACTGTCCGCATTTGCCGGAGCGTGCGCGGCGGTCGCGGTGTTAGCGGTCGGAGCCTCCACCCCGGCCGGAGCGGACCCCAACAACATCAATCCCTTCCCCGGCCTGAACGGCGGCAACACCCTACCCCACCTGCCCGGGTCGACACAGGCGATCTTTCAGCTAACCGGCATGGCCAGCCCGAACCGCACCGATGCCCAGAACGTGCTCGGCACCGATCTGGGCATCATGTGGGACGACGGGCGCGGCCAGATGATCACCGCCTACGGCGACACCGCCGGACTCGGCCTGCCGAACCTGTTGGCCGGGAGTGTCTGGGCGTGGCGGTCCAATGTGCTGTACCGCAGCCCCGCGAACGCGGATCCGGCCCGCGGCATCCACTACACGAGCTTCGTCGACAACCCGCTGCCCAGCCCGAAGATCCCCGGCATCGAGATCAGCTTCATCCCGACCGCGGGCATCTCGGTCAACGGCGTGCAGTTCATGCGGATGATGTCCGTGCACGACTGGGGGCCGGACGGGCGCTGGAACACCAACTTCTCTACGCTGGCCGCGTCGGGTGACGGCGGGCAGACCTGGGCGCAGCTGCCCACCACTCGCCGCGCGTCGGACCTGCCCGGCTGGGGCAACTTTCAGCAGGACGCGTTCCTGAAGTCCGGCGGCTACGTGTACGAGTACGGCACGCCGGGTGGCCGCCACAATCCGGGATTCATCTCGCGGGTCAAGGAAGGCGATATCGCCAACAACGACGCCTACGAGTTCTTCGACGGCAAGAACTGGAAGCCCAAGGATCCCACCCAGGCCCAGCCGATCGTCGGCGGCGTCGGCGAGCTGTCGGTGATGTGGAACGACTATCTGCACCAGTACGTCATGCTGACCACCGACCCGTTCGACTCGGTGGTGATGCGGACCGCGCCGCATCCGGAGGGGCCGTGGGGTCCGGAGCGCGTGCTGGTCGACGTGCGCAACCTGCAGACCGCCTACGCGCCGATGCTCTTCCCCTATCAGACCGGCAAGGCCCTGTACTTCGCGCTGGGCATCCACAGCCAGTACAACGTCGTGTTGATGCGCGCGCAGCTGTGAGAGGAACAAAAGGCCCCGTGCGGTTGCCGGGTCGGGGGTCTGGCAACTGCACGGAGCCGATCTGTATATCGGCGCCTCCGCTGCCGTGTTACATCACTTTCGGGCGGACCGGAGAGATGCGATACGAGGCGGAAGAGGACAATCGAGAAAAGTTGCGGCGGGACTGGTTCACTGAGTGCGCCGCCACGTGAGTGAGCTCGGCCCCGCCGGCGCTCGGAGACGACTCGAGGAGAAGGTATGCAGCTGGGAATGATCGGCCTCGGCCGGATGGGCGCCAACATCGTGCGCCGCATCGTCAAGGACGGGCATACCGCGGTCGGCTACGCCCGCCGCGAGGAGCAGATCAAGGAGTTCACCGACGAGCTGGGCGACAAGTTCACCGGCGCCACCGACTACAAGTCGTTCGTGGCGCTGCTGGAGGCGCCGCGCGTCGTCTGGGTGATGATCCCCGCCGGTGCGACCGGTGCGGTCATCGACGAGATCGCCGAGCTGCTGGACCCGGGCGACATCATCATCGACGGCGGGAACAGCCGCTACCACGAGGACATCGCGCGCGCGAAGGAGCTCGCGCCCAAGAACATTCACTACCTGGACATCGGCACCTCGGGCGGCGTGTGGGGCCTCGAGCGCGGCTACTGCCTGATGGTCGGCGGCGAGGCCGAGACCGTGGCGCACATCGAGCCCCTGCTGAAGTCGATCGCACCCGGTGTGGACGCGGCGGAGCGCACGCCCGGCCGCACCGGCGAGCCGTCCCGCGCCGAGCAGGGCTACCTGCACTGCGGCCCGGCCGGCGCCGGCCACTTCGTGAAGATGGTGCACAACGGCATCGAGTACGGCGCGATGGCCGCCTACGCCGAGGGCCTGAACATCCTGCACAAGGCCAATGTCGGCGCGCAGGCCAGCGATTCGCACTCCGCCGAGGAAACCCCGCTGGACAACCCCGAGTACTACCAGTACGACATCGACGTCCCCGAGGTCACCGAGCTGTGGCGGCGCGGTTCGGTGGTCGCGTCCTGGCTGCTCGACCTGACCGCGCAGCAGCTGCACATGGATCCCTCGCTGTCCTCGTTCGGCGGCCGGGTCTCCGATTCCGGTGAGGGCCGCTGGACGGTCAGCGCCGCGATCGACGAGGGCGTCCCGGCCCCGGTCCTGTCGGCCGCGCTGTTCGCCCGCTTCTCCTCGCGCGGCGAATCGCTGTACGCGGACAAGGTGCTCTCGGCGATGCGCAAGGGCTTCGGCGGGCACAACGAGCTGCCTGCGAAATAGATCTCGCACAGACTGCCCCGCACCGAAACTCGGTGCGGGGCAGTCTCGTTCCGGGCTTGCCGGATCCCCCGGGCCTTCGGCCCACCGCCGGAGGGGCTCGGGCTGAACGGGCGGTGGCCGGGAACGCGCGCGCATCGCACTGGCGCCGGGACCGTCGCTCACAGCCTGACACACGTGCTCCCAACTACCAGGGGTTAGGCAACCCGCGCCGCGGCGGCTACGGTCGGAAGTCATGCGCAACCTTCCCGGGATCGTGCTCGCAGTGGTGGCGGTCGGGCTGACCGCCTGTTCCAGCGGCTCCACCTCCTCGGCGCCGTCGAGCTCGGCGCCGTCGAGCACCACCGGCGCGGCCCGCACGAGCAGCCCGACCACCACCAAGTCCCAGCTCGACTGCGACGCGGGCTATCTCGCGCAGTTCAGCACCCGCCAGAAGCTGGCGCAGCTGCTGACCGTCGGCGTCAAGGACACCGCGGATGCGGAGAACGTGGTGCGCACCGAGCAGGTCGGCGGCATCTTCGTCGGCAGCTGGACCGCCCCGGCCCTGGTCGCGAACAAGCAGATCGACCAGGTCAAGGCGGCCGCGCGGGTGCCGCTGATGGTGACCATCGACGAGGAGGGCGGCCGGGTCTCGCGGCTGAAGGACCTGATCGGGGCGGTGCCCTCGGCCCGGGTCGCCGCGAATACGGTCTCGGCCGACGAGTTCTACCAGCAGAGCCTCGCGCGCGGGCAGGCGATGAAGAACCTGGGCATCACGGTCGACTTCGCGCCCGATACCGACGTCAGCGACGAACCCGCGGACGCCGTCATCGGCGATCGCTCGTTCTCCAACGATCCGAACGTGGTGACGCAGTACGCCGGCGCCTTCATCCGGGCCATGCACGATGCCGGGGTCGGCACGGTCATGAAGCATTTCCCCGGCCACGGCCACGGTTCGGGCGATTCCCACACCGGCGCGGTGCGCACCCCACCGCTGGCCCAGCTGCAGAACGACGATCTGGTGCCGTACCGCAACCTGATCGGCTCGGGTGCGGCGGTCATGGTCGGGCATCTCGACGTGCCGGGGCTGACCGCTCCGAACGTCCCGGCCAGCATCAGCCCGCAGGCGATGGCGCTGTTGCGTCAGGGCACCGGTTACAACGCCGCACCCTACAACGGCCCCATCTTCACCGACGACCTCAGCGGAATGGCCGCGATCACCAGCCGGATGGACATCGAGGACGCGGTCGCCGCGGCGCTGGAGGCCGGGGCCGACAGCGCGCTGTGGATCAGCACGAATGCGGTGACCCAGGTGCTGAACCGGCTCGAGCAGGAGGTGAGCTCCGGTCGGCTGCCGCTCGCGCGGGTGAACGAGTCGGTGCTGCGGATTGCCCGGTACAAGGGCATCCCGCTGACCTGCTGACCTGCTGACCGGAATGCGGGCTTCCCGGCACACCGCCGGGTGCCGTACGCTGCCCCCTTCGGCCCCGACCGGGCAGCAACTATGCAGCAAAGTCCGGGTCGAGGGAACTTACCTTGGAGTAAGATGTAAGTTTCACGATGGCCTAGGAGTGTGCATGGCGGGCGGTACGAAACGGCTCCCCCGAGCGGTTCGTGAACAGCAGATGCTGGACGCCGCCGTCGAGGTCTTCTCCCGCAAGGGATACCACGACACGTCGATGGATGCCATCGCCGCCGAGGCCAGTATCTCCAAACCGATGCTCTACCTGTACTACGGCTCCAAGGACGAGCTGTTCCGGGCCTGCATCGCGCGCGAGAGCCTGCGCTTCATCGAGGCCGTCGCGGTAGCCGGCAATCCGCAGCTGACCCCGCACGAGCAACTGCGCGCGGGGCTCGAGGCCTTCCTGTCCTACGTCGACAACAACCGGCTGTCCTGGCAGGTGCTGTACCGGCAGGCATTGGGCCAGCAACCGTTCGCCTCGGAGATCGCCAACAGCCGCGAGCGCATCATCGAGCTGACCGCGAAACTGCTCGAGTCCAGTGCCAAATACGCCGAGCCCGGCACCAATTTCGACATCGTCTCCGTCGCGGTGATCGGCGCCGGCGAGGCCATCGCCGACCGGATCGCCAGCGGCGAGGTCGAGGTGGCCGAGGCGGTCAACCTCCTCGACGATCTGGCCTGGCGCGGTCTGGCGGGCAAGAAGAAGGCCGAGGAGCCCTCGCGCTGATCCCGCTCGCCGGTTGCGCTGGTGCGCAACGTTTGTCAGAGTGCACTGCGGGTTGTGACAGCGGTGCGGCCCTCGTGGCCGACGATCGACGGGGGCGGATCTTTGTTCGGGCTTCTGAAGCCATGCGCGCACAGTGGGGCGAAATACGGTGTCGGCGCACGGGAATTGAGCGCCCAGATGTGCGGGCTGTGCCTGGGCCTGCGCGACGGGCACGGCCAGATGGCCCGCGCGGCAACCAATACCGATGCCATCGTGCTCAGCGTGCTGACCGAGGCACAGCGGCCCCAGGCGGCCGGGCGCAGCACGGCGGGTCCGTGCCCGCTGCGCGGGATGCGGCGCGCGAGCGTGGCCTCGGCCGAGTCTCCCGGCGTTCGGCTGGCCGCGACGGCGTCGTTGCTCCTGGGAGCGGCCAAGGTTCGCGATCACGTGGACGACGGCGAGGCGGGCGCGCTGCGGGCGCGGCCGATGGGGATGGTCGCCGACCGCTGGTTCGACCGGGCACGCGCCGGGGCCGCGGACATCGGCCTCGACCTCGCGCCGCTGATCGAGGCGATCGGCGAGCAGGCACTGATCGAGCGCACAATGGCTGCGGCGCAGAATGATTCGTAGGGACGAGAACGCAATCGGACGGCCGGCGCGGACCCGGCCGTGGACACCGATGACGCTGGCAACTCCGGCCAAGTCGGCGCCGATCGTCACCGCTTGCTACAGCGATTCCGGCGGGCGGATCGGCGTTCGGAATCCGAGCACGACGGCTCGACTCACGACTCGGACGAGGTGTCCGCCGCACCCGAACGGCGCACCGCGATGCTGGCCCGACTGACCCGGGCCACGCAGCTGTGCACGGCCGAATTGTTCGCGCACAGTGCGGTTCTGGCCGGACGGCCGGAGAATGCGTCCGCGCTGCGGGATGCGGGGTGGCACTTCGGGCGGATCGCGCATTTGGCCGACGCCATCGAGGACCTGGACGAGGACCGGCAGCGGGGGAAGTTCAATCCGCTGGCCGCGACCGGAACCAGCACCGAGGAGGCGTACGGCCTGCTGCGCGAATCGAATTCGCGGGTCGAGGAGGCGCTGTGGCGGGCCGGGCTGGCGGGCGTGCCGACGGTACGCTGGGCCCTGCTGGATCCGCTGACCGGGGTGGTGCGCCGGATGCGGCGGGCGGTTCGGGCGGCCTGTTCCGAGGCGGGCCACACCTGTTCGCACGGGCAATGCGGAAACTCGAAGTCCGACCGCACGATTCCGGGATCGGTGGATGCCTCGCGCACGGTGCAGTTGCTCGGATTCCCCGTCGTGCTGGGGCGCGTGGAGATTTCGGGCGTGCACGGTGGGCGGCACGGTCTCGTGAAGACTCACGACGCGCGCGACCGGCGGCACAGCCTCGTGAAGACCGACTACGCGCACGACGAGCGGCACAGTCTTGTGCGGGTTCCGGACGCACACGACGACGCGCGGCGGGATCTCGTGCACGCGGTGGTCAGTGCGTCGAGCTCGCGATCTGCACTGCACGATCCCGTCCTGCGGGGTCCCGGGCAACCGGATCCCTATGGCCCGCAGCGCGGTCAGCCGTACCAGCCGGGGCCGTACCCCAGGCAACCCGACCCATATCCCCCGCAACCGGGCGCGAATCCGTATGGCCCGCACCCCGGGCGGGAGCCCTACGCTCCGCAACCCGGTCCAAATCCCTACGGCCCCACACCCGGTCCGAATCCCTACGGCCCCACACCGGGTTCTGATCCGTACCGTCAACCACCGGGCGGGGATCCGAACCGTCCACAACCCGGTGCAGACCCATACGGCCCTGGTCCCGGTGACCCGTACCGGCAGAACCCTTATGGCCCCGGGCAACCCGGCCAACAACCCGGCGCGCCCCATTTCGGCCAGGGTTCACAGCAGGCGTACGACAACCAGCAATTCGACTACAAGCCCGACGATCTCACCACCGTACCCGGCGGCCGCCCACCGGCGGAGCCGCCGAGCGGCTGCTGGGACAGCATCGGCATCCTCTGCTTTTCCTACTGCACCGGTTACGCCTGCTGTGCCGAACATCGCGGCCCGTGCAAGGGCGAGCGCCATCAGGCGTGCTGGCGGACGGCCGAGTGTGACGATTGCTGCTGTGATTGCAGTTGCGACTGCTGCTGCGACACTAGTTGCGACTGCTGCTGTGACGGATGCTGCGACTGCTGAAATCACAAGAACCGCACACCTTTCCGGCGGTGCGCTATCGGATCCCCCATGCGACCCGATAATCGGCCGGAAAGGTGCGCGGCCCTGTTGTTCAGCTCGGTGCGGCGGATCCCGCGGCGCCCCACCAAGCCCGGAGACGGCAGCGCAGCATCACCGCACCGGGCCCGCGGTGGCACCGCGGTACAGCCCGCTCAGCGTAGCGTCGCGGTCAGATACGGGTAACCCTTCTTCGGATGTTTCAGGGACAGGTCCCAGCCGCCCTCGGCCTGATCGGCGTACGCGTTGATCGTCGAGGGCAGCAGGATCGGCTTGCCGAATTTCACCGAGTAGGTGGTGGCGGCGGGGATGCGGCCCTCGATCGTGCCGAGGATGGCCGCGGCCGACCACATCCCGTGCGCGATCGCCCGCGGGAAGCCGAATGCCTTGGCGCTCAACGAGGACATGTGGATCAGGTTGCGATCGCCCGAGGCCGCGGCGTAGCGGTGGATCTGTGCCTGATCGACCCGCAGCGCGCGCAGCGGCGGCGGGGGCACCTCCTCCGGCTTGGGTTCGGGCTTGGGCCCGCCCGACAGCGAGGTGCGCTGCTGGTGCATGAACGAGGAGGTCTGCCGCCACACCAGTTCGCGCCCGACGCTGATCTCGGTGATGGCGTCGACCACCAGGCCCTTGGGATGCTCGCGCAGATTCTCCATGTGCGTCCGGATATCCAGCGGCTCGCTCACCGAGATCTCGCGCGTGCGCTCGATCACGTTCTCCATGTGCACCGAACCGACCGCCGCGAACGGGAAATCCCGTGCGGTCAGCAGCTGCATCACGGTGGGGAAGGCCAGCACGAACGGATAGGTCACCGGCAGTGAGTCGCCGAACCGCAGGCCGGTCGCGTGGCTGTACGCGGCCAGATTGTCGGCGTCGATGGTCTGGCCGGTCAATTCCACCGCGCGGTCCGGGATCCGCGAGCTCCGCGCCGAAAGCATCGGCAGCGGAACGGCTCCCAGCGCGGCCTTCAGGTAGAGGCTGCCGGTGCCGGGGGTCTGGCTCAGCTTGATGGTCTCGGTCATCGTGTCCCGCTCAGGCGCCGATGAGGCTCTGGCCGCAGACGCGGACGACATTGCCGCTCACCGCGTTCGAGGCCGGGCTGGCGAAGTACGCGATGGTCTCCGCGACGTCGACGGTCTGCCCGCCCTGCGACAGCGAGCTCATCAGGCGGCCGGCCTCGCGGGTCGCGAGCGGGATGGCCGCGGTCATCGCGGTCTCGATGAAGCCGGGCGCGACGGCATTGATGGTGACGCCCTTCTCGGCCAGCTTCGGCGCCTCGGCGTTGACCATGCCGATGACGCCCGCCTTGGAGGCGCCGTAGTTGGTCTGGCCGCGGTTGCCCGCGATGCCGGCGATCGAGGACACGTCGATCACGCGCCCGCCCTCGCGCAGCGCGCCCTTGGCGACGAGCGCCTCGGTAATGCGGTGCGGCGCCGCGAGATTCACGCCGATGACGGCGTTCCAGCGGGCGTCGTCCATGTTGGCCAGCAGCTTGTCGCGGGTGATGCCGGCGTTGTGCACGATGATGTCGATGCCGCCGAAGCGCTCGGTGGCGAATTCGGCGATCTTGTCCGCGGCGTCGGCCGCGGTGACGTCGACCGCGAGGGCGGTGCCGCCGACCTTGTTGGCGGTCTGCGACAGGGCCTCACCGGCGGCGGGGATGTCGGCGACGATGACCTTCGCGCCGTCGCGGGCAAACACCTCGGCGATGGTGGCCCCGATGCCGCGCGCGGCGCCGGTGACCACGGCGACCTTGCCCTCGAGCGGCTTGTCCCAGCTGGCGGGCGCGGTGGAATCGGCCTTGCCGACCCGGAAGACCTGACCGTCGACGAAGGCCGACTTGCCCGACAGGATGAACCGCAGGGTGGACTCGAGGCCCGTCGCCGCGGCGGCGGCCTCGGGGTGCAGGTAGACCAGGTTCGCGGTGGCGCCGCGCAGCAGCTCCTTGCCGACGCTGCGGGTGAAGCCCTCGAGCGCACGCTGGGCGATCTGCTCCTCGACGCCCGCGGTCAGCTCCGGGATGGTGCCGACGACCAGGATGCGGCCGCTGCCCGCGATCGAGCGCATGGCGGGCTGGAAGAACGCGAACAGCTGCGACAGCTCCTCGATGGAGGCCACGCCGGTGGCGTCGAACACCAGCGCGCCGAATTTCACGCCGGCGGCCGGGGCATCCACGAAGGTGTAGTCCGACAACAGGTTTCGCGCCGCATCGGCGACCCGGCCCTTGCCGCCGAGCAGCACCGGCCCGGGCAGCGGCGGCTCACCCGCACGGTAGCGGCGCAGGTTCTCCGGCTTGGGCAGGCCCAGCTTGCTCGCCAGGAATGCGCCGGGAGCCGAGTGAACAAACGATCCGTAGAGGTTGGGAGCGCCCTTGCTTTTGCTGGCTGCCACTGTTCCTACCTTTTCCTTTGCTCGTAGGTGACCCGTCGTCGTGCCGGTTCCGCGCCCCGCCGTAATTGGACAGATCTCCGGGGCACGTGTCGACATTAAACTTACTCGAGAGTAAGTTTAATGTAAACCGACACACCACGAGCATCGGACGGCGCCGAGACTTCTGCACGGCCGACGCGCCGGACGCACCCACCCCCGACGAGACTGTGCCTACCCACCCCGCCGGCTCCGCCGGCTCACCGTCCCCCAATGCCTACCCACCCCGCCGGCTCCGCCGGCTTTACCGTCCCCCGAAGGAGACTCGAGTGACAACCAAAGCCCGTTCGGCGAATGCCAATTCGGCCAGGAGCACCAAGCAGGCGCGCCCCGTCGCCGTCCTCGGCGGCAACCGGATCCCGTTCGCCCGCTCCGACGGCAAGTACGCGCACGCGTCCAATCAGGACATGTTCACCGCTGCGCTGAACGGCCTGGTCAGCCGGTTCGGGCTGCAGGGCGAGCGGCTGGGCATGGTGGTCGGCGGCGCAGTGCTCAAGCGCGTCGGCGAGCACGGCCTGATCCGCGAGAGCGTGCTGGGCAGCGAGCTCTCGCCCTACACCCCCGCGCACGATCTGCAGCTGGCCTGCGGCACCGGCCTGCAGTCCATCGTCACCGTCGGCGACGGCATCGCGCTGGGCCGCATCGAGGCGGGCGTCGGCGGCGGCACCGACACCACCTCCGACGCGCCGATCGGGGTGAGCGAGTCGATGCGCGAGTGGATGCTGGATGCCAACCGCGCCAAGAAGAATTCGGACTACGTCAAGCTCGTGGGCCGCCTGCGCCCGAGCATGGTCGGCATCGAGATCCCCCGCAACGCCGAGCCGCGCACCGGCCTGTCGATGGGCGAGCACGCCGCCATCACCGCCAAGGAATTCGGCATCACCCGCGAGGCGCAGGACGAGCTGGCCTACCTGTCGCACCGGAACATGGCCGCCGCCTACGACCGCGGCTTCTTCGACGACCTGATCACCCCGTTCCTCGGCCTGACCCGCGACGACAACCTGCGCCCGGGCTCGACCCTCGAGAAGCTGGCCACCCTCGAGCCCGTCTTCGGCAACAAGCTGGGCGATGCCACCATGACCGCGGGCAATTCCACCCCGCTCACCGACGGCGCGTCCGCGGTGCTGCTGTCCAGCGAGGAGTGGGCCACCGAGCACAACCTGAAGCCGCTGGCCTACCTGGTCGACAGCGAGGTCGCCGCGGTCGACTACATCTGGGGTCCGGACGGGCTGCTGATGGCGCCCACCTACGCGGTGCCGCGGCTGCTCGCGCGCAACGGCCTGACCCTGCAGGACTTCGACTACTACGAGATCCACGAGGCGTTCGCCTCCGTCGTGCTCGCGACGCTGCAGGGGTGGGAGTCCGACCAGTACTGCAAGGAGCGCCTCGGCCTGGACGGCGCGCTGGGCTCGATCGATCGCGCCAAGCTCAACGTCAACGGGTCCTCGCTGGCGGCCGGTCACCCGTTCGCGGCGACCGGTGGGCGCATCATCGCCCAGGCCGCGAAGCAGTTGGCGGAGAAGGGTTCCGGGCGCACGCTGATCTCGATCTGCGCCGCGGGCGGCCAGGGCGTGGTCGCGATTCTGGAGCGCTGAATTCGCTTATTCGCCAACGGCATCCGGCTCGGGATCGACCGGGCCGGATGCCGCTACCGCTGGAATTCCTGCTGCTCTCGCAGCTGTTCCTGCTGCTGCTCCCACAGCGCCTGTGCCTGCCACTGTGATTGGCCCTCGGCCTCCCACGTGATCGGCGACCCGCCCGGCCCGCAGTCCTCGGTGAAGGTCTGCGTGCTGTCGGGCGCCACCTGGTAGCCGGGCAGGGGCCACAGGATGCGCCCATTCGCGCACGCCGCGTGGAGGTATCCCGTGCCGGGTGCGTCGTCGTCGTTGACACAGGTGGTCACGACCTGCGTGCCCTGCGGTCGCGCGGAACAGTTGACCTGGCCGAACGGCCGAGCCGACGCCGAACCGGCGCTCAGCAGCAGCCCGCCGCCGACGACCGTGGTGATCGCCGCGTACGCCGCGAATGAACGGATTCTCATACTTCCCCACCTCGATTTCTCCCCAGAAATACCAGCTTCGCATCCACTGTTCCCGGCGGTCAACAGGTTTGGCCGCCGACTTGGAAATGCCAGGACCCGCCCGCAGGACATACAGTCTCAACCATGGGTGATGTGTCGGCGAATACGGCTCTCCAGACGGCCCGGCTGGCTCTGCGCCGCCCGGTCCCCGGCGATGTCGATGCGATTCTGGAGATCTACGGCGACACGCATCCCGGGGTGTTGACGGTGACCACTCGCGATGGGGCGCAACGCATCTACGACGAATGGAACGAGCACTGGGATCGGCACGGCTACGGCTACTGGGTGATTCGGCTGCGGGGCGAGAGTGCCGTGGCGGGCTTCTCCGGGGTTCGCACGATGCAGTATCCGGCGGGCACGGTCCTGAATCTGTTCTACCGCCTGGCGCCCGCGGTCCGGGGTCGCGGCCTCGCCACCGAGGCCGCGAGCGCGGTCGTCGCCTGGTCGCACGCCCACCTGCCCGAGCTCCCCGTCATCGCCCGAATCCAGCCGGATAACCACGCCTCGCCCGGCGTGGCCCTGCGCGCGGGTCTCTCCCCGGCCGAACACCTGAACACCGACAGCTGGATTCACTACTGCGATCCGGCCGACTGGGGCCGGGAAGGCTGAGCCGCTACCGCGAAACCACCTGCTGGCGAGCCAGATCGAAGGTGCGGCGGGCCAGGGCCGAGATGTCGCTGTTGTCGTAGCCGGACACGGCGGTGCGCAGCTGATCGCGCAGGGGGCCGGTCCAGTGTTGCGGAATATCGCTGGCGCCCACGAGGATTCCGGATATCGAGCCGGCCGTGGCGGCGGTGGAGTCCGTGGCCCGGCCGCTCTGTACCGTCAGGGCGATCGTCAGGGTGAAATCGCCCTCGCCCCACAGTAATCCGGCGGCGATGAGGCAGGCGTTGGGCACGGCATGCAGCCAGTTGTAGTGGCCGTGCCGGGTGTACACCGCGGCCACCGCCTGCTCCCAGCCGACGCCGCGCCGATAGTCCTCGACGACCTGCGACAGCGCCGTGGCCAGCCGCGAGTTCGCCGGAATCACCTGTTGCGCAACGGTAATCGCGGCCAGGGCGTCGGCGGCAGTGAAGGCCGCGGCGACCGCCGCGGCCGCCCACATCGCAGCCCAGCGCCCGTTGCCGGTGTGCGAAAGCGACGCGTCGCGGGCCGCGAGTCCGGCCGCGCGCGCCGGATCGCCGGGGCACACGTAGCCGTAGATGTCCGCGCGGATCAGCCCGCCGATCCACTCGCGGTAGGGATTCCGGTAGTTCGCGGTGGTGTGTCCGTCGGACCCGGCGGGGGAGCGCAGCCACGCCGGGCCCGCATCCGGTGCGGTCAGGCCGTCGATCAGGTTGCGGTATGCGACGCGCTCGGCGCTGTTGGTCTGCAGAAACGGCAGCCGCTCGAGCCATCCGTCCGCGACATCAGCGGGGGTGAAACTCATGCCCTGGTGCTCGAGCAGGTGCAGGCCGAGCACGGTGTAATCCAGATCGTCGTCGCGCGGGCACCCATCGACGCGGCCCCGCGTGGATTCCGGCCAACTCGGATTCAGCTGGTAGCCCTCCGGCATCGGGCTGGACACGGGCACGTAGTCGATCAGCGGATAGGCGTCCGTGCGTTCCAGATACGTGCGGATGTGCCGCGGGGTCCAGGTGGATCCGTTCGCCAGCGGCCGGCCCAGCGTGCACCCGACACATCGACCCAGCCAGCCGCCCAGTATGCGGTCGTAGAGATGGGTCGGCGGCGTCGGCGAGCGGAGGGGATGGTCGGTCGACGGAGCCTGCGAGGTGGGTGAATGCAGCGGGGCGCCGGCGCCGTTCTCGCGGTACGGCCAGGCGGGGTCGCGGGGTGCGGCCTCGACCCGGCCGAGCAGGCGCCAGCACGCGGCGGTGTTGAGCGTGGCGGTGCAGGTGAGATCGCGGACCTCCTCGCCGAAATCGTCGACGACATATCCGGATTCGCGGCGCTGGCGCCATTCGAAATACAGCAGCGCGCGCGGATCCCCCTCGGGATGACCGAAGGAGGCCGATTCGATCGGGTCCATGGCGTTCAATGGGTGCGACACCCGAATCCGGTGGGCAGAACGACAGTGCTGCGATGCGGGCCGATATCCACGACGCTCCCCATTGGACGGTGCATTCGAGATCAGAATACCCGTCGAAGACCGCGAGGAATGTGCGCCGGGAAAATCCAGTCGAACCCAAACCTGCCGCCGCACCGGTTCTTTCGGTGAACCGCTGGCGAATCATGTCGCACCGGGCGCTTTCGGACAACAAACCGACCGGACGCAATGCCGAATGCGGCCGTCGATATTTCCGGACCGCGACCCGCAGTGGCCCCGCCGGGTCCGGGGACATTTCCGCTGGCAAGAGGCCCTGACATCCCCGTTTCAGACTGGGTGGACGGGTACTCTCTCCACGTAGTCAAGGCACCGGAGCCCGGGAGGTTCGTCATGCCCTGCGACCTGATGCTCATTGCGTACGACGGCTCGGAGAATGCCAAGCGGGCCGTCGAATATGCGGGGCGGTTCCTGTCCGCGCCCAGGGCGGTAGTGCTCACCGCCTGGGAGCCGATGGTCCGCCAGACCGCGCGACTGTCCGGAATGTCGGGTGTCTTGCAGCCCGAATGGGTGTCCGACGAGGAACTCGAGGACATCGCCTACGTCGACGCCAAGCACATCAATTCCGAGGGGGTGCGGCTGGCGAAGCTGGCCGGGCTCAATGCCGAACCCCGGACGGCCGAATGCACCTCGACCATCTGGAATGCCATCGTCGATGTCGCCGACGACCTGAACGTCGATATCATCGTCGCGGGCACCCGGGGCGCCACCGGCATCCGCGCGCTGCTGCACTCGAGCGTCGCCGAGGCCGTCCTCAAGCACTGCCATCGGCCGATCCTGCTGGTCCCGCCCGCCTGCAAATAGTGCGACGCGGCCGACCCGTCGCCGCAGGTGCGTCGCGGTGCGCCGCGCCCGGGCATGGCGACGCCACGCGGGCCGCCCATCGCCCCGGGCGCCTTCCTTGCCCGGCATCACAGTGAGACGTGTGTCCCTTCCCCGGCTACCGCGGGTGAACCGGAGACTATGGTCGAAAAACTATGGACGGATTTCTGCTCGCGCAGCCCGGGGGCGTCGTACGAACCACCGGCACGCGGCGCGCGTTCGACGACGCCCGCGCCGCACGCGCGGAGCTGGCGAGCGGAGCGGCCGGCCTGATCGTCGGGGCGCTGCCCTTCGATCCGCGGAATCCGGCCGCGCTGTGCGTGCCCGAGCGCGCGGAACACACCGCCGGACCGTGGCGCCCGGCCGCCCTGCCGCCCCTGCCCGAAGTCCGGGCGATCACCGAAATCCCCAGCGCCGCAGAGCATATCGCGCGGGTGACGAAGCTGGTGGAGCAGCTATCCGATCCGGCCCAGCCGCTGCGCAAGGTGGTGGCCGCACGATCGGTGCTGGCAGCGGCGGCCGAACCGCTGGCCCCCGAGGTGATCGCCGGGCATCTGCAGGTGCGCCATCCCCGGGCCAATATCTTCGCCGTCGACCTGACCCCCGCGGGACGAACCGGTGCGGCCCTGGTCGGCGCGACCCCGGAGGTACTGGTGGCCCGGCACGGCGAGACGGTGACGCTGCGCCCGCTGGCCGGCACCGAACCCCGCCGATCCGATCCGGAGCTCGACGCCCAGCGGTCCCGCGAACTGCTGGCCAGCGCCAAGAACCGCGAGGAACACGCCTACGTCATCGAGTGGATCCGCGAGCGCCTGGCCCCACTGTGCGAGCTGACCATCCCCGACGAGCCGGAACTGATCAGCACCCACGAGGTGTGGCACCTGGCCACGCCGATCCGGGGGCGCGTGCGCGACCGCACCACCACCGCGCTGGATCTGGCGATGCGGCTACACCCCACCCCCGCGGTCTGCGGCACCCCGACCGACCTGGCCCTGGACACCATCACCGAACTCGAGGAGGACCGCGGCTTCTACGGCGGCGCGGTCGGCTGGTGCGATGCGCGCGGGGACGGCGAATGGGTCGTCGCGATCCGCTGCGCCGAATTGTCCGCCGATGGCCGCACCGTGCGCGCGTTCGGCGGCGGCGGCATCGTCGCGGCCTCGGAGCCCCGCGCCGAACTCGACGAGACCACCGCCAAGCTGCGCACCTTCCTCGGCGGCCTCGACTGCGCACTACCCTAGGCCGGTCCGCGCCATCGCCGCGCCGGTCCGGGCCCGGGCGGGCCGCGCTTACGATCACCGTTCGATGTTGTAGGTTGACCCGGATACGCCTGCGTCGATGTATGGGAGTTCCGCGATGAAGTTTGCCGTTCCCGGTGTAGCAAGCGCTGTCGCCGGAGCCGTGATCGGTGCTGTCGCGGTGTTCGTCATCACGGCGGCGGCCGCGCAGAATTCGCGGCCCGCCATCGACCGCAGCGGCAACCAATCGTCGTCGCTGCTCAACAACGTTGAATACGGCAGCCGCTGAGCCAACCGCCGGCTCCCATCGCACCGCGCCGCTGGGGCGGCGCTGGTTCGCCGGAACGGTCGCCGCGGCCTTCCTGCTGACGTTCCTGCAGGCGCCCGGCCTCACCGTCGCCGACACCAAATATGATCTCGCCCAGAATCCCCTGGGCTTTCTGCGCCGGGCCGCGCACCTGTGGAGCAGCCAGGCCCCGATGGGGCAGGTGCAGAACCAGGCCTACGGGTATTTCTTCCCGCACGGCGCATTCTTCGCTCTCGGGCACACGCTGGGCCTGCCCGCATGGATCACGCAGCGGATCTGGTGGGCCCTGCTGATCCTGGCCGGATTCTGGGGAGTGATCCGGCTCTGCGAGGTCCTCGGCATCGGCACCCGCGGCTCCCGCATCGTCGCGGCCCTGGCCTTCGCCCTGGCGCCGCGCGTGTTGACCACCATCGGATCGATCTCGTCGGAAACCCTTCCGATGATGCTCGCCCCCTGGGTGCTGCTGGCGCCCGCGGCACTGGGGCGAATCACCCAGGTGCGCAGGAGGATTCGGCGCTCATCCGGTGACACCGATCCCCCGGGCGAACCAGGCGGACCGGACACCGGTCGGCCCGGGCATCGCCGATGGGCCACCGTGGTCCGAAAGTCCCGCTCACGGCTGTGGCGTGAGCACCGCAATCGGCGAAACGCGCCGCCGCGATCCGGCGCACACAACCTTCCGACCCCTGCCGTGGGGACACCCGCGGGGGCCGCGCCCCCGGTGCGCCAAGAGGGGAGTGCGGATCGGCCCGACGGCGCGGATGCAACAGCCGCACGGGGACCGAACACTCGGATGACCGGGTCGACCGGGATCGAGAGGTCTGCCGCGCACCAAGCGCAGGGGGTAGCAGTCGCCGACGATCGGGTCGGGCTGAGCGGTGCCCCGGCAGACCTCACCTCGTATGGTCTGCCTCGGCATGGGGCGCTATCGGCCGCCGGGAGCGCGCTGGCGCTGGCCCTGATGGGTTCGGTGAATGCGGTGGCGACGGCGGCGGCGTTTCTGCCCGCCGCGATCTGGTGGGCGTCGTACCGGCCCAATCGGGCCTGGTGGCGGTTCACCCGGGCCTGGATTCCGCTGCTGGCGCTGGGGACGCTGTGGTGGGTGGTCCCGCTGCTGGTGCTGGGCAAGGTCAGTCCGCCGTTCCTGGACTACATCGAATCGTCCGGGGTCACCACGCAGTGGGCGTCGCTGGGTGAGGTGCTGCGCGGCACCGACAGCTGGACGCCGTTCGTTTCGCCCGAGCGGATCGCGGGGGCGGTGCTGGTCACCCAGCCGGGGGCCGTGCTGGCCACCGGGCTGCTGGCGGCCGCGGGCATGGCCGGGCTGGCGATGCGGTCGATGCCCGGCCGCGGCCGGTTCACGCTGATCCTGATCATCGGGCTCGTCGGCATCTGCGCGGGCTACGCCGGTGAGCTGGGCGGGCCGTTCGCCGAGCCGGTGCGGGCGTTCCTCGACGCGGGCGGGGCGCCGCTGCGCAATGTGCACAAGCTGGAACCGCTGATCCGGCTGCCGCTGGTCATCGGGCTGGCCCAGCTGCTGGGGCGGGTTCCGCTGCCCGGGTCGGCGCCGATGCCGGTGTGGCGCAGGGCCTTCGCCCATCCCGAACGCGACCCGATGGTGGCACTCGCCGCGCTGGTGCTTGCCGCCCTGGCGCTGTCGACCTCGCTGGCGTGGACGAGCAAGCTGGCCCCGCGCGGCGCCTACGACCGGGTCCCGGCGTACTGGACCCAGACCGCGCAGTGGCTCGCCGACAATGCCGCCGACACCCGTGCGCTCGTGGTGCCGGGCGCGCCGTTCGGCAGCCAGATCTGGGGGCTGACCCGCGACGAGCCGTTGCAGGCGCTGGCGACGACGCCGTGGGCGGTGCGCGACGCAGTACCGCTCACGCCGCCCGGGGCGATCCGCGCCATGGATTCGGTGCAGCGGCTGATCGCCGACGGGCGGCCGTCGGCGGGGCTGGCGCCGACACTGATCAGTCAGGGCATCGGAATTCTGGTGCTGCGCAACGATCTCGACCCCGACACCTCGCGATCGACCCGGCCGATGCTGGCCCACGAGGCCATCGAACGCTCCCCAGGGCTGACGAAGGTGGCGCAGTTCGGCAGCAGGATCATCACCGGTCACGGCAAGGGTCTGGTCGCCGATGGCGATCTGCGCCCGGAATATCCGGCCGTCGAGATCTACCGGGTGGAGGCGCCGTGGCCGGGCACGCCCGCCGACATCCACAGCGGCCCCGGCGCACCCGCATCCTTCCCGGGCGCGTATACGGTGCCGCTGGATTCGGTGCCGGTGGTGCAGGGCGGGCCCGAGGTGCTGGAACGGTTGCGGAGCTCCCCGGCGCTACCCAACGGTCCCGTGCTGCTGGCCACGGATGCTGCCCGGGCCGGATTGTCCGGTGGCACAACGCTGATCACCGACACGCCGATGGATCGCGAGACCGACTTCGGGAAGGTCGACGACCACAGTTCGGCGCTGCGCGCGCCCACCGACGCCCGGCGCACGTTCAATCGGGCGCCGGACTACGCCGTCCCGGGCACCCCGCTGGTGGAGGGCCGGTGGTCCGGCGCCACCATCACCGCGTCGAGCTCGGCCGCCGACGCCACCCAGCTGGGCGGCACGGCGCCGGGCAGCTCCACCGCGGCCGTCGTGGACGGCGACCCGTCCACCGCATGGCTGAGCAACAGCGCCGAACACGCTGTGGGGCAATGGCTCCGGCTCGATCTGGCGCATCCCATCCGGGCCGGGGTGCTGCAGGTGACGACGAGCGCGGCCGCCCTCGGGGATCCGGTGAAATGGATCGAGGTGCGCACCGCGAACGGCACCGTGGCCGCCCGCATCACCAAACCCGGTGGACCCGTTGCGGTTTCACTGCCCCCGGGCCGCACCGGCTGGCTCACCATCACCGCCACCGCGACCGAGGGCGGCACCGCGGGCGGGCAATTCGGCATCTCGGCGGTCGCCCTGGACGACTATTCGAACCGCGACGCACCGGTGCCGGTCGATATCCGCCACCGCACCGTGCTGCCACCCGTGCCCGCCGGAACGCGGGTGCGGGGCTGGGATCTCGGACAGGAATTTCCGGGCCGCGCGGCCTGTTTCGACGCACCCGACCGGGTGCGCTGCGATAACGGGCTGGCGCTGTCGGCCGAGGAACCCGGCACGTTCCAGCGCACCCTGAGCGTCCCCGGGCCGATGGACGTCGCCCCGCAACTCATCGTGCGGGCCCGGCAGAGCCCGGAACTCGAGGCGCTGCTCACCGATCACAACCTGCCCGTCGCGCGCGGCTCGGCCGACGTGGGCGACCTGCGCGGCTCGGCCTTCGCCGTCACCGACTCCGATCCGCGCACCAGCTGGATCGCCACGCAGGACACGGTGCGAAACCCCGCGGGCCCCAAACCGACCCTCACCCTGGAACTTCCGGCCCCCGCCCTGGTGACCGGGCTCGACATAACCCCGCCGACCGGAGCGCTGCCCGCCCGGCCCACCTCGGTCTCGGTCAACCTCGGCGACGGGCCGCAGGTACGTACGCTGGATCCCGACGCTCCCGCGGGCCGCCCGATCCGCATCGCGCTGCACCCCCGCCTGACGGACCGCATCGAACTCAGCATCGCGACGTGGAACACCGTATTGGACCGCACCGCACTGGGTTTCGCACAACAGCAGCCGCCGGGCCTGGCCGAGGTTCGCGTGCTGGGCCCGGACTATCCCGCCCCCGCCCCCGATGACCGCCCCATCACCATCGACTGCGCCCACGGTCCCACGATCGCCGTCGGAGGGCGGACCGTACACACCACGATCACCGCCACGGCCGACCAATTACGGTCCAGCGCACCGGTTCCCGCGCAGGTCTGCGGAATCGATACGATCGGCCCCGACGCGACCGGGCCATCCGTTGCGAAGTTCGTCGATCTGCCGGACGGCCAGGTGGACGTCACCGTTACCCCCACTCCGATGTTCTCCGTCAACGAGCTACGCCTGAACCGCACAGATGTTGCGGCCCAGCCCGTTTCGGCGCAACCCGGTACCCGCCTGCTGGTCCTGCCCCTGAGCACCAACGTAGGCTGGCGCGCCCACACGGCGGACGGTCACACACTCACCCCGATAGTCGCCGACGGCTGGGAACAGGCCTGGCTGGTACCCGCGGGCGCCCAGGGCCCGATCACCGTCGAATTCCCCATCGACCGCTGGTATCGACTGTCCATCTTCGGTGGACTACTGCTGTTGCTCCCCCTGATCGCCCTGGCACTCCCCCGGTTCCGGCGCCGCCGGGCAGTCGATCGGCCACTGAATCCTGCTGCCGAGCAAGCACCCCCCGCCACGGAACCTGACGCGGCATCCCCCACGACGGAACCCGATGCACCGGCTGATCCGGCCCCGCGCACCTGGAACAGCCGGGTGCCGGGCGCGATCGGGCTGACACTCGCAACATTTCTGATCGCCGGGCCGGTCGCGATCGGGCTCACCGCCGCGGGCCTGGTGGCCGACCGGTACTTCGGCCGCCGGTCACCACGCATCCTGATCGCGGTCGCCGGGATCGGCACGGCACTGGCCATGGCGGCACTGTCCACCGGACCCTGGCGATCCCCGGACGGGTACATGGGCGGCTCACTCTGGGTGCAGTTCCCCGCCCTGGTATCGATTGTCGCGCTGGGGATTTCCGCGCTGCCGCGCCCGACGCGGGCGACCGGCCGCTAGCCGAAACGGCGCCGGACCCATCGGCGCACCGGTTCCTCTATCAGCGCGTAACCGGCCGCCGCGATCGGCAGGGTGAACAGCACCGTCAGCGCCAGCACGTGCAGGAACATGCCGTGGAACGGGACGATTCCGAAGACTTGGAACACCACGCTGAGCACCGCGAGATGCCAGATGAAGATGCCGTAGGACCAGCGGCCGATCGTCGCGGCGAGCCGGCTCTCCAGCCAGCGGTGCCGGGCGTCGCCGAGGATCAACGGGGCCAGCAGGCCGAATCCGATCAGCGCGCCCAGGCCCATCTTGCTCACGTACTGCCAGGCCTGGCCGCGAGCCAGCCCGGGCAGGCCGCCCAGGTCCGTCGCCGACAGGAGCAGCGCGATCAGCGCCATCGACCACATAGCCCGGCGGCTTGCGCCGATACGGCGCCACACCGGCGGCTTCGCGGCGCTGCCACCACCGAGCGCCCGCCCCTCCACCAATTCGGCCAGCAGCATGCCCGCGGCGAACCACGGCAGATATCCGGGCAGCCAGTTGTCCGAGTGAATGGCGTTGGGCGTCGGCACCGGCAGCAGATTCCAGCCGAGGCTGATCAGGCCGAACCCCAGCACCACCGGCGCCCGCCAGCGCGCGGCTGGACCGCGCAGCCACACCATGGCCAGCGCCAGCAGTGGCAGCAGCAGATAGAACGCCACCTCCACCGACAGGCTCCACATCTGGGTCAGCCCGTCGGTCAGGGTCAGCGGCACGAATACCTGGATCAACGTCAGATTCGCCACCCACACCCGCCGCCCCGCCGACTCGGCCGCGGACGGCAGCAGTGTCAAAACCGCACACACCACGACCCAGTAGGCGGGCAGGATGCGCGCGGCCCGATGCAGCAGGTACCGCCCCGCCGACGGGGCCGCGCCCAGCCCCCGGGCCGCGGCCGCGTGCGGACGCCAGAGCAGGAATCCCGAGAGGCCGAAGAAGACCGCGACGGCCATGTCGAACCGCTCCAGCACCCGGCCGAGCACCGGAATCCCCGTCGCCGCGGTCTGAAACGCGACATGGGTGACCACCACACCCAGCGCCGCCAGCCCGCGCATCCCCTCGAGCGCCGGGACGAAACCACGAGCGGCGGTGCGCTGCCGCGGAACCGGCGCATCGCCCTGCCCGGCTCCGGGCTGGGCATCCGGTGTCATGGTCGTGGTCATCGGGTTCCAGTGTGCCCGTGTTGTCGGTCGACCAGGGTTTGGGGATGTTTCCGGCCTCACATCGATGCTTCCTCGGTTCGGACTGTTAGTGTCGGGGCTCACGAGCGCCGCGCAGTGGACGCACCGCGACTCGGTACTGCCTGTTGGATGACGAGGAGAGTTTGCATGGCACTGCGTGCCGGTACTCGAAGGACGGTGGCCTGCCTGCTCGTGGGTCTCGGCTCGCTGCTGATCATCGCGGCGGTGCTGACCCCGACGTATGCCCTCGGCCAGCTGGCGAAGACCCCCCTCGACCTCGAAATCACCACGATCGCCAACAACAGCCCGAACGCGCCGAGCCAGGTGCTGGAGGCGAGCTCCCTGACCTCGGGCTCGGGGGCGGCGAAGGTCGATTCCAACGTGCGGTTGATCTCGCAGCGGTATCTGACCGTCGAGGATCCCTCGGACAAGAACGAGATGACGATCCAGGCGGGCCAGACGCTGCGGAACATCGACCTCCAGGGCGACACCGGCCTGCTGTCGGCCACCATCGACCGGGTCACCATCAACCGCAAGTCCGGCATGCCGGTCGATGAGGATCCGAACGGCTCGATCGCGGTCGCCACCGACAGCAAGGGCAACAGCATCGCGGACCCGGTGCAGCACGACGGGCTGCAGTACCGGTTCCCGATCGGCACGAAGAAGCAGACCTACCCGTACTTCGATCTCAACGTGCGCAAGTCGTCCGACATGAACTTCGTCGAGCAGACCGAGATCAACGACCTGAAGGTCTATCACTTCCAGCAGAAGATCCCGGCCACCGATCTGGTGAAGGTGGTCAGCTCGCCCACCAACCAGGTGACCCTGCCCGCCGCCAAGTGGGGCGTCGCGGGCGGTCAAACCAACATCACGATGGACCGCTACTACACCAACACCCGCGATGTCTGGGTCGAGCCGGAGACCGGCACGATCATCAAGGGCTCGGAGCAGATTCACCTGTACTACGCCCGCAGCGCCGACAAGCCCGAGCTGACCGCGGTGCAGACGACGCTGGTGTTCGACGACAACACGGTGAACTCGCAGATCGCGATCGCCAAGCAGAACATGGACAAGATCTCGCTGTACGGGCGGACGCTGCCGATCATCCTCGGCGCCGTCGGCGTGATCGCGCTGATCGTCGGGCTGTTCTTCGGGTTGCGCGGCAACGGGTCCGAGAAGCCCGGCCGCCTGGTCAAGCCGAAGAAGCCCAAGGGCACACCGGCGGCCGAGCCGCCCATCGGGTCCGCCGGGCTCGCTGCGAGTCTCACCGAGCAGCCCACCCAGCAGCTGAAGATCCCCCGGAATATCTGAGCGTTCTCAGAACCTATCTGATCGGTGGCTCCCCGCGTATTCGGCGGGGAGCCACCGCTTTCCTGCCACAGCCACATCGCGCTCCGCCGGGGGCGCACCACCGCGAAGCGACATCATTCGCAGCACTGTGCCGTAGCAAATATCTACCGCAGAGAGCAATTCGACAGATCGGCCGATACCTACGCCGACGGACGGTCCCCGGCCCCACGCGCGGCCGCGCGCAGGACGATGACGATGATCGCTGCCGCGACGACGGCGACGACACCCGTTGCGGTACCGATCAATACGGGCAGCGAACGCGCGAACAGCCCGATCACGATCACCTCGACCGCCAGGCCGACCCAGGTGATGGCCGTGGGCGCGGTGCGATCCACGGCGATGGCGGAGAGCAGCGCGCCCTGCAGCAGCGCGAGCAGCGCACCGTCGAGCGCGAACAGCCACAGCCAGCCCTCGATCGGGGCATAGTCGTGTCCGGCGAACACCGGGGCGAGCGGCGCCAGCACGGCCGCGCCCGCGACCGCCGCAATCCCCACCGCCAGCAGCACCCCGAGCGCGTCCCGGATCGCCCGGGCCGAGTACTGCGGCTGTGCCATCCGTGGATACAGCACCACCCCGACCGCCTGTGGCAGCCAGAACGCGATCTTGGTGGCAATGGCGCCCAGGGCGTACCGGCTGGCATCGGCATCGTTCAACACGATCCGCGCCACGATCAGATCCGCCGAGGACAACGCCATCAGCGCCGCCTGCACCTGGGCGGCCCGCAGCACGGCCGCGCCGCCTTCGGGGATTCGCATCCGTTCGAGAACTCGGTGGGAAGCCCGCCCGCCACCGGGTGCGACCGGGTCGTGCCCACCACCGACCGCTTCGTCGCCCGTTCCGGCGGGGATCCGCTCCATGTGGGCCCGGGGGCTGCCGGGAACGAGCACGCTTCCTGGAACTCGATCGCCGATATCGCCGACGGCTGGATCCGCTCGGTCCGCCGCGAGCGGGAGCGCGCGCGCGCCGATGCGGGCCGCGAGGGCGGCAACGAAGAGCCCGAGGGCGGCAGCCCACAAGGCCCCGCCGGAGCCCGCACCGAATGCCAGGGCGAGCAGCGCGGGAGCCACCCGCGCGAGGCCCGCACCCCCGAGCACGACGGCAAGCGCGCGGAATCTGCGCGCGCCCTGCAGGATCCCCTGCTCGCCCGAGAGCAACACCTGCGCGGGGGCCGCGACCAGCGCACCGGCGGCCGCGACCGAGCCGACCTGCAGCACCGCGCTCACCACCGGAATCAAGACCACCGCGACCACCGCCACGACGGCCGCGCTCCGACGGCCCAATCCGCGCACGGCCGCAACGGGCGCACCGCGCACCAGCTCCCGCGCCACCACGTTCTGCAGCGCCAGCGCGGGCACCGCACACAACAGCTGCACCGCCAGCAGGCTCGCGAATTCGCTGTACCCGGCCACCCCCAGCCACCGCCCGGCCAGCAGCTGCAGCAGATACCCCGCCGCATTCGCCGTCATCGCCCCCGCCGTCACCAACGTCAAATCCCGGACACCGGGCAGACGACGGGGAGCAGACATCCCGCCATGCTCCCATCTCCCCCACCTCCCGCTCGTATTCACCCGGCCTCAGCCGCCCGCGGCGCCGGGCCCACATGATCCGGCAGGCCCATATGGCGCGCCAAGCCCACGCGATGCGCCGGGCCCGCATGGCCGCGCCAAGTGCACGTGATGCGCCAGACCCCTGTGGTATGCCAGACCCGCGATGCGCAGGCCCACGTGATGCGCCGGGCCCCTGTGATGCGCCGAGCCCACCTGATGCGCCAAGCCCACATGGCCGCGCCAGGCCCATGTGGTCCGCCAGGCCCACATCGCCTCGCGAAGCCCATGTGGTGCGCCAAGCCCAGCTGATGCGGCAAGCCCACATGGCGCGCCACGCCCACATGATGCGGCAAGCCCACGTGATGCGCCACGTCCAGCTGATGCGGCAAGCCGACATGGCGCGCCACGCCCGCCTGATGCGCCGGGCCCACATGATGCGGCAGGCCCATATGGCGCGCCAAGTCCACGTGATGCGCCGGGCACACACGGCCGCACCGAGTGCACGTGATGCGCCGGGGCCGTGTGGTGCGCCAGGCCCACATGGCCGCGCCAAGCCCACATGGCCGCGCCAAGCCCACATGGCCGCGCCAAGCGCACGTGATGCACCGGGCCCCTGTGATGCGCCAGGCCCGCGTGATTGCGCAGGCCCGCGTGGTGCGGCGGGGCCGTGTGGTGCGGCGGGTGCGGGCACGTAGGGTGGCTGAGCGTGACTGGGCGTGGGCGCGGCGGACGGTGGGTTCGGATCGTGCCCGCGGTGTACAGCCTGGTGCTGGCGCTGGTCGTGGTGGGGCCGCTGCTCGGGTCCGGATATCTGCTGCTGCGGGACGCGGTGACGACGCCGCGGTCGTATCTCACCGACTCGGCGCTGGGATTGGGGGATGCGGCCCCGCGGGCCGTGCCGCAGGATTGGCTGCTCGCGATCCTCTCGACGGTGGTGGACGGCGGGGTCGTCGTCAAAGTGATCCTGGTGGGGGCGCTGTGGGCGGCGGGCGGCGGCGCGGCGGCGCTGGCACGACGGTTCCTCGGGGTCGGCCTCGCGCCGCAAATGGTGGCGGCCACCGTCGCGGTGTGGAACCCGTATGTGGCCGAGCGTCTGCTGCAGGGGCATTGGAGCCTGCTCGCCGGATACGCGGCGCTGCCGTGGACGGCCCTGGCGGCCCAGCGAATTCGCACCTTGCTGCCGCGCCGGACCGAACGTGCGGCGCAGGAGCCGACGCCCCGGCCCGGCGCAGCCACCTCGGGCGCGGACAATCCGGATCACCACGCCCCGCGAACCCGGACGGGCGACGACGCACCGCCGGAAACTATTGTTCCGGAAGCAGAAACACAGCCTCAGCCCCAGTCGCATCAGCTCGAAACACAGCACCGGCGTGGACGACGCCACCGGATCGGACCGGCCGCGGTAGATGTCTCCGGGCCGATGCTGACGGCCGCAATGGATTCCGAGCATCGGCGAAGGTGGCGCGGCCACAGGCTGTCGGCATGGCTGACGCTCGGCGGAACGCTGGCGGCCGCGGGGTTGACGCCGACGGGGGCGATACTCGCAGGTTTTGTCGCCGTGCTGCTGGTCGGGCGGCGCAATGTGCTCGGGACGGTCGGGCTCTGGTGTCTGGCCTCGGCGCCGTGGCTGGTGGCCACCGCGCTGTCGGGGGCGGGGGCCGAGCCCTCGGATCCGGCGGGCATCGCGGCGTTCGCGGCGCGCGCGGAACCGGGTCTCGGCACGATCGGCAGCCTGGCCGGACTCGGCGGGATCTGGAACGCACAGGCCGTACCCGGTTCGCGCACAACGCTGTTCGCACTGGTGGGGACGATCGTGCTGCTCGCCATTGTCGCGACGGGCGTCCGGCGCGTGGCCGCCTCCGGGGCCGCGCGCACCCATCTCGACGACAGCCCGGAACAGTCGGTGGCAGGACCGGATGCCGACACGGCCACCCGGTACGCTCGGCGAACACTGCTCGTGCTCGCCGCCGCGGCGATCGTGCTGCCCGCGCTGGGGGCCACCGGATGGGGTGTGCACTTCGGCGAGTTCCTCGTGGCCCGCGTGCCGGGCGCCGGATTGCTCCGCGACACACAGAAATACGTCGCCCTCGCCATGCCCGCGTTCGCCCTGTGCGCCGCGGCCGGTTGTCACGCCATCGGAACTCGCGGACGCCGCACCAGTCGCGCCCCGGCCATCGACGGGACATCAGCGCACCACGGCGGTGAAAGCCATACACGGGACGATCGCGCCATAACGCCTGGAGTGGCCCTGACCGCAACGCTTTTCATTGCCCTGCTGATCGCGGTCCTACCCGACCTGGCGTGGGGCGTGGGCGGCGCGCTGCGGCCGGTGCACTATCCGGCGGGTTGGGCGCGGGTTGCCGCGCGGCTGGACGGGCCGGGCGATGTTGCGGTGCTGCCGGGCGGGATGTTCCGCGAATTCCCTTACAGCGGTAGGGTTCCGGTGTTGGATCCGGCGCCCAGAATGCTGCCGCGCGATGTGCTGCAGACCGGTGAGCTGCCGGTGCGCGGTGGTGTGGTCGCCGGGGAGGGCACCCGCGCCCGCGCGGTCGAGCGGTTGCTGCTCAGCGGTGCGGCGCCCGCACCGCTGGCGGCCCGGGGAGTCGGCTGGATCCTGGTGGAGCACAACACGCCTGGGCCGCTCGGCGACTCGAAAACCACTCTGGCCCAGTTGAACACCGTCTACTCGGATGACGATCTCACCCTGTATCGGGTCGCGACGCCCGCGGATCTGCGGCCGGCATCGCGAGCGGCCGACCGGCGCATCGCAATCGGCGCACACCTGGTCTGGGCGTTGCTACTCGCAGTGCCGGTGGCGGCCTTGACGACGCGGGCCCGGCCGAACAGCGCCAGAACTAGGCCGATTCCGGCTCCCGGCCGGTGATCAACCCGGTGGCATAGCCACCGCGCGCCACGGCGCACAGCACCTCGTGGACGCCGTTGGCGGTCAGCTCCCAGGAGAATTCCCGGGCCCGGGCGCGGGCCTTCTCGCCCATGACGGTGCGGGTTTCGGCGGCGGCGAGCAGGTCGCCGACCGCCTCGGTCAGCTGCGCGGCGTCGTCGACCAGGATTCCGGTGGCGCCGTCGACGATGGAATCGGTCAGTCCGCGCGACCCGCGGTATCCGACCGTGGCGACGCCGTGCTGGGCCGCCTCGATCACCGCCAGCCCCCACCCCTCTTTGCGCGAGGGCAGCACGTGTACCCATGCGCGAGAGAGCAATTCGTGCTTGCGGGTCTCCTCGACGTGGCCGTGGAAGGTGACCGAATCGGCGATATCCAGTTCGCGCGCACGGCTTTTCAGGTTCTCGGCCCACCAGCCGCCGCCGATCACGTCGAGATGCAGGTCCGGGTGGCGGGCCCGTAGCCCGGCCACCACCGCGAGCGCGTCCTCGATCTGCTTGTGCGGCACCAGCCTCGACAGCACCACCAGGCTCGGGTGCGCGGTGCGGGTCTGCGCCGCGCCGGTGGGCACCTGCTCCGGCACCGGTTCGGCGCCGTTGCGCACCACCGCGATGCGCCCGCCGTCGACCCCCAGCGAGGTGAGCTCCTCCGCCGACGGCAGCGAAACCGTCAGATACTGATTGCGCCGGTGCGCCCACGGGGACAGCCGAGATTCGATCCACCAGCCCACGCGCCCCACCCAGCGCCCGGCGACCGGCCACTGCTCGCGGTGGCCGTGATGCACCAGCACCACCGCGGGCGCCCGCGTCGCCAGGCGCGCGAAGAAGGGGATGCCGTTCTGGGTGTCGATCACCGCGTCCGGCTGGACACCGCGCAGCGGGCCGAGGCCGAGGCGGCCGCACAGGATCGCCGCCAGGGCTCGCGGATAGACCGTGTAGCGCCCCCCGGCCCGGCTGATGTCGATGCCGTCGAGCTGTTCGCGCCGGCGCGCACCGGGGTAGTGCGCGGTGCGCAGCGTCACCTTCACCCCGCGCGCCGCCAGCGCGGCACCGACCTGCTCCAGATACCGCTCGCTGCCGCCGCCCTGCGGATGCCCCGTATCTCGCCAGCACAGCAGCAGTACCTCGCGTACGCCGGAGGCGGGCGGAGCGGTCAGGTGTGCCACAGACTTCCCGTCGGGCCCGGGGAAACCGGTATCGGGCACAGCGCACTCCAGGTCGTTCTCGGACGGATGAGATGACAATCCGCTCCACCCTAGCGGCCGGATCCGTGATCGGAGCTGAGGGATCGCTGTGCAAAACTGAGGCGCCATGCAACGCCCCGCCACACCGCATCTCGAGCCCGGGACCGGATCACCGTCCCAGCGCCGGGCCACACCCCGCTTCGCGCGCCGCGCAACCCTGCGCCGGTCGCTGCGGCTGCTCGGCAGTTTCCGGTTCGAGCAGACCGATCCGGCGCGCTTTTACGGCGGTATCGCCGCCGACACCGCCGATATGGTGGCCGACTTCTTCCGCGACCTGACCGGACGCGACCTGACCGGCGTCACCGCGCTCGACGTCGGCGGCGGGCCCGGCTATTTCGCCGACGAGTTCGGCGCGGCCGGGGCGCGGTACATTCCGGTCGAACCGGATCCGACGGAGATGCACGCCGCGGGCCTGACCGTGCCGGGCGCGGTGCGCGGTTCGGGCATGGCCCTGCCGTTCCGCGACGACGCGGTCGATATCTGCCTGTCCTCGAATGTGGCCGAGCATGTGCCGGCGCCGTGGCTCATGGCCGAGGAGATGCTGCGCGTGACGCGGCCGGGCGGACTGATGGTGCTGTCCTACACGGTCTGGTCGGGCCCGTTCGGCGGGCACGAGACCGGACCCTGGCACTATCTGGGCGGCGAGTACGCCGCGCGCCGCTATCGGCGGCGCACGGGCCGCGAGCCGAAGAATCGCTTCGGGGTCTCCCTGTTCGCGGTGCGCGCCGCCGACGGGCTGCGCTGGGCATCGGCCGCAAGCGGTTCGCGCGCAACGATTCTCGCCGTTTTCCCGCGGTACCACCCGCGCTGGGCGTGGTGGCTGGTGCGGGTGCCGGGTATTCGGGAACTACTGGTCAGCAATCTGGTCGTGGTGGCCACCAAGCGCTGACACTCCGAGCCGCCATTAGCGCTCCAATCGCCCGCGGCGCCAGAAGCGGCCGCCGCCCGCGCATTCCGGCTCCTGCCAGGGCGGTTCCTGCATCGCCAGACCGACGGTCTCGAGCGGGGTGAGGCCGACCGTGCACGCTAGCGCGCGCACCGCCGCTACCGCCTCCGCGGCCTGTAGCGCCGCTGCCGCCTGCTCCAGCGTCAGCGTCCGGCCCGGCAGGAAGGATACGACCCATCCGCCCGTACCGACGGATCTTGCCTGATGCGGCGTCTGATCGCTGGTCATCAGCGATCTACCGACCACTTGCACCGCCACGACGCGCACTCCCCTGCGATTGCATTTGAAAAATCATTCTCTGCAGCCAGCTATCAGCATGCTCCGCCATCGGGGGAAACGCAATAGTGCGTTCTGCGAAAAGCGAACCGGCAGGTAGGATTTCGTGATTTGGGATGCCTGAAGATAACTGACGGGGCCGCTGTTATTACCCACCCCACCGACTCCGCAAGCTCCGTCGGCTCACCGTCCCCGTATCGGCGGCTACTGATCGTCGGAGGCTCGCACGCGCAGCACGGCCGCGGGAATCTGGCCCGGACGCCGCGGCGGATCCACGACATCCACCTCCCACCCCGGCGGCAGGACCTGCTGCAGGCGCTGCCCGGCGCGCTGCAGCGGGGTGCTCGGGGGCAAATGGTCCTCGGCTACCTCCGGGACAACGGGTATATCGAACTCCAAATCGGTCACGCCCACCACCTCCACGCATTCGGCCTCCGCCGACGGAGAGCGAGCGCTGGCCGCCGACGACGGTATGGCATTCAGTTCAGGGACCTGAGATGTAGAACACCCCGAGAATAAGCCACCGCGGGCCGTCGGCGGGCATCGTTTCCGAATGCACGAAAAACCGCCCGTGCCGTTGGAGGAAACGACACGGGCGGTTGGTATTCCGGGCACTCAGCCCAGGCGCTCCTTGAGCGCCTCGAATTCGTCGCGCAGACCCGTGGGCAGCTTGTCGCCGATGAACTCGAACCACTCCTCGATGAGCGGAATCTCCCGGCGCCACTCCTCGGGGTTGACGTTCAGCGCCTCGTCGACATCGGCCGCAGCCACATCCAGGCCCACCAGATCGAGGTTCGCGGCGAGTGGCACATTGCCGATCGCGGTGGACTGCGCCTCCGCGGAGCCCTCGATGCGGTTGACGATCCACTCCAGCACGCGGGAGTTCTCGCCGAATCCGGGCCACAGGAAGCGGCCGTCCTCGCCGCGCCGGAACCAGTTGACGTAGAAGATCTTCGGCAGCTTGGCCGCGTCGGCGTTCTTGCCGAGGTTGATCCAGTGGCCCAGGTAGTCGCCCACGTGGTAGCCCATGAACGGCAGCATCGCCATCGGATCGCGGCGCACCGTGCCGACCTTGCCCTCGGCGGCGGCGGTCTGCTCCGAGGACAGCGTGGCGCCCATGAACACGCCGTGCTGCCAGTCGAAAGACTCGGTCACCAGCGGCACCGTCGTCTTGCGGCGGCCACCGAACAGGATCGCCGAGATCGGCACGCCGTGCGGGTCGTCCCACTCGGGCGCCAGCGTCGGGCATTGCGACATCGGCGTGCAGTAGCGCGAGTTCGGGTGGGCGGCAAGGGTTTCGGTCTCCCGCAGGAACCAGTCGTTACCCTTCCAGTCGATCAGGTGATCGGGCTCGCCCTCGAGGCCCTCCCACCACACGTCGCCGTTGTCGGTGCGCGCGACGTTGGTGTAGACCGTGTTGCCCGCCTCGACGGTGGCCATGGCGTTCGGGTTGGACTTGTGGTTGGTGCCCGGGGCGACGCCGAAGAAGCCGAACTCCGGGTTCACCGCGTACAGGCGGCCGTCCTTGCCGAAGCGCATCCAGGCGATGTCGTCGCCCAGGGTCTCCGCGCGCCAGCCCGGCACCGTCGGCTCGATCATCGCGAGATTGGTCTTACCGCAGGCGCTCGGGAAGGCGGCCGCGACGTAGTAATTCTTGTTCTCCGGCGAGATCAGCTTGAGGATGAGCATGTGCTCGGCCAGCCAGCCCTCGTCGTGCGCCATCGCCGAGGCGATGCGCAGCGAGTAGCACTTCTTGCCCAGCAGCGCGTTGCCGCCGTAACCCGAGCCGTAGCTCCAGATCTCGCGGTCCTCGGGGAAGTGGGTGATGTACTTGGTGTCGTTGCAGGGCCACGGCACATCGGCCTGCCCCTGCGCCAGCGGCGCGCCGACCGAGTGCAGGGCCTTGACGAACGGCTTGTCCGTGCCCAGCTTCTCCAGCGCGGCGCTGCCCATGCGGGTCATCACGCGCATCGAGACCACCACGTACTCGGAGTCGGTGATCTCGACGCCCAGCTTCGGATCCTCGGCGCCCAGGGGGCCCATGCAGAACGGCACCACAAACATGGTGCGGCCCTTCATGGAGCCGCGGTACAGCTCGGTCATCGTCGCGCGCATCTCGGCGGGATCGACCCAGTTGTTGGTGGGGCCGGCGTCCGCCTCGCTGCGCGAGCAGATGAACGTGCGCGACTCCACCCGCGCGACGTCGGAGGGATCCGACAGCGCCAGGAAGGAGTTGGGCTTCTTGGACTCGTTGAGCCGCTGGAACGTACCGGCCTCGACCAACTGGACGGTCAGCCGGTCCCACTCCGCGTCGGAACCGTCCGCCCACACCACCCGATCGGGCTCGGTGAGTTCTGCGACCTCCCGCACCCAGGCGAGCAGCCCTGCGTGCTGGGTCGGTGCGGTGCCATCGGATCCGTGAAGACCAGGAATGGTCGCTGAGGTCATGAAAACTCTCCTGAGATGGGCGGCTCGGGTGTGGTGAGCTTGCAGCCGGAACGGCCCACAACACCGGGAAAGCCACCATTGGCGGTAAAGGCACCCACTCCGACTTGCCAACAGCTGGGCTGCATACCAGAACGGCGCGGATGCCCATGTTCCTTAGGTAAAGAGGTTAACGCGATGTGACGGCGAGTACGGAATGGGGTTCCTCACTCGGTACCCCGCCGAGATGGACCGCAACCTCGGGCGCGAGAAACATCACGAATCGGCCGTTTCCCGGAAATGCGCCGTTCCGGAGTGTTAGAAAGTCCCTCGCGCCCTCGGTATCACCGCGCAGCAAATTCCGCGTTCGCACCGATCAGTGCTGGGTGGCGGCGGATTCCAGAATCTCGAGGTCACGCCGGCAGGCGGCCAGTTGCGCGGGCTGGCGGGAATTGAGTTCACGCACCTGGGACTCCAATTCCGCAATGCGGCGGTCCGTTTCCACCACTCGCGCGGTCGTCGTCAGCACGACCAGATCGGTGAGCCGTGACTCCGCCTCCACCAGCGCCGTCGAGACCCGTTGCTCCAGCTGGGCCTTCACGTTCACCAGCGCATCGTTCACCCACTGCCGCAGGTGCGCCCGATCGGCGATGCGCCCGCGCGCCCGCACCACCCAGTAGGCCACCGCGGCCCCGAGCAGCAGCGTGACCGGAATCGTCGCGTAATTCAGCGCGGGAACCAGCGTGAGTGGGGCAACCACGAGCCGGCCCAGACCGAACCCGCCCGAGGCGCCCAGCGCGATCATCAAGTGATCTTCCACACCCCGATGCCGGGGTTCGGGATCGGGACCCACCCGCGGCGGCGGATCCGTGCGCGGCAACAGCGCGTTCGCCTCGGCGGATTCCGGCGCGGGACCGGTGACAGCCGCGACCTGGCGGGACAGCTCCGCCAGCCGACCGGTCAGCACGCCGTCCAGCTCCGCGGTCAGCTGATTCACCGACAGCTGCAGCTGCTCGGGATAGGTCTTGGCCTCGGCGCGGCTGAGCCGGTCCAATTCCGTTCTGGCCGAGGCGTTCAGCGCCCGGATGCGGGCGCCCGTCTCATGCAGCAGGTCCACCCGCGCCAGGTGCATGCGATTGCGCAGCGCCGACATCGCCTGGGCGCGGCCGCCGTCGCGGCCGGCCAGCAGCGTCGCACGCTCGGCGCGGAGGCGGGCCACCGCCGCACCGGAGTTCAGCTCCGCGGCCTGATCGACGATGCGCTGGCGGGTGTCGGCCAGCACCCTGGTGATCGCGGCCGCCAGTCGGCCCTGCGCCGGGCCCGCGACCGACGCGGCGGTCAGCCGGGCGTGCAGGACGGCCAGGCCGGAGCGGTCCAGGAGCGCGGCGTCACCGGAACCGCGCGCCGCCACCGCCAGCCGCGCCGAGACCGGCACGATCCGCGGATCGGCACCCAGCACCGGCGACAGCAGCGCGGTGTTGCGGTCCAGCACCGCCCGCCAGTCCGGATGGGCATGAATTCCGTTCATGGCGAACAGGATTCGAGTGTCGTCGGCACACAGGCGGCCCACCAGATCCAGGGTGGTCGCGCCGAGCGTGGCCCCGGCGTCGAGCAGCAGCAGCGCGACGGGCGGGGCGCCGAAGGCCGGGCCCACCATCGCCGGATCCGCGATCGGATCGGTGAGATCGACGCGCGGTTCGAAACGGGCCAATTCGGTGCGCAGCAGCACGGTATTGGCGTCGGCCGGACCGATCAGGGCCACCGACGTGGCGCCGTTCGCGCGGCCGTCGGGGCCCGCGGCGCCGCCCCGGGCGGCCCGTAACAGCGCCGCCCCCTGCGGGTTCCAGCGCGCCACGACGGCCTGTACCTCGGGCGGCAGGTCCGCGGTCGCATCGGATGCCGCATCCGAGGGTGCGGGTGGATCAGAGTCCGGCACTGCTCATCCGCTCGAACAGCCGGACATACCCGTTGTGCACCCGGAGCGCGGCCCGCCGGGCCGCGGCGGGCATATCGCTGGACACCACCGCGCGCCAGCGCTGGGCCCGCGCCACCGCATCATCGGCGTCGGCCGGATACGGCGAGGGGTATCCCGCGGCTAGGTGGATGACCTCCGGGCAGGCCAGGCCGGCCCGCAGGCCGATCCACAGCGCCTCGTCCCCGGCCAGGTAGTCCTCGATCAGATCCCGGGCCCGGCCCGCGCCCACGCCGCCGGCCCGCGCGCCCAGGCGGGCCAGTTCGTCGAGGAATTCCCCGCCGCGCCGCGCGCCGACCTGCTCGTACCGGCGGTGCAGCAGGGCGTGGACGGGATCGATCCCGCTGACCGCGTGCAAGATCTGCCGCACCGGCTGCGGCCCGAGATCCGGATCGCGGTGCAGCGCGGCCATCGCCGTGGACACGCCGAACAGTCCCCAGCGGCCGACGACGGCCTCACGGTCGGCCACGTCGGGCCCGAAATCCGTGCCGGTGAACAGTTCCGTGGTCAGCGTGAACGACGGATCGGCCGTGCCCGCGTGCCGCCGCAGCGTGGTCAGGTCCTGCTCGGCCGGGGTGCCGGCGCGGGTGCGCACGGCCAGCTCGGCCACCACCGGCAGGGTCGCCATGCCCATCTCGTAGGCGCATTGATCGACCGCCGCCACCGCGTCGGCCCACCGCGAACCGACCGCGTCGGCCTTGTTCAGCACGATCAGCGTGCGATCGCGCGGCAGTCCGGACAGCACGGCGCGATCACCCGCCTGCAGCGTCGAGGCCAGCACGTAGACCACCAGGTCCGCGTCCAGGACCGGATCCGGCGTGTTCGGCGCATCCACGGGCGCGGTCTCCTCCGCCGACATCAGCGCCAGCGCATGCAGCAGCGTCGTCTTGCCGGCCCCGGCGCGCCCGGTCACCTGAATGCGCGCGGGACGCTGCCAGGCCTGCGCGGCGGCGACGACCTGCTGAGCGACCTGCGGATCGGTCCCCGGGCCGGTCCGCAGATTCGCGATCAGCTGATCGAGCTCCGGCGCGGGTCCCTGCGACGACAGCGCTTCTGTAGGCACGGTCCTACCCCCTTCCGGCGGGCAATTCTCGCAGAACTGACCCGGTTTGTCGGCACGGAACACCGTATTCCCCCGCCGAATATCGACCCCCGCCCCCACCCCGTCAAGCCGTACCCGCCAAACGCACTCTCATCGGGCACACGCACCCGTTCCACGGTCCCGCGCCGAATAACTCCGGACACACTTTGCCCGAATTGTGTCTTTAATCACAACTCGGCATTGGGAATCGGCAATTGCGGGCGGGTGTTCTTTTGAGAGACAGCACAATTCGGAGTCGGCTAGCTTTTCGGGCGAATGTCCAATCGCATACTCTCAGGCGATCGGCGAGGATGCGTCGATACGCGGCAGCGCCGCATCGACGAAGTACGCAGAGCACCGCCCCGCCCGGCAGCCCGGGCATACGGGCCGGTCGCCGGAGCAACGAGGAGGTTGCGATGACCGTCATCGAGGACGTCATCGGACGGGGCGAGGGAGTATCGGCAGGCGGACCGCATGTGGTCACGACCACCGCACAGACGGGCACCGAAGGCTCCCGGCACCCACTGCTTCCCTCCCGCGACCCCTTTCTGGTCCCACCGGCCGGCCTGGCCAGGTACGCGCCCGGCACCATCCTGCGCAGCCGCACGGTGCGGATCGGCCTGCTCGGGGTAATTCCGCAGCAGGTCTCGGCCTGGCAGCTGCTCTATCGCAGCAACGACATGCACGGCGAGGCCGAGGCGGCGGTCACCACCGTGCTGCTCCCGGCGGGTGCGGATCCCGACGCCGAACGCCCGCTGCTGGCCTTCGAATCGGCTGTCGACGCGACCGCGGAACAGGGCGCGCCCTCCTACGCCCTGCGGATGGGCGCCAACGCACCCGGTTCGATCACTCAGCTGGAATGGATGCTGGTCGCGGGCGCCCTGCGCCGCGGCTGGGCAGTGAGCATCGCCGACCACGGGGGCCCGCACGGCAATTTCGGCGCGCCACGCGAGCCGGGCTACCGCTCCCTCGACGGCATCCGTGCCGCGCTGCGCTTCGCCCCGCTCGGCCTGCACTCCCGCACGCCCGTCGCGGTCTGGGGATACTCCGGCGGCGGCATGGCCGGATCCTGGCTGGTGGAGATGGCCCCGTCCTACGCACCCGAGCTCGATATCGTCGGCGCGGTGCTGGGCGCGCCGGTCGGCGATCCGGAACTGGTCTTCCGCCGGGTCAACGGCGGCCCGTTCGCAGGATTCCCGCCGATCATGATCGCTGCGCTGCGCCGCCTGTATCCCGCATTGGATCGCATCCTGGACGCCGAGCTGAACACCGAGGGGCGGCGCCTGCTGGATCTGGCCGCGCGGCTGGCGCCCATCATCGCGCTGCCCCGCCTGGCCCATCGCGACGTCGGCGACTATCTCGACCGGCCGCTCGATGAGGTGCTGGCCGAGCCGGAGCTCCAGGAGATGTTCTCCGAGCTGCGCCTGGGCGGGCACATTCCGCGCTGCCCGCTGCTGGTGCTGCAGCCGGTGCACGACGAGGTCGTCACGGTCGATGCCATCGACGAGCAAGTCGAGCGCTACCGTCGCGGTGGCGCGAATGTGACCTACCTGCGCGATCGGCTCAGCGAGCATTTCACCCTGTTGCCGCTGGCAACCCCGCTGAGCCTGGACTGGCTGGCGGACCGAATCGCCGGACGACCGGTGTGCAATGCCGGCACCCGGACCGTCTGGTCGGTGCTGGCGGATTCCTCGAGCTGGCGCGGCCTGCTCGAAATGACCGCCACGGCAACACGAGTCGCGCTGGGCCGGCCGTTGCGGCAGCGGGAACAGCCGCGGCCGCGGCCGGTCGGCACGATGGCCGCCTGAGCAGCCGCACCGCCCCCGCGGGCCCGCCGGACACCGCACGCATCGGCGTGGATGCCCGGCGGCGCGGCGCGGTGATATGTACGCTGCCTGCTGCCCTGATCATCGAATACTGGACAATGGACGCCGTGAACGACGCCGCGAACCACACTGCCGAGTCAGTCCCCGGGCCGCGGTCCACAGGATCGGCCCCGCTCACCACGCCGCACACCGCATCGGATTCGGCCGCGAATTCCGCGCCGCGGCGAGCCGGGGACGACGCACCACTGCCGAGCGTGGGGACCGCACCCGGCGCCGCGCAGCCCGTCGCGCGGGCCGGGGAACCGGGGCCCGCCGATGCGACCGGACCGGGCCATCCGACCGGATCCCGCCTGCACCCCCGGGTCACCAGCTTCCGGTCGCGCCGCGGCGCGCTAACCGCAACTCAACAGCAATCGTGGGCCCGGATGTGGCCGCGCATCGGCCGCGACGTCGGCGACGAGCGCCTGGACGCCGCCGCCTGGTTCGGCCGCGAGGCGCCCCTGATCATCGAGATCGGTTGCGGCACCGGCACCGCGACGGCCGCCATGGCGCAGGCCGAACCGCAGTTCGATCTGATCGGCATCGAGGTGTACAAGCCCGGCCTGGCACAGCTGGTACAGCGCCTCGAGCGCGAGGGCATCGAGAATGTCCGGCTGTTGCGCGGAGATGCGGTGGACGTCCTCGAAAACATGATTGCCGAAAGTTCTCTCACTGGCGTTCGAGTCTTCTTCCCCGACCCGTGGCCCAAGGCCCGGCACCACAAGCGGCGACTACTCCAGCCCGCCACCATGGCACTCATCGCCAGCCGCCTGCGCCCCGGCGGAATCCTGCACGTGGCTACCGACCACGCCGAGTACGCCGAGCACATCGCCGCGGTCGGCGCCGCAGAGCCACAGCTCATCGGCCTGAACGAGGCCGCGGGCGGCGATCGCGAGCACGCACGCACCCCCACCCCGATCGGCTTCGACCGGCCCGTCACCAAATTCGAAAGCAAGGCGCATCGGGCCGGAAGCGCCATCACCGAGCTCATTTGGGGGAAGATCGACTCATGAGCGTGCGAAGCGAGCGAACAATTAGCTCAGCCAGCCCGGCCATGCCCGGCACCCCGGGGGCCATGTCATGACGGTCAGTGAGATCGACCGCGATGTGATGGACGTCGCCGAGATGGTCGAGGGCGGCGGCGAGAGCACCCCGTCCGCCCCGGCCGCGGCGGCCTCGGGCGGCGCCACCCCGCAGGGCGGGGCCACCGACGTGCGGAGAGTGCTGCTGGTCTGGGACGCGCCGAACCTCGACATGGGTCTGGGCGCGATTCTCGGCGGGCGGCCCACCGCGGCCTACCGGCCCCGCTTCGACGCGCTGGGGCGCTGGCTCCTGGCCCGTACCGCCGAACTCTCGGTCGGCAACACGCAGCGGGTGGAGGCCGAGGCCACCGTCTTCACCAACATCGCCCCCGGCACCGCCGATGTGGTGCGGCCGTGGGTGGAGGCCCTGCGCAACGTCGGCTACGCGGTCTTCGCCAAGCCCAAGATCGACGAGGACTCCGATGTGGACAGCGACATGCTGGCCCATATCGAATTGCGCCGCCGCGGCGCCGGCCTGGCGGGCATCATGGTGGCCTCGGCCGACGGCCAGGCGTTCCGCGAGCCGCTCGAGGAGATCGCGGCGAGCGGAGTTCCGGTGCAGGTGCTCGGATTCCGCGAGCACGCGAGCTGGGCCGTGACGTCCGATATCCTCGACTTCATCGACCTCGAGGACATCCCGGGCGTGTTCCGTGAACCGCTGCCCCGGGTCAGCCTCGAGTCGTTGCCCGACGAAGGAGCATGGCTGCAGCCCTTCCGGCCGCTGTCGGCGCTGCTCACCTCCCGCCCCGCGCAAGGAGTCGCTTAGTGTTCACCCGCTGGGGCGATCTGGTCTACCGATTCCGATTCGCCGTACTTGGTGTCATGGTGGCCGGTCTACTCGGCCTGGGCGCATTCGGACTCAATCTGGCCGACCATCTCAGCTCCAGCGGGTGGGACGATCCCGGCTCGGAGTCGACGCAGGCGGCCGAGATATTGGATTCGACCTACGGTCGCGACCACGCCGGCGACGTCATCGTGCTGTACACGGCGCCGGACGGTAAGACCGTCGACGATCCCGCCTTCCAGCAGACGGTCGTCAACAGCCTGAACAACCTGCCCAAGAACCACCCCGACCAGATCAGCCGGGTCTACATCGCGCCCTGGAAGGTCACCGGCGTCGTCAACTACTCGCCGACGATCACCATCTCCAAGGACCGCAAGGTCGCCTTCGCCACGATCGCGCTCAAGGGCGACGACGACACCTCGACGATGCAGAACTTCCGGGAGGTCAAGGACGCCTTCGACATTCCGGGCGTCAACGTCCAGGTGGCCGGCCTGCAGGCGGTCGCGGGCACGCTCAACGACACCATCGCCGAGGATATCCATCGCATGGAGATCCTGGCCATCCCGGCCGTGGCCGTGCTGCTGTTCTTCATCTTCGGCGGCGTCGTGGCCGCGGCGCTGCCGCTGATCGTCGGCGGACTCACCGTCATCGGCGCCAACGGCATCGTCATGGGCATCACGAAGCTCACCGACGTGAACTCCTTTGTGGGCGCGGTCGTCTCGATGGTCGGCCTGGGCCTGGCCATCGACTACGGCCTATTCATCGTGAGCCGCTTCCGCGAGGAGCTGGCCGACGGCTACGACACCCGCGCGGCGGTGCGCCGCTCGGTGATGACCGCGGGCCGCACCGTCGCCTTCTCCGCGACCATGATCATCGCGGCCAGCGCGAGCATGCTGCTGTTCCCACAGGGCTTCCTCAAATCCCTCGCCTACGGCACGATCGCGACCGTCGGGCTGGCCGCACTGGCCTCGCTCACGATCCTGCCCGCCATCCTGAGCATTCTCGGGCGGCGCGTCGATATGCTGGGCCTGAAGTGGTTCCGCAAGACCAAGACCACCGAGGAGATCGAGAACGGCCTCTGGGGCCGGTGCGTGCAGTGGGTGATGAAACATCCGCTCAAGGTGGCGGTGCCGCTGTGCATCCTGCTGCTCCTGCTGATCATCCCGGTGAAGAATCTGCAGTTCGGCGGCATCAGCGAGACCTACCTGCCGCCGGACAATCCGACCCGCATGGCGCAGGCGGAATTCGATCGGCTGTTCCCGGAGCGGCGCACCGACCCGATCAACCTGGTCATCGAGACCAAGAACACCACCGAGATCAGCGGCGTGCTCGCGGAGGCGAACAAGGCGCCCGGTCTGGTCGGGCACTTCCAGCTCACGACGCCGCCACCCAGCGGATCCGATGTCTGGCAGGTCTCCACGACGATCCAGGATCCCGCACACCCCAGCGACACCATCGATTATCTGCGATCGATCCCCCTGCCCGCCGACGTGCAACTATTGGTCGGCGGTTCCCCGGCGGTAATGATGGACAGCGTCAACGCGCTCCTGAACCGGATGCCGCTGATGATCATCCTGGTCGTCCTGATCACCACGCTGCTGATGTTCCTGACCTTCGGTTCGCTGGTGCTGCCGATCAAGGCCGCGCTGATGAGCGCCCTGGGCCTGGGCTCGACGCTGGGCATCCTGACCTGGATCTTCATCGACGGTCACGGGGCCGGGCTGATGAATTTCACGCCACAGCCGATCACCGCGCCGGTGCTGGTGTTGATCATTGCACTCATCTACGGCCTGTCGATCGACTACGAGGTCTTCCTGCTCTCACGGATGGTGGAGGCGCGCGCCCAGGGGGCCAGCACGACCGAGGCAGTGCGGATCGGCACCGCGCAGACCGGCCGCATCATCACCGCCGCCGCGCTGATCCTGCTCGTGGTGACCGGCGCGTTCGCCTTCTCCAAGCTGGTGATGATGCAGTACATCGCCTACGGCATGGTCTCGGCACTGCTCATCGACGCGACCGTGCTGCGCATGCTGCTGGTTCCGGCGACGATGAAACTGCTCGGCGACGACTGCTGGTGGGCGCCGGCGTGGATGAAGCGAATCCAGCAGAAGGTCGGCCTGGGCGAGCCCATCCTCGACGATGCGCGGCCCCAGGACGGCGAGGTCGTCGACCTGATCAAGACCACCCCGGTCACCGACCCGGTGACCATGCAGATTCCGATGATGCCCGACGGCACGCCGGTCAAGCAGGGGCGTAAGCCCCGGCGCCCGCGCTTCCTGCGTCACGTCGACCCCGAGGCGCCGACCGAGCGGATCGCGGAATCCCCGGCCGTCGAGTCGGATGCGGATGCCGCGCAGGGACTCATCGCGCCGGCGGCCGAGAAGCCGCAGCCGGGCCAGTCCACCCTGAACCTGCCGGATGCCACGGCGCCCGTCGAGTCGGCGGACGTCTCCGCCTCTCCCGCGATCTCACCTCCGCGTCAGCCGGGGCGCCCCGCGGTGCCCTCGGGCCTGCCGGACGCCGGGGTCGAGCACGCGGCGGGTGAGGCACCGCGGGATCCGGGCGCCGCGCCGCGGATCCTGCCGCCGCGGCCCACGCAGACCGGACCGGTGCCGCCGCATCCGGCCACCCGTGCCCAGCGGTATCAGCCGCACGAGACGGACCCGGCGAACGCCGCGCCCCTCACCGCGGCCACCGAGCCGGTACCCGCCACGGAATTGCACCGCCCGCAGGCGGATTCGCTGCCTCGGGCGGACTACACCCGGCCGCCGGTGGATCCGCCGCAGCACGCCGCGCCGGCCGCGCACGGCGAATCGCCGCGGCACGTCGCACCGCGCCCCGCGTCGGCGACGGAATCGTCGCGCCCGCAGGACGCCGACCGCAGCAGTATCGAACAGTGGATGGCCGATCTGCGCTCGTCGCGCCGCCGCTCGCTCGAATCCGATCCGGACGAGGGCAAGCACCACGACAGCGGCAACCGGACGGTCAGTGTGAACGAACTACTCCGCCGCCAGAACCGGGAGTCGTAGGGCTACCGCGCGCGGGCCATGCCCGCACGGATTTCGACGGCCACCGCGCCCGGGTCCTCCAGCATGGGGACGTGGCCGACCCCGGGCAGGGTGCGGGCCTCGATACCGGGCAGGGTTTCGGTCCGGCCCTGGAACCGGGCCGGAAGCACCCGGTCGTGCTCGCACAGCAGCACGGTGACCGGCGCCTCGATGTCGGCCAGGCGGGTGAATCCGGTTGCGAGCGTGGGGTCTTCGGCGAGATCGTCGACGATGTGGCAGTGCGCGGGCGCGGCGGCGCTGGCGGTGGCCAGGGCATGCGGCACCGCGGCGGGCCGGTAGGCCAGCAGCGGAATCACCAGGCTGCGCACCATCGGCGGGGCCGCGGCGCCCGCGCCGATCCCGATCACCGGGCCGAAGGCGCGGTACTTGCGGATCAGCTGCTGAGCGGCCTGGGCGTCGGAATCCCACAGGCCCCCGGGCGCGATGACCGTCACCGATCGGGCACGGCCGCGCGCGGCCAGCTCCAGCGCCAGCCATCCGCCCAGCGAGTTGCCCGCCACATGCACTGTGCTCCAGCCATTTTCGTCGAGTACGGACTCCGCGAAATCGGCTAGCGCCGCAAACGTCGCGGGTCGCGGCGCCTCGGGACCGCCCCAGTGGCCGGGCAGGGTGGGCGCCAAAACCTCGTGATCACTGGATAATTCGTCGAGCACCCCACCCCAGGACTCCCAGGTCAGCAGCAGGCCGTGCAGCAACAGCACGGGCGCGCCCCGGCCGGCACGATAGTACGGTTCCGGTTCGGCCGCGACACGCTTCACCATGGCGGGAACGATACCCGGGTGCCGCGGCGCGCACCGGCGGGCCGGAGGCGGCAGCGAAGCGTAACCACGCAGGCCCTCGGAAGCGCCGCCATGACACCGCACGACGTACCCGGGGGCGGACAGCGCCGACCGTCGATGCCGAACCGGCGAATCAGAATCCGGACATCAGGCGGCGCCACTGGGCCGCGGCCGAATACTTGGCGGTGACCGATCCGAACCGCACCCGTCCGTGCACGACCACGTGCAGCGGGCCGAGCGGTGGGCCGGTGCGCGCCTTGTTGTTCGCGCTGGATCCGATCAGGTCGAGGCCGTTGAGATCGACGGTGGCCGCCGGCGGCAGGATCAGCGTCAGGGAGGAGCAGAAGTCGTCCATCCGTAGCTCCACCACCTGGGTGGACATCACGGCCTGGGTGAAATCCAGCGTGACGCCGGACATGTGGTTGTTCAGGTACATCGAGGGCGGAACCTGCCAGGCGCCCTTGCGGTTCACCGAGGACATCCGGGCGCGGATGACGGTTCCGGGCGCGGACCGCGGGCCCTTGGCATAGGTCGGCGGTGCCGGATTCGGCTGACCGATCAGGCGGATGCCCGGCAGATCGATCAGGACCGCATTGAGCTCGCCGCGCGTCTTCGCGGCCAGCGCGGTGTCCATCCGCTCGGTGAACTCCCCCAGCGACAGCATGCCCAGGCCCACCGCACGCTGCAGCAGCATCCCGACGTGGTCGCGCTCGCCGTCGGAGACCCGCAGATCCCGATCGCCCACCGCACCCCCGGCGTCGGCCTTGGGCGCGGCGCCAGCAGCGGAAACCGTTTCACCAGCCATGACACCGAGGCTACCGACGCCGCGGGGCCCGCACATCAGGGCAATCCCTGAGGTTGCACCCCGTTCGTCCCGCATGCTCCGGCCGGATCGCCCGGACCGGCTCGGTGCCTGAACGGCCGGGCCTTATTCCAATCCCTGCTCGATGGCATAGCGGTGAGTGCGCTGTAGCTCGACGCTTACTCCAGTCCGTGCTCGATGGCATAGCGAGTGAGCTCGACACGGTTCGCAAGCTGCAACTTACGCAGCGTGGCCTGCACATGGTTCTCCACCGTCCGATGGCTCACGGTCAGGCGGGTGGCTATCTGCTTGGCGGACAGGCCCTTGGCGACCAGGCGCAGCACCTCGGTCTCCCGATCGGTCAGGGCCGGAGTGTCCCGCTCGGCCGGGGCGTTGGCGATGCGCCGGAATTCACCGAGAACCAGCCCGGCCAGGCCCGGGGTGAAGACCGCCTGACCGGCGGCGGTGGCGCGCACGGCGGCGATCAGCTCGGCCGCCGAGGCACTCTTGACCAGATACCCGAGGGCGCCGGCCTTGATCGCGTCGAGCACATCGGCGCGCTCGGCCGACGCCGACAGCACCAGCACCCGGCTGCGCGGGGATACCCGCAGCACCTCGGTGGTGGCCAGGGCGCCGTTGCCATCGGGCAGCTGCATGTCCATCAGCACCACGTCCGGCCGCACCGCCGCGGCCCGGCGGGTGGCGGTGGCGACCCCGTCCGCGGTCGCGGTCACCGTGTATCCGGCCTCGGTCAGATCTCGGGACACCCCGTCCCGCCACATCGGATGGTCGTCGACCACCATTACCGAGATCGCCTGCGGCACACCGTCGTCGGTCATGTCATCACCCTCCGGCCGGGCCGCCCGCGCGGTACCCGGAATTCCCATTCGGTCCCCTCGTCGGTGCGCAGCCGCGCGACGCCGCCCAGCGCGGCGATCCGCCCGAGGATCGAGTGCGAGACCCCCATCCTGCCCTCGGCGGCGGCCGCGTCCAGGCGCCCCGGCGCGATACCCGGGCCGTCGTCGCGCACGCTGAGAATCAGCTCGTCGCCGGTATCCTCCAGCAGCACATAGGCTTTCGCGCCGGATCCGCCGTGCCGCACGGTGTTGGACAGGGCCGCGGCGACCGCCGCGGACAGCTCCCGCGCCACCGCCCCCGCGACGGGCACCGGATCGCCGGGCGCGGAAACGAAGACCGACGGCGTGGCCTGGACGGCCAGCAACGGACGCAGATCCTCCTGGGCCGCACCGCAATCCGAGCCACGCAACGCTTCCGGGCTCGGCGCGGCGCCCTGCTCGGACAGCAGCACCCGCAGCGCCACCTCCTGCTCGCTCGCCCGATTCGCCAATTCCGCTGTCGCACCGCCGATCTCGGTGCCTCGCCGGGTGATATAGCTGAGCACCTGCAGCACCCCGTCGTGCACCTCCCGCGACAGGCGCTCACGCTCGCGGGTGGCGGCGGCCAGCAGCGTGGCCCGCTGCAGCTGGCGCTGGGCGCGGCGGGCGGTATTGGCGGCCAGGCCCAGCGCCAGTCCGACCGAGACCAGCATCGGCGCGGTCGCATCGGCCCACAGATCCAATTCCCATTGCGCCCGAACGGCAATGCTCACCGCCGAGATCAGTATCCCCGACAGCACCCCGCCGACCGGACCGGTCAAGATCGCCGCGGAGATCACCACATTGGCCGCCCACATGGTGGTCGGAAGGGTCTGATGGCCGTGAAACCACCCGTAGCCGGCGACCACGCGGGTGGCCGCCATCAGCGCGATCACCACCACGTGATCCCCGATCACCACCGCCGTACACAGCCGGACGATCCCGGGGCCCGACGACGGCAGTCCGCGTAACCACGCGGAGCCCTCGGAGGCACCACCGGCGGACAGCAGCACCGCCGAGACGATCGACCAGACCACCAGCACACCGATCAGCACCCAACTCAGCCCCGGACGGGTGTAGTGCGGCACCGAGGCGATCTGCTGGCCGATCGCATACACCAACGTCACCAGGCGAAATGCTTGAGCCGCACGCCAGAGGGGCACGGTCGCCACCGCATCGGACGCGGACTCCGCGGCATCGGCGCGGCGCATCGTCACGCCGTCGTCACGAGGATTACGGGAATGCCGTTGCCACACAGCGGATTCGCGGTCAATCGACATCGCCGCGCTCGGCGGCCAACCCGGATTCGCCCGCATCGGATCGCGCATCGGACACGATGGCATCCGCGCTCGGCGCGGGCACGGTGTACTTGTCCGGATCCGGCGTGTCCGGCTCGGCGTGGAACATGGGCGTGCCCGGCGATCCGCTGTGGAGCTCCTGGTACAGCTCATCCGAATTACCGGCCAGCAGTGAGTGGATCGCGGTATTCATCACCGCGGCGAAGGGCACCGCCAGCAGACCGCCGACCAGCCCGTACAGCACCACACCCGTGGTGATCGCCAACACCACCGCCAGCGGGTGGATCCGCACCGCGCGCCCCATCACCAGCGGTTGCAGCACATGGCTTTCCAGCTGCATCACCGCGATCGTGATGCCCAGCACGATCAGCGCCGTGACCAGCCCCTTGGTCATCAGGGCCAGGAAGACCGCGATGGACCCGGCCAGCAGCGAACCGACGATCGGGATGAATGCGCCGATGAACACCAGCGTGGCCAGCGGCAGGGCCAGCGGCACCGAGAGAATCGCCAGGCCCGTGCCGATGCCGATGGCATCCACCGCGGCCACGACGACCGTCGCGCGCACGAATCCGATCAGCGATCCGAAGCCCAAGCGCCCGGCGGTGCGCACCCGCTCGCGCTGTGGGGTCGGCACCACCCGAGTGACGAAGTTCCAGATCTGATCGCCGCCGTACAGGAAGAAGATCAGGATGAACAGGGTCAGGAAGGCGCCGGTCAGGAACTCGCCGATCGCGGCGGCGGTGGTCAGCGCGCCGCTGGTCAGCGCGGACTGGTTCTGTTCCAGGGTCTTGACGATGGTGTTGCCCGCGTTGTTGATCTGATCGGTGCTCAGGTGCAGCGGGCCGTTGATGAGCCAGTCCTGCACGGTGTGGACGCTGGTCTTGAATTCGTCGGCCAGCTGCGGCACACCGGTCACGATCTGCTCGATGACGAAGGTGAACAGTCCGGCGATCACCCCGAGTGAGCCGACCAGCGCGACGAACACGCCGACGGCGCGCGGCAGGCCCAGTCGCTGCAGCAGATTCACCAGGGGCACGAGCAGCGCCGCGGCCAGCAGTGCGATGGCCACCGGGATCACCACGGTCGCCAGCCTGCGGGAGATATATCCGATCACGACGACGGACAGCACCAGGATCAGCAGCCGCCAGCACCATTCGGCGGCCACCCGCACGAAGGGATGAACCGAATCGGCCGCGGTCCGCCGCACCGCCCCGCCGCCGGGTGCCGCGGCGCCCGCGTCGCCGGATGTGCCCCCGCCCGAACCCACGTCAGTCACCCGGCCGAGCCTATCGGTCCGGCTCACGGCTGGCACGTGACATGGGCTACGGTGGGCCGGGCGAGCCCGCGGTGCCGGCGGGGTGGGTAAGCACGACGAACCGCCGCAGGACGCTAGATTGGTGACCGTGTCCGCCCCCGGAGATGCCTTGTCGATCACACTACCGACCCGTCGGTGAGTGCGATGGATGCTGCACACCTCGAGGCGGTCAGGCGGACCATGCACACGCGCTGGCCGCTCTACCTGGCATCGATGCTGGCCGCCAACGCCTTCGGCGCGATTCTGGTGTGGGCCTTCATCCAGTACGGACTTCCCTCCCCGGAGGGTGCCCCCACCGGCGTGCGGCGCACCGGCCTGCTGGTTCCCGGACTGGTCTTCGTGATCGGCGGCGTGCTCAGCCTGACGGCGTCGGCGTTGATGCTGCGGCCGGTCATGCGCTGGCAGGTGCGTGGCGGGCCGCCGAGCCGCCAGGAGCAGATGGCCGCGCTGCACGCCCCGCTGCGCCAGGCCATCGTCCATCTGACGCTCTGGCTGGTGGGCGGTGCGGTACTGGCCGCGACGATCATCGTGGACACCCCGCAGCTGGCCGGCGCGGTCATCGTGACCGAATGTATGGCCGCCACCATCGTCTTCGGCTTCACCTACATGCTGGGCGAGCGGATTCTGCGCCCGGTCGCCGCGCACGCGCTCTCGGTGGGCAGCTTCGATCACACCCTCACCCCCGGCGTCGGCACCCGCATGGCCATGACCTGGGGCATGGGCACGTTCGCACCGGTCATCGCGATCGTGCTGCTGTGCACCACCCAGATCACCTCGCAGGTGCACTTCTCGGCGCAGTCGCTGGCGGTGTCGATCCTGCTGCTGTGCGGCGTGGTGATCATGCAGGCGCTGGCCCTGTCCATGCTGACCGCCTCCAGCATCTCCGATCCCGTGCGCCAGCTCTCCCAGGCCATCGACCGGGTGCAGGAGGGCGCCCGGGATGTGCAGGTCGAGGTGTTCGACGGCTCCGAGATCGGGCTGCTGCAGGTCGGTTTCAACCGGATGATGGGCGAGGCCGCGCAGCGCCGCGAGCTGCAGGAGCTGTTCGGCCAGCACGTCGGGGAGGAGGTGGCCCGGCGGGCGCTGGAGTACGGCACCGAACTGGGCGGTGAAACCCGGTTCGTGGCAGTGTTGTTCGTGGACATGGTCGGCTCCACCGCGACCGCGGCCGAACGGCCGCCGACCGAGGTGGTCAGCCTGCTCAACGAATTCTTCCGGATCGTGGTGGATGTGATCGACCGGCACAACGGGCTGATCAACAAGTTCGTCGGCGACGCCGCGCTGGCCATCTTCGGTGCGCCGCTGGACCGGCCCGATGCGCCGACCGCGGCGCTGGCCGCCGCGCGGGACCTGCGCGAGGCGCTGCGGGAGGTGCCCGGCCTGGACATCGGCATCGGCGTCTCGGCGGGGCTGGCGGTCGCCGGAAATATCGGTGCGGCCAATCGTTTCGAGTACACGGTGATCGGCGATCCGGTCAACGAGGCATCCCGCCTGACCGAACTGGCCAAGGACCGGCCCGAGCGGGTGCTGACCTCCGGCAGCGCGCTGTACTTCGCCGACCTGGACGAACAGGAGCTGTGGGAGTCCGGCGACGAGGTGCAGCTGCGCGGGCGGCGCCGCAAGACCAGGCTCGCCTGGCCCCGGGGGGCGGCCGAGGACATCGCGCTCGATGCGGCCGGGGACACCGACGCACCATCCCCGATAGGCTGACCCCTGTGACGGCTCATGGCGAACCGGCTGGCCAATCCGAGCCGCTTCCGGCATCGGGTCGGCGCCGGTTCTGGTGGTTGAGATGGGTGCTCGGCGTCGCCGTCTTCGCGCTGCTGATCGCCGAGGGCGTCTACCTCTACCCGCGCCTGCACGAATCCTGGCGCAATCTCACCAGCATCCACTGGGGCTGGCTCGCGGCGTGCATCGTCACCCAGGCGATCTCCATGAGCGGATTCGGGCGGATCCAGAAGCAGCTGCTGCATGCGGGCGGGGTCCGGGTGAGCCAGCGCCGCTCGGTGTCGGTCGTCTACGGCGCGACGGCGATGGCGGTGACGCTGCCGGCCGGGCAGGTGTTCTCCGCGGCGTTCACCTACCGCCAGACCCGGCGCTGGGGCGCCAGCCCGATCGTGGCCTCCTGGCAGCTGGTGATATCGGGCGTGGTGGCGGCCGCGGGCCTGGCGCTGCTCGGCGTCGGCGGCGCGGTGCTGGTCGGCGATCGGGTCGGGATCTGGAAGGTCGCGCTGTCGCTGGGCGCGCTGATCCTGCTGGTGGTGGCCGGGAACTACACCTCGGGCAATCCCGGATCGCTGCGGGCGCTGCTGCGCCGAATCGTGCACCTGGTCAACCGCATCCGGCGGCATCCGGGCGAGGCCGGGATGGACAAGGTCGACGAGATCCTGCACCAGCTCGAGGCGGTGGACCTGAACCGCCGGGACGGTGCGCTGGTCGTGGTGTGGGCGCTGATGCACCGCCTCGCCGACGTGGCGTGCCTGGCGGCGGCCTGCTACTCGGTGGGCGCACACCCGCGACTGGCCGCGCTGATGGTCGTGTTCAGCGTGGGCAAGGCGGTCGGCAGCGTCCCGTTCGCGCCGGGCGGGATCGGCACCGTCGATGCCACTCTCATCTACAGTCTCACCGCCGTCGCGGGGCTGCCGTTCGCCCAGGCGGTCGCGGTTGCGGGCCTGTACCGACTCGTCAGCCTGATTCTGGTGGCGATCATCGGCTGGATCGTGTTCGCGTTCCTGTTCCGCGGCACGCAGGCCGGCGACGCGGAGCTGGAGCAGGAGTTCGAGGAACGCTCGATGCTGCCCGAACGACGGTATCGCGGTGAGCCGCAACCGTCTCCGGACGGTCCGGACGACTCCGACGGTCCGCCACAGCCCTCCGCCGGGCCGGATCCCGCGTAGCCCCGGGGTCCGGGTGCGCCCGATTCGCACGGGCCGGGCGCTACTGTTCATGGGGTGAAGAGACTGGTGCCGTACGTGATCGATGCCGTGCTGGTGATCGTGTTCTGCGTAATCGGGCGCAACAGCCACCACGAGGCCGTGATCAGCGCGGGGTTGTTCCGCACGCTGTGGCCCTTCGCGGTCGGGCTGCTGCTCGGCTGGGTGGTGGCGCTGGTGATCCACGCCCAGGGCGAGAGCGAACACCAATTCACCCCGGTGCTAGCGGAATTCGATGCCGGGGCGCTCTGGCCCGCGGGCGTCTCGGCCTGGCTGGTCACCCTGATCGGGGGCATGGTGCTGCGGGTGGTCAGCGGTCAGGGCGTCGAGTTCAGTTTCATCGTCGTCGCCGCGTCGGTGCTGGGGTTGTTCCTGCTGGGCTGGCGGGCGCTGTGGCTGGTGATCCGGCGGCGCGGTGGGGTCTCGCGCAAGGGCGCGGCGCGTCCCGAATAGCCGCAAGGGCGCGGCGCGTCAACGAATAGCGCTGCGCGGTCAGCTGTCCGGGGTCGCCAACGACTGCAGCATGCGGGTGGCCATGCGCGCGGTCGCGTCGCCGCTGTCGACATCGTCGATGTGGATGGCGAAGGCCAGATCGCCCATGTTCCCGATCAGCCAGCCGCTGGTGCCCGCGGTCGCGGCGAACGCATTGACGCCCGCGTAGCGGCGCAGGCTCGCCAGGTCCGGACCGTCCGCCGCCGAATCACGCAGCATCGCGCGCAGTTTGTCGACGACCGCCCCGGGTAGCTGCGAGAGCTGGGCCTTGGTCGTGGCCGGGCGGCCGATCTCGATCTGGGGAGGCGTCAGCGCGCCGTGCGAGATGCTGGCCGCCGCGATCGCCATGCCGAAGGTGCTGGCCAGGATCGGGTCCGAGCCGCCGTCCTTCACCTGTTCGACACCGGGTCCGGTGATCGGCACCCGGCCGGTGGTCTCGTCGAGGCCGGGCACCTGGAATCCGATGCCGACGCCCAGGCGGGTGGCCGCCTCGGCCGCGTCCTTCACCGAAACATCTTGCGGCGCCTTGTTTTTCAGGATGGCCGCAGCCGCCTTGAACAGGTCCATATTGCTACCGGCCGGATAGGCGTCGGTAAAAGCGGGCGAGCCCTGCGCGCTGGCCTGATTGTTCTGTGCGGCCGCGACGACCGCACCCGTGGACGGCTGGATGGCCACGATCGAGGCCGCGGTGCCGACGCTGACGACCGCGTCCTCCGCCGCGCGCTGCAGCTTCTGGTCCATGGTGGCGGCGATATCGGGCCCCGGCGGGCCCTGCTGCCCGGCCGGCTGGGAGATGAACTTGCCGTCCGACCCGAACAGCTGCACACCCCAGCCGGCGTGCGCGTTCCGATTGTCCTGCCACACCTTCTTGTACGCGTCGGTCAGCGGCGACCAGACCCGGCGATCGGCGACGACCAGCTGCGGCTGCTGCAGCATGACGACGCCGGGAATCGGCGCCATCCGGGGCTGCAGGATCGCGAAATCGTCGTCGCGCAGGGAGACCGCGGTGATGGGCTTGCCCCGCGAGGCCGAGAGTTGCTGCAGCAGTGAGGGACCGGTGATCAGCGGCGCGACCGGGGAGATGGCGTCGGCGAGGGCATTGGTGGAGGCGACCGGATCCGGCATCTTGGCCGGATCGAGCGTGATGACGTTGATGTTCTGCTGGGTCATCAGCCGCGCGCCGGTGTTGTCGTCGACCTTGGGCGCCGGAGTGGCATCGGTGCGGACCAGTTTGACCGAGCGGGTGTTGTCCAGCTGCGGCATCACCACGGTCGGATCCCAGGAAATCCGCCAGCCGATCGCGAGCTTGCGGATGCTGCCCTGCAGGTCGAAGGTCCAGTCCTTGCCGGGCCCGAAGTTCCAGTCCGCCTTGAGATTGAACATGGATGTCGTCGCGTCCAGCCCGATGTACTGGGCGACCTGGTAATCGGGTTTGCCGGAGTTGAGCCCGCCGAAGATCTGCTTCAGCGAAGCCGCGGCGCCACCGGGGTAGGAGGTCAGGTCCGCCGCCCCGGTCGCGTCCTTGTCGTTCAGCAGCTCGGTGAATCGATCGACGATGCCGTGCGGGTCCGTCGGGGTGCTGTCACTGCCACACGACCCCAACGTGACCACCAGGACGGCAGCCCCAGCGATTGCCGCTGCACCCTTAACCCGAATGCGGCGGGATCCCCTCACATCCATATCGCCCACTCTTCACTCTTGTCACTCCAGCAACACGGCCAACCGTACCCGAGGAGTTGATCGGCGGTGCCGTCGCGGGACCGTCCGCATTCTCCATGCTCAGCGACCACAATAGTGCCCGATTCGCGACTTCCGTCGCACCGGCCACGGATTCCTGATCCGTGTTCACCATTCAATAGACCCGAGTCTGTTCTCCACCAGCGGAATTCCACGGAGGCATTTGGGCGTAATCTTGTAATCAGTGTTACAACGCTTCAAGGCAAGTGAGGTAGGCCCATGAGACACGGACAAAGAGGACACGGGTTCGGGCGCCCCGGCGGGTGGCAGCAGGCCGACCTGCCGGACGCCGCCGAGGCGCCGGACTGGTTCGCTGGCAGATTGCCGCGCGAATGGTTCAGCGGCACACCGACGGTCGACATCGATCGCGACGAGATCGTCGTGGTCGGCACGCTCCGCCCGGAGGCGCCGGCCGATGCGGAGCAACCGGCGGACGCCGAGGCGCCCACCGCGAAGGTTCCGCGCGCCACCCAGGAGGGGCAGATCGCGCGCTTCCGCGAGTCCACCCGCCCGGCGCGCATGCAGATCGCGCAGGAGGCGCAGGCCCGCTTCGGCCGCGCGGTCTCCTGGGGCGTGCAGCTCGGCGACGAGCGAATCCTGTTCACCCATCAGGCCGTTCCGGTCATGACCCGGCTGCGCCAGTCCGAGCGCAAGGTGCTGGACACGCTCGTCGACGCCGGCGTGGCCCGCTCCCGGTCCGACGCGCTGGCCTGGACGGTGAAGCTGGCCGGCAAGCACGCCGAGGAATGGCTCGCGGAACTGCGCGAGGCGATGACCAAGGTCGACGACCTCAGAGCGGAAGGCCCGCGCGGTCTGTAGGCCGCCACGGCTAGGGTGTCCAGCATGGCAGCGCCGATCCTCGTGCTCAACGGACCGAACCTGAACATGCTGGGCACCCGGCAACCCGAGGTCTACGGCTCGGACACCCTCGACGACGTCGTGGAGCTGTGCCGCAAGACCGCGGCGCGATTCGACCGCGAGATCGTCGCGTTCCAGTCGAATTCCGAGGGGGCGCTGATCGATCGGATCCACGCCGCCCGCGGCGCCGAGTCCGCGATCGTGATCAATCCGGGCGGGCTCACCCATACCTCGGTGGCGCTGCGCGACGCCCTGGTCATCCCCGAGGTGCCGATCGTCGAGGTGCACATCTCCAATGTGCATGCCCGCGAGGAATTCCGGCACCACTCCTACATCTCCCCCATCGCCACCGCCGTCATCGCGGGCATGGGCATCCAGGGCTACGCCGCGGCCATCGAATTCCTCGGTACCCGCTGAGCCGCAATCCCACCATCCCGCAACCACACCGCTTACGCTGGGAAAATGGCATCGAACCCGGAGGTTCGCGACAACACCGCCCTGAATCGGTTCGAGTTGTCCGTCGACGGGAAGCTCGCGGGCATGGCGGAGTATCAGGACACCGCGTCCGAACGGGCCTTCGTGCACACCGAGATCTACCCGGAGTTCGGCGGCCAGGGCTACGGGCGCCGGCTCGTGCAGGCCGCCCTGGACACCACCCGGGACCAGGGCTTCGGCATTCTGCCGATGTGCCCGATGGTGCGCCATTTCATCGAGTCGCGGCCCGAATACGTGGCGCTGGTGCCCGCGTGGGCGCGCGAGCGGTTCGGGTTGCCGCAGTGACCGGCGCGGCGGCGCCGGTCGGGTCAGTACGCGGCGACCGCGCCGTCCAGCGCCTGCTGCAGCTCGGTGCGCACGAGCCGCGCGACCTCGGCCGGCCGCGCCGGGAGCTCCGGTACCGGAACGCCGAAATGGAAACTGGCCGAAAACGCCTCGGCCTTGGTCGGTTCCACGGCCGGATCGGCGCGGGGGCCGTAGCTGAGACCGAGGCTGACCAGGGCCGGCCGGGCGCCGAGCTTCATCGCCCGGAAGGCGATGTGCCCGACCCCACTGCCGACCGCCTGCACCTGGCCGGGATCGACGTCGTTGCAGGTGCCCTCGGGGAAGATCGCGATGCCGTCGCCGCGGGCCATCCGCTCGGCGCAGATGTCGATCATCAGCTGGCCCGCCGCGTTCACCGCGCGCAATCCGTGATCCTTACCGCGGAACACGGGAATCCCGCCCATCATGTCGATGCGGCGGCGCAGCCCCGGCTCGAGGAACAGCTCGTCCTTGGCCAGCACCCGGGTGCGCCCGATGACCGGCCGCAGGGTGCTGCGCCAGGCCGCGGCGGCAACGGTGTAGGGATCCTGTTGCGACAGATGGTTGATCACGATCAGCAGGGGCCGGCGCTGGGATATCAAATCCCGCAGTCGCTCGCGCGCGCCGGGCGCGTAACCGATCCGCGGACGGTACCTGCGCGCCAGCAACGCATACGCACCCCACGCCTGCAACCGGCGTTGACGGTGCTCCCGATAGAAGTCGTAGACGTGCTGGTTGTTGCTCAGGTCCACCTCGGGCCGATCCATGCGCCCCACCCTAAGGGCAGCGATCACCGGCGTCCACGGCTGCCGCGCACCGACGCACCCACAACGGATCGTCGGTGGTCCCGCGCACATCGCGCGCCCCGCCGAGGCGAAGTGACGGCGATATATGCGGCGCGAGGGGGTTTCCGGTGCGATGATTGCGGGGTGGCACGCGCAGAGGAACACGGCGACCGCTCCCGACGCGAATTCCAGCACGAGGATCAGGTGGTGCGGCCCGGCTCCCTGCTGGTCTCAGCGACCGAACTCACCGAGCCCGCATTCCGCCGCACCGTGGTGTACATCGTGGAACACAACGACGCGGGCAGCCTCGGTGTCGTGATCAACCGCCCCAGCGATACGGCCGTGCGAGATGTGCTGCCGCAGTGGGCCGAACTGGCGGCCGAGCCGCGCGCGCTCTACGTGGGCGGCCCGGTGAAGCGTCAGGCCGCCCTCTGCCTGACCACCGTGCGGGTCGGCACCGCGATCAACCGGCTGGACGGCCTGCGCCGGGTCGACGGCCGGGTGGCGCTGCTGGATCTGGACTCGGATCCGGACGTGATCGCGCCGCTGGTGGAGGGCATCCGCATCTTCGCCGGGTATGCCGGCTGGACCTTCGGTCAGCTCGAGGGCGAACTCGAGCGTGGCGATTGGATCGTGTTGTCGGCGCTGCCGACGGATCCCATCGCGCGGCGAACGGACCTGTGGGCACAGATCCTGCGCCGCCAGCCCATGCCGCTGTCGCTACTGGCGACCCATCCGATCGAACTAGAGCGCAATTGACCACGTATATACCTAGTGTGGCCATGACATCCGCGCCCCCGCCCGCGCGCTCGTTCGGGTGAGTTCGTGGCGAACTCACCTCGCACGCCCAGCGACGGCGCCTCGATCGGCTCCGGTAGCGCCACTCAGTCCTCGCGCGGCGCCGTCCCCCCGGTACCGCAGGGGACGCCCGAGGATCAGGCAGAGCTGCTGCGCGTCCTGTACGACCAGCATTCGGCGGCCCTGTGGCGGTACACCTATGGCCTGGTCGGCGATGCGGGCCGGGCCGAGGACATCGTGCAGGAGGCCCTGCTGCGCGCGTGGCAGCGCCCGAACGTGCTCGATCAGTCCACCGCGTCGGCGCGGGCCTGGCTGTTCACCGTCGCCCGCAACATGGCGGTCGACGAGCATCGCAGCGCCCGGCACCGGCGTGAGTTCGGCACCGACAACCCGCCCGAGCGGGCCGGCCCGGATCAGGCGGAGCGGGCGTTGGACAGCTGGCTGATCGCCGATGCGCTGGCGCGGTTGAGCCTCGACCACCGGTCGGTGATCGTGCGCGCGTACTACCGCGGCCTGTCGACTCAGCAGATCGCGACGGAATTGGCAATACCCGAGGGCACCGTGAAGTCCCGCATGCACTACGGGATGCGCGCGTTGCGCTCGGCATTACAGGAGATGGGGGTGACGAAGTGACGGACGTCCCCCGCGGCGGCGCGGGTGGAACGGTCACGCCGGACGAGGCGGACGAGTTCGCGACATGGGATGCGCCGTATGTCCTCGGCGCCCTCGGCCGCGCGGAACGGCTGCGCTATGAGGCTCATATGGAACAGTGCCCGTCCTGCCGGACCGCCGTGGCCGAGCTCGCGGTGCTGCCCGGGCTGCTCGGGCAGGTCGACACGGATGTCGCGCTGTCGCTGGTGGATCCGGCGCCCGCCGGGACTGCACCCGATGCGGGCGGGCCGGGAGTCACCGAGCCCCCCGCGGAACTGCTGCCGCGGCTGGCCGCGCGGACCCGCGACAGGCGCCGGCGAGGGCGCTGGCTCGCGGTCGGCGGCGCGGTGGCCGCGGCCGCCGCTGCAGTCGCGATCGCGATCCCGGTGACCGCGGCGTTCAGCGAGCGGGCCGCCCCCGTGATCGCGGAACACGTTGTCGCCGAACGGCAGCTGGATCCGGTGGCGGTGACGAGCACGCCGATCACCGCGAGCGTCCGGCTGGTCGCGGTGGCGGACGGCACCCGGGTCGAGATGTCGTGCACCTACGCGCCGTCCGATACGGACTACACCTGGCGGGGCGCGCTGTGGGTGATCCACAGCGACGGCACCGAGTCCAAGCTCGCTCAGTGGACCGTGCATCCGGGCCAGACCGTGACTCCCGACGGCACCACCGCGGTGCCGCCGGATCAGATCCGCACGGTCCAGCTTCGTTCGGCGGAAACCGGTCAGGTCATTCTCAGCAGTACGCTCTGAGTTCGCTCGGATACGAGCGAATCCCGAAGGGCGGGTGCGCCTTTCGGGATGCACGCGGTGTGTTGCCGTGCCGAGCTCGATGTTCGCCAGGTTCAGAGCAGCGCGATCGCGGCGCACAGACCGGCGACCGCGATGGTCTGCAGCGCGATCCGGTATCCGAGCATCGCCTCCCACGAGTTCTGCAGTGCGCGGGCATTGTCCGGGATGACGCCGGACCGCGCGGCGGCGGTCTGAGCGGTGTTGATGGGCTTGGCGATCCGGGTGTAGATGCCGAGCCAGATCAGCAGCGCGGCCAGGGCGACACCCGCCGTGATCGCGGCCGCACCGTGGCCCGCGATGGCCGCCAGCACCACCGTCAGGACGGTGGTGACCACGCCGCCCGCCCCCGCGAAGGGCATGCGGCGGTCGGCGTAGTAGTGCCCCCAGCCCGCCGCGATCGTCATGGTCCGGTCGTCGAGCTGCCGGTTGACCGAGCGCGTGACCAGCCCGGCAACGACGTCGGTGCCGTAGACGATGCCGTTGCCGAGCACGGCGAGGGTGGCCAGGACCTGGGCGATGGTGGTGAGCATCTGTTGTCTCCTACTCCATATCTAGCAACGCTAGGTGTTGGAGCAACGATAACAGTACTCAAACTAGATTGTCTAGCGCTGCTAGATTTCGAGTTGGCCCGAACCCTCCGACCGCACCGTCGGCGACCACACGCCCGTGTCCTCACACCGCGCCCGATCGGGCGTCCCGGGGCGCAGCGCCAGCTGCACCGCCCGGTCCGCCGCCGGGTCGCCGACCGCGATGCGGGCGCTGCCGTCGGGATACACCTTGGCCGCGATGCCGGCGCGGGCCAGCCGCGCGGCGATGTCGGGACCGGGCAGATACAGGAAGTTGGCGTGACTGCGCGGTACCCGGATCCCGTTGCCGCGCAACGTTGCCCGAAGCAGTTCCCGCCGGGTGGTGATCCGCAGCACGCGGTCGTGCAACTCCGCCGAGGCCGCATACGACGCCGCCACCGCCGTCAGGGCCGTCTCGGGCGTGCCGAACGGCAGCTGCAGCCGCCGCACCCGGCGCACCAGCTCCCGGTCGCCGAATGCGTATCCGATGCGCAGCCCCGCCAGACCGTACGCCTTGGAAAAGGTCCGCAGCACCAGCAGATTCGGATACCGGGCGCTGAGTTCGACCGGATCCAGGGTGTCCGCGGCGCCGAGGAATTCGGCATAGGCCTCGTCCAGGATCACCGGAATGTGCCGGGGCACGCCGAACAGGAAGGCCTTCAGCTCGCTCGCCGCGACGACGGTGCCGGTCGGATTGTGCGGCCGGCACACGGCCACCAGCGACGTGCGCTCGCCGATCGCCCGCGCCATCCCCCACAGATCCTGCCTGCCGGACGAATCCAGCGGCACCGCAACGGTTTCCAGCCCCGCCATGGCGGCCATGATCGGATAGCCGTCGAAGGTGGGCGTGGCGCACACCATGGCGTCCCCGGGTGCGGCGAGGGTCTGCATGATCTGGAACACCACCCCGGTCGCGCCCGCCCCGACCACCACCTGATCCGGATCGACGCCCAGGTGCCCGGCGATCAGCCGCGGCAGCCGCTGCGGCAGGAATTCGGGATAGCGATTCGAGTGCGCCAGCGTGCGGGTGAGCGCCTCGGTCACCGAAGGCAGTGGGGGGAACGGATTTTCGCTCAGGGTCAGGTCGAATCGCACGGTGCCGGGCGCGCGCTGCGGCACCTCCAGCTGCCCGGGCGGTGGGGGGGGGTTGCCCACCCCGCACCGAGGCCGGGCCATTCATCGCGCCGCTCCCCAGCGCACCGCCGCCGCGCCGGCGAAGTCGCCCGCGTGCGCGAAGGCCGACATCAGCACGACCGAGCCGTTACGCAGCCGTCCGGCCTGGTTCTCGGCGTCGAGCGTGACGGGAATGCCCGCGCCGAAGAGGTTTCCGCAGCGATCGAAGGTGTCCGGGTGGCGTTCCGCGGGCAATTCCAGCGCGTCGTGCCAGTTGCGCAGGAACAGCCGGTTCGGCTGATTCGTGACGAAGGTGTCGATGTCGCGGCCCTTCACCCCGATTCGCGCGCAGACCTCGAGCGCCACCTCGGGCACGAGGCGATTGCCGCGCGCGAACACCTTGGTGATCTTGGATTCGCTGAAGCTGACGCAGCCCTGTCCCTCGCCGGGCTCCCACCACTTGCGCTCGGATCCGGTATTGAAGTCCATGTCGCCCGCGAACTCCGGATAGGTGCGGCACTCGACGTCCAGGATCGGCGCGTCGTTGTTCTTCACCAGCAGTCCCACACCGCAACCGTCCCCGGGCACCGGCGCCTGGGCGAGCTTGCGAATGTCGGGGTGGGTGAACACCGGGCCCGCGGTGTTCGCGATCGTGGCGATCAGCGCCGAGCGGGCATCGGTGGTCTGCAGGATCATTCGCGCCAGGCTCATCATGTAGACGAAGGCGGCGCAGCCGCCGGTCTGGATGTCCAGCACCCAGCCCGGGCGCATACCCAACCGGCGCGCCACCTCGGGCCCGCAGCCCACGATCGGGTTGTAGGGCAGCTGGGAATGGGTCAGCAGCACATCGACGCCGGAAACGGCCTGTGCCCCATGCCGTTCGATCAGCGGCTCGACCGCGCGGGCCACCATGTCCATGGCCGTCTCGTCGCGATCCACGTGATGGCGCGCCTTGGGCGAGCGGAACATCACGTTCTTGGCCATCCGATCCGAGCGCATGTAGGGCGTGAAGTACTCGGTGCCCACCGGTTCGCCCGGCAGGTAGGAGGCCACGTCGATCAGGCTGACCGGCGGTCGCGACAGTCCGGGGTCGGTGAAATCCATTGCGCTGCCTCTCACTTCATCCAGTCGGGCGTGATCGGCAGGCCGTGCGCGGCACGGTACTCGCAGATCGCCTTGAGGTTGTCGAGCTCGAGCTGGTGGCCGGCGGAGAACATCTCCCAGAAATCGCCGACCCACACCGGCCGCTTGGGCGGGGCCGCCTCGGGGTACGGGTTCTCGTCGTAGAAGGGATGATGGCAATTCACCCACAGCACAACCGAACCCGGCTTGTTGAACACCACCTGCGCGTCGATCACCCGCATCAGGTAGATCATCCACAGGTGCTCGCCCTGATCCCAGGCGCAGTGATAGTCGACGGTCATCGCGTCCGGATGCGCGACGGTCCGGGTGAAGATCTTGGTCTCCGGGCCCAGCCTGTCATAGGCCAGCCAGAGCCCCGGCTCCTCGGTTTCGGTGAATCCGCGCAGGCTGTACGTCCACTCCTCGAGGCAGCGGGTGTCGGCCATGTACTCGTACACCTCGCGCGGCGGCGCGTCGATATAGGTCTGCACCGGGCAGAACTCGCCGAATACCTGGTCGTGCGGGTAGACCGAGCGCAGCATGTCCATGATGATCGGCGTGGTGGCCTCCCGGTCGGAGTTCTCGATCCGCAGGATTCCCGGTATGCCGCCGGTGGGGATGTCGGTGAGCGCCGGGAGGGGCGGGGACTGCTGGCTGGGCGTGCTCGCGGAGCTGATGGTCACGGATGCCTCCTTGGTTCGGACAGAAACGGACTGAACGGCGGTATTTCGTCGGGATCGCACTCGATCGAAATGAAGGACGGCCCATCACCGTCCATGCAGGACCGCAGGGCGTGGGCCAGCTCCTCGACGCTGCTGGGCGAGTATGCGGGCAGCCCCGGGAACATCGCGCCCACCCCGGCGCCGAGGTGTGCGGGCTGAAACCTGTTGAAGCTGTAGCGGTCTCCGTAGTAGATCTGCTCGCGCGTGATGCACATGGCGTGCGCGTTGTTGTTGAACACCAGGAAGGTCACGGGCAGCCGGTACTCGATGGCCGTGTGGATCTCCATGCCGTGCATGAAGAACGCACCGTCGCCGGCTACGACGAAGGTCCGGCGCGCGCGGGCGAAGGCCGAGCCGATTCCGGCGCCGAACGCATACCCCATCCCGCCCATGCCCAGCGCGACCACGAATCGGCCCGCGCGCGGCAGCCGCAGGTGATGCACGACCGCGGCGCCGGTGTTCCCGGCATCGACGAAGACATCGGCGCCGGGTTCGATTGCGGCATTGAGGGTTTCGACGATGTCGCGATAACGCAGGCCGGGACCCGTGGCGTCGGGCACCGGCAGTCGGGTGAGCTCGCGCTCCGCGGTGGGCGGGGCCGGAGCCGGGGCCGGGGTCTCGAACGCCGCGGCCAGCTCGGTGAGGTCGGCGGCCAGATCGGTGCTGGTGGCGTGCACGGTGTCCAGGTAGGGCGGCTCGGCGCTCAGGCTGGCCACGGTGGTGTGGGCCAGCGCCTCGTCCAGCCCGGTGCGCGCGGTGACCGGCATGCGCGTACCGATCAGCAGGCACAGCGCCGAGCGGCGCACGGCGTCAACGAGTTCCGGATGCCCCATGGTGCCCGCCACGCCGCAGAAGCCGGGGTCGTCGTGGTGATAGACATCCTTGGCGTCCGGCGCCACGCCGACCGTGGCATCGAGCGCGGCGGCCAGTTGCAGCAGTTCGGCGCGGGCGCCGTCGCGGGCCACCTGATCGCCCGCGATGAGGGCGATCTTGCCGGTGGCGCTCGCCGCGCGCAGCGCCGACCGCACCCGGGCGATCCCCGCCACGTCCCGGACCCGGACCGCGGGCAACGGCGCGAACGGCGTCACCAGCTCCAGCGCAGCCTGCTGAATATCCTTGGGCAGCAACAACACCGCCGGGCCGCCGCCGCGCGCCGCAATGACGGCCCGATGCAGCAGATCCGGCAGCTCCCCGGCCGATTCCACCCGCGCACAGTATCGGGTGATCGGCGCGAAAAGTCTTGCGGCATCGAATGTTCCGGCCAGTCCGCTGGAGTCCTGGAAGGCACCCTTGCCCGCGGCTCCGGTGGGCGCCTGCCCGACCAGAGCCAGCACCGGCACCCGCGAGGCAAACGACTCCGCCAGTCCGGCAACGAGATTCATGGCGCCGCCGCCGGAGGTCGCCGCCATCACCCCGAGGTCACCGGTGACCCTGGCATAACCGTCGGCCATCGTGGCCGCGGAGAACTCGTGCTTGGCCACCACCCCCGTCAGCTCGCCGGGATGCTCGAAGATCGCATCGTAGAGATCCTCGATGTTGGCTCCGTCCACGCCGAACACGTGTCGCACACCGAGTGCCTCGACGGCCTGCACCAGATAGTCCACCGCTCTCGCGGGCATCGGCGCTCCTTCCTGTGGGGCGTCGAGCGGTCCGTCGGGTAGCCGCTCACAATCGGAATTACGAGTAACCCGGCCCCACGGTTCACCGCGGTTCCACACGTCACCAACCCGACTCTTGCGTGTACGTATACATCTACTTATAGTGAAGGCATGCCCAACAAGACCGTATATGTCTCCGATGACGATCTGCCCCTGTTCGCACGAGCCCAGGAGCTGGTCGGCGGCAATCTGTCGGGCGCGATCGTCACGGCGCTGCGCCGGTTCATCGAACTCGAGGAGGGCCGCCAGGCAGGCTACGAGGAGGTGGTCCTGAAGGTCGGCCACAACGGCATCCGCCAGGTCCGTTTCTCGGGCCGGCTGCTGCACGACTGGCACGACTACGGCGACAAGAGCTTCAACCTCGCCCGCGTCTACCTCAGCCGCAAGGGCAAGTACGTGCTGTACACCCAGAAGTCCAAGTGGTCGGAGTATCCCACCGAGACCAACTGGATCAAGGACATCACCAACTGGCGCCGCATGCTCGGCGTCGGCGATCCGGACTGGGGCGACTTCACGATGGACATCTACGACTCCGTCACCGATCTGAAGGGGAAGATTCCCGACAACGCCTACGCGCGGGTGGCCGGCATCGCCGACCGCCCGACGATCGAGGATCTCGACATCTGACGGCCGCCGCGGGGCGGTGACAGGCAGATCGCCGCCCCCATCCACAACTTCATCCAGTCATCCAGGCACCCGACCACCTTGACCGCGGAAACCAGCGGTCACGGCTCAGTCGATTCATGCATTCATAACCATTATTTGATGAAAGGTAGTCATGACCGACGTCTCGCGCATGCCGGCCATTTCGGTCTCCGGCCTGCGGAAATCCTACGGAGAGCAGGTCGTGCTCGACGGCATCGACCTGACCGTGCCCCGGGGCACGATCTTCTCCCTGCTCGGCCCCAACGGCGCGGGCAAGACCACCACCGTGCAGATCCTGTCCACGCTGATCGGCGCCGACGGCGGCGATATCCGGGTGGGCGGCCACGATGTCGCCGCCCAGCCCGATCAGGTGCGCGCCGCGATCGGCGTCACCGGCCAGTTCTCCGCGGTCGACGAGCTGCTCACCGGCCGGGAGAACCTGCTGCTGATGGGCAATCTGCACCGCCTGCCGCGCGGGGAGAGCCGGCGCGTCGCGCAACACCTGCTCGAGCAGTTCGACCTGGTGGAGGCGGCGGACAAGGTGGCCGGCAGCTATTCCGGCGGCATGACCAGGCGCCTGGATCTGGCCATGACGCTGGTCGGCGAGCCGAGCATCATCTTCCTCGACGAGCCCACCACCGGCCTGGACCCGCGCAGCCGCCGCAGCATGTGGGACATCATCCGCGGCCTGGTCGCGAGCGGGGTCACCATCTTCCTGACCACCCAGTACCTGGAGGAGGCCGACGAGCTCGCGAACCGGATCGCGGTGCTGGACCACGGCCGCATCGTCGCGCAGGGCACGCCGGATCAGCTCAAGCGGATGGTGCCGGGCGGGCACATCCGGCTCAGCTTCACCGAGCAGGCGGACGTGCGCGCGGCCGCGAACGCGCTGGGCGGCGTCGCCGACGAGCTCACCCTCGCGGTGCCCAGCGACGGATCGGTGAAATCGCTTCGAGCCGTGCTGGATCGGCTCGATCTCGCCGGCATCGAGCCCGATGGCCTGGCGGTGCACACCGCCGACCTCGACGACGTCTTCCTCTCCCTCACCGGGCAGCCGGTGGCGCAAACCCCCGTTCCCGCAAAGGAAACCGCATAATGAGCACGATGACCTACGCCGTCGCCGACACCGGCACGATGCTGCGCCGTAATCTGGTGCACGCCAAGCGTTATCCGGGCATGACTATCGGCGTGATCGTGATGCCGGTGATCCTGCTGCTGGTCTTCAACTACATCTTCGGCGGTGCGCTGGGCAAGGCGCTGGCCGGTGAGAAGTACATCGACTACATCGTGCCCGGCATGATGCTGATGATCCCCGCATACCTGGTCGCCGGGGTGGCCGTCTCGATCGCCACCGACATGACCAAGGGCATTGTCAACCGCTTCCGGACCATGAACATGTCCCACTCCTCGATCCTGACCGGGCAGGTGCTCGGCACCGTGATCCAGGGGCTGCTCGGCACCGCACTGATGGTCGGCGTGGGAGCCCTCATCGGGTTCCGGTCCCACGCCACCGTCCTGGAATGGCTGGCCGCGTTCGGCCTGATCGCGCTGGCGATCTTCGGCCTGGCCTGGCTCGGGGTCGGCTTCGGCCTGGCCGCCTCCACCCCAGAGGGCGCGAGCAACACACCGACCCCGATCCTGTTCCTGCCCTTCCTGGGCAGCGGCCTGGTGCCGACCGGGACCATGCCCAACGGGGTGCGCCAGTTCGCGGAGTACCAGCCGTTCACCCCGCTGACCGAGACCGTGCGCGGGCTGCTGATGGGCACCCACATCGGCGACAACGGGATCATCGCGGTCGCGTGGTGCGTCGCGTTCGTGGTGATCGGCTACCTGTGGTCGAAGTCGCTGTTCCGCCGCAAGACCGCCTGAGCAACCCACGTCGGACCCCGGGCTCCCAGCGCCCGGGGTTCGCGTGCATTCCGTTGCGCCGCATCGGAGGCGTCCAGCTCTGCCACCGCGCGAGGTATGTGGAGCGCACGCCGGACGTGGTACCGCACCGCAGATTCCACCCGCTCCGGCCGAATCGGCCGCAACCGGTTCAGGACTTCGTATATGCGGCGATCCAGGCGGGGAAGGCGGTGAGGTCGGCCAGCACGACATCAGCCCCCGCGTCCCGCAACTCGTGCGCGGCACACGGACCCGTGGCGACCGCGACGGAGTATGCCTCGGCGGCACGTGCGCCGCGCACGTCACCGGTGTGGTCGCCGACATAGATCCCGGCGCCGTGCTCGCGCAGCGCCTGCGCCTTGCGCTCGGCCCACAGATCCCCGACGACCACATCCGCGGGGATCTCGAGGTGCTTCAGATGCAGCTTGGCGTTCGACTCGAACTTCGCGGTGACCACGATCGCGCGGCCACCGGTGGCGTGCACGGCGTCGACCGCCGCGCGGGCACCCGGCATGGCCAGCGTTCCGGTGATCGCGTAGGCCGGGTACATCTCGCGATAGAGATCGACCATGGCCGGGATCTCGGCGGCGGGGAACCAGTTCGCCATCTCCTGCTCGAGCGGCGGGCCCAGGCGGGTGACCGCCAGATCGCAGTCGATGTAGACACCGGTGCGTTCGGACAGGGCCCGGTAGCAGTCGCGGATGCCGGGACGGGAATCGATCAGCGTCATATCCAGGTCGAAGCCGACCGTCAGCGTGCGGGGACTCATATCGCGCGCAAGCCCATCGGATTCGCGAAGCGCCCGACGCGGGCCACCGTGGTACGGCTCATCGCGATCGACGGCCGATCAGCCGGCGGGCTGGCAGGCGTCGCGCAGCGAGCACGCGCCGCAGGCATTGCCGCAGCCGCCGACCTCGGGCGCCGGGGCGAGCCGCGCGATGGCCTGCCCGGCCGCGTTCACGCCCGCACCGAGGGTGAACAGCGCGATCACCGCCGCCAGGACCGCGGCGGCGATCCCCGCGATCGGGCCGGCCAGCAGCGCGACCAGTCCACCCGCGATCAGCAGCAGCCCCGCACCGATCGATGTGGGCCCGGCCACCTTGTTGGCGAGCCGGTACGCCTCCTCGCTGCGCACGGCCTCCTCGGTATGCACGCCGAACAGACGATTGGGGGGCAGGGCGCCGGCCAGCCCGAGTACCCCGGTGACGACGGCCACCGCCGCCAGCACGAACAGGATCAATGCCACCACAAACACTTCGATGACGGTACTCGCGGCCCGGGCCCCCTCGCCTCCGGGCCCGCCGGATGTGATGCGGGCCATCGTTCGCCGGACCCGCGTCCGTCCGGGCGCACCGTCCCACCCTTCGCCCGGCGCCCCCTTTTTGGGGCTTGACGTGCGCACGCTCTACCCTGATGAGCAACGTTTACCCGGGGGATCGACCGGCAGAAGGCAGGAAAAGTGCAGGACGCTCGTGCAACCGAACCAACCGGCGCGGCCAGCGACGTGCCCGTGCACCGCTACGGCGCCGAACTGGCGGGGGCGATCGAACGCAAGTGGCAGGCGGCCTGGGAGGCGCGCGGCACCTTCCACGCGCCCAATCCGGTGGGCCCGCTGCGCGGGGAGATCCCGGCCGACAAGCTGTTCATCCAGGACATGTTCCCGTATCCGTCGGGCGCGGGCCTGCACGTGGGGCATCCGCTGGGCTACATCGCGACCGACGTCTTCGCCCGCTACCACCGCATGACCGGCCACAACGTCCTGCATGCCCTGGGCTACGACGCCTTCGGCCTGCCCGCCGAGCAGTACGCGGTGCAGACCGGTGCGCATCCGCGGGTGACCACCGAGTCGAACATCAAGACCATGCAGCGCCAGCTGGACCGACTGGGCCTGGGGCACGACCGGCGCCGCTCGTTCGCCACCACCGATCCCGAGTTCTACAAGTGGACGCAGTGGATCTTCCTGCGCATCTACAACGCCTGGTACGACACGGCGGTGAACTCCGCACGCCCGATCGCCGAGCTGGCGGCCGAATTCGAGGCCGGCACCCGGGAAACCCCCGACGGCCGCCCCTGGTCGCAGCTGAGCGCGTTCGAGCGCAACGAGGTGCTGGACTCCTATCGCCTGGTGTACCAGTCCGATTCGATTGTCAACTGGTGCCCGGGCCTGGGCACGGTGCTGGCCAACGAGGAGGTCACCGCCGACGGCCGCAGCGAGCGCGGCAACTTCCCGGTGTTCCGTAAGCGCCTGCGGCAGTGGATGATGCGCATCACCGCCTACTCCGACCGGCTGGTCGACGACCTGGATCTGCTGGACTGGCCCGACAACGTCAAGGCCATGCAGCGCAACTGGATCGGGCGTTCGCGGGGCGCGCAGGTGCGGTTCGAGGCCGACGGGGAGACCATCGAGGTCTTCACCACCCGGCCCGACACGCTGTTCGGCTCGACCTATGTCGTGCTGGCCCCCGAGCACGAGCTGGTGGACCGGTTGGTGGCCGCGCAGTGGCCCGAGGGCGTCGATCCCCGCTGGACCTACGGCGCGGCGAGCCCGGTCGAAGCCGTTGCGGCCTACCGCAAGTCGATCGCGGCCAAGTCGGATCTGGAGCGGCAGGAGAACAAGGAGAAGACCGGCGTCTTCCTGGGCGCGTACGCGGTCAATCCCGTCAACGGCAAGCAGGTTCCGGTCTTCATCGCCGACTACGTGCTGAGCGGCTACGGCACCGGCGCGATCATGGCGGTGCCCGGACACGACCAGCGCGACTGGGAGTTCGCGTCGGTCCTGGGCCTGCCCATCATCGAAGTCATTGCGGGCGGGGACATCTCGGCCGCCGCCTACGCCGGCGAGGGCACCCTGGTCAATTCGGACTACCTGAACGGCCTGGAGATCGAGGCGGCCAAGGCGAAGATCGTCGAGCAGCTGGAGGCGCAGGGCCACGGCCGCGGCACCATCCAGTACAAGCTGCGCGACTGGCTGTTCGCGCGGCAGCGGTACTGGGGCGAGCCCTTCCCGATCGTCTACGACGAGAACGGCCAGGCGCACGCGCTGCCGGATTCCCTGCTGCCGGTGGAGCTGCCGGAGGTGAAGGACTTCGCCCCGGTCACCTTCGACCCGGACGACGCCGCCTCCGAGCCCTCCCCACCGCTGGCCAAGGCCGCCGAATGGGTCACCGTCGAACTGGATCTGGGCGACGGGCCCAAGAAGTACCGCCGCGACACCAACGTGATGCCGCAGTGGGCGGGCAGCTCCTGGTATCAGCTGCGCTACACCGATCCGACCAACAGCGAGGCGTTCTGCGCGCCGGAGAACGAGCGCTACTGGGTGGGCCCGCGCCCGGCCGAGCACGGCCCGAGCGATCCGGGCGGGGTGGACCTGTACGTCGGCGGCGTGGAGCATGCGGTGCTGCACCTGCTGTACTCGCGGTTCTGGCAGAAGGTGCTGTTCGACCTGGGCGAGGTGTCCGGGCCGGAGCCGTATCGGCGCCTGTTCAACCAGGGCTACATCCAGGCCTTCGCGTACACCGACGCGCGCGGCACCTACGTGCCGGCCGCCGAGGTCGTCGAGCGGGACGGAAAGTTCTTCTGGGCCGGCGCTTCCGGCGTCGAGGAGGAGGTGTTCCAGGAGTACGGCAAGATCGGCAAGTCGCTGAAGAACGCCATCTCCCCCGACGAGATGTGCGATCTGTACGGCGCGGATACCTTCCGCTTCTACGAGATGGCGATGGGCCCGCTGGACACCTCGCGCCCCTGGGCGACAAAGGATGTCGTCGGCGCGCATCGCTTCCTGCAGCGCGCGTGGCGGCTGGTGGTGGACGAGGAGTCGGGCGCGATCCGGGTCAGCGACGCCGAGCCGTCGGGCGAGGCGCTGCGCCTGCTGCACAAGACGATTGCCGGCGTCTCCGACGATTACGCGAACCTGCGCGACAACACCGCCGGCGCGAAGCTGATCGAGCTGACCAACTTCCTGACCAAGAACTATCCCGAGGGCGCGCCGCGCGCGGTGGTCGAGCCGGTGGTGCTGATGCTGGCCCCGATGGCCCCGCACATCGCCGAGGAACTGTGGGAACGCCTGGGCCACACCGCCGCCCTGGCGCACGGCCCGTTCCCGGTCGCGGATCCGGCTCTGCTGGTGGAGGATTCGATCGAGTACCCGATTCAGGTCAACGGCAAGGTGCGCAGCCGCGTCAGCGTCCCCGCCGACGCCGACACCAAGGCCGTCGAGGATGCGGCGCTGGCCGATGAGAAGCTGCTGGAGTTCCTGGCGGGCAAGGCCCCACGCAAGGTCATCGTCGTCCCGGGACGCCTGGTGAACGTCGTCGCCTAGCTATCCAACCGCTGCCGGTCCGCCAGACGGGCGTGCGTTCGGCGGATTCTGTTTGCGCCCTGTGTCAGAGCTGCTTGACGTATTGGATGAACCCTCGGTTTTCGGCGACCTGATCGTAGAGGCGGCGGGCGGTGTGATTCGTTTCCTGGGTGTGCCAGTAGAGCCGCGAGCACTCCCGGCTTCGAGCCCAGTCTTCGACGGCCTGAATCAGTGCCCGCGCGACGCCCTTGCCGCGTGCCGCCGGCGCGGTGAACAGGTCCTGCAGATAGCAGACATCGGCCGTTGTGGTGCTGGCGTGCACGAGAAAGTGGGCGATGCCGACGAGGTTTCCATCGATGCGAGCACCGAAGGCATGCAGACGATCACCGGCCCGGAACTCCGCCCAGGCACGATCGGCCACCTGTGATGTCAGCTCACGCCCGTAGAAGATGTTGTAGCCCTCGAAAAGCTCTCGCCACACCCGATATTCCTCGGCTCGGAGAGCACTCACACTGATCACAACGATCACGCTAGCCGCGTCAACGGCTCGGCACCGGGTCATACAACCGGGCGACGACGTCGCCAGGTGGATGCGGCGGCACCCAGCCCGGCGATACGGAGATAGTGAGCACGTGCGCAAGTCACCGGGTACGCCCAGATGTCTTGTGGGCCCCCAACCGGCGGCCCGCACTTCAGATCTCGCGGCTCTTACTGGTGCGCTGAATCGAGAGGCGGGAGAGTGACGTCGTTCAGGGTGACCATCGACAGGTTGCGCTGCTTGATGATGTCGGTCATCTGGCTGTAGCACTGCATGACCGCGGGGTGGTTGGCGTGGCCGATGACGATCGCCTGCGGATTGAAGTACTGGCCCGCCATCTTGACCAGGTATTCCGGCGTGATGATCGAGGAATCCGACAGCGAGCCGTACCACATCGTCGGCACCGTGTAGCCCTGGTCGGCCGCGACGCGGTCGACCAGGGCGTCGTGATAGCCATAGGGCGGGCGGTAGAACGGCGTGCCGTCCACGCCGAAGGTGTTGCGCAGGAACGTCTTCGTGCGGCTCAGCTGATCGGCGACCCCCGCAGCGGACAGCCGCGTCAGTGCCGGGTGGTTCCACGTGTGGTTGCCCAGCTGGATCTGCCCGGAATCGACCAGGGGGCGCAACGCATCCCGGTGCGTCGTCCAGGACGGATAGGCCGCCGTGACGAAGAAGGTGAAGCGGGCGCCGGTGTCCTGGGCGAATTTGATGTACGCGCCCACGACGTCGGCATCGGCGCCGTCGTCGACGGTCAGTGCCAGATTGGTACCCGTGCCCGGCAGCTTGGTGATGGTGCCCGGCGCCAGGCGCGTCTTCGGCCCCGGCGGCGGGGGCGGGAGCAGCGTGGCCGCCTGCGGAAGCGGGGGCGATTGCCGTAGGTTCGGCGGCGGCGCCGGAACCCCGCGCGGAAAACGAGTGGACGGGTCCGGAAGGGGGTCGGCGTCGGCGGCACCGCCGCCGGTCAGGGCGGCCACGGTGCCCGCGGCGAGCAGCGTCAGCCACGTCCGCCTGCGCATTATCGGAGTCATGCTGTGGTGCTACTAACTGTGCAGGAAGGTCACTCGGGAACCCCTGCACCGTACCTTGCACGTGCGCCCGGCCGCAGCGCGTGCCGCCAAGTCTGCCCCGACTCGCCGGGCGGATGGGCACCCGGCGCGAAAACGTCCTTGCGGCAGGTATTTCGGACCTCAGCGTGCGATCGGCCGCAGCACGATCTCGGTCGGGTGGGCGTCGCGCGGGGTCTCGACGGCGGTGCGCACTGCCCGCGCGACCGTCTCGGGGGTGAGAAATTCCCCGGGCCGGTACTCCCGGCCCTCTCCTTCGACGATGTCGCGCTGCATATCGGTGTCGATGCGCCCGGGATGCACGGAGGTCACCCGCAGGTCCGGCTCCTCGAGACGCAGTGCGTCGGCGAAGGCCCGCAGGCCGAACTTGCTCGCGGCGTAGACTCCCCACCCCGCGTTCGCACGCAACCCGGCCCCCGAATTGATCAGCACCACATGTCCTTTGGCGGCGCGCAGCGCGGGCAGCAGCAGTCTGGTCAGCTCCGCGACCGCGATCAGGTTCGCCTCCAAGGTATTTCGCCACTGCTGCACCGAAGACTCTGCGATGTGGCCTAATTCGGCCACGCCCGCGTTGTGCACCAGCACGTCGAGCCGTCCGATCGGCGCCGCCGCGCGGGCGAGCGCGTCGTAGTCGGTCAGCTCGACGGGCCAGGGCCGCGCGCCTGGTAGCTGCGCCAGCACGCCGGCGAGCGAGTCGGCGGTGCGGGCGCCCAGCAGCAGTCCGTGCGTGGGCGCCAGTTCGCGGGCGATCGCCGCCCCGAGCCCGCGGCTCGCACCGGTGATCAGGGCTGTCGGTGTAGTCGTCGTGGTGGCGGGCGCAGTCATGGGCCCACGATAAACAACCCGTCTCAACCGGCTACCGCCGACGACCGGCCATTCCGAGTGCTACTCGGTACTCCAGGTGGGTGCGCCGTAGACCTTGAGTTTGTCGATGCCCTGATCGGCGGAGAACCCTATTCCGACGTATGAGTACTGCAGTGTCGCCCCGCACGACTCCGCTGCCTGGGCAAGGGCATCGACGGCCTGGGTGGTCCCGTGGTGCCGGGACGCGAGTTCGCGTACAAGCCCGGTCAGGTCGTTTTGCGCTGCACCCACGTCGAGTCCGAAGGCAGGGGCGCCGGAACCGCGTGCACACGAGACGAAGAAGTCGTATCGGTGGAGCTCGGCCGCGTCGGCGCCACACCGAACGAGCTCCGATAACACTTCCCAAGCCGGATCGCCGAAGTAGCGGACCAGCTTCATCGGCACGGCGACATCGTTGGACCGGGCCCTCAGGTAGAGCTTGTGGATCACTTCGCCGTGCGCGTCCACCTCGATCGTGGCAAAAGCAGGCCTGATGAGCTTCTCCTCGGCGGCTACAGACGCGAATTCTGTGAAGCCAGGCCATGTAGAGCACAACCGGTGCAGTGCCCCTGGCACTCTCAAGCCGCAATACATCTTGAGACGGGCCGCATGACGCGGCGTCGCGGCGTCATGCGCTACTCCTATCCATGTGGCGATGCGCGGCGGAACTTTCGTGGGATCGGGATACAACGTCGCGACGAATGACCGAAACAAGTCGACGACGGTCTCATCTCCCTTCGGCAACCATCTGACAAGATCCCGGATCGCGGCGAGTTGAGCGTCGGCGCGAGAGCTGATCTCCATGTTCTGCGTCGCGGTCTCGGTGGTATAGCGCAGGACAGGCATGAGCTTGCCGCGACCACCGGTCACACTGGCTTCGAACGGAGTACCGGACAAGGTCAGAAGGCTGGCTCGGTCTCCATCCGGCCGTTGTGCATCCAACTGCCCGCCGCAGGCCCGTTCCATCATGGCGCGGACGGTCGCTGGGTCACAACACAGCTCCAGCCGCTCAGCGAGGTCGACCAGGAATTCTCCGGCTGCCCCCATATCGACAATCTCCGATCCCCGTCAGGTAGGCAGAGCGGCCCGCACGAGCGGGAGGTGGGCGTTGACGTTTTCCAATCGGTGCTCGGCACGCAGCTGCGCAAGCCGATCCAGGTTGTTTCCGTACAGCCGCTCGGCCAACGCGCGGTCCAGGTTGTTGACGCCGTACAGATATGGACGCCCACCCAGCTCGCAACAGCGCTCCAACAGGTCGCGAAACACGCGCCGGGTGGCGGCTGTGGCGGTCGAATCGCGGCGGACCGAGGTGTAGACGCCCAGCCCGATCGAGGTGGGGGCGCTGCCGATCGGGGTGAATGCGAACGAGGTTGTGTCGGGCGGACGGCGCACGATCAGGATGTACAACATCGTGCGAATACCGTTCTGCGGAGCGCGGCACCGTAGTGCCTCCACGGCCGCGAGCATCGGCGCGAGCTGCCCGGCAGGCACGATGTAATCGGTCCAAAGACGCACGTGATCAGCGGACGGGACAACCGGCCGTGCGGTGTCAGGGTGGTTCTCGAACGGCAGATCGGGCACGATCGCGCAGTTCTCGTCGCCGCATCGCAGCGGACCGTTGCCGCGCCAACCTGTGGTGGAGAAGAGTTCGCCGCGGCGCATGGACGCGCAGTAGATGTCCACGTCGTCACGCTGTGCGATCCGTTCGGAGTGCTCGACGAGTTCAGTTGGTGTGGCATGGTATCGACGGTGCACGTGTGTGTCGCGGCAGTACGGCACGGTGCGCAGCACCGCCCGCTCGATCAGCCCGACCATGCCGAGCCCACCGAGTGCGAACCGGAACAGCTCCGGATGGTCGGTGCGCGAGCACCAGCGACTGATTCCCGTCCCGTCGATCAGCTGGATCCGTTCCACGTGGTCGACCTGCATGCCACACCGCACCGAGTTGATCCCGATGCCGCCGACGGACAGGGTGCCACCCACCGATGCATGCAGGTAGTCGGTGAGTACAGGGGTGGCTCTGCCCTGGCGGTTCAGGTATCGCTCCAGGCCGTACCAGCTGATTCCGGCAGGCACCTCGATCAGGCCGTCGCCGAGCTCGCGTATTTGCACGACCGCCGTATCCGGCGCGTAGGTGACGAGCAGTTCACCGTCGGTGACGGTCTGTCCGTCACAGGAATGGCCCGCACCGCGCAATGTCATCGGCCGACCGGAACCGAGCAGTGCGGAGGGAAATGCGGAGGGCATTCGATGCACGGCCCGAGGGACCGCGTGCCATAGACCGCCGAAGTCGGTGGCGAACTCGTCGATGGTGGACCTCGCGGGGGACTCTAGGGTCTCGCCGTCGGGAGACCGGCTTGAACTCGAGTATTATTCCTTCCCAATACCGGGAACTGCATGTGGCGAACCCTGGCGCATCCTGGAAGATCTATGAGAGAACTCCACCCGGACGTGCTCGCCGGACTGAGCCTCGCGCGCGAGCTGCGTTACCGCATCGCCGACATGCGTGAACGTGCGGACGCGATCGTGGCGCGTCGCCCGTCTCCGAGCGGACTGGTCATTCCTGAAGTCGACATGAGGGGGCAGCTGCGGGACCTGTATCTGGCGCCGGGTACCTGCGCCCGGTTCGACAATCAGCAATTGGCCGCCGAGATCGTGGCTGCCATTGCCGAGAGTACCGAGGATGCGCGGCGGCAATACCACATCGCCATGAACGACCCTGAAAACCTGCCTCGTCCGTTGTCGGAGGCCATGCGGGAATGGCGCTCCCGATCGGATGGCCGGCCCCCCAATTTTGGGAGGCCGGAAGAATGAATCCGAGTTGGCTGATGAATCCGAGTTAGCTGGCGGGAGGAATCAGACAAGCATGCCCGAACGATTGGTTGCCGACCCGAATGAGCTGCGCCGGATCGCCGCGCAGCACGGAGTGGCAGCGAAAAAACTCCGAGAGTGGGGTCAAATCCCGAAAGCTTGGCTCGAGGAATTCCCCGATACCTATGGTTCGATCGCCGATCCGATGCATGGGGCGCTGGTGGACTACTACAACAAGCGCCACGATCTCGCCGAACAAACCGCAACCAATCATGACCGGGCTCAGGACCAATTGCTCGCCTCGGCAACGGCACTCGAAGGCCAGGATGAGGCTGGTGGGTATCAGGTCGCTCAGGCGGGCGATTTCGGACACGGAGCCCCGTCAGGCGGTCCTACCCCCGGCGTACCGTCAGGCGGTCCTACCCCCGGCGTACCGTCAGGCGGTCCTACCCCCGGCGTACCGTCAGGCGGTCCTACCCCCGGCGTACCGATGGCCCCGCCGCTGCACGCCGGGCCGGATACACCGATGGCGAACAGCCCTCAGCCGGTGCAGCCTCCTGTAACCGGACTTCCCACTGCGGGTGCATCGGACGGGACGGCACGCTCCGAGCAGGTACCCCAGTTGCCGGCGACATCCGCGATTCCACGAACCGACGACATCTTGCCGGCCGGAGCCATTACACCGATCGGAGTCACGGTGCCCTCGGCCGGTGGTTCGGGTCTGGTCGGCGGAATGTCCGCACCACTGGCGACGGACGCGTATTCCGCTCCGGTTGCGGTTGCTCCGGTTGCCCCTATGGGGGCGAGCGCTGCCGCCCGGAGACCCATATCACTGGCGGTGGGCCCGTTCGCGGCGGCGGTCCATCCGACGCGGGACAGGCGAGCGCTACCGTCGTTCGTGGTAGGTGAGCGGGTTGAAGACGACCTGGCGCTTGCCCGCACCCTGCTCGCCGCGATTCTCGCCGCCGTGCGTGATTCGGCGCGCGGTGTGGAATGGGCGGTGGCGGTGGGGCGAGCCGCTGACGGACCCATCGTTATGCTGACCTCCACCGAGGGACCTGGCTGGCTGCCTCCCGGACTGTTCCTCCCCTTGGAGGTCGTCCTCCCGTGGCAGTGGTTCGCCCCCCGTGCTGCGGACCTGGAGGCGATCGCGGCATTGGAAGGAACCGCAGACCCGGCCCGAATGCTCGCCGAGTTCGGCTCCCTGGTGGCCCGCCGCAAAAATGTCTGGATCAGCGCCTTGGTGTCGTCTGCGGCAATCCCCGACGGCGTGCGCGCAGCGCTGCGTGGCGATACCGCCGTCGAGGAATGGGTCTCTCCCGCCGAGTCCGCCGTCGATTTCACCGCGCCCGGTCCCGGCCTGGTCGACCGGCTCGCGTTGGCCGGTTCGAGCGTGTCGCTGCACCAAGCAGCGACGGTGCCCGAAACGGAAATTCGAGCCAAATGCCTCGAGTTGGCGCGGGCCGCGGATGCGCGGGTCCGCGCCGCGGTCTCCGGCGTCGACGGGGAGACCGTAATCCGCCGTGCCAGGCGACAGCAGATCCTCCATGCGCTGCACGCCGGTTTGCCCGTACCGGTGAACTGGTGGGACCAGATGCGCGCCGCCGATGACATGACGGGGTCGGCGCTGTGGTCGCGGCGGGTGGACGTGTCCTTCGTTCCGGTCGGCAGAGTTCGCCCGGGTACAGCCACGGAAGCCTTGCGCGGCATGGTTTTCGAACGCCGTGCCGACGAACTGCTGCTCTTGCTCGCCGCGGGGGAACCCGACCGGCAGACTCTGCGCGATGTGCTCTACGCATACGGCCAGATAGCAGAGCACCCGATGTTGCCTGAGGCAGCGCGGGTAGTTCATGGCGTCAGCGTCGGGTCCAGCCACCTCGGCGGGGTTCCCCCGGCCATCGCCGAGTCGCTGAACGGTCCGGCGGGTTCCGAGGGTTCCAGCGAGCGGAGGAGAGGCTGATGGGTGACAGCGCAGATGACGTCGTCAAGCAGATAAAAAAGAACTACGACGCCGATGGCTGGGCCACTGGGCCCATGGGCTGGCAAGACGATGTCGGTTTCCAGGGTAACCAAGCAAAAGACTCCCTGGAGAAGCTGAACAATCTGGCGAAATCGAATCCTTACGAATTCCAGAAGGCCTTCGATCAACTGGTTAACTACTCACAGAAAGATACCTGGGGCGACAGCCAGGACGCCGTAGGAAAACAGCTCGCAGATAAGGGTCTGGCTGACCCTGGGCTCTCAGCGGAGTACAATCCGCTCCTGCAATCGCTTAGAGCCGGTAATACGGACGCTATCATGGCCACCAAGGAAGTGAGGGATGCGAAGGCGACGGTCGATGCAGCCAATCTGAAGGCGGCACAATTCGAGAAGTACGGGGATCAAATATCAGATGGGGACACGGCGAAGCATGCGTATCCCGTCAAACTATGGAAGCCGAAGGGCCGCAGTGCGGCACTCGACTCGCTGATCGACGACACCCAGTTCGCGATGCAATGGGATCTCGACACGCTCGGTGTCGGTAATCCGAAGGATAACCCCGGATTCGCCAACGTGCTCGACGGTGATCAGGTCGACACTGCAAGTGGCTGGTCGGACATCCGGGACGCGGCCAGTGATCTGCAGAGTAAGCTGAAACAAAGGGAGGATGACTACACCGGTAAACATAAAAAGGTTTCGGATCTCACATACGACTCCAAGATAACGGGCACCGATACGTTCAAGGGCCTTGTGGGCCTGGTTGGAGAACTCAACGATCGCCTCAAGTACGACCCTGCGAACGACACTTTTGGCACTAGGATAGATGGTGATACCATCTATGGCGGCCATTCCGGTGGTGGTACAACATCCGACATGGCGATCCCCTTCTACGAAAAGAACACGAAAGAAGGGACTACCGGCTACGGCGAGTGGTTCATGACCCCTCAAGTGGAAATGCAATACTACGTCTCCGCAATCCACACGGTAAAAGAAGAGTGGGATAAGAAATACGCGGAAGCGACCAAGAAATACCAGTGGCAGGCCGACCAGGTCGATCCCCCTGCGCCCACGCCCACGCCTGCGCCCACGCCTGCGCCCACGCCCACGCCCACGCCTGCGCCCACGCCTGCGCCCACGCCTGCGCCTGCGCCCACGCCTGCGCCTGCGCCTGCGCCTGCGCCCACGCCTGCGCCCACGCCCACGCCCACGCCGACTCCCACCCCCGCTCCCAGCCCCACCGACAACTACGGCGACCCCTACCTCGGCGATGTCCTCGGCGGCGATGTCCTCTTCGGCAAGGATTCGGGTGCGACCGGCGCCGATGGCGCCACGACCGGCTCGAACAGCGCGTTCATGTTCGGGATCAATTCGGCGATCAGCGGGCTCGAGAACATCGAGGCCGAAGGCATCACGAGCGGCTCGAACAGCCCGTTCATGTTCGGGATCAATTCGGCGATCAGCGGGCTCGAGAACGTCGAGTCGGCAACGAACGCGACGCAGGCCGGGTACAACACGGGCAGCGGCGGCGGTTGGCCGGGTTTCGGCGGCGGTATGGATATCGCGGCCTACGCGGGCACAACCGGACAGCCCACGGCGGGCAGTCCGCGGGTCTCGGTCGCTCCCGGTAATGACCAAGACCCGAACAGCCCGCACCTGCAGACTGGTGAGGTAGCGCAGTGGGCGAATCGACGCGCGATTGCCGCGGTGGAGCCCTCGGGTCTGCACGACATCATCAACGGCGAACTCGTGCCGCACAACCCGCCCGATGGCGGCACCGGCGGTTACGGCGAGTTCCAGGGATTCTCCCACCCGAGCGGCGCCGATCTGGACAACTCCGCGCAGCAGCAACAGCCAGCCGCGCCGACCGCGCCCGGGGTCACCGCGGCGCCGACGACGCCGGCGGCCCCGGCCGCGGTGCCCCCGCCGACGACGATCTGACATGGCACTGCGGTCCCCCTGAAATTCGAAAGGGGACCGCAGTGGTCCGGATGCAAGTCGACCGGTGCCGGGGCGGTCGTCGCCGCAACGGCGCCGTGCGGCGCCGACGCGCAAGCAAGTCCACAGATGGAATCCGGTTCGCACCAGGCCAATTGCGGCCGGGCGCGGATCGGGGTGTGGGTGCCACCCCGGACCGCACACCTCACCGACGACCGACCGCGATGCACGCCGGATCGCTCTCCCGTTCTACCGCTGCACCCCGCTCTTCTTCGCTGGCCCCGGCCCGACCGAGGGGACCATCAGACCGCGTCATTCAGCCCCGTCCTACACACGTCGGACGGATTCTTGACGAGTAGATGGCAAATGGATGCAGATCACACGGTACTGTCGACACTATGACCTGCGGCTATGCGTCCAGGGGCACATGGGTAACTCACCGGGTACGCCCAGAACTCGAGCGGGTAGTCAGCCGCCGCCCCGCACGCAGATCTCGCAGCACCCACTGGTGCGCTGAGGCGCGGAGAGGCGGGGAGTTGAACGGCGGCTTCACTCCTACACAGCTGGCAGCCCGGGCCGCCTATCTGCTGCGCGGCAACGACCTGGGGGTTATGACCAGCGCCGCTCCCAAGCTGTATCCGCACATGTGGAGCTGGGACGCGGCATTCGTCGCCGTCGGTCTGGCGCCGCTGAGCGTGGAGCGTGCCGTGGTCGAGCTCGACACCCTGCTGTCGGCGCAGTGGAAGAACGGGATGATCCCGCACATCGTGTTCGCCAACGGCGTGGACGGCTACTTCCCGGGCCCCGCGCGCTGGGAGTGCCGCCGCCTGGCCGCGAACTCCCCCGACGGCCCGGATACCTCCGGCATCACCCAGCCGCCCGTCCACGCCATCGCGGTGCAGCGCATCCTGGACCATTCGCGCCGGCACGGCCGCAGCACCCGCGCGAGCGCCGAGGCATTCCTGGATCGCCGCTGGCCGGATCTGATGCGCTGGCATCGCTGGCTCGCCAACGCGCGCGACCCGAAGCAGAACGGCCGCATCACGCTGTACCACGGCTGGGAATCGGGGATGGACAATTCGCCCCGCTGGGATCGCGCCTACGAGAATGTCGTGCCCGGCGAGCTGCCGCCCTACGAGCGCGCCGACATCGCGCTGGTGGACCCCGCACAGCGGCCCACCGATCGCGAATACGATCGCTACCTCTGGCTCGTCGAGCAGATGCGCCGATGTGGATACGACGATTTCCAACTGGCCTCGACCATGAGCTTCGCTGTGGAGGATGTGTTCGTCACCGCGATCTTCGCGCTGGCCTGCGAGGTGCTGGCCGGGATCGGCGAGGACTACCGGCTGCCCCGCGCCGACGTGCGCGAGCTGTACGAATGGGCGGACTACTTCCGCGCCGGCGTGGTCGCCACCACCGATCCCCGCTCGGGCGCGGCCCGCGATTTCGACCTGCGCCTGGGCGAGTGGATCGAGACCGACACCCTGGCGATCTTCGCGCCGCTGCTGTGCGGCGGGCTGCCCCGCGACGCCGAGCGCAGCCTGCTGCGGACCTTCGAGGGCCCGCGGTTCTGCGGACACCCCGACCTGCGGTACGCGTTGCCGCCCTCTACCTCGCCGGTGTCGCGGGACTTCCGGCGGACCGAATACTGGCGTGGTCCGGTATGGCCGGTGATGAGCTGGCTGTTCTCCTGGGTGTTCGCCCGCCGCGGCTGGGCCGAACGGTCGCTCATGCTGCGGTCGGAGGGACTGCGCCAGGCCGCCGACGGCAGTTTCGCCGAGTACTACGACCCGTTCTCCGGGGAGCCGCTGGGCAGCATGCAGCAGTCCTGGACGGCGGCCTCGGTGCTCGACTGGCTCGGTTGAGACACGCCGGGCCGGGCGGATTCCCGGCCATTCCCCTGAACAGCGCACCTGCGGCAATCATTCGCAATAGATCACAGTCGAGACTGTGGTCACAACTTCACCGCCCGCATACTCTCGTAACCATGTATCGACGCACTATCGCTGGCTCGAACGTTCGTCGCTCGCCCTTGTCCATCGCGGCACTGGCCGCAGTGGGCGTACTTTCAGCTACCGGCATGGCCGCGGCCGACGTCACCGGGCCGGACGTCTCGTCCTGGCAGCACGTGGACGGCCGGTTCATCAACTGGTTCGCCGTGCGCGGCTCGGGCCAGAGCTTCGCCATGCTCAAGGCCACCGAGGGCCTGGACTATGCGAACCCCTACTTCGTCCAGGACAGCCTGCTGATGCGCGCGGCCGGGGTGGCCCGCGGGACGTACCACTTCGCCCGGCCCGCGCTGCCGCCGGAACCGCAGGCCGCGTTCTACGCCGCGGCGGTGCTGGGCCAGAACGGACCGCTGGATCTGCCTCCGGTGCTCGATCTGGAGAATTCGGGCGGGCTGCCCCCGGCCGCGCTCATCGACTGGACCCACCGGTACCTCAACACCGTGCAGGCGCTCACCGGACGGGTGCCGATCGTCTACACCTATCCCCGCTTCTGGCGCACGGCCATGGCGAATTCGAATCAGTTCACCGGGTATCCGCTGTGGATCGCCGACTACAGCGGCCATCCACAGCCCGATGTCCCAGGCGGCTGGCCGACCTGGACGTTCTGGCAGACAACCGATTCCGCCAGGGTTCCCGGTATCGGCGGTGGCACCGATGTCAACGTCTACAGCGGCGCACAGGGCGACTTCGTCCGGTACGCGCATATCCCGTCGCTCGGCAGCAGCTGAGCGGAGCGCGCGGGCGGGTCCGTACCCGGACAGGGTGCGGACCCCGCGGCGCCGGGGGCCGGCCCGCGGCGGTCAGTGCTCGTCGTAGTGGCCGTTGTGCGCGGCGTGCCGGTGGCCGTCGTGGATGTAGTCCACATGGTCGCCATGCGGTACGCCGACGTGTCCACAGCCCTCGCCGTGCACGTGGTCGTGCGCGCCGTGCTCGGTATGACCGGCCGGTTCGCACTCGTCGAAGTGGCCGTCGTGCTCGCGGTGCAGATGCCCGTCGTGGACGAAGTCGACGTGGTCGCCGTGCGGAACCGAGACGTGTCCGCATCCCTCGCCGTGCACATGGTCGTGATCGCCGTGCGTCGCGTGTGCTGTAGTCATCGAACTGCCTTCCTTCCGCAAGGAGGATGGATACGATGCCGACGACATTACATCAACACATTCGCATTGATCCAGGTCAGACCGGGTGACAGACCGTGAATACGACCTTGTTCACAACACCTGGGACAGGAACTGCCGCAGCCGCGGAGTCTGCGCGTCGTCGAAGATCTTCTCCGGAGCACCCGATTCGACGAGCTGTCCCTGATCCATGAACATGACGGCGTCGGAAACCGAACGGGCGAACCCCATTTCGTGGGTCACCACGATCATCGTCATACCGCCCGAGGCCAGATCCGACATCAGCGAGAGCACTCCCTTGACCAACTCCGGATCCAGCGCGGAGGTGGCCTCGTCGAAGAGCATCAGCTCGGGCTTCATCGCCAGCGCCCGCGCGATCGCGACCCGCTGCTGCTGACCGCCGGAGAGGTTGGCGGGCCGGGTGTCCGCGCGCGCCGCGAGGCCGACGGTCTCGAGCTGTTCCAGAGCCACCGTGCGGGCCGCCTCCCGCGACAGCCCACGCAGCTTGCGCGGCCCCAGCGCCACATTGTCCGCGACGCTCATGTGCGGGAACAGATTGAAGTGCTGGAACACCATGCCGATGCGCTGGCGCAGCCGGTCCGGATCCTCTTTCAGCACCGAGACGCCGTCGATCAGCACGTCGCCGGAATCGGGTTCGTGCAGCCGGTTCAGCACGCGCAGCAGGGTGGACTTGCCCGAACCCGAGGGCCCGATGACGGTGGTGGTCTTGCCGGCGTCGACGTGGATGTCGACACCGCGCAGCACTTTATTGCGCCCCAGCGTCAGATGCAGTCCGGTACCGGTGAGCGAGGAGCTGGTCCGAGTGGTTTCGGTCATGCTTCATGCCCTTCCGTGGCGGCGGCCGGTTCGATGGATTCGGTGGCCTTGTCGGCGCGGCCGGTGCGCAGCCGATGATCGATGTAGTTCACCAGATGTGTCAGCGGGATGGTCATCAGGAGGTAGACCAGGCCCGCGGCCACCAGCGGCGACAGATTGCCCGTCTGCGCGTTGAGATCCCGGCCCACCGCGAACAGCTCGCGCTGGGTGGACAGCAGACCCAGGAAGTAGATCAGCGACGAGTCCTTGATCAGCACGATGAACTGATTCATCAACGCGGGCAAGACCCTTCGCACACCCTGGGGTATGACGACCAGCGTCATGGACTGGCGGTACCGGAACCCGAGCGCGCGGGCGGCCTCCATCTGCCCCGCCTCCACGGACTGGATGCCCGAGCGGAAGATCTCCCCGATGTAGGCCGAGGCCAGCAGCGCCAGCGCCACCGCACCGAGCCAGTACGGGTTGTTCCCTGTGACGCTCTTGACGATCGGGCCGATGCCCAGGCCGATGACCAGGATGGTCACCACCGCGGGCAGCCCGCGGAAGATATCGGTGTACACCCGCGCCGGCCACCGCAACCAGCGGGTCCGGGAAATCCCGGCCACCGCGAGCAGCAGGCCCAGAATCGTGCCGAGCACACCCGAAACCAGCGCCAGGATCAGCGTATTCGGCAGGCCGGTCTTGAACAGATCGGGAAAAGCCTTGCCGTACAGGGACCAGGTGAAGAAGGTGTCCCGCAGCTGCGCCAGGGTCGACTTGGGCGCCGCCTGCTTCACATGCGCGGAATGATGTTCGGCCGCGATCTTGTCGAAGTCGGGCACCTGCGGCATGGGCGCGGCCTTGGAGCCCGGCTTCCAGCCCGGCGGGAAGGGCCGCGGCTCCCACTGGGAGTAGATCTTGGCGTAGGTGCCGTCGGCGATCACCGCGTCCAGCCCGGCGTTCAGCGCATCGGTCAGCGGCTGATTGCCCTGGCGCACCGCATATCCGACGAAGTTGGACAGGCTGAAGGTGTTCTGCACCACCGCGGCCGGATCGCCCGGCCGGATCGCCCCCGCGGCCTGCCCCGACGGCGCCACCCAGGCGTCGATCTGGCCGGTCTTCAGATTGGCGTACGCGGTATTGAAGTCCGGGAAGGTGACCGGGTCCAGGTGCAGCGTGTTGACCACGTACTCGTCCTGTACAGTGCCCTGCACCACGCCGATCCGGATGCCCGAGCGCAGATCCGAAAAGCCGTGCAGGGCACTGCCGCTCGGCACCACCAGGGAGAAGTAGCCGAAGTCGTAGCCGTTGGTGAAGTCCACCAGTTTGCGGCGCGCGTCGGTGGCGGTGATGCTCGCCGCGCCGACGTCGAAGCGCCGGTTCGCGACACCCGCCAGCAGGCCCGAGAATTCGGTGCCCGAGAACTGCACCTGCAGATGGAGTTTCGCGCCGATCGCCTTCAGCAGCTCGTTGTCGATGCCGGTGAAGCCGCCCTGGGAGTTCACGCACACGCTGGGCGGGGCGTCCGACAGCGTGCCCACACTGAGCACTCCGGGAGTGACCAGCCCCAGCGCCGAGGTGTCGATCTGATCCAGCGGAACCGTCGTCGCGGTGGTGTACTGGTCGATCCCCGCGGTCGCGCCGGCCGCCAGATTCTTCGGTGCGGCGGAAGCGAAGTCCACGCCTGGCGGCGAGCACAGGTTCCGGCTCGGCGTGGAATTGCCGCTGCCCCCGCTCGAGCAGGCGGCCACGAACATCAGACTGACAAGCGATATCACCGCGAACAGCGCGCGGGACCGCGATACCGGCATACGGGCCATACCACAGGACAGTAAACCCGCCACGCGTCCGGTAGGCCCGCAATGGCTGGGAAGTATTGCGGCCCATCACGCTCCGCGCCCCTCGGTGACGACGGCCTGGTCGACCGGATCAATGGGATCGATCGCCTGCTCCGCGCGTCCGGTACGCAGGCGCCGGTCGATGTAGTTCACCAGATGCGTCAGGGGAATCGTAAGCAGCAGATACACCAACCCCGCGGCCACCAGCGGCGACAGATTACCGGTCTGCGCGTTCAGGTCCCGGCCCACTGCGAACAGCTCGCGCTGCGTGGACAGCAGACCCAGGAAGTAGATCAGCGACGAATCCTTGATCAACGCGATGAACTGATTCATCAACGCGGGCAACACCCTTCGCACACCCTGCGGGATCACCACCAGCGTCATCGACTGCCGGTACCCGAATCCGATGGCCCGGGCCGCCTCCAGCTGCCCGGCCTCCACGGACTGGATACCCGAGCGGAAGATCTCCCCGATGTAGGCCGAGGCCAGCAGCGCCAGCGCCACCGCACCGAGCCAGTACGGATTGTTCCCGGTCAGCCCCTTGACCACCGGGCCGATGCCCAGGCCGATCAGCAGGATGATCACCACGGCGGGCAGCCCGCGGAAGATATCGGTGTACACCCGCGCCGGCCACCGCAGCCAGCGGGTGCGGGAAATACCCGCCACCGCCAGCACCATGCCCAGAATCGTGCCGAGCACACCCGAAACCAGCGCCAGGATCAGCGTATTCGGCAGGCCGGTCTTGAACAGATCGGGAAAAGCCTTGCGGTACAGGGACCAGTCGAAGAAGGTCTCGCGCAGCTGGGCCAGCGTCGACTTGGGCGCGGCCTGGGAGGCGCCGGTGCCCTTGTGCGCGGCGGCGATCGCGGCGAAGTCGGGCAGCTGCGGCATGGGCGCGGCCTTGGAGCCCGGCTTCCAGCCCGGCGGGAGCGTCCGCGGCTCCCAGTCGGAATACAGCTTGGCGTACGTGCCGTCGGCGATCACCGCGTCCAGCCCGGCATCGAGGGCGTCGATCAACGGCTGATTGCCCTGGCGCACCGCCCAGGCGGTGAAGTTGTCGAGGCTGAAGGTGTTCTGCGCGATCGAGACCGCGTCACCGGGTTTGATCGTGCCGGTGGCCTGTGCCGAAGGCGCGACCCAGGCGTCGATCTGACCGGACTTCAGGCTGGCGTAGGTGGTGTTGTAGTCCGGGAACTTGACCGGATCGATGTGCAGCGTGTTCGAGACGTACTCGTCCTGCACCGAGCCCTGCACCACGCCGATGCGCAGCCCGGGATGCAGGTCCGAAAAGCCGTGCAGGGCACTGCCGTTCGGGACTACCAGGGAGAAATAGCCGAAGTCGTAGCCGTTGGTGAACGCGACCAGCTGCCGGCGGGCATCGGTGGTCGTGATGCTCGAGGAGCCGACGTCGAAGCGCCCGTTCGCGACCTGCGCCAGCAGGCCCGAAAATTCGGTACCCGAAAACTGCACCCGGAGATGGAGCTTCGCGCCGATCGCCTTCAGCAGCTCGTTGTCGAAGCCGGTGTAGGTCCCCGCGGAGTTCACGCAGATGCTCGGCGGCGCGTCCGAGAGCGTGCCGACGCTCAGGGTGCCCGGGGTCAGCAGCCCGAGCTTGGTCACATCGATCGAGTCCAGCGGCGGGGCCGTCGCCGTCGTGAAGCGGTCCACGCCCGCCGACGCCCCGGAGGCCAGATTGGTCGGGGCCGCCGAGGCCGACGCCACACCCGGCGGCGAGCACAGGTCCCGGCTTGCCGGTGAATTGCTGTGATCGGAGCCACAGCCCGCCACGAGCAGCAATGGCGCGACAAGAAGCATCGCGACCAGCGCGTGGTTTCGGAATCGGGACAAACGGGCCATGGCAGCAAACATTAGCCCGGTCCTTCGCGTACGAGGGTGGCGCGGGCACGGATCGTCGAGCACGGCAGCCAATCATCCGGATCCGCGGCCCGGGCGGGAACACATGCGATCAGCGTGATTCGAGTTGTCGCGGCCTCGCGCACGCGGGAACCGGGCTCCGGCGGATTGCTACAGTTTCAGGCAGATGGACGATCAACCGGACGACGGGCGGGCCGCACCCACCCGCAGAGACCTCGCCGCGATGCTCGCGCCGCTGGCCCAGGGCTTCGCGGCGGCCGAGCTGCCGATCCTGCGCGCCCACGACCTGACCATGTGGGCCTACGTCGTCCTGATCACGCTGGCGGACAACCCGATCCGCAGCCAGGCCCGCCTGGCCGCCGCGACCGGGGCGGACAAGACCCGCATCATCCCGATCCTGGACGACCTGCAGGCCCGCGGCCTGATCGATCGCTACCCCGACCCGGCCGACCGCCGCGTGCATCTGCTGGCGCTCACCGACGAGGGGCTGCGCCTGTGCCGCGCCGCACAGGCGCAGATCCAGCGGCACGAGGAGCAGGTGCTGGCCCGCATCGACCCCGCCGACCGCGCCGGACTCCTGCGCGCACTCGAGGCACTGACCGCGCTGCCGCCCGAGGAGATCACCGGCGAACACGAATCACCGACAACTTCGTAGACGAAGCGCCGCAATCACTCAGCCCGCGCGATGCGTCGCCAACGAAACCACCGACGCGCCCAGCGGCGAAGCACCTCCGTCCGGCTGGAACTCGCCCGCGAAGCGACAGGCTGAGCAAGTAGACCCGCAGGCTTTCGACGCGGCCCGTCATTCGGGTGCCACTGCGCCGCGACGACGGCCCGATTACGCAACCACCGACGAGCCCAACGACGAAGCGCCTCCATCCGGCTGGAACTCGCCCGCGAAGCGACAGGCATAGCAAGTAGACCTACAGGTTTTTCGGCGCGGCCCGTCGTTCGGGTGCCGCAGCGCAGGCAACGAAGGAGCGAGCAGCGGTGCCCGAACGACGAGCCCATCCGGGGATGGTGAGCCGGCGGAGGCGGCGAGGTGGGTAGGTCCTGTACGCCGAAAAACAGCCGGAGCGAAGCGGAGGCAGAAGATGCAGCTCAGGCGATACCCGCGACGGATTCCGGATTGAACTCGTCGCGCCAGCGGATCGCCTCCTCCACGACGCTCAGGTCGTAGTCGGGCCCGCCGGAACCGACGGTGAACATCGTCACGCCCGCGGCGACCAGCGCCGGGGCCGCCTCGACACCCGGCCAGTCCACCGACCGCTCGATGGCGGCGGGATCGGTGCCGGCGACCGCGCAGTGGTCGGCCAGGATCTTCGACTTGTGCTCGAGCACATCGAGTTTGGCGAAGGTGTGCCAGATGTCGGCGTACTCGGCGACCAGCCGCAGCGTCTTGCGCTCACCGCCGCCGCCGATCAGGATCGGAATGTCGCGCAGCGGTTGGGGATTGAGCTTGCCCAGCCGCGCGGTCAGGCGCTCCATGTATTCCTTCAGCAGCGCCAGACGCGTTCCGGGCGTACCGAATTCGTAGCCGTACTGGTCGTAGTCCTTCTGGAACCAGCCCGCGCCGATGCCCAGGATCAGGCGGCCGCCGGAGATGTGGTCGACGGTGCGGGCCATATCGGCGAGCAGGTCCGGGTTCCGGTATCCGCCGCCGCTGACCAGCGCGCCCAGCTGCACCCGCTCGGTCTGCTCGGCGATCGCGCCGAGCATGGTCCAGCACTCGAAGTGGGCGCCCTCGGGGTCGCCGTACAGCGGATAGAAATGATCCCAGTTGAAGACGACGTCCACACCCGCGTCCTCGGCGCGGCGCACGGCGTCGCGGATGAGGTCGTACCTGGGTGCGTGCTGTGGCTGGAGCTGAACGCCGATGCGAACTGGTCGAGTCATGGGTGTGCTTCTCCTGGAGGATGGGCTGTGGAGACTATCGGTGACCAACACCGAGGCTACCTCCGCTGCACGATCCCGACCTTTCACCTCACACACGCACCGCCCGACCAGTAGGATTCGAGCCTGCGGCACCGCCGCCACCACCCTCTACTCGGATCGTCCGGCACGTTCCTGCCGGTGAAGGGATGATTTCTCATGGCCACGGTCACCTTCGACCATGCGACCCGCCTGTACCCGGGCGCCACCAAACCCGCCGTCGACGCGCTGAACCTGGAGATCGCCGACGGCGAATTCCTGGTCCTGGTCGGCCCGTCCGGCTGCGGCAAGTCGACCTCGCTGCGCATGCTCGCCGGGCTCGAGGATGTCGACGGCGGTCGCATCCTGATCGGCGAGAACGACGTCACCAATGCCGAACCCAAGCAGCGCGATATCGCGATGGTGTTCCAGAACTACGCGCTCTACCCGCACATGACCGTCGCGGAGAACATGGGTTTCGCGCTGAAGATGGCCAAGGTCGCCAAGGCGGAGAAGGAGAAGCGGGTGCTCGAGGCCGCGAAACTCCTGGACCTGGAGCAGTATCTGGACCGCAAGCCCAAGGCGCTGTCCGGCGGTCAGCGCCAGCGCGTGGCGATGGGCCGCGCGATCGTGCGCCAGCCGCAGGTCTTCCTGATGGACGAGCCGCTGTCCAACCTGGACGCCAAGCTGCGCGTGCAGACCCGCACCCAGATCGCGCAGCTGCAGCGGCGCCTGGGCACCACCACCGTCTACGTCACGCACGACCAGGTCGAGGCGATGACCATGGGCGACCGGGTCGCGGTGCTCAAGGACGGCATCCTGCAGCAGTGCGCGACCCCGCGCGATCTGTACCGGAATCCGGCCAACCTGTTCGTCGCGGGATTCATGGGCTCGCCCGCGATGAACCTGTTCACGCTGCCCCTGAAGGACGGCACGGTCAGCATCGGCGGGCACGCGCTGCCGGTGCCGCGGTCGGTCTCCGACGCCGCCGACGGCACCGTCGTGGTCGGCATCCGGCCCGAGCACTTCGAATTCACCGGCGGCGACGCGGGCATCGCGATGGAGGTGGACGTGGTCGAGGAGCTGGGCTCGGACGCCTACGTCTACGGCCGTGCCGTCGGTGAAAACGGTTCGGGCACCGGCGAAAGCATCGTCGCGCGCGTCGACTGGCGCAATCCTCCCGCCAAGGGCGAGAAGCTCTCGCTCACCGCGGACGGGGAGCACATCTACTTCTTCGAGCCCTCGGACGGCAAGCGCCTCAACTGATTTCCTCTCCCGGCCGGGCCGGCCCCGCGCGGCCGGTCCGGTCGCGGCAATCCGAAACGAGCGCCCGCCGCAACGGCATACCGCGCCCGGGAACCGGTGTCAGTCCCGCGGCCGCCGCCAGGCCTTGTTGAGGCGAATGCGCAGATCGTCCACGGGGACTTCGCGTCCCGCGGCGCTGCGGATCTCCACCCGGACCGGATCGTCGGTACCGTTCTCGACCCGCTCCAGCGGCGGGATGCCGTCCTGCAGGTACGCATCGCCCCACTGCCACAGCGCGAGGACCACCGGGAGCGCGTCCTGCCCCATCTCGGTCAGCACGTACTCGTTGCGAGTGCGTTTGCCCTCTTCCCGATAGGGCCGTTTGCGGAGCAGGCCGGCGGCGGTGAGCCTGCGCAGCGCGGCGGCCGCGGCGGCATCGGTGATGCCGACACGCTCGGCGAATCCGTCGAAGCGCGTGGTGCCGTACATCGCCTCGCGCAGGATCAGGATCGCCGAGCGCGTGCCGACGACGTCGAGCGCCTTGACGATCGAGCAGTGATCGGGCTTCCACGAACGCAGATCGCGCAACGGACCTTCCAGCACAACGGGCATGACGCACATCATACAACTCTGACTTGTGGCGAGTATTGCCAGCTTCTAATCTGACTATAGAGGAAGTTAGTTAGGCCGCGGAGCGGCGGCCGACCGAAGGGAATCGCCATGAGAGACGCAGTGATCGTCGAGGCCGTGCGCACCCCGATCGGAAAGGGCAAGCCCACCGGCGGCCTGCATCAGGTGCATCCGGTGGACCTGCTGGCGCACAGCCTGCGCGAGGTGGTCGAGCGCAGCGGCATCGACCCGGTGCTGATCGACGATGTGATCGGTGGTGTCGTCACCCAGGTCGGCGAGCAGGCCGCCAACCTCACCCGCCGGGCCGCGCTGGCCGCCGGATACCCCGAATCGGTGCCCGCCACGACGGTCGACCGGCAGTGTGGCAGCAGCCAGCAGGCCATCGCCTTCGCCGCACAGGGCGTTATCGCCGGCGCGTACGACGTCGTGGTCGCCGCCGGACTGGAGTCGATGAGCCGGGTACCGATGGGCGCCAACCTGATCGGGGCGGACGACATCGGCGGCGTGGCGTTCGCCGAGCGCTATCCGGAAGGCCTGGTGCCACAGGGCATCAGCGCGGAACTGATCGCGGCGCGCTGGAACATCGGCCGTACGGCCATGGACGAATTCTCCCTGTCCAGCCACGAAAAGGCCGCGGCGGCAACGAAGAACGGATCCTTCGCGGCGGAACTCGCGCCGCTGGACGGACTCGCCACGGACGAGGGCATCCGCATCGGCAGCACGCTGGAGACGCTGGGCGCGCTGCGCCCGGCCTTCTACAGCCCCGAGTACGCCGCCCGCTTCCCGCAGATCGGCTGGAATGTGACCGCTGCCAACGCCAGTCAGATCAACGACGGCAGCGCCGCGGTGCTGATCATGACCGGCGAGCGGGCCGCACAACTGGGCCTGCGGCCGCTGGCGAGGCTGCACAGCTTCTCCGTCGCCGGCGACGATCCGCTGCTGATGCTGACCGCCGTGATTCCCGCGACCCGGAAGGTGTTGCAGCGCAGCGGCCTGAGTCTGGCGGACATCGATCTGTTCGAGGTCAACGAGGCCTTCGCGTCGGTGGT
>NZ_JAHKNI010000014.1 GCF_018860155.1 Nocardia albiluteola
CACAGGAGCACTGGCATGAAATCCATGGAGAGCCGGATGCGGGGAAACTCGCACGTCCGGTTCGGCGGGCGGCCACAGGAAACGGAGTCGAGGCAACTCGACCACCGCGCCTGTGGTCGACCCAACCACCCACCCGCACACCTCGTCGATCCCCTCGCCTATGCCCTCGGCATCGCGGCAGACCTGGCCATCGACACCCTCATCATCTACGACCTCGCCCACGTGGACGACAACCCCGCGCGCGCGTGCACCGCCGTGGATCTCGAAACCGTCTGTCCCCCAACAACATGGGCCCGAGCCGCCACCACCCCCACCGCTCAATGGGCACCATCGACACCTTCGCACGATCAGCTCGGCGAGCCGACCGAAAATCACCTCCACCCCATACGTCCGAGGTAATCGGCCAGTCACCACTCCGGCACACCGCCGCCCATCCACCGAGGGGACCGAACATGCTGTACTACACCAGAACCGGCAACACCGTAGTAGTCCCCGACGAGATCTGCCCGCACGCGGACCTCGTCCTGGCACACCACCAAATGCAACTTCACCGCACCTGCCGCATAGACCTGTGCGCCTGGAAATGGGTCGCATACACCACCCTCATCCACCACGGCCACGTAGTTCCGACGGACACGAGCCCACGCGATCGCGCCCTCCGCCGCGGCCTCCCCGACCCCACCAGCACAAATCTGTCCGACCGCACCGGCTCGGCCAACCCGAACCCGCACGATCCCGCCATCAGCCCGGTCCACCCCGATCCACACCCGAACGACCACGACCCGGCCGACGGTACCGGCCCGAGGCCGCACGAAACCTCTTCCCGACCCGAGAACCCCGGGGAAGCCGATCCGACCAGTCCGAATGTCCCAGAGCCCCAACCATTCCGGCAGATTCTCGACGGCCTCGAGCGTCTCACCCGGGACCTGCGCGAGCACGGCGACGGGCGGTGCACCCCATGACGCCCTGGGACATCACCTCCAGCGTTCTGTCCGCCCTCACCGGCGCCGCCGCCATCCTCCTCGGCATCGGCTGCCTCTGGCCCCCGAACCGCCCACACCACCCGACCCGCACTCCCACCCCACCCCACTGCCGCCTCCGCCCGATCTCTTGGCCCCCTGAATTCACCTGCACAACACCGAAACACCCACTAACCGTCCCCGAGGCCCACCGCTGCATGCAGCTCCATCGAGACCACACCTGCCCCCGCAAACATGCCGCCTTCACCACCCTTGTTGCCGCGGATCGCATCACCCCCGACTCCTCCCGCCGCCGCCCATGAACCCAGTCGGGCTACACGAGCTTCGGCACACAGCCGCTCTAGGGCTTCCACTTCGCGAAGACGAAGAACAACACCCACAGCAGTATCCCGAGGACCGCAACTATCTGGACCTTCGGGCGCGCGAGAACCGGCGGACCAGGCACGGCAGGCTGCGATCGTTGACCCGACGGCTCCCCCAGGCCGGACACCCGGGATCGTCCGAACAGGTTGGCCAGCACGTACCCAGGCACGACAACGAACCCGACGATCAACCACCAACCGCCGACCAGCGTCTCGGACACCGCCTCCCGGAACGTCGCCAGCCCGCAGGTCCGGCAGTACGGACCGCGCCACCGCCGAACCGTCCATGCCACAGCGAATCCGGTGATGCCCACGAACGTCGCCTTGACGGCGGGCCCGGCACCACAGACCCGGCATTCGAGACCCCCGGTCGGTGGAGTACCACCGTAAGCGCCCTGCGGGTAGCCCGAGGGCTGCGAATATTGTTGCGCTGCGGCAGGATACGGCTGCGGTGCCGCTAACCCGCCCTGAGGGGCGGACCGGGGCGGTGCTTCGGGCACGGTACCGTGCACCCCCGGCGCGGACTGATACGGCTGGGGCACGCGGGGTGTCGGATAAGGCTGCGGCACACCGTATGTCGGTTGGCCGGTGGGCTGCGGCCGACCGGCCCACTGCCCAGGTGTCTGCGTCACGATTCCCCCTCATAGCTCGCAAGTCACACGATGCTATCCGATCCCGTCACCGCCCCACGGACGGGATCGACTGCGGGACAATCTTACCCACCGCACGGCATCGGTGAGGGGGACCGGCTGCCTGCAAGCGGGACCGGCCGCAGCTTCACGGCACGAAACAACCGCTCGAGGCGCCGATCAGGGTTGGTAGGAGGGCCGAGGTTGTCCGTACGGCTGCTGATTGGCGTAGGCCAGCAGTTGGTTCGCCTGTTGTTCGGTGCCCTGCTGTTGGATTCCGCAGTAGGTGCACTGTGTCGTGTACGTCGTGGAGGTCGTGAACAGCGGGATGAAGAACAGCGTGAATTTCGTCTCGCGCTTACGCAGGACGTGGGCGGCGGTGTTGCCGCAGCGCCCGCACGCCAGCAGCAGCATCGCCAGCTGATACAGGTAGCTCCTGGTACCGAAGATGATCATGCGCAGAGTCCTCCCTGGATTGTTCCCGGAGGCTACCTTCTCATGGACCATTCACAGATCGGAAGCGCCCTGATCATGTTGTGCCCCAAGCGGTCAGGCGATTGCATCCTCGCGATCGGGGTCGGATCCAGTGGCCTTCGAAGATCGAGCGCGCAAACTCGCCGCGGTCTATCCGTTCTCCAGGACCATCCGGGCGGCGAGGCCGAGCATCACGGTCCCGGAAATCTGTTCCATCCGCCGGCGGACCGCACGGCGGCTGAAGAAGGAGCTCATGCGGTGCACGGACCAGACGTACACCGAGTAATAGCCGATCTCGTAGCAGGCCCATACGCCGGCCAGCAGGATCATCGTCGGCAGCTTCTCCGCATGCGCGGGGACGAACTGCGGCAGAAACGACATCGCGAAGATCGCCGCCTTCGGGTTCGCCAGATTGGTGAGCACGCCCGCGCGATAGGAACGCAGCGCCGACGACCCACGGTCGACGACGGCTTCGGGATGTTCGCCATCGACTCCGTCGTGTTTCATCCGACGTGCGGAGCGAAAAGACTGCACGCCGAACCACAGCAGGACACACACGCCGACGACGCGCATGCCGTCATAGGCGATCTGCGAGGCGCTGAGCAGCGCCGTAAGGCCGAACGCCGCAGCACAGCCCCAGAAGAACACTCCGGTCTCGTTGCCCAAGACCGTGGCGATACCCGCACGCCTCCCGCCACGAATCGACTGGCGGATGATCAACGCTGTGCTTTGTCCAGGCACGGCGGCAACTGCGGTGCAGGCGATCAGAAACGACATCAGGGAGACCAGCACCGAATCATTCTCGGCTTCTCCGCCGCGCCGGGCAAACGAATTCCGAAGCCGCACTGACACACCAGCAACGATCGGCGATCGGTCGCCTGACCGTTCTCCGGTGGTGTCGGGATGACGCTCGGCGAGCAGTCCGCCGACTCCGACGGTGGCGGTCACGTTGCGTCAGCCGCCGCATATGGTCTGAGCGAACACAGGGGCCTGGCCGTCCAGCAGGCGGCGGATCTCCTGGTCCGGATACGGGGTGCTTCGACTCTGCTGCTGGAACGCACGCGTGAATGCGGACATCGCCGCGGCGATCGGCGCGTGCCGGGTGAGGATCGCGGCGGCTCCCTCGGGGATGTCCTGCGGCGGCGTGCCCTTGGCGATGGCGCGCACCATCGCGGCGCGTGTCTCCCGGCCTTTCAGCCCGTACAGGGCGGTGAGCAGCCAGTTCACCAGATAGTTGGCGGTGAAGCCGCGGTCATAGCTCTGGTTCCGGTCGAAGAACGCGGCTTCCTGCGGCGAGAGGTCGAACATGGAGGAGAGCGCGAGACCGTAGTGCCGGCGGCCAGTTCCCGCTCCACCAGGGCGCACGCCCGGTCGGTGGCCTCGCCGCCCGCCTCGATCCGGGTGTTCAGCCACTCGTGCAGGGTCTGCGGGATGTACTCGAGGAACAGCGCGATGCTCGCCGATGAGTCCCGGCGGGCCTCGATCCGGTGGCGTACCTGCGGTCGGCCGTCCCAATAGGCGACGACACGATCGATATCGGCGAGTTCTTCCGGCAGCGGCGTCGTGTCCGGCAACACTCGCCAGTGGTACATCAGCGGGAAGCCCTCGTGTTCGGCGGCGAGCACCCAGTTCGTCGTCATGGTGTGCACGGCGAGCTCGCGCCAGGCCCCGAAGCCCGCCCCGCCGACGAGGCCGACGCCGTAATGGTGAAACAGCGGTAAGTCGAACAGGTTCGCCGTGGACTGGACGTGCTCGGGTTGTCGTTCCAGGTCGGTGAGGGGTACTCGCTTCACGAAAACCGGAGTTCCGGCGACCTCCAGCAGCGCCGACTTCCCGCCGATACCGGCACCGATCGGTGCGGCCGCGTCCACGAGCTCGCGCAACGCGTGATCGCTGTGCAGCGCCAGGGCCGTGGAGACGGCGCCATAGGCGCGCACGCGCGCCGGGCGCGACATGTCGCGGGTCGCCGCCGCGTCAGGTGAACAGGACGTCACTGCCCGCACTCTACCGCCCACACCCGTCTCCCACGCCCAGTGACGTTGGGCGGCAGACGTTCTCGCGCAGCATTCAAGCCGCCCGGAGTTCGGCGCTGCGGTCCGATCAGTCGCGATATATCGCTACGTAAGCATTGGTGGTGGTCCCGATGCTGGTGGGCCCCATACACGTGGCTGTGCCCTGGCCGGACGGAGCGAAGGAACCACTCCACGAACCGCTGTATGGACCAATGGCCATGAGCGGGAAAGCATTCGGTATTCCGTGCAGGCCGACGCACTCGACGACGAGGGTGTACTCCCTGCCGGCGGGTGCGTCGGCGTCATGGCACGCCGCCCGCGCGCCGAACAAGTCCCGGGTGACGACACAATCTTGTGGTGCGGCATGGGCTGTGCCGGAACCGATTACCGCGGCAGAGCCCAGGACCGCCATGACCCCGATCGTGACTCGTGCGGCGGAAATTGTCGTTCTGCTCATCCGAAATCCTCCCGTACTCGGCTCAGTTCGTCCTGAAGATGTCGATCAGCATAGGGGTGATCGCCTCGGCCGGGATCCAGTGGTCGTAGCCGTCGAGCAGCCGCGCCTGGCCACCCGGGATCGCGGCGGCCTGATCGGTGCCCGAGCGCTGCATCCAATCCGGGCTGTTCTTGCCCGCGATGGTCACCACCGGGACAGGGCCGTTGCCATCTGCTCGGCGACCTCCGCCGGTGCATTGAGACGACGCGCGCCCGCAAAACCCATCGCCGGAACGCAACATCCGGGAACATGGCTCACGGCCCCCGGTCACGCACCGGGTGTCGGTCGTCGGTGTTACGTTCGCGGGCGCGGCATCCGATAGACAGGTGCGGCACCGCCATTTCTGGTGCTCGCAGCACGTGGGGGCCGAATCGCCCTGTGCTGGTTGCAATCAGATATGGAGGGACTGATGACAGCCTTGAAGACAACCGCCGTGGCGCTGCTCGCGGTGGGGACGCTGACACTGGCGGGATGCGCTTCGGAAAGCTCCGGCCCCACCCCGTCGCCCGTCATCACGTCCGCGACCCCGGGCACGTCAACCGGCGCCACCACGCCTGCCCCGACGACCACCGAGTCCACGTCCACCCCCGTGGGCCCCGCGCTGTGCCGCACCGCGGACCTGAGGCTGTCCACGGGCCGATCCGACGGAGCGGCGGGGCACGCGTACACCCCGCTCATCTTCGTCAACGCGGGCACCGCACCCTGCACTCTGACCGGATTCCCCGGGGTCTCGTTCGCCGACAGCCCCAGCGGCGACCCGATCGGCGCCCCGGCCGATCGAGACACACCGAAGCCGACGGTCACCCTGGAGGTCAACGGGACGGCCTCGGCCGTACTCCGCATCACCGCCGCCGGGAATTACGGCGACAGGTGCCATCAGATCACCACCGCGGGCCTGCGGATCTACCCACCGGACAACACCGACTCGCTCTACCTACCCTGGCATGGCAGCGCCTGCGCCAACCCGGATGTTCATCTGCTGCGGATCGCGTCGGTCGTAGCGGGCGTGGCGGGGAACTGATCTTCGGGCGCCAGACCCAGCGGCATCCGAGCACTCTCGGACCGGTTCAATACGCCGCGGCGCGTAGCTACGGTGACGACGGCATGCGGATGTGCCCTCGGCTCCCACGATGTGGAGTGAGGGTATGGACGTTGTCGAGCACCGCACCATCACTGTCAATGGCTTGTCGATGCACGTGGCCGAGGCCGGGAGCGGCCCACTCGTGCTGCTACTGCACGGTTTCCCCGAGCTCTGGTACTCGTGGCGGCATCAGCTTCCGGCCCTGGCGGCCGCCGGTTATCACGCGGTCGCGCCGGATCTGCGCGGTCACGGCCGGACAGAAGCGCCGCCGCGGCTCGAGGACTACGGAATGACCGAGCATGTCGCAGACGCGGTGGGCCTGCTCGATGCGCTGGGCGAATCGACAGCCGTTGTGGTGGGTCATGATTGGGGCGCGAACACCGCATGGGCGGCCGCCGAGATGCACCCCGATCGATTCTCCGCCGTTGCCGCGTTGAGCGTGCCGTACCGCCCGCGCACGCCACACCCGCTCCCGACCGTCCTGCGCGCGCAGGCCGGTGAGCGGTTCAATTGGATGCTCTACTTTCAGGAGCCCGGGGTGGCAGAGGCCGCCTTCTCGGCCGATGTCACGCGGACGTTGCGACTGGTGATGTACGGCCTGTCCGGCAACGCCGGTGACCTGGGTGTCCGGTTGCTGACCGGCCTGCCGCGTAATGCGGTGCTGCTGAACGAGATTCCCGAACCGACGACACTGCCGACGTGGCTCACCGACGCCGATCTCGCCTACTACGTCGGCGAGTACGAGCGAACCGGATTCACCGGCGGCCTCAACCGCTACCGCAACGCCGACCGCGACTGGCACCTGCTGCCGCAACTCGGCACCGGCACGATCACCCAGCCCAGCCTGTTCATCGGCGGAGCTTTGGACACCGCCGTTCGCTTCACCGACCCGACCGGCATGCGAGAGCGGGTCCCCAACCTGACCGACCCGGTCGTGCTCGCCGACACCGGACATTGGATTCAGCAGGAACGACCGGAAGAGGTCAACGAAGCGCTCTTGGACTTTCTCCGCATTGTCGGCTAGCCCGCGGTTCGCTAGCCGATCACCGCATTCATGATCGTCCCCGCGCTGGTGGCCACGATTCCGCCGATCATCGCCCCCGCCACCATCTTCGGCGACTGCGAGCCGCCGCCGGTCCACTTCTCCCAGGCAAAATGGCCTCCGGCATAGGTGATTGCCATGATGCCGGACAGGATCACGAACCAGGTGAAGTACCGCACGAGTTTCATGAGCTTGTCCGCCACGGGCGGGGTCTGCGGGGTGGGATTGCCGAGCTGCGCGTGAACTACGTCGTGAAGGGCGAGGAGTATCATGGCGAAGCTCTTTCCCGTAGACCATCGTATCGTCTCGAGAATGATAGCGGCAGAACGTGATTGACTTCATCCGAACCATCTCGCACGCGGCGCGCCGGGAGACACGCACCAGTTACACTGGGCTACAGCCAATTCGGGATCAGCCACAACGACAATCATGACATGTCCTGCACCAGCGGCGGCTGGATCGCCTACGACACAATCTATCTGCACGCGCGCAACATCCGACCCGACGGAACCTACTGCGCTACGGCTGGTCTCGTTCCAATGCAGTGAGGTAAGCCACTACCTCCTCCGCCTCGGGTGCGTCGAGTTGTCACGGAACTCCGCCACCGATTCAGCCGATGCTGATGGTGCCGGTGTTGTCGCCGTGAATATTCACCTGCCGCGCATCGTCGAATGCCTGCGCGATGAAGATGTCGGCCGAGCTGTCCTTCCGCGCGGCGGACACCAGCGCGTCCACTTCGTTGGCGAACCTCGAGTCCGCGCGGGCAGCCTCGGTGATCCGATGCGCTACCGTGGCCTGTGCTTCGAGAGCTTCGGGGTCATGACGAACCTTGTCGGCGACCAGCTTGCGGAGGCGCTCGACCGCATGCCATGCGGTGTCACCTGCGTCCTTGGCGAACTGCTCGCCGAACTTCGACGCCACCAGCGCCGCGGCGGTCCGGTTATCGGCCTGCCTGCCGCAATGCCCGTTCCCTGCGGACCGCCAGCGCCGACCCGGATTCGCGGCGGGCCATCCGGCGCAGCACCGCGGGCGCCGAGACCATGCCCGCCACGGCCCAGACACCCAGTACCGCAGCGGTTTCGACATGCCGCCAGGAATGTCCGAGCTCGGCGGCGAGCGCATCGTGCGGCAGCAGCGCCGAGCGCATGCCCAGGCCGAGCCAGTACACCGGGAATACCTGGGCCACCCACTGCAGCCAGCGCGGCATCGCGGTGACGGGGTAGAAGATGCCTGAGATCGCGATCATGCCCATGACGACGGCGGATACGTATCCGACCGCGCGAGGGCCGGAAACCAGCGAGCCGAGCATGGCCCCGATGGGCTGTGTGGCCAGAAGTCCCAGCGGGACAACCCAGGCCAGGGTCAGCCAGGCGCCGACGCTGCCGACCGCCAATCCGTGGACCAGCGGCAGTCCGGGACCGGCGACGATCACGAGATAGACCCCGACGGTGGCCGATACGGTAACCATCTTGCCGATCAGATAGCCCTGAATGCCGCCCGGGATCAACTTGGCCCGCAACAGGGTTCCGTCGTCGCGCTCGACGGCGAGGTACTGGATCACCAGCAGCATCCCCATCGCCACATAGGTTCCCAGGACACTGGGCAGGATGAACGCTCCCAATGTGCCGTTACCGGGCAGCGGCCGGTTACGGAACACGAAGATGGACACCAATGTCGCTACCGGCCATAGAAGTTGGCCGATCATGGCGGTACCGGCGAAGGCCTGCCGCAGCTCGATCAGGCCGCGTCGAGTACCGCAGCGCACGGCGGTCGGGATCATGATGCCTCCGGAAGAGATGCGTCCTCGGCGTGGCGCACCAGCGCGAGATAGGTGTCCTCGAGCGTGGCCCGGCGGACCTCGAGATCGGTGATGGCACGGCCGTGCTCGGAGAACAGGTCGTGGACGAATCCGGTCGAGGCGGGCGTGGACTTCTCGAACGACGTTCCATCGCAACGCCATCGGACCGTGTCGTGGCCGACGATCGTGGCGGCGAGCTGAGCCGGGGTGCCGTCGGCGACGATCCGCCCGTCGTCGAGGATGGCAATGCGGTCGGCCAGTTTTTCCGCCTCCGCGAGGTCGTGGGTGGTCAGCACGATCGTGATACGGCCGGTTCGGGCCAGACCCCGCACCAGGTCGTGGAACTCGTAGCGGGCCTGTGGGTCGAATCCGGTCGTCGGCTCGTCCAGAAAAAGCAGTTCCGGCCTGCCCACGAGGCCGATGGCCACGTCCAGGCGCCGGCGCTGTCCGCCGGACAGCCGCCGAATCCTGGTATGCGCCTGCTCGTTCAGCCCGACCGCGGCAACGAGTTCCTCGGCATTCCAGGGCCGCGAGTACGAGGCATCGGAGTAGCGGGCATAGTAGGAACCCAAGTGTGCCAGCAGTTCCCGCACCTTCCAGGCACCGTGGTCACGCCACGACTGCAGTACGACGCCGATGCCCGCACGCCAATCCTCGCCCCCATGCGCCGGATCCACTCCGAGCACCCGGACCCGTCCACCCGAACGGATCCGAAAGCCTTCCAGCACTTCGATCGTGGTGCTCTTACCCGCACCGTTGGGGCCAAGCAGCGCCAGGACCTCGCCGCGCCGCACCGCGAACGTGACATCGCGCAGCACCGTCCGGTCCCCGTAACTCATTGCCAGACCCTCGACGTCGACCAGGGGTTCGTCGGTCATGCTCACGCCTCCCCCAACGCGGCCGATACCTGCGCATCCAGCTCGGCACGATCGACTCCGATGAGATCCAGTGCCCGCGTGGCCGTTCCGGCCTGCGCGCGCACGATGCCCTGCAGCAGGTGGGCGGGCCGGAAGTCCCGCGGATCGGCCGCGGCCTCGACGCCCCGGGCGATGGCGAGCTTCGCCGATGCGCCCAGGGCCGACGCCGGATCCGGTGTGGCGCTGGGACGCGGCAGCCCGCGGGCGAGCTCGGCGACGCCGACCAGACTCAGGCTGTGCTCGAATTCGCGAAAGAGTGCGTCGCGAATCGCGGTGTGGTCGAGCCCGACAGCCGTCAGCGCCCGCCGCACGGTGGCATCGTCGCTCGCCGCGAGGGCCAGCAGCAGGTGTGGCGCCTCGACCGTCGCCGAACCGTCCCGCTGCGCCTCGAGGCGACTTCTCGCCAGCACCGGATTGATGAATTTGCCTGTGCCCATGGCAACCACGGTCACCGCCTCCTCAGTGTGACGCCCGCGGCGATCAGCCGCTTGACGTGCTTCTTGTGCACGGCCTGCCGGGTCACGCCGAGGGCCTCGGCGACGCGCGGCCACCCCCACCCGGCCCGCATCGCCCGCTCGACCGCCGCATCCTCGAGCAGATCGGCGAGGCGGCGAAGCGCCACCACGGCGGCCAGCGCGTCAGCGGGATCCTCGACTGCGGTGGGTATCTCGATCTCCGACATGCAAGCAACCGTAGTTGACTAAATCGCGCTAGTCAACCGAAGTTGCTTACTGTCGGGCGTCGGGGTCCACGAGACCGGCATCCACACCGTCGGCGAGCAGGAAGTACCCCAGGAATGTGACGCCGTCCTCCTGGGCGTCGAAGCGCGCGATACGCACACCCTCCGGCTCGTAGAACACATCACCCGGCGTGAGCACCGACTCGGGCTCGCCCTCGATCTGGTAGATCGCCGAGCCGGTCTCGATGTTGCCGAAGACCGGCCCGTTGTGAATGTGCAGCCCCGCCGGATGCCCGGGCGCGATGGCGATCCGCCGGATTTCGACGCGCTGGGTGGCCAGCGACTCCGGCAGCTTCTGATCCATGACGATCACCCGACTCATCGGGGGCGTCGGCTCGGCGAGTTCCCCAGTGCCACCGTTGTATTCGGCGTCCGTCACCGCCTCCACGAACTCGGCCGCGCGCCCGTCCCCGGGTAGTTCCTCGATGGCCACATGGGTCATCGCGCTGTCGGATGTCGCACCGTGCCAATGCCATTCACCGGCCTCGATCCGGACCGTGTCACCGGCGCGGATCGTCTCGACCCGTGCGCCCCGACGCTGCACCAGGCCGGTGCCGGCGGTCACCACGAGCACCTGTCCAAGTGGGTGGCGGTGCCAGCGCGTGCGGGCCCCGGGCGCGAAGCGAACGCTGTCGACCTGGGTTCGCGACGGCCCATCGGGTGCTGCGAGTTCCTCGATGCGGGCATTGCCGGTGATCCACTCGGACGAGGCGGACACGGCGGTGTGGGGTGCGCGGGAGATACGCATGCTTGCTGAGTTCCTTCGATTGGGTGTTGTTCGATGTTCAGTGCGCGGCATGACAATTGAGCAGGCCCAGGATGCCCTCGACCGCCTGCTCGAACGGCGCCGAGCTGTTGGCGGCGCGGGCCAGGATGTACCCGCCCTGCAACGTGGCCAGGATCGCCGACGCCGTGGCCGCGGGCTCGAGAGCCGAGCTCAGCTCACCGGCGTCGACGGCCTCCGCCACCACGCCCGCCAGGCGCGTGCGCAACCAGGCGAGGGTCCGCTCGACCGGCTCGCGAAGGACGGGTGCGGCAATGATGTCCGGGTCCTGGGTCAGTCCACCAATTGGGCAGCCCTTCAAGATATCTCGCTCGCGAAGCAGGTAGGCCGAGAGGCGTTCGAGCGCGCTGCCCGGACCGGAGAGTTGCGCGTCGACACCGGCGCACAGCTCCTCGGCCGTGACATCGATCGCGGCGCGCGCCAGCTCCTGTTTTCCGGTGAAGTGGTGGTACATGCTGCCCTGACCGGCCCCGGCCCGCTGCTGAATCGCCTTCGGGCTGGTGCCGACATAGCCGCGTTCCCACAGCAGCGCCCGCGTGCTCTCGATGAGGTTGTCTCGCGTACTCATACAGAACACTATACATACTAGTAGGTACAGAGGTACGTGACAGTGGTCGCTTCTGCTTTACGGGGCGACACGCCATATCTTGACGGCGCGGGAATAGGGCGGACGCAAGGAATGTTAGAATTCGGCATGGCAAGCGAATCCGCAGAACTGAGTCCTACGGACTGGGTGCAGGACCAGACCAAGACGATCCTCGAGACCGGGACCACGGCCGGCGTCGAGATTCTCGGGTCGCCGGTGGTGTTGCTGACCCTGCGCGGCGCGAAGACCGGCAAGCTCCGCTACACCCCGGTGATGCGGGTCGAGCACGGCGGTAGCTACGCGGTGGTGGCGTCCAAGGGCGGCGCGCCCGAGCACCCCACCTGGTACTACAACATCAAGGCGCACCCGGAGTTTCCGCTGCAGGACGGCACAGTGACGAACGAATACGTCGCCCGCGAGGCCGAAGGCGCCGAGCGAGCCGAGTGGTGGGCCCGGGCCGTGGAGGCCTACCCGCCCTACGCCGAGTACCAGACGAAGACCGACCGCCAGATCCCGGTATTCGTGCTCGACCCGAAGTAGCCGGCTGCGGTGCCGGCGCGGAATACACCGCGCCGGCACCGTCCGGGAACCGCGCCCGCCCCGGTCGCGGCGACGTCGCCATGCGTCGAGGCGATCGGCAGGGCACCATCGACCGGTGAGCATTCTGGTCGAATTCTTCATCGCGCCCGACGACGACACCGCGGCAACGGTATTGGAGGGTGGCCCCGAGGACCACTTCCCCGCCGTCACCGACTACGGCAACTTCCTCGTCTTCCAGGCCCTCGCCGAATGGGAGAGCCTGTTCACCGGACGATCACTCGACGATCTCGTCAGCGCGGACGAACCACGCACGGTGACCGACGGCGAGAGCGGTTCCGCGATATACGCCGCCTCCCCCACCCTCCAGCAGGCGCTGACGACGGCCGATCCCGCCGTCCTGGCCGAGATCGGCACCCGCTGGAAGCAGGACACCACCAGCACCGGAGCACCTTTCGACCCGGAAATGATCGACGCTCTCCTGAGCGACGTCGCGGAGCTCGCACGAACAGCCACCGGGCAGAACCACTCGCTCTACTGCTGGATGTGCTGAGCACTCGGCGAAACAGCCACGCCCCGAACAGGATCAGCGAAATTCGGCGCGGCGATCGGCGAGCATTTCAGTCGACGCCGAGCGCGGGGCGGCTGCGGCCCGCGAGGAAGACCCGCGCACCCTCCGCGGCGAAGGACCGGGCGACCTCCGCGCCGATGTAACCGCCCACGCCGGCTGCGGCGGCGAGGTTCGCCAGCGGACGATCTGCCGCCACTGCGGCGAGGAGGTACCCATCGACGAGGTGAAAGCCGTACCCACAGCGCATGATTCGCCGCGGTCGTAGAGCACACGGAATTACTCGACGCGGTGGTTGATGTGCGACGCCGAGACAATCCGGTCCCGGGTCGGTAGATCAAGATCCCGACCTCTTGTCACCGCCGGTACGTAAGCGTACCGTTCCTTGGTACAGAGACGTACCACGGACAGGAGTCCCCATGGCCGCTATCAAACTTCCCCCGGGACCCTCGGCGCCGACCATCGTGCAGGGTCTGGAGGTGCTGACTCGACGCACGCAGCGGTGGCGGCGGCTGCATCAGCGTTATGGGTCGGCGTTCACGGTGTCCGTGCCGCGGCTGGGCCGGATGGTGGTGCTGTCCGATCCGGCGGAGGTCAAGTCGGTGTTTCTCGCCGGGACCGACGTCTCGGACAACATGGACGTCAATCTGGGCCAAGTGCTCGGTCCCGGTTCACTTTTCGCACTGTCGGGCAGCGAGCATCGCCGGCACCGCAAGCTGCTCGCCCCGCCTTTCCACGGGCGGCGCCTGGGCGTGTACGAGGAGCTGATCGAGCAGGAAGCGGTGCGGGAGATGGCATCCTGGCCATCGAACCGGGAATTCGCGACAATGGACTCGATGATGCGGATCACGCTGAACGTCATCCTGCGCGCCGTATTCGGCGCGGAGGGAGCGGAATTCGAGCAGCTGCGCGAACTGCTGCCGAAGGTGGTGCTGGTCGGCTCGGCGCTGGTCGCGGTGCCGATGCCGCAGAAGATGCTGGGCCGCTTCGGTCCCTGGGGCAGATTCGCCGTCCTGCGGGCCCGCTACGACGAGATCGTGGGTCGGCTGATCGATCGCGCCGCCGCCGATCCCGAACTGTCCGAACGCAATGACGTGCTGGCGATGATGCTGCTGGCCCGCTACGACGACGGGTCCGCACTGACCCGCGGCGAAATCGCCGACGAGCTGCTCGCCCTGCTCACCGCCGGGCACGAGACCACGGCCACCACGCTGGCCTGGACCGTCGAACGGCTGCGGCGGCATCCGGATGTGTTGCGCCGCTTGGTCGCCGAGGTCGACGAGGGCGGTTCGGAACTGCTCGAGGCCACCCTGCTCGAGGTGCAGCGAGTGCGGCCGGTGATCGATATGACCGCGCGCCAGGTCGTCGCGGACCAGCTCGAGGTGGGGCGGTGGACGCTGCCGAAGGGCCAGCGGATCGCGCTCAACATCCGGCTGATGCACGACAACGAGGAGCTGTTCCCCAACGCGCGCGCCTTCGATCCGGATAGATTCGTCGGCGTGCGGCCCGGCACCTTCACCTGGATTCCGTTCGGCGGCGGCGCGCGTCGATGCATCGGCGCCGCCTTCGCCACCATGGAGATGAACGTCGTCCTGCGCACGCTGCTGCGGGATTTCACCCTGGAGCCCACCACCGCGCCCGACGAGCGGACCCATTGGCGCGGAGTCGCCTTGGTGCCCGCACAGAAGGGACGCGCGGTCGTGTATCGCCGCACCCCCGCGCCCGCCCCGGAGCGAACCGAATCCGAGCGGGTGACCGCGTGATCGAACAGTCCGCCGACGTCGGGCGCGGAATCACCCTGACCTATCAGCGATTCCGTGCGGACGGCAGCCCGCTGGTGCTGATCGCCGGACTCGGGCAGCAGCTGCACGAGTGGCCCGACGATCTGTGCCGGATACTCGCCGAGCGCGGATACGACGTCGTCCGCTTCGACAACCGCGACGTCGGCACGTCGACACATCTGCCGTTCCCGCCGCCGGCGCCGCCGGACCTGCTGCGCCGCCGCTGGCATCGCGATCAGTACGACCTGGGTGACATGGCAACCGACACCGTCGGTTTGCTCGATGCGCTGGGATTCGAGCGGGCGCATCTGGCGGGCATGTCGATGGGCGGGATGATCGCGCAGACCGTCGCCGCCCGCCATCGAGGCCGCGTCGCCTCGCTCACCTCGATCATCTCCGGCCCGGGCGGATTCCGGTACGGCCGGCCGGCGTGGTCCACGTGGCGTTATCTGCTCGGCAAGCCCGCGCGATCGCGGGACGAGCATGTGGATCGCGCCGAGCGCATCTACCGGCACATCGGCTCGGCGGGATATCCATTCGACGCGGCCGCGGTGCGCGCCACCGCGGGACGGGTCTGGGACCGCGACCCGCGCCCGGCTCCCGGCAGCGGCCGTCAGCTCTCGGCAATAATGAAGTCCGGCAACAGAACCCGTGAGCTGACCCGGATCACCACACCCACCCTGGTACTGCACGGCGACCGCGACCGGATGGTGCATCCCAGCGGTGGCGCCGCGACCGCACGGGCCGTCCCCGGCGCACGGCGGCACACGCTGCCGGGCATGGGCCACGACCTGCCCGCCGAGCTGTGGCCCACCCTGGCGGACCTTATCCACGACCACATCCGCGCCGCCGAATCCGCCAGCCCCGCACACCCACGCTGAGAAGGACCACCGATGCCCCGAAAGTCCAGACCACTGTCCGGCCACCCCGTTATGATCACCGGCGCCGCCTCGGGCATCGGCCGCGGCCTGGCCCAATTGCTTTCCCGCCGTGGCTCTCCGGTGGCGATCGCCGACCTCGACGAGGCCGGGCTGAAGCAGACCGCCGAATCGCTCGGCGGTCCCGTACTGACCCGCGTGCTCGACGTTCGCGACGCCGCCGACCAGCGGGCCTTCGCCGACGAGGTGCGCGAGTGGATAGATCGGACTGTCCCCACCCACCCCGCCAGCTCCGCCGGCTCACCATCCCCGAAGTTGGCCGCGGTGTTCAACAACGCCGGCGTGGCCGTGTCCTCCTCGGTTCTCGACGCGGTGCCCGAGGACGACGAATGGCTGCGGCAGATCAACTTCGACGGCGTAGTCAACGGCACCCGCGCCTTCCTGCCCCTGCTGGTCGAGCAGAACTTCGGTGTCATCGTGAACACCTCCAGCGTGTACGGTCTCGGCGGGATCCCCCATCAAAGTGCCTACTGTGCGGCCAAGTTCGCGGTGCGCGGCTTCACCGACGCACTGCGGCAGGAGCTCAGGGGCACCGGGGTCTCGGCGGTCACCGTGCACCCGGGCGGGATCACCACCAACATCGCGCGCAACGCCCGGATCCGCAAGGATCCCCTCGGCATGGGCCGCACCCCCGAGCAGATGGCCGCCGAATTCGAGGCGGTCACCCTGACCTCGCCGGACAAGGCAGCCGAAATCATCTGCCGCGGTGTCGAATCCGGTAAGGCGCGGATCCTGGTCGGCCCGGATGCGTACCTGTTCGACGCGATCACCCGCATCACCCCCACCCACTACTACGACGTGCTCGGGCTCGTGATGCGAGCCGGCCAAGCGCGTGCACGGAGGGCCGCCCGATGACCGAACACGTCGATGTCCTCATCGTGGGAGCGGGACTGTCGGGCATCGGGGCTGCCCGGCATCTGCAGGACGCCTTCCCGCAGCGCACCTACGCGATCCTGGAGGCACGCAACGCGATCGGAGGGACCTGGGATCTGTTCCGCTATCCGGGCGTGCGGTCGGACTCCGACATGCACACCCTCGGTTACCGATTCCGCCCGTGGACCGACGCCAAGGCGATCGCCGACGGACCGTCGATCCTGCAGTACGTGCGCGACACCGCCACCGAGGCCGGAATCGACAAGCGAATCCGGTTCGGGCACCGCGTGATCGGCGCGGACTGGTCGAGTTCGCAGGCCCGCTGGACGGTCCGGATCGAGCACGACGGCGAAACCTCCGAACTGACCTGCGATTTCCTGTACGTGTGCGGCGGGTACTACCGGTACGACCGGGGATTCACGCCGGAGTTCGCGGGCATCGGCGAATTCCGCGGCCGGGTCGTGCATCCCCAGCAGTGGCCCGAGGATCTGGACTATGCCGGGAAGCGCGTGGTCGTGATCGGCAGCGGCGCCACCGCGGTGACTCTCGTTCCGGCGCTTGCGGAATCGGCGGCGAAGGTGACGATGCTGCAGCGCTCGCCGACCTACATCCTGTCCCTCCCCAGCGTGGACGCCGTGGCCAACCGCCTGCGCGAACTGCTGGGTCCGCGGCGGGCCTACACGATCACGCGCTGGAAGAACGTGGCGGTCGCCACGCTGATCTACCAGCTCAGCCAGCGCCGTCCGGCGATGATGCGCGGCTTCATCCGTAGCCAGACCGTCAAACAGCTGCCCGCCGGATACGACGTCGACACCCACTTCAAACCCACCTACGGCCCGTGGGATCAGCGGCTGTGCCTGGTGCCCGACGGCGACCTGTTCCGGGCCATTCGCCACGGCAACGCCGAGGTGGTCACCGATCGCATCGAGCGCTTCACCCCGGACGGACTCCGCCTCGAGTCCGGCGCCGAACTCGAGGCCGACATCGTGGTTACCGCAACCGGTCTGGATCTGCTGCCGATCGCCGGCATCGAACTGCGGGTCGACGGGCGCACCGTCGAACTACCGAAAACCATGGCCTACAAGGGCATGATGCTCGGCGATGTCCCGAACTTCGCGTTCACCATCGGGTACACCAACGCCTCCTGGACGCTCAAGGCCGATCTGGTCGCCGAATTCGTCTGCCGCCTCCTGCGTTACATGGACGCGCGCGGCTACGACAGCTGCACGCCGACGCCCGATCCGGCGGTGGACCGCCGGCCGCTGATGGACTTCCAGGCCGGTTACGTGCTGCGGGCGCTGGATCGGTTCCCCTCGGCAGGCACCCGGCAGCCTTGGCGGCTGGGCATGAACTACGCGCAGGACGTCTACACCCTGCGCCACGGCCGGATCGCCGACGGTGCGATGCGGTTCGAGCGGCGCGAGCCGCAGGTGGTCGGCGAGCATGAGCATGGATCCGAACACGCCACCGCGTAGGGTGCGGCCACTAGGGGTGCGACCGGCCGCTGTCCGGGTCGTCGGCATCGGCACACTAATCTGTGTTCCGTGACCCGTACCGAGCCCGCCCGCAGCCCCGTCGAGGAGGGGTCGCCGGAATCCGCTTTCCGGCGGCGGCTCCTGGATGGCATGGCCGTGGCCGTGCGCGAGAATGGGTATGCCGAGGCCACCGTCGCCGACATCGTGCGGTACGCCCGCACCTCCCGGCGCACCTTCTACGAGCACTTCAGCAGTAAGCAGGACTGTTTCGTAGCGCTCATGACCGAGCGCAACACCGAGATGATCGCGCACATCGCCGCTGCGGTCGACGCCGCCGCGCCCTGGCGCACCCAGGTCCGCCAGGCCATCGAGGCGTGGATCGGCGCCTCGCGCGAGGATCCGTGGATCACCCTGTCCTGGATTCGCGACTCGCCCGCCCTCGGCGAGCTCGCCCGGCAGCTGCATCGCGGCGCGGCCGAGGCGTTCATCGTGCTGATCCAAAACCTGGCCAGCTCAACAGCTTTCGAATCCAGCGGGTTGCACCGGCCCAGCCGCGAGATGGCCACCATCGTCTTCGGCGGATTCCGCGAGCTGATCGCCATCACCGTCGAGGACGGCGGCGACATCGAGACCCTCGTGGACGTCACGGTCGAGGCCGCCATCGCCCTGCTCGGCGCCAACGCCGATCCCCCGGCGTCGATCTGAGCCCTCCCGTCATCAGACGATGCCCGGCGGCTTCGCCAACTGACATGTCCGAGACATGCTGCGTCACACCGTCATCCGATGCCGCAAGTTCCGCACCGACGCCCGACACCAGACCCCACGGGGCGACGCCGAAGGTGCCGCCGGTGATGACGGGGCCGGCGCCGGGGCGACTTCTCGGCGCCGGGGAGTCCTCACTCCACCATTCTGCGCACCGACACCGGCAGATCCCGGGTGCGCCGATATGGGCCGGCCACCGACGCCGCGAACGGGCGCGAGAGGAGTTTGCGGGCCACCGCCGTGACCTCCTCGGTGGTGACCGCGTCGATGCGGGTCAGGGTTTCCGAGACGCTGCGGTGGTTGCCGTAGCTGAGCTCGCTGCGGCCGATGCGGTTCATGCGGGAGCCCGAATCCTCCAGGCCCAGCACCAGACCGCCACGCAGGGAACCCTTGGCGCGGGCGCATTCGGCATCGGTGATGCCGTCCACGGCAACCTCTTCCAGTACACCGCGCGCCAGACTCGCGACCTGCGCGAGGTTTTCGGGCTGGCAGCCGAGGTAGACCGAGAACGCGCCGGTATCGGCGAAGGTGTCGACGCTGGAGTACACCGAGTACGCCAGGCCGCGCTCCTCCCGGATGCGCTGGAACAGGCGCGAACTCAGGCCACCGCCGAGCACAGTGTTCAATACCGAAAGGGGCCAGCGCTTCTCGCCGTCGTGCCGCCCGAACGCGCGCACCCCGAACACCAGATGCGCCTGTTCGCTGTCGCGCCCGACCCACTCCAGCCGCGGCGGGGTGTGGGCGCGGAAGCGGCCCTCGCGCCGTGGCGCGGGATCCCGGGTGGGATCGAGGCGATCGGCGAAGGCGCGATACACCAGCTCGACCGTGTGCTCGTGCTCGACGTTGCCCGCCACCGCGACCACCATCCGCTCCGGGCGATACCGGCGCTGATGGAAGCTGCGCAGCTGCGCCGAGGTCATCGACTCGATCGACTCGACCGTGCCGATCACCGGGCGCCCGACCGGATGGTCGCCGAACAGCGCGCTCAGAAAGGCGTCGCCGACCATGTCCTCGGGGTCGTCGTCGCGCATCGAGATCTCCTCGAGCACCACCTGGCGCTCGACCGCCACATCCTCCGTACGGCACAGACCGTTCAGCACGACGTCGGAGACCATGTCCATCGCCAGCGGCAGGTCCTCGTCCAACACGTGCGCGTAGTAGCAGGTCTGCTCCTTCGCGGTGAACGCGTTCAGCTCACCGCCCACCGCATCCATGCGCTGGGCGATCTCCAGCGCCGAGCGGGTCGGAGTCGCCTTGAACAGCAGGTGTTCCAGGAAGTGCGCGGCGCCGGCCACCGTCGGGCCCTCGTCGCGCGAGCCGACGCCGACCCACACCCCGATGGACGCCGACCGCACCCCGGGCACATGCTCGGTGACCACGCGCAGCCCGCCGGGCAGCACGGTGCGCCGCACCCCGCTGTCGGCCAGGGGTGCGTCGATCGTGGTCTTCAGGAGAGACGAACCCCCCTGCTCGCCAGTGAGCAGGGGGGGCTTCGCGTTCTTCTTCACACGAGAATCTTTACTCGGCACCGGCCTCGACCGCAGCAGTGTTGTCGGATGCATCACTCGCCGAATCTTCTTCCTCGACCGGAACGAGCGAGATCTTGCCGCGGTTGTCGATATCGGCGATCTCCACGCGCAGCTTGTCGCCGACGTTCACCACGTCCTCGACCTTGCCCACGCGCTTGCCGTTGCCCAGCTTGGAGATGTGCACCAGGCCGTCGCGACCCGGCAGCAGCGAGACGAACGCGCCGAAGGCGGTGGTCTTGACGACCGTGCCCAGGAAACGCTCGCCGACCTTCGGCAGCTGCGGGTTCGCGATCGCGTTGATCGCGTCGATCGCGGCCTGCGCCGACGGGCCGTCGGTCGCGCCGACGAACACCGTGCCGTCGTCCTCGATGGAGATGTTGGCGCCGGTCTCCTCGGTGATCTGGTTGATGACCTTGCCCTTGGGTCCGATCACCTCGCCGATCTTGTCGACCGGGATCTTGATCGCGGTGACGCGAGGCGCGTACGGGCTCATCTCGTCCGGGGTGGCGATGGCCTCGGCCATCACGTCCAGGATGGTCAGGCGCGCGTCGCGGGCCTGGTTCAGCGCGCCCGCGAGGACCTTGGACGGGATGCCGTCCAGCTTGGTGTCCAGCTGCAGCGCGGTGACGAACTCGCGGGTGCCGGCGCACTTGAAGTCCATGTCGCCGAAGGCATCCTCGGCGCCGAGGATGTCGGTCAGCGCGACGTAGCGGGTCTCGGACTGGCCCTGGTCGTTCGAGATCTCGTCCGAGACAAGGCCCATCGCGATGCCCGCGACCGGAGCCTTCAGCGGCACACCGGCGTTCAGCAGCGACAGGGTCGAGGCACACACCGAACCCATCGAGGTGGAACCGTTGGAGCCCAGCGCCTCCGAGACCTGACGGATGGCGTACGGGAACTCCTCCTGCGAGGGCAGCACCGGCACCAGCGCGCGCTCGGCGAGGGCGCCGTGGCCGATCTCGCGCCGCTTCGGCGAGCCGACGCGGCCGGTCTCACCGGTGGAGAACGGCGGGAAGTTGTAGTGGTGCATGTAGCGCTTGCTGGTCTCCGGGCCGAGCGAATCGACCTGCTGGGCCATCTTCACCATGTCGAGGGTGGTGACGCCCAGGATCTGGGTCTCACCGCGCTCGAACAGCGCCGAGCCGTGCGCCCGCGGCACCACGGCGACCTCGGCCGAGAGCGCGCGGATGTCCGCCAGGCCACGGCCGTCGATGCGGAAGCCGTCGGTCAGGATGCGCTGGCGCACAAGCTTCTTGGTGACCGAGCGGAACGCCGCGCCGATCTCCTTCTCGCGGCCCGCGAAGGTCTCGGCCAGCTCGGACAGCACCGCGAGCTTGATCTCGTCGGTCTTCTCGTCGCGCTCCTGCTTGCCCGCGATGGACAGCGCCTCGTTCAGCTCGCGCTTCGCGGTGCCCTCGACGGCGACGTAGACGTCCTCGCCGTACGGCGGGAAGAGCGGGAACTCCTCGGTGGGCTTGGCCGCCAGGGTGGCAAGGTCCTGCTGCGCGCGGCACAGCCGGGCGATGAACGGCTTGGCGGCCTCGAGGCCCTCGGCCACAACGGTTTCCGTCGGCGCCTGCGCGCCGCCCTCGACCAGGGCGATGACGTTCTCGGTGGCTTCGGCCTCGACCATCATGATCGCGACGTCACCGTCGACGACCCGGCCCGCGACGACCATGTCGAACACGGCGCCCTCGAGCTGCTCGACGGTCGGGAACGCCACCCACTGGCCCTCGATCAGCGCGACGCGCACGCCGCCGACCGGACCGGAGAACGGCAGGCCCGAGATCTGGGTCGACGCCGAGGCCGCGTTGATGGCGACCACGTCGTACAGATCCTTGGGATCCAGCGACATGACCGTGACGACGACCTGGATCTCGTTGCGCAGGCCGTCGACGAAGGACGGGCGCAGCGGGCGGTCGATCAGGCGGCAGGTCAGGATCGCGTCGGTGGAGGGACGGCCCTCGCGGCGGAAGAACGAGCCGGGAATGCGGCCCGCGGCGTACATGCGCTCCTCGACGTCCACCGTCAGCGGGAAGAAGTCGAACTGGTCCTTGGGGTGCTTACCGGCCGTGGTGGCCGACAGCAGCATGGTCTCGTCGTCCAGGTAGGCCACGACCGCGCCGGCGGCCTGCTTGGCCAGGCGTCCGGTCTCGAAGCGGACGGTGCGGGTGCCGTAGGACCCGTTGTCGATCAGGGCCACCGATTCGAACACTCCGGGTTCGACCTCTACGGCGGTGCTGGTCACTGTGTCTGACATTTTCTGTTCTCAACCTCTCGTCTTCGCCGGATCAAGCGCACGTTTGCGCGATCCGGCTGTAGTAATCCCCCAGCCATGTCCCCGGCTGGAGAATGTGCCGTACCCAGGTGCGGGCGCGCGGCAGTCACCCTGACTGCCGCTCACACACCCGACCGGTTCCCCCTAGGAAGCGGCGACGCGGAGGCGGCCTTCGATCGAAGCCCTCCGGCGGACCGTATGTCCTGCCGAAAGGCCACTACCGAGGACCGACGCCACGAGGACGGGTGCATACGGCGTTGTGGCCGGTATTGTACGAGACCCCGATCGGGTCCATATACACGACTAGCCGACGGGGAGATTGTATGCCTCCCCGTCGGCTGCCATGTCAACCGGCCGGTGTGTTGCTCTCTTCCGAGATCAGCGACGCAGGCCCAGGCGCTCGATCAGCGAACGGTAACGCTCGATGTCCTTGGCCTGCAGGTACTTCGACAGGCGACGACGACGACCGATCAGGGCCAGCAGGCCGTGACGGGTGTGGTGGTCGTGCTTGTGCACCTTCAGGTGCTCGGTCAGGTCGGAGATCCGCTTGGACAGCAGCGCGATCTGGGCCTCCGGCGAACCGGTGTCCTTCTCGTGCAGGCCGTACTCCTTGAGGATGGCCGTCTTCTGCTCGGTGGTCAGAGCCACGAAATACTCTCCTGTTGTTTCAGTCCGCGCTCGAGGGACCGGGACGAACCCGGGCGGGCGCCACCGCGAACCGCAGCAAACCCGACGTACCACCTTACAGGAAGGGCCGCGACCAGCCGAATCGGGCGGTGCCCCGCCCCGGGCCGCGCCAATGCGTACCCCCGCCCCACCGCCCCGGTCAGCCCGACAGCCCGTGGATCACGGCGGTCAGCACGTCCGACAGCGCCGCGCTGCCGGTACCGGAGAGCTGCGAGAGCATCCAGTTCACCAGCGGCCCCATGCCTCACTCCGCCGCGATGAGTATCTGCCGGGCGCGCTCCACGTCGCGGCCCATTTCGGCGGTGAGCTCATCGATCGAGGAGAACTTGCGCATACCGCGCAGGTGCTCCACGAAATCCACCGCGACGTGCTGGCCGTACAGGTCGGCCTCGGTGTCGAGCACGAAGGCCTCGACCGTCCGGGTACGGCCGGAGAAGGTCGGGTTGGTGCCGACCGAGATCGCGGCCATCATGCGCTCGCCGGGCTCGGTCGTGCCCACGGTCTGCCCGGGGGTCAGCACGGTGAACCAGCCGGCGTAGACGCCGTCGGAGGGAATGGCGGCGTACATCGGCGGCGCCACGTTGGCGGTGGGATAGCCCAGGTCACGGCCGCGGCCGTCGCCGTGCACGATCACGCCCTCGAGGCGGTGCGGGCGGCCCAGCGCGTCCGCGGCGGCGGCCATGTCGCCGGCGTCGACGCAGGCGCGAATGTAGGTGGAGGAGAACGTGACCGCGTGCTCGCCGACCAGCTTGACCCCGTCGACCTCGAAGCCGAACCGGCCGCCGAGTTCCTTCATCGTCGCCACGGTGCCCGCGGCCTTCTTGCCGAAGGTGAAGTTGTCACCGACCACGACCTCGGTCACGTGCAGCTTCTCCACCAGCAGGTCGTGCACGTAACGCGCCGGAGTGAGCTTCATGAACTCGTGTGTGAACGGCATCACGAGGAAGACGTCGATGCCCAGCTCCTCGACCAGTTCCGCGCGGCGGGTCAGCGTGGTGAGCTGCGCGGGATGCGAGCCGGGACGCACCACCTCCATGGGGTGCGGATCGAAGGTCATCAATACCGAGGGAACCCCGCGCACGGCCGCGGACTTCACGGCGCGGCTGATCAGCTGGGCGTGACCGCGGTGCACACCGTCGAAGACGCCGATCGTGAGCACACACCGGCCCCAATCCGCGGGCATTTCCTCGAGACTTCGCCATCTCTGCACACCGGCAGCCTAATCACCGCGGGCGCTTCCGAGCATTTCGCGGTGCGCTTGTTAACGGCCGCGCAGGGTGCGGATCGGCGGTTGGTCACGCCGCCGTCATCTGCCCGCGAGCCGGACCCGGCCCGGGGTACGCGGGCTGTGTCCGGTCGCACTCACCCGGTGTTTCCACGGCTAAGCTCAGGTGCGTGCCCGGAAAACGAGATATCGCCACCCGTCGTGAACTCGTCACCGCCGCCGCGCCGCACGTTCTCGCCGACTCGAGCGCCGCGGCGGGGAGCGTGGCGCCCGTCCTGTCCTCGGTCGCCCAGGACTATCTGAAGGTGATCTGGACCGCGCAGGAGTGGTCGCAGGAGAAGGTGTCGACCAAGCTGCTCGCCGAGCGCATCGGCGTCTCGGCGTCCACGGTGTCCGAGGCCGTGCGCAAGCTTGCCGACCAGGGCCTCGTCGAACACGCCCGCTACGGTTCGATCACCCTCACCGAGGACGGCCGCCGCGCCGCGATCGCGATGGTGCGGCGGCATCGGCTCATCGAGACCTTCCTGGTCAGCGAGCTCGGCTACGGCTGGGACGAGGTGCACGACGAGGCCGAGGTCCTCGAGCACGCGGTCTCCGAGACGCTGATGGACCGCATCGACAGCAAGCTCGGCCACCCCGATCGCGATCCGCACGGCGACCCGATCCCCTCGGTCGACGGCGCGGTGCCCACCCCGCCCGCGCGCCAGCTCAGCGATTTCCAGGCGGGCGAAAACGGCCGCGTCGCAAGAATTTCCGACTTCGATCCGGCCATGCTGCGCTACTTCGACTCGGTCGGCATCGCGCTGGACACCCCGATCGCGGTCGTCGAGCGCCGCGATTTCGCGGGCACCATCGCCGTGCGCATCGGCGAGCGCACCGTGGATCTGGGCAGCCCCGCCGCCGAGGCCATCTGGCTCACGGTCGTCGGCGCGAGTTAACGATCCCGGCAGTGCAACCGAAGGACCTACCGTGACCCGGACAACTCGACGATCGGCCGCCCTCCTCCTGGGCGTGCTCGCCACGCTGTCGGTATCGGCCGCGACCCTGGCAGGCGGCGCGACCGCGGACCCGGCGCCGTCCACCCCGCCCGTCCCACCGAATCTGCACTGCCACACGCCATGGCAGCTGCCCGTCTACACCGGCGGGCAGTGGCGGTGCGCCGGTGGCCCCGGTCCGGTGGTCCTGCCCCACCGGCCGTTCTCGCACAACTGATCCGGGCGCCGGGTTCGTCACCGCAGGCCCGGCATCACCTCCCGCTCGAACAGCTCGATCGATCAGCGATCTCCGGCGCGCGAATCGCCGGACACACTGGGGCGCAGCACCATCCGCACGATGTGCGAGAGCAGGGCGACCGATATCGACGGGTCCACCGCGCGCTGGATGCCCACGCCCAGACCCACGCTGAGGATCAGGTCGGCAGCATCCTCGACCGGTAGCGACAGCTCGACGGCGGAATCGGCGGCCAGGCCCGCCAACTGCGCCGCGACCATGCCGCGCATCGCGGCCAGATTCGACGCGATGGCCGCCCGTAGGCGCGGATCGTCGCGGGCGGCCACCGCGAATTCGAATTCCAGCAGCGTCCACTCGACATCGCCCAGGGTGCGCTCGGCCCAGACGCGGAGCCGGCCCACCCGGTCCTCGAGGGTGCCCTCGCCCACCAGCTCCGCGGTCACCTCCCCCAGCTTCGTCTCGTGGATCGAGGCCAGCACCTCGAGGCAGAGATCGGATTTGGTGTGGAAGTTCGAGTACACCGCGCCCTTGGAGTAGCCCGCCGCCTCGGCGACGCGTTCCAGGCTCGTCCCCGCGTAGCCCTCGGCGAGGAAGATCGCGCGGGCGGTGTTCAGCAGGTTCTCCCGGGTGCGGGCCTGCGATTCGGTGCGTGTCAGACGTGCCACGAGACGATTCTAAATACCCACGCCTTCGGGATTCCATCAGTATCCGAATACTGTTAGTATCCGAAACCGTGGGTAACACATTCGGTACACATCGACGTGGACTGGCCATCGGCTGTGGCGGCACCCTGGGCGCGGCGTGGATCGTGGCCGCGCTCGCCGCGGCACGCGATGTGCTGGGCTGGGATCCGCGCGAGGCGGACGCGCTGATCGGCACGTCGGCCGGGGCGGAACTGGTGACGATGCTCGGTAGCGGCGTGGACGTCGGCGAACTCGTCGACATGCAGCTCGGCACCGCCACGCATCCCGTGCTGGCGCGGCATCACCGCGACGGGCCCGGCAGATTCCCGCCGCTGCCCCGCCCGCGTCTCGGCTCGCCACGAATGGCCCTGCGCGGCAGTGGATCTCCGCAGCACATGCTGATCGCGGGCAGCGGGCTGCTGCCCCGCGGCGGCGGCGACGCGAGCTGGCTGCAGCGGCTGGCCGACGGACTCAATCCGGGCCGGGACTGGGTGCCGCATCCCGCGACATGGCTGGTGGCAACGGATTTCGAGACCGGGACCCGGGTGCCGTTCGGCTCCCCCGGCGCGCCGCGCGCGGAACTCGGTGCGGCACTGCGGGCATCGTGGGCGGTCCCCGGGTGGTACCCGCCCGTCCCGATCGGCGGACGCCGCTACGTCGACGGCGGGGTCGCCTCGACCGCCTCGGTCGATCTGCTCGCACCGCTGGAATTGGACGAGCTGGTGGTGCTGGCGCCGATGGCCTCGGCCGGCCGCATCCCCGCCTCCGGTCCCGGCCACCTCCTGGAGCGCCAGCTGCGAAATCGCATGAGCGACACGCTCGATGCCGAGATCGCGGCCGCGCGCGCCAGCGGCACCCGGGTGCTGTACGTGGCCGCCACCGCCGCCGATCTCGCGGTGATGGGCCCGAATTTCATGGACGACCGGCGCCGCGGGGCGACCCTCGAGCACGCCATGGCCAGTACCCGCCGCACCATCGTTTAACGCTTCTCCTGCCTGTCAGCAGGGGATTTCACGCTCAGACCGCAACCGAATCAGCCATCAAAGGGATGTGATCCGATTGTCTTACGTCCTCGACACGTGTGTGGCCGCGCTCTGCCACAGCCAGAATCACTCTGGCGGCGTTCCGATCCCGGTCCTCGGTGAACCCGCAGTCGTGGCACCGGAAGGTTCGTTCGGCGAGGTCGAGTCGTTGCTTGGCTCTCGCGAAACAACTCGAACACGTCATGCTCGTATAGGCGGGCTGCACCAACACCACCCTCCGGCCAGCCCGCGCGCCATGCGCAATCAAATCCCGTTTCGTCGCACCGATCGCCGCATCAGCGGCTTTGCGAGCCTTCGTCGACTTCGCCAGAAACTTGGGCCGGAAGTCCTCTACCACGATGAGGTCGTGGTGGTCGACAACGTTCTTGGCCCACACACGTGCATCGTGCTGGGTTTGCCTGGCTGCTTTCTTGTAAAGCTTCGCGGCCTTTCGTGCGGCCCGCTGGTACCCGCCGGACTGCGGGCCGTGCGTGCCACGTCGTCGCCTCGCCATCGTGCGCTGCGCCTTGGCCAACTCCGCCGCACAACGCCTGCGGTGCCTGGGGTATCGCAAATCAAACGAGTGGTTCGTCGTGGTGGCGGTCGTACTCACACCCCAATCGATACCGATAGCCCCCTCAACCGAAGGCGCCTTCTCGGTCATGCGGCGCACGACGAACGACGCATACCAATGCCCGAGCGAGTCTTGAGTAATCCGCACACTTGTCGGGTCGGACGGCAACTCCCGCGACCAGACCACTGGGACGCTGATGCCCTTGGCCAACACCAGACGCCCCTTAGTAAGGGTGAATCCGCGACGCGTGTACTCCAAAGACACCCGAGTCTTCTTGCGAGACTTGAACACCGGACGCCGACGTCCTGTCACGGTGAAAGACCCACTGAGCGCTTGGGCGTACGTGCGCAGTGTTTGCTGCTGGGCGACCTGAGAACCCGACCGCAACCACGCACTCCGTGAACGGGCCTCGGTAAGAAGCTTGCTCAAAGTGCAGAGTGTCGACTTGTTCCTCGATTTCTGTCGATGAACAGCTTCGTTCCAAAGGAACCGGCAGCGATGCCACTCGGCGAGCAACGCAGACTCCGCAGTACGGCCCGGCCGCAAGCGAAAGTTGTACCGCACCAGCTCATCCACACTCAACACACTAACCGCTACCACCGACATCGAAAGGAGACGGCGCTTGCTCCCCTCGCAAACGGGAATCACGGGCGCCTAATCATCTTATGACGCTTCTGTCCCGCTACCCGGCCGTAGAACCGCGCGGCGCCCGGGTCCTGATCACCGGCGCCGGGCGCGGCATCGGCGAGGCGACCGCGGAGCTGTTCGCCCGCAACGGATCCGAGCTCGCGCTGGCCGATATCGACCTCGAGGCCGCGCAGACCGTGGCGGACCGGTTGGGCGCCCGGGCATTCCAGCTGGACGTGCGCGACCGCCCCCGCTGGGAGGAGGTGGCCGCGGAGTTCGGTGATATCGACATCCTGGTCAATAATGCCGGCGTCATGCCCGCCGGGCCGTTCCTCGAGCAGCCGGATTCGGTGGGACACACCACGATCGACATCAACGTCTGGGGCCTGATCCACGGCATGCGCACGGTGGCGCCCGGCATGATCGCCCGCTCGCGCGGGCATATCGTCAATGTCGCGTCGCTGGCGGGCAAGATCCCCGTCCCGGGCCTGGCGGTCTACAACGCCAGCAAGTTCGCCGCCGTCGGGCTGTCCGCCGCGACGCGGCTCGAGTTCGCCGAATACGGCGTCAGCGTCAGCGCGGTGCTGCCCTCGGCCGTGCGCACCCGGCTCTCCTCGGGCCTGACCCTGGGCCGCGGCATGCCCACCGTCGAACCGCAGGACGTGGCCGCAGCGATCCTCGAGACCTGCCGCACCCGCCGCGCCGAGACCGCCGTCCCGTCGTATCTCGGCCCGATCGACACACTCCTGGCCGCTACTCCCGAACCGGCCGTGCGGCTGGTCCGCCGCCTGTTCAACGCTGACCGCGCGCTGCACCCGGACGACGCCGGGGTCCGCGCGGCCTACGAGGATCAGGTGCGGGCCATCGGCGAGGATCACGCATGAAAACCTCACCCGGAGCGCGTGATCCGCGCATTGTCATCATCGGCGCCGGGGTCGCGGGCATCACCGCCGCCTACACGTTCACCCACGCCGGTTTCACGAATGTGACCATCCTGGAGAAGGGTTCGGACGTCGGCGGGGTCTGGCACTGGAACCGCTATCCGGGCCTGACCTGCGATGTGCCCTCGACCCTGTACCAGTTCGGATTCGCGCCGAAGCCGGACTGGTCGCGAATCTGGGCCACCGGCGGCGAGATTCAGCGTTATCACCGCGAGGTGGTCGAGCACTTCGGGCTGGACCGGTACCTGCGCCTGAACAGCGAGGTGACCGCCGCCGAGTTCGACGGGCACCAATGGCAGGTCACGGTCGCCGACGGCACGGTCCTCGAGGCCGACTTCGTCATCGCCGCCACCGGCGTGCTGCATCATCCGGCCGTCCCCGACATTCCCGGCATGGACGACTTCGCGGGCCCGGTCGTGCACACCGCCCGCTGGCGCGACGACATCGCCACGGCCGGAAAGAGAATCGCGGTCCTAGGCACGGGATCCACCGGCGTCCAGGTCGTCTCGGCGCTGCAGCCCGAGGCGAGCGCCCTGCGGCATTTCGTGCGCAGCCCGCAGTGGGTGCTGTGGGCTCCCATGGGAATTCCGCAGCCGGAGGCACTCACCCGGCTGCTGCGGAGCGCACCGCCGCTCGCGCACCGGCTGTACGGGCTCGCGCTGGAGGCATCCGGGGTGTTCACCGACATCGTGCTCCGGCCGAGCTGGCGGCGAAAGCTGGTGCAATCGTACGCCCGCCGCAGCCTGGACGCCCTGGTCCGCGATCGCGACCTGCACGCCCGGCTCACCCCCGAATACGAGCCGCTGTGCAAGCGCCCGGTCGTGTCCGGAAGCTACTACCGGGCCATCACCGCGCCGAATGCGGACCTTGTCACCGACGCGATCACGGAGATCACGCCCACCGCGATCCGCACCGCCGACGGCCGCGAGCACCCCGTCGACGTCATCGTGCTCGCGACCGGTTTCCGCGCCCACGAGTACATGCGCCCGATGGATCTGCGCGGGCGCGACGGCGTCACCATCGACCAGGCGTGGGCGCAGGGACCGCGGGCCTACCGCACGACCGCGATCCCAGGCTTCCCGAACCTGTTCACCGTCCTGGGACCCAACTCCCCCACCGGATCGATATCCCTGCAGTACGCCGCCGAGCGCACCGCCGCGTATATCACGCACTGGCTCAACAGGTTCCGCGACGGCGACATCGATACCGTAGAGGTCACCGAGTCGGCCACCGACGCCTACTACAAGGACGTGGACGAGGCGATGGGGCCGACGGTCTGGAACACCGGGTGCGACTCCTGGTATTTCACCGAGGGCCGCACCATCGACCTGTGGCCGTTCGACCGCCGCCGGCTGTCTGCGATGCTCGCGGTACCCGACCCGGCCCACTATCGGATCACCCGTCCGCGGGATCGGGATTCGGACCGCGGCGCGGTGGGTGCTCGGAGCCGATAGCCCGGCCTACCCGTCCGCGGGCCGAGCTCGGCGGCGCCGCATGATCGGGTTGTCCGGCGCGGCCCAGGTGATCTCCAAGTAATTGTTCTCGGGATCGTGCAGGTACGCGGAGCGGCCGGTGAAGAACTCGGCGTCGACGGGTTCCTTGGTGACCTGCGCGCCGGCGTCGCGCATCTGCTCGGTGAGGCGATCGACATCCTCGGGCGTGTCGACGATGACCCCGATACTGAAGCGGATGCCACCGTTGCCAGGATCGGGCGCGGTCTGCCCGTCGCGGGCGAGTTCGCCGATCGGGAACACCGCCAGGACGACGCCGCGTAGCTCGAACGCGGCGAAGTTGTCGTCTTCGATGATCAGCGGCAGGCCGCAGCGGCGATAGAAGTCGCGGAGCCGGGGAAGATCGTGCGCGCCGAGAGTGATCATGACGTCTGCGAGCGGTGCCGATACGTCCATGGGACAAAGTATCCGCCCGCTTGCTCACTCGTCCGCCGCAGGCTCCGGGCCCGTCGGTCAGCCCGCGAGTTCGGCGGCCCGGGCCGCGATGGCCGCGCCCAGATCGGTCGTCGTGCCGGTGCCGTCGAGATCGGGGGTGCGGATCGCGCCCTCGGCCAGGATGTCGCAGACCGCCTGATCGACAGCGGCGGCCGCCGACTTCTCGCCCAGGTGGTCGAGCATCATTGCGGCGGCGAGGATCTGGGCCACCGGGTTGGCTATGCCCTGCCCCGCGATGTCGGGTGCGCTGCCGTGCACGGCCTCGAACATGGAGGGGGCCTCGCGATGGGGGTTGATATTGCCCGAGGGAGCCAGTCCCAGGCCGCCGGTCACCGCGGCGGCCAGATCGGAAAGGATGTCGCCGAACAGGTTCGAGCCGACGATGACGTCCAGGCGGTCAGGGTGCAGCACGATCTCGGCGGCCAGGGCGTCGACGTGCATCTGGCGGGTTTCCACGGACGGATATTCGGCGGCGATGCGCTCGAAGATGCTGTCCCAGTATGGCATCGAGTGAATGAGGCCGTTGGATTTGGTGGCCGAGCACAGGCGGCCGTCGCGCTCGGCGGCCCGCTCGAACGCGTACCGGATGATCCGTTCGCAGCCGATGCGGGTGAACACCGACTCCTGCAGCACGAATTCCTCGGGGCGGCCGGGATTGTGGGTGCCGCCGATCTCGGAGTACTCGCCCTCGGAGTTCTCCCGGACGATGAGAATGTCCAGATCCTCGGCGGTGCGGCCGCGCAGCGCGGACTCGGTGCCGGGCAGCAGCCGCACCGGCCGCAGATTCACGTACTGCCCGAAGGCCCGGCGCAGCGGAATCAGCAGGCCCCACAGCGAAATATGGTCGGGCACGCCCGGAAAACCCACCGCACCCAGCAGAATCGCATCGAACCCGGCCAGTTGCGCCGGGCCGTCGGGCGGCATCATCGCGCCGGTGCGCAGGTAGTTCTCACAGGACCAGTCGAATTCGGTCCACTCGATGCCCGACAGCACCGCATCCAGCACGCGCACCGCCTCCGCGGTCACGTCCACGCCGATCCCGTCGCCCGGGATGGTCGCAATTCGGTAGGTACTCAACGAATCTCCCTCGTATCCGGATTCCGGGCTCACAGTTTCACGCCGATGTACTTGGTTTCCAGGAACTCGTCGATGCCGGTGAAACCGCCCTCGCGGCCCAGGCCCGACTCCTTGACGCCGCCGAACGGTGCGGCGGGATTGGACACCACGCCCTGGTTCAGCCCGACCATTCCGGTGTCGAGGGCCTCGCAGACGCGCAGCCCGCGCCGCAGATTCTCGGTGTACACGTAGCTCACCAGGCCGTACTGGGTGGCGTTGGCGCGCTCGATCGCCTCGTCCTCGGTGTCGAAGACGGCGATCGCGGCGACCGGGCCGAAGATCTCGGTCCGGCACAGCGCCGCATCATCGGGGACTCCGACGAGAACCGTTGCGGGATAGAAGTTCCCACGGCCGTCGGCCGCGGATCCACCGAGTAGTACCGTGGCGCCGCGCTCCTGGGCATCGGCCACCAGCCAGGTCACCTTCGCGACCGCGTCGGCATCGATGAGCGGGCCCACCACCACGCCCTCCTCGGTGCCCCGGCCCATCGGCAGTGCCGCCATCCGCGCGGCGAGGCGGTGCGAGAACTCCTCGGCGACGCCGCGCTGCACCAGAATTCGATTCGCCGCGGTGCACGCCTGCCCGATATTGCGCATCTTGGCCGCGAGCGCACCCTCGACCGCCTCGTCGAGATCGGCGTCGTCGAACACCAGGAAAGGCGCGTTGCCGCCCAGCTCCATCGAGGTGCGCATGACCGTGCGGGCGCACTGTTCGAGCAGCACCTTGCCCACCGCGGTGGATCCGGTGAACGAGAGTTTGCGGGAGCGCTCGTCCAGGATCATCGGCGTCATCACCGACGCGGGGTCCGAGGTGGTGATCACGTTCACCACCCCCGCGGGCAGCCCAGCCCGGACCAGCACCTCGGCGAGGGCGAGCATCGACAGCGGCGTCTGCTCGGCGGGCTTGATCACGCACGTGCAGCCCGCGGCCAGGGCGGGGCCGATCTTGCGGGTGCCCATGGCCAGGGGGAAGTTCCAGGGCGTGATCAGCAGGCTGGGCCCGACCGGCTGCCTGGTCACCAGGAACCGCGAGCCACCGCCGGGCGCGGGCATGTACCCGCCGTCCAGGCGCACGGCCTCCTCGGCGAACCACCGGAAGAACTCTGCGGCATAGGCGATTTCGCCGCGCGCCTCGGCCAGCGGCTTACCCATCTCGAGGGTCATGACCAGCGCGAGGCGCTCGGTGTCGGCGAGCAGCAGCCGGTGCGCGCGCATGAGCAGATCGCTGCGCTCGCGCGCCGGGGTGCGGGCCCAGGCGGCCTGAGCGCCGGCGGCCGCGGACAGGGCGGCCAGGCCGTCCTCGGGTGCGGCGTCCGCCACCTCGCAGAGCAATTGCCCGGTCGCGGGGTCGGTAACGGGCAGTCGCGCGGCGGTTTGCCGCCACTGCCCGCCGATGAACAGTCCGGTGGGCACGCTGTCGATGGCGGCCCGCTCGTCGGACTCCAGGCCCGCACTGGTCTGCGTCACTGCCCGCTCCTCACGCTTGTTTCCTGCATTCGTGACCCGGGCGCCGCAAACCATTGCTGTCGCCCTGCCCGCCATGATATTCATATTGTCAACAATCCGACAATAAACAATGATCGTCGAGAAGTGAGGCAGCTCACATGTCCGAACTCTCCCCCGTCCTCAAGCAGGCCACTCCGGTCACCGTCGATCACGGTGAGGGGTGCTATTTGTACGGCACCGACGGCCGCCGGTACCTCGATTTCACCGCCGGCATCGGGGTCACCAGCACCGGCCACTGCCATCCGCGGGTCGTGGAGGCCGCCCGCGCGCAGGTCGGCAGCCTCATCCACGGCCAGTACACGACCGTGCTGCACCGGCCGCTGCTCGAGCTGACCGAAAAGCTGGGCACGGTGCTGCCCGCCGGACTCGACTCGCTGTTCTTCTCCAACTCCGGCAGCGAGGCGATCGAGGCCGCGCTGCGCCTGGTGCGCCAGGCCACCGGACGGCCGAATGTGATTGTGTTCCATGGCGGTTTCCACGGCCGCACCGTCGCCGCGGCCACCATGACCACCTCGGGCACCCGGTTCTCGGCCGGATTCAGCCCGCTGATGGGCGGGGTGCACGTCGCGCCGTTCCCCACCGCCTACCGCTACCGCTGGAGCGAGGAGCAGGCCACCGAATTCGCGCTGCGCGAACTGGATTACCTCTTCCAGACGCTCAGCTCGCCCGCGGAGACCGCGGCGTTCTTCGTCGAGCCCGTGCTCGGCGAGGGCGGCTACATCCCCGGCAACACCGCGTTCTTCCAGGGCCTGCGCGAGCGCGCCGACCGGCACGGCATCCTGCTGGTGATAGACGAGATCCAGACCGGATTCGGACGAACCGGAAAGTTCTTCGGGCACCAGCACTTCGGCGTGCGGCCCGACGTCATCACCATCGCCAAGGGCCTGGCGAGTGGCTTCCCGCTCTCGGGCATCGCCGCCCCGGCCGCACTGATGGCCAAGGCGTGGCCCGGCTCGCAGGGCGGCACCTACGGCGGCAACGCGGTCGCGTGCGCCGCGGCCGTCGCGACGCTGGAGGTCATCGAGTCCGAGGGCCTGGTGGACAACGCCGCGGCCCGGGGGCGCCAGCTCATCGAGGGTTCACGCAAGTCCGCCACCATCGCGGTGGGCGACGTGCGGGGGCTCGGCCTCCTGGTGGGCTCCGAATTCACCACGGCCGCAGGCGAACCCGATACCGCCACCGCGGCCGCCGCGCAGCGCCTCGCGGGCGAGAAGGGCCTGCTGCTGCTGACCTGTGGCGCCTACAGCAATGTCGTGCGGATGATCCCGCCGTTGATCGTGTCCGAGAGCCAGGTCGACGATGCGCTCGAGATCTGGTCCGCCGTCCTCGACGAGCTCTGAGCTCACCCACCCCGCGAAGGGAGTCTCCGTGGCCCGCTACCTCACCATCACCCTGACCAAGGCCGGAATCACCTGCCGCGCACGCCTTCTCGACGAGGAGGCCCCCCGCACCTGTGCCGCGGTGTGGGATGCGCTGCCGCAGGCGGGCGATGCCTTCCACGCCAAGTACGCCCGCAACGAGGTGTACACCCTGGTCCCCCGCATCTCCGCCGCCCCGCATCGCGAGAACCCCACGGTCACACCGATTCCCGGCGACGTATGCCTGTTCGACTTCGAGCCCTGGGAGATCGGCAACCCCGCCTACGGCTACGAGCCCGGCTCCGAGGCACATCACGCCCAGGGTGCCACGGATCTTGCACTCTTCTACGGCCGCAACAATCTACTGATCAACGGTGACATGGGCTGGGTTCCGGGCAACGTCTTCGCTACCATCGAAGAGGGCCTCCCCGACCTCGCCACCGCCTGCAACTCCCTGTGGCTGCGGGGAGTAGAGGGCGAAACCCTCGCTTTCGCCCGAGCCTGAGCCGCGCGGCCCCATCGCACGGACGACCGGACCTCGGTAACCCCACACCGGCCTGGGTCGGGTTACCGCATCCACCCCGTGATCTCGCGACGAGCATCCGTCATTCCGGCGCGGCGCGATCACGACACCTCGGGCAGCCGGACTCGACATGGTGCGCCGACCGGCGACGCTCAGTCCTGAGGCTTCGCCCAGCGGCCGCGGGCCTGCTGGATGTGTTCGCGCAGATACCGTTCGACGGCGTCCTGATCCCGGGATTCGATCAGGTCGACGATGGTGAGGTGTTCGCGGGATCTGGCTGATCACCGAACTCACCTGGGTCACCTGGCTGCGGTTCGTCATCTGGCTGGTACTCGGCCTGGCACTGTATTGGGGCTTCGGCTACCGCAATTCGACGCTGAACCGGCCACAAGCCGAATCGGCCGCATAGCACCTCGACACTGAAAAGCCTGGCCCGCCAACATTGTTGGCGAGCCAGGCTTTCTCCGCGCGCACGGCTTGGCGTCAGGTCCCGTGCACGAGTCTCAGGAGGCCAGAACGGTTTCGGCGAACCGCGCGGCGGCAAGGACCAGATCGTCCGAGTGCCGCGGGCCGACGATCTGCAACCCTACAGGCATGCCCTCGGGAGTGCTGCCCGCGGGGATGCTGATCGCGGGTTGCTGAGTCATGTTGAACGGGTAGGTGAATGGGGTCCACTGCGGCCAGCTGCGCAGGCCGCTGTCCGGCGGCACATCGTGACCGGCCTCGAAGGCGGTGATCGGCATGGTGGGGGTGATCAGCAGATCGTAGGCGGTGTGGAAGGCGCCCATCACGATGCCGATCTCGGCGGCGGTCGCGCGCGCGTCGAGATAGTCTACGGCGCTGCGGGTTTCGCCCTCATCCCAGACCGCGCCCAGGCCGGGGTCGACCCGCTCGCGGGTGCCCTCGGGGAATTTCGAGAGCATCGCCGCGGCGCCTGTCGCCCACAGCAGTTCGAACGCCTCGAGGGGATCGGTGAAGCCCGGCTCGGCCGCGACGACCCGCAGGCCCGCCTCGTCCAGCCTGCGCACCGCGGCATCGACCACCGCCGCGACCTCGGGATCGACGTGTGCGTAGCCCAGTGTTGGCGAATAGGCGACGGTGCAGCCGCGCACGTCCCGGGTCAGCTGGCTGCGGAAGGTGGTCAGCGTGGGCGCCTGCTGGGTGGGGTCGCGCGGATCGGGCAGCGACAGGATGTCCATCAGCAGCGCGGCGTCCTCGACGGTGCGGGTGATCGGCCCGCCGTGCGCGAGCGGCCCGAACGGGCTCGCCGGATACATCGGAATGCGCCCGTGCGTGGGCTTGAATCCGACGACGCCGCAGAACGAGGCCGGAATCCGCACGCTCCCACCGCCGTCGCTGCCGATCGACAGCGGGCCCATCCCCGCCGCGACCGCCGCCGCGCTGCCGCCGGACGAGCCGCCGGAGGTCTTGGCGGGATCGGCGGGATTGCGGGTGATGCCCGTGAGCGGGCAGTCGGTGACGGCCTTCCAGGCCAGCTCCGGGGTGGTGGTCTTGCCGACGAAGACGAGCCCGTCCTGGCGCAGCCGCGCGGTGGCGGGGCTGTCGACCGGCCACGGCATATCGGCCTGGATGGAGGTGGAGCCGCGCCGGGTGGGCCAGCCCTCGGTGAGGTAGGTGTCCTTGATCGACATCGGCACCCCGTCCAGCAGGCCCTGCACGTGCCCGGAATGCCAGCGCGCCTCCGATTCCTTGGCCTGCACCAGCGCCCGCTCGGGATCGACCAGACAGAACGCATTCAGCGCGCCGTCCCGCTCGGCGATCGCCTCGAGCACCGCCTCGGTGGCCTCGACCGGGGACAGTGCGCCGGCCGAATAGGCGGTCACCAGCTCGACCGCTGTCATGGCGGCGGGTTCGGCGGGAATATCGATATCGGGGTGGGCCATAGCTGACTCCCTTCAGGCGGGGACGTACCCCAGCCTCTTGTCGACCACGTTGTCCAGTGGCCGGCCATCGATCCACTTCCGGAAATTCGCGGCGAACGCCGCGGTTATCTCGCGGCGCCAACCGGCGAAATCGCCGGAATTGTGTGGCGTGAGGTGGACATTCGGCAGATCCCACAGCGCATGGCCGTGCGGCAGCGGTTCGGGATCGACGACATCGAGCGCCGCACCGGCGAGCAGACCGGTGCGCAATGCGGTGACGAGATCGTCTGTCACTACGGATTCCCCACGACCGACATTGATGAAACGAGCATGCGGTGTGAAATTCGTGAATGCCCGGGAGTCGAACATATTCCGCGTCTGCGGAGTCAAGGGAGCAACGGCCACCACGTAGTCCGCGGCGGGCAGTTCGGCGTACAGATCGGTGGCGACCGTGCCGAAATCCGGATCGTCCTCGCGCGCCCGGCGGCCCAGCCCACGCACCCGCATACCGACCGCACGCAGCAGCCGGGCAGTGGCGCGGCCGATCGATCCGGTGCCCACGATGAGCACCGAGGCGTCGGCGATCCGCTCGGATTCCCGATGCCTCCAGATGTGCTCGCGCTGCAGGCGCAACGATTCGGGCAGATCCTTCGCGAAATTGAGGATCTGCGCGAGTACGTATTCGGCGATGGCACTGTCGAATACGCCGCGGGTGTTGGTGACGATCACGTCGCTGGCGATCAGTTCGTCGAACAGCACGGCATCCACACCGGTGGCACCCACGTGCAGCCAGGACAATCGATCCGCGGCGAACCAGGCGGCGGGTATCGCCGTGGTGCGGAAGTCGTCGACGAATAGCACATCGGCGCCGCGCAACGCCTCGGCGAGCCCGTCCGCGACCGTATAGCGAACCTCGGCCCGCATCGTGACCGGTCGCATCAGCTGCGCATCGGGCCGGGTGCCATCGTGTAATACGGCGACTTTGGGGCCCTCTTTCACATTGACAGACTAGAAACGCATCGTATGATTGTCAACAATCCGATCGTGTGCGGAGGACTGGTAGCGGACGCGAGAGGGGCCCTCGTGGAACTGAACTTTGCCGATATCGATGGGCCCGTGGCCCAGCGTGGCATCGGCATCATCGCGCCGTTCGACCTCGCCCTCGAGCGCGAACTGTGGCGCTGGGCGCCGCTCGAGGTCAGCCTGCATCTGGCCCGCACGCCGTACGAGCCGGTGCCGGTCTCGGTGGAGATGGCGGAGCTGGTCTCCGACGCGGTGCACCTGACCGCGGCCACCCGCAACGTGCTGCACGTGGATCCCGAAGTCATCGCCTACCTGTGCACCTCGGGCAGTTTCATCAAGGGCCTGGCCTACGAGCGATCGCTGGTCGAGGCCATCTGCCGCGCCGGGGCCGCCGCCGCGGTCACCACCTCCGGGGCGCTGATCGAGGCGGTCCGCAAACTGGAGATCACCCGCATGTCGGTGATCACCCCCTACGACGAGCAACTGACCGGCAAGCTGCACGAATTCCTCGACGAGGCGGGCTGCACGGTGATCCGCTCGGATCACCTCGGCCTGGGCGGTGGCATCTGGAAGGTCAGCTACCGCACCATCGCCGAGCGCATCATCAACGCCGACGATCCGCAGGCGCAGGCCATCTTCGTCAGCTGCACCAACCTGCCCACCTACGACCTGGTCGAACCGCTCGAACGGGCGCTGGGCAAGCCGGTCCTGACCGCGAATCAGCTCACCATGTGGGCCTGCCTGGGCCGCATGAAACTTCCCATGATGGGGCCTGGCAAGTGGCTCCAGAACGTTTTCTGAAGGAGACCCGTGACAGCGATCGGATTCATCTACCCCGACCACGCCGCCGAGGACGACTATCCGCGCGCCGGCGCCCTGCTGAATGCAGACCTGCGCATCGCCCACATCTACGGCACCGACCTGCACGCGGTGCCCGAACTACTGGATCTGGGCAGCCCGGACAAGCTGCGGCACGGGGCGGAGCTGCTGGCCGGGCATGCGCCCGCGGCCGTCGTCTGGGCCTGCACCTCCGGCAGTTTCGTCTACGGCCCGCAGGGCGCGCGCGAGCAGGTGCGCGGGCTCGGGGAGGCCGCGGGGGTGCCCGCGTCGAGCACCAGCTTCGCCTTCGTCAACGCGGCGCGGGCGATCGGGGTGGCGCGGGTGGCCGTGTGCGCCAGCTATCCGGACGAGGTCGCGAAGCTGTTCGTGGATTTTCTTGCCGCCGAGGGCATCCGGGTCGTCTCGATGTCGAGCGCGGGCATCGACACCGCGGCCGAGGTCGGCACGCTGTCGCCCGAGCGGGTGCTCGAGCTCGCGATCGCCAACGATCACCCCGAGGCGCAGGCGCTGCTGATCCCCGACACCGCGATGCACACCGTCGAGGTGCTGCCGAGGCTCGAGGCGGCGCTGGGCAAGCCGGTGCTGACCGCCAATCAGGTCACCGTCTGGGAGGGCCTGCGGCTGGCCGGATATGCTCCCGTCTCACCGAGCCTGGGGAGGCTCTTCTCGGAAAGGCTCGTCCATGCCGGTCATTGAGTTCGAACCGGTCAACCGGCAGTCGACCGCGGAAATGATCGCGGACCGGCTGCGGGAGGCCATCATGCGCGGCACGCTCGCGCCCGGCGCGCAGCTCGTCGAGGCCGATCTGGCCGCGCAGTTCGACGTGTCGCGCGGCCCGGTGCGAGAGGCCATGCAGCGCCTGGTCTCCGAGGGACTGCTGCACAGCATCCGGCACCGCGGCATCTTCGTGATCGAGCTGACCCAGGACGACGTGATCGACGTCTACCGGGCGCGCACCGCGATCGAGGGCGGTGCGCTGGAACTGATTCTGGACGGCCGCCGCGAGATCGCCTACGCGGCGCTGGAACCGAGCGTGATCGAAATGGTCACGTGCGCCGAGCGCGGCGACGCCGCCGGGGTGTCCGAGGCGGATCAGGCCTTCCACGAGGCCTTTGTCGACAGCGCCGACAGCCCCAGGCTCACCCGCGCGGCCCGCACCCTGCTGATCGAGACCAGAATGTGCCTGGGCGCACTGCAGTCCGCCTACCCCGACCTGCGCGATCAGGCCCGCGAGCACGTCGACCTGCGCGATGCCGTCGGCGAGGGATCCCCGGCCCGCGCCCGCCAGCTGCTGATCGAGCACATGCACGACGCGGTCGAGCGGCTGCGCGCCCAGCGGGCGCCCGAGCACATCCAATCCGACGTCAGCTGAGCCCACCACGCGTGTACACAATACCGAGTACACTCCAATTCATGGACGACGATTCGATCAGCATCCGGCAGCTACGCGCCAGTCTCGCAGCCGTGATCGACAAGGCGGTCGCAGGCGAGTCGACGACGGTCACCCGCGACGGGCAGCCCGTGGCCGCCATCATCCCCATGTACATGCTGGAAAAGCTCGAACAGTGGGAAGACGAGCAGCTCACCCGGATGGCCGACGAGGCCGAGCGTGAGCCAGGCGAGCGGACCAGCCTTACCGAGATGATGGCCGAGGTTCTCGACGAACCGAAGCATGGCGCGGCGTGAAGTACGGATTCGAATTCACGCCTGCCGCCCGGCGAGCGATCCGAGCCATCCCGCAGGCAGACGCACTGGGATTGCTTAGTGCGATCACCGCCTTGGGCAACGACCCGTACGCACCGAATCCGAACATCAAGCCGATGGTGGGTGACACGTATACCGGCTACTACCGATTGCGCCACGGGAACTACCGCGCGATCTACCGCATCGACGACGGCCTCCTGATCATTCTGGTCATCAACGCGGGGCACCGTCGCGATATTTATCAGCGGTAGAGCGGAGTACCGGCCCCTAGTCGAACAGGCCGCGCGGGCGCACGACCAGGACCGGGGACGAGCGCTTTCCCTTTTCCTCCAGCAGCGCAATGGCTTTGCCGTCCTCGGTGAGGGCGGCGTGCACCCCGCGCAGGCCGATCGGGTCGAGCCAGCGGCCGTCGCGCAGGGATTCGGCCTCCTCGCCCGTGATGCTGCGATGTGGGAAGGCCAGGCGCGCGGCGGAATCGATGTCGAGGTTCAGGGTGGGGTCCTGCGCCAACGCGTCGAGCGTGCGCGCATGCTCGAGGGTGAACGGGCCCACCCTGGTGCGACGCAGAGCCGTGAGATGGCCACCGACGCCGAGGCTTTCACCCAGGTCGCGGGCCAGGGCGCGGATGTAGGTGCCCGAGGAGCACTCCACCTCCACGTCCAGATCGACGAATGTGGTTGCACCGGCCTCGATATCGCGGCGGGCCAGCACCTCGAAGCGGGAGACGGTGACGGGGCGGGCCGCCAGTTGCACGTCCTCCCCCGCGCGGGCGCGGGCATAGGCGCGCTCACCGTCGACCTTGATCGCGCTCACCGTGGCCGGGACCTGTTGGATGTCACCGGTCAATGTCGCTATGCCCGAGGCGATCTCGGCATCGGTGACATGCGAGGCCGGAGCGGTGGACAGGACCTCGCCCTCGGCGTCGTCGGTGACGGTCGCCTGACCCAGGCGGATGGTCGCGGAGTACGCCTTGGTGGTCAGGGTCAGCAGGCCGAGCATCTTCGTCGCGCGCTCCACGCCCAGCACCAGCACGCCGGTCGCCATCGGGTCCAGCGTCCCGGCATGCCCGATCTTGCGGGTGCGCAACAGCTTCCGGCAGCGCGACACCACATCGTGACTGGTCATGCCGCCGTCCTTGTCCACCACCAGCAGCCCGCCCAGCGCGTCCACCAGGGCCGGTTCGCGTCCCATCAGCCGGCCACGATCGCGGTCAGGATCAGCCCGTCGGTGATCAGCCAGCGCCCGTCGAAGGATCGCAGCGGCGCGCCGCCGTCGTTGACCTGGCCGGGAATCAGCAGCTCGCTGCGGAACGTGCCCGACCGGTCGTCGTCGCCGATGGTGAAGGTGATGTGCGCGTCCTCGAATCCGAGCCAGCGTAACGTCAGCGGGAACCACGCCTTGTAGGTCGCCTCCTTGGCGCAGAACAGCAGGCGGTCCATGTGCAGGCCGGTCGCCGGGAGCGCACCGGCGAGCCAGTCCCGTTCGGCGGGCAGGCTCACCGAATCCAGCACGCCCTCGGGCAGTGCGGCGTGCGGTTCGGCGTCGATACCGATCGAGCGCCACCGCAGCCGGTGCGCCAGCGCCGCGGCCCGATACCCGTCGCAGTGGGTGAGGCTGCCCACCACGCCACGCGGGAACAGCGGCATCCCCCGCTCTCCCTTGCCGATCGCCACCTGCGGCTCACCCAGCTGCGCCAGCGCCTCCCGCGCGCAATGCCTGGCGCCGATGAAATCCCGCCGCCGCTTTTCCACCGACTTCGCGATCAGATGCTCCTCACCCGGATGCGGCTTCAGGCCCTCCGGATACCGCAGCAACTCGGCCGCGGCTACCCCGGCGGGCAGAATCCTGCCCAACATCCGCGCGCTACCCCGCTCCTCGATGACCGCCTCCTGTATCGACACCAATCAACCATACGAGCCTACCGAGTTCACCTCTTCGATCTATGCCCTATACACCATTCCCATCGTTGGGAATCTTAAGTACGGTGAATGCGGCACTCGGACTGAACATTTCGGAACGAATGTGTCGAATCATTTCCTGAACCGGACTTTCGTTTGTACGCTACCAAGCAGTAACTAGGTCGTGGGGGGTCGCCGGACAGCGGCTCCCCGGTGTTTGAAGCGGTGGTATAGAACGTGCGCGATGTTCCACAAGTGTCTGGACAGACGATGAACGGCCGGCACACATGGGCGTTCTGGGCCGGGCTCACCGCTACCACGGTGGGAACCCTCTTACATCTACCTATGTATTTCATGGCCGCGAGCATGGGCTACCGCATGGACGGAATGCCCATGGACGGCTCCATGATCGCCGGGATGATCCTGATCGTGATCGGGCTGGGCCTGGCGACCTACGGCCTGTTCCCGCGCCGCCCGGTGCACCGCGAGGTGGCCCGGTTGCGGGTGCGGGCCATGGACGACGCTCCACTGGGCCGCGTGCACGTGCTGCTGGTGCTGGTGCTGGCCACCGCCATCACCATCGACGTCATGAAGCCGACCACGCTCTCATTCGTGGTGCCCGGGGTCGGCAGTGAATATCACCTGCGCACACCGGCCTCGCCGCACCTGCACGCACTGCCGGTGGCGTTGCTGCCGCTGTCCGGCATCCTCGGCACGGCGCTCGGATCGTTCCTGTGGGGCTGGCTCGGTGACCGCATCGGTCGCAAGGCCGCCATCCTGCTGGCCGCTATCTGGTTCGTCGGCACCTCGATCTGCGGCGCGATGCCGAGCTTCCAGATGAACATGGTGATGTGTTTCATCATGGGCCTGGCCGCGGGCGGAATGCTGCCGGTCGCGTTCACGCTGCTGTCGGAGACCATTCCGGCCCGCCACCGCGGCTGGCTGCTGGTGCTGATCGGCGGCGACATCGCCGGCGCGTACGTCATCACGAGCTGGCTGTCCTCCACCATCGGGCACACCTACAGCTGGCGCATCCTGTGGCTCGTCGGCCTGCCCACGGGGCTGTTGCTCGCCCTGTTGGTGCGCTGGATTCCGGAGTCGCCCCGGTATCTGATCGCGGTCGGCCGGGAGTTGGAGGCCGAGCGGGTGCTGCGCACCTATCATGCCGAGATCGTCCGCGCGGACGAGCCCGAACCCACTGCGGCGCAGGGCTTTCGAGAGGGCATCGACCAGCTGCTGCGCCGCCCCTTCCTCGGCGTCACCGTCGTGCTCGCGCTGCTGGGGCTCGGCGTCGGGCTGGTCACCTACGGCTTTCAGTTCTGGCTGCCGACGAACCTACGCACCCTCGGGTTCAGCGGCGTGAGCGCGGACAAGATCCTGCGCGACTCCGCGATCCTGGGCTTCCCGCTCAATTTCCTTGTCGCATACTGCTACCACCGCTCCAGCAAATGGACGCTCGTCGGCCTCAGCACCATGCTCGCGGTGACGCTGGCCGCCTTCGTCGCGCTCGGCAATCATGTCGCGGACAACCGCACGCTCCTGTATGCCCTTCTCGTCGTACCGATCTGGGGATCCAGCTCGATCGTCGCGGTCGTGGTGGCCTACGGATCCGAGGTTTATCCGACCCGAATCCGGTCGCGCGGTACCGGATTCGCCGCGGCCATGACCAAGGCCGGCGGGGTCGCGGTGCTCGCGCTCGTGGTGGTGGCGATCAGCGCACCGTCGATCGGCCGGATGGCGCTACTCAGCGTGGTGCCGGTCGCGCTCGCGGCGATCGTGGCGGTCGGCGCGCTGGTCGAGACTCGGCGCCGGCCGCTCGAGGAGATCACCGCCGCGGAGTTGGGAGAGATCGCGGCATGACCGCACCGTGCCCGGCCGATCCGGCGCCGCCCGGCCCGATTCGAGAGCGTCTGATCGAGGCCACGATTCAGCTCATCTCCGCCGAGGGCCTGGGCGCACTGTCCGTGCGCCGGGTGTCGCGCAGCTGCGACGTGTCCACGATGGCGATCTATTCCAACTTCACCGGCATGCCCGGGCTGCTGCGCGCGGTCGGGTCCGCCGGCTTCGCGCAGCTGGGCAGCCGGCTCGCGGAATGTGCGGTCACCGACAATCCGATCGCCGATATCCTGGTGCTGGGCTTCGTCTTTCGCGACGAGGCCCTGCGCCGGCCGGAGCTGTTCCGGCTGATGTTCGCCACCGACTCGCCGAAGGCGGAGGTGAAACTGAACCGCGGCAACGTGCTATCCGGCGCCGACGACTCCGATTTCGAGAACTTCGCCGAGAGTTTCGACCACATCGTGCGCGCCACCCAGCGGGCGATGGATGCCGGCATCCTGAACGAGGGCGATCCACGCACCACCGCGGCCCAATTCTGGACGGGGCTCTACGGTTTCATCCAGCTCGACATGGCCGGACTCTACGGCGATCGCGGCCCGATCGATGTGCTGCTACCCTCGGTCACCCATGTGCTGGTCGGCATGGGCGCCGATCGAGCTGTTGTCCAGGAGGCGGTGGCCCAGGCCGTACAGCATTCACTGGCCCTGCCCTGCCTCAGCGGATGAGCCCGCGAATCGCCACTCCGGTGCGCTGCCACCAGGCCACGAACTTCTCGGAGAAGCCGTTGCGCTTGGGCATCAGCTCCAGTTGCAGCAACAGCTCGTTGACGTCCCAGGTCGCCTTGCTGCGCCAGATGAGCCCCGAGCGGAACTGCCAGATGTCGACGACGAACAGATCGATCTTGCGGCCCGTGCCCGCGAAACCCGGCGGGGTGAGCAGTCCGGTGTGGGTGCCGGTCATGCGCCACGGCACCATCGCCGCGCGCCCACCGGCCACGATGGTGGGCTCGAACACCAGGTCGTAGTTCACGTCCGGGAAGGCACGGAACGTGTCGCGAACGAACTTCGCCACCCCGGCGCGGCCCGTCATCAGCTCGGGCTCCGAGGGATCGATCCAGCGGGTGTCCTCGGTGACGCAGGCCGCGACCGCCTCGCCGTCGCCGGTGTTCCACCCGGCGATGTACGTGTCGACGAAGGCGCGCAGCCAGTCCTGGCTCTCGATGGGCTCGGCGTCGGGATCGAGAACGAATTCACCGGAGTTCATGGCGTCACCGTACCCCGGGCGAGGGTGCCGCAGACCGGCTGACAGTGTTATTTTTCATCGCCTCCGGATTATGACGCTGTTATACCTCGAGCCACAGCGGAGAATAACGATGATATTCATAGAAATAACATTGTCAGGCCAGCTGGTCAGGGGGTCGCGCCGGGTCGGAATAACAGCGTAATTCACCCGTTGATCAGGCTGAACATGCTGTGCGGCAGCCGCTTTCGTCCACACTTCACGCAAGTTGAGTATTTCCAATATGCTGCCTACTGTTCGATGACAATCGCTAGCCATCGAGGTCGACGCCCGTGGCGCGATATCGAATACGCATACATCAGAGGATCGCGCAATGTCCGATGCAGCAATCGTCGGGATCGGCTGCCGGTTTCCCGGCGGTATCGACGGCCCGGACGCCTTTTGGGATTTCGTCATCGGCAAAGGTGACGGCATCGTGGAGGTGCCACCGGATCGGTGGAGCCTGGAGAAGTTCTACGACCCGGACCCGGAGGCGCCGGGCCGGATGTACACCCGGCACGGCGGGTTCCTGACCCAGTCACTGTGGGAGTTCGACGCCGACTTCTTCGGCATCTCCCAGCGCGAGGCCTCGATCATGGATCCCCAGCAGCGGCTGCTGCTGGAGGTAACCTGGGAGGCCCTCGACGACGCCGGACTGGCCGGCCGGGTCTCCGGGCGCGACGTCGGCGTGTTCGTCGGCGGCTTCATGATGGACAACGCGGTAGGGCGCAACGTCATTCGCTCCGCGATCAGCAGCCACACCCCGACCAGCTCGTCACACACGCTGCTGTCGGCCCGCATCGCATACCTGCTGGACCTGCACGGGCCGACGATGACGATCGACACCGCGTGCTCGTCGTCGCTGGTCGCGCTGCACCAGGCCGTGCAATCGCTGGCACTGGGCGAATGCGAGAGCGCGATCGTCGGCGGCACCAACGCCATGCTGCAGCCCGAGACCTTCATCTCGATGTGCAAGGGCCACTTCCTGTCCGCCGACGGGCGCTGCAAGTCGTTCGACGCCACGGCCGACGGTTACGGCCGCGGCGAGGGCGCCGGCGCGGTGATCCTCAAGCCGCTCGAGGCGGCCGTGCGCGACGGCGACCGCATCTACGCGGTGATCCGCGGCACCGGGGTGAACCAGGACGGCCGCACGCTGGCGATCCCGGTGCCCAATCCCGTTGCGCAGGAGGACCTCGCCCGTCGCGTCCGCACGCAGGCCGGCATCGCACCGGAGGACATCGGCTACGTCGAGGCCCACGGCACCGGCACCCCGGTCGGCGATCCCGCCGAATTGGCGGCGCTGGGCGCGGTGTACGGCGCGGTCGAGGGCCGCACCGAACCGCTGCCGGTCGGCTCGGTCAAGAACAACATCGGCCACACCGAGGCGGCGGCCGGCGTGGCCGGGGTCATCAAGGCCGCGCTGACGGTGTACCACGGGACCATCGCACCGCAGGTCGCGCTGGAGAACCCCAACCCCGACATCGATTTCGAGGCCCTGCGGCTGCGGGTGCCCCTCGCCCCGGAACCACTCGCGCGACCCCTGGTGGCGGTCAACAGTTTCGGCTATGGCGGCACCAACGCGCACGCGATCGTCGGTCCCGCACCAGATTCCACTGCTACGACCGAAACCCCGTCCTCCGCACGGCCGTTGCGGATCCTGCCGCTGTCCGCCCGCAGCGAAACCGCGCTGCGTGAGCTGGCCGGCGAGCTGGCCACCGCCCTGGAAACCACATCGGCGCAACAGCTCACCGCCGCCGCCTGGGTCCGGCGGGCGCATCATCCGCTGCGGTCGGCGCTGCGGTACCGCGACGAGGACGACCTGCGCACCCAGCTCACCGAGCTCGCGGACGGCGGCGGTCAGGCGCCCGCGCGGGCGATCGCCGAGGGACACACCGATCCGGTGTTCGTCTTCAGCGGCATGGGACCGCAATGGTGGGCGATGGGTCGTGCGCTGATCACCGCCGACGGCCCGGGCGCGGCCATCGCGCGCGAAATCGACCGGGAATTCTCGACACTCGCGGGCTGGTCGATCCTCGAGGAAATGCTCCGGGAGGAGCAGGACTCCCGCATCTCCCGCACCGAGATCGCCCAACCGGCCAACTTCGTGCTGCAGGCCGCCCTCGCCGCGGAGCTCGCCGAGCTCGGCATCAGGCCCGCCGCCGTGGTCGGCCACAGCGTCGGCGAGGTCACCGCGGCCTACCTGTCCGGAATGCTGTCCCTGACCGAGGCCGTGACGGTCAGCTATCACCGCTCGCGGCTGCAGGCCACCACGGCCCACACCGGCGGCATGCTCGCGGTCGGCCTCTCGGAGCCGCAGGCGCGCGAGCTGCTCGCCGACCTCGACGGGGTGGACATCGCCGCGGTCAACAGCCCGTCGGCGGTCACGCTGGCGGGGGCGGTGCCCGTGCTCGAGGCACTCGCCGAAAAGCTCACCGCCGACGACGTTTTCGCCCGGATGCTGCGGGTGGAGGTGCCCTACCACAGTCGCCTCATGGACCCGATCCTCGACGACCTGCGCGCGGCGCTGGCCTCCTTGGCGCCGGCGGACGGCGTCCTGCCCTGCTACTCCACCGTCACCGCGGCGGCCGCGACCCGGCAGGACTGGGACGGCGAATACTGGTGCCGCAATGTCCGCGACCGGGTCCGCTTCGCCGACACCGTCGACACCCTGCTGGCCGACGGCCACCGCGTGTTCCTGGAGATCGGGCCGCACCCGGTCCTGAGCGGCAACATCCGGGAAATCCTGCTGCAGCAGGGTATTTCGGGCGCCGCGGTCCCCACGCTGTCCCGCGGCGGCGACGATGCCGAGCACATCACGACCGCGGTCGCCGAGCTGTATCGCGCCGGCGCCCTCGACGGCACCCGGCTTCCCGGCGCCATCGACCCGGCGACCCCGCATCTGGACCTCCCCCGCTACCCCTGGCAGCGCCGCTACCTGTGGACAATGGAACCCGAGACGCGGCTGGACCGCCTCGGCACGCCCGGCGGATTCGCGATGCTCGGCGATCTCGCCTCACCACTGGCCTCGGAATGGGAAGTCCAGCTGTCCGTTTCGAACCTGCCGTGGCTGCACGACCACGTCGTCGCGGATACGGTGGTGCTGCCCGGCGCGGCCTATCTCGATGCCGCCATGAGCGCGGTTGCGGTGCGTACCGGCCGGGAGAGCTTCGGGCTCGAGTCGGTGGAGTTCGTCAGCCCGCTGGTCGTCGAGGAACACGACGTGCCCGTCGTCCGGATCACGGTGGAGGACACCACCCATCGCTTCGCGATCCGTTCGCGGTCCTCGACCGGCACCGCGTGGACACTGCACGCCTACGGCCGCCTGATCGAGGCGGATGTCGATCGCACCACCATTGCCGTTGCGCCACAACCGGACTCGGCCGAAGTACCGGTGGACGAGCTCTACGACCGGATGGCCGAGCACGGGCTGGCCTACGGTCCGGCGTTCCGGCTGCTGCGGCAGGTGCACGTCGGCACCGACGCGGTGGTGGCGCGGCTGGACACCTCCGCCTCCCAGGGCCGTCATCTCGCCCACCCTGCGGTCGTCGATGCCGCGCTGCAGTGCTTCGCCGCGCTCTATGCGAGCACCGCACCCGCAGAGCCGGATCTCGGCGATCCCGAGATCGTGATCCCCGGATCGATCGGGGGCGTGCGCTGGACCGGGCCGATTCCGGCCGATCCGGTCGTCGTGGTCGACCGGGATCCTGTCGATCGGCTGCGGGCCGACATCCGGATCGCCTCTCCCACCGGTGAAGTCGCCCTGGTCCTGTCCGGGGTCCGATTCCGCACGCTCAACCCGCGTCCGGCCCTGACCGACCAGCTGGACAAGTTCTTCTACGAGCCAGTATGGGAAATCGTCGCGGACACAACGGATTCCGCGGCATCCACAGCCGACGAGCACGAGGCCCTGGTCGTGATCAACCTGGGAGCGGAGATCTCCCAGCGGGCCAAGGAGATCGCCAACAGCCGCACCGCGGAGCTGGTCACCGTCGGTAATCATTCCCCGGGCCTGGACCGCGCGCAGGTGCTGGAGCTGCTGCGGGCCACCTACCATCGGCCCGGCGTCGAGCGGCTGCGGCTGGTGGTCGTGCCCGGTACCGATCCGGACACCGTCGAGTTGCTCTACGGTCTGGCCCAGGTGGCACAGGCGATCAAACAGCTTGCCTCCCTGGATGATTCGTCGTCCGAGGAGGTCTCCGACGGCCCGCTCCGGCTGCAGGCGATCGTGGTCACGGAGAACGCGCTGTGCCTGCCGATCGATACTGCGGCCCGGCTCGACCACGCCGTATTCACCGGCGCGCGACGGGAATTGCTGAACGAACTGCCGGCCGCGCAGTGGCGGCTGGTGGACACCGAACCCGGCACCGCGACCGCGACCCTGCTCGAGCAGCTCTACGCCGATACCTCCGCCGACGAGGTCGCGCTGCGGGCGGGCGCCTGCTGGACCATTCGCTGGCGGCACACGTTGTCGGATCATCTGACCCGCTGGAACACCCCGCAACCGCTGACCGACCCGGAGCAGTCTTTCCGGCTGGAGGTTCCGCAGTCGCGGCTGCTGTCGGATCTGGCGCTGCGCACCACCGAGCGGATCGCGCCGGGACACGGTGAGATCGAGATCCGCATGGACGCCGTGGGTCTCAACTACAAGGACACCCGCAAGATCATCGGTGTGCTCACCGAGAAGGAACTGGCGGGCACCTACTACGGCACCGAGATCGGCATGGATGGCTACGGGGTCGTCGAGCGGGTCGGCCCCGGCGTCACCGGCATCGAGCCCGGTGACGAGATGTCCGTCGTGGAGCCGGGCATCATCCGGCGTTTCGTGACCCTGCGGCCCGACGCCGGCGCGACCACCAAGATGGGTGTCGGCGCCGACCGCGCCTTCGACCGACTCCAATTCACCTCGGTGCAGCCGCTTTTCACCGCCGAACTGGCGCTGGGCGAGCTGGCCCGCATACAACCCGGTGAGACGATCCTCATCCACGGCGCGGCCGGTGGCATGGGCATGGGCGCGGTACAGGTCGCGGTCCGCATGGGAGCGCGGGTGATCGCCACCGCCAGTACGCCCGAACGCCGTGACGCCGTCCGGGCGCTCGGCGCCGCGGAGGTGCTGAACTCCCGGTCGATCAGCTTCGTCGACGAGGTCATGCGGCTCACCGACGGCAAGGGCGTCGACGTCATCTACACCTCGGCGCCGGGTGAGATCCTGCAGCAGAACTTCCGGGTGGCAGCCGAATTCGGCCGCATCGTCGACATCGGCAAGGCCGACATCTACGCCTCGGCCACCATCGACCTGCGGCCCTTCGACCGCAACCTGTCCTTCTTCGCCGTCGATATCGACCGGATGGTCGCTTACCAGCCCGACCGGGTGCGCCGCGCGATCGGGCAGGTGGTGGGCGCACTGCGCCGCCGCGAGTACACGCCCATCCCGAACGCCGTGTTCGGGCTGGATCGGCTGACCGACGCGTTCGACACCGTGGCCCGCTCGGCCCAGGTCGGTCGCGTGCTGCTCGACCTGCGCGACGAGCAACCGATGGTGCGGCAGGTCCCGTCCACGGTCGAGATCGAACCCGGCGCAAGCTATCTGATTACCGGTGGATTCGGCGCCTTCGGCCTCGCGACCGCCCGGCAGTTGGTCCGCAGCGGGGCCCGCCACCTGGTGCTCGTCGGCCGTCGCGGCGCCACCACCGACGCCGCCCGCGCCCAGCTCGCCGAATTCGCCGCTGCCGGTGTGGAAGTCCGCGAGGAGCGCGTGGACGTGGCCGACTACGACGCCGTCGCGGACATGATCGCGCGCCTGGCGGCGGGCGATGCACCGCTGCGCGGCGTGCTGCACTCCGCCGGAGTGGTGAACAACCTCGAGATCCCCGAGATCACCGAACAATCGCTGCGCGACATCTTCGAGCCGAAGGTGACCGGTGCGCTCAATCTCGACCGGGCCATCACCGCGGCCGGGGTCGACCTCGACCTGTTCGTGCTGTACTCCTCGGCGAGCGGCATCGCGGGCATGTCTCCCCAATTCGGCTACTGCGCGGCCAATTCCGCCCTCGACACACTGGCGTGGGCGCGACGCGCGCGGGGCTTGCCCGCGGTATCGGTGAACTGGGGCCACATGCGCGGCGACGGCGGCATGGCGGATACGCACGCGATCGCCCAGTACGCCGAGATGACCGGATACCTGTCGCTGGACATGGAATTCGCCACCGTGCTGCTGTGGGAGGCGTTGCGGGCCGATCCGACCCAGGTCGCCCTCCTCGACATCGACTGGGCGCAATGGGCTCTGGCCCACCGCCCGTCGGAGCGAGTGCCCCGCTTCGTCGAGCTGATCGCCGCGGCCGGCGGCGGCGCGGGCAGCAGCGCGCTGCGCGCGGAGATCCTGGCGCTGGATCCGGAGCACCGCGGCGACGTGGTCGGCTACCTGCTCGCCGAGCAGCTGGCGGTCGTGCTCGGGGTCGACGCGGACAGCCTGGACCCGGCCGCCCCGATCAGCGAACTCGGCCTGGATTCGCTGATGGCGGTGGAATTCGGAGCCCGAGTCGTGAAGAGTCTCGGCGTGAAGATGTCGATCCTCTCGATCGGCGCCGGACTATCGCTCGCGGGCCTGGGCGCCAAGGTCGCTGCCCAGATCGCGCACGAGGAAGCAACGTCGGAACCGACGGGAGTATGAGGAATCTGGCGATGACCACCGAGAGTATCGATGCGCGCGGCCTGGCGCGCTCCCTGATGGCCAAACACAGCGGCGGTGCGGCCACCTCCCCGGCAACGGCCGCATCCACCCCCGAACCGTCCCCCTCGGAGGCGACGCCGACAACCGTGCGGCAGCACTCGTTTCGGGACCACCCCGGTGTGATCGACGCACAGAAGTGGGACAGGCTCACCGAATACACCCGCGCGGTAGGCGTTCCGAACCCCTACTTCCTGCCGCACGAGGGCATCAGCGGGCCCATCACCAGCTTCGCGGGCCGCGAGATGCTCAACTTCTCCAGCTTCGGCTACCTGGACCTGGCCGCCGAACCGCGCGTGCACGCCGCCGCCATCGAGGCGATCGGACGATACGGAACCTCCGCGGCCGCGGTCCGGATGGTCGCCGGTGAACTGCCGCTCTACGGCGAGCTCGAGAGCGAGATCGCGCGCATCTACGACACCGATGCCGCGATCGTCACCGCGAGCGGATTCCTCACCAACGCCGCGGCGATCGCCTTCCTGCTCGGCAAGCGCGACCTCGCGGTGTGCGATTCGCTGATCCACAACAGCATGGTCTCGGGTACCGAATGGGCGGGCTGCAAGCGAGTCACGTTCCGGCACAACGATCCCGACTCGCTCGATGCCATCCTCAGCATGTCGCGGCGCAGCTTCGACCGCGTGCTGGTGCTGCTCGAGGGCGTCTACAGCATGGACGGCGACGTCGTGCGGCTGCCCGAGATCATCGAGGTGGCGCGCAAGCACAACTGCTCGATCATGATCGACGAGGCGCATTCGTTCGGCGTGCTCGGCGACCGCGGGCTCGGCGTGCGTGAGATGTTCGACCTGCCCGGCGACGCGGTCGATGTCTGGATGGGCACCCTGTCCAAGGCGATCGGCAGCGTCGGCGGGTATCTCGCGGCCAACCGGGAACTGGTGGAGGGATTCAAATACTCCGCACCGGGCCTGAGCATGTATACCGCCTCGCCCGCGCCCTCGGCCGCGGCGGCGGCCCTGGAGGCGCTGGCCGTGCTGCACGATGAGCCCGAACGCGTTGCGGCGCTGCGGCACAACGGACAGTACTTCCTGCGCCGGGCCCGCGAACTCGGGTTCGACACCGGCAACGGCGAGGGCACCCCGATCACGCCGATCATGATCGGGGACGACCAGCGGGCCCTGAAAGCCTCACTGGGACTGGTGGAACGCGGCCTGATGGTCAATGCTATCGGCCATCCGGTGGTCCCCGCCGGGGAGCAACGCCTGCGATTCTTCATCAACTGCCGCCACACCGAGGAGCAGCTCGATCACGCGTTGAACACCCTGCGTCAGGTGCTCGACGATCTGTCCACGGAAGAAGAACACCAGCAGTGAAACTACGCATCAAATCCCCGCTTCTGCGGAAAGCATTGGTGCCCTTGGTGTCCCTGACACTGATGGGCGCGATATTCGTGCCGGCGCATTCGATCATGGTGCCGCCGGTCTCCAGCGATCCCACCGGCCCGCTGGCCGCCCGGTTCCACTTCACGCCGATGCCGATCGCGGAGCCGCCCGGGTTGCCCGCGCACACCATCCGCGACGTGGAACCCCGGTACCAACACCTCACGGCCTGGTTGTCGACGGTCAACTCGGCGGTCGCGATCAACGACCTGGAGGGCAACGGCAAGGACGATGACCTGTGCATCGTCGATTCCCGTTCCGACAAGGTGATCGTGACCCCCGCGCCGGACAGCGACACCAGCCGTTTCGCGCCGTTCGTACTCGATCCCTCGCCGCTGCCGATGGACGACACGATGGAGCCGGCCGGTTGTGTGCCGGGCGATTTCGACCACTCGGGCCGGATGGGCCTGATGGTCTACTACGGCGGCCGCACCCCGATCCTGTTCCTGCCGCGCGCGGGCGCAACGCATCTGGACAACAACGCGTTCAAACCCGTTGAGCTGGTGCCCTCCCCGGTCGGCCCGAAGGGGACCTACCAGGGCGCGCGCTGGTTCACCCTGGCCGCATCGGTCGCCGACTTCGACGGCAGCGGCAATCCGAGCATCTTCCTCGGAAACTACTTCCCGGACAGCGATTTCATCGGCCACAACGGCAAGCTTCCGCTGACGTTGAACGAATCGTTCTCCAACTCGACCAATGCCGGAGGCGATCATCTGCTCGCCTTCCAGCACGGCACCGGCGGCGCCGACCCCACCGCGGACTACCGGGAGGTGTTCAACGCCTTCCCGCCGGGCACGACCAACGGCTGGACCCTCGCCGCGGCCGCACAGGATCTCACCGGTGAGCAGCTGCCGTCGCTGTATGTGGCCAACGACATGGGCCACGGACACCTGTTCGTCAACGAATCCACCCCGGGGAACTTCAAGTTCCGGCTCGCCGAGGGGCAGCGTGGCTGGACCGACCCGAAGTCGTTCGTGCTGGGCAACGGCTCGTTCAAGGGGATGGGCGCCGACTTCGGCGACCTGACCGGCAACGGCATGCCCGACCTGTTCGTGAGCAACATCGCGCAGCGGTGGGGCGTCATGGAGGCGAACTTCGCCTTCTACAACTCCGCGAAGAACACCAAAGACGCCGCCGCACAGCTACATTCCGGAATCGCTCCGTTCAAGAACGATGCGGTGAAGAAGGGGCTGGCCTGGGACGGCTGGGGCTGGGACAACAAGATCGCCGACTTCGACAACAGCGGCCGTCCCCAGATCGTGCAGACCAACGGCATGTTCAAGGGCAAGGTCAGCCGCTGGCCTCAGCTGCAGGAAATGGTCACCATGAACGACGTGCTGACCAAATACCCCTGGGCCTGGCCGAATTTCACAGCCGAGGGCGATCTGGCCGGTAACGATCGGATCGGGTTCTTCGCCCAGGACGCCAACGGCAAGTTCACCAACATCTCCTCCGCGCTCGGTGTCTTCGACCCGACCCCGACCCGCGGCATCGCCGTGGGTGACTCGACGGGCAACGGCGCGTTGAGCTTTGCGGTGGCCCGCCAGTGGCAGGCACCGATGTACTACCGCAACGACTCTCCGGACCGCGGGCAGTACCTCGGGCTGAAGCTGTTCACGCCGGCGGCCAACGCCGCGCCCGGCGAGACGACCATCGCCGGTAAGCCGGTGCTGGGCTCCCCCGCCCTCGGCGCGGAGGTGTCGGTGACCACCCCGGACGGTCGCAAGCACGTGGCACAGCTCGACGGTGGCAGCGGCCATTCCGGAAAGCGCTCCACCGATATCCATCTCGGCCTGGGCACCATCGATCCCGCTGTGCCGCTGCAGGTTCAGATCTCCTGGCGTGACAACCAGGGCGGCACCCACACCCAGCAGCTGCCGCTGCGGCCCGGTGCGCACACCCTCGTTCTCGACTCCGATGCCCGGGAGGTCCAGCAGTGAGCATCGAAACCAACGGCCACGCCGAAACGAACGGCCACGCCGAGTCCAACGGCCACGCCGAAACGAACGGCCACGCCGAGTCCAACGGCCACGTCGACACCAACGACACTTCCGCGGCGACCGCGGTTGCCGTGAGCACCAACGGCAACGGCGCGGCTCCCGCGGCCGCCCCCGCCACGAAGACCTGGCGGCAGAAGTGGCTGGGCGTCAACAAGGAGGGCAGGGACCCCCGCTATCTGGCGTTGCGCAACTTCGCGGGCTCGCTGACCGTCTTCAATGTCATCGGATTCGCATTCCTCGGCTTCGAACAGCCGCGGCTCTGGCCGTTTCTGGCGCTCGCCACCGCATATTCGGTCGAACTGATCCTCGAGACGCTGGCGGCGTGGGCCTATCGCCGTCCGGCGGCCTACCGCGGCAACGGATTACGCGGCCTGATGATTTTCCTGATGCCCGCGCACATCACGGGCCTCGCGCTCAACTTCCTGGTGTACGCGGCCGACAGCTTCTGGCCGGTGATGTTCGGCATCACCGTCGCGGTCGGCACCAAGTGGGTGTTGCGCGCCAAGATCAACGGCAAGGTCCGGCACTTCATGAACCCGTCGAACTTCGGGATCGTGGTGGCACTGTTGGTCTTTCCCGCATTCTCCATCGTGGGCCCGTACCACTTCGTGGAGAACCTGCACGGCCCCGCCCATCCGCTGATCGTGCTCGGCCTGCTGATGACGGGCACCATGCTGAACGCGAAGCTGACCAAGAAGATGCCGCTGATCGCCGCCTGGCTGGGCGCATTCGTCCTGCAGGCGGTGGTGCGTGGACTGATCGACCCGCATATCGCGATCATCTCGGCGATCCTGCCGATGACCGGGCTGGCCTTCGTGCTCTACACCAACTACATGATCACCGACCCGGCGACCTCACCGTTCGCCAAGCGGGACCAGATCGCGTTCGGCGCCTCGGTCGGCATCATGTACGGGATCCTGGTGGCCCTGCACGTGTCCTACGATCTGTTCTTCGCGCTGGTGATCGTGTGCGCGTGCCGCGGAATCTTCTGGTGGTCGCGCAATATTCGCGAATGGCTCGGTAATCGCAGGCAGGCACCCGCGCCCGCCGAGGCCACCCCGGCCGCCGAGGTTCTCGAACCCGTCGCGGCCCCGTCCTGACCCGCGAAATTCCCTGAGCCGCACAAAGAATCGAGAACCATGCCTTCGATATTCGGACCATTGCGCTCCACGCTGCTCGGCACCCGGATCACCGAGCCGCCCCTCGAGAGCCGCCCCGGCTTCGTCCAGCCCAATGCGGCGACCGCCGCCGAGCTGGAGCGGGTGGCCACCCACCTGGCCCAGGGCATCGACCAGGCGGTGCGCACCAAGGACAACGACGAGCTGATCGCGCTGATCAACCAGAAGCCCGAGCAGTACCGGGGTTTCGCGTTCGAGGGCGCGGCCACGGGCCTGGCCGCGGTCGATTCGATCACCCCGTTCAGTCATCGGGCGCACGACCTGATCACCGGGCCCGCCGCCCAGCACGACCTCACCATGTATGTGGGCGTCGGGCTGGCGCTGGGCCGGATCCCGAGGCCCATCTGGCGCAAGGTCTTTCCGAGACACCAGACCTACCGGTGGCTCGCGCTGGACGGGTACGGCTTCTACAACGCCTTCTTCCGCACCGAGAAGTGGGTCGGCCGCCATCACGTCGATCAGCGGTTCCCGGGCTGGATGGGTGATGCGGCGCCGCTGAAGCGCGCGGTCGACCAGGGCATCGGTCGCGCGCTGTGGTTCATCAGCGGCGGCTCCCCCGAGGGCGTCGCGAAACTCGTCGACGAGTTCGACGAGAGCAGGCACGCGGATCTGTGGAGCGGCATCGGCATCGCCACCACCTTCGCCGGCGGTGTCGAGGTCGCCGATCTCGAGGCCATCCTCGCCCGGGTGCCGCAGTTCCGGGAGCCGCTGGCCGCGGGCGCGGCCATGGTCGCGAAGATCCGCACCCAGGCCGACAGCGCCACCCCGCACACCCATGTCGCCGTGCGCACCTACTGCGCCGGGCGCACCCTCGACGAGGCCGTCGCACTGGTGGACCAGGCGTTCGCCGACGTGCCGCAGGACGGCACCGCCCTGGGCTACCAGCGGTGGCGCGACCGCCTGGGCGAACTCGCCGCGACGAAGGGCTGAGCATGAACTGGACCGACCAACACGTCATCGTCACCGGAGGATCGGAGGGCATCGGCGCGGCCGTGGCCGCCGCGTTCGCCGAACGCGGTGCGAAGGTGTCGATCATCGCCCGGCGCGCGGACGCGCTGCGGGCGACCGCGGAACGCATCGGCGCCGAGTGGCACGTCGCCGACGTCACCGACCGCGAGGGGCTGGCCGCCGCGATCAAGGAACTCGAGGCACGCCACGGTGACTGCGTGGCGCTGGCGTGCTGCGCGGGCCTCACGCTGCCCGGACTGTTCCTGGACGTCGACGCCGACGAGTTCGGTATCCAGATGGATGCCAACTATCTCGGCTCGGTGCACGCGATCCGGGCTGTGCTGCCGGGGATGGTGAAGCGCGGCAGCGGCCGCATCCTGCTGACCAGCTCCACCTCCGCGTTCATGGGCATTCCTGGCTACTCGAGCTACGGCCCGACCAAGGGCGCGGTGCGGCAGCTCGGGCTCTGCCTGCGCTACGAACTCGAACCCGTGGGGGTGCGCGTCTCGGTGCTCTATCCGGCCGACACCGACACTCCGGGGCTGGCACGCGAGAACCTGCGCAAGCCGGTCGAGACCAAGGCCGTCACGGGATCGATCGCGCCGATGCCGGCCGAGCGGGTCGGCGCGGCAGCGGTCCGGGGCCTGGAGCGGGGGCGTCCGCACATCGCGGTGGATCCGCTCACGGCGTTCCTGATGCATTGGGCCAATGGGGTCGAAGACGTGTCCCGGCCGTTCTTCCGCCGCAGCATCGCCCGCGCCCGCCGCAAGGCGGCGGGCGGCGGCCGATGACCGTGGCGGGCGGGCGTCATCGAGACGCGAAGTAACCGGCCGCGGGCAGGATCGAGGTCCACGCCAGCGGCACCACGGCCAGCGAGAAGACCTTCGCATCACGGATCACTGCCACCGCTTCGTCCAGCGGCTTGCCCCGGACGCCATTGATCATGCGGACCAGATAGACCCCCAACATGACGACCGCCGCGAGATAGGGGATATATACCCAGGAGAATCCGACGACCGGGAACGTCACCCCGACGACAATGCCCGCGCCGATCACCAGTTGCGCGAGCGCCACTCCCAGTGACGGCAACAGCCCGATCGCACGCGGAAAACTATTGATGCCGTGCTCGGTATCCTCCGGTATATCCTCTGCCGAGTTCACCACGGATACCGAGTTCGCCGCGACGGCAATTCCGATCACGATAACCAGCGACATCCAGTCGAAGGGCCTGTCGTGCACCCGGAGCAGGGTAATTCCGGGCAGGATGAGCAGACTCATCGCGATGACGACTATGTGCCATATTCCGGTGCTCTTCAAATGCAGCGGCGGCAGCGAATATTGAAAGCTGATGATGATCAGCAGTCCGCCCCAAATCACCAGATCCAGACGACGGGTCGATGCGACCAGCCAGGCGAGGATCAGGACCATGACGATCAGGTGCGCCAGCACCAGCCGGTTCATTCGCGGTATGCCGAGATCGCGCACCGCGTGGGCCAGCCGGGTCTTGAAATCCAGGTCCTGCCAGCGGTCGGCCATGGCGTTCACCAGGTTGCCGCATTGGAAGTACACGCTGACGAACACGATCGTGCCGATGGTTCGCAGCGAGAATACCTCGGCACGGGTGTGCACGCTCAACACGACTATGGCCGCCATAATGCCGACACTCATCGGCAGCAACTCGAACCGGGACACAGTCAGCACGAGCCGCAATTTCTCCATCGGGGAAAGGTCGCGGCCGGACTCCCCGGGACCGGCCGAGAATACCCGGCGACACTCGGCAACGGAACTAGAGAGCATCAATTCTCCAACTCTTCGGATGAAATCCGTCCACCCGCGCACAATACAAGCCATTCCAACCTACGACAATCCCAATGACTATCGCGTCGATAGTCGAGAAATTGCACCGGCTGGAAACGCACTCAGGCCAAGCCGCGGCGGCGGTCGGCCTGCTCGCGCATCTGCGCCGCGGCGGCCTCCATCTCGGGCGTGACCTTGAAGTGGCCACCCCAGGCGTTGAGGTCGCCGGGGGCGTACTCCGGATCGGGCAGGATCTGGCGCAGCAGCTTGTCGGGCAGGCCGCGGCGGCGCCACTCGCGCGGGTAGCCCAGCGACACCTCCTCGTGGCGCACGCCCTCGTGGAAGGTGGTGCGCGGGATGTGCAGGTGGCCGTAGACCGAGCAGACCGCGTTGTAGCGGATGTGCCAATCCTCGGTGAGGTCGGTGCCACACCACAGCGCGAACTCCGGATACCACAGCATGCGCGTGGGTTCGCGCAGCAGCGGCCAGTGGTTGATCAGCACCACGGGGGTGCCGGGGGCCAGGGCGTCGAGGCGGCGCTCGGTGTACTGCACGCGGGCGTGGCACCAGGCGTCGCGGGACAGATACGGCTCGGACGAGAGCAGGAACTCGTCGGTGGCGACCACGTTGCGGTCGCGGGCCAGGCTCAGTGCCTCGGCCTTGGTGGTGGTCCCGTCGGGCCTCCACGAGTAGTCGTAGAGCACGAACATCGGGGCCAGCGTCACCGCGCCGCCGTGCGCCTCGGCGCCGGCGCCCTCCCACACCGGATACGGATCCTCGGGGGTCAGCACGTCCAGATCCCGGCACATCGACACCAGATAGTCGTAGCGGGCCGCGCCGTGCATCTGCACGGAATCCTTTGGGGTGGTCCACAATTCGTGATTCCCGGGCACCCAGATCAGCTTCGCGAACCGCTCCCGCAGCGTCCGCAGCGCCCACCGGATCTCCTCGGTCTTCTCCCCGACGTCACCGGCCAGGATCAGCCAATCCTCCGGCGAATCGGCGTGGATCGCCTCGACCACGGGCTTGTTGCCCTGATGACCGACGTGCACATCGCTCACCGCCATCAACTTCGGAACCACCCGCCACAACCTCTCTGCTCGCCTGCGCGCGCCTCACGGCAACCGAGGCAACAACCTCCACATTCCCATGCCCCGCCGCCGCCCTGCCATCCAGCCCGCTGCCCTGAGGTCGGGTCGATCCCCGCCCGCCGTCCGGGTGCGTTCGCGACCTCCGCATTGTGCCGAACCGACCGGAGGCCCGTAGGGCCGACAGACGTGCACTGGCGCAGGCTTCAGCAGTACCAGCTCCGCTACAATTGGACGGCCGATGGGTGAAAAGGGGGAGATACCATGGTGATCGGTTCCATCCACGGTGAAATATAGATGGCCCCAACTGTATTGACTGTCGACCCCGACGTCTACTACCGGGCCGCCCGCCAGCTCATCGCGCTGAGCACCGACATCCATACCGCCGTCGGCCGCGACCTGGTTTCCCAGCTCGCCGCCACCGCAGGCATGAGCGGAAACTATCCGGCGGTGGCGACATGGAACGGTGCCTACCGCCAGCACGCGGACGATGTCCGCGACGCGTCGGTGGACTATGCCGCCGCCCTGCAACACTTCGCCGACATCCTCAACATCGCCGGCTACAACTGGCAGGACGCCGAATACAACGCAAACGTCAGCGCCGACAAGGGATCACCACCACAGCGCCCCACACCCACCGCACCGAATTCGCTGAACTTCCCCGACATCCCGGACCCGAACGGCGACAACGGCCCCGGCCTGGTAATCACATCCCATAACTCCAGTCCGAGCCCGTGGACGGGAGCCCCGAACGGTCGCGCCGACGCCCTCCAGGCCGCCTCCACCACCTGGAACACCTTCGCCAACAGCGCTGAGCTGTCGAACGCACCCCATACACTCACTGCGGTGCGAGATTCCTTCAACGGTATCCAGGCCACCGAGATTCCCGACATACAAGAGGCCCTGGAGGCGCTCCGCAGCGGCGCGATACAGATTGCCGACGTCGCGGAGAGTCTCGGTACCCAGCTTCGCAACCATCGCGACGACCTCATCGACGCCCGCACACAACTGTGCGCATCCGCCGCGGCTGCGTTCCCCGGCCATCCCGGCGTCCAGGTGGCCGCGACGAGCGATAACTCCTCGGTCCACGTTTCCGTGGCCGCGGACCTCGATGCGGTCGACATCGACAACGCCGAGTCGATCTTCACCGCCGATGAAGAATGCACCGGGCTGTTCAGCGCCCTCAACGCCGCGGGCGATGTCCGTCACGCCTTGGTCGACCCGAGCGCCCTGAGCGTTCTGCCGAAGCTGAAGGCGCTCACGCAGTTACCGCTGCTCGTCGCGGACGGAAGCCCGATCCGGAATGCCAAACTGGTCGGAGAATTGGACAACATCACCACGTGGGAGACCCCCGCCCCCACCTTGACCGCCGAGAACCTCAGCGCGCTGGACAAGTACGGCCCGCAGATGAAGAAATGGGCGATGCTCTCGGTGAAGTACGGCAACGAGGCCGGAGTCGATCCGCGCATGGTCCTGGCCATGGCACTGCAGGAGGGCGCGCCGCTGCGCACCGGCTACGACAGGGGCGAGGGCAAAAATCTCTATACAGCCCTGCAGAATCCGTCGACCTACCATCCAGACCCAGACGGGGCCGGCAAAGGAGCGCTATGGGACGAGGCGCGCTTGCGTGCGTCCGAAGTCGGCATCAGTAAGAACGGCGCGGGGAACTCCATCGGGCTGACAAATATGAAGGAACGACAGTTCAACGAGGTTAAGAATAAATACCCGGACCAATTCCAGGGGAAGCAGTGGTCCGATCTGGTCGGGAACGATGATCTCGCTCTCAAGGCATCGGCATACAATCTGAAAATGCTCACCACCGACGCGGCAAACCAGGCCTTGCCGAGGGTTCAGGCCGGTCAACCTTTGGATCAGTTCCTCGGATCCGGCTACAACGCCTGGGGGATCGTTGAAAACTCTAAGCACGTTGCCGACGGCGGTTCGTTTAAGCCGAACGAGATAGAGCATGGTCGGAGCACCGTAAGTGTCGCCGCACTGGCCGACCAAATCCTTTGCGGGAGCGGGGCTTACCGGTGAAAATCCGATACAGGCACACGAACATATGGTATCGGTTGGCCCGCGTCGTCCTCGCCGTGGTGATTATTCCCAGTATCCTGATCTTCGGCTATCATCGCTTCGAAGCCTGGCGCAACCCCCCCAGCCAAACCTGGCACCTGGCCAATTCCATCACCGTTAAAGGGTTCAACCGATTGACTGTTATCGATGACCCGGTCGATGCCCCCATGGCCGAAGCGTATTTCATCGGTCCTCCACCGAAACCGGATCCTCTGGCGGTCGTTACGGTGCCGACTATTCAGCTGGCTACTTCGCCGAGGCCCGATCTCGGACGACCGCACGATACGCGCAGCGTTGTTACCGCAGGAGGGTTTCGCCCGGACGGTTGTGGAGCAATTGTGAGCTACGATTCGGATCCACGCCCCACAGTTGGCCTCATGGAAGACGAACACCACATTTCGATTCTCACCAAACAGCAAATCACCGACGTACTCAACGGCACCAAGGTGTTTATAGAAGTAGTCGTCAGCGACTGCGGATGGTGATCGAGACCGAACCTCACACCGCCGAGCCGGCCTCAACCCCCGCGCATCATCGAGCCGTTGACGTTCTGCGCGGTGCTGTAGTGTCCATGAGCCCGGCGGAGCCCCTCGCGCATGGCGGCAACGCCCTCGGCGAACTCCCTTGCGCCGACCGCCCATTCACGATGCGCCGTCTCGTGCGCAGTGGCGGCCGCACCCGACCAGGAGCCTTCATGCACCGCAGCTGCTCGCCGGTCGAGATCGTCCAGGCGGTCGGTGAGGAATGTGGCCAGATTCGCAAGGTGGGTAACCAGGCTGTCGAGTTGATCGAGGTCGACGCTGAATGGTTCGGTCATGGTAGATCCAGACTCGAGAGGTGGTCGGCGAACTGGTCGTCCTGGCGGGTGTAGGCCTGCGCGGTGAAGCCGAGCGTGGACGCCATCGTCGTCAACGCGTCGATGATCTTATCCCCGCCATCCTGACACTCGCTCCAGCCGCTCAAGAAACCGGCCGATGCCGTTCCCGTCCAACCCTTTTCGGTTACGGTCTGGACCTGACGACCGGCCTCGGCCAACGCCGAGCGCAGCTCGCCAGCCAACTCGTGGGCGTACTTGCCCAGCGCCACAACATCATCCGGCACAACCGTTAGTTCCGGATCGCCCCCCACGCCACTCATGCGCGGAGGCTACCACGAGAAGCGTATGGGTGCGACCAAGCCAGATCAATCCTCTCGTCCCCTGCCCCGAACCTACGGCTCGGATGGGGGGTTTCGCACTGGCAGCTCCGCCCCCACCCGCGCCCAGCGCCCGGACAGCGCGCGCCAGCCGACCGCGAACAGACGAGCGACGATGAAGGTGCTCAACCCGGCCCAGATTCCGGCGACCCCCCAGTGGCAGACCAGCGACAGCCAGATCACCGGCAGGAAGCCGAGCAGGCCGGCGGCCATCGTGGTGGTGCGCAGGTAGGCGGCATCACCCGCGCCCAGGAGCACCCCGTCCAGGGCGAAGACCACACCGCCGATGGGGACGAGGGGGACGAAGAACCACCAGATGACGTGGACGCGCTCGAGCACGTGCGGGTCGCCGGTGAACAGCTGCGGGATCAGCGTGCCGCCCGCGGCAAAGATCACCGCCAAGATCAGGGCGAACACGGTCGACCAGACCGTGACCCGCCGCGCCAGCCGCCGCGCTCCGGCGGCATCGCCCGCACCCAGGGTCGCGCCCACCAGCGTCTGCGCGGCGATCGCGAGCGAATCCAGGGTGAGCCCGAGGAAGTTCCACAGCTGCAGCACCAGCTGGTGCGCCGCCACCGAGGCCGCGCCGAACCGGGCTGCGACGGCGCCCGCGGAGACGAAGCAGGCCTGAAAGGCGAAGCTGCGCATGATCAGATCGCGGCCCAGCCGGAGCTGATCCCGCATGATCGGGGGGTGGGGAGCTAATGGAACCCGTTGGCGCACAAGAGCACTCACGAACAGCAACCCAGCCACCAACTGCCCCGTCAGATTCGCGACCGCCGATCCGGCCAGCCCGAGCCGCGGCGCTCCCAGCAGCCCGTGCACCAGAACCAGGCACAACACCCCCGACACCGCGAAGCCGCCGATCACGTAGGCCAGCGGCCGCCGCGTCTGCTGTACGCCGCGCATCCACCCGTTGCCCGCATTGGCCAGCAGGATCAGCGGAACGCCGAACGCCGCGATCCGCACCCACCGCAGCGCCTGGTCCGCGATGTCCGCCCCGCCCGCGATCGCGTGGGTGATCGGCCCCGCGAAGACCTGCAACACCACGACGATCGCCAGCCCCACCCCGACCGCCAGCCAGCTGGCCTGCACGCCCTCCCCCACCGCTCCGGGCGTATCGCCCGCCCCGTGCCGCCGCGCGGCCCGAGCCGTGGTGCCATAACTCAAAAATGTCAGCTGCGTGCTCACCAGCCCCAGAATCAGCCCGCCCACGGCGAGCCCGGCCAGCGCCAGCGCCCCCAGCCGCCCCACCACGGCCATATCGAACAGCAGGTAGACCGGCTCCGCGACCAGCACCCCCAACGTCGGAATCGCGATCCGCAGAATCCGCCCCGGCCCCGCATCCACCGGATTGCCGACGACCTCACCGGCGTCCAACTCCATCGCAGCCCCATCACCAGCCATGGCGCCCAGCATACGAACCCCCACCGACACCTTCGCGCGGCGTCGCGGCACGACCAGGCATCCTGAATCATGGGCAGCGATATGACGGTCACCCACGACGGCGAGGGCAGCGAGCTGGTCCCCCGACGCAGGCGGCGTTTCGTACATCGTGAGGACTTTGCGGCAATGTCGGACAACGCTCCGACCGTCAACCTCGAAGCATTCCGGGCAGACCAGGACGTGGCGATCGACAATGCCTCGACCAGTCCCTGGGATCGCTGATCCCTCGAGTCCCGATGACATGTCCGCGGAACCGCGACAACGGAATTCGGCTCAGCCGATCAACGCGGCGCGCATTCAGGCCGGTTCGAGCGCGGTGATCAACGCGGCGAGCAACTCTTCCGGGACGCCCGCGGCGGTGTAGCCCGCGGCGTAGCGGTGGCCGCCGCCGCCCAGCCGGGCGGCGACCTCTGCGACGTCGACGCCGTCGGCCGTACCGATGGCGCTGTCGCGGGAGCGGAGCGAGACGGTCCAGTGCTCGGGCATCGCGCGGGATTCCTTGAAGACCACGGCGATCGCGGCCTCGGCGGTGGTGCGGATGACGTCGATGACGCTCTCGACCTCCTCCGAGCGCACCTCGCCGATGTCCTCGCGCCGGACGAATACCGAGACCAGGCCGGCACCGCCGGCCGCGGCCGGGTCGATCCGCGCGGTGTCCAGGACGCGGGAGAGCATGCGGAGCCAGCCGAACGGGTGGGTGTCCATCAGGGTGCGGGTGATGCCCGCACCGTCGATGCCGGTCGCCAGCAATCGTTCAGCAAGCCGATGGGTTCCCGGGCCGGCCCACTTGAACGACCCGGTATCGGTGACCAGGCCCGCGAACAGGCAGTGGGCGATGTCCCGGTCGATCGGCACGCCCCACGCGTCGAATATCCGCGCCAGCAGCGCCGTGGTGGACTCCGCGGTCGGATCCACGACGTTCACGGTGCCGAAGCAGGTGTTGGAGCGGTGATGGTCGAGCACCAGAGTCGTTGCCGCACCGGCGATCCGGTCGGCCAGCGCGCCCAGACGACCGGCACTGCCGCAGTCGACCGCGACCAGCAGGTCCACCCGCTCGGGCACCCGGTCCGGCGGCACCAGATGTTCGGCGCCCGGCAGCGAGCGCATCGAGACCGGGAGTTCGGCGGGCGCCGCGAACGACACCCGCACCGGGACCCTGCGCCGGTGCAGCACCTGCGCCAACGCCAGCCCGCTGCCGACGGTGTCGGCATCGGGCTGCACATGACACAGCACCGTGACCGACTCCGCGGCGTCGAGAACCTGCACTGCCGCGGCCAGATCGGCGGCCGGTGTTACTGCTGTCATGAAACGCACCCACAGACCGCGAGGGCGGTCAGTCTTCCTGCTCCGGCTCGATCTTGTAGGGGTCGGCGTCGCCGGCGTGCGTGGCGGTGGCCGCGACCTGCGCGACCCGCTCGTCGACCGCGCGGGCCCGGGCCAGCAATTCCTCCATCTCCCGCGCCGCATCGGGCACGGTGTCCAGGACGAATGCCAGCGTCGGCGTGAATTTGATGCCGGTCGCGGCGCCGACCTTGGAGCGCAGCACGCCCTTGGCCTTCTCCAGGCCCGCGGCGGCGGCCGCGTAATCGGGCTCGGTCTGCAGGTTTTCCCCGAGCACTGTGTAGTAGACGGTCGCTTCGCGCAGATCACCGGTCACCTTCGCATCGGTGACGGTGACGAAACTCAGCCGCGGATCCTTGATTTCGTATTCGATCGCGGTGCCGACGATCGTGACGATCCGCTTCGCGAGTCGGCGTGCCCTGGCCTGATCCACCATGGCTTCCTCCTGGATTAGTCTTCGGGTCCGAAGATCCTGCGGCGTACTGCCAGCAACTCTAACTCCGGACGGGCCGCGACGTGGCGTTCGCATTTGTCCAGCACCTCGGTGAGATGTCCCATCTCGGAGCTGACCATGGCGACGCCCAGTAGTGTGCGGCGATGTTTGTCCTGTTCTCCGCCCTCGGCCGCGCAGACGCCGAAGCGCTGTAGCTCGGCCACTACCGGACGGATCACCGAGCGCTTCTGCTTCAGCGAATGCACTTCGCCGAGCAGGATGTCGAACTCCAGCGCTCCGACGAACAAGGGCTCACCTCTTTGTGTTTCGTGGTTCGGCCACTGCGCGCCGGGCGAAAACCTCTCGCCCGGCGCACAGTTCGACACCTTAGTCCCGCGGCTTCTCCCGAAGCTCGTAGGCCTCGATGACGTCGCCTTCCTTGATGTCGTTGTAGCCCAAGGTGATACCACATTCGAAGCCCTCGCGAGCCTCGGTGACATCTTCCTTCTCCCGGCGCAGCGACTGCAGCGTGGTCTCGGCGACCACCATGTTGTCGCGGAGCAGGCGCACCTTGGCGTTGCGCTTGACCGACCCGGAGGTGACCATGCAACCGGCGATGTTGCCGAACTTCGAGGACCGGAAGATCGCGCGGATCTCGGCGCGACCCAGCTCGACCTCTTCGTAGATCGGCTTGAGCATGCCCTTGAGGGCCTTCTCGATCTCGTCGATGGCCTGGTAGATCACCGAGTAGTACCGGATGTCCACGCCCTCGCGGTTGGCCAGCTCGGTCGCCTTGCCCTCGGCGCGCACATTGAACCCGATGATGATCGCGTTCGAGGCCGAGGCCAGGTTGACGTTGGTCTCCGTGACGCCACCGACACCGCGGTCGATGACGCGCAGGCGCACCTCGTCGCCGATGTCGATGCCCAGCAGGGCCTCCTCGAGCGCCTCGACGGTACCCGAGTTGTCGCCCTTGAGGATCAGGTTCAGCTCCGAGGTCTCCTTCAGAGCGGCATCCAGATCTTCCAGGCTGATCCGCTTGCGGCTGCGAGCGGCCAGCGCGTTGCGCTTGCGCGCATTGCGCCGGTCGGCGATCTGGCGGGCGATCCGGTCCTCGTCGACGACCAGGAGGTTGTCACCCGCGCCCGGCACCGACGTGAAGCCGATGACCTGGACCGGCCGCGACGGCAGTGCCGCCACGACGTCCTCGCCGTGCTCGTCGACCATGCGCCGGACGCGACCGTAGGCGTCGCCGGCCACGACCGAGTCGCCGACCCGCAGCGTGCCGCGCTGGATGAGCACGGTCGCCACCGGGCCACGGCCGCGGTCCAGGTGCGCCTCGATGGCCACACCCTGGGCGTCCATGTCCGGGTTCGCCCGCAGGTCCAGGGACGCGTCCGCGGTCAGCAGCACCGCCTCGAGCAGCGCCTCGATGTTGGTGCCCTGCTTGGCGGAGATGTCGACGAACATGGTGTCGCCACCGTATTCCTCGGCCACCAGCCCGTACTCGGTCAGCTGCTGCCGGATCTTGTCCGGGTTGGCGCCTTCCTTGTCGATCTTGTTGACCGCCACCACGATCGGCACGTCGGCCGCCTGGGCGTGGTTGACCGCCTCCACCGTCTGCGGCATGACGCCGTCGTCGGCCGCGACCACGAGGATCGCGATGTCGGTGGCCTTCGCGCCGCGGGCACGCATGGCGGTGAACGCCTCGTGACCCGGGGTGTCGATGAAGGTGATCAGCCGGTCTTCGTCGTTGAGGTGCGTCAGCACCTGGTAGGCGCCGATGTGCTGGGTGATGCCGCCGGCCTCGCCCTCGCGGACGTTGGCCTTGCGGATGGTGTCCAGCAGTCGGGTCTTACCGTGGTCGACGTGACCCATGACGGTCACGACCGGCGGACGGATCTCGAGGTCCTCTTCGCCGCCCTCGTCCTCGCCGTAGGTGAGGTCGAAGCTCTCCAGCAGCTCGCGGTCCTCGTCCTCCGGGGAGACCACGTGCACGACGTAGTTCATCTCCGAGCCGAGCAGCTCGAGGGTCTCGTCGTTCACCGACTGGGTCGCGGTGACCATCTCGCCGAGGTTGAACAGCGCCTGCACCAGCGAGGCCGGGTTGGCGTTGATCTTCTCGGCGAAGTCGGACAGCGACGCGCCGCGGGCGAGACGGATGATCTCGCCGTTGCCGCGCGGCAGCCGCACGCCGCCGACGGCGGGCGCCTGCATCGAGTCGTACTCTTGCCGCTTCTGCCGCTTGGACTTGCGACCACGACGCGGGGCGCCGCCTGGACGACCGAACGCGCCGGCCGCGCCGCCGCGACCGCCCGGGCCACCGGGACGACCGCCACCGCCACCGCCACCGGGACGACCGCGGAAACCACCGGCCGCGGGAGCGCCCGCACCGGCACCGGGCGCACCGGTACCGCCACCGCCACCGCCGCGGTAGCCGCCACCGCCGCCACCACCACCGGGACGCGGACCACCCTGGCCGCCACCGGGACGACCCGGACGACCGGCGCCCGCCGGACCCGGACGCGCCGCACGCTGCGGCATCGCACCCGGGTTGGGCCGGGGCGGCATCGAGCCGGGGCTGGGCCGCGGACCACCGGGACGCGGGCCACCGCCCTGCGCCGCGGCCGGACGCTGACCGCCCTGACCGCCGGGACCACCCTGCCGCTGGCCGGGACCCGGACGGGGACCGCCCTGGGCCGGACCCGGACGCGGGCCACCGGGGCCCGGGGCCGGACGCGGCGCGGGACGCTCCGGCGCCGAAGAGAAGGGATTATTGCCGACCCGAGGCGTCTTCGGCCCGGGCTTGGGGCCACCCGGACGCGGGCCGCCGCCCTGCGCGGGGGCCGGACGCTGCTGCTGACCGGGACGCGGACCACCGGGGGTCGGGCGCGGACCGGCCGACGGCGCGGCGCCCTGCTGCGCGGCGGGCGCCTGGGGCTGCGCCGCGGGGGCCTGGCTCTGCGCGGGTGCGCTGTGCTGCGCCGCGGGCCGGGCCTGCTCCTGCGGAGCGGGCTTGGCGGCGGGACCGGGCTTGACCGCCGGGCCGGGACGCGCGGACGACGGCGCGGGCGCCGGAGCCTTCGCGGCCGGGGCGACCGAGGGGGACGGCGCGGGAGCCGGAGCCGGCGCGGGGGTGCGCGGTCCCGGACGGGGACCCGGCGTCGCACCGGAGGTGGGCTTGGGCGCCGGACGTCCGGACGGACCGGCGCTGGGCTTCCCAGCCGATTTCGCGGTGCCGTTGGCGGGTTTGGCGCCCAACGATTCCCGCAGGCGACGCGCGACGGGGGCCTCCACCGTCGAGCTCGCCGACTTTACGAACTCGCCCTGCTCCTTGAGCGTTGCGAGTAGTTCTTTGCTCGTGACACCGAGTTCTTTGGCCAACTCGTGCACGCGGGCCTTGCCTGCCACTGCTCTCCTCACTGAGAGGTCGAGCGCGGCAGCCCGTCTTCAAGGACGGGTGGCCCGCACGACCTCGGGTTATCTCCGATGGACGTTCATCGCTGGTACTTCACGGTGTGCTCATGAGTGCTCGTGCCTGTTCTCGACGTAGTGCTCCAGGGCTGAGATATCCAGTTTTCCGGACACTCGTAGTGCTCTGCCGACGGTTCGGCGCCGTTCTGCCGTGCTCAGACAAGCCGAAGCGGGGTGCAACCAGGCACCCCTTCCGGGAAGTCTGCGCCGCGGATCGGGAACGATCGCAACGCTGTCCAGGCTGGACGACTGCGCCACGATCCGCAACAGATCGGCGGCCAGCTCGCGTTTCCGACATCCGATGCATGTCCGGACGGGTCCGGGCCGCAGTGATCTCGAAGACTCGCGCTGAGCCTGCGTCCACTCTACCGCTGCCATGTCCCGATCTCCGCATCCAGCCCCGTTGTTGATCACAAACCCGTCGGTTCGCGGTCATCCGCGGTGTGCCTCCGAGCGCACCGAACCGCTGTTGTCCGGGGCCGCGTCGCTGCGGATATCGATGCGCCAGCCGGTCAGGCGGGCGGCCAGGCGGGCGTTCTGCCCCTCCTTGCCGATCGCCAGCGAGAGCTGGAAGTCCGGCACCACCACCCGCGCCGCACGCGCATCGGCGTCGACGACTGTGACAGAGACAACCTTCGACGGGGACAGCGCATTCCCGACGAACGTGGCCGGGTCCTCGGCGTAATCGATGATGTCGATCTTCTCCCCGGCCAGCTCGCTCATCACGTTGCGCACCCGCTGGCCCATGGGGCCGATGCACGCGCCCTTGGCATTCACGCCCGGCACCGTGCTGCGCACGGCGATCTTGGAGCGATGCCCGGCCTCGCGAGCCACCGCCACGATCTCCACCGAGCCGTCGCTGATCTCGGGCACCTCCAGCGCGAACAGCCGCCGCACCAGGTTCGGGTGGGTGCGCGAGAGGGTGATCTGCGGGCCGCGCGGCCCGCGGGAGACGCCCACGACGTAGCACTTGATGCGATCGCCGTGCTCGTAGGTCTCGCCGGGAACCTGCTCGGCCGGGGGAATCAGGCCCTCCGCGCCGGTCGCCTCGCTGCCGATGCGCACCACCACTGTGCCGCGGGCATTCATCCGGGCATCGCGCTGGACCACGCCGCCGACGATTTCGCCCTCATGGGTGGAGAACTCGCCGAACGACTTCTCGTTCTCCGCATCCCGCAGCCGCTGCAGCACGACCTGGCGCGCGGTGGTCGCCGCGATGCGCCCGAAACCCTCGGGGGTGTCGTCCCACTCGGAGACGGTGTTGCCGTCGGCGTCGACCTCGCGGGCCATCACCCGCACGACGCCCGTCTTCTGGTTGATGTCGATACGGGCGTTGGGCTCATGCCCCTCGGTGTGCCGGTAGGCGGTCAGCAGCGCCGACTCGATCGCGGAGATCACCGTCTCCATCGCGATGCCCTTATCGGCGACAATCGCCCGCAGGGCTTCGATTTCGATGTTCATGCCACGGTCCCTTCGGTCGAAGCTGCTGTTGTGTTGTCCCCCTGCATGTCCTGCACCGGCGCACCGGGCGCCGGGCGGCCGGGCGCGACGCCCCCGGCCAAGTCCATCTCCGCCTCGCCGGGCGCGGAGAATTCCACCTGGACCACGGCGCGTTCGATATCGGCGAGCGGCACGCGCACCCGGTGCGGTTTTTGTCTACCGCCGAGAACCAGCGCCACCTCGGTATCGGTGGCCTCGCCGACGCGGGCGTCGAACTTCGGCACGCCCTCGGGAGCCTCGGCGCCGGCACGCATCGTGATGCGCACCTTGCGTCCCCGCGCCCGGCGCCAGTGCCGCGGCAGGGTGAGCGGCCGTTCGATGCCGGGGGTGGTGACCTCCAGTAAGTAGGGGGTCTCCCCGAAATCGCCCGCGTCGTCCAGGATTTCGGAGATAATTCCACTCAGGTCCGCGACCGCGTCCAGATCGGCGGCGGCCTCGCTGTCCACGGTGATCACCACGCGCGCCTGATCCCGGCCCGCGGCCGACACGGCCACGCCATCGAGGTCGAATCCTCGGCCCTCGACGAGCGCAGCAACGAGCTGGCTCACCCTTTCCTCGGTCGGCATCGGCATGTGGGGCGGCTCCTGGTTCAGTTGTGGCGCGGTGGAGTTGTCGGTATAGGTCCTGGTGGGGCATGGTCGGCGCGCATCGTCGTCGGAATACTCCGCCGGAGGTCTAGCGTAACGCGCTGCAAGAGTGTAGAGGACCAGCCAACGATCTCCAGTTTCCCGGTGGTCACACCCACCGGCGCGCCCGCCGTCCGAGCCTCCGACATTGCCTGGCACGATGGACGCGTGCCGACCCGTCGAACCATGCCCGCCAGCTCCTCGGACGCGCCGCCCATGGGCCGCACGCTAGACAGACGGGCGCTGCTGCGGGTCGCGGGCGGCGGCGCGTTCGCGGTCGCGTCCCTGAGCGCCGCCGCCTGTACCAAGAAACCCCCGCCGCAGCCGGACACGCTACTGCCGCACGAGATTTCGGCGCGCACCGACGCGGTGTGGGCACGGGCCGCGGCCGCCGCAGCGCCGGACCGGGCGGCCGCGCTCACGGTGATCGCCACCCAGCGCACCGCGCACGCCGATGCGCTGCGGGCCGAGATCAACCGGGCCATCGGGGTTTACGGCGACGGCACGCTTCCCAAGTCGCCCACCCCGGTCGTCACGCCGCCGGCCGCACCGGCGCCGCCCCCGACCGTGTCCGCGGTGCGCGATCGGCTCTCGGCCGCACGCAAGTCGGCCGCCGATGCGTCGGATGCGAATACCGCCTACCGCGCCGGGCTGCTGGCCTCGATCAGCGCCTGCTGCGCCAGCCACGTGGAGGTACTGCTGAAATGAGTACGACCGATCAGCAGGCGTTGACCGACGCCCTGAATGCCGAATACGCGGCGGTGTACGCCTACGGCGTGATCTCTGCCTACGCGGCCGCAGATCGCAACAAGATCATCATTGAATTCACGACCGCGCACCGCGTCCGGCGCGATGCCACCATCGACGCTCTGCGGGCCGCCGGAGGGGCGGTACCGGGCCCCGCGCCCGCCTATCCGCCGCCGTCCCCGGTGAACGATCCGATCCCGGCGGCGAAATTCGCCGTCACCGTGGAAACCGACACCGCCATCGCCTGGCGCTCGGTGGTCGAGCGCGCCGACTCCCCCGACGTGCGCCGCGCGGGCATCGAGGCGCTGTCCGAATGCGCTGTGCGCCTTGCCACCTGGCAGCAGATCCTTGGCACCAACCCGGCGACGGTGGCTTTTCCGGGCCGAGCCTGACGGCAGGCCGACGCGGATCCACCGTGTGGACGGGAGGGTCTGTGCCCCGACGCAGGGCCCACGGCATCGCGACACAAGCCCGCACAGCGACGAGCGGAACCGGCCAACTCCCGATCAGCTGAAGCCCCCAGCAACAACCCGGGCACACCCGCATCGAACGATGCTCAGGCGTGCCCGGAGCTGCGTGTGCCAGGGTCAGTGCGACCCTGTGCCGACACCCGCGCCAGCGCCGCCACCGGCGCCGACGTTGAGGCTCAGGAGGCTCAGAAGCTGCCGCCGCGGCGACCGGGTCAGCCGCGCACCTTGGCTAGCACCGCGGCAACCGCACCGTCGGCCGGAATCTCCTCGCTCGTCCCCGCGAACCGATCCCGCACCTCGACCTTGCCCTCGGCCCAGCCGCGGCCCACGACCAGCACCACCGGCATGCCGAGCAGTTCGGCGTCCTTGAACTTCACCCCCGGCGAGGCGGTGCGGTCGTCCAGCAGGACCTCGATGCCCTGGGAATCCAGTTGCGCGGCAACCTGTTCCGCACCCGCGCGGGCGCCCTCATCCTTGTTGGCGATCACGACGTGCACGTCGAACGGCGCAACCTCGCGCGGCCAGCGCAGGCCCTTGTCGTCGTGCATCTGCTCGGCCACCACCGCGACCATGCGCGAGACGCCGACGCCGTAGGAGCCCATGATCAGGCGCACGGGCTTGCCGTTCTCGCCGAGCACGTCCACCTCGAAGGCGTCGGTGTACTTGTAGCCGAGCTGGAAGATGTGGCCGATCTCGATGCCGCGCGCGGCCACGAGCACCCCCTGCCCGTCCGGCGAGGGATCGCCGTCGCGGACCTCGGCGGCCTCGATGGTGCCGTCGGGGGTGAAATCGCGCCCGGCGACCAGGCCGACGACATGCTTGCCGGGGGCGTCGGCACCGGTGATCCAGGAGGTGCCGGTGACCACGCGGGGGTCGACCAGGTAGCGAACGCCGTTCTCCTGCAGACCCTTCGGGCCGATGTAGCCCTTCACCAGGAACGGGTTGGCCTTGAAGTCGTCCTCGTCGAGCAGTTCGACCTCGGCCGGCTCGACCGAGGCGCCCAGGCGCTTGTCGTCGACCTCGCGGTCACCGGGCACGCCGATGCCGAGGATCTCGGTCTTGCCGTCGGGGTGGCGCAGCTTGACCATGACGTTCTTCAGCGTGTCCGCGGCGGTCACGGGACGGCCGAACTGCTCGGCGATCCCGGCGGCGTTCGCCCAGTCGACCAGGGTGGCGATCGTCGGCGTGCTCGGCGTCTCATGCACCTGCGCCTGCGCCAGGCCCTCGATCGGAAGCTCCGGCGGCGCGGGCGTGACCACGGCCTCGACATTCGCGGCGTAGCCGGACTCGCGGCAGGTCACGTAGGTGTCCTCACCGACGGGGCTGTCGGCCAGGAACTCCTCCGACGCGCTGCCGCCCATCGCGCCCGAGGTGGCCGCGACGATCACATACGACACGCCGAGCCGGTCGAAGATGCGCTTGTAGGCGTCGCGGTGGGCGGCGTAGCTGGCCTTCAGCCCGGCCTCGTCCAGGTCGAAGGAGTACGAGTCCTTCATGACGAATTCGCGCCCGCGCAGAATGCCCGCGCGGGGACGCTCCTCGTCGCGATACTTGGTCTGGATCTGGTACAGCGTGACCGGCAGATCCTTGTAGGAGTTGTATTCGCCCTTCACCGTCAGCGCGAACAGTTCCTCGTGCGTGGGTCCGAGCAGGTAGTCGGCCTTCTTGCGGTCCTGCAGCCGGAACAGCGCGTCACCGTATTCGGTCCACCGGTTGGTGGTCTCGTACGGCTCGCGCGGCAGCAGCGCGGGCAGCGAGATCTCCTGGGCGCCGATGCCGTTCATCTCCTGGCGCACCACCTCCTCGACCCGGCGCAGCACCCGCAGGCCCAGCGGCAGCCAGGAGTACACACCCGGCGCGATCCGGCGGACGTATCCGGCACGGACGAGAAGCTTGTGGCTGGGCACCTCGGCGTCGGCGGGGTCGTCGCGCAGGGTACGCAGGAACAGGTGGGAAAGGCGGGTGATCACGGATGCACAGAGTAGCCCGTGCCGCCGCGGCGCTGATACGCGCGCCACCGTCTGCGCGCCGCAGGGTTCGCGCGGCGGTACCGTCTGCGCGCCGCGAGGTTCGCGCGGCCGCGCCATCTGCGCGCCGCGAGGTTCGCGCGGCGGTGCCATCTGCGCGCCGCGAGGTTCGCGCGGCCGCGCCATCTGCGCGCCGCGAGGTTCGCGCGGCGGTGCCATCTGCGCGCCGTGGGGCTCGCGCGGCGGTACCGTCGGCGCGCCGCGGGGCTTGCGCGCCGGTACCGTATCCGCTCGTGCTGGTGATCCTTCCTCCCTCCGAAACCAAGTCCGACGGCGGCGATCTCGGTCCGCTCGACCTGGACGCGCTGTCGTTGCCGCAGCTCAGCGTGGTGCGCGACAAGCTGGTCACCGCGCTGATCGACCTGGCCGGCGATCCGGAGGCCTCGCGCGCCGCACTGAGCCTGGGCAAGGGGGCCGATGCGGAGATCGCCCGCAATGCCGCGCTGCGCACCGCGCCCACCCGCCCCGCGCTCGAGCGGTACACCGGGGTGCTCTACGACGCCCTCGATGCCGCATCGTTCACCGCGGCCCAGCGCGCGAAGGCGCAGGCCCGCCTCGCGATCGGCTCCGCGCTGTTCGGGGTGGTGCGGGCGACCGACCCGATCCCGGCCTACCGCCTCTCGGGCGGGTCGAAGCTGCCGGGCTGCTCGACGCTGGCCGCGCTGTGGAAGCCGGTGCTCGCGCCCGCGCTGCGCGAGGAGACCGCCGGGCAGCTGACCGTGGATCTGCGCTCGGGCACCTACGCACAGCTGGGCCGGATCCCGGGGGCGGTCACCGCGACCGTGCTGACCGAGCGTCCCGACGGCTCCCGGACCGTGGTCAGCCACTTCAACAAGCACCACAAGGGTCTGCTGGCGCGGGCGCTGGTGTGCAGCCGCGCCGAACCCACCGATATCGCGGCGCTGGCGCGGATCGCCGAGAAGGCGGGCCTGCGGGTGGAAATCGCCTCCTCCACCGAACTGCTCGTGCTGACGTAATAGCCGGAAGGTCGCCCGGGTAAATTGCCGGTTGCCTGTAATTGAACGGAAATTGGCGCTGCGGCAACGATTTTCGCGAATCACGATAGCGTGCAGGCATTTCCGCAGAGAATGGCACGGAACATATTGCCGCGCTTGGGACAGCCGGGCATTGTGCCGTAAGGTCTGCCACACGCACCGGAATATGCCGCGCGTCCATTCCCTGTGATGTCGAGGAGCTCGGCGTGGGTATCGATGCCCAACGTGAAGACATGGCCGAACGCGAGGACAAAGCCCTGCGCGAGCTGACCGATCAACTGATCGGCGATTACGCGGAAACGCATTCCGCGCAGCGGGTCCGGGCGGCCATCGACAGGGCGCTGCACCGCTTCAACGGCCGCACGATACGCGATTTCGTGCCAATTCTGGTGGAGCGCATCGTCCGCCACGAGCTGGGCGGGGGGCCCGCGGTGGGTATCGCCGAGATCGAGGCCACCCTGGGCACCAGCGAGCCGATCACAATCGAACCGGAGACGACCGAACCCGATACAGCCGAGCAGCACAGCACCGATCCCGGCACCGCCGGCCCTGCCGGCGCCGAAACCGGAACGGCCACTTCGGGCAGCGGAACTCCCGAGGCGCTCGACCCTGACGCAACGGCCCGTATCACTCCGGATCCCGACAAGTCCGGCACCACCGCGGCCGATCCCGGCGCGACAGTCCCGGGCGAGACAGGTGCGAGTGTGACGGCACCGGATATGACGACACCGGAACCGGCAGCCGCGGTCGAGACAGATCCGGGCACCACGGATCCGAGCGTAACAACGTCCGGCGCAACAACATCGGGCGTTGCCGCTACCGACCCGAGTGCCACAGCCCCCGACACATCAGCATCGAGTGCCGCAGCATCAGGCGCAACTAAGCCGAGCGAAACAACGTCGGGCACAACGGATCCGAGTGCGACGACGACTGGCGCGACGACACCGGACGCGACAGTATCCGGTGTCGCGGCCTCAAATGCGACCGCTTCCGATCCGGGCAACCGGCGTCCCACCGAACCGGCACCGACGAACGCCGCGGCCAAATTCCTGTCCGGCGCAAAGGCTCTCGTCGGTCCGCCGCTCACCGGCGGCAAGATCTTTGTTGCCGCGCTGGTGGCGATCGTCATCATCCTACTGTTCTCGATCCCGCACGGCACCGGTGGATCGCACCAAACCGGCACCGCCACAGCGGCTTCCGTGACGACCGTGCACGGGGTAGTCGGATCGGAGAAGATTCCGTACTTCAACGATCCGAAGGTGGTCGCGGCGCTGGCGAAGCACGGGCTCGAGGTGCACGTGCAGGCCGCCGGTTCGCGGCAGATCGCCACCTCGCTGGATCTGAGCAAGGACGACTTCGCTTTTCCCTCCAGCGCCCCGGCGGCGGAGCGGCTGCTGCGCGATCACCATCTGACCGCGAAGTACACGCCGTTCTCCTCGCCGATGGCGATCGCGACCTACAAGCCGATCGCGGACCTGCTGACCGCGGCGGGCGTGGTGCGGCCGGGCCCGGTGCCGACCCTGGACATGAACCGCTACATGGACCTGGTGAACAGCGGCACGCAGTGGAATCAGCTGCCCGGCAACACCACCTACCCGGTGTCGAAGAACATTCTGGTCTCCACCACCGACCCGCGGACATCGAACTCGGCGGATATGTACGTGGCGATCGCCAGCTACGTCGCCAATGACGACACGATCGTGCGCGGGCAGACCGCCGAGGACAACGCGGTGCAGAAGGTGGCGAAACTCTTCGTCGGCCAAGGCTTTTCGGACAACACCAGCCAGGGTCCGTTCGACGAGTACCTCTCCGCGGGCATGGGCCCCACCCCGCTGGTGCTCATCTACGAGGCCCAGTTCGTCGATGCCGCGGTGCACGGGAAGACAACGCCCGACATGGAGCTGATGTACCCGTCGCCGACGATCCTGTCCCAGCACACCCTGGTTCCGCTCGACGACGCGGGTGACCGGCTGGGCCGGCTGCTGTCCACCGACCCGGACCTGCAGCGCCTGGCCGCCGAACACGGCTTCCGCACCGGCGATCCGGCTCAGTTCACCTCGGTGACCAGCGATCACCACATCCCGGTCGCCCCGCAGGTCGTCGACGTGGTCGATCCCCCGGCCTACGACACCCTCGAGTACCTGCTCAACGGTGTCGCGAAGGCATACAACTGAAACTGGCCTCTGATCGATGAAAGTCGATGGGCGACACAGTGATACGGCTGGTGATCCACGATCGCCGGCCGTATCGTGTTCGAGCCGATGCCCCCACAGGGCGGCGCTTCATCGCCTGGAAGCAGGTCGCAGCGCCGAACGTCAGAGTTTCGTCATCGCTTCCTGAGCCTTCTCGCCACCCAGGTGGGTAATGATCGTGACAGGCGGCGAGTACGACCCGAATCGGTGCCGCCCGCACGCATCGAAAGGGAGCGGAAGTGGTCACCGTCGCCGCACGGATCAGGGACCGGATCGAGCATTTCTATGCCGAACGCGCCACCGGCGCGCCGGGGACCAGGCCGTTTCTACACGGCCGCAGACCCACCGCAGCCGACGTGGTGCTCACCGGCAACGATTACCTGGCTCTGGCGGGCGACCGGGATATCGCCGCGGCGGCGGCCGCCGCGGCGCACAGTGACGCCGCCGCGCCCCAGCCCGGCCCGGATCAGAGCATGCTGGAGCGGCGGCTGGCTCGATACATGCACGCCGGCGCGGGCGTCGTGTGCCAGTCCGGCTGGGACGCGAATCTCGGTCTGCTGCAAGCCATTGCGGACCCACGGACGCAGGTCCACATCGATGCGAAGGCACACATGTCGCTGCGGCAGGGCGCCATTGCGGCCGGGGCGCCCATCCGCACCTTCCGGCACCACGACCCCGGGCACCTGCGCGCGCAGATCGCCACGCACGGTCCCGGCATCATCGCCGTCGACGCGATCTGCAGCACCAGCGGCAGCCACAGCCCGCTGCCCGAACTGTGCCGGGTCGCGGAGGACACCGGCAGCGTGCTGGTGGTCGACGAGTCCCATTCGCTGGGCATCGACGGCCCGCACGGGACGGGCACGGTCGTAGCGCTCGGCCTCACCGAACGGGTGGCCTTCCGCACCGCCAGCCTGGCGAAGGCCTTCGCCGGACGCGCCGGGTTCATCGCGGTGCACGACCCGGATTTCGTCGACTACTTCCGGTCGGCGTCGTACCCGGCGGTGTTCTCCTCGGCACTGCGGTACCCCGACATCGTCGGCCTGGCGGCGACCCTGGACGCCGTGCGCGCCGCGGACGACCGCCGCACGCGGGTGCACGAGGTATCGATCGCGGTGCGAAAGGCCATGGCGGATCTCGGATTCGACCTGTCGGGCTCGGACAGCCAGATCGTCGCCGTGCCGACCGGGCCCGAAACACACGCGCTGCGAGTGCGCGACATCCTCGAACGACACGGCGTCCTGGGCGCACCCTTCTGCGCACCGGCCACGCCATCGGATCGTACCCTGATCCGATTCTCCCTTCACGCCGCCCTCACCGATCGCGACGTGGACCGAATCCTGATGGCCTGCAACGAGATTCGATACAAGCTCGGAGCGGCACCGCCGAGCTGACGAATATTCGGATGCACACTCGCCCGCGGTCCCGTACCGTCGGTTCGGCGCTGGGGGCCAACGCTTCCCGGCTCAAACATCACTCGCGGGTCCACTTTGGAACCCATCTCGGGTGTGGCGGAACACTTTTCGGAATCGAAGCACGGAGACTGTGCGGGGAGGGAGGCATCATGGCGAAGCTCAATCAGATCATCGCGGTGGAGAAGGGCGTCAAGAGCGGAGCGCTGCGCGATCTGGCCGGGGTGCACGCCACCCTGCAGAAGCCCGCCCTGCTCGCGGGCATCTCCCGGACGTACCAGCCCAAGGACGAGGAGGGCGAGCAGCTGCCGCCGGAATCGACTCGCGTGCAGGTGAAGTCGGAGGATGTGCTGCGCCGCACCGCGGACACGCTGACCCGGCTGTTCGACGTGACCGCGACGAAGGACTGGGCGAACTGCGAGGCCCGGGCGGATGTGACCATCGACGGCCGCACGCTGCTGTCCGAAGCACCCGTCACGTACCTGCTGTTTCTCGAGAAGCAGCTGACCGATCTGCTCGCCTTCGTCAAGAAGCTGCCGGTGCTCGATGCCGCGGAGGCGTGGGTGTTCGACGACTCCTCGGACACGTGGCGCACCGATCCGGTGCGCACCATCCGCACCAAGAAGGTGCCGCGCAACCACGTCAAGGCCGAGGCCACCGAGAAGCACCCGGCGCAGGTCGAGGTGTACTACGAGGACATCGCGATCGGCTACTGGACGACCACCAAGTTCTCCGGCGCGCTGCCGGCCCGGCGCATCAACGAGCTGACCGACCGGATCGAAAAGCTGCGCCAGGCAGTACAATTCGCACGGGAAGAGGCCAATTCGACCGAGGTGGCCGATCACAAGGTCGGCGCGGCCCTGTTCGAATACCTGTTCCGCTGATCGAATCCGGGTTCCACCCGGATCCATGGAATTCCCCCGCCTGCACAGGGCGGGGGAAGCGCGAGGAGCGCGAAGCTCAAACTGAAGATGAACCTGATTCAGCGGTATCAGTGCGGGTTCGAATCCCGCCCCGGGCAGCCTTCGGCCCGGGTAGCCCAAGTGGTAGAGGCAGCCGCCGCAAGCTCAGACTCTCGCTCCAGATTGAGTATTCGCCGCCGAACCACAGGAGGCTGAGGAACGGGCGACCGCGACGAGGTGCCGGCTCGTATCCGGCTCTCCGCGCTCTCATGCGGAGATGGTCCAACGGTAGGACGCGTCGCAGACCAGCCTGATCCGTTCCCTCCCCCGCAACGTGGTGCGAAATGGGCGGCACGATGGAGCCCGGCGGGCGGCAAAACCGCCGGGCTCCCCTCGCAACCGCCATTCGCCGGCGGTGGTAGAAGTAGTTTCGTGGACACCGACGGGATGGATCCGGAACTGATCGAACTCGCGGGCCGGATCTTCGACACGGCCCGCACGGGTGATGCGGCCGCGTTGGCCGCGTACCTCGATGCCGGGGCGCCGGTGAATCTGACCAACGACCGGGGCGACACCCTGCTGATGCTGGCCGCGTACCACGGGCATCCGGACGCGGTCGCGGTGCTGCTGGATCGCGGCGCCGACCCCGACCGGGCCAACGACCGGGGCCAGACGCCCGCCGCCGGGGCGGTGTTCAAGGGCGAGGACGAGATCCTGCGCAAGCTGCTGGCCGCGGGCGCCGATCCAGACGCCGGAACCCCCTCCGCGCGGGATTCCGCCACCATGTTCGGCAAGACCGACCTGCTGAAACTGTTCGGCTGACACCCGCTACTCGGGGACGCCGATGTCCTCGAACCAGAGTTCGGGCCGCTCGGCGATGAACCTGGTCATCAGATCGACACAGCGTGGATCGTCCAGCACCGTGATCGATACGCCGTGCTCGGCGAGCCAGTCGTGGCCGCCGGTGAAGGTTCGCGACTCCCCGACGACCACCGCGCCGATCCCGAATTGCCGCACCAGCCCGCTGCAGTACCAGCACGGCGAGAGCGTGGTGACCATGATGGTGTCGCGATAGTCCCGCCGGCGCCCGGCGTTGCGGAACGCATCGATCTCCGCGTGCAGGCTCGGATCCCCGGACTGCACGCGCCGATTGCGCCCGCGACCCAGCAGCTTTCCGTCCGCGTCGAACAACGCCGCACCGATCGGGATGCCACCCTCCGACAGTCCGAGCCTGGCCTCCGCGAGGGCCGTGTCCAAGAGCCGCGCCGCGTCGATCATGAAATCCATCGTGCCCTACGCCGTCGGCGTCGTCCGCGACGCACATCATTCGGCCCGAACGGTACCGACGGGACCGCCTCGACGGTACGTTTCGGGTATGCCGCTACAGCCTCAGCGTTGGACACCGCCGCAGGCGCCCGCACGTGCCCGCGAACCTCATAGTGTGCCGCCGATGCCCGTGCCCCGGCTGCTGCCGCTGCCCGGGAGCAGTCCCGAGGATGTGGTGCTGGCCGCGGACGGCAGGCTCGTCACCGGGATCAGCGGCGGGCCGATCCTGGCCGTGCATCCCGCCGACGGCACGGTCGAGCAGATCGCGCACACCGGTGGGCGGCCGCTGGGCCTGCACGCGGAACCCGATGGCGCGCTGCTGATCTGCGATTCCGAGCGAGGCCTGCTCCGGCTGGACAAGCCGCACGGCGAGTTGGAGGTGCTCGTCGACGAGGTGGACGGCGAGCGCCTGAACTTCGCCAGCAACGTGGTCGCCGACACCGACGGCACGATCTATTTCTCGGCCTCCACCCGGCGGTACCCGTTCGAGCACTACATGGCCGATTTTTACGAGCATTCCGGCACCGGGCGCCTGCTGCGCCGCCTGCCCGACGGCCGGGTCGAAACCCTGTTGGACGGACTGCAATTCGCCAACGGGGTGGTGCTGGCGCCGGACCGCTCCTGTGTGCTGGTCGCCGAGACCGCCGGGTACCGGGTGGCCCGCTATCACCTGTCCGGCCCACGCGCCGGAACCAGCGACTACCTGGTGGAGAACCTGCCCGGATTCCCCGACAACATGGCCCTGGGCAGTGACGGCCTGTGCTGGGTCACCCTCGTCAGCCCGCGAAATCCCCTACTGGACAAGCTTCTTCCGCTACCGGGCATCCTGCGCCGGATCGCCTACGCGATCCCGGACGCGCTGCAGCCCAAGCCGATCCGCTCCGCATGGGTGCAGGCCTACTCGCTCGACGGCGCCCTCGTGCACGACCTGCAACGCGAACCCGACCACTACGCGATGGTCACGGGCGTCGTCGAACAGGACGGCACGCTCTACCTCGGCAGCCTGGTCGCGTCGGCCATCGCGGTGGTCGAGTTGCCCTCCTGAGCGCGGGCGGGCGGGTGCTCGGCGTCGCCTTCGGCGATGTCCAGCCGCGCACCTAGCCGCGCGGCGGCGCAAGGATGTGGACGGCTGCGTTCATCCGGCAGCGCAGGCACATCGCGTCACTGCTGCGATGCGTGTCGAGCATCCACCTGGAGCAACGATGGCAGTGGGTCGATTTCGGCGGGGCGGGAAGCTCGGACAGGCCCATGGCGAGCATGATGATGATCGTCGCCAGAAGTATCACTGCCAGGGAGAATGCCAGGGTGTCCAACACCATGAGGCCTCAGCTCCTCCGATAGTCACCAGCCTGTATCGCCTGTTGCACCCGATCAGCCGCCGCCTCGGCGCAGCTGGGGCTGGTCGACGCATCCGGTGCGAGCGCACCCTCCACGGTAGTCCCAACCAGCGAAAACTCCACTCAGGTGGCGAAATTTCCATACACAACTGCCCGAACCCTCATCGATCGAGGGAGCCGAAGAACTCGCGGATGTCGGTGACGAGTTCGGCCGGGGCCTGGAGAGCCGCGAAGTGGCCGCCGACCGGGTAGTCGTTCCAGCGGACGATGCGGTGGGCCTGCTCGGCCAGGCCGCGAACGGCGCGGTCGCCTTGGAAGTTGGCTACGGCGGTCGCGACGCCGGAGGGGGCGGGTTTGCTGCCCCAGGACGAGCCCGACTCGCGGTAGATCCGGGCCGCCGAGCCGGCGGTGCCGGTCAGCCAGAGGGTGGTGACGTCGGTCAGGATGGCGTCGCGGGCGATGGGCGTCTGCTCGGTGGCGGTTGGGTCCCAGTCGACGAACCATTCCAGGTTCCAGGCCAGCTGGCCTGCCGGGGAGTCGTTGAGCGAGTAGGCGATGGTCTGCGGGCGCAGGGCCATCTGGGTCGCGTAGCCGTTGTGCCCGAACCACCAGATCTGGTTCGCTGCGGCCTTGGCGCGGTCCGACTCCGACAGGACCGCCAGATCATGGCCGGACCCGCTCGGTGTCGCGGCGTCGGCGAGCGCGTTCAGGTGCACTCCGATCACGTTGTCCGGGGCGACTCGCCCCAGCGCACCGGAGATGAGGCTGCCGTAGTCGCCACCCTGGGCACCGTAGTGTCGATAGCCCAAGCGCCGCATCAGTTCCGCCCACGCCCGCGCGATCCGGGGCACGTCCCAGCCCGAGTCGAGGGTCGGGCCGGAGAACCCGAAGCCGGGCACCGACGGCGCCACCACGTGGAACGCGCGGGCCGGATCCGCGCCGTGCGCCCGCGGATCGGTCAGCGGGCCGATGATGTCCGAGAAGTCCGCCGGTGTGCTGGGCCAGCCGTGGGTCACGATCAGCGGAGTCGCGTCCGGCTCGGGTGAGCGCACGTGCAGAAAATGCAGGTGCTGCCCGTCGATTTCCGTGGTGAACTGCGGAACCTTGTTCAGCCGGGCCTCCTGTTCGCGCCAGTCGTAGCCGGTGCGCCAGTACTCGATCAGGTCGATCAGGTAGTCCCGATCGACGCCGTAGGACCAGCCGACGCCCGGCAATGCGTCGGGCAGGCGGGTGCGGGCCAGCCGGTCGTGGAGGTCGTCCAGGTCTGCCTGCGGAATGTCGATGCGGAAAGGCGTGATCGCGGAAGAGGTTTCGGTCATGAGACGATCTTCGACCGCATGTAGGACAGGATCGGTCCTACTGGTGCGAGATGATCGAGACATGCCGGATACCACCCCCGCCCGCCTGCTGCGCCTACTGTCGCTGCTGCAGATGCATCGCGCCTGGACCGGAACCGAACTGGCCGAGCGGCTCGCTGTCACCACTCGCACGGTCCGCCGCGACGTGGATCGGTTGCGCGCGTTGGGATATCCGGTGCACGCGATGATGGGACCGGTCGGCGGATATCGTCTCGGCGCGGGCGCGGCCCTGCCCCCATTGCTGCTCGACGACGACGAGGCAGTAGCCGTCACCCTCGGCCTGCAGGCCAATACGACCAGCACGGTCGCCGGGATCGAGGACGCATCCGTGCGCGCGCTGACCAAGGTCGAGCAGGTGCTGCCGGCTCGGCTGCGCCACCGCGTCGACATGCTGCGCGGGGCGGTGGTCACCATGTCGCCTCGGCACGACCCGGCCCCGGCCGTCGACGCCGGCACGCTGACCGCGATTTCCGCCGCCATCCGCGTCGCGGAGACTCTGCGCTTCGACTACACCAGCCATACCGGCGAGCAGGCCCGCCGCGCGGTCGAACCACACCGCATCGCGCACTGGGGCGACCGGTGGTACCTCGTCGGCTGGGACACCGGCCGCGCCGACTGGCGTACCTTCCGCATCGACCGAATATCGTTGCGAACCCCCAACGGTCCGCGCTTCACCCCGCGCTCCTCCCCGGACGGGGACGTCGCCGCGTACCTGCGCCGCACCCTGGGCTTCGCCATGTGGCCGTACCGCTGCATCATCCGCGTCCACGCCCCCGCCGAGGCGCTCACCGGCCGCGCCCAGGGCATCGTCACGCCCATCGACGAACACACCTGCCGCCTCGAAATGGCAACGGACTCCTACGCATTGGCCGCGCTGGCAATCGGCATACTCGACCTCGACTTCGATGTCGAATCGCCTCCGGAGTTGTCGACTCATCTCCGGGCGCTCGCGGCCCGGTTCACCCGCGCAACCGGTGCACACTAGCGGCGGAAACCAGGCGTTGGCCGCAACGGAACCCCCGGTGAGCCGCTCGGACTCGGTCCACAGTGGGGAGCGGGCGGACTTGTCCCGCGCGCGCCGCTGCTCATCGTGGCGACTCGCGGAGCGGGGTGCGGACGACGGATACCATCGGCCGCATGCTGCGGACTGTGCTGAGCCGGGACTGCCTGGAACTGTGCGTCGAGCGACCGGCGAGGCCCGGGCTGCGGTGGGAGGTCACCTCGGGTCGTCGTCTGTTACTGCGGCAGGACACCGGCGTGGTGGTGCTGGCCCGGGTGGAGACGGACCGGTCCGGGGTGCACGTCGCGCGCACGGACCGATACCGGTCCCCGATTCCACCGATCCGGGTCACACAGGCGCGGCGACTCCCGCCGCCGGGATCAACGCCGGAGCCGTCGTTGTCGTGGGCGCATTGGTTCGCCGGCCACCTGTCGGATAATCCGTTGGGGCCCTTGCACAATGGACGCTGGCTCCTGCGCACCCCGGAGTCGCTGCCGCCGTACACATTTCGCGGTGACCTGATGTCCGAGCATCCGTACGCGTATCTGAGCTGGACGCGCGGCTGGAACGGGGTGCTGCCGCTGCGACCGTTGCCCGAGGTCGATGCGGCCCGGGTGAAGGCCTTTCGCAGGCAGGTTCGTGAGCAGGTGCTGCCGCCGGTCCTGCTGTGGGATGCCAGCTGCCTGGACGGGTACGTGCTGCTGGACGGTCATGCCCGGCTGGCGGCGGCGCTCGCGGAAAACGTCACTCCCCCAGCGCTTCTGCTGGGACGCGGCGACACCGACGACTCCCGGTCGGCACTGCTCGACCTCATCGCGGCCGAGCACCGCTCGGTCCTCGCGGACATCGCGCGGACCAAGGGCGAGGACCACCCGGCGTACCGGACGTTCGCCGAGCGTGCGCAGCGGCAGATCGCCGACCTGTGCGTCACGGAACCGATGCGATTCACCCGCACCCGTGCCTGGACGATGCCGGGTGGTGCCCCCGCCTGGGATCGACTCGCCGCTGACCTTCACTAGCGCAGCAGTCCCCACTCCAGCGCCCACGGCAGGAAGATCATTCCCGCAAGCAGCAGTAAGCCGAGCGTCGGCCGCATGTCGCGGACGTGATCGCGTTGACGCCACCACGCGATGGCCAGCGCGAAGGTCGCGAGCACCGTGATGACCGCCCACGCTCGCAGCAGCAGCCACGGCAGGGTCTGCCCAGCGAGGACGGCGGTCGGCGCCGGCTGCGCTCCGGTCGCCATACACACAAGGTGCGACGACCCGGTTCAGCTCGTCCGCGCCTCCAGCATCGTCGCGCGAACCTCCTTCTTCAGGATCTTGCCCACCTTGGAGCGCGGAAGTTCGGACCAAATCTCGATGTCCTTGGGCGCCTTCACACTTCCGATTCGCTCCTTGACGAAGGCGATGATGTCCGCGCTCGCGATCTCGTGGCCGGCGCGCAGTTCGACAGCGGCCGTGACACGTTCGCCCCACTTGGGATCGGGGAGCCCGACGACCGCCGAATCCTTGACCGCGGGATGGGCGAGCAGGGCCTGCTCCACCTCCGCCGAGTACACGTTGAACCCGCCGGTGATGATCATGTCCTTCGCGCGGTCGACGACGAACAACAGCCCCTCGTCGTCCAGATATCCGATATCACCGGTGTGATGCCACCCGAAGGCACCGACTTCGGCTGTCGCCTCGGGGTTTTCGTGATAGCCGTCCATCACCAGCGGGCCGCGCACGACGATCTCGCCGCGCACGCCCCGGGGCAGCAGGGCGCCCTTGCCGTCCATGATGGCCACCGTGGTCAGTGGCGTCGGCCGGCCCGCCGAGGTCAGCCGCTCGGTCGCGATCGAACCGTCCGGGCGGAAATGGTCGGCCGGTGCGAGGGTGGCGATCATGTTGGGTGCCTCGGTCTGGCCGAACAGCTGGCCGAGCACGGGCCCGATCCGATGCAGCGCCTCCTCGAGCCGGGTCGGCGACATCGGGGCCGCCCCGTACCAGAGGCATCGCAGCGAACGGAGGTCGCGGCGGTCGAGATCCGGATGGTCCAGGACACCGTAGATGACCGTCGGCGGCAGGAACGCGTGCGTGATGCGATGCCGCTCGATCAACGCGAGGAACTCGCCGATGTCGGGCGCCGGCATGATCACGACCTCACCGCCGAGGCTCAGGATCGGGAAGGTCAGCACGCCCGCCGAATGGGTCAGCGGCGCGAGCGCGAGATACCTGGGCCGCTCGCCGAACGGATAGCTCATCAGGGCCAGGGCGGTCGCGGTCATCATGTTGTCCTCGGTGAGCCGCACGCCCTTCGGCCGCCCGGTGGTACCTCCGGTGCCCGCCAGCATGCACAGGCCGCCGTCGGGCCGGCGCGACTCGTCGGGTTCGCCCCCGTGCGCGGCAAGCCAGTCGTCGAACCGGGTCGCCCACTCGACGTCACCGTCGAGGCAGACGAGCCACTGCAACTGCGGAAGCTCACCGCGGATCCGGTCGACCAGCCCGGCGAACTTCTCCTGGAAGAACAGCAGCCGACAACCGAAGAGCGCGAACAGTTCCCGGTTCTCCCCGGCCTCGTTGCGGGGATTGACCGGGCACCACACCGCACCCGCCCGCGAGATGCCGAAGACGCAGGTGAGTGCGAGCGGGTCGTTGGCCGACAGCACCGCCACCCGATCCCCCGCGGCAACGCCCGTGTGCTGGAGCGCACCGGCGATGCGGACGGATCGGTCCTGAACCTCGCCGTAGCTGGCACTCACGCCACCGGTGGTGAGGCAGGGCGCCTCGCGGCCGAGCGAGGCGCCCTTGTCGAGATAATCCGCGAGACGCATCGTCGGCCTCAGCGGTGAACGGAGACAATCGGATCCAGCACAAGGCCGAACGAGCGCAGCGTCCCGAGCAGTTCGCGATACCCGAAAGCCTGGCAGCTGGAGGCGAATCCGGTGCGCCGCGGCGGGCCCTGCACCAGTGCGGCGGCGGCGTGCGCGTTGAGCAGCGCGGTCTGCTTGTAGTTGCAGTTACCGTGAATCACACAGTGCGCGCGTCCAAGTGGACCGGAGGCGTAAACCGAATCCAGCGAGGTATTGACCCGGGGATTCTCCCGCGGAGGCATCTCGCTGCGGATGGCCGCCGACTGCTCGTCGATGATGCGGTACTTCTCCTGCTCGGACTTGCCCTCCATCTGCTGCAGCGCCGCGGCCACCAGCACCGGAACTCCCTGCATCAGTGGACGATTGAACACCCCGCCCAGCGCCCGGACATTGGCGACGCGCGGATCGTTCTTGAACCACACCGGATGCGAGGTGCCGCCCCAGGGCAGCGCCAGGCCCAGTTCGTGCTGGCCCGGCACGCTGACCGTGTACAGCCCCTCCTCGGGCGGCCACTCGACATATTCGTTCTGTTCGAGGTAGTACGCCTTGGCGAAGGCCGCGTTGGTGAGGATGGTGTTGGTCGAGGCGACGGTGGGATGCCCCTTCCAGAACACCTCGATGTCGAGGGTATCCAGCCCCGGAGTCTCGAGGCAGATGTTCGCGGCGATCTCGCCGATCGAGTACATCTGCGCCAGGCCGGGCGTGAGAAGCAGTCCGCGCGAGATGAATTCGGCGCTGTACGCGGCTTCCGCCTCGATCATCCAGTTCTGCTCGCCGTTGGTGTCGGTGTAGTGGGCCCCGATCTCCAGGCAGGCCCGCACCACCTCGTGACCGTAGCGGGCGAAGGGCCCGACGGTGTTGAGCACGACACTCGCCCCGCGGAACGCCTCGGTCAGCGCGGCGGCGGTGTGCTCGACCTCGGCGATCTCGTGGTCGACGGTGTCGATGCCCGGTACGGCATCGATCGCGGCCTTGACGCGCCCGTGGTCGCGGCCGGCGGCCAGGAACGGAATGTTGTACTCGCGCAGGTACTCACAGATGAGGCGGCCGGTGTAGCCGGAGGCCCCGTAGACGACGACGCGCTTGTCGGTGGGCATGACTGAACTCCTCGATAGGTCGGGTATCGGTGAAAGCTGTTGTGATGTATGGGAACCGGCCGGCTACATGCCCATGCCGCCGTCGACGGGCAGGCCCGCGCCGGTGATGAATTTCGCCGCGTCCGAGGCGAGGAAGACAACGGCATCGGCCATGTCGTCGATCTGGCCGAGGCGGCCGAGTGGGGTCAGCTCGGCGACCGCCTGAGCGGCGGCCTCGGGAGAGGGGAACAGGCCGAGCTCGGCGCAGTCGACGGCGAGCTTGTTACCCATGGCGGTCGGGGTCAGCGCCGGGTAGATGCAATTGACCCGCACCCCGTACCCGAGCCTGCCGGATTCGGCCGCCGCGACCCTGGTCAGACGGTCGATGCCGGACTTGGTCGCGGAGTACATGCTGATGCCGGGGAAGGCGATGGTCGCCGCGACCGACGCGATGTTGACAATGGCTCCGCCGTTTCCGGCCGCGCCGCCCGGGCGCATGGCGCGAAACGCGTGCTTGATGCCCAGGGCCGTACCGAGGAGGTTGACCTCCAGCATCTTCGTGGCCGCGACGGGGTCGAGGTCGACCAGCAGATCGGTGACCTCGATGCCCGCGTTGTTGACGACGATGTCCAGCCCGCCCAGAGCCTGCACCGTCGTGGCGACCGCGGCCTCCCAGGCGGCGTCGTCGGTGACGTCGAAGGCGACGAACTCGGCCTTGGCACCGGACTGCCGGAGATTCTCGACGGCCATCTGGCCGCCCTCGACGTTGACATCGCCGATCGCCACCGAGGCGCCCGCCGCCGCCAGCGCCTGCGCCATGCCCGCTCCCAGACCCTGGGCCCCGCCGGTCACCAGCGCGGTACGTCCGGCCAGGTTGCAACTAGTCATGTCGATACCTCTTCGTCGAGTGTGGAGAAATCCGCGAGTGCGATGTGGGACACAACCGCCATGCGGTGTGTTCCAGGCCACAGTAGGCGGAAATCTTGACAGTCGTCAAGACTTTCCTTGACAGTCGTCAAGACTTCTCTGGACACTTGTCAAAAGAGCGTGAAACACACACCGCTACACTCATCAGGACAGCTATGACGTGACCCGGCCGACAGGACAGAACGTGACTCAGGTCGCCGACCCCAAAGCCCGCGTGGAAGAGCGCGCCCGCGACAAGTTCCAGGCGCGCCGAACCGAGCTGGCCAGGGCGACCCTGCACACGCTGGCCGAGCTCGGTTACGCCCGCACGAGCCTGCGCGAGATCGCACAGAACTCCGAGTACTCGCACGGGGTGCTGCACTACTACTTCACCGACAAGCTGGACCTGATCGCCCACGCCGTGCGCCAGTACGAGGCCGTCTGCGTCACCCGGTACGACGAGGTCGTCGCCGCGGCGCAGAGCGCGCAGCAGCTCCACACCGATTTCGCCGCAATGTATTTCGGCACGCTGGAGGCCGACGCCGCGGTTCATCGGCTCTGGTACGACCTGCGCAACCAGAGCCTGTTCGACGACTCCTTCCGCGACGACGTGCTGGACATCGAGTCGCGCCGCGAGGAGATGATCTGGCGGGTGGTCTCGCGCTACTGCGAACTCTCGGGCGCCGAGCCCGCATGGACGTCCGCCACGGTCTACGTCACCATCGACGGCATCTTCCAGCGGGCACTGCTGCACCACTTTGCCGGGCGCGCAACGGAAATCGACCAGGCCCACGATCAGCTGGATGCGGTCTTCGCATCGCTCACCGCCCCCGCGGGGCCGACCGGCGCTTAGTCAGCTGAACCCGTTGCGCACCAGCGCAATCCGGCCGATCCCGGTTCTACAGCACCGTGTGGCCGTACATCTCGCCGAGCCGGTCGGCGATCAATTCGATCCGGGCCCCGTCGGGATCGCGGAGGTACGCGGAGACCTCGCTGTGCGTCTCGTACGCCACGCCCGCCGCGTCCAGGCGACTCAGAACCTCTTGCCAGCGCGAGGGTTCCATCGAGATCGCCAGGTGGTGCAGCCCGCCCAGCACCTCGGCGTAGGGCCCGACGTCCAGGCCCGGGAAATCGAAGAACGCGAGCAGATTGCCGTTGCCGATGTCGAAGAAGAAGTGCGAGGACCCGGCGTAGTCGCGGTTCTCGATCAGCTCGGTGAGCGGAAACCCGAGCAGATCCTGATAGAACCGGATTGTTCGCTCGACGTCGCTGCTGATCAGCGCCGTGTGGTGCAGGCCACGGGCGGTCGAGCCGCCGCGCTCGGCGGGCGGGCGCAGGTAGGCCTCGCGCAGGCGCTGCCGGTCCGCGGGCGCATCGGAGGTGTAGGTCATATCGGCCTCCCGGAAGTTGCGGGTATATCCATGGTGGCGGTCATCGACACACGCCGAGGTCACGACCGGACGGTGGCGTGCATTTCCCACACCAGGATTTCGGCCGGTTCCGTCGCCGTCACCTGCTGGCCGCCGGTCGCGGTGAACCGCACCGCGTCGCCGGCGCGCAACTCACCCGCACCCTCGAGCTGCACGGTGCCGCGGGGCACGAACAGGTGCAGGAACGGAGCCTCCGGCAGTTGCACCGACTGGCCCGGCGCGAGCCGCGCGGCGTGCAGGGCCGCGTACTTGTTCCGGATCCGGATGGCGGCGTTGCCATCGTGCTCGGGCATTCCGGACGCGACCGGCACCAATCCGCCTGCCAGCAGCTCGGATTCGATCTCCAGCTGCTCGTAGCCCGGCGTGATGCCCGGCTCGTCGGGCACGACCCACATCTGGACGAAGTGCACGGGATCGCGGTGCTCCTCCCCCTGCAGCCGCCAGGAGTCGTTCTTCTCCGAGTGCAGGATGCCGGTTCCGGCGCTCATGCGCTGGGCCAGGCCGGGGTAGATGACCCCGTTGTGGCCGGTCGAATCCTGGTGCACCAGCGAGCCCTGCAGCACCCAGGTGACGATCTCCATGTCGCGATGCGGATGGGTCTCGAAACCCGTTCCGGGATCCACGATGTCGTCATTGTTGACCAACAGCAGCCCGTGATGGGTGTTGGACGGGTCGTAGTGCTGGCCGAAGGAGAACGAGTGCTTGGAATCCAGCCAGTCGAAGCGGGACTTCATCCGGTCCTCGGCGCGGCGGACATCGATCTCGGGGGTCAGTTGGATGGTGCTCATGGTGTGAGTGCCCTCCTCGAAGGGTTCCGGGGAACCTATTTGGTTTCCATGTCCACCAACTGGCGGCCGGGCTATTCTATTCCCACGCGCCACGCACCGCCGGACCGCCGCGCCACACTGCTAACCGTCGACGACATCGGCAAGGGTTCGCAATGCGGCAAGGGTGAGTGCGAGCTGTTCGGCGGTAAACGTCTCGCCGAGGGCGTCCGCCCAGCGGACCTGCGCGGGATGCAGCTCTGCCAGCAGGCGCCCCGCCTTCGGAGTGAGGCGGACCAGCGGGGCTCGCCGGTCGTCCGGATTGGGGACGAGCTCGACCAGCCCGTCCTCGCGCAGGCGCGTCACGATCTCCCGCACCCCTTGCCGGCGCAGGCCGCGCCGCCTGGCGATCTGGGCCATGGTCGTACCCTCGGCGCCGATCGCACCCAATACCTGCCACCGGGCGCTGGTGAGCCCGACATCGGCGGCGAGGGCATCGCCCGCCCGCAGGAGTTTGCCGTTGACCTGAAAGATCTCGTCGATCAGGTCGGTGAGCAGGTCGCCGCGCACGCTCCGGCGCACGGGCACATCATCCTCGCGCATGGGGGCACCGTAACCGAACCCACCCAGTTCGACAAGGTCTTGTCATTTTCATTGAGGCTGTCCTATATTTTCGACAAGGTCTTGTCGAAACTCATCGGGAGAACATCGTGCACACAGCGACGCATCACCGGCCGCTCACCGGCCGTATCGCCCTGGTCACCGGGGCGGCGCGCGGCATCGGGGCCGCCATCGCGCACACGCTCGGCATCCAGGGCGCCACCGTCGTGGTGAACTACGTCCACCACCGCGAGCGCGCCGAAGAGGTCGTCGAGATGATCCGGTCGTCCGGCTCATCCGCGGTCGCGGCACAGGGGGATGTCACCGACATCGCGGACGCACGGCGGGTGCTGCGCGCCGCCGAGGAGCTCGGAGGCCCGGACATCCTGGTGTGCAACGCGATCGGGCCCACCGCCGATGTCCGCCGCCGCGCGAGCGTCGATTCCCCCGAGGCCATCGCCACGATCCAACGCCGGGTGGCCGCGCAACTGGCCTGCACGCTCAACTGCTGCCACCTCGCGGTCCCGGCGATGCGCGCCCGCGGCGGCGGATCGATCGTGCTCATCGGCTCGGCCGGCGCGCGCTCCGGCGGCGCACCGGGGCTGGCGGACATCGCCATCGCCAAGGCCGCCCAGGACACGCTGGGACTGGCGCTCGCACGGGAACTGGGTCCCGACGGCATCCGCGTCAACACCGTCGCACCCGGTCTGGTCGCCACCGATGCCAATGCCGGTGAGCACCAACAGCAATGGGTCGAGGCGGCAGGCGCCGCCACACCGCTGCGCCGCATCTCGCGGCCCGAGGACATCGCAGCGACGGTCGCGATGCTGGCATCCGACGCCGCCGCCCAGATCACCGGCGCCCGTATCGATGTCGACGGCGGCCGCAGCCTCGGCTGAAAGAACCCATGACGACTCGCGCGAGGTCCACGCAATCGCGCCGATTGCCCGTTCAGGCCCCTTCGGCGTCGCCCGCCCGCGCCGGCCGCCTGAGCGAAAGATCCGCGATCATGTCCGCGGCGAACCTCGAAATGCGTTCGGGGGGAAAGGCTTCCGGTTCGGCGAGGGTGAGCCTGCCGGCATCCCAGATGAAGGCGTGCAGCGCGCGGGCGGTCATCTCGACGTCGCGGTCGGTGGTGGTGGCGCGGACGAAATCCTCCAGGACGCCGACCAGGGCGGCACGCAGGCGCTCCAGGTGCCGACGGAAGGTCGGATTACTGCTGTCGACCAGGAGGAAGGCGGCACGCCAGCGGTCGGGTTCGGCCGTGACCGCGCCCAGGAAGCCGGTGAGGAATTCGACGATCGCGGCGGCCGGATCGCCGGGGCGCAGCGGCAACAGCGCCGCCACCTGGGCCAGGCCCCGCTCCTCCTCGCGGGCCAGCGAGGCGCGCAGCAGCTCGTCGGAATCGGCGAACACGCTGTAGACGACCGGGCGGGTGACACCGGCCGCGCGGGCGACCGTGTCGATGGACACCTTGTGAATGCCCTGGTCGACGATGACGCGCAGGGTGGCGTCGAGCACGTGCTCGCGGCGCTGCTCGGGCGACCGCCGCGGCGCATACGGACGATTGCGCCTGCTCGCGGGTTCGGTCACGGAATCTCCCTTTCGCAGCCTCTGGCGGTTTGCCCATCCTACAGTTACCGTAGCTTCAGTAAGTGAAGCTTCACTATCTGTAGCTTTTGGAGGTTCCCCCGGTGACAACCCCGACCGACGAGCACCCCGGCGCGGCCGCGTACCTGCGCCTCATCGACCCCGCGGTGCGTGCGGACCCGTACCCGGTGTACGCGCGGATTCGCGACGGCGGACCGTTCCGCGTGGCCGGCGCGCCGATCGTGGTGCTCTCCGGCTATGCCGACTGCGCCGCGATGCTGCGCCATCCGGCCGCCAGCGTCGACCGGACGCTGTCCACGGCGCGGCTGGCGACGATGCCCGTCTATCGCGCGGGCTCCGACGACCGGACGGACGAGGCGGTGCCGTCGTTTCTGTTCCTCGATCCCCCGGACCACACCCGGCTACGCCGGCTGGTGTCCAAGGCGTTCACGCCCCGCGTCGTGGCCCGGCTCGAGCCACGGATCACCGAAATCGTCGACGCACTACTGGATTCCGCGCTCACCGCCGGCGGCTTCGACGCCGTCGCCGACTTCGCCTACCCACTGCCGGTGACGGTCATCTGCGAACTACTCGGCGTGCCGCTGGCCGACGAACAACGCCTCGGGCACTGGTCGCGCATCGTCTCGCGCTGCCTCGACCCGACCTCGCGCTCGCTGCCGCAGTTCCGCGCCGATCCGGACGAGCTACGCCGCGCCGCCGACGACATGTACGCCTACTTCGAAGAGCTCATCGACGTCCGGCGTGCGCAGCCCGGCCCGGACCTGCTCTCGGAGTTGATCGCCGCCGAGGAGGCCGGCGACACGCTGACCCATGGCGAGTTGATCTCGACCTGCGCCCTGCTGCTGACCGCCGGACACGAGACCACCGTCAATCTCATCGCCAACGCGGTCCTGGCACTCCTGCGCGACCCGCGGCACCTCGCCGCGCTGCGCGCCGATCCCGGATCCGCGTCCGGCATCGTCGAGGAGACCCTGCGCTACGACCCACCGGTCCAGCTGATCCCCCGCATCGCCGCCGACGATCTGGATATCGGCGGCACCCGCATCGACCAAGGCGACATCGTCATCATGCTGATCGCCGCCGCGCATCGCGACCCCGCGGTCTTCTCCGACCCCGACCGCTTCGACCCCACCCGGGAGAACCGGCATCTGGCATTCGGCCTCGGCGCGCATTTCTGCCTCGGTGCGCCTCTGGCCCGCCGCGAGGCGATCGTCGCGCTCACCCGATTCGCACAGCGCGTGGAATCTCCACGCCTGCACTCGGATCCGCCGCCCTACCGGCCCCACATCAACCTGCGCGGGCCGGAGGCCATCCAGATAACCCTATGAGCCGCAACCGATCCCCGGTCCGTCCGGGCGCCGTCATGCCCCCTCAGCGCTCACCGACGCCCGTCGCCGTGGTGTGCAGGTCCGTAACCAGTTCCCGCACAAGCGCTGTCGGCCTTCGGCGGTGGACAATGCTGATCTCGCGGGCGGGCCGGTACCCCCGCAGGCCGTGAACCGCGACGCGGCGGCCGTCGGCCGCGGCGAGAATGCTCTGCGGGACGAGCGCGATCCCCAGCCCCGCGTCGACCAGCGCCAGGATGACGTGGTAATCGGCGGACTCGTAGGCGACGCGCGGTGCGATATCGGCCTGGCGCGCAAGGGTTTCCAGACACGCCCTGTTCGGGATGCCCGGCGCGCCGGAGATCCACGTCTCGTCCGAGAGGCGGGTGAGGTCCAGTCCGCGCGGAGCGGCCTTGCGCGCCAGGCGATGATCCGCGGGCACCGCCAGCCGGAGTGGGTCCTCGAGCAACACCCGCCGCTCGAGCCCCGGATGCGGGACCTGCGCCACGCCCGGGTAGCGATGGGTGATCAACACGTCGAGGTCGCCGGACGTCACCAGCCCGTAGCCGTCGGGCGGTTCGATGTCGACGAGCGACAGCTCCGCGCGCGGATGCCGGGATTGCAGCGCCGCCAGCGCCGCGGGCACCAGCAGCTGCGTGGCAGTGGAGAAGGATCCGAGCGCGAGCCGCTGCGGCTGTATCGCCAGTGCGGCATCGAGCGCGGTCCGCGCCTGGCGGAGCTCGCCGATCACGCGTTCCGCGTGTTCCACCAGCACCGCACCGACCGGTGTCGGGGTGACACCGGTCGGATGACGTTCCAGCAGACGGGTTCCCAGCTCGGCCTCGAGTTTGGCGATCTGCTGCGACAGCGCCGAGGGCGTGAAGGACAGGGTGCGCGCGGCCTCGGCAATGGACCTGGCGTGGGCCACCTCCATCAGCACCCGTAGGCGGTTCACATCGAGCTCTCGCACCATGCACTCATATTAAGCGTTGCTAATGTCAGCTTATTGATCGTTGCTTGTGCTAATGGGGCGGCGCGCGAAGCATGAAGGTCATGCCGAGCCTCACCACCAGTCCCACCCCCGCACTGTCGGTCACCGACGTCCACGCGGCCGCCGAGCGGATCCGCCCGTACATTCGCCGAACCCCCGTGTTCGAGCTGGAGATCGACGGCCGGCGGGTGCTGCTGAAGCTCGAGTACCTCCAGCGCAGCGGCTCGTTCAAACTGCGCGGCGCGGTCAACGCGCTGCTGTCCGGCACGCGGGAGGATCGGGTGATCGCCGCGTCCGGCGGCAACCACGGCCTCGCGGTCGCGACCGCGGCGTCGCTGCTCGACCTGCCCGCGACAATCTATGTGCCCCAGTCTGTTCCGGACGCGAAGGCGCGGCGCATCGAGGCCGCGGGCGCGAAGCTGATCCGGCACGGCGCCACCTTCGCCGAGGCCGCGGCGGTCGCATCGGAGGTCGCCGCGCGGCCGGGGCACCGGATGGTGCACCCCTTCGACGATCCGGCCGTTGTCGCCGGACAGGGCACGGTGACGGCCGAGATCGTCACCGACGCACCGGAGGTCGACACGATCGCCGTGGCCGGCGGCGGCGGTGGGCTGGCCGCCGGAACGGCCCTGGCCGCCGGGGACCGCCGCGTCGTCGCGATAGAACCCGAGCACTGCTGCTGCCTGCACGACGCGCTCGCCGCGGGCCACCCGACGGATTCCGAGGTGCGCTCCGTCGCCGCGTCCGCGACGGGAGCCAGCCGGGTCGGCCGGGTGCCATTCGATGTCCTGACCTCCCACGCGGTGTCCTCCCAGCTGGTCGACGACGAACAGATCCTGCGGGCCCGCGACCGACTGTGGGAGGAATGCCGGATCGCGGTCGAACCCGCCGCCGCGATTCCGTTCGCCGCATGGCTCGCCGGGCTGGTGCCCGGAGAACTGCCGTGCCTGATCGTCTGCGGCGCGAATGCGGACTGGACGGCCGCCTGAGCCCACTCCCCCACGTCCCTGATGGACGCCGTCGGCGAAGCCGTCCGAAACCCGCGCATGGCCGGAGCGAATGCGGAGGTATGTCTAACCGATCTCGACCCGATCCGGGCTCGCCGCGCGCCGAACGGGCCTGCGCAGCAGGGTTCCCGCGATCGCCGCGGCGGCGATTCCCAGCGCGGCGGCCAGCACGAACGCCGCGCGGTAGCCCGCGGTGACGGCCAGCACGCCACCTATCGGACCGGCCGCGAGAATGCCCATATCCCACGAGGAGGTGACCGCCCCTACCGCGGCGCCGGGGCGCGGAGTGCGGATGCGCCGCAAGGTGACCGCTACCGTCGCCGGGTACATCAGCGCCAGCCCGGCGCCGGTCAGCGTCGCGCCGATCAGGATCGCCGGTTCGGTGCGCAGCAGACCCGCAAGCAGCAGGCCCGCGGCCTCGACACTCAGCGACCAGATCGCCACCCGCACGCCACCCACCCGATCGACCAGCGGGCTGCCCGCGAACCGCGTCGTCACGAACGCCACCGCGAACAGGGGCAGGGCCGCGGCCTGGCCGCCGCCGTGGAAGCTGCGCAAATACAGTACCGCCAGCGCGGAGACGGTGCCGTACCCGTAGGCCGAGAGCCCGAAAACCATGCCGGGCAACCCGATTCCGGCGGGCATCACCTCCGCCAGCCGCCACGGTACGGCGGTGCCGGGGCGGTCGGCCTGACGCGGGGTCGCGATCGTGAGCGCGGCGGAGAACAGTGCCAGCGCCGTCACCATCCACCAGACGCCGCCATAGCCCGCCGCCGGGTCCACCAGCGCGGCCAGCACCGGCCCCACCGACAGCCCGCCCCACATCGACAGCCCGAACCATCCGGCCACGCGTCCGCGCTGCCCGGGGTCCGCACCCGAAAGCACCCACGGCAGCGCCCCGGAGAACAGGGCGGCCTCTCCGGCTCCCATCACCAGCCGGGACGCCAGCAGCGCGGCGGGGTCGGGCGCCACCAGGTGCCCGATGCCACCGAGCGCGGTCAGGATCCCCCCGAGGATCACCACCGTCCGCGCCCGGCCGTTGTCCGCGGCGGCGCCGGCGAACGGGCGCCCCAGCGCGGTGGCCAGGAATGCGATGCCCACGGCGCCGGCGCTGAGGACGGGTCCGCCGCCGAATCGGTGTACCACGAAGGCAGGCATCTCCTGAATGGTGGCGCCGAGGGCCAGATAGCCGGCCAGCACCGCCAGCCAGAGCCGGATCAGAGGAACCTTCGAGCGTTCGATCATCCTCGAATAGTAACGATCGTTACCATCAATTGGCAATCGTTGTCCGGCAAGGGCTTCGGGTATCGATATCCACCGGCGCGATGACCGGACCCAGCACCGATACGGTCGGCGGCGCCACCCGGGTGAAGCCGGGAGTGGCGTGGGCGACGATAAGGTGGGATGTATCGGGCCGATGCACTACCGCCCGGCCTGTCATCGGAAGGGCCACGTCATGGACTGCGCGGAATTCGCCGAGCTGGTCTCGGAATTCCTGGACGGCGCACTGGACGTGGCCACCGAGATGCGATTCGTCGAGCACCTGGCCGACTGTGCGGACTGCGAAACCGACCTGGCCCGGATGTGGGAGACGACCCGGCTGATCGGCGCCCTGGGCACCCCGGAGCAGCCACAGCTCGGCGCCCCGGCCCGCGACCGGCTGCTCAGCGAATTCCGGCATTGGCATCACGACACGACCACCGAACACTGGCTTCAGGTGTTGCGCGACGCCTCCGCGTGGTGCCCCTACGCGGCGCAGGTGCTGGCCCTGAATACACTGCTGGACACGGTCCCGGAGTCCGAATGGCAGCGCCCGGTGCGATATCGCTGGAGCAACCACGCCCCCGACTGGACCGTCGGCAATCTGATCAGCCGGCTGTCGGCCGTGGACAGCCTGCTCGCGCAGCGGCTAGGCCTGGACCCGGTGCTCCCCGGGGAGGCCGCATCCGCCGCGGACCCGCTGATCAGGACCGAATCCGTACTCGCGGCGGACACCTCGCCGACCCCCGATCTCATCCGGGCGCGCTGGTTCGCCCAGGCCGCGCGAATCTGCCTGACGCTGCCTACGATTCCGCCGGCCACGATCATCGACATGCCGGTGCCGCTGCCACTGCCCGACACAATGGCCCGCCGCGCCTTCGAAACCTGGGTGCACGCGGTCGACGTCGCGGACACGTCCGGCGCGGCCGCCCCCACGCCGCAGCCCCGGCACCTGAACGCGATGGCGGGCCTGGGCGTTCGCATGTTGCCGCGGGCATTCGGGCAGCGGCCCGGCGCCACCGTGGAGGTGATCCTGTCCGGACCGGGCGGTGACCGGTGGACCGTTGCCCTCGGCCCGCACCCGCCCGCCCGGCCGGATACCCGGATCACGATGGATGTGATCGACTTCTGCCTGCTCTCCGGCGGCAGGCTCGACCCCGGCACCATTTCCTATGCCGTCGAGGGTGATTCGGCGCTCGCCCGCGAGATCATCGCGGCGGCACCGGCATTCGCGGAGTCCTGAGTCGGGACCGGCTTTCATGCACCGGCCACGCCGCGGGCGAGCGGGGAACGGTGCGCTAATGTCGAAAATCGGTTCGGCGTCAACTCGAAGGGAACGCAATGAAGGTCGGATTCTCGCTACCGCAATACGGAGGTCAGGCCAGCGGCGGCGCCCACATCGCCCGATTCGCCCGGGAGTTGGAACAGGCGGGCGCGGATAGCCTCTGGGTCGGCGATCGGCTGCTGGCGGCGGTGAATCCCAGCGTCGGCTACGGCGGCAGGCCCACCATCCCGGCACAGTTCAACGCGGTGCTGGACCCCTTCGCCGTGCTCGCCGTGGCCGCCGGGGTCACCGAACGAGTCCGGCTGGGCACCAACGTGCTCATCGCCCCGCTGTATCCCCCGGCGATCCTGGCGCGGATGCTGACCACCCTGGATGTCGTCAGCGCCGGGCGGCTCGTCCCCGGGCTCGGGATCGGCTGGTCCCCCGAGGAATACGCCGCCGCCGGAATCCCGTTCAGCCACCGCGGCGCCCGGTTCGACGAGACCCTCGATGCGCTGCAGGCGATCTGGGGCGCGGACCGAGCCGAGTACCGGGGCGCCTGGGTCACGGTGCCGGACCACCACACCGAACTGGCGACTGTGCAGCGCCCCCACCCGCCGATTCACCTGGGCGCCTTCAGCGCCGCCGGTATCGCCCGGATCGGGCGCCGCGCCGACGGCTGGCTGCCCGTGCTGATGGTCCCGGGCCCGCCCGAGCAGCCCGCGGGACTGCTGCGGCAGCGCCGGGCCATCGACGAGAGCGCGGAGCGAGCCGGGCGCGACCCCGGCGCCATCGCCACGATCGTCCGCGTGAATGCGGCGGCGGACAGCACGCCGCAGGCGATCGCGGACGCCGTCCGGCGGCTCGTCGACGAGACCGGGTTCGACGACCTGTTCATCGACCCGCTGTACCTCGCCGATTCCGTCGACGACGCACTGGAGCTGGCGCTCCAACTCCTGAAACTCCTCGCCTGAACCGGACTCCGGCCCGGGACGACTGCCGATCGACAGTCGTCCCGGGCTGCGGAACGCGGCGTCAGGCCGCTACTTCGACCTCGGGCTCACTGGGCTCGGTCACGTCGAAGAAGTAATCGTCGGCCTGCGTGCTGTCGGTGCCGTCGGACACCTTGGCGGCCCGCACGATCAGCGTGACGACCACCGCCACAACGAGATTCACTACCAGCGCGAGCAGCCCCGGATAGACCGTGGCCTTGGTGACGAAGCCCAGGTGCGAGAGCGCATACGCCGAACCGCCGAAATGCTTCTGGTGCACAGCGGGATTCGGGGTCACCCACAGCATCCACAGCGCCGCGACCAGGCCCGCGAGCACGCCGGCGACCAGCCCGACCCGATGGAACCAGCGGGTGAACAGGCCCAGCGCCACCGGCGGCAGCGTCTGCAGCACGATGGCGCCGCCGATGAGTTGCAGGTTGATCGAGAACTGCGGATTCAGGGCCAGGATCGCTACCAGTGCACCGAGTTTCACCACCAGCGAGGCCGCCTTGCTGACCTTGGCCTCCTCCGCCGGGGTGGCGTTGCGGCGGAAGTACTCCTTGTAGATGTTGCGGGTGAACAGGTTTGCCGCCGCGATGGACATGATCGCCGCGGGCACCAGCGCGCCGATCCCGATCGCCGCGAATGCGATGCCGGTGAACCAGCTCGGGAACAGATGCTGGAACAGCTCCGGAACGATGGTGCTGCTGTTGGCCTTTCCGTTCTCGACCAGTGGTTTGACGCCGGCCGCGATCGCGGCGTACCCCAGCATCGCCAGCAGGGCGAGCAGGAAGCTGTAGGCGGGCAGCGCGGACATGTTCCGCTTGATCACCCCGCGGTTCTTACTGGCCAGGGCGCCGGTGATGCTGTGCGGGTAGAGGAACAGCGCCAGGGCCGAGCCGAGAGCCAGTGTGGCGTACTGCAACTGGTCCGACCCGTGCAGGGTGATACCGCCCGTGTGCGCCTTGGTGAACTTCGCCTGCGAGACGTCGAAGATGTGCCCCCAGCCGCCGAGGCGAGTGGGCACGTAGATCACCGCGACGATGATCACCGCGTAGATCAGCAGATCCTTGACGAAGGCGATGAGCGCCGGCGCCCGCAGCCCGGACTGATACGTGTACGCGGCCAGGATCGCGAACGCCACGATCAGCGGCCAGTCGCCGTGCAGGCCGATCGAGGCCAGCACCGCCTGAATACCGGTGAGCTGCAACGCGATATACGGCATCGTCGCGACGATGCCGGCCAGCGCCACCACCAGCGCCAGGGTCGGGGATCCGAACCGGGCGCGCACGAAGTCGGCGGGGGTGACGAAGCCGTTCACGTGCGACACCGACCAGAGCCGGATCACCACCAGATACACCATCGGATACAGGATCACGGTGTAGGGCAGGGCATAGAAGCCGATCGCCCCCGCGCCGAATACCAGCGCGGGCACCGCGACGAAGGTGTAGGCGGTGTAGAGGTCGCCGCCGACCAGGAACCAGGTGACCCAGGTGCCGAAGCTGCGTCCGCCCAGACCCCATTCGTCGAGGTGGTCCATGGTGGCGGGGCGGCGCCAGCGCGCGGCCAGGAAGCCGACGACGGTCACCACGAGGAACAGGATGACGAAGATGACCAGTTCGGTGACGTTCACTTGCCGCTCCGCTTCTTACCCACCCAGTACACGATCGTCGTGCTGGCCACGGACAGCAGGATGAACAGCATCTGGAGCCAGTAGAACATCGGGAAGCCCGCGATCCGGGGCTTGTCGAAGTTGAACAGGAAGGTCAGCAGGGGCACGACGACCGGTACCAGGAGCAGCCAGTTCCATGGTGTTCGGTCGGAGCGGTCGGGTTGTGTGGCCACGGGGCTCCTTCAGCGATCAGATTCGGCGGCAACCTTACTGCGTTCACGCAGCGAGTGGTTTCGAATTCGGACATGATGGGCATAGGGGGCGCGGTCCGGCGTCACCGGGTGTCCGCAGGATCCGCTCCGGAGGCGCAGGTGACGTGCCCGAAACGGTCAGCGGATGTGGCCGCGCAGCGGGCGTGGAGCGTGCCGCAGTCGGACGCGGCCGTCCCAGCGGATACCGGCGGCATCCGCTCGACGCCAGGTGTATTCGTCGTCCATCGTGGGTAATCCTTTGCGCCCGGCAACCTACGGCGGAACACTACCGGGGAGCGGGGCGATGTGACAGCCGAGCGAGAGATGGCGGCCCGCAGCCGGTTCCCGCCCGGGTCCGCACACGACGAAGGCGGCGGGCGCATCGTGTGATGCACCCGCCGCCCGGCCGGTCGCGTCGCTCAGTAGGTGCGGACCAGTTCCTCCTCCTGCGCCGAGTCCTCCTGCGCCGCAACAGGGCCGGTGCCGCGCATCAGGAAGAAGGCGACGACCGCCGCGGCCAGCGAGCACACCGCGCCGACACCGAAGGTGACGTGCATGGCCGTGACGAAGGCGTCCCGCGCCAGGCCGAACACGTTGGCGTTGCCCACGGCGCCCGCGATCGACTGGCGGGCGGCGGCGGGAGCCGAGTGCGGCATCGCGCCGGTGTAGGCGCCGGCCAGGACCGCGCCCAGCACGGCCACGCCCAGCGCGCCGCCGGTCTGCTGGATGGTGTCGTTCAGCGCGGAACCGACACCGGCGTGCTCAGCGGGCACCGCGCTCATCAGCGCACCCACCGCGGCGGGCATGGCCAGCCCGGCACCGGCGCCGATCAGCGCCATGGCCAGTGCGGGGAGCCAGAAGCCGGAGCCCGCCGACAGCACGGCCAGCACCGCGAAGCCCACCGCGACGACCGCCAGCCCGATCACCGCCATCGCCCGGGCGCCGAACTTGTTCACCAGTGCCGCGCCGGCGCCGTTGCAGACCAGCGCCGCGATCGCCAGCGGGGTGAAGGCCAGGGCGGTGCGCATCGGGGTGTAGCCGAGCACGAACTGCAGGTACTGCGTCAGCACCAGGGCCAGACCGGCATTGGCGAACGAGGCCAGCACCAGGGAGAAGCTGGATCCGGTGAAGGTGCGGTTGCGGAACAGGTGCAGCGGAATCATCGGCACGTCGGTGGTGAGCTCGCGAACCGCGAAGGCACCCAACGCGATCACGGCCACGGCCGCCGCGCTCAGGGTCTGCGCACCGGTCCAGCCGTACTGCGGCACCCCGATAATCGTCCACACCAGCGCGGTCACGCCCACTATCGAGGTCACCATGCCGGGCACGTCCAGCGGCCGGGCCGGGCCCTTGGACTCGGGCATGAACACCAGTGCCGCCACGATCGCGACCACGGCGATCGGCACGTTCAGCACGAAGACCGCGCCCCACCAGAAGTGCGCCAGCAGCACGCCGCCCAGCGCGGGACCGCCCACCATGCCGAGCACGGACACCGCGGTCCAGGCGGAGATCGCCTTCGGACGCTCCTGCTCGTCGAACACCGTGATCAGGATGGACAACGTACTGGGCAGGATCAGCACCCCACCCACGGCCATCGCGGCCCGGCTCGCGATGAGCAGATCCGGGCTGCTCGCGTACGCGGCCAGCAGTGAGGCCGCACCGAACAGGACCAGGCCGATGATCATCACCAGCCGGCGGCCGAACCGGTCGGAAAGGCTGCCCGAGGTGAGCAGCAGGCCCGCGAACACCAGCAGGTAGGCGTCGATGACCCACTGAATCTGCTGCGCACCGGCGTGCAGGCTGGTCGAGATTTGCGGGATCGCCACGGTCAGCACCATGTTGTCGATCACCAGCACCAGGGAGCTGAGGCACAGCACCGCCAGGACCAGCCAGCGGCGCGGATTGCGGGTGACCGCCGCGGCGGTCGAGTCGAGCGTTTGCATCGGGGGACTCCTTCGAGAAGCGTTCCGCACACTGTGCGGCATGACGCACACTGTACGGCCAACCGCACACTGTACGCAAGAGGTACACCGTTCGGGTCTACGCACAGTGTTCGGATCGGGCGTATGCTCGGTCCGGACAAGGGAAGGAGGCCACCGTGGCCGCAGTGAAGCCCCGCGCGATCCCATCGGTCTGGGCCCGCCCGGAACGCGGGCGCCGCGATCTACCCGCACTGAGTCGCGACCAGATCGTCGCCGAGGCGGTCGCGCTGCTCGATGCCGACGGATTCGAGGCGCTGAGCATGCGCAAGCTCGGCGCCCGGCTCGGCGCCGGCGCCACCTCGCTCTACACCCACGTCGCCAACAAGGAGGAGCTGCTCGAGCTTGTCGTGGACCAGGTGCTCGGCGAAATCGAGCTGCCCGCACCGGATCCCGTCCGGTGGCGCGCGGCCGCGACCGAACTCCTCGGCAACGTGCGCGCGACGATCCTGCGGCATCCGTGGATCAGCACCGTGCTGTCCACCGCCGGGCTGGTCTACCTGGGCCCCAACGTGATGCGCCTGTCCGAGGCGATCCTGGCCATCCTGGAGACCGCGGGCTTCTCCGAGACCGACGCCGACCTGGCCACCAACGCGATGGTCTCCTACGTCGTCGGCGCCAGTACCACCGAGGCCGCCATGCTGACCACCGTCGCCCGCTCGGGCATGGGCGAACAGCAGTGGCTGGACCAGCTGATACGCGCGGGTGAATCCGCCTCGACCCCCTACCCCCGAATGCACAAGCGCTACACCGCATTCCGCAACGCCGACGCCGCCACCGCCCGCTCCAGCGCTTTCGAAACCCAGCTGGAACTGATCCTGGACGGACTGGAGCAACGCGCCCACTGACCACCGCAGCCCGTGGCTGCACCATCGAGACTTCCACTCGGCAACCCACCCGAGTGCACTAAAGTATATTTAACTAAACCGTACTTTAGTTGCTGACGCACACACAGGAGGTCCCGTGACACCGAAGCCGGAACACCTGTTCGATCGGACGACTGAATGGGACGGATTGACCAGGTTCGCGAGTCGCCAGTACCCAGGCGCAGCATTGGGTGTGGTCAGTGGTCGCCGACGACAGGGCAAGAGCTTCTTGCTCGAAGCGCTCACGCTGGCGAGCGGCGGGATCTACTTCCCCGCGCTCGAGGCAACCGAAGCAATCTCGCTACGGCAGTTCGCCACAGTGCTTCTCCAGAACGGAATAGCCGTCCCACGACCGTTCCATGATTGGGGCGACGCCATCGCACACCTGTTCACCGAGATCCGTGACCAGCCGAGAACCGTCGTCATCGATGAATTTCCGTTCCTCGTACGTTCCACCCCGTCGTTGCCGTCGATAATCCAGCGAGAATTGGGTCCCGGAGGTTCGGGCCGGACGAGCCAAGTGCGATTGATCCTCTGCGGATCCGCCATGTCGGTCATGGGAAGACTGCTCTCCGGCCAAGCACCACTGCGCGGGCGGGCGAGTATGGAGTTGCTGGTGAGGCCGTTCGGCTATCGGGCCGCAGCAACCTTCTGGGAGGTCGATGACCCCACTCTTGCGGTCTTGCTTCACTCCGTGGTCGGCGGCACTCCTGCCTACCGGCGCGAGTTCGTCGCGTACGACGTACCCGACGGGTTGGCCGATTTCGATTCCTGGGTGACTCGCACAGTCCTGAATCCTCAAAGTCCACTGTTCAGGGAGGCTCGCTATCTACTCTCCGAGGAGACTGACATCCGCGATCCGAGTCTCTACCATTCGGTGCTCTCCGCAGTCGCGCAAGGGAACGCGACCAACGGCGGAATTGCGAGTTTCGTCGGCCGCAAGTCATCGGAGATAGCGCATCCGCTCAATGTTCTGGAAGATTGCGCCTTGCTGGCCAAAGAGCCCGACGCATTCCGCGCCGGGAAGAGCACCTATCGGATCATCGAGCCACTGGTCACCTTCTACCAAGCGATCATGTGGCCCGACTTCGCTCGGCTCGAAACCGGCCAAGAATCTGCGGCAATCTGGTCGGCGCGACGCCCTACGTTCGACAAGCAGGTGGTAGGACCGCATTTCGAAGCGCTCTGCCGGGAGTTCGCGCTGTCACTCGACGCCAGGCAACTCTTCGGCGAGCCGCCCGGCGAAGTACGCTCGGGCGTGATCAACGACCCCGCATCGAAGTCACAGATCGAGATCGATGTCGTCGTTTTCGGACCGCAAAGCACCAATGAGCCACGTCGGATACTCTCACTCGGCGAGGTGAAATGGGGCGAAAGAATGGGCCACGGCCACATCGATCGCCTCGCGCGGGCCCGAAGCCTGCTCGCGGCCAAGGGCTTCGATGTCCGTGACACCGTTCTCACCTGCTACTCCGGCACAGGTTTCACCGACGAACTTCGCGCCGACAACCGTCGCGACATCGCCCTTGTCGGTCTCGACCAAATCTATCGACGTTGACCACCCGAGCGCCGCATGCCATCCGGGCCGTCACGGTCGAGGACGTGCGCATCGAAGGTAAACCCGGTTCCTGCCCGGCCGAGGAGACCGGGGCAGTTCAAGGACTATCCGGGGGCGGTGGTGCGGCCGGGACAATCACCGTCCCGGAGCCGGGTACCGATGGACGTTCAACCAGGATGGCAAACAGAGGAACTGGCGCGCATCCTCCGGGGCCATGCACAGCTATCGCCGCTCGAGGCATCGGTCGAGCGTCACCAGGATGTCGTCGACGGGGCCGAAGGTGAGGATGGCCGTTGTGGCGCCGGCGATTTCGCCGCGTAGCGGAGTGAGGGCGTCGTATGCGTGGGTGGCGAGCGAATCGTCCTCCAGCGCGATCGCCGTGTGCGCGTTGATCGCCCAGAGCGAGTCGTACAGGTGGTCGGCGGGAGGCATGGGCAGGGCGGCCACGGCGCGGCGGGCCGCGGGGAGGTCGCCGCGGGCCAGGTCCAGCAGGGGTTGTGCCCAAGGGCGGTAGGGGCCCCAGTCCAGGCCGGGATCCGTTGGTGCGGAACACTTGTGACGGATGCTGATCGACAGCAGGGCGAGCGGGATCATGCCGGCCTCGAGTCCGGGCATGCCCGCGCCGGTGAGATCGGCGGCCAGGGCGTAATAGGCGTGAGCCTCCTCGGCGGGGTCGTTCGACCGCTGCGCCAGGCACATGACACGGAATGCGGCGGTGAGCACATGCACCGCCGGGCTCTCATGGGCGAGCGCCAGCCGCTCGGCGGCCACCGCGTGCCGTTCGGCCGTCGCGGTGTCGCCCCGGGTCGCGCACACCTGCAGGCCGATCAGGTGGCCGAGGATCTCGAACGCCGGGATATCGTGCCGCACAGCGAGATCGATGAGCTCGCGGGCGATGGCGTCACGTTCGCCGGTGCCGCCCGGACGTTGGAACGATTGCACGAAGCGGGCGTTGAGCGCGAGTACCAGCACGGCGGGATCGTGCAGATCCCGGGCCAGGCGCTCGGCCTCGATCACCGCCTCGGCGGCCCAGCGGTCCCGGGTGCCCCGGTGCTCGAGCCCGATGGTCGCCAGCAGGCGCGCGCGCAGCGTCGGCGAGACACCGGGCCCCAGTCGCTGCAGGGTGCGGCGGACGGTCGAGACCAGGGCTCCGGATCGGCCGGGGTCGTCGGGGCGCGTCCAGATGGTCGGGACGTCGTACGCCGCGATCACTCGGGCGGTGAGCTCCGGGTCTCCGGCCCGCTCCGCCTCCGTCACCGCCGCGACGCGTTGCCGCTGGGCGAGCACCAGATTGGTGCCGCCGGTGAGGGCGGCGGCACCGGCGACGGTGCTCATCGAACGCAACCGGGTGTAGGTCCCGGTCGCCTCCGTGCGCATGAGCAGGCGCAGCCGGTCCTCGTCTCGGGGCGCGGGCGTGAGATGCGCCGCGTGCCCGAGGATGTCACGTTCGAGATGATCGAGCCCCTCCGCCGACTCCAGTCCGAATCGATCCCGCAGCGCGGCCCGTGCACCACGCAGCGAGTCCACCGCGTCGACCTGACGACCGGCCTGGTAGAGGGCATGAGAGAGCAGGACCCACGCGTGCTCTCGCCACGGGTGCGCGGCCGCGTACGCCTCCAACTCGGCAATGAGTGTCGCGCCGCCACCGAGGTCGAGCACCGCGCGGGCGCGCAGTTCGACGGCTCGACCGTGGAGTTCGCTCAGGCGGGCGCGCTCGGCCGTGACCCAGCGCGCGGCGTCGAGGTCCGCGTACGGCTCGCCCCGCCACCGGGCAAGCGCATCGCCCAGCCTCTCGGCGACCTCCCCACTGGGCGAATTGCGCAGTGCCGCAAGAGTATCCTCGAAACGGCAGACGTCGATGCCGGCCCGCGGAATCCGCAGGGCGTATCCGGTTCCGACGGTCTCGATGACCTGCGACCGCGCTCGCGGCCGCCGATCGGGTTCGAGGGCGCGGCGCAACTCGGCGACGAAGGTGCGGACCGCGCCCGGCGCCGCACGCGGAGGGGCACTCCCCCAGAGGTCGTCGACCAGCACCTCCAGCGGGACGGCCCGTCCGCCCGCCGCGACAAGCCGCCCCAGCAACTCGCGGCGACGCCGGCTGCCCACCGCCACTGGGCGACCCTCGGCGTCCGTGACCTCGATCGGCCCGAGCACCTTGACGAGGATCTCCATATCCGCATTGTCGTAGGCCGCGGGCCGCCATCGCTAATCCGTTGCTGATCCGGCTCACCGAACCTCTTCCGGACGGATAGCCGCGCGTTCGGAAGAAGGAGACAACGGTGAGCATCACCATCCCGGGGTTCGAAACCAGCTCTATCGGCGTGGCCGACGGCGTCGCACTGCACACGGCGATCGGCGGGGACGGACCGGCCCTCGTGCTGCTGCACGGATTCCCCCAGACCCACCTGATGTGGCGGCACGTCGCTCCCCTCCTCGCCGAGCGCCACACCGTGATCTGCCCCGACCTGCGCGGCTACGGCGCCAGCAGCAAGCCGGGCGCGACCACCCCGGACACCTACTCCAAGCGAACCATGGCCGCGGACATCGTCGCGCTGGCCGATGCGCTCGGATTCGACCGGTTCGCGCTGGTCGGGCACGACCGCGGCGCACACGTCGCTTTCCGGGCGGGCCTGGATCACCCCGACCGGATCAGCCACCTGGGCATCCTGGACATCGTCCCGACCCTGGACACCTGGAACGTCCTGCACGGCGTCGATGCCGCGGTCGCCTTCCATCTGTACCTGATGGCCCAGCCGCCCGGCCTGCCCGAGCAGATGATCGCGCACAGCGCCGACGCGTTCTTCGGCCACTTCCTCGACGCCTGGTCCGCGACCCCCGACGCGATCCCCGCCGACGTGCGCGCCGAGTACCTGCGCGCCTGCCGCACTGCGGTGCCCTCGATCGTCGCGGACTATCGGGCCACCGCGACGATCGACATCGAGCACGACCGGGCCGACCTGGACGCCGGCACCCGGCTCACGATGCCGGTGACGGTCGTGCAGCAGGATTGGGGCAGCGCGCTGGGGTTCGACGCCACCGCGATCTGGCGGCCGTGGACCACCGACCTGCGGCACTTCACCACCCGCGCAGGCCATTTCATGGCCGAGGAGGCGCCGGCGGACATCGCGGGGCTGATCCGGGAGCTGACGACACGGTGACGATGCGATGATGATGCGATGGACAGCCACGACGAACTTATCGACCTGGCCGAACGGTACTGGGACAGCGTGCTGGAGGCCGCGCCCAGCGAGGCGACCCTGCTGGGCGACCGCCGCTTCGACGACCGCATCGAGGACTACTCCCAGGCAGCCGAGGACCGGCTGCTGGCCACCTGGCGGGGCCTGCTCGCCGAGGTGCGGCAGCTGGATCCCGCCGGCCTGTCCGATGCCGACCGCACCACGCACAGCCTGCTGCGCGCCGAATTGGATTCGGCGATAGATCATGTGGGGTGGCGGCCGGTGGAGCTGGCGTCGGATCAGATGGACGGCGTGCACGCGCGACTGCTGACCGCCGCACCACAGCTGAATGCTCCGCGTCCGGAGAACGCCGAGGCGCTGGTGCGCCGTTTCGAGCAGATCGGTACTTCGCTGAAGAGTGCGACGGACCGGTTCCGGGCGGGCCTGGCCGCCGGGCGTACCCCCGCCCGGGTCGCCATGGAACGCTCGCTCAACCAGCTGGACGGATACCTGGCCGGTGATCCCGAGTCGGACCCGTTCGTCACCTTCTCCGGGCCGTCCGGCTGGGACGGCGAAAAGCAATGGCGCGCAACGCTGGCCGAGGTCGCGCGCGATGTCGTCCGTCCGGCATTCGCGTCCTACCGCCGGGTGCTCGCCGAGGAACTGCTGCCCGCCGCCCGCCCGGACGAGCGGGCCGGGCTGTGCTGGCTCGGGTCCGACGGTGAGGATATCTATCGGCGCCTGCTGCGTCACCACACCACCCTGCCCGACCTGGGCGCGGACGAGATCCACGAGCTCGGACTGGCCGAAATCGACCGGCTGCGTGCGGAATACGCCGAACTGGGTGCGCGCCTGTTCGGCCGCACCGAGCAGGCGGAGATCTTCGAACGGCTGCGCAACGATCCGGGCCTGCACTACACCGACGGCGATCAGATGATGGCCGACGCGCGGAAGGCCTTGGCGGCGGCCGAGACCGAGATGCCGAACTGGTTCGGCCGGCTGCCCCGCCAGTCCTGCGACATCATGCCGGTCCCGGAGTTCCTGGCCGCCGATGCGCCCGGGGCGTACTACTTCCCGCCCGCGGCCGACGGCTCGCGCCCCGGCACGTACTTCGTGAATCAGCACGATCCGGCCGATCAACCGCGCTACAAGACCGCCGCTATCGCGTATCACGAGGCGATTCCCGGCCACCACCTGCAGCTCACCATCGCCGGCGAACTCGAGAATGTGCCGCGCTTCCAACGGCAATCGCTGACCAACACCGCCTTCGTCGAGGGGTGGGCGCTCTATACCGAACGCCTCGCCGACGAAATGGGTTTGTACGCGGACGATCTGGCCCGCATCGGCATGCTGGCCGCCGATTCCTTCCGGTCCTGCCGCCTGGTCGTGGACACCGGCCTGCACGCCAAGGGCTGGTCCCGGCAGCAGGCCCTGGACTATATGATCGCCACGGTTCCGATCGGCCTGACCGAGATCGCCTCCGAGATCGACCGCTACATCGCGATGCCCGGCCAGGCCGTAGCCTACAAGGTCGGCCAGCTCGAAATCCGCCGCCTGCGTGCGCAAGCCACCGAACGACTCGGAAATGCTTTCGACATCAAGGCATTCCACGACACCGTGCTGGGATCCGGATCGATCAGCCTGCCGGTGCTGCGGGAGCTTGCCGCCGCACTGTGAGAGACGAGGCGAACGACCGCGCGCGCAGCGGCGCTTCGTCGCCGACACCAGGTGCGGTCTCGCTCGCCGGTGCCCCTGAGCGGGGGGCCGCACGCACGGCCGGTCACGACTAACCAAGGTCCCCGAAACGGATGGACCTGCGATTATGCGGCGAAACCGGAGTAAACTGACCGCCTACGGGACCAAGGAGGCTCAGCGATGTCGTTAATGTCCGCTTCTCTCATAGCGACCGGGGCCGCCGTCGGCATCGTCCTGGCCGGCGCGATTGCCCAGGCCGACCCGCTCGGCCCGCCGGGATCCTCCTGCGACACGAACAAGGTGGTCACCGACAACCACACGTGCGAGGCGTTCAACGCACCCTGCACCGGTTACGACATGATGGTCATCGGACGGGTCGACCACCAGGGACACTGCGTGATCCCCGGCGTGAACGGCACATCGCCGTAACGGTGACGAACACCCCCGGGTGGTGACCGCCAGCGTCGACGGGCACCTTTCACCAGCTTCATCCCGGCAGACGACGCCCGTGAACCCCGAGCCGGTCCCGAACGTAATGACAAGTGCAGCCCTGCCACGTAACGAGGGAGGCCGCCATGACCCGGCTGGCTCCGTTCTATCGGAACGTACAGTCGCACTACGACGTGTCCGACGACTTCTACCGCCTGTTCCTCGATCCATCGATGACTTATAGCTGCGCGTATTTCGAACGCCCGGACATGTCGCTGGAGCAGGCACAACTGGCCAAGATCGACCTGTCACTCGGCAAACTCGACCTGCACGCGGGGCAGACCCTGCTCGACGTCGGCTGCGGCTGGGGCGCAACGATGTTCCGGGCGGCCGCCCGATACGACGTACATGTCACCGGACTCACCTTGAGCCGCAACCAGTTCGACCATGTCCGGAGCGAGATCGAGCGCCGGGGGCTGACCGGCGTCGAGGTGCGATTGCAGGGCTGGGAGGAATTCCACGAGCCGGTGGACCGCATCGTCAGCATCGGCGCGTTCGAGCATTTCCGCCGCGAACGGTACGAGGAGTTCTTCGACAGCTGCTACCGGAACCTGCCCGAGGACGGACGGATGCTGCTGCACACCATCATCGGCCACACCCTCGCCGATCTGCACCGCCTCGGAATCCCGGTCACCCGCGAGGATGCCCGGTTCCACATCTTCATCCGGCGCGAGATATTCCCCGGCGGGCAGCTACCCCAACCGGCCGTGATCACCCGGCTCGCCGGGCAGGCCGGATTCGGCACCGAACAGATCCAATCCCTGCAATCGCACTACGCCCGCACCCTCGACCTGTGGGCGAGCGCGCTGCGGGAAAACCGTTCCGAGGCAGAGCGAATCACCTCACCGGAGAACTACGAGCGCTACCTGCGATACCTCACCGGATCCGCCGACCACTTCCGCAGCGGTCACATCGACGTCATGCAGTTCACCCTCGCCAAGTGAGCGGAGCGAAGCGGAGTGAACCGATGGGCCAGCGTGCCGTGCGCACGACGGAGCCGAGCGCCAGCGAGGTGGAGTCGTGAGTAGGTTCCTCGTTCAACGTGTGGCGATGATTGCCGAGCCGTGGCCGAACAGGCCCTGGTTCACCGCGATTCCCGCACGCGCGTCCTCCACCTGACGACCGTCGGCCTGGCCGCGCAGCTGCCAGGTGAGCTCGCAGATCTGCGCGATGGCCTGCGCGGGTATCGCCTCGCCGAAACAGGCCAGCCCGCCGCTGGGGTTCACCGGCACCCGTCCGCCCAATGTCGTTGCGCCGCTGCGCAGTAACTCCTCGGCGCCGCCGGTCTCGCAGAGCCCGATGTCCTCGTACCAGTCCAGCTCCAGCGCGGTGGACAGGTCGTAGACCTCCGCGAAGGACAGGTCGGCGGGCCCGAGCCCGGCCTCCTCGTACGCGGCATCCGCGATGGCGGAACGGAATGCGCGCGGCGGGGCCGGCACGGCCACGGCGGAATCGGTCGCGAAGTCCGGCAGATCGAGCACGGTCTTAGGGAAGGTCGGCGTCACCGTGGACAGCGCGCGAATCCGGACCGGATCGGAAATCCCGTGGCGGCGTGCGTATTCCATCGATGTCAGCACCAGCGCCGCGCCGCCGTCGCTGGTCGCGCAGATGTCCAGCAGCCGCAGCGGATCCGAGACGACCGCCGAGGCCGCGATCTCCTCGACCGAAACCTCCTTGCGATAGCGGGCATACGGGTTGTTCAGCCCGTGCCGGGCGTTCTTCACCTTGACCGCGGCGAAATCGTCGAGCGTCGCGCCGTGCATCGCCATCCGGCGGCGGGCGTACAGCGCGAAATAGATGGGGTTGGTGGCGCCGATCAGGTGAAAACGCAGCCAGTCCGGATCGTCGCGGCGCTCGCCGCCGACCGGCTGGAAGAAGCCCTTCGGGGCCGCGTCCGCGCCGACCACCAGCGCCACATCGGTCAGCCCGGCCAGAATCTGGGCGCGCGCGTTGGCGATGGCCTGCGCGCCGGAGGCGCAGGCGGCATAGCTGCTCGAGATCCGCGCGCCCGACCACCCCAGCGCCTGGGCGAACGTGGCGCCGGATACGAATCCGGGGTACCCGTTGCGAATGGTGTCCGCGCCCGCGATGTACCCGACGTCGAGCAGGTTCACCCCGGCATCCGCCAGCGCCGCCCGGGCGGCGACCAGCCCGTATTCGACGAAGTTGCGGCCCCACTTGCCCCACTGGTGCATGCCCGCACCGAGGACGGCGATGTCGCGATCGTTCGTGTCAGTCATTGACCGGCCTCCACATCCACACCGTGTGCTCCGCCTCGTCGTCCTCGTACAGCGTGCCCAGCGCCAATTCGACCGGCATCCCGACGGCCAGATCGTCCACCGTGAACCCGCGCACGACCTGCCCGAGGATCACCATCTGCTCGACCTCGAGCTCGACCGCCGCGACGACGTACGGCTCGAACGGATCGGCGGAGACATAGGGGGCGGGTGGCTTGTACCGGGCATCGGCATACGACCAGATCCGCCCACGCGTCGAGAACAGGTACTCGATCAGCTCGGAGCCGTCGTGCGGACCCGCACAGCGCGGATTGCGGCAGGCCAGTGTGTTGCGCGGGAAATACGGTGTGCCGCAGGACTTACAGCGGGTGCCCTGCAGACGCACCGCGCCGTCTTCCGCGGTGAACCAGTCGGCCACGGCGGGGCGTTGTTCTTTCTGCACAACCCGACGTTATAGGAACACGTTCTACTTTGGGGCGGAAATCCCGCACAGCGGCCCGCGGCCGGGAGTACGGTGAGCGAATCGGGAAGCCACGACACCCGAGCCGACCTGGAGTACCGCAGCACGATGGGCGCCGAAGTCATTGAACCGCAGTCGATCCGCAACGTCACCATCGTCGGGGAGCCCGGCGAGACGGCCGGAGTTCTGGGCCGCCTGCGCCGCCGTTTCGGTATCGCCGGTTACCCGGCGATCTCCTGGCTGACGGGCCGGGAACCGCACACGATCCGCATCGCGGAGCTGTCGAGCCGCGCCCCCGGCCCGGACCTGGAGCGATCCATCCGGTTGGCCGACGGCCTGATCGCGGTCGTGCCCGCCGCCGCCCCCAGCACCCCGCGACTCGAGACGGTGCTGCGGGTCGCCGACGACCACCAGGTCGCCCGCCTGTGCCTGGTCACCGGACTGGATCGGCCCGGCGCCGACTTCGACCGCGCGGTCCGCACCATCGCCGACACCCGCGGGGCGGCGCCGCTGACACTGCAGATTCCGCTCGGCCTCGGCGCCGCCGGAGAGGGCGTCGCCGATCTGCTCGCGACCGGGGCGCTCGGCCCACTGGCCGCCGAAATCTACGGTCCCCATTGGCAACTCGCACAGCAGCGATACCACGCCCTCGCGGCGGCCGTACTGGAACGCGACGACCACCATCCCGCCACCGAGCGCCCGCACGAGGTCCCCCCGGCACACCTGCGGCGCCGCATCCGCGACCTCACGCGTCTCGGCGATGTCGTGCCCGTCCTGTGCGGCACGGACCTCACCCCGCTCCTGGACGCGATCGTCCGATACCTGCCGTCCCCCCTGGACGTCTGCCAGCCGGAGCACGCCCTCGACTACTGACCGCGCGCCGATCCGCTGCGGCCGTGGGTCCACCCGGCACCGGGTGCTGGGTCACATTGCGCGGCCTGATCCAATAGTGGTGGGCCACGGTGGTCCCGGCGATCATGGATTCGAATATCGCGATGATCCGCTCCGAAGACCAGGAAGGCTCCGCAATGAGGTTTGCGCGCTGCGCCGCGGTGGTAGCCCTTACGGCTGGACTGTCGGCCCTGGCGGGCGGCACCGTGTCCGCCCACACGGAGACCCAGCACTCCTCCTACCGCTACGTGGCCCTGGGCAGCTCCTACGCCTCGGGCCCCGGGATCGCCCCGCAGATCGACACGCGGTGCGCGCGTTCGGCCGCCGACTATCCCCATCTCCTCGCGCAGCGAATCGGCGCGACCCTCACGGACGTCACCTGCGCCGGAGCCACCACGACCAACATTCTCACCCGCGGTCAGCACACCCGCAGCGGCGTGACCGTTCCCCCGCAGATCGACGCCGTCACCGCCGACACGACGCTGGTGACCGTCAGCGTCGGCGGCAACGATCTGAACCTGATCGGCGGCATGATCGGCCGCAGCTGCCACTCGGCCCTCATCGCCGCCGCCCCCACCGCGGCCGCGACCACCTCACGGATGTGCGCGGTGTTCGGTTCCGCCGCCGCGCCGACCGCGGCCAAGGTGACCGCGGTCGAGCACGCCCTGTCCGACGTCGTGCGCGCCGTGCGGGTGCGGGCGCCGCAGGCCACGGTGCTGCTCGTGCAGTACCTCCCCGCGATCGACGGCCGCGCCGCCACGTGCCCGGGCGTCGTGGTCATGTCCCCCGCCGACGCGGCGACCATGCGGCGCACCTACAACTCCCTGATCAGCGCCACCCGCGCCGCCGCGGCGGCCACCGGCGCGATGAGCATCGCGGTCCCCGATGCCGAGCAGCACACCGCGTGCAGCGCGACGCCCTGGGTCAACGGGTTCCACAATCCGCTCGCCACCGGGAACATCGCCTCGATCACCAGCTCGTACCATCCGAACCTCGCCGGCATGCAGGCGATCGCCGACCGCCTGGCGGACATGCTGCCCGAGTACTGAGGCCCGGTCGTGCGTGGCCGCTTCGCGCCAAGTTTTTCGTTCGGCTAGGCGCATTGCGGCTCGGGCTGATCAAATAGAGCCGGACCACCGTGGTCCCGCACCGACGGCCAGGGAGATTTCCTCGATGAGGTTAGCGCGAAGTGCGACGGTGACGGCCCTTGCGGCCGGACTGTCGGCCCTCGTGAGCACGGTATCTGCCCAAGCGCAGCCCCAGCACGGGGATCGCTATGTCGCCCTGGGCAGTTCGTATGCCTCGGGCCCCGGGATCGCCCCGCAGATCGATACGAAGTGTGCGCGCTCGGGCGTCGACTATCCCCATCTGCTGGCGCAGCGGATCGGCGCCGATCTGACCGACGTCACCTGCAGCGGCGCGGTTACCGCCGACATTCTCAGCCGCGGCCAGCGCATCCGCAGCGGCGGCACCGTCCCCCCGCAGATCGACGCGGTCACTCCCGATACCAAGCTGGTCACCGTCAGCATCGGCGGCAACGATCTGAACCTGATCGGCGGCATGATCGGCCGCAGCTGCCGCTCGGCCCTCACCGCCGCGGCCCCGTCCGTGGCCACCGTCCCCGCCGCGGCTGTGCGCGCGCTGCGCACGTGCACCTCATTCGCCTCCACCGCCGAACCGTCGGCAGCGGAGGTGGCTACGCTCGGGCGTGACCTGACCGATGTCGTCCGCGCGGTCCGTGCGAAGGCGCCCCACGCCAAAGTGCTGCTCGTGCAGTATCTTCCCGTTCTCGACGCCCACGCCACCACGTGCCCCGGCGTCGTCATGTCACCGGCCGACGCGAGCGCCACGCGGCGCACCTACGACGAACTCGTCACCGCCACCCGCGCCGCCGCCACCGCATCGGGCGCGACGGTCGTCGACATGCCCGACGCCGACTCACACACCGCCTGCAGCTCGACCCCCTGGGTCAACGGATTCCACAACCCGCTGTCCGGCGACAGCAACTCGATCGGCACGTCCTACCACCCGAACCAGGCCGGCATGCAGGCCGTCGCCGACCGCCTGGCCACCTTCGCGCCGTCCAACGAAACCCTGCTCCCAGCCATCGACAGCGCTCCCCGCATCCTCGCGCCCCTCGTGTCGCACACCGGTTAGCGAGGGCGGCCGGGCCGGGGTATCGCCGGGTGCGCATCGCCTGCAGGCCACCTCTACCCGGCCCGATGGGCGGTCGCATCGACGAGGAGGTGCAGGCATCGCCAGGGGCAGGGCGAAAGCTCGCGACTCCGTCAGCCCTGGCCGACGGTCGATGACGTTGCAGCCGACGGCTTTCCGGATTCGCAGGTATGCAGCCAGGTCAGGATGACCTGTAGGCAGAGGCCGATATTGCCTATCTGGCAATGGTTTTGGGCCTGTTCGGCGGGGGTGAACACGCGGGTCGTGATCGAATTGGCGTTCGTGAGCGCGGCGGCCTGGCGGCGGAGCTGGTGAGCGGGCACGTAGTGGTCGTCGGCACCGGCCAGTAGCAGGACATCGGCGGTCACGCGGGCGGAATCGGCGTGGGTCGACAGGCTTTGGGCGGCACGGAAAAATCCGTAGGCGTCGCGGGTTCCGGTGACGTGCATGCCGTGGCGCAGGCCCCATGCCGCGATCGGTTTCCGTGCCGCGGCGAGACCGGCGGCGCGGTTGATCAGGCGGCGGGCGTGGCACGCGAGGGCGATGCGCAGGAGTGGCCCGGCGGCGGGAAAGGCCTGGCGGGTAAGGCATTCGAGGAAGTCGTCGAGCACGTCGAGCGCGACGACCCGGCGAATCCTGGGTTCGTGGGCGGCGGCGCGGATCACAAGCCCGCCGCCGAGCGAGACGCCGATGAGGGTGACCTCGTCAAGTCCGAAATGGTCCAGCACGGCAGCCACCGGACGTTCCCAGGCCGCGGTGAGGGACAGGGCATGGTCCTCGAGCGCGCCGCCCTGGCCGGGGCCGTCGAAGGCGATGAGGCGGTATCCGGCGCGGGCGCCGGCGAGCAGGAGCGGGAAGACCTCCTCGGGGTATTCGTCGAATCCGCCGCAGACCACGATGACCCCGCGCGGCGGCGCATCCGGCGGCGCGACGTCGTAGGCGGGCAGGGCCGCCGCGCCGTAGGGCACATCCACCGGCTGCAGCTGATAGAGCTCGCGCATGGCGTGCACGAAGCGGCCGCGCGCCGGGCCGCGACGCGGGTCGCCGGCCACCATGAAGAATTCCGCGGCGCGATCGTAGTAGGCGCCGGCCATCGCACGCCCGGAATCCCTTGCCTGCTCGGCCAGTTCGAGAAATACCGTCACCCACTCCGCGTAGGTCCCGATCCGGCCCGCGGCGGTCCGGATCTCGGGCAGCGCCGCCGGGCCGATCCATTGCAGGAATCGGTTGAGCTGGAACTCCATCCCCCGATCCGGATGCATGCGGTGATAGCCGACCGCCACCGCGGCCGGATCGATGTCGGTGATCGGTGCATCCCAGTTGACCATGCCCACTCCTTAACGCAGGGAGACTTGCGATAAGCAGAATCGCACGGTCGAGATGTAAACGCAAGAGCACTTGCGTTAGATTGGATCGATGCCCGAGCCATCACCCCCCGTGCGCCGTACCGGCGGCCGCAGCGCGCGAGTCCGCGGCGCGGTCGTCGAGTCCGCGTTGCACGTGCTGTTCGAGCTGGGCCCGGACCAGTTCACCGTCGCGGAGGTGGCCGCGCGCGCCGGCGTCCACGAGACGTCGATCTACCGCCGCTGGCGCACCCGGGAGAACCTGATCGTCGACGCCATGCTCGCGAACACCGGCGAGATGATCCCGACGCCCGACACCGGTTCGGTCCGTGGCGATCTCACCGCGCTGGTCCGCGCCCTCGCGGCATTCCTGGCGCAGCCGGCCGGGGAGACCTTCGTGCGCGCGGCGGCGATGACGGTCGACGACTCCGACGTCGCCGAGGCCCGGCGCACGTTCTGGCAATCGCGCCTGCACCTCGCCACGGCCATCGTCGAACGGGGAATCGAGCGGGGAGAACTACCCCCGGACACCGATGCGGGCCTATTGCTGGAAACCGTTGTGGCGCCGCTGTATCTGCGGATCCTGCTCACGCACGAACCGATCGATGGGACGTTTCCGGAGCGAGTGGTGGACCTGGTCTGCGGACCCGCCAACTAGACAACGTAGAGCGTGCATCCCCTCGACGTGGCCGAGTTCGGCAGCAAGGGTGTACCACTCCTCGGCGCGCACGAACTCGCCTCGGAATTCGAGTAATCCGCCGAGCCAGGTCATGAGATCGAGGCCACGAAACCCTGACCGAGCCTTGCCCACCGGACGACTCGGCGACATTGCCCGCAACAGCCCGTCACGCTATTCTCACTTCGACAGTGAACGACTGTGCACCGAGCTTCTCCGAGTCGATCGAGGTGTGGACGATCATGCGCAAACGGCAGACCGCGGAGCCGCGTACCGCTTCGGACGTGATTCGCCGCTACTCCCGGACCCTGGAGGCCGAGGCCGCATGGGTGGAGGAACTCGCCCGGGAGGTGCGCGCCACCTCCGCCGACCACACCCGCCGGGCGCATCGCTCGATGCGGGAGGCGATGCAGGACACGGACGTCGAGCTCCGCGGCCTGGTCGCGGAGATCGCGGCCCTGACCCGAGGCGCGCTCCGGGCCCGATCGGCAGAGCGCACGCAGCACAGGCGGCGTCGGATCTGGAAGTAACCGGTCTCGGGCCGCAATCGAGTGCACAGGCATTCACCCCACCGGGTTGAGGCACCGCATCGGTTCGCCCGGTATCTCGGCCGGCTCACGGTCGGGATGGTAGAGCCGCTGCTCATACCCGGCCACCGCTGACTGGTTTCGCCACCGCCCGCGACCGGGGTCGGCCCCACACTGCCCGAGCACACAAACCGACCATTGCGCCGTGACCCACGTCACTCTTACTCTCTCAAGAGAATCATCATTAGGTTGGAGAGAACGCGATGCACCTGACCCAGTTCCTGCACCGAGCGGTGCAACAGCATCCGGACGCGATCGCGACGATGTTCGGCGATCGGGTCCGGACCGTCTCGGAGTCCGCGGACCGGATCGCGCGGCTCGCGGGCGGACTGGCCAGGCTGGGCGTCGAGCGGGGCGACCGGGTGGCGATGCTGGCTCTCAACTCCGACCGATATCACGAGTACTTCCTGGCCACCGCCTGGCTGGGGGCCGTGGCGACCCCCGTCAACACCCGCTGGAGCCCCGGCGAGATCGCCTACTCGCTGCTCGATTCCGGCACCGGCACCCTGCTGGTCGACGACGCCTTCGCCGAGCTCGTACCGGAATTGCCATACCGCTGCCCGGACGTGCACCGCATCGTGTTCGTCGGCGAGGGCGAGTTGCCCGCCGGCACCACCGGCTACGAAGAACTGATCGCGTCCGCCGACCCGATACCTGACACCCGGACCGGCGGCGACGAGCTGCTCGGCATCTTCTACACCGGCGGGACCACCGGAAATCCCAAGGGCGTCATGCTGAGTCACGACAACGTCTGCGCCTCGGCAGCCGGTTCGATGGTGACCACCGAGCTGCTCACGCGGGGCGGGCGAATGCTGCACGCCGCGCCCATGTTCCACCTGGCCGACTTCGCACAGTGGGTGTGCGGGAACATGATCGGCTCGACGCACGTCATCGTGCCCGCCTTCACCCCCGCCGGGGTACGCGAGGCCGTCGAGCGGCACACGGTCACCGATGCGCTGCTGGTGCCCACCATGATTCAGATGCTCGTCGACGATCCCGCCACCGCCGCAGCCGATCTCGGCTCGGTCCGGCACATCCTCTACGGCGCGTCACCGATCTCCACCGCGGTGCTGGAACGCGCCCGAAAGGCCTTCCCGGCAGCGGCTTTCACCCAGCTCTACGGCATGACGGAGGTGGCGCCCGTGGCGACGGTGCTCGATGCCGCCGACCACGAGGACCCGGCGCTGCGGCGATCGGCCGGACGCGCGGCCGCCCACGCCGAGGTCCGGATCGTCGACCCGGAGGACGCCGAGGTGCCACGCGGGACCGTCGGCGAGGTCGTGGTGCGCGGGGACGGGGTGATGCTCGGCTACTGGAATCGCCCGCAGGAGACGGCGGCGGCCCTGCGCGACGGCTGGATGCACACCGGCGACGGCGGCCGCATGGACGAGAACGGCTACGTGTTCATCGTCGACCGGCTCAAGGACATGATCATCACCGGCGGCGAGAACGTCTACTCCGCGGAGGTGGAGAACGCGCTGGCCCAGCATCCGGCGGTGGCGTCCTGCGCGGTGATCGGAATTCCGGATCCCGCCTGGGGCGAACGGGTGCACGCGGTGGTGGTCCTGCATCCGGACGCGACCCTGACCACGGAGCAGATGCAAGCGCACTGCAAGGCCCTGATCGCGAACTACAAGATCCCCCGCAGCCTCGCGATCGTGGATGCGCTACCGCTGTCCGGGGCGGGCAAGATCCTCAAACGCGAACTGCGCGAGCAGTTCTGGGGTGACGCGGACTCCCAGGTGTCCTGAGGAATCCGCCGTTTGCTCCCCAGATGTGAATCGACACTAGTTTCCGAGCATGGAGGGACGGGTGGATGACGGCGACCAGTGAGCGCCCGGCGCGCGGGACGCGCCCGGCCAACCGGCGCGAGCTGATCGTCGCGGCGGCGGGCCCGCTGTTCTACCGGGACGGCTACGCGGGCACCAGCATGAGCGGCATCGCCGAGGCCGTCGCCATGGGCCCGTCCGCGCTGTACCGGCACTTCCGGTCCAAGCAGAAGGTGCTCGACGCCGTCGTGCTCGGCTCCATCGACCGGGTGCACGAGCAGCTGGCCACCGCGACGGGCGCCGACCTGGCCGCCGCCGCGGCGCGCGCCACCGTGCGCGACCGCAACCTGGGGGTGATCTGGCATCGCGAGGCCCGCTACCTCACCCCCGAGGATCGCCGGGCCGCCGCGCAGCGGATCGGCCGGGTACTGGCCGACCTCGCCGCGCTGATCCGGGTGCGACGTCCTGGATCGAGCCCCGCGGACGCGGAGTTCCTGGCCGCCTGCGTGCTGGGCATCATGACCGGCCTCTCGTTCCAGCGCATCCAGATGCCCGATGATCGCCTGACCCGTCTGATGGAGCGGTTGATGCTCGCCGCACTCGACTGTGAGCTGCCCGCGCCCGCGCCGACCGCCGCCGGGACACCCTCCCGAACCGGCATCGCCGCCACCGGTCGCCGCAACGTCATCCTCGATACCGCCACGGAACTGTTTGCCGGGCAGGGCTATTCGAGTGTCGGCATGGAGGACATCGGGCGGGCGGTGGGCATGGCGGGCCCCAGCCTCTACCACCATTTCGAGGGCAAGACCGAGATTCTCGAGGCGGCGTTCCTACGGGCCAACGAATGGTTGCAGCGGGACCTGCAGCGCGCGCTGGCCGAGGCCGGCGACGAGGCGGACGGGCTGCGCCGCCTGCTGACCGGCTACACCGATTTCGCGCTCGAACGTCCCGCCGAGGTCCGGCTGCTGCTCACCGAGACCGTCGAGCTGCCTGAGCCACGCGGTCATCGGGTGCGGGCGATACAGCATCAGTACGTCAGCGAATGGGTGCGGTTGCTGCGCCGGGTGCGGCCCGACATGGATGCCACCACCGCGCGAGTACGGGTGCAATCGGCCATACACATCGCCAATGATGTGGCGCTGTCCCCGCGGCTGCGCGCGGCGGGCGGGACCGGGGCACGCGTGTCGGCCGTCGGCACGCGACTGCTGGAGTTGCCCCCGCAGTTCTGATCGCGCCGCAGGAGAACGCCGACTATCCTGCCCGACATGGATCGGGAAGACTTCGCCCACACCGCCGACGCGCATGGCGCTGTCCAGCCCATAACGGCGCACCGCGGCGCGGCGCGCACCGGCCGTTGATCGGCCGCAACTCCCCGCTGCGACTGGATGATTCGCGGCCGGCGGTACAAAAGATCACCCGGTTCGATTCGGTTCCGACCATAGTGGGCATACTGGTCGCCGACAGAGTCAGTACATCTGTGGTTCAGACGGGCCTCTACTCGAGCCGATCGGAATCGGCCACACCGCCGATTCCGGTTGGGGAGCACCTGATCACCAGCACAGGTGACAGGATTGTGGAGGGTACGGTATGACCGAAGCAGCCAGCCCGATCAGGGCCGCCGATCCGGCCGACGCGGCCCCGGGCGGTGTCCGGACCGCGCCCGCCGAGGCGGCGAGCCCGCCAAAGATCAAGCGGCCCTACCTGTATCAGGCCGACCTGTTCCGGATCATCACGTTCCTGTGCGTCATCGGCGGACACGTCGTCGACGGTGCCAACTCCATGAATCCCGGGAACGTGACCGCCCAGGGCGCGGAGGTGCTGCTGCACTACACGCGCCAGGCGTTCTTCACGCTCACCGCATTCGTGCTGGTGTACCAGTACGCCCGGCGGCCGTTCTCGGCGCGGGGCTTCTGGCGGCGCCGGTTCGCCCTGGTCGGAATCCCGTACGTGGCATGGTCGGTGGTCTACTGGGCGTATCCGCTGATCACCGGCATGTGGCACGAGACGGTGCCGCAGGCGCTGCAGCAGTTGCTCGTCGAACTCGCCACCGGCAATGCCTGGTATCAGATGTACTTCCTGCTGGTGACCATGCAGGTGTATCTGCTGTTCCCGCTGATCCTGAAGCTGCTGGATGCGACGCAGGGGTATCACCGGTGGCTGGTGGCCGCCGGCGCGGCCCTGCAGCTGGTCTTCCTGTGGTACTTCGTCCATCCGCCGGAGTTCACGGGCCTCGTCGCCTCGATCTGGAACCACGTCTACGCGCTGGTGATCGCCTACCCGTTCTACGTGATCTTCGGCGCGGTCGCGGCCTGGCACATGGACACGGTCATCAGGGTCGTGCGCCGGTTCGGGCCGCTGCTCGTCGCGGGCGGGATCACCGCGGCCGTCTTCGCGGAGTGGTACTACCTGCGCTCGGTCGACCTCGGCATGCCCCCCTGGACGGCCAGCAACGTCTTCATGCCGCACCTGCTCCCGGTCTTCGCGCTGATCGTCCTGGGCCAGTACACGGTCTGCTGCTGGTGGGCCGGATCCCGGCGCGACGGCACGTTCATCGCCCGCACGGTGAGCTGGGGCGCCGACCGCTCCTTCGGCGTCTTCCTGCTGCACCCGCTGGCCCTGCAACTCCTGGCCCCCTACATCGTCCCGCTGCAGCAGCAGGTCGGCTCCCTGCTGTGCACGACGATCATCTTCATCTCCGTCCTGGCGATGTCCCTCGCGGGAACCGAAGTCCTCCGCCGCATCCCCGGCAGCCTCTGGCTCACCGGCCGGCCGATGATCCACACCGACTTCACCCCCCTAACCCGCCGGTCCCGCACCACGTAACCGGACCCCCATCTCGACCGCGGTCAGATCATCGCAGGGAGCGTAGGCGACGAAATTCCGCGAGGTGCTCAGCCAACGCCGAGCCAATGCTTGCGACACTGCTGTGGCACCTTCGCCGTGCTGGACCGGATAATCGTCATGCTCCCCCGGCTTACGCGGTCCGGGTCGCGCTCACGATGAACAGGGTCACGGATGCGAAAAACGGTTCGGCGGCAAGGCCTTCGAGCCAGCGGTCCGCTTGCTCGCGCGTCAGGTACTCGGCATCGACGGCGCGCTGACAGACTCGCGCGAACCCGAGCACTCGATCCGCCGGCTCGAGGTCGCGAAAGACGGTCGTGATCGGTAGCACGTCCCCGACCTCCAGCCCGGATCGCAGGGCAAGGGCCGGGAGCTGTCGGCCGATCGCACCGTTGCGGACCGCCACGTCGGCGACGAAACGGGTGTAAGCGCGCGACAATTCACGATCCCGGCTGTCGACGACCAGGGTCTCCCAGTCCGGTTCGGCGAAAACCGCCCTGCCCCCGGGCCGGAGAATTCGACGGATCTCGTCGAGGACGACATCCGGCCGATTCACGTGCTGCAGAACACGATCCGTGCGTGCCCGATCGGCGCTGCCGTCGGCGAGCGAAAGCTCGTGGATATCACAGTGGCGCACCTCGATCCGCGAATCGAGAGCATGCTCGGCCCGCGCCTGCTCGATGGCCGCGGCATCGACGTCGACCCCGATGACACGCCCATTCACCCCGACGGCCTCCGCCAGCGCGACCAGATCGGCCCCCGGACCACACCCGAGATCCACCACGGTATCCCCACCCCGAACCCCCAACTGCTCCACCGCAATCGCCTTGTACCGCCGTCCGATATCGGAATCGGCGAGCCGACGCAGGTAGTCGTCCGGGCGAGTTGTCTCGAGCACAAGTTTTTCCACCGGATCGAGCCTACCGAGGACCGCCCCGAGGGCGTCCGGAACCGAAGGGTGGAGTCGTTATCGACTTCCCATATCCGGTGAACGTTCACGGGTACGTGCGACCGGACAATCTCACGGTGAGTGCCGACACCCAGCTCTTCATTCGCGACCGGATGACCGTGCTGTCCTACAGCGTGCTCGGCGCATACACGTTCTGGTTGTATGCCTTCGGGCCCGCGCTGTCGCTGCTGCGCGCCGAGTTCGGCTTCTCCTACACGATGATCAGCGTCTACTCAGCACTGTGGGCGGCTGGGTCGATCGTGGCCGGGCTGGTCTTTCCAGCTCTGGCCGCCCGGGTCGAGCGGCGCGCGCTGCTGTGGTCCTCGGTCCTGGTCACCACCTGTGGCGCGGCACTGTTCACCCTCTACCACGGCACCACACCCACGCTCATCGCGGCGCTGGTCATGGGATGGGCCGGCACCACCGTGCAGACCACGACCCAATCAGTGCTCGCCGACCGGCACGGCCCCCGCCGGGACACCGCATTCGTGGAGTCCAATATCGGAGCCGGCGCCGCGGCGGTGCTGGCACCATTGGCGCTGGGGATCCTGCAGTCCACCCCGGCCACCTGGCGTACCGGTATGGCCGTACCCGCTGTGGGCATGGTCGTGCTGTATCTGCTCTACCGCCGAGAATCCTTCCCGGCCGTCGCACCACCCGCGGTCGTCCGCGCGGGCCGCAACCGCCAGTCTGCCCTGCCTTGGAGGTGCCGGCTGTTGTGTGTGCTGGTGGCCGTCGGTATCGGCGTCGAATTCTGCGTGGTCTACTTCGGTGCCGAATTGCTCTCCGCAACAACACACCTGGCGACTTCGGTCGCAGCGACCGCCATGACGGCGTTCTACGCCGGGATCCTGGTTGGCCGCATCGCCGGCGCCCGGCTCACCCGCCGTCCGGGCCGCACCACCGTCCTGGTCGTCTGGTCGCTGGCGATCACCCTGGCGGGACTGCTCACGCTGCTGCTCAGCACAACCGCCGCATTGGCCGTGATCGGGCTGTTCGCCACCGGGCTGGGCATCGCTAACCAATTCCCGCTGGTACTGGCATTGGCACTGACCGCCGCACCCCACCGCACCGACGCTGCAAACGCCCACGCCCAACTACTCGGCGGTGTCGTCGTGCTCGCCTCCCCGTTCCTGCTCGGCATCATCGCCGACCACACCGGCCTGATCGCAGGCTTCGCCATCGCCCCTGTCCTGACCGCAGCATCCGCCCTATGCCTGATCGCCACCCGCCGCACCCCCGTCACCGAAACCTCGGCCGTTACATAGGCCGTCGCAACGAAATCACCGACGGCAGCCCGAAAGCACATCGCTGCCCCGTGACCGAGACCGACGAGTGCGCCACTCGTAGTCAGCCTCTTGTATCACTGGCGCCTTGGTGCGGTACTGGAAATGTAGCGGCCCTACTGTAAGGAGTGGATATGTGCGGGCAAGAACTGAACTCAGCAGATTCCGGTATCAATCGGCGCACCGTGATGTTTGCCGGTGTCGGGGCGGCCGCCGCAGCCACGGCACTGACGTCGGTCGATCAGATCGGCGCGCCGAGCGCAACCGCCGCGCCCGCCGGACAGGCCGAGTGCTCTGCGGTCGCGAAGGTGATCGCCAAGACCGCCGATATCCCGGTCGGCGGCGGCGTAATTCTCGGCGATGTGGTCGTGACGCAGCCTATGGCCGGCGAATTTCGGGCATTCTGTGCAACCTGCACTCATCTCGGCTGCCATCTCGGGTCGGTGACCAACGGCACCATCAATTGCCCGTGCCACGGCAGTCAGTTCCACCTCGACGGTAAGGTAGCGCACGGCCCCGCATTCTTGCCGCTGGTTCAACGTCCAGTACATGTTGATGGTACTGCTGTGGTGCTGGAGCCGATCCTGCCCGGTGCGGATATACCCTGCCCGAGTCTGCCGAACCTGTTCCCGAGCCGGCCATCGACGCTTACGGCTCCCCTGTCCGCCCGAGGGTGAGCTGCGCCTGTCAACCGGACGCGACTTCACGTGGTCCCGACACCGTCGCGCCCTCGTACGGATGTGGTGATTCCACGCCAAAAACACATGCAGTCTTGAACCGGCCGGTCGTGCATTACGTTTAACCGGGTAGGCGCTGGTCAACTGGCTGCCTCATCTACTCGCCTCTGGAGAGTGCGTCATGAAGGGAATACGACCGTTCAGTGCGTCAGGTCTGGAACGAACCTCGCGTCGTCTCGATCGGCGATCGGCTGCGACGGCGCGCAGAGTATGCAGAGGATTCGGAACTGTCGACAACCGGCTGACGCCCGCGCCTTTCACGGGCACCCCCGCCCTCACTGGCAAGCTCGACCACAATGGTTTCCCTGCACCCGCCGCAATTTCCACGTCGGCGATTCGCTGACCGCCGCCACACTTGCGGCCCGGCTGTGCGAGCGAACCGGCCACATCGTGCCGGTGCAACGAGTCCTCGTCGACCCGGCACCGCGGCCGCCGGCCGGCACACCGAGAACGACCGTCCCGGACGAGACCAGAACGACCGGGCGGCATCGCGCGTGATCGGACTGGTCCTGACAAGGCAATTCCATTCTGCGTCAGCCCATCTCGACCGCACCACGGTACACAGGACTCGATCGTGAACACCACCGAGGAATTCATCGGGTCACGCTCCAGCGTGATACCGACCAGACTCTTCGCCGTCGAACCCGGCACACGCGCGGACGAGCACCCCCGCGCCGAGGAATTGCGCAGGTGGACTGTGGAATACCTGTGTCAACCCCATCCTGACCTCGGCCGCCCCGGCCCGGTCTGCCCCTACACCGGACGCGCGGTGGCAGGCCGATACCTCTGGGCCGCGTTCATCGACGGCGACGAGATCGACAGGACTTTCATCACCGCGGTGGTCGACGATATGAACGACCTGTTTCCCCAGTTACCACCCGAGCACCAACCCGAGTCCGGGCTCAAGGCCGTCTTGTCGGTCTTTCCCGACCTGACCCGCTACGACGACCTCGAGGCCGTACAACACAGCCAGAAGACCAAGTTCGTCCGACAAGGACTGATGCTCGGCCAGTTCTACCCGGGATGCACCGTGGCCGGACTGCACAACCCACACTTTCCCGCGCTCGACTCTCCGCTGCCCCTGCTCGCCGTGCGCCACATGGCGCCAACAGACTTCGCATTCCTCGAGACCCGGCCCGAATGGGTCGAACCGTATCTCGAGATCTTCGCACCCGATATCCCCAGCTTCCTGAGTCATTACCTGGCCGGCAAACTCGTCGAACGCCACGAAGGACCGCCGGAGAACTGATCCCGGGGGCGTCGGCGCGCACGATCCGGGACTGCCAGATGCTGCCGAACTCGGTGCGGATTGGCTGAGCCGTATCGGTTCGTCTTCGGGGGTTGGCGGCCAGTACTCGGTGCGCCTGGTGTGTCGTGCGCACGGTGGGCTTGTGTGCTGTGGGTCAGGCTGCCGTCGCTCGGTTCCGCAGTGGCTTGGCCAGTCTGCCCAGGAGCCCTGCGATGAGTGCGGTCTGAGCGGGCACGGTGTCGGGGTAGATGAACTCGCCCTGGGCATGGGCGCCGTCGCCGACCGCGCCCATGCCGCAGAGCACGGGCAGGCCGAGGGCGGCGACGAAGTTGGCGTCGCTGGCGCCGCCGACCGCGGTGTCGGGCAACTGGCGGCCCTGTTCGCCGGCGACCTCGCGGGCGAGGTCGAGGAGTGGGGCGGAGACGGTATTCATGACCATCGGCGGCCGGTTCCAGCCGTGGACGATCGTGATGTCCACGCGGGGGTCGCTGACCTGGATGGCGTCGAACTCGGCGTCCACGCGGTCCTGTTCGGACTCGGTGGTGACCCGGACGTCGATGTTCGCGGTGGCGTGGCCCGCGACGACGTTGGTGGCGCTGCCGCCTTCGATGAGTCCGGGGTTGATCGTGGTGCCCCGGTCGGGGTCGGCGATGGCTGCGGCGGCGACCACGAACTCGGACAGCGCGGTGATGGCGCTCGCCCCGTCCTGCGGCGCGAGCCCGGCGTGGGACTCGACGCCGGAGGCAATGACCTGGAACATCCCGGTGCCCTTGCGGGCGGTCTTGACGGCGCCGTGCGCGGTGGGCTCCAGCACCAGGGTGACGTCGGCCTGCTGGGCGACCTGCTCGATCACCGGACGGGAGGAGTGCGAGCCGATCTCCTCGTCGCCGTTGAACAGGAAGGTGACGGTGGGCACGGGGGCGCCGCTCTCGCGGGCGAGCTTCAGGGCCCAGATCCCTTGTGCCAGGCCGGTCTTCATGTCGAAGATGCCCGGTCCGCTGAGCTTGTCCCGCCCGTCGGACGCGGTAGGTGCCTGGTTCCATCCGGCGAGCGTGCCGGTCGGCCACACGGTGTCGTAGTGGCCGAAGAGGGCGACGTGCCCGGGGCCGGTGCCGGTGTAGGTCAGGGTGAGGGTGTCTGCGCACGCTCCGCCGGGGTGGCGGTGTTCGTGGTCGGGCCGCCCGAGCCGGTGGACGACCAGTTCGCGCAGCAGGTCCCGGCCCGCCGACAGGGCGGGCAGGTCGTAGCTGCTGGTCTCCTGGCGGACGAGCGTCAGGATGTCGGTGACGATTTGCGACGAGACATCCTGGGCGTGGGCGGTCAGGGCAACAGCGGGCGACGCGGTCATGAGTGGCTTTCTCGGGTGGCGGAAGGGTTTGCGGGTCGGGCGGCGGGTCAGCCGAGGCCGAAGGGGATGCCGAGCAGGTACCAGGCCAGGAAGAAACCGACCCAGACGACCCAGGCGACGACGGCGATCGGGAGGGTGAAGGCGGCGAGGGTGCCGAGGCCGGCGTCCTGGCGGTACTGCCTGATGAAGCCCACGGCCATCACGAAGAAGGGGCTCATCGGAGTGATGCACTTGGTGACCGAGTCGGCGACCCGGTAGATGGCCTGGGTGGTCTCGGGGTGGATGCCGAGGAGCATCAGCAGGGGCACGAGTATCGGGGCGATCAGCGCCCACAGCGCGGACCCGCTGGTGATGAGGAGGTTTATCAGCGAGACCAGCACGGCGATGCCGAGCAGGAGGAGCCAGCCGTTCAGGTGCAGGGCGCGCAGTGCGTCCGCGCCCCGGACGGCGAGGATGTCGCTGATGTTCGTCCACTTGAAGCAGGCGAGGAACTGGGAGATCGCGAAGAACAGCACGAGGGTCGACGCCATCGCCTTGGTGCCGGTGATCATCGAGTCGACGACGTCCCGGGGGGCGGTGAAGGTCCGCGTCATGCGGCCGTAGACGGTGCCGAGCAGGGCGAAGAACACGAACAACACCAGCGACATGCCGCTGAACAGCGGCGAGTCGAGGATGCCGCCGCCCTTGCCGCGCAGCGGCGAGACCTGCGGGATCATCACCGCCACCAGGAGTGCGAGGAAGCCCAGCGCGACCAGGCCCGTCACCCGCAGCGCGCGGCGCTGTTCCTGGGTCGGCTCGATCTGTGCCCGTTCGGCGGTGTCCGGTTCGGTGTCCGGTGCGTCGGCGGCCAGGTCCGGGCGGCGGGCGAGGAACTTGTCGGCGACGACCGTGATCACGACGGCCATGAGCAGCGATGAGGCGACCCCGAAGAAGTAGTTCGCCACCGGGGTGACGACGTAGTGCGGGTCGATGGTGCGGGCCGCGGCGGTCGACAGGTTCGACAGCAGGATGTCGGTCGGGGTGAGGGCGGGTGACGCGTTGAAGCCGGCGGAGATCGAGACGTAGGCGACGATGCAGCCGAGCATGGGGCTGCGGCCCGCGGCGCGGTAGACCAGGGCCCCCAGCGGGATCAGCATGACGTACGCGGCGTCGCCCGCGATGTGGCTGACCATCGCCGTCAGCGCCAGGACGAAGGTCAGATACCTGCCCGGCACCCGCGCGACCATGCGGTGCAGCAGGGCCGCGAACATGCCGCTCTGCTCGGCGATGGCGATGCCGAACCCGACGACCAGAATCGTGGCGATGGGCGGGAAGCTGGTGAAGTTCTTGTCGCCGCCCTGGATGATCAGCGCGAGACCGGCCTTGCTCAGCAGGCTGTGCACCTTGATGACCGAGTGTGACGCGGGGAGCACGGCGCTGACGTCCGCCGCCGCCAGGATGGCGCTGAGCACGACGACGAGCCCGGCCAGCAGCCAGAACAGCCAGAACGGGTCGGGCAGCTTGTTTCCGGCCTGCTCGATCAGCGCCAGGCTGCGGAACGCGGCCCGGGCGAGTCTCGACGGGGGCGTGATCGCCTGGGGCTCGGTCTCGGTGGCACTCATCACTACCTCTTCAGCGTCTCCGGGGGATGTTCCGACAGATAATGCCGAAAGAATGAGAGATTATCTAGTCTTAGCATGTAAAAATGGGATTGGCCAGCGGTCTAAGGTGGAGTGCCATGACCCCTCCCCAGCTCGACGGGCTCGACCGGCGTCTCATCGGAGCCCTGCACCTGGCGCCCCGGGCCACCTGGGACGATATCGGTGCGGTCCTGTCCGCCGATGCGAGCACCCTCAAGCGTCGCTTCGACCGCCTGGTGGAAGCCCGGATGCTCCGCGTGATCGGGCAGGCCGACTGGGGCATGCACTCCACCGCGATGCCGGTGCACGTCTACCTGGACGTCACCGGCGAAACCCCGCTCGCCGTCCTGGACCGGCTCCGTGACCTGCCCCATCTGCAGTTCCTGGCACAGATCTCCGGCAACTACCCGCTCTACGCGGTCGCCCACGCCCCCTCCGAAGCCGCCACCAGCGAGGCGGTCGACCGGATGTTCGCCATCCCCGGCGTCCGCCGCGTCAACGCCTTACCCGCGCTCAGTACGCTGCGCCGAGGCATCACCTGGGACCCGGGGTTCCTGACCGGCACCGAACGGGCGGACCTGTTGGCACTCACCGCGGCCCGCCCCGAGGGCCCGGCAACCGCGACACCCCCCACCAATCCCCTCAGCGAGACCGAACGCACCATCGTCATCCAGCTGATGCAGAACGGCCGGGCCTCCGCCGCCGGCATCGCCCGCGCCGCGGGACTCGCCACCTCCACCGCCCACCGGGTCGTCCGCCGGGTCCTCGACGAGCAATGGGTCAAACCCCGGCTGGAGATCGTCTCGGAATGGCTCGGCTTCCACACCCCGTTCCAGCTGCGCTTGCGGGTCGCCCCCGGCGAGACCCCCGACGTCATGCGCCGCCTCGACGAACTCCCCCAGACCCGCCTCACCGTCCACGTCGCCAGCGACGTCTCCGTCCTGTGCAACGGCCTGGTCACCGACCGCGCCGCCCTGGCCGCGTTCATCGACGACGACATCGCCAAGATCCCCGGCATCCTCGCCGTCAACGTCGACGTCGCGCTTGCCGAACCGCGCCGCTACTGGCTGGACCGTGACCGAACCTCGGGCCTCGGCCGCTTCCACGCACCAGCGCTGCTGTGATTCCCGCGCTACAGGATCGCGCGCATCAATCTCTTTGGCTCCTTAACTGCTCACCTTGGGGCCCGACCAGCAGACCGGTCCGAAAGATTTTAGTTGCGTTCTTGAATCAACACGCCACTACTGCTGACGAACATCCTGTAAGTAGCCGCTTCCCGCGCTGAGCGAACAGGACAGCGCGGGACAGCCAAAGATCATCCGGCCGTGCCGATCCGGAGCCGGCCGAACGCACCGTAATGCCGATTGTCGTGGAAACCTACGGTTGGGCCCAGCCGCGGTTCAGGCGTTCGAAGTACGCATCATCCGCCGCCTGGATCTCCTGCTCGCTCATCGGTCGGCGAGTTGGCGGCTCCGCCGACGACTTTCCAGTGGTCATCCGCCGGGCCTCCTCCATGGTCTCCGAGATCAGGCGGTCGTCCGTCAGCGGCCGGGCAGCGTCCGCGGCCTGGCGTGCCGCGTCGGCTTCCGCGCGCTGGATCGTTTCCAACAACACCTGAGCCAAACGGGTTTCGCCCAGACGCAGAGCCTGCGCGGTGAGGTGGATGTCCCGTACGTGGCCCTGCGCGTTGACGGTGACACCGAGTTCGCCGTTGCGTGAGGACGCACGGACTTTGATGCGGCACAGGGCTGCTCGCACAACGTCGACCTTTTGCTGCACGCCGGCCAGCGCGGCGCGTTGTTCTGTTTCCCAGGCTTCGAGATCGGCCATCGCTACAGTTTGCCTTCGGCTCGCATCTGGGCGCGTTTCCGTTCAGTCTCGCGTTCGAGACGCTCACCGTCCGCACGAATATCTCGCGTTCGTTCCAAGACATGCCACAGCCAGGACGTGAAGTTCTCGCCCAGTGTCTGAACGTTCGGGTGCCCCTCTTGGTAGGCGAAGACTTCGCGCATCCCCCGCTGAAAGAAGAATACGATGTACCCCTGGTGATGACCGAAGAAGAAGCGGTCCTCAGTCGTGAGACTCTCCTCCGGGTCCTCGGATATTTCTTCGGCTACGGTTGGAGCTAAGAGGCAGGCGGGGAAGTGAATCTCTCGCCCTTGGAACAGGGTGCCGGGTTTCCGGCCGAACACCTGCAGGAATGCCAGGTATTCGGTAGGCAGCGGGAACTCTGCTGGTGCCACTATCTGGGCGATCTCGTCGGGGGTGCAGCCTTCGATGTCAGCCGGTGTGCAGAATCCCGAGTCGACCATGACCGTGCCGAGTCGGCTCATCTCGTACAGACTTCCAGCGTCCGGCTCAGGGGTTGGTGTAGGTGACATTGAGTCTCACTCCCGGGTAGGTGTTCTCAAATTGTTTGATGACCTCTGTGCAGGCGGGGCATGGTTGATTCTCGGTGTACAGATCTATTACGCCCTTCGAATCGGGCGTCAGCCGGGTCGACAACTTCTCGAGGATCTTGTACTCCGAGTCCGTCGGGCGATCGGCTAGCCCGAGCTCATCGCGCGGTACGAACTTCCCCGGTTGTTGCGGTGTTTCTACGGTACCCGGGGGTGACTCCTTTCCACTAACAGCTTCGAGCTCCCGGGACGGTATGAACTGCCCATCTATCTCGCCTTGGGCCACGGCGACGTTCTTACCCTGTTTGATCGTGTTACCCGAGTTCGACAACCGGTCCCGCACATCCTGTGCGGCCTGCTCACCATCGAAATCGGCCGCATTGTCCTTGTCGCGGAACGGCTTGGTCGGATGCACCGGCTTACTCACGCCACCGGGCCGCGTGTTGGAGTAGAACGTATTCGACTGCGCGTCCAGCAGCGGCTGGACACTCTTGATAATCACCGGCGCGGCACCGACGGCGACCAACCGTGCCACCGGCATCGCCGCGGCGACGAACGCGGAGAGTTCATCGACGATGGTAATGACCCGGCCCGCGGTAGCGGCGCCACGCGCACCGGTGATCACGGTGCCGCCCGCGCCACCGAGCGGACCGCCGGCAAGCCAGCCGATGCCCTCGACCGCGGCCGCGATGGCGATGAACTCGCCGAGCTCCTGAAAGATCTTCGTGTGTGCCTCATCGATGGCTTGGGCGAAATCGACTGTGGCGAGGCTGAGTTCGTCGCATTGGCCGATCACGTTGTCGATCGCGGCATCGACGATATCGATCTGGGTCAGGATCTGGGCGACCTCGCCGGAGACCTGCTCGTTGACGATCCGGCGGGCACCGGCCACGGCGGTCTTGATCCCGTTCATGCCTTCCTTGGCGGCGGTCCACGCCGAGGAGACGGTACGCAGTTTGTCGGGATTGCCGTTGGGCCACATGCGGCCCTGCAGCCAGCGGCTGATCAGGCCCCACCCGAACGGTGCGTCGGTGTCACCACCGTAGGCGCCCTTGAATGCCGGGGCGTCGAAATGCGCGGTCGGTGGGGGTGGCTGGATCTGGTTGGCGGCGTTCGGTTCGTAGTGCGATCCGTTGTCGGCGTTGGCGTGGTTGACGCTGTCGGCCTGGAGCAGGTCGTTCAGCTTGCCCAGCGAGTTGACCACCGCGGTGGCCGTGGCGACCGCGTTGAACGCCGCGGGATCATATTTGTTGCACCATGCGTGCCCGGAATTGTCGGTGCCGCCGCAAGCCCATTGGGAATCCAGCACTTTCGCCAGCGAGGTCACCACCGACTTCGCCGCATCATGGTTCTGCCCGTAGAGTTTGCCCGCCGCAGCGAACGCGCCCGGCAGGACACTGATCGCCGAACCGGTCAAGGCTCTCAATCCCCCTTGTCAACCCGGCATTGCCTCCGAACAGATTCGCTGACTGAGAGCCGAGTGAGCACCGAACCAGGATAGCTTGACGCGCATGGTCTGACGCGCGTAGCTGACGCGCAGTAATCCTTGCGTGCAGCCGATTTCCTCGATACCGACGCCGCGACCTCGTCATTGATCGGTTTGGTGCGGCAAGCATTACATCGAACGTGTTTGTGCGAGTTGAATCCGGTCCTCGATGTCGAGGGTGATGAGGGTGCCTCGGCCAGGTGGCATCGGGGTCGGCTCGGTGCCGCCCATGAGGATGCCTTCCTCGCGTCCGCAGCTCAGGATCATTCCGGCCGAGCCGAGGTCTCGCATCTCAGCAATCACAGCATCGGACTTCATGGCCTGGCGTGCGCCGCCGGAGCGGCGCGCGATGATCATGTGGAACCCGAGATCGCGGGCGTGTGGTAGGTGTTCGAGCAGTGCACGCACCGGCCCGCTGCCGCGGGGCATGACCAGTTCGTAGTCGTCGACGATGACGAACAGCTCCGGGCCGGCCCACCAGGAGCGGTCCCGGAGCTGCTGCGGTGTCACATCCGGCCCGGGTGTTCGTTTCTTGACGTAGGAGGCGAGGGCGTCCATCTGGTCGGTGACTTGCGGTGTGGTAGAGCCGTATCCGGCGAGATATTCCTGTCGTACGAGGCCCAGCATGGTGCGGCGGAAGTCGACGAGAATGATGCGGGCCTGGTCCGTGGTGTTCGACGCAATGATGCTGTCGATGATCGATTGAAGCAGCGTCGTCTTACCCGACTTCCGGTCACCGATGATGATGAAATGTGGGCTTACGTTGAAGTCGATGTACACCGGCGTCAGCTCGGATTCGTTGAGCCCGATCGGGAATCGCAGGCATTTCTGTGCTGGATCGCCCGGCCAATCCCCAGCCATCTGCAGCAGCTCGGTGTGCTCGAGCCGGTCGGGCAGTACCGGTATTCGGGGTGCTGGGTGCCCCGGCGTCATCTGTCGCAGCTTCGAAACGGCCTCGGCCACACCGGTACCCAACGTTTCGGGATCCGGGTTGCCATCGACTCGCGGTAGCGCCGTGAGCAAGTGCAGGCCTTCTGGGGTCATACCGCGTCCCGGTCGTCCCATAGGGACTAGCGAGGCGGACCCCGGGCCCGACTGGGATTCCGCCGGATCTCCTAGGCGCAGTTCGATGCGTGTGCCAATCGAATCTTTGAGCGCTGGTTCCAGCTCGGTCCACCGCGCCGACGCGATGATGATGTGCACACCGTACGACAGACCACGTACCGCAAGATTCGCGATCGTCTGCTTCAGGGCAGCGAAGTCTTGATGGATCGAGCCGTAACCGTCGATCACCAGGAAAACATCACCGTGGGGGTCCTCGTGCGCGCCTGCAGCGGTTGGGTTGCTGGAGCGGTCCATGGCACGCAGTCTCCGGAATTCGGACATCGACTCGATACCGAGTCGATGGAATTGTGCGTCGCGATCGCGGACGATGGTGGTCATCTTGACGACGGTGCGCCGGATTCTGTCCTCTTGCAGGTGGCTGGCGACCGAGCCGACGTGCGGTAGGTCCCCGAGGCCGGCGAGGGTACCGCCACCGAAGTCGAGGCAGTAGAACTGCACCTGCTCGGTGGTGTGGGTCAGCGCCAGTGCCAGGATCAGTGATCGCAGCAAGGTCGACTTACCCGATTGCGGGCCACCGACCACCGCGAGATTGCCACCCGCGCCGGACAAATCGACCACGAGCGCGTCACGGCGCTGATCGTATGGACGGTCCACAATGCCGACAGCGGCACGCAAGGTCGAGACGGTGTTGAATTCGCCGGTGAGGATCGAATGCGGCATGAGCTCGTCCAGCGTGGGGGGCTCCTCGAGCGGCGGCAGCCAGATTTCGCGCGCTGGATGCCCGTGCCCGAGGATGCGCGATACCAGCATTTGAAGGATGGAGACCTGGTCACCTTCGTCGGGCCGAGGACGGTCCTGACCGCTGTCGTCCTCTGGTGAGGCCTCGGCGACATACGGGCCCGATACGTACGATGCCTGGAAGCGTCCGATCTCACCGGAGCTGGACCTGAAATATCCTCCACCGGGATTGTTCGGCAGGTTGGCGGCGTCAGGGATTCCGAGGACCTGGTGAGACTCGTTGGCGGAGAAGGTCTTCAGACAGATCCGGTAGGACAGGTTGCTTGCCAGGCCCTTGAGCCAGGCCTCTTCCAGGCGCTGTGAGGCCAGCAGCAGATGTACGTGCAGTGCCCGGCCGATGCGTCCGATCCTCCTGAACAGGTTTGCGAAATCCGGGCGTTGACCGAGCAGCTCGGAGAACTCGTCGAGCACCACGAACAATGCCGGCAACGGATCCAGATCGGCGCCGGCGGCGCGGGCCTTCTCGTACTCGGAGACGTTCGCGAACTTGCCACCAGCCCGCAGCACCTGCTGGCGGCGATGGATCTCCCCGGCCAGCGCGTCGTGCATACGATCGACGAGCGCGGCCTCCTCCTCCAGGTTGGTGATGATCGCAGCAACGTGCGGAAGCCCCTCGAACCCGAGAAATGTTGCGCCGCCCTTGAAGTCGATGAGAACCAGGTTCAGCTGGTCCGGTGTGTGCGTGGCCACCAGCGAAAGCACTAGGGTGCGAAGGAATTCCGACTTGCCCGAGCCGGTGGCGCCGATGCACAGGCCGTGTGGGCCCATGCCGCCCTCGGCGGCCTCCTTGATGTCGAGGTATACCGGAAGACCGTCGGCGCCGACACCGAACGGTACCCGCAGGCGTTCGCGGGCGTAGCGTGGCTGCCACGCGCGTTCGGGATCGAAGGTTCCGATGTCGCCGAGCCCCATCAGATGGCTCCACGTTGAGGTCATCTCGGAGAGATCCATATGGGTGGCGGTGCTGGTTGCGAGGTTGACCGCAAAGGGGAAGTGGCCGGCGGTGTCGGTGCCGCGCTGGTTGGGCGAGGGTAATCCCTTGGCGCGCAACTGAGCACGCAATATCGGGTAGATATCGGCGAGTGTCAGCAGATCGGGGCCGCTGGGGATGCCGGTGCGGATCAAAGCGCGCAATTCGCTGGTGAATGACGTGCAGGCGGTGTCCTGCACGTCGAGCGGTGGCACGTGGGCGGTGCGATTGCGGGTGGTGGCGGTCAGGGTGTACACGCCCTGGATGTGCGCGAGGTCAGCCAGCCCTGCACTGTCCGGCCCGGCGAGCGCTTCGATGGCCTGGCCGGCGAAACAACAGTCCAGGATCGCGATCCGCGCACGTGCTGGGCTGTTTTGCAGCACCTCGGCAAGCAGTTCCCACCAGATGCCAGTAATTTTCGGCCGATCCGGGCGAGTAGTAGACAGGGTCAGACACAACTCACCGCGTGGTGTGAGCACCCCATGACCGACGTAGTACAGCAGCAGTACACCGGTGCATGCCTCAGCCAGATCACTCACTTGCTCAGCCAGATTCACGGTGGACGACGGATCGGGGATTACGGTCACCTGCTCTGGCTGCCAGCCACACAGCTGCGGATCGGTCAGCAACTCCCGCATCGCAGTCAAGCTGTTTCGCGCGGCGAGGATCGGGGAAAATTCCGCGTGCTCGTAGGCGGATACACCGACCAGCACTGCACGGGAGCCGGCAGGTACTTTCGGTTCAGCACCCATCGCCGGGCTCGCGATCTTCATCGCGGAGAATCTGTTCCAGCAGCGGTGCGACATCCTCGACAGTTCGGATATCCAAGGTCACCGAACGACGAGCGCACGTCACCGTGATCTTCGCCGATGTCCGGCGGGTCTTCAACCAGGTGATCAAGGAGGCCGCCAACACCGAGCCCGCGCCACCGGCCCCCAGAGCCACAGTCAACACATCGATCGCCGAACCCAACTCGGTCTCCCCGATAGGGTGCCGGATGCCCCTGACCCGGCCCCGCAGATCCTCCTCACCGCTCAACCACTCATTGAGCGCCGCCAGGTCCTCGCCGTCCCCGCCGTCGATCTCGATACGTGCGTACACCCCACGACTCCTGCCCGGTCATGATGCCGCTGAACACCCGGTGAACTCCCCAGCACTAGGTGTCCCCCCGGGCATTTTCGTCGCGACTGTCGACTCCAAATCAAGGTAATGATGTCAGCAATCCGCTGTCTCAGTGTTGGTTCCACGGTTCTGTGGCCAGTATGCAGGTGTCGCTGGTCGATGCGTTCAGGCAGCGTCAGCCGGTGCTGGACGTATCTCGTAGCAGCGGCGCTCGCGCATCAGTGCCCACAGCACGTTCACTCGGCGCCGAGCCAGGGCGATCACCGCGTGTCGGTGTGTTTTGCCTTGCAAGCGTTTTCGATCGTAGAACCGTTTGGATTCGGCGTTGCTGCGGGTGCTGATCTCGGCCGAAAGGTAGAACACTCGTAACAGGCCACGGTGGTACCGCCGAGGACGATGCAGATTTCCGATGCCCGTTCGAGACACCCGAACCCCAACGGCCCGAGCACCATTCAAGATAGGGGCCACATCCCCTTGTTGACATCGACTGCGCCGGAATAGTTTCCGTGCGCGCGAGTCAGCGCGGCCTGCAACGTCGTTAACGCCTCCCGCATGGCCGCGGTGTCCGCCGTCCAGCGGTCCACGAAGTGCTGGTGAGCTGTTGCCGCCGCTCCGGTCCACTGCACATGCAGTTGATCGACCTGTCGGCGAATGGCATCCGCCCGGGCTTCGATCTGGGCGTCCAGGCGTTTGGCGTCGTCGATCAGGCTCTGCAGTTCGGCCAGATCGACCCGATACGGATTGTCGTTCACGGGATCTCCGGCAGATCGAGGCTGCTGGTCTTGTGACGCACCGAATCAGACCACGCGGTGTCCGTCTCCACGAACGCGCCTGCAGCCTCACGCAGCGTCGATGCATCCCCTCGAAGAGCCTCCACTACGTCGTTGGCCGAGGTATACCAATCAATCCAGGGTTGGTCGTGTGAGTCCGCGGCCTTGCCGGACCAATCCCCGCCGACCACCGCCCGTACCCGCTTGAAGAAGGTTTGAATCTCCTCGTCGAATTCCTTGGCCGAGTCCTCGATCCACCGTGCCGCGGCGAGAACATCCTGCACCGGGACAGAGGCCCCCGGATCACTACCCACCCGAACGAGATTACAGGCGGCTGCGGCCGCCGGACCGCTTTCAGCGGCACCTGTGGGATTGTCACCGCTGTATCCACGATCACAGCTGGCGTCAGGCCGGTCGGCCGCCGATCGAGGAATTCATCATCTTGGTCAAGTCCTACGGCAACGACCGCTTCGACTTCCGAGCCTTCGGCGACCGGCGACAGCTCGAGTTGAAGATGCAGTACGCGCTGCAATGCCGCCACGACGAACGCAAGGTCAAGACCGCCGCTGACACCGGCCGCGCCGTGATCGCCTTCGTGGCCGCCGCCGACGTCGGTTCCCTGCTGGACTGGCCGCTGGAAAGCTGGGACGAGTTCTTCACCTCCGGTCGGGCCGACTGATGCCCTGGAGTCTGCCGGGTGCGTCAGGTGCAGCAGTCGGGGTCCAGGATCCGACACATCGCGCCGAGCGCATCCCGGCGAGCACGGTGGACCGTGTTCATCCCGCGACGCTCCGATTCGACCATGCCGGCGTTGCGCAGCTGGGCGAGATGATGGCTGACCGTGGACTCCGACAACCCCACCGCCGCCGCCAACTCGCCGCTGTTCGGTTCACCGGACGGACTGGTCAACAGCAGCGACATCAACCGCACCCGGGCCGGGTCGGCCAGCGCCTTCAAGCGCAGCGCCACCTCCAACGCCGCCGCCTCGTCCATCGCCGCCGCGGCCACCGGCGTGCAGCACACCGGCGCGGACATGTCGATCACGGGCAACGCCTTGGGCATGACACCCACCCTACTGGGGAAATTGACATATGTCGAAAAGATGGCACACTCGACCACGCAAGTTCTTCGACATATATGAAACAACCGGAGGTTGCCATGTCCCGCGTCCAGCTCGCCCTCAACGTCGACGACCTCGACCAGGCCGTGACGTTCTACTCGACCCTGTTCGGCACCGAGCCGGCCAAGCGCAAGCCGGGCTACGCCAACTTCGCCGTCGCCGAGCCTCCGCTGAAGCTGGTGCTGATCGAGAACCCCGGCCACGGCGGCAGTCTCAATCATCTCGGCGTCGAGGTCGAGACCTCCGAGCAGGTTCACGGTGAGATCGCGCGCCTGTCGGAGGCGGGCCTGTTCACCGAGGAGCAGATCGCGACCACGTGTTGCTTCGCGACCCAGGACAAGGTGTGGGTCACCGCGCCGGACGCCGAGCGGTGGGAGGTTTACACCGTGCTCGCCGACAGCGACACCTTCGGCACCGCACCCCAACTCGCATCAAGCGACGCCGAAGCGGTCGCGGTCTGCTGCGGCACCCCCGAGGACGCCGCCGCCGAAGGCGCATGCTGCTCGACACAGACCAAGAAGGACGCGGTCGCCTCCGGCGCAACCTGCTGCTGACCGCGATCGAACGAACCCTGTTCACCGAGAGTTCGCTTGCTCATGGATTCGATCCACATCAATATCAACGTGTGTCTAAGTCCGAGTTGCCGTTGACGGTCGTGACCTCGCCGTCGTGTGAGGTCACAACCCTGGTCCGCGAACCACTCACCGGCGAGGCCGCCGCCGAGTTGGCCGGGGTGTTCAAAGCGTTGTCGGATCCGGTGCGGTTGCGCTTGTTGTCGCTGGTGGCCAGCCATGCCGGGCAGGAAGCGTGTGTCTGCGACATCTCCGACGGATTCGAGGTCAGCCAACCCACCATCTCGCATCACCTGAAGGTGCTGCGGGAGGCCGGACTGCTGGCCAGCGAACGGCGCGGATCGTGGGTCTACTACCGCATCGAACCCGCCGCGCTGCGACAGCTCTCCCAGCTGCTCGACATCACCGACCCCGCTGCGGCGGTGGCGCGGTGAACGATCTCGCGCGGCGGCTGCTCGCCGAATTCACTGGCACCGCTCTGCTGGTCACCGTCGTCGTGGGCTCCGGTATCACCGCGCAGCAGCTCTCGCCCGGCGACACCGGGTTGCAGTTGCTGGAGAACTCCACCGCGACCGTGTTCGGGTTGGCTGTGTTGATCCTCGTGTTCGGACCGGTCTCCGGCGCCCACTTCAACCCGGTCGTGTCCGCCGTGGACTGGCTCGCGGGCCGTCGTCACGGCACCGGCCTGCCCGCCGCCGACCTCGGCGGCTACATCCTCGCCCAAACCGCGGGCGGGATCGCCGGGGCGATCCTGGCCAACGTCATGTTCGACCAACGCGCCATGCAAATATCCACCCATCACCGCATCACCGGCGGCCACCTCGTCGGCGAGGTTGTTGCCACTGCCGGGTTGATCGCGGTCATCTTCGCCCTGGCCCGCACCGGTCGCGCGGGGTTGTCGGCCGCCGCCGTGGGCGGATACATCGGTGCGGCCTACTGGTTCACCAGCTCGACCTCGTTCGCCAACCCGGCCGTCACGATCGGGCGGATCTTCTCCGACACCTTCGCCGGGATCGCACCGTCCTCGACACCAGGATTCATCGCCGCCCAGATCGCCGGAGCCCTGCTCGGACTAGGACTGATCGCCCTGCTCTACCCGACCACCCCTGCTGCGGCGGCCGACAACGTCGTCGTCCCACACCACACCGATCCCGCCACCACCACCGGCAACCCGATACCCACCACACGCTGAGCCCGGGGCGCCCCCGATGACCGAAAACCCGCTCGACGTCGCCAACCCCTGACCACCCCTCTCCGAAAGACACAGTCCACCAATGGCTTCCACGCCCACCGTCCTGTTCGTCTGCGTCCACAACGCCGGACGATCCCAAATGGCCGCCGCCTTCCTCACCCACCTCGGGGGAGACCGCATCCAGGTCCGCTCCGCAGGCTCCGCCCCCGCCGACGAGGTCAACCCCGTGGCTGTCGAGGCAATGACCGAAATCGGCATCGACATGTCCACCGAAGTGCCCAAGATGCTCACCATCGAAGCCGTGGAGGCATCCGATGTGGTGATCACCATGGGCTGCGGCGACGCCTGCCCGATCTTCCCCGGAAAGCGTTACTTGGACTGGAAACTCGACGACCCCGCCGGGCAGGGCATCGACGCCATCCGACCGATCCGCGATGAAATCGAACAACGCATCCGCGGCCTGCTCGACGAACTCGGCATATCGTCAGCGGCGTGACCATCACGACAACCGGGGTCCACATCGCGGCAATGCGGACCGAGCACGCCGCGCAGGTGCTCGACATCTACCAGCGCGGCATCGACGACGGGGACGCCACCTTCGAAACCCACGCGCCGACCTGGGAGAAATTCGACAACACGAGACTGCCGTCGCATCGACTCGTCGCACTCGATCCCCACAACCGCGTACTGGGCTGGGTCGCGGTCGTGGCCGTCTCCGACCGCTGCGCCTACGCGGGCGTCGTCGAACATTCCGTCTACGTCCACCCCGACGCCCGCGGCCGAGGCATCGGAATGGCGCTGCTGTCCGCCCTGCTCGAATCCACCGGCAACGCCGGGATCTGGACCGTCCAATCCGGCATCTTCCCCGAAAACGCCGCCAGCCTGGCCCTGCACACACGAGCCGGATTCCGCGTGATCGGCACCCGCGAACGCATCGGCCGCCACCACGGACGCTGGCGCGACGTCATCCTCATCGAACGACGCAGCCCCCACTTCAACTGACCCGCACCCGGCGGCTCCATGGTGGCACCATCAAGACACCAGCCGAAACCTGTCGATCGAGGCGCCACCGATGGCCGAGCCGAACACCGAACGCGAAGCCCTTTCCGCGGACTTGGACCGGGTCCGCCGCGACTTCCATCAACTGTTGGACCACACCAAGCCAGACGAGTGGCGGAAACCGACACAAGGCACCCGCTGGACCAACGAACAGTTGCTGTTCCACATGGTGTTCGGCTACATGATCGTCCAGAAACTGTTGATCCTGGCCCGCGTTTCCGGCCACCTGCCCAAACCGATCACCCACCGCTACATGAGCCTGCTCAACGCAGCCACCGGCCCATTCGACGCCATCAACTACCACGGCTCCTGCCTGGCCGCCCGCGTATTCAACCGAAATCGCATGGGCGCCAAACTCGACCGAGTCATCGACTCGCTGCAACGCTCGCTCAACCGCCTCCGCGACAGCGACCTTCAGCGCGGCATGCCCTACCCGGACCGCTGGGACCCCTACTTCCATAACTACATGACCCTGGCCGATCTCTTCGCCTACCCCGGCCAGCACTACAACCACCACCGCAAACAGCTGACCCTGGAAACAATCCAATAGGCGACCGTCATATTCGTCCGCGCCCCCATCCGGGAAGAAGCCACCCGCCACCCGTCTCAACTGGGCTTAATGACAGTGTCGTCAACGCTCCGGCGCAGGCCACGACCGCTGGCCGAGGTCGAGACGTTCCGGAAGTTCGTGCGTAACCAACACCTGTATGCCTGCTGGCTGCTGTCCTGCTACGGAATGAGGCGCAGCGAGGTACTGGGTGCACGATGGACGCGGTTCGCCGACTCGACGATCCGGGTTCGCCGCGGCCGGGTGGCGATCGGCACCGAGGTCGACGAGAACCTGCCCAAGTCGGCGCGGAGCCGCACCGCATCGGTCTCGCTCATGTTGTCGCGTGGCATCCTGCGGTCGCGGCCTGGCACGGACACGACCCCGCGGTATCCCTGCGGATCTACAACGATCCGCGGCCCGAGGATCTGCGGGCAGCCGGTGCGGCTCTCTTCGAATAACGAGATCTGTGTTCCCCGGCCGTTGGCCCCACTGACCGCGCCGTTGGCGTTCTCGGCAGGGCCGAAATGGCCGTTGACCTGGGTGGGCGCAGAGGGGTTCGAACCCCCGACCGCTGGTGTGTAAAACCAGAGAGGCTGCATCTTGCCGAAACCCCACTGGCACAGCCGCTTTGCGGCGGTCTATATCAGCAGGACAGCGTATTTGACGCGAAGGGCCAGGGGCTCAAGGGAACACTAAGCCGCACAACTGGACAGCCGTCTGCCCCACGTTCTGCCCCACTCATGCTGGATGCTGCCCCACGACACCGGACTTGCGTCGCAGGCACACCGCCACCTCTGGTAGCACGGTGTCGGCGACATCCGAATAGGTGCTGCCTGAATGTGTCAGCGGGGGTACGCATACTGGGTGCTGTGTAGTCGCGTGGGTGCGCGGCTTCTGAGCTGTTAGCGGGGAGTTGTGGCGAAGAACAGTGTGGCTTCGCGACCTGATGCGAAGGATCGTCAGGCGTGGCTGGTGATGTCGAAGGCGGCGTATCGCCGGCTGGGGGGTGGTGAGAAATACGATGACGATCCTTCTCGCCGCTACAGCTGGGACAGTACGGTTCCGAACCATCTCAATGTCCGTCCGGGCGACTTCGTTGTGTTGTGGGACGAGGTCGAATCACTGGGCGCCTCGGTGATCGAGCGGATCAGGACCGGTCGGGCGGTGAAGCGCCGTGGCCGGTGCACGAACGTGACCTGTCGTACGACGAACTATGAGGCGCGGAAGACGATGCGCCCTATCTTCCGCTGTTCGGAGTGCGGAACGACGTTCGATGATCCGGTCTTCGAGGACGTCGATGTCGAGACCTTCCGTTCCGACCACGGGCAAGCATGGGTGGAGTTGGTTGGGGCGTTTAGCGCCGAGGAACTTCGCGCGTTCTGTGACAAGCCGAAGTCGCAGAACAGTTTCCGGACACTGGACTGGGATGCTTTCCGAGCCGCGGCGATGCGAGTGACCGGAACGGACTTGTTCGGACCGCTCGATGCCGCGAGCAAGCAGATCCAGGGTGGTCACACGACGCGGCCGACGCGGGTGCGGCTGGGGCAGAAAGAGTTCCGCAAAACCCTGCTGGCCAAGTATAAGACGCGGTGCGCGTTCACCGGGGACCTTCCTGAGACGGTGTTGGACGCCTGCCACCTCTACAGTTACGCGAAGGTCGGCAAGCATCATGAGCACGGCGGGATCCTGTTGCGCCGGGACTTGCACACCTTGTTCGACCTCGGCGAGATCGCGGTCGACGGTAACGACGTGATCGACGTGTCCGAGCGCTACCGCGAGTTCGCGACCTATGGCGAGTTGCACGGCAAGCCACTGACCATCCCGGTCACACCGGAACAGCGGACCTGGTTCGAGCTGCACTGGACCACGCACCGCAAGGGAGACAGCTAGCGTGAGCTTCCCGCACCCGGTGCCGGCTGACTATCCCCGTGGGGTGACTCCTCTCCAACGTCGGGTTCTCGATTGCCTCGAAGCTGACAGCTACATGTTGTCGGTGTGGGAGATCGCGCAGGAGGTGTTCGGTGCCGAGGATGCCCCGTCGGAGTCGGAGAAGAAGTCGGTCTACGGATGCTTGAAGCGTCTGGAGAAGCGCGGCCTGGTCCGCGGCCGGCAGTCGTGGCTTCGAGAGATCGGCGCGGCGACCGTATGGCGGTCGCTGACCGATCCGGGCCGGAAGGTGCTCGACCCGGGCGGATAGTCGTTCCCATCAGGACGACTGGCGGGCACCTTATGAGCCAGGTCGAGTTCCGTAGCGGATTAACCTCTGCGAAGAAGTAGTCCGCCAGGTCGAACGGTGTATCAACCACGCTCATGAGCTTCCTACCTGCTCTGGGCGCGAGTTACGCAACAAGGCTCTTCCCACTACTACCCTGAAGTGCTGAGGCTAGGATAGCCAGGTGAGAAAATCGGACGCGTCAGGCGACGCCGATATGATCGTCGTTCGCTTGCTCGAAGATGTGTTTTCGACTGGCAAGACGCCAGAAGCGACATACACTCCGAGATTCGGAGAAGACCCCGAAGACGGTACGTTCGACGATCAGCTTAGGGGTAAGGCTCGTCGTCGCAATGGCGGTGTCATGCTCTCCGGCGTCAGCAAGTCGGGAAAGACCTCGCTTGTCGAGCGGGTTTTGCCAGAAGACCAGGCGTGTTGGCTTCAAGGCACCCGAATTAATTCAATTGATGATTTTTGGCTGACCTTAGCTCAGCAACTTTCAGTCAGCGACAAGAACACGAGCCAGATCTCAACCGAAGAGTCAGAATCGGAAGGCCTCAAATTCGAGGCGGGTTTTCGTTCAGTTATGATGGCCTCAGCCGATTCTTCTGATGGATCTAAAACTGGTAGAGTGGATACATGGTCCTACTCTTCCGTTCCGGCACACTCAGTTGAACAGGCCTTGTCGGAATCACATCGCCCCATTGTAGTTGACGATTTCCACCATATCTCTAGCGATGTTCGCGCCGCAATAGCTCGCGCAATAAAGCCGCTCCTCAGAAATACGTTCATTGTCTTAGTGGCGATTCCGTCATACTCGTTCGACCCCGCGAAGACCGTGGTGGATATCGGAGGTCGAATGGTCCATTTCAAGATTCCGGAGTGGACTATGCCCGAATTGATATCAATTGCACAGCGAGGATTCAGCGAGCTTAACCTTATTGACCGCGGGGATGTGTTTTCAGGCCGTCTCGCGCAGTGCAGTTTCGGCTCGCCCCATGTCATGCAAGAGCTTTGCTATGAAATGCTTTCGCAAGGCCTTAAAGTGCACGAGACAGTTGCGACACCACAGCAAGTGGAAGTTCCACAGAAATTCGATCGAATACTCCGAACTGCAGCGACCGCGTCCGAGCCTTTTGCATTTCACTCCGTGCTTTCTGGTAAGAACACAAAGGGTGTACCCAGAAATCCAGTTGTACTCAACAATGGCGACGAGACCGACATATACGGAATCGTCATGTTTGCGTTGGCCAAACTAATTCCGCCTTCTGTCTTAAAATTCACCGATATACGGAAGTCAGTTCACGATCTCACCAAGGAAGCTATCTCGAAGCAGCGGATCACGGCAGCCCTCAATGGCATGTCCTCTGAGGCCGATAAAAATAAGAGAGATGCTGATCCCATCTTTAGCTACCGCGAGGAAGTCGCTTACATAGAAGATCCGCTTTTCGCCTTCTATTTGAAGTACGGAGATTGGACAGAGGGCGCAATACAGCGGAGAAGCAGACCGCGGCGCAGCCGACGTGGCGGCAGCGACCGGGACGATTCCCTCCGTAAGCGGTAACGCCGCACACCCGCGCATTGCCGATTCGCAACCAGTACGGTCGAGTTCACGTGTCCACCAGCGTGTTCGACCGGTCGGAGGTGCGGGTTATTCGCCGCGAATCGGCGGCCACGCCTCCAGCAATCGGGAACCTGAACACATTGATCGCTGAAGAGTCACTAGTTCATTGCTGTTGAGTTGCTGATGGATTCGCGTTCGCGAGCACGCCGCTGAGTCGTGGTGCTTGAATGCCGCGGTAGACCAACACAACTGGCACCTGCGCGCTGCCCCCTCTCTGTGCAGGCCTGCTCCCGGCGAGGGCGGGGGTCCGGTGGGCAGAGCCCCCGCGCGCAGCCGTCAGGCTGCGGATTCCCGGCAGTGGAGCACGTGTGTGTCGTGGTGGGGTTCCTCTCCGCTTGGCCTGGGGCGTCTCGATCACGCGGGTATCGGTTGTCAAGGGTGGCGTAGCCATCGGCGCAGCCGACGCCGCAGGCGCCCTTGATAGCCGGTGCCCGTGTGATAGCCCCAGATCAGGCCGAGCGGAGAGGAACCCCACCACGACAGGCCGAGCGGAACGCAGGCGCGAGCGCAGCTCGCGGAACCCCGCACCGGATCTCGCCGCGCAGTGCATCACCAGGCAGCTGCACGAGCCAGCGCCCCACGGCACACGCGCTGCGTCACCCGACTATCACGCACAGCCGCGTGCAGTAGACCGCCACCACGGCAGACGACGCCACCACCGTCACCGTCTCCCAAAGCGACCCACTCGCAAACTTTCCGAGGCCCACCCAACGCAACCACTTCTTTTTCTCTCGACCACCACACCAACCCACCCCTACTTGATCTTTTGATTTCTGATTGCTCCCCACCCCCACCCAGTTCGACATCTTATTGAACACGCAGTGGGCGATAAGATGTCGAACTGGGTGGGGGTGGGGAGTGAGCAGAAATCATGCCCGTAACCCCAGCTCAGACGCGGGTTGATGTGGTGAGCGAGAGCGCGAATAGGTAGCACACGCGTGTGCTACCTATTCGCTACTTTTTGTCCGTGTTTTCGCGCCGTCCGACCATAGCAAGATCGACTGCTGACCGCCGATGCCGTGACACGAGCAGGGCCCTTCCTCGGCCGGATAGTGTGTGCTCGGCCATCGGGTTGTTCAAGGGCACTCCTGCGTCGCGTCGCCTGCGGCGATGGCCTGCGGCCACCCTTGAGCAACCCGCCGTCCGGGCACGGAAAGCCTTCGGAGGAAGGGGCCGGGGGGACAGTCAGGGATCGACCGGCGCCGTTCCTCGAGGAGCCGAACGGCCGTGAACATGAAGAAGCCCCCGACCCGTTCGCGGGTCGAGGGCTTCGGTAGAGGCTGAAAGGCTATGTGGTGGGCGGGATGTAGGCGCCGAGGTCGTAGACACGGCCGTAGCCGCTCTCAGCGGGCCCGACGTACAGCAGGCCGTCGATCCGGCCGCCGAGGGCGACTCCGTTGGCGCGGGCGCGGCGCACCTTGGCGCTGATGGCGCGCATGATGTCGCGGTCCATCGTGATCGCGCGCAGGCCATCGTCCTGCTCGTCGTCGCGGGCGTCGGTCTCGACGATGAGCTGGGAATCGATGACCGGGTCACCGCCCTCGGCGACGGTGGGTTTGCGGTTGACCCAGAACAGGGGCTGGCCCTGGCTGTTGTGGCGGTGACGCCGGATGACCGCGACGATCTCACCGGTCACGCCGTCGCCGGGCTGCACGTCCTTGCCGAACGGGTTCCGGGCGCCGGCGCCCATCAGCTCGGCGTTGATCAGGTCCAGGTCGGTCATGGTGCTGGTCATGATGTCCTCCAAAGGGTTTCGAGGTGGTGAAGGGAAATAGGGGGCAGGCTCACTGCCTGCCCCGATAAGGGCCGTAGCCCGTGTGGCGGTAGAGGCTCGCGGGTCCAGGGTGGCCGGAACGGTCATCGCCGCCCGGCGACACTGTGTGCCCTGGACGCGGGAGGGACCGCCGCACACCCTCCCGCACCACCGGGCAATCGGTCAGCGAACCAAGCTCAGCACCTCCCCCTCGCCCTCGTCGGCGTCGTCGACGGTGCCGGCGGCGGCGATGATCTGCGCGACCCGGGTGTGTGACAGCCCGACCGCGGCACCGATCGCGCGCGTCGATTCACCCGCCGCGCGGCGGCGAAGGATCTCCGCGTCACGGTCGGCCAGCGGGTCGCTGTCAACGGTCTCGGCGGTGACTGTCTGCCCGCTGTCCAGTCCCGTCAAGTCGCTGTCCAGCCCTGTCAAGCCGTTGTCCAGTCGTGTCGAGTCGGCGTAAACCGGTGTCAACTCGGGCTCTGGCTTGGGCTCCGCGGTGCGGGGAACCTCGATCAGCGCGGTCAGGCCGTGCGTGGCGGCCAGGCCGAACAGCGGTGCGGCCCCGGCGACGCAGGCCGCGATCGTCGCGGGCAGCACTCGCTGCCCGGATTCCGCAGCGTGCAGGCCGTTTCCGACCACGCTGATCAGTTCTGCCGAGAACAGCTCAGCCCAGAAGAACCGGCCAGTTGCCTTCGGGATCTCGATCCCCTGGCGGGCGCGGCGCTGCAGCGACACCAGCGCGACAACGGACTGGACAATCGCGCCGTCCACGAAAATCGGGCCCGCCCACGCTAGACGCGGTGTAATCCCGGCCATCGTCGACAGTCCGCTCAACGCCGCGAACGACCACGCGAACGCGCACCCGCCGATCACGATCGTCATCGCCAGCGCGGTCAACTCCGCGACATCCAGACGCCCGCTTGACACCCGGTTGACAGGACTGGACACCGCATGGGCGGTGGTTGACGAGTTCATCGGTCGTGCCCCTCTCGATCGGCTGATGCGGACCACGGGCTCCACACCGGAGCGCGGACGAGGCGCTCCTGCTCGGCGTGCCCGGCGTGCCCGGCGAGTTCGTCCAGGGCGTTGTCCAGGTCGCAGGCCAACTCCCGGTTAAGGTCTTCCAGCTGCGCAGCCTGATGCTCGGCCGCATCGCGGGCGGCAACGACTGCGGCCAGTTGCTCCTCCAATTCGGCGGTGCGCTGATTCGCCGCGATCAACCGCTCCGCCAGATCGGCAGGGCTCAGCCCGTCCGGCGTCGACCGCACCGTCGCGGTCTGCACCGGCGCCGCGGTGCAGACCGCGCGCGCCACCGGCCGCGCCGACGGCGGGCGGGCGGTCACCGGGCCGGTGCCGGCTGCGGGCTTAGAGGGCATCGTCGTCTCGATCGCCGCCGCGCTCACCGCTCGACTCCGTCCCGCTCGAAGTTCGCCGCGTGCGCGGCCAGAGCGTTACCGGGCAGGTAGTTCGCCAGCGGCGACGGCCCGTGGTCGCGGTCCTCGATGCGGGTCACATAGTGCGAGGTCAGCAACCCGTTCTCGGCGCGCTCGATGCCGTGCTCGGCGATGTATCGGGCCTGCAGTTCGCTGCGCAGCTGGATCGGTGTCGGCGCATCATCGCCGCCACCTTCGATATTCAGCCCGGCGGCGAATTCGGGATCCTCGCGCCAGCGCTGCGTCGCGGACTGCAGGTAGATCCACTCGTTCATCCACTTCTCATCGCCGCTGATCCACGGATTCGCGTACTCGGCGTAATCGAGCGCATCGGCCGGGTCGTAGTCCTCCGGATCCCGCGAGACGAACGACTGGGCGTGCATGAAGTCCGCGCGCATCTTCTGCTCGGTCCAGGACTCGGTCTCGGATTCGGCGGTCAGCTCGCGTGCCGCCTTTTCAGGATCGAAGACCTCGAAGGCGCCGGCCGCGATGCTTCTGGGTAGCGCTGTCAGGACCTCATCGTCAGTCGGGATGGTCTCGCGGTGGGTAGTGTCGTTCATTGGTTCGGCTCCTTCTCGATCGAATGTTGTGGTGGTGTCGGGCCTTCGGTGCATGCCGGGCGTTGGCCCGCCCGGCATGTCCGTGTCGTGGTCGTTCACCGCTCGATTCCGTCGCGCTCGTGCTCGCAGCGGGCGACTGCGTCGGCCAAGGCGTGGCCGGGCTGGTGATCCGCCAGAGCGGATCGACCCGCCGAGGCTTGCGCGGATGTCGCAGACTGCGCGGCCTCTTCCCGGGCGGCACGCTCGGCCCGGTACTCCGTGGCCCCGCCGCCCAACCACCACTTCGCCATTTCTTCCCCAGCGCGAACATCGGGTCCGTTCGGGAACAGCTCCTGCGCTTTGTTCCTCATCAACGGCGAATTGAGATCTTGGGCCGCGGCAAACAGGTTGTGTTCGATCTCGGCGTGGGCGTCAAGGACGTTATCCCGGTCCGTGAGCCATCGATCCTGCTGCCCTTCGGGCACGTGTTGCTGGACCCATCCCGCGTACGCGGCCGGGTCCTGGCGCAACTTGTCCCGGAACTCGTCGCCGAACGTGTATGCGCCGCAGTCGGGGACCTCTCTGCCGAGGTACTGCGACAGCACGTTGCGACCGTCCGCCGGCGCTTGCGCGGCGGTCTTGGCCTGTTCGGCTTGGCGTTCGGGGCTGCCGTACCGTTCGGCGGCCGAGGTGCGGGCGACGAGTTTCTGCACCGCCGCGTCCCGCTCGCCGCGGAGCTGGTCACGCTCGGTTGTCAGCGCGGTCAGTTGCCGGGTCAGGCGGGCGTTCTGGTTGGTCAGCTTGCCGTTGTGCTCGATCGACAGATTCAGCCGGGCTTGCACCGAATCCACCTGCCCGCGCAGCCTGTCACGCTCCCCTGCGGCCTTGCCGTGCTCGATCACCAGATCGTTGTGCGCGGCCGCGGTACTGGCCTGCTGCTCGCGTGAGGACTGCTGGGTGCGGCCGAAACCGTCGCGGATTTCGCTGGCCCACAGGCTGGTGTCGCGGGCGACTTCGGATTGGTTGCCTTCGGCGACGTAGAACGGCACCGGATCGTCGGCCTGGCGGGCCCGCACGGTGAAGGTGGTGCCGGCCGGGGCCGCGCTCACCTCCTGCTGCACGACCAGCGCCGCGGCGGCCTCGTCAGGGTGGTAGGTCAGGTACTGCGACGAGGCGCCCTCGGGTGTTGTCGCCGAGATCGTCACGACCGTGCGGGAATTGGCTTCGGCGTGCACCTCCTCCCGCGCCGCACGCTGCTCCCCCAGCACCTCCGCGGCGCCCTTCGTGGCCTCGCGGGCAGTGAAGTAGTCGCCAGGGGTTGTGCGGCCCTCAGCGACCGCGGTGCGCAACTGCGCCTGCGCATGCCGGATCCGCTGCAGCGCGTTGTATTGCGCCCGGGGCAACCGCTCAAACACCGTGTGCGGCTCTGATTCACGCCGCGCCACGCCACGCTCACCGTTCCAGTCCTCGGGTTCGGGCCCGAATTTCTCGGCCTCCAACACCTCAAGCCGCTGACGCAGCGCGTCGTTCTCGGCGACCAGATCCAACGGATCCCGACCGCTCGTCTGCTCGGCCTGCTGTGCAGCAGTGACAGGATCGGTGCGCACCACCGCCGTACCGGCGGTCTGCTCGCGGGCAGGCTGCGGGGAGTTCGTGAACCCGTTGCGGGCCGCGGTGTGCCACAACTCCACATCCCGTCCGACGCTGACCTGGTTGCCTTCGGCGGCGTAGAACGCCTTCGCGTGTCCGGCCTCGCGGGCCTTGACCGTCAAGGTCGTGCCGGTGCGCCAGTCGGTCTCGTTCACCGCATCATGGGTCCATGCCGCGGCCTGGGCCTCGTCCGGGAAATACGCGTGCCAGCTCCAATCCCGCTGCAGCATCGTGCCCGACTGGTGGGCGTCGAGCGTCACCTGCACCCGGGAATTCGCCTCCGCGTTATCGAGTTCCCACCGGACCTGCTCCGGGGTAAGGCCCGCCGCGCGCGCACGATCGGTCGCGATACGCCGTCCCGACCGCACGTTCCGGGACTCGCCGTACTCGCGGGCCACGGCCTGCACGTGCCGCAGATCCTGCACCGCGACCGCCTGCTGGATCGCCTGCCGCGGATCGACCTGACGGAACGCGGCCTCACCGGCGGCCCGCACGTCGGGAGCGGGCAGCGCTGTCTCGATCGCGGCACGACGCCCGCTCACCCACCGCTGCGAGCGGAGCGCGGCCTCCCGCTGCTCCACCGCGACCCGTCCGACCGTCTGCTGGGACAGTTCGGGCCGGTAGAACGGCCGATCGGTCTGACCGGTATCGAATCGGTCCATCGCCTGCACGATCTGCCCGCGCTGCTGCAGCGACAGCACCGCGCCCGGCAGACTCGACTCGATGCCGAACCGCATTGCCTCCAGCCGCGCATTCCCGGCGCTCGGGTCCAGGCCCGGTGTCCGGGCCATGCGCCGGCGCTCCGCGATCGTTTCGCGGCGGTAGTCCTCGACCCGCTTGGTGAACCACGCCTGAGTCACGCGCTGCTCACCGACCTGTGTGCGTATCTGCTCGGCCAGCTCACGCCGCTCAGCACCGGTCAACCGCGGCACCCCAGCATGACGGCCCTGTTCACGACGGCGGTGGATGTAGCTGCGCGCGACATTCATCGCCTGCCGGAACACCCCACCGACCTCGCGGGCAATTTGATCGATTTCGTTGTCGGACATGATGTTTTACTCCTTCGTAGTGGTGGGATTGCCGAAGGTCTCGCCGTTGGGGCCTTCGAATATCGGGTAGGTGTGGCCGTTGGTGGCCGGACCCGCCGATAGCGCGCCGGCGTCTGTGGTACCGGTGAGCAGTTCGGGGGCGAGCCGGTACCTTGGTCCGGACGTCGGACGGAACGGGGCCTGCTCGATCTGCTCGGCCGCGATATCCAGGCGCAGCCGCTCGGTACGCGACACGCGGGCGCGGGCCAGCCAACTGTTGCGGGACTCGATGAACTCGTGCAGCAGCGCCTCGCGGTGCCCGTGCCAGTCGTGGAGCCAGGGACTGACGGGTCGGCGGTACAGCTGCATGTCGGCGAAGTGGATCTCGGCGACCAGCTCGGGCACGGTCAGCTCACCCATGGTGGTAACCGCCCTCGCGGTGTTCAGCAGTTCGGGCCGGAACCCGTTGCGTACCTCCGCATCATGGGTTTCACGGTCGCGCTCAGCCTGGTCGACAATGGCCAAGTTCCGGCGGTCCCGCTCGGCACGCTCGGCACGGATCCGGTCGGATTCAGCGCGCTCTGCGGGCGTCAGCCGATGCCGCGCCCACTGCTCGGCGACCGTGTCCCACAGGTCGAACTCGATCAGCACGAACGAGCCCGCCAGCATGGCTGCGAACGCAGTCAATCCGGCGGCACCGCCGAGGGCGATGGGTCGTATATCGTTGCGTTTCATAGTGATTCCTTTCAACGAGGTGTTCCGATATCGGTTATGCGGCGTCGTTCAGGTCGAATAGTGGATCCATGGAGTCGAACAGCGGGTCGATGCCGCAATTGACTGAGCACAGCGAGGTCCGAGCCATCGCCTCGACGGTGTCGGGGTCATCGACCGCCCCGCCCCACCCCCACTTCTTGCGGTGATCCGGAATATCGGTCCGGTCGGCGATCTCGGCTTCGACCTCGTTGATCTGCTGGATGAACGGGTCGTCCGGGTACGCGGCACGCCACCGGTCGGGCTCCCCCGCAGTGGCGTTGGACAGGCAGCCACACTCGCCGGACATGCCGAGCACCTGAGCGACCGGGTTTTGTGGCACATCCGGCACCAGGAGTCGATACGCACGCAGGTCCGCTTTGTGCCACACCGCCAACGGCGACACCCACACCACCGTGCCGCGCGGGTCCGCGTACGGGATCGTCGATCTGACCTTCGACTCCGGTCGGCGCCGACCCGCGATGAATATCACCCGCTGGGTCTTGGATCCGCTGATGCCCAAGTCGTGTGGCACCCTCGCCAGGGCGCGTTCCTTGAGCCGCTGATACATGACCGCGTGCGCGGCCGGGCCCGGGAATCCTCCCGGCCACGCCTGCACCAGCTCCCCGGTCTTGCGGCTGCGCGCCATCACCGTCCCACGGACCAGATCGAAGTAACCCTTGCCCGGCTCCGGGGAGTGCTCGATCAACGGCACTCCCCACGCAGTAGCGGTGGTGCGCACGAATTCGCGGGTGGCCTCGATACCGGTGCCGGTGTTGGCGTGCACGTGATGGGTCGTCACGTCCCGGAACAGGTTCGCGACGGTGTACGAGTCGTTCCCGCCCGAGACCAGCGAGCAAATCCCGGCGATCTCCTTGCCGGAGGTGTGTTCCTCGATTGCCCGCTGAAATTTGTTCCGCGACAATACGATCAGCGCGCGGACGCGGGCCTCTCGCTCCGAGCGGGTCAACCGCACCACCAGCTCCAGCGGTGTCGGATACTCCGGATGCGGATCGAGCGGATCGTGCTCGATCGGGACATCATCGTCGAACCCGAACGCCAGCGTCGACGCCGGCGGACGATGTCGGGAGGTACGCGCATAACCGCCCATCACTCCCCCACCTCCCCAGAGGCCGTACGGCGAGCCTCGTAGGCGCCGCGCCGCTCGGCCAGGCGAGTCACCCGTTCACGCAGCCGCCCGTAGTTCTCGGCGGTGGAGCCGGTGAGCATGCGGGTGGTGTCGATGGGTCCGGGGCGTCCGGCGCAGTGCCACCAGGCGAAAGCCGCCAGCGCGAGCACGTACAGGGCCAGCGGGCCCGGCAGCGGCAGCACCGCTACCGCCGTGGCTCCCGCGCCGGTCGCCGCGACGGCCGGACCCCAGATCCGCAGGCTGTCACGGGTTTTCGTGATCCGGGAGACATGCGGGGCCACGGTGCGACCCACCGTCCCACCGTCGGGCACGACGGGTACCAGCTGGGTAGCCAGCTGCGCGGCGGCGGATCCGGCCATGTCCGCGCTCAGCGCGTCCAGGATCTGCTGTTCGCGGGCCTGCTCGGCGGCGTTGCGGGCGCCCAGCTCCTCGCCGCGGTCCTCGGGATCGATCGGGTTCGGTGTAGACATGATCGGTAACTCCTTGTCGTACAGGTGGTTTCAGGCGGGACGGTGGGGCAGTTCGATCACCGGCGCCAAGCCGTCGCCGTCGCCGGATTCGGCGGGTCCGATGAAGTCGCCCAGGCCCGGCAGTGGCCGGATCCGGGTCAGTTCGGCGTCGTCGAGCGGGGACACTCGGCCCCAGCGGGCGCGTCCGCCGGCGACCTGGACGACGTCGCCTTTGGCCATGGCGCGCAGCCGGTTCGGCGGGACGAGGAATTGGTCGCTGGCCTGCACGTTGCCCTCGTCGCCGTGGGCGGTGCCGCCGATCAGCTTGCGGGACAGCTCGAACTTGGGGCGGGTGCCGTAGATCTTGCTGATCACTTCCGGGTCGGTGGAACGGCCCAGCAGGCTGCCACCCGACGCCGCGGCGACCAGGGCGGTGCGGTTGTCGTCGTCGTGGCCCAGGCCCTGCCAGGACTGCGCGATCCACCACGACCCGATCCCGGCCTTGCGCAGCCGCTCGACCCACTTCACCGCGCGGGTCTTGCCATCGGACACGGCACTGAATTCGTCGACGACCATCAGGGAGGTGCGGCCGTGCTGCTTGTCGGCGAGCTGCTCGAACATCGTTCCCAGGGCGCCGAACTGGGCGCGGGCCCGGTCGGGGGTCTTCACGCCCTCCAGCACGATGTACAGGACGTCGAAGTCGGTCAGCTGCTTGTCGCCGTCGAACGCCGTGCCGAGTGACCGGTACAGGTTCGCGAATTCCGAACGCGCGGAGTTCATCACCGGCTGCTTGCCGTCGATCGTGGATGCGATCTCCATGTCCACGCCCACCACACCGGTCCACGGAGTGACTCCGGCGTCACCGCCCCACAGCTTGCACAGTTTCCCGAAATCGAATCGGGACAGGAACTCCAGCCAGCTGCGGGGCGGGTTGTGCCCTATCGGTGTCGGGACCCCGCCGATCCGCTCCACCCGCGCCGGAACGTCGACGATCAGGTGGATCAGGTTCTCGCGGATCTCGTGGAAATACCGTTCGGTGTCCGTGGTCGGCGTGCTGCCGCCGGAGATCATCGCCGACAGGATCGAGCGCAGATCATCCACGATCCCCTGCTGCACCTTCGGCGCCTTCGTGTCGAAATCCGCGCCGGGCCACATCGCAAGCGACACATCCTGCGGGAAGGTCCCGATCCGTTCGGGCCGAACACCCAACGCCGTAAACCATTTCCGCACCCGCGCGGCGACCTTGCGGGACTCCGGTCCGCCGTTGCAGTCGACCACGATCACAAGCGGTCGGCCGGGTCGATCCCGCCGCCACCACTGCCGATGCCTCATCCACGTGGTGATGAACCACGACCACAACACCCGCAGCATCAACGTCGTCTTGCCCGACCCGGACGACGCGACCGAGGTCATGTGCTCGGCCACGTTGATCCACGGCAGGATCAGACGGGTCTCGGTGCCACCCCACAGCGAGCGCAGCATGCTCTTTGGCGGGGCCTGATCGGTCTCGCTCGACAACCGCCCGATCACCAACTGTGGGTTCAACCCGCCCGTGGTGCCGGGCAGGCGCCGGCGCGACAGGCGTGCCGCGGCGCGCTGCTCACGCTGCGTCTGCGCCCACAGTGCCCGCTCGGTGCGCGCGGTGTTCTGCAGCCCGACCGTGGCCAGCCGGGTCCGGAAATGGGCGTGTACCAGGGTCGCGACCATCCACGCGGCCGGGATCAGCAGCGAGGCCATACCGGCCATTCCGCCCACGAACTGGCCTGCCAGGAACTCGTGCGCGGCCCGGGTGAAGTCGTGGACCGGGGCGAAAACGTCCCACGCCCACAGCGCGGCGGTGCCCGGCATCACCAGCAGCGACGCGAACATCCAGTTCCGTAGCCGGACCGGTTTCCAGCCCAGCAGCGTGGCCGGGGCCAGGATCGCCAGCACGCCGATCAGGACCGCGACCAGGCACACCGCACCCAACAGCGCGTCGTGCCCGACGCTGTCCCAATGCCATTTCGAGAAATCCGGCAACCACCCCAGCGGGTCGTGCTTGAGACCGATCGGCGGCATCGTCGGATGAACATGAATACCCGGCTGCTCCACCGCCCCCGTCGCTGCCGGTGTCGGCATCGCTGGTGGGACGGTCGCGGATCCGTCCGATGCGCAGTCGGCTGGGGTAACCAAATCGATGCAGGTCATGATCCGACCGCCTTTCCATCGTCGTCGTTCGTGTTCGAGTCCTGGGAGATTTCGTGATCAGCGGCTCCGCCCGCGATCACCCGGAGCCCGGGACGCGAAGCAGGAGAAGACGATTCGGCTTGTTGCGGCGCCAACGTGTCGTCCAGGTCCAGCAGACGCATCTGCGGCTCGCCCGGGCCGCCCAAATCCGCTGAGGCAGCGCGGATCACGTTCTTCACCGCCTCCCCGCGGCAGTAGTACGTCAACCGGGCACACCCGGCCTGCTTGGCGACCGCCAACGCTTGCACCACCGCCGACCGCGCCGCCGCAGCGTTCTTCGCGGTCAGCTCCACCTCCACCGCCCGCAAATCACCCTCACTGGTGAAATACCGGCCGTCGTGAACGTGCGGGCGAGACTGTCCGGCCGGGGTCACGCCGATCTCGGCGTGCAACAACCGTTCGGGAATCCAACGGTCCAGATCCAGTCCGGTGAGTTTGAGCCGCAGCTCCAGCACAGCCCTGGTGTGCGCGGCCATCTTCGGCGTCGGCACCCAATACCGCACCGACCTGTCGAGCAGCGCCTCACACGCCGACCTCGTCGGATACACCCACATCGCGCCAGGTACTGGCCGCACACGGTTGGCGCTGATCATGTGCGCTTTCTGCCACCGCGCCACGATCCGATAGGCCCGCGACCGGCTCACGCCCAGCATGGATGCCACCAAATCCAGTGGCGCGCCGTACATCTCGGCCAGGATCGTCAGCACCACCATGTCGCGGGCGGAAAACTGAATGGTCATCGCTCCATCCCTTCGCGTTCGGCGCTGCGGGTCATCGCATCGGCCAGGGCATTGCCCGTGCTCGCGTAGCCCGCCAGCGCGCTGGTAGATGAGCCCCATGCCGAATCCGGCTCGACGACCTGCTCGCCATCGCTGCCCGTGGTCTGCTCGAACTCGCTGCGGTCGAAGCCGTGCCGCTCAGCGGCCCGAAACTGGTGTTCCCGAGTCGCTTTCGCCAGCGCGGTCAGCTGGGCCTCGGTCGGGGGCCGTTTGGGCGCGCTCTTGTCGATGTCGTACAGGTACGCAACCTGCTCGCGGCCGTGCCGCCGAAACGGCACCTTGCCCGCGATGTCCTGCCCGTTCGGGCGCAAACCCTCCTCGGCCAGCTGGCGACGAGTCCGCAGGTGCGGCGGCGCCATACGCCACCTGTAGGTCGGGATGCCCTCACTCACCAGCCACCCCCGACATCTGCCCCAACCCGCCGTCGGTAGCCGCGAACGACCGCCCGATCTCGGCGCGCGACCTGGCAACGATCTCGTCGAGATCCGGCCAAGCCACGACCGCGCAAACCTCGTCGATCACGACCACGGTCCGGTCGATTCGCCGCGTCATCGGGCCACCCCCGGCGACTGCGTGGCACACTGCGCAGGTGCCGCGGCGTTCGCGGCCGGGGTGAACGGGTACGACGAGGCCGGAGTGCACACCATCACCACCGGCGCCGGCGCCTCACGGCCGCCGAACAACATGCAGCCCATCGCCAGCCCAGCAGCGAATATCCCCGCCGCGGCCCACAGGTACAGCCGCGCCCGGATCTCGCCTGGCGTCCTCGACCGGATCACCCGCCGCCCGTGAACCGGCATCTGGACCGGCATCGGCGCGAAGACTGGCTGATAGACCAGCCCCTCCTCCGGCCGCTGATCGGCCCGGAATGCGGCCCCGACAATCGAAGTCGCGCCCGGCTGCCACAGGTCGGTAATCCCTAGCGGCTGCTCGGTCACCGGGTTGTACACCAGCTCGTAGCGGTCAGGTTCGTGGTTCATCGCCGCGCACCCCCTCGCGGACGACGCCGCCACGCGGCCCACAGCACCATCAGGAACACCACGGCCAGCGCGGTGCTCGGCGACCACAGGAACAGCAGAATCGCCAGAATCAGCGGGATAGCCAGAATCTCCGTCGCGAGCCTCATTCCCAACCACCACCCCGGCCGTAGTCGGTCGTGTCGTTGTCCCCGGGCTCGTAGTCCTCGACGTCGGTGGCGTCGAGCATGTAGGCACGAATCTCGCGCTGATGCCGTTCGCAGTCCTCGGCGTGACCGGACTCGTTGTCGGCCGGATGCCCATTCCATGGACCCCGGTCATTCACCCGCTGCCCGCACGAGGTGCACGTCCATCGCGTGTAGGCGTCCGCACGCCAGCTGTACCCGTTCAGAAGCGCAACGCGTTCGAACGCTTCGATGGCCGAGTCATCGACCTCGTCCGGGTCGATCTTCAACGTGGCGGCGATCTCCACCCATGAACAGCCGTGCCCGCGAGCCTTATTGACGTACTCGGTCACCAATCCACGAGCGATGTCGATGAAGTTCTCCGCGACCTCCACCGCCTGCAGGTAATCGACCGGCACGTCATGGTCACCGAAGTTGTGACCCGTGAACTGCGAGATCAACGGCTCTCGTGTGATCGCAGCATCGCCATGCTCATCACGCAGTTGCGTGAACACCAGCCGCTCGAGACGGCTCCGGATATCCCAGCTATCCATCACGCCACCCCGCGTGCATCGGCACCGAGCGGACGCGCCAGCGCCTGCAGCTCACTGCGGCTCACGAACAGCAGCCGCGGCCCCTGCCGATAGCCCTCCAGCAGCTCGCGGTCGATCCAGCGGCGAATGGTCTTGGGATGAACGCCACCAGCCAACTGGGCTGCTGCGCGGAGCGTGATGAGGTCGCTCGGGAGCTGATCCGTAGCGCCGGGACTTCCGTTCCTACGCATGTACCCTCCTGTGTCTCTCCATATCGGAACTGATTGGGACACAGCAAGATTCGCGCCAACTTAGGGGACTACATCACCCGATATCAGCTCTTGCGCAGACGTCTTCCGAACAAGTAAGATGTCCCTAGACGTCCCCGGAGGAGCCCAGATGCCAAACGATCGACTCCGCGAAGCTCTGATGCGTTGTGACCTGACGCCGGAAAGCGCCGCTGAAGCTCTCGAGGTCAACGCGAAGACCGTCGAGCGTTGGGTCACCCAGGACCGAATCCCCTACCCGCGCCACCGCCACAAGATCGCGACGCTGGTTCGCGAGAGCGAGTCGTATTTGTGGCCCGACGCGGTCTCGATGGATCGGAAGATCGAGATTGCGGACTCAGAGGTGATCAAGGTGTATCCACACCGGAACGTCATCCCGGGCGACCTCTGGACAAAGTTGCTTACCGACACGACAGAACAAATCGACATCCTGGTGCTGGCCGGCCTGTTCTTCGCCGAGGATCCCGCGTTGAAGAAGACGATCCAGCGGAAGACCCAGGACGGCGTCAAGATTCGCCTGCTGTTCGGGAACCCGAACGCTGACGAGGCCGGAAAACGCGCAAGCGAGGAACGCCTGGCCGAGGGAACGGTATCTGCACGGATCAGCAATGCCCTGGCCTTGATCCGCCCGATCACAGAGCTGGACGGCGTCGAGCTGCGGCTCCATAAGACGACGCTCTACAACTCGATTTTCCGGTTCGACAACCAGATGGTTGTGAATATGCACGCCTACGGACTCCCCGGCGCGCACGCACCCGCTATGCATCTCCGCCAGCTCCCATCCGGGGACCTCTTCGAGACCTATATGACCAGCTTCGAACACGTATGGAGCGAATCGACGCCGCACGAACTCTAAACTTGGCGACATGGGCCGGACCGACTACTACAACGATCCGAAAGCACCCGACGCCAACAGCATCAAGGTGGCGGTGAGCGCGGTGGTCCGAGACTCGCTCGGGCGCATCCTGATGATCCACCGAACCGACAACGGCAAGTATTCAATTCCGGGCGGTGGCTTGGAAATCGGCGAATCTGTAGCCGACGCCGTCGTCCGCGAAGTCAAGGAGGAAACGGGGATCGATGTCGAGGTGACGAAGCTGGTCGGTGTCTTCTCCAATCCCGATCACGTCATCGCGTACGACGACGGGGAGGTTCGGCAAGAGTTCTCGATCTGCTTCCTCGCAGATCCGCGCGGCGGCGAACTGCGGACCAGTGCAGAGTCGAAAGAAGTCAAATGGGTCGCGCCCGACGACCTGAACGAGTTGGATATACATCCATCGGTCTGGCTGCGGATCCGGCGCGGCTTGTCAAACGACGGTGAGCCCTACTTCACCTGAAGACAACCAGTGATTCCGTCCGGCGGATAGCTTCGGCCAACTCCGGCTCTGCTTCTCGAACAGACTGCGTCACAACATGGTCCCGGCCGTATCGGCGTTCGACGTCCACGATCCGCGACTCCAGATCTGTGCGCTCCCCTGTCGCAGTCGTCGTCATGTCAGCCCACCACAGGGCATCACGCAATGGCGTCCGCTCGTCCGTCCATTCCAAGGGGATTTCACGATGGCGGGCCTCTACATGTGCGCACGAGTGGTTCGCAACGAGCGCGCAAAGCCGTTCGACCACACCTATATCGCGCAGGAAGGTCGCGCCGTCGACCGGATGGAAGCCAGTCTTCACCAAGTCGGGTGCGTAGCCGACATCGTGGAGCCAGGCCGCGGCTACAAGCATGTCCCCGTCGTCGACGAATCCCGCCGCCGCGGCGGCTTGTTCGGCGACGCCTTGTACGTGCTTCCAGCGTTTCGGCAGGCGCCGCAGCTGGTCATGAGCGACGCCTTCGGCCCACCGACGAAGCTCCTCGTTCATACCGTCAACGGTATCCAACTTCCCGGAAGCCGGACGACCGGTCACCGTGTTTGTCCGCGCAAGCTCGCTGAGTGCTCATTGTCGGCGCATACGATGTGCACGTGCCCCGAGTTCGTCGGGCACGCTCTCGGCAGTGGCCGTCTTCGCCTATCTCGAACCGCCACCGACGCCGATCGAGCGCCGACAACCGCAGAGGAGTCGAGACATGGGGTGGGCAGAGAAGCTGCCGAGCGGCCGGTATCGAGCGGTGTACCGCGATGCGGACGGCCGCAAGCGGAGTGCCGGCATCTTCACCACAAAGGAGATTGCCCGGCGCAAAGCCACCGCCAGGGAAGACTCGGAGCGCGAGAACCCGGCCCGCCCCACGCCTGTTATGACGTGGGGCGAGTGGCTACCACGATGGACGAAACAGCGCACTGTCGAAGAAGGAACCCTCTCGATCGACACACGACGCATCAACAAGCATCTGGTACCCCGCTGGGGCTCAGTGCTTCTCACCGACATCACCCAGCCCGACGTGCAGGAGTGGGTTGCCAGTTTGCCGATGGCGCCCACGACCGTGGATAAGTGCTATCGACTGCTCAGCGGTTCGATGAAGGCGGCACGGAAGGCCAATCTGATCCACGAGAACCCCTGCGTCGACATCAAGCTGCCGAAGCCCGGCCCCAGCCCGGAACGGCACCTCGAGGACGAGGAGTTCGCCGCGCTGCGCGACCCCCTCGACACCTTCGATCAGTTGGTGGTCGACGTACTCGTCGGCACAGGTATGCGAATGGGTGAGGCGCAGGGCCTCCACAAGGAACATATCGACCTGAAGCGCAAGGTGATCAGCGTCGAGTGGGCCTGGGACAAAGAGGCCCGGCGGTTGAAGGCGCCGAAAGACACCGAGCGGCGAAGCATACCCATCGGCGAGACGTTGACCGCCGCCCTCGCGGCAGTGATCAAACGCAACGGTCTCGGCGAACCTGCGCCGGTTCGGTACGTGGCCGGCCGATCTGTCCGGAGCGGACTACTGCTGGCCCATACCGACGGACGGCCATTCGATCAGGACAACTTCGCGAAACGGTTCCAGGCCGCACTTCGGGTCGCATGGGTCGGCGAAGGCGAAGACCGGCGGCGGCTGGGCAAGGTTCGCCCCCACGATCTGCGCCACACCTACGCGGGCCGCCTCGTCCGCGCCGGTGTCCCGCTGCAGCAGGTTCAGAAGCTCCTCGGACATGCCTCGATCCGGACGACACAGCGCTACGCGAGCCTCGCAGACAGCCAGTGGGAGAACGTCCGGAGCATCCTCGGTTGAACCGTGTGCCCCATGAATGCCCCACGCATTCGATCGTGGGGCAACCTACAGGCCATCTGACCTGCATGAACAAAGTGGGCGCAGAGGGGTTCGAACCCCCGACCGCTGGTGTGTAAAACCAGAGCTCTACCGCTGAGCTATACGCCCGGGGCCCCGCCGGGAGGCGGAGCGGGTGGTGCGGCCTCGTCACGAGGCGCGGTCTAAGAATCTAACGCAGCGAGCGCTTTCTCCCAAGCCGCCTGGTCACGGGGTTCGCCGGGGCCGTTCATCTCGGCGAAACGGATGATTCCGTCCTTGTCCACGACGAAGGTTCCGCGGTTGGCGAAGCCGGTTTTGTCGTTGAAGACGCCGTAGGTTTGGGCGATGGCGCCGTGGGGCCAGAAGTCGGACAGGAGCGGGAAGGTGTAGCCCTGTTCGGAGGCCCAGATCTTGTGGGTGGGGGGCGGGCCGACCGAGACCGCGAGGATCTCGGCGTTGTCGTTCTGGAACTTGGGCAGCTCGTCACGTACCTTGCACAGCTCGCCCTGGCAGATGCCGGTGAAGGCGAGCGGGTAGAACACGACCAGGACGTTCTTGTGCCCGCGGTAGTCGGACAGGCGCACTTCCTGGTTGTTCTGATCCTTGAGCGTGAAATCCGGTGCGACCGTACCCACTTCGAGCGGCATGCGCGAACCTCCTGTCCGTGTCGGTGTGCGGCGCGACAGGTTCGCGCCGCACACCGACCTCCGCTGAATCTGATGCATACTCCGCCGCGGTCGCCGGGAGGCGATGGTCCGTGTGGCCATCGGTCCCACCGCGATCCGGCGGCGACGGTTTCGCCGGCAGCGGGCGCTGCGGCGAAACCATGATCGCTCAGCGCTGTTTGGACGGAGTTTTGGGCTGCGTCAGTTTGGTTCCGGTCCAGGTCCCCAAGCTGACCGGCGTCGTCGAGGTCAACCCCGCCGGCGTCGCGGACTCTGTGATCTCGCTGGGGTCGACATGCCCCGACTGCCCGGTCTTGGGTGTGAGCACCCAGACCACACCGTCGTCGGCGAGCGGGGTAATGACGTTCAGCAGCTCATCGACCAGGTCGCCGTCGCCGTCCCGCCACCACAGCAGCACGACGTCGACCACCTCGTCGGTGTCCTCGTCGAGCAGCTCGGACCCGATGGCCTCCTCGACCTCGGCCCGCAGGGCATCGTCCGTGTCATCATCCCAACCCAGCTCCTGAACCACCATGTCGTGCGAGATGCCAAGCTTCTGAGCGTAGTTTTGCGCGTCCGCCGCGGCGACCACGGTGGTGTCCTCCTCAACTCCAGACAATAGGTAGTTGCAAGCGAACATGGTCCAGCGCCACAACGCAAGCCGATCGGGCCAAATTCTCCACGAAATGTCCCAGTCGCACTCGAGAACTAGTGCGACGGACAGGCCAGCCGCGCGGCGTTGAGCGCGTCGTTTACCCGTTTGCTGGCGTCGTTGAGCGGCCCGACCGGCGCGGTGTAATTCATCTTCCGCGATTCGTCCGCCAGGGCGCGCGCCGCGGTGATGTAGTCGCCGAACTTGTGCGCCAGATCCGGCGGCAGGTCGCTGCCGGCGCTGTTCACCCGGCCCTGCACCGCGTTGGCGGCGTCGGTCAGGGTCTGCACGGCCAGATCGCGCTTGGCGTCCTGATCCGGCGCGTTCGCGTCGTGCGCGTCGACGAACTCGTTGTACTTGGTGACCGCGACGCTGGTCGTCCCGCGGAACGGAGTGCAGTTGTCGCTCACGGCCTTCGCCTCCGCGGCCGCCTTCCGCGAGGAGGTGGCCGCCGCGGAGGAGGAGGACATCTCCGTGCGGTACGCGGCGGCATCGGCCTGGTTCACGGTAGCGGTACCGTGGATGGAGCTGGAACAGCCGGCTACGACCAGTCCCGTGCCGACCGCCACGATCGCGCACACCATTCCGAACCCGTGTGGGTTCAGCAGCTTCATCGTCGTCTTCCCCGCTTCTCGACCTCGACTATGTCCGATTCATTGTGTCCGATGGCACGTTTCGGTTCCATCTGTTGCCTCGTGCACGGTACTGGATTTGTGACTGACATGATGACCTGGGACGCATCATCGACAAGGATGTGAGATGCGCCCCACCCGTTCGCGTCGGGTAGCCGCGCCCATCGGCACGGCTACCCAGGGTTCAGAGCCATCAGCTTGTCCACCCCTGTACGAGGAGCATTGATTTTGACAGACCTGCTGCACCCGATGTCGTCGTCGAATTCCGCATCGCAGTCGAGTGCCGACGGCCCCGCCGCGGCCCCCGCCGCGCGCGTGCGCGTGATCCGCGAGGGGGTGGCATCGTACCTACCCGATATCGACCCGGACGAGACCAGCGAATGGCTCGAATCCTTCGATGAGATGCTCGACCGGGAGGGCCCGGGCCGCGCGCGCTACCTGGTGCTGCGGCTACTCGAGCGCGCCGGTGAGCGTCATGTCGCGATTCCCGCGCTGACCTCGACCGACTACGTCAACACGATCCCCACCGAGAACGAGCCGTGGTTCCCCGGCGACGAGGAGGTCGAGCGCCGCTACCGCGCCTGGATCCGCTGGAACGCCGCGATCATGGTGCATCGCGCGCAGCGCCCGGGTATCGGTGTGGGCGGCCATATTTCGACCTACGCGTCGTCCTCGGCGCTGTACGAGGTCGGCTTCAACCACTTCTTCCGTGGCAAGAATCATCCCGGCGGCGGTGACCAGGTCTACATGCAGGGCCACGCCTCCCCCGGTATGTATGCGCGCGCGTTCCTCGAGGGCCGCCTGAGCACCGATCAGCTCGACGGCTTCCGGCAGGAGTACAGCCACGGTGGCCCTGGCCGCGGCCTGTCCTCGTATCCGCACCCACGCCTGATGCCGGACTTCTGGGAATTCCCCACGGTGTCCATGGGTCTGGGCCCGATGAACGCCATCTACCAGGCCCGGTTCAACCACTACCTGCAGGATCGCGGCATCAAGGACACCTCCGATCAGCACGTGTGGGCGTTCCTGGGCGACGGCGAGATGGACGAGCCCGAATCGCGCGGCCTGATCCAGGTCGCCGCCAACGAGGGCCTGGACAATCTCACCTTCGTGATCAACTGCAACCTGCAGCGCCTGGACGGACCGGTGCGCGGCAACGGCAAGATCATCCAGGAGCTGGAGTCGTTCTTCCGCGGTGCCGGCTGGAACGTCATCAAGGTCGTCTGGGGCCGCGAGTGGGACGCGCTGCTGGGCGCGGACCGCGACGGCGCGCTGGTGAACCTGATGAACTCCACCCCCGACGGCGACTACCAGACCTACAAGGCCAACGACGGTGCCTACGTCCGCGAGCACTTCTTCGGCCGTGACCCGCGCACCAAGGAATTGGTGAATGGCCTGACCGACGACGAGATCTGGAACCTCAAGCGCGGCGGCCACGACTACCGCAAGATCTACGCGGCGTACGCGGCGGCGCTGGCGCACAAGGGCCAGCCGACGGTGATCCTGGCCAAGACCATCAAGGGCTACGGCCTGGGCAAGCACTTCGAGGCGCGCAACGCCACGCATCAGATGAAGAAGATGACGCTGGACGACCTCAAGGCCTTCCGCGACCTCCAGCGCATCCCGATCACCGATGCCGAACTCGAGGCGAACCCCTACCTGCCGCCGTACTACCACCCCGGCATGGACTCCCCGGAGATCCAGTACATGCTGGGGCGGCGCCAGGCCCTGGGCGGCTTCCTGCCCGAGCGGCGCACCGCGGCCAAGCCGCTGCAACTACCCGGCGACGAACCCTATCGCGGGGTGCGCAAGGGCTCGGGCAAGCAGAACGTCGCCACCACGATGGCGTTCGTGCGCCTGATGAAGGAGTTGTTGCGGGACAAGGAGATCGGCAAGCGGATCGTGCCGATCATTCCCGACGAGGCCCGCACGTTCGGCATGGATTCGTGGTTCCCCTCGCTGAAGATCTACAACCGCAACGGGCAGCTGTACACCTCGGTCGACGCGGAACTGATGCTCGCCTACAAGGAGAGCTCGATCGGTCAGATTTTGCACGAGGGCATCAACGAGGCCGGTTCGACCGCGTCGTACACCGCGGCGGGCACCTCGTACGCCACCCACGGCGAGCCGATGATCCCGCTGTACATCTTCTATTCGATGTTCGGCTTCCAGCGCACCGGCGACGGCCTGTGGGCCGCGGCCGATCAGCTGGCGCGCGGTTTCATCCTCGGTGCCACCGCCGGGCGCACCACGCTGACCGGTGAGGGCCTGCAGCACAACGACGGTCATTCGCTGCTGCTGGCCTCCACGAATCCGGCGATAGTGGCCTACGATCCGGCGTTCGCGTTCGAGATCGCCCACATCGTGCGCGACGGCCTGCGCCGCATGTACGGCGGCGGGCAGCCCGCACCGGAGACGACGGTGCTGCCGGGCACGCATCTGCAGCGACAGCACGACGAGTTCGGCGGCGAGAACGTCAGCTACTACATCACCCTGTACAACGAGCCCTACCCGCAGCCCGCGGAGCCGGACGACATCGATATCGAGGGTCTGCTCAAGGGTCTGTACCTGTACAAGCGTGGCGGTGCGGGAGCGGTCCGCGCGCAGATCCTCGTCTCGGGCGTCACGGTGCCCGACGGTCTGCGCGCACAGGAGCTGCTGGCCGCGGACTGGGGTGTGCAGGCCGATGTCTGGTCGGTGACCTCCTGGAGCGAGCTGCGCCGCGAGGCCCTGGCCAAGGAGATTGCGGCGCTGCACCATCCGGGCGCCGATCCGGGTGTCCCGTATGTGACCCAGGCGCTGTCGCAGGCCCAGGGCCCGGTCGTGGCCGCCTCGGACTGGATGCGCGCGGTTCAGGACCAGATCCGCAAGTGGGTACCGGGTGATTACACCACCCTCGGCACCGACGGCTTCGGCTTCTCCGATACCCGTCCGGCCGCACGGCGGGTGTTCAACGTCGACGCCCACTCGATCACGGTCGCTGCGCTGGCCGCCCTGGGCCGCACCGGGGCGATCGATGCGTCCAAGGCGGTCGAGGCCGCGGCGAAGTACCGCATCGACGACGTCAACGCCGCCGAGCAGGCCACCGTCACCGACGAGTAGGCCGTCCGAGTAACCGACACGGGGCCCCGTGCACGGAGATTCCTCCGGCACGGGGCCCCGTTTCGCCCGATCGCCGGGCGATTCCGGCCGCGACACGGACCGGGGAAACCCCGGGGCCGTGCATGAGCCGGGCGCGCACGGGGGAATATGGAGCCGTGGATCGTAAACCGCCGAGACCGCGCCGGATCTCCGACTCCGGCACCAGCACCTCGCACGAGGTGTACCTGCCGACCGGCGCGCTCTCCCCCAACCGGCAGACCCGCGACCCGCTGCCGGACACACTGCTCAAGCGGGTGAAGCAGTTCTCCGGCCGGCTCTCCACCGAGGCCGTGGCGTCGATGGAGGACCGGCTGCCGTTCTTCGGCAGCCTGGATGCCGCCCAGCGCGCCGGGGTGCAGATGCTGGTGCAGACCGCGGTGGTCAACTTCCTGGAGTGGCTGCAGGATCCCGAGAGCGACATCCGGTTCAGCCTGGACGCGTTCCAGGTGATCCCGCAGGATCTGGCCCGGCGCCTGACGCTGCGCCAGACCGTCGACATGGTCCGGGTGGCCATGGAGTTCTTCGAGCAGTGGCTGCCCGCGCTCGCACGCAACGACCGCCAGCTGGTGGCCCTGACCGAGGCGGTGCTGCGGTACGGGCGGGAGCTGGGTTTCGCGGCGGCCTCGGTGTACGCCAGCGCCGCCGAATCCCGCGGCGCCTGGGACACCCGCCTCGAGGCCCTGGTGGTGGACGCGGTAGTGCGCGGCGACACCGGCCCGGAGATGCTCTCGCGTGCGGCGACGCTGAACTGGGATGCCACCGCCCCGGCGACGGTGCTGGTCGGTACGCCCCCGCGGGATCAGGTGGCCGTGGTCGGTTCGGTGCACACCACCGCCGCCCGGCACGGTCGCGCGGCCCTGGCCGTGGTGCAGGGCTCGCGGCTGGTCATGGTGGTCAGCGGCAATCTGGGTGATCCCTCCTATCCCTCCCCCTTCCTCATCGATCTGCTGGCCGAGGCCTTCTCCGACGGCCCGGTGGTGATCGGCCCGACCACCCGCACCCTGTCCGCGGCGCACGTCAGCGCGGTGGAGGCGATGGCGGGAATGGAGGCCGTGGTGGGCTGGCGCGCGGCGCCGCGACCGGTGCACGCATCGGAATTGCTGCCCGAGCGAGCATTGCTCGGCGATCGGGCTGCGGTCGAGGCTCTGAACGAGTATCTTGTGCTACCGTTGGCCGCCGCCGGGTCGGCCCTGTCGGACACCCTCGACGCCTATCTGGACTGTGGTGGAGCTGTCGAGACTTGCGCCCGGCAGCTGTTCGTTCATCCAAATACGGTCCGCTATCGCCTCAAGCGAATCGCGGAGGTTACGGGCCGGGATCCGATGAATCCGCGCGACGCGTACGTGCTCCGGATCGCCGCGACCATAGGTCGTCTGACACGAACTCGTAACGAATCGCCAACTTCAGCCTCAGAAGCCCCTTCCGGCACTCCTCACGAAGATCGGGTGTAACGCCGGACGGGCGCCGTTCGATCTCGGTGGTCCACTAGCTGTTTTGTGGGGTCCACACAAAACAGATCCAGAAACATCATTCGCGTCGACATCTCCACAGAGGCCCGGGACGGTGTTGTCTTAGGGAGTGATCGCGTTGTTCGCCCCAGGACAGGGCTCCCAGAAACCCGGCATGCTCGCGCCTTGGCTCGACCTTCCCGGCGCGCGTGACCGTCTCGAACTGTGGTCCATCGCGTCGGGCATGGATCTGCTGCGTTTGGGCACCACGGCCACCGCGGAGGAAATCACCGATACGGCTGTCACGCAGCCGCTGGTGGTCGCCGCGGCGCTGCTGGCCTTCACCGAAGTGCCGCAGCATGCGCTCCCGGCCGATACCATCGTCGCCGGACATTCGGTCGGCGAGCTCGCCGCCGCCGCCATCGCCGGCGTCATCTCCCCCGATGACGCGGTGCGCCTGGCCGCGATCCGCGGCTCGGAGATGGCCAAGGCGTGCGCGCTCGAGCCGTCCGGCATGTCCGCGGTGCTCGGCGGCGACGAAGCCACCGTGCTCGCCCGCCTCGCCGAGCTCGACCTCATTCCGGCCAACCGCAACGCGGTCGGTCAGATCGTGGCCGCCGGCCGGCTCGACGCGCTGGCCGAGCTCGCGGCGACCCCGCCGGAGGGCGCGCGGGTGCGCGCACTGGCGGTCGCCGGGGCGTTCCACACGTCGTTCATGGCTCCCGCTCAGGACGCCGTGACCGAGGCCATCTCCCAGATAACGCCCGGCAACCCGACTCGGGTACTCCTGTCGAACTTCGACGGGCAGCCGGTCTCCTCCGGCAGGGATGCCATCGATAAGCTCGCGGCACAGGTGACCCGGCCCGTCCGGTGGGATCTGTGCACCGAAACCGTTCGCGCGGCAGGGGTTTCCGCGGTGGTCGAATTGCCACCGGCGGGTACCCTGGTCGGCATTGCCAAGCGGGAGCTCAAGGGCACCCCGAATTTGGCAATGAAGGCCCCCGAGGACATCGCCCAGCTGATCAAGTTGGTCGATTTGGCCGACATTTCAGCAACCGGCTAGCTTTTCCTTGCGGTTTGCAGTGACGCAATCGCAACCGGGCTGGTAGAAACAATCTCCTGCTCGGCACCGAAGAAATAGTGCAACCCCCTATGAGAGATGAAGAAGGGAGCCACGCAGTGGCCGCTCTGACCCAGGAACAGATCGTCGAAGAGCTCGGCAAGATCATCGAAGAGGTGACCGGTATCGAGCCCTCCGAGGTGACGATCGAGAAGTCCTTCGTCGATGACCTGGACATCGACTCGCTGTCGATGGTCGAGATCGCCGTGCAGACCGAGGACAAGTACGGCGTCAAGATCCCGGACGAGGATCTGGCCAGCCTGAAGACCGTCGGTGACGCCGTGGCGTACATCCAGAAGCTCGAGGCCGAGAACTCCGAGGCCGCCGAGGCGATGAAGGCCAAGTTCGCGTCGGACGCCGAGTAGGACCGATACCGTGACCACTCCTTCCACTCTGAACGGGAACTTTCCCAACGTCGTCGTAACAAGCCTGGCGGCGACCACGTCGATCGCGGGTGACGTCGATGCGACGTGGAAGGGACTCCTCAACGGCGAGAGCGGCATCGACACTCTCGAGGATTCCTTCGTCGAGGAATACGACCTTCCGGTCCGCATCGGCGGCCACCTGAAGGTTCGGCCCGAGACCCTGCTGTCCCGGGTCGAATGCCGTCGCATGGCGTATGTCGAGCAGCTCGCGACCGTCCTCGGTCGCGAGGTGTGGAAGAACGCCGGAACTCCAGAGGTCGACCCGGAGCGGCTCGGCGTGGCGATCGGCACCGGACTCGGTGGCGGCGACGCGCTGATCGACTCGGTCGACAAGCTGAAGAACGGTGGCTATCGCAAGATTTCGCCGCTGGCGGTGCAGATGGTCATGCCGAACGGGCCGTCCGCCGTCGTCGGGCTGGAACTGAAAGCCAGGGCGGGAGTGGTCACCCCGGTCTCGGCGTGCTCATCGGGGTCGGAGGCCATCGCGAATGCGTGGCGGATGATCGTCATGGGCGACGCCGATATGGTCGTCACCGGTGGCGTCGAGGGTTATATCGACGCCGTGCCGATCGCGGCATTCTCCATGATGCGCGCGATGAGCACCCGTAACGACAGTCCGAAGTCGGCCTCGCGGCCCTTCGACAAGGATCGCGACGGCTTCGTCTTCGGCGAGGCGGGCGCGCTCATGGTCGTCGAGACCGAGGAGCACGCCAAGGCGCGCGGAGCTACGATCCACGCCCGCCTGCTGGGCGCCGGGATCACCTCCGACGGTTTCCATCTGGTCGCTCCCGCCCCGGACGGGCAGGGCGCGGCACGCGCGATGACCAGGGCGATGCAGACCGCAGGTCTGACCAAGAATGACATCACCCACGTCAACGCGCACGCGACCGCGACGCCCATCGGCGATACCGCCGAGGCGAACGCGATCAATCTGGCCGTCGGCAACCATGCCTCGGTCTACGCGCCCAAGTCCGCCCTGGGCCACTCGATCGGCGCCGTCGGCGCGCTCGAGTCGGTGCTCACCGTGCTCAGCATTCGCGACGGCATCGTGCCGCCCACGCTGAACCTGGACAACCAGGATCCGGAGATCGATCTCGATGTCGTGCACGGCGAGGCTCGCCGCCAGGACATCAAGTACGCGATCAACAACTCGTTCGGCTTCGGTGGGCACAACGTTGCGCTCACGTTCGGCCGGTACTGAGTTCACCCACCCCGCCGGCTCCGCAGGCTCCGCCAGCTAGCCATCCCCCGGGGTACACCGGTCACAACCGCAATCCCGGTGGGGCGCTTCGTCAACGGTGAACGCCGTTGCGAAAGCCCCACCGGGATTTCGACTTTCAGGAGAACGCGATGACCATTCTGGCCCCCGCTTCGGCGGATACCGCGACCGATCCCCGAGATCCGCTGGGCCGTCTGCAGCGATTCTTCGACCCCGGCACCGTCCTGCCGCTCCACCCCCGCGACAAGTCCGGCGTGCTGGCCGCCCTCGGCGAGGTCGACGGCGTGCGGACCGTCGCCTACTGCTCCGACGCCACCGTCATGGGCGGGGCCATGGGCGTCGAGGGCTGCAAGCACATCGTCGACGCGATCGACACCGCCATCGACTCCGGGATCCCGGTCGTGGGCATCTGGCATTCCGGTGGCGCCCGCCTCGCCGAGGGTGTGGAGGCCCTGCACGCGGTCGGCCTGGTCTTCGAGGCCATGGTCCGCGCGTCCGGCCTGGTTCCGCAGATTTCCGTGGTGCTCGGCTTCGCCGCCGGCGGCGCCGCCTACGGTCCCGCGCTGACCGACGTGGTCATCATGGCGCCCGAGGGCCGGGTCTTCGTGACCGGACCGGACGTGGTGCGCAGCGTGACCGGCGAGAACGTCGACATGGCCACGCTCGGCGGTCCCGACACGCACTACAAGAAGTCCGGCGTCTGCCACATCGTCGCCGACGACGAGTCCGACGCGCTGCATCGCGGGCGGCGCCTGGTCTCGATGTTCGCCGAGCAGGGCGAATTCGATATGGTCGCCGCCGAGCACGGCGATGTCGACCTGCGGGCCCTGCTGCCCGAATCCGCCCGGCGCGCCTACGACGTCAAGCCCCTCGTGCACGAACTCCTGGACAACGTCGACGGGGAGTCCTCGTTCGAGGAGTTCCAGGGTGGCTACGCGCGCAGCATCGTCACCGGCCTGGGCCGGCTGGCCGGGCGCACGGTCGGCGTGCTGGCCAACAATCCGCTGCGCATGGGCGGCTGCCTCACCTCCGAAAGTGCCGAGAAGGCAGCGCGTTTCGTGCGGCTGTGCAATTCGTTCGGCATTCCGCTGGTGGTCGTCACCGACGTGCCCGGCTATCTGCCCGGCGTCGGCATGGAGTGGGAGGGCGTGGTGCGCCGCGGCGCCAAGCTGCTGCACGCGTTCGCCGAGGCCCGCGTCCCGCGCGTCACCCTGGTGACCCGGAAGATCTACGGCGGCGCCTACATCGCAATGAACGCCCGCGCCCTCGGCGCGACGGCGGTCTACGCGTGGCCCGGCAGCGAGGTCGCCGTGATGGGCGCCAAGGCCGCGGTGGGCATCCTGCACAAGAAGGCGATCGCGGCCGCGCCCGAGGAAGAGCGCGAGGCGCTGATCGAGCGCCTGACCGTCGAGCACGAGCAGATCGCGGGCGGGCTGAGCCGCGCGATGTCGATCGGAGTGGTCGACGACATCATCGATCCGGCCAAAACCCGCTCCATCCTCGCCGCGGCCCTGGCGGCGGCGCCGGCCCGGGCCTCGCACACCAAGAACATTCCGCTGTAGGGCGAAGGTTCTACCGCGTCTGCCACAGGGCACCTTCCCGCCGATCCGGCGATGGGAATAGTCCAGTGGCCGTGTGCAACACCGTCACAGCGTAGTCTTCCCTCAACCTGCGAGTCTCATTGTCGCGTCTCGCGCTTGGCATACAACTGCATCGAGGGGGGACATTCGTGGACGACTTGCGAAGTCAGCTGAGGGCGGCGCTGGACGAGCTGGATGTGGCTCGCTCCCGGCAGGCCGCCCTGCGGGCCGACTTGGCCGCCGCGGACGCCCAGCGCAGCGCCCTGGTCGCCGAATTGCATTCCACGAGAACCGAACTCGATACCGCGTACACCGATATGACGCTGCTGCGCGAGGACTACGTCCGAATCCAGAACGACTACATCCGAATGCAGTACGAGCAGATCGAGATGCGCCACGACCTCATCGAGGTCGAACACGCGGTGACGGTCCGGCTCGCGGCCCAGGAGGAGGAGCTGCGGCTGCTGCGCGGATGGGACGCACCGCCGGAGGGCTGAGCCGCTCAGCCGACGTCGCGGCGCAGCCAGGTCACCTCCGCACCCTCGCCGCCGGTGCGGAAGGGTTCGAGGTCGTCGTCCCAGGCGGTACCGAGGACGCGATCGATCTCGGCGGCGATCTCGGTGGATGTATGGCGGCCGCGCTCGCGCGCGGAGCGCACGATTTCCCGCAGCCGCATCTCGCCGACCATCACATCGCCGTTCGCACTCATCGCACCGCACCACAGACCCAGCCCGGGGACGAAACAATATCGTTCACCGTCGACGCCCTCGCTGGGATCCTCGGTGATCTCGAAGCGTAATACCGGCCAGGACCGCAACGCGTTGGCTAACTTCGATCCGGTGCCCACCGGGCCGACCCAATCGGTGATCGCGCGCAGCTGTCCCGAGGCGGCGGGCTGGGCGGTCCAACGCAATTGTGCCGGTGCTTTCAGCGTCGAGGAGAGGGTCCATTCGATGTGCGGGCACAGCGCGGCCGGCGACGCGTGGATGTACACCACCCCCGACGTCGCGTCCGCGAATTGCATGGATCCGCGCACCAGCACACCTCCGACCTCGACCTGGAACGTCTTCCCCGACGATCGGTCGAGCCGGCGTTGCCCGAGTGTACTGGAGTGCCCGGTGTTACGGGTGTTACTTTTCGGCCGCGTCGCGATGTGCTGCGATTTCCCCGATCACCGCGTCGCTGAGCGGTGGCCATGCCGCGCGCGCCCAATCACCGAAATTCTCGTCGCTCAGCGCCACGCACGCCGCCCCCAGCACGGGATCCACCCACAGGAACGTGCCCGACTGACCGAAGTGCCCGTAGGTTCGCGGCGAGTTCGCCGCACCGGTCCAGTGCGGCGTCTTGGTGTCGCGGATCTCGAATCCCAGTCCCCAGTCGTTCGGCCGCTGGGAACCATATCCGGGCAGCACGCCGTTGGTACCCGGGAATTGCACGGCGGTGGCATCGGCCAGGGTTTGCGGAGTAACCAATGCCGGTTCCAGCAACTCACCCGCAAAAAGCATGAGGTCGGCGACCGTGGACGACGCCGCGTGCCCCGCGGAACCGTGCAGCGCCGAGGATTTCATTCCGAGTGGCTCGAATACCGCCTCGTGCAGATAATTCTCGAACTCGATCCCGGTCTGATCGGCCACGAACCGCGCCAGCACCTCGAATCCGGCGCTGGAATAGATGCGGCGCGTGCCGGGCTCGGCCATGATCACGGTGGTGTCGAAGGCCAGTCCGGAGGTGTGCGCCAGTAGGTGCCGCACGGTCGAGCCGGGCGGTCCCGCGGGCTGGTCCAGCTCGATCGCCCCCTCCTCCACAGCGACCAGAACCGCGTACGCCACAAGCGGTTTGGTCACCGAGGCCAACGCGAATTCGCGGTCGACATCCCCCTCGATCGCCCTGTCACCGGTTGCGGTCACCACCCCCGCAGCGGCATGCCCCACCGGCCAATCCCGAATCTGCTCCAATGCTCGCACGGCGACGAGCCTACGACCCCCTCAGGCGCGGACGTCGTGGAGGTGGTGGATCAGATCGTGGACGAAGTAGGTGGCCATCTCGTCCACGGTGAACAGTGAGCCGTTGCTGCGGCGGGCGGCGCGGGTGCGGTCGGCCGCAGGGACGGATTCGAAGGCGCGGGAAACGGTTTCGGCGGCCTCGGTGAGCTGGGCGGCGACCATTGCGGGCGCCTGCGCGAGGTAGTTGTCCGCCTCGGCGGTGCGGTCCTGATCCCAGTTCTCGAAGACCGGCAGGCCGTCGGCGAATCCGACCTTCGCCGCGAAGGCGGCGATGGCGGGCGGTTCGGCACTGCCGTGCAGGGCGACGCCGAGGCGGTGCGCGAAGATTCGGCAGACGTCGCGTACGTGGGCGACGTATTCCACTGGCGCCCAGGTGGAATCGTCGGGGCGCACGGCCACGCCGGGGCGCTCGAGGACCGCGGCGAACCGCACCGCCGCCTTGCGGGTCAGCCCGGGCACCGAGTCGTAATCGGTGCCCGGGCCGTCGAATCCGCAATCCGGGCAGGCCTTGTCGAGCACCCAGGTCCAGTCTTTGTCTTCGGGAACGATCGGCATGCCAGCACTCTAAGTTGGCAGCAAGTTATGCACCATAGATATACTGCCATCGACCGCCGAGATCCAGACGCCTCGGCCGCTACTCGGCCAGACGCCCGGCCTTCTCGAACAGCTCCAGGGTGATGGCGTGCAGGAAGTCGCCGACCTGCTTGGGCGCCTTCCCCGCGAACGCCCGCGCATAGGTGCCCTCGAGCACGATCCCCAGCTTGAAGCAGGCCAGCACGGTGTACCAGGTGACGTGGCCGAGATCCCGGTCGGAGAACCGGCCGTAGTGGGCGATCATCTCCTCCGGCGTGGGCAGCCCGCCCGCCTCGCCGAGCTTGCCGACCAAGGCCGCGCCGGTGGTGCCGGGTTCCGGGCGGGTCGCGATCTGCCAGCCCAGGTCCAGCAGCGGATCGCCGATCGTCGACATCTCCCAGTCGACCATCGCGGCCACCTGCGGGCCGTCGAACCGGAACATCATGTTCGCCAGATGGCAGTCGCCGTGCAGAATTCCCGGCGTCCACGCCGCGGGGCGATGGCGTTCGAGCCAGTCACCGATGTGATCCAGGCCCGGCAGCTGCGGGCCCGGGTAGCCGTCGTTCGCGGAATAGGACTCGAGCTCACCGAGCCAGCGCGGCACCTGCCGCTCCAGGAAGCCGTCGGGCTTGCCGTAATCGGCCAGCCCGATGGCCTCGTAGTCGACCGCGCCCAGTCGCGCGATGGCCTCCACCGCGGACAGACCCATCTGGCGGCGGATCTCCGGATCGCCGGCGTGCAGCTCGGGCAGTTCGTTCTGCGGATTGAACCCCGTGATCGGCTTCATCAGGTAGAACACCGCGCCGAGCACCGACTCGTCGGGGCAGGCCGCGATCACCTCGGGCGCGCGGACCCCGGTGCCGGCGAGGGCGCCGAGCAGGCGCGCCTCGCGGCGGATCACCTCGTTGCTCTTGGCGCGCAGATGCCGGGGCCCACGCCGCAGCACGTACTCCCGCCCGCCGCGGGCGAAGCGCAGCATGATGTTCTGGGTGCCACCCCCGAGCGGGATCACCCCCTCGAACGATCCGCCGGGCAGCCCCTGCTCGTCCATCCATTTCCCGATGACCGCGAAATCCACGACGTCGCGATCCACTTCGGCCGGTTGCACCACAGACATGTCCCACATTGTGCCCCACGCGCCGCGAGAAACTGCGGGCATGTGCCCTCAATATCCGATGCGTGCGACGACTGGGTCGCCGACTACGGTGAACCCCATGAGCACACCCCTCCCCGGGGGACATACGGGGCCGGACGGCCACGAGGCCGCCGGACATGCACGCCCGGCGTACGCCGCCCCGCACCGCACGCCCGGCGCCCCCATGGTCCGCGCCTCCGGGCCCGGCGATACGACCACGCCCGTTGCCCCCCGCACCGCACGGACCCGGCCGGGCGGATCGCCCGTGGCGCCGCCGCGTGCCGCGGACGAGACGATCGCGCTGAGCGTGCTGCACGAGACGATCGGGCGCGCGATCGACACCGAGGCGATCTTCCTGGCGTTGTACCGCAACGCCGAGCACGCGTTCTGGCTGGACAGCACGCACGCCGAGCCGGGACTTGATCGCTTCTCCTATCTGGGGGACGCTCGCGGGCCGCTGGCCGAGGTGGTGCGGTACCGCGTCGGTTCGGGAAGGGTCGAGGTCGACCGGCACGACGGCCGTCACATTGTTCCGGGCACCGTATTCGACTACCTGGCAATACAACTGCGCGATCGGAAGATCGAATTCCCGGATGTGCCTTTCGATTTCGCGGGCGGTTACGTCGGCTATCTCGGCTACGAGATGAAGGCGGACTGCGGCGGCGCCGCACACCACCGCGCGCCCGCGCCGGATGCGCAGTGGATCTTCGCGGACCGCCTGATCGTCGTCGACCACGTCGCCGAGCGCACCCACCTGATCGCGCTCGCGACGCCGAAAGACGTTGCAGGAGGCCGGGATTGGCTCACCGCCACCCGCGCTGTGCTGGCGGAGCTACCCGAGCGGTCGACGCTCGCCGGCCTGGAGCTGCCCACCGACGAACGGGAGGTGCACGCGGGGCTCGTTCGCGGCCGCGAGCGCTATCTGGCCGATATCGAGGACGTCCTGACCCAGCTGCGGGCAGGCGAGACGTACGAGGTCAACCTCACCGACAACGTCCACGTCGAGCAGGATTGCGACGGCCTCGACGTCTACCGCGTGCTGCGCCGCTCCAATCCCGCCCCTTATGCCGCGTTCCTGCGCCTGGGCGAGACCGAGATCGCCTGCTCCTCCCCCGAGCGCTTCCTGAAGGTGGATCGCGACCGGACGGTCGAGTCGCGGCCGATCAAGGGGACCGCGCCCCGCGGCGCCACCCCGGAGCTGGACGAAATCCTGCGCCGCACACTGGAATCGGATCCCAAGACGCGCGCGGAGAATCTGATGATCGTGGACCTGCTGCGCAACGACCTGGGCCGGGTCTGCGAATTGGGCACGGTACGCGTGCCCGCGCTCATGCGCGCGGAGACCTACACCACGATGCATCAACTGGTGACCACCATCCGCGGGCGCCTGCGCCCCGACGTGGACGCGGTGGCCTGCCTGCGGGCCTGCTTCCCGGGCGGGTCGATGACCGGCGCCCCGAAGCTGCGCACCATGGAGATCATCGACCGCCTCGAGACCGAGGCGCGCGGAATCTATTCCGGCACTATCGGATTCCTAGCCCTGGGCGGCGCGGCCGACCTCAATATCGTCATCCGCACGGCGGTCCGGCACGACGGCCGCTGGCGGATCGGGGCGGGCGGCGCGATAGTCCTGGACTCCGACCCCGAGCAGGAGTTCCACGAGATGGTGCTGAAGGCGGCCGCGGCCCTGCGCGCCGTCACGCTGGTCGCGCGAAAGCGGGCCCTCGCCGGACGGCCGTGACGCACCCCGACGAACAGACCACCACGCGGTCACGACACGCGTGCCCGGCGAATGGACTACTTTCCGCGCCCGCGCCCGCGCTTCGGTGGGTCGGGTTCCACGGGGGCCTCGCGCCCGCCGGTGAGGCGACCCAGCATGGAGACGCCCGGCAGGCGGCCGAGGCGGCCGAAGAGGTCCTCACCCATCGAGATCATCGCCTCGAGGCGGGGCAGCAGGCGGTCGTAGGCGGCGAAGGCCGGGTCGGTCAGGGCCAGGGTGCGGTCGAGGCGATCGATGGTGCGGTTGAGGCGATCGATGGCCGTCGACAGATTCGCGATCAGGTCCGGCAGTTGCGCGGCCAGCTGCACCGAGGCGGGTGGCAGCCGGATCGCGGTATCGAAGGCCTGCCCGGCGGTCGCCTGGGCGGCGTCCAGGGCCTGCCCGGCGGCCCGCTGCGCCGCCTCGGCGGCGGTCTGGGCCGCGGCGATCAGGTCGCCGGCACCGGGCACGCGGGGCGTGGCGGGCTTGCGCTTCGGATCGGTCATGGTGCCATCGTGCCGCACCGGCCGCGCGCTCATCGTCCACGCCGGTCCGTGTCGGTGCCGCCTGGCATAGTTCGCTGACGATGACATCCCCCGACGACGCCGCGACGCCGGTTCCGACCTCGCTGCTGACCGTATCGCTGTCGTGGCGGTCGGCGCACGCACTCGACGCGCACGCGCTGCTGCTCTCCGAGCAGGGCGTGCTGCGCACCCCGCGCGATGCGGTGTATTTCAACGCACCCCGCCATCCGTCCCAGGCGGTCACGCTGGACCAGGAGCCACAGCCACGCACCGCCAGGCTCTCGGTTTCCCTGCCGCGCACCGAAACCGAGGTGGCGCGCATCGTCCTGGGCGTCTCCGCGCCCGAGGGAGCCGTCACCGAGGTATCGGGGCTGACGGTCGAGGTCTTGGATGCCGCGGGTCTGGTCGCCCGCTGCGATGCGGCCTCTGCCGATGCGGCACCTCACCTGTCACAGCGAGCCGTCGCCCCCTCGCCAGGAGACGCTGTCGCACCGGGGGATCGCGGTCGGCTCGGTGCGGCGGAGCAGATCGGCCCGTCGTCGTTCCCGGCGGATGCCGGGCCGATACGGGCGGCGCTGCTGGCGGAGTTCTTCCGCAGCGGGGATCGGTGGTGGTTCCGGCCGGTCGACGGCTCGTGGGACGAATTGGCCGATATGCTCGCGGATTTCGGAATCTCAGGTGAGGGCATTCGAGCGGCGGACCGGCTCTCGCTGCGCCGAAACGGATTTGGCGATCGGATAACCGAAAGCCCCACTCCCCCACCGCCGAATCCCGGTACGGCAGATTGGCACCCCGAGGATGGTGTGCTTCGCTGGTGGGACGGAACACAGTGGACCGCCCAAACCGCACCGCTGCCGCCACAGGATCCGCGCGTGTGCCCCCGATGCGGGCGCAGGCGCGGGTGGCGGGTGCTGGGCGCACCCGCGCCGTGCCGGGCCTGCGCGGCCGAGATCCAGGAGTACCTGAGCGATTGGCGCGCCCGAGCGTGGCGCGTGCTGACCGGCACCGGGCCGCGCGGCGAGGACTGGGACGAGCTGTGGACCACGCTGCGCCACCGGCACATTCGGGCCGAGGATGGTCGAGCGGCCCTGCGCGGGCCGGGGCTGGCGTACATCGAACGGCTCGCGGCCTTCGCCGATGGCGAGATCACCGGCGACGATGTCGCGGACTTCGAGGCGGGGGTCGCGGCGCTGGCGCTGTCCGGTCCCCTGGTGGAGGAGCTGCGGCGGCGCATGCAACGCGGCCGCGTCCTGTCCCGGCTGCGTGCGGGCGAGCTACCCACCGTCCGCATCGAGGGACTCCATCTGGATCCCGAGGAGCGGGTGCACCTCGACATCGCCGCGACCCGCATCCGAGTCCTGGCACGTGGCGAGCGACGCACCGACGGGCGGCTGATCTGCTCGAACAAGAAGCTGCGCTTCGTAGGTCCCGAGGCCGGTGTGGAAATGCCTTGGTCGCGCATCGTTTCGGTGTCCGCGACGGACCACTCGGTCGCGATCGCGGCCACCTCGGCGCGCGGCGGCGCCGAATTCGAGGTCGACGATCCGGATCTGGCGGCGGCCGCGCTGGAGGGCGCGCTGCGCGTGGCGAAGCGGCTCACCCTGGCCCCGGGCCGCCGCGACAGCCGCGCGATTCCGCCGGAGATCAAGGCGCAGGTGTGGCGGCGGGACGGCGGCGCCTGCATCGAATGCGGCGCCACCCACTACCTGGAATTCGATCACATCATCCCGCTCAGCCGCGGCGGGGCAACGAGCCCGGGAAACCTCCAGGTGCTGTGCCGGTCCTGTAACCGGGCCAAAGGTGCGCGCATCTGATCTCGCGGGGCGGCTGCGTCGATGCGAGAACCTATGTACGAGAAGGGTTTCCGCAAGAGGGCCGTTGGGCCGAAAGGCGTTCAGCGGCGGGCGGATCCCGTCGATGGCACAGGGAACGGCGGATGCACACCGAGGATCGTTCCGGTCAGCGCGCCGAGCACGTCGGCGGTCTGGTCGTCCGGGCTGCCGTGGGTGTGGGCCGCGACCGTGAAGCCGGGGCCGATGGAGGCCGAGGCGACGTCCTGCGGGCCGAAATCCGACCAGCCCCATTTACTTCCGTTCACCCCGGGCAGGCGCGAGGTGCCCCAGTTCTGCTGGGTGCCGTCCGCGGCGACCGGAGCGGCCTCGCGCATCCAGGCCAGGATGGGCGAGTTCGGATCGGTCCGGACCTTCGCGTCGAGGAACTTGGTGATGTCCGCGACACTGGTGTAGGAGCTACCCCAGGACTCGCCGGAATGGGTTGCGGGCAGGCCGTATTCGCCGGCGGCGGCGTCGATCGCGTTGGGATACCTGGCCGCCAGGGCGCTCGCCGCGGAGTCGTCCGAGTACCGGATCATCCGCTCGGCCAGCTGCCGGTCCTGGCCGGAGCCGTCGCCGTGCCGCAGCGCGTAGTCGACGATGTACAGCTTCACCATCGACAGGCCGGTGCGCGATTCGTTCTCGTTCGGTGTTCCCCACTCCAAGCCGAGCGCGTCCGCCCGGAAGGAGATCGACGTCCGGTCCGGAACACCGGGGAGCACGTTGCCGATGGGCGCCGCGTTCGGCACCGGATCCGCCCACGCGGGCGTCGCCAGGAGGCATGCGCCCACCGCGAACATTCCTGCCACCGCCGCGCGAGCGCGCATCTCCGCCTCCTCGATCAGCCTACCGGGGCGAATGCTAGACGTTAGCCACGGTAGTGCCGGATGTTGATCTTGACAATCGATCGAATCCATACTGTGACACAGGGCATCGCCATCCGGAGGTGATGTCGACGATTTCGAGGCGGCCGGACGGAGCGGGCCGACTCAACCCGCCAACGCGGAACTGGTGGCAGAAGATATTGCCGCGGTGACGGTTTCGGGAGCCTCCAGCATCACCAGATGCCCGCAGCCGGGCAGGGTGATGGCTCGTACGGGCGCGAGGGTGGCGTTGAGGCGAGCGCCGGCCCGCGGGGACAGGATCCGGTTGTCCGCGCCCCAGATGGTCACGATCGGCGGGAATGCGGGCCCGGGACGGAAGTCGTCCAGCTCGGCCAGGCGTGGCAGGTCACGGGCCAGGGCCGCGGCCGGAAGCAGCCGGCGCCGATCCGACCACCGGCGCGCGAGCCCGGAGAACGGCTCGGCGCCCATCTCGCGACCGCGCGGGCCGAGCTGCTGGCGCACCACCAGCCCGGCGGCCACACCGGGCAACCGGACGGCGCCGGCCAGGGCGTCCATCGGCAGCCGGCCCGCCGCGCGGGCGGCCCAGCCGGTCGAGGTCGGGCGCAGGGTCGCCGCGGTCAGCGGGCTGCTCAGCACCAGCGAACGGACCCGCTGCGGATTCTCCCGCGCGTACAGCAGCGACAGCGCGCTGCCGAAACAGTGCCCCACCAGGGTGATATCGCGCAGCCCGCGATCGGCGACGAATTCGGAGACCAGCCGCAGATAGTTGGCGACGGTGTACCCCGAATCCGGGATGCCGGACTCCCCGAAGCCGAACAGATCCATCGCGAAGACGCTGTGGGTGGACCGCAGCGCCCGGAACTGTGCCGACCAGATGGTTCGATCTCCGCCGATGTTGTGCAGGAACAGAATCGGGTCGCCCGACCCGGCCTGGTCGTATGCGACAGGCACACCATGGAAATCGAATACCGGCATCGGGCGCTCTCCTCGTTGAGTGCGTTCTGCATGCCATTACGGCTGCACCGCCGTCCCGAAGGAGGGCAACGCGAATTCAGCTGCCCTCCTCGGGAGGGGTTGCCGTCCATGGTAATCGGTACTCCGCGTAACACAAGTCGCGGTATCGTCGCCTTTACGCCGGTCGGTGCGCCGTTTCCGGAGACCTCAGCGAGCGGTTCCCACCGCCGGGCGCCCCCTGTCCGGCCTCGGAACGCCGTCCGGCGCGCAGCGCGCACCCGACACTCATCCCGCGGAGGCTCGGCGAACGGTTCCCAGAGCTCAGTGCCGCGTCTCCGGACGCGCGCTGCGGGCACGCATCCAGTCGAGCAGCGCAGTCATTCCGGTTTGGCGGTCCACGATCGGTGCGTAGCCGAAATCTCTTGTGGCCGCCCCCGTGTCGTAGGTCCCGGTGAGGGTCATCACCGCGACGGTGTAGCGCGACAGCGGGGGCGACCAGTGTTCGGCGAGATACGGTATGCGCCGGAGGGTTTCGATGACGGCGACGAGCGCCTCCACCAGCCGCCGATCGAGGGCGGGGCCCGGCGGCGCGTAGCCCAGCTCGGCGATGACCTGCCCGAGGAATTCCCAGACGCTCGTCCGCTCTGCGTCGGCGATGAAATACGGCCGCCCGCCCACGTTCGGCGAGTCGGCGGCCAGGATGCAGGCCTGCACGATGTTCTCGACGTGGCACAGCGAGGCGTACACGTCGCGGCCGAGCGACAGGTCCGGGAGCGATCCCGCGGCCGCCCGGCCCAGCAGCCGCACGATGGGCCCGGACCGATCCCCCACACCCCAGATCGCCCGCGGCCGCAGCGCGCAGGTGGTGAATCCGGGCGCATTCGCCGCCAGCACGAGGCGCTCGGCGGCGGCCTTGGTCTCGCAGTAGTGGTTGAGGTAGCGCCGCGGGAAGGGCGTCGACTCGTCGATGTCGACCTGATCGCCGCCGTCGCGGTCCATCAGCGCGCTGGGGCTCGAGATGAACACGAAACGCGATGCCCCACTACTGCGGGCCGCGTTCAGCAGCCGCTCGGTGGCCGAGACGTTCTCGGCCCAGAACCGATTCCGGCTCCCGCGCTCGTCGACCCGTGCGGCACTGTGGAATACGACGTCCACCCCCGCCGCGGCCCGCTCCAGCGATGCCGCGTCGGCGAGGTCCCCGGTGACCACCCGCACGTCGTCGATCACCTCGCGCAGATCGGCGAGATTGCTGTTGCGCCGCACCAGAATCGCGACCTCACCGCGTTGCTCGCGGACCAACCGGCGCACCAGCGCACCGCCCAGGAAACCGGAGGCCCCGGTGACCAGCGCGCGCATCACAGCGCTCCGTCCAGGTGCGCGGTGCTCCCGAATTCCGGCTCGCTACCGGAACCGGTTCGCCACCAGGTCAATCCGAAGATCTGGGTCATGACCGCGGTACGGACGCGTGAGCGAGCTTGCGAGCGAACCATCGGCACGGCGCGCCCGCGCAACGCCGACGAGCGCCAGCGAGGAGGTGTTGAGCGGCTGGCAAGTTCGTCCGCGGCCAGCGCGATGGGTATCTGGGCGGCGTGTCCGACGGTGCTGAGCAGGGCGTCGGCCCACCAGACCGCGCGCAACGCCCGGCTGGCCGGGGCCCGGCCCAGCAGCGCGGCGACGAGTCCGGCCAGCAGGTAGAGCCAGCCCAGGATCGGAACTGCCCGCAGAGCCGTGGTTTTCACCGTGTCCGCCTTTCGGCCCAGACCGCCAGCTTCTCGCGGCCGATCTTGGCGTTGTGCCGGATGTCGACCGGGAAGCCGGGGTGGTAGAGGAACTCCGAAACCGGTGCGGCGACTGCGAATTCGGCCCTGCGCAGGCGTAGGGCGGTGTTTACCGCCGCCCGGTCGGCGTCCGGGGCGAGTTCCACGCACAGTACCGGCCGCTGCCGGCCGCGCGGGCCGACACCGACCAGCGCGGTGCGCTTCACCCCGGGCACGACGTTGAACACCTGCTCGACCCGAACCGTGAAGATCGTTCCGTCACCGGTGATCACGCGCTGGCTCTTGCGGCCGCAGAACCAGATCCGGTCCTGCTCGTCGATCCACGCCAGGTCGCCGGTGCGATGCCAGACCGTATCGCCGTCGACGATCTTGCCCACCGCATTGGCCGATTCCGGCCAGAAGTACCGCACGCTGACGTTCGGCCCCGCGACGACCAACTCCCCGATGCCGGGATCGCCGGCGGGATCCGCCGCGCCCGGAACATCCTCGTGCGCTTGCACATCGGCCCAGGTGGGCAGCGGACCGTCGGTGATCGGGACGATGCGCGCCCGGACGTCCTGCGCCGGACGCCCCACGCAGACCCCCGCACCGCCCTGCGCGCGCTCGACCAGTCCGCCGAGCAGTTCGCGCGATTCGATTGTCGACATCGGCAACGCCTCCGTCGCACCGTATCCGGCATACACGCGCACGTCCTCGCGCAGCACCTGCCGCAGGCCCACGATGCACCAATCCGGTACGGGCGCACCGCCGGAATAGATGCTCCGCAGGGTCGGCAGCGATGTGCCGCGCTCGCGCAGATGCTCGAGCAGCGGTATCAGTACCGCGGGTGAGGCGAACAGAGTGCGGACCTCGAATCGATCGACCGCGTCCACCACATGCGCCGGATCGGTGGCGCCGACCCGCGAGGGAATCAGCGGCGGCAGCACGCACCGGGATCCGAGCAGCAGCTCCAGGATTCCCGCGACGGGCGCGGTGATCAGCGAGGTACCCGGCGCGATGCGCTCGCGCGCCGCATCCACCTGGTCGATCATCGCGCTGATGTTGCCGTGGGTGAGCACCACGGCCTTGGCCGGGCCGGTACTGCCGGTGGTGTAGGCGATGAGCAGCGGGTCCGCGTCGGGCGCGGGATCGCGAACCGGTACCGCGGCAACGGGTTTGCGGCCCCAGCTCGCGAGCGTGGGCCCCCGCCAGAACCAGCGGCTGCCGACCGTCACGGACAGACGGACGCGACGGAAGTAGGGGGCGAATATGATCCGCACCGCCTGCGCCTCGGGCACTCCGATGAACGCCTCCGCATCGGCGGCGGCCAGGCAGCGCAACATCTTCCGCAATCCCATGCCCGGATCGATCAGGACCGGTACCGCCCCGATTTTGAACAATCCGTACAGCACGGCGTACAGCTCGGGCCCCGGGGTCACCAGCACGATGGTCCGCGTCCCGCGCGCAACCCCTGCGGCGGTGAGTCTTTCGGCGATGGCATCGGACCAGTCGTCGAGTTCGGCGTAGGTGAGCTGGTCGTACTCCGGCACGGGCCCGGTCCCGCCGCCGGCGGGAAAGATCACCGCCTCCCGATCGGGATATTCGGCAACAATTCCGCGAAACCGATCGAGCGCTCGCCAGTAAACGGTGGCAGTCATAATGCCTCTCCGGCCTTTTTCACCCCGGCCCGGGAAGTGGATTTCATGAACACGAGAGAGATCGAGACGAAATACTGCACACGCTTCCCCCTGCGGATGGGTGCGAATACATGAGAATCGGTTGAAGGCGACGGTACCACCCGTCCGAAGCCTCCGCCACCGATAGCGCGAAACGCCTCCATTCGGCAGATATATATACGTGTCGAGCGGTACCAAACAATGTCGGCGATCACCCCCTATCCACCCCCCTATTCATTTGTTCGAGCGATACCCGAAAGGGGGTAGTCCCAGCTGATCAAGGCCCTGCGGCCGCGAAATCCGGCCGCCTCGAGGACGATTGACCGGCCGCGGAGCGTCGTCCGCAGCGACGCGCAACCGCCGGGCGCCTGGTATTGTCCGAGTCGGCACTGGGGCTACTGGATAACGACGGCGCCGGCATCGAATATATCTTTCTGCCGAATTTACTCGCCGCACCAGAATTCGACCACACTCCGAAAACGATCCAGAGAGTAGGGGGCCATGCGTACACGTTTCGAATCACTCGGTGCGTACACACCCAGCACCGTCCGCTCCACCGACGAATTGATCGCCGGTCTGGCGGTGCCCAGATCCCTGGATCTGGAGCGAATCACCGGAATCAAGAACCGGCGCGTGCACAATTCCGACCCCGACGATTACGAATCGTCGTTCGAGCTGGCGGTGCGGGCGATGCAGGACTGCCTGGAGCATTCCGACTACTCCGCGGACGACATCGACGTGGTGATCTCGGTATCCATCACCCGCTTCCGCGGACCCGATCTGTTCTGTTACGCACCGGCATTCGCCCTCATGCTGCGCAACGCGATCGGCGCCACCCGGGCCCTGGCCTTCGACCTGTCCAACGCCTGCGCCGGCATGATGACCGGAGTGCTGGTGCTGGACCGCATGATCAAGGCGGGGGTGGTGCGCAACGGCCTGGTGGTCAGCGGCGAGCAGATCACCCCCATCTCCGACACCGCGATGCGCGAGATCAGCCAGCCCTACGATCCACAGTTCGCCGCCCTGACCGTGGGCGACGCGGCCGTCGCGGTGGTGGTCGACGATCGCGGCGACGACAACGACGAGATCCACTACATCGAGCTGACCACGACCGCCTACGGCGCCGAATTCTGCCTCGGCATGCCCAGCGACAAGTCCAAGGGCATCGCGATGTACACCGACAACCGTGAACTGGCCAGCGAGAAGCGCTACTCCCAGGGCCTGACGCGGATGTCGGACTTCTTCGCCGAGACCGGACGCACCTGGGAGAGCGAGAAATACGACTACTGGATCCACCACCAGTTCAGCGGCCCGGCCATCGAGCACATCAGCCGCCTGTCCGAACAGCACTTCGGTACCCCGATGCCGCAGGCGCTCAACGTCATGCACGAATTCGGCAATACCGCCTCCACCTCGCACTTTCTCGTGCTGCACGAACACCTTGCCCAGCAACGGATTCCGCGCGGATCGAAGGTGCTGCTCATTCCGGAGGCCTCCGGAATCGTGTCCGGGCACCTCGCCGCCACCATCTCCCGTCTGGAGGCCTGAGATGAGCACTGCCGGACAAACGGCCATCGTTTCCGCGGCGGTCTGCACCGACGCCGACACGGGCAGCTACTTCGAGCTGGCCGCGCGCGCGGGCAGCGCCTGCCTGGAGCGCGCCGGGGTGTCGCCGAACCAGGTCGGGCTGGTGATCAACGCCGGGGTCTTCCGGGACAGCAACATCTCCGAACCGGCCGTCGCCGCGCTGATTCAGAAGCGGCTCGGGATCGGGCTGGAGTACAGCACCGGGCGGATTCCCGCGTTCTCCTTCGATCTCATGAACGGTGCCACCGGATGCGTGCACGCGCTCATGGTCGCGCAGACCTTCCTGGGCCCCGGCGAATTCGAGTACGCGCTGGTCGTCGCGGGCGATACCCACCCCTCCACCGAGCGGGCCGTCGCGGGCTTCCCCTACAGCACCGGCGGGGCCGCGCTGCTGGTGCGGTATTCCTCCGATGCGGGCGGATTCGGCCGCCTGCACACCACCGAGGAGCTCGGACCGGTGCAGCCGACCGCCTGGGCCGACCTGGACGCGGCGGGTGCGGCGGGCCGCTCGGCGCTGACGGTGCGCACCGGCCACGGCGATCCGCTAGCGTCCGCGGTACGCGTCGTACGGGCCTGTCTCGCCGAGGAGGGCCTGAGCCCCTGCGATTTCAGCACCGGACGGGCCCTGCTGCTCGCGCCCGCACCGCTGCCCGGTTTCCCCGAACAGCTGGCGCGGCGGCTCGGCCTGCCCGCAACCGCGGTGTCCGGGATCGATCCGGCCGCCGGGGATCCCCACACCGCCGCGCCGATCCACGCCTACCTCGGCGCATCGGCCGCCGGCCGGCTCGACACGGCCCGCAGCATCGTGTTCCTGGCCGCCGACGACAGCTCCGCGGCGTGCCTGGCGTATTGGCGGCAATCGGCCGACCTGGTCGGCGTGGGCGCCGATATGCATACCAAACACGTTGACGTGTAGCATAATTCACACGCGGGCTCGGCATTGCCGCCTTCTGACCGCCGATACCGTAGTGCACCGGCTGAATTCCCGGGCGTCCTGGTCGCGCCCCGCTGCAACGATGCCGCTCCCCCACCCACGCGCCGCTGGGCGCGTCGTCCCCTCAGTCGGGCACGCCAGTTCGACGAAGGGATACCGAATATGCAGCGATCGGTCGCTCGGGACCGAGACCGGACACCGATCGTCGCCGATCCGCGCGGACCCCGTCCCGTGCGGACCCGACGATCCGACGAGTCCGACCAGCACGCGGCGAGCCTGGCCACCCTGCTCCGCGGCACCGATCCCGCGCGGCTGCGTGCGGCGCGCGCGGTCGCGGTGCTGGATGCCGCCAGCACCGTCGACCTGGCGGCGCAGCTGTCCGGGGCGGATCCCGACGAAATGCGCGGCGCGCTGGGGCAGCTCAGCGCGGCCGGGCTGATCGAGCAGGAACGATTCACCCATCCCGCGCTCGCGGCCCACGTGCTGCGCGACCTGTCCGCCGCCGAGCTGCGCGAGCTCCACGCCCGCGCGGCGGAACTGCTGCACCGGAACGGATTTCCGGCCTCGACGGTGGCCGCGCACCTCGCCCGGGCGGGGGAGGCACGCGGCGCGTGGGCCACGCAGGTGCTGCTGGATGCCGCGGCGGAGGCGCTGACACGGGACGAACTCGACTGCGCGGCAGAGCGGCTCGAGCTCGCCTATCGCGCCAGCCGCCGCGCGGACGACCGCGCGGCGATCGCCTCCAGGCAGGTCGCGGTCGAATGGCGGATCGCCCCCTCCACCCGGACCAGGAGTTTCGCCAGACTCCGGGCGGCCCTCTACAGCGGGCGGCTACCGCACGCCGAACTCCCCGCGACGACCCTGCAGATGCTGTGGCACGGGCACGTCCAGCATGCCGACCACGCGCTGGCGCGCCTGGCCCAGGAGCCACCCGGGCCGCCCGCGGCGACCGCGCGGGTCGAATTCCTCTGCACCTGGCTGCGATACACCCATCCCGCGCACGTCGACCGGCACCGGGCGCTGTTCGCGCGGCATCTCCGATCCGGCCCGCACGCCCTCGAGCAGCCCGGCGAACAGACCCCGGCGACTCCCGAGCTGTCCGTCGCCGGGCTGCTGACCGCGCTGTCGGTGCAGCATCCGCCCGCCGAAATCGGCGCGCTGGCACAGCGCATCCTGACCGCCCACCGCCTCGATTCGGCCACGGTCGAGGCGCTGGTGGCGGCGGTGGACTGTCTCATCCACCTGGATCGGCTCGATACCGCGGAGGCCTGGTGTGCCTCGCTGCTGGCCGAGGCGCAGGCCCGGCGCGCGCCCACCTGGCGCTCGATCTTCGCGGCGGTCCGGGCGGAGACCCTGCTGCGCAAGGGAAATCTCACCGGCGCGATCGACAGCGCGGTGCAGGCATTGAATCTCGTTCCGGCCGAGCATCTCGGGGTCTGGGCCGGGCGGCCGATCGCGGTGCTGGTGCGGGCGCTCACCGCGCAGGGCAGGCATACCGAGGCGAGCGCGCAGCTCTGCCGCCCGGTGCCGCGGGCGATGTTCGAATCCCGTTTCGCCCTACCGTATCTGCAGTCCTACGGCCACCACTGCCTGGCGACCGGACAGCCGCAGGTGGCGCTGCGCTATTTCCGCCGCTGCGGCGAGCTGACGCACCAGTGGGACATGGACTTCGCGTGGCTGATGCCCTGGCGCAACGACATGGCCGCGGCCTACGTCGAGGCCGGGGAGCCGCGGCGCGCGCAGGCCTTCGCGACCATGCATCTGAAGCTGATCGGCGGGCCCGATCGGCATCACAGCGGCGCGGCGTCGCTGCGGCTGCTCGCCGCCACCGGCGACCCGCACCGCCGGTTGTCGCTGCTGCGGCATGCGGTGGCGGTGGCCCGGTCCGGCCACGATCGACTCGAATTGGCCACCGCCCTGGCCGAATTGGGCCGTGCGCATCGCTCGGTCGGCGATGCGGAGAAGGCCAGGCCGCTGCTGCGGGAGGCCACGCGACTGGCCGTGGCCTGCGGATCGGACGCACCCGGCCGGGTCGCACTCCGCACCACACCGGACCCCGCCACTGCGCCGGGCACGCCCACGAGCGCGCCGACGAAAAGCCACGGTGCGCTGATACGACCGGTGCAACCGCCCGCGACGACGGACGGTCCGCCGACCGAACCGCAGGTCCGCCTGACGCCCAGCGGCGTGGAAACCCTGAGCCCGGCCGAACGCCGCGTCGCCGACCTGGCCGCGCTCGGGCGACGCAATCGGGAGATCGCCGATGCCCTGCACATCACCCCCAGCACGGTCGAGCAGCACCTGACCCGGGTGTATCGCAAGCTCTCGGTCGCCCGGCGCGGCGAACTGCGCTTCATCCTCCCGCCGATGCCCGCCGCGGATTCGGCTGTGGGGTAACGCGGACCTGCGGATATGTGGAACGTAGAATACGCCGATGCCCGTCCCCAAAGCCGAACTCCACCTCCACATCGAAGGCACCCTCGAACCGGAGCTGGCCTTCGCCCTGGCCGCCCGCAACGGCATCGACCTGCCGTATGCGAACGCCGCGGAACTGCGCGCGGCGTATGCGTTCGAGGATCTGCAGTCGTTCCTGAACCTGTACTACGAGCTGATGGCGGTGCTGCGCACCGAACAGGACTTCGCCGATCTGGCCGCGGCATATCTCACCCGGGCCGCGGCGCAGGGAGTGCGGCACGCGGAGATCTTCTTCGATCCGCAGGCCCACACCTCGCGCGGAGTGGCACTGGGCACGGTGGTCGAGGGCCTGTGGCGGGTGCTGGGCGACAGCGAACGCACCCACGGGGTGTCCACTCAGCTCATTCTGTGTTTCCTGCGCGATGAATCCGCCGAGTCGGCGATGCAGACGCTGCGCAGCGCCGAGCCGTACCTGGACCGGATCGCCGGGGTGGGCCTTGATTCGGCGGAGGTCGGGCATCCCCCGGCGAAGTTCCGCGAGGTCTACGCGGCCGCCGCCGAGCTCGGGCTGCACCGCGTCGCGCACGCGGGCGAGGAGGGCCCGCCCGCCTACATCACCGAGGCGCTGGACGTGCTGGGCGTGCAGCGCATCGACCACGGGCTGCGCTGCATGGAGGATCCCGCGCTGGTCGAACGCCTTGTGCGCGAGCGAATTCCGCTGACGCTGTGCCCGCTGTCGAACGTGCGGCTGCGTACCGTGGACACCCTGGACCGCCATCCGCTCCCGGCGATGCTGGATGCGGGTCTGATGTGCACCGTCAACTCCGACGACCCCGCCTACTTCGGCGGATACGCCGGGGACAATTTCGACGCGGTGCGAAAGGTGCTCGCGCTGAACGAGGAACAGCTGCGCGATCTCGCGCGCAACTCCTTCAACGCCGCCTTCCTGGAGCACGACGAGCCGCGCCGGGCGCGCTACCTGGCCGAGGTCGAGGCCTATGCATTCCCCTCCCCGCCAACCACTTCCGGACCCGCCTGACGGACCGATCCGGAACGGGCAAACCGGTCTCTTCGGGAACGGGGCGGCGTTACCCTGACAGGGGCGTTGCACCGCGGATTGTTTGCGCCCGGCGTGGCGCCGGCCAAGCGAGCCACCTTTCCAGAGGATGCATCATGAGCGTTGATGATCGCACTGCTCCGTCCACTCCCTCGATCGCCGATCCAGGACCGCTGGGTCTGGGCGCCTTTGCCCTGACCACATTCCTGCTATCGGCGGTCAACGCCGGCTGGGCCACGGCCGCGTCGGGCGACGCCTGGGTGGGCTACGCCTTCGCCTACGGCGGCCTGTGCCAGCTACTCGCGGGCATGTGGGAATTCAAGAACAAGAACGTCTTCGGCGCGACCGCGTTCTCCACCTACGGCGGCTTCTGGATCGGCTTGGGCCTGTGGGCGCGGCTCGTCGCGCCGCACGCCACCGCGGCGCAGGCCTCGCACGACCTCGGCTGGATCCTGCTGGCCTTCGCGATCTTCAACACCTACATGATGGTCCTGGCCCTGCAGGTGAACATGGCGGTCTTCGCGGTCTTCCTCACCCTGGAACTGACCGAGATCGTGCTGTTCGCAGGGAATTTCGCGACCAGCTCCGGTTGGGTCAAGCTCGGCGGCTACATCGGGGTGATCACCGCCCTGACCGCCTGGTACGCCTCGGCCGCCGGAGTAGCCAAGGGTATCGGCGGCAAGATACAGCTCCCGGTCGGTGCACCCCTGATCGCCTGATTGCACAGTCGCACACCGGAATTCGCCGCCCCGATGCGTATGCATCGGGGCGGCGATTCACATCTTCGCACGACATCACGGCGCAGTACCGGCGAACACGATGAGCCTGCGCTATCCATCCGATCCCGCACGTCCGGGTCGAGCAGCAATTCGAATCACTCGGGCTCGTTCGGCCCCGGATACTTGGCCACGACTACCAGCCGTCGGTTCGACGGCTTTTGTGGTGGGCGGATGAGGCACCGTGATCGCGGCGGTCGAGGTACCTAGATGCCAGCGATGCACTTTCTGAAAAGTGGTGCTAATTAAGCGTTTTCGGCGTTCACGGACGTTGTGAACTCTACGAGGAGATCCTGCAGCTGCTGCGGGGTCTCGAGCTGCGGCAGGTGACCCGCGGTCTCGATGAGCACATAGCGCGAGTTCGGCAGTGCCTCGTCGTAGGCGACGCCGTGCTCGGGCGGCACGATGCGGTCCGCCGCACCCCACACCACCAGGGCCCGGGTGGTCGCATCGGGCAGGCGTCCCAGCAACGACGGGTCGGTCATCGTCGTGCCGCCGTAGACGCGCAGCGTTTCGCGGTTGGCGGCCATCATCGCCTGGCGCTCGGGCGGCAGTTGCGCGGGGTCGATGCGGAAAGCGTCCGGGTTCGCGTAGCTCAGGTCGGCGACCTGATCCAGGGTGAGACCGAAGAAGTTGGCGATCGGGGCCTGCGGGAGGTCGAGGCCCGCGGCGTCGACCAGGACGACGCCCGCGACGCCGGGAGCGGCGAGCAGGGCGAGTTCGGCCGCGATCCAGCCGCCGATCGAGTTGCCGACGACCGTGACGCCGTGGAGCTCCAGCTTGTCCAGCAGGGCCGCGTAGAGACGGGCCAGCCCGGCGATCGTGGTGAGCCCCTCCGGGCGGGCGGTGCCGTCGAAGCCTGGGTGGACCGGCACCAGGACCTCGACTTGCGCTGCGGCGGCCAGCTTCTCGGCGAAGGTGGTGACCGACTGCGGGCCCGCGCCGCCGTGCAGCAGCAGCACTGGCCGGCCCGAGCCGTAGGTGATCACGGTGAGTTCTACGGAATCGCCGTCGTCGAGGCGGACGGAATGGGTGGTCGTCATGAAGGCACTCCGGTCGATTGTGGGAATCAGGCGTGTTCGGTGGCGGGTTCGGTCGCGTAGTTGCGCATCACCCCGACGATCGCCTCCGGGGTGGGCTGACCGCCGGCCGCGATCATGTCCCGCAGGTCGCGGAAGTACTGCACGTACAGATCCGGAGTGAAGGTGTTCAACATGACTGCGGTGCCGTCGGTCAGGTTGGCGAAGGTGTGCGGCGCGCCCGGCGGGACCATGATCAGCGTCCCGGGCGGCGCCTCGTGCTTTTCCGTGCCGACGGTGAACGTGACCGTTCCGGACACGACGTAGAAGCCTTCGTCGTGCCGCGCGTGGCGGTGCTGCGGCGGCCCGTCGGTGTGCGGCGCCACGATGATCTCCGCCATCCCGAGCCGGTGCTCGGTGTTGCTGCCGTCCTCGAGGATCCGCACCCGGGTGGTCCCGATGCCGATCGATTCGCCACCGTCGGGTCCGACGACCGATACCTCTGCCATGTGTCACTCCTCGTGTTGCGGTAAGCAAGAACCTACTCGCGCGAGTTCACTCACGCAAGTGAAGTCGCGTAAGATGGGTTGCGCTGACACTCGCACATTCGGGCTGGTGCAGAATCGAGCGACCAGCACCACCGACGAGGAGGACGGCCCGCGATGACCAAGGGCGAGAGGGTGACCCGCACCGAACAGAAGCGCCGCACGCGTGCGGCGCTCATCGATGCCTGCCGCGAGCTGATGGCCTCGGGCTCGGCGGTGACGATGCCGGAAGTGGCCGAGAAGGCCGGGGTTTCCGACGCGACCGCCTACCGCCACTTCTCCGAACTCGTGGAACTGATCAACACCGCCCTCACCGGGACCTGGCCCACACCCGCCGAGGCCCTCGAGCCGGTCGTCGGGAACACCGATCCGCTGGCGCGCCTCGAGTTCGCCACGGAATTCCTCCTTCGGCGCGTCGTCGCCTACCAGGGCTCGGTCCGCGCCGTCATCGCCGCCACCGTCGTCAATCCGCCCCGGGCGCGCGAACGTCCGGGCTTCCGCTTCGGGCTCATCGACGAGGCCCTCGACCCGGTGCTCCCCGCCGACACCCCGGCGGCCGCAGCGCGTCTGATCCAGCTCAAACAGGACCTGGCGGCCGTCGTCAGCGCCGACGCCCTGTTCTCCCTTACCGACCTGTGCGGCCTGAATACCGACCAGGCAATCGCCAGCCTCCAACGCACCGCCCGCACCATCACCCAGGCCGCGCTGCACGAGTTCGCCGTGGGCGAGTAGGCGGGTTTGACAGGTAGCTCATGCGTTGGCCCAAGTCCACGCGGAGCCACCGCAACTTTCCAGAACGCGCGCTGATGCCGATGAGCGGGCACAGGCTCGAGGCCGTGCCCGCCACTGCTGACTCCCGGCTATGTGTGCGCTTCGTTCCCCTGAACTCGTTGCAGCACAACGACCGGGATGCGCCTGCCCGCGGCCGCCTCGAACTCGGCGAACTTCGGGACGAGCGCTATCTGTTGCGCCCAGATCCGTTCGCGCTCCGCGCCTTCGGCGAGCCGGGCTACGGCCGGTACCGTTTCCGCGCCCGCCTCAACGGTGGTCCGCGGGTTCGCCATCAGATTGCGATACCGCGCCGGATGGTGCGGGCTGCCGCCGTGGGTGGCGAAGACAGCCCAGCTGTCGCCGACCGGATTCGACACGATCGTCCACGACTTGCGGTCGACGCGATACCCGCGCGCGCACCGCACCTCCACGTGCACCGGCTCGCCGCAGTCGCGGCGGCTGACCGCCACCGGGCCTCCCTGGGGGCGAGCTTCCCATCGGTCTCCCCACTGGCCCGGCCCACTAGCAGAGTTTGACAATACTACTCAGCTCGCACTACCCTGAGTCTGGAAAGCGGACTCAACCGAGGAGCGCGTAATGGAACTACCGGACCAACGGGTGCTGGTGACCGGCGCGACCGCCGGAATAGGACAGGAAGCCGCCAAACTGTTCGCCCGCCGCGGCGCCAGCGTGGTCATCACCGGGCGCGACACCGAACGAGGCGCGCAGACCGTCGCGGCGATCGAGGCAGAGGGTGGACGTGCCGAGTTCATCGCCGCCGACCTGAAGGACATCAGATCCGTTCGACGCCTGGCCGAACAGGCCGGTGACGTGGACGTGCTGGTCAACAACGCGGCCTCGCTCACGGCCGCTCCGACACTGGAGCAGGATGTCGACTCGTTCGACACGATGTTCGACGTCGACGTGCGTGCACCGTTCTTTCTGACCGCGGCGCTACTGCCAGGGATGATCGCCCGGGGATCGGGTGCCATCGTCAACATCTCCTCGATGGGCGCGTCAGTCGGCGTCCCCTTCGCGCCGGTCACCGCGGCCGCCAAGGCGGCACTCGAATCCTTCACCCGGTCCTGGGCGGCGGCGTTCGGCGCCAACGGGATTCGCGTCAACACCGTCGCGCCCGGGCCCACCCGCACCGACGGCGCCGCCGGCACGTTCGGCGACGGGCTGGAACAGCTGGGCTCCGCGACGCCGTTGGGCCGGACCGCGGACCCAGCCGAGATCGCCGAAGCGATTGTTTTCCTGGCGTCGCCGCAAGCGAGCTACCTCACCGGTGCGACCGTGACGGTGGACGGCGGCTTTACCGCCATCTGACCAGACACGCGAGCTGATGAAGTAGCTCGTTGCCGTCACGACGAACGTAATGAGCCGCCCCACGTCCACAAAAAGCAAATGAGGAGATACCCATGGTCGGGGCAAAACCTTACGGGCAACTGCATTATCGCGAGGTCAACGGAAACCGGATGGCCTACGTCGACGAGGGCGACGGCGATGCCATCGTCTTTGCGCACGGCAACCCCACGTCGTCCTACCTGTGGCGCAACGTGATGCCACACTTGGAAGGACTGGGCCGTCTCGTCGCCGCCGACATGATCGGTATGGGCAAGTCGGACAAACTACACCCGTCGGGTCCGGACCGCTACAACTATGCCGAACAGCGCGACTACCTGTTCGCGCTCTGGGATGCACTGGATCTCGGCGACAACGTGACACTCGTGCTGCACGATTGGGGTTCAGTGCTCGGCTTCGATTGGGCCAACCAGCATCGTGACCGCATACAGGGCATCGCGTTCATGGAAGCCAGCGTCACCCCAATCAGCTGGTCGGAGTTCCCATCGGATCTCCGCGGCATGTTCAGGCGCTTTCGATCACCGAAGGGCGAGACCATGGTGCTGGAGCAGAACATCTTCATCGAAGAAGTTCTGCCCGCAGGGATGGCGCGCCGGCTCAGCGACGAAGAAATGGACCACTACCGGCAGCCGTTCGTCAACCCGGGTGAGTCGCGCCGGCCGACATTGTCCTGGCCGCGCAACATCCCCATCGACGGCGAGCCCGCCGACGTCACATCGGTGGTCAACGACTACCGCAACTGGTTGGCCGAAAGCGATGTGCCCAAACTCTTCGTCAACGCCGAACCAGGGGCCATCGTCCAGGGCCGCATCCGCGACCTCATCCGCTCGTGGCCGAACCTCACCGAGACCACCGTCAGCGGACTGCACTTCGTCCAGGAGGACACCCCCGACGAAATCGGCACTGCCGTCGCGCAATTCGTGCGCACGCTGCGCTCGCCCCGGTAGCAGGAGGTCGACGGTACCCGCTGACAGTCAAGTTCTGAGGTTGGCCGGCAGGGCATGGGTGTGCCAACTGCGATGGCGTAAATGGTGCGGTAGACGGCATGGAATTTTCCCACTCGGCGCTGCGGCGGTGAAGGTCAATCGGCAGCCCGAACGGGTGCGGCGGCGATCATCATCGATTTTGGTGGTTCAGCGGCCGAGCAGCCAGCCCACCCGGTCGTAGGCGAGGGCCTGGTAAATCACGAGCGAGACGGCGGACAGCAGCGCCGCCGTCGACAGTCCGGCAGCCCACAAAGCCACCACTCCGCCCCCCAGCACAGCGATCTCGATCATGAGTCGCACTGCACCGGGTACTGCGATCGTTGCTTGCCCGTTCCGGCTCGGGTCCCCCGGCACCGCGAACGTCCCCCACACCGTAGCCACCACAATCGGCAAGATCAGTACCAGCAGATACCGCCATGGCGCATCGAACTCCCGCCACCCGAGGATCCCGAACGAGGCGACTGCAGCGAGCTCGAGCAGAAACCGCAGGCCCAACATGATCGGGTTCAACGACATTCGGCGAGCTTAACTGCTCGTCCCGGGGTGCCACGGCTGGGAACAACCAGGGGAACAGTCCCGAGTTGTCAGCGCGGGCCGATGAGCAATGTCATCGCACAGCGCAGGCGCCGCTGATCTTCATTATCGCTCGGACGGTTGGCTGTTGGGCAGATCAGTCAAGCCGGGCCTGGGCCCGGATTCGGTTTCCTCGACCTCGAACACGCGATGGTCGTGCGCGCAGCGCAGCTCCACGTGCACCGGCTGGCCGCACTCGCGGTGCCTGACCACTACGGGCCCTCCCTGCGGACCGGCTTCCCATCGGTCCCCCCACTGCATCAATACGACCAAGGCCGCGAACAAGTCATGACCTTTCTCGGTGAGCAGGTATTGATGGCGTTCACGCTGTCCGGCTTCGCGATATGGCTCGCGTTGCAGCACGCCGTGCTCGACGAGCGTGGCGAGTCGTTCGCTCAGCAGGGTCCGCGCGCAACCGACGTTGGCGAGGAACTGCTCGAAGCGGCGCGCGCCGTAAAACGCCTCGCGGAGCACCAGCAGCGTCCACTTCTCCCCGATGATGTCCAGGGTGCGCTTGATCGAGCAGTCCCGCACCCGCAGCTCCTCAAAGCTGGCCGGCCCGGCCTCGTCGAGATCAACAGAACTCCTGGTCATGAGCCAATAGTAGCAGAGTTTGACAATGCTACCCAGCCGCAGTACCCTGAGTCTTGAAATCAGATTCAGGGAGGAGGGTGCCAGCGTGACTGCGTCGACAAGCGATCAGGAAACGGTGCTGGTCATCGGAGCGACGGGCCGCCATGGCGGCACCGGAGCCCGGGTAGTCGAGCGGCTGCAAACGGCGAGGCGGCTAGTGCGGGCGTTGGTGCGCTCCGACGACGACCGCGCCCAGCGGCTGCGCGAATCCGGGGCGCAAACCTTGGTCGGCGACCTGCACGACCGCCGGACTTTGCTCCCCGCGCTGGATGGAGCCGGTTCGGTGTATGTCGCGTATCCGGTAGCGGCTGGCATCGTGGACGCGCTGGCGAATGTGGCGTCGGTGATCCGCGAGCTAGGCTCCTCGCCGCATGTCGTGATGATGGGGAACGGCGCGGCCGACCATAACGCCGCGAGCGGAATCGCCCGAGAACATGCCCTCGCCGATGAGCTGTTGCTCCAGCTCGGGGTGAATTTCACCTCGGTGCGAGGTTGCGCGTTTTTCTACGAGAATGTCCTGCTGTTGCACTCCGACGCGATCAGAGAGACCGGCGTATTCGCCAACTGCTTCGGCGATGCCCGCCCGGCCTGGATCAGCGCCGCCGACGCCGGCGATCTGTGCGCGACCGCCCTGCTCGACCCGCAACACCACGCCAACAGCCCAATCATCTACCCGCCGGGCCATGAGCTGCTCTCCCAGCATCAGATCGCCGACATCATCAGCGAGGAAACCGGGCGCGAAGTCCGCTATCAGTACATCACCGCGAACGATTGGCGCCGCCAGCTGCTGGCCCACTCCGGGGGCCTGCCCAACCAAGCCATGATCCAGCACATCACCACCCAGGCAAAGATGTGCGAGGACAACACCACGATCTTGCGCAAGGACATCGACCCCTCGGCCCTCGCAGCGGCCAGCGGCCGCCCCCCGCTGACCTTCCGAAACTTCGTGCGGCAACACCGCTCAGCATTCGGAGCCGTCACCGCCGACGCATGAGCATCGAGCTGTTGGCCTGAGCCGCAACCACATTCAACGCAAGAGCGTCAACGCCGGCAAACCACGAACTTTCAGTCCGGCCGCCACCAGCGGCGCGAACACGATCCACGGTGATCCCTTGTGGTAGTCACAGTAGAACCGCTGCCATCCAGCACGGTGCACGTCGAGCGCCATCTTGGTTTCCTCGAAGTAGCAGGAAGTAGCGCGCATCGAACCCGCCCACTGCCTCGAACGCTTCGCGTCCAACGGGAAGTGACTATTCGCCACCCCAAACCACCGCCTGTGCAGCAATCACGTTCTCTCCGGCCTTCGTTGACGTAGCGGTAGAGCAGACTCGGCCCGCCGGTGTAGCCGAGCGCCTTGATCTCGCGGAAGAGCTGCTGCCCAACGACAGGCTGCCGCAGCACTTTACGTTCACCGTTACCGGACGCTCGTCGAGTGGAACGTCAGCTACCGTCCGCCAGTGATAGCTGTGCACTCGCGCGAACTCGGCGCCGCAGCCCGGACACGGGGCTGGATCGTCGGGCGTCCGCGCCCACACCACAACCTGCCTACCCTCGTCGACCACGTCCTCCATCACCAGCGGCAGCAACCCCGAAAACACCACGGCAGCAGGCACATTCACCTCACACACACACGGACATCGTGCCACTCAACACCACCGAACCACCGAAAGTGAGACAGAGCCGTCCTTCCGACAGTCCCGTTTTTCCGAGTGCAGGCAGTGCAGGCAGGTACTGCTGGCCCGCCTGGTGGTCGAAGTACAGCTAGTGTTCCGCGGCTTCGCTTTTCATTTCATGGTGGCGAGGTTGTGCCAGAGATTTTTCAGGCTGTCGGTTCCGCCGAAGAGTGTGGTGAAGTTCGTCGAGTCGATGAGCAGGATGTCGCCGGCACGGGGGCCGGTGGGTGGCATCCAGATCAGCGCGTTGAATTCGGTATTCCCGGCCGCGGTGAAGGGGTGGGGGCGGGCGGGGTCGACGCGCTGGCGGGCCAGCACCCGCAGCGAGTCGCTTTCCGGTGCGGTGAGTTCGTAGTGCGGCAGGTGGGGGTGGAAGTTGAATGTGGTGACGCTGTCCAGGAGCCGGGGGCTGTCCAGGTCGCGGTATGCGGTGACGGGGGCGATCTCGGTGGTGCCGTCGACGACCGCCGGGCGTAGGCCCCAGGTGTTGTGCACCGGCACGTCGAGCGCGTTCATCAGCGAGCGGGTGTACTGGCCGAATCGTTGCTGCCGGGGCACCAGCGGGTCGCCGTGATGCAGGTATTCGATTTGTCGCTGCGCATTGTCGTCGGTGAAGCCGACGTCGTGGTGAGGCGCGAGCAGCAGGCAGGTGCCCTCGCGGTGCAGCCACTCGCGGAGGGCGTCGATTTCCTCGGGTGCGGCCTCTTGTTCGGAGACGAGGTGGTCGAGCCCGAACACCATCAGCGTGTCGGTGTCGGCCAGAATCCGCTCGTCGATGGGCAAGGTGTAGCCGGCCTGGTCGATGCGCTGGAATACCGCGACGGGATGACCGGTGACCTCTCCGGCCAACTGTTGGAAACCGAGTGTCGAGCGGTGGAACAGTTCGAGCGTGCCGGCGATGCCCTGCAGGAAATGCGCGGCGTCGTATTCGGTGGTTTCGTAGCCCGGCCATGCGACGTTGCGAACTTCGGTCATCGTGGAGAAGCGGTTGTAGATTTCGGCGGGATCGCGTTGGGCTTCCCACGGGTAACTCCACGCCCAGTAGATGCTGATCCGCCGCCGTCCGTCGGCGGTGCGCGGGATGTGGCTCTGGTTGTAGGTGCGTGCCGCTGACAGGCTGCTCATGAGGTCACCTCTCGCTGTCGAGCGTGGTCAGGTAGCGCAGGGCGCGGATACCGGGCAGGAAGAAGTACGCGCCGCCTTTGAGGCTGGTGAAGGCGGGCAGGCCCTTATATACCTTGCGGATCGGCCGTTTCGGGACCGTGAACTCCAGGGCGCCGTCCTGGGTGCCGCAGATGGGGTCGTGCTCGTTGCCGAGTTCGTGAAAGGTCTTGTCGTTGATCCAGACGTTCTGGGCGAACTCGAACTGGCGGACCAGGTCGGCACAGATGATGAACGCGGCTATTCCCCGGTCCGCGCCGTCGTCGGATGCTTCCGGCGCCAGCGCCGGCCCATAGGTGGCGCCACGGCGAATCATCCTGCGCCGGTTCATGTTCACCGCGGTGTCGCGCGGATTGAGTCGCCGCGCATGCGCGCCCAGCGGTACCGCATAACCGTGCGGATCCATTTGTTTGTAGTTGAAGTCGTTGTTGCGTAAGGGGTCTGCGCCCAGTTCGGGATCGTCATGGTCCGGGGACAGCACCAGCGGCGCGCCGCTGCGCCACCGGCCCATGAGTTTGGCGGCGAGTAGTTCCTGCCCTTGCGGGGTGTCGGCGTTTTCGCGCAGGAAGTTCCGGAATGCGCCGACATGTTCCTGCAGTCGCCGGTAGGCCATGTAACTGCCGTTGCGGGACAGGGCCTCCGGCTGCGGCAGCCCGTGAGGCGGCCCGTGCTCGTCGGGGTAGCCCAGGATGAATTCCCCGGGTTGCAGCGGCGCGCCCGAGCCTGGGGTCGGCTCTTCCCCGGATCCTTCGATCACGGGCTGGGACAACCGGTCTCGGAACCCGAAGTGGTCGTGGGCGTAATTGAACGGCGGTGTTGCGTTCAAATCCAGGAACGACAACACGCGCACACCGGTACAGCCGGACACCAGTTTTTCGTGTTCGGCCGTGCTTCGCTGTCGGTCGGCCTCGGTGCGCGCGAACAGGATTGCGATGGCGTGCAGATCGTCACCGGCCAGCCCGCCCACCCAGTTGTCGGGATGATTGGCGCCGGTGTCGCCCAGGATGTCTGCCCGGGCGGCCATGCCCTCCCGGAACTCGTCGGGGAAGGTGGCAAGCGCCGGCTCCGGCACGCCGAGCGCCCGCAGTCCGTTCCAGGTGAAGGCCAGTGTGACCCAACGTGTAGAGCTATCGATCGTCGTGCGCACGTCCGCGACCGACTGCACCCGATCCAGCAGCGGAGTCAACCAGGCCCGGCCCCCGGCGGGGTCGTCGAAGGACAGGAACTCGTAGCGGCCGGTCAGCGCCGGCGTGCGGGTCAGCAGGATGTGCTGAATATCGTCGAGCTCGAGCATGCCGACGGTCACTGCATCTGATCGAGCATGTCGGAGAACGCGGCCTTCAACCGTAGCGCCTTCTTGATCTCGTCAGCTGTGACGTACGGGTACTCGCCATACTCGAGGAAACTCGGGAACTGGTGTTCGCGAACGAATTTCACGAAGGCTTCCGGGTTTTCCTTCCAGTCCTCGGGGAATCCCTCGAGATTCGTGAAAACGGTGGTTATTCCGGTCTGCGTGAACAGCATGACGGCATCCTCGGTATACTTGTCGAAATCCGTGTCGAAGATGCCTTGATATTGGAAATGCAGGCCCGAACCGACGTCGAACAAGACCCACCGCAGATAATGCAACCGCAGCGGCGCCAGCACATCCGGGCTGGCCGCTACCGCGTCTTCGATCTGCTTGCCGTATGCACGGACGGCCTCCTCCCGGCCCGGTTTCACCTTGGCGATGATCGAGAACCCATAGCAGGCCGGAGTTCGTGGATAGATCGGGCCGTATCTGCCCCGCTGCAGCTCGAAGTAGCCCTCCTGGGGAATCGCCATCGCCGCTGGTTTGCTCCAGTCTTGATCGGCGGTCGACATGTTGTGATCACCTGCTTTCGCCATTGCAGTAAGTCAACTATCGAACCGTCTCGGACACGGCCTGTGGCGCCAGAATCCGATTCCGTCCGTCGAGTGAGGACATCGTCGAGAACTTGTTGTCGATTTGTGACGCTGCCCGGCCGCACTGTACGAATCGCGATATGCACGGAAATTCCGGCGGCAGGCACCCGACTTTGGAAGGATGGCCGCATGCCGACTCCGTCAGAACACATCAAGACTGCGCCGCCCCTGCGTGAATTGTCAACGCCGCGCGCCGCGGCACTGGCCGGAGTGCTCTTTGCGGTTTTGCTCGGTACCACGCTGGTCTTGATCCGAATCACAATGCCTGAACACGTTGAGGATTCGACGCAGTGGCTGCAGAGCCGGCACGGCGCGATCACCACGGCGACGGTGCTGATGCCCTTCGCCGGCATCAGCTTCCTGTGGTTCATCGGCGTTGTGCGCGACGGATTCGGGCGCTACGAAGACCGGTTCTTCCTGTCGGTATTCTTGGGCAGCGGGCTGCTGTTCCTGGCGATGATGTTCGTCGCCACCGCTGTTGCCGCCGGTCTGGTGGCCGGCAACACCGGCGCCGCCGACCCGGCCGCCCGCGCCGAGGTGATCCGCTTCGGCAGGATGGTGCTGATTTCGGCGAGCCAGACCTATGCGCTGCGCATGGCCGCGGTGTTCATGATCTCGCTCGCCACGATCTGGCTGAAGACCAGGTTGATGCCCCGCTGGCTCGTCGGCCTCAGCTATTTGACGGCTTTGGCACTGCTGATCATCAGTGACCTGAGCCGATGGGTGACGTTGGCCTTTCCGGCTTGGGTGCTCGTGGTCAGCGGCCTCCTCCTGACCCGCGCCGGGCTGATCGGCAAACGGCGTGCGGAGCCCGATTGATCCTGGGCAGCCGCGATCCGTGCGAAAACGCGAAGGCGTGTCGGAAGCGACAAACCTCCACGGGGCCTGCACGGCTGTGCAACAGTACCTGGCGTGGACGAGTCATCTTCGTGGCGTTCGCTCGAATTGACGATGCTCTACGAGGCCGTGGCGAACCGACACCTCCAATACGAAAATCTGCTCTGGCAGGTGCCTGCCCTCAGCTTGACCGCGCAGGCCTTCTTGTTCAGCATCGCGATGGGAGCGGGCAACGACCCCGTTGCGCGGATCGCTTCATCGCTTCTCGCGCTGATCGTTTCGACCATCTCGATCATGCTCATGGCAAGCCATCGCCTCGCCGGACGCAAGGATGCACTCTGGCTGGAGCGTTTCGAACAGGACGAACTCGGTGCGGGAACCCTGGGCGCACATGGCCACGCCTTCGCGAAGCAGCAGGACATTGCGGACCTGGACGCAGGGTGGGTAGGCAAGCTGATACCGATGCGGCAGATGTTCACGGTATGGGTCGTCGGACTCGCCTGCTTCGCCATAGCCGCCATCTTCATGATCGTGAGGACACTGATCAACGGCGCACGCTGAGTACCTCGGCATCGAACTGATAGTGGCCGCAACGACTTTTGCTGTCGGGGTTGGCAGCCCCACCTGACCTCGCGGAGGCGTTGCGCGCCTTGAAGGCACGGCAGATGTCCGAATGCCTGGCACTCGGGATCCCGTGGTCGGACGATCGGCTGATCGCGGTACACGAGGACGGGACTCCGGTCCGGCCGGAGTGGTACAGCGACGAGTTTCAACGCCTGCGGCGGCGGGCCGGACTGCGCCGGATCACGACTCTCTGACCTGGGTGGGGCGGGTGGGGCTCGAACCCACGACCAGCGGATTATGAGTCCGCGGCTCTAACCGACTGAGCTACCGCCCCCGACCGCAGTACACGCGGGCGTGGGCGATGCTACCGCGTCGAGTGGGGATACGCCTAGCTGGATGTCCGGCGTGGCGCGGTACGGGCCTCGGCCACTGAACCCGGACAGGGGCCGGGTGCTTGTCCGGGTGGGACGCCGGGCGAGCGTGAGCCCCCGGCATCCACGGGGGCTCACCTGCGCCTTACCCCTTCAACGGGAGCCGCTCGAGGATCGCCGTCAGCATCTGCGTCTGAGACTTCAGGATCGCGTCTTGCCCCTGGAGTATGGAGTTGACCGTGTCGAACTTCTTGTCGACTGCATCGAACCTCTGATCAACCGCAGCGAACCTCTTGTCGACCGCGTCGAACCTCTTGTCGACCGCATCGAACCTCTGATCAACCGCAGCGAACCTCTCGTCGACTGCATCGAACCTCTGATCAACCGCAGTGAACCTCTCGTCGACCGCGGTGAACCTTTCGTCGACCGCGGTGAACCTCTCATGCACCGCACGGAACTCCTGCGCCACGTCGTCCTTGAACTGCGCCACGTCGACCTTGACCTCCGCCAGGTCGACCTTGACCTGCGCCACGTCGTCCTTGACCTGCGCCAGGTCGCCCTTGACCTGCGCCACGTCGACCTTGACCTGCGCCACGTCGACCTTGACCTGCGCCAGGTCGCCCTTGACCTCCGCGACGTCGCTCGACAGTTTGTTGATACTTCCGTGCACCACCGCACCGATGTGGTCCATCAGCTTGACGTGGTTGTCTTCGACCGTTTTCGCAAGCTTGTCGATTCGGTCGGCGGTGTCGATCTGACTGCGCTCCAAGTGGGTCACCCTGCTCTCGAGCGATGCGGTTGCCACTGATGGGTCCTTTCAATAGTGAGGAACGATAACAAGCTGGTTGGCGCTCAGGCCCGGTCCTGCGAGATCGGGATGTGGACGGCGGTGATGGCCTTGCGGACCTGGTCGCAGTCGGAATCGGCGAAACCGGCGGACTTGTCGTCCACGGCCTCATGGCAGGCCGTGAGGAGGGTGGTGGCCAGGGCGGGGTAGTCGGCGCTGGTATACAGCTCGGTTTCGACCGTCCAGTAGAGGGCTGCCGCCTTCTGCAGGCCGAGGCCCTTCATCGTCTGGCCGTTGAAGGTGTCGCCGTCGGTGATCAGGTAGGCGAGTTTGTTGCCTACGCCACTGTTGATGTGGACGCCGCCGCGGTCGGGGACGCGGTTGCGGTCGGAGTAGGTAGCCGGGGACCAGCCCGGGCCCTGGTAGGTATCCGGTTGCGGGTCGGCGGTTTTCGTGGGGGACTTCATGTCGCGGATGACGCCGAGGCGGGTGCCGTTGCCGATCTTCCAGCGGTCCTTCGCGGCATGCTTGGTGTGGGAGGACAGTTCGGTGAATTCGCCGAAGATGTCGGACAGGGATTCGTTGATGGCGCCGGACTCGTTGACGTAGTCCAGGTTGCTGGTCTTCGCCGTGACGCCGTGGGTGAGCTCGTGGGCCACGACGTCGGGGCTCAACACCTCGGTGCCCATCACGAAACCCTCGGTGTCGGACCAGAAGGCGTTGGCGTACGGGCAGGAGTCCAGGCAGACCCGCACGGTGGCACGCAGCGCCTTGCCGTGGCCGTCGTGGGCGTCGATGCCGATCAGATCGGTGAGGCTGCCCAGGTCGGTGTTGTGGGAGTAGAAGTTCTCGGTGTCGCCGATCCAGTCGTAGACCTTGTTCGCATCGTCGTTCCGGGCAACGCGGGGTGCACCTTCGGCACGGACGACCGGATACGATCCCTCTGCGCCACAGGGAATTTCGATCCGGTCCTCGCCCCGCTGACGGTTCGCGTCGCAGATGACTCGGGCCAGGTTCTCCTCGGACTGCCATGCGTCCAGCACGACACCGGGTGAACCCGCCGCGACGAACACTCGCCAGCCGCCGGCACCCGCCGCGATATCGAATCGGAACGCCGCCACCGCGGCCTTGTCCGCACCGCTGCCGGACAGTTCAGGGTCGTACCAGGCCGCTGAAGCCGCCCGCACCCGTACCGCCTCCGCGGCGACTCCAGCGAGTTCGGCAGCCTTGGTTACCGCTGTCGTGCGGGCGGGCGCGGTGGGAGTCGTCGCCCCGGAGGGATATCTACCGGCGGTCCGCTCCGCCAAGGCGCCGGTTGCGGAGAGTAGCGAGCCGTCGGCCCGCAACGCCAGTGCGACCCCCGCACCGTAGACGGGGACCGAATCGATCGATTGCGCGAGCCGGACGGTCGCCCCTCGGCCGCGCCGAGACGTCTTCTGCACCACCAGATCCGCGCGATCCGCGGCGCCGAAGATTCGTTTGATATCCGCCGCGTGCGCTGCGGCAGCACCACTCAGACCGCCCGGGCCAGCCGCATCTTCCACGCCGTCGAGGTCTCCCGGGCCGCCCGCACCCCCTACCCTTGCCGGACCGCCAGCGCCTCCCGAATCATTCGCGCCCCCTGGACCATTCGCACCTCCCGGGCGATTCGCACCCCCCGGACCATTCGCAACGCCCGAACCATCCGGACCTCCCCGGCGATTCGCACCACCCGGGCTAGCCTGACCGCCGGGACCGCCCGAACCATCCGGATTGCCGGAACCAGCGGAATCGCCGGAGTGCCCTGATCCACCAGGTCGGCCGGAACCACCCGCCCCACCGGGCCGAGGCACCGGGCGATCGGGGACCACCTGCCGGACCGATCCGTGCGCATCACGATGAATCTTCTTGGGCGCAGCCACAAGTGACGGCGAATCCGGCTGCGGTTGCCCGGCTGCCCGGCCGAGCACGCCCGGACTGGTCACCGCCGGCCCCGCGACCACGACAGTCGCGAGCGCAACGACCACGGCCAGCCGTGTTCTGAATGTCCTCATACTTTCCCCCTAGCTCGCCGATGAACGACGGCCCACTACAGCATCGCCCGAGCGAACGAGCCCGCCTCGGCGATCCGGCGCACGGCGCACCGATCGCGAGACGGCTCGACGAGGACATACCGAGTGAGACGTCTATCGAAAATTCGTGTGCTGCAATCTATTTCGATTGCGGTCCCCCGAGACGAACTCTCTCGGTGTGCATGTCGACGCTATGGCTGGGTTACTGCTACCCATCGGATGATCCGGCATTCCCGATGTGAGCCCCTCGATCCGCGGATCGCCGGAGGGCACCGCCAACGCTACAGCTTGGCGAGGATCTTGTGCACCGTCAACCAGGTGCGGGTGGTGATGTCCTTGCTGTACGCCTTCTCCAGCCATGCCATGTGGGCCGGAGTACTCGGCGAACTGTTGTCCATGATCGCGAGCACGGCGCGCGCGGGCTGGTCGTACCGGACGATTCGCACCAGTTCGGCCAGCTCGGGTGGCGGTTGCTTGCGGCCGACATTGTCGGCGCTCTTGAGAAAGCTGACCATCAAATACGTCTCACGGGAGTGCGTAAGCCCCGGGAACGGATCCGAATCGACCAGTGCCTGCAGCTGCTGCTTGCTGCGAATGATGGTGCCGCCCGCGATACCCAGTTCGGCATTCAACGCCTGCTGGATCTCCGACTCCAGTGCGGCACAGTCGGTTTCCGCACTGCCGAACACGATATTGCCGCTGGCCAGCGCCGACCCGACATCGCTGAACCCGAGCCCGCTGAACACGCCCCGCAGCTTCTCACCACGCATGTTCGGGTTGCTCGGCATGATCCCGCGCAACAGTGCCACATATCGATGCTCCCCATCGACACGGGACGCGCTGCCGCTATCTCCTCTGGGCTTCCCACTCCGCGGGCTCATGCGGTCGAAGGTACTCCGCCCTACCGACAGATCGGCCGAGCGCGCACCCGGCCCCGCGGCGACGCCGCCTAATGGGCGCCGTCGGCGAAGCCGTCCGACACCGCGCATGGCCGGAGCGAATGCGGAGGTACGCCTATCCGCCGTGGGACGCCCCGACCCCGTTGGACTTCTTGCGTTCGATATCCGCCAGGGCCGCGGCCCGCGCCTCCCGCGCCTCCGCGGCCGCCTCCCACGCGTCCTTGCGGTTCTTGACAACCTTCGCCGGGGCGCCGACGGCAATGCCGTAGTCGGGAACGTCGCCCTTGACGACGGCGTGGGCACCGAGCACGCATCCGCGTCCGACCCGGGTGCCGCGCAGCACGGTGACCTTGGCCGCGATCCAGGTGTCCGGGCCGATGCGGACCGGGCTCTTCACGATGCCCTGATCCTTGATCGGCATGGTGACGTCGTCCATCTTGTGATCGAAGTCGCAGATGTAGCACCAGTCCGCGACCAGCGTCGAGGCGCCGATCTCGATGTCGAGGTACGTGTTGACGACGTTGTCCTTGCCGAAGACCACCTTGTCGCCGATGCGCAGCGAACCCTCGTGGCAGCGGATCGCATTGCCGTCGCCGATGTGCACCCAGCGCCCGATCTCCATGCGGCCCAGCTCGGGGGTGGCGTGGACCTCGACGCGACGGCCCAGAAAGACCATGCCGCGCAGCACGATATGCGGATTGGCCAGGCGGAACTTGAGCAGCCGGTAGTACCGCACCAGGTACCACGGCGTGTAGGCCCGGTTGGCGAGCACCCAGCGCAGCGAGGCGACCGTCAGGAAGCGCGCCTGCTCCGGATCCCGGCGCCGCGCACCCCGCCATCGCGCGCGCAACGGTGCGCCCCACATGCTCGTCACGAAGTGCTCCTCGCGTCCATCAGGCGTCCGTCTCGGCCCGCGGTGTCGTCGTCGAGGTACCAGGGTACTTTCGCCCGATCCCGCCACCTCCCCTGCCCTCGACGTGAGCGGAGCGAACCATAGGCACAGCCGCCTTACGCGCGACGGAGCCGAGCGCCAGCGAGGCCGTGAGCGAAGCGAACCATAGGCACAGCCGCCTTACGCGCGACGGAGCCGAGCGCCAGCGAGGCCGTGAGCGAAGCGAACCATAGGCACAGCCGCCTTACGCGCGACGGAGCCGAGCGCCAGCGAGGCGTAGTTGCGCGCGCGGAAATCGGCCCGATTGGAGACGAGACAGTGAGGCGGCACGCCGTCGGTCGGTCCGGGCGGCTAGTCTCGTGCAGGCCCGTACGAGCAGAGGGGAGAACGGTCAGGTGCGTACCAGCATCCGGCGACCCGCGCACGACCTCCGGAACACGCAGGCGTCGCCGCGGTCCGCGGTGCGTCGCCCGGCGATTCGTGCCGCCGCGGCCCTGGGGGTGGTGGGTGTGCTGACGCTGAGCGGATGCGGCGGCACCACGCTCGACAATATTACGGTGGGCCCCGGCAAGGGCTGGCCGACCACCTACCACGACGCCCGCAACAGCGCAGCCAGTCCGGTCACCGGATCCCGGCACCTGACGTTGAACTGGACGCGGCCGATCGGCGGGCCCGCCGCCACGGCCACCACCGTCGGCCCCGACGGGCAAATGTTCGTGACCACGGACCTCGACACCGACTGCATCGCCCCCACTCCCGCGGGCGGAGCCCTGTTCAGCTTCCAGATGCCGACCGGGCGTAAGCGGTTCTGTGATCCGATGGGTCCCAGCGCGATCTACTCCGCCTCGGCGATCGACGGCGCCACCAACGTCTACGTCGGCGACGACGGCAGCATGAACTCGATCAATGCACTCGGCCAGCCGCGCTGGCGCACACCCGTTGCCGGCGTGCCGATCTCGGTGCAGTTCACCGGTGACAGCCACGTGCTGACGGTGACCCAGTCCGGTCAGATCGACGTGCTGAACCGGCAGACCGGCGACCGCATGGCCGCGACGTTCCAGCTGCTGGGCTGGCCCGATCCCCTTGCGCACCCGGACCTCCCGCGCCCCGCGGACGGCCAGGGCCTGCAGGACTGCGCGACCGGCGGGCCGCAGTGCGCGGTCGCCAACGTCTCGGCCATCGATCCGAGCGGCAACTTCTACGCCACCGCGTGGCGGCCCGGCTCCCCCGTCGCCTCGCTGGTGGCACTGCGCTACGCGGACAAGCAGATTCGGCAGCTGTGGAGCGCCGACATGCTGACCAACGGCAGCGCCACCAGCCCCGCGCTCTCCTCGGACGGCAAGACCGTTTATGTGGGCGACAACAGCGGACGCCTGCTTGCTGTCGATGCGTCGAACGGCCATACGAAATGGGTCCAGCCCCTGGGCTTCTCGCCGCAGGGGGCGATCTCCGAGCAGGACGGCCTGCTGATCCCCGGCGGCAACGGCGGCCACCTGATGGCCCTGCGCGACAAGGGCACGGGTGCCGAGATCGCCTGGGAGCGTAAGGACCTGCAGTTGAGCGGGCAGCCGGTGCAGACCGCGGGCGGGACCGGTTACACGGTGTCCCCGATCGGCGGCGCGCTGCACCTGGTCACCTTCGACACCACCACCGGCAGCACCATCGCCTCGGCGGTACTGCCCGGCGCGCAGGGCACGACGACCGGCACCTCCGTCGGCGCAAAGGGCCAGGTGGTGATCACCACCCGCGTCGGCGAGATCTACGTCTTCAAGCCGGACAAGTAGCGCGTCCCGGAGATCACCGAACCGGCGGAGTTGCGCAGAGAAATACGGTGGGGGCCGATCCGATTCGAGTGACCACCAGGGTGTGCGGGATCGTGCCCCGGGGTTTGAGGCGGCTGCGCAAGGCGTCCGGGTCGAGATCGACTCCGCGGGTGAGGATTTCCAGCGGGCCGCAATCGCGCCGGTGGAGTTCGGCGCGCAACGGCTTCTCCTTGAAGTCCATGCGATCCAGCACGCGGAATCCCCGTACCCCCTCGGGCACGGCATCGCCCGTCAGGTATGCGATGCGGGGATCCAGTTGCCACAGGCCGTATTTCGCGGCGTAGTGCCGCACCAGACCCGCGCGCACGATCGCGCCGTCCGGGTCGATGATCCATGCGCCGGGTGCCCGGTCCGGGATGTCATCCGGCTCGGCGTCCGTCAAGGACAGCGAACCCCCATCCGACCGCAGCACCGTGGCACGCCGGGTCACGCCCGGCTCGGCCAGCCCCCGCGACCACAGGCACGCCTCGCGCACGGACCCGTCCAGCGAGACCACCTCGGCCTCACCGTCCCAGCCCATATCACCGAGACGATCGAAATCCAGTCCGGGAGCGCACTTCACGGCGAGATCGCGGCCACGATACGCCGCCAGCAGATCCGGCAACGGCGGTTGCAGTTTCGCGGGATCGTGAGTGCGGCGACCGTCCGCACGACGGGCCGGATCGGCGATCACCACCTCCGCGGTGCTGCACGGCACCAGGGCATCCGCCTTGACCAACACCACATTTCGCGTGCGAGAGCCGAGATTGTGCGCGGCCATGGCGAGCCGGATTCCGTCCAGATCGCTCCCGACGACGGCGGGACAGACGCGCCCGAGCGCGGCGAGTTCCGCGCCGATCGAGCAGGTTACGTCGTGCACCGTGCGCCCGGCGAGCCGCCGAGCCCGGTGCCGCGCAACGACACTCGGCGTCGCCTGCTGCAATGCGTCGTCGGTGAACAGCCATTCCCCGGCGTCGTCCAGCTTCGCCGCCGCCCGCCGCCGCAGGCGCACCGTCTCCACCAGCGCCGCGGCACGATCCGCGTATCGGTTGCGGCGCAGGCGCGTCAGATCCTCGAGGAGCGAGGATGGGGTGAGGGCGAGGGCACCGGTCTCGATCAGCGCGGCCCGACCGGCCGCGCTGCCGAGGTAGGCGACATCCTCGCGAGTGAAGGTGTAGCCCAAGGGATATCGCCCGCCGCGCCTACTTGCCCGAGGCGCCGGGCTTCACGCCGGTGATCATGGCGTTGTAGAAGAACTGCCGCGGCACGATGTGGCGCAGCACCTTCTCGTCCAGCTTGCTCAGGCCCAGCCAGGCCTTGTACTGGGCCGTGCGGTAGCGCCAGGTGAGCTTCTCGGCCGGGACCGCGGCCTCGAAGGTCCGCACCGGCCAGCCCCACAGCGCCGCGGCGAACTCCTCGGTCTCCGCGTGCACCTCGACCGCGCCCGCGCGGCTCGCGATGGCCTCCAGGTCCGTGGGATCGAAGGTGTGCAGGTCCACCACGGCCTCGAGGGCCGCCGCACGCGAGGACTCGTCCAGCTCCTCCTGCGGGCGCCGCCAGCCGGACAGGAACGGCAGCTTCGTGACCTCGGTCGTCACCTTCCAGGTGATCTGGCCCAGCTTGCGGGCGTAGAAGTTGCCGACGGTGGTCGGCTCACCGGCGAAGACGAAACGCCCGCCCGGCTTGAGCACCCGCAGGCATTCCTTCAGGGCCAGCTCCACATCGGGAATGTGGTGCAGCACCGCGTGACCCACGACCAGATCGAACGTGTCGTCGTCGTACGGGATGGTCTCGGCGTCGGCGACGCGGCCGTCGACATCCAGGCCGAGGTTCAGGCCGTTGCGGGTGGCGACCTTGACCATGCCCGGCGACAGATCCGTCACCGAACCGGACTTCGCGATCCCGGACTGCATCAGGTTCAGCAGGAAGAATCCGGTGCCGCAGCCGAGCTCGAGCGCGCGATCGTAGGGCAGCGGCGCGTCGGGCACCACGGCGTCGAAGCGGCCGCGGGCGTAGGCGATGCAACGTTCGTCGTACGAGATCGACCACTTGTCGTCGTAGGTCTCGGCTTCCCAGTCGTGATAGAGCACCTGGGCGAGCTTGTTGTCGGAGAGCGCGGCCTGGACCTGCGCCTCGGTGGCGTGCGGGTTCGGCGCTGGGTCCTGTGGACTTGCGGTCATGGTGGAAGAGGTTACTCGAGAGTCCGAACCGGCCCCATCAGCGGCCCACGAATTCCGCGGACCCCGGACCGGCCGCCAAATAAGAACCTGTTCCTATGCTGCGATCTTCGGTCTCGAACAGCTCCGCCCACTCGCCGCGGGCCCGGTCGTGGCCGTGCGTCCCGGCCTCGAAAACGCGCTTCGCGGCGGCCAGCGCGCGGGCCGGGCCGGCGGTGAACTGCCGGGCCCAGGCCAGCGCGGCCACGTACACGTCGTCGGGCGGGACCACCTCGTCGACCAGGCGCAGGGCCGCGGCCTCCTTCGCCTCCACGAACCGCCCGGTGTACACCAGGTCCTTGGCATTTCCCGGACCGATCAGCAGGCTCAGGCGGCGGACGCCGGACAGCGGGATCAGGCCCGCCCGGATCTGCGGCAGCCCGAGCTTGACGTTGTCGCCGATGATGCGCCGATCCGCACCCAGCGCCAGCTCCAGCCCGGCTCCGAGCGCATACCCGGCGATGGCCGCGACCGTCGGCTGCGGCAGCCTGGACAGGCAGCCCAGTGCGGCTTGCAGATCGGCCGCCATCGCCGCGGCCTGTTCCGGCGCGAGCCGGGCCAGCTCCGCCATCTCGTCACCGGCCGAGAACACCCGTTCGTCGCCGTACAGGACCACCGCCCGCACCCCGGCCTCCGCGCCGATCTCCTCGGCCGCGGCCGCCAGCTCCCGCGCCACCTGCAGATCGATCAGATTCATCGGCGGGCGCGCGAAGCGCAAGACGGCAATCCCCGGCTCGGGTCGGTCCACGGTCACGAATTCGGCCACGGGGCACGAGCCTACTGGGCGCACGGTTCAGGTCCGGATGGGTGCCATGGGACGGGCCGTTCCCGCCGCCTACTCCGGTCGCTGCGAGCCGCGCATGCGCGAACCCGCCGGGAAGTCCGCGAAGTAGCGGTCGTTGCCGGGGAACCGCAGGCGCGGCTTGTCCCCGACGGTCTCCAGCACCGGCTCGATCGGCTCGAATTCCGGGGTGGCGGCCAGAATGTCCGCGGTGGAGGCGAATTCGCCGAGGGCGACCAGCTGCGACCAGGTAGGCGGGAGCAGGACGTCGGTTCCGGCCTTCCAGCGCTCGATGGCCGCGGCCGGGGTGCTCCAGAGGACCTGATGGGCCTCGGAGGTGGCGCCGTCCGCGCGCTGCCCCTGCGGGAGCACCGCGACGAAGAAGCGGGTGTCGTAGCGGCGCGTCTCCACGGTCGGGGTGATCCAATTGGCCCAGGGCCGCAGCAGATCCGCACGCAGCACCAGGTTCTCGCGGGCCAGGAACCGACCGAGGGACAGCTCGCGGCGCTCGAGCTGCGCCCGCGCCCGGCCGTAGACGGCGGTGTCGGAGACGACCGAATCGGCCGTCGGGCCCGCCAGCAGCACCCCGCATTCCTCGAACGTCTCGCGCACCGCGGCGCACACCAGCGCCTGCGCCCGCGCGGCATCGATCCGGAACTTCTCCCCCCACCAGGCGGGATCCGGTCCGGCCCAGGCGATTCGGGCCTCCGCATCGCTGGCGTCTACGCCGCCGCCCGGGAAGACGGTCATCCCCGCCGCGAACGCCATCGCCTTGACCCGTCGCTGCAGGAACACCTCCGGCCCCGAGGCGCCGTCGCGCACCAGCATCACCGTCGAGGCATCCTTGAGCGGCACGGGTTCGGTATCGGACTCCACCACGGCCTCACTCACGGCTCCACCTCGCAACGCTCCGCGCGAGGGGCGTGGCACGGAGTGCACCTCGGCGACTCCCTCACTCTTCGCACCCTAACGCGGGCCCGCTCGGCGCATCCGCCGGGCATCCACTCAGCGGCCGCGGTTCGGGGGACGCACGCCGCGTCGCGCGGTTCCTACTTGCTCCGGTGGCGGCCGAGGCGGCGGCTGCGGCGGGCGAAGTAGCGGCCCTCGATGCGGTCCAGCGTTATCGACTGGCGGAACGCCTTGCTCAGATTCTCCGAGGTGAGTACCTCTTCGAGCAGGCCCTGCGCGATGACGGTGCCCTCGTTCAGCAGCAGGCCGTGCGTGAAGCCTGGCGGGATCTCCTCGACGTGATGGGTGACCAGCACCGTCGCCGGTGCATCGGGATCCGACGCGAGATCACCGAGCTTTTCCACCAGTTCCTCGCGACCGCCCAGATCCAGGCCGGCGCCCGGCTCGTCGAGCAGCAGCAGCTCCGGATCGGTCATCAACGCCCGCGCGATAAGCACCCGCTTGCGCTCCCCCTCGGACAGCGTGCCGTAGGCGCGGTCCGAGAGGTGTTCCGCACCCAGGGTTTCGAGCATGTCGATGGCCCGGTCGGTGTCGATGTCGTCGTATTCCTCGCGCCAGCGGCCTATTACGGCGTAGCCCGCGGACACGACCAGATCGCTGACCTTCTCATCGAGCGGCACCCGGGCGGCCACCGCGGCCGAGGACATGCCGATGCGGGGGCGCAGTTCGTTGATATCGGTCCGGCCCAGCCTTTCGCCCAGCAGGTGGGCGGTGCCCGAGGTCGGATGCAGGTCGGCGGCGGCCATGCGAAGCAGGGAAGTCTTCCCGGCTCCGTTGGGGCCGAGCACGACCCAGCGTTCGTCGAGCTCCACCTGCCAGGTGAGCGGACCTACCAGAGTATGGCCCGAACGCCGGACGGTCACCTGGTTGAAGTCGATGAGTAAATCGGGATCCGGTTGCGGCACGGGCTCCATCTTGGACCACGCGCCCGGATCCTTCCCAACATGGTCCGAATGCACGGTTAGTGTCATATCCCGCCGCGCTTTCTGCGGGGCGGGAATTCGTCATCCAGCTGGTGAGATTCGACACTTCCGGGTTCGGAATCCGGTGGTCCGACCGGATGGGCACCCCCGCCCGGCAAGCCCGGCCCCGACGACCCGACACGCCCCCGACGCCCGGGGCGCGGCCTGCGGAACAGCCGGGCCAGTATCAGCGCAATGGGCACCGAGCACACCACCCAGACGCCGAGCACTATCCACAGCGTGGTCATATCCGTGGCACCTCCCGCGGACTCGTGCACCGATAGTGCCGCACAGCGACCGCCGCGACGAGCGCCCGGCTCAGATGGGCGAGTGCCCCCCTGATCGGACGACCGCCGATCTGCCGCCCCGCCGAGCCGGAAAACGCACGCTCAGGCCGGATCACCCCAGCCGGCGGGCGGTACCCCGATCACCGTCATCGACCCGGGCGCCACCTCGGTGAATCCGGCGTCGCGGACCGCGGTCGCCGCGCCCCGGCCGACCAGGCGGGACAGCTCGGGCCAGCGCGGCCCGGCCTCGCGCACCGCGCAGCGGTATCCGTGGGCGCTCCACGCGAATGCCTGTTCCACCGGCAGCGCGCCGGCCAGCAGCATGCTCGCATGACCGACCTGTGCCGCGGCCTTGCCGACGGTCATGCCCAGTTCCGAATCCACCCACAGCACAGGAAGTTCCGGATCGATCGGGCCCGGCTCGTCCGGCTCGATGTCGGTGCCGCCGATCTGCAGTTTGCGGACGCGTGGGTCGATGTCGCCGACCGGTCCGGGAACCAGTGCCCGCGCCTGGGCTCCGTCGACCTCGATCGTCACGCCGTCCACCTCGTTCGCCGCCAGCCACTGCGCGCCCCGTGCCCGCCGCGCCACCTTCCGGATGCGCGAGCGCTTCCACGTCAAGTACCGCTGCTCCCACTCCCCGTCCGCACCGACCCGCGGATCCAGGCACAGCGCGACCGCCGCGGCGGCCGCCGCGGCCAGCAGGGCGCTGCGCCGGGGCGGATCGTTTTTCGGAATGTGCAGCACCAGCTGCATCGCCTGTACCAGCGCCGGATCGTCCGGATCACCGCCGCCGCCGTACCCGAGCGCCAGCTCCGCGTGCCGCGCAACGAATCCGGCGTCGAGGCCCCCGGACACGATGCCGACCGGCGCCGGCCCGGTTTCGTGCGCGTCGCCTACAGGTCTGGACAAGGCACCCTCCAACTCATCGCCGCCACTCGCGCTCCAGCCTATCCGCGCGTCCGGCGAACACCCTGCTACCGGGTTAGGCGACGAGCGAGGCCTACACGACGTGCACCGTCAGCGAGAAACGCTGGGCCGGTTGGATACCCGGCTCCCAGGAACGCTGGTAGGTCAGCATCAGAGTGGTCGTGCCAGGGGCGGCGGCGGTGAACGTCCACACCGACGCTCCGCCCACGCCGACGAGCTGCCCCTCGTTCGCGTCGCCGCGGTAGTCCGCATCGCCGGTCTGCTTCACGATGTTCTGGTCGAGTTGCTGGAGCTGCCAACCGAATCCGGTGCTCGGATTGGCTCGCAGCGACACGATCAGGCGCTGGTTCGGGCTCAGCGAGACATCCTTGCCGTCAGAGTCCTGGCCGACGTTCACCGGCGCATTCGGTCCGGCGGTGGGCATGACGCCCCGGGGCTCGACACGAATCTCGTTGCCTTGTCCGGCCGGAACCGCCGACTCGGGATCCGTGCACCCCACCTCCAGCACCGCGGTGGGGCCGGCCGGGATCATCCACAGCGGCCGCCAGCCCGGATCGGTCCGCGCGGCCGGTGCCCCCTGCGGCGGATGGAGCGTGAGCCGTTCGCCGACGGAGGTGTCCGTCGCGGTGCATTGCAGCGTGGCTGCGGCCTCGCCCCACGCATCGGGAACCACTATCACCAGTACGGCATCGGCGGGCACCGGAACTCGCGCGACCTGCCCCAGCGGAATCCGCACGCCGCTGGGATCGCGTTCGGCCGTAGGCGAATTCGATGTGCCAGAGACCCCGGACGAGGCTTGCGACCCGCTCGAACATCCGCTGGTACCCAGGACCGCCGAGCTCACCAGGACCACGAGTGCGAGCCATCGGGCACGCCGTACCACCGTCATCGCCTTCGAGTCCTCTCGCGCCGCACCCAGCAGGTCATATCGCGAAGGCAGAGCACGGTCGCCGAGAATCCCGCATCGCGCGACGACCACCGTCCCCGACCAGAAAACCATCAGTCAGCAATCGACTGGCATTCGATGCGGCAGACGGTATACCCCCCGCCCCCGCCGGCGCAAGCCTGAGATCGGCCCGGCGCAAGGGATTCGGGCGCACGACCGGGCTCGATCGACGGTGTCCGGGCCGCGCCGGCGAACCGGCACGGTGCACTCAGGTCAGGGGCACCCGGCGCACCAGCCCGTCGCGGGCGTCGGCGGCCTCCACCTCGTCGCGGGTGACGCCGAGGATGAACAGCACCGCGTCCAGGAACGGATGCGACAGCGCCGCATCGGCGATCTCCCGTAGTGCCGGCTTGGCGTTGAACGCGATCCCCAGGCCCGCCGCGTTGAGCATGTCGATGTCGTTGGCGCCGTCGCCGACCGCGACGGTCTGCTCCATCGGCACCCCGGTCTCGGCGGCGAAACGCCGCAGCGCCACCGCCTTTGCCGGCCGGTCCACGATCTCCCCGATTACCTTGCCCGTGAGCCGCCCGCCCACGACCTCGAGCGTATTCGCCTGGACGAAGTCCAGTTCCAGTTCGTGGGCGAGGGGCTCGATCACCTGGCGGAAGCCGCCGGACACCACGCCGCAGCGGAAGCCCAGCCGGCGCAGCGTGCGAATGGTGGTGCGCGCGCCGGGGGTCAGCTCGATGTTCTCGGCGACCTCGTCGATCACCGATTCGGACAGGCCCGCGAGCGTGGCCACGCGCTGGCGCAGCGATTCGGCGAAGTCGATCTCGCCGCGCATCGCGGCCTCGGTGACCCTGCGGACCTCGTCCTCGACACCGGCGTGCGCGGCCAGCATCTCGATCACCTCGCCCTGAATGAGCGTGGAATCCACGTCGAAGACGATGAGCCGCTTGGCGCGCCGGGCCAGCCCCGCGCGCTCGACGGCGATATCGATGCTCTCCTTGGCCGCGATCTCGGCCAGGGTGGTGCGCAGCAGGGTTTCCGCGGCCTCGGTGTGCAGGGCGGTGACCATCAGCTCCAGGCCGGTCACCGGGTAGTCGGCAATGCCGCGGATCGCGTCGATGTTGACGTCCTGGCCGGCCAGCTTGCGGGCGATGACGCTGAACGCCCGTGCGGTCACCGGGCTACCCAGCACCACGATCGCATGGGTCGACAGCCGCGCGCCCGTCGCCGAGTCCGCACCGATCTCGACGTCGACCTGCATGCCGATCGATGCCATCGCATCCTCGAGCTCGTCCTGCAGGCCCTCGGGATCGCCCGGGCAGGACACCAGCACACCGAGGGTGAGGCGGCCGCGAATCACGACCTGTTCCACGTCCAGGAGGCTGACCCCGTTGTGCGCCAGGGCCGCCAGCAGGACCGAGGTGACGCCGGGCTTATCGGGTCCGGTAACGGTGATCAGCACCGTCGTCTCGGACTGATTCACGAATTCGACTCCCTCACGTGGCGCGCTCGGCCGTCGAGCGACGGCACGCTCATTCTCTCAGGTCAATGCCGTTGCGCCGCCCCCCGGTCCGGGTCCGCGTGGCACGAATCACTCTGCCCCGGAAACGACCGCGGCGGCCGTCCCGTAGGACGACCGCCGCGGTGCAGTTCCGCATAACGCCTAGCTGGAAACCTTGTCCAGCTCCTTCACGGTGTGGGACTTGGAGCCCCAGCCGACGTGGGCCTCGGCCCGCATCCGCTCCACCATGTGCGGGTAGTGCAGCTCGAACGCGGGGCGCTCGGACCGGATGCGCGGCAGCTCGTAGAAGTTGTGCCGCGGCGGCGGGCAGGAGGTCGCCCACTCCAGCGAGTTGCCGTAGCCCCACGGATCGTCCACTGTCACGACCTCGCCGTAGCGGTAGGACTTGAAGACGTTCCAGATGAACGGCAGCGTCGAGGCGCCCAGGATGAACGCACCGATCGTGGAGACGGTGTTCAGCGTGGTGAAACCGTCTGTAGGCAGGTAGTCCGCGTAACGACGCGGCATGCCCTCGGCGCCCAGCCAGTGCTGCACCAGGAAGGTGGTGTGGAACCCGACCATGGTGGCCCAGAAGTGCCACTTGCCCAGGCGCTCGTCCATCATGCGGCCGGTCATCTTCGGGAACCAGAAGTAGATGCCCGCGAACGTGGCGAACACGATGGTGCCGAAGAGCACGTAGTGGAAGTGCGCGACCACGAAGTAGGTGTCCGACACGTGGAAGTCGATCGGCGGGCTGGCCAGGATGACGCCGGACAGACCACCGAACAGGAACGTCACCAGGAAGCCGACCGAGAACAGCATCGGCGTCTCGAACGTCAGCTGGCCGCGCCACATGGTGCCGATCCAGTTGAAGAACTTCACGCCGGTCGGCACCGCGATCAGGAACGTCATGAACGAGAAGTACGGCAGCAGCACCGAGCCGGTGGCGTACATGTGGTGCGCCCACACCGCGATGGACAGCGCCGCGATACCCAGGGTCGCGTAGACCAGGGTGGTGTATCCGAAGATCGGCTTGCGGCTGAATACCGGGAAGATCTCCGAGACGATGCCGAAGAACGGCAGCGCGATGATGTACACCTCGGGGTGGCCGAAGTACCAGAACAGGTGCTGGTACAGGATCGCGCCACCATTGGCCGGGTCGTAGATGTGCCCGCCCAGGTGACGGTCGTAGGCCAGGCCGAACAGCGCGGCGGTCAGCAGCGGGAACGCCAGCAGCACCAGCACGCTGGTGACGGCGATGTTCCAGGTGAAGATCGGCATGCGGAACAGCGTCATGCCCGGGCAGCGCAGGCAGACCACGGTGGTGAGCATGTTGACGCCACCGAGGATGGTGCCCAGACCGGAGACGGCCAGACCCAGAATCCACAGGTCACCGCCGACACCCGGGGAGTGCACGATGTCCGAGAGCGGGGTGTAGGCCGTCCAGCCGAAGTCCGCGGCGCCGCCGGGGGTAATGAAGCCCGCGGTCGCCATCGAGGCGCCGAACAGGTACAGCCAGTAGCTGAACGCATTCAGACGCGGGAAGGCGACGTCGGGGGCGCCGATCTGCAGCGGCAGCACGATGTTGGCGAAGCCGAACACGATCGCGGTCGCGTAGAACAGCAGCATGATGGTGCCGTGCATGGTGAACAGCTGGTTGAACTGCTCGGGCGAGAGGAACTGCAGGCCCGGGCGGGCCAGCTCCGCACGCATCAGCAGCGCCATCAAGCCGCCGATCATGAAGAACGACATGGCCGTCACCAGGTACATCACCCCGAGGACCTTCGGGTCGGTGGTGGTGACCAACTTGTAGATGAACGAACCCTTCGGACCCAGACGTTTCGGGTACGGCCGAGTCGCTTCCAATTGGGGGACTGGCTGGGGCTCTACAGCAGTCACTGATCCTCCTGAAGGTGTGCCTTCTGGTCGTTGTCGTACGTCTGGCTCCTACCTGGCGGATCGGCGCACGGCGAACGACGGGTTGGCTTTCGCTACTACGGATCGTAAACCGTGGTGCCGCAACCATCGCGCCCGGTCCTACTCAGCGTCGTACTTGGTGTCGTCATTGGGTGTCGCGCCGCCCGTGTGTACCCTTCCCGGCATGCCGGTGATCGAGGTATTCCGAGCCCGCAACACCAAGCCCCGCGACCGCGCTCACGCACGGCGTTTGCGTGCGGGCTGCCTGCTGCTGGCGATCACGGTGGCCACGCTTACCGCGTGCGGCAACGGATCCAGCGACAACGCCGGCTCCATCGTGCGCACCACCACCAACGTCGCCGGCGCCGACGTCGTCGGACTGGAGCGCGACACCGCCAAGGCCTGTCCGCTGCCGAGCGAGCCCGACCAGGCCACGGGCACCCACGCGGTGACCACCCCGAGCGGAGTCGTGCAGGTACCGGCCGATCCGAAGCGAATCGTCGTGCTGGACACCGCGGCCCTCGACGCGGTGTGTGCCCTGGGGCTGTGGCAGCGGGTCCAGGGCGCCACCGCGTCCCCCCAGACCGCCGAGCCCGCCAACCCCGGCAGCCAGCCGTCCCCGGCGGTCCCCGGCTCCGCCCCCGAGCCGTCGTACCTGGGATACGGGCTGCAGATCCTGCCCGACGTCGGTGCCGTCGGCTCCCCGGATGTGGCGAAAATCTCTGCGCGGCAACCCGATCTGATCCTGGGCACGGTGGGCGACGGCAGTGCCGACGCGCTGCGCGGCGTCGCGCCGACCGTGCTGATCGGCAAGGATTCCAGCTGGCAGGCGAGTTTCAGCGCCTTCGCCGCCGCCCTGGGCCGCTCGGGCGCGGGCGCCAAGGCGGTCGCCGACTATCACGCCGAGGCGCAGGCGGCCGGCGCCGCGGTTGCCGCGAAGCTCTCGCAGCTCTCGGTGCTGCGATTCGACGCCGCGGACACCCAGGTGCAGGGCGACAACAGCTTCGCGGGGGCGGTGCTGGCCGACGCGGACGTGCAGCGTCCCACCGCGCAGCGCGGTCCCTCGTTCACGGTGAGCGGCGTGAGCACCGCCGACGACAGGCACAAGGTCGAGGGCGATGCCATCTTCGTGATGTTCGACGGCAGCGACGGACTGAGCCACGGCAAGAAGGTGATGGGCGGCGACGACTGGAAGAAGCTCGGCGCGGTCTCGGACAACCGCACCTTCGTCGTGGACAACACCGTCTGGCACGGCTCGGGTATCACCGCCGCGCGGGCCATCCTCGAGGATCTGCGCACGAATCTGAACGGTTACGTCGGCGGCTGAGCCGATCGGACGCCGCCCGGATCAGTAGATGCGCAATCCACGGCGGCGCACGATGGCCAGCGCGATCGCGGTGCCGATGACCCACACCAGCAGACCGACGCCCGCGTTCCAGACGAAGCGCAGGTTCCGGTCGAGATGCGGCAGCAACCGCAGCAGCGGATCGTGCTGGAGGCCGTCGATCGGGGCGATCAGGTAGTACACGCCGTACGGCAGCGCCAGGTGGGCGATCCACAGCACGGTGGTCCAGCTGCGGAACTCGCGCCAGCGCCGGATCAGCGTCCGCGTCTCGACCGCCAGCAGCACCGAGACGATGTTGCCGACCCCGAGCCAGCACAGCAGCGGCAGCGCCACCGCGAAGAGCGTTCCGATGAACGGGCGCGGGCGCATCGAATGCGCCAGGATCGCGGTCAGCAGCAGCGTCGGCATGCCCACGATGACCAGCAGCGCAAGGTTTTTCGTCAGCAGAATGCCACGCATGGGCATCCCCGCGTCCAGGCTCCTGCGCACCCGCGGCGCATCCAGGCCCAGGACATTCGTGGTGGTGACGTCGGCCAGGATGAACGTCGCGAAATACGTGCCGACCAGCACCACCCAGCCGAACCGGCGATGGGGATGGGCCAGTGGCGAATACACCAGGTAAAGCAGTGAGAGCAGAGCGTTGACGCCGACGCCCTCGAGCCAGTACCGCGGCGGGGCGAACGACCAGCGCACCTCGTCGATCACCCGCCGGACCAGGCCGTCGTCGGGCGATATGGGCGCGGGCGCCGGGTGCACGTGCTGATCACGCAGATATGCCCGCAACCGTCCGTGCGCACCTGACCGGACGTGCTCAGCCCACCGAATCGACAAACTCACCTATCTTTGCCGCAATCACCTCGGGAATCCGCTGCGGCAGCAGATGTCCGCCCCCGGAGACCAGCTCGAGGCGGGACCGTGGGAACCGATCGTGCAGCGCGCGTGCGGTCGAAACCGGCACGACTCTATCGGCCGGGTCGGCCACGATCAATGCGGGTACGTCGATGCCGGCCAGCCGCTCGAGCCAGCGATCCAGGCTGTCGAACAGTTCCCGCTGCTCCAGGAGCACCGTGCGCCAGACCTGGCCGTGATCGTGCCGGATGTCGGCCAGCGCCTGCCAGGCCGAGGCCGGGTTCGGGTAGTGCGCCCGATGCTGCCGGGCCAGCCACGGCATCATCGACCACATCGCCATCGACAGCATCGGCCCGGCAACCGGCGCGGCCAGCACCTCGTCCCAGGTGCCCACGCATCCGGGCCCGATCCCCGCGACGGAAATCAGTCCGCGCACCCGCTCCGGAGCCATCGCCGCGGCGGCCAGTGCGACGCCGCCACCGTACGAGTGCCCGGCCAGTACCGCCTCGCGGATGCCCGCGCGATCGAGCCGCTCCAGCAGCCATGCGGCATTGTCCTCGAGGGTGCCCGCGGGGGATTCGTTGTCGCCGTATCCCGGCCGGTCCCAGGCCAGCCCGCGCACCGAGGGCGGCAGGCACGCCCGCACCCCGTCCCAGGCGTGATGGTCCCCCGGCTGACCGTGCAGCAGAATCACCGGCGTGGTCGACGTCATCGGCACCGCCTGCTCCAGCCCGGCACGACAGGTCCGCACGGTGCGAGCCGTCACCGGCGCGGTGCGCCCGATGACGAATTCCGAAGTCTCCATGTCCCGCCCTCTTCCGCACCGCTGTGAAACCCGTTGGCTTGCAGTGGATCCACCTACCGGATCCGCCGGATTCAACAGTAGGTCCCGAAACTGTAGACCCACCGATGACACCCCGTGCGGTTGCTGTGCGTTCGGTGCGAGACCTCGCTTCACCGCCCGGCGGCCAGATGATGCCTGCCGCACGACATCTGGCCAACGCGCTGCTCTATGCGGCCGCCCGCGCCGAGTAACCGGGACTCGAGCGTGTGGAGCTCAGTCGGAGTTCAGTACTTCGCCATGAGGTACGAGCCGACGACGATCATGGCGCACGCGGCAAGCCGCTGCGCATTCACTCGGCGGCGCGGGAAGCCCATGACCCCGAAGTGATCCATCGCCGTGGCCAGGAACATCTGCCCGGCAATGATCACGGCATTGAACGTGCTGACACCCACGCTGGAGGCAACGGTGATCATCGCGAAGATCGCAGCCCCACCGGTGAGCCCGCCGAAGGGCGCCCACTTCGGCATGGCCGCGAGGTCGGCCCGGGTCGGCCACCTCCGTTGCGACGAGAACACCAGGGAGACAGCGAGAATGATGCCGACACCGGTGAGCGCCACCGCATACGAGATCACCCCGCACAGCCACACGTTGTGCAATGCCAGCTTCAGCGAATTCTGACATCCGGCCTCGACGGAACGCAGCGCGCCGCCGATCAGCATGAACAGGAAAACCAGCGCGATCACCGAGCGCGGCAGCACCCGACGAGCCGTGTCCGGGGCGGAAGTTGTCGTCATCGGGAAACCCTTTCGATCGCCACAGCGGGTACCGAGTCGGCCTCGCCGGAGTCCTTGGCCATGAGGTAGACGGCGGCGCAGATCAGCGCGGCGGCAACCAGCCGGGGGGCGCTCGCGTGCCGAGTCGCAAATCCCATGAGCCCAAGGTCGTCCATCACCAGCGCCACCAGCATCTCGCTGACGATGACGACCGCATTGAACGTGGCGACACCCACATATTTGGCCACCGTGATCATGCCGATGACGGCCACGCCGCCGACCAGGCCGCCGAACGGCGCCCACCACGGCATGTGCCGCAGATCGGCGAGGGTGGGCCACGGCGATTTCGACACCAGGACGGAGATCAGCAAAAAGATCGAAAATCCGGTCAGCGCAACGGCGTAGGAGATGACCGCACACAGCCACATGTCACGCACGTAGATCTTCTGCGTGTTCTGGCAACCGACCTCGACGGAGCGTAACCCGCCGGCGACGAGGATGAACAGGAATACGAAACCAAGGGTGAATACGGCCACGAGCAGACGACCTTCGGACTAGAGCAGTCATGGACGACGCCACATCCGGCAGGGATTCGCGCATCGGACCGAAGCCGTGGCGCCGACCACCTACCAGCCAGTGACACAACTAACGTACCGCCAAACAACGGCACTATCAATAGTGTCAGATACTCCAGCTTCGATGACACGACACGCACCAGGCGATCCGCGCGACCCTCATACCCCGGCGTCGGCCGGACTGGACGGACTTCCGATCCCGGTGGGCCAGTTCATATTCGGTCGCACACAGGACACTTCCGATCTACTGCGGCCCCCCTCACCGCCGTTCCCTCGACCACAGCTACGGACCGACAGGTCGACGAATCCCACGCAGCCGCACATCAGCGCCCGCCATGACACGATCATGATGCGCCCGGCTCGTCGCCGCTCGCGAATTCTCCTCGTACTCACTATCTTGCTGCTGAAGTCCGAGGCCGGTCACGTGCCACGGCGGTCTCGATTGCCTGCAGGAGTTCTCTTGTCATCTTCCGGTCCCTCGGGCGCGTCCAGCTCCTCCCAGACCCTCGAGGTCCACATCGATGACCTCGCCAAGGCGGGCAAGGACTTCCAGAATTTGCAGGGGGCGCTGGCGACGATCGTCAGCCAGCTCACGTCCAGCCTCGAGGGTCTCGGCACGCCGTGGGGTGACGACGATCTCGGCGAGAAGTTCGCCTCCGGCGCCTCGGGATACCTTGCCTCCCATGACGCGCTGCTCGGCGCCACCGGTGCGCTGCCCTCCCTCGAGCAGGGCTTCACCGTGTACGGCGCCGACATCGTCGATGCGGCTGGTGCGTTCCAGAAGGGCGACGACGCGATCGGCGAGCAATACATCGAGTCCATCGGCGCAAGTGGCGGTGGCGGCAACAACAGCAATAGCAACAACGGCAGCGGCGGAGGCAACGGCAGCGGCAGCGGCTACCCCGGCGGGGGAGGGCCGAACCCCAACCTGCGGAACATCCCCAACCTGCCGAACACCCCCTATCTGCCCAACAACCCCAACCTGCCGAACACCCCCCATCTGCCGAACACCCCGAACCTGCCGAACACCCCGAAACCGCCGAGCACCTCCGCTCGGCCGGGCACACCGGATATCCCCAACACGCCCGGCCTGCCGACCCCGCCCAGCATGTCGAATCCCGCAACCGGCTCCGGAACGGGCGGCTATGGGAGCCCCGGCGATACCGGCTCCGGCGGCGGGGACCTGTCGCCGAACCCTTTCTACCCCGACGGCATCGGCGCGACCGGGCCCGGCTTCACCAACGGAACCTCGCCGTTCGGCGGGGCCGACCCATGGGGCGCGAGCGGCCCATACGACCTCCCGGGCCCGCTGGCCGGGGCAAGCGGCCCATACCCGCTGCCCGGCATGCTGAACCCGTCCCCTGGGGCTGGGGAGTACCCCGCCGGCCCGGTGACCGAGCCCGGGCTGCCGGGCGCCGGCCCGGCAACGGCCGGCGCGGATCCGGCCGAGGGCGCCATCGAAGGCGAGCAGTTGGCCCCGCCGACCGGCTCCACTCCACCACCACCGCGGGCCGGCGCCGCCACGCCGGGCGGCATGCCCTACGGACCATCGATGCCCGGCTCCGCCGCCGGGCGCGAGTCGGCAGAATCCGAGCGCAGGAAACGCCGCGGCGGCAAACGCGCGTCCACCTCCCCCACCGACCCGCCCGAGGGCGAGGGTGATGTGTGGCAGCGGGCGGGATGGCCCTCGAACGTCTGATATCGAGAGGAACAGGACCGTGCATCCCCAACGCGCACTGCAGGACCCGAGCACCTATGCGGACCTGATCGCAGAGTTCTGCGCGTCCGCAAGCGAGGTTGACGATCTGGCGGACCCCGAACTCGTGGACCGCGCCGCCGACGACCTGATCGATCGAATCAGCTATACCGCGACCGTGGCGGAATTCCACGCCGCGTTTGTACGGGTGGTGACCGCCGCGGCCCTGCCGCCGGGTGCGGCGGCCGCCGCACAACCGCACTCCGGCACCACGATGCTGGCATTCCTGCGCCGAGTCTTGGCGGAGCTGGAACGGCGCCGGCCGTGGCCGGAGCCGGCACTGGCGCAGGCCGACATCGAGGACTGGCCGTCGACCGGCTCTGGACTGCCGATCGCCTGGCTGCGGCTGCCTCTCCCACTGGTGGAACAGGCGGTGAACGCCTCGTTCGAACAGGTTCCCGGCCCGGACATGCCATTACTGGTGCTGCGGCTGCGCACCGGCCAACTGGTGGCCCTGATCGGCGCGCCGGGACCGGCACCGGACCGCTTCCTGGTACTGCTGCCCGACGCCGAGAACCAGCAGGATCCCGCCGAGGTGATCGACCATCTGGTCGCGTACACCGGATTGCCGCTCGAAACCCAGGGGATCGGGCAGCACATGACAATGCTCGCGGACCTGTAACCCGGGTCAGAACCAGGAGCGTGGGCGGATGCCGTTGACGCAATCGATCGCGATCAACTGCAGCTGCCGGGGCCGTACCACCCTGTCATAGCCCACGTCCGCAGTGTCGGTATTGGCGGTGGCTGCCATAAAAAATAAGGGCCCATAAGCGCGTGAATTGATCGGGTCGTGATGTACAGCTCTGGTGGGCCCTCGATAGGACGCGCTACCGTCCCCCGTCAGCACTGGGACGGATATGGGAGGCGTCGTGTCACGGCCGAACGATCGGTTGATCACCGAGGTAACCGGACTTCTGGATTCCTTCCAGGCCGCCATGGCACAGCTGGGCGACGCCCGCCGGCAGCGTGACGCGCTCACCGCCGAGGCCAGCGTGGAGCGCGGACGGATCACGGTGGTGGTCAATGCCTCCGGTTCGATCGTGCGCACCGTATTCGGCGAGGACATCGGCGATCTGAGCTACGGCCAGATCGCCCGCGCCACCGTGCAGGCCGCGCAGCAGGCGGCCGCCGAGGTACGGCGCAAGGCTGAGGCACTGTTCGCCCCGGTCCAGGCGGCGCGCGCCCAACTGCCCCAGTTGCCGGACCTGTTCGCCGATCTGCCGCGCCTGCAGGACGAGATGACCCCGCCGCCGCGGGCGCCCCTGACCCCGCCCGGCGAACGGACACCCGATCCGACGGCCACCGGGTTCGAGGACGCCGTCGAATACCGGCCGTCCCGGCGCGGCGCATTCGATCGCTGAGAGGAACCCACATGCCCGAACCCACATTCGCCTCGCAACTCGATGAGTACCGCGCCCAACTGGCCGAAATCACCCGTCTGCAGCAGGAACGCACCGGGCTGATGGGTGTCGGCACGGCCGCGGGACGCCGGGTCACGGTCACTGTGAACGCCGACGGCATCGCGATCGACATCAAATTCTCCTCCGGCGTGGGCGATCTCGGACACGAGGAGACCGCGGCCGCCATCACGGCGGCGTCGCAACTGGCGGTGGCCGACGTGGCCCGGCAGACCACCGCGCTGTTCGCGCCGATCGCCCCGCCGCGCACCGAACCTCTCAAATGGGACGAAACCATCTCCGGCATAGCGGAACTACGCGATCAATTGCGCTGAACGCCACCGATTACCAACGGCACGTGGGAGTTTGACCGTGGCACCCGTATCGAACGAGTCCGACGACACCGGCTGGGCCGGTCTGCGTACGACGGCGAGCAACGGCCAGCTGTTGCTGGCGGACGGCATCGCGGCGACGTGCGCGCGGCACGTCGAGGACATGCTGAACAGCATTGTCGGCGTGCACGCCTGGATCCAGCAGAACTACCGGACAGCCTGCCCCCCGATCGCCGCCACGGCGTCCGGCCTCCAACTCGAGGCGGTGTTCAATCGCAAGATCGGCGCCGAGCTGGCGCAGCGGATGGACCAGCACCGCACCATTCTCACCGACATGGGCAACACCTTCGTCGCCGCAGGTAAGGCGTATCAGGACGCCGAGTCCGCCAGCGCGGCCGCCTTCGGCGGCACCCGTACGAGCTTCGCCGGCATCTCGTTCACCGGTTCGAAGGGGACACCGCCGGCCGGTGATCCGTTCGTCCAGGCGATGCCCCCTGCGGGCATCCCGAACTTTCCGGATACCCGGATGGACCGGGTTCCCATCCTGCTCGAACGCGCAGCCAATCTCGACTGGCAGCGGCTGTACAAGATCGGCCAGAGCATCGCACCGCAGGCGGTAGCCAACGCCGGCGGTGTCTGGTATTGGCTCGCGCAGTGCGTGCTGGCCCCGGCCTTCGACACCTTCCATCAGAACATCTCGGCGGTACGGGATCAGTGGATCGGGAAGGGCGGCACCGCCGCAATCGCGGCCACGCAGAACTACACCACGGCGTCCAAGGCACTCACCGACAACATGAACAAGCTGGGCGACCTGCTGATCTACACCGCGGACTGGCTGCAGCAGACCAAGACCACCATGCCGCAGCAGCCCAACCCACCGGTCACCAACGGCTCCGGCCACGCCTCGACCCCCACTGACATCGCCGCGGCGACCCGTCCGTACCAGGACGCATTCACCGCTGGTTATACGAACAATGTCGGTCACACCGCCGGCAATGTGGTAGCGCTCCCCCAGCCGGATCAAGTGACCGAAACCAGGCCCAGCAACGTGAGAGTGCTCCCCCCGCTGTCTGGGGGGCCCGAAACCCAGCCCAGCAGCGGGACGCCGAACAACGGACCCCGAATCGAGTTCGCTGCCAACGGCACCGACGGCCCGCACGGACCGCTCGACAACAGCGATCCGGCCGGTGGCAACATCCCGGCGTCGGCGCCGGTCACATCACTCCCGGGCAACGATGGCCCCCCTGCCAACGAAGGATCCTCGACCCCGATCGATCCGAACGCGCCGGGTGACGGGGGCACACCGCCGAGCACGCCCGGCACACCCGACATATCGACCACTCCGGACCCGTCGAATCCGCTGAACGACCCGGCGAATCCGCTGAACGACCGGTTCACCCCACGGAGCGATACGTCGAATCCGCTGGACGGTTCGCCGACACCGTTCCTCGCGACACCGTTGACCGGCGCCATGGCGGGCGAGGCGGCGAACGCCGAGAAGAGTCTGCTGTCCGCGCTCGGTGGCGGGGCGGGCGGCGGCAATCCCCTTGCCGCCGAAGAGAAGCTGCTCGAGCAGGAGTCCCGATTGTTCCCGCGCTCCAGCCTGCCACCCGCGGTGGAGCCGCCGGGCCGGGCCGGGCCGGTGGAGGGTGGCGAGCCGGGTCTCCCGATGGCCGGCGCCCGCAGCGGCGGGAAAGACCAGGAAAAGGAGCGCAAGCGCTCCGAGCTGCTCAACTCCACCCAGCACCTGGACGAGGCGCTGGGTGCGGTCGCGCGCAGCGTGCGCCCGGTACTGGACCGGTGAGCGAGCCCGAGCGTGAGCATCACCTGGAATCTCACCGACGCCGAACTGGTCGTGGCGTGGGACAAGTTGTTCGGTGACCGCCTGCCGGCACCACTGTGTGCGCTGCTGCGGGTGCACTACACGGACGAGTACGACCACTTGGCCGCCGCTACCTGGGACGGCCTGCAGGCCCGCTATGACGGCTCACTGCAGGATGCGCTCCAGCGGGTCGCCCGTCCCGATGTGCAGGTGATCGCGCATGCGGTCGATCCGCGCAACCCGGAGGATTCGGGCGCGCGGGTGCGCGTGCTGGGCGCGCGGCAGGGCCCGGTGGCCGTGCTGATCCGCCAGATACCCGGCGAAAGCATGTGGTATAGCGGCGGATTCGTGATCACCATGGGAGCCGCCGAGCGTCTCGCGGGGGCGGTGGTGGGCACCCTGCCTGCCCGGGACGCGGGCCGGCTGCCGGATATCCCGATGGTGAGTTCACCCGAGTGCGGCGACACCGACCACTGGCACGGGCAGTCCCCGGTCTACGACAGCTACGTGGAGTTGGAGCGGCGCACCACCGACTGGCTGCATCGGCCCGTCGACGTGCTCGGCGTCATCGAAACATCCCAGGGCAGTTCAGCATTCGGTCCCCACGGGCCCGCCACCCGCCGCATCTACTGGCGCGATCTCGCCGGCGACGGGCGCTATGCCGTCGTCGACACCGCTCGGCCGGTCGTGGTCGGTGTCGACCGGCCCCGGCTCGCGGCGCTGATCGCCACCGACATCGCCGCAACCCTGCAGACGGTGGAGGACCAGCGCTGTGTGTGAGCAAACCTGGTTCCCCGGCGATGCCGTGATCGATGTCGGATCGGCCATCCACGAGGCCGGCGACTATGAAGGGCACTGCGAGACAGCATATTTCGGCATCGGCAGCGAGCAGGCCGACAGCGGTGCGGCCCACCCCGAGCATGTCCCGGCCGCCCCGGCGGACGACACCGGATTCACCGCCTATTCGACGGGCCAGGCTGCCCTGCGCTGCGGCGAGATCGTGGTCACGGCAACCGAGTCCGGCCTTCCGATGGGCGTGCATATCGATCCGGACCAGCTACGCCGCGACCCCGTCGACCTGGCCGACGACGTGCTACGGCTGTGTCGGCTGGCGGCGAACCGAGCCGGCCTGGCTCGGCGCGCTCAGCTGGCTCGCCTGGGTGTGGGCGAGGTGGCCCTGGATCTACTCGGCCTGCCCACCCAGGATGCGGTGGAGCGGGCCGAGCTCGGCGACGAGAGCGATTACGACTACGAGCCGCGCAGCTGGCTCGATCACGATGGGAGTGTGTGGTGACGGGGCCTGTAGGCATAGGTACCGATACATCGGCATGGCCGACACTGGGCCAGACCGCCAAAAAAGGCGACCTGACATTCAACTCCACCGTGGCACAAGACTGCGTCAACGCCTGCCAAACCCTCCTCGCCACCATCG
>NZ_JAHKNI010000015.1 GCF_018860155.1 Nocardia albiluteola
CATCCGGTGCGAGACTTACGGCCCCCGCACCGGCCCGACAGATCAAATTAAGGACAACCCAGCAGGGCGTCAGTCGGACCCAGAGTCACGACCAGCGCAGGAACACGCCTTACATCATCAATGTCGGACCTCGCTGTCATGATGGAGCCCGTGCCCGCCCCGACCTCCGCCCCGCGCCCCGTGCTCGACGGTCTCGACCCCGAGCAGGCCGCGGCGGTCCGCGCGCCGCGCGGGCCGGTCTGCGTGCTCGCGGGCGCCGGCACGGGCAAGACGCGCACGATCACCCATCGCATCGCCCACCTCGTCTCAGCCGGGCACGTGCGGGCGGATCAGGTGCTGGCGGTCACCTTCACCGCGCGCGCGGCGGGTGAGCTGCGCGCGCGGCTGCGCACGCTGGGCCTGGGCGGTGAGGCAAATACGGTGCAGGCCCGCACCTTCCACGCGGCCGCGCTGCGGCAGCTGCGCTACTTCTGGCCGCAGGTCGTCGGCGAGGTGCCCTGGCGGCTGATCGACAGTAAATTCCCGATCGTGGCCCAGGCCGCGAATCGGGCGGGCCTGTCCACCGCGACCGAGAGCGTGCGAGATCTGGCCGGTGAGATCGAATGGGCCAAGGCCTCGCTCATCGCCCCCGAGGACTACGCCGCCGCGGCGGCCCGCCGGCATCGCGAGACGCCGTACGAGCCGCGTCGCGTCGCCGATGTCTACACCGGGTACGAGGCGCTCAAGACCAGCGCCGAGGGCGTCCTGCTCGACTTCGACGATCTGCTGCTGCACACCGCGGCCGCCCTGGAGGGCTATCCGGCCGTCGCCGAGGAGTTCCGCGGCCGGTACCGCTGTTTCGTGGTCGACGAATACCAGGACGTCACCCCGCTGCAGCAGCGCGTGCTCGATGCCTGGCTGGGCGGGCGCGACGATCTGACCGTCGTCGGCGATGCCAACCAGACCATCTACTCCTTCACCGGCGCGAGTCCGAGCTATCTGCTCGACTTCTCCCGCCGCTTCCCGGAGGCCACGGTGGTGCGGCTCGAGCGGGACTATCGCTCGACTCCGCAGGTCGTCTCGCTCGCCAACCGGGTGATCGGCGCGGCCCACGGCCGAATCGCCGGTACCCGCCTGCAGCTGATCGGCCAGCGCCCCAGCGGCCCGGAGCCGGCCTTCGCCGAATACGAGGACGAGTCGGCGGAGGCCCTCGCGGTCGTTAAGTCGATCGCCCGCCTGCTCGGCACGGGGGTGCCCGCGGCGGAGATTGCCGTGCTCTACCGCATCAACGCCCAGTCCGAGGCGTACGAGCAGGCACTCACCGAGGCCGGGATTCCGTATCAGGTACGCGGCGGCGAGGGCTTCTTCCAGCGCGCCGAGGTCCGACAGGCGGTGCAGGCGCTGCGGCAGGCCGCCGCGCGTGAGGATCTGCCCGATGCGCGCGGCCCGGAGCTGGTCACGCTCGTTCGCGCGGCGCTGTCGCGCCTGGGACTGACGGCCACCGAGCCGAGCGGTGCGCAGGCGCGTGAGCGCTGGGCCTCGCTCGTCGCGCTCGTGCGGCTCACCGAGGAGCTGGCCGAGCAGGATCCCGACCTCGAGCTGGCCGGTCTGCTGCGCGAACTCGGCCTCCGGGCCGAGGCGCGGCACCCACCGACCGTGCAGGGGGTCACCCTGGCCTCGCTGCACGCGGCCAAGGGGCTGGAATGGGATGCGGTGTTCCTGGTCGGCCTGGCCGACGGCACGCTGCCGATCGCGCACGTGTTCGGCGAGGGCGGGGCGGTGGCCGACGAGGCCGCCCTCGAAGAGGAACGCAGGCTGCTCTATGTCGGCGTCACCCGTGCGCGCGAACACCTCCAACTGTCTTGGGCGCTCTCGCGCGGCGGGCGAAAGACCCGGCGCCGCAGCCGATTCCTCAACGGCCTGGTGCCCGAGGATTCGCCCGCCTCGCGGATCGCCCAGCCCGGGGGCGAGCGCCGCGGCCCGAAGCGAGAGCATCCCCGGTGCCGGATCTGCAACCGCCCGCTGCTCGGCACCGCCTCGACCATGCTGGGGCGCTGCTCGCGCTGCCCGGCCGAACTGGATGCCGAGCTGCTGGCCGCGCTGCAGGACTGGCGGATGAAAAGGGCGATCGAGTTGTCGGTTCCGGACTACGCGGTGCTCACCGACGCCACCCTCACCGCGATTGCCGAGCAGCGGCCGGCCGACGTCCATGCGCTGGAAGCGATCCCCGGCATCAGGCAAAGCAAGCTGCGCCAGTTCGGTGCCGACGTACTCGCCATGGTGCGCTCGCGCGAACGCGCGCAAGCCCCCAAAACTGCAGGTGAAAAATAGGTTGTGCGGCCGTGTAAGGCACCCGTAGGGTGGTTTACGTGCACCGGGAGGTCATTCCGTTGCGCACAGTGATCTAACGGACAACGAGTTATGGAGGGAGACAGACCAATGAACGGCATCGTGAACGCCTTTGCCCCGACCGGCCTTGCCGCGTCGGCGATTTCGTCCGTGTCCGTCTCCCGGGGGGTCCTCATGCAGAGGACCGGTCTGTCCACCCGCATCACAAGCGTTTTCGGTGCCGAATTGCAAGCGCCGAAGCGTGTGATCAAAGCGGACAAGCCCCAGCGGAGCTGGCACCCGACGAACACCTTCGTCGGCGCCCATGCAGGTGATTCCGGAGTGAACCCGGCCTACCTGCCGGCAGCCCGCCTCCGCGAGGCAGACCCAGCGACCGTGATCAGGAGTCGACACCGAAGTCGACTCAGGTAGGGGAAACCCCCCACCAGCCTCCTGGCCACGGATCGCAGAAGCGAAACCGTGGCCAATATTTTTAAGGCCTCCAGCCACCGGCACCGGTTTCGCGGAAGAACGCAGTTTCTTCCACACAAGTTGACCGCTGCACGAGCTGAAGGAGCAAGACGTGTCTACCGCGACCGCTTTTCGCGTGACATGCCGTACACCCGTGGCCCCGACTTCCCGCCCTCGCGGAGTCTCGCTCACCCTCCCCTGCCGGGTCGGAAACCCCGACCTGTGGTTCGCCGAGAGCCCTGCGCAGTTGGAAGAGGCGAAGGCACTGTGCGCATCCTGCCCGATCCGCAAGGGCTGCCTGAGCGCCGCCCTGGATCGTGCTGAGCCCTGGGGTGTCTGGGGCGGCGAGATCTTCGAACAGGGTGTTGTGATCGCCCGCAAGCGGCCGCGTGGCCGCCCGCGCAAGGTTACCGTGGCATGAGCCGCCCCGTCTTTCACGGGGGGCATCACCAAACCCCGCATCTGAACCATCAGATGCGGGGCTTCGGCCTTTCCGGGGTGTTCTCGGTATGGGCGGTGCGAAAAATCAACTGGCGCGGAGGTGTTCGGCGTAGCCGGGGACCCAGTCCTGCATCAGCTGCATGAACGGGACCTCCGCGTCGAGCTGCGCGCAGATCCCGATTGATCCCATCAGCACCCGGAAGATCATCGAGTGCTCGCGCGGCAGCTGCAACGACCAGGAGGTGCGCATCTCGGCACTGGTGACGTCGGTGGCCCTGCCCGCGACCCGCTGCATCCATCGGCGAGTGAAGTGGAAGGTGTCGGTGCGAATGGGATCGGTGAAGGGGCGCAGGAAGTTCGAGATTTCCTCGGCGGTGACGGTCTTGCCGGGGATGACCCAGCCGTTGTCGGACATCAGCCGCGTCAGCTCGTCGAATCGGTCGTCGACGGCGAACGCCACCATCTGCCCCAGGATCGGCGGGAAGCCGCCGGGCAGCGGTGCGCACATGCCGAAGTCGATGACCGCGAGACGGCCGTCGGGCAGCATCATGAAGTTGCCCGGATGCGGATCGCCGTGCAGCAGACCGCATGTCGCGGGGGAGGAGAAGTCGAACTCACCCATCAGCCCGGCGACCCGGTTGCGCAGCTCGCGGGTGCCCTCGGGATCCTCGTTGCCCCGCTTGATGATTGCCGACAGCGGGGTAGCGTCGGCGAGCCATTCGGTGACGATCACCTTCGGGGCGCTGGCGACCACCCTCGGCACCAGGATCTGCGGGTGCCCGGCGAAACCCTTCGCGAACGCGCGCTGATTCGACGCCTCGATCCGGTAGTCGAGCTCCTCCTCCATGTGCTCGCTGATCTGGGCGAGGACGGGCTTCACGTCCGAGGCCTGCAGGATGCTCGCGATGGCCCCGCCCATGCGGTTCAGAGTCTTCAGGTCGGCGCGCAGCGCCTCGTCGGCACCCGGATACTGCACCTTCACCGCCACCTCGCGCCCGTCGGACCACACCGCCCGATGCACCTGGCCGATGCTGGCCGAGGCGGCCGGCTGCTCGTCGAAATCGCGGAAGCGCTTGCGCCAGCCGGTGCCGAGCTGCTGATCCAGCATCCGGTGTACCGAGGCGGTGGGCATCGGCGGGGCCGCGGCCTGCAACTTGGTGAGCGCCTCGCGGTAGTGCTCACCGAATTCCGGCGGCACCGCGGCCTCCATGACCGACAGCGCCTGCCCGAATTTCATTGCGCCGCCCTTGAGCTCGCCCAGGATGGAGAACAGCTGCTCGGCGGCCTTCTGATTCAGCTGCGCGTTGATCTCCTGCTTGTCGCCCCCGGCGAGCTTGCGGCCGAAGCCCACGGCGGCCCGCCCCGCAATGCCCAGCGGAATTTTCGCCAGCTTGGCATTGCGCGACGAGCGCCGACTCACAATCTCTGACACCTCCCCATCATGGCGGACGTACCGGCCGGTGTGCCATGAGAATTCGCTAAATCCGGACCGCGTGGCGTGGGTCACAGTCCCGCTGTTCGCGGGGCCGGACACCGCGCTCGCGTGGGCCGGATCGGCGGATCTCAGGCTACGGTGAACCCGCCGTCCACGGGCAGGATCGAGCCGGTGACGTATTCGGCGTCGATCAGATAGCCGATTGCGGTGGCCACGTCCGCCGGGCTACCGACGCGCCCGGCGGGCACCTGCTGCCCGGCCGCGGCGAACTGAGCCTGGCGCTGGTCGGTGGGCAGGAACGACCACCAGGCCGTGTCCACGACGCCGGGCGCTACGACGTTGACCCGCACCGGCGCCAGTTCGGCCGCCAGCGGCGGGACGATCCGCTCGATTGCTCCGTTGACCGCGGCGAACGTGACCGTCCCCGGAATGGCCGCGCGGGCCGAGGAAGCGGACACCATGGTGATCGAACCGGTCACCTGCGCGCGCTGGATCGCGAACAGGTAGCCGAACAGTTTGCCGTCGAATCCGGTGCGCAGATCCGCCAGGTCGATCTCGCGCAGCGGGCCGATGCCTACCGCGCCGGGGCTGAAGGCCAGTACCAGGTGATCGATGCTGCCCATCCGCTCGAAGAACGCCGCGACCTGTTCCTGCGAGGCGCCATCGACCGCCTCGGCGGCGTGCACCCGGTCCTTCACCGCGGCCAGCTTCTCCGGATCGCGTCCGGTGACGGTGACCTCGTGGCCCTGTGCGGTCAGTCGTTCCGCGGTGGCCAGTCCGATGCCGGCGGTGCCACCCATGATCACGATGCGCATTGCGCGTCTCCCTCTACTTTCAATACGTTGCGTCTCGATAGTATTTCGAACCGTGGCGTCTTGTAAAGTGGTCGCCATGGTTGGTGACAAACCGCTCGGACGCCCCCGCAGCGAGGACCGCCGTCGCGCGATCCTGGCCGCGGCGGTGGACGAGCTACGGGAGCGGGGCTATGCGGCCCTGACGATCGAGGGCATCGCGGCCCGCGCGGGCGCGGGCAAGCAGACGATCTACCGCTGGTGGCCCTCGAAGGCCGATGTGGTGCTCGAGGCGCTGCTCGACGCGGCCGACTCGGCCATTGCGGTTCCGGACACCGGATCGCTGCCGCAGGACCTGCTCGCCTTTCTGGAGGCCACCTTCCAAGAGCGCGGCCAGCGCCCCGTGCTGGTCGGCCTGATGGCCCACGCAATGCTGGATCCGGTGTTCGCGCAGGGGTTCCGGGATCGCTTCCTGTTCGCGCGGCGCGCTGTGCTGCGGGAGATCTTCGATCGGGCGGCGGCGCGCGGGGAGATCGCGGCCGGCATCGACCCCGAGCTGTTGATCGACGTCGTCTACGGCGTGCTGTGGTATCGGCTGCTGCTGGACCACGCGCCGCTGGACGACGCGGCCGGGCGCGATCTGGCCGATCTGGTGCTGCGGGCCGTGCGCTGAGGATCGTGCCCCAACCGCTCGCGCATCCCCGAAGGTCACGATCGGACGGTGCCCGTCCCACCGCGCCCGGTCGGCGCGCCGATCGTGCGGCAGCCACAGGCCGCGTGAACGGGCCAGTGCCGCTTGTCGATTCGGAGCGAGTCGGGGTCCAGCTCCAGCGTGGCGCCGAGGGTGAGCGGCGGGCGTGCGGCGATGCCGTCCAGGACGGTTTCCACGTCCCGCAGCACCAGGGCGGTGGCCGCGGTGATGGTCGCGGCCGAGCCGTGTCCGATACGGCCCAGCAGCTGAGCTGCCAGATGCGGCCAGTCGTGGTCCAAATCGCCGCGGGTCAGGTCGGCGCAGCGCAGGCAACTGGTGCCGCCCGGCAGCACCATCGGACCGACGATTCCGCGACCGTCCCGCATTCGCACCTGTAGGTGGGGAATCCGGTACAGCACAAGGTCGTTGGCCAGGATCGGATCGGGCACCAGCGCATCGGCCAGGATCACCAGATCTGCCGACCAGCCCGCGACCGTCGCGGCGGCGAGGTAGCCGCGGGATCGGGTCGGGCGCAGGCCCAGGCGCCGCACACCCGCGGCAATGGCCTCGGACAGCGGCCCGCGGCCGTGTATGTGGATCCGGCGCACTCGTGGGGGAGTGGCAGGTGATCGCGGATGTGTCAGCAGTCCGGCGGCATCCAGGTCCGCCAGGATCTCGAGGGCCGCGGTCGCGCCGATGCCCAAACCGTCCGCCCGCCAGACGATCTGGGGATGGCTGTGCAGCCCGTCGAGCAGCCGCAGGAACTCGGCCACCGTCTCGGCGGCGATTCCGGGCGGCTCCAGCACCATCGCGCGCTCGGGGTCCCATCCCAGCTGCACGACCCCGGACGGCCTGCGCAGCACCGTGACGCGGGGATGCAGCATCGGCCCACGCGGGGAAGTGCCACTCATGCCTCCACCTCGCTGGCGCTCGGCTCCGGCATGCGCGATGCACGCTGTGTTATTGGTTCGCTCCGCTGCGCTCCGCTCATGCCTCCACCTCGCTAGCGCTCGGCACCGGCCCTCCACCTCGCTGGCGCTCGGCTCCGGCATGCGCGATGCACGCTGTGTTATTGATTCGCTCCGCTGCGGTCATGCCCGCGCCCCGCGAGTGCGTGCACGGCGGTGCGCCGGCTGCCGGGCGCGATCGCGGCCTGGATACTCCGTGATCTCCTGGGCGACAATGGATTCCACCTGGAAACAGGTCGAGATGGCAGGGGCGGGCGAGGGCATCGCACCGCGAATCCCGCCTGCGATCGGTGCACGGTTGGTCATGGATGCAGTGTGCCCGCGGCGGTGTGCGGGACGGCCGGAACAACCACCGGTTATCCACAGGCGGACCGGTCGTCCACAGGGCAATTCGGCCGGGTGAGATGTTATCCAGGCCCCGCTCGCGGGCGTCTTCTCGCCGACTTTGCGGACTCGAGATACCCGGGGGACCACAATTTTCCGACTGGGCCTCGATCCGGGTGCGACAAGCGGCGCGGCGGCGGCCTGCATCATCGACGATGCCCGATCCAGTCGCGGATCCGACCGGCTTGGTCCGGATCCGGGTGCGACGCCCCCGTGGTGGCATTCGTGCACTCGACTTGGTCCAGGGTGCGACGCCCCTGTGGTGGCATTCGTGTGTGGTGGACCAGACTCGGTTCAGCCGGCGGACCCGGCCGCGACATCGGCCGGGAGCGGCGGCACCGTCGCCGGGTCGGAAAATACCGCGCGGCGGGCGAATTCGATCACCCCGAGCAGGATCGCATCCTCGCCGAGCAGCGCGCGGGTGACGTCGAACTCGATGGCCGGGACCAGTGCCCGCCGCCGGGACAACTCCCGGTCGATGGCCGGGTGCAGGTGCGTGAACCACTGTGCCAGTAGGCCGCCCAGCACGACCTCATCCACGTCGAGCAGCGTGGCGACGGCCAGTACCGCCGCGCCCAGCGCCCGCCCGGCCGTCTCGAGGGCGGCCAGTGCGGCCGGATCCGCGGCGTCCACGGCAGCGGCGAACCGCGCCAGGGCCCGCTCGAGTCCGCCCTGCTCCAGCACAGCGCCCAGCCCGGCCGCGGTGAGCACGGCCTCGGGCCCGGCGTAGCAGACCAGGCAGCCGCGCGCGCCGCAGGAGCAGTCCGGGCCGTCCAGGGCGACGGGCATATGGCCGGGCTCACCGGCGATGCCGTGGCTGCCGGTGTGGATGCGTCCGTCCAGTACCACGCCGCCGCCGATGCCGGTACCCGCCTCGATGTAGACCAGCCCGCGCGGACGCTGAGGGTGCGCGTGATACTCGGCCAGGGCCGCGGCGTTGGCGTCGTTGATGACGTCGAGCGGGCAGTCCGCGTCGGGCAGGGCGGCGGCGATGAGCGTGCCCAACCGGACCTCCTGTAGCCAGCCGAAATCCGTTGCCGCGATCACGGTTTGGTCCACCCCGACCGGACCGGCCATGGCGATGACCAGGCGTGCGAGTTCCGCGTCGGGGAACTGTGCGATGGCCGCCCGTGCCCGCCGCACCGCGGCGGCGACCGCGTCCGCGATGTCCTGCGGCACCCCGGGGGCGCTGCGGTGCGGCACCGACTCGCGCCAGACGATCCTCCCGGCGAGATCGGCGACGGCTACCCGCAGCTGCTCCAGGCTGATCTGCACCGCGACCGTCAGCGCCCGCTGCGCGACCATGCGGAGCAGCCGCCGCGGCCGTCCGCGCCCCGCGCCGTGCCGTACCCCGTCCTCGCGCACCAGCCCGCGCACCGCGAGATCGGCGACCAGCCCGGTCACCGAGGCGTGCGACAGGCCGGTGGCCGCGGCGATCTCGGTGCGGGCGCACGGCCCGTTCGCCGCGATGTGCCGCAGCACCAGCCCGAGATTGCGCCGGCGAACCGCGGCGGAATCGCTGGGCGCCGCGGCCGGTGACGAGTTCTCCACATCGATCAGACTAGGCTCGGAGCTAATTATTTCAACCATTGACATATTTATCGCGAGGTCGCAATACTGCGGTGACCAGTACCCGACGAATCGAGGTCATCCATGTCGGCAGTTCCGCTCTCTCGCCGCTCGCTGCTGCTCGGGGCCGGGTCCATGGCCATGGCCGCGGGCTGCTCGAGCGGCACCTCGACCGCGTCCGACACCGTCCGTACCGCTCTCGGACCGGTGCGGGGCAACCGCCGCTTGACCGGGTTCGCTTTCCTGAACATCCCCTACGCGGAGCCGCCCGTCGGGGCACTGCGCTTCGCCGCACCGGTGCCGCCCAAGTCCTGGACCGAGACGAAGGACTGCACGAAATACGGTCCGACCGCGCAGATCGAGCAGCTCTCGGCGGTGACGACCATCCCCGAGCCGAGCATCCCCGGCGCCGCGTACCTGAACCTGAACGTCTTCACCCCGGATCCCTCGTCGAGCGCGAAACTGCCTGTGCTGGTGTGGATTCACGGCGGGGGCTTCATCGCGGGATCCCCCGCCAGCCCGTGGTACGACGGCGCCTCGTTCAATCGCGACGGCGTGGTGGTGGTCGTGCTCGGCTACCGCCTGGGTATCGAGGGATTCCTGCACGTGGAAGGTGCACCGGACAACCGGGCGGTGCTGGACTGGATCGCCGGCCTGGAATGGGTGCGCGACAATATCGCGGCGTTCGGCGGCGATCCGGCGAGGGTCACCATCGCCGGGCAGTCCGCGGGTGGCGGCGCGGTGTGGGCGCTGATGGGCGCGCCATCGGCGCGGTCGCTGTTCCGGGCCGGAATCAGCGAATCGGGTGCGCTGACCCAACCCAACGACGCCGAGACCGCGGCGGCGGGCGCCGCGGCGTTCACGCAGGCCACCGGCGTGCCCGCAACCGTTGCGGCGCTGCGGGATCTGACCCGCGAACAGCTGCAGCAACTGCAGGACAAGCTCCCGCAACCCGGCGTCGGCGCGAATCCGTCCGTGCTGCAACTGGCTCCGGTCGCCGACGGCACGCTGATCCCCGAATCGTCCGCGGCCATGCTGAATTCGGGCCGCAGCGCCGATGTCCCGTTGCTGATCGGATTCACCCGCGACGAATTCAATATGATCGCCGCGAAGGTCACGGATGCGACGGCCCCGACCATGTTGTCCGCCATGGGAATCGACGCGGCCACCGAAAACGCCTACCGCGCGGCGTATCCCGGCCTCACGACTCCCCAGCTGGTCGGACAGATCGGCAGCGATCTGGTGCTGCGCGGCCCCGGCTACCGAGTTGCCGAGGATCACGCCCGCCGCGGTCGCCCCACCTGGCTGTATGAATTCACCTGCGGCTCAACCGCTTCCGGGCCATACCACGGCATGGCCGCACATTGCCTGGACATTCCGTATGCCTTCGACCTGCTGTCCGCCCCGAACGTCAGCACCGTCGAGGGCGACAATCCGCCGCAGGCCCTGGCCACGGCCATGCACAAGGCGTGGGTCGAGTTCATAACGCATGGCGACCCCGGCTCCGCCTGGCCGCGCTACACCCTGGACAAGCGCGAAACCATGATCTGGGACGACAACTCACACGTGGCCCAGGATCCCTTCATGGCCCAACGCCCGTTGTGGACCCACTGAGGCGCGACCTCCCGGCGGCGCTGTCGAGCATTCCACGTGGCACACCGTCGTTCCGGCGTGACGAGCGAACGTCGCGATGACGCTGCACCGCAACCCTTTCCGCGGCTACTCGGCAGCGTCGTCCTTGCCCGGCTCGGAGTCCGCACCGGGCTGAGCATCCTTGTCTTTCGCCTCGCGCTCCGCACGCTCGCGGGCCTCGGTCTCGGCCAGTTGCGCCAGCGGATCGTCGAATTCGCCGGTGCCGCCGCCGATCACGCCGTCGATGAAGCCGGCCGGGCTGTCCAGGTCCGCGGAACTGGGCAGCAGGTCGGGGTGAGCCCAGACGGCGTCGCGCACCTCAATGCTCGCGTCCGTGGTGAGGCGGCGCCACAGATCCGCCGCCTCGCGCAGCTTGCGCGGACGCAGTTCCAGCCCGACCAGGGTGGCGAAGGTCTGCTCGGCAGGACCGCCGGTGGCGCGGCGGCGGCGCAGGGTCTCGGCCAGCGCCCCGGCGCCGGGCAGCCGGTCGCCGACCGCCTCGGCGACCACGACCTGCACCCAGCCCTCGATCAGCGCCAGCAGCGTCTCGAGCCGATCCAGCGCGGCCTTCTGCTCCGGGGTGGTCTGCGGCTCGAATGTGCCCTGGGACAACAGTTCCTCGAGCTTGGACGGATCGGTCAGCATCATCGGATCGATGCCCTGGGCGGCCTGTTCGATGGCCGAGAAGTCCATGCGGATGCCGCGGGCGTAATCCTCGACCGCGCCCAGCACCTGCTGGCGCAGCCACGGCACGTGCCCGAACAGGCGCTGATGGGCGGCCTCGCGCGCGGCCAGGTACACCAGGATCTCGCTCTCGGGACGTTCCAGCCCCTTGGAGAATTCGGTGATCGCGGCGGGCAGCAGGGCCGCGGTGCCGCCGGGGCCCAGCGGCAGGCCGATATCCGTGGAGGTCAGCACCTCACCGGCCAGCTCCCCTAGGGCCTGGCCCAGCTGCGAGCCGAACGCCATCCCGCCCATCTGGCCCAGCATGCCGATCATCGGCCCGGCGACCTGCCGGGCCTCCTCCGGCAGGGTCTGGGTCCACATGCCAGAGACCTGCTCGGCCACCGGGTCGCACAGCCGCTTCCAGGTCGGCACCGTCTCCTCGATCCAGTCGTTGGCCGTCCAGGCCACCGTCTTGGTCGCGCCCGCGGGGAGCGTGGTCGCGGCGTCGAGCCACAGCTCGGCCAGGTGGGCTGCGTCGGCGACGGCCTGCTGGGTGCTCGCCGAGACCGGCGGCACGCTCGCACCGAGCTGCTGGCGGGCCAGCCGCTTGGCGATGTCGTAGTTCACCGGACCGGCCTGCGCCGCGCCCGGCTGACCCATGGTGGAGAACATCTGCCCCAGCTGTGTGAGCATCTGCCCCAGCTGGGAGGGATCGAAGTTCTCCCCGCCCATGGCGAATCCGAAGGGATTGCCCGCGGCCCCGAAGGGATTGCCGGAGTCGCCGATGGGATTGCCCGCGCCGGAACCGCTCTGATCGTCGCGACGCTCGCGGTCGTCGTCGTCATCGTGGTTCGAGAATCCGAAGGGCACATCACTCATACCCTTAGGCTACGCGGGTGCCGGGGACCCGAGCCGCTACCCTGGGCCGGGTGAATCGCCGGATCCTCACCCTGCTGGCCGCCCTGGTGCCGGTCCTCGTGCTCGGTATCGTCGGCAGCGCCGTCACGGTGCCCTTTGTCGCTCTCGGCCCCGGTCCGACCTTCAATACGCTAGGCGTGGTCGAGGGCAAGCAGGTCGTGGACGTGCAAGGCGCGCCGGTCCATCCGACGTCCGGCAACCTCAATATGACCACCGTGTCCGTTCGCGACGGGCTGAATATTTTCGAGGCGTTCGGGCTCTGGGCCGACGGAAACTACGGTCTGGTGCCGCGCGCGGAGGTGTATCCGCCCGGAGTGCCGCGCGACCAGGTCGACAAGTCCAACAAGCAGGACTTCAAGAACTCCGAGGACAACGCGGAACTGGCCGCGCTGCACTATCTGAAGTACCCGACCGTGGTGCAGCTGGAGACCGTCGCCGACGATGCCCCGGCCAAGGGCCTGCTGGACAAGGGTGATCAGCTGATCAGCGTCGACGGTAAGCCGGTGGCCACCTCCAAGGATGTGGTGGCCGCCGTGCAGGGCCTGAAGCCCGGCACCGAGGTGCCGTTCGTGGTGCGCCGCGGTGACGCCGCGCAGACCGTCACGGTGAAGCTCGGCGCCCGCCCCGATGACGCGTCCAAGGGGTATCTCGGTGTGACGCCCGCCGAGGTCGCGCAGGGCCCGATCAAGGTGGACTTCAACCTGGCCGACATCGGCGGCCCCTCGGCCGGACTGATGTTCAGCCTGGGCCTGGTGGACAAGCTCAGCAGCGGAAAGCTCAACGACGGCAAGTTCATCGCGGGCACCGGCACCATCGACCCCGACGGCAAGGTCGGCCCGATCGGCGGCATCCAGTACAAGATGATCGCCGCGCACGACGCCGGCGCGCAGACCTTCCTGGTCCCCGCCGACAACTGCAACGAGGCCCGCCAGCGCACGCCGAAGGGCCTGCAGCTGGTCAAGGTCGACAGCCTCACCACGGCGATCGACGCCCTCAACGACATCGACGCGGGCAAGCCGGCGCCCAGCTGCGGTTAGAAGTCCTCCGAGTCGTTCTCCAGGGTGTGCGCCAGGGCCTGCACCAGATTCGGCGCCAGGTTCGGGGCGGTGCGCAGGTCGATGTCGTTGCCGAAGGGGTCGTCCTCGTCCTCCTCGGGGCGGATCTGCAGCAGGCACAGCGAGACGCCCTCGCGCAGCACCCCGGCGAACAGGCGCGCGTCGCGGCGGCCGGGGTGGGTGATGGCCGCGTCGCGGGCCGCGCGATCGGCGGCGTCGCGGTCCGCCAGCAGGGGTGCGATGGCGTCGTCGAGAGTCTGCTCGGCATCGGGCGGCAGCACCACGATCTGCTGCACCAGCACACAGCCCCGCACGGCCTCGGGCCAGCTGGTCGTGGCCAGGAATTCGTCGAGCGCCAGCTCGCCGGTCACGTCGTCGGGAAACGGTTCCTGCGCAATGGGAGTCAGCTCCGCGCCCTCGTCGAGCTGATCCTCCAGACCCGGCTCCGCGGCCACCAGATCGGCCGTGGGTACCAGGGCGAACATCTGCGGCGGCCGATCCCACCCCTCCGCGTCGGCGAACTCCGCCACCTCGCGTATGCAGCGGTACAGGGCCGATTCCGGGTTGTCTACGGTCACGCGCGGTGAGTCTAAGGGGCTGCGGGCGCGGCCGGGCGACCTGGTCGCCCCGAACACGCCCGATCCGCTGACAGCGAATCCGCACCCGTCCGGCGAGGGAGATCGCTGCACAATGCTCGTATTTCCGTAGAGTGGGGCCGAGCGGTCCGAACGGACCACACGCAACGTATGCAACTGCGGTGCGACGAGCGCGAACTCGCGCCCGCCGACGCCGCCGGACCAGGGAGAGTGTCACCGTGGGCATGCGCCCCCCGACAGGCTTACCTTCGCTGTCTCGCCGCAGCCGTGTGCTGCTGGTGACGGCCCTCGTGCTGGCGGCGCTGCTGCTGGTCGGGCCGCGGCTGACCGATGCCTATACCAATTGGCTGTGGTTCGGCGAGGTCGGTTTCCGCAAGGTCTACACCACCGTGCTGTTCACCCGGATCGTGCTGTTCGTGGTGGTGACGCTGGTGGTCGGCGCGATCATCTGGCTGGCCCTACTGGGCGCCTACCGGGAGCGGCCGGTGTTCGTGCCGGTCTCCGGGCCCAACGATCCGATCGCGCGCTACCGCACCACCGTGATGGGCAGGCTGCGGCTGTTCGGCATCGGCCTGCCGCTGCTGGTGGGCCTGCTGTGCGGGCTGGTGGCGCAGTCGAGCTGGGTCACGGTGCAGCTGTTCCTGCACGGCAGCTCGTTCGGGGTCAAGGATCCGCAGTTCCATCTGGACGTCGGCTTCTACGCCTTCGATCTGCCGTTCTACAAGATGGTGCTGAACTGGCTGTTCGTCGCCACGGTGATCGCATTCTTCGCGAATCTGGTGACGCACTACGTCTTCGGCGGGCTGCGGCTGTCCGGCCGCGAGGGCACGCTCACTCGCCCGGCGCGCATCCAGCTCGCCACCATCGCGGGAATCTTCGTGCTGCTCAAGGCGTTTGCCTACTGGCTCGACCGGTACTCGCTGCTGTCCAGCACCCGCAAGGAGCCGACGTTCACCGGCGGGTCCTACACCGATATCAACGCGGTGCTGCCCGCCAAGCTGATCCTGCTGTCCATCGCGATCATCTGCGCGCTGGCGTTTTTCGCCGGGGTCGTGCTGCGGGATCTGCGGGTTCCGGCGATGGCCGCGGCGCTGCTGGTCCTGTCCTCGATCCTGGTGGGTGCGGTGTGGCCGCTGATCGTGGAGCAGTTCGAGGTGCGCCCGAACGCGGCCACCAAGGAGTCCGCCTACATCCAGCGCAACATCCAGGCCACCCGCCACGCGTACGGCCTGGAAGCCGACAAGGTGCAGTACCGCAGCTACCCTGGCACCCAGGCGGTGGATCCGGTCACCAATCCGACCGACCAGCAGACGATCGCGAACATCCGCCTGCTGGATCCGAACCTGCTGAACGCCACCTTCACCCAGACACAACAGCTGCAGAACTTCTACGGCTTCCCCGATCCGCTCGACATCGACCGGTACTCCCTCAACGGTCAGATGCAGGACTACATCGTCGCGGCGCGGGAACTGGTGCCGGGCAACCTGTCCGGTAACCAGACCGACTGGATCAACAAGCACACCGTGTACACCCATGGCGACGGATTCGTTGCCGCACCGGCCAATCGGGTGAACGTCGCGCCCCCGAAGGAGACCGAGAAGGCCGCCTCCGGCGTCACGAACAACAACGGATCCTCCGCGCAGTCGGCCACCTACGGCTATCCGGTGTTCAATGTCGGCGACAAGTCCACGGTCAGTGACCTTTTCACGCCACTGGACAAGCAGGCGATCCAGGTCACCCAGCCGCGGATCTACTACGGCGAGCTGATCGGCAAGTCCGACGCCGACTACGCGATCGTCGGCGGCAACCACCAGTCGGCCCGCGAATACGACACGGGTACACAGCAATTCACGTACGACGGCAAGGGGGGCGTGCCGATCGGCAGCTGGTTCAACCGGCTCGCCTTCGCCGCCAAGTACGCCGAGCGCAACATCCTGTTCTCCGGGGCGATCGGCTCGGACTCGAAGATCATCTACAACCGCGATCCGCGCCAGCGGGTGGAGCAGGTGGCGCCGTGGCTGAGCACCGACGGCGACGTCTACCCGGCGGTGGTCGACGGGCGCATCCAGTGGATCGTCGATTCCTACACCACGCTGGACAACTACCCCTACGCACAGCACACCTCGCTGGATGGATCGACCGAGGACAGCGTCGACCAGAACACCGGCCGGGTGATGCCGCGCAAGCAGGTGAGCTACATTCGCAACTCGGTGAAGGCCACGGTCGACGCGTATGACGGCACCGTCACGCTGTACGCGGTGGATCCGACCGATCCGGTGCTCAAGGCGTGGGAGGGCGTGTTCCCGGGGACGGTGAAGCCGCCGAGTGCGATCTCCAAGGACCTGCGCGCGCACTTCCGGTATCCCGAGGACCTGTTCAAGGTGCAGCGGGAGATCATGGGCCGGTACCACGTCGACGATCCGCGCGAATTCTTCAACAGCAACGCGTTCTGGTCGGTGCCCAGCGATCCGACCTCGGACGCCCCGACCAGCGCGAGTCAGCCCCCGTACTACGTGCTCAAGGGCAATTCGGACACGGGCCAGCCGTCCTTCGATCTGACCAGCGCAATGACGGGCTACAAGCGCCAGTTCCTGTCCGCCTACATCTCGGTGAGCTCCGATCCGGTCGATTACGGCAAGTTCACCGTGCTCGTGCTGCCCACCGATTCCCAGACCAAGGGTCCGGGGACGGTGCAGACGGCGATGACGACCGATATCCGGGTATCGACCGAGCGCACAACCCTGACCGGTGGCAACACCAACAAGGTCAGATACGGGAATCTGCTGACCCTGCCGATCGGCAAGGGCGGGATTCTCTACGTGGAACCCTGGTATCTGGAACGCAACAGCGTCAACGTCGCACCGCCCAACAACACCAACAACGCCTCGTACCCGCAGCTGGTGAAGGTGCTGTCGTACTACAACGCCAACGTCGGCTACGAGGCCACGCTGGGCGATTCGCTCAACAGCGTGCAGGGCGGCCTGGGCACGGCCGCGACGCAGCAGCCCGGGCAGGCCGCGACGAATCCGTCGCCGAATCAGAGCCAGCAGCCGCCGCCGAACCAGGGCGTGGTCCAGCCTCCGCCCGTGGTGCCCCCGACGGGGTCGTCCGCGGCCCGCGATGCCGCGGTGCAAGAGCTCAACACCGCGCTCAAGGGCGTGAACGACGCCCAGAAATCCGGCGATCTCGGGCAGCTGGGCACGGCCTTCCAGGCGTTGCAGAAGGCGATCGATGACTACAACAAGGCCGGGGGATAGCCGGGCCGGTCGATACATACAGCACGGCGCCGCCATCACCAGTGATGGCGGCGCCGTGTCGTCTCTCCGGTATGGGGAGGAGCGTGCGGGAACCTAGCGGCCCAGCGACTGGATCAGGCCGTTGTTCTGCTGCAGGAGCTGCTGGTACTGCGCGCCGACGCCGAGCTGCTTGGCGAACTGGTCGCCGGTGCCCTCGGCCTGGGTGATCAGGGCCTCGCGGCTGCCGGGCGCGGGCGCCGCGGGCGCCGCCGGGGCGGGGGCCGCTTGCGGGGCGGGAGCGGGCTTGGTGGCGGCCTCCTGGGACGAGGGACCCCAGCGCAGGTACTTGCCGCAGACGGGCCAGGCGCCCTGTCCCTGGCTGTTGAGCACGTTCTCCGCGACACGGACCTGCTCGTCCTTGCTGGCGTTGCTGGCCATTCCGGTGCCGCCGTTGGCACGCCAGGTGCTCTGCGTGAACTGCAGGCCGCCGTAGTAGCCGTTGCCGGTGTTGATGTTCCAGTTGCCGCCGCTCTCGCACTGGGCGACGCCGTCCCAGTCGTGGGCCGGGGCCGCGGAGGCGGAGGCGGCGATTCCGAACGGGACGACGACAAGGGCGCCGGTGACGGCGGCTAGGCCGAGGGCACGACTGCTGATCTTCCGGTTCTGGTTCATGGTGGTTGTCCCTTCCCGCGCCCACCTACCACGTCGGTTGCCCGCGGAGTCCCTGCCCCCAGGTGTCGGGGTTTGCGCGAACCGCGGGGCAGGGGTGCCGGTGTGCGGCGGTTCGGCTGGGTGCCCGTCACGGTGTCGATCCGGGTCGACAGTGACCATAACGAACAAATCTCGGCAGATCACGTCTTGATAACTACCGGAATTGCATGAAACGAATAACCGGAAAATTGGGGTCGATGCAGGTTGGCTATGCCATATTTGACAATTCTGGACGGTCTGTTATCTCTCTGTTATGTGTTTTAAATCACTCGAGAAATGTGGCATAGGTCACGTTATTTCGGCGCGTTCGGAGTCAACGCGCGCGGGCGGTAGAGGGTAATCTGAGCGATTCGAGTTTGCCGTTAGCGGAAGTAAGAACCGCGCGGCCCGCCATCGCGCGACCATTGGATCCGGGCCGGGCAAGATCGTTCCCGGCGCCTCTCGGATTGCCCGGAAATAAGCTCTGACCAGTCGATTTGCGATCGCAGAGCACTCGTGTGTAATGTTATGTTCACCGACGCGGGGTGGAGCAGCTCGGTAGCTCGCTGGGCTCATAACCCAGAGGTCGCAGGTTCAAATCCTGTCCCCGCTACAAACGAGGGCGGTCCTGACCAGTAGGTTCAGGACCGCCCTCATCTTTTTGCCGAGGTATCTCACGGCCTCGCTGCCGTCATTATTACCAAGTGATTCTATTCGCCGACCGCGGCGGCGAGCCGGGGCAGCGGGTTGCGGCACTCCACCTCCATGCGCCTGCGCCGCTTCCTCCGGAGGTAGACCACGGTATGCGCCCGCGCTATCCGCGACCGGCCGGTCGTCATGGTCCGGCCGGACACATCATCACCCGTCGTGCTCGGCCGAGCGGCGCGGGACCAAAGACTCTTCCTGCCCCACCGGCGTGGACGGTTCAATCGAGGGTGCCGAGTTGTTCGAAAAGGGTTGAGGCATGGTGGAAAACACGCTGCGCATTCGATTCGGCGACCATCAGAAGACTTCCGCCGGTACCCCCTTCCGTGAACCCTGTTTCGCGCAGGTCCTCGGGCACGTCGGCACGGGGCTGGAGGGTATCGAGATCTGCTTCACGCTGCGCGGATCGGCTGCGGCGACCTTCCCCTCGCCGCCCAGTGGTGACGGCATCACCTGGTTTGCCGCCACCAGCTCCGAGGGCATTTCCGCCGCGATCCCGATTACGCCCCATTTCGCCGGGACCGTCGAAGGCCATGTCACCGCCAAGATGATCCCCGCGCCGCATCCGGTCGACTTCACCCTGACCGCGGGGTGAGGCGGTCGGCACGGTTCAGCGGCCCCCGGGGACTGTGCCCCATGAATCGATAGCCGCCGGTCCGGCGGATCGGTGGCTGAATCAAGGAGGAAACTATGACCACTGCCAAGCAGATCATGCACGAGGGTGCACGGTGGATTTCACACGAAGAGACCTTGGAGCGGGCCGCGCAACTGATGCAGGAACTCGATGTCGGCTCGCTGCCGGTCGCTGACCAGAACGACAGGATGTGCGGCATCATCACCGACCGCGATATCGTCGTCAAAGCTATCGCCCAGGGCCATGATCCAGTCCGGACCACCTGTGCCCAGCTGTGTGAGGGCACGCCACGCTGGATCGACGCCGGCGCCGACATCGAACAGGCGCTGCACGAGATGGAGGCCCATCAGATCAAACGGCTACCCGTGATCGAAAACAAGCGGCTGGTCGGCATGATCAGCGAGGCCGACATCGCCGGGCACCTGAGTGACGACAAAGTCGCCGAGTTCGTCGAACAGGTCTACACACTGACCTGACCGTTGACCACGCAGCACTCCGGACCGCCATGATCGCTGCACTCATCGACTCGGCGGCGGCATCGCTGCAAAGGTGGTCACGGCAGCTGAATGGTGTGCTGGTGGTCGGCGATCGCTTGCTGGAGCCGAGCGCGGGAAAGTGTATAGGGGCCGCATTCGCAGGACGCGGGCAACGCATCGTCAACGGTGTCGTCACCGGCCAGGAGGTCGACGTAGCGGGAGCCGTGCCGATGGGCGCCGTGCGCGGTGTCGACGAAATCACGCGCACCGTGCGCATGTGGTCCGGGAGCGGACTGGAAAACCGGGCCGGCCGGGGTATCGAACACCATCGCGATGTGGTGGCCGCGGCCGCACCGCACATGGACCAAGACATGTTCGCTGCGGTGCACAATCGAGTCCAATGCGCCTTCGGCCATCCGTCGCCGTTCCGGCGCGGACAGTTTCGAAATCTTCGTCATCGCTCCACCATCGCGCCTCCCCGCTATCGGCAGCAGAGCCGAAATCAACCATTGGAGGGGACGATCGGCCACCCGGTTCGTGTCACGACGATGTCGTTGATCGAACGTCACAGTAGCCACCCCGGCCCCTGGCCCCACGGGCGTTGCCGCAGTATCGCATCGGTATCCGGCGGAAGACTCGGCGGTACAGCAGGGAGTTGCCGGTGATCGTGCCCGTTGTGTCGCTGGTTGTCGCGCACTCGGCCTGCCCTCCTCGGGGACGGCGATGACCACGTCGCCGAGGGCACCCGGCCCGATCCAGCTGATGCTCGCCGGTGATGTGATGCTCGGGCGCGGCATCGATCAGATCCTCGCCCACCCCGTCGATCCCCAGCTGCACGAGCCGTGCGTCAACGATGCCCGCCGCTACGTGGAGTTCGCTGAGCAGGCAAGCGGCCCGATTCCGCGCCCGGTCACACCCGACTGGCCGTGGGGCGCCTCGTGCGGTTCAGCCGATCACCACCGGCGGCACGCTCATCGTCGCCCGCCCGGCAGCAGTCGGGGTCATGACCCGTCCGAGCCGAGTGCCGACCAGCGGTGATGGGCTCGGCGCAGTGCGCGAGCGTCGGAATAGCCGAGCTCGCGAGCCATATCGCCACCGTCGACCGGATGCTGTGCCGAGCGGGTCTCCAGCACCGCCCGACGAGCGCGGTCGAGTTCGCCACGCCAGGTGGTGCCCTCCTCCGCGAGCCGGCGCTGCAAAGTGCGCCGGCTGGTGACCATTTCCCGGGCGGCGCGATCGACGCTGACCGCACCGTCGCCGAGCATCGGGATCAGCACCTCGTGCAGCCGCTGCGACCACGTCGCCGCGCGCACCGTCTTCGGCTGCGTGGCGGCATAGCGTCGCAGCACCGCGGCGAGCATCGGGTCGGCGGTGCGCAGCGGCAGCGTCAAATCCGCGGTGCGGAAGGTGATCCGATCGGTCGGAGCGCCGAAGTCGATCTGCTCGGTGCCGAATGCCTCGATGAACTCCCTGTGCTGCCGGGGTGCTCGCTGCCGCAGACACACCCGCACCGGATTCACCGCCGTTCCCGTCACCCGCCGGGCCCGGGTCACATTGGCCATCAGCGCGTACTGCATTGCCAGTTCACGCCCGCGGTCCGTGCCATCGAGCAACCGGATGTCGACGCTGACCTCGTCCTCGCTCGCATCGGCCAGTGCGAAGTCGTAGTTGGTCGTCACCACCCCGAGGTACGGCCGGCTCACCGCCAGCCCTTCGCCCAACGTCGGTGCCGTGATCAACAGATAATCGTGCAGACCCATCTGACCCGGGCGATAGGAATCGGCGATCCGCAGGGCGATGTGCGGATCACCCAATTCCTTCTCTGCGCGTTCCCACAGCCGTAACTGGCTGCTGGCGGGCACCATCACATCGCTGCTCGACAGCATCCAGGTCGATAACCCCACTTCATCGGCGAGTCTGTGCCGAACCTCCGGCGAGAGGCCCGAACTCTCGAGCACAGTCCGGGGAAGGAGTATCAGATCCACCGCTTCCATACGACACCTACACGGGAAAGCGCAGCCACCGGCCCGGGATGCGCGACTATCCGGTCATGATAGGACGTTCCGCCCAGCCGTAATATCTCGAACCGGAGGCAAGCGCCACCCGAGCGGTTATCCGAAATTGCTTGCGACACACTGATTGTGGTGTGTGCCGGCTAGGAAACGGCGCTCACCTGCGCCGGGGCGTCGCCCCAACGGTAGCCGTATCCGCGGACCGTCGAGATCAGGCCGGGGCGGTCCAACTTGCCGCGCAGCCAGGCCATGTGCACATCCAGCGACCGGGACACACCCATCACCGCATCGCCCCAGACCCGGTCCATCAGCTGCTGGCGGCTCACCGCCCGGCCCGGCCACTCGACCAGCACCTTGATCAGCTCGAATTCCTTGTGCGTGAGCATGATCGGCGTTCCGGCCACCACGACGCGCCGGGCGTTCAGATCGACCCGCACGTCCCCGGTGACGACGACGTCGACCGCGGCGGGCGGGGTTCGGACCCCGCGATTGCGGGTCGCCTTCTCGAGTCGCGCGATCAGCTCCTGCAGCCGCGGCGGCCTGGTAACGCAGTCATCCGCGCCGAGGCGCAGCGCTCGCACCAGTGAGCGCTCGTCGCGCTGGTCGGCCAGGACCACCACCGGTATCGAACTGACCTCGCGAAACTGCCGCAACGCCTGCATGCCCGGCATGTCCGGCAGGCTCAGCTCGAGGATGACCGCGTCGCATTCGCGATAGGAGGTCAGCAGATCCAATCCCCGGCGCCGCCGTTGGATCTCGTGGTGATGTGCGGTCAGTCCCTCCGCCAGTGCGTCCCCAACCTGGTCGTCGTCTCCGACCAGTAGTAGTCGCATGGCCGCCGTCCCGTAGAGCCGTATGGAAATTTGCCGAGCGGCCCCGGTGCCGCCGGTCGATTCATCGTGCCATGGGGACGGCCGCGGCCGGGACGACCGAACGTGCCAACATTGCGCTGAACCGCGCCAACCGTGGCGCCGGTATCCGGACGGTCGTATCCCGCTGGGACGAGGGCGATTCCGAGGGACGGACGGCCCGCGCGGCACGACTCCGGGCTGGCGCGTTATTGCGAGATGTCGGCACGTGTGGTCCTGGTCACTTCGATTGCCGTGCACAACCATTGAGAGCGGTAGACGGATGGCGCACGGTGTCGCGTCACTATTCGATCGAGGTGGTGTTGGGAATGTTGTCGCCGCAAGACCTGTCTCGGCGCGTGACCGTGCGTTTTCCGGTCGCGGCCCCAGGCTCGGAGTGGGTACTCGAGTACACCGCGACCGCGGCGGAGGCGGTCGAATTCGCTTCGTCCGCACGGGAATTCGGTCTCAAGGTCGCTGTCGACACCCAGACCCGCCCCGGGCTACGGCCCTTACCGTGCCGGCGGCTGTGGGCCCTCCCGTAATGACGATGTGGCCGCAACAGGTGGGGTCGGCGTGAACTCCACCGGCAGGCTCTCGAGCGCCCGGTGGAACGGGCCCGGCCGCCAGACGGGCCGACCGGCCGGGAAGGTGAGCCGCATATCCGGCAGCATGTCCAGGAGTTGGTCGATGGCGTCCTGCGCGATCAGATACGCCATCGAGCGCCCCGGACAGGCGTGCGGCCCGGCGCCCCATGCCAGATGCGAGCGATTGCCGACGAGGTCGTCGGTGCGGATCGCTGGATCGTTGTTGCAGGCGGCCATGCTGATCAGGACGGGCTGATGTGCGGGCAGCCAGAAGTTGTCGATGAGGATCGGCTGCCGGGGATAGGTCGCGAGCATGTTCGCCAGCGGCGGGTCGTCGAACAGGACCGCGTCGAGAGCGTCGCGAGTGGACAGGTTGCCCCCGGCGACCACGTCGCCCAGCCCGTCGTTCGACAGAATCGGCAGCAGGGTGTTGGCGATGAGATTCTGCTGCAATTCGAATATCGTGGCGCAGAAGCTCGCGGCGTGGTTGACCACCTCCTCCAGGCCGAGCCCGGACGGATGTCGCAGCAGCCGCGTGGTGACGTCGTTACCCGGTTCGGCCTGTTTGAGCTGTACCAGTTCCACCACGGCCTCGCCGAACAGTCTGTTGCCTTCCTCGGCCCCGATGCCGTCGAACATGGCCGCCAGGGCCGCCCCTATCCGCTGCCCGATCTCCGGCGGGCAGCCGAGCAGGGCGGCGGCCACTTCGGATCCCAGCGGCGCGGCGTATTGCCGGAGCAGGTCGGCGGTGCCGTCCGCGGAAAAGCGATCGATCAGCGAGAGCGCGATCCGTTCCACGGTGCCGTGCACGGAATGCAGATCCATAGCGTCGATGCTCGCGGTGACGGCCGACCGATAGCGTGCGAAATCCGATCCGGCGCTTCGGGAGGAGATGGGGCGCCACTGCATGATCGGCAGGATGGGGCACTCGGCGGGGATGTTCTGCTCCCAGGTGCGCGGATCGGCCGGGAAATGGTCCGGATCGTTGAGTATTCGCAACGCTGCGCGGTAGCCGATCACCAGTGTCGCGGGGACGCCCGGCGCCAGCTCCACCGGCGCCAGGGAGCCGAACCGCGCGCGCATCTCGCGATAGTAGCGATGGGGATCCGCGGCGAATTCCGGCACGTACAGCGGGACCGGTGGTCCGTCTGCGCCGCTGGGCGAGCCGCGTCCGGCCGGGCAGGTCGGGGGCGGTGGGATCGGCACGGGCGAAATCTCCTGACGGTACGTCGATGCGAGCGTCGACCACGTTACGAAGGGAGTCCGCGTCCCGCATGGAGGTATCGGGTGCCGCGCCGAATATTTAAGATTCCGTTGATGTTTCGCCGGTGTCACGGTGGCGGTCCCGCGGCGCGATGGCCGAAGTCCTAAGGGGTTGTTAAAGAATTCCCAGCGGGATGCGGACGGTGTGCTTCGCATCGCACAATTCCAGTGTGCCGCAATGGATTCGGTGCCGGTGACAGTTCACGTCCGAAGGGGATTCCGCTATGACCGAGACCAGCGCTTGCCAGGGGTTGTCATGACCGCTCCCGCGATTTCCACGGCGCCCGGTGGCATCCCGTTACTGGGACATGCCCTGCGCATGCGGGACACCCCGCTGGAGTTCTTCTCGTCGCTGCGCGACTGTGGCGATATCGTCGAGATCAAGATCGGGCCGCAGCGCGCGTACGTACTGAATTCTCCGGAGCTCATTCGCCAATTGCTCGTCTCGCAGCATCGCCAATTCGATAAGGGCGTGCAAATTCAGGGCGCCAGAGATCTGTTCCGTGACGGATTGGTCATCTCGGAGGGGGAGACGCACCGGCGGCAGCGCCTGATGATGCAGCCGGCATTCCATCGGAAGCGGATCGCCGCATATACCGAGGTCATGCGGGAGCAGTTCGTGGAGCGGACTGCCGCCTGGCGCGATGGCGAGGTCATCGATGTCCGCGTCGAGATGAGTGAGCTGACCTTGGCCGTGGCGGCGAAGGCGCTGATCTCGTCGGATCTGGGCAAGGATCTGGTGGCCGAGATGCTGCACCGCCTGCCGCGGCTGTTCGACCTGCTGTATCAACGGCTGATGTCTCCGGTGGCGATGCTGAACCGCCTGCCACTGCCGCGCAATCGCGAGTACCGGGCGATTCTGGCGCGCCTGCATCCGATGATCGACGGGGTTATCGCCGATTACCGTGCCAGCGGCGACGGCCGCGATGACCTGCTGAACACGATGCTGCAACTGCGGGACGAAAGCGACGGAAGCACCCTGACGGACCAGGAGATTCACGATCAGGTCGTGGCGATTCTGGTGGCCGGGACGGAAACCACCGCCGCCACGCTGTCCTGGGCGTTCCATCTGCTGGCCGGGCATCCGGAGGTCGAGGCGCGAGTGCACGCGGAGGTGGATGAGGTGCTCGCGGGCCGGCCGGCGCAGCACGCCGACCTGCCGCGCCTGATGTACACCGCGCAGGTGGTCAGCGAGGCGTTGCGCTATTACCCGCCGGCGTGGATCGTCACGCGGACGGCGACCGAGGATGTGGAGCTGGGTGGTTACCGGATTCCGAGGGGAATGTCGGTGATGTTCAGTCCCTACAGCGTGCAACGCGATCCGCGATGGTTCACCGATCCGCAGAAGTTCGACCCGGACCGGTGGTCGCCGGAACGGGCATCGGAGATCCCCAGGGACGCGATCGTGCAGTTCGGCGCCGGACCGCGCAAATGTATCGGCGACGTCTTCGCTGTCGTCGAGGCCACCATGGCACTGGCGACGATCGCCGCGGGCTGGCGGTTGCGCGCCACGCCGGGAGCACAGGTGGAGCAGGTCGCGACGAGCACGCTGGTGCCCCGCAACCTGTTCCTCACCCTCGAAAAGCGCGAATCCTGAATCGGCCGTCGATCTCGACCTGGTCACCCGCTGACACCAGCGTGACGCCGCCACCCCGACGAGGCGGCGGCGCCGCACGCACACGGCCCGGGGCCACGGTGGTCCGGCCGGCGAAGACTCTCGGGCGGGCCGAATCATGTTCTGGCGCAATCTTGAAAGGTTCTGGCCGGGATCCGCACCAGGAGGATCCACGGCGGTTCGCCGCCCTGCTGACAGACTTCCTCGCCGATCACCGAGGTTGGACGGAGGGTCATTCCGGAACGCCTGCCGCAGGTGTTATTGCCTCTGTCGCAGGAACTTTCGTCCTGTCGAGGTTATCTCCGAGGCGGGTCAGCAGCTGCTTCAGGGTGTCGATCTCCGCGGGGGTGAATCCGGCGACGGCGCGGTTGTCCAGGGCGGCGAGCCGGTCGTGCGCGGCGATTGCGAGAGTCTCGGTCTCCGGTGTCAGAGCGATGGTCTGGCTGCGCGCGTCGCGGGGGTGCGGGGTGCGCTGGATCAGTCCGTCCCGATCCATCCGGGTGAGCAACTGCGCCATCGAGGGCTGCTCGATGCCGGTGGCCTCGGCCAGCTCCCTCTGGGTCGGCCCGGCGCCCTCGTGCAGCAGTGCGAGCACGGGGACCTGGGCGTAGCGCAGGCCGAGGGGTTTGAGCAGGGCGTCTCCGTCGCGGGCCAGTGCACGCGAGGCGCGGTTGATCAGTTGAGCCAGGCTCGGGGCGGCAGTGGGATGCATGATCCTCCTTTACATAGGTACCTATCTAGTGTTACATAGGTACCTATGAACATTACATCGAAAGCACCCCGAGTCGTCATCTCCGGCGCCGGTCCCACGGGCCTGATGCTGGCAGCCGAACTGCGTCTCGGCGGCGTTCAGGTCGTCGTGGTCGAGCGGCGTGCGGCCGGGACGGTCGGCGAATCGCGCGCACCGGGCATCAATGCCCGCAGTATGGAGGTATTCACCCAGCGCGGGCTGGCGCAGGAATTCCTGAGCCGCGGCAAGGTCCTGCCCGGGGTTCTGTTCTCCGGGATCCCCATGGCTCCGCATCGGATCGATCCCGAGTGGCCCGCCGCGCTGATCCTGCCCCAGCACCAGACCGAGAAGATCCTGGCGGCCCGTGCGGTCGAACTCGGCGCCGACTTCCTGTGGTCCACCGCCGTGGTGGATCTGAACCAGGACGACGAGGGCGTCGAGGTGGTCATGGACGGGCCCGCGGGCCGGTCCATGCTCCGTGCCGACTACCTCGTCGGCTGCGACGGCGGCCACAGTGCGGTGCGCAAGCTCTGCGATATCCCGTTCCCCGGCGACGAGCCCGTCTCGTTCTGGGTGGTGGGCGACGTGCACCTGGACTCCCCGCCCGACGGCGACGGGGTCTTCGGCCGCAACGAGCGAATCGGCACCTACCAGATCTCCCGGGCCGAATCCGGCTGGTTCCGTCTGAGCATGATGCGGACCACCCCACCCGCGGATCGCACGGCGCCGGTCACCCTAGACGAGCTGCGCGAGGTCATGCGCGAGGGCCTCGGCACCGACTACGGGCTGCGCGAGGCGCGGTGGATGTCCCGCTTCGCTGATGGGTTCCGCCAGGTCACCGAGTATCGGCGGGGCCGGGTCTTCCTCGCCGGGGATGCCGGGCACACCCATTCCCCGATCGGCGGGCAGGGCCTGAATCTCGGGATTCAGGACGCGGTGAACCTCGGCTGGAAGCTGGCCGCGGTGCTGAACGGCGGTGCGCCGGATGCGCTGCTGGACACGTATCACGAGGAACGGCACGCGATCGCCGCCACCGTGCTGCAGCTGACGAAGGCGCAGACGGGGCTGATCAAGCCCGGGCCGCAGATGGATGCGCTGCGCGGCGTCGTGGCGGACATGCTTGCGGTGCCGCAGACCTGCCTGCACCTGAGCGGCATCCTCAGCGGGCTGAACCTGCGCTACCCGCTCGGCGACTCGCACCCCCTGCTCGGCCGCCGCATGCCCAACCTGCCCCTGACCACCGACAACGGTGCCACTGACGTGTTCGGCCTGCAGCATCTGGCCCGTCCACTGTTGATCAACCTCGGCGCGGCCGACCTGGCCGGTACCCCGTCGGCGTGGGCGGATCGCGTGGACTACATCGAGGCCCGACGCACCGGCGAGGACCTCGGCAATCGTTGGCGCCTACCGGTTTTCGGCGATATGCCCGCCGTGGATGCGGTTCTGGTCCGGCCCGACGGGTACGTGGCCTGGGTCGCCCCGTCGGGCGAGTCGTTCGACCACGACGCACTGACAGGCGCACTTACCCGATGGCTGGGCGCCGCGCATACCCCGGCGCCAGACCCGATTCGATCGTGACGCGGCCGCCGAATGGCGTCTCGTTATCGCCGGGCCGTCGCGAAACTAGATCGCCCGGTCGGTGCCTGACCAGTAGGGCTCGCGCAGACGGCGTTTGAAGATCTTTCCGGAATCCTCGCGAGGCAGCTCGGTCGCGAATTCGACGACCTTCGGGAGTTTGAATTTCGACAGCGTCGCCGCCAATGCGTCACACACGGCGTCGCCCGTCAGGACCGCGCCCTCCTCCGGTTCTATCCACGCGCACACCGACTCGCCGAATTCGTCGTCGGGTATGCCGAAGACCGCACAATCGCGCACGCCGGCGATCGCCAGCAGGGCCGACTCGATCTCGGCGGGGTAGATATTGACGCCCCCGGAAATGATCATGTCGCGACGGCGGTCGCACAGGAAGAGATATCCGGCCTCGTCGAGCCAGCCGATATCGCCGACGGTCAGCAGCGCGTCGCGCTCCATGGCGTCGCGCTCGTCCTGCCGGCCGTGATAGGTGAAGTCCGGCACGGCCTCCGATCGGACGTAGACGTCACCGATTCCCTTGGGCGGTAACGGCTTACCGTCGTCCCCGAGTATGCGCAGGGTCACCCCCGGCAGCGCGCGCCCGACGGTGCCGGGCCGGGCAAGGGCCGTCGCCGAATCGTGCGCGGTCATGAGCCCGGTCTCGGTGGAGCCGTAATATTCGTTGATCACCGGCCCCCACCATTCGATCATTCTCCGCTCGACGTCCACCGGACACGGCGCGGCTCCGTGCACGACGAAACGGAGCGAGGAGAGGTCGTATCGCGCGCGGACCTCCTCCGGCAGCTTCAGCAGCCGGATGAACATGGTCGGAACCATATGCATGTGGGTGACCCGGTGCTCGTCGACCAGCGCGAGCAGCTGCTCCGCCTCGAAGCGCGGCTGCAGCACGATCGTCTCCGCCAGGCCCGCCGCGGCGAACCCGTAGGAATTGGGTGCGGAGTGATACATCGGCCCGGTCATCATGACGACCATCGGCCGATCCGCCGACAGTCCGTAGGCGGCCTCGAGAATGATCTGCTGCGCGGCGCCGTTCTCGGGCGTCGCGGGCCGGCGCCGCACGCCCTTGGGCCGCCCGGTCGTGCCCGAGGTGTAGAACATCGCGGACGGGCCGAAGGGCTGCTCCGGAAGGGCATCGCAGTGCGCTCCGGACAGCCAATCATCCCAGGGCGTGGCGCCGCGAAGGCTCGCGCCCGGCGTCAGGCCGTAGGCGGCGGCAATCTCCCGGGGGACGGCGGCCTCGATGACGGGAGGGAGCCCGGTCAGCGAAGTCAACGGCGACAACAGATCCCGATGTCCGATCAGTAGTTTCGCGCCGCTGTCACGCAGGACGTAGGACACCTCTTCTGGTGTCGCGTGCCAGTTCATCGGGGTTGCGTAGGCGCCGAGCCGGCGTGCGGCGAGGCTCGCGGCGAAGAACGGAAAGTCGTTGCGCAACAACAGGGCGACCGCATCTCCGGCTCCGATCCCGATGCTCGCCATGGCGATTGCGGCGCGCCGTACCTGCTCATCGAGTTCTGATGGGGCCAGCACCCGCTCGCCCGCGATGAGCAGCGCCGTCATGCCGCGGCCCCGTGGTCCGGGCATCGCGCCGAGGGCAATCGGACCGCCGCCCTGTGCATTTCACGCCCGAGATGGCGTAACGGTGTGCTGTTCATCCGATTGCTCCTTGAAGACGTCAATCCGTATTCGATTCGCGGTGCAGCTGCGCCAGGCTCTCCCGCACCAGCGCCTGGTGCCGCTCGGCGTCCTCGCGGGCGCGCCTGGGGCTCCACCGGCCGACGAGTAGGAAGATCGTGGGCACGAACACCAGCTGTGCGGCGAAACAGACCCACCACCAGACCTGCCATTGATGGGGATTGTCGTGCTTGGCTCGGGTCACCTCGCCCGCGTGCTTCGACAGATACCGCAGGTCGGCCGGCGGGACGGGCGCGGTGGCCAGCTGCTGCAGCCGTGCGGCCGCGGCCGTGGGATCCGGGGCGAGGCCGGCGCGCATCAGTTGCGATACCGCCGCGGCACCGGCCTGCTGATCGGTTGGGTGCTGGGCCAGCGTGGTGAGCACTCCGGGCGAGACGGCGCCGATGGTGCCCACCTGCTCCGGGTACTGCTGGACTATCGCGGCCACCCGGGTGCCCTGGTCTACCAGCGTCGAGACCGCCGTGACCGCGAGTGTGAATCCGGCGAGCGAGATCGCGACGACGAGGCGAATGGTCCAGCCCCACAGCGCGAGTCCGGTCGCGGTCGCCGCCGGGTTGTGCCGTTCGACGGTCTCGGTGAAGCTCGCCATCCAGGCGCAGTAGGCCACGCCGCCGCCGATCGCGCCGACCGCCATTACGGCCGCGAACTCGTAGTAGGAGGTCTGCGGGCGGGTGGCCAGCGTCGCGAAGGCGCCGATGGCGGCCAGGCTGATCGCCGTGCCCAGGATCATGAACGGCTTGCGCACGCGGATCCGATCGGACAGCACGCCCGCCACGACCAGGGCGATGGCGTTCGAGCCCCAGTACCAGTTCGCCAGGGAGTTGGCCCGCGCCTCCGAATAGCCGAAGACGGTCACGAAGTAGACGACGAAGAAGCCGACGGCGATGTAATAGAAGAACAGGAACATGCTGATCCCGAACGCCGGCGCCAGCACGTCCAGGCGTAGTAGCCGGCGCCACTGATGGCGCAGCGCGTCGGCCGGATCCAGCCCCGCCGCGCGCGCCTCGATGAGCTCGCGGTCGCGCACGCTCACCATGAGCTGGTCGCGCAGGGCGGGCGAGAGCTCGCGGAGCCCGACGAAGGCGATCGCGGCGATGACGAACCCGATGATTCCGCACACGTAGAACTGAAATCGCCACTGCGGGTGGGCATCCAGCGTATTGCTGGATATCTCGGTCACCGCGAGGCTGCCCAGCACCGGCCCCATGGTCCAGAAGCCCATGGCCGACGCGCGGCCCAGCTGCGGGGAGAAGTCGCGGATCAGGGCGGGCGTCGCCACCAGCATGATCCCCTCGACCACGCTCAGCACCGCGAAGAGCACCAGGTACGCAGCCTTGTTCGGTGCGTGCGGCAGCCCGAACAGCACGATCGCCGCGGTGACGAACAGGCCGACGACGACGAGATTGGCCCGGCCCCAACGGTCCGCGAGCCCGGCCGCGAGCGAGCCGAACGCGCCGACCGCGTTGCCGATCACCGAGACCATCACATACCCGCCGAACGAGAATCCGAGATCGCCGATGATCTTGGTAGCCACGGCGCCCGGCACGTAGAGCTCGTAGTACAGCACGATGGTGGCGAGCACCGTAATCGCCAGATAGGTGTAGCGGGCAGCGGAATCGGGATAGTGCCGCAACGCGCGCCGCCAGATCCAGTCGGCTGGTCGATGGCTCGGAGCGGGTTCGGATGCGAGTTGATCGAGCACGGAAACCTCGCAGACGACAGCATGTGCTGGTGATACCCGTTGCCGGATAGTGTGATTCAGGACACAAAGATAGTCAGAACTGAATCCGGCGTCAAGTACGGAAAGCGGCCGCGCACGCACACGGCTCGGCGAGAAAGGATCTCGCCGAGCCGTAGATCGTCCGGTGCGGCCGTCACGCACCGGATCGCGTGTTCAGTGCGTGCCGGCGGAGGCCTCCGGCTGCTTACCCGTGCGCCAGTGGTTGAACAGCAGGTTCAGCACGAAGACCACGATCACCGCGGAGGTGATCGGGCTGCTGGCGATCATCTGGAAGTCGGTCGGGAACTTGGTGTAGAAGCTCGGGGCGACCGAGGGCAGCAGTGCCACCGACAGGGTCACCGCGATGATCAGCATGTTGTTGGTGCCCTCGAACTGCACCTTGTGCAGCACCCGCAGTCCGACCGCGGTGACCATCGCGAACATGACGGTCGCGGCGCCGCCGATCACCGGACCGGGAAGTGCCGCAACGAGACTGCCGACCTTGGGCACCAGGCCCAGCGCGACCAGGAACCCGCCGCATACCGCGACCACCCACCGGCTGCGCACGCCGGTCAGGCCGACCAGGCCCACGTTCTCGGCGAATGCCGTGTCGGGGAAGGAGTTCATGAATCCGGCCAGCACCGCGGACAGGCCGTCCGCGGCCAGGCCGCGCGCCAGATCGGCGGGCTGCAAAGGCTTGTCGACCATCTCGGCGACCGCAACCATGTCCGCGGTCGACTCGGTGAAGGTCACCAGCATTACCACGCACATGGAAATGATTGCCGCGATGTGGAATTGCGGTGCGCCGAAGTTGAAGGGCTGCGAGATGCCGAACCAGCCGGCCTTGCCGACGCCCGAGAGGTCGACCAGCCCCATCGGGCCCGCGACTATGGTGCCGATCACGATGCTGAGCAGCACCGCGATCTGGCTGATCAGGCCGCGGCCGAACTTGTGCAGCAACACGATCAGCAGGATCACCAGCCCCGCCAGTGCGATATGCGAAATCTGGCCGTAGCTGGGCGATTTGGGGTCGTCGCCGGCGATGAGCCCGGCGTCCGCGCCGATCAGCGACAGTCCGATCACGCAGATCACGCAGCCCGAGACCAGTGGCGGGAAGAACCGCACCACGGTGGCGAAGAACCGCGCGATCATCAGCCCGAAGATGCCCGAGACCAGGATCGCGCCGTACACGGTCGGTAGCCCGGCCTCGCCGCCGCCGAACTGCTGCGCGATCAGGATCATCGGCGAGACGCAGGTGAAGGTCGCGCCCGCGACGATCGGTAGCCGCACGCCGAGGATCTTGCCGATGCCGATGGACTGGATGAGCGTGACTATGCCCGATACCAGCAGGTCGGCGTTGACCAGCACGCCGATCGTATGGGCGGACAGTTTCAGCGCGCCGCCGACCAGTAGCGGCACGGCGACGGCACCGGCGTACATGATCGCCAGATGCTGCAGGCCCAGTAGCGTGAGCCGGGCGGGGGGAGGGACCTCGTCGACGGGGTGTCGCTGTGGCGCGATGCCATCGGGTTCGGGGGAGGGGCGCGAGAAGCGCAATTGCATGGCAAGCCTCCTGGGCAAGCAGAAATAACGGCCGACAACTACCGGAACGACGGCCCGAATCTGTCGCGGGAATTCTCGCACGAGTTACCCACGGCGCCAGCGTAAAAGCCACGAGCCGTTGCCCGGCTGTGCCGCAACGCTATGTTTACAACACGTAACACCCCGGTCGTGCCGATTTGGATGATAATCCGGTCGGGGCGGTGATTCGGGTCGCTCCATTTGGAGGATCATCCGAATGGCCGGACGGGGGCGGCGTCCGAGGTTGACCGCCGGTCCGGGCGCGGCTAGTTTTGGTGCCCATCCACACGCGTTACCGGAGAATAAGGAGGCGATCGGGATGTCCGCGGACCACGACCTGCGCCGCCTCGCCCACCGCATGGTGTGGGTGCCCGGCCGCGTCGCGCACGGCTGCTGAACTGCCTGGTCACCGCGCTGTTTAGTGCGTCGCCCGGATCCCGCGGGGCCGTGGACGCCGGCATCGCCACCGTCGCAGACCGATTTGCGCGGGCAATTTCTTGCCGCTGCGCCTCGACGTAGAAAGCCGCCTAAAATGGATATTGTCGTTATCCGTCATCCATTCGATCGACAGTGTAAAGAGGGCCTGCCATGGTAGCGCCGCGGATCATGGTCAATGGCGAGAGCATGCCGATATCTCCCGCCGCCCCGGCGACAACTGTGCTGGATTTCCTGCGGCAGTGGGGTTTCACCGGGAGTAAGGAGGGCTGCGCCGAGGGGGAATGCGGCGCCTGCTCGGTCCTGGTGGCCCGCCCCGGCATCGCCACCCCGACCGAATGGGTCGCGGTCAATGCGTGCCTGATTCCCGTTGCGGCGCTGGACGGTCAGGAGATCGTCACCGCCGAGGGCCTGGGCACACCGAAGGCGCTGCATCCGGTGCAGTACGAGATGGCGGTGCGCGGCGGATCGCAATGCGGGTACTGCACACCGGGATTCATCTGCAGCATGGCCGCCGAGTACTACCGCGCGGATCGCAATGAACAGCTCTCCATCGCAATGGAATCCGTGGCGGCGAACGGCGTCACAGCGCGGTTCGACGGCGCCGCGAACGGTTCCGCGGTGGGGGCGGCCGATTCGGTGTCGGCGGGCTCCGGCGGCGCGCACGACGACGGCTCCGAGCACGGTCCGAACGGCTTCGACCTGCACGCCCTGAGTGGAAACCTGTGCCGCTGCACCGGATATCGCCCGATCCGCGATGCCGCCTATGCACTCGGTGACCCGGCGGCGGACGACCCGCTCGGGCAGCGCCGCGAGGGTGCGCCGCCTGAGCCGGTGCCGACCGTCCTGGAGCGTGACGGCCAGACCTTCGCCCGCCCGGCCACCCTGGCCGAGGCGCTGGAGTTGTTGCGCGCCCGTCCGGACGCCGTGGTCGTCGCGGGCAGCACCGACTGGGGTGTGGAGGTGAACATCGGCGGCCGCCGCGCCGAGTACGTCGTCGCGATCGATCGGCTGCCCGAACTGCGCGGCCTGCGGGTCGAGCCGGATCGCATCGAGATCGGCGCCGCGCTGACGCTCACCGAGATCGAGCGGAGCCTGCGCGGGACGGTTCCGCTGCTGGCCGAGCTGTTCCCGCAGTTCGCCTCGCGGCTGATCCGCAACGGCGCGACGCTGGGCGGCAACCTGGGCACGGGCTCGCCGATCGGCGACGCCCCGCCGGCGTTGCTCGCGCTCGGCGCGTCGCTCGTGTTGAGCGGCGCGGATGGTGAGCGCGAGGTCGCCCTGGCCGAGTACTTCACCGGATACCGGCGCAGCGTGCTGCGCCCCGGCGAGCTGATCCGCGCGATCCGCATTCCGCGACCGCTGGCGCCGGTGACGGGGTTCCACAAGATCGCCAAGCGGCGTTTCGACGATATATCCAGTGTCGCAGTGGCTTTCGCGCTCGACATCCGGGACGGCGTAGTGCGCTCGGCTCGGATCGGGCTGGGCGGGGTGGCCGCGACCCCGATCCGCGCGTACGAGACCGAGGCGGCGTTGATCGGTCTGCCCTGGTCGCGCGAGACCGTCGAGGCGGTCGCGCGGGTGCTCGAGGGGGAGGGCACCCCGATGAGCGACCACCGCGCCAGCGCCGAGTACCGCGGCGCGATGCTCGGGCAGAGCCTGCTCAAGCTGTTCGCGCAGACCCACGAGGAGGTGTCGGCATGAGTGTTCTTTCCGAGCGGCCCGAGAGCCCCGCGGTGGGCCTGCCGATTCCGCACGAGAGCGCTGCCCTGCACGTCACGGGCGCCGCGCTCTACACCGACGACCTGGTGCATCGCACCAAGGACGTGCTGCACGCCTACCCGGTCCAGGTCATGCACGCACACGCGCGGATCCTGGCGCTGCGCACCGGACCGGCCCTGGCGGTACCCGGGGTCGTGCGGGTGCTCACCGCCGCGGATGTCCCCGGCGTCAACGATGCCGGGGTCAAGCACGATGAGCCGCTGTTCCCCACCGAGGAGGTCATGTTCTTCGGGCACGCGGTGTGCTGGGTGCTCGGGGAGACCCTGGAGGCGGCGCGGCTGGGCGCGGCCGCGGTCGAGGTCGAGACCGAACCACTGCCCTCGCTCATCACGATCGCGGATGCGATTGCGGCACAGAGCTTTCAGGGCGCCCAGCCGACGGTGCGGTGCGGTGACGTGGCGGCCGGATTCGCCGAGTCGGCGCACGTGTTCACCGGCGAATTCCAGTTCTCCGATCAGGAGCACTTCTATCTCGAGACGCATGCCGCGCTGGCCCAGATCGACGAGGCCGGACAGGTTTTCGTGCAGAGCAGCACCCAGCATCCGTCCGAGACCCAGGAGATCGTCGCGCACGTGCTGGGCCTGCACAACCACGAGGTGACCGTGCAGTGCCTGCGGATGGGCGGCGGATTCGGCGGTAAGGAGATGCAGCCGCACGGATTCGCGGCCATCGCGGCGCTGGGCGCCAGCCTCACCGGACGCCCGGTCCGGTTGCGGCTCAACCGGACCCAGGATCTGACCATGTCCGGCAAGCGGCACGGCTTCCACGCCTCCTGGCGGGTCGGATTCGACGCGCAGGGCCGGTTGCAGGCGCTGGATGCGACTCTCACCGCCGACGGCGGCTGGAGCCTGGACCTGTCCCAGCCGGTGCTGGCCCGTGCGCTGTGCCACATCGACAACACCTACTGGATTCCCAACGCGCGCATCGCCGGTCGCATTGCCAAGACAAACAAGACCTCCAATACCGCCTTCCGTGGTTTCGGCGGCCCGCAGGGCATGCTCGTGATGGAGGATCTGCTGGGCCGCTGCGCCCCGCTGCTGGGCCTGGATCCGGCCGAGCTGCGCCGGCGCAACTTCTACACCGCAGGGCAGTCCACCCCGTACGGGCAGCCGGTACGCAATCCCGAACGGATCCACACGGTCTGGCGGCAGGTGCACGAGAGCGGCGAGCTGGAGCACCGTCGTCGCGAGATCGAGGCGTTCAACGCCGCGCACCCGAATACCAAACGGGGACTGGCGGTTACCGGGGTCAAGTTCGGTATCTCCTTCAACCTGACGGCCTTCAATCAGGGCGGCGCGCTGGTGCTGATCTACAAGGACGGCTCGGTGCTGATCAATCACGGCGGCACCGAGATGGGGCAGGGTCTGCACACCAAGATGCTGCAGGTGGCCGCGACGACCCTCGGCATACCGCTGCACAAGGTGCGCCTGGCCCCGACCCGGACCGACAAGGTGCCCAATACCTCGGCCACGGCGGCGAGTTCGGGCGCGGACCTGAACGGCGCGGCGATCAAGAACGCCTGCGAGCAGTTGCGCGAGCGGCTGGTGCAGGTGGCCGCGACCCGCCTGGGCTGCGGCGCGGCGGATGTGCGGATCGTCGACGGGGTCGCCCGGGCGCTGGGTGCGTCGGGCGCCGGCCTCGACTGGGACGATCTGGTGCGCACCGCCTACCTGCAGCGGGTGCAGCTGTCCGCGGCCGGCTTCTACCGGACCGAGGGGCTGCACTGGGATGCCGCGACCATGCAGGGCTCGCCGTTCAAGTATTTCGCCTACGGCGCGGCGGCCAGCGAGGTCGAGGTCGACGGCTTCACCGGCGCCTACCGCATCCGCCGGGTGGACATCGTGCACGACGTGGGCGACAGCCTCTCCCCGCTGATCGATATCGGCCAGATCGAGGGCGGTTTCGTGCAGGGCGCGGGCTGGCTCACGCTCGAGGACATGCGCTGGGACACCGGCGACGGCCCGGGCCGCGGACGGCTGCTGACCCAGGCCGCGAGCACCTACAAGCTGCCGAGCTTCTCCGAGATGCCCGAGGTGTTCAACGTCGAGCTGCTGACCAACGCCACCGAGGAGGGCGCGGTATACGGGTCGAAGGCGGTGGGGGAGCCGCCGCTGATGCTGGCGTTCTCGGTGCGCGAGGCATTGCGTGCGGCCGCGGCGGCTTTCGGGCGGCCCGGGCGCAGCGTGGAGCTGGGCGCCCCTGCCACGCCCGAGGCGGTGTACTGGGCCATCAAACGGGCGCGGCAGGGAACCGCCGCGAGCTTGATTGATGCACAGGGGATTTCGCCCGCGGTCGCAGACTCCGTCCGATCGGCCGGCAACGGTCGATCGGGCGAGGTTCGTTCCGGTAACGGCCGGGTCGCCGGTGTGCGGCCGGACGACGACCCCTCGACCGTGCCGGGCAACGGCCGATCGGGCGGCCGCGCGGACGCGGGCGCGGCGCACGACAACCCCACCGGCGCAGGGGTTCCCGGCCATGGCTGAGCTGACCTGGATCGCCGCGGTCGCGGGGTTGCGCGCCCGCCGGGAGCCCGGCGTGCTGGTGACCGTCGCGGCGGTGCGCGGGCATGCACCGCGTCGCGCGGGCGCGAAACTCGTTGTGGGACAGTCGCGGACGTGGGGCTCGATCGGTGGGGGCAATGTAGAAGCGGTCGCGATCGACCGGGCCCGCGAGCTGCTGGCCGCGCCCGATCCGGAGCCGGAGCTGATGGATTTCGCGCTCAACGACAAGGTGATCAACGCGCACGGCGTGCAGTGCTGCGGCGGCACGGTCGCGGTGCTGCTCGAGCCGCTGCCGGTGGTGCCCGCGGTCGCGATCTTCGGGGTGGGGCACGTCGGGTTGGAGTTGGCGCGCATCCTGGCCCGCCAGGACCTGGACCTGCACCTGATCGACACCCGACCCGACGTGCTCAGCGACGAGCGCCTCGCGGTGCTTGCCGACGCGACCGCGCAGGTGCATGTGCATCAGGTGCCGATGCTGCCCGAACAGGTTCTCGCGGAATTGCCGTCCGGTACGCACCTGCTGATCATGACCCACGACCACGCCGAGGACGCCGCGCTGTGCGATGCCGCGCTGCGCGGCGGCGATTTCGGCTCGATCGGGCTGATCGGCTCGTCGGCCAAATGGTCGCGCTTCCGCCGCCGCCTGCAGACCGAGGGCGGTCACGCCCCCGAGGCCGTCGCCCGCATCCGCACCCCCATCGGACTCCCCGAGATCACCGGCAAGGAGCCCGCGACGATCGCGGTCGGGGTGGCAGCGGATCTGCTGCTCACCTTCGAGCGCGAACGGGCGGCCGCGGCCGCCCCGGGCCGGCAGCCCGAGGCGGTGTCACCGCAGTCGCCGACCGTGCAGCCCAAAGCCTGAGGAACTCACCGCTGTTCCGGCGTGCCGCCACTGTCGTTCCGGCATGCGTGGGCCGGAATCTGCTGGCGCACGATGGATCCCGGCCACGAGCACGCTGGGATTACGGCGGCGAGCGGTCGGTGCCCGCCTACGCCGGGCCGGGTGCGCGGCGTGCCAGGACCTTTCGCTGGCAGATGCGCCACCCATTCGATTCCCGGCGGAGCGTGTCCTCGTAGACGACCGTCCCGCTGGTGCCGTCGGCGTTGACCGCCAGCCCCTTGGACCGCGCTCGCACCCGGTCGCCCTCCTGTGCGATCAGCACGGTGTTGGTGACGTGATGTCCCAGCGGCTGGGCCGGATCGTCCTGGTTGTCTCGGGCCATCTTCTCCAGCGCCGCGAGGCCGTGGGTGGTGCCGAGCCCGAAGTCTTCCAGGTCCAGTACCAGGTCGTCGGTGTACAACTCGCCCCACCGATCCCAGTCGCGGTCGTCGGCGATGTGTCCGTGCAGCGAGATCGCTTCGTGAATCGCGATCCGATCCGCCGCGGTGATGTCGAGCATCCAAGCCTCCGGTGTAAGTGGGGAGCTCCCCGTTTATCTGCCGTTAGACTAACCGGGGAGCTCCCCAGTTCGCAAGGAGAATTATGGCCGACCGACCGCGCCGCGCCGACGCGCGCCGCAACTACGAGCGGGTGCTCGCGGCCGCGAAGGAGGTGTTCGAGGAGCTCGGCGTGACCGCCCCGCTGGACGAGATCGCCCGGCGCGCCGGGGTCGGCAACGCGACGATGTACCGCCATTTCCCCACCCGCCGCGACATGGTCATCGCTGTCTATGCCGAGGAGGTCGCCGCTCTGGGCGAGCTGGGCCGCGCCCTGCTCGCCGACCCCTCGCCCGCCGATGCGCTGTTCGCCTGGCTGCGGGCGTTCATCGCCCATGTGTCCACCAAGAGCGAACTCCCCCTTGCCATTCCGGATGACGAGGCGGGCGATCGGTCCGCGCTCTACCGGGATTGGCATGCCACGATGCACACCGCGGCCGCCGAGCTGCTACGCCGTGCCCAGGACGCCCGCGCGATCAGGGCCGACCTGGACGTCGCCGATCTGCTTGCCTCGGCCAACGGAATCGGCCGGGCGGCGGCGGACGACGCACAGGCCGACCGCTTATTGGCCATCGTCCGTGCTGGAGTCGTGCATTAACCCGGCCTTTGTATGCCGCGCGGTGGCCACCGAATTGGCCATGGGCGGGCGGTGACGGGCGTCGACCTCGCGCACCCGCTCTGTGTTCGGGCCCAGGAGCCGGTGGCCGCCCGGCGCGCGAGCTGTACGCGACCGCCGGCGATCGGATCCCGCCGCGGCGCGTTCCGATCATCGGGACGAGCGGGGGACGCGCCCGTGGTCCGCGCCCTACCGTCGAGAAAAAGCTGTTCGGCGGAAGTGGTGCGTAGTGAAGTGGGACGAAGAAGTCGATGTGCTGGTCGCCGGGTCGGGCGGCGGCCTGTGCGGCGCCTATACGGCCGCGCGGGAAGGGCTGCGCGTCGCGGTCGTGGAGGCGACGGACAAATTCGGCGGCACGACGTCGCTGTCCGGCGGCGGCGGGGTGTGGTTCCCGTGCAACCCGGTGCTGCGGCGCGCGGGCATCGAGGACACTCCCGAGGACGCGCTGACCTACTACCGCGCGGTCGTCGGCGATCGGACCCCCGCTGAGCTGCAGGAAACCTATGTGCGCCGGGGCGCGGACGTGATCGAATACCTCGAGCGCGACGGCAGCTTCTCCTTCGAGGTCTTCCCGTGGCCGGACTACTTCGGCAAGGCGCCCAAGGCCCGGCTGGACGGGAACCGGCACATCATCCCCACCCCGCTGCCCGTGGCCGAAGCCGGCGCCCTCGGTGAGTCGATCCGCGGCCCCCTGGCCACCGATCGCCTCGGCGAGGAACCGCCCGAGCTGCTCATCGGCGGCCGCGCACTGATCGGCCGATTCCTGAAGGCGTTGTCCGCCTACCCGAATGCCTCCCTGCACCTGAACACGGCGCTGGTCGAACTGGTCGTCGAGGACGGCGCCGTGGTTGGCGCCGTGGTGGAGCGTGAGCGGCAGCGCATCGCCATCCGGACCCGCCGGGGTGTGGTGCTGGCCGCCGGCGGTTTCGAGGGCAACGACGAGCTTCGGAGTCGATACGGGGTGCCGGGCGTCGCGCGGGACACGATGGGGCCGTGGGGCAATGTCGGCAAGACGCTCGAGGCCGCCCTGGCGGTCGGGGCGGATGTCGACCTGATGGACCAGGCGTGGTGGTCCCCGGGAATGATCCACCCGGACGGGCGCGCGGCATTCGCGCTCTGGTTCACCGGCGGCCTGTTCGTCAATCAGGACGGCGTGCGGTTCGTCAACGAGTCCGCGCCGTACGACCGGCTGGGTCGCGCGATCATCGAGCAGATGGACAGCGGCGCAACGACATTGCCGTTCTGGATGATCTACGACAACAGCACCGGCGCGGTGCCGCCCGTGCAGGCGACCAACGTGCCGATGGTCGAGCCGGAGAAGTATGCGGCCGCAGGTCTGTGGCACACCGGACAGACCCTGGAGGAACTGGCCGAGAAGATCGGGGTGCCGGGCGCCGCGCTGACCGCGACGGTCGCCCGCTTCAACGAGCTGGCGGCCCGGGGCACGGACGAGGACTTCGGCCGCGGCGACGAGGCCTACGATCGGGCGTTCACGAACGGGGAATCGCCGCTGGTGCCGCTCGGGGACGGGCCGTATCACGCGGCGGCCTTCGGGATCTCGGATCTGGGCACCAAGGGCGGACTGCGCACCGACACCGCGGCGCGGGTGCTCGACACCTCCGGCGCGCCGATCGCGGGGCTGTACGCCGCCGGAAACAGCATGGCGGCGGTGAGCGGGACGGTGTATCCGGGCGGCGGAAACCCGATCGGGGCCTCGGTGCTGTTCAGCCACCTGGCCGTGCTGGATATGGTCGGGCGCTAGGCCTTTCGGGCGCCTGCCGTCCGGTGTCACACCGGATGGCAGGCGAGCCGATCAGCGAGATCCGGCCGATCCGCTGTCCATGCTCGAGCTGCCCGACCCGGATGAACCGGTGCCCGCCACGTCGGGTGCGGCTACCAGGCTGAAGTTGTTGCACCAGCCGCCGCTGCCCGAGCCCTGGCAGGCGATGTACACGATCGGGCCCGTGGCGGTGAAGGTCCGCGACACGGTCGTCGGTGCGGACACGCTCTGGCTGACGTAGGCCACGCCGGTGCCGGAATCCAGGGCCAGGGCCAGCACCGATCCGCCCGGGCTCGCGCCGGCCCGCACCGAGAAGGTGTACCCGGCGCCCTTGGTCACCGGGACATCCTGTCCGACGTAGCCGTTGTTGTGCACGCTCGCGCCGTTGCCGCCCACGTTCGCGTTGTAGATGTGCTTGTTCCAGGCAGCGAGCCCGCTGTGGAAGTCGGCATTCGCGACCAGATTGGCCGCGGCGGCAGGGTGATCGCCGAGGGGGATCGGCGCGGCGAGAGCCGGGGCGGATGCGCACAGGAAACCGATTGCGGCCATCGCTGCCACGATGTGGGCGCGGCCGAAACACGGTGAGCTGGTCATCGAGGGTTCTCCTTGCTGGGGCCGCCGGGACCATTCCTTCAGTTATCGGCTGGCAATCAATTTTTGACCACTCACCGTAGCACCGACCTGGGCATGTTCTGCCCCAAATAGACGTAATTGCAATCCGAACACCGGCGGGTCTCGGCGGCGCGTACCGTGTCAAGTAATCCATTGGCAAATTTCGTGGCTAGTGTGCGGATATGGACTTGGTGCTCGAATGGGATCGGCATCCGGGAACCGGTCTGCGTCTGGCGAGCGAGTTGGCGGGCGCGGCGGGCCTGGCCGTTCTCGAGGATGATGTCCTCGGGCCGGTCGAGCGCGGCCCGGAGCGGCTCGGGGTCCTGGCCGCGCGGCGCGGCGGCGAGCTGCTCGGCTGGGTCGAACTGTCCGGCGGCAGGAGCGAGCGCAGCGAGCGACCAACAGGCGCAGCCGCCCGCGCGGTGGCCGAGCCGGTGTTCGCCTCCCGGTACCTGCGCCGAATCCAGGTGGGGCACTACGATTTCGAGCCCGCGACCGATGCCGAGGAGGCGGTCGTGCGGGCGCTGCTGGCGGGAGCCGCGCGGCAGGCGCGTGCGCTGGGATACCGGGTATTGCAGTGGCACGGTACCGATGTCGGTCCGGAGGGGCGCGCGGCTGCCGAGCTGGGCGCGGTCGCGGTCGGCGAGTACGCGCGGATGTGGACCGCCGAACCGCGCACCTGGCAGGCCCCGAGCGCGCTGGCGTTCGGCGATCCGGTCGACTGCGTGCTGCACGCCCTGGCCGAATCCACCGAGCCGTCGGGACAGGCGCTGGTGGTGGCGCTGCTGAGTCCCGGCGCCGTGGAGCCGATCGCCAGCGTGGCGACCTCGGTCACCGGCAGCGAGGCGTATATCAATGCGGGGGAGGGCTTTTCGTATCGCGACGTCGAGTCCGACGCGCTGGCGGCGCTGATCGGCGCGGTCATCACCGAGCTGCACGACCAGGTTCCCCAGGCACTGGTGCTGCGCGTATTCGAGGACGACGACCCGCGCATCCGCGCGGCCCTGGCTACCGCGGGACTGGACCTGACCGCGCGCTGCCGTGACTACGAGCTCGCGCTCGACCCGTAGCCCGGACCCCTACCCGTTCGTCGCGGGCGGTCCGGCCCGCAGGCCCGCGCAGGCGACGGACAGCAGGCGTTCGGCCGCCTCCGGGGCGCTTTCGCAGGCGACGCCGATGCCGCGGCCGAGGCGGATCAGGTCGCGGGGTTCGATATCCGAGCGCACCAGTCCGTCCCGCTGGGCCGGTCCCAGGACCCGGGCCGCGGCCTCGAGCGCCATGGTGTGGCACAGGTGGAAGGTCTCCGAGTTCGGATCCAGCGCGGCCTTGAGCGTGAGCGCCAGCCCCCGCCGGTTCATGATGAACTCGACCTGTGCGGTCATCCACCGCTGTAGCGCGTCCAGCGGTGAGCAGCTCTCGATCAGTTCGTCGGCGCGGCGGCTCAGGTCCTCGATGCTGGATCGGTAGACGGCCTCGAGCAGGGCCTCACGGTGGGGGAAGTGGCGGTACAGCGTGCCGGGGCCGACCCCGGCGCGGCGGGCGATCTCGTCCAGGGGAGCCTCGGGTCCGCAGTCGGTGAACGCCTGACGAGCGCATTCGAGGATGCGCTCGTAATTGCGCCGCGCGTCCGCGCGCATCGGCCGTGTCGGTGCGTTCATGGCGCCCTCCAGGGATCTGCGGAAACGGAGTTCTTCTCCACATGCTAACCCTCCCGGAACGGCGGCGACCGGCGTTCCGGTCGGCGGCGGCAAGCATTCGATTCACCGCGATCGAGAATGCAGACCCCGCACGGTGATTCGCCTAGCGTCGAACTGCCCATCCAGAGCGACCGAGAGACCTGGCTCCACGACGTCGCAGCAACCCGGCCGCCGTGGATGTCCGCGCGCAGGGGTGCTACCGCCAGGACCGATGGAGGTTCGACGAGCCATGAGACCCCTGACAGTATTCCGCGCCGCGCGCGCCCGGCGGGCGGTCGTGCTGACCGCCGCGCTCACCACCCTGGCGCTGGTCGCCGGCGCCTGCGGCGCCGGGTCCGAGCCCGGCAACGAGGTGCGCAGCGTGAACGGGCAGAGCTTCGACCTGTCGCCGCAGCAGAGCACCCGGGTGCGCGCGGACAAGGTCGATTCGATCGCCGCGCAGGTGCCCGCGGCCCTCCGCAACCGCGGCACCCTGATCGTCACCGGGTCCGCCGACAGTGGTGCGCCGCTGCGGTTCTACGCCACCGACGACCGCACGGTCATCGGATCCGAGGTCGATGTCGCCGCGCTCGTCGCCGACATCCTCGGGCTGAAACTCGAGGCGCGGACCGCGGATTGGGCCCAGAACTTCGTGGCGGTCGACTCCGGCGCGGTCGACGCGTTCGTCTCCAACGTCACCGTGACCGAGGAGCGCAAGGAGAAATACGACTTCGCCACCTATCGCCTCGACAACCTGGCCCTCGAGGTGCCCAAGGACAGCACCTGGCGGTACGCCGACCGTAAATCGCTGGCGGGCAGGCGAATCGGAGTCGGCAGCGGCACCAACCAGGAACAGCTGCTGGTGCAGTGGGATCAGCAGAACCGGGCCGAGGGCCTGCCGAAGATCGATATCGCCTACTACCAGAAGACCGCCGACTACTATCTCGCGCTCGCCTCGCACCGCCTGGACGGGATGCTGGGTCCCAACCCGACCGCGACCTATCACGTCGCCACCTCCGGGCAGACGAAGATCGTGGCGACCTTCTCCGGCGCCGGAACCGCGCTGCAGGCTGAGATCGCGGTGCTCACCAGGAAGGACAACGGCCTTATCGGGCCCGTAAATCGGGCGCTGCAGTACGCGATCGCGCACGGGCTGTACCGCAAGGTGCTGGACCGCTGGGGTCTGGGCACCGAGGCCGTGCAGCAGAGCCGCATCAATCCGCCCGGACTGCCGAAGCGGTCGGCATGAGGGCCGCGATCGCGCTACTGGGCGTTCTCGCAACGGCATTCGTGCTCTCGGCCTGCGGCACAGGCGCCGGAACCAATGCTCCGGCTGGGCCGCCGCGGCCGGGCGGCACGCTGCGCTACGGCCTGTCGCTCGCGCCGACCTGCTCGGATCCCGCGCAGTCCGCGACCAACCAAACGTTGTATGTGACACGGCAGATCGTCGATTCACTGACCGATCAGGACCCGGCGACCGGGGCGATCGTGCCATGGCTGGCGCAGAGCTGGCAGGTGAGCCCCGACGCGCGAACCTTCACGTTCCACCTGCGCCCCGGGGTCACCTTCAGCGACGGCACCGCACTGACCGCAACGTCGGTGCGGAATACCTTCGATGCCATCGTGCACACGCTCACCGGTGCCAAGGCCCCGCTGGCGGCCAGCTACCTGGCCGGTTACACCGGCACGAGCGCGCCGGATCCGCTCACCGCGCAGGTGAGCTTCGACAGCCCCAACGCGCAGTTCCTGCAGGCGGTCTCGACGCCGCAGCTCGGCATCCTCGCCGACGCCACGACCGCGAAGCCGGCCGACCAGCGGTGCGGGGGAGACGACATCGGCAGCGGGCCGTTCAGCTATGCCGCCTACCGCCAGGGCGCCTCGGCCACACTGGTCAAGCGCGCCGGATACGCGTGGGGCTCGGCGGTATTCGCGCACCGCGGCGCGGCGTATCTGGACCGGATCGAATTCACCGTCGTCCCGGAATCCGGGGTGCGCACCGGCAGCCTGTCCTCCGGGCAACTCGATGCGGTGAGCGATGCGCTGCCGCAGGACGCACCGCAGATCGAGGCATCCGGGGGCCGGGTCCAGGTCACCTCGAATCCCGGTGTGCCCTTCGGGATTCAGCCCAATCTGACCCGCGGCCCGCTGCGTGATCCCGCGGTGCGCGCGGCGCTGCTGCCCGCGATCAACCGGCAGGAACTGGTCGATACCGTGCTCGGACCGCAGTTCAAGCCCGCCGAGGGGGTGCTGGCCTCGAAAACCCCTGGATACGTGGACCTTTCGAGCCATCTGCGCTACGCGCCGGACGCCGCGCGGCAGCTGCTGGACCGGGCGGGCTGGGCGCCCGGCGGGGACGGCATCCGCGTCAAGGACGGTGTGCGCCTGTCGTTCGGCGTGCTGTTCAGCCACGCCTTCGCCGGGAATCAGGCGATCCTGGAGCTGATTCAGCAGCAGTTGCGCACGGTCGGCATCGATATCCGGCTCGAGCCTGCCGCGGACGCGGAATACACCGCGCGGCAGAACAGCAAGGATTTCGATGCGGTCTACTACAACATCACCCGTGCCGACGGCGATATTCTGCGCACCAACTTCGGCCTGGGCGGCCAGAACCTCAATGTGCGCGGGCCGATTCCGGAGCTGGACGATGCGCTGTCCGGTGAACTGCGGACCACGGACCCGGCCGAGCGTGCCCAATTGATCGGCCGGGCACAGCAATCGGTGCTCGGCAACGGCCTGTGGATCCCGACCATCGAGCTGTCCCAGGCCATCGGGGTATCGCACGCGGTATCGGACGTGAAGTTCGAGGCGTCGGCCCGCCTGCAGTTCTTCGATACCTGGCTGCACCGCGGGTGAGCGGCCGCGCCGCGCCTCAACGACGGCGCGCCCGCGGCGCGTGCCAGTGGAAATGCAGTGCGAGCAGGCGGAATACGAATGCGCTCGCCGATGCCAGCGCGCCGGTCCAGGCGGTGAACGCCCCGAAGTGCAGCAGTGCGGCCGCCACGCTCGCGCCGAAAAGCGCGGGCATGGCATAGATCTCCTGATCGGGCCGCAGCACGCTGGGCTGGACCCCGGCCAGCACGTCGCGGATGAGCCCGCCGCCGACCGCGGTGACCACGCCCAGCAGCGCCGAGGGCACCGTGGCCAGGCCGTGCTGATACGCCGCGACCGCGCCGGTGACGCTGAACACGCCCAGGCCGAGGGCATCGGCGACATCGAGCGGTCGCGCGACGAGCCGGCGCGGCGGATGCCAGAAGAAGATGATGACGGCGGCCAGCAGCGGCAGACCGAGATACCAGGGATCGGTGAACGCCAGTGGCGGGCTCTGGCCGATCACCAGATCGCGCACCACCCCGCCGCCGAATGCGGTCGCGCAGGCCAGCACTGCGATGCCCACCAGATCGTAATTCTTGCGCACCGCCAGCAGCGCGCCGGAGACGGCGAAGGCGAAGACGCCCAGCAGGTCCGCGGCCCGCTCCACATCGCCTGCGGTCCCGCTCAGCGCGATCATCGAATACTCCGCTCCGAAATTGGGTTACCTCCGAGTTACCCGCAGATCATAGGCTGGACCGGGATGACGTCCGGCGGGCCAGATCAGCGACGGCAATGCCGCTATCGCCATCGGCGCGCGGGTTCGTGCCGGAAACGACATTCTCACTGGTTACCCAGCTGCAGCGCATCGCCGCCGAACCGGCTCGGCGATGCGCACTGGACCGGAATCCAGCGGCCCGGTCGGACGTTCGGGGCTGAGCGTCTGCTGCGCTCGGGGGCACATTTTTTGTCGTATCGGTGGTGCGGCGGCCCGATCGGTCGGCAGAGTGGGAGTGAACGGAATGGTTGGAAGGATGGCGGTGATCTGGTGATCGCGTTCGAGCAGGCCCTGACCGAGCACCGTTTGGTGGCGATTCTGCGGGCCCGGGAGCCCGCGCCGCTGGTGGAGGCGGCGCTGGCGCTGATCGAGGGCGGCGTGCGCTGCCTAGAGATCACCCTGCCGAGCCCCGGGTCGCTGCCCGCGGTGCGGATGCTGGCCGACCGAGCCGGCTCGCGGGTCTGCCTGGGCGTGGGGACGGTGCTGACCGCCTCCGAGGTCGCCGCGGCCGCCGATGCCGGTGCGCGTTTCGTGGTCGCGCCGAACTTCGATCCGGAGGTGGTCGCCGCCGCGACGGCGGCCGGGCTGGGTTCACTGCCCGGCGCGTACACACCCACCGAGATCGTCGCGGCCTGGCGGGCCGGGGCGACGGCGGTGAAACTGTTCCCCGCCGCCACCCTCGGCCCGGAATTCGTTGCGTCCGTGCGCGCCCCGCTACCGGAGATTCCGCTGGTCGCCGTCGGTGGCGTCGGCTTGGCCGAGGCCAAGGAGTACCTGGACCGCGGCGCCCTCGCCGTCGGCGTCGGGAGCCCGCTGCTGGGGGACGCCCTGCGCGCGGACGCGGGCGAACGCGAATGGGCCGCCCTGCGCGCCCGGGCCGCCGAATTCGTCGCTGTGACGGCAGACCCGAATGAGTGAACGCAGCTCACGCGCGAAGGCGCAATGGGTATTGCGCTCGTGCCGGAGCAGGCCGCCAACGCCAGGGGATGTGCGCCGAGGTCGCGCTGCGTGCTGCGGCAGCGTTGGGGCGTGTGCGGTGGCTCGTACCCATATCGATTCCGCAGTAGGGAGATTCGCGTGAGCAGTGGTCTGGTGACGTTGGGCGAGACGATGGTGGCGCTGAGCTCGGCGCGACCGGGGCCGCTGCGGGGTGCGCGCAGTCTCGACCTGTCGATGGCCGGTGCCGAGGCGACCGTGGCGATCGGCATTGCGCGGCTGGGGCATCCGGCGACCTGGATCGGGCGGCTGGGGGACGACGAGCTGGGCGAGTCGGTCCGGGCCGCGCTGCGCGGGCAGGGGGTTCGGGTGCTCGCGCGGGCCGACGCGCAGGCGCCGACCGGGTTGATGATCAAGGAGCGGCGCACAGTCGATGTGAGCCGAGTGCACTATTACCGCGCGGGCTCGGCCGGATCGCGGCTCTCGCCGGACGACATCGATGCCGAAGTCATTGCGCAGCACGGCATTCTGCATATCACCGGTATCACGCCCGCATTGTCGGACACCGCCGCGTCCGCGGTCCGCACTGCGGTCCGGGCCGCGCGCGCCGCCGACGTCATGGTCAGCTTCGACGTCAACTATCGCTCGCGGCTGTGGACCGAAGCAGCGGCGCGAGAGCAGCTTTCGGCAGTGGCCCGGCTCGCCGACATCGTCTTCGCCAGTGTGGATGAACTCGGACTCGTCACCGACGGACCGCTCGCCGATCCCGTCGCCGCGGCCGCCACGCTGCTGGACGAGGGGCCGGCGCGGATCGTGCTGACCGACGGCGCGCGGGGGGCCATATCGGTCGGTGTGTCCGCGCGCGGGTCGGCCGGCTCGCTCGGTTCGGCAGTCGCCATCCCCGGTATTTCGGTGCTACGGCAGCCCGCCCTGCCGGTTCGGGTCGCCGACCCCGTCGGCGCCGGCGATGCCTTCGTCGCGGGCTATCTGTCGGCGGTGCTCGATGGCCTGGAGGAGACCGACCGGATGCATCGTGCCGCGGCCGTCGCCGCGATCTGCGTGGGCAGCGAGGGGGATTGGGAGGGGCTGCCCACGCGCGCGGAGCTCACGCTGGCCGGGCTGGGCGGCGGCACGGTCGCACGCTGAGGGAGATCACCGGCTCTGCCCGGTGTGGAACCCGGGGCGCGACCGCGCGGACTTGTTGCGGTACATGGCCGTATCGACGGTGTGCATCAGATCATCGATGGCGTCGGGATGTTCGGTGACCAGGGTGGTGCCGATCGATGTGCCGATCGAAATCGTGTGTCCGGCAACGACTATCGGCTCGGTTATGGCCGCAACCAGGCCGTCGGACAGGGTGCTGAGCTGTGCTTGGCCCGGGCAGTGCTCGACCATGACGATGAATTCGTCGCCGCCCAGGCGCGCGGCCAGCCCGCCGGGTTCGGCGGCCGTCCGCAGGCGCTGCGCCACCGTGGTCAGCACCTGGTCGCCCACCGTGTGGCCGTAATCGTCGTTGACCTCCTTGAACCCGTCCAAGTCCAGGTAGCACAGCCCGATCGGCGGGGCGGCGTGCGCGAGCCGATCGAAGAACAGCACGCGATTGGCCAGGCCGGTGAGATTGTCGTGATGGGCGTCGTGCCACAGCTGATCCGACAGCGCCTTGCGCTCGGTGATGTCCACCGCGACGCCGATCAGGAAGCGCGCCTGTCCGGCGGTGTCGCGCACCGCGGACATCGACAGGTCGATGGTGGTGCGGTGGCCGTCGGGGTGGGCGTGGCCGGTCTCGAGCCGGAATCGATCGGTCCCGCCCGCGAGCAACTGCCTGAACTGCTGGTAGGCCGTGCCGATATTGATCGGCCCGAGCACGTCGGCGACCAACTGCCCGGTGATGGCATCCACTGGCGCGCCCAGCATCTCGGCCATCGCGGCGTTCACGTCGACCACCCGTCCGGTGGCCGCGTCGATGGTGCCGATGCCGACCGAGGCGCCCGCGAAGATGGCCGCGAACCGGGCCTCGGACAGCTGCCGCTGCGCCTGCGCCTCCCGCACCGCCGTCAGCGCCGCGGCCAGCGTGGTCTCCTGCTCGGCCAGCGCCGCGGTGCGCAACGCCGCGGTGAATCCGGCCGCGAACTCCGCGGCGACCTCGATCGCGCGCTCGCGCACCAGGACCGGATCCGGCTCGGGCTCGGCGCAGACCGCATCCACCATGTCGCGGCAGATCACCGAGACCGTGCGGCTCACCGCGGCCTCGTCGCGGTAGTTCGCCGCCACCAGCGCCGAGGACGCGACGCGGGCCGATTCGATGCCGGCCTGTCCGCGCAACGCGGCCAGCAGCTGCTCGCTCAGCCCGGCCAGCAGGGCCTCGATCTGGGTTCGGGTGAGCGTGGGTGCCACGACGCCGTCGAGCGCGTCGGCCCACCGCACCGCCACCTCGTGCGCACCCACCTGCCTGGCCCCTGTCCGATCGGTCCCTGGTCTACACCTTGCGGCCCACACCGGCCAGACCGAGCGAGCGGCCCGGCGCCTCGTGCAGGTCGCGATCGGATTCCGGATGCCACAGCGGCAGCTCGACCACCCCGGGCTCGATCATCTCCCAGCCGTCGAACATGGCGGTGATCGCCGCGCGATCCCGGAATCGAAGGCCGGTATGGGAATCGTTGGCCGATTGCGCCTCGAGCCCGGCCGCGTCCTCGGGACGCTGTGCCGAGGTCAGGTGCGAGATCGCGACGTAGCTGCCCGCGGGCATCGCGTCCCGCAGCCGCGCGACCAGCTCCCGCGGCTGCTCGTCGTCCCGCACCAGGTGCAGCACCGCGACCAGCAGCAGGCCCACGGGCTCGGACAGGTCGATCAGTCCGGATCTCGCGGCCAGGTCCAGCAGTTCGTCCGGTTTACGAAGGTCGGCCTGGACGGCCGCGGCGAAGTCGTTGCCGATCAGGATCGTGCCGGCCTGGGTCACCGCCACCGGATCGATGTCGGCGTACAGCACCCGGGCCCGTGGATCGATCTGCTGCGCCACCTCGTGCACATTGCCGGCGGTCGGGATGCCGGAGCCGATATCGAGGAACTGCCGGATCCCTGCGTCGGAGAGATAGCGGACCGCCCGCCGCAGGAATGCCCGATTGCTCAGCGCCAGCCGCGGTAGATCGGGCACGAGCTTCTTGCCCATTTCGGCGGCCTTGCGGTCGATCTCGAAATTGTGCGAACCGCCCAGCAGGGCGTCGTACATCCGTGCCGGGCTCGCCTGCGTCATATCCACGCCCTCGGGCGCCCATGCCGGCCTGTCCACTCGAAACCCCTTTGCATCCTGCACGCGTGAGTCGAGCCGTTCCCCGGCTCGCCGTGCGAGATGTGATCGCGGTTCGTTCACCCGCACGGGTGCATCTGAAATGCTAGCCGTGCGCGCCCCCGGCGGCGGGCAGAGTGTCGATCTTGGCGCGCCGGTCACACCAGGTTGATCGAATCCAGCACCCGGGTGCCGATTTCGGCATCGCCGGTGACGGCGACGGCGCAGGCGCGCCAGGGCACCCGGCGGGTGCTCCACTGCGGGAACTCCGGCGACAGTCCCGCGATATGGGCCGCGGCCCCGGCGGCCCGGCCCGGCCGCACCCGCAGGCGCCCGCCGTGCGGCTCCAGGCGCCACGTGCCGCCGCCGGGCCCGGTGAGCGTCAGCGCGACCGGATCCTCGAGCCAGTTGAGCGCCTCGCGATGGGAATGTTCCAGCAGGGTCATCAGCCAGTTCAGGATCGCGGTCATGCGGCGGGCGTCGGTGGCCGGGGCGGGCCGGTCCAGGGCCGTGGCGATGTCGTGGCGCAGGTGGGTGTGCCACTCGAAGAGCAGGATCGCGGGTGCGAGTTTGACTGGGTACCAGCCCAATTCGGCGATCGGAGTGCGAATCAGGCGCAGGCCCGGCGCGGTCAGCACGGCCAGTGCCGCGCATCCGCGGCGGCTCCACGCGCCGAACTCGGCGAGCAGGGGCGCGCCGGCATCGGGCTGCCTGTCGTGGACCAGTTGCTCGTTCAGGCGCTCCAGATTGTGGGTTGTCATGTACGGGACCATGTCCCGGGAGACCACGGCGCGCACCGCGGTGGTCATGTGCACGAAAACATCCGTGATCGACCAGCCCGCCGCGGCGCTGGGCGCCCGCCACTCGGCCTCGCCGAGGCCGTCGCAGAAGCCCAGCACGGTTCGGCGTTCGTCGCGCAGTGCGAGCAGATACGGGGAGCTCATCGCGCTGCTCCCACGACCACCGGACACCTCATCGAGTCCGCACATTACCCGGTGGCGGGCAGGATGTCCGCGTCGCGCGCGGTTTCCGGAGTGTCATCGTTTACCAAAAGATTGCTGAAATTCGATGTCCGACTCGCCGATTCGGCTGGGTGTCCGTTTGGACGGGCGGCGCGCCGAAGGCTTACTATCCTGCCTGGTGGTCGAGTGTGAAAGCGGCGGCGGGCGCAGGCTGTTGCTGAACAATTGCCTGTGTCGGAGGCGGTGCTCGAGGTCCGCCGGCGATGTGGACTTGTCGGTGTCATGGGGCATGCTCTTGGCACGCAGACGTCCACGAACCCGCCCGGAGTGCACCATGTCAGCCCGACAAACGAAGCCGCAACCGTTGTCCGACACAGAAGTTCGGCAGATCGCCGCGGACCTTGCCGCGGGTCGCCCGCCGATGGTGTGGTTCACCGCGGAGGCGGTCGGAGTGCCCGAGGGGCGTTCCGGCAAGGTGCTTGCCCTCGGTGATCCGTCCGAGGGCGATTTCCTGCAGGTGAAACCCACGGGCTCCAAGGATGTGTTGTCGTTCTCGCCCACCGAAGTGACGCTGACCAAACCGGCCCGGCGCCCCGCGCCCGAGGCCGCCGCGAAACCCAGGAAGGACACCCCAGTGAGCATGCCCTCGTCCGTCGCACCGTCCGTCGCCTCCTCGCCCCTGCCGCCGAGCCCCCGCCCGGTGAGCACGCCCGAGGCCCCGGCCGCGTCGAAACCGGCTCCGGCGGAAGCCGATGGCCCCGCCGAGGGCGCAGCGCCCAAGGGGGCCGCGGCCAAGTCGGCGTCGCGTCCGGCTACCAAGGCGGCCGCCGCTGCGCGCAAGCCGAAGCCCCCGGAGGTCACGGTGACACTCTCCGGCACCGCCGACGGCGAATGGACCGTCGATGTGGTCAACGGCAAGAAGCGCACGGTGCGCGGGTTGGCGGTAGCCGGCTCGGCGGTTGCGCAGGCCGCGAAGCTCCTGCATCCCGAGGTCGCCGAGGTGGTGGATTCGGTCCTGGATTCGGTGCGCAGCTCGCAGCGTGCCAAGGTGGAGCAATTGCAGTCCGAACTCGATCAGGCCCGCCGCGTGCTCGACGAGCTGCAGGGCTGAATTCCCGGGCCGGCCTAGACGGTCGTCTCGCGGTGCTGCCGGGGCCCACGCTTGTCGTTCCGCCAGGTTCGCCGGGCCTCGGGATGTCCGTGGGGGCGCATTTCGTCCTGGAAGACGTACCCGAGTGAATACTCCTTGGCGTGGTACATCGCCGAATCCGCCTCGCGGAGTAGGTCGTAGACCGTCACCTCGGGGGGCGCGCCGTCCCGGGGAGTCGAGGGGTGCGGGCCGACCGCCGGGCTCGGCGTGAGGTGCCCGTGCTCCTGCGCTGTGTGAGATTCCTTGGGCGGCTTGCCAGTCGGTGACGCGGCCGCGGGCTCGTCGGGTGTCGCTCCCGCGTCGGGCGCGTTGCGGGGAGATGTTTCGGTGGGCGTGCCGGTCGGTGTGTGGGCACCGTCTCCGCTCGCGGGTACCGCCGCGGTGTGCACACCGTGCGCCGGCGCCGCGATGTGCACGCCGTGTGTGGGCGTCGCGGTGTGATTGCCGTCGGACCGTCGCTCGTCCGGTGCTCCCCCCGGCCCGGCGTCGTCGTGCCGGACATCGGAACGCGGTGCGCCGCAGGCGATTCCGATGCTGGCCGTGATCGATACCGCGCCGACGCTTAGCTCGAACGGCTTGCCGAAGGCCGCGATCAGCTTCTCGGCCAGCGTTGCGGTGTCCGTGCGGTCGGCGCGGGTCAGCACGACGAATTCGTCGCCGCCGTAGCGGGCGGCCACGTCGTCGTGGCGGATGACGCGGCGGATGCGCGCCGCCGCGTTGGCGATCAGCTCGTCCCCGATGGCATGTCCGTAGCTGTCGTTGACCGCCTTGAAGCCGTCGAGGTCGATGAACAGCAGGCACAGTGTGCGTCCCGCCCACCGCTCGTGATTGCGGGCCGGGGCCTGCAGCAGTGCCGAGCGGTTCAGCAGTCCGGTGAGCATGTCGTGGTCGGCCTGATACTGCGCGCGCCGCTCGCTGCGGGCGCTGCGCACGATGGCGCGCTCGCTGCGCAGCAGCACACCGATCAGCAGCAGCGCCAGCAACACCGACTCCACCGCGCGGTCGTAGACGCCGGGCCGGCTGGTCACGGTCGGCACCAGCGCGGCCACCACCAGCACCGCGGCGATCACGCCGGCGCGCTGGCGGGACTGGTCCGGGTGGACGCGCCGCTGCTGGCTCAGGGTGACCATCGTCGGATGCAGCGCCGCGAGGCCCACCAGCAGAAAGGAAATCAGCAGCGGGACAACCAGGATCCGGTGCGCCACGTGCAGCGTACCGGCGGCCTCGAGGTTGTAGCCCAAATCGGCCAGCAGGATCATGGCCAGGCTCGCATGCAGCAGGCGCAGCGAGGTCTCCGCGCGCGTGGACGTGACCACCGAATGCACGACGACGGTCAGCAGCAGCGCATCGATCACCGGATAACAGGCCGCCACCAGAGCGGAAGGGCGCACACCTTGATCCAGCAGCGGTGAGATCAGCAGAGTCCACGAGGCCAGTAGCGCACCCAGGCCGATCAGTCCGGAGTCCAGCAGCAGGCCGCGGCTGTCACGGGCGCGGCGCGGCGTGAGCCACAGCAGCGCCGCGACGAAGACCCCGGCGTACCCGCTCAGGGTGAAAACATCGTCGAAGAGGTAGTGATTGGTGCCGAACAGTTCGCGCAGCGCGATGCCGATCGTGAAGAGCACGACCGATCCGGCCAGCAGGTACCACGGCATGGGGGCCGGCGAACTGTAACGACGCAGCCCACGCACGATCATCGCGATCGATGCGGCCAGCACCGCGCCCAGGACGATCGCAATCACCGCCGTCAGGGAGGTGAGCAGCGGCAGCGCGATCGTGAGCGCCGCGACCATCGGCATAAACGCACCCCACAGCGGCCTGGCCAGATGCCGGGGGTCCGCAAAATGCCGTATGCCGAGCACCATCTCCCCTTATCCGCTCCGGTCCTCCATGAAGAATCGTGTTCTGCGGCGGGTCTGAACCGGCCTGCCGCGCGCGGGCGTCGGTGGACGAAAACAAGCGTTGTGGTACGTGCAGATGCCCCAGCCGATGTCCACACACTCGGCCGCCGAGACTCGGGCGACCGATTCGATCATGACATGAATGGCGGCTCCTTGTCGCGCACCCGAGGCCGCCAACGTGCTCGAGCTTGATCGAAGGGTGCCTGCCGTGCGTGCCGACGTGTCGGTCACGAGATTACAGGGGCGGGCCGTGGCGCCGATGCGGAATGCGCGAGCCCCGGTCAGACCACCCTGCTATGTGAGCGTTAACGGGCCGCTATGATCCCCGCAATGGCCGACCGGCCATCGGAGGATTTTGATCGAAACAGGAGGCTGCATGCCACCCCATGCCGCGCCACCAGGAATCTTCGACTCGGTGCTGACCGCAGGACCGGCGCAGGCCGTGCTCGCGGAGGGCAACAGCCTGCGCCTGGACGCGGCCCCCGTCGACTATGCCCTGGTAGCACTGTATTTCATCTTCGTTCTGGGCATCGGCCTGCTGGCCCGCCAGCGGGTGTCGTCGAGTATCGACTTCTTCCTGTCCGGGCGGTCGCTGCCCGCCTGGGTCACCGGCCTGGCGTTCATCTCCGCGAATCTGGGCGCGGTGGAGATCATGGGCATGTCCGCCAACGGCGCCCAGTACGGCATGCCGACCATGCACTACTACTGGATCGGCGCCATCCCGGCCATGCTGTTCCTCGGCGTGGTGATGATGCCGTTCTACTACGGCTCCAAGGTGCGCAGTGTGCCCGAATTCATGCGGCGGCGCTTCGGCACCGGCGCGCATCTGGTCAACGCGATCAGCTTCGCGCTGGCGCAGGTGCTGATCGCGGGCGTGAACCTGTATCTGCTCGGCTCGATCGTGAACGTGCTGCTGGGCTGGCCACTGTGGGTGTCGATCATCGTCGCTGCGGTCATCGTGCTGTCGTACATCACCCTCGGTGGTCTGTCGGCGGCGATCTACAACGAGGTGCTGCAGTTCTTCGTGATCGTCGCGGCGCTGTTGCCGCTCACGCTGGTCGGCCTGCATCGCGTCGGCGGCTGGAACGGGTTGAGGGACAAGGTGTCCGCGCTGCCCAACGGTTCGGAGCAGATTCACTCCTGGCCCGGTAATCAGCTCAGCGGCTTCTCCAACAACTTCCTGTCGGTCGTCGGCATCGTGTTCGGCCTGGGCTTCGTGCTCTCGTTCGGGTACTGGACCACCAACTTCGTCGAGGTGCAGCGCGCGCTTGCCACGCATTCGATCTCCGCGGCCCGGCGTACCCCGATCATCGGCGCGTACCCGAAGATGTTCATCCCGCTGATCGTCGTCATCCCCGGCATGATCAGCGCGCTGATCGTCCCGCAGGTGGCCGAGTACAAGGCGACCGGCAAGGGCGATGTCACCTACAACGACGCGCTGCTGTATCTGATGAAAGACATCCTGCCCAACGGACTTCTGGGGGTGGCGCTGGCCGGGCTGCTGGCGGCGTTCATGGCCGGTATGGCGGCGAACATCTCGGCCTTCAACACGGTGTTCAGCTTCGACCTGTGGCAGCAGTACGTGGTGAAGGACAAGCCGGACGGGTACTACCTGAAGGTGGGCCGCTGGGCCACGGTCGGCGCCACCGTGATCGCGATCTTCACCGCGTTCATCGCCGGGAACTTCTCGAACATGATGGACTACCTGCAGACGCTGTTCTCGTTCTTCAACGCGCCGCTGTTCGCCACGTTCATCCTGGGCATGTTCTGGAAGCGGATGTCCGCCACGGCCGGTTGGGTCGGCCTGGTCTTCGGCACGCTGTCGGCGGTCTTCATCTTCATTCTCAGCAAGATCGACGTGATCAACCTGTCCGGTCAGGGCTCGAGCTTCCTGGCCGCCGGTGTGGCATTCGTGGTGGACATCGTGTTGAGCATCATCGTCAGCCTGGTGACCGCGCCCAAACCCGCCGCCGAGCTGGTCGGCCTGGTCTACTCGGAGACGCCCAAGGAACAGCTCACCGACGCCGGCGCCGGCTCTCTGCCCTGGTACCAGCGCCCGGTGCTGCTCGCCGGAATCGCGCTGGCCCTGGTCATCGTGCTGAACATCGTCATCGGATAAGGAAGTGATGTAATGCTTTTCGACATCCGCACTATTGTCGGGGCGCTCATGGGGCTGTACGGAATCGTGCTGATCATCGTCGGGGCGATGAAGCACAGCGCGGCGGATCTGGCCCGCAGCGGTGGGTGGAACGTCAACCTGTGGTCGGGAGTCGCGATGGCGGTTCTCGGGGTGGGGTTCCTGGTGTGGGTTCGGTTGCGGCCCACCCAGATTCCGCCGTCCCAGCCGATCGATTCGGCCGAGTAGACCGCGCCCTCTCGTAGATCCGCACCCGCTCCGGCCGTCCGGAGCGGGTGCGGCTATGTCGGGGGCCGGTGTGCCGGTCGCCGTCGTGGTGGCCGATCCCTGAGTACTGTCTGGAGACGTGAACGACACCGGACTCGTCGGAGTGCAGAAGACCCTCAGCCCCGTCCTGCGGGCCAAGGCGCTGGACAACCGGTTACCGGACCCGATCCTCGGTGACACCTGGGCCGAGCAGGCGATGCGCCGCCTCGACCCGGGGTACGACCGCCGCAGATTCGGCACCAGTCAGCTGGGCCTGGCCGCCGTGGTGCGCGCCAAGGTCCACGACGACTGGGCCCGGAGCTTCCTGGCCGAACACCCCGACGCGGTGGTGCTGCACCTGGGCTGCGGGCTCGACGCTCGGGTGTTCCGGATCGACCCGCCCGCCACCGTCGACTGGTTCGACCTCGACTACCCCGACATAGTCGAACTGCGGCAACAGTTTCTGCCGTCCCGCGAGCACTACACCCTCATCGGCTCCAGCGTCACCGACCTGACCTGGCTGGACCGCATTCCCCGCGGCCGTCCGGTGCTGATGGTCGCCGAGGGACTGGTGCCCTACCTGACCGAGGCCGACCTTCGGCGGCTGCTGACCGGCATCGTCGAGGCCTTCCCCAGCGGGGGGATCCAGTTCGACACGGTCGCGGTCTGGGCGTGGCGCACCTCGAAATGGGATCCGACGTTGCGCCGATACGGCACCCAGTTCCATTGCGGCTTCGACGATCCGGCCGCGCTGGCCCAGTGGCACCCGCGCCTCGAGTTCGTCGACGAGGCCCCGATGAACGACTCGCCGCTGTTGATGGCCAAGGCGCCCGCGAACACGCGCCGTATCTTCCGCCTGCTGAATCTGCTGCCGGGTATGGCACGGTCCACCCGCATCGTGCGGTTCCGCTTCTGATTCCCCGAGGGCCGACACCGCGAATGCGGTCACTGCGCGATGCGATTGCGGCATCGAGGAATCCGCGCCAGGTGCGGGGCGGAGACCGCGTCGACGTCCGTCAGATGATGCCGAATGCGACGAGTATGCCGATGATCAGCAGGACGCCGGCCGTTATCAGGTTGGCGCCCTTGTCGATCCACGCGCCGCGCAGCTGGTAACCGGCCAGGGTGCCGAGCATCGTCAGACCGACGATGGTGCCGATAGTGACCAGGGAGAACACGAGCAGCGTGCCGAGGGCGGCGGCGAGACCCGCGGCGCTGGCGGCCAGGAAGACCGGAAGGATCGTCAGGTCGGGGGAGGCGGCGGCGCCGAAGGGGACCGCGAACGCCAGGAATCGTGCTGTGCGACTGCGGTTGTCGGCGTATTCCGGGGCGTTGGCGATGGCGTCGTTCGCGTGGGAATGCGTGTGGGCACCGGCTCCGGTGCGCCCGGCGTCATGGCCGTGATCGTGGTCGTGGGTATGCCGCGCAGGGGTACTCGTCGCGACTGCGAGCGTGGCCGCCGCGTGCTCCGGCGTGTGGTCGTGGGCGCCATCGTGGCTGTGCCCGTGGGTGTGGACCTGTTCGCCATCGTCGTCGTGCCCATGGTTGTGGGTGTGCCCGTGGTCATGTGAGTGGTCGTGGGTGTGCCCGCCGGCGTGAGCGTGTTCATGATCGTGCGAATGCTGGAGTGCGGTGCTCGTGGCGACCGTAAGCGGTTCAGCCGCAGCCCGAGTCGCGTGGTCGTGAGCCTTCTCGTTGTCGTGGCCATGTCCGTGATGGTGATTGTGCGAATGGCCTCGGCCATGTGCGTGCCCGTGCCCGTGTCCGTGGCTGTGCCCCCCGTTTTCGTCGTGGCTGTGGCCATGACCGCGGCCCAGCAGTTCCAGCACAAGGAAGATCGCTCCGGTGGCCAGCAGTACCCCGCCGACGATCAGGTTCTCGTGGCGCTCGACGGTGGAGCGGAATTGCAGGCCGACGCCGATGATGATCGCGCCCAGCAGCAGCGAGAAGCCGACGTGCGCCAGGCCCGCGAGTCCGGACAGTCGCAGCACCCGGCGCAGCGGATAGCGCTGGGTGCGGGCGATGACCGACAGCGGGACCCAGTGGTCGGGCAGGACGGCATGACCGAAGCCGACGCCGGCCGCGGCGGCGAGCAGAGCGGGTGCGGTGAAACTCATGTTCGGAAATATACTCTCATCTTCACTGATGTGAAGATGAGAACATGAATGGTTGACACACCGGGTTGTGAACCGCCGGGTGTCACACTGGGTGGGCGACTGCGACAGAAGGACGGCGATCGATGACCATCAGCAGGGCAACCGAACGAACCACCTCGGCTGGACATGCCGAGCGGTTGACCGAGGCGCAGGTGGGCGAGGCCGTGCAGATGCTGTCGATGCTCGCCGAGCCCACCCGGCTGCGCCTGCTGTGGGCCCTGCGCGAGGAGGAACTCGGCGTCACCGCGCTGGCCGAGGCCGCCGGCTGCAGCCCCACCGCCGCCAGCCAGCACCTGTCTAAACTGCGCCTGGTCGGCCTCGTGCAGCAGCGCGCCGACGGTCGGGCGCGCCTGTATCGGCTCTCGGGTGGCCACGTCCTGCGGCTGCTCTCCGAGGCCCTGGCTCAGGCCGAGCACACCGTCTCGAACCTGCCGCAGCACGGCTGACCTCCCGCTCGAGCGGCGGAACAGGTCACGCGGGGTCAGTCCGCGAACATCTGCGCGGCCATGCGCCGCGAGTTCTCGACGGCGCCGAAACCGCGCGTGAGCATGACCGCCTGGTAGTCGCCCACGGCCTCGGTCGGCGTCTTGTCGCCCCGGGCGGCGCCGGGCACCCCGCTGCCCGAACAGTTGCGCCGCTATGCGCTGGAGGCGTTGCATAATCCGGACGGGATCCGCCTGCTGGCCTCGAACGGGCTCGAATACGTCCGGGATCCGGCCGCGCCGACCGAATTGTCCTCGGGCGCCGGATAATTCGCCGACTGATGGCCGCGGCCATGGCGCCGACCACGCTGCCGCAGGTCATCGAGGGCGCGTGCGGCGCCGGCGCGGCCGGGCCGGGGATCCGAGGTCGCGGCACCCGTCGAGGCCCGGGACTGACTCGCGATCCGGCGGGGCTGATCTACCTGCCGGGGCGGCGGCGCTCGATGAGGTCCAGCACCCGCCGCACGGCCTCGTCGGGTGTATCGGCGAGATGTATTGCGGCAATGCGCGTTTCGAGGTAGGGCGAGCTGTCTCGGAGGGGGACGAAGCGGATGGCCGGCATGGGCTGCTCGGCGAGCTGTTCGGGGACCAGGCTGATGCAGCTGCCCGAGGCCACGTAACTGATCAGGCCCTGGAGGTCGTCGGCGTGGCCGCGGATGCGGGGCGCGAAACCGGCCTCCTGGCAGGCGAGCGCGAGTTGTTCGGACAGGGCGGGCAGGGTCTGCGCGCCGACGCCGACGAAGCTCTCCCCGGACAGCTCGCGCAGGTGGACCGACTCGCGATGCGCGAGGCGATGCCCGCGCGGCAGCGCCGCGATCAGGCGCTCGGTGACGGCGTGGTGGACCGCGAGCCCGTCGGGATTGCGCAGCGGCGTCCGGACGAACGCCAGGTCCAGAATCCGGGTGCGCACCAGGTCGGCGAGGGTGATCGAGGAGTCCTGCCGCAGATGCAGCCACAGGCCGGGGAGCTCCTCGGCGATCCAACCGAGCACGGTGGGCAGGTATCGATAGCCCAGGCTGTTGATGAATCCGACCCGCAGCTCGCCCTCCAGCCCGGCCGCGATGCGCCGGGCCCGCTCGGTGGCCGCGGCATGCAGGTCGAGCATCTGCTGGGCGTCGCGGGCGAAGGCCTGTCCGGCGGGCGTGAGCCGGATGCCGCGCCCGGTCCGGTCCAGCAGGGTGACGCCGAGCCCCCGCTCGAGCCGCGCGATCGCCTGGCTGAGCGGCGGCTGGCTCATCGACAGCCGGTCCGCGGCCCGGCCGAAATGCTTCTCCTGGGCCAGCACCACGAACTGCTCCAACATGCGCTGCGTGAAGTCCACCGCCGGATTATATGGCAGAGCATATATAAACCCGGACCAAATAATATTGGACGATATCGTGTGTCGGCGGTTTCCTGGAATGGACATACTCGGTTCAAGGAGATGCGCAATGCGACAACAGAATTCGGCCGGACCGCTGGCCGGGGTCCGGGTCATCGAGCTGGGCAGCGTGATCATGGCCCCGTACGCCGCCCAGCAGCTCGGCGACCTGGGGGCGGACGTCATCAAGGTGGAGCCGCCGCAGGGGGATATGACGCGCGAATATCACCCGCAGCGCCATCCGGGGATGGGCGCCTTCGCGCTGAACCTCAACCGCAACAAGCGAAGTGCCGCCATCGATCTGAAGGCTCCGCACGGCCGCGACGCGCTCCTGGCCCTGCTGCGCACCGCGGATGTGCTGATCACCAATGTCCGGCCCCAGGCCCTCGCGCGGCTGCGGCTGAGCTATGCCGATGTCGCCCAGCACAATCCGGATCTCATCTACGCCAGCGCACAGGGATTCCGCGCCGATTCCGCGTGGGGCACGCACGCCGCCTACGACGACATCATCCAGGGCGTCACCGGATTGGTGTCGCTGAACCAGCAGGTGACGGGCCGGCCCTACTTCCTGCCGACCGTCCTGGTGGACAAGGTGTGCGGGCTGCAGATCGCGCAGGCGGTGCTCGCGGCCCTGCATCACCGTGCCCGGGGCGGGTCCGGTCAGCACATCGAGGTGCCGATGGCCGATACGATGCTCGCGTTCAATCTGGTGGAGCATCTGTTCGGGGCGACCCTTCAGGACGAGGGCGAGCCCGGAACATTCGGCTACACAAGGATTCTCACGCCCCAGCGGACCGCGCAGCGCACCGCCGATGGGTGGATGTGCATCCTGCCGGCGACCGACGCGCACTGGAGCGCGTTCTTCGGCTTCGCCGGGCGGGGTGAGCTCGCCGCCGATCCGAGGTTCCGGACCGTGGTCGACCGGGCGGAGCACGTCGACGAACTCACCACGCTCGCAGCGGAACTGACCCCGCTGCACACCACCGCCGAATGGCAGGAATTCTGCGATTCGGTGAGCATTCCGGCCGGACCCGTCCTGGACCTGGAGGCGGCCACGGCCACCGAGTACGCCCGCGCGGGCGGGCTGCTGGTGCAGGCCGAACACCCCACCGAGGGCGCCTACCGGGTGATCGGCCAGCCGGTCCGGTATTCGGCCACTCCGCCGCCGCAGGTCCGGCACTGCCCGACCATCGGGCAGCACACTGAACAGGTCCTGCGCGAGGTCGGATTCGATCCCGCGCTACTACACCAGGAATCGAGGGCCACAGCATGACCGCACACCAGCCGCTGACGGTCGAGTGGCGCGACAACGGCGTCGTCGTGGTGACATTCACCAATCCCGCCAAGCGCAATCCGATGTCCGCCGAGCTCACCGCGCACTGGTCCGAGGCCATGCGCGAGCTACGCGGCGCCGCCGAGCTACGCGCGGTGGTCGTCACCGGGGCGGGACCGGCCTTCTGCTCCGGCGCGGACCTGGGCGAGCTCGGCGGTACCGCGGACGCCGACCTGATGGGCGCCCGCGCCCACCTGTCGGAGTTCTATCGCACCTGGCTCAGCATCCGAAACCTGCCGGTGCCCACCATCGCCGCGGTCAACGGGCATGCGATCGGCGCGGGCCTGGCCCTGGCGCTGGCCTGCGATCTGCGCTACGTCGTGCCCACGGCCCGCCTCGGCGTCCCGTTCGTGCAGCTGGGCCTGCACGCCGGAATGGCCACCACCGCACTGCTTCCCGAGGCCGTGGGCATGCAGCGGGCCCGCGAGCTGCTGTTCACCGGCCGGGTGATCAGCGGCGCGGAGGCGGTTGAGCTCGGCATCGCGCTGCCCGCGGGCGAATCGGTGCTGGACACCGCGCTGGACACCGCCGCGCAGATCGCCGGTGCGGCGCCGATCGCGGTGCGCCTGACCAAGACCGCGCTGGCGGCCGGGCAGCCGAGCGTCGAGCAGGCCCTGGCCTGGGAGGCGCTGGCCCAGCCCGTTACCACCCAGACCGCCGATTTCACCGAGGGCATCACCGCGCGCCGGGAGCACCGCCGGCCGCACTTCCTCGGCCGATGAAGGAGTGAGATGCACATGACGTCAACAGCATTCGACTTTCCCGCGGTCGAACTGCCCGCCTCCGCGCAGACCCTGCGCGCGCAGGTGCGGGAGTTCCTGTCCGCCGAACGCGCCCGCGGCACCGTGCTGGGCCGCGCCGACTCCTGGTTCACCGGTTGGGATCCCGCGTTCACCCGGCGCCTGGCCGAGCGCGGCTGGATCGGTATGGCGCTGCCGAAGCAGTACGGCGGGCACGAGCGCGGCGCCCTGGACAGGTACGTCGTGATCGAGGAGCTGCTGTCCGCCGGCGCGCCGGTCGGGGCGCACTGGGTTGCGGATCGTCAAGCGGGACCGTCGATTTTGCGTCACGGCACCGAGGAACAGCGCCGGTTCTACCTGCCCGCGATCAGCGAGGGCCGCTGCTTCTTCTCGATCGGCATGAGTGAGGAGCACGCCGGATCCGATCTGGCGGCGGTGCGGACCCGGGCCGAGCGCATTCCCGGAGGCTGGCGCCTGACCGGGACCAAGCGCTGGACCGGCGGAGCGCACGTCAACGATTACGCAATCGTGCTGGCGCGCACGGATTCCGATGCCGCGGACCGGCACGCCGGGCTGAGTCAGTTCATCGTCGATCTGCGTGCGCCGGGTGTGCGCATCGAACCGATCCGGCTGCTGTCCGGCGAGCACACCTTCAATTTCTTTCATCTCCAGGACGTCGAGGTCGGCGAGAACGCGCTGCTGGGCAGGGAGGGCGAGGGCTGGCAGCAGGTCACCGGGGAGCTGGCGTGGGAGCGCAGCGGACCCGAGCGCTTCCTGTCCACGGTGGCCTTGCTGATCTCCGCGCTGGGGTGCCTTGCGGATACGGCGGTAACCGCCGAGCAGCAGGCCGGGGTGGGCCGCCTCGTCGGCCGGCTGTCCGCGCTGCGGCAGATGTCGCTCGGGGTGGCCGCGGCGTTGCAGGCCGGGCGGTCGCCCGATGTGCAGGCCGCGCTGGTCAAGGATCTGGGCACCCGGTTCGAGGGCGATCTGGTGAACGCGGTGCGCACGATCGTGCCCGCCGTGCCGGATCCCGGCGCCACGCCCGGAACCTATCCCGAGCTGCTGGCCTTCGCCATCATGCACAGCCCCGCCTACACCCTGCGCGGGGGCACCAACGAGATCCTGCGCGGCATCATCACCCGCGGTATGGAGGACTGATCATGACCGACACCGTGACGCTCACCGAGTTGGCCACCGAGGACATCGTGGCAAATCCAGTCGATTCCGCACCGCGGGTCTGGAAGGCGTTGGCGGGCAAGCTTCCCCCGCTCGACGCCACGACCACCGCCCTGGCCGATTTCGTGCGCGAGGCCGGTCGCTCGGCGGTGCCCGGGCCGATTGCCGAGACGCTGCTGGTCGCCAGGCCCTTGCTCGCAACGGGATTCGTCGTCCCGGACGGGCCGCTGACGTACGCGGCCGGGGGGCTGCGCGTGCGCTACGCCCATCCGGACGCCGACAGCCGCGTCGGCCCCTTCGGCGCGGCCGGCACCGATCGCACGCTGCGGGTGAGCGGGGTGCTGGCGCGTGTTCCGTGGGCGCGCACCGCCGCCGAGGTGGTTGTGCTCACCCGGGCGCCGCTGGGGCCGGTGCTGCTGCGCCTGGATCCGGCCCGTGCGGTGCTGCAGCCCGGGGTCAATATCGCGGGCGAGCCGCGAGATACGCTCGTGCTCAACGATATCGAGATCCCCTCGGATCGCGTGCGACCGATCGACGCGGAGGTCCTGGCCGAGGCGCGCACGCGCGCGGCGCTGGCCCGGGCAGCGCTGATGGCGGGCGCGGCCCAGCGCTGCGTTGAACTCACCGTGCGGCACACCACCACCCGGCACCAGTTCGGCCGCGCCCTGCGCGACTTTCAGGCCGTGAAGCAGGAGGAGGCCAAGCTCATCGAGGAGACCGCGCTGGTGAGCGCGGCCGTCGCGGCGGCGGCCACCGCGCTCGACAACGACGGTGCGGCAGCGCAATTCGCGGCCGCCGTCGCCAAGGCACAGGCCTCCGAATCCGCGGCCGAGATCACCCGCATCGGGCACCAGCTGCACGGCGCGATCGGATTCACCGAACTCACGCCGCTGCGGCTGGCCACCATGCGGCTGTGGTCGTGGCGGGACGAGGACGGCGACGAGACCGAGTGGGCCCGGTATCTGGGCGAGCGTGCGCTGCGTGCGGGCGCGGACGGGTTCTGGTCGCTGATCACCACGCCGGGCGGCGGGGTTACGCTGTCGTGACAGGGGAACCGTCGGGCGGATCGTAATCGGTTGCGTGATATGTCATTCGGTGCGGCGTAGTCGATGTGTCCGGATTGACCCGTTCGATCCGAGATCCGGGAAAAGTTCTCTGCGCTAAGGTCTTTCGAACATCGCAGCGTATCGCGGGTTTCGCGCCCGGTACGCTGCGGTGTCGTCTCCGAGTCCGATGAGATTTCATCTCTAGTTCGGTTGCCGTGAAGGGGCGGTAGTGCAACGCTGCCTATGTGTCCACGCCCGAGCGGACGAACCGGGCCGGGTATGCAGAGATCACCCCGGCATACCGACTCCTCGACATCGTGCACGGCACGGCGCTGGCCCGTGCCGAGCGCCGGCTGTGCCGTGAGTTCACGATCCTGTTCGACGCCAATACGATTCACGAGTTTCTCCACGACGCCTATCGGGAGATCGGCGGCCGCTCATCGGTGCAGCTCTACCTCCCGGTGCTGGCCGAGCGCTTCGCCAGGCAGCGATTACACGCGCGGGCCAAGGTCGAGGGCCGGATCGAGCACGGGATACCGGTGGTGCTGTTCCTGTGCACGTTCAATGCCGGGCGCTCGCAGATGGCGCTGGGATACTTCGAGCACTACGCCCAGGATCGGGCCATGGCGTGGTCGGGCGGCTCGGAGCCGAGCGGTTCGCTGAATCCGGCCGCGGTGGCCGTCATGGCGGAGGTCGGCATCGACATCTCCCACGAGTTTCCCAAGGCCTGGACCGACGAGATCATCCGTGCCGCCGACGTCATCATCACCATGGGCTGCGGCGATGTGTGCCCGATCGCGCCGGGAATCCGGTACGAGGACTGGATCGTGGAGGATCCGGCCGGGCTGACGGTGGAGGAGGTGCGGCCGATCCGCGAGGATATCCGCCGCCGCGTGATCGACCTGCTGATCAGCATGGACGTGCGGTCGCCCGCCTAGGCCACGCAACCGGCAACCGCGGAGCGACCGGCCGCGGCGGCGGGATCCGCGCCCGGCGTCGGCCGCGGATCCCACCGGACGCGGCGGGTCAGGCCGCGGCGCGGCGGCGGGCGAATCCGAGCGCGACGTCCACCGCGAGGAAGCCCAGCAGGCTGACCCCGAGCACCGGTGCGAACCAACCGACCAGTACCGTGACGGCGGTGAGCAGCGCGAGTGCGGGCATCGGGAGACGGCGCAGCGTGCCGCGGCGCGGGGCGGCTCCCACCGCGAATCGGCCGGCGCGGCTGGGGCGGCGGCGCCACCACATCAGATAGCCGCGGCCGATGACGGTGACCAGCGCGAGCATCGTCACCAGCAGCAGCACCTGGTTGGCGAGGCCGAACATCATGCCCATGTGCAGCTGGATGCCCCAGTTGGCGAGCTTCGCCATCAGCGGCCAGTCCGCGAAACGTACGGTGTCGACGACGCCGCCGGTGCGGCCGTCGATCGCGATCGAGTCCTGGGCGAGCTGACCGGAGATGCGACGCTGCTTGACGGCGTAGGCGGTGTCGTCCGTGGCCGGGACGGTGATCTCGACCGCGCCGTCGACCGCGTGCGCGCGTGCGACGGCGAATACTCGGTCCACCTCCGCCGCACGCGTCCGCGGATCCGGATTACCGTGCCGCGGGGCGTTCGAGCCCGGCGCGGGCATGTCCATCCCGGGCATTGCCGAACCCGCCTGTCGCGCAGCGGATGCCGTCAGTGCGGTGTGTGCCGTCGGTGTGGTCCAGCTCAGTGCCGCGCGCACCGTGTCCACGTGCGCCCCGGCATAGGTCGACCACGTCATGCCGGTGGCCGAGAGGAACAGCAGTGGCAGCAGGAGCCACATCCCTACGGTCGCATGCCAATTCATCGTCCGGAGTCGGCCCGTACGGTGACGATCCGGCCAGAGCAGGCGGCGCGCGATGCCAGGAGCACGCCGGGCGCGGCTGACCCACACCGCGACCCCGGCCAGCGCGACGACCCACAGCCATGACGCGGCAGCCTCGCTGTAGAGCCGCCCCGCCTGGCCCAGATGCAGGTTCCGGTGCAACTGATCGATCCAGGTTCGCAACGGCAGCGACCCTGAACTGCCGTACACCACAGTGGTTCCCACCGGACGCGCGGTCACAGGATCCACGAATACCGCGCGCTGCTCGGACTCGCCCAGCGACGGATCAGTGAACAGCACCCGGGTGGTGTCGCCCGCGCGCTGGGCCGGATCGACCGCCGCCAGTGCGAGTTTCGGCTCGGTGGCCACCCCGGCGGCCACCTGATCCGACAGCGGTCGCACCGTCCCGGTCGAATTCACATGCAACAGACTGTGATTCACGACCTGCTCCAGCGTCGGCGCGATGGCATACAGCGCGCCGGTGAGAGCGGCGATCAGAATGAACGGTGCGACGAACACCCCGGCATAGAAGTGCAGTCGCATCGCCAACGCGAACAGGCCGTTTCGCGTCTCGGATCTGTCGGGTGCGGGTGGCGGTGCGGGCTCGGTGGCGGTTTCGGATTGTTCGGTAGTGCTCACGATCGGTATCCCTTGCGATGGTCGGCACCCGTGGGATTGCGCCGCGGTGTGGGTGAATCCTGTTCGCGCGGCTGCGTCCGCCCCTCATGTGCGGACGCAGTCGCGCGCCGACCGGCCTGCGGCGATCCGACCACGGCTCAGCGCCGTAGGCTTCGGTCCGCCCGGTCCCACCTGGATGGGCTTACGGATCGCCCGGCTCCACCGGGCATCGATATGTACCGGGGGAACAAGCCCGTCGATGATGCGCCGCAGCGCTTCACATCCGGCGAGTGTCGCGATACACCGGATAGCTCCGGCAATACAGGATTCACCCGTCGGCACCGTGACCGACGACCGTCCGGCAGAACGGTCACGACCTGCGCACATGCACGAAAGACCTTCGTGCACACGGGTGTAAAGGTGAATTCAGACTCCGGCAGGGGCGGGCGGGCCGCGGGTATGGCAGGGATCGGCGGCGAGAATACGCTGAATGACGCTGTCGCGGTGCGTGATACGCAACGACGGCGGGCCGGGAATCGCAGGCGCCCGCAAGAGTAGCGGTAGCATCCGCGCCATGGCCGCGGCCAGAATCCCGTACGCGGCCTCGGCGCCCCGAATGACAACGGCGGCGGCGAGAGCGGCAACCGTATGCGCGGCCAGCATCGCCGGAGTCCACATCGAGGCGTGACCGGGCATCGCGGCCATGTCGACCGACATGACGGCGTGGCCGAGCAGTTGCCCGCCGATGAGAGCGGAGATCAGACCGACCCTCGTCGTACGCAGGGGCCCCACGCCGGTTACCAGCGCTCCCACCACCGCGCAGGCAGCCACCAGCAGTAGCAGGGTGTGGGATCGCAGTGGCATATTGCCCGCCGCCCAACCGTGCGCCGCGATCGCCAGCGCCCCGGATACCGATCCCGTCGATGCGCCACGCAGCTGTGCGGTTGCGGTAGCCCTCGAATCGGCAGTCCGAGGCGACCTCGCGGCGCCTCGTGATCCGGACGCGCGCTGTGTCCCGGCGAAGCCGGCTGCGCCCGCCCTGCGGCACGGTCGTGCCGACGCGCTCACGCGGGGCGCGTTGCCGGGGACGATGATCACCCGCCGATGATAACCGAGCGGATGCCACGAATTTTCGAGCGTGGCATCCGCTCGGGACTCACTCGGTGGGGACGTCCATCTCCACCAGTGGTTTACGCAACAACTTCCCGGTGGCGTTGCGCGGCAGCTTGTCGAGGAAGATCACCTCGCGCGGCACCTTGTACCGGGCCAGGTTGGCCTTGACGTAGTCCTTGATCTCCTGCACGTCGCGCGCCGAGTCGGGACCGGGAACGACGATGGCGCGCAGGCGCTTTCCGAATTCGCGATCGGCCACGCCGACCACCGCGGCCTCGAGCACGTCCGCGCGCTGGGCGATCAGATGCTCGACCTCCTGGGGAAAGACGTTCTCGCCGCCGGAGACGATCATGTCGTCGTCGCGGCCGTCGATGAACAGCAGGCCGTGCTCGTCGAAGTGGCCGACATCACCGCTGGACATCATGCCGTCCACGGTTTCCTTGGTGCGGCCGTCGGTGTAGCCCTTGAACGAATGCGCGCTCTCGATGAAGATCGTGCCGGTCACGTTCGGCCGGGTGATCCGCGTGCGGTTCCCGTCGTACAGGGCCAGCCGGATGCCGACCGGCGGCCGACCCGCGGTGTTGGGTGCGATGCGCAGGTCCTGCGGCGTGGCCACGGTGATCAGCGCGCATTCGGTGGAGCCGTACACGTTGTAGAGCACGTCGCCGAAGTAGTCGAGGCTGCGGGTGACGACGTCCGGCGGGATCGCCGAGCCCGCCGCGAAAATCATCTCGAGCGACGACATGTCGTACTTGGCAAGGGTTTCCGCGGGCAGATCCAGCATGCGCTGCAGCATCGTGGGCACCACGACGAGCGAGCGCGCCCCGTATCGGGCGATATTGGCCAGCGTGGCCTCGGGATCGAAACGCCGCTGCTGGAAGATCATCCGGTTGCCCAGCGCCAGTCCGAGGGTGAACTGTGAGAGTCCGGTGGCGTGGAACACCGGCGCGGCGACCACCATGGAACCGTTGCGCGGCAATGGAATCCGATCCAGGAACTGCGCGGAGATGAACGGGCTCACCTTCTCCCGCGGCGCCCCCTTCGGCGTTCCGGTGGTTCCGCTGGTGAGAATGACCGTGCCGCCGGGCTTTTCGGGCGCGGGCACGGCGGCGGGCGACTGCCCCGCCATCAGCGAATCCAGCGTCGGAATCGCCGGGTCCACGCCGTCCTTCTCGTCCACCCAGGTCAGGATGCGGGGGATCTCGGCCGGGATCGCGCTCATCAGCTCGACGAATTCGCTGTCGTGCAGGATCGCCTTGGCGCCCTCCCGCGCGGCCACGTCGGCCAGCTGTGGTTTGGCGAAGCCGGTGTTCATCAGCACTGCGCGCACGCCGAGCTTGCCGGTCGCGGCCAGGCTCAGCACCATGCCGCGATGGTCGCGGGCCAGCACCGCGATCACGTCGCCCTGGCCCAGTCCGCGGGCGGCCAGGCCGCGGGCGAGCCGGTTGGACTGCTCGTTGATCTCGCCGAACGTCATCTCACCGCGCTCGTCGAGGATGGCGGCGGAGTCGGCGCTGGTCTTGGCCGCGTGCATGATCACACCGGCGAACGGGCCGTATTTGCCCACGTTGAGCGCCGAGCTCAGGGCATGGTCCGGGCGCAGCGGATTGAACAGTCCGCGCTTGACCATCGCGTTGACGCTCAGGGCGAGGTCCTGTGCCTTGCGGACCGCAGTGCTGGCCGACGGAAGGGCAGCTGACATGGGTTACAACCTTCCGCGATCGCCTGACCAGGGCCGGGCGGATCGCAACATCGAGATCCAGTGCGGGTGCTAACACTAGCAAGCATGCCTACTCGGAAGTAGCCCGAGTCTCTGTAACCGACGGTACCTGCAAGATTGCCGGGCCCACTCTGTGATCTTGTACCACCTCAGCGCATATCGGGCCTGTGATTGTGCACGATGTCTACTCGGGGAGCTTGTATTCCATCAGTTCGCGGCGCAGTAGCTTGCCGGTCGCGTTGCGGGGCAGGTCGTCGAGGAAGATCACCTCGCGTGGCACCTTGTAGCGGGCCAGATTGCCCTTGACGTACGCCTTGATCTCCTCGGCGTCGGGATTGGCGCCCGGCTCGGCGACGATGAACGCCCGCAGCCGCTTGCCGTATTCCACGTCGTCCACCCCGACGACCGCCGCGTCGAAGATGTCGGGCCGGGCGAGCAGCAGATTCTCCACCTCCAGCGGGAAGACGTTCTCCCCGCCGGAGACGATCATGTCGTCGTCGCGGCCGTCGATGAACAGCAGGCCGTGCTCGTCGAAATGCCCGACGTCGCCGGAGGACATGTAGCCGTCGATGATCTGCTTGTGCCGCCCGTCGGTATAGCCCTCGAAGGGCGCGCCGGACCGGATGAAGATGCGGCCGGTGACATTCCGGTCGTGGATGCGGCGGCCCTCGTCGTCGAACAGTACGACCTCGCAGGTCACCGGGGCCCGGCCCGCGGTGCCGGGTGCCAGCGCCAGATCCTGCGGCTGGGCCACCGTCGCGACCGCGCATTCGGTCGATCCGTAGAGGTTGTAGAGGGTGTGGCCGAAGGCCTCGGTGGCGCGGACGGTGAGCTCGGGCGACAGCGCTGAACCGGCGAGCACGATCGACTTCAGCGAGCTCAGATCGTATTGCGCGCGGATCGCCGGATCCAGTTCGACCATGCGGTGCAGCATCGTCGGCACTGCCACCAGCAACTGCACCCGGTGCTCGGCGATCTTGCGGAGGGTGTCCTCGGCGTTGAACCGGCGCGTCGTGATGACGGTATTGCCCAGCGCGACGGCGATCAGCCAGGTGGCCTGGCCCGTGCTGTGGAAGATCGGCGAGACGATCATCATCGTGCCCTGGCGCGGGAACGGGATCCGGTCGGCGACCTGCACGGTCGCCATCGGCGATATCCGGCCGCGCGGGGCGCCCTTGGGTAGGCCCGTGGTGCCGCTGGTCAGGATCACGAATCCGCCGACCCGCTCGGGCAACGGCAGCTCGGTGACCGGGTTGGTCGCGATCAGCTCCTCGATTGTCGTTGCGCCCGAGGGCACTTCGTGGCCCTCGTCGACCCAGGTCAGCACCCGGGGCAGGTCGCTCGGCAGGGCGTCGAGCAGCCCGATGAACTCGCTGTCGTGCAGCACCGCGCGGACGTTCTCGCGCTCACAGACCTGGGCGAACTGCGGTTTGGCGAAACCGGTGTTCATCAGGGCCAACCGCGCGCCCGCCTTGCCGGCCGCGGCCATCGCCAGCAGCAGCCCGTGGTGGTCGCGAGCCAGGATGGCGATCACCGTGCCGGGGGTGATGCCCATGTTCTGCAGACCGCGGGCCAGTGCCGTGGACTGCTCGTCGAGTTCGCGATAGGTCAGCGAGACGCGCTCGTCGACCACGGCGACCCTGTCGGGCCAGACCCGCGCCGCGTGCCGGACCGCGGTGGCCTGCGACCCCAGTACCGCGCCCTCCTTGGCCGTGCGCAGCGTCTCCTGCAGATTGCGCGGATCGATCAGCCCGCGCTCGCGCAGCACATTGACCCCGCGAATCGTCTCGACGGTGTGGATTACCTTGCGCTGTACCTGCTCCAGAACCGAGACCACCTCGACCACCTCCACGAGATCAACAGACCGGTGGTCTGGACGGTAGCAGGGAAAATCTGACGCCGGATACGGAAATCCGGCCAATTCGCCGGACGTCGTGCCGCTCGGCGGACCCGCCGGGCGCGGCCGGATTCACCGGGTGCGGCCGCGGGTACTGCCCTAGGGTGATCAACACGCGTATTGCCGCCTTGACCGCTTTGCTGCTGCTGGTTGCGGGATGCTCCACGGCCACGAACCAGCAGCAGCGCCCCGACCCCGCCACCACGCCCGTGCCGTCGTCGTCCGCGATGCCGACGACGGCGGCGGGCAGCGCTCCGGCGCGCGGGGCGAGCTATGCCGACGTGCTCGCCTGGGTGCAGGCGGGGCGCGCGGCCGATGCCGAGCAATTCCGCACCGCCAAGGCGCCGGACGGCACCGCCACCACGCTGCACAAGGATGTCGCGTTCAACAGCCCGACCGGAAAGATCAAGTGCATCACCGACTTCGACGACTCCGTGCCTGGGTTGTCCTGCCTGGTCGAGCTGAAGAATCCGCCGAGCAAGCCCGCGGGCAACGACGAGGGCGAATTCATCGCGGGCTGGATCTATTACACGGGCACGCAGGCCACCGTCGGCTCGCTGCACGGTGACCCGGGGCCGTTCGTGCGCGGCTACGGCAATCAGCTTGCGTACGGATCCCGGGTCAGCGCAGGCGATTACATCTGCCGCATGGACACCGCCGGGCTGTTCTGCGTGAACCGATCGACGCGATCGGCTGTCGCACTGAGCGATGCGGGTGTCGTGCCCTTCGGCTGTCTCCGAAGGCAGACGCCCACACAGGATATCGGGGAGCTTTACGGATGCTGACGCCGCGGAAGCATGTTACATCGAATGGTGTCATGTTACGCTGACCGGCGTCATATCGCGAGGATCTTCCCCGCCGATCAGCCACCGGCATCCGATCCTGCGCGGTGGTTCGACCTGCGCGAAATATAGGAAGTCTCATGCGTAACCGGCAGTTCGGTGGCAGTGTGCGAGGTCTGTGGTCCGATCTGGTTCCGGGAGTGGTGTATTCGGAATCGGCGAGCGCGGAACCCGGAAATATCTTGGGGCGCATCAGTTTTGCAACCGGACCGGCTGCCCCCGATATGGTCGATGGTGCGCCGCACATGACCGCACATGTCGCGACCTGGATCGACCATGTGGCCGAAGAGATTTGGCGAACCACGCTACCGGTGCGCAGCGGTGTGGTCGGTGACGCGGTCTTCGCCGAGGACGGCGAGTATCTCTTCTACGCCGCACGCCTGGGGCCGGAGCCGGTGTATCGGGCGCCGGTGCGCGAGCTGTACGAATCCGCGCTGCGGTTCGCCTGGGAACACGGCTACACCGACCTGGTCCGGATGTGGAACTTCGTCGGCGGCATCGGCGGCGCCAATGCGCAGGGCATCGGGATCTATCCGGACTTCTGTGCCGGGCGGGCCGAGGCGCTCGCCGTGTGGGGGGAGCAGTTCCCGGGCGTGCCCGCCGCGGACGGGATCGGCACGCTCACTGCGGGAGTCGATCTCTGCTATCTCGCCACCAAACCGGGCCGGACCATTCAGGTGGATACTCCACCACAACCACCGGCCCGCGAAAACCGTTGGCGCCGTGAGCCGCAGCGGCGCAGCAGCGCGCGCGCCACCTACCTCAGGGAGCACGGCGCGGGCAGCCTGTTCGTCTCGGGTACCGCCGGCCTGGTCGGCGAGAACGCCGTGCACGCGGACGACATCGCGCGCCAGACCGTGCAGACCCTGCGCGACATCGATACGCTCGTCGGTGACTACAACCTGAGCCGGTACGGGCTGGACGGCGACGGGTACGCCCTGCGGAACATGGATCAGGTCAAGGTCTATGTGCGCGACAGCAGGCACGTTCCCGTTGTCCGCGACATCTGTTCGCTGGTGTTTCCGGCCGATTCCGAGGTCGTGTACTTCAATGTCGATGTCTCCCGGGCGGATCTACTGGTGGAGATCGAAGGGGTATGCCGGTGATCGGCGTACCCGCCGATGCGCCCGCCGCACCGTCGGAACCCGCGGGCACCGGCAACCTGGCCGGATGGCTGGAGGATCTGGCGCGCGGTTCCGGCTGGCTCGAGCGGACCGCATATATCCAAGGTGCACACCGCTTCACGTACGGTGAGCTCTACGATCAGGTCTGCCGGAGAGCGGAAGCGCTACGGAGGCTGGGTGTTTCGCGTGGGTCCCGGGTGCTGCTGGCGCTGCCCGACGGAATCGACTTCGTGACGACATTTCTCGCCGTTCTGCGCATCGGTGGGGTGGCGATTCCGGTCGACGAACAGGACTCCGACGGCGAACTGCGCGATGCCGAGCGGGCCGCCGAGGCAACGCTGGTGGTCGCCGGAGTCGCGGTTCGCGAGGCGTTCGAGGGCCACACCGTGACGTTGCGGGATCTGGGGGATCCGGGTGAGCGAATCGACGGGGACGCGGGCCCGGAACCGATGGCGGCGGACGACCCGGCCTTCGCGGTGGTAACGGCCGGCGCCGCCGGGTCGCGGCGACTGCGTTTCCATTCACACGGCGCCGCGGCGCGGGTCGATCGGGCGACCGAGGACATCCTGGCGGTGAGCGAGGGGGAGGTCTGCTACAGCGCCGCGCCCATGCATCTCGAGTACGGCCTGGGCAATGCGGTGCTGCTGCCGCTGCGGCGCGGCGCCGCGGCGGTGCTCACGCCGCAGCGCCCGGACGAGGGGCTCGCCCTGTCGATCGTGCTCCTGCATCGGGTCGGCGTGTTCTGTGCCGAGCCGGTTTTCTACGCCCGCATGCTGACCCACCCCCATGCCGGTCGGCTGAGCCGGCTGCGCCTGGCGCTGGTCGTCGGCGAGAAGCTGCCGCTGTCGCTGGCCGAGCGGCTGCGCCGCATGCTCGGGCGGCGCCTGGTGGACCTGTTCGAGATCGGCTGACCGACCGACGCTTCCGAGACGTTGTGGGCCGTGAAGGCAGGAATCGAACCCGCGTCCTCCCACTCGATCTGGGAGCTCTACCAGCTGAGCTACTCCACGGCAGAAAAACTATATCTCGTGTCGCACAACGGTTTTCCAGGTTTCGCCGATCCCCTCGGAGTCGGCCGCGGAACTACGGGGCCGAGGAGGCAGGAATCGAACCCGCGGCCGCCCAATTGAATCGTGGGTGCTCTACCGGCTGAGCTACTCCCCGGCCGCGGATACGATATCCTACCTCGCCCAATGCCTTCCGTGCGTGGACTACTTCAGCTTGTCGCTGGTCAGCCCCAGCACCCGGCGGGCGACGATGAGCTGCTGGATCTGCTGGGTGCCCTCGAAGATGTCCAGGATTTTGGAGTCGCGGCCCCACTTCTCCAGCAGGGTGCGCTGGGAGTAGCCCACCGCACCGGCCAGCTCGACCGCCTTCAGCGTCACGTCGGTGCCCATGCGGCCCGCCTTGGCCTTGGACATCGACGCCTCGAGGGAGTTGGGCTTCTTGTTGTCGGCCATCCAGCCCGCACGCAGCGACAGCAGGTAGGCGGCCTCCCAATCGGCCTCCAGGCGAAGGAATTCCGCGGCGGCGGCGGACTGGTTGTTGGCCGGGACGTCGTAGGAGATCTCCACACCGGCCTCGACGAGGATGGTGCGCAGCTCCTCGAGGGCGGCGCGGCCGACGCCGACGGCCATCGCGGCGACCAGCGGGCGGGTGTTGTCGAAGGTCTGCATGACCCCGGCAAAGCCCTTCTCCACGTTGACCTCGGGGCTGCCAAGGATGTTGTCCTTGGGAATCCGGCAGTCCTCGAGCCGCAGCTCGGCGGTGTCGGAGGCCTTGATGCCGAGCTTGTGCTCGAGCCGGGTGACGGTGAGGCCCTTGGCATCCCGCGGCACCACGAACGACTTGATGGCCGCGCGGCCCTTGCTCTTGTCGACCGTGGCCCACACCACGATGTGGGTAGCGCGCGAGCCCGCGGTGACGAAGATCTTGGTGCCGTTGAGCACCCACTCGTCGCCGTCCAGGACCGCGGTGGTGGTGACCGCGGCCGAATCGGAGCCGAAGGACGGCTCGGTGATGGCCATCGCGGCCCACACCTTGCCGAACCGCTCGAGCTGCTCGTCGGTGGCCACCGCCGCGATCGCGGCGTTGCCGAGGCCCTGGTAGGGGATCGAGAGCATCAGGCCCACGTCGCCCCAGGAGGTCTCGAGGGCATTCAGCAGCGCGGACATGTTGCCGCCGTTGGAATTTCCGAGGAGCTCGGTCGCGTGGACGTCGCCCTCGGCCTTGCGGCCGCCGGTGGCCCCGGAGATGTCCTGGGTGCCGGAATCGGCCAGGCCCTCCACCATGGCGGCCATGGTGTCCAGCTCGACCGGGTAGTCGTGTTCGGCGAGATCGTATTTGCGCGAGGCCGGGCGGAAGATCTCCGCGGCGACCTGGTGGGCCTGGTTCGCGCTGGCCCGCAGCTTCTTGGGAAGTTCGAGATTGATCATGGCATTGGCTCCGTCAAAGGTCTTGGGGCATCGAGGTCTTGGGTCTTCGGGAGTGGGGCGGGCCCCACGTCAGACCAGCACCACACCCTCGGCGACTCCGATGGCCCGCAGGTCGCGGTACCAGCGTTCGACCGGGTGTTCCTTGGTGAAGCCGTGGCCGCCGAGCAGCTGCACGCCGTCCAGGCCGATCTGCATGCCCTTGTCGGTGGCCAGCTTCTTGGCCAGCGCGGCCTCGCGGGCGAACGACAGGCCCTGCTCGGCGCGCGAGGCACCGCGCAGCGTCACCAGCCGCGTGCCGTCGAGCTCGATCGCCATATTGGCGACCATGAACGCGACCGCCTGCCGGTGCGAGATCGGCTCGCCGAACGCCTCGCGCTCGTTCACGTACGGAATCACGTAGTCCAGCACGGCCTGGCCGGTGCCCACCGCGAGGGAGGCCCAGCCCAGCCGGCCCAGGCGCACCGCGTCGGCGTAATCCTCGGCGCGCTGTGCCGAATCGCCGTCGCCGAGAAGGGCTTCGGTGGGCACGGCGACATTGTCCAGGAGCAGCCGGCCCAGGCCTGCCGCGCGCAGGCCCATGCTCGGATCGGCCTCGATTACCACGCCGGGGGTGTCGGATTCGACGACGAACAGCGCCGGGCGACCGTCGAGTTCGGCGCCCACGATGAACAATTCGGCGTCGCCCGCGGCCGGGACCAGGCTCTTGACGCCGTTGAGGCGGTAGCCGCTGGGGGAGCGGGTGGCCTTGGTCTGCAGCGCGAACGGGTCGAACAGCGCGCGGGGCTCGCTGATGACGACGCTGGACTGCGGCACGTTCTCGCCGGTGAACGCGCCCAGATACGTCTTCTGCTGCGCGTCGGTGCCCCACTGCGACAGTGCGACCGCGACGCCCGAGGGCGCCAGGATCGGCAGCGCCAGGCCCATGTCGCCGTGCGCCAGCGCCTCGGCCACAAGGGAATTGGTGACCGCGCCGCGCTCGGAGGCCGCACCCTCGAGCTCCTCGGGCACGTTGATCAGCGTGATGCCCAGCTCGGCGGCGCGCTCGAGCAGATCGCGCGGGGCCTTGGCGGTGCCGTCGGCGTCGTGCGCGGCCGGGCGCAGGATCTCCGCGGCGAAATCGCGCACCGTCTCGACGATCATCTGCTGCTCGTCGGAGGGGGTGAGATCGAAGTAGTCCTTGCGGCGAGACTCGTTGGACGGCAGGCGCTGGGGCTTGCCGCCGCCGGAAACCTTGGCGAACGCGCGAGTCGCGGCGCCCAGGGTGCGGAAACCGGTCTTGGTGCTCTCGTACGTGATGCGGTCGATGGGGCCCCGCAGGTTGTACTTCTCGGCCAGTTCCGAGCCCGTGATGGTCGACATGACCCGCATGGCCGCGCCCATCCAGTCGCGCTTGACCGGGTTCAGGCCGACGGCCGAATCCGGACGTCGCCTCGTTGCGGTGTCTCGAGTGCTCATAGTCACCAGTCTTCTCGGTGGGGTGGGGGTGATCGGGTCGTTCCCAGCATCTTACTTTCGAGTAAGTCTATCTTACTCCAGAGTAAGAATGTCGTCGAGCCGCAGTTGATTCGTCGCGATCTGCGACGGAGGGGGAGGAACGCAGCGGCGAGCCTGGGTCCGCCCGAACTGGCGGTGCGCCCTGGGGTGGCTGCATATCTGTCGGTGGCGGGGCGGTGCGGCCCCGGCGACAGCGCGATGTGCGGCACGGGGAAGGGGGGCGCGCGGCGGTCGGCTACCCGCTGCCCGACGGCGATGATCTTTCGCCACAGCACCGCGGCAGCGAACTTCGGGCCGGACGAACCGCTCGGAGGCAAGGTCGTTTACCCATGGATAGGCGTACCTCCGCATTCGCTCCGGCCATGCGCGGTTTTGGACGGTTTCGCCGACGGCGCCCATCAGGTGGGTGAACATCTCGACCGGTACGCCCGCGCAGCGAAGCACGGCCCGGCGGAATTCGCGGCGATCCGATACGGTTTTCGGAGAATGGGCTGCGCGGAGGGCGAATTCGGTTGCTGGTGAGACTTATCCGATGGGTGGCATGGGCCGCGGTGCTCGTCGTTGCGGCGGGGATCCCTGGGGCGGCACGGGATTCGGCGCCCGATCCGCAATGGTTCGCTCATCAACGGCCGCAATGGAAATCGTGCGGTATCGACGATATGGACAGTGCCGGTGGGCAATGCGCCCGCATCATGGTTCCACTCGACTACGCACACCCCCTCGGCAACGCCGTGCCCGTGGCGATTTCGCGGGTTCCGGCGACCGATCCGGCGCACCGGCGCGGCGTGTTGTTCGCGAATCCCGGCGGCCCGGGCGCGAGCGGGCTGGACACGATGGATCTGCTCGGCGATGTGCTGAGCCCGGATGTGCGGGCGCACTACGACCTGATCGGATTCGATCCGCGCGGCGTCGGCGCGTCCGTGCATGCGGGCAGCTGCGGCTGGCCGGTCGGCGAAATGGTGCGGTCGGCCGGATCGACCCTCGAGGGCTTCCTGCAGGATTCGGGGGTCGCGGGGCGCATGGCGGTCGGCTGCCTGCGCGACGATGCCTCCCGGACGCGGCAATTCACCACCCGCAATACGGCCCGGGACATGGATGTCGTGCGAATGGTGCTGGGGGAGCCGCGAATCAGCTACTACGGCGTTTCGTACGGCACCTACCTGGGTGAGGTGTACGCACAGATGTTTCCCACCCACAGCGATCACCTGGTGCTCGACAGCGTCATCGATCCGGACCGGTACTGGGAAGGGACGGTGGAAGATTGGGGCCCGGCCGACGAGGCGGCCCTGGACGACTGGGCGCGATGGGCCGCGACCCAGGACGGCACATACCATTTCGGCGCGACCCCGGCCGCCGTCCGGGCGACGATTCAGAAATTGCTGGCCGACGCCGCCGGTCACTCGATCATCATCGACGAGCTCGAGCTCGACGATCACTGGCTGCCGTTCATCCTGCACAACGAGCTCGACAACGTCCATCTGAACCGGACGCTGGCCGGCATCGTCCGCGAAATCGCAGACGACGCAACGGGTCCACCCGTCCACGCCCGCTCACAACAGCTGAAGGCGATGCTCACCGCACTGCGAGACGGCGAGGATTCCGTGTTGGCCGAGATCACCTGCGGCGACGCGTCCGCGCCGCGGGACCCTGCCTGGTACTGGGAGAAGATCCAGGCGTCCCGTTCGACCCAGCCCGTCTTCGGCGCGCTCGCGGAAAATATTCAACCGTGCGCGTTCTGGCCCGAGCCCGTGGAACCCAAGACGCGCGTGCGCAATTCGGTACCAGCGCTGATCCTGGGGGCCACGGGCGATCCGCGCACGCCGTACGAATACGCGACGCGGCTGCACCGGGACATGTCCGCCTCGCGCCTGGTCACCCTGCAGGACGTCCGCATCCACATGACGTTCCGGCCCGATCTCAGCACCTGCGTCGATGATGCGATCAACAGCTATCTGTCCGGGGGCGGCCTGCCCGACCGGGATATGGTGTGTCGCGCCGACAAAGCGCCGCAATAGATTTCGCGGCGCATCTCAACCCAGGTGCTCGAGATGCGGCCAGAGGAACGACCACGAATAGCCCGGAGCGCACACGAACAGGGGGGCGTGCTGTTCGTGGTTGTGCAGGCCCAGGCCGTTGTCCAGCCGCCCCGCCGGGGTGAGGGTGCTGCATATCCGGTGTAGCTGCGCCACGTTGGTGATGCCGACGGTGAGCACCGGAGCCGAGCCCGGGGGCGGTCCCCACCACCAGTACGAATTGTGGCCGCTGTACGGGGTGGGCAGGTGGTAAGGGCCGCCGAAGCGCTCGATGGCGGCCGCCTCGCCGTAGTTGTCGGTGAGCAGCTGGGCCTGCGGGGCGAATCGTGCCCGGGCGGCGGCGATCTGGCGGACATAGGTGGGCCAGCCGATGGTCTCGACCGCATCGGAATTGATCGCCAGCAGTATGCCGTTGCGCTGCACGGTAGTCGGCACGACGGGCAGGAACAGCACCGCCGAGACCGCGGCGTTCAGCGCGAGCGCGGCCGCCACCGCCGCCCACCAGCGCCGGTGTTCGCCCAGCCAGCGCGCGACCGGAACCGCACCGGCCGCCAACAGGATCGGATACATGCTGCCCAGGTAGTAGGCTTTGGCGGTGGTGACCAGATACACCACGACGAGCAGCGCGTAACTCACCGCGAAAGCCCGGTAGCGGCGTTCGCGCCACAGCCGCCACAGCCCGAATCCCCACAGCGGCACCGACAACGGCCCCATCAGCCCGAACTGCAGCGCCGCGAACTGGGGCCTGGTATTCGAGGTGCCCGAGGAGCCGCCCGCGATCGCCCGGCCCATCGTCAGCTGTGGCCACCCGTTGTGCGCTTGCCACCACAGATTCGGCAGCCAGATCGCCACCGCGATCGCGACGGCCGCGGCAAAGTACCAGGTGGCGAACGCCTTTCGCGGCCCGGTCAGCAGCAGTCCGGCCACCAGCGTGACCACCGGAAAGATCAGCAGCGTCTTGTTCTGCAGCCCGAGGCCGACCAGCGCCCCGACCGCGAGCCACCAGCGATAGTCCGCCCGCTCGCGCACCAGGCGCATGACCACCAGCGTGACGAGCGCGAAGAACGCGAGATCGAACACCTCCGTGTTGAGTGTGTGCCCGGCCCCCATGAGCAGCGCCGCCGAGGCCGTCGTCCCTGCCGCCAGCGCCCGCGCCCCGCGCCCGCCGCCCATCTCGCGCGCCATCAGTCCCGCGCACACGACGACCACCGTCGCCGCGATGATCGCCGGAATCCGCAGCAGCACCAGCGAATCCGGATCGATGGCCGCCATCGCCCGCGCCAGCATCGGCGTCAGCGGCGGCTGGTCCGGATACCCCCAACTCGGGTGCCGCCCCGCCGCCAGGAAATACATCTCGTCCCGGTGATACCCGTACCGATCCGCGAACGCGCCCAGCGTCACCGCGAAAACACCGGCAATCCACCACATCCCACCACCCTTGCATTCCAACCCCGCCTGGCCCAGGGGTTTACGAGGATGCACGCACCGGCGGTCCTGACAACGCGGTGAACATGGGGACTCCGGCGTTACCCCCGCAGGCGGGACAGGACCTGCTCGTGGATCAGGCCATTGGTCGCCACGGCACTGCCGGAGTGCGGGCCGGGGGTGCCGTCCAGGGCGGTGAACGCGCCGCCGGCCTCGCGGACCAGGATGTCCAGCGGGGCCAGGTCCCAGAGCGAGACCTCCGGTTCGGTGGCGATGTCGACCGCGCCCTCGGCCAGCAGGCAGTAGCTGAAGAAGTCGCCGTATCCGCGGGTGCGCCACACCTCGTCGGTGAGCCCGATCAGCTGATCGCGCAGCCCCAGATCGCGCCAGCCGGACAGGCTGGAGATCGCCAGGCTGGCCGAGGCGAGATCGGGCACGGCGGACACCGAAATCGCCTGCGGCTCGGCCGCTTCCACGCTCATCCAGGCACCGGAACCGGCTCCGGCCCACCAGCGCCGGGCCAGCGCGGGCGCGCTGACCACGCCGACGACCGGAACGCCGTCCTGCAGCAGTGCGATCAGCGTCGCCCAGATCGGCACCCCGCGAACAAAGTTCTTGGTGCCGTCGATCGGGTCGATCACCCACTGCCGGCCGGCGAATTCGGGGTGGCCGCCGAACTCCTCGCCCAGCACCGCATCCTCCGGGCAGTACCGCCCCAGCGTCGCGCGCAGCGCCTTCTCGACCGCCAGGTCCGCATCGGAGACCGGTGTCAGGTCCGGCTTGCTGTCGACCTTCAGATCCAGCGCGCCGAAGCGGGCGCGGGTGATCGCGTCGGCCTCGGCGGCCAGGCGCAGGGCCAGATCGAGATCGGTCGCGAGATCCGGGGCCGGATCGTCGGGGCGCACGGCGGGATCCGGATCTGCGGGCGGGCGAAGGTCGGAATTCCACTCGTCGGAGGGGTCGGTCATTGATGTGACAATACCGCCGCCGGAATCCGGACCGATCGGGCGATGCCGGCCCGGCCGCCGTGCGCCATGTCAGCTCTGCGGAATGCTCCAGACCGCGGGCCAGTCCGTGCCGCGCAGCGCCGCGTCCATGCCCCCGTCGCAGAAGATCACCGACCCGACGATGAACGACGCGCGCTCGGACAGCAGGAAGGCCACCAGGTCGGCGACCTCCTCGGGCCGCCCGGCCCGGCCCACCGGGGTGGCGGCCACGAACTGCTTCATCGCCTCCCCGACGCGCGGGTCGTCCTGGCCCTCCCGGGTCATCGGGGTGTCGATCACGCCCGGGGCGATCGCGTTGAGGCGGATGCCCTCGCGGATGTACTCGGCCGATTTCGTGCGTGCGTACCAGGCCAGGGCGGCCTTGGTCGCCGGGTAGGCGTGCACGGAGGCCAGCTCGCCGAGCGAGTGCGCCAGCTCGCGGGCGGCGTCCTCCTGTCCGGCCAGGCACGCCTGCGCCAGCTCGACCGGCCAATTCGGCTGGACCGTCGTTGAATTCGACGCCACCAGGATCACCGCGGCCGACTCGGACGCGCGCAGCAGCGGCCGCACCCCCTCGAGCACGGCGATCGCGCCGAAGTAGTTGACCGAGACGACCAGCTCACCCGGGCGGCCCTGCGCCGGGGCCACGCCGGCGAACGGCAGGAACCCATCGAGCACGCCCTCGCTCAGGCGGGTGATCTCCGCGACGGCGTGCGCTCGCCCCTGCGCGGTGCTCAGATCGGCGGTGACCTCGGCATTGCGCAGGTCGACCCCGATCACCCGGTGCCCGGCCTTGCTCAGCTGCTCGGCGACCGCCGCGCCGATCCCCGACGCGCTGCCCGTCACTGCGATGACACTCACGACTTCGCCTCGCTGGCGCTCGGCTCCGTCGTGCGTGTCGCACGCAGGCTCATTTTCGCCTCGCTGGCGCTCGGCTCCGTCGTGCGTGTCGCACGCAGGCTCATTGGTTCACTCCGCTTCGCTCCGCTCACTGATCCTCCTCGTTCCCGACGAACCAAGCCCACATCATCGAAGACCCGACCGGGCCGCATACGGGAGCGACTCACTGAGTGAGACAGGATTGCCCACGGTGACTGCGTCCGCCGACCGCGCGCCGCGCTCGCCCGTCCGCGCCGGACCGACCTGCGGGCCGGTGGGCCTGGTATTTCATGGCCCGACCGCGGCCCGGTAGATTGGGTTCTCGTGCATCCTGATGTGACCGCTGATCTCGCCGAACTCGACACGACGCTCAAGACCGTGGAGTCGGTGCTCGATGTCGAGGAGCTGCGCCGCCGCATCGATGAGCTCGAGCATCAGGCCGCCGATCCGGACCTGTGGAACGACCAGGAGCATGCACAGCAGGTCACCAGCGAGCTCTCGCATGCCCAGGGCGAACTGCGCCGGGTCACCGATCTGCGCCAGCGCCTGGACGATCTGCCGGTGCTGTACGAGCTCGCCGAGGACGAGGAGGGCGATACCCGCACGGCCGCGATCGCCGACGCGGACGCCGAGCGCGCGGCCCTGCACGCCGATGTGGAGGCGATGGAGGTGCGCACGCTGCTCTCGGGCGAGTACGACAAGCGCGAGGCGCTGGTCAACATTCGTTCCGGGGCGGGCGGCGTGGACGCCGCGGACTGGGCGCAGATGCTGATGCGCATGTACGTGCGCTGGGCCGAGCGGCACAAGTACGGCGTGGAGATCTACGACACCTCCTACGCCGAGGAGGCGGGCATCAAGAGCGCCACCTTCGCGGTCAAGACGCCGTACGCCTACGGCACGCTGTCGGTGGAGATGGGCACGCACCGGCTGGTGCGGATCAGCCCGTTCGACAACCAGGGCCGCCGCCAGACCTCCTTCGCCGAGGTCGAGGTGCTGCCCGTGGTCGAGACCACCGACCACATCGACGTGCCCGAGGGCGATATCCGGGTGGACGTGTACCGCTCCTCGGGTCCCGGTGGCCAGAGCGTCAACACCACCGACTCGGCGGTCCGCATCACCCACATTCCCACCGGCATCGTCGTCACCTGCCAGAACGAGAAATCGCAGCTGCAGAACAAGATCTCGGCGATGCGCGTGCTACAGGCCAAGCTGCTCGAGCGCAAGCGGCAGGAGGAGCGCGCGCAGATGGATGCGCTCAAGACCACCGAGGGCGCGTCCTGGGGCAACCAGATGCGCTCGTACGTGCTGCACCCCTATCAGATGGTCAAGGACCTGCGCACCAACTACGAGGTGAACAATCCGACCGCGGTCCTCGACGGCGATATCGACGCGTTCATCGAGGAGGGCATCCGCTGGCGGATGCGCCAGGACAGCGAATAGGTGCCGATAATCACTCGATCTCCGGTGTTCGTCATGTCGCCAATCACGGCACAATCACGACGTTTCGGGCTGCGCGAACTCCGTAGTAGCCTGTTGGACGTGTGTTCGGGTGGCAGCATGAGAGATTCGGGTAGATGACGATGATTCTGGCCGAGTCGACGGGTGCGCAATTCACGGACTGGGCCCGCGGCAGCGGTCTCGAGATCGTGTTGCTGATCATCGGGATGATGCTGTTCAGCCGTTTCGCGACGTTCGTTCGTGATCGGATCACCCGCAAGATCGACGCCTCGTTCACCAGCAGCGATTCGCTGGTGCGCTCCGAGGCGGCCAAGCATCGGCACGCGCTGGCGCAGGTCGTCACCTGGGTGATCCTGTCCCTGGTGTACTTCCTGGTCGCGCTGGAAGTGTTGAAGCGCTTGGGCTTTCAGCTCAGCGGGCTGGTGGCCCCGGCCGCGGTGCTGGGCGCCGCGCTGGGTTTCGGCGCACAGCGCATCGTGCAGGATCTGCTGGCGGGCTTCTTCCTGATCACCGAGCGGCAGTACGGATTCGGCGATGTGGTGAGCATCGCGATCACCGGCCAGTCGGTGCCCGCCGAGGGCACCGTGGAGGACGTCACACTGCGCATCACCACGCTGCGCAGCGCCGACGGCGAGGTGATCCACGTGGCCAACGGCGGCATCGTGAAGGTCACCAATCTGTCCAAGGACTGGGCGCGCGCGGCCATCGACGTGCCGGTCCCGGTCACCGCGGATATCAACAAGGTCAACGAGATCCTGCGCGACGTGGGTGCCAAGGCCTTCGCCGATCGCAAGCTCAAGGCACTGCTCTTGGACGAGCCGACGGTGATGGGCCTCGAGGACCTCACCATGGATCAGATGAACATCAGGATGGTTGCCCGCACGCTGCCAGGCAAGCAGTTCGAGGTCGGACGCGAGCTGCGAGTGCGGGTGGCGGCGGCGCTGCGCCTGGAGGGCATGAGTGAAACTGCGTAAATCGACCACGATCCTGATCTCGGTCTGGGTGGCGACCTTCGTTTTGTACGTATTCGTCAAGCCCGCTACGCCGGATCACAGCGGCTTCTCGCCGATTGCCAATACCATTCCGAAATCAATGATTTCGTCCACATCCGCCAAGTGACGCCTATGTGACACGGAATTCACAGGTGTGCGGGCGCGGGTGCCCTCGCTTTGCTGGTTACACTGGCTCCCCGTGATCACCCTGCGGAACGTCACCAAGTCATACAAGACCTCGACGCGTCCGGCGCTGGACAATGTTTCGGTCGAGGTCGCAAAGGGCGAGTTCCTGTTCATCATCGGGCCGTCCGGTTCGGGCAAGTCGACGTTCATGCGGCTGCTGCTCAAGGAGGAGCGCCCCACCGACGGAGAGATCCACGTCGCGGACTTCCGGGTGGACCGCCTGGCCGGGCGCAAGGTGCCCAAGCTGCGCCAGCGCATCGGCTGCGTGTTCCAGGACTTCCGGCTGCTGCAGCAGAAGACCGTCGAGCAGAACGTGGCCTTCGCCCTCGAGGTGATCGGCAAGAACCGCAAGTTCATCACCCGCGCGGTGCCCGAGGCGCTGGACCTGGTCGGCCTGTCCGGCAAGGCCGATCGGCTGCCCAGCGAGTTGTCCGGCGGTGAGCAGCAGCGGGTCGCGATCGCGCGGGCCTTCGTGAACCGGCCCCTGGTGCTGCTGGCCGACGAGCCCACCGGCAACCTCGACCCCGATACCAGTCAGGACATCATGACCCTGCTCGAACGCATCAACCGCACCGGCACCACGGTGCTCATGGCCACGCACGACAACCACATCGTCGACACGATGCGCCGGCGCGTGGTGGAGCTGGATCGCGGCCGCCTGGTGCGCGACGAGGCGATCGGCGTGTACGGGGTGGGCCGGTAATGCGCGCGAGCTTCCTGTTCGGCGAGGTCTTCAACGGCCTGCGCCGCAACGTCACCATGACCATCGCGATGATCCTGACCACCGCCGTCTCGCTGACCATGCTCGGCGGCGGTCTGCTGGCGGTGCGGATGGCCGACAAGACCGAGCAGTACTTCCTGGACCGGCTCGAGGTGCGGCTGTATCTGGACGACGCGATCTCCGCGAACGACGTGGACTGTTCGCAGGATCCGTGCAAGACCCTGCTGGCGGATCTGAAGCAGGCCCAGGGCGTGGTGTCCGTGCAGTACCTGAGCCGCGCCGACGCGATTCGCGAGGCCAAGGAGAAGACCTTCAAGGACCAGCCCGAGCTGGCCGCCTACGTCGCGCAGTCGCCGCTGCCCGCCTCGCTGCGGGTGAAGATGACCGCCGCCGACCAGTATCCGCACATCCTGCAGGCGTTCCAGGGACGGCCCGGGGTCGGATTCGTGCGCAACGACAAGGACATCGTCGACCGGCTGGTGAGCCTGTTCGACGGGCTGCGCAACGCGGCGTTCGGCCTGGCGGTGCTGCAGGCGTTCGCGGCGATCCTGCTGATCGCGAATATGGTGCAGATCGCGGCGTTCACCCGGCGCGAGGAGGTCGGCATCATGCGGCTGGTCGGCGCGAGCCGCTGGTACACGCAGTTGCCGTTCCTGCTGGAGGCGGTGGTCGCCGCGGTGGCCGGTTCGGTGCTGGCGGTGCTCGGCCTGCTGACCGCCCGCCCGCTGGTGATCGACCGCGCGCTGGGTTCGCTGTTCGAGTCGAAGGTGTTCCCGCGCATCACCAGCGACGACATCACGATTGTGGCCATGACGATCATCCCCGTCGGCATCGTGTTCGCCGCGGTGACCGCCTACGGCACCCTGCGGTATTACGTGCGCGAGTGAGCAGGCCCGGTTCGAGACTCGCGCCGGCCTGTTTTGCTCTACATCACCGACCGCTCCGGACTCTTGTTCGGGCACTTCTTGATCTGAATCCCGCCCCGTCGGTATTCTCAATGGGTATCCAATGTGTTGATCAGCGGGTATCCGGGACGTCTGGTCGCGGAAAGCATCGGCGCTGCACGTTGATTCGAACACTCATGACATCCCAGCCGTATCGCCGGAGCTGGGAGCGCTGGTCCAGGTATCGACTTTGCTCCGATCCTCGTCTGTACGGGTTCCCGGTGTGAGTCCGAGGCCTGGTCCCTCGACGGCGAGCCGACAGCTTTCCTTCCCGGAGGTGGGCGATGGCCGAGCAGTTTGCAGGACATGTCGCACTCGATATCCGTGATTCGGTCGCCGACTGGCGGCCCTTCGCCGAGCCGACCGCGCCGAAGGGCGCGCCGAATGTGCTGTATCTGGTGTGGGACGATATCGGGATCGCTACCTGGGACTGCTATGGCGGTCTGGTCGATATGCCGAATATGAAGCGCATCGCCGATCGTGGCGTGCGGTTCACGCAGTTCCACACCACCGCGCTGTGTTCCCCCACCCGTGCCTCGCTGTTGACCGGGCGCAATGCGACCTCGGTCGGTATGGCGACCATCGAGGAATTCACCGACGGGTTCCCGAACATGTGCGGCCGGATACCGGCCGAGACCGCATTGTGCTCCGAGGTGCTCAGCGAGCGTGGATGGAACACGTACGCGGTCGGAAAATGGCATATGACACCGCTGGAGGAGGAAAATCTGGCGGCGTCGAAGCGGCATTGGCCGCTGGGGCGCGGGTTCGAACGGTTCTACGGATTCCTGGGCGGCGAGGCCGACCAGTGGTATCCGAACCTGGTGTACGACAACCACCCGATTTCCCCGCCGTACGCACCGGAGGACGGGTACCACCTGTCGAAGGATCTGGCCGACAAGACGATCGAGTTTATTCGTGATGCGAAGGTGATCGCGCCCGATAAACCGTGGTTCATGTACCTGTGCCCGGGTTGTGGGCATGCGCCGCACCACGTGGCGCGGGAATGGGCCGACCAGTATCTCGGCCGGTTCGACATGGGCTACGAGAAGTATCGCGAAATCGTCCTCGAGAACCAGAAGCGCATGGGCCTGGTGCCGGAGAACACCGAGCTGTCGCCCATGAATCCGTACGTGAACGTCACCAGTGCCGACGGCAAACCGTGGCCGGTGCTGGACACCGTGCGTGAATGGGAATCGCTGTCAGAGGACGAGAAGCGGCTGTTTCGGCGGCAGGCCGAGGTGTTCGCCGGATTCCTGACTTACACGGACGCGCAGATCGGCCGGCTGCTGGATTATCTCGAGGAAAGCGGCCAGTTGGATAATACGATCATCGTCGCCTTCTCGGACAACGGCGCCAGCGGCGAGGGGGGTCCGAACGGCTCGGCGAACGAGATGAAATTCTTCAACGGCTATATCGACACGATCGACGACGGTTTGGCGAAGATCGACGAGCTGGGCTCGCCCGCCACCTACAACCACTACAGCATCGGGTGGGCGATGGCGTTCAACACACCCTATAAGCTGTACAAGCGGTATGCCTCCCACGAGGGCGGCATCGCGGATCCGTGCCTGATGTCGTGGCCGGCCGGGATTTCGGCCCGCGGTGAGGTGTGCCACCAGTACCTCAATGTCTGCGATATCACCCCGACCGTCTATGAACTGCTCGGCATCGCGCCCCCGGGCATGGTGAAGGCTGTCCCTCAGCGCCCCTTGGAAGGGGTCAGCTTCCGGGCGCTGCTCGATGACCCGGGCGCGGACGCCGGAAAGCACACGCAGTTCTATTCGATGCTGGGTACGCGCGGGATATGGCATCGCGGGTGGTTCGCCGACGCCATTCACGCGGCATGCCCGTCGGGTTGGGGGCATTTCGACACCGACCGCTGGGAGCTGTTCCACCTCGAGCAGGACCGCAGTCAGGTGCACGACCTCGCCGGTACTCACCCCGGCCTGCTGGAACAGATGAAGGTGCTGTGGTTCTCGGAGGCCGGGAAATACAGTGGGATGCCACTGAACGACCTCGACTTCATCTCGATGATGACGCGCTACCGCCCGACATACGCCGCCGATCGGGACAGCGCTGTCTACTATCCAGGAATCGCCGAGGTGGGACCGGGTGCGGCGCTCGAGATCCGGGGACGTTCGTTCGCTCTGCTCGCCGAGACGACAATCGCCAGCCAGGGCGCGCAGGGGGTGCTGTTCGCCCACGGTGGGCGGCTGGGCGGGCATACTCTGTTCGTCAGGGAGGGCCATCTGCACTACATCTACAACTTCCTCGGCGAGGAGGAACAGGCGATTGTTTCCGATCGCGAGATACCGCTCGGCGATCACATCCTCGGGATCCGGTACGAGCGCCGCGGAACTCGGCCCGACAACTTCACGCCCACGGGTGAGGCCATCCTCTACATCGATGAGAGGCCCGTGGGCTCCCTCGATGACATGCGAACCCAACCCATCGTGTTCTCCGGCGTCGGGGAGGGAGTCCGTGTGGGCCGCGACGGCGGTCAGTCCGTGACCGCGCAGTACCGGTCACCGTTCCCGTTCACCGGGGGAATCGTGCACCAGGTCATCGAGGATGTGAGCGGAAAGCCGTACCAGGATCTGGAAATGGCGGCGGCGGCGGCCTTTTCGCGCGATTGAGGGGACGATCCCGTGGCGACCGCGATCCGCGACAATATCCGGCATGGCATGGTCCGGATACCGGGCGGCGACTTCGCCATGGGATCGGAGGACTTCTTTCCCGAGGAGCAGCCGGTGCACCAGGTGCGGGTCGATTCGTTCTGGATCGACCCGCACCCGGTGACCAACGTCGCCTTCCGGCGATTCGTGAAGGAGTCCGGATACGTCACCGTCGCCGAACGTTGTCCCGCGGCCGAGGACTACCCGGGTGCGGAGCCGGAGAACCTGATTCCGGGCGCGTTGGTATTCCGGCCCACCAAGGCAGCAGTGCCGCTGGACAATTGGCGTCGGTGGTGGCGGTATGTGCCCGGAGCCTGCTGGCGTCACCCGCGTGGACCGGACAGCACTCTGGACGGGCTCGACCGTCATCCGGTCACCCAGGTTGCCTACGAGGATGCTGCGGCGTATGCGGCATGGGCCGGTAGGCGGCTACCGACCGAGGCCGAATGGGAGTACGCGGCCCGTGGTGGACTGGATGCGGCCACCTACGCGTGGGGTGACGATTTCGAACCCACCGGACGGCGTTTGGCCAATGTCTGGGTCGGCGCATTCCCTTGGCAATTCCATCCGGGTCGAGGGCAGGCGTCCGAACCCGGCACGACGGCGGTCGGCGCCTATGCTCCCAATGGCTACGGTCTTTACGACATGACCGGAAATGTGTGGGAGTGGACCGCCGACTATTTCCGTCCCGGGCACCGGACGCGGACATGCTGTGCCCCAAGCAATCCGAGCGCGGATATCTGTGAATCCGCGGTTGCGCAACGGTTTCCGCGCCGTGTCGTCAAGGGCGGCTCGTATCTGTGCGCGGCCAACTATTGCCTGCGTTATCGGCCTGCTGCCCGGCAGCCTCAGACCGAGGACACCGCCACCTGCCACCTCGGTTTCCGCTGCGTTGTTCGCGATATATCCGCCTGAACGGTGGATGGTGTACGCGCTTCGGAACATGTTCGGTATCGATGTAATGAGCCTTTTTGGGAGCCGGTCAGGGTACTAAAGCCCATTGTCTCGGCTCGCGTTCGAGAGGAGAGTAGACAGTTGGTCGGGTTTCGCGCTCGCTCAGCAAAGGATGGTTGAAATGTCTACTAAAGTTTCCTCCGCGCTTGCCGCGCTCGCAATTGTCATTTCCGTACTGGCCCTGGCTCCGGCCGCTTCGGCCGCTCCGGCCGTACCGACAGCATCACCCGTGGGGTCGGCGTTTTTCTGCTTCAATATTCCGTTGGGAGCATTCAGTTTCAGCATCTGTATCTGACGTCGGAGCGCACTTTCCGGACGCGGGGTGGCCTCGCGTTGGGGAGGTTCCGTGATCCGGAGGTGTGGTGACGCGGGTGCGTTCGATGAGTCGGAGTGCGGGTGTCGAGTGGGGGTGGCGGCGTCGGCCGGGCTCCGTAGGATGTCGGGGTGACCTCCGAGACGCTCGAAACGCCCAGCGCCCAATCCGGTGTGGAACCCGATGCGGCGCAACAGGTTTTGCGACGGGTCTTCGGATATGAGAGTTTCCGGGGGCAGCAGCACGACATCGTGAGCCAGGTCATCGGGGGCGGTGATGCGCTGGTGCTAATGCCGACCGGTGGCGGAAAGTCGCTGTGCTACCAAATTCCGGCGCTGGTGCGGCCCGGGGTCGGAATCGTCGTCTCCCCGCTGATCGCGCTCATGCAGGATCAAGTCGACGCACTGAACGCGGTGGGGGTGCGCGCGGCCTTCCTCAACTCCACCCAGTTCCCCGACGAGCGGCGCACCGTGGAGGCCCAGCTGCTGGCCGGCGAGCTCGACCTGCTCTATCTGGCGCCCGAGCGGCTTCGCCTGGAGTCGACCATGCAGCTGCTCGACCGGGCGAAGATCGCGCTGTTCGCCATCGACGAGGCGCACTGCGTCTCGCAGTGGGGGCACGACTTCCGGCCGGAGTACCTGGGGCTGTCGGTGCTGCACGAGCGCTGGCCCACGGTGCCGCGCATCGCGCTGACGGCCACGGCCACCGAGAAGACCGCGGCGGAGATCGCCGAACGCCTCGACCTCGGCGCCGCACGGCATTTCGTCTCCAGCTTCGACCGTCCCAACATCCAGTACCGGATCGAGCCGAAGAACCGCGGCGAGCAGCAGCTGCTCGGTTTCATCAGCACCGAGCACGCCGGAGACGCGGGTATCGTCTACTGCCTCTCGCGTAATTCGGTGGAGAAGACCGCGGAATTCCTCAGCCGCAACGGTGTCGAGGCGGTGCCGTATCACGCCGGGCTCGACGCGCGTACCCGCGCGACCAATCAGTCGCGGTTCCTGCGGGAGGACGGCTTGGTCGTCGTCGCGACCATCGCGTTCGGCATGGGCATCGACAAGCCCGATGTGCGCTTCGTCGCCCATCTCGACCTGCCGAAGTCGGTGGAGGGCTACTACCAGGAGACCGGTCGCGCGGGTCGCGACGGCGCGGCCTCCACCGCGTGGATGGTCTACGGCCTGAACGACGTTGTGCAGCAACGCAAAATGATCGACTCGTCCGAGGGCGACGCCGCCCACCGCCGCCAGCTGCAGCTGCATCTGGACGCGATGCTCGCGCTGTGCGAGACGGTGCAGTGCCGCCGCACCCAGCTGCTGGCCTACTTCGGTCAGCAGGGGCAGCCCTGCGGTAACTGCGACACCTGCCTGAATCCGCCCGAATCGTGGGACGGCACGGTGGCCGCACAGAAGGCGCTCTCGACGGTGCTGCGCCTCAAGCGCGAGCGCGGGCAGAGCTTCGGGGCCGGGCACATCGTCGACATCCTGATCGGCAAGTCGAATCCGAAGGTGGTGCAGCACAAGCACACCGAACTCAAGGTCTTCGGGGTGGGCGCCGAGCTGCGCGACGTGGAGTGGCGCGGAGTGATCCGCCAGCTGCTGGCCCAGGGGCTACTGGCGGTGCACGGCGATTACGGCGTGCTGACCCTCACCGAGGCCAGCGAGGAAGTCCTGTTCAAGGGCCGCACGGTGGCGCTGCGCCGCGAGCCCGAGCGCACCACGGCGGCAAAGGCACCGCGCGCCAAGGCATCTCGCCCGGTGGCGGCCGATCTGGCTCCGGCCGACGCGGGCTTGTTCGAGCGCCTGCGCGCCTGGCGCGCGACGACCGCCAAGGAACAGGGCGTGCCCGCGTACGTCGTCTTCCACGACGCGACCCTGCGCGAGATCGCCTCCCGCAAGCCCTCAACCCTGAGCGAGCTCGGCGGCATCAGCGGTATCGGCGAGAACAAGCTCACCAAATACGGTGCGGGCGTGCTGGATACGCTCGCTGGGGAGCAGGGTGAGTCCGCCGCCGAGGGGAGTCGTGCGCGTACCGGCTCATCGGACGGCGACAGCCCGCGTGCGGCTGATCCCGTCTCGCCGCTCCCCGTCCGGGACGAACCACGCGCGGATGCGGCGCGGCAGTCCGGCGTCACAGGGCAGCGCCCGACCTCGAATCCGCGCGCCGCCGCCTCGCGCGACGCAGGTTCACCCTCGCGCGGTGCCCCAGCCTCGCGCGGTGCGGCCCCGGCGCGGCGGCAATCGAGCCCGGCGCGCACGCCCGCCGCCGAGCCGCACCCGTGGAACGACGAGCCTCCGCCGGATTGGGACTTCGAACCCCCGCCGGACAATATGTACTGACCGTCAGCATGCCGCGAGCACGCATCGTGAAGCAGGGGCGTCCACGTCGCCGGGTGCTTCAGTCGCGGGGGATTGGACTCGACGGGCGAGCGAAGTCAGCGGTGCCGTCACCTGCCGGTGCCGCATCGGCGCCAGGGGAGATGACGTCGACGGTGTTTCGACCGGTGGTGCCACATCAGCGCCGGGGGAGATGAAGTTCGAACCGTGTTTTGACCCGCGGTGCCGCATCAGCACTGGAGGAAGCAGTGGATGGTGCCCTAACGGCCGGTACCGCATCGGCGCGGTAGGGGAATCTGTGTGGCTCGTCGCGAATCCGTTTATCGGGACCGGGTTCGTGGGTAACGTTCTGGCATGACGCTCGGTAACGACGATGTGATCGGCGTGCAGGGTGCCGTCGAGGTGCCGCCCCTGGCCGTGGCGGAGGTCACGGAGGCGCATCCGGGCAGGCACCTCCGCAATTCCCGGCTGTGGCCGCGGCGGGAGACGCTGGGGCGCCCGCGCACGTCGACGCTGGCGTTGTCGGGCGCGTGGATAGCGGTGCTGGCCCTGTATCTCGAGGTGCGCCCCGGCTGATCCGGCACGACTCCCGGCCCCATCATGCCTCCGAATGCACGCCGGATTGGTTAACGTTCGATCATGGTGCATCACAACCATCACCACGATGACGATGCCGGTGGTCAGTCCGGGGGACCGGACCAGGGTGATGCGCCGGACGTCGACACCGAGCCGCCTCACGCCCGCGTCCGGGAGGGAGGCGTCGAGGCCGGATGGTTGCGCCCGCGCGCCTACCGGGCGCTCGGACGCCCCCGTATCTCGACGATCGTGCTGCTGGTCCTGTGGATCGCGGTCCTGGTGCTCTATCTCGAGATGCATCACCCGGGGTGAACCCCGAGGTCAGGCCGGAACGGCCACCCGCGCGGCGTGTTCGGCGATGATCCGGCCGAAGACCAGGCCCTGGCCGATCGTTGCGCCCGCGCCCGGATACGTCGCTCCGAAGACGTTCGCCGCGTTGTTCCCCAGGGCGTACAGCCCGTCGATCACGCTGTCGTCCTCGCGCTGCACCCGGCCGTGCCGATCCGCGCGCAGGCCACCGCAGGTGCCCAGGTCGGACAGGACCACGCGCACCGCGTACAGCGGTCCCGACACCGGTCGCAGGTTCGGATTCGGCGTCACCGTCGGGTCACCGTAGTAACGGTCGTACGCGCTCGCACCGCGGGCGAAGTCGTGATCCACACCGCTGCCGGCGTTTTCGTTGAACCGTGCGACCGTCTGGACGAAGGCGTCCTCGGGCAGTCCGGCCGAGCGCGCCAGCTCCGCGGGCGTCGAGCCCTTATGTGCGATGCCCGCGTCGAACCAGGCCCGCGGGAGGGCCATGCGCGGATACAGCGCGCCGGCGAAGACGTAGCTGTTGCGGTAGCGCTGGTCGAATACCAGCCACATCGTGCCGACCGGATCTCCCGCGCGTTCGCGCGCCTGCAACTGCTGGCCGAAGGACATGTAGTCGGTGGCCTCGTTGATGAACCGGTTGCCGCCCGCATCGACGATGAAGGAGCCGGGCAGTGACCGCTCGGCGAGCAGCACCTGCGGTGCACGCCCCGGCAGCGGCGCGACGGCGGGGAACCACCACGACTGATCCATCAGGGCCACATCCGCACCGAGCTGCTGCCCCGCCTTGATCCCGTCGCCGGTGTTGCCCTCGCTGCCCAGGCTCCACCCCGCCTCGATCTGCCGGGTCTGCAGCGCGTGCCGCATGGCGATGTCGTGGTCGAATCCGCCGGTGGCCAGCACGACGCCGCGACGCGCGGTCACCTCGACGGTGCGTCCGTCCTGTTCCAGCACCGCCCCGGTGACCCGGTCGGCGTCCCCGACGAGCCGCACCAGTGAGGTCCGCGTCCAGACGGGAATTCCGGCGCGCACCACGCCGGCGAAGAGCCCTGCGGCCAGCGCCTGGCCACCGGCCATGTACTCGCGACCGAACAGCTGGCCGCCGATGCCCTGAATCGCGCGCTTGAGAATCGTGCGGATTCCGCGACCGGGCTTGCGCGCCACCAGGTTCATCCACTTGTAGTCCGCGCCGGTCACCGGCATCGGCACCGGCGCGGCCATCAGTCCGGGCCGCAGCCGCGGCCGTTCGGCGCCCAGGACGGCGGCGTCGAACGGACGGCACTCACAGGTCCGCCCGACCGCCGACCCGCCCGGCAGCTCGGGGTGGTAGTCCGAATAGCCACGGGCCCAGAGGAACTTCATCGGCGTGGTGCGCTGCAACATCTCGACCGTGCCCGGGCCGTATTCGAGGAACGCGCGCCACCGCTCGGCGTCGGTCGAATCACCGACCGCCGCCTCGACATAAGTGGCCGCCTGCTCCGGCGAGTCCGGGGAGCCGGACCGGGCCAGCAGCGGGCTCGCGGGAATCCAGAACGCCCCACCCGAGCGCGCCGTCGACCCGCCGACATAGTCGGTCTTCTCGACGATCAGCACGTCGAGCCCGTGTTCCTTGGCGGCCAGTGCCGCCGACATTCCGGTCCCCGATCCGATCACGAGCAGATCGACGGTCGTGCTCCGCGCGACCGGCCCCGCTGCCGGCCCTGTCGTAGATGTGAGTGTCATGCTCGCCAGTCTTCTGGAGCCGCGCGCCCAACGCCGACTCCAGTTCCGCTGGTCGGATGCGGATCTGCGCACCGGAAGATTTCGTTCGAATACTGCGGTTCGGCCGAGCATCCGGGAATTCGGGCGGCACGTGCCAGGCTCAGCAGCGGATATCAGTGCGCCAGGATGGCTGTGAGGTGGCGCTACGCCAGTCTCGAGCATGGCGCTGGCCTGATCACCGTCGCGGTCCGTTCATGTGGGTGGTGAGGCGGGTCAGTAACGGTACGCAGTCCCGCAGCTGCTGCTGCTCGTCCGGGGTGAGCGCGGCGTGAATGGCGCTGTCGAGTGAGGTGGCGCGCTGGATACGTTCGCGCCGCAGGCGGGCACGGCCGGCATCGGTGATGTACAGCAGGTGCTTGCGGCCGTCGTCGGGGTAGGGGCCGGTACGCACCAAGCCGCTGCCGAGCAGTTCCTTGACGGACTTGGCGGCCGACTGATGCGTCACGTTACGCCGGTACGCCAGCTCGGCGGTGGTGTGCGGGCCGTCGCGGTCGAGGTAGCCGAGGATGGCGGCTTCTCCGGGAGGCGTGGTGTCGATGACCCGCACGGCGCGGACCAGAGCACCGATCGCGTGCCGCAGATCGTCGGCGAGTGCGTCGTTCACCACTCCACCCTATCCCCATAGTTCAACTCGGTTGTACAATCGAGTTGTACATATTGGTTGTATTGTTTGGAAACCCTGAGGAGCCTCATGCAGCTCACCAAGTTCGGTCATGCCTGCGTCCGTGTCGAAACCGACGGCCACCGCCTGGTGATCGACCCGGGTGGCCTCACCGATCCGCAGGCGGTGGAAGGCGCCGACGCGGTCCTGGTCACCCACGAACATTTCGATCACTTCTCCGAAGAGACGCTTCGCAAAGCCGCACAACAGAATCCGGCCCTGCGGATCTGGACCAACACCTCCGTAGCCCGCAAGCTGGACGGCCTCGGTGCGCGAGTCACCGCCGTCGGCGAGGGCGAGATATTCACCGCGGCCGGCTTCGAGGTGAAGGTGTACGGCACCTGGCACGCGATCATCCACCCCGACGTCCCACGTGTCGGCAACATCGGGTTCCTGATCGACGACGCCCTGTTCCATCCCGGCGACGCCCTCACCGTCCCGGACGTCGCTGTCGATACCCTGCTGCTGCCCGTACACGGGCCCTGGTCCACCACCGGACAGCTGATCGACTACGTGCGGGAGGTGGCCCCACGCCAGGCCCTCGCCGTCCACGACGGCGCACTGAACGACATCGGCTCCGCGATGGTCGCCGGCTTCCTGGGCGACAACGGCCCCGGCATCGGCGCCCCGTACCGTCGCATACCCTCCGGCGCGGTCGCGACCATCCCGTAATGCCGCTGGGCGGGCGCCGGGCAGGGCCGGGATGCCATCAAAGACTGGCGGGAGTGGTCGCGGATGCGTGGGTCCGCTGACTATCGGATCGCATTCCCGGCTCCGCGGCGGCTAAACAGACCGCCGCGGTCGGTCCGGTGTCAGCCGAAATTCTCCACCGCGAGCGACACCAGCGCGGCGAAGTCGGCGTTGTCCTCGAGCTCGCCGCCCTCGCCCGGCCACCACTCGTACGCGGTCCACTCGCCGTCCTCCCGGGCGCTGTCCGCGTGCAGCAGCCAATTGCCTCCGCTGCCGCCGTCGTCGATGGAGATCAGCAGGCACCGCCTCATGACCGCGAGCTGGTCGGCGAAGTGGTCCAGGTCCGCCCAGGCCTCCAGCAGTTCGGGATCGACGTCGGCCATCCAGCCGATCTCCTCGACCCCGAGCAGATCGAGATGGCCGATGGTGCTCCAGCCGTTGCTGGTCAGCAGAAAGTTCCGGTACGACGGTGGCAGCCGGACCCCGAGCCGCTGCTCGGCCGCCGCGATCGCCTCCTCGCTCGCCGGCTCGAAACCCAGCCATCCGGCCTCCCGCTGGGCGGGGCTCAGCAGGTACTGTGCACGGTCCTCCAGCTCCGCCTCGCGGAGATAGTCCGAGTCCAGGAACTGCGCGCTGTAGTCGCCGAGAAACGCGCGCCACTCGGCAGGGGACGATGAGGCCGTCAGGGCCATGCCGGAAGTCCTTCTGTCAGGCGATGTTTCGCTGACATCCTCGCATGGCCCCCGGCCACCCGCAGGACGTGGGCGTCAGGCCGGAACCGCTGCCCGCTACCAGCCGAGCCCGCGACGCCGCTCCCGGTTCCGCTGTTCAGGACGCTCGTGATCGGTTCTGTCGTCGCCCAGGTGTACCGTCCGCCGGTATGGGTATGTGGCGTTTCTATCGCCGGCGTCCGCATCGGTGCCTGCTGCGCGGTTCTGGTCACAGTCGTGAGATCGTCGAGATCGAGTCCTGACTCACGACCGGTACGCGCCCCGCAGGTACTGCACGGGATAGGGTGCGTCCTGCACCGCCACTCCCAGTTCGTGGGCCGCGCGCACAGGCCAGGCCGGCTCACGCAGTGCCGCTCGGCCGAGGAAAACTGCGTCGGCGGCACCCTCGGCCAGGATCTCCTCAGCCTGCCGCGGTTCAGTGATCAAGCCGACCGCCGCAGTGCGCACTCCTGTTTTGGTCCGTACAGTGCGTGCGAACGGCACCTGGTAGCCAGGGCTCAGGGGGATCCGCTGCCGGGGATCGTTGCCCGCGGAACTCAGGTCGACGAGGTCCACTCCACGCTCGGCCAGCAAGGCCGACAGCTCGATCGTCTCCTCGAGCGTCCACCCCCCGTCGACCCAGTCGGTCGCGGACAGCCTGACGAACAAAGGCGTGCGGTCGGGTATGGCCGTCCGGACCGCGTCGACCACCTCGATGAGGAAACGCACCCGGTTCCGAAACGAGTCGCCGTAGGAGTCCGTCCGCCGGTTGGACAACGGGGAGAGGAACTCATGGAGCAGGTACCCGTGTGCCGAATGCACTTCAACGACGCCGAAACCCGCTGCCACCGCACGAGAAGCGGCATCAGCGAAGGCACGGACGGTTGCGTTGATGTCGGCGGTTGTCATGGCGATCGGGGTGGTCAGTTCCTGGTACGGCAACGGGGACGGCGCGAGCGGTGACCACCCGCCCGCGTCCGGGCGCACCGAAATCCCGCCTCGCCAAGGTTGAGTGGTCGCGGCCTTGCGTCCCGCATGTGCCAGTTGGATAGCCGGGACGGCTCCCTGCGATTTGACGAAACCGGTAATGCCTTCCCACGCGGCCGCTTGGTCTTCGTTCCACATCCCCGTGTCCTGGAGTGTGATACGTCCTTCCGGCGTGACCGCGGTGGCCTCGGTCATCACGAGCCCGAATCCGCCCGTGGCCCGGGCACCCAGGTGCACGAGATGCCAGGCGGTGGGTACGCCGTCCTGAGCGTCGACCGAATATTGGCACATGGGAGCGAGCCAGACGCGGTTGCGCGCCGACACTCCACGTAGGGTGATCGGCTCGAAAATACTTGTCACGGCGAATCTCGTCATCCTTGGGTGGTTAGGGGTTCGTGCAAGGTGCGCAGCGGATGTCCTGGTGGTGCGCGGCGCTGGTCAGGCCCACGGGGCGTCTCGTACCGCTGATGCGCAGGAGGGTGATCAGTGTCGCGCCCGCGAACGCGATCACGAACAACGAGTAGTCCCGGGTCGTGGCCGGCAGGCCACCGCCGTGCACGACGAGGATCCCGGCGACGATGACGGGCAGGCTCATGCCCAGGTAGCAGAGCACGTAGATCGAGGAGAGAACGCCTGAGCGCTCGTGTTCCGCGACCAGTGGCACGACGGTGCGCATCCCGCCCTGGGATCCCGCACCGAAACCGATCCCGGAGACGAAGGTGCCGGCGAAAAATCCTGTGACCGAAGACGCCTCGACAGCCAGCAAGGTCCCCAGCGAGCCGAGTACAAGTAGCGCGGTCCCTACGAACATCACAGTCCTGGGTGGTGTGCGCGCGAATGCGACGGTGGTGACGGACGAGACCACGGTCAGCACGAACAGCCCGAGACCGCCGATCACCACGGAGCCCGAGCCCGACAACTGCCGAGCCAGTGCCGGGGCGAGTGAGCCGTAGAAGCCACCGAGTGACCACACCGCGAACAACACCGGTGCCACTGCGAGGAGAGCACGACGCAGGTGCGGGGGCACCGCGAGTTCGGGTACGAGAGCGGCACGCAGTCCGGGCCTGCGGCCGGTGGTTTCCGGCAGCAGCGCCACGCCGAGGGCCTGCACGGCGAAGACCCCGATGAACACGACGTAGACGAGCCGGGTGGGTGCCGGCAGATACTGGACGATCAAGCCGGAGAACAAGGCGCCGATTCCGGACCCCAGCCCCGGGGCGGCGGCGTTGGCGCGTGTGCCGCGTTCGCGGTCGATGTCCAGCATCGCCGCGCCGAGCGTGCCCAACGCGCCACCGGTTGCGACTCCCTGCAGGATCCGCCCGGCGAACAGGGCTGCGATGTCGCCGGCTGCGCTGAACACGATCATGGCGGTGATCTGCAACGCCAGCGCGCCCAGCAGCACCGGCTTGCGACCGAGGTGGTCGGATGCCTTGCCGAGCAGGAGCAGTGCGGCCAGGACGGCGATCGCGTACGTGCCGAACACGGCAGTAGTTGTTATCGGGGAGAAATGCCATTGCTCGGCGTACGTGGCGTAGAGCGGCGTCGGTGCGCTGGAGGAGGCCAGGAACGAGACGATGATCGAGGCCGGCAACAGGAGGCCTGGGCGCCGGGCAGTCTTCATGATGAATTCCCAATAGGTGGTAACCCGTTCCTGGGCCCGGGAGCCGGGCCCAGGAACGGTGGTCTGTCAGGATGCGTCGGGATAGGCGGCGGTAGCGCGGATTTCGACGAGCAGCCCGCGGCTGGCCAGTCCGCTGACGCCGATCAGTGACCAGGTCGGGTAGGGAGGGTTGATCAGCCGCGCCTTGGCCTTGGAGAAGCCGGGCAGGTGCTGGTGGATGTCGACGTGGTAGCTGGTCACATCGACGAGCGCGGAGAGGTCGAGGCCTTCGAGCCGGAGGATTTCCTCGATGCGCCGGATGGCGATCTCGGTTTGTTCCTCGATGTCGTCGGGGATGGTGCCATCGGCGCGGCGGCCGATCGTGCCGGCAATGAACAGATGCCCGTGCGAGCGAACCGCGGCGGAGTAGCCGAAGTTCGCGAAAGCGCTGACAGTTTTTCCGAAGACTTCGGAGTCCTGGGGGATCTCGACGGTGTGGATGGCCATTTTCAGTGTTTCCCTTTCGTTGTGATCGAATCGTGGGTTCAGTTGCCCCAGCGGGACGAACGGCAGGAGTGCTCCATCCGGGTGCGGCCGAAGGCCTCGCGTTCACGGAGGAACTCGCCGGGGATCGTGTAGCGGGGCGCGTTCTTCGGGTTTTTCGCGGCTTGCGCGATGATCGCGTCGGTGAGCGAACGGATCATGTCCAGCCGCGGGTACACGGCGTGCACGGCATCGGCTTGCTCGTCGGTGAGCGCGTCGATGTGGTCGGTTACCACCGGGCCGCCGAAGTCGAGGCCGACGCCTCCGCGGACGAGCACGCACAGTGTGCCGCGGCGCTCCGCGATGCCAGGCGAGGTGTGCAACGCGATCGCCTGCCACACCTGATCGGCGTCCGATGTGGACACCCCGCGTTCGACGAGGAATTCGGCGGCGCGATCGGCGCCTTCGATCTCGAACCGCTGGCTGTGCGGGCCGTCCGGCGCCACACCGAGGTCGTGCATCGCGCACGCGGAGAACAACAGGTCGTCGTCGTAGTCGCTGCCCGCGGACAGGCCGAGGCGGCCGGCCATCAGCCGGGCGAACAGGTAACTGCGGACGCTGTGGTTGAACACCGACGGCGTCTCCACCGAGCGGATCAGATCCACCACGGCCTCGGCGAGCGGTGTACCGGGCAGCGTGATCAGGTCGGCCGACCCCGCGGTGGTCGCCTCATGGGTAGCTTCGGTCATGTCCCCAGCGTGCCTGAAACCATCCTGACCTCGTGATAGGCAAAATTGCCCTACTTCGTTAGGATGTTGCCATGACGGCTCATCGGATCGCGATCCTGGCCCTGGACGGGGTCATGCCCCTTGATCTGGCGATCCCCGCGCAGATCTTCTCCACCCGTCCGGAGACCCCGTACGAGATGACCGTGTGCACCGCCGCCTCGAGGGTGCACACCACCGGGGGCTTCACGGTGCTCACCGAGGGAGACCTGGAGCAGGTGCGCGCCGCCGACACCGTGATCGTGCCGGGGTCCGAGCCACCTCGCCGACCACCGGAACCCGTACTCGCCGCACTGGCCGAGGCGCACGAGCGGGGCAAGCGGATGGTGTCGATCTGCACGGGCGCCTTCGCGCTGGCCGCGGCCGGCGTGCTGGACGGTCTGCACGCCACCACCCACTGGCAGTACATCGATGACTTCGAACGCGATTTCCCCGCTGTGTCGGTGGATCGCGACGTGCTCTATGTCGACGAGGGAGACGTCCTCACCTCGGCCGGAGTGTGCTGCGGCATCGACCTGTGTCTGCACATCGTGCGCCGCGACCTCGGCGCGGTAGTAGCCAACCGGATCGCCCGCGGCCTGGTCGCCGCCCCGCACCGCGAAGGCGGACAAGCTCAGTACGTGCCGGCCCCCGTCGCGGTAGCCGGCGACGCGTCGCTGTCCGACACTCGCGAATGGGCTCTGCAACGCCTCGGCGAGCCGGTCACACTACGCCAACTCGCCCGGCACGCAGGCCTCTCACAGCGCACACTCATGCGCCGGTTCACCGAGGAGACCGGCACGACCCCATTGCAGTGGTTGCTCCACGCCCGTCTTGGCCGGGCACGAGAACTACTGGAGACCACCGATCACCCAGTGGACCGCGTCGCACATGACTGCGGGCTCGGCACAGCCGCCAACCTGCGACTGCACTTCCGGCGCGTACTGGACACCACCCCCACCGCCTACCGGCGCACCTTCAGGAGCTGAAGCCGGCACGCCAGACGCACGTTCGCCACAGGCGTCGTGGTCGATGATCTGCACTTTCTGTGATGGAACCACCGCAGCGGGGTCGAGATCAGCAACCACTTCAAATACATCGCAACCACCAACTCTGAGCCACCCTTTCCTCGACGCCCGCAACCGGAACCAGCCGAATCCTGATCCAGGCAAACCCCATGCCACGCTCTGCGGGCGCTCACCTTGAATCAGACTGATCAAGTCGAGTGTTCGAGCGGCTCAGCAGATTCGAGTCCGCACTCGGCAAAATTCAGTGGCAGCCGCCCCGGCCCGGCCGCCACGATGGCTACATGACGCCGCAACCAGGCACCGCCATCGAGACGTTCATCGACGCTAACCGGCAGAACTGGAACGACCGAACTCAACTGCACGCGCAGTCGGCGTTCTACGATCTCGACGGCTTCCTCGCCGGCGCCAACAGCATCGGAGAGCACGAACAAGCCGAAGTCGGGCCGGTGCACGGAAAGAGACTGCTGCACATGCAATGCCACTTCGGCATGGACACCCTCAGCTTGGCACGACTGGGCGCAACGGTGACCGGCGTCGACATCGCCGACGAAGCCATCACCCTCGCGCAATCGCTTGCCCGCCAACTGGATCTGCCAGCCCGGTTCCTACGCGCCAACATCTACGACCTGCCAGAGGTTCTCGACGAATCCTTCGACATCGTCTACGCGACCTACGGAGTGCTGTGCTGGATCCCCGACATCACCCAATGGGCCCAGATCGCAGCACGACACCTCGACTCCGGCGGCGTGTTCTACCTCGCAGACGGACATCCACTCACCGGCATTCTCCGCGACGACCGGCCCGACCTCGACACCGGAATCAGCTACTTCCACCGCCGGGAACCGTTCCGATTCGAACAGCACGGCTCCTACACCGGAGACACCGACACCTTGAACCACCCCGTCTGCTACGAATGGCAGCACTCCCTCGGCGAGATCATCACCGCAGTCCTCGCCGCCGGGCTGCGCATCGACTTCGTGCACGAATTCAACTGGGCGACATACCAGCGGCTACCACAGATGCGGCAGGCATCCGACGGCCGCTGGCACCTACCAGGAGACCCTCTCCCGCTTACCTTCTCGATCCGGGCAACCAAACCCTGAACCGAGGGCGGGCCACCGTGTCACGGATGTCCGTGCGAGCTCGGCGTGATGATTCGGCCCCAAGAACATGACAGGGCGGACGGACAGCTCACGATTCGGGGGTCCGTCTGGCAGAGAGCTCGAGAAGCCCATCGGCGCGTGTGGCGGGCACGGAAGATCTCGCAACACCGCGTTGTTGATCTGGCGGGCGGCCACCGGCGGGTGGGTCCGTAAGCTGGATTGGATGTTGTGGTGCCCATCATGGCGCGCACGGGGTTAAACAGCTTGCTGCCGACCAGGGCAGACGTGTTAGAAGGGTGTACATGAACGAAATCGGTCGTGGGGCGACGGGACCGGGCATCGGGACCGGGCTGGGCGACGTCCCCGGTACGGGACCGGTACGGGACCATGCCCGCCAGATGGGGATTGCCAGTGCCTCTGACCAGGCGTCTATCGCTGGCGGTGAAGCATGAAGGAGAAGGGGCGCAAGGTTATCGCCACCAATCGGCGTGCGCGGCACAACTATGCGATCCTCGACACCTACGAGGCCGGGGTGGCGCTGGTGGGTACCGAGGTGAAGAGCCTGCGTGAGGGCAAGGCCTCCCTGGTCGACGCGTACGCCACCATCGACGACGGCGAGGTGTGGCTGCGCGGGCTGCACATCCCCGAGTACGGGCACGGTACCTGGACCAACCATTCGCCGCGCCGCACCCGCAAGCTGCTGCTGCACCGCCGCGAGATCGACAAGCTCACCGGCAAGATCAAGGAGAGCAGCCAGACGCTGGTGCCGCTGTCGATGTACTTCGCCGACGGCAAGGTCAAGGTCGAGCTCGCGCTGGCCAAGGGCAAGCAGGATTACGACAAGCGTCAGGATCTGGCCCGGCGCACCGCGGAGCGCGAGGTGACACGCGAACTCGGCCGGCGGGTGAAGGGCATGAAGTGACCGGGGTTCTGCTGGCACTGCTGGCGGCTCTCGGTTACGGGGTGAGCGATTTCGTCGGAGGGGTCGCCGCGCGCCGCGTGTCGGCGTTGCGAGTGGTGATCGTGTCCTATCCGCTGTCGGTGGTGATTCTGCTGATCGTCGCGCCGGTGGTCGGCGGGCACGTCGACGCGGCGTCGATGGCGTGGGGCGCGGCCTCGGGGGTGGCCAGCGGACTGGCGGTGTGGTGGTTCTACGCGGCGCTGGCCGCGGGGCCGATGGCCGTCGTCTCGCCACTGACCGCGGTGCTGGTGGCCGGAATTCCGGTGCTGGTCGGGCTCGCGACGGGCGAGCGTTCGAGTCCGCCGGCCTATGTCGGCATCGTGTGTGCGCTGGTCGCGGTGGTGCTGGTCAGCAGGGAGTCGCCCGATGCGGTGACCGAGGAGATCACCGGCGGGCGGAAGCTGCGTTTCGACCGCCGGGTCGCGCTGCTGACGGTGGGCTCGGGCGTGGCCTTCGCCTTCACCTTCGTGGCCCTGCACAAGACCGCCGCCCCCGACGGACTGTGGCCGCTGGTGCTCTCACGTGTCGCGGCGACCGCGGTGGTCTGGGTGGCCGCGCTGGTCACCGGGCATTTCGAGGCGCCGCGCGGCGAGCCGCTGCGGCTGGCGTGCTACGTCAGCGTCCTGGACGTGATCGCGAACGTGTCGATGCTGTACGCCTTCCATGGCTCGCTGCTGTCGCTGGTCAGCGTGATCGGCTCGCTCTACCCCGCGGCGACGGTGCTGCTGGCGATGCTGCTGCTGGGCGAGCGGGTCGGCCCGCTGCAGAAGATCGGGATGGCGATGGCCCTCGGCTCGGTCGCGTTGATCGCGACCGCGTGAATTGTTCCCTCGGGTAAATCGTTCCCCTGTGTTAATTGTTCCACTGAACGGTTTTCGCTGATCAGTCCGCCGCCAGCTCCTGTGCGGACTCGTCGCCCGCGGTGGCGGTGCGGCGCAGGAAGTCGGCGATGATCTCGAGTTCGGCTTCCGAATAGTCCTCGCACACCACCTCCATGCGGTGGTTCATGCCCGAGAAGAGTTCGAACAGCGCGGCGTTGCGCTCGCGCACCGAGCGCAGCGTGACCGCGCGGCGATCGGCGGAGTCCGGGTCGCGCTCGCGCACGACCCAGCCGCCTTTCTGCAGTCGATCCAGGATTCCGGTCAGGGTGGCGGGATGAATTCCGGCGCGGCGGGCCAGCGCGGTGGGCGCGATCGGGCCGTACCGGTTGATCAGATGCAGGCACGTCCAGTCGATATCGCGCAGCTCGACCCGGCCGCCAAAGCGTCGATTGAGCAGCGAGAGCTGAATGCTCACCTCGCCCAGGGCATCCCGGACCGCCACGGTCAGCTGCCGGCGGCGGCGCGTCGCGGCTTGATCGGGGGGCGGAGAGGGGGTGGTCATGCCCGCGCCTCGCCCGGCTCCGGAGTGACCGCCCATGGCACTGTGCCGACGGTTCGGTCGCTGCGCTCCCTCATGTGCCCGCATCCTCTCGAATCGTATGAAACTCATACGGTATCGCGAGGCGGCCCGGCGCCTGCTCAGGCGGGCTCGACCCGGAAGACCGCGATCCTGCTCGCGGCGGCCGCGACGCCGTCCGGGGTGGCGGTCTCGGCCAGGCCGGTGGTGACGAACCGGTTCCCGACGCTGGCCGGACTCGCGGCAACCAGCGCGTGCAGGACCGGCCGCCGCTCGTCCACCGGCAATTCGACCAGGCGCGCGGTCGAGGATTTGCGCCCGCGCGTGAGGGTGACGGTGTCGGCGGCGCGCACATTGGCGACCCAGGCAGCCTTGGGGAAGGCCTGGAATATGTATCTGCCGCCGTCGATCTCGTTCACCGCGATCGGGAAGGTGAGCACCCGGCCGGTGCGCCTGCCGGTGACGGTCAGCAACTGCATCGGCCCGAAGGCGATGCCGAGCCGCTGCAGCCCGGCGATCAGCTTGTTGGCGGTGTTGGTCATGCGGCGGTATTTGTTCGCGTCCATACGACCGATGCTACTCCATAAGATATGAAACTCATATAGTATGAGATACGCATCTTGTGTCACGCGGACGCGAAAGGCGTTGGGGGGTCGGAATGATCAACTCGCGCGGAGTGTTACTATGAACAGCCCGGTCACCAGCCGGGCAACTGGATTGAAAGTACGGGGCTGAACGGTTTCGACTGCGTACGTCGATTCAGGGGAAGCGTGTCGGTGCAGGCAAGAGACCACCGTAAGCGTCGCTGCAACCCTATAAGCGCCGATTCCAATCAGCGCGACTACGCTCTCGCTGCCTAAGCAGTAGAGCGTGTCTGTCAGCCCGGGTTCGCCTTCGGCCCGGTCACTGGCATCAGCTAGAGGGCTTACCGTCCGCCTCGGTCGCGGAGGTGGACGGGACATCGAACAGCGACTGGGATCGTCATCTCGGCAGGTTCGCATGACCGGGAGATCCGAGCAGAGGCGAGGCGAACTGCACACGGAGAAGCCCTGGAGAAGCGGCGGAGGACCCGGGTTCGATTCCCGGCAGCTCCACTGAGAAGGCCCGGTCCATCAGGACCGGGCCTTCGTCGTGTCCGGGGCTGTGGTCGCCGGTGTCGCTTACGTTTTGTGGGGGTACAGTTATATTAACTGCACCCCTACAAACCGGGAGGTTGTGTGCGGAAGCCGGCGGACGTGTTCGATCGGGACTACGAGTGGTCGGCGTTGCAGCGGTTCGTGGCCGATGAGCAGCCCGGTGCGACGCTCGGGGTCGTCTCGGGGCGGCGTCGGCAGGGAAAGACGTTCCTGTTGGAGGCCGTCTGCGAGGCGGCTGGCGGGTTCTACTTCGGGGCAACGGAGGCGACCGATCCCGAGTCGTTGCGGCGGGTGAGTGCCGCGCTGACCGACCATCTGCGCCCTGCAAGCCCGTTTCATTTCCATGGGTGGGCCGAGGTGATCGACACGTTGCTCAGCCTCGGGAACGATCGGCCGATCCCGGTCGTCATCGACGAATTTCCCTATCTGGCGAAGGCGAATCCGGAGCTTCCATCGATCATCCAGGAGGCGCTGCGACCCATGCGGGAACAGCGAACGCGTTCGCGAACTCGCTTGCTGCTCTGTGGGTCCGCGTTGTCATTCATGGGGAGGATCCTGTCCGGAAATGCCCCGTTGCGCGGCCGCGCTGGACTCGAGTTACTCGTTCGGCCGCTCGACTATCGGTTGGCGGCCGAGTTCTGGGGCATCACGGACTCGCGTCTTGCGCTCCAGGTTCATTCGATCGTGGGTGGTACGCCGGCGTATCGCCGGGAGTTTGCGCGTGGCGATACGCCCAGCGGCCCTGACGATTTCGACTCCTGGGTGATACGTACGGTATTGAATCCCGAGACGCCTCTGTTCAGGGAGCCGCGGTATCTTCTGGCTGAGGAGCCCGAATTACGAGACACGGCACTGTATTTGTCGGTTCTGGCCGCCGTGGCGGACGGGAACGCGACTCGCGGCGGCATTGCGGGCTATCTGGAACGTAAGGCCACCGACATCGCGCATCCCCTGACGGTACTCGAGGACGTCGGGCTGTTGCATCGCGATGCGGATGCGTTCCGGGACAACAGATCCACTTACCGCATCTCCGAGCCGCTGGTCCAGTTCCACCACGCGATCATGCGTCCGGTCTGGGACCAGCTGCAGCGCCCGGGTAGCGCCGATCGGGTGTGGCGAGTCAGTCGCCGTCGGTTCGTCAGCAATGTCCTCGGACCACATTTCGAACAGATATGCCGGGATTGGGCGCTGTATCACGCCGATCCGGAATTCTTCGACGACCTGCCCGCCAAGGTTGGGCATGGGGTGGTCCACGACACGAGCACCCGGACGAGTCATGAGATCGATCTCGCCGTGATCGGCGTGGCAGACGGTGGTAAGCCGCCGCTGTTGGCCATCGGCGAGGCGAAGTGGAACGTCACGATGGGTGAGGGGCACCTCGAGCGCCTCCGCACCATTCGAGACATCATCGCCCGCAACGGCCGGTACGACACCAGCCGCACCAAATTGTTGTGTTTCAGCGGTGCGGGATTCAATGCTAAGGCGATGGCGGCGGCGGAGTCGGAACAGGCTTCCCTCGTAGACCTTTCGATACTCTACGGGTGATTGTCCGCGACCTCGAGCCCTCCGGTTCGCTGTATGTGACGGCTATAGATTCGTGAGATCGACGTGAGCCATCAGCAGGCTCGTTGTAAAAGAGCCCCTCGGCCGTGCCCGCATCCGCAGAGTGACTCGGTACTTACACGTCTGATCGGTTGCGAGCTGGCGTCGGTGGTCTTCGTCAGGGACTACGTCCAACTCACCTTCGACGGCCCCGTCCTGTCCTGTTACGTGTGGCCGACGATCAACACCAGCGGCGGAGGCTTGCGCTTCCAGGACGCCGGGTATCGAGATGCACTGTGCGGCTTCATTGGTCAGCCTGTGGTGTCGACGAAAGAAGCTGTCGGCAGTGGCCTGCTGCTCCGGTTCGAGGCGGGCTCGCTGTCGATCCATCCGGCATCCGACGAACTCGAGGGCCCGGAAATCGCGATGCTCAGCGGGTTCTCCGACATGTGGGCCATCTGGCGACCTGGGGAGGACACCTTTGCCGATCTCGATTGAGAACGCACGCACATGCCGCTGAGCGGGCCGATCCGCAGTCGCGCGACAGCAGCCTGCCGCGGGGTGCCTTGCCGCTATCGGGCCCAACTCGTCGAACGGGTGCCGACCGGTTGGACCCGGATCTGCGGCCCGGCCGCCGTCAGGGTGTTCGCGTTGTGGAGCGTTAGGCGATGCCGTCGGCTTGAACCGCTTGCTGTCGACGGCAAGCCCCGGGAGCGACTGGGGGCTATGGGCAGTCGCCGGCGGGGTGTAGGTGCTCGACTTGTCGGGCCAATTCGTTGATGGTGTCGAGGTTCTCGGTCGTCCAGGGGGCGGCGGTTTTCATGACGATGAGGTGGTCGATGCCGAGTTGGTTGAATGCTTCCGCGCGTGTGTACAGGTCGGACAGGGTGTCGGTGGGGTGGATGTGGATGTTGACTGTCTTCTCGATCGCGGCCGAGGGCCGCCCGAGGGTGGCGCAGTGTTCGGCGAGTGTTCGTAGCTTGCGGGTGATTGTCCGGCCGTTGTCGGGTGCGTCGTAGAGGTTGCATGCCTGCGCGTATTGGGCGACCAGTCGCAGCGTTCTGTGTTCGCCGGAGCCCGCGATGAGGATCGGTGGGTGTGGCGTGCTGATTGCGTTGGGTGAGTTGATCGGTCGTTCGGCGTGGAAGTGGTCGCCCGCGAACGCGGTGTCCTGGCCTTCCCACATCCGCAGTGCCAGTTGGAGGGTTTCTTCGAGTCGTTCGAATCGTTCGGTGGTCGACGGCAGGAACAGACCCATCATGGTCGCTTCGGGCTGGTGGTAGCCTGCGCCGATTCCGAGCCATGCTCGGCCGCCGGACAGGACGTCGACTGTTGTGACTGCTTTGAGCAGCAAAGTCGGCGTGCGGAATGTTGCCGCGGTCACCATGGTGCCGAGGCGGACTCGGCCGGTTATGGCGGCGAGGTAGCCGAGGGTGGTGTAAGCCTCCAGCATCTCCTGTGTGGGTTGGGTGCCGGGGGCCAGTTGGAGCAGGTGGTCGCATACCCAAACAGTGTCGATGTGTCCCTCGTCGGCGCGGCGAACCACACGCTCGAGCTCGTCGGCGATGGTCGCGGCCGCACCAGGCCACGAAAAGTTGGTGATACTCACGCTGATTCGCATGCGGGGCTCCATTCGGAAGATGAAAGGCGGCGGCAGGCTGCCACCGTTTCGTGGGTTATTGCCCCCGGCGGCGGACACGATGTTGATTTAGTCATACTGTCTGTATGACTAAATCAGCATCGCCAGATACTGTCAAGGCCATGAGCCCACGCCAGTACAACCTGGGAAAATGCACCGCCCAGGTCGAGCAGAGTCGCCGACAGGTTCTCGATGCCGCCCGGGCGCTGCTGGGTGAGGGCGATAGCTACACCGGATTCACGGTGGATGCGGTCGCCAAGCGCGCGGCGGATCGGCCGGTGCCACTGTCACGCTCGGCCGAAGCGCTCGGCCAGATTCCGTAGGTGCGCAATCAGTTCCGGGGGTTCCCGGATCCGGAAGTCGGCGTCGGTCGCGCCGAGAACCATTGTGGGCCAGTCCAGTGAGTCGGAGGTCATCGAGATTCGGCAGTGCTCGGGATCGATGTCTTCGATGGTGCACCAGTGGCCGACTCGTTCCCGAGCGGTGTCGGCGGGGGTGTCGACGATCGCCTCGACCCGGTACAGGCCGGGCAGGTTATCCATGGCGGAGCGGACGAATTCGCCGGCGTCCTGTGCGGGGAGTTCGCGGGGGAGGAAACGGGAACCGTCACCGGCGAGGTCGGCGACGCGATCGACCCGGAAACTGCGCCAGTCGTGCCGGGTCAGATCGTAGGCGACGAAGTACCAGCGACGCCCCAGCGAGACGAGCCGGTGGGGTTCGACGTGCCGATCGCTGCGGCGGTCGTCGGCGGCCGAATACGTGAAGCGCAGGCGCTCGGTGTCCCGGCAGGCCAGCGCGATCCTGGTGAGCGCACCGGCATCGACCGGGGGACCGGGCGGGCCGTTCCAGCCGCCGGCGACGGTCATCTCCCGGACCGCCTCGACCCGGCGCCGCAGCCGTGGCGGCATTACCTGTATCAGCTTGGCCAGGGCCCGCACCGACGATTCCGCCACGTCGGGAGCGGACATGCCCGCGGCGGCCTGCAGCCCGGCCACCAGCGCGATCGCCTCGTCGTCGTCGACCATCAACGGCGGCAGCGCGGCGCCCGCCGCGAGTTGATAGCCGCCGTCCACCCCGCGGCGCGCCTGCACCGGATAGCCCAGCGCCCGGAGCCGGTCGACGTCGCGGCGCAGGGTTCGCGGTGACACCTCGAGCCGATCGGCCAATTCGGCACCGGGCCAGTACTTGTGCGTCTGCAGCAGGGACAGCAGGCGAAGCGTCCGCGTGCTCGTATTCGCCATGATTCCGATTCTCCCCGTATTGAGGTCGGAAAGTGGCCGCTATGGGCCATAGCGTGGTTCTCGAACCAGCCGAACACCACCACGACGAAGGGCGAACATCATGGCCGAGACCTCCCTCAGCAACCCGACGACCAGCGGCACCCTCTCGGGCGAGCGCGCCGACCTGCTCGCGCAGCTCGCCGAGGCCCGGCACTTCCTGCGTTTCACCACTCGGGAGATGTCCGACGAGCAGCTCGCGGCGCATCCGACGCCCAGCGAGCTGTGCCTGGGCGGACTGGTCAAGCACGTCACCTCGTGCGAACGCGGCTGGACGGATTTCATCCGGGAGGGCAAGGGCAAGGGAACGGCGATGAAGGACTTCGACGACATGACCGAGGAGGACTTCGCCCGCCGCGCCGACGATTTCCAGATGCAGCCGGGCGACACCCTGGCCGGAATACTTGCCGCCTACGACGAGGTGGCCGCTCGCACCGATGAATTGATCGCGACGGTGCCGGACCTGGACGCCACCCGCGAACTGCCCGCCGCACCGTGGAACCAGGAGACCCGGTGGTCGTTCCGGCGGGTGCTGCTGCACATCATCGCCGAGACCACCCAGCACGCCGGCCACGCCGACATCATTCGCGAGGCCATCGACGGGGCCAAGACGATGGGCTGAGGCCGCGCCCGCGCCGACTACCGGCAGAGGCGGGGTCGCGCGCCCCGGGCAGCGTGCCCGGGGCGCAGCCGACCGGCCGCGTAGCGTGCCGAGGACCATGGCGGCACGAAGCGACGATCGCCTTCGGGATGCGGCCGGATCTACCCGCCCGCGCGGCGGCGGAAGGTGCGCTTGCCGCCGGCTTGGGCGTGGGCGCCGCGTACTTTGGCGGCGTTCTGGGAGGTCCCGCCGGCGGCGGCGTGACCGTTCTTGCGTTCGAGGGCCTCGCGGAACTTGCGCTTGGTTGCCTCTTCCTGTGACTCGTCGGGGTCCGCGAGCGGCTCGGCGGTGACTTCCTTTTCATCGGCCATGATCACAGCCTGCCATCTGCGCGAGGTCGGCGCTGCTTTCCCGGGGTCGTGTCCGAATTCAGGCTCCCGGTTCGCCGTAGGCGGCGGCAATGTCCTCGGACGAGGTCCAGCGGCTGTAGGTGGGGTGCTGGGGCCAGCCCTCGGGGGAGTCCTGCCATTCCTCCTGGCGGCCGTAGGGCAGCAGGTCCAGGAGGCCGAAGGTATGGCCGAGCTGTTCGGTGCCGCGGCCGTTGGTGTGCCAGGTGCGGTAGACGGTGTCACCGTCGCGGAGGAAGACGTTGACGGCGAAGCCCGCGCCGGGAGGGGCGCCGACGTCGGCGCCGAAGGGGCTGTTCGCGGTGGAGTACCAGGTCATGCGGTTGCCGACGCGGCGCTGGTAGGCCAGGGCCTGGTCGATCGGGCCCTGGGTGACGATGACGAAGCGGGCGTCCCAGTTGTCCAGGAATTCCAGGCGGGTGTACTGCGAGGTGAATCCGGTGCAGCCGGCGCACTGCCATTCCTGGTCGGGGAACCACATGTGGTTGTAGACGATGAGCTGGGATTTCCCCTCGAACACATCGGCCAGCCGGACCGGTCCGGCCGCGCCCTCGAGGGTGTAGTCGGGCATCCGGACCATCGGCAGGCGGCGGCGCTGGGCGGCGATCGCGTCGAGCTCGCGGGTGGCGGCCTTCTCCCGGACGCGCAGCGCGTCGAGTTCGCGCTGCCAGGTTTCCTGATCGGTGACGGGCGGCAAGCCTGTGCTCATGGGTCCTCACTTGTCATGCGCGGTGGACGGGTCTGTCGGTACAGACCGGTCCCGGTCGTCGAATTCATCGGTGCCGCACAACATCGCAGCTCACGCCGGTGAGTAGACGACCAGGACCTGCTCGGGGGCGTCGGTGACGGCCAGGGCGGCGTGGCCGAGGGTGAGTTCGCCGCGGACGGGGTGGCGTATCCGTTTGGTGCCGGAGTGATTGGTCGCGATGTCGTAGCGCGGCCACCAGACGGCCGCCTCGGCGCTGTGCTCGCACAGGTCGGCGGTGAGGCGGGCGAAGCGGGGGTCGTTCGGATGCCGTCCGGCGTTGGTGCGCAGCCGCGCGAGCACCGACTGTGCTGTTGCGGTCCAGTCGACCAGGATGTCCCGGGCGGCGGGATCGAGGAAGACCCAGCGCGCGAGATTCGGTGTGCCGGAACGTGATTGCTCGATCAGGCCCGGAAAGTATTCGGCCGCGGCGGCGTTCCAGGCGAGCAGATCGGTCGTCGCGCCGGTGATGTAGGCCGGGGCCGGATGCACCATGGCGGGGATGGCGGCGACCTCGGGCGCAACGGTTTCGGCGGGCGGCGGCGGCGGGGCGGCGCCGTCGGCTCCGCCCGCCAGCGTGCGCAGGTACGCGCGCTCATCGTCGTTGAGCAGCAAAGCATTCGCGATCGCGGTCAGGACCTGATCGGAGGGACGCACGTCCCGGCCCTGCTCCAGATACGCGTACCAGGTCGTGCTGACGCCCGCGATGACCGCCAGTTCCTCCCGCCGCAGCCCGGGGGTGCGCCGCCGGGCCGAACCGGGCAGGCCCACCTCGTCCGGGCTGGTGCGCTCCCGTCGAGCGCGCAGGAATGCGCCCAGCTCGCGCTGCCGCGCCTGCTGAACCGTGCCCGGTTCCGACACCGGCGAGGGCCCGTCCGCGTGGGCGGCTCGCGTGCCCGCGCTCGGTTCCGGCACGGGCGCGGGCCCGTCCGCATCGGCGACGCGCTCACTCATGGCGGCGCTCGGCATCGGCGCGAGGAAGAGCCGCGGTCGGCTCGCTCGAGGCTGGTACTCCCGGTTCCACGATCATCTCGTTCTGGATACCACGCCGGGCCGGGCGTGAACTAGGGGCATGAAGGCATGGCAGATGACAACACCCGACGGCGGCCTGCACCTCGCGGACGTCCCCGAACCCCGGCTGCGCGGCGGCGGCGCCACGCTCGACGTGCTCTCCGCGCTCGTCCCCTCCTACACCGGCGAACTGGTGTCCGGGGGACGCGGCGGGTTCCCGACGCCGATCGTGCTGGGCCCCACCGGAATCGGGCGCGTGACCGCGACCGCCGACGACGTCTTCGGGGTGCGGCAGGGCGATGTCGTCGTCGCCACCGCGCTGTTCCGCTCGCACCGCGTCGCCGATCCGCAGGAGGTCTTGCTGGGCTGGACCGGAATCGGCGGTGACGGGCACCCGACCGAGACGACCGATCGCATGCGCGAGGTCTGGCGCGACGGCCTGTTCGCCGAGCGCGCGCTGCAACCCGAGCGCACGCTCGTCGCGCTGCCGGGTGCGGACGACTATCCGGAGCCGGAGCGCCTGTCGGTGCTGCCCTGGCTGGCTATCGCGGGCGAGGGGATCGAGCGGGCCGGGGTGCGCGCGGGGCAGACCGTTGCGGTGGTCGGTGCGACCGGGCAACTGGGGACCGCGGCGGTGCTGATCGCGCTGGCCCGCGGGGCCGCGGCGGTGGTCGCAGTCGGCCGTAATCGGGCGACGCTGGACATGCTCGCGGGCCTGGACCGGCGGGTGGTGACGGTGCCCCTGACCGGTGACCGCGGCGTGGACGGACGTGCGATCGCCGCGGCGGCCGGGCCGGTCGACGCGGTCCTCGACACGCTCGGCCCGGTGCCCTCCGCGCTGCCGACGATGGCCGGATTCGACGCGATCCGCCCGGACGGGAGCTGGGTTCTCGTCGGCGGGGTGCGTCAGGAGCTGCCCATCCCGTACAACGATCTGATGCATCGGCGGCTGACAGTGCGAGGATCGTGGATGGCCAGCGACACGACCGTGCTCGAGCTGTGGTCCGCGATCCGCGGTGGTGCGCTGGATCTTTCGGCTCTCGATGTCACCGTCGTCGGGCTCGATGATCCCGCGGCGGCGCTGCGGGCCGCACACGATGCGCGCGGGCTCGAGGTAGTCGTCCTGGTGCCCTGACGGGGTACCGCCTCGCAATTCCTGGTCGACCGTGGGACCTCCGGCGCGTATGTGACACGGCCGGCACGATCACCCTCCATGTGCGCCGCATCGCGAACACCGCCCCGGGCATTCGGGCTGGTCGGCGGCGTTCGAGCTGGACCCTGGGCAGATTATGGGTGAACGCACAGTGTCCGCACAGCACGAACGCTTGCCGGACGGAAATAATATGGCCCGATACTGTGACTGGGGCGCTGGCGCTCCGAGCGCCGGGTCCCCCTAGCCTAGGACTCGGCGAATCGGTGTGACATGTGCTGGTCGCGGCGGCCGGATCGAACGATGAGGGTGAGTGAGGCAAAGTATGGCGGGCGAATCCGGGCAACGTCAGCGCAGGGGCGCCGCTGGTCGGCCGGTGCGTCGGCGCGGCCGGTCGGCGCCGACGCTGGCCCAGTTGGTCGCGGCGGCCGTGGAACTGAACCCGCTGGGCATCGCGGTCGACGACGGCGATCTGTCGATGACCTATGCCGAGCTCGACCGCTGGTCCTCGCGCGCGGCGCGGGCGCTGATCGCGCGCGGCATCGGGCCCGAAGATGCTGTCGCGGTGGGTATTCCGCGATCGGTCTGGTCGGTCGCGGCGGTCTGGGCCGTGGTGAAGACCGGTGCGGCCTTCGTGCCGATCGATCCGGGCTACCCGGCCTCGCGCGTGGAGCGGATGGTGGTCGACTCCGGGGCGGTGCTCGGGCTGACGGTCGAGGCGACCGCCGGCGAGCTGCCCGGCGGTCTCGAGTGGCTGGCGGTGGACTCGCCCGAATTCGGCCGTGACATCGAGGACCGTTCCGACGAGCTGGTGCTCAACGAGGACCGGGTGCGACAGCTGCGGATCACCCATCCCGCCTATGTCATCTACACCTCGGGGTCCACGGGCGTGCCGAAGGGGGTGACCGTCACCCACGCCGGCCTGGCGAACTTCTCCGCCGAGCAGCGCGAACGCTACGGCGTGACGTCCGCCTCGCGCACCCTGCACTTCGCCTCGCCGAGTTTCGACGCCTCGGTGCTCGAGCTGCTGCTGGCCCTCGGCGCGGGCGCGACGATGGTGGTGGCGCCGGTGGACGTCTACGGCGGTGCGGACCTGGCGCAGCTGCTGCGCACGCAGCGGGTGACGCACGCCTTCATCACCCCGGCGGCCCTGGCGTCGGTGGATCCGGCCGGACTGGACGACCTGGAAGTACTGGTGGCCGGCGGCGAGGCCTGCCCGCCGGAGCTGGTCAACCGGTGGGCCGGTGGGAGCCGGCGCTTCCACAACGGCTACGGGCCCACCGAGACCACCATCATGACCAATATCAGCGATCCGCTGGTGCCCGGCGAACCCGCCACGATCGGAACGGCCATCCGGGGCATGGCCAGCCGGATCCTGACCGATCGGCTCGAGGTCGAGCCGGTCGGCGGCACCGGCGAGCTGTATCTGGCCGGTCCGGGCGTGGCGCGCGGATATCACGCCCGGCCGGGGCTGACCGCGGCGCGCTTCGTGGCCGATCCGTTCGGGGAACCGGGCTCGCGGATGTACCGTACGGGCGATCTGGGCCGGGTGGACATCGCCGACGGACCGGTACTTCACATGGGCCGCAACGACTTCCAGGTCAAGATCCGCGGATTCCGGATCGAGCTGGGCGAGATCGATTCCGTCCTGAGCGCCCACGAGGCGGTCGATTTCGCGGTGACGGTGGGGCACACCACGTCTCGAGACAACACGGTCGGGGGCAACACCGCCCTGGTCTCGTATGTCATCCCCGTCGCGGGCGCCTCGATCGACACCGCCGAACTGCTCGCCTTCGCCGGGCGGCAATTGCCCGGCTACATGGTTCCGGCGGCGCTGACCGTCCTGGACAAACTGCCGCTCACCCCGGTGGGCAAGCTCGACCGCGCGGCGCTGCCGGAGCCGGTGTTCGCCGCGGCGCAGTACCGAGAGCCGACCGGCCCCGTCGAGCGCGTCGTGGCCGAGGTCTTCGCCGATCTGCTCGGCGCCGAGCGGGTCGGCCTCGACGACGATTTCTTTGCCCTGGGCGGTAATTCGCTGCTGGCAACCCAGGCGGTCGCGCGCATCCGGGCGGCGACCGGTACCCAGTTCCCAGCGCGCGTGCTCTTCGAGGCGTCCACGGTGCAGGCACTGGCCCAGTGGGTATCCGGACTCGAGAGCACGAACCGGCCGGTGCTGGCCGCGCGCGAGCGGCCCGAGGCGATTCCGCTGGCCCCGGCGCAGCAGCGGATGTGGTTGCTCAACCAGTTCGACACCGCCTCGCCCATGTACAACGTGCCGGTCGCCATCCGGCTCACCGGCCCGCTGGACATCGCGGCGCTGGGTGCGGCCGTCGGGGATGTGATCGACCGCCACGAGATCCTGCGTACGGTCTATCCGGAGGTGAACGGCACTGTCGCGCAACGGATCCTGGATCCGGAACTGCCGGATCTGACGCCGGTCGACGCGCCCGGGCCGGACGAGTTGCGCACGGGGATCGAGCAGGTGGCGCTGTCCGGATTCGATGTGTCGGAGCAGGTTCCGTTCCGAATGGCGCTGTTCGCGCTGGGCGCTCCGGGCGAAACCGCCGATCACGCACTGGTGTTCGCCGCCCACCACATCGCCGTGGACGGCTGGTCGCTGGGCCCGCTGACCCGGGATCTGATGTACGCCTACGCCGCCCGCAGCGGTGGCGTGGCGCCGGCGTGGACTCCGCTGCCACTGCAGTACGCCGACTACAGTGTGTGGCACCGGGAACTGCTGGGCGAGGACACCGATCCGGAGTCGCTCGCCGCCGCCCACGTCGAGTTCTGGCGCAACGAGCTGGCCGGTATCCCGGAGCTGATGGGGCTGCCCGCGGACTTCCCGCGCCCGCCCGCGCCCAGTGGCGCCGGAAAGTCCTTCTCCTTCGAGATTCCCGCAGCCGTGCACGCGAAGCTCGGTGAGGTGGCCGCGGCGGCGAACGCGACGCCGTTCATGGTCGTGCACGCCGCGTTCGCGGCGTTGCTGGCGCGGATCACCGGATCGGACGACATCGTGATCGGCACCCCGGTGGCCGGTCGCGGCGAGCCCGAATTGGCCGATCTCATCGGCATGTTCGTCAACACCGTCACGCTGCGCACCCGAATCGACCCGGCGAGAACCTTCGCGGACCTGGTCGCCCACACGCGCGAGCGCGATCTGGTGGCCTTCGACCATGCCGAGCTGCCCTTCGAACGCCTGGTGGAGGTGCTGGCGCCGGGCCGCACGGCCGCCTACAACCCGCTGTTCCAGGTGGCGCTGTTCTTCCAGAACATGGCCGCACCGACTCTCGAGCTGGATGAGCTGACGGTCTCGCAGCTCGAATTGGACACCGAGGCAGCGAAATTCGACCTGCAGCTGACGATCTCCCCGGGTGCCGACGACAACCCCTGGGGTGCGCAGTTCAGCTATGCCACAGACCTTTTCGCCGCGGAGACGATCGCCGGGTTCGCCGAGCGGTTCGTGCGCCTGCTCGAGGCGGTGGCCCACGATCCGGGCGTCGTCGTCGGCGACATCGACGTCCTTGCCCCGCAGGAGCGCGGAGATCTACTGCGCGAGCTCGAGGACACCGCGCACACCGTGCCGGGCACCCTACTGCTGGAGGGCTACCGCCGCGCGGTGGCCGCCGCGCCCGAGGCGGTGGCGTTGGTATTCGACGACGACATCGCCTGGACCTACCGCGAATTCGACGCGTGGGTGAATCGGCTGGCCCACTACCTGATCGAGCAGGGCATCGGCCCCGAATCGGTGGTGGCGCTGGCGATGCCGCGCTCGCCGGAGCTGGTGGTCGCGATGTACGCGGTGATCAGCGCGGGCGGGGCGTACCTGCCGCTGGATCTGGAGCACCCGGCCGGGCGGATCGCGTACGTGCTCGAGACCGCGCAGCCGGTCTGTGTGCTGAGCAAGAGCGGCCATCGGCCGCCCGACACGGATCTGCCCGTCATCAACATCGACACACTGGACCTGTCGCACCTGCCCATCGAGCCGGTGAATGTGCCACTGTCCCAGGATCATCCGGCGTACGTGCTGTTCACCTCGGGCTCGACCGGCCGCCCCAAGGGCGTGATGGTCTCGCACGCGGCGATCCGCAATCAGATCGAGTGGATGGCCGCGCAGTACGAGGTCGATTCCGGCGATGTGTACCTGCAGAAGACCGCCACCACCTTCGACGTGTCGCTGTGGGGCTACTTCCTCCCGCTGAGCGTCGGCGCGCAGCTGGTGCTGGCCGCGCCCGACGGCCAGCGCGATCCCGAATACATCGCGAGTCTGATTGCGCTGCACGAGGTTACGCTGACCGACTTCGTGCCCTCGGTGCTGCAGGTGTTCCTGGCCGCCGCGCGGGCGGAGCAGCTGACCTGGCTGCGCGAGGTCTTCGTGATCGGCGAGGCGCTGCCGCCGTCGACGGTGGCCGCGTTTGCCGCGCTGTCGAGCGCGGGCCTGCACAACCTGTACGGCCCCACCGAGGCCGCGGTGTCGGTGACGTACTGGCCCGCGACTCCCGCGGATCGGACCACGGTGCCGATCGGCCTGCCGCAGTGGAACACCCGCACCTACGTGCTGGATTCGCGGCTGCACCTGACCCCGTTCGGCGCGGCCGGCGAATTGTATTTGGCCGGTGACCAATTGGCGCGTGGCTACCTGCGGCGCCCGGATCTGTCCGCGGACCGGTTCGTCGCGGATCCGTATGGCCCGCCGGGCGCGCGCATGTACCGCACGGGGGATCTCGTGCGCCGCCGCGCCGACGGCGTGCTGGAATACCTGGGGCGCATCGACTTCCAGGCCAAGATCCGCGGCCACCGCATCGAACTGGGCGAGGTCGAGGCGGCGCTGCTGGCCGATCCGGCGATCGCGCAGGCCGTGGCGCTGGTCGCACCCTCGCCGGCGGGGGATCAGTTGGCGGCGTATGTGGTTGCCGCGGACGGCGATATCGATACCGACGCGGTGCGCCGGGAACTGTCGCAGGTGCTGCCCTCCTACATGCTGCCCGCGGCCCTGGTCGTCCTCGACGCGTTCCCGATGAACTCGAGCGGCAAGCTGGACCGCGCCGCCCTGCCCGCCCCGGTCTTCGAGGCTCGCGAGTACCTCGCCCCGGCGACGGCGACCGAGCGGGCCGTGGCCGAGGTGTTCGGTGAGGTGCTGGGGATCGACCGGGTGGGCGCGGCGGACGGCTTCTTCGAACTGGGCGGTACCTCGTTGCTGGCATTCACGCTGCAGCGCGCCCTGAACGCGCGCCTGGGCATCGACCTGCCCATGGCCACGCTGTTCACCGCGCCGACCGTGCGCGCGCTGGCAGCCCGCGTCGACGGCACCGATTCCGCACCCGTCACGGCCGACGAGTCGGACCTGATCGCGGCGGATGCGGTCCTGGAGCCGGAGATCGGCGCGGACGATTCGGCGCCGCCCTACGATTCGGTGCTGGACGTGCTGCTCACCGGCGCCACCGGATTCCTGGGCGTGCATCTGCTGCGGGAGTTGCTGGTGCGCACCGAGTCCCGGGTCTGGTGCCTGGTCCGCGCGGATTCGGCGGAGCTGGCGCACGCGCGGATCCGGGAGTCGTTGCGGCAGTACCGGATCTGGGAGGAGGGGTTCCGCGATCGGATCGTGGCCGTGCCGGGCGATCTCGCCGCGCCCGAGTTCGGGCTCACGCCCGCCGACTACCGCCGCCTGACCGAACGCATCGACGTCATCTATCACAACGGAGCGCGGGTCAACCACATCGAACCGTATTCGCGGCTGCGCGCGGCCAATGTGGAGGGCACCCGGCAGGTGCTGCGGCTGGCCACCACGACGCGGATCAAGCCGGTGCACTTCGTCTCCACGGCCAATGCCGTCATTCCCGCCACCCTCGGGCCGGATTTCCGTGGGGCGGAGGACGATCGGCTGAGCGTCGACCAGCTGTCCGCCAACGGCTACGTGGCCAGCAAATGGGTCGCCGAACAGCTGGTGACGCAGGCCGCCGAGCGCGGCGTTCCGGTGCGGATCTACCGTCCCGCAACGATTTCCGGCGATCCGCACACCGGTGTGAACAGCGCCGACGATTCGTTCTGGAACATGATCCGGGCCGTGGCGGTGCTGGGCCTGGCCCCCGATGTCGGCGACGCGGAGATGGCGCTGGTGCCGGTGAACTACGTTGTCCGCGCGATCGTTTCGCTGGCCACCGAGCCGGCGGACGGCGCGGCCTACCACCTGGTCAACACGAACCCGGTGGCGATCACGGACATCTTCGAGGGCCTGCGCCGGCACGGAATCCCGGTCGCGCCCGCCTCGCTCGAGGAGATCGGGACCAGGCTGGCCGCCGAGGCCGCCGCGCGCGACGCCGCCGGCGACCACTCCCTGGTGCGTGCGGCGCTGCTGAGCGGCAACTACGGTGCCGCGGCGATCGCCATCGACGACACGGCGACCCGCGCGGTGCTGGCCGACCGCGGTATCGAGTGCCCGCGGATCGACGCCGAGACCCTCGACGCCTACATCGAGTCGTTCCTCGAGACCGGGTTCTTCCCGGCGCCCGGCGAGGCCCAGAGCGGCGAGTTGCTGCGGATCCAGTGACCGAACCGGTGCGGGCGAATTCGGTTCGCCCGCACCGGATCAGGTCCCGGGGCAGCTGCGCCCAGGGGCGAATTTACTTGCGGCTCTTGAACATCCGCGAGATGCCGCCCAGCGAAGGGCCGGCCGCCGCGGCGGGGGCACTCACCGCCGAGAGGGCGGCGAAATCCTCATCGCTCAGCGAGACCTGCGCCGCGGCAACATTTTCCTCCAGGTGTGCCACGCTGGAGGTGCCGGGGATCGGCAGCATCACCGGCGAGCGGCGCAGCAGCCAGGCCAGCGCGAGCTGGGAGGGCGTCGCGACGTGGTCCTTCGCGATCGCCTCCAGCGGGCCGCCCGGCCGGGCGAGTTCGCCGGTGGCCATGGGGAACCACGGTATGAACGCGATCTGATGGGCCTGGGTGTAGTCGACCAGCTTCTCCGCGCTGCGGTCGGACAGGTTGTACAGGTTCTGCACCGAGACGATGGGCGCCATCTTGCGCGCGGCCTCCAGCTGCGCGACGGTGACCTGGGACAGGCCGATGTGGCGGATCTTGCCCTCCTGCCGCAGCGCGGCCAGCTCGCCGAGCTGGTCGGCCAGCGGTACCTTGGGATCGATGCGGTGCAGCTGGAACAGGTCGATGCGCTCGACCCCGAGGTGGCGCAGGCTCAATTCCGCCTGCTGGCGCAGATACTCGGGCCGGCCCAGCGGCAGCCACTCGCCCGGGCGGGGCCGGGTCAGGCCCGCCTTGGTGGCGATGACCAGATCCTCGGGATACGGATGCAGCGCCTTGCGAATCAGCTGCTCACTGACGAACGGCCCGTACGAGTCGGCGGTATCGATGAACGTGACCCCCAGCTCGACCGCGCGCCGCAGCACGCGCACCGCCTCGTCCGGATCCTTGGGCTCGCCCCAGACACCGGTGCCGGTGAGTTGCATCGAGCCGAATCCGAGGCGATTGATCGGTAGGTCGCCACCGAGGGTGAAGCTTCCGGATGCGGCGGCGGGACGTGACTCGGTGGGGGTGGCCATGATTCCTTCCGAACGACTGATCGAACTGGGCTCCACACTAGTCATGCGGGAGTGTCTCGGCTTCCCGTTGAACCTTTTCCTCGAGGAGTGCGACGATGTTCACCACGCGACCCACCCTGCAGGGGACCTTCGGCATGGTCTCCTCCACGCACTGGCTGGCCTCGCAATCGGCGATGGCGGTGCTGGAGGCGGGCGGTAACGCCTTCGACGCCGCGGTCGCGGCGGGATTCGTGCTGCACGTGGTGGAACCCCATCTCAACGGCCCCGCGGGCGAGGTGCCGATGATTCTGGCGCCGTCGGGCGGACCGGTCCGGGTGCTGTGCGGGCAGGGGCCGGCGCCGGCGGGCGCGAGCATCGGGCGCTACACCGCGCTGGGGCTGGAATTGATTCCCGGCTCGGGCCCGCTGGCCGCGTCCGTGCCCGGATCCTTCGACGCCTGGATGGTGCTGCTGCGCGACTACGGCACGTGGCCGCTCGACGAGGTGCTGAAATATGCGATCGGGTACGCGGAGCACGGTCACCCGCCCGTACCCCGGATTGCCGCGACCGTGGAGACCGTGCGGGAACTGTTCGAGACCGAGTGGACGACCTCGGCCGAGGTGTACCTGCCCGGGGGTCGCGCGCCCGAACCGGGCACGCTGTTCCGGAATCCGGCGCTGGCCGCCACCTGGCGGCGACTGCTCGATGAGGCGGGCGCCGCGGGCGGCGACCGGGAGGCGCGGATCGAGGCGGCGCGGCGGGTGTGGCGGGAGGGATTCATCGCCGAGGCGCTCGTGGCCGCGGCCGCCCGGCCCGCCATGGACACCTCGGGCGAGCGGCACGCCGGAGTGCTCACCGGGGACGACTTCGCCTCGTACGAGGCGAGTTTCGAGGATCCGGTGCGCTTCGAGCGCGACGGGTGGACGATCTGCAAGGCGGGCCCCTGGTCGCAGGCGCCGGTGCTGGCGCAACAGCTCGCACTGCTGCCGGGCGAACTGCCCGAGTACGGCTCGGCCGAATACGTGCACCTGCTGATCGAGGGCTGCAAGCTGGCGATGGCCGATCGCGAGGCCTGGTACGGCGACGCCGCGCCGGTCCCGCTGGACGAGCTGCTATCGGCCGAATACAACACGGCCAGAAGGGCTCTCATCGGCGCGGAGGCGTCGTACGCGTTGCGGCCCGGCAGCCCGGGCGGGCGGACCCCGGTGCTGAGCAAGCATGCGCTCGCGGTCGCCGCCGGCGCGGGCGGGCAGCAAGCGGCCGCCGGGCTCGGCGCCGGTGAGCCGACGGTCGCCAAGAACGGCGAAACCCGCGGCGACACCTGCCATCTCGACATCGTCGACCGGTGGGGCAACATGATCGCCGCCACCCCGTCCGGCGGCTGGCTGCAGTCCAATCCCGTGGTGCCGGAACTGGGTTTCCCGCTCGGCTCGCGCCTGCAGATGGCCTGGCTCGATCCGGGCCTGCCCAATTCGCTCACCCCCGGCCGTCGCCCGCGCACCACCCTGAGCCCGTCGCTGGCATTGCGGGGCGGCGTGCCGGTCATGGCGTTCGGCACGCCCGGCGGCGATCAGCAGGACCAGTGGCAGCTGCACTTCTTCCTGTCGGTCGCGCTGCGGGCACCGGTGCGCGGCGGGCTGGATCTGCAGGGCGCGATCGATGCGCCCAACTGGCACAACGATTCGTTCCCGGGCTCGTTCTATCCGCGCGCGATGAATCCGGGGTCGGTGACCGTCGAGTCCCGGATCGGGCAGGACGTGATCGAGGGGTTGCGGCGGCGTGGTCACGCGGTGACCGTCGGCGAGGCATGGTCCGAGGGGCGGTTGTGTGCGGTGGCCCGCGACCCGGAGACGGGTGTGCTGTCGGCGGGTGCGAATCCGCGCGGCATGCAGGGCTATGCCGTCGGACGATGATGCTTTATTACACAAGTTAATGGCGCATGAACTATGTGCCATTGAGGGGTGGTATGTACCGTCGGATCGAGGTAGGGTTTACCACGCGCTAACCGGCGCGTTTGTATGGGAGCGCCGCGGACCGAGGATACCCCTTCGGTCTCGGTGCGCCCGCTACTGACGAAGGACTTGCTGGCACGATGACCGCCCCCACCCGCCGCGAACATGATCTGCTCGGGGATCGCGACGTCCCCGCCGACGCCTACTGGGGTGTGCATACCCTCCGTGCGAGCGAAAACTTCCCGATCACCGGCACCCGGCTGTCCAGCTACGCGCACATGGTCGACGCGCTGGCCGCGGTGAAGGAGGCGGCCGCGCGCGCCAACGAGAAGCTCGGGCTGCTCCCCTCGGACAAGGCCGCGGCGATTACTCGCGCCTGCAGGGAGATTCGCGAGGAGGGCCGTCTGCACGATCAGTTCATCGTCGACGTCATCCAGGGCGGCGCCGGTACCTCGACCAACATGAACGCCAACGAGGTGATCGCGAACCGGGCGCTCGAGATCCTGGGCCACGCGAAGGGCGAGTACGGGCACCTGCATCCGAACGAGGACGTCAACCTCAGCCAGTCCACCAACGACGCCTATCCGACCGCCGTGCGCGTGGCCACGATCCTGGCCGTACGCGAGCTGCTGGACGCGATGACGGTGCTGCGCAAGGCCTTTGCGGCCAAGTCCGTGGAATTCCACGACATCCTCAAGATGGGCCGCACCCAGTTGCAGGACGCGGTGCCGATGACCCTGGGGCAGGAGTTCTCCGCCTATGCGGTGATGCTCGAGGAGGATCAGAGCCGGCTGGCCGAGGCCGTGCTGCTGATGCACGAGATCAATCTCGGTGCCACCGCGATCGGCACCCGGCTCAACGCCCCGGAGGGGTACTGCGAGGCCGTGCGCGGGCAGCTGGCGGAGATCACCGGCATGCCGCTGGTGACCGCCTCGAATCTGGTTGAGGCGACGCAGGATTGCGGTGCGTTCGTGCAGCTGTCGGGCGTGCTCAAGCGGATCGCGGTCAAGCTGTCCAAGACGTGCAACGATCTGCGGCTGCTGTCCTCGGGTCCGCGTGCGGGCCTGAACGAGATCAATCTGCCCGCGATGCAGGCCGGTTCGTCGATCATGCCGGGCAAGGTCAATCCGGTGATCCCGGAGGTGGTCAATCAGGTGGCCTTCGAGGTCATCGGCAACGACATGACGATCACCATGGCCGCCGAGGCGGGGCAGTTGCAGCTCAACGCCTTCGAGCCGATCATCCTGCATTCGCTGTCCAAGAGCATCACCCACCTGGGCGCGGCCTGCCGTACCCTCGCCGAGCGCTGCGTCACCGGCATCACCGCCAACGCGGAGGTCACCCACGCGATGGTGCAGAACTCCATCGGCCTGGTCACCGCCCTGAACCCGTACATCGGCTATACCGCCGCCACCGAAATCGCCAAGGAGGCACTGGCTTCGGGCCGCGGCGTGGCCGAGCTGGTGCTCGAGAAGGGCCTGCTGCCGCCCGAGCGCCTGGCCGCCATCCTGCGGCCCGAGGAGCTCGCCGGGCTCGGCGAGGCGCCCGCGGTGGAGGTCGTCGCCTGAGACCGCGCCGCTGCCGATCGCTCAGGCCCGGGAGGCGAGTTCGCGATCGGCGGCGGCGCCGTGGTAGAAGTACTGCCCCAAACCGACTGTGAAGACGAGTATTCCGTACACCGAATGCTCGACCGACGCGGTGAACAGCGAATTGGTCTGCAGGTAGCGCAGCGCGAAGATCCAGCCGCCGGCCCCGCTCAGCACGACCGAGACCCAGCTGCCGAAGACGATGTGCACGTAGCCGAATGCGGCCGCGCTCGCGGCCACCAGCCCGAGGCCATCGCCGAAAACCGGTGCGTAGCGGTGGAACAGGAACGAGCGGTACACCAGCTCCTGCGGATATACGCTCAGCACCGGGTACAACACCATCACCGCCAGCCACAGCCAGGGATTGCGGCGGGGGAGTTCGAACAGCCTGTCCCGCCGCAGCGCGGCCACGGCCGCGGTGAGCCCCAGGGCGCTCGTCGCGGCCAGCGCGCCCATCGGGCGGATCTGCGTGCGCAACGCCCGGGAGCGCCACAGCGCGTCGCGATCGAAGCCGGGGGAGCGGCGCAGGTACGCGCTCGCGCCGAGGGCCAGCGCCAGCAGCGCGGGAATCGGCGGGGTGCCGCGCAGCTTGGCGTTGTACACGGTGGTGGCGCCGAAGAACAGGGCCGCGTACTCGGCGGCGAGGTAGACCCGCCGCCACCGTCGAATCCTCACGAACACACGATAGTTCGCGCCGGTGTGGCGCGCAGTGCGACGCTGCCTACCTCAGCGCGGCGCCATCCGGATGGCGCCGTCGAGACGGATGGTCTCGCCGTTGAGCATCGGGTTCTCGACGATGTGCCGGGCCAGCGCCGCGTACTCGGTCGGGTCGCCCAGGCGGGCCGGGTGCGGCACCTGCGCGCCCAGCGCGGCGATGGCCTCGTCGGGCAGCGTCGCGAACAGCGGGGTGTGGAACAGGCCCGGGGCGATGGTGACGACCCGGATGTTGACGTTCGCCAGATCGCGGGCGATCGGCAGGGTCATGCCCACGATGCCGCCCTTGGAGGCGGAGTAGGCGGCCTGTCCGATCTGGCCGTCGTAGGCCGCGACCGAAGCGGTGTTGATGATCACGCCGCGCTCCTCGCCGTCCAGCTCGGTGGCCGAGATGCGCTCGGCGGCAAGGCGGATGACATTGAACGTGCCGATCAGGTTGACCGTGACGACCTTGGTGAACGCGTCGAGCGGGAACGCGCCCTTCTTGCTGACCGTCTTGATCGCATTGCCGATGCCCGCGCAGTTCACCGCGATCCGCAGCGTGCCCAGTGCCTGCGCGGCATCCAGGGCCGCGGCCACCTGCTCCTCGCTGGTCACGTCGGTCGGCGCGAAGACCACGCCCTCGCCCAGCTCCTTGGCGATGGCCTCGCCGTTGGAGGAGGGCAGGTCCACGATGACGACCTTGGCGCCCTGGCCGTGCAGCTCCCGCACGGTCGCCAGGCCCAATCCGGAGGCGCCGCCGGTCACCACGGCGACGGCGTTGTTGATCTGCATGAGACGGTTCCCTTCTGCTCTCGTCCGCTCGAGGTTAACCGTCGCACGCGGATTAAGTAAATATTGCTTCGCTACACCAGTGAATGAAACGTGTTACAGTTTGCTTGGTGTTACGGCAGGTGGCAACGGTCTGCTTGCGAACCTGCGGCGCGACGTTGTTATTCGCACCGGCACCTATCGCAGCCGCACGGGGAACTCGGTCATGCCATGGATCAGCGTGCTGGGCTGCCAGGCGACCGTGGCCGCCTCCGGCGTCATCGACATGTCGGGGAAGCGTTGCACCAGCCCCCGGAAGGCGATATCGGCCTCCAGCCTGGCCAGCGGCGCGCCGACGCAATAGTGGATGCCGTGGCCGAAGGCCAGGTGCCCGGCGGTCTCGCCGGCCAGATCCAGATTCTCCGGATCGGCGAAGCGGGCCGGATCGCGATTGGCCGCGCCCAGCGCGACGAGCACGAATTCGCCCTCGGGGATATCGATCCCGGCGATCCGCACCGGCTCCCCGGTGTACCGGAAGGTGGACCAGCCCACCGGCCCATCGTGCCGCAGGAACTCCTCCACCGCGGCCGGGGTGCTCGACGGGTCCTCCCGCAGCGCACGCAGCTGTGCCGGATTGAACAGCAGGGCACGAGTGCCGTTGGCGATCAGGTTCACCGTCGTCTCGTGCCCCGCCACCAGCAGCAGGAAGGCCATCGAGACCAGCTCCTGCTCCGACAGGCGGTCGTCCTCGTCGCTGGCCAGGACCAGTCCGGACAGCAGATCCTCGCCCGGCTCGGCCCGCTTGCCCTCCACCAGATCGTGCAGGTAGAGCGACATCTCCGCGGCCGCGGTGCCGACCTCCTCCTCGGTGGCCTTGGCCCCGCCCAGCAGCAGCTTGGTCCAGCGCTGGAAGCGCTCGCGGTCCTCGAACGGCACCCCCAGCAGTTCGCAGATCACCGTGACCGGCAGGGGGACGGCGAAGGCCTGGAGCAGATCGACCTCGTCGCTGCCCTCCATCGCGTCCAGCAGCGCATCGGTGATCTCCTGGATGCGGGGGCGCAGCGCGTTCACCGCGCGGGCAGTGAAGGCCTTGTTGACCAGCTTGCGCAGGCGGGTGTGATCCGGCGGATCGCTGTTGAGCATGTGCACCGAGAGGTCGAAACTGCCCGGGTTCGCGAAGAACTGCTGGGTGTTCTTGCGCTCGAACACTTCCCGCATCCCGGCCACGCCCTTGAGCAGCCGGTGATCGGCCAGGGCGGCGCGCGCCTCCTCGTAGCCGATGACGACCCAGGCGGGAACGCCGTTGCGGGGCATCCGAACCCGCACCACCGGCCCGGTCTCGCGCCAGCGGGCATAGTAGACATGGGGATCGGCGAAGAAATCGTCGCCGAGCTCATCGATTCTCTGGGGGCTCTCGGTGTTGACCATCGTGTCCTCGTAATGTCCAGCGGCCGTGGGTCGGTCGCGCTCGGCTGTGCGGCGATCGGCCTCACCCCACCCAACGTACCTGTCGGTAGCGGCAACCAGTTGGGCTGCAATCGATCACGAATGTCGCGAATGGGGTTGGTGAGACGCCGGATTCGGCGGAGTGGTTAAGCTTGGTACGAAAGCGGGCGAGCCGCCCAGTGGGTACCGTCCGGTACTGCGGCTCGGGTTCAGTCCCGTGGACGGCCGCGGCTGACTCCTCTCGGCGTGTCGCGCGCGCCACGCCGTATTTTGGCCATTGTCGGCAAACGTGCGGTTTCGCCGATGGCGGTCGATCGACTATTAATGCTATGTGCCACTACCAACCGTGACCCCTTGGCTGTCGCAGAATCTCACCCTCCTGGAGGCGCGATGACCATCGAGCGCTCCGGTGAGGACGATGTCACGCATCTGGCCAGACGCGTCGAGCATGCCCGTGGCCGCCTGGCCTATCAGTTCGACCCCGCACTGACCGAAGCCCTGTCCGAAGACGAGCTGCGTGCCGAACGCGATCTCGCCGAGAAGATTCGAGAGGCCGAGCGGGATCAGCGCTGGAAGCATGTCCAGGCCGCGGCCCAAGCCTCCGACGAAGCCCGGACCACCTCTCAGAAGATCGCGAAAGCCGACATGCGTGATCTGTTGCTCGCCCGCCGCGCCCTGGCCGCGCAGCGGCGCGAATCGAGCCCGCACGCCAAACTTGCCTCGCTGTACCGGCATCGGGCGTGGTCGCTGCGCGCGCTGGCCGGTGTCGTCGCGTCCGGCATGCTCTGGTCCGCGGTCAACGTGCAGCACAACATCGCGCCCGGCGGCCCCAGTGATCCGCTGTACTGGTTCAGCTACCTGCTCGAGGCCATGATCAGCGTCTGTCTGGTCATCATCATGATCGGCACCAACAAGGTCGCCGAGTGGGGCATCCTGGACAGCCGCAGGCAGGTCGCGATTGCCGAATTGGCCCTGCTGTCACTGACTGTCGGCCTCAACACCTATCCGTACATCCGCCGCGGTGACTGGTACGACGTGGGCGTGCACGCGGTCGCCCCGGTGATGATCGGTGTCGCGCTGCTCATCCACCACGCGGCCAGCTCCCGGTACGGGCTGGCCATCGCGCACGCCACCGAGCAGGTGCGCGACCTCCCCGATCCCTCCGAGCAGATCCGGCGCACGATGCCGACGTTCGTGAGCTTCTTCCGCCAGAACGTCTCGCCCGACGTGACGCGCCCCAGCGGCGCCCTCACGGCGCTGCCCAGTGGCCACGAGCCCGCGGCGGCCGAGAGCGCCAAGCGCATGGATCCCGTTGCGGAGCAGGACAAGCCGGCCACGGTGGACGTGGACGACATCGACGCGTACCGTTCGACGCTTCCGGACGACACGACCGTCACCGCGGAGACCCACACTCCCAAACCGGAATTCCGCACCTCCTCCGACGGCTGGCTGACCAGCAAGGATGTCAACGGCCGGGAGACCAACGGCGGCAACGGAAACGGGGCCAAGCGCAACGGCAACACCAACGGATCCGCCGCCAACGGCAGGCCCGCGAGCAACGGGGCGCCCGCGGCCAACGGCCCGGATACCGATGCCGCGCAGGACGATTCCGCGAACGGGTACGACACCGGCCAGTTCCGCATCGCCGAGACCCTCGAGCAGGAGCTTGCCGAGCTGCGCGCCGAGCGTCGCCGGGCCCGCGCCAGCCGGCAGCGGACCTCCACCTTCAGCGAGGACTGACCGCGGGTAAACAACATATAGGCACCGCGTGTGAACCCTCTCCGGCCTTCGGAGAGGGTTCACACGCGTCGGAAGAGGTAAGGGCCCGAGTGGCCGGTTTGCGACGTTCGCCCGGGGTGGCGCTGCGCGCGCCGCTCGAGTGGGGCAGGGTTGGTGACGTGGACGGAATCGTTCTGGAGCAACTCGGGGTGAGTTACGGGGAAACGCCCGTATTCGCCGATATCACCGTGACCCTGCCGGGCGGGCGGTGCACCGCGATCGTGGGGCCGAGCGGCGTCGGCAAGACCACGCTGCTGCGGCTGCTCAATCGGCTCGCCGAACCGAGTGCCGGGCGGATCCTGCTGGACGGTGTGCCGATCACCGAGCTCGACGTGCTGGAGCTGCGACGGCGAGTGGGGCTGATACCGCAGCGGGCGACACTGCTCGCGGACATCGTCGTCGACGAGGTGCGGGTGGCCCGCCCCGAGCTGACCGCCACCGATGCCGCGGCGCTGCTGGTGCGGGCCGGGCTGCCCGAGACCTTCCTGCACCGTCAGTGCGCCGAGCTGTCCGGCGGCGAGGCGCAGCGGGTGTGCCTGGCGCGCGGGCTGGCCGTGCGGCCCGACGTGCTCGTGCTGGACGAGCCGACCTCGGCGCTGGACGAGGTGGCCGCCGCCGCGGTCGCGAAACTCATCGCCGAGCACACCGCGGGCGGCGGCGCGGTCGTCCTGGTCAGTCATGACAGCGGTTTCGTCGGCACGGTCGCCGACGACATCCTGCTCATGGAGGGCGGGCGCCTGTCCCGCCTCGGCGAGTCCGATGGTGGCCACCTCGGCGGGACGGACTCCGACTCGGTTCGGGGCGAAGCAGACCGGGCCGCGAGAATCGGGGCCGGCACCGAGCAGGCGGGGGTAGCTCAGGCCCACGAAGATCACGCGTCGGCCGTCGAGGCCGAGGGCGCTGACGCCGACGGGTTCCGGACCCGGGAAACCCAGGCCGAGGTGGCGCCGACGCAGGCACTCGAGGATCGGGAAGCGTGATGGTACAAGGTCTTTCGGTTCCGGACTGGACGGGCGTCGGCGCCTCGGTGCTCCTGGTGGCCCTAGCGGCCCTCATCGCCTATCGGCAGCACCTACACCTGACGCGGGAGTTGCTCATCGCCGCGTTGCGGGCCGGGGTACAGCTGATCGCCGTCGGCGCGATCCTGCTGGTTGTGTTCCGGCGCACCGGATTACCGGGCGCGCTGGTCTGGGTGGTGCTGATGATCATCATCGCCGGACAGGTCGCCGGGCGGCGCGGCGCCGGGTTGCCGCACGCGATCCGCTCGGCCACCATCGGGGTCGCCTTCGGTTCGACCATCACCCTCGGCGCGCTGATACTGCTGCACGTCATCTCCACCCAGGCCCGGGTGGTGGTCCCGGTCGGCGGCATGATCGTGTCGGGCTCGATGCAGGCCACCGGCGTCGCGCTGCGCCGCCTGCGGGAGGACGCGCGCGAGGCCCGTCCGGCCATCGAGGCCCGCCTGTGCCTCGGACTGCCCGCGCACCAGGCATTCCTGCCGTACCGGCGTTCGGCGCTGCGCACGGCGCTCGTACCGACGATCGATGCGACCAAGGTCGTCGGACTGATCAGCCTGCCCGGCGCGATGACCGGCCTGATCCTGGCCGGGGTCGAGCCCTTGACCGCCATCCGCTACCAGATCGTGGTCATGTACATGCTGCTGGCCGCGACGGCGTTGGCCGCCCTCGCCGCCGCCCGCGTGGCCGAGCGCTATCTGTTCGACGACGCGCAGCGCCTCCTGGTGCTGCCCGCGTGACTACCCGCCGGTGCGGTCGGCCAGGCGCACGACGAAGCGCAGCGCCGACCAGTCCTGGTCGACCGCGCAGATCTTGTTGTCCACCAGTCCGGCGGCCAGCCCGTACGCGCGGACCTCGGCCTCGTGGAGATCGGTGGTGAGGGCGCCGGACGCCTTGGGCCAGGCGATCCAGAGTCCCCCGGACGGGGTCAGCCGGGTGCGCCAGTGCGCGAAATGCCGTGCGAGAGCGGCACGGTCGGGGCAGAAGCCGACAATCACGTCGTAGACGCCGCGGCCGGCCCGGCGATGCACCTCGACGTCCTCCGGGAGCGGCGAGACCGTGAATCCGGCGGGCGCGTCACCCACCAGCACCCGATGTCCCGGCTTGATACCAAGTTTCCGGGGCAGCGGCGTGCCCGAGTATCCGGCCATAGAATCAGATAATCCCCGTCCGTTCGGGCGCGTGCGACAGTTCTCAGGAATCCATCAGACGTCTCTGGTGTTGCCCATACGTACAGGGGGTTTACTGAAAGTGCTGCTGATCAGCAGCGTCGGGCACAGCTGAGTCCAAGGAGGCCGGCCGTGGACAGTGCAGTTACCGCCGCGTTTTCTCGTCGCGAGTTGATCCGCGTGCCGGGCATCTCGGGCGCCTCGGTGAGCAGGCGCGGACCGCGCTCGCTCAATGCCGACGCCGCGGCCAGCTGGACCGATCAGGACACCGGGCACCTCGCATTCGTGGTCGCGGATGGCGTCGGCGATCATCTGCCCGCGGCCCGGGCCGCGCGCCTGGTCGCCGCGACGGCCGCCCAGGCCGGTGCCCGCGCTGGGGCCAAGGCCGGAATCCTTGCCGCGCAGGGGGAATTGCTGCGGCAGCTGCCCGAGCAGGAGGCCGACAGCGTCCTGGTCGTAGCGGTGCGGTCCGTGCTGGGCGGGCCGTGGGACATCGCCTGGGTCGGCGACTGCCGCGCCTACCGGTGGAACGGGCGGGTGCTGCACCAGATCACCAACGATCACACCGTGGCCGAATACTTTCGGGCGCTGGGCCGCCCCGCGCCGCCGCGGACGAGCCACCTGGTGACGACCTCCGCCCGCACCGCCGCCGCGGCGGACATCGGGCAGGCCGAGACCGGGGTCAGCGACGGCAGGCTGCTGCTGAGCACCGACGGCGTGCACAAGCGGCTGGACATGCCGGCGATCAAGGACATCCTGGCGCGCCCCGCGACGCCGGGAGTCGCCGCGGATGCCCTGGTGGAGGGCGCCCGCGCGGCCGGTAGCACCGACAACGCCACCGCGCTGGTGGTGGACTGCTTCTAAAGGCGCGCCGGTGCGCGGCGCCTCATAGCGCCGCGAGCACACAGGCGCCGAGGAACAGCACCTGTACCGCGCCGCGCAGCGGCAGCGGCATGGACTTGATGCCCAGATCCCCTCGGGCGGCACGGATATTGGCCGGAAACAGCGCGATCATCAACAGCGCCAGGCAGATTGCCGCCGCGGGCGCGACGGGCGGTATCAGAAGGCCTGCGGCGCCCGCCAATTCGAGTACCCCGGTGAGGGTCACCAGCATCGCCGCGGACGGGAGTCGCGGCGGCACCATCGCGATGAGCGCGTCGCGTCGCGGCTGCAGGAAGTGGGCGCTGGCCGTGAGCACGAGCATGGCCGCCAGGCCGAGGCGCACGGCGTGCGGCCAGGAGTCCGGCCAGTGGCCCAGATGTCCCCACCCGGCGAGGCGGGTGAGTCCGGCGACGACGACGAGAACGAGTAGCGGTGCCATCGGAAGCTCCTGTGGATCGGCCCTAATCTTTACAGTGGAAAGATTAGGGCCGATCCCGGCAACTTGTCAATGGCAAGTTTGGCTCAGTGCGTCGCGCGCGGGCCCGGTGCGGCGTGGTGGCGGCCGGTGGGGTAGGCGTCGGCGCCGAGATCCTCGTCGTCGTCGTAGTAGACCGCGTCGCGGTCGGCACGTTCTGCGAGCAGGTCGCGGATCTCGGCCAGCAGCTCCTCCTGCGTGGCCTTCTTCTCCCCGGGCTTGCCGAAGCGCTTCTTCAGTGTGTTCATCGGCAGGATGAGTACGAAGTACAGCACGGCGGCGACCATCACGAAGTCGATGGCGGCGCTGATGATCGGGCCGATCGCGACGAAGGTGGACGGCTTTCCGGAGATCAGCTGAAAGCCGAGGCCGAGCTGGCTGTTGCCGCCCAGCACCGCCAGTAGCGGTTCCACGACTCCCTTGGTGACCGAGCTCACAATGGCTGTGAACGCGGTGCCCATCACGACCGCGACGGACAGGTCGATCACGTTTCCGCGCATCAGGAAGTCTTTGAAACCCTTGAGCATGGTGCGGCGAACCCCAATCTGAACTGTGTTATTTCTTTCCTTCCGGGAGTGTAATGCAGCGAATTTTCGGCAATCGTACCGTGTCTCAAAAAGGTAACGGCGACCGTGTTTCGCTGGTGGGATGCCATTGCGATTGCGATCGCGATCGTGCGGGCCGGGCTACGCAGCGCGGGCGGCTCCTACCGGGCCGGCGCCGGGCATGGCCGAGACGCTGCCGCCCCGCCGGCGCTCTCGCGCGCCTGGGCCGAACGTGTCGCCGCGGCGCTGGTCGAGGCCCTGAACATGGGTGCGGTGTCGCTGGAGCGGGTGGCCCGGCGCCTGGCGACCAGCCCACGCACGCTGCAGCGGCGTCTCACCGAGGCGGGTACCGCCTGGCGGCAGGAGCTGGATCGGGCCCGGCTGCGGCGCGCCACGGCGGCGGGTCCGCTGAGCCGGTCCCGGCAGGCCTAGCTGCTCGGATATGCGGACGCGGCCTCGATGCGCCGAGCGGCGCAGCGCTGGACCGTCGCCGCGCAGGCGAGGTCGGTCGTCGAGGTCGAGGCGAGCAACTTCCAGGCCCGCCTCTTCATCTCGCATGGAATCGCTTCGCTACGCCCGGATATAGCTGGCCGCGATGCTCCAGAATGTCGTGCGTTCCAGCGAACCGAGGTCCCAGCTTTCCGCGATCGCATGGGAGGCGGCGACGATGCCGGGCACGTCGAAGTCCTCGCGGGTTGCGGTGCCCTTGGCCTCGAGCGCGGCGATGACGTAGGCCGTCGCGCTCTCGCTGGTGTGGTGTGAGCTGACGTGCTGGGGCAAGGCAATCTCCAATCAGTCGCGGGTTTACAGACTGTCGATCCCGAATCAGCCGGACATGTGCTCCAGGTTTGTGTGCTGAACAATTGCCTTGCTAGCCCGGAACACGCCACTTTCGGGCAAACGCGCCACATTCAGTCGCACGCATCGGTACCCGCCGCGAACTCGGATACACCCGTGCGGACCTGCCGATGTGGAAGCGTATCCGAGTCCGATCATGATCGGATCAGGATTCGGTCGACCGGCCTTTCAGGAGTTCTTCGTAGCGGTACTCGGTTTCGATCGGGGTGCCCGCGGAATGTGCCGCCAGTTCGCGGCGACGCAGCTCCACGCGCCGGATCTTGCCCGAGATGGTCTTGGGCAGCTCGGAGAACTCGATCCGGCGCACTCGCAGGTAGGGCGCGAGATGGTCGCGGGCGTATTCGAGGATGGACCGCGCGGTGTCGCGGTCGGGTTCCCATCCGGCGGCCAGGGTTATGTACGCCTTCGGGACGGTCAGGCGGGTGTCGTCGGGTTGCGGCACCACCGCGGCCTCCACCACCGCCGGATGCTCGATCAGGATGCTCTCGAGCTCGAAGGGCGAGACCTTGTAGTCCGAGGACTTGAAGACGTCGTCGGTGCGGCCGATGTAGGTGATGTACCCGTCGGCGTCTCGTGTGGCGACGTCTCCGGTGTGGTAATAGCCGCCCGCTATCGCGGCGGCATTGCGCTCGGGATCGTTCAGGTATCCGGTCATCAGGTTGACCGGATGGGCGCTCAGATCGAGGCAGATCTCGCCCTCGTCGGCGAGCTCGCCGGTGATCGGGTCCACCAGCACCACCGGCACGCCCGGCGCCGGGCGGCCCATCGACCCCGGCTTGACCGGCTGGCCCGGGGTGTTGCCGACCTGCAGCGTGGTCTCGGTCTGGCCGAAGCCGTCGCGGATGGTCAGGCCCCAGGCCTTCTCCACCTGCGCGATCACGTCCGGATTGAGCGGCTCACCGGCGCCGAGGATTTCGCGCAGCCCCGCCGGGCGTTCGCCGAGATCGGCCTGAATCAGCATGCGCCACACCGTGGGTGGCGCGCAGAAGGTGTTGACCTCCGCCCGGCGCAACTGATTCAGCAGCGCCGCCGCGTCGAAGCGGGCGTAGTTGTAGACGAAGATCGTCGCCTCGGCGATCCACGGCGCGAAGAAGCAACTCCACGCGTGCTTGGCCCAGCCCGGTGCGCTGATCGCCAGGTGCACGTCCCCGGGCCGCACGCCGATCCAGTACATCGTGCTCAGGTGGCCGACCGGATAGCTGGTCTGGTTGTGCCGCACCATCTTCGGCTTGCTCGTGGTGCCCGAGGTGAAATACACCAGCAGCTCGTCGGAAACGTCGGTCACCGCCTCGAACGGGCCCTGCGACTCGACCGCCGCGGCGCCGGAATAGGGCAGCCAGCCGGATACGTCGTCGCCCACTACGATTCGTGTGTATTCGCCGGGTACCTCGGCGAACTTCGCGGTGTCGGCCGAGTTGGCGATCGCGAAAGCGACCGCGCCGCGCTCGATCCGGTCGGACAGGTCCGCGGGCCCCAGGGCCGCGGTGGTCGGCATGATGACCGCGCCCAGCTTGGCGACGGCCAGCAGCGCCTCCCACAGCTCGACCTGATTGCCGAGCATCAGCAGGACCCGGTCGCCACGTCGCATGCCGTGCGCGGCGAACCAGGTGGCCACCCGGTCCGAGCGGGCGGCCATCTCGTCGAAGCTCACCCGCTGCTCGCGGCCGTCTTCCTCCACGATCCACAGCGCGGTGCGGTCGTTGCCGCGGGCTATCACGTCGAACCAGTCGATGGCCCAGTTGAACGTCCCGGTCGGCCGGGGCCATTCGAAGGTGGCGCGGGCCGCCTCGTAATCCGTTGCCGCGGCTATCAGTTGGTCGCGGCCGGCGCGGTAGAGCGCTGTGTTGCCGGTCATTTCGTCTCTCCTGCGTCCTCGGGGCCGAACAGTCGTGCGGAGACCTCGCGCATCTCGACCTTCCGGATCTTTCCGGTCACCGTCATCGGAAACTCCTGCACAACGTGCACATAACGGGGAATCTTGTAGCGGGCCAGGCGGCCGTCGCAGAATGCGCGCAGCGCCTGCGCGTCCAGCGGTGCGGCGCCCTCGCGCATTCGCAGCCAGGCCACCAGCTCCTCGCCGTAGCGGGCGTCGGGCACGCCGACCACCTGGGCGTCCAGGATGTCCGAGTGGGTGTAGAGGAATTCCTCGATCTCGCGCGGGTAGATGTTCTCCCCGCCGCGGATCACCATGTCCTTGATGCGACCGGTGATCGCGACGTAGCCTTCCTCGTCCATGGTGGCCAGATCCCCGGTGTGCATCCAGCGCGCGGAATCGATTGCCTCGGCGGTCTTCTCGGGGTCGTTCCAATAGCCGAGCATGACCGAGTAACCGCGTGTGCAGAATTCACCCGGCTCGCCGCGCGGCACCGTCAGCCCGGTGTCCGGGTCCACGATCTTGATCTCGAGATGCGGGCCCACCCGGCCCACGGTGGCGGTGCGCTGGGCCAGCGAATCGTTGCGGCGGGTCTGTGTCGACACCGGCGAAGTTTCGGTCATGCCGTAGCAGATGGACACCTCGGACATGCCCATCCGCTCGATGACCTGCTTCATCACCTCCACCGGGCACGGGGATCCGGCCATGATCCCGGTGCGCAGGGTGGACAGATCGTAGGTTTCGAAGTCCGGCTCGGCGAGTTCGGCAATGAACATCGTCGGCACCCCGTACAGCGACGTACACCCCTCGGCGGCAACGGTTTCCAGTGTGGCGCGCGGATCGAAACCCTCGGCCGGAATCACCATCGCCGCGCCGTGACTGGTCGCGGCGAGATTGCCCATCACCATGCCGAAGCAGTGGTAGAACGGCACCGGGATGCAGATCCGGTCGGCGGCGGTGTAGCCGCACAGCTCGCCCACGAAATAGCCGTTGTTGAGGATGTTGTGGTGCGAGAGCGTGGCGCCCTTCGGGAATCCTGTGGTGCCCGAGGTGTATTGGATGTTGATCGGGTCGTCGGGGGACAGGTTCGCCTGCGCCGCGGCGAGTTCCGCCGGATCCCCGGCGCGGCCGGTGGTGAGCAGCGCGGTCCACTCCGGCCCGTCGAGCAGGATCACCCGTGCCAAGTCCGGGCACTCCGGGCGCGCCTGTTCGATCATCGCCGCATAGTCCGCGCCCTTGAACTCCCGGGCCGCGACCAGCAGTCGAATCCCCGCCTGCTGCAGGACATATCGCAGTTCGTGGGCGCGGTAGGAGGGGTTGATATTGACCAGGATGGCGCCGATCCTGGCGGTGGCGTACTGGGTCAGCGTCCATTCCGCCCGATTGGGGGCCCAGATGCCGACCCGATCGCCCTTGCCGATCCCGGCCGCCAGCAGCCCCAGCGCCGTCGCGTCCACCTCGGCGGCGAATTCGGCATACGTCCATCGCACCCCGGCGCGGCGGTCGATCAGGGCGTCCCGGTCCCCGTACTCGGCGACCGTGCGGTCCAGGTTGGCGCCGATGGTGTCGCCCAGCAGCGGCGCATCCCAGGCCCCGTGTGTATAACTGGCCGACCTACTCACGACTCCACCTCGCTGGCGCTCGGCTCCGTCGTGCGCAAGGCGCGCTGTGTTGATGGTTCTCTCCGCTTCGCTGCGCTCACCTCGTTAGGATCCAGGTCACATTCCCCGCCCCGCTACCCCCGAAAAGGGGTGGTCCTCCCCGGGGCGATCGAAGGAAAGGCGATCGGGATGGAGTTGCTTCGACCCCGTGATTCCGATGCGCTGCGGGCCGAGCTGCGACAGGTCGCCGCCGCGTCCGGGCTGCCGGTGGTATTCGGTGGCGAGGTGCGCGCCGGGACGCTGCTGCTCAGCGAATTCCTGGGCACCCGGACCAGCGCCATGCGCGGACTGCTGGTGCGGCCGGATTCCGGGGTCGGCGGCGCCGCGGTCGTCAGTGGGCGGCTCACGTCCGTCTCGGACTATCGGGTGGCGTCCACGATCACCCACCACTACGACGCGCCGGTGCTGACCGAGGGATTGCGCGCGGTGGTGGGAATGCCGGTGGTCGTCGGCGGGGAATCGCGCGCGGTGCTGTACATCGCCACCCGAGATCCGGGTCCGATCGGCGACCGCGCCGCGGACCTGGCCAGACAGGCCGGGCGGCGGCTGGCGGTCGAACTGGCGATTCGCGACGAGGTCGACCGGCGGCTGCGGCTGCGCGAGGCCGCCGCGCCCGTACCAGAGGGAACCCCCGCGGATGCCGTTGTCGCCGAACAGCTTCGCGGGATCCATGCCGAGATTCGCGGCATTGCGCAGACCCTCGACGACGCCCACGCCCGCTCGAGGCTGCGCGAGCTGTCCGATCGCGTGGCGCGATTGATGTCCGGACCGCATCTGCTCGACGACGCGCCGTCGCTGGCGCCACGGGAGCTCGATGTGCTCGCGCAGATCGCCCTGGGCTGCACGAACGGTGAGACGGCCGAGCGCCTGTCGCTGCGGCCCGAGACGGTGAAGAGCTACCTGCGCAGCGCCATGACAAAGCTCGGCGCCCGCACCCGGCACGAGGCCGTGGTGCGGGCGCGCCGTCTCGGGTTTCTCCCCTGAGGGCCCCGGGACTTACGGCTCGATGAGCTGAATGTCCAGCTCGACGGCGATCTTGTCGCTGACCACGGCGCTGGGCACGCCGGGGGCGACGTCCAGCTCCGTGCGCTTGATGGTGCCGGTCGCGGAGAAGCCCGCGTGCCGCTTGCCGTCCTGGGCCTCCTGCACGCCGCCCCACTCGACATCGAGGGTGACCGGCTTGGTCACGCCGCCGATGGTGACCTCGCCGACGACCTCGAACTCGTCGGCGACCTGCACCGGCTCGATCGCCTTGAAGTGCAGGGTCGGGCGCTTCTCGACATCGAGCAGGTCGGCGCTGCGGACGTGGCCGTCGCGGCCCTCGTTGCCGGTGTCGAACGAGTCCAGGTAGATGGTGGCCTCGATGGTCGCGGCGCCGGCGGCGTCGACGACGAAGCTGGTCTCGAACTTGTTGAAGCGGCCGCGGACCTTGGAGATGCCCAGGTGGCGCACGGTGAAGTTGACCGCGGAGTGGTTGGTGTCCAGCGCCCAGGCGCCGGTGGTGAGGGTCTGCTCGGAAGTCGTCATGTCAACAAGACTTCCGGACCGCGGTCCGTTTAGCCACACCGTCGTTATCCTGGTATTGGCAGGGCGCGGATAACGGGTCCGGGATCCGACAGGATGGTGTGGTGGACAGATCTGAATTCGCCGAGTTTCTCATTGCGCGGCGGGGGCAGCTGCAGCCGGAGGCGGTCGGGCTGCCCTCCGGGCGACGCCGCCGCACACCGGGGCTGCGGCGCGAGGAGGTCGCGGCCCTGGCCGGGGTGAGTGTGGACTATCTGGCCCGCCTCGAGCAGGGCCGGGACACCAATCCCTCGACCGCGGTGCTGGCCGCGCTGGCCGACGCGCTGCGGCTGAACGAGGTCGAGCGCCATCATTTCAGCAAGCTCGCGCTGGGCCTGGACCACCAGGCATCCACCTGCCCGTCCGACGGCCAGGCCTTCGAGCGCGTTTCCGAGACGGTCCAGGCGGTGCTGGACGCCATGCACCCCACCCCGGCCTTCGTGTACGGGCGGCGCCTGAATGTGCTGGCCTGGAACGCGGCCTGGCGCGATTTCGCCGAGCCGATCGGGGTGTTCGACGAGCAGGCGCACGGCAATTTCGCGCACTACCTGTTCGGGCATCCCGCGGCGGCGAAGTGGTGGATCGACTGGCCCGCCGCGGCGGATCTGGTGACCTCGGCGTTGCGCACGGCCCGTACGCACTGGTCCGACGATGCGCAGCTCGGCGAGATGATCCAAGCACTGCAACGGTTTCCGGAGTTCGCGCGGCGCTGGCGCGAGCACCGCATGATGGACTTCCGTTCGGCCACACTGCATCTGGAACATCCCGTGCGCGGCGCGGTCGAGGTAGAGATCGAAACCTTCAACCCGGCAATGGATCAGAGCGTCATGGTGTGGCTGGTGGATCGCCGCCAGGCCCATGTGCCCGGGCTGCGCCTGGTCAACGAGTAGCTCACCGATCCGCGGGCGCATCGCCGCTGGGGCGGGCCCAGCCGAAGCTGAGCTGTACCGCGCGCTTCCAGTCGTTGTATTCCGTCTCGCGGCGCGCGGCAGCCATGCGCGGGGCCCAGCGCCCGGCCGGACGCCAATTGTTGCGCAGGCCTTGGAGATCCGGCCAATAGCCGACGGCGAGTCCGGCCGCGTAGGCGGCACCGAGGGAGACGGTTTCGGGGACGTACGGGCGCATCACCGCAATGCCCAGCGCGTCCGCGACCATCTGCATCAGCAGATTGTTCGAGGTCATCCCGCCGTCCACCCGCAGGGTCGCGGCGGCCAGCCCGGAATCGGCGTTCATCGCCTCGACCACGTCGCGGGTCTGCCAGGCCGTCGCCTCGAGGACCGCGCGCGCGAGATGGCCCTTGGTGATGTAGGAGGTCAGCCCGACCACCAAACCTCGTGCATCGCTGCGCCAATGCGGTGCGTACAGTCCGGAGAACGCGGGCACGATGCGGCAGCCACCGTTGTCTTCCACTGTGCGCGCGAGGGTTTCGATCTCGGGCGCACTGGCCACCAGCCCGATGTTGTCGCGGATCCATTGCACCAGTGAGCCGGTGACCACGATCGGCCCCTCGAGTGCGTACACCGGATCGCGGTCGATCTGGTAGCCGATGGTCGTGAGCAGGCCGTGCGTGGACTGCACGAGCTCGCCGCCGGTGTTCATCATCAGGAAGGCGCCGGTGCCGTAGGTGCACTTGGTTTCCCCACGGGCGAAACAGGTTTGGCCGAACAGCGCGGCGTGCTGGTCGCCCAGCGCGGCGGCGATGCGAATGCCGGGCGCGACCCGGCTGGTGATGCCGTGCGGGGCGGTCGAGGCCTGGATCCGGGGCAGCATGCCGGCGGGAATGCCGAAGAACTCGAGCAGTTCGGTGTCCCAGTCCAGGGTCGCGAGATTCATCAGCAGGGTGCGGCTGGCGTTGGTGACGTCGGTGACGTGCTCGCCGCCGTCGATGCCGCCGGTCAGATTCCAGATCAGCCAGGTCTCCATGGTGCCGAACAGCACCTCGCCGCGTTCGGCGCGCTCGCGCAGCCCGGGAGTGGTGTCCAGCATCCAGCGTAGCCGTGGCGCGACGAAGTAGGTGGCGATGGGCAGCCCGGACAGCTGCCGCACGCGCGGCGCATCCGGGTGCTTCTCGAATTCGGCGACCAGGTCCTCGGTGCGCACGTCCTGCCACACGATGGCGTGGCCGACCGGGATCCCGGTGCGGCGATCCCATATCACGGTGGTCTCGCGCTGATTCGTAATGCCCAGTGCCACAATCTGATCCACGCCGACTCCGGCGTTGCGCAGGGCCTGGGGCACAATCCGGTCGACGTTGCGCCAGATCTCCGTCGCGTCCTGTTCGACCCAGCCGGGCCGCGGGTAGAACTGCTGGTGCTCGCGCTGGGCCACACCGGCCAGCTGCGCTCGCTGATCGAACAGGATGCAGCGGGTGGAGGTCGTGCCCTGGTCGATGGCCAGCACATATCGTTGCGTCATCCGCATTGCCTTCTCATCGGTGAAACTCTCAATGTCCCGCTGCGAGATCCCGTGAGATGGCGGTAGCGGTGTCGCGCACCAGGGTGACCAGGCCCGGTCGGTGCCGCAGCCCGGCGCCGCAGAGCCGGTCCACGGGCCCGGCGATGCCGATGGCGCCGATGACCAGGCCGCCGCGGGCGCGGATGGGCGCGGCGATGCCGGCCTCGCCGGTGCGGAATTCCTCGACCTCACCGGCCCAGCCGTTGCGCCGCACCTCGGTCAGCGTCCGGGTGAGCGCGGCTCGGTCGATCACCGTGCGATGGGTGAGGGAGGGCAGGCTGCTGTGGCGGACCGTGGCGGCCAGGTCGGGCTCGGACGCGAGCAGGACCTTGCCCAGCGCGGTGGCGTGCTGCGGCAGCCGCTCGCCGACCTGCAGGGCCTGCTCGGAGTTGTCCGGCCGGAAGACGTGGTGTACGACCAGGACCTCGCCCTCGAGGGTGGTGCCCACCCGGACGGCCTCGCCGCTGCGCGAGGCCAGCGAATCGGCCCAGTTGATCGCCCAGGACCGCAGCTCGTTGGCGTCGATCGCGTCCGCGCCGAGCCGGCGGACCGCCGCGCCCAGCCGGTACTTGCCGGTGGCGGCGTCCTGCTCGACGAAGCCGACGCCCTGCAGGGTGCGCAGGATGCCGTGCGCGGTGGGTTTGGCGAGATCGAGGGCGGCGGCGATGTCTCCGACGCCGAGGCGGCCGGAGCCGTGGGCGAGCAGCCGCAGCACGGCCGCCGCCCGTTCGATCGACTGGATCGGACCGGGCATGGAGCGAACCTATCTGGAAAAATTTCATTCGACAATGTCGAACGGCGCACGATCCCCGGCCGACCGCCCCGAAGTGGGTGTGACCTGCGACATAGTGACCTCCCGATTGGTCGGACACTAGCGGCGCGGGTCAGGCCCGGCCAGTCCCGGCGTTCGGCATTGTCGAACGCCCGGGATTCCCGGATGGCCGGGAGATTCATACCGTTTGTCGATATGGCCGCAGCGGCGGCCGGTGGCTCTCACGGAGGCTCAACGGTGAACTTCGGGACAATCTTCGTCAGCGAGATGTTCGGGACAGGACTTCTGATCCTGCTCGGCGCGGGTGTCGTGGCGAACGTGCTCTTGACCAAATCAAAGGGATTCGACGGCGGCTGGCTGCTGATCAACTTCGGCTGGGGACTGGCTGTCTTCGCCGGGGTCTACGCGGCCTACAAGACCGGCGCCCACCTCAATCCGGCGGTGACCGTCGGCATCGCGTTCAGCGGCGCGAAGGTGTACGCGCCCGGCATCGCGATCACGGTCGGCAATACCATCGCCTATCTGGCCGGGCAGATGATCGGCGCCTTCCTGGGCGCCTGCGTCGCCTACCTGGCCTACAAACGGCACTTCGACGAGGAACCCGATGCGGGCAAGAAGCTCGCGGTTTTCTCCACGGGTCCCGAGATCCGTTCCTACGGATGGAATTTCGTCACCGAGGTGATCGCCACCTTCGTCCTGGTCTTCGTGGTGCTGGCGTTCGGGCACACGCCCACCGGCCTGGGTCCGGCCGCGGTGGCCCTGCTGGTGGTCGGCATCGGCGCCTCGCTGGGCGGCCCCACCGGATACGCCATCAACCCGGCCCGCGACCTGGGTCCGCGCATCGCGCACGCGGTGCTGCCGATGAAGTTCACCGGTACCGTCGCGCCGGAACGGGTTCCCGAGACGGTGAGCGTCGGCGCGGATGGTCACGCGGTGCAGGAGCGCCCCGTCGGCGCGGCCGCGCCCGCGCAGCCGCAGCGTAAGAACTCCGACTGGTCCTATGCCTGGGTGCCCGTGCTCGGGCCGCTGGTCGGCGGCGCGCTGGCGGGCCTGATCGCGCATCTTGTGCTGTGATCGTGCATCTCACTCACAATCTTCTGCATAAAAAGAGTGGGCCGACAGCTGTAACACTGCCCACCAGACTTTTTCCCGAAAGGACCCAACGATGAGTCAGTTCGTCGGAGCCATCGATCAGGGCACCACGAGCACCCGCTTCATGGTGTTCGACCACGGCGGTAACGAGATCGCGCGCCATCAGCTCGAGCACGAGCAGATCCTGCCGCGGGCAGGCTGGGTCGAGCACAACCCCACCGAGATCTGGGAGCGTACCCGCGCGGTCATCGAGTCCACGCTCACCAAGGCGAATCTGACGGCCGCGGACCTGGCCGCGGTCGGGGTCACCAATCAGCGCGAGACCACCGTGGTGTGGAACCGGCGCACCGGCCGGCCGTACTGCAACGCGATCGTGTGGCAGGACACCCGCACGGACCGCATCGCCGCCGACCTCGAGCGCAACGGGCACGGTGACACCATTCGCCGCAAGGCCGGGCTGCCGCCGGCGACCTACTTCTCCGGCGGCAAGCTGCGCTGGATCCTGGACAACGTCCCGGGCGTCGCCGAGGATGCCGAGCGCGGCGAGGCACTGTTCGGCACCACGGACACGTGGCTGATCTGGAACCTCACCGGCGGTATCGACGGCGGCAAGCATCTGACCGACCCCACCAATGCCAGCCGGACCATGCTGATGGATCTGGAAACCCTGCAGTGGGATCCGGAACTGTTGTCCATCTTCGGAATTCCGCTCGCGATGCTGCCCGAGATCGTCCCGTCCTCGAATCCCGAACTGTTCGGCAAGACCCGCGCGGACGGCCCCTTCCACGGCGAGGTGCCGCTGGCCGGTGTGCTCGGCGATCAGCAGGCCGCGACGGTGGGGCAGGTGTGCTTCCGGCCCGGCGAGGCCAAGAACACCTACGGCACAGGCAATTTCCTGCTGCTGAACACCGGCGAGGAGGTGGTGCGCTCCCAGCACGGGCTGCTCACCACGGTGGCCTACCAGTTCGGCGATGCGAAACCGGTGTACGCGCTGGAGGGTTCCATCGCGGTGACCGGCTCGGCGGTGCAGTGGCTGCGTGATCAGCTCGGCATCATTTCCGGTGCGGCACAGAGCGAATCGCTGGCCGCGCAGGTGGAGGACAACGGCGGGGTGTACTTCGTGCCCGCCTTCTCCGGGCTGTTCGCGCCCTACTGGCGCTCGGACGCGCGCGGGGCGATCGTCGGGCTGTCGCGCTTCAGCACCAATGCGCATCTGGCGCGGGCCACGCTCGAATCCATCTGCTACCAGACCCGCGACGTGGTCGCGGCCATGCAGGCCGACTCGGGCGTCGAGCTCGATGTGCTGCGGGTGGACGGCGGCGTCACCGCCAACGAGCTGTGCATGCAGATCCAGGCCGATTTCCTCGGGGTGCCGGTCTCGCGGCCGGTCGTCGCGGAAACCACGGCGCTGGGCGCGGCCTACGCCGCGGGCCTGGCGGTCGGGTTCTGGAAGAGCACCGAGGAGCTCGAGCAGAACTGGCAGGAGGGTAAGCGCTGGGAGCCCGCGTTGGATGAACAGCAGCGCGAGCGCGGGTACGCCCGCTGGAAGAAGGCGGTGGAACGCACCCTGGACTGGATCGACGTCGACGACTGATTGCCCGGGGCCGTGGCGCGCACCTGGCGGGCGCGCCACGGCCTCGATCGGGCACCGGTGACGCCACAGAAGGAACGAAACACTCGAACAAGGAGATATACCGCTGTGCCCGCAAATCTGGACCCCGCCTACCGCGCCGACGCCCTCGCCTCGCTCGGCGGGCAGGAGTTCGACGTGCTCGTCATCGGTGGCGGCGTGGTCGGCGCCGGAGCCGCCCTCGACGCCGCCTCCCGAGGCCTGACCACGCTGCTGGTGGAGGCCCGGGACTTCGCCGCCGGAACCTCCAGCCGCTCCAGCAAACTCATTCACGGCGGTCTGCGCTATCTCGAGCAGCTGGACTTCGCGCTCGTGCGGGAGGCGCTCAAGGAGCGCGGTCTGCTGTTGAACCGGCTCGCACCGCATCTGGTGCATCCGGTGTCGTTTTTGTTTCCGCTGCAACATCATTGGGAACGGCCGTACATCGGTGCGGGCGTCGCGCTCTACGACACCCTGGGCGGGGCGCGGGCGCTGCCCATGCATCGGCACCTGAGTCGTTCGCGCGCACTGGAATTGGCGCCCGCGCTGCGCAGCGACGCGATGGTGGGCGCGATCCGCTACTTCGATGCCCAGGTCGACGACGCCCGCCACACCATGACGCTGGCGCGCACCGCCGCCCGGCACGGCGCCACGGTGCTGACCAGGTCCAAGGTGACGGGCCTGCTGCGGGACGGCGAACGGGTGGTGGGAGCGCGGGTCACCGATCGGGAGACCGGGCGCGAGTACGAGGTCCGGGCGCGGCGGGTGATCAGCGCGACCGGCGTGTGGACCGATGAGATGAACGCCATGACGGGCGTGGATTTCCCGTTCCACGTGCGCATGTCCAAGGGCGTGCACATCCTGGTGCCGCGGGATCGGCTGGACATGGGCACCGGGCTGATCATGAAGACCGAGAAGAGCGTGCTGTTCGTGATTCCGTGGCAGGAACACTGGATCATCGGCACCACCGACACCGACTGGTCGCTGGACAAGAATCATCCGGTCGCCAGCGCCGCGGACGTGCAGTACATCCTCGATCACGTGAATTCGCTGCTGCGTGAGCCGCTTTCGGCGCAGGACATCGTCGGCACCTACGCGGGGCTGCGGCCGCTGCTGTCGGGCGCGTCGTCCGATACCTCCAAGCTCTCGCGTGAACACGCTGTGGCCGAACCGGTTCCGGGGCTGTTCGTGATCGCGGGCGGCAAGTACACCACGTACCGCGTGATGGCCGCCGACGTCGTCGATGCCGCCGTCGCCGGGTTCGGGCGCGGGGTGGCGCCGTCGGTCACCGAGAAGCTGCCGATCCTGGGCGCGGCCGGATACCACGAGCTGCTCGCCGATATCGACAGCGTCGCACAGCGGGCGGGCTTGTCGGTCGCCGCGGCCACCCATCTGGTGTCCCGCTACGGCTCCCTGGCCACCGAACTGTTCACGCTCATCGACGCCGACCCCGAGCTCGGCATGCCGCTGCCGGGCACCGAGTACCTGGGCGTGGAGGCGGTATACGCCGCCACGCACGAGGGCGCGCTGCACCTGGACGACATCCTGACCCGCCGCACCCGCATCTCCATCGAGGTGCCCGACCGCGGCCTTGCCGCGGCCGCGGTGGCGGCGGACCTGGTCGCCGGGCCGCTGGGTTGGGACGATGCTACGAAGGCGGCCGAGCTGGCCCGTTACCGGGATCGCGTGGAGGCCGAATTGAAGGCCAACACCGCCGCGGACGACGCCTCGGCGAACGCCGCGCGCCTGGTCGCTCCCTGCTGACACGCGTCCATCCGTCCGTCCGTCGCCTCCGGCATTAGGCGAGCCGGCCTTCGTTCGGTCCGGCATCGGTATCCGCCGGTCCGGTGTCTCGCAGCCGCCCCCGCGGCATGCCTTCGGCTGAAATCGCTTGGTACACAGGGATATCAGCCGAGGCGAGCGGTGACAACGACGGTGCGCCTCGGAGCTGGCGGGCGACGAGCCGCGGGGGTGCCGGGCGCCGAGGCGCCCGCGCGGCGGGCGGATGGTGAGCCGGGCCGAGAGGGGTGTCCAGCTCATCGGGTTGCCCGCGACGGTGTGCAGCGTGAACCAGGGTGGTTTGCGAACTGTTAGCTGATGCACCGATCGGGGAATCTCGAGGGGTGGAGTCGTGAGCGCAGCGAACCATCAACACAGCGCGCCTTGCGCACGACGGAGCCGAGCGCCGGCGAGGTGGGGTCGTGAGCGCAGCGATCGTGGCCTGGTACGCCGGATAGGTGCTGGCGTACGTCGTCGGCCATCTGATGCTGACCTTCTTCGGTGACGGCAGCTGGCCAGTTCCGCGTGCTGTGCGTGATCTTCCTGGTCATCCGCCAGCGCACCGCGGGAGTCGCCGCGCTGGCTGGCGCTGCACGGCCGCGCCGACAAGGCCGCGGAGATAATCGAGAAATTCCTGCACGTGTGGGTCGAGCCGCAGGAACTCGTCGAGGCGGCGGCGGACGAACCTGTGGTCAGCAGGTCGCTGCTGGAGCTGTTTCCCACCCATATCCGCGCGACCGCGGTGGGCCTGGCCACCTCGGTCAGCCGCATCGGCGCGGCGCTGTGCACCTACCTGCTGCCCTGGTCGCTCGACCATCTGGGCCGGTTGAGGCGGCTCCGCAGGCCACACCCGGCGCGTGTCATCGAATTATCCGGTTCCATCGGTTATCGTCTGGCTACTGCCGGGGGAGTTGTGCTTGAACCGCATACCGAATCCGGAGGTAGTGATGACGAGCACGGCGACCCCCTCGACGCGCCAGGTGCGCAACGCCAGGCCTGCTGGCGCGTATACGGCATTTCCGGTGGCGGATTCGGACGTCGCGTGGCAATCGGACTCGGTCCTCGATGCCGACGGCGTGTGCGCGATCGTTTCCGCGGCCGCCCGCGAGATCACCGGGGTGGATGCCGAGGTGCGGGTGCGGGCCGCGCTCGATCGGGGAGCGGCGGTGTTGCGCGTGCAGGTGCCGGTCCGATATCCGATGCCGATCTGGCAGGTGACCACCGCGTGCCGGGCCCATGTGCTGGAGCGGATGCGGCAGCGGTGCGGTATCACGGTGCGGCGCTTGGATATCGAGGTGATCGAGCTGACGGAGCCGGCCCGGTGAGGCGGCGCCCTCGACGTGCGATACCCGCCGCCCTGCTGGCGCTGGCGCTCCTCGCGATATGCGTCGCGGTCGTGTGGTCGCTGGTCCAGCGGCTCACCGGCGCACGGGAATTCATCTCCTACCACCGCGTCGCGGCCGGCCTGCACACCATCGCCTGGGACGATCGGCAGGTGCTGATCGCGGGCGCCGCTACGGCGCTGGCAGGACTGGTGCTGCTGGCCCTGGCGGTGCTACCGGGGCGCGCGGTGATGGTGCCGCTGACCGGTGCGGAGGACTTCGCCGCGGGCGTGGACCGCCGCGGCCTGCGCGGCGCACTGCGGGATGCGGCGCAGTCGGTGGAGGGCGTGCGATCGGCACGAGTACGCCTGCGCCGCAATCGGATCCGGGTGACAGCTCGGACAGGATACGCGCACACCGCGAGCCTGGCCGAGGCGGTGAGCGCCGCGGTCGAGGAGCGGATCGGCCGGATCGGCGCGTACCCGGCGTCGCGGGTGTCCACCCGGCTGCGCGCGGCGGGCGTGCGGTGACCTCGGCCAATCGCCCGGCCCGGCTGAATCGGGCGCTGCTGGCGATGTTCGGACTCCTGCTGGCGTGCGTCGGTGGGCTCCTGCTGGCGGCGCACTTCGGCCGCCTGGACTGGGTCGACGCCCGGGCGGTCGTCGTACCGGCCCGTCCCGCGCCCCCGGCCTGGGTGCTCTGGACGGTCGTGGCGTGCGCGGGGCTGGCGGGCCTGGGCTGTCTGCGCTGGCTGATCGCACAGCTGCCCCGCACCCCGCGGACCGTCCGATGGCGTGCTCGCGCAACGGATTCCGGCGATTCCACGACGCTAGACACCGCAACCGCCTGTGCGCCGGTCGCCGCCGATATCGGGGCCTACGAAGGCGTTCGCTCGGCCACGGCCCGGCTGTCGGGCACGAGCGGCGGACCCGGCCTGCACCTGGTGGTGACGGCGGCCCCCGACGCCGACGTCGCCGCCCTGCGCGACCGGATCCGCACGCACGCGGTTCCGCGCCTGTGCCAGGCGCTCGAGCTCGAAACCCTCCCGGTGAGTATGGAATTGCGTCTGACAACTGGTCGATCCCGTTGGCGCCTGCGCCGAACTGGCAGGCCGACAGCGTAATTCGGCCGATCCGCGCAAGCGTGCCGCAGCCGGATCACGTGACCGCCGAGTTCGGTGCTCGTCGGCGCGGGGTCTGCGTCGCTCCGTGCTCCGTGCTCCGTGCTCCGTGGTTGGGGCGGGCCTTGTGCATAACCCGTTGTGCACCAGTCGATTCCAGCGTATACACCCATGGTTTCGGAACCAGTGATCGGCCCGAACCGCGGGTGGCGATCAGCCGATCGGCCCCAGCACCCGGTCGACATATGGATTGCTGAAGCGGCCCTTGGGATCCAGGCGGCGGCGGACCTCCTGGAAGCGGTCCCAGTCGGGGTAGAGCTCGCGCAGGGTGCCGGCGGTCTGATAGTGCCGCTTACCCCAGTGCGGGCGGCCGTGGTAGCGGTTGAAGACCGCCTCGCAGGCGCGGAAGTACGGCTCGAATTCCATTCCGCTGTACTGGTGTACGGCGATATAGCAGGTCTCGCGGCCGCCGGCGGGGGAGAGGAATGCGTCGTCGGGTGCGACGAAGCGGACCTCGGTGGGCATCGGCGTCGCGAACCGCGTGCCGATCTCCTTGATCTCCCGGATGGCCTCGGCCGCATGTTCGCGCGGCAGGGCGTATTCCATCTCGGTGAAGCGAAACAGCCTGGGCGAGGCGAAGACTCGATAGGAGCGGTCGACCTGACGGCGGTAGGATCCGGCGTAGGCGGCCCCGCGCTGCAGCCATGGAATCAGCTGCGGCCAACGGCGGCACAGCCGGGCCAGCGCGTCGAAGGTGTGGTTCGAGACCAGGATGTCGGAGAACCAGTCCGCGGCCTTGCCGCGCGGCTGCGCGGGCAGCTCCGTGCGATTGTTCCGCTTGGTCATCGCGATCGGGCTGTGCGCGAACATGTAGAACTCGAAATGCTCATTGCCATCGGCATATTCGTCGAGATCGGCGAGCACGTCGGCGAGCGGCAGCGGTCGCTCGATACCCTCCAGCACGAATGCGGGCACCAATTGCAGCGTCACGGCCGTAACCACGCCGAGCGCGCCCACGTTCACCCGCGCCGCACGCCAGCCCTCGGGATCGCTGTCCTGGCTGAGTTCGACCCGGCGGCCGTCGGCGAGCATCAGTTCCACCGAATGCAGTGCGGCGGAGATGTTCTGGAGCCGGGCGCCGGTGCCGTGGGTGCCGGTGGCGGTGGCTCCGGCGATCGTCTGCACGTCGATGTCCCCGAGATTCGGGAAGGCCAGGCCCAGGGGATGCAGGGCGTTGCTGAGCGCGTTGAGGGTGGCGCCCGCCTCGGCTCGCACCAGGCCCGAGGCTCGGTCGACGTGCAGGATCCGGTCCATCCTCGACAGCTGCAGCAGCGTGCCGTCGGTCAGCACGGCGTCGGTGAAGGAGTGCCCCGAGCCTGCGACGCGGACGGTGTGCCCGGCGGCCTCGGCCCGCTCGAGCAGCTGTGCCACCTCGTCGGCGGACTCGGGTGCGGCGATCACGGCCGGGGTGCAGCGCTGCTCGCCCGCCCAGTTCACCCACGAATTGGTCATGCGTCCAACTTTAGGGGATGAGTGTGATGATCGCTACTCGGACGCCGATGTGCAGGGCTTTTCCGGGTACGTCGCAGTGGTGATCCGCGCTACTTCCGCCGCTCCCCGAAGCAGGCGGCCTTGGCGCGGTCGATCTCCTCGTCGGTGAACGGCGAGACCGTCAGCGGCTGGCGCGGCATGCAGTCCGCGCGGATGCCGTCCAGCACGATCGCCATATAGCGCCGCCAGATCTCCGGATTCACCGACCGTGCGAAGGAGGCCACCGATTCCACCATGTTGACCATCGCGAAGAAATCCGAGGCCGCGATGCCCTCGCGCAGGGCGCCCGCGGTGCGCGCGCGGTCGATCAGGTGCTCGATCGCCGGCTTGATGCGCTCCCGGACGGACACGAAACGCTCCATGGCATCGGGTATTTCGAGCATTACCTCGCCGAAGCCGCGATTGACCGCCATGTGCTGGCAGGAGTATTCGAAGACCGCCGTCAGTGCCGCCCAGGGGTCCGGGTTGTCGTTGGCCACCTCGACCGCCTCGGCCATCTCCGATACATGGCGATCGAAGACCTCCGCGATCAGCTCCTGCTTGTTCGCGAACCGCCGGTAGACCGTGCCCACGCCGACGCCCGCCGCCTCGGCCACGTCGTCGAGGGTGACGTCGAGCCCGCGCTCAGCGAAAAGGGAGCGCGCGGCATCGAGGATGCGCTGCTGATTGCGGGCGGCGTCGGCGCGCAGGCGCCGCGGCGGCGAGGCGGTAGTGGCGGGGTTCACATCGTCATATTAGCAAGATTCGGGATTAAGTGGAGACAGCATCTCCGTTATTGTGATAGCTTTCATGGGAAGCGGAGGAGCTGCCTCCGCATACGGCATCCGACAGGGGAAATCATGACCACCTCGTTAGATCTGAACCAGGAGCGGGTGAAAACCGCATCCCATCGCAAGAACGACGATCAGGGCCGTCGTGGTTCCCACGCCCTGCGCTGGTGGGTGCTCGCCGTGCTCGGCGTGGCGCAGCTGATGGTCGTGCTCGACGCGACCGTGGTGAACATCGCGCTCCCCGCCGCGCAGCGGGATCTGGGATTCTCGAACGCCGATCGGCAGTGGGTCGTCACCGGATACGCCCTCGCCTTCGGCAGCCTGCTGCTGCTCGGCGGTCGCCTGAGTGACCTGTTCGGCCGGCGCACCACCTTCATCGTCGGCCTGGTCGGCTTCGCCGCGGCCTCCGCGATCGGCGGCGCGGCAACCGGATTCGACATGCTCGTGGCGGCCCGCGTCGCCCAGGGCGCCTTCGCCGCGCTGCTGGCGCCGGCCGCACTCTCGCTGCTCACGGTGACCTTCACCGAACCGTCCGAGCGGGCCAAGGCCTTCGGTATCTTCGGCGCGGTCGCCGGTGCCGGCGGTGCGCTGGGCCTGCTGCTGGGCGGCGCACTCACCGAGTGGGCGAACTGGCGCTGGGTGATGTACGTCAACCTGATCTTCGCGGCTATCGCGCTGGTCGGCGCGATGATGCTGCTGGCCAAGCATGTCGCCACCGAGCGGCCCAAGCTCGACATCCCGGGCACCCTGGTCGTCACCGCGGCCCTGTTCGGCATCGTCTACGGCTTCTCGAACGCCGAGCAGCACGGCTGGGGCAACGGGTTGACGCTGGCGTTCCTGATCGGCGGCGTCGCGCTGCTGGGCGTGTTCGCATGGCTCGAGGCGCGGGTGGCCAATCCGCTACTGCCCCTGCGGATCGTGCTGGACCGCACTCGCGGCGGCGCCTACCTGACCATCTTCGTGATGGGCATCGGGATGTTCGCGATCTTCCTGTTCCTCACCTACTACATGCAGCTGACCCTGCACTACTCGCCGATCGTGACCGGTGTCGCGTTCCTGCCGATGGTGGCCGCGATGATCGCCTCGTCGACGACGGTGCCCTCGCTGCTGCTGCCGAAGATCGGGCCGAAACTCGTTGTCAGCGGCGGCTTCCTGATCGCCGCCCTGGGCATGGCCTGGCTGACGCAGATCGGTCTGCACACCGGCTACGCCACGCACATCCTGCCGCCGCTGATCCTGCTGGGCCTGGGCCTGGGTGGCGCGATGTCGACCGCATTCCAGAGCGCGACCGCCGGCGTGCACCACGACGACGCGGGCATCGCCTCGGCGATGGTCAACACCAGCCAGCAGGTCGGTGGTTCGATCGGCACCGCGCTGCTGAGCACGATCGCGGCCTCGGCGGCCACGGATTACCTCTCGAACCATCGGCCCACCCCGGTGGCCGTGGCGCAGTCGCTGATCGAGAGCTACACCACCAGCTTCTGGTGGGCCGCGGGGATCTTCCTGGCCGGCGCCGCCATCATGCTGGCCCTGGTGCCGAACACCGCCCCGGCTCCGGCCGAGGGTGAGCCGGTGCTCGTGCACTGATCAACCGAATTCCCCACCCGGACAACGCCGTCCACAAGCGCCGCCCGCCTGCTGACAGCAGGCGGGCGGCGTCGTTCGTGCGCGCGATTGCGGGTGTCGGATCCCCGGACCGCCCCGGCCGCGGCGACCGACAGCAGCGTCGCCGCCAAAGCCGGTGCGGGACGCCACCATCCGGTCCGGGGCCGTCCGCGTCGCCGTGCCGGACTGTCAACCGTCGTCGTCACTCCTCGAGTCGTCGGATCGATCGATCGACGGCACATATGCGTCGAGATGGGAGGTTTCGGATACTGTGTGGTGCCGCCTGGCGTGCTCAGGCAAATGATCGGCTAGTTTGTTGAGCGTCGTTATTACAACAGTCCGAATCCCGTGCATTCGGCCGCCGCGCCGAATGGCCAGGACTATTGCGACAGCGCTCCCGTTGCATCGGCACCGGTGAGCGGCCGGATTCGCCCGCACCGATCGGGGCCGGATCGCTGACAGTTAGCATGATTCGATGATCGGCGGACAGCGGTAGGAGGTTTCCGCGTGGTTCGGCGCCGCTGTTGGGTAACCCCCGGGAAGAACGGTGGTGGCGCCCGCGAGGGTGAGGGCACGATGGACGGCACGAGGGGTAGTGCGAGGGATGGTGCGATGTGACACAGCGTGAACCGGTCGTGGAGATCGTGACGGAAGCCGATGCCTGGCAGCCCGATCCGCGCTGGCGTCCGGCGGCGCGCCTGACGGTGCTGCTAGGCGAGGACGACCATTGGCAGCGCAGGCCCCGCTACCACGAGATCGTGCGGCGTGCCCGCGACGCCGGCCTGGCGGGGGCCAGCGTGTGGCGCGGCATGGAGGGTTACGGCGTCACCTCGCGCATCCACACCACCCGGCTGCTGGACCTGGCGGAGAACCTGCCGATCATGGTGATGATCGTCGACGACGCCGAACTACTGCGCGAATTCGTCTCCGGCAACGCCGAACTGTTCGATACGGGCACCGTGGCGCTGTCCGCGGTGCAGGTCTGGAGTTCTGGCGCCGGGAGCCGCCCGTGACGGCGGACGGTGCCGAACCCGCCCCCCTGGAAATAGGGTCTCGGGCCGATCGTCCGGACGCCGGGCGGTTCGATACGGTAGTGGGTCTGGGCGCGACGGCCGGTGTACATGGCGGGGCTCACCCCGGCATCGGCGCACGCCCGGCAGAGCGGGTGTGGCCGTGATCCTGATGACCAGCCGGGCACAGGCAACACGGAAAGGAGGCCCCAGCATGGCCCACGATCGAGCCGGACGACCGGCGCGGGCCACCGATCTGGAGGATCTGCCGCATCTGGTGACGGCCTACTACGCCAACATCCCGGATCCCTCGGTGCCCGCGCAGCTGGTCCAGTTCGGAACCTCGGGGCATCGCGGGTCGAGCCTGGATGCCGCCTTCAACGAAGCCCACATCCTGGCTGTCACCCAGGCGATCGTGGAATATCGCGCCACCCGCGGCATCACCGGCCCGGTCTATCTGGCCCGCGACACCCACGCCCTGTCCGAGCCCGCCTGGACCACCGCGCTCGAGGTGCTGGCCGCCAACGAGGTCACCGCGATCATCGACGCCCGCGACCGCTACACGCCCACCCCGGCGCTGAGTCACGCCGTGCTGCGCCACAATCGGGGCGGCACCCGGCACCAGGCCGACGGCATCGTGGTCACGCCCTCCCACAATCCGCCCGGCGACGGCGGCTTCAAATACAATCCGCCGCACGGCGGCCCGGCCGACACCGTGGCCACCGACGCCATCGCCGAGCGCGCCAACGAGCTGCTACGCGGCGGTCTGGCCGGGGTCAAGCGCACCACCCTGGCACACGCGCTGGCGGGCTCGGTGCGGCGTTACGACTATCTCGACCACTACATCGCCGATCTGCCGAATGTGCTGAACCTGGACGCGATTCGCGGCGCGGGCATCCGGCTGGGCGCGGATCCGATGGGCGGGGCCAGCGTCGACTACTGGGAGGAGATCGGGCAGCGCTACGACCTCGAGCTGGAGGTCGTCAACCCGTTCGTGGACCCGACCTGGCGGTTCATGACCCTGGATTCGGACGGCAAGATCCGCATGGATCCGTCCTCGCGCTACGCCATGGCCTCGCTGGTGGCCATCCGGGACGATTACGACATCTCCACCGGCAACGATGCCGATGCCGATCGGCACGGCATCGTGACACCCGATGCGGGCCTGATGAATCCGAACCACTACCTCGCGGTGGCGATCGAATACCTGATCGCGAACCGGATGGGGTGGGATGCCCTGACCAAGATCGGCAAGACCGCGGTGACCTCCTCGATGATCGACCGGGTGGTGGGCGTGCTGGGGCGGCAGGTGCACGAGGTGCCCGTCGGTTTCAAGTGGTTCGTGCCCGGATTATTCAGTGGTTCACTGGCTTTCGGCGGTGAGGAGAGCGCGGGCGCGTCGTTTCTGCGGCACGACGGCACCGTGTGGACCACCGACAAGGACGGCATCCTGCTGGCGCTGCTGGCCGCGGAGATCACCGCGGTCACCGGGCAGAGTCCCTCGGCACGCTACGCCGAGCTCGAAAAGCGTTACGGCTCACCGGCGTACGCGCGCATCGATGCCGCCGCAACCCCGGAGCAGAAGGCGCGCCTGGCGGCCCTGACCCCCGACGATATCGGCGCGACCGAGGTCGCCGGGGAGGAGATCACCGCCATCGCGACCCGCGCCCGGGGCAACGGCGCGGCGCTGGGCGGGGTGAAGGTGAGCACCGAGAACGCCTGGTTCGCCGCACGTCCGTCCGGCACGGAGGACAAATACAAGATCTACGCCGAATCCTTCGAGGGGCCGGAGCATTTGGCGCAGGTGCAGGCCGCCGCGGAAGAGGTCGTCGGGCAGGCGCTGGGGCAGTAGTCGTCACGCTCGCGGGGCTGTTCGCCGAATGTTGCGGCCCCGGTAGTCGTTCCGGTGGTGTGATGCACTGTGCGACTGCCCGAACTTCCCGGTGCCACGGATCGCCACACTTACCGGGCATTCGAGCCGGGCACTCGGGTGCGGGCCCTGCGCAGTCGGCGTGGGTGTAGGCGTCGGCTGTGGATCAGTATTCGTCGCGTTTGCGGGGCCAGCCCTCGAAGGTGGTTCCGCGGCCCAGGGGAGCGCGGTCCAGCAGTTGCCAGGTGGCGTTCAGGGTGTCGGTTCCGCGGTCGTACGTTGAATACGTGTGGTAGACAACGCCATCCGCAAAGGCAAACGAGCTCAGGGCCATCAGCTCCATCACGTCCAGCATGCCCTGGCCGGCCGGGCGGTGGGCAGACGGGGTGTACATCAGCTTGTAGAAATCCTCGTTGAATCCGTTGTCGCCCATGGATACCCAGTCGATGTCCCAGCCGAAGCGCTCCTTGTAGGCGTTCAGGGTGGCCAGCGGTGAGCGGGAGGCCAGGATGAACGTCACGTCGCGATGGGCCAGGTGGGGGACCGCGCCCACGAGGTTGTCGGTCTCGAAGGTGCAGCCGGGGCAGCCCTCGGGGGTCTTCGGGCCGTGCATGAAGTGCCGGATGATCAGCTGGGACCGGCCGTTGAACAGCTCGGCCAGGGATTTCTCACCGGCGTTGGTCTGGAATCGGTACTCCTTGGTGACCGGCACCCACGGTAGCGCCTGTCGCTGCCGGGCCAATTCGTCGGCGCGGCGGGTCAGCTCCTTTTCCTGGGCGCGCAGGGCCTCGTATGCCTTGTGCCAGTCTTCGCGGGTGCCGATGTCATGTGTGATCATCCTGTGATCCCTTGTTCCGCGGGCGGAGATGTTCTGGAATGGAGACCGGCCGGGTGGGGAGAACTCATCGGTCCGCCGAGTGCATTCGGGGCCGGCGGCCGCGGCGGGCGGCTCGACCTATTCCATGGTCGGTGATGTGCCGATACGGATGGGTCGTGCCGGGTGTACGGACGTCCGTGTCGTGGATGTCGCGCTCGGGCCGCGGGTCAGCGGGGCGGTGACGACGGAGGCCGAACGGCTTCGATGGCAGAGCTACGGACCGGCGGTCGCGCCGGTACGGGCCGATGCGGCGCGGGCTGATGGTTCGGTGTGGGAAGAATATGACGTGCAGATGAGGTTGTGGTCGGGCGTGGACGGATGTTGTCGATGAGGAGCGGTAAGGCCGGGCGGCTGCCCGTCGAGATCTGGGTGCTGATCGGGGCGGCGTTCATCATCGCCCTCGGATTCGGGCTGGTGGCCCCGGCGTTGCCGCAGTACGCGCGCAGTTTCGGGGTCGGGGTGGCCGCCGCGTCGGCGATCGTCAGCACCTTCGCGCTGATGCGGTTGTTGTTCGCGCCGGTCAGTGGGCGTCTGGTGCAGCGGCTCGGCGAACGCTCGGTGTATCTGGTGGGCCTGCTGGTGGTGGCGCTGTCGACGGGGGCGTGTGCGCTGGCGCAGAGCTATTGGCAGCTCATCGTGCTGCGATCGCTGGGTGGCATCGGGTCGACCATGTTCACGGTGTCCTCGGTGGGACTGGTGATCAGGTTGTCGCCCCCGGGGCAGCGCGGGCGGGTGTCCGGGCTGTGGTCGACGAGCTTTCTCATCGGCTCGCTGCTCGGGCCGCTGCTCGGCGGTGTGCTTGCGCGATTCGGGCTGCGGATGCCGTTCGTGATCTACGCGGTCGCGCTGCTGGTCGCGAGCGCGGTCGTCTACTGGAATCTGCGTGGCTCGCAGCTGACCGCGCCCGAGCGCGCCGAGGCGGTGCGCGTGATGACCCTGCGCGAGGCACTCTCGCACGGCGCCTACCGGGCTGTGCTCTGGTCCAACTTCGCCAACGGCGCGGCCGTGTTCGGGGTGCGGATGGCGCTGGTGCCGCTCCTGGTGGTGGAGGCGTTGCATGCCTCGCCCGGCGTGGCCGGGGTAGCACTGACGATGTTCGCGGCGGGCGACATCTCGGTGATGTTCGCCGCCGGCCGGCTCTCGGATCGGCTGGGCCGCAAGCCCTTCCTCATCGTCGGCACCCTGGTGTGCGCGGCAGGCACCACCGCGCTCGGTATGTCGCCCAGCGTGCTGTGGCTGCTGGCCCTGTCGTTCGCGGCCGGCATCGGCTCCGGCATGTTCACCCCCGCCCAGCAGGCCGTCCTGGCCGACGTGATCGGCCCCGACGCGCGCGGCGGCCCGGTGCTTGCCGGCTTCCAGATGGCGGCCGACCTGGGCACGGTCCTGGGCCCGGTGGTGGTCGGCGCGATCGCCCAGCGGGTGTCGTTCGGCTTCGCCCTCGGGGTGACCGGGGCGCTGCTGGTGCTGGCGGCGGGGGGCTGGGCGGTGGCGCCGGAGACGTTACGGCGGCGGGCGGTCGCCGCGTAGGTGTCGGGGCAGGTATAACCCGTGTTGATCGGTCCCGGGGTACATGTTGTCGGGCGCCCGCGCTGTCACCCGTGAGCGCCCGCGATCGACCAGGACCGGCTCGCGATGTCGTTTGCGCAACGGTTCGACCCGGCCCGTAGCTACGGCTGGGGGTGCAGCACCTGCTGTGCCAACGTGCAACGGCCGGAACGGTTCATGGGCGTCTCTCGGTAATCGCCAGCGTGACATGATAATTCGCGGTCGTGCTGCCTTCGCGCCGCGCCCGTTGCCGGAGGTGTGTTGTAGACTCCCGGCAACGAGACCGGGGCCGGATCCGGCGCCATCCATGGGGGAGAGTCATGCAACGTATCCGAGTTCGATCGATTCTCTGTGCTAGCTGTTGCGCCGGTGCGTGATTCGCGATGACGATGTCGGACTCCGCCTCGACGACCAAGCTCGGCACACTCGACGGCATCGGCTACTCGCTGGCGCAGACGAACCGGCCGTGGACGCTGGACGTCGATGCGATGGTGGTGTCGGTGGGGTCGAGCCTGGGTCAGCTCGGCGAGGCGCTGCGGGCCGAACTCTACGACAGGGCGTGGGACGCGGTCGATTTCGAAACCATCACCCCGCGACGGCCGCTCGTACTGGCGTTGCCCACCGCCGACCGACCGGATGTGGTTCTCGCCCATGCGATCCTGGTCGCGCCCCAGGAATACAACGACGGCCACCCCGAGACCACGGACCTGTCGCTGCTCAGCGCCACCCGCAGCGCACTCGACGCGGCCGTGGCAATCGGCGCGCGCCGGATCGCGATACCCCTCCTCGCCGCCGGTGCGTTGACCGAACCGGCCCGGAGGGTGGCCCGCATCCTCGTCCCCGCCGCCATCCAGACGATGCGGCAGCACTCCTCGCTCGTCGTGGAAGAGCTGGTCTTCCTGTGCCGGGACGACACGACCGCCGAGGTCATCACGAAAGAATATGCCCGGACGGCCGCCGCTCCGTCCTCGTCGTTCGATCCCGAACTGGCGGGCGGCATCTCGCGAGATCTCGTCGATACGAACGAGGGCATACCGCTGGCACAGGATCGGCTCGATGTCGCGCCGTATGTGGGGATGCTCGCGACCGTGATCGCGGACCGGAGCACACCGCTGCCCCTGTCGGTCGGGCTGTTCGGCGAATGGGGTTCGGGCAAAAGCTATTTCATGGCGATGCTACGTGATCAGATTCAGATGCTGGCCGAGTCCGGAGATTCGCGATACTGCCACGAGGTCGTGCACATCGGTTTCAATGCCTGGCATTACGCGGACAGTAATCTGTGGGCCAGCCTCGGCGACGAGATCTTCCGTCAGCTCGCCGGTGCCGAGGCGGAATCGCGCCCGCGCGCCGAACTGATTCGGGCCGATATGGCCGAGCGCCTCCATCAGTACCACCAGCTCGAGAGTCGCAAGAACCACGCTCGCGACACCGCAGCCCGCTTACAGACCGAGGTGGACCAGGCCGTCGCGGACCGGGTAACCTCGGCGAAGAACCTGCTTGCGGCAGTGTGTAATTCGCCGACCTATCGCGACACGATCTCGAGTATGTGGCGCACGCTCGGGATCGACGACGCCACGAAGCAGGCCGAACTGCTTGCCGACCAACTGCAGGGTAGCGCGAGCGAGGCGGCGACACTCACTCGGGCGGCGACGACCAAGATCGGCCGGCTTTCGCTGGCGGCGGCCGTCGCGGTGCTCGGGCTCGGCGTTTTGGTCCCGGTGCTGGTGGCCGGGATCAAGGACCACGCCGCGTTGGGTGTCGGGCTCTCGGCCACCGTCACCGGTCTCGGCGGCCTGACCTATCTGCTGGCCCGAATGCGTGCCGGCCTGCAGCGGCTGCGCACGGTCGGGGAGGAGCTGCGCGGCGAGCTGACCAAGGCGGCGGAGAACTCGGTCGACCGCGAGTTGGCCGACAAGCTGCGGAGCCTGCGTGCGGCCGAGGCCGATGAGCGGGTCGCGCAGGCGCAACTCGATGATGTCATCGCCCATGTCGGTGAGCTCGGCCGCGAACTCGCTGAGCTGGAACCGGGGCGGCGGCTGTACTCCTTCCTGGCCGCGCGGGCCCAGGGGGACTCGTACACCGGACAGCTCGGCCTCATCTCCACCATTCGCAAGGACCTGCAGCAGCTGGTCGGCCTCATGGCCGAGTGGCGCGCCGATCCCGATCCGGATTCGTCCCGGAGGCCGATCGATCGGATCGTGCTCTATATCGACGATCTCGATCGGTGCTCGCCGGACCAGATCGTCGATGTGCTGCAGGCGGTGCATCTGCTGCTGGCCTTCGATCTGTTCGTCGTTGTCGTCGGGGTCGACCCGGGCTGGCTGCTGCGATCGCTGCGCGGCCGGTATGCGGAACTGCTCCGCGATGGTGACATCGATGCCGACGGCGGCCAGTGGCGGACGCCGCAGGACTACATTCAGAAGATCCTCAACATTCCCCTGGTGCTACCGCGGATGGACAGCACCGGTCTCGCCAACCTCCTGCAGGGGCTCGCCGAACCAGCCGGGTCGGCCGCCGATTCCTCAGCCCCGCAAGGTCTTTCGCTGCCGCCGATATCGCCGGTCCCGCCCGCGGAATCGGCCGACCGAGCGGCCGGCGTGATCCTGATCGAAGCGGGTTCCCAGGTCGACGACATCGAGCGTCCGGTCGAGCCCGAAACCGAGCGCGCCCTTGCCCTCACCAAACCCGAATTGGCTCTGCTCGGCGCGTTGGACTGTTTCATCGAGACGCCGCGTGATGCCAAGCGCCTTCTCAACCTGTACCGCATGGTGCGAGCCACGCGCTCGCTGTCTCCGGTCTCCCGTTTTCTCGGACTCGACGGCCGGCCAGGCGAGTTCGAGGCCGTGGTGATCATTCTCGCCCTGTCGACCGCCCGTTCGGGTCTGGCCGGCGCGATACTGGACGCCCCACCGAATCCGCACTCGCCCGCCGCTGGCGGACTGGCCCATCGGGTGCCGAGCACCGACTGGAGCATATTCGTTGCGGATGTCGCCCCGCTGCGCTCGGAGAGCGGATGGGCGAATCAGATCGTCGGACCGATACCGGATGCTCAAGTGCCGCAGTGGAATAGGCTTCATCTCGGCCTGAGTCGGGTGTCCCGGATGACCACGTTCCCGGATCTGTCGGATCTGCTGATCTGGTTGCCGAAATTGCGGCGCTTCTCCTATACATTGAACTCCTATTGAAATACCGTCCCGATTTGCTTCTGTGACAACGGATTTCCACTATGGCGTAGCTAATTGCCGTGCGCGGCCACCGGCACCGCGCAGGCTGATATGGGCGCTCGCCCGTCTTCTTCGCAGCTGACACTGCCGTAGTTTCTGCAGGCCTGCCACACTCCGACCACGGGCGTCGGTGCGATGGTCCCGCAGAACCTTCCAGAACCGCTGTTGGACGGGGTCTGCTTCGCCGTCGCCGGGGCGGTGCTCGGTTTGGCGACGATCAGTGCCGCGAGCGGCAGCGTGATCCCGATTCCCTGATTCCTACGTCGGATGCCGAGCGAGTCCGGCGGGCACGGCGGGTTCCCGTGGCCCATCGGGCTTTGGCAGAGTGTTGGCCGTGAACTCCTCCGGATCGAAGTATCAGCCGCGACCGATGTCCAGCCGCACCACCTTCCTACTGGGTGGGGTTGCGCTAGTGGTGATCGTGCTGGTGGTGGTGTATCTGGTGCACTCGAACAGCGGTGGTGCGCTGAAGGTCCAGGAAGACGGGTATGGTGCCGCGCACGATCCGGCCGTGAGTGCGCTGCTGGATTCCGACGGCGCGATCGTGCTCGGAAAGCCGAACGCGGCCAAGACGATCGATGTGTACGAGGATCCGATGTGCCCGGCGTGCGGATCGCTCGAACACTATTACGGGCAGCAGATTTCCAAGGAGGTCGACGCCGGCAAGCTGGCGGTGCGGTACCGGATGGTGAACTTCCTGGACCCGAAGTCGGGCACCAAGGACTACTCCACCCGCGCCATCGCCGCCATCGACTGCGTCGCCGCCGACGGTGAGGGCCCGGCGTTCTCGAAGTTCCACCTGGCGCTGTTCACCACCAAGCAGCCCAGCGAGGAGAACGGCGGCAGCCTCAGCAACGACGAGCTGGCCGCGATCGCCAAGGATGCCGGTGCATCCGCCGACGTGCAGCAGTGCATCGCGAAGGGGGATCGGGTCGACGAGGCCCGCGATCACGCGCAGGCCGCGCTGGCCGGGCTGAAGAAGGCCGTCGGCCAGGTGGAGACGCCGACCGTGCTCGACGGGGGCAAGAACGTGGACGTGAGCGATCAGAACTGGGTAACCAAGCTCGCGGGGTAGGCGTACCTTCATTCGCTCCGGCCGTGTGCGGTCTGTGAATGGTTTCGCTGGCAGCGCTTGCTGGCGTAACCTCCGCATTTGCTCCGGCCGTGCGCGGTTCGCGCACGGCTTCGCCGACAGCGCCCAGCATGCGTACCTCTGCAATGCGCTGCGGCTGTGCGCCGTCTGCGGGCGGCTTCGCCAGTAGCGCTCATGCGGCGTAGCTATGCATGCGCTCCGGCCGTCCGTGGTCTGCGGCGGCTTCGCCGGTAGCGCCTGCTGGCGTACCTCCGCATTCGCTGCGGCCGTGCGCGGTTCGTGCACGGCTTCGTCGGCAGCGCCCAGCATGCGTACCTCTGCTTACGCTCCGGCTGTGCGTGGTCGGTGGGCGGCTTCGCCAGTAGCGCTCATGCGGCGTAGCTCTGCATGCGCTCCGGCCGTGCGCGGTCGACGGACAGCTCCGCTGACAGCGCCTATCCGGCGTGCCTCTGCATTCGCACGATAGCGCGAAGTATGCAGCGGCCTCACCGGCCGCGCCCATGCGGGGCTGGTCGCCCGGACGGCATCCCCAGCTGTCCGGGCGACGGTCCGCGGGCATCCATGGCCGCGATGCTTTACGTCGCGGCCGCATATCGCGGGCGCGGTCTCTTTGTCCCCTCAGGGTTCCTCGTCGATCAGTGCCTCGTAGATGCGGTTGCGCGCATCGGCGATCGCGTTGATGGTCTCGCGCAGCTGCCCGGCCATGGCCGCGTACTCGAATCCCGGTGGGGTCCGGTCGAGTTCGACCTCGAGCCGCCGATGGAGCCTTTCGAGGGCCGCGATGCGGTCGCGTTCGACGGTGACGTCGATGACGGTCGGTGCGGGCGGACGGTCGGCGTGCTCCATTGTGCTCGGTGCCCTCGTGATCCGGATCTCGTTCTGCCGGAACGACAGTGGCTGGGTCGGCTCGGGGTGACGGGCATAGAGGCGAGGGCCGGGCGTGCGGTCGATATCCGGTTGCAGCAGAACCATGAATGAATTCCCCTCAGCGGCTCGGGTTGTCGACGGAGTAGCGCCCGGAATAGTCGTCCTCGGGGGCCGCGGGGCGCAGGCCGGGACGGACGAAGGCGCCGTGGTCGATCGGATAGGTGAGATCGATGGTGGACGGGCGCGGGGCAGCCGGAGTCGTTGCGGGATTGGGCCATAGGACATCGGGCTCCTCGATATCGCTGTGCGGGAACAGATATCGAGTGCCCTCCCGGCCCGATGTGTGTTCGCCGCCGGTGGGACTGGTCCAACGCAGCGTATCGGCGTCGGACCGGTGCACTCGCCATGCCCGCTGTGCCCTGTCCGACAAGGATTTCAGCCGATAGTGGCGTGCACACAGCACCGCTAGATTCGCCATCAGTGTGCCACCGCCGCGGCCCGGATGCGCCGGATCGAACGGATCGGTGTGGTCCAACAGCGATTCGGCCGCGGGCATGGTGCACCCCGGAAACCGGCACAGCGCGTCCAGGGCGCGAATCTCCCGCTCCTGCCACGGTGCGGGTTCGGCTGCCATCGCCTCCTGCGTGCTGGTCGGATCCTCGGTGCGCTCGGGAATCAGTTCGAACTGTGCGTGTTCGGCGATCCGGCGGACCGATTCGGCGTCGATGGGCCCGTACCCGGCCAGGTGGGCCGGGGCATCCAGTTCGCCCAGCAGGGTGCCCACCGGTACGCCGATCTGGATCAGCGGCCGCCGGGGCGCCTCGGCGCGCGGTGCGGGACAGCCGGTTTCGCGGCCGCAGCCGCAACGCAGCCGCCGCGAGCCGTCGGCGAGCGCCACGAGGGCATCGGCACGCCGCTGCGGCATTGTGCGCGGATCGAGGCCGCAGACCTCCAGCGCCATCTCGCGCAACCGCATGGCAACCGTCTGGGCTCCCGGCGCGGGCAACAGGCCGTCGAAGACCGCCATCCCGTCCTGCACCGCCTTGATTCGCACATCGCGGTCGCCCTCGCGGCGCTCGCGACGGTTCCGCTCGCCGCCGGGATCGAGCTTGGCCACCCAGCGCCGCGCCGTCTGACGCAGGCGCGCCGGATTCGTCCGGGCGGCGGCCTCGATCAGCGTCTTCTCCACCTCGGCGAGCATCTCCTCCGGCAGGTCGCGGATGCTCTCGGCGATGACCTGGGCCCGCGCCAGGTCGATCCGCCCCGAACCGAAGGCCTCCCGGGTGCGCGGCAACCGATCCAGCCCGAGCCCGATATCGATCAACGCCGCCGCGACCCCCTCGGTGATCTGTACCGCCACTGCCGCCTCCGCGACCGCGAACTCCCCGGCAGGCTCACCCCCGGAAGCCTCCCGCCGCCGATACAGCTCCCGGGCGGCCAGCACCTCGGCCGCCTGCGCGAACGCCGCCGCCCCGTGTGCCCGCTGCAGCGCATCGATCAGCCCCTCATCACTCATCGCCTGAAGCTCTCTGCTATCGAACATGTGTTCGAGACTACCTGTCGAACTTCTGTTCCACCACCCCGTTATCCAGGCGATTTGGTACCAAAACCAACAGTGGTGTAACTTCGTTCAAGCCGACGGGGAAACCCCCGGCAAGCACCACGGGGCTATGGCGCAGCTGGTAGCGCACCACACTGGCAGTGTGGGGGTCAGGGGTTCGAGTCCCCTTAGCTCCACAGAAATAGCAGGTCAGGCTCGGTATAGTACCGGGCCTGACCTGTTCTATTAGGCCCAGTCCCGCGGAAACCCCACGGTTTCGGTGTTGTATGGGTATGGGCGGTGACCGAGTTGGTCCTGTGTCTATGTGGACGGCTCGGGTGGCGCGGCAAGAGTGCTCAGGGCGCCTTCGTACCATGCGTGTACTGCTAGCCAGACGTACGGGGGCTGTCCTTCTTCATTCTCCGGTTCACCGGCTTTGCACGTCTTCGAACGCCGCGTTCGAGAACGACGGTGAGGAGCAATCCGTGGTGGACCGCTCCCGCACCGGGTCTGCGTTTGGAAGTGCGGCGCTACGGCTACAGTCCGAAGCGCATGACGCCTCCGGCGGCGGTCGCAGTCGGAGCCACCGGCACGAACACGTTTCCGGTGTTCGAGTCGACCGCGACGGAGTGCGCGTCGCTGACGGTGGGAAGGTTGGCGATCCAGGTATTCGACCCGGCGTCGATGATGCCGAGAACCGGAGTGAACTTTGCGCCCTTCACGCCGGTCTGCGACGTGCCGTTCGCCGTCCAATTGCGCGATGCGGTGTAGTACCGGTTGAGCTTGGAGTCGTAGGCAACCTCATCCGACCCGCCGACCGAGGTAATCGTCTTGACGATCGAACCGTTGGTCGCGCTCACGATCAGGGTGATCTGCGGACTCCCCGGCGCCGCGTCGCAGCCCACGACCAGGTTCTCATTCGGCCCGAGAGCCATGCCCGTAGGGCCGCAGGCCCCCTCGGTGTAGGTCGCGCTCACCGCCGGCGTCCCAGCGACGACGCTGGCCGCCGAGATCACGTCGAGCTCACCGTGCGGGTTCGCCTGCGTGCCGTCGTTGTTGATGAAGAAGTTCTTCGTCCCGGGGTCGTACGCGCACTGCTCGAGACCTTTCGAGTCAGCGAAGGCATGTGTCGCTTTGACGGTATTGGTCGTCGTCGAGATCCAGGTCGTGTTCGGCGGTGAGTCTGCCGGGTTCGCGAACATCATCAGCTTGTCTGCCGGGTCGTAGCAGCCCTCGTCGGTGCGAAACCCGGCGCTCCCCGTCGCGATCGGCGCGGAGGTCGTCCCCGCGGCCGGGTCGACTACCTTCACCGCGTTGATGTCGCCGACGTAGACGCCGCCCGGGGTGGACACGACACCGTCCGGCCCGGAAAGGTCGCTCGTCGCCTTCGCGCCCGTGAAGCCGGAAACTTGGCGCAGTGCAAACGAGGTCGTGTCGATGATGTCGAGCGCCGAGTTCGTGCGGTCGGCGAGGTAGTACTGGTGCGTTGCCGGGTCGACAGTGCCGATGTCGTAGGAAAACTTGCCGCCCGCCGGGAGATTCGGCAGCGGGATCATCTGCTTGAAGTGCACGTTGGGTGCCGCAACGCTGGGAACGGATGAGTGGGAATTGCTACAGGCGGCTGCTGACCCAAGCAGCAAGCAAGCAACGATTGGAAACCATCGACTGTGCATGTCGATTAACCTTTTTCGTGCAGACACGCGCGCCGAATGGGCCGTCACCATCGACACGTCGTGCCCACACCGTACCCGCACGCTGCCAGCGAAACAACAGATCAGCAAACCTGAACTATGTTGCGCTGGATGGCAGTAGCGCCACCCGACACGGTTGATCACGACGAGCGCGGTCGTGCCGCGCAGCTGGGATGCAGGCCGAGATCCGCGACGGTTACTGGGCTTGTTTCGACACCGAGAACCTGAGCATCGAGCCCGGCCCGAAATTGGTCGAACTGATCGACACCCGCCTGCACAAATTCGAAAAACGTTATGCCCGAGCCTATCCCGCAGCGATGAAGATCCTGGCCACCGACCGGGAAGGGCTGACCTCCTGCTTGCGGTTCCCCGCCGAGCACCACAACCGGGTCCGCCATTCCAACTTCATCGAGCGAACGTTCGGTGAAACACGCAGGCGCGCCAAGGTTATCGGCCGATTCCCCGGCGAGACCAGCTGCATCAGCATCGTGTGGGCCGTACTCGACCGCGCCTCACGCGGCTGGCGCGGGTTTGCCATGACCCCCGCCGGCCTGCGGCTGCTGCAGGACCTGCGCCGCAACGCGCCGGAACCCCAGCTCACACAATCATTTCACGACTTCGCTGAGGTCCTGGGGGTTCAGCTCGGCTGCCTCGACGAGCGTGAGCTCCCTTGTCTCGGGCGCGAACCGCACGCATATTAGGGCACCCAGCAGTGTCAGAATGCCGCCGCTGAGCACGGTGATGCCGATGCCGTACTTGTTTTGCACGATCGGCACGAGAAACGTGCCGACAGTCGTGAAGGTGTTGACGAGCGCGAAGGACAGGCCGATGGCTGTGCCGCGGATCTCGGTGGGGAACATCTCCACCGGATACACCGCTTGCAGAATCTGCGTACCTCCGAGGAACACTGCATACATCGCGAACAGTGCAAGGGCGACCGAACCCGGGGAATTCGGGAAGATTCCCAGCAGCAGCAAGGGGATTCCCGCGAACGCGAAGCTACCGATAATCATGCGCCGCCGACTCATCCTGTTGACGAGGAGGACGGCGACTACCGTGCCGATGAGGAAAAGCACCGTCATGATCGCCGAGCCGATAACATCCATTCCTTTACCCAGGTGCAATGCACCAAGAATGGCCGGACCGAATCCGTAGATGGCGAACAGCGGGACCACCGAGCACGTCCACCAGACGAAGGTGAAGATCACTCGGCCCATATATCCCGAGCGAACCAAGGTGCGCAAGCTGGCCGTTCCATCTTCATCCTGGGGTAGTTCAGACAGGGTGACCCCGGCACCGAACACCTTGTGCATCACCGCCGTTGCCTCCTCGACGCGCCCCTTACTCACCAGCCAGCGCGGGGATTCCGGGGTGCCACGCCGGAGCACCAGGAACGCAATGCCGGGCACGGCGGCGCTGAGCACCATCCAGCGCCAGGCGCTGTCGCCAACGCTGTCGAGCATGATCGCACCGACGATGTAGGCGATCGCTGCGCCGACGAACCACATGACGCAGAAGAAGCCCAGTAGGCGTCCACGGTGTTTGCGTGGAATAAATTCGCCGACAAGCGACTGCGCGACGGGCCAGTCGGCTCCGACAGCCACACCGATGAGCAGGCGCGCGATGATCAGCGCCACGAAGTTCGTAGCCCAAAACGACGCAATGGAACACACGATCGTCAGTCCGAGCACCAACGAGTACAGCGTTTGGCGTCCGAACTTGTCGGCCAGAAAACCACCGAAGTAGGCGCCGGGCAGACCGCCGACCAGAGCCGATCCCACGACCAAACCCTGCTGCAGGGGGGACAAATTCAGCTGCGGCGCGATCTGAACCATCGCCGCGCCCGTTATCGACAGGATGTAGCCCTGCATGAAGGCGCCGCCGGACGCATACGCGGAAAGCCGTTTATGGAAAGACGATAGTGGTGCATCATCGAGAGAAGTCGTCACGGGTTATTGTCCTTGCTTACAGAAAGTTTTGAGATCGGTGCCGAGGCGGATTGGTTCCCCGCGGAAAGGTCACTTGGTGTCGGTAAACACACCCAGAGGCATGGTCATGGCGACGTTCCATACGCCCGCGTCCACGATTTCAATAATGCGGAGATCGCCGGTCGCGCTGCAGAGGACGTAGGCGTCCTCGCGGGTGAGGCCGTGCGTGTCGACGAGCCAGTCGATCATCGCCCGGGTAGCGGTCATCGCGGCGTTCATGAGGTCGGAGTCGATGCCCATCGTGGCGTAGTAGCCCATCTCATCCTTTTTCGAGACGGCCGCTGGCGGCACGTGGAAGGACGGGACGGTGACCTTGCCCTTGTGCAGAGTGAATTTCAGCGACGCCTTCATGGGACACTCGATGGCGGTCACGCAGACCTCGCCGTCGCCCTGGGCTGCGTGCGGGTCTCCGCAGGAGAACATTCCGCCGTCGACCCAGACGGGTAGCCACAGTGTGGCACCTGTTGTGAGGTGCCGGTTGTCCATGTTGCCGCCACCGCGGTGCGGAGGAAACGGAACTTGCCGGCCCGGGGTTCCGGGGTGAGTGCCCATGGTGCCTAGAAATGGCGTGATCGGGACTTCGATCCCGGGCGCGAAATTGATGTTGGGGCCGCCGGTGAGATCGAAGGTCTTGACGTAGCCCTCGGGGAAATCTTCGGGAAGCAATCCCATGCCCGGAAGGAAGGCAGACCATCCCCAGTCGCCCGCTCGGAGATCGAGGATCTCGATTTCGAGCATGTCGCCCGCGGTGGCGCCGGCGACATTGACCGGGCCGCACAAGTTATAGATCGAGTCGAATTCGAACTTCGCTTCCTCGAACCGCGCACCGGGCCAGACCTGGCCTTCGCCCGCGACCTGAATGTCAAAGTGCACGATGTCACCGGAATCGATGGTCAGCACCGGTTCCAGGTCGAGGTCCCACTCATGGTGGATTTTCGTGGGGTCTGCTGTGTGTTCCCGAGCTGCTGTGTATTCCCGTGTTGCCATTCCCTCGCCCTTCGGACGCAACGTATTGGAGTCGGCATCGCGTACCCACGCACCGGGGCCTGCTGTGGATCTTCCACAGGAAGCCTCGGAGCGAGCTGCGATGATTTCGATGTATCTGATACATCACATGGCGAACAAGTGATGCATCAGTCAGCATGTTGCACGTGCCGTTCGGCCCGTAGCAACGCACAAGGGCAAACTCACAGCGAGACGTCTAGTAATTATCTTTGTACCAACGACGGGTTGGAAACTGGAGAAATGACCCCGAGTCGAGCACGCGGTCGACCGCGCAGCGAGGAACGCCGCGACGCCATCCTGACAGCCGCCATGGAACTAATTCAGGAGGACGACCTGCGCAGGGCGTCGGTCGACCGGATCGCTGAACGCAGCGGAGTCAGCAAGGCGACCATCTATAAATGGTGGCCGAACAGAACCGCGGTGGCAGTCGACGCCTTCCTGCGTCAGATGATGGCGGACGCGCCCGTGCCCGATACCGGATCGGCGGCCGAAGACTTCCGCCTGACGTTGCGCGGCATGATGCGGTTCTACACCAGCGCATTTGGCGCGATCTACGCCCAACTCGTCGGTGAGGCGCAGTTCTACCCGACCGAACGCGAACGGATACGAACACACCAGGTGAACATCCGCCGAGCAGCCGTTAAGAAGATCTGGGACCGCGGTGTTGCGCGCGGTGAACTCGATCCGAACGTCGACCCCGAGGTGGCGCTGGATCTCATCTTCGGGGTGGCGATGTACCGGATGACGACCGGGCATGGAGGATTGACGCCCGCCGACGCCGACGCCATCGTGGCCACAGCAATGCGGGCACTGGCCAGCTGAGCAGTTGGAGCGCGCCGACGCACCGCAAGCCCCGAGGGCGCGGGCGAGGCAGAGCGGAGCGCGCGGAACACCGTCGGAGCGGCTCTCGAAGTGACAGAACCTAGCCGAGCCGGGCGCTGAGACTGCTCGCCGCCTTACTCAACGCGGCACCGAAAGCGACTTCGGATTCATCGGTGAGGCGGCTGATCGGGACGTTCACACTGAGGCTTGCGATCGGCTGATCCTGGCTTCCCATGACGGCTGCTGCGACCGCGCCGACGTCGGGCCTCCATTCCCCATGATTGACGGCGAACCCTCGTTCCCGGATCGCGGCCAGTTCGGCGCGCAGTTCGTCCGGGTCGGTGATCGTCGTGTCGGTGTAACGCGATAGCTCGTCCGTGAGCAGTTGTTTGATGACTTCGGGGCTGCTGTTCGCGAGTACCGCCTTGCCGTTGGCGGACGCATGCAGGGGGAGTGCGTGCCCCAGCGCCATACTCGTGCGCACCGGTTTGTCCGTTTCCAGCCGTTCGATCAGGACCATCTTGCCGTTCTCGGGAACCGTTAGGTGAATGGTCTCCTCAGTGTGCCGGCGCAGGTCCTCCATGATCGACAAGGCCGGACCGCGCAGGCTGAGATCCCCGCCGGCACGACCGCCGACCGCGAGTGCCTTGGTGGTCATCACCCACCGGGTAACTTCGCCCGAAGCGGGGCGAATCCACTCAGCTGCGTCGAGCGTGACCAGCGCACGCTGCACCGAACTCTTGGGCATGTTCAGTACGCGAGCTAACTCGCCGACGCCGATCGGCTGCCGCGATGCGACCTCTTCCAGCACGCGCAGTGCGTTCAGGACGTTTCGCAATGTCTTGACTCCTCGATCTTGCGTACCTACCATTGCCGGACCTTTTTACGGAACAGTGTGCCACCTCACGGCATAGATTGGAAATTGGTGTAGTGACCGCTCACAGTGGACGGCATTTCCTACAGATCCCCGGACCGACCAACGTGCCCGGTCGGGTGCTCAACGCCATCGCGCAACCGACCATCGACCACCGCGGACCCGACTTCGCCGACCTCACCCGGGACCTGTTGCAACGGGTCAAGCCGGTGTTCGGCACCAGCGGTCCGGTCGTCATCTATCCCTCTTCCGGCACCGGCGCGTGGGAAGCGGCGCTGGTCAACACCCTCTCGCCCGGCGATCGCGTGCTGGCATTCGAAACCGGTCATTTCTCCACCCTGTGGCGTGATATGGCGCAGCGCCTCGGGCTGGTCGTCGACTTCGTTCCCGGGGACTGGCGGCGGGGTGCCGACCCGGCGGCCGTCGCCGAACGGCTGGCCGCGGACACGGCACACAGCATCGCGGCGGTGATGGTCGTCCACAACGAGACCTCGACCGGGGTCACCAGCCGGATACCGGAGATCCGGGCAGCCATCGACGAGGCGAATCATCCCGCGCTGCTGTTGGTCGACACGATCTCCTCGCTGGGGTCCATCGACTACCGGCATGAGGAGTGGGGCGTCGACGTGACGATCAGCTGCTCGCAGAAGGGGCTGATGTTGCCCCCAGGCCTGGGCTTCAACGCGATCAGCGAGAAAGCGCTCGCGGCCGCACCGAAGGCACGGCTGCCGAAGGCCTACTGGGACTGGGCGCCCATCCTCGAGGCCAACGAGCGCGGCTTCTACCCCTACACGCCGGCCACCAACCTGCTCTACGGTCTTCGGGAAGCGTTGCTCCTCCTTGACGAAGAGGGGCTGCCCAACGTGTTCGCACGGCACAACCGCCACGCCGCAGCGACCAGGGCGGCCGTCCGGGGCTGGGGCCTCGAGATCCTGTGCGCCGACGAACGCGAGCACTCCAGTGTCCTGACCGCCGTTCTGCTGGGCGAGGAACACGATGCGGACAAGGTCCGCCAGATCATCCTGGACCGCTTCGACATGTCACTGGGTGCCGGCCTGAGCAAGCTCGCCGGGCGCGTATTCCGGATCGGCCACCTCGGCGACTTCAACGACTTGACGCTCGCCGGAACCCTCTCCGGCGTCCAGATGGGCCTCGAACTGGCCGGCGTGACCGTCGACCCCGCCGGCCTCCAAGCCGCACTCGAAGTCTTGCGTGCCGAATGACACCTCAGCGTGTTCCGAGCTTTCCTTCGAACCATTAACCATTCGCTCGGGACTCGGCGGATCACATCGTAAGCCCGCTATGAGGGCGTGGGCATTACGACCGGCCGCATGGCAGATCCGCGAGGCCGGCGCTGGAATCCGGTGCCGGTCTTCTGCCCTCGACTCTCATTGCTCCAACACAAGCTGGCGCCGACCGCGTTGGCAACCTACAAGGAGGTAGGTCGTTGACCGAGCAGACTTCCCCTGTCCGGCGCTTGGCCCACATGAAGCGGTGGACCTATATCTTGCCGATCATCGTCTTCATCTACGTCATCTGTTATATCGACCGAACGAACATCAGTTTCGCGCTGCCCCACCTCAAAACCGCCATGCATCTCAGCGGCGCGCAACAGGGTCTCGCGAGCGGCATCTTCTTCTGGGGCTACCTGCTGCTGCAGATCCCCGGCGGATACATGGCAGAACGATGGAGCGCGAAACGGTGGGTCGCGATCCTGATGGTGCTGTGGAGTATCGCCGCGATATCCTCCGGCTTCACCCACACCTTCGGTGAACTCATCCTCACGCGTTTCCTGCTCGGGGTGGCCGAGGGTGGCGTGCAACCCGCGCTGATGACCACCATCCGGTCCTGGTTCCCGTTCGCCGAACGAAGCAGGGCATACGCGATCTTCAAGCTCTACACACCGATCGCTGCGATAATCGCCGCCCCGTTCTCCGGCATCATCCTGACCTACGGCGACTGGCGCTGGTTGTTCATCATCCAGGGCGGGGCTCCGCTGATCATCGGGATCATCGCCTGGCTGGCGGTGATCCGCGACACGCCCGCCAAAGCAGGCTGGCTGTCGGAGACCGAGCGCAACTACATCGAGAATTCTCGTATCGAGGAGGGCGAGCCACTCAAGCCCCAAGGGACGTTCAAGGCCGCCTTCACGAGCGGGATCGTGTGGTATTTCGCCCTGATCTACACGTTGACGCAGACGGGCCTGCTCGGCCTCACGTTGTGGCTGCCGAGTGTGCTCAAGAAGGCTTTCCACACCGACATGCAGGTGGGTTTCGTCGCGATACTGCCCCAGATTGCCGCGGGTATCGCCATCATTCTCATCGGCCGATCGGCAGACCGCCGGGGCGGGCACGTCGCCCATATGTCGGTGGTTCTCGGTTGCGGGGCGGTGATTCTCGCCGGCGCGAGCCTGATCTCGCCGCACCAGAAGTGGCTTGTGCTCGGGGCGATGATCCTCGGCACGGCGGCGTCGATCGCCTGGTACGGGCCGTTCTGGGCGACGGTCACCAAGCTGACCCCCCTGGCGGCCGCGGGCGCAGGGATCGGTCTGATCAACGGCGTCGGCAACCTGGGCAGCTTCGTCGGGCCTTATATCGGCGGATGGCTCAGCGACCTCAGTGGTGGGGGATACGCACTCACCCAGGTGTTCTTCGGTCTGGTCTTCGCCGCCGCGGCACTGCTTGTCCTGCCGTTGCGTAAGAAGCTGCGGGCGCTGAGCCTCGAACAGGCCGGAACGAAGAAAGCACAGGTGCCGGACCCCGCCTGACTCAGCTAGCCACCGCGGCGGCCGGCCGCCTGACCGATCGGCCGCCGCGGTGGCGCCTGTTGCGAATAACAACGACTCGAAAGGAATCGTAATGACCTCGCCGACGACTGACACAGCCGCGACCGATCGGTCAGCGGTCACATCGCGTCTGGAGAGTGCGCTCCGCGCGACGATGGACGGCGAGGTCGCCTTCGACGATTACAGCCGCCACATCTTCTCCCGCGATGCCAGCATGTACTCGATAACTCCGCTGGGCGTCGTGTTTCCACGGCACGCCGACGACGTCGCCGCGGCGGTGCGGGCCGCCGGTGAACTCGGGGTGCCGATCGTGCCCCGGGGCGCAGGCACGAGCCTGGCCGGCCAGACCGTGGGACCGGGCCTGGTGCTCGACCTGTCGCGGCACCTGAACCGGATCGTGGAGATCGACCCGGTGGCCCGCACCGCGCTGGTGGAGGTCGGGGTGGTGCAGGATCAGCTCAACCAGGCCGTGGCCGCCTACGGGCTGATGTTCGGCCCGGACACCTCAACCAGCAACCGGGCCACGATCGGCGGGATGATCGGCAACAATTCCGCGGGAAGCGGCTCCCTGACCTACGGCATGACGATCGATCACGTGCGGGCACTGGACGTGGTGCTCTCCGACGGCTCGCGCGCCCGGCTGGAACCCGTCGACGAGGCCGAGCGGAAACGCCGGGCGACGGCGCAGACGCTGGAGGGTCGGATCTACCAGGCACTCCCGGATCTTGTCGTCGCGAACGAGGAGATCATCAGGGCGGGGATGCCGGTGTTCTGGCGTCGCGCCGGCGGCTACCGGCTCGACCGGCTGGTGGGCTTCGGGGAAGACAACCCGTTCGATCTGGCCAAGTTCGTGGTGGGTGCGGAAGGCACCCTGGTGGTCGTCACCCACGCTCTGGTGGACCTGGTGCCCAAGCCCGCGCACACGGTGTACGCCGTCGGCCACTTCATCGACACCGCGAGCGCTATCGCGGCCACCACGGACGCGTTGAGCTGCGAACCCCACCAGGTCGAGCTGATGGACCACACGATCCTGGAATTGTCCCGGCAGAAGATCGAGTACGCCGAGCTCGGGAACATCCTCGTCGGCGACCCGGGTGCATTGCTGTTCGTCTCGTTCAGCGGTGACGACGAAGCGAGCCTGATCGCCAAGCTGGACCGGCTCGACGAGCTCTGGCGGCAGAACGGGCATGGGTATCACACCCTGCGCGCGGTCACTCCCGCCGATCAAGGGGCGTTGCTGAAGGTCCGCAAATCCAGCCTGGGCCTGCTGATGGCCGCCGGCGAGGGCACTCGCCGCCCGCTCGCCTTCGTGGAGGACACCGCAGTCGATCCTGCTCAGCTGGCCGAATACACCAAGCGATTCAAGGAGATCCTCGACGACCACCAGCTGGAGGCGGGGTTCTACGGCCACTGCTCGGTGGGCTGCCTGCACATCCGCCCGTTCGTCGACCTGACCAAACCGGACGAGGTGGCCAAGATGCGCGCAGTCGCCGAAGCGATCAAGGATCTCGTCGCTGAATACGGCGGGGTGAACTCCAGCGAACACGGAGACGGCCTCGCCCGCAGCGAGTTCAACCGGGAGATCTTCGGCGACCAACTATATGAGGTGATGCGCACTGTCAAGCGCATCTTCGACCCCGGCAACGGCATGAATCCGGGCAAGATCGTCGACGCGCCACCGATGACCGAGAACCTGCGCGACCGCGACGCGCTGCCGCCCGCCCCGCCACTGATGACGGCGCTGCAATTCGAGGTCGTCGGCGGCATGCGTGGCGCCGCGGATCGCTGCATGAACATCGGCCTGTGCCGGAAGTCCACCTCGGGCGTGATGTGCCCGTCCTATATCGCGACCAAGAACGAGGAGCACGCCACCCGCGGCCGGGCCAACGCGCTGGTGAAAGCACTGTCCGAACCGGACCCGCACGCCGCGCTGGGCGGCGAGCGGCTGCACGAGATCCTCGACCTGTGCCTGATGTGCAAGGCATGCAAGAGCGAGTGCCCGATGAGTGTGGACATGGCCTCGCTCAAGGCCGAGACGCTCGCGCATCACCATGAGATCCACGGAGTCCCGCTGCGCTCGCGTATCTTCGGCTCGATCCGCCTGCTCAACCGGATCGGCTCGGCGACCGCCCCGCTGTCGAACCTGCCGGGGCGGGCCGGATTCGTGCGCCGGATCATGGACCGTGCTCTCGGCATCACGGCTGCCCGCCCACTGCCCGTTTTCCAGCGGGACAACCTGCCCCGCTGGTTCCGCCGTCACCGGCGGGCCGTGCCCCAGGTCCAGGCGCCGTTGGGCACCGTCAACTGGCTCGCCGACTCTTTCACCACTTTCACCGAGCCACACATAGGCAAGGCGGCCATCGAACTGCTGGAGCGCTCGGGCTGGCGAGTCGAACTCGCGAGTGGTGGCTGCTGTGGTCGGTCGAGCATGTCCAAAGGGCTGCTCGACGACGCGAAGAAGAAGGCGTCGGCGCTGGTCGGCTCGCTCGCGACGAACACAGACCCGGGCTCACCGATCGTCGGCTGTGAGCCGTCTTGCCTGTTCATGCTTCGGGACGAGCACGTCGCGCTGCTGCCCGGCTCGGAGTCGGTGCACGCGGTCGCGGGCCGGGTCAGACAGGTGGAGGAGCTGCTCGTCGAAGCGATCGACGAGGGTCGGCTGACCTTGCGCGCGGATTCCCGGCTCGCGGGGCGGCGGATCGTGTTCCATGGCCATTGCCACCAGAAGGCCGAGGTCGGCACGGCGGCCACGATGGCCTTGCTGCGCCGGATTCCGGGTGCGCATGTCGTGGAGATCGACTCCGGCTGCTGCGGGATGGCCGGCTCGTTCGGTTTCGAGTCGGAGCACTACGAGACGTCCATCACGATCGGTGGAGACCGGCTTTTTCCGGCCCTCGCGGCGGAGCCGGAGGACACCATCGTGGCCGCGACCGGTGTGTCATGCCGGCAGCAGATCTTCCACGGAGCGGGCCGCACCGCGTGGCACCCGGTTGAGCTGGTGCGCGAGGCGCTGGCCGGCCCCGGCCGAGAATAGGAGACAGTCATGCGAATTGTTCGCTATTCGCTCGACGGACAGGCCAAGCGTGGCGTGGTTGTCGGGGATGTGGTGCACAAGTTTCCCGGCGGGAATACCGAGCCGGGCGGGGTGGTGGGGAGGCTGGCGGAGCTGGCGTTGCTTCCCCCGTGCGATCCCCGCACGATCGTCTGTGCCGGCAGCAACTACGCCGGTCAGATCGCCGAGAAGGGCAGGCCCTGGCCGCAGCAGCCACCACTGTTCTTGAAGGCCCCCAACGCGATCACCGGCCCTGACGCGGTGATACTGCGGCCTCGAGAGGTGCAGCGCCTGGAGTACGAGGGTGAGCTGGCCGTCGTCATCGGCCGCACCGCCCGGGACGTGCCGGCCGATCGTGCCGCGGACTTCGTGCTGGGCTACACCTGCGCGAACGACGTCACCGCGCACGATTGGCGAGACGATGGCCAGTGGACCCGCGCGAAGAGCGCGGACACCTTCTGCCCACTGGGTCCGTGGATCGAAACAGACATAGCCGATCCGTCGGCGTTGCGGATCACCACCCGGCTCGGCGGCCGAGTCGTCCAAGATGGATCGACCTCGGACATGGTGTTCGGGGTAGGGGAGCTGCTGGCGTTCGTCACCCGATGGATCACTCTCGAGCCCGGCGATGTGTTGCTGACCGGCAGTCCTGCCGGGGTAGGGCCGATGGCGCCCGGTGACATCGTCGAGGTCGAAATCTCTGGTATCGGCACGCTTCGCAACACAGTGGCCGACCGGGGCTGAAACATGGAGGCGGAGGATATGTTGACGACAGCATCGAACCCACCCTTGACCGGCGTGACCGTGCTCGAGGTCGGCGCGTTCATGGCGGCCCCGTACGCAACGATGCAACTGGCCGACCTCGGTGCCCGCGTGATCAAGGTGGAGAACCCCGACGGTGGCGATCCCGTCCGCGCCACCGGGCCGTTCATCCGCGGGGAAAGCTCCCCGTTCGTGCGGCTGAATCGCAACAAGGAATCGGTCACGCTCGACCTCAAAGCCGAACGCGACAATGCCGCGTTCCGGGAGCTCGTACGCGAGGCAGACGTCCTGGTCGAGAACCTCCGGCCGGGAGCGATGAGCCGGTTGGGACTCGACTATCCGACCCTGCGCGAGGAGAACCCGCGGCTGATCTATGCCTCGGCGTCGGGATGGGGCCAGGACGGCCCCCTCGCCCATCTCCCTGGTCTGGACATCATGGCGCAGGCACGCAGTGGCCTGATGAGTATCACCGGGTTTCCCGGTCACGACCCCGCCAAGGTTGGCGTCCCGATCTGTGACCTCGCGTGTGCCCTCTACATCGCCCTGGCAGTGACCGCGGCGTTGCGCGAGCGAGACCGGTCGGGGGAAGGGCAGCACATCGATGTCTCCCTGCTGGAATCAGGCGTCTCCCTTGCGATATGGGAAGCCGGCATGTATTTCGCCGACGGAACCGTCCCGCGCCCGCACGGATCCGCACATCAGAACAACGCGCCCTACCAGGCGGTGCGGACCGCTGACGGGCACGTCACCATCGGTGCGACCACGCCGAAGACCTGGTCGGCGTTCTGCCACACACTGGGTCTCGACGATCTGCTCTCCGACCCGCGATACGGCGATGCTTACGCCAGGCGGCAGCGTCGCGAAGAGCTCATCGAGGCCATCGAAAGGATCACCACAACCCGGACGTCGCGGTCCATTGTGGACGACCTCGAGCTGGCGGGGGTGCCGTGCGCCCCGATCCTCGATTACGCACAGGTGTTCACCGACGAGACATTGCGACAACGGGATTTTTTCTGGGACGCACCACACCCCACGCTGGGCTCGGCCGAGCAGCTGGGGTCCCCGATGCGCTTCTCCCGCACCCCCGTGCGGCGGGCGCATGCCGGACCACCACTGGGCGATTCGACTGCAACGGTCCGCGCGGAAATGAGTCACGTCGACCGGGAAGGTGACGAGTAGCTATGAGCACATCCGAAGTCGAGATCAGCGCCGAAAACCACGTGCTCACCGTGACGTTCAACCGGCCGGATCAGCGGAACGCAATGACCTGGGCCATGTATGAGGCGCTCGAGCAAGCCTGCGACCGGGCCGACTCCGATAGCGCCATCCGGGTCATGGTCCTGCGCGGCGCGGGCGGTCGCGCATTCGTCGCCGGTACGGACATCAGCCAGTTCACGCAGTTCTCCACGGGTCAGGATGGTGTGGACTACGAGCGCCGGGTGAGCGCGGTGCTCAACCGGCTGCAGGCGGTGACGATCCCCACCGTCGCCTCGATCGACGGCTACTGCGTCGGGGGCGGTCTGGGCATCGCCTGCGCGGTCGACCTCCGGGTCGCGACACCCCGAGCGAAATTCGGAGTTCCGATCGCACGCACACTGGGGAATTGTGTCTCGACGGCCGCCCTTGACCTGCTCGTGCGGAACTTCGGTCACTCACGCACGATCGCGCTCCTGCTGACAGCCGAGTTGATGAGCGCCGAGGAGGCCCATTCGGCGGGATTCCTCGTGGCGGTGGCGGATGATGCGGAAAGAGCAACCGAATCGATCACCGAACGCATCGTGGCACACGCGCCCTTGAGCATGTGGGCATCCAAAGAAGGGCTGCGCAGACTGCACCGCAGCGGACGTGATGCTGACGTGACCGACATCGTCTCGCGCGTCTACGGCTCCGCCGACTTCCGGAACGCGGTTGAGGCGTTCGTGGCGAAGCGAGCGCCGAGCTGGAATGGTCACGGCGACTGGACGACCGGCGAAGGCCCATAGTGCTGGCGGGTACGCGCGGATGCAAAGTCGGAATCAAATAGAGCGATCACTTTTGTTGGAGGTTAGTCATGCCGGTGAGACCGGTCACGTCGATCACGCTGGTTGACGCGCACGCCATCGTGGGCGCGGCGCTGGAGTACGCACACGGCAACGTGTTTCCCCCGATGACCATCGCGGTGCTGGATGCCGCAGGCCAACTCGTGAGCTTTGCCCGGGAAGACGGCTCCAGCCTCCTGCGCGAACACATCGCCCGAGGGAAAGCCCACGGGGCGTTGAACATGGGGGTCGGCAGCCGCAGTCTGGCCGCAATGGCGGCCGCTCGCCCCGCGTTTGTCGACTCCCTCATCGCACTCGCCGACGGCAATCTCGTGCCCGGCCCCGGCGGGGTGCTCGTCCACGACGAGCACGACCGCCTCATCGGCGCGGTTGGGGTGAGCGGCCACCTGCCCGATGACGACGAAGCATGCGCGATCCACGGCATCACCACCGCTGGCCTGCGCGCTGATCCCGGTTGTTGATCCGCGAAGTCAAGCAATCCGACTCCGTAGAACCGGGGGAGCATCACCACCGAATTACGCGGAACGGGGGCTCAGCCGACCGGGAGTTTCACCACCGGATCGGGGCCCAGGTCGGTGATGTAAATGTTGCCCGCCGTGTCGACGGCCACACCCTGGGGATTCTTCAGGCCGGTGAACGGCAGCGGGGTCGGCGTCGACGCGCCCGCCGCCAACCTCACCACCCATTGATTACCCCAGTCCACGACGTACAAGTCTCCCGCCGTGTCGACGGCCACACCCTGGGGATCCTTGAGCCCGGTGAACGGCAGCGTGGCCGGCTCCGACGCGCCCGCCGCCAACCTCACGACCCGCTCGGTACTCAATTCGGTCACGTATACGTTGCCCGCCGTGTCGACCGCCACCCCCTGGGGATCTTGGAGCCCCGTGAACGGCAGCGTGGTCGGCGCCGACGCGCCCGCCGCCAACTTCACCACCCGATCATTACCCCGGTCGCCGACGTACACGTTTCCCGCCGTGTCGACGGCCACACCCTGGGGATCCTTGAGCCCGGTGAACGGCAGCGGGGTCGCCGTCGATGCGCCCGCCGCCAATTTCACCACCCGATTGTTACTCGTGTCGGTGACGTAGATGTTGCCCGCCGTGTCGACCGCCACACCCTGGGGATTACTCAGGCCGGTAAACGGCAGCGGGGTCGGCGTCGATGCGCCCGCCGCCAATTTCACCACCCGATCGTTACCGATGTCGGTGACGTATACATTGCCCGCCGCGTCGACAGCCACATCGGTGGGCGAGCTGACGCCGGTGAACGGCAGCGGAGTCTGTGCCGAGTAGCCCGAGGTGATATGTGTGGGTGAGTTGCCACCGCCTGATCCGAGGCGGACGCCGATGACGACCGCTATGGCGGCCACCACCATAACCGCGACCGCGGCGGCGAGCAGTCCGGCGGTCTTGGGCGACAATCTGATTCGCCGCCCATGGCGGTCAGCCACGCCCTCGGTGGTGCTGACCGCGGAATCGCCCACCGCGGCGCGGGCCGCCGCGGCCAGCTCGTGCACGGTCTGGTAACGATCGTCGGGGTCTTTGGCCATTCCCTTGGCGATGACCGCATCGAACGCAGCCGGTAGATCGGGTGTAATGGTGCTGGGACGAGGCGGCGGGGTATGCAGGTGATGGGCGATCACACCCTGCACCCCCGCTGCGCTCGCAAACGGTGGCCGGCCGGTCAGGCACTCATACAGCACGCACGTCAACGCGTACACGTCCGCTCGGGCATCGGCCTTGACCTCCGCGCTGATCTCCTCCGGCGCCATGTAGGCAACGGTGCCGAGGGTCTCGCCGATCGAGGTCAGCGTACGGTCATCGGTGGCGTGGGCGATCCCGAAGTCGATCAGGTAGGCGAACTCATCGGCCCCCAGCAGGATGTTGGAGGGTTTGACATCGCGATGGACCAGCCCGACGTCGTGGGCCGCCTGCAGCGCGCCGGCCACCTGTGCGACGATCGCCACTGCGCGCCGGGGCGACAAGGCCCCTTCTCGGTTGATCACCGCACGCAGGTCGGTGCCCTCGATCAAACGCATATTCAGATATAGCCGACCGTCGATGTCGCCGAAATCGTGGATGGGGATCACATGCGGCTCGGCCAACCGCGCCACCGCCCGGCACTCCCGGCGGAACCGCTCGCGCAGCTCCTCGTCGTCGGCGAAGCGCTCGGGCAACACCTTGACCGCCACCACCCGGTTGGTCAGCGAATCATGCGCCCGCCACACCTGACCCATGCCACCCTGCCCCAGCAGCGACAACAGCCGATAGCGCCCGAACACCTCCGCTGAGGTGGTGTCCCTGCCGCCAACTGACGTGTCATCCACTATGTCGTCCCGTGACTACCCGACTGGCAAACGGTGTACTTGCTTGCATTCCAACCCCCGCCTGAGCTGGTACCCCATTAGCCAGGCCAGACAGTCGAGAGTCGGCGCTATCCGCCAACAAACCTGTGGCAACTTCAGCGTACCTCTCTGCACACCTGGTCCGGGCGCGCCGCTCGGAGCCTTCGCGCCCGGCTATTTCGATGCCATGACCGGCTGGGTGCAGCAGATAGCGAGTGGCAGCCCGCCTGTCAGGCGTCGAAACCGGGGAGACCCGGTTCGCGTTCGATACCGAGGCTGTTGAGTATGTAGGCAACGAGGTGGTACTGGCCGGCGAGGAACGGTACCTCGATGAGCTGGCGCTCGGTGAAGTGTTTGGAGAGCACGGCCCAGGTTTCGTCACTGATGCATGCATCTTCATGGAGTTCGTCGGCGGCGCGGAGTAGCGCCGCTTCCTCCTCGCTCCACCCCACGGCGTCGGGGCCCTCCTTCACGCGGGCGATTTCCTCGTCGGTGACGCCCACCTTGCGCCCCAGCACGGCGTGTTGCCCGAACTCGTACTCGGATCGGCAATGCCACCCGGTGCGCATCATGCTCAGCTCACGCAGCCGCGGCGGGAGCTCACTCTCGACCGCCAGCCAGGCCGAGAACGGCATCCAGGTGCTGAGCAAGCGCGGATGACGGGACAGCGTATCGAAGGTATTGTCCGTTCCGCTGGAGCCGAGCTTGTCGATCTCCGACTTGGCCTCGATGTCGCGGCCTCTCGGGGGGAGCGGGGTGATACGCGGCGATGTCGGCCGGGGAATCTTCACTGTCATGTGGCTCCTTATGTGCTCATTTGGATGCGGAGCTCGTTTTACAGCAGTCCGAGCTGTTGCAGGTTGGTGATGTATTTGACGATGATCGGCGCGGTGATGTGTGGAATGTCTTTGTCCGGGCCGATTTTCGCCTCTTTTACCGCGGTGTGGAACCGTTCGGCCGGTGCGGGGGCTCCCCGCAGCGGCGGTGCGGGTTGCTGGTAAAAGCGCAATAGTGGCAGCACGGAATGCCGGCGCTGCCGGTCCGGCAGGGCACGCATGGCGGTCTCGAACCAGTCCAGCCAGTCGTGGTAGTCGGGGATGCGTTGGATGGGGTGGCCGGCGGCGATGAGCCAGTCGACGTATTGGTCGAGCCCGATGCCGTCGTCGTGCGGATTGGCCACGTGATATGTCTCGACTCCGGTTTCCAGCTGGGTGCCCAGGGCGGCGATCGCTTCGGCGATGAAGTCGACGGGCAGGCCGTCGTAGTGGGCGCGCTGGCGGTTGCCGTCCTTGTCGAGTTCGTAGAACGAGTAGGGCGCGATACCGGTGGCGACCAGGGACAGCATCAGCCGGGTGAAGATGTCGGGCACGTTGAGCTGACCGACGTATTCGGTGTCGGTCATGATCATGTCGCAGCGGAACACGGCGACCGGCAGCCCGCACCGATCGTTCGCCTCCCGCAGCAGCACTTCGCTGGCCCACTTGCTGGTGTTATAGCCGTTGGCGTAGCTGTCGTCGAGTCTGCGGGTCGGGTTGATGGTGCGGATGTCGGCGGTTTCGGTGAACTGCGACGGTGGGGTCTGGTCACCGACTCCGAGGGTCGACACGTAGCCGTACGGCTTGATCCTGGCGGTCAGCGCGAGCCGGATCAGTTCGGCGGTGCCTACCACGTTGGGGCCGAACAGCTGGCTGTAGGGCAGCACGTGGTTGACCAGGGCGGCCGGGTCGACGATCAGGTCGACGATATCGGCCAGCCGCTGCCAGGTCTGTTGATCCAGCCCGAGGTGCGGTTCGCTCTTGTCGCTGGCGATCACCTGCAGGTGCTGGGCGGCCAGCTCGCGGTAGTGCGCCAGTAGCACCGGGTCTCCGCTGTCGAAGGTCCGGTCCAGCCGGGCCCGGGCGGCGGTGTCATCCTTGCCGCGTACCAGACAGATCAGTGTGCCACCGGCGGGGGCCAGCCGCTCCAGCCACTCCAAGGCCAGGAACCGTCCCAGGAACCCGGTCGCACCGGTAAGCAGCACGGTGCGCACGTGTGCGCGGCGCCGCGGCAGCGTCGGCGCAGCCGCCAGTGTCGCGGCGTCGATGAACTTGTCCAGGGTCAGGTCGCGGGCGGTCACCTCGGTGACCTCCCCGTCGCCTGCGCGGCCGTGCACGCCGGCGAAGGCAGGCCGTTCGGCGCCGGGTTGTCGCTGCGCCTGGATGTAGTCGGCGAGGGTCTGCAGGTCGGCGGCCGGGCTGATGATGACACCCACCGGCACGTCGATGCCGAAGATCTCGTGTAGCAGGTTGGCAAAGGTCAACGCGGACAACGAGTCTCCGCCCAGGTCGCTGAACTGTGCATCGGGACGCAGCTCGGTGTCCGCTGTGCCGAGCAGCGCTGCCGCGGCCCGTCTGATCGTCTGCAGCACCGGCTGGTCGCCGCCCTCGCGGCGGAGCCGGCGCAGCTCGTTGTCCTGACCCTGGGCCAGATCGTCATACAGCCGTTCCAGCCGCTGACCGTACCGTTGCTTCAGTGTGGGGCGCGCTATTTTGCCGATGCCGGTCAGCAGGCCGTTTTCCTGGCTGAACGGCGCCGGTTCGATGAGGAAGTCGCGCGGGATCTCGTAGGAGCGCAGCCCGGCCGCTTTCGCTACATCCTGTAGCGATGCGCTGATCAGTGGTTTCAGCTCGTCGCCAGCATGGTCGGCGAGGGCCTGGCCGGTGGGCACGATCACCGCCAGCAGGTAGGGGCGGGCGCTGTTGCCGTAGAGGTAGATCTGGTGAACCAGCGGGCTGGTTTCGAATACGGCCGCCAGCTTGGAGACTGCGACGAACTCGCCCTGGGACAACTTGATCACGTTGTTGCGCCGATCGGTGAACTGGAATATCCCCGGTGCGATCTCGGCGAAGATGTCGCCGGTGCGGTAATAACCGTCGGCGTCGTACACCTCAGCGGTGACGTCCGGCCGCTTGTAGTAGCCGGCGAACATGTCCTCGGACTTGACCAACAGCTCGCCTCGCGGGTGGGGCTGATCGGTGCGGAGGTACCCCAGCTCAGGAACGTCGGCGAGCTTGTAGTCCAGCGTCGGCGGACGTTGCACCCGGCCGTCGACGAACACGAATCCGTCCTCGGTGGAGCCGTACATTTCCAGTACGTGCAGGTCGAGGGACCGTTCGGCCCATGCCCTGACCTCGGCTGACAGAGAGGCGGAGCCGGTAATCGCCGACACGACCCGCCCACCGAACAGATGCCGGATCAACTCGGCCGTGACCTCCGCGTTCAGTGTCTCCTGGTCGGTGCCGTGGACAGGCCGGCGGTCCAGCTCGCGGTGGTACTCATCGAAGAGCATCTCCCAGACGCGCGGCACGAACATCACGTCGGTCGGACGCACCAGCGCCAGGTCTTCGAACAGCGTCGACAGGTCGGGCTTGGCGGCGAAATAGGCCGTGCCGCCGCTGCCGAGCGACCCATACACGATATGCCGGCCCATGGCATGGCTCATCGGCACGAAGTTGAGCGTGATGGACGCAGCACCATTCGGCCAGGACGGTCCGCGCGACCGGCGCCACAAGTTCGCGATCAGCCGCTCGGGATACATCGCACCCTTGGGTGCGCCGGTGCTGCCGGAGGTGTAGATCAACAGCCGCAGCGGATCGGGCTCGCCGGACACGAACGCCGGCCCGGCGGGAAGTCGCCGGCCGCGTGCGACGACGTCGGCCAGGGTTTCCGCGACCGCCGCGCCGCTCGCCTCGGCCAACCGGGCGCGGGCGGCTTCGATCGCCTCGGAGTGGTCGTCGACCTCGCCGTGATGGTCGAACACGACCAGCCGAGCGGGAGCGTCGCCGGTCAGCATCAGGTCGACGGCGGTGGACAGCTGGTCGATGCTGGCGGCGATCACGGTCGGCTCGGCCTCGGCGACAATGGACCGCAACTGGGTGACCCCGGCGCCGGTCTGCAACGGCACTGCTACTGCCCCCAGGCGCATCAGCGCCAGGTCGACGGTCGCGTAGTCCACGCTGGCGAAACCCAGGACACACACGCGGTCCCCGGGCCGCACCGACTCGTTCGTCCAAGCGGCGGCGATCGCGCCGGCGCGGTCCCACAATTCGGCGTAGGTGATGGTCTCGAAACGGGCCAGCAACTGGGCCGCGGTGCGGCCGGTGGCTGGGTCCGTAACGAACTGCACCGCGCGCTGCCCGAGTGCGGGCCGGTCGGCGTAGCCGTCCATCACGGTCTGCACAAGCTGCGGCAGCCGCAGTCCCGGCTGCTGGATCGCTGCGGTGATCGCCTCGTCCGGGCGGGCAGCGGCGAACTGCGCGTCGGTGGCGGACAAGTCTTGAATGCGGCGCGCGAGCCGCTCGGCACCGGTATCGGTGGACATCGAAACCTCCTCGTGGAATGAACCTTCCGCTGGGAATGCACTTCGGAGGCCGGCGGCGTTGTCGGTCTGCCATGAAGCGGTGTCCGAGCCGATCCGGCTGAACCCGGGTTACGAACCGGGGTCGGACTCGGTCACGTGGTCAGCGACGCGGGAGCCCGCTGGGGCTGCGGACTTCCCCGGTCCGACGGTCAGGGGATGAGCAGGAGCTTGCCGACGGTCTCCTGGGATTCAAGATCCCGGTGGGCGGCGGCAGCGTCTTCGAGAGGGTAGGTGCGGTCGATCAGGACGTCCAGGGTGCCGTCCTCGATCCACCCCATCACCTGTTCCGCGCGCTGACGCCACTGCGCGGCCGTCATTTCCGGGCCATCGGGCCGGGCACGCACAAGGTGCACCCCGTGCGGCACGTCCAGCAGGTCGATCGGCGGAATCAGTCCGCCCGAGTAGCCGTACGAAACGAAGATCCCGCCGACGCGTAGGACCGAGACGCTCACATCGAACAGCGCCTTTCCGGTTCCGTCGAACGCGACGTCCACACCGTTGCCGCCGACCAGTTCCCGGATCGCCGAGCCCAGGTCCTCGATCTCATCACGCACCAGCACCTGCCAGGCACCGGCCTCGCGGGCCGCGCCCGCCTTGTGCGCCCGTGACACCGTGGCGATCACCCGGCCACCCCGGTGGGCGGCCAACTGGGTGAGCATGCGGCCGACGCCGCTGCCGGCGGAGTGCACGAGCACCACCGCATCCGGCCAGACGGGGACGGACACCTGGGTCAGGTACTGTGCCGTCATCCCCTGCATCAGCCCGCCCGCGGCAGCTTCGAAGCTCACCCCTTCGGGAATCGGCACGAGGCTATCGTTCGGTACTGCCACCATGTCCGCGTAGCTCCCCGGGACACCCACCCAGGCGACCCGGTCGCCCACCTTCGCGGTGGCCTGGTCACCGGCCGCCGTCACGATACCCGCTCCGTCGACCCCCAGAATGAGCGGCGGTTCATGGTTGAAGTGGGCCGCGGGCATGCCGCGACGGACGTAGGTGTCCATAAGGTTGAGGCCGGCGGCCTTCACTTCGACGACCACTTCGCCGGGCCCCGGCTGGGGAACCGGCCGTTCCTCGACGAACAACACGTCAGGAGACCCGTGTTGCGACGCTGTGACGAATCGCATGCTCTACCCTTTCGGTTCGGTGCCGAAGTGGCTTCTCGGCACGGTGAGATCGACGGCCCGGGCAACCGGTACGACCGTGCACACCTGGTCTGATCTCGGGGCCACTGCCGGCTGGGCTAATGCTTGCTGAACCCGGTCGGGCGCACCACGATGACCACCCAGTCCGGGGCGTCGGCGGGAGCCTGCCCCGGGGGCGGGGCGTCGGGGGGAGGCTCCGAGCCTTTGTAGCGGTCGGCGATACGCAGGAAGAAGCTCGCCTCTCGATCAGGGTCGATGCGCTCGACGTTGCCGCGAACTTCCAGGTAGCGGTACGGATCGTCGGGATCCGAGATCGACATGGCCACCCGCGGGTTGATCTGTACATTGCGGTATTTCTGGCGCTTGGTGGTGTGCGCGAACCGAAGCAGCTCGCCGTCCCAGTCGAACCACATCGGACTCACCTGCACCGCACCGTCAGGCCGGGTCGTCGCCAGATGCCCGTACAGCGGGCGTTCCAGCAGATCGTCGTATCCGGCGGGAACCGCAACCATGATTTGCTCCTATCTGACGATCTTGCCGTCACGGACGCTGAAGTAGTTCGTCGTCAGGTCGATCTCTTCCATACTCTTGTCTCCCAATTCGTGGCCGGCGCGGTGGTGCAGCCGGTGATCCCACCGTGCGCGCTCACACCGTGGGCGAGTCAAGGCTCGTTCGGGGCGTGAGTCTCCCCCAGCGGGAGAGTGCACACTGAAGCCATGAGTTCACCCACGCTGCTGGCCATCGGGGACTTCTCCCGTGCGACGCAGCTGAGCGTGAAGATGCTGCGCCACTACCACCAGATCGGGCTGCTCGAGCCCGTCGACGTCGATCGCGCCACCGGCTACCGCCGCTACAGCACCGACCAGATCTCCACAGCACAGATCATTCGCCGCTTCCGCGCTCTAGAAATGCCGCTCGACGAGATCCGCACCATGATGAGCACCACCGACATTCGTCACCGCAACGAACTGATCAACGCGCACCTCATGCGACTGGAATCCCAACTCGCGCACACCAAACGCGCCGTTGAGTCGCTGCGTGAACTGCTCGAACCCGGACCTGCTGCCTTGGAAGGCCGGATCGGCTACCGCAGAGTCGAAGCGACCGACACCGTCGCGATCAGCGAGGTCGTCAACTTCAGTGATGCGCTGACGTGGGTCCAGGGAGCGTTGGCGGAGCTGTACGCCACAGTGACCGCTGAAGGCGCGCGCATCCGCGGAACGGCGGGGGGCATCTTCGCCGACGAGCTAGTTGCCAATGAACGAGGACGGGCGACGGTTTTCGTCCCGTTCGCCGGCGACATCCGACGCACCGGACGCCTCATCGAACTCGTGGTGCCCGCCGCCGAACTGGTCACCGTTGTGCACGCCGGCTCGTATCACGACTTCGACCTGGCCTACGGCGCCCTGGCCACCCACGTCGCCCAACACGCAATCCCCGTCGATGAGCCCATTCGCGAATACTTCCTCGTCGGCCCCCAAGACACCCGCGACGAAACGGCCTGGCGCACCGAAATCGGGTGGCCAGTCTTTCACACCGCCACCGCCTGAGTGGCAAACAGTTGGCCGGCCCCATTAGTGCGAAACACTCGTTCGAGCTCAATGGCCAGGGATCCTGCTTTGCCGCCGGGTGATTTGACGTTCCGAGGACCGGTCATGGAGGTCGAGTATCCGATGCGGGGGTCCTCCGGGGTCGCCCGGTGGGGAAGCCGTGCAGTTCGGCCCTGACGGGAGTAATCGCCTTGCGCTGCACTTCCGTTGTCGCCGAACATGATTCGTTGGGCTCGTGACCGGTTGGTCCGGCCACGCCCGATCGTCGCGGAGATGACCGTCGGTGGCGGTGCCGAACGTCGATACCTCGCCAGACCGATGAGTCTCATGAACCTCTTTGTGGGGTCAGGGGTTCGAGTCCCCTTAGCTCCACAGATCGGCAAAGCCGCAGGTCAACATCCTGCGGCTTTGTTGCATATGTGTAGTAACCCGAACCGCTTCCGTGCTTCAGCGCGCACATCCGAGGCATGTCGTGCACAAGCTTCTGGATGGGCTCGTGGCTGTCGTCGCTCGTTGTCGATGGCGGAAGTCGGCGGTGGCACAGCCAGCGCGGACGGATGCTGGGTGTCGGTTGCCACCGTTGTGGGACCACCTTGTTGCCAGTCGTGGGACCACCAACAGCAGTACGGAAGTAGAACGGGTTATCGCGCTGTTGATTGGCGGACACCGCGTTCCCGTACGGCCGATATGCGGCAAGAGCGGATGTCGGCTTGCTACGACCTGTCTACGTCACTGATGAGAACGGCGCCCGAGTCGACCTCCGATGGATGGAGTCCCGAGATGAGGAGCGCCGCAATCGGGAATTGAGTACTGTCTCGCAGAACTGATGGTCCCACGAAACTAGTCGCACTCAGACATCGAACAGTGGCTCGTAGGCTGTTCCTTCTGCCGTGAAGATCAGCATATAGTCCTGCCCCGCCTGGGCTGTGCGCTCTCGGAGCCGTTCCAGCACTTCAGATTCGGTCGGCAGCGAAAGCCTCAATGCCGCTGCAGCCCGGTCACGCTCGTCCGGTATGGAAGGGATATCCTCCAGAAACTCTTCCGCCAATTCGCGGCTCTCCTCCACGGTGAACGACCGACAGTCGCGCCACCAAGGCACCACGAGCAACAGCTGCAATAACTCACGTAAGCCCACCGCAACGAGCCCGGCCCGCCCCTCCGAGTCGGCGTACAGGATCGGACGCTCATCACCGCCATCGCCGCAGAAGAAATACGTTCCCCCGCTACCGTCCCCGGCGACCCCTTCCAACCGAGCACCCGAGGCCAGGTGCACATCCTCAACGTGGTCCGCCCTGTCGAGATCGAAATCCCCAGGCCATCGCAAGAATTCGGCAACCTCCACACGGTCCCGGATCTCAGTCAGCAGCGTCGACATGACCCAACCGTAACGACCTTGAACCAAGCACGGATCCCAAACCCGTCACAGCCGGACCGACATCGCCGAGCAGAGCGGGCGTGGCGGTCATCGCACGGCATTCGGCATTTCCGGACGTTCGGTCGCCGTAGCCATGATCGGTCCGTATAGCGGATCTGGAACTTGTTCTCTCAGTGGATCACCTGCAGTTGGTGGTCCCACCACTGGCAACAAGGTGGTCCCACAACGGTGGCAAACGACACCTGGGCTGCGTCGTCGGGGGTCGGTCGGTCAGGCCGTACACGCTGCACTCGTGCGCTTGCTGTACCTGGAACGAGTGAGCGCTCGTGCCGAATAGCGCGTTCGGCGGGTGCCCGTCGTCAGTCACGAAGCATCTCCCGCCGGGCACCGCGGAGAGAGACGCGTGGTGCCGCAGATGTCCTGGTCGGGCCGAGGTGCGATATCTCGGCTGGACCCCGCTATCGCACCATTCGATTTCTGCGATCAGGGATGGATGGGTCGCCTACCCTCGATGACACTATCCTCGGGCGGTAGTCAGAAGATGCCGCCGCGGTGCACGCACATCAGTTGGTCTTTGGTGCTGTTCTTGTCGCGGTAGACGATCAGTGCCGGTGTGGTGTCGCTGGCGTGCTTGGTGAGTTCTCTGTCGGGGGTCCAGGCGCTACCGGTGGGGGTGTCCAGGCGGGTCCACCACAGGCTTCGGTCGTTGTTTCCGCGGTGCACGCAGTACAGCTTGTTCTTGAACACTGCCAGCGCCGGACCGGCGGAGGTGTAGTGGCCAGGAAACTTGACGTCCGGGCTCCACGTGGTGCCGTCGAAGGTGGTGTACCACAGGCTTTTATCGCTGCCGTTGCCCTTGTGCACGCAGTACAGGTTGTTGCCGAACACCGCGAGCGCCGGGGTGCTGTCGGTCGCCACCCGAGGGATCTCCGCGTCATTGATCCATTGCGAGGTGTTGCTGTCCAGGCGGGTCCACCACAACCTGGCGTCCGAGCCCACTCCGCGGTGCACGCAATACAACTTGCCGTTGAAAACCGCCAGCGCCGGACCCACACCGGTGGTGTGCTGGGGGAACCGCACATCCTGTCCCCAGGAGCTGGTCGGGCTTGTTTTCCGTGCATGCCAGAGGTTTTCGTCGCCGTTGCCTTTGTGGACGCAGTGCAGCTGGTCGCCGAACACGGCCAGTGCAGGGCCGTACTGGCTGGCGTGCTGCTCGAGACGGGCATCCCCGGACCAGCCCGTGTCGGGATCGTAGACGGTCTGCCACAAGCCGGCGTCGGAGCCACCGCCGCGATGCACGCAATATAGTTGCCCGCCGAAAGTGGCCAGCGCCGGGTTGGATTCGCTGGCATGCGCCGGGAACTTCTCGTCCTCGCTCCAGCCCTCGTCCTCCTCGAACACCGTCCACCACAGACTGGTGTCACTGACCGGCGGCGGGTTGTACGGCGTCGGGACCAGCGCGGCGATACAGATCCACGGCGAGGTCAGCCTCACCCCCTGGCCGCGATCGACCTGTTTCATGATCACACTGTGGGCCTTGCAATAGGCGCTGACCAGAGTCCCGATCGGGGACGACAGGAACTGGCCCACGATGGTGCCGATCCGCGGGTATATCTCGGCCGACAAATTGGTGGCCTCGTGGTTGAGGATGATCCGGAATCCCCACCACCGCGTTTGCACCGAAACCTCCGGATCGCCGCGCAATTGAGCAATTTCGGCCCGTGCCTGCTGTCCCGCGTCGATGTCTTCGACGGTGGGTGGGGTCATGCCCGGTGGCAGGTAGGACCGGTCCTGCGCTGGTTCTGAGCCGTCGTCGGCTGATCTGGCGGGCGAGCCTTTCGACAGACATGATGATGTCCCTCTGTTCGTGGACCGCCGTTCCCGCCGAGGACGCGCACGGCATGCGCGTCGAGCCTCCGGCGGCATCGGCGGGCGGCCACGGGAACGATGAACACAGCTATGAGCTTCGGACCGAAGCCACTGACCCGGTACCCCAGCGCCACTTGAGGATCATCCCCCAGCACGCGTGTGCGCGACGTCCGATTCCGCAAGTTCCTCCGAGGACCGACGCTCGAAGTCACCGAATACGTTCCGCCACCTCGAAATCCGCTCCCGGACCGCGCGCCCTGACCGCCGACGTCGCCGACCCAACTTAGGCAAGCATCGAGAAACGCCCTATATTAGCCGCATATCGAGCAGGTTCCGTGGGTTGCGGCGGGAGCAGGACATCGCGGGTGTCCAGCCGCCCACCATTTGGCGCGTGACGCGTGTCGATCGCCGACGATTCACCGTACCCGCAGGTCATGCCTTGGATGTCACCTGCCGCGTGCCTACCGGCTTGATGCGCAGCGGAGGCCCTTCGGCCGTGGGGTGGTTCGGGTTGATTAGCGTTAGGACCACAGAAATCACAGGTCAGGCCAGTTTTTCGGATTCTGCGGGTGAGTCGATGAGTGCGCGCTGATCCAGGGGCAGCCGAAGGCGCGGCGCCGAATGTCGATGCCGCTGGTTGTGGTCGTCTCGATCATCGACGTGATCTTCACCGCCCGCCCGTCGACAGTGGAGTCGAACTGGAAGTCCAACGCCCACACTACTTTCGGCGCATCAGCATCGACCGGCGGCACCGACGAGGCACCGGGCCTGCTTGCGTGGCGAGTGTTCGCGCACCTGCAGGCCCTCCTCACGCCACAGCCGATGCACCATTCTTCAGGTTCACCCCGTGGCCCTCGTCGAACCGCAGCGCCGCCCACGCCCGCCGGAACCCGTGCCTTCTACCGCAGCAAGCTCTATGTCTTGTGCAGGCGCATCAACACCTATCTGATGCGTTGGGTCAGAAGGAAATACAAACGGTTGCGTGGATTCAAGAAGCGTCGTGCATGGTGGCATGCCATGAACGAGCACTGCCCGAGGACGTTCGCCCACTGGGAATGGACCCGCAGTTACCTGCCGACTGAATGGTAAGAGCCGTGTAACGAGAGATTGTTGAGCACGGTTCTGTGAGGACCCGGGGGGTGATTCCCTGGGCTACTCGACCACACGAGTCGGCATTGTTCACAGGCTCGATCGTGCGGACGATCGCGCAGCGGCACTACATCGATCCCGAGGGCGGGACGGTTTTGGTCGGGTGGCCCACGGCAGCAGCCCGCAGGCAGCGAGGATCACCGTGACGCCGACCCATTGGATGGGCTCGAGCTGCTCGGAGAGGACGCATGCGGCCACGACCACGCCGACGATCGGTTCGAGCAGACCGATCAGGCTCATCCGGACGGAGCCGAGGCGGCGCACCGCGTAGAAGGCGCCGCTGATGCCGATCGGGATGACCACGAGTCCCTGCAGGACGACGGACCGCCAGCCGTCGGCCGTCAGTGCGAAATCCTGGTCGGTAGCCAGGGCGAGAGTCATGATCGAGACGGTGGTGCCGACGGTGACCAGCCCGGACGCGGCGACCGCGCCGACCTGGCGGACCCACCGTTCCCCGAGCGCCAGGTACAGGGCGTAGCCGGCGGCGCTGAGCACGGCCATCGCCGCGCCCGCGGCGCTGAACGCGCTCGAGCCGGACCCTGCCACCAGGGCGATGCCGGCCATCATCGCGCCGCCGAGGATCGCGACGGGAATGCCGATGCGCTGCCTGTATAACAGCCACACGAGCAGCAGCACGAACACCGGATAGATGTGGACCAGTACCACCGCCACCTGGGCGCCGGTCGCCGTGATGGCGGCCTGGTACGCGAGCATCTGCAGGCCGAAGATGGGGCCGCACAGCAGCGTCAGACCGAGCACGGCTGGCAGCGGGAGCTCTCGGAGCCGGCCAGTGGCGGCGGCGAACCCGAGGATGAGCACGCCGCTGACACCCCCGGAGAGGGTCGCCTGCACCAACAGCGACACCCCGTGGGCGTAGGCCACCGCCGTGATGGTCGGGGATAGGCCGTAGGCCACCGCGGAGGCGACCCCGCCCACCCAGGCGCCGGCGCGACGAGCTTCTCCCGAACGCGCCAGCCGGCCGGCGCCTGGGTCTCGGGTCATCCCAGGTTCCGGGATATGACCAAGCGCATGATGTCCGAGGTGCCCTCCTCGATCTCCTCCAGCTTGACGTCGCGCATCCACTGCTCCACCGGGTATTCCCGCGAGTAGCCCCAGCCGCCGAGAGTCTGCACGGCCGCGTGGGTGACGAACATCGCGGTCTCGGACGCAGTCAGCTTGGCCATCGCGGCCATCCCGGTGGCGTTGACGCCGGCATCGATCGCGCGGGCGGTGTTGAGCACCATCAGCCGGGACACCTCGATCCGGGTCGCCATGTCCGCCAGGCGGAACGCGACGGCCTGGTGCTCGATGATCGGCTTGCCGAACTGCTTGCGGGTGCGGGCGTACTCGAGCGCGTACTCGTAAGCTGCGCGGGCGGCACCGACCGCGGCGGCGCCGAGCACCGCGCGGGAGATGTCGAACGTCTCCATCAGGCCGTAGAAGCCCTGCCCCTCGTCGCCGAGCCGGTTCTCCTCCGGCACGAACACGTCGTCGAAGAACAACTCGCGGCACACGATCGCACGCTGGCCCATCTTCTTCATCGGCTCGCCCCAGGTGAAGCCGGGAGTGTCCTTGGTGAGCAGGAAGGCGGTCACGCCCTTGGACCGCTCGTTGCGGTCGGTCTTGGCGAAGACAACATACTGGTCCGCGGCGCCGGCGTTGGAGATCCACGCCTTCTGGCCGTTGATCTTGTAGCCACCGGCCACGCGGGTGGCGGTGGTGATGATCGAGGCAGCGTCGGAGCCGGAGCCGGGCTCGGTGGTGGCCAGCGCGGTCATCAGCGGGGTGGTGCCCGTGAGCGGCCGCAGCCACTTCTCCTTCTGCTCGGCGGTGCCGAGTGCCATCAGCGGGTCGGAGAAGAAGCCGTTGGAACACACCAGGTTCCCGATCCCAGGGTCGCCCCAGCACAGCTCCTCCTGCACGAGGCACTGGGTGAACACGTCGGTCATGCCGCCGCCGCCGAACTCCTCGGCGATCATGAAGTCGGTGATGCCGACCTGGGCGGCCTTCTGGAAGATGTCGACGGGGGTCACCACGTCGGCCTCGTCGACCTCGCGACCGCGGGGCCGTATCTCCTTCTCGGCGAAATCGCGGCAAAGCTTCACGATCTCACGCTGCTCGTGGGTCAGCGGCCAGGCTTCGAACTGGTTGGTTGCCATGGTGGGCCTTTCCTGGGGGGTTGTTCAGGTGATGGGGGCGACAGGTGCGGGCGCGATCACAGCTGGACGGAGGTGATCTCGGTGAACTCCTCTATGCCGACCAGACCGAGCTCGCGTCCGAGCCCTGATTTCTTCCAGCCGCCGAAGGGGGCCAGCGGGTTGAAGGCGGCACCGTTGATGTCGACCTGACCGGTGTCCATCCGGCCGGCCACGGCGAGGGAACGCTCGCGATCGGCGGACCAGACGGCGCCCGCGAGCCCGTACTCGCTGTCGTTCGCGGCTGCGATCGCGTCCTCGTCGCCGTCGTGCGGGAGCACCACGAGGACGGGGCCGAAGATCTCCTCCCGCGCGATCGGGTCGCCGCGGTCGACATCGGCGAGCACCGTCGGACGCAGGAAGTGCCCGCGCTCGGCGATGGTCGCGGTGCCGCCGGCCGCCAGCCGGGCCCCGCGGTGCAGGGCGTCCTCGACGGCCTCGACGATCGACGCGCGCTGCCGGCCGGAGATCACCGGGCCGAGTTGCGTCGCCCGGTCGCGGGGATCGCCCACGATCAGGGTGTCGGCGTGCGAGGCCGCGATGTCGACGGCTTCGGCGTACCGGGACCGGGGCACGATCAGCCGGGTCCAGGCGCTGCAGGTTTGGCCGCTGTTGAGCATCGCGGCATCCACCGAGCCGGTGACCGCGGCCTCCAGGTCGGCGTCGTCGAGAACGACGCTGGCGGACTTGCCGCCGAGCTCGAGGCAGGCGCGCTTGAGCTGTTCGCCCGCCACCCGGGCCACCTGCCGGCCGACCGGGGTGGACCCGGTGAAGGAAACGACGTCGACGCCGGGGTGCTCGACGATGGCCGAGCCGACCAGCGAGCCGGGACCGGGCACCAGGTTGACCACGCCCGCCGGGAGCCCGGCGGCGAGCATGGCGTCGCAGAACAGGTAGGTCGACAGGGGGGTCAGTTCGGCGGGCTTGACCACCGCGGTGCAGCCGGCCGCCAGTGCTGCCCCGACCTTCGCGGCGAGCTGGTAGAGCGGGTAGTTCCACGGCGTGATGGCGCCGATCACTCCGGCGGGCCTGCGCAGGATCGTCGAGTTTCCGATGACGCTGTGCAGCGGTTCCTCGCGGGAGATTCGCGCGAACGACGCGATGATCTCGATCGCGAGGTCCACGTGTGCCTCCTCGGCCACGGTGACCGGGGCACCGACCTCGGCGACAGTGGCGGCGACCAGCTGCGCGCGGTCGGCGAGCAGCTGGGCGTGTATCGCGTCGAGCAGATCGGCCCTCGTCGTGGCATCCGTTCGGCCCCATTCGATCCCGGCCGCCCGCGCGGCGCGGACGGCGGCGTCGACATCGTCGACCGTCGCTACGGCTGCGCTGCCGACGACCTCCTCGGTGGCGGGGTCGTACACCGTGGAGATCTGCTTCCGTTGCTGCCAGATGCCGTCGATGAGGACGGTCTCGCGCATCCAGGTGGTCATCGGGATACCTCGTCTTCTCGTACGTGAATCAGGGTCGGCCGGTCCGCGGTCAGGGCTGCGGCCACCGCCGGGCCCACCTGCTCGGTGGACTCGGCCGCGACGCCGTGGCACCCCAGCGCCCGGGCGAGCGCGGGAAAGTCGGGCGCGCCCAGGTCGACGGCGTGCACGGCCTCGTCACGGTCGGCCATCTCGTTGCGGATTTCGCCGTAGCCGCCGTTGTCGACGACGACGATCGGGATCGGCAGCCGGGCCTCGGCCGCGGCGGCCAGTTCTGCGATGGTGAACATGACCCCGCCGTCGCCCAGCATCGCCACCACCTGCCGCTGCGGCTCGGCCACCTTCGCGCCGATCGCGGCGGGCAGCCCGTAGCCGAGCGTGCCGAGGCCGGTGGGATAGAGGAACGACCGGGGCCGGTGTAGCGGTAGGTTCGACAGCGCGCCGTAGTAGCAAGCCATCGCGCTGTCGGCGGCGAGCACCGCGCTCTCGTCGAGCACCTCGTCGAGCACGGCGCACAGCCGCACGTAGCGAGCGCCCTCGGTCTGCGCATCCTGCCGGATCTTTGCGCGCCACTGCCGCGCCCGCTCGCCGCCGTCGCGGCCGGCTGCGGGCAGGCCCGTCGACAGCGCGGCGAGGGTGTGCGCCGCGTCGCCGACCAGTGCGACCGCGGGCCGGGCGTTGGTGGCCGCCGCCGTCGGGTCGATGTCGATCCGGATCAGCGTGGTGTCCTGGGCGATCGGGCCCCACCACCAGTCCGAGGGTGCGAGTTCGGTGCCCACGGCGATGACGACATCGCTGTCGGCGACGACTCCGGCCACGGACGGGTGCTGCAGTCCGGCGCCGAGCGAGAGCGGGTGGTCCTCGGACAGCACGCCCTTGCCGTTGGCGCTGGTGAGTACCGGCGCACCGAGAATCTCGGCCAGCTCCCGCAGTTCGGTGGCCGCGCCCGCGGCGCCGCCACCGGCGATCAGCAGCGGGCTGACGGCGCCGGCGATCAGCTCGAGAGCCGCGGTCAGCGACCGCGCGTCAGCGACCACGACGGCGGTGGGAACGGGAGCGACCGCGCTCACCTCCGCGGTGGCGTCGAGCAGGTCCAGCGGGATCTCGAGGTATGCCGGCCGGGGGCGGCCGGTAGCCATCGCGGCGAAGCACTGCGCGACCGCGAGCGGGATCTCGGCGACGCTGGTGACGCGCTGGGCGTGGGCGACCACGGAATCCATTGCGCGGAACTGGCTTTTGACCTCATGCAGGTAGCCGTTGCCGTTGCTGGGGTGACCGAGCGGCAGGCCTGGCGCGATGAACAGTACCGGCACCGAGTCCGAGTACGCCTGCGCCGCAGCGGCGGCCGCGTTGAGGATGGCGGGACCGGTGGTGGTGATGCACACCCCGGGCCGGCCGCTGACACGCGCGTAGCCGTCGGCGGCGTAGCCGGCGCCCTGTTCGTGGCGCGTCGAGATGTGTTCGATCCCGGACTCGGCCAGCGCCGCGTAGATCGGCAGGTTGTGGGTGCCGGGGATGCCGAAGACGGCCGCGACGTCATGCGCCGCCAAGGCGTCGACGAGGGCCTGGCCGCCGGTGCGGACGGTGCCGGTCATGCTCAGGCCCCCTTTGTGGGGTCGGTGTAGATGGCCTTGCCGAGCCACTGGCCGCCGTCGACGACCAGGACCTCGCCGGTGACGTAACCGGCGCGGTCGGAGAGCAGGTACGCCGCGGACTCGGACACCTCCTGCGGGGTGGTGAAGCGGCCGGCGGGCACGCTGGCGAGTACCTGAGCCCGGGCCTCGTCGGTCGGCCACAGCGCGGCGCCGGCGCCCTCGGTCTCGGTGGGGCCGGGGGCGATGCAGTTCAGCCGGACCCCGCGGGACGCCCACTCGACGGCGAGGGTGCGGGTCATCGCGACCACGCCCGCCTTAGCGGCCGCGCTGTGCACGGTGCCGGGGTGCCCGTGCCAGGCGTAGGTGGCGATCACGTTGAGGATCGAGCCGGAGCCGGCCTCGAGCATGTGCCGGGACGCGGCGCGGGTGCAGTGGAAGGTGCCGTTGAGGACGATGTCGATGACGGCCTTCCAGCCGTTCGGGGACAGGTTCTCGCCGGGGACGACGAAGTTGCCCGCCGCGTTGTTGACGAGGGCGTCGAGGCGGCCGGTGCGCTCGACCAGCGAGTCGATGGCTGCGTCGACGGCGGCGGCATCGCGCACGTCGCACGGCAGCACGATGCCCGCGCCGCCGGCCTGTTCGGCCAGTGTGACGGTCTCGTTGAGCGCGTCCTCGCGGCGTCCCATGACGGCGACCGTGCCGCCGGCTGCGGCCCAGCGCACCGCGACGGCCCGGCCGATGCCGGATCCGCCGCCGGTGACCACCGCGACGCGGTCGGCGAATTCGGCTCTGATGTCAGGTGCGGTCATGAATCGTTCCTTGCTAGGGGAGGTGTGGTCAGGGGTGCTGTTCGATGACGAGGGCGTCGACCGCGAGAACCCCGTCGGGGCTGACGCGCAGCGGGTTGATCTCGATCTCGGCGATGTCCGGGTGCGCGGCGGCGAGCTCGGACACGGCGGCGACCGCGGCGGCCAGGGCGTCGATGTCCACCGCCGGCTTGCCGCGCCAGCCGCGCAGCAGCGGAAAGCAGGTGAGGCGTTCGAGCATCGTGCGGGCGGTGTCCGGATCGACGGGCGCGGCTTCGACGGCGACGTCGCGGTACACCTCGGCCTCGGTGCCGCCGGCGCCGACCACGATCACCGCGCCCAGGTCGGGGTCGCGACGGGCGCCGAGCAGGATCTCCACCGTATTCGGGCGGGTGTCGAGCTCCTCGACGACGTAGTCGCCGTCGCCCAGCGCGGCATGCATGATGTCGAACGCGGCGGCTAGCGCCTCGGTGTCGGCGATGCCCACCATCACGCCACCGATCTCGCTCTTGTGCTCGAGCCAGGCCGCCTTGAGCACGTACGGTGCAGCAAGCCGCTCGGCGACGACCCCGAGATCCTCGCGACCACGTACCGAAACACAGCTGGGGAACCGGATTCCGGTGTCGCGCAGGAGCTTCTGCGCGCCCAGGTAGCCGACCTCGATCGGGTCGGTGCGGCGCGCGGGACGTCGCTGTTCCCGCCCGGACGCGGCCAGCCGGGCGGCGTTCGCGAGGGCACGGACCGCGGTATCGATCGCCGGGTAGGCCGGGATGGACTTGGCGCGCAACTCGTCGAGGGCGGCGTTGCCCTCGACCATGGCGTGCACCAGCAGCGGCTTGCCAGCTGCCGCGGAGGCCGCGCCCATCCGGCGCAGGATCTCGAGCTCGCGCTCGGCGAGCGACGGGGTATCGGCGCCGTAGGTGCCGAAGTACCCGGTGAGCACGACGGCGTCCACCTCGTCGGAGTTCAGCAGTCGCGCGACGATGTCGGAGTAGGAGGCCAGGTCCTGCTCGCCCGCGCCGGCCAGGTCGACCGGGTTGCTGCATGCCGCGCCGGTCGGGAGTTGCCCGGCCAGAGCCGATTCCAGGCCGGTCGAGAATTCAGGGACCCGCAGTCCGGCCGCCGATGTCACGTCCGCGGCGATGCCGGTCTGGCCGCCACTGTCGCCGACGATGGCCACCCGGCGTCCGCCCGGTAGCGGGCTCGCCAGCAGCAGCCGAGCCAGGTCGACGAGCTCAGCGGGGGTGCCGACCCGGACCGCGCCCGCCACTCGTAGTGCGGCGTCGACGACGTCGGTGCTGGAGGTGAGCGAGCCCGTGTGCGAGCGGGCCAGCCGGGTGCTGGCCTCGCTGCCGCCGACGGTGAGCACGATCGTGTGCTTGCCGGCCCGCCGCAGCAGCGTGAGCGCCTCGACGATCTCGGCGCCACCCGCGAACGACTCGAGGTATAGCGCGACGACCCGGGTGGCCTCGTCGGCGGCGAGCTCACCGAGCAACTCGGCCGCGCGCACATCCGTTTGGTTCCCGATCGAGACGAAGCGGGAGACACCGAGTCCGCTACGGGCGGCGAGCAGCGCGATCTCCGATCCCACCTGGCCGCTTTGCGAGACCACTGCGATCGGACCCGCCGTGAACTGCCCCCAGGCCAGGCACAGCTCGTGCGCGGCGTCGTAGAGACCCAGGCTGTTCATCCCGACCAGGCGTGCCCCTGCCGCGCGGATCCGCTTCGCGATCCCGGGCTCGTCCGGGACACCTGAGGTGATCCCCAGGAAGCCGCGGACACCCAGTGCGAGCGCCTGGTCTACCACCGTGCTGACATGCGGCCCTGGCACACACAGCGCCACGAGTTCGGGAACGGTGGGCAGCTCGCCCAGGTCAGCGTGGCTGGCCTCGCCCAGGATTTCCGCGCGGGACCGGTTGACGAGGTACACCTGCCGACGGTGGCGACCGCTCAGTGCGCCCTTGGCCAGCCAGTAGCCCCACTTCGCGGGGTCGGCGGTGGATCCGACGACCGCTACCGAGGCGGGGTCGCAGAAGACCCTCAGGTCGGAGTCGGTCGTCGGGGCGGGGGTGGGTGCCATGGGTGTGGATCTCCTGGGCGTGGATCGGGGCGGAGCAGTCGGCGTCAGTAGGTCGGGAACTGCGCGGTGAGCTCGGTGAGCTTTTCCGAGGCCAGCGTGAACGCGGCCTCGCGGGTGCTGATGCGGTGCTTGTCGGCGAGGTCGAACATCTGCGTGCTCAGCGCGCGCATGCGGGTGCTGATCTTGTCGAAGGATTGCGCGGCGCTGCCGTCGATGTCGCCGAAGAGCACCCACCACCACCAGGCATTGGTCGCCGAGTTGGCGAGGAAGTCGGGGGAGACGACGACGCCGCGTTCGACGAGCGCCGCCTCGGCGCTCGGGGTAATCGGCATGTTCGCGGCCTCGACGACGAGGCGGGCCTGCACCTGGGCCTGGTTGGTGTTGTCTATGCAGTACGAGGTGGCGGCTGGGATCAGCACCTCGGCCTCGACGGCGAGCCACTCCGACGACGGCAGCTCGCTGTCACCGGGCGCGAGTTGTGCGCGGTCCACCCCGCCGGTCGCATCGCGGGTCAGCAGCAGCTTCTCCACGTCGAGGCCCTCCGGGTTGGCGACCACGCCGTGCACATCGGCGATGCCGACGATGCGCACGCCCGCCTTGGCGAGGTAGCGCGCGGTGGCGCCGCCCATCGAGCCGAAGCCCTGCACGAGGGCGCGGGTCTGCTTCGGGTCCATGCCCTGGCGCTCCATCGCGGCGAGGGCGGCCTCGGCAACGCCGTAGCCGCCGACCAGCTCGTCCAGCTGGACCCCGTCGACATCGGTGCCGAACGCGGTCTTCATCCGGGCCGCCGCGGCCGCGGTGTCGTCGATGACACGATGCGCCGCCTGCACCGAGCTCTGCAGGCCGAGGTCGGCGAGCGCCGCGTCGACGGCGTCCTGGCGGACACCGAAGTCTTCGCCCATGGTCCAGCGCTGCTCGATCAGCGGCGCCATGGCCGCGAGGTAGCGGCGCAGCACGCTGTCGGCGTCGGGGTGGTACGGGTCGAAGTCGATGCCGCCCTTGGCGCCTCCGAGCGGGACGTACTGCGCGCCGCCCTCGAAGTGGATGGCCTCCTTGAGTGTCATCCCCCGAGCCAGGCCGCGCACCTCGTTGAGAGTGCAGCCGGCCCGCATCCGCAGACCGCCGCTGGAGATGCCGCGGACGAGGCGATCGATGACCAGGTAGCCCGTCGCGTCGGTCTCGGTGTCGCGCCAGATTGCCTCGAAGAACGGGTCGTCGGCGCGGGTGGAGTCGGCGGAACCGATCGCGTTCGGAAGGGTCAAGGACATGGTGTTCCTGCGCTCTCTCTCAGCTACTAACTGATTGCTCAGTCAGTATGGGAGAGCGGCCGGAGCCAAGTCAATAGCCACCGCCGAAATTCCCTCTCCCGCCAGGTTGTCCTCAGCGATCGGGGTCTTCGAGGCGGAGTGTCTGCCGGGTCGTCAGAGGCCCAGTTCGGTGCGGATCGCGCGATCCACCCAGCTGGCCACGTCGGTGGTGGAGACGGCGCCGTCGAGGGCGACCAGTTGGACGGCGAGGCCGTCGAGCATCGCGGTCAGCCGCCATGTCGCGCCCTGTGGGTCGTCGGTGCGGAACTCGCCGTTGTCGACGCCCTCGCGGATCAGGTCGGTAACCACCTCGCGCCAGCGCATGTCCAGCCGATGGGTGACATCGCGCAGCGCGGGCAGCCGCAGGCAGGCGGACCACGTCTCGATCCACAGCCGCCAGCCCACCGCCCGGCCGGTTGGGCCGTACTCGTTCAGCACCGCCCGCAGCCGGTCCTCGACGCTGCCGTCGGTCTGCGCGAGCACCGCGTCGAGATTGGCCAGGTCGTTCTCGGCGGCCAGCTCGAACGCGCTGACAACGACGTTCTCGAGGGTCTTGAAGTGGTAGAAGATCAGCGCGGTGCTCACGCCGAGCGCCTCGGCGATGTCGGCGGCGCGCAGGCGGTCGATCCCGTTCTGGGTGACCAGGTCGAGCGTGATCGAGAGGATCTCGTTGCGACGATCCTCGGTCTCTTTCCGATGCTTTGGCTGCCTTGTCACACCGCTCAAGCTACTGCACCCCGGTGTCTGCGCCGAACCGCCATCGCACGGCGCGGGGGCGGCAGGTGTGCGATGGCGACTCGGTGCCTGTGCGTGGCGATCACGCACGGGTACTTCGATTTTCGTGATCTCTCATGCGCTCGCAGCCGCCGGGGCTGTGTCCTCGGCCGGCCCCGCTGGGACCGTCGCCGAGCGTCGTGCCCGCACAATGAGTTCGACCACGGCGATCACTGCGATGTTCACGATCAGGCCGCTGATATCGGTGTTGATGTGTGGCCCGCGGATCGGCGAGAAGGTGAAAGGGATGACCACGAAAACACCCGCACACAGGCCGGCAATGAACGAGACATTGTCCAGCGGGCACTTGCGCAGCAGTGCCGCGGCGATCGTCGGCACCACCTGCCGGTAGGCGATCCCGGGGCACCGATACCGCGGTGGCGCGGACTCGTTGCCCCGGGACCGCCTGCTCGGACCGGGTAGCGGTAGTGCGGCCCTACGATATCGCCGAGTGCGCGGGCTCGATGGTCTCCAGTTCCAGGGAGGTAGAGCTGAGCGGGACCTGCTTGCGTCCGATGGCTACGAAGATAAGGCCCACCAGCAAGAAGGCTGCCAATGGCACCAGTTGCGTGATCTCGTAGGTTCCGCGCTCACCGGTAAAGGCCGAGGGCAGCAAGTCGTCGGCTGCGCCGTTCCCGAACCACCCCGCACCCAGTCCGGGCCACACCAGCTGGACCATTGTGTAGACGACGATGGCGGTCGTCAGCACCGCTGCCGCGTTCATTCCGAGCCGGCCCCCGGGCACCGAGAAGGGGCGCGCGGCCTGTGGGTACTTGCGCCGTAGCACTGCCGCTGCGGGGAACTGCACCATGTACGCGACCATCGTCATCGAGATCGCGAGATTGAGCCCGGCGCTGAAATACTTGCCGGCGTCGCCGTGGGTGATGTTGAGCGCGGCGACCATGATCACCGTGGCGAGCACTCCCGACAGCACATTGACTCGAACGGGTGTGCCGAACCTGTCCGACAGGACACCGAAGAACCGCGGGCCCGCGCCGTCCGCGCACGCGATGGCCTGGGAGCGGCTTTCGCCCAGCGCCCAGGACACCCCGCTGGTGAACAGGCCGACGATGAGGCCGAGCGCGGCGATCACTCCGACCACGGCGCCCAGACCGCTCAGGTGTACCGTGCCGTCGGCGTTGATCTCACCGCCGTAGACGGTGAACACCGCTTTGCATGCGTCGATGAATCCTGAGAGGTTGGTGACCTGTTTGGCGGGCAGTACGAGCAGGATGCCGGCGACTGGCAGCGCCACCATCAGAAAGGACATGACTCCGGATCGCAGAACCGCGAGCGGAATGGTTCGCTGCGGCTGATCCATCTCCTCGGCCGCTGAACTCGACAGTTCGAATCCGACGAAGGTGAAGACGATGACCGGAATCAGCGCGACGAAACCGGCATAGGTCGGTGAGAATCCGTGCCAGACGATGTGCTGCACGCCGCGCCGGAAACCGTAGACCAGTGTGGAGACGAAGAAGAATCCGAGCAGGATCATGCGGGCCCACGCTCCCACCAGCGGAACCCAGCGGCCGACTCGTACCGCCACCGACGTGGACAGCACGCCCGCCCAGATGAACGCCAAGCCGACCAGGTAGGTCCAGGCGCCGGACAGGGGGTGGACGAATTTCGAGAAGGTCTCGATCGCGACGACGCACAGCGTCCCACCGACCCAGACCGGATTGGACAACCAGTAGACCAGCTGAGTGATGCCGGCAACGAGGCGGCCGAAGGCCAGGCGGCACCACATGTACTGCCCGCCCTCGACCGGGAAGGTCGCGCTCAGTTCCGCGACGATCAGACCGTAGGGCACGAAGAACAGAAGGGCCAGAACCAAGAGCCAGGTAAATGCCTGCGGCCCGGACGCGGCAAGGGATCCGATTGTGTCCAGTCCCACCAGCGAGCAGATGAGCAGGAAGAATGCGTCGAAGCGCCGCAATCCGAGTTTGAGCTTCGTCTTGGTCTCGGACAGGAAGTCGATGCTGTCGATGCTGGTTGTCATGGGCATGAGGCCCCTTCTCGAACTGATGCGGAAAGATATCACGGCACTCTACTAACTGATTGATCAGACAGTGTCGCGGGTAACAGGGTGCGGTGCATCACACCGGATGTCAACCCTTCGGCGGCAAAACGGTGTCTCAACCCCGCGGAGGTAGGTTGTCCGCTGTGGCACGTGTCAAGAAGGACGCCGAGCGTCGCCGCGAGGAGATGCTGCGGGCGACCGTCGAGCTGATCGGGGAAATGGGAGTCAGCGGGTGCGTGCGGCCGATCTCGCCAAGCAACTTGGCGTCAGCACGGCGCTGATCTTCTATCACTTCGAGTCGCTGGACAACCTGATCGTCAGTGCCTTTCGGTATTCGACCGAGCGGGATCTGGCCAGGCTCGATCTGCTGTTACGCACGGACTCCGACACCACAACCGAGCGTCTGTACATCGCGCTGCGCGAGTATGGCCCGACCGGATCGGCACCCAACTGGCGACTGTGGATCGAGTGGTGGACGGCGTCACTGCGCAATCCTGGCCTGCGCGCGGTGATGCGAGCCCTGGACGGCAGTTGGCGCGCGATGGTCACGGATCGCCCAGGGCGTCGCGGCCGGCGAGTTCCGCACCGCCGATCCGCGCGGCGCGGCTTGGCGGCTGACGGCGATGCTCGACGGTCTCGCCGTGCAGCGTGTGGCCTTGGACGAGGCGGTGACCCGGACCGATATCGAGAACTGGATGCTGGCCACCCTAGCGGCGGAGCTCCGTGAGCAGTTCTTGACGCGACACCGCACTGCCGCTAAAACTAACTTATCGGTCAGTTAGTTAAGGAGGTGGCAGTGCCTCTTACACTGCCTCATGCGATCACGGAGACCGCGACGACGGATTCTCCGTTGCTGGAAGTGACCTGGTGTGATTCCGAGGCGGAGGCGCGGGGTTACCTGCTGAGGTGGCTAGTTCACGCCGCGGCTCACTGGGCAGGCGCTAGTACCGGGCTGTTGTGATAGGCGGCGATCAGCCACTGGCTGTCGCGCTTCTCGAACACCCAGGTCGCGTTCACTTTGCGCTCGTCGGCGGGAACTTCGGTCTCGCCGGCGAACAGGATGGCGGATTCGCTGATGACGATCGCGGCATCCTTGCCGACGAAGCGGATGCTGAGCTGCTTGTTGTAGGTCGAGCTGCCCGCGAGCGGCCCTTCGAAGGCCAGTGCCATGTTCTGGCGGATCACCTCACGGCTGTCGCGGAGCGAGCCGGTCATGATGGCGGTCGCGTCCGCGGTGTAGTTGGCGACCATGGCGTCGGCGTCGCCCGCCTCCCATGCCTTGTAGGAATCAGCCAGCACGGTCTGGATTGCGGCCTCGTCTGCGGCACGATGGTTCGACATCGGAGTCTCCCTTGTTGATCGGCTCGCCTGGAGTGTTCCGGCGACCTCGGGAGTACATACCGGCGGCGGCGCCTGAACTCATCGCGCCCGCTGGAAAGAAAATCTCGGGTCTGAGCGTCGAGTCGGGCCGCCAGGCCGAAAGCCGCGAAAATCTCGGGATCCTGGAACACCGAATTCCGGCTGATGCCCTCGGCGGTGACTGTGAAGATCTGGAGCGTGTGCAGTTCGTACCGGCCATCGACGCGCTGATAGGCGGCGAATCCGGGTTGGCCGCCGTTGGCGGCGACCTGCTCGAGAAGCCAGTCCTTCCCGGCCGCCTCGAAGACCCATTCCATGAACAGGCCGTAGTTGCTGCGGCCGGAGAACCAGTTGAGCATCGGCGGCATCTCCATGATGACGTCCTCGGTGAGCAGACGCTTGAGGCCTTCGACGTCGGCGTGCGCGAACGCCGTCATGTAGCGCTCGACCCAGGCGCGCTGCTCGGCCGTGGACGGCTCGCCGACCCGTTCCAGCCCGACCCCGATGCCCTTCAGGCGGGCGCGTGCCCGCTGCAGGGAGCTGTTCACCGATACGACGGTGGTACCGAGGATTTCCGCCGTCTCGGCCGCGGAGAAGCTGAGTACCTCACGCAGGATCAGCGCACCGCGCTGGCGTGCCGACAGGTGCTGTAGGGCGGAGGCGAATGCCAAGCGCAGGCTGCTGTGATCGATCACGGTCCCGGCCGGGTCGCCGGTGTCCAGCAACGAATCCGGTAAGGGCTGCAGCCAGGCGGCGTGCTCTCCCCGGACGAGCGGCCCGAGCGGATCGGTCGCGGACACCAGTCCCGATGGCAGTGGTCGGCCGCCGCGAGTCTGCAGAGCGGTCAGGCAGGCGTTGGTCGCGATCCGGTAGAGCCAGGTACGCAGTGAGCTGCGCGTATCGTCGTACTGCTCCCGCGCCCGCCACGCCCTCAGATACGTGTCCTGGACCAGGTCCTCTGCGTCGTGCGCCGAGCCCAACATTCGGTAGCAGTACGCCAGCAGCTCCGTCCGGAACGGTTCGATCCGACGATCGAAGCCTTCTTCCTTCGTCATCACGCCTCATCTCCACTGCCGCCGCAAGCACCATACCGGCGACTGCGGTGATCATCCGCTGTGGACGGATCGACCACCACGTGGGTCGTCAACCGCGAGGAGTGCCGATAACCAGTGAACCGCCAAAACCGCAGCTCATGCCTTCGGTGTCACCTTGCGCGGGCCTACCGGCTTGATCCGGAGCGTCGGCCCTTCGGCGGTCGGGTGGTTCAGATTTCCATACTGCGACGGGTGCGGTCGATCCCTACATCGCGGTTGCGTGGTGGGCGCCTGGCGCGGTCGGGCGGTCACCGAGCGGGTAACTGACGCCAGTCATCTGCTCGGACAGCTCCCACAGTCGTTGTTGGGCGTTGGCGTCATGGGACTGCGGGATGGATTGGACCTGAACGGGATGTCCGGTCCATTCGTTGCGGCCGTCGGGTCCGTAGTACTGACCGCCGGTCGCGGCGGGATCCACGGCGGCGCGGACGATGGATAGTGCGGCCGTTGTCGAATCCTGCAACATCCACCAGGTGAGCAGTCGCAGCCGGGGGCTGGTGAAGATCCGGATCGGGAGCTGGTCTGCGCCGAAGGCGGTGCGGGCATTGCCGGGATGAGCGGCCACGGCTATCGTCGGCGCTCCGACCGCAGCGAGTCGGCGCTGGAGTTCATAGGTGAACAGCAGGTTGGCCAGTTTGGACTGGAAGTAGGCGTGATTGAAGCGGTATCCGTGGGCGAAGTGCAGGTCGTCGAAATTCATCACGCCGCGTTTGTGGCCGACACTACTGACCGTAACCACCCGCGAGCCCGGAGTGTTCAGCAGTCGTTCCATGATCTGTCCGGTAAATGCGAACGCGCCGAGATGATTTGTAGCCAAGGTTTTTTCGAACCCATCCTCGGTGACTTCACGGCGGCGGATCACCGCCCCGGCATTGTTGATCAGCAGATCCACCCTGGCATGGTCCCGCATGATCCGGACGGCGGCCCGGCGGACCGATGCCTGCGAGCATAGATCCAATCCCAGCGTGCGCACCGACGCTGTCGGGGCTTCGGCAAGGATCCGATCCCTGGCTTCGTCGGCCTTGCCGATGTCGCGGCAGGCCAGGACAACCACCATGTTGCGGCGCGCGAGTATCCGTGCCGTCTCGAAGCCCAAACCCGAATTCGCTCCGGTGATGACAGCAGTACGACCGTCCTGGTCAGGGACTTCGCGTTCGGACCAACGAGTGGCCATGGTTCTCTCCTGTTCGATGCTTACGATGTCCGACGGTTGGCTGTGACGAAAGTTCTTCAGCGGCAGAGACACCGTGGCGGTCTACGACGCAGTCCGGGGCCGGCGAGGGCGGCGGTGCCCCAGGAGCGCCCAGCCGAAAGCTGTTACCAGGACACCGTGGACCGCGACGCCACGCCAGGCCTCCCGGCCGATCGTGCCGTCGGCGATGGCGGCGGCGTCCACCCCGCCCAGCACCGCGTTCATGACGAGGTTGGCCAGCAGGATGCCTGAACGGGGCGTGCTCGACCAGTTCGCGACCGCGAAGCCGACCAGGGTGGCCCCAATGGTGCGAGTGGTGAAGACATCGAAGGGGCTGGGGTCGGGCTTCAATCCTGCCGCCGCTGTGCGCGGGATCAGCAGCGCCAGCGAGCCGACTGCACCCGAGTAGAGCGCCGAGGCTCGTAGCAGCAGAGACATGGCATCCTCCGGCAAGGTGCGGAATAATCGGGACGACCATCCCGGTCAGAACTATCCGGGATGCACATCCCGTTTGTCAATGTTCGGCTCGAGAGGAGTTGCCGTGACCCGAGCGTCTCGGCCGATGCGGTCTGACGCCCAGCGCAACCGCGAACAAGTGCTACGCAGCGCAGCGGAAGCCTTTGCCGTGGAGGGACTGTCGGTGCCGGTACACGAGATAGCCCGGCGCGCGGGCGTTGGTACCGGCACGGTAAGCCGGCACTTCCCCACCAAAGAGTCGCTCTACGCCGCGGTCTTGGTCGAGCGTATGCGTCAGCTCAGCGACTACGCAGATGCTCAGGCTGCCGAGAATGACCCCGGGACTGCGTTTTTCGCACTCCTCACCAGGCTGGCTCACGAAGGCGCCGCTCATCGAGGTTTGGCGGAGGCTCTGGCGGGCAGTGGATTCGACATCGAAGCCGCGGCATCGTCTGCCGACTGCAATGTCTCCGACCGGCTGCGCAGACTATTGTCCGAAGCGCAACACGCAGGCGCGGTCGATCCCGTTGTCACTTTCGCCGACGTCAAGGCCCTGATGGCCGGTTGCCTGGCTTACGACGGTCCCGGCCCGGACCGGGTCATCGACGTAATCTGCCGCGGACTCCGCCCGACGTCCGGTTGACCCACTCCTGGTTGTCCACGCCCACCGTCGCAGCCACTCGCCGAAACAACCGTGTTGAGAGACAAGGGAATATCGTTGTGCCGCCGCGCAGCCCGTAAGCTGTCGTTCTGACCGCTGCGCAGCGGTCGGTATTGGAAGCGATCACCCGCCGGTTCTCGGCGCAGGATCGAAGAGTGAGTGCTGCGGGCACGGATCGTGCTCGCAGCCTGCTGCGAACATCAGGTGGGATGACCGGGAGGCGAAGCCGCAGGTGGCCCTCGGTCTCTGTTGACCACTACCGTCGAGTCGATGACTAGGAAACGCACCCTCGGTTCGCTTAGCGTTAGGACCACAGATTGGCAATACCGCAGGTCAATGGCCTGCGGTTTTGTTGCGTTCGGGTAGTTATCCGAACCGTTTCCGTGCTGGAGCGCGCACTGCCGATTACAGGATGTGCCGCGGGCTGTGAGGCCGGCGGTCTCCAGGAGGCGTTGTGAGGCGCAGGCAATCACATCGCGCGTCGTGAAGCAAAGGCCGCGCGGTGTGCGGGCGGTGAGCGGACTCACCCGGTGGGACCACCGGCGGTCTCCCGCCGCACGGTCTCAGCGATGCTGGAAAGTGCCGTGCCGAGGTGTCGGCGCTGCACAGTAGTCAGCGGGTCGAACACGAGTCGGCGCACGTGCGCGACATGTCCCGGCGCGCTGTCGACCACCTTCTGCCGACCATCGCCGGTCAGTGTGGCCAGGGTGTAGCGGCCGTCGCTCGGGTCGATTCGACGAACGATCCACTTCCGTGCCTCGAAGCGGTCCATCAGCTTCGACAGTCGCGGGAGAGTGCTGTCACAGCCTCGGGCCAGCTCACTGAGCCGCATGGTGACCTGATCCGCCATCGACAACCGGGCAAGCACGCTGTACTCGAAGTTCGAGATGCCCGCGTCACGCTGCAACTGACGGTCCAGGGCCGCAGGCAGCGCGATCACGACGGTGAGAAGGTCCTGCCAGAGTTCCTGCTGCTCGGCGTCGAGCCACGGCGTCGGTTCGTCCATACGGCCCACACTACTTGCCCAGGCAACAAGTATCAGTTGCCTGGGCAAGTGAATCGGTCTACCTTATGAGTTGCCCAGGCAAGTCAAATTCGATCTCGAGGAGTCCTAGTGATCAAGCTCAGCATCTTTCTGACCCGGCGGGCAGACCTCACCCACGAAGAGTTCGTGGATTACTGGACGCAGAAGCACACCCCGCTGATCGCGAGCGTGCCCGGTGGAGAGGTCCCAGTCCGGCGCTACGTACAGCTTTTGCCCACCAACGACGAGATCCCCGGCGTCAACACGGCCGTCTACGACGGTGTCGCCGAGGTGTGGGTCGACGACATCGGCGACGCCGCCCGCTGGTTCACCTCCGACACCTACACCACGACCATCGCCGCGGACGAGGAGAAGTTCATCGACCGCTCCCAGACTCGCTTCCTCTACACCACCGAGACCCCGATCTTCGGCTGAGCACCGCCGTCTGCGACGACTCGCCGCTCCGGGTCCAGCCGTCGGCCACAGGTGAACTCCCGCAACGAGTCCCGGGTGACCTGGTTATCAGGCCACCCGGGCCGCCCCCGCCCCGTCCGGTAAGGAACCACACACCATGACTACGCTGCCCACCGCTCGCATCCCGGCCGGGGCCTACGACGATCACCTCGCGCGGGTCCTGCCTCAGAGCCACGAACACCGGCTCTGGGTCCCTGCTGATGGGGCGCTGCCGAGCCTGTTCATCAGCCACGGAGCGCCCTTCACTCTCGACGACCCGCAGTGGCTCGACGACCTGTTCGTGTGGGCGCAGTCCATGCCCAAACCGAAAGCCATAGTGATCATCTCAGCGCACTGGGAGGACGCACCGGCCGCGATCTCGGGCACGGCGGCGGGCACCCCGCTCTACTACGACTTCAGCGGATTCCACCCCCGCTACAAGACCCTGCCCTACGCGACCCCGGATTCGACCGACCTCGCCCATCGGCTCGAGTCCACGCTCAGCCCGGCGACCACGGTGCATCAGCACCCGGACCGAGGTCTCGACCATGGCGCGTTCATCCCCCTCATGGCCATGTATCCCGCAGCCGACGTTCCGGTCGTCCAGCTGTCGATGCCCAGCCTCGATCCCGCGGCGTTACTCGAGTTCGGGGCACATCTGCGATCCCTGCGCGACGAAGGCATTCTGGTCATCGGCTCGGGCTTCATGACCCACAGCTTCGAGGTCTTCCGCCGCCCGGAACTTGCCGCCTACACCAAAGCCTTCGATGAGTGGGCTGTCGACGCACTCGGGCGCGGCGATGTCGATGCCCTCACCGACTACCGGCGCAAGGCGCCCGGCGCCGCGGTGGCCCACCCGACCGCCGACCACTATGTGCCCCTGCTGGTCACAGTCGGCGCCGCGAGCGACCCCGGCAGTGCCACCACCACGATCGACCGCATAGTCATGGGCAACTCCATCCGCTCGGTGCAGATGAACTGAGGGCCCTCAGGGCGAAATCCTCGAGATTCACGACCACAACGGCCACCTCGCGATCGAGGCGGCTGACCGCACCATAAGTAGCCGCATAGCGCGCTGAGGGAACCGGCCAGGCCGGGGTCGGGCCGAACGCACTGACATGGCTCCCCTCTCGTGTCAAGACGTGGGTTGCAGGTCGGGGTTAGGGGTGGATGGCGGTAGGTCCGGGTTGTGGCTTGTCCGAAGGGCCGGTTGCCGGGGTAGGGCCGGTCGCGCAGGAGTCAGTAGT
>NZ_JAHKNI010000016.1 GCF_018860155.1 Nocardia albiluteola
TACGGCGGCTATAGCGGTGGGGAAACGCCCGGTCCCATTCCGAACCCGGAAGCTAAGGCCACCTGCGCCGATGGTACTGCACTCGCCAGGGTGTGGGAGAGTAGGACACCGCCGGAACATCCTTTGCCGAAGGCCCCCAGCATCAGCTGGGGGCCTTCGTGCGTTCACAGCGCAATATGCGACAGGGTCCATGTACGATTCGTCCAGTTCTACCCGGATGGGAGGTCGTATACATGGACGCGCTCGCCAGCTACATCAGCTCGATGCTGATGGCACTCGCCACCGGCTCCGCAGACTGAACGAAGGTCTGTTGGGAGGCCGCTTCCGGCTCTGACGCCGAAAAGTCGTTTATGAAGGCCCTCGGCAGCATGCCGGGGGCCTTCGCACGTTCAGGCCTCCGGCGCATGTGGGTCCCCCGCTCGTAGAGTCCCGTCCGGCTTCGCAGCCCGCACGCCCGTCAAAAAACCATGATCAACTGGGCCCTCGTGTTGCGACCTTGTAGCCCGGTGGGTTTTACTGACCGGGAATTTTTTCAGTCGTCCGCGGGTTCACAGCATCTTCACAAGTGACGGCTAGCCATCATCCAGCGCAGATCTGGATGATGGAAGAGACGCCGGAGAAGTGGACGGCGGTATCGCGAGGAAGGGATGCGTATGGTGGTGCTGACCGCACCCAGCCAGGGCGCACCGGTAGGCCCCGGTGTCGCGCCCCGGACCGGTTGGCGTCGGCTGTTCCTGCCGGCGACCTACGGCTACGGAGCGCTGCTGATCCTGGTCGCGGGCGTGCTGTCGGCGCTGAGCAACTCCGCGCAGGCCACGGTGTTCCTGCACTTCAGCACCAACCTGCACAACCTGCTGCGCGGTCACATCGGCACGCTGTTCTCCAGCGCCCTGCTGATCGGCGACACCGATACCTCCCTCATCGTCATTCCGCTGCTGATCTGCCTGCTGGCCCTGGCTGAGCTGAAGTTCGGGGCCGGCCGGCTCATCCGGATCTTCCTCGCCGGACATCTCGGCGCGACGTTGCTGGTCGCCTCCGGCCTCTGGATCGCGGTGTCGGCGGGCTGGGTCCCGCTCGCGATCACGCGCTCCGAGGATGTCGGCATCAGCTACGGCGCGATGGCCCTGATCGGCGCCTTCCTGGTGCTGATGCCGGAACGCTGGCGCCCCACCTGGGCCATCACCTGGATCGCGGTGGCGGTCGCGGGGGTGGCGATGGGGCACACCTTCACCAACGTCGGACATCTGATCTCCGTGACCATCGGCCTGGTGGCCGGTATCTGGCTGATCCGCACGGGCCGCCTGTCGGTGTCGCCGCTGCGGAAGTTCGAGATCGCCCTGCTGGTCACCGCGACCCTGCTGGGATACACGATCCTCGTGGGCTGACGAGGCCGGGTGGTGTGCTCATGGTCGGGACGCTGACGGCCGAACGGGCACAGGCCGAGGTCACCTCGGCGGTCGGCGTGCTGCGCCGGCGGCATTGGCTGCCCGTCACCATCGGCTACGTGCTCGCGCTCACCGCGGTCGCGGTCGTGTTCGCGCGGGTGAAACCGGTCGCGCAGGGCCGGATCATCGCCGACACCAGTACCAATCTGCACAATCTGGAGCACGGTCATATCGACACGCTGTTCTCCAGCGCGTTCGTCATCGCCGACACGAACTCGACGCTCGCCGACGTGCCGCTGCTGGCCTGCGTGCTGGCCCTTGTCGAACTGCGCTTCGGCGCCTGGCATGCCGTGCGCACCTTCCTGGCGGGACATGTCGGCGCGACGCTGCTGGTGGCCGGGGGGCTGTGGCTCGCGGTGCGCCAGCACTGGCTGCCCGACAGCATCGGTGACTCGGAGGACGTGGGCATCAGCTACGGCGCGATGACCCTGTTCGGATCGCTCATAGTGATGGTGCCCGCGCGCCGCCGCATTCCGTGGGCCCTGGTGTGGGCGGTGATCGCGGTGCGGGGCGTGCTGGACAACCGCGACTTCACCAGCGTCGGGCACCTGCTCTCCTACGGCATCGGCCTGCTGATCGGCATGGTGATGCTGGCCCGGGGAGCCGGGGCATCGCGCGAGCGGAGGTGGGCCGACACGGTGGCGCTCATCGCCGCCTCGGCGCTTGCGGTGTCGTATCTCCTGGGCTGGTGAGCGTCCGGGGTGTTGTGGCCGCCACCGAACGACACACGGCCCTAGCTGTCCGGGCGGAGGTGCGGGTGGCCTAGAGTGCCTCAGGTGCGCCTCGTGATTGCTCGTTGTCAGGTCGACTACGTGGGTCGGCTCACCGCTCATCTGCCCATGGCCCGGCGGCTGCTGTTGATGAAGGCGGACGGGTCGGTGCTCGTGCACTCGGACGGTGGCTCGTACAAGCCGCTGAACTGGATGAGCCCGCCCTGCTGGCTGGAGGAGCGTGACGCGGACTCCGCCAAGCTGTGGGTGGTGACCAACAAGGCGGGCGAGGAACTGCGGATCACGGTCGAGGAGATCGAACACGATTCCTCGCACGAACTGGGCGTCGATCCGGGCCTGGTGAAGGATGGCGTCGAGGCGCACCTGCAGAAGTTGCTGGCCGAGCACATCGAAACCCTCGGCGCCGGTTACACATTGATCCGCCGCGAGTACATGACCGCGATCGGCCCGGTCGACATTCTGTGCCGCGACGCCGACGGCGCGACGGTCGCGGTGGAGATCAAGCGGCGCGGTGAGATCGACGGCGTCGAACAGCTCACGCGTTACCTGGAACTGCTCAACCGGGATCCGCTGCTGGCGCCGGTCGCGGGCGTCTTCGCCGCGCAGCAGATCAAGCCGCAGGCCCGCACCCTCGCTACCGATCGTGGTATCCGCTGCCTGACACTCGATTACGACGCCCTGCGCGGTACGGAGAGCGACGAATTCCGCTTGTTTTAGGGAGGATGACTGCTTGCCGGCAACCACCGATCCGGGGCCGCGGTCCGGCAACTCGATGGCTGGATGGCTCGGTCGTTGGGGCAGCGCACCCGACGACCGTTGAGTAGGGGTGCGGGAACCCTTAGCTGTGCCGTCTCATGAGATTGGTGCCGTCGGGTGGGCGGGGCGGCAACTCGTCGGTCTCGTGCACCAGCCACCGAATGCTCCCGCCCCTTGCGAGATCAGCCCGATGTTCTGGCAGTTGAACTACGGCCCTATACCCCCTTGGGTCTGATGGAGGCTCCTCGTTTGAGAGAGGATGAACATCATGGCTCAACCTCAGAAGTACTCACGTGAGGTGCGGCAGAACGCGGTGGCGCTGCTGCGGGAGCAGGTTGACCAGTACGACTCCGAGTGGGAGGCGATGCGGTCGGTGGCCGGGAAGGTCGGTGTGGCCGCCGAGACGCTGCGCAAGTGGGTGTGCGAGGACGAGGTCGACGATGGCCGCCGCCACCGGGCGACGAGTGAGGAGTCCGCGGAATTGAAGCGGCTCCGCCGTGAAAATGCCGAGTTGCGCCGCGCGAACGAGATCTTGAAGGCGGCGTCGGGTGATGCCACCGATGCCGGAGGCTTCGTGGAAGCGATCAAGGTGTTGGGAGCGATACTTGCCGCCATCGTGCTGCTCATGGGGAGTAGCTACGTGATCTGGTACGTGATAGACCGTTACCTTATTCGATGACCCGCAGCTTTTGCCGCAGGCGTTTTCGCGGGGCATGTCGGACCTAGCTCGTATCGTCGGCGCCATGACCGACATCGCTCCGGGGCACACTGCTTCATAGTCGGGTGTAGTCCCGCTGGTCCTGCTCGAACGCGGTCAGGATTTCCGGTGTCAGGGTCGGGCGGGTGTTCGCGACTGCGGTCAGGTAGTCCTCGGTAGTCGCGGGTGCGTCGGTGCTGTCGCGCATTGAGCGTTCGAACGCGGACTGCGCGCCTGCACGGGCCGCGTATTCAATATCAGCAGGGGTGAATTGCGCTGTGGCGCACACCAAACCGTCGAGGTCGATGGTCTCGGCGGCGGGGCCGAGATATCGTCGCCAGATCGCGTTCCGTGCCGGTGCGTCCGGCGGGCCGACCGGAATCACGTAGTCGAATCGACCGGGTCGCAGGAATGCCGAGTCCAATGAGCAGACCGAGTTCGTGGCGCAGATCAGCAGGCGACTGTAGTTCTCGCGGAACGTCGGTATCAGCTTGAGCAGCTCGTTGGTGACTCCGTGCGCAGGGCTTGTCGCCGTACCCGAACGCGTGCCCGCGATCTCCTCCACCTCATCGATGAACAGCAGCAGCTCGTCGAGTTCGGCCAGGTCGGCGAATACCTCGCGCAGCGAGGCCGCGAGTCCACCCGTCGCCGCGGCGGCCAGCCGGGAGGGAAACAATTCGACGAACGGCCAACCGAGTCGGGACGCGACCGCTTTCGCGAAGCTGGTCTTGCCGGTCCCCGGTGGCCCGAACAGGATGACGCTCTTGGGCGGCAGAACCCGATAGCGCTCGGCCACATCGGGATTCGCCAAAGGTAACACGACCCGGCGTTCGATGATCTCCTTCTCCCGGTCCATCCCAGCCATCGACTGCCACAGTCCCGGTGGTAGTAGCCGCCCGCCCAGTTCGGTCAGCAGGGTGGACTGCGCGGGGGCCAGTGGTTCCAACATCTCGTAGTAGACGAGGCCCGCCCGGCGCAAGTACCCGGAATTCTCGAACGCCACAGATCCGGTGGCGCCCTCGGGGACGAGGGTGCAGATCCGCCGCACGCCGTTCGACCGCAGCCGCCGCTCCAGTTCGGCAAGCAGTGCGCTGCCGATGCCGCGCCGCCGCCACCGCGCCGCCAGCGCCACCAGCAGGACCCAGGCCCGCTCGCCATGGATCTGGGCGACCGCCATCCCGACCATTTCGCCGCCGACCTCGGCGACCACCGCCGACTCCCCAGCTCGCGCGGCCGCCATCACCTCCGCCAGTGCGAACACCGGCTCGTCCGTAGTAGGCACACGACTCTGCTCCCAGATCTGGATCCCCTGATCCAGATCATCGTCACGGAACTCGCGTAACCGCCAAACCGGCATAGATCTCCCTATCCGCCCCCCGTGAGCTGTTCAGGGTCGCCGACGGAAAGGTCGAGCCCAGTGGTCCGAGCCAGGCGTCGAGGCCGACCGGGTCAGCATGCCGGAACCCGGCCGCTCACCGCGCGGCCGGGGGCGGTCCGAACAGCTGGCCCAGGCCGCGTGGACGGGGTGTGGGCTGGTTGCCGGTTCCCTGTCCGGCGATGGTGCCGGGTCCACTGGGTGCGACATCGGTGGTGCCGGTGTGGGTGTAGTAGGTGGGGACGTCCTGGCGGGTGGCTTCGGGTTCATGGCGGGCGGCGCGTCCGCGGCGGGCGCCGGCCCGTAACAGGCCCAGCCCGGCGATTCCGATGCCGCCGACGACGATGCCGTAGAGAAACAGCACACCGGTGGATCCGGTCACGTGATAGCCGAATACCGCGAAGTTGTCGGTCAATGCGTGGTCGCTGCCGCCGTTGGCGAATACGCCCACGACGCCGATGAGAACGGCGACGATGAGGATGACGAGCCCGACGATGACGATCATGACGATCCCTCGGATCTATTGCTGCTCTCAGTACACGCCGAGCAAATCCCGATGTCAACGCTGTAGGTCCTTGGTGCGATCGCTGATCACGGCCAATGCGTTGTGGACCGAACTTTGACACGGGTCGACTACGGCCGACGCTGAGCGCGGTCAGTATGGCAGCGTACGGCGACGGAACGGTAGCGGCCCGGCCGTGACATCGGTGATGCCATGGCTATGCGGCCGCGTCCGCCCGAACTCGAGGTGCAGCCACTCGGGCTGCACACGCAGCCCGTGGTTCCCGCGCGGGATCGATGGCCGCTCGGTAGCTGAGCAGATCTAGTCGCGCTCGCGAACAGGGAGGTATGGGAACAGGTCCGCGTTTTGCTCGGGCGAGTCCTCGGCCGCGTCCGAGATGCCCAACAGCGCAAAGCATGCCGGATCGCAGCCCTGTTGCTCGAGGAGATTCTGCGCGATGACCACGATCTCGCCGCGATCCTCGCCCTCGGTGACTACGCCTTGGGCTCAACGGTTTTCGGGTCTGAGCTGCCCGTGTTCGGAACGCTCGACTTCGGCCACGCCGTCCCGCAGGCTGCGCTGGAACACATCGCATTTGGGCAGATCAGCCGGGCAGGACGCCGGTACTCCGCGCGGGCCGACAACGCCGACACGCTCGATAGTGACATCGACCTCCTCGTCGTCCTGCCGAACGACGTACCTGTCGCGCAGGCCCTACAAGGACGAGAGACATTCACTCGCAACTATATTCATCTCCACACCCTCTTTGAACGCCCGCCGGATCTGCAATGGCCCGGCGAAGTGTGCGACGCGGCCGATCTCGATGCTGGGATCTCCGGTGCGGCATTCGACCTGGACTCCGGGCCAGAGCTGCGTCTGTGCTCAGACGGCCGCCCGTACCGCCATTGGGTCAGCATGGGTGCGACCGGAACCCCGCTCGTCGGCCGCGCCGCGCTCGCGGGTTACACCATCCAGGCGGAACGGCTACAGGCATTGCAATCTGCATATCAACCTCGGTGTACACCGGTCGGGTTGGGTCCTATGGGAGTCGGTTGCCGGACGGTATAGTCGTCAAGCGTTGCACAGTGCGCCGACCCGATGCCGTCTATTACGTCGAAGGGACGAGATCCGCATGAGTACACGCGACACGACTACGTTGTCGGCGCAGTTGCGCGCCGTTCTTGCTTTGACCAATACCGAGATCCAGGTCGCGGACACCCGGATTGTGCAGGCCCGCACCGAGGCGGTACGCCGGGTGCTGTCCGAGAACGCCGACAACGCCCGCGACCGCGCTCGTGCGATCGAGGCAGCCATCCGCGAACTGGGTGGTGTCCCGGAGCTGGTCGCGCCGTTCCTGGGACGGGGTGCCGCCGTGATCAAGGCCGTGGTCGAACAGGCCCAGCCGTTCGATGAAACCCTGCTCGGTGACCTCGCCCTCGAACATCAGCTCCTGGACCGCGCCCACTACATCATGGCCCTGGCGACCACCGCCGGATACCCCGATGTCGTGGCATTGGCGCAGCGGTTGATCACCGCGCATTCGGAGACCGTGGACTGGCTGACCACCGTGCTGGCCGAGGACGCCCTCGGCGGGCCGGCCGCACTGCGCCACACCCCACTGCAAGCGGGCGCCGGGACGGTGGTGAAGCTGGTCAACCTTCCCGCCAGCTGGTCCGCCCGCGGCCTGGACCGGGTACTGGACACCGTCCGCGCCACCCCACCGGCACTCGGTGAGTTGCTCGCCCAGGGCGCGCACGCCGGCGATGTCGCCGTCAAAACCCTCAGCGCCTCCCGCGACGCCGCGCTCGCCACCGCCGAGCAGGTCGCGCGCGACGAAGGCGCCGGCACCGCCGCGGACGCCTTGCATTCCCTCCGCACCGCCACCGGCACCCTCGAACCGAGTGAGTTGGCCATCGGCGACTACGACGACCTGAACGTCGCCGAAGCCGCCGCCGCGATCAAGGAACTCACCGAACCTGCCGACATCCGGGCCATCCTGCTCTACGAGCAAGCGAACAAGGACCGCCAGGGTGTGGTCTCGGCCGCGCAAACCCTGCTCACGGCGATCGCCCAAGAAGTCGCCGGTCTCAGCTGACCATTCGCCGAGGCGGTTGCCGGGTCGGAAGCCCGCCGAGTTCGCGCATGGTGCCTACCGCGGGCAGCGGCGAGGTGACCTTCAACCGCGACACAACTGGGCCGCCGGGAGGCATTGCCCACCGGCGGCCCAGCCGCTCCCCCTTGTCAGGCGTAGGTGTATGAGACTCCGTTACTGGTTCCGCCTGCGGTGGTGACGGTGATCAGCACCGTCCCCGCCGTCTCGGCCGGGGATATGGCCGTGATCTGTGTGGCGGAGTCGACGGCGAACGAGTTCGCCGGTGTGCCACCGAAACTCACCGCGGTCGCGCCCGTCAGAGCCGTCCCGGTCAGTGTGACGGCGGTTCCGCCGGCCGTCGTGCCCGACGTCGGACTGACCGCGGTCAGGGTGGGAACCGCCTCGTAGGTGAACGCGACTCCGTCGACAGTTCCACCCGTGGTGGTGACGGTGACCAGCACCGTCCCCGCCGTCCCGGCGGGGGTGACCGCCGTGATCTGGGTCGCCGAGTTGACGGTGAACGAGGCCGCCGGTGTGCCACCGAAGTCCACCGCGGTGGCACCGGTCAGGCCAGTCCCGGTCAGCACGACCGTGGTCCCGCCGGTGACCGGCCCTGAGCTGGGAGCGATGGCAGTTAGCGTCGGAACCGCCACGTAGGTGAACGCGACACCGTCGACAGTTCCACCCGCGGTGGTGACGGTGACCAGCACCGTCCCCGCCGTCTCGGCGGGGGTGAGTGCGGTGATCTGCGTGTCGGAGTCGACGATGAACACCGTCGCCGGTGTGCCACCGAAATTCACCGCGGTGGTGCCGGTCAGGGCCGTCCCGGTCAGCGTCACCGTGGTCCCGCCGGTCACCGGCCCGGAGCTGGGAGCGATGGCGGTCAGTGCGGGAACCGGGACAAAGGTGAACGGGACACCGTTGCTGGTTCCACCCGCGGTGGTGACGGTGACCAGCACCGTCCCCGCCGTCTCGGCCGGAGTGACCGCCGTGATCTCAGTCGCGGAGTCGACGGCGAACGAAGCCGCCGGTGTGCCACCGAAACTCACCGCGGTGGCACCGGTCAGGGCAGTCCCGGTCAGTACGACGGTCGTCCCACCGGTAACCGGTCCCGCATTCGGCGCCACCGCAGTCAAGGTGGGAACCGCAGCATAGGTGAAGGAGACGCCGTTGCTGGTCCCACCCACGGTGGTGACGGTGACCAGCACCGTCCCCGCCGTCTCGGCGGGGGTGACCGCCGTGATCTGAGTCGCCGAGTTCACGGTGAACGAAGCCGCCGGTGTGCCACCGAAACTCACCGCGGTGGCACCGGTCAGGGCAGTCCCGGTCAGTACGACGGTTGTCCCACCGGTAACCGGTCCCGCATTCGGCGTCGCCGCAGTCAAGGTGGGAACCGCGGCATAGGTGAAGGAGACGCCGTTGCTGGTTCCACCCGCGGTGGTGACGGTGACCAGCACCGTCCCCGCTGTCTCGGCGGGGGTGACTGCCGTGATCTGGGTGGCGGAGTTGACGGTGAACGAGGCCGCGGGTGTGCCACCGAAACTCACCGCGGTGGCGCCGGTTAAGCCCGTCCCGGTCAGCACGACGGTGGTCCCGCCGGCCACCGGCCCTGCGGTGGGAGCGATCGAGGTCAGGGTGGGGACCACGACGTAGGTGAAGAAGACGCCGTTGCTGGTTCCACCCGCGGTGGTGACGGTGACCAGCACCGTCCCGGCTGCTCCGGCCGGCGTCACCGCCGTGATCTGAGTCGCCGAGTTGACGGTGAACGAGGCCGCCGGTGTGCCACCGAAACTCACCGCGGTGGCGCCGGTCAAGCCCGTCCCGGTCAGCACGACGGTCGTCCCGCCCGTCACCGGCCCTGCGGTGGGAGCGATCGAGGTCAAGGTGGGAACCGCGACAAAGGTGAACGGAATTCCGTTGCTGGTTCCACCCGCGGTGGTGACGGTGACCAGCACCGTCCCGGCTGTCTCGGCGGGGGTGACCGCCGTGATCTGGGTGGGAGAGTTGACGATGAACGAGGTCGCGGGTGTGCCACCGAAATTCACCGCGGTGGCACCCGTCAGCGCTGTCCCGGTCAGGGTAACCGTGGTCCCGCCGGCCGCCGGTCCGGAGTTGGGAGAGAGGGCGGTCAAGGTGGGAACCGCGACAAAGGTGAACGGAATTCCGTTGCTGGTTCCACCCGCGGTGGTGACGGTGACCAGCACCGTCCCCGCCGACCTCGCAGGGGTCACCGCCGTGATCTGGGTGGGAGAGTTGACGGTGAACGAGGCCGCCGGTGTGCCACCGAAACTGACTGTGGTGGCGCCGGTCAGGGCCGTCCCGGTCAGTACGACGGTCGTTCCGCCCGCCACCGGTCCCACATTCGGAACGACTGCGGTCAAGGTGGGAACCGCGACATAGGTGAACGGAATTCCGTTGCTCGTTCCACCCGCGGTGGTGACGGTGACCAGCACCGTCCCCGCCGACCCCGCAGGGGTCACCGCCGTGATCTGAGTGGCGGAGTTGACGGTGAACGAAGCCGCCGGTGTGCCACCGAAACTCACCGCCGTCGCACCCGTCAGCGCTGTCCCGGTCAGGGTAACCGTGGTCCCGCCGGCCACCGGCCCTGCGGTGGGAGCGATGGCGGTCAAGGTGGGAACCGCAACGAAGGTGAATCCGACACCGTTGCTGGTTCCACCCGCAGTGGTGACGGTGACCAGCACCGTCCCCGCCGGCTCGGCCGGGGCGACGGCTGTGATTCGGGTGGCGGAGTTGACGGTGAACGAAGCCGCCGGTGTGCCACCGAAACTCACCGCGGTCGCACCCGTCAGCGCTGTCCCGGTCAGGATGACGGTCGTCCCGCCGGTCACAGGCCCGGCATTCGGCACCACCGCGATCAAGGTGGGAACCGCGACAAAGGTGAATCCGACACCGTTGCTGGTGCCACCCGCAGTGGTGACGGTGACCGGCACCGTTCCCGCCGTCCCGGCAGGTGACACAGCCGTGATCTGGGTGGCGGAGTTGACGGTGAACGAGGCCGCCGGTGTGCCACCGAAACTCACCGCAGTGGCGCCCGTCAGGGCTGTTCCAGTGAGCACGACCGTCGTCCCACCAGTCACGGGCCCTGAACGGGGAGCGATGGTGGCGAGAGTGGGAGCCGCGGCATAGGTGTAAGGAACGCCGTTACTGATTCCAGTGAAGCCGGAGACGGTGACCTGCACCGTACCAGGCAACCCCGGAGGGGCGATAGCCGTGATCTGCGTGGCGGAATTGACGACGAATATCGTTGGGATGATGCCGAACTCCACCGTGAGGATTCCGATGAACCCGGTGCCGGTGATCGTGACACTCGTGCCCCCCGAAGTGGGCCCCGCGGTCGGAGAGATGGACGTGATGGTAGGCATTTGGTGCCAGCCTTCCCTTGCTGCTGTGGTGATGATTCCTGCTGCTGCCGGTGGTTCCCCGGCCGTGTTAGCGGGCCCGCTTCTTCCAGTAACGCCCTGAGATCGGTTGCCGGGCAACATGTTCGCCCGTCCGCTTTTGTCCGTTTTTCGATTCCGCCAGGTGTCGAGGGCATGACACTGCGCTGGGTCAACCACTGAAAGGATCGATCCGTAACTGGCGCAACAGGTTCGACACCGAGGGCTGGACTCGGGCCGACCGGGCCGGAAAACCGAGTGGATGTCGTGATTCTGCTGTCGGGGGGCGTAGCGAGCCCGCTGCGGGAGTTGTCGGAGTAGTTACCGGTCGGGATCTCAGTGCGGCAGAGGTGGTTTCGGGCGAGCGCACGGCGTCGGCCGCACTGCCGCGAACTCAATAAATTCGAGTGCGTGCACATTATGCGCGCACCCGTAATTCAGAATTACACGCTGAGTGGACTCCCGGGCGCGCCGATAAGTGCTCCGGCGAGCTTGCCGACCAGATTGAACGTCAGGTCCTCTTTGTGTACGGACCGACATTGCTCGCAGATCAAGCCCGCAAACCGAAAAGTACTAGAGGCGGTGTGGATGAAACCTGACCGAAAATCAATTCGCCGCGAACTGGAACACATAGCAGCGCTGCACAACTGGCGTGATGCCGGAACATTTCGCATACATCGGGCTAAATGCCGATATCGGGTCAAAACGTGCGCGCCACAGGTGCGGGAGACGACAAAATCGCTCCCATCCGTGGCTGCCGCCGCTTCGAACCCACTGTGCGGGCAGCAGAATCGACAGACAGACGTTCCGTGTAGTCATGCAACTTCGCAGCGGGGTGCTCGGTCTCCGGCACCGTTGCCGTCTGCCGATCAACGGCCATGCGACCGAAATAACACATCGATCGACATGTAAGGAGATCGAATGTTGCTGCATCTTGTCGGAGTGCCGGTATCCGGGTCTGCTCGAAATCTGCGGCTTCCAGGACCGACGATTGTGCCGCGCCTGCTGCATCGGAACAACTGGGCTGGCTGTTGTTTGGGGGACGGTGAGCCGACCTGAGGACCGCGTTCAGGCGACCCCTGTCGAAACACCGGGCGACCAGGCCTGGCGGGAACGACGCGGCCGGGTCGACCTCTTCACCTCGAGCGTGCGCGGCCGGAGCGCTCACCCCACTGACGGATGGCTCACTGTCCGAGCTGAACGGAAAGTGCAGGGCTGTACCGAGTTAGCGGCCGACGGTGGGGGATCGTCGCCGCTTCGACTCGGTCCAGCAATGCGAAACCGGACGAAAACGGATTGGAGATGCGTTGCCCTGCAACAGGATAGCGGGGGTTAATAGAACGAGCGGGCCACCAATCGAGTCGGGCGACCGCCCGGTGCAGGAGAAGGATCAACATCGCGACAAAAGGAGGCAGCCTCATGCCTACGCTCTCCGACCTTGGGGCCCACATCGGGAGGCGTGAACGTTGTTGTGAGGGGTACCGGCTTACCGGAAAGGTCGCCGCAGGTGGTACTACAGCCCAGCCTCACCGTGGCCGGCCTGTCGACTGCCACTGCGGTAGCTTCCGTCGGCAGCAACGCCGCTGCCTTGTTCGCCATCGACCCGGACACCCAGCACATTGTGCTCACCTCGACGGTGACGGTGACGGTGACGGTGACGGTGCAGCTCACTATCGCCGCGGCGGGTGGGATCAGTAACCGAGTCTCCGACCTCTATGTCCGAGCGGTACTGCGTCCGTGGATTGTCATCGGACAGCGTTGATGGCCCGTCCGGGCTGCGTTTGTAGGTCGAGTCGCCGCCACCAAGGCGGTGGTTGCAGGGGTAAGGGGGTTTCATTGGCTACCATTCTGAGGATGCTGCTGGCGGAACAGCATCTCAAGAGCCATTCGGATTTTCTGGCAGCATATGATAGGTGCGCCGCGCAACTCGATCCGCCCATCCCTCCTGGTTACGGGCCAGCGAAGACTCAGTTCTATCAATGGCTTTCGGGCAGGATGGTGGGGCTTCCTCGCGACTACCATTGTCGGGTACTGGTCAAGATGTTCCCCGGCTGGACGATCGAGAGATTATTTCAGATGGCAGATGCTGCACAAGTCGCTGCTCGAGCGCACGAGTTGGGTCTCTCCGGAACAGATATCGATCTCGGGGCATTCCTCGGGGCTGAAGTGATCACCAGCGGAATTACTCTCGTGTACCCGACCTTCGAGCTACCACTGCAGCCTGCGCATGCACCTCGAGCGGCCGCGGCGCCCTATCGGTGCGCAATCGGGAGAAAGCTCCGCGCATTAGCGGCTGATCACCACTCGGATGTACTGGCTGCCTTGCCGGAGAAGGAAGTTCGCGGACTACTGTACGTGTTTTCTTCGCTCCAACGCCACACCGATATTCTGACTGATATCCGGAGCGACCAGTATGTCGCTGCGCACAGCGACCGCCCCTACATCAGCTTCGGACTAACCAGCAACGACTGCACACGTATGTACCTCGAAGGTGCCGATCGCCCCCTGTTCACCCTCAACGGCAGCGCTGACGGCAGTTCCCGTTTCAAGCAGTTCGAGTTGACGGACGGTAGCCGGTACGACTCGAACGGGGACTACAACATCGGCGTCATCGCGCGGGTGCGACCGAGCCCGGATCTGCACCCCGACCGATTCTGGATATTCTGTGCGGGCTTGGGTCCGCGTGGCACCACCGGGGCAAGCTGGTACCTTGCCAACTCCTGGAGTCCCCTGCAGCAACGTGCCGGAGATCGCGAGTTCGTCGCAGTGGTCGGTGTCGGTAAGGACTCCGACGAAACAGTCCGCTTGGAGCATCTGCTGATCGAATCGGCATCCTGATGACGGCACTCACTCGATAGATATGGACACCCTGACCGGCGACGCGGGTCACGTCCATCGTCGGGGGCCTGGGCGGACGTCGCGGGGAGGCGGAACAGTCACGACCAGCGGCGGGTTATCGTCCGGGTGCGGCGGCTGCGCCAGCAGCCGGTGTGCCAGTGCCGGCGGTCGTCCTCGCCGCCCTGGGCGGCCCAGGCGACGATATGTGCTGTGCCGGGCAGGATTTCGTGATCGCAGCCGGGGCAGCGGTAGGTCTTCGACGCACGGGAACCCGGCACCGTGCGCACCACATAGGTTTCCGAGCCGTCGGGGCTGTCCTCCGTGCGTCCGAAGACGTCGCCGACCGGACGCGGCTCCCTCGGGGACCGCGCCGAGGAACGACTGGGGCTCGGTTTCCGGCGGGGCATGACCCATCGAGGGTAACGCGCGCTGTGCCGGCGTCGACATGGCGCGTCATCCGCAGTGGCCGCGCACCACGTATCGGGCGCTGTGGGAAGAGGCGAGAAAGTCGGCGGCGCAACGTCTTCTGCGTGCGGGCAAGCGCTGGCCGGGCACGACCCCGACGCATCACCGCGCGATCCGTCGGTCGGCATAAGGAAGGCCGCCCCCTGGATAGGGAGCGGCCTTGAAACGGATATCTGTCGCCCAGGGCGGAATAGCAGCTAGTGTGCGACTTCCGCGCTCTCGCGCTCGTCGTCGATGAACTCGTCTTCGGAGCGCATTTCGGAGATGGCCTTCTGGCGGTTGGGGCCGGACTGCTTGCTGGACAGCGAGCGCGTTTCGGGGGAGCCGTCGAGCAGTTCGCTCTCGCGGTTGACCGCGGCGAGCATGGCCGGCACCGAATCGAGCTGACCGCGAATTCCCAAGAGCTGGGCCAGAACTCGACCGCGCAGCACGCGCATCTCCTCGGCGAGCTCCTTGGCGTGCGCGATCTTGCGATCGGCCTGCTGGGTGGCGTTGCCGACCAGACGGTTGGACTCGTCGGTGGCATCCTTGATGCGCTGGGCGGCCTCGGCGCGGCTGGTGGCCTCGAGCTCCTCCATGGCGCGGGTGAGCTTGGTGCGCCGGTCGGCCATGTTGACCTCGAAGTCCTGCTGCGCGGCCTTGCGCTTGGCCTCGGCCTCCTTGGTGAGGCGGTCGGCCTCGGCCGTGGCGGCCTCGACGATCTTCTGCGACTCGGTGCGCGCGTTGGCGAGGGTCTGCTCGAACTCGATCTCGAGCGCCTCGCGCTTCTCCTTGGTCTCCGACAGCAGCGACTCGTACTTGCCGCGCATCTCGGTGGCCTGCTGCTCGGCGATCGACACCATCTCGGCGGCCTCGGCCTGCGCCTGCGCGCGGACCTCGGACGCCTCGTCGGAGGCCAGGCGGAGCATGCGCGAAATGCGGTCGCTCATACCCTCCGCGGTGGTCGGGGGGACCGACAGACGATCGACTTCCTTACGCAGCTCATCGATTTCGTCGCGCGCATCCTCCAGCTGCGCGGCCAGGTTGCGGGCCTGGGCGGCGGCGGCGTCGCGGTCGGTGGCGGTAACACGCAGTTCGGCATCGAACCGGTCGAAGTAATTGCGAACTTCGTCGCGGTCATACCCCTTCCGGACCACGGTAAAGGGCAACGCGACGAAGCGATTGCGATCGGGCTCAGTGGACGACATGCCCCACAAACTACCGCTTACGCCGCAACCATGGAGACCCGACCGAGCAACTCGTTACGACAACTTTTCCCGGTCGGATTGCGGTACTAGTGAGTAGGATTCGCATTCGGCTCGACCAGCTCGATCAGCACACCGCCAGCATCCTTCGGGTGTACGAAATTGATGCGTGACCCGGCGGTGCCGGGCCGCGGCGCCTCGTACAGCAATCGGAGGCCCCTGGCTCGCAGGTTGGTTGCCACCGCGTCGATATCGGTGACGCGATAGGCCAGCTGCTGCAGCCCCGGACCGTTGCGATCGATGAACTTGGCGATTGTCGATTCCTCGTTGATCGGAGCCAGCAACTGCAGGGCAGTCGACCTGTCTCCGGCAGCGGGCAACGACAGCATTGCCTCGTGCACGCCTTGTTGCTCGTTGACCTCGCGGTGGGTTTCAATCATACCGAGGTTTTCGGAGTACCAGGTCACGGCCGCGTCGAGGTCCGGAACGGCGATTCCGACATGGTCGACGGCGATCACATAGTCGGCGGGGATGAATTCGGTCGTATCGGGTGTGCTCACCGTTCGAAGGTAACGCGCACCACCGTGGTGCTGTCCAGACCGCCCGGGTTACCGTGGAGTACGAAGCGGCCCCAACCCGCCCGCAAGCTGCATCGACTCCCGAAGCGAGGCTCATCGTGACCACCACCTCTGTCATCGTCTCCGGCGCACGCACCCCGGTGGGCCGCCTGCTCGGTGGGCTGGCCGGATTCAGCGGGTCCGACCTGGGCGGATTCGCCATCAAGGCGGCGCTGGAGAAGGGCGGGGTGGCCCCGGAGCAGGTCGACTACGTGATCATGGGCCAGGTGCTGACCGCGGGCGCGGGCCAGATCCCGGCGCGCCAGGCCGCGGTGGCCGCGGGCATCTCGATGGACGTGCCCGCGCTGACGGTCAACAAGGTGTGTTTGTCCGGTATCAACGCAATTGCCCTGGCGGACCAGCTGATCCGGGCCGGCGAGTACGAGATCGTGGTGGCCGGCGGACAGGAGTCGATGACGCGGGCGCCGCACATGCTGGAGAAGAGCCGTGAGGGCTTCAAGTACGGCGACGTGACGCTGCGCGACCACATGGCCTACGACGGCCTGCACGACATCTTCACCGATCAGGCGATGGGACTGCTCACCGAGCAGCGCAACGACGCCGATCCGATCACCCGCGAGGATCAGGACGCCTTCTCCGCGGCCTCGCACCAGAAGGCCGCGGCCGCGTGGAAGAACGGCGTCTTCGACGACGAGGTGGTGCCCGTCGCGGTGCCGCAGCGCAAGGGTGATCCGATCCTGGTGAGCACCGACGAGGGCATTCGCGCCGACACCACCACCGAATCGCTGGGCAAGCTGCGCCCGGCCTTCCGTAAGGACGGCACCGTCACCGCCGGTTCGGCCTCGCAGATCTCCGACGGCGCCGCGGCGGTGGTCGTAATGAGCAAGGCCAAGGCGCAGGAGCTGGGCCTGAGCTGGATCGCCGAGATCGGCGCCGCGGGCGTGGTTGCCGGGCCGGATTCCACGCTGCAGGAGCAGCCTGCCAATGCGATCGCGAAAGCCTGTGCGCGCGAGGGTATTTCGCCGACCGAGCTGGACGTGGTGGAGATCAACGAGGCGTTTGCCGCGGTCGGCATCGCCTCGACCCGCAAACTCGGTATCGACCCGGCCAAGGTAAACGTGAACGGCGGCGCCATCGCCATCGGCCACCCGCTGGGCATGTCCGGCGCGCGGATCGTGTTGCACCTGGCGCTGGAGCTGCAGCGTCGCGGCGGCGGCGTCGGCGCGGCGGCCCTGTGTGGCGGCGGCGGCCAGGGCGACGCGCTGATCATCAAGGTCTAGGCTCCCGCAGCGGAAAGCCGGCCAAGCCCGCGCTGGAGGCGGGCGGCCGGATTCCGGCCCGCGGCGGCCGGGTGACCGCGTTCGAGTCTGGGGTGCCCGCGCGCACGGTCGTGGAGGGGCTCGACTGAGGGAGGGTGTGGAATGTGCCACTCCGACTACGCGGCGTCGTAGGTGGTTGGCACAATGGGGAGCCATGGGCGAAATCTTCGACGTGAGCACCCTGGCCAAGCGGGTGCGGCTGTTCGGCATCCTCGAGGTGTTCGGCTGGGTGCTGCTGTTCATCGGCATGTACTTCAAGCACGGTGTCACCCCGTCGGTCGGCTGGCCGCTGATGGTGTTCGGCATGGTGCACGGCGTCATCTTCCTGGCGTACGCGTTCAGCCTGCTGATGGCATGGCGCGAATTCGAGTGGCCGGGCAAGACGATCGGGCTGGGACTGCTGTCCTCGGTGGTCCCGTTCTGCTCGCTGTGGTTCGAGCGGTGGGCGATCCGTTCCGGGCAACTGGGCGAGCTGAGCGCGGCCGCGGCGCCCGCCGCCGCCGGTTCGTGACAAACTGGAACCCGTGACTCGACCAGCCTCACGTCGTCCCTCTCCCGCCGTCGCCGCGGCCATGTCCGGCGCAGTGGATCTGTCCAGCCTGAAGCAGCCCGCTGCCACGGATGTTCCGGGTGATCACGCGGTCACCGAGGCCAGCTTCGAGGACCAGGTGCTGCGGCGATCGCTGCAGGTTCCGGTGGTCGTCGTGCTGTTTTCGCAGCGCAGCCCCGGCAGCATCGACCTGGTCAAGCTGTTCGAGAAGCTGGTCGGCGAGGCCGATGGCGCCTGGGACCTGGCCACCGTCGAGGCCGAACCGAACATGCGCATCGCCCAGGCGTTCGGGGTGCAGGGCATCCCGACGGTGATCGCGGTCGCCGGCGGACAGCCCCTGGCCGACTTCCAGGGCGCACAGCCCGAACCGCAGGTGCGGCAGTGGCTCTCGGCGGTGCTCGAGGCCGTGGGCGGCCAGACGCCCGGCGGGAAGGAGCCACAGCCCGAGCCGGAGGATCCGCGCTTCGTGGCCGCCGAGCAGGCCCTGGAGCGCGGCGACATCGAGGGCGCGATCGCGGCCTACGAGGCCATCGTCGCGGCCGAGCCGGGCAACGACGAGGCCAAGGCCGCGCTGCGCCAGGTGCGTTTCTACGCCCGCACCCAGGGCCTGCCCGCCGACGCACTCGCCCGCGCCGAGGCCGACCCGTCCGATATCGACGCCGCCTTCGCCGCCGCCGATACCGAACTGTTCAACGGCGTCCCCGAAGAGGCCTTCGATCGCCTCATCGCCCTGATCAAGCGCACCGCCGGCGAGGACCGCAACCGCGTGCGCACCCGCCTGGTGGAGCTGTTCGAGCTGTTCGAGACCGCCGACCCGATCGTCACCACGGCCCGCCGCAAGCTGGCCACCGCGCTGTACTAGTAGTTGCGGCTCGAAGCTGAGCCCGAGTGCGGCCTTACCGTCGGCCGCCGACGCGGCTGTGGAGGAACCCACTCGGGCGGATGCCAACCGGACAGCTGATCTCGTACGAACATGGGTAACTCCATGTGCTCGGATAGAACCAGCTTGCGATGTGCGGATCAGTCTTGGAATGCTCTGAGAATTCACTCGCCGGGGCGCTGCGGGCGTCTCGGCCTGCGCGTTCGATGGCAGGCTGGAGTGCATGTCGATTCCGGGCACGACCGCACCGCGGGTACTGCTGGTCGAGGACGATCGCACGCTCGCCGACATGGTGGCCGGGCTGCTGACCGACCAGGGCTATCAGGTCCGCACCGCCGATAACGGCCAAGCCGGTCTGCATCACGGACTGACCGAGCAGTTCGACGTGCTCATCATCGATCGCGCATTGCCGGTGCTGGAGGGTCTGGAGCTGCTGCGGACGCTGCGTGACCGTGCCGTCATCACCCCTGCCTTGCTACTGACCGCCCGCGGCACCGTGGCCGATCGGGTGGAAGGGCTCGACAGCGGTGCCGAGGACTATCTGGTCAAGCCGTTCGAAGTGCCCGAATTCCTGGCCCGCATCCGCGCGCTGCACCGCCGCCATCTCACCACCGCGACGTCGTTGCCGATCGGAACCCGCAGACTCGACCCGGCGAACCGCACCGTCGCCGATCCCACCGGCATGGTCCCCGAGGTGGTGTTGTCGGCGCGCGAATGCGTACTGCTGACGACCTTGGCACGCTCGCCGCGGCAGGTGTTCACCCGCGACCAGCTACTCGACCTCGTCTTCGACCGTGCCGACACCGTCGGAACCGTCGACACCTACGTGCACTACCTACGCCGCAAACTCGGGCGCGAGGCCATCGACACCGTGCGCGGTCTCGGCTACCGGCTCGGCGTCGGATGAGACGCCGCCGACGAACCGCCGTGGTCTCAACCGAGCCGGCACAGCTGCGGCGTGCTACCCGCAGTGCCGCACTGCAGTCGGCCATCGTGCTAGCGGCCGTTCTGCTGCTCGTCGGGGTCGTGCTGCTCAGCGTGGATACCCGGATCGGCAACCGGCAGATCGACGCCCAGCTGGCCCAAGTCGCAGCCCAGGTCGACGATGTCGACGACCCACCCCCCGGCATGGCCATCGGTATCGCGACGGCCGCCGGCCACGTCGCCCTCAGCGCGCACGCGCCTGCACCCACCGCCGAACTGACGACCAGCCCTACCGGCTATTCGACGGCCCGTTCCGGCGGGGTCGAGTACCGGGCGCTGGTGCTCGAACGCTCCGGCCGCAGGATCGCCGTCCTCGTCGACAAGGCCCCGTGGGAACAGAGTCGGCAGCGTGTCCTGGAAGCGCTGCTGATCGCCGAGCTCGCCGGGGTGGCGACCGCGGCCTGTGCCGCACTGCTGCTGTCGCGGCGCGCGATCCGCCCCATGGTCGACGCGCTGACGACCCAGCGCGACTTCGTCGCCGACGCGTCACATGAGCTGCGGGCGCCGCTGACTGTGCTGCACACCCGCGCCCAACTCCTGGCCCGCCGCGCCACCAGCGACGAACTGCCGACCGAGTGGCGCACCCAGCTCGACGAACTCGTCACCGATACCCGCGCGCTCGCTGGCATTGTCGACGACCTGCTGCTGGCCGCCGCGTCCGAACACGAATCGGACCGGACCGAAGCGGTGGACCTGACAGCACTGTGCCACGAAGTGGCGGACAGCGTCACCGCCCACGCGGCGACCCGCGGCATCATGGTGGAAGTCGCGGTCACCGATCCCGCCGCCGCGACGAGCGTCGACGGAGTCCGACCGGCGCTGCGCCGAGCCGTTTTCGCCCTGGTCGACAACGCCCTGCAGCACGAAAAACGGGGCGGCACAGTCATAATCGCCATCTCTCGCACCGCCGACCGGGTTGCGGTCACCGTCGCCGACACCGGCGCCGGTCTCGACCCGCGCGACGCGCAACGCCTCTTCCGGCGCTTCGCCCACGGCGACGGCCACAGCACCGCAACCCGCCCCCACGGCATCGGCCTGGCGCTGGTGCAGGCTGTCGTCGATGCTCACCGCGGGAGCATCGCCGTCGACGGCGCCCCCGGGCGAGGCTCGGAGTTCACCATCACGCTGCCCGCAGGCCACCGGCAATAGTCTCGGCTCCGAGAATCCTCCAAGAATCGCCCCATACGCTCCAGGACGACCACAGCGCACACACTGTTCAGGAGCGGCCAACAGCATGGGACCCACCACTGTCAACGGACTGCCTGCCCACGTCCTACTCGTCCACTTCGTGGTGGTGCTGGTGCCATTGGCGGCGCTGCTGCTCGCACTCGCGGTCTGCTGGCCCGCCGCTCGGGCTCGGCTCGGGCTCGCCACCCCACTCGTTGCCTTCGCCGCGCTGCTGGCCGTCCCGCTGACCACGCAATCCGGAGAATGGCTCGCCCACCACGTCGACCGAAATCCCTTGGTACGCCAGCACACTCACCTCGGTGATGAACTGCTCGCGTGGTCGGCGGCCACCTTCCTGCTCGCCTCCGTCTGGTGGGCCCTGCACAGCGATCGTGTTACTCGCCGGCTCCGCCCGCGGCTGCCCCGCATCGACACCGTTGCCGGTAATCGCGCAGTCGCCATCACCCTTGCCCTCGCCGCCCTCGCCGTCTCGGTCGGCTCTGTGGTGCAGGTCTACCGCATCGGTGATAGCGGAGCCCAGGCCGCCTGGCACAGCACAATAGTCAGCCAATCCCACACCACCGCCGCCAGTCACCATTGAACCGGCCCCTGATAGCTACCCATGCCGGCGACGGACATGACTGACGCTGCGCACCTGCATCGGTGCCGTCGATCGCAGCGCCTGGGTGAGGTCGACCAACAGTACCGGCAGTCGTTGCATCGCCTCGCCCATCGGCTCGTCCGCGATAAGGGCCGCGCCGACGACATCGTGCAGGAGACCCTGATCCGACTGTGGAAACATCCACACCTGCTCGACGAACCCGACCTCGCGCTGCGCGCATGGCTGTTCACCGTCGCCCGTCACCTGGCCTATGACGAACTCCGATGTGCCCGACGTCGCCGCGAGTACCCTACCGACAACAACGCAGCTCTCGACCGCCACTCCGACGACCCCTGCGCACACTTCGCCGACACCTGGGTCGTCCACCGCGCCTTGGCCACACTCAGCCACCAGCACCGCGAAGTCATCCTCCACGCCTACTACCGCCGCGCGACCACCCAAGACATCGCGACCGAACTCGCCATCCCACCCGGCACCGTCAAATCACGCCTGCACTACGCACTACGAGCATTCCGGGATGCCTGCACCGCCCAAGGCGTCATTACTGAATCGCCTGCGAGCCGGGAAGACTTATCGGTGTGACAGTCGCAGGTCGGCGGCGCCCCCTTCACCTGGAAGATGGTGGCCGTCTCGCTCGGCAGCGTCATTGGCCACCCACTCGCTGTTCTCGACGCGGTGCTCGGTGGTTATCTGCATGTCGGGGCAGCCCGCGCGCATCAGCTCCCACTTGCGCCGCCAGTCGTCGCGGGTGACACCGAGAGCCGGGTGCTGGGGGAGGCGGTCATGGTCGGCTACGCGGGCCCAGGCGACGACGCTGAAGTCGCGGGGAGGCGGAGGAGCCGCGAGCCAGACGGCGGTGTTGGGGGGCAGGGTGATCGGGGCCGAGTGCGGGTGGCCGTGCCAGGGGGTTTGCGTGGTGTCCACGCCTCCGAGGTTGCCGTAGCTGGCCGCTGTCGTCTCGACCCCGGCACTGAGTGGCAGCATGAACGGGCTGCTCCGGGGCTGTTTCCGCATGCTCCGGAGTGGTCAGCGTGCGTCGGTGCGGCGGCGGGCTGACGATGGGGCGGGCCGGTCACGGAGGCGGTCGATGTGGCGCTGCTGAATTGTGGTGTTGGTATGTAGGAAGTCGGTGACCAGCCGCAGCTGTGCGGTGTCGTATTTGGCGGCCAGCTCGCGCTCCCCGTCGATGATCAGCGGGCCGACGAGGTCGAGGCAGCGTTGTGCGCCGTTGTCGGTGAGGCGGACGACCACCTTGCGCCGGTCGACCGGGTGCGGCGCCCGGGTGAGCAGGTCCAGTTTCGCCAGCCGGTCGAGCATGACGGTGACGCTGCCGGTGGTCAGGTTGAGCTGGTCGCTGAGTTCGCGCGGGGTGAGCGCACCGGCTGCGAGCAGCTGTTCCAGGCAGCGCAGGTCGGTGTCGTTGACGCCCAGCAGGCGGGCGGTCTCGCGATCGAAGTCGTCGACCGCGGCCTGGTATGCCTGGACTGCCCGGCCCAGCTCGGCGAGCACTTCCCCCATTGTGCTTGACATTCGAGTTATCTCCTTGAATCCTATTGTCGCTCGATAATCAAGAAACATGATGTTCGAGATTCATCATAGTCCAGCGAACCGAGGAGTCTCCATGTCCCACCCCTTGCATGCGACCGGGGTGGCGCCGGCCGCCGCGCCGTCACCCCGGTCTGGGCGTTGGCCTGCCGCGATCGTGATGATCCTGGCGGCTCTGCTGGACATGATCGACGGATCGATCGTCAATACCGCGCTGCCGTCGATCGGGCGCGGCCTCGGCGCGACGCCCCCTGAGCTGCAGTGGACCGTGTCGGCATACCTACTGGGTTTCGCGGCCACGCTGATCGTCGCTGGGCATCTGGGCGACCGGTTCGGACGCAAGAGCCTGTTCCTGGCGGGTGTGGCCGGGTTCGCGGCCGCGAGCCTGGCCAGTGCGGTGGCGGCCCAGCCGGAGCAGCTGATCGCGGCGCGGGCGGTGCAGGGCGTGGCCGCCGCGGTAATCATGCCGCAGGTGCTCGGCTCGTTCAGGATCTGGTTCACCGGCGCGGAGCGGGGCAAGGTGTTCGCGATCTACGGCTCGATCGCCGGGATCGCCGTGGCCGCCGGAGTGGTGCTGGGCGGGGTGTTGACGGACTGGAACCTGTTCGGATGGGGCTGGCGGACGATCTTCGCGGTGAACGTCCCGCTGGCCGCCGCGGTAATCATGCTCGGCGCACTGTGGATTCCCGCATCTCACGACCGCGCGACCGGCCGGGTCGGCGTCGTCGGCGTCGTCGGCGCCGGGGTGCTGGCGCTGTCGCTGGTGGCGATCGCGTTGCCGCTGGTACAGGGTCGGTCCGCCGGGTGGCCACTGTGGGGGTGGCTGTGCCTCGGCGCGGGCGTGGCGAGCCTGGCGGGGTTGATGGCGGGGCAGCGGGCGCTCGGCGCGCGGCGGCCGATACTGCCCACCGGGCTGTTCACTTCCGGTGCGTTCGTCGCCGGGCTGGTCGTGCAGATGCTGTTCTACGGCGCGATGTCGGGCTTCATGCTGATTCTCACCGTCTGGCTGCAGGCCGGGCAGGGCTTTTCGCCGGCCCGGGCGGGGCTGGTGATGGTGGCGTTCAGCGGCGGCACCTTCCTCACCGCCCCGATGGTCGACCGGTTGGTCGCGAGGTTTGGCCGCGGCGCATTGGCGGCCGGCGGGCTGATCCTGGCCGGCGGGTTCTCCTGGATGGTGCACGCCGCCCGCCACGCACACCAGCATGCGGCGACCTGGCCGCTGGTGCCGGGATTGCTGGTCGCCGGCGCCGGCCTGGGGCTCATGGTGATCCCGCTGGCCAACATCGTGCTCACCGCCGTGCCGGCGGACCTGGCAGGAGCGGCGTCGGGGGTCTTCACCACAGCCCAGCAATTTGGTGGCGCGCTCGGCGTGGCGGCCATCGGTAACACGTTCTTCGCCCACGTCGCCACCGGCTACGGGGAAGCGATAGGCCGCGCCGGGCAGTGGCCGGTGGCGGCGTGCGCGGCTTGCGCACTGCTGTGCCTTGCCATACCACGCACGGCGATCGCCCACCACGCCCAGACCAACCACATTGGCTGACACTCGGGGGTCCACCACAACCCGGACCAGGTTCCGCGGCGGTGGGGGCACATCCCTGAAAATAGACTTGACAATCAAGTATCTTGAATGGCAAGCTACATTTGCTCGATAAGCAAGAAGAACGAAATTCAAGGGAAGTGGTTCACATGCGGGTCATGATCATCGGCGGCGGTACCGGAGGGATGTGCCTGGCGCACGGGCTGAAGCGAGCGGGTGTCGAGGTCGTCGTCTACGAGCGCTACGGCTCCCGCCGCGACGGCCTCTACGGCTACCGGGTTGGCATCGACCCCACCGGCAACCGGGCATTGCAGGAGTGCCTGCCCGCCGACCTGTTCGACACCTTCGTCGCCACCTGTGCCCGGGGACCGCGGTATTTCAACGTGCTTACCCAGTCCAAGCACGCCACCGCGAGCATTCCGCTGCGCGACGACAGCGACGAGATCAACAGCGAGCGCTCGGTCTCGCGGTCCACCCTGCGGCAGGTGTTGTTCACCGGCATGGATGACGTGGTGCGCTTCGGCAAGGAGTTCACCCACTACGAGCAGCACGAGAACGGCACCGTCACCGCGCATTTCAGCGACGGCACCAGCGACACCGGCGATGTCCTGATCGCCGCCGACGGCACCCGCTCGGCCGTGCGCCGGCAGTTCCTGCCACACGCGGAGATCAAGGACGCCGGCATCACCTCCATCGCGACCAAGACCGCGCTCACCCCGGAGGTCCGCGCGCTGCTCACCGAGGAGATGCGCAACGGCATCAACCTCGTCTTCGCCACCAAGGGCCTGATCGGCATGCTGCACGTCATGGAGTTCAAGTGGGACGCCGAGGGCAACCCCAAGAATCCGGCCGACGCCGCCCTGCTGGAGAGCTGGAACGGCCTGCAGTTCGACAACGCCCGCGACTACGTCAACCTCTCGGTGTGGAGCTCTCACGACCACTTCCCGGCGGGCACCGTCGACCAGCGCGGCACGGAACTCATCGCCACCGCCCTGGAGGTGACCCGCAACTGGCACCCCGACCTGCGTCGCATCTTCGAGCTCTCCGACCCGGAAGCCGCCTTCCCCCTGCAGATCTCGACCTCGGTGCCGGTGGAGCCCTGGAAGACCACCAACATCACCCTGCTCGGCGACGCCATCCACACCATGACCCCCGGCCAGGGCGTGGGCGCCAACACCGCGCTGCGTGACGCCGCCCTGCTGTGCCGCGAACTGGTCGCCGCCGCCAACGGCGAAAAGTCGCTGCTGACCGCCATCGCCGACTATGAGGCCGACATGCTTCCCTACGGTTTCGCCCGCGTCGCCGACTCCCTGGACAACAACGGCACCAGCGGCGACGACCCCCTCTACCAGCCCTACACCGGCCGCCTAGCGCTGTTCGCCGCCCGCACCTTCTTCAGCCTCACCGCCAAGATCCCGGCGCTGCGCCGCAAGTTCCTCGAGGACCTCTACACCTACCGCGGCGCGGAGGATGCCGCCTGACCCCCACGGGACGTGGATATTGGGCTGGGCGGTTAGTCGGGCGTGAGCCAGACGGCGGTGTTGGGGGGCAGGGTGATCGGGGCCGAGTGCGGGTGGCCGTGCCAGGGGGTTTGTGTGGTGTCCACGCCTCCGAGGTTGCCGATTCCGCCGCCGCCGTAGGGGGTTGCGTCGGAATTGAGGATTTCTCGCCAGTGGCCGGGGGTGGGCAGGCCGAGGCGGTAGTCGCGGTGTTCGGAACCGGAGAAGTTGTAGACGCAGGCGACGGGGGAGCTGTCATTCCGGGGATGGTGAGCTTGCGGAGCCGGCGGGGTGGGTGAACTCGAGCCGTAGCGCAGGAAGGCCAGGACGTTGTTGTCCCGGTCGTTCGCCTCGATCCAGGCGTAGCCGCCGGGGGAGGTGTCCTGGCTCCACAGCGCCGGGTGCGCGCGGTAGGCGGCATTGAGGTCCGCGACCAGGCGCGCGATGCCGGCGTGCAGCGGATTGTCCAGTTCGTGCCAGTCCAGCCCGCGGTCGTGTGACCATTCGCGGAACTGGCCGAAGTCCTGGCCCATGAACAGCAACTGTTTGCCGGGGTGCGACCACATGTACGCCAGCAACGCCCGCACCCCGCCGGCCCGGGCGAAGTCGTCGCCCGGCATGCGGGTCCACAGCGTGCCCTTGCCGTGCACGACCTCGTCGTGGCTGATCGGCAGCACGTAGTTCTCGCTCCAGGCGTAGACGGTGGAGAAGGTCATCTCGTTGTGATGCCAGCTGCGGTGCACCTGATCGTGGCCGAGATAGCCGAGGGTGTCGTGCATCCAGCCCATGTTCCACTTCATGGTGAAGCCGAGGCCGCCGACGTCGGTGGGCCGGGTGACGCCCGGCCAGGCGGTGGACTCCTCGGCGATCGTGACCACGCCCGGATGCAGCTTGTGCACGGTCGCGTTCATCTCCTGCAGGAACTGCTCGGCCTCCAGATTCTCCCGTCCGCCATGAATATTGGGCTCCCACCCGCCGTGCGGTCGCGAATAGTCCAGGTACAGCATCGAGGCGACCGCGTCCACCCGCAGGCCGTCGATGTGGAATTCCTCGATCCAGAACAGCGCGTTGGCGACCAGGAAGTTGCGGACCTCGTTGCGGCCGAAGTCGAAAACGTAGGTGCCCCAGTCCAATTGCTCGCCGCGGCGGGGGTCGGGATGTTCGTAGAGGGCGGTGCCGTCGAACCGGGCCAGGGCCCATTCGTCGCGCGGGAAATGGGCGGGCACCCAGTCCAGTAGAACCCCGATGCCCGCGGCGTGCAGGGTGTCGACGAAGGCGCGGAAATCGTCCGGCGTGCCGAAGCGCGAGGTCGGCGCGTAGTACGAGGTCACCTGATAGCCCCACGACCCGCCGAAGGGATGTTCGGCGATGGGCAGCAGCTCGACATGCGTATAGCCCTGGGCCCGAACGTATTGCGCGAGTTGTTCGCCCGCCTCGCGGTAGCCGAGGCCGGGGCGCCAGGAACCCAGGTGCACCTCGTAGATGCTCATGGGGGCGCGGGTCGGATCGGCCCGCTCGCGCGCGGAGATCCACCTCTCGTCCTGCCACCGATGGGTGCTCTCGGAGATCACCGACGCGGTGGCGGGCGGCTTTTCGGTCGCGAAGGCGAGCGGATCTGCGTGGTCGGTGATGCGGCCGTCCCTGCCGTGCACCCGGAACTTGTACATCGTGCCCGGTCCCACGCCCGGGACGAACAGCTCCCACACACCCGAACCGCCCAATCGCCGCATGGGCGCGGAACGTCCACTCCAGCCGTCGAACTCACCGATCACGCTGATGCCGCGGGCATTGGGCGCCCACACCGCGAACGAGGTGCCCTCGACCTCGCCGTCGAGCGTGGTGTAGGTGCGGGGATGCGCGCCCAGCACCTCCCAGAGCCGCTCGTGCCTGCCCTCGCCGATCAGATGCAGATCGAGCTCGCCGATGGTCGGCAGGAAGCGATAGCCGTCGGCGTCGAGCACCGAGCGTCCGCCCGGATACGAGACGAGCAGCCGGTAGTCCCACAGTTCCGTGAACGGCGCCACGCCCTCGAAGATGCCGTGATCGACGTGCTTCAGCAGGTGATCCTCCCCGCCGATCCGCGCGGACACCGAATCCGCATGCGGGCGAAGGGCTCTGATGACGGTGCCGTCGGGATGCGGGTGCGCGCCGAGCACCGAGTGGGGGTCGGGGTGGGTGCCGGCCGCCAGGAGCATGAGATCCCGCCGGTTCATGAGTCGAGGCCTACGTCGTCGATGGCGCGACTGGACGACGGAGGGTTCATCACCCGCCAGGATTTCACCGCACGACTCGGCCCGAAAGCCTGTCGGAATGCCGGAGGTACGCGCCGGAACGGGGGAGTGTCCGGCGGGCGGCTCACCGGAATGTCCTGCGGTAGGCGAGTTCTGTGCGCGCGGCGGCGGACACTGGAGGGAGGCTCAGGATATGGGCGACCGCGTGCACCGGATCCAGGCGCACGTAATTGGTTTGGCCCCAGTGGTATTCCTCGCCGCTGACCTCGTCGTACACCACCGGATGATCGTGCCATTCGCGCCCGATCGCCGGCATGTCGAGCGAGATCATCCCGTCCTCGGGCCCGAACGGGTCGAGGTTCACCACGATCAGCACCGCATCGCCGGTCGCGGGGTCCACCTTCGAATAGGCCAGCAGGGCATCGTTGTCGACGTGATGCACTGCCAGGCAGCGCAGTTGCTGCAGCGCCGGATGGGCGCGGCGGATCTCGTTGAGCCGGGTCAGCCAGGGCTCGAGCGATTCTCCGCGCGCGGCGGCCTCGCTGAAGCGGCGCGGGCGCAGCTCGTACTTCTCCGAGTCCAGGTACTCCTCGCTGCCCGCCCGGGCCGCCCGGTGCTCGAACAACTCGAAGCCCGAGTACACGCCCCAGCTCGGCCCCATCGTCGCGGCCAGCGTGGCGCGGATCGCGAACATGCCCGGGCCGCCGTGCTGCAGGCTCTCGTGCAGGATGTCGGGGGTGTTCACGAACAGATTCGGGCGCGCCTCGTCAGCCTTGGCGGCCAGCTCCAGCGCGAACTGCTCGAGCTCGTATCTGCCCGTGCGCCAGGTGAAATACGTGTAGGACTGGGTGAAGCCGCGCCGGGCCAGCCCGTACATCCGGGCCGGGCGGGTGAAGGCCTCGGACAGGAAGATCACCTCGGGATCGGTGCGGCGCACCTGCGCGATCAGCCACTCCCAGAAATCGGCGGGCTTGGTGTGCGGATTGTCGACGCGGAAGATGGTGACTCCCAGCGCGATCCAGTGCCGGACCACCCGCAGCACCTCGGCATAGAGCCCGTCGGGATCGTTGTCGAAGTTGACCGGGTAGATGTCCTGGTACTTCTTCGGCGGATTCTCGGCGAAGGCGATGGTGCCGTCGGGCAGCGTGGTGAACCATTCGGGATGTTCGCTCACCCACGGGTGGTCCGGTGCGCACTGCAGCGCCAGATCCAGGGCCACCTCGAGGCCGAGTCGCCGTGCGGTGCTGACGAATTCGGCGAAGTCGTCGAGGGTGCCCAGCTGCTGGTGGACCGCGTCGTGGCCGCCGTCGGCCGAGCCGATGGCCCACGGGGAACCCACGTCGTCGGCCTCGGCGGTCAGGGAGTTGTTGCGGCCCTTGCGATTTATCCGCCCGATCGGATGGATAGGCGGCAGGTACACCACGTCGAACCCCATCGCGGCGATGCGCTGCAGCTCCTTGGCGGCGGTGGCGAAGGTGCCGTGCACCGGCACGCCCTCGGCATCCCAGCCGCCGGTCGAGCGGGGAAAGAACTCGTACCAGGAGCCGCACAGGGCCCGGTGACGCTCGACGAGCACGCTGAATTGCGGTCCGCGGGTGAGCAGTTCGCGCAGCGGGGTCTCGCGCAGGATCTCGCCGACCTCGGCGCCGAACGCGGGCGCTACCCGGGCGGGCAGCTGCGCCTCGGTGTCGCGCAGCGCGGCCGCCGCCGCGCGCAGCCGCTCCCACTGGGCCTTCGGCACCGCCTGTGCCGCACGGTCGAACAGCTGCGCGCCGAGCTCGAGATCGTTGGCCAGGTCGGCGGCGCTCTGGCCCACCGCCAGCTTCGCCTCGACCGCCGCGCGCCAGCTCGCGATCGGATCGCTCCAGCCCTCGACGCGGTAGGTCCACAGGCCGGGAGAAGAGGGGGTGAAGACGGCGTTGAACACGTCCGGCTCGTACTCCGGCGACATCCGGATCCACTGCGTGCGCGAGCCGCCCGGGGCGCGCACCGCGAGGGTCGCGGCGACGGCGTCGTGCCCTTCGCGCCACACCACGGTCCGGACCGGGAAGACCTCACCGACCACGGCTTTGGCAGGGTAGCGCCCGAGTCCGATGGCAGGGGCGGTGTCGTCGATGGCGATGCGACCCGTCACGGCACCAACCGTACCGGTATTTCGGCGATGATCATGACGACGGCGTTGATTGATCGCTGCCGGGTGGCAGGAATCGGCGCGGGGCGGTAAGACCGAAGCGGAACGGTCTCCTCTACTTCGCTGGGGACGACCGACTGTGACGACGACCGGAGAGGATCCACTATGACAGCAGTGCACGGCACGACGGTTGATATTCCGACACCCGATGGGGTCGCCGACGCCTACCTGGCCTACCCCGACGACGGCGCCGCGCATCCGGGCGTGCTGGTGTTCCAGGACGCCTTCGGCCTGCGGCCCGCCCTGCGCGACCTCGGCGACCGCATCGCCGCGCACGGCTACAGCGTGCTGATTCCGAACCTGTTCTACCGGGCGGGCCGCGCCCCGGTCCTGGACCTGCCGGAATTTATCGACTTGGAGGCCCGGCCGGAGGTCTTCGGGCAGCTGATGCCCCTGATCATGTCGCTCACCCCGGACGTGGTGAAGTCCGACTCGGGTGCGTATCTGGACTGGATGGCGGCCTCGGACAAGATCGCCGCGGGGCCGGTCGGCGCGACGGGGTACTGCATGGGCGGGCGCCTGGTGGTGCAGACCGCCGCCGCGCATCCCGATCGGATCGGGGCCGGCGCCGGCTTCCACACTGGACACCTGGTCCTCGACGGGCCGGACAGCCCGCACCTGGCGCTCGAATCCGTCACCGCGGAGCTGTATTTCGCGTTCGCCGACAACGACCAGGGAATGACCCCCGAGCACATCGAGGAGTTCGACAAGGCCCTGGCCGCCGCCGGTATTCGTCACAAGACCGAGGTCTACGAGGGCGCCGCCCACGGCTACACACAGATCGACACCTCGGTCTACAACGAGGAGGCCGCGGAGCGGCACTACCGCGAGCTGTTCGCTCTGCTCGACCGCACCATCGGGCAGCCGAAGGGCTGACCGCCGCGAATCGGTCGCCGCGGCGTACGCGACGACCGATTCGCCTCCCGACCGCTGTTTCGGTCGGCTCCCGGCGGGATTCCGCTGGTCAGGTGCCCTATCGGGGTGACGGGCATGCACCCGTGCCCGACACCTGTTCCGTGTAAGGTTCTGCCGATGAAGGCATTGCGTCGTTTCACCGTCCGTGCCCATCTGCCCGGGCCGCTGGCCGCCCTCGGCGAGCTCGCCACGAACCTGCGCTGGTCCTGGCATGCGCCGACACAGGATCTGTTCGCCGAACTGGACCGGCAGCTGTGGGCGGAGCTGGGACGCGACCCGGTGCGGATGCTGGGGGAGGTGCCTGCGGCGCGGCTGGACGAGCTCGCGGCCGACGAGGCGTACCTGCGGGCGGTCGAGGCGGCCGCCGCCGATCTGCGCGACTATCTCACCCGGCCGCGGTGGTTCGGCAGGCAGGAGGGCGGCCCGCGCTGCATCGCCTACTTCTCGATGGAGTTCGGTGTCACCGAGGTGCTGCCGAATTATTCGGGCGGACTGGGGATTCTGGCCGGTGACCACCTGAAGTCGGCCTCCGACATGGGGCTTCCGCTCATCGGCGTGGGATTACTGTACCGCTCAGGGTATTTCCGGCAGTCCCTGACCGCCGACGGCTGGCAGCGCGAGCACTACCCGGACCTCGATCCGCAGGGGCTGCCGCTGCGGCTGCTCACCAGTGAGGGCGACACGGACCCCGTGCTGGTGCACGTGCCGATGCCCGAGGGCCGGGTGCTGCGGGCGCGGGTGTGGATCGCCCAGGTGGGCCGGATTCCGCTGCTGCTGCTGGATTCCGATATCGCCGACAACGATCCGGAGCTGCGGTTGGTCACCGACCGGCTGTACGGCGGCGATCAGGACCATCGGATCAAGCAGGAGATCCTGGCCGGGATCGGCGGGGTGCGGGCGGTGCGCGCCTTCACCCGGGCACACGGCCTGCCCGATCCGGACGTGTTCCACATGAACGAGGGGCACGCCGGATTCCTCGGTATCGAGCGGATCCGCGAATTCATGGCCGCCGGAATGGATTTCGATGCCGCGCTAGCCGCGGTGCGGGCCGGGACGGTGTTCACCACGCACACGCCCGTGCCCGCCGGGATCGACCGGTTCGCCGGGGCGCTGGTGCGCCGGTACTTCGGTGGCGCCCACGGCGAGCGCGAATCCCCGCTGCTGCCGGGCGTTTCGGTGGACCGGATCGTGGCGCTGGGCCGCGAGGCCGATCCGTCGGTATTCAACATGGCCCACCTCGGCATGCGCCTGGCCCAGCGCGCCAACGGCGTATCGCAGCTGCACGGCGAGGTCAGCCGGGCCATGTTCGCCCCGCTGTGGCCCGGATTCGACGCCGCCGAGGTGCCGATCGGCTCGGTCACCAACGGCGTGCACGCGCCGAGCTGGGCCGCGCGCGAATGGATCGACAAGGCCCGCGAATTCGTCGGGCCCGAGCTGGTGGAGGAGGCACGCGGCTGGGAGCGGCTGCGCGATGTCGACCTGCGCGAGTTGTGGTCCACCCGGAATGCGTTGCGCGGCATTCTCGTCGAGGAGGTGCGGCGGCGGCTGCGCGCGTCGTGGCTCGAGCGCGGTGCGGCGCCTGCCGAGTTGGGCTGGGTGGACGAGGCCTTCGATCCGCACGTGCTGACCATCGGTTTCGCGCGCCGGGTGCCGACCTACAAGCGGCTCACCCTCATCCTGCGCGATCCGGATCGGCTGCGGGCCCTGCTGACCGATCCCGAGCGACCGCTACAGCTGGTTGTGGCGGGCAAGAGCCATCCGGCCGACGACGGCGGCAAGGGCCTGATCCAGCAGGTGGTGCGCTTCGCCGACGAGGCCGGCGTGCGGCATCGCATCGTCTTCCTGCCGGACTACGACATGTCGATGGCGCGCTACCTGTATTGGGGATGCGATGTGTGGCTGAACAATCCGCTGCGCCCGCTGGAGGCGTGCGGCACCTCCGGGATGAAGGCCGCGCTGAACGGCGGGCTCAACCTGTCCATCCGCGACGGCTGGTGGGACGAGATGTACGACGGCGAGAACGGCTGGGCGATACCCACCGCTGACGGCGTGCGCGACGAACACCGCCGCGACGATCTGGAGGCCGCGGCCCTGTACGAGACGCTCGAACGCGCCGTGCTGCCGCGCTTCTACGAGCGCGATCACGACGACATGCCGGTGCGCTGGATGGAAATGGTCCGCCACACGCTGCAGACCCTCGGTCCGAAGGTCCTGGCCTCCCGGATGGTCCGCGACTACACGGTCGACTACTACATGCCGGCCTCCGCGGCGTATTCCGCTGTGGCACAGGACGATTTCGCGGGCGCACGGAAGCTGGCGGAGTACCGCCGCCGCGTCGAATCGTCATGGCCGCAGGTGAAGGTCACTCAGGTGGACAGCGCCGGGCTGGCCGGTACCCCCGTCATCGGGAACGAGCTGACCCTGCGCGCCCGCATCGACCTGGGCGGCCTGGCCCCGGGCGACGTGGTGGTGCAGGCCGTGCTGGGCCGCGTCTCCCCGGACGACGACCTGAGCGAGGTCACCACCATCGAGATGTCCCACGCCGGAAACGATTCGGGCAGTGAGCTGTACACCGTGCACACCCCGGTTCCGCTGTCGGGCGCGGTCGGCTACACGGTCCGTGTCCTCCCGCATCACCCCCTGTTGTCGTGTGATGCCGAACTCGGCCTGGTTGCCACGCCCAGCCCCTGACCGGCCCCCTGCGGCACGCCATCGGCCAGAACTCCAGGGACGCAGGAGATCCCGGCTGAAGGCGTGCCGGAACGACGGGATCCCCTACGCCCGCACCAGGGCTCGCTTGAGCACGTTGCCCGCCGCATTGCGGGGCAGGGCGTCGAGGAAGATGATGTCGCGGGGGACGGCCAGACGGCCCAGCCGCTGGCGGATGTAGACGCGGATCATGTCGGGGTCCATGCCGAATCCCTCGTGTGTCACCAGAAATGCGGCCAGCCGCTGGCCGAGGTCGCGGTCCGGGACGCCGACCACCGCGACCTCGCCGACCTGTGGCAGCGCGGCCAGCGCCTCCTCGACGGGGCGCGGGAAGACGGTCTCGCCGTCGGAGACGACCCGTTCCTGGCTGCGGCCCGCGATGAACAGCCGCCCGGCGGCGTCGAGGTACCCCAGATCGCCGGTGTCCATCATGCCGTCCACCTCGTCGGGCGGCGGGTCATCGGTATAGCCGTCGAACAACATGTTGTGACCGACAAAGATCCGGCCGGTCGCCCCAACGGGCACGGGACGTGCATCATCGCCCAGCACGGCTATTTTCGCGCCCAGCGGCGGCCGCCCGACGGTGGCCGGCGAAATGCGCAGATCGGACGGTTCGGCGATAGTGATCCACGAGGCCTCGGTGGATCCGTAGAGGTTGTAGAGGATTTCGCCGAAGACCTCGGTGAAATGCAGCACCGTCGCGGACGGCAGGGTGGCGCCGCCGCAGATTACCGCCTCCATGCTCGAGGTGTCATAACGCTCGCGCACCGAGTCGGGCAGGTCGAGGATGCGCTGCAGCATGATCGGCAGGGCGATCAGCGTGCGGACCCGGTGCTCGGCGATCAGCCGCAGGCACTCCTGTGCGTCGAAGCGTTCGAGCAGCACCACCGTCGATCGGGTCGACAGGCTCAGGTGCAGTGCCCCCAGGCCCCAGGAATGCGACAGCGGCGCCGGGATCAGCATGGTCTCCTGCATCTCGAACGGCAGGCGCGAGAGCAGCGCCGCGATCGCCGAGAATCCGGTGGGATGCGGGCGCACGGTGACCTTCGACGGGCCGGTGGTGCCCGAGGTGAGGACGATGAGTCGTCCGGGGTGCTCCGGCTTGTCGAATCTGCCGCTCGCCGAGGCGATCAGGTCCTCCACACTGGTTTCGTCCCGGCGGTCGCGATTCTCGACGGTGGTGAAGCGGTGCACCTCGGGCGGGAGGTGCGCGATCCGGCCCCGCAGCTCCGGATCGGCGAATACCGCTGCCATGCGGTGCATCTCGGCGATGCGGGTGATCCGCTCGGCGGACAGGCCGGTGGTGAGCAGGATGCAGTCGGCGCCGAGCTTTCCTGCGGCGGTAGTTATCTCGATCATCTCGGTGTGGTTGCGAGCCAGTACGCCGACCGTGTCGCCTTCGCCGATACCGAGCTCGGCCAGGGCGCTGGCCAGCGCCTGGGTGCGGGAATGGACCTCGCCGTACGTGCTCGAGCCCCGGCTGTCGATGATGGCCGGGCGACGTGGGGAGTGTCCGTTCCCGGCGGCGTATCCGCCCGCGAGGGTGAATCCGAAGGTGATCAGGCCGCCGACCTGCTTGACCATCCGATCCGGCCGCAGGCTGCGCAGCAGGCCGGTGGACATGACGCGCCGTGCGACGTCGGCCTGCGTGCGCACCGACGACTCCTCGCCGTTGGTCACCACCGACGTTTCCGCACCGTGCGCGAGGTCGACCAGGCGGTGCAGCCCGGCGTGGATCCAGTCGGTCACCATGGAGTTCGAGAGATCGGGCACGAGCGGATGCACCCGGTCCGGGGCCACGCAGGTGATGGCGACGCGCGTGTGGTCGGTCCCGCCGTGCACCCGGATCCCTGCGAAACTGCGCGTCTGCGCGCACCGCAGTTCGATGGTGTCGGCCTCGGGGCGCACGATCACCTGGATGTCCAGGACGCGGATCTCGGTGTCCTCGCCGCCGATGCGCATGCGCCACATCGGCGTTCCGTCGAGGGTGTCGAGTAGATCGCAGGCGCCGATGCCGGGCAGGATCCGGGCATAGGTCTGGGGATCGCTCAGACGATCCCACAAATCTCGGGGAGCGATCGCGAGATCGGCACTCGCATCGACGATTTCGGTAACCACACTTGCACTTCTCGCTCGGCCGGTTCGAGAGCTCGGTTCGGCGGATAACGTATTTGTAACGGGCCTAACAAGATCGGTCAAGAACTCGCAAATATGAGGCAAGTTCTTCTTTAAATTGCTCGAGGGTTGCGCATCGAATCCACTGTGCTCGTTCGTACTTCGCGGCCGCGGTTCGTATGTTAGCGGGCGTTGGCGTGGGTCGTTCGTATGGTTCTCGGCGCTCGGCCGCGCGTCCGGGCCGTGCCGTATCGGCGCGAATGCCGGGCGGTACACCGTAAAGCGATGCGCTGCAAAGCCTTCGGGGTGATGTGGATGGGCTGTCGAAAGTTATTCGGCTACCCCATTGGTAGGCGGGCGCGCGGTCCTCCGTCGGGGTCGGGTAGCTGGCCGCTCGGGAATGATGCGGCGAGGAATCCCGCGATTGTCGAGTGGTGTTGACAACAGGGAGCGCGATCGGCCCGCAATCCGGAGCGAAAATGTTTCACTTCGGCTGCGGGGAGGCTTGGTGTTCACGAGGCTGGAGAATTCGGCTCGGTATTCCTCCGGGTGGTCAGCGAGGTGACGGATGGGCCCGCCGCGGATTGCCCGAGGGTTGCAAGCCCAGGTGGTCTCGGGGGTCGGCCGTGCTGATCTTGATTGCCTGCCATTCGCGGGACCGGGTGCGGCTGCCCCCAACCGGGACATATACGGTGCTCAGGGCACGTCCTTCCGGCCGAGGTGGAGAACAGCAGATGAGTATCGACGTCCAGTCGGGATGGAAGGGGCGCATCGACGCCTACTTCGGAATCAGCAGGCTCGGGTCGACCAAGAAGCGCGAGATCATGGCCGGGACCGTGACCTTCCTCGCGATGTCGTATGTACTGGCCGTGAATCCGTCGGTGCTCGGCGATCACGGCGCCCTCGGCGCCAAGGGCATTCCGATGCAGGCGGTGTTCACCGCGACCGCGGTCGCCGCGGTCGTCGGCACGCTGGTGATGGGCCTGTGGGCGCGGTACCCGATCGCGCTGGCGCCGGGGATGGGGCTCAATGCCTTCTTCGCCTACTCCGTGGTGCTGGGCATGGGCATCCACTGGCAGGTCGCGTTGTCGGGCACGCTGCTGTCGGGCGTGATCTTCTTCGTGCTCGCGGTCACCAAGATCCGCGAGAAGATCGTCGACGCCATTCCCATGCAGATGAAGCTGGCCGTCGGGTCCGGAATCGGCATGTTCGTGGCGTTCCTCGGACTGAAGAACGCCGGCATCGTCGTGGCGAACAAGGACACCTTCGTGCACCTGGGCGACTTCACCAGGGGCACCACGCTGCTGGCCCTGTTCGGGCTGCTGGCGACGGTGATCTTCCTGGTGATCGGCTGGCACGGCGCGGTGCTGTACGGCATCGTCGTCACCGCGGTCGTGGGCATCGTCAGCGGGCTGGTGCCGCTGCCGCACTCCCTGGTGGCCCTGCCGCACGGGCTCGAGCAGACCTTCGGGCAGGCGATCGTCAACCTGCCGCACGCGTTCACCGGGCAGATGGCGATCGTCGTGCTCACCATGCTGTTCGTCGACTTCTTCGACGCCTCGGGCACCCTGATCGGCATCGCCAACCAGGCCGGGCTGCTCACTCCCGAGGGCAGGCTGCCGCGCGCGGCCCAGGCGTTCGCGTCCGATTCCATCGGCACCGCCGCCGGGGCGATCATCGGTACCTCCACCACGACCGCCTACGTGGAATCGACCGCGGGCGTCAGCGCCGGGGGCCGCACCGGCCTGACGGCGGTGTCGACGGCGGGCTGGTTCCTGATCGCGATGTTCTTCTTCCCGGTCTTCGCCGTCGTCGCGGACGCGCCGTCGGTGACCGCGCCGGCGCTGATCGTGGTCGGCGTGCTGATGGCCCGCTCGCTGGGCCAGATCGACTGGGGCAAGCTGGAATACGCCATACCGGCGTTCATCACCGTGATCATGATGCCGCTGACCTACTCCATCGCGAACGGCATCGCGCTGGGGCTGCTGTTCTATCCGGTGGCAATGGTGGCCCGCCGGCGCGGCCGGGAGGTGCATCCGGTGGTGTGGGTGCTGGCGGTGATCTTCCTGGGCTACTTCTTCTTCCTGGCCAACAGGTAATTTCTCGCCCGGTCGAACCGCCGGGCGGGCTGTATCGTATTCACCCTCAGATCGCGATCCACATCGTCGCTCCCGCCCGGGAGCATCCGTTCGTACGATCGTGAGGACCTACCGCCATGAGGCCACAGACAGTCACCCCCGGCACCGCACACACAGCGCCCGAGGGACTCGGTGCCGAGTCCGCGGGTATCGATATCGGTCTGCTCGTCTTGCGCCTGGGCGCCGGAGGGCTGCTGTTCGTCTCCGGCAGCGGGAAGCTGTTCGGCTGGTTCCACGGCGCCGGGTGGGCGGGCACGGCCGGGGGCTTCGAAAAGATGGGATATCACCCGGGCAAGCTGTTCGGCACCCTGGCCGGACTGTGCGAATTCACCGGTGGAACCCTGCTCATCCTCGGCTTGCTGACCCCGCTGGCGGCGGCGATCGTCATCGGAAGCATGATCAACGCGGTGCACGTGACCTGGCCGCACGGCCTGATCGCCTCGTACGCGGGGATCCTGCTGATCGTCGCCGCGGCCACGCTGGGATTCTCCGGGCCGGGCCGGATCTCGCTGGACCACGGGCGGCTGTGGCAGCGTCAGGGCATCGGGTGGGGACTGGGGGCGATCGTGCTCGGCACCGTGGCGGCGCTCATCACCCTCGCCGTGAAGTAGCAGCCCCGGCGGTGAGGCGCTCGAGCGCCTTGATCACCACCTCCGGATCGGCGGTCTCCCAGTACGGCGGCAACGAGGCCCGCAGATACGACCCGTAGCGGGCCGTGGCCAGGCGCGAATCCAGGATCGCCACCACGCCGCGGTCGTCGACGCTGCGCAGCAGCCGCCCGGTGCCCTGCGCGAGCAGCAGCGCCGCATGATTGGCCGCGATCGCCATGAAGCCGTTGCCGCCGCGCGATTCCACCGCCTTCTGCCGGGCGACCAGGAGCGGATCGTCCGGGCGGGGAAACGGGATGCGGTCCAGGATCACCAGGCTCAGCGACGGCCCGGGCACATCCACGCCCTGCCACAGCGACAGCGTGCCGAACAGCGAGGTCTCCGGATCGTCGGCGAACTTGCGCACCAGCGCGCCCGTGGCGTCGTCGCCCTGGCACAGCACCGGGGTGTCCAGGCGCTCGCGCAGCGCCTCGGTGGCGGCCTTGGCCGCGCGCATCGAGGAGAACAGGCCCAGGGTGCGGCCGCCCGCGGCGGTGATCAGCCGCTGGATCTCGTCCAGGTAGGCCGGGGACAGGCCGTCGCGGCCCGGCGCGGGCAGATGTTTGGCGACATACAGGATGCCGGACTTGGCGTGGTCGAACGGGGAACCGACATCCAGTGAATTCCAGCGCACCACATCGGAATCCGACGGCGCCTCGCCGCCGTTGGCCAGGGCGGGGTCGACCTTGTTGGGCGATTGGGCGGGCAGGCCCCAGGTGATCGCCAGCCCGTCGAACGAGCCGCCGACCTGCAGCGTCGCCGAGGTGAGCACGACCGTCGAGGTGCCGAACAGGCGGCTGCGCAGCAGCCCGCCGACCGAGAGCGGGGCCATGTGCAGGGTGCGGCGGGCGATGCCGCGCACCTCGTCGGCGGCCAGCCAGATCACATCGCGGCGCGCGGCGGGGTCCTGCTCGTCGAAGGTGGTCAGCGCGCGGACCGCGGCGTCGTGCACGTCCTCCACGGCCGAGAGTGCGATATTGCGGGACGCGACGGCCTCCGGATCGCCCTGCGGCGCGGCCGCACCGCCAGGGGACAGCGCCGTGCGCGCGTTCCAGGCCGCGTCGCGGATCAGCGCCAGCACCGGGCCGGCGCCGCCGGGCAGCTGATCCCAGCGCCCGGGCGGCAGCTCCTCGAGCAGTTCGTGCCAGGCCTCGGCCGCACCCTCGAGCCGATCCAATTCCTGCTCGTCGATGAGCTTGGCGCAGCGCTTGGCGGCCGCGCTGATCGCGGCGGTGGACAGCTCCGCGGTGGCCACCCCGGTGACCCTGTCCACCAGCTCGTGCGCCTCGTCGATGACGACCACGTCGTGCTCGGGCAGCACCTGGATGCCGCTGATGGCGTCGATGGCCAGCAGGGCGTGATTGGTCACCACGACATCGGCCTGGCCGGATTCGGCGCGGGCCCGCTCGGCGAAGCAGTCGGTGCCGAACGGGCAGCGCGACTTGCCCAGGCATTCGCGCGCGGACACGCTCACCTGCCGCCACGCGCGGTCGGTGACGCCGGGGGAGAGCTCGTCCCGGTCGCCGGTCTCGGTGTCCGAGGCCCATTCGTTCAGGCGCTGTACCTCGCGGCCCAGCCGGGAGATCGCGAACGCGTCGAACAGTTCGGCCTCGGGCTCCTCGTCCGGGATCACGCTGTTGATCTTGTTCAGGCACAGATAATTTCCGCGGCCCTTGAGGATCGCGAACTTCGCGCGGCGGCCCAGGGGGCCCGCCAGCGCCTCGGCCAGGCGCGGCAGATCCCGGTCGACCAGCTGGCGCTGCAGCGCGATCGTCGCGGTCGACACCACGACCGTGCGCCCGGACTCCACCGCGTGCCGCAGGCTCGGCACCAGGTAGGCCAGCGACTTGCCGGTGCCCGTGCCGGCCTGCACGGCCAGGTGCTCCTTGGTATCGATCGAGTGCGCGACCGCGGCCGCCATGGTCTGCTGGCCCTTGCGCGCCTTACCGCCGAGCGCCTCCACGGCGGTGGTCAACAGGATTGGGACGGGCGGAAGTTCGGGCACCCAGGAAGACTACTTCCACCGTCCGACAGGCACGCGGATCGGTCGGGAGAGCCGTGGCCGCCGAGGATGCGGCACGCCTATTTGCCCTGGATCCGGAATTCGGCCGAGGTGCCGGCGAACGACGTGGGCTTGCCGAGGTGGCTCCTGGCATTGCCGAAATACCGGATGCGATACGTGCCGGGCTCGGCGTCGGACGGGGAGTCCCAGCGGATGGTGACCGTGGAACTCGAGGCCGCACCGCGCGACCAGGCGAAGGTGGTCGCCCAGTCGCCGTCGTCGGCCACGATCCGCCAGCGGCCCGCGTCCTGGCGTTGCACCATCAGGTACGTGCCGCCGCGATGCGAGTCGTTGTTCGGATGCGCGCCCGCGAATTCGACCAGCACCGGCTCACCCGGGCGGTACGCGGCGGCGGGCTGGGTGATCACATCGCCGAATTGGTGGCCCGCGGGCGGAAAGTCCGGCGGCGGCGTGGTTTTCGCGGTCGTCGGTTGCTCCGGCGGGTCGGCCGGGGCGGCCGGCGCGGCGGCGCCGGGTGGCACGGACTCGCCCTTGTGCATCGCCGTGGCCAGCTGCGCCGCGGCCTGCGCCACGACGGGCAGTTGCCAGCGCCCGAACACCGTGCTCGCCCCCTCCAGCCGTTGGGCGTCGTATTCCTCGGGGGTGGTGAAGTATTGCGCGTGCCCGTTGGCGTAGCCGACGACCAGCACGTTGCCCACCTCGGCGCCGACGACGGCCGCTACCGTGCGCCGCAACCGCAGTCCGGCGGTGATGGTCACCTCGCCCGGGATGCCGAGCAGATACAGCTCGCCGATCCGGATCAGCTGCACCGGAACGACATTGGGCACGAACGGCGCGTACCGGGCGAACATCTTACCCGCCGCCGCGATCGTCTTCGGCGCGTGCGCATCCCCGAGCTTCTGCGAGAAGCGGTACCGCACGTTCCGGGAGATCCAGTCCCAGAAGGGATTCCGGTCCTCCTGAAAAGAAGCCCAGCCCATCGCGCCGCGGAACGACCCGCCCGTGAACGCGGCCGCGCCCAATGCCGGTGGGCCCGTGGGATGTTCGTGACCGTCCCCGGTGAACTCCGCGGCCGCGGTCGCCGCGGACAGGTCGATGTACACGTGGCGGAAGTCGATGTCACCGGCCATGCGCGGCATGTACGCATCGGCCAGCGCGGCGGCGGCCTCGTACTGCCGGGCCCCTTGGACGCGTGCGGCGTCGAACTCGTCGGCGGGAGTGTCCGAAACGGGGTACATGTCAGCGGCATTGGTCTGGGCGAAGGCCGCGACGAAATCGGGATCGGGATCAGCGAGGTAGTCCACGCCCTCCACGACCCGCTCCCAGTGATAGGCCGCATATCCGTTGGCCCCGGAGCCGATCAGCGTGCTCGGGCCGGTCGCCTGCGCGGGATGCGCGGCGAACCAGTTGATCGCACCGACCGGCTGCTCCCCGCGATCGATGCGCAGCAGCGTCGTCTGCGGGTCGATCGCCTCGGGGAAGAAATCCCTGTCCTCCTGCGGATTCCGATCGAAGGCGGCCCGCGAGCGGTTGACGGTGGCCGTGCGCAGTTCGCCGCGCGACAGGCGCAGGGTGGCCGGCGCCACGTCCTCGTGCGCCTGCTCGACCGCCTCGACGATGCCGTCGACGATCGCGGCGAACGTGCTCGGTGTGATCCCGTCGGTCGAGCGGTGTCGCGCCGCACCGCCCGGCCCGCAATGGGTATGGGTCGCGGTGATCAGTACGTTCGCCTCGGTGTAAGCGCCGTCGAAGCGGGTGGCCAGGCGGCGCAGCACCTCCCGGGACAGGCCCGACCCGGTCAGGGACAGGTCGTTGACGATCAGCAGCACCCGCCGGTCGGTGATCGGATCCGCGAAGACGAAGGCGCGCGAGCGCAGCCGGATACGAACCCCGGCAGACGTCGAATCGAGTGCTCCGGTGCCGGGTAGCCCCGCTCCGGAGGGTTCCCCAGTGATATCGGCAATGGCGCGTCCGACCCGATGGCGGTCGGTCGAGTAATTCACACGGACAAACTAGCCGGGTGCGTCTGCGCCCGCAGGATGAATCCCCCCTTTGGTGCGCCTTCGGGGCGTGGCCTAGCCTGTGGGTCGCTCCGTTCAGGACTCCAGCGTTCCGGCGAGTTCGATTCCGGCGGTGCGCATCCGGTCCAGGGCCGATGCGGTGGTCGCGGGAGCGACGCCGGCGGTCAGGCCCAGCAGGACCCGGGTGTGCAGGCCCGCGGCGCGCGCGTCCAGCGCGGTGGCCCGCACGCAGTGGTCGGTGGCGATACCGCACACGTCCACGGTGTCGATTCCCTTGTTGCGCAACCAGTCCGCGAGACTCTCGCCGGATTCGGCGGTGCCCTCGAAACCCGAATAGGCGGCGCTGTAGGCGCCTTTGGAGAACACCGCTTCGATGGGGCCGGTGGCCAGATTCGGGTGGAATTCCGCGCCGGGCGTGCCCACCCGGCAGTGCGGCGGCCAGGTGTCGATGAAGTCCGGCTCCGAGGAGAAGTGCTCGCCGGGATCGATGTGAAAGTCCCGAGTGGCCACGACCGCGGCGTAATCGGAGACGCCGAGGTATTCGGTGATGCGCGCGGCGACCGCGGCACCGCCGGCGACGGCCAGTGCGCCGCCCTCGCAGAAATCGTTCTGCACGTCCACGACGATGAGTGCTCTGGTCATGTGGTCATCTCGCATCTCGATGCCGGTATGCGGGCGCCCTGCCCGGTCGGACGGGCGTGCCCGCGGTGCGAATTCATTGTAGGAAGGTAGTGGGAATCGCGGGGTCTCCGGGCGAGAGTTTCAAGCCCTCCCAGGGGAGGCTCACCAGGCCCTTCGCCACCAGCTCGCGCGACTGGGCCAGGGTGGGGCGGTCCGGTGCGATCTTGCCGCCGCGGACCATCGGTGTCAGCAGCTCGCGGGCGGAGAAGCCGCTGGCCGCGGGTGCGGGCCCGGCAGCGCGATACACGATCTCCTCCACGATCGTCCCGGTCGGCCGGGACAGCCGCACCGCCTGCTTGGTGCCGCCGCGGGATTCCTTGTGGCTGCTGCGCTTGGCCACCGGCACCCCCTCCACCTCGACCAGCTTGTAGACCATGCCGGCGGTCGGGGCGCCGGACCCGATCACCAGCGCGGTGCCCACGCCGTAGACGTCGACCGGCTCCGCGCGCAGCGAGGCGATCGCGTATTCGTCCAGATCTCCCGACACCACGATGCGGGTGCGGGTGGCCCCGAGCGCGTCGAGCTGGTCGCGCACCTGCCGCGCCAGCACGCCCAGATCGCCGGAATCGATACGCACCCCGCCCAATTCGGGCCCGGCGACCTCGATGGCGGTGGCCACCCCCTGGGTGATGTCGAAGGTATCCACCAGCAGGGTGGTGCCGATACCCAGCGCCTGGACCTGACTGCGGAACGCCGCCGCCTCGTGGGCGCCGTCCGGGCCGCTGTGCAGCAGCGTGAACGCGTGTGCGCTGGTACCCGCGCCGGGAACTCCGTAGCGGCGCACCGCCTCCAGATTCGAGGTGGCATCGAATCCGGCGAGGTAGGCCGCACGGGCGCTGGCGGGTGCGGCCAGCTCGTGCGTGCGCCGCGAGCCCATCTCGATCATCCGCCGCCCGCCCGCGGCACTGACCATCCGGGCCGCGGCCGAGGCGATCGCGCTGTCGTGGTTGAGGATCGACAGGATCAGCGTCTCGAGCACCACGCATTCGGCGAAGGTGCCGCGCACCGAAAGGATCGGGGAGCCGGGAAAATACAGCTCGCCCTCCCGATAGCCGTCGATATCGCCGCGGAACTCGTACTCGCGCAACCACTCCAGCACCGGGGCGTCCAGGAAGCCTGCGGCAGTTGCCAATTCGGGCTCACCGAAACGAAACTCGGCCAGCGCGTCGAGCATTCGCCCGGCGCCCGCAGCCACACCGTAGCGGCGGCCGTTGGGCAGGCGCCGCGCGAAGACCTCGAAGGTGCACTGTCGGTGCGCCGAACCGTCGGCCAGCGCGGCCGCGAGCATGGTCAGCTCGTACTGGTCGGTCAGCAGTGCGGTACTGGGGGCGGCAGCTGTGGTGTCCACGTTCGTCACTGTAGACACCGATTCGCCCGGATATTCGGTACGAGCGGGTGCAAAACGGGCGCGGTGGGTGTTGTGTATCCGCAGCCGAGTCGTAGGCTGAGGGTTATGGGTCTGTGCATGAACGATGCCGCCTCGGATGACACCGTCCGGGCCGGGGTCGGTCCGGGCGGGGGGAGCGGGACCGCGGTGCGCGCGATGGGCCCCAGGGTGGTGATGGCGGGACAGGCGGTCCCCGAGGCCGTCGAATACACCGAAATTCTCGAGGCCGAGGATCGGCCGTGGGTGACCGTTGTCTGGGACGACCCGGTCAATTTGATGCATTACGTCACATACATCTTCCAAAAGCTGTTCGGCTACAGCAAGGGCAAGGCAACCGAGCTCATGCTCAAGGTCCACAACGAAGGAAAGGCGGTGGTGTCGTCGGGCTCGCGGGACAGGATGGAACACGATGTGCAGCGCCTGCACGCCGCCGGCCTCTGGGCGACCATGCAACGTGACGACTGAACAGGGCGACTACCGTTACCTCGTGCGCAAATGGAGCAGGAAGAACTCGCTGAGCGGGCTCAAGCTGCGGTCGGAGATGGATGCGCGGGAGGCGGAGGTGCTGCGCTCCCTGGTCGGTGCGGTCACCGGGCTGCTCACCGACCGGGCCGATTCCGCCCCGCAGGACGATCTGGCCGCGCTGACCGGGCTCCGTACCGGCAATGCCGAGCCCCCCGACGATCCGCGGCTGGCGCGGCTGCTGCCCGATTTCCACCGCCCCGAACCCGGTTCGCCCGACGCCGACCGCGCCGAGCTCAACAGCGCCCTGCGCAGCCTGCACGAGCCCGACATCATCGAGAACAAGGTCGCGGCCGGGTCGGTGCTGCTGGACACCCTGCCCGCACAGGGCGGCAAGATCGTGATCACCCCCGAGCAGGCCGACGCCTGGCTCGCCGCGCTGAACGACGTACGGCTGGCGCTGGGCACCGCGATCGGCGTCGAGGCCGACACACCCGATCATCTGCATCCCGACGATCCGCGCGCCCCGCATCTGGACGTCTATCACTGGCTCACCTGGATGCAGGATTCCCTGCTGCAGGCCCTCGCGCCGTAGTTCGCACCGGGGCACGGGTGTGCCGGAATATAAATCTCACTGCGCGAAACTATTGACAGGTATTGCGACGAGGAAGTTTCCCGGCGGGGTGCGGGAAATGGGGGACCTGAGCCCGGCGACCTGGGAATAGCCGAATATTCTGGACCGTTGACGACAGCGTTCCGCGCCGAGATGCGGATCCGTCTGACGGAACGGAAGGATGCGAACTGTGCTGGAGATCAGGGCGGACCTCGTGGAGGCAATGGTGGCGCACGCCCGCGCCGACCATCCGGACGAGGCATGCGGCGTCATCGCCGGGCCCGAGGGCACCGACCGCCCCGAGCGTTTCGTGCCGATGGACAACGCCGAGCGCTCCCCGACCTTCTACCGCTTCGATTCCGGCGAACAGCTGCGGGTGTGGCGCGAGATGGACGACCGCGACGAGGAGCCGGTGGTGGTCTATCACTCCCACACCGCGACCGAGGCGTATCCGAGCCGCACCGACATCTCCTATGCGTCCGAACCCAACGCCCACTACGTGCTGGTCTCCACGCGCGACCCGGAGCAGCACGAGCTGCGCAGCTACCGGATCGTCGAGGGCGTGGTCACCGAGGAACCCGTGCGAATCGTGCCCGCGTACGCGAGTGCGTAAATACTTCAGACCGAAATTTTAGGAGCACCCATGTCGGTAACCGTGTCCATCCCGACCATCATGCGTCCCCTCACCGGCGGCGAGAAGCGCGTGCAGGCGAGCGGCGCCACCCTCGCCGCCGTGATCGACGACCTCGAGACCAATCACGCGGGCCTGCGCGAGCGGCTGCTCAAGGACGGCAAGCTGAACCGCTACGTCAACATCTACGTCGACGACGAGGATGTGCGATTCACCGGCGGGCTCGAGGCCGAGGTGCCCGAGGGCGGCACCGTGACGATCCTGCCCGCCGTCGCCGGAGGAGCGGTCTAGCTCGTGGCGCGCTACGAATCGCTGATCGAAACCCTGGGCAACACGCCGCTCGTGGGGTTGCGCACCCTGTCCCCGCAGTGGGACGGCGAGAATCACGTGCGGCTGTGGGCCAAACTCGAGGACCGCAACCCCACCGGATCCATCAAGGACCGGCCCGCGCTGCGGATGATCGAGCAGGCCGAGGCCGACGGTCGGCTGCGACCCGGGTGCACGATCCTCGAGCCCACCAGCGGCAACACCGGTATCTCGCTGGCGATGGCGGCCAAGCTCAAGGGCTACCGGCTGGTGTGCGTGATGCCGGAGAACACCTCCGTCGAGCGCCGTCAGCTGCTGACCATGTTCGGTGCGGAGATCATCGATTCCCCGGCCGCGGGCGGCTCGAACGAGGCTGTGGCGCAGGCGAAGAAGATCGCCGCGGAGAATCCCGAATGGGTGATGCTGTATCAGTACGGCAATCCCGCGAATGCGCTCGCGCATTATCACGGCACCGGTCCGGAGATTCTCGCCGATCTTCCCGAGATCACCCATTTCGTGGCCGGGCTGGGCACGACCGGCACATTGATGGGCACGGGCCGATACCTGCGCGAGCACGTAGCCGATATCGATATCGTCGCCGCGGAACCGCGCTACGGCGAACTCGTGTACGGGCTGCGGAATCTCGAGGAGGGATTCGTACCCGAGCTGTACGACGAATCCGTGCTGACGTCCCGCTTTTCCGTGGGCCCCTACGACGCGGTGCGCCGCACTCGCGAATTGGTGCTCCAGGAGGGCATTTTCGCGGGTATCTCGACCGGCGCGATCCTGCACGCCGCGCTCGGGATCGCGGGCAAGGCGTTGAAGGCCGGTCGTCGCGCCGATATCGCGTTCATCGTCGCGGACGGTGGCTGGAAATACCTGTCGACGGGTGCGTACGACGGGACCCTCGAGGAAGCGGAAGACAAACTCGAAGGCCAACTCTGGGCGTAGCCGGTCCTGTCACCCGGGCGCAGTACGCTCGTAGGAGCGAGGTCCGATTCCTGGACCACCCGGCGTATGACGGTGCCCGGGCCCCGCGAGGAGGTGACGGCGATGGCCGCTGGGATGGGGTCGCCCTTCGATCCCGAGCGGATCGGGGCACTGCGCAAGCAGCTGGATCGCGCGTCGGGAGCGAGCAGTTCCGCCGCGGTGAAGCAGCTGTGGGTGCGGGCGATCGCGGTCACCCTCGGCTTCGTGGCGCTGCTCTACGTCCTCGAGGCCATCAACTCCGCGACCGGCAATTCGCTCGACAACGCCGGAGGCATCCGGCCGCGCAGCCTGGACGGGCTCGAGGGCATCGCCTTCGCGCCGCTGCTGCACGGTAGCTGGGCGCATCTGCTCGGCAATACGCTGCCGGTGATCGTGTTGGGGCTGCTGACGTTGCTGACCGGCATCGGCCGGGGGCTGGGCGCGACCGCGATCATCTGGGTGATCAGCGGATTGGGGCCGTGGCTCATCGGCGACAGCCGATCGGTGACGATCGGGGCATCGGGCCTGGTCTTCGGCTGGCTGCTGTACCTGATCTCGCGCGGGGTGTTCGCCCGAAACCTCTGGCAGATCGTCGTCGGCGTGATCGTCGGGTTGCTGTACGGCGGGATTCTGCTGGGAGTACTGCCAGGTCAGCCCGGAATCTCGTGGCAGGACCACCTTTTCGGCGCGTTGGGTGGACTGGTAGCCGGTTGGGTACTCTCCGGGGATGAACGTCATCGTCGCGGGGGTAACCTCGGCCGCCTCGCCTCGTCGGGATGACGTCCGCACCCGGCCGACGAGTAGTGGGGGATTCCCTCTTGACTAGTAGTTCCTCGTGGGAGCATGGGGGTATGCGCCTTACCGTCATCGGGTGCTCGGGCAGTGTGTCCGGCCCGGATTCCCCCGCGTCGGGGTATCTGCTGACAGGTCCGGAGATGACTCCGACGGTGATCGACTTCGGTCCGGGCGTGTTGGGCGCGCTGCAGCGGCACCAGGATCCCGGTGCGGTCGACATCTTCCTGACACATCTGCATGCGGACCACTGCCTGGATCTGCCGGGTTTGCTGGTGTGGCGCCGGTACCACCCGAATCCGCCGAGCGGTCGGGCTGTCGTGCGGGGCCCCTCGGACAGCGCGCTGCGCATCGGCAACGCCTCCGCGGAGGTGGGCGGCGAATGCGACGACTGGTCCGACGTGATAGACATGCGCGCCTGGGTCGAGGGTGAGCCCGTGGAATTCGGCGCCGGCCACACGGTGACCGCGCGCCGGATGCTCCACCCGCCGGAGTCCTACGGCCTGCGGATCACCACCGCGGCCGGGCGCACCCTGGTCTACACCGGCGATACCGCCCTGTGCCCCGCGGTATTCGAGCTCGCGCAGGGTGCGGACGTTCTGCTGGCCGAGGCGTCGTGGACACACGATCCGGCCAATCGTCCACCGGGCATCCACCTGTCGGGCACCGAGGCCGGAATGGTTGCCGCGCAGGCCGAGGTGGGGGAACTGCTGCTCACCCACATTCCGCCGTGGATCTCGCGCGAGGACGTGATCGCGGAGGCGAAGGAGCAGTTCAGCGGTCCCGTGCACGCGGTATCGCCGGGCGAGGTCTTCGACATCTAGGGGTTGCCGATCCGCTTCCCCGCGACTTCGGCGCCCGCAGAGCACATGGGTAACTCGCCGGGACGGGCCCAACCGGAGCAAGCTGTCATCCGCCGGCCCGACGAGCATGTCTCGGTGCAAGTAGCGGCGCGCTGAAGTGGCGGGGGAGCCTGGGGCGTTGCGGGTCGAGCGGCTCCACTAGGCTGCTGACTTGTGTCGAGACGAGCCGATGGTCGGGCGGACGATCAACTCCGCGAGGTCCGGATCACCCGGGGATTCACTACGCACCCGGCGGGGTCGGTGCTGGTGGAGTTCGGGCAGACGCGGGTGATGTGCACCGCGAGCGTCACCGACGGGGTGCCGCCGTGGCGTCGGGATTCCGGATTGGGCTGGCTGACAGCCGAATACGCGATGCTGCCCGCGGCCACGCACACCCGCAGCGGCCGCGAGTCCGTCAAGGGCAAGGTGGGCGGGCGCACCCAGGAGATCAGCCGGCTCGTCGGCCGCTCGCTGCGGGCCTGCATCGACCTGGCCGCGATCGGCGAGAACACCATTGCCATCGACTGCGACGTGCTGCAGGCCGATGGCGGCACCCGCACCGCCGCCATCACCGGCGCGTACGTGGCGCTGTCCGATGCGGTCACCTACCTCGCGGCGGCCGGTCGGCTGGCCGACCCGCAGCCGATCTCGTGCATGATCGCCGCGGTGAGCGTCGGCGTGGTCGACGGCCGGGTCCGGCTGGACCTGCCGTACGAGGAGGATTCGCGCGCCGAGGTCGACATGAATGTTGTCGCGACCGATACCGGCACCCTGGTCGAGATCCAGGGCACCGGCGAGGGCGCCACCTTCCCGCGCTCCACCCTGGACAAGATGCTGGACTCCGCGCTGGCCGGGTGTGAGCAGCTGTTCGCGGTGCAGAAAGCCGCTCTCGCGCAGCCGTATCCGGGCGTGCTGCCCGAGCCGGAGAAGCGCAAGTAATGCCGCGACGGGTGCTGGTCGCCAGCCGCAACGCGAAGAAGCTCGGCGAGCTGCGGCGCATCCTCGCCGAGGCGGGCATCGAGGGCCTCGAGGTTGTCGGCCTGGACGAGGTGCCGCCGTTCCCCGAGGCCCCCGAGACCGCCGCGACCTTCGAGGAGAACGCGCTGGCCAAGGCCCGTGACGGCGCCGCGGCCACCGGATTGGCCTGCGTCGCAGACGATTCGGGCCTGTCGGTGGACGCCTTGAACGGCATGCCCGGCGTGCTGTCGGCGCGCTGGTCCGGCCGCCACGGCGACGACACCGCCAACAACGACCTCCTGCTGGGCCAGCTCTCGGACGTCCCCGATGAGCGCCGCGGCGCCCGCTTCGTCTCCGCGTGTGCCCTGGTCGCGGACGGCCGCGAGGTCGTCACCCTGGGCGAATGGCCCGGCCGCATCGCCCGCAAGCCCGCGGGCGAGGCCGGTTTCGGCTACGACCCCCTGTTCGTCCCGGACGGCGGCACCCAGTCCAGCGCTGAACTCACCCCCGCCGAGAAGGACGCGGCCTCGCACCGCGGCCGCGCGCTGCGCGCACTCCTCCCGGCGCTGGCCGCCCTCGCGCAGTAGCCCAGCCGCGCACTCGGTGAGCCGTGCCCGAACTGCTGTCCTTGGTCGCGAGCGGTCGTGCGTGCATCCGCTGGGTGGGGTCGCGGCCCGCTACGCGCTGGCCGGGATCGCCACCGAAATCGGACCGATTCGGTTGTGACAGAGGCGATCCCGGGCATCGGCGTGGCTTCCATCTCCGACACGATCGGCCTTTCAGCGGGTGAACGCGGTCGCGCGCTCGGTAGTCCAGGCGGCGAAATCGAGGGCGGGGCGGCCGAGTAGGTCGGCGACGGTGTGCGTGGTGGGACCGGGGACGCGCGCGTAATCCGCCAGTGAACCGAGCAGGCGTGCCGGAACCTCCTCGGGCAAGCCCTGCGCCAGCATCGCGGCACGCACTTGCTCGGGAGCCAGTTCGGCGAACGACAGGTCGCGCCCGGTGGCCTCCCCCAGGATGCGGACCTTGTCGTACTGGGTCAGCGACTCCGGCCCGGTGAGCACGTAGCGACCGCGCTCGTGCCCGTCCTCGGTCAGCGCGCGCACCGCCACCGCGGCGATATCGCGTTCGTGAATCGGCGAGGTGGCGGCCGCACCGTACGCGCCGCGCACCACGTCCCCGCCCCGCAATTGCGGTACCCAGCTCAGCGCATTGGCGTCGAAGTCGCTGCAGCGCAAGCAAGTCCACGCCAGACCGGATTCCTCGGCCGCGGCCTCGAGCGCCCGGAATCCCGCAACGAACCGCGGCTCACCGGCCGGATACTCGACTGTCGCCGCCGAGACGACCACCACTCGGCGAACTCCGTGATCGGCTGCGGCCGCGAGTATTTCGGGTGCCGTCGCGATCGCGGCGCGAGACGACAGCAATACCCCCTCGGCGCCGTCCCATATTTCGCGAGGGATGTCCGACAACGCCGGATCACCTTGAACCACAACGGTTCCCGGTGACAATTTGGCCACCGCCGGGTTGCGGGTCACGGCGGTGACCTTCACGCCCGCCGTTCCCAGCTGTGCAACGACTTCCCGACCGACCACCCCGGTGGCCCCGATGACGACGAACATGACCGACCTTCCCGCCTTCCAGCGAGCCGCCCACGCAGCTTCACTGGATCTCATATAATACGAGAATCATACTACTCGCGAACTTCCTCGAGCGTGTCACCACCGAGTCACTCGAAAAATCGTGAAACAGTTCAACGTTCAGGCGCGGGCGCGAAGGGCACAGATACACTCCGCGCGTGCCGCTGACCTTTCCATCCCATGCGCTACCCGTGCTCCCCCTGAAGATTCGATGGCCGCATCGACTGGATGGCGTCGCGCTGGTGGTCGGCTCGGCGGTTCCCGATGCGTCCTACCCTGTCGCCGGATTCTTCTCCATGCCCGAGACGCACACCCCGGTGGCATTGCTGTGGTGGTGTCTGCCCTTCGGCATCGTGGCGACGACAGTGATTCGCCGGTCCGCCCCGCAGATCGCCGCGCACCTACCGCGCCTGGGCGGGTTCGACCTTCCCGCTTACGGCGTACTCGGTGACGTCCGATACCGCTGGTACGTCACCGTCTATTCGATCCTGATCGGCGCACTCACCCACATCTTCTGGGACGGGTTCACCCACGACCCAGCCGGTGGTCACGGCTGGGGAGTAGCCCGATTCCCCGCGCTGCTGCATCCGAGCCTGCTGGGCAGGCCCTGGTGGTATCTGCTCCAGCAGACATCCACCTGCCTCGGTGCGGTGCTCGCGGTCGCGCTGTTCTACTACATCGGCCGCCGCGGACTGCTGCGAATCTGGCACGGCGAGCCCCGAAACGTCCCCCGCGCACCGAAACTCTTCTGGCTGTCGACAGGCGTGACGGCGGCGTTGCTGCTGGCCCTGCTTCCCCTCATGCCCTTGCCGTTCCAGCCCTTTGTCCTGGGCGTCCGGCTGCTCTATGTAGCCGCCCTGTCCCTCCTGGCCGGTGCGGTGGCGACCTACCGCCGCGCACCCGTCACTGCCAGATAGTGAGGTCGGCCCTGCAGTTGATCGTGCAACGACCTCAGAGGCCGTAGGTCTGCTTGACCTGCTTAGCGTTGACGTGTTCGACGAAGAACGACAGCAGAGGGATGGTGCCTGCCAGGAGGGTGCCGATGGTGCGGCCGAGGGGCCAGCGGACCTTGATCGCGAGGTCGGCGGTGACGATCAGGTAGACGAAGTAGACCCAGCCGTGGACGACCGCGATCCAGTTCGGGGTGTGGACGCCGAAGCCGTACTTCGCGATCATCTCCGCGCAGAGCAGCAGCAGCCAGGTGCCGGTGGCCCAGGCGAGGGTGCGGTAGCGCAGGAAGGCGGGACGGACCTTCTTCGCGCTGATCGCTGGGCGGGGGGCGGCGGCCGGTGTCGGTGGAACGACGGCCGACGCCGGGGTGGGGGCGGCTGCCGGCTGCACCTGGGCGGCGGGCTCGGCGTCCCGCACTTCGGTTGCGGCGGTGTCGGTGTTGTCGCTGGCGCTCAACCGGCGCTCCTCTCGGTCTCGCGGGCCTCGAGCCCGGCGGCGCGCACCTGTTCGCGCAGGTCCTGCGCGTTCAGTTCGGCCAGGTAGTGGTTGTATTCGGCGAGCACCGGATCGTCCTCGCGGCGCGTGTGCGCCGCGCGTTCGGGCAGGATGCCCTCGGGTATCTCGCGCTGCTTGGCCGGCTTCACCGGTGCGGGACGCTCGTCCTCGGGGACGTCGGACTCGCGCTCGAGCCGCACGAACCGCACGTAGGCGAACACCACGAACCCGGCGAACAACGGCCACTGCAGCGCGTAGCCGAGGTTCTGCCCGGTCCCGGTCCCGGATTCGAACCGCGTCCACTGCCACCAGCCCAGCGCGAGGCAGGTCAGCGCGGCGACGATCACCAGGATGATCAGGGCCGGGCGGCGGTGTGGAGCGGACACGGCATCTACGGTACTCGTCTACTACACGGTCCGTAGGAACAGGTCGGGGGTCAGAACTTGTAGGTCACGCCCGTGCGCTGCTCGGACTCCTCCCACAGCCGCCGCCACAGGTCGCGGTTCTGCGACAGCTTGCTGGACGGCGAGGCCTGCACCGGGCCCTGACTGCCGAACAGCCGGGTCGGACCCCAGTACGTGTTCGGGTCGGCGTCGGGCATGGTGGCGGCGAACAGACTCGAGTGCGCGGCACGCGCGGGGGAGTGGCCGATCAGCGCGACCGCGGGCTTGGCGATCCGGTCGACCAGGGTCTCGGTGCGGGTGAACAGGTCTGTCGGCGAGACACCCGGGTGCACGGCGTAGGAGCGCTTGGACGATCCGGACTCGGCCAGGCGCCGCTGCAGTTCGCGGGCGAACATCAGATTCGAGAGCTTGGCCTGTGCGTAGGCGAGATTGCGCTGGTAGCGGCGGTTTTCGTAGTTCAGATCGTCGATCCACAGCTTGGGCGTCTGGCGGTGCGCGATGCTGGCCAGGGTGACGACGCGATCGCCGATGCGGTCCAGCAGCAGGCCGGTGAGCGCGAAATGCCCCAGATGATTGACGCCCCATTGGGTTTCGAATCCGTCGCGGGTGCGCGAGAACGGAATGTTCATCAGCCCGGCGTTATTGATCAGCACGTCGAATTCGCCGGTGCGCTCGGCGAATTCCCGGACCGAGGACAGATCGGAGAGATCCAGCGCCGAAACCGAGATGTCGCCGCCGATCTCGTCGGCGACCTGCTGGGCGGTGGTGGTGTTGCGGCAGGCCATGATCACCGTCGCACCCTTGCCCGCCAGCACCTTGGTAGTTTGCTTGCCGATGCCGCCGTTGGCGCCGGTGATCACGAACGTGCGCCCCGTCTGATCGGGGATTTCGGTGGGCTTCCACGCCATGGCTTCGGGACCTTTGCTGGAGTCGTCCGGGCAGCGGTGCACTGCCTCGCGATACTATCTTACTTAACAGTAAGTTCCGGTGGAAGCGCTGAACTCGGAGGATCACGCGCCGGATGCGGTGGGATAGCTGATCTTGGAGCGCACTGCGCATTTTACGTGTCTTGCCGACGGAATAGTGACGACCGGCACATACTGAGCTAATGGCAGGTGCCCCGGCGGTCGTCGATTCTCCTGCGCCCGTGACCAGTGCCCGGGCCAACGTCGTCTTCATCACCGTCGCCCTCGGCCTGCTGATGGCTGCGCTCGATCAGACCATCGTGGCCACCGCGCTGCCGACAATCGTCGCCGATCTCGGCGGCTCCGGGCATATGGCCTGGGTGGTCACCTCCTATCTGCTGGCCGAGGCGGTAGCCACGGCGCTGGCGGGCAAGTTCGGCGACCTGTTCGGACGCAAACTCGTCTTCCAGCTCAGCGCCCTGATCTTCATCGTCGGGTCGATGATCGCCGGCCTGTCGAACGGCATGCTGCTGCTGATCGTCGCGCGCGCGATCCAGGGGGTGGGCGCGGGCGGGCTGATGGTGACCGCCATGGCGCTGATCGCCGATGTCATCCCGCTGCGCGCCCGCGGCAAGTACCAGGGCGCGCTCGGCGCGGTCTTCGGCATCACCACCGTCGTCGGGCCGACGCTCGGCGGGTTGTTCACCGATCACCTGAGCTGGCGGTGGTGCTTCTACGTCAACGTCCCGCTCGCGATCGTCATGATCGCCGTCGCGGCGCGGGCGATTCCGCACGTGCGCACCGTGATTCGGCCCATCATCGACTATGCGGGCATCGCCTTGGTCGCGCTCGGGGTGAGCTGTCTGATCCTCGGGCTGGAATGGGGTGGGCAGCAGTATCCGTGGGGATCCACGACGATCCTCGGGCTGTTCGTCGCCGCGGCGATCCTGTTGGCGGCCTTCGTCTTGGTCGAACTGCGGGCCGCCGAGCCGATGCTGCCGATGCACCTGTTCCGCAGCAACGTCTTCACCGTCTGCTCGATCCTGTCGTTCATCGTCGGCTTCGGGATGCTGGGCGCGATGACCTACCTGCCCGCGTACCTGCAGTACGTCGACGGCGTCTCGGCCACCATGTCGGGCGTGCGGACACTGCCGATGGTCGTGGGCCTGTTCACCACCTCGATCCTGTCCGGTCAGGTGGTCGGAAAGACCGGGCGCTACAAGTACTTTCCGATCGTCGGCACCGCGGTGATGGCGGTCGGGCTGGGGCTGATGTCGACGATGGGCCGGGGCACCGGGGTCCTGCGCGAATCGCTGTACATGCTGATTCTGGGCCTGGGTATCGGGCTGTCGATGCAGGTCCTCACCATCGTCGTGCAGAACACGGTGCCGTATGCGGACCTGGGTACCGCCACCTCCGGGGTGACCTTCTTCCGTACGCTGGGAAGCACATTCGGCACCGCGATCTTCGGCACCCTGTACAACAACCAGATCGGGCCCAACCTGCGCCACGCGCTCGAGCAGGTGCCCGGGGTGCCCCCGATGGCCGCGCAGAACCCACAGCTGCTGCGCAAACTTCCCGAGGCCCAGGCAAATCCGATCATCGACGCCTACGCCGCCTCGATCGATCACGTGTTCCGGTGGGTGGTGCCGGTGGCCATCGTCGGCTTCGTGGTCGCGTGGTTCCTCCAGGAGGTGCCGCTGCGCGACAGCATGCGCGGCGAGGCCACGGACATGGGCGGCGGATTCTCGATGCCGGAATCGCCCGATCGCGTTGTGCTGCTGGAACAATCGCTGGCCGGCCTGATGCGCCGGATGCGCACGGACGAGGCCCCCGGTCCGCTGATCCTGGCGTCCTCGGGCACCTCGCTGACGCGCGACCAGGCGTGGGCGATCGGGCAGGTCCAGATGCTGCGCCGGGCGCGCGGTGAGGCCACGCTCGTGGCCATCGCCCGGGCGCACTGGGTGCCGCCGGAGGTGCTGGAACCGGTGTACGAGAAGGCACTTGCGCTGGGCACCATCGAATTCGACGGTCCGCGAATACATCTCACCGAGCGCGGCCACGAGGAGTCCGACCGCATAAAAGCCGCCTGGCGCACCTGGCTGTGCAGCCGGATCGACGACTGGGATTGCGCGAATCCCGGCGATCGGGCGCTGCTGGACCAGGCGCTGGACAATATCGCCACCAAACTCCTGGACGAATCCGACCGGCCGGAGATGTTGACCGCGGCCCGGGTCTGAACCCGCGAACGCGGGCGGCGGAAAGGTATTCCGACGCCCGCATGCCTCACGCGGTTGTGTCCAATTGGATCACGCCATGGCGAGCTCGGCCGTCTCGTTCACCGGGGCATCCCAGTCGATGACGTAGCTCTGCTCGCGGCGCATCGTCTTCTCGAACCCCATCTTGGTGGCCATCGGCATCAGCATCGGCAGCGCCCGGCGCATCACCGGGCCCAGGGTCTTGCTGTGGTTGATCTTCGCGCCACGCGCGGCGATCCGCTCCACCCGGGGCCGGCGGATCCGCTCGTAGGCGGCGAAAGCCGTTGCCGGATCGTCGAAGTCGCGCAGGCAGCGGGCCAGCTGAATCGCCGATTCGATGGCTTGCGAGGCCCCCTGGCCGGTGCTGTTGGACGGGGCGTGCACCGCGTCGCCGACGAGTACCATCCGATCGCGGTACCAGGTCGGGACCGGCGGCATGATGTGCATTCCGCCGATGACGACCAGATCCTCCGGGCGGGTATTGCGGGCGAATTCGCCGCCCGGGGTGTCCTGGCCGTAGGTCTCCCGCAGGATGCGCAGCCAGTCCTCGCTGGGCACCGCGCGGGCCTCGGACATGCTCATGTACTCCTTGTTCGGCAGGTTCGCACCCCACCCCACCCGGCCGTCGGGCAGCGCGTAGTACAGGTAGTAGGCATTCTTGCCGAATGCGAAAATCATTGTCTCCGAGGGGACATCGATCGTGCAGTCGGTGTTGGCGCCGAAGCCGAGCAGTCCGGTGTAGTTCGCCTCGGGGGCATTCGGATCGACCAGCGTGCGAACCTGCGACTTGATGCCGTCCGCACCGATCAGAATGTCCGCGGTGGCGCTACTGCCGTCGGCGAACCGCGCCGTGACGCCGTCGGCGTGCTCCTCGACGCCGACCAGGCGCTTGCCGTACTCGAAGGGGACACCCGCGGCGACGGCGTGATCGTGCAGCACCCGGTGCAGATCGCCGCGTTCGACCACCTGCAGCGGTTCGATGCCCGTCAGGCCGGGCATCTCGACCGTCTTGTGCCCGAACGACATTGCCGTGTGGCGCATCGGCAGGGCCACCTTGCGCACCGGATCACCCGCGCCGATGACATCGAGCGCGGCCAGGCCGTTGGCGGCGAATCCGAGGGTGCTGCCGATGTTGTACGCCGGACCCGGATAGGCCTCGTAGACGCGGCCCTCGATACCCGCCATCTGCATCGCGGTGCCGGCGACCGGACCGGCGACGCCGCCGCCGATGATGAGTGCGGAGCGAATTGCGGACATGAGAATTTCTCCCTTGTGGATGGGTGTGGATGCCCGATCCGATCCACGCACAGGGAGCCCGGTTATCCTGTAGTTGCCAAACTTGGGCCGGGTTCACCTGCACGGATGCGGTTCGAGACGGTGATTCGATCGGGCCCGGTGGGGTGTTGCCGCACCTTGCCGGGCTCGGTTTCATTGCGTGCCTGAGGAATTCAGGCCGGACGGGTGAAGTCCCCCCTTTCGACCTGCTCGACGATCTCGGACATCGCCATGTTCGTGGCATGAAAGTTTCGCCACATCTCGATGTGGGGGAAGGTGCCCTCGGCCAGCTCGGTGCGCAGGCCGCGCACCCAGGCGATCTCGGCGTCCAGGATCGCGATGTTGAATTCGGCCTCGATCAGGAACAGTCGCGGCACTTCGGGCGGGCATTTCGCGAGCTCCGCGCGGGCGGCGGCGACATCGCGCTCCAGCCGCTCGAGCCGGGTGCCGAGCAGGGCGATGACCTCGTCGGGCGGCAGCATCGCCACGACGGACAGGCCCGCGGAGAACCGGTGATGCTCGAGCTCGGGGGTGGAGACGATCTCGCGGATCCAGTCGACGGCCTCGGCTCGGCCGGCCTCGGTGATGGCGTAGATGGTGCGCTCGGGGCGTGCGCCGTCGCGTTCGCTGCCGACGATCTCGAGCAGGCCGTGCTTCTCGAGATTCTGCACCACCGTGTACAGCGACCCCATCTTGATGTCCATGTCGCGGTCCTTACCGCGCTCGACCAGCAGGGCTGCGATCTCGTACCGGTGCATCGGCCGCTCGGTGAGCGTCGTCAGCACGGCCAGGGCCAGCAGGTTGCCGACCTTCCGCTTCTTCGCCATGTCACCTCCTAATATTCGTCTACAAATATACGGCTACGAGTATTCGTGTGCAAGTATTGGATGCGGAGAAACGACGGCAGCTCAATAGACTCGGAGGCGATGGTTGGTCGCGGCGCCGGACGGGCCGCGACCGCGCCGGATTCGAGCGTGAGGTGGGGCCGGTGGAACGCAATGCCGAGGGCGGACTGGACCTGATCCAGCTGCGTACCTTCCTGGCGGTCTATCGGGCGGGGTCGGTGACCGCGGCCGCGCGGCTGATCGGGCTGTCCCAGCCCACGGTGACCACCCAGCTGCAGACACTCGAAAAGCGTTTCGGGCGGCAGCTTTTCGAGCGGCTGCCGCGTGGGGTGACCCCCACCGCCGCGGCCGACGAGCTGGCCGCGCGACTGGCGGGACCGCTGGACGCGCTCGAGGCGATCGCCGGCGGAGGTGTGCAGGCGCCCGCGGCGCAACCGCCGGTGCAGCTGGCGGGTCCGGCCGAAATGCTGGCCCTGCTGGTGCTGCCCGCGCTGGCCGCGGCGGTGGCCCAGGGCGTGCGGCTGACGGTGACCAGCGGTCTGGCCGAGGATCTGCTGGCCGGGCTGCGCACCGGGCAGTACGACCTGGCCGTGTGTACGGTGCGGCCGCGCGGGCGCACCGTGCACGCCGAGGCCCTGATGGACGAGGAATTCGTGCTGGTCGCCGCCCCCGACGTGGCCAAAGGCATCGATACCGAGCGCCTGCGGCGCGGCGCCCCCGCGGCCCTCGAGGCGGCGCCGCTGCTGACCTATGCCGCCGATCTGCCGATCCTGCGACGCTACTGGCGGCACGTGTTCGACACCCGCCTCGACGCCGAACCAGCCGTGATCGCGCCCGATCTGCGCGCGCTGGCCGCGCTCGTCGCGGCGGGTGCGGGAGTCACCGTACTGCCGCGTTATCTCATTGCTGCGCAGTTGGATTCGGGCGATGTGGTGCCGCTGCTGGAACCGGCCGACCCGCCGATCAACACCGTCTTCCTGGCCCGGCGCATCGGTGCGCCCGCCCGTCCACACGTGGACATGGTGCACGACGCCCTGCTCGCGGTCGGACGCAGCTGGTGAGGGCCCCAGCGGGCCTCGATTCAGCCGGCCCGCTCCGCTCGGTCGCGCAGGATCCGCGCGGATACCTCGTCGGCCGGTAGGAAGGCCTCGAGGTGGAGTTCGGCGAGGGTGATGTCGGTGGCCGTGGCGAAGGAGGTCAGGGTGGTGATCAGGCGCAATTCGCCTGCCTCGCTGTGCAATCGGAGCGGCACCGCGAATCCGAGATAGCCGGGGCCCGGATCGGATTGCGGCAGATAGGATTCCAGCTCGGCGATGAACTCCTCGAGTTCGGGGTCGGGGCTGATCCGGACCCGGTTGCGCAGGGCTTCGGTGACGTGGCGGCCCCATTCGGCGAGATTGGCTATGCGCGGGGCGAGGCCGTCGGGATGTAGCGCCAGGCGGCGCACATTGATCGGCGCGCGAAGCAGTTCGGGTGCACAGCCCTCGGTGAACAGGTTGAAGGCCGCATTGGCGTCGATCATGATGCTGTGCCGGTCCACCACGAGGGCCGGATAGGGCATGTGGCCCTCCAGGATCGCGCGCAGCGCGGTGCGGACCGGCGCCAATTGTGGTGTGTCCATGCCGGATTCGCCGAATATCGGCGCGTAGCCCGCCGACAGCAGCAGCGCGTTGCGCTCGCGCAGCGACAGCCCCAGCGATTCGGCCAGCCGCACCACCATCGCCCGGCCCGGCTGGGAACGGCCCTGTTCGAGGTAGCTCAGATAGCGCTGGCTGGTGTCGGCGCGCAAGGCGAGATCGAGCTGACTCAACCGCCGCATGCCGCGCCAGCGGCGCAATTCGCGGGCGAAGGCGGGCTCGGCCAGGGTTGTCGTCATGGTTCCATCGTCAACGCCGCGGGCGAGCCGCGCCATTCCCCGCAGGGAATCGCGCGGCGGCACCGGCCTCGGCACACTCGACGCCATGAACGACGAACTCACCGACAACACCGTGAAAGAACTGGCCGACCGCTATGTGGCCATGTGGAACGAGCCCGATCCCGACCGACGGCGTGCGCTGGTCCGCGAGGTCTGGTCGGTCGACGCGCACCAGGTCGTGGTCAATCCGCCCGAGCCGATCCGCGATGCCGCCCGCAACCACGGGATCGTCCCCCCGGCCCTCGAGGTCCACGGCTACGACGCGATGGACGAGCGGGTGACCCGCGCCTTCGAGATGTTCGTCGAGCCGGGCGAATACGTCTTCGAATTGGACGGTGCCGCCGCAGCGCAGGCCGGGGGAGCCGTGACACTCACCTGGGTCATGCGCACCCGGGCCGACGGTGCGGTGGCGGGCTCCGGCTTCGACGTGTTCACCCTCGACGCCGACCACCGCATTCGCACGGACCACCAGTTCGTGGCGTAACCCGCCCGGGCAGAACGGGTGCCGCGAGTACCGTCGAGGCATGGTGAATCCCGCTTTCCAGCATCGCGTGGTGACTACCTTCCAGCGGTATATCGGTAATCCGATGCTGCGCCGCTCGCCCGCGCAAACGCTGCTCGAGACGACCGGCCGGGTCAGCGGGCAGCCCAGGCAGACCCCGATCGGCGGCGCCCGCGTCGGGAACTCGTTCTGGCTCGTCTCGGAATTCGGCGAGCGATCCCAGTACATTCGCAATATCCAGGCCGACAACCGGGTGCGGCTGCGGCTGCGCGGGCAGTGGCATTCCGGGACCGCACATCTGCTGCCCGAGGACGATGCGCGGGCGCGGCTGCGCACCCTGCCGCGCTACAACAGCGCGGCGGTCCGGGCCGTCGGCACCGACCTGCTGACGGTGCGGGTCGACCTGGACTAGCGGGTGCGGACGGATCACGGTCTGAACAAGATCCGCGTCAGACCTCCCAGCCTGCAACGATCTTGGTAACGTGCCTGGTGAATGGGCTTTCGAACCAGCAGTGCAACTGGTGAACGAAAGGTTCCGGCTATGGCATCACCGAACGAGGCACCACAGGGCGGTGAGAGCGACACCGCCCGGAACGTAGCCGTAGCCACGGTGGCCGTTGCCATCGTCGGCGTCGCGATTCTGGTCGGGGTGCTGTTGAACCGGTCGAACAAGGATGTGCAACCCGCGGACTCCTCGACGCCGGCGGCCGCGACCACCCGCAATCCCTATGCCGCCGTCCCGGTCGCCACGGCCGGCGCCACCCAGCCCCATGCGGAGGGCGACGACTGCTCGCACGATCACGTTGCCATGCGCTGGCAGCGACGCGAGGACAAGTGGGTGTGCGCGGCACCCGGGCTGGTCAGCGCCGACCACCGAGTCGGTGACGACTGCTCGCACGACGGTCTCCTCGCGCACTGGGTGATCGGCGCCGGACCGGCGTGGGCCTGCGCAACGATCCCGGCTCCGGACGCGGGTGCCGCCGCGCCGCCGCAACCCGCGCCGCAGCCGGTGGAGGCACCCGCCCCAGTGCCGCACCGTCCACCGCCGGTCGCCGAACGACCTGCCCCGCCGCCGGTGGCCGAACGCCCCGCCCCGCCGCCGGAAGCCGAACGCCCCGCCCCGCCGCCGGAAGCCGAACGCCCCGCGCCTGCCCCGGTGCCCCAGCCTCCGCCACCGCCGCCGCCGGTATTCCAGCTCCCCCCGATCCAGCTGCCCCCGATCTTCCCGCTGCCGCCCGCGCCGCGACGGTAATCGCGCAGGCCCGCGCTACAGAGGTCACCGCGGGCCTCCGCGTCGCCGAGGTAACCCGAGAGCCCACGCCACCGGCTCGGTAGGGTGCAGGAATGCCCCGCGACCTCGCCGACCTGCCGTACGCTCGCTTTCTCGAAGCGTTCGACAGCGTGGTCGAGCCCGACTGCGAGTACGAGAGCGTGCACCTGGACGGCCTCAGCATCGAGGCGCCGGACGCCCGCGGCGCGCGCTTTACCGAATCGGCGTTCACCACGGTCGATTTCACCGGCGGCGCGATGAGATACGGCCGGTTCGATGACGTCTGGTTGCGCGCGGTCCGATTCATCGGGACCAATCTGGGCCAATCCGGCTGGCTGAACTCCGAATTCGTCGAGTGCGCCCTGTCCGGCGTCGAGGCCGTCGGCGTGCAGCTGCGCCGAATCCGTTTCGAGGGGTGCAAATTCGATTCGGTGAACCTACGCAACGCGGCCCTGCAGGACGTGACGTTCGCCGACTGCGTGCTGCGTGACACCGATTTCGCCGAGGCCACTCTGCGCCGCGTCAGCTTCCCGGGAACCCGCCTGGACGGCATCACGCTGCACGGTTCGAAGCTGCAGGATGTCGACCTGCGCGGCGCGACCACCCTGGACCTGACCGCCGGGATCGACGCGCTGAAGGACGCGACCATCAGCACCCCGCAACTGCTGGACCTCGCGCCGGCCTTCGCCCGCGCGGCGGGAATTATCGTGCGCGACAACTGAAGCCGTTAGGCGTGCGCGGTCTTGTCGCCGTCCACGACCAGCTGCGCGCCGGTGAGGTAGGTGTAGTCCGGCGAGGCCAGAGCCAGGCTGAACTCCCGCCGGTTCCCGCGCTCGAATCCGGTGGGCCGCTGGCGGATTCGGCCGGATCAGGCCGGAGCGGGCTCGGGGGTCCGCGGCCGGACGGTGGCGAAGCCCGGGAGCCACCGGTTGACCAGTGGGATCAGCAGATGGATGAGGGGGCCGATGCCGAATGCGTAGACGACGGTGCCGACACCGACACTGCCGCCGAGTAGCCAGCCGGTGAGCAGCACGGTCGCCTCGATCGAGGTGCGGATCGGCCACACCGACCAGCCGGTGCGGGCGACGAGGCCAGTCATCAGTCCATCGCGCGGGCCGGGGCCCATTCCCGCGCCGATGTACAGCACGGTGGCGACGGCATTGAGGAGCACCGCCGCGGCCATCGCCCCGATCTGCAGGCCCAGGTTGTGCGGGTGCGGTAGCCAGCGCAGGCCGTTGTCCACCGCGACCGCGATCACCACCACATTGCTCACCGTGCCCAGTCCGGGCTTCTGCCGCAGCGGAATCCAGGCCAGCAGCACGGCGATTCCGGTCAGGGCCGTCACCGTCCCGAAGCTGACCGGCACATGCCGGGCGACGCCCTGATGGAACACGTCCCACGGATCCAGGCCGAGCCCGGCGCGGATCATCACGGCCATCGAGAAGCCGTACAGCCAGAGTCCGGCGTAGAGGGCGAGCAATCGGCGAAACAGCATAGCGGCAATCATGCGGCATCGCTGGACCTTTGAAACAGATCCAATCGGAGACCACTGGACTCTCATTGGCTGACGAGTTCCGCTCGTCATTAATTCGGATGACCGGGTGGAGGAGACCGGCTACCGTGGCCGTATGCGGAATCGCCTGAGCACATCCTGGTGGCTGCCCTGAGGGCGGCGCCGATTTCCGCGTGATCATTCACCCCGCGGCCGCCCGAGTCGGGCGGCCGTTTTCGCATCTGCGACACCGTGGCGTCCGGCCGAGCGGCATACTCTCGAAAGGACTCCCATCATGTCTCGGCGCATCACCGGACTCACTCCCTCGGGGGAGCTGCATCTGGGCAACTACTTCGGTGCGATCAAACCCCTTGTCGACCATCAGGTTCCGGGGAAAACCATCACCTTCGTCTCCGACCTGCACGCGCTGACGCTCGATCACGACCCAGCCCAGGTGCGCAGGCGAACAATGGAATTCGCCACGATGCTGCTGGCGGCCGGGGTCGATCCCGAGCGCACGGTGCTGTTCGTGCAGTCCCACGTCGCCGGGCACGCCGAACTGCACTACCTGCTCGAATCCGCCACCGGATACGGCGAGGTGCGGCGGATGATCCAGTTCCGGGAGAAATCCCGCAACCGCCGGCACACCCGGGTGTCGCTGCTGACCTATCCGGTTCTGATGGCCGCGGACATTCTGCTCTACGACGCGCTGGAGGTGCCGGTGGGCGAGGACCAGCGCCAGCACGTCGAACTGGCTCGCGATATCGCCGAGCGCTTCAATGCCGCATACGGCCCGGTGTTCACCCCGCCCCGCATGGTCAATCCGCCGGTCGCGGCGCGCATCATGGATCTGACCAGGCCCACCGCGAAGATGAGCAAATCGGTCTCGGCCGCCGGGTCGCTGCGGCTGCTGGACCCGCCGGAGGTGTTGCGCCACACCGTGATGCGTGCGGTGACCGATGCCGGTGACACGGTCGAGTACGACCCCGCCTACCGTCCCGGCCTGGCGAATCTGCTGACCATCCTGGCCGCGTGCACCGGCGAGGATCCGGCCCGCCTCGCCGGGACCTTCCGCGGCTACCGGCAGCTGAAGGAGGCCGTTGCCGATGCCGTTGTCGCCGTGGTCGAACCGATTCAGCGCCGGTACGCAGCGCTCGGCGAGGATCCCGATCAGGTACGGAAGATCCTGCGGGACGGTGCGATCCGTGCGGGGGAGATCGCGCGCGGCAGAGTGGACGAGGCGAAACGAGCGATCGGGCTGCTTTCGGCTTGAAGCGGTGCGTCCCTGTCTGTTTCGAGGCGAGGTGTCGGCCGTTCAGAGCCCGGAAATGCCCGCCAGCTGGCCGATCCCGTCGGTGACGGCCATGGCGACCGCGCCGCCGACCACCACCCGCATGATCGCGCGGCGCGGGTTGCTGCCGCCGAGGCGAGCGCTGGTCCAGCCGGTCAGCGCCAGGGCGATCAGCACCGCGCCGAAGGTGACCGGGATCCGCCACGACACCGGGGGCAGCAGGATCGCCAGCAGCGGAAGCAGCGCGCCGGCGGTGAACAAGATCGCGGAGGAGATCGCCGCCTGCCAGGGGCTGGTCAGCTCGGTGGGGTCCAGGCCCAGCTCCGCCTCGGCGTGCGCGGTGAACGCGTCGTGGGCGGTGAGCTCCCGCGCGACCTGGCGGGCGGTCTCGGGGGACAGGCCCTTGCCCTCGTAGATCTGGGTCAGCTCGGCGAGCTCGAAGTCGGGTTCCTCGGCGAGTTCACGGCGCTCCTTGGACAGCAGGGCCCGCTCGGTGTCGCGCTGGGCGCTGACCGAGATGTATTCACCGGCCGCCATCGAGATCGCACCGGCGGACAGGCCCGCGATGCCCGCGGTCAGGATCGCCGAGCTGCTGGTCGTCGCGGCCGCGACGCCGACGACCAGGCCCGCGACCGAGACGATGCCGTCATTCGCGCCGAGCACCCCGGCCCGCAGCCAGTTCAGTCGCGACGTCATTCCGTCGCCGTGGGGTTCGTGCGGATGCGTTCCGGTCTCGGAGTTCTCGTCCACGATGAGCAGGGTAAACCCGATCTGCGCGGAGGTCCGGTATCCCATTGTTTCCGCCAGGGGTGCGGTTCGTGTCACCCGGGTGGGATACCGCTGCGGTGTGGTGCGGCTGTTGCGCCGATCGACCGCGCGGTAGAGATCGGTAATTACCCTGAGGCGCCGGAGGCGATCTCGTCAGTAGCATCCGAAGGGTGGCGAATCCTCTTCTCACGCGAGTCATGTCCACCGTTGCCGGTCAGCTCGGGAATCCGCACGGTCCGCTGGGACGGGTGGTGGGCACGGTCCTCAATCGTGGCAACCGGTTCCTGATCGACGCGAGTATCGATGCTGCCGAGGTCGCGTCGGGCGCGGCCGCCGCCGATGTGGGATTTGGTGGCGGCGTGGGGTTGTCGGTGCTGCTCGAGCGGGTCGGCGCCGAGGGCACCGTGCACGCGGTGGAGCTGTCCCGGGAGATGCTGGCGGGGGCCAGGTCCCGGTTCACCCGGGAAATCGGACAGGGACGGTTGCGGGTGCTGGAGGGCTCGCTGACCGAGCTGCCGCTCGCCGATGCGAGCCTGGACTCGGTAATCACCGTCAACACAGTGTATTTCGTGCCCGAGCTGGATCGGGCCTGCGCGGAGCTGGCGCGGGTGCTGCGGCCCGCGGGGCGGGTGGTGATCGGCATCGGCGACCCGGACGGCATGGAGAAAATGCCGTTCACGGCCCACGGGTTCCGGTTGCGCCCGACCGCCGAACTGACCGCCGCGCTCGAACGGGCCGGGCTCACCGTCGAGCACCGAGTCGTGGAGAGGAAGCCGCTCCCCGGACATCTGCTCATTGGCAGCCGGGCCTGACCTCCGATCGAGCTGACCGGACTGCTCCGCTGCACGACTCCCCGCTCCGGTGTCCAACCCGTCACCTGTGCAAAATTTTTCGCCTCGCCGTCCAGCGACACTCGACCAGTGGTCGGCTCCGCGTGGCCCGCTCTATCGTCCCTGGGCGGTCGCCGAATCCATCTCTTGTGCAAGCGCATCGGTGAAGGCATCGACATCCTCCGGGGAGGTATCGAAGGCACACATCCAGCGGACCTCGCCGGTGCTCTCGTCCCAGATGTGGAACGCGAAGCGCTTGCGCAGGCGTTCGGTGACTTCCGATGGCAGCACGGCGAATACGGCGTTGGACTGGACGGACCGGGTGATGCGCACACCCTCGATCCTCTCGGCTGCCGCGGCCAGTCGCGCCGCCATGGCATTGGCGTGCACCGCATTTCGCCGCCAGAGATCGCCCGCGAGGAGCGCCTCGAATTGCGCGGAGACGAACCGCATCTTGGACGCCAGCTGCGTGGAGGACATACGCAGGTACTCGATGTCGCGGATCCGGTCCGCGTCCGGCACGACCACCGACTCGGCCAGCATCAGGCCGTTCTTGGTGCCGCCGAACGAGACGATGTCCACGCCCGCGTCGGTTGTCAGCTCGCCCAGCCCGGCGCCCAGATACGCTGCGGCATTGCACAATCGGGCGCCGTCGAGGTGGACCAGCATGCCCCGCTCGTGGGCATGGTCGCACAGTGTGCGAATCTCCTCGACCGAATAGCAGGTACCCAGCTCGGTGCTCTGGGTGATCGAGACGGCCAGGGGCTGGGCCCGGTGCTCGTTGCCGCGCCCCCACGCCTGCCGGTCGACGAGCTCGGGAGTCAGTTTGCCGTCCGGCGTGGCGACGGGATAGATCTTGATCCCGCCCACCTTCTCCGCGGCCCCGCACTCGTCGCCGTTGACGTGCGCCGACTCGGCCGTGATCACCGCGCCCCACCGGGGCAGCACCGCCTGCAGCGCAACGACATTGGACCCCGTGCCGGTGCAGACCGGATAGAGCCGGGCACGCTCGCCGAAGTGGCGGGCGACGATGTGCTGCAGGCCCGTCGTGTAATCGTCCGCGCCGTAGGCCGGCTGGTGACCGCCGTTGGCCAGGGCCAGCGCCTCGAGCACCTCGGGGTGCACTCCGGCCCAGTTGTCGCTGGCGAAATTGCGCACGTCCGGATCGTGTTTGCGCATCGCATCGGTCAACGGAAGGTCCTTTCGTCCACGCCGGTCGTGGGTCGGTGCCGCCCGCACGGCCATGGGCGTTCCGGCGAGTCCGGCCCACGATCGGGCGTGTTGTCGGCGATCACCTCGGTGAGGGTACGCGCGTTGACCGGTCGAAAATGCACCCGCCGGGCACGTCGAGATGTGGTGTGGGCGGCCGCGGCGTCATCGGGATGTGGTTCAGGCGGTCGGCTGCGCGGTCGGACGCGGCACTGTCGTCCCGATCTCGGCCGAGGCCCGGACGGCATCGAGCAGGCGGTGCACGTGCACGCCGTGGGCGAAGTCCGGCACGGTGGTGGTGCCCGAGCGGATGTCCTGTGCGAGTGCCGCATAGAGTCTCGCGACGTTGCCGGCCTCGATGTCGAGGGGCGTGCTCGCGAGCGGATCCCGGTCCGGGAGCTCGGCCCAGGCGCCGCCGTCGCGGGCGCCCAGCAGCCGCAACTCGCTCATCTGCAGCCCGCCCGGGCCGTTCTCCCCGGACACGATCGCCAGATCACCGGCGGTGCCGCTGATTTCGATCCTGGTACGGCCGTCGGTGACCTTGGCGTCGTGGAGATGGACCGACACCGGGACGCCGCCGCGCGTGAATGCGCTGAGCAGCAGCTGGTCCGGGCTGGTGACCTCGATGCCCGCGCCGGTCTCCGCCACGACCGCGCGCGGATGCCGGATCGCCAGGCGCGCCGAGACGTCGGCGAACTCGCCGACGAGGTATTCGACCGCGTCCAGCGTGTGCCCGCCACCGATGTCGACCATGCCCGCGCCGCTGCGGTGATCCAGCGTGTAGGCCGCCCACGCCGGTACCGTCCCGCCCGCGCGCAGCCCGCGAGCGGAATAGACGGTCGCTGAAATCAGCTGTCCGACATAGCCTTCCGATATCAGCTGCCGGGCGCGCACGATCGCGGGCGCATAGCGGGCCTGCAGGCCGACGGCGTGATGCACCGTCGTGGCCGCGGCGAGCTCGGCCAGTTCCGCCGCCGCCGCGGTATGCCCCGTGAGCGGCCACTCGCAGTAGATGTGCTTGCCCGCCGCCAGCGCCGAGCGGATCGGTTCCGCATGTGCCGGCGCCTTGATGGTGACGGCCACCAGATCGACGTCGGGTTCCTCGGCCAGCGCCCGCGGGTCGGTATAGGCGTGCTCGGCGCCGAAGAGACGGGCCGCCTCCCGCGCGCTCTCGGGGCGGCTGGTGGCGACGGCGGTGATCCGGAAGTCCGGAAGTGCCTGCAGCGCAGGAATATGCGCGCGTACCGCCCAGCCGCGGTCGGGGCTGGCGCCGATGATGCCCACTCGGATGGGGTCCATGCCCGGTTCCTCTCATAAACGGACTGTGCAAGTCCGTTTATACCTAAGCGGACTCGATGAGTCCACTTTGATAGGATGGTTGCCGTGCCCACCGCCGTGGATCGGCTGCTCGCCGACGAATCCGCCGCCGCGCCGCGCGCGGATGCCCGGCGCAACCTGGAACGCCTGGTCGCCGCCGCGCGCTCGGCCCTGGCGCAGGTCGGAGTCGAGGTCACCGCGCAGGAGATCGCCGAACGCGCCGGAGTCGGCAAGGGCACCTTCTACCGCCGGGTGCCCTCCCTCGAGCTGCTGCTGCAGGCGGTGCTGGCCGAGGTGCTGGAGGAGATCCTCGCCCTGGGCGACCGCGCCCTCACCGATGTGGACCCGTGGCACGGTTTTACCGAATTCGCCTCGGCCTACGTCCGATTGCGCGCCGAGAGCTGCGGGGTGAACGATGCCCTGGGCGGCACGGGATTCCCCGGGCTCGACGGTGTACTCGCCGAAATCCGCACGCGGCTGCGGCATCTGGTCGAGGGCGCGCAGCGCGCGGGCGCGCTGCGCGGCGACATCGCCTGGCAGGACGTGGCTTTCCTGCTCGCGGGGGCCGCCACGGACGCGAACACCATCGGTTTGCGCGCCGCGCCCGACCAGTGGTCACGCAACCTCGCGGTCGTGCTCGACGGGCTTCGCACACGCTGATCCCGTCGGGCCCGAGAGGGGGGAGCGGCTGCCGGTCATCATCGGACGGCCTGGGAAAGCTCGGTTGCTCGAGAACTCGTGCGGGCGGCCGGGCTTCGCCGATGGATGCGGTCGTGTTGGCCTCGGCGGCCGCGCTTGTGGCCGGGCGTCCGCACGCGGCCGGGCTTGGCGGGAGGTAACCCAGGTCAGGGACGCTCGTAGAACCCGTCCGTGCGGGCACGGGCATGCGAGACCGCCGCGCTCATCACGTCGCGGGGCTTGGCCCCGGCGGGGGACTTGCCGTTCACCGTGGTCAGTGGCTCGGTCAGGGCGAAGAGCTGGAAGGCGTAGCGGTGCGGGCCGTGGCTCTTGACCGGGGCCGGGCCGGTGTAGCCGCTGCCCCAGCCCGAGCGCAGCAGTTCCACGCCCGGCGCCGGATTCGTGGCGGTGAGGCCACCGCGGGGGAGCGCGGTGAGGGCGGGGTCCAGCAGGGCGAGAGCGTGTACGAACGGCAGGCCCATGGGTGCGTCCGGATCCTCGACGACCAGCAGGAGCTGTGCGGTGCCCTCCGGCGGGGTGGACCAGGCCAACGCGGGCGAGAGATCCTGGCCGCCGATCCGTTTCGAGGCATGCCGCGGGTCCAAAGTCGTCTCGTGCCCGAAGTCGGGGCTGGTGAGCTCGAAACTCGCTCCGCCGCGCAGGTTTTCCAGCTCCCAGGCGAGGTTGTGGTCACCGGCCCTGCGGTTCTTCAGCAGCTTTCCGATGATGGCCATGAAGGATTCTCCCTTGATGTCGTAAAGGTCAGAGCTTGCGTGCGGCGGCAGGTGACAGCAGCGGCTGTGCGAACCGCAGGATCTCCTGCGCGGCATCGAAATCCGTGGAGGTGTGGGTGTTCGGACCGTCTTCCCATTCGGGCGGAGTGGGCTTGCCCGGCCAGGTGTGCCCGCCGCCGAACACGGTCCAGTCCGCGACCCGGGCACCGCCCACGCCGCCCTCGACGGTGTGACGGCTCGATCCCTCGGTGGTGATCGTCGTGCCCTCGCCCGCGCATCGGTCGATGTCGCGCCAGTGCGCGGCGGTCTCCGCCAAGCCCAGTGTCTGTCCGCGTAATTCGCCGTCGGGACCCCGGTGCCGCGAGAAGCCGCCGGTGATCGGCACCGCTTCGTCGGCCGTGCCGTTGATGAGCAGCGCCGAGACCGCATGGGTGGGCTCGTGCCCGCGCAGCGCCACCGGCAGGCCACCGGCCACCGCCGCGACAACCGGTACCAGCTCGCTCAATTCGTGCCCCGCCAGGTGCGCCATGAATGCGCCGTTGGAAATGCCCGCGGCGACGGTCTGCTCTCGTTCGGTGCCGTATTGTGCTGCGCACCAGTCGATCAGGGCTCGCAGGAAGGCGATGTCGTCGACCCCGTCCGCGTCCGCGACGGTGACTCCCCGCCCGTCCGCCCAGCAGCCTTCGTGGCCGTCGGGGTAGACCACGGCCACGCCGTAGGCGTCGGCGAATTCGCTGAAGCGCATCCAGGAGTCCATCAGCGGTCCGGCCACCGGCGGCCGCTGCGGCATCTCCGACATGTTGCCGTGCAGCGCCACGATCAACGGCGCCCCGCTGTGCCGCGGCGGCCGCACGCTGAACGTGCGCGCCCGTCCGTCCACGGTCAGTTCGCCGGTCTTCAGGTCCTCGGCCATCGGTATCCCCTCTCGTCAGCTGGACTGCACAGTTCAACTGCGCAGTCTTACTGTACTTTAGGGAGTTATGACCGATCGCACAAACGAACCCGTGGGCCTGGCGGAGGATCTGCAGCAGTTGGTCGGCGTCCTGGTCCGGCGCATGCGCACCGCGTCGCCGGCTCGCGAGCTCTCGCTGACCCAGGTCTCGATCCTCAAGCGCCTGGACCGCGAGGGCCCCGCCACCGTCGCCGATCTGGCCCGCGCCGACAAGATTCGCCACCAGTCCGCGGCCACCGCGGTCGCTACCCTCGTAGACCGCGGTCTGCTCCACAAGTCCCCCGACAAACACGATCTACGCCGCAAACTCCTGCACCTCACCCCGGAGGGCCACCGCATCCTGGCCGAACGCCGCGAAGCGGGCCACGAACACCTCGCCGACCTCCTCGCCGAGCGCTTCACCACCGCCGAACGCGCCCACATCGCCGGATCGCTGGTTTTGCTGCGGCGGTTGCTGGACTGAACCGTCCCTGGCGACGTTGGTGGTTGCCTCAACTTCGCCGCGGGCGTGTCGTCGCATCCGTGTGCCCAACGCGCCGCCGATCCTGCGAGATCGCCGTCGGCGCACCGGGTACGCTCGTGCCATGGTGATGCGATCGACGGCACCGATGGTGTACGCCTTCGTCGTGTCACTGTGGACCGCGTGGGCGGCCGCGCTGCTGATGGTGGCGGGTGAGCCCAATTCGCTGCTGGCCGTGGGCGCCGCGGTCCTGCTGACACTGACGGTTGCGGCTTCGCATCCCACCGGGATGCGGTTGCTGCGGGTCGTCGCGCGGACCGGTCCGCCGGTCTCGGCGCAGCGGCGGCGGCGCGGATCCTTTCTGCGCCAGAGCAATCCGGACACCGCGGGGCGCGCGCGGCCCAGGGCGCCGGGACACGCCGGCTGATCGTGCCCCGTCGCGGTCGGCCTCCTCGCTGACCCGTTCACCCATCGGCCCGTTCGCGGGTACCTCGCAGTGAGGTCTTGTCCCATGCTCGATGTTGTCTACTACCCTCTCTCAGCGGTGCTGTGGTTGTGGCACAGCGCATTCACCGCCGTGCTCGGCGCCGCCAGCGGCCTGGCCTGGGCGCTTGCGATCGTCCTGTTCGTCCTGACGCTGCGGGCGGCGCTGTTCAAACCCTTTGTGGCGTATGTCCGTTTCCAGCGGACGATGTCCGTGCTGCGGCCCAAGATGAAGGAGCTGCAGGCCCGGCACGCCGACGATCGCGAGCGGCTCACCGCCGAGATGCGGGCGCTGCAGAAACAGCACGAGTTCAGCGTGTTCAGCGGCTGCCTGCCCATCGTCGCGCAGATGGTGGTGTTCCTGGGGCTGTTTCATGTGCTCGCCTCGTTCGACCGCACCGGTTCCGGATCCCTGGTGGTGCGGCTGCTGGGGCATCCGCCGCGGATGAGTGCGGCCCAGAACGCCGCCACCGCCAACTACCTGTTCTCGCCCGCGCAGGTGCAGTCGTACGTGCACGGGCAGCTGTTCACCGCACCCCTCTCGGCGACCCTGCTGACCTCGGGCGCCGGGTGGGTTTCGGTTGCCGCGGTGGCGATTCCGCTGGTGGTCCTCGGCGCGGTGTGCACGCATCTGACCGCTCGCGCCTCGGTGACGCGCCAGACCGAATTCACCCCGCAGACCCGGCTGATCAACCTGATGACGATGTGGCTGTTTCCGGTCTTCACGCTCGCCGCGGGCCTGGTGATGCCTGTCGGCATCCTGGTGTACTTCGCCACCAGCAACGCCTGGACATATCTGCAGCAGCTGATGGTGCACAGGCGGTTGGGCCCGGTCGGTGGGGAACCGGCATCGGCCGCCACCGATGCCGGACCCTCGGACTCCGCGCCGCCCGGGCTGCCGGAACGCTCTGTGCAATAGCGCGATTCGCGCCGCCCCGCCCCGGTGGTGTTCCCGTTCTACCCCACGGAGCCCGATGCCTGCGGTAACGCCGCGGAGGCGCCCTCAGCGTGGTTCGCCCGGGCGGGCAGATCCACCGCCGCGCCCGGGCCCTCGGGGTGGGCGATCACGACCATCGCAACGAGCAGAATCTGTTCGAGCTCCACCCTGTTCGCCGCCATCCGGGCGATGATGCCGAAGCGGCGTTCGGGACCCTGCGGCGGGATCAGGACCTCGCGGCGCCCCCGCGTGGCCACGAACATCTGCCAGCGGGAGTCGAACCGCGTCGGCCAGCCGTCGCGCACGGCCCGGTACACCTCGAGATCGAGATCGTGGTGACGGGATGGGTCGATCATCAGATCGGCGATGCGTTCCTCGGCCCGTTCGAGCAGGGCCTGGCCCTGCATCGGCACATATCGAGCCTGCAGCGCGATCCGCCGCCGGTACTCCTCGACCGGGCCGCGCAGTAGATCCCGGTGACGCTGCGCCTCGGCGGTCAACTCGAAACTGCCATCGGACGTCGACGAGCGGAGCTCGGACATGAACACGCCTTTCCTAGGGTTGCGGATTACCTTGTGGTGCAACCTGACCGGCGTCCGATGCCCCCAGTATGCCGCAGGGGTACGACAAGTTTCGCCGCCGCCCGCACCTGCGCGATGCGGACACCGGCGCAGCTCCGCGATCGGGGCTGTGCGATCGCGGCATCCGATCATGGATGCGAGCTAACTGCGCCGACAGAGTATATCGAACATGCGTTCGAATTCCTACGATTCCGGTCGGCGGACTCGCGCGATGCGTGCCCGGGGGTGGACGATGCGCTGCGACCGCCGGGATACGCCGCCAACCCACGGGGATCACGGGTGATGTGATCTCCGCATCAGGTCACTCGGCCGCGTCGGTGATCTCGGGCTCGAGTGTCCGGGGCCGGTGGGACCCCCAGCCCGCCTCCGCCTCCGCGCGCATGCGTTCGACCATGTGCGGGTAGTGCAGCTCGAAGGCCGGTCGCTCCGAACGAATTCGGGGTAGCTCGTAGAAGTTGTGGCGCGGTGGCGGGCAGGAGGTGGCCCACTCGAGGGAGTTCCCGCTGCCCCACGGATCGTCGATGTCGACGACCTGGCCGTAGCGATAGCTGCGGAAGACGTTCCACACGAACGTGATCATCGAGAAGCCCAGGATGAACGACCCGATGGTGGAAATCGTATTGAGCGTGGTGAATCCGTCGGTCGGCAGGTAGTCCGCGTAGCGGCGCGGCATGCCCTCCGCGCCCAGCCAATGCTGCACCAGGAAGGTGGTGTGGAAGCCGACGAAGGTGGACCAGAAGTGCAGCTTGCCGAGTCGTTCGTCCAGGAATCGCCCGGTCATCTTCGGGAACCAGAAGTAGATGCCCGCGAAGGTGGCGAACACGATGGTGCCGAAGAGCACGTAATGGAAGTGCGCGACAACGAAATACGTATCCGAGACGTGGAAGTCCAGCGGCGGGCTGGCCAGGATGACCCCCGACAGGCCGCCGAACAGGAATGTGGTCAGGAATCCGATGGACCACAGCATGGGCGTCTCGAACGTCAATTGGCCCTTCCACATGGTGCCCACCCAGTTGAAGAACTTCACCCCCGTCGGCACCGCGATCAGGAAGGTCATCACCGAGAAGTACGGCAGCAGAACCGCTCCCGTGGCAAACATGTGGTGCGCCCACACCGCCACCGACAGCGCGCCGATCGACAGCGTCGCGTACACCAGTGTGGTGTAACCGAATACCGGTTTGCGGCTGAACACCGGAATGATCTCGGTGATGATCCCGAAGAACGGCAGCGCGACGATATACACCTCGGGATGGCCGAAGAACCAGAACAGATGCTGGAATTCGATCGCCCCGCCGTTGGCCGGGTCGTAGATGTGGCCGCCCAGGTGCCGGTCCACCTCCAGGCCCATCAGCGCCGCGGTCAGGATCGGAAAGGCCAGTAGCACAAGCACGCTCGTGACCAGAATGTTCCAGGTGAAGATCGGCATCCGGAACATCGTCATGCCCGGGCAGCGCAGGCAGACGATGGTGGTGATCATGTTGACCCCGCCCAGAATCGTCCCGACGCCCGACAGCGCCACGCCCATGATCCACAGGTCACCCCCGACGTCGGGGGAGTGCGTGCCCGCGCTCAGCGGCACATAGGCCGTCCAGCCGAAATCGGCTGCGCCGCCGGGGCTGATGAATCCGGCCGTCGCGATCGTCGCACCGAACAGATACAGCCAGTAGCTCAGCGCGTTCAGGCGCGGGAAGGCCACGTCGGGGGCGCCGATCTGCAGTGGCAGTACGCAATTGGCGAACCCGAAGACGATCGGGGTCGCATAGAACAGCAGCATGATCGTGCCGTGCATGGTGAACAGCTGGTTGTACTGCTCCGGCGACAGGAACTGCAGCCCCGGCCGCGCCAGCTCGGCCCGCATCAGCAGCGCCATGAGCCCGCCGATCAGGAAGAACGAGACCGACGTGACGATATACATGACCCCGAGCAGCTTCGGGTCGGTGGTGGTGACGATATTCCAGATGTAGGAACCCTTAGGGGCGACCCGCCTGGGATACGGCCTCACGGCGTCGATCTCGGCGGCGCCCGGAGCCGGTACTGTAGCCACAGATCCTCCTCGCGCCCACCCGCCTTCGAGTGTGGCACCGCGGGAAGATCGTTTGGCCGGAACCGATCAGTGATCGGCCCGCTGCGGGCGCGTCAGGAAATGCCGGCGGTGAGCTCGCGCATGCTGCGCACCACCAGCGGGGTGGGGGATCCCGCGATGTCGTCGTCGGCCCACTCCTCGAGCGCGACGCGGATCGCCCCGGCCGCCGCCGCCGCGGTCAGGCGCCGCCGCAGGGAGTCGGCTTCGGGTGCACGCTCGGTCAATATGTCCAACAGGGCCCGCTCGCCGTTCAGATTGACCCGGTGCCAGACCGCGCGCAGGGCTGGATCCTCGCGCATCGCGCGGAGCAGGCCGCGCGTAATCTCCAGTTCGTGGCCGTCATCCTCGGGGGTCATCGCACGCGCCGCGGCGGCCTCCAACTCCGCGGGCGTCGGCAGCTGAGCCGGTCCCGCGGCGAGCCTGTCCAGCCAGCGGGACGCGCCCATCGAAAGCAGCGGTTCCACGGCATCCTCTTTAGTGCGGCAGTACCGGTAGAAGGTGCGCAGGCCGACCCCGGATTCGCCGGCGATCCGCTCCGCGGTGACCGCGGCGGTGCCGTGCTCGGCGAACAGGCGCGCGGCGGTGCGGGCGATCTCCAGACGGGTCTGTGCCTTGCGCCGCTGCGCGAGCGTCGGGCGGGGCGTGTGCGCGCCCGGCGTGGCCATCATCGGGCACCTCCTTCTCCGGCGCTATCGTACCCGGTCTTGCCATAGTGGCACGGCGTGCCACATCGGCGTAATGTGTCAGTTGACAGCTATTTCACCTGGTAAAGGAGAGTTTCACCATGGAGCGTTTCGCGAATCGTCGTGTACTCATCACCGGCGCGGGCTCCGGCATAGGCCGCGCCACCGTGCATCGGATCCTGTCCGAGGGCGGCACCGTCGTGGGCGCCGACGTCAACGAGGCGGGCCTGGCCGAGACCGCCAAGCAGGCCGCAGAGAAGGGCGCCGCCGACCGCCTGACCACCCTGACGATCGACATCTCCGACGAGGCCTCGGTGCAGGCCGGCGTCGGATCGGCCGTATCCACCCTCGGCGGCCTGGACGTCCTGGTCAACGCCGCGGGCATCCTGCGCTCCGCGCACACCCACGAGATGCCGCTCGCCGACTGGAACCGCATCATCACCACCAACCTGACCGGCACCTTCCTGATGATTCGCGAGTCGTTGCCCGCGCTGCTCGAGTCGGGTCACGGCGTCATCGTGAACTTCGCCTCCACGTCGACCTTCTTCGCGCACCCGTACATGTCGGCCTACGCCGCGTCCAAGGGCGGCATCATGTCGATGACCCACGCCCTCGCGGCGGAATACGCCAAGCAGGGGCTGCGCGCGGTGGCCGTGGCGCCCGGCTCGATCTCCAGCGACATGACCGACGGCCGCGGCCCCGGCATCCCCGCGGACGCCGACATGAGCCTGTTCATGAAGCTGATCCCCGCCATCGGCCAGGGCTTCGCCTCGCCCGACACCGTCGCCGGCGTGGTCGCGATGCTGGCCTCGGACGACGGCGCCTTTATCACCGGCACCGAGATCCGCATCGACGGCGGCACGCACGCCTGAATTCACCCACCCCGCCGGGCTCCGCAGGCTCCGCCGGCTCACCGTCCCCGCGGATCGCCGCGCCCGGCCGCCGCGGCGGCCGGCGGACCCGAACGGCTCCCGGGTGCGGGAAAGCCGGGACGTAGAGCGGAACGTGTTCTACTGTTTTCGGCATTCGAACCGAGAAGGGAGCCGCGATGGATCTCGTTGCGCTCGAGCAGATCCGTGCGCTCAAGTACCGGTACCTGCAGGCCCTGGACCTGAAAAACTGGGACGCGTTCGCCGAAACGTTCGCCGAGGACGCCACCGGCGATTACGGCTCACCGTCCGGCGGGCGGCCGCTGCAGTTCAGCGGCCGCGACGCCATCGCCGGATACATGCGCACCTCGCTCGAGGCGAACATCATCACCGTCCACGTCTGCACGCATCCGGTCATCGAGGTCGACGGCGAAACCGCCAGCGGCACCTGGTGTCTGGAGGACACCGTGATCGTGCCCGAATTCGACGTCATGATCCGCGGGGCCGCCTACTACCACGACCGGTATCGAATCGTGGACGGCGAGTGGAAGATCGCGCACACCGGCTACCAGCGGATCTACGAGGCGCGAATGTCGCTGAAGGCCACGGAATTCACGCTGTCGGTCAATCCATGGGCCGACCGCGGTCGCTGAGAGTTCCCGCTCCGGTGACGGTCACGGCACCGCCAGCGCGTGATCGCGGCGGACCGCGGAAGGTGTTGCGTCCCACCAGCGTTGACAGCAGCGCGTGAAGGTGGACTGCTCCGACAGGCCCAGCAGCGAGGCGATCTGGCTCATCGGCAGATCGGTCGTGGTCAGGTAGCGGTGCGCCTCGGCGCGGCGCACATTGTCCAGGATCGTCGCGAAGCCGGTGTGCTCGGCGGCCAGCCGGCGCTGCAGGGTTCTCGGATGCAGTGTCAAAATTCTTGCCACGGCGGATATTTCGGGCGCGGTCGTGCCCAGCATCTGCTGAACCGCGGCGCGCACGCGCGGCACGATGGAATCCCCCTCGCCCGCGGACTGCTCGTTGAGAAAGGCGATCGCCAGGCGCGAAAGATGTTCGTCCCCACCGGGCACCGCGCGTGCAGCCAGGCTGCTCGGGACGCGAAGTAGCGCGGCCGGGCGATCGAATCGCACGGGGGCGCCGAAGAATTCCTCGTAGGTCTCGCGCGGGGCCGGCGGGCGATAGGGCAGTTCCACCGAGCGCAGTCCATAGGGCCCGTCGACCAGCAGCAACAGGGTGCGGTGCAGGAATGCCAGGCCCAGGTCGGTGCCCTGGACCGTGACCGCGCGTCCGAGCTCCACGCCGTAGTGCAGCGCGGTGATGGTGCGGTCCCCGTACGGGTCGGGCTCGAGCGTCAGGCTCAGCGCCCGGGCGTGCACGAACAGGTAGCGTGAGGTGCATTCCAGCGCGTCGGCCAGGGTCGGGGAGTTGCGGATGGCCAGTGCGAGCGGGCCGAGCATGCTCAGGTCCTGCCGGGTCGCGATGCGCAGGCCCAGGTCCGGGCAGTTCAGCTCGGCCGCGGCGGTCTCCAGGGTCATCGCCATCAGGTGGTCGGGGACCAGCAGATCGTCGGCGTCCAGCGCGGCGACCGGCAGCCCGGCCCGGGTCGCGAAGTCCTCCGCATTGCCGCCCAGCTCGGCTACCGTGGCGCGAAACCCCCGCAGCCCGGCGGATCTGATCACCGACATGTCGTCCAGAATCAAATACTTGTCGCGCAGAGTCAAGAAGGAGGCCGTGTGGCCCAGCACACTGAGGGTATGGAGCATGTCGACGTCGTCATCGTCGGTGCCGGTCTGTCCGGTATCGGCGCCGCCTATCGGTTGCAGACCGAGCTGCCCGGCAAGAGCTACGCCATCCTCGAGGCCCGCGAGGCGATGGGCGGCACCTGGGATCTGTTCCGGTATCCCGGCATCCGCTCGGACTCGGACATGTTCACCCTCGGCTACCCGTTCAAGCCGTGGCGCGACGCGAAGTCCATCGCCGACGGGCCTTCGATCCTGCGGTACGTCCGGGAAACCGCGGCGCAGTACGGCATCGATTCCCGGATTCGCTACGGCACCAAGGTGATCGCCGCGGAATGGTCCACCGCGGATGCCCGGTGGACGCTGACCCTGCAGCAGGGCGGCGAGACCCGCACGCTCACTTGCGGATTCCTGTACAGCTGTGCGGGCTACTACGACTACGACCAGGGGCATGCGCCGCACTTCCCCGGCGTGGAGAGCTTCGCCGGGACGATGGTGTATCCGCAGTTCTGGCCGGAGGACCTGGACTACGCGGGCAAGAAGGTGGTCGTCATCGGCAGCGGCGCCACCGCGGTCACCCTGGTGCCCGCCATGGCCGAGCAGGCCGAGCGGGTCACCATGCTGCAGCGCTCGCCGACCTGGATCTCGGCGGTGCCCGGCCGCGACAAGTACGCCGACAAGATCCGGGAGCTACTGCCCCCGAACCTGGCCCACCGGGTCATCCGCACCAAGAACATCCTGTTCAACGTCGGTTTCTACCAGTACTGCCGGCGGCGGCCCGAGTCGGCGCGCAGGCTGCTGACCGGCATCGCCGCCCGCATCCTGAAGGACGAGGCCCTGGTGGCCGAGCACTTCACGCCCAGCTACAACCCGTGGGACCAGCGGTTGTGCGCGGTCCCGGACGCCGACTTCTTCAAGGCGATGCGCAAGGGCAAGGCGGATGTGGTCACCGATCACATCGATTCCTTTGTGCCCGAGGGGATTCGGCTGAAGTCCGGCCGCGTGCTCGAGGCCGACGTCGTGGTCTCGGCGACCGGGCTGAAAATGCTTGCGTTCGGCGGCATCTCGCTGACCGTCGACGGTGAACCGGTCGCGCTGCCCGAGCAGTTCGTCTGGCAGGGCGCGATGCTCACCGGCGTGCCGAACTTCGCGGTGTGCATCGGCTACACCAACGCCTCGTGGACGTTGCGCGCCGATCTGAGCTCGCGCCTGGTCTGCAAGGTGCTCGCGCACATGGACCGCCGCGGGCTCGACGCGGTGGTGCCGGAGCCGCGCGGTGAGCTGAACGAGCGCCCCCTGCTGGATCTGAGCTCGGGATACATTCAGCGCTCGATCGGCGATTTCCCGCGTCAGGGCGACCGCACCCCGTGGAAGGTGCGGCAGAACTACATCCTCGACTCGGCCACCACCATGCGCGCCGATCTGGACAAGACCCTGCGCCCGGTAACGAAATCTGCTGCGCTGCAGCGGGTCTGAGGTAGTCGGAGGCCGATGGCAGCGTCGGTACGACGGTCGGGCTACCTGTGATCGCGATGTCTGATTTCCGCCGGTGTGGGCGGCGCTCCTGCGGCAGATTGGTAGTGGGAAACACGACGAGATCTGCGAAGGGACGTGCGATGACCGTGTACACGACGATGGACAGCCCGGTCGGGGAGCTGCTGCTCGCGGGCGAACCGTCCGGGGCTTCGGTGGTGTTGACGGTGGTGTCGATGGCGGGCGGACGGGGCGCCGCGGTGCGGCCGGACTGGGTCCGGCATCCCGGCGCCTTCGCCGAGATCATCGCGCAGCTGCGGGCGTACTTCCGGGGCGAGCTGCACCGGTTCGAGATCGAATACGACGGCGCCGGAAGCGATTTCCAGCAGCGCGTGTGGGATGCGCTGGACGAGATCCCGTACGGCGACACCGTCACCTACGGGCAGATCGCCGCGCGGATCGGTGCGTCCCGTGCCGCGGTGCGGGCGGTGGGTGCGGCGATCGGTGCGAATCCGCTGCTGATCGTTCGGCCCTGTCACCGCGTCATCGGTGCGAACGGGTCGCTGACCGGCTACGCGGGCGGAGTGGAGCGCAAGCGCGAGCTGCTGGAGCTCGAGGGCGCCCGCGTCGCGGTGTGAACAGGGGTCCGGCTGCGGGCCGGACCCATCACCGCGCGATAGTTTTCTCAGCAAGGTTTTAATCAGGTCGCCTTGCCTGTAATGCAGTCTGGATGCAATATAAACGTATGGCTTACACCGCCTCCTCATCAGTGAGGCGGAGTCTCGACCAACCGCGTTGATATTCGTCGTCCGTATCGGTGGCACGCCCATGCTTCGTGTCGTGTGGGTCACCTCGATCCGGTCCACCAGGTGCAGGAGGCACAAGCGATGACCGATCAGGAACTGATTCAGCGGGCCGCCCAGGCCTACGTGTACGGGTTTCCGCTGGTGTTCGACGTGGAGCAGGTCGACAGGTTCGTGCGAACCGGATTGGGCGCCAACCCGCCCACACCCTTCAACACCTTCGGCCACACCCCGGGCCTGGCCAAACCCTCGGATACGTTCGTCACCGTCAACAACGACACGCTGTACTCGATCGCGCAGATCGATCTCGGTGTCGGCCCGATCGTGCTGCGCGTGCCCGCGTCGGACCGCTACTACGTGCTGCAGTTCGTCGACGCCTGGACCAACAACTTCGCCTATATCGGCACGCGCGGCACCGGCAACGACGCGGGGACGTATCTGCTAGTGCCGCCCGGGTGGGCGGGGACCGCGCCCGATGGAACGACTCCGGTGCGCTTCCCCACCCGCGTGGCATCCATCGTCGGGCGTTACGCCGTCGCCGGCCCGCAGGACCTGCCCGCCGCAAAGGCACTCCAGGACGCGCTGACCCTCGAGCCGCTCGAGCCCGGGCGCGTCCCGGCCGGGGTGCCTGAGATCGCCGCCGACGCGAGCGCGGCACTCACCTTCTTCGAGAAGTTCCGCACCTGGTCGCAGGAGTTTCCGCCGGCCGCGCGCGACCTGCCGGTGCAGCGGACGTTCGCCGCGCTCGGGCTGACCGGCGAGGTGCCCGTCGCCGATCTCGCCGAGCCGGTCCGCGCCGCCCTCGGGGCCGGGTACGAGGCGGGCAGGGAGATGCTCGAGCAGTTGGTCCGCGGCAGCGCCGCTGACGTCGTGAACGGCTGGGTGCAGTCCTTCCGCATCTTCGACTACAACCTGGACTTCTTCGAGATCGGCACTCGCGACGAGCCGCAGTGGAAGATGGCGGAGGGACCCGTGCGCTTCGCCACCCGCGCGGCCGCCGCGCTGGGCGGGCTGTGGGGCAACCACGGCTACGAGGCGGCATATTCGCCGATCTACCTCGACGACAAGGGCGAGCAGCTGACCGGCGAGCGCACCTACACGCTGCGCCTGGATCCGATCCCGCCCAATGCCGGATTCTGGTCGCTGACCATGTACGACGTCCCGGACTACTACCTGGTCGAGAATCCGATCGGGCGTTATTCGATCGGCGATCGCACCCCGGGCATCGTGTTCGACACCCACGGCGCGCTCACCGTCACGATCAGCCATACCGAACCGGAAGACCCTGTGGCGCGGGCGAATTGGCTGCCGTGCCCGGCCGGTCCGTTCCGTCCGCTGCTGCGCGTGTACATCCCGGACCCACAGGTCCTGGACGGCCGCTACGTGCCCGCGCCGATCGAGCGCCGCGCCTGAGGCGGCCTCTTCCGCCCGGCCCTCGATCTATCGCCGATCAGAACGCCTCCCTCGCGGACATGTGGGCGAAGTTCCGCACCATGCACGGTCCGCGCCATCTGCTCGACGGCGCGGCGCCCGCGATCGGCTTCCTGATCGGGTACAGCACCGTCGGCCCGAAGCTCGGGATTTTCGTGGCGATCGCGATTGCCCTGGGGCTGGGGGTATTTCGTGTTCTTCGTGGCGATTCCGCGAGGGTGGTGGCGACCTCGGTCGCCTGTTCTCGGCACCGTCGCCCTGTTCTTCGGAAAACCTGCCCTTGTTGCGATGATCGCGGTCACCTGGTTGTGGATCGTGCGCTCCCGGCGCTCGCGGGCGTAGCCTGTAACTCGCGTCACAAGATCTCGGATTCGACGAGAGTGCGAGAACGATAGGGCGCATCGTGAGTTCGACGGAAATTGCCGGGGGGGGGGCTCGGGGCTCACTCGGTGGGACAGCGGGTTGAGCAGGCGAATCAGGCAGCCGGAAAATATATTCTGCCGAAATCCGCAGGGCTGCTGCGCGGCTCCGAGTTAGGTATGTAAACCCTTGGTATGCACTGGTTTACCTCGTTATGGGTAGCCTTCCATTGCTGGTAGACGGCCTGATAATTGGTTAGCGTAGTCGTGTGCTGAGTGATGAGGCAGTGCTCGAGAAGGGCGTTGTGGTTGCACCGCAGGTGCATCCGGAGCCGCATGGGAATGGTCTGGCGTCGCGGTTGAATTGGCTGCGGGCCGGAGTTCTGGGCGCCAACGACGGAATTGTTTCCGTGGCGGGAATTGTCGTCGGTGTGGCGGCTGCCACGGCGACGCGGTCGACGATTTTGACCGCGGGTATCGCGGGGCTGGCCGCCGGCGCGGTGTCGATGGCGCTCGGGGAGTACGTATCGGTCAGCACGCAGCGCGACAGCGAGCGTGCGATTCTCGAGGTGGAGCGCCGGGAACTGGCCGAGCAGCCCGAGGCGGAGCTGGCCGAGCTCGCGGCGATCTACGAGGGCAAGGGCCTGTCCGCGGCGACGGCGTGGAAGGTCGCCGAGGAGCTGACCGAGAACGACGCCTTCACCGCGCACGCCGAGGCCGAACTGGGCATCGACCCGACCGACCTGACCAATCCGCGGCACGCCGCATTCTCCTCGGCGCTGTCCTTCACCCTCGGCGCGCTGCTGCCGCTGCTGGCGATCCTCACTCCGGTCGCGCTGCGGATTCCGGTCACCACCGTCGCCGTACTGGTGGCGCTGGCGATCACCGGCGCGGTCGGGGCGAAGCTGGGGCAGGCCCCGGTACTGCGCGCCACCGTGCGAGTGCTCGTGGGCGGCGCGCTGGCGATGGCGGTCACCTTCGGGATCGGCCACCTGGTCGGGCTGGTCGTTTAATGGGCGCCGTCGGCGAAGCCGTCCGAAACCGCGCATGGCCGGAGCGAATGCGGAGGTACGCCTAGCCGAAGGCGTTATGCCTTGGCCGGCGCCAGATCTCGCTTGCGCGCCTCGCGCGCCAGCGCCCGGTCGCGCTGCTCCTCGAACCGCACGCAATCGCCCTGTAGCTTCTCCAGGTATTCCCCGAGCTGATTCCGGATCCGGTCGCCCTCGGCGCCGAAATCGTTGCGCTCGAACACATTCCACTTGCGCAACACCGGCATCACCACCTCCTCGAGGTGCTGGCGCAGATCGTAGACCCCGTGCTTGGCCATCAGCACGCCGTTGCGGCGCCAGTCCGGCATGCCGTAACCGGGCATCTGGAAGTGGCACACGATCTCGGCGATCGCCGCGAGGGCCTGATCGGGCGACAGGTCCAGCGCCGCGCCACAGACGTTGCGGTAGAAGATCATGTGCAGGTTCTCGTCGGCGGCGATGCGCTGCAGCATGCGATCGGCGATCGGGTCGTCGCACACCTTGCCGGTATTGCGATGCGACACCCTGGTGGCCAGCTCCTGGAAGGTCACGTAGGCCACCGAATGCAGGAATCCGCGATCGGTGACGTGTTCCAGCTCGGCGCCGGCGTCGCGAAGCATCTTGATGGGGTTGTAGCCCTGGGTCATGTGCACCATCCGGGCACGCTCGAGCGCGACCGGATCCACCGCGCGGGTGACCACCAGGTAGTCGCGGATGACGATGCCGTGGCGGTTTTCCTCGGCGGTCCAGCGGCCGACCCAGGTGCCCCAGGCGCCGTCCTGGGAGAAGTTCTCGGCGATCTCGCGGTGGTACGAGGGCAGATTGTCCTCGGTGAGCAGGTTGGTGATCATCGCGGCCTTGGCGACCTCGCTGAGCGTCGACTGCTCAGGATCCCAGTCCGTCCCGCCCATTGCCGCGAAGTTGCGACCGGAGTCCCACGGCACGTAGTCGTGCGGATGCCACGGCTTGGCCATCGACAGATGTCGGTCAACATTCTGCTCGGCGATGGGTTCCAGCTCCATCAGCAGTTCGAGCTGAGTCAGCTTCCTGGCCACGAACAAGCCCTTCCTCATGTCGGATCGGCTATCTGTGAATGAGACGGTGCACGAAGAAACCCGGTACAGTGCAATAGCGATCGGATTGCTGCGTGTCACATGGCAACTCCGGTCGGTTCCGCCCCCGATAATGTAGTCCGACCCTGCCGGGCACTCGAGGGCAGGAGGGCGCGTCGCATTAAAGAGGACCGAACTCCTGCTGAAGTGGTATTCGATGTCCGGTTCACGCCGTTTCGGCCGCGCTCGCGCCGCGATCGGCGCCGAAGACAGTCCCGTACCGGGACTATTCGCCAGAGGATTGCCATCGAAAGTGAGCTGAGCATGATGAGTGTCAGCAGTAAGGGTTTTCCCAGCGTGGTCGTCACCAGCCTGGCAGCGACCACGTCGATCGCCGGGGACGTCGACTCCACGTGGAAGGGACTGCTCAACGGGGAGAGCGGCATCGACGTCCTCGAGGACGACTTCATCGAGCAGTTCGAGCTCCCGGTGCGCATCGGCGGGCATCTGAAGGTCAAGCCGGAGGATTCGCTGACCCCCGCGGAGGTCCGGCGCCTGTCCTACGTCGAGCAGATGGCGCTGGTGCTGGGCCGCGAGGTGTGGCGCAACGCGGGCAGCCCGCGGGTCGATCCGGACCGGCTCGGGGTGTCGATGGGCACCGGAATGGGCGGCGCGGAGATCTACATCGACATGACCAACAAGATGCAGCGCGGCGGGTATCGCAAGGTCAAGCCGCTGGCCGTCCAGCAGATCATGCCCAACGGCGCCGGCGCGGTCATCAGCCTGGAGATCGGCGCGAAAGCCGGTGTCTCGACGCTGGTTTCGGCCTGTTCGTCCGGTTCGGAGGCGATCGCGAACGCCTGGCGAATGATCGTGATGGGCGATGCCGACATGGTCGTCACCGGCGGCGTCGAGGGATCGATCCAGGCCGTGCCGATCGCCGCGTTCACCATGATGCGCGCGATGAGCACCCGCAACGACGAACCCAAGCGGGCGTCGCGCCCGTTCGACAGGGATCGCGACGGATTCGTCTTCGGTGAGGCGGGCGCGATGATGGTGGTCGAGACCGAGGAGCACGCCAAGGCCCGCGGTGCCACCATTCACGCGCGGCTGATGGGCGCGGGCGTCACCTCCGACGGCTTCCACCTGGTGGCCCCCGACCTGAAGGGCAAGGGCGCGGCGCGGGCGATCAAGCGCGCCATCGAGACCGCGGGACTGTCGAAAGACGATGTGACGCATGTGAATGCGCACGCCACCGCGACGCCGATCGGCGACACGTCCGAGGCGCTGGCCATCAACGCCTCGATCGGCAACCACGCCTCGGTCTATGCTCCCAAGTCTGCTCTGGGGCACTCGATCGGCGCGGTCGGTGCGCTGGAATCGGTGCTCACGGTGCTCAGCATCCGCGACGGCATCGTGCCGCCGACGCTCAACCTCGACAACAAGGATCCGGAGATCGACCTCGATGTCGTGTCCGGACAGGCCCGTTCGGGCCGGATCGACTACGCGGTGAAGAACTCGTTCGGCTTCGGCGGGCACAACGTGTCGCTGGCCTTCGGACGATACTGAACGACCGCGACCGGAGCGCCTGCTACTCTTCGGGCTTCGGTGTCGATCCGTGTTCGGTGTCATCACACCTCGTAGAGGTGTGCGTGAAAAAGGATGGGGAATGATCGGCAAGACCTGGGATGACTATCTCGATGAGCAGGGCAACATCAAGATCCGGGGCGACTCGACCCTGATCGACTTCGTCGACATGCACAGCGCGGCGAACGGAGATGAGCTCGCATACCGCTACATCGACTACTCGCGCGAGCGTGATGGTGAATACCTCGAGCTCACCTGGCGCCAGTTCGGTATCCGATTGCGCGCGGTCGCGGCGCGACTGCAGCAGGTGACCAAGCCGCGCGATCGCGTGGCGATCCTGGCCCCCCAGGGACTCGACTACGTCGTCGCGATGTTCGCCGCGGTCTATGCGGGGAATATCGCTGTGCCGCTGTTCGATCCGGAGGAGCTGGGTCACACCGGCCGGGTGCATGCCGTGCTCGGCGACTGCCGGCCCTCGGCGATCCTGACCGCGAGCTCGGCCGCGGCCCGGGTGCGCGAAATCTTCCGGGAGCTACCGGCCGCGCAGCGGCCCCGCATCATCGCGGTCGACGCGATCCCCGACAGCGTCGGCGAGAGCTGGACGATGCCGGATATCGACATCGACAGCGTGGCCTATCTGCAGTACACCTCGGGCTCCACGCGGGTTCCAGCCGGTGTCGAGATCACCCATCGCGCAGTGGGAACGAACCTGCTGCAGATGATCGACTCGATCGGCATCGACTGGAACGCGCGCGGTGTCACCTGGCTGCCGATGTTCCACGACATGGGCCTGCTGTGCGTGATCCTGCCCGCGGTCGGCGGCAAGTTCATCACCATCATGTCCCCGAGCGCGTTCGTGCGGCGGCCGTACCGCTGGATCAAGGAGCTCGCCGCGGCCTCCGACGGCGCCTCGACCTACGCTGCCGCACCGAATTTCGCGTACGAGCACGCGGCGGTGCGCGGCCTGCCGAAGCCGGGCGAGGACCTGGACCTGTCGAACGTGATCGGGCTGATCAACGGTAGCGAGCCGGTGTCGGTGGCATCGATGCAGAAGTTCAACGACGCGTTCACCCCGTACGGGCTGCCCAAGACGGCGATGAAGCCCTGCTACGGCATGGCGGAGGCGACGCTGTTCGTCTCGGCCACCAAGCGCGACGACGAGGCCAAGGTCGTGTACGTCGACCGGCGCGAGCTCAACGCCGGGCGCATGGTGCCGGTCGATCCGACGGCGGAAAACGCTGTGCCGCAGGTGTCCTGCGGATACGTCGCGCTGTCGCAGTGGGGCGTGATCGTGGACCCCGCGACCGGGGCCGAGCGCCCGGACGGCGAGGTCGGCGAGATCTGGTTGCACGGCAACAACATGGGCATCGGATACTGGGGCCGGGAGCAGGAGAGCGAGGACACGTTCCGCAACCGGCTCACCGCCCGGCAGCCGGACAGCCACGCCGAAGGCACTGCGCCGGAGGCGAATTGGATGAGCACCGGTGATTTCGGGGCCTACTACGAGGGCGAGCTGTTCATCACCGGCCGGGTCAAGGATCTGGTCATCGTCGATGGCCGCAATCACTACCCGCAGGATCTCGAGCTGTCGGCGCAGGAGGCCTCGGACTCCCTGCGTCCCGGGTTCGTTGCCGCATTCTCCCTGGCAGCCAACGAGATCCCGCAGTCCATGCTCGACGCCGGTGCGTCGGCGGGTTCGGAGCAGCTGGTCATCGTTGCCGAACGAGGCACGGGCGCAGCGAAATTGGATTCCGAGCCCATCGCCGAGGTGGTGCGCGCGGCCATCGCCGCCAAGCACGGCGTGACCGTCCGGGACCTGCTGCTGGTGCCCGCGGGCTCGATCCCGCGCACCTCCAGCGGCAAGATCGCCCGGCGCGCATGCAAGGCGGCGTACCTGGACGGCACGCTGCGCGGCGGGCGTCGCCAGCAGGAGTTCCCGGACGCCGAGGCGTAACGATCGTCACATCGGGCGGGCTCCGGCGGATCTTTCGCCGGAGCCCCGGGCGGATTGCTACACCGCGCCGCCCGTCAGGCCCAGCACTCGCGGTAGCGACGGGCACCCGCCTCGGCTCCCGGACCGCGCCGAGCACGGCCGGTGGTCCCCGAGCAGGCCGCCGCGAATGCGGTCACCGTCCGGTCGATGCGGGGCGCGGATATGTGGCAGACTCGGCACGGCACGATGCGGCCGCTCGACGACCGTATCTACCCGCCCCACCGGCTCCGCAAGTTCGACCAGGCTTGCCACCCCGGATGTGTGGAAGGATATGCGGGAGTGGAGATTGCGATGGAGCTGAGCACCATCGAGCGCCGGATCGCCGAGGATCGGCGAGCGGCCGCGCACGACCGGACGGCCGAGGCCGAACTCCGGCTGGCCGAATCCCTGTGCGACGCGGCGCGTGCGCTGATCGCCACCAAGACCGCCGAGGGGAGCCGCGACAGGTCGCCCGCCGCGCTCGAGCCCGCGCAGGAGGCGGTGCTGATCCGGCTGCGCTGGCTCATGGCCGGACACGTCACCGCGCAGTTCGCCGGCCAGGTCACCGACGCGCTGCGGTTGTTCGAGGAGGCCGCGCGCACCATCGGCCACCGGGAACTGGCCACCTCGACCATCCGCCAGGCCTGCGACGCGTATCACCAGGTGGCACAGAAGTATCCGGCCGCGGCCGCGGTCTGCGCCGACGGGCTGTCCAAGTGCGGGGTGTGGCTGTGCCGGCTGGATCCCGATGCGGCCGTGGACGCCAGCGCCGAGGCCGTGCGCATCCGGGCGGGGCTGTTCGCGGCCGATCCGGAGCAGTCGGGCCGCTACTACCTGGCCAGCCTGAACATGCTGCTGCGCACGCTGATGATCGGCCGCGCGCGCAAGCAGGCCCTGGCGATGTACCGCGAGCGGTATGCGGCGTGGACCACGCCCCAGATGACCACGCGGCTGCGCGAGACCCGCATCTCCGAACTCGACTTCACCGCCAAAACCGCGACCGCGCTGGAGAAGCTGCACTGCCAGACGCTCGAGCGCGCGGGATACCTGACCCAGCAGCGGATCCTGTATCAGACCTCGGGTGACCTGTCCACGATCGAGGAGATCAACTGGAAGTTGGGCCTGATAGGGCTCAAACCCTTGGTCGCGGGGGCGCTTCCGGACCTGCCGTCCAAGCCGGTGGAGATCGCCACCTCCTTCGGCGCGATCGCCGTGCGCTGCACCAGTCCAGACGGACCGGCCCAGGTGCGCGCCGCGGTCGTCGCCGCCTTCGCCGAGGACGGCGCCGAGCCCACCGTCAGTGCGAAGTATCAGGGCGTGCACGAAACGCACTGGGGCATCCCCGATCCCGAGATGAACACGGCCGAGCGCCTCGGCGACGACGTGGTGCTGGTGCAGCGCAGCGGCGGCAGCTGGATCACGGTGGCCAGCCTGCGCTGGGAACTCACCCCGTGCGGAAAAAATCCGCTGGCACTGCGTCTTTCGCAGCGCTGGCCGGTGATCACGGTGAACACCATCGAGCAGATCTCCTACGAATTGTGCTGGTACGCCGACGGGGTGGCCACCCAGTACGCCGCGCTGGGGCGGCCCGCGGGGCAGCTCCCGCTGGACAAACCGCTGGCCCCGTTGAACTTCGCCGCCCTGTCCGATTACGGCGCCGATTACGCCTCGGAAACCCAGGTGCGCGCGGCATTCGGCAATACTGCGACATTTTCCAAGCTGACCAACCTGCCCGTCAGCGGCATTCGGCAGGCCGGGCAGGCACATCCGCTCACGGAGTACGGTGATCAGGTGATGTTCTTCCGCGCGAAGAAGACGGACTGAAATGTCCGACGCTGCCACGTCGCAGGCGTTGTCGCCGCCGTGGGAATATCGGGGGCGCGTCTACCTGGTCTGGAGGGTGACCGACGTCAACGACCGCGACGGCTTCGGCTGGGAACTCGAGGATGTCGGCCCGTCTCCGGGCCGGGGGATCGTGCTCGAGGTGTTCAAGGACGACGCCGCGGGCGGATTCATGTTCACCGCGTTCACCGACCATCCGCTGCCGTTCGAACTCGTCCACCGGTTCGTCGCCGAGACCGCGCGGGAAATTCAGGGTCGATAAGGTCCCCGCGTGGCGTTGTGAGGGGGATTACAGAGGCGAATTCGGCTGTTCTCACAGTTGGTGGGCAACCGACCAGAATCGCAACCGTTTCGTGTCGGTCGGTTGTTCATCCACGCATTCGACCACGTCGAACCACTGTTATCGGGTTTTTCGCGCGCCGGCCGTGACGTGTGCGAACTGCCGGTCCGGGCCCAGCCGCGGGGGTCGGGGAGGACGTTCGGGCCGGTCAGGGAGAGGTTGTGGTGCCGGGCAGAAAACGATTTGCGCCACGATGCCTGACCGAATGTATAGTTGGCATTGGCAACTAGTTGTATGCGCTAACCAAAGTCTGTAGATGAGGGAGAAGGTGAATCCCCATGACCACCCTGGCCCCCGTGGCCTCCACGTCCGATACCGCTGTATCGGACGACGCCGATCGTCTCGGCGCCCAGCTGATCCGGTTCATGCGGGCGATGAACCGAACGAAGACGCAGCTGGCGGCGCACGGACCCGACGGGCTCGACAAGCTCGCCTATGCCGTGCTGTTCTGCCTGGTCCACGACGGTCCACAGCGAACCGGCAAACTCGCCGAGCAGCTGCACGCTGAGATTTCCACCATCAGCAGGCAAACCAGATCCCTTGTCACACATGGCATGGTCGAACGCCGGGCCGATCCCGTCGACGGCCGCGCCTGCGTCCTCGCAGCCACCGAGGAGGGAGTGCGGGTCTTCGAGGAGAACCGCCGCCAGCGCAATCTCTGGCTCGCCGGCATTCTTGCCGACTGGCCCGTGGGGGAGCGATCCGCCCTGATAACCCTGCTCGATCGGCTGAACGCCGATATCGAGACGACTACTCCATGTACGGCCGAACCGAAATAAGGCTAGAAAGACTATGACGACTACGACTACCGAGGCGCCGGCAGCACGACCGGTGGCGGTGGACGCGCCCCCGATGCTCTCGCATCGGCAGATCATGACAATTTTGTCGGGTCTGCTGCTGGGCATGTTCCTGGCCGCCCTCGATCAGAACATCGTGAGCGTGGCGATCGTGCGCATCGCCAACAGCCTGCACGGGTTCGACCAGCAGGCGTGGGCCACGACGGCCTATCTGATCACCGCCACCATCAGCACCCCGCTGTACGGCAAGCTCGCCGACATCTACGGGCGTAAGCCGTTCTTCCTCACCGCCATCACCATCTTCGTCATCGGTTCGGCGGCGTGTACCTTCGCCACCTCGATGTACGAGCTGGCCGGATTCCGCGCCTTCCAGGGCTTGGGCGCCGGCGGCCTGATGTCGCTGGCCATGACGATCATCGGCGATATCGTCCCGGCCCGTGAGCGCGTGAAGTACCAGGGCTACTTCATGATGACCTTCGGTATCTCCACGGTTCTGGGACCGGTGCTCGGCGGCTGGTTCTCCGGCTTCGACCACCTGTGGGGCCTCGAGGGCTGGCGCTGGGTGTTCCTGGTGAACGTGCCGATCGGCATCATCGCGCTGGGCGTGGTCACCAAGGTGCTCAACGTGCCGCACCAACGACAGAACCACAAGGTCGACTACTGGGGCGCGATAGCGCTGACCATCTGCGTGGTCCCGCTGCTGATCGTGGCCGAACAGGGCCGCACCTGGGGCTGGGGCACCAACAAGGCGATCATCTGCTACGCCATCGGCGCGATCGGGCTGATCCTGTTCGTCTTCATCGAGTACCTGATGAAGGACGCGGCGCTGATCCCGCTGCGGCTGTTCAAGAACTCGACGTTCAGCATCGTCATCGCGGGCGGCTTCATCGTCGGTGTCGCGATGTTCGGCGCGATCTCCATGGTTCCGCTGTACTGGCAGGTCGTGCGCGGCTACTCGCCGACCAAGGCGGGGCTGCTGATGCTCCCGCTGGTCGCGGGCATCATGATCGGCTCGCTGATCTCCGGTCAGATCACCCGGTACACCGGGCGCTACAAGTTCCTGCCGGTGGTGGGCACCTTCATCATCGCGATCGGCGCGCTGCTGTACTCGCAGGTCCACTACGACACCGCGATCTGGCAGCCGCTGCTGTTCAGCGGCGTCATCGGCCTGGGCCTCGGTGGCTGTATGCAGACGCTGATCATTGCCGCGCAGAACGCGGGCCCGCGCACGGACATGGGCGTGTCGACCGCGTCGGCGACATTCTTCCGGCAGATGGGCGGCACCCTGGGCGTCGCGGTCTTCCTGACGATCATGTTCAACCTGTTGCCGCACAAGATCATCGACGCCTTCGGCGGGCACCTGCCGCACGGCTTCGACGCCTCCAAGCTCGGCAGCATCCAGAGCAATACCAGCGGCATCGCGGCGCTGCCGTCGATGGTCAAGGATCCGATCCTGATCGGCTTTACCAACTCGCTGCACGGGGTGTTCTACTCCGCGGCCGGCGTGGCGCTGGTGGCCTGCCTCGTGCTGCTGTTCATGAAGGAAATTCCGCTGGCCGATCCGAAGGCCACCCCGCCCCCGATCGAGGGCGCGGAGGCGCTGGTGGACGCGGACGACTGGCAAGAGAGCCAGGTCTGGGAGGGCGCCGCGCGGGCGATCTCCGAGCCCGAACCGGTACTGGCCGGTGCGGTCGCGGGCAGGCATGCCGCGATCGAGCGCAACGGCAACGGCGTTGCGGCACATACGAATGGAACGGCGGTGTCACAGATGGCGGTCATGAGTTCGGCGGCCGAGTTCACCTCGTCGAACGGCGGGGCGCGCACGATCGGCGGCCGCGTCCGCCGCGAGGACGGGCGACCGGTCTCCGGCGCCGCGCTCACCCTGATCGACACCCGCGGCCACCAGGTCTCGCGCGGGACCGGCGATTCCAACGGCGGCTACAGCATCGGCGCCCCGGCGTCCGGCAGCTACGTGCTGATCGTCTCGGCCGGCGGGCACCAGCCCGCGGCGGTGAACGTCACCGTCGGCGATCGGCCGCAGTCGCTGGACATCTCGCTGCAGGGCTCGGGTGAGCTCTCGGGTGTGGTGCGCGCGGCCGGGCGGCAGGAGCCGATCCCGTCGGCGACCATCACCCTGACCGATATGCGGGGCGAGGTCGTGGGCGCGGCGGTCACCGGCGCCGACGGCGGGTACGTCTGCCACGGCGTGGTGTCCGGCGTGTATACGCTGGTTGCGGTGGCCGAGCACATGCGGCCGAACGCGATTACGCTGAATGTGCCCGAGAGTGGGCTGCTGCGTCACGACGTGGAGCTCTCGCCGATGACGGTGCTGTCCGGCGCCGCGTGGGCCAACGGTCACGTGGTGCCCGACGCCCAGGTCACGGTGCTCGATGCGACGGGCACCCCGGTCGCGAGCGCACGCACCGATGAAGAAGGCCAATACGTGGTGTCCGATCTGCCCGAGGGCGAATACACGGTGGTCGCCAGCGGCTACCCGCCGGTGACCAGCCAGGTCACCGTCGCCGGTGGCGAGATCAGCCATGACGTGCGGCTCGGATACGAGGAGGCGGCAAACCGGTCATGAATGGACTGACTGCGCGTATTCACACCACCGAGGGCTGGCCGGTGCCGGATGCGGTGCTGACGGTCACCGACCTGACCGGGCGCCAGCTGGCCCGGGCGGTCGCCGACGCGACGGGGGTGGCGGCCACCGAGCCGCTGCCCGCGGGCGTGTGCACCGCGATCATCACCGCGCCGGGCTTCGCGCCGGTGGCGCAGGTCGCGCGGGTCGGCGGCGATGGTTCGGGCAGGCTCGGGGAGATCACCCTGGCGCCGGAGGCGGGCACCGTCCCGCTCCTGCCGCCGGGCCCGTGGACCATCGATCCGGTGCACTCGACGGTGATCGCGACCGCGCGGCACCTGGGCATCGCGAGCATCAAGGCGCGCTTCGCCGAGGTGAGCGGACGGCTGGACATCTCCGAAACCCTGGAGAAGTCAACGGGTTTCGCAGAGATCAAGGCCGCGAGCATCGATACCGGCATCGGGATGCGCGACGACCACCTGCGCTCGGGGGACTTCCTGGACGTGGAGAAGTACCCGGTGATCTCGTTCAGCGGCAGCGGATTCCGCCGCACCGGTGGCGACACCCTGGTGATGCCGGGTGAACTCACCCTGCACGGCCAGGTCCGCCCGATCGAGCTGGATGTCACCTACGGCGGCTTCGGCCCCGACCCGTGGGGCGGCACCCGCGCCGCCTTCCATGCCGAGATCCAGTTGCACCGCAACGATTTCGCGATCGACTACAACGCCATGGTGCGCGCGGGCATTGCCGCGGTCGGCACCGCGGTGAAGATCGATCTGGATATCGAGCTCGTGCAGGGAGAGTCGCTGCCGCAGATGTAGCCGCCCCGCACGACGAGGCCGCCCCGGTTCGGTGAGGGACCGGGGCGGCCTTTGTGTTGTCCGGTGTACGTTACTGTGCCGCAGCGGAATTGCCGACCCGCGGCGGGTTCGGACGGTGCAGGGCGGTATTCAGGTGATAGGCGCCGCCGAGTCCGTGGAAGACCGCCATGACCAGCGCGCCCGCCGATGCGCAGACGATGCCCGCGGCGGCGTGCGAGGGGATGTCCGCCCAGTATCCGAGCGCGGCCGCCAGCGCGAGACCCAGGGTCCCGGCGATCGCATTGAGCAGGGCGGAGTTGCCCCAGACGTTCGGGAATTGTTCGCCGACCATGCCTTTGACGAAATGCGGGACCGCATTCGCGCCCATCAGGCCGGCCAGCGCCGAGAGCAGGACCGTAAGCAACACGGGAACCACCTTTATTCAGTCAACAATGTAGACCGAAAGTAGCAGGGCCTGCCGATTCGGTCAACGGCGTAGACTGAGCGGATGAGTGCCCGACCCGCCACCCGCGCCGAGCAGCGCAGCGCCACTCAGGCGCGAATCCTGCGGGCGGCGCGTGCCCTGTTCGCCGAGGCCGGCTACGAATCGACCACCATCCGCGCGATCGCGACCGAGGCGAACACCGATCCCGGGCTCGTCATGCGCTACTTCGGGTCGAAGGCCAACCTGTTCGCCCAGGTCGCGGGCCTCGAACGGGACGGTGAGGTGGGTGGTACCCCCGAGCAGGCGGCCGAACAGCTCCTGGCTGTCCTGGAAAGCAAGCTCGTCGAGCAGCCGATGGATGCGTTGGCGGCGATCCGATCCATGTTCACCCATCCGCAGGCCGCCGACGACGTCCGTGTCGCCATGACGGCCGTGCAGCGACAGGCTGCGGCGCATATGGCCGATACCGACGCGGACCTGCGCGCCGGGCTCATCGGGGCGATCACTCTGGGGGCCGTCATCGGGCGGCATCTGCTCCAGCTCGACGGGCTGCGCGATGCCGACCCCGAGCGGATCACGGCACTGCTCCGGCGTGCTTTTCACGATGTTGTGCACGGTGCGCCGGAAGGCGCGGCCGAGTATGAAGATGCCCAGGGCGTGTCGGGCGAATAGGGGATATCGAGCTCGTGCCAGGGAGCAGCTGTCGTGGATGTAGCGGCCCTGCGCGATGCGGCCCCGTTTTCGCTGAGGGCCGGTGCGGTGAATGCTCTGTGGCGCTTGGCGTTCCCCCTCAAAAGTGGGGGAGGTTCGTGTCGGCGGGCTGCGCTAGATTTCGGGCGTGAGGGAGAGCGAATCGGTCGTGCGGGAGCTGGTGCGGGTCAGCGTCGTGGCTGGGCGCAGGCTGGCAACGGTCCCTAGGGGTCGCGAGCGGGAGCTGGCGGGGGTCATGGCCGATCCGGACCCGAGTGTGCGGCGGCGCGCGTGGGATGTGCTGGATCAGGCCGTCATCGAGGCGGACGAGGACAGGGCGACGCCCGCGATCGTCAGGGTGTGGACCGCCGAACAGGCGCACTCGATACTGACGGACCGGGATGCGGATATTCGGCGGCGGGCGTGGGGCGTCCTGTCCGGCCGCGACCACTCCGCCGGGATTGAGCCCTACCTGGTGATTCTGCGACTGCTGCTCGACGATGCGGCCGAGTATGCCCGGCCCGACTGCCTCGAAGCGCTCAGGAGGGCCCCGCTGTGGGCGTTCTTCGAGTCGATGATGGACCATGCGGCGTTGATAGAGCCTCTTCGCGGCCCATTGCTGACCGTGTTGGGCCTGCCCACGGCCTCGCTCCCAGCGGTACCGCCCGGGCATGTCGCATCGCCGGTCCGCTGCTGGCGAGACCCCTGCGCGGATTCCGGTGATTTCGTCGCCGCGGCGCGGTGCCCGCATCTGCCGGTTCTCCTTGCGCTGCTGGGCAGTCCGGTTCTGGAGGTGCGCGATGCCGCCGTCAAGGCGATCGTCGAGTTCGGCCCCGGCGTGGCCGGTGTGGTGCGGGGGGTGCGGAGGTCGGGCTCGCGGGCGCGGCGCGCGGCGCTCTGGGCGCTGGCCGAACTGGGCTGGGACTGTCTGTCACCGGCGGACCTGACCGCGCTCGAGCGGTTGATCCGAGGCAAGCAGCGCCATGAGGCGGCACCCGAGCCCGAGCGCGACAGCATCGGCATGGGTTCATGGTTCGCGCTGCCGACCTCCGACCAGGGCGCGGTGCTGCGAGCCCTCGCGCTACACGATCCGATTCCGGCGACCATGCGGATGGGCTTCGGGTTTTGGCGGAGGCAGCCCGTGTATCTGGACATGCATATGTATTCGCCGGAGCTCCAGGAACGGTATCAAAGCTACCCCGGTCCGCAGGTGTTCATTAGCCCTGTGCTGGACGGATGGACTCTCGCGGTGCACGACGGGGCGCTGCGCATCGCTGACTCCGAAGACTGGGACGCCGAGCTGTACTTGCGCCTCGCGGATCTGAGTCGCACGTTCGGGACGGCACATTATTACTACCAATTCGATCTCGGCCACGGAACTTCGAGCGAATGGTGCATCGCCGTGGAGGGCCGGATCATGCTCCACGTGCGGTGCTGTGCGGGCGAGATCGACTTCGGCCGCGCCGATGCGCTGGGCGAATCGCCGACGGTCGATCGGTTGCGTGCGTGGCTCGAATCCAACGACCATGGGCTCGGGCACCGGCCGCCACCGCCGCTGCGTCCGGACCTGGCATCGCAGGTGAACGCCCTGCGCACCCACTTCGGCCAGGATCCGTTACCGACCGGAGCGAACAGCGGGCTGGTACCGATATCGGACGAGGCCATCCGGGAATGGGAGTTCGGCGTGGAGGGAGCAGCGCCCCGGCTGTCGGTAAGCCCGGAAACCCTTGGGCCGCATACCCGGATCGAGGGCACGGGCGTCTTGGCCGTGCCCGCTCAGCTGCGCGATCGGGTCCGCCGCGGCCGCATTGCGATCTGACGAGTCGCCGGGCGCCGTCTCCCGGACGATCTGACGGTACTCGGGCGTCTGATGATCGGCTGAAGATGGGCGCTGTGGACTTCATTCCGTGCACGAGTCGGGCTTTGATGGAGGTACGGATCGCGGAGCCCTGTGGCGAATATCGCGTATTCGGTTGCCGTGCAAGCTGATTCGAGAGGAATGAAATCGTGACAAGGAACTCGAGCACCGGCTCGCCGAAGGGGCGAGTGGTCGGTCGGATCGCGTTGGCGGCCGCGCTCGTCGCCGCACCGATGTTCACCGCGGCGGCCGCGATGGCCGAGCCCGTGCCGCAGGCGGCGACCCATGTCGTCGCCGGACCGGGAATCGTGCAGGCCGACTACGACGACTGGTACTACTGGCACTGCACCCGCTGGCACGAATACTGGCGGCCGCGTTGCCATCCCCAGCCGCAGCCCCAGGTGCTGCCGCCTACCGGGAGCAGCCTCTAGTCTCGGTCGTCGCGACGCCCGGCACGCGGGGGCTGCCGGGCGTGGGCCGCTGGGTGCGCGGAGCCGGGCGTGTGGGCGGCCACTGGGGCGTTGAGCGCACGGACCTTCCCGGACGGACCGGCCGGCGAAGAGGTGTCCGGTGCGGCCGTGCAAGGCGCCCCCGGTGATTGGTACCGCGTTCACACAGCCCACCCGACGCCTGGCGGGCGGCGAGCATCCCCGGCTGCTGGCGAAATCTTGACGCCGCCTGCGAACCATCAATGGTAGTAGCCGGGAATACTGGTCGGACATCTAGCGAACGGGGATGGTCGACGATGGTGGACAAGACGGGCACCGCATACGGCCCGATAGTGATCGCGGCCGGGGAGTATCGGCTACCTGAAGGGCGGCGGCTGGTCAGCGACAGCCTCGCAGCGGCAATGCTGCCCGGGACGATGCGGTGGATTGTCGGCCCGGCGCCGTTACGGCGGCTGCTGATGTCCATGACCGACCGCGAGGCATCAGGGCTGTGGAACAGCATCGCCTGTCGCAAGCGCTATTTCGACGACCGGCTCGCCGAAGCGATCGACGAGGGCATCGAGGCGGTGGTTCTGCTCGGCGCCGGATTCGACACGCGCGGTTACCGAATGGCCGCGCCGCGCGGTATCCCGGTCTACGAGGTGGACATGGCGGTGAATCTCGACGCGAAGCGGAAGCGAATGCCCGTGCCCGTCAACGTTGTTCAGGTGCCCATCGACTTCGAAACCGATGATCTGGGCACCATGCTGGCCGCGTGTGGCCACCGGCCCGAGGCGAGGACCCTCTTCGTCTGGGAGGGCGTCACCCAGTACCTGACCGAACCGGCGGTGCGCGCCACGCTGCGGTTCCTGAGCACGGCGGCATCCGGCAGCCGGTTGGGATTCACCTACGTCCCAAGGGATTTCCTCGACGGCACCGAAAGCTACGGCGCCGCCCGGGCGCACCGGCGGTTCGTGCAGGGGCGCGACCCGATCTGGACCTACGGGCTGAGCCCGGCCGAGGTCGAGCCGCTGCTGGCCGAATACGGTTGGCAGCTGCGCGAACAGGCCGACGCCGCGGGGCATACGAAGCGGTATCTGGAACCGCTCGGGCGGTCGGGTCCGGTCTCGGATATCGAACGCTGCGTCTACGCCGCCAAGCCCTGAGCTACCGCTCGGCCTCGAACGCCGCCGCGACCACCGGGCGAACCTGATCCATTGTCGCCGTGCCGATTTCGCGCCGGACCGAGGTCATGTCCACCTCCGGTAGACCACAGGCCACCGCCCAGTGCCACGGTTCCAGATCGCCGTCCACATTGAGCGCGAAGCCGTGGCTGGTGACCCCGCGGCTCTGCCGCATGCCGATCGAGACGATCTTGCGGCCCGTCGCGGTGGTCCACACGCCGGTCAGCAGTTCGGAACCGGGCGGAGTATCGCGGCGCTGTGCGGCGACCCCGAGTGTCCCCAGCGCCTCGATGAGCCGGAACTCCACCTCGCGGATATAGTCGACCACCCCCTCGCCGGCCGCCAGCTTCACGATCAGATACCCCACGAGCTGCCCGGGACCGTGATAGGTGAGCTGCCCGCCCCGGGTCGTCTCCACCACCGGGATGTGACGGGCCGGGTCGGGCAGATGCTCGAGCGGGGTGCGGCGGCCGATCGTGTACACCTGCGGGTGGCTCAGCAACCACAGCGTGTCCGGGCGTTCGTCCCGCTGCCGCTCTTCGACCATCTCGGCCATGCGCTCCATGGCCTTGTCGTAGTCGACGAGATCGTCCTGGATCAGGGTCAGCGGCCGAGACTTCATACGTCGAGGGTACGTCCGCGCGAGTGCGGGCTGCGCCGGGTGCGGGCCGAACGCGCCGACTCGGTCGGAAGGGCCCGCGCCGTGCCGGGGGTTCACCCTCGACCAGATCCCGGGAAGCGCACGCCCACATGGGATCCCGGTAGCGCGAAGGGAATCTCGTCGGCGTTCCCGGGGCGGGCTCGACGCACAGCCGAGGACCGCCGCGCCTGTGGCGCGGCGGTCTCTCCGGGGCACCTAGCGGGCAAGCTGCAGGGCGAGGGTGGCTGCAGCGGGGATCAGGTACAACACCGGATACAGGGTGGTGCTGTACGAGCGGGCGCGCAGGGTGGTCAGCACCGCGCCGAGGAAGTACAGGATCAGCCCGATGGCCGCGGCGACGCCGAGACCCGGGATGGCCATTCCGACGACCAGGCCCAGCGCCCCCGCGCCCTTGGCCAGTGCGAGCCAGTTCCACCACGACTCCGGGACGCCGTAGTCCTTCAATGGGTCGGCGACGAATGCCTTCTTCGCGAACAGCGAGTAGCTCGAGAAACCGATCCACAGGGCCGCGACGACTCCGACGATGTAGTAGGCGATGTTCATGGGAATCCGTTTCCTGTTCAACTTGTGCGAATGGTCTTGTGCTGGACTGACGATGCAGGGGGCGCGAGCGTGACATGTGGTGCTGTGCTCCGGGGCACATGCGTGTGTCGTGCCGATGCCGGCGGGTGGAATGCGCTCGTGACGGCGGACCTGCACCGCCGGCTCGACGTATCGCCCTGCGTGCGGGTTACCCGACACCGATCCGGCAGGTTCGGCCACGCGCCCGAACGGGCTCTACGTGCGCACGGCGTCGGTCACCCGTGTGCGTGAGCGGCGCCTGTGTAAACGGGACTCGGTACATGTCGGTCCTGCTGGGTACGGTCGAGGTCAGGTTGTCGGATTGAGAAAGGAGCGCTGAGCGATGACGGTTGCCGATGTGCTGACCGACGGATTCGAGCGGATACGCGAGGTAGTACACGAGGCGGTGGACGGCCTCGACGCCGAGGCGCTGAACTACCGCGTCGACCCGGGCGCCAACTCGATCGCATGGCTGGTCTGGCACCTGACGCGGGTGCAGGACGACCACGTGGCCGAGGTCGCGGGCCTCGACCAGGTATGGACCGCGAAGGGCTGGTACGACAGGTTCGCCCTGCCGATCGCCGAGAGCGCCACCGGATACGGCGACAGCGCCGACGACGTCGCCCGCATCCAGGCACCCGCCGAACTACTCACCGGCTACTACGACGCGGTCCACGAGCAGACGCTGCGTTACGTCCAAGGCCTGGTCGATGCCGATCTGTCCCGCGTCGTCGACACCCGCTGGGACCCGCCGGTCACCCTCGGCGTGCGCCTGGTCAGCGTGATATCCGACGACCTCCAGCACGCCGGCCAGGCCGCCTACCTGCGAGGGGTGCTCGCGCGCACGAGGTAGCGGGGCATTCGGCGGCCCGTCTGAGCGGGGCATACGGGCCTTCATGGGTGGTACCGAATATGGCATGGTGAAGACCACTGTTTATCTGACTGATGAGCTGGAGATGCGACTCCACGCGGAAGCCGCAGCTACCGGTGTGAGCAAGGCTGAGCTCATCCGCCGGGGTATCGCCATGGTGCTGGCAGCGTCCGATCGGCCGCGGAGTACGACACCGCTGCCGGTCTTTCACGGTGGTCGGCCTCGCACGGTGCAAGAGATGGATGACGATATCTACGATCACATCAAGCAGCGCGCGGCGCGGCGATGATCATCGTTGCCGACCTCGGCCCTGTTTGCGGCGTTCGACGCCGATCAGCCTGAACATCGGTCAGCGCTGGAAGTGATGGAACGACAGGATGACTCGTACGTCGCGGCTGGTGGTCGGTCCGCCGACCGTATTTCCCTGTTCGCGTAGTTGATTCGGTGTGCCGCGGGCTGGTCGGGCCGCATCGGGGCGACGTCGAGGGTGCCATGGGCTGATCGCATGCTCGCGCTCGGGCTATCGAGGTGAGCGCGGCCAGCGGCTCCGGCCGCCTGAGCGGCGGAGGTGCGGCCGGGCGGTTCGCGAGAGGCTCGTGGCGGCGGTCCAGCAGTTGGTGAGTGGCTACGGACAGGCGATTGCGCGGCCTCATAGTGTCGCAGCCAGGAAACGCGTGATGTGGAGGACCAGTGGACTCGAAACTTGCCGAAGACCTCGCCGATTTGCCCGCGCTGCTGAATACCGTCAGTGCCGAGGCTGGGGAGGTTCTGCTGGGACTGGACAAGCGGCCGGTGGCGATGGTGCAGCAGCCACAAGCTCCGGCCGCGTTGCCGGAGGCAGGATCCGGTCTGCACCAAGCGCTTTCGGAGTTTCGGGGGCGCTGGGAACCGAGGTTCTCCGGCAGCGCCGGGCCGCGGTATCTCGGATTCGTCACCGGCGGTGCGACACCCGCGGCCATCGCCGGAGACTGGATGACCAGCGTGCTCGACCAGAACGCGATGAGCGGTGAGGATTCCGCGGCCATCGAGCTGGAGCGCGAGACGATCGGCTGGATCGGCGAGCTGTTCGGGCTGGCGGAGCACCGGGGCGCCTTCGTCACCGGGGCCACCACGTCGAACTTCGTCGGGTTGGCGATCGCGCGAGAGTGGCTGGGCGAACAGCTCGGGGTATCGGTCGCACAGGACGGTGTCGGCGCGCTCGGCCCGGTTACCGTGCTGTCGGGCACGCCGCACTCGAGTATCTTCAAGTCGCTGTCGATGCTCGGAATCGGCCGCGGCAGTGTGCAATTGGTTTCCACCCAGCCCGATCGGGAGGCCGTCGACGTCGACCGGCTCGCCGACGCGCTGGGCGCACTGTCCGGACGGCCGGCCATCGTAGTCGCCAACGCGGGCACCGTGAACACCGTCGATTTCGACGATCTGCGCGCCATTGCCGCACTGCGGCAACGCTTTCCGTTCTGGCTGCACGTGGACGGCGCGTTCGGTGCCTTCGCGGCGCTCTCGCCCGAGCATGCACACCTGGTGGACGGTCTCGCCGCAGCCGACTCGGTGTGCGTCGACCTGCACAAGTGGCTCAACGTCCCCTATGACGCCGCGGTGCAGTTTACCCGCCGCCAGGACCTACAGGTCCGAGCCTTCCTGAATTCCGCCGCCTACCTCACCGCCCCAACGGACACACCGGATTTCGGCCACTTGGTGCCGGAGAACTCGCGCCGGCTCCGCGCCCTCGCCGCCTGGTTCACCCTCGCCGCGTACGGCCGGGCAGGATATCGAGATATCGTGCAGCGCAACATCTCCTGCGCCGCACAGCTAGGCGAGGCGCTGACCGCCACCGGCCGATTCCGGCTGCTGTCGCCGGTCCGCCTCAATGTCGCCTGCTTCACCCTCGCCGACCGGCCCACCCCGGAGCGGGTGCACGCTCTCGTCCAGGCGATCGCCGATACCGGCGAAACTTTTGTCACCCCAACGGTTTACAACGGAATCCCCGCCATCCGAGCCGCCTTCAGCAATTGGCGCACGACCTCGAGGGATGTGGTGCGGGCAGGTGCGGCGATCAGCAAGGCGGCCGAAGGAATCGAATAACGGACAACCTCCTCATCTTCGCTGCGCGCGGTCAACTCTTTCCGTGTTCCTGGAAACGGTGGATCGGTTATGTCCCCTGCCGAAAAGCCCTATCTCACAACGATTCCCACGAGCAGTAACCTCGGGCTGAGGGGTACGATCCGCGCCATGTCACAACCGATAACACACGATAACCACAGTATCGAGGCGTTCTTGCAGGAGCCGGATGCGGCGCGCCTAGCCGAGATTGTCGCCGCGGATGGCGCGATCGGCGCGCTCGACGCCGCGAACGTGCTCGACCGACTCGTGACCGATGCCGTCGGCCGGCGCAGGGAGGACCCGGACGGTTTCGCGGCGCGGATGGCGTTGGTTCCAGCCCTCATCGACGCGGGTGTGGAGGTCAATCGGATCAGAACGCATGGGGGGTCCCCGCTGGCCTACATCATCTACATGGATGGGCTCGGCACCGAGGAACGGATTGCGTTGGTACGTCAGCTTGTCGACGCAGGTGCTGATCCACAGCTGCGTACGCCCGGCGAGACTTCTCACCGGGGCTCGGCGGCCGGCGCGCTGGCCGATCGTCGGGACCGCATCGCCGATCTACGCCCGCTGCTGGAGCCGACGCTCAACGACGAGGGCCGGACCGATGCGTTGATCACGTTGCTGATGAGGCTGGTATTGGACGGTGGCGACCATGGACACGTGGCCGCGGATGCCTGGCTGACAGATCTGATCGTCACAGTGCCGACCGTCGACCTGGTCGGGGGGTTGGGGCTGGCCCCGGTGCACCTGGCGGCATTGAGCGGCGACGTCGAGGTTCTGGCCCGGATTCTGGCCCGGGCCGACGATCCGAACATCGCGGTGACCGGCACCGACCGACTGTCCGTCCGACACAGCCATTCCCTGCGGTATCTGCCGGGGATGACCGCAGTCGATCTGATCGACCGGGTGCTGTTCGAGATCGATCTCGCGGCGCCGAATATCCCCGACTGGAAGCGCGATGACCACCGAACCACCGCGGACCAATTGTCTCGGTGCCGGGCCGAATTGATCCGAGCCGGCGGGCACACCGCGGCACCCGAGCCGCCCCGGCCTCCGGTGCGGTCGATGGACCTCATGGCCGATGAATGGCTGACCGCTCACCTGGTAGCCGGAAGGTCCATGTACGGCAAGCTCGATCTCGAGATGCTTGAAACCATGTGCGCGAACATGGACACGCTGGCGCAGCGGCTCGGCCTACCGCTCGTCGTGCTGTACATGGGCCAGACCGACAACACGCTCCCCAATGAGTACGCCGACTGCGTCATCGGACTGCACGTTGGCCGCGCCGAAGGGTCCGGCCTCACCGAGATCGCGTACGCCGATATAGCCACAGCACTGGAAAAGGCGCGAGCGCTGCCCTGGGACGAGATCGTCGATCAGATACCCGAAGGCACACTGCGCAACTCGCTGAGTAACAAGACCGCTATCGACGTCCTCGGTGGTGCGGTCGGGATGGTAGCCGGGTTCCAGCTCGCTTTCGGCGTTCCGGTCGACCTGCCCGACGAGGGCGACGAGTACGAGGACGAGGATGAGGACGAGCGAGACTGGGACGACGACGACGCGGTCGCCGAACTGCTCAACCAACCGGGCGGCCTCGCCGAGGTGACCCCAGATCTGGAAATCATCACCGGATGCGACCAGGGTTACATCCGAAGCCGGCCCGTCTACGGCATCGATGTGGCCTGCGGAGGCTATACCGACGTACCGATCGACATCGACTTCACCGCCGATGCACACGCTGCCCGAATCGCCACACTCGGTCAACTTGCCGACCGGGCGTCCTACTACCTGACCAGCATCTTCGACTGACTCCCACCGCGATCAGCCGGGAAAGGCCGGACTCGGGCCCGCCGGGGCGCCGATGCTCACACCCCGCAGGGAATTGTCTGTATCGGTCGTACGGTGAATCCTGTTGTTCGTCAACGGCATTCGATAAGGACTACTCGGGGGTTCGGGAGCATCGACGAGAAAGGTCCGGCTCGACTACTAGTCTGCGGCCTTACGCAGCGTTTTTCCCGCCTCGCGCAACGGGTTCGGGGCGCCTCGGAGGAGGTATGCCTCTGCGCGTAGGAGATTCGGTGCGTCGCGGAGCGGGCTTGGTGGGTCGGCCAATTGCAGGGCCGCGTCGTCGCCGTCCTGGGGGATGTCCGCGTCGGGGGTCGGGTCGTCGTTCAGGTAGTCCTGGGGGTGGGCGCTGCGCCTGCGCTGGCGCCGGTTGTAGGCGATGCTGCTGACGAAGGCGGCCGCGATGATGGCGACGCCGACGAGGCCGGTGCCGATCTCGTTGATGGGGTGGCCGGTGGACCACAGCAGCAGCACCGCGAGGGTGCCGATTGCCCAGTGCGCCCCGTGCTCGAGATAGACGTAGTCGGCCAGGGTGCCCTTGCGGACCAGGTAGACGGTGATCGAGCGGACGAACATGGCGCCGATCAGGCCGAGGCCCAGGGCGATGATGATCGGATCGGCGGTGATGGCGAACGAGCCGATCACGCCGTCGAACGAGAAGGAGGCATCCAGCACCTCCAGGTAGAGGAACCCGAAGAAGGCCGCGCGCCCGGTGGCCATAGCGACCCGGGACGGCCCGGCGGACTGCTCGTGCTCGAAATGCGCGCCCAGCCCGTCGACCAGGAGATATGTGACGATGCCCAGTGCTCCGGCGACCATCACCACATCGGCCTTCTCGTCGGGGGCCACCGCGCCCGCGACGACGACCAGCACGATCAGCGACACCACGACCGGGAACATGGTGAACCGGCCGAGCCGCGCCAGCGGGCGCTCGATCCAGCCCAGCCAGGTGGTCTCGCGCTCGGCGCAGACGAAGTTGAGGAACAGCAGCAGCAGGAACATGCCGCCGAACGTGGCGATCTTGGGATTCGCGTCGTTCAGCAGGGCCTCATAGCTGGGCTGCCCGTCCGGGAACGACAATGCGCCGTTGCCCGGCGGGTGCAGAGCCAGACTCAGCGCCTGCATCGGCCCCAGATGGGCGCTGATCGCGACCACGATCAGCGGGAACAGCAGCCGCATCCCGAAGACCGCGATCAGCACGCCGACCGAGAGGAACATGCGCTGCCAGAATCGGCTCATCCGTTCCAGCACACCGGCATTGACCACAGCATTGTCGAAAGACAGTGATACTTCGAGTATGCCGAGTACCGCAGCCAGCACCATGGCCTGCGGGCCACCGTAGAGTAGCGCTACCACCAGCGCCACCGCCGTAACGAAGAACGACGGAGCAAATACTCGCACAAACATGACGCGCCTTTCGTCAGCCCTGCCTGAGCCCGCGGCGTGCTCTCCGACGGATTACGGCACCGTCGTGGTGATCGAAACCCTTCAGTAGATTCTGACAGCCGCGTGGCACACACGACAATCGTTACGGGGTGCAAGTCGAAAAGACGCAGGTGCAGCGGGTGCGAGTGACAAAGGTCATGGAGTGTCGAACCGTGGCGTCCACGAGTCGGCCGTGCCTGGAGAGGGCGATTCGCCTCGACCTACGGCCATTCCCCGCGCTGTTCGGCCAGCACCATCCGCACCTGAGTCATCAAGGCCCGCACCAGGTCCGTGCGGCTGTACTGCCCCCGCGCGCTGAGTGCGTCCAGGGTGAGGCCGTCGACCACGGCCAGCAGGATTGTCGCGTGAACCTCGGGGAAGGCGATGCCGCCCGCGGCCAGCTGCGCGCCGAGCTCGTCCCGGATCTCCGCGAGGGTGCGGCGCTGAATCTCGGCGAGGGAGTCGTTCGTAGCCGCGCGGGCGGCGAACGCGAGCATCACGCGGGCCTCGCGTTCGCGCTCGTCGTCCAGCGGAAGTAGTTGCCGCAGCGCGCAGCTCAGCCGATCCTCGAGCGGTGCCTCGGGGTCGACCCCGGCCAGGCGCCCGCGCACGCGGTCGACGAGCTGGGCGAAGGCGAAGGTGTAGAGCTCGTCCTTCGTCGTGAAGTGGTGCTGCACCGCACCGATCGACACCCCCGCGGCCTGGGCCACCTCGCGAATGCTCGCCGCCTCGAGCCCCCGGCTGCCCGCGATATCGAAGACGGCGTCGGTCAGCAACTCCGGACTCGTCGATCCGTATCTCCGCACATCGACAACCATACACTCGTATGGAACAATACGATCGTATGGAAGCCCTTCCGAATACGGAACGCCGCACGACATCCCGGTCCCGCGCCGTCGGCACCGGGTCCCTCGTCATGGCCGCACTCGTGTGGATCTGGTGGGCACTGGATCCCACCGCCCCGCATTCACCCTTGCTGCCCGGGGTGGTGACCGTGCTGCTGGCCGTCAATATCCCGCTGACGGCGCGGTGGCCGGACCGCAAGCGGGCCGCAGTCGCCGCCTTCCAGCGTCTGCTACTGAACCCGGCCGTGCGGTTGATGTTCCGAATCGGCTTCGTGCCCTTCGGATATGCGTTGATCGAGACGGTCGGCCGGCGCACCGGCCGCCGCTATCGCACCCCGGTCGGCAACGGCCTGACCGGAAACACCTTCTGGATCATCGCCGAACACGGCTACCGCGCGGGATACGTGGCCAATCTCGTTGCCGAGCCGTCGGTTCGGGTGAAGTTCCGGCGCGGTTGGCGTTTCGTCTGGCATACGGGCCGCGCCACGGTCCTGCCCGACGACCCGCCCCTGCGCAGGCAGCGCGAGCTGTCCCGCCTACATCCGCTGCGCCTGCTCAACGCGATGGTGGTCCGAACCCTCGGCACGGAACTGCTCGTCATCCGCATCGACCTGGATGCCGAAACACCCTGAGGCTCAGCTGGATATGCGGGTCGATCCGCCTGTGTCCGAGACCGAGGCCCGGCGAGCCGAATCGACCGGCGCGATCGCGGATTCGATGCGGGACAGGGGATCTCACGACAAGGCTCGGTACATCCGAACATTGGAAAGGGTGCTCGGGGACCAGGTGTGTGTGGGCGACTTGGCGGTTTGGTGCGTGCGCCGCGGTAGTCGATGAGGGGTTGCCTGGTCAGCCAACCCCGAGCAGCGCCGCCAGGTGCCGCGGGGACGGGGAGCCGTGGGCGAGCATGGCATCGTGCCACTGCCGCAACGGCATCCCGGCCGGACGGGCGGCGGCGACCGCGGAAACCTCGCTGTAGCCGACGAAATAGGTCGATAGCTGGGTGGAGCTCAGCTGGGCGCGGCGCCACTTGCCCGCGGCCTCGCCCTCCTCCTGGAATCCGCGGCGCAACATCAGATCCATGGCCTGGTCCTGCGTCATGCCGTCGCAGTGCACGCCCTGATCCAGGATCGCGTTGATGGTCATGCGCAGATGCGATTTGAGCCGCTGCAGCCGCACCGGCAGGCCGCCGAAGCCGTGCTCGGACATCAGTTCCTCGGCGTAGACGGCCCAGCCCTCGATGAAGGTGCCACTGGCGCACAGCCCCCGCGCGGGCGTGGAGCCGCGGAATCGCCGGGCGTGCGCGAGCTGTAGATAATGGCCCGGCATCGCCTCGTGCACGGTGAGATTGCGCATCATATGGTTGTTGTACTCGCGATAGAACGAGGCCGACCGCTCGGCGCTCCAGTCCGCGGGCGTCGGCGCGATGGCGAAAAATGTTGGTAGGTCCGCCGTTTCGAGCGGTCCGACGGAATCGCAGTAGGCGACGGCGACGCCGCGGGCGAACTCGGGCATCTCCTGCACGACCAGTGGGTCCTCGATCAGGGTTGCCAGATCATGCTCGGCCACACAGTCTTTCGCCTCCTGCAAGGCAGCGGTCGCGACGGCGACAACGGTGTGGTTGTCCGGATGATCGGCGGCGAGTGCATTCAGCGCAGCCCGCACGGTGTCGTCGTCCGGCGCGGCGACGCCGAGGAACTCACCTGCGGCCGACCGTATTTCGTCCGAAACCCGCTCCAGGTGGGCATGTGCGCGATCCAGCACCTGAGCCGCGCCGAGTTCGGTGTCGAGGGTGTGCCAGAGCTTGGCCTCCCAGAGCCGCCGGCCCAGGCGGGGATCGCGCTCGGAGCGGTCGAGCCGGTCGCCGAGCCAGCCGGTGAACTCCTCCAGTGCCGCCACCGCCGCGTCGGCGACCGGGGCGATCCGTGCGCCCGGCACCTGTGCGGCCAGCGCGGGCGCCTGGTCGCGGATCAATGCCGCGACCCCGCCGAACTGCCCGATCGCGGTCTCGACGTGGACGCGGGGGCACTCGCCCAGCGTGGTGCGCGCGGTGGCCAGGGCATCCGGCAGCGCCGTCAGCCGGGCGGCGAGGAGCTCCAGCCGGTCCCCGGGCGGGGCGAAGGGCCGCTCCACGAGGCCGTACAGCAGCGGTCCGGGGTTGTGCACCAGGGGATTCCACTCGTGCTCGCGCAGCTCCTCGATCGTGAACAGCCTGCCGTCGACCTCCTGCTGCAGCAGCGCATGATCCACCCGGTCCTGCGCGCCGAGCTCGTCGTCGTCGATCTCGGCCAGCGCATGCGAGGCCTCGCGCAGCATGGCGGCCTGCGCGCGCACAGCCTCGGCCGACAGATCCGGCAACCGGTCGTCGGCCCGATGGTCGCCGACGTAGTACGCGGTCACCGGGTCGGACGACAGGATCGCATCGATGATCCGCCCGGCCCGCTGCACAAAGCTCTCGGTCATGCGCGCGACGTTACCCGGTCATCTCCCGGCCGCATCGGCATGCGATCCCGACGAAATCCCGACGAATCTGTCAGTAGTCGGGTCGACTGTGCGGGCACGAGTGCGTCGTGCCCGGGCGCGCGGCCCGGTGACGAAATCGAGGGTCTCGGATCCACACGGCTCCACGGTGATCGGCCAGTAGGACCCACAGATTCGCGAAGGAGCGCGCAGGACGGGCCCGGCGATCGTCGTGACTCTTGTGCGAACAGACCACGACGTGGAGTCGGGGTTGCGGCGGATCAGTACCAGTGGTGGAGCTGCCAGAACGCCCAGGCCCCGTCCGGACTGCCGTAACGTTCGCACATGTAGTCGTACGCCCAGCGGATCTGAGTGGCCGCGTTGTACCGCCAGTCCAGGCCGTAGCCGGCCATCTTCTCCGGCGGCAGGGCCTGGCCGAGGCCGTACGCGCCGGTCTTCGGGTTGACCGCCACCACGTTCCAGCTGCTCTCGTGTGTGATGACCTGGTCGAACGAGGGGAACTCGCCGGTCGGAACGATCATCAGGGCCACCGCCCGGGGCGTGATGCTGGTGAGCGGCAGGATCAGGCCCAGCCCCATGCCGGTCAGATTCGGCCCGAGCCGGGCCGATCCGGTGGCGGATCCGCTGGCCGAGCCGCTGGCGGATCCGGTGGCCGCCGAGCCCGTCGCGGCGGTCGGCGCCACCTCGTCCGCGCACAGGACCGTGCAATCCGCCCGGGCCGGGGGTGTGGCGCAGAGTGTCAGGGCTGATATCGATAGTGCTGCGGTGCAGAGCAGTTCGGCGGTGAGCCGGGACGGTCGCTGTATCGACATGTCGAGTCCTTCCACATCGACCGGCGAGGCCGGCACATTCGAATTGCGAAAGGGAGCTCGACACAGCAAATCACGAGCTCATAGCCGTTTCGGTAAGGCGGTCACACTGTGTCCGCACCGTTACAAGATCGTTTGGAAACGCGCGGCGTGTCCGAGGTGGACCGGGCGCGGCGTTCGCCGCCGGACGCGTGGCTCAGGTCAGATAGCGCGTGAGGTGGGGCAGCGCCTCGACGGGGTGGCGGGCGTCGATGCCAGCGCCGATCTCGCTGTACTGCCAGCCGGAGCTGGTGCGCAGGAGCAGGCCCATGATCAGTCCGGTGTGCGGACCCCGCAGCAGCGTGTGCCGCGCGACCTCCGCGCCCGTGCGCGCATCGACCAGGCGGCAGAAGCCGTTGCGGACGTCGTTGAAAGTCTGTCCCGTATAACAGGTTACGAGCAGCACTATCGCGGTGATCCGCTCGGGCAGGCGGCTCAGCTCGATGGTGATCAGCTCGTCGTCGCCGCTGCCGTCGCCGGTGAGATTGTCCCCGTGCAGGCGCACCGCGCCGTCGGCCGCGCTCAGCTGCTCGCTGTAGGCGACCTCGATCAGCTCGGTGTCCGCGAACAGCAGGGCCGCCGCGTTCAGATCGATGTCGTCCGGGCGCGCGCGGAACATCCGCCACCGCGGGGGATCCCAGCCCAGCCCCATGGCCAGATAGTCGTGCGGCGCATCGCCCGCGGTGGGCAGTGGTATCGGCACCGTCTGCTCCCTTTCGTGGGAAGTCCCCGGTTGAGGAATCAATGTTGTTGTCCCACTCTAGGTGCCGGGCGCGAACCCCGACCGGCGCGTGCTTGGGCTTTTCGGTCGGGGCACTTGTGATTTCCGGACGCGGCATGTGTTGAAGCGGACACATGTTGTGTCATTTCGGACATATTCACGACTCCGTGCGGTACGCGGCTGTTCCCACCATTAGGGTTTCCATCCAATAGACAGCCAGGGTCGGCTGTGTAAGTAAGTGGTGAACAGGTGGCCGCGGATGAGCTCGATATCCCCGACGTCGGCGCAAACGGACAACCCGAGTCTGGTGGGGCGCACGCCGGAGGTCCTACGGATCGCCGCCCAGATCGACAGAACCCTCTCGGGCCGAGGGGGATTCATCATCGTCGAGGGCGAGCCGGGGATCGGCAAGACGATGCTGATCGAACAGGCCGCCACCATGGCGACGGTGCGTGGGATGCGGGTGCTCCGGGGGGCGGCCGCGGAGCTCGAGGAACGGATTCCCTTCGCCGCCATGACTTCCTGCCTCGGGAAGCCGCCGCCGGAGAGCGCCGAGCCGCCCGAGGCCGAACCGGCGGCCGTCCACGCCGTCGTCGAGATGCTGAGCCGGTGGTGCGCCGAGGGCCCGATGGTGGTGCTCCTGGACGATATTCAGTGGGCCGATGCCGCAAGTCTGTCGGTGCTGCGGCGCCTCGGGGAGCTCGTCGATGCGCTGCCGATCATGGTCATGGTCACCTTGCGGCCGTACCCGGTCCGCGAGGGGTTGCCGCGGCTGCTGGAGGAATTCGAGGCCCGGGGCGCGCAGCGATTCGTCCTGGACCGCTTGACGGATGCCGAGGTGGAGTTGCTGATCGAGCGCTCGATCGGAGCGCCGCCCCCGGTAGAGCTGGCGGCGGTGGCGGCCGAGGCCGGTGGTAATCCGCTGTACGTCATCGAGTTGGTGACCGGATTGCTGGCGTCCGGCGCGCTCACCGTCGACCGCGCCGACGATCGGGCGGCATCGGCGCGGCTCAGTGCCGCCGGTGCGACCGAATTGCCGGCGCGCCTGATCGAGACGGTGACCCAGCGGCTGGACGGGCTGCCGGAATCGGCCGCGCACGTGCTCGCGGTCGCGGCGGCGCTGATTCCGCAGGTCGAAACCGCCGACCTGGCCCTGGTCCTGGGCACCTCGCCCGCCGAGGTGCTGACCGCGGTGCGCGCCGCGCAGCAGGCCCGGCTGCTGACATACCAGGACGGTGAGCTGACCTTCCGGTACGGCATCGTGCGCCGGGTGCTCGGCAGAACCGTGTCGGCCTCGGTCCGGACCGCACTGCTGCGCCATACGGCGACCCAGCTCATCGCGCGCAGCGCGTCGGTGGTCCGGATCGCGCGGTATGTGTACGCCGATCTCGGGCCGCCGAGTCAGTGGATGATCGACTGGCTCGCGTCCTCGGCCCCGGCCCTGATCGCTCTCGAGCCCGCCCTGGCGGCGGACCTGATCGGCCGGTCCGTCACCGCGCCCAGCGTCGCGATGGCGGATCGAGATCGGCTGCGGCCGCATCTGATTCGAGCACTGATGCGAAGCGGGCGGTCGGATGCGGCCGCGCTCATGCTCGCAACGGCCCGGGCGGAGGCAGGCGGCCGCGCGGTCGATGACGAGCTGCAGACGCTGGCGATCCAGCTCAGCTGTGTGCGTGGCCGGTGGGACCAGGTGCTCGAAGATATCCGAGAGGCCCTGGCGCGCAACGAGTTGCCGCCCGAGGTCGGGCGCCGGTATAGCTGCCTGGCCGCCGCCGCGCTGTTCTATCTGGGGCGGTACGACGATGCCCGGCGAGAGGCCGAGCGCGTCATGGAACTCGGTGCGGCAGCACAGGATTACCTGACCGTGCGCAGCGGCAGGCTGGTGCTGGGCATGCTGTACTACGCCGAAGGACAGGTCGATCTGGCGCTACGGGAGAGCGAGCAGCTCATCGAGGCGGCCAACAGCGGCTTTGCGGTCCCGGAGCAGTGGGATATGCACGTCGACGCGCAGCTCCTGCGGGCCTTCAGCCTGGTCGACGCGGATCGGCTGGCCGAGGCCGACGCGGCGTTCGAGAATGTCGTGCTGCGTGCCGGGCGAAGCTACGGCGTGTACCAGGCGATCAGTCTGCTGACGCAGGCCCGCGTGCACTTCCTCGCGGGACGCTGGGACGCCGCGCTGGATACCGCTCAGGAATGTCTGAAGATCCCGGATTCTCGCGGTCTGGACGTGTCCGCGCGTGGCCTGATCGCCGTCATTGCCATCATGCGCGGTGCGGCCCCGGCCGATGTCGTCACGGACGAGATTCGCGAGAAGACGGGAGTCCGTGGATACCAGCAGTATCGAGCCTGGGCGATCGCCTTCGAACACGAGTCCCGCGGAGATCTGCACGAGGCGCTGCGCGTGCTGGTGCACGCTCTCGACACGGCCGCCGCCGACCCCACGTCCGTGACGCTGTCCGACCTGTATCCCAGCGTGGCGCGGTTGGCCATGCAGACGGGCGATGCGCAGGCCGCCGCGACGATTGCCGCCCGGGCGGAGAAGATGGTCGCCATCCAGCCCACGACCGGCAGGCAGGCTGTTGCCTGGCTGTGCCGGGGGCTGGCGGAGGGCTGCGCCGATCTGGTGGAGCAGTCGGTCGAGGCCTTCACCGCGGCGGGCCGCCCGGCGTATGCCGCCGAGGCGCAGGAATGCCTCGCGGTCATGCTGATCGGCGCCGACCGCAAGGACGAGGCGAAGGCGGCCGGGAGTGCGGCCCTCGAGCGCTTCGCGGCCGTGGGCGCCCAATGGTCGGTCGCTCGGGCGCAGGCGCGGATGCGCGCCAGTGGGCTGCGGCCCGGTCGCCGCGGGCCGCGTCGGCGGCCCAAGAGCGGCTGGGAGGCGCTGACCGTCACCGAACAGCGGGTGGCGGTTCAGGTGGCGGAGGGATGCAGCAATGCCGAGATCGCCGAGCAGATGTTCCTGTCGCGGCGGACGGTGCAGACCCACGTATCGAGCATCCTGTCGAAACTGGGCCTGCATTCGCGTGTGCACGTGGCGGTGGCCTATGCGCAGCGATCGTGACGGCCGGGCGGCGAGCCTGACATCGCGTCAATGTTGATGGAACGTTAGGTAACGGGACGATACTTCATGACTCATATGTCGACTCTTAGATCAACGTGCCGTTACATGGCGGCACAAGCCCTTGATCCTTACGGGATCCTGAGCTAGCGTTCGAGTACAGCGAATTCGCTGCATTCCGGGGACTGTTGAGCAGCCCTGATGACGTCCGACCAATGGGCACGCACCTGTTCGGCGTGGCCTCGGCATTCCCGGAGACGGCTATGAACATCCTCACCACACCCGCATCGATCGCGGGATCGCATGTACCGGCCCATCATTCGGCCACACCCACCTCTGCGCCGGCGCACCGGCGTCCGCCGTGCGCCGAGGTGCCCAACGACTGGGACCTCGATGTGGGCACCCCCGACTCGTGGCGCACGGCGGTCATGACCTGCCAGCGCTGCCCCCTGTTCGCGCAGTGCGAGGACATGGCGAAAGGCCTGATCGAGCGTGGCCTGGGTCCGCGCGCGATGATCTGGGCCGGAGTGGCCTATGACGGCGCCGGCCGGGTCGTGGAGAACCTCGATCGGCACCGCGTCGCCGCTCTCGATCACAAGCGCCCGTTGCGCATCATCCGCAACGGTGAGCGCCCGCAGACCTCGGAGTCCGCGCCGGCGGTGCCGCGGCGGCGGCTGGTGCTGGGGCGGCGCGTGCGGCCGACCGCGGCCGCGGTCTGAGTCGCGTCGGTTGATGTTGAGAATCGTTGTGATGGTGGATATTCGATGACAGTGCTGGCGTTGGCGATCGGTCCGGCGGAGCTCGTGGCGGCCCAGGTGGCCGAAGACGTCGACGACGAGGACATCCGGCGTGTTCCCGTAACGGACCGAACCTCTTGGGAGACTTGCCGGGACCTGTTGTACGAGGTTGCCCAGGGCGCCAATGTCGCATCCGTGGGCATCGGATCCGTGGGGCCGGTCGATATGGCTGCGGGAGTGGTCGCGCCGTCCGGAATTGCGCAGTGGCGTGCGGGATTCGGCATCGTCGATGCGGCGCGCAAGGCATTTCCGGGCGCCGAGGTGAACCTGGCGGTGGACGGTGTCTGTGTGGCGCAGGCGGAGCGGGCCTTCGGTGCGACACGTGGTGTGATGGATGCGGTGTCGCTCTCGGTGTCGGGGCATATCGCCGGCGGCGTCATGATGGGCGGGTTCGTGGCCGTGGGGCGCACCGGAAACGCCGGGCATATAGGCCATCTGCTCGTCCCGGGCTTCGATGAACGCTGCGCGTGTGGGGGCCACGGCTGCCTCGAGGCGGTCGCGAGCGGGTCCGCCATGCTCGGCTGGGCGCGGGCGCACGGTTGGGGTGGAACCACGTTGACCGAGCTGATCGCGGCCGCGGACCTCGGCGAGGAGGCCGCGGCCGCGGCGGCTGGTCGTGCGGGTGTCGCGCTGGGGCGAGCCATCGCGTCGGTGGCCGCGCTGTTGGACATCGATCTGGTTGTGCTGGGCGGCGCCGTGGCCGAATGCGGTCCGGCACTGTGGAAGCCGCTGGGTGAAGCTGTCGCCGAACATGCCCGCCTGAGCTATCTTCCCGGGCTGCGGGTGGTGCCCTCGCCGTTGGGGGAGCTCGGTGTGCTCGCGGGTGCCGGTGTGTTGGCCATGGCCGGGTCTTCGGCCGGCAGCCAATGACCGAATTGAATGTACCGCTATTTGACGGTACATTGAATGGGTCATGTGAATCTCGTCGGGTCGTCGGATCCGACCGGACGGCTGAGAGTGCGATGCGTAGCGGCGCAGTGACCCCCTGGGTGACCCTCGAAACCCTGGCACCGAATGCCCTCTCGGTCGCCTCGGTCGGGGAGGCGCCGCGCGAATTCGCCGCCTGGGAGCGGGTGGTGCAGCGGCTGCTCGGGAAGATGCCCGCGGTATACGACGGCATGTCCACCCACCAGATCGCGGAGGCGATCGGGGTCGTGCGCGATCGGGCGCACGCCCTCGATCGCCGGATTCGCACCAATTCGGGGCCGTATCTACTTCGGCTGCGACCGGTGTTCGGCCCGGCCGGTGATGTGCATGCGATTCAGCTGTGGTTGGGGCCTGATACGGGGTCCACGCCCGAGCCGCCTGTCGCGGTGGGCGCGGTGTGGGATCTGGACGCGCAGACCGTGCGGCTGCCCAGTGGTGCCGCGGCCCTGCCAGGCATGTCGCCGCAGGACTTCGTTCCGGGGATGTCGATTGCGGAGATCTTTCACCGCATGAGTGCTTTCGATCTGCACGCCGAGGTGCTCGATCTGCTCTACGAGCCGAAGCCGGGCGACAAAATGCAGTTCGATGTCACCGTTCCCGCCAGGTCGGGGCCTACCGGACGTTGGCGGGTCACCATCCGCGCGCGCGACGACCGGTCCACCCGGGGCGCCTGGTGGTTGATCGAGGACGTCTCCGCGGGCAGGCCCGCCGTGCGCTGGCCGACGCTGGAGAATGTCGGCCTGCGCGAGGCGCATCGCCGGGCCGGCAACCATTTGGCCGTCCTGCAGCTCGAATACACCAGCATCTCGCACTGGCTGACCGATCCCGCACCCTGGATCCGCTGGGATTACCTGTTCCGCGCGGTCGACGTGTTCCACCCGGACGACCGCGGTGCTCTTGCCGGGCTCGGCGATCAGCTGCGCACCGGCGGCACCGCCGGCATGACGCTTCGCGTCCTCAACTACAGCGGCGGGTACACCCCGACCTCGGTGCTGCTGTATCCCTATCCCGGATATTCCGCGCGGCAGCTGGCCATTGCGCAACTGGTGCGCGTGGCCGACGGCCAGCCGATGCTGGAAACGCACCGGAGTGGGCCGTCGGCGCCGGTCGGATACGACGATCAACTGCGGTACCGGCTGAGTCGCGCCGCCGGTCGGTTAGCCGATCTCCCCAATAATGGGAACAGTGGAGTAATGGACGACACGTCATTCTCCTTACCATTTATAGAGTGCGGACTCTGACGACTCGGACGACTGATTCCGGCGATGAATTACTTCGCCGAATGGTTGTACGACGACGTCGGGATAATGCGGTGATGGCCGTGCTCGCGGTCCTTGCCGTGCTGGGTGGGGTGAATGCCGTCGCCGGCTTTTTCTCCACGCCGCCGAAGGGGCCGTCGGACGATTCCACCACGCTGCTCATCGGGCACGCCCAACTGGCCGGGTCGTTCGCCCGGGATTTCGTGGTGGCCTACGTGGGCGCGTCGTCGGGGCAGCAGGGGCAGTTGGATCGGTACGTCAGCACCGGCCAGCAGCTCACCCTCCCGTCCGCCGGGCTGCGGGTGACCGACCCCTCGGTCGTGCATATCGCACGAGACAAATCCGTTGGGAGCATGGATATCTGGGCCGTGACGGTGTCGGTGCGCGTGGGTGCCGCGACCGTCGGCGCCGCCACCCCGACGGCGTCAGGCGATCGGCAGTACTACCGCGTCGCGGTGGCCGAATCAGAGGGTTCGCTGCGGGCGCTGTCGCCGCCCGCGGTGGTCCAGCCGCCCGCGAAGGGCTCGGACCTGGCCCTCGGATATACCGGATCCTGCACTGCCGACACGCCGCTGGCCAAGGTCTCCTCCGAATTTCTCACCGCATTCCTGACCGGCTCCGGGGATATCACCCGATATGTCAGCCTGAATTCCGGGATCGCGGCGCTGCAGCCCGCACCATTTTCGTCCCTGGATTCGGTCTCGGTGCAATCCGATGACCGTGGTTGCGGGACGGGTGGATCTGCCGCGCGGGTGGAGATTCTGGTGAATCCCAAATCGGCTGCCGGAGCGGCACCGACGCTCGCGTATTCGCTGAGCATGGTGCTCACAGCTGGGCAGTGGCAGGTGCAGTCGATCGATCCACTGCCGCAATTGCGTACGCCCGTGGCTGTTATCGGCGCGCAGCAGCCCGGCTCCGGCCCGGGAACGGCTCCGACGAGCGCCGCCACCACCACATCCTCGGCACCGACGGCACAGATCCCGCCGGCGACACAGAACTGACCGGAAAGGCAGCCCCATGCTCAGTACCGAAATAGCCAATCTCCTCGAGCGTGTGCTCTACGCGTTGCGGTGGGGCGGATTGATCATCATCGCAATCGTCGGCATGGGCCTGCTGATCAGCGAAGGCACCAAGAACAAGCTCGCGCCCGGCAAGATCCTCACCATCGTCGGATCGGCGCTGCTCGCGGCGGTGCTCTTCTATATTCTGCCGACACTGATCAATTACGCCCGGATCGACGGGGCGACCGTGCTGCCCGACCATCCCATCGGCGGTTACTGATGCCCCAGGCGATCAAGGTCTTCACGCCGATCAAACGGGTGCCGACCATGATCGGCAAGGCTCAGAACGGGCAGAAGCTGCCCTTTGGCCCTTACACATTGCCGCAGGTGGTCGCGGCGATCGTCATGATCCTGATCACCTCCGTGCTGGCCATGTCGCTGCCGGTCAACCCGGCGATCACATTCATCGGCGGGCTGGTGCTGACCATCGGTGTGGTGTTCGCGATCGGGCTGGTGCCCTATACCGGGGTCCGGATGACCTCGCGGATCCTGTGGATTGCTCGGTTGATCCTGGTGCGCAAACCGATTTCGGCGTCGGGAATGCCGATCACCGGGGATTCGGCGCGGGATGCGGTGTTCGTTGAGGAGAGTGTCGTGGTGATCTTCCCTGATGTCCGTCCCGCGCAACGCGGTCCGGCCAGAACGCCGCTGATCGTGCTGCCCGAGACGTGGGTCGAAACGGCGATTCAGGGCGGCACCGCGCTTCCACAAGGGGGATACTGATGGCATTCGAGCGCGATCTGCAGCCCACCGCCGCCATTCGCGGGAATTTGCAATTCACGCACAGTGGGCTGGTCACCGCGACCTACTTCGTCAACCCGCTCGGCTACGGATTGCGCAAGTCCAGCGATAAGTACGACGTCAAGGCCGCGCATCACTCGCTTGTCACCAATCTTCCGAACGGCTCTCTGCTGCTGGGAATTCAGGCCAGGCTCAACACCCTCGACGTGCTCGGTAAGATGGTCGAGGGCGTGGATCTGGACGACTGCGAGGACTATGCGCTCGAGGTCGTCGCCTCCTACGAGCGGATTCGCGCGATCTCCCCCCACACGCGGCTGTACCTGCTGTCCATTCCGGTCGGGGCCGGCAATCAGGCGACATCGGCGCTCTCGCGGATGTGGCGCGGCAGCACCACCACGATCGACGCGACCGCGTTGTCCGCCGCGGATCTGCAGCAGTACGACGACAAGGCCGCCGAGATCCTCTCGCGCATCGGCGACGATTTCGAACCGGTTCCCGTCCCGGCGGCGTTGTTCCAATGGCTGTGGGAGCACTATCTGTCGCGGGGAGCCATCGGTGATCCCGACGCGCCGACCCGGGCGGGAGTGCTGGACGACGTCACAGCGGCGGTATTCCGTTCCGCGGCTCTGGACGAGGGCGCGCAGACCGATAACGGCCGCCGCATCCGGCCCTCGTTCGTTCCGGTGGTCAAGGTGGCTCAGTCCGAATTCGACTGGCCCTCCTATCAGACGATGCTCACCCCGCGCTCATTCCCGTACTCGGGCATGAGTTTTCCCGGCGGCAGCGAATTCCTCGCCGTGCTCGAGGGCCTGACCGACGTGACCGTCGACTGGGGCATCCGGATATCCACCAAACCGGCCGAGCAGGTGCTCAAGGACAACGAGCTGAATCTGCGCCGCCTGGGCGAGCAGATGGACCAGCGCGACCAGGAGATCTCCTTCGCCCAGAACACGCTGATGTCCAAGGCCCGGATGCTGGGGGAATATCAGAACCATTTCGAGGCCAACGGTGGCGAATCGGAGGTCAGTTTCACCACCGTCATCGCGGTCGGCGGGCACACCCGCGAGGAGACCCTGGATGCGGTCAATACGCTGAAGCGGCGCTACAAGCGGTTTCAGGTCGATATGACCGCACCGGTGGGCGCGCAGGTGGATCTGTGGTCGATGCTGATTCCGGGCAGCTCGCCGCGGCGCGCCTACGACGATTTTGCGCACATCGTGCCCTCGGACATGTGGGCCGGTTTTGTGCCGTTCACCTCGAGTCAGGTCGGTGACGACAGCGGTCCCGTGATCGGGGTCAACCTGATGTCGGGCAATTTCGAGCCGATCCATTTCAGCATCATGGAGGCCGCGCTGCACGATTTGTCGGCCTCGTTCGCGGTGACCGGCGAGCTCGGGTCCGGGAAGTCGTATCTGCTGAAGCTGATCGCGGTGCTGGTGCACGATATGGGCGGGCAGTTTCTCGCCATCGACCGCAGTCAGGTGGGGGAGTGGGCGTACTTCGCGGATTCGATCGACGATGCGGTCGTCATCGATCTGAGTAATCCGACCGTGTCGCTGGATCCGCTGCGACTGTTCAATCCCCGCATTGCCGGGGAGCGGGCGATGGATTCGGTGCTGCCGCTGTTGGATCTGTCGCCGACGAGCGGTGCGGGCGCGGCATTCGGGAATCTGCTGACGCCGAAAAGCATTGTCCAGTACAACATCCGGTCGATGCACGATCTGCTCCAGGTGGTGCTGCGGCTGCGCGCGGAGGGGATCGGGGACGAGTATTCCGACCTGGCCGCGCGGCTGGGCACCATCGTGGACCGGGTGCCGGTGCTGTTCGATCCCGATCTGCCCGTATTGCGACTGGACGCGGCTGCGACCGTCATTCGCAGCCACGGCCTGTCGCTGCCCACGGCCGAGGAGCTCACCACCCCGCACCTGTACAACCGGTTGCCGCTGACCAAGCGCCTGGGTACCGCCCTGTACGAACTGGTGGGTGTGACCGCGCGCGAGGCCTTCCTGACCGACAACGGGCGATTCGGACTGCTGATCGGCGACGAGGCTCATCACTTCACCCAGACGCAAGTGGGTGCGTCGGTCACCTCCGATTTCAGTCGCGACGGCCGAAAGCATTTGGCCGCAATAGGTTTGGCGTCACATGACCCGGCCACCGACTTTCAGGGAGCGGCGCACAATCTGATTCCGAACCGATTCGTGTTCCGTCAGCGTGACGAGACTCTGGCCCGGAACAGCCTGGAGTGGCTGGGTGTGGATCTGGAGGAGGCGCCTTTCCTGCTGCAAGTTTTACGGGAGGAGACCTCGCCGCCGGTCGGGCAGGGGCGGCAGGTACCAGAGGAACGGCGCGGGGAGATGTTCATGCGGGATGCGCTCAACCGGATCGGGCGCGGCAAGGTGTTGGGTCCTGCGCGCCAGGATCGTGCGGCGGCGATCGGTAGTACACCGACCTCGCCGGAACAGCTCCGCGGATTGACCGAACGACGGGCATTGCCGTGAAAACCGGTGTTGTCCAGTGGATTCTGAGCTATCTGAAGCCGCCACGACCGGCGTCCGATGCGGACTTCCTGCGGTGGGAGCAGGAGCTGTTCGATTCCGGGCGCTGGCAACCGCGGGCGTTATTGCGGCGGTGCCGGGGCTGGGTCACCGCGACCCGGCGGCGCAAGTGGCTGGCCGGGCTGTTCGCGGCGGTGATGCTGCTGCTCGTGTTGCCGATGGGCTTGGGCGCGGTGGCGACGGCACAGACCACGGCGACCACGCCGAGCTCGGTATCGAGCGTGAACAGCGCCCTGAGCTGGACGGGGGTCACCGACACTTCCGGCGTTCCCCTGACGAGTTACGTCTTCGCCTCGGCCGGCGACAGCATATTCCACCCGAAGAACACGGCGATGGCCTTCATGCTGGGGCTGGAATACGCGGGCTGGATGGTCATCGTGATCACGGCGATCTGGCTGATCGGCTACGCGTTGAGTTTCAAGTGGCTCAACCTGTTCGGCACGGCGCTCGTGGATGTCTCCGAGAAATTTTCGAGCCAGCTGGCGACCACGATCGTCCTGGTCACCTGTGCGACCATCGGCGCATTCATCGTGGCGTACTTCGTGGTCCGCGGATTCCATGCCAAGGCCACGGCGCAGATAGCGACCATGCTGCTGGTCGGGGTGATCGGGCCGCTGTACCTGGCGCATCCGATGTCGGATGCGATGTCCTCGAACGGCCTGCTGGCCCAGGGGCGGGATCTGGGAATTTCGGTGGCCGCGGGTTTGAACGGCACCGACACCACCGACCCGGCCAGACTGGTGGCGACGATGCAGACCGACCTGGCGGACAATTTCGCGCGACATCCCCTGCAGGTGTGGAATTTCGGGCACGAGATCGATACCGAGCCGGGATGCGCACAGGCCTGGACGTCCGCCGTGGCCACCGGGAACGAGGGCACGGTCAAGAGCGCCATGCAATCGTGCGGGGACGGTTCCGCGTACAACGCCGCCAATAATCCCAGTGTCGGCCAGATCGGCGCGGGGATTCTGCTGTTGTTCGCCGGGGCAATTCTGCTGCTGTTCGGCGCGTATCTGGCAATCAAGGTGATCAAGTCGGCGCTGGGCGTTATCTGGGCCGGATTTCAGTCGATCATCGGATTTGCCGGGAGCGGGTTCATCTATGGGCCGCCGCAGATATTTCTGGTTCGGAGTGTCGTAGACGGATTCATCGCCGCCGGGGAGATGGCGATGTATGTCATCTTCACCGGGATCTATGTGCTGTTCATGGGTGACCTGTTCTCGGTGGCGGGCGGGCAGGTGATGTCCGTATTCGTCATCGGGGCGATTGTGGAGATCGTCGCGATAGTCCAGCTGCGGCATGTGGGGGCGAGCATGCAGCGGGCCCGTCAGTGGACGACCAATCGGCTGGGGCTGGCGATCCAGGGCGCCGGAGGCGGAGGCGGAGGCGGCGGTGGCGGGGGAGCGGGGTTCGGCACGGGGGGCGCGGGTTCGATGACCGCGATGGGCGCACTCGGGAATATTAGTGCTCTGAATGGTAATCCGTTGGTGGCATGGGCAGCGCTCGGAACGCCGAATCCGATCAGCCCCCTTTCTCGGGTGAACAAGAAGATGACCCAGTTGAATAAGAGAATGCTCCTGGATGATCGGTTCAAAGACCCCAAGGGTGTCGGGCTACAGGGGATGATGCAGGCGGTGCAACTTGGGGCCGCAGCAAAGCGGGGTGCCAGGGCGTACGGTGGGATCAATACGTTCCTCGGTGGTGGTGCTGCGTTCAATGAAATGAAGACGATGGGAGGTGGATTATCCGATTTTGCCGGTGCCTTGATGGCTGCTGGATTCAAAGATGACAGGATTATCTATCATCTTCAGCGGTCGTTTGGTAAAGTCGAACAGAACGCTGCGAATTACATACTATCCGATCAACTGCTCGCTAACGCGGTCGCGGCCATGCAGCGGGCGCAGTCGTCGGCGGTTCGATTCGTTGATGGCGATCCGAATCAGAGCCCATTCGAGGTGGCAGCGGACTACGCTGCGCTGGAGTCGGCAGTGTTCATGTATCGCGGCGCGCTCCGCAATGGTATTACGCTTGACGGTGGGGCAGCGAGTGGTCCGGAGCGCGACTTTGCCGACCTCTATATGAGGAATCCCGATATGGCTTTGTGGAAGGAGCTGAACAAATTGGCAGAGGGGGATGAGCTGGCAATGGGTACCGGCAACCTGGCCGGAATCGACTCGATTGGTGCACAGCGGCTGAAAACGTGGATCGGCAGCGCGCACTCCGAACGAGTTTCCGATGCTATGCAGAGGGTGATAGGGGACCCTGAAAATTATGACAGGATGCGAGAACTGCGTACGGAGTTGTCGTATGCTCAGCGGACCGACAGCTTTGCGTCAGGGGTCTCCTTGACCGAGAAGAATACATTGCATCCGCCAGACCAGAGAAAGATGGGAGCACCTACGAACTGGGGCAGAATGAGCGGGGTGACGCGTCATCTTCAGAGGAGAGCTTGATGGTGAGTTTGTCGCACTCGAAATCTGCCTAGCGCTATGACCACAGACGATACGGAGAACGATGCGGGTCGTGTGATGTACAGGATGAATAGTAATGCCGCAAAGAATTTTATCGATTCCGCCATCACGTGGGCAGGGATACCAATTCGGCCAGTAAGTCGAAAAGATGACGCAAGACTATGATGGCAAAACGCAAACTCGGAAATCTTGACGGTATCAAATGGACGGATACGAGTGGCTGAGTGACGCGGCATTGCTCGGGTTGGAGAGTAGAGCATCGTGACGACACCTGGTATGCAGGACGATGTCGGCGCCGAGGAAGAAGGGCGGCCCCGGCACCGCTCTCGGCGCATCGTTACGGCCGCGAGAGCCCGTCGCGTGATCTACTGGGTCGGCCGGGTTCTTCCGGAGATCGGTCCGGTCGGGTGGTTGGTCGTGGCCGTCATCATCGTGGTGGTCCTCTTTGGTGTGGTGCTCCTGATGACGGTGGTCATACTCGACAGTCAGTCCTCGTCGGTGGCACAGGACTGGTTCTACCAGTGCGACAGCGCAATCGGGCCCGAAACTGCGGCGACCTCGACGGATACGCCCGAAACAACCGCTCCCGCGTCCGAATCCCTGTCACCGTTGGATATTCCGACCACCAACCCCTATGCCGGGCTCACTTTCTCGCCCGGTGACAATCCCTCCTCGTGGGATCTGGCCTGTGCCACCGCAATGGCGTCGGCCCCCTATCAGCTGCCCCCGCTGCAGACCATCGCGTCGGGGATTGATGTCGACTGCATCCGTCAGGTGGCGCTGGCCGCTCTGGGCACGCCTTCTGTGGACCCCGCCGGGCTGGCTCAGGGGATGATCAGTCAAGCGTCACAGATCAATTCGACCGGACGATGCCAGCTTCCGGCGGCGGCGTACCCGATGAGTGGGCCGCCCGCGCCGACCGCGGTTACCCTGCCGCCGGCGCCCATCGTCACCAGCGCCTGTCCCAAATCGGGATCCGCCACCATCCTGCTGCCTGGAACCCTTGCCGCACAGGGGTTGTGCGGCCAGCGTGTTGCCGCTGCCGCGATCTCGCCCGGCGATCTGGTGTTCTGGGCGTTCAGCAACAACGCGCCCACCCACGTCGGCGTCGCGGTGTCACCCTCGCAGATCGTCACCTCGGATCCGGCCAGCGGTCGGGTGGTCGAGCAGGCGATGCCGAATGGGCGGGACGTGCGGGTCAAGCGGGTACTGGCGGGGTCTTCGTGAGTGGCGGGTGTGGACGACGGGCCGTGTGGGGATGACCGGTTGGCGTGAGGTTTTCGCGCGCGGCGGTGGACGGTGACGAGTCCGCCCGGAGATACCGTCGTGGTCGACGGGGCCGGTGGATCGGTCGATGGTCACGTGGAAGCGCCTGGGGCGAACGGGGATCCGGCGTCCGCGGCCGCCACGCCCTGGTCGGGACAGGCCGTACCGCAGCAACGCCGACAGCGAACCGCACATGGCGCGGATACTCCCTGGTCCGCGGGGCCGGGTGGGCCGAGCGCCGCGGGATCGAATGGCGCCACGCAGGATTCGGCTGGCGCGGCGGCTGCGGGCGGGGCGGCGTCGGCCGCCCCGCCCCCGGCCGGGCCGAGCGGCCCGGTAACGGCGGGCACCGGTGTAACCCCCGGAACTGCCGCAGGTGCGAGCGGTTCAGCTGTCGGATCGACATCCGCGTCGGGCGGCGATCAGAGTCTCTCGCCGTCCACCGCCGTTGCCCAGGGCGCGCCGCAACCGGGCGCGACAGGTTCCCCGTGGTCGGGGGCTACCGGTGCGGGTTCGGCTGGACCGCAGGTGGATATGGGCAAGCTTGCCGAGGCCGTGCCGGCACTGGTGTCGGCGGCGACGCCCATGCTGATGATGCTGCCGCTGCTCGCATCTTCCCTCCTGGGGAGCGGTGGCGGATCGGGAAGTGGTTCCGGCGCTTCGGGTTCGAGTCCGGCCCAGCAGGCGCGCGATGCGCTCGGTTCGCTGCGGAATGCGTACGGATCGGGCAACGGCGGCGGCACCGGATCGGGGAGTACGGGTTTGCAGGGCGCCGGCAACGGATCGGGGAGTACGGGTTCGCAAGGCTCCGGTAACGGCTCCGGAAGTAGTGGCGGCTCCGGGGCGACCGCCGCCGCGATCGAGGCCACCCGGATCTATCAGGCCCACGCCGCGAGTGCGTTCAGCGCATTGGACAACACTCTCGCCACCGAGATTCAACGCTTCGCGGGGTCGCACTCCGTTGACAAGGCCAGGATGGACGCCCTCATGACGGCGCTGGATACCGCTCTGGCCCAGGTGGGGCCGAACGCTCTCATCGGCGCGGCGGGCCAGCAACAGGTCACCCATGTCATCGATCAGGCCGTGGCCTACGCCGAAAAGCTCGCTGGGAAGACCAGTCTCGGGGCTCAGGCCACCGCCCAGGTCGTCGAAATGCTCGCGAACGAGTACCTGGTGGTCCTCTCCGGCCAGGGCACCGCGCCCGTCATCACGAGCGCCGCGACGTACGCGGCCACCGGTGAATCCGCCGCCGTCCAGTCGGCGATCTCGGTCGCGCTGTCCGAGGTCGGTAAGCCGTACGTCTACGGCGCCGAGGGGCCGGATTCCTTCGACTGCTCCGGCCTGACGCAGTACTCTGCCGCGGCGGCGGGCGTGAGCATTCCCCGCACCGCGGCCGAGCAGTACCAGAGCCTCCCGCACGTCAACCCCTCGGATATCAAGCCAGGCGACCTGATATTCCCGGCCGCCGAATTCAACGGGGGCAGTCCCGATCACGTGATCATGTACATCGGGAACGGCGAATGCGTCGAGGCTCCGCATACGGGCGCGTACGTCAGAGTCGTCCCGCTGCCCAGCAGTTATGCGGCCAGCCGGTGGGCATAGTGACAGCACCGTCACGGTCCGCCCGCGATGGTCTCCAAGGTCGGGAATACCGCATATTCATCGATAGCAGGGAATGCGAGGGAGGAAGGCAATGGCACCATGACCGACTATGTCACTGACGCCGAATCCGCAGCCCGGAATCTCCAGGCGCAGCAGAATGCGTCGAACGGCCTCAAGGGAGTGGTTGCGGCCGTGCGGGACTACCTCGTCGTGTCGGTGGAGCTACTGGGTAGCGGTCGGCCGCAGGATGCTCCCAACTTCTCCGCACAGATCAGCGCGACGGAGGCTGGAAAGAACTACAAGGCCCTGACCGATACCACTGATAAATCGACGCTGGCCACCGCGTACAACGCGAATGTCGGGCATGTCGCGGAGATCGCCCAGCAATTGGTCGACCGGCAGAGCCATGTAGGCGGCCGGGTGTCCGACGTCGCCACCATCGCCCAGGGCACATCGCATACGATCGAGGGACGAATCGCGACATTGCAGGGCGCCCTGGACAATCCGCGGCTTCCGGCCCCGCCTCGCCACGATTATTCGTCGGAGGGGGGGATGATCGATGCCTGCCTCGCGGCGGTCGACAATGTCTACTCCGACCTGCAGGATGCGACTTCCGCAATCCAGGTTCGCGCCGATTCCATCGCCAATCAGGCGCGTCCCGTGGTTCCGGCCGGTGGCACGGTGACCCAGCCTGTTTCTAGCTATGGGCCGGTGTCCTATGGCTCACAGTTGCCTGCGTCCACCGTGGCGGCCATGGTCAGCGGTGTGACCGATACGACGAAGAAGAATTTCCTCGCGGCGGCGCTGGGCAAGATAGGTGATCCGTACGTCTGGGGCGCCGAGGGGCCGAATGCCTTCGACTGTTCCGGGCTCGTGCAGTATTCCGCCGAACAGGCCGGGGTCAAGAATATGCCGCGCACATCGGAGGAACAATATGCCGCGACCGCGTCGCATCCGGTCAGCCCGCAAAATCTGCAGAAGGGTGATCTGGTCTTCTCGGAATTCGGTCCCGGCGGGCCTGGTCACGTCATGATCTACGCCGGTAATGGCTATGTGGTCGAGGCGCCCCACACCGGCGACGTCGTCAAGCTCTACCCTCTCTCGCAGGTGGGCGCCTTCCAAGCCACTCGCTTCTGAAAGGCGACGAGGACCGTGGCGGAAATCTCGCCACGGTCCTCGTCTATTCGAAGGGTCTCTGGGGTGTCGGGAACTACGCCGGGGCAGCGGGAAGCGAGTCCGAGGGGGCTTTGGACAGCGGGTCGGCGATGTCCTCGAGTGACTGCCCTTCGGCGTTGACACCGAAGAACCACGCGACCAACCCGCCCCCGATCATGGCCGCCGCCCCGATGATATAGCCGATGGTGAGCGGGAACCGGTCCGGATTCGGGTTGTCCGAGCCGCCGATCAGGTGGCCGAACAGCCACGGCGCCACGACGCCGCCCGCGCCCTGCGAGATGGCGAAGAAGAACGAAATCGCCTGTCCGCGAAGCTCGAGCGGGAAGATCTCGCTGACCGTGAGATAGGCCGAGGAGGCGCCCGCCGAGGCGAAGAAGAAGATGACGCACCAGAAGATCGTCTGGGTGGTGGCGTTGAGTATCCCCGCGTGGAAGGCCCACGCCGAAGCCAGAAGCAGCGCACCGGATACCACGTAGGTGGAACAGATCATCACCCGGCGGCCGATGCTGTCGAACAGCGGGCCGAGCAGGAGCGGGCCGATCAGGTTACCGACCGCGAAGGGGAAGAAGTAGTACCCGGTGTGGTCGGCCGGCACGTGATAGAAGTGGATCAGGACCAGGCCCTCGGTGAAGAAGATCGCGTTGTAGAGGAAGGCCTGCGTGACCATCATCGTGAAGCCGAGGAACGACCGAGAGGGATAGCGGCCGAAGAAGATTCGTGCCATCTGCAGATAGGACAACTGGTCGGTGTCGACGATGTCCAACGCCTTGCTCGGGTCGACCGGCGGCAGCTCCACGCCGCCCTGGCGGAGCCGCTCTTCGATCTCGTCGACGGTTCGCTCGGCCTCCTCCGCACGGCCGTGGGTCAAGAGCCAGCGCGGGCTCTCGGGAATGGCCTTGCGCAGGAAGATGATGATGAAACCGAGCACCGGGCCGATGAAGAAGCCGATGCGCCAACCCCATTGGATCGGCACGTAGTGCTCGTTGAACAGGGCGAGGCTCGCCGCCGCGCCCAAAGCCGCACCGCACCAGTAGGTTCCGTTGACCGCGATATCCACCCGGCCGCGGTAACGCGAGGGCATGATCTCGTCGATCGCCGAGTTGATCGCGGTGTATTCGCCCCCGATGCCGAGGCCGGCGATGAAGCGGAAGAAGTAGAGCGAGAACGCACCCCAGGACAGCCCGGCCAGGCCGCTACCGATCAGATAGATGGCCAGGGTCAGGATGAACAGCTTCTTGCGGCCGAGCTTGTCGGTGATGCGGCCGAACACGAGCGCGCCGACGACCTGCCCGGCGAGATACCACGATGCCGTCGCGCCGACCTGGCCGCTGGTCATGTGCAGGGTGTGCGGGCTCTGCAGCAATCCGCCCATGCTGCTGACGATTTGGATCTCTAGGCCGTCCAGAATCCACGAGACCCCGAGGCCGACGACGATCAGCCAGTGAAAGCTGGTCCAGGGGAGTCTATCCATTCGTGCCGGGACCAAACTTCGGATGACCTGTGGTGGGGCAATCGACATATGTACTCACCTTTTTGTGTTGTGCAGTGGTCTCGACCGGAGTCCGGGCTCGACGTACTGTGTGACGCGGCCGAGACCCGAGGCTCGCCCCTGTGGAGCCCCGGGTGGCGACCGCCCTCAGGTGAGGATCCTAACATTATCGGGCGTCCCGCTATATAACGGTTCATTGAACGTGTCTGCTTGGGCGAGTCCGCAATGTATGCTCGAATGTCGCTGGGGGCCAACGGTAGCCGATGATCAGTACCCGATGTAGGAACGACCCTCGTGCAATCGGATGATGCCCGGAACGTTGTCGAGGGACCCGTATCGGGCGATGGCGTACCTGACCCCGGCGACGATGTTGTCCACCGGATTCCAGATGTTGGTGTGCCCCGGCAGCGCATGCGCGTAGAAGGTCGAGTCGATGGTCTGCATCAGCCCCTTGGACGGATGTCCCGCTGCGGCATTGCTGTCCCAGCCGTTGATCGCGTTGGGATTGCCGCCGGACTCGTGCTGCACGATCGCCGCGATGTCGGCGGGATCGATATGGCTCACGTCGTACCCATTCTGCGCCAGCAGTCCCAGCGCCGAGCCGATCCACTGCGCCTCGGTCCCACTGGGCCGCGCCAACGGTGGACCCGACTCGAAACCGGAGGCGCCGACCGCAGGCTGATACCGCGACTCGCGCAGGTACCGATCGGCCAGTGCCGAGATCCGTGCCGCGGTCAGCCGCGTGGCCGATTGTCCATGCCCCACAACGACTCCCGCGCGCTGCAGCGCCGCATCCAGCGTGTTGATCAACAGCTGGTGCCCCGCGGCTGAGTCCGGGACGTTGCCCAGCGCCGTCACGGAGGCATCCGCATCGGCGATAATCGCCGCCAGCTCCGCCCGCCCTCGGACGGTGGTACCCGCGGCCTCCGAAAGCAGCTGCTCCAGTTCGGCATTCAGATCGCCCATCGCATCCGCCGCCCGCGATGCGGTGCCGGCCGCGGTGGAGTATCCCGAATTCATATGCCCGTCCCAGACGATGGGTCCGGAAGGCATTTGTGTGGCAGCGAGATTCGGGGGGATGAACGACTGGCCGGCGGAGGGTAGCGGGTTACCACTCCCGTAGCTGGCCGCGATGGAGCCCAGCGCACCCAGTGCCGCCGTCGCCATCGGCGGCGCGGTCGGCAGGCCGCCGAGAGCGGCCGGAGCGGATATCGGCGCTGGAGCGACCTTTCCGGTGCGGACTTCGATCGCCGGTGGATTATCCTGTGCGGCAGTTATTGTGGATGTCGCCCGCAGGGGGGTGATACGCGGCTGTCTCCGGGGGCGGTGCGAGGGTGGGGGAGCGGTGGTGACTTCGGGCTGTACGTCCTGGAGCCCGGGTTCCGGAGTTTGCCGCGGGGAGGACATCAGCGCCCCGGCGGCAACGCGCGCGCGACGACTGCATGCGCAGTGTGTGATCGCAGGCGGTGCACGCTCATCGTGTACTTCCTCCCGGTCCGATGACCTGCACCGAAACGTCTCGTCGGCGATGTGTGGGACGTGCGTGTTGTTCACCATCGTGACCGGCCAGTCTCCCGGCGCGCTTCCCATTGGTGGGGATCTCGGAGAATGAAGCGAGTCGAAGGGAAGGCTTGCGCGATGGTCGGATCACTGCCGCCGGGAATGGGGATTCCGGCTGTTGCCTGTGTTTCGAATTCGATGATTCGATTCGGGAGGTGATCTCATGAGCGGGCTTTTCGGTATGTCGTGGGGCACCATTGCTTCGATGGCGGTCACTGGTATTATCGCCGTATCAACCGATGGTATCGGTCTTGCCTTTGCGCCTGCCATAGGCGGCTTGGTCGGCGGTGCGGTCGACGGTGCTACAACCGGCAATTGGATGAACGGGATCAAATCGGGACTCATAAACACTGGTGCAGGCTACTTGGGCGAAGGGGCCGGCGCGCTGATTGCGAGAGGGGTGGGTCGGGTAGCCGACGGCCTTGCGTCCAATCTCGGACAGCGGCTGGGGACCCTAGCTTATACAGTCGGGGGCCTCGGCGAGCGCGGTGGGATGCAGGCAGCCGCCAAGGTCGGCGGTGTTATCGCTGAGGGTATATCCAATCATGAGACGCAGAAGATCGGCCCTCTTCCGATAATTGACATCGGTAACGGGAAAGTAAAAGCAACTATGATATAATGATTTCATATGGGCTGCGTGGTTGATAATCGAGTCAATTGGGGTATAGATGGCATCTGATGCTGTCCAGATGAGTGACGTGTTTATGCCCTATCAGCATGCGTCTGGCTATCCGCAGCAGTGTAAGTTTCCACAGGCGCTCGAGCAGGCCTATCTCGATTTTCCGATGAAGATCCGCAAAATTTTCGACACCTGTGGTAACGGCACGAAGACGGATCCGCCCAGTGTTGCCGACATAGCTCAGGTGCCGACCCTTCCTACGGCCGATACGCCAAACGCCTCGACTCTTCAAACGTATTCTTACATGGCCACTACGCTTGCGAACGCGTACATTGCACTTCGCGCCGAGGATGTGAAGGTATACAAGAACATCCAGGCCTCTGCCGATATCAGTATGCAGTGTCAATTGAGTATCAACGGTGCAATAGCGGCACTCAACGCTGCGGCCCCGACAGTTTCTCCGGATCCGAGTAAGAGTCAGGCCGAATTCATCCAGGAAAACCTGACCACGACGCTGGGCAACATTACGCAACAGGTCAAGACCGCGGGAAACGACCAGGGTGGCCCCAGTACCGATCCGGGCCCCTCGACCGATGCCATGCAGAAGCTCCAGGCCCAGCTCGACAGCATCAATACGAAGTACAGCGCGCTGCAGACGAATTACGACAACCTCAACTCCAACTACAAGGCCCTGCAGGATAAGTTGAACTCCACCCCGCCCCCGGTCTCGCAGGTGCCTCCCCCGGGCACGCCGGCAGCCTCCGGCCCGTTCGACCCCGGTCTGGGTGCCTCCGGTGCGTACCAGATCAGCGTGGGCGCCTCGGGGCCCGGCGACGTGGGCGCCTCAGGGCCCGGCGACGTGGGCGCCTCGGGGGCGGGCATCGGCTCCGGAGGAGGCTCCGGGTCGGGCTCGTACGGGGGGACCGGCTATCCCGGTAACGGGTCGGGGGGTGCGGGTGCCGGTGCGGGTGCGTCCGGCGGCGGTATGGACATGTCCTCGCTGCTGGGCAGCATCCTGCCCATGATGATGATGAGCCAGGCCATGAACCCCAACCGAGACCTCAACAACCAGAACAACCCGCAGAATATGCAGCCGCAGGCACCACAGCAGGTGGTCCCACAGGCCCCGCCCAGTCAGGCGCCGGCTCAGCCGGGCACCGCGCAGCCCGCACCCAACGGCTCGTCCTCGTCGCAGCCGCCGCTCCCCCCGCAGGGGCGCACCCCCGGTGGGGACGGCAGCGTGCTCTACACCTTCGACGACGGTCGCACGCAAAAGGTTTCGGTGGTGGTCGCGCAGGCGCTCGACGCCGCGCGGGCGAACAAGGACGGCACCAGCGCCAAGGACGCGTACGCCAAGACCGCGGCGAAGTGGTCGGACGACAAGAAGATCGGCGACGCCATCGATCCGTCCCAGCTGATGACGGGCGACGTCGCCACCTGGGACAACCACAATGCGATCGTGGTGGTCTTCCCGCCGGGCCAGGGCGGTGGCACCGGCACGCTGGAGGTCATCGTGGAGGGCAAGCTGCAGCCGTTCAGTGCCCAGATGTCCGACAAGTCGGGCGATTTCGGCGAGTTCGCCGGATTCGAGCATCCGCACGGCATCGAGATGACGGGCTCCTCGGACCCCAACGCAGCTGGGGGTGGCGTCGTGCCCGTCGCGGCCGACTCGTCCTCGGGGACCCCGGATCCGTCGTCGGCCGTGCCGTCGAGCTGATCGTCCGGTGGCTCCGGCGTGGGGCGGTGCCGCTCGCCCACCCACGGGTCTTCCCGTCGGTGGGAAGAAAACAGAATGATGACGGAAGCGCCGCGGCAGGAAAGGACTTGATTCGGCATGGAGATCGAACTGGACCTGCTACGGCATCAAGCCGACATGCACGATCAAGCTGGCAACGCCTTGCACGACGGAGCCCCGGTGCCGAATCCGTGGCTCGGCAAGTTTATCGAAACGTATGGCATCATTGCGAGTCCGGTCTACGAGAAACTCCAGACGTACTATGCGGCCCGCCAGAATGCCTACCAGGCACTGGGCGATGCGCACCACAAGACGGCGCAGATGCTGCGCGATTCGGCGGACTCCCTCGCACAGGCGGACCAGCAGGGTGGTTCCCATGTCGGCAAGGCCGGTGATGCTTTCGAGCACCTGGGCGCGGGGCATACTGGCACCGGGCCGATGGGCCCGACGGGCCCGATGGGCTCGATGGGCTCGATGGGCCCCTCGCATCCGGTTCTGCCGCAGATGAATCCGGATCACCTCACCGCACGGGGGGTCCATCAGGACACCACCCCCTACCAGGATCCGGGTGCCCCACCGGCTGGCGGCCCGGGCTCGCCGACCGGACAGCGCCCCGACGGTCCTCTGACGGCTCTCCCCGCTGCCTTCGCCCCGGCCCAGCACGACGGCCCCAATCCCCTGGGCCTCGTCGGTGTCGGCGGCATGGGGCCGGATTCGGTGTACAACCCCGCGGGTATCGGGTTCGGTTCGGACAGCGGCGGCGGGCTGACGCCGCCGGGGGGCGGCCGCACTCCGCCGCCGGGTGGACCGAGTGCCGCGGACGCGACCGCGCCGATCATGCCGACCCCGTTCGCCGCCGCGGTGGCGGCGGCCAAGGAACGCGCGGAGGCGACCGGTCATGCGGTCAACGGCGCGGCCGACAACGACCTCATGATCGCTCGGACGCTGCTGGCCGCGGTGCTTGCGGTAGTGGAGGATTCGGTCGCGGGCACGACGTGGGCGGTATCGGTGATGCGGGGTCCCGCCGGCGCCGGCGTGTTCATCACCTCCAACGAGGGCCGCGGCTGGCTGCCCGCTGGGCTGTTCCTGCCGCGCGAGGTCTCCACGCCGTGGCTGTGGGACGACACGCTCGACGGTGCGGGATCGTCGTGGGAAGGTGTCTCCGACCCGGCCCGGGTGCTCGTCGAATTCGGCCTGGCCTGGGGGCCGAAGGCCGGCGCTCAGCTCTCGGCACTGGTCTCCTCGGGGCCCATCGATCCTGAGCTGCGCGTACGCATGAACGACGTGCCGATGCAGGGGCTCGTCGGTCCCGCCTACGACGTGGATCTGCGGGTGCCCACTCCCGACACCGTCGATCGGCTCTCCCTCGCCGGTTCGCCCGCGGCACTGGAACGCATTGCTGCGGTCGATGATTCGTCGGTCCGTAGGCGCAGCATCGAGCTGGCCGCGGATGCGCACGCCCGGGTGATCCGGTCGGTCCCCTCCACACCCGAGCTTGCCACGGCGCGCCGCCTGCGCGAGAACATCCTCGCCGCGGTGCGGGCGGGCGTTCCGGTTTCGCGCGTGCAGTGGGACGAGTTGCGCGCCGCGGACGATCTCCTCGGGGCCGCCCTGATAACCCGCCGCGTCGACCCGGGCCGGGTCGAAGTCGGCGCGCTGCGTGTGGAGGACGAGGCCGGGCAGTTGCGCGCCATCGTTTTCGAGCGCCGCTGTAACGAGTTGGTGCTGCTGCTCGCCGCCGAGGACGTCACCCCGCAGACCTTGCGCGACGCTGCGTATGCGCACGGGCAGGTCGCGGAGCACCCGCAGTTCGTCGAAGCCCCCGCCGCGGTGTTCGCGCCCACGCCGGAGCGGGTCGCCCGCCCGGCGACCGGCACCGTCGTGGCTCCGGCGGTGAGCGCCGGGCCGCCGCGGGGTGCCGTCGGACCGGTTCCCCCGGTGACGACGTCCGGCGTCGTACCGGCGCGGGACTGAGCGGACGCCTGGGTGCTCAGCATGCTTCCTGTCTACATGCCGAACCAAAAGCAATGGTCGGGGTGTATGCGCCGTACACCTTCTCCGACCAGACCCCGGATCCGTCGTCGGCCGTGCCGTCGAGCTGATCGGGTGGCGGTGAGGAGGAAGCGATGGTGCTGAATGTCGATCCCGCGGAGCTGGCTTCGGTGGCCTCCGGGCTCGCGAACATGGCCACCGGGACGGCCGCGGCGCTACCTCGGGGCTGGGTAGCGCCGGGAGGTGCGGATCCGGTGTCCGCCCAGGCCGTTCCGGTGCTCAACCTGGCGAAGGCGGAGTTGGCCAACAAGGTCACCGACGTGCTGCAGCACGGAGTGCACGGCACGGCGGCGAATATCGGTGCGTCGGCGGCGGATTACTCGACGGCCGACGCCGAGGGTGGTAGCAGGTTCGGCGGCTCGAGCGGTGGCACGGTGGCCAATCCCGTGACGGTGCAGGGCAGTTACGTTCGGCACGTTCCGCCGGCGCCGACGACGTCCGGCGTCGAGCCGGTCGACCCCTTGACCCTGGCCGAGCAGTTCCACTCCGGCCCCGGCGTCACCCAGGCCGGCAGCTTCGCCGACGAGGTCCGCAACTACCTCGGTGGCGCGCACGCCGCCGCGCACTCCCACGTCACCGCCGCTGCTCAGACGGTTCAGGGCTGGCAGCCGGTGGGCGAGCAGGTCGCCAGATCCCTTATCGGACACGCCGATTCGCTGGACCAGCTGGGCGGCGGCCTGCAGTCGCTGATCGATGGAATCGACACGTACAGAAATGCCTTCACCACGGCCAAGGCCGCGCACCCCACACCCGCGGAGATCCTGGCGACCCGCAGAGAACTGCTCACCGCGATGCGGTCGAAGAACCCGGCCGCGCTCGCCGAGGCGATGGCGAAATTCGAAGAGCAGAACGCCTTGTCGGCCGGCGTGCTCGCCAACTATGCCACGGCCGTCGGCGTAGAACTCGGCACTACCACGGCCGCAGCCGGCGCGGCCGGCTCCGACTGTGGCCAGGGCTCGGGTAGTGGCGATACCGGAAGTGGCAGCGGGGCAGGCGCATCCGGTGGCTCCGGTTCGGGCGGCGGCACGCCCGCAGGGTCGGGTTCGGGTGCCGGAACAACCTCCCGCGCCGGAACATCCCCCGGGTCGGGAACGAGCGCTGCGGCATCCTCGGGCGACTCGAGCCTGATGACCTCGCTGATGACCATGCTGCCCTCGCTGTTGAGCATGGGACAATCTGCTATACAGCAAGCGACACAACAGAACTCCGGCGCAGATTCCTCCGATCCGATGACCGCGAGCGGTCCGACCATCCCCGACCTGAACAGCCTGGGCGCCCCGGCGGCGCTCGGCGGCGGCGGGGGCTCGATCGGTGACGCCACCGCCGGGGCGGAGAACATCGCCCTGGGTGGCCTGCCGATGGTCGGCGCGGCGTCCGCGATGGATTCCTTCGCGCTGCCCGCGGCCGCGGTCACCGAGCCGGTGACCTCCGCAATCACCGCTGCCGAGGGCATCGCGTCCGGGGGCGCGGGCGGTGCCGGCGGCATGCCGTACATGCCGATGATGCCCGGCATGGGCAACCAATCCGGCGGCGCGGGCGGCGAGCGGAACCGGGTGGTGGCCTGGCATCCCGACCGGCTCATGTACGTCGACGACACGCCGCACACCGAGCAGGTCATCGGTGAGAAGCCCAAGATCGCCCCCACGGTCACCCCGGCGACACCGGTCAATCAGATTCCCCCCCAAGGAGGTTCGACGTGAACGACATCCATCCCGATGTGCAGGCGGCCCTGGATGCCGCCCGCGAGTTGCGCAATCGCATCGCCGATCTGCGCGAGCGGATGGACGCGATCAAGGCACGCCGCCCCTCGCCCAGCGGCCTGGTGGTGCCGGAGGTGGACGCGATGGGACGGCTCACCACCCTCTATCTCGCGCCCGGCACCGCCGCGCGATTCGACAACGACGAGCTCACGGCGGAGATCATGGCCGCGATCCGGGAGAGCACCGCCGACGCGGCACGCCAGTACCGCACCCTCATGGACGCCGATCCCTGGGCCGAACCGGACACCGCGGAGCCCGAATCCGCTGACGGGACAACCACCCCCGCGGAGGTGTCATGACATCGGCGGAGGTCACCGCCGCCGACGCGGTGAGGTGGCTGCACGACGAGGGCCTGGCGCGCCTGGCCACGGTCGGTGCGCGCATGCCGAATCCGGTCGTGGCCTATGCCGTCGACATCGGAACCGGCACCGTGACAGCGCATCCGGCGACGAGCCCCGGCAAGGGCACCGACGTGGTGACCGTGGCCGCCGACGACCTGCCGGGCCCCGACGGCACCACGCGCCGGCTGCTGGTCACCGGAATCACCACGGCCGATGCGGTTCTCGTGCTCGATCTCGCCGTGGCGGATCGAATCACGATCAACGGTGAGCGCCCGGAGGCCGCGGCCCGCTCCTGGACGATGCAGCTGCTGCTCAACAGCGAGATCACCATCACCACCAACAGCATCGAGCTGGCGATCGCCGACAGCCCGCGCTGCCGCCACGGGTTCATTCCCGGTGCGGGAGCGACGATTCTGAACATCGATGACAAGCGGCCCCCGATCAGCACCGTCACCCTGAACGCGTCCGACGAGCGGCCCGATCACCTGGACATCGCCGACGACGGTTCGGCCGAACTGTATCTGGGCTCGCGCTTCTGGGCCCTGCGGCAGGTGATGCAGATCGACGACGGCGCCTGGGCGGAACTCGCCGCCCGCCTGGCCATGCCGGACGCCCCGGCCCCCACCGAGACGGAGAACAGCCTGTGACCGATGTGACCGATGTGTACGACGCGGATTCCGAAGACGCAGCAGCGCAGCCGGACTGGCCGAGCAAGATCTACGAGGTCTTCAACCCCGAGGGCACCGTGGGCGTTGCGTGCAACCGCGACGGCGAGATCGTCGGGCTGCACCTCACCGACGACGCCCGCGACGAGGGCGACACCTGGCTGGCCGGGGAGATCGTGCGCCTGGGCAAGCTCGCGCACCTCAAGTCGCGGGTGGGGTTGCGCGCGGAGATGATGGACAACGGCACCGGTGCGCACACCATCGACGCGTTCGACCTGCCCACCGAGAATTCCTACCGGCAGGCGGAGCGGTCCGAATTCGGCCAGTGAACCAGCCATGGACCTGCACGATATGGACTCCTCGGCGGAGGTGCTAGCCGCCGCCGGGCGGTACCACACCGCCGCCTCCTCGGTCGCCGAGGGCATTGCCCGCATACTGCGGGAGCTGACCGCGCCCCAGCCCGGGCGGTCCCCCTTGGATCGGGAGTTGCTCGCCAGGCTGGGATGGATCACCGAAACCCTCGCCGAGGCGGCGGACGGGCACGGCGACCGAGTCGCCGATACTCACTCCGCTGCAACAGATTCCGTGCTCGCGCTGGAAGAGGCCGACGCGTCCGGCGCCCGGATTCTCGACCGGGCCGATCCGTATGGCTAGCGCCATGCCTGCTCAGACGCACTATTGGGATGCCATCGTCGGTGACAACTGGCCCGCGATCGGACCGGACCGGTGGGGCACGCTGGAGACGACGCTGCGGGAGGCCGCCTCGGGCGTGGATGTCGACGGTCTCGAATCGGCCCGGCGCGACTTCGACGAGCGGGTGCGGGCCAGTGCCGCCCTGCAACCGGTCAAGGACGCGATGGCCGCCCACCAGGGTGATTCGCGGGAACTGGTGGATGCCGTGGCAGCCGTGGCGGATCTGCTGCGCGACTTCGCGACCGTCACGAATCGGACCCGCAACCGAATACTCGACATCGTCGACGACGCGCTGGCCTCCATCACGGGCGTCACCGAAAAGTCCGTCGGGAAACAGGCGAGGATCGGTCAGGTTCACGACATCGTGACCGCCGCCCGCGAACGCGTGGAGGACGCCGTCTCCGGCGCGCCGCACGAGGTCGATCCGCCCTGGGCAGGGCTCCGTGCAAGGATCACCGAATTGGCTGGCTTGCAACAACTTCCGGCGTTAAATCCGGCGGAAGGCAGCCAGGTAACCGCGATGCACGTCCTGGACCGCCGGGGCGCGGATTTCGCCGCCACCGATCCCGCGGGCGACACGGTGGATGGTTCCGCGGCGGCTGTCGCCACGCTTCCGATCTCGGCGCGGCTCGCGCGTGATCCCGCACTCTCGCAGGGGGGCTCGCACCATCCCACACCCGCGGTGGCCGATCTCGGCGATGCGACGCCCACCTACCCCGGCGTCGCGGAGAATGTGGGGTTGGTCGTCGCCGCTGCCCCCCGGGATGCCCTCCCCGATACCGGCGATCCGAGTTCGGTCACGGCTCCCGATCCGGCCGATGTCGCTCCCGATCCGGCCGAGGTAACCCCTGACACGGGTGATAGGGGAGCGATACCCATGCCGGTCGTGTTCTTGCCGCAGGACCCCACACCGGCGACGACCTCCGAGACGGTGGCGTCCGCGAACAAGAGTGAGGAGGTCTCACCGTATGTGCGATCTCTGGAGCGGGTGACCGCGGACCCGATGGGAGACCAGGGCTCCGCCGCCGAATCGGGTACTGCCGCCGAGCGGCAACGCTGGGTCACCGCCGAGGGCGCGGCGGGGCGGCCACGCCTTTCGGACCATGACAGCACCGCCGCCAAGCCCGGATCCGGTAGCGCGGCGATGATCCGTTCGGTCGTGGGCGACGCGATGGCCGCAGCGGCGGGACCGGTGTTCGAGGTGGGCGGGCGCGGAGTGGACGGGCACCTGATACTCGCGCGAACCATCCTCGCCGGAATTCTGGCCGCGATCGAATCGTCCTGGTATGGCATCGGATTCGCCGTCGCGGTGCTGCGGCGTCCGGGCGGCGGCGTCATCGGCCTGGTGACCTCGAACGAAGGGCGCGGCTGGCTGCCCGCGGGACTGTATCTCCCGCAGGAGCTTTCGACGCCATGGCGCTGGTCCGAGTCGAGGCATTCGGGGTGGGAGGGTATTTCCGATCCGGCGCGGATACTGGCGGAATTCGTGTTGGAGCGGGGCAGTAGGTCCGATGCGCGGCTGGCCGCGCTGGTCTCCTCCGAGCCGATCGATGCCGCAATACGGTGGCAGCTCGGCGAGGTGGCGTTGGAGGGGCGTGTCGCGGCATCGGCCGCCCTGCCGCTGGATGCGCCCGGTCCGGGCCTGGTGGACCGGCTGGGTCTGGTCATCGCACCCGGGAATCAGACACGACTGGACCGAATTCCCTTGCCGGCGATCGCTGCCCGCTGCGCGGACCTCGCCCGGGACGCGCACCAGCGCGCCGCCCGAACGGGCGCGGGTACTGCGGAAACACTCGGTGCGCCCGCCTTGCGACAGCGGCTGCTCGATACTCTCCGGCAGGGCGGGGACATCCCGCCGGCCTGGTGGGACGAACTGCGCGACATCGACGATCTGCTGGCCGCGACCGTTCTCACCAAGCGGATCGACGTGAGCCGAATCCCCCTGGGAGAGCTGCGTTCCGGGCGCCCTGGCGCCGAGGTGTCGACGCTGCGTTCGATGGTCGTGCAGCGTCGCGCCAACGAGTTGGCACTGCTGCTGGCGAATGCGCCGGACCGCCGAATGCTGCGCGATGCCGTCTACGCCCACGGCCAGCTGACCGCGCAGCTGAGCGGCTTTGCGCGCCCGCCGGTCGTTCCCGTCGCTGGGAAGAAAACACAATAAAGGAGATTCCGCGGGAAAGGATGTGGCATGGAGACCGACCCTGATCATCTGCGGTTCCTGCGCGATCAACACATGACGGCCCACGACCAGGCCGTCGAGGGGTCCAAGCAGCCGACCGAGTGGCTCGGGACATTCCTCCAGCAGTACGGCACCATCGCCCATCCCGTCCATCAGGCTCTGACCCGGTACTACCAGGCGCGCGAGGCGGCCTGGCTGCAGCACGCCGCCGACCACGCCAGCGTTGCGAAGGCGCTGGACGATTCGGCCAACGCCTACGAACAGGCCGACCAGCAGGGCGGATCCCGCGTCGGCGATATCGGTAACCAGTTCAGCAACCATCCAGGTGGAAGTTCCCACACTGGACAGATAGGTCCGGATGGGCCGACTGGTCCCGCCGTGCCCGTGCCTCCGGCCACCACGCCCACCGGCACCACGACTTCCGGTTCAGCTGCCCCGAACGGGGCACAAGCAGGCTCGCAGACCGACCATCGCCCGGACGATACGACGACCGGAATCCCCGGTGTCTTCGCTACGGCCGGGGGCGGCCAGGGACCGGCGACCAACGGCTTCGGGTTGAACTCCGGTGGCGGCGGGACGCCAACGGCGCACGACCCCGGAGGAATGGGGTTCTATCCGCTCGGTTTCGGCGACGACGCCTGGACCGGGCGCGGGCCCACCCCACCGCCCGGCCCGCCGAGTGCGGGTGCGCCCGACATGGGGCCGGTCATCATGCCGACCCCGTTCGCCGCCGCGGTGGCCAAGGCGAAGGAGCGCGAGCGGGAACCCGACTTCGTGGTCAATGGCGACGCCGACAACGACCTGCTGATCGCCCGCACGTTGCTGGCCGCGGTGCTGGCTGTCGTGGAGGATTCGGTGGTGGGCACCGGCTGGGCGGTGTCCGTGATGCGCGGCCCCGTGGGCGCCGGCGTGTTCATCACCTCCAACGAGGGCCGAGGCTGGTTGCCGCCGGGGCTGTTCCTGCCGCGCGAGGTATCCACACCGTGGCTGTGGGACGAGGTCCTCGCGGATGACGGCCAGGGTTCCCCGTGGGAGGGCGTGTCCGATCCGGCCCGGGTGCTCGTCGAATTCGGGTTGGTCTGGGGACGGAGGGTCGGTGCGGAGCTCTCGGCGCTGGCCTCCTCGGGCCCGATCGATCCGGGCCTGCGCGCGCGGCTGAACAATGTGCCGATGCAGGGTCTCGTCGGCCCCGCCTACGATGTCGACCTTCGGGTACCCACTCCCGACACCGCCGACCGCCTCACCCTCACCGGGTCGGAGGGCGCGCAGGCACGCGTTGCCGCCGTGGATGATTCGATGGTGCGAGCACAGAGCGTGGAACTGGCGGCCGATACGCACGCCCGGCTGCTCCGTTCGGTTCCCTCAACGTCCGAGGTGGCCGCGGCCCGCCGTCTGCGCGACAACATCCTCGTTGCGCTTCGATCCGGGATCCCGGTGCAGCGCCCGCAGTGGGATGCACTGCGCGACGCCGACGATCTGCTCGCGGCCGCGCTCATGTCCCGCCGAGTAGACCCGGGCCGGGTCGAACTGGGTGCGCTGCGCGTCGACAACGAGGCCGAGGGGCTGCGAAACATCGTCTACGAGCGCCGTTGCAACGAACTGGTGCTGCTGTTGGCCAATGAGGACTCCACCCACCAGACGCTCCGCGACGCGGTTTACGCGCAGGAGCAGGTCGTGGAGCATCCGCAGTTCGTCGAGGCGCCCGTCGCGGTCACCGCGCCGGAACCGCAGCGCATCGACCGCCCGGCACCCACCGGCGCGGTGTCGGCTCCGGCGGTGTCGGGGCCGCCGCCCGGGGCCGTCGCGCCGATCTCGCCGCCGCCTCCGGTCAGCCCGCCCGATGTCCGGAACTGAGCGGGATCGCACGCGATCCCGCTGGTCCGGATCCTTCATTGCCGTTGCATGGAGTAGGTAATGGGCGGCGCCAAAGGCCGCTCAGGATCCGGCTCGAGCGGCGTGTCCAATCCGGACTGGTGGGCCGACCCGACCGGACCCTCGTCGGATGGCGCCCAGACGATGGGGCCCAGCGGGTATTTGCTGGCTGGGCAGCAGCTGCGGAACAACGGCAATACGCTGACTTACCAGTCGGATGGGCAGCTTGTACTCGCTGACAAGAATGGTCTTGTACTGAAAACATGGGATCCGACGCTGGCAGCAGGCGTCGATCCCTCCGAACTGGCCGGCACTGCCCTGAGAATGGGCACCGATGGTTCCCTGTACATAACGTGGGCGTTGAGCAAGTCGGTGCTGGCGACGGTGCCGGACGTCGGCACGGTGAAGGGCGGTACACCGCTCCTATCACTCGGCAAGGACGGTAGCCTCGGCATCGATTTCAAGGAGACCGGCGCATCATCCACGCTCTACTCGCCGTTCGCCTTTCCGCTCGATCACCCGCCGCAGGCGTCGAAGGCGCTTGCGGCGGTTATCACCGCCGGCGAGCAAGCGATAGCGGATCTGGCCGATCCGCTGCGACTGAATGATCCCAAAGCCGCGCCGGACGTCCAGTCCCTGCTGGTGAAAGCGGGGCTGTTCGACGACAAGGATCACTCGGCCATGAACGCCAGTTATGCGAGCAATGTCAAGAGTTTGCAGGACGTGATGGCCCAATTGGCGGGCGACGACGATACGACGAGTTCGGACGTCGGGAAGCTTCCCGACATAATTACCAAGGGGCTCGGGGAAATAAAATCGGCGGTCGACGATCTGAACGACAAGCTGAAGGCGGCCTCGACCGCCTTTGTCAGCGCCGCCAAAAGTCAGCAGCAGTCGAATATGTTCCTCGCGCCGGGGGCGAGTGCGAAACCGAAGACGTACCCCCCATATGTCACCCCGAACTCAGATCCCAACAAGTTTTCCACCTCGGTGCCGTTACCACAGCGACGTCTTTCCCAGTCGTGGGACCAGCCACCGCGCCGACGCTAATACGATTCCCAGTCGCGAGAAGATTCCACACATCCAGGGAGGCGGTGTCCAGGGCATGACGACGGTCGACAACGGAACCGGTGTCGGCGCGCACTACTGGACGGTGACGCTGACGCCACCGGCGCAGGCACCGACAGCGTTGCGTGACTTCGTCGCCATGGCGCAGAACGCCATTCAAATGGCGGTCGACCTGCTCGGCCGCAGAGCTCCCGAACTTCCCCCGGGAGTGGACGATCTGATGACCCCGACGATCTATCAGAGCCTCGGCACAGGCGAGGCCGACAAGAACTACAAGGCGATTCTGGCGGCGGTGGACCAGCGCAGGGATTCGCTGCTGGGCACCGACCAGACGGTCCTGCAGGCCGCCATCACGGTGTCGGCGCGCAGCGACACCGTCCTGCGAACGGCCGAGGGTGTCGTCGATCAGTTGCAGACCGAATTGAAGTCGATCACCGGCAAATTGACCGCCGCGCAGACCGCGGCCCTCATGCAGCAGATCGGCTACGCCGTGGACGTGGTCAACGCCCAGGTCACCTCGGTGTACGAGGCCAATCACGGCACCGCAGGGTCCCACGGTGCGAACGGTGGCGGGACGGGCAGCGGCGCGCCGACGCCTTCGAGTCCCACCGACCCCGGGGGCAGTCCGGCAAATCACAACGCAAATAACAGCACACCCACCAATCCGACTCCCACAACGAACGCCTCGCCCGCTTCGGAAACAGCCGCTACCGCGGACCCCACATCGTCGCTGCTGCAAAACATGGAGATGCAGCAGGCGCTGCAGGGTTTCTCGCAGAAGCCCTCGAACCGCGATCAGTCCGCAGGCGGCGCCACCAACTCCTCTGGTACCCAGCAGGGTTCGCCGTCGACCCCGCAGGATGCCACATATCAGACGGGGGGAAGCCAAACGGGAACGGGCGCACCGGCTTCCGCGACGTCGGCGCAACCGGTGGACGCGAACGGGAATCAGTTCCCCACCAAGACGATCGACGGGGTGTCCGTGCAACTCTCGCCCGTCGTCTGGCACGCCGTGGACAACGCGTTGAACTGGCACAGCGGCTGCGACGGCTACGGCGCCTACGGCAACACCGCGGGCGATCCGTCCACGTGGAGGCCCGTCGACCCGAACGATCTGCATACCGGCGACGTCATCGCATGGGACGACCGCAGCGCGATCATCGTGCGCGACAGCAAGGGGCTCTTCATGATCAACAATGGAAAGCTCGTGCCCTTGGATCCCTCCGCGTCCTTCGGGGAACACCCTCCCGGCTTTCTCCATCCCCCTGTCCCGATTCCGCCCGATGTCACCCAGCCGGTGGTCCAGAACGCCTCGAATCGGCCCGCGAACGTCGTCAGCGCGATCACCTGATCCGATCTCCGGTGTGGCACATCGCCGATTCCTGCCGGGATCGTCCCGGTTTGCCGCAATTCCCCAGGGCCCTTGTGTCGCCCCGTTCCCACGTTAATCCACCACTAGCGGTTGATTAGCTATGCTTGCCCGCGAGGTCGTGCTCAGGCGCACCGGCGGCGCAGTTCCAGCCGCGAATTACTCGTGTCGGGGGTTTCACAGCGCCGGCACAGCCTGCGCACAGTGCAATGCAAGCGCTCCACCGCCTACTGGTAATCACAGCCGGAGCCGTTCCCGGCCGCCACGCCCGTGCACGAACTGACGACAGAAAGGCTTCTCGATGGCGAAGGATCTGACCCAGCTGGAAATCCTGAGGGAATTGGAGCCGGTTGCCGAGCAGAACCTCGAGCGCCACCTGTCGATGGCCAAGGAGTGGCATCCGCACGACTACGTGCCCTGGGACGACGGGCGCAACTTCGCCGCGATGGGCGGGCAGGACTGGGATCCCTCCCAGTCGCAGCTCAGCGAGGTCGCCAAGGCGGCGATGGTGACCAACCTGCTCACCGAGGACAATCTGCCCTCGTACCACCGCGAGATCGCCGAGAACTTCTCCCAGGACGGCGCCTGGGGCACCTGGGTCGGCCGCTGGACCGCCGAGGAAAACCGCCACGGCATCGTCATCCGCGACTACCTGGTGGTGACGCGGGCGGTGGATCCCGTTGCGCTGGAACGAGATCGGATGATCCACATGACGAACGGTGTGCAATCACCGGCCGATTGGGGCGGTTTCCTGCAGAACGTCGCCTATGTCACCTTCCAGGAGCTGGCAACCCGTGTCTCGCACCGCAATACCGGCAAGGCCTGCCAGGATGCGATCGCCGACCGCATGCTGCAGCGCATCGCCGCCGACGAGAACCTGCATATGATCTTCTACCGCAACCTCTGCGGGGCGGCCCTGGACCTGGTCCCCGACCAGCAGATCGAGGCCATCACCCGGATCGTCACCAACTTCGTGATGCCCGGCCACGGCATGCCCAACTTCCGTCGCAACGGCGTCCTGATGGCCAAGCACGGCATCTACGACCTGCGCCAGCACCTCGAGGAGGTCGTCGCGCCGGTGCTGAAGATCTGGAACGTCTTCGGCCGCAACGATTTCACCGCCCGGGGCGAGCGGGCCCGCGACGAGCTCGCGGAATTCCTGGAGAAGCTGGGGAAGGACGTGGTCAAGTTCGAGGAGCAGCGTGACCGCGCCCTTGCTCGCGAGGCGGCCCGGGCCGAGCGAGAAGCGGTCAGCGCCTAGGGAACTCGGCCCACGTGCGCCGCCGGTGATCGCCCGATCCAGGACGGTCCTATCGTCCTCGACCGGGCGGCCGCGAGTTCAGTGTGCCGCTGCCGGAGTGGTGGCTGGGGGGTTCGTTGTGACGGTCGCCGGCGGGGGCTGTTGGGGCGCAGCGGGTGCCGCGGATGGATCCCCGGCCTGTGTTGCGGTGCCGGACTGCGGATTCTGCACGGGCGGCGGGCTCGGTGGTGCCTGCGGTGTCTGTGGTGCCGCGGTCGCCGGTGCCGCGGTGGCCGGCGCCGCGGCGGTGGGCTGGGGCGCGGGGCTGGGTTGCTGCGCCGGACCTTGTTGCTGCGTGGGCGCGTTTCCGTTCTGCGGGCCCGATTGCTTGTGGTCCTGCTGGTCTTGATGCTGACCCAGCCCGAGTGCCTGGAGCACCGGCTGCGCAACCTGCGCCAGCATCGGCAGCGCCATCATCCCCACGATCGGAAGCAGCTCGAGCAGTGACCCCAGCCCCCCGCCCGAGGATCCGGAGCCGCTGCCCTGGCCCGGGGTGCCCGATCCACCACCCCCGTCGCTGCCGCTGCCCGAACCGCTGCCCGATCCACTGCCGCTTCCGTCCGAGCCGGATCCGGATCCGGATCCGCTGCCCGTGCCGCCCCCGTTCGCACCCGAGGACCCCGCGGTGCCGTGATTGGCCTCGTACACGGAGGTGACCCGGGCATTGACAACGTCCACGGCATAGCCGATCTGCTGCATGAGGGCCGCGGTCTGCGCGGTGGTCAATTTGCCGGTGATCGACTTCAATACGGTCTGCAACTGATCGACGACACCCTCGATGTACTGCAGGGAGGCGTCCGTGCGCGCCGACACCGTGATGGCGGCCTTCAAGACCGTCGCGTCGGTCCCCATCAGCGAATCCCTGCGTTTGTCCACCGCCGCGAGCAGGGCCTGATAGTTCTGGTCGGCCGAGCCGGTACCGAGGCTCTGATAGATCGGAGCCCCCAGCAGATCGTCCACTATCGGGGGCAGCTCGGGGGCGCCGCGGCCGAGCAGGTCCACCGCGGTTTGAATGGCGTTCTGCGCCATGGCGACGAAGTCACGCAACGCCGTCGGTGCCTGCGCCGGCGGCGTCAGCGTCACCGTCCAGTAGTGCGCACCGACACCGGTCGTGTCGTTGGCCGTCGACATGCCCTGGACACCGCCTCCCTGGATCTGTTCCCATTGTGGAATCTTCTCGTGACTGGGAATCGTATTCGTGTCGGCGCCGCGCGCCTGGTCCCATGTCTGGGAACGACGTCGCCGCGGTAACGGCACAATGAGGTGACCCGAATCGAGAGGGGGTAACGAGCATATGGGGGCCGGAGGTATGACGTCGTTGGTGACCGACGACCTTCCCCGCGTGCTGCAGTCGCTCTTGAATCTTTATGGCACCGGCACGCCCACGAGCGCCCGTGCCGCCTCGATCCGGGATATCGCCGAAACCGCCCCCGGCCCCGCGAATTCCGGAATGGATGCCTATCACGATACCCGTGGAATGCAGCGGGCGGTGGCTGAATCGCATGCCGGCAGAGACGAACTCGTGCACAAGGCCGTCTCCGAATCCGGCGCGGGGACGATGAACGGGCGCGGCCGGATCACCGATCATATTGCCGACTTCCGAGCCCGTGCACAGGCGATCGCCGCGTGCGGGGATACCCGATTCGGCGGGGCCGCACTGCTGGACGCGGCTCAGCACGCCGTCACCACCGCGACTCGGCAGGTCACTTCGGATGTGAACGCCGCGCGGGAACAGGCATCGCGGATCGCGCCGCCGGTGACCCCGGTGTCGCGGATCGGTGGCCGCAAGGCCGTCACCACCCGTCGGCGGCGTGGCAGTCGTGGTCGCCGCGGAGGCTCCGCTGCCCGGGCGAATCTCGCGCCTGCCTCGGACAGCACGGCGGGCGGCGAGGCGGTCAGGGCGGCGGGGGCCTGGCTCGGCTCGCCTTATGTATGGGGCGGCGGTGGTTTCGAGGGGCCGAGCGACGGCGGCTTCGACTGTTCCGGGCTGACCCAGTACGCGATCGCCCACGCTAGCGGCGGCCACGTCATCCTGCCTCGCACGACCTACGAGCAGATCTACAGCGGTGTCCGGGTGCCACTGCATGATGTGCGCCCCGGAGATCTGGTGTTTCCGGCGAGTTCGTTCAGCGCGCGCGGTCCCGAGCATGTGCAGCTCGCGGCCGGGAACGGAATGGTTATCGAGGCCCCGCATTCCGGTGCGACCGTGACGATGTCGCGGATGCCGAGCCGGGCGGTGGTCGTCCGGGTGCTGTGAGGCCCGCGGCCGACGGTCCGAGAAAGCGGCCGTAGCCGGCGGCCGGGTCTCGGCCGCCGGCTCCTGGAGGTCAGATCGACAGGATGAGGACTGGCGATCTGAGAATTAATATACACCTGACTAGCGGCACAGTCAACAATGGCCCGTCAAATGGCGTGAAGATGCTGCATATCGGCCTTCCCGATATTGGGAATAGGTGGCATCGTCTCGTGATCGCGAGTGTCTATCGTTCGCTGCAGACGGAGTGCGGTGGAAGGGATGTCCGAGTTGTCAGCGGCCGAGGACGCGTTCTATACGGGGGTACAAAGTCTCGGATTGGTCGCCGGGGGTGGCCGAAACGAGCCGCATGCGCTGGCCGCGTTCCGCACGGCCACCGATCTGGATCCGGATATGTGCGATGCCTGGCTGGGCCGGGCCATGGCCGGAGAGGTCACCGACGAGGTGATCTACGGCGCCTACCGATCCATGCACAATCTCTACCGCGATCAGCAGCGCGCGGGCCTGGCCGATCGGTCACTGTGGTGTCAGGTCGAGGTCGGCATGTACGGCCTGCGGGTGGCGATGGCCGACCGCGACCAGATCGCCATCGCGCAGGCGTGTTCCTATGCGATCGGCGGCGAATGGCAGGAGGCCGCGGCCATCCTCGGGCAGGTGCCGCGCGACGAGGTGGCCGACTTCGTGCGCCTCTCGCTGTACTTCCGGACCAAGCGGTGGCACGACGTGCTGTCGGCGCGCTCGGCCCGGCCGATGCTGGACGACGGGCTGCTCGACATCGCCGCCGAGCTGATGACCGCGGAATCCCTTGCACACCTGGACCGCATCGGGGAGGCGTTGCCGCGGGCCCAGCGCATCGTGGAGGACAGTTCCTCGGGCAGCCTGTCCTACATCTGGGCCGACGCGCATTACCTGCTGGGAATGCTGTTGCGGCACAACGGAGACCATGAGCAGGCCGATCGAATCCTGAACGGGCTGCAGGGCTCCGCGCTGTGGCCCGACCGCCCCGACTGGCAGCGTGCGGTGCGGGACAAGACATATCGGCTGGAGATCACCAGCGAGCAGCTGCTGTCCACACGAACCAATCAGTGGGATCCGACCACCGGCGAGGACCCAGCCGCGCATGCCGCCACGGCCGCGCGGGCCGAACGCGACGGCCTGCTGGAGGATGCATCGGATCTGCTGGATGCCCAGATCGGCATGGACTCGGTGAAGGAACAGGTCGATCGGCTCAAATCCGGCGTGCTGATGGACCGGGTGCGGGCGCAGCGAGGCCTGGCGGTGGAGTCCCGCTCGCAGCACCTGATCTTCTCCGGGCCGCCCGGCACGGGCAAGACCACCATCGCCCGCGTGATCGCGAAAATCTTTGCGGGCCTGGGGGTCGTGGAGAATCCGGAGGTGGTGGAGGCCTCCCGCAACGACATGGTCGGCACCCATCTCGGCCACACCGCGCCCAAGACCAACGCGCTGATCGACTCCGCGCTGGGTGGGGTGCTGTTCATCGATGAGGCCTACACCCTCGTGCAGGAGGGGTTGTCCGGCGGCGACGCCTTCGGCAAGGAGGCCGTGGACACCCTGCTCACCCGCATGGAGAACGACCGGGACAAGCTGATCGTGATCATTGCCGGGTACGAGGATCAGATCGACCGCTTCCTGGCCTCCAACGAGGGCCTGTCCTCACGATTCACCAAGCGCATCCGCTTCTCGAGCTACAACGCGGACGAGCTGGTGCAGATCGCCGATCACGTTGCGCACAAGAAGGATACGATCCTGTCCCACGGCGCCCGCGAGGTCCTGCACGACCGCTGCGAGGAGCTGGCCACGCAGAATCGTAACGGCCGCAAGCTGATCGATCTAGTCGGCAACGGCCGCTTCATGCGCAACGTCATCGAGGCCGCCGAGGGGGAGCGCGACTACCGCTTCACCCGCGACAGCCTCGACGTGTCGGCGATGACCAACGAGGAACTGATGACCATCGACGAATCCGATATCACCCGGGCGCTGGCAGGCCTGGCGCCGGCGAGGTAGTCGGGTGCCTCGGTTCCGGGTCGTTACCCGGCATCAGATCTCGGGCTGGCGATTCCTGTTCCGGCGCATCGAACATGCGCTGGTGCGCCGCGATGCCTCGATGGTCGACGATCCGGGGCGCGGCCGCTCCACCGCACTGTCGGTCGGGGTCGCGCTGGCATGCGTGGTCGTCCTTGGTTCGGCGGTGCTGGCCTTCTTCAAGCCCGCCCAGAAGGTGGCGCAGGCGAAGATCGTCTCCGAGCAGAACACCGGCGCGCTCTTCGTGCACATCGGCGATCGGCTCTATCCCGCGGTGAATCTCACCTCGGCGCGACTGATCGTCGGTGAGGCGTCGAATCCGGTGCCGGTCTCGGACGACGAGCTGTCGAAATATCCGCGCGGTCCGCTCGTCGGCATCCCCGGTGCACCCGGCAGCACCGCCGACAACGGCCCCCGCGACTCCACGTGGACCGTCTGCGATTCCGCCCGTACCGGCGCCCAGGCCCCGCTCAACCGGGCCGGGCTGCCCACCACCGCCCAGCGCCCGGTGTGGACGACGGTGATCGGGGGTGCGCTGACCGTGGACGGCGACGCCGATCACGACCTGCCCGATGGCCAGGCCCGGCTGCTGAGCAGTGGTTCGAACACCTGGCTGGTATATCGCGACAACAGCAAACAGGTCGTGCGCGCTCTCATCGGTCTGACGGACTCGGCGGTGATGCTGGCACTGGGCATCGACGCGACCTCCCCGGTGCTGGTCGCCTCCGCGGGTCTGATCAACGCGATCCCGGAGGCGCCCGCGATCAAGGTGCCGCAGATAACGGGCGCGGGGCGCGTGATTACCCTGTCGTCGGGACTGGCCGTCACCGTCGGCTCGGTGCTGACCACGTACACCCCGGATCGCTTCCAGACCTACTACGCCGTCACCGAATCCGGTGTGCTGCAGATCAGTCCGGTGCTCGCGACCATGCTGCGCAGCGGGTACGCACATTCCGGCGCGACGGCGACCACCGTCGGCCCGGACGTGATCGCCGCGAACCTACGTCCCGGCACCTGGCCCGGCACGGAAACCTTTCCGGCGCACCCGATCCAGCTCGTCGACACCGATCGGTTCACCGTGTCCTGCTACCACTGGTACCGGTCCGCGTCGGCGCAGAACGCGGTCGCCGATTTCCTTGTGGGGCAGCGGCTCCCGCTCCCGATCAGCCAGCAGAACAGCCCCGTTGCGCTGGTGACCGCGCCCGCCTCGAACGGCAGTACGGCCGACGCCGCGTACCTGACCGACAGCCTGGGGCGGTTCGTGCAGGTGACCGGCGTAAATCAGGGTTCCGCGCGCCGGGAGTCGCTGTACTGGATCTCCGGCAGCGGGGTGCGATACGGGGTCGACGTCCAGCTCGACCAGAGCTCGGTCGACCCCACCCTGTCGGCGCTCGGATTGCGCGCTCCCGTGCTCGCGCCGTGGAACATCGTCTCGCTGCTGGCGGTCGGACCGACGTTGTCGCAGAAGAACGCCCGGCTCGCGCACGACGGCGTCGCCGCCGACGAGGCCGCGGTGGGACTGGGTGGAGGTAGCTGATGACGACCCGTAGGTTCGTGCGTCCCGCCCGAATGGTCAAGGGGCCCAAGGCTCCCGCGGTCACCGAGTTGCGCCTGCAGCCACCGACCGAGCTCCCCAAGCCGGTGCCGCCGTCCCGGATCAAGACGATCATGCCCGTGGTCATGGTGACCTCCATGGTCGGCATGATGGTGATGATGTTCCGCGGTGGCGGCACACTCTCTCCGACCATGCTGATGTTCCCGATGATGATGCTCACCTCCGTATTCGGCATGGTCGGTGGCGCATTCGGCGGCGGAGCCGGCTCCGCCGGGCTCAACGAGGAACGCAAGGACTATCTGCGCAGTATCGGCGAGCACCGAAAGATGGTGCGCGACGCCGAGATCGAGCTGTCCACCTATCTGCGCTACACCCATCCCGGGCCCGCCGCGCTCGCCCCGATCATCGGCGGCACGCGCATGTGGGAGGTCCAGATGTCCAGCCCGCAGTTCCTGCGCGTACGGATGGGCCGGGGCCGGATCACCAACCAGGTCAGGGTGATCGTGCCCGAGGCCGCGCCCACCTCCGACCTGGATCCGGTCGGCGTGGTCGAGCTCACCCGGTTCGCCAAGGCGTATTCGACCGTCGGGGGGATGCCGATCGCGATCAACCTGCTCTCCGCGCCCCTGATCGGCCTGGATGGCGATCGGGGCGCCCTGGTCGCGCTGGTGCGTGCGATGATAGCCGAGCTCGTCGTGCTGCACGGACCCGACCAGGTCGCCGTCGCCGCCGTGCTGCCCGATCCGGATGCGCCCGGCTGGGACTGGCTCAAATGGCTTCCGCACGTGCAGCATCCGTCCGAGACGGATGCGCTCGGGCCGAGCCGGATGGTGTATCAGTCCGTCAGTGAGCTGCGAGTCAAGGTGTTGTCCGGACTCAACCGGGGTCCGTTCACCGCCAACGCCGATCCCAGCCTGGAACGTAAGCACTACGTACTGATCGTCGACGTCGGGGGTCCCGCCACCGACCGCGACATCTCCGGCATCGACGGCTGCACCTGGATACGCGTAAGTCCCGGCGAACAATCCCTGCCGCGTGCACTGCGGTTCACGGTGGACCCGGACCGTTCACTGCACGAGGTGAATTCGCGTGGCATGCGGCGCATCGGGGTGGCCGACGCCATGTCCGCGGGATCGGCCCTGTCGCTGGCGCGTTCGCTGTCGCCGTATCGCCTCTCCACGGTGGTGGAGGCGGTCGCTGCCGAACAGGCCACGGTGGGGACCACCTGGCCCGAGATGATGCGCATCGCCGACGCGGGTGCGATCCGGGTGGAACGCCAGTGGCCCCGGCGGCGCGACGCCGACCGCTCCCGGCTCAATATCCCGTTCGGATACGACCCGGCGGGCGGCATCGTGCACCTGGACATCAAGGAATCCGCCGAGGACGGCATGGGCCCGCACGGCATGTGCATCGGCGCCACCGGCTCGGGCAAGTCGGAATTCCTTCGGACCCTGGTGCTTTCGGCCGTCGCAACGCATTCACCCGACACGCTGAACATGCTGCTGGTCGACTTCAAGGGCGGTGCGACCTTCCTCGGCTTCGATCGCCTGTCCCACGTCACCGCGGTCGTGACCAACATGGAGGAGGAGGCGGACCTCGTCACCCGCATGGAGGACGTGATCAACGGCGAAATGGCCAGGCGCCAGCGCATTCTGCGCGACGCGGGAAACTTCGCCAGCGTCGCGGACTACGAGCGGGCCCGCGAGCAGGGCGCGAAACTCCCGCCCATGCCGACGCTGCTGATCGTTCTCGACGAATTCGCCGAACTGCTGGAGCAGCATCCGAATTTCACCAAGCTGTTCGTCGCGATCGGCCGCCTGGGCCGCTCGCTGCGCATCCACCTGCTGCTGGCCTCCCAGAAAGTCCCCGCCAGCCGCATGGGTGAACTCGAGGCGCACCTGTCCTACCGAATCGCGTTGCGCACCAACCAGACCAGTGATTCCCGGGACGTCATCGGCACCGCCGATGCCTACCATCTGCCCAAGAAGCCGGGCGCGGGCTACCTGCGTGTCGGCTCGGGAGACCTGCAGCGTTTCCAAGCGGCCTATGTCGGCGAGCCCTATGCCGCCCCCGCGCAGGCCAGCGTCGGCGGCGGAAAGCGCCAGAACCGCTCCGCCGGGGGATACCGTCCGCCGCAACTGTTTCTGGCCGCCCACATCACCGAGACCAAGCCGGCCCCGGTCGCCGCTTCGGTTGTGGCCCCCGCGCCCGCCGCCGACGAGGGCGAGCCGATCACCGTGATGGAGATTGTGCTGCAGCAGCTTTCCGGGCACGGACGCCCGGCCCATGTGATGTGGTTGCCGCCGTTGGGCATTCCGGCGACCGTGGACCAACTCGTCACCGCGGTACAGCCCGGCATGCTGCAGGTTCCGCTCGCCATCATCGACAAGCCGCGCCAGCAGCGCCAGGACGTCTGGTCGATGGACCTGTCGGGGGCCGGTGGTCACGTGGCCGTCGTCGGCGGTCCGCAGTCGGGCAAATCGACTGCGCTGCAGACGCTCGTCATGGCCGCCGCGGCCACCCACACCCCGGAGCAGGTCCAGTTCTACTGCCTGGACTTCGCCGGCGGTCTGGCCGGTCTGCGCAATCTCCCGCACGTCGGCTCCGTCGCGTCGGCTCGTGACGGCGACCGAATCCGCCGGACGTTCGCGCTGATCAACAACCTGATCGCCGCACGCCAGGCACTGTTCGCGGAGCTCGGCATCGACGGCATGCGCGAATTCCGCCGCCGCCGGAACTCGCCGCAGGAGTCCGCCGAACTGACCGCGCGCGGCGACCTGCACGGCGACGTGTTCTTCGTAGTCGACGGCTGGGACATCGGATTCGCGGTCACCGGGCCGTATTTCGACGAATACCTGTCCGTGATGGAGGCAATCGCGGTCCAGGGCCTGAATTACGGTGTGCACCTGGTGATCAGCAGTTCGCGCTGGGCGGCGGTCCGATCCTCGATCAAGGATCTGCTGCAGACCCGCGTGGAGATGCGCCTGGGCGACCTCACCGACACCGCCTTCATGGCCCAGCGGGCCCTGGTCGCCTCGGTTCCGCCGGATCGCCCCGGACGCTGTATCTCCGCCGACGCCCTGCACATGCTGACCGCGCTCCCGCGGGTCGACGGGGTCGGGGAGGCCGCGACCGTCGGCACCGGAATTGCCTCGGCCATAGAGTATTTCGCCCAGATGTACGGCGGTCGCCGAGCGCCGGAGGTGCGGCTGCTGCCCGCGCAGATCACCCTCGACGAGATCACCGCCGGGCGTCCCCAGCCGGTGTCGCTGGCCCAGCGGCTCGTGCTGCCGTTCGGCGTCCGGGAATCCGATCTCGGCCCTGCCGCAGTCGATTTCGGGGCCTCCACGCACCTGATCGTGCTGGGGTCCTCGGGCAGCGGAAAGTCGACCGTGGTGTCGGCGCTGCTGCGGTCGATCGGCCGCCAGTTCACGCCCGATCAGGCGAAGGTCGTGCTGATCGACTACCGCCGCAGGCATATGGACCTGGTGCCGGAATCGCAGCTCATCGGCTACCTGACCAGCGAACGCGACGTGTTCGACAGCCTGCCGGGTTTCGCCGCGACGATGCGCAACCGCCGCCCGCCGGACGGCGTCACCTCCCAGCAGCTCCGGGATCGCTCGTGGTGGAGCGGGCCGGAGGTCTTCGTCGTGATCGACGACTACCACATGGTGGCCCAGCGCGGTGCGATGAATCCGCTGGATCCGTTGAAGGACATCATCGTCGACGGCCGCGACACCGGACTGCACGTGATCGCGGCCCGCAATATCGCCCAGGCCGACACCGCGATGTACGACAACGTGCTCGGGCAGATGAAGAACCTCAATTCCTCGGGCTTCATCATGGACGGATCGAAGCTGGACGGCACGCTCATCGGTGACGTGAAGGCGAGCAAGCAGCCGGTCGGCCGTGGCATCTTCGTTGAGCCTATGCATTCACGCCGTGACCTGGTGCAATCCGCGTGGACGCCGGATTGATTCCTCGAGTTCCCACAAGTGGGAATGGCTTAGTTTTCTCCTTATACGGCCGGTTCGAGCGGGCCGGCGATGAGGAGGCATTTCAATGACTAGTGTTGAACTCCACGAGGGCCTGACCGGCGTTGCCAGCTCGCACATGCAAATCGCGGCGGGGGTGGGGGCGGCGATTTCCGTGAATAGGGTTCCGGCCAGCCCGAAGCCGGGCGCACTGGATGTCGTGACATGCATGATCTCCCAGGTCATGACGGCATACAACCCCACGTTCTTCACGCCGACCTGCACCGCGGTGGGGTACCAGCAGGCCGGTTCGAGTGCAGTGCACCAGGCGAATTCGACATATCACAGCACAGATGCCTCGGGCGGCGCGGAAGTCGCCTCCCGGGACGTCTTCCTCCGATCCTGACGAGCCGAGGTAGCGGTCGATGACTTCGCCCTATTCATACCTCCAGAATCCGAACCAGCCCCCATCCCACGACGTCAACACCGTCACGACGACGCAGGTCTCCCCGACGGGCGCCACCCAGACGCCCGATGGTTTCCTGCCCGTGGACCGCGCGGATCCTACGCCCGACCAGCCGGGGTACGGCGTCTATGCGCCCATACCCGACGCGGCGAGATATGTGGTGACCCCGCTCACCCACGCCCAGCAGGTGCAGCAGGTGGGTCAGCTGATGGGTTCGCTGTCGAGCTTTGCGCAGACATTCGAATTCATTGCTCTGCCACCGGAAGTCAACGCCGCGCGCCTGACCTTCGGGGCGGGCGAGGTCCCGTTGCAGGGAGCCAACGCCGCCTACACCGCGATGGCGGCTGCATTGCACACCGCGGCGGGTGACTCCGACGGAACCACGGCCACGATGACGGGGATCTGGCCGACGGGCCATACCGCGCAGGCCGCATTCAGCAATCACGCCGGCTGGTTGCACGGGCAGGCCGAAAACGCCGCGCGCAGCGCCCAGGTCGCCTCGGCCGCGGCCGGTGCCTACATGTCGGCGGTCGGCATCATGCCGCCGGTGGCGGAGTGCCTGGCGGCCAAGGCGGCGGCCGCTGCCGCAATGACTGCCGCGGCCACCACGGGAGCGATGACCCCGGCGGCCCTCGGAACGGAGCACTATTACGACGTCGTGCTCCGGGGGCAGGCCGCGACATCGATGACAACGTATTCGGCTGCGGCGAATACCATCGTGGCGGGTCTGCCGACCGTGACTCCGCCGCCGGAGATCACCAGCGGCGGTGGCGGTGGTCCGGGTGGTCCGGGGCTGGGGATGCCGGTCATCGGCGGTGGCGGTGCCCCGCTGTCGCCGCCCACGGCAATCGGTAGCCCGGTCTCGCTGGCCGGCCAGTCGCTCACATCGGCCGGTTCGCAGGCTGTCACCTCGGCCGGTTCGCAGGCTGTCACCTCGGCGGGAACAACGCTCGGCAATCAGGCGGCGAACACGCTGGGACAGGCTGCGGCACAACAGCTTCCGAGTCTCGGCCCCGGCGATTCGGCCCTGGCCGACGCGCTGAATCCGCCCGGCGCGGAGAATCTCCCCGACTACGCCGGCTACGGACAGCACTTCGACCCCTACGGCCTCGCGCCGTATTCCAGCACGCTGGCCGGTCTCAGCGGCGGCGCCGTGAGCATGGTCGCGATGAACATGGTGCAGGGCGGCGTGGGCACGATGTCCGGCGCCGCAACGGGTTTCCGGATGCCCAGCAACTGGGTCGCCCGTACGGCAAAGGTTTTCGGCGCGCTCGACGAGCAGGCCCCCGAATCGGTGGCTCCCTCCGCCGCATCGCGGGGTGCGAGCGCACCGGCCGAGCAGATGCGGCGGGACAAGGAGAAGAAGCGTAAGGCATCCGGAAGGGTCATCGCGCCCGGCGCGGATCCGAACGTGCCGGACCTGGAGGACGCGCCGGTAATCGGCGTTCTCGAATTCCGCGACGACGAGGCCGTCCAGGATGTGGCCGATGATCTCGCGCTCTCGTTCGGGGTTCTGGAAAACGCCGACGAGGATCCCGCGCCGCAATACGTCGCCGGTGATTCCCATCGGGACTGAAAATAAGGACCGATCCGAAAGGAACAGGAAATGACACAACCATTAACCGGTGACAAGGCGCAGCTGCAGACTGCGGCGGACAAGATCCATTCGTGCTGGTTGGACCTGGGAAGCCAGCTGGGAGAGCTTTCCTACGCGCAGGGGGGCCTGCAGGCGGCCGCGCAGAGCGACGGTATCGGGCAAAAGATCTTTTCCGCCCTCGGAAATGCCTGGGAGCAGGGGAAGGCCCTGGAAGGCACCATGGGCGACGTTATGGAAGCACTGTCCAATGCTGGCGCGCACATCGATGCAACGGATTTGGCAGGCGCGGAGCAGCTTGCCCGTGAGGTCGCATCCGGGGCTGCGACCCCGGAAATGGGTAACTGGAGCGGCAAGATCGATACCAGCGCTTTGAGTTCGTTGACATAGTTGCTCCCAATTCGATAACAGATACGGAAGGAAACAGGCATCATGAAGTTCGAATTCGCCGCCATCGATGGGCACACCGATCACTTGCGGCAGATCATTACGAAAATGGAGAATACTCTGGCAGACATGCAGGCTGCGCAGAAAGGCCTGATGGCAGTGGCGTCCGGTGCGGGAATGGACGCGCTCAAGCAGGTAGCGGCGAGCTATGGAACCAAGCTCGATAATTACAACGCGGCCATGAGGAAGCTGGAGATCGCCATCGGCGACGTCGCCGGCAGTCAAGGTGCGATGTCGCAAACCGACCGGAACAACGCCAACCGCTTCATGGCCATCAAGGTTTAGTGGGGCTACCGCACTTGTCCGAGATGTCGTCCGCGTCACCACGTGACCAGCCCGCGCCGGGCTGGGAACTCGGCAATGACGCGGACACCGACCCGGTCTCGATCGAGGTGAATGTCGATGCCGCCCTCTTCCTGAAGGATCTGGTCGGCATCGACTCCTATCCGTGGGTGCTGGCGCTGCGGCCGAATATCTTCCTCATCGCCGAGCGCAACCGGGTGCGCGAGGTCATCAGGCCACAACTCGCCCACGCGGGAATTCTGGTCGACGGGAAGGTGCATCCGGTGGTCGAGCACTGGCTGGAATGCCTCTATCGGCCCGACGTCGAAATGCTCGCGCGAATCGCCGACACCGGCCTGGAGGGAGAGGAGGCCGACAAGGGCGCGCTACGCATGTCGCTGGTGCGCCGCGGTACGGATCATGTGCTTGCCATCCGCAACGGCGATCACGTGGTGATCCAGTCGGTGTTCTGTCGTCCGGGCGGGTTCGAGACGGTCTGTGAGGCCCTGCTCGCGGCGTTGGGTCCCTCTCCTGCGCTGAATTTCGCCCCGATGACCGCGACACTCGAGCAGTTCGCGGAAGTGCCGCCGGGGCAGGAGCGGCGCAGGGCACTACAGGAGCTGGGTGCGCAGGCGCATACCGCGGCCGTACTGAGCCGCGCCATAGATCAGGTCATGCGGCGTACGGAGGTGGCGATGATCGAGCATCACGATGGCGCGGAGACGATTCCGGAGATCGTGTTGACCGTGCAGGACACCCTGTCGGGACGCATCGTCGTGACGCCCCGGGCGGCGATGGACGGGCAGATACGGTACACCTTCGCGCCCGGTGACGACGCCGCCGTGCTGTCCGGAATGCGGGCCCTGGTCGATCTGATGCCCGGCCACAGCTGGTTCGACACCAGCCGGAGCGATTGATCGTGTGTCGCTACGGCTTTCGAGAGGGTGAGGAAATATGAGCCGGACGAATACGAATGGCGACACGGCGCGGACCGTCCGCACGCGCGGCGGGTACGACGCCTACTTCACCCAGAATGCCGTGGCGATCGACGGCGTGGAGGCCCGCGGGGCGTATCCCGCCGTGCCCCTCGGTGAGCACGGAACCGGCGCGGTCGAACCCGCGTCCGGATCGGTCGCCGACAGGCCGGATGATCAAGTGCAACCGGACTTTTCGGAGTCCGGGCGGACTCGGAAGATCGATCGTCCCTGGCCTACCCAACAGGTTTCGGCCGGTCCGCAGGAGGGCGGCGCCGGCGAGCCCGGTCCGATTCCGGCGCAGCCCGTCGCACCGCCCGCAACATTCGCTTCGTCCGCCGTGTCCGAGCCGTTCGCTCCGTCCGCCGTGTCCGAGCCGTTCGCCCCGCCCAGTGTGTCCGAACCGTTCGCTCAGCCCGCAATGTCGGAACCGCTGAGCCCGCAGGCCGCACCGGTGGGTGAGGTTTCGACGCCATCCGGCGATATCTCCGCACGGCACAACATCTCCGCACGGCACAACCTCGTACCGGGCTCGAACCAGGCATCCGTCAGGCCCGACGAGGTCACGGCGCAACCCGGCGAGGGCACCGCACGCCCACCCGAGGCTGCCGTGCAGCCACCCGAGACTTCCGCTCAGCCACCCGCGGCCGCCCAGCCACCCGAGGTCGAGATCCCCTACTCGCAGGCCGCCTCGCTGGCGCGTCGCGATGTCACCACCACGGGACCGCACGCCACCCACATGCCCGGAAGCCAGTGGGCGGCAACATCGGCGGCTCCGCCGTGGGCGCAGGGTCCCACCGCCTACACCACCGCCCACCCCGAGGTCCATCGCCCCGAGGTCATGCCGGCCACCCTGTCCTCGCAGGATCTGCTGAGCCAGATCGCCGCGATGAAGCAGGCCAAGCTGCGCTCCAACGCCGGTATGCGCGGCGCGCTGAACAAGGTCGGATTCAACCTCGGCCTGTCCCCGGCCGAGCGGCGGTTCGAGGACCGGCGGTCGCGCATTCGCCGCCCGCTCAGCAGGACCTATCAGATCGCTGTGCTGAGCGTGAAGGGCGGCGTGGGCCGGACCACGATCACCGCGACGCTCGGATCCACCTTCTCGCACCTGCGCCCGGACCGGGTGGTCGCGGTCGATGCGAATCCGGATTTCGGGGACCTTGCCACCCGCACCAGTCGCCACCCATATGGGCTGACGCTGCGCGACCTGGCGTATGCCCAGAACCTGGACGCGTTTTCGGCAGTGCACTCGTATACCGCGATCAACTCCGCGGACCTGGCGGTCGTCGCCTCGCCATGGACGACGGAATCCGTCGAGGCGCTGTCCGGGCCCGAATTCGCCGCGGCCACCGATACTCTGCGCCGCCACTACAACCTCATGCTCGTCGACTGCGGCACCGGAGTGCTGACCTCGGCGACGAATACTGTGATGCGATCCAGCGATTCGGTGGTCGTGGTTACTCCCGCCACGGTCGGTGGCGTGAAAGGCGCTGTGGCGACCCTCAATTGGCTCAATATGCACGGATTCCCGCATCTGGTCGAGAATTCCATCGTGGCGATCGTGCATCAGCGGCCGGACAAGCCGATCGTGGAGGTGGCCGAGATCGAGAAGCTGTTCGCCACCGTCTCCCGTCCGACCTGCGTGGTGCCCTACGACCAGCACCTGGCCGAGGGCGGCGAGATCGACCTGCGCCTGGTGGACAAGGAGACCGCGGTGGTGTTCGAGGAGCTGGCCGCGGCGCTGGCGGACAACTTTTCGGGATTCACCGACGGCCGCCATGCCGAATCGGGAGGCTACCGATGACCAGCACCGCCGTCGCGCCGGCGCCCGCCGCGCCGTCGCAGCCGTCAGCGGAGGTGGCGCGCGCCCGGATCGCGGTCATGGTGGCGACCTATCAGGTCGACGTGGCGCTGCCCACGAAGTTCACGATCGAGACGTTCATCGACGATTTGCTGGGCGTGCTGTCCGACGCGATCGACGACGACACAGTCGATTTCACACCCGCGGCCGGGCAGTGGAGCCTGGCCCGCCCCGGTGAGGCGCCGATTCCCCGGTGGCGCAGCCTCTCCGACTACCACGTCGTCGACGGCACGGTGATGATGCTGTCGGTCGTGGAATCGGCCGAGTCGTTCACCCCGATCGTCGAGGACGTCACCGACGCCCTGGCGATGATCAACGAACGCGAATTCGCCGAATACGACGCGGACGCCTCGGTTGTCGCGGGCGTGAGCATGGTCGGCGCGGCCGCGCTGGCGATCGCGGTGATGCTGTCGTGGATCTGGACGGACACCGGGTCGGCGCTGTGGTGCGCGGTGCCCGCGCTGCTGCTGGGCGCGACGAGCTGGCTGGCGGCCATGGGGATTCGGCGGCGACCGGGAGCCGCGCGCATCGCCCTGGGCCTGACGATCGCATCGATTCCGCTGCTGTTCGCGGGCGGGGCGATGCTGGTGCCGCCCGCCTACGGACATCCGGGCCCGTTCGCGGCCGCGAATCTGGCCGCCGGCGCGGTGGTGGCCGCGGTGGCATCGGCTGCGATGCTGCGGATTTCGGGCCACGGGGTGACGGTGCTGTTGGCGGTGACGGTGCTCGGCGCGGCTCTCGCGATCGCTGTGCTGCCCGCGACCTATCTGGATATTTCGGCGAAACAGGTTGCCGGAGGCGTGGTTCTCGCGGGTCTGGTGCTGCTGACCTCCGGGCCGCGACTGGCGGTGCTGGCCGCGCGAATTCGGCCGCCGGACCTGCCCGACCCGGGCACCGAGGTCGCGCCCACCACCCTTGCCGACATCTTCGACGCCGAGTCCGGTCGTGAGGACGAGTTCACCGAGGAGGCCGGCGACCCCTGGGTGGCTCGGTCCGACGGCATCGAGGCCCGTGCCCGGCTGGCCGTGCTGAGCCTGCGCGGACTGATCGTGGCGATCACGATCCTGTTGTCCGGAGCCACGATCTGCGCCGCGGCGGTGAGCCCGGGCGGTATCCGGGAGATCGTGCTGGCCGTCGCGGTTGCCGGCATCCTGGGTATGCGCGCGCGCTGGTATCCGGACCGCGTGCAGGCCGTTGCGCTGGTCGCCGCGGCGGCGACCACGGTGATCGGTGTGGCCTTCGTCGAGGTCGGCGCGTATCACACCCCCTATGCCCGGCTCGCGGTGCCGCTCGTGGTGGCCGCCATAGCGACACTGGGTTGTGTTGCGGCCGTCCGTCTTCCGGGAGTGCGGCTGTCGCCGGTGACCCGGCGGCTGACGGATCTGGCGGAGTATGCGCTGATCCTGGCCGTCCCCGTGCTGTCCTGCTGGATCATGGGGATCTACACCGCGATGCGTGCGATCTGATGGTCCGTGGGTTCGACGGTGTGAGCGTGCGGCCCCGCAGGGGTGGTGCGGGATCGCTCCGGGGCACCGTGTCGTGCATGCTGGTCGCCGCCGGGTGTTTCGCGATGTCCGCCGCGCCCGCGGCGGCGATGGCCCCGCCACAGGTGATCGTGGGGGCCCCGATGGTGGACGGCCCGCCCGGCCCGGAGCTGCCCGTCCAACAGGACAAGGGCTGTCTGGGGACCGGTGTGCTACCGCAGAGCGATCTGTCGCGGGTTCCGCCGCCGGAGCAGATGCTGAATCTGGACAAGGCACGCACCCTCAGCCGCGGTGCGGGGGTCACCGTTGCGGTGCTCGACACCGGGGTGAGCCCGGATGCGCGGCTGCCGCATCTCCTGGGCGGCGGGGACTACGTGACCAGCGGCGGGAACGGGTTGTCCGACTGCGACGCGCACGGCACGCTGGTGGCCGGAATCATCGGCGCCGCCGCGGATCAGGCGGACGGATTCACCGGCGTCGCACCGGATGCAAACATCCTGTCCATCCGCTACCGCTCGGATGCGTTCAGCGTCAGGGCCAACGGCAATTTCGATCAGGCGCAACAACTTGCGCTGCAGGTGCGCACACTCGCCCGCGCGATCGTCCATGCGGCGAACATGGGCGCGGGGGTGATCGTGGTCTCGGTGCCGATCTGCATGCCCGCGGCTTCGGGCGTGGATCAGTCGATACTGGCCGCCGCGGTCGGTTACGCGTCGCGCGCGCGCGACGCGGTGATCATCGCGGGGGCCGGGACGGCCGGGGAGAACGGCTGCGACAAGAATCCCGACGTCGATCCCAGCCAACCAGGCGATGTGCGCAATTGGCGTGATGTGCAGACCATTTCGACGCCGGGTTGCTTCAGCACGGACGTGGTCGCCGTCGGATTCACCACGGCCGCCGGCGTCCCGGTGGGGAATTCGATGCTGGGACCGTGGGTTTCGCTCGGCGCGCCCGGAACCGGCATCGAATCCCTCGGCCCCGGTGGGGGTGCCCTGATCAACGGTGTCGCGTCGGGTAGCTCGCTGACCCCGGTCGGTGGTTCCTCGTTCGCCGCCGCCTATGTCGCCGGGGCGGCCGCGCTGCTGCGTTCCCGCTTCCCGCGCGAGAACTCGCAGGACATCATCGACCGACTCGCGGCCAGCGCCCACGAACCGGCGTGGGGCGTGGACGACGCGATCGGAGTCGGGGTCATCGACCCGGTCGCGGCGCTGGGGTATCGCACGCCGCCGCGTGCGCCGGCCGGGGTGAATCAGGCTGCGCGGCTGACGATGCCGCCGCCTCCGCGCCCGGCCGATCTGCGCCCGGGCATCGCGACGGCGGCGGTGATCGCGGCGGTTCTGGTGCTGGGTGCGGTGGTACTGGGCGCGAACAGGTTCCGGAGGCGTGAATGAGCTTGGTGCGGGTTCGGATCGGCGGCGTGGAGCGCGGTCCGTTCGCCGTTGTCGCGGTAGGGGGTTCGCTGGCGGTGACCGGTCTGATCGGGCGCACGCCGTGGTGGGTGAGCGCGGTGGTGGTGACGACCCTGCTGTTTTCGGTCGCGGTACAGGTGGGGGCCCGGACGCCGGCTCGGGCGATGATCGACTGGAGCACTTATCGTTTCGGCCTGGCGGCGCGGGCCCGGCTACGGGCGAATCTGCCACCGGCGTGGGATGTCGAGGTTTCCGCCGGAGTATGCGGGGTCAGCGGGAACGAGGTCACCCTGCTGTCGATGATTCAGCTCGCCCCCGACCTGGATCTGCCGACCATCATTTCGGACAAACTGATCTACACCGAGGACACGGTCTCGGTTGCGGGGCTGCTGCCGATGCTGGATCAGTTCGGCATCGCCGTCGACATCGACATCGTGACGACCGGGCAGCGCCTGCGCCCGACCGGCAGCTACAGCATGCTGTACGACCAGTTGATCGGCTCGCAGCCGGTGGTCGGGCACCGGCTGACGTGGCTGGTGGTGCGGCTGGATCAGGAGCGGAATCTGCCCGCGCTGTCCCGGCGCGGGCCGTGCGAGACGGTCGCGCCGAAGGCACTGGCCATCGCGACGCATCGCATCGCGCAGCGGCTGCGCGAACAGGGCCTCTCCGCCCACGCGCTGCCGGCCGATGCCTTGGTCGAGGCGACCCTGCTGCTGCACGCCGGGGTGGAACCGGCCGAATTGCGGGAAACCTGGCGGCATCTGCAGTCCTCGGTGCCCGGCCGCTGTGTGACCAGCTATCTGGTCGACTGGACCCGGATGAACGGCGCGAGCCTGGACGACTGCTGGACCTGGAATCGCGGCCACACCACAGTGGTGGTGAGCCTGAGCGCCGACACCGTGGGCCCGCGCGCGCTGGTGCGTTATGTCGGGCCGCCCACCCGGCGGGCGCCGGCCGGCTACCTGCGTTCGCTGGGCGGTTTGCAGTCCACCGCGCTGCTGGCCTCGCTGCCCACGGCCACCTCGATACGTGCGCTGCCGCAGGCCGATTCGGGAATCGACACCGCGCCTGAAGAGGTGCTGGAGGAGCTCGCCGTGGCGATCGGGCCCAACGGGCAGATCCTGGGCGCGATCAGCGGGCAGCCCCGGCATACCCTGGCGCTGCCGCTGTACGACCCGGCCCGGTACAACCCGCAGCGCCGCACGATCGACGTGCACGCCGTGCTCCCGGTGGCGCAGCAGATCGTGTTGCGCGCCATGGCCGTCGGGGCCGACGTGGAGGTCCATTCGGCGCGGCCGGATCGCTGGCAGCAACTGGTCGCCGCGATCGGCGACACTCACTCGCTGCGCCTGGCTACCTCGGCAACCGATACGGAAGACAGTGTCGGAGAGGATGATTCGGCATCGGTGACGATTGCCGTCTTCGATCAGGTGCCGCCGCGGGCCTCCGCCGCGCACACCACGGTGACGATCAGCGATCCGGGTGCCCCGCACCGCCGGAATGCGGACCTGACCATCGAACAGGTCGGCCACGCGACTGTCGACGTGAGCATTCCGATGCGCACGGTGCGGGTGGATCTGATCGAGCCGCACGGCGAGACGCGGTATTTGCAACCACCCGGCTATGTTGCGGCACCGCCCGCCTCGGCCGTGCCGGTCTCGGCGGCGCCCGCATTTGCCAGCGGCTCGGGTCCGGTGTCGGTCCCCGATACGCGACACATCACATAGGCGAATCCGATGGCGCTACCTGGGAAACAGCAATCCGCGGTGGAATGCCCACGGCATATTCGAGAGGATGGGAACGGTAATGTTGGTCGGTGTGGCAAGTGACGCGCAGCCCGAGGTGGGCGAAGTCCAATCCGGTGGTGAGGGGGAGGCAACCCCCAGGCAGGCGGCCGCGGCAATCTTCTCGCGTCGGCTCTCGCAGTTGATCGAGGAGTCGGTGGTGGCCACCGAGGGCGGTGCGACGCGAGGCCTGACGCTGTATTCGCTGGCGCAGCATCTGGAGCTGGCGTATCCGGACGTGCCGGTATCGCAGTCCGGGCTGTATCGGCTGGTACACGGTGAGTCCATTCCGCGACTGGATCTCATCATCGCGCTGGCTCGCGTATTCGATGTTCCCCCAGAGTATTTCGTGACCGAGGAGAAGTAGGGGAGTCGTCCGGCGGGTATTCCCCGACCCGGGAACATCGCGCCACACGCAGGGCCGTCCGGCCGGGCTAGCATCCGGATCATGGTTGCCCAGGAGCGTGCGGACGTGTTTCTGCGTCATCGCGGCGCCGTCCTGGATACGCTGCTAGCGGACTCCGCTTTCGGGCGGGGCGCAGTGTCCGAGGCGGCAAGCGCGGCGCCCGATCCCCAGCTGGGCGGGCCGGAGGTGGCGGTCGTCGCGGCCGCTTCGCCGCGGGTGTCCGTCGGATCCGCAGCGATGACACCCGGGGCTTCTCCGGGCGAGTTCATGGCCGGCGCACCGTCGTCCGGCGAGGTCTATCGCGGCGATCCGAGCGTGCCCGGGCCGCGCCGCACTGCCGCGGGGCCCAAGGCCAGCGAGCGAATCCTGGCCCTGCTCAACGGCGAGACCAGCCCGGCCGCCGCGGGACTCGAGTACTCCGGGGAGTTCTCCGAGGTCGCCTCGAAGCTGACCGCCCCGTCGACGTCCGCGCCCGAGGCGGCGGCCCCGCCCCGCCCGATCTCCGCTCCGCGCACGAGTGCCGCGCCCACGCTGCAGGGCCTGCTGGTTCAGGTCAAGAAGCCGAAGGTGGCGCTGATTCTGGCGGCCGTGCTGGTGGTCCTGCTGGTCGTCGTGCTCATGACGACCTCGGGCGGCGACCGGCAGTCGAGCCAGATCGCGGTGCTCACGCCCGCGCCCGCGCCGGCGTCCACGAGCCCCCAGGCCGCTGCGCCGACCACCCCGGCGGATGCGCCCATTCAGGTGAAATCCGCTGCGTCGCACTGTCCCCCGGGAGGAACGCCGGGGATGGACGCCTTCTCCGGCGACGGCAAGGCATGGTCCTGCTCCCGCGCGTACAGCGTCGACGGCCAGGTGCTCACGATCGATCTGGGCCGCACCTACGCGGTGGCCTCGATCGGCATCGTGCCCGGCTGGGACCACGTCGGCACCGACGGTACCGACGAATGGGCGAAATACCGTACGGTCAGCCGGATTTCGTATCGGTTCAACGACCAGGACATCACCACCTACACCCAGCAGACCATGGATCAGCGGATGCTGGTGGTGACGAAGATGAATCCGTCCGTACGGGCCTCGAAGGTGATTCTGACGGTGCTGGCCTCCAAGGGGGACCCATCGGTGAACACCACCGCCATCTCCTCGATTGTGATCACCGGACATTGACTATCCCGCATCTGATCTGCCAGTTCTGCGCGCACCACAACAACGCGGCGCAGTCCCAGTGCGCGCACTGTGGCGGGCCTCTGGCCGCCAAGGCCGGAAAGCTCGTCAGCGGCGCAGAGGCCGGTAAGCTCGTCACCGCGGCCGAGGAGATCGCGATGCCGCTGGTCGCCAAGGCCCTGCCCGCGGCCGGAAAGGCCCTGCCGGGGCTGCTGGACAAGTTCCGGGGCGCCATGCAGTGGCAGGCGGTGGTCGCGGCACTGGGGATCCTCGGTCTGCTGGCCGTCGCCGCACTGCACTCGTGTACCGCCTCGCCGCTGCTGGGCAGGAGCGCCCCGACCAGCGCCGAGCAGGCACTGCCCGACACCTTGCGCACCGAATCCTCGTGCACGCCTTTCGATACCGCCAAGAAGGTCGACAAATGCGTGGTGGCGGCGAACGAGCCGCTGCTGTCGGGCCTGACCGCCGGACAGGCGCTGAGCTACTACCTGCAGACCGACACACCCGATCAGCTCACCGCCACCATCGCGCGGTGGCGGGCGACGGGCGGCACGATTCTCGCGGACGGACCCCGGTTCGTCGCGATCAATCCCTCGGACAGCGTCTGGTTCGCGGACCGGCAGTCCGGGTTGCATCTGGAGACCGGAAACTTCGCCGATCGGGTGGCCGCACAGACATTTTTGCTGCGTTCGGGGCTGGACTGAGGTTTTCAGTGCGAAGTCTTCAATATTAGACCGTTATATAACGGCACGATATATAGTGAGTCGTAACATGAGTAGCGCTGGTTTCGAAAGGTGATCACATGGCGTTCCAGCCGACGGTGACGTATCTGTCGGCGCACCGTCGCCACGGTGAGGATGACGAATCGTCCAGGGTTGCAGCCGAAAACGCGTTGCAGGCGGTCTTGGCGGCGATGGAGATCCTCGACTTGAACGTGCTGCGGTGGCGCATTCGCGCCGCGGGGATGGGTGCCGGTGTCCGCACGGAGCTCGAGGCGGAAACGCAGCGCGCCCTCGATCTGGCGTCGCAGTGGTGGCTGCGCTATCGGCGTTCGGCCACCGCTACCGATGTTGCCCGTTACCGTGAGGGCGTGCGGGCCCTGACGCGGCGCATTCCGGCCTGGCGTCCGGGAGCGCTGTCCGCCGATCTGCTCCAGCGCTCCGGAGGCCCGATCCGCCGCGGGGCACCCGCCGATCTGGCCGAGGAGGTCTTCCTGCTGGTCCGGCGCGTCGAGCTGCTGGAGGTCCTCGACCTCGCCGAGTGCACCGGCGCCGACGCGACCGAGGTCGCTGACCTGTACTTCGTCCTGTCCGACCAGCTCGAGATCCGGCGGGGAGGTCTCGGCCAGGAGGTGTCGGCCGACCGACGCGAGACGCTACGCACATGGGTCCTGGAGGCGCTCGACGGCGCGCCGTCCCGGGAGCGCAAGCCGGACACGAGGACCCCCTGGGGCGCGGCGGCTCGGATGCTCCCGGCCCGTGGTTCGGCAGGAAGCGGCGACCCGGCAGGCGCCACGGTCCACGGCCCCGCCGCCGTGGAGAGTTACGCCCCCGCTGGGCTCTCGGAGTACGACGCGGTCGCGGTCACGGGGTACGACCCTGCCGCGATCGCCGGAAACGGCCCGACTCGCCGCGTTCGCCGCCTGCGAAGCGTCGTCGCGCCGAGCTGAAGGTATTTCCGAGAGCCTGGGCGACCATGTCACGATGACGCGGCAACGGCGGCTCAGGCGCTCGAAACCGGTGCGCCGCAACCGATGCAGTAACGGGCGGTGGCGGCCAGCTCGGCGCCGCAGTCCGCGCAGTGGCGAGGTCCCGCGAGCGGGGCGCCGCACTGGTGGCAGTACCGTGCGTCCGCAGGATTGGCGCAGTGGCAGTCGGCGCAGAGGGACTGTGCCGCGGGTATCGCGGGTGAATCGTGCGGTGCGCCCGCCGTCGCCGCGGGGGAGCTCCAGGGGGTACGCGCGGCGCCCAGGGCGCCGAAACCCATTGCCGTGCTGAGGAATCCCTCCCCGCCGCGCGCCATGCCCTGCCCCGCCCCCAGGGCCAGCTCGCCCGCCGCGTATCGCCCGAAGTCTCCGGTGAGACGAATGTAGGTGCGGTCCTTGGCAAGTCGCTTGATCCGCTCGGAGTCCTCCGGTGTGAGGGTGATATCGAAGTTGCCCATCCGGGGAATGCGCAGGCCGTACTCGTAGAGCGCGAGATTGGTTCGTGAGAGCACCGCCGACTCGATCGGCTCCAACGCCCCGGACAGCCCGAGCAGTGGCCAGTCACCGCGGGAGATCCCCTGGGTGACGGCACCTTTCATGGATTTCATGAGCAGGTTGGCGCACCAGGACCGCACGGCGTCGGGTTCGCTCAGATCGGCGGTGCCGGTCAGCGAGGTGATCAGGTCCCCCGGATCGCGGACGGCAAGGGAGAATTCGCCGAACACCCGCAGCGTCACCACCTGCTCGCTGACCGGGTCGGCGATGTCGGCCAGACGTCCACCGAACTTGACGCCCGGCATCTCGCGGGTGGAGACGAAATACAGTTCGGCGCGGTAGTAATTCGCACCGGTCAGCGAGTCGATCACGGCGCCCAGGCCCGGAAGTTGATCGCCGTCGAGACGATGCCGGCCGGGCCCCATGGCCGCGACCACCTGGCCGGACTTCACGAACAGTGCGATCTCGTCGGCGTTCACCGCGACCCGGGAGAAGCGGCGGATACTCACATCAGGCCACTTGTACAGCAGCTGGTGCTTGCGGCTCTCGGGGACGGCGATGAACTCCCGTTCGAACCAGGCCATGTCCGCCCTCCTCGCAGGCTGTGCTCTCGCAGAACGTTCTGGTGCGGATCGGCTGTCTCACAGCCGAATTCCGGTGGACAGCCAACCGGTCCACACCGGGACTATGTCGAGCGTATCCGCTGGTGGGACCCGGGATTGCTCCCACTGATGGGTGGCTACCTCCCAGGGCGGGGAAGTTTATGAGCCGTTAATCAGCGGTACATTCAATGTCGACATGATATTCGTCACGTGAAAGGCCCGGATCATGACAGCCGTCCAACCGCACGCTCAGGCGATCGCGCCCGCGGCCCTACATCCCGAGGATCATGGCTATCGCAAGGCCCTGCGTCCGCGCCAGTTGCAGATGATCGCGATCGGCGGAGCCATCGGCACGGGCCTGTTCCTCGGCTCCGCCGACCGGCTGCGCATGGCCGGACCTGGGCTGTTCCTGGTGTACGCGGTGTGCGGGGTGTTCGTCTTCTTCGTGCTCCGGGCACTGGGCGAATTGGTCCTGCACCGGCCGTCATCGGGCTCGTTCGTGTCCTACGCGCGCGAGTTCTACGGGGAGAAGCTGGCCTTCGGCGTGGGCTGGATGTACTTCTTCCACTGGTGCATGACCGGCATCGTCGACATCACCGCGATCGCCACCTATGTGCACTACTGGGGTGCGACCTCGGTGATTCCGCAGTGGGTGATCGCGCTGGCGGCCCTGGTGATCGTGACCGGATTCAATCTTGTCTCGGTGCGCTGGTTCGGCGAGCTGGAGTTCTGGGTGGCGTTGATCAAGGTCGTCGCGCTGGTCACCTTCCTGATCGTCGGCTCGATCATTCTCGGCGGCCGTTTCAGCATCGCGGGCCGGGAGACCGGCTTCGTACTGCTCTCCGACAACGGTGGACTGTTCCCCACCGGCCTGCTGCCGCTCGTGACCGTGACAACGGGCGTCGTTTTCGCCTATGCGGCAGTGGAATTGGTGGGCACCGCCGCCGGCGAGGCGAAGCATCCCGAGAAGGTCATGCCGCGCGCGATCAACACGGTCATCGCCCGGATCGCGCTGTTCTACGTCGGGTCCCTGGTCCTGCTGGGCCTGCTGCTGCCCTACGGCGACTTCACCAGCGAGGAGAGCCCGTTCGTCACCTTCTTCGCCAGGCTGGGCGTGCACGGCGCCGGGACGATCATGAACCTGGTGGTGCTGACCGCCGCGTTCTCCAGCCTCAATGCCGGGCTGTACTCGACCGGGCGGATCCTGCGCTCGATGTCCGCCAACGGCAGTGCGCCGGCGATCGGCGCGCGCATGTCGCGCTCGGGCGTGCCGTACGTCGGAATCCTCGCCACCGGCGCCATCGCACTCATCGGCGTCGGCCTCAACGCGATCGTGCCTGACAGGGCATTCGAGATCGTGCTGAACATGTCGGCCCTGGGCACGATCACCGCGTGGACGACGATCATGCTGTGCCAGCTGAAGCTGTGGCAGTGGTCGCGTAAGGGGCTGGTGCGCCGCCCGGACTATCGGCTCATCGGCGCGCCGTACACCACCATCGCGACGCTGGTGTTCCTCGCGGGCGTGGTCGCGCTCATGGCCACCAGCGACGACGAAGTCCAGCGCGGCGCGATCATAGCCATGGTGGTGGTGATGGCTCCGGTGCTGACCATCGGATGGTTCTTCACCCGGAAGCGGTCGCGTCAGATCGCCGCCGACTGGCGCGCGGTCACCGCGGGGCAGCTCCCCGTCCCGCACGGCGAATCCGAGCCGCCGGCCCAGACGTCGCCGGTCGGCACGTCGCCGGCCGAGGAGCCGCTGACGATCGAGCCCGATAAGGACTGACGCTATTCCCGGTGCCGGGAAGGACCAGCCGCGAGCGAGACGAGGGTGAATCAGAATGATGACCCGAATCATCGATGGGTACGAGAGGTTCCCATGCCCGAGCAGTCCAGGTCTTCCGACCCGGCAATACTGCACCCGTGGGCCGATCGCCGGATGCGAGGCGGCGAGGCGGCGAGCCGCGCCGCGGATCCGTGGTCCACGCGGCGCCCGGTCGATCCCGCCGCCCGGCCGCTGTATCCCGTCTTCTCGGAACGGGTTTCGGCGCAGGAGCTGGCCCGCCCGGTGGCTCGCAAGCCGGACGCCCAGGCACTCGCGGGTGAGCTCGATCTCCTGTCCGAAACGGATTCCGCGGCGGTGCAGGGGGATCCGGGCCTGGGGCTGGAGCCGGCATCGAGCCGCACCGGCCGTACGCGGCCCAGCGTCCGGCGGCTCGGCGGTGGTCTGGTGGAGATGCCGAAGGTGACTCCGCTCGATCCGCGCACCGCGGTGCTGGCCGATCCGGAGGTGCCGGAGGTCAAGAGGTTCTGCTGGAAGTGCGATGCGCCGGTGGGCCGCCGCAGCGAGGCGGGTCCCGGCGCGATCACCGGGACCTGCGGAAAATGTGGCTCCCCGTTCAATTTCCGGCCCGCGTTGCGCGCGGGTGAACTGGTGGCCGGGCAGTACGAGGTGCAGGGCTGCCTGGCGCACGGCGGGCTCGGCTGGATCTACCTCGCGGTCGACCGCAATGTCAGCGACCGCTGGGTGGTGCTCAAAGGTCTGCAGAACCCCCTCGATTTCGAGGCCCACGTGGTGGCCCTGGCCGAGCGGCAATTCCTGTCGGAGATGGCATTTCCCGGCATCGTGAAGATTCACAACTTCGTCAAGCACACCTCCGGCGAGACCTCGGCCGGCTACATCGTGATGGAGTACGTGGGTGGGCGTTCGCTGAAGAAGATGCTGGATCTGCTGTCCCCGCAGCGTATTCCGGTCGCGGAGGCGCTGGCGTACATGCTCGAGGTGCTGCCGGCGCTGGACTACCTGCATTCGCTGGGGCTGGCCTACAACGACCTCAAGCCCGACAACATCATGATCACCGAGGACGAGGTCAAACTCATCGACCTCGGCGCCGTCGCGGCCATGGAATCCTACGGCAGCATCTACGGCACACCCGGCTACCAGGCTCCCGAGATCGTCGAGACCGGGCCGACCGTGGCCGCGGACCTCTATTCGGTGGGCCGCACCCTGGCCGCACTCGCGATCCACCTGCCGATCGGGCCCGACGGCAACTTCCTGCCGGGAATCCCGGAGCTGGAGTCGGATCCGGTGCTGCGCCGCTATCCACCGTTACGGCGTTTGCTGCTGCGCTCTACCCATCCCGATCCGGGGCGGCGCTTTCCCTCGGCCTACGCGATGTACTGCCAGTTCGCGGGCGTGCTGCGGATGGTGCTGGCCACCGAGACCGGCCGCGAGCATCCGCAGACCTCGGTCGAATTCGGCACCCTGCGTGGCGATTTCGGCATCGATACCCTCATCGCTCAGGCGGACGGCGTGATGCTGGGCGCACAGAGCATGCCCACCGTGGCCGCCGCGGACGTCGTCGCGGTGCTGCCGGTGCCGCTGATCGACGCCGAGGACCCCAGCGCCGAGTTGCTGTCCACACTGCACGGCGACCCGCACACGGTCCTGGATGCGTTGCGGCGCATCAGTTCCCGGATATCCGAGGGCGTGGTCACCCAACCCGAGACGTTCGAGCTGGAGGGCGCACTGACCGCGGTCCAGGCCCATCTCGAACTGGGTGAGGTGGCCGCGGCGCGGGCCGTGCTGGACGTGCTGACCCCGCAGCACGCGACCGATTGGCGGATCGACTGGCATCGGGGCGTGGCCGCGATCCTCGAGGGCGAGTTCGAGTGCGCATACCGGCATTTCGACGAGGTGCAGGCCATGGTTCCCGGCGAGATAGCCCCGGCGCTGGCCATGGCCGCCACCGCGGAGCTGGTCCTGCAGCACCTGGACAGCCCGGCCGAGGCCAACCGCTGGCACCGGGCCGCGATGGAGCACTACCGGACGGTGTGGCACACCAATCACGGCGTGGTGAGCGCCGCGTTCGGGCTGGCCCGTCGCCTGGCCGCGGATTCCGATCAGCTGTCGGCCGTGGCGGTGCTGGACGAGATACCGTCGGCCTCGCGGCATTCGGGGACGGCCCAGCTGACCGCGAGCTTCCTGCTGGTCTCCCGTCCTACCGCCGAAATCATCGAGGCCGATCTCGGTGAGGCGGCCGCGCGGGTGGAGAAGTTGCCGCGGGATCCGCGGTCGCTGCAGATGCGCGCGATCGTCGTCGGGGCGGCTTTGGAATGGGTGCGGGCCGGCGGGCAGACCAAACGCCTGGAACGAATCCTGGGTGTCCCGGTGACCGGGACCGGGCTGCGGCAGGCCCTGGAGACCTCGTTGCGCGCCCTGGCCGAGCTCACCCCCGACCGCTGGCACCGCTATCGGCTGGTCGATCTCGCCAATCGGATTCGCCCGCGGAGCTGGTGGTAGGCGGGCTGCCCGCGGGCCCGCCGAGTCAGCGGGTGCGCCGGTAGACCACGAGCGCCGGGGCGGCGGCGATCAGCGCGAGCCACCACCAGTGGCCGGTGGTCAGTGCCGCCGCGAGGGCGAGCACGACGATCGACACCGCGATCACCCCGGTCAGCGACGCGGGGTGCGAGTTCGCCGCGGTAGCGCCGGGAGTGAGGGGGATCGGCAGGTCGACCAGCACCTGGGCCAGCTCCTCCGGGGTGGTGGCGGTCGCGGCGATCGTGCTGCGGGCCTCGAATTCGGTCAGGCTCAGGCGTCCGGTGCCGACGTGGTGCGACAGGGTGTGCAGGGCACGCTCCCGCTCCGCGTCGCCGATCCGAGCTCCCATCTGCTCGTTCATAACGGAAGAATAGGCGGGTTACCGAGCCCTGGAACGCCCGAATATCCAACGGTGGGAAGGTGTTCCGTGAATGTGACATCAATCGATGGTGCGTCGGGTGATGGGACAGCCTGGTTGCGGCTACTCTTGACAGAGAGCCCGTGGTAAGGGGCAGGTGGTCCGAGATGTGGTTTGCTTGAGATATGGCGGCGGGTGTGGAGTACACAATCGATGAGCTCGCGCGTGCGGCGGGTACAACGGTGCGTAGCCTGCGGGTCTATCACGAACGCGGGGTGCTGCCACCGCCCGAGGTGCGTGGGCGCACGGGCTTCTACGGCGCCGACCATCTCAACCGGGTACACACCATCGGCCGGCTGCTGGACCGGGGGATCAAGCTCAACGGCATCCGCGAATTGCTGGAGGCATGGGACCGCGGGGACGATCTCGGTGACATCCTGGGTGTCGCCAATGCCGAAGGCGCGCACGATACCGAGCCGTCGTCCGACGAGACGATAGCCGCCACCGAGCTCGAGCGGCTCTACGGCGACGTGCCGCACGGCTTGGCGCGGGTGGTCAGCCTCGGGCTCTACGAGCCGGTCGATGCCGCCAACTACCGGATCGCCGATCGGGACCTGGTGCACGTGGTCGGGCAGCTGACCACGGTCGGCATCCCCACGGGGGATGTGCTCGGCGAGCTCGAGCGGCTGCGGGTGGACTGCGACCGCGTCGCCCGGCGCGTGGTCGAACTGTTCCATCGCACGGCGCTGGTCACGTTCCGGGAGTCCGAGCGCGGTTCGCAGGACCTGGCCACGCTCACTGAGCAGCTGGTGGTGACCCGTGCGGTCGCCGCGAAGACCACCGCCGAACTCGTCGACAGGTTCGTTGCCCGATACCTCGAGGGCGATACCGATCTGACCGATATCCTCTCGGGCGCCTGAGTTCCTCTCGTCCACTCTCCAGCCCTGAGAACACCACTTTAACGTGCCGCTAATTAGCGGTACGTTCAGTGTGTAATTTTCGCCACCCTGCCCGAGAGATTGACGTCGGCAGGCAGGAGCTGGGCAGTTCACGACGTCGATGGACGGTACGAAGATGAGCGTGTCACACGAAAGTGGAACACAGCGCAACCCGTTCGGCTCGCGATTCCTGACCTGCGTCGCGGTGGCGGTGGCCGTGTCGATCGGCTCTGCCGGACTTGCTGCCGCGCAACCGGGATCCGGACGCGGAGGCGGCGGTGGAGGCGGCGGTGGCGACAGCATGCACCCCGGGACCTCGAGTTTCGAGCGTTCGGACAACGGGACGAACCACGACGGTCCGAGTTATTCGTCGCTCGGGAATTCGGGCTCCGCTGATTCGGGATCCGAACATTCGACTCCGGGGTATGCGTTCTCGGATCCGGCCCTGGACGCGCCGCCCCACGTGATCCCGCATTACAACCAGTCCCAGCATCCGCCGGGTTCCTCCACCCTCCCGCACGACGGGTCCCAGAACAACCCGCCGGCGGATTCACGCCCCGCCCCGGGGCAGGTGATCGTGCCGCCGCCGCCGGGCGCCGGTTTCACCCAATGGCTGGGTGACGGTGCGCTGCTGTGGATCCCCGGGCTCGTGTCCCCGCAGCCGCAGCCGGGCGGTCCCAACGTCGCCCCCAACGGCAACAAGGGATTCTGCAACGCCTCGAGGCCCGTATGTTCCACCGGGTAGCCAGGCCTCAGCAGGGGCCGAACGGGTATCCCTGGCGAAACCGGACCATTCGGTCTGGAATGTCGCAGCTGGGTGAAACCTACGGTCTACGTACCATGGCGGATGTTTCCGAGGACGACGCCGAGTTGTATGCATCAAATGACTGTGATGCGCGACATTCCATGGGTGACGATTGAGACCCTGGCACCCGAGGGTATGTCCGCCGTCTCGGTGGGTGCGGAGCCGCGGGACTTCTCCGGATCGCACCGGGTGGTCCAGCGACTGCTGAGCAAGATGCCGGCGGTATACGACGGCCTGACCACCGATCGCGTCATCGCCGAGATCGCCTCGGCCCGGCACAGTGCGGTGGCCGTCGATATTCCCGTCCGGACCGGCGCGGGAATGTATGCGCTCCTGGTGCGGCCGGTGCTGGGCCCCGCCGGCGAGGTGCACGCGGTGCGGTTCGGGCTGAGCCCGGCGCACCAGCGCGCGCCACGGTCGGGTTCGGCCGTGGGCGGGATCTGGGATCTGGCATCGCAGACGCTGTCCCTGCCGGTGCAGGTGGCGACGTTCTCCGGCATGTCCCTGCCGGAGTACCAGCCGATCATGTCGATCGCGGAGATGTTCCAGCGGTGGACGGACTTCGAGCGGCATGCCGAGCTGCTGGATCTGCTGTACGAGCCCGGCCAGGGCGGGGCGATGCAGTTCGATGTGACGGTCGGAATGCGGGGACGGTGGCGGGTGTCGATCCGTGCCCGCGACGACATGCGCACCCGCGGGGCCTGGTGGCTCATCGAGGACTTGGGGGAAGACATGGTTCCCCCGCAGTCGGTGGCGCTCGAGCGGGTGGCCCTGCGCGAGGCACACCGGCGCGCGGGCAATCATCTCGGTGTGCTGCAGGTGGAGCACGCGAGCATCTCGCACTGGCTCACCGATCCCGCGCCGTGGGTGCGGTGGTATGGATTGTCCTCGCCGGTGGACGTATTTCATCCCGACGATCGCGAGCGCCTCGCGAGCGCCAACGAGCGCCTGCTGACGGGCGCCTCGACCACGATCACGGTGCGCCTGCTCGACACTCGCGACGGCTACACCTCAACCGTCTTGTCGCTGTATCCGTATCCGGGATTTTCCGGCCGCCAGCTGGCCATCGGTGAATTCGCGCCGGCATCGAGGGAGTGCTCGACGCCCGTGCGCTCACTGCGTGCGGTTTCCCATCGCGGAGAATGGCCGATACTCAACCATATCGGTTGATGGCGAGCGGGAGGGCGGTGCTGCCTGATGGGGTCGACCGGAAGTACCGCAACCGTCGAGGATTTTCCCGTTCCGGCCGGGATTCATCAGCACACGGCGGACCTGATCACGACCGCGCACACCCAGATTCAGGATTCGGTCGATCTGCTCGGCGCGGGGGAGCCCCAGCAGGCCCCGGATTTCATTGCCTCGCTTCGGAGCGGGAACCTGGAGAAGGTGAAAGACGGCTCAGCCATGGCGGTTTCGCAGTATCAGACATCTGCTGCGAAGCTGAAATCCGTTGAACAACAACTGAAGAAGCAGAATGCGGAGGTCGGCCATACGACGTTCAAGGCGGGCACGATCCCGGGGGACACCTGGGAGACGATCCAGAAGCGCGTGGACAAACTGGTTGCGACGCTAAAGGGTACGCCCGCTCCGGCGGCCGGGCACGAGTACGTGTCGGCCGGTGTCGAGTCGAGTGTGCAGGATGCGGTGCTCACCGCGGTGGTCGACGTGAGTGGCTATATCGAGAGTGCGTATGCGCAGATGGTGGCGCTCGCGGCGACGGTCAGCGGTCCAGGCGTGAGGCCTGCGACTGTCGACCGTCAGACCTACCGACCCGTCGGGACGACGCCGTGGAACGGCCGCCGCTATGCTGGCAGCCCCGCTCCCGCAGTGAGGCCCTCGGGCGATGTCAAACAGTGGATCGAAGAGGCCAAGAAGATCCTCATCGCAGCGGGTGTTCGGCCGGATCAGATCGATGAGAACGCCATCGCCACGATTATCGAAAACGAATCGGGCGGTGACCCGAACGCGATCAACAACTGGGACAGCAACGCCGCGGCCGGGCACCCCTCGAAGGGCCTGATGCAGTGCATCGACAGCACCTTCAACTCCTACGCCGTACCCGGCCACACCGACATCTGGAACCCGGTCGACAACATCGTCGCCGCAACCCGCTATTCGATCGCCACCTACGGCGGACTGGACAATGTCCCCGGCGTGAAAGCCGTGGCGGGCGGCGGCAGCTACGTCGGGTACTGACCCGGGACCGGATCGCTCAGTTGGCGAAGTAGAGCAAGAGTCCGACTCACGGCATCGCCGATCGATGTATCGAGGACGAGTGAATCGAATGCGATCGTGCCGATCTCTCGTGGCAGCAGATAGCTCGGCACATTCTGCCGGGGCGCCTCGAGGCGTTCGTGCAGTTCGCGAGTAACGACGGCAGCCTCAGGCCTCAGCGCATACTCGATGCCAATACCGCCGCCCAGACGTTGAGGGTGTAGTCCCGGCCCGGCCACCGATGAGCTACTGAGGTCTCGCCTAGAGATCGAGCTCCTAACCGATTCGCCAGTGGTGCCGGTATCAGGAATGCTTGCCGACCCTGCGCAGCAGATTCTGCATCTCCCGGCCGAACTGGCGGCGGAAATACTTCCGCATGACGACGTCGATGTAATATTCGTCGAGCGTTCGGCTGGCCTGCAGCATGTAGAAGGCCTCGGCCCACAACCGGGTCAGCAGATACTCCGGTGATTGGGCCGGGAGCGACCTGCAGCCGGGAAAGTGCAGTGAGAACATCGCGTCTCGAAGAAATCCGGACCAGTATCCGAACTCCGCGGGCGTGAGAGCCTGCCGCATCAGCTCGAAGTCGGCACGGAGCGTCAGCCTCCCGATGCCCACGAACGACATCGTGCCGTCGAGTATCGCCAGGAACTGCGGGTATTCGTCGAACGACATATTGCGCGAGATATCGGCCACGAGGCCGCTCAGGGCATCGGGGTCTCTCCCGCTGACCTGCTCGGGCTGATCGCGCCGCATCGTCGGCAATTTGTGCGTGGCGACAGGTGGATCTCCGAGCCGGGGGATGCGTTGCTGCTCGATCAGCAGTGGCCGCAGCCGTCTCGCCGGGTTTCGCATTATCTCCTCGGCGCGCAGCCCAGCCATCGTGAACGCGGTGATCAGGGCGTAGAACGGAGCGTGTCGATGGAGTCGTTGGAGTTCCCAGTCGCGGCGTTCCTGGCTATTGATCCACGCCAGCCCGTGCGGCTCGCCGGGAGCCGGATCCGGCAGCTCGGCGAAATACTCGAACCCGGGATATTTCAGCAGTGTGGCACGCAGCCAGGCGGGATCGAGAAGTTCGGGTGGTATGGGCTGATAGGCCGCACCGTCCATCGGCAGGGCCCGATAGCCGACTCGCGTCTCACCGATATCGCGGTTGTGGGATCGTCCGGTGAGGATTTTGGATGCGCGTGTCCGGCGTTGTTCGGCGCGGCGGGCTCTCAGTTCGCGGAGCGATATGCCGGTGGTGAAAGATGCCCTGCTGCCGCGCAGTCAAGGTGGGTTCGGCGCGGCGGAGGGTGGCGGCTGCGCCGGATTCGCCGGTTCGGCGCTCGGCCCACCGCTATCCGTTTCGGTCGACCACTTCGCCAGCGGATCGCGTACCTCCTCGCGCTCGGTCGGCGTCATCCGCCCGCGTTCGGTCCGCCGCCGGAACGGGTACGCGGGATCCGCCGGTGCTGCCTGTGCTTGCGGCGTCGGGCCGGTCGTGTCGTCGCTCTGCGGCGTCGCGACCACGGACTCCGGTTGTCGCGCTGCGGATTCCGTGAGCGTGGTGGGCTCCGGGGCAGGCGGGAACACGATGGCGTGCCGAAGAATTCCGGGCGCACGATCGAGTTCCGCCGGTGTCGGTATGAGCCATTCGCCGGTCTGCGGATGGGACTTGCGGATAACGCCGTCGTGCCCCAGGTGCAGAACATACAGCTGCCCGTTCTCGAAGCCGTGCCCGTCGCCGGTGAAGCTGATATCGGCCACCACCGCCGATGAGCCGGGGCCCAATTCGGACAGTTTCCCGGCCACCGTGCGGAGTTGTTTGTACTTCGTGTGGACGAAGCGTTCGTGCACTCGGAAGATCTCCGAATCGGCCGCATCCGCCAGTGCATGCAGAGTAACTTTTTCCCCCAGGTCGGTACGGAACATCTCCCGGCCGTACAGCTGCCGTAACACGGCAGCCACCGGACCGGTGCTGAGCGGGAGCTCGGCCGGCAACGCATACCGCCGCGGCAACTGCACCCGATCCCGCGGGCCGTCGGGGCGGCCCGGTGGGCCCGTGATCGGGCCCCGGGGTTTGTCATCGCCGGGCGCCACCGCCTCGCCGGGTAGTCCGAGCTCGGCCGGCAGTCCCTCCATCGGCAGCTGCTCGCCACTATCGGTGTCCCGCAACGGAATAGCCCACGCCATGTCGGGGGCGTCGTATTGCTGTTCCTCGTGGTCGCGCCAATCTTCGTAGGCCATCACGTGCTGGGGTGCGAGGTCGTCGTAGACCACGACCTCGCTGCCGGCTCCGACGAGCCGGATGACGTGCCGTCGTCCTCCTTGCCGCAGGACGACGACCGCGCCGTCCATCGCGCCGGCGCGGATCGCCGCGACGAGCGGTTCGAGCGGTTTGCGTGCCTGCTCGCCGAGCATGATCGGGGCGAAGCCGCAGCCGTTGTCCGGGGTGACGCCGACGAGCCTTTCCAGGCGGCGATAGTCGGGGGTGGCGGCCGGATCCAGCAGTGCGGCACCGGTTCCCGCTGCCGGCCGGGTCAGGCCGAGCGCCTCCTCCCACCCGCTGACCTTCCGCACGCAGCGTGTCAGCGTGGCTTCCGGATCATCGGCCCGGGCCGAAACGGTTCCCGCCGAGTCGGCCGCCCGCAGGCCCGGGGAGAGCTCGATCCACACCTTCTGCCCGCCCCGGCGGGCCGCGGCGCCGAGGGTACGGGCCGACGAGCGCAGCGCCTCGCGGCCGGCGGGGGTGAGCCACGGGCCGGTCGGTGGGTCGGCGGTGTGTACCGCGATGCGCACCGCCCCGTCCGTGAGCGGACGAAACCATAGCATGACCGGGCCGCCGGCGCGGGCGGCGTCTCGCAGGAGTGTGGCCAGGCCGGCGACGGCCGCGGCGATCTTGTCCTCGTCCATCCAGCCGAGGTCGTGCAGAAATGCGGTGAGGTCGTCGAGTATCGCGGCAACCCGGTTGCGGTCGTTCGGATCCAGATGGTAAGCGGTGGCGAACTCGTGGGCGAGATAGGCCGCGATCAGATCGTAGTACTGCTCGACCGGGGTTATGCCCGCCCCGGGTGCGAAGACGTCGAGGTAGTCGCCGCGCTGATGCTCCGGTGCGTTTTCCCAATTCCGGTCCAACCAGGCGTCGTGCACGGGCTCGCCCGCGAAGTGCAGCCGGGAACGGCGGATCATCGTGGGGTCGGGCTGGAGTGCGCCATCCTCGTCCAGGTACAGCAGATCCTCGAGGTCGGGATCGCCGGGCTTCGGACGCAGGTCCGCGCCCTGGACATGGGCGTGCCAGATGGCATCGTAGGCGACGAGGGCGGTGGCCGCGTTCTCGGCCCGGCCGTCGCGGGGCATGTCCTCATCCGCATACGCCGCGGCGTTGAATTCCCATTCACCGCTGGCAGTTTCGCGTACCTGATCATCGCCGGCATCGAGATGTTCTCGGACCCAGTCGACATCGGTTGTCGGCTTCCATCGAGTGGCGTATTTGCGCCCGGCGCGCCACAATTCCTGGAGTCCGCCGCTGATATAGCTCAGTGCCGGCGCGGCGTCCCGGTTGACGGGGATGAGACCATCGAGCTCGGCGCGCAGGTCGGCGCCCGACCAGGTGGTTCCGTCCTCGGGGGCGATGCCGGCGCCCGGGGCCTGTCGGCCGGTCCGGTGACGCTCCGGATCGTGTGGGAGGGAAAGGATTCGCTGAAGGCGCGTCGGATCGAGCAGGGTGGGGCGGTGCTCGGCCCTGGAAGTCAGGTCCGCGGCGCCGGCCACGATCAGCGCCTGATTGTGCAGGGCCACCGTTGCCTTCCGGGTGCCGGGGTCGGCTAGCGCGTTGTAGCCCTGATGGATCGACATCTGGTGATAGAGGCGGAATTCGCGGCTGGGCGGGGGTTCGGCCGCGACGCGGATCGCGCCCCATGCCTCGGTCGCCGGGTCCAGGCCCAGGCCGCGATCGAGTACACGGCCACGCCCACCGGGGATGCCCGCGCCCAGATAGGTCAGCCAATCCCGGCCGGACGACAGCACATACACCCTGACGCCGGGACCGAACTCGCTCGCATGAGTCATCGAGCCCGTTCCGGGTGACCCCGTCAGGATCACCTGATCGATCTCCCCGGCCAGGCGCCCCCCTGCTCCGGCCTCGCAGACGGTGGCCGAACCGTAGCCGTGCCCGCCCAGCGTGAGCAGATAGCCGCGCGGTCCGCCGCCGGACCAGTATTCCCGGGTTGCGTTGTAGGCGGCGATATCTCGTGCCGTCTCGTATCCGCCGGCCTCGGCGTACTTCATAGAGACTGCCTCGACCGTGGGCGCATCGGCCGGGTGGTCGTAGCCGATATTGACGATCGCGGCCATGGCGTTTCCGGGGGCGATGGATACCGTCTCCGCGCGTAGCCGCAGGGCGTGGCCCGCGCGGTACCGCAGCGAGCGCAGCGTGGTATCGGTGCCGCCGTTGAGATATGCCGTCGTGGCGGAGGTTCCGGGCTCGCCGATGGACACGACGGTCCGGCCCTTGCCGCGATATTTCCGCACGTCGAGCGAGATCACCCGGACCTGTGGCGAGCCGGTTTGCCGGGCCGCCTCCCCTTCCACGTCGGCCAGCTGATCCCGGGCCGCCACCAGGTTCGCCAGCTCCTCATGCTCGGCCGGTGTCAGCCTCCGGCGGTGCCACCCGCTTCCGGGCCGCCGCTCCAGGAACGATTCGATATCGCGGGTGAGCGACAGGCGGTTGGCGGGGTCCCGCATCTCGTACGGCACCCCGTCGGTGTTGCCGATCACGTGTGGCTCCACCCGCAGGATCGCGTCCTGTTCCCCCGGGGTCAGGCTGTCCCACCATGCCGCGTTGCGGAAGGTGCGGGCGCGGGAGGCGGCTACCGCATCGGCCGGGTCGATCCGATGCAGCAGCGCGGACGGCTGTGCCCCCGGGCCGTAGAAGTCGGCCAGCTTATCCGTTGCGCGCGAGGCGAGTTCGCGTTCGAGCTCGGTGAGCGGGGGATCCTCGGGCAGGCAGGTGCTCAGGTGTGCGGGCCGGGCGCCCGGTGCCGGGGAGTCGGCGGCGGCAACGCTGTGCGTAGTGCCTGCGTGTCGTGGATCCTGCGATGCGAGAGTTGCTTGGGAGGCAGGGCCGGAGTTCCCCACCGCGGCCCGGGCGTCGACCAGCCGCTGCTGGGCCGCGGCCAGGTCGGCGAGGTACTCGAAGACACCGCCGTCAGGCATTCGCGGGCGGGACAAGGCGGTGAGGTAATTGATCTCGGCGTCGCGAAGGGCCTGGTGCGCATTAGGGCGGTCGGGAGTGGTGTCGTCCGATGCGAGTAGCTCTCGTGCCTGCTCGGCCTGCTGACGGATCGTCTCGAAGAGCTCGGGCAGTGTCGTGGACAGGGATTGAAGGAGATGGCGGTCGTCCATGCCCAGTTCCAGGCGCAGGTCCTGGGAGTATTCCTGACTGAGTAGGTCCCGGGCCATCGCGAAGTTCGGTCCGAGCCACGGCATTCCGGTGACGTCCATGATCTGTGAGTCCAGCAGGGGCGCCGCGGCGAGGAAGAGGGCCAGCTCGTCGAGCGTGGGCTTGTGTTCGGGCGCTGTGTCGGCCGCCGGGAAGGTGATCGCGGCGTTGGGGTCCGGGCCGTCGCTCCACCTGGGTAACGGTACGTGCCGCAGCGCGAGCCGAACCAGATCGGCAAACCGCTGCGCGGTCGCCTCACCATCTCCCAAGAGCCGTCGCAGGTTCTTGGCGTAGGGCTGCTTCAGTTCTGCGCGGATTGAATCTGTCCAATCCACGGTCGGATCGGTGGGTTCGTGGGAGCCGGGTGGTGTCTCAGGGGTGGTGGGTTCGGCGGTGTTCTGCGGTGTCTCGGGAGTGGTCGATGCGGAATCGTGTTGCGGCGCCGAGGCTGCCGGTTCGGTCTCAGGGTCCTGTTCCGGGTCGAAGGCGTCGACGACACGGTTGATCAGAGCGACCCGATCCTGTTCCCCCTCGGCCGCAACGGTGCCGAGCTGCGCCTTCAGATAATCGG
>NZ_JAHKNI010000017.1:0-128425 GCF_018860155.1 Nocardia albiluteola
CACACCACTACCGTTACTCATGGAACGTCCTCCTGCTCTTGCGATGGGACACCAAGCCCGACAAGCGCATCAGGAGGACGTTCCCCACGTCCCGGAAACCGACGCACTAAACGTCTTTCTATGCCGCTGGGCGGGTGTTCGCCGGAACCGCCAGGTGCTGTCGGTGTTCGCGAATAATGCCTTCTGCCGATTGGCGGTGCCGTCGAGATTCGTGAACAACTGCCGTCATAGATGACGAACAAAGCCACTGCTGACCCAGTCTACCTGCGTGGACTTCCTCGACGGGGTGTCCCGTTGCTGGCCACGGGTTTCGGCGGCACGTAGTTGCCGGTGAAGTTGGGTGCCCTCGGTGGTGAGCCAGTACACCGGCTCGGGCCGCTGGTGCCTGCCGGACACGTGCGAGGTCCCGGACTCCACGAACCCCTTGGTGATCAGCCAGCTCAGCGCGGCGATCGTCGGCCCGGTCCGGTAGCTGCCCGCCAGACTGCGAGCCGAAATCGGACCCCGGGTCAACGCGAGCGCGCGAACGGTCCGGATCAGTGCGGGCGACAACGTCGCTTCCCAGCGGGACAGGGGTCGGCGCTGGCCGGGCCGGGCATCGCCTCGTCGCCCAGGTGTTCGGCCACGAAGTCGGCGGCCAGGCTCAGCGCGGTGTCGTGCCCGTCGGCGGCCAGGGGCAGCCACGGCAGCGCCAATTCACTCAGTACCGCCCCGACGTGCCGGTCGGCCAGTGTCCGGAACCTTTGATTACCATCGCGGGTCTTGTTGGTGCCCAACGGGATATCCGGGTCGAGCTGGGTTCGGAAGATCAGGTTGTAACGATCGCTGTGCGTACGGGCGAGGGTTTCCAGATATGCCCATCCGTCCGGATCGGGGGACTCGCCGCGATACTCGAGCGCGGCCCGGTAGTAGCCCAACGCGTCCGGGACCGCGCGGTCAACCAGCACGACATCACCGTGCAGCCATGCCTCGAGTTCGTTGCTGATACCTCTGGTCATGATCCACAGGGTGGAGGTCCACGTGTGGTTCCACAGGATCGGCATGCCCATCCGTTGTGCCTGTTCCCCCAGGTCCGCGACCGTGGAGACTGACAGGCCCGACCGGCGCAGCTCGTGAGCCAGCCGGGCCAGAAAGGTGCTCTTACCGGTGGAATGGGTGCCGACCACTGCGATAGTGACCGGCTGATCGAAGGTGTTCACCACAAGCCTCCTTCGGGTTCGGATTTGGGCACGAATTCGGGCAGACCGGCGGCAGTGATCAGGCCCGGCCAGTCCAGCTCGCCATCGGTGATCAACGCGCACAACAGTTGCCAGGCCGCCCAGGTGTCGTACCCGGCACGGTGGTGGCCCTGCCCGGCAATCGCGCTGGTGTCGAGTTGGCCGCGTTCGATGAGCTTGTCCAGCGCGTACGAATCCAGGCCCCGCCACACCTTTTTCGCGAGCTTCAGCGTGTCCAGGATCAGCGGCGGATTCCAGTCCGGCAGATGGGCGGTGAGTACCTTCCGCTCCACGGTCGCGTTGTGGGCGACCAGCACTCGCCCGCACAGCGCTTCGTCGATTTCCTCGGCAACCCCGGGCCAGGGCGGGCAGTCGGCGAGGTCGGCGTTGGTGATCCCGTGCACCTTGCGCGTGACGATCGGTGTCACGGGCTGTTGCGGGTGAATCAGCCACGACCGCAACGCATCCGGGGTTGTCGGACCGTCGACCGGCAGGACCGCGATTTCGATGATCTCGGGCGGGTTCTGCCCGTTGCCCTCCACATCGACCACGGCCAACTGCCGGTCGTGCAGGGTTTTCGGGAACTCGAGCGGGTTGGTCATGATGGCTTGTTCTCCCTGGTGGTGGGCCAGCCGAGATCGGCGCGGCCGTGGCGGCGAGGGTGGTGGGGCTTATCGATGTCGTGGACCTGGTAGCCGTGACCGTGCTGGAGGGAGTAGCGGGGTTGCTCGTCCAGCCCGGCCACGACCGCGGCGCGGTCGTTGACCTCTACGAGGGTGCCGCCCAGCTCGGCCGCCTGCTCGGCGACATGCCGGGGCTCGGGCCGCTGCCACGATCGCGCGCACCGCCGCAGTTGAGCGGCCGGGCAGATATCGCACAGTTCCCGGATACCGAAGTGACCGTTGTAGTCCGCGAGACCGTGCGCGTAGGCGACCGCGCAACTGGTCTTGCGGAACAACGGCGAACCCGGACGGCCGACATCGGCCGCATCCAGAATGCGCCGCTCCAACACCTCGGGGAACACCTTGCGGCGGGCACCGTCCGCGTACGGTTCGGGCAGCCGGTGCGCGCGGTAGTAGTCGCGAATCTGATCCTTGAAGAACAAGCCGGTGAAGACCGTCGCGTGTGCGTGCTGGCTCAGCTCGAGCGCGCGGGCAAGGTGCGCATCCGAATCGTTGAGCCCCGGCACGATCGGCCGCCAGTACAACACCACCCGATATCGGTCCGCGTGTTCGAACGCCGTCACTAGCGACCGCGCCGCGATCCCCGAGTCCACCGGCTCGATACTCGGGTCGTCGATGCCCGAATGTGTCACCAGTACAGTGACTTTCAGGTTCGTGATCGAGTTCAGAACCGTACAGTCCTCGGGCTCGATCCGCCATCGGGTGATCACGAGAACGTGGTTGGTCAATCCGCGCGCGTCCAGCAGTTTGAGCATGTTGAAGGTGTGCTGTTTGACCCTGGGCAGCATCGGATCAGTTGCCCGGTTCAGCAGTTGAATCGGTGTGACGTGCGGCCGGAAATACCGATGCTCGGTCAACAGGTCGGCGGCCTGCTCGTCGTCCATCAACGCGCGCGGAACCTTCATCTCGAAGTTGTCGAACAGATGCCGCACGCAGTACCCGCAGTCCAGCGGGCACCCCACAATCCAGTTCACGCTGAGCCCGGACTTGCGGTACTCGATCACGTCCAGCAGTTCGGGCCGCATCCCGGCTCGTTGTGCGGTATCCAGCAGCGGAACACCATGACGGGTCGTCGTCGTTGCCATTGGCCTGCGCCTCCCACTCGATTCGGGCCGCCAGATTCGCCGTGCCCACATCGAGCAAAACGCCGCACCCGACCGGCAAGAAAGGTGGCAAGTCGACCGAAACCCCACTTGCCACCCCCGGGCGGTAGGCCAGAATGGACCCATGAACAGGGGGCTAACGACCGACCCAACCAGCCAGCCAGGACGGCAACCAGAGACAGTTGCCGACGAACTGGCGCGCGAAATCAAACGATTGCGAATCGATGCGGGCCTCAGTCAGCGCGCACTCGCGGCCCGGGTCGGATACTCACGCCAGTACGTCTCGATGACCGAGTGGGAAGACGCCACCCTTCCCTCACAAGAGCTCGTAGCGGTGCTCGACGCCGCTCTCAGCGCCAACGGCGCGCTGATCGCCCTTCGTGCCCAAGGCAAGAACGACCAGCAAACGAGACGGCGTGGTCGCACGAATGCACCCGGCACGGCGGTCGAAACCGGAGCGTCGCTCACTGCAAATGTGTTCAGCCCCTTCAACTTCGACAACTCGAGCAGCGACCCGCACGATGGCAGTATTTTTCATTTGCGGCGGGTACTTATGGGATGCATCCCAGATACTTCGCCAGGTACGCAGTCGGAGCTCGCGGCCGAGGTAGTGCGCACATGGGATCTGTTCTTTTCGGCTCGTTTTAGCGAAATGGAACGGACGCTTCCCACAGTCCTAGCAAGCGCTTACAACGCCGCTGAGGCGACCACGGGCGAGCCGCGACGTCGGATCAATATTTCGCTCGCTCAACTCTTGCACGCCTCATCGAACCTTCTCGGCTATGTGGACCAAAAAGACTTGGCGGCCTTGGCGCTTCTCCGTGCAGATGTACTAGCGGCAGAAAGCGGAGACGAACTGACCTGGGCCGCGATCAAAGGATCACAGTCCTGGCTATTGGCGAAAAACGGCATGTACGACGATGCGACAGCGTACGCCGAACATGCCGCTACCGAAATCGAGCCACGGCTGTCTACTGCCACACCACGCCATATCTCCATTTGGGGCGAACTTCTTTGCTACGCAGCATTCGCGGCATCTCGCACAGGAGACTACCGACAGGCGCGACGATACCTACGTTTATGCGAATCGGCCGAGACGCAACTAGAAGATGACTACATCAGCAGGCCTGAGGCGTCCAACATGTTCGATCGCACCTCAGCTGCAAGCTTCGGTGTCGTCAATGAGATGGCGGCGGACCAGCCGCGAGAAGCTCTCAAACTTGCTGCTGCCAGTGGGGCCACCTCAGGGATTCCACCTGTGTTACGCAGCCGCAGATTGATCAATGTCGCGCACGCCCAAGTCCATAACCGAGATAACGCGGAAGCGGTGATAACTCTTCGTCGGGCATGCTCGATGGCTCCAGAATTCGTCGGTTGCATCCCCCTGGCCCATACGCTGACCAATGAACTGCTGACCCGTCGAGGCGCGCAACGACTAGATGGAATTGTCGGAGTGGCGGAACAACTCGGCATATCCGTCTAACCCGTGAGGAATACGATGATCGTCAACCCCTCCGCGTTTACCGTCTTATGTTTTGGTGATTCCAATACTTTCGGCCAACGCTCGGAAGGGCGTGGCCGGTGGCCCGCTGATGTGCGCTGGACCGGTCGGCTACAAGAGCTATTGGGAAACGGGTATTCAGTTATCGAGGAAGGTCTCGGAGGCCGCACCACTGATTTGGACGACCCGGAGCGAAATGATCGCAATGGCCGAACCTACTTTCAACCCTGCCTACGTAGCCACTCGCCGCTAGACATGGTGGTAATCATGCTGGGGACAAACGATCTCAAAATAAGGTTCAATCGAGGACCAGAGGACATCGCCACCGCGTTGGACGGTTACATCGACAACATCGAGCGCACAGCTTGGACCCGCACGGGTGGAGTGCCTACCACCCTCTTGGTCAGCCCCATCCATCTCGATGCCACCAAGCCCGGATTTGCCGCGAACAGTTCGGAATACGATGCTCACTCCGTAGGCAAGTCACGCGAACTCGGCGCGGCAATACGCCGTGTCGCCGACAAACGTAATGCGCTGTTCGTAGACGCAGCTACCGCAGCGTGCCCAGGACATGATGGAACACACCTGAGCCGTGACTCCCACGAACCGCTTTCCAAGCTGATCGCCCAAGAAATCCATCGAAACAGTTAGCCTCGGCTCCCAGCGCCGCCGTCGACGTTTAGGGCGCTCGCCTCTGCCCTGGCCGAGAGTCCGACCGGGCGCATGCGCCGATGGGGGCCGTTACCCCAAATCCGACGGTTGCCGCATTTCCCCAGGTCAGCGAACTAACTATATGCCGATCGGAATGAACACCGACTACTACACGCACCTGGAGCAGGGGCTCGAGCGGCGCCCCTCCGCACAGATACTCGAGGCGCTGAGCCGGGTGCTGCTGCTGAACGAGGCGCTGCACGGCCATCTGTACCAGCTGGCCGGTATTGCACCGCCTGCGCGCGTGTCCTCGCACGAGACGGTCGGCGCCACCCTGCGGCAACTGCTGGAGAGTTATTCGGCCGCACCGGCTTTCGTGTTGAATCCGGCCTTCGACATGCTGGCCGTCAACGGGATGGCCGAGGCGTTCTTCTCGCCGTTCCCGCGAATCGACAATCTGGCGCGGATGACCTTCCTGGAACCGGTCGCCCGCCGCTTCTGCGTGGACTGGACCTGGACGTGCCGGGCGATGGTGGCGGGCCTGCGGCAGGCCGGCGCGCTGTATCCGGACGATTCCCGGATACGGCACGTGATCGGCGAACTCACCTAAGCCAGTGGCGAATTCGCCGAGCTGTGGCGTTCCTATTTTCGACGCGCGCGGGGCCGTGGGCCAGCGGCTGATGGTCTATCGGTCCGAGCCGGACAGTCCCAGTGCGGCCGCGCTGGCCCGATTGGCCGACGGTAGCCGGTCGTGGTGACCGTGTGCCTGGGGGCATCACACCCAGGCGCGCGGACGGCCACCGTGCCTACTATTTCCTGAGCCCGCTGCGAGCCGCTCTTGCAGCAATACCCTCGTGAAGCAGGAGGACTCGTGCCGGATATGCGGCCGACCGCGCCCGTACAGCCCCGTCGCCGGATTCGTCGTCGCCGGATCGCCCTGTCGTGCGCCACCTTTCTCACCCTCGCGGCCGCCGGTGTCGCGGGGCCCGCGATCGCGTGGTCGCAACCCGTGTCCTGCCCGCGTGCCACCGCGACCACCGTCGTCGCCGCGGGCATCCCCTATGTCGACTGGGCCGAGAATCTCGGCTACGACGCGCAGGGCAACCTGTGGGTATCGCGGCTGTACCGGAACGAGGTGCAACGGTACGACCGGGCGGGCCGCATCACCGCGACGGTCACCGTGCCCTCGCCGGGCGCGATCCGTCTCGGTCCCGATCGACTGCTCTACGTGGTCTACGGTGACAATTCGACGAATCTGCTGCCGGGCGTTCACGACAGCGGCGTCGTCCGGTTCGACCCCACCGCCGCCGCGCCACGGCCCGAGACCTTCGTGCGAGGACTCACCATGGCCAACGGCGCCGCGTTCGACGCCGCGGGCAATTTGTATGTGGCCGATACGGGATCCGGCGTCGTCCGTGTTCGCCGCGACGCTACCATCGACACGGCCTGGACCGCGCAGACCAAGGTTTTCGGAGTGAACGGCCTTGCGGTGGACGGTGATTCGGTCTACACGACGGTCTACCTGACCGGACAGGGGCGAATCCTGCGGATTCCGATCGCCGCTCCCTCCCGGAGCTACCCGGTCGCCGGCCTGGGCCTGGCCGACGACCTCGCCGTCGGCCCCGGCGGATTCCTTTATGTCGCAACCACTTCCGGTCATCTGGTCCGTGTGGCCCCCGGAGGCCGCGGCACCTGCACCCTGCTCACCGCGGGCCCGATGGCGGCGGTGACCACGGATTCCCGCGGCGATCTGATGGTCGCCACCGGCCGCGGCGACGTGCTGCGCGTCCAGCTCGACGGCTGAGGAGACCCGCGCCTCGGCGATCGGTCCATTCATGGTCATTAAGGTATGTCTGTGATTTGCCCCCACCCGGTGGTCGTTCGGCTGATTGCTCGGTAGCCTCGCCTCGGGCTTGAAATTGACCTGTTTCACATCATGCGGAAGGCTGGCTCTGCGGCATGGGACTCTTCGACGGCATCAATCGGCGTGACTTCCTCGCGAAGGCGATGACCGCCGGCGGGGTGGCCGCCATGGCCGCGCTGGCGAATCCGATCATCGAGCGGGCGTACGCCGCCGATCCCGCCGGCATGGGCGGGCTGGGGGACATCGAGCACTTCGTTTTGCTGATGCAGGAGAACCGCTCGTTCGACCACTATTTCGGGACGATGCCCGGGGTGCGGGGATTCGGCGACAAGTCGGCGGCCTGGCAGCAGCGCGGCTACGCACCCGGCGTCGGCCCCACCCCGAACGGACACATCGTGCCGTTCCGGCTCGACACCACCCGTGGCGCGAGCCTGGACGGGGAGTGCATCAACGATCCGGATCACACCTGGCCCGGCATGCACCAGGCCTGGAACGGCGGGCGCAACGATCAGTGGATGCCGATGTCGATCGCCAGCGTCGGCGCCGGAAACGGCCCCGCGGCGATGGGTTACTACACCCGCGAGGACATTCCGGTCCATCACGATCTCGCGGACGCCTTCACCCTCTGCGATCACTACCACTGCTCGGTGCTGGGCCCGACCGATCCGAATCGGCTCTACTGGATGTCGGCCCACATCGATCCGGAGGGCGTCGCCGGTGGCCCGCTGGTGGAGACGCCGACGACACTGCCGCAGAACGCCTACAGCTGGCGCACCATGCCGGAGAATCTGTCCGCGGCCGGGGTCAGCTGGAAGATGTACAACAACCGCGACGCCGGCCCGATCTCCTCGGTGTTCCTGGACGGCATGCTGGGATGTTTCAAGCAGGCCGCGGATCCGAACTCCGAATTGGCCCGGCGCGGCAAGGATCCGGTCTTCCCCGCGGATTTCGCCGCGGACGTGGCCGCCAACCGGCTGCCCTCGGTGTCGTGGGTGATCCCGCCGCTGCTCAATTGCGAACATCCGGCGCTGCCCCCCGCCTTCGGGGCCGTCGGCATCATGCAGGTACTGGATATTCTCACCTCGAATCCGCGTGTCTGGGAGAAGACGGCGCTGATCGTCAGCTACGACGAGAACGGCGGATTCTTCGACCATGTGACCCCGCCGACGGCGCCGCCGGGCACGCCGGGGGAGTTCCTGTCCGTCGATCTGAAGCGCGTGCCCGCGGCCAAGGGGGTCGCCGGACCCATCGGATTGGGTTATCGCGTCCCGTGTTTCGTCGTCTCGCCGTATTCGCGGGGCGGGCTGCTGGCCTCGGAGACCTTCGACCACACCTCGCAATTGCGTTTGCTGGAACGGCGTTTCGGTGTCGAGGTGCCGAATCTGACCGCCTGGCGGCGCAGTGTCACCGGCGATATGACCTCGGCCTTCGATTTCGCGTCCAAGCCGGATGCGGTGCCGCCGCGAATCACCGATCCCAATTCCAAGACCGCCGCCGCAACCGCGCAGTGCGGCCCGAATATGGCGCTCGGCACGGCGGACAAAGGCATTCCCTATCCGGTGCCGCCGAATTCGATGCCGACCCAGCCGCGGGGTACCCGGCGCCGGCCCAGCGGATTGGTGTAGCGGGTCCGGGCGGACGTATCAGACCGCGGTCGCGGGCACCCAGGGAACCGCGGCCAGGGCGGTGCGCCGGCGTATGGATGCCCAGCTGTGACGGGCCGGATTGATCAGAGCGATGATCCAGGTCCGGCGATATTGCGCCAATGCGGTGGCGACGGCGGGGTTTTCGAGGCAGTGCACCCCGCCCGGCGTACCCAGTCGGTGGCGCCCCGTCCGGATGTTACGGATGCCCAATGGTGTTCCTTTGCTTTGCTGGTCTGCGGCGAACATTAGCGGAACAAAAGTGTGCGGCAGTTGATTTTGATCGACTTGTGTCCCGGCGTGTCCGGAAGAATCGGGCTCCAGGTTGGCAATGTCCGGAAAAAAGTATCGAATCGGTATCGGCGTTGTCACGGAATGGGAAATGTGCCCGATATGCCGTGAAATGCGGTGGGGAACTGGGTAATCGGCGGAGTTGTCCGGCGCTGACGCCCACCGGACCATGGGGATGAGCTCGGCCGGTCGGTCCGGCGGGGTGAGCCCGGCACGTCGGCGGGACGGATGCGAGACTGAACGGATGTTGCGAATCGGTCTCACAGGCGGCATGGGCGCCGGCAAGTCGACGGTCGCGCGGATGCTCGTCCAGCGGGGCGCGGTCCTGATCGACAGCGATGCCATCGCCCGCGAGGTGGTGGCGCCCGGCACCGAGGGGCTGGCCGCGCTGGCGGAGGCATTCGGGCGCGGCATTCTCGCCGCCGACGGCAGCCTGGACCGCCCCGCGCTGGCGGCGGTCGCCTTCTCCAGTGATGAGGCCCGCGCCACCCTGAATTCCATCACCCATCCGCTGGTCGGCAGGCGCCAGGCCGAGTTGATCGCGGCGGGGCCTGCGGATGCGATTGTCGTGCAGGATATTCCACTGCTCGTCGAGAACGGGCTGGGCCCGGTGATGAGCCTGGTACTGGTGGTCATGGCCGACGTCGAGACCAGGGTGCGGCGGCTCGGGGAATTCCGCGGCATCGCGCGCGAGGACGCACTGGCGCGCATCGCGGCGCAGGCCACCGACGAGCAGCGGCGCGCGGCGGCGGATGTGCTGCTGGACAACAGCGGAACCCCCGACGAGCTGGAGCCGCAGGTGCACCGGTTGTGGGAGGAGCGGCTGGTGCCATTCGAGCGCAATCTGCGGACCCGGACCCGCAGCCCGCGCGGCGAGGTGCGTCTGGTCGCGCCGGATCCGGCCTGGCCGGCGCAGGCGCAGCGGCTGATCGGGCGGCTCGCGGTCGCCTGCGGGGCCGCGGCCCGCCGCATCGATCACATCGGCTCGACCGCGGTACCCGGCCTGCCTGCCAAGGATGTCATCGACATCCAGGTCACGGTCGCCGACCTGGCGGCCGCCGATGCGCTGCGGGAACCGTTGCAGGACGCTGGGTTTCCGCGCGCCCCCTATCTGGCCGACGATCCGAAGCCGGGCACCGATCCGGCGATGTGGGCCAAGCGCATCCATGTCAACGCCGATCCGGGTCGTCCGGCCAACATCCACGTGCGGGTCGACGGCTGGCCGGGGCAGGTGTTCGCGCTGGCGTTCCGCGACTGGCTGCGCGCGGAGCCCGCGGCGCGCGAGGAGTATCTGACGATCAAGCGCAAGGCGGAGATCAGCGCGGCGGCCGCGAGCGGCGAGGCGGCGATCGAGGCGTACCTCGCAGTCAAGACCCCGTGGTTCGACGAGGTCTATCCGCGGGTACTGGCCTGGGCCGAGCGGGCGGAGTAGCGCCGCGCTACATCCAGGTCAGCGTGATGCCGTGGGCCTCGGTGATCCAGCGCTCGAAGTTGTGCCCGTGCGCGGCGATGCCGTCGATGGCGGTGGTGGCGACCTCGATCGCGTGCTGCGCCTCGGCAAGGGTGAGGTAGCCGGCGGCATGGGCGGCCAGTAGTTCGTCCACGTCCAGCAGCTCGACGTCGCGGCCGGTGCGCACGGTCAGGTCCAGGTAGTGGTCGATCGAGCGCCAGCGGCCCGGCGACACCTCGGCGAAATCGCCGACGTCGATGTAGTAGTCCTGGTCCCGGTTGTGTGCCGGGGTGTAGTGAAAGACCGTGGCGCGCAACGACACCGACGGCAGGAACCAGGACTCCAGGTAGCGGAACTCGGTATGGTCGGCCGTGCGGGCCATGTACAGCCCCCACGGCTCGACGTGATAGCGCTCGACGGTCCGCACGAATCCCTTCGGATCGGTGTTGGTGAGCTCACCGATATCGAAGTACTCGACCTTCGGCCGATGCAGATGAACAGCCGGTGCCTGCGTCATGCCTGCATAATCTACCGGTGTTTGCGTCGGCGGTCAGTGTGTTTGCGCCACGGTGAGCAACCCCCGGGCCAACCACGGCGTCACAACCAGGTGAGGGTGATGCCGCGCGACCCCAGCCAGCGCTCGACGTGATAACCGTGTGCGGCGATGCCGGAGACCACGGTGTTGGCTCGCTCGATGATGCGCTGGGCCTCGGTGGCGTCGACATATCCCGCATCGTGGGCGGCAAACAGGTCGTCCACACCGTGCAGCTCCGGGGCGTGGCCGTTGCGGCAGACGATGTCGATGTAGTGGCAGATCGCGCGCCATCGCTTCGGCTCGATTTTCGAGTACTCGCCGACGTGGACGTGATACACCGGGTCCCGGTCGTGCGCGGTGTTGACGTGGCTCATCGTGATTCGCACCGCAGGTTCGGGCAGGAGCCAGGTCTCGGTGAAACGCTCGGGCGGGGCATCGGCCGAGCGCATCAGATAGAGCCCCCACGGCTCGGCGTGATAGCGCTCCACCGAGTGGACGAAGCCACGGGCATCGGTCTTGGTGCAATCCGCGATGTCGAAATATTCGGTCGACGGACGGTGCGGAACTCGCGCGGGCGCCTCGGCGGCTCGCGGCGTGGTGCTGTGCGGCTGCGCACTGCCGAGCAGGGTGCGTGCCGCAGTGCGCAATGGTTGGAGTCCGTTCATTGCACTGCCCTTCTGAAACTGCCTGGGAAACCGGGTTGACAGTACACCTGGATAGCCTGCCGCGCGTGTGCATAAACACACATGCGGCGCGTCGTGACGAATTCGCCACCGAGCGTGAACCAGCTTGCGGCACCGGACAATTCGGACACAATCGGAGCGATCCGGTCATGTGCAATTGATATTGCCCCGAGATGAGAGGGGGGTGGATGGTGTGATCACCCGGGCGTGTGGGTGGCGTCAGGCGCGCGTCGCGTCTTCATCGTCGGTGAGCGAGGGTAGTTCGTGAACCGTTCCGGAGAGGGTGATGCCCAGCGCGAACAGCAGCACGCCCGATGCCGCGGCAACCACATCGAATGCGGTGTCGGTGACGGCGAAGGCGAGCAGCACCGCCGCGGTGACCACGCCGGTGGCCGTCAGCACGGCCGTCCCGGCGATCGAGCGTCGCCGGCCCGGAGCGACGGCGATGTCCGGTCCGAGATTCGCGAGCATCCGGCAGCCGTTCGCCGCTGCCAACAGCCATGCGCCCCACCAGATTCCGAGCGTCGCAAGCCGTAGCGCCGGTGGCGAAGCGGCGGAAACTGTTCCGGTGTGAACCAGGAGCACCACCCCCGCGATGAGCACGGCGGGCAGCGCGAGGCCGAGCACGCAACGCCGGATCAGGACGCCGAGGGCGCGGCGACTCCCTCTGGGGCGCGGGGCGACCAGCAGCAGCCCCACCGCCAATGCCAGTCCGCAGCCGTGCAGGATGGGCGGGAAGCGGGAACCCCCGTCCTCGGTGGTGAGGTTCGCGACGAACCAGCCGTCGCCCGCGACCGCGATCGCCATGGCCGCGGCACGGGCGCGGCGCTGACCGCCGTGGCGGGTGGGCCAGAGTGTCGGATGCAGCCACATGTCGAGCGCCCCCTTCGCGACGTTCGGCCAGGAACGGAAACCGGTGGCACGAACGGTCTCGTGCAGTTCATCTCCCCAGCGCTCACGGCACGGCCTCGGATACAGCCGAATCAGTGCCCGTTCGACGACGCTCATGCCGGATTCACCCCGAGCCGCCGCAGTCCGTTCGACGCGAATCGGGCCATCGAACGCAACTCGCTTTCCAGCAGCTCCTGCCCCTGGTCGGTCAGGCGGACCGGGCGCTGCCGCCCGGAACCGTCGGCGGCCTCGATCAACCCCTTCGCCTCCAGCCGGGTCAGCGCTCCGTACAGACTTCCCGGACCGAGCCGCTGACCGGTGGACTGTTCGATGGCGGCATTGATGGCATAGCCGTGCAGCGGTCCTGCGGCGAGCGCGCACAGGACCAGCAACTGGGCATCGTTGGCGAGCATCGCCGAACCTCCTGGACTGCCGATGATCTCGCACACTAGTACATGTGACGTAATACGCGCTACGTACTACGCTCTGCGTACTAGACGTGTCCGATGAGCGAATACGAAAGTGGTGGTTGTTATGGCGGAGTCGGTGCCGGGCACTGACCTGGACCTCGAGCGGAAGATCGGGTCGGCGCTGCGATGGTCGCTGGTGGTGGCGGCAGGCTTCGTGGCATTTGCGTGGATCACCACGCAGGTGAAGACCGTTCGCGCCGCCAGCCCGTGGCAGAACGACCCCTACGACGTGGTGGTGTCCTTCACCGAATTCCTGGTCCCGGCCCTGGCCTGCCTGGTGGTGGCTCGAATGGTGTTGCGGCGCAGCGGGGAACCGCAGCCGAGGTATCGCACCGTGCAGCTGCTTCGTGCCGCGGCGGCCTCAACGCTGCTGGTGACGGCGACCATGATCGCCGATTGGATCGCCGTCGTGGTTCGAGCCGGCCTGCGCACGTGGAGCGCGCCGACCACGCCGTTGCTCGTGGGCGCGCTCGCGCTGCTCACGGCGGGTGCGGTGACAAATGCGGCGGTGCAGCGCAATGCATTGGGGCGTTTGCCTTCCGCGCACATTCGCCGCGGTGATTGGCTCGACGATCTGGTGCCGCTGGTGACGCTCGTGACCGGCCGCGATCCGGAGAACTGGGCCCATCGATGCGCGCCGATGATCGCATTCGTCCGCCGCCACTTCATTGCTGTCACCGCGCTCGCGGCGGTGACATCCGCACTGGCACTGGCGCTCACGCAAGCCGTCGGCGAGGGTTGGACCGATCCACTGTTGTTCGTGTTCGCGGTGGTCGTGGCCGCCGGGGGATTCTTCGCGGCCGCGGTCATGTGCAACGGGTACCTCGTCGTGGTGGCTCGTCCCCGGGCGACCGGGCGCGTCCGCCGGGCGCTCCGGGCGGCGGGCGCATGCGGAGCATTGGGTCTCCCCGCGACGGTTGCCGTACGCGCCGGGATCCTCCACGTCATCGGTCACGACCACGACGTTTCCGTAGCCCACTTGCTGGTGCTGATACTCGCGGGTGCCGCCTTGGCGGCGGCCGTGGCGTTCGCCGCCGCCCTCGTTCGCCGCCGGCCTCCGGCTCCGGAACGGTGACCGGCCCGGTCGGGGCGGTGAGCGGTGCTTGTTGTCGGTGGGTGGTCCTACTCTGTGGACATGGCTTTCGCATCCGAGATTCCCGCAGACGCCAACACGCCGCTGGCGCATTCGGAGTTCCGGCCCATCGGCGCGATCGAGCGGTCCGAGGGCCGGTTCGAGGTGGTCAGCGAGCACAAGCCCGCCGGCGACCAGCCGGCCGCGATCGAGGAGCTGGATCGGCGCCTGGCGGCGGGGGAGCGGGACGTGGTGCTGCTGGGCGCCACCGGTACCGGTAAGTCCGCCACGGCCGCGTGGCTAATCGAGCGCACCCAGCGGCCCACGCTGGTCATGGCGCCGAACAAGACGCTGGCCGCGCAGCTGGCCAACGAGCTGCGGGAGATGTTGCCGCACAACGCGGTTGAATACTTCGTCTCGTACTACGACTACTACCAGCCCGAGGCGTACATCGCGCAGACCGATACGTACATCGAGAAGGACAGCTCGATCAACGACGATGTGGAGCGGCTGCGGCACTCGGCCACGTCGAGCCTGCTCTCCCGGCGCGATGTCGTGGTGGTCGCCTCGGTGTCGTGCATCTACGGCCTGGGCACCCCGCAGTCGTACCTGGACCGGTCGGTGGAGCTCGAGGTCGGCACCGAGGTCGAGCGGGACAGGCTGCTGCGGCTGCTGGTCGATGTGCAGTACACGCGTAACGACATGTCCTTCACCCGCGGTTCGTTCCGGGTGCGCGGCGACACCGTCGAGATCATCCCCTCGTACGAGGAGCTGGCGATCCGGATCGAGTTCTTCGGCGACGAGGTCGAGGCGCTGTACTACCTGCACCCGCTCACCGGCGATGTGGTGCGCCAGGTGGACATGGTCCGCATCTTCCCCGCCACGCACTATGTCGCGGGCCCGGAGCGGATGGAGCGGGCGGTCGGCGATATCGAGACCGAGCTGGAGCAGCGGCTCGCCGAGCTCGAGCGCCAGGGCAAACTCCTCGAGGCCCAGCGCCTGCGCATGCGCACCCAGTACGACCTGGAGATGATCCGGCAGGTCGGGTTCTGCTCGGGCATCGAGAACTATTCGCGCCATATCGATGGCCGCGCGGCCGGCTCGGCCCCCGCGACGCTCATCGACTACTTCCCGGACGACTTCCTGCTGATCATCGACGAGTCGCACAACACGGTCCCGCAGATCGGCAGCATGTACGAGGGCGACATGTCGCGCAAGCGCAACCTCGTCGAATACGGCTTCCGGTTGCCGTCCGCGGTGGACAACCGCCCCCTCACCTGGGAGGAGTTCGCCGACCGCATCGGCCAGACCATCTACATGTCGGCCACGCCCGGCCCGTACGAGCTGGGCCAGAGCGCGGGTGAATTCGTCGAACAGGTCATCCGTCCCACCGGCCTGGTCGATCCGCACGTCGTGGTGAAGCCGACCAAGGGCCAGATCGACGATCTGGTGCACGAGATCCGGCAGCGGGCCGAACGCGACGAGCGGGTGCTGGTCACCACCCTCACCAAGAAGATGGCCGAGGATCTGACCGACTATCTGCTCGGCCTCGGCGTCCGGGTGCGGTACCTGCACTCGGAGATCGACACGCTGCGCCGCGTCGAGCTGCTGCGCCAGCTGCGCCTGGGCGAATACGACGTGCTGGTCGGCATCAACCTGCTGCGCGAGGGCCTGGACCTGCCCGAGGTGTCGCTGGTGGCGATTCTGGACGCCGACAAGGAGGGCTTCCTGCGCAGCACCACCAGTCTCATCCAGACCATCGGCCGTGCCGCCCGCAACGTCTCGGGCGAGGTGCACATGTACGCCGACAAGGTCACCGCCTCGATGCGCAACGCCATCGAGGAGACCGAGCGCCGCCGTGCCAAGCAGGTCGCCTACAACGAGGCGCACGGCATCGACCCCAAGCCGCTGCGCAAGAAGATCGCCGACATCCTCGACCAGGTGTATCGCGAGGCCGACGAGCCGGTCGAGGTCGGCGGTTCGGGCCGCAACGCGAGCCGTGGCCGCCGCGCCCAGGGCGAGCCGGGGCGCGCGGTCAGCGCGGGCGTCTTCGAGGGCCGCGACATCAAGTCCATGCCGCGCGCCGAGCTCGCGGATCTGGTCAAGGAGATGACAGACCAGATGATGAACGCCGCCCGTGAGTTGCAGTTCGAACTGGCCGGCCGGCTCCGCGACGAAATCGCCGACCTGAAGAAGGAGTTGCGCGGCATGGACGCCGCCGGGCTGAAATGAGTCCCTCGGGGGAGGGCTGCCAGCGACAACTCGCGGCGGATGAGCCTTCGTCAGGTTGTCGGTCAGCGCAGTTCGTAGTCGAACCAGATGCGATGGGTGTTGTCGGCGTCGACGGCGATGCCGCCGGTACCGGTGATTCCCGCGAGATCGCCGGTGCCGCTGGCGGGGACGATCGTGAAGAACTCCGCGGACCGGTCGGTTCCGGAGGTCGTGGCCGAGTGTGCGAAGCAGAAGGTACCCCCCGAGCCGTTCACGCTGCCCTCGAACGACTCCATCGCCAGATAGGTCCCGACCCCGGCGGCCTGATCGAACGCCGCAGTGAACAGGGTCGCCGCGCGTCCCGACACCTCGCCGTCGAACAACTTCTCCATCCGCGCAACGCCTACAGGCACGGCCGTGGGGATCGCGGGGTCGGGTTTCACGTCGGTCGGGACGAAGGATTTCACGCTGAATGTTCCGGTTGCTCGCATGGCCGGATCCTATTGGTCCGATTCGTTCGACTGGTTCGCCATCCACTCGTTGACGCGGCGCTCGGCCTCCTCGCGGGAGACGTCCTCGACGCGGGTCATGATCACCCACCGGTGGCCGAAGGGATCCATGACCAAGCCGAAGCGGTCGCCGGTGACGAAGGTCTCCGGATCGGTCACGCGCTTGGCGCCGTGCTCCCGGGCCAACTTCGTGACCGCGTCAACGTCGGGGCAGTAGTGCACGACGCTGGTGTGCACCCAGTCGGGGTTCGGGGCCAGCACGTTCTCGCTCGGGATGGGCATCCCCAGCTGGAAGGTGGAGTCGCCGACCTTCAGCTCGGCGTGCGCGGCCTGCCCGTCGGGCAGGTCGTTGCGGCTCAGCACTTCGGCGCCGAAGACCGCGCCATAGAACTCGATGGCGGCGTCGGCATCGGGCACGGCCAGGAAGCAGTTGATCGAGTGGTAGCCCTCGGGGATCGGATTCACGCTGTTCGTCATGTGCACAACTCTGCCGGTTTGCCGGGCGCGACTCTTGTAAGAACGCGACAGCGCGCGGATTGCGGGGCGGCCATCCGATGACGTCGCCTGCCGATCGCCCGAAAGGCCCTGTGCTGAAACGTGTTCCGGTCCCGCCGCCGGAGGTCACCAAGGGAATCCTGCGCCCGCGGCGGCAGGAGGAGCACCGCACGCTGACCAGGTTGCCTGCCGGGCCGGAACTGTCGCAATTCGTGGAGTGGTACTGGTGTGTGCAGTGGGATCTGCGCGGGCAGCCGCCCTATGTGGCCGAGGTGCTGTCGTATCCCAGCGTCAATGTCAGTTTCGAACGCACCACCTCCCGGACCGGCGGCTTCGTCAACGGGGTGTGCACCACGAAATTCACGCGTGAACTGTCCGAGGAGGGCGAGACGTTCGCCGTGAAGTTCCGGCCCGGCGGCTTCGGCGCGTTCACCGGCCTCGATGTCGGATCGTTCCGCGATGCGGCGGTCGAGCTGACCGAGGTGCTGCCGCGGGCGCGCGGTCTGACCGAACGGGTGCTGTCCGCGCCCACCGTCGAGACCCGCCGCGATCTGCTCGAGGACTTCTTCGGCGAGGCGGCCCGCACCGCCACCGTCGACGACGCCTACCGCCTGGTCCTGCGGATCATCGCGGCGATGGAGTCCGATCGCGAGTTGACCCGCGTCGACCAGGTCACCGAGCGTTACGACATGTCTATCCGCACTCTGCAGCGGCTGTTCCGGCGCTACGTCGGCGTAAATCCGAAATGGGTGCTGCGGCGCTATCGTCTGCAGGACGGCGCGCAAATGCTCGCCGACGGACGCACCGAGGATCTCGCCGCGCTCGCGGTCGAACTCGGCTATTTCGATCAGGCGCACTTCTGTCGCGAGTTCGCGACGGAGGTTGGAATGGCGCCGCTGGAATACGCCCGATCCGCAGTGTGACCGCCGGGACGCATTTGCCCGCGAGCCGTGCGGCGCTGCGTCGACGACCCTGTCACCGGGGGAATTTGGGACAATTCACGATAATCTCCCGGTATTTCCGGGCGAACCTCCAGCTGCCCGCGTGATCGGCTGCCCGCTCGCGCCGCTCGTGTGACGGAAATCCCAGTGCCGCAGGACCGTTCGCGATTGCGGTGTGCGTCGCGGCATTGCCCGGTCCGGCGGAATAGGCGCTGGTAGTGAAGGCCATTTCGGAAATGTGTGGCGTGCGCGACACGGCATGCCGGTGTGATGTGATGCAGTTTCGGATTTTTCCGGCTCGGCAGCGGTTATGGTCTAGCGCAGTTGCCGCGCGGAGGCCGAACATCGGGTTCCTCTGCGCCGCACCCGACCACTTGTACGTTTGGAGGAAAGATGACCACCGCCTACCGGTCCATTGTCGTCGGTACCGATGGCTCGGACTCGTCGTACGTCGCCGTCGAGAAGGCCGCCGCCCTGGCCGGCGCCGCGGGCGCCACCCTGTACGTCGCCTGCGCCTACTACCCGACCGACGACCGCGACGTTGCCGCCGCGGCCGATGTGCTCAAGGAGGAGGCCTATCAGGTTCGCGGCTCCGCGCCCACCAACGAGATCCTGCGCATCGCGCGCGACAGGGCCCTGGCTTCCGGCGCCACGAACGTCGTCGAGAAGGCTGTCGTCGGTGAGCCCGTCGAGTCGCTGCTGAACCTGGTGAAAGAGGTCGAGGCCGACCTGCTCGTCGTGGGTAACCGCGGCCTCAACACCCTCGCCGGGCGCCTGCTCGGCTCGGTCCCCTCGGACGTCGCCCGCAAGTCCCGCTCGGACGTCCTGATCGTCCACACCGTGCGGTAGGCATCGACAGGTCCGCAGACGAGTGACGGCCGCTCCCGATCGCCGGGAGCGGCCGTCGCGTATGCGTTCCGGTTACCGCGTGCGCCGCTGGAACAGCAGCCCCGCAACGACGCCTCCGATCACGGTGATTGTGCCGAATTCGACCAGGGCCAACCACAATTGGTTGCCGGCGGGTTGGTTCAGCAGGAGCTTCCGTAGCGCGTCGACCGCCTGGGTGACCGGTTGGTTGGCGAGTACGACCCGCAGCCAGCGGGGCATCGTGTCGGTGGGAACCAGTGCGCTGCTGAAGAATACGGGCAGAATGATCAGCGCGGCCAGCTGCTGGGTGACCTCGGGAGATCGCCCGAGCAGTCCGATAAGCGCGGCGAGCCAGGACATTCCGAGCGCCACGAGCACCAGCAGACCGGCCGCCGCAACCCATTCGCCGATGTCCGCGTGCGGGCGGAAGCCGATCGCGATGCCGACTCCGACGGTGACGATCACCCCGAACCCGCCGCGGACCAGGTCCGCGACGACGTGACCGGCGATCACCGAGGACTTGGCGATCGGCAGGGTGCGGAACCGGTCGACCACGCCGTCCTGTACGTCCGCCGCCACGCTGGTCGTGGTGGTGATCGCTGCGAATGCGATTGCGACGATGAGGATTCCGGGCATCACGTAGTCGATGTAGTGCTCGTGCCCGCCGGTGCTGATCGCGCCGCCGAGCAGGTAGTTCATCAGAATCACCGTCAGCACCGGCTGCAGCGTCACGTTGATCAGCTGTTCGGGATCGTGGCGAATATGTCGCAGGCTGCGCTGCGCCATTTCCCAGTAGTCGCTGAGCGCCCAGGCGAGCCGAGCCCCGGAGGGCGCGGGCGAGAGTGTGGTCATGCTGCTTCCTTCGCGTCGGCGGGTCGGGCGTGCCCGGTCAATTGGAAGTACACGTCGTCGAGGTCGGGCTCGCGAACCGCGTAGCTCTCGACGGCGACACCGGCGCGCAGGGCCGTGTCCAGCACCGCCCGCAACTCCCGCAAACCGTCGGAACCGCTGTCGGGCAGGGGGATTCGCACGGTGCGGTGATCGGCGTCCGCGACGGCGCGATGGCCGTCCAGCCCGGCGCCCAGCCGTGCGGCCTCGCGCGCGGACACGGTCGTGAGGACCAGCTGCGTGCTTCCGGCGCGCGCCTTCAGCTCGGCGGGAGAACCGGTGGTGATCAGCCTGCCCGTGTCGAGGAAGGCGATCGAATCCGCCAGCGCGTCGGCCTCGTCGAGGTATTGCGTGGTCAACAGCACCGTCGTGCCCTGGCGGACCTGGCCGCGGATCACGTCCCAGAGCGCGTGCCGGCTGGCCGGATCCAGGCCCGTGGTCGGCTCGTCGAGGAACAGGATCATCGGCTGGGCCATCAGGCTCAGCGCGAGATCGAGCTTGCGGCGCATCCCGCCGGAGTAGGTCTTGACCGCGCGCCCGCTCGCCGCGGCCAACTCGAACGTCTCCAGCAGGTGAGCCGCTCGCTCGCGCACCACGGGCCAGGGCAGTCGCTGCAGGCGGCCGAACATGCGCAGATTCTCGAGCCCGGACAGCTTGGCGTCGACGGCGATCGACTGCCCGGTCAGGCCGATCAGGGCCTGCACCCGCTCCGGCTCGCGCAGCGCATCGTGCCCTGCGACCCGGATATCCCCGGAGTCGGGCCGTAGGAGCGTCGACAGAATCCGCACCATCGTCGTCTTGCCCGCGCCGTTGGGGCCGAGCAGGGCGGTCACCGTGCCCGACGGGACTTCGAGGTCGATGCCGTGCAATCCGGTGCTGCCCCCGAACTCCTTGGTCACCCCCGTGGCCGCGATCGCGGCAGGGTCGGTGTCGGCCATGGTCATTCACTCCGCTCGTTGGGGCTTGCGGTGAGTGTCCCCGGGCCGGTGGCTGTCCCGGGCCGGTGGGGCACCCGGGTGACCGCGATCGCGGCCGGATCCGCTTGCGTCATCGTCGCTCGCCCTGTCCGAGGCGCCGGGCGATGGATTCCTGCAGGCTCACGAATACCCGCGGGGCCTCGGCGTGGTTGCGCTCGGCGCGGGCGTTGGAGTTCCAACGGGCCGCGCGCACGGCGGCGGCCTCGTTCCCGTCGGTGTTCCAGCGCCGCGCACGGGCCTTGCCGGCCGCGTTGCCGCGGGTGTTCCAGCGGACCGCGCGAACGCGGCCGGGGCGGTTCGTGTTTCGGTCGGCGGCTGCTTCGTGATCGGGGAATCCGGGGAGCCGGTGCATGGCGTCGTGGAGGAGATCGTAGCTCATGATGCGCTCTGTTCGTATGACGTACGCCCTATTCGTACGTGATACGAAAACCTTATTCGTATGCTGTACGCATGTCAACGGCCGACAACACACCGATCTGGGCGCGCCCCGAACCGTCGGGGCGCAAGCCCCGCTTCACTCGCGACCAGATCGCGGCCGCGGCCCTGCACATCGCGGACACCGAGGGCTTCGAGGCCGTGACCATGAAACGCATTGCCGCAGAGCTCGGCTCGGGCACGATGACGCTGTACTACTACGTGCGCAACAAGTCCGACATTGTGGCGCTGATGCAGGATGCGATCCTGGCCGACCAGCTCGTGCCCGACGCCGAGCTGCGCGCGGGCTGGCGCCCGGCCACGGCCGCGATTGCGCGTCGCACCCGCGCGGTGCTGATGGCGCACCCCTGGTCGCCGACCGCCCTCACCGATGCCACCTTCGGCCCGAATGCCATGCGGCACATGGAACAGAATCTCGCCGCCCTGGCCACCACGAGCCTCACCAGGCAGCGGAAGCTCGAGCTCATCGCCGCCGTCGACGCCTACGTGTTCGGCGTGTCCCTGCAGGCCATCGAGACCCTGTCCCGCGCGGACGCGGCCGAGGCGGATCCCGAATTCGCAGCCGCCGCGGTCGAATTCGGGATAGGGCTGCTGCGCACCGGCGAGTTCCCGCAGCTGAGCGCGCTGAACGACGAAGCGCCGGAGGGGGATTCCGCGGCGCCGCCGATGACCGCCGACGCCCTCACCGAGCAATTCGAGCGCGGCCTGGACGCACTGCTGGACGGCCTCGCTGCCCGGCTGTCGATCGCCTGACTCGGATTCCGGCGATGGCTAAGGCGCCCCCGGACCGCCGTCTTCCCATGTGCCACAGGCAGGTCATCCGGAGAGTTACCGTGCCGGCGCCGAGGCGATCAGTCGGCGGTGGGCGCTCGGCCCAGCGTGTGCAGGACTTCGGGCAGTTCCCCGCTGTACACCACCGACAGTCGCTGGGTGGCGCGGGTGAGTGCGACGTAGAGATCGTTGAGCCCGCGGGGGGATTCGTCGAGGATGTCCTGTGGCTCGACCAGGATCACCGCGTCGAATTCCAGGCCCTTCACCTCCGGGACCGTCAGGACGCGCACCGAGTCGCCCGCCAGCTCGGCATAGTCGCCGGCGATCGAGTGCGGAACCAGAACCGCGGTGGTGCCCGGACGGTCGGTCTCCGAATCCACCAGCGCGCGAACGGTATCCACCGATTCGCTGGGGGCGACGCGGACCGCGGTAGGGGCGCAACCGGATTCGCGCACCGAGCGGGGCGGGGTGGCGCCGGGGTCGATGGCCGCGAGCACGTCCGCCGCGACGGCCATGATCTCGGCCGGTGTGCGGTAGTTGACGGTCAGCTCGGTGAGCTTCCAGCGCTGGGCGACATAGGGTTCCAGCATGCGCTGCCAGGACGAGGCGCCCGCCGGATCGCCCGTCTGCGCGACGTCGCCGACGACGGTGACCCAGCGATTCGGGATGCGCCGCATCACCATTCGCCACGCCATCTCCGAAAGCTCCTGCGCCTCATCGACGATCACGTGGCCGTAGGTCCAGGCGCGATCGCCCGCGGCGCGTTCGGCGGTGGTCTGGCTGGTGCGCACGTGCTGGCGTTCGGCCAGCTGTGAGGCGTCGATCAGGTCGTAGGCCATCAGGATCTCCGGATCCAGATCGTCCTCGAGATCCTGTGGGGCGGAACCGGTCAGGATGTCCAGCGCGTCCTGGGCCTCGGCCAGCTGGGCGTGCCAGCGGCGGCGCGCCCGCTCGCGTTCCTCGGCGTCGTCGACGCCCAGCAACTCTGCCAGCTCGTCCAGCAGGGGCGCGTCCGCGGCGCCGAAGTTGCCGTCGTCCGGCCGGAACAGCTCCTTGCGGTCCTCCGGCGTGAGCTGGTCGGCGGCGCGCGCGAGCCGGGCCGGATCGGCCCACAGGCCCGCCAGCACCTCCTGCGGCGTCAGGATCGGCCACAGCCCGGCGATGGCGCGCTGGATCTCCGCATCGGCGCGCATCTCGTCGCGAATCTCGGTCAGATCGGCCTGGCTCAGCAGGTTCTGGCCGCCGGACAGGTCCCTGCCCATGGTCTGGGCCAGCTGATCGGTGAGCGCGTCGAGCACCGAGGCCGCGAAGACCGGCCGGGCCAGGTTGTGGGGCCGCCGCGACGAGCGCGCCCGCCCGCGGGCCTTGGTGACGATCCGGCGGTCGATGGTGATCTCGTAGCCGTCGAAGCTCAGCCGGATCGGCTCGGCGGGCACCTGCTGCCAGTCGCGCACGCCCTTCTTCAGCACCTCGATCATGTCCAGCGAACCCTTCAGCTCGCCGGCGCGCAGCGAATCCTCCAGCGTCGCACGCACTCCCGGATAGAGGTTACCGATCGTGGACAGCAGCACCCCGGTCTCGCCGAGGGACGGCAGCACCTGGCCGATGTAGTCCAGGAAGGTCGAGTTGGGCCCGATGATCAGCACGCCGGACTTGTCCAGCTGCTTGCGGTACGTGTACAGCAGGTAGGCAGCGCGGTGCAGCGCCACGGCGGTCTTGCCGGTGCCCGGCCCGCCCTGCACCACCAGCACGCTCCTGTGCTCGGACCGGATAATCGCGTCCTGCTCGTGCTGGATGGTCTCCACGATGTCGGCCATCTGCCCGGTGCGCGCAGCGTTGAGCGCGGTCAGCAGCGCGCTCTCGCTGCCCACGCCGGTGTCGGATTCGATTGCGCCTTCGGCGCGCGCCAGGTCCAGATCCAGGTATTCGTCGGTGACCGTGGTGATCGCGCGATTGCGCGAACGGATGTGCCGACGCCGCGTGACGCCGTCCGGGGTAGCCGTGGTGGCCAGGTAGAACGGGCGCGCCAGCGGCGCGCGCCAGTCCAGCAGCAGGGTGGCGTAGTCGTCGTCCTCGTCCAGGATCCCGAGCCTGCCGATGTAGCGCTGCTCGGCGGTGCCGTCCTCGGCCAGATCGATCCGGCCGAAGCACAGGCCGTGTTCGGCGGCGTCGTACTTGGCCAGGTCCTCGGTGTACAGCTGGGTGAACGACTCGCGCTCGCTGCGAGCCTGCGGGGTGCCGCCGGTCTCCAGCAGCACCGTGCGCAGCCGTCGCTGGGCGTATTCGCGCATTCCGTCCAGACGCTGGTAGAGCAGCGTGAGGTGGGTCTGCTCCCGCGCCAGTTCGGCGGTGTGGCCGGTCGCCGGGTGATCCTCGGTGAGGCGGTCGGGCAAGACGAACTCCTTGTCATCACGGTCGGCCGGGCGGGCCGCGACGCGAAGGGAAAACAGAGTTGTCGATTCTAGTTGGCATTGCCCGCGCTCGCCGTATTCGCAGGTGAACGCGGGGTTGCCGGGACGAATACCGCCCGGGAACCCGGGCTCAGGAGGCGTGTGTGCTGTTCGGCCGCAGCCCCATCGGCGCGCCGTCGCGATGCGCGGCCGGCTTGGCCTGGTACATCGCGACGTCGGCGTCGTTCAGCACCGCCTCGGGCGTGCGGGTGTCGCCGGGACGCAGCGGGGTGATCCCGATGGAGGCGTCGATGTGGATGCGGTGCCCGCGGGCGATGATCGGCTCGGCCATGGCCTGCCGCAGACGCAGGATCAAGACGTTCAGATCGACCGGCAGGGTGCGCCCGGACAACAGCACCAGGAACTCGTCCCCGCCGATGCGGCCTACGACGTCGTCCTGGCGCAGGCTGCGCTGCAGGCGCTGGGCCACGATCTGCAGCACGGTGTCGCCGATCGCGTGACCGAGGGTGTCGTTGATGCATTTGAATCCGTCCAGGTCGATGAACAGCACCGTAGACACGGGCAGACCCTCGCTGGTGCCCAGCGCGGCGGTCAGCCGGGAGAGCACCAGGGACCGGTTGGCCAGCCCGGTCAGCGGGTCGTGGGTGGCCTGGTATTCCAGCTGCCGCCGGCTGGCCCGGAACTCGGTGATGTCGTTGAACGAGGACACCGCGGGCGAGTCCGGATCGCCGGGATTCAGCAGCCGGGACGACCCCGAGAGCCAGCGGCGCTGCCCGTCGGGGCGGTCCACGCCGAAGACGTACTTGGCGATCGTCTCGCCGGTGGCGAGGGTGCGCGCGACGGGATGCCGGGCGGCGGACATCGGCTGGGCGTTCGCGTCCAGCAGGGACAGCGGCAGCGCCGCGATCGCCGTGCCGACCAGGTCCCCACCGTCGTGCCCGAAGATTCGCAGCGCGGCCGGATTGATCGACTCGATGCAGCCGCCGCGGTCGATGACGACCACACCCTCCTCCAGCTGGGACACGACGGTGGTGAAGTGCAGTTCGGCGCGGCGCTGGGCGGCCTCGGCGAGGCGCTGCGGGGTCAGGTCGTGGATCACCACCTGATAGGCGAGACGGTCGTACCAGACGGTCAGCACCGACACGGTTTCCACGTCGACCCGCCGGCCGTCGACGCGGATCAGGGTCATCTCGGCGGGTTCGGAGGCGTCACCGGTCTCGGTCAGGCAGGCGATGCGGGCCTGCATGCCGGGGGCGTCGCGGGGGTCGACGAAGCGGGCGACGGGTTGGCCGAGGAGCTCGGCGACGCAGGTAGCGCCCAGTAACCGCACGATTGCCGGATTTGCGTAGACGAGGTTGCCACGCTCGTGTACGACGACACCGTCCGGGCTGTGTTCGACCAGGGTGCGATACCGCTGCGCCAGCTGTTCGGCGTCGCTGGCGGCGTCACCCAGGTCGTTGCCCACCTCAACCACATGTGCCCCCTGATCATTGACTACTCATGTCATTTTCAGCGCGGGATCATTCGGAATCGGCGTGCAAAGGATCACAACGCCGACGCTATCGGATCGATCACAGTTCGGGTTCTACATCGGGGGTAGATCGGAGACCACTACAACCAAGAGTTTGCTCAGCGATGGCCGACAATTCGCTATCCTGCTCGAACCCGGTGAAGGAGCGAGCTATGCCAGGCAGCACCCCGAGACACCAAGATCATATGACGATTGCCGGGATCGGCGTCGTCAGCGGTTACGGCTGGGGGCGCGAGGCCATGTGGCGCGGGTTGCTCAGCGGAAAGTCGGCCGCTCGGCTACATCCAGGGTACGGGCCCGGACGCGACATGCACGCATGGGTGGCGCTGGTACCCGACGGCGGCGATCCCGCGATCAGTTCCACGCTCTACGGGCGGTCCACGCACGAGTCCGCGCGCGAGGCCGTCGAGGACGCGCTCGCGCGGGGCTGGCGGCCCGGCCGCACGGTCGGGGTCCTGCACGCGATCGTGCTCGGTGACGTGCGCAACTGGCGGGATTTCTACACCGTCGACGAGGGCCACCGGCGCTCGCGCGACTACCTCCGACTATTACCCTCCACGCCGATCGCGGTGCTGATGCAGGAATTCGGCTTCCACGGACCGTCGATGAACGTGTCCGCGGCCTGCAGTTCGGCGAACGTCGCGCTGATCACCGCCCGGATGTGGCTGGATCAGGGCATCGCCGACGACGTGATCTGCGTGACCACGGACCTGTCGGCGACCCCCGACATGCTCGAGCATTTCGTCAGGATGGGTGCGGCGGTGGACGACGCCGAGGCGCTCGACGCGTGCCGCCCGTTCCAGCAGGGTAGCCGCGGTTTCTGCATGGGCGAGGCGTCCGCGGCGTTCGTGCTCACTCGCGACGCGGACGCGCCGTACGCCGACGTGCTCGGCGGCGCCATGACCAACGACGCCTATCACGTGGTGTCGGTCGAGCCGAGCCACGAACAGATCTTCGACTGTGTCACCCGTGCCCTCGACGTCTCGGGGGTTTCTCCGGAGCAGGTGCGGTACTACAACGCGCACGGGCCCGGCACCCGCCAGTGTGACGAGGCCGAAACCGAGGTGCTGGCAAGGATTTTCGGTGATCGGCCGGAGATGTACTCGGTCAAGCCGCTGACCGGTCACTGCCAGGGCGCGGCCGCGGGGGTCGAGGTGGCGGTGGCCGCACTGGGTTACGAGCGCGGCATCGTGCCCGCCGCACCGATCGTCGCGACCGCGCACCCGCGGCTGCTGGATGGGCCGGTCCCGTGCGAGGGCGGGATCACCGTGAAGACGTCGCTGGGGATGGGCGGCCACAATTCGGTCGTCGTTCTGGGTGAGCATCGCGCCCAGTAGTCTGGTGTGTACGGCTGCGATCACGTCAGCCGAAATCCCTGGTCCGGCCCTCCCTTCGCCGCTGCGAAGCAAACTTGTCGGTGGGGGTGCCTAGCATGGCGGCGGGGTAGTAGTCGATGCCGGAAAGACGGATGGGAAGGGACGGCCTGTGGCGGATCGCCTGACGGTGCGGGGTGCGCGTGAGCACAACCTCAAGGGGGTCGATATCGACCTGCCGCGCGACAGTCTCATCGTGTTCACCGGCCTGTCCGGATCCGGTAAGTCGAGTCTCGCGTTCGACACCATCTTCGCCGAGGGGCAGCGCCGCTACGTCGAATCGCTGTCGGCGTATGCGCGCCAGTTCCTGGGGCAGATGGACAAGCCCGATGTGGATTTCATCGAGGGCCTCTCGCCCGCGGTCTCGATCGACCAGAAATCGACCAACCGCAACCCTCGCTCCACCGTGGGCACCATCACCGAGGTGCACGACTATCTGCGCCTGCTGTACGCGCGCGCGGGAACCCCGCACTGCCCGGTGTGCGGCGAGCTGATCGCCAAGCAGACCCCGCAGCAGATCGTCGATCAGGTGCTGGCCATGGAGGAGGGGATCCGGTTCCAGGTGCTGGCACCGGTGGTGCGCACCCGCAAGGGTGAGTTCGTGGATCTGTTCGATCAGCTGAATTCCCAGGGCTATTCGCGCGTGCGGGTCGACGGCGTGGTGTATCCGCTCACCGAGCCGCCCAAGCTCAAGAAGCAGGAGAAGCACGATATCGAGGTGGTCGTCGACCGCCTCGCGGTGAAGGCCGGCTCCAAGCAGCGCCTCACCGATTCGATCGAGACGGCGCTGCGGCTGGCCGACGGCATCGTGGTGCTCGACTTCGTCGATCGCGACGAGCACGCGCACGACCGTGAGCGCCGCTTCTCCGAGAAGCTGGCCTGCCCCAACGGGCATCCCCTGGACATCGAGGATCTCGAGCCGCGCTCGTTCTCCTTCAACTCGCCGTACGGCGCCTGCCCCGACTGCACGGGCCTGGGCATCCGCAAGGAGGTCGACCCGGATCTGGTCGTGCCCGACGGGGAGCTCAGCCTGAACGAGGGCGCCATCGCGCCGTGGTCGCGCGGGCAGACCGCGGAGTACTTCACCCGCCTGCTCTCGGGTCTGGCCGGGGCGCTGGGCTTCTCGATGGACACGCCCTGGAACGAGTTGCCACGGGCGGCCCGCAAGGCGGTGCTGGAGGGCAGCTCCGAACAGGTGCACGTGTCCTACACCAACCGCTACGGCCGCAAGCGTTCGTACTACGCCGATTTCGAGGGCGTGATGCCCTTCCTGCAGCGCCGGCTCGAGAACACCGAGTCCGAGCAGATGAAGGAGCACTACGACGGCTACATGCGCGATGTACCGTGCCCGGTATGCGACGGTGCGCGGCTGCGCCCGGAGATCCTCGCGGTCACGCTGAACAGCGAGGAGGGCCGCCGGTCGATCGCCGAGGTGTCTGATTTCTCCATCCGCGACTGCTCGAAGTTCCTGAACTCGCTGCGCCTGGGGGATCGTGAGGCCGCCATTGCAGGGCAGGTGCTCAAGGAGATCCAGGCGCGGCTGGGCTTCCTGCTGGACGTCGGCCTGGAATACCTGACCCTCTCGCGCGCCGCGGCCACGCTGTCCGGTGGTGAGGCGCAGCGCATCCGGCTGGCCACCCAGATCGGGTCGGGGCTGGTCGGCGTGCTGTACGTGCTGGACGAGCCGTCCATCGGCCTGCACCAGCGCGACAATCGCCGGCTCATCGAAACCCTCACGCGCCTACGGGATCTGGGCAATACCCTGATCGTCGTCGAACACGATGAGGACACGATCCACGCCTCGGACTGGGTGGTGGACATCGGCCCGATGGCCGGCGAGCACGGCGGCCAGGTGGTGTACAGCGGCCCCTATCCCGGCCTGCTGGAGGATTCGAATTCCCTGACGGGCGCGTACCTTTCGCGTCGCGAGCAGATCGACGTGCCGTTGGTGCGGCGTCCGGTGAACAAGAAGAAGCAGCTCACCGTCGTCGGCGCGACGGAGCACAATCTGCGCGACATCGACGTGGCCTTCCCGCTGGGTGTGCTCACCGCGGTCACCGGCGTCTCCGGATCCGGTAAGTCGACCCTGGTCAACGACATTCTCGCGACCGTCCTGGCCAACAAGCTCAACGGCGCCCGTCAGGTGCCGGGCCGCCACACCCGGGTCAACGGCCTGGACCATCTGGACAAGCTGGTGCAGGTCGATCAGTCCCCCATCGGCCGCACCCCGCGCTCGAATCCGGCGACATACACCGGCGTCTTCGACAAGATCCGCACCCTGTTCGCCGCGACCACCGAGGCCAAGGTGCGCGGCTATCAGCCGGGCCGGTTCTCGTTCAACGTCAAGGGCGGCCGCTGCGAGGCGTGCTCGGGCGACGGCACGCTGAAGATCGAGATGAACTTCCTGCCCGACGTGTACGTGCCGTGCGAGGTGTGCCACGGCGCCCGCTACAACCGCGAAACCCTCGAGGTGCACTACAAGGGCAAGACCATCGCCGAGGTGCTCGACATGCCGATCGAGGAGGCGGCGGAGTTCTTCGAGCCGGTCACCTCGATCCACCGCTACTTGAAGACCCTGGTCGATGTCGGGTTGGGCTATGTCCGCCTCGGCCAGAGCGCCCCCACCCTGTCCGGCGGCGAGGCCCAGCGCGTCAAGCTCTCGGCCGAGTTGCAGAAGCGCTCCACCGGCCGCACCGTCTACATCCTGGACGAGCCGACCACCGGCCTGCACTTCGAGGACATCCGCAAGCTCCTCAAGGTCATCAACGGCTTGGTGGACAAGGGCAACACCGTCATCGTCATCGAACACAATCTGGACGTCATCAAGACCTCCGACTGGGTGATCGATATGGGCCCCGAGGGCGGCTCGGGCGGCGGGACCATCGTCGCGCAGGGCACGCCGGAAGATGTTGCGGCGGTGGGGGATAGCTATACCGGGCAGTTCCTGAAGGAGGTTCTCGCCGCACCGCCCGCCCCCGCGAAGAAGGCCCCCGCCCGCAAGGCGGCCGCGAAGAAAGCGGTGGCCAAGAAGCCGGTCGAGAAGGACCCGAAGAAGGCCGCCGCCGCTCGTCGCAAGGCGGCCGCGCTGCGCTGAGAGCCGGTGCGGCGCTTCGGGTTTGCGGCGCGGGAGCTACGGCTCGAAGGTGTGGCAGACGAAGTCGCCGGGCTCGCTTCCAGCCTCCGCCAACGGAATTCCGGCGGCGGACCAGATTCCGGACCGGCCCGACGTCCAGTCGAAACCCCCGCCCGTCGGCCCGGCGAACGCGGCGGTGGCTGCCCAGATGCCGTGGTCGGCCGCGACCCTACGAGCGCGTTCGCCGTGCAGATCGGCCTCGTCGCGACCGTGCACCACACCTGCGACATAGCCGTCGATGCCGTACGCGACTGTCCGGTCGGCGTGCTCGGGTATGCCGGTATCACGGCAGACGGCCAGCCCCAACCGCCAGCCGTCGACTTCCAGCACCGCGGGCTCGCCCGGCCGGAATAGAGCGGCCTCACTGCCGTGCAGGTACACCTTCCGGTACGCCACCCGGGCGCCGGTGTGATCAACGGCGAGGATGCCGATGGATGGGCCGGGCACCGGAGCGCCCACCAGCGCAATCGTGTCGGTCCGCGCGCAGGCATCGACGATGGGAGCTAGCCGCGGGTCCTGCGGCTGGACGACCTCGGCGTCCAGTTCGTATCCGGTCAGCGACATCTCCGGAAAAACCACGACCCGCGCGTTCGCCGCAATGATCAGCTCCGCGTGCGCCTTCGCGTTGGTAGCGACATCGTGGGCCACGCACTTCGGCTGCGCCACCGCGATCCGCAAGGCTTTCCGCATTCCGTCCTCCGATCCGATCTTCGTGGAGAATAACGGACGATCGGCTGGCGCCCGGCGGCGTGCGGGCCTGGTATCCGGAGCCGAGGGGTGTCGGACGCTCGAAGGGCGGGCCGCACGACCTGGAGCGGGCGGTCGCCGATCTCGAGGAGGTGCGCGGGGCCGCGGGTGTCCAGGCGTGGGTGCTGTTGGGCCATTCCTGGGGCTCCGACCTGGCGGTGCGGTACGCGCTGGATCACCCCGATCGCATCCGGTCCGTGGTCGGCGTGGCGGGGCACAACTGGGAGCCGGCCGTTCACGCGGCACTCGGTGAGTCCTTCGTGCGTTGGATCCACGAGCCCGGCCTGCTGCGGCGACTGTCCGACTCCCGTGTCCACATGAAATTCATTGCCCCGCAGCATGATATCCGGCCCTCATGGCCGCTGCGGCAACTGGCGACGCTGGTGCCGCACGGTGCCTTCGAGGAGATACCTGGTGTCGCCCACAACTTTTGGGCGACGGATCCGCAGGTGTGGGCCGAGGTTGTCATGCGGGCTTGTGCTGCGGCATCTTCCGGGGCATAGGCGCTAGGGAGGGATCCGTGCAGAGTGTGTGGTCGGCGCTGCCCTCCGCTACTGCAGAGCCGCTTCCCGCCTACACCTCGAGTGCATCCGGATGTATTGGCCCTTGCTCAGATTGATCGACCCTTGCTGCGCGCCAGGCACGGATGGCCTCGGCCTGTGCTGCGGTGACGGTACGCGGCTCTAGCAGTGCGATCGCCGTGTCGTCGTCCTGTGCTTCTCCCGGGGGGATGTCCGGCGGGAACTCACCGGACCGGCGCACGGTGCTGTCGGGGTAGTAGCGCTCGCCTTCGTCGCCGATCAGATAGGCGTTCAGACTCTCCGCGAGCCGAGCGACGTCGGCCTCCACCTTCCACACGCGGACGACGATCTCGCCCTCCCGCCAATACAGCGACCCCGGCGAGCGCTCGCCGGGGTAAGCCAACGCGTAATGGGAGCGGTCGTGCCGGCTCATGCCCGGCCAAGCGTCGGCGGCCGCGCACCATTCCTCTTCGCTGATCGGGCGCTCGGAACTGCGCGACCAATCGGTGGTTCGAGTGATGTGGAGGTCGTAACCCATGGCATCAGCTTGGCACGGAACGCATCTCCCTCATCCGATGTGGACCACCCGCGCCCACGCGGGCGGCCGCTCCGGGATGTAATGCGGATTGTTCTCGCTCCATGAGCGCTCTCGGCGGAACAGGCCGACGACGGTGCGACAGGCCGGACGGCGGTCGGGCCACGGGGTGTAACCATCGGTCAGCACCACGACCACATCCGGGCGGGGTTGTGCGCGCAGGGCCTTGACGAAACCCGTCCGCAGATCCGTGCCCCCGCCGCCGATCAGCGGTATCCCGTCGGCGCGGCACAGCGGATCCGCGATCCGTGCCGCCGCGTCACAGGACAGCACGGTGAGCAGGTCGCGGCGACCGCCGACGGCGCGGGAGACGGCCGCGGTTTCCAGGAGCGCACTGCCCAACTCGGCGTCGCTGACCGAGCCCGAGGTGTCGATGACGACGCTGACCCGGGGCGGCAAGTGCCGCAGGCTCGGCAAGACGACACCGGGTAGCCCGGCCGAGCGGCGCGCGGGCCGACCGTACGTGTAGTCGTCGCCGATGCCGGGGGCCGAGGCCGCCGCGCGGATGGCGGCCCGCAACAGATCACGCCAGGGCTGGGGCGGATGCAGCGCCTCCTCCGCCCAGCGCCGCCACCCCCTGGGGGCGTCTCCCGGGTGGCCGGCAATGCCCTGTGCCACACGGAATCTGACCGCCTCGCGCTCCTGTTCGCTGAGCCCGTCCGCGCCGTCGGGGCCCAGGTCCCATTCCCGGTCGAGTCCGTCGGCGCCGCTGCCGCAGTCGAGCCATGCGAAGTCCTGCGTGTTGTGTCCCAGCCGGAACCGGCGCAGGTAGTCCTCCATGAGCTCGCCGGTGGGTAGCCCCAAAGTCTTTGGCATGACCGCCCCTTCGGGCTGGACCAATCCCTCGCCGAACGCGTCGTCGTTGATTTCGGCGTCGGCGGCGATGTTCATCCGCAGTCGTTCCGCGGGGCCTACCAGATCGTGTTCGCGGGCGAATCGGTCACTGCGCCGGTGATGTTCGCGCAGCAGATGCGACACCTCGTGCACCAGAATCGAGGCGAGTTCCTCCACCGGTGTGCAGTTCACGAACGCGGGCGAAACGTAGCACCGCCAGTACCGATCCACGCCCATCGTCGGTACCGCGTGCGACTCGAGCAGGTGTAGTGCGTACAGCGCGGTCGCCAGGTAGGGCCGGGCGCGCACGGACAGCAGGCGGGCGGTGAACAGCTTGTCGGTATCCAGTTCCATTGTCCCCATGGTCATTTCGCCGCTCCCGCCGCGATGCGGGCCGCGGCGCGTTCGGCTCCCCGGGATATCGACACCGCACCGGCGAGCTGTTCGATCGCCGCCGGTACCTCCCAGTCGTCCCGGCGCAGCGTGGCGAGGGTGGTCGCCGGGACGACCACCAGGTCCGGCGCCCCGGTCTCCACGGCCCTGACCAGCACCGCCCAGGCCGCGTCCCAGCGCGATCGCTCCGGTCGCTTGCGGACCGCGGCGACGACGCCGTCGAGCACCGCCTGGCGCAGGTCTCCGCGTTCGGGGAGGTCGGCGGCGGCCGGATCGGCGAGCAGCGTCTCCGGATCGGGCAGATCCATCCGGTCGATGCTGGTCAGCAGTTCGAAGCCGGGGCCGTCCCCGACGGCGCCCCGCACCAGCAGGGAGAGCACATCCGGTCCGGCGCCTGCGGCGGTGGCGAAGGCGACCAGCCGCAGGGTCATCTCCCAGCTGCGCGGTGAGGGCCACGCGCCGCCCCGGCGTGTCTCGCTGCCGGGCAGCTGATGCACGAGCTTGGGGCGGGCCGCGAGCAGTCCGCAGACCGCACGCCGAGCGAAAGCCACAGCGTCGGGCAGTTTTTCGGGATCGAGCGCGGGAAGGGTTGCACGCGGCCAGGTCCCGCCGAGGCCGCGGACGACCACGTCGTGGTCGTGGGTCCACTGCAGGTGCACAAAGCGATTGGCCAGCGGCGGGCTCAGCTCCCAGCCGTCGGCCGCCGACGAGCGCGGGTTGGCCGCGGCGACGATGCGGACACCGGCGGGGAGCCGGAGTGCGCCGATTCGCCGCTCCAGGACCAGGCGCAGGAGGGCGGCCTGCACCGCGGGCGGTGCGGTCGACAGTTCGTCCAGGAACAGCAGTCCCCGCCCGGTCCGCACGAGGCGCACGGCCCAGTCCGGCGGCGCCATCGGGATGCCCTGCGCGGCGGGGTCGTCTCCGATGATGGGCAGGCCCGAAAAGTCCGACGGCTCATGCACACTCGCGATCACGGTGGTCAGCGGAAGGTCCAGGGATTCGGCGAGCTGGGTCAGGGCCGCGGTCTTCCCGATGCCCGGCTCGCCCCACAGGAGCACCGGTAGGTCGGCGGCTACGGCAATGGTCAGGGCCTCGAGCTGGATGTCGGTGCGGGGCTCGGTGGTGGTCTCGCCCAGCAGGGTCAGCAGGTCGGCGGCGATGTCGAGCTGGGCGGCCGGGGACGGCAGAGCTACGTTCATATGCGAATCACCTTCGGGTAGAAAAGAATTGAGTGGATATCGCGGGTCGCAGGCTGGTGCGGCGCGCAATCAGCGCGTGGGAGTGGTGCGCATCGCGCGGCGCGGATGTGCGCGGCGCGGGCGCCGGGGAGCGTGCGTCGAGTCCGGACCCGGCGTCGTCAGCCCGGCCCGGAACAGCCCGTAGGTGATCCGCCGCCGCGCGGCCGACTCCAGTTCGTCTCGCAGCGCTCCGTCGCGCAGCGACGCGTCCGGTCCGAGCAGGCTCTCGACGACCGCCAGGGCACCGGCGACATCGCCGTGGCCCAGGCGTTCACGAACGCCCGCAAGACAATCCGGATGGCGATGTGCCTGGTCGATGGCCCGCAGGCAGGGCGCCGGAGTGCCGGTCAGTGCGACCAACAGCTCTTCCCGCCGAATCTCGGCCGGACTGTGATCCAGTGCGGTCAGCACCCCGTCCACCAGCCCGATTCGGTGCCACTCACCCCGGCAGTCCACCGGATACTCCCCGCTTGCCCGGTCGGCGTCGCCGGGAACCGCGTCCGGCGTGTGGCCGGGTACGAGTGCCGAAGCGACAAGCGGATGCAGCCGATCGGCCGAGATCGCCCCGGCGCGAATCAATTCCAGATCGGGCATCGTCCAGGTCGCCGCGTGCGGCAGCATCGGCAGCGCGGAAACTTCGGCGGGAGGGTATCTCTCGGCGATGCGCAGCACCGGGGGATCGTCTCCGTGCGAGGACAATTCGAGGACCATCCGCCGTCGAGCCCCGTATCGCACCAGCAGCGGACCGACGGGGCGGCCCTGCGCCCGCAGCAGAATTTCCGCCTCGGCCGCCCAGCGATCGATGGCGCAGCCCCGCGGTGCTCGCTCGCGGACCGCGGGGTCCACACCGTCATCGTGTGTGAATTGCTCTGCCCCGGAACGGATTCGTAACTCACCGACCTGGTCGGCGTCCCACAGGTGACGGTGGAGGTCGAGCCGGAAACGCGGGTCGGGCCGTGGATGCGGATGCGGACCGCTGCCGGGCCGGGATTCGTCCCACAGCGCGAGCCCGATGCGCTGGCCGCCATCCGCCCAGGCGGGTGCGGTGCGGACCACAAGATGCACCGAATCCATACTACTGGAAGGACTTCCGGAGATATCGGGACCGTACCGCAGCAACGACATCGTCAGGCCGGGCCGAAGCAGCCCGTCGGGAGCGATCCGGGGCATGTGCCACCGCAGCAGATCCGGCGCCAGCCGGCGCAGATCGGCCCGCACGCGCGCGGCAAGTTCCCGTCCACGGGTGCGGGCCAAGGATCGCAGGTCGATATCGACATCGAAACCGGCTGCCGCACATGCCCCGGCCCAGTCTCCGGCGCAACGCCGGGTGGTCGCGGTCTCGATCATGGAGGGCGGCACGGCGAACTCGCGCACGCGCAGCCAGAGTGAAATTCGGGAATCGTTCCCGTTCGTGGTCGGAGCGCTCATCAGCACTCACCCACGAACGAGACCCCCGATCTTTGATCGGAATGAATAGTCATCGCAACGACCATATACGACGGCCCCGGTTCCGGGCCAGGGGTAAATCATGCGGTGATGTTCTGGGGGAGTAGCGCTTCGGTGAGCAGTCGCCACTGCGGCATCGCCGATCGGCCCGGCTCGACGCCGATCACCTGCACGGCAAGGTGATCGGCGCCCGCGTCGATGTGCGCGCGCAACTTCTCGGCGACGGCGCCGGGTTCGCCCCAGTAGACCAGGTCGTCGACAAGGCGGTCGCTGCCGCCTCCGGCGATGTCGTCCTCCGAGTAGCCCAGGCGACGGTACTTGGCCACGTTGAAGGGGGTGGTGAGGTAGATGTGCAGGTGTTCGCGGGCTATCGCGCGCGCGGTGGCGGGGTCGGACTCGAACAGTGCCGCGTGTTCGACGCCGAGAAATGCGTTCGGCCCCAGTATTTCTCGCGCCCGGGCGGTGTGATCGACATTGACCTTGTAGGTGTGGGCGCCCGCCGCGCGGTCGCGCGCGAGTTCGAGCATCCGGGGGCCGTAGGCGGCCAGCACGCGGGGGATCCGCGGTTGCGAGGCACCGGCCGCGAGCGCATCCAGCTCGTCGAGGTAGCCGTTCATGGCGGCGAGTGGCGGTACTCCGGGTAGCCCGTCGCCGATGCCGAGGCCGAGGGTGTGCCGGCCGGGATAGGCGTCGGCGAGCAGCAGGGCGCCGCCCTGGGTGGCGGTGGCGGTGCGCTGCCCGATCCTGGCGATCCCGTTGACGATGCGCATCCGGCGGGTTGCGGCGAGCAGGAGGCTCACGAGCGTGAACGCCTCGCGGCCGCCGACCTCCGGGAACCACAGGCTCGGCCAGCCGAGCTCCTCCAATTCCTCGATATCGGAGCGGATCCCCGCGGCCGATCGGTGCTCGAACCCGAAGGCGTAGATCCCGAACCTGCCCAGGTTCTGGCCGGCGATGGTGTTCATCGGGTGACTCCTTACGATGCATCGTTAAATCGAAAACTCTCGATGTATCGTAGCATCGCAAATTATCGATATGAAAGACGTGGGGTTGCCTTCGCGCCGGGTGGTCCGGATCAGCTTGCGCCGCTAGAGATTTCGGCCGAGCGCGGTGACCAGCTCGGCGATGTGCTCTTCATCGCGGCGATAATGCGTCCACTTACCGATCCGCGTGGCGCGGACCAGTCCGGCGCGCTCCAGCTCGGCCATGTAAGCGGACACGGTGGACTGTGCCAGGCCGATCGTGGCCTGGATGTGGGTCACGCAGACGCCCACCTCGTGCGGATCGGCCATCGCCCCCTCCAGGACGAAGTTGGCCTCGGGATCCCGCAGCCACTGCAGTATCTGCAGGCGAATCGGGTTCGCCAGGGCTCGCAGCGCCTGGATCAGGCGAGGATCCGCTGTCGTCGGAGTCGTCGCCATGCCTCGAGTATAGGCGGCGATAATCGGCAATTCGAAGGACGTCGATATGTGTGGACCTCGTCGCGTCTTCGGGGCATGTCGAATCCGGGGCCGTCCGTTCGTATAGATCACGAGGGCCGGCGCAGGGCCGGTTCGGAGATGGGAGCGAACACAATGGACGTGATGACATCGGCGGCCGCCGGCGCGGTCCGTATCGATCGGCGCGACGAGGAGGGCACGGCATGACCAGGTATCTGCTCGGGATCTACCAGCCCGAGGGCGGGACGCCCCCGGAGAATCTGGACGAGATCATGCGCGAGGTGGAGGCGTTCAACGACGATCTGCGCGCCGCGGGCGCGTGGGTGTTCTCCGGCGGCCTGCATGCGCCCGACACCGCCACCGTGGTGCGGGCGGACCGGGGCGAGGCCCTGGTCACCGACGGTCCCTACGTCGAGAGCAAGGAGTATCTGGCGGGCCTGAGCATCATCGACGTCGCCGACCTGGACGCCGCCATGTCGTGGGGGCGGCGGCTGGCCGAGATCCTCGGCGGGCTCCCGATCGAGGTCCGGCCGTTCGTGGGTGAATAGATGAGTTCCGGTGCGGCGGAGTCGGTCTCGGCCATCGAGGTGGTGTTCGCCGAGCACTATGGCCGCGCCGTGGCGAGCCTGATCCGCGTCTTCGGCGATATCGATCTCGCCGAGGACGCGGTCCAGGACGCGTTCACCACCGCGACTCAGCGCTGGCCCACCGAGGGGGTGCCGCCCAGCCCGCCCGGCTGGATCATGACGACCGCCCGCAACCGGGCCGTCGATCGACTGCGGCGCGATGCGGCCGGGGCGGGGAAGCTGGCCGAGGCCGCGCGGCTGCGGGGCGGTGGGGCGGAGAAATACCTGGACATCGAATCCGACCCCGTCGAGGAGGGTGCGGTGCGAGACGACCGGCTGCGCCTTATATTCACCTGCTGCCATCCGGCGCTGGCGCCCGCCGGCCGGGTGGCGCTGACCCTTCGCCTGCTCGGCGGGCTGTCGACTCCACAGATCGCGCACGCGTTCCTTGTCTCGGAATCGACCATGGCGCAGCGCATCTCGCGAGCCAAGGCCAAGATCCGCGCCGCGCGCATCCCGTATCGGGTGCCGCAGGACGCCGATCTGCCCGAGCGCCTGCGCGCCGTGCTGACGGTGCTGTACCTGATCTTCACCGAGGGCCACACGGCCACCGCGGGTGAGGGTGTGACCAGGGCGGATCTGTGCGCGGAGGCGATCAGACTGACCCGCACCCTGGTCGAGCTGATGCCTGACGAGCCCGAGGCCCTGGGCCTGCTGGCCCTGATGCTGCTCACCGAGTCTCGCCGCGCCGCCCGCACCGCCGCCGCGGGCGTGCTGGTGCCGCTGGCGCAGCAGGATCGCCGGGAGTGGGATCCGGCGCTCATCGCGGAGGGGCAGGAGCTGGTGCGGAGGTGCCTGCGCCGCAACCAGCCTGGGCCGTTTCAGATACAGGCGGCGATCAACGCGGTGCACGCGGATGCGATCGAGACCGCCGCGACCGACTGGAGCCAGATCGCGCAGCTCTACGACCAGCTCATGGCCGTGGCGCCGAGCCCTGTCGTGGCACTGAATCGGGCCGTCGCGATCGCCGAGATCGACGGCGCCGCAGTGGGACTCGCGCTCGTCGATGGGCTGGAACTGGACGACTATCACCTGTATCACGCCGTCCGGGGTGACCTGCTCACCCGACTGGGACGCGACGACGAGGCGGAGGCGGCGTTCAATGCGGCGCTCGCGCTCACCGCCAATGCGGCCGAACAGGATTACCTGCGGGACCGCCTGCACGGCCTGCGGCGCGAGCCTTCGGACTGAGCCGCCGCCCCCTTATGCCGCGCCGGAATGCCGTGGCCTACCAGGGATTCCAGTTGTCGGCCGGGCTGTCGGCGGCGCCCAGGTGGCGACGGCTCTTGCGGCGCTGGTAGAAGACCTCCTCCACCGACATCGTCGGTGCGGCCTCGGTGATCGCGGAAAGTCTGGCGTCGAGGTGATGCTCGTGGATGTGCCATTGCAGCCCGGCGCGGCGCTCGGCCGAGAGCGTCGCCCAGGCCGTGCCGAACCGGTCCTGCACGGTCGGATCCGCAACCGCGATGAGCTGCAACAGCATCGGCCACATATCGGCCTCGGTGGCGCGCGTGGGCAGGTCGATCACGATCGCGTCCGGCAGCCCCGCCAGCAGGCGTGCCGTGCGCCGCTGCACATCGGTGCCGGTGCGGGCGGCTAGCGCGAAAAACCCTCGCCAGCAGTTCGGTTCGGAGTGGCCGCGCAGTGCCGCGACTATCGCGTCCATGGTGTCGTAATTGTCGAATGCCGGATTTGCGGCCATCTTCCCGAGCGACTGCCGACTCAGGTTTCCGGCCAGCACCAGCATCTCCGGGACCGCGCCGACGCGGATCGCGCCGGTGATGAGATTACCGATCGCCGGGGGTGATCCGACGGCGAACAGGATATCTCCGATGGTGCGGATCACCTCGGGCTCACAGCGGGCGAAGACCGATAACGCCGCTAGTTGCAGATCCGGCGGTCCGGCCAGGACGGTGCGCACCATCCGCGGAATCCGTTGTGCGGGACCGCTGACCAACTGGCGCATGATCGCACCGACGCTCTCGGCGGAGTAGGCGTAGGAGGCCGCGTGGATCAGGCCGGCGTCGTCCCGTGCGCCCTGTTCCAAGGCTGCGATCAGGCTCGGCGTCGCATGCGCCAGGAACGGGGCGAGCGTCACATAGTCGTGGCGGCGCAGGATCTCGTTCACGATCCGGATGAGCGGTGCGGCCGGGGCGACATCGGCCAGCTGCCCGAGCGTGGCGGGGTCCATGTAGGCGGCGCTGTCCGCGGCGTACGAGGTGCCCAGCAGCGCAATGGTTTCCGCGGCCTTCTTCGGGTGGTCGACGCCGACGGTGCCGGCCGCCCGCCCCGTGATGGCGGGCGGGATGATGCGCTGCACGAGCGGCATCGACACGTTCAGCGGGATCAACGGCACGAGCCGGCTGATGCGCTTGAAGGTCTCTTTGTGCTGCTCGAAGATGATGCCCGCCATGCGCTCCTGAATCTCATGCAGCGCAACGGCGCCGAGTCGTTCCAGATGGGCCAGCCGCTCCGGCGGCACCTGCAGCGTGCGCGCCAGCAGGATGACCTGTGCGCGGGTTACCAGATTGGTCATCGGTGAACGATGTCCCGGAACATGATTCGCCTGGCAACGGTGCGGAACGGGCGGGGCAGCACGTCGATCATGTCGTCGATGGCCGTGGCGAGGGCGACGGCCTCGGCCTGCTGCGCGGAACGGAACAGGGCCAGCAGATCCGCCGCTTCCTGATCTGTCAGCTGGTCGCACGCGGCGAGGGGACCGTTCAACTCCTGTGCGAGTTCGGCTTTCGCGTTCACGCCGCCGCGGCGCCGACGCTGCGCGTGGTCGTGCCCGCCATACCCTGTGCCCATCACTCGCTCACTCATGACTCTCCTGAACCTTGCGTCGGCGCGGGGATTACCCGTGCGCGCGCACCCCGAATCATAGGGTTGTCAGGCACTTTCGTCGCGGAAAACCATACCGGACCGAGTGATAGTCGTCACTGTGGCCGATTGTCCTGTGTCACAACGGCATGGCGGGCGGTCGTGTTCGTCAGTACACGGGGCCGGTGTACTTCTCGCCCGGGCCCTTGCCCGGCTCGTCGGGGTGGGCGGAGGCCTCGCGGAACGCGCGCTGCAACGACTGCAGGCCGTCGCGCAGGGGTCCGGCGTGCGGGCCGAGGTACTCCACCGAGGAGGTGATGAGCCCGGCGAGCGCGGTGATCACGCGGCGCGCCTCGTCCAGGTCGCGGCGCGCGCTGGTGTCGGGATCGGGGTCCGCGAGGCCGAGCTTCTCGGCGGCGGAGCTCATCAGCATGACCGCGGCGCGGCTGATCACCTCGACGGCCGGAATATCGGCGAGTTCGCGGACGTCCGGCTCGTCGAGGGGGGATTCACTCATGGTCGGTAGCATCCCATCGACGCCGATGTCGCAGGTCGCGGGGGACGCCGATTGGGAGTCCGCGGTGTGGCGATGTTAGGCTGTACGGCAACGACCGCCCCGGACTCGTGTCCGGGGCAGTAAGTGGAGCCCGACTCCCACCGTCTACCGGCAGCAATGCCTGGTTGAACGGTCCGGTCGCCCATCGTATAGCGATGGGTTTGTGTGCTGCTCGATGCGGCACAGGTCGATGTGGCGTGTGCGCATCGAAGGCCGGTCGACACTCGGGCCCCGTGGCGGTTGAAATACCGAAACGGGGCTTTCGTGTTGGATATGGGGTTGCAGTTACAGCGGTCGTTGGACGACACCGCTTGACCTAGGAGGCCCCATCAGCACTGAGACCCGCATCAACGATCGCATCCGCGTGCCCGAGGTCCGCCTCATCGGACCCGGCGGCGAGCAGGTTGGGATCGTGCGTGTTGAAGATGCACTGCGCGTCGCTCTGGAGGCAGACCTCGACCTGGTCGAGGTCGCACCGGACGCGCGTCCGCCGGTGTGCAAGATCATGGACTACGGCAAGTACAAGTACGAGACCGCGCAGAAGGCGCGCGAGTCTCGGAAGAACCAGGTCCAGACCGTGATCAAGGAGCAGAAGCTCCGCCCGAAGATCGACGACCACGACTACGCGACCAAGCGCGGTCACGTGATGCGCTTCCTCGAGGCCGGGTCGAAGGTCAAGGTGACGATCATGTTCCGTGGCCGCGAGCAGTCGCGGCCCGAGCTCGGATTCCGGCTGCTGCAGCGCCTGGCCGCAGATGTCGCCGATCTGGGTTTCGTGGAGACTTCGGCCAAGCAGGACGGCCGGAACATGACAATGGTCCTCGCGCCGCACAAGGGCGCGAAGACGCGGGCGAAGGCGCAGCAGACGGTGTCGCAGCAGTCGACCCCGCAGCCGCCGCCGGCCGCTCCGGAGGCCCAGGAAGCTCCTGCGGCTCCCGCGCCGGAGGCCGAAGCGGCCAACCCACAGTAGAACCGATACGAAAGTTGCCACCGGCGGCGCTGAGCGCTGCCCGTGGCATGAGACAGATATGAGGAATCCATGCCGAAGATGAAGAGCCACAGCGGCGCCTCGAAGCGATTCAAGGTCACTGGTCGCGGCAAGCTGCTGCGTCAGCAGGCGAACCGTCGCCACCTGCTCGAGCACAAGCCCACACGCCGGACTCGTCGTCTGGATGGCACGGAGGTCGTCGCGAAGGCCGATGTCCGTCGCGTCAAGAAGCTGCTCGGTATCTGAGCCGGCTCCCCGCGATCCGTTCCTCGGACGCATCCCCGACCACCTCGGGCGCTGCGAGCGCCCCACTATCGAACAAGGACTGACCAGTGGCACGCGTCAAAAGGGCCGTCAACGCTCAGAAGAAGCGCCGTTCCGTTCTCGAGGCCTCCAAGGGCTACCGCGGGCAGCGCTCGCGGCTGTACCGCAAGGCCAAGGAACAGCAGCTGCACTCGCTCACCTACGCCTACCGCGACCGCCGCGCGCGCAAGGGTGACTTCCGCAAGCTGTGGATCGCCCGCATCAATGCGGCGGCCCGCCTGAACGACATCACCTACAACCGCTTCATCCAGGGCCTGAAGGCCGCGGGTGTCGAGGTGGACCGCAAGATCCTGGCCGAGCTCGCCGTCTCCGACGCCGAGGCGTTCGCCGGCCTGGTCGCGGTCGCGAAGGCCGCCCTGCCGGAGGATGTCAACGCCCCGGCCGCCTGATCCGGCGACAGTTGAACACTCAGCATCGGGAACGACCCGTGGATGCGCTCTCCGAGCGCAATCCCCGGGTCGTTTCCGCTGTCAAGCTGCATCGCGGCGCCCATCGCCGCCGGACCGGGCTGTTCCTGGCCGAGGGCGCGAATTCGGTTGCCGCGGCGCTGGATACCGAGCGCGTCGAGGAGCTGCTCTATTCGAACCGCGCCGCCGAACGCGAGCACGAGCTGGTGGCGGGCGCCGCCGCCGCGGGTGTGCGCACCACGCTGGTGAGCGAGCGGGCCGCCGAGCAGCTGGGGGAGACGGTCACGCCGCCCGGGTTGGTCGCGGTATGCCGTCTGGTCGATGTGCCACTGGCGCAGCTGCTTTCGCCGCAGCCAGCGATGCTCGCGGTACCCGTCGAGATCGCCGATCCGGGCAATGCGGGCACCCTGATCCGGGTCGCCGATGCGGTCGGCGCGAACGGCGTTGTGCTGGCCGGTGATTCGGTCGACCCCCATAACGGCAAGTGCGTCCGCGCCTGTGCTGGAAGCCTTTTCCACGTGCCCGTCGCCCGCGACCGCGACATCGATTCCGTCCTGGCGGCATTGACCGAGGCCGGAATCACTGTCCTGGCCACCACCGCCCGCGGCGAGATCGATCTCGACGCCGCCGACGACATCCTGTCCGGCCCGGTGGCCTGGCTGTTCGGCAACGAGGCCCACGGCCTCGATCCCGCCGTCGCCGCCCGCGCCGACCACCGCATCCGCATCCCCATCCACGGCCGCGCGGAAAGCCTGAATCTGGCTGCCGCCGCGGCGATCTGCCTCTACGCGAGCGCCCGCGTCCAGCATCGCCGCTGACCGGACGACGGTCCGCGCGGGATAGATTCGCGGGCGTCGTCCGGCTGCGGTGTCACCGTGGTTCAGCCCGCGGTGGGGACCGAGATCTCCTCGGGATAGATCATGTGGGCCGGAGGATTGGCGGTGCGGCGGGCGAGGGGGTAGTAGAGGGCCGCAGTGACGACGATGCCGACAATCCAGGAGATGTCCGCGCCGCCAAGGGCTTTGGCGATTGGGCCGGTGTAGAGGGTCTGCGCGGTGAACGGGATCTGCGCGACGATGCCGATGACGTAGCAGGCCAGGGCCGCGATGTTCCAGCGGCCGTAGCGGCCGTTCGGGTCGTACAGCGCCGGGATGTCGAAGCGCTCGCGCGAGATCAGGTAGTAGTCGGTCAGGTTGATGGCGCTCCACGGGATGAACACCATCAGCAGCACGAGCACGAAATTCTCGAAGTTGCTGAGGAAGTCGGAGCTGGCGGCGATGGCGATGAGCATCGAGACGACGATGAAGCCGACGATGTACGCGGTCCGCGCGGCCTGCGTGGTGCGCGAGCGGGCGGTGAACGCGGTCACCGAGGTCAGGATCGACATGAATCCGCCGTAGGCGTTGAGGCAGTTCACCGTCAGCTTGCCGACCACGATCACCAGGTAGATCAGGATCCCGAGTACGGCCGGTCCGGCGAGGTTGCCGATGAAACCGACCTGGTCGCCCAGGAAGGCTTTGCCGGCCACGGCCGCCACCAGCGCGCCGAGCGTCATGGACCATTGCGATCCGAGCACGCTGCCGGCCAGAGTCGCCCAGAAGGTGGCGCGGGCGCTGGTCGAACGTGGCAGGTACCGCGAGTAGTCGGCGACATACGGGCCGAAGGTCAGCTGCCAGCCGGCGCCCAGCGAGATTGCCAGCACGAAGGTAGCGATGTCGAACGGCTTGGTCCCCACGTAGTGGCCGACATCGTGCTGGGTGAACAGGCGCACGGTCAGGTAGGTGAACCCGAGTGCGCCGGCGACGGTCGCTATCCGGCCGATGACGTGGATCAATCGATAGCCGGTCACCGCGACGACGGCGGTGAGCGCGCCGAAGACGATGATTCCGACCGCGGGGGTGTGGATGTGCAGTAGCTTGTCCACGGCCTGACCGGCGAGCACGCTGCCGGTCGCGGCGAAGCCGAGATACATCACGATCACCAGCACCAGCGGCACCACCGCGCCCAGCACACCGAATTGTGCACGGCTGGAGATCATTTGCGGCATACCCAGCCGCGGTCCCTGCGCGGAGTGCAGCGCCATCACGATGCCGCCCAGCACGTTGCCGATGAGCAGGCCGACGATGCCCCACAGCGCGTCGGCGCCGAAGACCACCGCCAATGCGCCGTCCACGATCGCGGTGATCTGCATGTTCGCCCCGAACCACAGGGTGAATTGATTGAACGGCGTGCCGTGTCTCTCCGCGTCGGGGATGACCTCGATGGTGCGGTGTTCGAGGGCCCGGCCGGTGCCGGACTGCTCGGTGGCTGACATGCGGTGCCTTCCGTGAGGAGGGGGAGCAACTACATCACGTGCGGCGAGGGATCTAGCATGCGTTCGATAGTGCTCTGGGTCACTGGATCGACCCAGAGGTATATTCCTGTATATACAGGTCGTTGTCAACCATCGGCGGCGAGTGGATCAGGCGTAGAAGCAGGCGGCGATCTCGTCGGCCCAGGGGGTCGGCACGGCGTTCGGGCCCACGACCTGCATCGCGGTCATGACGGTCATGAGCATGCCGGTCGCCAGGAAATGCTGTGCCTGGTCCGGGGTGGCACCGGTGAGCTCGCGGATCAGGCGGTAGATCCCGCCGAATCGGTCGCGGACCTCGGTGCCGATCGCGGGATCGGAGCTGGCGGAGAATCCGTGCAGCAGTACCAGCGGTAGTTCGGGTTCGGACAGGAATGTCTGGTATGCCCCGCCGAGGGTTCGCAGCTTGCCCGCGGGGTCGGCGTCGGCCGGAATCCGGGCGGCCGCCTGCCGGAAGATCTCCTCGATACGGTCGCAGGCGCGGTTCGTGGAGGCGACGAACAGGCGCTGTTTGGAGCCGAAGAGCCGGATGACGTACGGCTGGGATACTCCGGCTCGGCGCGCGATCTCGTCGGTTTTCGTTGCGGCGTAACCGGATTCGGCGAACGCGCCGACCGCGGCCCGTAGTACCTGCTCGCTGCGTTCCTCGGCGGTCAAGCGTATCCGGGTCGAGGTCATCGTCGCCCTCCTTGCTCGTATCTGCCGGAATTCGGGTCGTTGCGACCGGATCCCGGAGTTCTTGACATCTTATCAGTGGATGCATACTGTCGTCGGCATCAAGTTATCAGTCGATAACAACAAAGGAACTCACTCATGGCCACAACCCTCGACCCCGCGCGATCCGCGCGGCTCGCACCGACCGATTCCGGCCCCCGCGCGTCCATCGCTGCCGTCTTGGTCGCGGTGGGTGTCCCCATGTTCATGGTCACGCTCGACAACCTCGTCGTGACCAATGCGCTGCCGGTCATCAAGCACGCCCTCGGCGCCTCGCTGACCGATCTGCAGTGGTTCGTCAACGCCTACACGCTCTCGTTCGCCTCGCTCCTGCTGACCGCCTCGGCGCTCGGCGACCGGCTGGGGCGGCGGCGGATGTTTATGGGCGGCATCGCGCTGTTCACCGCGGCGTCCGCGGCCTGCGCGCTGGCGACCGAGCCGTGGATGCTCATCGCCGCACGCGCCGTCCAGGGTTTCGGTGCTGCGGCGGTCATGCCGCTGTCGCTGACGTTGCTCTCGGCCGCGGTGCCGGAGAACAAGCGCAGCGTTGCGATCGGAATCTGGGGCGGCATCTCCGGGCTGGGAATCGCGGTCGGTCCGGTCGTCGGCGGCGCGGTCGTCGACGGGTTGAGCTGGCAGTGGATCTTCTGGCTGAACGTGCCGATCGGCATCGCGGTGCTGCCGGTCGTCGCGCGGGTGATTGGCGAATCACGCAGCGGCAGTAGGCGTTTGGACCCGGTTGGGCTGGTGCTCGCCGCGAGTGGTGTGCTCGCCGTGGTGTGGGGCGTCGTGCACGGCTCGGGCGACGGGTGGACCTCGGCGCGGGTGCTGGTCGCATTGGTGACCGGCGGCGTGCTGCTCGCGGTCATGATCGGGTGGGAACTGCGGACGACGGATCCAATGCTGCCGCTGCGGCTGTTCCGATCGCGCGCGTTCGCGGTGACGAACGTGACGTCGTTCACCTTCGCGATCGGCGTCTTCGGCGCGATCTTCCTGCTGGCGCAGTACTTCCAGGTGGTGCAGCACCTCAGCCCGTTGCAGTCGGGTATCCGCACCCTGCCGTGGACGATGGTCCCGATGGTGGTGGCGCCGGTTGCCGGGCTGGTCGTCGATCGAGTCGGTGCGCGCACGCTGCTGGTGGGCGGCTATGCGCTGCTGGCTGCGGCGCTGGGCTGGATGGCGGCGATCACCACGGTCGGGTCGGGCTTCGTCGCGTTCGTCGGCCCGTTCGTGCTGGCCGGCATCGGCATGGGTTTGACCTTCGCGCCGGGTGCCACGGTGGTGATGGCGAGCGCGGCGCCCGAGGATCGCGCGATGGCGTCGGGCACCAACAACACCGTCCGCGAGGTGGGTGTGGCGATGGGCGTGGCGGTGCTGTCCTCGGTGTTCGCCTCGCGCGGGTCGTACCTGAGCCCGCAGGGTTACGTCGACGGGTTGGTGCCCGCGGTCTGGCTGGGCGCTGTGGTGGTGGCGATCGGTGTGGTCGTTGCATTGCTGCTTCCCCGCCGGATCGTCCCGGCGAGCTGACCGAATGCGATGCAGATGGACTGTGCCGCAACGCATTACTCGGCCAAATCAGCGCAGGTCAGTCCTTGAAGTAGTAGGGCGCGGCCAGATCCTCGTGCAGGGTCGGGCCGGTCGGCTGCCAGCCCAGCTGGTCCCGCAGGGAGCCGCTGTCGCCGGTGACGCTCATACCGAAGAAGGTGCCGACCCAGCCGAAGTGAGCCAGCGCGTCCTCGCGGGAGATCGACCGCACCGGCAGGTCGAGTCCCTTGCCGATGGCCTCGGCGATCTCGCGGGTCGGCACGCCGGATTCGGCCATCGCGTGCAGAACCGTTCCGGCGGAGGACTTTTCGATCGCGAGCCGGAACGCCCGCGCGGCATCCGAGCGGTGCACCGCGGGCCAGGTGTGCGTGCCGTCGCTGATGTAGCCGGAGATGCCGGTCGCCCTGGCGGCCTCGACGAGGGCGTGGACGAAGCCGTGATCGCCCTCGCCGTGCACCGTCGTCGGCAGGCCCATCACGACCGAGCGGACGCCGCGGTCGGCGAGGCGGATGGTGGCCGCCGCGGTGGCCGGGCGGATCATGTCGCCCGTGTCGATTCCGGGCTCGCCGATGTTGTGCGGGACCAGCCCGGAGGCGATGACCAGCGGCCGGTCCGAGCCGGCGAGCACATCTCCGAACGCGTCGACGACCGCGCGATCGATGCGCTGGTTCTCCTCGAAGTTCGAGAAATCGTGGATGAAGGCCAGGTGGATGACGCCGTCGGAATCCTCGGCGCCCGCGCGCAGGCCGTCGAGATCGTGCAGGTCTCCCCGGCGCACCCGCGCGCCGGTGGCGGCCAAGCGTGCGGCGGCGGCATCCGATCGCACCAGTCCGACAACATCGTGACCTGCGCTGATCAGTTCGGGAACGACGGCGGAGCCGACCCAGCCGGAGGCGCCGGTGACGAAAATGCGCATGAGAACAGCCTCTCTGCTTGCTTATGTCAGTGGATGACATCACTGTAGCAGTGATGGCAGTCGCTGTCATCAAGTGAATTCAGTGGGTGACATCACCGTTAGAATGGGGCCATGGCTCGATGGGAACCGAACGGACGAGGCCGCCTCCGGGATGCGGCGATGGAGCTGTACCTCGAGCGCGGTTTCGATCAGACCACCGTCGCGGACATCGCCGAGCGGGCCGGGTTGACCGAGCGCACGTTCTTCCGCCACTTCTCTGACAAGCGCGAGGTGCTGTTCGGCGGGCAGGATCTCCTGCACGAGCTGACGGCGAAAGCCATTGCCGAGGCGCCCGATTCGGCCGCGCCCATCGACGTGATGGAGTCGGCCCTGATCGCCGTGTGCGAGATGATCGGGCAGGATCGGGATTTTTCGCGGCAGCGGCAATCGGTGATCGACGCGAACGCCGCACTGCGCGAGCGCGAGCTGATCAAGCTCGCCGCGCTCGCGGAGACCAGCGCCGAGGCGCTGCGCGCCCGTGGGGTTCCCGAACCGGCCGCGAGCCTGGCCGCCGAGGTGGGCATCGCGGCATTCAAGATCGGATTCACGCGGTGGGTATCGGCCGATCGGGGCGGCACGCTCGTGGAATCCGCCTGTGCGGCGATGGCCGAGGTCAAGACCGTCACGGCCGGGTAGGCGCGCCTTCGCCGGCTCAGTGCCGGTTCGCGTTGCGGGCGGCGCCGCGGTGGGCCGGGACCGTCGTGGGATCCTCGGGCCAGGAGTGCTTGGGATAGCGGCCTCGCAGGTCCGCGCGGACCTGCGACCAGCCCGTGCGCCAGAAGGAGGCCAGATCGGCGGTGACCGCGACGGGGCGCTGGGCCGGGGAGAGCAGGTGCAGCAGGATCGGGACGCGGCCGTCGGCCAGGCGGGGTGCGTCGGCCCAGCCGAAGATCTCCTGAACCTTCACCGCGAGCACCGGTTGTTCGGCGGAGTAGTCGAGCCGGGGAGCGCTGCCGGAGGGTACCGAAAGGCGTTCGGGCGCAAGCTCGTCCAGCCGCGCGGCCGCGGGCCAGGGCAGCAGGCGGCGCAGTGCGTGTCCGGCGTCGATGCGTTCGAGGTCCGCGCGGCGGCGTGCGGTGGCGAGGTCCGGGCCCAGCCAGGCGTCGGTGTCGGCGAGCAGGGCCTCGTCGTCGACCGCGGGCCAGGGCGCGCCGAGGGTGCGGTGCAGGAAGTTGAGGCGGTCGCGCAGGGAGCGTGCGTCCGGATTCCAGTGCAGTACACCGAGACCCGATGAACGCAGGCCGGAATACACGGCCGCGCGGACCAATCGAGGATCCGGTTCGCGAATCGGTCTTTCCGACAGCACGATCGAGCCGAGTCGTTCCGTTCGGCGGGCCACCACGTCGCCGTCGACCCAGTCCACCTCGTCGGCAGTGGTCAGGAGGTTGGGCGCGGCATCGCGGGCCAGTCGTTCGTCGGCCACCGCGGCCAGTCGGACGAGCCCGTCGGAGCGGCCGGGATCCCGGGTCGCCACGGCGACGGCGAGCCACTCGGCGTCGCCCAGGCCCGAGCCTGGCGGCAGCGTGACCGCGGTGCCCCCAGCCATGAGATAGCTCGACGAGCCCGCGGCGCGGCGTCGTGCCAGTCGTTCCGGATGTGCCAGTGCGACAACGAAAGCGGGGTCGTCGGTGCCGGAACAGCGGTCGTCTCGGGTACCCTCCGTCGCGCCGCCTTTATCGCTGGTCGCGCCGCGCGATGCTCGACCCGACCCCGCGTCTTCGCTGCCCGGACTCCGGGTGCGAGGACTGTTCTGCGTGGAGTGAGCCTCGGTGCGCCGATCGCGCCCGGTCGACGGCCCGACGTCCGTTGCCGGCGCGCCCCGGGGGCCGTCGGCCGCTTGCTCGGCGAGTCGGGTGAGCCGCTCGACCTCGCGGACCCAGCGGGCGGGTCGTTCCCGGCGCAGCGTGCGCAGGCCGGATGCGAGATCGACTGCCGAGGTGAGGGTGTCGTCGTCGAGCATGGTGACGACCTCGGCCGCAGTACGGGCGCCCACCTCGGCCGCACCGTCCAGCAACGCTCGTGCGAGGCGGGGGTGCAGGCCCACCCGCGCGAGCCGTTGCCCGTGTTGGGTGACTGTGCCGTCGTCGTCCACAGCCTCCAAGGCGCGCAAGACATCTCGGCCCGCGGCCAGGCCGCCGGACGGCGGCGCATCCCACCAGGCCAGGGCGGTGCCGTCCGGGGTGCCCCAGCAGGCGAGCTCGAGGGCGAGACGGGTCAGGTCGGCCGTGCGGATCTCCGGCTCCGGGTAGGCGGGCAGAGTGGAATGTTCGTGCTCGGGCCAGCATCGCCAGGCGTGGCCGGGGGCCTCGCGCCCGGCGCGTCCGGCGCGCTGTTCGGCGACCGCCGCCGAAACGCGAACCGTGGCAAGGCCGGACAGTCCGCGGCCGCGGTCGATGCGCGGCACGCGAGAGAGTCCGGAGTCCACTACGGCACGCACTCCCGGCACGGTCAGGCTGGATTCGGCCACCGCGGTCGACAGCACCACCCGTCGCCGGGGGCCCCGACGCAGTGCGTCGTCCTGCCCTCCGGCGGACAGTCGGCCGTGCAGCGGCACCACGTCCACGTCGTGCAGATCGGCGAGTTGCTGTGCGGTGCGCCGGATTTCGGCGGCGCCGGGGAGGAATGTCAGGACGTCGCCGGATGTTTCGGCGAGTGCGGCCCGCACCGCGCGGGCCACCTGAGCCTCGATGCGTTCGCGGGGGAGCGGGGGAAGGTACGAGATCGGCACCGGGTAGGTCCGCGCGTGCACCTCGAGGACGGGCGCGCGGTCGTCCTCGCCCAGCAGCGTCGCGAGCCGGTCGGCGGCGACGGTCGCGGAGGTGGCCAGCACCCGGAGTTCCGGCAGCAGCCCGGCGCGGGCGTCTAGGAGCAGCGCCAGCAGCAGGTCGGCGTCGAGATGCCGTTCGTGGCACTCGTCGAGGATCACCGCGTCGACCCCGGCCAGTTCGGGATCGCCCTGCAACCGGCGTACCAGCAGCCCGGAGGTGACGACCTCGATCCGGGTGCCCGCGCTCACCCGTCGATCCCCGCGCACCGAATAGCCAACGGTCCGGCCCACCGGCTCACCCAGCAGTGCGGCCATGCGCGCGGCCGCCGCCCGAGCGGCCAGCCGCCGCGGCTCGGCCACGACCACCCGCCCGGTCATCGAGGCTGCGAGCGCCAGCGGCACCAGGGTCGTCTTGCCCGTGCCCGGCGGCGCGACCAGCACCGCGGTGTGCCGCTCGCGCAGTGTCGCGACGATCCGGTCGAGCGCACCCCGCACCGGCAGATCGGGAAGTTCGGGCAGTTCCATCGCCGACCAGTCTGCCGGGCGGCCCTCTGCGCACGGAAGTCGGTCGGCACGGTACGGATCTCCGCCGGCGACCCGCCCGTCGATCGGTCAGTAGAGCTCGACCTCCCAGGTTTCCAGTTCCGGCTCGCCCGGCGGGAGTTCGCCGGTGCAGTACCGGTACAACCAGGCCGCCGCGCGGCGCTCGGCATACTTCTCGTTGACCGGCTCGCCCGCGTCGTCGAGCTCCAGGACGTTGGCGAAGATTGCGAAACACGTCTCCATCTGCGACGGCGAATCGCGCAGCTCGTCCCAGTAGTCGACACCGGTGAGCATGGGGTGGCCGACGGAGCCCCGGGCGACCCATCCGGCGAATCGCCTGATCGCCCCAGACGCGCCGGCGCCTATCCGAGCAGTCACCGGCGGACTGTATCGCGCGGATCGATGTCGGTCGTGCATGTGAGATCTCGGCGAGATAAACGGGCGTGAGCCGGGGCGGGCGCATCGCCTACGATTCCACCAGCGACAATGTCAGCAAGAGGTACGAGGACAGACCCGGACGCAGGGGAGAGACGAACCATCGTGGCGCAGGACAACGCAGCCGACAAGGACCCGGCACAGCAGGCGGCGCTCAGCGAAGAGTCGCTGAGCGCGGCGGCCGAGGCGGCGGAGAAGGCTTTTGCCGCGGCCGCGGACCTCGATGCGCTCGCGGCCGCGAAGACCGAGTACATGGGCGGTAAGTCGCCGATCTCGCTGGCGCAGCGCTCGCTGGGCAGCCTGCCCAAGGAGGAGAAGTCCGAGGCCGGCAAGCGCGTCAACGTGGCGCGTTCCCGGGTCAGCGCGGCCTTCGAGGCCCGCCGGGCCGAGCTGCTCGCCGAGCGCGACGCCGCCGTGCTGGTCGCCGAGGCCATCGATGTGACGCTGCCCGCCCGGCGCGCCGCGGTCGGCGCCCGGCACCCGATCACCGCGATCTCCGAGCGCGTGGCCGACGTGTTCGTCGGGATGGGCTGGGAGGTCGCCGAGGGGCCCGAGGTCGAGACCGAGCACTTCAACTTCGACGCGCTGAACTTCCTGCCCGACCATCCGGCGCGCACCATGCAGGACACCTTCCACCTCGCGCCGGAGGGCTCGCGGCAGGTGCTGCGCACTCACACCTCGCCGGTGCAGGTGCGCTCGATGCTCTCGCGCGAGCTGCCGATCTATGTGGTGTGCCCGGGGCGTACCTTCCGCACCGACGAGCTCGACGCCACGCACACCCCGGTGTTCTCTCAGGTGGAGGGCCTGGCGGTGGACAAGGGCCTGACGATGGCGCACCTGCGCGGCACCCTGGACGCCTTCGCCCGGGCGCTGTTCGGCCCCGACACGCGAACCCGCATGCGGCCCAACTACTTCCCGTTCACCGAGCCCTCGGCCGAGGTGGACGTGTGGTTCCCGGACAAGAAGGGCGGGGCCGGCTGGGTGGAGTGGGGCGGCTGCGGCATGGTCAACCCGAAGGTGCTGATCGCCAGCGGGATCGACCCCGAGGTGTACAGCGGCTTCGCCTTCGGTATGGGTCTCGAGCGCACCCTGCAGTTCCGCAACGGTATTTCCGATATGCGCGACATCGTCGAGGGCGACGTGCGATTCACCCTGCCCTTCGGCATCCAGTCCTGACACCGGCCCCCGCAACACCGGGCACACGAGAAAGCGAAACGTCCAGTGCGAGTAGCGCAGTCCTGGCTGACCGAAATCCTGCAGCGCACCACCCCCGGCTGGTCGGTGACGCCGGAGGAGCTCGACGCGGGCTTCGTCCGGGTCGGCCTGGAGGTCGAGGAGCTCGACAAGCTCGAGCGCATCACCGGCGCGATCGAGCATCCGCTCGTCGTCGGCCGCGTCGCGGAGATCACCGAACTGACCGAGTTCAAGAAGCCGATCCGGTTCTGCAAGGTCGACGTCGGGAACCCGGATCTGCAGGAGATCGTCTGCGGCGCCCGCAATTTCGCCGTCGGTGACCTGGTCGTGGTGGTGCTCCCGGGCGGTGTGCTGCCGGGCGGCTTCGAGATCAGCTCGCGCAAGACCTATGGGCACACCTCGAACGGCATGATCTGCTCGGTCGCCGAACTCGGTATCGGCAAGGACCATTCGGGCATCCTGGTGCTCGAGCCGGGTACCGCCGAACCCGGCGCGGACGCGAACGAGCTACTGGGCCTGGACGATACGATCGTCGAGCTCAACATCACCCCCGACCGCGGCTACTGCTTCTCGGTGCGCGGGCTGGCGCGCGAGCTCGCCTGCGGTTTCGATCTGGAGTACGCCGACCCGGCCGCCCGGACGCTGCCCGACGACGAGGCCGAGGCGTGGCCGATCAAGGTCGAATCCGACTCCGGCTGCACGCGTTTCGCGGCGCGCCGGGTGACCGGCATCGACCCCACGGCGATGAGCCCGTGGTGGCTGCAGCGCCGGCTGCTGCTGGCCGGGGTCCGCCCGATCTCGCCCGCGGTCGATGTCACCAACTACGTGATGCTCGAGCTCGGGCAGCCGCTGCACGCGTTCGACGCCTCGAAGGTCAACGGGCCGTTGGTGGTTCGCAAGGCCAACACCGGCGAGACGCTGCGCACCCTGGACGAGTCCGAGCGGGTGCTGGACGGCGAGGACACCGTCATCGCCGACGATTCGGGCGTGATCTCGCTGGCGGGTGTCATGGGCGGCGCCACCACCGAGGTGAGTTCGGACTCGACCGATATCCTGCTCGAGGCCGCGACCTGGAATCCCCTCGCGGTCTACCGCACCGGCCGCCGCCACAAGCTGAGCTCGGAGGCCGGCAAGCGCTACGAGCGCGTGGTCGACCCCGAGGTGAACGTCGCCGCACTCGATCGCGCCGCCTCGCTGCTGGCCGAGATCACCGGCGGCACAATCGAACCCGCGCTGACCGACGTGCGCCTGCCGGTCGATCCGGCCGCGCCGATCCACATGGATCTGGATCTGCCCGACCGCACCGCCGGAGTGAGCTACCCGACCGGGACCGCGGCGCGGCGTCTGGCCCAGATCGGCTGCGCGGTCGACGTCGATGTCAGCGAGTCCGGGCACGGCCAGCTGGTGGTGACCCCGCCGAGCTGGCGGCCCGATCTGGCCCAGCCCGCCGATCTGGTGGAGGAGGTGCTGCGCCTCGAGGGTCTCGAGCAGATTCCGTCGGTGCTGCCGACCGCCCCCGCCGGCCGCGGGCTCACCGCCACCCAGCGCCGCCGCCGCGCGGTCAGCCGGGCGCTGGCGTTCTCCGGCTGCGTCGAGGTGCCCGCGCCGATCTTCCTGCAGGCCGGGGCGTTCGACACCTGGGGCCTGCCCGCCGGCGATCCGCGCCGGGCCACCATGCGCGTGCTGAACCCGTTGGACGTCGAGCGGGCCGAGCTGGCCACGACGCTGCTGCCGGGTCTGCTGGAGGTGGCCGCCCGCAACATCTCCCGCGGCGAGCGGGACCTGTCGATCTACGGCATCGGCCAGGTCGTGCTGCCGGGGCCCAACACCCGTCCGGTCGACGCGCTGCCGGTGGACCGGCGGCCCAGCGACGCGCAGATCGCGGAGCTGATCGACTCGCTGCCCACGCAGCCGGTGCACGTCGCCGCCGTGCTGACCGGGCGCCGCGAGCCGCGCGGCCCGTGGGGGCCCGGCCGGGCCGCGGAGGCCGCCGACGCCTTCGCCCTGGCCGACGCGGTCGCCGAGGCCGCCGGGGTGACCATCGAGCGCCGGGCGGCGGCCTATCTGCCGTTCCATCCGGGGCGCTGCGCCGAACTCCTCGTCGAGGGCGTCGTGGTCGGGCATGCGGGCGAGCTGCATCCCGCGGTGCTGGAGCGGGCTGGCCTGCCGCCGCGCACCTGTGCGGTGGAGCTGGACCTGGACGCCCTGCCGCTGCGCGAATCCCGGCCCGTGCCAACGGTTTCCCCGTTCCCGGCGGTGCTGCAGGACGTCTCGGTGAGCGTCGAGCGTGCGGTGCCCGCCGCCGCGGTCGAATCCGCGCTGCGCTCCGGCGCCGGTGAGCTGCTGGAGGACATCGCGCTGTTCGATGTGTACGAGGGCGCGCAGGCGGGCGAGGGGCGCACCTCGCTCACCTATGCGCTGCGCTTCCGTGCCACGGATCGGACGCTGACCGAGGACGAGGCGAGTGCGGCGCGCGACGCTGCGGTGGCGGCGGCATCCGCGTCGGTGGGAGCGGTGTTGCGCGGATAGTCGGTCGGCGGAATCGATTCGGCCGCCGGCCGTGTCGATTCGGCCGGGTTCGGTGCGTCGAAGTCGATGAGCCCGGTGAGCGTCACCGGGCCGATAGCGAGGAGCCGAGCATTGACAACATCAGCCCAGCCCACCGCCGCCGCTCCGAAGGCGCGCCTGCTCATCCTGTGGGATACGCCCTCGGACGCCGAGGCATTCGAACGGCACTACCGCGAGGTGCACATACCGCTGGCGAACCAGCTCCCGGGCCTGCGTCGATACACCCGGAGCCATGCTCCCACGGCGGTGCACGGCGACTCGTGCTACATGGTCGCCGCACTCGATTGGGATGATCGCGCGGCCCTGGATGCGGCCCTCGCGTCGGAGGCCGGGCAGGCGACCGGCGCCGACGTTGCGAATCTGACCCGCTACGCCGGGATCCACAGCATGATCCTGGATCTCGCCGACGTGTAAGCCGCGTCGGACGGCCCGCCGAGATACCGTGCGCTGCATGGGCGGTGGGGAGCGACTGCCCGATCACGGATGGAGCGCGCCCGGAGGGGATGTGCCTGGGCGGATGTGCCGCGCGATCCGCCCCGGCCGGCGGGCTCGCCGGTCCGCGCGGAGACGGACATGCCGACACGGACATATCTGTTGGGTACGAGGCGCGCAACGCCGTGCGGTTAAGCTCGGCCGGGTGAGTGTGTCCTGGAATCTCGTGCACCGCGTGGCCGTCTGCGCGGCGGTGCTGCTGGTGGCGGCCGGATGCGGACAGCAGCAGACCCGATCCGCAAGTGCCGTGCCTACGACCACGGTCGCACCGGCACATTCCGTGACCGCGCGACCGGTCGACTTCGGCCCGGGAAGTGCGGGGGCCGGGCTGCCCGCCGGGGTGCCCGTGCCGCCGCCGGGCACCGATCAACTGCTGACCGTGCTGGTGTCGGGGCCGGGCAGCACCACCGGGACCCTGCAGGGCTGGCAGCGCTCGGGCGGCGGCTGGACCAGCGCCGTCGGGCCGGTGTCCATCCGGGTCGGGACCGCCGGGGTGGGGCCGACGCACGAGGGGATGAACCGCACACCGGTGGGCACGTTCGGGCTGCCCTCGGCGTTCGGGCGGGAGCCGAATCCGGGTACGAGGCTGCTCTACCGGCAGATCGGCACCAGCGACTGGTGGGTGAGCGATCCGAAGAGTTCGCAGTACAACACCTATCAGCACTGCGCCCCGGGTACCTGCCCGTTCGACGAGCGCGACGGCGAGAACCTGGGCCAGGCCGGCACCAGTTACGACTATGCGATCGTGATCGGCTACAACACCGCGCCCGTCCGGCCCGGGGCGGGCTCGGCCTTCTTCGTGCACGTGGACGCGGGTATTCCGTCGGAGGGATGCGTCGAGACGCCGCGCGCCTCGGTGGTCGCCCTGCTGAAATGGCTGGATCCGGCGCAGCATCCGAACATCACCATCGCGTACCACTAGCGCGGCCTGGACAATGACTCGTATGCGACACCCGGCGACGCCGATCCTGAATGCGCTCACGTTCATGCCGGAGCGGCAGATCACCGTGACGCCGGCGGGGTTCGGGGTCGACTACGAGGACCTGTATTTCACGGCCGCCGACGGCACGCGGATCAACGGGTGGTTCGTGCGTGCGGCGAATGCCCGTCCCGCCGGATCCCCGCTGGGCCACGTCCTGTTCGCGCACGGCAATGCGGGCAATATCGGGGATCGCTCGCCGGTGCTCGCGCTGCTGGCCGCCGTCGGATTCGACGTGCTGGTCTTCGACTACCGCGGCTTCGGGCGCAGCGGCGGGCGCCCCAGTGAGCGCGGGGTCTACCTCGATGCGCACGCCGCGCGCGAGACGCTGCTCGCACAACCCGGGGTCGATCCGAATCGGGTTGTTTACCTGGGCAAATCGCTGGGCGGTGGGGTGATGACGGAGCTGGCCACACGCTACCCGCCCGCCGCGCTGATCCTCATGTCCACCTTCACCGGCCTGCGCGACGCGGCCGGGGTGGTCTACCCCTATCTGCCGAGACCCTTTGTGCCCGATGCATTTCCGAATCTGCGCCGGATCCGGTCGATGCGCAGCCCGGTGCTGATCATGCACGGCGACAACGACGAACTGCTGCCGGTCCGCATGGCGCGCGAATTGTACGAGGCCGCACCGGAACCCAAGCGGCTGCACATCTATCCGGGTGGGTGTCACAACGATCTGATCCTGATCCCGAGCTGGGCGCCGACGGTGGCGGAGTGGGTGTCCTCGGTGCTCGATGATGCCTCGGCGGTCCCGGAGTAGATCCGCGAGGCCCAATGGCAGGTTCGCGCACCCGGCGCGTCCGGCCCGGGGCGGGTGATTCTGCGTAGCCTGGGATACATGTCCGAACTGACGGATCTGGCGGCCATTCTCGCCGTGCTGCCGGACGAGGATCTGCTGAGCGTCGTGACGGCGGCGACCACGGGGCGGCCCGGCCTGGAACCGCTGCATCTGGTGGCGGTGGAGTTGTCCGCCCGGACCGGCCATGCGGGCCCGGAGTCCGATGTGACGTCGGACACGAGCCCGGCCGCCGAGGTCGCGGGCGGTCGCGCGGTGACCCCGTTCGACCAGCCGGGTCCGGTCACCGGAGCCGTCCTGACGCCGACCGGGTTCCCGGGCACCGGCTACTCGGATTCCGGTGTCCCTACTTTCGAGTCAGTTCGCGATAAGGTCGAGCGGCGCTTCGGTACCGCGCAGGGAATGGGCGAGCTCTCGGCGCAGACACCGGTGGGCCGCGGCGCGCAGGAACAGTGGCAGGCGCGGCAGAAGGCCGCGCGGGAACGCCTGGACGAGATCCGGAAGTCGATGCACCGCAACGACTCCGACCAGACGGGCGGTCCAGGAGAGACGAACTAGGGGAACGAATGGCCCAGCCGCGCGAAATCGCCGAGCGCCTGCTCGATGCGCAAGTGGACTTCCTGCTGGCGGAGGTGAGCGGCGACCGGTTCGCCGAGGTGATCGCGCGCGATGTGGAGGCCGTGATCGGCGTCGCGGACACCATGATCTTCCGCGACATCGTCGGCGTCGAGGATGCCCGGCAGACCGTGCGCACCGTGGTCGACCGGATCGGCGGCAGTCCGGTGATCGCGGATTCGGTGGGTGTGTTCGCCGATGCGATCTACGACAACATCGCCCGCAACGAGGATTACACGCTCGGTGACGTCGTGGAGCGCGAACCGGTGGAGGCGCTGCTGGAGAAGATCTTCGGCATGCACCAGGCCCAGGAGCGGATCTTCGAGCGCCTGACCGAGAGCCCGCTGGTCGCGACCGTCGCGTCGAAATTCGTGGACAAGCTGATCGACGACTTCATGGAGTCGAACCGGCAGATGGCCGCCAAGATTCCCGGCGTGGGATCGCTGGTCTCCTTCGGCGCCTCGGCGGCCAAGACGGCGCGCAAGGCGGCCGAGAAGGCCGCCGACGGCACCTTCATCGGCGAAATGGCCGGCAAGGGTGCGCAATACGCGCTCAAGCGCACCAACAATGCCATCCGCGAAATGCTCCGGGACGCGCCCGTGCACAGCGCGGCGATGGAATTCTGGGATCTGCACGCGGGTGAGCCCGTGAGCGGCCTGCGCGACTACCTGTCCCGGCAGGACCTGCGCGAGCTTGCCCAGATCGTGCACCGGATCGCGATCACCACCCGGGACAAGGAATACTTCGGCCTGCTCCTGGACGAATGCGTCGAGGTGTTCTTCACCAAGTACGGTGACCACACCCTGGCCGCGCTGCTGCCCGAACTCGGCCTGGACGCCGAGGACATCCAGGCCGAGATCCTGCGCTACGGCCCGGCGGTCGTCGAGGCCGCCAAGCGTAACGGCGTGCTGGCCAAGCTGATTCGGGAACGCCTGGAGCCGTTCTACACCTCGGACGCGGTGCTGGAGATTCTGGGCGCTGCCACGGCCTGAGACGAAAAGGACTGCGGCCCACCGTTTTCCGGCCGGGCCGCGGGGCCCGGCGTTCTATTGCGTGACGATCGCGACGGCGTCGATCTCCACGAGCATCTCCTCGCGGGGCAGGCCGGTGAAAACCGTTGTGCGCGAGGGAAGCACGCCGCAGGTGGTGTGCTCCTCGACGAACTTTCCGTACGCGTCGTTCATGGTCGCGAAGTCCTCGCGCTTGGTGAGGTAGACGCGCAGCATCACCACATCGTCGAAGCTCGCGCCCGAGGCGTCCACGATCGCCTTGACGTTCTGCAGGGTGCGCGTGGTCTGCGCGGCCACATCGCCCGGATACAGGTACTCGTTGGTGGCCGGGTCGACCGGGCCCTGGCCGGAGACCTGCACGAACGGACCCTTGCGCACGCCCTGGGAGAACGTGTGCGCGGGGGCGGGGGCGTCGGTGGTGTGGACGGCGGTCTTATCGGTCATGAAATGCCTTTCGTGAGTGGGGATTTCGAGTGGGATGCGGGGCGCGGGCTCCAGCCCAGCTCGGTCGAGATGGCCTCGGCCGTGGCATGCACGCGCGGCAGCAGGCCCAGCACCTGCTCGTGGTCCAGCAGCAGATCCGGAACCGACACCGACAGCGCGGCCACGACCGCGCCGGTGCCGTCGCGCACCGGGACGCCGATGCAGTTGACGAAGCTCTCGTGCTCCTCGTGGTCCTCGGCGAAGCCCTGGGCCGCAACGAGTTCCAGCTCGGCCAGGTACCGCTCCGGCGTGCGGATCGTGCGCTCGGTGAACTTGTGGTAATCCAGCCGCTCGGCGATCGCTCGCCATTGCTCGCGCGGATGCGCCGCGACCAGTACCTTGCCCACGGCCGTGCAGTGCAGCGGCGCCGGGCGCCCGACCCGCGAGTACATGCGCACGCTCTGGGTGGCGTCGAGCTTGTCGATGTAGATCGCCTCGCCCGATTCGTAGGTCGCCAGGTGCACGGTCTGCCCGGTGTCGGCGTTGAGCGCCTCCAGGTGGGGGCGGCCCAGCGTGCGCACGTCGCGGCGCTCGAGCGCGTGGTTGGCCAGCTCGAACAGCCGCGAGCCGAGCGTGTACCGGTGTGCCGCGTCGTGGGTGACGAAGCGGTCGGCCTGCATGGTCTGCAGCAGCCGCAGCACCGTCGACTTGTGCACGCCCAGGTGGGCGGCCAACTGGTCCAGGGTCTTCGGGTCCTCGCCGAGTTCGATGAGGATCGTCAACGCGCGTTGCAAGCTCTGACTCATGACGCCTCCTCGGATGTCACCGCAATCCACCGCATCGCGGCCCACCCCGAAGCGGTTGCCGCGGCGGCGGATTCGAGCACGGCGGGCGGGGGCAGCTCGGCCACGTCGCCGGTGCCGGTGAGCGCGGCCGCGGCGCACAGATGGCCGTAGCGCAGCAGCTGTTCGTGCGGACGTCCCTGCAGCAGCGCGGCCAGGTAGCCACCGGCGAACGCGTCGCCCGCGCCGATCGCCTCGGTGACCTCGAGGCGCAGCGCGGGCACCTCGAGGCGCAGCGCACCGAGGAAACCGGTGACCGAATGCCCGCTGTTCTTCACCACGAGATGCCGTGGCTGCGGGAACATCTCGCGCAGCCGTTCCGGATCGCCGGTGCCGAACACCTCCTGCGCCTCGTCGGCACCCAGGAACGCCACGTCGCTACCGCGCAGCTGGCGTGCCAGCGTATCCGCGGCGTTCTCCTCGCGCCGGATCCACAGTGCCGGACGGTAATTCAGGTCGAAGCTGATCAACCGCTCGCGCCGCGGCAGGGCGGTGAGCGCATCGGTGAGCGCGGTCGCCGACGGGGACAGTGCGGTGGTGATGCCGGTGAAGTGGATGAGCTCACACTGTTCCAGCAGCCCGTTACCGGCATCGAGGTCCGTGGGTGAGAGGGCGCTGGCGGCGGATCCGGTGCGGTAGTAGAGCATTCGGCTCGCCCCGGCGGCCAGATCGGCCGGATGCGACGATCCGCCGCCGCGCTCCTTGACGTAGAGACCGGTCGGCCGGGCCGAGTCTGTGTACACCGCGGAGGTGTCCACCCCGCGCTCGCGCAGGTGGCGAACCAGGTAGCGGCCGAATCCGTCGTCACCGACCCGCGACACCCAGGCGGTGCCGATGCCGAGCTGGGTCAGCGCGGTCGCGACGTTCAGCTCCGCCCCACCGGCGGTGCGATCGAAGGTGGGGGAGTCCTCGAGCGGGCCCGGCCGCGCGACCAGCACGGCGAGCCCCTCGCCCACGGTGATCGCCCGTATGCGGGGCGGCGTAGGCCAGATCACAGCCGTCTCCTTCGGATGCTTGCGACTATCGGTCATCACGTGCAGAATAACCACGGAAAACACGATGTGCAATATGCGTTGCAGATTGTGCAATAGCTGGACCGTATGACGTTCAGCCTACGAGGGAAGGAGTGTCGTGGCGATCGACGGCGACCTGCAGACCATCGACTCGGCGAAGGTGGCGGCCCTGCACGACCGGGTGCTCGGGCCCGAGCACAAATCGCTGCCGCCCGCGGCCTGGGGTTTGTCCGCGCGCGAATTCCTCGCCACCGCACCTCATCTGGACGATCTCGAGACCCCGGTGCTGACCATCGATCGCGCCGCGGTGGATGCGAATATCGCGGTGATGGCGGAGTGGGCGGCCGGCGCGGGGGTCCGGCTGGCGCCACACGGCAAGACCACGATGTCCCCTCAGCTGTGGGGCGAACAGCTCGCGGCCGGCGCCTGGGGGATCACCCTGGCCACGGGCTGGCAGGTGCAGGTGGCGCGGTCGTTCGGTGTCGCCCGCATCGTGCTCGCCAACGCCCTGGTCGACCCCGTCGGATTGGCCTGGCTCGCAGCCGAACTCGATCGCGATCCCGGTTTCGAGTTCTACAGCTGGGTCGACAGCGTCGCGACGGTGGAGGCCATGGACGGCCACCTGACCGGAGCCCCCGCGGGCGTGCGCGTGCCGGTGCTGATCGAACTGGGCGGCACCGGCGGGCGCACCGGTGCCCGTGGCGTCGAGGAGGCCCTGGCCGTCGCGGCGGCGGTGCGGAGTTCGGCGCGGCTCGAACTGGCCGGCGTCGGCGGCTACGAGGCCGCCTTGGCGCACGACCGCCGCCCGGACGCGGTCACCACCGTGCGCGACTACGTCGACGATCTGGCCCGCCTGCACCGCGAACTCGCCGCCGGGTACGAACGCCCCGCGATCGTGACCGCAGGCGGCAGCGCCTACCAGGATCTGGTCGTGGAGCGCCTGGCCGGCCTGGCCGACGAGCGCGGCGAGCACGGTCCCGCCACGACCGTGGTGCTGCGGTCGGGCGCGTACATCATCCACGACGACGGCTTCTACTCCGGCATTTCGCCGCTGGCCACCTCGCGCACCGAGCACCCGCTGCGCTCGGCCATGCACGGGTGGGCGCGCACGGTGTCCCGGCCGGAGCCGGGGCTGGCGCTGCTGGACGCCGGAAAGCGGGACCTGCCGTTCGATGAGGGGCTGCCGGTACCGCAACGGCTTTCGACGGGCCGGGGGCAGGAAGGGATGCCGAACGCGGCGCTGGTGTCCGCGCTCAACGATCAGCACGCCTTCCTGCGCCTGCCCGAGGGCGGCGAGGTGCCCGTCGGCAGCGTGGTGCGGCTGGGCCTGTCGCATCCGTGCACGGCCTTCGACAAGTGGCGGCTGATCCCGGTCGTCGACGACGCCGGCGCCGACCGTCCGCGCGTGATCGACTTGCTGCACACCTTCTTCTAGCGGGAGCGAACGAAGATGGGCAGCTTGCTGATTCGTGGCGTCGACATCGTCGACGGGACGGGGTCCCCCCGCTTCCGGGGCGACGTCTCGGTGGTCGGCGGCCGGATCACCGAGATCGCCGGGCCCGGCACCGTCGCCGGGGTCGAGCGCGTCATCGAAAGCGAATCTCTGGTGCTGGCACCGGGTTTCATCGATATGCACGCCCACTCCGATCTGCACCTGCTCACCGATCCGGGGCACTTCCCGAAGGTCAGCCAGGGCGTCACCACCGAGGTGATCGGCCAGGACGGGCTGTCCTACGCGCCCGTCGACGAGGCTGCCCTGGCAGTGCTGCGCCGCCAGATCGCCGGGTGGAACGGCAATCCCGTGGATCTGGACCTCTCCTGGCGCACCGTCGGGGAATACCTGGACCGGCTGGACGCGGGCATCACGCCGAACGCCGCCTACCTGGTGCCGCAGGGCACGCTGCGGTTGCTCGTCGTCGGCCCGGACAAGCGCCCGGCGACCGCCGCGGAGATCGACCGGATGGCCGAGCTGCTCGCGCAGGGGCTGGCGCAGGGCGCGGTCGGCATGTCCAGCGGCCTGACCTACACGCCCGGAATGTACGCCGGCACTTCGGAACTGGCGGCGCTGTGCCGGGTGGTCGCGGCGGCGGGCGGATTCTATGCCCCGCATCACCGCTCGTACGGCGCGGGCGCGCTGGACGCCTATGCCGAGATGATCGGCCTGGCCCACGACACCGGCTGCGCGGTACATCTCACGCACGCGACGATGAACTTCGCCGAGAACCGCGGGCGCGCACCGGAACTGCTCGCGATGATCGACGCCGCGCTCGCCGAGGGCTGCGACATCACCCTGGACACGTACCCGTATCTGCCCGGCTCGACGACCCTCTCGGCGTTGCTGCCCAGCTGGGCGTCCTCGGGCGGGCCGGATGCGGTGCTGGCGCGCCTGGACGATCCCGGCGAGCGGGAGCGCATCGTCGCCGACGTGACGGTCAGCGGCTCGGACGGGTGCCACGGGGTGACAGTCGACTGGGAGACCATTCAGATCAGCGGTGTCGCCCATGCCGGACTGGATCGGTACGCCGGGCGCACGATCGCCGCGATCGCCGCGGCGGAAGGCGTTGCGCCCGTGGACGTCTTCTTCGATCTGCTGCGCCGCGACGAACTGGCCACCACGATCCTGCAGCACGTGGGCCACGAGGAGAACGTGCGCGCCATCATGCGGCACCCGCGCCACATGGGCGGCAGCGACGCGCTGCTGGTCGGGGAGCGGCCGCATCCGCGGGCCTGGGGCACGTTCCCGCGCTACCTCGGGCACTACGTGCGCGAGCTGGGCGTGCTCGGGCTCGAGGAGTGCGTACACCACCTGACCGGCAGCCCGGCCGGGCGGCTGCGGCTGCGCGAGCGCGGCCTGATCCGGCCCGGCTACGCCGCGGATCTGGTGCTCTTCGACCCCGAAACCGTCCGCGACACTGCCACTTTCGACAATCCCAAACAGCAGGCCCGCGGTATCGAGTACGTGATCGTCAACGGCGAGTTCGCGATCGACGCCGGCAAGCCCACCGGCGCGCTGGCCGGTCGCGCGCTGCGTATGGACCCGACTCTGAAGGAGACACGTTGACCACCGCCATGGATGTCATCCGCGCCGACCGGGTGCTCACCGTCGTGCGCGCACCGCGGATACCCGATGCGAAGGCACTGGCCGAGGCGCTGGCCGGCGCCGGAATCCGCGCGGTGGAACTGACCTTCACCACGCCCGGCATTCTCGACGCCCTGGCCGCGGCGGCGGCCGCCGAGCAGGCGGTGGTCGGCGCGGGCACGGTGCTGACCGCGGAGCAGGCCGAACAGGCCATCGGCAGCGGCGCCCGGTTCCTGGTCACCCCGGGACTGCGGCCCGACGTGGCCCATGCGGCCGCGCGGCACGACATTCCGGTCGTGATGGGCGCTTTCACCCCGAGCGAGGTGATGGCCGCCCTGGACATGGGCGCGGCGGCGGTGAAGATCTTCCCGGCCCGCGCGCTGGGGCCCGGCTACCTGAAGGATCTGCGCGGACCCTTCCCGGACGCGGAACTGATCCCGTCCGGCGGCGTCAACGCGGGTAATGCCGCGGAGTTTCTCGCCCACGGCGCGGTGGCGGTCACGGCCGGCACCGACGTCGTCGCACCCACCGATGTCGCGGCGGGCCGATGGTCCGACATCGCCTCGCGCGCGGCATCTTTCGTTCGATCCATGAAGTGAGGCAAGTATGTCCGTCACCGTCGACTGGCTACGCACGAGCACACCCGGACTACTGATACTGTGCGGTCTCGCAATCGCGGTACTGCTGGTCGCGATCATCCGGTTCAAACTCGAGCCGTTCATCGCGCTGCTCCTGACGGGCCTGCTGCTGGCGCTGGCCGCCGGGCTGCCGGTGTCCAAGATCGTGGGCACCCCGCTGAAATCCTCGGATTCCATCCTGGAGACCGGATTCGGCAGCATCCTGGGCCACATCTCGGTGATCATCGGCCTCGGCACGGTGCTCGGCGCGATCATGGAACGCTCCGGCGGCGCGGATGTCCTGGCCGAGCGGCTGCAGAAAATATTCGGGCGCAAGGGCGCTCCGATCGCCATGGGACTGATGGGCCTCATCTTCGGTGTCCCCGTGTTCTTCGACATCGGCATCTTCGTGCTCGCCCCGCTGGTCTACGTGGCCGCCAAGCGCGGCGGCGGGTCGCTGGTGCTGTACGCGATGCCGATGGTCGCGGGCCTGTCCATGACACACGCGTTCCTGCCGCCGCACCCGGGCCCGGTGGCCCTGGGCGGGCTGATGGGGGTCAGCCTGGGCTGGCTGATCATCATGGGACTGATCTGCGGCATACCGGGATTCATCGCGGCGGGCCTGGTCTGGGGCACCTTCATCGGCAAGCGGATCGTGGTGGACGTGCCCGCCGAGTTCACCGTGCAGGCCGCGGCGACGGAGCCGGATTCGGAATCCGATGCGGCGCAGCGCAAGCCGCCATCGATCGCGCTGATCGGCGGCATCATCGCCATTCCGCTGGTGCTGATCCTGGGCGCGACCTTCGGCAGCCAGCTGCTGCACAAGGGCTCCCGGCTGCTGGAAGTGCTGACGTTCCTGGGCAATCCGGCCGTGGCGCTGCTGATCGCGGTGCTGTTCGCGTTCTATATGCTCGGCCTGCGGCGTGGATCGACGGTGCAGCAGCTCGGCGCGCTCACCGCGGAATCGCTGCGGCCGGTGGGCATGCTGCTGCTGGTGATCGGAGCGGGCTCGTTCTTCGGGGCGGTCATCTCGGCCACCGGCATCGGAAAGGTGCTGGCGCACACCATGTCCGAGGCCGGGCTGCCGGTGATCGTGATGGCCTACATCATCAGCTGCGGCCTGCGGATCGCGCAGGGCTCGGCGACGGTGGCCATCGTGACGACGGCGGGCATCGTCGGACCGCTCGTGGCCGGGCACGGATACTCCGAGATGTCCGTCGCGCTGATCGCCATGGCGATCAGCGCGGGATCGATCATTCTGAGCCACGTCAACGACGGCGGCTTCTGGATGGTCTCGAAATTCTTCAACCTGTCGGTGAAGCAGACGCTGCAGACCTGGAGCGTGCTGGAAACCGTGCTGTCGGTGGTGAGCTTCGCGGTCGCGGCCGTGCTGTTCGCGATCGTCAGCTGAGGAGTCCCGGACGCTAGGCGTCGGCGGTCTTCGGCTCGGTGCCCAGGCCGCCGAACATCTTCCGCTTGAGCGGAGGGATGGCCTCGACCACGCGGAACATCGTGCGGCCCAGGGCGCGGCCGACGCGGCTGGTCGACACCGACTGCTCGGCGGTCTTCAGTGAGGCACGCACCGCGGCGAAGCCGTAGCCGATCATCTCCGCCTCGTATTCGTGCAGCGCGTTCAGCAGCTCGCGCTCGCCGCGGGCGACCGCGACCAGGCGATCGCGCAGCTCGTGCGCGTCGCGCAGGGCCACGTTCGCGCCGATCCCGCGGAACGGGGTCATGCTGTGGATGGCGTCGCCGAGCAGCGTGACGTTGGTGGTCTCCCACGCTGGCACCGGGACCGAGGTGCGAATCGGCAACAGCGTGACCGTCTCTGGAGCGGTGCCGGTGATCAGCTCGCGGAGTTCGGGGGACCACTCCGCGGTGAGCCGGTCGGCCAGGTCCTGAAGTTCCTTGGGCTCCAAGGAGTCCAGCTCGCGATCGACCGGGTAGTCGGAGCGGCGCGCGGCATAGCTCCACAGTACGTAGGGCTCGGTGTTGTCGAACAGTGCGCCCGGATTCAGTTCGGCCGCACCGTCGTTGCCGCCGATGCCGCCGAGCGCGGAATCCGGCTTCTCGAAAACATGCGGGGCGACGAACATTCCGCCCGTCCGGGCGGGCATGACCGAGACCGGGGCTACCTGCAGACGCGGCGCGAGACGCTGGCGTCCCTCCGGGGTGAGCATGTATTTGCCCGCGATGCAGGCGATTCCGGTGTCGACCCGCTCGGCGTGCGGCAGCAGCTGGGCGCGTACCCGGGAGGTGGCGCCGTCGGCCCCGACGAGCACGTCGCCGACCGCCGTTGTCCCGTCGGCGAACTGGGCCTCCACCCGGCCGTCATCCAGCCGCCGGTAGCCGGTGATCGCCTTGTCGTAGTGCACGATGCCGTCCAGATCGGACAGCAGGACCTGGCGCAGGGTGATGCGGCTGACGCCGAAGTTGCGGTCGACGTCGTCGCCGGTGGTCGCGCCCTCGATCGCGTCCATGTCGAGCTCGAGCAGCATGTCGAGCTGTTCGGTGGCGAAACCGAAGCCGAACTCGCGGTCCATGTTTCCGGCGCCGGCCACGAACGCGCGATACAGATGCGCGGGCAGCAGTTCGTGCAGCGCCCGGCTGCCGCGCGGGCTGATGTGAATGCGGAAGCCCTGCAGCCGGTCGGTGCGGTGCCGGTCGCGTTCGTAGACCGCGACACTGACACCGGCGCCACGCAGGCCGTGGGCCAGCGCGAGGCCGCCGATGCCGCCGCCCGCGATGATGACGTGCAGAGATGCGTTGTCGGACATGGTATTACCCCAATCAATCCTGACTCCAGCGGAAATGCCGGCGCCTGCGTCGCGCGGCCTGCTGCTCCGCGCCGTGATGTGCCCAGTCCTGGATGAGCTGGGTGAGTAGCCGGGTCAGGGCCACCACGTCGTCCGCGGACCAGTCGGCGATGACCGCCCCGAAGACCTCTTCCCCGGCCGTGAGGAACTGCCGTAGTTCCTCACGGCCGACGTCGGTGGCCGCGAGCAGCACCGCTCGCCGATCCGCCGGATCCGGCTCGGTGGTCACCAGGTCGGCCTCGGCCAGCGCCTTGATATGCCGCGTGACCGAGGAGGGGAGGGCCCCCAGCCGCTCGGCCACCTCGCCCGCGCGGAGCGGGCCGTGGTCGACGGCCAACTGCAAGACACCCAGCCGGACCGGATCGAACGCCCGCGCCTGCCCCCGGCGATTGGCCTCGGCGAACAGGTTGACGGTGCGAGCGAGCTCCGAGATCTGGTCTTTGTTTGCTTGCATGAAACAACAGTAGATTACTTGCTCCAGTGAAACAAGTATTTTTTCCGGCCCTGCCGATGAATGGGATTGCACGATCGTGCATAATCATCACATGGCGGATACCTCGAGTGGGCCCGTGCTGCGGGTCGCGGTGGCTGGTGCGAGCGGATATGCGGGCGGTGAGGTCCTGCGACTGCTGCTGGGGCACCCTGAGTACCGAGCCGGGCGCCTCGAGATCGGGGCGCTGACCGCGGGATCCAATGCCGGCACCGCGCTGGGTGAGCTGCAGCCACATCTGCTGCCCCTGGCCGACCGCGTGCTCACCGAGACCACCCCGGAGATCCTGGCCGGGCACGACGTGGTGTTCCTGGGCCTGCCGCACGGGCAGTCGGCCGCGATCGCGACCGCGCTGCCCGAATCGACCGTGATCATCGACTGCGGCGCGGACTTCCGGCTCACCGACGCCGCGGCCTGGGAGAAGTACTACAAGACCCCGCACGCGGGCAGCTGGCCCTACGGGCTGCCCGAGCTGCCCGGCGCCCGCGAGGGACTGCGTGGCGCGACCCGGATCGCGGTGCCGGGCTGCTATCCGACGGTGTCCAGCCTGGCGCTGGCGCCCGCGGTCGCCGCCGGAATCGTCGAGCCGAGCGTGAACATCGTTGCGGTGAGCGGTACCTCGGGCGCGGGCCGGAAACTCGATGTGGGGCTGCTGGGCTCGGAGGTGATGGGCTCGGCGCGGGCCTACGGCATCGCGGGCGCGCATCGGCACACCCCGGAGATCGCGCAGAACCTGAAGGCCGCCGCCACGAGCTCGACGGCGGGACGCGAGTTCGACTGCGCCGGTGCGGATATCGCGGTGTCGTTCACTCCCGTGCTCGCGCCGATGGCGCGCGGCATCCTGGCCACCTGCACCGCGCCGACGCTCGTCGATGCCGCGCAGGCCCGGGCGGTGTACGAGAAGGCCTATGCCGACGAGCCGTTCGTGTACCTGCTGCCGGAGGGACAACTGCCGCAGACGGGTTCGGTGCTGGGCTCCAACGCCGTCACCCTGCAGGTCACCGTCGACGCCGACGCCGGGCTGCTGGTGGTGATCGGCGCGATCGACAACCTGACCAAGGGCACCGCGGGCGCCGCGGTGCAATCGATGAACCTGGCGCTCGGCTACGACGAGACCGCCGGACTTTCCACCGTAGGAGTGGCACCGTGACATCGACCGACAGACTTCTCCGGTCCCAGGGTGTGACCGCACCGCTGGGCTTTCGCGCCGCAGGGAATGACACTGCCGCGCTTCCCACCGTAGGAGTGGCATCGTGACTTCCGTTGACAAGCTCGTCCGGTCCCAGGGTGTTACCGCACCCCTGGGTTTCCGCGCCGCAGGTATTGCGGCGGGCATCAAGAAGAGCGGAAAGCCGGACCTGGCACTGGTATTCAACGAGGGGCCGGAATGCGCCGCAGCCGGTGTGTTCACCCGCAACAAGGTCAAGGCCGCGCCCGTGCTGTGGTCGCAGCAGGTGCTCACCGGCGGGCGGCTGCGCGCGGTGATCCTCAATTCCGGTGGCGCCAACGCCTGCACGGGCCCGGGCGGTTTCCAGGACACCCATGCCACCGCCGAGGAACTGGCAAAGGCATTGAGCAACTGGGGAACCGACACCGGGGCGGGCGAGATCGCGGTCTGCTCAACCGGTTTGATCGGCGACCGGCTGCCGATGGACAAGCTGCTGCCCGCGGTCACCGAGATCGTGCACGAGATGGGCGGCGGGCTCAACGGTGGCACCGACGCCGCGCACGCCATCATGACCACCGACACGGTCCCCAAGGAGGCCGCCTACCACCATCACGACAAGTGGAACGTGGGCGGCATGGCCAAGGGCGCGGGCATGCTGGCGCCCTCGCTGGCGACCATGCTGGTGGTGCTCACCACCGACGCGGTGGCCACCCCCGAACAGCTCGACGCCGCGCTGCGCAAGGCGACCGCGCGCACCTTCGACCGCCTGGATGTCGACGGCTCCTGCTCCACCAACGACACCGTGCTGCTGCTGGCCAACGGCGCCAGCGCCGTCGCGCCGTCCCAGGACGAGCTCGACGCCGCGGTGCTGGCCGTCTGCGACGATCTGGCCGCCCAGCTGATGGCCGACGCCGAGGGTGTCACCAAGCGGGTGCAGGTCACCGTGCGGGGCGCGATCGACGAGGACCAGGCCCTGATCGGCGCCCGCGCCGTGGCCCGCGACTCGCTGGTCAAGACCGCGTTCTTCGGCTCGGATCCGAACTGGGGCCGGGTGCTGGCGGCGATCGGCATCGCGCCGATCGAGCTGGATCCGGACCGGATCTCGGTGTCGTTCAACGGAAGTCCGGTGTGTGTCGACGGCATGGGTGCGGCGGGCGCGCGTGAGGTCGATCTGTCCGGCCCGGATATCCACGTCGTGATCGACCTCGGCCTGCACGAGGGCGAGGCCACCATCCGCACCACGGACCTCTCGCACGGGTACGTGGAAGAGAATTCGGCGTACAGCTCGTGAACGGAGCGAAGCGGAGTGAACCAATGAGCCAGCACGCCCCGGGCACGATGGAGCCGAGCGCCAGCGAGGCGGAGTCGTGAACGGAGCGAAGCGGAGTGAACCGATGAGCCAGCACGCCCCGGGCACGATGGAGCCGAGCGCCAGCGAGGCGGAGTCGTGAACACCAATGCGGCACGGGGTGTTCCGGCGGCCGTGGCCGGATTGTCGGCGCTGGACAAGGCGCACGTGCTGGCCGATGCGCTGCCCTGGTTGCAGAAGTTCCGCGACACCGTCGTGGTGGTGAAGTACGGCGGAAACGCCATGATCGACGAGGAGCTCAAGCGCGCCTTCGCCGCCGACATGGTCTTCCTGCGGACGGTCGGCGTGCATCCGGTCGTCGTGCACGGCGGCGGACCGCAGATCAGCGCCATGCTGAAAAAGCTCGGCCTGCAGGGCGAATTCAAGGGCGGGCTGCGGGTGACCACCCCCGAGGTGCTGGACGTCGCGCGGATGGTGCTGTTCGGGCAGGTCGGCCGGGAACTGGTCGGGCTCATCAACGCGCACGGCCCCTACGGCGTGGGCATCTCCGGCGAGGACGCGCGCCTGTTCACCGCCACCCGCCGCACCCTCGAGATCGATGGCCAGGAAACCGATCTGGGCCTGGTCGGCGACGTGACCGCCGTCGACCCGGACGCCGTGCTGGATCTCATTCGCGCGGGCCGCATTCCGGTCGTCTCGACCCTGGCGCCGGACGCGGACGGCGTGGTGCACAACGTCAATGCCGACACCGCTGCGGGCGCACTGGCCGCGGCGGTGGGCGCGGAGAAGCTGGTCGTGCTGACCGATGTCGAAGGGCTGTACACGAACTGGCCCGACCGGTCGTCGCTGACCACCCGCATCGACACCGATGCCCTGGCGAAGCTGCTGCCCAGCCTGGACTCGGGCATGGTGCCCAAGATGGAGGCGTGCCTGCGCGCCGTGCAGGGCGGCGTGCCGACCGCGCACGTGATCGACGGGCGCGTGCCGCATGCGGTACTGCTGGAACTGTTCACCGGGGAGGGGATCGGCACGATGGTTACTCCCTCGAGCCCACCCCGGACCCCCGCGAATTCCGCACCGCCGGAAGAGAATACGGAGATGGTATGAGTACCGAGGACCTGCAGCGGCGGTGGTCCGCCGCGCTGATGAACAACTACGGCACCCCGGCGGTGGCGCTGGTGCGTGGCAAGGGCGCGGAGCTCTACGACGCCGACGGCAAGCGCTACCTCGACTTCCTGGGCGGCATCGCCGTCAACAGCCTCGGGCACGCCCATCCGGCGATCATCGAGGCGGTCACCACGCAGCTGAGCACGCTCGGGCACGTGTCGAATCTGTATGCCTCCGAACCGGCTATCGAGCTGGCCGAGCGGCTGCTCGCACACTTCGGCGACGGTGTGGGCCGGGCGTTCTTCTGCAATTCGGGCACCGAGGCCAACGAGGCGGCGTTCAAGATCGCCCGGCTCACCGGCCGGGCCAAGATTGTGGCCTGCGAGGAGGCGTTCCACGGCCGCACCATGGGCGCGCTCGCGCTGACCGGCCAGCCCGCCAAGCGCGCGCCGTTCGAGCCGATGCCCCCGGGCGTCGTGCACGTCCCGTACGGCGATGCGGATGCCCTTGCCGCCGTGGTCGATTCCGATACCGCCGCGGTATTCCTGGAGCCCATGATGGGCGAGAGCGGCGTCGTGGTCCCGCCGCCGGACTACCTCGCCACCGCGCGTGCGCTCACCGCCGAGGCCGGCGCGCTGCTGATCCTGGACGAGGTGCAGACCGGCATCGGCCGCACCGGCCATTTCTACGCCCACCAGGCCGCCGGGCTGGTGCCCGATGTCATCACCCTGGCCAAGGGGCTGGGCGGCGGCCTGCCGATCGGCGCGGTGCTGGCCCAGGGTCGTGCGGCCGAGCTGCTGACTCCGGGTCTGCACGGCACCACCTTCGGCGGCAACCCGGTCTGTGCCGCGGCGGCGCTGGCCGTGCTGCGCACGATCGACAGCGAGGATCTGCTGCACCACGTCGAAACGGTGGGCAAGACCATCCGGGACGGCATCGAGGAGCTCGGGCATCCCCTGGTGGACCATGTGCGCGGTGCGGGCCTGCTGATCGGCATCCAGCTGACCGGGAACCGCTCCAAGCAGTTCGAGGAAAATGCCCGGGCCGCAGGCTATCTGGTGAATCCGGCCAAGCCCGACGTGATACGGCTCGCGCCGCCGCTGATCCTGAGCCGGGAGCAGGCCGAGGAGTTCCTCGGTGATCTGCCGGGCATACTCGATGCCGCCGTCCAGACGACAAAGGAGCCCGTGTGAGCATTCGGCACTTTCTGCGCGACGACGATCTATCCCCGGCCGAGCAGGCCGAGGTGCTGGCCCTCGCGTCGGAGCTGAAGCGAAATCCCTTCGCGCGGCGGCCGCTCGAGGGGCCGCGCGGGGTCGGGGTCATCTTCGAGAAGAACTCCACTCGCACGCGGTTCTCCTTCGAGATGGGCATCGCCCAGCTGGGCGGGCACGCGGTGGTGGTCGACGGGCGCACCACGCAGTTGGGTCGTGAGGAGACCCTCGCCGACACCGGGCGGGTGCTCTCGCGCTACGTCGACGCGATCGTGTGGCGTACCTTCGAACAGGTCCGCCTCGACGAGATGTCCTCGGCGGCAACGGTTCCCGTGGTCAATGCGCTGTCCAACGAATTCCATCCCTGCCAGGTGCTGGCCGACCTGCTGACCCTGACCGAGCGCAAGGGCGAGCTGCGCGGGCGCAGCCTGGCCTACTTCGGCGACGGCGCCAACAACATGGCGCATTCGCTGCTGCTGGGCGGGGTGACGGCCGGGCTGAACGTGACCATCGCCGCCCCGCCGGGTTTCGAGCCGCTGGACTGGGTGCTCGAGGCCGCCCGTAAGCGCGCGGCCGAGACCGGCGCGAGCGTCGCGGTGACGAACGATCCGGTCGCCGCGGCCACCGGCGCGGATGCGCTGGTCACCGACGCCTGGACCTCGATGGGACAGGAGGACGACGGCCTGGACCGGGTCGGCCCCTTCCGGCCGTTCCAGGTCAACGGCGAACTGTTGGCGCACGCCGCGCCGGATGCCGTTGTGCTGCACTGTCTTCCGGCGCATCGCGGCGAGGAGATCACCGACGAGGTGATCGACGGTGCGCACAGCGTGGTCTGGGACGAGGCGGAGAACCGGCTGCACGCGCAGAAGGCGCTGCTGGCCTGGTTGCTGGAGCGACGGCCGTGAGCGGAGCGAACCGATGGGCAGGGCTGAGCAGTTCGCTCGTGCCGGAACCGAGCGTCAGCGAGGCGCAGGCATGAGTGAACCGGCCAGATCCGGTCCGGCGACCGCGCGAACTCGTGCCGGGCGGCAGCAGCGCATCATCGAGATCCTGTCCGGGCACGCGGTGCGCAGCCAGACCGAGCTCGCCGCGCTGCTGGCCGCCGAGGGCATCGACACCACGCAGGCGACGCTGTCCCGGGACCTGGACGAACTCGGCGCGGTGAAGCTGCGCGCCGCGGACGGCGGCGCGGGGGTATACGTCGTGCCCGAGGACGGCAGCCCGGTGCGCGGGGTCACCGGCGGCACCGATCGCCTGTCCAAACTCCTTGGCGACCTGCTGGTTTCGACCGATCACAGCGGCAATATCGCGGTCCTGCGCACCCCGCCCGGCGCCGCCCACTTCCTGGCCAGCGCCCTGGACCGGGCCTCACTGCCGGAGATCGTCGGCACCATCGCCGGCGACGACACCATCGCCGTCATCGCCCGCGAACCACTGACCGGCGCCGAATTGGCCGCCAAGATCGAAAATTGGGCATAGCGCTCCGCACCTGTCCGCTGACCCCGATCCGATTGCGCCGGCGCTGCATCAATTCGGCGCACTGATGCTCGTAGTATGGCGCGGACGGGTGAACTCAGTCGGGTAGTGCCTGCCCGCGGGTTTCGGGAGCCAGGCCCACCAGGCCGACGCCGATCAGGAAGATGATCGCGGTCGCGCTGAGCGGAACGGCCAGCGATCCGGTGGCGTGGATGCCGTAGCCGATCAGGAAGGTTCCGGCCGCGGCGAACCAGCGCGAGAACGTGGTGGTGAACGCGAATGCGGTGGCGCGCATGCGGGTTGGATACTGCTCGGGCAGCCAGATGGTGAACACCGCGAAGTTCGCCCCGCCCAGCCCGAGCGCCGGCAGGAATACGAAGGTGAGTGCGATGGAGTGGGCCGGGTAGGCGATTCCGTAGACGCCGACCGCGCCGATGGCCATCAGCACGAACAGCCCGGCCAGCGTCGCGCGGCGGCCGAACCGGTTCGCGATCCGCGGGATCAGGAAACAGCCCGCGATCGTGAAGGCGGCCACGGTCATCGAGGAGATGCCCGCCAGCCGGATGGTGGCCGACGAGCCGTAGTGGGCGCGGTGGGCCAGATCGGTCATCGCGGTGGGCACATACGTGGATCCGGCCCACAGCCCGATCACACACACGACCAGCAGGGCCAGATTACCGAGCGTGCGGGCCAGGTACGGCGGGGTGAGCACGGCTATCACGGGCTGCCAGAGCGATTTTCGCCCCTGCTCGGCCGAATCCTGCCGCCAGCGTTCGGGTTCGGGGGTGGTGCGGCGAATGACGAAGACCGCCAGCGCCGGTATTCCACCGATCAGGAACATGCCCCGCCAGCCCAGTTCCGGTCCCGCCGCGAGATACAACGCCGAGACGACCAGCACCCCGACATACGCCGCGGAATGCATCGCGCCGCCCAAGCGCGCCCGCAGGCGCTCGGGCAGCACCTCGGCCAGCAGCGTTCCGGCCATGGCCCATTCGCCGCCGACGCCGATCGCGGCCAGGAAGCGAAAGGCGTTCCACTCCCAGAGATTGGTGGACAGGCCCGCCAGGGCGGTGAAGACGCCGTACATCGCGATCGACGCGGTCATCGCGGGCATGCGGCCGAAGCGGTCGGCGAGCGGTCCCCAGATCGCCGAGCAACCCCAGCCGAGCAGGAACAGCGCCGCGCTGATCTGTCCGTACCAGCCGATATTCGCGGCGGTCGCCGGAATACCCTCGCGGGGCAGCAGATCCGCCATTGTCGGGGCCAGGACCAGGCCGAAGACGGTCCAGTTGAATCCGTCCATCGCCCAGCCGCCGAAGGAACCCCAGAACGCGCGGCGTTGCGGGGCCGTCAGGCGCATGGCGGGGGCGGCATCGGCGGTGGCCTGGGCGGGATCGTCGTCGATCGTCACGGTGAAACTCGTTTTCGTGCGGACGGCGCCGCGCGTCCGCGGCGGTGTGATCGCACACACACTAGTGACTCGCGCCTCGATCAGCAGGCCCGCGGCGAATATTCCACTCGCGGCGGTGAATTCCGTAACCGTCGGTAACCATTGAATGCCCCACGCGGCGGCGATAGTGTTTGCGGACGCATCAATTGCATGTGGTTGTCGACGATCTGGAGGCCCTGACTCGTGCGGATAACGGTATTTGGGGCGGGTGGAATCGGACTGTACTTCGCGGGAATGCTGGCGCGCGCCGGGCATTCGGTGACCGTGGTGGGGCGGGCGGAGACCGTGCGCGCGGCGCAGGTGGGCCCGCTGCTGCTTTCCCGTGCGGGAGAGGAGAGTTCGGTCCCGGACGTGCGGGTGGTCACCGAATTCGGCTCGGGGGAGCCGGAGGCCGATCTGGTGATCGTCGCGGTCAAGGCCTGGCAGGTCCGGGAGGCCGCGGAGGCGTTGAGACCCGTTGTGGGCGAACGGACGACGGTGCTGCCGCTGCAGAACGGGGTGGAGGCCGCGGCGGATCTGGCGGCGGTGCTGGGCGCCGAGCGGGTGCTCGGCTGTACCTGCGTCGTGATCGCGCAGCGCGTGGCGCCCTGGTCGGTGCGCTGTCTCGGCGCGCACGCCGCGGTGGAAATCGGTGCGCTGGTACCGGATTCGGACGACCGGGTCGAGGCCGTCGTCGATGCGCTGGTCCCGGCGGGCATCGCGGTGACCCGCTCGGAGGACATCGAGGCCACGCTGTGGCGCAAGCTGATGTTCATCTCCTCCTACGGCGGTGTCGGCGCCCTGGCCCGGCAGCCGGTCGGGGTCACCTCGTCCGAGCCGGAGACGGTGGCGCTGGTCCGCGCGGCCATGACCGAGGTGCGGGATGTGGCCCGCGCCCGCGGCATCGCGCTCGGCGACGACGACGTCGATCGGATGATGAAGGTCTACGAGGGCCTCACCCCCGACACCACCGCCTCGATGCAGCGCGATCTCGCCGGGGGACACCCCTCGGAGCTGCACTATCAGAGCGGCGCGGTGGTGCGGTTCGGCCGGGCATCCGATGTGCCCACGCCGATCCACCAGGTCATCTTCGCCTCGCAGTTGCCCTCGGAGAACCGCGCGCGCCTGGGCTGACCGCCGGTCCGGTGAACATTCGCCTCCTCGACTGGCCCGCCCGCGTGTCCGGGGTCACACTGTACGTGTCGAATGCTCGATACGAGGAGGACAGATGCGGCGATTGATCCTAGGCGTGGTTGGGGTGGTGCTGATCCTGCTCGGAGGGCTGTGGGTCGGTCAGGGCACCGGCGCCGTGCACGGTTCGCCCATGACCGGCCACTCCCAGTGGACCTACATCGGCATCGTCCTCATCGTTGTCGGCGTCGCGGCCCTGGTGGTGACGGTGATGCGATCCTGGGCCCGATGAGGAATCAGGCCGCCCGGAACGTCTGGCGCATGCGCCCGATGCCCTCGATCTCGAGCTCGACGACGTCGCCGGGCCGCAGGTAGGGGAAGCGGCCCGAAAGCGCCACGCCCTCCGGGGTTCCGGTGTTGATGACATCGCCCGGCTCCAGCACCGCGTACTGGGACAGGTGCCAGACCAGATAGGCCACATCGAAGATCAGGTCGGCGGTCGTGGAGTCCTGGCGGGGTTCGCCGTTGACGAAGGAGCGCAGCCGCAGATCTTTCGGGTTCAGCTCGGACGCGGGCACCAGCGCCGGGCCCAACGGGTTGAAGGTCTCGCAGCACTTGCCCTTGGACCACTGCCCGCCGGACTGCTCCAGCTGGAAGGCGCGTTCGGACACATCGTTGGAGATAGCGTATCCCGCAACGTATTTCATCGCTTCCTCGGGCGAATCCAGGTAGCGGGCGCGGGCGCCGATCACCACCGCGAGCTCCACCTCCCAGTCGGTCTTCGCCGAGCCGCGCGGGATCAGTACGTCGTCGTACGGGCCGACCACCGTGTTGGGTGTCTTGAAGAACAGCACCGGGATCTTCGGCGGCTCGGAGCCGGACTCGGCGGCGTGCGCGGCGTAGTTCATGCCGATGCACCACACCGCCTGCGGGCGCGCGATCGGCGCGCCGATGCGCTCGCCGGAGATATCCGCGGGGGACAGGGTTCCCGCGGCCAGCGCCGCGGCCACCGCCGAGATCCCGTCGGCCGCAAGGAATTCACCGTCGATGTCCCGAGTGAGAGGGGACAGGTCGTAGGCCTGCTCCCCGTCGACGACGACCGGGCGTTCCGCGCCGGCCGCGCCGACCCGCTGCAACTTCATGCACTGACTCCTTCACTCGGGAACTGGGTGGTACCCGCCGGGGCGGGAAGCTGATAGACACGCGCCGCGGTGGTCCACAGCACGCGGGCGCGGTCGTCGGCGGACAGGCCCGCCAGGCTACCGTGGGTGGCCCGCCAGACCTCGCGGTAGGACGCGGCGGTGAGGGTGAACGGCCAATCGCCGCCGACCATCAGCCGGTCGGGCCCGAAGACCGCGAGGGCGTGATCGACATATCGCTGCCAGTCTGCGGCGGTGAACCCGGGCTCGGAAACCGTTGCCAGGCCGGAGATCTTGGCCACCACATTCGGCGCCGCGGCCGCGGCGGCCAGCAGATCCGCCCACGGCTGCCACTCGCCGGCGGCGATCGGCGGCTTGCCCAGATGGTCGAGAACCACCGTCAGCGTGGGATGTTCGGCGGCGATCACCGGGACCTGGGCCAGCAGTCCGAGGGTCTCGGCCACCGCGTCGAAACACAGTCCGGCCTCGGCCAGCATCGCCAGGCTCCGCGACACCTCGGGGCGTAGCAGGTATGCCGGATCGGGGTCGCGATGGATCATGTGGCGTACCCCGGCGAATCGGGGCCCGCGCAGCCGCGCCAGCTCGGCGGCGGTGCCGTCGGGATCGTGCAGGGGCAGCCATCCGACCACCGTGGCCGGGCGGGGCGCCGCGGCGGCGGCGTCCAGCAGGGCGTGGGTCTCGGCGAGCGAATCCGAGGCCTGCACCAGCACCAGCGCCCCGATGCCGTGCTCGGCCAGCTGCGGCTCGAGGTCGTTGAGGGTGTAAGTTCGATATAAAACATCCGATGTTTTTGTGAGCCAGTCGTACTCGACGTGGAATTTTCCGCCGTCGATGTCCCAGATATGGACATGGGCGTCTACAGTCATCGGAGGCATGTGTTCACATCCTCGGAAGCGAAGGTACGGGTTTGTCGGTCACGGACGATGCGATAGCGAAAATCAAGGCGATGATCGTCTCGGGCGATCTGCGCCCGGGTTCCCGGCTGCCGCGCGAGGCCGATCTTGCCGCCGAACTCGGCGTGTCGCGAAATTCGCTGCGGGAGGCCGTGCGGGCGCTGTCGCTCGTGCGGATCCTGGATGTGCGTCAGGGCGACGGCACGTATGTGTCCAGCCTGGAACCGAATTCGCTGCTGGACGCGATGAGCTTCCTGCTGGAATTCCATCAGGACGACTCGGTGCTCGACATCCTGGGAGTGCGCCGGATTCTCGAGCCGGCGGCCACGGCCATTGCGGCGCAGCGGATGTCCGACGCGGAGATCGCCGAGCTGCGCACGCTGGTCCAGCCCGAGGGTGCCTCGGTCACCGATCTGGTCGCGTTGGACCTGAACTTCCATGCCGCCATCGCGGCCGGATCGGGCAACAAGGTGCTTGCCTCGCTGCTGGATTCGCTGTCGATGCCGACCACGCGCGCGCGGATCTGGCGCGGTATCACCGAGGAGGGGGCGTTCGAGCGGACCGTGTCCGAGCACCGCGGCATCTGCGATGCCATTGCCGCGCGCGATCCGCAGCTGGCACAGGCGCGGGCGCTGGCGCACGTCGCGGGGGTCATGGAGTGGCTGCAGCGGGCCGCGGGCTGAGACGGTAACGCAGGGCTGGGCGTGGTGACCGGTCCGGGGGTGGTGAGGGACGTGGTGCGCGGGCCGGCAGCAGGAAGATCCGCGGTGTGTCGTGGCCTCGGGGGTGCATCTCACCAGAGCGCCCCGCCGTCGAGTTCGGCCCACAGTTCCTCGGGTACTGGAATGTTCAGCATCGCGACGCTGTCCTCGATCTCCGCACGCGTGCCCGACCCCAGCACGATCGCGTGCACTGCCGGATGACGTCGCGGGAACTGCATGGCCGCGGCCCGCAGCGGCACACCGTATGCGGCGCAGGCGGTTTCCATGGCCCGGGCCCGGGCGATGACCTCGGGATCGGCCGCGACGTAGTCGAAGGTGCCCTGCCGCAGCGGATCCGCCAGAATGCCGCTGTTGAGCACCCCGGCCACCAGCACCCGGACGCCGCGGCGCGCGCATTCGGGCAGCAGCTCGGCCTCAGCGCGCCGGTCCAGCAGTGAATACCGCCCGGCGATCAGCACCTGGTCGATTGGAGCCTCCCGGACGAACCGCAGCGCGGTCGCCACGTGATTCACGCCGACCCCGATGTTTGTCGTCAGACCCTCCGCACGGATTCGCTCGAGCTCGGGAACGGCCTGCGCGAGCGCCTGTTCCATGTTCTCCTCGGGATCGTGGATCAATAGCTGATCCACCCGGTCCAGGCCCAGTCGCAGCAGCGATTCCTCCAGCGAGCGCCGCACCCCGGTGGCCGAATAGTCCCGCCGACGTGAGCGTTTGGGCGCGCCGTAGAACTCCTCCGCGCCGTCGGGGGCGTCCGGGTCGTCGTAGAGCAGGCGGCCCACCTTGGTGGAGACTGTGTAGGCTGACCGGTCGCGGACGCGCAGGAACCGGCCCAGGCGCTCCTCGCTGAGCCCGCCGCCGTAGTGCGGCGCGGTGTCGAAGGCGCGGATTCCATTGTCCCAGGCGGTGTTCAGCGCATCTGTTGCGCCGACCTCGTCCACCGCGCGGTACAGCCCGGCATAGCCCGCCCCGCCGAGCACAACACGCGTGACCGACGGTCCCGGCATCCGCGGATCTGCCGCGGTCATCGGCTCATGCACGGCGTTGTCCTGTGCGTATCCGGTCGTAGGCCCGATCCCGGTGCCGCCCTCGTTCCTCGTCGGCGGGCAGCGCGCAACGCACACGGTGATCCTGGCTCGCCCCTGGCTGGGAGCCGTTGTCGACCAGTGGATTCCGGTCGGGGGCCGGGAATACCCGCGCCCCTCATTTGCCGGACTCCGCGGGGTTCAGCTCCCACACCACTGGCAGTCCAGCGTTGCCGTCCGAATAGTCGTGCGGCACATCCAGATAACCGCCCATCCGCGCCTGCCAGGCGATGTTCACCGGCAGGTCGGCCAGCCGCTCGAGCAGCAGCTCGTAGGACTCGCAGTCGATCACATGGAACAGGTCCAGCCCGCTGCGCCAGATCGTCCAGTCGGTGGCTCCCGCGGCGCGGATGGCGGCCACCAACTCGGGCGGGACCTCCCGGTGGGCGGCCTCGTATTCGGTTTCCGCGCCGGACTTTATCCTGGTGTGCAGAGCGATTCGCATCGTGCTCACTCCTGCCGCCGGCCGCTGGCGATGCGGGTGATGACGAGGGCGACCAGAATCAGTGCGCCGTTGATGAATTTCAGCGAATCGGCGCTGACCCCGCCGTAGGACAGCAGCTTCTGGATCAGCGTCAGGATCAGGATCCCGAAGAACGCGCCCAGGACAGAGCCCCGCCCGCCGTTGAGCGAGACGCCGCCGATCACGCAGGCGGCGAAGACGTTGAAGATCATCCCGTCGCCCTGGGCGACCTGCACGCTGGCGAACTGCCCGGAGTAGATGAGCCCGCCGATCGCGGCGAGGGCCCCGGCGATGATCAGCACCGTGATCACCACGCGGTCCGTGCGGATGCCCGCCGCGCGGGCCGCGCCCTGATTGCCGCCCACCGCGTACAGCGCCCGCCCGGCGGTGGTGTAGTTGAGCGCCAGATAGCCGATCGCGAACAGCGCCAGGCAGACCAGCACGTTGATCGGCACCGCGCCGATATGTGAATTACCCAGCCACAGCACCGAATCGGGAATCTTGGTGAGCGTGAAGCCGCCGGTGAGGAAGGTCAGCAGGCCGCGCAGCGCGATCAGCATGGCCAGCGTGACGATGAATCCGTTGAGCCCGAATCGCACGATCAGCAGCCCGTTCACCAGGCCGACGGCCAGGCCGACCAGCAGGGCGATCGGGATCGTCATCCACGGGGAGGCCCAGGTGAAGGCGCCGACCTTGGCGGTGCCCATGGTGACCCAGATCGCGACTCCCGGCGCCAGGCCGAAGGTCGATTCCAGCGACAGGTCCATGTAGCCGACCACCAGCACCAGCACCTCGGCCAGCACCAGCAGCGCGATGCCGCTCATGGTCGTGAGCACATTGGTCAGGTTGGCCGTGGAGACGAAGCTCGAGTTGATGAAGTACCCGACGATCAGCACCAGCACGATCGGCGGAACCAGCAGGAAATCACGGAGCGCGCCCCAGCGCAGGGCTGGCCGCGGGCGCGGGGCGGTCGCCTCCGCGGCGTCGGATCCGGTCGCGATCTGCGTCATGTTAGTTGAGTCCTTCCATGGCGGCGACCAGTTCCCGGTCGTCCCAGCCCTTCTCGTATTCGGCGTGCATGCTGCCCTGGAACATGACGTGCACGCGGTCGCAATCGCGAAGGTCGTCGAGCTCGTCGGAGACGACCAGCACCGCGGTGCCGCGGTCGGCCACGGCCCGCACGACCTCGAGCAGGGTCTGCTTGGATCGCACGTCGACACCGGCGGTGGGGGTGATCAGCACCAGCACCGCGGGGTCGGTGGCCAGCGCGCGGGCGAATACGACCTTCTGCTGATTGCCGCCGGACAGTTCGGAGACGCCCTGCGCCGGGCCCTCGGTCTTGATGTCCAGATCCCCGATCGCGGTGCGCACCAGGGCATCGCGGGTGTGGCGGGACAGCAGGCCCAGCGTGCCGAGCTTGCGGGGCACGGTGAGGGTGGCGTTGTCGGCCACGCTCATCCCCAGGACCAGGCCCTCGTCGTGCCGGTCGCGGGGCACGAATCCGATCCCGGCGTCCAGCGCCGCACGAACCCCGCTGCGGCGCAGCGGAACTCCTTGCACGCTCACCGATCCGCCGCTCGCGCGCCGCAATCCGACGATCGTCTCGGCCACCTCGACGCGGCCGCTGCTGCCACCCCCGGCCAGCCCGACCATCTCGCCGGGCCGGACCTCGAGCCCCACATCGGCGAATTCGCCGGTGCGGGTGAGCTTTTCCAGTCTCAGCGCCGGGGCGGCGGAGAGATCGGGCCGCTCCCTCGGCACCGCCTGGACGAGCTCGGTCGAGTCGCCGGTCATGGCGGCGATCAGCTCCGGTTTGCCCAGCTCAGCCACCGGGGCGGTGATCACATGCCGCGCATCGCGGAAAACCGTGACGTCGGAACAGATCTCGTAGGTCTCGTCCAGGTGATGGGAGATGAACAGGAAGGTCACCCCCTGCGCCTGCAGGTCCCGGATGCGCGTGAACAGCCGCTTGATCGCCGCGCCGTCCAGCTGCGCGGTCGGCTCGTCCAGGATGATGAACCGGGTTCCGTGCGAGAGCGAGCGGGCGATCTCCACCAGCTGCCGGTTCTCCACGGACAGCTCGCGGGCTGGAGTGTTCACGTCCACGGGCACCGACCAGGTGTCCAGCAGCTCCCGGGCCCGCGTCTTCATGGTGCGCCAGTTGATTATTCGCCCGCCCAGACCCTGCCGGTTGATGAACAGATTCTCCGCCACCGACAGGTCCGGGATGATCGTCGAATGCTGGTACACACATGCCACCCGGGAGCGCCAGGCGTCGCGGTCGCCCGGCGCGGGCGCGGGGCTGCCCTGGAAGCGCACCTCCCCCTCATCAGGAGCTGCGAGTCCGGTCAGGATCGATACCAGCGTCGACTTCCCGGCGCCGTTCCGGCCGACCAGGGCGTGGGTCCGCCCGGCGGTCACCGCCAGCTGGACTCCGTTCAGAGCGATGTTGCGGCCGAATCGCTTGGTGACGCCGATCGCTTCCGCGATCGGCGCCCCGGCGACCGGCGTGTGTTCCGAATCGGGTTCGGGCACTGCGGTTTCCGTCACTACATACCGGCCTGTTGATCAGTGCCCGCCACGACCCCAGAGGCTGGGGTCCGTGGTGGGCAGGGTGTCCATGTCGCCGACCTTGCCGCCGGCGCGGGTGACGACCGGCGCGGGCAGCTGATCCTCGAGCTGGCCGTTCACGCCGGTGTCCACGATCGTGGAGTTGTGGTCGGTGGGGCCGGGGGCGAACTTCTTGCCCTCGGTGGCGGCCTTGGCGTAGTAGACCGCGTACTGGGCGTACTGGTCCGCGGGCTGGGAGATCGTCGCGTCCATCTGGCCGCTGTCGATGGCGTCGAGCTCGGCCTTGACCCCGTCGTTCGACACGATCGTAATATGGCCGGGCTGGCCGGCCTTGACCAGCTTGTTCTCCCGCTGCAACAGCGCGACGGTGGGCTGCAGGTAGATGCTGGCCTGCATGTAGATGCCGTTGATGTCGGGATCGGTGAGCAGCTTGTCCTGCAGGCCGGACACGGCCTTGTCGGGCTTCCACTCGGTGGGGATCTCGATCACCTTGATGCCGGGATATTTCGACTTCATGCAGTCGGCGAAGGCCTCCGAGCGGTCGCGACCGTTGATCGAGGTCAGATCGCCCTGGAACTCCACGACCTTGCCGGTTCCGTGCAGCGTTTCGCCCAGGTAGGTGCAGGACTTGGTGCCGTAGGCACGGTTGTCCGCGCGCACCACCATGTAGGCGCCGCCGCTGTCGGGGCGCGTGTCGACGCTGACCACCGGGACGTTCTTCGCGGCCGCGTCGGCCAGCGCCGGCTTGACCGCGGCGGTGTCCTGCGGCGCGATGATCAGGGCCTTGACGCTCTTCGACAGCAGCGTGTCCACATTGGACTTGAGACGGTTGGAATCGTTGTCCGAGGAGGTGTTCGACAGCTTCACCCCGGCCGCGGCGGCCTTGGGGCCCATGTATCCGGCGTAGGCGCTCCAGAAGTCGGTGTCCGAGCGGGGCTGGTCGGCCCCGACGAGGACGCCGTTGTCCGCGCCGTTGCCGACGTTGACCGCGGGAGCCGCACTGCTACCGGTGGATTGGCGTGAGCAGCCCGCGGCCGGGGCGACGAGCAGCGCGGCGGCCAATGCCGCGCCGATGATCCTGGTGTTCATGAGTTTCCGTGCTCCTTTGGCGGATTCTGGGCTGCTGGTAGAGAAGTGGTCGGAGTCTGCCACGCGGCGCCGTCCGGATAGCTGTATTCGGCGAGCGAGGCCGGCAGCATTTCCGCGCTGAAACCCGGTGCACGCGGGGCACGATAGCGCCCGCGGTCGATCCGCACCGGTTCGCGGAAGTGTTCGTGCAGGTGATCGACGAATTCGATGGCGCGACCGTCCATGGTGCCCGAGATCGCGGCATAGTCGATCATCGCCAGGTGCTGCACCAGCTCACACAGCCCCACCCCGCCGGCGTGCGGGATCACCGGGACGCCGAACTTGGCGGCCAGCAACAGGATTGCCAGGTTCTCGTTGACGCCACCGACCCGGGCGGCGTCGATTTGCAACACGTCGACCGCATCGGCCTGCAGCAGCTGCTTGAACAGGATCCGGTTCTGGCCGTGCTCACCGGTCGAGATGCGCACTCCCGCAACGCCCCTGCGGATCGCGGCGTGGCCGAGGATGTCGTCGGGGCTGGTGGGCTCCTCGACCCAGGACAGCCGAGCGGGTGCCAGCCGCGAAATCCACTCCACCGCCTCGGCGACGCCCCAGCGCTGGTTGGCATCCACGGCCAGGCCGATATCGGGGCCGATGGCCTCGCGGGCGATCTTGACCCGCCGCGCGTCCTCCTCGACGTCGCGGCCGACCTTGATCTTGATGGTGCCGAATCCCTCCGCGACCGCCTGCTGCGCCAGGCGCGTCAGCTTGGCGTCGGAGTAGCCCAGCCAGCCCGCGGACGTGGTGTAGGCCGGATACCCCTCGGCGAGTAGGTGTTTCGTGCGTTCCGCGCGGCCCGGTTCGGCGCGGCGGAGGATTTCCAGGGCCTCGTCCGGGGTGAGGGCATCGGTGAGGTAGCGGAAATCGATGAGCCCGACGATCTGCTCCGGCGACATCTCCGAAACCAGCTGCCACACCGGCTTATCCGCGCGCTTGGCGGCCAGGTCCCATGCCGCGTTGATCACCGCGCCGATGGCCATGTGCATGACGCCCTTTTCCGGCCCCAGCCAGCGCAATTGGGAATCGGCGGTGAGCTCGCGAGCGAATCCGCCCAGATCGCCAAGGATTTCGTCGAGCTCCCGGCCGACGACCAGATGATGCAGGGCCTCGATCGCCACCCGCTGTACGTCGTTGCCGCGGCCGATGGTGAAGGCGAATCCGTGCCCCTCGAGCCCGTCCGGATCGTCGGTGCGCAGGATCACGTACGCCGCCGAATAGTCGGGATCGGGGTTCATGGCGTCGGAGCCGTCCAGCTGTGCCGACGTCGGGAACCGGACATCGAGCGTGTCCAGCGCCGTGAGGTGTGACATGGAAGGTGTCCTCGTTCCTGCAGTGATCTGAGTCACGACTATACATCGGATGTCTATCGGCACAAGTCGGGATCGGGATACTGCGAATATCGGCCGGTAGGCGGCAATTATTGGGCGAAATCCCACGGGCAGTGCTATGTTCGCCACCGTTAAAACATCGGATCAGTTGGCGATGGGGTCGATATGGCGCAGGGACAGTTCGGCGGGCTGGCGGCGGTGGTCACCGGCGGCGGTTCGGGAATCGGAAAGGCCGTTGCCGCAGCGCTGTTGGCGGCGGGCGCGCGCGTCGCCGTGCTGGATCTGGCCCCCGGTGACCCGCTCGGCACCGGGGATGGCATGGCGGCGGAGCTTGCGGAGCCGACGGGGTGGGTGAGCTCTGACTGCATGGCCCTGGCCTGCGACGTGTGCGACGACGAATCGGTGCGGGCGGCGATCGAGGCCGTCGCGGGCGCCTTCGGCCGCCTGGACATCGTGATCAACAACGCCGGGATCGGCGCGCAGGGCACCGTCGAGGACAACTCCGACGACGAGTGGCGGCGCGTGCTGGATGTGAACGTGCTGGGGGCCGTGCGGGTCTCGCGCGCGGCGCTGCCGCATCTGCGGCGCTCGCCGGCCGCCGCGATCGTGAACATCTGCTCGATCGCGGCCACCACCGGCCTGCCCGACCGCGCCGCCTACAGCGCCAGCAAGGGCGCGATCCTGGCCCTGACCCGCGCGATGGCCGCGGATCACCTGCGCGAGGGGATCCGGGTGAACTGCGTGAATCCGGGCACCGCGGACACCCCGTGGGTGCAGCGGCTGCTCGCCTCGGCGCCGGATCCGGCCGCGGAGCTCGCCGCGTTGAACGCGCGGCAGCCGCACGGACGGCTGGTCTCGGCCGACGAGGTGGCCGCCGCGGTGCTGTATCTCGCGAGCCCGGCCGCGGGGTCCACCGCCGGCACGATGCTCGAGGTCGACGGCGGGATGCACTCGCTGCGCCTGCGGCCCGCTCCCGCGCCGGATACCGCCGAGCCTGCCCGCTGAGCCGCATGAAGACCCGGAGCATCGGCCGAGTCGCGGCCGTCAGGGGAGCGCTGCTGTCGGCCCTCGATTGCGGTCTGGGTGCGCACCCGACCGCGCATGGTACGAATGCCGGAGAGCCCGCACGGCCGGAGATGACACAGCCACAGACGATTCATACCGGACAGGACGCCACTCGTATGACCACTCGCCGCATGCCCAAGCCCCGCGATCTGGCGCCGCTGATGAAGTTCGAGCAGCCGTTCCACGGCCGCGCGGGCAGGCTCGCCCGGGCCCAGACGATCTGGGATCTGCGCGAACTCGCCCGCAAGCGCACGCCGAAGGTCGCCTTCGACTACACCGACGGTGCCGCGGATGCCGAGATCAGCCTGCGCCGCGCCCGCGAGGCGTTCGGCGAGATCGAGTTCCGTCCGGCGATTCTGCGTGACGTCTCCGAAACGGCCACCACGGCAACGGTTCTCGGCAAGCAGGTGAGCCTGCCGTTCGGCATCGCGCCGACCGGATTCACCCGGATGATGCACTCGGCGGGGGAGATCGCCGGCGCGCGGGCCGCCGAGCGGGCCGGTATTCCGTTCACGCTGTCCACGATGGGTACCACCGCCATCGAAGATGTCGCGGCCGCGACGGGTTCCGGCGCCCGCAACTGGTTCCAGCTGTATATGTGGAAGGACCGCGAGCGTTCGCTGGCGCTCGTCGAGCGCGCCGCCGCGGCCGGGTTCGACACCCTGGTGGTGACGGTCGACGTCCCGGTGGCGGGGGCGCGGTTGCGCGATGCTCGCAACGGGATGACGGTCCCGCCCTCGATCACCCTGACCGGCGCCCTGGACGCGCTGCGCCGTCCCTGGTGGTGGTGGGATTTCCTGACCACCGAACCCCTGGCGTTCGCCTCGCTGGACCGCTGGTCCGGTACTGTCGCCGACCTGCTCGACTCGATGTTCGATCCCACCGTCGGCTTCGAGGATCTGAGCTGGATCCGGGCGAGCTGGCCGGGACGGGTGCTGGTGAAGGGCGTGCAGACGGTCGAGGACGCCAGGCGCCTGGCGGATCTGGGCGTGGACGGGATCGTGCTGTCCAACCACGGTGGCCGCCAATTGGATCGGGCCCCCATTCCGCTGTACCTGCTGCCGTCGGTGGTGCGGGAGGTGGGGCGCGACCTCGAGGTCCACCTGGACACCGGCATCATGCACGGCGCCGACATCGTCGCCGCGCTGGCGCTGGGCGCCCGCTTCACCCTGATCGGCCGTGCTTACCTGTACGGCCTGATGGCCGGGGGCGAGGCGGGCGTGGACCGCGCCATCGACATCCTGCGCACCCAGGTGGTCCGGACCATGAAACTGCTGGGGGTGAGTTCGGTGGCCGAACTGACCCCGGACCACGTGCGGCTGCTGCACGAGCGCTGACACGGTCGCGCCGGCGGGTGCCCGCGCGTGCTGCTCGGGCGGGGGTTCGGGCACGAGTCTCGGCCGAAAGTCCGAGCGTGACCCAAAGCCATTCACGCGGACTGCCTTTCGGTGCTCCCGTCAGCGCAACGACCGCATGTGCATCCACCACGTTCGGCCGGTCCGCACGGTTTCTTTCATCGCCATCGCGCGTCGGCCAGCTTTGGCAACTCGATCACCGACCGCAAACCGACCCGGTATGAGCATCAGGACGAGATCGACCGTGCCTACGATCTGACGACCTTCGCCGCGGTCGAGGCGGAGCTGATGGCGCGGCCGGGCTCCACATACCTGCGCCGCAGGTCGGGGCGGGCTTCAGTGCCCTTCGCTGCCCTAGGATTACTACCGGAACCCCTTGGTAGGGCATCCACACCGCCAGGGGTACCGGTAAGGATCGCGTCACCCGGTGCATGGCCGCCACGGCCGACCAGTCAAAGTGAAATGTATTCGCGGAGTTTTCCTTTGACGTGGGGCAAGGAATCGACGGTGGCAATTCCGAGGGTGGGGAAGTGCCGGGCAATCTGCACGTCGGACAGCGGCTTGGACAAGGCCTCCCCGATGTCGGCATAACCGTGGTTGTCGTGGTGTTCCACGTCACTCCCGGCTCGACGGCCCGCGCGCCTTTATGCTATAACGGATGCATCACGAAAATATATCGACAGCACAACGGTGCCGTCGGATCGACACGAATTAGGAGCAAGGGATGGGTTCCTCCGACCTCGGAAGCCTTCTGACCGCATTCGGCAACATCTTCAGCGGACTCGGCGGTCTGTCGACACTGTCCGCCAGCGGTAGCGGTAGCGGTAGCAAGTAAGGGCACGCACGCCGCACAACCTGCGACAACAGTCCGCTGGATTCGATCCGGCGGACTGTTGTGCGTTCCGGACCCGTCCGGTCGCCCACGTGCCACCGGACGGCATCCGGCCACACAAGATCAACGAACCGAATAGCTCCGGTCCGGCCGTCCATGATCAATTACTTCGGACGGTTCCGAGACAATTCAGCGAACTCGCTGCCGCGGAAGATAATTGGTCGGCTTTCGATATTCACTGCCCGGCATACGGCCGCAATGAGATCAATTACCCCATCGGGCATCTCGCGGTACTGCAATTGGCGTCGGCATACCAATCGATGTCGGGGTTTCGCAAACCGCCGCATCACCTTTCGCGAACCATCTGACCGCCGCCTCGGGTCATAACGGGCGCTGGGAACGGGTGGGCCCCATACGGCCCGTGGGACTGGCAGGCTCGCGGGCCCTCGATCTCGACGAGTTGGACCGATGCACTGAACGGCAGCCTCGGTCAGGGCGTTGCGCGATGCGAGCGCCGCCCTGGATCACAAGCTCCGGCCGCGACCGTGCGGCTGAGCCCCTCGCCCTGCGGAGACCGCCGGCGCCGTCACCTCTACCCGAGGGGGTACTGGCCGGGCGGGACCGCCCCGCCCCCGCCCCCGCCGCCGAGCCCGTTTCCGAGCTCGATCAGATCGCCGACCAGAGTGGCGATGGACTGCCCCATGCCCAGAATGTCGTATCCGATCGTGCTGAGGAACTCCCAGGCGCTGGACATTCGCCCCTCCTTGTGCGCAGATCCTGTTGTCCCTTCCACGATGACACAACAATCGCCTCGGAATGCGTGAATTCCGCTCGGCGACACCGGCTCTGCGCGTTTGATCCGGTTTGCGCCGAAGTTGCGATTGTGGACGGCCCGGGATCGGAGACCGGGGCGGCGCAATCGTGCGACGCGGCCGATCGTGGTGTTCGATGCGCTTCGGGACCCCAGTTATGAATGGGCTTGCATCGTCATGCATAATCATTTGTACGTGGTGCGGGCCGCCGTGGAGCGGGGCGCCGGCCGCACGCCCGGCGCTGGCGGGCACCCAGACTTGGATACGCACGAAGACTCAAGGAGCTTTGACATGGCCGATCGCGTCGTACTCGCCTACTCCGGCGGGCTGGACACCTCCGTCGCCATCAGCTGGATCGGCAAGGAGACCGGGGCCGAGGTCGTCGCGGTCGCGATCGATCTGGGCCAGGGCGGCGAGGACATGAACGTCGTGCGCCAGCGCGCACTGGATTGCGGCGCCGTCGAGGCGGTCGTGGTCGACGCGCGCGACGAGTTCGCCGACGAGTACTGCCTGCCCACCATCCAGGCCAACGCCCTCTACCAGGGCGAATACCCGCTGGTCTCGGCGATCAGCCGCCCGCTGATCGTCAAGCACCTCGTCGAGGCCGCCAAGTTCCACGGCGCCGGCACCGTCGCGCACGGCTGCACCGGCAAGGGTAACGACCAGGTCCGCTTCGAGGTCGGCATCGGTGCCCTGGCACCCGATCTGAACGTGATCGCCCCGGTCCGCGACTACGCCTGGACCCGGGAGAAGGCCATCGCCTTCGCCGAGGAGAACAGCCTCCCGATCAACGTCACCAAGAAGTCCCCCTTCTCCATCGACCAGAACGTGTGGGGCCGCGCGGTCGAGACCGGCTTCCTCGAGGACCTGTGGAACGCCCCCACCAAGGACGTCTACGACTACACCACCGACCCGACGGTCAACTTCGAGGCGCCCGACGAGCTGATAATCAGCTTCCAGCAGGGCGTTCCGGTGGCCATCGACGGCCGCCCGGTCAGCGTGCTCGAGGCCATCACCGAGCTCAACCGCCGCGCCGGCCGCCAGGGCGTGGGCCGCCTCGACATGGTCGAGGACCGGCTCGTGGGCATCAAGAGCCGCGAGATCTACGAGGCGCCCGGCGCCATCACCCTGATCACCGCGCATCAGGCCCTCGAGAACGTCACCCTCGAGCGCGAGCTGGGCCGCTACAAGCGCCAGGTCGAGCAGCGCTGGGGCGAGCTGGCCTACGACGGCCTGTGGTACTCCCCGCTCAAGCGGGCGCTGGACGCGTTCATCGGCGACACCCAGGAGCATGTCACCGGCGACATCCGGCTGGTGCTGCATGGCGGCAACGTCGTGGTGAACGGCCGCCGCAGCGAGGAGTCGCTGTACGACTTCAACCTGGCGACCTACGACGAGGGCGACTCGTTCGACCAGTCGCTGGCCAAGGGTTTCGTGCAGATCCACGGTCTGTCGTCGAAGGTTGCCGCGCGGCGCGATCTCAGCAAGTAGGGATCGCCGCGGCCGGACGGGAACTGCATCGGGCCGCCTGTCACCTTCGCTCGATACGCTCGCGCGAAGGTGATATTCGTGCCGGGCGGCGCATCGGGGTACCGGGCGATCGGGCGTCGGCGAACGGTCAGGAATCAGGCGTAGCGTCTACCCAAGCCCGTGGTTCGCGCAGGCGGCAGGTCGGCCGCCGCGCCACCGGCAGGACGACAGGAGGGTTCCGTGCGGACCGACAACGACAGCTGGGACATCACCGAGAGCGTCGGCGCGACCGCGATCGGGGTCGCGGTGATGCGCGCGCGGGAGACTCAGCGGCCCGACGCGCTGTTCCGGGATCCCTACGCGGAGAAACTGGTCGATGCGGCCGGATCCGGGTGGAGTCGCGTCCTGCGCGGCGAGGTCGACGTGAATTCCGTGCGCGCCGGGGCATACGGCCCGTTGGGCGGGTTCATGACCGCGCGCACGGTGTATTTCGACGAGTACTTCACCGCGGCCGCGCAATCGGGTATCGGACAGTTCGCGATCCTGGCCTCCGGGCTCGACGCGCGCGCCTATCGGCTCGAATGGCCCACGGGCGCGGTGGTTTTCGAGGTCGATCAGCCCAAGGTGCTGGAGTTCAAGGATCGAGTGCTCGCCGCGGACACGCCCCGGGCCGACCGCCGCGGGGTCGCGGAGGACCTGCGCAACGACTGGCCGCAGGCGTTGCGGGACAACGGATTCGACCCGACGCGCCCCACCGCCTGGCTGACCGAGGGGCTGCTGCGCTACCTCCCGCCCGAGGCGCAGGACCGGCTGTTCGAGAACATCGCCGAGCTGAGCGCGCCGGGCAGCCGGATCGCCCTGAACATGGGGATGGGCACGCGCACCCGCAGCGCCGAGGAACGCGAGATGCGGCAGCGGGTACTGGCCGAGGCCGGAATCACGATGGATATCGACGGCCTGTGGTATCCGTCGGAGGGCCGCACCGACCCCCGCGACTGGTTCACCGACCACGGCTGGATGGTCTCCCAGGCGGACCCGATCACCCTGCTGACCGACCGCGGCCGCGAGGTGCCCGACTCGGTGCACGAGGACTTGCGCCGCCACATCCTGATGACGGCCGTACGACCCTGACAGCGACCGGCCCGCGCGGAGTTGCGGGGCCCGAACGCGGTTGACACCGATACGAATACGACCCGAGGAGAAGACATCCGATGAGCGCTGGCGGCGGCACCAACGAGGGCGCGCTGTGGGGCGGGCGGTTCGCCGACGGCCCGGCCGCGGCGATGGCCGCGCTGAGCAAGTCGACGCACTTCGACTGGGCGCTGGCGCCCTACGACATTCGTGCCTCCAAGGCGCACGCGCGGGTGCTCAACAAGGCCGGGCTGCTGTCGGAGGGTGACCTCGAGGCCATGCTGGCCGGGCTGGATCGCCTTGCCGCGGATGTTAATTCGGGCGCGTTCGGGCCCGCGGAATCCGACGAGGACGTGCACGGCGCGCTCGAGCGCGGGCTGATCGAGCGCGTCGGCGCCGAACTCGGCGGCCGGCTGCGCGCCGGGCGTTCCCGCAACGATCAGGTGGCCACGCTGTTCCGGATGTGGCTGCGCGATGCCGTGCGCCGGGTCGCGGCGGGCGCGCTGGACGTCGTGGACGCGTTGACCGCGCAGGCCGCGGCGCATCCGGACGCGGTGATGCCGGGCAAGACCCACCTGCAGGCCGCGCAGCCGGTGCTGCTGGCCCACCACCTGCTCGCCCACGCCCATCCGCTGCTGCGCGATGTGGATCGGCTGCGCGACTTCGACAAGCGCGCGGCAGTCTCCCCGTACGGATCGGGCGCGCTGGCGGGCTCGTCGCTGGGCCTGGATCCCGAGGCGATCGCCGCGGACCTGGATTTCGATGCGGCCGCGGCCAATTCGATCGATGCCACCTCCTCTCGCGATTTCGCCGCCGAGGCCGCCTTCGTGCTGGCCATGACCGCGGTGGACCTGTCTCGCATGGCCGAGGAGGTGATCCTGTGGAGCACACCGGAGTTCGGCTACATCACCCTTGCCGACGCCTGGTCCACCGGCTCCTCGATCATGCCGCAGAAGAAGAATCCGGACGTCTCGGAGCTCACCCGGGGCAAGGCCGGCCGCCTGATCGGCAACCTCACCGGACTGCTCGCGACCTTGAAGGCCCAGCCCCTGGCCTACAACCGCGACCTGCAGGAGGACAAGGAACCCCTGTTCGACTCGGTCGCCCAGCTCGAACTCCTGCTGCCGGCCATCGCCGGGCTGGTCTCGACGCTGACCTTCCACACCGACCGGATGGCCGAACTGGCCCCCGCCGGTTTCACTCTGGCCACCGATATCGCCGAATGGCTTGTCCGCCAGGGTGTCCCGTTCCGTGTCGCGCACGAGGCGGCGGGCGGCTGCGTCCGTGCGGCAGAGGCCCGGGGTGTCGGCTTGGACGAGCTCACCGATGCCGAATTCGCCGCGGTGGACCCGGCTTTGACCCCGAAGGTGCGCGAGGTGCTAACCGTCGAGGGTTCCATCGCCTCCCGCAACGCGCGCGGCGGCACAGCCGGGGTGCAGGTTGCCAAGCAGCTCGAGGAGGTCCGGCAGTCTGCCGCCGAGGCCCGCGCCTGGATGAGCTGAGCGGTCTCGGCTCTTCCGGGGTCGTTTCGCTGACGTGCCCCTTGTCCTCGATATCCTCACCCGCGTCCGCCGACTACTTTTCGGCGATTCTGCACTGGGCGAAGGAGTGTGGCGACCAGCAGCGTGCGGCCCGGCGCATCATCGGTGTGCCGACGGTGGCGCACCCCGTGGAGCCCGCGATGTCGGCATGGCTCCGGGATCACCATGCCGACACGGCCGACCTGTTGGCCTGCGAGGCAACCGTCTTCGAGTGGCCGGTGTCCGCGATGGACCGAATATGGCGCTGATCGACGAAAACATTGCGTTCCGGGGGTAGTAGGCAGAACCTCAACGGCTTCAGCGTCGCTGGTCGGCCGCCCGGCCGCTCGGCGAGTATTTGGCCGCACAGTCCTCGGAATGACGGCCGCTGTCGCCGCGGTTCGGAGTACACCAGGTCGTCGGCTAGCTCCTGTGCGCGCGTAGGCCGTCGAGTATCACGCGGGTCAGGTGGTCGTCGGAGCGGGCGCCGCAACGGCAGACCGCTGCGTTGAGTACCCGCACCACCTCCGTCGGCGGCACGTCGGCGCGCAGGTCGCCCTGGCGCTGTGCGTCCGCTGCGACCTCGGTGATCAGCGCGGTGACCTCGGCCTCCAACTCGGGTAATTCGGGGCGTTCCGGTTCGCCGGTGATCAGGGACTTGGTCAGCGACAGCGGCAGGGTTACGCAGTGATCCACGATCCGCAGCAGTGCGTCCCACGCCGGAGTCCGGCCGACCTCCGCGCGCGTGGCCTCCACCAGTTCACGCAGCGAGTCGACCGCGATGTCCTCCAGGAGGGCGCGCCGATCCGGGAAGTGCCGGTACAGCGTGCCGACGCCGACCCCCGCCTCGCGTGCGATCTCCTCCATCGAGACGACCTCGCCCCGCTCACCGGCCAGCCGGAGGGCGGCGCTCGTGATCGCCGAACGATTGCGCTGCGCGTCCGCCCGCACCTGCACCTCCCATGAAGCGGAACTTCTAATTCACCTTATGCTACCTTCGCAGAAGCGGAATATTGAATTCACCTTGGAGGAACAATGCGGATCGGTCTGTACGTCGCGGATCAGAGTGGTGTCCCGGCCCAGCTCGCGCAGGCTCGCGCGGCGGCCGAACACGGTCTGGCCAGCGCGTTCTTCAATCAGGTCCTGGCCTCGGATCCGCTCACCGTCGCGGCGCTCGCGGGGGAGGCGGCGCCGGGGATCGAGCTGGGAACCGCCATCGCGCACACGTATCCGCGTCACCCGATCTCGCTCGCCGGGCAGGCGCTCACGGTCGCGGCGGCCACCGGCAACCGGTTCACCCTCGGCGTCGGGCCGAGCCACAAGCAGTTCATCGAGGGCGTGTACGGACTGTCCTACGACCGGCCCGCGCACCACACGCGCGAGTACCTGACCGCGTTGCGCGCCGAACTCTCAGGCGCCGGCCACGTCCGGGTGCCCGGCGCGCAGCCGCCGCCGGTGTTGCTGTCCGCGCTCGGCCCGGTGATGCTCCGCATCGCGGGCGAACTGGCCGACGGCACGGTCACGGTGTGGGCAACCCCGGCGACGATCGCCGGCCACATCCGGCCGCATATCGATGCCGTGGCGAAGGATCCGCGCGTCGTGGCGTCGGTGATGCTGAGCGTGACCGTCAGGCCGGACGCCGTGCGCGACGAGGTCGCCGGCGTGCTCGGCTTCGCGTCGGACCTCGCCAGCTACCGAACGCTCCTGGACCGTCAGGGACAGAGCAATGTCGTGGAGACCGTGGTCGCCGGGGACGAGGACACCGTCGCCGCCGCGGTCCGTGCCTACGCGGACGCGGGCGCGACCGACGTGCTGATCAGCCCTGTCGGCGACGATGACGAGAAGGCCAGGACACTGAAACTGGCAGGGGAACTGGCCCGCTCCCTGTAGGGGCTGCTTGCGCGGCCCTGCTACGTTCGGCGAACACCACGCCTCAGCGCGTAGCGGTCCGGAAACGGGCGCGGTAGGCGGACGGGGTGACGCCGAGGTGGCGTAGGAACGCGCGGCGCAGGGATTCGTCGCTGCCCAGGCCCGAACGCTGGGCGGCCGCGCTCACCGATGCGCCGGATTCGAGCATTGCCTGGGCCGCCTCCACCCGCGCGGATTCCACGAATGTTGCCGGGGTGGTGTCGAATTCGTCGCGGAACAGTCGGGTCAGGTGGCGCACGCTCAGGTGGGCGCGGTCGGCCAGCAGCGGGAGCGAGTGGTCGGCGGCCGGGTCCGCCAGGATCGAATCGAGCACCGCGCGCAGGTCGTCGCGGCGCGGGCGCCGGGTGCGGGTGGCAACGGAGAACTGGGACTGGCCGCCGGGACGCTGCAGGAACACCACCAGGTCGCGGGCCACTTCCCGGGCCAGTTCGGGGCCCTCGTCCTCCTCGACCAGGGCCAGCGCCAGGTCCAGGCCCGCGCTCACACCCGCCGAGGTGACGATGTGGCCGTCGCGAACGTAGATCGCATCCGGTTCCACGGTGGCCGAGGGGTAGGCCCGTGCCAGCCGCGCGGTGTGCCGCCAGTGCGTGGTGACCCGGCGGCCGTCCAGCAGCCCGGTCTGGGCGAGTGCGAAGGCGCCCGTACAGACCGAGGCCATCCGCCGCGCCGACCTGCCCGCGGTGATGGCCGTCAAGAGCTCCGGTGCGGCGGGTGTGAACGGGAGATGCGGCGCGCCGGGCACGATCACCGTGTGTGGCCGCGCCAGCTCCCTGTATGACGCCTCGGCCAGGAGTCGTGTGCCCGACGCCGTGGTCACCGGGCCCCCGTCCGGCGAGAACAGGACCGGCTCGTACCGCCCGCCGAGCGTGTTCGCGGTGGCGAACACCTCCAGCACCGCCGTCGTATCCAGGAGCCGCACCCCGTCGAACGCCAGCACCGCGACCCTTCTGCCACCCATCCCGCCAGGCTAGCAGTGCAGCATGGCCAGATCTGTGGCATTTCTGTCCGAATGGACATGGCGTCGACCCGCCGATCGCGACAATGCTCGAGGCATGACACAACTTGATGCACCAACCCTCCGCCCGCCCCTGCCGCCCTTCATCGACGAGGCCGCCGCACGCGCCAAGGTGCAGGCGGCCGAGGACGCCTGGAACACCCGCGACCCGCAGCGGGTGGCGCTGGCCTACACACCGGATTCGGTGTGGCGCAACCGCGACGAGTTCGTCACCGGCCGCGAGGAAATCGTCGCCTTCCTCACCCGCAAGTGGGACCGGGAACTCGATTACGCGCTGCGCAAGGAACTCTGGGGCTTCCGCGGCCACCGCATGGCCGTCCGATTCCAGTACGAATGGCACGACACCACCGGCCAGCACTGGCGCAGCTACGGCAACGAACTCTGGGAATTCGACGACACCGGCCTGATGCGCCGTCGCGAAGCCAGCATCAACGACCTCCGCATCGACGCGGCCGACCGCCGTATCCACGGCCCCCGGTCCGAGGCGGATCGCGATGCGCCCCTGCCGATTCGGTAGGTCAGCCACAAAATCCGGCCGGGCCGCCGCCCGCGCTCGCCGAGATCAGAGCAGCAGCGCGATGAGGCCCAACAGCGCACACATGAGGACGAGGACGACCAACTGGATTCCGGTCCTGAATGCGAGCCAGTCCGAACGCCACAGGCGTCTGGCCACCAGTGCGGTCTCGAGACGTCTTCTCAGAGGAGGCAGGCGGTAGATGAATTGCAACACCGTCATCAGCAGAATGTCCAGAACCGCTAGTGCCAGGAGAACGTTCGTCATTCCGCCCCAGCCTCTCCGCTCGGCAATGAATTGCCGTGTCACTCATATGGATCGGAAGCGACGTTACCGGCTCGGAGGCGGGACGGCAGTTCTGGGATGTTCGGATGAACTGCCCGTCAGGTGTTTCGGGCCGGCTCGGCCCGGTTGCCGCGATGCAGGGCCGCGTCGACCGCGGCGAAGGCCGCCGCGACCAGGATCAGGATGGCCGAGACCAGCAGCGCCACATCGAGTCCGTGGTGGAAGGCGGTCTTTCCGGTGTTGAGGACGTCGGAGACCTTCGACAGGTATTTGAGGTAGGGGGTGAGGTCGACGCCCTGGGGGATGCGGCCGCGTTCGACGGCGTCGATGGCGTTGGGCTGCAGGGGAGATGGGAGGCCGAGCTGGTTCATGCGGGTGGTGAGGTCGGCGGTGAGGACCGAATTCACCAGGGCGCCCAGGACCGCCACGCCGACGGCCGAGCCGACCTGGCGCATCGTGTTGGTGACGGCGGCGGCCATGCCCGAGTGCTCGGCGGGGACGCCGGACATCACGGCGGAGGTCAGCGGTACCACCGCGATGCCGAATCCGAAGCCCGCCACCGCCATTGCGGCCGACAGCGTGCCGTCGTGCAGGGTTCCGGCAAGTTCGTAGCGGGTCAGCAGGATGCCGGCGGCGCCGACCACACAGCCGGCGATCATGAGCATGCGCGCGCCGTAGCGGGCCACCCACAGTCCCGCGATCAGCGAGCCGACGATGATGGCCACGGCCATGGGGGCGAAGACCCCGGCCGTGTGCGCGGCCGTGTACGACCGCATCACCTGCAGATACAGCGCGGTGAAGAAGAAGATCGAGAAGACACCGAAGTAAACGGCGAACGCGACCACCAGCGCTCCTCGCACGGCCGGCGGGCGCAGGTAGCGGAAGTCGAGCAGCGGTGCGGCCGAACGGGTTTCGACCACGAAGAACGCGATGAAGGCCACGCCGCCGAGCACGAACAGCCCGATCACCGAAGGCGCGCCGTACCCCCGGTCCTCGCCGGAGGTGGCCGCGTAGATCACCGCCCCGAGCGCGAGCGCCCCGAGCACGATTCCGGCCCAGTCGATCGGTTCCGGCCGCGGATCCGAGCTCTCCGGAACGGACCACAGCGCGGCGACCAGCGCCACGGCCCCGATGATCAGGTTGAACCAGAAGATCGAACGCCACCCGTAGACGTGGACCAGTTCGCCGCCCAGCACCGGCCCGGCCGCCAGCGCCAGCCCGGACACCGCCGCCCAGACGCCCAGCGCCCGGGCCCGCGCCCGCTCATCGGGGAAGATGTGCCGCAGCACGGACAGCGTGCCTGGCTCCGAGGCCGCCGCGCCCAGGCCCATGATCGCGCGCCCCGCGATGAGGACCGCCACGCTGTCGGCCAGCGCCGCGACGACCGAGCCGGCGCAGAAGACCACCAGCCCGGCGATCATGACCTTCTTGCGACCCCACCGGTCGCCGAGCGAGCCGCCCGCCAGCATGAGCCCGGCGAAGACCAGCGTGTAGGCGTTCACCACCCACTGCAGCAGCATCACGTCGGTGCTGAGCTCGTGCCGGATATCGCCCAGCGCGACACTGACGACCGTCGTGTCGAGGAAGGTCACGAACAGCACGGCGGTCACCGACACCAGTGCGATGATCGGCCGTTTCGCTGTGCTCGGTGCGTACTCCGTTGGCGCCACGGGCACAGGTTACTGGTCCCGGCCCGCAAACACTGCCTTGGAGTGAACATTCCGATTGATACACGATGAACGTCCGGCCGCCGGCCGGAACGCTGGGGGGTAGCCGGGCCCGGTCGTTATTGTGCGGCAATGACCTTTCTGCTGCTTGGGCTCGCGATAGTGTCCGAAATTTCCGCTACGGTGTCGTTGCGCTTGTCCCAGGGATTCAGCAAGCTGGTGCCCTCGATCATCGTGGTCGTGGGATATGGGGCGTCGTTCGTCTTGCTCTCGCAGGCGCTGAAGCGGGGGATGCCCCTCGGCGTGGCCTACGGGGTGTGGTCGGCGATCGGGGTGGCGGCGGTGGCGGCGATCGGTGCGCTGTTCCTGAACGAGAGCCTGTCGCTGGTTCAGGTGGGTGGCATCGGGCTGGTGATAGTTGGGGTGCTGGCGCTCGAACTCGGTGGAGCGCACTGAGTACGCCCCGGGTGGCCACCGGACAGGTGACTACCGGACCACTCGTGCGGGCGGCTCAGCCGACGGCGACCGCCTCCGGCTCGAGCCCCTCATCGGCCCGCGTCACGGTGTCTCGCTCGCTGGTCAGGTCCAGCGACCGGCAGACGAGCAGATACACACCGGCCGCCACCGCCAGCCCGATCGGCATCATGGCTGCGAAGCCCACGCCGTAGGCCGGCAGCCCGCGCCAGTTCCAGCGGTGGTAGATGCCGCGCGGATTGACGATCTCCCGGATCGAATAGTGGCCGCGCCGAACGACATAGAAGTCGACGAGGTTGATCGCGGTCCACGGCGTGAACAGGTAGCCCAGCACCAGCAGGAAGTTCACCCCAACCGTCGGCGGCAGGTACCGTCAATAGTCTGAGACGTAGATCGACCAGGACAGCTGATACACCGCCGCGGTGAAAAACTGAATCAGGAAGAGGGTCAACGCGAAATGGTGCAGATTCAGCTGTTCGGCGGTGAACGGCGACACCACCAGGATGCCGACGCTGAATATCAGCAGCGCCGCGATCATCACCGCGGTCAGCCAGCGCTGCGCCCGGTGGATGAAGTCGTAGCCGACGATCGCCAGCACGATGCCGATTGCGGCGTAGCCGAGCGCGACCACCCACACCAGCAGCGCGCCCAGGAAGCCGAATTGCGGCCGGGACTGCACCATTTGGGGCAGGCCCAGCTGCGGGCCCTGGGTGGAGTGCAGCTGCCGCGGGTCGGCGAGATGCGCGACAAGTGGTCGGTGTGGATGCAGTACGTCACCACGACGGTCATGCGCGAGGTCCTCATCGGTTTCGTCCGCGATGAGCTCCTGGTGGCACGAGACCGGCGGGACGTGCTGGCATGACGAAATCGACTGTTGCCGAGAGCATCCGGCGCAACATCGCCGATTTCTCCCGCGTCGCGGCCGAAGGCGGCCGGGCCGCGGCCGTGGTGATCTGCGTGATCGACGACCCGGCCGAGCCGCATCTGCTGATGATCCGCCGCGCGTTCCGCGGCATGAACGGCGGCCAATGGGCGCTTCCCGGCGGGAAGATCGATCCCGGCGAGACCGCGGAGGCGGCGGGGCGGCGCGAGGTGAGTGAGGAGATCGGCCTGGAGCTCGGAGAGTCCGAAATCGTCGGCGCCCTGGACGATTTCGTCACCGATTCCGGATTCGTCATGACCCCGTTCATCGCCGTGACCCCCGCCCCCGTGCAGCCGCGCCGCAATCCGGCCGAGGTCGACTCGATCCACCGGATCCCGCTGGCCCGCCTGGTCCAGGACGATCTGCCGCGCTGGACGCCGGCCCCCTCGGGCCCACCCCTGCTGCAAATGCCCCTGCGCCGCAACATGATCGTGCATGCCCCCACCGGCGCCATTCTCTACCAATTCCGCGAGGTGGCCCTGCTGGGCCGCGACACCCGTGTGGCCGACCTGCGCCAGCCCGAATTCACCCGCGAATGAGCCTCGGCCGCGCAGGTCTCGGTCACCGTTGATGATCTTCGCGATTCGGACCCGGGCGTGACCGGTGAACGTTAACATCGGGCGGGCGGACCGGACGTCCGCTCAGTCGATGTTGACGGGGTGATCGCCATGCCTGCCGTGGTCCTGGAAGCCGAGGGGCTGGTCAAACGCTACGGGGGCGTGGAGGCGCTGCGGGGGGCGAACTTTCGGGTGTTCGAGGGTGAGGTCGTCGCGCTCATCGGAGACAACGGCGCCGGTAAATCGACGCTCGTGAAGTGCCTGTCCGGGGCCGAACAACCCGACGGCGGGCGCATTCTGCTCGATGGCGAGCCCGTGCGCCTGACCTCGCCGACCGAGGCGCGCAGGCTCGGGGTCGAGACGGTGTATCAGGATCTGGCCGTGGCCCCCGACCTGGATCCGGCCGCGAATCTCTTCCTGGGCCGGGAACTGTTCCGCCGCGGCATCGCCGGGCGCCTGGGCATGCTCGATCGCAAGTCGATGAAAACGCAGGCGACCGAGCACTTCCAGCGCCTCGGCGTGGTCCTGCCCCGGGCGGACGTGCCGATCGGGGCGCTCTCGGGTGGGCAGCGCCAGACCGTCGCGGTGGCGCGGGCGGTGATGTGGGCCAGCAAGGTCGTGTTCATGGACGAGCCGACCGCCGCGCTGGGCGTCATACAGCGCGAACGCGTGCTGGAGGTCATCCGCCGGGTGCGCGATCAGGGCATCGCGGTCGTGCTGATCAGTCACAACATGCCCGAGGTGCTGTCGGTGGCAGACCGGATCGAGGTGCTGCGGCTGGGAAGGCGCGTGGCGCGCTTCGAATCCGGCGCCACCCTCGAGCAGTTGGTCGGCGCCATGACCGGGGCCCTGAACACCGAGGATGCGGCATGAGCGGAGCGAATCGATGGCACAGCGCGTATCGCGCATGCCGGAGCCGAGCGTCAGCGAGGTGCAGGCATGAGCGGAGCGAATCAATGACACAGCGTGCATCGCGCATGCCGGACCCGAGCGCCGGCGAGGTGGAGGCATGAGCGAGCGGACCGACGACACCGGGCCGGTGGCAGCCAACGGCGCTGAGCGGGTCGATGTTCCCGGAAGCACTCTCTGGCAGCGCATTGCGGGCGCGAGCACGCTGTGGATCGGCATCGTGCTGGTGCTGCTGTACGCCGCCTTCAGCATCGTCAAGCCCGATGCCTTCCCGACCCGGTTCACGCTGCAGACCCTGCTGATCGAGACATCGGTGCTGCTGGTGCTCTCGATCGGCATGACCTTCGTCATCATCACCTCCGGCATCGATCTGTCGGTCGGCATGGTGCTGATCTTCGCCGGGGTGCTCGGCTCCAAGACCATGGAATGGCTCAGCCCGGGCGGTGACGCCGGTCATGCGGGCTGGGGTGTCATCGCGGCCGGGTTCGTGGTTGCCGTTGCCGGGGGCGGACTCTGGGGGCTGATCAACGGAGTCCTGGTGGCCCGGGCCAAGATTCCCCCGCTCATCGTCACCCTCGGCTCCTTCGGCGCGGCGCTGGGAGCCGCGCAGCTCATCACCGGGGGCGTCGACACCCGCACGGTGCCCGAGAAGCTTCGCAACTCGCTGGGTTTCGGCACCCTGCTGGGCGGTATTCCGGATCTGGTGCTCGTCGCGCTGGTGGTCACCCTGTTCGGCGCCTGGCTGCTGCACACCACCCGCTTCGGCCGCTACACCTACGCCATCGGGTCCAACGCCGAGGCCGCCCGGCGTTCCGGAATCGGGGTCACCCGGCATCTGATCCTGGTGTACCTGATGACCGGATTGCTCTCGGGGCTGGCCGGATTCATGAATCTGGCCTACTTCGGCACCACCACCATCGCCGGGCACGGCACCGACAACCTCGACGCCATCGCGGGTGTCGTCATCGGCGGCACCAGCCTGTTCGGCGGCACAGGCACGGTGGTGGGCACCGTGATAGGGGTGTTCATCCCGTCGGTGCTACGCAAGGGATTTGTCATCGCGGGAGTGCCGGTGTTCTGGCAGCCGATCGCGGTGAGCATCGTTCTCGTGGCGGCGGTCTGGTTCGACCAGGCCAGGCGGAAGGCGCGAGACCGGAAATAACACAACAGAACTGAAGGGTAAGGCGGAGATGAGAAGCGTGAAGCGGGCCGCCGCAATACTTGGTGTGGCCGTGACGGCCGCGGCCGTACTCGCGGGATGCGGCGGCTCGGTCGGCAATTCCGGCGGCACCAACGCCAAGAAACTCGTGCTTGTTCCGGGCGTTGCCAACGAGCCGTTCTACATTTCGATGCAGTGCGGCGCACAGGACGAGGCGAAGAAGCTCGGGTACTCGCTGGACACCCAGGCGCCGACGCAATTCGACGCCTCGCTGCAGACTCCGATCGTGACCGGCGTGATCGCCACCAAGCCGGGCGCGATCCTGATCGCCCCGACCCACGCCACGGCGATGGCGGCCCCGATCAAGCAGGCCAAGGACGCCGGCATCAAGATCATCGAGGTGGACACCGCGCTGGAGGATCAGTCGATCGCGCTGTCCTCGATCTCCTCGGACAACGTCAAGGGCGGCCAGCTGGCCGCGCAGACCCTGGCAAAGCTGGTGGGGGACAAGGGATCCACGCTGGTAATCAACACCAAGGCGGGCACCTCCACCACCGATCAGCGCGCCCAGGGCTTCGCCGACGAGCTGAAGAACCACGCGGGGATGAGCTCACTCGGCGTGCAGTACAACAACAACGACGCCGCGACGGCCGCCTCGATCGTCACCGCGACCCTCGCTGCCCATCCCGATCTGGCCGGCATCTTCGCCACCAATCTCAGCTCGGCCGAGGGCGCGGCGACGGGCCTGCGCAACGCGGGCAAGCTGGGCCAGGTCAAGATCGTGGGCTTCGATGCCAGCCCGCAGCAGGTGCAGGATCTGAAGTCCGGGGTCATCCAGGCGCTGATCGCGCAGGATCCGGCCACCATCGGTGTGGACGGGGTGGATCAGGCGGCCGCGGCGCTCACGGGTAAGCCGGTGACCCGGCACATCCAGACCGACATGGTCTCGATCACCCAGGCCGACATGGATTCTCAGTCGAAGTACTTCTACCGGAGCAAGTGCTGACGCTCACGACTCCACCTCGCTGGCGCTCGGCTCCGTCGTGCGCGAGGCGCTGCGCTGATGGTTCGCTCCGCTCACTCCTGCACGCGCACGGTGTATCCGGCGGTCGCGAGTGCCTCGATCACCTCGTCCCGGTGCGTGGGCCCGCGCGTCTCCAGGGTGAGCGAGACCTCGGCCTCGTCGACCGCCAGCCCCGCGCCGGTGCGGGAGTGCGCGATCTCGAACACGCTCGCGCCGGTGCGCCCGATCTCGGCCAGCAGCCGGCCCAGGCTGCCGGGGAGATCCGAAATCGTCACGCGCAGTACGAGATACCGGCCCGCGGCGCCGAGACCGTGGCCGATGAGCCGGGTCAGCAGCAGCGGGTCCACGTTGCCCCCGGACAGGATCGCGCAGACCGGGCCCCCGATGCCGAGTTCGTCGGCGTCGTAGGTCATCAGGGCCGCGACCGCCGCGGCCCCCGCGGGCTCGACGATGAGTTTGGCGCGCTCCATGCACAGCAGCATGGCGCGTGAGAGCGCATCCTCGTCGACGGTGACGATCTGGGACACCCGCCCGGCCACATGGGCGAACGGCACCTCACCCGGACGACCCACCGCGATGCCGTCGGCCATCGTCGACATGCGTTCCAGCGCAACGGGTTCACCGGCCTCGAGCGAACCGGGCCAGGCGGCGGCCCGGGCGGCCTGCACGCCGACCACCCGCACCTGCGGCGCCAGGTACTCGAGGGCCACCGCCACTCCGGCGAGCAACCCGCCGCCTCCGGTCGGCACGATCACGGTGTCCACCTCGGGCAGCTGCTCGAGCAGTTCCACCCCGACGGTCGCCTGCCCGGCGACGATGTCGGGATGGTCGAAGGGGTGGATCAGTATCGCCCCGGTCTGCTCGGCGAACTGTATTGCGGCGGTGAGGGATTGATCGACGGTCTCGCCGACCTGATGCACGGTGGCGCCGTAGGCCCGGGTGGCCACGAGCTTGGGCAGTGAGGCCCCGATGGGCATGAACACCGTCGAGGCGATCCCCAGGCTGGCCGCCGCCCAGGCCACCCCCTGCGCGTGATTTCCGGCGCTGGCCGCGACCACTCCGTGCCGCCGCTCGTCCTCGGACAGATTCGCGATCCGGTTGTAGGCGCCTCGAGGCTTGAATGATCCGGTGCGCTGCAGGTTCTCGCATTTCAGGCGAACCTCGTGCCCGGTGCGCTCCGACAGCACCCGCGCGGCCACCAATGGCGTCCGGCGCACCGCCGGGCCCACGAGCTTCGCCGCCGCCTCGATCTGATCCAGTCCGATGAGCTCCATGCCGGTCATAGTGCCAGGTGTCTGGTGGAAAAGCATGGCAATCGGTGTAGCAGTTGGGCTGATTGCTGGTATGTAGGGGCGCGCGGCGTCTCGCCGGAAGGGCGCCGCCGAAATGATATATATATCGTTTGCGCAATGCCGGGGAAATAAATGAGCAATGGTGAGGCAACGGGCCGGAATTACCGTTCGGCCCGTTAGTGACACCTTCGGATCGGATGCACCATGACCGAGACCATCGACCCCGCCGCCGGCACCCCCGCCGAGTATCCGGGGCTGACGAATCCCGACCCGCGCCTGACCAACGCCGACCTCGCGCCGTTGCCGGCGCAGCGCTGGGGCGCCTACAACATCTTTGCCTTCTGGATGTCGGACGTGCACAGCGTCGGCGGGTACGTGACCGCGGGCAGCCTGTTCGCGCTCGGCCTGGCCAGCTGGCAGGTGCTGGTGGCGCTGCTGATCGGCATCACGATCGTGTTCGGGCTGTGCAATCTGGTCGCCGCACCGAGCCAGCGCGCCGGAGTGCCGTTCCCGGTGGTGTGCCGTAGCGCCTTCGGCGTGCTGGGCGCGAATGTTCCCGCGATCATCCGCGGCCTGATCGCGGTGGCGTGGTACGGGATTCAGACCTACCTGGCATCGGCGGCGCTGATAGTCGTTGCGGTGAAACTGTTTCCGGGGCTGGCGCCGTACGCGGTCGTGCACGATTACGGTTTCGCCGGATTGTCGCTGCTGGGCTGGGGCGCGTATCTGCTGTTATGGGTGCTGCAGGCCGCGGTGTTCTGGCGCGGCATGGAATCCATCCGGCGGTTCATCGACTTCTGCGGTCCCGCCGTGTATGTCGTGATGTTCGCGCTATGCGGGTACCTGATCGCCAAGGCCGGGTGGGGCGCGATCGATCTGAACCTGGGACACGTGCAGTACACCGGCCTGCACTCGGTGCCGGTCATGCTCGGCGCGATCGCGCTGGTGGTGTCGTATTTCTCGGGCCCGATGCTGAACTTCGGCGACTTCTCCCGCTACGCCCGCTCGATGGCGGCAGTGCGGCGCGGCAATCTGCTGGGGCTGCCGGTGAACTTCCTGATGTTCTCGCTGCTCGTGGTGGTCACCTCCTCGCTGACCGTGCCGGTGTACGGCAAGCTCATCACCGATCCGGTGGAGACCGTGTCGCATATCGACAGCACGTTCGCAATCGTGCTGGGCGCGTTGACCTTTGCCGTCGCGACGATCGGCATCAATATCGTGGCCAACTTCATCTCACCGGCCTTCGACTTCTCCAACGTGAGCCCGCGCCGAATCAGCTGGCGCGCCGGCGGCATGATCGCCGCAGTCGGATCCCTGCTCATCACCCCCTGGAACCTGTACAACAATCCGGAGGTCATCCACTACACCCTGGAGGTGCTGGGCGCGTTCATCGGCCCGCTGTTCGGCGTGCTGATCGCCGACCACTACCTGATCCAGCGCCGCCGAATCGTGGTCCAGGACCTGTTCACCACCTCGGAATCCGGAACCTATTGGTACCGAAACGGATTCAACCCCGCCGCAATCGCCGCCACCATCGTCGGCGCCGTAGTAGCGGTGATCCCGGTCCTGGCAGGCAGCCTCCCCGGCATGTACACCGCGGCCCAGTACAGCTGGTTCATCGGCTGCGGCCTGGCATTCCTCACCTACCGGCTACTCGCCGCCCGATTCGTGCGGGTGAACACCGAGTTGCAGTAGACCTCGAGTAAGCGAGCATCGCTGCCCCTCACCAGTTCTCGATGACGGCCCGGAGCAAAGGCTCCGGGTCCTTGTCGTACAACGCCGCGGCAATCCCGACCCGCAGCTACTCCGCGGCCTGGGTGAAGATCGGCTCAGCTGAGTTCACGGGGTCGAACCCTGCCCTGTCCACACGCAGAATTCCAGCAGGAAGCGGCGGCTGTGAACCGCTTGTAAGACCGTCCAGCACCGCGCCACCGAAATCGCTGGGCAATCCCACTGCGAATGGTTTCTTCCAGAGCCGACTATGACAGGCAGGCAGACCCTCGGTGTCCAGAACATCGAAGCCCGCGACGGCCACCTCGATCTGCGTCGACTGACCGGCTCCCAAGACGAATCGACCGCCGAGCAGCGCTCTGGGCACGACTCCGCCGAGGCGACGTTGAACCTCGACCAGCATCCGGACATCTTCTACCCGACCGGGGATACCGGTTGCCGGTATCCCCGCTGTGAGCTCCCGCGCCGCCTGATGTAGTACGTCAGCTCGTGGCCGACCCGCCCGATGCTGAGGGGGAATCGAATCGTGGGCTGTCACCATCGGTCGGGTGGGTGATGGCGAGTACGCCGGGGAGCCATGGGGTGTAGCGGGTGGGGTCGGCCGCGACGATGGTGAGAAGTTCGTCCGGGGGGATCCAGGCGTAGTCCTCGATCTCCGCCGGGTCGGGGTGGGGTGGGGCGCCCTCGAAGTGGCCGATCAGGACGTGGTCCCATTCGTGCTCGACTCGGCCCGTGGCCGGGTCGGACGCCCGGTAGTGGAACACTCCGGCCTCGCGCAGGGAGGTTTCGATGCCGAGTTCCTCGGCCAGGCGTGCCGCCGCGGCGGCGGTGACGGGCTGGCCGGGGGCGGGGTGGCCGCAGCAGGTGTTGGTCCACAGGAGCGGGAACCTGGTCTTGACCGCGGCGCGGCGCTGCAGCAGCATCCTGCCCGCCGCGTCGAACAGCATCACCGAGAATGCCCGGTGCAGCCGCCCGGGCGCGGTGTGCGCCTGGGCGACCGGGCACGAGCCGATCGGCCGGCCCTGCTCGTCCACGAGCTCGACGGGCAGGGCCTCGCGGTCGATCGGCGCGGATTCGGCGTTGTCTTCGCGGGTGGCGGTCACCGCCCCACCTTATCGGCAGCGATCAGCAGGTATTGGAAACTACCGTCCCGGTACGAGCTCAGGAACGACTTTTCCACGCCGGTGGCCAGTTCCGAATGGGTGCGCAGCTCCCAGTACGGGATGGTGGCGGGGGTGAGATCCACTACGGCGATCGGGACCATGTTGTTCGCGGCCAGCGCGGTGAAGTAGTGGCTGCGCGGGTGGATCATGCAGCCGTAGTGCGCGTCGATCCAGCTCACCGCCGAGGAGCGCCCACCGATGACGTCGTTGGAGCAGCCGGTGACGCACACATAGCGCCCGCCCGGTTCGAGCAGCCGGGAGAACTCGCTGAACAGATCGGGCAGCTCCACGTACATATCGGTCTCGTTGGTCCAGATGCCGCGCATCGACCGCGACTCGAAGCCGGTGTCGAGCATGTTGCGGTAGTGGAACTGCACGCTGTCCGCCACACCGCGGCGGGCGGCCTGATCATTGGCGAACCCCACCTGATACTCGGAGATGCTCACCCCGTCCACCCGGCAGCCGAACCGCTCGTGCGCCATGATGCTGGTGCCACCGCGCCCGGAGCCACCGTCCAGCAGGCGGTCGCCGGGGCGGATCGCGCCGAGATGGTCCAGCAGCAGATCGGCCTGGGCGGTCTCGAGCCGGTGCAGTTCGCGCACGAGCCGATCCTGGCGGGTGTGCTCGGGGCCCTCCAGCACCGACAGGTCGGGCTCACCGATCCCGTAGTGATGGTGGTAGAGATCGTCGACTTCGCCCAGTTTGGTGTTGATGCGGTCGTCGTTGGGATTGTCGTTCCAGTACGCGGCGACCGAGCGCTGGTAACTGGTGTGCAGGACGCCATCGGTCTTGGGCTCGAGCATGGTCATGACGGATCAATCCTCTCGATCGGTGGTGCTGACAACGGCAATCGCCAGGAAATCGCGGGACGGTGGAGCCGGCCGGGAGATGGGTCAGGAGTACTCGCTGTAGCGGCGGCTGTCGGCGTGCCAGGCGCGGCTGCCGCCCATCCAGGCCCACAGCCCGCCCAGGAAGCGTTGCAGCGCAGGGGATCCGGTCGCCGCGAGCAATGCCGCCTCGCCCTCGAAGCGGTGTACCAGCTCGTCGTGCACCCGTGCCGTCTGCACGATCGCCTCGTGACGGCTGCAATTCTGTTCCGCGGCAAGCACCGTCGGCAGGTTGAATTCCCTGCCGCCGGACTGATCCTCGCGGGCCATCGAATAGAGGTCGTTGACCATCTGGGAGGCCAGGGCCGCGGTGGTGATCACCCGCCGCATGCGCGGATCGGTGTATTCGGCCGCGCTCAGCTCGTATCCGCCGACCACATCGATCGGCGCCATGCAGGGCAGGAAGCTGTGCGGCTGGCGGTTGGTCAGGTACTCCCAGACCTTCGGCATGCGCCCGGCCGCGCGCCACCCGCCCTCGGCGGCCAAAGCGATGAACCACCCGGCGATCTCGGTGCGCAGCCGGGCCAGCTGCGCGGGCGTCGCATAGTGCGCCAGGTGCTCGAACGAGGTCCGGAAGGCGCGCAGGATGGGGTCCGCGGCCATCACCCGCTCCAGCTCGGCCTGATACTTCGCCGGGAGATGTACCGGATCCATTGCGGCCGCGGCCAATTCCAGGCGTGGACCCAGTTCGGCCTCCGCGCTGGAGGGGGTGCCGTCGGCCGCGTGGTCGTCGGCGTCCTCCTCGCAGTAGTAGTCGTCGACCGACCACTCGGACACCGCGCATTTCGCCGCCGCGAGCAGGCGGTCCGGATCGTCGCAATCCGGATGCGCGAGCATGATCAGCCGCCCGAAGTCGGCCTTGCGGAGCTCGTCCAGCTTGCCCTCGTAGAGCCCGATCGCCTCGGCCCAGGCCAGAATTCCCTCGTTGACCGCCTCGGCGAGCACGGGATCGTCGCGGACCGGCGGCGGGCAGTAGAGAGCGGGAATTCGAGAACCGGCCGCGGGCGTGCAGTCCTGCTTGCCGGAATTCTGCTCAGCCGCAACAGATTCCGCGCTGCGTCCAGCTCGACGCGGCCGCGTCGGATCCGTTCCGGCGCCAGGTAGTGCGGTCATCCGTTCGCCGGTCGCACTGCGGCCGGACGTTCCGTCGGCGGCGGCGGGCCGCTGCGGCGCGGAGGTGCCCAGCGCGGCGATCCGCGTGAACCCCGTGCCGATTCCGGTGGGCCCGAACGGCATCCGGGAGGCCATGCCGTCCGGGGCGGAGGCAGCCTCCGCAAGTCCATCGGGACCCGCCCCCGAGCCCGGCCCGGAGACTGCATCGGCAACCCCGTCCGATGCAACACCTCCGGACGCAGCGCCGGGCGGGGAAGGAACCAACAGACTCGCCGCACCGAGCCCGGCCGGCCCGAGCAACCGCAGTGGCGCCTCGCCCGCGGTCATGCCCCCCAGCGTGGCCGAATCATGGGACAGCACTTCGGCTTCGGGAACCCCCGGCCGCGCCAGGGCGGTCGGGGGAGCGTTGCCGAGATCCTTCAGTAGCGCGGCGATCACCGAGGCCACCTCGGAGGTGGCCGGCGGCGCCGCGGCGCGCGACAGCACCGACATGGCTGTGCCCCTTCGTCAGTCGCTCTGCCGGGCGACCAGGACGTTGTCCAGGATGCCCAGCGCGTCGGGCACCAGTACCGCCGCGGAGTAGTAGCAGCTGATCAGGTACGAGATGATCGACTGGTCGTCGATACCCTTGAAGCGGACGTTGAGGCTCGGCTCGAACTCGTCGGGAATTCCGGTCTGGTGCAGGCCGATCACGCCCTGCTCCTTCTCCCCGGTGCGCATCGCCAGGATCGAGGTGGTCTGCTTGTCGCTGACCGGGATCTTGCCGCACGGGAAGATCGGCACCCCGCGCCAGGCCGGAACCCGGTGCCCGTCGATCTCCACCGGATCCGGATACAGCCCGCGCTTGTTGCACTCGCGCCCGAACGCGGCGATCGCCTTCGGATGTGCCAGAAAGAGTTTCGTGCTGCGGCGCATGCTCAGCAGCTCGTCCATGTCGTCCGGGGTCGGGGCGCCGGACTCGGTGTAGATGCGCTGCTTGAGGTCGCAGTTGTGCAGCAGCCCGTAGTCGGGATTGTTGACCAGATCGCTCTCGCGCCGCTCGTAGAGGGCCTCGATGGTCAGGCGCAGCTGCTGCTCGATCTGATTGTGCGGCTCGTTGAACAGGTCCGCGACGCGGGTGTGCACGCGAAGTACGCTCTGCGCCAAGCTCAATTCGTATTCGCGCGGTGTGGCGTCGTAGTCGACGAAGGTGCCCAGCAGCAGCGGCTCGCCCTCGTGGCCCGAGTGGATCTCGATCTCGGCCTCGCCGTGTTTGTTCTGCGCCCGTACCGGCGCGGCGGCGTACCGGTCCAGCTGCTCGTGCAGCGCCGGAATCTCCTCGGTGATCTGGTCCAGTGCCGTGCGCGGCAGCGCCAGCAGTGTGGTGCGGGTGACGGTCCGGATTGTCACCGGCCAGATGGCATTCGGGTCGACGAGCATGTCGTCGCCGAAGAAGTCGCCGCCGCCCAGCATGCCGAGTTTGGTGCTCTCGCCGTACTCGCCGGTGCCGATCTTGCTCAGCTTGCCGTGCACGATCAGCAGCACGCGGTCCATCGGATTGCCGAATTCGGCTATGGTCGTGCCGGGTTCGAGGTCCTGCTGCTCGAAACGCTGCGCGAGCGCACGCAGGATCTCCTCGTCCTCGAAGCCGCGCAGTTGCGGTAATTCCTGGAGTTCCAACGGGATTACGCGAGCCTGGCCGCCGTCGATGACGTACTCCACCTCACCGTTGCCGATGGTGTGGGTCAGGCGGCGGTTGACACGGTAGATGCCGCCGTGCACATCCACCCACGGCAGCGAGCGGGTCAGCCACCGGGAGCTGATGCCCTGCATCTGCGGCTCGGATTTGGTGGTGTGCGCGAGTTGATGAGCGGCGGTGGTGGACAGGCTTTTCCGGACATGGTTGTCGGTCTGTACCGGCACATCGATAGTCATGCTGCAGTCCTCACCTCAGAGTTGCCACGCGACGACAGGGCGGTTGAGTACAGAGATATGCGACAGGCGGCAGATGCCTGAAAAATCGAGACGTTTGTGCGAATTTGGTAGCGCAACAGTGCGTTCCAGCGCTTCCGATGATAGGCACTCGCGGGTACGAGGGGAAGCGGATTCGCCGAATGCGCATCGGTAGCCAGCCCCTGTAACGATGTCGCATCGAAGCCGGGCCCGGACCCATCCGAATCGGTTTTCCCCGAACTGTTCTCGGCGCGCCCGGCACCCTCGCTAAGGTGGATTCCGGCACTCGCCGTTCGTTCTCCCCACCGGTCTGTCCCCTCCGTGTCGCCCCTGGGAGTTCCCATGTTCACCTGGCTCTACGAATTACGCGATTGGCTGGGTTTCCTGATCATCACCGGAACCCTGGTCGTCATCACCTGCGCCGGCATCGCGCTGCTGAGACCCTTCGTGCAGAAGGTGTTCGGGCCCGAACCCGGCCGCAACGAACAGGTCACCATGGTGCTCACCGTCGGCGGCGTCTTCTACGGCCTGCTGCTCGGCCTGGTCGCCGCCGCCACCTATCAAGCCTTCGACGCAGCACAGGATCTGGTGTCGAACGAGGCCGCCGCCGTCGGCACCCTCTACCGCGAGGTGTCGGCCTACCCGGACCCCGAACGGGGCGTGTTGCAGAAGGATCTGGTCGACTACACCGATAATCTGCTGAACGTCGCCTTCCCCGGGCTGCAGAACGGGGAGGATCCGCCCGGCGGCACCGCCGTCGTCACCCGCTTCCAGGACCACCTGCTGGCCTTCCAGCCCCAGACCAAGGCCCAGGAGATCGTGCACGCCGCGGCCATCGAGCAGTTCGCCAAGTTCGACGACGAGCGCCGCCGGCGCATCAACGCCTCCTCCGGCGGCCTGCCGAACGTGCTGTGGGGAGTGATCGTGCTCGGCGCCGCGGTGAACCTGGTGCTGCTGTGCCTGTTCAGCCTGTCCACCCGCGGGGCGCATCTGCTGCTGGGCGGGCTGTTCGCCTTCTTCCTCGGCACGATGATCTTCCTGATAGCGGCCCTGGACTATCCCTTCCGGGGCGATCTCAGCGTCAGTCCGGAACCGGTCGAGACGATGTATCACAACGTCATGGGCCACTGAGCGAGGTCACGGGCACCGAGCGGCCGCCGGCCCGCCATCCCCGACGCCATCCCCGACCCCGCGGTCGGTTTATCCCCCTGACTTCCCGGACGCTGCCGCGCGTACCCCGGTTGATATGGCAAGCTCGACGGCATAGATGCAGGGGTCCGCGTGGGCGCGCCACGCGGAGGGTCAAGGCTGGGAGCTGCCGTGAATTTGTCGACGAAGTCGATCGTGGGGTCGGTGCAGCGGCTGGTGGCCACCGCGCAGAACGGGCTCGAGGTGATCCGGTTCGGCGGGCTGTCCCATCAGGTGGAGTCCTCGCCCTACGAGGTCACCGAGCGCAAGCGGATGTACCGGCTGCGCCACTACTTCCCGGACGCGACCGGCTCGGACCGCCCGGTCGCCCTGCTGGTGCCCCCGCTGATGGTGAGCGCCGACATCTACGACGTGAACGCCGAGGGCGGCGCCGTGGGCATCCTCAATCGCGCCGGAATCGATTGCTGGGTACTGGATTTCGGTTCACCGGCGACCGAGGAGGGCGGCTGGAAGCGCGACCTGGCCGACCACGTGCTGGCCCTGGACAGCGCCATCGATACGGTCACGGAGCTGACCGGTCGCGGTGTGCACCTGATGGGCTATTCGCAGGGCGGCATGTTCGCCTATCAGGCCGCCGCCTATCGCTACGGCAAGGGCGTGGAAAGCATCGTGACCTTCGGCAGCCCGGTGGACATCGTGGCCGGGCTGCCCTTCGGGCTGCCGCACGGGCTGGTGTCCGACGTCGCCGACTTCCTGGCCGACCACGTGCTGAACCGGCTGCCGATTACCGATTCCATGGTGCGCGTGGGCTTCCAGATGCTCGATCCGGTCAAGACCGCCAAGGCCCGGATCGATTTCCTGCGCCAGCTACACGACCGGGAAGCGTTGCTGCCCAAGGAACGTCAGCGCCGGTTCCTCGAACACGACGGCTGGGTGGGGTATTCCGGCCCGGCCGCGGCGGATCTGCTCAAGCAGTTCGTCGCACATAACCGCTTGATGCTGGGCGGGTTCGTGATTCGCGATCGTCCCGTCTCGCTGGCCGAGCTGGAATGCCCGATCCTGGCCTTCGTCGGCGAGGTCGACGACATCGGGCAGCCCGCGGCCGTCCGCGGCGTCCTGCGGGCCGCGACGAACGCGCAGGTGTACGAGGCGACGCTGATGGCGGGTCATTTCGGGCTCGTTGCCGGCAGCACGGCCACGAATCGGACGTGGCCGCTGGTGCGCGAGTGGGTGCGCTGGCTCGGCGGGCAGGCGCCGCTGCCGGAGGAGATCGCGCCGATGACCGAGCACGTCCCGGCCAACCGGCAGCGCTCGATCGCGAACCGCGTCGTGCACGCCGCGGGCACGCTCGCCGAGGCCGGCACGGATCTGGGCAGTGCGCTGGGCAGCATGGCGAGCAGCACGCTGCGCGGTTCGGTGGAGCTGACCGGCGAGGCCGCACGCGCGCTGCCGCGGCTGACCCGCCTGGGCACGATTCAGCCGCACACCCGGATCTCGTTGGGGCGCTTGCTATCCGAACAGGTGCGTGAGGCGCCGCTGCGGGAATTGTTCCTGTTCGACGACCGGGTGCACACCAATGCCGCGGTGGACACCCGCATCAACAACGTGGTACGCGGCCTGATCGCCGCCGGGGTGCGCCCGGCGAGCCGGGTGGGCGTGCTGATGGAGACCCGTCCGAGCGCGCTGGCCGCGGTGGCGGCGCTCTCGCGCCTCGGCGCGGTGGCGGTGCTGCTGGCGCCCGGTAGCGAGCTGGCGCGCGCGGTGGAGCTCACGGGCGCGAGCACAATCCTCGCCGATCCGGAGAACCTGCGCGATGCCGCGGCCGTCGGCGGCCGGGTGCTGGTGCTGGGCGGCGGCGACGCGCGCGGGCTGTCCGTGCCGCCGGGCGCGGACGTCACCGACCTCGAGCAGATCGATCCGGCCGCGGTGCCCCTGCCCGGCTGGTACCGGCCGGATCCGGGGCTGGCGCGTGAGCTGGCGTTCGTGCTGGTGACCGGCACCGGACCCCGTCTGGATCTGAAGTACATCACCAACCACCGCTGGGCGCTGTCCGCGTTCGGCACCGCCACCGCCGCCGATCTGGACCGCCGCGATACCGTGTACTGCCTTGCGCCGCTGCATCATTCGTCCGGGCTGCTGGTGAGCCTGGGCGGCGCGGTCGCGGGCGGCAGCCGGATCGCGCTGGCCCGTTCGCTGGATCCGCCCCGATTCGCCGAGGAGGTGCACCGCTACGGCGTCACCGTGGTCACCTACACCTGGACGATGCTGCGCGACATCCTCGACGCCGACACCTTCCCCAACGGGCATCCGCATCCGATCCGGCTGTTCATCGGGTCGGGCATGCCCGCCGGGCTGTGGCGGCGCACGGTCGAACGATTCGCGCCCGCAGGGGTGCTGGAGTTCTACGCCTCCATCGAGGGCGATGTGGTGCTGGCCAACGTGGCCGGAACCAAACTCGGCTGCAAGGGCCGGCCGGTGCCGGGCACGGCACGGGTCGAGCTGATCGGCTACGACTCCGCGACCGGTGAAATCCTCACCGACGCACAGGGTTACGCGCGCCGCACCGCGGACAACGAGGTGGGCCTGCTGATCGGCAAGGCGTCGGAGGCAGTGGACATCTCCTCGGGCGGCCTGCGCGGGGTGTTCGCGCCGGGGGATGCGTGGATGCCGACGGAGAACCTCTTCCGCCGCGACAGCGACGGCGACTACTGGCTGATGGACCGCCGCGACACCGTCATCCGGACCGCGCGCGGCCCGGTGTACAGCCAGCCGATCGTGGATGCGCTCAACGACATCACCGCGGTCGACATGGAGGTGGCGTTCGGGCACACCGTCGGTGCGGCGGGCGCCCGCCGCACCCTCGCGGTGGCCGGGGTGAGCGTGCGGGAGGGGTGCCGGCTGGAGCCGAAAGATGTCACCGAGGGGCTGCGCCTGCTGGATCCGGCGCTTCGCCCCGACGTGGTTTACGTCGTCGGAGATATTCCCCGCAGCTCCACCTACCGCCCCTCGACCCGCGCGGTGCAGGCCGGATTCCGCCTCGAGCCGGGCGAGAACACCTGGTACTACAACGGGAAAACGGAAGCCTACGAACCGTTGACCCCCGCCGCATTGGAGGCGCTCCTCGCCTGATCCGGGTGCGCCTTGCGTGTCGGGCGGGCGACTTTCCGTCACCCGGCGTACACGGAGCGGTCCCGGGCGGTGTTCACCGCGCCATTCGAGGGTCATGCTGCGGTCTCGGCGTGCGCGGCCGACGGCGTACCCGGGATGTGTAGTGTAACGGCCGACGCCGGGCCGAGCGATTCCCACGATGCGACTTGTCGTCGCGGGATCGGGAGGAATCCTTCAGTGAGAGTACTTGTTTCGGCGGTCGCGGTGATCGGGGCCGTCATGTGCCTCAGTGCCTGCGAGAGCGGTCCCACCGGGTCCGCCGCACCGAGCGCCTCGCCCTCCACGTCGTCCACATCGACGGTGGCGACGACTGCCAGTGCATCCGGCACGCCCGAGTCGACGTCCAGCGCGCCGATCTCGACGCAGGCCACGACCACGCACACTGCGCCGCCACCCAGCCCGGCACCGGTCCCGGCCGCCACGCCCTGCACGCGGGTGACCGGCCAGGAGCTGCAGCAGGTCGCGAATGCCAGCCATGCCTCGTCCGCGCCGATCGTGCTCGGAGAACCGCAGTGCAAGCAGTTCTGGGCAATGGCGTGGTCCGTGCGTACCGCTGCTGCGCCGCAGCCGGCCGGGTACCTGTTCCAGGCGACGGCGGAGGGCTACTGGCGCTATCTGGCTGTCGGCACCGCGATCGATTGCACCTCGAGGTACGGCGTTCCGGCCGACGTCGCCTCGGCACTGCGCGGGTGCCGGTAGCGGCGACGGCGACACGCCGCTACCGTTCCGGCGGCCGGACGAGCGCTCAGACGCGAAAGGCCGTGACGGCGTCGACAACCCGGGCGACCTGGGTGTCTGTCAGGCCGGGCCACAGGGGCAGTCGCAGCATCGTGCCGGCGAAGTCGGCGCTGCGTGTGCAGGGATGGGGTGTGCGGCCGAGTTTCAGTCCCGCCGGGCTGGAGTCGAGAGGAACATAGTGAAACGGCGCCGTAATGCCCTGTGCGCGTAGGTGATCGATGAGGCCGTCGCGACGCTGCTCGGTCGGTAGGCGGAGATAGTAGAGGTGGGCGGTGTGCTCGCGGTCGGCGGGGACCCGCATCGGGCGCACGTCGTTGCGCGCGGCCCAGCCGGACAGGGCGCTGGCGTAGGCGTTCCACACCCGCAGGCGGCCAGCCTGGATCACGTCGAACTCGGCGAGCTGGGCATCCAGTACCGCGGCGTTGAGTTCACTGGGTAGATAGCTCGAGCCGATGTCCTGCCAGGAGTACTTGTCGATCGCGCCGCGGAGGAATCGGGCCCGGTCGGTGCCCTTCTCCCGGATGATCTCCGCGCGCGCGGCCAGGATATCGTCGCGCAGCAGCAGTGCACCGCCCTCGCCGCAGTGCACGTTCTTGGTGTCGTGGAAGCTCAGCGTCCCGAGGGTGCCGAGGGTACCCAGCGGCCTGCCACGCCAGCGCCCGCCCAGGCCGTGCGCGTTGTCCTCGATGATCGCCAGGCCGTGCGCCTCGGCCAGCGCGAGCAGCCGATCCATATCGGCGGCGACTCCGCCGTAGTGGATCACCACCAGCGCCCGGGTCCGGCGGGTGAGGGCCCCCTGCACCGCGTCGGGATCCAGGTTGCCACGCTCGTCGATATCGGCGAAGACGCAGGTCGCCCCGCGCAACGCCACCGCCGTGGCAGTCGAGGTGAAGGCGAAACTCGGGACGATGACCTCGTCGTCGGGCCCGAGTTCCAGTAGCAGCCCGGCCATTTCGAGCGCGTGGGTGCACGAGGTGGTCAGCATGGCGTGCGGTGCGCCGGTGAGCTGCCGCAGTTTCGCGGTCGCCGCCGCGGTGAACGGACCGTCGCCGTGGCTGTGGTCGGAGTTAAGCACTGCCGCGAGGTTGGCCAGTTCCCGCTGGGCGCGATGGGGCTTGCTGAAGATGATCCGGTCAGTGGGCACCCGGGCGCCTCCCGCCGCTCGGCGCGGACCGGAACAGCGCTCGCAGTGCCGGATCGGCATTGGCGGCCGGTGGCTCGGCCGAGGCGACCGACACGGCACCGACAGGCCCCGCGCCGGTGTTGGGCTCGGATCGAAGGAACGGTGTTGCGGCACAGGCGGACCAGGTGCTCGTCGCATGCGCAACGCCGACCGGCCGCGCGAGCTCGGCAGGGCGGAAGGTGCCGGGGAGCCGCGTGGCGTGGGCGTCCGGCCGCGGCGTCGGCGAATCCACGGTCAGATACAGCGGTTTGCCCACCAGTACATGCAGTGCCACACCGAGGTATTCGGCGATCAGCCCCAGGGACAGCAGCGTCGCGCCCGAAACCAGCAGCAGCACAACGATGGTGGATGCCCAGCCCGCCGGATTCTCCCCGTGCCCGAACACCGCCTGGCCCACGATGATCCCCGCGTACACCACGCCCGCGCCGGCCAGGCCCGCCCCCAGCAGGCTCACCAGCCGCAGGCCGCGAGTTCCGCTGCACAGCACCATCTTCCAGAACAGCGAGAACAGCCGGCGATAGTTGTATCCGGATTCCACGCGTCCCTCCGCGCGCAGTGTCACCGGCGCCTGCGCTACGTTGCCGACCACCCACGTCAGCGCCACGTCCAGGTACACCCCGGCCGACGCGACCCGTGCCAGCTGGCGGCCGATATCGCCGCGGATCAGCCGGTAGCTTTCGAAACGGGTCGAATCCGGGAACGCGAACACCGTGGCCAGCGCGATCTTCGCCCCCCGTGAGGTGAGGTTGCGCAGTGGCCCGTGCGGGCGGGTGTTGGTGGGTTTGGAGTACACCAGGTCGGCCCGTTCGGACAGGGCGGTATCGAGGAAGACCCCGATGCAGCCGGGGTCGTGCTGCCCGTCCTCGTCCATGGTGACGATCCATTCGCCGCCCGCGGCGGCCATTCCGGCGATGGTCGCGGCATCCTGGCCGAAATTGCGGCTCAGCCACACCGTCCGCACCTGCTCGTAGTCCCGATCGAGTTGCCCGAGCACGACATCGGACCGATCGGGCCCGTTGTCGTGCACCAGCACGATCTCGGTGACGGCGAACACCGCCCCGCCGGGTGTGCGGGTGGGCCGGGCCAGCGCGTGTAGCTCGGCGACGAGCCCGGCGATGGTCTGCTCACCCCGGTAGACGGGCACGACGACCGACACCGCATGGACCCCGCCGGGGCGTGCGGTGTGCGACGGCACGCGCTGCGGCGCGCGTACTGAAGGAATCGACATCGGCAGCTACGACTTTCGATAACGGAACGCGCCGGAAGATCTCATGTCTGTGCTGAGCCTGAATTGCAGTGAACTCTAACAGAGCTCACAGCTATTACCGGGCTTCCGTTGAACCCTCGCAAGTCCGGCATCCACCGACGGTTGGCGGGCGCGCGCGGAACCGGCCTGTAGGGTTTCTCAATCGTGGTGCACAGTGCAGTGTCGACACCTATACCGAGCGGGTCTGCCGTGGCTGCACGGGTGCGGACCCCCGGCCCCGGACCGGACGTTACCGCCGAACGCGCGCGGCGCCGGTCGGTACGCCGCTGGGCGGGGATCACCGTGCTCGGCGTGCTCGCCGGATACGCCGCCGTCCTGCTGGCGAATGCGCGGCACTTCTACAGCGACGACACAGAATCCCAATACACGCCGCTGTGGGTGATGCTGGGCCGGCATCTGCGCGAGGGGCACCTGCCGCTGCTGATGCCGGACCAGTGGATGTCCGGGAACTACACCATGGAGGAGGCGGGGCTGTTCAACCCGCCGCAGCTGCTGATCGATCTGATCGCGCCCTCGGTCGACAATCTCGCGGTGCTGGCCACGGTCGTGAAGCTGGTGTTCTCGATCATCGCCGCGACCGGGGTGTACCGGGTCTGCCTGGCCTATCGCGGCCGGGTGGAGTGGGCGGCGGTCGCGGGCATCGCCTTCCCGCTGACGGGCTGGTTCCTGTTCTTCGACGAGGCCAGCTGGGTGACCTCGCTGACCGGCACCGCCTGGATGGTGCACGCGTGGGCCTCGGCGGTCCGGTACGCGCGCGGGCGCGGCGGACCGATTCCGGTGTTCGTCTTCCTGTATCTGGCGATTTCGGTCGAATACGTCTTTCCCGCAGTGGAATCGGCGCTCATGCTGGTCGCCGTCGGCGTGGGCGAGCTGGTGTACCAGCGCCGCTGGCAGCCGGTCGCGCGGCTGGTTGCGGTGTCACTGTGCGCGGGGCTGGCCGGCCTGATCACCTACCTGCCGAGCATGCTGTCCGCGACGGTGAGCTGGCGGGGCAATTCGCAGATCAACAACGACCGGTTCTTCACGGTGCCGTGGTCCGAGTCGCTGAACGCCAGCCTGCCCTCGGCCTTTCCGGCACTGGATTCGTGGTGGGGCTATGTGCAGCCGCTGCCGATGACCTATATCGCCTGGTTCCTGATTCCGGCGCTGGCGTTCGTCGACTGGGGCCGGGCGCGCGCGGCGTGGCGGGAGCTGAGCGGGGTGGCGCTGTTCGCGATCATCTTCCTGATGTGGACCGCCGGGCCCGGCACCGTCGGCCCGCTGCGCTGGCCCGCCCGGGTGCTGCCGATGCTGGCGTTGGGTCTGCTGGTGCTGGTGTGCGTGCTGCTGGGCCGCTTCGGGACGGTCGCGAAGCGCCCCGGCGCGCCCGGAGAAGGCGGCTTGCGTAACCACGTCGGGCCCTCGCACGCGCCACCATGTGACAGGGGGCGTGTCGTCACGGCGTTGGTGCTGATCGGATTGCTCTGGGTCCGTACGTTTTCCGCCGATCCGCACGACGTGCTCTGGCATGTGCTGTCCGCGGCGGTGGTGGCCGGGGTGGGCGCGCTGGCGGTGTGGCTCGGTGCCACCCGGGGCACCGCCGCCGCGGCCGCGCTGACGATCGCGGCGATGTTCCCGATCGCGTACGCGCAGGTGCGCGGCGTGCAGCCGACCCCGGTGAATTGGCAGCTGCCGGTCAGCCGGTCCGCGGCGCGCGCGGCCTTCCCCGACTTCCGCGGTGTCACCCTCCAGCTCGGCGATCGCGGACTGCTGCGGCCCGGAGATCGCAGCGTGAGCGGCGCCTACGGTTCGCTGGTGTTCGGCAACTACGCCAAGGATCTGGATCTGGACTACGTGAACGGCTATACGCCCAACGGCCACCGCTGGTTCGCCGAGATGCTCTGCATGGGATGGGATTCCAGCGTGTGCCCGGACGCGTACCAGCGCGTGTTCGCCCCCGAACCCACGACCGGGCGCACCCTCGCCGATCTGATGAAGGTGGATCGGGTCGTCCTGCAGCGGGCCATGTTTCCCGCCGCGGGCACGCTTCCCGCACCTCGGGGCTGGCGGTGGGTCGACTATCCCGGCCACGAACGGTACGTCTGGGTGCTGGAACGCGTCGGCGGCCCGGTCTCGGGGGTGAACGGACGTATCGCCGATGTCCGGGGCGCCAGTGCCACAACGATTTCCGAGAGTGACACCGGCAGCGTCGTGCGGGTATCCGCGCCGGGCGGGGGACGGGTGGTCTTCGCCCGGCTCGCCTGGCCGGGCTATCGCGTAACGCTCGACGGCCGCGCTATCCCATTCGATAGGATAGCGAAATCCTTTGTCGCCGTGGATATTCCATTGGGCACCCGGAATGCCGTGCTGGCGGTGACGTGGCGGCCGCCGGGCTGGACGACCGGCGCGGGGGCGGCCGCCCTGGGTCTGCTGGGGCTCACGGTGATGGAGTGGGCATATGTTCGCTCGCGGCGGCCGCGCGGACCGGTCGAGCCGGTGGAATCGCGGGAGCCCGAACCCGAGCTGGCGACCGCGACCTCGTGAGCGCCGGAATCGATGGCGGTGGAGCGTGGCGGCGACGGGTCGCGTCGTGACCGAACCGCGGTCGCGGCGTACGGTTTCGACGATGGAGTCGTGAGCGGAGCGCAGCGGAGTGAACCATCAGCGCAGCGCGCCTCGCGCACGATGGAGCCGAGCGCCAGCGAGGTGGAGTCGTGAGCGGAGCGCAGCGGAGTGAACCATCAGCGCAGCGCGCCTCGCGCACGATGGAGCCGAGCGCCAGCGAGGTGGAGTCGTGAGCGGAGCGCAGCGGAGTGAACCATCAGCGCAGCGCGCCTCGCGCACGACGGAGCCGAGCGCCAGCGAGGTGGAGTGAGGTGGAGTCGTGAGCGGGAGGAAGTCGGTGTTGCAACGCGTGTCGCGTACGGCGGAGACAGGAATCGGCGGGTTGAAGTCGTGAGTACGGCGGAGGAGTCTGCGGCTGTCGCGGCCGACCGGGCGGCGCTGCGCGGGCCCGAGGTGCCGGTTCCGGACATGTCCCTCGCGGACCGGACAGCGGCATCGCCGTGGCCGGGCGCGCTGCTGCGACTGGTCCGGCGGCAGGAGGTGGCGTTCGCGGCGGTCGGCGTGGCAAACACGCTGCTGGGCATGGTGATGACGGTCGTGTTCGAGACGCTGCTGGGGCGTTCCTGGCCCCCGGCGGTGGCCGTGGCGCTGGCGTACGCGGTGTGCATCGTCTTCGCGTTCGTCGCGCATCGCCGCCTGGTGTTCCGCGTGCGGGGGCACGTGGTGCGCGATTTCGTCCGGTTCGTCCTGGTGAATTCCGGCGGGCTGGCGCTGAACATGGCGGGAGTGCAGCTGACCGTCGGCGTGCTGCGCCTGCCGGAGACGCCCGCGACGCTGGTCGTGATGGGCCTGGTCGCGGTGGGCTCGTATTTCGGGCACCGGCACTTCTCGTTCCGCCGCACTCCCGTGGCCGCGGACACCGTGTCCGGCCTGCCCGCGGCGGACCGGTAGGTTATCGGCCATGCCGGAGGAAATCTTGGACCCCACCCTGCTGAGCCTGCTGGCCTGCCCCCAGGACAAGGGCCCGCTGTCGCTGGTCCGCACCGAGGACGGCGCCAGCGTGCTCTACAACTCGCGCCTGCGCCGCGCCTACCCCGTCGACAACGGTATCCCGGTGCTGCTGATCGATGAGGCGCGCGAGGTGAGCGATGCCGAGCACGAGGCGTTCACCGCACAGGGCTGAGCGAGACGGGACCGAACACTCTCGAGCTGTGCTGTCGCTGACGACAGCATGTGGGCGCGCCGGGCACCGACACGGGCTGGGGGCCGGTGACCGAAGTCGGAGCAGTGTGCCCGGATTCGACTGGACCGAGCACGGGCGGGCAGCGCCGGGCGGTCAGGCGTCCGCAGGCGGCAGGTCCAGATCGCCTGTGAGATAGCGCTGTAGCGACGGACCGACCAGCAGCGCAACCTGTTCGGCGGGCATCGACGCGATCGGCTCGATGCCGACGATCTTGCGGGCCATCATTACCCCGGCCATCTGCGCCACCGCCAGGACCACCCGCGTGTGCCCCGAACCGGGGGGCGAATCCACCCGAGCGCGAACGTCTTTCAGGATCACCTCGAGCACGAAGCTCCCGATCAGTGTGGGGTCGCCGCCGCCGATGATGGTGCGGAATGCGGCGATCGCCGAGGCGCCGGCGGGCGAGTCCCACACCCCGACCACGGTGCGGACGATCGCCTCCCCGAGTCCGTCGATGGGCGCGGCCGCGATGAGCGCCCGGATGACATCCGTATCGACCGGCAGATTCACCACTGCGGCGAGCAATTCCTGTTTGGTGCCGAAATAGTGGTGTACGAGCGCCGGATCGACCCCCGCGGCAGCCGCGATGGAACGGATGGACGCCTTGTCGAATCCCACCTCCGCGAACCGTTCCCGCGCGGCGGCGAGGATGGCCTCGCGCGTGTCCGGATTCCCGGGCCGCCGGCCGCTGCGCCCGGATGCGCCCGCGCCATCGAGCTCGTCCGGTGGATCGCCCGGTCCGTCCTCGCCGGATGCCCTCACGCCGTGCGCCTGCGAAGCGTTGCCGCGCCCAAAGCCAGTGCGACGGCAGTGAATCCGGCCACGACGCACAGATCGCGCCACATCAGCCCGGTCGCCCCGGTATACCGCGACACCTGCTGCAGCGCGTCGACCGCGTAGCTCAGCGGCAATACATCGCTGATGACCTCGAGCCAGCGCGGCAGCTGTGCGCGCGGCACCAGCAGCCCGCACAGGAAGAACTGCGGACCGACGATCACCGGCATGAACTGCACGGCCTGGAATTCGGTGCGCGCGAACGCGCTTGCCAGCAGCCCGAGCGCTACGCCCAGCACCGCATCGAGCACCGCGATCAGCAGCACCAGCCAGACGCTGCCCGCCGACTTCATGCCCAGCAGCCAGAACGAGACCAGGCAGGCCAGCCCGGCCTGTGCCGTCGCGGCCACCGAAAACGCCGAGCCGTATCCGGCCAGCAGGTCCAGTTTCGACAGCGGCGTGGTCATGAGGCGTTCCAGTGTGCCGGAGGTTCTTTCGCGCTGCATCGCGATCGCGGTGATCAGGAACATCACGATGAACGGCAGAATGCCCAGCAGGCTGACGCCGATCCGGTCGAACAGCGAGGGCATGCCCGGGAACGACGGTTCGTCGTGATATACGAAGTAGACCAGCGTCAGCAGCAGGGTGGGGACCAGCACCAGCATGGCGACGGTGCGCCGATCGGCGCGCAGCTGGCGCAGGATGCGCACGGTCGTGGCGGTGTAGCAGCGCAGCGGGGGCGCGAAAGTCGTTGTCATGACGGCTCTCCCATCTTGATCAGGGCGAGAAATGCATTCTCCAGGCTGGTTTCGCCGGTCTCGGCGCGCAGTTCGGCGGGGCTGAGCTGGGCCAGCAGACGCCCGTCGCGCATCAGCAGCAGCCGGTCGCAGTGCTCGGCCTCGTCCATGACGTGGCTGGACACCAGCAGGGTGCGGCCCTGCGCGGCCAGGTCGCGGAACTGCCGCCACAGGTCCACCCGCAGCACCGGATCCAGCCCGACGGTCGGCTCGTCCAGCACCAGCAGTTCGGGATCGGCGACCAGCGCGCAGGCCAGCGAGGCCCGGGTGCGCTGGCCGCCGGAGAGCTGATTGCCGCGCTGGCGGGCGTGTTCGGCGAGCCCGACCGCCTCGATGGCCTCGGCGGCATCGCGCCCCGAGCGCCCGTACAGCGCGGCGAAATAGCCGACGTTGTCGGTGACGGTGAGATCGTCGTAGATGCTCGGCGCCTGCGTCACGTATCCGACCCTGGCCCGCAGGCCCGGCGTCCCGGCGTCCTCGCCGAGCACTCGCACGCTGCCCGCCTCGATCAGTTGCGTGCCGACGACGCTGCGCATCAGCGTCGTCTTGCCGCAGCCCGACGGGCCGAGCACGCCGGTAATGCACCCTCGCGGCACGCTCAGCGAAATATCGTGCAGCACTTCACGTCCGCCGCGACGCACCCGCAGGTGCTCGACCTCGATCGCGGGAGTTGGATCCGATGCCGTCATGGGCCACCCTCTTATTCACCGGGCGTTGAATTCATTGCATGTTGAATTCTGCGCCCAGTGCGGGCCGAATGCAACCCCCGGCACACGATCGCGTCGGGCCCCCCGGGGAGGGGGGGGCGTCGCGATAGGGGGGAGGGGTGGAATTCAGGGTAGAG
>NZ_JAHKNI010000017.1:128435-143435 GCF_018860155.1 Nocardia albiluteola
CCGGGGGGGCCCCCACCCCCCCCCCCGCCCCCCCTCCGGGCGGCCCCCCCGGGGGGGGGGCGCCCGACGCGATCGGAGGCAGGGTGTCAGTGCAGGGTCTCGAGCACCTGCTGTGCCAGCGGAGCGGCCGAGGCGGGGTTCTGACCGGTGTACAGGTTCCGGTCGGCCACGGTGTACGGCTCCCATGCCGGGCCACGCTCGAACCGCACACCCAGCTTGTTCAGCTCGTCCTCGACCAGCCATTTCGCCTTCGGACCGAGGCCGACGGCGTTCTCCTCGTCGTTGGTGAACGCGGTGACGCGGTAGCCGGCGAAGGGCGACCGGCCGGATTCGTCGCGGGTGGCCAGCAGCGCGGCGGGCGCGTGGCAGACCACCGCGAGCGGGCGGCACGAGGCGAGTGCGGCGTTCAGCAACGCGCCGGATGCGGCGTCCCGCCAGAGGTCCTCCATCGGGCCGTGGCCGCCGGGATAATAAACCGCGTCGTAGCCGTCGAGCTGGACGTCGGACAGCGAGATCGGGTGGCGCAGCTCGTCGGCATCGTGGAGCACCGCGGTGAACTTCGCCGCCTCGTCCGCGCCGCCCGCCATATCCGGCGTGAGGCTCACCGCGTCCACCGTGGGCACGACGCCGCCGGGCGTGGCGACCACGATGTTGGCCATGACAATTCTCCTTCGTTGGTGGTCGGTCTTATTGCTGTGCGGCGAGCCGGGTGAGGATGTCGGCGGCGGGTTCGGCGGTCGCGTGCCGGTAGCCGGTACCCGCCCAGAGGTGCACGCGCTCAGGGTCTTTCGCCTGCACCGCCGCTCTGCGGAGCGGGCTCGTCAGGTGGTGCAGCGCCGGATAACCCGCGGGGGCATCGGCGGTGTGGGCATCGGTGAACTCGTTGCGCAGGCCGCGCGCCGGGCGGCCGGTGAAGGCCCGCGTGACGACGGTCTCGCGTCGCGCCGGGTCGGCCAGCGCGTCCCGATGCGGCTGGGACGCACCGCTTTCGTCCGAACGCAGCAGTACCGTGCCGACGGCGACCGCGGTGGCTCCGGCGGCCAGCGCCGCGGCGACGGCCTCCGGCGTCGCGACGCCACCGGCACCGATCAGCGGAACCCGCACGGCCGCACCGACTTCGGCCAGCAGCTCCGGCAACGCCACCGCGGGCGGGATCCGGTCGGGGGTCAGCGTGCCGGAATGCCCGCCCGCCGCGGACGCCTGCACGACGAACAGGTCGGCGTCGGTGGCCAGCGCCTCGGCGGCGGAGGTGACGGTCTGCGCCACCACCGTCCCGGCCGCCCGCAGCTCGGCGACGACCGCGGCGTCCGGCACGCCGAAGGTGAAGCTGACGACCGGAACCGGTTCGACCAGTAGCAGATCGAGCTTGTCCCGCCAGTGGTCGTCGTCCTCGGTGATCTCGATCTCGTCGACGCGGATGCCGTACCGGTCCGCCTCCTGCTGCATCTGCGCGCGGTACCGGCGGTAGTCGTCCGGATCCGCCGGCACCGGGTTCGGGGCGAACAGGTTCACTCCGAACGGCACACCCAGCGCGCGCACCTGCGCGAGCTGTTCGGCGAAAGCGTCCGGTGTCCGGTACCCGCCGGGCAGGAACCCGAGCCCCCCGGCCTTCGCCGCGGCCGCGACCATCGCCGGGGTCGTCCCGCCACCGGCCATCGGCGCGGCGAGGACCGGCAATCGCACCCCGAGATCCGCAAGCGAGCTGTGCATTGTCGACCGCCCTTCCGTTGTCTTCCTCCGAGTTCCACGCTAGGCATGCGCGGTTCCGCTGTGAAATGCCTGCCGGGCCGCGGCTATGCTCCGCAGGCATGGATGAGGACACGCCGCAGGGCCTCGAGATACGGCACCTGCGCGCGTTCGAATCGGTAGCCCGGCTGGCCTCGTTCACGCATGCGGCGCAGGAACTCATGATCACCCAGCCCGCCCTGAGCCGGACGGTCCGCCAGCTCGAGGACCTGCTGCGGGTAACGCTGCTGGACCGCTCGACGCGCCACGTCGCCGTGACCGAGGCGGGGCGAGCATTCCTGGGGCACTCGGTGCGGGTGCTCGCCGAACTGGATCGGGCCGTCGGCGCGGCGCGGCGGCAGGGCACTGTCAAACTCGGTTTCGGCTGGCTGCTGCCGACGCCGTGGGCGCAGGACACCGTCGCGCGCTTCGAACACGCCACAGGCAGCTCGGTGGACCTCGTCCGCACCGACGATCCGCTGGCCGCGGTGCAGCAGGAGCAGGTCGACGTCGCGCTGGTGCGCGGTGACGTGCCGAACTCGCGATTGCGCGTCGTGCGCCTGTTCGAGGAAACCCGCGTCGCGGTCTGCTCCGAGCGCTGTTCGCTGGCCGGCGAGTCCGCGGTGGACTGGTCCGAGATTCCGGAGTGGCCGCTGGTGGTCAACACGGTCAGCGGCACCACCGGCCCCTGGTCGTGGCCCGACGGCGACGGTCCGGCCACCATCGTCGAGACGGCGAACTTCGACGAATGGATCGAGAGCATCGCCGCCGGGCGCGGCATCGGGGTCGTCCCCGACGTCGCGGTCCAGCGTCACATCCATCCCTCCGTCCGATTCGTGCCGATCACCGGCGCCCCGAAGATCCCGGTGTCCCTGGCCTTTCTGCCCACCGCCAACGGCCCGGTGCTGCGCCGCTTCGTGGAGGCAGCGCTCGCGCACTGACCGGATGCTCATGCCGCGACGCAGCTCACGTCGTGGCTCGGCAGCGCCTGGTCGCCGGTGGCTCGCGTCGTTTACTGTCGGCGAGGTGAGCAACGATGAGGCCGAGCCGGTAGACGCCGCCGAGGGCGGGCAGGTGCGCGCCTCGACCCTCGAGCTGTTCTTCGATCTGGTGTTCGTCTTCACCATCACCCAGCTCGCCCAGGTCTTCGGGCTGCATTCCGGCTGGCCCGCATTCGGGCGGGTCGTGCTGATGTTCGGGGTGATCTGGTGGATGTACAGCGGATACGTCTTCCTGACCAACGAGGTCGCGCCCAGCAGTTCGGCGCGCCGCAGCTGGCTGCTGGTCGGGATGTTCGGCTTCTTCGTCATCGCGCTGGCGATCCCGGAGGCGTTCACCGGCTCCGGCCTGGCCTTCGGCCTGGGCTACTTCGTGGTCAACCTCGTGCACACCGGGCTGTTCTACGCGAACGGCGGGCGCGGGGCGACCTCCGCGATACTGCGCATCGCACCGGTCAACGCCGCGATCGCGGTGCTGGTGCTGATCGGCGGGATCAGCGACGGCTGGCCCCGGTATCTGCTCTGGGCGCTGGCCTTCGCGCTGCAGCTCGTCGCGCCCTACCTGGTGAATGTCGCCGGATTCCGCATCCGGCCCAGCCATTTCGCCGAGCGGCACGGGCTCGTGATCATCATCGCGGTCGGCGAATCGGTGGTCGCGATCGGCGCCGGACTGGCGGGCGAACCGATCACCGTCGGCCTGGTCGCGATGGTCGCCCTGGGACTGAGCCTGGCGTACGTCATGTGGTGGTCGTACTTCGGCCTGGACGACGAGGCCGGTGAGGCCGCGCTGGGCGCGACCCCGGTGCCCCGGCGGGCGCGCCGCGCCGCGGTGGCCTACGGCTATGCCCTGTATCCGCTGCTCATCGGCGTCATCCTGACCAGCGCCGGGCTTCGCCTGAGCATCGCGCACGGCAACCTGCCGGTGGGGTGGCCGGCGGCGCTGGCGCTGTCGGGCGGCGTCGCGCTGTATTTCGCCGGGCAGGCGGCGTTCCGCACGGCGCTGGGGCTGCACCGCCCGTGGTCGCGGGTGCTGGCCGCGCTCGCGGCGCTGGCGACCGCGCCGATCGGGATCGCCTGGGTGGCATGGGGACAGCTGGGGGTGCTGGTGGCCGTCGCGTTCGCCGCGGTGATCGCCGACGACATCGCCGCGCTGCGGGCCGGGGCCGTGAGCGCCTACGCCAGCCCGGCCTCGATGGTGATTCGGATTACCCTGCGCGACAACTGATTCCGCGCCCGCCGGGAGTGCTCAGCGCTCGGGCAGCGCGCAGCCGTCCGGGCCGCAGGCATCCGCGCCGCCCACCACTTCGAGCACCGGCGCCTGATCCGACCACGCGCGCTCCAGCGCCTGGGCGAAGACCTCGGGCGGCTGTGCGCCCGAGACGCCGTACCTGCGGTCGAAGACGAAGAACGGCACGCCGTTCGCGCCGAGCCGGGCGGCCTCGCGCTCGTCCGCGCGGACCGCGTCGGCGTAGGCCTCGGGATCGGCGAGTACCGCGCGCACGTCGGTCTCGTCCAGCCCGGCCTCGACCGCGAGCCGGACCAGCCGCTCACGGTCGCCGAACAGCGGCGCGTCCTCGGCGAAGTTGCCGCGGTAGAGCGCGTCGAGCAGCTCCTCCTGGGCGCCGTGGGCCAGCGCGTAGTGCAGCAGCCGGTGCATGTCGAAGCTGTTGCCGAAGTCGCGGCCGGAGACCTGGTATGGCAGCCCGACCGCCTCGGCCTGCGCGCCGATGCCGCGCTCGTTGGCCGCGGCCTGCGCCTCGCTGATGCCGTACTTCTCCGCGATGTGCGCGACGACCGGGCCGGTGTGATCGGCGGGCAGCGTCGGATCCAGCTCGAACGAGCGATGCACCACCCGCACGTCGTCGCGGTGCTCGAAGCCGTCGAGGGCCTGCTCGAAGCGCCGCTTGCCCAGATAGCAGAACGGGCAGTTGATGTCGGTCCAGATCTCCACCTGTACGGCCATGTCACCTCTTTCGGATTCGCGTTTCCCGTAGGGACAACTGCGAACCGGGGAGTCCTGTTCCGCGATGCGATCGCCGCCACATCCCGTCCCGGCGCCGCGAGCGGATCGGTTATTCGAGGTCACGGGCGGGTACGCGGCCGCGCCCAGGTGATGTGACGGGCATCACATAGTCGGCTGTCACGGATCGGCGGGCTGATTTGTCCCATGGCCGAACTCCCACCCACCGATTCAGGAGCGCATCATGAACGCCACCGCACCACACGAGATCGTCGTCCTGGGCGCCGGTTACACCGGCATGCTGGCCACCGTCCGGCTGGCCCACCGCACCCGCCGCCGGAACGTGCGGATCACCCTGGTGAACCCGTCCGCGCGATTCACCGAGCGGCTGCGCATGCATCAGATCGCCGCCGGTCAGGAACTGGCCCACCGCGACATTCCCGGCCTGCTGCAGGGCACCGGCGTCGAGTTCCGCCGGGCCGCCGCCGTCGCCATCGACCCGGATGCCCGCGCCGTCACCCTCGACGACGGCGACACCCTGCGCTACGACACCCTCGTCTACGCGATCGGCAGCCGCACCGACACCACCCGCGTCCCCGGCGCGGACCAGGCCTGGACCATCGACGATCCCCGCGTGGCGCGCCGGCTCTCGGTCCGCCTGACCGAGATCGCCGCGGCGCGCGGGACGGTGACCGTCGTCGGCGGCGGCCTCACCGGCATCGAGGCGGCCACCGAGATCGCCGAATCACACCCGGACCTGGTCCTTACCCTGATCAGCGCGCAGGAGCTCGGCGCGGGCATGGGCGACAAGCCGCGCGCCCACCTGAACCGGGCCCTGGATCGCCTGGGCATCGTGCGTCACGTCGGCACGAAGGTGACCAAGGTGCTGCCCGACGCCGTGCGGCTCGAGACCGGCGACCTGGTTCCCTCGGATCTGACCCTGTGGACGACGGGCTTCGCGGTCTCGCCGCTGGCCGCGAACTCGGGGATAGCCGTCGACGAGCGCGGCCTGATCGCCACCGATCCGACCCTGCGTTCGGTCTCGCACCCCGAGATCTACGCGGTCGGCGACGCCGCGGCCGTCCGGCAGACCTGGGGCGAGCTGCACGGCACCTGCCAGAGCGGGATGGCGAGTGCCGGATACGTCGCCGACAGCATCGCCCGGCAGCTGCGCGGAAAGACCGTGCGCCCCTTCCGATTCGGCTACATCCACCAGCCGGTGAGCCTCGGCCGCAAGGACGCGGTCATTCAGTTCACCGCCGCCGACGACACGCCGCGGCGCTGGTACCTGAAGGGTCGCGCGGCCGTCATGTACAAGGAATCGGTGAGCAGCAGCCCGTGGCCGACTTTCCGGATGAGCCGGCACGCGAACATGACGGTGCAGTTCTCGCGCGGTGGCCGCGCCAACAAGGCGCTCGACTGATGCGTAGCGTAACACCGGGATTCGGCGTGCCGGGCGCCGACTCGCGTTCGCCGCGGCGTGCGGAATCCGGACCGAAGGTGGAGGGGACGACGACCGGTGTTCCGTGCGCGGATTTCGTGAGCAGGCAACACGAGTACCGGACGGTTGGTTCGAACGGTAATCTCGATCGACTTTCGCAGGATTACCGTGCCGGGCATGCCAGGGCGGTCGACGTGTGTCGTGACATCGCGAAACCGCTCGCCGAGTGGCTGGTTCGCCGAGGTCTCGACCAGAAGGGATGGATCGCATGCAGGACATCACCCCCGGCGACCCGGAATCTACCGAGCCGCAGGATGATTCACTCGCCGACCCGTTCGCCGAGCACCGCCGCCTGCTGTTCGGCACCGCGTACCGGATGCTCGGCACCGTGACCGACGCCGAGGACGTGCTGCAGGACGCCTGGATCACCTGGAACGGCACCGACCGCGACGCGGTCCGGAACCCGCGCGCCTATCTGGTGCGGACCGTCACCAATCTCGCCCTCAATCGCCTCACCTCGGCCCGCGCGACCCGCGAAACCTATATCGGGCCCTGGCTTCCCGAACCCGTGCTCACCGAGCCCACCGCCGCCGAGGAGTCCGAGATGGCAGACAGCGTCTCGACCGCGATGCTGGTAGTCCTGGAGACCCTGACCCCCGTCGAACGCGCGGTCTTCGTGCTGCGCGAGGTATTCGGCTTCTCGCACGCCGAGATCGCCGGGTTCATCGACCGCCCCGAGGCCACGGTGCGCCAGATCTCCCACCGCGCCCGTAATCACGTCCAATCCCGCCGCCCGCGTTGCGATTCCGACTCCGCAACGCGCGGGGAGATCACCCGGAAGTTCCTGGCGGCCGCGCACGGCGGCGACGTCAACGCCCTGATGGAACTGCTCGCCCCGGATGTGACGCTGTGGAACGACGGCGGCGGCAAAATCACCGCCGCCCGCCGCCCGCTGTTCGGCCCCGACCACGTCGCCCGCTGGATGCTCGGCGCGATGGCCAAGCCGTCCTCGGCGGGCGCCCACCTGCAACCGGCCGAGATCAACGGCGAACTGGGCCTGCTCGTCCTGATCGGCGACCACCCCCTCGGCGCCCTCACCTACGACATCCTCGACGGCGCCATCCTGAACATCCGCTTCCAAGTGAATCCCGACAAGCTCGCGGGCCTGCGGCGAGAAGTGGAATAGCAAGCGTCGCAAGGAATCCCACTCGATTCGTAAAAGCTTGGGTGGTGGTACCCGGCTGCCGGTCCGTTTCCTGCCCCTGGCCCCTATGAGATGGCGAATTCTCGCCGGACAATGGGGTCGATGGTCATCGAATTCCAGGCCGAACGTCCTCGACCGCCGGTGACGGGGTCTGCAGTGCCACGGACGGGGTTACGGTCGGACTTCCGGCAGCGGCCGGAAGTCGCACTGCGGTAGGGAGTTTCACGCATGACCACCGACTCGAGGCGATCGCATCGCCGGACGCTCCGCGCAATCGTCTTCGCACCCTGGGTCTTCGCAATAGCGGCAGGTCTCGGTACGCCGGCCGCTACGCCGGTGGCGATCGCCGAGCCGGTTCCGATCGCCTGCGCCGCAAACGAATACGAGAACGTTGATGGCGACTGCGTGCTGCGGCCCGAACCCGTGCCCGGCGACGCCGTTCCGGCCGGAGCGACCGCGCGTTGCCGCGATGGCGACTACAGCTTCACCCGGCACCGCCGCGGCGCGTGCTCCGGCCACGAGGGCGTCGCGCAATGGCTGGTGTCCGTGCCGTGATGCCAGAGGGCCGGTAACTCGCCGCGGCCATGTCCCGGGGGTGGCGCCCGCACGGCGTCCTGGAGAATGGGGTGTTGTGTGTGCGGAGGAACTTGCCGTCGAGCCGGTGGTGGCCGCGCGGCGGCTGCTGGGGGCGACGTTGTGGTCGGGTCCGGTAGGGGTGCGGATCGTCGAGGTCGAGGCGTACGGCGGGGATCCGGCGGGGCCGTGGCATGATCCGGCGGCGCATTCCGGGCGCGGGCGCACGCCGCGCAATGCGGTGATGTTCGGGCCGCCGGGGGTGCTCTACGTCTACTTCAGCTACGGGATGCACACCTGCGTGAACGTGACCAGCGGGCCGGACGGCACCGCCAGCGCGGTCCTGCTGCGTGCGGGGGAGGTGATCGCCGGGCACGAGATCGTTCGCGCCCGGCGGCCCGCCGCCCGCACCGACGCCGATCTGGCCAGGGGGCCCGGCAATTTCGGCAGCGCGCTCGGAATCATCCTGGACGATTACGGAACCCGGCTGTTCGATCCGGAATCGGCGATCCGACTCGAACTCGGCGAGGAGATCGCCGATCCGGCGATCGCCGTCGGCCCCCGCGTCGGGGTCAGCCTGGCCGCCGATCGGCCCTGGCGGTTCTGGCTGCGGGAATCGGCGGCGGTTTCCGCGTATCGGCGCAGTCCACGCGCCCCGCGCCGCGCGCATGAGCCGTCCACCATGCCTAACCGGCCGTGACCTCCTCCCGCGACCATTCGGTGAACAACGTCCACAGCGTCTGCGTCGACACCTCGGTCCCGGTGCGATCGGTGTACCGCTGCACGTGGCGGGCGAATTCCCGCTCCTGTGCGGGCGAGAGTTTCCGGCCGAACTCGGTCTCCAGCACGTAGGCGATGCCGCCCTTGCCGGACTGGGAATTCACCCGGATCACCGCCTCGTACGTGCGCCCGACATCGGCGGGGTCGATCGGCAGATACGGTACCTGCCAAGGGATCTCGCCCTCGTCGGTGCCGAGGCCGGCGGCGCGCTTGCGGTGTTCGTCGAAGCCCTTGCGGATCGCGTCCTGATGCGTCCCCGAGTACGCGGTGTAGACCAGATCCCCCGCGTAGGGATGGCGTTCGGGCACAGGCATTCTCGTGCAGAACTCGACCGTGCGCCGGACCTGGTCGATATCGGAGAAGTCGATCATCGGATCGATGCCCTGGGCGTGCAGATTCAGTGCGAGCGTGGCGATGTCGACATTCCCGGTGCGTTCGCCGTTGCCGAAGATGCAGCCCTCCACGCGCTGTGCACCGGCCAGCACCGCGAGTTCCGCGCAGGCGATTCCGGTGCCGCGGTCGTTGTGCGGATGCACCGAGAGGATCACCCCGTCGCGGCGGGCCAGATTGCGGTGCATGTACTCGATTTGATCGGCGTAGACGTTGGGCGTGGCAACCTCCACGGTCGCGGGCAGATTCAGGATCACGGGCCGCTCCGGCGTGGCGTCCCACAGCTCGGTCATCGAATCGCACACCTCGAGAACGAAATCCGGTTCGGTGAGGTTGAAAACCTCGGGCGAGAACTGGAATCGGACGTTGGGCCGGTCGCCGGCCAGCTCCAGGATGTCGCGCCCGCCCGCGGTGATCAGCTCCGCCACCTCGGCGCGGGTACGGCCCAGGACGTGATCACGCCACATCGGCGCGGTCGCGGTGTACATGTGGATCACCACGTCGTTGGCGATCCCCTCGACCGACGCGACGGTCCGCTCGATGAGATCGCGACGGGCGGGGGTGAACACCACGATCGTGACGTCCGGGGGCGCCAGCGCGGGATCCTCGCGCAGCAGCCGGACGAAATCGAAGTCGGCCTGCGAGGCGCTGGGGTAGCCGACCTCGATCTCCTTGTATCCCATGGCGACCATGAGTTCGAAGAGCGTGCGCTTGCGTGCGGGATCCATCGGTTCGGCCAGCGCCTGATTGCCGTCGCGCAGGTCGACCGGCACCCACAGCGGGGCGGCGGCGATCCGGTTGGCGGGCCAGCGGCGGTCGGTGAGTGGTATCGAAACACGTTGGTACACATCGCGATATCTGTGCGATGGCATGACGGAGGGGTGCTGGCGATTCCAGGTCAGGGGAGCGTTCGACATGTTCGAAAGGCTTTCGCGTGGTCGGACGACCGGCGCAGCCCTGCAACCCGCGGGCGGGGTGCCGGTCGATCAGACCCCGCTGCGGCAGCAAAGGAGAAGCAGGCCCCGGTATCCCATGTGGCATAGACTAGACGGCGATAACTCCTCAGACAAGTAGAGAGGTGGACGAGTTTTGGCGCACGTGCAGCGGTACCCGCTCGCCGCGCAGGCAGCGGAACTACTCCTGACCCGGATCCGCGCGGGCGAGTGGCAGCTGGGGCACAAGCTCCCCGGGGAAACCACCCTGGCGGCCCAGCTGGGCGTGGGCCGGTCCACGCTGCGCGAGGCGATTCGCGAACTCGCGGGCAAGGGGGTGCTCGAAAGTCGGCAGGGTGCGGGCGTTTTCGTCACCGCGCTGGACATCACCGAGGATTGGGACGCGGTTCTGCGCCGCGCCGACATCGTCACCGTCCTCGAGGCGCGCATCGCCATCGAGGCCGAGGGGGCCGCGCTGGCCGCGGCGCGGCGCACGCCCGCCGATCTGCGCGCCATGTGGCGCGCCCTGTCCGCGCGCGCCGAGGCGGGGAACTCTGTCGAGGAACTCGTCGACGCCGATACCGCCTTCCATCGCACGGTGGTGGCCGCTTCCCACAACGACGTGCTCGCCGGCATGTTCGATGCCTTCGTCCCGCGGCTGCGGCACGCCATGGTCGACATGCTGCGCATCCGCCCGCTGCCGGATCCGTCCGCGGATCATCTCGCGCACGAGGTGTTGCTGGACGCGGTCCGCAAGCGCGATGCGGTGGCGGCGGCCGCCGCGAGCCGCATCCATCTGTCCGCCCTGAAGGAGACGCTCACCTAGCGCTGTTCCGCGCCGATCGGGGCGATGACCTGCCGAAAGTGTCGAATTCCGGCGCGGGCGATGAGTTTTCGGGACCCGCCGCGTCTTATCGGGCAAGCGCGCTCGACACCGCATCGGCTACCTGAAGGACACCATCATGACCGCCACCGCCCACCCCGCCCAGATCACCGTCGCCCCCGGCAAGGTCCGTAACCGCATTCTCTGGACCGTGCAGATCCTGCTCGGCGTCTTCTTCATCGTCGCCTCCGGCCTGCCCAAGCTGGTGGGAGAGGCCACCGCCGTGCACGTCTTCCAGCAGATCGGCCTGGGCCAGTGGCTCCGCTACCTGGCCGGATTGGCGGAGGTCTCCGGCGGCATCGGCCTGCTCATCCCGCGGCTGACCGCGGCCGCCGCCACCGGCCTGGCTGTGACCACCGTGCTCGCCGCGTGCACCCAGGCGTTCCTGTTGCACGCCCCGGCGATGGCGATCTTCCCGCTGGTCCTGGCCGCGATCTTCGCGACGATCGCGTGGCAGCGTCGCGCCAGCTTCTCGCTGACCTTCCGCTGAGCACACGCGCCACCATTTCGCCGCTTCCGAGGGGGAGCGGCGGAATTCGCGTGTGCGGAGCGTTGGGTGAGAACGGCAGGGAAGCGGGTGTGCGGCCGCGGAAGCGTGCGTCCTCGCGCTTATGCGCGCGGTTCGGCGCCCGACGCGGCGGCCCGTGACTCAGCCTCGCTCGCTTCCCCGCTCGCTCCGCGCCGATGCACGCCAGGACTCACCCCGTACCGCCGCTTGAAGGCCGCGCCCAGACTGAAAGCGGTGCCGTAACCGACCTGCCGCGCAATGGATTCGATGGTCGCATCCGTGCCGCGCAGCAGATCCGCCGCCCGTGCCAGCCGCCACTCGGTCAGATACGTCATGGGCGGTTCGCCGACCAGATCGGTGAACCGCCGGGCCAGCCCGGCCCGGGAGACGCCGACGGCGGCGGCCAACTCGCCCACTGTCCAGTCCGTGGCGGGATTGTGCTCGAGCAGTCGCAGTGCGCGGCCGACCACCGGATCGGCGTAGGCCCGGTACCAGCGCGGCGCCTCGGCCCGGGCGAACCAGGCGCGCAGCGCGGCGATCGTGAGCAGGTCCAGCAGCCGGTCCAGCAGCGCCGACTGCCCGGGATCGTCCCGCCCGGACTCGTCGGCCAGTAGGCCGAACAGTCGAGGGTCGACATCCTCAACGTCCAGCACCGCCAGCGCCGGCAGCGCCCGCAGCAGCCGGTCGCTGACGGTCCCGGCCACCTCGTAGGTTCCGGTCAGCAGGGCGGTCGCGCCGTCCGGGTTGGTGCCCCAGCTGCGGACGCCCAGATCCCATGTCTCGCACAGTGGTTCGCCGTCCGGAGTCGTCGTGGTCTGCCCGGGGTGCACCACCGCCTCGGGCGGCGTGGCCGGATCGTCGGCGACGGTGTAGGCATCGGGTCCGCGCAGAATCGCCACGCCACCCGCCTCGAGCCGGGCGGGCGGATCGTTGTCGGGAAGGATCCATGCCGATCCGCGCGTCACGACCACCACGGTGAGCGGTGCCCGATCGGCGATCCGCAGGGACCAGGGCGGATCCAGCAGCGAACGCATGACGAAGGCGCCACGCGCCCGCGGGCCGTCGAGTAGATCGGCAAGCGCATCCATTACTCGACAATCGCCCACCGGACGGCGCCGATCAACCCGGACCTGCCGCGCCGGGATCGAGACGATGCGGCGGATCATCACGACGACGCAGTGCGGCGGGCCTTCTTCGGCCACACCGCGACGAGCGCACCGCTCAGGGCCGCGAAGCTCAGCGTGGTGAGCACGGCGCGAACATTGTTGGCAGGCACCCACAGCGACTGGAAGTGGTGCCGGGCGGTGTCGAGATCGACCGCGGCCGCGAGCTGGTTGTTGAGCGGCACGTTGATGGCGACCGTCATCAGGAACCCGGCCACGGACAGGACCGCACCCGGCCAGACCCACCGGCGCAGCCGCCGATCCCGGCGCAGCACGATCGCCGCGGCCGTCGCGCCGAGCGCGGATCCGAGAAACGAGACCATGAAGGCGGGACCGACGATTACGACGTTGATCTTGTTCATGACCTCCACGAAGGTGCGGTCGTCCACCCGGGCGAGCGCCGGCATGACCGCGATGGAGAAGCCGTAGTACACACCGGCGAGCAGCCCGGTGGTGACCGTGGATACGGCCAGGGTGGCGACCGATGCGCGACCGGGGATGTGTGTCGCGGGGTCGATCGCCCGGAAAGGGTTGGGGCGGGCGGGGGAAACAGGAGCGGAATGCGTTGTCATGGTTCTCAGTACAGTCGCCCGGACTGCGACGGCACATGGTCTCGACGCTCGGATCCATACGCCGGCGTCCAACTCATCGCTCGTTTCGGCCCGACGCCATCGGACCTGTCTGCGGGCGGGCCGTGGACGTGCGGAAAGATGAGTAAGCGTGACCGTGGACATTATCGATGAGCTGACCTGGCGTGGACTGATCGCACAGTCCACCGATCTGGATGCCCTGCGGGCCGACATCGCCAAGGGGTCGATCACCCTGTATTCGGGCTTCGACCCGACCGCGGCCAGCCTGCACGCGGGGCATCTGGTTCCGCTGCTCACGCTCAAGCGATTCCAGCAGGCGGGCCACCGGCCCGTGGTGCTGGCCGGCGGCGCGACCGGGCTGATCGGCGATCCCCGCGACGTCGGTGAGCGGGTCATGAACTCGACCGACACCGTCGCCGAGTGGGCCGAGCGGATCCGCGGGCAGCTGTCGCGGTTCGTCGACCTGGACGACTCGCCCACCGGAGCGATCGTCGCGAACAACATGGACTGGACCGGGCCGCTGTCGGCCGTGGACTTCCTGCGCGATATCGGCAAGCACTTCTCGGTGAACGTCATGCTGTCCCGGGAGACGGTCAAGCGGCGCCTGGACGGCGAGGGCATCTCCTACACCGAGTTCAGCTACATGCTGCTGCAGGCCAACGACTTTCTGCAGTTGCGCCGCAACCACGGCTGCACGCTGCAGGTCGGCGGATCGGATCAGTGGGGCAACATCATCGCGGGTGTCGAGCTGAACCGCCGCGTCGACGGCGCGCACGTGCACGCGCTGACGACGCCGCTGGTGACCTCCGCCGACGGCAAGAAGTTCGGCAAGTCCACCGGCGGTGGCAGCCTGTGGCTGGACCCGGAGATGACCAGCCCGTACGCCTGGTACCAGTACTTCGTGAACACCGGCGACGCCGACGTCATCCGTTACCTGCGCTGGTTCACCTTCCTGGACCGCGAGGAGCTGGCCGAGCTCGAGCTCGCCACGACCGAACGTCCGCACGCCCGCGAGGCGCAGCGACGCCTGGCCGCGGAGATGACCACGCTGGTGCACGGCGCGGCGAATACCGCCGCGGTGCAGCTCGCCAGCCAGGCCCTGTTCGGCCGGGGCGATCTGAGCGAACTGGATTCCGCGACCCTGTCCGCCGCGTTGACCGAGGCGGCGACCGACAGCGAGGTCGCCGTCACAGCCGACGGCGCCACGATCGTGGACCTGCTGGTGGATTCCGGGCTTTCCGAAAGCCGCGGGGCCGCGCGCCGGGCCGTCAACGACAACGGGGTGTCGGTGAACAATGCCCGGATCAGCGATCCCGAGTGGACCCCCGGCGAGGGCGACTACCTGCACGGACAGTGGCTGGTGCTGCGGCGCGGGAAGAAGAATTTCGCCGGGGTTCGTCGCGCCGGGCGTTGACGGCCTGCGAGACCTGGGTCACAATCGGGTGACCCAGGTCCGCAAGGGCGCTAAACCTGGGGCGCTGACCTGCGCAAACGCCAGCTGTCTTGGGGATTTGACGTTGCGTTCTCCGACACGTAACTTATTCCAAGTCAGAGCGACACGGACACCGACCCGGGGCCGAGAGGCCAGGGAAACGAGGTAGGACGGAGAGCGCCTGGCGGCATGCGCAACTGATCTAGGTCCGGAGCTTGACTCTGGGGTTTAGAGCGGTTAGGCTGGGAAATCTGCCTCAAGAGAATGTCGGACGCAATTCCGGCTGGATCTTCAGTGCGTGTGTTCTTTGAGAACTCAATAGTGTGTCGATGAATGTCAGTGCCAAATATTTATTTTGGTTCCGGCGCTTACACCCCCGTGTGGGTGTCGGACATTTTTGTCAGCTATTTTCCGGCTGGCG
>NZ_JAHKNI010000018.1 GCF_018860155.1 Nocardia albiluteola
CCGAATGTGTGGTTTTCGTCGAGGTCATCTAGTTTCGTCCGGCGGTGATGTAGTAGTACATCGGGTCGACTATGTCGAGAAGCTGTTCGATTTCGTTGTCGGTGAAGCGGTTTCGACGGCTGACCGTGATCAGCACGAGGTCGTTGATTGCTCGTGCGATGCTGTCGAATTCGCCGCTCGCAGGTGTGGTTGCGTTGTCTGCCAGCGGGTTCGATTGCTTCAGCTCGGCACCGGCGGTGGTTGCCAGCGATCGGAGGATCCCGGTGGAGCCACGGGGGCTTGCTGTGCTGGCGGCGTGCTCGTAGAACTGGATGGCGCCCTGGATCAGCGCGGCTGGGTGTGGGTGAACGAGGGAGTCCTGTGGTCGATCTGCCGCGATGACTGCTCCGGGATCGTGTGGTGTGCCGGCGAGGTGGGTGAGGGCGTGGGCTTTGGCGGTGAGATAGCGCGCCATCAGAACGTCACGGATGGTGCCGTACTCGGCGGTGCGGAGCAGATCGCTGGACGCTTGACCGTAATCCTGGATAGCTGACGCAACGTGGTCGGTACTGGCGACCGTGTCGGGGTGATCGAGGCGGCGGGTCAGATCGGCCAGGCGAACGGGAGGCACGGTTCTCTGCCCGGCATTTCGACATCACGGGCTTGGAAGGCCAATTCGAGGCCGCAGCGGCGCGCGGCAACCACTCCGACATGTTGTTCTGGTCGGCCGAGCTGGCCGAACGTCACCTGCAGCACCACCGCCGCGGGGACCAGCAGCCGGTCATCACTGCCCGATCAGTTCGTCAGTGCCATCCCTCGCGCCAGCATCGGCCAGGAATCGTGCAGCGCCTGCTCCCAGTACGGCCAGTAGTGCGTCCCTACCGGGTCGAAGCGGAAGGTCGCCGGAATACTCAACGAGTCGAGACGGGTCTGCAGGTTGTGCGTGCAACCGTTGACCGCCGCTTCGATAATCATTCCGAGAGCAAGGTTCGCCACGCCGATCGGTCCATGCGCGAGGGCCACATAGTTCTCGGCATCCTGCATCACTGGGATGCCACTCCCGCTGGACACATAGAGCAGCGTGCCGCGCAGCTTATCCGCATGGATGACCGGATCGTTCTGCGCCCACAGCGGGCTGTTGTCGGGACCGTACATATTCGCGGTGTTGCCACCAGCCCATGCCCCTGTTGCGAGTTTGACGAATTGTTGCCCCAGAGGATCGGCGATCTGCGCGCAACCGCTGTACGCGGCGACGGACTTCCATAGCCCCGGTTTGGCCTCGGCAAGCTGCAGCACCGAAGTGCCCGAGGTCGACAGCCCGGTCAGCGCGTTGACACCCGTCGAGCCCAGGGCCTTGTCCAGCAGTGGAGGCAACTCCTCGGTGAAGAAGGTCTTCCACTCGTTGACCCCGAGGACAGGGTCGGGCCGCAGCCAGTCGGTGTAGTAACTCCCACGACCGCCGATCGGCTGAATGACATTGACCGGCTTATCGGCGAGCCATTCCAACGCGTTGGTCTGGTCCTTCCAATTCGCGGTTCCCTCACCAGCGTCCAGGCCATTGAGCATGTAGAGGTTGGGAGCGGGCTTGGACTCGTCGGCCGGACGCTGCACATTAACCGCGATGTCCTTGTCCATCGCCGACGAGTACACCTCCAGATGCCAAGTGCGCCCTTCCTTTACGATGGAGGTGATAGCCGACGGTCTCGGTGGCGCCGCCGAGGCAGCACCGTCGAACAACGTCGCAGACATCATGACGGTGAACGCGATGGCAATGGTCCGCAGGGCGGCCAAGCCGTGTTGCGCAGAGAGCTTCATCAAGTAGTCAGTCCAGTTCCGGGCCGGTGTCGGCCAAGTCGTCGAAATAGTTCCATGTCGCAGCCTCATCTTGTACACCTATGTCTTCCGGCGAGACAAAACCGTTACGCGACTGCGTCTCTCGCCGGATTTCGCCGTGCTGCGAAGCGAAGTTGTGCATAACTGGCAGATCCACCCAGTGATAGATCCCGGCACCGACCGCCAACACCAAGATCAACGCGGCGAAACCCTTCCAGCCCCAGAATCCGAACGCATGCCCGCCGATCAGGAACCGGGTGACACCCGCCATCTTCGGCACAATGCAATTAGAGCCGATCGGCACCAAGACGTGGGCCACTCGTCAGGACCTGACCAACGCCATCTTCGAATACATCGAGGCCTACTACAACCCCGTGAGACGGCGTTCGAGGATTGCGATGCTCAGGCCGGTCGAGTACGAACGTACCCACGCCACCGCTCACGCGGCAGCGTGAGAACGCCGGCCATTCCGGCCACTCAGTTCAGCAGTCGGTCCAACGAAGCCTGCTTCAGCGAACCCTCGAGGTCACCTCGCCGAGTCCAGCACCGCCCCAGCCATATCCCCGTTCGCGTGAGGTCCCATGAGGGGATCAGACGGTGAGGACGACCTTGCCCTGGAGATGACCGCTCTCGATCAGCCGGTGTGCGTCGGCGATCTGCTCGAACGGGAAGGTCGCCTGCACGTGGACCCGGAGCTTGCCCTGTTCGACGAGGTCGACGAGTCCTCGCAGGGCGACCGGATCGGGGTCGACCGCGATGCCGCTGAAATGCTTGCCGGCCGCCTCGAACTTCGCGATGAGCTCCGTATCCTCGTCGGCGACCGCGGTCACGAGGTGGCCCCCGGGGCGGAGCACTTCGAGCGAGCGCGCGGCGGTATCGCCGCCGAGCGTGTCGAGCACCACCTCGATGTCGCTGACGACTTCGGTGAAGTCGACCGCGGTGTAATCGATGACCTCGTCGGCGCCGAGTTCCTCGACGAACTCCCGTTTGCTCTCGCTTGCGGTTGTGATCACGTGCGCGCCAAGTGATTTCGCGATCTGGATCGCTACGTGACCGACCCCGCCACCACCGGCGTGGATGAGGACGCGGGTGCCTTCGCGCACGCCGCCGAGGTCGACCAGGCCCTGCCACGCGGTCAGCCCGACGATCGGCAACGCCGCCGCCTCGACGTGCGAGAGCGATGCCGGTTTGCGCACCAGGTGCAGGGCCGGCGCTGCCACGAATTCGGCGTACGCGTTGGCGGCCCGCGGGAACAGCGGCATCCCGAACACCTCGTCGCCGGGCCGCAAGCGCCACGTCTGCGCCGTCTCGACCACACCGCTGATATCCCAGCCGAGGATGAACGGCGGCCGGCCGAGCAGCGGGAATTCACCGGCCCGGAGGCGCGGTTCGAGTGGGTTCAGCCCGATGGCCTCGACCCGGACGAGGACTTCGGTCGGCAGGGGGCGGGGCGCGGGCGCTTCCGCGAGGGTGAGGACCTCCGGGCCCCCGAGCGTGTGTTGGGTGATTGCTCGCATAATTCAACGATGAACGCCGGAAGACAGGCGTACCACCGGTGTCACGCCAGGAAATCCTGATAACCCGCCAGCATTCCGGCCGCCGCCTAGAGTGGGTGCCGATGACCGAACTTGTCCCCGAACCGGTGTTCTGGACCGACGATTCGCCAGCCTGCGAGCCGCTGGCCCACGGCGAAGAGGTCGCCGCACACTTCCATGATTTCGGGCAGCTCAGGTATGCCGCTTCTGGAGCGCTGGTCACTGCGACCGAGGTCGGCACCTGGGTGGCGCCGGCGAACCGCATGACCTGGGTGCCGCCCTTCTCTGTACACAGCAGTCGCTCGCACGGCCAGACCGATATCCGAGTGCTCGGGGTCCCGGCGGCACTGGCCGAGCAGCTGCCGATGGAACCGTCGGTGTTCGTGGCCAGCGCACTCATACGCGAGGCGTACCTGGCCATGACCGGCGACCCCGAACCCGCCGACAGCCCCCGCGCCCGGCTGCTGCTCGAGGTCGTCGTCACGGAACTCGCTCGCGCCCCGAAGGAACCACTGCGCCTTCCGGAGCCGAGCGACCCTCGCCTCAAGGCCGTGACCGATCTGCTGCACGCCGACCCGGCCGGCCCGGCGACGCTGGCGGAGCTGGGGCACAGAACCGGTTCGAGCGAACGCACCCTCAGCCGGCTGTTCGGCAGCGAGCTGTCGATGAGCTTCCATCAGTGGCGCACGCTGCTGCGCATCCAGCGGGCACTGATCGAACTCTCCGAAGGCACCTCGGTCACCGATACCGCGATACGACTGGGCTGGGCGAACCCGAGCAGCTTCATCGATGCCTTCACCAACCTCGTCGGCCAGACACCCGGTCACTACCGCGCTACGGCGCGAAACTCATGACCAGCGTCAACGTGGCGGGTTATCCGTAATTCCAGGCGGAACATCGGTGGTACGCCCGTGCGGTAGGCGCCCATCGTTGGGGTATGTCTCATCTCGTCGACGTGCCGAGCCCTTCCGCCTCGGCAACTGCCACCGCGGCCTCCTCCGGGGTGACGCTGAGCGATCTGATCGTGCAGGCCCTCACTCGGCACAGCTCGTCCGAGGCCTTCGTCGCCGGTGACCGGCGACTGACCTACGCGCAAGTCGGAGATCTCGTCTCGCAGTACATGGCCGCGCTGGCCCGCCGGGGGGTGGGGCTCGGAGTGGGTGTCACGATGCTCGGTCCGAATACGCCCGAGTCATGGATTATCCAGGCTGCGACGTACCTGATGGGCGGGCGTTTCACAGGCCTGCAGGCCCTGGCCTCGGTCGAGGACCACATCGTCGTCTGCGAGGATGCGCAGGCCACGGTGTTGGTCGTTACCGCTGCTCTCGAGGAGCACGGGCGCCAAGTCCTCGCGGAGGCGGGCTCGCTGAAACACCTGCTGGTCGTCCCGGCCGCAGGTGGCCTGCCCGAGGGCGAGTCGCACGCGGCTCGACCACTCGACCCCGGCCCGGCCACCGAGACGGACGTCGCATGGCTGCAATACACCGGGGGGACGACCGGCAGACCCAAGGGCGTGATGCAGCCGCACCGGTCGATGGTGCAGATGGTGTACGCGCACATGGCCGACTTCGAACAGCCGCACCTGCCGCGATATCTGGCCTCGGCCCCGCTCACCCATGCCGCGGGGCTCGGCGTCATCCCGACGCTACTTCGCGGCGGCACCGTCGTGATCGAGCAGGGCTTCGAACCCGGCCGATTCCTCGACATCATCGAAACCGAGCGCATCAACTGTCTCAGCGGCCTGCCGACGATGATCTACACGCTGCTGGACCACGAGCGTCCGGAGACCAGGGACCTGTCCAGCCTCGAGGTGATCTGGTATGCCACCGGGCCGATGTCGCCGGTGCGCCTGGCAGAGGCCCGGGAGCGGATCGGCCCGGTCTTCGCCCAGATATACGGGCAGACGGAGTCGACCGGCATCGGGACGGTCCTGCCCAAGGCCGCGCACGAGAACACGAGCCTGGAGCGGCTCGCCTCCTGTGGCCGTCCCGTGGTCGGGAACCGCATCCGGCTGATCGACGACGACGGTCACGATGTTCCCCCGGGCGAGGTGGGCGAGATCGTCATGCGCAACCGCGGAGTCATGCTGGGCTACCGCAACCTTCCCGAGGAAACCGCGGCAGCACTCGCGGGCGGTTGGTTGCACACCGGGGACCTGGCCCGTCAGGACGACGAGGGCCTGCTGTACATCGTCGACCGCAAGAAGGACATGATCATCTCCGGGGGTTTCAACATCTACGCGAGCGAGGTCGAGGCCGCCCTGACCGGGCACCCTTCGGTCGGCTCGGCGGCGGTGATCGGTGTACCCGACGACAGGTGGGGCGAGATCGTCACCGCGTTCGTGGTTGCGCGCCCCGGGCAGCAGGTCGATGTCCGCGCGCTCCAGGGCTTCGTGAAGCAGGTCAAGGGCTCGATGTATGCGCCCAAGAAGGTCGTGGTCGTCGATGCACTGCCGCAGACGGCGGTCGGGAAGGTCGACAAGAAGGCGTTACGCGCGCCGTATTGGGGCGATTCGACCCGCAATGTCCACTGATCAACTCCCCACTGAGGAAAAGGTATTCAGCGTTGAACGCATCGCCACCCCGACTGATCGACTTCCACTCCCACTGGGGCACCGAACAGGGCTGGAAAGGAAGTCCGTACGAGAGCGCCGAGGATCGTGCGGCCCTGCAGGGCTATTTCAAGTGGGGCATGAATTTCGTCAGCGATGAAGAGCAGGCGGCCCAATTTCGCCGGGCCAACGCCACCGTGATGCTCGACTTCGCCTTCACCTACAAGATGGATGCCGGTGCATTACGTGACCAGCACGACTACGCGTTCGACTTCGCCCGCGCACATCCCGACGTCGTGCTCGGCAACTGGATCGGCATCGATCCCACGCGGCCGGATCATGTCAGGGAATTCGAGCGCTGCCTGAGCGAGGGGCCGGGACTGGTCGGGCTGACCGTTCATTCGTTCACCCCGGCCGGCACACCGGACCAGCCGGAGTGGGAGAAGTGCCTGAATTTATGCATCGAGGCCAACCGTCCGGTGCTGGTCCACGTCGGCATGTCGGCCACCGGCGCCGGAACCCGTGGCGGCATGGGCATCACGCTCGAGGGCTGCCACCCCCGCTACGTCGACCGCATCGCAGCCAGATATCCCGACCTGAACGTGATCGCGGCTCGGGTGGCGTGGCCCTGGCAATCGGAGATGATCGCGATCGCACTCCACAAGGCCAACGTCTGGATGGAGTTGCATGGTTGGTCTCCGCGCTACTTCTCCGACGAGCTGCGGCGCGAGATCGGCAAGCGCCTGCGTAAGCGGGTGTTCTTCGGAGCCGACTACCCGATGCTCAGCCACGAGCGACTGGTGCAGGAATGGCGTGAGCAGGGCTTCCCCCCGGACGTCCTGGACGACGTGTTCTCGGGCAATGCCGAATCATTTCTTACATCGATCGGAGTCGAGTGATGGACCTGGGACTGACCGGGAAGGTCGCCATCGTCGGCGGTGGCAGCGATGGTTTGGGTTTCGCGATCGCGGATCGCCTGTTGCAAGAAGGCGCCTTCGTCACGATCTTCGCGCGGCGCGCGGAGAAGGTCGCGGCCGCCGCAGCACAGCTTGCCGACAAGTACGGCCGAGAACAGATCCTCGGACTTGCCGCCGACTGCTCGGTCGCCGCAGACATCGAGCGCGTCACGGCCGAGACAATTCAACGGTTCGGTCCGGCCGTCCACGTCCTGGTCACCAACGACGGTGGACCGCCGATCCGCCGCATCGCCGAGCTCACCGACGACGTCTGGCTGACAGCCTTCGAACGCCACTTCTTCTACGTGGTCCGATCCGTACGAGCGACGTTGCCGCACATGACAACCGAAGGCGGCAGCGTCCTCAACGTGGTTTCCGGAGTCGCGCAACGCCCAGCCGTCGGGATGGCAGCCCCGGCGACCGTCTGGTCGGCCGTTATCGGCTACGCCCAAACCCTCGCCCTGGAGGCCGGGCCGCACAACATCAACGTCAATACCCTGCTGACCGGATACTTCGACACCCCCCTCATCGCCAAGACAATCGACAGACAACCGGAACTCTCCAAAACCCGTCTCGGAAACGGCCTGCCGATGGGCCGCATCGGGCAACCCCGCGAATTCGCCGACCTGGTCGGCGCGCTCGTATCGCCGAACCTGAGATTTGTGACGGGCGCGGTGATCCCGGTCGACGGCGGAGCGAGTATCGGAATGGGCGCAAGCTTTGCTTCGGCGGCCGCCTCGAAGTGAGGAGCCCGGTGCGCCGGTTGATCATCGAAACCATCGGCCGGCCCCACACGTAGGCGGGGCCGGGCGAGGGGTTCGACGCACGCGTGCGGCACACCATCAGCTGCTGCCCACCGTCGAGGCAAGAGCCCCGTCCTCCCAGCACTCCGTCATTGCTCTCGGCCAGCCAAGATGGCGGCATCACCTGCCTATAATCGGAATTCGGCTTCAATCACCAACTGCCCGGCAGCAAACCGCAGTTCAGACCTGTTCCCATGTTCACAGTGCCCCGCCGAGGGCACGGACCTGCGGCAACAACGCCCGGCCGTACGTCGATTCTGCTCGGTTCATAGGCGTGGTCGTCACGGGTACGAATGCCATGCTGACGGAGATTTGGGGCCGTGTCCCGAGACACGCACTCGGCTCGCGCAATTCACGTGTGAATAACGCGCGTCCACCAGATAGCTTCGAGTGTTGTACAGCTGAACCTATTGTCGCACAGTCCCTTACCTCTCGCTGCTGCTTGTGTGGACTCGGCGGCGAGTCTCTGCGAGTCCCACACTCCTGGTTTCATGACAGGATAACGGTCGTTCGGTTGCGTGAAGCCCCATTTTACGCAGCAGTGAACAGTATCGATGAGCCGACTTCGGGCGCATTCTGCAGATCGAGTCCCGTTTCAGTTGCCTACTACTCGGAATAGCTGTTATCGGCCGAGTCGGAACCCAAGAATGGAACCGAAGCCGATCGTGCGGCGGCCGATACGGCACAAAAATCAGGCGTCGAGTACTTTTCCGCGACTGATTCTCCTGGTTTCCGGACAATTTCACGTGGTGGCCGGTACTCTCATACAAAGTCCTTTGCTTGCTGCACCGGCAGCTCGAATTCACGGTGCAGTGCGACAATCGCTTTCAGGGTAGCGGGGAATTTCTGTGTCACAGGAATATGCCAACCCGTAGAAACAGTCACCTCTCGGCCCTAGTCTGTAACGGGGCCCCAGTCTGTAACAGCAAGCTAGGCTCCGATTTCAGCGCCGTCTATCGACCTTCCAATAGCTGTCCGATCCCGGACCGAGTCTGGAGGAAAGCTGTGTCTCTGACAGTTGATGAACTGCTCGACCGATTCCCATCCAGTCCTGGCGACGACTTCACCCTTACCATGGCCGATTGGGGCCTGACCGAGCTGTTCGCCCTGCTGGAGGCCGCCACCTCGATTTCCCTGCGCACTACCGCATTCGATCGCCAGGCTCTCACCATCGCGGGTCAGACGCTGGTCGCGGGCGGCACCGCTCAATTGGATCTGCGCTTCGTGGCCGACTCGGCCCGGCAGCAGGTCCAGACCCTGATCTGCGCCGTCCGGCTCCCCCTGTCCATTACCCGGGTGGTCGCCGCCTGGGGCGTCGATCTCGGCGATGCACCGGAGGCCTTCCTGGGCGACCTGCCCGACGTGACCGTCCGCTACGACTTCGACCCGGTCGCCACCACCGTCGCGGCCGAGACCGACGAGTTGCGAATCATCTGCGCCACAATCAATTCGGCCGTCACCGGTATGGTCGGCCTGCGCGGCGTGCGGGCGCTGCTGTCGGATGTGCCACCGCTGGCCGAACTCGTCCCGGAGGCCGATTCGATCGGCGTGCACGGCGTGGAGGTGATCGGGGTCGGCTCGGCGGGCCTGTCCGCAGAGCAGGCGGCGACGCTCAATCAGCGCATTCTGGAAGCGGTCGGCGCGGACACCGGCTGGTGGCCGGAACTGCCGGGCCGCCAAATGGATTCGGGTCTGTGGCTGGGCGCGGCCTGGCAGGCTCCCGGCGCGGACCGGGACGTGTGGGTTACTCAGCCCAGCTTCTCGGGCGGCGACGGCGGTGACCCCGGCAATCCGCCGTCCTGGTTGGACATCGGCGGCGTGTTCGGTCCTCTGCGGCTGCCCCGGATCGGCCTGTCTGCGTTCTTCGGGCGCGATGGGCAGGGCGACCGGGACAAACGACGGGTACGGCTGCAACTCGACGCCAGCATCGAAATCGGTAATGTTGCACTGGGACTTCCGGATTGGGCGTTCGAGCTGACGCTGCGCTCGATGAAATGGACCGCGCGGCTGCCCGCATTGTCGATCGAGCTGCCCCGCGAGCTGCCCGCCGTCAGCTTCGTCATTCCCCGGCCGCAGCTCCCCGGCATCCCCGACGACGAACTGCCACCGGGCAGCTGGCCGACACTGCTGGCCGGCGCCTGGAACGGCCTGTCCGGCATCTCGGCCCTGGACCTGGCCGCCGGGCTGGGTGTGAACCTCTCCGGATTCCCGGAATTCCTCCTCCCGAACCTGAGCGCGCTGGCCCTCGCGTACGACACCGTCACCGCGCAGCTGGTGGCCGCCGTGGTGACCGAGCGCACCGGCTGGCTGCTGGGCTCGGTGCGAATCAATGGCTCCCAGCGCATTACGACTGTGCTCGCGCGCGGCCTGCTCGACGCCCACTTCTCGGACCTGCCCTTCATCGGCGATGTGATCGTGCCCGAACGCGATGTCGCCTTGGCCGCAGTGGGATTTGCCGCCACCTCTGCACCCTGGACCGCCGATCAGACCAAGGCCGCCGATGTCGTGCTGGAGACGCTCGCCGAGGTGCTCGGCCCCCACCTGGAGAATCTGCCCCGCTTCGGCGAGGCCGGGCTGCCCACGGGTGTCGAAGCCTGGCTGGAATTCACCTATGGTGGCCAACCGCAACAGCCGCTGCGGCTTCCGATCACCGGGGACGGACGGTCGATCGCGCGCACCCAGGAGACAGACGGCTGGCGGCGCGAACTGAACCTGGTCTTCGGCCCGGTGCGGCTGCTGCGCGTGCTGCTGGGATACGTGAAGGGCGCGCTGTTCATCGGTGTGGAGGCCACTTTCGCGGCCGGGCCGGTGACGCTGTCACTGGTCGGCCTCGGTATCACAGTGAACTCCGGCTACGGCGTGCAGACGCGCCTGCAGGGTGCGGCCATTGCCATGGACCGGCCGCCGCTGAAGATCCGGGGCGCGATCGAACGGCGCACCGATCCGGACTTCACCGAACTCATGGTGGGTTTGGCGGCGGTGGAGACCGGGTTCTTCGCCATCGAGGCGGCGGGCGCGTACGCCCGCAGCGTGCAGGGCTGGACCTCGGTGTTCTTGTTCGGTGAGGCCGCGGCCACGAATGGTGTCGCACTGTTCGGCCCGCCCGCGTTCTCGGTGACGGGGCTGTCGGCGGGCTTCGGCGTCAACAGCAGTGTGCGGATTCCGGAATTGGCCGAGCTTCCGCAGTTTCCGCTCATGGGCCGGTTGAGTTCGGCGGATCCGGCGCCCGACCCGGAGAAACTGCTGGCCTCGCTCATGGGTCCGGGTGGCTGGGTGACCGCACGCTCCGGGCAGTACTGGGGTGCGGTCGGCGTGCGGTTCACCTCGTTCAAATTCATCGAGGCGCAGGCGCTCGCGCTGGTGGAGTTCGGCAACGACGTCACCGTCATGCTGCTGGGTCGCACGAGTATTACGCTGCCGCGCAACAAGTCCGGCGGGAAGGTGCACGCGCGACTGGATGTGGATCTGCGGCTGGGTTACCGGAGCTCGCAGGGTCTGCTGTCCCTCGACGCGGCGGTCGCGCCCACCTCGTTCCTGTTCGATCCGTCGGCCAAGCTCACCGGCGGCCTCGCCATTTACGTGTGGACCGGCGGCGGGCACGGCGGCGACTTCGTGTACTCCGTCGGCGGATATCACCCGGCATACACTGTGCCGCAACACTATCCGAGGCCGGCGCGGCTCGGTTTCGAGTGGACCCCGGACAGCAAGATCACCGTGCTGGCCCAGGGCTACACCGCGCTGACCCCGAACGCCCTGATGGCGGGTGGGCGGCTGGCGGCCAGTTACCAGTCGGGCATTGTCTCGGCCTGGTTCACCGCCTATGTGGACGCGCTCATTCAGTGGAAGCCGTTCTATCTCGATCTGCGCATGGGCATCCGGATCGGTGTGGCCGCGACCGTGAAGGTGCTGTTCGTCAGGATCCGGGTATCGGTGGAGGTCGGCATCGACCTGCACCTGTGGACGCCGCCGTTGGGCGGGCGGGTGCAGGTCAAGCTGTGGTTCATCAGCCTAGGCTTCGGTTTCGGGTCCGGCCAGCAGTCGATTCCGGGCATTCCGTGGACCGAATTCCGGGCCCAGCTCCCCGAACCTCTCGCGATCACGCCGATCTCCGGGCTCATGGTGGACGTGGATCCGCAGGAGCTGGCCATGCGCACGGCCGCCGACGCGCCGACGCTGGTCTCCGCCGACGGCTTCGAATTCCACACGGAGGCAGCGCTTCCCGCCACGCAGGTGTACCTCAATGACAAGCTCCTCGGCTCGGCCGGCGATGTCTCCATCCGGCCGATGAAGAAGCGCAACGTGACCTGCGAGCACTGGGTGACGATCCGCCGCAACAACTCCTCGGAGTACTACGACGTCGACCGCAATGGCTGGACCGTGCGCACACTCGAGCGCGATATGGCCAGTGCCCTGTGGGGTGACCCCATCAACAAACCGGGTGACGCACTCGACGACGGCATGATCGACGGTCTGCTGGCCGGGCTCGAATTCATTGTCGAGGGTCCGGTTCTCGGTCCGGGCACCGGCACGATCACCTCGGCCGCGCTGGGCGTGGAGTCACTCGACGACGGTGTCATGCCCCAGCGGCTGGGCAGTGTCGAGGGACCGGTGCCGGCACCGTCCAGCGGCAGCATCGACCTCATCGCCGCCACCATCGACGCACCGACCACTGTTGCGCGCCGCGACGCGGTGTACGCCTCGCTCGATGCCCTGGGAATCGCGCCGGGAGCCAACGGTTCTCGCACCCGCTACGCCGGGCGCGCGCGCGACCTGCTCGTCTCCGCGCCACTGACCACCGCGGTCTAGACCCCCTCCGATACCCGGACCGAGGAGTATTCCGTGTCCAATCAGCCCAAGCTCGATATCGAATTCCACGACCATCTGCTGCCCCGGGTCACCGCTGGGCGGTATCAGGTGGATATCCGGCAGGTTCTCAAAGACGATGCCGGGGAGATCGACCGCGAGGACAAACTGCCCACACTGGCGCACGAATTCGAAATCCGCGCCGTGCAATTCGTGCTCGACCCGGGGTCGGTGCAAGCGGTGTATCCCGCGCGCGGGGCCGCCGACGACTTCTCCAGCGCACTGCCGCACATCACCCTGGACCGGGCCATCCTGCCCTGGGAGCGGGAACCCAAGTTCTCCCGGGTGGAGGCGCGCCCGCCGTGGCTGGCGCTGCTGGTCTTCGCCGAAGGCGAGCTGCCCGACGACCCGAGCGCACTCGGCGAGACAGTGCCCCGCAAGGTGAAAGACATTGTCGGCAACCTCGAAACCGGAATGATCGGCAGTTCCGCGCCCGGGGTGGCCGGTCCGCGTATCGCCCTGGCGCAGCTGCCGCCGGAGACACCGGACAGCAATTGCCAGACCATTGACGTGCCGGTCGAGACGCTGCGTGGCGTGCTGCCGCGCGAGGCGGAGCTGTACTACCTGGCGCATGCGCGCTATGTCAGCGCGGCGGCGCAGCGCGCGAACGGGGAGATCCTGACCGAGGGCGAGTTCGGTGTCCTTACCGCCAATCGCTTTCCACACGACACCGGCTCGTACGCAGTGCATCTCGTATCGCTGGAGGGGCACGACCGCTGGCTCAAGGACACCGTCGACTCCCCGGCCACCGCGGTGCGGCTGGCCGTGCTGCACTCGTGGTCGTTCGTGCACGATCCGGCGCTGTCCCTGGACGCCGCCAATCTTTTGCGCAACCTGATCGAGCCAGGCAACCGCGATTCCGAGAATCTGGCCCTGCGACTGTTTCCGCGCAATGGCTCCGGCGGCACCCGCTCCCAGGACGCCTATGTGGCCGAGCGCCTGCGCCTGGGTTATGTGCCGGTGCCGCAGCGGGCTATGTCCGGGGATTTCGGCTTTGCCTGGTATCGCGGACCCGCCACCCCGGTGACCGCGCCGGAGGTGCCGTACTCGCCCAACCATCACACGACGGCCGATCACGCCCTCATCTACGAGCCCGATCACGGCCTGTTCGATGTGTCGTACGCGTCGGCGTGGACGCTGGGCCGCACCATCGCGCTCGCCGATCCGACCTACACCGCGGAGATCACCCGTGCGCGGCGCGAATTGTCCAGCCGGGCGGTCGCGCTCATGGCCATGGCAACCGATCAGGGGCGCACCCTGGACACCGCCGACGGGCCGGGCATGGGCTGGCTGCGCACGCTCGCCGACAGTAGCCGACTGGTCACCGATGCCCTGGCCGCGCCCCGCGCGGAGCTCACCGCCGAGGACGAGGCCGCGCTGTTGACCGAGCTGTCGCGACCCGCACCGGACGGCCGGATGGGCCGGGCGCTGGCGCGCGGGCTGCTCACCCAGGCCGCCCCGCAGGCGGCGCTGCGCGCCGTGGCCGACACCCGCACCGGCGGCATGCCGCAATGGCTGGAGCTTCTGGGCCTGCTGCGCGGCATCCCGTTCTCCTATCTGGTGCCCGATCCGCGCATACTGCCGCCGGAGTCGTTGCGGCTCTTCCGAATCGACGCCGCCTGGATCGACGCACTAGTGGACGGCGCGGCCAGCGTCGGCCTGCACACCTCACTCGATCTGCGCCTGGACGACACGCTGCGCGCGGCCACCACCGCCCGCCGCAGCGGCTCGACTCCCCAGGCGGGCCTGCTGATTCGCTCCGCGCTGGTGCCCGCCTGGCCCGACATCCGGATCACCGCCACCAGTCCGAAGGGTCCGGTCAGCGAACTGCGCCGCGACCAACCGGCCCCCGACACCCTGCTGGTGCTCTTCGACGACGTGCCCGACACAGTCGTGCTGCGCGAGCCCGCCGAGGGCATCCACTTCGGCGTCGACGGCGACCGCATCAATCTGCGCGAGCTGCGCCACGATCAGGAGACTTTGCTCGGCGAATCGCTGAAGAACCGCTGGTTCCCGCGCACCGGATCGGTACGAGATCACCTGCGCACCAATGGAACTCCGGGAGTTCTGGACCTACTGGGCGCGCGCGGCCTGATTCCGGCGCTCACCACCGAGCTGAACGACATGATCGGCTCGAACCCGCTGCGCACCGCGCAGTTCGCGCTGCAAATGGTCAATGCCCCCATCGAACAGCAACTACTGCCATCGCGGACCCGAGGAGAACAGCCATGAGTGAGCCCACACCCACCGGCGATCCCCGAACCGGGACCGATCTGATCGTTCCCGTCCGCGTGCACACCCTCGTCGTCAACCAGCGCGTCAAACAGGACGAGCCATTCAATATTTGGCTGCCCGACTTCCGAAAGATGCTGGAGCGCACCGACAGCGCCGAACCCGCGCCCGGCCAGAGCCTGCAAGAGGCGCAGACCGGCGTCCACGTCCAGTGGGAACTGCCGGAAGCCCTGACGGCCGGGCACTTTCACCCCGAAACCGGCGAGACCACCTTCCCTCTGGTACCCAATCGCTGGCTGGTGGTGCGGCACTACAACGGCTTGGATGGGCAGCGGAAAGTGGCAGCCTGGGTGGTGCACAGCGACTACCTGGAACGCGCCGACGGCGGACTGGGCCGGGGCACCAGCCGCTACGTCACCACCCGCAAGCCCGGCGGCGGCACCGGCGCGCCGGACCGCGACACCATCGGCCGCCGCCACGACCTGAAGACCGGGCCGTGGACCGAGCCGCCGACGCACGAATTGTTCCTCACCACGGTCGGTCCCGGCCTGCCCGCCTTCGCCGCCTACGCGCCCTACCACGAGGACGTGTTCTGCGTGCGGGACTCCCTGGAAGACATCCGGGCCGAATTCGGCACGGTGTTCCCACCCGACAACGAGCTGAGCTACCAGGTGATCGGCTGGTACTCCGACCGGGCCGACGGCACATCCGACATACTGCGGCAAGCCCTGGACATTCCGGGCCTGGTGCCGCCACCGGAGGAAGGCATCTCACGCACCAGCCAAGTCTTGGACGCACTCGGTTGGAGCGCGCCGACCGACGCGATCGCCTCGACCCTGTACTGCGGGCACTCCCTCGGTGTTTCGTGGCGCTGGCAGGGATCATCGCCGGAGTCCGACCGGCCCCGCCCGCTCACCCCCAAGGTGTCCATGGGCCACAGCACCGCCGACGCCGCCGAGGCGCTCACCACCGGGCAGACCCGCTCGCCGCGCACCGGGCAGCTGGTGCGCGCGCTGCTCGAGGGAACCATCGACACGTACGGCACCCCCAACGGGGATATCGAACTCGACGAGGCCACCCGTTCGGCCTGGTTCGCCGGCAGCAATGGCGGCTATCGCTGGGAGGCGACCTTCCCCGGCAGACAACAGGATTCGCGCAACCTCCCGCAATGGCTGACCGATCTGAACTCCGATCAGGCCGAACACGACGCACTCGTCCCGAAGCTGGAGCGCGAACGATCGCGACTGTGGAGCATCTGGTGGCTGCGCAATCAGCCCGCTGGCGCCTATCCCGATCCGCGCCCACCCACGTTCAATCACGAGGCGGACAATCAGCTCAATCCCGATCGCGACGGATCGCTGGCGGCACAGGTGGACGCCGACATGCGGGAGGTGCTGCGGCTGCGCGGCCGGATTCCGTACGGAGACACCCCGGAGGAGCTCGCGGCGGACATTGCGAAATTCCGGCACGACAAGGAGATTCCCGACGATGTGCAGCTGCGCCGCGTCGGGCGCGACCCGTTCTATCGCCCCGCCGATCCGGTCGTGGTGATCGAGGGCGCGGGCAGCGGGCAGCCGCTCACCCGCGACCTCGACGATCCGCTGCCCTGCCGCGTGCCCTCGGCGCTCGTCACCCAAATCCAGAACGACTCCAGCTGGCAGGACCCGCCATCGCGGCCACTGCCGGACCTCACCAATCTGCCGGATTCCTGCCGAAACCTGTTACGCGAGTTCGCGCTCCTGGACTGGGCCGCCCTCACCGCATCGGCCTCGGGGCCGGGCACCGTGCTGAGCGCCGCCCTCGCCGACCCGGGTAACCGGGTGCGCGGACCGCTGCCCGAGTACACCGCCGCCTGGCGGCAGGCGTGGGTGCCGATGTATCTGCAATGGGACCTTCGCCTGTGCGCCACGCCTTTTCGCAGCAATGGCACCGATAACTGGTACTTCGACGGCAATCACTACCAATGGCTGGGCCGCGGGGCCACCCCAGGTACCGGCGACTACGGCCTGCGCTGGATGACCTTCAAGGAGCGCGCCTTCCTCACCCCGAGCGCGCCCTACATCCTGCGCGAACAGGCCCGCCGCTATCTGAACACCTATCCGGAATCGGAGACCGCGGGCCTGGCGCAGCTGCGGGCCGACTACGCGACCATGGACCTGCTGTCCCAGAGCCTGGACGGATTCAACGACTGGCTGCTGGAGCGCACCGGTTCGGCGCAGTCCGTTCCGGAGGTCAGCGCATTGTTCGGCGATCCCGAGACGGTGCCGAATCCCGGTTCCCCAGGCGGTGATTTGCCCGAGTCCGACCGTTTCCAGGCCGTGCGGGCGGGCCAGTTCTACTTCCGCGATCTGCGCATCATCGACCGCTTCGGACGCGCCTGCGACATCACCAACCCCAGCCAGGACAACTATCTGAGCTTCCCGCCCTATCGCGCGCTGAGTGTCACACCGTCCAAGCCGATTTCGGATCAGGCAACGTCACCTCGCCGGTTCTTCCAGCTGCCGCCGCGCATCATGCAAGAGGCCCGCGTCCGGCTGGACAATGTTCCCGCACAAGATAATTCGCCGGTCGTGGGCTGGCTGTTGCTCAACTATCTGGACCAGGCCCTGCTGGTGTACGCACCCGACGGCTCTCCGCTGGGTGAAATGCGGGTCGTCGGCGACCGGCGCGAGATCGCGTGGAACCCACTGCCGCACGCGCCCTTCGCCGATCCGGCCGACCCGGGATTCTCCGACGCCTACCCGGAGTTGTCCGACATGGTCGTCGCACTGCGCGCCCGGACCCCGGACGAATTCGACGCGGTACTGGAGCTCTTGGACCAATCCCTGGACACCATTGCCGACGACGCTGCCGAAGCCGACGCCAGCCCGGCCCGCCTACTGGGCCGTCCCCTCGCCCTGCTGCGCGCCGACCTCACCGTCGAACTCGCCGGACCACCCATTACCCGCCCCGGCTGGCAGCACGTGCTGAATCCACCGAGCGAGGACTACCCGACCTACACCTGGCCGGTCCGACTCGGCGACAATGCCTGGCTCACAGACGGTTTGGTCGGCTACTTCGCCGGAGCCAACCCCGGCGACCCAATCGACTACCGGCTCCTCAACACCGTCCTGCCACCCACCGAGTCCGGCTATATGCGCCGCATCACCGACGGCCATGACCTCGCCGTCCCCGCCAAACCAACCGGCGACCTGGTGATCCGCCAGCTCACCCTGCTCGCCGACCCGCACGCCGCCATCCACGCCACCACGGACATCCTCCCGGTCGCAGCCCTGCGGCTACCGGCCGACCAGATCGCGGCCGCCCTCGACCGCATTCGCGCCTCCTTCCGGCTGGACCCGCTGCTGGCCCCGCTGCGCGTGCAGCCGGTGACGGCGTTCTCCTCCCTACTCGACGAGCACGGCGACGGCCTGGCGGAACTGGTCGACGGCAATCTCGGCACCAGCTGGCGCAGCCCGCGCCCCGCCCGGGCCGGCGACTGGATCGTGCTGGATCTCGAAGCACCACACCCGATTCGGCGGGTCGACCTCTACCCTGGCAATACTGCGGGCGCAATGATGCCCCCGGACGGCTTCCTGGAGACCTCCGAGGACGGCCAGACCTGGACTCGACTGTCCCAGGTCGCTCCGGGCGGGGATCTGCACCTCACCCCACCCGAACCGCCCACCGCCCGCTACCTCCGGTTCGTCTGCACCGCAGACTCTTCCGGCCCCATCGCGCTGCGCTCACTCACCGTCACCACCGACGACGCGGGCGGCGTGCTCATGCCCCGCCCCGCCGCCTGGCACGGCACCTGGAGCTGGGCCGAACCGTGGGACTCCGGGACCGAGGCGCCCGGCTGGGGCGAATTGCCCATCGTGCCGGTCGATCTCCTCAGCTATCCCGACGACCCGGTGCCCGTAGCCCGGGCCGGATACCTGCAACTGCGACCGGGAGCTGAACGGCCATGACCGCCGTCCGTGAGCGAATCCCGCTGTCCGCACCGGATCTCATGACCGCCGTCCGCGCACGAATACCGTTGCGCGCACCGGATCTCACGGGCGGGAGCCCGGGTGAGGTGATCGTGGATCGCGCCTTGGGTACGCAGCCGCCGTATCTGCCGCGCTACATGCTCGACAACAGCCAGGGCACCTACTGGCTCAGCCAGAATAATCTGTTCCCCAACCACACCATCACCATCGATCTGCTGACCGTCGCCCCCGTACGCGGTGTGCGAATCCTCTTCGGCGACACCCACGGCCGCTATGGCGGCAGCGGAAGGAGTTACCTACAGTCCTCGATCGATGGCAACACCTGGTCCCCACTGCCCACCGTCGAACCGGCGCCTTCCGTCGAGATTCCCCTCTCACCGCCGGTCTCCGCTCGGTATGTGCGACTCCACTGGGCGTTCATCGACCGCGAGGACAAGCTGGCGATCCGCTCCTTCCACGTGGACGTGCCGGGTAGCGGCGGCACCGAACCCCAGTTGCGCGATTTCGCGCCCGATCGGGTGGCGATCGGTACCGACGAGGCCGTCACCCTGAGCTGGCGCGGAGACGCGGCGTGGTTCCAGCTGTACTGGGCCGACCGCACCGAGGACGTCACCGACGTACCCGCGGGCCCGGATGGGTTGCGGCGCTGGACTTCTCCACGGCTGCGCACCACGACCGGGTTCATGATTCAGGCAGGCGGAGAGCTGGGCGATGGGACCAGGACCACCCGTACCCTCACCACCGCGGTGGCCGTGCGCGGCGGTGACGACAGCATCCGGTCCGCCGACGTGGCGCGCACGCTGCGGGTCGGCGACACTCGCGACAGCATTCTCCTCACGCCCGAACGCGCCGACTTCGCGGTGCCCACGAGCCTCGGCGAGCTGACCGTGCAGGGATCGCTGACGGCCGGCGATCTGACGCTTACCGCCAGTACGCCTGCGGCCGTGCAGGTTTCACACGCGCTGCGGGCACGGAATCTCCGTGTGACGGAGTCGCTCACCCGCTCCGGCACGCAAACCATACAGGCCGTCGGCAGCCAACGACCTGTTGGCACCTCGGCACCCTTCACCGCGCCGCGAGACGGCTTCCTGCACATCACCAACGCACACGCGACCCTCGATACCCCCTTCGGCGTCTACAGCCGTCGATACACCCTCAGGCCGGGCCAGAGCATGACGGTTCCGATGGTGGCCGGAACCCGCTGTGAATTCGACCCGAACCCGATGCGGGTGTACTGGATTCCGCTGGGAAAGGACGTCTAGGCCATGACCGTCGAAATCCTGTCCCGCAGTACGGCTTTCGTCTATTCAGTAGGCACCGTGCCACCGGTGCTGGTGGCCGGGGCCAGCGACCCCGCCGCGCTCACCATCGACCTGCGACAGGGCCAATACGACCTTACCTTCCGCAGCTTCGAGATCTGGGTGCCCGTCGGTGCCGCGCACACCGACCTCACCGCCGAGGCAACCGGTGTGAACGCGACGATCTCGGGCGATGGCACCGCGAATTGGCTTCGCGATCGACGCCTCGTGGACGGCAAATTGATCTTCGAGTTTCGCGCGCCGCAGCCCACCGCCATGCCCGAGGGCTGGACGGGCACGATCACCATCGGGCCGTTCCGGATCAGCCCGACCACCGGCCTGGCTCCGATCGACATCATCGAGGAGACCGGACGGCCCGTCGACGGCCCATCGTATCGGGCCGCCAGCTTCTCCGTACCGAAGTTCCCGCCCGGCTTCTTCTTCGAAGACCTCGCGCCCAGCCAGCTTTCGGTGCCCAATGGGCAGCCGGTCACCCTGGCCTGGCGTGGCTCGCCGGCGAGCTACCGCATGTTCTGGAACGATCGAGACGAGGACGTGACCTCGATCCCCGCCGGAGCGGACGGCCTGCGCCGCTGGACCTCACCACCACTGTCCGATATCACCGGCTTCCTGCTTCAGGCGACGGTCAGCTCGCACGGCGACAGCCTGGTACACAGCCAGACCACCGTGGTCACCGTCGGCAATCCGGATCTCACCCCCAGCGCGGTCGACGTCACACGCGCCCTGACGGTACCGCCGGGCACGACGCTGACCCCGACGTCGGCGTCGTTCACCGTCCCGGTCACCGCGCGCGAAGTGAACGCCACCGCCGCGGCGGTGCGCGAATGGGAGCCCGCCGAGACGATCCGCACCGGCGACCTCGCCTTCACCGCACCGGACAGCACCATCCGGCGGCTGCGAACCCCAGCCGCGGCGATCTGGGACGGCCGCAACGAGGTGCGAATCTTCGGACAGCCCTTCCCGATTCAGTTGCCCGACCGGCATCGATTCACCACCGACACCTTCATGCTGTTCAATTCTGACTCCACGTCGGCCAATGTGTTCGAGGTGAATGGGCGCACCTACCGACAGGCCCCCAGGACTCCACTCTGCCTGTTCATCCCGGCCGGTGCCGAGGTCGTGATGCGGCCAAGCACCCAGCAGAGTCCGGGCTGGATCGCGGTACCGATCACCAATCCCGAGCCGTGAGTTCGCATGCCGAAAGGTGCCCCGTCATGCCAGACACCGTCCTCGCCGAGCCACTGCTGGGCTTCACCGTCACACCCGATCCGAATCCCCTGACGGTCAGCCCCGGCGAAGAACCCACGCCCGGTGCCCTCACCATCACCGTGGGCCGTGGTGCCCGGGACGCCTACTGTCGCGCGGTCACCGTCCGAATCCCGGTCGGCCCCGGAGCCGATGATCTCATCGCCTCCCCCGAAGCCGTAGCGGGCGTGCGCAGCTCCTTCATCGGCGGCACCGATCCCGACCACGGGGACGGCTGGAGCGCCGACACGGCCGTCTACTCCAACGGCTACTGCGTGGTCCACACCGAACCATATTGGGAACCGCTGTTCGACGGCACCTGGACCGTCGGAATCGTGCTGTCCCACTTGGAGATCAATCGCGAGGTCGGCGAGGCGGAGATCGAGATCGTGGAGAGCACCGGCACGGTCCTCGGCGACTGGACCGAGAAGACGACCACCGTCCGGGTCCCGAAGTTCCCGCCCGCCTTTGTCTTTCGTGATCTGCGACCCAATGAGCTGTCGGTGCCCGCCGGTACCACCACCGTTCTACAGTGGGAGGGCAGTCCTGCCGTGTATGTCATGTCCTACCCGGGTGGCAGTGCCGATGTCAGCAACGAGCGCGCGTGGACCACACCCGCACTTCAACAGACCTCCTCGTTCACCCTGCGCGCCACCATCCCCGGCGGCAATGTCACACACGCGCTGAGCACCGTGGTCGCGGTGGGTACGCCGAGCCTGAAATACCGCGATCTGACCGTCGAGCAACGGCTTTTGGTGGGATCGCCGCCGGCCGCCGAAATCCGCCCCTCCGACGCGATCTTCGATATACCGGTACACCTCACCGATTCGGCCGTCATCGACCGCTTGCGGACCACCGGCGGCGCGCCGACGGTCACCGGGACGCTCTCGCTCGGCACCGGGATCGCCGATGTGGGCACGGTGGAACTCGGCCCGAACGCCCAGATCTCGACCTCCGGCACAATCGACCTGCGCGAGGTCCCGGGCCTGCGGTTCACGGGCACTCCCCGCGACATCACCGGCCGCGAATGGACCGCCGACGCCGACGGTTTCTTGCTCGTGACCAGTCCGGAGGGCACCGGGGAAAACCGGGTCGTCATCAATAACGTGGAGATCGTCGTGCAAACGAACAGCACTGTCAGCTGTCCGATCCGACGCGGCGACCAGCTGAGCCTTACCCAACCCGCCCAAACCGTCTTGATCCCCTTCGGATAAAGCACCGTGCGGGCATCGAATCCGATGCCCGCACGCTCGTGTATTCAGTGTGGCGGGGCCGATGCAGGTCCGGGAGCTACTTCTTGCGGAAGTTCAGCTTGGAGAGGTCGAACGAGAAATCTCCGACCATGCGCAGCACGCGGCACGGACCCGCGCCGGGGCGGACTCCGAACCCCGCACCCGCCGCCGCGGCGCCACCCACCACTAACGCGTCTTGGAAACCGTCTACTGGGACGCCGGCACCGCCCGGCTCCTGCCGAGATTGATCCGCGGCCGCACCAATGGGCCGCTCCGTCAAACCATCTCCGCAGGCGATGCGCGAATTGACCAGCTGTTACGCCATATCCGCCCGAAATTCGGCCGATACTCGGCGACCCTTGCCGCGGACGGTCGGGTTGTGGCCGCGGTGAAAGTCAGCTGAACTTGTGTGCCGGGCGAACCGATCTAAATGATAGCCGCTCGGCTGCGGTCCACCCACCACCCGGGTTGACGAGCTGTCCGGGATCACGCAGGATCGATCTAGAAATGGACGATTCATGCTGGTAGGGCTATTAGGTCCGGTGCTGCTGGAGTCAGCGGACGGGACGAGGACGGCGGTCGGCGGGCCGCGGGTGCGGGCATTGCTGGGGTTGCTGGCGCTCGAAGCCGGGCGGGTGGTGCCGGCGGCGCGGCTGATCGACGGGGTGTGGGGCGAGAATCCGCCCGCGGGGACCGGGAATGCGTTGCAGACCTTGGCGAGTCGGTTGCGCGCGGCGGCGCCGGGGACAGTGGTGAGCGACGGCGGCGGTTATGTGCTCCAGCTGGCGCCCGAGGATGTCGATGTGCATCTATTCACGCGCGGGGTCGAGGCGGGGCGGGCACTGCTCGCGGACGGGGAAGCGGATCGAGCCATCGAGTCCTTCGATGCCGCACTCGAGTTGTGGCGTGGGGAGCCGTTGGTCGATGTGGGGGAATCGGAGGTATTGCAAGCTGCAGCAGTGCGATTGACCGAGCAGCGGCTCGAGGCGGTCGAACTGCGGGCGGACGCCTACCGGGCGCTGGGCCGCGGCGGCGAGGTATTGCGTGAGCTGCGCACGGAAGTGACAGCCCATCCGTTCCGGGAGACACTCGCCGCGCGGCTGGTTCGCGCGCTGGCGGCGACGGGACGGAGATCCGAAGCGGTACAGGAGTTTCAGCGTATCGAGACCCTGCTGTGGGAGGAGCTCGGCACGGCGCCCGCCGAATTGCTGCGCTCGGCCCTGACCGAAACTCACACGAAAGCACCCCCCGATCCCGGTGCCGCCCTTGATACGGCGCCGGAATCGGAGCGCACGGGAAACGCGGTGGCACCCAAGACTGTCGAGACATCGACGGTATCCACGCCATTGCTGCGCAGGCCGTGCACCAGCTTCGTCGGACGCGGACGAGATGTGGACGGGGTGCGGCGGGCGTTGCGCGAGGCCCGACTGGTGACCCTGGTGGGGACCGGCGGCATGGGGAAGACCAGGCTGGCCGTCGAGACGATCGGGGCGCACGCCGCGGACTGGGCGGACGGTTACGCGTTCGCCGAGCTGGCCGGGCTCGAGCGGGAACGGGCCGACCGGCCGGCCACGAACGCCGTCGGAGTCGCGATAGCGAACGCGCTCTTCGGGTTCGAGCGACCCGACGAACTGTCCACGGAGTGGGCCGAAGTCCTGGAGCGCACGCTGTCCGGCCGCCGAATGCTGTTGGTACTCGACAACTGCGAGCATGTCGTGGAGGCGACCGCGCGCCTGATCGACGATCTGTTGCTGCGGCTGCCCCTGCTGCGGGTGCTCACCACGAGCCGGGAGCCGATCGGCGTGGAGGGCGAGCGGCTGTATCCGGTCCGGACCTTGGACCTGCCCGCGGCCGACGCGGATTTCCCGGCGGCCACCGCATCGCCCGCGGTCCGGCTGTTCATCGACCGCGCCGCCGTAGCACTCCCGGATTTCACAGTGTCCGAGAGCAATTCCGCGGATATCCGCGCCATCGTGCGCAGCCTGGACGGCATGCCGCTGGCCATCGAACTGGCCGCCGCCCGCCTGCGGACCCTGCCGCTGCCGGACCTCAGCGCGCGGCTCACCGATCGCTTCCGGCTGCTCACCAACAGCACTCGCCATGCGGTCCCGCGCCATCGCACCTTGCACGCGGCCGTCGCCTGGAGCTGGGAACTGCTCACGGCTGCGGAAGCCGCTGCGGCCCGGCATTTTTCGATATTCGCGGGCGGCGCGACCTTGGACGCCATCATCCGGGTGTGTGGTCCGGACGCCATCGACACGGTCACCTCACTGGTGACGAAGTCGTTGGTGGACTTCGATGGACAGCGCTACCGAATGGCCGAGACCATCCGGGCCTACGCGACCACGGAATTGACCGCGGCCGGCGAGGCGGACGAGGTCGCCCGCGTCCACGCCGACTGCTTCCTGGAACTCACCGACGCCGCCGCTCACGGATTGCGCACTGCCGCACAGCCCGATTGGCTCGCGCGCCTGATCGCCGAACACGGCAATTGCGAAACCGCGCTGCGCTGGGCGCTGGACGTCGGCGACGGTGAGCGTGCGGTTCGCCTGTACGCGAATCTCGTCTGGTATTGGCTGCTGCGCGGGTTGCATGGCGACATCTCCGAACGCCGCCGCGAGGTCCTTGCCGTGCTCGGCGACACACCGCCGCCGGGGTGCACCGGGGCCTATCTGGCCTGCCGGTACGCCGAGGAGCTGCCGGCGTACTTCACCAACATCTGGTGGGGCCAAATCCGGGAGAACACGGGGCAATTCGAGCGGCTGACCCGCGCGGCCCTCACCGAGGATCGGCTCCCGCACCCGATGTTCGTGCTCATACTGGCGCTGCGTGACCTGCTCGGCGACGACGACAGCCTGTTGACCGCGTGCACCACCTCCGACGATCCATGGCTACGCGGAAATGCGCTGATAGCAAAAGGTTTCGATGAACTCGGCGGCGACCATCCGGCCCGCGCCCTGCCCACCCTGGAGACGGCGCTGACCTGTCTGAGCGCGCACGGTGACACCCGGTCACACAGCCGCGCCCTGATCTCCCTGGCCAGCTACCGGACCCGAATGCTCGGTCTGGACAGCGCCCGCCCGCTGATCGCGAGCGCGCTGGAACTGCTCAGCGCCGACCTGGGCGCCGGTGAGCGGATGGGCGTGCTGCTCTTCGCGGCGGACATGCACCTGGTCGGCGGCGATACCGACTGTGCGGCAACCTATATCGACCGGGCCGAGGCCCTGATCACCCCGCACATCATCCCCGCGCCCGGGCGCTTCCTGGCGGCGACGCAGGCGCAACTGGCGCACCTGCGCGGCAACAACGACCGCGCGATGGAACTGTATCGGCGGATGTCCGAGCATCCGCTCCCCGCCGGCCCGCCACCCGCCGGACGCCACGATACCGTCCGCTTCGTGAACCTGGCCTTCGTGAGCACCGCGCACGCGGCGGCCCTGGTCGCGGCGGGCCGGCCGGACGACGCGCTGCGAGAGTTGGCCATGCCCCGCGATCTGGCCGCCCAGACCTCGGCGGCGCTGCTGGCCGAGGTCGGTATCGGTTACGCCCTGGTTGCGCTGGCGAAGGGCGCCCCGGGGCGTGCGGCCCGCATTCTCGGCGCCACCGACCGGATCAACCGGAGGGCCGGGGTGATCCGCATCGGCCCGTTCCGGCGGCGGGCGCTCGACCAGGCGGAAGCGGCGCTCGGGCCCGTGCGCCTGGGCGCGGAGTTCCTCGCGGGCGCCCGGCTTCCGGACGAGGCGGTGCTCGAACTGCTGCGCACAGTTCGCTGACAGCGACCGTCAGCGAACGGTACGGGCGGCACTGGATGCTCGGGACGCGTATCCCACCGATCCAGGAGTTCTCATGTCCGTTGATTCCAGCACGGAATCAGTTGTGTCCGTCCGTAGTTCTCGCAGTCTCGGTGACCGTCTCGGCACCGCCGGCGCCATTCTGGGCGCGGGGTTCATCATTTCCGTCGGCGGCGGCTATCTGCTGGCGCCGGAGAAGATGGCCGCCGGATTCGGCCTCCCCGCCTGGCCGAGCGGAGAGGCCGACGGCTTTCTCAACGTCAAGGGGGTCCGCGATGTCGTCACCGGCTTGATGATGCTGGTCCCCCTTGCGACCGGGCAGCGCCGCACCCTCGGTGCCACCATGCTGACCGTCGCCCTCATCCCGACCGGCGACATGCTCACCATCCTGGTGCGCCGCGGCTCCACCGCCACCGCGCTGAAGGTGCACGGCTTCACCGCCGCCCTCGTGGCCGCCTCCGGCGCGCTGCTGATGCGCCGCGAGAATCGGTGAGCGCCTTATGAAGACACTGGTCAATACGGCCCACATCTACATGATCATCGGCCTGATCTCCGGGCTCGCCTACCGCGAGGTCACCAAGGCCGAACATTTCACCGGGCAGACGGAGCTCAGTGTCGTGCACACCCACGTGCTGGCGCTGGGCATGCTGTTCTTCCTCATCGTGCTGGCCCTGGAGAAGCTGTTCACCCTCAGTGACCAGAAGAGCTTGTACGCCTGGTTCTTCTGGCTGTACAACGGCGGCCTGGCCATCACCATCGCGGTCATGACGCTGCACGGCACCCTCACCGTGCTGGGCAGCAGCACCGGTGAGGCGATCGCACTCTGCGCGGGTCTGGGCCACATCCTGCTGACCGCCGGGCTGATCGTCTTCTTCATCACCCTCGGCAAATCCATCAGCGACAGCGGAATACCGCGCACCGCAGCGGTATTTGCCGAACAGGAGGCATCGTGATCACCGGCCGGGACAGCGCGCTGTGGACGCGGGACGCGGTCTCGCTCGCGGCGCTGATCGCCGAGGGCACGGTTACCGCGGCCCAGGTCGTCGAGGCGCATCTCGAGCGCATCGAGCAGGTCGATTCCGAAATCGGCGCGCTCACAACGGTATTCGCCGAGATGGCGCGCGCGGAGGCGGCCGCAGCCGACCGCAGGGTGCCGACCGGGCCGCTGCACGGGGTTCCGGTCACCGTCAAGAACAACCTCGATGTCGCGGGCAGCCCAACCACCTGGGGCGTGGCGGCCCTCGGACAGGCGGTCGCGACAGCGGACGCACCCGCGGTGGCCGCGCTGCGGCGAGCCGGGGCGATCGTCATCGGGCGAACGAATATGCCGGACTTCGCCACTCGCTGGCACACCGACAGCGACGAGGCGGGCCCGACGGTGAATCCGTGGTACCCGACCCGCAGCCCGGGCGGTTCCAGCGGCGGTGACGCTGTCGCGGTAGCCGCGGGTATGACTCCCCTCGGCCTGGGCACCGACTTCGGCGGTTCGCTGCGGATACCCGCCGCATTCTGCGGAGTCGCCTCCCTGCGCACCACGCCCGGCCGGGTGGCGGTGGCCTCGAGCCTGCCCGGAGCCGCACCCGCACCGACGCACCAATTGTTCGCGGCGCCAGGGCCGTTGGCGCGCAGCGTGCGCGATCTGACGACCGCCTTCGAGGTCCTCGGCGACAGCGCCGACCCGCGCGATCCCGGATGGATTCCGGTGCGTGACGCGACCGATACCACCCTGCCTGCGGTCGCCGTCGCGCTCGGTGACGATATCGATCCGCAGGTACGGGCCGCGCTGCTCGCCTGCGCCGAGGTCCTCGAAAGCGCGGGATATCCGGTAGCCGAACTGGATCCGCCGCAATTGGGCGAGGTGGCGGCGGACTACGGCCGATTGGTCTCCACCGAGGTGGTGGTCCAGCGCCGCGAAGCCATGCGGCGAGTCGGCAGCGCCGGACTGAACACCTTCATGGACGCGGCGATCGCCCTGTTCCCGCCGCTGGATCTGGCGGGCTACATGACCGCGCTGGGTGAACGCCTCACCCGCCGTGCGGCCTGGTCCCGCTTCCTCGCGGAGCATCCGATCGTGCTCGGCCCGGTCTCGGACGAACTGCCCTGGCCGATCGACTACGACCTCGGCGGCACCGCACAAGTCGCGACCATGTATGCGGCGCACCGCCTCACGATCGCCGCCAACTACCTGGCCCTGCCCGCGGTCACGGTCCCCGCGGGCGTCTCGGCCGAGGGTCTTCCCATCGGGGTCCAGTTGATCACCGCCCCATTCGCCGAGCGCCGCGCGCTGACTGCCGCCGCCCATATCGAAGCGGCCTTTCCGATGCCCACACCCATCTCCCCTGCCACCGACCCGGCTACCGGGGCCCAGGCTCCGTCCAGTGCCTCCGACACGACACGGTGACCATTTTTTAGCGAAAGGAATCCAAATGTCCCACAACACATTGCGATCCGCCGTGCGCGGACGGGTACTGCTGCCGGGTGACAAGGAATTCGATACGGCACGGACGCCGTGGAATCTGAATATCGACCAGCCGGTCGCGGCCGTCGTGCACGTCGAGGACGCGGAGGATATGGCCGCCGTGGTCGGCTACGCGCGTGACGCGGGCCTGTCGGTGACCGCACAACCCAACGGACACGGCGCCTCCGGTGATACCGCAGGTACCATCCTGGTGCGAACTCGCCGGCTCGATCAGGCTGAGGTGGATCCGGCGCGGCGACGCGCCCGGGTCGGTGCGGGAGCCAGCTGGGGAGAGGTGCTGGCGGCCGCGGCCCCGCACGGTTTGACCGGACTGGCCGGAAGCTCACCGGTGGTCAGCGTTGTCGGCTATACCCTCGGCGGCGGAATGTCGTGGTTCGGCCGCAAATACGGTTGGGCGGCCGATAGCGTCCGGGCCTTCGACATCGTCGACGCCGACGGCCGTCAGGCCCGGGTCACCGCAGACTCCGACCCGGACCTGTTCTGGGCATTGCGTGGCGGCGGTGGAGATTTCGCACTGGTGACGGCAATGGAGTTCGATCTGTTCGCGGCTCCGGCTTTGTTCGGTGGCCTGATGGCCTGGCCGGCCGCGCAAACCGAGGCGGTCCGTGATGCCTTCCAGTACATCGTCGAGAACGCACCCGCCGAGCTCACGGTCTGGCTCCATCGGCTGGAGCTGCCGCAGTCTCCGCCGGTCATTGCGATCGCCGCCGCCTACCTGGGCGAATCGGCGCATGGGCGGGACCTGATGCGATGGCTCGACACGATCGACGGCAAGCTCGCGGACACGCGCCGAGAATTGTCCCCGGCCGAGTTGGGCGCCATCGTCAACGAGCCCACCGCCCCAGGCCCCGGACTGCTCCGAACCGAGCTGCTGACCGAGCTCGACGAGACCGCCGCCGAGATTCTGTTGCACGATCCGATCGATCCGATGATGGGTATCCAGCTCCGGCAGTTGGGAGGTGCGCTCGGCGAGCCGACCCGCGGCGCGGTTCCGTCGTTCGCGGAGCCCTACGCACTGTGTCTGCAGGCGATCGGCTCGGACCCCGACACGGTTGCGGCGGTACACGCCACTCAAAAGCGCATTATTGCCGATCTGGGCGCCCGGGTCAGTGGCCGCAAACCGTATACCGTTCTATCCGCCGGCGACAGTGTCGCAGAGGTTTTCGACACCGGCACCATAGACCGGCTGCGAAAAATCAAGCAGGCCCGCGACCCCCACGGCGTCTTCCGCGCCAACTTCCCAATCCCCCACTGACCCTTCGGTTTCGGCCCCGAGGCCAGAGGCCCGAAATCACTTGCCCTGCCGGCGATCACCGGCAGGGCAAGTGGCTGCGATCCGCTTCATCCGGTGGCGCTGTGGTTATCTAACAGCCTGGAATGCCTTCTCCGACTTGGCGGCTTCTCGGGCGAGAAGGCGGTCGCGCTGTTCTTCGAACCGGATCACGTCGCGTCCGAGTTTGTCGAGGTAGGTACCGAGTTCTTCGCGGCTTTGCTCGCCGCGCGCGGTGAAATCGTTGCGTTCGAAGACCTTCCAGATCTTGAGCACCGGCCGGAGGACCTCATCGAGGTGCTGACGCAGATCGTAGATGCCGTGTTTGACCATCAGCACGCCGTTTCGACGCCAGTTCGGCATGCCTGTGCCGGGCATCGCGAAATTTTTCACGACCTTGGTGATGGCTTCGATGGTTTGGTCGGGAGCCAGGTCGAACGCGGCTCCGGCGATGTTGCGGTAGAAGATCATGTGCAGGTTCTCGTCCGCGGCGATGCGTGCCAGCATGCGATCGGCGATCGGGTCGGCGCAGACGGCGCCGGTGGTGCGGTGGCTGACGCGGGTCGCGAGCTCCTGAAACGTCACGTACGCGACCTGGTCCAGCACACCGCCGAACTCCTCGGGTGCGTGGACGCCTCTGGTCAGATGGACCATCCGGTCGTTTTCGAGCGCTATCGGATCGACGCTGCGGGTGACGATCAGATAGTCGCGCATGGCAATGGCGTGTCGATTTTCTTCGGCGGTCCAGCGGCCCACCCACGTGCCCCAGGCACCATCGGTGGAGAAGTTCTGGGCGATGGTGCGGTGGTAGGAGGGCAAATTGTCCTCGGTGAGCAGATTGGTGATCATCGCGATCTTCGCGACCTCGGACAGCCGGGATTGGTCCGGGTCCCAATCGGTTCCGCCCAGCGCGGCGAAGTTGCGGCCCTGATCCCAGGGCACGTAGTCGTGCGGATACCAGTCCTTGGCGATCAGCAGGTGCCGGTCGATATTCTCGCCGACCACCGGCTCCAATGCGGTCAAAAGCTCGAGCTGCGTCAAATCTGTCGCCATGCAACGCCCTCCATAGTGTGTGAGAACAACTGCAGTCGTTTCCTGGATGCGGCTACCGGGAGCAGCCGGCCGAACTTCCGGTGTCGATAGCGCCGCCTCGGTTCAGGTGCCGCAGACAAGGTGATTCCGACGACGGTGTCGGGAGTATAGCGTCCGGATCACCCTGGTGGATAAGCTCGACTGGCCTCGCAGCCCTTCTGATGTGGGCGTTTTGTCCGATGATGACGGACATCGGTACCCTTCCAGATCGACGGCACATGGCAATATTTTGGCAACCATCGGTTGGTAGCATCGACGTCCAGTGCCATGCCGAGCCCACCTCGCGACCGGATCGGAGTGCTGTGATGGTGGATTCATTCGTCCGGGTTCGCGGGGCCCGAGTGCACAACCTGCGCGATGTCGAGGTGGCGATCCCGCGAGATGCCCTGGTGGCCTTCACCGGCGTCTCGGGTTCGGGCAAGTCGTCGCTCGCGTTCGGCACCCTGTACGCGGAATCGCAACGGAGGTACCTGGAATCGGTGGCACCGTACGCCCGTCGATTGCTCCACCAGGTACCCGCTCCGGAGGTGGACGACATCACCGGTTTGCCGCCGACGGTGGCGCTCGCGCAGCGGCGGTCCGCACCGTCGTCGCGATCGACGGTCGGCACGGTGACCGCGATCTCGAACTCGCTGCGGATGCTGATGTCCCGCGAGGGCGACTACCCACCCGGACCGGCCCGCGAGGGTCCGGGCCACTATCCGGCCGGCACCAATCGGCTGTATTCGGATGCCTTCTCGCCGAACACGATCGAGGGCGCGTGCCCGCGCTGCCACGGGCAGGGCGTGGTTCACGAGGCGACCGAATCGTCGATGGTCCCGGATCAGTCGCGCAGTATCCGAGACGGAGCCGTCGCGTCCTGGCCCGGCGCGTGGCAGGGCAAGAACCTCCGCGACATCCTGGCCGCCCTGGGCTACGACATCGACCGGCCCTGGCGGGATCTGCCTGCCGCGGAACGGAATTGGATCCTGTTCACCGACGAGCAGCCGGTGGTGACCGTGCACCCCGAGCGGGAGGCCCACCGGATCCAGCGGCCCTACCAGGGGACCTACTCCAGTGCCCGGCGGATACTGCTTCGTTCCTATGCGGAGTCCAAGAGCGAGGCCACCCGCCGACGGGCCGCGGAGTTCCTGCACACCACGGTCTGCCCAGTGTGTGCCGGTCGGCGCTTGAAACCGGAAGCGCTGGCGGTGACCTTCGCCGGGTACAACATCATCGAACTGGCGGCGCTGCCGTTGCGCGAGCTGGCGGCGGTCCTGCGCCCGTACCGGGAGGGCACCGGGGCGGCCGCGGTGTTGACCGAGGATCTGACGAGCCGGATCGATGTCCTGATCGAACTCGGGCTCGGCTATCTGAGCGTCGATCGGGAGAGCCCGACCCTGTCCGCGGGCGAGCTGCAGCGCCTGCGCCTCGGAACGCAGTTGCGGTCCGGATTGTTCGGTGTCGTCTACATTCTCGACGAACCCTCGGCGGGGCTGCATCCCGCGGACACCGCGGCGCTGTCCACCGTGCTGGGCCGGCTGAAGACGTCCGGCAACAGCGTCTTCCTCGTCGAGCACGACCTGGATGTGGTGCGCACCGCCGACTGGGTGGTCGACGTGGGACCGGGCGCCGGCGTGCACGGCGGCCGGGTGCTGTACAGCGGTGCGGTCGACGGCCTGCGCGAGGTGACCGAATCCGTCACGCGCCCATACCTGTTCGGCGACATCGCGCGTCCGCGCCGTCCGTCGCGGACGGCCACCGGAACCTTGCCGCTGCGCGACGTGACGAGCCACAACCTGACCGGGGTCGACGTCGACATCCCGCTCGGGGTCTTCACGGCGATCACCGGCGTCTCCGGGTCCGGCAAATCCACTCTGTTGCATGCGATTTCGTCCGGCGCCCCACAGGATCCGGCAGTCACCCGGGTGGTGGACGTCGACCAGCAGCCGATCGGCCGCACCCCACGATCGAATCTCGCCACCTACACCGGATTGTTCGACGTCGTCCGAAAACTGTTCGCCGGCACCGACATCGCGCGGGCACGCGACTACGGCGTGAGCCGGTTCTCGTTCAACGTCCCCGGCGGACGCTGCCCCACCTGCGAGGGCGAGGGCTACATCACCGTCGAACTGCTCTTCCTGCCCAGCACCGAGAGTCCCTGCCCCGAATGTCACGGCGCCCGATACAACGCCGAGACGCTCGAGGTCGTCTACCGGGACAGCACGATCGCCGAGGTGCTGGACCTGCCGGTCGACCGAGCCCTCGACTTCCTCGGTGACGTCCCCGCGGCGGCACGCGCCCTGCGGACCCTGGCCGACGTCGGCCTGGGTTACCTGCGACTCGGTCAACCCGCCACCGAACTGTCGGGCGGAGAAGCACAACGGGTGAAACTGGCCACCGAACTCCAGCGCGTACGCCGCGCCGGAACGATCTACCTGCTCGACGAACCCACCACCGGCCTGCATCCCGCCGACACCGATGTCCTGCTCACCCAGCTGAACGCACTGGTCGACGGCGGAGCCACCGTCGTGGTGGTCGAGCACGACCTGACGGTCGTCGCGCAGGCCGATTACGTCATCGATTTGGGGCCCGGTGGCGGTACCGACGGCGGCCGGATCGTCGTACAGGGCACACCTGATCGAGTTGCGGCCGATCGCACCGGCCGGACCGCACCGTACCTCCGCGCGCACCTCGTCGGCGGGTAGTGCGTCGGCAACCGGCCGGGTCGCCGCCACGCCATCATCACTGCAGCATCGGCGACAGTGGCTGTGCAGCATCGGTTCGACGCTGGTCGCTCAGTTGTCCTGCGGGAAGCCGGGGTTGCTGTTCCGACGTGCGGGTGGTCGGCGGTGCGGGCGATCTGGGCGCGGACGTGATCGCCCGGGCACCGGACGGCCGTCGGATCATGTTGCAGGCCAAAAGATATCGCAACGACCGCAGCGTGGGCAGCCAGGATGTTTCGGGATCCTCGATCCGCTACGACCTCGGCAACGAGCACCCACTGGTCGGCCGCGACACCCCGGACTTTCGCCTGGAGGACGGCACCCGCCTCGGCGACCAGGCTCGCGGCCCGCAGCGATGGCCCCGATCATCTCCACGGCCTTGGGGTCACGCAGGATCGGCCGGGCTCTGCCGGTTTCGGTGGCGCGGCCGTAGAGCGGAATCAGCGGCGTCTCCTGAACTTCGCCCAGATCGACGGCATCGATGGCCATACCAACTCCTTAATGACAAACGTTTTCAATAAAGATAGCCCGGATATGCCCGCACCGCGACATGGTGCGCCGGCACCGTGACCGAATTTATGCAGCGTCCCAGCACGTTCGACAGCAGCCGCCTCGTCCATGTCCGTATTGGCGCGCGAAGCTGCCCTGAAGGTCTCGACACCGCAACTCGGTTCGCGTTTCGCCGCTCCTTGACCGTGCGGGCGTCATGACCCGCTCCCGTCCCCGACAAGCCACGCCGACGCATCGACACCCTATGGCGACGCAAGATCTCGCTGACCGTCCGCCGCTCGATCCCGAACCGAACCCCCAACTGATACACCATCGCTCCACCCTCGTAACCGGCGATCAGCTCTGGGGCCTGACCATCATCGAGACGACGAACCCGCCCATCAGCACCCACCGAATTGATCCGGAGTTCGGGGACGGCGGCCACCGGATGGTTCGGATTGATTATCAGCTTCGTCAGCGCTTCCGATGGCTGGCGAATCTCCCGCGGCTACTCAGCTGCAAGTTGCAGGGGCATGGCCTCGGGGTTGCCGCGCTCGACCATCGTGTCGACGATCCGCAGGAAGACCTTCATCCGCGATGACTGCGGTTCAATGGCTGGACGAAGATCGGTGAGCCAGACGGCGAGTGCTCGGGACCAGCCGGCACCACCGTATTCGCCGTCAAGCAGCCGCTCGACGTGATCGAGTCCGGCGGTAATTTGCCAGGCGACAGCCGTCGTTCGCGCGAAGCGGACAAACCGATCCATCGCATCCAATTGTCCGGCGACGAACGGAATCCAGCGTTCGATCAGACCGTCAATCGCTGCGGGACTGATCCACTCCGCGGTGGCCTCTGCGACGATTTCGTCGGGGTGTCGCCTATCCGGCTGGAACATGACGGCTAAGGCGAACTCATGAACCGCACTCAGCCGCGCGGTAGTCGGCGCAGGCAATAGATATTCCAACCGGTCGTTGGGTTCCGGCTGACGGTTGTCCAGCACAAGGGTCATTACCGAAGGCCAAATTGACGGCAAGGCTCGCCGAGCGTCCGCGTGGTGCGTAGCGTGCCAGGTCAACCCGTACAGCAGGCCACTCAGAGCCGCGGGACTGCCCGCGAACGCCTCCAGCTGCCGACGTAGGGGGTCGAAATCGCCTTTGGCCGCACGATCGAACAGGAGCCGCGGAATATGCTTGTCCGAGTTTTCCGGATCGGCGTGGCTCATTGGCCGTTTGCTCTCCCCGACCATGCACGAACGATAGACCGCCAGCAAGGGCTCGAAGAGCGTTGTTGCTTCTTCATTTACGCAGCATGTGCTCGCGGAAGCCTCGGCGCACGCCACGATCGGACCGACAAGGGCGTGCCGATTCGGTCGTTCAAGGGTCGACAGCAGCTCACGGACGCCGACATGGGGATCGATTTGTTGCCCATAGCCGGGCGCGTTGTAGCGCAGCCAGGTTTCGACCGCAGACCATGCGATGTCATGACGGCATCGACCTGACTGTGGGAACGCGCGACACGGCGCAGCCCAGACGGCCGATGCGCCCCCCGATGCCAGCGCACTCCCAAAGCCGCTCAGCAACTCGGTCGCGAGGTGTAGGAACGCGCCGGCCAGCTGGTCTCCGCTGATGTTGAGTTGGTCATACCGGGGAGCTAGGAGAGTGAGCAGGCCGTTTCCTGTGTCCGGATTGCCGCTCAGATATCGTCCGACGCGCTCCATTTCGTCGCCAGTGGAACGGCAGCCCTCGACGAAGATGGCGACTGCCCACTGCATGTCTTCTTCACTGAGAGAGGTAGCTCCAGCGCTGAAAGCGGTGATGGCGGCCAGACTGATGCTTTCCGCCGTGCGCCTCGCCGAACGGTCCTGGTCATAAGGTGCGATGGTAGCCAAGCGCCGGATAGCCGACAGATCCGCCGCCAGCTCCGTATGCGTCGGGACCTTGTCGTCGCGCAGCTTCAGGTCGTATTTGAACTCCAACTCGTGAAATCTTCGTACCGGTGCCTCATCCGGGCAGGTCTCGTCCGGTATGGGTTCGGGTTCTGCAGGCGGCTGATAGTCGATGCCGACGACGGTGCCGTCCTGCGTTTGGAGGTGATAGTTGGCACTCTCGAACAGCATTGACCATCGCCGACCGCGCTCGGCCACGCCGCCGCCGATGGCCTGACTTCGGCGTGCCAGCTCGGTGCCGATGCCTGCCAGCAATGCGATGTACTCGTCTGAACCCGCGGACAATGCGGCTGCCATCAGCGTCGCTGCCGCACTTGACAGCCAATAGCGCTCCTGTGGCTGCGACCTCCATTCAGGGACCTCGGTCCCCGCGTGAAGCCGTTCGCAATAGCTGTAACTCTGCCATTCCAGTTCCCAGACTTCGGGTTGCGTGAGCCAGCAGTCGAGTTCGTCTTCAACCTTGTCGATGTGCTCGATGAGCAGTGTGACGACTAGTGCAGGCATCGCAAGGTTCGTACAGTCGTGCAACATCAGTTCCACGATCTCGGCGACCGAAGGGCCCGGAGCGTTCAAGAAGCTGCTGACATGTCGCTCTAGCGCGGATAACGCTGAGACGGCAGGCATATCCATTGAGGAGAACGGGTGACCACCCCAACGCCAGTTCCAGACAAGATAATTGCCGTGACAGTAGCGGCGTGAACCGTCTGGAAATTCCAGCTCAATGCCCCTGGAACTTCGACCCACCCTACTGGCGGAGCTTTCAGCGCGCCGATTGAGTATTGATTGAATGGTGCTAAACGCAACCGATGGAATGGTCTCGAGTAGCACGGCGAACGGCCCGAGGTCAGGATCGGGCGCGGCCTTACGCTCAATTAGCTTTCCTGCGTCCTTATGATCGCCGCCATTGCCATAATATAGTATAGCCAAGTCGGCTAAGAGTTTCGGATTATATTGCGCCAGAGATGAAATCGACCAGTGATGTTCGACCGCTGGTTGCAGGGACGAGCTGCTCCGCCCATCGCAGCCGCGCAGGAATCTCTCGGTGCGAGAGTCCAGATCCGAGCCCAGCAGGGAAAGGGCTTCGATCAAGAATGGGCTGATCGCGCCGAATGTGTACTTACGCTTGCTGTCCTGTTCGGCGTCGGCCAAGGCCGCATCTCGCACCCGCGCGCGAAGCGGCGTCCGACCGGTACCGTGATGGACGAGTCCACGCAGCCAGGCGAGGACAACCCGCTCGACTGCGCCATCGGGCCGGAGGTGCGTTTTTCGAGAGTCCAGGGGAGGCCGGACATACGCGAACTCGACGAGCGGTGCCAGAACAGCTGGGTCGCCGACCCCGGCCCGGGTATGCCGATGGAAGGCCAAGCGGAGAAGATCATCGCGGTACTGTTCGGTCGCTGTCGGCCAGATTTCTGCGTGAACCTGCGGCGCTGCCCCATGTGTCATGAGCGCCTCCAGCGGCAACTCTGCCCAGCGGTAGCCGAATTCCATTGCTAAATCACGGAACACGCCATTCATGCGGATGCTCTCGGCAGCTATATCGTGACTCGCTCCCGACAGCCGAGCCTGACAGGCAAGACGTGTCGCCCGCAGCGCCCAGCGGGGCGCCCCGGCTGCTCGAAGTACTGCCCACCCCTCGATGAGCAGGAGCTTGGCGGTTGCGAGATCGCGGAGGAGGTCTCCGCTGAACTCCTCGCCCGAGTTCCATGCGGATTGTGCGTCGGACGCGAGCAATAGGCCATCCGACCGCAACGACGGCAATGCCGAAACCTCTAGGCTCGATAGCATCGGCGTGTCGGGAAGAAGGCGTCTTCGGGCCATCATGACCAAAGCGTGCTCTCGGGCATCCGGGCACGGCGCCGTGGGCCGTCGCACGATGCCACGCCATACAGCGGCAAAAACGTCAGCTTCCGAAAGAATTCGGTCCGGCAATGCGGCGCTGCCGATGCGCAGAAGCAAGTCCACCAGTCCGAGACGACCGAAGACCCATGCTGTGGATTCGGACATCAGGCGCTGCAATGACGTGAACTTCGTTGTCAATTGGCTTCGTTCTGCCTCCGACAGCGCTGGAAACTCATATTCGACCAAAGCTGTCGCAGTTTCCACCGCTCGCCGCGCTTGGGCGACGCTGTCCCGGATAGTCACCCCAGCATCGGAACGCGCGACAATGGCGACACCGAAATCAGCGCGGAGCGCCGCAACGACGAGCTGGGTGAGCAGGTCGAACCGCCCTTCCTGGGCCGCCTCTGCACCGTCGATGACGGTCAGCGCCACAGCACCCGTTCGGGCATGCCGCAGAGCTTCGGAATACCCTCGCCCCAAGGAAGACTCGAGCTCAACCAGAGTCGGGGGGAGGTGGTAAAGGCTGAATGCCGGAACGAAATTACCTTGATTGCGCAGCGTTTCGGCGATGCGCAGGGTCATCGCCGACTTGCCGACATCGGGTTCCCCGACGACGAGCGCGATCCCCGCACCTGTGCCCGCGTCCGTGAGCGTCGACAGCAGCGTGTCGAAGACCTCCTCGCGGACGATTTGAAAGCTGCCTTCGGGACCCGTTATGTCGTGGCCCGTGCGATCGCGTACCCGCGCGGTGAGCCGGTTCAGTTGGTCTGTTGCGGGCGAGACCGGCTGTTCGATCAAGCCCGCATGCGCCCCGACCCACGCCGCATCGGCCCCCGCCAGCATGTCCATGTAGGCGACTTTGAGTTCGGCAGGTGCAGCGTCGACGCGGGCGTCAATGCAGTCACGCCATTCGCACCGCATTGGGATGCCGAACCGTTGCGAATGGGCTTCCAACTCCTTGTTCAAGGAGTCCATCGATCCGGATCCTGGGGCTGAGGTTCCGGAAACCGTTGTCATCAGGACGTATTCACGTGCTCCGGCAGCGACCAGGGCGCGGATGTTCTTCGCCTCGCCTGCTATCGCTCGGTTCAGCCAAACCACCGGATTGCGTGGTTGACGTTTCGCCCATTTCACTTGGTAGATAATGCCGAGCCGATCCAAAGTAACGTCCCGTCCACCGTCCGATTCGCCGATCGGGTAGCAGGTGACGTCTGGGTTGCTGTGCTTGAGCAGCGCGCCGCACAGCTGCTGGAATCGAGCCGGACCCACGCGCTCGTAGAGATACCGACCGGACAGTGCGAGTTGCTCGTCGGCCAATTGCCCCCCTCCATGTCCAACCCTGTGGCCCAGCAGATCATAGAGCGAGCATCCGACATCGACCCGTCGGTTGGGCCATCCAACCCGGATCAACCCTCACCTACCGCGACGCGTTATCGTCCCTGTGGTTGCTGCGCGCGGTGCTGGAGCGGGCGCCGTTCGATCCGGCCTTCGCTACGCGGCCGGACAGCAATCCATAGCGATGAAGCCGCACAGATGTCGTTGTCGTCCAAGAATGCGGCCGATATCGAGCGGTTACTGGTCATCAACCCCGAACTCGCCGACGTCCTGTCCGCCATCATCGCGAAGATCCGTCAATCCGACGGAATGGTGCCATTGGTCCCGTTCTACGACGAAGGCGAAAAGGGCTGGGGCGCACCATCATCGCTGCTGTTTCGGTGGGTCTACGGCGGGATTGAGGCATCAGCGATCTCCGCCGGCGCGATCCGCCGTGCCATCAGGGAAATTCTCGCGGACATCGATCTGCTCGACACCGACGGACAGCCGCTCTATTTCGTGCCGCACGACCTGCGAAGGATCTTCACCACCGAGGCCATTCTCAATGGCATGCCGCCACACATCGCACAAATACTGTTGGGCCGCAACGACATCAATACCACCATGGGGTACAAGACCGTTTATCCCGAGGAAGCGATCAGCGGTCACCGCGCGTTCATCGCCCGCCGCCGCCCACTGCGCCAGACCGAGGAATACCGAACCCCGACCGACGCCGAATGGGACGAGTTTCTCGAGCACTTCGAGCGTCGCAAGGTTGCTCTCGGCGAATGCGGCAGAGCGGCGAATGCGGCAGAGCTTGGGGCTCGAGCTGTCCGTAACGGCCGCATAGCCGACCTCACGCAGCGGCCGGGCGGCCGGCTGCCAGGCCCAGCCTCCCTGCCAGGCCCCGGGGACGAGGACGAAGGTGGGTGACACCGTGAGGGTCATGGTGGTCGCACCTCTCGCTGGAGAGAAGATGGGTTTGGGCTGTGACGCCAGGTGGCGAGCTGGGTCAGCCGCGGAGTGCGGTGGTTTCGCGGGTGAACTGGCGGTGGCCGATCAGCTTGTAGGCCAAACGGGCTGGGGCGGGTATCACCTGCATGAACCTCTGGCGTTCCGCGTCGTCGGCTTCCTCGGTGATGTGGCCGAGGATGACCAGTCGCCGGGTGAGCGGGATCGCGCTCATGCCGTGCTTGCCGAGTGCGTCCCATTCGCTTTGCGTCAGGGTGACCGAGACGACCGGGAGCAGCTTCTGCTCCTCCTCGGCCAGGTGATCGATCAGTGTCGGCATCGTGGCTTCGATGCGGGCGGCCATCTGCTCGCCGGTGGCTGGGTCCGCGGTAGCTGTCCACACCGGCAGTTCCGCGTTGACGGCTGTGACGGTGTCGTCGACCTGTGCGTGCTGTGCGTCCATCCGGTCCATCAGATCCGGGTCGAGCGGGGTTCGCTTGCGCAGCAAGGGAAAGAGCAGTTCGTCCTCGCCGGTGTGGTGCGTGTGCAGGAAGTCCAGCATCTCCCGGGCGTGCGCGCCGATGACCTGTGATCGTGCACGGTCGTTGGCGGCGGAGCGAAACAGTCGGGGGAGTTGGCCGAACTCGCGCCGGATGACGCGGTGGATCAGAACCATCTCGTAGGTGTCGACCCCGGGGCCGGAGGTCCTCACCGTGACTCCTCGATGGTTGCGGCGTTCTGGACGGCTTCGGGAGTGGGGAACTCGTTGTGGTGGGCCTGGGCCCAGTCGGTGAAGCTGCGTGCCGGGCGACCGGTGACTGCGGTGATGTCACCTGTCGGCTCGGAGTTATACGGTTCCACAGTGGAGCGGAAGAGCTCGATGACGGCGTGCGCGAGCTCCTTGGGCATGCCATAGGACACCATCTCCGCGAGCGCGCCGGCCGGGTCGGCTTCGGCGTAGCGCAGGTCGCGGCCCAGCACGTGGCTGAGAATTGTGACCTGGTCGGAGGGGGCGAGTGGTTCGGGGCCGGTGAGCTCGTAGACCCGGTGATTGTGGCCGTCTTGGGTGAGGCAGGCCGCGGCGACCGCCGCGATGTCCGCCGGGTCGACGACAGCGGCCCGGCCACCGGCGAACGGGGCGTACACGACCTGATCGGCCGCGATCATTCCCGCCCAGTTGAGCGCGTTGGACATGAACGCGGTGGGCCGCAGGAACGTCCACCCGATGCCGCTGTCACGGATCGCCTCCTCACCGGCCCGGTGCAAGGTGGTGATCGGGTCGGTCGCGGCGTGTCCGACATTGCGCACGGACAGCTTGACGATCCGCTCCACGCCCGCTCGCCGCGCCGCGGCTATGAGCCGGTGATCGTGTGCGGCGATGTGGAGCCCGTCGGTGAGCAAAAACACCGCCTGCACACCGTCCAGCACGGGTGCCAGATCACTGTCACCGAGATCGGCCACGACTTTCTGGGCGCCGTCGGGGAAAACCGCGCCAGGATTGCGGGTGAGTACCCGCATGTGACCTGCCTGGGTGGGCAGGAGCGCGGTGATGACTTCCGAACCGACAGTGCCGGTAGCTCCGGTAATCAAAATCATGAGTTCTGGTCCTTTGTTCGATCGACCGCCGCCATCTGAATTAGTCAGTTTTCATTACTAATATAGTCATACATCCGAACCGATAGCAACAGCGGCAGGTACGAGGCCACCGAGGGGCGGGCGGCACCTGCGGAACGCAGCGTGCGCCAGCTCCGCGGCACGCGCCGCCGCCGCGGTCGAATCGGCGGCGGCGTAGGGTGTGAACCTCGCGGGATCAGGCGGGCGATGGAGCTGGGAGCGGCATGGACGACGAGCAGCAGGTTGATCTGGGGACGTCGCTGTTCATCCCATACCGGTACACCGAGGACCGGATTTTTCGAGCCCTCCAGGATGCCGGGTTCGACGACTGGACCCTCGCCCAATGCCGAGTGTTCCAGCGCGTCGCCCAGGACGGTTCGCGCCTCACGGACCTCGCTGACCAGGCGCAAATGACCAAACAGAGCGCCAGTGCGATGGTCGATCAGCTGGAAAATCTGGGCTACGTCCGCCGGATCCCAGACCCCGCGGATGGCCGCGCCCGACTGATCGTGATCGAGCAACGCGGCCGGCAGGCGGTCGAGGTAGCCAAGGCGACACGCGACGAGATCCTCGCGGAGTGGAAGGAATACCTGGGCACCCGCAACTTCACGCTGCTGCAGCAGATCCTGGATCAACTCCGCGAGATCACAGACCCCTACGCGCGGTAGACCCGGCCACACCGAGCCGTCCGCACCGATACCTGCCGGCCCCGAGCCGTCGCAACCGGCGGGCGCCAACAGACCCCGACTCCGCCTTGACTTAGTCAGGCTTGCTGACTAAGTTGGTTGATGACCCTGACGATGTTCTGGTGATGGGCGGCTGATTGCCGCAGTGCACAGCGCTCAGACGAGCCGGACCGTTGCCGCAGAGGCCGCTGCCGGCAGAGGCATGCGGGGGTCCGACACAGCATGGGCGGGACTCGGCCTCTGCCACTCAGCCGCACCAGCACGCCCATTCATCCTTCGATAGAGAGCGAAGTATCGTGAAGTTTCTTGTTCTTGGAGCAACCGGTCGCACCGGCGTCCTGTTCATGAAAAAGGCATTAGACCAGGGACACCAGGTCACTGCCCTCGTCCGGCGGGCCGACGCCACCGTTGATCCGCGCGCTCGAATCGTCGGCGGCGACGTCACCGACGCCACCGTGATCGCAACGGCAGCCCGAGGCCACGACGCGATCATCAGCACGCTCGGAGTGAAGAACGCCCGCGAGACGCCCACGCTGATCACCGACACCGTCCGCGCGGTCATCGCATCCGCGAAAACATCAGGCGTTGACCGTTTCGTCATCCTGTCTGCGTTCGGAGTTGGCGACTCCCTCGCCAAAGCCTCATTCCTCGTCGGCCCCATTTTCCGCACCGCGCTTCGGAAAACCTACGCGGACAAAGCCGCATCGGAAGTCCTCTTGAGGGCCAGCGATCTGAAATGGACCCTCGAATACCCCGGAGCATTGAACAACGGTGACAGCACCCGCTACAACGCCGTAGCGCTCGCAGACGTCACGAAATTGCCGATCTTCCCGTCAACCTCTCGCGCAAACGTCGCCGACTTCCTCCTCCACTCCGCCGTGGAAGACACCTTCATACGTCAGATCGCCGTAGTCACCGACGCCAAATAGGTCACCAACGCAGGCCCAAGAAACACCGATCACCAGCGCCATCGCCGCTCTGGTCACGCTGAGAAGCTCGATCGTTCGTAAATCCTGTTCCTGTGAGGTCAGCGCAGGGACCAGGGCGCCGCGGCTCGCTCCTGGGCCCACCGCTGCGGATCGCATTCCAGCGTGTTTCGGTCCCAGTGGCCGAGTTCGGCTGCGGCCTCATATGTTTCGCGCAGGAAATCGGTCACCAGCGCGTTCGGATCTTCCGCGGCACGCACCGTCTCATAGGGTAGGACGAATTCACCCAGGTTGGCATCGTAGGTCGCGCCGGGCACATGCAGCCGACGTTCGCGGTAGCCGTCGGGTTCGGGATAGGAGTACGCGTAGAACGCGCCTTCCGCACCGCCGCCGGGCCAGAATCCGCAGCTGCTGAGTTCGTGCGAATAGCCCTCCACCATCACCCAATCGGCACAGTGCGGTGCACCGCCGCCATGTTCGGGCGCGGTCCTTCCCGAGAAACGAGTACAGGCCAGATCCATTGCACCCCAATAGAAATGCACCGGACTGGATTTACCAATAAAGCCGGAACGGAACTCGTTGAGCAGGCGGTCGGCATACACGAGCTGCCGCCAGAACGCCTGCACGGACGGGGGATCGTAGGAAGCGTGCCGGGTGTCCTCGGCGAAGGGAATCGACGGGTCGACTTCATTGGGGCGGCCCTGAATCCGGGTCTCGAGTCCCAATTCGTCCAGGGCTTGCATGGTTTCGGCGTAGAACTGCGCCACCGATTTCGGCGCGAGCGCCACGCTGCGGGTATCGCCGTTATCGGCGCGGATCACCAATCGGTGTGCAAGGAAATCGAATTCGATATCGAAGAGCCGATCGTCGTAGTGGATGCCCGAGGTCCTCAGCCCGCGCGGGCTGACATAGAGGGTCACCTGCCACCAGTGGTTCAACAACGGAGCGTGCGCGAGCCGGATCTTGCCCACCACCTGCGTCCACATGTGGAGGGTGTCGCGGGTATCGGTCCAGTCCGCCACCCGCAGCTGCGGCCACGCGGTGGTGGAATTCGTCTCCGCCATCTCGGTAACTCCCTTCGTCGTCGATTCGATTCAGGTCCGCCCACTAGCACCGAGCACCAGAGCTACGAAATTTGTCATGACACTCCAATCCGAGCAGTTGGCCGAAGTACGGGCCGAGCCTACGACACCGCAAACCTGGATCGACACTCCTGCCCGATCCATCGGCGGTGACACCGGCGACCGCCGCGATGCCGGCGCCGACCGGCTCCGCATGTCCTGATCTCAGGCTTTTTCGGCCCATTCGGAGGGGCGGAGTTCGCTGGCCGTAGTCGAGAATTGGCGAGGCGCCGGACCGGAAACGTCGTCTTCGCAGGCTTCGCCGCCGCACACGCGCCCGGCTTCCTCTGGTGGGCACTGCTGCTGGCGGTGGCGGCCTTCCTGATCGGCGCACTGACCGGCGGGCGCCTGCACAGCCGCCTCGGCGCCCATCGGGGCCGCCACCTCTACGGTGCCGCGCTGACCGAACTGATACTGATCACCGCGGCGTGGATCACGACGCTGGCGACCGGTCAGCCCTACCGCGGCTGGTCGCTGGCGATCCTCATCACGTTCCTCGGCACGGGCTTGGGTCTGCAGAATGCGACTGCCCGCGCCCTGGCCGTCCCCGACCTGACCACCACGGTCCTCACACTCACGCTCACCGGCATTGCGGCCGACAGCGTGGCCGCTGGCGGAACCAACAGCAAGCTGGGCCGACGTCTGATTCCGATCGCCGCCATGTTCGCCGGCGTGGCGATCTGCTCCGCTCTTGTCGTCCACGGCCACGGCCCGGCCACGCTCGCCACCGCGGTGTTCGTTTTGGCCGCGATCGTCGTCTCCGGACGCTTCGCCGCCCGCTCCACCCGAAGCTGGACCGCCAGGTCGTGACGCATCCCCGACCTGGATCACTCCGCAGCCCTGTTCGTTTGATCTTCCACACGACCTTCCCCGCGCTGACCGTGCTTCGACAGCCGGCTCTTGTCCCGCTTACAGCCGGGCGCCCGGTTCGCCAGCCAGGGGGGCGTTGAGGCACGGCCGCAGGGAAACCGGGTCGGCCCGGCCGGATTTCACGCGCGTTCCCGTTCCACGACCGCTAGCGCCTGCGGGTTCACCGGATCGACGATGTCGTCGAATTCCTGATGTTTGGCCAGAAAGCCCGCCACCACCGGACATACCGGGACGATCCGCCGACCGAGGGACCGCGCATCGGCGAGCGCGGCCGCTACCAGGCGCCCGGCCAGCCCTCGTCCGGAAAACTGTGTATCGATTTCGGTGTGGTAGAAGATCCGCTGGTCTTCGTGGTCGATGTAGGCGGTGAAGCCGGCCAGGACATCGTCGACACGGATCTCGTAGCGCCGATGCTCGGGCGAGTCGGCGATCGTGACGGTCGTGTGGTCGGCGTCTGCAATCGGGTTGTTCATCGCTCGTCCTTCCGGTGGTTCTATCCGGCCCTCGGAGTGGCTGCCGCTGGAGCGAGTTTGACAGAATTTGGTGGACATGGCAACCAATTGTGCCTGTGACGCGGGCTATTCCAGCGGCTCGAGCCCCTCGAGCATGGTGGGCACCAGCTCGGCGACGGTCGGATGGATGTGCACGGTGTGGGTCATGGTGGTGTACGGCGCCTTTGCGGACATCAGATCGAGGATGCAGTGCACCACCTCGTCGCCGCCGACGCCCAGGATCGCGGCGCCGAGAATCTGGCGGGTCTCGGCGTCGACCACCACCTTCATGAAGCCCTGGGTCTCCCCCTTTTCGACCGCGCGGCCGACCCGGGTCATCGGGCGCTTGCCCACCAGGGCTTTTCGCCCCGTTGCCCGCACCTGGGCTTCGGTCATGCCGGCGCGGCCGAGTGGCGGGTCGATGTACAGCGCGTAGGTGGGGATGCGGTCGCTGACGCGCCGGGGTTCACCGTCGAGCAGGTTGGCCGTGACGATCTCGAAGTCGTTGTAGGACGTGTGGGTGAACGCTCCCCTGCCGTTGCAGTCGCCCATCGCCCAGATGTGCTCGACGCTGGTCCGGAGCTGATCGTCAACGGTGATGAAACCCCGTGCGTCGGTGGCCACTCCGGCCAGATCCAGACCCAGTTCGTCGGTATTGGGCACCCGGCCGACCGCAAGGAGAAGATGTGATCCGGTCACTACCGGGCCGTCGGCACGGGTGGTCACGGCCACACCGTCACCGTCCCGCGAGACGCGAATATCGTTGGCGCCCAGGTGGATAGTGATGCCTTCACGCTCCAGGATGCCCTTGATAGCGGCGCAGACGTCGTCGTCCTCCCGGGGTGCCAGGCGCGCTCCGCGTTCGATCACGGTGACCTCGGCGCCGAACCGGCGGTACATCTGGGCGAACTCCAGCCCGATGTAGCTGCCCCCGATGATGACCAGATGCGTTGGCACCACATCGAGTTCGAGGATGCCGACATTGGTCAGATAGTCGACGTCGGCCAGCCCCGGGATATCGGGACTCGAGGCCCGGCCGCCGACGTTGAGGAATATCCGTTCAGCGGTGATCCTTTGATCGCCGACCTGCAGTGTGTGGGGGTCGATGAATCGGGCGTGCCCACGCAACAGGGTGCAGCGGTCCATGCCGTCGAGCCAGTTCTCGACACCGTCCCGGTCGGCGGTGACGATGCCGTCCTTGCGCCCCTTGACCTTTGCCATGTCGACCACGACCGCACCGGTGCTGATGCCGTAGTCGGCGCTACGACGGGCCAGGTGCGCGGCGTGCGCACTGGCCACCAGTGTCTTGGTGGGAATGCAGCCGGAGTTCACGCAGGTACCGCCGACCAGCTTCCGCTCCACCACGGCGACGGTCTGCCCGGCATCCACGAGCCGACCGGCCAGGGGCGGTCCGGCCTGGCCCGCTCCGACGATGATGGCGTCGAACAGCGTTGCCTCGGTTGACATTCGGCTCCCTACAGATTCATGGCCAGAGCGACGATGACGAATCCGCCACCCACCGCGAGGACGTCTTCGGCCAGCGCCACCGGAAGGTCGCGGCCGCCGGTCCGCTCGACCAGCCCTCGCCGCGCACGATACCCGCCCAGTGTCCCGATGACCGCGCCGACCACTCCGCATATCAGCGCCGCGAAGGTGTGGTGCCATCCCGCACCGACGACGGCACCGGCAAAGGCGCCGGTGATGATCCGGGCCCCGAACTGCGACGGTACCGTCCGCGGCGGGGTCGAAGGTAGTTGATCGGTGATCAGCTCGACCACCAGCAGAATGGTCAGCACGATCGCGGTGACCAGGTGCGCGACCCAGCCGGCCCAGGTGTGTGCCACCGGCAACCAGCCAAGCCGGGCGCCCCAGGCCACCACCCCGGGTGCGGTGAACGCCCGCAGGCCCGCAACCACACCGATGAGCAGGGCCAACAGCAAAACGAGTGCGTATGTCATGCAGCCTCCGTCCGATTGGCGCGCCGCCTGAACAACACTGAACGAGTCGATCTCCAGTGCGTACGCGGGTACTTTAGCGGCGATTTCACGGTCGCCAGGGAGCAGGGCGATCACTTCTTCACACAGTCCACAACAGCGGCGTTGCCTCTGCTGTGGACGTAGCCATCGAGTTCGATGATCATGACGCGCTCGTCGTGCTGGTTGGCGAGGTCCCCCTGGACGCGGACTCTCGCTCGCCCGCGCCACGTCGGCGCGACCTCGACGATCGTGACCCGGCCGGACAGGGTGTCTCCGGGGTGGACCGGTTTCGGCAGCGTCATGCCCCTGATGTCGCGTCCGGCGACGACGGCCCATCGCGAGTAGACGCCGGCCACGGCCAGTCGTTGGAACACGCACAGAGTGTGCAGGCCGCTGGCGATCACCCCGCCGAAATGTTCGCCGTCGCCGACATGGATCGCCAGCGGATCCCATTGCTGCGCGAACGCACGGATAGCCTCGTCGGTCAGGCTGTATCGACCGAGGCCGGCGTCGTCGTCACCGGGCGTACAGGTCGCGGGCGATGATCATCTTCTGGATTTGCGGTGTGCCGTCACCGATCTGGTAGCCCGACACGTCGCGCAGCATGGCCTGCAGCGGCATTTCCTCGGACCAGCCGATGTGGCCGTGTAGGACGACACAGTCGTTGATGGCGGCCATCGCGACCTGCGGCGCCCACCACTTGAGCATCGCCGCCTGGGCGGTGTGCGGCTCGCCGGCCATGCGCAGGCCGAGGGTCTGGTAGGCCAGCGCCCGGACCGCGGTGATGTAGGTGCTGTGCTCGGCCAGTGGGAACTGCACACCCTGGTTCACCGCCAGCGGCTGCCCGAAGGTGGTGCGCTGCTTGGTGTATTCCACGGTCATGTCGATGGCGCGCTGGGCGGTGCCGATCACCATGAGCCCGATCAGGGTTCTGGTGAGGTCGAATTCGCGCATGATCCCGTGGAAGCCGCCGCCCGGTTCGATCATCACGTGAGAGTCGGGTACGAAGGTGCCGTCGAAGGTGAGTGCGCCGCGGCCGATGGCCTTGCAGCCGGGGTCGTGGAACGCCTGCCTGGCGATGGTCGGATCGTTCAGGGGGACCGCGAACGCGCCGATTCCCTTGGCGCGCTTGCCCGGTTCGGTTTGCGCGATGACGGCGGCGAAGTCGGCGTGCGGGGCCTGGGTGATGGAGGACTTCTCCCCGTACAGTTTCCAGCCGCCCTCGACCCGCTCGGCGCGGCAGGTCAACGCGGAGGCGTCGGAGCCGGTGCCGGGTTCGGTGAGCGCGGTGCAGCCGATGGCCTCGCCGGAGATCAATGTGGGGAGCCACTCCTCGCGCACCGCCGCCGGGGCGTGTGCGGCCAGGAAGCTGGTCTGCACGTTGACGAAGAAGTACGCCAGCGCCATGGTCGAGCAGGCGTAGCCGAGCTCCTCGGCGGCGATCCCCAGGGCGAGCAGGTCCGCGCCCTGGCCGCCGAGTTCCTCGGGCACGGCCAGCGCGGTGAGGCCGGCGTCGGCCAGTTCGCGCAGCTCCGCGCGCGGGTATTCGGTGCTCGCCGCCCGGGCGAGCTGGCCGGGGATGAACTTCTCGCGGGCGAACTTGCGGATGTTGTCGCGGAAGACGAGGTGATCCTCGTCGAGAACGAATGCGTTCATGATGGTCCGATCTGGTTGCGGGAGTATTTGATTCAGTGGCCGACGGGGATGCCGCTATCGGCGGCGGCCACCAGCGATGCGGTCGGGGTGAATCGGGGGCCGTACGCCTCGGCGAGTTCGCGGGCGCGAGCAACGAACCCGGCGGGGCCGCCCGGGTAGGTGTTGACGAACGACAGTGCCCCGCCGGTGCCGGCCGGGAAGCCGCCCATCACGGACCCGACGTTGGCCATGGTCGCGGACTCGACGATGCCTTCTTCGAGGCAGGCGAGGACCTCCAGCGCGATCCGGAACAGGTACCGGTCGCGCAGATCCTGGAACGGGATGTCGCGAGCGGGTCCGAACGCCTCGCGCAGTCCCGGCCACAGCCCGAGGCGCTTGCCGTCGGCGTAGTCGTAGAAGCCCGCGCCGGCGGCACGGCCCAGGCGCCCGAATTCGTCGACCATGCGGATCACGACACCCTCGCCCGCGGTGCGGCTGTCCGCGCTACCCGCTGCGGCCTCCCGGTCGGCGATGATCTGCCGGGACAGCGACAGGCTCACCTGGTCGAGCACCAGCAGTGGCTGGGTCTGCATGCCGTTCTGCAGCGCCGCCTGTTCAATGGAGGTGGCGGGCACGCCGTCGGCCACCATCTCGCACGCCTCGAATGTGGCCGCCATGAACAGGCGCGTCAGATAGAAGCCGCGGCCGTCGTTGACCACAATCGGCGTCTTGTTGATCAGCCGGACCGCGTCGACAGCACGCGACACCGTTTCCCGGTCGGTGAGCGCGCCCTTGACCACCTCGACCATCGGCATCCGGTCCACGGGCGAGGAGAAGTGCATGCCGATGAACGCCTCCGGCCGGGTGACTCCCTCGGCGAGTCCGGTGATCGGAATCTGCGAGGTGTTCGACGCCAGCAGCGCGTTGCCGTCGAGGACCGGCTCGACCTGGCCGTAGGTCTTCTTCTTCAGTTCGGGGTCCTCGAACACGGCCTCGATCATCAGATCCGCACCGGCGAGGTCGGCGTCGTCGGCCGTCGGGGTGATGCGGGCGAGCAGATCGTCGGCACGCTGCTTGGTCCAGCGGCCCTTGGCGACCGCGGCCTCGACGAGCGTGCGCGAATACGCTTTGCCGCGTTCGGCGGCCTCCAGCGAAATATCCTCGAGGGCAACGGTCACACCGGCTTTGGCGTATTCGTAGGCGATACCCGCGCCCATCATGCCCGCGCCGATCACTGCCACCTTGCTCGGACGGAAGGGCGCCGTCCCGGCGGGGCGATCGGTGTTCCGGTTCACCTGCTGCAGGTCGAAGAACGCCTGAATCCCGTTGGCGGTCAACGGATTCATCGCCAGGTCGACCACATATCGGGTCTCGATCGTGGACGCCGCGGCGAAGTCGACGAGGCTGCCCTCGACCGCGGCGGCGATCAGGTTCCGCGGGGCCGGCAGATCGGCTCCCTTGAGCCGCTTGCACACGGAGGCCGTCAGCGCCAGCACCTGCTGCGACAGCTCGGCCTCGGTGGCGCGCCCGCCCGGGAGGGTGTAACCCTTGCGGTCCCAGGGCTGTACGGCAGCCGGGTTGGCGGCGATCCACGCCCGCGCGGCGGGCAGCAATTCGGCATCGGTGCCGACCACCGCATCGACCAGCCCCGCCGCGAGCGCCTTGCGCGGGCTGAATTTGGCGCCCTTCAGCAGCACGTTCGTCAACGCGCCCGCCAGGCCGAACATGCGCACGGTCCGCACCACCCCGCCCGCGCCGGGAATCACACCGAGGGTCACCTCGGGCAAGCCGATCTGAATTCCTGAGCGATCCACGGCAATTCGGTGGTGGGTGGCCAGCGCGAGTTCGAGGCCACCGCCGAGCGCGGTGCCGTTGATGGCGGTCACGACCGGCTTGCCCAGGCGTTCCAGCCGGCGCAGCAGCGCCTTCGCCCCGTCGAAGAAGGCGGCGATCTGCACCGCGTCCGCGCTCTGGAACAGCGGCCCGACCTCCTTGAGATCCGCTCCGGCGCTGAAGATTTCCTTGCCGGAGGTGATGACGACGCCGACGTAGTCGTCACGTTCGGCCTCCAGCCGGTCCACGGTGACGGCCAGCGACTGCCGGAAGGCGGCATTCCAGGTGTTGGCGGTCTGGGAGGGGTCGTCCACGGTCAGCACCACGATGCCGTCCGCACCGAGTTCCCAGCCGATGATGTTCTCGCTCATTGTCTTTCCAGTCCTCTCTGGTGCGGGCGGATCAGCTCAGGCGCTCGACGATGGTGGCGATGCCGATGCCGCCGACCGCGCAGAGCGTGACCATGCCGTAGCGTTTGCCGGTGCGCTCGAGTTCGTCGATGACGGTGCCGAGCAGCATGCCGCCGGTCGCGCCGAGCGGGTGCCCCATGGCGATGGCGCCACCGTTGACGTTGATGGTGTCCACGTCGATGTCGAACTGCTGCGCGAAAGTCAGCACCACGGCCGCGAACGCCTCGTTGACCTCGATCAGGTCGATGTCGTTGATGCTCAGTCCGGCCTTGTCCAGCGCCTTGCGGCAGGCCGGGTAGGGGCCGGTGAATCCGATCGACGTATCGGATCCGGTGACCGCGGTGACCACGATCCGAGCGCGCGGGGTGAGCCCGAATTCCGCTCCGACACGGGCGTTTCCGATGGCGAGCAGCGACGCGCCGTCCACGATGCCCGAGGAATTGCCCGCGGTGTGCACGTGCTCGATACGCTCGAGCTCGTGGTAGCGCTGCAACGCGACGGCGTCGAAGCCGCCGTGCTCACCGATCGCCGCGAACGCGGGCTTCAACGCGCCCAGCGACTCCACGGTGGCATCCGGGCGAATCAGCTCGTCGTGGTCGAGCACGACGACACCGTTGAGGTCCGCGACCGGCACCACCGAACCCTTGAACCGGCCTTCCGCCCACGCTCGGGCTGCGTTCTGGTGCGAGCGCGCGGCGAAGGCGTCGAGATCGGGCCGGCTGAACCCGTACTTGGCGGCCAGCAGATCCGAGGCCGGCCCCTGCGGAATGATCGGAGTGCGCTGGTAGACATTGGGATCCGAGGCGACGACCATGCCGCCGTCGGAGCCCATCGGAACCCGGGACATGGATTCGACGCCACCGGCGAAGATGAGGTCTTCCCAGCCCGAGGCGATCTTCTGGGCGGCGGTGTTCACCGCTTCCAGGCCCGAAGCGCAGTACCGGTTGAGCTGCACGCCCACCGCGGTCTCGCCCAATCCCGCACGCAGCACCGCCATTTCGGCGATGCCGAAGCCCTGCTCGCCGACCGCGCTGACACAGCCCAAGATCACGTCGTCGATCCGGTCCGCGTCGATGCCCTCATTGCGCCGCAGCAGTTCCCGGATCAGGCCGGTGGCGAGCTCGACCGGCGCGATCGTGTACAGCCCGCCGGTCGGCTTGCCCAGACCTCGCGGGGTACGAATCGCGTCGTACACGAATGCTTCTGTCGTCATTGCTCTCTTTCTTCCGTTCTGTCGCTTCGGCGCGACGGTTCATACGATGGGAAATGCCTGAGCGGCAGCGTGTTCAGGCCCGGCCGCGCGCGTAGAGCGCATCGATCTCGCTCGCGTATTTCTCCGCGATGACGGCGCGGCGCAGCTTCATCGTGGGAGTGATCTCGTCGCTGCCGGGTGCCCAGAAGACCGGCAGCACGGTGTAGGCCTTCACCTGCTCGACCCGTGACAGTCGCGCATTGGCGACGGCTACGGCCTCGTCGAGCCGTCGTCGAACGGCTGGATCGGCCGCCAGCACCTGCGGTGACCCCTCGACGCCGTGCTCGGCGGCGAATACAGCCGCCGCCTCGGGCTCGAGGGTGATCAGCGCGGTCACATATTTGCGCCGGTCGCCGATGGCCACCACGGAACCGACCAACGGGCTCGCCGCACGGATCGTGCTCTCGATGTTGGTGGGCGACATGTTCTTGCCCGCGGAATTGATGATCAATTCCTTCTTGCGATCGACGATAGTGATGTAACCGCCGGCATCGATGACTCCGACATCGCCGGTGTGCACCCAGCCGTCCGCGTCGACGACCTCGGCGGTGCGGACCGGGTCGTTGCGATACCCCGTCATCAATCCGGGGGTGCGGACCACCAATTCACCGTCCTCGAGAAGGCGAATCTCGACCCGGCTCAACACCGTGCCGACGGTGCCCACCCGCTGCGCACCCGGACGATTGGACGTCGCCAGGCCGATCTCGGACATACCCCACGCCTCGGCCACCGGAATCCCCAGCGCCAGAAGAAATTCCAGGGTCTCCGGGGTGATCGGCGCGGCGCCGGTATACGCAATACTCGTCCGGTCCAGACCGATTCGTTCCCGCAGCCGCGCCAACACCAGGCGCTCGGCCAGCACATGCCGCAGCCGCAGCGTTACCGAGATCGGTCGGCCCGCGAGATCCGCGGCGACCTTGTGCCGACCGACGTCGAGCGCCCATGCGGTCACCGCGCCGCGCGGACCGGTCTGCTCGGCGAGTGCGGCACACACCGCAGCCTCGATCTTGTACCAGAGCATCGGCACGGTGATGAACACCGTCGGCCGTGCCACCGGCAGCGCGGCCGCGAGGTTCTTGCTGTCTGCCACCGTGTACACCACCGCGCCGGTGACGGCGGGCATGTAGTGGGCGATCCACCGGTTGATGGCGTGTGCATCGGGAAGATAGGACACGACCCGCCCACCGCAACCCGCCGCGAACTCCGGGATCCCCAGCATCGCCTCGGTGCCGAACATGGCATTGCGATGCGACATCTCCACGCCCTTCGGCGCCCCGGTGGTTCCGGAGGTGTAGATGATGGTGATCGGGTCATCGGCATCGACCGCACGCCAATGGGATTCGAAATCGAACGCGGGATCGCCCAGGGCCTCGAGTTCCGCGAGCGTCATGGTGCCCGCCGGGGCGTCGTCGAGGCAGATCACGTGCTCGACCCGGCCACCTGCTCTGGCTTCGAGCACACGTGCGAGGAACTGCTCTTCACAGACGACGACGCGATTGCCCGCATTCTCGAACAGGTAGGCGATCTGCGCTGGAGCGTTGGTGTTGTAGACCGAGAAGGGGATCGCGCCCAGGTGGTACGCGGCGGCGTCGACCAGGTGGAACTCGGGCCGGTTGGTGAGCATGATCGCGACCGTGTCGCCGTGCTCGACACCCAGTGCCGCCAGCCCCGCCGCGAGCCGGCGCACGCGAGCTCCGTACTCACCCCACGTCAACGCGGTCTTGCCGTCGAGTGTGCGCAGCGCGAGATCTCCGGCTCGAGTCGCGCAGGTGCGCTGGAACAGCTCGCACAGCGACTTCGCCTGTGAAAGCCGTGAAAGGGTGTCCGTAGTGCTCATGCCGGTCAGTGTGCGGCGATAGCGGAACTGCACGCTTGTACCGTGAGTCACAAGGTGACCGGCCGCGATTGTGCCGCCGCGGCAGTCTGTAGTGTGCCACCGCTGCCATCTGTACATCGACGTACGCCGGGAGAATCGATATGCGTCAACCCCGTGACCTGGTTGCGGAGGCCAGAGCCTGGTTCGAATCCTTCGCCGACCGTGAGGTGGCCGAGCCGGAGTTGACCACCCTGTCCGGACGGATGATCGACGCCATCGCCGCCGACGTGCCGGAGATCGGATCCGACGCCGCGCTTCGGCAGGAACTTCGGGTCGCCGTGCACGACGGAGTCGGCGCGTACTTCAGCCAGGGGCCGCACGAGCGTCCCGGCGATATCCACCTGCCCAACACTGCCAAGGCCCTGGGCCGCGCACTGGCCCAGCGCGGCTACGACATCGCACTGCTGCAGCGCTGCTACCGGACCCTGCAGCGCATCAGCTGGGCCGAGATCATGACCTCCGCCGTTCGTGAGATCACCGATCCGGAGTTGTTGCCGGTAGTGCTGGACCTACAGTGGGATCACCTGAGCCGCACCATATCCGGTGCTACCGAGCGCGCCGAAATGGCCTTTCTGAATGAGCTGCGGCGGCAAGCGAGCACCGCGCTGACCCGCAGGCGCGAGCTCGTCGAGGCAATCCTGCACGAGGACAGGGTCGATATCGAGCGCAGCACACGGCAACTCGGGCACAACCTCTACATCCAGCAGACCGGCCTGATCCTCTGGACTCTGGACCGCCCCCAGGAAGACTCGAGCGCGATGCTGGAGACACTTGCCGTCGACATCGCCACCGCCCTCGGCGCTCCACGTCCGCTGATGCTGCCCGCCGGCGGCCGGATGCTCTGGGCCTGGCTGGCCACACCGGAAGCGCCCGATCTCCGGAAGATCGCTCACCTGAAGGCATTTCAGCAGAATCAACCGATCGTTCAGTTGGCCGCCGGGGTCCCCGCGACCGGTCTGGAAGGGTTCCGCGTCAGCCACCAGGAAGCCCTACGGGCCTACCGGATCGCCGCGGAGACCGAGCCCGCGCCGGTCACCCTGTACCGCGATGTCGAACTCGTCAGCTGTCTGGCCGCCGACATCGCCGCACTCTCCCGATTGGTGCGCCGCGAACTGGGCGGCCTCGCGGAGCGAGGCGCGGCCACCGCGCGACTGCGCGAAACCACCCTGGTCTACCTCGAACAAGGCAGTATGGCCAAGGCCGCCGAAGCGCTGAGCGTGCACAAGAACACAGTGCTGTACCGGATGCAGCAGGTCGACGAATTACTGCCACAGCCGCTCGACGAACACAAGATGGCCTTGGAGGTGGCTCTCCGGGTGGTGGCCACCCTCGGTGAACGGGTGCTCCCGGATCTGCGCCCCGACCTGTAGGCTGGGGTGCGCGCGGCTATCACACCTCAGTCCGATTCCAGGTCATACCAAGGGATTACATCGAACGAGAATCCGGTCGATAACTTCGAATCGTCACTCCCGCTCTCGACACACAAACAGCTCCCGCTGAAATCGAAGCTCCGATCGACATCGGTCGATCGGCATCGAGGACGGGCGAAGTTGGCATCTCCGACCCAGCTCTCAGGAAGATTCATGACCACACCAGCCTTGGTTCCAGAGTCATTTCCACGATCAGCGCGACCCGGAGCCGACGGTGATTACGCCCGTCTGTTGCGCCGGATCTCCGACGCGGGACTGATGACCCGGCGTCCCCTCTACTACACGGTCCGGCTCAGCCTAGTCGGGATCGCGTTCACGGCCGGCTGGGCGGCGTTCGTGCTGGTCGGTGACTCGTGGTGGACGCTCATGGTTGCGGCATTCATGGCCGTGGCGTGCGCTCAGGTCGCCCTGGTCATGCACGATGTCGCGCACCGCCAAGTCTTCCGGCTACGGCGGCCGACGGAGATCGTGGGCCGGGTCGTGGGCAACGCCGGAATAGGCCTGGCGTACGGCTGGTGGCAGGACAAGCACACCCGGCATCACGCCAACCCGAACCACGAGGAACTCGACCCCGATGTCGCACCCGACATTCTCCTCTGGTCACAACGGCAAGCACAGGCCAGCCGTGGCCTGCCTCGTCTCATCGCGAGGGCACAGGCATTCCTGTTCTTCCCCCTGCTGATGCTGTTGGGCCTGAACCTCCACCTGTCCGGCGTCCGTGCGCTCGCAAGCCGATCGGTCAAACACCGCGGACTGGAGGGGGCGCTGTTGTTCGGCCACTTCGCCGCCTATCTGGCCGCACTGTTCGCGGTTCTGCCCGCCGACAAAGCGTTCGCGTTCCTCGCTGTCCACCAAGCGATGTTCGGCCTGTACATGGGCTGCATCTTCGCCCCGAACCACAAGGGCATGCCGACTCTGATCGGCGACGACCGCCCCGACTACCTACGCCGGCAAGTGCTGACCTCCCGCGACGTGCGGGGCGGCGTGTTGACCGACCTCGCCCTCGGCGGACTCAACTATCAGATCGAGCACCACCTGTTCCCGAGCATGCCGACCCCGAACCTGCGTCACGCCCAGGTGATCGTCCGCGACTACTGCGCCGAAATCGGCGTGCCCTACCACGAGACCGGGCTGATCTCCTCGTACCGCGAGGCACTGAAGCATCTGCACCACGTCGGCGCACCCCTGCGGACCACCGGCCCACGGCAGAACGCCGAATGAAAGTTCCGACACTACACCGCATCTCACGTCTACAGCCCATCCGCAGGACCATTGCCCACTATTCGAGGTAATCCCGTAGCAACTGTGAGCGCGATGGGTGACGTAGCTTCGACATCGTCTTCGACTCGATCTGCCGGATCCGCTCACGGGTGACGCCGTAAACCTTCCCGATGTCGTCGAGCGTTCGAGGCTTCCCATCACTCAGGCCGTAACGCAGGCGCATGACGCCGGCTTCGCGCTCGCTGAGCGTGTCGAGTACCGACCGCAACTGCTCCTGCAGCAGAGTGAACGCTACCTTCTCGACGGCCACGACAGCCTCGGAGTCTTCGATGAAATCGCCGAACTGGGTCGCGCCCTCGTCACCGAGCGTCTGGTCCAACGAGATCGGTTCCCGCGCGATTTGCCGAACCTCGAGAACCTTCGCGGGTGTAATACCTAATTCCGTGGCAAGCTCCTGGGCTGTTGCCTCGCGGCCCAGCTGCTGCAGCAGTTCGCGCTCTACACGCGCAAGCTTGTTGATGATCTCCACCATGTGCACGGGGATTCGTATGGTGCGGGCCTGGTCGGCCATGGCGCGAGAAATCGCCTGGCGAATCCACCATGTGGCATAGGTCGAGAACTTGAATCCTCTGCTGTAGTCGAACTTTTCGACCGCCCGCACCAGACCCACATTGCCCTCCTGGATCAGGTCGAGGAAGGCCATGCCCCGCCCGCTGTACCGTTTGGCGATCGACACCACCAGCCGCAGGTTTGCCTCGAGCAGATGATCTCTGGCCGCGATGCCGTCCTGTACGAGCCAGGTCAGGTCTCGGTGACGTGCGATCGTGAGATCCGGGGGCCCCTCGCATTCGGCCTGCAGTTTCTGCACCGCATACAGACCGACTTCGATCCGGACCGCGAGATCGACCTCCTCGGCCGCGGAGAGTAGGGGAACTCGCCCGATCTGCTTCAGATACGCCCGTATCGAGTCTCCACCGGAGGTGACCTCCGCTTCCTTGCGCGCCCGACGCAGCGCCGGAGACTCGTCCTCATCCCAGATGTCGTCCGCAGCATCATCCTGCTGCGCCGAGGTGCCAGTGGAATCTTGGTCATTTGGTTCGCCTGCGGTCAGTGCCACATTCGCCTCTCCGAGTGATTCGGGCGGCATCGCGATTCGAGAAACAGGACCGCAGAGAGGCCTCGAGCGGCTCGGCAATCACCGGGACCAATGACCAGCGTACTGGTCAACACACGAAGTGAGGCGACTACCGGCCCCAGCCCATACCTTCCACTACGCTTCGCGGTGATCTGCCATGTGATCAGTACGGCCGAAGCACGATGCGAGGGATCGTCGGAGGTCATGGCATAGTGAGGGTCGAGGACGGGCTCCTTACCAAAATTTGCCCGACTCACTACAGAAGAGAAGTTGTTTACAGCATGACTCAAGGCAGCGTGAAGTGGTTCAACGGTGAAAAGGGCTTCGGCTTCATCGCTCAAGACGGAGGCGGCCCGGACGTCTTCGTGCATTACTCGGCCGTGAGCGGCGCGGGTTACAAATCCCTCGATGAGGGTCAGCGTGTCGAGTTCTCGGTGGAGCAGGGCCAGAAGGGCCCCCAAGCCGTGGACGTCAGCGTCATCTGATTCATCCCGAGTTCGTGAAGAGCTTCGCACCGACCACGGTGCGAAGCTTTTTTGTTCGAGCGGCCTGCGCGGCTTCAGTGGACACCGGGTGCGAGCGGGCCGGCGTCCCGAGCAGGCGGTGGCACGGACATCACGCCGCCCGTAGCGGGCCGGAGAACGATTTGCGCAGCGAGGACGAGGCCAGTGGCAGGAGGGCTGCCAGCAGCTTGCCCTTGAACGCCCGCGGAGTCCGGGTGAGTTCGACATCGACTCGGGTGCCGTCCGATTCGGAGGTGACCCGGAAGACCCAGCCGCCGCCCGCGCCGAAGAGCTTGGAGTCCAATGTGGTGACCGTGACGGTGTCGCCGTCCGGATTCCACTGGTAGCGGGCACGCTCCCAAGCGGCGGCGGTGCCCTCGGTGACCTCGGCCCAGTTGTCGCCGCGGTCGTGGACGACGAAATGCTCGGTGTCGATGCTCGGCCACATCTCGGTGCGGGCAGGCGAAAAATCGGTGAGAACCCGCACCACCTCGGCGGGGGGCAGGGTGGAGAAGAGATGAAAGCGAACCGTTGTCATGGCGATAACCCTGGCCGCCGGGGCCGGGTCGCCGAATCTGTCATGTGACGCTGGGGTGACGTAATCCTGCTTCGGTAAGGTCGCGGCGGGTCGCGTACGCCGTCACGTGCCCGGGAGGAGAACGCCGCACATGCCGATGGTCGGACGACACACCGAACTGAGAGACCTGACGGCACTCGTGGACGACCCCGTTGGCCGGAACGGCATCCTGATCGAGGGGGAACCCGGGATCGGGAAGTCGACGCTCGTGGACGAGACCGTAGCGAAGGCGGCCCGCGCGGGGCTGCGAGTATTGCGCACCGCCGGTGCGGAAGCCGAGCACAGCCTCAACTACGCCGCACTACAGCGGCTGCTGTACCCCCTGCGCCGCACTTTCGACACCCTTCCGGCCCGGCAGTTCGACGCGCTGACGACCGCATTGGGGATGTCGGATGCCGAGGGCGAGCCGAGCTTGCACCTGGTGGGTCTGGCCACATTGACGCTGCTTGCCGATCTGGCGGCCGAACAGTCGGTGCTGGTGATTGCCGAGGATGTGCACTGGCTCGATCCCGCCAGTGCCGAGGTGCTCGCGTTCGTCGCGCGTCGCGTCGACTCCGAACCCCTCGCCCTGCTCGCCACGGCGCGTGGGGGCAGCGACTCGCCGCTGCGCGAGGCCGGACTGACCGCCCTGTGTCTGGGTCCGCTGCCGGAGGACGACGCGAAGGCGCTGCTCGACAGCATTGCGCCGGGCCTGTCCGCCCCCATCCGTCACCGGGTACTCGCCGAGGCGCACGGCAATCCGCTCGCCCTGACCGAACTGCCAACGGCCGCGGCTGAACTCGGCGGACCGGCCGTGACGCTGCCGCTGACCGAGCGCCTCGAGCGCGCGTTCTCGGCGCGCGGCGCCGCGCTGCCCGACCGCACCCGATCGGCATTGCTGGTCGCGGCGCTCGACGATGGTGACTCGGTGACCGAAACACTGGCCGCCGCCGGGATTCTCCTCGGCTCGCCGGTGGGGACCGAGGTGCTCGCGCCGGCCGTGGCGGCCAAGCTGATCACCCTCGGTTCGGGCACGGTGACCTTCCGCCATCCTCTGGTCCGCTCGGCCCTCGCCGCGGCGGCGACGCCCGAGGAACGTAGCCACGCCCACCTCGCGCTCGCCGATCTGCTCGCGGGCTCGCCCGATCGCCAGGTGTGGCATCGGGCGGCGGGCGCCACCGGTGCCGACGAGCAGGTGGCCACCGCTCTCGAGGAGGCCGCTGAACGGTCCCGGCATCGTGGCGGCGCGGTCACAGCGCTCGAACGGGCCGCGGATCTGAGCGCCACTCCCGCCCGGCGGGCGGATCGCCTGCTGCGCGCGGCCGAACTGGCCGTCGACTCCGGGCACCGGGCCACCACCGAACGACTGGTCGACGCCGCCCGCGCGCTGCCGCTCACCGCCGCGCAGGAGGCCACCGCCAACTGGCTGCTGAGCGGGTTCGAGGACGGCATGCGCGAAAGCCCGTCGCGCATCGGCGAACTCGCGAAGCTGGCAGCCTCGGTTGCCGCGGACGGGTATACGGATCCCGCGCTGCGGATCATGTGGGGTGCGGCCATGCGGTGCTTCTGGGCCGAACCGGGACCTGAGACCCGGCGCGCGGTGCTCGCGGTCGCGGACACCTTCGGTATTCCCGACGGTGACCCGCGCAAGCTGGCGATCGACTCGATCGTGGCTCCGTTGGACCGTGGCGAACAGGTCCTCGGGCAGTTGCGGGCGCTGGCCGCGGTGACCGGGCGCGATCCGGAGGTCGACCACTTCCTCAGCAGCGCGGCCTATCAGGTCGGGGCCTTCGATCTGGCGGCGCACTTCGCCGGTGCGGCCGCCCCGGCGTTCCGGTCCGCCGGACGGCTGGGGCTGCTGACCCGGGCACTCGCGATCCAGGCGTGGAGCCTGGCCCGGCTCGGTGACCTCAACGCCGCCGCGCCCATCGCGGCCGAGGCCGTGACTTTCGCCGGAGAGACGGCGGCGCCGTTCATGCAAGCGGTGGTGACCGCGGTACAGGCCGAAATCGCGGCGCTGCGCGGCGATTACGAGGCCGCGAGGACCTTCGCGGCGGATGCCGAACGGACCGGGCTGGCCGCGGGCGCGCGGCCGGTGCTGGCCACGGTTCAGCTCGCCCGGGGACTCGTCGCGCTGGGCGAGGGGCGATTCGAGGATGCCTTCACCGATCTGACGCGCATTCACGATCCGCGCGACCCGTCCTACTCGCTGACCTTGCGCGCGTGCTTCCTCACCGAAACGGCCGAGGCCGCCGTTCGCGCCGGGCAGACCGAGGCCGCGGCGGAATTGCTGCGCGGCCTGGAACCGATTGCGGCGGCCACGTCTTCGCCCGCGCTGCACATCGGGTTGCGTTATGCCCGAGCGGTTCTCGCCGGCGATTCGGCTGGGAAGCTGTTCGAGGCCGCCCTGGCGGCCGATCTTACGGGCTGGCCGGCCGAGCGCGGCCGTCTGCATCTCGCGTATGGCGAGTGGCTGCGCCGGCAGCGCCGGGTGGCGGAATCCCGCACGCATCTGCGCACGGCCCGGGAGACTTTCGACGCGCTCGGCTTCACGGCGTGGAGTGAGCGGGCCCGGCTCGAACTGCGCAGCGCGGGCGAATCGAGCCCGAATCGGGATCCGGACGCCCGCGAGCGGCTCACCCCGCACGAGCTGAGCATCGCGCAATTGGCGGCGCAGGGATTGACCAATCGGGAGATCGGGCAGCGGTTGTACCTGTCGCATCGGACCGTGAGCACCCATCTGCACCGGATCTTCCCGAAGCTCGGGATCAGCTCGCGGGGTGATCTCGCGGCATTGCTGCCGGCCGAGGAGGACATCCCCGGGTAGCCGTTCTTCCGTGCGGGCCACCGACACCGATTACGTCATCCGACGCTCGCGACCGTCACCGCGCGGTCCATAGCGTCGATGTCATGAACATCAGCAGACGATTTTTCGGTGGTGCGCTCGCCGCGGGCACGGCGAGCCTGACCGCGGCCTCGCTCAGCGCCTGCGGCCCGGACTCCGCCGCCGCACCCGCGACCACGACCCCGGTTCCCGGCGCGGAACTGCGGAAGGGCTCGGGCGAGAACACCACGCTGGGCCCGATCAAGCAGATCGACGCCGGTGTCCTCAGCGTCGCGTACGCCGAATTCGGGCCCAGCACCGGGCAACCGGTGATCCTGCTGCACGGCTGGCCCTACGACGCCTACAGCTATGCCGATGTCGGGCCGCTGCTGGCGGCCGCCGGGTACCGGGTGCTGGTGCCGTTCCTGCGGGGCTACGGCGCGACGACCTTCCTGTCCGCGCAGACGGTCCGCAACGGGCAGCAGTCGGCCATTGCCCGCGACATCGTCGATTTCATGGATGCTCTGCACATCGACAAGGCGGTGTTCGGTGGATACGACTGGGGCGCCAGGACGGTGGACATCATCGCCGCGTTGTGGCCGCAGCGGGTCAAGGCGATCGTGGCGGTGAGCGGGTACATCGTGACAGTGCAGGCGGCCCAGCAGCAGCCGCTGGCGCCGGAGGCCGAGCTGGGCTGGTGGTATCAGTACTACTTCGCTACCGAACGCGGCCGCCTGGGCTACAGCCGCAACCGGCACGACTTCAACAAGCTGATCTGGAAGCGCGCCTCCCCGGCCTGGAATTTCGACGACGCCACCTACGACCGCACCGCACCGGCCTTCGACAATCCCGATCACGTCGACATCGTCATCTCCAACTACCGTTGGCGCCTGAGCCTCGCGCCTGGTGAGCCCCAATACGACGCCTACGAACAGCAACTCGCCACCGGGCCTGCCATCACGGTGCCCGCCATCACCATCGGCAGCGACTTCGACGGCGCGGCCAAGGACGGAAAGCCCTACGCCGCCAGGTACACCGGCAAACACGAGCATCGCGTCCTCGACGGCATCGGGCACAACGTCCCGCAGGAGGCGCCGCACCCGTTCGCCCAGGCGATCATCGACGCCGACCATCTCTGACCCGCCCGAGACCGCCGGGCCCAGCCACACAACTGGGCCCGGCGGTGTGCGGTCTACAGGGCGCCGCGGCGCCGCATTCGACCGCCGGCCTCGAGCTCGATGATCGTGTCGATCCCGATCCGGTGCAGGAACGGATAGTCGTGGCTGACAACGAGAATCGCGCCGCGATAGTCGGCCAGGGCTTCGACCAGTTGGTCGACGCTCGCGATGTCGAGGTTGTTCGTCGGCTCGTCGAGGATCAGCAACTGCGCCGGCGGATCGGCGAACAGTAAGCGTGCCAGCGACACTCGGAACCGCTCACCGCCGGACAGCGTCGAGACCGGGCGTTCGACGCTGCTGCCGCGCAACAGCAGCCGGGCCAGCCGATTGCGGATCGTGCCCGGCGCGGTAGCGGGCGCCACCGCGTGGACGTTCTCGAGCGCACCCGCCTGCTCGTCCAGACCGTCCAGTCGTTGCGGCAGATATCCGATCCGGTCGGTGAACAGCGTGCCGCGTTCCGGATCGCGACCGTTGATCAGGTTCTCGATCAAGGTCGTCTTCCCCGCACCGTTGCGCCCGACCAGCGCGACCCGCTCCGGCCCCTGGACGACGATGCTCCGATCACCGTCGCGCAATTCCGCGATGCGGCGGCCGCGCGGCACGTCCGGATCGGGCAGTTCGAGGTGAATGTGCTCCTCCCGGCGAACCCGGCCCGCCGCGGCATCCAGAACCTCCTGGGCCGCACGCACTTTCGCGTCGAGGGTGATGCGCATCGCGCCCGCCGAGCTCTGCGCGCTGCTGGCGCGGTTGCCCGCGAGGATGCGGGGTATGCCGCCGTTCTGCTGGGTGGCCCGGCCGGTGCGTTCACGCCGGGCGAGCTTGGTCTCGGCCTCGATACGTTGCCGTTTCTCGACTTTCAACGCCTGCTCGGCGGTGCGTGCGGCTTGCGCGGCCGCCGCCTGTTCCTGCTCGATATGCTGCTTCCAGGCGCTGTAGGGTCCGCCGAACACGTCCAGCGTCGCACCGTGCAGTTCCGCGGTGGAATCCATATGCTCGAGCAGTTCGAGGTCGTGGCTCACCACCACCAGGGTGCCGGGCCACACGTCCACGAATTCGGCCAGCTTGGTTCGAGTTTCGCGGTCGAGGTTGTTGGTCGGCTCATCGAGCAGGGTGATCGGCGTGCGCCGGATGCGCAGCCCGGTGATCGCGACGAGCACGGCTTCGCCACCGGAGATCTCGCCCACTTTCCGGTCGAGATCGGCTGCGCCGAAACCGATATCGTGCAGCGCCTCCTCGGCGCGGGCTTCGATGTCCCAATCCTCGCCGATCGTCTCGAAGTGCGCCTCGCCGGTGTCTCCGGCTTCGATGGCACGCAGGGCAGCGAGTTTGCCTGCGACGCCGAGCAATTCGGCAATGGTTTCCTGACGGCCGAGGGTGAGCGTCTGCGGAAGGTAACCGACCTCACCGGTGGTTTCGATACGTCCCGACGTCGGGGTGAGGACTCCGGCGATCAAACGCAGCAGGGTCGATTTGCCGGTGCCGTTGCGCCCCACCAGTCCGGTGCGCCCGGTGGTCAGGGCCCCATCGAGCCGGGAGAGCGCGACAGTTCCGTCGGGCCATTCGAAGGAGACGTGCTGAAGGGTGATCGCTGATTGCATGGATGAAGACATGGGTCGTCGACTCTTTCCTGCTCGTAGACGAGCGGGCCGCTTGATTCGAGGGAATGCGGAAGCAGACGAAGGCGGTTCGGCGCGAGCAGATCTCGCGAGCAGATATGAGCAGACACGCCGCCTTCGACCGGGCGGCTAGATTCTGTCGACTTCCTCGATCAGCACGTGACCACCCTACCAGCGGTATCAGACGGTGATCGTCTGGTATTCGGTGTACTGGCCCAGGCCGACGGCGCCGAATTCACGGCCTATCCCGCTGGTCTTGAATCCGCCAAAGGGACCGTCGAATCCGATCGGGGCGCCGTTGACGGTGACCGTGCCGGTTCGGATCCGGCGGGCGACATCCAGCGCCGCGGCCTCGTCGGCGGACCACACGCCCCCGGAGAGCCCGTAGTCGGAGTCATTGGCCATGTGCACCGCGTCATCGATGTCGTCGTAGGCGAGCACGACCAGGACCGGGCCGAAGATCTCTTCCCGGGCAATGCGCATGGTCGATGTCACATCGGCGAAAACCGTTGGTGTGACATAGAAGCCGTTCCGCAAGCCGGGCGGGGTCTGCGCGCCGCCGCAGACGAGGCGCGCGCCTTCGCCGATACCGATCTCGATGTATTCGCGGACGCGCTGCTGCTGGTCGCCGCGAACCATCGGCCCGATGAAGGTTTCCGGATCGCGCGGGTCACCGACCGGTAAGGACTCGACCAGCGCCGCCAGCGCCGTGACCACGTCCTCGTAGCGCGAGCGCGGGGCGAGGATCCGCGTCTGCGCGATGCACGATTCACCATTGTTCAGCAGGGAAGCGAATTTCAGGCCGTCCATCACCGCGGTCAGATCCGCATCGGGCAGAATCACCGCCGCGGACTTGCCGCCCAGCTCGAGACTCACCCGCTTGAGCTGGGTTCCGGCGATGGCGGCGATCCGGCGACCGGCACCGGTTGAGCCGGTGAACGCGATCTTGTCGACCCGGGGATGCGAGATCAGGTACTCACTGGTTTCCCGATCGGCGGGCAGCACGCTGAGCACACCTTCGGGCAGGCCGATCCGATCCATCAGCTCGGCCAGCAGCCCCATGCTCAGTGAGTTCTCCTGAGATGCCTTGAGCACCACCGAATTTCCGGTGAGCAGGGCGGGCAGGATCTTCGAGGTCGCAGCGGAGAAGGGTGAATTCCATGGGATCACCGCCGCCACCACGCCGACCGGTTCGCGCCGCACCACGCTGCGCACCCGCGCGGTCGGGTCCGACGGGGTGAGCGTGCGCACCCAGTCGAAATTCTCGGCGGCCACCAGGTAGGCGTTCGCCTGCCGAGAGAGACCGGCCTGCCCGGCCCTGGTGAACCATACGGCCGAACCGGTTTCGGTGGTGATGAGCTCGGCGATGCGGTCGGCTTGCGCCTCGCGCAGCGCATTGAAATGCCGCAGCATCGAGATTCGCTCGGCCGGTGGGGTGTCGCGCCACACGCGACTCTCGAAGGCTGAATCCGCCGCCGCCACCGCACGATCCACATCGTCGGGTCGCGCCTGTGCCGCCTGGCCGATCACAGATCGATCATGCGGAGAGAGGATTTCCAGTAGGGCCGGTTCACTCGGTTCGATCCAGGAACCGCCGACGTACAGCCGGTCATAGGTGATCATTCGGCCGCCCCTGCGCCGGCCCCGATGACCACCACGTCAGCGGTGCGTATTTCCTTGTCGGACATGATTTTTCCTTCGATGCATCAGTCAGCGACCGGGCGCCTTCGGCGGTGATCAGCGGGCCGAGTTCGCGGCGGCCTTCTCGATGACCTCGGCCACTCGATCGGGATGCGAGACGGCGACCGAGTGCGAGGCCGCGATCTCGGTGACATGGGCGTGCGCCCGCTCGGCCATGAACCGCTGCGCCGCGACGGGGATATTGCTGTCCTGAGTGGTGATCACATCCCAGCTGGGCTTGTCGGTCCAGGCGGCCACGGTGGCCTTCTCCTCGAGCGCGGACTGCAGGACCGGGCGCTGGGAGGCGGCGGCCAGGGCGGCGCGGGCGGCGGGAACGTCGGCGGCGAACTGGTCGTGGAACTTGTCCTGCTTGATGTACAGATCGGTGCCCGTGCTGCCATCCGGGTTGGTGAACGCGACGGGATCGAGCGTGCCCGCCAGTGTGGATCCCGGGAACTTGTTGGTCAGCTCCAGCGCAGTCTCACCGACCGCGGGCAGGAACGCCGCGACGTACACCAGCGCCTTGACCTGATCGCTGCCCGCCGCGGCGGCACTGATCACCGATCCGCCATACGAGTGCCCGACCAGGACGACGGGTCCGCTGATATGGCTGATCAGCCCCCGCACCGTAGTGGCGTCGGCGGTGGGACCACGCAGCGGATCCGCCGCCGCGACAACGGGATAGCCGTCCTTGTGGAGTTTGTCGACGACGTCGTTCCAACTCGAACCATCGGCGAACGCGCCGTGAACCAGCACGACGGTCGGCTTGGGCGCATCCTCGGTCGGCCCGGCATGAGTTGTGGTGCTCGCGGTGCACGCGACAGCCAGGCTGCCCGCCGCCACCGCGGCCGTGACCGCCGCGATCACCCGGCCCGCGCGCCGGATACGGGGGCGTCGAATGTCGACCATGTCGTTGTCCTTTCGAGGAACGGTGATGCACGCTGTGCGACTCCCACTGTGGTTCGCGCGCCCCTATCGCCACATCTGTCAACTGACGCAGCCGATGACGTAGTCACCATGAGCATGGCCCGCACCACTCGAAGGATGGCGGGACTGCGGTGCGGATCTGCTGCGGCGATCAGGGCAGTGATCGGCCGGTCTCGGGCGTTATCGGCGGCTCCTCGACCAACCATCGAGGATGCCGCCGATCCGCCCAGACCCGCTCGACGTATCCGGTCCGCATACCGCGCCGCGCCTCCGGATCCCGGAGCGCCAGGCGCATATGACCCGCCAGCACGGCCGCGATCGCCCAGGCGAAGACGTCGTGCACGAAGATCGCGCTGGTCCGGGAGATTCCGGTGAGCAGGTGCTGGAACCACATCAGCAGGCCCGTGCCCATCATCACCAGCACGGCCCCGGCGATCCAGCCCGCGTAGAGCTTCTGCCCGGCATTGAACTTGCCGGCGGGGCGGTCCGACCGTGCGGTCAGGCCGCCCCGGACCGCACGCAGCCAGTGCCGGTCGTAGGGCGCGAAGCGGTTCAGCCGGCGGAGATCGGCGCGGAAGGCCGAGGAGAACAATCCCAGCAGGACCGGCGCAGGCAGCAGCACGCCCGACCACTCGTGGACGGTCACCACGAGATCTCGACGACCCAGTAGTTGCGACAGCGGCCCTACATAGAGGAACGCCGCGGTCGTCGTGCAGAGCAGCATCAGCATTCCGGTGGCGCGGTGGACCATTCGCTCCGCGGTGGTAAACCTTCGTATCCCGGGTGCCATCAGAGCCAGCCGTCCACATCATATCCGCGCTGTTCCCAATAGCCGGGGACGACCCGCTCGGTGACCGATATTCCGGACAACCATTTGGCGGACTTGTAGAAGTACATCGGCGCGACATAGAGCCGGACCGGGCCGCCGTGCTCGTGCGTGATCGGCGCGTCCTGCATCCGAAGCGCCACCAGCACATCGGAACGCCGGGCCTGCTCGAGCGTGAGGCTCTCGGTGTATGCGCCGTCGAAACAGTCGAAACTCAAGGCTCTTCCGCTCGCGCCCACCCCGGAGTCCTCGAGCAGGTCGGACAGCCTCACACCCTCGAACGGCACCTTTTCCACGCGCCAGCCATCGGTGCACCGCACATCGCGGACGACCCGGGCCTGTGGCAACGCGCGCAGGTCCGCGAGCGTGTACGTCCGCGGCCGGTTCACCAGGCCGCCGATTTTCAGCGTGTAGTCGTTCTCGCCTTTGCGCGGGACCGAGCCGACAACGCTGTAGTACCGGAACCCGGCCGGGTTCGGGAGCAGACCGGCGAGACCGGTCGGATCATTCTGAGAAGCCTTGGCCAGCAAGCCCTCCCAGCCGGATTGCAGGTACGGCGCGGTGACCAGCCCCGTCGCACCGAGGCCGAGCATGCCCAGCAGTGTTCTGCGAGCTACCGGGGCGCCGTCCGGCAGATTTCCGGGTTCGTTCATCGGCATCATCGACTCCTTCGGTCGCCTTGAATGTCTGTGCGGCCCGGTGGCTTTCGGGCCCGCCCCCATCGGGAGGGCGGGCACGGTCATGCCGCGATGATCGGAATCAGGGTGCGACGCAACGGAAGCTGGCCGGTGATGTCGGGTCACCGTCGCCGCTGTAGTGCGAGACCAGCGGGAAGCGGCAGAGGTCGCGCGAGGCGGTCCGGCCGGTGGGCGTAGGCAGCGTGGCACGCAGGACCTCCGGTGCCCGGCCGTGCTCGACCCACGCGGTCAGGGCGGTCAGGTCGTTGATGGTGTCACCGGTAAGGGCGCAGTGCGCGACGCCCGGGGCCAGGAAGACGCGGTAAAAGTCGTCGACCTTGGCGGAGCCGCCCATCTGCGCCTCCACGCGGTGGCGGTAGTCGACGGTGCCCGCGGTGGGAATCAGCTGGTCGGCGTCGCCCTGCCAGGTGATCAGCTTGCCGCCCGCCGCACGGAACGCCGACAGATCCGGATCGGCGGTGCCGATTATCGGGTCGTACTCGGCGCGTGCCTGCTGGAAGATCTGGTCGAACTGAGCGTAGGTCAGGTGCGCGGTGTCGAACTTCGGCTGCTTCTCCACGAACGTGGCGACCCACTGGGCGGGGACGATGAACGGCACGCCCGTGGTGACGCCGTCCGGGCCGCTGGTGGCGGCCGTCAGCGCGGTGAAGTCGGCGCCGGTCGGCAGGCCGAACCACAGCTGCTTGCCGTTCGGGTCCCGCGGACCGTCCCAGATCTTGCGGACCACCTCGGCGTCGGACTCACTGATCGTGTATTCCTTGCCGTCGCACTGCACCTTGGTGCCGATCAGGCGGCGCGGATCGAAGGCGCACTTGGCCGGGTCGCTGATCAGACCGTCGGCAAGGCCGTCCGCGGCGTCACATTCCTTGACCGCCGCCTGGTTGAAAGCGCTGAACTCACACGCGGTCGGGTAGGTGTGCGCCTCGTTCATGACCACCTGCGGCCACAGCGTGGCGACCTCGAACTGATTCCAGTTGATGGCCGGGGCGTCGGCATTGATGCCGTTGAAGTCGGCCGGGTACTTCTGGGCCTCCATATAACCCTGCCGTCCCCCGGTCGAGCAGCCGTTCCAGTAGGCGTAGGACGCGGCATTGCCGTAGACGTCCTTGACGACCTGCTTGCCCACGATCGCCAGTTCATGCACCGACCGGGACGAAAAGTTCTCCAGCAGTGCGGCATTGACCTTGCCGCTCGGATCCAGCCCCCAACCGGTGTCCAGGCCGCTGGTGTCCACACCGGCATCCGTGGTCGCGGCCGCGTAGCCCTGCTTGACCGCCGTGGCCACGCCGCCGATGTTCCCGGCGGCATAGGCGGCGCCACCGACCGCCTGGAATCGGCCGTTCCACCCGGACTCCGGCAGCCAGACCTGAACCTTGGCATGGTCGTTCGCGCCGGGGTGGGTCAACGTGACCGTCACCTCGCAATGCGCGGGGACCTCGGGCACCGGGTAGCCGCCCAGCGGCGGGCTACCGGGGACCTGGAACGTTCCGGCGGAGACGTCGGCCGTTGTCAGCGAGTCCACGATGGCGCCCACCGGTGCCGGGATCTGAAATGTGGAGCAGTGGAAGGCGTTCGTGCCCGCCCGGGTGGCGGTGGAATCGTGCGATGCGTCCACCAGTGCGTAGACGGCAGCGGCGCCTGCCACCGTGATGCCGACCGTCGCGAGCGTCAGAAGTCGTCGTTTCAAGATCTCTCCTCGATTGGAACTCCCTCTCACTGTCGCCAGCGCACCCGCAGTGGCACATCAGTCACCTGACGCTCCAACCGACGTAATCCGACGCTGAAGGGATGCCGGTCCAGTCGAACGCCGTCACGGAGCGGGACGCCGACCGCGCGGAGTGCAGTAGTAATCGAAGGCGACCTCTGCGGTACTCGATTCCAAGCGGGATTACGTCAACTCAACGTCAACCGACAGATTCGGGCGCCTGCCCGCATCTGCGAAGTTTATTCCGTGACGACGGTGCGGGTAACTCCGCGCACTGTGCGCAGTTCCCGGCGCTCGCCGGACACGAAGCGCGGTCTATGCGCGACCCCCACATGAAACGGAGAATCCATGCCCAAGATCAATGTCACCTTCGACAGCGCCGGCATTACGCTCGCTGGCCACCTCTACACACCGCGGCAGTCCGTGGGCGGACCGCGTCCAGCGATCGTTGTCAGTCACCCCGCCAGCGGCGTCAAGGAACAGACCGCCGGACTGTACGCATCCAACCTTGCTGAAAAGGGTTTCGTGGCACTGACTTTCGATGCCGCCCACCAGGGCGAGAGCGGCGGTGAACCCCGCGGCCTGGAAGATCCGGCCCACCGAGTCGAAGATATCAAAGCTGCGGTGTCCTATCTGGTTACCCGGTCCGAGGTCGATGCCGAACACATTGGTGCGCTCGGAATCTGCGCATCCGGCGGCTATGTGCTCTCGGCCACCGGTGGCGACCACCGCGTGCAGGCGGCGGCGACCGTCAGCGGTGTAGATGTGGCTCGCCTGTTCCGCTTCGGCGCGGACGGCGCGCAGGATCCCGCGGTCTTCCAGGGCATGCTCGATGCGGCGGCGTCTGCACGCACGGTTGCGGCCGACGGAGGTAAGCCGGACACGCTGCCTCTGTTCCCCGAGACAATCGAGCAGGCTGCCGAACTCGGCGGCGAGTACGGCGCCGAAGGATTCGAGTACTACTGCACTCCGCGCGGTCAGCACCCCCGCTCCGCCAAGGCATTCGACTGGACCAGCATCGACAGGCTCGCGATGTTCGATGCCTTCGCCGCAGTGCCGTTGATCGGGCAGCGACCCCTGCTCATGATCCTGGGCACCCGCGCCGTCACGGCGTGGATGGGTCTCGAAGCCTTCCAGAAGGCGGTGGGACCCAAGGAGATTCACTGGATCGAGGGCGCGAGCCACGTCGACCTCTACGACAGGGAACAGTATGTCGGTCCGGCTGTGGAGCGACTCACCGAGTTCTTCGCCGAGCACCTCCAGCTGAGCGTTTGAGTGAGGAGAGCAGCACTATGTTCAAGATCATCGCCCTGCTGGTGAAAAAGCCCGGGTTGAGTACGGACCAGTTGATCGAGCATTACGAACACCAGCACGTTCCCCTTGTGACCAGTCTGGCCCCGGTACCGATGGGCTATCGACGCAACTACGTCGTCTCCGACGATGCAGCCGGAGATGTCGACATCATCACCGAGCTGAGCTTTCCAGATCGCGCGGCCTATGAGTCGTGGGTGGCGCTCATGTATGCACCGGGGTCGGGGGTCGCCGAGGACGAGTGCACATTCCTCGACCGTTCTCGCACACGGTCATTCACCGTGGAGGAGCACGTCACCGCTTGACCGTGCCCTCCGTTCGACTCGGAGCGGTCATGCCGGATCGAGTGTGGAATCTGCGGTGTGTGCACAGGGTTGTGCCTGAGATGGATTCGGCATTCCAGGCCTTCGTCACGGCCATGCGCGCGGTCGCTTCTCTTCCCGACGAACAGTTCGTGCGGGCGCGGGCCATTTTCCGGCCGGTGGGGTTGGAGCGGGGCGCGCATTTCGCCAACGCGGGAGAGCCCGCCGACAAGGTCGGGTTCGTGGTCGATGGGCTGTTGCGCGCCTATTACCTGACCGCTGACGGGGTGGACCGTACCAAGAGCTTTCGCGAGTCCGGGCAATTGGTCTGTCCGTTCGGGGCGAGCCTGCGTAAACAGCTGTCGGATCTCTTCATCCAGGCCCTCGCGCCGACCCGGATGCTGGTGACCGACCGGGCGCGTTTCGACGAGCTGACCATGGGGCACGCGGGGTGGGGGATTGTCATGCGGCGGCTCACCGAACGGCATTTCCTGGAGGAGGACAGCGCGCACCGTCGTTTTCTGGTCGGCAATGCCGAGGCGCGGTACGACGAATTCCTGCATGAGCATGAGCATCTGGCGAACCGGCTCTCGGGTCGGGAGACCGCCTCTTACCTGGGTATCACGCCGGAGGCCTTGAGTCGCATCCGCGATCGGCGGCGCCGCGCCGGCATGCCCACCTGAGATCCTCGGGCGAGCATCAGTCCGGTCTGCGGGCATTGATTCAGATCAATGCCCGGGCGACCGTGAGTTCGTAGTTTCGATCGCATGGAAACCACCAAAGCTATTGTCATCGAATCCTTCGGCGGACCGGAAGTGCTTCGCCTGCAGGAACTTCCGCTGCATGATCCGGGGCCGGGGGAGGTGCTGCTGCGGATCGAGGCCGCCGGCGTCAATCCGGCCGATCTGGGTATGCGCGACGGCCGTTATCCGTGGGCGGAACCGCCACGTTTCCCGCTGGTGCCGGGCTACGACGTTGCGGGCGTGGTGGAGTCGGTCGGTCGCGAGGTCATCGGCCTGGCGGTGGGAGATCCGGTCACCGCCACCACGGCACACGCGCACAGCCAGATCGGTTCCTACGCAGAGCGTGTCGTGCTACCGGCTGACCGGGTAGTCCCCGCGCCGGGATTGACCGTCGAAGCCCGCGCCTGCCTGCCGCTGGCAGGAACCGTTGCGCTACAAGCACTCCGACGGTTGGGGCTCAACAGAGATCAGGTCCTGCTCATCAATGGTGTCAGCGGAGCCGTGGGCTGCTTCCTGGCTCAGCTGGCCCACCGCGCGGGCAGCATCGTGCTCGGCACGGCCTCCACCGATGACCACGACTACCTGCGCTCCCTGAGCGTCGACCCGCTGGACCGCCACCGCCCTCTCGTCGACCAGCTGCATGACCGTGGCATCGACACCGTGGACGCGGCCTTCGACGCGGTCGGCGGACCGTCCGCCGGTGCGGCCTTCGCGACAGTCCGCGACAACGGCCGCTATGCCACCATCGTCCCGGACTTCTGGATCCCAGGCGGGCAGTTCACCCCCGCCCGCGGTATCACCCCCGAGGTCGTCGTCTACTCGCCCATCCGCGCCGACCTGGCCGAACTCGTCGACCTCGTCTCCGCGGGCGCCTTGCACGCACGAATCGCCGACACCCTTCCGCTGGCCGCCGCGCCCGAGGCCCACTCCCGCCTCATGAAGGGTGGCCTCCGCGGCAAACTCCTGCTCCGCCCGTAGGGTCTCACAGCCGCCGCTCCCGAGGACCGCTCGGGGCGTACACGCCAGTGAGCGACCGGCCCGGTCGAATTCGTCGTTCCCCCGGCCGGTCGCGGGGAGGACGAACGAATCGGTCTACAGATGGCGTCATCGGTTCCTTGTCGGCGTGATCGGTCCTGGGATCGGCCGTCGAGCGCCGACAGGATGGCAGTGGCTCGGAACCGAAGAGAGAAGTGGAGTCGACCGATGTCGAAAGTTGTTCGGGACCTGGAAGGCAGAGTGGCGCTGATCATCGGCGGCACGCGCAATCAGGGCTCGGAGTTCGCCAGGGATATCGCCGCGCGCGGTGCGGTCACGATCGTCACCTACCAGGGTGACGAACAGGCAGCCAAGGACACGTTGGGGGCGCTCGAGGCCTTCGGCACGACGGCCGAGGCGATACGCTCCGACGCGACCTCGGCGGCCGAAGTCGACGCGCTGTTCGCGGGCGTCGTTGCACGGCACGGCAAGCTGGATATCGTGGTGCACGTGCCGGGGCGGGTCATCAAGAAGCCGATCGCGGACACCACCGACGACGATTTCGATCAGCTGATCGTGCGCAATACGCGGACCGCGTTCAACACGCTGCGGGCCGCGGCCCGCCACCTCGCCGACAACGGCCGCTATGTGGTCTTGTCCACCACGCTGACCTCGATCATGACCGGCACCTACGGCCTGTATTCCGGTTCGAAGGCGGCCGTCGAGCGCATGGTGGTCGCGGCGGCCAACGAACTGGGCGGGCGCGGGATCACGGTCAATGCCGTCGCTCCGGGCCCGGTCGACGACGACTTCTTCCGTGGCGCGGAGACGCCCGAATCCATTGCGGCGGCGGCACTGCACAATCCGCACGGGCGTCTCGGACTGCCCACCGACATCGCGCCGGTGGTCGCTTGGCTGGTCAGTGACGCGGCGGGGTGGGTGTCCGGGCAGACGATCCGCGCCAACGGCGCGATGTTCTGATGGCGCCCACAGCGACCGATCGGGTGCGGTCCACCGACACCTGGCTGCCACGAGTGACCGCGGCCTGCTGGCTGTTCACGCTGGTGTACTTCCCCGTCTCGATCGCGGTCGCTCATGGGTGGCCGGCGGGATACCGCATGTCGGACAACTACATCAGCGATCTCGGTATCACGCGCTGCGGGGAATACACCGATCGTGACGGGATCTCGCGGTGGGTGTGCTCGCCCGACCACGTGGTGCAGAACGTGATGTTCGTGCTCACCGGGCTGGTGACGGTCGCGGGTGCGCTGGGCTGGGCGCGCATGTGGAGTGGGCGCGGGTTTCGCGCCGGGTGCGCGCTTCTGGCCGTCGCCGGACTAGGTATCGCGGGGATCGGGTTGGCGCCCTGGGACATTCGGCCGCAGACGCACGACACCATTGCATTGGTGCAGTGGATTCTGCAGTTGGCGGGTATGGCCCTGGTCGTCCCGGAGGTAGCGCGCAGGCGGCGCGGCCTGGCCATCGGTACCGTGTCGTCCGTTGCCATCTCGGTGATCGGCGGGGTGTTCCTGTTCGCGAGAGGCCATTTCGGTCTCGGTGCGGGGATATCCGAACGCATCGCGTTCGACACCCTCACGCTGTGGGGCGGACTGGTCGGGTTCTTCCTGTGGCCCGCGGCCGGCCGCCGGTCGCGCTGAGAATGCCGGTCGGCCTACCGTCGCGCGTGCCCCCGGCGGTCGGCGTGACGGTAGGCATCCGGGGACAGGCCGGTCCAGCTGTTGAAGGCGCGACCAAGGGCACGAGCGTCGCTGTAGCCGACCCGCAGGGCGATGGCCTGCACGGTAAGGGTGGTATGGCGTAGTAGGTGACTGGCCTGTTCACAACGCGCTGCCGCTAATTCCTCGCCCCAGGACGTACCCGCCGCGGACAGGCGTCGTTGCAGGGTGCGGTCGGCGACCGCCAGTCGCCCGGCGACGGCGCCGATCCGTGGACCGCGTTTCGGTGAGCTGTCCGTCGGCCCGGTTCGCTGGGTCATCTCGGTGCGCAGCGCCGCGCGGAAGGAATCGATCCAGCCCGGGACGGGCCGGGCGTCGTCGATGGCCTGCTGGGCGGCGGTGTGGAGAATCCGGCGCAGGCAGGGATCATGCGCCCGGGGTGCGGTGTGGGAGCCGGTGAGCCGGTAGTGGATGAGGTCGGCCGGCTGATCGAAGTGGATCGCTTCGGTGCCCAGGGCGTCTTCGAGATATCGGTGCCGGCGGGGCGCCGGGTGCGCGAAGTCGACCCGAACCGGCACTGCCGCTGCGCCGAAGGCATCGCGGGCGCGCCGGACCGCCACGGTGACCCCGAATTCGTTGATGATGCTGCGGGTCTCGCCGTAGGTCGTGCCGCAATACCCGACGGTGAGCCCGGACCCGTGCTCGGTGACCTGCAGCCGGGCGGCCGGATCGCAGATGACGTCACTGAACCGGGCCGCATCGCGAAAACCCTCCACCAGCGTCGGGGCACTGCTGAACAGGTAGTCCCAGACGTGCAGTCGCCCGTAGTCGGCCGTATCGGCGGCCCGGACACCCGCCTCGTTGCCGATGACGTGCTCCATCAGTACCCACAGCTGATACTGGCTCTGCGACGGGATCCGGATCCGGTCATCGGCCAGCAGGTTCCGATCGAAGTTGCCGATCCGGGTGGCCTCGGCCTCGTCGATCCCGGACCGGACCGCCGTGTCCAGCGCGATTCGCACCGCATGCCCCGACACCGTGCTCACGAGTGCGGGATTCTTGTTCGGTTTCATCCCCCTCGATTCTGGTTCATCCCCCTCGATGACGATGTCTTGTAGCCCGGCTATTCGGCGACGAGGCGGTTGATGATCATGGGCTCGGCCAGGATTCCCTTCAGGACTCCGGCGACGTGCTGGAAGTGCTCGGTTGTGAAGTGCTTTTCCAGAGCGTCGGCGTCGTGCCACTGTTCCACCACGACCGCGTGGGCCGGGTCGTTCGGGTTGGCGAAGGGCTGGTAGGTGAGGCAGCCGGGTTCGGCCAGGGATGGCTCGATCATGGCTTCCAGTGCGGTGCGCAGGCGGTCCTCCTGGCCGGCGGAGGCGCGCAATTCAGCGACGACGTGCAGGGTCATGGTGTTCTCCTCGACAGTGGCTGTTCGATATTCGGATCCGGCGGCGCTCAACGCAGGATCGGGCCCTCGCCCGCGCCCGTGGCGCGCAGCGCGGTGGCGATGGCGTCCAGGTCGGCGGCGGTCAGCTCCAGTGCGGCCGCGTCGATCCAGCCGTCGATCTGGTCGGGGCGGCGCGCGCCGACGATCGCACCGGTGACGCCGGGCCGGGTCAGGGTCCAGGCGATGGCCACAGACCCGACGGTGGTGTCGTGGGCCGCGGCGATCGGGCGCAGCGCGTCCACCAGCGCGAGGTTGCGGTCGAGTTCGGTGGTGAACTCCGGGAAGCCCTTGCGCCAGTCGTCATTCGGCAGGTTCGCGACCCGCTCGGCCGAGAAGGTGCCTGTCAGCAGGCCGGAGTGCTGCGGCTGGTAGACAATGCCGCCGGTGTGATGCGCTGCCGCCCAAGCCAATTCGTCGGCCGAGCCGCGCTTGATGAGCGAGAACTGCGGCTGAATCGCGTCCACGTGAGCGATGGACTCGGCGATCTCGAGTTGCGGCACATCGTGATTGGACAGGCCGATGGCGCGGACCTTGCCTTCGGTCACGAGTTCGGCCATGGTCTGCCAGTACTCCTCGAGCGGGGTGACCGTCGTGGCCTCCACACCATCGGGGTCCGAGAACTCCAGGGAGGCGCCGGTGTCCGGCCAGTGCACCTGATAGAGGTCGATGCGCTCGACGTTCAGTCGCCGCAGTGAATCCTCGATTTCGCGACGGACGCTGGCCGCGGCCATGATCCGTCTGGGCGCGGCGCTGCGGTCGCTCTCGTCCCAGACCAGTCCGGCCTTGGTGAAGATGTAGGGCCGCTCGGCCTCGGGCAGCCCGGCGGTCGCCTTGGCGACCACTTCCTCGGAGTGGCCGAGTCCGTAGACGGCCGCGGTGTCGATCCAGTTCACGCCGGCCTCGACCGCGCGCCGGATGGTGGCGATCGACTCGGCGTCGTCCTGGCCGCCCCAGGCGTAGCGCCAGCCCGAGCCGCCGACGGCCCACGCACCGAATCCGATCCGGCTGATGTGCATACCGGTCGTGCCGAGCTGACGGGTGGGAAGGGAGGTCATCGTGTGTGCTCCTCGTGTCTGTTCGCCGTCCGTTGCGGCGCTGAGCACTACTTTCGTCTCCCGCAAGCGCGGTAAACAGTGCGGCGTCTGCCTGGGCACCCGATGACCAGGATGGAATCCGGCGGTCTCGGGGTTACCGATGGCATGGCCCTGGACCGTCGCGCCGAACTCGGTGAATTCCTGCGCTCCCGCCGCGCCCGGCTCAGCCCCGAGGAGGTGGGCCTCGTGGATCATGGCGCGCGGCGGCGGGTTCCGGGCCTGCGCCGCGAGGAGCTGGCCCTGCTGGCGGGCGTCAGCGTGGATCACTATGTGCGCCTGGAGCAGGGGCGCAGCCTGCAGTTCTCGGAATCCGTGCTGGACGCGGTGGCGCGGGCGCTGCGGCTGAATCAGGTGGAACGCGACCACCTCTACCGCCTAGCGCGCCCGTGGTCGGGCGACGAGCCGCCCGCCACGCAACAGGTGCGCCCGGGCTTGCGGCGACTGCTGGACACCGCCCACGACGTGCCCGCCTACATCGTGGGTCGTGGAGTCAGCGTGCTGGCATGGAATCGCCTGGCGGCGGCCCTGATCACCGATTTCGGTGCGCTGCCGCCCGAGCAACGCGACCTCCTGCACCTGGTCTTCCTGGACGAGGGCGCGAAGGATCTCTACGAAGACTGGGACGACAAGGCCGCCGACACCGTGGCCTACCTGCGCCTGGACGCGGCCCGCAATCCCGGCGATGCCCGCATAACCGCTCTGATCGGCGAAATGAACGCCAAGAGCCCAGAATTCGCGGAACTGTGGCAGCGGCACGAACTCAAAGACAAGACCCACGGCCGCCATATCTACCGCCACCCGATCGTGGGCCGGCTGGAGCTCGGCTACGAAACCTTCCGGCTCCCGGACGATCCCGACCAGGCCCTGGTCGCCCACCATGTGGAGCCCGGCTCCCCCGGCGCCGACGCCCTGCGGTTGCTGGCAACCCTGGCCGCCGAACCCGCCAAGATGTCAGGCAGGGCGTAGCCGCAAGCACACCGTCGGGGCGGACGACGGTACCGGTGTCTGGTCGGCTCGGGCTATTCGGTGGGTTCGGGTTGTTCGCTCGGCGAGACGGGGGTGACGAGGTAATGGCGGCCGGGGATCTGCTCGGGCCGGTACCGCACGGCCGGATCGGAGATGATGAGGCGGTCGCGTGGGCAGGCGATAAGGGTGATGGGGCCTGATTTCGGGGTTTGCATGTTCTTCTCTCCGGGCGGGGTTATTCACCGAGGTGGATGATGGGGCCGAATTGTCGTTCGTAGTTGTTCATGCTGTCGTTGAGTGTCTGCATGAGCCGGAAGATCAGCGCGGGCGGGAACTTCACCCGGGAGGTGACCTGCACCGGCTGCCGCACCGCCGGTTGCCCGGTCTCGCTCACCCCGCCGGGTCCGCTGGGGAGATAGACCAGGAAATCGAGAGTGAAGTCCGTGCGGTTGTACCAGCAGGTGAACCCGTTGGCATACACCCCGGCACCGACTACCTCCGGCACGATGACATCGACATCGACGTCGGGTTCGTCCGCGGGGGGTTCGTCCGGGGGCGGCGGAACCGGGCCGCTCACCGCGGATATCCCATGCTGCGGGCCTGGCGAACCGGCCGCACCAGGTGTCGGGTACGGCCGGTCGCCAGCACTGCGATCACTGCGTCATCCTCGCCGGGTCAGCGGCCCTGTTGGAGCCGGGCCTGCTGGCGGATCTGGTGGAGTTGCATCTCCCACTGACCGGCCCGGTCCTGTGCCCGGCTGGCCTGGTCCTCGGCCTGCTGCGCCAGCTGGGTGGCCTGGTCGGCCTGCTCCTGGGCGCTGCCGGCCCGCTGCTGGGACTGATTGGCCTCACCCTGGGCCTGCTGAGCCTGGCTTTGGGCCCGGTCGGCTTCGGTCTGGGCTTGCTGGGCCTGGTTGGTGGCCAGGATCGCCTGCTGGCGGGCCTGCTGGGCCTGCTGGTTGGCCTGGTTGGCGTCCTGCTGGGCGTGCTGGGCCTGATGCTGCACCTGCCGCGCCTGCGCCTGCGCCTGACGCGCGAGACCCGCTGCCTGCATCGCGTACTGGCGGGCGTTCTGCGTCTCTTGCCGGGCCTCGTCCATTCGTAGCCGAAGCATCTCCACTTCCGCCTGCACATCGATCTCCCGGATCTCCCGGCTCTGCGTCGCGCTGCTGCTCTCCTGTACCGCCATGGTCGAACCCCTTCCATTGATGGATGTGTGGATTGACGCTGAAGGTTGTTGCTGGCCGAACGCGCGTGCCGAAGCAATTCTCACCGAACCCCACCGATCCGCGGCAACTTTATGGCAACAAGTTAGAAACATTGACGAAACATCCGCAGACCCGATCTCGCTGAAGCATCTGCACAGACGCGTGGCGTGTTCGCCAGTTACCTGCACTGTGCCGGCACTGTTCGATAGGGAAAGAAGAGAGGTGTACTCACCGCTCAGCATCTCTGATCCGGTGGTCACCGGGCTGGCCGAGTTGTCGCGGTTCGACCACGACCACGATCGTGCCGGGATCGGAGAAGGCCGGACAGGGCCACAAGTCCTCGATCGGTGGCGTCAGCCTGTCGGGGTGGATGTGCTCGAGATGGTGCCGGTGAACGGTGGGACGTCCTGCTGGCAGACCGTGCCGGGTGGGGGCAGCGTGCCACGGATGAAGTAGTCGCTCTCGTAGGCTTTCGCGCAACTACTCGGGTTGAACAGCGTGGTGTGCCCGTATCCAGCGACGGTAAGCAGCCTGGCGTTGTGCAGTTGGGCGGTCGCGGCCAGGGCACTGTCGTACGGGGTGGCGGGATCGTAGATGGCGTTAATGGTGAGGATCGGTGTCGCGGACCGGCCCCACGGGCCGGTGTAGCGATGGACGGCGGTGGCCGGCCAGGTGGAGCACCCCTCGGTCGCCCACACCCAGAAGGGCCCGACCGTCCCGGCGCGAGCGGTACTGAACTTCCCCAGGGCGCCGTAGCTGCCCGGATCGCGCGGGTTGGGACTCTCACCGCATACGATCGCCAAGAGCTGGTCGATGCCCGTGTACTTTTGCTGTTGGGCCGAGCCTTCCCGGGAGGAGTCGCTCAGCGCTGTCGAAAACCAGTCCGCCAGGCGATTCTCGCCCGGCTCGGGCATCTGCGGCGTCTCGCCCAGCCACAGCTGCTGCAGCAGCTTGGCCAGCGCCGTCCAGTTCGCTGGGGAACCGGCGGTGGCATGGACGGTATAGAGATTAGCGCGCACGGCGTTGGCGGTGGCGGCGTAGGTGAACCCGTCCTGCGGGTGGATGAGCAGGCGGTGCAGCAGTGTGTCGTACTTCGCTTTGGTTGCCACCGCGCTGCCGGCCGAGAACGGGCAGCGGATCGAGCCCGCTTGGCTGCACAGGTTCAAGAACTGTTCCAGCGTCTTGGCCGTTCCCAGGTCGGAAGTCTGCCGCAGGAAGGTCGGCAACGGCTTCTGGTCGTACCACGCAGACGGATCGATATTGCCGTCCGACACTATCGCCCGGACCCGGTCGGGGAAGAGGTTGGCGTAGGTGGCGCCGAGCAGCGTTCCGTAGGAGACCCCGAGGAAGGTCAGTTGCTTCTCGCCGAGGACTCTGCGCAGCAGATCCATGTCGTACGCCGAGTCGGTGGTGGAGACGAATCGCAACAAGGCCGGGTCACGCCGTTCGCAACGCCGCCCGAGGTCGGCGTATTGGTCGATCCACCGCCGCTCCTGCTCGAGACCGACCGGAAACCCTACGGGCAACTGCGCGAACCAGGCGTCGTACTCCGCCTTATCGGCGAAGCACTGGACGGAGGTCGATTCGCCGGCCCCACGCGGATCCCAGCTGACGATGTCGAACCGTTCCTGGACCCGGAGTGGGAAGAGCGGATATGCGATTGGGAGGCTTGTGGTGCCTGCTCCCGCCGGCCCGCCTGGGTTGAACAGCAGGCTGCCGATCCGATGTGCGGGGTCGGTTGCCCGGTGCCGGATGACCGCCAACTCGATCGTGCGCACGGCGGGATGCTGGTAGTCCAATGGTGCCGGCACAGTGGCGCATTCGAAACCCGGCTGGCCGGGGCACGGGGTCCAGACCGGGGCAGGCGTTGCCCCAGGCGCGTCATCCGACGGCTGAGCCGTGGCGGGCGCGGAGCCGCAGACCACGGCCGCGGCCACCATCATGGATACCACTATGCATCGGGTGAAATGAGCGCGGTTCGTCACAGATCCTCGCTATCTTCAGGGTGAAAATGCGTGGCTGTCTTACAGGGAACCCTCGACGCCGAACCGTAGCCGACCACGCGGCAAATGCCTGGTTAGGTCGATTCATCGGCGTGGCCCGAAGTGGTCCTCAGACCAACGGTGCAATCCCGTCGACGGTAAGCCGGAAACTGCCTGCCGCTTGCGCTGCCGACCGTCCGGCCAGGTCCACCAGGGCTTGACCGAAGATCCCGGGGGTCAGCGTCTCGCCCAACTGCTCGGTGAACTCCGCCACGCTGATGCCGGCCACCCCCGCGTGCGCCAGCGCTCCGACCGCACCCACAGCGGTCAGCGGGGTGAGCTTGGGGAGCACCGAGGTGACGGTAATCCCGAGCCCACGCAGGTCGGACTCGACCTGAGCATCGGCTGCCATGAAGCGTTGCATGGCCTTCGCACCCGAGTAGCCGCCCGCGCGGGGTGAACCGTTCAGCGACGCGCCGCTGCTGATCACGATCACACGGCTGCCCGGCCGCATCGGCGCGTTCAACGCCGCGCTGAGCCACACATGGGTGAGTTTCACATCCGTCTCCCAGGTCGCGGAGAACTCGGTCCAACTCAGCTCGTTGATCGGCGCAATCGGTGGCGTGATGCCGGCAACCAGGACCAGCACATCGGGTTGCTGGTCAGTGATGACCGCATCGGGTGAATTCGGTGCGGTGACGTCCATGGCGAGCGGTCGCACCCGGTCGTGGCCGGCGGCCAAGTCCTCCAGGGCTCGCTGATCACGTGCAATCGCAATAACGTCGGCTCCGGCGGCAGCGAAGGCCTCCGCAGCCCCACGGCCCAAGCCACGGCTCGCTCCGATGATCGCGATAGTTCGGTTGCTCGAGGGATTCATCGCAGGGTTCCTCTCAATCTCGAGAAGGGCCGGCGACCGCACGGACGTGCCGTGGGCCGTACCAGGCCGGAAGAGTGGTGTCGTTCATATGACGTCGACCGCTGACTCATTTGGTCGGACAGAGTTGACCCGATGCGACAGGCGCGAGAAACGTGTAGGGAGGACCGACGAATCCTCGACCGAAATGACGTCACACAGACATGAGTGAGCTCTTGGTCCAGCAGGCCCAGGCAGGGGCCGAGCGGGCATTCGAGGAGCTGGTGTCACCGCACCGGCGCGAACTACATGTGCACTGCTACCGCATGCTCGGTTCTGCCGAGGATGCTGAAGACGCTGTCCAGGAGACGCTGCTGCGTGCCTGGACCCGGGTGGGGACGTTTGCGGGCACGAGCACGTTCCGTGCCTGGCTATATGCGGTCGCGACCAACGTGTGTCTGGATGCGTTGCGTCGCCGCAAGCGCAGACCGTGGCCCACCGATGTGTTCGAGGCAGCCGAAGCGGGAAGCGTGCCCGGTGCGCCTACTGACATCCCCTGGTTGCAGCCCTACCCGGACTCCTTGCTCGGCCGAGCCTCCTCGGCCGAGGACTCGGTCCTGGCCCGGGAGGGGATCCAGTTGGCGTTCCTCACCGCGATCCAACAACTTCCGCCGCGCCAGCGTGCCGTGCTCCTCCTGTGTGATGTCCTCTCCTGGCCGGCCAAGGAAGCAGCGACCGCCCTGGACATGACCCCGACCGCCGTGTACTCGGCCCTTCGTCGCGCCCAAGCCACCTTGGCCGCACGCGTACCCGACCGCGCTGACGCGCTCACCTCCTCGACGGGCACCGACCGGACGACGTTGGAGAAGTTGGTGCAGGCATGGGAGAGCGCCGACATGGACGGGCTGGTAAGCCTGCTCGCGGACGATGCGCGGCTGGTCATGCCGCCCTATCAGACGTGGTACCAAGGACCGGCCGCCATCGCCATGTTCTTGGCGAGCCCGATGCCGGACTCACTGGCCCGAGCCAAGGTGGGGAGCCACACGCGACTACTGCCGACCGCGGCGAACGGCCAGCCTGCCTTCGGTTTGTATCTCCAATCAGCTGACCGGACCCGCTACGAACCGTTCGGCATCGGTGTCCTCACCCTCGGCGCAGAGGGCATCCACGAGATCGCGGTGTTCATGCTGAACCCGGCACTGTTCGACCTGTTCGACCTGCCCTCGGCGGCATGACCGATGAGCCGGACGGCCTGATCCTCCCCGTCCGCCCGTCCTCGAGAGCCCACTGCACGCACGTCAGCTTCCCGGCCGGAACACCCGTGCGCTACGACCCCGAAGCGTGGGATCGAACCCTGGTCATGGTGCAGCAGGGCGTGCTACGGCTGACCTGCCGATCCGGTCGCGAAGCCGACTTCCCGGCCGGTGCGATCGTCCATCTCTCCGGACTCCCGCTGGCCAGCATCGGCGCTGCAGGCCACGACCCGGTGATCCTCCTGCTCCTGTCGCCCCGCTCCACCACAGGGCGGCCTCGATGCGCATCGACCTCGCCGACTAAATCGGAAACAGGTCGGCGTCTCAATGAGTGAACAGCTCAACCATCACTCGTGGCGATCTTCATCGCGCCCCGCCGAACCAACCGTCCGGCCAAGACGCGTCACCTCCGTCGCGCAGAAACAACACGAGGAGAAACGATGACGACCAACCCGATCAAACGAGTGTCCGTACTCAGTACCGGAAGCGTTGTGATCCACCCCCAGCACGTGCGATCCGAAGGCAGCCCCCAGATGTGGTGGCTCCTGACATCTCGCCGCTGGACCGACCCGCTGCCGATCAACGCCTACGTCATCGAACACGACAAGGGACTGATCCTGTTCGATACCGGACAGGACCGTGCCGCGGTCACCGACCCCGACTACAACCCCGGCGGATTCACCGGCTTCATCTACCGTCGAATCGGACGCTTCACCATCGAACCCGAAGACACCCTGTCAGCCCAGTTGGCGATCCTCGGGTACGACATTGCGCAGGTACACACCGCGATCCTGTCCCACCTTCACCCCGACCACGCCGGCGGAGTTCCTCAGCTGCGACACGCCAACCTGGTGGTCAGCCAAGACGAATGGGACGCGCTGGTAGGCCCGAAGGCGGCGATGATCGGGCTCATGCGCAACCACGTCGACCTCACCGGCCTGCGGTGGGACCGGATCACCTTCGAACCCACCGCGGACCCGTCCTTGGCACCGTTCACCGAGGCGCACGACCTGTTCGGCGACGGAACCCTCACCCTGCTACCCACCCCGGGGCACACCTCGGGGTCGATGTCGCTACTCGTCCGCCGGCCAGGCACCGTGCCACTGCTCATGGTCGGAGACCTCACCTACGACGTCCACCTCCTCGACGAGAAACACCTGCCGGGAATGGGGCACAAACACCAGATGAAGAACGCAACCGACAAGATCCACCAGCTGCGGGAAACCCACCCCGACCTGGTGATCCTGCCCGCCCACGACCCCGAGGCAGCACACCGTCTGGCGGCCGCAACCGCGGCACGCATCTGAAGACACGCACCGACTGACCGATCCCCGTAACCCAGCCGACGACCGCTGCACACCTGTCGATAGCCGCGCAGCGGCCGTTGCCGTTGCCCGAGGTCACGCGCCGGGTACCGCGTCGAGCCTGACACTCGCCGTCGCGCTCGAGCCCAATCCGCTTCACGCACTGGACGTGTGCTCGGCGCACGCTGGCACGGATTGGCACGAAAATGGCGCATTGTGTCGGTGCCACACCGCATTTCCGCGTGCCAACATCGGCACGCCGGGCTGCGTCCGGAAGCTACGGCGCGGAGATCGGTACGGCACAGAGGACGGCGGATGCGGCTGCTACTGGTTGATGGCAACGAGGACGCGGGGGCCGCGCTGGCGGATGCCCTTACCCCGCACAGGCATACTGTGGTCCGGAGCCGCTGGGGTATGGATCTGCTGACATCCCATCATGAGTACGACGCGATCCTGCTCGATCCGGCGCTGGCGGATATTTCCGGACTGCGGGCACTGCGGCAGTTGCGCACCGTCAGTTCGATTCCGGTCGTCGTGCTGACCGATCCCGACGACGAGCGTTCGGTGGTGCTCGCCCTGCACAGCGGCGCCGATGACTGCGTGACCAAACCACCTCGGATCCGCGAGCTGGTCGCGCGGCTGGAACGGGCGATCCGCGCTCATGTGGTACACAGCCTCCCCCATCCGACGGGCGTGGTGGTCACCGGCGACGTGCATATCGATCTGAACGCTCGCCGCGTCGTGGTGGGCGGAACACCGATCGCGTTGACGCACAAGCAGTTCGAACTGATTCGAATACTGGTCGAATGTCCCGGCCAGGCGGTGAGCCGGCAGCAGCTGATGGACCGGGTCTGGGGCGACGCCGTCACGGGCGTCTCCCGCTCACTCGACGTCCATATCACCTGGCTGAGAAGCAAACTGGGGCGTCCCGGGCTGATTACGACCGTGCGCGGTTTCGGGTATCGATGGGCGGCGGTACCGGCCGTGGCGGACGCGGCGTCGTAGCCGACCACCGCCGATGCGCGCGGTCCAGTGCCCGGGAGTCCGAATAGCCGAGGCGGCGCGCCAATTCGGTCCGATTCGCCACCGCCGGATACAGGTCGTCGTGATATGCACGACGGGCCCTGTCCAATTCGGCTCGCCAGGTGGTGCCTTCGTCCGCGAGCCAGCGCTGCAGGCTGCGCCGGCTGGTCAGTAGGCGCCGCGCGGCGCGGTCCACGGAGACGTTGCCGTCCGGGAGCATTCGTGCCAGCTCCTGGTGCAGGCGCTCGGCGACGGTGGTGACCCGGGGCGCCGGTGCCGCGCCGGCGGTGTGGGTCAGGATATCGGCGAGCATCGGATCGGCGGTCGGCAGTGGCGCATCCAGATCCGTTGCGCGGTAGGTGATCCGGTCGGACTCCGCCCCGAATTCGATGCGATCGGTGCCGAACCATTCGGCGAGATGGGCGTGCCGGGGTGGTGCGGGCTGCCGGAACCACACCCGCACCGGGTCGATCGCCGCGCGGGCGCCGTGCCGGATCTTGGTCACCGTTCCGCACAGTGCCACTTGGATGGCCAGCTCGCGGCCGCGGCCGTCACCGTGCAGCAGCCGCAGATCGGCGGTGACCTCGTCGTCGGACTCCTGCACGACGTCGAAGCTCAGGTTGGTGGTGGCGACATGGCTGTAGTCGCCGGTAGCGGCGCATCCGGCCGCCACGGTCGGCGCGGTCAGGAACAGGTAATCGATCAGGCCCAGCTGGCCGGGGGTGTACGCCTGCGCGGCGAGAATCGCAACGTCGGGGTTCTGCAGTTCGTGCTCCACCAGCTCCCACAGGCGCAGGTACCGATCGCCCGGCAGCAGCGCGGTCGAACTGGACAACGCCCACTCCGCCGCGCCGGCCTCCTGGGCAAGACGGTGCCGCACGGTGTCCGCGAAACCGGCCACGTCGAGGGGAAATCGGAACAGCAGGACATGATCGACCGTCTCCACGCCCAGGATTATCGGCCCTTCCCCGCTACGGCTCGACCGCGAGATTCCCGGCCGGATCGGCGGACCGCCGATGCAGCGTCAGATGCAGATTTCGCGGGACGAGGGTGGTCGTGGCCACCTTCTCGACGACGGCGCCGGGTTCCGCGCTCATCCGCCAGCCCGTCGCGATCGTTGCTACCGCCAGCGTCGTCTCGACCAGGGCGAAGACATCCCCGATACATTTGCGTGCACCGCTGCCGAACGGCAGTATCGCCTCCCGCGGAATGCTGTCGACCCGCTCGGACGACCAGCGGTCCGGGTCGAAGCGCTCCGGATCGGGATACCAGCGCGAATCTCGGTGCACCGCATAGGTGCTGTACATCACCGGGGTGCCGCGCGGTATCCGGTAGCCGCCCAGCTCGACGTCGTCGACTGCCTCGCGGGTGATGAACCAGGCCGGCGGGTAACACCGCAGCGCCTCCCTGATCACCTGGCCGGTGTAAGTCAGGCGGGGCAGGTCGGCGAACGAGGCCGGGCGGCCGCCGAGCACGTCGTCGACCTCCGCGTGCAGGCGGGCCTCGGCCTCGGGGCTCCGGGAAAGCAGATGAAAAGTCCAGCACAGCGTTGCCGCGGCGGTTTCGGTGCCCGCGACCAGGATCGAGGCGACCTGACTGTGGATCTCCTCGTCGGTCATGCCGCTGCCGTCTTCCTCGCTCCGCAACCGCAGCATCATGCTCAGCAGATCGTCGCGCGGGATGTCCTCGGCCCGATAGTCGGCGATGACCTTGTCGACCATCGGGTGCAGACGCGCCAGGCGGGCGGCGTATTCACGATTGCGCGGCAGCGGCAGCCGGTTGAGCAACGACACCGGCGTCACCAGCCGCCGATACAGCAGATCGAATATCCGCGGCAGGCTGTGCAGCATTTCCGCGATCAGATCTTTCCCGATTTCCGAGGAGATCAGGGTTTTGGTCGCGACCGCCAACGTCAGCGAACTCAGCTCGATCTGGGCATCCAAGACCTGTCCGTCCCGCCACGTTGCGGTCCGTTCGACGAGTTGCTGCTGCATGGTCTGCGCATAGAGGGCGATACGCTCGCGACGGAAGGCCGGCTGCATCATCAGCCGATGCCGCCGGTGAGTCTCGCCTTCGGAGCTGAGCAGGCCGTTGCCCAGCAGGTCCTTACCTCCCTGAATCTGCGCGCCCTTGTTGAACATTCGCGGCTTGACCACGAGCATCTCGCGAATCAGCGCCGGGGAATTGAGCACGTAGGCGCGCCGCGGCCCCAGCTCGATCCCGACGATATCGCCGTAGTCGCGCAACGACTCGAAGAACTCCAGCGGGTTGTTCCGCAGCCGGAGCGCGTGCCCCACGAGCGGTAATCCATGGGGAGCGAGGGGAATTACGGGAGCGGTGATGGCAGCCTCCAGGATCGGTGTTCGCGGTCCGCGGACTAGTCCACGAGGATCGGACGCGTGGCGGGAAACGTGACGGGCAGGGCGCTCAAGGCACGATGAAACGGTCCGGGCCGCCAGACCAATTCGTCAGGGGCGATAGCCAATCGCATCTCCGGCAGGATGTCGAGAAGCTGATCGACCGCATCCTGGGCGACCAGGTATGCGGGACGCCGCGCCGGGCAGGAGTGCGGTCCCGCGCCCCACGCCAGGTGGGAGCGGTTGCCCGTCCGGTCCCCCGAGCCCAGCACCGGATCGGCGTTGCACGCGAGCAGGCTGATGACGATCGGCTGATGTGCGGGCAGCAGGACACCATCGATCAGAATCGGTTGTCGCGGATAGGAAATGCAGAAGTTCGTGAACGGCGGATCGTTGAACAGGACCTCGTCCACCGCGTCACGCGTCGACATACTGCCACCGAGCACGGGCCCGCCGATGTGATCGTCGATGAGAAGCAGCAGCATGGTCTTGGCGATCAGATTCCCCAGCGGCTCGGTTCCGCCGCCGTACAGGACGAGGACCTGTTCGATGATCTCCGACTCGGCGAGCGCGGCGTGATGCTGGATGACGCGGGAGGTGATGTCGTCGCCGGGATGGGCACGCCGGTGCGCGACCAGCTCGCCGACCGCCGCGTAGAGCATCTTGTTGCCCGCCTCGGCGTCCACCCCCTCGAGGATCGCCGCCGTCGCGGCCGCGATCCGGTGACCGATCTCGGGCGGGCAGCCGAGCATGACGTTGACGATCTCGAAGGCGAGCGGAAACGCGTACTGGCCCACCAGGTCTGCCGATCCAGTCTCGCAGAAGGTGTTGATCAGCGAGACCGCGACGCGCTCCACCGCGCCGTGCAGGGCGTGCAGATCGATCGCGTCGATGCTGTCGGTGTTGACCACACGGTACCTGGAGTGCTCGTATCCCGTGCTGCGCAGCGCGTTCGGCCGGTACCCCAGTATCGGCAGGATCGGGCAGTCGGCGGGGATGTCCCGCTGCCAGGTGCGGGGGTCGGCGGGAAAATGGTTGGGATCGTGCAGGATCTGAACCGCGGTCCGGTAGTCGATCACCAGGGTGGCGGGCACTCCGGGCGCGAGATCGATCGGCACCAGGGAGCCGTAACGCGCACGCAGCTCCTCGAACAGTGCGTGCGGAGCGGCGCTGAATGCGGGGGAATAGATCGGTACCCGTTCGGGGTCGATGCCGAGCGGAGGTCGAACCTGCGCGGATGTGGTGGGTGCGGCCGGTTTCGACATGCTCGTGGATCACCCTCCCGCGGCGAGCGCTTCGTTCACGACCCACAGGCCGTGTGCCACAAGTAATTTAGAGGGCTCGAGCCGCGGTGACGGCCTCGCAGCGGGGTATTTAACATCCCTTTAGGGCAGTGGCTGTTCCAGCCGCCCTGCAGCCCGCCTGACGCCATCGTGCGGGGTGCGCCGAAGAAGTGAGCACCTTTGGGTGGGACGCGATCGATCGGGCAGCCAAGAGGCCGCAAGGGTCCTGAAATACCTGGTAGTTCCCTACTCGGGCAGACGGTGACGAGGACGGAGATTAGAGTAGAAGGTGAGCGGTAGCTCAGCTTATTCTTCGAATCATGGGCAGCGACACTCGGGCCGCGCGAATCGAGCTCGGCGGTCAGGGCACGATTCCGGCCGAATTCCGGTACTGGGACAAGATCGATGACGCGGATGTGCAACGAGCTCGCCGGGCCCTGAAGCGGGTGGCGGGCTTCGATCCGCAGCCATCGGAGGAGCTGGTGCGGGCGTTCGCGCATGCCTACTACGACGCGGATCCGGTCGCCGAAACCTTTGTCGACGAGGTGTATCTGGGCGAGATCGGGCCCAAGCGCGGCAGGGAGATGCTGGATCTGGCACTCGAACGTGGGATCGACGCGGTGCCGGACGCGCCGGCGTCGATGATGCGGCTGTTCGAGGAGTTCGAGTCCACTCCCGAATGGCTCGACCCGGCGCAGGTAGCTTTGGGAGCCAAGGTTTTTCGGCGGTGGGGAACCTCGGTGTTCGCCTTCGCCACCACGAGCACGCTGGAGATGTACTCCGAATCCTCGATCGCCAAACCGCTGTCGTACACCGGCGCGTACACCGGGGAACGCGCGCACAAGCGGCAGCTCGAGACGGTTCGCTTCTGGATCGACGTCTCCGATCCCGGCGGACTCGAGCCCGGCGGGCGCGGGCGGCAGACCGCGATGCGGGTACGGATCATGCACGTGTTCATTCGCCGCAAGCTCATGCAGCGCCCCGAATGGGAGCTCGACAAGTGGGGCGTGCCGATCAGCGTCGGCGACGCGACCCTCACGCTCATGGGCGGCAGCGTCGTACCGGGTCTGGCCCTGTGGAGCCTGGGCTATCAGACTACGCGCGCCGAAATCGAAGCGACACTGCACTTCTGGCGCTACGTCGGGCACCTGCTGGGAGTACAGCCGGACTGGTATCCGCGCGACTTCGCCGAGTCGGTGCAGCTGATGTTCGCCGCATTCGTCAAGCGCGCCTATACCGCCGGAGCCGACGGCGCCGAGCTCGTCGAGTCCTACCTGCCCGCCTTCGCCCCCACCCCCGGCAGCGGCTGGCGCAAGCGCCTGCGCGACGAGATCAACTACCGCATCCAGATCGGGTATACCGGATTCTGGCTGCTCCCAGCCACATACAACCGGCACCGCATGCCGCGCCGCCTGCCGTGGGTACTGCATCCGCTCGTCCAGGCACCGGTCATCTTCGGCATGGAAACCGCCCGGCGCCTCATCCCCGGGCTCGATCAGGTGGCCGACCGGGTGCAGCGCCGTCGTCGAGAACACTGGTACCGCAACGAAATCGGCGACCGGAACGCCGAATTCCAACCGGTGGAGGAATTCCGGCGCTGACCGGCTGGGCGTACCTCCGCATTCGCTCCGGCCATGCGCGGTCTATCGACGGCTTCGCCGACGGCGCCCATCAGGCGCGGTCGGCGTCGATCCAGGCGCCGATCATGCGCGCCGTCTCATCGATCAGCCCGTCCCGGTCCGCGGACGGCAGCGGCCCCAGCGCGATCCGGAAGCACGCCGCGAGGCCGGTGGTCACCATCACCTGCGCCCTGCGGTCCAGGACCTCCTCCGCGACCGGCCCCAGCTGATGCACCAGATACGCGCGGGTCAGCAGCAACAGCCGCCGCTCGAGATCGATCGGCGCGAATCCCTGCATCTCCGTCTCGGCGATCAGCGCCCGCACCAGTGCCTCCCGTTCGCTCAGCACGCGCATGATCGCGGTCATGCTCCCGCCGATCTGCTCCCGCACCGGCAGCCCCATGCCCCCGACCACCGCCGCGGTGAACCGCTCCTCCACCTCCGCGAGCAACCGCGTCCGCAATTCGACGACGATCTCGTCCTTGTCCCCGAAGTACCGGTACAGCAGCCCGATACTCACCCCCGCGTGCGCCGCGATCCGATTGGTCGACGATCCCACGACCCCGCGCTCGGCAAACACCTCCCCCGCCGCCGCCAGAATCCGCTCCCGCGACTCCCGCGCCCGCTCCTGCACCGGCTGCCGCCGCCGCGCCGAACCACTCACGCACACCCTCCTCGACCGGCCACCTCCTCCGATCGAACATAATCGAGCCGGAGGCGAACGCACTGGCAATCGCAGCCTGATCGGTTCTTCGTCAGACGGTGGGCGCGGACGGCTCGTCGGTGAGTGAGCCGATGGCCGCGCGGAGGCGGCTGGTGGCGTCGGCGGCTACCTCGGAGATGCCCGGGGCGGCAACCAGTTCGGCCATCATGGCCGGGTCCGCGGCCTCTACCAGGACCGTGTCGGGGGCGGTCGTGCGGACCACCACGTTGCACGGGAGGAGTAGGCCGATGCGGCGGTCAAGTTCGAGGGAACGGTGGGCCAGGGGTGGGTTGCAGGCGCCGAGGATGACGTAGTCCTCCATGGTGGCGCCGAGTTTGGCGTGCATGGTGGCTCGCATGTCGATTTCGGTCAGGACGCCGAAACCCTGTTGCGACAACGCCGTTCGGGCTCGCTCGACAGCGTCTCGAAACGATGTGTGGAGCGTCGCCGAGAGTTGACTGTCGGTCTTCATCACCTCACCTGCTTCCTGTCCGTCCGAACAAGCGACGCCACCCGGCCTCTTTTGCGGACTCTGGGTGGCCCGGACACCATTGTTCGGCCGGGACCAGCGCCCGGACCTGAGCGACATGCCGGCCGCAGCCGGACCAGGTGGTCTTGCCGCAGGCTTTGCACCGGACGGGGCTACACACGGGCGGCCGCCCCCACCGTGGCCTGCGCGGGAGCGCCGGAATCGTCCAGGGCGTCGGCGAATTCGCAGAACGCCTCGTAGGCGCGGGCGCCGTGAATGGTGGCGGGGCCGCCGTGCATGAGGAAGCTCACCCCGATGGCCTCGGCCGCCTCCTGGCGGGTCGCACCGGCTCGCGCCGCGGCCTGGCCGTGCGAGGCGATACATCCGTCGCAGCCCTCCACCACGCCGATCGCCAGCGCGATCAGCTCCTTGGTCTTGCGATCGAGCGCACCAGGCGCGAACGCGGCCTTGCTGAGCTCGCCGAAGCCCTGGTAGACCCCCGGGATCGCGCGGCGCAGCTCGCGGTGCTGCGGGGTGAGTTCGCGGAGCACCTCGGCGCCGTGACGGGAAGCGTGCGTGATGGGTGATGACATCGGGATTCCTTTCATTGTCCGCGTCGGCCTCTGTCGTATCCCCCCAGGGGGTTATGACTCCGACGGTACCATCCCCCCGGGGGGATATACAATCGTTGGTGCGCGGCCAGGACCGGCCGCCGAGAACCGGAGGTACCCCGATGCGGCTCGAGCCCGACGAAATGAAGTCCGTGATCACCCGGATGAAGCGGGCGCACGGCCACCTGGCCACCGTCATCCGCATGATGGAGAACGGATCCGACTGCGAGGACGTCCTCACCCAGCTCGCAGCGGTCAACAAGGCCCTGAGCCGCAGCGGCTACGCACTCGTGGCCACCGGATTGCAGCACTGCCTGACCACCGGCGGGCCGGACAGCGTCGATACCAAGAAGATGGAAAAGCTGTTCCTGTCCCTCGCGTAGGGCCTCCCTGTGACGACTCCCGCAGCGTGGTGCTTGCCGCGACCGCGAGGTAGCGAAAGAATTGCCGGATGGCGAATCCGATAGCGGAGATGCAGCTCGAATCTGTCGGCGCGGGCAAGGCGGCCCGCAAGCGCCTCACCCGCACCGACGCGGGCGTCTGGGCGCCGAATGGTAGCCGGGAGGATCCGGTCGCGATCCTGGAACGACAGGCACGCACTCGGCTGCCGGTGCTGGTCCCCATACGCTACGCGCGAATGATGCAGTCGCCGTTCGCATTTCTGCGTGGCGCGCCGGCGGTCATGGCGGCGGATCTGGCGCGGAGTGCGCACACGGGCCTGGAGGTCCAGCTGTGCGGCGACGCGCACGTCTCGAATTTCGGCCTCTACGCCTCACCGGAGCGCAATCTCGTATTCGACGTGAACGATTTCGACGAGACGCTGCCCGGCCCGTTCGAATGGGACGTCAAGCGGCTGTCCGCCAGCGTCGTGGTCGCCGCCCGTGACAACGGGTTCTCCGATCAGCAGGCCGCCGCCGCGGCGCGGGCGGCCGCGGCCGCCTACCGGGAGACGATGCACGAGCTGGCCGACATGGACAGCCTGACGGTCTGGTATCAGGTCGCCGCCGACGAAGTGGCGCGCCTGATCGATACACCCGCACAGCGCAAGCGGGCCACGAAGATGATGGCGGGCGCCCGGCGGCGAACCAGCCTGCAGGCGTTGGACAAACTGACCGAACCCGACCCGCACGGCATCCCGCGGATCAAGAATCAGCCGCCGCTGCTGGTGCCGATCGAGATGGTGGATCAGCGCCTGGTCGAGGCGACCTTCGACGACTACCGCGCCAGCCTGCCCGACGAACGCCGGGTCCTGCTCGATCGATACCAGATAGTCGATTTCGCGCTGAAGGTGGTCGGCGTCGGCAGCGTCGGCACGCGCTGCTTCGTGGTCCTGCTCCAGGACCGGGAGACCGCAAGCCCGCTGTTCCTCCAGGTGAAACAGGCCGAATCATCGGTTCTGGCAGCCCATCTGGGCCCGAGCGAATACCCGCACCAGGGGCAGCGGGTGGTGGTGGGACAACGGCTCATGCAGTCGGTCAACGATATCTTCCTGGGCTGGTCGGCGGGCCCCGACGACACCTGGTTCTATGTGCGCCAGCTGCGGGATATGAAGGGCTCGGCCGAGATCGGCGCCCTGTCCGACGCCGATCTGGCCGCGTACTCCGCGCTGTGCGGGGCGGTGCTGGCCCGGGCGCACGCCCGCTCCGGCGACCGCGTCGCCATCGCCGCCTACCTGGGCACGAACGACGTATTCGATACGGCCATGGCCGATTTCGGGCTGTCGTACGCCGACCAGACGCTCACCGACCAGCAGGCCATGCGGGCCGCGATCGACGCCGGACGGGTCGAGGCGGCCGCCGAGCCGTACTGACCGCGCCCACCCGCCCGGCATGCCGGGCGACGAGTCCCGGCATGCCGAATCACGGTGCCTCACATGCGGCAGTGGCGCTTATCGCTGAAGCACCGCGGACACCTGATCGCGCAGCACGTTACGGCGGATCTTCCCGGTGGCCGTCTTGGGCAGCTCGTCCATCGCCACCACGGCTCGGGGGCGCTTGAAGGCCGCCAGACCCGAACGGCACCAGTCGATCAGCGCGTCCGCCGCCACCTCGGTCCGGGTGACCACGCAGGCGACCGGCTTGTCGAGGCCCGATTCGTCCGGCGCGGCGACCACGGCCGCCTCGAGCACGTCCGGATGTTGCAGCAGGCGCTCCTCCACCTCCGCCGGAGATACCCAGATGCCGCCCGCCTTGAGCATGTCGCCGGTGCGGCCCAGGCAGCTGTAGGTGCCGTCGTCGTTGCGGACGTAGGCGTCGCCGGTGCACAGCCACTCCCCTTGGAACACTTGACGAGTCGTCTCCGTGCGGCACCAGTAGCCGACGGCCAGGGACGGGCCCCGCAGGTGCAGGGTGCCGGGCCGCCCGGTTTCCTCGAGGACCGTTCCGGCATCGTTACGCAGCTGAACCTCGTATCCGGGCACCGGCACGCCCGAGGAACCCTGCCGCACCCGCCCCGGCCGGTTCGACAGGAAGATGTGCAGGGCCTCGGTCGATCCGATACCGTCGAGCACCTCCACGCCGAACCGGTCCCGGAAACGCTCGAACAGCACCGGCGGCAGGCCCTCCCCGGCCGAAACACCCTGCCGCACACCGGCGAACGTGCCATCGTCCAGATCGCTGGCCAGCAGCGCGGCATAGAAGGTCGGCACCCCGAAGAACACGGTGGGGCGCTGCTCGAGCACCCGCGCTCCGATGACATCGGGAGTGGGACGAGCGCGTTCGAGCACGCCGGTCGCCCCGGCCGCCAGCGGCAGAAAACACGAGTTCCCCAGTCCGTAGGCGAAGAACAGCTTGGCCACCGACAGGCACCGATCCCCCGGCCGCAGGCCGAGCACGCCGCGACCGTAGAACTCCCCGATGTCGCGGATGCCCACGTGCCGATGCATCGCGGCCTTCGGTGTGCCGGTGGTGCCGGAGGTGTATAGCCACAGCGCGGGCGAATCCTCCCATGTCTCATAGGCTTTCGGGAGTGGATCGGCCGCGGCGAGATCGCTCCACGGATGCACGGCGAGCCCGGTGGCGAGGTCGAGATCGGCCGGGCCGTCCAGCACGACGTCGGTGACCTCCGGGGCCAGCGCGACGGCGGCCGCGGCCGCGGCGGCGAATTCCACCGAGCAGCACAGGATCCGGGCGCGCGAGTTGACCAGCACCTTGGCCAGCTCGGGCCCGGTGAGCATCGTCGACACCGGCACCGGGACCGCGCCCAGGTACATGGCGGCGAGGATCCCGGTGAACAACTCGGCGTCGTCGGCCATGCAGAACATCACCCGTTCCTCCGGCCGCACTCCGAGGCGCCGCAATCCGCCTGCGACACGGTGCATCTCGTCGGCGAGCTCGGCATAGGTGAGGGTACGGGAGGACGCGATCACCGCGGTGTGCCCGCCGCGCCCCTCCCGCAGGTGCCGATCGACCAGATGGTCGGCGGCATTGAACAACGGCAAGGGCGAAACCGCTGCGGCAGAACTCATTACCGAACCCCTCAGGACAGGTGCACGTACTCGTAGTCGAACGGTTTGCCGTTGATGCCCTGCACCGGCGGCGCCACCCAGCTCGCGATCTTGCCGCGCTCGTAGACCGGATGCATCAGCGAGCGCACGAACGTCAGATCCTCGTCGGTGGGCAGCCATTTCCCCCGCGCCGCCTCCCAGGTCGCGGCGTCCAGGATCGTGCCGGTCGGGCTGATGCGGAACCCGGAGTAGGCGCCGACCCCGCGGTTGAATCCGATGTGCGGCAGGGCGAACCGGAACTCGATCCCGTTGTCGGACAGGATCTTGTTCCAGCGGTCCAGGCCGTGGCGGCACTCGGCGGCGTAGCGGCCGCGCAGGTCCAGATTGAGTGCCAGCAGCGCGGACAGCTCCCGCGTGCCCCACGTGCCGTCGGCCCGGGGGTCGTCGAGCGTGACGCTGTCGTCGGTGAGACGGTGGTCGTCGTCGCGCTTCTCCTCGTGCCAGCGCCCCTTCAGCCCGGCGGTGAAGTAGTTCGCCGCATTGGTGGAGGTCTCGCTGCCGAACAGGTCCAGCGAGACGCTGTAGTGGAAGTTGATGTACCTCTGGATGATCTCCAGCGGAATGCCGCCGCGCGAGGCGATATCGAGGGTGTCGTGCTCGCGGATGAGCGCGGCGCTGCGGGTCACGACCCGATCCACGCCGGTGGTGCCCACGAACATGTGATGGGCCTCCTCCTTGAGCATGAACTCACAGGTGCGCGACAGCGGATCGAACGCGCTCTCCTTCAGAGTACCGAGCTGGTACTTGCCGTCGCGGTCGGTGAAATAGGTGAACATGTAGAACGCCAGCCAGTCGGCGGTCTTCTCGTTGAAGGCGCCCAGAATCCGCGGCGAGTCGGGACTACCGGAGTTGCGGACCAGCAGCGCCTCGGCCTCCTCCCGGCCCTCCCTGCCGAAGTACGCGTGCAGCAGGTAGACCATCGCCCAGAGGTGCCTGCCCTCTTCCACGTTGACCTGGAACAGGTTTCGCAGGTCGTACAGCGACGGGGCGGTCAGGCCGAGCAGCCGCTGCTGCTCCACCGATGCGGGTTCGGTATCGCCCTGGACGACGATCAGCCGCTGCAGATCGGCGCGGTATTCGCCGGGTACCTGCTGCCAGGCCGGTTCGCCCTGGTGCTCACCGAACGCGATGCGCCGGTCGGGCTTGCGCTCGGCCAGGAAGATTCCCCACCGATAGTCCTGCGGCACAACGTGACCGAAGTGTGCCCAGCCCTCCTGGCCGACCGCGACCGCGGTGCGCAGGTAGACCCCGTGCGTCTCGAGTGTCGGGCCCATCTCGCCCCACCAGTTCAGGAACTTGGGCTGCCAGCCCTCGAGGGCCCGCTGCAGCCGGCGATCCGAGGACAGGTCGACATTGTTGGGGATCTTGTCCTCGTAGTTGATGGCCGTGGTCATGCCGCTCACACCCGCTTTCTGTCGAACACGGCCTTGCTGCCGGTACCGTAGCGGCGCAGCGCGCCCTCGGGTCCGGATGCGTTGGGCCGGATGAAGATCCAGTTCTGCCAGGCCGACAGGCGGCCGAATATCTTGGTCTCGAGGGTTTCCGGGCCGACGAACCGGTGGTTGGCCTCCATGCCGGTGCACGCGTCCGGCGACAGGGCCGCGCGGCCCTCGAGCGCCAGGCGGACCTCGTCCTCCCAGTCGATGTCGTCCGGGGCCGCGGTGACCAGTCCCAGCTCCAGCGCCCGTGCCGGGGTAAGTCGTGCGCCGAGGTCGTTCTCGCGCAGCCGGTTCAGCTGTTCGGCATGGCCGTAGAAGCGGGATTCCAGGCGCGAGAGGCCGTTACCCATGGGGAATACACCGAAGTTCGCGGCGCTCAACCGCATCCAGGCGCGCTCGTCGCTGTCCTCGTCGTCCAGGGGTGGGCCGTCGAGGATGTACTGCCGATCGCACGCAAGCGCCAGTTCGGCGAGCATGCCGGTGCAGCAGTCTCCCGGCTCGAGTACCGCGATCAGGCTGCGGCTGGTGACATCGAGGCGCTTGAGTACCCGCTTGTAGTAATGCACGATTTCCCGTGCCAGCCAATGGCTTGCGGCATTGTCCAGCAGCAGCCGCTCGTGGTCCTCGACGCGATCGGCCGCGCCCGCCGTGCGCAGGATCCAGGTGCCGACGGCGGTCTCGTTGGCACGCAGCCGCAGGATCAGATCGTCCAGCTCCCGCGTCATTGCCAGCGGCCAGAACTCCGCACCCTGCGCCGCGGCGGCCGCCATATCCTCCGGCACCGGATTGTCGGGCCCGTGCACGGTGATCGTCACCGCACCGCGGGGGCGATCGAATTCGGCACTCACGTGCGGATATCGGATGATGTCGCCCTCGATCGTGCGCGCCAGCGGCGTCAGCTCGACACCGTGGGCGTCCCCGGGGCGATCGGACCGGGCGGCCAGCTCGACCGCGCGCTCCCGCACGGCCTCGTCGAACCGGCGCGGCGGGGCCAGCTCGTCCACCAGGTTCCAGCCCAGCGCGGTCTTGCCGCGCACGCCGTCCGGGCGGGTGGCGAAGACGTCGGCCAGATCCCGGCGCACGAATCGCTTGTCCACCAATCGCGTCAGCCCGCCGGTACCGGGCAGCACGCCCAGCAGCGGCACCTCCGGCAGCGACACCGCGGAGGAGTTGTCGTCCACCAGGAGAATATGTTCGCAGGCCAGCGCGAGTTCGTAGCCGCCGCCCGCGCAGGTGCCGTTCACCGCGGCCAGGTAGGTCTGCCCGGAGTGCGCGGTGGCATCCTCCATGCCGTTGCGGGTCTCGTTGGTGAACTTGCAGAAGTTCACCTTCCACTCGTGCGGCGACGCGGCCAGCATCCGAATGTTGGCCCCGGCGCAGAAGATTCGGTCCTTGCCGCTGGTGACAACGACCGTCCGGACCTCCGGATGCTCGAACCGCAACCGCTGGGTCGCGTCGTACAGCTCGATATCCACGCCGAGGTCGTACGAGTTCAGCTTCAGCTCGTATCCGGGGGCGAGCCCGCCGTCCTCGGCCACATCCAATGTCAGCCAGGCGATCTCACCATCGGGGCGCAGCGTCCAGTGCCGGTACCGGTCTGGATGGGTGTCGAACGAGACCTCCGGCATGCCGGCGGCGCCGGGCGTCGAGACCGCGGGCTCGTCGGTAGCGACTGCCATGGGCCCTCCTTGTAGTGATCATCACATTCTCCCCCATGCCAATATGCTACATTGATCCGTCGTCTCGTCAGTGTTATGTAGATAATTGTTCATCCGACGCCGCGCTAGAGTCGCGCGCGCCGGGTGCGACACTTTCTTGTTCAAGAGCATCGGAGAGAAAGGGGGTCCCGTGACCGAGCGCAGCGAGGGAACCATGACACAGCCCGCCTCGGGCACGGCGGAGCCGAGCGCCAGCGAGGCGCGGCCGTGACCGAGCGCAGCGAGGGAACCATGACACAGCCCGCCTCGGGCACGGCGGAGCCGAGCGCCAGCGAGGTGGAGCAGTGACCGAGCGCAGTACCGAGGACGCCGGCGCGGTTCCGGCGCTCAGCCGCCGGCGCGAGGTGGGCGAGGCCAGCGCGCGGTCGCTGCTCATGACGATCCTGGGCGAGTTCGCGCTGCCGTCCGGCGAGCCGGTCTGGACCTCCACCCTGGTCCGGGTGCTCGGACTCGCCGGGGTGGAGGAGAAGTCGGCACGCCAGTCACTGGCCCGCACGGCCGCGGAGGGCTGGCTCTCCCCGGATCGGGTGGGGCGCCGGGTGCGCTGGAATCTGACCGACGCGGGCAGGCGGCTGCTGGTCGAGGGCGCCGAGCGCATCTACTCGTTCGGCTCCGCCGAGCAGTCCTGGGACGGGCGCTGGCTCGTCGTGCTCATCTCGATCCCGGAATCGATGCGGGGGCTGCGGCACAAGCTGCGGACCCAATTCAGCTGGGCCGGTTTCGGATCCCCGTCACCCGGGGTGTGGATCACCCCGCACACCGCCACCGAGGCCGAGGCCCGCACGGTGATCGAAGATCTCGACCTGGCCGACAAGGCCATGTCGTTCGTCGCCGAATACGGGATGCTCGGGAATCAGCGTGACATGGTCACCGCCGCATGGGATCTCGACGAGGTCGAGCGGCACTACGAGGACTTCATCGCCGGATTCGCCGACCTCGCCCCCGCGACCCCCGACGAGATCCTGACCGCGCAGATCCAGCTCGTCCAGGAGTGGCGCCGTTTCCCGTTCCTGGACCCGCAACTACCGGAGACGCTGCTACCCCGGCCCTGGAGCGGCACCGCCGCGACGACCCTGTTCCACGACCGGCACGGCGCGTGGGCGGAAGCGGCCGGCCCCCACTGGGCCGAGCTGGCAGCGACCGACAGCTGACGCGGTAGCCGAATCACGTTCCGGAACAACGGTATCGGGCGTTCAGACGACTCCGGCATCGTGGATCTCGTTGGCGCGGTCGACCTCGGCCATGTGCGCCTCGGCCCAGGTCCGCAGCACTGCCAGCGGCCCCTCCAGCGTCGCACCGAGTTCGGTGAGCCGATAGTGCACGCTCGGCGGCACGGTCGGCTCCACCCGCCGGGCGACCAGGCCGTCGCGGACCAGGCCGTGCAGGGTCACCGAGAGCATCTTCTGCGAGACCCCGGGCATCCGGCGGCGCAACTCGGCGAACCGCACCTCCCCGGGTGCGGCCTCGCCGAGCACGTTGACCGCCATCGAGGTCCACTTCGTCCCGATGCGATCCAGCAGCCGCCGGGTCGGGCACTCCGGATCGAACAGATCACCACGCGCAGATCCGGCCGCGCGCCCCGATCGAGCGGTCACTTCGACCTCACCACCTATCGCGAAAGTGCCCTCTTGGCGCGCTTTCGATAGTTACCTACCGTCTCCTGGTAACAAATAGTAACCAGGAGAACCGCATGGCATCCACCCCCGCGATCGAACTCCATCGCATCGCCACGAACGGCATCGAGGCGAACGTGGCAACGGCCGGAACCGGTCCCGCGGTCGTGCTGCTGCACGGCTTTCCGCACACGTGGCAGCTGTGGCGCGAGATCATCGGGCCGCTCTCGGCCCGGTTCCGGGTGATCGCCCCGGACCTGCGCGGGTTCGGAGCCAGCACCCGGGCGCCGGACGGCTACGACGCGGAGACCCTGACCGAGGATCTCGCGGGCATCCTGGACGCGCTCGCCGTGCCCGACGCGGCCGTGGCCGGCATCGACGCCGGGGCGCCCGTCGCGACCCTGCTGGCCCTGCGCGCGCCCGAGCGTGTCCGGCGGCTCGTCGTCATGGAGTCGATGCTGGGATCGCTGCCCGGGGCCGAGGAGTTCCTCGCCGCCGGCCCGCCCTGGTGGTTCGGATTCCACGCGGTTCCGGGCCTGGCCGAAACGGTGCTGGCCGGACACGAGGCGCGATACATCGACTGGTTTCTCGACATCGGCACCCGGGGCCGCGGCGTGCCGCCGGCGATCCGCGACGCGTTCGCCGCCGCCTATGCCGGACCGGACGCGCTGCGCTGCGCCTTCTCCTAATTACCGCGCGCTGCCCGCGAGTGCGGCTCAGCTCGGCGGGGCCGCGGCCCGCGGGCGCCTGACCATGCCGACCCTGGCGATCGGCGCGCACCCCGTCGGCGACGCCACCGCGCGCCAACTCCGTCCGATCGCGGACGACCTTGCCGCCCATATCATTCCGGACTGCGGGCACATCATCCCGCTGGACCGCCCGCGGGAACTGCTCGAACTGCTGCTGCCATTCCTGACCTGATCTACGAGGTCGAATCGCGCTGCGGCCCTATGAGACTCCCAGCCGGTGGGTCCGGGACAGGACCTCCTGGTAATAGGAGGCCACGGCCTGCGCCCGCCGGGTGAGCAGATGCCCCTCGGCGTGCGCGATGACGACCGGGAGCGGGCTGATGGGATCCGAAATCGGCACCGTGGCAACCGGTTTGCCCTGACCTACGTCGGTTTCGCGGCGTCGTTCGTGCTGGCGGTCCTGGCGCCTCTGGGCGGCCCGACCCGCCTGCTGCTCTACGTCACTGCCCTGGCCGCGGCATGTCCGGCCTGGCTGATGTGGGCACAGCAGAGGGTGTGAGGGGGTCGGGCCGATGGGGTCAGTTGTAGCTCAGGTCCACATCGTGGGTGATCCGGTTGCCCTCGACCGTCACGTTGCTGGTCACCGGCGGGTAGCCGCGGGTGACCACCGCGTAGCGGCCCTCGGCCAGATCGGGCACCAGGTAGCGGCCGTTCGCGTCGGTGCGCGCGACCGCGACCACATCGCCGTCGGCATCCAGCACGCTCACCTGCGCGTCGGGCACCAGCCGGTCACCGGCCTGCACCGCGCCCGCGAGCACTGCCGTCGGCTCCAATTCGATGTCGTGGCGCAGCATTCCGCTCTCGGGCACGGTCAAGGTGCCCGCGGCCGGCCGCATGTTCGCGGCCACCGCGACGACCGTGTGGACGCCCGGCGTCACGCCGCAGGCGTAGGCGCCGTCCTCGCCGGTGACCGCGGCCCCGACCACCTCGCCACGGGTATTCGTCAGCGTGACAGTCGCTTCCGCGATCGGCGCCCCGCTGCCCGCGCGACGCACCGCGCCGGTGAGCTCGCCCGAGCTCGGCAATGCGATCTCCACCCGCTGCGGCCGCGCGCCGACCAGGACACTCACCGCGGCGGGCTGATGCCCGGGGGCCGAGGCGATCAGCACGTAGCTGCCCTGGTTCGGGGCGTCGATGGCGAACTCACCGTCCGCATCGGTACTCGTCCGCGAAACCTGTTGTCCGCGTGGATCGATCAGCGTCAGCACGACACCGGTCACGATGCCGCCGCCGTCCCGGCGCACGCCGCCCTGAATCGAGTGCCCTGCGGGATCGGCGGCGCGGTTCGACATCGGCCGCGCCGAGACCGACACCGTGCCGGTCGAATTGGCCACCCGATGCGCCGGGCCCGATCCGTTCGTCCCGTTGACCGACGGTGTGGCCGCGAGCGCGAACTCCGCCACCGGAATGGAATCCGGGGCCGACAGCGACTCGATCACAACCTCCGAGTGCTGCTCGCTCCGCGTCCGGCCGGACGGGATGAAGATCGATCCCAGCACCGCCAGCAGCGAAACACCGCCGAGGAACCAGAACACGCCCGTGTAGCCCGAATCCGACGGAAGCCCGTGCGCCACATGCGTGCCCGAGGTCAGGATGACCGAGGAGACGGCGCTGCCGATCGCGCCGCCGACCGTCCGCACATTGGCGTTCATGCCGGTGGCCGCGCCGGTCTGGGCCGGAGGCACCGCCGCGACGATGATCGCGGGCATCGAGGAGAACGACATACCGATGCCCAGGCCGAGCAGCACGGCGGTCAGGAAGATCTCCCAGCTCTGGTCGTGCCCGACCGCGAGGATCCCGAAGCCTACCGTCGTGATGACGGCGCCGATCAGCACGATCGCCTTGGAGCCGATGCGCGCGGCCATCGGCCCGATCGCGAAGCCGATGAGGAACATCGCCACCGACAGCGGCAGCATGTACAGCCCGGACTTGGTGATGCTCAGGGACAGGCCGTATCCCGCGACCGACTTGGAGGTCTGCAGCAGCTGCGGCAGGAACGTCATCATCGCGTACATCGCGGCGCCGGTCAGCACGGCCACGATGTTGGTCGTCCACACGGCCGGGAAACGCATGGTCCGCATGTCGATCAGCGGTGAGTCCGAACGCAGTTCGACCACCACCCACGCGATCGCGCACACCACGGCCGCCGCGAAGAGGCCGAGGGTCCAGCCCGAGGCCCAGCCCCACTTCGGACCCTGGCTCACCGCCAGCAGCAGCGCCACCAGCCAGGCCGACAGCAGAATCGCCGCGGCCCAGTTGATCCGGCCCGGGCTGCGCACCGGCGACTCGGGCACGAACACCACCGCGGCCACCGCGGCGATCGCGGTCAGGATCATCGGAATCCAGAAGAGCCAGTGGTAGTTCAGGTGCTGGACGATCGGACCGGCCAGCACCAGGCCGATTCCGGAGCCGACCGCGATCAGCGAGGAGGCGATGCCCACCGCGCCGTTCAGCTTCTTCACCGGGAACTCGTCGCGAATGATGCCGAACGCCAGCGGAATCACGCCGCCGCCCAGGCCCTGGATCACGCGCGCCACGATCATCACGCTCACCGAGGTGGTCAGCGCCGCGATCAGCGAGCCCACCGCGAGCGCGACGAGGGTGACGACAAGCATGCGCTCCTTGCCGACCTTGTCGCCGATCCGCCCGAGGATCGGCGTGGCCACCGAGGCCGACAGCAGATAACCGGTCATCAGCCACGTCGCGGTGCTCTGCGAGGTGTGCAACGCCGGAATCAACAACGAGAACACCGGCACGACCAACGACTGCAAGAGCCCGTACGCGGCAATTCCGAGCAGCAGTACGGCGAATACGACGTTGTAGTGCGGGCGAGTCTTCAACATCGCCATGACCTGGGGAACCCTCCCACGAAAGTAAACGGAGTCAATCTCCGTTTAATAGCCTAACAGAAGCTGAGAGTTTTCGCTCCGCTCGATTTGTGATCTCCAACTCAGCGCGAGCTGCTCCAATCGGCGCTGCGGGACTGTCGAATCGGCGCGCTTCGCCCGCCGCCGAACCCAAAGGTCAACAAGCGCTTATCCGATGAAATTCCCACGGCCGGATGCTGACGTAAGCCTCTGCCCACCAGGCTCTTCGGGTAACCGGTCGACATGGACGCCGCCATGCTGGTTGAATGCCCGCGAGCCGCTCGCCGAGCGGATACGGGAATCCGCCGGATACTACGACGCGAGTCGCTGCGTCCGCGGCCGACCGGGCACTGAAACTAACCTCCGGGGGTTGACCTTGAACGACATCATTCGGCACGTGGGTTCCGCTCGCCGTCCGTCCAAGTTGGGGGTGGTGATGGTCGCGGTGTCGGTGTTCGGGGCACTGGCCGCGGGCTGCAGCTCCAACTCCGGCTCCACCACGACCGCGGCGGGCTCCAGCTCCCCGTCCTCGCCGCCGCCGGCGCAGCTGCCCGACGGCGCGCAACTGGTGTCCGAGTGCTCGAAGACCACCGAGACCCTGCATTCGGTGCACCTCGACATCGCGGTCACCAACATCCCCAAGCTCCCGATCGATACCATCTCCGCGGACGTCACCAATCAGCCCTCGGGCCAGGCGATCGGCGATGCGAGCGTGCGCCTGCAGCCCAACGCCCCGTTCACCAAGGCCAAGTTCCTGGTCGTCGACAAGAAGGCCTACACCTCCACCGACGGCAGCACCTACGTCCCCGTCGGCGGCGCGGAGAAGATCTACGATCCGGGCGTCATCCTGGACAAGGACAAGGGCCTGGGCAACGTCATCGCGCACGTGACCAACGCCAAGGCCGTCGCCCGCGAGAAGGTCAACGGCGTCGACACCGTCAAGGTGACCGGAACCATCGACGCCACGACCATCGACCCGGTCGTGCCGAAGATCGGCGGTGACTCCGCCGCCGGCGCCATGCCCATCACCCTGTGGATCACCGATGTCGCGCCGCCGGCGAGCTCGTCCGCCGCGACGACCCTGCCCTCCACCGCCGCCTCGCCCGGCACCGGCCCGAACCTGGTGCAGGCCGTGGTCACCAAGGACCAGGGCAGCGCCAAGATCGATCTGTCCAACTGGTCCAAGCCCGTCACCGTCACCAAGCCGGCGGGTTAAAACGCCACGCGTGACCTGTGCAAGCCCGAACCGGTCCGGAAGGCGCATCGGCAATCGCCGCGCAGCGCCTCCCGGACCGGTTGCGGCCGTTTCGGACCGGAAATCCGTTCCGCCGCACCGGCTTCGGCATCGATGAACCGACCCCGGCCGCACGACCGTGTTTCCCCCGCGCCCGTCGAGGGGCGCCGAAGCGCTTAAGCGAATATTCAGTCGAATACAAGGTGCTGCAGCGACTCTGAGTCACCGAGCCCGACGCAGCATCGACCGGTAGACCTGATCGGCGGCAGCGGTATTGAAGTGCCGATCAGACATGGAGGGAAGAATGACTATCGACCGCCCGGATGTACAGGAGCGGGAGTTCAGTCGACCTCCCATGCCCGAGGGCCCACCGCCGGTGTCGAATGTGTGGATCTACAACGGCAAAGCCTACGACCTGAGCGACTGGATCTCCAAGCATCCCGGCGGCGAGTTCTTCATCGGACGCACCAAGAACCGCGACATCACCTCCATCATCGGGTCCTACCATCGCGAACCCGAGCGGATCGCCCGCATGCTCGAGCGCTACTCGCTGGATCGCCAGGCCCTGCCCGAGGACATCCACCCGAAGAACAACGCGCCGGATTTCCTGTTCACCGAGGGTTTCGACAGCTGGACCGACACCCCGAAATACCGCTTCGACGACAAGAACGATCTGCTGCACAAGATCAAGGCCCGGCTGACCGAGCCCGAGATCGCAGCGCGCCTGCAGCGGATGGACAAGCTGTTCAACATCGTTGCGGTCGTGCTGGCGATCGCGTACTTCGCGGTCGAGGGCCTGCGGCTGTTCGAGCGGAGCTGGATTCCGTTGCCGGTCTTCGTGATCGCCATGGTGCTGCTGCGCAGTTCCCTGGCCGGATTCGGCCACTACGGGATTCACCGCGCGCAGAAGGGCATGAACAAGATCTTCACCAATGCCTTCGATTTCAACTACGTGGCGCTGTCGTTCGTGACCGCCGACGGCCACGCCCTGCTGCACCACCCGCACACCCAGAGTGAAGTCGACATCAAGAAGAACGTCTTCACCATGATGATGCGCATTCCGCGGGTGTACCGGGTACCGGTGCACACGGTCCACAAGTTCGGGCACACGGTCACCGGCATGACCATCCGCCTGCTGGATGTCTGCCGCCTGACCCGCAAGGTCGGCATTGCGGAAATGTACGGCACCTGGGGCGGCGCGCTGCCGCACTTCATCGGCTCCTTCGCCGTGCGATTCCTGCTCCTGGGCGAGCTCGTCGCGTTCACGGTCGCGGGCGACTTCTGGGCCTGGGCACTGCAATTCGTGATCACCCTGTGGATCAGCACCTTCCTGGTCGTGGCCAGTCACGACTTCGAGGAGGAGGTGGGCGAGCTGCCCGCCGCCGACACCGAGGACTGGGGCGTCAACCAGCTCGAGCAGGCCTACGACCTGAAGCTGGTCGGCAACCGCTACATCGACTGCTTCCTGTCCGCGGGCCTGAGCTCGCACCGCGTGCATCACGTATTGCCCTATCAGCGTTCCGGATTCGCCAACATCGCCACCGAGGACGTGGTGCGCGAGGAGGCGGCCGAATTCGGGGTGGAATGGCTTCCGGCGAAGAGCTTCTTCACCGACCGGTTCCCGAAGCAGTTCCGCACCTACCTGCTGGCGCCCTCCCGCGATGCGGAGGAGCGGCAATGGGGTTTCGCGCGTGAGCATTTCGCGCCGCACGCGCTCAAGACCTGCGTGGTCTACATGGTGCAGGGATTCACCGGCATCGGGACGGTATGACCCCTCCCCGCGCAAGATTCGTTACGAGTAACAGGAACTGGAGAATTTCGTGACTTTCACATTCGATGAGGGGGGCGCCCGTACGGCGGAGGTGATCCGGGAAACGGTCAACGGCGAGCGCGCGCTCGCCCAGCTGCCCCCGGCGCCGCCGACCACGGTGGGCGTCATCGAATCCATCGCCACGGGCGCGCCGGACCGGGTCATGGACCAGGCCGCCTCCGCCGAGCGGGTCGCCGCGCTGTTCGCCGATCCGGCACAGCGGGACCGCATTCCGCGGATCTACTCCAAGACCCGAGTCCGGACCCGGAGCCTGGCGGTCGACCCGCTCGACGGCGAATTCCTCGACTTCAGCCGCCGCCCCGCGACCATCCGGGAGCGGATGAATCTGTTCTACCGGCACGCAGTGCCGCTGGCGGTCGACGTCGCCGGGCGCGCGGTGGCCGGCCTCGGCGATCCGGCGGCCGATATCGGGCTGCTGGTCTTCGCGACCTCGACCGGATTCATCGCGCCCGGCGTGGATGTCGCGGTCGTCAAACAGCTCGGCCTCTCGCCCGAGATCGGCCGGGTGATGGTGAATTTCATGGGCTGCGCGGCCGCGATGAACGCGATGCGCACCGCCGTGGACTTCGTCCGCGCGCATCCGGACAAGAAGGCGCTGGTGATCTGCCTCGAGCTGAGTTCGGTCAACGCCGTCTTCGAGGACGACGTGAACGACGTGGTGACGCACAGCCTGTTCGGCGACGGCTGCGGCGCGGTGGTCGTCGGCGCGAGCCAGGTGCACCAGCGGCTCGCGCCGGGCAGCGTGGTGATCCGCGACGGCTTCAGCCATCTGCTCGACGACGCCGAGGACGGGATCGTGCTCGGGGTGAACCACCACGGCATCACCTGCGAGCTGTCCCCGAGCCTGCCCGGCTACATCTACGCCGGTGTGGATCCGGTGATCGTGGAGATGCTGGGCCGCAACGGATTACGTAAGTCCGACATCGACCTGTGGGCGATCCATCCAGGCGGGCCCAAGATCATCGAGGAGTCCGTGCGGTCGCTGGGCATTCCCGCCGAGCAGGCGGCGCCGAGCTGGGACGTGCTCGCGCGATACGGGAACATGCTCAGCGTTTCGCTGATCTTCGTGCTGGAACAGATGATTCAGCAGGAGAGTTCGAGGCCGATCTCGACCGGCGTCGCGTTCTCCTTCGCGCCGGGGGTCACCCTCGAGGGAATGATCTTCGACATCATTCGCCGGTAGCCCGGCGACACCGTATCCGAAAGACGCGGCAACCATGCAACTCCTCCGATATCTCGTCTCCATCTCGTGGCTGCGGATCTCCGCGGTCATCATCGCCGGCCTCGTCTGCGGTGTGGCCAACACCTATCTGGTGACGTTGATTCGCGGGGTGGTCTCACCGCCCCCGCATCCACCCGTCACCGTCACGAGCTTCGCCCTTGCGGCGCTGGTGATCCTGATCAGCGGGGTGCTCTCGCAGCTGCTGCTGATCCGCCTGGCCCAGGACGCGATCTACCGGCTGCGCTCGGACCTGAGCACCGGAATCGTCTCGGCGCCACTGGAACACCTCGAGGTGCTCGGCACGCACCGGCTCATGGCCACGCTGACCGAGGACGTGCGCTCGCTGTCCGAGGCCGTCACCGCCATCCCGAGCATCTGCGTCGACGTGGCCACCATCGTGGGCTGCTTCGTCTTCCTCGCGCTGGTGTCGGGCCCGATCTTCGCGGTCACCGTCGCCGGGACGCTGCTCGGAATCGGCTGCGTGGAACTGGTTCTCAAGCGCGTGCGCACGCTGTACCGCGCCGCGCGCGAGAACGAGGACGGGCTGCTGCGCTCGTTCCAGGCGGTCACGCTGGGCATCAAGGAGCTCAAGCTGCACCGCGGGCGGCGGCGCGAGTTCATGGACCGGCATCTGCTCGGCTCGGCCCGCGAACTGCGCGCGCAGAATGTCGAGGCCGGGTCGAAATTCTCACTGGCACAGGGCTTCGGGCAGCTGCTGCAGCTGGGCACCATGGCGGCGATCCTGTTCGCGATCGCCTCGGCGCTACACCTGTCGCTGGACGTGATGGTGGGCTACGTGCTGGTGACGACGTTCCTGGCGATGCCGATGCAGAACTTCATGCACCGCCTCCCGGATCTGGTGCGAGGCGATGTCGCCCTGGCGAAGATCCGCGCGATGAACCTGTCCATGGAGACCATGCACAACGAGGAGCTGCTGCCGTACACCGAGCGGCCCCTCGTCCCCGAGGCCCGGCTGCGGCTGACGGATGTGAGCTACAGCTACCGGACCGAGGCGCCGCCGCCGATCCCGCCCGTCCCAGGCGGGCCGGAGATGCCGGGCATGCCGCCGATGCGGGAACGCAAGGTCCCCGGGCGCGGGAAGGCGGCGCCGGGCGCACGACCCGCCGGGGGCCCGCCCCCGCCGCACCGGCCGCATCCGAACGGCCATCGCGGACCGGATCATGCACAGCGGCACGATCTTCCGGGCGCGCCCCCGCACGGCGCGCCCGAGGGCCTGCGCCCCGACGTCAACGGCAATCGCACGGTGGACCACGGCCTGGGGCACGATCTGCCGGTTCCGCTGCCGCCGCCGGGCGAGGAGGGTTCCGGTTTCGCACTCGGCCCGCTGGATCTGACGTTCGAACCGGGCCAGGTCTCGTTCGTCATCGGCGGCAACGGCAGCGGCAAATCGACACTGGCCAAACTGATCACGGGCCTGTACGTGCCGCGCACGGGCGCGCTAACGGTGAACGACGAGCCGATCGACCACGAGAACATCGAGTGGTTCCGGCAGAATTCCTCGGCGGTGTTCACCGATTTCCACCTGTTCGAGGATTACCTGGGCTTCGATCGCCCGGGCATCGACGACGAGGTGCGCGGCTATCTGGAACAGCTGCAGATCGCGCACAAGGTGACGGTGCAGGACGGGCGCCTGTCGACCCTGGCCCTGTCCCAGGGCCAGCGCAAGCGGCTGGCCCTGCTCACCGCGCTGCTCGAGGACCGGCCGATCTACGTCTTCGACGAGTGGGCCGCCGATCAGGAACCCCGCTTTCGCGAGGTGTTCTACACCGAGATCCTCGCGGATCTCAAGCGGCGCAACAAGACCGTCATCGTCATCACCCACGACGACCGCTACTTCCACTGCGCGGACCAGATCGTGAAGCTCGATTTCGGGCGGGTCGCCGAGGATTCGGCCGCGCTCCGGTAGGGCCGGGGCGCCCGGTGGCCCTTGGTGCGCGAGGCACCAAGGGCCACTGTCATTTTCGCGGTGCCGCCGCCGCGTGGTATCCGGACATGTCGTAGACGGTGGCCCGGCCGAGGTGGATGGGCTTGAAATGCCCTGTCACCCAGGTCCTGATGTCCGCATGCGTCCTGGACCGCCGCTTGCCGCCGAGGGTGACGTAGTAGGTGATCCGGCGGGCGCTCACATCGCCGACGAACTGCCGGAACGTCGGCGCCCCGTCCGTCCCGCGGAAGCCGCCGATCGCCATGACCGGTGTGCGCGAGGCCAATTCCAGCACGGCGGCGTCCTGGGAGAACTCGACCGCCGCGGACCAGTCCGTCCGGGTGCCCTTCAACATCGCGATCAGCGGGAAATTCGCCGCCGGATCGGGCGCGCCGTTCCCGTGCACCGTCGGCCCGGCCACGAGCCGGACCTGATGCGGCTGCCCCAGCGACGCAACGGTATACGCGCCCGCGCCACCCAGCGCACCCACCAGCCCCGCGGCCAGCGCGATCCGGGCGCCGGGCCGCGGCATGAGGGGAAACAGTAGCGCCGCGGCCGCGATCACACCGACCGCCAGCAGCGTCCAGCGCAGCGGCGGCAGCCACGCGGCGTTGCGGTGCAGCAGCACGAAACCCCAGACGCCGCTGACGAGTACCAGGGCGGCCGCACCGCCGCGACCGAACCAGGTATCGCGCGCACCCCACATCTCGTGCAGGCCGATCGCGGTCAGCGCGGCCACCGCGGGCGCGATCGACAGTGTGTAGTAAGGGATCACGGTCCCGCTCATATAGCTCAGCACGCCGCCGTCGATGATCAGCCAGACACCGAAGACGATGGCGGCGCCCCGAATCGAATCGGTGCGCGGCCGTCCGCGGCGCGCAACCAGCAGCAGTACCAGGGCCAGCAGCGCCGCGGGCAGCAGCCAGCCGATCTCGAAGCCGAATTCGCCGGTGAACAGCCGGGCCGGGCCGTCGGCGAACGGCCGGGCCTTGCCCGCGTGACCGGCGGGGCGGTGACCGAGCAGGCGGCCGAATCCGTTGTAGCCGAACACCAGATTCATGAACGAGTTGTCCGTCGAGCCCGCGATATAGGGCCGCGAGGAGACAGGCCACACCATCGTCAGCGCCACATACCAGCCCGCGGACACCACCAGCGCGGCCAGCGCCGCCAGCAGCTGAATACACCTCTGCCGCAGCGGATTCGGCGCGGCGATCAGATAGGTCAGGCACAGCGCCGGGGCGACCATCAGGCCCTCGAGCATCTTGGACAGGAAGGCGAACCCGAGCGCGATCCCGCCCAGCACAAGCCATTTCGTGCTCGCGGCGGGCAGCGCCCGCACCAGCGCGTAGACCGCGGCCGTCATCAGCAGCACCATCACCGGGTCGGGCTTGTCGAACCGGAACATCAGCGCACCCACCGGCATCAGCGCCAGGCACGCGCCCGCGAGCAGACCGGCATTGCGCCCGGCCAGCCGCCGTACCGCGCCGTACAGCAGCGCGACGGTCGCCACCCCGATCAGCGCCTGGGGCACGAGTTCGGCGGCACTGCCGAAGCCGAACACCCGCGCCGACAGGCCCATCACCCACTGCGATACCGGCGGCTTGTCGACGGTGATGACGTTGTTCGGATCCAGCGATCCGAACAGCAGCGCCTTCCAGCTGCGCGTCGCCGACCACACCGCGGCGGCATAGAACGCGTTGGCGGTGCCGTTGACGGTGATGTTCCACAGGTAGGCGACCGCGGTACCGCCCAGCAGCAGGGCCAGGCCCACGCGATCCCAGGTGCCGGGGCCCTCCCGGTCGGTCGGCGGTGATTCGGGTGCGATCGTCGGCGCGGGGGAAGTCAGCACGTGCCCCATTCACTCACAGTGTTCCTGCGGGTCGCTGTGCGGAAAGTGGGAGATTCCTTAACGCCGGTCACCAAACCGGACGTAAGCCGTGGATCATCAACGTCAGGCTTCCGAAGATGGCCCGGTTGGGAGCCGATCTAGGCGATCGCTTCGGGTGCACCCAACTGCTCGGCGGTCAGTACCCGGGTAGCGGCCGCCCGCACCTCGCCAAGTGTTCGCCGGGCGACCTCGCCGAACTCGTCGCCGACCCCGTCGCTCCACCGCTGATGGGCGATCGACCAGGCCACCGCGCCCAGCTCGGCGGCGACGCGCGCGGTCAGGTCCGGGACACCGCGGCGCACGAGCGCGGCCACCATCGAGGCGACAAGGCTCAGCCCCTTCAGCGCCTCCCGCTCCCGCAGTTCGGGATTGGCGGCGATCACGGCCCGCCGCTTGGCGCCGAATTCGCGTCGTTCGGGCGTGAAGACTTCCCTGCCGATCATGTCGAGGGCATGGGCGATCGCGTCGAGCGGGGTGGCCGCAGCCGGCGCCGCGGCGATCCCCTCGGCGACCAATTCGGCCATCACGCTCGCGCCGAACAGCACCTCGCGCTTGTCCGGGAAGTAGCGGAAGAAGGTGCTCTTGGTGAGCCCGGCGCGCTCGGCGATCTCGATCACGGTGGTGTTCTCGTAGCCCCGCTCGGCGAACAGGTCGAGGGCGGCGACGACGAGTCGCTCGGATGCATTGGGTTGCCAGCGGGCCATGAAAACAGTCTATGGCACTTGGTCCCATCACCGGAGTAGGGTGATGGGACCAAGTCTTATCACTCGTTGGAGGTTCGCATGAGTCGCGCTGTCATCTACGAAAAGTTCGGCGGCCCAGAGGTACTGGAAGTGCGGGAGGTACCGGAGCCGCACGCCGGTCCGGGCGAGGTGCGTGTCCGCGTCACAGTCGCCGGACTGAATCCCGTGGACTGGGGCATCGCCTCGAATCCCGAGGCGGCGGCGCGGTTCGGCGTCACCCTGCCCGCGGGCTTCGGCTTCGACTTCGCCGGCGTCGTCGACGAGGTAGGCAGCGGCACAACGGGTTTTGCCGTGGGTGACCGCGTCTACGGCGGCGCGCTCGGCCGTGCCGTCGCCGACCACGTGGTACTCGGGACGGTTGCCTCGGCGTCGGAGAATCTGTGGCACACACCCGAGGGCATCAGCGACGAGGTGGCCGCCGCCCTTCCGATCGCGGGCATGACGGCGTCCGCCGCGCTTGCCGCGGTCGACCTGCGCTCCGGCGATACCGTCCTGATCGGCGGGGCCGCGGGCGGTGTCGGCATCTTCGCGATTCAGCTCGCGACCCTCACCGGCGCCCGCGTGATCGGAACCGCCTCGGAGAGCACCTTCGAGTTCCTGCGGAAGCTGGGCGCGGAGCCCGTCACCTACGGCCCCGGCCTGGCCGACCGGGTCCGAGCCCTCGGCGTCACCGCCGCGGCCGACCTGTTCAGCACCGAAACCGCCGAAACCGCACTCGCTCTCGGCATCCCGCCGCACCGGATCTGCACGGTCGCCGCGGGCCCCACCCCACCCGGCGGCGTGCGGGCCACCGGTGGCATCGACGCACCAGCCGACGCCATGGACCGGATCACCGCCGCCATTCTCGCGGGCAAGCTCACCGTCCCGATCGCCGCAAGCTTCCCGATCGACAAGATCCGCGACGCCGTGGCATTGCAGTCCGCCCGCCACGTCCACGGCAAAGTGGTGGTCACCCTGTAACCCACCGAACCGAGTCGGCCTGCGTCATTGTGAACGGCAGCCGAAATCGGGGGTGACCACGGCCACCCCCCGTTCACAATGGCGTTCCCCAATTGGTTGCTGACCAGTGTAATTCGCCACAAAGGCGATGGGCACCCCCGATTTCCTCTAGCAAGACAGTGCGTTTCGCCCGGTTCTACACTGTCAGGCGTGAAGATCGACAACGGGGAATCGCATGGTGAGCTTCGCTGAACTCCGTGACGCACAACCGCAGTCGTGGACTACCGCTGCCGACGACACGCTGTCCGCCGCCAAGCAGTGTGAGCGAATCAAGGACGATATCCACGACAATGGCGTCAAGCCGCTCGATGGCGCCTGGTCGAGTTGGGCGGCCGGCCAGGCCCGTTCGGTCCTCACCACGGTCGCGAACCAGGCGGAGGTAACCTCGATTCTGGCCAGGGCCGCGGTCGATCCGCTGGACACCCTCAATCACGCGATCCAGACGGCACAGACCGAACTGGGCGAGGGCGTCCACCTCGCGACGAGCCACGGTCTGTACATCGATCAGAGCACCGGCACCGTCTCGCTGCCCATAGGTCCGTATTCGACCTCGGCCCTGGACAGGATGGCCACGGCGAAGGACCAGGCGCAGAAACTGATCAACAACGCGATCAAGTCCGCCAACGAGGCCGACGCGCTGTGCACCCAGGCGCTCAACGCGGCCGCGAAGCCCGACATCACCAAGACCAGTGTCGATCAGGCCCAGCAGATTCAGGCCGACAATACGAAAAAGGCCCTGCAGGAGCTGACCGACACCATTCCGGCCGGGCTGTCACCCCAGGAGAACGCCGCCTGGTGGAACGGCCTCACGCCCGAGGAACAGTTCGATCTGGAAAGGGCCTGCCCGGTTCAGATCTACAACCTGCCGGGGATTCCGGACTCGGTGAAGAAGGACATCGATCGGCCCGGACTCGGCTACAGCTCGGTCGGCACCGTCGCATACGCCCTGAACAACTGGAACAACTCCAACCTGGACTGGAAGAACAAGGACAACTGCACCAACTTCGCCTCGGATGCCCTCGCCTACGGCGGCAACATGCCGTTCAAGGAGGACTGGGACGGGCTGATTCCGCGCCACTGGGACACCAAGGGCTGGAGCGACGGCAGCAATGCCAACGGCAGCGATCCGTTTCCGGGCCTCTCGCACACCCCGACCTGGGGCGGTGCCCAGAACAACCACGACTTCTTTCTCGGCAACGGCGGCACCGTCGTCTCGCCCAGCCAGGCTCGGCCCGGGGATGTCATGTACTACACCATGACCCAGAACGATCCGTCCGCGCATCTGCACGCCGGCGACACCCACCACACCGTCATCGTCACCGGCGTGCTGCCCGACAATCAGGTGCTGTACACGCAGCATTCGGGCGATGCCCAGAACTATCCGCTCTACGGCCGGCTGCCCGAATTCCAGCAGGGCCTGGGCAAGCAGAACACACAGATCGTGCAGCCCAAGGTCACCTGGTGAGGGAAAGGATCTTCATCCGTGAGTGCCGACGACATCTCTATCAAACCCGCCGACGTCGCGAAGATCGGCGATCGCCTGAAAGACCTTGCGAGCCAGGCGATCACCGACACGAACAAGTTTTTCGATTCCCAGGCCCCGGCCGCGAAGAACAATCCCGGCTTCACCACCGGCCAGGCGCTGATCGATTTCTCGACCAAGCTGCACGGCGAGATCAACGGTTTCATCACCACGCTGTCCACCAATGCCGAGCAGATCGTCCAGGGCGCCCAGAACTACCCGGCCTCGGACGACGACACCGCCGGACTGATTCGTGAGATCGGCGCGCTGAACGGCCTGACCCAACCGGTGCTGCCCGGCCAGTGACGCGGCGAACCTACTGCGTGAACTTCACATCGCGCACGACCTGTTCGCAGGTGGGCGCGAGGGCCTGCCACTTGTCCTGGGGATACTGGCAGCCGATGCTGGCCTCGACGTCCGAATCCACGAGCACCTGCCAGCGGACGGTGGTGCCGCCGCCCGGGTATTCCTCGTAGGACAGTCCGGAGCGGTCGGCGAAGACGGCGTTGCGAGTCAGCTCGCTGAACCTGCCCGCGGGGCTGCGCTTGATCTGCACGTCCAGGGAATCGGCCACATTGTCGACGGTCGCGCCCGCGGTGAGGGCCTTCTGCTCGATCGTGATGCGCTGGCGGGACCCGTCGTCCGGGGACAGGTAGACATTATCGCCGACCTGCTTGGACACGTGCCAACCCGAGGGGATCCGAATCTGCAGGTGGCCGAACGACTGTGGGGGCTGCGGGGGTGCGCTGGTGGTGGTGACCGCGCCCGGCGACGGCACCGCGGCCGAGGTCGGCGCGGCGGTCGGCTTGGACTTCGAACCCGCGGTCAGCGCGATCACCGCGCCGATTGCGACCAGGACCAGGACCGCCGCCGCGGCGATCCCGATGTACAGCGCGTTGCGGCGGGTCTCGGGCGGACGGGTGGCGACCGCCTGCTGGTGCAGCGAATCGAACTCCACCGGCGGCGCCAGGGCCGCCGGGGCGGGGGGCATCGACATTCCGGGGTGCGCGCCGCGGATGAGTTCGACGCCCGAGAGCGGGCGCACGTCGACCGGGAAGCCGCACTGCTGCGCCAGGATCGCCGACAGCGCCTCGAGCAGGGCCGGGTCCGAAACACCCGCGGCCAGTAGGTAGGTCGGCGGCTGCCCGGCGAGCAGTCGCGCGATCACCGCGACCACGTCCGGCAGGCCGTGCCCCTCGTCGACATCGGCCAGCCCGACGGTCGGCTCGTGCTCACACGCCTGAATCCAGGTGTCCTGTCCGGACCGGCCGACCAGGGTGACGGTGGTGGACAACGGATTCAGCTCCAGCACCGCGATCCGCTGCTGCTGCGCGGTGCTCGCGCCGAGCGAGGCCGCACGCCGCGCCAGTGGCTCGATGCTCACCCGCTGCACCATGCGGCGCGCGGCCGCCTCCACCGCGGCCCGGCGCCGACGACCCCAGTCGGACGGGCCGACGATGGTGAGCTGCTCGCACGGCGTCGGCAGGCTGAGGTTGTTGAGGACCGCGCCGAGGGTCACCGCCCAGGCGTCCGTGATCGGCGGTAACTGCGACCGCGAGAAGGCGATCCGGTCGGCCGCCGCCAGTCGCACCATCGACACCGCCGGATACTGCGGCCGCAGCTGTTCCCCCACAACGAAACTCGTGCCGTCGCTGGCGGGCACGATCGAGGGCGGACCATCCCAGTGTGTCGATTCGCTGCGGGCCCACAGCCGGTTATCGCTCAGTACTACATCTACGACGCTCATCAGGTGAGCGGCATCCAGCCGGTCTGAATCAGCTCTTCGCCGCTGCGCGTGACGTAGATGCCGCGGCCGGCGGGCATCTCCGACGGCCGCGCCTTACCCCACAGCACGCCCTCGTCGCGGCTGCCGTTCATGATCAGCGCCGACGAGCCGAGGTCGCGCATGCTGGCAATCGTCGATTCGTACATGGACCGGCTCGCGCCACCCGCGCGCCGCGCGATGATCACGTGGAAACCGAGATCGCGTGCGTGCGGCAGGCTCTGGACGAGGGCCTGCACCGGGTTGCCCTGGGAGTTGGCGACCAGGTCGTAGTCGTCGACGAGCACGTAGATCTCGGGCCCGTTCCACCAGGACCGGTCGCGCAGCTGCTGCGGCGTCACGTCGGGGCCCGGCGTGCGCTTCTCCACGTAGCCGGCCAGGGCGGCCATCTGATCGGTGAACTGCGGTGCGGTGGAACCGTATCCGGCCGTGTACTCCTTCGGGATGAGCCCCAGCAGGGTACGGCGGTAGTCGCCCATGATGATGCGAGCCTGATCCGGGGTGTTGGAGGCCATGATGCCCTCCGCGATCGACCGCAGCAGCGTCGACTTTCCCGACTCGTCGCCGACGATGACGAAGTGCGGGCTGACATTGAAGTCGATGAACACCGGCGCGAGCTCGGATTCGTTGATGCCGATCGGGAACCGCAGGCACTTCTGCGACGGATCCCCCTGCCAGTTCCCGGCCACCTGGAGCAGTTCCTGCCGATCCAGCCGATCGGGCAGCATGCGCACCCGCGGGGCCGGACGGCCTGGGGTCATCTTCTGCAGCGCCGCCACCGCGCCGGCGACGCCGGAGCTGAGCGTCTCCGGGTTGGAATCGCCGTCGATGCGCGGCAGCGCGGTCAGCATGTGCAGCGTGTCGGGCGTCATACCGCGGCCGGGACGACCCATCGGAACCAGCGCGGCGAACTTGCGGCCCAGGTCCGAGTCCATCGGATCGCCCAGGCGCAGCTCGATGCGGGTACCGATCTGGTCCTTGAGGGCGGGCCGGGCCTCGGCCCAGCGGGCCAGCGAGATGGCGACGTGCACACCGTACGAAAGACCCTGCACCGCAAGGTTGTTGATGTGCTGCTCGAGCGAGTCGAAATCCTGGCGGATGGTGCCGAAGCCGTCGATGACCAGGAAGACGTCGCCGAACGGATCCTCGTGCGCGCCGGCGGCGGCCGGGCTACTGGACGGATCGCTCGCACGCAGGCGGCGGAACTCCTGCATGGAATCGATGCCCAGCTGCCGGAACCGCATTTCGCGCGAGCGCACGATCCCCTGCATCTCGGACAGGGTGCGGCGCACCTGGTCCTCGTCGAGCCGGCCCGAGACCGCACCGACGTGCGGCAGGCCCTGCAGACCCGCCAGCGTGCCGCCACCGAAATCGAGGCAGTAGAACTGCACCTGCTCGGCGGTGTGGGTCAGCGACAGCGACATGATCAGCGAGCGCAGCGCGGTGGACTTACCGGACTGCGGGCCGCCGACGATCGCGACGTTGCCGCGCGCGCCGGACAGGTCCACGACCATCGGGTCGCGGCGCTGGTGGTAGGGCCGGTCGACGATGCCGATCGGGGCGATCAGCGTGGCCATCGGGTTGACGTCGCCGGTCAGCAGCGAGCGCGGCAGCAGCTGATCCATGGTGGGCGCCTCGTCCAGCGGGGGCAGCCAGATCTCGTGGGCCGGGCGGCCGTGCCCCTTGATCCGCGAGACCAGCATGCCCACATTGGAGATCTTCTCGCCGTTCTCGTCCTGCACGGTCTCCTGCGGGCCGCTCGACGTGGACGCCAGCTGCAGCCGGTCGCCGGGGCGGAAGTCGACGTGACCGGCGGTGAAGGTCCGGGCGTGGATGTCGATCTCGCCGCCGACGATGCCGGCGTGGGTGACCTCGCGCTGCGAACCGCCGCCGACGTAATCGCCCGAGACGTACGACGCCTGGAAGCGGCGGATCTCGCCATCGTTGGTCTTGAGGTAGCCGCCACCGGGGCTGGCGGGCAGGTTGAACGCGTCGGGCACGCCCAGCACCTGCCGGGATTCGTTGGCGGAGAAGGTCTTCAGACCGATGCGGTACGACAGGTGGGACTCGAGGCCCTTGAGCTTGCCCTCCTCCAGGCGCTGCGAGGCCAGCAGCAGGTGCACCTGCAGCGAGCGGCCCAGGCGGCCGATCATGACGAACAGCTCCGCGAAGTCCGGATGCTGCTGCAGCAGTTCGGAGAACTCGTCGAGCACCACGAACAGCGCGGGCAGCGGATCCAGATCGGCGCCCGCGGCGCGGGCCTCCTCGTACTGGCTGACGTTGGCGAAGTTACCCGCGGCGCGCAGCACCTCCTGACGGCGGTTCATCTCGCCGTCGAGGGCGTCGCGCATGCGGCCGACCAGGTCAGCCTCCTCCTCGAGGTTGGTGATGACGGCCGCGACGTGCGGCACACCCTCCAGACCGAGGAAGGTCGCACCACCCTTGAAGTCGACCAGCACCAGGTTCAGCTGGTCGGGCGAATGCATCGCCAGCATCGAAAGCACCAGGGTGCGAAGGAATTCCGACTTACCCGAACCGGTGGCGCCGATGCACAGGCCGTGCGGGCCGGTGCCGAACTCGGCGGCCTCCTTGATGTCCAGGAACACCGGCTGCCCGTCGGCGCCCAGGCCGAAGGGCACCCGCAGCCGGTCGCGGCCGTAGCGGGGCTTCCACTGACTGTCCGGGCTGAACGTGCCGATGTCGCCGAGGTTGAGCATCTGGGCCCACGAAGTGATCACCTCGTGGCTCTCCGAGGCCGAGCTGTCCGCACCGGACGCTGTTACCACCCGGAACGGCGCCAGGCGCCGCGCGACCTGCTCGGCCTGGCGGGCGCTGATCCGGTCGATGATCGCGAAGCGCTCCATATTGCCCGTGGCGCCGCGGCCGGTGCACTCGCCGTTCTCCACCACCATCTGGATGCCACGCGAAACCGACAGGCGCGGAGCGTAATTGCACAGATCCAGGACCGTGACGCCCTCGAATCCGGACTCCCGCAGCGAATCCTCCTCGGCCTCGAGCAGGCCGCCGTCGACCACCACGATGATGTGGGTCAGATTCTGATTGGCGGGCTGGTTACGCGAGTAGCGAACCCGGTTGTGCAGCAACGGCGCCAGGCCCGCGGCCATCTCGCGAACCGAGCCGTACACCATGCGCTCGGTGCCCACGCCGTCCTGTGATTCGGGGTGCTGGGTGTGCGGCAGCCACTTGGTCCACTCCCATTCGGCCATGGTGTCCGCACCGCAGACGACCGCGACCAGCACCTGGTCCGGCGCCTGGAACATGCACAGCTGCAACAACATTGCGCGCGTCATGTCGCGGGCCTGGGCACGATCGCCGTTGAGCTGGATGGACGCGAAACCCTTCACCGCGATGGCGGTGGCCAGATCCGGAACCGTGGAGTGGGTACGCACGAACCGGCGCAGCGAGACCGCGGCGATCGGCTCGAGCTCCTCGACCGGGCCCGTCTCGGGCGAGACCAGGCGGGTGGCCAGGCGCTGACCGCCCAGGCCGATGCGGGCGTGGCAGAAGTCCTTGTCGCCCGGGCGGCGCTCCCACATGCGGCTGGTGCCCGCGAGCATCCAGATCAGGCCGGGCTCGGGGTGGCTCCACTCGACCGCGGCACGCTGCTGTGTGGCCGTCTCGTCGACATCCTTGCGGACCTGGTCGAGGTAGCGCAGATAGTCCTTGCGATCCTCGTTGGCCTCGGCCGCCTTCTGGCCCTTGCCGCCGCCGTTGGCGAACATGCCGACCATCGAGAAGACCATCATCATCGGGAACATCAACGACGTCGGATTCGAGCCTATGCCACCGTTTTTGGTGAACATGATGGCCATCATGCCGACCATGCCGACCATCATCACGACGGGCATGAGCTTGCCCATGAGTCCACCGGGTACGGCGCGGGGGATTTCGGGCGGTGGCTGCAGAGTTACCTCGCCGCCGGGCGTGCGCGGAACCTCACGGCGTTGACGGCGCTGGAATCTGACTGTGCTCATCGACGAACGCTCCCCCTTCAACAGCCTGGTGCGGGCCTCAGTGTAGAGGTCAGCGCCGACATGTCGTACAGTTCGACCAGCATTCTGCACGGGTCAACCGCGCGATCGCAACTCGCGCGCTTGCGGAAACACCAGGTAGAGACGGAGTTGGGGGCAGCGTGACGCACGCGCGAATGAGCCACATCGAAGATGATGCGAGCCGGGGGATCGTACGGGCCCCGGATCTTGCCCGAGTCACAATCTTGGCCAAGCACACTCAGGTCGATATGGCGATTCCGGTCGATGTGCCGGTCGCCCTGGTCATCCCGAGCGTCGTGGACATGGTGGCGCAAAACAGCCGCCACAATGATTTCGATACCGGGGGCGAACAATTCCAGCCCGCGGAATGGGTGCTCGCGCGCATCGGCCAGCCGCCGTTCTCGAATTCGCTCAGCCTGGGCGAGCAGGGGGTCCGCGACGGTGAGCTGCTGATGCTCGAGAGCGCCGACCACGTCGCGCCGACGCCGCTGTTCGACGACATCATGTACAACGTCGCGATCGCCGACGAGGACACGTTCCGTACCTGGTCGCCCAAGCTGGCCCGGCTGTCGGCCTCGGTCATCGCGGTGCTGGCCATGATCGTGGGCTGCGCCGGCCTACTCGCCGCCCCCGAGGCGATGCCGGGCTGGATCACCGGCGCGGTCGCGGCGCTGCTGACCGTCCTGCTCGTGGTCGCGGGCACGGTGATGTCCCGCATGTACGGCGACACCTCGACCGCGCTGGTGATCGGCGGCAGCGCGCTGCCCAGCGCGTTCGCCGCGGGCATGCTGCTCGTCCCGCTGCAGCACCATCACTACGGCTGGGCCAACATGCTGCTCGGCTCGGTGCTGGTCGGCGCGACCGCCATCCTGGCCTGGCGGGTCAGCGGCGTCGGGCTGGCGGTATATATCGGTGCGAGCACGGCCTCGCTGTTCGCCATCGCCGCCACACTGGTCGGGCTGCTCGTTCATCAGCCGCCCCGCGCCCTCGGGGCCGGTGCGGCCGTACTCGCGCTGGGTGCGCTGTCGCTCGCACCCCGGGTGTCGATGCTGCTGGCCAAGCTGCCGCTGCCGCCGGTGCCCTCGCCGGGCACGCCGATCGATCCGACCGAGGACGATCCCGACGACCACCGCGCCCTGCCGACCATGGACGTGCTGAAGGAGAAGTCCGAGCACGCCCGGATGTACCTCGACGGCATGGTCGCGGCGACCACGCTGGTCACGGTCGTGGGCGCGCTGGCCGGCTGCGATCCGGGCGCACACAGCCCGTTCTGGCCCGGCATCGCGCTGGCGCTGGTGGCCGCGGCCGTGCTGCTGTTCCGCAGCCGCACCTACACCAATGCCGAACTGTCCATCGTGCTGATCAGCGGCGGCGCGGCCATCCTGCTGGCCGTCATGCTCGGCGCCGCCGTCACCCAGGCCCAGCCGCTGGCCATCTTCGGCGCCGCGATGGTGCTGCTGATCGGCGCCCTGATCTGCGGCCTGATCATTCCCCACCAGACCGCGACCCCGCCCATGCGGCGCGCGGTGGAACTGCTCGAGTACGCCTTCGTCGCAGCCGTCCTGCCGCTGGCGTTCTGGGTGGCGAACCTGTACTCGATCATCCGATCGCTCTCGCTGTAGGCCGGGCATGAATCCGAAAATGTTCGGGCACAAGCTCATTCGCATAATTGCGGCGGCCACGGTGCTCGGTCTGAGCGTATCCGTCGGCGCGGGAACGGCACTCGCCGATCGCCCACCGGCGGTGAATCCGAGCGCGCTGCCCGGCGACGGGACACCGCACCCGCCGCAGGAGACCGAGGCCAAGCCGAACACCCCGTGTGTCAGCTCCGTTCCGGGCGGTGACGGCGCCGCCATCCCGCTGCCCCAGCGCGTGCTCGACCTTCCCGATGCCTGGAAGTTCTCGTCGGGGTTGGGGCAAACGGTCGCCGTCATCGATACCGGCGTCGTGCGGCATCCCCGGCTGCCCGGATTGGTCGCCGGGGGCGACTACGTCAGCAACGGCGACGGCACCCAGGATTGCGACGGCCACGGCACCGTCGTCGCGGGACTCATCGGCGCCAGCCGGGTGGACGGACAGGGCTTCGCCGGTGTCGCACCCGACGCACGCATTGTCGCGATCCGCCAGACCAGCGGCTATTTCGAACTCAAGGGCCAATCCGTTGGGGCGAGTCAGCAGGACATCGCCGGGTTCAGCTACGGCAACCTGGACACGCTGGCTTCGGCGATCCGGCATGCCGCGGATCTGGGCGCCCGGGTGATCAACATTTCCGAAGTCACCTGCGTCACAGGCACATTGGCCGATGACAAGATCGGTGCGGCGGTGCAGTACGCCACGCTGCAGAAGGACGTCGTCGTGGTGGTCGCCGCGGGTAACAACGACGTGTGCAAGGGCACCAACCCCGTGCTCGACCCCACCGATCCCTCCGCGGACCTGTGGAGCAAGGTCAACATGAACGTCTCCCCGGCGCGCTGGGACGACTACGTGCTCTCGGTCGGCTCCATCAACCCCTCGACCGGCGCTCCGTCGAAGTTCACCGTGCCCGGGCCGTGGGTCGGCGTCGCCGCCCCGGGCGAGGACATCACCTCGCTGGACGCCAACTACAACAACTCCGGCAGCAAGGGCACCACGACCGCGCTGGTCGAGAAGGGCAACAGCGCGACCCCGCTCGAGGGCACGAGTTTCGCCACCCCCTACGTGGCCGGTCTGGCCGCCCTGGTGCGCGCGCGCTTTCCTCATCTCAGCGCGCTGGACGTGATCAAGCGCATCGAGGCCACCGCACACGCGCCCGCCGAGGGTTGGAACCCCTACGTCGGTTACGGCGCCATCGACCCGGTCGCCGCCCTGACCAACGACGTTCCCAAGAAGCTCCCGCCCAAGCGCCCCTTCGCCGCCAAGAGCTGGCAGCTGCCCATCCCGACCACCCCGCCGGCCCCGGACAACACCGCCCGCAACGTGGCGCTGATCGGCACCGCCGTGATCGCGGTGCTGCTGATCCTGGGCTACCTGGCCTCGTTCCCGATCCGCCGCCGCCTGGGCATGCGCGAGTAAACGAGGTAATTCCCGACCTGATCCCGCGGCGTCCGGCGGTCGGCTTCGCGCCGTTCGCCGCCCGGCGGGCGTTGCATCGCACCGACGACTCGGTCATCGCTCGCCGATTGCCGAATCCAGGTATCGACCTCCAGACTTGCGCCCGCAATATGGCCTAGGCTGTGGCCGCGGCACCACGAACTTCGTGTGCCTGGTTCTACGCTCGAACGCAGATACTCGCAGTATCCGATCTGAATCTAGCTGCAGTGGATAACCCAATCGCAGGAAGGATCGAATATGAGGAGCGGAAGACGCGCCTGGGTCGCAGCCTTGACAGGAACCCTCGTCGTCGCCGGCGGTGGGGCGATTGCCGCACCGCCCGCATGGACGCAGCCGCCGGCGGCGCAGTCACAAGGCAACATTATCGGTGCCCAATCGTCGCATCTGGCATTGCCGGTCCCCGGACAGTTCGGGACGATACCGGCGAATTCGGCACGCATTACATATGCCAGCAGCGATACCAATGATTCTCCGACCACGGTGGTGGGAACGTTTCTGGAGCCGACCCAGCCGTGGACCGGTCCGGGCGAACGGCCGTTGGTGGCGTATGCGGGTGGTACACAGGGACAAAGCAATCAGTGCGCGCCTTCGGCAATGCTCTCCCAAGTGATCCGATATCAGCCTCCGGCCGACGCAATCTTCGAATACGACCTCATCGCGATCGATCAACTGTTGTCCCGCGGCATGGCGGTAATGATAACCGACTATCACGACTTCGGCATACCGGGAATCCACGACTTCCTCAACCGCAAAACACAAGGCTATGCCGTACTGGACTCCGCTCGTGCCGCGTTGCGGTTGCCCGGCACCGGCCTCAACCCCCACTCGCCGGTAGTGCTGTACGGCTACTCCCAGGGCGGGATGGCTTCCGCCGCCGCAGCCGAGCTGCAACCGAAGTACGCCCCCGATCTGAACGTGCGTGGCACCTACACCGGCGCGCCCCTCGTGGATCCCGAGGACTACATCGCGCGCAACGACGGCCGCCCGGGCGTCGCACCAGCCATCGCATGGATCCTCAATGGCATCGCCGCCGATTATCCCGACACCCGTCCGGCGCTCGACGCCGCGCTCAACAATGCCGGTAAGGCGATTCTGCACGATTCGATAGGAAAATGCGGCGGGGGCCTCTCCGGTCTTTTCTCGCAACCGCAGAACACATCCCAATGGACCACCAGCGGTCAGCCGATTACAGCCGTGATCAATAGCACCCCCGAGTTGAAAAGGGCTTTCGATGAGCAGCGACTGGGCGGGCTCGCCCCATCAGCACCGGTGCGCATCTACACGGCCAGGAACGACGAAGGATCACCCTACCCGCCGATCCGCGCGATGGCCCAAAGCTGGTGTGGTCGCGGTGTGGCAGTTCAGCTGCTAGCGGACACCGGGATGCCCCCGGTGTCCGGAATTGTCGGTACCCACGATTTGTCCTTTTTCCCGTCACTGACGGGCTCGCAACAATGGGTGACCGATCGCCTTGCGAATGTGCCGACCCCCGTCAATTGCGCGGCTCTACCGTAATTACGGATGCGCTAACGTAATTATGGATGGGCTAACGATTTCGGCACACCGATATTCCGATTGGGTTGCGGGTCTGTCAACATCACGCATCATCGGCTGATCGAATGTGCACGATTCGAAATATTGCGCCCGGCCACGGGTCGGACCGCGGGTCGATTCGCGCCCTGGTCCGACCCGACCGATAGCGTATAGAGGAAAAGGTCCCTGATATTGCCGCCAAAAGTCACCGACACCTTCATGAATTTCTCTTTGGCATACAGCAGAGGAGCGGCTACCGTGTAGCGAGGCTGTTCGGCGTTACCGCTTTCAGCGGGCATTCCTTCACTCGTACGTTTGTCGGTTGGATGAGCGAGGCGACTATGACGATCCTCAAACGCACGTACGTTCGCGATCACAAACGCTATCTCTGGATCCTGAGTACGGGAGCGCCAGTTAGCGCGCTCCTGCCGGCACAACTGGTGCACCTTACGGGACTGGTGCTTTTCTGGTGGATCGGTCCGATCTTCGTGCTGGTGGTGATCCCGCTGCTGGACGTTGCGATAGGGAACGACGGCAGCAATCCCAGCGACGAGGACTACGAGAGATTGTCCAACGATCGTTATTATCGTTGGTGCACGTTTCTCTTCCTACCGATCCAGTTCATCGGTCTGGGTGTCGCGGGATATATGTGGTCCAGCCATCAGCTGAGGCTCGTCGACAAGCTCGGGCTGACCGCGACCGTGGGGATCGTCTCCGGTATCGGCATCAATGCAGCCCACGAACTCGGCCACCGCGCCGAGCATCTCGAACGCTGGCTAGCGAAAATTGCACTGGCGCAATCCGGATACGGACATTTCTTCGTCGAACACAACCGCGGCCACCACGCCCGAGTCGCCACACCGGAAGACCCGGCAAGCGCCCGATTCGGCGAGTCACTGTGGGCGTTCCTGCCGCGCAGTGTGTGGGGCGGCTTCCGCTCGGCGCTCAGCTTGGAACGAGAACGCCTGTCCCGCCAGGGCAAGAGGTGGTTCAACTGGGACAACCAGCTGCTGCAGGCGTGGTCGATGAGCGTCGCGTTGTTCGGCGCGATGATCCTCGTCTTCGGGTACGGCATCATCCCCTTTCTCGCGCTGCAGGCCGTCATTGGCTTTGGATTGCTCGAGACAGTGAACTACCTGGAGCACTACGGGTTACTCCGCGCGCGCCGCGCCAACGGTCGCTACGCGGGCTGTTCACCGCGCGACAGCTGGAACAGCGACCGCCTGCTCACCAACGTCTTTCTGTTCCACCTCCAACGCCACAGCGACCACCACGCGAACCCCGGCCGCCGCTACCAGACCCTGCGCACCTCCGAACAGGCACCACAGCTGCCCTATGGGTACGCCACCATGCTCGTACTGGCCATGGTTCCGCCGCTGTGGCGCGCAGTGATGGATCACCGGGTCCTGGCCCACTACGACGGCGACACCTCGCTGGTCAACATGGGACCTCGGAAGTGACCGAGCCGTTTCATCAGTCGAAGGTCCAGCGGGTGGCGCCGCCGGGATCCACGCCGACCGCGCTCGCCGCGGTGGCCGCAATGCGGTAGATGCGCCACGGCGGCGAGCCCGCCGAGGGTGCGCTGAAGTCGGCGGTCAGGGCCAGGCCCGAATCGTCGACGCGGCACGGCCAGCCCCCCTCGGCCCAGCGCTGCGCCATGTCCGCGACCACGGCCTTGTCCGCGATCAGCTCCGCGACGCCCTCGACGACAAGGTCGACGGTGTTGAGCGCCAGGCTCAGCGCGCAGCGCGGATCGCGGGCGAGGTTGCGGCCCTTGCGGGATCGTTCGCCGGTTTCGAACCAGAACGCGCCGTCGACCCACAGCGCGCCCAGGCCCGTCACGTGCGGGCTGCCGTCGGGATTGAGTGTGGTGAGCCAGCAGCTGTGCCGGTCGGGACCGCCGGAGCCGGGCACCAGGTCGTAACCCCCTTCGAGGCGAGAGGCGATGTCCGGCCAGCTCAGCGGGGCCAACTCGTACAGGTCGGCAAGATTTTTGGTCTCCATGGGCATGCAGACGCCTCGACTCCGCCCGATTCATCGGCCCGCGGGTTAAGTTTCGTGAGGCGCGGTCGAGCGGAATGGCCCGTCGTACTCCTGAGAAGAGGGCAGGAACGCACATGGCAACAGCCGTACCCAAGGCACCCAGGCAGAAACTCACCGCCGATCAACGGAATTCGTTCTTCGCCGCCCAGCTCGGCTGGACGATGGATGCCTTCGACTACTTCCTGGTGGTGTTCGTCTACGCGGATATCGCCCACACCTTCCACATGAAGACCACCGAGGTCGCCTTCCTGACCACGGCGACGCTGATCATGCGCCCGGTCGGCGCGTTGCTGTTCGGTCTGTGGGCCGACCGGGTGGGCCGCCGAATCCCGCTGATGGTCAACGTCGCGATGTATTCGGTCATCGGGTTCCTGTGCGCCTTCGCGCCCAACTTCACCGTGCTGATAGCCCTGCGCATGCTGTACGGCATCGGCATGGGCGGCGAGTGGGGCCTGGGCGCCGCGCTGGCGCTGGAGAAGATCCCGGTGCAGCGGCGCGGCTTCTTCTCCGGGTTGCTGCAGGAGGGCTACTCGTTCGGGTATCTGCTTGCGTCGCTGGCCTCGCTGCTGGTCATGAACTGGGCGGGACTGTCCTGGCGGTGGATGTTCGGGCTGTCCATCATCCCGGCGCTGATCATCCTGATCATCCGCACCCGCACAAAGGAATCGGAGGCCTGGGAGCAGACCCAGGAGCGAATGCGCGCTACCCAGACCAGGATTCGCGACATCATCGGCAATCCCGCGATCATTCGCCGGTTCGTCTACCTCGTGCTGCTGATGACGGCGTTCAACTGGATGAGCCACGGCACCCAGGACATCTACCCGACGTTCCTGTCCGCCCACGTGCATCACGGCGCGGGCCTGAGCACAGTGGCCGCCAAGTGGATCGCGGTGATCTACAACATCGGCGCCATCATCGGTGGCGTCGTCTTCGGCTCACTGTCCGAACGCTTCGGACGCCGCTACACCATCATCTTCTGCGCGGCGCTCGGTCTGCCGATCGTGCCGCTGTTCGCCTATTCGCGCACCGCAGCCCTGCTGTGCCTGGGCTCGTTCCTGATGCAGCTCATGGTGCAGGGCGCCTGGGGAGTCATCCCCGCGCATCTGACCGAGATGTCGCCCGACGCGATCCGCGGCTTCTATCCGGGCGTCACCTACCAGCTCGGAAACCTGTTCGCCGCGCTGAACCTCCCCATCCAGGAGCGGCTGGCCGAACACCACGGATATCCGTTCGCGCTGGCGGCCACCATCATTCCGGTATTCATCGCAGTGATCATCCTGACGGCAATCGGCAAGGAGGCCAAGGGAGTTCGCTTCGGCGCCGAATCGGGACCGGCGGATCGAGTTCAAGCCGCCACCTAGATCTGGATCCCGAAATACGAACGAGCGCACGGTCTTCGAGGACCGTGCGCTCGTTTCGATAGTGGGACAGCTCAGTTCGACGACGAAGACGACGAGGACGAGTTGTCCGCGGTCGACTTCACCAGCGTCTTGGCCGGACTCGAATCCGGTGCGACACCATCATGCGCAACCATCGCATCCTGACGGGACAGGGTCGGCCCGGGCGCGAGCAGGCCGACGATCGGCCACGGCGCGGGCTCGGACTTGGCCTTCGAAGAATCCATGCCCAGCGCCTTGGCCGCATCGGTGTCCTTGATGCCGTAGCGAACGCCGGTGTCGGAGATGAAGAACTGGCTGTCCTTGCGCTGGCTGTCGGGCTCGATTCCGGTGGTCTGCACCAGGATTCCGGTGCCCGGGGTGCTGTAGAACTGGCCGACCTTGTCGCTGCCCGAGGCGCCGGCCTGCGCCAGGGGAACGGCCTTGGCGCTGTCCGGGATCGGCAGCGCGTGGCCCGTGATGAGGGACAGCTCGGCGTGCTTGCTGCCGTCGGAGGTGTCCGCGGAGTTCAGCGGCTTCCAGGACAGGCAGTCGACCGGCTGATCCTTCGACTCGATGATGGCCGGCGCGGTGTCGGGGTAGTCCTTCACCTGCAGGGTGGTGACGATATTGACGTGGGCGCGGTCGTACGGGTTCAGGTCGCCGCTGCTCGAGGTCGGGTTGGAGTTGCGGATGATGTCCGCGGTCAGCGCCGAAATCTGTTGAATGCCATTGTTGAGCGCCACGTAGTAGCTCTTGTCGGTGCCGAGCTCGAGGATGTCGCCGTTACGGTGACTGGGCAGCATCGACAGCCCGCCCGGATCGGTGATCGTCGGCGCGGCGATCGGCAGCACCTCGGGGATTGCGTTCAGCAGGCCCTCGCTGATCGGGCGCGGCGTCTCCCCGGTGATGTGCAGCGCGTCGGTCACCGAGCGCTCGTTCAGGTTCACCCGGGCGCGCTTGTCGTCCCAGATCAGGTACGCCGCGTCGCGACCCTGCACCAGCAGCGCGTTGCCCTTGGGCAGCGTCGAGGCCTTGTCGGAGCCCATCGACAGATCGCCCGCGATGGCGGTGCTGGTCAGCGTGTCGCTGCCGTCGTTCTTCAGCTCGTCGCAGACCGTCCACAGCCGGCCCTTGCCGCTGGAGTCGAAGCTCAGCAGCGAGGGCGCGCCCGGGATGCCGATCAGCGGCCCCATCGGCTTCTGCGACAGCTGCGATTCCGCGACGCTCGCGGGGGTGTCGGACTTGCCGATCGCCAGCCGGGCCGAGGCCAGATTCAGCGCCGGATGCACGGTCCCGTCGATCACCGCGTAGATCTGGCCGGAATTCTTGCCCATCAGAATCGTGCTGTTGCCGATCGACCCCTGCGGCTTGAGCAGCGCCAGCACCGCGCAGCCGGCGAGCCCGAGCACGCCCAGAATCAGCCCCACGGAGTAGGCGCGCGACTGAGAGCGCATGGGGTCGTGCAACATTCGCACATCCCGGCGCACCAGGGCGTGCTCCATCCGGCGGACCAGAAAGCGGTAACCGCTGACCTGCCACCGTGTTGTTGGTCTTGAAGGCATGAGTCCTCCCCCGAACAGTGCTCGCGTTCGGAGAACACAGTACAGTTCACGGGGACTTCATTTCAGCTCGGCCATCCGAACTGGCCGATACCGGGTTACTTGGGGGACGATGATGGCCGCACCCAGCGGGGCGTACAGGCGCCCGCTTCTCGGACGGATCACGCTGCCGAATCTGCTTGCGGCGCAGCTGCTCGGACTGGTCGTCGTGCTGGTGGTGCTGGTCCTGACCGACATCGTGCACATGCCGGGGTGGTACGCGTTCGGTCCGGCCGTGGTCGTGGGTCTGCTGCTGCTGATTCCGGTCGGCAAGCGCACCGTGGCCTCGTGGATCGCGACGATGTGGCGGTACACGACCAACCGCGGCTACGAGATCGGCGACACCGTCGACTTCCGCGGCCCCGACGGGCGTTCGCTCGGCCTGTTCTGGGAGGGCAGCCGGGTGGTCGCGGTCGTCGAGGTGCTGCCCCCGCGCGGCGGGCTGACCCGCATCGACCGCAGCACCGTGCACGCCTCGCACCTGCTGCCGCTGCCCGAGCTGGCGCAGTGCCTGACCCAGCACGACATCAAGCTGTCCGGTATCGACATCATCAGCCACGGCCACCGCAGCCGCTCCGGCACGCCGGCCGGGCCGATCTACGAATCGCTGCTCGGGCCGCTGCCCGCGACCGCGCACCGCACGGTGTGGCTCGCCATCAGCTTCGACGCGGTGGCCTGTCCCGCGGCCGCCGACCGGCGCGGCGGCGGTACCGAGGGCGCGTGCCGCGCGGTCACCGTCGCCACCCAGCGCATCGTGCGCACGCTCGAGGATGCCGACTGCTCCTCGCGCGTGCTGACCGCACCCGAGATCCGCAAGGCTGTGCTGCAGATCAGTGCCGGGGTCGACCCGCGCACGCTGACCCAGCGCTGGCGGTACGCCGAGCTGGGCAACGGGGTCAACATCGGCGCCGCGGTCGATCCGAAGCGGCTCGGCTCGGACCTGCTCGCCCAGCTCTGGGTGCCGGCCTCGCGCGGCACCACGGTGTCGGTGCGGCTGCGCCCCGGCAGCTCCGGCGAGTCGGTCAATATCGGCGCGGCCTGGCGGCTGAGCGCCCGCGAACTGCCGGAGAAGACCAAGCGCAAGGGCATGGTGTCGATGAGCGGGCGGCATCGCGAGAGCCTGCTCGCGCACTTCCCGATCGGCATCCCGGACGTCGACGACACGGTGCCGCTGAGCGAATATCCGATCGACGTCATCGGGGCGCTGCACCTGCCCTCCTCGGGCTGCGGTCAGCTGATCGGCTCCGACTCCGAGGGCAACGGTGTCGCGATTCGGCTTGTCGGCCAGGGTATTTCGACGGTGTACGTGGCCGGCGAGCTGTATCTGGCGCAGCAGCTGGTGTTCCGGGCACTGGCCGTCGGCGAGCGCATCCTGATCCGCACCGACCGCCCGCAGGCCTGGCAGCAGCTCGTCACCACCATCGGCAACCCCGACCGGCTCACCATCGCGCTCGAGACCCATCAGAGCGACTCGGCGTTCACCGCGGCGGTCGTGGACGGTGTGCTCGCGCCCGCACCGCACGCCGGTGTCACCACGATCTACGTGACCGGCGATCCGATGGGCTGGCCGTCCACCAAGCCCGATCTGCAGGTGCACCAGCCCGGCGCGATCGGCAACCACGTCGTCCTGCGCACCGGCACCACCCAGGTCGATCTCACCCTGGTGTCGATCCCCCGCGAGACCACCTACATCGGCTCGCCCCGCCAGCAGCAGCCACAGCCGCAACAGCGCGGGCCGCAGCCGCCGCGCGGACCACAGCAGCCGCCGCGTCATCCGGCCGCCCGCCGCTGATCCCCGCCACGCCACCACCGGCCGCCCCCTGGGCGAGCAGCGTAGACCCCGATCGGACTCTGCAGGCTGTCACGCACCAACCGGCGGCGGCAACGCGAACGCCTCGGAGTCGCCCGTGCGCACCGGCCGAATCCTGCCCGAGGTCAACAGAAGTACCCACCGGGCGGCGTCGGTCCATCGCGCAGGTTCGGTGATGAGCAGGATCGGATCCCCGGCAGCGCTCAGCATTCCGGCCGGACGAGGCAGCGCGGGACCCGCACCGTCGCCGAGCGCGCTCGAGGCCGCTCGGGCGGTCGGGTGCGCCGTGGGAACGACCGCCCGGACTCAGCCCGGATACGGGTCCGCCGCGCGTGCCTCACGCAAATGACCTCCCCACCAGGCAAGTTGGCGTAGCAGTCGCTCGGCGGCATCGATCGCCGCGCCGTCCCGGGTCTCACCGTTCGTGTCGAATGCGCGCTTGGCCTGGTGGAAGCTGACCGATTCGCGGATCGAGACCATGTGGATCTCGGCGACGACCTGGCGGAGCTGCTCAATGGCCCGCAGGCCGCCCGAGAGGCCGCCGTAGCCGACGAATCCGATGGGCTTGGCGCGCCATTCGTGCTTGGCGATGTCCAGGGCCGTCTTGAGGGCAGCCGGGTAGCCGTGGTTGTACTCGGAGGTAACGGCGACGAAAGCGTCTGCGGCGGCAAGGCGTTCGCGGTAGGCCACGGCCTCGGGGGTATCGGTCAGTCCGGCGGGCAGCGGGGTGTGCATCAGATCGATGACGCCGACGTCGAACCGGGCATCCGCGCGCGCGGTCCGCAGGAACCAGTCGGCCACCACGGGCGCGAACCGGGCCGGCCGCACACTGGCGACGATCACCTCGAGGCGCAGTGGAGTACTCATGCGCACGAGCCTAACGGGCGCGCTCGGCGACCTAGCCGACCCTTAGCTGATTGCCGATGGCGCAATGGTGCACCATATTCGCTGGCTAGGGCGACCGCCGGCGCGTAATCGGGCGAAACCATCGGGAGGAGAGTGGTACGTGGATCTCGGGGATTGGCTGCTGATCGAGACGCTGGGGCCGCCCGAGTGCTGGTCGGTGCTGGCCGTGGGCACCTCGCCGCGGCGCTGGAAATCGCTGGCGCGCACGGTGCCCGGACAGGTGATGCCCCTCGTCGCGGCCGCGCGTGCCGCCGGGGAGCCGATCGAACGAATCCTGCCCAAGTCCCGGCACACCTGGTCGCAGCAGCCCGCGTGCGCGATTCCCGTTGTCGGGCCGGACGATTACGTCCACGCGGTGCACCTGCGGGTGGGCGAGGGGTCGAGCACGCCCGCCCCCGTGGGGCCGTATCGGTTCACCAACGACGACCGTCGGCTGGAGGTGGTCTCCACCGGGCTCGGGCCCGACTTCGACCGCGACCGGTCCACCTGGATGGGCGCGGAGTCGTTCGAATACGTCGAGCGTTTCGACGGCGCGCTGGATTGGGTGACGACGATCGCGAAGAACGAGCCCGGCTCACGCTGGATGGGCGAGCTGACGGTGCGCAGCAACGGCGGACTGCGCACGCTGCTGACCGCGGCCCGCAATGCGCACGACGATCTCCAGCTCTGGCGCGGGCTGCTCATCGATGTCACCGAGAGCGTTCCGCCGCAGGGCAAGTCGTTCGAGGCGGCCACCGTGGACACGCTGGTGGAGGCGAATCCGGGCCTGTATCTGGCGGTCGTCGACATCGAGCAGGTCCGGGTGCTGCGCTGGATCAGCGGGCCGATCCCCGGCCTGCGCTGGTCCGGCGACACCCAGGAGCGGTCCATGCCGCATCCCGACGACCTGGACCGAATTCGCACCGCCCACAACGATATTCTCGCCGGCAAACCGGTGCAGGCGCTGCCCGCCGTGCGGCTGGCCGCCGACGACGGCGGCTGGCTGGTCGTCGACGTCGAGGTCACGCCCCTACCCCACGGCCCGCAGGACGGCGCACCCCCGCGATTCGCCCTGGTGCGCTTCCAGCTCGACAAGGGGTAACGCGCACAAGCCCGCAGCGCATGGGCGACAGCGCACGCCGTGACAGCGCAGCCCCCGCCCCTCATGTCGGCAGGTTCTCGGCCCGCCCACGCGCCGCAAGCGCGGGAGATCCCGGGACGAAGCATGCCGGAACGACGATGTGGGCCGGTTCCGATCTAGGGCTTGGCCGGCGCGATGGCGTAGTCGGCGAGCCCGCGGTCGGGCGCGATGGCGGCGGCGAAATCTACTGTGCGACGGGCGCGTTCGGGGTTGGCGACGATGTGACGCGCGTCCGTGATCCGGTACTGGCCGCTGACGACGGGGCCGGGGCCACCGCAGGCCCGGGACATGATCGAGGCCACCTCCCACAGCGTGATCGGGCGGCCCGAGGCGATGTTCAGCGGGACGAATCCGGACAGCGGGCGCTGCGCGACGGCGACCGTGGCCGCGGCGACATCGCGCACATGGACGAAATCGCGCACCTGGCCGCCGTCCTCGAAGACGAAGGGCGCACGCCCGGAGGTCAGTTCCGCCCGGAATCGCGCCGCCACCCCGGAATGCGCTGTCAGCGCGACGTTCTCGCCCACCGGATCGCCGTACACGTGGTGATAGCGCAGCACCGTCACCGCGCCCCCCGTAGCGGCGCCCCAGGCCATCGCATAGTTCTCCTGCGCGACTTTGCTTGCCGCATAAGGGGTTCGAGGCCGCAACGGAGCGTCCTCCCCGACCGGCTCCCACGTCAGGATCTCCCCCGTCCGCGGCGCGCGGTGATCGAACATGCCGCGATCCAGATCGGCCCGGCGGCGCACGCCCGGGAAGAACGGCCCGCTGCGCAGCCCGCGATAGCGCCCCTCCCCGTACACCGACACCGACGAGGCGAGAATCAGCCGCCGGACCCCGGTCTGCTCCATCGCCGACAGCAGCACCGCGGTCCCGAAATCGTTGTGCGCGGCGAAGAACGCGGCACCCTGCATGCTCGGGCCGCCCGGTCGCCCCGGGGTCGGCGCACCCTCGGGAACGCCCACGCCCGCCGGAGACACAGCCGCCACGGCCCCGGTATGCGGGCCGCCGCTCCCCGCCGACGACACAGCCGCCACAGCCCCGGTACGCGCGCCGCCGATCACCCGCGGCCCAGGTTCCGTCACCGGCTGGCCCGCAACGTTTCCCGGGCGCCCATCGCCACTCCCCACATACCCGGCCCCACGCCCCGGCTGCCCATCGCCGCTCCCAGGTCGCCCGGCACCACTGCCCGGCTGCCCGCCGCCGCTCCCCGACCGCTGCGCACCTCCACCGGTGCCCACCGGCGGCCGAGTATCCCGCCGGGTTCCCGGCTCGACCGCGGGTGCTCCCGAGACACTGATCGGCTCGGTCACCCTGGCGCCATGTCCCATCGAACCCGGCGGCATAACCAGCGATCCCGGTGGCAGTGCCGCGGCCAGGTGGACGACGACATCGATCCCGCGCAGCAGCGGCGTCAGTGCCTCCGGATCGCGGATATCGATGCGCAATATCCCCTCGGGTGTCTCCGGAACGACGCCGTGCACCGCCTCCAGCAACGCATCGACCGCGACCACCTCATGCCCGGCGGCGGCCATGGCGCGGTGCACGTGTGATCCGATGAATCCGGCGGCGCCGGTCAGCAGTACCCGCATGCGATCAGGGCAGTTCGAACGGCAGGGTGACTCCGGCGTGGACCCGGCAGTGCTCGCAGCTGTCGGTCCCCTCGACCTGCGACACCGCATGGCGCACAAGCTTCTTGAACGGCACCAGGTTCTTTTCGAACGCCTCGAACACGGCCGCGGCGCTCACGCCCTCCCCCGACTCCAGCCCGGCATCCAGGTCGGTAACCAAAGCGATTGCCGCGTAGCACATCTCGAGTTCGCGGGCGAGCACCGCCTCGGGGTATCCGGTCATGTTGACCAGCTCCCAGCCCTGCGCGGCGAACCAGCGGCTCTCCGCGCGCGTGGAGAACCGCGGGCCCTGCACCACGACCATCGTCCCGTGCGGCTGCATCGGCAGCTCGTCGACGGCGGATCGCGTTGCGGCCGAGCGCAGTTCGTCGCAGTAGGGATCCGCGAACGAGACGTGGACGCCGCCGTTGTCGAAATACGTCTGCGCCCGGCCCGATGTGCGATCCACCAGCTGATCCGGCACCGCCACGGTGCCCGGCCCCCAGTCCGCACGCAGGCTGCCCACCGCACAGGGCGCGAAGATCCGCCGCACCCCGATCGACCGCAGCGCCCACATATTCGCCTGATACGGAACCGTGTGCGGCGAGTACTCGTGCTTGCGCCCGTGCCGGGGCAGGAACGCCACCTGCCGCCCCTCGACCTCCCCGACGGTGATCGGCGCACTCGGCGCACCGTAGGGCGTGTCGAGCTCGAGCGTCACCGCATCGTCGCCGAAGAAGTCGTAGAAGCCACTACCACCGATAATGGCCAGCGCGGGCCGGGGAACCGAACTCATGCGCCGATTCTCGCGCACGGCGTTCACCGACGCGAACCCCGGCCCATCGTGGCGCGGCCGACCTGCGCGGCGAGCCCGGCACAGTCGACGGGTGAGGTTGTGTCGACGACGACCACCGGACCGATTCGAAGCGGTTCGGCGTGCTCGGCGCCGGTCCTGGCGATCCCAGCTTCCGCGAATTGCAGATCACGGGGTCTGAACCACCACGAGTCGACGACAACGGCGGTTTCGATCGCCCGCGCCAGCGACCAGACGGTGTCCATCGCGATTCCGCCGAGCGCCGGAATGCCGGCCGCGGCGCCGATGGACTCGACCAGCGCCTCCTTGACGGCATCTTTCGAGAGAAACAGGGCGTTCAGCGCAGGGGCCAGTGATCGGCCCAGGGTTGTCTTGCCCGAGCCCGGCAATCCGTTGATCAACACCAGCAGCGTAGGCATGAGGTCAGCATGCCCGGCGATCGCGGATGCCGGTCGCGATATGCCCGGCCGGGGATGTGATGCTCCTATTGCTGTCAAGCGGTTGTGAGCCATTGTCTGTAGGTGTTGGCGAGTTCGTCGTCGCGTTGGAGTCCGCGTTCGATGCGGGAGATGGTGGTGGGCCAGAGTCCGAAGTGGCGGGCGG
>NZ_JAHKNI010000019.1:0-131703 GCF_018860155.1 Nocardia albiluteola
CTGCTTCCCGTCCTCCCCGGCGTCTCCCGGATCAGACTGCCCTCAGCTACAGCGATCATGCTGCGACACAGCCCTCAGCTACAGCGATCATGCTGCGACACAATCACTTCAAAGGCCTCTCACCTCCGAACCGGAAAACAGCGCCTCGTGGCGCACGACGGTGTAGACGTACTGGTAGCCGAGGGTGAGGGCATGGCGGTGAAGCGCGGCGGTGTGGCGGGTTACGTGTACGCCGGAGAGGTCTGTGCGTAGATATCCGAGCGCTTTTGGTCGGCGGGTGGTGGCGTTGGCGATCGCTGTCCCGTTGTTCGGCGCCGGGGTGTGGGTGCGTCTTCCCCGGGTTACTGGAATATCCGTAAAGGAATGCGCCACTCGGTCATTCGATCGATAATCGCGCGGGAGGGCGATGGTGAATGGCTCCTTGTCAAGGGTTGCTGAATCCTCTAGCATGGCGCTCGACTCCGAAAGTAATTGTGACAGTGCGGTATTGGGAACGTCCGACGGCCCGGGGAGGGCCCGCTCAGTGGATCCGAGCGGCGGTGAGCGGGATGGTGGTCGACCCGGCCGCCGGGCGCATTCCTATGACACTCCGGTGTCTCGCGCTCCGCAACGTTCAACTGTTCTGGTTTACGAGAAATTTGTCGTCGTTTCCGTTGACGACAAAACCGTGTTCGAGATGAATCGCTCCTGAACAAACGAATTACTACGTAACGAGCCCGAGGAGGCCCGAGATGGCATCCACTACCACCGATTGCAACGTCGCCCGCCGCATGCTCGGCCTGACCTTGGAGACCATGCGCAGCAAACAGGGCATCAGCAGAGAGACGGCCGCCACGGCCATCTCGATCGCCCGATCCACCCTGTGGAAGCTGGAGACCGGGCAGAACGTGCGGCTGAATCCGGTGCTGCTCAAGCATCTGTGCGAGCTGTACGAAGCCGACCCGCAGGAGATCCAGGTTGTGCTGGAGTTGATCAAGGAGACCGCTTCGAAGGGGTGGTGGCAGGCGTTCGATGCCGATGCGATCCCGAAGGAGTTCGGGTTGTTCCTGAGTCTGGAGGATGCAGCAGAGCGAATCTTGTCGTACCAGACCACCTTTCTTCCGGGGTTGCTGCACACCGTCGACTATCGGCGGGAGCTGATCTGGACCGAGTTCCCGAACAAGCCGCCGGATGAGGTCGAGAGGATGTTGGAACTGGGTATGAAGCGCCAAGATCGGCTGACCAGCCAGGCCGGCCCCTTGAGCATGAAGGTGCTGATCGACGAGTCGGCGCTGCGGAGAGTCACGGGTGGTACAGCCCTGATGGAGGATCAGCTGCTCCACCTGGCCGATGTCTGCGACCTGCCCACCTTGTCGATTCGCGTAGTCCCGCACTCCGTCGGAACCTATTGGGGCCTCATGGTCGGTACATTCGTGACCTTGGAGTTCCCCTTGCGCCCGAAGATCGAGCTGACGATGCCACCGGTCGTCTACGTTCAAGGCTTCCTCGGCGACCTGTATCTGGAACAGTCAACCGAGATTCGGCAGTATCGTCAGGTGTGGGCCGACACCGAACGGTTGGCGCTGGATGAGGCGAAGTCTCGCGATCTCATCTTGAACATTGCAAAGGAGTTCCGCGCGTGAATGTTGATCTGACTCAAGCCCGTTGGTTCAAGAGCAGCCGCAGCACGGGATCCAAGGATTGCGTCGAGGTGGCCTTCCTCGATAAGGGGGCGGTGGGAGTCCGCGACAGCAAGAACCCGACCGGTCCGGCATTGGTATTCGCCCCGAGCGAGTGGGATGCCTTCACAGCCACTGCTTGCACCGGCAAGCTCGACGGCTAGCTGGAGGAACCGCATCTACAGTCGACCGGGTTGCCCTGCTTCGGCTTTCGAGGCAGGGCAACCGTCTGGTTTGAGGCCGACCCTGTCGCCCGGGTGCGCCCGATTCGCTGCTGCTTCTCCGCAGGTCAGCGGTGGAAACGTGCAAGTCGCAACTAGAGGTCGAGGTTGGGGCTGAAGTTGCTAAGGTGAAACCAACTTTTCTCGACGATCGGGGGTTGTATGCGTGCGCTCGCAGTAGTCGCCGGTGCGTGTGTGGTACTTGCGGTGGCTGGATGCGGTAACGGGGGCCAGTCGGGAACTTCGACGACAGCCGCCCGCACACTCACTCCTGACCAGCTCTGGAATCCGTGCAGTCTGCCCGACGCCGCTGTGGCGGCGACCGGGGTCAAGGCCGACACGAAAGACACGAATCCATTTGGCTCCGCACACACCGGCTGGAAAGGGTGTAATTGGAATAATGATACCTACTACCTCTCGGTCTTTGCGAACAACCATACAATGGACCAGGTTCGGTCCAGTACAAGTTTCCATAACATCCACGATGTAGACGTTCCTGGACGGAAGGCTGTTAGCTATACAGAGGGTTCCAACAACAGTTGTGGCGTGGACTTTGCAACCTCGCAAGGGGTTGTGGAGGTAATAGTAAGGCCCTCGCCCGGCACTCCGTCTACTGGCCATTATTGCGCTACCGCACTTAATACCGCGCATTCGTTGAATAGCTTGATTCCGAAATAGACGACACGGTACTGAGGGGTATGCCGATGGCTGACTCTGGTGATATGAAGCAGCAGTTTGCAACCTTGGCGGATGGCGCTGGATCTGGACAGCTGATCATCGAGGATGGCGTAGCCGATAAGTGTCGGAGCTCGGCAATGAAGGACTGCGTCGAGGTGACCTTCCTCGAGGAGGGCTTGGTGGGGGTGCGAGACAGCAAGAACCCGACTGGCCCGGCGCTCGTGTTCGCCCCAAACGAGTGGGATGCGTTCACAGCCGCCGTTGGCACCGGCAAGCTCGGTAGTTAGCGCCCGTACTTCCAGCTGATCGGTGGTCCTGGCTCGGTTGCGACGTGTGCTGGCTCTCGAGTCGCCCGACTCACGTCTGTTGAGCTGCAGGTCAGCGGCGGAAACGTACAAGTCGCAACGAGAGGTCGAGGTGGGGGGCCGAAGTTGCTAAGGTGAGACCAACTTTTTCTCGATGATCGGGGGTTGTATGCGTGCGCTCGCAGTAGTGGCCGGTGCGTGTGTGGTACTGGCGGTGGCTGGATGCGGCAAGTCCACGGAGTCGGGCACGCCACAGGCATCGGCCCAGACGCTCACCCCTGATCAACTGTGGGATCCATGCAGTTTGCCTGATTCCGCCGTGGCGGCCACCGGGGTCAAGGCCGACACCAAGAATACGAATCCACTCGGCAGCAAGTCGACCGGTTGGAAAGCGTGCAGCTGGAACAATGACACATATTTTCTGGATGTCGATTCAACCACGCATACCATCGATGAGGCTCGGTCGAATGACAAATTCAAAAACGTCCATGACGTAGATGTCCCGGGGCGTAAGGCGTTCAGCTACACCGAGGGTAGCTGGGGTAGCTGCGGTGTGGACTTTCAGACGTCTAAAGGTCTTGTCGAACTGATTGTCAGACAATCGGTGGGCTCCCCGTCTGCTGGTGATGTTTGCGCTATCGCGCTCAGTACCACGAATTCGCTGAATAATCTGATTCCGAAGTAGATATAAAGGAACATGAAAAGATCAATAAATGGTTGACTCTGTCGATATGAAACAGCAGTTCGCAACCTTGGCGGATGGCGCAGGATCGGGGCAGCTGATCATCGAAGATGGTGTAGCTGATAAATGCATACAGCACTGTCAGAACCATCTCGTGGACCTGAAGGCTCTGATAGACCGGGCTCAGCTCTTGGTTCACGTCGATGCGTTCGGCGATCTCAATTCCGCTAAATATCTCGCCAACAAGTTCGACACGCTGGGCAGTGGTGAGGCTGGATCCGGATCCTTTGGAGACGCCGTCAGTCAACGCATTGCCGTTATTCAACAAATGGAAGAAATGTTCAAAAAAGCGCGAGATGCATTCAAGAACTCGGATGAGGCCACGAAAGACAAGATCCGACAAGCTATGAAAAATCTCGATGCATAGATAATCGAAGGGGGGACCAATGGGTTTCGGAGACTTCATCAGTAGCCTCACAGGCCTGTTTGATCCTAGCGTAAGTCCCACTCAGAGTGCGACGAATGCGGGAACGCAGGGGCAGCAAGATCGGGCAACTGCTCAAACACAGGGCGCCACACTCGCCCAGAATTTCCACGGCGACTACCTGCCGGAGGGCGTGGCGGCGATGATGGAGAGCTTCGACACGATGTCGCACGATCGGATCATTCAATATCGCGACAAGGTTGTTCCCAACGATATGAATGAGAGCGCGGGACGGTGGAAAACGCTCGCTGACGACACGCACACCAAGGCCACTCTATTTCAGGGCGCCATTGAGGGGCTTATCAACAACGGCTGGTCCGGTGCCTCGGCCGAATCGGCGAAGGCAAATGTGCGCAAGTATGTCGACGACGTGGACACGCTCAAAAACGCGGCGGCCATCGTAGCTACCAAGATCAGCGATGCGGCGGCGACCTTGACCCAGGTCAAAGCTCAGATACCGGATAAGCCGCAGAATCGCGCGACTTCCGTTCTGGGAATCGTGACCGATGTGGTAACGGGTGTAACAGGGAATCCAACGAGCCTCATAGGTTCGGTAATGGCCGATCACGGCCGCAGGGACAATGCCCAGAATGCCGCCCGGGACGTAATGAACAATGTATATAAAAAGTATCTCCCCGAATCGGACCAAAATGTTCCGAAAATGCCGGGAGTAACCACGGCGGATAATACATCCCACACCGGTGCGTCCGGCCCCGTCGGCCCCTCGTCCAGCTACGGCCCGTCGTCCAATTCGAACGCGCACAGCTACGGCCCCTCGACGAGCAACAGCCCGACCGGCGCGTCCGGCCCCTCGAGTCCCTCGTCCAGCACCAGTAGCTCGACTTCCCCGTCGAGCCTGAATCTCCCCGACGCCAAGACCGGAACCTCGTCGAATCTGTCCGGGTTGAGCTCGAGCATGTCAGGCACGAACACCTCGACCGCCGGGTACAGCCCGTCGGGTGTCGGCACCGCGGGCACCACCGGCACCGGTGGTCTCAACTCCTCGACCGGCGGCTTGGGCAGCAGCGTTCCCGGCACCACCGGGACCACGACGACCACGGCCGCGAACGCAACCACCGCGGCAGGCAAAACCACCTCCGGCATGCCGAGCGGAATGATGGGTGGCGCCGGTCAGAAGGGCAAAGGCGAGGGGGATGGCGAACACAAGACGCCGGAGTGGCTCAAGGGCATTCAGGAGGAACTCGTGGGCCCCGAGCCGAAACTCCTTCCCGGCGGCGTGATCGGCGGCGATTATGCCGACAGCTAGCGCGTGGAAGCTCACCCAGGTCGAATTCTATTGTGCCTGGCGGGCTGTGGGCCGCGACCGCATGCCGTTCCCGCTCGAGTTCCGTAGCGACATCGAGGTCGGGTCCGACTTCGACCGCGAATGTGCCATCGCCGCACGCAGAGTCGCGGAACTGGCGCACGCCGATCCCGGCATCTATCAGGCTCTCGAAGTCCTTGCGCAGCCCCGAGTCCGGGTGGAGATGCTGGGTTATCGCCGCGACGGACGTGACCGTATGGTCCGCATGCACGCCGGAATCGCCGACGGCGCAGGCGCATTGCTGGTCCAGGAACCGGGCGCCGCCACCGATCTCGAGGCGGCGGGCGACATCCGGGTCTACCTGCACGGCCCCGGCGGTGTGGTCAAACGCATGGTCTCTCTCCTGCCGGACGTCCCGCCCGGCACCGCCCCCGGCGTCTCGATCAACCGCCTGGACCTGGCCCCGCAGGAGACCTGGAGCGCCGGCGAAACCCGTAGCCCCCGTGAACAAGCCATGCGCTTCTTCCGCCAGCCCTACCGCACCTACCTGGAAATCAAGGTCGACCTCGGCCCGGCCCTGGATGGCTGGCAGGAGGGCGGCGACTACCTCCGGGTCGTCGATTTCGACAAGACCGGCCGCTACCTCCTGACCCTGGGCGACCGCGTGGAGGCCACCGCCCTCACCGCCGACAAACTCCAGGCGACCATCCAACACCGCATCGACCGCGCCCTGGAACGGGACCGCACCGCCCCCTGGCGCTGACGTCATCGAATCCCCATCACACCCGAACGGCCTGTGCCAGGCAGGCCGGCTCGGGTCGAACGCCGACCGCTGGCGGTCTCGGTCGAGCCGGCGGGCGGTTCGCCCACGCCGACGACCACGCCGATCGCGGGAGTTCCACTCGCCTGAAATCGATTGGCGGCAAACCCTTCTCGACGAGGGGCGCCCGCCGGGATCATCAACGCTCGGACGCGGCCGCAACCTCCCGCGCGGCGGCGGCGATGGCGCGGAAGTCCTTGCGCACGATGCCGGTGTGGTTGCTCGCGACCTTCGCGCTCATTCGGACATTGGGGTTGCGGGCGAGGATCGGATCCAGGGTGGCGCGCATCGCCGCATGCCCCTCTTCGGTGGCGCCCTGCGCGCCGCCGGAGCCCACGACGAACCGCATGGGGAAGGTGACCAGGTCGAAGACAGGATCGCTGGCTGCCACGATCTCGTTGAGTTCGATGTTGACCTCGGCGGCCTGCTCATGGTTCATGCGCGCGGCGAGACCGAGCATGCCGGCGATCGCCATCGGTACGCGCATCGTGCGGAACAGCCGCCGGATCTCCGCCTTCCCGGCCTCCCGGTCGCCGTTGTCGACGGTCGCGAGGTAGTCCCACGGATAGCCGCCGTCGACCATGACCACGCCGGCGATCCGATCCGGGTTCCTTGTGGCCCAATGCACTGCGAGCGCGGCACCGTACGACCAGCCGACCAGCAGTGGGCGCTGCACACCGCGCGCGCCGGCCACGGCGTCGATATCCCGGAGGCAGGCCTCGAACGAGTAGTCCGCCGACTTCCCGGACTTGCCGCGGGCGCGCTCGTCGAAGGTGATGTGCCGGTAACCCGGGCCGAGTTCGGCGATGACCGGCTTCCAGCTCCGGTGGGTCGCGTAGGAGCCGTTCAGGTAGATCACCGGGCGGCCGGGGCCGCCGGAGTCGCTGACCGCCAGCGCGGTGTCGTCGACGGCGACCATGCCGCTCCAGGCCGAGTTGTTGGCGTTGTCGAGGTTCTTGGCTGCGTTGTTCATGGGAGTACGGTCGCGGGCTCGCCTGATACCGGCCTGACATCGGCCTGATGGCACCGCTGATACGGGCGCGGGAGCCCCGGACCCGCATCGTTCCGGTCGAGCGCCGGCCCGCTGAGCGGAACCGATCGCGGCGGCGAACGGCGGTGGCTGAATAGGATCGGCCGATGACCGACCTGCTCCGTGCCGATATCGCGACGATGCTGCTGGATCGCGTGGGGGACGATCACCCCGGGTTGCGGACCCGGACCGCCGATTGGACGTGGGACGAGGTAGTGCGCGAGTCGGCCGCGCGGGCCGCGCTGGCGCGAGAGTTGCGGCGGGAGGGGCCCTTTCATATCGGGGTTCTGCTGGACAACGTGCCGGACTTCGTATTCTGGCTCGGTGCGGCGGCGCTGGCGGGCGCCACCGTGGCAGGTATCAATCCGACTCGGGGAAATGCCCAGCTGGAGAACGATATTCGCTATGTGGACTGTCAACTGATCCTGACCGATTCGGCGGGGATGGTGCGGCTGCGGGAGCTGGATCTCGGGCTGAGCCCGGATCGTTTCCTGCTGGTCGACGATCCGGCCTATGCCGCGATGGTCGATAAGCACCGGGGCGCGGAGCCGGAGGCGGTGGGTGGCCCGGAGTCGCTGATGCTGCTGCTGTTCACGTCGGGAACGACCGGAACGTCCAAGGCGGTCAAGTGCAGTCAGCAGCGGCTGGCGACCACCGCGTACGCGGCCGCGACGAAGTTCGGGCATGTGCGCGAGGACGTGGATTACTGCTGCATGCCGCTGTTCCACGGCAATGCGATCATGGCGCTCTGGGCGCCCGCGCTGACGGTCGGCGCGACGGTCTGCCTGACGCCGAAATTCTCCGCCTCGCAATTCCTTCCGGACGTCCGCTACTTCGGCGCCAGCTTCTTCACCTACGTCGGCAAGGCCATCGGATATCTACTGGCCACCCCGGAAACGCCGGTGGACCTGGACAATCCGCTGGTGCGGGGCTTCGGCACGGAGGCGTCGGTGACCGACCAGGAGGAGTTCAGCCGGCGGTTCGGCGCGCGACTGTACGAGGGGTACGGGTCCAGCGAGGGGCCGAGCCTGGCCGCCCTGGACCGGAGCGCGCCACCGGCAGCGCTGGGCCGTCCGGCCCATCCGGGGGTGGCGATCGTCGACCCGGCGACCCTGAGCGAGTGCGCCCGGGCCGAACTCGACGAGTACGGCCGGGTACTCAATCCCGATGCGGCGATCGGCGAAATGGTCGACAAGCGAGGCGCTTTGGCGTTCGAGGGCTACTACAAGAACGATGCCGCCGATGCGGACCGCATCCACAACGGCTGGTACTGGACCGGGGACCTCGGTTACGTCGACACCGACGGATACCTGTATTTCGCGGGCCGGCGGGGAGATTGGATCCGCGTGGACGGCGAGAACACCTCGGCCCTACTGATCCAGCGGGTGCTCGGGCGCCACCCCCGGGTGATCGCCGCGGCGGTCTATGCCGTGCCCGACCCGCGCTCGGGCGATCAGGTGATGGCGGCCATCGAGGTCGCCGATCCGGCCGCCTTCGACGCCGTTGAATTCGCCGAATTCCTCACCGCCCAGGATGATCTCGGCACCAAGGGCGCGCCCCGGCTGCTCCGGGTGTCCGCCGATCTACCGGTGACGGGCTCCAACAAGATTCTGAAGCGCGAGCTGCAGGCCGAGACCTGGCACACCGGCGAGGCGGTCTACCGGTGGGTCGGGCGCGGGACGCCGGAGTACCGGTTGATGACCGCCAAGGATCGGGCTGAGCTGGATTCCGAGTTCGCCGCGTTCGGGCGTCAGCGACTGCTCTGAGTCCGAGCGGACATCGCGGCGCCCTGGTTTCCTTCGGGCCCGGTGTCGACCCACCGCGTTCGGCCATCGTCGGATGCTCCGAGTTCCGGCGCGCGGGCAGTGACCACGTCACCCGAGCCGGCCGGGCCTGGGCCGACGTCATGGCGTCAGCGGCGCCGGATGGTATCCGCGCGTTTCTTCGGGCCGGTATCGTGCAGGGTTCTCGGGCCGGACGGGCGTTGCACGTCCCTCGGCGCGGCGTCAGCGGGAGTGAGGCGATCGTGATGACCGACAGCGAGGTGACCGGGCATGCGATCCGCCCGGGTGGATTCGCGAGCGCGCCCGAGGAGTACGGCGACCTGTCGATCAGCGAAATCGTCAGGGAATGGGCGCGGCAGCTCCCCGGAGAACCCGCCTTCGTCACCGCCGGCCGGACGACGACCTGGCGCGAATACGACGACTCGGCCGAGGCCATCGCGGCGGAACTGCGCGAGGGCGCCGGCGCGCGCGTGGCGCTGGTGGTGCCCGATACGGCGATCGTGCATGCCGCGCTGTGCGGGTGCTACCGCGCGGGGCGGATCGCGACGGCGATCGGCGTCCGGTCGGGAGCCCGGGAGATCGCACACATCATGGGCCGTGCGGGGGCCCGGACGCTGATCACCGTGGCCTCGATCCGGGGGCGGTCGTGGCGCGAACGCCATTCGCCACCTCGGACATCACGATCCTGAACTCGACCTCGGGTACCACCGGCCTGCCGAAGGTGGTCACGCACAACGAACGGCGGTGGATCGAGTTCGCGCGCGAGGCCATGGTGGGCGGCGGGATCGGCCCGGGCGACGTGCTGTGCTCGATCGTGCCCGCCCCGTTCGGATTCGGCCTCTGGTCCGCGCACTTCCTGCCCGCACTGCTCGGCATCCCGGTCGCGGTGACGGCGCGGTTCGACGCCGAGGAGACCGCGATGCTGATCGAGCGCGAGCGGGTCAGCGTACTGTGCTGCGTCAGTACGCAATTCAAGATGCTGCTGCGTTCGGACGCGGCGCGCGAACGCGATCTGTCGAGCCTGCGGGTGCTGTACACCGGGGGTGAACCCGTGCCCTATCGCGACGCATTGGAATTCGAACAGCGCACGGGGGCAAAGGTTCTCCAGTTCTACGGATCCAACGAGTCGGGCGCGGTGAGCCGGACCACCGTCGACGACGATGTCGAGACCCGGCTGCGCACGTGCGGGTACCTGCTGGAATCGATGAACGTCCGCATCCTCGACGAGTCCGGCGCCGACTGCACCGGACCGATCCGCCGCGGGCGCCCCGCCGTTCGCGGTCCGCTCGTGTCCGCGGGCTACTGGGACGATCCCGCCGCGAATGCCGAGCTGTACACCGGCGACGGCTGGATGCTGCTGGGCGACATCGTCGAGGTCGACGAGGCGGGCCGGGTCCGAGTCGTCGGGCGCACGGCGGATTTCGTCATCCGGGGCGGGAAGAACATCTCGATCGTGGAGATCGAGAACCTGGTGCGCGGGCACGCCGGCGTCACCGATGTCGCCGTGGTGGGTGTGCCCGATCCGGTCTTCGGCGAACGCGTCTGCGCGGTGGTGGTGCTCGCGGCGGACGCGCATCTGGATACGGAATCGCTTGCGGAGTGGCTGAAATCCGGGGGAGTGAGCGCGGAATACCTGCCCGAGTACGTCGTTGCGGTCGACCACCTGGAGATCGGACCCGGTGGAAAGACCGATCGCCGGGCCGCGCGCGAGGCCGCCGCCGCTGCCCTCGGCCTCGCCTGATCGGTCCTACCGAATCGGCGGCACCTTCATCCCCTGGGAGAAGTCGATCTGGGCGGCGGAATTACCCAGGGCGGTGACCATGCCGGTGCCGATCGGCCCGCTCGAGTCGAATATCGTTGCGGTGCCCACGGATACGCCGTTCGCGGTCAGATGGCTCTGGGCGTGCAGGCCGATGCGATCCCCGACCGGCAGGCGATCCAGCGCCACGGTGAGATCCCCGTTGATGTAGCCGACGCCCTCGGAGCCGAAATTGGTCACCAGGCTGGTGGATTCCGCGGCGATGACGGCCTCGACGAACGGTCTGCGCTCCTCGCCCTCCACCGCGCCCAGCGGCACCGTCCACAGGCTCTTGCGCCCGGGGTTCTGGTGGTCGCTGATGTCGGTCGACCAGTCGTGGTCGCTGCGGTACCACCAGTTCAGGCCGGCGTCGGCGGGCGGATCGAACGGGTGCTCCGAGTGCCACTCCTGCCCGTGCGGGGCGTCGGTCGCCCGCAGCTGGACCAGGCGGGCCTGGGCGACCTCGGTGTCGCCCTGCCGCAGGCTGGCCTGGGAGATGTGAATGCGCCCGCCCTCGCGGATCACCTCGGTGTGCACCTCGAGCGGTTGCCCCTTCGCCGCCTTGAACAGGTCGATCGTGAAGCGCACCGGAATGAAGCCGGCCCGGCCGTGGTCGCGGTCGAGCGTGCGCGCCGCGGCGCCGCAGACCGCCGGTCCGCTGAGCATGTCGGCTCCCCAGCGGCCGAACGCCCACCGCGTCGGCAGGTACCGTCCGGCGTCGTCGACCGTGAACATGGAGGGCATATCTGTCATACGCCCATACTGACGCACCGACAATACGGTGTAAAACCGGCCGTCCCGCCGTGGGTGCTCACCCCGCCGACCGACCTCATCCCCGGATGGCCGCGCGCGAGGCGGCCGTCCGGGAGCGATGAGGCGAATTACTGTGCGCCCGCCTGGATTCCGGCGTTCACCTCGTTGATCGCCTGCTGGACCAGGTTCATGGCGTTGACGCGGTGGCCCGCCTTGTCGGGGCTCGCCTGCTGCAGCTCGGTCTGGGCGGCCTGCAGGTCGCCGCGGGCGCTGACCATGTGGGGCTGGAAGGCGAAGGCCACGCCGGCGCCCGCTCCCGTGAAGACGACGGCGCCCACGACGGCGGCAATGGTCAAGCGCAGCTTCGAAATTCGCATGGTGGATCCCTCCGGTTGGTGCGTGAAACAACGCGGTGAGGGTAACCGGATCTCGCGGCTCGCCGCGACTGCCCGCGGAGCCGGAAAACCGGCTCTGACATGCTGATATATCGGAAACTGCGAGGTGGCTATCTTCAGTCGATCCTCAGTGAAGACTGCCCGCCCCGTTCCAGCCGACCACGACACCGCGCTCGCTGATTCGTGACGTAGTGGAGGCCGCGGTCGTCACCGCGGAGTCGGGCAGGGCGAACTGAAGACGTATCCGGGCGCCGCTCACTCCTCGTGTGCCCGGTTGGCGGCGGTGATCACCGAATCCAGCAGCCCCGGCAGTGCCTCGTCGACCTCGGTGCGGCGCAGCCGCGCGTAGACCTGTCCGTCATCGACGATGCGCTCGGTCACCCCGGCCTCGCGGAGGGTTTTCAGGTGATGCGTCGCAGTCGACTTGTTGATCGTGTCGTAGAGGGTGCCGCAGCGCTGCGGCGCGCCCGCGTTGGCCAGGCGGCGCACCATCTCCAGGCGCACGGGGTCCTGCAGTGCGGCCAGCACATCCTGCACCGAGCCCACGGGGTGCGATTCCACGGTCATCTTGGTTCCGGTCATGATCTACCCCACTGTGGGTTTGACGGGAATCAAACCCTAGTTACGGTCGTTGAGTTCGATCACAATCAAACTTACCTGATGGAGTGAACGATGGCAGTGAGTACGGCGGTGGTCGAAGCCCCTGCGCACCGGGCCACCCAACCCTGGGCCTACGCCCTGATCCTGCTGGCGAGCGGCGTAGCGCTGGGCGTATCCGGTGCGCCCGCGCCGCTGTACGGGCTGTACCAGCGGCAGTGGCACTTCTCACCGTTCACGACCACGATCGTCTTCGCCGTCTACGCCGTCGCCGCGCTGGCCGCGGTGCTGGTGTCGGGGCGGATCTCCGATGTGGTGGGACGTAAACCCGTGCTGCTGGGCGCCTTCGCGACGATGATCGTGGGCCTGGTGGTCTTCCTCTTCGCGGACAACGTCGCGATGCTGCTGCTGGCGCGGGCGCTGCACGGCCTGGCGGTGGGATCCACCGTCGTCGCTGGCGCCGCGGCGTTGCTGGACCTGAAGCCCAAGCACGGCGCGCGCACCGGACAGCTCAGCGGCGTGGCATTCAATGTCGGTATGGCCGTGGCGATTCTGGGCTCGGCGCTGCTGGCGCAGTACGTGCCGCATCCGCTGCGGACGCCGTATCTGGTGATCACGATCCTGTGCCTGGCGATCGGCGTCGGCGTGCTGGCCATGCGCGAACCGCACACCGCACGTGCGACGGGCCCCATCACGATCGCCAAACCGGCCGTGCCGCAGGAGATCCGGGGTGACTTCTGGTTCTCGGCACTGGGCGTGATGGCGGCGTGGTCGGTGCTGGGCGTGCTGTTGTCGCTGTACCCCTCGCTGGCCGCGGCCAAGACCGGCGTGCACAACCTCGTCTTCGGGGGCGCCGTCGTCGCGGCAACCGCCACCGCCGGTGCGCTGGCCCAGCTGTTCGCCACCGGAATTCCGGCCCGGCGCGCGGCCATCGCCGGTGATCTCGGCATGGCGGTGGCGCTGCTGCTGACCATTCCGGCGCTGGCGACCCACAACTGGGTGCTGGTGCTGCTGGCCGGTGTGGTGCTCGGCGCGACCTTCGGCCTGGGCTTCGGCGGCTCGCTGCGGCACCTGGCCAGCGTTGTGCCGCAACACAAGCGCGGCGAGACGATGTCGGCGTACTACCTGCTGGCCTACGGTGCGATGGCGCTGCCGACCGTGCTCGCGGGGTGGGCGGCGACCGAGTGGGGGATGGCCACGATTTTCCCCTGGTTCGTCATCGCGGTCGCCCTGGCCTGCGTGGGCGCGGCCGTCATCGGCCTGCGGGGTCGCGCGGCGGATTGATCCTCGTCGTCCCGGTATGCCTCCGGCCGGGATCTGCGCTCGCACAGCGGGTGTGGATCCCGGCCGGAAGCATGCCTGGACGACGGTCCGCAAGCATGCCGGGATGACGGCATGGAGGTGTGTGAGGAGTTTCTGTGCGCTGCACGACAACAGGAAGCGTGCGGTAGCGCCTGCCGAGGGGTGCGGAAGCGTGCCGGCTGTTCTGTGCGATGAGTGTCGCTGCGGTGGTGCCGATTTGGGGCTACCATGCCGCTATGTTTCGGAGGGGGCGGTTCGGCGAGCGGCTGACCCGCCGGGCGCAGCGATCGGCGCTGCTGCTGGCTGTGGTGTTCGCGGTGGTCGGCGGCCTGGCCATCGCGGGTATCGCCTGGTGGGTGCTGTGGCTGGCGTTGGGGGCCAGGGTGCAACCGCCGAATCAGCTGGACCTGACCAAGATCGCACTGTCGATCTCGGCGGGGGTGGGCGGCGCGGTCGCCCTGGTCGTCGCGTATCGGCGGCAGCGCGACAACGAGCGCGGGCGGTTCACCGAGCAGTTCGGCGCGGCGGCCAAGCAACTCGGCGATCCGGACGTGGCGGTGCGCATCGCCGGCGTGTATGCGATGGCGGGGGTGGCCGACGAATTCGGTTCCGCGAGCCGGCGCCAGCAGTGCGTCGATGTGCTGTGCGGATACCTCCGGCTGCCGTACGAACCCGAGGCGGGCGCCAATCATCTGGTGTCCAGGTCCGAGACCGTCGAGGTCGACGGCCGTAAGCAGGAGCTGAAATATCAACTGCGGCAGAATGATCGGCAGGTCCGTCGCGCCATCGTCGATGTGATCGTCGCGCACGTGCGGCCTACGGCCGAGGTGTCGTGGTCGATGTGCAACTTCGACTTCTCCGATGCGGTGCTGGAGGATTCGGACTTCCGGCGGGCGATCTTCGCGGGGGAGCGCACCTATTTCGCTCGTGCGGTCTTCACCGGCAACCGTGCCACGACCTTCGAGTTCGCCAGGTTCACCGGGCAGTATATTTCGTTCCGCAGCTGCGAATTCCGCGGCGCGACCACGTTGTTCCGGGATGCGGAGTTCGCGCCGATCGAGCAGGCCAAGAGCGAGATTCCCGGATCCGGGGTCCGATTCGACGGCGCGGTGTTCGACTCCCGCACCGGCTTCGAGCGCGCGGTCTTCCGCGGGGTGAAGGTGACGTTCGAGGAGACGGCCTTCACCGGGGAGCGGACCTCGTTCGCCGACACGAAGTTTCTCACCGAGACCACCGCATTCGACGGCGCGGAATTCGACGGTTCCGCAGTGCGCTTCGACGGCGCCGAATTCGACAGTGCGCGAATCTCGTTCGCCGGGGCCAAGTTCTATGCCGCGCGAGTGATTTTCGACGGCGCCCGGTTCGGCGCGCGTACGCGCTGGCGGCGCAGCGCCACCATCGGCACCGATCTCTCCGGCGCGGAATACCACGGCGCGGTCTCCTTCGCCGACGTGCACTTCGAGGGCCGCGCCACCGACTTCTCCGGTGGCGACTTCTTCGGCGAGATCAGCTTCCGCCGCACCAAATTCGCCGCCCAACAGACCCACTTCGACCAGCCCAAGGCGTGGGTGGGCGTGCGCGTCGACTGGGATATCGATCCGAAGTACAAACCGGCGCAGATCACTCCCGAGATCTGGCCCCCGGCCCCGGCGGGTCCGCCCGCGGAGCCCGCGGCCTGAGCCTGCCGGCTCGGGTACCGGGTCCGCGCGGCTCAAAATCCCGGCGAGTTAAAGGAGTTACCCGATCGCTGGGCGTCCGTACCGTCGAAATCCGAATTACGCAGTACGCGATGCCCTTCGGAGGTTCCACCATGCCTGTGTCTGCCCGTAAACTGACGAGCCGGATCGGCGCGGTCATCGAGAATTTCGATTTCGAGCGTGAGCCCAGCGCGGATGACATCGCGGAGCTGCGAGAAGCCCTGAACGTGCACAAGGCGATCGTGTTCGACGGCGTGCACCTCGACGACGCGGGCCAGCAGCGGGTGGCGTCCTGGTTCGGGGAGCTGACCGCCGCGCACCCCACCCTGCCGGCCGTGCAGGACGCCGCCCGGGTGCTGCCGGTCGACAGCGAGACCTCGAAATCCAACCAGTGGCATACCGACGTCACCTTCGTCGCCAACCCGCCGCAGCTCACGACGCTGCGCAGCATCGTGGTGCCGCCGTACGGCGGCGAGACGCTGATCGCGAACGCCGGCGCCGCGTACCGGGATCTGCCCGCCTCGCTGCGCGACCTCGCGGACTCCCTGCGCGCGGTGCACACCAATGATTACGACTACGTCCGCCCGTCCGCCGCGAGTGCGGCGCGGCAGGAACACGACCGGATCTTCGTCTCGACCGTCTACGAGGCCGAGCATCCCGTCGTTCGGGTACATCCGCTGACCGGGGAGCGGGGGCTGTTCATCGGCGGCTTCGCCCAGCGGATCGTCGGGCTCTCGGCCAGCGAATCCAGGGATCTGCTGCGGACGTTCCAGAAGTACGTGACCCGTCCGGAGAACGTGGTCCGGTGGTCGTGGTCGCCGAATCAGCTGGTGATCTTCGACAATCGGATCACCCAGCACTACGCGATCGACAACTACGACCACCATCCGCGCCGGCTCAACCGGGTAACCGTCGCCGGGGAACTGCCCGCGGGCGTCGACGGCACCCGCAGCCGCCAGCTGGTCGGCGATTCGTCGCACTACTCACCTGTCCTCGAGGCCGCGGCATGACACGCGCGGGTGTGGCGCCACCCGTCATCGGCGGGTTCGTGAGTGCGCCGGACGTCGCGCCACCGGAACCGGCGCGCGAGGTTTTCGTGGCAGACGGTGCCCGGGCGGGCAACCGGTTCGCGCGGCTGCGTCGCCGCATCACCTGGCCGCTGGGGATCTACACGACACCTGTGCTGATCCTGGTGCTCTGGGAGATCCTCTCCGAGACCGGAATCCTGGGTGCGGCCTACGCGCCCGCGCCGACCGCGATCGTGCGGTCGGCGGTCGAGCTGTGGCAGCAGGGCGTGCTCGGTCCCGATCTGGCGATCTCCTTGCGCCGGGCGGCGACCGGCCTCGCCATCGGCCTCACGGCCGGCATCGTGACGGGCATCGCCGGGGGACTGTTGCGCAGCGGCGAATACCTGTTCAACGGGGTGGTGAGCATCTTCAACACCATCCCGATCCTCGCGGTGCTCCCGATCATGATCGTGTGGTTCGGCATCGACGAGCTGCCCAAGGTATTGATCATCGGGTTCGGCGCGTTCGTCCCGATGTATCTGAACCTCTTCTCCGCGATACGCGGCGTCGACCAGCGGCTCATCGAGATGGCGCGGACCACGGGCGCGGGGACCTGGCGACTGGTCAGCCGGGTGCTGGTGCCGGGGGCCTTGCCGGGATTCCTTGTCGGCCTGCGGTTTTCCCTGGCCTACAGCGTGCTGGGGCTGGTTGCCGCGGAGACCGTCAATGCGAACAAGGGTCTTGGTTTCCTGATCACGCAGGGGCAGACCTATCTGCAGACCAATCAGGTGTTCGTCGGGCTGGTGATCTACTCGATCCTCGGGCTGCTCGCCGATCAGTTCGTCCGGATCCTGGAGCGGGTCGTGCTGCGTTGGCGACCCGGTTACGAGGCATCGTGAACGGGGCGAAGCGGCGCGAGCGAAGGTGCCGGGCTGTGGGTGCGACGGAACCGAGCGAGGTGGAGTCGTGACCAGCGTACTCGAGCCGAGGTTGCGGGCCGGGGTGCTCGTGGATCAGGTGGTCCGGCGGTTCGGTGACCGCACCGTTCTGGATCATCTCGATCTGTGCATCGAGGCGGAGGAACTCGTGGTGCTGCTCGGCCCGTCGGGCTGCGGCAAGAGCACCCTGCTGCGGCTGCTCGGGGGACTGGATCGGCCGGACGGCGGCGTCGTCGAGGTTCCGGCCAAGCGCGCCATCGTGTTTCAGGCCGATCGGCTACTTCCCTGGCAGCGGGTCGTGCGCAATGTGACCCTGGGCCTGCATGGGGCCGACGCCGACCGCCGCGCCCGCACGGCGTTGCGGGAGGTCGGGCTGGAAGGCCGCGAAAAGGCGTGGCCCAGAGAACTTTCCGGCGGCGAGGCGCAGCGCGTGGCCCTCGCCCGCGCGCTGGTCTCGGAACCCGATCTGGTGCTGCTCGACGAACCCTTCGCGGCGCTGGACGCCATCACCCGCCTGCGGATGCACGAGCTCGTCCGGGCCCTGCGGCACCGGCATCATGCCGCGATGCTGCTGGTCACCCACGATATCGACGAGGCGATCGCGCTGGCCGATCGCATCGTCGTCATGAGCGGCGGCCGGATCGGGGGTGCTCATTCGGTCGGACTCTCCGCCGCGGACCGGGAGGCGAGCATCGCCCGGGAGGAACTGCGGGCGGCGCTGCTCACCGAGCTCGGACTCGTTGCACGGCAATAACTCTCGGCAAGTGCAGCGACAACTTTCACATCAGCAAGGACCTCGAATGTCGATCACGCTCAACCATGCCCTCCGAACCCTCGCGCTGGCCGCGGCCGTGACCACCCTCGCCGCGTGCGGCTCGTCCGGCGCGGGGACGGCCAAGCCGCTGGCCAAGACCTTCGGATCGGCGAATCATCCCGAATGGAGCAACTACACCTTCACCATCGGCGACAACGGCGGGGACGGCAGCGAGGGCCTTGCGGCGCTCACCGGCGTCTTCGACAACGCCCCGTACAAGGTGAAGTTCGCGCGATTCACCTTCGGGCCGCCGCTGGTGCAGGCCGCGGCGTCCGGCGATCTCGACCTGGGCAGCGTCGGCGACGTCCCCCCGATCACCGGGGCCGCGAAGGAGTACGGGTTCAGCATCGTCGGGGTGTCGCGGTATCTGGATCCGACGCAGGCCGTCGAGAACATCCTCGTGCCGAAGGGCTCGTCGATCCATAGCGCGCAGGACCTGCGCGGCAAGAAAATCGCTGTGCCCCAGGGCAGTTCCGCGCACGGGCTGGTCCTCAACGCGCTCGCGAGCGCCGGGCTGACTCCGGCCGACGTCCAGCTGGACTTCCTGGACCCCGCGGCGGGTGCGACGGCCTTCGCGAGCGGGAAGGTCGATGCGTGGGCGATCTGGAATCCGCAGTCCGCCTTGGCGATCAAGCAGGGAGCGCGCGCACTGGTCAAGGGACTGCCGCCGCTGGATCAGACCAGCAACTATTACGTCGCGCCCAACCGGGACCTTGCCGATCCGTCGCGACGTGCGGCGCTCACCGACGTCTTCCAGCGTCTTGCTGCGGAATTCTCCTGGGGTGCAAAGCATCCCGATCAGCTCGCGCAGGTGATCGCCCGGGAGGACGGCATCCCGCTCGCCGACGCCAAGGCGGTGCTCGCCGAATACGAATTCCACGTGACCCCGGCGCAGCAGTCCGACATCGACGCCGAGCAGCAGCTGGGCGATGCATTCCTCGAGGCGGGGCAGATCGATAAGTCCGTCAATGTCGCGCAGATAACGCAGAACATTCTCCCCGCGGGGTACGACAGCGCGAATACCGTGGGCAGTTGATCGGTCCCGGCGCGATGACCTCGGCGAACCCGGCTGGAACGGGGCGCCGAACTCGCGCCGAAAACGTCTCGCATCCGGACAGCCGGGCGCAGTACTGTCTCGGAACATGGCAAGGGATGAGCGCGGTGTCACCGCCCAGAGCGAGGATTTCTCAGCCTGGTACAACGAGGTCGTCTTCAAGGCGGGTCTCGTGGACCGCGGCCCGGCCAAGGGCACCATGGTCATTCGACCGTACGGGTACCGCCTGTGGGAGCGGTTGCAGTCCGAGCTCGACCGCCGCATCAAGGACACCGGCCACGAGAACGCGTACTTCCCGCTGCTGATCCCGCAGAGCTACCTGAGCCGCGAGGCCGAGCACGTCGAGGGCTTCTCCCCGGAGCTTGCCGTCGTCACTCACGCCGGGGGCAAGGAGCTCGAGGAGCCGCTGGTGGTGCGGCCCACCTCGGAGACGATCATCGGCGAAATGATGGCCAAATGGATCGACTCCCACCGCGATCTACCGCTGCTGCTGAATCAGTGGGCGAACGTGGTGCGCTGGGAGATGCGGCCGCGAATGTTCCTGCGCACCACGGAGTTCCTGTGGCAAGAGGGGCATACGGCGCATGCGAGCGAGGCGGACGCCCGCGGCGAAACCATGCTCGCACTGGACATCTACCACGAGGTGGCCCGCGAGCTGGCCGCGATGCCGGTGATCGCGGGGGAGAAGACGCCGGGCGAGCGGTTCGCGGGCGCGGTGGCGACCTTCACCATCGAGGGCATGATGCGTGACGGCCGCGCGCTGCAGGCGGGCACCTCGCACTACATGGGAACCAACTTCGCGACCGCGTTCGACATCCGCTACACCAGCGATGCGGGCCGGGATGAGCTGTGCCACACCACATCCTGGGGCATGAGCACGCGGATGATCGGCGGCATCGTGATGACCCACGGCGACGACAAGGGCCTGGTCTTCCCTCCGCGCCTGGCGCCGCATCAGGTGGTGATCGTGCCGATCGTGCGCGGTGATGATACGACGGTTCTCACGGCCACCGACGAGCTCGCCCAGCGTCTGCGAGCGGCCGGGGTGCGTACCCACGTCGATGCCCGCACACAGGTCACGCCCGGCTTCAAATACAACGAGTGGGAGATGCGCGGGGTGCCGATCCGGCTCGAGCTCGGTCCCCGGGATCTGCAGGCGGGCACCGTCATGCTGGTCAGGCGCCTGGGGCGGGACGGTAAGGAGGCCGTGCCGATTGATACTTTGCCGCAGGCAATGCCCGCCATCCTCGATGAGTTCCAGGCGTTCCTGCTGGCCCGGGCCACCGAGTTCCGTGACGAGCACACCCGCACGGTCGAGAGCTGGGACGAATTCGCCGAGGCGGTGTCGACCGGATGGGCCGTCGCGCTGCACTGCGGCATACCCGCGTGCGAGGAGGACATCAAATCCGTCACCGCGGCCACCCCGCGCTGCATACCGCTGGAGGGCCCGGCGGCGACCGGTGCCTGCGTGCGATGCGGGGCGGCATCGGCATACGGCAAGCGCGTCATTTTCGGTCGCGCCTACTAGGGTTGCGCCCGATTTCGGCCTGTGCGTGCTCGCTTCATGAAGACCGCGCCGAATCTTCCTATGGCATGGGAAAAGTGACACGAACCGCACGGCCGAATTCGTGCTGTGAGGTTTCTGGGTGAATGCTGAGGTGTTTCTCGAGGTCGTCGGTGAGTGGCGCATCCTCGGAGGTCAGCACGGTAATCTGACGAAATGTCGTCTCCGCTCCTTGTTCTCGGCGCTGGTCAGCGCTGCGGAAGCACGCTGCTGCAGCGCTTGATCTCCTCCCATCCCGACGCGTTCATCTGGGGGGAGCAGCGCGGGCATCTGGCGAATATTCTCGAGGCGGTGGAGGGCCTGCGCGGCCACAACGAACAACGCGGCTGGGGCGGGCGGGACGAATTCGCCAAGCAGGGCTATCAGGGCTTCATGGCCAACCTGATGCCGGAGCAAGCCGTGGTAGACGAGGCGTTCGAGGCGTTCTGCACCCGCCTGTTCGCTGCGGAGGGCGCGCGGGTCTGGGGCTTCAAAGAGGTGCGGTACGACCTGCGATTCGCCGAGGCGTTGCGGCGGTACCTCCCGGGCACCCGGGTGATCTTCGTCGTCCGGGATCCGCGCAGCGTGCTGTGCAGTCTGGACGAATGGGAGCAGACCGATTGGTGGACGCGCGCGAAAACCCAGGCCACGATCAACAATTGGCAGCGGATCGCCGCCTCGTTCCAGCAGGAGACCGCGCTTCCGGTGCTGACCCTGCGCTACGAGGATTACACCGCCGATCCGGCGGGCACGGCGCGGCGGGTGGGCGCGTTCGCCGGTCTGGATCCGGCGGGCTTCGATCTGTCGGTCTTCGACCGCAAGGTCCACAACCTCGGCGCCGAGGGGCACCGCGACCTGCGCGAGTGGAGCGAACTTCCGCTCGCGCTGCGCGCCCTGCTGTACGACGAGCCGATCCGTTTGGCCGCCAAGGCCTACGACTACTGGATCTATTAGGCGATCCGCCGAATCGGTTGTCGCGGTACAGAGTCACGCGCTGAGCGGGACCCGGTCTTGCCGGGATCGGGAAAGGCGTTCAGGCTGGACCGGGTACGGTCCGGGTGGCCGGGCGCAAGGAGAGGTACCGCGGTGGACATCGATGACACGTCGTCCGTTGACGGCACCGGAAATGGTTCCGCGGCAGGGGATTCGGAGTTGTGTTTCAGCTCCGCGCGAGAGCTGGCCCGGGCGCTGCGCGTGCGGCAGGTGTCAGCGACAGAGGTGGTCCGGGCGCATCTGGCGCAGATCGAGCGCGTCAACCCGTCGGTCAATGCCGTTGTCACGCTGGTTGCCGAGCAGGCCCTCGAGCAGGCGCACGCGGCCGACGAGCGGCTGGCCGCGGGGCTTCCCGTCGGGCCGCTGCACGGAATTCCGATGGCACACAAGGATACTCACGATACCGCCGGAGTCCTGACCACCTACGGGTCGCCGGTGTTCGCGGCGAACGTGCCCGCGCGCGACGAACTGGTGATCGAGCGGCTGCGCGCGGCCGGGGCCATCGCGTTGGGCAAGACGAACGTGCCCGAGTTCGCCGCGGGCTCGCACACGGTGAACCCCGTCTTCGGTGCCACCCGCAACCCGTACGATCCGGGGCGATCGGCGGGCGGCAGCAGCGGTGGGGCCGCGGCGGCGCTGGCCTGCGGCATGCATCCGCTGGCCGACGGCAGCGATATGGGTGGGTCACTGCGCAATCCGGCTTCGTTCTGCAACGTGGTCGGGCTGCGGCCCTCGCCGGGACGGGTCCCGAGCTGGCCCGTCGCGGACGGCTGGTTCACCCTCGCTGTGCAGGGACCGATGGCGCGTAGCGTCGGCGACGTGGCGCTGCTGCTGTCGGTCCTGGCCGGGCCCGATTCGCGCAGCCCGATCGCCCTCGGCGAGCCCGGCACGGATTTCGCGTCGCTGGCCCTCCGGGAGCCCCGCGGGCTGCGGGTGGCGTGGACGCCGGACCTGGGCGGGGCGGTGCCGGTGCAGCGGGAGGTTCGCGAGGTCGTCGAATCCGCCGCGCGTGTGTTCGAGGGGCTGGGCGCGATCGTCGAACCCGGCTGCCCGGACCTGACCGGCGCCGACGAGGTCTTCCGCACCCTGCGCGCGGCCAACTTCGCGCTCGGACTCGGGTCGCTGCTGGACGAGCATCGCGAATTACTCAAGCCGTCGCTGATCTGGAATATCGAGGCCGGACGGTCGCTGACCGGGCAGGAGATCACCCGCGCCAAGCAGCTGCACACCGCGCTGTTCCACCGGGTGCGGGAATTCTTCGACCGCTACGACGTCCTGCTCGCACCGGTCAGCCAGGTCGTGCCGTTCGACATCGACCTGGAATATCCCGGCGAGATCAACGGCGAACCGATGCAGACGTACCTGGACTGGATGCGCTCGGCGTATCTGATCAGCGCCACCGGCTGCCCGGCTCTGTCGGTCCCCGCCGGATTCACCCCGGGCGGGCTGCCCGTCGGGGTGCAGATCGTGGGTCCGCATCATGCGGATCTGGCGGTGCTGCAGGCGGGGTATGCGTTCGAGCAGGAAACGGGGTACGGGCGGGTGCGGCCGGGGGTGGTCGGCTAGCGGCGCGCGGTATTCGGAGGGGGCTGTTGCGGTCTGTCCGGCAATCGGTCCACAACCGTGCCCGCATCGTCACGCCAGCTGTGCTCAGAGGCGACATCGCTGGTACGACAGCCGGATCGGTCAAGACAGACTCTGCCGCTGACGGATCGATGTAAGCCGACTTTTGGCGAACCCGGTCCTTCGGGCGAGCGGGGCGGGTCGGGTGCGGGCGGCGCGAACGACGGGGAGTTGGGTGCGGGGATTGTGCAGTGGTCATGCAGCAGGGGGTTGGTGCGGGGTAGCGTTTCGCTCATGAAGATCCGTGGTGCTGTTCTGGAACGCATCGGTGCGCCCGCGCCGTACGCCGAGTCGACCCCGCTGGTCGTCGGGGAGCTGGAGTTGGGGGAGCCTGGTCCCGGCGAGATTTTGGTGCGGATCGAGGCGGCGGGGCTGTGCCACTCGGATCTGTCAGTGGTGGACGGGAATCGGGTGCGGCCCGTGCCGATGCTGCTCGGGCACGAGGCGGCCGGGCGGGTTGAGCGGATCGGGTCCGGTGAGAGTGACCTGCAGGTGGGGCAGCGTGTGGTGATGACTTTTCTGCCGCGGTGCGGAGAGTGTGAGGGGTGTGCGACCAACGGCCGCACACCGTGTGTGCCGGGCAGCGTCGCGAATAATGCTGGGGAGCTGCTGGGTGGTGGGCGGCGGCTGTTGCGGGGTGAGGAGACGATTCAGCATCATCTCGGGGTGTCCGGGTTCGCCACGCATGCGGTGGTCGACCGGCGCTCGGTAGTACCCGTCGACGACGACGTGCCGCCCGAGGTGGCCGCGGTGCTGGGCTGTGCGGTGCTGACCGGCGGTGGGGCGCTGCTGAATTCGGCGAAGCCGGGGCCGGGGGACCGGATCATGGTGGTCGGGCTCGGTGGGGTCGGAATGGCCGCGGTGCTGGTCGCCGCCTCGCTCCGCAAGGACCTGGGCAGCGAGGTGATCGCCGTCGACACCCTGCCCGAAAAGCTCTCGCTGGCAACCGAACTCGGCGCGACGCAGGTGTACACCCCGGCGGAGCTGGCCGAACGCGGCATCGTGGCGGAGGTCGTGGTGGAGGCCGCGGGCAACGTGCGCGCCTTCGAGACCGCGGTCGCGGCGACGGCCGCGGGCGGCACCACGGTCACCGTCGGGCTGCCCAATCCCGAAGCACGCGCGAGCATTTCGCCGCTCGGCCTGGTCGCTCAGGGTCGCTCGATCGTCGGCAGCTACCTCGGCTCGGCCGTCCCTGCCCGCGACATCCCCGAATACGTGCGGATGTGGCGCGAGGGCCGGCTGCCGGTCGAGCGCCTCGTCTCCTCGCGGCTGCGGCTCGAGGACATCAACCACGCGATGGACGAACTGGCTGCCGGACACGGGCTGCGGCAGGTCATCGTCTTCGACTGAGGGCCGGCAGTGCCGGTTGCGGGCGACCGGCCCGGTATGGAGTTGGGATTGGCGGGCGTAGTGCAGCTCGTAAGCGGACAGATGACAGCGCATCGGCCTGGGCCGGAGTAGGCCGGCGGTGGCGGCGCTGTCCGGCCCGTCTGTGCGTGGTCGCCGGGTGAGACCTGCGGCACTTCCGGACGGACGGTGTCCGGCTCGCGTTACCGCGAGCAGTAGGCTCTGCGGAGACTGTCGGCCGGGCATGTGAGGAGATCAAGGTGAGTGCGGACCGGATCCGGGTGGGTGTGCTCGGCGCGCTGGGCAAGGTGGGGCAGGCGGTGTGCGCGGCGGTCGAGGCGGCGCCGGATCTGGAGCTGGTCGCGGGCCTGGACAAGGGGGACCGGCTCGAGGGCTTCACCGAGGTGGGCGCTCAGGTGGTCGTCGACTTCACGCATCCGGATGTCGTGATGCCGAACCTGCGGTGGCTGGTCGAGCACGGAATCCACGCGGTCGTCGGGACCACCGGATTCGACGAGGCCCGCCTGGCGCAGGTGCGCGGCTGGCTGGCCGACCGGCCAGAGGTCGGCGTGCTGATCGCGCCGAACTTCGCGATCGGCGCGGTGCTGTCGATGCGATTCGCCGAGCAGGCCGCCCGCTGGTTCGATTCGGTCGAGGTCATCGAGCTGCATCACCCGAACAAGGCCGACGCGCCGTCGGGCACCGCCTACCGCACCGCCGGAATCATCGCCGAGGCCCGCAAGAACGCGGGCGTCGGGCCGAGCCCGGACGCCACCAGCACCGAACTCGACGGCGCTCGTGGCGCGAGCGTCGACGGCGTGCGGGTGCATTCGGTGCGCCTGGCCGGGCTCGTCGCCCACCAGGAGGTGCTGTTCGGCACCCAGGGCGAGACGCTCACCATCCGTCACGATTCCCTCGACCGCACCTCGTTCACGCCCGGCGTGCTGCTTGGTGTGCGGCAGATCGGAGCGCGGCCGGGCCTGACAGTCGGGCTCGACCCGCTGCTGGACCTGTGAGCGTGAATGTGCCACAGGCACAACGACATCGGCTCGTTGAGCACACAGCCCAATGTCGGTGCCGTGCTGACTCGTGCGGGCGTTCGATGAGTGCCGTTCGTGTATCCCCGGTCGGAGCCGATGAGGAGGTGCGGCGATGACCGCTGCTACCGATAACAACCGCCAGCTGCTGAAGGTCATCGGGTTCATCGCGTTCCTGGTGATCGCGCTGGCGTTCTACTTCCTGCTGCTGGGCCGGATCGCGGTGGCGCTCATCGCAACCGGGAAGGCCGCCGCCGTCGCGATGGGCGTCGGCGTGCTGATCCTGCCGATCATCGGCGTCTGGGTGGTCGCGACGAGTATCCGTGCGGCCCTGGCTCATCAGCACCTGGCCCGCCGGATCCACGCCGAGGGCGGCGAGCTGGACGTGTCCGAGCTGCCCCGCCGTCCCTCGGGCCGCATCGAAAAAGATGCCGCCGACGCCCTTTTCGAACAGGTCAAGCGGGAATGGGAAGCCGCCCCGGACGATTGGCGCACCAACTACCGCGCCGCCCGCGCCTACGATTACGCGGGCGACCGGACCCGCGCCCGCGAAACCATGCGGCGGGCCGTCGCGCTGGAGCGTGCCGAGCGCGCGGCGCGGAACTGAACCGCTTCACCGTACTTCGCTCGGTGTCGGCCGAATCATCTGCTCTGGCAACGAGAATCATGGGACATCGAGGGCCCCGCTGGCCGGGCGGCCCTGCTGTCGCTCGGCCGCGAAGCCGAGCCGGTCGGCAACGGTAAGGCTGACGATGCCGGCTCGGCGAGGGCAGGTCGAGTCTCAGCCCCGCGGCGGGTGCACCTTCGCCCAGTGCTCGGCGATGTCGATCCGGCGAGCCAGCCAGACCTTGTCGTGGGACTGGACGTGGTCGAGGAAGCGTTCCAGGGCGCGGGTGCGGCCGGGGCGGCCGACCAGCCGGCAGTGCAGGCCGACCGACAGCATCTTGGGTGCTCCGGCCGCGCCCTCGGAGTACAGGACGTCGAAGGCGTCGCGCAGGTAGGCGAAGAACTCGTCGCCATTGGCGAATCCGGCGGGGGAGGAGAACTTCATGTCGTTGGTCTCCAGCGTGTACGGCACCACCAGGTGGTCGGTGTCGTGCACGCGGGTCCAGTACGGCAGGTCGTCGGCGTAGGAGTCCGAGTCGTAGGTGAATCCGCCGTGCTCGACCACCAATTCGCGGGTCTGCGGCGAATCCCGGCCCGTGTACCAGCCGCGCGGCGGCTCGCCGAACAGCTCGGTGATGATGCGCACCGCCTCGGCCATATGCTTGCGCTCGGTCTCGGGATCGGTCAGCTGGTACGACACCCAGCGCAGGCCGTGGCAGGCGATCTCGTGACCCAGGCGCTTGAATGCGGCCACCGCCTCGGGATTTCGCTCCAGCGCCCGCGCCACCCCGAAGATGGTGAGCGGGATGTCCCGGCTCTCGAAGGTCCGCAGCACCCGCCACAGGCCCGCGCGCGAACCGTACTCGTACAGTGACTCCATGCTCAGGTGGCGGTTCGGAAATGCCTGGGCCGGAACCATTTCCGAGAGGAATGTCTCCGACGCCTCGTCGCCGTCCAGGACGCAGTTCTCCGAGCCCTCCTCGTAGTTGAGCACGAACTGCACGGCGATGTTCGCCTCGCCGGGCCACTGTGGATGCGGTGGATTCGGCCCGTAACCGACCATGTCGCGGGGGTATTCACTCATCACTGCTCCTCGTTACTGTGCCGTGGTCCGGGTGCCGCCGCCAACACGCGAACCTTGTGCTACCGCGTAATTCGATGTCGATCAGAGCCGTCGAAGCTAAGGGCGCGGTGAAACCGGCTGCGCCGCTCACGATGTCGGCAACTTCCGGTCCCGCAGCTGGTGCAGCACCTCGACGGTGGCCGCAGGGACCAGCGCCGTCACGTCCTCCGGTCCGAAGGCGCCGCAGTCCAGCCCGCGCAGCACCACCGTGGCCAGCGCCTGCGCGGTCGCCGGCTCGTCGACGACGGCCCCGCCCTGACGCTGCAGGTAGCGGTCGATGCGGGGAGCGGCCGCGGTCAGCGCGCCCCGGAAGAAGGTGAAGGTCGCCAGCCAGCGTGTCACCAGGTGGCCGGGATGCATGTCCCAGCCCTGGTAGTAGCCGCGCTCGAGGGAGCGGGTGACCAGGCGGAAGTGCCGGTTCAGCGCCGCGGGCGCCTCCGCGCCCACGGGCAGCACCTGGGTCGAGCCGTCGCACACCCACACCCCGGTCTGCGCGGCCGCGGCCTGCATGACCGCCTTGGCGTGGTCGGCGACCGGATGCTCGAGCGACTGGAACTGCGGGGAGATGCCGCAGGCCGCGCTGTAATCGTAGGTGCCGTAATGCAATCCGGTGCAGCGCCCGGCCGAGTGCGCGATCGCCCGCGCCACGGTGGCGGTGCCGTCGGCGGCGATCACCGCCTGCGGGCTCTCGATCTGCAGCTCGAAACGCAATGCGCCCGAGGCCAATCCGTGGGCCTGCTCCAGCGCCTCACACACCTGCACCGCGACGTCGACCTGTTCGACCGCGCGCAGCTTGGGCACGGTGAAGACGAATCCGTCGGGCACGCCCCCGGCGCCGTCGAGCACCCGCTCCAACGTGCGGATCGCGCGGTCGTATTCGGCAGCGGTCAGGCCCTTGGTCCGGATGCCGCGGGAGATGACGGTCGCGGGCAGCGCGGCGAGCACCTCACCGGCGCGGGTGGCGTCGCCGTCCTCGACCTCGCCGCCGCGGGTGCCGTAGCCATCCTCGAAATCCAGCCGAAGATCCTGAATCGGGCGCTGTGCCAGCGTGTTCCGCACCCGGCTCACCGAGTCGGCCCCGGCCAGCTCCGTCAGCAGGTCGGCGTGCCGGTCGGCCAGTTCCAGTGCGGCCGTACCCCATTCGTGGGGGAGATCCTTGGTGGCGTCGGCCGCACACACATACGCGGTGTGAATCGGCTGACCGGGCCGGTCGCCGGGATACCGACGGTTCAGCTCGGCATCGACGGCCCGCAGGCGTTCGCCGACGCTACCCAGGAATTCGGCGGGCACTGTCATCTATCGTCTCCTTCGCCGGCGACCTCGGCCGCGCAGATCGATGTATCCAGCGCGGAATCGGCCCGATGCGTCGTCGACGGCCGGTGGTCGGTCGCCGGCGCGGCTCGGGAATTCCGCGGGCAGCGTCATCGATTATCTTCCTCGATGCCGAAGCCGGACAGCAGTCCGGTGTAGTGCTTGGGCAGGGGCGCGGCGAACTCGCCGCGCCCCGACTTGCGCAGCCCGAGGGTGACCAGCGACTGCACCGTCAGCGTGGCCGCCGCGACCCCGTCGATGACCGGCACGCCCGTCTCCTGCGTCAGGTACGCGCACAGATCGGCCATGCCGGCGCAGCCCAACACGATCGCCTCGGAGCCGTCCGCGGCGATGGCCTCCCGGCAGGCTTCCGCGATCACGCCGCGCACCTTCGGATTCTCGAGCTCGAGCACCGGAATGTCGGTGCCGTGCACACCGAGGCAGAACCGTTGCAGCCCATAGCGTTCCGCCAGATCCACTGCCTGCCCGGCGGTGCGGGCCAGGGTGGTGACGACGCTGAACCCCCGGCCGAGATGGCTCGCGGCGTGCATCGCGGCCTCGGCGATGCCGATCACCGGCCCCCGCGCGAGCTCCCGCGCGGCGTACAGGCCCGGATCGCCGAAGCAGGCGATGACGTACCCGTCCACACCCTCGCGCTCGCCCCGGGCGATCTCGGTGAGCAGGCCGGGCGCCGCCAGCGCCTCGTCGTAGTGGCTCTCGATCGAGGCGGGTCCCATGCTCGAGGTGACCGACTCCACGACGGTGCCCGCACCCGCGACCGCGCGTGCGCACTCGTCGATGACCGCGGTCATCGTGGCGGTGGTGTTCGGGTTGATCACGCGGATTTTCATGGCGTCGCGGCACGCTTCCGATCGAACGGCCCCGCGCGAGCGGGTCTGACTCGCGCGACGGTACCCATCCGGTGTTGCCTGATTGTTGCATGAATTGTATATGTTGCCCGGCGATTACCCTGACCTGCGGCGATCGTACGGCTACCCGGCCGGATGCGCTGCGGATTCCGTACGCGGCCAGGGGCTTCCGGCCAGTGCCTCGATGCCGTTGTTGAATCGGCGCAGGTAGGCGGCGAAGGTGGCGACGTCCTCGGCCGGCCAGTCGCCCAGCACCCGGGCCATGCCCTGGACGTTGGCCGTGCGCGCGGCTTCGAGGCGGGCCCGCCCGGCCTGGGTGAGCCGGAACTTGCGGGCGATACCGCCGTCCGGATCGGCGATGCGCTCCACGAGCCGGGCGCGCAGTAGCACCCCGGTCTGGCGGTTGAGGGTCGAGGCATCCAGTCGCAGCGCATCGCTGAGCTGACGGATCGACAGCGGCCCGGCGGCCGCCAGCCGGCTCAGCAGCAGATATGCGCTGCGCTCGAGCAGGCCGTTCGCGCTCCGGAAGTGCGGATTGAGGGTGTACCTGCTGAGCAGCATGGTCTCGAATTCGACCAGGTCCATGGGTCCATCCATACGCGGAACCCCTTTCGTTCGCCGCGGGTGCACATCGCCGCGCATCGCCCAATTGTGCATTCGGCAATTGTTGTGCACCTAGCACTCGATATGCATAATACACACAGAGGCATAACTCTCGAGGGAGAACGACGTGGCCGAAGAAGAACCCGCCGCCAGGTCCGGCGGCATCCTGGCGGTGCTGGCGATTGCCGGCATCGTCGCGTCGCTGACGCAGACACTGGTCATCCCGCTGCTGGGGCAGCTGCCGCAGCTGCTGCACACCTCCACCGCGAACGCGACCTGGGTGGTGACCGCGAGCCTGCTCGTCGGCGCGGTGGTGACGCCGGTGGCCGGGCGGCTGGGCGACCTGTACGGCAAGCGGACCGTGCTGATCGGCTCGACGGTGCCGCTGATCGTCGGGTCCGTCGTGTGCGCGCTGTCCTCCTCACTGTGGCCGATGGTCATCGGGCGCGGCCTGCAGGGCATGGGCGTGGGCATCATCCCGGTCGGCATCGCCGCACTGCGCGATCTGCTGCCGCCCGCGCGGCTCGGCTCGGGCATCGCGCTGATCAGCTCGTCGCTGGGAATCGGTGGCGCACTGGGGCTTCCGCTGTCCGCGGCGGTGGTGCAGTACAGCAACTGGCGGGTGCTGTTCTGGGGCGTCGCGGTGGCCAGCGTCGTGGTGGCCGGGCTGATCTACTTCGTGCTGCCCAAGACGCCGCCGGTCGGTGGGCACGGCCGGTTCGACGTCGTGGGCGCGGTGGGGCTGGGCGCCGGACTGGTCTGCCTGCTGCTCGGGGTGTCCAAGGGGGGCGACTGGGGCTGGGGCAGTGGCGGGATCATCGGGCTGTTCGTCGGCGCGGTCGTGGTGCTGCTGCTCTGGGGCTGGTGGGAGCTGCGCATCGCCGCACCGCTGGTCGATCTGCGCACCACCGCTCGCCCGCAGGTGCTGATGACCAACGTCGCGTCCATCATGGTGGGCGTCGCGATGTACTCCTCGTCGCTGATCCTTCCGCAGCTCATGCAGCTGCCCACGATCACCGGATACGGTCTGGGACAGTCGATGATGGCGATGGGTCTGTACATGGCCCCCGGCGGCCTGATGATGATGCTGGTCTCGCCGGTCAGCGCCAAGCTGTCGGCGCTGCGCGGGCCGAAGGTGACCCTGGCCGTCGGCGCGCTGATCATGGCCGCCGGGTACGGCCTGTCGATGGTGCTGATGGGGCACGCCTGGTCACTGATGCTCGTGACGATCATCGTCAGCTCCGGCACCGGATTCGCCTACGGGGCAATGCCCGCGCTGATCATGAGCGGCGTGCCGCAGTCGGAGACGGCCGCCGCCAACAGCTTCAACACCCTGATGCGCTCGATCGGCACCTCGACGGCGTCGGCCGTCATCGGTGTCGTGCTCGCGCAGATGAGCATCACCCTTGCCGGGCACAGCATTCCGACCAAGAACGGATTCCGGACCGGTCTGCTGATCGGGTGTGGTGTTGCGTTGGTCGCCGCGGTTGTCGCGATGGCCATTCCGGTCCGCCGGGCGGTCACGGCGCGGCATGCCGCGGGCGCTGTTGCGGTGGGTGAGACCGGACCCGTTGCGGCCGAGGATAGCTCGTCGGAGACGAGAGATTCCGCGGCGCCCTTCGCGGCGCATGCGGCAGCCTCCCCCGGGCGTGCGGCCAGCGGTGTAGCGCGGCCCGTCGCTTCGTCGAGCCGGGCTCTACCCGCCGACGGCCCAGTGGTTTTCGGCCGCGTGCGGGATGCGAGTGGCGTTGTGCCGGGCGCGACCCTGACACTGATCTCGATGTCGGGCCGGCAGCTGGGCCGGGCGGCGACAGGGGTCGACGGATACTACGAGCTGACTACCCCGTCCGCGGGATCCTATGTACTGATCGCCTCGGGCCCAGGGCGGCGCCCGGACGCCACCACCGTCACTCTCGGCTCGCGGCCGGTCGCCTGCGATGTGCTCCTGACCGGCATGGGGGAGCTCACCGGAACCGTCACCCGCACAACCGATCGCGACCCAGTGCCCGCCGCGCGCGTGGCGGCGCTGGATCCGCGCGGGGAGGTGCTGGCCTCGGCCGAGACCGACATCCTGGGCCGGTTCGGCCTCACCGAGCTGCCCGAGGGAGATTTCATTATCGCGGTGAGTGCCATGGGTTTTCATCCCACCGCGATGCCCGTGCGGGTGAGCGGGTCCGGCGTGACCGAGATCGAGGTGTCGCTGCGGCCGGGTACCCGTCTGGGCGGGGTGATCCGGGGACGCGACGACCGTCCGCTGCACGACGCCCAGGTGACGCTGATGGATCCGGCCGGGCAGGTCGTGGACACCGTGACGACCGGCCCGGACGGCACGTACCTCTTCGGGAATCTGGACGACGGCGAATACACCGTGGTCGCCAGCGGCTATGCGCCGGTGGGGGTTTCGGTGAACGTCCGGGGTGCGGTCATGGGCGGTGTGGACGTGCAGATGAGCCACGGTGTCGCCGGCGCGCTGCCGGCGGTGGCGACGGCACGGCTCGACTAACAGCCGAGGTTTCAGTCCATGCCCCGCTTGCCCGGAGCCCAGAAGGGTTTGGTGCGAACGGCACGGCGGGGCCAGAGGCGCTCGGAGACCAGGTGTTTGGTGATCATCTGGATGGTGCGGGCCTCGCCGGCAAGGTAGGCGGCGCCCGGGGTGGGTGGGAGCGCGAGGTCGCGGATCGCTTCGAGCAGCGTCTCCGAGCCGGCGGCCGACGCACTTCCGCGCAGGGGTCGGGACAGGTCGGTGGCGCGGGAAAGGGGGAGACGGTCTGCGGCGGTGGCGGTCTCGATCGCGCCGTGGATGGGGACGTCCTCGGGAATCGCGCGCAGCATGGGGCCGAATGCGACCGCGGCGGTCTCCTCGCCCGCGAACAGGTGATAGGGCGCATCGTCGCGGAGCGTGAATGAGCCCTCGGGGCCGCGGAATCGAACCTCCTGACCGACCTGCGCGGTGCGGGCCCAGCGTGCGCCGGGGCCGTCGCCGTGGTCCAGGACGCACAGGTGCAGCTCGCCCGCGTCCGGGTCGTGGTGCCACACCGAATACGTGCGCAGCTCGCCCATCCGGGCCACTGGGTTGCCCGTCTCCGCTGTGCCGGTGGCGATTCGAAGCTGCTGGCCGGGAATCCAGGTGAGGCCGCGCAGTTCCGGGCCGCCGAGGCGCAGGCGGATGGTGCGGGCGGCGATCCGCTCGATCTCCAGGATGTGGGCGGTGGTGAAGAAGCGGTCCAGGAGCCGGTCGCCGAGACCGCGCGCCTGGCGGTGGGGTGCAGACTGGGTGGGAATTCCGGTGTGCGCCATGGGATTACCTTCGTCGTGAGGTGATTGGCTAGTCGGGCCGCCGACCGCGGCGGCGACGATCGTGATGGTGTTCGTGATGCAGACGCTTGGCCTCGGCCTTGAGGTCCTGCAATTGCCGTGTGGCCGTGGCCAATACGTCGCGCACCTGATCGACGACCGCGGGATCGCCGTGTGAGTGCACGACCGCCGAGACGGCGGTCTTGAACAAACGCAATGCGGGACCGATGATCTCGGCCGCATCCGGATCGCGGAACATGCCCCAGTCGCCGCGCTCGGCGGCCCGGGTCCAGATCCGGTCGATCCCCTCCTCGTGCGCGGCGACCTCGGCCCGGCCCGGCCCGGTGGGATGGAATACCTTGCGGCCGCTGTCGATTTCGAGTTCGACCAGGCCCTCGTCCTCGAGCTGCTGCAGGGTGGGATACACCGCGCCCGCGCTGGGGCGGTACGCCCCGCCGCACCGATCCTCGAGCCGCGACATCAGCTCGTATCCGTGGCCGGGCTGCTCGGTGATCAGCGCCAGCAGGGCCAGTCGCAGCTCGCCGGGCCCGAAGAAGCGCCCGGAGCCGGGCCCGCCGACCTCGGCGGAACGTCGTGGACTCACCATCCCAAGATATATCTTAAGATACATCTGAAGCAAGAGGTGATTGAGCCGTCGGTGCGGGACCCGGCGAGTGCGGATCCGCCCGCGCAGGGTGGTTCGGCGTCAAGGCCTGCCGTGCGGAATGCCGACCGGACGAGTCGGCCGGAGGAATCCCCGCGGGCGATTACGAGACGCTAGACAGGTGCACCGTGTGGGCGACCGCCGTCACCTGGAGCCCGTCGGGGCCCGGCTGGATGGCTGTGAGCTGGGCGCCCAGCGGGAGCTGCTGCAGCGGCACGGTGAAGGCGAGGGTCCGGCGCAACAGCGACAGCGGTATCGACGGCCCGCCCGCCGCGGCCTGCACCGAGACCGGGGTGACCTGGATGCCGTTCGCGGTCGGTGCGACGGTGACGACAACCGTTGCGGGAATGGAGATTCCCTCGACCTTGAAGGTGCCGATGACATGCAGCCCGTCCGCGCCGTTGGTGATCGACTGCACACCCGAGGGTGCGTAGCCGCGGACGGTGTCGTAGGGAACCACAGCCGTCGCCGACGCCGTCGCCGCGACGAAGTTCGAGGTCCGGTTGTGGAGTACGTCGGCCAGGGGCGCGGTGACGTCGGTCAGGGTGACATCGAGGTCGCGGACGGAGATCCGCTGGTCGCTCCAGGTGCCGACACGCACGTCGATGTGGTGGTAGCTGCCGTTCACGGCCTGCGTCAGGAACGGGATGCCGCCGATGGTGACGCCCGGCTGGGACGGGAGGTTGTACTCGGCGGCGACCCTGCGGCCGATCTCGTTCTGTGCCAGCACGACGCCGACTCGGTCGCCGACGACCAGCGCGATTCCCAGCACGATGATCAATATCAGCAAAGCCCGCATGCACTCACCCTCTCGGCCATTCCATCGTCTTGCGGGCGATCATGGTCGAGTCGCGAGTCCGGCCACGCCGCCGAGGGCGAGGGTAGCCGGGATGTCGTCGGGAATCTCGTCGGGATTCCATCGGGGCAGGTCGACCAGTCCCGGTTCGATGAGATCGAATCCGTCGAACAGCGTCGCGATCTCGGCCCGCGAGCGCAGGACGGCCGCGGTGCTCGTCGACCGCGTCACCGTGTTGATCTTTGCCACGAGCTCGGGCGGACCCTCGTTGCAGGCGTGCGAAATAGCCAGATAGCTTCCGGCGCTCAACCTTTCGCGAATTCGGTCGATAATCGCATGCGGGCCTGCCCGATCGGGGATCACGTGCAGCACGCCGAGCATCAGCACGGCCACCGGCTCTGTGAAATCGAGCAGTCCGGTCACGGCGGGATCGTCCAGGATCGGCTCGATCCGGGTGATATCGCCGCGCATGGCGGTCAGCCGGGAGTCTCCGGTCAGCAGTTGCCGTCCGATCGCCACCGCCACCGGATCGATGTCGACGTATGCCACGCGCACCCGTGGGTCGATCGCGTGTGCGATCTCGTGCACGTTGCCCGCGGTGGGAATTCCCGAACCCAGGTCCAGGAATTGGCGCACCCCTGCCTCGGCGACCAGATGTTTGACCACGCGGCGCAGGAACGCCCGGTACGCGCGGGTGGTCGCGATCAGATCGGGATCGGTCCGGGCCAATCCGTCGGCGATCGCCCGATCGACCTCGAAATTGGCGAACCCGCCGAGTATGTAGTCGTAGATCCGCGCCACGCTCGGCGTTTCGGGGTCGATGTCCTCCGGTAGCCAGTCCGGCAGTGGAGTGCTCATCCACACAGTATGGCGATTATTCGGTTTCGCTGAAGTATTCGCGCAGAGTCGGCGCCACGGCCGCGGGATCTCCGCCCTCGTTCGTCTGGCTGCGGTCCGCGGGGGAGCCGTGGTCCAGGCCGTCGAGTACGACGCTGCGATGATTGGGCAGGACTCGGTCCAGCGCGTCGAAGGCGGGGCGGATGAACGCCGGGCCCTTCTTGGTGCCGCGCAGCAGCAGCACGTCGGTCCGCAGGTCGGCGAAATCGTTCAGCCTGCCTGCCTTTTCGGCAAGGATGACGGCCTCGTAGCGCAGGGTCGGGGTCATCGCGCGCAGGGTGATCGTGCCGGGCGCGGGCGCGCGGTCCTCCTTTTTCATGGCCGCATCGATGAACGCGGCCAGCAGGCGGCGGGGCATGAATTTCATTGCCGCGGGGGCCAGGTCGAATCCGAGCATGCAGGTCACGATCGCCGCGCCGTCGCGCCCGGCGGCCAGTTCACGATCGAAGCGGGATACCCAGTCGGTGTAGGTACCCGAATCGTCCAGGAGCAGCCCGGGCTCGTAGACCGCGAGCTTCCGGATCGCCGGCAGGGTGCGCGCCGCCTCCAGGGTGATCACGCCGCTCGAGCTGATGCCGAACACTCGCTCGGCGCCGGAGACCTCGAGCATTGCCGCCAGGTCGTCTACCTCGGTGCGCAGCGAATGGTCCGCTCGGTGCGCACCGGAGGCGCCGCGTCCCCGCCGGTCCGGCAGGTAGACGGTGAACGAATCCGACAGTGCTGCAGCCAGTCCTGAGAGGCTGCGGCCGGACTGATTGCTGCCGTGCAGCAGTACCATCGCCGGGCCGGTGCCGGCGCGCAGGTAGCCGATGGTGGTGCCGTCGGCCGAGATCGTCGAGCCGGATTGAAACTCGACGGAGGTCGTGGTGGTCATGAAGTGCTCCTGAGTGCATCGCGCTGTCTGGTCATAGTGTGATTGAAACTAGTTTCTCTAACACTATTCGTAGACGAGTATATGTCGGCGCGCGCGGATGCGCCAGTGGTGCGACAGATATGGGGCGAGATCGCTAGGCGAAGACCGCGAGCACGGCGGGTGCGGTCAGCGCGATGCCCAGCACGATGTTGGTGCGGCGGTGCAGGGCGAGGAAGGCGACGAATTCCCGGAGGAAGGCGGCCCCGAGGCCGGCCGCCGGCGTGACGATCCGGATCCCTTCCAGGCATACGACCACGGCGCCGTTGGTGAACAGTCCGATGCCCGCCATCAGCAGCGCCAGCCGCGACAGCACAATGAACAGGCCGAATCCGAGCGCCTCGGCGGAGGTGTGATCGATCTCGCCGCGCGACCAGATCGCCCACAGCAACAGCGTCGCGGCGGCGGCGAATACGAATCCTCGTGCGGCAGGCGTTGATTGGGCGTCAGCAAGACCCGCCCGGTGCGGAGGTGCAGCCGGGCGTGCGGGGGGCCGGTGCGAGCGCGACTCTCATTCGGGCACCTCCGATCCTGCGCTGTGCACCCCCGGACTGTTCCGTGGTGGTCGTGAAATCTACTGTCGCAGTGCGATCTTCAGCGCATATAGGTGTCGGCTGCGAACTCGCTGCGAGCCGCGAATCGCGAGCTTGCGGCAAACCGCACTGAGCGCATCGCGAACTGGCCGCGCGCTGGGAACTGGCTGGCCGCTTGCGAACTGGCTGTGCGCTGCGAGCTGGCTGTGTGTTGCGGACTGGTTGTGTGTTGCGGACTGGTTGTGCATCGCGGACTCGCTCCGCGCCGCAAACCGGCTGCGCGGTGCGGACTCGCTGCGCATCGCCGGCGGCGCTGCGAACCGTGAACCGGCGAGCGGTCAGGCGGCGATCAAGATCGGCTCGGTGAGGTCTGACGGTGTGATGTCGTAGACGGTATCGTCCGGAACGATCATCACTGCCGCCGCGACTTCCGGTGCGCCGGTAACATTCTGGTGCAGGAAGGGTCGCATTGCCAGCATGACGACGACCGCGACGATCAACGAGATACCGAGTCCCGCAAGGGGATTGCCGGTGAACGCGCTGCCGATATAGCCGAGCATCGTGGCATAGCAGGCCCAGAGCATCGAGCCGAGCAGCGAGGTCGGGGTGAACCGGCGCAGCCTCCAGCGCAGGGATCCGGCCAGCACCGCCCCCGCGCTGCCCCCGGCGGGCAGCCAACGCGCGGCGACGAATACCGGTACACCCCAGCGCTCGGCCCGATCGACCAGCCACCCGGTCGCGCGGCCGGTCGCACGACCGCGGGAGAGCCAGGCGAGCACCCGGGCGCCGCCCCAGCGCCCGGCGGCGTAGAGCAGGTGATCGGACGCCGAACAGCCCAGTCCCGCGACGAGGATCAGCACGATCGGCGAGACGTGTAGCACGGCGGCGAGCGCGCCCAGTCCGACCAGCGTCGGCTCCGTCGGCGCGATCGGCAGAACGGCAACCACGAATGCGGTGATCAGCGCTGCGATGTCCATATGCCACAGCATGATCCCCGAGCCTGGGAGCGGGCTGCGAGCACGGTGTGGTAGTGGTCGTAGGTATGGACGATCATGAACTTGCCGCCACGCTGGCCGAGGAGGCGGGCAAACTGCTGCTGGCCATCCGATCACAGGGCGGCGCGGCCGGTGACCGGCAGTCCAATGCGTTACTGCTGGAACGACTCGCACAGGCCCGGCCCGACGACGCGGTGCTGTCCGAGGAGAGCCCCGACGATGCCGCCCGCGTCGACCGCTCGCGCGTGTGGATCGTCGACCCGCTCGACGGCACCCGCGAATACGGCGAGCCGCCCCGCCCCGACTGGGCCGTGCACGTGGCGCTCGCGGTGGACGGCGAGCCGGTCGTGGGTGCGGTGGCCCTCCCGGCCGAGGACCTGGTCCTGCGCACCGGCGTACAGCTCGAGCTCGCCCCGCCGGTTCCGGGCCCGATCCGGATGGCCGTCTCCCGTAGCAGGACCTCCCCGCGGGTGCGGCGGCTGCTGGAGACCCTCTCGGCGACCTCCGTGCCGATGGGATCGGCGGGGGTGAAGGCGATGGCCGTCGTGCGCGGCGCCGCCGACGTCTACGCCCACTCCGGCGGCCAGTACGAATGGGATTCGTGCGCCCCCGTCGCGGTCGCCGCTGCCGCGGGCCTGCACGTCTCGCGCCTCGACGGCAGCCCCCTACGCTACAACCGCCCCGACCCGTATCTGCCCGACCTGCTTATCTGCCGCCCGGAACTGGCCGAGCGGGTGCTGCGCGCAGTCAACGGAGGGTGAAGCCGCCACCCGAGCGGAGTTCGGCCCGGGCCAAGTGAATGGCGCGCGGGGAGGGTCCCGGGGTGGCTCCGCGTTTCTGCCTGGAAGGATCGGTCCCGGAACCCCAGATCGCAGATGCCCTGGCCGCGCAGGCTGGTCATGCGGTTCGAGTCGGCGACCCAGCTCGCGGACCAGCTGCGGATAGGTCGGTGCGCCCCGAATTTCCCACGGACACAGGGAGGTACGACTCGTGAAGGCTCTGCAATATCGCACCCTCGGCGCCGCGCCGGAGGTCGTCACTGTCGCGGATCCCGAGCCGGCGCCCGGTCAGGTGTTGCTACGGGTGACCGCGGCCGGGGTCTGTCATTCCGATATCGCCGTGATGTCCTGGCCGCAGGTGCCGTTCGAGCTGCCGCTGACCCTCGGTCATGAGGGCGCGGGCACCGTCGCGGCGCTTGGCGCGGGCGTGACCGGTTTCCAGGTCGGCGACGCGGTGGTGGTGTACGGGCCCTGGGGCTGCGGAACCTGTCCGCCGTGCGCGGCGGGCAAGGAGAACTACTGCGTGCGGGCGGCGGAGCTTGGCATTCGCCCGCCCGGCCTGGGTGCGCCCGGGGCGATCGCCGAATACATGATCGTCGACGATCCGCGGCACCTGGTGCCGCTCGATGGATTGGATCCGGTGCGGACGGTACCGCTCACGGATGCCGGGCTGACGCCGTATCACGCCATCAAGCGGTCGCTGCCGAAGCTGATACCCGGGGCCACCGCGGTCGTGATCGGGGCAGGCGGGCTCGGTCACGTGGGCATCCAGCTGCTGCGTGCGTTGAGCCCGGCGCGGGTGATCGCGCTGGACGTGAGCGAAGAGAAACTGGCGCTGGCGCGCTCGGTCGGCGCGCACGAGACGGTGGTCTCCGACGAGCGCGCGGGGGCCCGGGTGCGGGAGCTGACCGGCGGCCGCGGCGCGACGGCGGTCTTCGATTTCGTCGGCGCGCCCCCGACTACGGCGACCGCCGGTGCGTGCGTGGCGATGGAGGGCGATGTGACGATCGTCGGGCTCGGCGGCGGCACCCTGCCGGTCGGGTTCGGGGCGCTGCCGTACGAGGTGAACGTCATGGCGCCGTACTGGGGCAGCCGTGGCGAGCTGATGGAGGTGCTGGACCTGGCGCGCGCGGGATCTGTCGACGTGTACGTCGAGACCTATTCGCTCGACGAGGCTCCGCTGGCCTACGAGCGGTTGCACGCGGGAAAGATCAACGGGCGCGCGGTCATTCTGCCCAACGGCTGAGCCCCCGGATCGGCTTCGTCCCCGGCCGCCGTGAGCGACCGGGGACAAAGCGTTCTCGAATTACTTGACGGCCAGGGTGATCAGCGCGGCGACCACGGCCAGTACGACGGCCGCGGCGCCCCAGAGCGCGCCCTGCCGGCGCCACGGGCGGCCGTGGTCCAGGGACAGGCGCCCCGCGCCGGTGAAGGCGATCGCGGTCACCGCGATGGCGTAGACCAGGGGCAGTTCGTAGCCCTTCGCGAAGCCCAGGTCCCAGGTCGTGTGGATCGCGTTGATCATGGTGCCCAGTGCGATGGCCGCTCCCAGCGGGGTGAGCAGGCCCAGCACCAGCAGCGCGCCGCCGGTAACCTCGGACAGCCCGGCCAGCGTCGCGAAGAAACGGCCCGGGGTGTAGCCCATCTGGCCGAAGGCCCCAGCGGTGGCCGTCAGGCCGTAGCCGCCGAACCAGCCGAAGAGCTTCTGGGTGCCGTGGACGACGAGCAGCGCGCCGAAGCCGACGCGCAGGATCAGCAGGCCGATATCGGATCCGGACGTGCCGGTGCGGGAGTCGGAGGTGGAGGCGGTATCGATCGTTTCTGCCGGGCTCGTCGTGGTGGTCATACGGGTATCTCCTGGTGTCGGTGGTCGTCTTGGGCCATCGGCGGCGGACTAAGCGGACCGCGGTCCGATTGTACGTCGAAGAGCGTAACCGACGCTCGGTCGCGGTTATTCCGGACCGGGTGTCCAGGGAGGTTTCCGGAGTCGTCGCGGTCGGCGAGCCGGGCTAGGGGTTCCCGTAGACGCGCTCGGGCGTCACCAGGACGACCGCGCGGCGCTCGTCGGCCATCACCCGGTCGTATTCCTCGAAGTCGTCGTGGGTGCCGCCGGCCGCGGTGAACACCTCGCGCAGCAGCAGGCGCAGCCGTTCGGCATCGATGCCGGGCACCGGATCGTCGGGTCCGCAGATCCAGACGGGCCCCTCGGCGGCGGCCCACTCCCAGCCGACCCGGGCGACGACGGTCATGCGCGGCCGCGCGCGCAGATTGGCCAGCTTGCGGGTGCCCCCGCGAAGCACCATGCCCACCATGCGTTCACCGGTCTGCGGATGTGCCAGCACACCGGCATTGACGAGAGTGGACTGCACGGTGCCGTCGGCCCGCGCGGTCGAGACGACGCAGAGCCCGTGATCGCCGCCGATGAGACGGGCAAAACCAGCAAGATCGCTCATAGCCGGAGTCTACGAGGTCCGCGGGCCACGGACCAGGCCGCGGCGACGGGCGCGATTGCCGCACTCCGACGGAAATTATGGGGCTGTCGGCGATCATCCCTGAACCCGCGCAACGGATTTCGCGCCCTGCGGCGACCGGTGTGGAACAATGCGTGCGACCCGGACAGTCCCGGAAGGCAGGCGGCAGGTGGCTGCTACGCAACGCATCGCGCAGGTCAGTCGCGTCGACGCGCCGATCGAGAAGGTCTGGGCGGCGATTACCTCGTTCGAGGGGATCAACGCCGAGCTGCGCCCGTACCTGCGGATGACGGTCCCGCGTGGGGCGTGCGGCCGCACCATCGCGGATGCCGAGCCGGGAATCACGCTGGGGCGCAGCTACATTCTCCTGTTCGGTGGGCTGCCGATCGACGCCGACACTATCGGAATCGCGGAAATCGACCCGGGGCGTCGCTTCCGGGAGGAGTCCACGATGGTGTCCATGCGGGTCTGGGTGCACGAGCGCGCGCTGCGAGCCCTGGACGACGGTCGCACCGAGGTGACCGACGTGGTGCATTTCACACCCCGTGCACCCCTGGGCCTGATCCCCGGCTGGGGCTCGCTGCTGCGTTCGGCCCTGGCCTTCGTCTTCCGGCACCGGCACCGTCGATTGCAGGAGACGCTGGGCGCGGCGTAGCGACGGGGTCGGTTCGCCGCGGTCTCGGTGCGTGCGTCGTCGTGGGTAGGGGTGACGTTCAGGTGCGCAGGACCGGGGCCAGCGTTTCGACGAGCCGGTCGGCGTAGGCCGGGTCGAGGTCGCCGCCGCTGATCAGCAGGCGGTAATAGAGGGCGCCGTAGATCAGATCGATGACGATGTCGGCGTCGGTGCCGGCCGAGAGCTGGCCGTCGTCGATGCCCGCGGCGATCAGTTCGATCACTCCGGCACGACGGGTGTCGATGAACCGTTCGCGCAGTGCTGCGGCGAGTTCGGGATCGTGCTGTGCCGCGGCGACGAGGGCGACGAACGGGCGGCGGGCTTCGGGGGTGTTCATCAGCCGTGCGACGCGCTGAACCTGAATTCGCAGGCGGGTCAGGGCATCTCCGACCGCGGGCGCTTGCATCTGCCCGGCGAAAGCGTCGGTGAAGGCGTCCATCACCACCGCCGCTTTGGTCGGCCACCAGCGGTAGATGGTGTTCTTGCTGACTCCGGCGCGCGCGGCGATCTCGTCCATGGTCAGCCCGGGGAGTCCGCGGTCGGTCAGCAGCTCCCGCGCCGCGTCCAGGACCGCGCGGCGCGATCGTTCGCTGCGCGGTCGTCCCGGTCCGCGCGCATCGTTCTGTGCTGGCATTGCGTCAGTGTAGCAGTTTCGATACTGTACGATCAGTATCGAAAAAAGAGCCTGTTGAGGAGCTTGAAGTGGAAATGAATCGGGTGTGGTTGGTGACCGGCGCATCCTCGGGATTCGGCCTCGAGATCAGCCGGACCGTGGTTGCGCAGGGCGGCCGGGTGGTGGCGACCGCGCGTCGCCCCGAGCGGTCCGAGGCGCTGCGGGAATTCGCGGCGGCTCATCCCGATCGCGTGCTCGTCGTGGCCCTGGATGTCACCGACGCGCAGCAGGCGCGCGACGCGGTGGCGCGGGCGGTGGCGGAGTTCGGCCGCCTCGATGTCGTAGTCAACAACGCGGGCTACGGGATTTTCGGTGCGACGGAGGAGATTCTCGATCATGCGGTGCGGGAAGCGTTCGATACGAATGTCTTCGGATCGCTGCATGTGATCCGCGCCTGCCTGCCCGTGCTGCGTGCGCAAAAGCATGGACACCTGGTGCAGATCTCCTCGACAGCCGGAGTCGCTTCTCCTTCACCGGGTTTGGGCCTCTATGCAGCCACGAAGTTCGCGGTCGAAGGCATGAACGAGGGCCTGGCCAAGGAGGTCGCCCACCTCGGAATCGGCGTCACTATCGTCGAGCCGGGCATGTTCGGCACGAATTTCGTGGGTGCGTTGGCGAATACGCCTGTGCGGCACCCCGATTACGCCGCGAGCGTCGCGACCTCCCACGAGCGCCTGGCCAACCTCGACACCAGCGTCTACGGCGACCCGGTCGAGGCGGCACGGCGCATCGTCGCGGCCGTCGAATCCCCGAACCCGCCCCTGCGGCTGCCGCTGGGGCGGGACGCCGTCGCCGCGATCCGTGCCAAGCTGACCAATCAGCTTGCCGAGCTGGATGAATGGGAGAAGGTTGCCGTGCTGGTCGAGTGAGCGGGCGGATCAGATGAGGGTGCCCACGTCGTGGGCGACGAGGTTGTCCATCGCGCGCTCCGCGACGGCCGCGATGGTCATCGAGGGGTTGCAGGCCGCGCAGTTGCCGGGGATCAGCGCGCCGTCGAGCACGTAGAGCCCGCGCTGGCCGTGCACCCGGCCGTCGAGGTCGCAGACCGGGCCCATGCTCGCCCCGCCCAGGGGGTGCCAGGTGGAGGGGAAGGCCAGGTTGGTGTCGGTGAGCGCGCTGCCCCGGCCCGCGATCCGCTGCACAGTAGGGCCGATGTGGGCGGTCTGGATGGCGGCGTCGCCCTCCCGCGGCCAGCGCAACGCCGCGTCGTCGGTGGCCGGGACGTAGTCGAAATGCCCACGGGCGCTGCTGACTCCGTAACCGACCAGCATCGTGCTGTGCGGGTCCATGCCGATCGGTGGGATCGATGCCTGGATGACGGTGTACGCGGACGCCGGGTCGCCCCAGTTCAGGCTGCCGTAGACGACCGGCCCGCCCTGCGCGGCGCCGAAGGGCTGGGACGGGTCGGTCCACACGTAGATGCGGTCGGCGTTGGTGCCCCAGGTGCCGCCGAGGCCGTCGGGCATGTCCGGGATGTGGCCTTTCGCGGCGGCGCGCACCAGGAGTTTGGTGGTGTTGAGGCTGCCCGCGGCCATGATCAGCGCGGGCGTGGTGAGGATCAGATTCTCCAGAACCCTTCCCGTGGTGTCGATTCGGTCGACGCGGACCGTCCAGCGCCCGTCCCGCGCGCGCTCGACATCGGTGACTTGATGCAGCGTGCGCACCTCGGCCCGGCCGGTCGCCTCGGCGGCGGCGAGGTAGGTGACGTCGACCGAATGCTTCCCGCCGTTGTTCACCCCCAGCGCCCCGGCGCCGTTGGTGTAGGAGGGCCGCATCGCACCGCGCAACTCGTCCAGGGCGAAGTTCCAGTCGATCGGCATGGGAATCTTCGACACCGGCAGACCTGCCTGCCTGGCATGGTCGGCAAACACCCTGGCGGCCAGGTAATTCGGGCTGTCGATCAGGCGGTCGGGCGCGACCTCGAGCTGCAGCATGCGCGCCACCCGGGGGTAGTGCACGCGGTTCATCAGGGCCCAGTCCAGGCCCTCGGGGAACTGGGTGTAGAAGGCCGCCTCGGTCGGTTGCAGCGTCATGCCCTGGTACACCAGCGATCCGCCGCCCACTCCGGCCGCACACAGGGCCGTCATGTTGTCCCCGGCGACCGCCTCGAGCAGGCCGGTGTACGGCTCGAAGGCCAGCGGCACGCCGAAAGGCCGTGGGTCGGAGCGATACCAGAGCATGCGTTTGTCGGGCTTGGTGGCCAGCGGAAACGTGGTGGCATTCGGCCCGGTCGGCCAGCGCAGCCCCCGCTCGAGCAGCAGTACCGGCACGCCGGCCCGCGCCAGCCGCAGGGTCGCGACGCCGCCGCCGAATCCCGAGCCGATCACGATCACCCGGTGCTCCTCGCGGGTGACCGGGATGCGGTCCGCGCGTGCGGTTCCCACGCTCATCGTGGTGAATCCCGTTGCCGCCGAGGCAATTCCTGCCGACGCGGCGGCGCCGAGGAAGGATCGGCGGGTGATTTCGGGCATGGGTGACCTCCGGAACACCGACGGACAGATCCGCGCGATGCGTGGCGGCACATCCGGCGGCGGAGTCGCCCGAACGGTGTCGTCGGGCTGCGCGCTAAAACTAGACACTATGACGCAATAGTGTCAAGATATTGGTGCCGAAAGTGGGCAGCAAGCGGCCGTGCCGGAAGGAGAGGGGTCGTGCCGTCAGTCCCGCGTCGCCGCGCCGGTCGGTAACGCCGGTACCAGCCAACGGGTGATGAACCGCCGGAGGTCGTCGTCGCTACGAAGGTCCGGATCGTCGAACAGCACCACCGCGGTGCCCAGGTGCAGCGCGATCTGGGCGAAGTCGCCGAGCTCGCCCTCGATGCCCGGATCCAGCGCCACGAGCGGTGAGAGCAGCTCCAGGACAACCGGTTTGGCCCGGGCGGCCATACCCGGCTCGAATACCGGGTTGCCGTGCTCGGCGCGCAGCAGGGCGGCCAGCACCGGGTCGTTGCGAGTCACCGCCCGGCAGGCGACGAGCAGCTCGATCAGATAGTCCGGCACATTGTCGATCTCGGCCAGGCGTGCGCGGATATCGGTCAGCGACCGCATGAGCAGATCAGCCATCGCCTGCGACACCAGATCCTCGCGAGTCCCGAAGTTCGAGTACACGGTCTGCCGCGTCACCCCGGCCGCGTGTGCCGCCGCGGCGATGTTCACGCCCTCGAACCCCGCCTCGCCGATCAGCTCGAGCGTGGCGTCCAGAATCTTCCTGCGCGATCGCATTCCACCAGTATCGACGACACCGTGCTCGCTACAGCCGAGGCGCGGCAGGTCGGATTGCAGCCGCATTGTGCCCGGGCCTCATTCGGCCAGGGGCACGACTCCTGGCGTCGGGCCGCCACCCGGCCCCGTGGGGGCGGCGGCGTGATGACGGCTCTACTCGTCCTCGGGCTCGTCGGTCTCGGCGAAAAGCCCCAGGTCCGTGGGCAATCCGGCAACCACGCCGTTGAGCCGGGAGTGGTGCACCTCGGTCGCCGCGAGCAGTTCCTCGGCGTCCCCGGCCAGGAATGCTGCCAGCTGGCGGCTGTGGTCGGCCTGCAGCACCACCCGGTCCGCCGTGGTCGTGTGCACCATCGGCTGCACGGGTTCGGTGATGTTCCAGGCGTATTCGAGCATGTGCACGAGCCGGGCCATGCCCGATGGTCGGGTGAGCGCCAGGTGGAAATTGCGGGTCTCGCGGTGGTAGGCGGCCGGATCGTCCTGCAGCACAGCCTGTTCGAGCCGGGCGTGCGCCTCGGTGGCGATGCGGTGATCCTCCGGCCCGGCCCGGTGTACCGCCGCGGCCAGCGCCGCGGACTCCAGGCGCTCGCGCGCCACATACAGCTCGCGCAGCTCGGCCGCGGTCAGCCGGGTCACGGTGTAGCCGAAGTTCGGCCGATGCTCGATCAACCCCTCGCCGATGAGGGTCTGCAGCGATTCCCGCACCGGAATCGGGCTGACGTCGAACCGCTGGGCGAATTCGCGCAGCGGCAATCCGGTGCCCGGCGGCAGGTTCCCGTCCAGGATCAGCTGCCGCAGTCCGGTCAGGATCTCCTGCTGGGAGTAGCCGCGGCGAGGATCCGCGGGTGGTGCGAGGTCGGGCAGCCGGGGCAGGCGCGATCGGGAGGTCACCGATGTACGGTATCCGGTCACCCGTTTCGGGTGATACCGCAACTAGCCTGGACCCGTGCCGACCCTGCTGATCGTCCACCACACCCCCTCGCCGTTCATGCAGGCGATGTTCGAGGCCGTGGTGTCCGGCGCGACCGATCCGGAGATCCAGGGCGTGCGGGTCGTGCGCCGCGCGGCGCTGGCCCTGTCGCCGACCGACGTGCTGGAGGCGGACGGGTATCTGCTCGGTACCCCGGCCAACCTCGGCTACATGAGTGGCGCCCTCAAGCACGCGTTCGACGTCGTGTACTACCCCTGCCTCGATTCGACGCGGGGGCGTCCGTTCGGGCTCTACCTGCACGGCAACGAGGGCACCGAGGGCGCGGAGAAGGGCGTGACCGCCATCACGACCGGGCTGGGATGGGTGAAGGCCGCCGAGTACGTGGTGGTGTCGGGCAAACCGGCCAAGAACGATCTCGAAGCCTGCTGGGAACTCGGCGCGACCGTGGCGGCGCAGCTCATGGAATGAGCGCCGCGCACCGATGAATCCGGGGCGGACCCGTCGTCAAAGCAGGCATGACCAAACCTTTTCGATTCGGTGTCGTTGCCCCGCTCAGAACCGACCTGCCGACGTGGCTGGACCGGGCGCGGCGCATTGCCGACAGCGGCTACTCGACGCTGCTGATGCCCGACTTCCCGCTGATGCAACCGGCGCCCGGGCCCATGCTTGCCACCGTCGCCGCGGTGACCGACCTGCGCGTGGGCAGCTGGGTGTACGCCTCCCCGCTGCGTCCGGCCTGGCTGACTGCGTGGGAATCACACTCGCTGTCGCTGGTGACCGACGGCCGCTTCGAGATGGGCATCGGCACCGGCCGACCGGGCATCGAGGACGAGCTGCGCGACAAGGGAGTGGCCGACGTGCCGCCGCGGAGCGAGCGGCTGGCGCAGGTGCGCGAAACCGTCAGGAGGCTGCGCGATTTCGACGGCCCCGACCGCCACACGCCCGTGGCGATGGCCGTCATGGGGCCGAAGGCCCGGGCGCTGGCCGCGGAGGTCGCGGACACGGTCACCTTCGTGCTGGGGGATCAGCCCCGGGGTGAGGTCGAGGAGCTGGCGCGGGAGTTCCGCACCGAGGGGCGCGTCGAGCTCGCGCTCGCCGTGCCGGTCATCGGGGATACCGTCGCGCCCCACATGGCGCGTCCCGACACCGATACCGCCGCGCTGCACGCCGCGGACGCGATGACCATACTCCCCGACGACCCCGCGGCCGCCGCCGAGGAAATCCAGCGGCGGCGCGAGGAAATGGGCTTCTCCTACTTCGTTTTCGGGGCCGACTTCGCCGACCGGTTCGCTCCGATCGTCGCGGAGCTCGCGGGGAAGTAGTGCCGATCGGTCGTCAGTGCGCGGCGACGAACGGTCCGGAGTAGGTTCCGGGGTGGGTTGCCATGTCCTGCAGCATTACCGCCGCGTTCCAGGCGACGGCGGTATGGGCGCTGTCGCCCGGCAGGGTCAGCTGGATCGAGGCGACCTTCAGTACGGCGTCGCCGCCGGCGTCGGCAAGGTAGGTGATGTCGAAGCTCCCGGCGCCGCCCGGCGGGAGAGTGATCGTGGCCGCGGTGGCGTTGGAGTGCTCCAGCGTCCACTTGTAGTTCGGTGACGCGCCGGTCGTTCCGACCACATTCTCGCCCGTGCCGACCAGATCGACGTCGGGAAATCCGTTCAGCTTGCACGGTGCGCCCGAGGTGTTGGTCAACGTCACCGGCTGCGTGTTCTGCCCCGGCGTCAGCGTGGTGAGCTTGCCGAGGGTGGCCTTGACGTGCGCGCTCGTGCAGGCGCCGGAACTCGACGCGGTCGCCTCCACGGGGTGGCTGGGCGCGGCGGTCGCGGTGGCGGTCTGCTGCGAGGCCGAGCTCGCCGCGGGGGATGCGTCCTTCTGACTGTTCGAGCAGCCGGTCAATACCGTTGCCGCCGCGCCGATTGCCGCCAATCCCAGTGCCCAGCGATTTGTCACGCTCATATCCGTCCCTCGGGTGTCGATGCCGGACGCGCCTGCCCACGCGCTCGGCCGTGAGCTGCAGATTAGCCTTCCGGCCGGGGATCCAAACGCTGTGGTCCTCCGGTGTACCCGCGGCGGCGCCTCGTGCGGCCGGTCGAATCCCGGTGCGGGCGTGCGTGAACGGCTGCCGCACATCGGATCCGTCCGACAGTGCTACGCCCGTACGGGATCAATCGGGCAGGGCGACGGCCGCCGGCTGCCACGCATCGGATCAGTCGGGAAGTGCCACCGCCGCGCCGCTCACCCGCACCCGCGGATCGTCCTGGCGCAGTTCGACTCCCAGAATCGCGGGACGACCGAGATCGTCCCCCTGGTGCAGCGTGAGCACGGCCGCGGGCTCGACCGCGCCCAGCTCCCGCAGGTACGCCCCGAACGCGGCGGCCGCCGCGCCTGTCGCCGGTCTGGGCGGATCGGGCCCTGGTGAACACAGGTAGCCGCCTACTCGTGCGGGCGCCTCGTGTGCGGAATCAGACTCGGAGGTGTCATTTTTCGCGCGGCCCGTGTGGGGCGGCGCTCGGCTTCCACTGACGCCGCGACCCCCCGAAACCAATGGCTGACGCTCGGCCTCCCGCACCTGCATACTCGAATCCAGTACGTTTCCGGGTTCCGGCGGCGTACGCGCGCGCCGCCACCGGGGGCGAGGTGTTCGGGAGCTGGGAAGAGGTGACAGCGGTATGGACGGGGCATATCAGGGGCAGGCCGCGCCGCGGCGGATCGGGCTGGTCGAGGATCACGAGTCCGTTGCGCTGGGGCTGGCCAGCATGCTGGCGCCGCAGGACGACCTCGAACTCGTGATCACCGCCGGGACGGTGGCCGAATTATTCGATGCCGCACCGGAATTGGATCTAGTGGTGCTGGATCTGCGGCTCGCGGACGGTTCCGCGCCCGAGGACAATGTGCGCGCGCTGCGTGAGGCTGGCCTCGAGGTGCTGGTGTTCACCGGGGCCGACAATCCGTTCCTGGTGCGGGCGGCGGCCCGGGCGGGGGTGCTGGGGGTCGTCCGCAAGTCAGAGGACGTGCAGACCGTAGTGTCGGCCGTGCGCGCGGCCGCGTCGGGCGAGCAGGTCGTGACGACCGACTGGGCCGCGGCCATCGACGGCGACCCGCAGCTGTCCGACGTCGGGCTCAGCCCACGTCAGCAGGAGGTGCTCACGCTGTACGCGTCGGGGGAGAAGGCCTCGCGGGTCGCGCGCATGACGGGTCTGTCCGAACAGACCGTCAACGACTATCTCGGCCGGATCCGCCAGAAGTACGCCGATGCCGGGCGTCCCGCCCCCACCAAGACCGACCTGTACAAGCGGGCGGTCGAGGACGGCTGGCTGCCGGTGCCCGAGCGCAATCCGCGGGCATGAGCGAGCGCAGCGAGCGGTTGATCGGCACAGCCGCCACAGCGGGCATGTCGGAGCCGAGCGCCGGCGAGGCACAGACATGACCGCTGCGGGCGCCCTGAAATCCCGGCGTGCGCACACCAGGCCCCAGGTGCCGGCCGGGCTCGGATGGTGGGGGAGAGTCGCCGCGGCACAACCCGTGTCGTGGTCGGCAACGGACGGCATCGTGCGGCGCGTGGGGCTGTCGATCGGGCTGGGCGGGGTGATCATGGGGCTGGTCGACCTGCCCGAGATCGTGGAGCAGGGCCGGGGTGCGCCCGGCGGGTGGACCCCGATCGCCGTTGTGCTGACCTTTGGATTCTTCCCGGTGCTGGCCGGGATGTCGGTGTGGTCGAGGCCCACGACGGTCCGTGCCGTGGCCGGTTTGGCGGCGGTGAGTTACCTGGAGGCGCTGGCGATCACGTTGTTCGCGCTGCACCCGCACACCCTCGACGCCTCGTCGGTGTGGCTCTACCGGATGCTGCCGCTCGGCGTACTTGTCGCGGCGCTGGCCTGGCCGCTGCCGGTCGCGATCGGCTACCTCCTGATCGGTGCGACCGCGGTGGTATGCACCGATATCTTTCTGGCCCAACCGATCACAACGTTGTTGGCGGCGAACGACTTCGTGCGGGCGCTGGGCCTGTCGACGCTGTTCCTGTGGTGCATGACCTGCGCGCGGCGCGCCGGCGCGCGGGTGGATCGGGAATCGGCGATCGCCGGGCGGCGCGCGGCAGCGGCCGCCGCTACGACCGCCCGCGATCACGAGCGTGCCCGGTTCGCCGCGCTCATCCACGACGCCGTGCTGTCCACCCTGCTCGATGCCTCGCGAGGCAACGAGACGTGCACTGCCGCGGACGCGCCGGACGCGCAGGCATTCACGACCGCACAGCGGGGGGTCGACTCGACCGGGTCGGTCCCGGTGAACTCGGTTGTGCGCAGACAGGCTCGGGCGACTCTGACTCAGCTCGACGAAATCCGTCTCGATGCGCCCGGGCCTGAGGTGCTCGACGCCAGGTCGGCAGTGATCTATCTGCGTTCGGCGGTGCACGAGATCAATCCGGGTATCCGGTTCGCCACCCGCACCTGGCCCGGCTACGACGATATGCGCATGCCCGTCGCGGTCGCCGGGACCCTGGCCGCGGCGCTCGGGGAGGCCGTGCGAAACAGTCTGCGCCACGCCGCCGGTGAGGGACGCCCGGTCTGCCGCACGGTGACCTGCACGATCAGCGCCGGCAGCATCCGGCTCGTATTCGCCGACGACGGAGCGGGGTTCGACGTGCGGCAGGTGCCCGCCGACCGCCTGGGCATCGCGGTCAGCATCCTGGGGCGGATGCGCCAGCTGCCCGGCGGTGCCGGATTCGTGGAATCACGCCCGGGGGAGGGCGCCACGGTGACGCTGGTGTGGGGCGGCGATGACCTTCCGTGACCCGGAATCCCCCGATGCCGACCCGGAATCCGGTTTCGACCTGCGGGATCTGCTCGGCTTGCGTGGCGGCGTCGCATGGTTGTTCCTGCTGGTCCTGGAACTGACCATCGTGCTGTACATGCTCGGCAATCTCGGCGCCGCATCGCCGGTGCGCGCGCTGAGCGCGCTGGTGGTGATGGCGGTCGCCGGGGCGCTTGTACTGATGGCGCCGACCGATCCGCTGCCGCTGCCGGTCACCGCGATCGTTGCCGGAGGCGGGCCGGTCGCCACCGTGCTGACCGCCACGACCCTGAACTCCGCACCGGCCCGGCATCTGGTCTGGACGACCTTCGCCTCCTCGTACGTGGTCGCGGTGCTGGTGCTGCGCATGCGGATCGGGGCCGCGTGGCTCAGCGTGGCGGCGTCGGCCGCGGTGCTCGTTGCCGCCGCGGCCGTGTACGGCGTGCCCGCCGACACCGTCGTCTCCGCGTCGATCGTCCCGGTGGGTACGGTGACGGCCATCTCCGTGTTCTCGGTGATCATGCGACCTACCCAGCGGTCACTGCGCATGCTGCGCGCGGAGGCGGAGAGGCGCGCGGCCGCGGTGGCAACCATGGCCGCGGCGGACGGCGAACGGATCCGGCAGCTGGGCCGTCTGGACCGGGTCGCGCGCCCGATCCTGGAGCGGATCGCCGACGGCGCGGTGCTGACGGTCGCCGAGCGCGAGCAGTGCCGGCTGCTGGAGGCCGAGCTGCGCGACGGCCTCCGCGCCCCGCAGCTGGTGACCGAGGAGCTCAGCACCGCCGCCCGGGGTGCGCGGGCGCGCGGGGTAGAGGTGGTGCTGCTGGACGACGGCGGCTTCGCGGACGCGCCGCCCGGTGTGCGCCGGTGTGTGATCGACTCGGCGGCAACGGAACTGGATGCCGCCAACGCGGGTTCGGTGACCGTGCGGGTGCTGCCGCCGGGCCGCCGGGTGCTGGCCACGGTGCTGGCGCACACCCCCGACTACGACCGCCGCACCGAGATCGACACCGAGGGGAACGTCGCGGTCACGAGCTGAGACCGCCGAGATACCCTGTGCGCGAGGATATTTCAGGCTTCGTCGTGGTCCTTCGGCCGGTCCTGCTTCGCCTCGCCGTTCGGAGCATCCTCCCGGAACGTCTCGGCGTGGTAATGCCGGCGCGCCCGCATCTGATCGCGCAGGGCGTCCTGCACGGTCGCGCCCAGCCACGAGTTCAGCGACATCCCGCTCTGCGCGGCGGCCTGCTGGGCACGGTTCTTGATCTCGTCGACCATGCGCAGCGTGACGCGGCTGATGTCGCCGGTGATGTCCTCGAACGTGGGTGCCTCCTGGCCGGGGTGCGACCCGTTCCCGCGCACGTCGACGTGCGCGTCGGTGCCGTCCACCGAGACGTGCACCGTGCGGTCGCCGAGCGATTCGCTGATCTCCGCGGCCAGATCCGACAGCGCGGCCAGCAGGGTCAGCCGGGCGGCGTTCTCGGTGGCCGAGGCCAGGGCCGCCGCGGTGGACTGGGTCTTTTCGTCCCCCAGGGCCGCGGCGGTGACCAGGTCCTCGCGGAGGCGGGCGGTGTACTTGTTCAAATCCATGACACCATAATGACGTCATATGTGGCGTCATTCAAGGAAAATCTGACGCCGCAACAGTGAATGTGCTTCGAATTCGCCCTGGGGCCCAGCGGGTATGGAGGGCGACCTTTCGGGCCCTACATGGCGACCAGGTAGCCTTTCTGACCATGACGAACGGTGAATCGACGGGAACGGAGCTGCGCGCCTCCGGCACGGTCGGTGTCGCGATGGTGACCCCCTTTACCGCCGAGGGCAAGCTCGATGTCGATGCCGGAGTGGCCCTGGCCGCTCACCTGGTCGATCGCGGTGTCGACCTGCTCGCCATATCCGGCACCACCGGGGAGTCGCCGACCACCACCGAGTCGGAGAAGTTCGATCTGCTGCGTGCGGTCGTCGGGGCGGTGGGCGAGCGCGCCACCGTCATCGCCGGCGCCGGCACCTACGACACCGCGCACAGCATCGAGCTGGCCCGCAACGCCCAGCGCGCGGGCGCGCACGGATTGCTGGTGGTTACCCCGTACTACTCGCGCCCCTCGCAGGAGGGCCTGATCGCCCACTTCACCGCCGTGGCCGATGCCACCGATCTGCCGGTGACCCTCTACGACATTCCGCCCCGCTCGGTGGTGCCGATCGCCTCGGAGACGATCCTCCGCCTGTCGGAGCACCCGCGCATCGTCGCGGTGAAGGACGCCAAGGGCGACCTGGCCGGTGGCGCCCAGCTGATCGCGGAGACCGACCTGACCTACTACTCGGGAGACGACATCCTCAACCTGCCGTGGCTATCGGTCGGCGCGACCGGATTCATCAGCGTCATCGGACATCTCGTGCCGGAGCGGCTGCGCCAGCTGCGGCACGCCTACCTCACCGGTGACGTGGTGCGGGCGCGCGAGCTGCACGTCGGCATGCTGCCGCTGTGCCGGGCGATGGCCCGGGTCGGCGGCGTGTCGATGACCAAGGCGGCGCTGCGGCTGCTCGGGGTGGAGGTCGGCGAGCCGCGCCTGCCCCAACTGATGCCGGATACCGAGCAGATCGACGCGATCGCCGCGGATCTGCGGATTGCGGGGGTGCTCTCGTGAACGACCAGACCACAGGTTCGAACGAACAGGACAGCGGCGCCCCCGCCGCTCCGGCCCGCCGCCCCCGCAGGGCGGCCTCCCGGTCCGCCGGCGCGCCCGCGCCCGCGCCGGAACCCGTTGCCGCACAGCCGGTGTCGGCCGAGCCGAAGAAGGCCGCGCGGAGTTCCGCCACGCAGGACGCCGACGCAGCGCAGCCGGAGCAGCCCGCGCGCGGCTCGGCGAAGCAGGATGCCGAGGGCGCACAGCCCGCGAAGGCGACGCGATCCCGTGCCGCGAAGGCGACGAAGTCCCAGCCCGCCAAGGCCCGCCAGGAGAAGTCCGAGGCGCCCGCCGAGCGCAGCGGCGCCGCCCGCCGCCCCGCGCGTGGCCGTGGCGGCCGCGGCCGCTTCGAACAGTCTGCGCCGCAGCCGGTTTCGGCCGAGCAGCAGCCCGCAGGCCTGCCGCCGAAGCTGCCGCGCAACGGATTACGCGTCTTCGCCCTGGGCGGCATCGGCGAAATCGGCCGCAACATGACGGTTTTCGAATTCGGCGGCAAGCTGCTGATCGTCGACTGCGGCGTGCTGTTCCCGGAGGATCAGCAGCCCGGCGTCGACCTGATCCTGCCCGACTTCCGGCCGATCGAGGACCGGATGGACGACGTGGTCGCGGTCGTGCTCACGCACGGGCACGAGGATCACATCGGCGCGGTGCCGTTCCTGCTGCGGCTGCGGCGCGACATCCCGGTGATCGGTTCGAAGTTCACGCTTGCGCTGGTCGCGGCCAAGTGCCGCGAACATCGGTTGCAGCCCAAGCTGATCGAGGTCACCGAGGGCGAGAAGACGACCCATGGCCCGTTCGAGTGCGAGTACTTCGCGGTCAACCACTCGATCCCGGACGCCATCGCCGTGGCCATCCGCACCCCCGCGGGCCTGGCGCTGCACACCGGCGACATCAAGCTCGACCAGCTCCCACTGGACGGGCGCCTGACCGACCTGGCCGGCTTCTCCCGGCTCGGCGACGAGGGCGTGGACCTGTTCCTGGTCGACTCCACCAACGCCGAGGTGCCCGGCTTCGTCACCCCCGAGCGCGAGATCGGCCCGGTGCTGGACAGCGTCATCGGCAAGGCCAAGGGCCGGGTCATCGTCGCCTCGTTCGCCAGCCACGTGCATCGCATCCAGCAGGTGGTCGAGGTCGCGCAGCGGTACGACCGGCGGGTGTGCTTCGTCGGGCGGTCCATGGTGCGCAACATGCAGATCGCGCAGGACCTGGGCTACCTGGACATTCCCGACAGGGTCGTGGTCGATCTCGATCAGGCCGCCAACCTGCCGGTGCACAAGCTGGTGCTGATCTCCACCGGTTCGCAGGGCGAGCCGCTCTCGGCGCTGTCGCGGATGGCGCGCGGTGAACACCGGCAGATCAACATCCGCGCCGACGATCTGGTGGTGCTGGCCTCCTCGCTCATCCCGGGCAACGAGAACGCCGTCTTCGGCGTCGTCAACGGGCTGGCGCGCCTCGGCGCGACCGTCGTCACCCAGCAGAGCGCGAAGGTGCACGTCTCGGGGCACGCCTCGGCCGGCGAGCTGCTGTACCTGTACAACGCGGTGCGGCCCACCAATGCGATGCCGGTGCACGGCGAATGGCGGCACCTGCGCGCCAACGGGGCCCTGGCGGCCGCGACCGGCGTGCCCGAGGACCGGGTGATACTGGCCGAGGACGGCGTGGTCGTGGACCTGGTCGACGGCATCGCCTCGATCGTGGGCCGGGTGCCGGTCGGTCAGGTGTACGTCGACGGGCTCTCGGTCGGCGACGTGGGCGAATCCACGCTGTCCGATCGCCTGGTGCTCGGCGAGGGCGGCTTCATCTCGATCACCGTCGCGGTCGACGCGACCACCGGTAAGGCGGTCAGCGCGCCCGAGGTCAGCGGCCGTGGCTTCTCCGATGATCCGGAGGCGCTGACCGGCGCGCTGGAGCTGGTCGAGTCGGAGCTGCTGCGCCTGGCCGGGGAGGGTGTCACCGATACCCACCGGATCGCGCAGGGCGTGCGCCGGGTGGTGGGGCGCTGGGTCGCCGATGCGTACCGGCGTCGTCCGATGATCGTGCCGACCGTCATCGGGGTCTGAGTTTCACGCAACGGCCCTCTGTCTCGTCGAGGCGGAGGGCCGTTGTCGTGGCGTCGAAGCGAGGTCATCGGACTGCCGTCGGTCGCTCGGAGGGGTAGGTGTTCAGGTTGTTCGGGCCCGTGGTCGCCTGTGGAGCGGTGCGGGTGCGACTCCGTTAGGCTTACCTCATGAGTATGGCTCAGCGCGAACGGCGCGCGTTGGTCGTCACCATGACCGCGACCGGGCCCGACGCCCCGACGCTCTGTGGTGAGTGGACCGTCCGGGATCTGGCCGCGCACTTGGTCGTTCGCGAGCGGCGGCCCGACGCGGCCCCCGGCATCATGGTCAAATCCCTTGCCGGATACCTGGATTCGGTGCAGGCCAAGGCGGCCGGGCGGCCCTTCACAGAGCTGCTCGAGCAGGTGCGCACCGGTCCGCCCTGGTGGTCGCCGTTGCGCCCGGTCGACGCGGTGGCCAACCTCGCCGAATACTTTGTGCATCACGAGGACGTGCGGCGCGCGCAACCGGACTGGGAGCCCAGGGAATTGGCCGTCGCGGATCAGGAGCAGCTGTGGAACACGGTGCGCCGGATGGCCCGGATGGCCTACCGCAAGGCCCCGGTGACCGTCGTGCTGGCCACTCCGCAGGGTGATCGGGTCACCGCGCACAAGGGCACCGGTCCGGAGGTCGTGCTCACCGGCGAGCCCTCGGAGCTGCTGTTCCACGCCTTCGGCCGCAACGAGGTTCGCCTCGAGGCCGCGGGCGCGGAGGCGGATGTCCGCGCGGTGCACGATTGCAATCGCAGTATCTGAGCCGCGTCTCCTCGACCGCCAGCGCGAAGGTCACCGGACCGATGCGGCTGCCCCTCCTTGCTCGCTATGGCAGGCGAATAGGATTACCCGCCGGAAAGCAGCTTCGTTGCACCGCGCCGGATTTCCTCGATCACCGCGTCGAGCGTACGGCCGGTCGACCGGCGGCGGTGACGGGCCAGCAGCAATCCGGGTTCGGCGATCGCCGGCCCGGCGAAACGAGCCAGCCGCCGCTCGTCGACGGCGAAAACGGGCAGTACGGCCAGTCCGAGTCCAGCCGCGACGCAGGCCCGGGTGGCCTCGATACTGCCCAGCCGAGTCGTGCGAACCACCGCCGCACTGTCCCGCAGGCACCGAGCGACCTCGTCGCTGTAGGTGCAGCCCTCTTCGAGTAGGAACCATCGCTGCTCCGCCAACTCCGCCCACGATTGCGCCGTCACCGATTGCCGCCGATCGGTGACGAATGCGAGTTCGAGAGTGCCCAGCTGATCGACAACGAGATCGGGCGCCGCGAGCGACGGCTCGAGCATCAGTGCGAGCGCATAGCGGCCGGCACGTAGCGCGTCGATCGCGTCGGCCGTGCCCGCCGGCGACAGCGTGACCTCGACCCCGGGATGACGTCGGTGCAACGCCGCGATCACTCCGGGAAGCAGGTGCCCGCACAGGGATTCCGGCGCCACGATTCCGACCGTGCCTTGGATCGGGCCGGATACATCCGGATCGGCGCGCAGCGCTGCCTCGGCATCGAGGACCAGACCGGCCTTCTCCAGGGTCCGCCGCCCCGCGTCGGTCAGCGTCGCGCCGAGCCGCAGCCGATCGAACAGCCGCAGCCCGAGCTCGGTCTCCAACGTCTTGATGTGTGCGGTCACCGTCGACTGGGCGAGGTGTAATTCGGCCGCGGTCGCAGTGAAACTGCCGGTCCTCGCGAGCGCGACGAAGGTGGCGAGTACCCGGGTGTCCATACCGCCGATGCTATCGGAATATCCGATGGAGAATATCAAAATACATCGTTGGACCCGATCGCCGCGCGATGCGAGCATTAGACATATGAGCACCGAAGTACTGCGCTACACCGCATTCAGTACCGATCCGGCCGGCGGCAACCCCGCCGGGGTCGTCCTCGACGGGGTCGGACTCGACGACTCCGAGATGCAGCGGATCGCCGGGAAGGTCGGCTATTCGGAGACTGCCTTCCTGAACCACACAGACGACCGGCACTACCGGGTTCGCTATTTCAGCCCGCTTGCCGAGGTCGATTTCTGTGGCCACGCCACCATCGCAACCGCGGTCGCACTCACCGAACGCATCGGCCCCGGCACCCTGAATTTCCGAACCAACACCGGCGACGTCGTCGTCGAGACCAGTGCCGCCGATGATCACCCGGCCGCGACATTGACCAGCGTCGCAACGCATTCCAGGGCGGCGACCGCGACCGAGATCTCCGGCACGCTGGAAGCGCTCGGCTGGGACCCGGCCGATCTCGATCCGGCCTTTCCCGCCCGGGTGGCTTATGCGGGCAACGAGCATCTGATGCTGGCCGCCGCGTCCCGCGAACGCCTGGCCGCCCTGAACTACGACTTCGACGCCCTCGGCGCGGTCATGCGCGAGGCCGGGTGGACGACGGTGCACCTGTTCTGGCACGAGGACGATCGCCGCTTCCAGGCCCGCGACCCCTTCCCCATCGGCGGAGTCGTCGAGGACGCCGCAACCGGTGCCGCAGCGGCGGCCTTCGGCGGATACCTCCGCGACATCGGTTATGCCGAATCTGGCCGAATCTCCATCACCCAGGGCGTGGATATGGGTCGGCCGAGCCTGCTGCTGGTCGACCTCGATCCAGCCGCAGCCGGCATTCGGGTCACCGGACACGCAGTGCGGATCGACTGATTCACCGTGGCGGGGGCGCTGTCGTCTGAGCCGAGAGCGTCGCTGTCAGAAGGTGTTCGGCCGCGAGCCTCGCATCGGCTCCGCTATCAGGGGATCCTTCGATCGCCGACACCACGCTCGCGCCTTCGATGAGCAGAAGCAGCTGGCGGGCGAGCGTCCGGGGTAGCGTTATCCCCGCTTCCGTCAGGCGTGTCTCCAGCATCTCGCGGTAGCGCGCGAGGTGGCGCCGGGCGATGGCCGATATCACCGGGTCCGCACGAGTGTCGGTCACCGTGTTCACGACGGTGCAGCCCCGGTATCCGGGCTGAGCGAACCACGCAATGAGCAGGTCGAATACCGAGAGCACTCGCGCCTGCCCCTCCGGTGCGTCGGCGGTCTTGCGCAGCAGCCACGCATGGATGTGATCGCTGTGCTCTTCGAGCATCGACTCGACGAGCTCGGTCTTCGACGGGAAATACCGGTACATGCTCAACTTCGACGCGTGCGCGCGGGCCGCGATCTCATTGACGCCGACCGCATGAACCCCCTTCTCATAGAACAGGTCCGCCGCTGCGTCGAGAATCTTCGAGCGGGTGGCGCTCTGCGACGCGCTCAGGGCCGCGGCATCGTCGTTCGGTCGGGTGTCGTCGAGTTCCACGAGTTGACGATACCAACTTGTACTGTGACAGTACAGATCGGTACTGTTGAGCGATGGTCGCTACTGTGCAGACGCCCTTCGTCCAGCTGTGGCTGGCGGTTCTCGGCGGGTATCTGGCGCTCGGCGCGACACTGCAGGAACTTCCCGGCTACGTGTCCGACCGCTTCGGCGCGAGTCCGTTCGTGGTCGGGGTCGTTGTGGGGTCGGCATTCGCCGGCACCGCGCTGACGCGGCCATTCGCCGGCCGGGCGGGCGATGCGGGGAGGGCGCGGGCGGTCGCCATCGCGGGGGCCGTCGCGGCTTCCTGCGCGGCACTGGGGCATCTGTGGGCGCCGAATCTCGCCTGGTTGATCGCGGCCCGGGTGCTGATGGGTGTCGGGGAGGCGGCGCTGTTCTCCGGAGTGCTGCCGTGGGTGCTGTCGGATGTGCGGCCCTCGCGGTCCGGTCGTGTCGCAGGATGGTTCGGCCTGTCGATGTGGGGCGGCCTGTCGGTGGGGCCACTGGTGGCGGTCGGCGCCGGGGAACTCGGCGGGGCAACCGCCGTGTGGGCGCTGGTCGTGCTGCTGCCCTCGATATCGGCGATTCTGCTCGCCAGTGCTCGACGTGGCCCGCAGCACCCCGCGCGCATCGCGATCGGCGGATGGCGCGATCTGGTTCCGGCCGGTGTCGGCAGGCCGGGGCTGATGCTCGGGATGGCGGCGTACGGATACGGCACCCTCACAGCACTTTTGGTGCTCTTCCTCGACAGTCCGGGGATCGGCGGAGCCGGTCTCGGGCTGGTGCTGTTCTCCTCCGCGTTCCTGGTGACAAGAGCGCTCGGAAGTCCCCTGGTCGATCGGTTCGGCGGTCACGTCGTCGCTCGCGCGGTCCTGATCATCGAGGCCGCGGGGCTGCTGGCGCTGGCGTCTGCGACAACACGGTCCATTGCGCTGGTCGCGGTGGTGATCACCGGAGTCGGGCTGGGGCTCATCTATCCGGCATCGTCACGAATTGTCTTGCGGGCGGTGGCCGCCAGGACCGCGGGCGCCGCCATGGGAGTGATGACGTCGTTCTGGGATGTCGGAATTCTGGTCGCTGGTCCGATGGGGGGTCTGGCCGCCGCCCGCTCCGGCTTCCCCACCGCATTCTGGTCCGCAGCCATGGTCGTGGTGGGCGCCGTTGTATTCACGCTCCGCCTACGGCCTCGGATGTCGGTGCGAGACAGGTCTCGGAGGTGTGGTCTTGGACGCGCCAGCGGCGTGTCTGGCCGACTCGGCGGGGCTGACCGCTAATCTGTGACCCGGATCTTGGTTTCGCGGGTCGCGCGGACGCCGTTGCCCGGACGTGGCCGAGATTTCGTCATGTGATGTCCGTGGTGTGGGTGTTGCGGATGGTCTCGATGGGGCTGTTGCGGCTAGCCTGTGAGTCATGGCAGGCAAGTCCCGCAGTACCACGGCGTCTCGTTCGCGGGCGGGATCGGCGCGGGGGCGGGCTCCGGCACGGTCCCGTTCGGCCGGTTCACGCGGCGGATCCACCGGAGGTTCGACAAGGGCGGCCGCGCCCCGCGCGCGCAAGGCCCCGGCCCGCCGCCCGGCCCCGCGCCGGAAATCGAACACCGCGCCGCTGGCGGTATTCCGGCGGGGCGTCGGCAACGGCTGGACGATGCTCGCGCGCGGCATGGGCGCCACCACCCGCACGCTGAGCCGGGCCGGGGAGATCGAACACGGGCACCGGCGCGACGGCATCGCGCTGGCGCTGGTCGCCTTCAGCGTCGTCATCGCGGCGGCGGTGTGGCTGGGTGCGGGCGGCCCGATCGGGCACGCGATCGACACCGCGGTGCGCCTGTTCACCGGGTCCGCCTCGGCGGCACTGCCGTTCGTGGCCTGCGCGATAGCGGTGATCCTGATGCGCACCGAACCCCATCCGGAGATCCGGCCGCGGCTGGTCCTGGGCGGCGTGCTGGTCGCGCTGCCGTTCCTGGGACTGTGGCACATCGCCGCCGGTTCGCCGGCCGATGCCCACGGGCGCGCGCACGCGGCCGGATTCGTCGGATACGTCATGGGCGGCCCGCTGCGCAATGGTCTCACCTCGTGGCTCGCGGTGCCGCTGTTGTTGCTGGCCATGGCATTCGGCATTCTCCTGCTGACCGGGACCACGGTGCGCGAGGTGCCCGAGCGGCTGCGATGGCTGTTCGGCGTCGGCGGCGACGAATACGACTCCTACGACGACCAATACGGGATGTACGACGCGGAAGGCTATGACGAGGACGGTTTTCCGCTCCATCGGAACAGCTCCCGCAAACGCGGTCGCACACCGCGGGAGAACTACCCGACCGACGAATTCGGCGGATCTGATGCGGCCACGGAGGCAATCGGCGAGCCGCCGCTACAGGACGCCAAGGCGATCGCCGAGAAGCCGCCCGTTGAAACCCCGGCCGCGCCCGTCGAGAAGCCGAAGCGCAAGGCGCCCAAGGTCATCGATCAGACCCCGCCGCCCCCGGAACCGCAGCAGCTCGAGTTCGTCACCGAGCGCGAGGTCGACGGCGACTACCACCTGCCGCCGCTGACGCTGCTCACCGACGGCGAACCCCCCAAGAAGCGCAGCGCCGCAAACGAATCGATGATCGAGGCGATCACCGAGGTGCTGGTGCAGTTCAAGATCGACGCCGCGGTCACCGGATTCGTGCGCGGCCCGACCGTCACCCGCTACGAGGTCGAGCTCGGGCCCGGTGTGAAGGTCGAGAAGATCACCGCGCTCGCGCGCAATATCGCCTATGCCGTTGCGACGGAGAACGTCCGGCTGCTCGCGCCCATCCCGGGCAAGTCCGCGGTCGGTATCGAGGTGCCCAACGCCGACCGCGAGCTGGTCCGCCTGGCCGACGTGCTCAAGGCGCCGTCCACACGAAACGTTCACCACCCGTTGCTCATCGGGCTCGGCAAGAACATCGAGGGCGAGTACCTCTCGGCGAACCTGGCGAAGATGCCGCATCTGCTGGTCGCCGGATCCACCGGCTCGGGCAAGTCGAGCTTCGTGAACTCGATGCTGGTCTCCCTGCTGCACCGCGCCACCCCCGAGGAGGTGCGGATGATTCTGATCGACCCGAAGATGGTGGAACTCACGCCGTACGAGGGCATTCCGCATCTGATCACCCCCATCATCACCCAGCCCAAGAAGGCCGCCGCCGCGCTGGCCTGGCTGGTGGAGGAGATGGAGCAGCGCTACCAGGACATGCAGGCCAGCAAGGTCCGGCACATCGACGACTTCAACAAGAAGGTGAAGTCGGGGCAGATCACCACTCCGCTGGGCAGCGAACGGGTCTACCGGCCGTATCCGTACATCCTGGCCATCGTCGACGAGCTCGCGGATCTGATGATGACCGCGCCGCGCGACGTCGAGGACGCGATCGTGCGCATCACCCAGAAGGCCCGCGCGGCCGGTATCCACCTGGTCCTGGCCACGCAGCGGCCGTCGGTGGACGTCGTCACCGGCCTGATCAAGACCAACGTGCCCTCGCGGCTGGCCTTCGCGACCTCCTCGCTCACCGATTCGCGGGTCATCCTGGATCAGCCGGGAGCGGAGAAGCTGATCGGCATGGGCGACGGGCTGTTCCTGCCGATGGGTGCGTCCAAGCCGACCCGCCTGCAGGGCGCGTTCATCTCCGACGAGGAGATCCAGGCCGTCGTCGACTTCGCCAAGAACCAGGCCGAGCCGGACTACACCGAGGGCGTCACCGCCGCCAAGGCCGGGGAGAAGAAGGACGTCGACCCCGATATCGGCGACGACCTGGACCTGTTCGTGCAGGCGGTCGAGCTGGTCGTCACCTCGCAGTTCGGCTCCACCTCCATGCTGCAGCGCAAGCTGCGGGTCGGCTTCGCCAAGGCGGGCCGCCTGATGGATCTGATGGAGACCCGCGGCGTCGTCGGCCCCAGCGAGGGCTCCAAGGCCCGCGACGTGCTGATCAAACCCGACGAACTGGACGGGTTGCTCTACACGATCCGTGGCGGTGGCGGCGCGGTGCCCGACGGGGATTCCGGCGAGCCCGACGAGGAGTAGACCTGCGGTCGGACCACAACAGCATGCCAGGGCTGTAACACAAACCGCGTTACATTTGTGTCAAGGGAACCTTGAACGTACGAACCGACGACGCGATGGAAAGAGCGCTGGTCGAACTCACCGCTGCCCGGCAGACGACGCGATCCGAGGCGGTACGCTACGCACTGCTGCAGGCCTAGGTGTCGCCTGAGCGTCTCGGTGATTTCAAAGGCAGTCTCGATGGTCGTGAGATCGCCGCACTGGACCGTGCCCTCATGCTCAAACTCGGCCTGTTCTAGCGTCCGTCCGGGCCATCGATCGCCTTCGAGCGGTGCTGTGCGTGTATGAAACCGCTGAGCGCGAACGGGTTTCGGCCGGCTCCGTCTCGATCCGGAGCGCGGCGCGGCGCCATATGGGGCGGGCCAGGTTCGGCACCGTCGCGATCTGTGCGGTAGGCGTGCTGATCGTGAGCGGGGCCTGGCTCGCCTGGACGCACATCGGAACACCCGCACAGATGCTGACCACCCCGTACGGCCGCCACCTGACCGTGAAGCTGGTCATGGTGGCGGCGATGCCGGTCGTCGGGACATGCAACTCCCGGGTGCTGCTGCCGGGGATCGCCGCCGCGCGCGAACGCGGCGATCACGCCCCGGCCGGACTGCTGGCGCTGCGGAACTTTCCGGTCGCGGTCGAGGCGATACTGGCGGTGGGGGTACTGCTCGTGGTGCCGTTCCTCGCGGGCTCGGGGCGCACGCAGGCGGGCCGGCCGGCCGCGCGCGCATTCGATCCGACGGTCTTCGGTACCGGCGTGCTGTTGGTCGCGCTGGTGGCTGCCGCGCTGTGGGCGGGTGGCCGGGCGCGAGTGGGATGGGCGCCGGTGCGCGAGATGCGGTGTGGCGCAGAATGAAACGCGTGCACGCGATCGGGTGACTCGGTAGCAACCGGTGCGGCAATCTCGCCGCCGACCATTTATGTTTCGGTGAGTGAGTGACGATGTGAGTGAATCACTTTGATAATCCCGATATTCCGCATTCCTTCAGCGTGCTCATCATGATTGGGGAGCCAGTGGCGGAAAGATCTTATGCGGTGCCGATTTTCGCCGCCATGGCCGCGGCGTACGGGATCACTCGAGGGCTTGTCCCTTGAAACGCGTTGCAGTGACAGGCGTTTATTCAAGGTCAACTTCGTTGCGGAACAGCGATTTTCGGCGACTCATTTGTGACACGTCACCCGTTTGGGTATTGGTCTCGGTCAAACATGCTGATGCTGAGCATGATTCGCGGTGTCATCGATACCGTTCGGAAATTTTACCGAAATTTTGCAAGCGATTCGCGTCACGCGAGTGGGGAGAACAGGTTACATTTTGAGTCCGTTTCAGTGTCGGCGCGGTCACCCCACTTCGTCGACGCACCCCTCGAGAAAGTAAGACAGTCATGAGATCTACTGCTGCGCTCATTCGCGTCGCGACACTCGCTCCGGTGGCGCTGATCAGCACGCTGTGTCTGGCCGGTACCGCCAACGCCGCGACCACCATCAACTGGACCTGCCAGGGCACAGTCGACGGTATCGCCGCGAACTCGAGCATGAGCACCTCGGTGACCGGCACAGCGCCCGCCACCGCCACCGCCGGGTCGGCCGTATCGGTCACCCTGACCCCCGGTTCGGTGACGGTCCCCTCGAACGCCTCCGGCTTCACCGTCAACAACGTCAGCAACATCGTGATGACCGCCACGGTGACAAACGGAACGGCCAACAGCGTCACGGCATCCGGCGGCTCCGTCGCGGGCACGGCCGCGGTGTCCGGCGGCAACGTGGTGCTGACCGTGCCCGGTCCGATATCGGGTGGGACCACCTACACCCCGCCGACGGAGGCGATCCAGACCACCGCCGGCGCCTCGGGTAAGACCATGACTGTCCAGTACGCCGGTACCAGCTTCTCCAACCCCGGTATGACGCTGACGGTCAACGTGCAGACCCCGTTCGGTGCGCAGAACGTCGCCACGGTCTGCTATCCGAACCCGAACTCGGCTCTCACCTCGACAACCATCAGCTGAGTCGACAGGGCGACGGCGGCCGGCGGGTGCCAGGGAATGTGAACCCGCACTTGCGGTGAGCCCTGTGCGCATGGGCAGCGCCTGCCGCCGTCGATGAGGTGTGGGTGGGAAAATATGCCTGGGTTGGGCCGTGCCAGCAGCTCAACCCAGGTCACACCCTCGGATATCACCGCCGTGGCGACGACATCTCCGTTTCATACATCGAAGGCAAGTCCACGGCTAATGTCGTGGATACCCCATGCCCTGGTATCGATGCACGTCGAATCGTAACACGGTAGGGGTGTCGCCGACCGGCTGCTGAACTATTCGCTCCAGGACCAGCCCGCGACCGTTTCCACCTCGATCCGGACCACCGGCCCCTGCGGCGGACTGTCTTGGTACTGCGGATATTTCGCGGTCAGCCAGGCTATCGGCGCCGCGCGGTCTTGCGGCGCCGTCAGTATGCGGGCCGCGCCGTCGAGGCGGACCCACCACAGCCGGGTCCAGTCCTCGTCGTACATATCGGCCAGCAGCGAAACCCGGCCTGTTGCCGCGATATTGCGCAGCCGCCGGAGATTCGTGGTCGTCTTGGGCTTGTGATCGATGGCGAAAACTGCGACGGGGCACGGTTTCTCGATCACGAGAGCGAAGGTCACCGGCACCAGATGCGGCAGGCCGTCCGCACTCACCGTGGCGAGGCGGGCCACCCGCGCATCGCGGAACCGCACCAGCGCCACCCGCTCGGTCATCCGCATGCGAACAGGCTATCGCCCGATACTCACGCGGCCGGGTCGGGTCCGTCCGGATGCGGCGGCGTGTGCACTCGGGCGGCGATCGCGCTGGCGACCAGGCAGGCGGCGGCGCCCACCAGCAGGGCCGCGCGTGGACCGGAGGCGTTCATGATCCAGCCGGTGATGACGCTGCCGATGGGGGTGGTGCCGAAATACACGAACACCCACAGCGCCATGATCCGTCCGCGATAACTCGGATCCGAATGCAATTGCAGTGCGCTCGATGCCAGGGTGACGAAGCTGAAGGCGGCGAATCCCGTCACCATCAGCGCCACGCAGGTAAGGGGCAGATTCGGCGCGGCCGCCGTCACCGCGAGGCCGACGCCGAAGGCCCCCGCCGTCGCCACCAGATAGGGACGGCGGGGGTGGCGAACCAGCCCGACCGCCAGCGATCCGGCCACCGAACCGACGCTCAGGACGGTCGAGAGTAGGCCGTAGGTGCCGCCCGTGCCGTGAAAGGTGCGCTCCGCCAGCACCGGGAGTATGACCGGGAAGTTGAAGGACAACAGGCCGACCAGCGCCATCATCGCCAGCGGCAGCCAGAGTTGTTGCCGGGTGCGGACATAACGCAGCGCGGACCCTACCCCGCCCGAGCCCGCGCGGACAGCGGCGGCGGCCGAGAGGGGCCGGATCGCCACCAGCGCCCCGACCACCGCGAGATAGGAGACGGCATTGACCGCGAAACACGGTGTCGTCCCGACGACCGCGATCAGGACCCCGGCCACCGCGGGCCCGACGACGCGGGCGCTGTTCACCACCACTCCGTTGACGCTGGCCGCGCTGGCCAGGTCTGCGGGCGGAACGAGTTGCGCGACAAACGATTGCCGCGCGGGTGCGTCGACGATCTGCACGAACCCGCCGGCCACGGTGACGCCGATGACGAGCGGCACCCCCGCGTGTCCGGTCGCCGCCGCCAGCCACAACGCCGCCGCGAGCAGCCCGAGGGCGATCTGGGTACCGATCAGCAGGCGCCGCAGGTCGACCCGGTCGGCGACCACTCCGCCCCACGGCCCCAGCAACAGCGGCGGCAGGCCACCGGCGGCCAGCACCATGCCCAGGGAAGCGGGGGATCCGGTCAGCCGCAACACCAGCCAGCCGATCGCGGTCACCTGCACGAAGGTGCCACTGGCGGAGGCGATCTGCCCCGCGAAGTAGATCCGGAACGGCCGTGACCGCAGCGCCCGGAACGCATTGGCCCGGCCTTCCCGCGGAACCTCGTGCGCCGCCACGGCCTCGGGCATCACCGCCAGTGCGACGCGATCCATCCTGTACTTCTCCTGCCTATCGTTCCCGCATAGTATTCCGAACCGCCCCGATCCCGGAGGGACTCAGGGGCGCGGGATATTGCGCAGGTTCAGGCGCGCGATGTTGGCGATCTCGCCCACGCCGCCGGTCACCATGGTTTTGCCGAGCCCGAGGGCGAATCCCCTGGCCTCTTCGACGGTGAGGTGGGAGGGGACTTCCAGGGCGTCGGGGGTGGTGACCACGTCGAGCAACGCCGGGCCGTCGTGGTCGAGCACATCGCGGACGGCCTCGCGCAGCTCGCCGGGTTCGGTGACGCGGCGGGTGTGGAAGCCCGCGGCCGCCGCGATGGCGGCGTAGTCGACCTCGTCGTGGTCGGTTTCGAACGGCGGATCGCCCGCGACCATCATCTCCAGCCGCACCATGCCCAGACTGGAGTTGTTGAACACCACCACCTTCACCGGGAGGCGGTGGGTCTTGACGGTGAGCAGCTCGCCCAGCAGCATTGCCAGCCCGCCGTCCCCGGACAGCGAGACGATCTGGCGGCCCGGATACGCGAATTGCGCGCCGATCGCCATGGGCAGGGCATTGGCCATGGAACCGTGCACGAACGAGCCGATGAGCCGCCGTCGCCCGTTCGGGGTGATATAGCGCGCGGCCCAGGTGCAGCACATGCCGGTATCGGCGGTGAAAACGGCGTCCTCGGCCGCGAGTTCGTCGACGACGGCGGCCAGGTGCTCGGGGTGGATCGGCCGGTGGGTGGCGATATGGGTGCTGTAGGTGTCGACGCTGTGCCGCAGCGCCCGCTCGTGGGCGTGCAGCATCTCGTCGAGGAAGCCGCGGTCGGTGCGCTGGGCCAGGCGGGGCAGCACCGCATCCAGCACCGCGCCGATGTCCGCGACGATCCCCTGCGCCAGCGGCGCGCGCCGCCCCAGTCGCACCGGATCGAGGTCGATCTGAACGTTGTTGCGCCGCGGCAGGAAATCGTCGTAGGGAAAGTCCGTGCCCAGCAGCAGCACCAGATCGGCGTCGTGCAGCGCTCGATAGCATGCGCCGTAGCCGAGCAGGCCGGTCATGCCGACGTTATTGGGGTTGTCGTAGTCCAGGATGTCCTTGCCGCGCAACGTATGTCCGATCGGCGCGTGCAACAGCCCACCCAGCCGATGCACCTGCTCGCGCGCGTCCGCGCAGCCGATGCCGCCGAAAATCGTTATCCGTTCGGCGGATTCGATGCGGTCCACGAGTTCGTCCACGGCCGCGGCGTCGGGCACCGGTCGCGATCCGGCCGCGATGACGGGCTTGCCCGACGGTTCCCCGGCGGAGTGCGCGGCCAGGATATCGCCCGGCAGCACCAGCACCGCCGCCCCGCGATCCAGGACTGCGCTCTGAATTGCGCTGCGCGCCAGGCGATTCATTTGATCGGGGTGCGCGACCGTCTCGCAATAGTGGCTGGTCTGCGCGAACAGCGCCTCGGGCTTGGTCTCCTGGAAGTACCCGGTGCCGATCTGGCGGCTGGTGATGTGCGAGGCCAGCGCCAGCACCGGCGCTCCGGAGCGATGCGCGTCCATCACGCCCTGGATCAGATGGGTGTTGCCGGGGCCGCAGCTGCCGGCGCACACCGCGAGGCGTCCCGTCAGCTGGGCCTCGGCCGACGCGGCGAACGCCGCCGCCTCCTCGTTGTGCACATGCACCCAGCTGATCCGGCCGTCGCGGCGGATGGCGTCGCTGAAGGCGTTGAGGCTGTCGCCCACCAGCCCGTAGATTCGGCTGACTCCGGCGTGGACGAGTGTCTCGACCAGATCGTCCGCCACCGAGCGATGCAACGCGGCCATCAGAGGCTCCCGCTACCGGCGACGGGAGGGGAGGTGTGGCGCCCCGACGGGAGCCGGACGATCTCGACGCGGGCCGGATCGAACACTGTCTCTGACATCGTCATGTTGAGCCTCGGATTCTGTTGTCGGGCAACGTGATCGGCGGTATCGGGCGGACTGGACCAGCGGGCCATCGGTGCGGTGCGATGGCCCGCCGATCAGGTGGCGGAGTCAGTCGCGCAGAGCCTGGCGCAGCACGCTGATCGCCTGCGCCACAGCGGCTTTAGCGGCATTCGTGTCATGCAGGGTGTTGAGCATAACGAAGTCGTGAACGATGCCGCCGTAGCGGGCGGCGGTTACCGGCACGCCGGCCGCGCGCAGCTTGGCGGCGTATGCCTCGCCCTCGTCGCGCAGGACGTCGTTCTCCGCGGTGATGACCAGGGCGGGCGGCAGGCCGCCGAGCTCATCGAGCGACGCGCGCAGCGGGGATGCGGTGATCTGCGAGCGGTCGGACTCATCGGTGGTGTACTGATCCCAGAACCACTGCATGCCTTCGCGACTCAGGAAATAGCCGGTGGCGAACTCGCGGTAGGAGCCGGTGTCGAAGTTGGCATCGGTCACCGGGTAGAACAGCACCTGCTGACGGAAGGAGACATCGCCGCGCTCCTTGGCCATGAGGGTCAGCGCGATGGCCATGTTGCCGCCGACCGAGTCGCCGGCGATGGCGATGCGAGTGGTGTCCAGGCCCTTGGACGCGCCGTCGGTGGTCACCCACTGCGCGACCCGGTAGGACTGCTCGTTGGCGACCGGGTAGTGCACCTCGGGGGAGCGGTCGTATTCGGGGAACACCACGGCCGCGTTCACGCCGACCGCCAGATCGCGCACCAGCCGATCGTGGGTGTGGGCGTCGCCGAAGACCCAGCCCGCGCCGTGCGTGTAGATGACGACGGGCAGGGGGCCGGTGGCGTCCTTGGGCTTGACGATGCGGGCCCGCACCGATCCGGTCGGCCCGCCCACGACGGTGATCCACTCCTCGTCGATCTCCGGCTTGAAGATCGGGGCATCCTGCACGCCGTCGACGGCCTTGCGGCCCTCCTCGGGTGCAAGCTGGTACAGGAAGGGTGGTTCCGATGTCGCGTCCACGAAGGCCTGGGCGGCGGGTTCGAGTGAGATGCCGTGCGGGTTGCCAGCCATAGTCGTTCTCCCTGAGGTCGCGTCGAAGTGCGCGCGGTGCGCGCGCCCTGCCAGTCTTCGGCACGGGGGCGAACGACGGCCCCGCCACGCGGGCCAGGAATCCCTGAAATTGGGACACCGCCCGATCGCCCGGCGCGCGTATGCCTCCTAGACGACGACGCGGTCCGCCCAGGCCGGGGGCAGCGTGGACAGGGAGACCTCCGCGATCTGATGCAGGCGGCGGGCCGGGGCATCGAGGCGGCTGAGCTGGATCAGGCCCTGCGAGACCAGGATGATGTGGGCGCTGAGCGCGGGGATCGCGTTGCGGTCGCCGGCGGGTGCGGCCCGGCGGAGGTATTCGGCCACCGCGTCCTCCATGGCGGCGGTGGTCCGGGCGCCGATCTCGGCAACTTCCGGCATCCGCGCGCCGAGGGCGGCGACGCTGTTGATCATGAGGCAGCCGCGGCGGCGGGGTTGCGCGACGCAGTCCTCGATGACGGCGCACAGTAGCGCCAGCATCGCCGCGCGGATGGAACCCGGTGCGGCGAACAGCGTTTCGCGAATGAAGGCGGCCCGGCGATCGCAGTAGCGGGCGAACGCGGCCAGGAACAAACCGCGCTTGCTGCCGTATGCCGCGTAGATACTTCCGTTGCCGACGCCGGCGATCTGCGAGATCTCTTCTACCGACGTGTCATCGAAGCCCTTGGACCAGAACTGTTCGATGGCGGCGTCGAGCAGGTTCGGTTCGTCGAACTGTCTCGGCCGTCCCATGGGGTCACCGTACCAATCCACGTGCGCCGATGGCCTCCCCTTGTTCTGGAGGCGCGGCTCCATAATACTGGTGACATGTCCACCAACGCGGCAACACCGCGCAAGCGCATCGGTTTCCTGATCTTCGACGGTGTCAAGATGCTCGACTTCGTGGGCCCGGCCGAGGTTTTCGTGGAGGCGAATCAGACCGTCGACGACTACGAGGTGACGCTGCTGTCTCACGACGGGCTGCCCGTGCGGACCTCGCTCGGCACTCGGATCGAGGTCAACGGGGCGGCCGCGGATCCCGGGCGCTTCGATACGGTGGTGATTCCGGGCAGCGAGGCGCCGCCCGGGCGGTTCGTCACCGCGGAGGTGCTGGCCGCGGCCTGCTCGCTCTCGGCCCGCACGCGGCGCTTCGCCTCGATCTGCAGCGGCGCGTTCGTGGTTGCCGAGCTCGGGTTGCTGGATGGCCGCCGGGCGACCACACATTGGAAGTTCGCACGGGAACTCGGGCGCCGGTACCCGGCGATCGATATGCGGCCCGATTCCATCTTCGTGCGTGACGGAAACCTGTACAGCTCGGCGGGAGTCGTCGCGGGCGTGGATCTGGCGCTGGCCCTGGTGGAGGAGGACCACGGGCCGGATGTGGCGCGGCGGGTCGCGCAGTCCCTGGTGGTCCATATGCAGCGCGCGGGCGGGCAGTCGCAGTTCTCCGCCTCGCTGAGCGGCCCCGCGCCCCGCAGCGCGCTGGTGCGCCGGGTAGCCGATCTGATCTGCGCCGATCCGGCCTACCCGCACACCGTGCAGACCCTGGCCGCGCACGCCCAGGTGAGTCCGCGCCACCTGACCCGCCTGTTCCGCACCGAGCTGGAACGCTCACCGGCGGAGTATGTCGGCTTCGTCCGCTTCTGCACGGCCCGAGACCTGCTGCACGCCGGGCATTCGGTGACCGAGGCCGCCGTCGCCGCCGGCTACGGCAACAGTGAGGCCATGCGCCGGGCATTCATTGGGCGCCTGGGCATTTCACCGCGCAAGTATCAGCAGCGATTCCGCTCGACCGGGTCCGCCGCGGCGGACGAGCCGGAGCGGGCCGCGTCCTGATGCGGAGGCGGCCCGTCGGCGCGGGATGATCCGTGTCGCGTTGTGCGGTGCGTCGCTACTCGGCGAAGGCGCCCATCGTCGGCTTCCACTCCACGAAGCGCGCCTCGTGCAGCGCCTTGTTCTTCGCGAACGGATCGTCGGCGAACAGCTTCTCGACCGCGGCCTGGTCGGCCGCGCTGACCAGGATCAGCGCGCCGGAGCCATCGGGGAACGGGCCGCTGGTCAGCACCGTGCCCTGCTCGACCAGATCCTGCAACCAGGCGCGGTGGGCCGGGCGGTGCTCGTCGCGCAAGGCCGCTTCGGACTCGGCGTAGGTGTAGAGGGCGGCGAAGATGGGCATGAAAAATCTCCTGATTCAGCTCAGCGTCAGCAGCATACGAGTATTGCCGAGGGTATTCGGCTTGACGTAGCTGAGGTCGAGGAACTCCGCGACGCCCGTGTCGTACGAGCGGCACATCTCCGCGAACACCTCAGCGGTGACCGGCGTGCCATCGATCTCGGCGAAACCGTGCCGCTCGAAGAACGGCACCTCGAAGGTGAGCACGAACACCCGCCGCAGCTGCAGTTCGCGCGCGGTCTGGACGAGCCGGTCCACGATCAGCCGCCCGACGCCCTTGCCCTTGACCTCGGGATGCACCGCGACCGTGCGGACCTCACCGAGATCGGCCCACAGCACGTGCAGCGCCCCGCAGCCGACCAGTTCGCCGTCCAATTCGGCCACCCAGAACTCCTGCACGGCCTCGTACAGGGTGACCAGGTTCTTCTCCAGCAGGATCTTGCCCGCGTAGACATCGACCAGCGATTTGATCCCCGGCACGTCGGAGGTGCGGGCACGGCGGACGATCGGGGTGCCTGCTTCAACCCCGTCGATCGATCCGCTGTGTGGTGCCCGTGTCGTCATGGGGTGCACAGTAGTCGGCGCGGGTACCGATAGTCTGGTGTGGTGCCGCACATCCACCCTGCCCGCCCGCCCGAATCCGTCCGGGCCCATCTCGGCCAAGGGCGCCGGTGACTGTGCAGAGCGACGATATGGAAGGCGGCTGGACCGAGGCCCTGCGGCCGCGGCAGCCGGAGGCGGCCAAACCCCGATCCGAAACCACCAGGGCGCGGGCCAATCTGATCCCGGCGACGGCGAGTACGACCGAGCCGGCCGCGGTGCCGCTGCTGAACATCGCGAACATTCTCACCGTGGCGCGGATCCTGATCGTGCCGCTGTTCCTGCTGGCGCTGTTCGCGGGCACCGGGCACGACACCGGATGGCGCGTCCTGGCCGCGGCCCTGTTCGGCCTGGCCGCCATCACCGACCGCATCGACGGTCAGCTGGCGCGCAAGTACGGCCTGGTCACCGATTTCGGCAAGCTCGCCGACCCCATCGCCGACAAGGCGCTGATCGGCGCGGCGCTGATCGGCCTGTCCGCGCTGGGCGATGTGGCCTGGTGGATCACGGTCGTGATCATCGTCCGCGAGCTGGGGATCACGCTGCTGCGCCTGGCGGTGGTGCGGCGCGGGGTGATTCCGGCGGGTCGCGGCGGCAAGCTCAAGACGCTGGTGCAGTCCCTCGCGATCGCGGTGCTGCTGCTGCCGCTGTCGGGCGCGTTCGCCACCGCGGGCCTGTGGCTGATGTATCTGGCGGTGGCGCTGACCGTGGTGACGGGGCTGGATTACGTCGTGCAGGCCGCCCGGCTGTGGTCGGGTCCGGCCACCCGGCGATGACCGATCCGCTGACCGCGGCGGTTCCGGCCGCGGAGTTGGTACGCCTGTTGATTGCCTCCCGCGCGACCGTGGCGACCGCCGAATCGTTGACCGCGGGGTTGCTCTCGGCCACGATCGCGGGCGTCCCGGGCGCGAGCGCCACCCTGCGCGGCGGCCTGATCGTGTACGCCACCGACCTCAAACACACCCTGGCGGGGGTGAGCGAGCGCACCCTGGCGGCGGACGGGCCGGTCGCGGCCGGCACCGCCGAACAGCTCGCGGTGGGCGCGCGGACGGTCTGCGGTGCGGACTGGGGCATCGGCCTGACGGGGGTCGCGGGCCCGGATTCGCAGGACGGCAAAGACGTCGGCACCGTGTTCCTGGGCATCGCCGGTCCCGAGAGCACCGAGGTTTTGCGGTTGAAACTGTCCGGAGACCGGTGGACGATCAGGTTGGAGGCGGTCCGCGCGGCCGTCACTGAGCTGGCCCGCAGCCTGGGCGAGCGAAGCGAGTGAGCAATGGGTACAGCTGGGCTTCTGCCCGGGCCACCGCCGAGTGTCGGCAAGGTAGTGGCATCGGTGGGAAGTCGACCGGGGCGGCCGGGCGAGGGTATGGATAGAAAGACGTGGGAACCGGTCGGCGCTGTATGACGTTGTCAGTGCAGAGGCTCGGTCCGGCGAGGCATGAACCGTAAGGAGAACGAGATGACGCTGCTGCGAGAGGCCATCGGGGAAAGTTTGCGGCATGCTCGGATCGCCCAGAGCCGGACCCTGCGCGAGGTGTCGACCTCGGCGCGGGTGAGTCTGGGATATCTGTCCGAGGTGGAGCGGGGTCGCAAGGAGGCGTCCAGCGAGTTGCTGGCGGCCATCTGCCAGGCCCTGGACCTGCCGCTGTCCCAGGTCCTGTCCGACGTGAGCACCGCCTTGGCGGATGCGGACTTCGCCGCGGCGCACCCGGCGGCCGAGCCCGCGGGTGTCGCGAAGGCGTCCGCGTTCGGCCGGATCGCGGGCGAAACCAGGATCGTCATCCCCGCGCCCAGCGCCGACAAGCTGGTGCTGGTGCAGGCGAACTGAACGCGCTGGCTAATCGGGGGGTGCCGAGGCCGTGCGGGAGATGGTCCGTGCCCGCATGAGGCCCAGACCGGCGGGGCGAAGGGGCACCGCGGCGGCCCAAAGACTCGGCAAGGCTGTACGACGGGACGGAAACGGATAGATTCTCTATAGGCAACGGTCACGGGCGGGGTTCTCCGCTCGCGGCGCCGGGCAATGGAGATAGGGACACCAGGGGTGCGTGACGGTCGCGCACTACAGTCGCGTTGGAGCGCGGCGCGTCAGATGGAGGCGGGATCAATCGATGGCTAATCCGTTCGTCAAGGCCTGGAAGTACATGATGGCCCTCTTCGACTCCAAGATCGAGGAGCATGCGGATCCGAAGGTGCAGATCCAGCAGGCCATCGAGGAGGCCCAGCGCCAGCATCAGGCCCTCTCGCAGCAGGCCGCGTCGGTGATCGGTAACCAGCGTCAGCTGGAGATGAAGCTGAACCGCCAGCTGGACGAGGTGGAGAAGCTCAACGCCAACGCCCGGCAGGCGGTCATGCTCGCCGATCAGGCCGCCACGGCCGGCGATACCGACAAGGCGATCCAGTACACCAACGCCGCCGAGGCGTTCGCCGCGCAGCTGGTCACCGCCGAGCAGGCGGTCGAGGACCTGAAGGTGCTGCACGATCAGTCGCTGCAGGCCGCCGCGCAGGCCAAGAAGGCCGTCGAGCAGAACGCGATGCTGTTGCAGCAGAAGGTCGGCGAGCGCACCAAGCTGCTCAGCCAGCTCGAGCAGGCCAAGATGCAGGAGCAGGTGTCCGCCTCGCTGCAGCGCATGGATTCGACGCTGTCCGCGCCGGGCACCACCCCGAGCCTGGACGCGGTGCGCGAGAAGATCGAGCGTCGCTACGCCAATGCGCTGGGCGCCGCCGAACTCGCAGGCAACTCGGTCCAGGGCCGCATGCTCGAGGTTCAGCAGGCCAGCATTCAGATGGCGGGCCACAGCCGCCTCGAGCAGATCCGTGCCTCCATGCGCGGCGATGCGCTGCCCGCGGGCGATGCCGCGCCGCAGATCGCGCAGCCCGCGGCGCAGCCGCAGATCAACCAGGGCCAGGCCTCGCCCCAGCAGCAGTAGGCCGGTGGCGGCGAGAGCCGCCGACGTTCGAAAGGTAGTCAGGAGCGATGGCCAGATCGCGGACCGGTAACGAGTCCGCGTCCGGCCGCGCCCGATTGCGGCGGAAGGCGCGTTCGGCACCGGATCCGCGTGCGGCGCAGGCGTTTCCGCAGCCCGGCGCGCTGCCTGCGGGAACCTCGGACGCTCCCTCCTCGCCGGACACCAGGGGAACAGTCTTCGAGGTGCCGACCTCGCAGCGGGGAGACGGACCGGCGGAGCGTGGATCCGGTGAGCGGAAACCACGGGCGACGCACACGCGGTCGAACTCCCGGCCGTCCAGGGAATTGGCAGCGCGCGGCCTCCGGGATGCACTGTCCCAGTACGGAATCGACGATCGGGAGATTGAAAGGGCGCGGCGCCTGCCCGATACCCTGCGCGAAGTCGGCGAACATGCGATGCACGCGGTGCGCAGCTGGGCCGAGCCGCGCGAGCGGGAGCTGCGGCGGCGTCGCCGGGCCCGTCGGCGCACCCTGCGGTGGGGGACCGCGTCGGGCATCACCGCCGCGGGCACCGCGGGTCTGGTGATTCTGGCCGCGCCCGCCTGGGCGGTGATCATTGTCGGAGGCGGTGCGGTGGTCATGGTCACCGGGGCGGCCGTCACCACGCGGCGCTATCTGGTCATGCGCCGGAATCCGTTGCCGCAGGCGGCCTTCGTACCCCGCAAGCTGCCCCCGGTCCGCTCGATCACCCGGGAACCGGTGGCCCGCCTGGTCCGCGCCGAGGAGGCGTTCCACACTCTCGCCGCCCAGATCGTCCGGGGCCGTAGGCTTCCCGAGGAGGATCTGGCAGACACCGTGGAGACCGCCGCCTCGAGCGCCGCGGCGCTGCACGCCCTGGCCGCCGACGTGGTCGCCATGGAGAAGGCGGCGGAGGTCGTCGCGCGGGGGAGCGTGGCGCCAGCGGCCGACATGTCCGCACCGTTGCGCGCCGGCGCCGCACGACTGTCCGCCGGTATCGCGGAATACGAGCTCCTGGTGGCCGCCGCCTCCCGGATCCTGGCGGCTCCCGAGTCCGATACCGCGCCAACCGAATTCGATATGGATCTGCTCAACCTGCGCGACTGTGCCGACCGCCTCGACGGGTGGGCCCAGGCCCTGGCCGATCTCGCCGAGCGCCGCTGAGCGGGCGAGGCCCCGCCGCCGCGGGACACTGCGCGATGCTCGAGTCCATCCGCTGGACCGAGCCCGGAAGCGGTTGGCTGCCGGACTGATTCGAGCCACTACCGGGGCATCGGGCAAACCGGCCGGGGGTAGCCCCCCGTGTGTCCGTCGGGTGTCACCGTCGCCAGGCGAAGGATGACGCCCGCCGCGCCCTGCTGGGCGGTGTTACCGGAAGCGGTTGGCTGCCCGGCTGATTCGGGCCACTACCAGGGCATCGGGCCCACCGGCCTGGGGTAGAGCTCCCCGTGTCCATCGGGTGCCACCGCCGTCAGTCGAAGGATGACGCCCGCTGCGCCCTGCTGGGCGGTGTTACCGGAAGCGGTTGGCTGCCCGGCTGATTCGGGCCACTACCAGGGCATCGGGCCCACCGCCCGGGGTAGAGCTCCCCGTGTGTCCGTCGGGTGCCACCGTCGCCAGGCGAACGATGACGCCCGCCGCGCTCTGCTGGGCGATGTTCACGGAAGCGGTGGCTGCCGGACTGATCCGAGCCGTCACCAGGGCATGGGGCCCTCGGGGCCGGAGTAGCTTCCGGTGGGCCCGTCCGGTGCGACGGTGGCCGCACGCGCGACGACCTCGGCTGCCTGGTCGATCGTCTGGATCCCCTGGTGATGGTTGAGATCGGTTGCGGTGTAACCGGGTTCGACCGCGTTGATCCGAATCTGCGGGAACGCCTTGGCGTATTGCACGGTGAGCATGTTCACCGCGGCCTTGGACGTCGGGTACGCAACACCGGGATAGGCGGACGCGGGGCCGGGGGTGGTCATACCGGCGAACGAGGCCAGCCCGCTGCTCACGTTCACCACCACCGGTGCGGCGGAGCGCTCCAGCAACGGCAGGAAGGCGTGCAGCACCCGGACGACGCCGAAGACGTTGGTGTCGAACACCTCTCGTATCGTGTCGCCGGTGAGGTCGGCGGCCGTGGGCACGCTGCCGTCGGGGTTGCGGCTCTCGATGCCCGCGTTGTTGATCAGCACGTCCAGCCCGCCCTCGGCCTCGACGGCCTTCGCGGCCGCGGCGACCGAGGCGTCGTCGGTGACGTCGAGCTGGACGACGCGCGCCCCGATCTGCTCCGCGGCGGCGCGGCCGCGCTCCAGGTCGCGGGACCCGATGTAAACGGTGTGGCCCTCGGCGACGAGCCGGCGCGCGGTCGCGAACCCGATGCCCTTGTTGGCTCCTGTGATCAGTGTCGTTGTCATGTCTCCAGCCTCGCCGTCATGGGATCGGACAGCCAGCTCCCTGACCTTCCTGGGACTGCCGATACCAGGCACGGTACCTGCCGACGCGGAACACTGGAGGTATGGCGACCTCGGAACTGGGCAAGGCGATGCGGCGATGGCGGGACCGGCTCGCACCGGGCGACGCGGGGCTGCCCAGTGGGGGCCAGCGCCGCGCGCCCGGGCTGCGCCGCGAGGAGCTGGCGCTGCTGGCGGGCATTTCGGTGGACTACATCACCCGTCTCGAGCAGGGACGCGCGTCGAATCCCTCGACCCAGGTGGTCGAGGCGCTGGCGCGGGCGCTGCGGCTGTCCGGCACCGAGCGCGCGCACCTGTTCCGGCTCGCGGGGCTGGCGCTGCCGGAGCCCGAACTCGTTCCCTCCCACATCACCGCCAGCGTGCAGCGGGTGCTGGACCGCCTGACCGGGACGCCGGTCGCGGTGTACGACGCCACCTGGACGCTGCTGGTGGCCAATCCGCAGCATGCCGCGCTGGTCGGCGATCAGTCCGGGCTGCGCGGCATCGAGCGCAACGGCGTGTGGCGGCACTTCCTCGGCCCCGGCAACTCCGGCAGCACCGTCCGGCGCGCCCCGGAGGCCCTGCTCGAATACGAGACCGCGCTGGTCTCGGACCTGCGCACCGCGGCGACCCGCTATCCGGCCGACCATCAGCTGCAACAGCTGATCACCACCCTGCGCACCGGCAGCCCCCGATTCGCCGAACTCTGGGACTCGGGCGTCGTGGGCCGCAGGACGAGCCACCCGAAGACCATCGAGCACCCCGCGGTCGGCCCGCTGACCCTGGACTGCGACGTGATGACGGTGGCGGGCAGCGATCTGCGGATCATGATCTACACCGCCGAACCCGGCACCGAGGACGCCGAGCGGCTGGCGCTGCTCGCGGTGCTGGGCACGCAGTCCCTGGCCGAATCCTCCTAGCGCACCGGCGAATTTTCCCTCTGGACGCGCGAACCGCTCAGCGCTATCGTCGTGATATCACTTAGATATTGGGAGGATGTCATGGAGCTGCGTCCGGCCTTTCGGGTCAACGGGTTCTTCATGTTGTTGCTGCTGCTCGCCGTCGGCATCGTCGGCGTGGTGCTCGGGGTCAGCGGCTCGGGTTCGCACGGCTCCGGGGCCAGGGCCGGTGCGGTGATCGGGTATGTGATCCTGCTGCTGGCGGTGCTGCTGCTCACCGGACTCACGACGGTCGGGCCGAACGAGGCGAAGGTGCTGCAGTTCTTCGGCCGCTACATCGGCTCGGTGAGCGACGCCGGATTCTTCTGGGTGGTGCCGCTGACCGCCAAGCGCCGAATCTCGTTGCGGGTGCGCAACTTCGAGACCCAGAAGCTGAAGGTCAACGATTCGGACGGTAACCCGGTCGAGATCGCGGCCGTGGCGGTCTACCGCGTCGTGGACAGCTTCAAGGCCGCCTTCGCCGTCGACAACTACGAGGAGTACGTGCGCACCCAGTCCGAGACCGCCGTCCGCCACCTGGCCACCACGCATCCCTACGATTCGGACGACCAGTCCCGCACCAGCCTGCGCAACGGCGCCGAGGTCGCCGAGGAGATGACCGCCGAACTGCGCGAACGCACCGCGCTGGCCGGCATCGAGATCCTCGAGGCCCGCATCACCCACCTCGCCTACGCGCCCGAGATCGCCCAGGCCATGCTGGTCCGCCAGCAGGCGAGCCAGGTGGTCGCCGCGCGCAGCCGCATCGTCGACGGCGCGGTTGGCATGGTCGGCATGGCTCTGCAGCGCCTGGCTGATGAGGGCATGGTCGAGCTCGACGAGGAGCGCAAGGCGTCGATGGTGTCGAACCTGCTGGTCGTGCTGTGCGGCGACCGCGCCGCCCAGCCCGTGGTCAACACCGGGACCCTCTACTCCTGATGGCCGCGCGGGAGCCGAAGAAAGTGCTGCTGCGCCTCGATCCGGCCGTCCACGAGGCGATCGCCAAGTGGGCGGCCGACGACCTGCGCAGCATCAACGCCCAGATCGAGTACGCGCTGCGCCGGGCCCTCGAGCAGGCGGGCAGGACGGTCAAACCGCCGAACCCGAAGCCCGCGCCGGGCGTGGAATGACGAAAGCGATCGAGCCGGACCGGGGTCTGACAGGACCCCGGTCCGGCTCGCGCAAAGCGGAGGTCGCCTCACGGGTACAAAACAGACCGAACGCCTGTTTTGCCTGGAAGTGTCCTCCAGTATGTCACGTATTGAGCACAAAACGACCTAGGACGTGCGAATACATATCGAGTAGGTAGCGTGGTCGCGTGCCAATCTCGTTCGAAACCGGGGGACTGCAACAACTCGACCAGAGCACCTGGGGCGATCCGGTCACCCGGGACATCATCACGCTGACCTATATCGAGGCCGTGCCGGACCTCCCCGCGCCGCTGGAGGACGAGGAGACCCTGCGTCTGAAGCTCACCGAGCTGCAGGCCGAGTTCGGCTGCCTGCTCGAGGCCCACTCGATCACCGTCAACGGCCAGCCCGCCTTGCTGCGGCTGGAGAAGTTCCCGCTGCCGGACCGCGAGGCGGGCCTGGGGTTCACCGCGGGCATCGTGGTGCCCAAGGCCAGCTGCTGCGCGATCCTGAAGATCATGTGCCCGGAGAACGGCCGCCCCGGCGCCCGCGAGGCCGCGGTGGTGCCGAAGGTCGGATTCCCGAACATGTTCCCGCCGCACCCCTACGCGCCGGAGGTCCGCGGCAAACTGCCGTACAACGCCGCGGACGACATGCGCTGGGATTCCATGTTCCCCACCCACGCGCTCACCCGTGCCCGCCGCTGGATCGTGAACGCCAGCCGCACCGCCAAGATCGATCCTCGCTATGCGGCGCTGCCGGCCTTCACGGGTCCCGCGACGGTGAGCGTGGGCTCGAGCGGCGCGAGTTCGGACGTGTCCAGCAGCTCGGTCACCGAGGCCATGCCGATCGCGCCGGTGCCGCCGTCCGCGGAGACCAGGCCGATTCCCAAGTCCTAGGCGTACCAGCACATTCGTTCCGGCCGTGCGCGGTCCGAGGACCGCTTCGCCCAGTGCGCATTGCGTCCGTCGCCGCGCGAATTCCCATGGCACAACTGGGGATCCGGCGGTTGTGCCCGGCTGACCGGCCTACTGTTACGGCACCGCTGTCCGGTAGACGGCGGGCGTTCGGATCGAGGGGGTCATTGCATCCATCTCGCCACGCGCAGATCCGGAACGAGCTTCCCGGCGTCCCGCAGCGCGGTGTACGCGGCGCGCTTGCGGGGGCAGTCACGCATGCGGCAGGAGCGATGGTCGCGCATCGCCCGGTGAGCATCCGGGATCGGCAATGCGGTATCGGGTGCGCGGTGTGAGTTATGCCCACCGTCTGTGCGGATCGCCTTGTCCGGCAGTGCTTCCGGGATGTCCTGCGCGGCTCGGGACGGTGCGAGGAACAAGGCGGCGGCGAGCGCGGTCACCGCGGCGGCGAGGACGGCTAACAGTACGAAGGCGAGCATGGCTGTCTCGGTGTCGTGTGCGGGTTGTGTGAATGTGGAGACCGGGCAGAGCCAGGATCGGCGACGACAACGGCTCCGAGCGGGACGTTGACCGTCCGCTCGGAGCCGCCCCTCATCGCCGGGACCTCAGCTCAATTGCCGCTGCCCACGGTCTTGTTCGCCTGAATGACGTAGCTGTCCGTGTAGGTCTTGGACACATCGACCGAGCCGTCCAGTTTCCCGACGAACTTGTCGATTGCGATCGCGGTCTGCGCGGCGCCGGCCGGCATCATGCCATCGGGCAGGAACTGCCCCTTGTCCTGGTCGAGGGCCTTGATGTAGTCATCCTTGGTGACCAGTTCGTTGGACACGAATTTCGGCGGCAGGTGCGCCGCGATGTCGGCGGCGCTGTGGGTGTTGATGTAGTGCATGGTCTCGACGAGTGCGTTGACCACCTTCTGCACCAGATCCTTGTGCGAGTTCACCCAGTCCGTCCGGGACAGGACAGCGGCCGCGGGGTACACGCCGCCGAGCCACTGCTGCGAGCCGGCGGTGCTGGCCAGGTCGGTCGCGGAGTAGCCGACGCCCGTCTTCTCGATCGCGGCCACGGTCGGCTGCGTCGTCATGGCGCAGGCGATCCGGCCCTGCTTCAGCGATGAGATGAGCGTGCTGCCGTCGCCGACGCCGACCCGGCTGTAATCCTTCGTGCCCAGGTGTTGTTGTGCGGCAAGATACTGACTGAGGTCGTCCGTGCCGGAGCCGAGGTCGGTCACGCCGACGCTCTTGCCCTTCCAGTCGGCGGGGGAATGTACGTTCGAGCCGGTCGCGCACATCTCGCGTTCGCCCGGGGCGCCGGACAACTGGGCGACCGAAACGACGTCCTTGCCCTTCGACTGGAATTCGGCGGCGTGGATGTACCACGCACCGGCCATATCGACCTGCCCTGAGGCCATCGCGTCCTCGGCGCCGACACCACCGGTCGTCTCGGTGCTCAACGACATGTTCACGCCGTACTTCTTGTAGAGGCCCAGGCCCTCGGCGAGCTGGTACGGCAGGTAGATCTGCTTGTCGATGCCGCCGACCATCATGGTCACGGTCGGCAGGCCATTGCTCGCCTTGTCGCTGCTCGATCCGCAGGCGGTGAGGCCGACGGCGAGCCCGACGGCGGTGGCGGCCACCACCACACGGGCCACGATACTGCGCTTCATCAGTAATTCTCCTCGATGAGAACGGGGTTGATCTGTATGGGGTTCAGGGGATTTCGAGGTCTCAGATTCCGGCGGCCTCCGAGTGTGCGGCCGGGCGCCAGCCCAGCAACCGGTTCTCCACCCGGGTGAGGATGAATTCCGCGGTCAGGGTGATGATCGCGATGATGACCATCGCGGCGAACACGCCGTTGGGCTCGAAGTTGTTCTGCGCGGTGGAGATCACCAGGCCGAGCCCGTGCTGGGCGCCGAGGAATTCACCGACGATCGCGCCGATCACCGCGAACCCGAAGGCGACGTGCAGGCTGGCGGTGATCCAGGTCAGCGCGGAGGGCAGCACCACATGCCGGATGACATGCCAGCGTGATGCGCCGAGCACCCGGACGTTGGCAAGCAGGTTCCGGTCCACTTCACGCACGCCTTGGAAGGCGTTGAAGAACACGACGAAGAACACCAGGACCGCCGCGAGCAGCACCTTCGACGGCGTGCCCAGCCCGAGCCAGACCACGAAGATCGAGCCGAGCACGATCCGCGGCATGGCGTTGAGCACCTTGATGTACGGACCGGCCACGTCGGCCAGGAACGGGAACTGCCCGAGCAGGACCCCGGCGACGACGCCGCCGACGGTGCCGTAGACGAAGCCGAGCAGGGCCTCCTTCATCGTGATCCCGATCTGTGACCACACCGAGCCGTACTGGGTTCCGTGTTCGACCCAGTCGACCAGCGTGGACACGATCCCGCTGGGCCTGCCGAAGAAGAACGGATCGATGACCTTCCAGCCGGTCAGCAACTGCCAGCCGCCGATCACTACGACCGCGACGGCCAGCCGGGCCAGGTACACGCGAAGTTTGCGCATCCGGGCGCGCCGCCGGGCCAGGTTGGACATGTCGGCCTCGTTGGGCACATGCCGGATATCGGTTTGCATGGTCGTCATGGCGTCGGACACATTCGATGCGCTTGTCACGGCTTTTCTCCCTGCTGTGCGGCGGCGGTAGCCGCGTATGCCTGCTCGACCTCTTCCCGCAGGGACTCCCAGATCTGCTGGTGCAGTTCGAGGAACCGCGGCTCGAACCGGATCTCCTGAACCGCGCCGCGCGGGCGGGGCAGGTCGATCTGGTAGACGTCCTTGACGGTCCCCGGACGCGAGGTCATCACGACGACCACATCGGCCAGCGCGATGGCCTCCTCCAGGTCGTGGGTGATGAACAGGACGGTGGGGCGGGTCTGCTCCCACAGCTGCAGCAGTTCGTTGGACATGATCGCCTTGGTCTGCACGTCCAGGGCGCCGAACGGTTCGTCCATCATCAGCAGCGACGGCTCGTTGATCAGCGCGGCGGCCAGGCTGGCGCGTTTGCGCATGCCACCGGAAAGCTGGTGCGGGTAGTGGTCCTCGAATCCGGCCAGCCCGACCCGCTGCAGCCACTCCGTGGCCTGCGCCCGCGCGGTGCGCTTGGGCACGTGCCGGAACGTAGGACCGAGTGCCACGTTCGACACCACATTCTTCCAAGGCAGCAGGGCGTCGGCCTGGAACATGAAGCTCGTTCCCGGCGTGATGCCCTTGACCGGCTGCCCGGCCACGCGCACCGATCCGGCGGTGGGGCGGTCCAGGCCGGATACCAGGCTCAACGTGGTGGACTTGCCGCAGCCGGTCGGCCCGACGATCGCGCAGAACTGGCCGGGCTCGATGGTCAGGCTCACTTCGCGCAGGGCCGTGAAGGTCTCGCCGGTCGGGCTGGTGAAACGCTTGGTGACCGCGGACAGCTCGATCCGGGCGTCCGATGAGCGGTGGGGAGCCGTCGGGGGGTCGGCCACCGTATTTCCGGCTGACGCAGCCATTGTCGCTATCTCCTTGGTGTCGTTCTCGTCCGCCGGAGTGGTCTCCGTTGACTGGCGGTCCGTGTGCTGTTATGCGAACGACAGTGCTCCGTGACCCGGGTCACGTCCACCATGTGGGCAGCAAACGACGGTTCATGACTATTACGCGCATTTCCGCGCATTACGCTCACGAAATGGGAGCTGAAGATGCGCTACCATGCCGTGGTGACGCCCCTCACCACCCGGCGTCGGAGCTTGCGTTTGTCCACCCAGGTGCTCGTTCTGTTGCTGGGGATTCTGCTCATTTCCGCGGTTGTCGATGCGGTCCTGACCTACCGGGAGATCCGTTCCGACATGGATCGGCAGGCAGGTCAGAATTCGCTGCGCATCGCGCGATCGGTCGCGACCGATCCGACGATTGTCGACGGTTTCGCCGCACCCGACCCGGCACGGGCGATCGACCCGGCCGCCGAAACCGTCCGCCGGGCCACCGGCGCGACCTTCATCGTGATCACCAACCGCCAGGGCATTCGGTACTCGCACCCCGACAGCTCCCTGATCGGCACGTCACTGCTCAACGATCCGGGAGAGAACCCGGCCGCGGTCCTGTCCGGTGGCACCTACATCGGGGTGCAGAACGGTTCGCTCGGCCGGTCGATGCGTGCCAAGGTCCCGGTCCGCGATGGCGCCGGGCAGGTCATCGGCCTGGTGTCGGTCGGCACGCTGGAGGACACGGTGAGTTCCCAGCTGTTGTCCCGCCTGCCCTCGACGTTCGTCCCGCCGCTGCTGGCCCTGGCGCTGTCGGTGGCGGGCACACTGCTGTTGACGCGCCGAATCAAGCGGCAGACCTATGGACTAGAACCCGCGGAGATCACCGGGATGCTGGAACATCGCGAAGCGATGCTGCACAGCATCGCCGAGGGCGTAATCACCCTCGACCTGACCGAGCACGTCACCATGATCAACGACGAGGCGCAGCGTTTGCTCGGTATCGAGCGGACCGATGTCCTCGGGCGCCGGCTCCCCGAATTCGTCCCCGCGGGCCGGGTGCGGGATGTGCTGGGCGGGCACGTGCCGGGCCGCGACGAAATCGTCCTGCTGGGCAAGCGCATCCTCGTGGTCAACCACATGCCGGTCGATGTCCGCGGCCGTCCCATCGGTGCGGTGATTACGCTACGCGACCGGACCGAACTCGAGGGACTGCTGCGAGAGCTGGACGACAGCCGGTCGCTGGCCGACGCACTGCGCTCGCAGGAACATGAATTCGCCAACCGGCTGCACGTCATCGGGGGGCTCATCGAGCTGGGCCGGTACGACGACGCCGTGGAGTTCATCAACCACACCTCGGTGCTGCACCAGCAACTCGCTGCCCAGCTCGTCGACGGGGTGAGCGACCCGATCGTGTCCGCGCTGCTGCTGGGCAAGGCGGCGGTCGCCGGTGAACGCGGCATCACGCTGTCGGTGTCGGCGACCGGCGAATTGCCCGCCGATCTCGACGAACCGCAGGGCCTGGTCACCGTGCTGGGCAACCTGATCGACAATGCGCTGGAATCGGTCACCCAGGCGGGCCCCGAGGGAGGCCGGGTGGATGTCGGAATCACCACGCGCACCGGCGTTTTGGAGATCACCGTGCGCGACACCGGGCCCGGTGTCGACGCATCGCTCGCCGACGAGATATTCCGTCACGGGTTCACCACGAAGGCGGCGCACGCGGGCAACCGCCGCCGCGGCATCGGACTCGCGCTGGTCAGCCGCGAGGTGTGCGCCCGGGGCGGCCACATCGCCGTCCGCAATGTCGACGGTGCGCTGTTCACGGTCACCATCCCGCTGCGGGAGCGGGCCGCGATCTCCGGCACCGGCGAAACCGAAAGTGCCGAGCGGTGATTCGGACCCTGGTCGTCGACGACGACGCGATGGCGGTATCGGTGCATCGCCAATTCACCGAACGTGTCGGCGGATTCCAGGTGGTGGGCGAGGCCACCAGCGGCGCAGCCGCGCTGCGCGCGCTCGAGACGGTGCGACCGGACTTGATCCTGCTGGACATGTACCTACCCGACCTGGGTGGCATCGACATCTTGCGCCGCATCCGCGCCTCCAACGCAGCGGCGGTCGATGTCATCGCGATCACCTCCGCCAAGGATGTCGACGTCCTGCGCTCGGCCATGCACCTGGGTGTCGTGCACTACATCGTGAAACCCTTCACCTTCCGTATCTTTCGGGAGCGGCTGGACAGCTACGCCGCGGCGCGCACTCAATTGGACCGGATGAGCGTCCCCGCGCAGCGCGATATCGACCGGCTGTACGGGCGGCTACGCTCGAGCGGCGAGCAATCGCTGCCCAAGGGCATCTCCGACACCACCCTCGACCACGTCACCGAGACGCTGCGCAAGACGCAGGATGGCGTGACCGCCACGGAACTCGCCGAGCGGATCGGGTTCAGTCAGGCCGTCTCGCGGCGTTACCTGAAGTTCCTGCACGACACCGGGGCTGTGCAGATCGTCCCGCGTTACGGCACGGCCGGGCGGCCGGAACATTCCTACCGATGGGCGGAGAACCGCGACCGTTAGACTACCCAGTTACCCGAGCAAATGGATGAATGCTATTCGCATTCACGGCAAAACGATGCCGACCGCATTGTTCACGGCACGAAAGTCTCGGCTGGTGCTGGTAGTGGCTGGTTCTGGCGCGGTATTGGTGGCGTCGCCGCCATATCGACCAGTGTGTGCGGTGGGGTGAGGCGCCGGCGAGTAGTTTGCGTATCTCGTTGCGGGTCAGGGCGATCAGTCCGTCGATGGCGTGGTCGGGGTGGTCGGCGGCGACACGCCAAGCGGTGAGCAGTGCCAGTGCGAGCAGTCGCGGTAGGTGTGCCCTCCTTCTCGTTGTGCGGATGCACAAGACCGGTTCGCCAGTTTGTTGCGGATCGACGCTAGCGGCCGAAGTGTGACCCACGCATCATTGCTCGTGACACCCCGATCAGGGGAAGGACCCGTGGGCGCGACCGGCTTCGGCTGGGCCTGAGCTGAGGGAGCACAGCCGATGAATACACAGCACATCGACTACGACACCGCGGAAGGAGCCGACGTCCTCATCGTGGGCGCCGGAGCATCCGGCGGGGTGGCAGCACTCGAGTTGGCCAGCAAGGGCCTCAAGGTCGTGTGTCTGGAACAGGGAAACTGGAACTTGCCCGACGACTTCACCGGCGACAAGCCGTCGTGGGAGCTCACCCGTCTGAAGCAGTGGAACGCCAGCCCGAATGTGCGTCAGAACCCGGCCGACTATCCGGTCGACGCCACCGAGAGCCCGGTCGAACCGCTGATGTTCAACGGCGTCGGCGGCAGCACAATCATGTTCTCCGGGCACTGGGTTCGCGCGATGCCGTCGGACTTCCGGGTCAAGACGCTCGACGGCGTGGCCGAGGACTGGCCGTTCACCTATGAAGATCTGCGACCGTTCTATGACGAGGTAACCCACCATATCGGCGCGTCCGGGCTGGAGGGTGACCCCGCCTATCCGGATCCGCACACCTTTCCGCTGTCGCCGCTGCCGATCGGCAAGTACGGAGTGGTCGGGGCCAAGGGGATGGACAAGCTGGGCTGGCACTGGTGGCCGGCGCCGAATGCCATCGCGTCGCGCAACTTCAAGAACCGCCCGGCCTGTCTGCGCTACGGCGCGTGTGAGTCCGGATGCCCGACCGGAGCCAAGGCCAGCACCGACCTCACCCACTGGCGTGACGCGATCGCACTGGGTGCGGTGCTGATCACCGGTGCCCGGGTCAGCCGGCTCACCGTGAACGACCGCGGCCTGGTCACCGGCGCCGAGTACATCGACCGCGACGGCAACCTGCAACACCAGTCGGCCCGGGTGACCGTGATGGCCGCGAACGGTGTCGGCACACCGCGCCTGCTGCTGAACTCGACCTCGTCGCTGTTCCCCAACGGCCTCGCCAACTCCTCCGGGCTGGTGGGCAAGCGCCTGATGACGCACCCGTACGCCTCGGTATACGGCGCCTACGACGAAGAGCTCGAAACCTGGCTCGGCCCGGCAGGACAGGCGCTGCAGTCGATGCAGTTCTACGAGACCGACACCGACCGCGGTTTCGTCCGAGGAGCGAAGTGGAACCTGATGCCGACCGGTGGCCCGCTCGCCCACACGCTGTGGGAGCGGGGCCACAACTGGCGTGAGGGTTTCGGATCCGCCTTCCACAGCCGCCTCCAGCACACATTCGGGCGCTACACCGAGTGGGGGATCACCACCGAAGACCTGCCCGATGAGCACAACGCGGTCGTACTCGACCCGGACGTCACGGACTCCGACGGGATCCCGGCCGCGAAAATCCGCTACACCATCGGTGAGAACTGTGAGCGAATGCTCAAATTCAACGTGGAGCGGGCGATCGAGGCGCATCAGGCCGCCGGGGCGGTCGAAGTCCACCCGATCCCAGTCGTACGCCACAGCGCCTGGCATCTGCTCGGGACGGCCGCCATGGGCACCGACCCCGCCACCTCCGTCGTCGATCAGTGGGGCCGGGCACACGACGTACCCAACTTGTTCATCATCGACGGCAGCGTCTTCGTCACCTCCACGGGCGTGAACCCGACCGCGACCATCATGGCGATTGCCCTGCGCTCGATGCGGCACCTCGCCGAAACCCGCCACAGCATCCAGACCGCGTTCTAAGGACAGCATGATGCTCGATTCCGACCAGCGCCGCACCTTCGCGCTTCTCGCCGACACCCTGATTCCCGCGTCCGGCTCCATGCCCTCGGCGAGCGCCGCCGGAGTACCCGACGCGCTGCTCGACCAGGTTCTCGGCTACCGGCCCGATATCGCGGAAGCATTCGCCGACGCCGTTGCGTCGTGTACCGGCAAGGACCCCGAAGCCGCTCTCGATGAGCTCGCTGCGCACAGGCCCGACCAGTTCGAGGCGCTGACGGTGCTGGCGGCGGGCGCGTACTTCCTCAGTCCCGCCGTGAAGGCCGCGATGCCCTATGCCGCGGCACCGCGTCCGGCCCGCGAGGACATGGATTCCTACGTGGATCTTCTCGCCGGCGTCGTCGAGCGCGGCTTCGTCATCCGCTGAGCAAGCCCGTCGCGGCCGAAACCACAGTCTCTCCAAAACTGCCCCCGGGGCGAGCGAAAGAAACAAGCAGTGAGTGTAAAAAACAGCAGGCGTGAGGAATCCGTCTCCACCATCGAATCGGCCACCATCCAACCGATTCCGGCCGACCAGCGCCACGGGCGCAATCGGGACATGTTCACGATCTGGTTCGGCACCAACATCATGATCCTGGCGATCGTTACCGGGGCGCTGTCGACGACCCTCTTCGGGCAGCCCGCGTGGTCGGCCGCGCTGGCGGTCATCGCGGGAAACCTCTTCGGTGCGATCTTCATGGCGCTGCACTCTGCTCAGGGGCCGCGGCTGGGTGTTCCGCAGATGGTGCAGACCAAGGGACAATTCGGTTCGCTGGGATCGATTCTCATCGTCGCAGTCGTCGTCGTCATGTACCTCGGGTTCTTCATCTCGATTCTCGTCTTCGGCGGGGAGTCGCTCGCCTCGGTCATACCCTTCCTGAGCGGTAAGGCCGGCATCGTGGTGCTCGCGGCGATCAGCCTCTGCGCGGCTATCTGGGGTTACGCCCTGATCCACGCCTACGCGCGCATCATGACGTGGGCGTCGGGGCTGGTTCTGCTGGCGGCGTTCGTCTGGGCGTTCATCGTCCACCCGGTGCCCGCTCACTTCTTCAGCACCGGCACCGCGACGCTGGCAGGCTTCCTGAGCACGTTCGGGGCGTGCGCGGTATGGCAGATCGCCTATGCCCCATACGTTTCCGACTATTCGCGCTACCTGCCAGCAAAGACGGGCTCGAAGCCAGCATTCTGGATGAGCTACTGGGGCACCAGCATCGGCTCGATCCTGCCGATGTTCCTCGGGGCAGGCGTCGGATTGCTGCTCCCCAACACCGACCCGGTTATCGCCCTGACCAAGGCCACCGCCGGGATCAGCGTCCTGGTGGTTGTGGTCTTCAGCATCGGAGTCGCCGCTACCAACGCGATGAACCTGTACTGCAGCACGCTGTGCACGATCACGATTGCGCAGACGATCGTGCCGCGCTTCAATCCACGCGGCCGCGAACGCGGTTTGATCGCCGTCGGGCTCTGCGCGCTGGCCGTGTGTGTCGCGCTCACCGCGGGCAGCGGCTTCGTCTCCATCTACAACAACTTCCTGGTCTTGCTGCTCGGTTCGCTGGTCCCGTGGACCGCGGTGAATCTGGTGGACTACTACCTGGTCCGGCATGGGGACTACGTCGTCGAGGACTTCTACAAGCGCGACGGCGGTCGCTACGGCCGGGTCAACTGGCCCGCGGTCAGCTGCTACCTCATCGGTGTCGCGGTACAGCTCCCGTTCATGATCATCGGGACCGCCTTCGTCGGGCCGTTCGCCAAGATGCTCGGCAACACAGATATCTCGTTCATCGTCGGATTGGCTGTCGTTTCACCGCTCTACTACGTCATAGCCAAAGCCTTTGCCCGCCGCAGCAATCGTTCGATGGAACCAGTCACGCAATCGGTATGAACCACCCCACCGCCGCGTGAGCGAAACGAAGAACCTATCTACAGGCGCCGGACCGGGCGCAGAAAGTACAGGCGAATGATCATGGCATCAACCGAAATCAGCCGATTCACGGTTCGGCGTCCCGCTCCGGATCAGGTCCCGGTCGCCGACCTGCCGCCCGTGGGCCACTTCATCGGCGGATCGTTTGTCCAGGGCTCGTCCACCGAGGTCATCGACGTCGTCGATCCGGCCACGGAGAAGGTCCTCGGATCCGTCCCGGCAGGAACCGTCCAGGATGTCGATTCGGCCGTGGCGGCGGCCGTCGAGGCGCAGAAGTCGTGGGGCGCCACCACGCCGAGGGAACGATCCGAGGTGCTCTCCCGGATCGCGGACATCGTAGAGGCCAACCGTGAAGTACTCGCAGTGCTCGAGTCCGCGAATACCGGCAAGCCCCGCAGCGTCGCCGACGACGATATCTCCAATACCGTCGACACGTTCCGGTTCATGGCGGGGGCGGGGCGGACGCTGACTTCCCTGGCCGCTGGAGACTACGCGCAGGGACACACCTCGGTCATTCTCCGCGAACCGGTCGGAGTGGTCGGGGTGATTACGCCCTGGAACTATCCGCTGCTGATGGCCGCGTGGAAGATCGCCCCCATTCTTGCCGCCGGAAACAGCGTGGTGCTCAAGCCCTCCGAACAGACGCCGCTGTCGACACTGAAGCTGGCCGAACTCGTCGCCGGACAGATCCCCGACGGGATCGTCAATATCGTGTCCGGCCGCGGCCGGACAGTGGGACAGCGCCTGGCCGAACACCCCGACATCGCACTTGTCGCGGTGACGGGAAGTGTTCTCAGCGGCCAGGCGGTCGCGGAAACTGCCTCACGGTCGGTCAAACGCGTTCACCTCGAACTCGGTGGCAAAGCACCCGTCGTCGTCTTCGCCGACGCCGACCTCGGTGCGGCCGCGACCGGAGTGCGTAACGCCGGATTCTGGAATGGGGGCCAGGACTGCGGCGCGGCCTGCCGGGTGCTGGTGCACGAATCGGTGGCGGAAAAGTTCACCGAACTCCTGGTTGAGGAAGTCGGCCGCCTGGTGGTCGGCGCGCCGGCCGCCGGGGACGACGTCGAAATCGGTCCCGTGGTTTCCCGCCCGCACTTCGAGCGCGTCCGGGATGCGCTGGCCGAGGCAACCGCGGCCGGCTTGCATGCGGCCGTCGGCGGCGGGGTCCTGGACGGCCCCGGCTACTTCATCGAACCGACGGTGTTCAGCGGGGTGCCGGCCGGGGCGCCGATCACCCAGCACGAAATCTTCGGCCCCGTCGTGACGGTCGAATCGTTCAGCACCACCGACGAGGCGGTTGCGAGGGCCAACGAGACACCGTACGGACTCGCGGCGTCGGTCTGGACCCAGGACGCGGGTCTGTCCCTCGACGTGCCCAAGCGGCTCGACTTCGGCACCGTCTGGGTCAACTCGCACCTGGTGTTCGCAAACGAGGCGCCGTGGGGTGGGTTCAAGGGATCGGGCTACGGGCGCGACCTCTCACTCTATGCGCTCGATGACTTCTCCCGGACCAAGCACGTCATGATCAACCACGGTGCATGAGCCCCGGCGACGAGCACCGGAACTGGAAGTGAACTCGGCCATGCCGTGCCGATGAGACGGAGCTGAGGCTCCAGTCCACCAGAAGGGTGGAGCGGTGTACTGCCGGACACCGCTCCACCCTTTCGGGCGGGGGCGGCCCGATGTTCTATTCGATCGCACAAACGGCCTGAGCACCGGGGCCTAAGATGCGATCGTGGCAATCACCATCGGCGAGCTCACGGAGATCCCGCACCTCCGACTAGAAGTGCACTCCGGAGCGGCTGGTCTCGGACGTGAAGTCGCGTGGACACACGTCACCGATCTCCCCGAACCCTGGCGCTGGGTGACCGGCGGCGAGTTCCTGATGACCAACGGTATGTCGTTTCCGAAATCAGCGAAAGCGCAGGCCGACCTGGTGCGACAGCTCGCCGCGAAGGGTGTGGCCGGCCTCGGCATCGGCGAGAACATGTACTGCCCGCCGCTCACCAGGGCAGTGTCGAGGATCAGTGACGAACTGGGGTTTCCGCTGCTGTGGATCCGGTATCCGCTGCCCTTCGTCGCCATCTCGCGGGCCGTCGCGGAGGCCACCCTTCTCGACCAGTCGCAGCGGCTCAGTCGCACGGTCCGGATGTATGACCTGATCCGCCGCCACACCGCGCACGGCGCCGACCCAGCCGCCGTCCTGTCCGCGCTGGCGCGTGAGCTGGGATGTGAGATCCAGGTATGCGAACGCGCGACCGGCGAGCCATGGTTCCCGGACACGCCGCCGCTGGATCCGACCGTCAGCGACGCCATCGCGGCATTGTCGGACTCGTCGAAGAACGTGGCCGGTGGAGCGTACGGCCTGCCGTCCATCGGTGACCGCGCGGCCATGCTCACCGATATCCCACGGCACGCGGATGCCGCATTGGTCGCGCTCAGCGACCCGAAGGTCGGCGTCGACCCGATCCAACTCCAGCACGCGGCCACCGTCGTATCGATCGAGCTCTCCCAGACCCGGCTCATGCTCGAACACGAGCGGCGTTACAAGTCGGGATTGCTCACTCAGATGCTCGAAGGGCGGATGGACATTCCCGCTGCCGCCGATCAGCTCGCCGAACTCGGCCTGGATCCGGCGTCCGCGGTGCTCGTCGCCGCCCGCAGCGACGACCCGAATCGCATGCTGGACCTGCACAATTCGTTGTGGCGGCGGTCGCTGCCCAATCTGTGCCGGCTCCGCATGGATACAGCCCACGTTCTGGTACCCGATGACACCGACACCGACGCCGTGCTGATCCGGGCGCTCGGCCCGACCGCTCGGATCGGAGTAAGCGGGAGAATCGGTTCGCTCAGCAGGTTCGAGGATGCGGCCCGGGAGGCTTCCTGGGCGTTGTCGATCGCGGAACGCCAGGGGACCGTCGTGTCTCGGTACGGCAGCGCCGTACCCTGGATCGGCCTGTCCGACGTGGCCGAGGCGCAGACCCTGGTCGACCGCATCCTGCGGCCGGTCCTGGACTACGACGAGAAGCACCAGTCGCAACTCGTCGAAACCCTCGACATATTTCTGCAGAACCAGCGGTCGTGGCAACGGACTGCGCAGGCCATGCACATCCACCGGCAGACGGTGATGTACCGAATCCGGAAGGTGGAGGCGCTCACCGAGCGCGACGTGGCGGACACGAACGCGCTGGCAGAGCTATGGCTGGCTGTGCGGGCAGCCGAGCTGCTCTCCACCACTCAGCCACGCCGCGACAGCTAAAGCGTGTCGAACAACTGTGCCAGCGGTGAGCGGCGCATTGATGTCGGTGCGATATGCGAGACTGCGGCCACGATGAGCCGGCACACCACGTTCAAGTTCTGCCTCGACCCAACGGTCGAGCAGTTCGATGTGCTCGCGCGGCATGCGGGGGCGGCGCGGTTCTCGTTCAACCAGTGCCTGCGCGCGGTGAAAGCTTCCCTCACGCAACGCAAGACAGACCCCGACACCGTGGTGCCGTGGACCGGGTTCGATCTGATCAACACGTTCAACGCGTGGAAGAAGACCGAAGCTGCGGGACGCGTGTTCGCCGTCGATGCGGACGGTGTTGCGCAGGCCGTGGTGACTGGTCTCTCGTGGCGGCGTGAGGTGTGCCAGCAGGTGTTCGAGGAAGCCGCCGTCGACTGTGGTAAAGCCCTGGCCGCGTGGTCGGACTCGCGGTCCGGCAAACGACGCGGTCGCCGCGTGGGCTTCCCCAGGTTCAAGAAGAAGACCTGCGCCGTGCCGTCGTTCCGGCTACGCAACAAACACCCGAAACACGGCAAACCCGCGATCCGGATTGGTGACGGCGACCGGCCTCGGTCTGTGACGCTGCCCGGTATCGGTGCAGTTGCCGTGCACGACGACACCCGCCGTTTGCGGCGCATGCTGGCCAAGAACCGTGCGAAGATCCTGTTCGCCACCATCACTCACCGCGCCGGCCGCTGGTGGATCAGCCTCAACGCCGAAGCGGCCGACCTACACCCAGCCCAACACCACCGATCGAGCGGACCCGGCGAGCACGGCGATTGGGTTGGTGTCGATCGCGGCCTGTCGGCGTTCCTGGTCGCAGCCATCGGCGACGGGCGTGAAGTCGCCCGCGTCGGCGAGGCCCCGAAAGCGCTGGCCACCGGGATGCGCAAACAACGGCGTCTCGCGAAGTCGTTGTCCCGCAAACAGAAAGGATCCACCAACCGCACCCAAGCCGCCGCGCGACTGAGGCGGCATCACCATCATGTTGCTAATGCGCGCTGCCACTTCCTACACCAGGTGTCGAACGGGCTGGTCAAGACTCACGACCGGCTCGTCATCGAGGACCTGAACGTGGCCGGGATGCTACGCAACCACTACCTGGCCCGAGCGATCTCCGACGCAGGCTGGGCCGAGTTCGCGCGGCAGCTGCGCTACAAACAGGCGTGGCGCGGTGGTGAACTCGCGGTCGCCGACCGCTGGTTCCCATCCAGCAAGCTCTGCTCGGCATGCGGAGCGGTCGACGACCAACTCACCCTCGCCGACCGCGTCTACATGTGCGGCTGCGGGCTGCACATCGACCGTGACCTCAACGCTGCGGTCAACCTCGCCCGCTGGGCAACCGCACACAACGACCAACACCGAACCCCGGACCCCCAAGCAGGAGGCCGGGCCACCAACGCTCGCCGACAGGAACGCTCTGACCCTCACCCCCGTGACGGTGAAACGGACCTGAACGACGCGGGAACCAACGCTCACGCCGCCCCTGCGGCATGAACTGACGACGCCCGAGAAGGGCGGTGCCGACCAGCCCACCGAGGTTTGTTCGACACGCTTTACCCGTGTGCGTGCAGGGGCTTGCCGGAGACGGCCAGCAACGCCTCGCCCAGTGCCTCGCCCTGCGTGGGATGGGCATGCACGAACTTCGCGGCCTCGCCCGCATCGGCCTTCAGGTTGTAGAGCATCTGTGCCTCGCCGATCAGCTCGCCGACCCGATCGCCGGCCACGTGCACGCCGATCACCGAATCATCCGGCGCCACAATGAGTTTGACTGCTCCCGAGGTCTTGAGGATCTGGCTCCTACCGTTGCCCGCGAGGTCGTAGGTCACGGTCTTGATCTCCTCGCCGAACGCCTCCCGTGCCGCGGCCTCGGTCAGGCCGACCGACGCCACCTCGGGGTGTGAGTAGGTCACGCGGGGGATGCCGGTCTCGTCGATCGGGTCGGGGTTCAGTCCCGCGATCTCCTCGGCGACGAAGATGCCCTGCTGGAATCCGCGGTGGGCCAACTGGAGTCCGGGCACGATGTCGCCGACCGCGTACACGTTCGGCAGTGCGGTGCGCAGTCGCTCGTCGGTGGTGACGAAGCCGCGGTCGAGCACGATGCCCGCCTCCTCGTAGCCCATCGACGCGGTATTCGGACCTCGGCCCACCGCGACCAGCACGACGTCGGCATCGAGGACGTCGCCGGACGCGAGGGTGACGCGCACGCCGTCGTCGTCGTGTGCCACCTCGGTCACCCGGGCGCCCGTCTTGGCGGTGATCTTGCGCCGCCGGAAGGCCCGTTCGAGGTACTTCGAGAGCGCCTCGTCCTCGTTCGGGACCAGCCGCGGCAGCGCCTCGACGATCGTCACCGAGGCGCCGAATGATGCCCAGACACTGGCGAACTCGACACCGATGACGCCACCGCCGAGGATCACCGCCTTGGCGGGGATCTCGGTCAGGGTCAGGGCCTGGTCGCTGGTGATCACCCGGCCGCCGATGCTGATCCCGGGCAGCGACTTGGGGTACGACCCGGTCGCGAGGATCACGTCGGTGCCGGTGATCAACTCGCCGTCGACCTCGACGCCATCGGGTGCGACGAACCGGCCGCGGCCGTTGACCACGTCGATGCCGTATGAACTGATCAGGCCCTGCAGGCCCTTGTGCAACCGGGTGACGATGGTGTCCTTGTAGCTGAGCACCTTCTCCGCGTCGATGCCTCCGAACGACGCATCGACGCCGAATTGCGAAGCCGTGCGGGCGTTGTCGGCCACCTCGGCGGCATGCAGCAGCGCCTTGGTGGGAATGCACCCGCGGTGCAGGCAGGTGCCACCGAGCTCGTTCTCCTCGACGAGGATGACCGAGCGGCCGAGTTCGGCCGAGCGGATGGCGGCGGCGTACCCGCCGGAACCGCCGCCGAGAACGACCACGTCTGCGGATCGTGAGGTCATGTGAATACTCCTGGTGTGGAACGTGAAAGCTGTGTGGATGAAGGCATTTCGCGGGTCTACCGGGAGGCGGCCATCGCCTCGGCATGCAGGCGGCCCGCACGGTAGGAGGACCGGACCAGTGGACCCGACAGGACGCCGAGGAATCCGATCTCGCGGGCAACCTGCCCCAGGCGCGCGAACTCCTCGGGCTCGGCCCACCGCTCGACGGGATGGTGCCGGGACGACGGCCGCAGGTACTGGGTGATCGTGATCAGCTGGCAGCCCGCGTCGTGCAGGTCGCGCAGTGCCTGGATCACCTCGTCGGTGGTTTCGCCCAGCCCGAGGATGAGGTTCGACTTCGTGATCAGACCGTCCGCCCCGGCCCGGGTGATCACCTCGAGCGACCGCTCATAGGTGAAGGCGGGCCGGATCCGGCGAAACACGCGTGGAACGGTCTCGACGTTGTGCGCCAGCACATCCGGACGGGTGTTGAAGACCTCACGCAGTTGTCCGGGATCCGCGTTGAAGTCCGGAATCAACAGTTCTACGCCGGTGCCCGGGCTCTGCCGGCGAATCTGGCGCACCGTTTCGGCATACAGCCAGGAGCCGCCGTCCGGTAGATCGTCGCGGGCGACGCCGGTCACCGTGGCGTACCGCAGGCCCATCGCGCTCACCGACTCGGCGACCCGTCGCGGCTCGTCGAGGTCGAGGGCGGCGGGTTTGCCCGTGTCGATCTGGCAGAAGTCGCAGCGCCGCGTGCACTGGTCTCCGCCGATCAGGAAGGTCGCCTCGCGGTCCTCCCAGCACTCGAAGATGTTGGGGCACCCCGCCTCCTGGCAGACGGTGTGCAGGTTCTCGCGTTCGACGAGAGCGGCGAGCGCTCGGTACTCGGGCCCGGTGCGCATCCGCACCTTCATCCACGGCGGCTTGCGTTCGACCGGAGTCTGGGCGTTGCGAACCTCGAGCCGAAGCAGTCGACGCCCGTCCGGGGCGAGGGGGGTGCTCATGGGAACTCCTTCGATAGCCGGAGCCTGTGCGATCTCGCTGGCAGGATCCGGCTGCTGTGCGGCGACGCGAAGTCGCCGGTGATGTGAGACCCGCACGATCATGGCCGGGCAACGCTCGCAGGACGCGGTGTCGGCAGGGGAGAGGAAGCAGTCCCTCGATACCGTTGCGGGACTTGGTATCGGGACGCCGAATGCTCGATGTGTGCGGTCACAGTGAGCGAGTTCCAGAGCGAGGATGCCAAACGCTGCCGTATTTTGGCAAGGGTGATCGGCGGTCGAGTGGCCGGCGAGAAGTTGGTGGCAGACAAACCCCGGGGGAGTGTGTACAGTTCTGCCCGTCACAACTGAAGACGCCGATGACGCGCAGCGGGAGAACCTCCGAGTTTCATGTTTCTGAACTCCGAGGCGCCGTAGGAGCAACTTCCTCCCCGGGAATCTCTCAGGCCCCAGTACCGCAGCGCAGAGGCAACTCTGGAGAGCAGGAACGGCCGCAGGCCGGTACTTACCGAAGGTGAAGAGCAACGCCGTAGCCGCGGCAACGCCCAATCTCTCAGGTTTCAGGACAGAGCGGGGAGGTGTCCCTTAGTCGATGTCCGGTGCGGTCCGGACACAGCGAAACCGGAGTCACCTCGTGTCGGTTGAAACCCGCATTGCCCCCCATGGTGGGCCCTCTACCAGCGACTTTCCCTCGCGTCATATCGGTCCCGACGCGTCCGCGGCACAGCACATGCTCGAGGCACTCGGCTACGAGACGCTCGATGAGCTCATCGACGCCGCGGTGCCGGACCAGATCCGCAGCGAGCAGGCCATGGACCTGCCGGCGGCCCGGAGCGAGCCGCAGGTCCTCGCCGACCTGCGCGCCCTCGCCGACCGCAATCAGACCCGTGTCCAGATGATCGGTCTCGGCTACCACGACACCGTCACACCTGCGGTTTTGCGGCGAAACATGCTCGAATCACCGGCCTGGTACACCGCCTATACGCCCTACCAGCCGGAGATCTCCCAGGGTCGGCTCGAGGCGTTGCTGACCTTCCAGACGTTGATCGAGGATCTCACCGCGCTCCCCCTGGCCGGGGCCTCCCTGCTGGACGAGGCCACCGCCGTGATGGAGGCCGTGCTGCTCATGCGGCGGGCGAACAAGTCCAAGTCAGCCACGAACCGGGTGATCGTCGACGCGGACTGCCTGCCGCAGACCCTCGCGGTCGTCCGGGGGCGCGCCAAGTCGGTCGGCATCGAGGTGCTGGTCGCGGATCTCTCCAGTGAATTGCCCAACGCCGACGCATTCGGTGTGGTGTTCCAGGCGCCGGGAGCGAGCGGCGCCGTGCGCGACCTGGCGCCGCTGATCGCGGCCGCGGGCGAGCGCGGCGCGCTGACCACGGTGGCCGCCGACCTGCTCTCGTTGACGATCGTGACGCCGCCCGGCGAACAGGGCTGCGACATCGCGGTCGGATCCGCACAGCGCTTCGGCGTGCCGCTGTTCTTCGGCGGCCCGCACGCCGGCTACATGGCTGTACGCACCGGGCTCGAGCGCATGCTCCCGGGCCGCCTGGTCGGGGTCTCCGTCGACGTCGACGGACAGCCCGCCTACCGGCTCGCGCTGCAGACTCGCGAGCAGCACATCCGTCGGGACAAGGCGACCAGCAACATCTGCACGGCGCAGGCACTGCTCGCCAACGTGGCCGCCATGTACGCGGCCTACCACGGTCCGGAGGGGTTGCGCGCCATCGCAACCCGCGTTCACCGCCATGCCGTGACGATTGCAGAGAGCCTGCGGGCGGCCGGCCACCAGATCATGCACGACCACTTCTTCGACACCGTGCGGGTCCGGGTGCCCGGTCAGGCACGGGAGTTCGTCGCCAACGCCGATCGCTTCGGCATCAACCTGCGCCTGGTGGACGACCACCACGTCGGCATCTCCTGCGACGAGTGCACCACCGACGACATCGTGCGCCGCGTCGTGGCCGCCTTCGGCGCGACAGTGACGGCAACGCCGGCCGCGGTCTCCGGGCTGCCGGCCGAGCTCGGCCGCACCTCGAAGTTCTTGCAGCACCCGGTGTTCCACGAGCACCGTTCGGAAACCGCGATGCTGCGGTTCCTCCGGAAGCTCTCGGACAAGGATCTCGCGCTGGACCGCACCATGATCCCGCTGGGGTCGTGCACGATGAAGCTGAACTCCGCTGTGGAGATGGAGCCCATCAGCTGGCCCGGATTCGCCGGCATCCACCCCTACGCGCCCGCCGAGCAGACCGGTGGGTACCTGGAGCTGATCGGCGACCTCGAGCGGTGGCTCGGGAAGATCACCGGATATGATCGAGTCTCGTTGCAGCCCAACGCCGGATCGCAGGGTGAGCTGGCCGGGCTGCTAGCGATTCACGGATACCACGAGTCCCGCGGTGAGAGCGGCCGCGACATCTGTCTCATCCCGCAGTCCGCACACGGAACGAACGCCGCCTCGGCGGTCCTGGCCGGGATGCGGGTGGTCGTGGTGGCCACCGCGGCCAACGGCAACATCGACATCGACGATCTGCGCGCCAAGATTGCGGTCCACGAGGGCAAGGTCGCCGCGATCATGCTCACCTACCCCTCCACGCACGGCGTATACGAAAACGACGTGCGCACGGTCTGCGACCTGGTGCACGAGGCCGGCGGTCAGGTGTACGTCGACGGTGCGAACCTCAACGCGCTGGTCGGCCTGGCCCAGCCGGGCAAGTTCGGTGGCGACGTCTCACACCTGAACCTGCACAAGACCTTCTGCATCCCGCACGGCGGCGGCGGACCCGGTGTCGGACCGGTCGCGGTGCGCGAGCATCTCGCCCCGTTCCTGCCCGGAAACCCACTCGGAGGTGGCGACGGGGGAGCCCCGGTCTCGGCCGCGAACTACGGCTCGGCCGGCATCCTGCCGATCACCTGGGCGTACCTCGCGCTGATGGGCCCGGACGGCCTGACCGGCGCCACCGAGACCGCGGTGCTGGCGGCCAACTACGTCGCGAAGTCGCTCGACGCGCACTTCCCGGTGCTCTACACCGGACCGTCTGGTCTGGTGGCGCACGAGTGCATCCTCGACCTGCGCGCCATCACCAAGGAGACGGGAGTGACCGCCGAGGACGTGGCAAAGCGACTGATCGACTACGGATTCCACGCGCCGACCCTGTCCTTCCCGGTGACCGGCACCCTGATGGTCGAACCGACGGAGTCCGAGGACCTGGCCGAGCTGGACCGGTTCATCCAGGCGATGGTCGCGATCCGGCAGGAGATCGACCTGGTCGGCACCGGGGTGTGGCCGCTCGAGCGCAGCCCGCTGCGGCAGGCGCCGCACACCGCGGAACAGGTCACCGCCGACGAGTGGACGCTGCCCTACCCCCGCCACCTGGCCGGCTTCCCCGTTGCCTCCCTGCGCGCCGCGAAGTACTGGCCGCCGGTACGCCGGATCGACGGGGTACACGGGGACCGCAACCTCGTCTGCTCCTGCCCGGCGCCCACGGCATTCGAAACCCCGACCAGCCACACCTACACCGACACCGCGGCGAACGCCGACACCCGCGAGGAGGCTTTCGCATGACTACCGTTTCGTCCGTCTCGGCCTCTCCCGCATCTCCGCTGCTCGAAGAGCACGCCGCCCTCGAGACGAGCTTCACCGACTTCGCCGGCTGGCAGATGCCACTCAAGTACGGCAGCGAGCTCACCGAGCACCGGGCGGTGCGCAGCACTGCCGGGCTCTTCGACCTCTCGCATATGGGCGAGATCGCGATCACCGGCCCCGCCGCCGGTGCCCTGCTCGACCACGCGCTTGTCGGCGAACTCTCCAAGATCGGCATCGGACGGGCCAAGTACTCGCTGGTGTGCAACACCGACGGCGGAGTGATCGACGACCTGGTCGTCTACCGGCTCGCCGAGGAGCGCTTCCTGGTCGTGGCCAACGCGTCCAACGCGCCGACCGTGGCACGTGAACTCGTCTTGCGCGCCGAGGGTTTCGATGCCGAGGTCGACGACCAGTCGGCGCGGACCGCGCTGATCGCCGTGCAGGGTCCGGCCGCCCAGGACATCGTGCAGGCACTGGTGCCGGACGAGCAGGTCGCAGTCGTGACGGAGCTGAAGTACTACGCGGTCACCCCCGCGTCGGTCGCCGGTATCGATGTGCTGCTCGCCCGCACCGGGTACACCGGCGAGGACGGCTTCGAGCTGTATGTGCCCAACGCGCAGGCGGTGGGCCTGTGGCGGGCACTGCTCGACGCGACCGCGGACCGTGGCGGTGTGCCGGCCGGTCTCGCCTGCCGCGACACCCTGCGGCTCGAGGCGGGTATGGCGCTGTACGGTCACGAGCTGACCCTGGACACCAACCCCTATGAGGCCGGCCTCGGCAAGGTGGTCCGGCTGGGCAAGAAGTTCGTGGGACGCGATGCGCTGCAGGAACTCTCGCAGCGGCCCATCGAGCGGGTGCTGGTAGGACTAAGAGGCACCGGTCGGCGAGCGGCCCGCGCCCACTACACCGTGTACGACGCGGCGGGCCAGACGGCAGTCGGTGTCGTCACCTCCGGTGCGCTCTCGCCGACGCTCGGCTACCCGATCGCGTTCGCCTTCGTGGACGCGGCTGCGCAGGAGTCCGGGACGGAGCTGACCGTGGACGTCCGGGGCAAGAAGGAACCCTTCGTGGTCACTCCCTTGCCCTTCTATCGCCGCTCCTGAAGCCGGAGCGCTCGAACACTATCGATCTACCCAGTCACCAACGAGAGCCCTCGAGAAGGTACAAGCATGTCCTCATCCGATCTGCCCGACGACCGCGGCTACACCGCCGAACACGAGTGGGTGGCCATCACACCGGGAGCCGAGCTCCCCGACCACCCCGTCCGGGTCGGCATCACCTCGATCGCCGTCGACTCGCTCGGCGAGCTGGTCTTCGTGGAGCTGCCCGAGGTCGGCGCCACCATAGTCGCAGGCGAGAGCTGCGGGGAGGTCGAGTCCACCAAGACCGTCTCCGAGCTGTACCCGCCGGTCAGCGGCCGGGTGACCCTGGTCAACAGCGCCGTCGTCGACGACCCGGGTCTGGTCACCTCCGACCCCTACGGGGAGGGCTGGCTGTTCGCCGTGCAGCCCTCCGCCGCCGGTGACCTGTTGACCGCCGCCCAGTACGCGGAGAAGAACGGAGTCACGGCATGAGTGTCCTGAACCAGACCCTCGCGGATTTCGATCCCGACGTCGCCGCGCTCATCGGTAAGGAACTCGAGCGTCAGCGCACCGGGCTCGAGATGATCGCCTCCGAGAACCACGCCCCGATCGCCGTCATGCAGGCGCAGGGTTCGGTGCTGACCAACAAATACGCCGAGGGCTACCCGGGGCGCCGGTACTACGGCGGGTGCGAGCACGTCGACGAGATCGAGCAACTCGCCATCGACCGGATCAAGGGGCTCTTCGGCGCGCAGTTCGCCAACGTGCAGCCGCACTCCGGAGCCACGGCGAACGCGTCGGTGATGCACGCGCTGATCAAGCCGGGCGACACCATCCTCGGCCTGTCCCTCGCCGACGGCGGACACCTCACGCACGGCATGCGGCTGAACTTCTCCGGGAAGCTGTACCACGTTGCGGCGTACGGGGTCTCGGAGAGCGACTACCTCATCGACATGGACGACGTGGCCAGGGCGGCACGCGAGCACAGGCCGCAGCTGATCATCGCCGGCTGGTCGGCCTACCCCCGGCACCTGGACTTCGCCCGCTTCCGCGAGATCGCGGACGAGGTCGGCGCCTACCTGATGGTGGACATGGCCCACTTCGCCGGGCTCGTCGCGGCCGGGCTGCACCCGTCACCGGTCCCGCACGCGCACGTGGTCACCTCGACGACACACAAGACACTCGGCGGACCGCGCGGCGGCATCATCCTGACCAACGAGGCCGACATCGCGAAGAAGATCAACTCGGCGGTGTTCCCCGGCCAGCAGGGCGGGCCGCTCGAGCACGTCATCGCGGGCAAGGCGACCGCATTCAAGATGGCCGCCCAGCCCGAGTTCGCCGAGCGGCAGCAGCGTTGCCTCGACGGCGCCAAGATCCTGGCGGAGCGGTTGAGCCGACCGGACGTGAAGGGCGCAGGCATCTCCGTGCTGACCGGCGGGACCGACGTGCACCTGGTCCTGGTCGACCTGCGGGACGCAAAGATCGACGGCCAGCAGGCGGAGGATCGCCTCGACGCGATCGGAATCACGGTCAATCGCAACGCGGTGCCGTTCGATCCGCGTCCGCCGATGGTGACCTCCGGGCTGCGGATCGGCACCCCTGCCCTGGCTGCCAGGGGTTTCGCCGCCGGGGACTTCGAGAAGGTCGCCGACCTCATCGCCCGGGCGTTGATCGCGGCGCCGGAGGCGGACGTGTCGGCGCTGGCGACCGACGTGCGCACGCTCGCCGACAAGTACCCCCTCTACCCGGAGCTGTAGAGCATGGCTGCGCTGCCCTTACCTTCGCTCCTCGCTGCGGTACTCGCTGCGAAGATCCGGAAGGACCTCGGCTCATGACCATCAGCGTGTTCGACCTCTTCACGGTCGGCATCGGTCCGTCCAGTTCACACACCGTCGGCCCGATGCGGGCGGGCGAGAGGTTCGCCGCGGCCCTCGCTTCCCTCGGTGTGCTCGATGCCGTCGCCGGTGTCCGCGTCGACCTCTACGGATCGCTCGCGGCCACCGGCGCCGGCCACGGCACCTTCTCCGCGATCCTGCTCGGGCTGGAGGGGTACCGGCCGGAGACCATCGAGACGCAGGAGAAGGACAGCCGCCTTGCGACATTGCGGGAGACCCGCCGGATCATGCTGGGTGGCGTCCGGGAGATCGATCTCGCCGAAGACGAGATCGTGCTGCATCCGTTGACCGTTCGAGACTTTCATCCGAACGCGATGACCGTCACCGCGACCGGCGACGGCGGGCAGGAACTGCTGCGGGAGACCTACTACTCCATCGGCGGCGGCTTCGTGGTCACCGAGTTCGAGACGGTCGCGCAGGCGCAGGCGGACCAGCCGGCGCTCTCGTTCGGTTCCGCGAAGGAGTTGCTGGAGATCACCGAGCACCGCGGGATCTCGATCGGTGACGTGATGCTCGAGTATGAACGTGCGGCCCGGCCCGAGTGCGAGGTCCGCAGCCGGTTGCTGCACATCAGGGACGTGCTGGTGGGGTGCTTCGAGCTGGGTATTTCGCGGGTGGGTTACCTGCCGGGTGGATTGCGCGTCCGGCGCCGGGCCCGCGACTGGTACGAACGTCTACGTCGCGAGGATCCCGACCGGGACCCCGCCTTTGCCGAGGACTGGGTGAATCTGGTGGCCCTGGCGGTCAACGAGGAGAACGCCTCCGGGGGACGGATCGTCACCGCTCCCACCAACGGTGCGGCCGGGATCATTCCGGCGGTGCTGTACTACGCCACCAACTACACGCCCATGGGCAAGTCCGATCCGGACGGCACGGCCATTCGCTTCCTGCTGGCGGCGGGTGCGGTCGGGTCGCTCTACAAGGAACGCGCCTCGATTTCCGGCGCCGAGGTCGGGTGCCAGGGCGAGGTCGGGTCCGCCGCCTCGATGGCGGCGGCGGGGCTCGCGGAGATCCTCGGCGGTACGCCGGCGCAGGTGGAGAATGCCGCGGAAATCGCCATGGAGCACAGCCTGGGCCTGACGTGCGACCCGATCGGCGGGCTCGTCCAGATCCCGTGCATCGAACGGAACGCGATCTCGGCGGGCAAGGCCATCAATGCCGCCCGGATGGCATTGCGCGGGGACGGAACTCATCGTGTCAGCCTCGATCAGGTGATCGAGACGATGCGCGCGACCGGGCTGGACATGAGTTCGAAGTACAAGGAGACGTCCATGGGCGGGCTCGCCGTCAACGTCTCGGTCAACGTCGTCGAATGCTGATGGAGGGCAACAGGCGAGCAAACGAACGGTCTGGCCCGCGGGTAGTCTGGAAAACGCTCTGCAGGCAGTGACACAGGTGTTCGAGGAGAGCGTGCTGTGGCCGATCCGGACCCACTGGCGACCCAGGCGTACCCCGGCGGATTCGATCCGATCGAGGCAGTTGCAGCTGAACTGAGCGCGGCCGGATTCGAGGATTCACACGAGGTCGGCCGCGGCGGCTTCGGCGTCGTGCTTCGGTGCCGGCAGGGTGCCCTCGGCCGGACGGTCGCGGTCAAGGTGCTCTCGTCGTCCCTCGACCGCGAGAATCAGGAACGCTTCCTACGCGAGGAATACGCGATGGGCACGCTCTCGGGGCATCCGAACATCGTCTCGATCTACGAGGTGGGGGTCATCGCCGGCGGCCGGCCCTTCATCGTGATGCCGTTCTGCGGTGCGGGCTCGCTGGAGGCGAGAATCCGGCGACAGGGGCCGCTGACCTGGTCGGAGGCCATGCATGTCGGCGTGAAGCTGGCCGGCGCCCTCGAGACGGCCCATGGTGCGGGGATTCTGCACCGGGACGTGAAGCCGGCGAACGTCCTGCTGACCGACTACGGCGAGCCACAGCTCACCGACTTCGGTATCGCCCGCACCACCGGTGGGTTCGAGACCACCGCCGGTACCGTGACCGGCACTCTGGCGTTCACCGCCCCCGAGGTGCTCGAGGGCGGGCCGCCGAGCGTCGAGTCCGACGTCTACGCGCTCGGTGCCACACTGTTCTGCCTGGTCTCCGGTCATGCCGCCTTCGAACGACGCAAGGGGGAGCAGGCTGTCGCGCAGCTGCTGCGGATCGTCCGGGATCACATCCCCGATCTGCGCCAGCAGGGAGTGCCCGGGGTCGCGTGCGAGCTGATCGAAGCCGCGATGGCGCGCGATCCGGTCGAACGCCCGCACACCGCGGTGGAGTTCGGAAACCTCGTGCGCGAGGTCGAGCTGCGCAGCGGCCTGCCGATCGACGAGATGGCCCTGCCCGGCGTGACGGGATCGCGGGACACGTCCGCCCCGAGACCGGCGCGGGAGCGCTCCCCGTCGGGCTGGACCGCGCGACCTCCGCGCTTGCCGCTGCAGTTGACCAGCTTTGTCGGACGGCGGGCTGAGCTTGCCGATGTCGGCGCACTGTTGACGACGGCGCGTCTGGTCACGCTCACCGGCCCGGGCGGGGTGGGCAAGACCCGGCTCGCGATGGAGGCGGCGGCGGCGTCGCCGTTGCACGCGAACACCTGGCTCGTCGAGTTGGGAACCGTGCTCGAACCGGAACTGCTCATCGACAAGATCGCCGACGACCTGCGACTCGCCGACGAACGGACCGGCGCGCGCAGCCCGATCCGGGCCCTGGTCGACCGAATCTCGGACGCGTGGGGCGATCGCGACGCCCTGATCGTGTTGGACAGCTGCGAGCATCTGGTCGACTCGTGCGGCCCGCTGGTCGAGGAGTTGCTGCAGTCGATCGGCGGATTGCGCGTGCTGGTGACCAGTCAGCGGGTGCTGGGCGTCAATGGTGAACATGTCTATCCGGTCATGCCGCTCTCGCTGCCCGATCCGACCGCCGCCGGCACAGAGGAGGGGGCCGAATCCGAGGCGATCGCCCTGTTCGCCGCGCGCGCGCGGGCAGCCGATCCGGATTTCGCGCTGACCGACGACAACCGGGTCGCGGTGGCCCGGCTGTGTGAGCAACTCGACGGGATGCCGCTGGCCATCGAGTTGGCGGCCGCCCGGCTGCGCGCGTACGGACTGGACGAGATGCTGGCGATGCTCGCCGACCGGTTCCGGATGTTCGCCACCGCCGGCCGGCCTGCGGATCCGCGGCACGGCTCGCTGCAGGCGCTGGTGGAATGGAGCTACGACCTGCTCACCGCCCAGGAACGCGACGTGTGGGCCATGATGTCGGTATTCACGGGACGTTTCACCGCGGCGGCCGCGGCGGAAGTCTGCACAGGTCCCGGATACCAGGAGCGGGATGTCCGGTTGATTCTGGCGTCGCTGGTGGACAAGTCGATGTTGTTGTCCAGCACCGTCGGTGGTGTCCGTCGCTACCGGCTGCTGGTGACGCTGCGCGACTTCGGGCGCGAGCGCCTGGCCGAGACCGACCTGCGGCAGGCGTGCCTGCAACGATTCGTCGCCCGGTACCGGCGCCTGGCCGCGGAGTTCCGGCGGGGGTGGTTCGGACCCGGTCAGCAGGGGTTGTACAACATGGTCCACGACGAGCGGGAGAACTTCCGCGCGGCCCTTTCCTACAGCCGCAGCGACGGGCAGCTGTCCCTGGCGGGTATCGAGATAGTGACGTCGCTGCACTTCTATTGGCTGGCCAGCTGCAGCCTGTCGGAGGCGCGGCGCTGGTTGTCGGCGGCGCTCGAGTCCTCCTCGATGGGCGAGGCGAATCGATCACGGGCGCAGTGGAGTTCGTCGATCGTGGTGATGTTGCAGGGTGACCGGACGACGGCGCTCGATCGGGCCGCTCGGGCGCGCGAACTCGCGATCGCACGCGGCGATCACGGCGACCAGGGGTACGCCGCAGCCGCGCTGGGATTCGCCGCGACCTGTGGTGGCGAACTCGAGCTCGCCCGGGTGCACTACCGGGAGGCGGTGCAGTGCCAACGCGACTGCGGCGACGCCGAGGGGCTCGCGGTCGCCATCACCGGGCTGCTCATCAGTCTGCCGCCGCGCGGCGACACCCACGGTGTACGGCTCCGCCGTGAGGCGGAGGCGTTGTGCACGGCGGCCGGCGAGAAGTGGACCCTCGCATACCTCACCTTCGTGCGTGGATACGATGCCTTCCACGCGGGGGACCTCTCGGGTGCCCTCGACCTGCAACGCGAGTGTCTGCGGCTCGTCAAGGGATTCGGCGATCGGATCCTGTGCGCCTGGGTGTTGGAGGTGATGTCCTGGATTGCGGTCCAGCGCGGCGACGCCGAACTGGCCGCGCGGATGCAGGGGGCCGCGGCCGCCAGTTGGGCGTCGGGGGAGACGTCGATGCTCGGCTACGGCGGTATGGGCGACGGGCACGACAAGGCCAGCGCTCGTATCCGCGCCGAACTGGGGGAGTCGTCGTTCGATCGGCTGCTGCGCCGGGGCGGTCGGACGTCCCTGCGGGAGAGCATTTCCATTGCTCTCGGAGAGCGGGACTGAGGTTCCGTCCGCCCCGGTCGGCGCGGCTACCTCGGCGTCGCGGACACCTCGGGTGACTCGGTGGCTGCGGCGACGGCCTTGGCGGCCGAACCGGACACCATCAGCGAGACCAGGTCGAACACCAGCGTGGCGGCCGCGACGCAGGTGATCTCGGCGTGGTCGTAAGCGGGGGCGACCTCGACGACATCGGCGCCGACGATGTTCAGACCCGTCAGCTGGCGGAGCATCCGCAGCAGTTCCCGCGAGGTGAGACCGCCGGCCTCGGGCGTGCCGGTGCCCGGCGCGAACGCCGGGTCGAGCACGTCGATGTCGATGGAGACGTACACCGGGGCGTCACCGATACGCCGGCGCACGACGTCGACGGCCGCCTCGACGCCCATGACGTCCAGGTCGCCGGCCCGGATGATCCGGAACCCCATCCGCGCGTCGTCGTTGAGATCCACCTGGTCGTAGATCGGCCCGCGGATACCCACATGGATCGAATGATCCTCGATCAACAGCCCCTCTTCGAAGGCGCGGCGGAAGATCGTCCCGTGCGTCACCGGAGCGTTGAAGTAGGTGTCCCACGTGTCGAGGTGGGCGTCGAAGTGCAGGAGGGCGACCGGGCCGTGCTTTGCGTGCAGCGCACGAAGATTCGGCAGGGCGATGGTGTGGTCGCCGCCGATCGAGACGATCCTGCGGTCCCCGCCGCGGAGGATCTCGCGGGCATGGTCCTCGATCTGCTTGCAGGCCTCGGCGATGTCGTACGGGGTGACCGTGATGTCGCCGGCGTCGACGACCTGGACCTCTTCGAGCGGCGCGACACCGAGTTCGACGTGGTAGCCGGGGCGCAGTGCCCGGGCCGCCTGCCGGACAGCGAGCGGGCCGAACCGGGCACCCGGCCGGTAGGACGTGCCGCCGTCGAAGGGTGCGCCGAGAATCGCGATGTCGTAGTCGCTCACCTCGTGGATGTCGGCGATGCGGGCGAAGGTGCCCTTCCCCGCGTAGCGGGGAACCTGGGTGGCCTGGACGGCGCCGATCAGGTGATTCTTGGGCTGGTTCATTGTTCTTCTCACTCCGGTATCAGGGCTGGCAGCGGATGCTGGCGGGTCGAGGGTGGGTGCGATTCAGACGGTGCGAACCGTGCCAGGGACCGGCAGCGGCGGCCCGACCGCGGACGTCCGATGAGTGCGCTCCGACACAGAATCACCCATCCGGGCATGCCCTGACGAGTAACCAACGCGCAAATCCTGTGCGTACGTTTTGAGCGATCGCACAATCCAGTTGGTTGCGGGTCGGTGCCGCCTGCTGAATTCGCGGTGGCCCGGCTGCGATCTCTACCTCGACCGCTATCGGGGTCGAACTTCCGAGGCCCGCGATCGGTGACCATGGCCGGCCGTCACAGGGCGCTCCGAGCTATCGACTTGTGGGCTTCTCCGTGACGAATATTGCCGTGCCAGGAAATATCTCGCCGCGCAGCGGGCTCCACTGCCCCCATTCCTGGTCGAGCCATTCCGGCCAGTCGGGCTCGATCAGATCGATCAGGACCAGGCCCGCGCCGACGATCTCGCGCACCCGGTCGCCGAGGGTGCGGTGGTGCTCGACATAGGTGGGGTTGTCGTCGGCGTCGACCTCCACGTAGGGCGTGCGGTCGAAGTACGGCATGGTGGCGCGCAGGCCGTCCGGGCCGGGATCGTCGGGAAAGATCCAGCGCATCGGGTGATTCACCGAGAAGATCCAGCGCCCGCCGGGCCGCAGCACCCGCGCCACCTCCCGCATCACCCCGGCCGAATCGGCCACGAAGGGGATCGCGCCGAAGGACGAGCAGGCCGCGTCGAAGCTCTCGTCCGCGAACGGCAGCGCCTCGGCCCCGGCCTGCACCAGCGGAACCCGCGGACCGCCGCGGGCCATCGCCGCCAGGCCGCGCTCGAGCATGCCGCGCGAGAGATCCAGCCCGACCGGGTGCGCGCCCTGGGCCGCGAGCCAGCGCGAGCACGGGGCGGACCCGCAGCCGATCTCCAGGATCCGCTTGCCGGTGACGTCGCCGAGCAGATGCCAGTCGCCCTCGTGCATCCCCTCCGGGCACCACACGAACTCACCGTCGGTGGAGTCGACGCCCAGGAATTCGGCGTGCGCAACGTGGTACTGCTCGGCATCGGCGTCCCACCAACGGCGGTTGGCCCGCGCGCTGGCCACGGAATCTATTTGCGCACGGCTTATTCCGACGGCGCCGAGTAGCGCGTTGGCCTGGGCGTGGGGGTCGTCGGACGGGACGTCGGGGTGATCCTGCGGCATGATGGAAGGGTATCGACTGACATGGGGCGAGGGTTCCGACACGGTGGACCCTTGTTTGCTTGGTACAACACCCGTCGCGTACGCTGTTTCCCGCGAGTGTCCTCGGTGTTTGCGTACCGGTACGCACATGCCGTTATCACTCGTGAGCTGTGAGTTCAGGGCAGGACAGCGTTGTGCGCTGACACGGCGATGTGCTGTGCAAGGTCCAACGTAGCCCCCTAGCTGTGCAGTCACAGCAAAACCGAGAGTTCCAATGTCCACTACCGACCACAATCCGTCCGGAGCAACCCCACATATGCCCACCACCATCACCTCGCCGCAGGTAGCCGTCAACGACATCGGCACTGCCGAGGACTTCCTCGCCGCAATCGACAAGACGATCAAGTACTTCAACGACGGCGATATCGTCGAAGGCACCATCGTCAAGGTCGACCGCGACGAGGTCCTGCTCGACATCGGTTACAAGACCGAAGGCGTGATCCCGTCTCGCGAACTGTCCATCAAGCACGATGTCGACCCCAACGAGGTCGTTTCCGTGGGCGATGAGGTCGAGGCCCTTGTTCTCACCAAGGAGGACAAGGAAGGCCGCCTGATCCTGTCGAAGAAGCGCGCGCAGTACGAGCGGGCGTGGGGCACGATCGAGGAGCTCAAGGAGAAGGACGAGGCCGTCAAGGGCACCGTCATCGAGGTCGTCAAGGGCGGCCTGATCCTGGACATCGGCCTGCGTGGCTTCCTCCCGGCGTCGCTGGTCGAGATGCGCCGCGTGCGCGATCTGCAGCCGTACGTCGGCAAGGAGATCGAGGCCAAGATCATCGAGCTGGACAAGAACCGCAACAACGTGGTCCTGTCCCGCCGCGCCTGGCTCGAGCAGACCCAGTCCGAGGTCCGCAGCGAGTTCCTGCACCAGCTGCAGAAGGGCCAGGTCCGCAAGGGTGTGGTCTCCTCCATCGTCAACTTCGGCGCGTTCGTCGATCTCGGCGGTGTCGACGGCCTGGTGCACGTCTCCGAGCTGTCCTGGAAGCACATCGACCACCCGTCCGAGGTCGTCGAGGTCGGCATGGAGGTCACCGTCGAGGTTCTCGACGTCGACCTGGACCGCGAGCGTGTGTCGCTGTCGCTCAAGGCGACTCAGGAAGACCCGTGGCGTCAGTTCGCCCGTACCCACGCCATCGGCCAGATCGTGCCCGGCAAGGTCACCAAGCTGGTTCCGTTCGGTGCGTTCGTGCGCGTCGAGGAGGGCATCGAGGGCCTGGTGCACATCTCCGAGCTGGCCGAGCGCCACGTCGAGGTGCCGGACCAGGTTGTCGCGGTCGGCGACGACGCGATGGTCAAGGTCATCGACATCGACCTGGAGCGTCGCCGGATCTCGCTGTCGCTGAAGCAGGCGAACGAGGACTACCACGCCGAGTTCGACCCGTCGAAGTACGGCATGGCCGACAGCTACGACGATCAGGGCAACTACATCTTCCCCGAGGGCTTCGACCCCGAGACCAACGAATGGCTCGAGGGCTTCGAGAAGCAGCGCGAGGAGTGGGAGGGCCGCTACGCCGAGGCGGAGCGTCGCCACAAGATGCACACCGCGCAGATGGAGAAGATGGCCGCCGACGCCGCCGCCGAGGCCGCCAACGGTGGACCGCAGAACTACTCCTCCGAGAGTGGTGCGCAGGCGAGCAGCTCGTCGTCGTCTTCCTCCTCGTCGGAGTCGGCCGGCGGTTCGCTCGCGAGCGACGCGCAGCTGGCCGCGCTGCGTGAGAAGCTCTCCGGCAACGCGTAATTCGCATGCTCGAAGGGCCCCCGGATCCATTCGGATCCGGGGGCTTTTTCGTCGGATCACCGGGCTGCCGCGGTCGGTCGCAATCCGCACGATAGCTTCGGCGGAATGACGGACAACCCGCTCGGTGACTTCCTGCGCGCGCGGCGGTCCGCCGCGCGCCCGGAGGAGGTCGGGTTGGCCTGCTACGGGCCGCGCCGGGTCGCAGGCCTGCGACGCGAGGAAGTCGCGGGGCTGGCCGGGGTCACATCTCGGTTACGCACTACATATGTGTTGACCGGGGACTGGTGAGTGCTGACGCTCGTGACCAGCATCTTTGTGTGGCAAGCCATCCCGTTGAGGGATGGTGCGGCAGCGCCCGTAACGCTTCGCCGTCCTCTGCGATGGGAACCGCAATGAGCCCAACCCCCACAAGGAATGTCAATATCGTCGCCATGAAATCGAAGACTCGTCACAGGATCTCTACTCTGGTTGCTGCCGCAGCGATCAGCGGCGGTCTGCCGTGGGGCTGCACGGCTATTGCCCAGGCTGAGGACCTCGAGCCAGCGCCCGACTGCGTTTCGTACAGCTCGAACCATGGGGTTATTTCGGCTGAAGACCAATGCGTAGGGAGCCTCTACCTCAGGTCGGACATCGACCAGTGCAAGTACCTGGGCCGGAGCAACACTTGGGCGACCAGGGATAACAAACTCTACACTTGCGAGCCGTCATCATCGCCTGCAGCGCCCAGCGGCTCGGCGGGCTGACTCTCCCGAACCTCAACTCTGTGCTCGATTACCGCGATGTTAGCTGGCGACGCGAGCCCAGTGCCCCCACTGGCTGATCAGTAGCCGGAACCGCCCACGTTTCGGCCCTGATCGACGGGTGCTAATCAACGCGGTTCGGTCCCCCGTCCTGGTTCTGCGCCGGGGTGCACGCCCGGGAGCGGAGCGGTAGGGCGGGCGCACCGGGCGGCGCGCGTAGCGCGCCGCTCTTGATTCTGCCCGACCGGCCCGGTCACCGTCGAACGCATCGTCTCGAGCAGCGGCGGCATAATGGTCGCCCACCTACTCACCCACACACCTCGCACCACCACCGACACGCTCACCCGCCGCGGAGCGAGCAACCACTAACCCTCCGGGCTTGCGGCGGTCCTGGATGGGCGTCGTCGTGCTCGGTGGCGGGCTTCGATCGGAGCAACTGGATTGGGCTACCGGAATTCGTGCACCACTTCGATGCGGCCCACGATGTGGCGGTTGAACTCTTCGAGTTCCTCGGCGGGCACCCACAGTTCGAGGATCGTTTGCCCGCCTGCCTGCCGGACGGGATACCTGGCCGCGAAGTCGGCATCGATCTCGAACCGAGTCACGTAGCCGACGCCCGATGCCGCAACATTCCAGTCTCGTGCGATACGTATCGCGTAGTCCTCGTTCAACACCGGATAGAAGATCGGCTGATCGGGCAGCCGCGGTGGCCACGCCGTCCATCCCGACGCCTCGACCAGCGCCAACTCCTCCGGCCCCGTAGGCCGCCACAGGGGCAGTGGCTCGCGTTCATCCATCGCCATTCCTCGGTCGCTTAGTTCTGCGAATCATGCCCCCGCTGCCCCTCGGGCAGCCAGTCCTTATTCGCGGCCCGAGTAACCAGTAATCTGTCTGCTGAGCACGGGCGCCGGCGTCGTCCTCACCACGTCGACCGCGAACGTCACCGGCATGCCGATGACCAGTGTCTATGCAGCCGGCAAAGCGGCGCTGCGCTCGATGGCCCGCAGCCTCGCCGGCGAGCTGCTCCCACGCGGAATTCGGGTCAATGCGGTCAGCCCCGGTCCGGTCGATACGGGAATTCTGGAGAACGGGATGACCGCGGAGACTGCCGCGCAGTTCAAGGCGCAGGTGGTCGCGGGTAATCCCGTGCAGCGTTTCGGCACCCCCGACGAGATCGCCAGGGCGGCAGTATTTCTCGCCTTCGATGGTCACCGAGCCCGCTTCGGCAACGGCCAGCGCGTACTCGTACTGACGAAGGGGCATCGGCTCCCGTCCCCTTCCCTGCGGTAGACCGCGGTCCACCCCGTTGTCATCGTCGTAACAACAAGTCTTACATCATCCGCTGCCCCCAGCCCCGCCGGTAGAACGCTCCCGAACAGGGGACATGCCCGTTTGAGCATAGGAACGACGCAATCAAGCTTGGGCTCAAGAGCATTTGTCGAACAGCACATGTCTGACGACGATGGGGAACGCGACGCGCCGGATTCTGCGAGCGCACCGGCACTCCAACCGCACGACAAGGGATGGCATTGATGACTGAGGTGCAACGACATTCACGTCAATCTGCTGTCCCTGCCGATGGCCGAGGGGGTGTTATGGCTTCCACTGCTTACAACTCTTACCTGCACACCAGCGAGCTGCATTCGCTACAAGATTGCCTGACCTCCGCCGAGGGAGAGCGGTCGTTCCTGGTGGTCTGCCAGGTTCAGGAGCTCTACTTCGGCCTGATCGGCCATGACCTCGAGGTCGCGGCCGCACACCTGCACGGCGGGGAGGTCACGAAGGCGACGACGACGAAACGCTCGCCGTGCTGCACCAGCGGGGTTTGCCGATCCCGGCCGAGGCCCTGAGCCGGGACACCACCGTGCAGCACTCGCCGCACCCGGAGATCGAACGTGCCTGGGGCGAGGTCTTCGCCGGTGGTGCGTACGCCGACTTGGCCGAGCTCGGTGACGCCCTGCTGGCGATCGCCGAGGGCTACGCCGACTACAAGCACCACCACCTGCTGACCTCTCTTCGCACCTACGGCAACCGCCCGGGGTACTACGGAAAGCCCAGCGGCGACTGGCTTAAAGAGACGATCCAGGAACTGCCGTTCCCAGAGCTGTGGTCCGTTCGCACGGATGGTGACTGGAGCCTGCCCGACGTGGCCGGCCACCCGGGGCTGACGGACGATATCAGCGCGAGTCCTCGCCGAGGACTCGCGCTGATACGTTGTGGTCACGGAGTCATCGGGATATCCAGCCGGGCCGGGCCGTCGAAGGTGACTGTGCTGTCGGGTTCGGTTTCGCCGGCGTACAGCGGATCTTCGGTGGCGAGGATGAGCGCGAGTTTGTTGCCGATGGGGACCCGGTAGTCGGTGGCCTGCAGGGGCAATTCGATCGGGGAGGGTTGTTCCGGCCCGGGGTTGTGCACTGTGGCGGCGGCGTGGGTGATGATGCGCAGCGTGCCGGTGACGGGGTTGAGGTCGAAGAGGTACGCGATCACGGTGACCGCGCGGGTGGAGGCGGTCGCCGTCAGGTGGACCTTGGGGATGCCTGCGATGTGGCGTGGCATGAGGAACGGGACGGGGGTCTTCCAGACCGCGGCGGTGGACCGGTCGACGTCGGCGAGTTTCTGGCGCACGGGTATGAGGAGACGCTCGCGGAAGCCGTCCATGACCAGCTGGTTCACCGCGTGCACGTGCGGGGCACCCGTCCGGATGGTCTGCTCGAAGGCTTTCGGTGGGTCCGGAACCAGTGCGCCGTCCGGGGATTCGCCGGTGGGTGCCGCGAGGTAGTAGGTGCGGCCGGTCTCGGCCCAGGACGCCAGGTCGGGGGACGCGGTCATGGTGAAGCTGTACATGGTTTCGGTGTGCACCGCACCGTCGCTGTCGATGCCGTTGTCGACATCGCACAAGAAGTGGTCCAGCCAGTCGTAGGCGGCCTCCGTGGTCCGGGTGTATATGCCCAGCAGCAGTCCCGGGACCTCCACGGCCCCATGGTCGCCGACCGCCAGGTCCAGGCGCTTGGGACCGGGGAATTCGGTGAAGTAGTTCAGCAACTGGTTCTGCGGGAAAATCGTCTCGTGCCAGTAGCTGGTGAAAAAGGTTGGCACCCGGCGGCGTTCGCCTGCCGGAATGTGTGCGGGCGATCGGAGTCTCGCATATTCCAGCACGCCTTCGATATTGGTATTGGCTCGGAATTCCTCGAGCACCTTCTGCAACTCCGGGCTGGGATGCTCGCTTATCGCGGCCAGCGCTTCGGCGGCCAGGATGTGGCGGGTGTGGTTGTCGTAGAGCGCTTCGCCCAGATCCGCCCAGGTGCTCAGGGCGACAACGGCTTTCACCCGCTTGTCGGCCTGGGCGACGAGCTGGGCGATACCCGAGCCGTAGGAGATTCCGGCCATGCCGATCCGGTCGGCGTCTGCGCCGAGGTCCGGGTGGTCCAGCGCCCAGTCGATCACCCGGCGCCCGTCCGCGACGTCTTCGGGGCCGGCCACGGTCAGTTCGCCTTCGGAGCCGGGCAGTCCGCGTTCGGTGTAGGCGACAACGGCGTAACCGCGCATGAGCAGCCGGATCATCGCCCCGGAGTACATTTTCCAGCCCGTCGGATCGAGACCGGCGGGCAGCACGATCACCGGGTGCGGGCCGTCGGTGCGCGGCCAGGCGGCCATGGCATCCAGCAATACGCCGCCGTCGCCGGGTATCTTGACCGGGCTGAACCGGCACAGGGTGCGGACGGCGGCGATGTCGTCGGCCAGGTAGTCGGGAACATCGGTGGTGTCGCCGGTGAGTAGGTCGTTCACCACCGCGAGCACAGCGGTTTCCTGATCGGGAGCGAGCAGGCGCAACTGATCCGGGCGAGCCTGAGGCATGGCTGAATCCTTTCGGTCCTGTGTGTATTCCGTTGCGGCAGAATTGATTCACGACGAAAGGGAAGCATTGCGGGGAGGAGATCCGAGCCCCCGCTGAGCAACAATCGTACCCTGCAACCGGCTGGCACACGATCGAATCGATCGAGCGAGAGTGCGGCCCGGTCCCTGGGGGTGTTGGCCGCGGCGGTAACGCTCCCGTCGTTACCGAATCGTCGTCGGCGGCACACGAGTGGAAAGTTTCCTTGACATGGGTGTGTGTGGTTTCGATACTGGAGTCATGACAAGCAAGCTTTACATTCGAAAGTGGAGTGCGGGCGATCGGGCGCGTGCGTGGTCCTATCAGCGGGATTTCTGGCCTGGCATAATCGGCTATTTGGTGGTGCTTGCCGCGGTGCAGGTTTGGGGGAATCTGGACGGGCACAGCGCGTGGCGCTACCTGTGGGCGGTGCTCCCGGTGCTGCCCGCGCTGTGGATAGTGCGGGCGGTGTGGCGCCACGTCGGCCGCATCGATGACTATCAGCGGCTACTGCTGTTGCGCGGGCTGGCGGGCGGGTTCGCCGTTGCCATGATCACCGCGGTAACCGTTGGCCTGCTTGACATTACCGGCCTGTTTTCAGCGCTTCCTATTGCCGGGTGGATCATCTTCGGCGCCGGGATGATGGGTTGGGTGGTGGCCGGACAGATCGGGGCGCGTCGATGAAAAACCAGCTGCGCGCCCTTCGTGAGCGCCACAGCTGGACTCAGGCGATGCTGGCCGATCGGCTCGACGTCTCCCGGCAAACCATCAACGCCCTGGAAGCTGGTCGTTACGACCCCAGCCTGCCGCTGGCCTTCCGCATCGCCGCGCTGTTCGACCAGCCCATCGAAGCGATCTTCTTTCCCGACGAGGGGTCGCCCCGAGGAGGCGGTCGCGCCTGATACCCCGGTACTACAGGTGATCAGGACTCCGGGGTGATCCGCGCGCGGATATCGACCGACAGAGTAAGTCGCGTGAGCCTCAACGGTATCGGAAACACTCAGCCCGGCCCCGCCCGCGCAGCGCAGTCACCGACCACCATACGGGTCTGGGCCGCACTCGGCGTCTATGTCCTGTCCACCCTTGCTGCCTCGGCTGTTCTACTTGCGGTGCAACCTCATTCGGGCATCGACCGCGCAGCGCTGTCACTGGTCCAGTTCGGCCCGGCGCTGGGTGCGCTGGCGACCTGGCTGCTGTTCAGGAAGACCGTCGCCGGACTGCTGCCCTCAGCAGTTTCGGCCCGGCGAGTAGGCGCGAGTGTCCTGGCAATGGTCACCGCCTGTGTGTTGTTCTGGCTATTGATCACGATGGCGGCTGTCATCTGGGGCACCGCCCTGGTCGGCCCCGCAGGAGTCGGAGGCGTATCTTTCGCAGTGTTTGTGCTGCTCCAGCTCATCGGCGCGGGCGGCGAGGAAATCGGCTGGCGGGGTCTGATGCAGCCGATACTGGAATCTCGAATGGCCAGGCTCGCGGCAATTTCGGCGACCGGGGCGACGTGGGCCCTGTGGCATGTCCAGGCATTCGCGGCGGGCCCGGTGACCGCGGCCTGCTTCTTCGTCTCGGCGATGGCGTTTGCCATCGTGCTCGGATATCTGGGCAACGGAAGTTTCCGCCAGCGTGTGCTGACCGCGGCGATCGGGCATGGGCTGATCAATGTCGCAACGTATCTGCTGGCCGGTGACAACACCTTGGATCGTCCACAGATCGTGTTCGTCGCAATTGCCGCCGTGCTCGTCGCTGCGGGCGTGCTGGTGTACGCGCTCCGCTCAACTCAGCGGATCGGTGAGAGTTCCCAGAGCCGAACGTGCTGAATGCGGTTACTCGCCGGGTGTGACAGCGGCGCCGGTCGGTGACCATGCGGCACGGCCGAAACAGCGGGGGGCCAAGGTTTGTCCGATACTGGCGATCGTGCAGTTCGGAATCCTGGGGCCGGTAGAGGTGCGGTGCGCTGACGAGAGTCCGGTAGCGGTAGGTGGGCCGCAGGTGCGGTCGCTGTTGGCGGTGTTGGCGGTGGACGCCGGCCGGGTGGTGTCTCGGGATCGGTTGATCGATGACCTCTATGGCGAGGATCCGCCGGGCGACGCCGGGCATGCGCTGCAGTCCCAGGTGTCGCGGCTGCGGCGAGCGTTGCGCGCCGCGGGTGCGGACGAACTGGTGGAGTCCTCGGCCGCGGGCTATCGGCTCGCGGCCGACCCGGAGTCGGTGGATCTGCACCGGTTCGTTCGGCTCGCCGAAGGGGGACGGATCGCGTTGCGGGACAGGGATCCTGCCACTGCGGTTGTGCTGTTGGATCAGGCTGCTCGGCTGTGGCGGGGCGCTCCGTTGGCCGACGTGCGTGACGCGCCGTTCGCTGCTGCGGTGGTGGTCCGCCTCACCGAGGCGTGGCTGACGATGCAGGAGGAGCGTGCGGAGGCTGCGCTGGCGCTGGGTGACCAGCGGGCGGTCGTCGAAGTGTTGCCGCAACTGGTTGCCGAACATCCGTTGCGGGAGCGGGCCCGGGCGCTGCTGATGCGCGCGCTGGCCGGCGCCGGCCGACAGGCAGAGGCACTGGAACTGTTCGAGCAGGGCCGGCAATTGCTCGCCGAGGAGCTGGGTGCCGACCCCTCGGCCGAACTGGCACAGGCGCACCTGGCGATCCTGCGGGCTGACACCGAGTCTGCGCCGCCGGTCCGGCGCCTGCCCGCTCAGCTCACCAGTTTCGTGGGCCGTGACGACGAGCTGACGCAGATCGCTTCGCTGCTCACGCGGTCCCGCCTGGTCACGCTGACCGGCCCGGGCGGTGTCGGCAAGACCCGGCTGGCGTTGGAGGCCGGCGTCCGGGCCCGGGGCGAGGTGTGTTTCGTGGATCTCTCGGCGCTGGTGGACGGCTCGCAGATAGCCGAGGAGATGGTGACGGTACTCGGCGGCCGCGCGAGCGCCGGGACGATAATCGGCGCGGTCGAGGATGCGGAACCCCGGGTGCGCGCCATGCTCGCCGACCGGCCATTGCTGATCATTCTCGACAACTGCGAGCATCTGGTGTTCGACGTCGCCCGGCTGGCACATCGGTTGTTGCGCGACTGCCCGGGACTGCGGGTGCTGGCAACCAGCCGGGAAGCCTTGCGCATCACCGGCGAGACCGTGATCGCGGTCGGGCGGCTGCCGGTCGTGTCTGCCGAAGCGTCGCTGGCCGATCAACTCGGCTGTGCGGCGGTCCGCCTGTTCGCCGATCGCGCCGCGGCCGTGCGGCCCGGATTCACCGTCGATGCGGGCACGATCGCCATCGTGCGGCGCATCTGCGCGCGGCTGGACGGCCTGCCGCTGGCCTTGGAACTGGCCGCCGCCCGCGTGCGCACCCTCGACGCCGGCGAGATCGACGCGCGGCTGGCCGACCGGTTCCGGCTGCTGGCCCGGGGAGACCGCGCAGCCGAACCGCGACACCGGACCCTGCGGGCGGTGGTGGACTGGAGCTGGGATTTGCTGGAGCCGGCCGAACGCCTGCTGGCGCGGCGCTTCGCGGTGTTCGCCGATGGGAGCACTGCCCCTGCGGCCGCGTCGGTCTGCGAACTCGACGATGCGGACGAGCTGCTCGACAGCCTCGCGGACAAATCGCTGGTGGAGGTGCACGGTGGCCGCTACCGGATGCTGGAGACGATTCGCGCCTACGGCCTGGTGCGGCTGACCGAATCCGGTGAGCGTGAGCAGTTTCGACGCGTCCATGCCGAATTCTTCACCGGCCTGGCCGAGCGGGCGGATCCACTGTTGCGCGGCCCCGATCAGCTCGACTGGATGGCGCGGCTGGACGCCGAACATGACAACCTGCAGGCGGCGCTGCACTGGGCGATGAGCGCCGACCCAGTACTGGCGCAACGGCTCATCGCCGCCCAGGCATGGTATTGGTGGCTGCGTGGTTACCCCGGTGACGCCGTCGAATTCGCCGGTAAGCTGTTGCCTGCACTCGATCCTGCGGTGAGCCTCGAGGAATACACGCTGTGTGTGGCGGTCGCCGCACGCGCGCGAACCGAGCCGTCGGCAGCGGTCATGTCGGCCGTCGCCGCGTTGTCCAGCGTCGAAAAGCCCCTACAGCGGCCGCATGTGGTGTTTCTGCTGGCCACGGCCGGGGGGTTGCCGGAGCTGGGGCCGGAGCGGGAGCGTCTGCTGTTCGGTCCCGATCGATGGTCGCAGGCGTTCCTGCAGCTGGGGGAGGGGCTGCGCCTGCTGATGTCCGGTGAGCCGCAGGCCGCAGAGCACGAATTGCACTGTGCCCTGGGGGGTTTCCGTGCTACGGGTGACCGCTGGGCGATTGCCACCACCATCGATAAGCTTGCCGCGGTCGCCGACTGGCGCGGTGACCGGAGCGCCGCGCTGGACCTGATCGACGAGGCTGTAGTTTTGCAGACCGAGCTGGGTGCCGGTGACGATGCCGCCGACCTGCTCAACCGGCGTGGCGACATTCTGGCCCGCGGGCCGGTCGCGTGCCGTGACGCAGACGGAGCCCGCGCCGCCTATTGCCGCGCCGCCGAGGTGGCCCGGTCGGTAGGCGCAACGGACATGTACGCCAACGCTGTCCGCGGGCTCGGCGATCTGGCCCGGGCGGCAGGCGACCTGCCCGGCGCCCGGGAGCACTACGGCGTCGCGATTGCGGTGTCCGACAACGGTTCGGTCGGCATCGCGGAGGCCCGGGCTCGCAGCCTCATCGGGCTGGGCTGGGTTCGGTGTGCCGAAGCGGACTTCGGGCGCGGACGGGCGGCGCACCGCGAGGCGTTCGAGGTGGCACGCCACCGATCGCGGCCGGTGGCTGCGGCAGCTGTCGAAGGCATGGCGGGGGTTGTCGCGGCGCTGGGTGAGACGGCTCGGGCGGCGCTGCTGCTCGGCGCCGCCAAGGCGCTGCGGGGGATGCGTGCCGCGGGCGACAGTGCGGCGGACGACACGGCCGCACGATGTCGCACCGAACTCGGCGACCAGCAGTTCCGCGCTGCCTACGAGCATGGTGCCGGGTACTCGGTCGAGGAGGTGGCCGCACTGCTCGGTGAGTGACGGTGAGCCGATGGTGAGGCCGCGGTGAGCGCCGCGGCCGACGCTGTTCCCATGACAGCGACACAGCAGTTCACCAACAAGACCGTTCTCATCTCCGGCGCCAGCGTCGCCGGGCCGGCATTGGCCTACTGGCTGGCCCGTTACGGGTTCACCGTTACCGTCGTCGAGCAGGCACCCGCCCTGCGCGAGGGCGGCTACAAAGTCGACATCCGCGGTGTGGCAATGGAGGTCGTCGACCGGATGGGACTGACTCCGCAGGTCCGCGCCGCATCCACGGCGATGCGCGGCGGAGCCTGGGTCGACGACTCGGGTAAGGCGCTGGCCACACTGGGGCCGGAACTCATCGGACTGCGTTCCCCCGGCGACGACGAGGTCCTGCGCGGAGATCTCGCCCGCATACTGTTCGACGCCACCAAGGATAACGTCGAGTACCTGTTCGGCGACTCGATCACCGACCTGCAACAGCACGCCGACGGCGTGACCGTGCAATTCCGCAACGCTGCACCGCGCGTGTTCGACCTGGTGATCGGGGCCGACGGCATGCATTCGGCGGTGCGTCGCCTCGCCTTCGGACCCGAAGAACAGTTCGCCCGGCATACCGGCATGGCGGCCTGCGTGATCTCGGTATCCAACCACCTGAACCTCGACCACTGGGAACTCGTGCATCCGACGCCCGGGCGGGTGGTGCAGGTCTACAGCACCCGGCAGGCCACCGCCAAAACCCAGTTCATATTCCAAGCGCCGCAACAACTCCCGGACCGCCGCGACCGCGCCGCGCAGCAACAACTGGTGGCCAACGCTTTCGCCGACGCCGGCTGGGAGACGCCGAACCTGGTACGCGCGCTACCCGAATCCCCGGACTTCTATTTCGACTCCGTCAGCCAGATCCATCTCGACCAGTGGTCGCGCGGCCGAGTCGCACTCGTCGGTGACGCCGCGTACTGCCCCTCACCGCTGTCCGGGCAAGGCACGAGCATGGCCCTGGTCGGCGCGTACGTTCTTGCCGGCGAACTGAAAGCGACCGCCGGACACGTCGCCGCGTTCGACCGTTATCAGCGCGCCATGCAGGACTACGTCACCGAGAACCTGACGCTGGGCTGGAACAACGCCACCCAGATGGTCGCGGCCGACCGCCGCGCGATCCGCACCCAGACCACCATGCTGCGCATGCTGCGGTACATGCCGTGGAAGGGCCTGGCCCTGCGGCCGATCATCAAACCGTTGGAGCGTGCGGCCAACGCCATCCGCCTCACCGACTACTGAACCCTCGCCGGCCCGCTCATGCAGGATTTTGTCACCAGCCGACCCCGCAACACCTTTGAGGAGCACCCGAAATGAATCCCATAACCGGCCCGATCTTCCAGGTGGCGTGGGTTGTCCACGACATCGACGCGGCCGAACAAGAATTCACCGACCGCTACGGTGTCGACGAATGGGTCCGCATGCCCCGGATGCATTTCGGTCCCGAGTCCAGCCGCTACCGCGATGCACCCGCGGACTTCACACTCGATACCTCACTCGGTTACGCCGGGGGGCAGCAACTCGAGCTGATCGCACCGGTCTCCGGCGAGAACCTGTACACCGAAGCGCTCACCAGAACCGGTCCCGGCTTGCACCACATCGCCTGGGTGCCCGACGATTTCGATGCCGCACTGGCACAAGCGCAAGCACAAGGCACCGAGATCGTGCAGCACTGCACCGTCGCCGAGATCGGCATGGAATTCGTCCACCTCTCCGGAGGGCCCCTCGGCTCGTACATCGAATTGCTGCGACTACCAGCCCCCGCGCGCGCGATGTTCGACAGCATGATCCCGCACGGATACCGAAACCCGTGGTCATGCGAGTAGAGCCGGACGCACCGGAACTCACGACTCTGCAACTGCGGCAGGTCATCTGGCAGCGGATGAACCAGTGGGTGAGGGGCCGTGCGGGCGGTACGCGCCGTCGGTCAGCGTCGTTCTCATGCCAATCGGCGCAGGGCACGACGGCAAATCCCCGTGCGGGTACCAGCCACGGGACCACCACCGGCGACACCATCGCCCTCGCTCGCTACACCAGAGGGAAAGAACTGTGCACGAACGACTTGCTCAGATGCTGGTGGGTGACTCCGTAGGACAGCACGTACACCATGAAGATGTAGGCGGCGGTGCTGTTGCCGAGGATCACCAGGGTGGCGTGTACGACAGACTTCCACGGTGACCAACGCGCCGCTCGGTACGCTCACGGCCGACTTCTTTCCGATGCAGGTGCGCTATTCGGGCACGTCCGTCGCCTATCAGATCGGCTCTCTCCTAGGCGGCGGCATTACCCCGCTGGTAGCGGCGTCGCTGTTCACCGCAACCGGCAACTCGTGGTCGATCACGTGCTACGTGGGCGCGATCTCGGTGCTCAGCCTGCTTGCGTCGATGGCGATACCCGCTCGAGACCCTGATCGCCGTCCCCGCCCCGCCACCACCGATGTGTCCGTACACGCATGACCACCGCAAAGGAGAAATAGGGACATGGATCTCGTCATTCTCGGTAGTTCGGGTGGTCCCCAGCCCAATACCCGCCGCGCGGCGCCGGCTACGGCAATCGTCACCGGGGGCCGGATCCACGTCATCGACTGCGGAAACGGCGTCGCTCGTCAACTCGTCGCGGCCGGATTGCGGCTGCGTGACCTGGTTTCGGTCCTGGTGACCCACCACCACGTCGACCACAACGCGGACCTGGGCGCGCTCATCCATCTGGCATGGACGGCGGGATTGGTTACCCCTGTCGACGTCTACGGACCGCCACCGCTGGGGCAGATGATCGATCTGCTTCTCGCGGCCGGGCGCTCCGACATCGAGCATCGCGAACACCTGGGAAGGCCACGGCTGTCCTCGCTCATCCGCAGCCACGAGGTGGCTTCGCCCGGCGTGATCGCCGACTCGCCACAGTTGACGATCACCGCCGGCCACGCCGAGCATCCGCCGATGCACTCATTCGCCTACCGCATCGACGCCGACGGTGCGTCAGTGGTCGTCTCAGGCGACACAGCGCCATCCGATCACGTCGCTGAACTGGCAACCGGTGCAGACGTACTCGTGCACGAGGTGTACTCGCCCGATCATCTGCGGCGGCTGATGGGTGGAACCAACGCCGACGTCGATCAGCTACGCACACATTTCGCTCGTGCACATACCGACGCCGAAAGCGCGGGCCGCATCGCAAAGCAAGCTGGTGTCGCCAAACTTGTACTCTGGCACTTGATCCCGTACGACGTCGACGACGACGAGTGGCTGCATCAAGCACGCCGTCATTTCGACGGAGAAATCGTCGTCTCCCGAGACCTGATGAGAATCCCGTGTTGACCATGGAGCACGCCGGATTCCGGCGGCGATCCGCGCGGGCATCGCGGTGCGCCGATCGAAAGGCCCGCCGACCGGTGGTTCCGGCCGCTGCGAGGTCACCCGAAATGTTTGGCACTGGCGAGCTTTTCGTGGTTCTGGCGCAAACACTATGACCGTCATCCGGGGCTACAATCGATGATCGTGGACCTGCCTCAGGAAGTATCAACACCACCAACGATCTTTCGATCTTCGTGGGTCCGTTGGGTAGAGATACTGGTGTTGGGGCTGATAGGGATCGCGGTCGGCTGGTGGCTACTCGTGACGAACACCCCCACCAACCCCCCGCTGACGCCCCCCATATTTGCTGCGATCGTTCCGGGAGCCCTTTCGCTGTTCATCGGAGTGGACCACTTCATCCGTCCCTCACCCGATGTGGCAGTCGACGATCAAGGGGTGACGCTCAGCGCATTCGGCCGGATCCCGTGGGCTGGGATATCGCGTATCCATCTGGTCACATTCCATACCATGAGGTTCCTGGCCATCGAACTAGTCGAGCCCAGGCCCAAGCTCACCGGAAGTCGTTGGCCCAGATGGGTCTACGGCCCGATCGGCAAGCTCTGGGCGGGCTACCCGCTCGCCATCTCGGAGCGCTGGCTACGCCCGATATCACTGGACGACATCGCCGCTGAGCTACACAGGCGAAACCCTGGTCTGGTCATCGCAAGATCCGAACGGAGCGGATTCCGCTGGTGGTGAGCCCAGCCCGAGCCCTTTCGACGCCGCTGTTCGCAGGCTTGCTCCTCGATCTGATCGACCGCCGTACGGACGTGCGCACCGCGGCGAACCCCCCGCACGGTAACCCGATGGGACGCAAGCCATTAGCGAGCCACACCGATAACTCTGGCGGGCAGCCGATTAGGGAGCTTCCCACCGGGTACCTGGGACTGATCGTGGCCGGGATCAAGCCCTGGCATCAAGTCTTAAGTAGCCGATTATGCGATGTCGAAACGACGTCGCTTCGCGGCTACTGCGAGTGGTGAACGCGTCCACCGACCTCGATCCATCGGTCCGGCCGAAGGTTGGTCATGATGTGGGAGCCGCGCGGAATCTCAGGCGTGTACCGCTACTCGCAAGATCTCGACGCCGCGCTCATCCTGTGGTTGAGCGCCGGACCGTAACCAGCGCGCCCGCGACTGAGCAGCTCCGTTCCGAATGCTGCCTCGGTTCCATGGCCACGACGAGGCAGTTCATTGCGTCTACGGCGACGGGGCCAGCTCGATGGGAAGGTGCCGGGGGCCCCGTAGCACGGCGCTGTGCCGGTAGGGAGGAGGGTCTTCGACCAGGGTTGCGGTGGTGAGATGGGGAAGGAGTGCCCCCAGGGCGATCTGGGCTTCAACCCGGGCGAGGGGTGCGCCGTAGCAGATGTGGATGCCGCTGCCGAATCCGAGGTGCTGGTTGTCCCGGCGGGTGGGGTCGAACCGGTCGGGATCGCGGAATCGCTTGGGGTCACGGTTGCCCGAGGCCAGCACGAGCAGCACGGGTACGCCCTTGGGGATGGTCGTGCCGGCGACGTCGACGTGAGTGAGGGGAATACGCTCCAGCAAGTGGACGGGAGGCTCGTAGCGCAGCAGTTCCTCCACTGCGCCAGGAAGCAGGTCGGGTTCACGGCGCAGGCGCTCCAGCTGGTCGGGGTGGCGCAGCAGGGTGAGGACACCGTTGGTGATCAGATTGACCGTGGTCTCGTGTCCGGCGACGAGCAGCAACACGGCGGTGGCCGCCACTTCCTCGCGGGTGAGCCCTCCGGTCGGGTCCGGGTCGTTGACGAACGCGGACAGCATGTCGTCCCCCGGGCGGCCGCGGCGCTGCTCGGCGAGATCCACCAGGTAGCGGCCCATCTGCGCCCGGGCCTGGTTGCCGGCCCGTTGGCTCGTGCCGAGGTCCTCACCGGGCCGGATGTCGCCGGAGTCGATGATGGCGTTGGACCACTCGCGGAAGGTCGGCTCGTCTTCGCGCGGTACACCAAGGAGTCGGCAGATGACGGAGACGGGCAGGGGATAGGCGAAGTCGTCGACGACGTCGACTCGCGTACGGCCCTGGAGCGACTCGATCAGTTCGTCGGTGATCCGGGTGATCTCGTCTCGCATCGCGTCGATCCGGCCCGGACTGTGCGGGGGCCCGAACGGCCGTGTGGCCAGGCTGCGCAGCCTGCGGTGTTCGGGGTCATCGAGCCGGATGAAAGGGCGGGGTTCTTCCTCATCCGCAGGCAGGCCGCTGTAGGTGCCGGCGCGGTTGCGGCGGTCCGAGCTGAGCCGTGGGTTGTGGAACAGGGCGACAATGTCGTAGTACCCGCCAACCAGGTAGCTGCCGTCCGTCTGCCGCGCCACGCCCGCCTCGCGGAGTTCCGCGTATAGCGGGTACGGGTCGGGGCGGTTGGCGTAGTCGGTGATCCGCTCCAGCAGGGTGTCGACAGCCATCGACGGGCTCCTCGTGACAGGGAAGAACGGAAGGGTCAGCCGGCGGGCCGGACCACGGTCAGCCGGCGGTCCGGCAGGTGACCGGTCAGCGCGACGGTGGGGCCGTGGGACAGCCCCCTTGGATCCGGCACGTCGGAGGGAAGCGCGAATTCGGTCACCAGCGGATGGCTGTCGGCCGCGCCGGGCGCGGGCGGGAACGGGGCGGCGGCCTCGATCAGGCCCTGGTAGTACTCCAGCCACTTGGCCATGTTGACGGTGACGGCGGCAGTGATGCGGCCCCCGTAGCCGTAGACCGCCACCAGACGGCGTTCAGTGAGCGAGCCCTGGGCAATGACCACCTGGTCGGAGTAGGTAGGGACACCCACGGACTTGATGTTGACCCCGAACTGGCTCGACCAGAAGACCGGAACCGCGAGGTGGGGACGCCGCGGCGGCCCGGAACTGATCATGTTGTGGGCCGCCACCTCGGCCTGCGCGACCGCGTTGCCCCAGTGCTCCAAGGAGAGCATCTGGTAGTCGAAGAGCGGGTGGGGGAAGCGGGAGACGTCACCTGCCACGAAGACGTCGTCGGTGACGATCCCGTACATGTCGAAGGCTCGGCACCCCGCATCACAGGCGACCCCGTGCGGGCCCGCCGCCAGCCCGGAATCCGCCAGCCACTCGACGTTGCGGACCGCACCCATGGCGATGACGCACACGTCCGCGTCGATGTGACTGCCGTCGGAGAGATCGGCTCCGGTGAACCGCCCGCCGTCGTTCCCGCACAGCGCGGTGACCGTCACTCCGCAGCGCAGGTCCACGCCGTGGGCCCGCTGCAGGCCGGCCGCGAGCCTCGCCAGCGTGCCGCCGAGGGCGCCCACCAGCGGTGCGGTACCACGTTCTGCGACCGTGACCTCGATGCCCCGCTCCCGGCAGGCCGAGGCGATCTCCGAACCGGTGAAGCCAGCGCCGATGACCAGCACCCGGCGCGGCCCGGCGGCCAGCCGCTCGGCCAGGCACCCGGCGTCCTCACGCGTGTGCAGGGTGAAGACTCCGTCCAGGGCAGCCTGCTCCGGTTGGGGCCAGGGGCGCGCCCGGGTTCCGGTGGCGATCAGCAGCCGGTCGTAGGGCAGGGACTCGCCGTCGGCCAACAGGACCTGACGGCCGACCGGGTCGAGCCCCGTGGCACGCACTCCGAGCCGCCAGTCGGCGTCCGGGTCGCGGCGCATCGGCAGCCCGGTGGTGTCCGCCGCCGACATGCCGAGCAAAACCTGCTTGGACAGCGGCGGCCTGTCATAGGGCGGATGGGGCTCGTCCCCGACCACGGTCAGCGAGCCGGTGAAACCCTCCTCGCGCAGCTTCTCGGAAGCCCGCAACCCGGCCAGCGACGCGCCGACGATGACGATGGGGCCCTCCCGAAGGTCACCGGGCACGGGCGCTCACCGCCTCACCCACGAGGATCGCCTGGACCGGGCACGCCGCAGCGGCCTGGCGCACGCGCTCCAGCTGCTCGTCCGGGACCTCCTGGCGGTACAGCAGCGCTTCCTCGCCATGCAGGTCGAACATCTCCGGTGCGAGAAACACGCACTGCGCGTACGCCTGGCAGCGGGTGAGGTCCACGACGAGCCGCATCCCAAGCCTCTCCCTCCGTGATTTTGTACCACTTATCGAATCATCCGAAAATCAGCGTAAGTCGTTTTGTGTCAAGCGGTTCGGTCGGTGCCCCGTGTGTCGTCGTCCCGGCATAG
>NZ_JAHKNI010000019.1:131713-136200 GCF_018860155.1 Nocardia albiluteola
TGGTAGCGCGTCTCGTTCGCATCGAGAAGGTCAGGGGTTCGATTCCCCTTAGCTCCACAGGACGGCAAAGCCGCAGGTCAACGGCCTGCGGCTTTGTTGCATATGTGTAGTTACCCGAACCGTTCCGTGCTTCACCGCGCATAGCCGAGGCATGTCGTGCACAAGCTTCTGGATGGGCTCGTGGCTGTCGTTGCTCGCTGTCGATGGCGGAAGTCGGCGGTGGCACAACCAGCGCAGACGGATGCTGGGCTGCGTCGTCGGGGGCCGGTCGGACAGGCCGTACGCACTCCACTCGTGCGCTTGCTAATCCCGACCATGCGGGCCTCGGTATCGGCCAGGCGGCGCTTGTTATCAGCCCAATCGCCCAGCAACAGTTCGATGCGTTCGAGCGCGCCGCAACGGTGGCCGAGCACCCCGGCCCGATCATCGAGTGCGGCAAACAATTTCCGCGCGATCCTCAGACACGGCCGCTGCCCACCGGCCCGGGTAACCTCGGCGGTGGTCAGCCGTTCCAGCCGCGCGAGACCGAGACGGCGGGTGCGGCCGAAGTCGGCGCCGTCACGACCACAGATCACCTGCAGCGCCGCGATCCAGGTCCGAGAACGGAACGGCTGCCGCGCGGTCTCCAACGCGGCCGGCCACACACACTCCAACAGCGCCCGGATCTGCTGGATCTGGGCGGTCATGTCCACCACCAGTTCCCGGCGCCGCGCCCCCAAATGCCGCAACCTGCCCCACGTCTCATCCACCGGTTCTGGGACATAGCAGCGCAACTGCGCGGTCAGGCGGGCGATCAGGACCGCGTCCTTGTCGTCGGTTCTGTCGCTGGTCAAATCCTCCGCGCGGCGCGCCCACGCGGTCATCGCCGGTTGCACGCACACGAACGCCACCCCTCGGTCGGCGGCGAGCTGGCCTAGCACCCGCCACCGAGACAGTCGAGTGTTGCGGTTGCGATCACCCCGGGATACCCCGTTACCGTTACCCATGGAACGTCCTCCTACAGCGAATGGGACACCAAGCCCAGCACCGACCTCGATCCATCGGTCCGGCCGAAGGTTGGTCATGATGTGGGAGCCGCGGCCTGCTGGACAGTCAGCGGGCGATACAGAACATCGGTCAGTTGTATAGCGGCGGCACCGGTCGCCTCGCAGGCCGATACGCGACGAGTAATCGGCTCAGCCGCAACCACATCCACACACCTCACCAGTTCGGCACCGAGGTGTCCGCGACGACTATTCCGACTGTGCCGCAGACTGGTACCCGGTTCCGCCCGCGGCGGCCCGAATGATTCGAGTCGCTGCGGCTCGACGGTTGTCGCCATTCTCGGTGGGGTCCTGAGCGATCCGGCCGAATCGCTCGCTGACCTCGGGGACCGATATGTTTGCGTGGGCGATGGCGATTCGACGTGTTCGGGACTCGCAGTCGTCGAGGCATTCGACTGCCCGTTCGTCGGCGAAATCTGTGCTGAGCCGGCTCAACGCCAGGGCACACCGGCTGCGCAGATACGAGTAGACGGTGGTATCGAAGATCTCTTCGATGGTCGTGACACCGGCGCCGTGACCCAGTTGGGCGAGCGCGTCGACAAGATTGCATTGGTCGTAGATGTGGTCGTTGCCGCGGGCGAGTGCCTCTGTGAGGAGTTCGAGCAGCCGAGGAGCGTCGGAGATTTCGGCGAGATCAGCGAACAGGGACCGTGCAGTGGAGCCGGCATAACCGTCGAGGGTGACGTGTGTTCGGGCCCAGGCCAGCGTTCGAGGGGAGCCCAGTGTGCGGAGGCATCTGCGCACCGCGATCCGCACGGCGTCGGGGTGGGTCTCATCCTGGAGTATGTCCGCCGAGATACCCAGAAGCGTTGTCTCCCAACGTTCCCCGCTCACCTCGTCAGGCGCCGATGGTGCCGTGGCGAGGTTCGATTCCGCCGCTGCCCGCAGCACGCGTTCACGATCGGCCCTGTCCCGGGCGGCACGATCGAACCTCGGGTTGCTGCGTGCGGCCCGGGACCGTTCGGCCACGGTGGCGGCCCGTTCGATGCGAGTGCTCGCCCGCCGCCAGTCCGGCCACGGAGGTGCGGACAAACCGCCGGGATACCCGCTGCGCCACTCGAGCAGTGACCGTAGCTGTTCGTCGTCGGCCACCTCCAATACGTCATCGAGCAACCCCTCGGTCTCGGGGCGGTCGAGTAATGGAATCAGATGGTCGAGCGCCTGTTCGAGGTCGCGCCCCGATCGCAGGTAGCGCCGCAGCTCGGCGACAGCGTCGGCGACGCCGCGACGGGCGAGCAGCGTAAGAACGCTTGTGGCGAGCCACGCGTCGGAGTCTCCGTACGGGTCCAGCGGTCCGGCATACGCCGCGCGTAACCGGGAAAGGTCGACCCCCAATTCGGCGACCAGTGTCGCGTACAACCAATCGCGTTGCTCGACCTGGTGGTCCCATCGAGGATCGTGAACGATGCAGTCGACCACGAAGCCGGCTCCCGCCGCGCGTTGCACGAGCGCTTGGCCGTGGCAGGCCCCTCGCCCACGCTGGATCATCCCGAGCAGCGTCCTCGGTTGCGCCCACGATGGTTCGGCCGACTCCGAACGATCCCGATCACCGTTACTCCCGACCACAGGCATAACGCGACCATAGAATCACCCCACCCGAACTGCCACTCAATTACCGGTAGGCCCACGCCCCCGAATACGGCGTCGGCCGCCCCCAATACCCTTGCATCCGAAACCAACTCGGAATGAGCTACGACATCCGACCGCAACGAACAACTGCAAGGACAGCAGGATCCTCAGACATTTTGTACCACTTATCGAATCATCCGAAAATCAGCGTAAGTCGTTTTGTGTCAAGCGGTTCGGTCGGTGCCCCGTGTGTCGTCGTCCCGGCATAGCGGTAATGGGGTTGATCCCAGCAGCGTGTAATCGGGTTGTGTGACGACAGGTCGGGGCTGCCCATGATTTCCGGCGAGATCACCAGGTGTCTCGATGCCGCGTGGGGCTCGCCCCGACCGACCGCTCGACGATCCGCCTGCTTAGGCGGCGGTCGAGATCATGGCGGCCTCCGTTGTGGTGGTGCCGTGGGCGGCGATGTGCGGGTTCCAGGGTTGCCTGGTGGTGACCACGGCGTGGAGCTGGCGCAGGATCGCCGCGGCGATCACGGCCTGAGCCTGGGTAGGAGTGAGCGGGTTCGCCTCTCGGGTGGTCAGATGTCGGTAGCGAGCGGCATAGACGGGGTTGGCGCGTTGGGTGCCCCACACGCCTCTCCAGGCAGCCAACCGCAGTCCAGGGCGCCCGGCTCCGGTGAGCCGGGCGCGGCCGGTGAAGGTCCCGGACTTCTTCTCCCGGGGTGCAAGACCAGCGTGTTTGACTACTGCCCGGGCGGTGGGAAACCGTGCAGGGTCGCCGGTTTCGGCCAGGATCGCTGCGGCCCCCACCGCGGACAGACCGACAATCGAGGTGACTAGCTCGGTGAGCCGGAGCTCATCGAGCACCCCAGTCATGCGGGTTTCGGTGTCGGCCAGGCGTCGCTTGGCCGCGGCCCAGTCTTCGAGCAGCAAGTGCACCCGCTCCAGCGCACCGCGCCGGTGGGCGAGCACTCCGGCCGGATCATCCAGCGCCGCAAAGAGTTTCCTGGTGATCCGAAAGCACGGTCGCTTCGCGCCTGCGCGGGTGACCTCGCCACGGACGAGGCATTCGAGCCGGTCTCGGCCCAACCGGCGGGTGCGGGCGAAGTCGCCGCCGTCGCGGCCGCAGATCACTCGCAGTGCTGCCATCCAGGTCCGGGATTTGAACGGCTGCTGGGCGGCCTCGAGCGCGGCCGGCCACACGCATTCGAGTAGAGCGCGGATCTGCTGGATCTGCGCGACCACCTCGACCAGCAGTCGTTCGCGACGGGCGCCCAGATGCCGCAGCCGACCCCAGGTTTCATCGACCGGTTCGGGTGCATAGCAGCGCAATTGCGCGGTCAATCGCGCGATCAGCACCGCGTCTTTCTCGTCGGTTTTGTCGGTGGTGAGGTCCTCGGCACGGCGTGACCAGGCCGTCATCGCTGGCTGCACACACACGAACAACATGTTCCGATCGGCGGCCAGCTGTCCAAGCACTCGCCACCGATGCCCGGTCGGCTCACACGCCACTGTCACCCCGGTGAACCCCGCTACCCCAGCACGGGCGCTGGCCCAGTCCAAAGCAATCCCCATATCCCAGGCGCGACACCGGAATGTCTTGCGAGCCAGCACCTTCGAGTCATGGTCGCAGACCACGACCATCTGTTTGCGGTCGGCCAGATCGATCCCGACGATCGCGTTCTCGGGCGGGACCAACGCCCGCAGCCTGCTCAGACGCATGTTGCGGTTGCGATCACCCCGGGACACACCACTACCGTTACTCATGGAACGTCCTCCTGCTCTTGCGATGGGACACCAAGCCCGACAAGCGCATCAGGAGGACGTTCCCCACGTCCCGGAAACCGACGCACTAAACGTCTTTCTATGCCGC
>NZ_JAHKNI010000002.1:0-288702 GCF_018860155.1 Nocardia albiluteola
TACGGCGGCTATAGCGGTGGGGAAACGCCCGGTCCCATTCCGAACCCGGAAGCTAAGGCCACCTGCGCCGATGGTACTGCACTCGCCAGGGTGTGGGAGAGTAGGACACCGCCGGAACATCCTTTGCCGAAGGCCCCCAGCATCAGCTGGGGGCCTTCGTGCGTTCACCGTTGCCCCGCAATCATTCCCAGCGGAATCGCCACGCCGGTTGCCGTAGCAGCCTGCTCGCATAGCTCTCGAGCGTGACGTGGTCCCTCCAGATGCTCGGACAGAAACCCGAATGCTCCAACGTGATTCGGCGGGCTTCGCTGATGGTCCGCGGCGGCGCGGCGACGGACAGCTCCAATGTCGAACATCCGAGCTTCACCACGCGAACGCCGAACCGGTCCTCCCAGGTTCGCAGCACGGCGGATATCTTCTCGACGTTCACCGTGTAGTTGGCGGCGCCCGACCAGCCGATGAGGCCCGGGGCATCGGCGCCGCGCGTACACGGCACCAGCGCCAGGCGGTAATCGGACGTCCCCTCAACGGCCAGGCGCCCGGCCGCATAGCCCGGGGGTGCCCCCAGCCGTCTCGCCGGCACGAAGCCGGGCCACTCGTCTCCGAAGTATTCGAAGTACTCCCGGATGAGCCGTTCGCCCGGAGTCTCGTCGATGTCCTCGATGGTGACGGGTGTACTCAGCATGAGGTCGACATCCAGGCAGTCGTCGAGCAGCAGCGGATACAGCCCGGTCCGCGGATGCTCCTCGTAGTACCGCTCCCAGCATTTCTGGGCCGCCGGCCCGCTGTCGTTCGAGAGCCACATGATCGGCCGCCCGGCCTCCCGGGAGGCTGCGACGCTTCCGGACAGTAACCCGGCGGGCACCGTACCGAACGGATTCGTGCCACACATATCCGATGAACCCCCTTGTATACCTTGGCAACTCGGCTGGACCTACCCCGTGAAGCTAACGGCGCCCGCCGACAGGCGACCTTCCCGCGAGGCAGATCCAAGGTGAGAGGTATGCCCGCCCCTCAGGCCCCGGTGAGCAACCCACTCTGCGGCCAGCGGGAAACAGCCAGGGCATTGATTGTTGTCGCGGCAACAGATAATGTAGTCGCAACAACAACAGCGGAGGTTGTCATGATGTACTCGTTCACCGAAGAAGCCGTTATCGAGGGAGACGCCGACCGGATCTGGGCGGTGGCCACCGATGTAGCGCACTGGGCGGACTGGGATCCGCACGAGGAGCGGTCGCGAATCGAGGGCCCGTTCGAGGCCGGTACCGTCGGATGGGTGAAGCCGAAGGGCGCCCCGGCTGGGCCGTTCACCATCGTGGAGGTGGAGCCGAAACGGTCGTGGACCAGCGAGGCGGGTATTCCGTTCGGGAAGCTGCGGGGCCGGCGCACATACGAGCCGCAGGGCGATGGGACGGTGAAGGTGTCCGAAGAGGTAGAGGTGCACGGACCGATGGGGCCGCTGTTCAAGCTGATCTGGGAAAAGGGGATGCGCGCCGACATGCCGCGGACGTTCGCGGCCTTGGCCGAGGAGGCGGCCAGGCGTGGCTGAAAATCCGGAGCCACCACACGCCACGCCCCGCGGGCCGCTGATGTCCCCGGGGTTCTGGCTGCATCACGCGGCCCTGGAATGGCGAGCCACGCTGGAGCGCAACCTGCGACCGCTCGGACTCACCCCGACCCAGTTCAATCTGCTCGCCTCGACCGGATGGCTGTCGGGGCACGGCGATCTGCCAACTCAGCAGCAGGCCGCGGACATGGCCGGCGCCGACCGCATGATGGCCTCGCGGGTGATCCGCGCTCTCGAGGAACGAGAGCTGTTGCGGCGCACGCCCGATCCCGCCGATGCTCGCGCGGTTCGCCTCGAACTCACCTCCGCCGGAAGGGATCTGGTGAGCAAGGGCGTGCAGATCGCGGTCGATACCGACGTGCAGCTCTTCGGTCCGCACGGAGACCTACTGCGAGATCACCTGCGCCCCATCGCCACCCACCGCGTCCCTGTGAATGGGCCCGCGGACTGATCCGGGCCCAATTGGCTATCGGCTGGGAGTTCGCCGGACCGTATCACCGCACCATGGTGGCGAATGCGGCGTTCCTACGGGCGCGCCGGGCTGGACAGTACAGGTCGGAACGCTCGTCGATCGGGCGTGCGCTGCCTGTGATCGCTGTCCTGCTGGGGCTGGTCGCGTGCGTTACGGACTTCGGCTCTGCCGTTGGCTCGGCGGCCACTCTCCCGCAGATCGGCGTCACCACACTGCAACTCGTCGACGAGAGCCGCGCCGATCCGTGGCAGCCCACCGCGCGCCGGGAGTTGTCCGTCACGATCGATTACCCCGCGGCCGCAGGGGCCTATCCCGCGGCCGATGATCTGCTGCCCGGCCTGTCCGGAACGCTGCGGTCCGTTCGCGTGTATGCCAATCCGCCCGTTGCCGCCGGCACGAAATCGCTACCGGTGCTGCTCTATTCGCCCGGCGCCGGCCTGCCCGCGCGCGCGGGCGCGTCGGTGGCCGAGGCGCTGGCGGCCAGTGGCTATGCCGTGGTATCGATCGGCGATACCCATGGTTCGGTGCCGGGCACGGTGTTTCCCGATGGGCATATCGCGCTCTACGACCCACGGAACGTGACCGAACCCGCCCGGGCACACCGGATCTCGTGGGCGGCACGAACGGGCGACATCCGATTCGTGCTCGACGAGCTGACTCTGTTGACCCACGGGAGCGTTCGCGACTCCGGCGGTCGAGCACTGCCGTCGGGGCTGGGAGCCGCAATGGATCTGACGCGCGTCGGGATGTTCGGGCACTCGCTCGGTGGCACCTCGAGCGTGTATGCCGATCCGCGGGTCCGGGCGGGCGTCGATCTCGACGGCTACTCCGATCCGGCGCAGCTGGGTACCGGCCTTGTCGCGGATTCGCGGCGCCCGATCCTGTTCATGGCCGATGGCCGGGCAGATCAGGTCACGCGCCGTCGTCGCATGGGGCTGATGTGCGCGGGGCGGGTGGGGTGGACCCGTGCGGTCGTCCTGGCCGATTCCGGGCACTTGTCGTTCACGGATCTGGAGTATCTGCCGCCATCGGTCACCCGGGCGCCGGCGGTGTCCAGTCTCTTCGGCACGATCGCACCCGACCGCGCCCACGCCGCGATCACCGCCTACGTCAAGGCGATGTTCGACCACATCCTGGGCGGTCGGCCCGAACCGCTGCTCGACGGGCCCAGCGCCGCATTTCCCGAGATCACCTTCGACCCGCACACGTAGGCACCGTGCAGAACACGAGGGCGGTACCCGGCAGGTGAGCCGGATACCGCCCTCGATGTCTTCGCGATCTACAGCCAGGTGTCGAGCGTGGTGGTGGTGAGGAAGTGCTCGAGATCCGCGCGCCAGGGCGCGGGAGTGGTCTTCTCCGGCTCGATGGCCGTGTACTGGCCGCGGTAGAACAGCAGCGGACGGCCGGATTCGGTCGACTCCGACAGGGACTGCACCCGGCCCATGACGATGTAGTGGTCGCCACCGTCGAGCACCTGTTCCACGGTGCACTGGATGGTGGCCAGCGCGCCGTCCAGTGCGGGGAGTTGCAGATCGGTGGTGTGCCAGTCGATTCCGGCGAACTTGTCGGGTTCGCGGGAGCCGAAACGGGCGCAGACCGGCTGCTGCTCCTCGGCCAGCATGTTCACGCAGAAGCTGCCGTTGGCCTCGATCGCCGCCCAGGAGCGGGACTCCTTGGTGGGGCAGAACAGCACCAGCGGTGGATCGAGGGACAGGGCGGCGAACGACTGGCAGGCGAAGCCGATCGGTGCCTCGTCGGCACCGAATGTGGTGATGACGGTGATGCCGGTACAGAACTGCCCCAGCACATTCCGGAACTGACGCGGATCGATCGCGGGTTGTTCACTCGTGGTCATATCGTCGCCCTGTCTCGCTACTTGAATCCCACCGAGAAGTCGTGACCCCACAGGCTCACCGCGGTGGACTCCCGCGCGATCCAGGAGTGGTCGTCGACTTCCAGCCCCTCGCAACCGTATTCGATATCGAATCCGCCCGGGGTCTTCATATAGAAGGACAGCATCTTGTCGTTGATGTGCCGCCCGAGGGTGGCCGACATCTTGACCTTCTTGCGCATCGCGCGGTCCAGGCACAGGCCGACGTCGTCGGAGTTCTCCACCTCGACCATCAGGTGCACGATGCCCGTCGGGTTCGGCAGCGGCAGGAAGGCCAGCGCGTGATGGCGCGGGTTGCAGCCGTAGAAGCGCAGCCAGGCCGGGTCCCCGTCGGCGGGGCGGCCGACCATCTGCGGGGGCAGCCGCATCGAGTCGCGCAGCCGGAAGCCGAGCACATCCTGGTAGAACCGTTGTGCGGCAGCGTCGTCGGTACAGGTCAGCACGACGTGGCCGAGGCCCTGTTCGGCGGTGACGAACTTGTGCCCGTAGGGGCTGACGAACCGCCGGGCGACGTACTGCGAGCCGTGGAAGGCCTCGAGCACGTTGCCGTCCGGATCCTCGAAGCGGATCATCGCCTCGACGCGCCGGTCGGCGAGTTCCTCCTTGGTGCCCTCCTTGAAGGGCACGCCGGCGCCGTTCAGCTTCTCCCGGAGCTGCTGCAGCGCAGGGGCGTCCACGACCTCCCAGCCCGAGACCTGCAGCCGGTCCTTCTCGCCGGGCACGATCACCAGGCGGGCGGGGAACTCGTCCATGCGCAGGTAGAGGGCGTCCTTGTCGGGCCCGTCGCCCTCCATCATGCCGAGCACCTTGAGCCCGTATTCGCGCCACGCCGCCATATCGGTGGCCTCGATGCGCATATATCCGAGCGCGCGCAGACTCATCTCACGCCTCCTTCAGGCCGAGCAGGAAATCGGTTGTCAGGCGGTTGAATTCGTTGAACTTCTCCGCCTGAGCCCAGTGGCCGCAGCCGCCGAACACATGCAGTTGTACCCTCGGGATCGACTTGACCGCCACCAGTACACCGTCGAGCGGGTTGACCCGGTCCTCGCGGCCCCAGATCAGCAGCACCGGCTGACGCAGCTTGTAGGCGTCGCGCCAGAGCATGCCCTTCTCGTAGTCGGCCGATGCGAACGACTTGCCCATCGCGCGCATGGCCGCGAGCGATTCGGGGGTGTTCGCGAGGGCGAACCGCTCGTCGATCAGCTCGTCGGTCACGATCTTCTGGTCGAAAACCATGATCCGGATGAACTTTTCGATGTTCTCCCGGGTCGGCTCCGCCACGAACGAGCTCAGCGCCCGGACGCCCTCGGTCGGATCGGGCGCGAACAGGTTGGTGCTCACCCCACCCGGGCCCATCAGCACGAGCTTGCCCGCGCGATCCGGGAAGTCGAGTGCGAAGCGTACCGCGGTGCCGCCGCCGAGCGAATTGCCCAGCAGGTGGACCCGGTCGGTGATCTCGAGCGTGTCGAGCAGATCCTTCAGTGCCGTGGAGCTGTGCACGAAGTACTGCGGATGCTCGGTCGGCTTGTCGGACAGTCCGAATCCGGGCTGATCCACGGCCAGTACGTGGAAATCCTTGGCCAGCACCGGAATGTTCCGGGCGAAGTTCGCCCAGGACGAGGCGCCGGGTCCGCCGCCGTGCAGCAGCACGATCGTCGGGCCGTTGCCGACACCGGCCTCGTGGTAGTGCAGCTTCAGATCCGGGCGGACCTGCGCGTAGCGCGAGGTCGACTCGAAGGTGATTTCGCTTGCCACCGAGGTCATTACACCATCCCGTCGGTGACCGGCAGCCCGAACTCGTGGGTGCCGTACATGACGTAGGCGCGCTCGGGATCGTTGGAGGCGTGCACCCGGCCGGCGTGCGCGTCACGCCAGAACCGCTGCAGCGGAGTGCCGTTGGCCAGCGCGGTGGCGCCAGAGCTCTCGAAGAGCTTGTCGATCGAGGAGATCGCCCGGCCGGTGGCGCGGACCTGGTCGCGGCGCGCGCGCACGCGGAGGTCGAACGGAATCTCCTTGCCCGCCAGCAGCAGTGCGTACTCGTCGGCGACATTGCCCGAGAGCTGACGCCAGGCGGCGTCGATATCGCTGGAGGCCTCGGCGATGCGCACCTTGGCGAACGGATCGTCCTTGGCCTTCTCGCCGGCATAGGCCGCGCGGACTCGCTTGCCCTGGTGCTCGACGTGCGATTCGTAGGCGCCGTAGGCCATTCCGACGATCGGCGCGGAGATAGTGGTGGGATGGATGGTGCCCCAGGGCATCTTGTACACCGGATCGGTGTTCTGCTCCAGGCCGGGCGATTTCAGCTCGCTCATCACCCGGAACGACAGGAACCGGTGCCGCGGCACGTAGACGTTCTCCACCACGACGGTGTTGGAGCCGGTGCCCCGCAGGCCGACTACATTCCACACGTCGTCGATGCGGTATTCGCTGCGCGGGATCAGGAAGCTGCCGAAGTCGACCGGCTTGCCGTTCTTGATCACCGGGCCGCCCACGACCACCCAGTCGGCGTGATCGCAGCCCGAGGACCAGGCCCACGAGCCGTTCACGGTATAGCCCGAGCCGTCGTCGGTCACCACGCCCGCGCCCATCGGGGCGTAGGAGGAGGAGATGCGGACCTGGTTGTCCTCGCCCCAGACCTCTTCCTGCGCGCGCTGATCGAACAGCGCCAGGTGCCAGTTGTGCACACCGATGATGCCGGCGACCCAGCCGGTGGAGCCGCAGGCGCTGGCGATCTTGCGCACCGTGTCGTAGAACACGACGGGATCGGCGGCGTGGCCGCCCCACTGGTGCGGCTGCAGCAGCCGGAAGAACCCGGCCTCCTGCAGCGCCTTGATGCTCTCGTCGGGGATGCGGCGCAGATCCTCTGCCTCTTGCGCGCGTTCGCGCAGCATAGGCAGCAGCGCTTCGACCCGCTCTACTACTTCTTGCGTCATCTCGGGGGCTGCTCCTGGCTCGATCGGTGCGGGGACCCGATGTCCCCGGGACTGATACTTACTCTGAGACTAGAACACGTTCTCATTGCTGTCGAGAACGGGTGTTCGCTGGGGGGCGTCGGCGCCCCTTGCCTGGTAGTCGACGGAATAACTGGCGCAAGCCCGCACAATTTTGTAACGTGTTCTAGTAATCGTAGAGGAGGATCGCAATGGCAGTAACCCCACCGCGGGGCGGGAAGGTCCGTGAGATCGATGTCGGTACCGCGCCCACCCGATATGCGCGGGGATGGCATTGCCTCGGCCTGGCCGCTCCGTTCAAGGACGGCAAGCCGCACGCCATCTCGGTGTTCGGCACCAAACTGGTGATATTCGCCGACAGCAAGGGCGAGCTGCAGGTACTGGACGCGTACTGCCGGCACATGGGCGGCGACCTGAGCATGGGCGAGGTCAAGGGCGATTCGGTCGCCTGCCCGTTCCATGACTGGCGCTGGGGCGGCAACGGCCGCTGCACCGGCATTCCGTACGGCCGCCGGGTGCCCCCGCTCGCCAAGACCCGCTCGTGGACCACCCTCGAGCGCAACGGTCAGCTGTTCGTGTGGCACGACCACGAGGGCAATCCGCCACCGGCGGATATCACCATCCCCCACATCGAGGGTCCCTACACCGATGCCGAGGGCAACCCGAGCGAGACGCTGGACGACGGCTGGACCGAGTGGACCTGGAACTCGATGCTGATCGAGGGCGCCAACTGCCGCGAGATCATCGACAACGTGGTCGACATGGCGCACTTCTTCTACATCCACTTCGCCTACCCGACGTACTTCAAGAACGTCTTCGAGGGCCACGTCGCCACGCAGTTCCTGGAGACCAAGTCCCGGCCCGACATCGGCATGGGCACACAGTACGGCGATTCGCTGCTCAAGTCGGTGGCCGCGTACTACGGCCCCTCGTACATGATCAATCCGCTGCACAACTTCTACGGCGGGTTCGAGGTCAAGAGCGTCCTGATCAACTGCCACTACCCGGTGACGCAGGATTCGTTCGTGCTGCAGTACGGCGTGTCGGTGCAGAAGCCGACGGGGCTGGACGACAAGTCCTCGAAGAAGCTGGCCGAGAAGATGACCGAGGGCATCGCGGTCGGCTTCCTGCAGGACGTCGAGATCTGGAAGCACAAGTCCAAGATCGACAATCCGCTGCTGTGCGAGGAGGACGGCCCGGTCTACCAGCTGCGCCGCTGGTACGACCAGTTCTACGTGGACGTCGCCGATGTCGACTCCAAGAGCACCGATCGGTTCGAATTCGAGGTCGACACCACCAAGGCCAATGAGGCCTGGGAGGCGGAGGTCGCGGAGAATCTGCGCCGCAAGCGGGAGGCCGACGAGACGAAGGCCCAGGAGTCTTCGGAATCGGCGGAGGCGGCGGTCTGATGGCCGGCTGGGCGAAGGCACCGGATTTCGCGGACCGTCCGGAGCGACGGGCGCAGGTGCGCGCCCAGACGGTCGTGGACAAGCGGCGCTACCTCGAGGAGGGAATGGCGCCGCTCGCGTGCCAGACGTGCGGGACGAATGTCCTTGTGCGCAAGTCCAGCTCACACCAGACCTCGGTGCAGTGGACGGCGAATCCGGCCGATCACTGCCCCGTGTTCCGGGAGCTGACCGGTGGTCCGGGCCGCCCCGAGGGGTGCCCGAACCTGGAGCGCACCATCGCCCACGCCGTCGACGAGGGCATCATCTCCGTCGACGAATAGTCGCAGCCGCTTTCATGTGAATGCACCCCGGGCTGTACCGCCCGGGGTGCATTCACATGTGAGGTAGGTAGATCGTTGGTGCTGCAGCTGCTTTCAGCGAGACCAGCATTGGTCACCACAGGGGCGGGGGGTGCCTCCGCCGATCGCCGAGGACAAAGTGTCGACGCTCCCCGTCGAGGAGGGGATATAAATCGGTTGGGCCGAAGGTGGGCCGGGGGGCGAGGTGACCGGCGCCGGTGCGGCGGGTCTCGGACATCGCTGAGGGAATTGCGGCGTTCCGGTACGGGCGCGGCGAATATCGATCAGGGTTCCAGGGCCGGAAGCGATTTCACGAGTGCGGCGGATTCAGTCCAGCCGCAACATAGCAAACGCACCCTGTCCAGGCAATCCTGGGCGGGGTGCGTCTTGTGTGTGAAGGCGAGGTTGGTCAGCAAGCGCCCTTGTAGCCGTCAACGCCACACATGAGCTTGGGCAGCAAATTCGCCGAACCGGTGCTGGGCACGCTGGCGACCTGCTGCGCCGTCGCGTTGTCGTGTGCGGCCGGGGCGGCGGGCGCGGTCGGCGCGGGCTGCAGGGTGATTTCCGCGGCCGCGGCCGCGGTTCCGGTGCCGAGCATGCCGATCGCCACCGCGGCCACCGAATAGAGTGCAAAACGCTTGATAGTCAAGACTTTCCTCCCGTATGAACTGGCGGCATCACGATAACGAATCTCGGACGGGACCGGGTAGTCCATTTTCCATAATCCGCTCCTGTGTGAGGAGGACGGCCCGGTCTACCAGCTGCGCCGCTGGTACGACCAGTTCTACGTGGACGTCGCCGATGTCGACTCCAAGAGCACCGATCGGTTCGAATTCGAGGTCGACACCACTAAGGCTAATGAGGCCTGGGAAGCCGAGGTCGCCGAGAACCTGCGCCGCAAGCGGGAATCCGACGAGTCGAAGGCCGCGGAGGCGACGGTCTGATGGCCACCTGGGCGAAGGCGCCTGACTTCGCGGACCGTCCGGAGCGACGGGCGCAGGTGCGCGCCCAGACGGTCGTGGACAAGCGGCATTACCTCGAGGAGGGAATGGCGCCGCTTGCCTGCCAGACATGCGGGACGAATGTCCTTGTGCGCAAGTCCAGCTCGCATCAGACGTCGGTGCAGTGGACGGTGAACCCGGCGCAGGCCTGCCCCGTGTTCAAGGAGCTGTGTGGAGGTCCGGGCCGTCTGTCTTCGCTATCCGCAACCCTTGATGACGCCGGCGTTGGGGTTGCATACGCCGCCGCCGCTCCCCGAGAGCAGGTTGTCGAGGATCGCGTTGAGAAACCCGTTGGCATCACTTCCGGTGGAGAGTTGCGGCGACGATGCGACCGGAGCCGGTGCGGCGGGTTGCAGCGGAATCTGCGCGACGGCTGGGGCCGCCGCGAACCCCAGCAGTGCCGCGGCGGCGATCGTGGAGAACAAAATTGAGCGTTTGACGGACATCCAAGACTTCCTTCTGTCGATGTTCGAATCGGGAGTAGAGAGTGATATCTCGCCGAGATAACGGTCTTTCGTTACCTCGGTCAGAGGTTGGCGCGGTGGAAGTGGACATGCACCGTGCTGCGACTGGAGGGCTCAGACCAGGATTCTCCGGTCCGGGTTGAACGACCGTGAGGCCGAAGTCGGCGGCGTCTCAGATCTGGGAACGACTATATGCCGCAGTCGGGTTCGTTAGTAGCTGCAGCTAACGGGCAGAAAATGGCAGGGGTCGCCACTGCCCGAGGAGAGTAAACCGTCGGCGCTCCCTGTCGAGGAGGGGATGTAGATGGGCTGCCCCGAGGGGGTGTTGGGGGTCGACGCGACTGGAGCCGGTGTGCTGGGTTGCAGCGGAATCTGCGCGACGGCTGGGGATGCCCCGAACCCCAGCAACGCTGCGGCGGCGATCGCGGAGACGAGGGCTGTTCGTTTGATGGACATCTGAACTTCCTCCTGTGGAGATGCTCTGCATCAAGGCTGGCAATTCAGATGTCGCGACGATGAAGATCGGTGTTACCGGTAATCGGCGGTCCGGCCGACCGTACTTGCTTTGCCCAAACAGCCAGGGGCAGAGGCAATTTCATTTATCCGATACACTCACTGCCCCCGCCTGATCGCCGCTGCGGACTCAGTCCAGCCGGAAGTCGGCGAAGTCGAAGCCGGGGGCGACGATACAGCTGACGAGTACGTAGTCGTCGCCGGCCGGGCGGGCGGACTGGCTGACGCCGCCGGGGACGACGGCCTGCGGCAGGTGGCCGTGCTCCACGTCGGGGCCGAGGGTGATCTCCTCGCCGCCGATGTTCAGCAGCAGCGGGCCGCCGCGATGCCACAGCCAGATCTCGTCCGAGCGGACCGTGTGCGGGGCCGAGCGCTCGCCGGGCAGCAGCAGGAAGTGGATCGAGGTCGCGGCCGCGCGCGGGCCGTCGTAGCCCTCGGGCGTGAATTCCACGGGGCTGCGCCAGATTTCGCGGTACCAGCCACCCTCCGGGTGGGGTTGGAGATCCAGGGTGCGGGCGAGGTCCGGTCGGTCGGTCATGTGCGCCTCCTGGGCGGTCGTGCGATGGTGCGTCGGGCGATTGTTCCGCCGGTCGTGGCGGGCGTTATGGCGTGGCGCAAATCCCTACCGGCACAACGGCTGTCAGTGGTCGCCGTGCGGTGTGCTGTAGGCCAGGCAGACGTGGGTGAACAGGTCGGTCCGCTGCGCGCGGGCCACCGGATTCTCCGGTTCGATCAGGCACTGGGTGGCGGTGCCGTCGTGCACGGCGACCAGTGCGCGGCCCAGTGCCGCCGGGTCGGTGACCGTGCGCCCGGCCCGCTCGAGCAGTGCCCGCACCACCGGCAGCAGCGCGGTGGTGATCGCCTCCTCGCGCGCGGCCATCACCCGCCGCAGCGCCGGGGTGCGCAACGCGTGCGCGGTGAATTCGTAGGTGATGCGAAACCACTTGTCGTCCAGGGGAACCGCGTGCAATACCCGATCAACCCCGGTGCGCAGATCGTCTACTCCGGCGGTGTCGTCGAGCATCGCGGCCACGTCGTGCAGCATTTGCGCCGAGCGCTGTTCCCACATCTCCAGGAACAATTCCTCGAGCGAGGTGAAATTGGAATAGAACGCGCCCCGGGTATATCCCGCGCGCTCGCAGATCTGTTCCACGGTGCAGCGCCCGAAACCCTCGTCCGCGAAGGCCTCGAACGCCGCGTCCAGGAGCCGCTGCCGGGTCTGCGCGCGCCGCTTGGTGACGCGGGGGGCCGGGCCGGACGAATCGGTCTGCACGGACATGTCACCTCCTGCGTCGGAATCGAGGGCGGCATCCGGGCCGTGTGAATACCGCTGACCGATACACGAGCGTATCAAAACCCGGATGGCCGGCCGTTCGGCTGCTGGGGGCGACCTCGGGGCCCGGGATGCCGCGCGGGCGCGGGCAACCGGGATCCTCGAGCATGTTCGCGGCCGGTCGGCCCTTGCGATAACCGAGGCTCGCGCACGGCCGGCCGCGCCGGGTCGGGTCAGGCGAGCGGGGACTTCGGGCGTTCCTGCAGCACGCCGTCCAGGTAGATGTCGACCTTCTCGTTGTAGAAGCAGACCAGGCCCGCGATCTTCTGGCTTTCGGGCAGCGGGGTGCGGTAGTACCAGACCAGGTCGTTGTATTCGGTGCCGTTGACCTGCAGGTTGTAGTAGCCCGCGGTGCCCTTGTAGGGGCAGTGGGTCTGGGTGTCCGACGCGGTGAACAGGTCCTGGCGGGCGTCGGGGAGGGGCAGGTAGTAGCGGGGGATGAGACCGGTCTCGAACAGGATCCGGGGCGAGCGCGATTCGGCGACCGTGACGCCGTCGACCTCCACGCGCACGTGCCGTGAGCTGGCCAGGATGTCGACGCGGGTGTAGGGGCTGCGCGGATGGACGTAGACCGGCTCGTCCTCCTCCAGCCACTCGTCCATCGCGGCCCACTCGAGCCGTACCAGGTCGTGCAGCTCGGGGATCGGGGAATCCGGATAGCGCAGGGCCGCACCGGCTTTCGTCACGCCGTCGGCGACGACGTCGTAGATCGTGCCCTCGCCGCGGCTGGGCGAGTGCTTGGTGGCGCCGGTCGGCTCCAGCTTGGCGACCAGATCGGTGGCCGGCAGGTAGTAGGTGGGGTAGTACGGGCTCTCCCAGACCAGCACGGGGTGCGTCGTGTCGACGATCAGCTTCCCGGCGGCGTAAGCCCGAATTCGCTTGTGGCCCGGCTCGGTGCGGACGCGGCCACGATTCGTCTCGCTCATACCCGCCTACGGTACGCGCCCGGCGTGAATGCCGGGAGCGCGCGGGATCGTCCGAAGCCTTCGGAAAATGCCGAGAGCACCCTTGTCCACCTGCGTTTTCTCGAGGCCCGGGCGGCTCGCTATGGTGTTTTGGCAACACTGCAGCGAACAAGAAGGTAATACATGACGAACACGACCGACGCCGTGCGTGAGGGCTTGCGCAGCGGCCTGCGCCGTCGGCATATGACGATGATCGCGATCGGTGGTGCGGTCGGCGCGGGGTTGTTCGTGGGGAGTGGGTCGGTGATCAGGACCGCCGGGCCCGCGGCGGTGCTGTCGTACGCGGTGGCCGGGGTGCTGGTGCTGTGCGTGCTGCGGGCGCTGGGGGAGATGGTGGTCGCGGGCTCGGTCGGCGCCGAGCGCCCGGCGGCCGGATCCATCGCCGAATACGCCCGAATGTCGTTGGGGCCTTTCGCCGGGTTCACCGTCGGGTGGCTGTACTGGTATCTGTACGTGGTGCTGGTCGGCGCCGAGGCGGTGGCCGGTGCGGCGATCCTGAAATCCTGGATCGATCTGCCATCCTGGCTGCTGGCCGCCGCGTTACTGGTGACGATGACCGCGGTGAATCTGATCTCGGTGCGCTCGTTCGGCGAATTCGAATTCTGGTTCGCCTCCATCAAGGTCGCGGCGATCGTGGTCTTCCTGATTCTCGGTGTGTCGTACGTGCTGGGGCTGTGGCCCCACGGACACGGCGGATTCGGAAATCTGACCGCGCACGGCGGGCCGATGCCGCACGGGATCAGCGGCGTCTTCTCGGCGATCGTGGTCGTCATGTTCGCCTTCGGCGGCACCGAGATCGTCACGCTCGCCGCGGCCGAGAGCGACGAGCCCGCTCGGGCGGTGGCCCGTGCCACCAGCAATGTGCTGTGGCGGGTCGGGGTGTTCTACGTGGCGTCGATCTTCCTGGTCGTGACGATCCTGCCCTGGGACGACGCCAAGGTGCTGACCAGTCCGTTCGTCAGTGCGCTGGGCCAGATCGGGGTCCCGGCGGCGGGCACGATCATGGAGGTGGTGATCCTGACCGCGGTGCTGTCGGTGCTGAACTCGGCGATCTACGTCTCCTCGCGCATGCTGTACGTGCTGACCCGCGACGGCGACGCCCCGACGGGGCTGGTCAAGCTCACCCGGCGCGGGGTGCCGGCGCGGGCCGTGCTGTTGGGCACGGTGGCCGCGTGGTGCGCGGTGCTGGCCTCCGCGGTGTCACCGGACCGGGTGTTCAGCTTCCTGGTGAACTCGATCGGCGTGATCCTGGCCTTCTGCTATCTCGCGATCATGTTCTCGCACTGGCGTTTCCGCGCCCGGATGCGGCGCGAGAATCCCGCCGCTCTCACCTACCGGCTGTGGGGCTACCCCTACGTGAATTGGCTGGTGATCGCGGTACTGCTGGTGGTGATGGGCTCGATGCTGACGAAACCGGATCTGCGCCCGCAACTCCTGGCCTCCATCGTGAGCCTGGCGGTCGTTGCGGCGATCTATCCGCTGCGGGTGCGGTTCGGCCGGACGCCGCCGGTGCGTGCGGCATCCGAGATCGAATCGTGAACTGGACGAGAGATTCCGCGGTCGTCGCATAAAACGTGACGTGTAAATAACGCAGGAAGCCCCGGGCGTGCGCCCGGGGCTTCCTTTTCAGCTCGGCTTTCGCCGATCGGTTCAGTTTCCGGAGATCAGCCGGAAGAAGGTGCCGTTGATCTGGGCGGTGTTCGGGCTGCCGATCGCACCGCCGACCGCGGCGCCGATGACGCAGCCCGGGATGACGAAGAACCAGAAGCCCAGGATGCAGCCGAGGATGGCGCCGACCGCGCCGCCGTGCTGCACGCCCCAGACCCACTGGTTGATGAGCTGGTTGCCGGTATCGGTGAACGCGATCTGCTTCAGGGTCAGGGCCTTGCCGTCGCTGCTGACGGTGGCCGCGACCGGGGCGGCGGTGAGCGGAATCGACTCGACGGTCTTGCCCGCGGCGTCGGTGACGTCGATCGACTTGGTCGCGGCGTCCGTGACGAAGCGGCCGGAGACCAGCTTCGCGGTGACCGTGCGCGCGTGCATATCGGTGGTGGCGCTGACATTGGACGACGTCTGGATCGGCGCCGGAGCCGCGCCCGCGGTGCTGGAGCCGATCAGGACGGCGCCCGCGGTGATTGCGGCGATGGCGATGCTGCGGCCGAGCGTTTGAATCGAAACGGACACGTGAAGCCCTTCGTCGGGTAAAAGTCTGTGCGATGTAAATGATCGATCACGGAGAAAGTACGCCTATTGCGAGGCATTGCGCCAACCGAATGCGATAGTGGGTGGGGCGCAATTACGCCATGGAACTCAGTCGTCGCCCGCGCTGATCGCCATCGCCTCGTCCACGCTGTGCGCGGCCGGGTCGTGGTCGTCGATGTGGGCCAGGGCCGAGCGGCCGCCGAGCAGGACGAGCACGCCGATCGCGGTGCAGGCCGCGCCGACCCAGAAGGGCAGGGCCATGTGCTGCTCGCCGAGCTTGCCGGCCAGGTAGGGGGCCGCGGCGCCGCCGACGAAGCGCACGAAGCTGTAGGCGGCCGAGGCGGTCGAGCGCTCCACCGGTGCGGAGATCATCACGGCCTCGGTGATGAGGGTGTTGTTCACGCCGAGGAACAGTCCGGCCAGGACCGTGCCGACGATCAGCACCGGCCGGTGCCCGGCGAACAGCGCCATGACGGCGAGGTCGGCCGCGAACAGGCCCAGGGCCAGGGCGATCATCGGGACGGTGCCGAAGCGGCGCTGCAGCCGCGGCGCGAAGAACACCGATGCCAGCGCGAGCATCAGGCCCCAGCCGAAGAAGATGAAACCTATTGCGTAGGTGCCCATGTCGAGCGGGAACGGGGTGTAGGCCAGCAGGGTGAAGAAGCCGAAGTTGTACAGCAGCGCGGTGATGCTCACCAGCAGCAGTCCGCGGTGCCGTAATGCCTTGAAGGGCGCGGTGATCGAGGTGTGCTGCGCGGGCTTGGGCAGCTCGGGAAGCAGCGTCACGATGGCGATGAAGGCGATCGCCATGAGCACCGATACGCCGAAGAACGGTGCGCGCCAGCTGATTCCGCCCAGCACGCCGCCGACCAGCGGTCCCGCCGCGATGCCGATGCCCAGCGCGGCCTCGTACAGGATGATCGAGCGCGCGACGCCGCCGGTGGCCGCGCCCACGATGGTGGCCAGCGCGGTGGCGATGAACAGCGCGTTGCCCAGTCCCCATCCGGCGCGGAAGCCCACGATCTGCCCGACCGTGCCCGAGCTGCCGGCCAGCGCGGCGAACACCACGATGATCGCCAGGCCCGCGAGCAGCGTCTTCTTGGCGCCGAAGCGGCTCGACACCACGCCCGTGATCAGCATGGCCACGCCCGTCACCAGCATGTAGCTGGTGAACAGCAGCGTCACCTGCGAGGTCGAGGCGTGCAGCTGCGCACCGATCGGCTTGAGAATGGGATCGACCAGGCCGATACCCATGAAGGCGATCACGGAGGCGAAGGCGACCGCCCACACGGATTTGGGCTGTTTCACGCGTGCGGGGGCCGGCGCGCCGGTGACGACGCGCGGGGACAGGGTGGTGGTCATGGATGCTCCTGGTTCTGCTTGTCAGGCAACAGATTTCAGGGCCGCGAGAAGGTCGGTCAGCTCGCCGCTGAGGTGGGCGAGCCGGTCGGCGTCGAAGCCGGGCAATCGTTCGGTGAGGGTGGCGCCGATCGCTCGGCGGGACGCGGCCAATTGCTCGCGGCCCGCCGGCGTCAGCTCGACGACTACGGCTCTGGAGTCGCCGGGATCCGTGGTGCGGCTGACCAGGCCCGCAGTGGCCATCCGGCCGAGCAGCGTCGTCGCTGTGGGCTGGGAGCAGCCATCGATGCGGGCGAACTCGCTGACCCGCAGCGCCCCGCGCTCGTCGAGCACCGACATTGCGCGCAGCATGGCATGCGGGAGGTCGTCCTCGCGCAGGGTCCGGGTGACCCGGGTGATCTGCGCCATGGTGACCATGATGTCGACCACGTGGTCCTCGCCGGTCGCGGGAGTCGGGGCTGTTTGGTTCAACTGCACGGTATTAATTTACATAGGGTAACTATCTATGTACATAGCTTTGCTATGCAAACGAGTGTGAGATCGCCCACGGGGTGGCGGCCCGCCGCGCATTCGCACCCCCGGCGTCGGCGAGTGGTCGATGGATTACCCAGGGCGGCATCGCAATACGAAAGAAACTTCCAGAGCTGAGGAAACTCCGCGTCCGCCGGCCGATGTCGGCGGGCCCGGCAGTGGCGCGTGTGGGGTGAAGAGCCATTACCCCGACGTGACGCGGACGACGGTATCGTCAGGGCATTCGCCCGAAGAGAAGTTCGTCTGGACTTCGAAAGAGCCCTGGGGTGTTCTCAATTTCGGATTCCGAGAGCGTGACTATCGTCTGACCACGCGATCCGGTTCGGCGACAAACACATCCGACGGGGAGAAACCCCCGGAGCCGAGGGAAGCTCCGGGGGTTCCTCACTGCTGCCGGTCGGCCCCGCAGCGGCGCATGCAGGGTACGCCGAGCCGACCGGCGGAATCGAGCTCTGAGCTCAGGCCGGGCGGGCCAGTGGGCGCGGGGGTGTGCCGAACAGCTGAGCGTCGCCGTGGGCGCGCTTGAAGAACAGGTGTGCGTCGTGCTCCCAGGTGATCGCGATGCCGCCGTGCAGCTGCACGGTCTCGCCGACGATCGCGGAGAAGGCCTGCGAGCAGTGGATCCGGGCGGCCGCCAGGTCCAGCGGGTCCGGATCGCCCGCGGCCAGGCCCGCGATGGCGGCGTAGGCGGCCGAGCGGGCCGATTCCACCAGCACGTACATGTCGGCCATTCGGTGCTTGAGTGCCTGGAAGCTGCCGATCGGGCGGCCGAACTGCACGCGGGACTTGCTGTATTCGACGGTCATCCACAGGCAGTGGTCCGCCGCGCCGACCTGTTCGGCGGCGATTGCCGCCCAGGCGATCTCGCGCAGCCGGGCCACCGCCGCCGCGTCGTCGCCCAGGGCGCGCGCCGGTGCGGCGGTGAAGGTGATCTCCGACAGGCGCCGGGAGGGATCCATCGTCGGGGAGACCGTCCGGGCGACTTCCGGTGCGGCGGCGTCGATCTCGTACAGACCCTCGGCGGTCACCACGATCAGGGTGTCCGCGTTCGCGCCGTCGAGCACGTAATGGGCCGTGCCGGTGAGCGTTCCGTCTTCGGCGCGCACGCCCGGCGAATCCCAGCCGCGCGCATCGGCCCAGCAGACCGCGAGCGTCCGGGTGCCCTCGGCGACCTCGGGAAGGAGCCGCTCACAGGCTTCGGTGTTGCCGGACAACAGGACCGCCTGCGCGCCCAGCACCGCCGAGCCGAGCATCGGCGGCGTGTGCAGGGTGCGGCCCAGCTCCTCGACGACCAGCAGCGCCTCGACCAGCCCGGCCCCGATGCCGCCGTACTCCTCCGGAATCGCCAGCGCCGCAACGCCGACCTGCTCGCACAGCAGCGACCACAGCTGCGCGTCGTAGCCGAGTTCGCTGTCGATCGCGCGCCGCAGCACGTCGCGGTCGCCGTGCTTGGTGAGCACGGCGCGCACGGTCGTCGCGAGTTCCTGTAACTCCGCAGCGCTGCTCACTGCTTGCCTCCTGATGCTGTGTCGACGGGAACCATGCCGTAACGGCGAAATGCAGTGGAAGTTGCGGCAACGCCGCAGATCCTCATGCGACGGCTCCGGCGCGCAATGCCGTCGCGACCCGTGCGCGGTGGAAATCGGGCGTGCCCCAGGCCGATCGCAGCGCGGTGGCCTTGGTCAGCCACAGCGACAGATCGCATTCGGCGGTGTAGCCGATGGCGCCGTGCACCTGCAGGGCGATGCGGGCGGTCCGGTAGGCAGCCTCGCCGCAGGCCAGCTTGGCCGCGGAGATGTCGCGGGCCCGGACCTGCGCGTCCGGGCCGGACGCCAGGGTGAGGGCGGCGCGGTAGAGCAGCGGCTGGGCCATCTCCAGGCCGATGTGCGCGTTGGCGAGATGGTGCTTGATGGCCTGGTAGCGGCCGATCGGGGTGCCGAACTGCTGGCGCTGCTTGACGTACTCGACGCTGGTGTCGAGCATGGCGCGGCCCGCGCCGAGCAGCTGCGCGGCGGCGGCCAGGGCGGCGGTGTCGAAGGCCAGAGCGATGGCGTCCGAGACGCCCTCGCCCTCGGCGACGATCTCGCCCGCGGTGACGGTGCAGAGGCGGCGCGCGGCGTCCACCGACTTCACCAGGTCGCCGGGGGTGGCCAGCGCGAGGCGGTCGCTCTCGGCGACGAGCACCAGATCGGCGATATCGGCATCCAGGGCGACGGCCTTGCCCTCGGCCCTGCCGGCATTGGCTCCGGTCGCGGTGGTCAGGGCCAGCGTGCCCAGCTTGGCGCCCTCGGCCAGCTCCGGAAGCCGCTCGGCCGCGAGCACCGAGTCCGGAAGTGCCTGCAGCAGTGCGGGAATCGCGGCGGCGGTCTCCACCAGCGGACCGGGCACCGCGGCGCGGCCGATCTCGGTGAAGGCCACGATCATCTCGACCGGGCCCGCGCCGAAGCCGCCGTTCTCCTCGGTGACGGTCAGCCCCAGGGCACCCGCCTCGGCCAGCTGGCCGATCAGCGCGCGCCCGGCGGCGTGATCGCCTTCGCCCCAGGCGCGTACGACGCCCGGGGTCTTGGCGGCCTCGGCCATCTTGCGCAGGCTGGCGGCGAAATCGTGCTGTTCTGCGGTCAATGCGAATCGCATGTCGTCGTCCTCCTGTGGCTATCGCGGCAGGCCGAGCAGGCGTTCGGCGATGATGTTGCGCTGAATCTCGTTGGTGCCCGCGTAGATCGGGCCCGCCAGCGAGAACAGGAAGCCGTCGGTCCAGGCCGACTCCTGCTCCGCGGCCGCGCCGTGCAGGTCCAGGGCGGTCTCGTGCATGGCGATGTCCAGTTCGGACCAGAACACCTTGTTCACCGAGGATTCCGCGCCCAGCTGGCCGCCCTCGGCCAGGCGGGTCACCGTCGCCCAGGTGTTGAGGCGGTACGCCTCCGCGCCCACCCAGGCGTCGACCACCCGGTCGGCCAGGGCTGTGCTGTCGGAATCCGTTGTGCGCCAGAGCTCGATGAGCTTGCCGGCGGTGGCGTTGAACCGGCCCGGTGAGCGTAGCGAGAGGCCGCGCTCATTGCTGGAGGTCGCCATGGCGACCTTCCAGCCGTTGTTCGGTTCGCCGATGACGTCGGCATCGGGGACGAACACGTTGTCCAGGAAGATCTCCGCGAATCCCGGCTCGCCGTCCAGCTGCGGAATCGGCCGCACCGTAATGCCCTCCGCGGTGAGCGGGAACATCAGGTAGGTGAGGCCGCGGTGGCGCTCGGCGTCGGGGTCGCTGCGGAACAGCCCGAAACCCCAGTCCGCAAACGAGGCCCGCGAGCTCCAGGTCTTCTGGCCGTTGAGCAGCCAGCCGCCCTCGGTGCGCTTGGCGGTGGAGCGAATGCCCGCCAGGTCCGAACCGGCCTCCGGCTCGGACCAGGCCTGCGCCCAGATGTCCTCGGCGCGCGCCATTCTCGGCAGGATGCGCGCGAGCTGCTCGGGGGAGCCGTGCTCGAACAGGGTCGGCGCGAGCAGGAAGATGCCGTTCTGCGAGACGCGTCCCGGCGCACCCGCGGCGTAGTACTCCTCCTCGAAGACGACCCATTCGGTCAGCGAGGCATCGCGGCCGCCGTACTCGGCGGGCCAGGCCACGCAGGACAGGCGGGCCTGCGCGAGTGTGTGCTCCCAGGCGCGGTGGGCCTCGAAGCCCTCCCGGGTGTCCATGGAGGGCAGGGGCGTGGCGGGCACGTTGGCCGCCAGGAACGCGCGCACCTCGGCGCGGAATTCCTCGGTCTTGGTGTCGAATTCGAGATCCACTTATTTGGCCCCGTCGTTGGTGGTAGCGGCAGCTCCGGTGGCGCTGGCCTTCATGGACTTGGCGTTCATGCCGCCCAGGGAGTCGGCGCCGACCTCGGCGTTGTGCGCGTGCGCGAAATGGTGCAGCCCGAATACCGAGTCCATGCCCGCGCGCATGCCCATCAGGTCCTCGCACTGGTTCACGGCCTTCTTGGTCAGCGCCAGGCCGAATTGCGGCATGGCCGAGATCTTCTCGGCCAGCGCGAGGGTCTCGGACTCCAGCTCCTCGCGCGGGACCACCCGGTTCAGCATGCCCCACTCGTAGGCTTGCGCCGCGGTGAAGCGATCGCCGGTGAACAGGATCTCCTTGGCCCGGCGCGGGCCCAGCATCCACGGATGCGCGAAGTACTCCACGCCCGGAATACCCATGCGGACAACGGGATCGGAGAAGAAGGCGTCCTCGGAGGCCACGATGAGATCGCAGGACCAGGCCAGCATCAGGGCGCCGGCGATGCAGGCGCCCTGGACCATGGCGATGGTCGGCTTGGGGATTTCCCGCCAGCGGCGGCACATGCCCAGGTACACCTCGGACTCGCGGGCGAAACGCTGATCGCCGCCCGGTCGGTCGAGGTGATCCCACCACAGCACGGCCTTGTTGTCGTAATGCACATGATGGTCCCGGCCCGGGGTGCCGATGTCGTGCCCGGCGCTGAAGTGTTTCCCGTTGCCCGCCAGCACGATCACCTTGACCTCGGGGTCCTGGACCGCGCGTTCGAAGGCGGCGTCCAGGGCGTAGGTCATCACCGAGTTCTGGGCGTTGCGGTAGTCCGGGCGGTTCATCGTGACGACCGCGACCGGCCCGCGCCGGGAGTAGGTGACGACCTCACCCTCGTCGGGGATGGGTGTCTCGTTACTCACGAATTCTCCTCACGTAATTGCCGCTTGAGTACCTTTCCGGCGGCGCTGTAGGGCAGCTGGTCGAGAAATTCCACCGCGCGCGGGACCTTGAAATTGGCCAATGTCGTTTTGGCGTAGGCGATCACGTCCTGCTCGGTCAGGCTCGATCCGGCGCGGCGCACGATGTAGGCCTTGCCGACCTCGCCCATGCGCTCGTCCGGAATGCCGATGACCGCGGATTCCGCGACGCCGTCCAGGCGCGCGAGGGCCTGCTCGATCTCGGCGGGATAGACGTTGAATCCGCCGCTGATGTAGAGGTCCTTGAGCCGGTCGGTGATCTTCAGATAGCCACGCTCGTCGAGGATTCCGACGTCCCCGGTGTGCAGCCAGCCCTCGGGGTCGATGGTCTTGGCGGTGTTCTCGGGATCGTCCAGGTAGCCGAGCATCACGTTCGGGCCGCGCAGCAGCACCTCGCCGTGGTCGCCGATGCGGACCTCGAAGCCGGCGATGGGGCCGCCGCAGGTGTTGGCGATGGTCTCCGCGTCATCGTCCGGTTGGCACATGGTGCCGAAGCCGGAGGATTCCGAGAGGCCGTAGGCGGTCACGACGACGTCGAATTTCAGTTCGCTGCGCATTCTTTCGATGAGCACGACCGGCACGGTCGCCGCGCCGGTGACGGCTACCCGCAGGCTGCTCAAGTCGGTCTCGATGCGGGCGGGGTGGTCCAGGATGGTCTGGTAGATCGTCGGCGGACCGGTCAGCACGGTGATGCCCAGGTCGTGCACCATCCGCATCGCCTGCGGCACATCGAAACTGGCCTGCGGCACGATGGTCGCGCCGGTCACCAGGCAGGCCAGCATCGCGGCCTTGTAGCCGAAGTTGTGGAAGAACGGCGGTATCACCAGGTAGCGGTCGGTGCTGGTGAGCGTCGAGCACTCCACCCAGGCCCGCACCACGCTCAGCGCCTGCCGGTGCGCGACGAGCGTGCCCTTGCTGCGGCCGGTGGTGCCGGAGGTGAACAGGATGTCGGCGATGTCCTCGGAATCCACCGATTCCCCGTGGGCGACCACCTTCTCGCGCGGGATCCGCGCGGAGATCGCGGGCAGGTCGGTCCAGGGGATGACGGTGTCGGTCGCCGCGGGCAGCGCGCCGGAGTCGTCGGCGGGCATCACGATGATGCTGTCGATCGCGAGTTCCGGTGCGGCGGTGTGCAATTCGGCCAGCCGGTCGCGGCCCAGGAAGGTTCCAGCGATGAACAGGGCCTTGGCGTGCACCCGCTCGAGCACGTCGACCGCCTCGTCGGCGACGTATCGGGTGTTCAGTGGTACCAGGGCCGCGCCGCAGTAGTGCGAGGCCAGCGCCGCGATCACCCAGTGGTAGGTGTTCGGCGCCCAGATGGCGATCCGGTCGCCGCGCTCGACGCCCCGGGCGAGCAGCGCGCCGGCGACCTGCTGAACCCGGTCCAGCAGCTGAGCCCAGCTCAGCTCGACCTCGCCGTCCAGGACGGCCAGGGCGTCGCGGTAGGCGAGCGCCGCATCATGCAGGGCCCGGGGGGTGGTCTGCGAAGGGGTTGTCACGGGCATCCTCCCGCGGCGAGCCGCGAATCGAAGCTGTCGGTCGACCGGCGCGCTGGGGGCAGCGGGCCGAACCACCGGTCTACAAAGCAAGTGCTTGGTAGGTTACTCTACCGGAGTGAGCATGATCCAGACCCCCGATTCGGCGGCCGGGAACGATACGTCCGCTGACGTGAAATTCCGTGCCGACGTGCGCGAATGGCTGGCCGAGAACCTCGAGGGCGAGTTCCGCGAGCTGCGCGGGCTGGGCGGGCCCGGCCGCGAGCACGAGGCGTTCGACGAGCGCCTCGAGTGGGACCGCCACCTGGCCGCGGCCGGATGGACCTGCCTGGGCTGGCCCGAACAGTACGGCGGCCGCAACGCGTCGCTGCGCCAGCAAGTGATCTTCCACGAGGAGTACGCCAAGGCCGACGCGCCGAGCCGCGTGTCGCATCTGGGCGAGGAACTGCTCGGGCCCACGGTGCTGGCCTTCGGCACCGAGGAGCAGAAGCGGCGCTTCCTGCCCGGCATCCGCAACGTCACCGAGCTGTGGTGCCAGGGGTACTCCGAGCCCGGCGCCGGCTCGGACCTCGCGGCCGTGGCCACCTCGGCGCGCCTGGACGGCGACGAGTGGGTGATCAACGGCCAGAAGATCTGGACCTCGCTGGCGCACCTGGCCGACTGGTGCTTCGTCATCGCCCGCACCGAGCCCGGATCGACCCGCCACCACGGCCTGTCGTACCTGCTGGTCCCGATGAAGCAGCCCGGGGTCGAGGTGCGCCCGATCATCCAGCTCACCGGCACCGCCGAATTCAACGAGGTGTTCTTCGACAACGCCCGCACCGAGGCCGGTCTGGTCGTCGGCGAGCCGGGCGAGGGCTGGCGAGTCGCCATGGGCACCTTGACCTTCGAGCGCGGCATCTCCACCTTCGGCCAGCAGATCCGGTTCGCAGGCGAGCTGGCGAGCCTGGAGGCCGTCGCGAAGACCACTGGCGCGCTGGAGAATCCGGTGCTCGCGGACCGCTTCGATCAGGCCTGGGTGGGCCTACGCGTGCTGCGCGCGCAGGCGCTGCGCACCCTGGGGTCCGCGCACGAGCACGTCGATGCCCGCGAGGCGGCAGGACAGGCGTCGGTATCGAAGCTGTTGTGGGCCAACTGGCATCGCGGCCTCGGCGAGCTCGCCATGGACGTGCTCGGCGCCCCGGGACTCGTTTCGCCCCCCGGTGACCTGAACGAATGGCAGCGCCTGTTCCTGTTCAGCCGCGCCGACACCCTCTACGGCGGCTCGAACGAGGTGCAGCGCAACGTCATCTCCGAGCGCGTGCTGGGCCTGCCCCGCGAAGCCCGCTGAACTCCCCGAAAGGATATACAGTGTCCGATCTTTCTGTTGCGCCGGAGCCGATTTCGGGACACGGCCTGCTCACCGGCCGGGTCGCGGTGATCACCGCCGCCGCCGGGACCGGCATCGGCTCGTCGACCGCGCGGCGCATGCTCGACGAGGGCGCCGACGTCGTCGTCTCCGATTGGCACGAGCGGCGTCTGAAGCAGACCGAGCAGGAGCTGGCCGCGGCCTTCCCGCAGCGCCGCGTGGCCTCGGTGGTCTGCGATGTGACCAGCACCGAACAGGTCGACGAGCTCATCGCCGCCTCGGTGAATGCCCTGGGCCGCATCGACATCATGGTCAACAATGCCGGATTGGGCGGTGAGACACCGGTTGTCGACATGACCGACGAGCAGTGGGACCGCGTGCTGGACATCACGCTGAACGGCACCTTCCGCTGCACCCGCGCCGCGCTCGGGTATTTCCGCAGCGCCGGGCACGGCGGTGTGATCGTCAACAACGCCAGCGTGCTCGGCTGGCGCGCCCAGTACGGGCAGGCCCATTACGCCGCGGCCAAGGCCGGCGTCATGGCGCTGACCCGCTGCAGCGCGGTCGAGGCCGCGGAGCTGGGCGTGCGGATCAACGCCGTCGCGCCGAGCATCGCGCGACACCCCTTCCTGGACAAGGTTTCCTCGACCGAGCTGCTGGACCGGCTCGCCGGTCAGGAGGCATTCGGGCGCGCCGCCGAGCCGTGGGAGGTCGCCGCGACCATCGCCATGCTCGCCAGCGATTACACCTCGTATATGACAGGCGAGATTGTCTCGGTGAGTAGTCAGCGGGCCTAGGTCCCGGGTCGCCGCTGGACGACAGTTCCGGTCGAAACGACGTATTCGGCCGCCCGCCCCGGAAATTTGGTGGCGCCGACCACCCCCAGGTGTGCAATCCTGGGAAAGGCCGATGCTGCGAACATTTCGAAGGGACCACGACCTATGGGTCTGGACCGTCGTCAGGCAGACAATGAAGAACTCGAGCTGGTACGTGAGATTGTGCTGGCCCGTCGGCGGCTGGACGGAATTGTGCTCGCCGCCCTGACACTCGGCGCCGAACTGCTCGATCACGCCTCCGAACGCGCGACCGCGGCGCGGGCGGCCCAGATTCTCGAGGCGCACGCCGTCGACGAAGCCGAGGTCGCCCGCGATCCGCGCTGTGCGTTGCGCCTGGATCTGGCGCGCGATCACGAGCGCGCCGTCCGGATCGGGATGGCGGGCCCCGAGTCCGAGGAGGCGCGTCGGCGGCGCAAACGGACCATGCTGCTGTGCGAGGTGCGTGCCGATCTGCTCGAGGTGGTGCGGCGTTGCCGCAAGTTCCGGTTCGATCGCGTCGCCTTCGCCGACGGCATCGCGGAGGGGCTGTGCGCCGCGACCGACAAACTGGTGGACGGCGCGGATATGGACACCTACCGGGCCTGGCAGCGCGGCATGCTGCTCAAGCTGATCGAGGAACCCGTGTCGTTCGGGCCGCCGCGGGTGATGGCGACGGTCGACGCGGGGCCGGGCCGCGGGCAGCTGACCGTCGAGTGGGACAGCTGCGAGCGGCGGCTGGCCCTGGTGGCGCGCATGGCGCGGGCGGGGGTCTCGCCCGTGGCGATCTGCGACCGCCTGCTCGCGGACCTGTCGGTATCGTCGCCATTGCGCTACTCGGTGCGCTGAACGGGAGGCGGATAGACCAAGCAAACGCTTGGTTGTACGATGGGCGGGTGACCGTAGCCGACGCATCCAAATCCGCACGTCGCAACGAGCTGCTGGCCATCGCGGCCGGGCTGTTCGCCGAGCGCGGGCTGCGTGCTACCACGGTCCGGGACATCGCGGACGCCGCGGGAATCCTGTCCGGCAGTCTCTACCATCATTTCGATTCCAAGGAATCCATGGTGGACGAGATCCTGCGCGGCTTCCTCGAGGACCTGTTCGGCCGCTACCGCGAGATCGACGCCGCGGGCCTGCCGGCGCGGGATACGTTGGAGGCCTTCGTCACCGCATCCCTCGAGTCGTTCGACCGCTCGCACGCCGCGGTGTCGATCTATCAGGCCGAGGCCAAAAGACTCAGCGGCACACCGCGTTTCGAGTACATCGACGAATACAACCGGGAGTTCCGCGAGCTGTGGCGCAAGGTGCTCGTCGCGGGCGTCGCGGACGGCAGCTTCCGGCCGGAACTCGATACCGAACTCGCCCTTCGCTTCCTGCGCGACACCGTCTGGGTGTCGGTGCACTGGTACCGGCCCGGCGGCCGCATCACCGTGGACAACCTGGCCAAGCAGTATCTGACCATCGTGCTGGACGGACTCACGAATCCCGAAGCCCAGCACCAGAAGTAGGAGTTTTCCATGTCGGCACCCGCCCGTCGCCAGTATTCGCCCGTGCGCGAGGCCTATGTCATCGACGCCGTGCGTACCCCCGTCGGCAAGCGCGGCGGCTCGCTGTCGGGCGTGCACCCCGCCGACCTCGGGGCGGCGGCGCTGCAGGGTCTGCTGGGGCGCAACAGCATCGATCCCGCGGACGTCGACGACGTGATCGTCGGATGCGTGGACAACATCGGCCCGCAGGCGGGAAATATCGGGCGCACCATGTGGCTGGCCGCCGGATACCCCGAGCACGTCCCGGGCGTGACCGTCGACCGGCAGTGTGGATCCAGCCAGCAGGCAATCAATTTCGGCGCGCAGGCCATCATGAGCGGCACCGCCGAGGTGATCGTCGCGGGCGGCGTGCAGAACATGAGCGCCATCCCGATCTCGGCCGCGATGCTCGCCGGTAAGGAATACGGATTCGACTCGCCGTTCGTCGGCGCGAAGGGCTGGGACCACCGCTACGGCACCGGCGAGGTGTCGCAGTTCAACGGTGCGCAGCTGATCGCCGAGAAGTGGGACATCAGCCGCGAGGACATGGAGCGCTGGGCGCTGCGCAGCCACGACCGGGCGCGAAAGGCCATCGCGGAGGGCGCCTTCGATCGCGAGATCGTGCCCGTCGGCGACTTCTGGATCGACGAGAGCCCGCGCGAGACCAGCCTCGAGAAGATGGCCGCGCTCAAGCCGCTGAGCGAGGGCAGCCGCCTGACCGCCGCGGTCGCCAGCCAGATCTCCGACGGCGCGAGCGCCACCCTGCTCGCCTCGGACTGGGCCGTCGCCGAATACGGACTGAAGCCCCGCGCGCGCATCCACCACGTCAGCGCCCGCGGCGCCGACCCCATCTACATGCTCACCGCCCCGATCCCGGCCACCAAGTGGGCTCTCGAGAAGACCGGCCTGAGCATCAACGACATCGACGTCATCGAGATCAACGAGGCCTTCGCCTCGGTGGTCCTGGCCTGGCTGAAGGAGACCGGCGCCAACCCGGACAAGGTCAACGTCAACGGCGGCGCCATCGCCCTGGGCCACCCCCTCGGCGCCACCGGCGCGAAGCTCTTCGCCACCCTGCTCAACGAACTCGAACGCGTCAACGGCCGCTACGGCCTGCTGACCATCTGCGAGGGTGGCGGCACGGCGAACGTCACCATCATCGAACGCCTGAGCTGAGTTTCGCGTAACCCACTGGTGCGCGGCAACGGTAGTCGTTGCCGCGCACCAGGTTATCTCTGTCGGTTGCGCGAATTCTCAAGTGAGGGTTATCACCTGAACTGATGGATAACGTGCGGCGAGCTTGCGGTCCAGTGTCGCGAACGCAGCGCTGCTGGTCTGTGCGAACGCGGCCAAGTAGTCGTCGGTCCATAGTTTGTGACTGTTGTCGTTCTTTGCCGAAAATGCCCGGAACACCGCTTCGAGATCGGCGGGCTCGTCCGCCCAGAGCACGCGCTCGTCCTCGTTGAGCTGATCGACGATTCGCCATGCCGCACTTCGAGACAGCGCATCGGCTCCCATGACAGCGGGGTTGGAAAGCAGCCGAAGCAGACCGGTCTGGGTGACCCGGCACAGGAGCAGACCGTCGGCCTGTTCGCCGAACCAATTTGCCGCTGCCCTGTGGTGGGCATGCCTGCCCCACACCGCGGCATGCCACACTCCGACGTCGACCAGAGTCATTGGGCGTACTTTTCGATGTCCTCGGCCTCGAACGCGGCCGCGATGTCGGCGTTGGTGACGTCGACTTGCGGTTCGGCATCCGGCGCGCCGATCAGCGGAAACCCAACGCGTCCGCCTTTCCGCCCGCGCATCGTCGCGCCGATTTCGTGCGCCAGCGCCTTGGTGAATAGGTCCTTCAGGCTGATTCCGCGCTCGACGGCCGCGATCTTGGCAGCCTGCATCAGCTCCGCTGGCAGGTCGATCGTGGTGCGCATAAAAGCATATTAACACCGCCTGGTGGACGAGGCGGTGCTCCGTCCGCAACCACAGTGACCGGCATCGACCCGCCGGAGTGAGTCGTTCGAAGTGAACCCGAGGCCGCGCCTAGTGCGGGCGGCCGGCGGACTGGGCCAGTGCGGCATATATCCAGTGGTGGGCCTGGCCGATGGTGACGCGATTTCCGAAGAACCGGGCCGTCAGGGTCCAGTACCGATGAATCCGGTGATCGGTATCGGTTGCGCCGGTGAGCAATAGCTCACGAAAGCGGACCGAATCGCGTTCGCCTCGTGCGGCGGCGTGGGCGTCGACGAATCGGTCGAGTTCGCCGCCGCTGTATGGCCGCACGCGTGCGGTCACCAGTGGCACTACGTCCACCATGACCTCGCCTACGTCGCTGTACAGTCCGCGATGATTACGGATCAGCTCCGAGTAATTTCGCCAGAATTGCTGTCGCACCACATTGTTCATGCCAGGGTCGGCGACGAGGGCCGCCAGTTCGGCGTACGCGACGATCTCCTCGACGGATGGATCAGCGGGCGGTTCCGGGACGTTCCAGCATATCCAGCCCGCGGTGTCGCCGCCGCGGATCGGCGCGAGAATGCGCCGCCAGAATCGCACGAGGCTGTCGTGGACCGCGCCGGCGTCGTGTGCGGCGGCCAGCAGCGCGAGTAGCTCGGCCCGTCGTGGCGGGGTGGCCGTCTCGATCGCGCGCAGTGACGCGCGGCGCCACGCCAACGCCCTGAATTCGATGTCCAGGCGCGCACTTTCGCCGGCGATGGCCTCGGCGATCGACCGATCCTCGCGCAGCACCGCGGTGATCGGGCCCAGCCCGAGACCGAGTGCGCGCAACCGCCGGACCAGCAGCAGTCGTTCGGTGGCAGCCTCGGCGTCGAACATCCGATGCCCGCCCGGGCTGCGGCAGGACTCCAGAATGCCCTCGTCGCAATAGAACCGGATTGTGCGCACCCCGAGACCGGTGCGGCGCGCCAGCTCACCGATGCTCACCGGTGCACCCGACCGTGTGTCGTCCGTCACAACCTCTTGAACCTCCACCCCGGTGGAGCTTTTAGCGTACTGGCACCGCCGCTCGCGCACGAGCGGCGGACACCGAGATGTGCACCGAGAAAGGGTGGATTCGTGACTGCCACGCAGGAAGAAATCGTCGCCGGTATCGCGGAGATCGTCGAGGAGGTGACCGGCATCGACCCGTCGGAGGTGCTGATCGAGAAGTCCTTCGTCGAGGATCTGGACATCGACTCGCTGTCGCTGGTGGAGATCGCCGTGCAGCTGGAGGACAAGTACGGGGTGCAGATTCCCGACGAGGACATGGCGAGCCTGAAAACCGTCGGCGATGCGGTCTCATACGTTCAGAAGATGGAGGCCGAGAAACCGGAGCTGGTCGCGGAGCTGGAGGAAAAATTCAAGGAAGGCCAGTCGAAGTGAACCCGAGGCCACGCCATGGCCCCCGCAGTCACCGAGGTGATGCAGATGATCGCTGATCCACAATTGAATCCCGCCGCGGTCGAGCTCGGCAGCTTCCTGCCGCAGCCACCGGACACCGTGTGGCGAGCGTTGACGGACCCGGATCTGCTGGAGCGGTGGCTCCTGCGCCCGACCGGATTCGCCGCCTCGGTGGGAACCCGCTTCCGCTTCGTCCTCCCGCACCCATCGGTCGATGAGATGGACTGTGAGGTGCTGACGGCCCGTCCGCACGAACAGTTGACCTACAGCTGGACATATCTGCGGGCCGAATATCCCGTCCGATGGATCGTCGACTGGGCGCTGCGCCCGCAGGGTCGCGGCACACGACTGCTGTTGACCCAGACGGGTTTCGACGTCGAAGACCGTCGGCAGAAGATGGCGCGCAACGCCATGGAGCGAAGGTGGAAGCGAACGGTCCTGCCGCGGCTGGGCGAGGTGCTCCACTCCTAGCTCACCCGCGCTGCCAGGCCCGAACAGCCCGAATTCATCCCCCGCAGCGCCTACCGTTGGGGCTCGGGAGGTAGCCGAACGAGACGGAGGCGAGTCGCCATGCCGGACGAGGACGAGAAGCGGGCCATGCATCGGGCGCTGGTGGACGGCGTTCTGAGCGGGGAGGGGAAGGCGTCGGTAGAGGAGCGGGGGCGTGCCTTTCGGAGTGCGGACCTTCCGGAGGCGCTGCGGGGGCTGGTCGACAAGGTTGTCGGGCGTCCGGGGGAGATCGCCGATGCGGATTTCGAGGCGGGCAGGGCGGCAGGGTTCAGCGAGGATCAGCTGTTCGAGCTGGTGATCTGCGCTGCCGTGGGACGGTCGGCGCGGCTGTACGACGCGGGGCTCGCGGCGTTGGCCGCGGCGTCCGGCGGCGGGGAGGCCGGGTAGTGCGCCTCGAGATCCTGAACACGGGCTACCGGCCCGGGACCAAGGCCCTGTTCGCGCTCATCCGGATGTTCTCCGGGCAAGCGCTGCCCGACGCCGCGAAGCTGACCTTCTATCGCCCCGGCTTCTACGGCACCCGGGCGAAGAAATTCACCCACGCGGCGATGCGCGGGCCGTCGGGTTGGTCGGTGGCAGACCGGGAACTGATGGCTGCCTACGTTTCGACGGTCAACACGTGTGCGTTCTGCGTCGGCGCGCACACCGCCACCGCGGGGCAAGCCTTCCATGACGAGGCCAAGGTGCGGGCCGTGCTGACCGACCTCGAATCGGCGCCCATCGAGGACGGGCTCCGGGCGACACTACGCATGCTCGGCACGCTGACCACGGACGGAGCGGTCAGCGTCGACGACATGCGTACCGTACTGTCGACCGGCGTCTCACCACAGCAGATTCGGGACGCCCTGGCCGTCTGCGCCGCATTCGACACCACCAACCGGCTCGCCGACGCGTTCGGTTTCGAAATGCTCAGCGCCGAGGGCTTCGAGTCGGGAGCGAGGTTCCTGCTGAAGCGGGGCTACCAATAGCGTCGGATTCACCTCGAACCGAACTCTCACGGACCGCCGCGCAGGGACCCGACCAGCCGGATCGCGCACCTGCTCGGGCGGGTTCGGGCTGACGTGCGGGTCGGCCGGTGCGGCGGGTCGCCTACCATCGGAGTGTGAAGGTGCTCGGTGCGTGTCCGCTCGATTGTCCCGACGGGTGTTCGTGGGAAGTGACCGTCGAGGACGGCGTGGCCGTGAGCATGCGGGGGAACAAGAATCATCCGGTCACCCGGGGTGCGCTGTGCGTGAAGGTGAATCGGTACCTCGAGCAGGTCAATTCGCCGGATCGGATCACGTATCCGATGCGGCGGGTCGGGCGTAAGGGGGAGGGGAAGTTCGAGCGGATCACCTGGGATCAGGCGCTCGACGAGATCACCGCCCGGCTGATGGGGATCGTCGACGAGTACGGGGGCGAGGCGATCTGGCCGTTCCTGGGGACCGGGAGTCTCGGGTACATCCAGGGGCTGGAGGGGTTCGCGGGGCGGCGGTTCTTCAATGTGCTGGGGGCCTCGCTGCACGATCCGACGATCTGCTCGGTGTCGGGGTCGACCGGCCTGAAGTACACGCTGGGCACGGCCGGCGGCATGGATCCGGAGGATTTCGCCAAGTCCGAGCTGATCCTGCTGTGGGGGACCAATCCGCTGACCTCCGGGCATCACATCTGGAAGTTCATTCAGGACAGCGGGGCGTACACCATCGCGATCGATCCGGTGCGCAGCCGCACCGCCGAGCGCTGCGACGAGCATCTGGCCCCGCTCCCGGGCACCGATGCCGCGCTGGCGCTCGGGCTCATGAACGTCATCGTCTCGATGGGCGCGCACGACGAGCAGTACCTCGCCGAGCACACCGAGGGCTGGGACGAATTCCAGGGCCGCATCGCGGAATTCCCGCCCGATCGGGTCGCGGAGATCACCGGGCTGCCGGTGGAGAAGATCGTGGAACTCGGCGAGCGGATCGCCCGTACCCGCCCGACCGCGATCCGCGCCTCGCAGGGCATCCAGCGCCATGCCGGGGGCGGGATGGCGCTGCGCACGCTGGCCTGCCTGCCCGCCGTGACCGGTGATTGGGCGATTCCCGGTGGGGGACTGCACTATTCGACGAGCGGGCATTTCCAGCTGAACATGATGGACATGGTCCGCTTCGATCTGCTGCCGAATCCGGTGCGCATGCTGTCGCAGACCCGGATCGGCCGGGATCTGCTCGAACGCACCGATCCGCCGGTCAAGGCGCTGTTCGTGGTCGCGGCCAACCCGGTGGGCTCGAATCCCGACCAGCGCAAGGTGATCGAGGGGCTCTCGCGCGAGGATCTGTTCACCGTTGTGCTGGAACACTTTCCGACCGATACCGTCGACTACGCCGATATCGTGCTGCCCGCGACGATGCAGCCCGAACACCTCGACGTGATCGCCGCCTACGGGAATCTGTACCTGGCGTGGAACGAGAAGGCCGTCGAGCCGCCCGGCGAATGCCTCTCCACCACCGAGACGTTCCGCCGCTTGGCCCGGCGCATGGGGTTCGAGGAGCCGGCGCTGTACGACTCCGACGAGGAGTTGGCCCGCACGCTGCTGAAGGACTACGACATCGATCGCCTGCGGGCGGACGGTTTCCTCAAGGTCCCGGCGCGGCCCGTGCCGACGGAGAAGGTGATGTTCACCTCGCTGCGCGCCGAGCGGGCCGGGCACGATCCGCTGCCGGGCTACACGCCCCCGTCGGACAGCGGCTCCGGCCTGGTGCTGATTTCCGCCGCCCCACACCACTTCCTGAACACCACGTTCGGCTCCAACCCCGAATTGCGCCGCCGCGAGGGCGATTCCCGCGTCACCATCCACCCCGACGACGCGGCCGCCCGCGGCGTCACCGACGGCGCACCGGTGCTGGTCGCCAACGCCCGCGGCTCGTTCGAGGCGGTCGCCGAGGTGTCCGACCGCGTGCGCCCCGGCGTCGCGGCGACCACCAAGGGCCGCTGGGCGAAGTTCACCAACGGAGCCACGGTGAATGCGACCATCGCCGAACGCGATTCGGACTTCAACGGCGGTGCGGTGTTTCACGACAACCGGGTCGAGATCACTCCGCGCTGATCGAACCTTTCTCGGAGAGCGCGGCTCGCCCGATTCTCGATATCGACGAATCCAACTCGGCTACAACGTGATCGAACATCACGTATTGCGTCTGCTCAGTCGGGTGCCGTCGCAGTACTGATCAGCGAACGAGACGAGGCAGGTCGATATCGATGTCGAAAGGGACCGCTGTCTTCATGCGATCACGGATGATTCCGGTGGCGACATAGGCGCGGGTGGTGTCATCGAGCTCGTACGCGTGGATGACCGGAAGGCCGTTTTCCTCCTCGATACGCCAGTAGTGCGGGATTCCCGCGTGCGCGTACTTGAACGGCTTCAGTGACCGGTCGCGGTCGGCAGACTCATCCGAGACGGCTTCGATGGCGAGGGCGACCTCGTCGGGAAGGTATCGTGTGCGGTCCGGGTCGTACGGGACTGTGGCAGCAAGGACGTCGGGCTCGGGCCGATTTTTCCGGTTCAGTGTGATCGTCATTTCCCCGTCGATCACGAATCCTTCGGGAGCCTGATCGTCTAGTGCGGTCGTCAGCCGGGTGATGACGCGGGCGTGCCAGGACCGCTGCGGAGACATCCTGAAAATCAGCGCTCCATCGATCAGCTCGGTGTGTCGGGGGAGGTCGGATGCGTTGTCGAGGTCATCGGCCTCCCATCCGCTCGGCCGAGGCGGCAGCATCCAGGACGGGAGTGCTTCCCAGGCGGTTGTCAGCGGGTCCTCCCTTCGGGCTTCCCGGCCAGCCTATCCCGGTGCCAGCGGTAACGGGCATGAAGCAGGCCGCCACCGCGATGAGAGGAAGAGTCGGGCGGCCTTGTGGTGTGCTTGGCCGGCAGGCGCCGATTCGACAAGGGCATCGGCTACGGTCACGCGGACGTCTGCGGCGGTCGTCCGTCGGCCGCTACCGCGATAGGTGCGGCTGAACAACGGCTTGTGCTACCCCTTACTCGCTTCCGTGCGGGCCGTGAGGCTACGGAATACTTGCGCGGTATGCGTGCCGGGCTCGGCGCAATAGAGGATCACGCTCTGGTCGGTGTCGGAGATGCGCATGAGCTGGCATTCGAATTCCAGCGGACCGAATTCGGGATGGTTCACCCGCTTGCGGTGTCCGCGGCGGACCTGCACGTCGTGATCCGCCCACATGTGCGCGAAAAGCGGTGAGGTGCCGAGCAATTCGGTGACGAGCCGGGCGATCGCCGGATTGCCCGGGTAGCGGGCGTACGCTGCCCGCAGATCGGCGACCGTGCTGTAGGCGAAGGCCACGGCGGATTCGTCGTCCCAGTGCGGGTGGTCGGCGGGCTGCCGGAAGACCCAGCGGATCATGTTGCGGTCGGACTCGGGATGGCTGGACAGGTCGCCGATGAACGGCACGGCCGCCGCGTTCCAGTCCAGGATGTCGTAGGTCGCGTCCACGACGTAGGCGGGTGTGTCGACGAGGTTGTCGAGCATGATGCGCACCGATCGCGGCACGGTGCGATTCGGCCCGGCGAGTTGTGGAGGATTCTCGCCCGCGGTCCGGAACAGGTATTCGCGCTCGTCCGCGGTGAGCATCAGGGCCCGGGCCAGCGCGGAGAGCACCTGGCGAGAGGGATTGGAGCCGCGGGCCTGTTCGAGCCGGATGTAGTAGTCCACCGACAGACCGGCCAGCTGGGCCACCTCCTGGCGGCGCAGACCGGGTGTGCGCCGGTTCGTACCGTCGGGGAGTCCTACGTCGCTCGGGCGCAGCTTGCCGCGCCGGGTGCGCAGGAAGTCGGCGAGTTGTCTGCGATCGGCCATGCCTCCAGTGTGGCGCTCGGGGGTGAGCCATGGGTGGTACAACTTGGTCCTCCCCGGAGCGCTCGCGCGCTGTCACGCTGAGTTCATGACGACAACAGCACTGATCACCGGCGCCAACAAGGGCATCGGATACGAGACCGCCCGCCTGCTCGCCGCGCGCGGCATGACGGTTCTGCTGGGCGCGCGCAGCGCCGAACTCGGCGGGGCCGCCGCCGAGAAGCTGGCCGCCGAGGGCGCCGACGCGCATTTTGTGCAGCTCGATGTCACCGACGAGGAGTCCATCGCCCGCGCGGCCGAGCGGATCGAGGCCGAGTACGGCAAGCTCGACGTCCTGGTCAACAACGCGGGTATCACCGGCGTGTTCGACGGCGACGGCAAACCGTCCACGACCGGTCTGACGAATCTGCGAAATGTCTTCGAGACCAACATCTTCGGTGTCGTCGCGGTCACCAATGCGATGCTCCCGCTGCTGCGCCGGGCCGAGGCCGCCCGCATCGTCAACGTGTCCAGCGAGGTCGGATCCATCGGCGCGCAGATGAACCCCGACGGCCCGATGTGGGGCATGGCCTCGATCCCCTATGCCGCCTCCAAGACCGCGCTGAACATGGTGACCGCGCAGTACGCCAAGGAGTTGTGGGACACCCCGATCAAGGTCAACGCCGCGAACCCGGGCTACTGCGCCACGGATCTCAACGGGCACACCGGATTCCGTACGGCGGAGCAGGGCGCCGAACCCACCGTGCACCTGGCGACGTTGCCCGCCGACGGCCCGTCGGGCCAGCTGTGGGGCCACATCTGGGGCGGCGAGCGCGACGGCGAATACGGGCAACTGCCCTGGTGAAAGGCGCGTCTGCTGAGCGTGCGGGTGCGGGCCGCGTGCGTAGGGGAGGGGCGCTGTCCGCCCGCTCGCTCGACCAATAGTGGTACCATTAGTTGTACAACTAATATTGGTGACCGTGAGAGGCGCGCTAATGCCGACGAATATGCCGATCTCGAACGTGCGCAAGAACCTGTTCAGCCTGGTCGATCAGGTCAACGACGACCGAGACACCGTGACCGTGGTCACCAAGTCCGGGCGCAACGCCGTGCTGGTGTCCGAGGACGACTGGAATTCGATTCAGGAAACCCTCTACGTGCTCGCCACGCACGGCGGTGTCGAGTTGATCGAGTCTGCCGACGCCGCCCGTCGTGGCGAGTACACGGTGGTAGACCTCAGCGACGACGATGAGTGACAAGATCGGCTTTACCGAAAAGGGTTTGGAAGACTACGACTCGTGGGATCGCGACCCTCAGATCAAGAAGCGCATCAAGCAATTGCTGCGGGCTGCCGCGCAGGACCCGTTTCGCGGCATCGGAAAGCCGGAACCTTTGCGAGGACGACTGGCAGGTCACTGGTCGCGACGGATAACCCAGGAGCATCGGCTGCTGTACTTCGTGGATGAGAACGGGCTGGTGATCGTGATCGGTTGCCGGGGTCACTACGACGACTGACCAGCAGTCTCGGGAAGGCCTCGACGCCGGGCTGCCTCCTTGACGGCGGCGAGATCTTCCGGGGTGCGGCCCGCCCGCGCGATGCGAGGAGAGCGCGGGGGCGGGCCGCGGTGCGACCGGCTGGCAGGCGCCGATCACGCTGAGGGGGCCGCTCCGGCTTCGTAACGTAGCGCGGCGACGGCGTCGATACGCGCGATGGCCTCCTCGACGATGCGGTCGATGAGTTCCTGGCAGGTGGGCAGATCCTCGATGATGCCCGCGACCTGACCGGAGGCGAGCACGCCCGCGTGCGTATTGCCCTCCACCAGACCGGCTTTCAGCAGCATCGGAGTGTTGGCGGCCATGATGACCTGGGACCAGGTGAGGTCCTTATGCTTGCGCATGGCCAGGCCGTCCTTGACGATGGTCGACCACTTCATGCCGGTCATGGCCTTGAACTTGAAGGCATTGGAGACCGCGGCGGTGAGGCCACGGACGCCGCTGGAGTGCTCCAGCTTGTCGACTAGTTCGGTGTTGAGCACCCGGTGCGGCATGCCGTCGACCTTCTTGGAGACGACGGTGTCCATCAGTCCGCGCTTGAGGTACTCCTGCTTCACCGAATCCGGCACGCTCGAGTCCTGGGTGAGCAGGAAGCGGGTGCCCATCGCGACACCGGCGGCACCGTAGGACAGCGCGGCGGCCAGCCCTCGGCCGTCGAAGAAGCCGCCACCGGCCACCACAGGAATGTCGACGGCGTCGAGCACCGACGGGAGCAGCAGGGTCGTGGCGACGGAGCCGGTGTGGCCGCCGCCCTCACCACCCTGCACGATCACCGCGTCCGCACCCCACGAGGCGACCTTGACCGCGTGCTTGGCCGCGCCGATGGACGGCACGACCACCACGCCGTTGTCCTTCAGCCGCGCGATGAGCTCCTTTTTGGGGGCCAGCGCGAACGAGGCGACCTTCACGCCCTCGCGGATCATCAGCTCGCAGCGCTCGGTGGCGTCCGAGCCGTCGGCGCGGATATTGACGCCGAAGGGCTTGTCGGTCTTGGCCTTCGTCTTGGCGATGGCCTGCTCGAGTTCCTCGAAGGTCATGGTGGCCGAGGCCAGAATGCCGAGACCGCCCGCATTGGCGGTGGCCGCGACCAGACCGGGACCGGCGACCCAGCCCATGCCGGTCTGCACGATCGGGTGCTCGATGCCGACCAGCTCGGTCAGCGGCGTCCTCAAACGCTGAGCGGTCATGCCGTCACTTCCTTCTCGCGGAAGCCCTTGGGGTCCAGCACGGTCCGGATGATGGTGAGCTCTTCCTCGGTGGGCAGCCGGGTCTGCTCCGCCTCGCCGAGCCCAGCGATCTCGAACGAGGTGTTCTCGGCGACTTCGTCGGCGCCGACGCCCGGGTGCAACGACAGCGCGCGCAGTGTGTGGTCCGGGCCGCCGAAATCGAAGACACCCAGGTTCGAGACCACCCGGTGCAGGTGGTGGAACCGGTAGGCGGGATTCTCGGGATCGACCTTGTCGTAACCGATTCCGGAGACGATGTCGACGCTCTCGCAGAACACCCGCTTGTTGTGCCTGGGCACGAAGTAGCTGGTGGCGTGGTTGATGGTGTTGCCGGGCGCGCCGCGCACGCCGAACATCTGCCGGGTGGGCTGCTGCAACGGCCCGAACGCCGAGAGGTTCTGGTTGCCGTACCGGTCGATCTGGTTGGCGCCCATGACGACGTGCCGGCGGCCCGAGGCCACCACGTCGAACACCCTCGAGAACGGGATCCAGCCCTCGATGGGCGCCTTGCCGCCGATCGGGGGGACCTCGGCGAAGAACAGCGCCTCGCCGTCGGACAGCAGCAGGTCCGGCTCGAAGGTCAGCCGGGCCAGCCGCGCGCCGATGGTGGTGACGGTGGACATCGGGCTGGCCATGATCTCGCCCGCGCCCCGGAAGATCTCGGCGGCCGCGACCACGCAGATCTCGGCACGAGTAATGGTGCTGGTGTCGTTCACTTCTGCTCCTCCGCGAAAGCCTTGACGGCGGCCTGGTATTCGGCCTCGGAGACGTCCAGGTAGCGGGCCTTGAACTCGGCCCACGACTCGGGCGTCTTGGCGGCCTCGACGTAGTGGCGCTGGAACTTCTCGTCGCGGCCGTAGCTGCCGGAGAAGGTGAAGTGCGCGCCGCCGGGCGCCTCGACCACGCCGTCGACCATCATGCGATTGAGGATGAGGGCCTGGTGCGGAACGGCTTTGACCAGTTCGTCGGTCTCGACGAGACGGTCCACCGACAGGTACCGCTTCTCCGCGGACAGCGCGTACAGGTCGTCCATGTACGGGTCGACGCCCGTGTACGCGGCGTTGCCGTGCTTGTCGCCCAGATCCAGGTGCACGAACGCGGCGTCGAGGTTCAGAGCCGGCATCGCCACCAGGGTTTCGGTCTTGCCGTCGGTCGGATACGGCGAGGCAACGGTTTTCAGCTCGCCCTCCCAGAAATCGACCACGGCCGAACCCAATCCGGCGCGCGTGGGCAGGAACGGCAGCCGGGCGGCGGCGGCCTGCAGGCCGGACTTGACCATGCCCTCGTCCATCTCGCGCACGGTGATCGCACCCTCGGTACGCGCCTTGGCGAACCACGGGTCGTAGAACGGCGCGGAGTCCAGGGAGACGAAGCCGTAGTACGCCTTGCGCACCTTGCCCGCCGAGCACAGCAGCCCCAGGTCGGGACCGCCGTAGGTGACGACGGTCAGATCGGTGATATCGGACCGCAGCAGTGCTCGAACCAATGCCATCGGCTTGCGCCGCGAACCCCATCCGCCCAGGCCGATGGTCATTCCGCTGCGCAGCTCGCCGACGACCTCGTCGAGCGTCATTCGCTTGTCGCGCATGGCTTTCTACTTCCCCTTCTTCTGGGCGGCCAGATCGTCGTCGAAGCGCGCCCGGATCTCGTCGGCCACGCCCGCCAGGTTCAGCTCCATGGTGAAGCCCTGCTCGTAGCGGTAGGAGCGGTGCACGTCCTGCACGTCGATGCCGTTCAGCGCCTTCTTGGCGGCGCGGATGACGCGGCCGTCCTTGTTCGCGATGTTCTTGGCCACTTCCATTGCCGCGGCGTCGAGTTCGGCCCGCGGCACCACCTTGTACACCGAGCCGTAGTGGTGCAGCTGCTGCGCGGTGAGCTTGCCCGCGGTGTAGAACATGGTCCGCATCAGGTGCTGGGGGACCAGGCGCGCGAGATGGGTGGCCGCGCCCAGTGCGCCGCGATCCACCTCGGGCAGGCCGAAGGTGGCGTCGTCGGAGGCGACGATGACATCGGAGTTGCCGACCAGGCCGATGCCCCCGCCCAGGCAGAAGCCGTTGACCGCGGTGACGACCGGGACCTGGCAGTCGTAGACCGCAGCGAACGCCTCGAAGCAGCCGTGGTTGGCGCGGATCAGCGCGGTGTGCCCGCTGTCCGCGTTCATTTCCTTGATGTCCACGCCCGCGTTGAAGCCGCGACCCTCCGCGCGCAGCACGACCACGCGCGTGTCCTGGTTGCGCCCGGCCTCGCGGATCGCGTCGGCCAGGGCGAACCACCCGTCGGACGGCAGGGCATTGACCGGCGGGTAGTCGACGGTGACGACCTCGACGCCCTCGGATTCGGTGTGACGGTTGATCCCCATCCCAAGTCCCATCGTTGGCAAAACAAGCAAGTGCTTGGTAGGTTAGCACGGTGGCAATCGAAGTGGACCTTTCCGGATCCGTCGTCCTGATCACGGGCGGCGTGCGGGGCGTGGGAGCCGGGATCAGCCGGGTTTTCCTGGACGCCGGCGCGACCGTGGTGACCTGCGCGCGCCGTCCCGGGGACGCCCCGATCTCCAGCTCCGGCCGCACGGCCGAATTCCTGCCCTGCGATGTGCGCGACGGCGACGCGGTCGCCGCGATGATCGAGGAGATCGTGGCGCGGCACGGCCGCCTCGATCACGTGGTCAACAACGCCGGGGGCGCGCCGTTCGCGCTGGCCGCCGATGCCAGCCGCAACTTCCACGCCAAGATCGTCGAGCTGAATCTGCTTGCGCCGCTGCTGGTCTCGCAGGCCGCGAACGCCGTCATGCAGACCCAGGAGCGGGGCGGCTCGATCGTGATGATCTCGAGCGTCAGCGGCCATCGGCCCTCGCCGGGCAGCGCGGCCTACGGCGCGGCCAAGGCGGGCATCGACAGCCTGGTCTCCTCGCTGGCCGTGGAATGGGCGCCCAAGGTGCGGATCAACTCGGTGATCGTCGGCATGGTGCACACCGAGAGCAGCCACCTGCACTTCGGCGATCAGGCGGGCATCGACGCGGTCTCGGCGACGGTGCCGCTGGGGCGCCTGGCGGTGCCGGAGGACATCGGTCGTTGCGCGGCCTTCCTGGCCTCTCCGCTGGCCTCCTACGTCAGCGGCGGCACGATGCTGATGCACGGCGGCGGCGAGCGCCCCGCCTTCCTGGACGCGGCCACGGTCAACTCTGCGACCGCCACGCCGTGATCCCACAGCTCTGTTGAATCATCCTGCACGACAACCGAAATGAGCACACATATGGCTGACAACGAGAAGATCTGCGCCGGGCGCACCGTCATCGTGACCGGCGCGGGCGGCGGCATCGGGCGTGCGCACGCGCTGGCCTTCGCCGCCGCCGGGGCCAATGTGGTGGTCAATGACATCGGCGCCGAACTCGACGGCACCCCGCGCGCCGACACCCCGGCCGCGCAGGTCGTCGAGGAGATCCTCGAGCTGGGCGGCAAGGCCGTGGTCAACGGCAGCGACATCGCGGACTGGGCGGGCGCGCAGCGCCTGATCACGCAGGCGGTCGAGACCTTCGGCGGCCTGGACGTGCTGGTCAACAACGCCGGCATCGTCCGGGACCGGATGCTGGTGAACCTGTCCGAGCAGGAGTGGGATGCGGTGGTGCGGGTGCACCTCAAGGGCCACTTCGCCACCATGCGGCACGCCATCGAGTACTGGCGCGGGCAGTCCAAGGCCGGCAACGCCGTCGATGCGCGCATCATCAACACCAGTTCCGGCGCGGGCCTGCAGGGCAGCGTCGGACAGGGCAACTACGCCGCCGCCAAGGCCGGCATCGCCGCGCTGACCATCACGGCCGCAGCCGAATTCGCGCGCTACGGCGTGACCGTCAACGCCATCGCCCCCTCGGCCCGCACGCGCATGACCGAGACCGTCTTCGCGGACATGATGGCCAAGCCGGAGGACGGCTTCGACGCGATGGCCCCGGAGAACGTCTCGCCGCTGGTGGTGTGGCTGGGCAGCGCCGACTCGGCCGGGGTGACGGGCCGGATGTTCGAGGTCGAGGGCGGCAAGGTGGCCCTGGCCGACGGCTGGCGGCACGGCGTGCCGGTCGATCGCGGCGCCCGCTGGGAGCCCGCCGAGCTGGGCTCGGCGGTACGCGAGCTGATTGCCAAGGCGGCCGCGCCGGAGGCGGTCTACGGCGCCTGACCTGGCGACCCGTCCCGGGCCCGACGGGCTCGGGACGACACGCCCCCGCTGGATCGCACGACGCTCCGCAACCCTTCCCCGCGGCAACGATCCGGCCACAGCTCGGCACCGAATACCCCTGTGCGAGTGGCGATAACCGAATGCGGAGTGTTGGCGGGGCACGGCCCGGAGGGCCAGTCGCACCACCGCCACACCTCGCTGGAGCGTATTGCCGTGCGTCGGTTGGAATTCGCGGTGACCGGGCCATGAGGCATGCCTCGGTCTGTGGGATGTCTCACAGGATCTCCCTGTGCGAGCAAACAACCCGCAGTTATGATGATCGGCATCCGCTTAAGTCCGTGTGAGCTAGCGACCGGGCATTGATCTGCGCTCGAAGATGAGGGGAAGGGCAAGCGCATGGCCATAGGTCGCATCCTGCGCGTCCTGACAGTGACCGGACTTGCCGCCGGTTATGGGCTGTTAGGGCCCGCCCTGGCTCCCCTGCTCGCCGATGCCCAGCCCACCCCCTGCCCGAAGTGCACGCCGGGAATCCCGGCCGCCCCGGGCAATTCGGGCAATTCGAACCCGGGTATTCCGCTGCGCATTCCCGGCCGTTCCGGCATCGCTCCCGAGCCCACGCGGCAGGCTCCCGACCTGGTCACGCGGGGTTCTGTGACACCCGGCACTGCGGCGCGCGGCCGATCCGGGCCCGGTGGCCCCGGCGTGCCCGTGCCCGTGCGGCCCACCCCGGCCGCGGGCATCGAGGGGCTCGCGGGCCTGCTGGGTATTGGCCCCCTGCTCGGCACCGGGTCGGCTGCGGTGGGTTCCGCGGCGGTGGGCTCGGCCGGGCTGGGCGCCGGCGCACTCGCGGGCACTGGCTCCGCGGCCGTCGGCTCCGCCGGCGCGACCATCGGCTCGGCGGCACTCGGCACGGGCTCCGCGGCCCTGGGCACCGCGGCCGGGCTCGGCGTAACCGGTTCCGCCGCAGTCGGTTCCGCGGGCGCCACCACGGGCACCGCGCTCGCGGGCACGGGTTCGGCGCTGGCTGGAACCAGCGCGGCCGCCGGCGCCCTGCTCGCCACTCTGCTCGGAACTGGTTCCGCCGCAGTGGGTTCCGCTGGTGCGGGGGCGGGTGCCGCGCTGCTCGGCACCGGTTCCGCCGCGGGCGCGGCCCTGCTGGGCACCGGCTCGGCCGCCGGTCTCGCCACCGGGTCCGCGCTGGCCGCACTCTTCGGAACGGGTTCCGCCGCAACGGGTTCGGCCCTGGCCGGGCTGGCTGGAACGGGTTCGGCCCTCACCGGCTCGGCTGCCCTGGGTTCGGCCGCGGCGGCGTCCCCCCTGCTGCTCCTGCTGCTGTTGCAGCCGCCCCCGGTGCCGCCCGTACCCGCGGCGCCCCTGGCCATCCCGCCCGTCCCGGTGCCCGCGGTGCCGGTTCCGGCGGTCGCACTGCCCGCAGTGCCCGTCCCGGCGGCGGCACCTCCGCCGCCGCCAATCCCGCCCGTCGTGGCGGCGCCGGCCCCGCTCGCCAAGCCGAATCCGGCCGTGCGGCCCACCGCGGCCAGCACCGGCCTGCCCACGGCGAACGTGCTGGGCGTGATCGGCGGCGTCATCGCGATGGCCCTTGCCGCCGCCGGTTCCGGCGCGGTCAGCTTCCAGAGCGCCTCGGCCGCGCAGGCGCGGATCGATGCCGCGCGCGCCGAATTCTTCCCGAGGGCATGAGGGTGGTGAAGTGATGACGGAGAGTCGCGTCCAAAGCAGCAGCCGTTCGTATCGCCGCGTCGCGGCCGCCGTCGACGCGGTCTGCGCGGTCGCTGCCGATTTCGACGCCACCGATCTCGACGAGGTCGTGCTCGCCATCTCGGCCGAGCGCCGCCGCACCATCGAGATCGTCAGTGCCACACTGGGTCCCGGCGTGTGCGGTCAGCGGCGTAGCTACCCGGAGAAGGACGTGATCGTGCTGGCCTCGGGCCTGCCGAGCCGCGAGCACACCCTCGCCCACGAGCTCGGGCACATCATCTTCGACCATCCCGGCGAGCCGGCGACCGAGGTGACGCTGGAGGCCAGCGACGATCTCATCGCCTACATGCTCAGCCAGCGCGCCCATCAGCAGGTCGTGGACGATGGCGAGGACGAGCAGGCCGAATGGGAGGCAGAGACCTTCGCCAGCATGCTCCTGACCCGCCTGCGGGTGTTCCGCAACCGGGGCGCGGGCGTCTCGGTGCTCAGGTTCGACGAGGCACTCGGATGACCGAGTCCGGGCCCGGAGGAGGCAGCTTGCGTAACCACGGAGGGCCCCTCGGTCATCCGCGACAGGCACCGATAGGGGGAAGCACATGACATTTTGGCTGACAGCCCTGCTGGTGTGGGTGGCCGCGGGTGCGCGCGTCGGGCGCGTGCTGGTGAAACCGGCGACCACCGCGCGCGTCGCGATCGTCGTCGCCGTCGCCTCGGTGGCGGCCGCCGCGACGGTCTCGATTCCCGAAGTCGGTCTGGCCCTGGACAATCTGCTGCCGCACGGCCTGTCCGGTGCCATGCTCGCCGATCGCCTGACCACGGCCGCCTGGCTGCTGTTCACCGTGGCCACCTCGGTGGTGGCCGCGGCGGCGTGGCCCGTGGTGTCGCGGCGCAATCTGCGTCAGATCGCGCTGGTGATCTATGCCCTCGGTCTGGCCGCGATGGCGGTCACGATCCTCTGGTCGGTGCTGTTCGGCTGGGTGGTGACGCTGGTGGGCTGCGTGTTCATCGCGGTGACCGGCCTGCGCAACCTGGACTGGACGGCGCTGGGCCGCGGCATCGCCCTCTACACCGCCGGCACCATCGTCGTCGGCGTGCTCTCGGCGCTCTCGATCCGCCGCCTGGCCATCGGGGAACCGGAGGCCCTGCCCAAGAATCCGGGCTGGTACTGGCCGGTCTGGCAGGTGTCGAGCCTGATGATCGCGATCGGCGCGGTGTGGATCGTCATCGAACTGTGGGTGCGGGCGCGGGTGCTGCTGCGGCAGATCCGGCCCCTGCACGTCACCATGACCAAGCGCTTCCCGGAGGTCGTGGCGCACGACCTGGCCGGCACGACCACCCAGCTCAAGGCCTCGGACCAGGTCGCCCAGATCATGGACGCGCTGTATCTGCAGTCCGGCGGCGGGGTGGAGCTGATGGCCGCGGGCACCCCGTCCGGATCCACCACCGAGCGGGCCGAGCGGGTCGCCGAATGGGCACGCAATCCCCTCGGCGAGGTGGTGATCGACGCGCGGTGGATCGCGCCGCCGCAGGGCTCGAGCCCGCGCGGCTGGGTGCAGGCGATCGCCCGGGCATTCGACGAGACCGAGGCCACCGCGGCTGCGCCGCGCCGATAGCGGTGGCCGCCGCGGGTATTCGGGTCGAGGCGACCGGATTCGGTTGTGCCGCACATGCGCGCGAACCGCTGCAAATGAACGTTCATCTGTAAGCTCATCGTTCGCCGGACCGACCAGTTTGGCGGTGTAAATCACATCACCCGTCCCGGGGCGGCATGGGCGGGCGGGATGTGTGGTCCGAATTTCGACCGTGAGAAACGACTATCGCGGCGGCAGAGCGCACGACAAAGGCCGCGAGCACCGCACCGGGGCTCGCGACCCCGGGATGCGGTGGCGCACTGCGGGCGTGAGCGGCTGAACCCCTACCTATCGGGCCCGTGACCTACTGTGCTCACGACTCAGGCCGAAGCGTCCCCCGCTTCGGTTGTCCCTTCACAAGGCAACACAGTGCGGTCCGAGGCGCCGCACTGTGTTGCTTTGTGTGTCTTGCTATTCCGTGCCGTCCGGCGGGATCTCGGGCAAACCCTCGCTCGCCCGCAGCTTCTCGGCCATCGAGGTCAGGAGGTTCTGAGATTCTTCAGACAGGTCGAACGCCCTACTCGACAGACGACGGAGTCCATAGCCTTGCAGCTGGGACAGCAGCTCCAGATCGTGGTCGATCTTGGCCGCGTAGATGTCGTTGAAGAAGTAGTCCGGTTTGACCTTGAAGAACTTCGCCAGCGCGGCCACCGTCTCGTCAGAGGGGTTGGTGCGCTGTCCCGACCGCAACTGCGAGAGATACGGTTTCGAGATCGGATGGCCGGAGGCCGTCAGCGCAGCCGCCACCTCGGCGTTGGTGTGCGGCTTACGCCCCGGGGGATGCACGGTTTCGAACAGCTTGTTCAGCCGCGCCGCGAAATCAGCCATTGTGAGCCGCCCAATTCCCTTCGCTGTACTAACAGTCGTTATCTCGGATACGTATCATTGATATTAGCGGCTGAGTAACTGAAAACCTACGCCTGATTCATGATTTCCTTGAAGCTTCCAGACGTCCGGTTCGCGAACCGACGATGGCCGCCGCGTTTGCGGGCTACCGCAACGGTTGTCGGGAACCGCAGGCAGAGACCGATTCTGGCCCGTCGCGAGCGTCCCGTCCGACCGCTGGTTGATAACTTTAGAATAGCTGACATCTCATCTTGCGGTCTGTACTGCAGTTTGTGTGGCGTACGCCACGTTCAGGTAATCCGGGGATGAACATTCAACTTCGCCGAAAGGTCCCTGCTCAGTCCAGAACCGCCGCGATCTGGAGCGTTCCATGGGTTGATCTTGGTGTGTCTCATGTGCGCCAACGGCGCACATGAGGACCATAGCCATGTCGGCGTTTCGGCGCGCCGATTCGCGGAAAGCCGATGTGCGGGACCAGGATCCGCACTCGACCGATTTGTCGGGTTTGCTAGATTCGCTCGATGATGGTGCCGGTGGCCAGTGCGCCGCCGCAGCACATGAGGATCATCGCGGTGCTCTTGCCGGACCGCTCGAGTTCGTGCAGCGCCGTGGTGATGAGCCGGGCGCCGGTGCTGCCCACCGGATGTCCGAGCGCGATCGCGCCGCCGTTGACGTTCACCCGATCGAAATCGGGCTTGTGCACCGACGCCCACGACAGCACCACCGAGGCGAAGGCCTCGTTGATCTCGAACAGGTCGATGTCGCTGATGCTCATGCCGGACTTCTCGAGCAGCCGGGTGCACGCATCGACCGGGCCGTCCAGGTGGTAATACGGGTCGCTGCCGACCAGGCACTGCGCGACGATGCGGGCGCGCGGGCGCAATCCCTGTCGCTGCGCGGCCTTTTCGTCCATCAGCAGCACTGCGGCCGCGCCGTCGGAGATCTGCGAGGAGGTGCCCGCGGTGTGTACGCCGCCCTCGATGACCGGCTTGAGCTTGGCCAAGCCCTCGCGGGTGGTCTCGCGCAGGCCCTGATCGCGGCTCACGTCCATCGTCTCGCCGGTGAGCTTGCCCTCCTTGTCGACCTGCGGGGCCGCGGCGATGGTCAAAACCTCACGGTCGAAACGGCCTTCGCGCCACGCCTGCGCGGCCAGGCGCTGCGAGCGCTCGCCCAGTTCCTCCACGTCGTCGCGAGTGATGCCGCGCCGCTTGGCGATTCGCTCGGCCGCCTCGAACTGGTTGGGCATGTCGATGTTCCACGAGGCGGGGCGGCGGGGGCCCGCGTTCTCGCCGACGTTGGCGCCCAGTGGCACGTGGCTCATCGACTCGATGCCACACGACATGCCGATCTCGATCGCGTCGGTGGCGATGAGGCCCGCGACCAGGCCGGTGGCCTGCTGCGCCGAACCGCACTGGTTGTCGATCGTGACCGCGCCGGTCTGGTAGGGCAGCCCGGCGTGCAGCCACGCGGTACGGGTGACGTTGTTGCCCTGCTCGCCGACCTGCATCACGCAGCCGCCCACGACCTGCTCGACCAGGCTCGGGTCGAGCTCGGCCTTGTCCAGGAGTCCCTTCTGTGCGGCGCCGAGCAGTTCGGCTGCGTGCAGGCCGGCCAGCCACCCGTTGCGCTTGCCGATCGGCGTGCGTGCGGCCTCGACGATGACCGGTGTTCCCATGGTGTCCTCCGGGTTGAAACTGAAACAGGTTCGTTGAAATGCTGGGGGAGCCTCAGATGGCTTCTTTACTACTGATACCACCTATGCTGCAATGAAGGTAGAACGTGTTTCAGTTAGTCGAAGGAGACAGCTGGTGGTAGACGCCCTCACTGCACCGAACCTGCCCGAGGGGTTCGACGTGACCGACCCGGCGCTGTGGGCCCGACGGGTCCCGGTCGAGGAGCTTGCCGAACTCCGGCGCAGCGCGCCGATCTGGTGGAACCCACAGTCCCCCGATGTCAGCGGCTTCCACGACGAGGGCTTCTGGGTGGTCAGCAAGCACGCCGACGTGAAGGAGGTGTCCCGCCGCAGCGACGTGTTCTCCAACTACGAGAACACCGCCATCCCGCGCTTCAACGACGACATCACCCGCGACGCGATCGAGCTGCAGCGGTTCGTGCTGTTGAATCAGGATGCGCCGCAGCACACCCGGATGCGCAAGCTGATCTCCAAGGGTTTCACCCCGCGGGCGGTCAACGGCCTGCGCGCCGAGCTGTCCGCGCGCGCGAAGTCGATCGTGGAGGCCGCTGCGGCCTCGGGTGCCGGTGACTTCGTCACCCAGGTCGCCTGTGAGCTGCCGCTGCAGGCCATCGCCGAGCTGATCGGCGTGCCGCAGGAGGACCGGATGAAGGTCTTCCAGTGGTCCAACGACATGACCGGTTACGACGATCCCGAGTCGACCGCCGATCCGGTGACCGCGTCGATGGAGATCCTGGGCTACGCCTACCAGATGGCCGAGGCCCGCAAGGGCTGCCCCGCCACCGACATCGTGACCGAGCTGGTCAACGCCGATATCGACGGCGAGTCCCTGACCTCGGAGGAGTTCGGCTTCTTCGTGATCCTGCTCGCGGTGGCCGGCAACGAGACCACCCGCAACGCGATCACCCACGGCATGATCGCGTTCCTGGAGAATCCGGAGCAGTGGGAGCTCTACAAGAAGGAGCGTCCCAAGACCGCCGCCGACGAGATCATCCGCTGGGCCACCCCGGTCACCTCCTTCCAGCGCACCGCGCTCGAGGACACCGAACTGGGCGGCGTGACGATCAAGAAGGGCGACCGCGTGGTGATGATGTACCGCTCGGCGAACTTCGACGAGGACGTGTTCGAGGACCCCTACACCTTCGACATCACCCGTAACCCCAACGACCACTTGGCCTTCGGCGGCACCGGCGCGCACTTCTGCATCGGTGCCAACCTGGCCCGCCTGGAGATCGACCTGATCTTCAACGCCATCGCCGACCACCTGCCCGACATCACCAAGCTCGGCGATCCCAAGCGCCTGCAGTCCGGCTGGCTGAACGGGATCAAGGAGTTCCAGGTCGGCTACCAGGGCGGTTGCCCGGTCGCGCACTAGACGACCACCTCCCACGCGACGAAGGGCGGGTACCGAATCCGGTACCCGCCCTTCGTCATCCGCGCTTACTCCTGCGGCCGCAGGGTCTTCATCGCCCGGTCGGTCTCCCAGTACGCGCGCAGGGCCGCGATCTTTCCCTCGGCGTCGACACGGTAGGTGAACACGCCCTCGGCATCGACGATCTGGCCGCCGATCCGGGTACGGATCAGGCCGGTGAAGGCGACCTCGTTGCCGCAGGCGAAGGAATCCCCGAAGACGAATTCGATCGACTCGGTCGGCGCGATCGCCTTGTCCCAGAAGGCCGCGATGGCGGCGCGGCCCCGATGGCCGGTGCCGTCGGGGGAGAAGGCCGAGGGGCCGATCGGATCCTCGACGATGCCGTCGGCGGCGAACAGCGCCAGCCAGGCTTCCTTGTCGCGGGCGCGCACCGCAGCCTGCGAGGCGGCGCCGGCGACCCGGGCGGGATGGGTCTTCTCGCCGGTCATGGGTGTCGTCATGTCAGGCTCCGATCGGCTTGTCGATGTACTGCTCGGCGAACTTGCGCAGCGAATCCTGTTTGGCGGCAAGGTCCGCGTCGAAGCCCAGGCCGTCGAAGACCCACGGCACCACGATGGAGTCGGTGACGCCGGCCTGTGCCAGTTCCTCGTAACCCGAGCGGCCGAATTTGTCGATGCAGACCACCTGGATCTCGAACGGATCCTCCGCCCGCCCGTATTCGGTACGCAGCCTGGCGAGTTCGGCGATCGTGGAGACGATGTCGTCGTACTTCATCATCGCCGAGCACCAGCCGTCGCCCACCTTCGCCGCGCGCCGCAGCGCGGGGCCGGTGTGCCCGCCGATGTAGAACGGCACCGGCGCCGAGGGCGCGGGGCTCATCTGCAGCTTGTCGAAATCGTAGAACTCGCCGTGGAATTCGACCATGCCGCCGCCCAGGACCAGCTTGATGACCTCGATCATCTCGTCGACCCGCGCACCGCGGCGCGCATAGGGCACCCCGCACCATTCGAATTCCTCGGGCGCCCAGCCGATGCCGACGCCGAAGCCGAATCGGTTGCCGCTCATCGCCGCCACCGAGCCCACCTGCCGGGCCAGCAGCAGCGGATTGCGGGAGCCGAGCTTCAACACGTTGGTGTAGAAGCGGATCCGCTCGGTCACCGAGGCCATCGCCGTGGCGCCGATCAGCGGATCCACCCACGGGGTATCCGGGGTCCAGAACCGGCTGCCGTCCGGGGTGTACGGGTACTTCTCGGACTGGGATTCCATGTAGAACAGCGAATCCGGCAGCGCGATGTTGGAAAACCCGCACTCCTCCGCCGTTTTCGCCAGCTCGGGCAGCTGATCGAGTGGGCTCAGCGCGATCCCGAGGGTGAACTGCATCTTGGTCATAGCTGCGCCTCGCTGGCGCTCGGCTCCGCCATGACCATGGTCGCTGTGTTGATGGTTCCCTCGCTTCGCTCGGTCACGGGCGCTCCGACCCGACAACCCACATGGAGAAGTACTGGGACCCACCGCCGTACGCGTGCCCGAACGCCTTGCGTGCGTTGTCCACCTGGTATGCCCCGGCTCGGCCCATCACCTGCTTGGCCGATTCGGCGAAGCGGATCAGGCCCGAGGCGCCGATCGGGTTCGAGCTGAGCACGCCGCCGGAGGGGTTGACCGGCAGCTTGCCGCCGATGCGGGTGTCCCCGGCGTCGGTCAGCTTCCAGCCCTCGCCCTCGGGCATGAAGCCCAGGTTCTCCAGCCACATCGGCTCGAACCACGAGAAGGGCACGTAGATTTCGGCCGCGTCGATCTCCTCGAGCGGATTGGTGATGCCCGCCTGCTTCCACAGCGCGGCCGCGGCGTCGCGTCCGGCCTGCGGGCTCACCTGGTCGCGCCCGGTGTATGCCAGCGGTTCGGTGCGCATCGCGGTGCCGTGCACCCACGCCACCTTCCTGCCGGACGCCTCGACCGTGCGGGCGGAGGACTCGTCGCCCAGCACGATCGCGCACGCGCCGTCCGAGGACGGGCAGGTCTCGTCGAAACGGATAGGGTCCCAAAGCATCTGGGAGGCCAGCACCGATTCCATGGTGATATCGGGCTGCTGCAGGTGGGCCAGCGGATTGCGGGATCCGTTGAGGCGGTCCTTCACCGCGACCATGGCGCCGATGTGCAGCGGGGCGTTCGCGCGCCGGATGTAGGAGCGCACGTGCGGGGCGAAGTAGCCGCCCGCGCCCGCGCCGACCGGCTTGGTGAACGGCACCGGATTCGACAGCGCCCACATCGCATTGGATTCGGACTGCTTCTCCCACGCGACCGCGAGCACCTTGCCGTGCACGCCGCCCTGCACGTGGCTGGTCGCCACGATGCCGGTCGAGCCGCCGACCGAACCCGCGGTATGCACGCGCAGCAGCGGTTTTCCGGTGGCGCCCAGCGCATCGGCCATGAACAGCTCGGGCATCATCGAACCCTCGAACAGGTCCGGGGCCTTGCCGATGACCACCGCGTCGATATCGGCCATGGTGAGTTCGGCGTCGTCGAGGGCGCGATCGATTGCCTCGCGGCACATTCCGGCCATCGAGACATCGGTTCGTTTCGTCACATGATGGGTTTGTCCGGTGCCGAGCACCGCGGCGATGTTTGTCATCGTCCCTCCAGGACAGCGACAAGGTTCTGCTGCAGCGCGGGTCCGGAACTGGCGTGCGCCAGCGCCCGATTCGCGGTGCCGTTCATGATCTCGGTCGCGGCGTAGCCGATGCGCTCGAGACCTGCGGCGAACATCGGATTTCCGGCCAGCGCCCCGCCGGACGGGTTGATGCGGGTGCCCTCGCCCAGGTCGATGGCCTGCTTCAGGATCAGCTGTTCGTGGCTGTACTGGGCGTGCAGCTCGGCGACGTCGAATCCGCCTGCATCGCCACCGGTTACCGCGCGGGCCGCCGCGGCGGCCGAGGGAGAGGTGGTCAGATCACGGGCGCCGAGCATCGGGGTATCGATGCGGTGCGCGATATCGGTCAGCCAGGCCGGGCGCTCGCACAGCTCGCGCGCGCGATCACCGGCGGCCAGCACGATGGCGGCCGCGCCGTCGGTGATCGGGGCGATGTCGTGCTCGCGGAAGGGATTCGCGACGTAGGGGGCGGCCAGACGCTTCTCGATCTCCGCATCGTCGGCGGCGTTGACCGCCGCCATATCCCGCTCGGTCCAGCGCCCGGCATCGAGCCCGGCGCGAGCCTGCAACCCGGCCATCGAGACGGCGTCCGGCCACAGCGGCGCGACCAGATACGGATCGGTCTGCAGGGTGAGTACCTGCCGCAGGGTGCCGGCCGAGGACTTGCCGAAGCCGTACACCAGCGCCGTCTTCGCCTGTCCGGTACGCAGTTTCACCCACGCCTCGTACAGCGCCCAGGCCGCGTCCATCTCCACGTGCGATTCGTTGATCGGCGGCACCGCGCCGATCGAGTCGATCGCCGAGATGAACGAGAAGGCCCGCCCGGCAAGGTAGTCCGAGGATCCCGAGCACCAGAAGTCGATGTCGGAGACGCCGATGCCGAGCTTGTCCTTCAGATGGTGGAAGCAGGGCGCCAGCATTTCGACACCGTTGGTGGTGCCGTAGGTCTCGCGGACGTGCGGTGCGTGGGCGAACCCCACCACCGCGATGTCAATGTTGTCGCTCAACGTAACTCAGCCTCTCACAGATGCTGCTGGAAGGTTTCGTACGCAGCGTCGGGTTCGCCGCTGGGTTCGAAGTGGGAGATGTTGTCCAGCCCCTCGTACGTCCACTCCTCGCGGGGCTTCCAAGCGGCCTTGACGCGCATGCCCATGCGCACCTCGCTGGCCTCGCAGCCGAGCACCAGGTGCAGGAATGGGATGTCGGTGCCGTCCAGCAGCACGTACGCGGCCACATACGGCGGCTTGATGCGCTGGCCCTGGAAGGGCACGTTCACGATGCAGAACGTGGTGACAACGCCGGTGTCGGCGAGTTCGACGTAGTCGTCGGTGGGGTCGCCGGTGCGCGGGTCGGCGCCGCGCGGCGGGAAGTAGACCTTGCCGTCCGCGGCGCGGGCGCCCAGCAGGCGGCCCTCGGCGATGGCCTTCAGGAAGACCGTCTCCTGCGGCGAGGCGGTGTGCTTGTAGCGCAGGTCGATCGGGGTCACGATGCCCGTGACCGGCTCGGCCGCGTCACCGGACGCGGCGGCGGGCACGGAGGTGTCGCCCGGTTCGAACGCGGCGACGTCGTGGATGCTGCCGGTCCGTTCGCCGGCCCAGCGCGCCCGCACCCGCAGGCCGGTGCGGATCTCGTCCGGGGAGGCGACATCGACCGCGTGCAGCAGTGCGGTGTCGGCCCCGTCGAGCGTGATCAGCGCCCAGGCGAACGGGCGGTCGAAGGGCTGGCCGGGCAGCGGCTCGGCGACCCACGTCCAGCTCTGTACCGTGCCGACATCGGACACGTCGACGAACTCCGTCAGCGCCTCGGCGGTGACGGGATCGTATTCGGCCGGCGGCACGATCACCCGGCCGTCGGAGCCGCGTACGCCGACGATGCGGCCCTCGCGTAACCCGGTCAGGAATCGGCCGATGGTCGGTCCGACCGATCGGGTGTAATCGAACTTCATCCGCAGCTCTGCGGCTAGCACCTCGGGAGCGGGTTCCGTTTCCGAACCGCTTCCCTTCGCAATTGTGCCGGTCATGGTGTTCCCCTGAGTCACGATATCGAGTAGAACAGGTTCTTATTCTGGTGGCAAGAGTAGCGCTGTACGGGTGTCTGTCCAGTGGTCCCGTGTTCGGCGGGTTACCCGGGAGTGATGGCGCATCCGCAAGGCTGCGGGAAAATGCGGCTCGAGGGTCGCGAACGAAAGGAATGCGATGCGGTTCGGTTTGCAGCTCGGCTATTGGGGCGCGCAGCCGCCCACCAACGCCCAGGAACTCGTGCTCGAGGCCGAGGAGACCGGGTTCGATGCGGTGTTCACCGCCGAGTCCTGGGGATCGGACGCGTTCACGCCGCTGGCCTGGTACGGGTCGCGGACCGAGCGGGTACGGCTGGGCACCTCGGTGGTGCAGCTGTCCGCCCGCACCCCCACAGCCACCGCGATGGCGGCGCTGACGCTGGATCACCTCAGCGGCGGGCGGCACATCCTCGGGCTCGGCGTGTCGGGGCCGCAGGTGGTGGAGGGCTGGTACGGGCAGTCGTTCGGCAAGCCGCTGGCCCGCACCCGCGAGTACGTCGGGGTGATCCGGCAGGTGCTGGCGCGGGAGGGGAAGGTCGTCAATCCGGGCCCGCACTATCCGCTGCCCTATCAGGGGGCGGGTGCGACCGGCCTGGGCAAGCCGCTCAAGCCGATCACCCATCCGCTGCGCGCGGACCTGCCGATCTGGCTGGGCGCCGAGGGGCCCAAGAATGTTGCGCTGACAGCGGAGATCGCCGACGGCTGGCTGGCCATCTACTACACGCCACGGCTGGCGGACATGTACAACGCCTGGCTGGACGAGGGCTTCGCCCGGCCGGGCGCGCGGCGCTCGCGCGCGGACTTCGAGATCGCCGCCACCGCGCAGGTCATCCTCACCGACGACGTGCGGGCCGAACTGGATCGGCTGCGGCCCTTCATGGCGCTGTACATCGGCGGGATGGGTGCGCAGGAGCTGAACTTCCACGCCGAGGTCTATCGCCGCATGGGCTACGGAGAGGAGGTCGAGGAGATCACCCAGCTGTTCCGCGCCGGCCGCAAGGACGAGGCGGCCGCGGCGGTGCCGGACCGAATGATCCTGGACACCACCATCATCGGCGACGAGGCGCACGTGCGCGAACAGCTCGCGGTGTGGGAGAAGGCCGGAGTGACAATGCTGCTGGTGGGCGTGCAGAGCTTGGATCAGATGCGCCGGCTGGCGCCGATCGTCCGAAGCTGATGCGGCGATTCTGCAATTGCGGTGCGGGGCACACCGATACGCTGATGGGCACCGCGTCCGGCACGGCTGAACTCTGAGCGCCCGCCCGCAGTCGCGGGCGGGCCGACACTGCTGGGTGGTGGCCCGCCGCCGTGCTGCCGGGAATTAGTGAACCCTGTAAACCGAGGGTTGCCAGGCGCAAGAACACGTTCTATTTTTGTCCTGTGAGCCACAACATAGCGGACCTTGTCGAACATGCCATCGACCTCGTGCCCGAGCGCGTCGCACTGGCCGACGACACCCGCTCGGTGACCTACGCCGAGCTGGAGGATCGGGCGAATCGTCTCGCGCACTACCTGCAGTCCCAGGGCGTGCGGCCCGGCGACAAGGTCGGCATCTACTCGCGCAACACCATCGAGGCCGTGGAGGCCATGGTCGCGGTGTTCAAGGCGCGGGCGGTGATGATCAACGTCAACTACCGGTACGTCGAGAACGAACTGCAGTACATCTTCGACAACTCCGACATGGTCGCGCTGATCCACGAGCGCCGCTACACCGACAGGGTGGCCGCGGTCCGGCCGACCTCGCCGAAGCTGAAGACGGTCATCGTCGTGGACGACGGCACCGACATCCCCACCGCCGAGGGCTCGGTGGAATACGAAGCGGCACTGGCCTCCTCGTCCGGGGAGCGCGACTTCGGCGACCGCTCGACCGACGACGTCTTCATGATCTACACCGGCGGCACCACCGGCATGCCCAAGGGCGTGATGTGGCGCCAGGAGGACTGGTGGCGGGTGCTCGGGGGCGGTATCAACTTCGTCACCGGCGAGTACGTCGACGACGAATGGGAGCAGGCGAAGATCGGCGCGGAGAACGCGCAGATGGTGCGCTTCCCGATTCCGCCGATGATCCACGGCGGCGCGCAGGCGGCGGTGTTCCACAGCCTCTTCGGCGGCGGCAAGGCGATCATGCTGCCGGAGTTCAACGCGCACAAGGTGTGGCAGGCCATCGACCGGCACGAGATCAACCTGATCTTCATCACCGGCGACGCGATGGCCCGGCCGATGGTCGACGCCCTGGATGTGGGCAACCCGGAAACCGGTGAGCCGTACCAGCATTCGAAGCTGTGGGCGCTGGCCAGCAGCGCCGCGCTGTTCTCCCCGGCCCTGAAGGACCGGCTGATGGAGCACCTGCCCACCACGATGATCACCGACTCGATCGGCTCCTCGGAGACCGGATTCGGTGGTCTGTCGGTGGCGGCCAAGGGCGCCACCCACACCGGCGGCCCGCGGGTGAAGATCGACGCGGCCACCGAGGTTCTGGACGAGAGCGGCAGCCCGGTCACGCCCGGTTCGGGTCAGGTCGGCCTGCTGGCTCGCAAGGGGCACATCCCGCTGGGGTACTACAACGACCCGGTCAAGACCGCGACGACGTTCAAGGAGTTCAATGGGATTCGATACTCGATCCCCGGCGACTTCGCCCGGGTGGAGGAGGACGGCACGGTCACAATGCTGGGCCGCGGCTCGGTCAGCATCAACAGCGGCGGCGAGAAGATCTACCCGGAGGAGGTCGAGGGCGCGCTCAAGTGTCATCCGCAGGTCTTCGACGCGCTGGTGATCGGCGTCGCGGACGAGCGCTGGGGCCAGCGGGTGGTCGCGGTGGTGCAGTGCCGCGACGGTGCGCGCCCGACCCTCGAGGAGCTGCGTCCGGTGCTGTCGCAGGAGATTTCGGCCTACAAGCTGCCCCGCAGCCTGTGGTTCGTCGATGAGATCAAGCGCTCGCCCGCGGGCAAGCCCGATTACAAGTGGGCGCACGCGGAGGCGGAGTCCCGTCCGGCGGACGAGGATGCTCCGGCGCCGGTGGGCAAGTAGGGTTCACCGCACATTTCGGTCGGGGGCCGTTGTGCGGCAACGGCTTCCGATCGGATAGTGACTGTCAGCGTTTCACAGGCGGCGGGACCGCGTGGGATCGAGCCGACGTCGTGGCCGGCGTGCTCGGATCCATTGGTGTGCCGATGAATCGTATCGGCCTGCCTATTGGCGCGGCCGGAGTTTTCCGGCCAGGATTGTGGCATGCAGCAACGCGAACTAGGCGGCAACGGACTCGGCGTCTCGGCCGTCGGCCTGGGATGTATGGGCTTCTCGCAGGGGTACGGCGCCACCGACGACGATGAGTCGGTCGCGGCGATTCACACCGCGATCGACTCCGGCATCACCCTCTTCGATACCGCGCAGAGCTACGGCGCCGGGCACAACGAGCGGCTGCTCGCGCGCGCACTGCGTGATGCGGGTGACAGTGTCCGGGTCGCAACGAAATTCGGCATCGTGCGCGGTGAGAACGGCGTGTACCTGGACGCGAAACCCGAACGGGTGCGCGAGTATTGCGATGCCTCGCTGGCCCGGCTCGACCGCGAGGTCATCGACCTGTACTACCTGCACCGCATCGACCCGGAGGTGCCGGTCGCCGAAACCATCGGCGCCATGGCCGAATTGGTCGCCGCGGGCAAGGTTCGGCACCTGGGCATCTCCGAGGCCACCCCGGAACAGCTCGCGCAGGCCGCCGCGGTGCATCCGATCGCCGCGGTGCAGTTCGAATGGTCGATGCTGTGGCGCGAACCCGAGAGCGACGTCGTCCCCGCCGCGCGCGAGCTGGGCATCGCGCTGGTGCCCTACAGCCCGCTGGGCCGCGGCCTGCTCACCGCGACCCTCGACACCACGACGGTCACCGCCAGCGATTTCCGCCGCAACGATCCGCGCTTCTCCGGCGACAACCTGGCCAGCAACATGGCCCAGGTGGGCGCGCTGCGCGACTTGGCCGCCCGCCTCGGTCTCACCGCGGGCCAGCTGGCCCTGGCCTGGCTGCTGGCCCAGGGGCCCGATGTGGTGCCCATCCCCGGCAGCCGTCGCGCCCAGCGCATCGTCGAGAATGCCGCCGCGGCCGCGGCCGACCTGACCGCCGACGACCTCGCCGAGCTGGAGAAGATCGTCCCCGCCGACGGGTGGGCCGGGGACCGGCAGTCCTTCGCCGCGCACGGCACCTCGCGCTCGTAGGTGCGGCAGTCGCTGCGCGGCTTCGGGCGTCTCGAAATCGCTTGGGGCACAATGACGGCATGACGACCGTGCATGTCGCGCCGAACGGCTCCTCGGCGGCCTCGATTCGTACCGCGCTTGATGCCGCCGGGGCGGGCGAGGTGGAGGTGGTCGCGTGTAGCGACGATTTGAGCTACGGACCGATCGATGGAGCCGACCGGCGCGAGTGGTGGACCAGTGCGGTCACCGGAGACTTCGGGCGCCGGGTGTCGGGCTGGGGAGAGTCGTTCGAGCTCGACCTGCCGCGGCTTGCCGCACTCGGGCCGGACGTTCGGATCGTGCTCTGGGTCGGTCGGCGGTCCCCGCAGGAGTTCGCCACCTATCTGTATTTGGTCGACTTTTTCCGGATGCGGTCGCTGCACGTCATCGAGGTGAGCGGGCCGCGGGAGCCGGCCGCTGCGGCGGGGCGGGCCGCCGCGTTGCCACCCTCGGAGATCGGGGCCCTGCTGGGGTCCGAGCGAGCGCTCGACGCCACCGAGCGCGAGGAGTTGGTGCGGCAGTGGGCGGTGTTGCGGGCGGAGAACGCACCATTGCGCGTGATGTCCGACGGGCGGCTGGTGTCCGCGCCGATCGACTGGTTCGACGAGGTCATCGTTTCTCATGTCCCCGCGGAGCCGGCGCCGATGCCCAGGGTGATCGCCGAGGCCATGGGTGGGTATCCGGCCGAGACACACGACTACGTGTTGCAACAGCGCGTTGTTGCCCTGATTGATTCCGGGGTTTTGGCCGCCGAGGGCGACCCGTTGACGGCGCGGATGTGCCGGATACGGCGAGTGCCGCGCTGATCAGGGCCCGGAGGTCACACCCTGAGAGTGTCCCACGTCACGTTTGAAGTGTCGTAGCCCCGAAAGCGGGGGTGTTTACTTGTCGGTGCCCTATGCCACAGTGTGGGAATGACCGATCAATGTAGCTGCCCGGCCGGGCGATAGCGAGGGATCATGACCGAGTCGCGTTCTGTCGCCATCGAAGAGGTGCTGCAGCAGTTCGAGGGGTATCGGCGGGAGCTGTGTGCTTACGCCTACCGGATGTTGGGTTCGTCGTTCGAGGCCGAGGACGCCGTGCAGGAGGCGTTCACCCGGGCGTGGAAGGCGTACGACTCGTTCGAGGGCCGGGCGAGCGTCCGGTCCTGGCTCTACAAGATCACCACCAATGTCTGCCTGGACATGCTGGATGGCCCGCAGCGGCGGGCCCGGCCGATGGATCTGTCCGGTCCCTCGCGTCCGGACAGCCCGATGCCGCCGCCGCAGCCGGACTACGTCTGGATCGAGCCGATTCCGAACGGCCTGGCCTTCGGCGCCGATCCGGCCGAGCACGCCACCGCGAAGGATTCGCTGCGCCTGGCCTTCGTGGCCGCGGTGCAGCATCTGCCCGCCACCCAGCGCGCGATCCTGATCATGCGCGAGGTGCTGCGCTTCTCCGCCAACGAGACCGCCGACCTGCTCACCATGTCGCCCGCCTCGGTCAACAGCGCCCTGCAGCGGGCCCGCGCCACCATGTCCAAGGTGCAGCCCGCCGAGGGCAGCTCCTACGACGAATCCGATTCCGAGCAGCGCAAACTCGTCGACGGCTTCGTCCAGGCCTTCGAGGCCTACGATATGGACGCCCTCACCGCCCTGCTCAAACAGGATGTGGCGCTGTCGATGCCGCCGCTGCCACTCTGGGTGTCCGGTCCGGCCGATGTCGCCGCGTTCATGACCAGCCCCGGCCCCGACGGCTGCCGCGGCTCCCGGCTCATCCCGCTCGAGGGCGCGAACGGCCTGCCCGCCTTCGGCCAGTACAAGCCGAGCGAGGTGTCCGGCGTGCTGGAACCATGGGCCGTCATCGTCCTGGAACTCGACGGTGACCGGATCATGGGCCTGAACTTCTTCCTCGACCACGAGCGCTTGTTCCCGCTGTTCGGCCTGCCACCGGAGCTGCGGGTGTAGTCGTGATGCGGCGCTGGGGAACTCGTCGGCTCGCTGCCCGTCGGTGAATCCGGCCCCCAGGCGAACGGCTCGTCCGGGGCGATGCGTCCCGGCGGGGCGGAGAACGGGGGTGGACAGTCGGTGCGATTGCCGCGATGATCGCTCAGGGACAGGTTTTCGACCGTGGGGGTTGCCGCATGTCGTTGTTGGGAAAGTCCGTGCTGGCCATGGTGATTGCCGGTACCGGAGCGTTGGTGGCCGTCGTGCCCGGGACTGCGCACGCGGCCGAGGGCAATCTGTACGCCGCCATCGCCCTCGGGCATCGCAACGTCGGCGAGGCCAAGGACTATCCGGACCAGATTGAGGCCGACCAGGCCGCGCTGGACTCGTGCGAGAAGGGGGCTATTCTCAGCTGCACGATCAAGGCACGGATCCACAACGCGTGCGGCTCGGTGGTCGAACGCGACGAGCAGGAATTGCTGGGTCCGGGGCCGGATTACTTTGTCGGAGTTGGTTACACGGCCGCCGGTGCGGAACACGATGCCATGCGGCGCGAGAGCTCGGTCCTCAACATGTCGCTCACGAAGGTGACGAAGCCCGCGTTCGTCCTGGACACCATTTGCACGTCGAACGTCCGCTAGGACGCGGCGTTACCCGGACCACTGAAACGACCGCGTCTGCGGAACCACCGGTGGCGGTTGGGAGGACGTGAGGCCGCGCGCCGGCGCGGGGATCGCGGGCTGCGGTTGTTCGGCGGTCTGCTGCTCACTGGGCTGCGCGGCGATGGACAGCGGGATGTCGGTCGACGGCGTTCCGGTGGGCGGCGCTGCCGGTTGGGAGGTACTCCGGATCGGAACGGCCGATGATGAAGTCCGTTGCGGTGCAACGGCTACCGACGTCGGAGTGTGGGCTGATTCGGACTCGCTGCGGAGGGCGAACGTGAGGCCGACCGCAAGGCCCGCAGCGGCCAGTAGCATGCCCGCCCCTATCGCGACCCTCCGTCGACGGCGCGAGCCGCGAGGTGTCACATGTAGTCCGGGGCTGATATGCACCGGCCATACCGTATCCCCGATGGAACTGGCGGTGACCGTCTCGAACTGCCTCGGACCACCCGGAACGCTGGTCCGGCGGCGTGCTCGCGGGCGCGTCGCCGAAGCGGGTGTCGTCAGGGCGTACGCCGCCGCCTCGGCGAGGGCGAGGCAGCTGGGGTACCGCTCCCGCGGCGCCTTCGCCAGCGCGGTGGCGATCACGGCGTCGAGCTCGGCGGGCAATTCGGGTCGCAGCTCGCTAGGTGCGGGCGGTGGCTCGGTCAGATGCGCGCCGACCACGGCGGCCTGATCCTTGCGTGGGAACGGCGGCTGCCCGGTCAGCAGCTGAAAAAGGGTGCAGCCCAGCGAATAGATATCGGCGCTGTGGTCCGACGGCGCATTGGTGAACCTCTCCGGTGCGGCATAGGCGAAGCTCGCGGCGATGCCGGACAGGGTGACGGTGTCGTCGAGAGTGCGGGCGATACCGAAATCGGTGAGCATCGCGCGTTCGCCGAGGCGCTGGTTGTTCTCGATGAGCAGATTCGCCGGTTTCACGTCCCGGTGCAGCACGCCCCGCGCATGGGCGTGGTCCAGCGCTCCCGCGGCATCGGTGATCAGCCGCACCACGCGGTCGGGGGCCAGCCCGTCCGGGGTGGCGTCGAGCAGTGCGGCCGCGTCACCGCCGTCGATATAGCGCATTGTCAGCCACAGCTCGGGATCGTCGACGGCGCTGCGGTCGTACACCGGGACGATATTCGGGTGATCCAGCCCCGCGGCAAGCGCCGCCTCGCGGTCGAACGCCGCGCGCGTCTTCGGTGCGGCGCTGAAGGATTCGGCAAGCACCTTCAGCGCGACTAGCCGCTGCAATCGCGGCTGTCGGGCCAGATACACCGTGCCCATGCCGCCCGACCCGACCACTCGCTCGACCGTGAACCCGGCAAACTCGGCACCCGGCTGCAACCCCACTACGCCCTCCCCGGCATACGCATAAGTCCGTGCACCCTAACAGGAGTGCGGCTTCAACGAAGGAGGAAGGCAACCGTCGATACCCGGCACTGCCTACGCTTCAACGGGTTCGCCCTGCCGCATCCGATTGTGGCGCATAGGGCAGTGAACTCGGTGCCAGGTGCGGGGCTGGGTGCGGTCAGCCCAGATTTCGGCGGCTGGCGCAGGCCGCAAAGGCATCGAGGGCAGTTTCGTCGGCACCCAGGGAGGTTGTTCCCGATCGAGGCGCGGCCATGGGGAAATCACTGCCATTCCATGCAGGTCAACGCCGACATCCCTCGAATTCCCCGCCGGCCGAGGTACTACCGTTGGCTGATGTTCGAAGCACTGGCGCACGATCTTGCCGAACTGCCCGCGCTGCTGGAGGAGACCCGCACCTATACGGCGCGGATTCTCGCCGGACTCGACGAGCGGCCCGTCACCGCGGCCGCGGTCGAACACGTGGCGGCCGCGCTGCCCGAGGACGGCGGCGGTCTGCGGGCCGCGCTGCGGGCGTTCGAATCTCGTTGGGAGCCGGGGTTTTCCGCCAGTGCCGGACCCCGCTACCTGGGGTTCGTCACCGGCGGCACGACCCCGGCCGCGCTGTCCGGCGACTGGCTGACCGCGGCGCTGGATCAGAACGCGCACGGCGCGGTCGGTTCCGCCGCAGCGGCGCTGGAACGGGAGACGGTGGCCCGGCTCGGCGAGTTGTTCGGGCTGGATATGCCCGGGGCCTTCGTGACCGGGGCAACCATGTCGAACCTGGTCGGGCTGGCGATCGGGCGGGAGTGGCTCGGGTCGCTGCGCGGGGCGTCCACCGCCGAGGAGGGGGTGACCGCACCGGTGCGGGTGTTGTCCGGCACGCCTCACTCCAGCATCGGCAAGTCGCTGTCGGTGCTGGGTATCGGCCGCAGGCGGCTCGTGTCGGTGGCGACGCTGCCCGGGCGCGAGGCCGTCGACATCGTCGCACTGGAACGGGAGCTCGCGGCCGGACCGGCGATCGTCGTGGCCAATGCCGGGACCGTCAATACCGTTGACTTCGACGATATCCGGGCCATTGCGGCGCTGAAGTCCCGCCACGACTTCTGGCTGCACGTGGATGCGGCCTTCGGCGGCTTCGCGGCCGCATCACCCGCGCACGCGCCGCTGCTGGACGGCTGGGCCGAGGCCGACTCGGTCTGCGTCGACCTGCACAAGTGGCTGAACGTGCCGTACGACTCGGCCGTGCAGTTCACCCGGCGGCAGGATCTGCAGCTGCGGGTATTCGAGAATGTGTCTCCCTATCTCGGAACGCCCGGCGCCACACCGGATTTCATGCATCTGACGCCGGAGACCTCCCGCCGGCTGCGCGCCCTGCCGGCCTGGTTCACGCTGGAGGCCTACGGACGGTCGGGGTACCGGGAGATCGTCGAGCGCGCCATCGAGTGTGCCCGGGAGATGGGCGCGCGGCTCGAGCGCAACCCCCGGTGGCGGCTGCTGGCTCCGGTCCGGCTGAACGTCGTGTGCTTCACCCTCTCCGGTGCCGTCACCACCGAGCGTGTCGCTGCGGTTCTGGAGGAGTTGACCCGCAGCGGCGAGGCATTCCTGACGCCCACCGTGTATCAGGGCGCGCCGGCGATCCGCGCCGCCTTCAGCAACTGGCGCACCACCCTCGCCGACGTCGACCGCGTCTGCGCGGCCCTGGGCGCCTGAGGCGTCTCAGCGCGGATAGTTCATCCAGAACGACTCCCACTGATGCCCGTCCGGGTCGATGAAGGTGCGGCTGTACATGCCGGCCTGCTGTTCCAGCGCGCGCTTGTCCGGATTGACCTCCTCGGTGCCGCCGGCCCGGATCGCGGCCTCGGTGAGCTCGTCGACCTCGTGCGTGCTCCCCAGCGCGAGCCCGTAGATGGATCCGATCGTGATGGTGGTGTCCGACAGCGGGCGCTGGGTGAAGTTCTCGAAGAACGGCTCGATCAGCAGCATCACGCAGATGTTGTCGTCGATGACGACGCAGGCCGCATTGTCGTCGGTGAACTCCTGATTCACCTTCCAGCCCAGCATCTCGTAGAAGGTCTTGGACCGCTCCAGATCAGCGACGGGCAGGTTGATGAAGATCATCTTGCTGGCCATGTCGGTCCTCTCCCCGGACGCCCGGACAGTCGGAAGGTTGTCACCAATACCGACGATCCAGGCCGCGAAAACTCATCGGATGACCGCGCTGCCGGGCATCACTTCCGATGTCGACCGCGCTGCCGGGCATCACTTCCGATGTCGACCACGCTGCCGGGCATCACTTCCGATGTCGACCACGCCGCCGGGCATCACTTCCGATGTGGCGCAGGCGGGTCAGTTGTCGTCGTAGGAGGGAGGGTTCCATTCGTTCGAGCACTCCAGGGCCGGTTTCACCTGGTAGCACTGGTCCTTCAGGTGTTGCTCCTGTGCCAGCAGCGCGGGGTTGCTACCGGCCGCGATGGCGCCGATCGCCGCGCCCGTGGCCGCGCCGACACCGCACCCGACGACGGCGCCGCCGATTCCGAGCGGTATCGAGGCGACGCCCAACCCGACGCCAACACCCGCGGCCCCGCCGACTCCGCCGCCGACCAGGCAGCCGATCCCGGCCCCGGCGGCCGCGCCCTGCCCCTCGGCGGCCTGGCTCTGCGCGTGCCACGCGTTGTCGGCACTGTTGTAGTCGGACCAGGCGTCCACGGGACGAACGGTCGGCTGTGCGGGCGCGGCGGCGTTCGCCGCGGCCACCGCCGGTACACAGAGGCAGCCTGCCGTTGCCGCGACGGCGAAGACTCGGGTGAATATTCTGTTCATGGAGTTGTCCTTGCTCTGAGCGGTCTATGTGCCACGGGTAAGTAAAAGCTGTGAACCCCAATAACTTAGGGGGATGGCGCTGTGAACTTGCTGAGAGCGCGCGACCGTCGCGCGGCCCGGCCAGTCGCGGAACATGTTCGGCGGCACCGTCATCGGCGCAGCCCGGCGATCAGCAGATCCATCATGCGCCCGGCCTGCTCGCGCTGCTCCGGTCGTCCGCAGGCCAGGAAGATTCCCACCAGGCTGGCCACCACGTCCTGGGCTTGGACGTCGTCTCGCAGTGTGCCCGAGGCGATTCCGGCGTCGAGCAGGCTCCCGATGGCGCTGGACAGCTCGGCGCGCGCCTCCTCGGCGGTGATTGCCCCGGAGGCGATGATCTCCCGGAGAGCCTCGGCCATATCGCGTTTGGCCGCGAGATAGTCCCCGAAGCGGTCCATCCAGCTGCGCAGGGCGGTCGCGGCGTCGTCCTCGGGGGTGAGCGCGGCGGCGAATTCGATGGCGGTATCGCACAGGCGGCGGCGCTCGGCGCGATAGACGGCCTCGACGAGTGCCTCGCGGGTGGGGAAGTGGCGGTAGAGGGTGCCGATGCCGACGCCGGCCTCCCGGGCGATCGATTCCAGCGCCACCTTCTCGCCGGAGGTGAAGGCCGCGCGCGCGACCTCGAGCAGGCGCCGGCGGTTGCGTTCGGCGTCGGCGCGCGTGGGTTTGCCGCCGGTGCTCGGCGGTGCAGAGACGGCCCGCCGGGCAGCCGTCGGCGAAGGGGCGGCGGATCGGGCGTCCGTCCGCGAAGGGGGTGCGGACCGCGCAGATGTCGGCGAGGGGGCGGCGGACCGTGCGTCCGTCGGCGAGGCGGCGGCGGACCGGGGAGCCGTCGGGGTGACGGACCGTGCGTCCGTCGGCAGGGCGGCGGCAGACCGGGGAGCCGTCGGGGTGGCGGCGTCCGCGGGGGCTTCGACGGGTAGGCGGCTCGCTCGGGCGTCGCGATTACCGGAAGACAAGCGGAGGGCCCTCCGTTTCTGTTAGGCTCGTGTCTATGCGGAGGTTCCTCCGCATAGCTTCGATTCCACTATCCCATCCGGAACAGGAATGCGCAGATGGCAGCTCATCAGGAGATTTCCGCACCCGGCGGCACCGGTCGGCTGGGGGACGTGCGCGTCGCGCGCATCGGATACGGCGCCATGCAGCTCGCCGATCATCACGGCCGCACCTACGACAAGCAGGCCGCCACCGCCGTCCTGCGCCGCGCCGTCGAGCGGGGTGTCAACCACATCGACACCGCCCAGTTCTACGGGGCTGGCGTGGTCAACGACCTGATTCGCGGGGCGCTCGCGCCATATCCGGAGGATCTGGTGCTGGCCACGAAGGTCGGCGCGGTGTACGACGAGGCCGCGCGCCTGCTGGCCGCGCAGCGGCCGCGGGAGCTGCGCGAACAGGTGGAGGCCAACCTGAAGGCGCTGGGCGTGCACACCCTGGGTGTGGTCAACCTGCGCCGGACGGACATGCCGCCGGGCATCATCGCCGAGGGCGACCAGATCGTCGACCTCGACGACCAGCTGGCCGAGCTGATCGCGCTGCGGGACGAGGGGAAGATCGCCGGAATCGGCCTGAGTCACGTCGACACCGATCAGTTGCGCCGGGCGCTCCCCGCGGGCGTCGTGTGCGTCCAGAACATGTACAACATGCTCGCGCGCTCGGCAGAGCCGGTGCTGGACCTGTGCCGCGCGCATTCCATCGCGTGGGTTCCCTATTTCCCCCTCGGCTCCGCCTTCGAGGGGCTGGCCAAGGTTACCGACCATCCGGCCGTGCGGGAGGCCGCCGCGGCCCTCGATGCCACCCCGGCGCAGATCGGGCTGGCCTGGCAACTGGCCCACTACACCAACACACTGCTCATTCCCGGCACCTCCAACATCGCCCACCTCGACGAAAACCTGGCGGCGGGGGATGTCGTCCTGCCGCCGGACCTGATCGCGACGCTCGACAGCATCGCGTAGACGGGACAGTCCGCCGCGGTTCCGGTCTGCTCTAACAATGCAGCCGACCGCGGGTCAGGAACAGTCGCCCAGCCGGTTCAGGACTGCGCCGTCCGGCGTCGCGCCGCTGCGCCATTGGTATTTGTAGCCGCAGGGTTGTGCGTCGCCCGCGTCCTACGCGGGAATCATATTCGTCGTGGCGGCGGCGACCCATGCCGCGGAGACCACCCGATGCCCTCCGGGGTGCGGCCCTCGTTGCGCATCAGCTCACCAAGCTGGGCGAAATCCCTTGGGCGGGAGAACAACTCCTGCGAGATCGGCGGTGACGAAGACCTCGCAGCCGGCTTCCGCAACGATTCGAAAGAGCTCGATGTCCTGCACACCCTTCGTATTCAGATCCTGGACACCGACGAACTCATGTGGCCGAAAGATTGATAGAAGGTGGTCCGAGAGTGCCTGTGGAAGGTTTTCGTCGAGGAAGAATTTCACGCGGGCCGCCGGATCTGTGCGATCTGCCGCTCGAAGTCGACGGCGTCCGGCACGTCACTCGGATCCACGGTGGGGTAGTAACGCCCGATCTCCGAAAGCCGAACGCCCGCACCGGATCCCGACAGGGTCCGGTGCGGGCGTCGTGTGAAAACCCGAGTCAGTGGCTCTCGGCCAGCTGCGCACCCAGGGCGCGCAGGTGGTCCGTCGCCCCGCCGAGGGCGAATTCGTTGTGCTTGGCGGCGGTGAAGAACTGGTTCACGATGTGGTCGCGGTCGATGCCCACGCCGCCGTGCACGTGGACCACGGTGTGTGCCACGCGATGACCGGCCTCGGCCGCCCAGAACTTCGCAGTGTGGACCTCCGAGGTCGCGGGCAGGCCCTCGGCCAGCCGCCAGGCGGCCTGCTGCACGGCCAGTCGCACGCCCTGCACGTCGATGTACCCGTCGGCCAGGCGCTGGGCCACGGCCTGGAAGCTGCCGATCTTCTTGTTGAACTGCTCGCGCTCGCGGGCGTAGTCGGCGACCAGCTCGAGGCCCTTCTCCACCACGCCCAGCTGGTGCGCGGCCAGGCCCAGCCAGGCCCGGTTCAGCAGCCACTCCAGGATTTCCGCGCCCTGCTCGACGGTGCCGACCAATTCCGCCGGGGTGCCGGAGAATTCGAGCTCGGCCTCGGGGGAGCGGTCGGTGACGATCTGATCGGCGATGCGCACACTCGCATCGGACGGATCGACCAGGAAGACGGCCGCCGCACCGGACACTGTGGCGGGCACCAGGATTCGCGAGGCCTGCCGGGCGAACGGCACGGTGGTCTTGAGGCCGGTGATGCGCCAGCCGCCGTCCTCGGCGGCGGTGGTCACGGGCTTGGCGGGCTCCCAGTTGCGCTCCTCGCTCAGCGCGACCGTGAGAATCGTTGCGCCCGAGGCGGCCTCGGCGGCCAGCGCGCGCTGCGCCTCGGAACCGAACTGCGCCAGCGCGGCCGCGCCGAGCACGATCGACCACAGGTACGGCACCGGCGCGACGGCCCTGCCGAGCTCGCGCAGGATCGCGGTCTGCTCCAGCACGCCGAGATCGCTGCCGCCCACCGACTCGGGCAGGGCCGCGGCCAGCACGCCGGTCTCAGCGAGCGAACTCCACAGCGTTTCGTCGAAGCGCAGCGTCGGGTTGCCTGCGGCGTCGGTGTTCCTGTCCAATTCGCGCAGCCGGTCGGCGGTGACGAGCTTGCCGGTCACCTCGGCGGTGAGCCGGGCCAGATCCTGCTGCGCCTCTGTCTGAGTGAAATCCATTGTGATTCCTGGCTTTCTAGCGTGCCGAGGCCGGCTGCTTCAGGGCGGTCATGGCGATGATGTCGCGCTGCACCTCGTTGGTGCCGCCGCCGAAGGTGAGGATCAGGCAGGCGCGGTGCATGCGCTCGAGTCGCCCGCGCAGCTGCGCACCCGCCGAGTCCTGGCGCAGGTAGGCCTGCGGGCCCAGGACCTCCATCAGCGAGCGGTAGGCCTCGGTGGCCAGCTCGGTGCCGAGCACCTTGCACGTGGACGCGTTCCACGGCTTGGGCGCGGAGTCGCCGCCCGCATCCGCTCCGGACGCAATTTCCCAGTTCAGCAGCTTCAGGTATTCGACCTTGGCGTGCACGCGGGCCAGGTTCAGCCGCACCCACTCGCTGTCGATCACGCGGCCGCCGTTGGAGTCCTTGTTGTTCTTGGCCCAGTCCACCGTCTGGGCGAGCGCGAGCTGCAGCGGCGCGGCCGAGGTCAGCGCGACGCGCTCGTGGTTGAGCTGGTTCGTGACCAGCGACCAGCCGCCGTTCTCGGGCCCGACCATGTCCTTGTGCGGGATCCGCACGTCCTGGTAGTAGGTCGCACTGGTGTCCGGACCGGCCATGGTGTGCACCGGCGTCCAGGAGAAGCCCTCGGCGGTGGTCGGCATGATGAACATGCTGATGCCCTTGTGCTTCTTGGCCGTCGGATCGGTGCGCGCGGCCAGCCAGATGTAGTCGGCGTACTGGATCAGGCTGGTCCACATCTTCTGGCCGTTGATGATCCAGTCGTCGCCGTCACGCACCGCGGAGGTGCGCAGCGAGGCTAGGTCGGTGCCCGCGCCCGGCTCGGAGTAACCGATGGAGAAGTGCAGCTCACCGGCGGCGATCTTGGGCAGGAAGAACTTCTTCTGCTCCTCGGTGCCGTAGTGCATGATCGTCGGCGCGACCGAGTTGATGGTCAGGAACGGCACCGGCGCGCCCGCGATGGCGGCCTCGTCGGTGAAGATCAGCTGATCCATCGTCGAGCGGTCCTGCCCGCCGTACTCCTTCGGCCAGCCCAGCGCGAGCCAGCCGTCGGCGCCCATCTGCGCGACGACCTCGCGGTAGACATTGCCCTCGCCGTACTCGCCGGTCTGCGAGGACAGCGCGGCGCGGCGCTCGGGGGTGATGAGCTTGGCGAAGTATTCACGCAGCTCCGCGCGTAGCTCTTCTTGTTGCGGGGTATACGCAATCCGCATAGCGGTTAACCTCGTTGTTCGTTCGATAGCTAGCCGACATGGGCTAGGCGGTTGTCCCGATCATTGCACAACTACTGAAACATGTTCCAGTATGGACCTGGAATCGGGCCGGAGTCTTCGCCTCGTCGCGGGCGGGCTTGTAGGCTCGGTGTCACCTGCGGTGAAGGAGATATCAATGAAGGTCAGCGTCGATTTCGACCAGTGTGAGGCCAACGGAATCTGCGTCGGATACGCCCCCGACGTGTTCGAACTCGATGACGAGGACAACCTGCACGTCGCCTCGGGTGACGTGGCCGCCGATCAGCTCGAGGCTGTGAAGACCGCGGTCGCCCAGTGCCCCAAGGCGGCGCTGAAGCTCGTCTGAGCCGATGCTTGCCGTTAACTGGAACACGTTCTAGAGTCGGGGCGTGAGTGAATCTGATCTGACCCTGGCCGGCAAAGCAGCGATTGTGACGGGCGCGGGCGCCGGGCTGGGGCGGGCGGAGGCGCTTGCCTTGGCCGCGGCCGGCGCCTCGGTCGTCGTCAATGATCTTGTCGAAAACGACGCGGTGTCTGCGACGCTCGCGGATATTCGCGCACTGGGCGCCAAGGCCGAATTCGTCGCGGGGAGTATTGCGGAACGAACCACTGCCGATGCATTGATTCGCACGGCCGACGAGACCTTCGGCGGCGTCGACATCGTGGTGAACAATGCCGGAATTGTCCGCGACCGAATGCTTTTCAATCTCTCCGACGAGGACTGGGACGCGGTCATCGCGGTGCACCTGCGCGGCCATTTCCTGTTGTCGCGCAACGCCGCCGCGTACTGGCGCGGCAAATCCAAGGAATCCGGCGCGCCGGTCTACGGCCGATTGATCAACACCTCGTCCGAGGCCGGTCTGCTCGGCCCGGAGGGGCAGCCGAACTATGCCGCCGCCAAGGCGGGCATCACGGCGCTGACCTTGTCCGCATCGCGCGCGCTGTCGCGATATGGCGTGCGCGCCAACGCGATCTGCCCGCGGGCGCGCACCGCGATGACGGAAAAGGTGTTTTCCGACGCGCCTGAGCAGGGCGTGGATCCGCTCTCTCCCGATCATGTGGCGCGCCTGGTCGCGTACCTGGCCTCGCCCGCCGCGGATGCGGTGAGCGGTCAGGTATTCGTCGTCTACGGGCCGATGGTGGCGCTGATGGCCGCCCCGGTCGTCGAGGCGCGCTTCGATGCCGCCGGTGCGGAATGGGCGCCCGGGGATTTGGCGGACACGCTCGGCGCATATTTCGCCGAACGTCCCGCGGGGCGTACGTTTTCCGCATCATCGCTGCACGATCTCGGCTGAGTAGGCGACGCCACCGCCGCGTTGGTTGATCGGCGGTCCACCAGTTGGTAGACATGGTGATCGACGGTGTGCGGCGACTCGCATAGGCGCTCCTTACGCTGTATGAACAAGTTCTAACTTTGAATCTACGGCGAGGCGAGAAAGAGCAGTTCAATATCATCAAATGGTGCTCGACAACAGAGTGAACGTGTTCTAATCTTTCAGGCGGATGGCAAGGTGAGACGGCCATCACAGGCTCGACGTGCAAGGCATGGCAAGGAGGAAGTCGGGAATGAACGAGGTTCTTGCCGTGCCGTTGCGAGCGGTCGGCGGGTTCTTCGAACTCACTGCCCAGGTGGCCCGGGCGATCGTCCGGCCGCCCTTTCAGCGCCGTGAATTCGTCGACCAGGCATGGTTCATCGCCCGGGTTTCGATCATTCCGACCCTGCTGGTTGCCATCCCGTTCACCGTCCTGGTGAGCTTCACCCTGAACATTCTGCTGCGCGAGATCGGCGCGGCCGACCTGTCCGGCGCTGGTGCGGCATTCGGCACCGTGACCCAGATCGGCCCGATGGTCACCGTGCTGATCGTGGCCGGCGCGGGCGCCACCGCGATCTGCGCGGATCTGGGCGCCCGCACCATCCGCGAAGAGATCGACGCGATGAAGGTGCTCGGCATCGACCCCATCCAGCGCCTCGTGGTGCCGCGGGTGCTGGCCTCGATGTTCGTCGCGGCCCTGCTGAACGGCCTGGTCTGCGTCATCGGCATCGGCGGCGGTTTCCTGTTCTCGGTCTTCCTGCAGGGCGTCAATCCCGGCGCCTTCGTCAACGGCATCACGCTGCTGACACACCTGCCCGAACTGGTCATCGCCGAAATCAAGGCCACGCTGTTCGGCCTCGCGGCCGGGCTGACGGCCTGCTACCTGGGCCTGAATGTCAAGGGCGGGCCCAAGAGCGTCGGCGACGCGGTCAATCAGACGGTGGTGTTCTCCTTCATGGTTCTGTTCGTGCTGAATGTGGTGGTCACCGCGGCCGGCATCAAGTTCACGGTGCGGTGACGAGATGGCCTCCGTGATACATGCCCGCTTCCCGCGTACGGTACGACGCGTGCGCCGGATGTCCGAATCACTCGACAATGTTGGGCGCCACGCCCTCTTCTATGCCGAATCGCTGCGTTCGGTGCCCAAGGCGTTCTACAGCTATCGCACCGAGACCATCCGGCTGATCGCCGAAATCAGCATGGGCACGGGCGCTCTGGCCGTGATCGGCGGCACCGTGGTGATCGTGGGCTTCCTGACCCTGTTCGCCGGCGGCACGATCGCGGTGCAGGGCTACAGCTCGCTGGGCAACATCGGCGTCGAGGCGCTGACCGGTTTCTTCGCGGCATTCATCAACGTGCGCATTGCGGCGCCGGTGATTTCGGGCATCGGCCTGGCCGCGACCATCGGCGCGGGCGCCACCGCGCAGCTCGGCGCGATGCGGGTGTCCGAGGAGATCGATGCGCTCGAGGTCATGGCGATCCGCCCGGTGCCGTTCCTGATCGGGACCCGGGTGCTGGCCGGGATGATCGCCATCGTTCCGCTGTACTCGCTGGCGGTGATCGCTTCGTTCATCGCCAGTCGCTTTGCGACAGTGGTGATCTACGGCCAGTCGGCCGGCGTGTACGACCACTACTTCTCGACGTTCCTGATTCCCGGCGACATCCTCTGGTCGTTCGTGCAGGCGATATTCATGGCCCTGGCGGTCATGATGATTCACACGTACTACGGCTACCACGCGTCGGGTGGTCCGGTCGGTGTCGGCGTCGCGGTCGGTAATGCGGTGCGTGCCTCGCTGGTCGCGGTGGTGATGGTGACCCTGCTGGTCTCGCTGGCCATCTACGGCACCTCCGGCAATTTCCATCTCTCCGGGTAGGCGGTATGGCGAGAAACAGACTTGTCGAAAAGGCGGGCGGCGGAAGGGGTTTCGGCATCAAGCTGGCGGGCGTGGCCTTCGTGCTGAGCCTGGCCGCGGTGGTCGCGATCGCGCTGACCATGTTCGTGGGCGGATTCACCAGCACCGAGGCGATCTACGTCGACGCACCGCGCGCGGGCCTGGTCATGGACAAGGACGCGAAGGTGAAGATGCGCGGTGTCGAGATCGGCACCGTCCAATCGATCACCTACACCGGCGACGGCGCCCGGCTGCAGCTGGCGATCACGCCGGACCAGCTGAAGCTGGTGCCCTCCAACGCGGGCGTGGACATCGCCTCCACCACGGTGTTCGGCGCCAAGTACGTGAATTTCACGCCGCCGCAACAGCCTTCGGGTGAGTCGCTGCGGCCCGGGCAGACCGTGGACGCGCAGCACGTCACCGTCGAATTCAACACCCTGTTCCAGCAGCTCACGCAGGTGCTGGCAAAGGTGAACCCGGAGAAGCTGAATGCGACGCTGACCGCGCTGGGCACCGCGCTGCAGGGGCGCGGGGACAAGCTGGGGCAGCTGCTGTCCGACAGCGATACCTATTTGAAGGACATCAACCCGAGTCTGCCCGCGCTGCAACGCGATCTGCGCTCGACCGCGGGAGTGGGGAACATCTACGGCGACACGGCCCCGGATCTGTTGCGTACCACCAACAACGCCACGGTTACCAGCAAGAGCATCGTCGATGAGGAGCACAACTTCGACCTGATGCTGGCGAATCTGATCGGCCTGGCCAACACCACGCAGCCGATCCTGACCGACAACCAGAAGCCCTTGGTGACGGCGCTGGATCTGTTGCGGCCCACCACGGACCTGCTCTATCAGGACCGCGCCTCGCTGCCGTGCGTCATCAACGCGTTCGGCGACAACTGGGCGCTGTACCAGCGGATCTTCGGCGGCACCGGACAGGGCCTGCTCCTGGACGCGGGCTTCATGCCGGGCGGCGAGCCGTACCACTATCCGCAGGACCTGCCGAAGGTGAACGCCAGCGGCCCCGTGATCTGCGAGAACCTGCAGAACCGAGTGCCGGGCAGCCACTCCAACTTCCGGGTGTTCGACACCGCCCAGGGTGAGGTGTGGACTCCCGAGCTGCATTGGCACACGAACGGCCCGTCGGTGTTCCAGTTGCTGTTCGCCGGACTGCCGGGGGTGCCGAAGCCATGAGATTCAGACCGCACGCCTCGACCGTCAAGGTCGGGATCTTCACCCTCGTCATGATCGTGGTCCTGGGCTTCCTCGTCGTGATCTTCGATCAGATGCGGTTCTCCAGCGAGACCGGATTCCACGCGGTGTTCAGCAATTCCTCCGGCATGCTGCCGGGCGCGAAGGTGCGCATCGCCGGTGTGCCGGTCGGGACGGTGACGCGGGTGTACGTCGGCAAGGACGATCTCGCGCACGTGGATTTCGACGTCGACAGCCAGTACCAGCTGCTGCGCAGCACCCACGCGACCATCCGGTACGAGAACCTCGTGGGTGACCGCTACCTGGAACTGCTGGACAGTCCCGGCAGCAATCAGCCGCTGTCCAAGGGTGGCACCATCGGGCTCGACCAGACCAAGCCCGCCCTGGATCTGGACATGCTGCTGGGCGGATTCAAGCCGCTGCTGCGCGGCCTGGACCCCAACCAGGTGAACTCGCTGACGAACGCACTGCTGCAGGTCTTTCAGGGCCAGGGCGGCGCGCTTGTGGCCCTGCTGAACAGCGGCGGTTCGTTCGCCAAGACGATCGCCGACCGGGATGCACTGATCGGCAACGTGATCACCGACCTGAACACGGTGCTGGGCACGATCGACGCGCACAGCAAGGAATTCGACAGCACGCTGACCGAGCTCCAGCGGCTGATCAGCGGCCTGGCCGCGGACCGGGATCCGATCGGCGCCGCGCTGCCGAAACTGGCCGATGCGACAACCGACCTGACGGGCCTGCTGCGGGAGGCCCGGCCCGATCTGAACCAGAGCTTCAACCAGCTGGGCCGGGTCGCGACCAACCTCGACGATCACTCCGACGAGGTGCAGGCGATTCTCCAGAAGCTGCCGGCGGCATACAAGCAGCTGGTCCGGGTCGGGTCCTATGGATCGTTCATGAACATGTACTTCTGCGGCGGGCAGGCGCTCGCGACCGGTCCGGACGGCAAGCCGTGGGAGATCGATCTGCCGGGCAACCAGACGACCGGAAGGTGCGCGACCAAGTGAGGGAGAACCGGTCACTGATCAACATCGGCATCGTCGGCCTCGTTATGGCAACGGCAATCGCGTTGTCCGCGTTGCAGTTCGACAAGCTTCCGTTCGTACGATCGGGCGCCGATTTCACCGCGTACTTCGCCGATGCCGGCGGGCTGCAGCCCGGGGACGAGGTCCAGGTCGCGGGCGTGCGCTCGGGCAAGATCCAATCGATCAAGCTCGACGGCGCCAAGGTGCTGGTGAAGTTCTCGCTCGACGAGCAGATCCGGCTGGGGAAGGCGACCAGCGCGGCCATCAAGTCGAATACGGTGCTGGGCCGCAAGTCGCTGGCGGTGACGCCGTCGGGCGACGGGGCGATCCGGGTCGACGACACGATTCCGTTGAGCCGCACCACCTCTCCGTACTCGCTCACCGACGCGCTGGGCGACCTGTCCACCACGGTCCAGGGGCTGGACCTGGGCCAGGTGAACAAGACCCTCGACACGCTGTCGCAGACCTTCGCCGACACCCCGGCGCCGCTGCGGTCGGCCCTGGACGGCGTCACGGACCTCTCGCGCAGCCTGAACAAGCGTGACCAGGCCCTGTCCGATCTGCTCGCGCACGCGCAGAACGTCACCAAGGTCCTGGCCGATCGCAAGACTCAGCTCGACGGCCTGCTGGTGGACGGCAACGACCTGCTCGGCGAGCTGAACAACCGGCGTCAGGCGATCAGCCAGCTGATCGTGTACGTCAACGGGGTGGCGCAGCAGCTCACGGGTTTCGTCAACGACAACGAGGCGCTGCTGAAACCCGCACTGGACAAGCTGAACTCGGTGCTGCAACTGCTGCAGAACAACAAGGACAACCTCGACAAGGCCCTGGACGAGGTCGGTCCGTACGCGGCCGCGCTCGGTGAGCAGGTCGGCAGCGGCCCGTATTTCCAGGCGTACGTGTCCAACTGGACGAGTAAGACGCTGCGCATGCTGGTCGACGGACTGGTGTGGCCGCAGCGGCTGCCGCAGACGTTCGGGGAGTACTCGGCCGGCGGGGTCCAGGTCAAGCCTGCACAGGAGGCGCCGCCGCGATGAACGCGATACGCAGCAATATGTCCCGAGTGCCGCGCTGGGTGCGGATCATTGCCGGGGTCCTGGTGGTAGCCCTGGCCGGCTGGGTCGTCTACGGCGCGGTCACCAATATCGGCAAGACGCACATCACCGCGTACTTCCCGTCGACCAACGGCATCTACTCCGGCGACAACGTGGAGATCCTCGGTGTCAAGGTCGGCAGGATCGATTCGATCGAGCCGGGCAAGGACAACGTGAAGGTGACGATGACGGTCGATCGCGGGGTCGACATCCCGGCCGACGCGCGCGGTGTCATCATCTCGCCCTCGCTGGTGTCGGCCCGGTTCGTCCAGCTCGCCCCCGCCTACACCGGCGGCCCGAAGATGCACGACAACGCCGTGATCCCGATCGAGCGCACCGCGGTTCCGGTGGAGTGGGACGACATCAAGGCGGAACTGACCAAGCTGTCCAAGGCCCTCGGGCCCGAGGGCAACGACAAGCAGGGCTCGCTCGGCCGGTTCCTGAACACCGCCGACGCCAACCTCGCCAACGGCAATGCCCAGTCCCTGCGCGACACCCTGCACGAGCTGTCCACCACGCTCGGCACCCTGTCCGACAGCCGCAGCGACCTGTTCGGCACGATTCGCAATCTGCAGCAGCTGGTCGACGTGCTGTCCAAGAGCAACGACCAGATCGTCCAGTTCGGTGGCCGACTGGCCTCGGTCTCCTCGGTGCTGTCCGGGGTATCGACGGATCTCGGCACGGGACTGGACAATTTGGCCTCGGCCATCGCAGACGTCAAGCAGTTCCTGGACGAACGCGGTCCGGCCCTGACCGAGAGCGTGCAGCGGCTGGGCGACGTCACCCAGATCCTGGTCGACAAGAAGTCCAACCTGGAGAACCTGCTGCACGACGCCCCCAACGGGCTGGCGAACTTCTACCAGATCTACAAGCCCGCACAGGGCAGCCTCGCGGGCGACGTCGTCTTCGACAACCTGGCCAATCCGCTTGCGTTCCTGTGTGGTTCGGTGGAGGCGATCGGCGCGGATGATTCCGCGAAGTCCGCGGCGCTGTGCCGGCAGTTCCTGGCGCCCATCGTCAGCTCGCTGACGGTGAATTATCCACCGCTGCTGCTGAATCCGGTCTCCACCCAGGTGGCGTTCCCGAGTCAGCTCGAATTCAGTACCTCTGCTCTCGCGCAGCAGGCGGCCCGTCAAGGCATTCCGGTCAATGTGCCGAACGGCATCAACGGCCTGGCAGTTCCGGAGGCAAGGCGATGAAGATGCGGACGCGAAAGCGCGCTGCCGGCGCGGCGGTCGGGCTCGCGGTGCTGTTGGGCGCCACGGGATGTCAGTGGGACGGCCTGAACACGCTGCCCATGCCCGGCGCGGCCGGAACGGGCGCGGGCTCGTGGCAGGTGCGCATCCAGATGCCGAATGTCACCACCCTCACCCGCAATTCGCCGGTGATGGTCGACGACGTCACGGTCGGCACGGTGACCTCGATCGAGGTCCAGGACTGGCACGCGCTGGTCACCGTCAGCCTCGACAAGGGCGTGCAGCTGCCGGAGAACACCGTGGCCAGCGTGGGCCAGACCAGTCTGCTGGGCAGCAATCACGTCGAACTGGCCGCCCCGACCGACGCCCCGCCGCAGGGACAGCTGAAGAACGGCGACCTCATTCCGCTGGCCCACGCCGGGGTCTACCCGACCACCGAGCAGACGCTGTCGTCGCTGTCGGTGGTGCTCAACGGCGGCGGCATCTCGCAGCTGCAGACCATCACGCACGAGCTGAACGAGACATTCTCCGGGCGCGAGAACAACATTCGCGATCTGATCCCGCAGCTGCAGCAGCTGACGGCGTCGCTGAATCAGCAGACCGGCGACATCATCAACGCGATGAACGGGCTCGATCATTTCGGCGGCGTGCTGGCCCGGCAGAAGGACGACGTGGCCAACGCCATCCAGAACATCCATCCAGCGCTGACGGTGCTGGCCGATCGTCGCCCGACGATCACCAAGACGATCACGTCGCTGGGCGATCTCAGCGCCGTCGTCGATCAGATCATCAACCAGGGCGGGGACAACCTGAAGGCGGAGCTGGCGGATCTGTGGCCGGTGCTGAAGGGCCTCGCCGACACCGGCAACAACCTGACGACCGCGCTGCAGGCGCTGTTCACCTTCCCCTTCCCGGTCTTCCAGATCGACAAGGCGATCAAGGGCGACTTCTTCAACCTCTACGTCACCTACGACGTCACCGCGCCGCGCCTGGACTCGAACTTCCTGACCGGCACGCCGCTCGGCGGCCACTTCGGCGGCGTGCAGGCGAAATACGGTGTCGAGGCCGCGCTGGGCACCTTCGCCGGAACCGGCGGTGTGAAGGGTGATCCCGTGCAGGGACCGCTGCAGGGGCCGCCCAAGCCGGGCATTCCCGGACTGCCGGCGATCCCCGGCCTCCCGTCCATCCCCGGATTGACGGCTCCGACTGCGCCGCAAGGAGGCTCGGGACGATGAAGCTCACCAGATTCGTCCGGACGCAGCTGGTCATCTTCGCGGTGCTGACGCTGGTCGGCATCGTCGTGATGGCCGGGGTGTACGTGCACCTGCCGGCGATGGTTTTCGGCATCGGGCGCTACACCGTGACGGTCGATCTGCCGGCCACCGGCGGGCTGTATCCCACGGCCAATGTGGCCTACCGCGGCACGAACATCGGCAAGGTCGAGAAGGTCGTGCTCACGCCCGACGGCGTCCAGGCAAAGCTGTCGATCAACAGCGATGCCAAGGTGCCCGACAACGTGAACGCCGATATCAAGAGCGTGTCCGCCATCGGCGAGCAGTATGTGGACCTGGTGCCGCCGGCGTCGGCGAGCAGCAGCAATCTCGCCGACGGCGCGGTTATTCCCGCCGACCGCACCCAGCTGCCGCAGGATGTCGGCGCCATGCTCGACCAGGCCAACCGGCTGCTGGTGAGCATCAGCGACACCAAGCTGCAGCAGGTGATCGACGAGGCGTTCACCGCGTTCGACGGCGCCGGCCCGGATCTGGGCAGGTTCATCGACTCCGCCTCGCTGCTGGTGCAGGAGGCGAAGGCGAACACCGCCGAGACCAAGGACCTGCTGGACAAGATCGGTCCCCTGCTGGACACCCAGAATCAGTCGGCCGCGGCGATTCACGAATGGACCCGCGATCTCGCGACCGTGACCGATCAACTGCGCCAACACGATCCGTCGCTGCGCAAGTTGATCGAGCAGACCCCGTCCTCGGCCGAGAAGATCTCCTCGACCTTCCAGGACCTGAAACCGACGCTGCCGATCCTGCTGTCGAATCTGGTCAGCCTCGGTCAGGTCGGCGTCACCTATCACGCTGGGCTGCAACAGGTCCTGGTCGTGTTCCCGCCGTTGATGTCCGCGCTGATGACCGCCGCGAAGAGCGGTACCAACCCCGAAAAGTATGGTGTGCGTGTGGATTTCGCGCTCGGGCTGAACGACCCGGCGGGCTGCCTGACGGGTTTCCTGCCGCCGAGCCAGTGGCGCTCGCCGGCCGACACCACGACCCCCGACACGCCTCCGAACCTGTACTGCAAGGTCGCGCAGAACGCCCCGGAGGCGGTGCGCGGCATCCGCAACTTCCCGTGTGCCGACCATCCCGGCAAGCGGGCGCCCTCGGTGGAGCTGTGCGACGACCCACGCGGTTACGTGCCGCAGGGCCCCAACCTGCCGCCGATCGGCGGAGGGGTGCCCGGCCCGGCCGCGGACCATTCCCCGGCCCCGGCGGCGGCCACCCATCCGGCGTCCTTCGAGAATCGGCAATACGATCCGGGCACCGGTACCTTCCTCGGGCCGGACGGCCGCACCTACCGCGAGGGCGATATCGCCACGAACGGTTCGGGTACAGTGCCGTCCAGTCTGCAGGCGATGTTGGAGGAGCAGCAGCAATGAGCGAGCTTGCGAGCGAATCACGGGCACAGCGTGCTTCGCGCACGACGGAGCCGAGCGCCAGCGAGGCGGAGTCGTGAGCGATGAAGAGCGAGGTGGGAGGCAGCGGCGCCGCGTTGTGCGGGCTGCGGGACCGGCGGCCGAGAGTGTGGAAAAGCCCGCGACACCGGCGGTCGAGCGGGTCGAACCGGTCACGGTGAAGGTCGAGGCCGCCAGTGCCGCGACCACCACTTCCAGCGCGGCGGCGGCAGAGGCGGACTCGTCTGGCAAGGCCGATGCGTCGGCTCCCGTGGATGAGCCCATCGCGGCCGAGGCGCCGACGGTGAAGCTGGAAAGCTCCGAATCGACTGCGGCCGTTGCCGCGGACGATTCCGGCGCCGACAACTCCGACGAATCCGGGGCGGAACTGTGGACGCCGAAGGTCGTCACATCCGAGCCTTCCGATGCCGAATCTGCTTCTCCAGCAAGCGATTCCGAGGATTCGGACGAGCAGTCCGAGAATTCGGGCCGCAAACTCGGCTGGATCGGCTGGATCGCCGCCGCGGTCGCCGCGGTGTCGGCCCTGGTCCTGATCGGCTCCGGCGGTTTCCTCGTCTACCACCAGCATCAGGTGAGCGCGCTGCAGGAGCGGCGCGCGGCCTACGTGCAGACCGCCAAGCAGGTCGTCCTCAACCTCACCGATATCTCCGGCGATACCGCGCCGCAGGATATCGACCGGGTACTGGCGGTGGCCTCGGGCGACCTGAAGGCCGAATACACCCAGCGCAAGGATGCCTACGCACAGGTCATTCAGCAGGCCAAGGTCAAGGCCACCGGTGAGGTCATCGAGGCGGCGATCGAGAGCGAGGATGCGCACAACGCCGTGGTGCTGGTCGCGGCCAAGCAGACGTTGACCAACGCCGGTTCGCCCGACCCGCAGCAGCGTTACTACCGCTTCCGGATCACCGTCGCCCGCGACGATTCCGGGCAGATGACCGGCTCGAAGGTGGAGTTCGTGGCATGACAAACATCAAGAACAATCTGCGCGCCGTTCTGATCGTCTGTGCGGCAATCCTTTTCGTGGGCGCCGGCGTCGTCGGCGGGTTCGCCGGATTCAAGGTGTGGTCCGACCATCAGACCGAGCAGGCGCGCACCCAGTCCGTCGCCGCCGCCCGGCAGAGCGTCGAATCCATGTTCAGCTACGACTACCACAGCGTCGACACCGAACTCCCCAAGATCGGGCCCAGCCTCACGCCCAGCTTCCGCGCCGACTACATGAAGCTGGTGACCGATGTGATCGCCAAGGGCGCCAAGGAAAAGCAGCTCACGGTTCACGCCACCACGCAGGCCACGGGCATCGTCTCCGCGGACCGTTCGCACGCGGTCGTGCTGCTGTACCTGAACCAGGTGACCACCGGTACGGATTCCCCGCAGGGGACCGTGACCCCCAGCCGCGTCCGGGTGAACCTGGAGCGGGACAACGGGCGCTGGCTGGTCGGGAACGTCACCCCGATCTAGGGCACTGGCCGCGGGCCGCGTCAGAAGACCTGCTTGGCCACGAAACGCACGGCCGTCGTGATCGTTCGCCGCCCCGCGTCCAACGACCGGACCAATGCGATCACCGACGATCCGAAGACGACCGCCGGCGAAATGAATGCCCAATCGGTCAGGTTGGCGGTGTCCAGCGTGACCTTCTTCCCCGGCCAGGGGTAGCTGCCTGTGCCTCGCAGCGTGCTGACCACTAGTCCCAGCTGCATGCCCAGATCCTTGTCGGACGAGACCGTCGCCTGCACCTCGCCGATCTTGGTGTAGAGGTAGAACATGTCGATCAGGGCTAGCGCCGTAACCCCCAGCGCCGCACCGGCAACGATGGTGGCGGCCATCGGATTGCCGCTGCGTATCGTCTCCATCGCCGCCAGCACCGCGACGAAGACCAGGACGCTGGCGAGAAGCGCGTATATGCCGTTGACGTGCGCGCCGGGCGCGTTGTACGGCGACCAGAGCGAGAGGTGGCTGGTGCTGGTGGCGATGGTGCCGAAGGCGTCGCAGGTGACCGAGCCGCTCCAGTTTGCGGCCGTCAGCCAGGGTTTGAACATCAGGCAGAAGTACACGATGCATCCCACCGCGGCCAGGGCATAGGGCCAGGTCCGCGCGAACCGTGCGCTGTTGGGCGGCATCCCCGCGAACGACGTCGGGGAGGGTGATGGGGGAGTAGCGGCGGCGGGCGGTAGTGCCGCGACGGACTCGGAGGTGGCGGTCCCGGGATTCTCCGTGGCGACGGCGAATTCCTGCGCGGTGGCTGCCGGTGGGGGTTCGACGAGCACCTGCGTGGCGGTGCCGACCGCCTCCCCGGCGGCGATCGTCTGCGTGGCAGTGACGACGGGGCGTGAGGTGGCGCCGGACGTCTGTGGGCGACTGGTGACCGGACGCGAGATGGCGCCCGAGGTCTGCGCGGCGGCGGGGGCCGGGCGCGACGTAGCGCCGGACGCCCTCCAGGGAGTTGGTTTCGTCATCACGACCCGCCTCTACGCATCGTCGGCCGGACACCGGGTGAGCAGCGTGCCGCGGAGCCTCGACATGCCGCGAGTCTCGCCACAGGTGTTGGTAGCCAACAACTTCCGTGGCGTAAAAATCATCGAGATTATTTTTCCACGTCCGGGCGGCGGGTTACTTCCCAACGGTAGGAAGCCTCGGATGAGCTAGGAGATCGCTTCTGGTGTCCGGCTGCGACGCCCCTCAGCGCCCCTGATTCACATCGCTGTCCGGATCGGTGTCCATGTCGCTGAGCAACGCGCTGCCGGCCACCCCGTCCTGGGCCAGCGCATCGAGAAACGCCCGCGCCCAGCGGTCGACGTCGTGCGCGAGCACCTGGCGCCGCATCGCCCGCATGCGACGCCGGCGGGTGTCGGCGTCGTCGGTGAGCGCGGAGATGATGGCGTCCTTGACGCTGTCCAGGTCGTGCGGATTGCACAGGTAGGCCTGCCGCAGTTCGGCGGCGGCGCCGGTGAATTCGCTCAGCACCAGCGCGCCGTTGAGTCCGCTGTGGCTGGCGACGTACTCCTTGGCGACCAGATTCATCCCGTCGCGCAGCGGGGTCACCAGCATGGCGTCCGCGGCCACGAAGAAGGCCAGCAACTCGTCCCGGGGGATCGGCCGGTGCAGGTAGTGCACCACCGGATATCCGACGCGCCCGTACTCGCCGTTGATGCGGCCCACCTGACGCTCGATGTCCCCGCGCATCTGGATGTAGCTGTCCACGCGCTCGCGGCTGGGCGTGGCCAGCTGCACCATCGTCGTCTCGGACGGATCGATGCGGCCCTCGCGCAGCAGCTCCTCGAGCGCGGCCAGGCGGATATCGATGCCCTTGGTGTAATCGAGTCGATCCACGCCCAGCAGAATGTATTTGGGATTGCCCAACTCCGCGCGGATCTGCATGGCCCGCTCGCGCACGCTGCGCCGCCGGGACTGCTCGTCCAGCTCGGCCGAGGCGATGGAGATCGGGAACGCGCCCACCCGCACCGTCCGGAAACCTACCTGCACGACACCGAGTTTCGAGCGCACGCCGACCGTGCCGCGCGAAGTCGGCTGTCCGGCAAGACGTCTGGCCAGGTACAGGAAGTTCTGTGCGCCGCCGGGCAGATGGAAGCCGATCAGATCGGCGCCCAGCAGCCCCTCCACGATCTCCCGCCGCCACGGCATCTGCATGAACAGCTCCACCGGCGGGAACGGGATGTGCAGGAAGAAGCCGATGGTCAGATCCGGGCGCAGCATGCGCAGCATCTTCGGCACCAGTTGGAGCTGATAGTCCTGCACCCAGACCGTCGCGCCCTCGGCGGCCACCTTCGCGGTGAATTCGGCGAATCGGCGGTTGACCTCGACATAGGCGGTCCACCAGTGCCGCCGGTACTCCGGGCGCACGATCACGTCGTGATAGAGCGGCCACAGGGTGGCGTTGGAGAAACCCTCGTAGTAGTCGGAGACCTCGTCGGCCGTGAGCGGGACCGGATACAGCTCCAGGCCGTCCTCGATGATGGGGTCGATATCGACGTCCGGGACCCCGGCCCAGCCGACCCAGGCGCCGTTGTTGTTGCGCAATACCGGTTCCAGCGCGGTGACCAGGCCGCCGGGGCTGCGCTTCCACCGTGTCGTGCCGTCCGGCAGACGCTCGAGGTCGACCGGCAACCGGTTGGCGACGACGACGAAACCCGATCCCGCGCCCTGCGCGGCGCCGGGGTGCGTGGCGGCCTCGGCGCCCGGTCTGTACGGGTCGGTCGGGGTGGCGCTCATCTGGTCCATTGCTGGATACTCCGGTCTGCCGGGGGCAGGATAAGCCCTTGTGTAGTTGTGGCGAAAGGAACGTGCCGGTTATTCGCCGCGTCCGCTGGGCCCGATGCCCAGCATCGACAGCAGCATGCGGCACTCGTCCGCGTCCTCAGCGTAGGCGGCGACGACGCGCTGAGCCTGTCGAGCGGTCTCGTCGGCGAGCGGTTCCAGATCGTCGTCCGCGATGTCGTTGGCGCCCTTCGCGGCCATCATCATCGTCCTCTCAGGTCGAATTCGGAGCTTTCTCACAGGTGTAGAACGCCCATGGTATCCGGCCCCGGTATCGGTGCAGTTCGGTCGGTCCATACCGGGGCCCAACCGCAATCCGGGGAGATGGGCCGGTGAAACATCAGCACACCGCCGACCTATACCGTGAGAAATCAGGCAAGCGTCGAGGAAAGGGGCTCCAGCATCATGCCGTTGGCCACGGTGAACGGAATCGCACTGAACTATTCGGTGAAGGGGGACAAAGCCAAGGGCACCGATATCAAGGGCGCCGCTCCGCTGGTCGTGCTGATCATGGGCACCGGGAGCGGGGGCCGGGTCTGGGAACTGCACCAGGTTCCCGCGCTGGTCGCGGCCGGATACCGGGTGTGCACCTTCGACAATCGCGGCATCGCGCCGTCCTTCGAGGCCGCCTCCGGGATGCACATCGACGATCTGGTGCGCGACACCGCCGCGCTGATCGAATTCCTGGACGAGGGCCCGGCGCTGGTCGCGGGCACCTCGATGGGTGCGCGGGTGGCGCAGGAACTCGCGCTGGCCCGCCCCGACCTGGTGCGCAAGGCGGTCTTCATGGCCGGGCACGGGCGGCTGGACCAGTTCCAGAAGACGCTGTCGCTGGGGGAGCACGAACTCGACGCCAGCGGGGTGCGGCTGCCCGCCAAGTACGAGGCCGCGCTGACCGCGGTGATGAACCTGTCCCCGGCCACCCTCGCGAACGCGGATTCCGCGCGCGACTGGCTGGACCTGTTCGAATTCACCGGCGGGCCGGTCAGCCCCGGGATCCGGGCGCAGCGGGCCATGGATCACGACTTCGACCGGCTGCAGGCCTATCGCGGCATCAAGGTGCCGTGCCTGTCGATCGGATTCGCCGACGACCGGATGATTCCGCCGTACCTGTCGCGCGAGCTGGCTCAGGTCATCCCCGCCGCCCGTTATCAGGAGATTCCCGATGCCGGGCATTTCGGATACCTGGAACGTCCCGAGGCCGTGAACAAGGTGCTGCTGGAGTTCTTCGCGGACTGAACCCGCCCGCGCCGCGGCCGCCAAGTCCGCATTGTGCGGGGCTTTCCGTGCATTTCCGGCCCGATGTCTGTCAGGTTGCTGTTGCCGGGGCGGTAGCCCCCGACACGTAACGCTCTCCTTGCTAGGGTCGACAGTATGGATGGGCCAGTTCCGCATGGACGTCCCGTCAGCGTTGTTCGTACCCAAAGCGCGTTCCCATACACACGACGCCAGTATCAGTGAGGTGAAATGAGCACCAACCCCTTCGACGACGAGGACGGCCGCTTCTTCGTTCTGGTCAACGACGAGGAGCAGCATTCCCTGTGGCCGTCCTTTGCGGAGGTTCCGGCCGGTTGGCGGGTCGTGTTCGGTGAGGACAGCCGGGCCGCCTGCGTCGAATACGTCGAGAAGAACTGGACGGACATGCGTCCCAAGAGCCTGCGCGACGCCATGGCCGCGGACGACGCGGCCCGCCAGGGCACCCAGTCCTGATCGCGGTTCGATACCGCCAGGGACCGGCAGACCGGTGACCGCAGGCCCCCTCCTGCGGTCACCGCGCCCGCTCCCGCCCCGCTGAACGCGGGTTTTTTCGCCCAGCCGGTCTCCCGGTTATGATGGGCAACGCTTTTCTATGCCTCCTTAGCTCAGTGGTAGAGCACCGCTCTTGTAAAGCGAAGGTCGTCAGTTCAATCCTGACAGGGGGCTCCACCCGAACGTCCGAAATCGCTTGCGCACAGCGCTGGCGGACCTCGGCCGATCAGCCCGGGGCGCCGTCGTCCTCCGGACGGATCCGGGGCGGAGGGGTGCGATTCGAGCGCGCGAACTGGCCGGGGGTCTGGCCGCTCCGGTCGCGGAATGCCGCCGCGAAGGCCGACACGCTGGAGTAGCCGAGGCGGCTTGCGACCGTGCCGACGGTGCAGCCCGTGGCCAGCAGTTCCTCGGCCAGGATTCCCGTTGTCTCGCAAGCCAGTTCGCGGAACGTGGTGCCCTCGTCGGCGAGCCGGCGGCGCAGCGTGCGCACGCTCATGTGCAGGTCCGCCGCGATCGCCGATTGATCGACAACCCGGCCGTTCCGGATGAGCAGCGCGCGTACCTGCCCGGACAGGCCCGTGCGGGTACGGCGGCTTTCGACGATCTGCTCGCACATCTGCTCGTACTGCCGCCGCATGATCGAATTCGCCTGTGGCATAGGACGGTGCAGGTCCGCGGCGTCCAGTGCCACGATGTTCGCGGGCTGGTCGAACGCGATCTCGCGGATGCCGAGCAGCTTTCCGACCGCCTCGTAGACCGGGGCGTACGACAGCGTCGTCTCGAGCCGATTGGCGACGATGTCCCAGCTCAACAGGTCGCGCTGGACCGTGCGCATCACTGCCAGGTCGCGCTCGATCGCGAACCGGCGCACCCGGGCGGGCGCGGCCTCGGCGTCGAGGGCCACCAGCACCTCGGTATCGACGTCGGCGAGGGAGAGCCGGGTGTAGGCGAAGGACAGATCGGCATAGTGAACCCAGAGCTCGATCATCTCGCGCACGGTCGAGCAACTGCTCAGCGCGATCCCGAGGCTGCCCAGCATCGGCAGGCGCACCGAGAAACCGGCCAGCAGGCCCAGCCCCGGCTCGTCACCGGACGTGGCGAGGATGTTGCCGATGATCCCGAATTCCTGCGCTATGTCGATCTCGACGCCCGGGTCCTCCAGATCGCGCTCGCGCAGGTCGGTACCGGCCAGCGCCGCGGCACGAGTCATGCCTCGGCTAACGGCGAAGTCGACCAGCGTCGCCGCGCTGTGAATCGAACGCACACACCAGGAATCGTCGAGCATGACGCAGATGATCCCCCAATCTCCAGCACCCTCAACATGTATAGGCAATCATGCAGCTACTTCAACTGACTGCGGGCGTGTCGCTCCGGGTCAAGCCGGAGTGCATGGTTGGCCGCAATTCGCAGAAATGTGACCGACAACCAACACTCGAAGGGTACGCCATTTGGGCACGCCCGGAACCGATTTCCGGGCCGGAACTCGGCGCCGGCGGTGGACCGCCGGGTGCTTCGGGAGTATCGCTGACAAGTTGCGAAGATCCCGATCGGTATGGTTTTTGATGCTGATCGCCATGGCCGACAAGTTCCGGCAGGCCGAGGACCTCACGAACGCGACCGTCGACGTGTAGCCGCGCCCAGCGGCTACACGGTGCCCGGCGTCCGGTCTTCCGGATTCGACACGCCTTCCGAACACGCCGGTGCGATGGGCGCTACCCCTCGATACGGGTCCGAAGCGGCTGCTCACCGGGCCTTCTCATCGAAGTTTCAGATCGCTCGCAGGAAACTCCCAGTCAACGTTCAGCGAGTTCGAGCCTGCATGGAGGACGATGGCCTGCATGAACGGTGTGCCAGCGGATCGGACCCCTGAGGCCAGGATTCTGGTCGTCGACGATGAGCCCATGATCGTCGAGCTGCTGTCGGTGAGCCTGCGATATCAGGGCTTCGAGGTGGCGGCCGCCAACAACGGGGCCGAGGGCCTGGACAAGGCCAAGACCTTCCGTCCCGACGCGCTCATCGTCGATGTGATGATGCCGGGCATGGACGGGTTCGGGCTGCTGCGGCGGCTGCGGGCGGACGGCATCGAGTCGCCCGTGCTGTTCCTCACCGCCCGCGACGAGGTGGAGGACAAGGTCACCGGCCTCACCCTCGGCGCCGACGACTACGTCACCAAGCCCTTCAGCCTCGAGGAGGTGGTGGCGCGGTTGCGGGTGATTCTGCGCCGCTCCGGTCACGCGGTCGAGGAGCGCAAATCCTCGCGGATCCGGTTCGAGGACATCGAGCTCGACGACGACACGCACGAGGTGTGGAAGGCGGGGGAGCCGGTGTCGCTGTCCCCGACGGAGTTCACGCTGCTGCGGTATTTCATGGTGAACGCCGGCACGGTGCTGAGCAAGCCGCGCATCCTGGACCACGTGTGGCGCTACGACTTCGGCGGCGAGGTCGGCGTGGTCGAGACGTACGTCTCCTACCTGCGCAAGAAGGTGGACACCGGACCGGACCGGCTGATTCACACGCTGCGCGGGGTCGGCTACGTGATGCGAGCTCCCAGTCGCAGCAAGTCCGCGGCCAAATGAGCATTCGGCAGCTCGGTGACGAGACTGCCGGCGCCGACCCCATGGCCGATATGCCGCCCGCACCCCGCACCAGACCCTTGCAGGCGGCGCGACGGACTCTGTCGCGGTCGTTCGCGTCGGTGCCGCTGCGGGTGACGCTGGTCGTCGCGCTGGTGGTGCTGGCCGGACTCGGTCTGCTGGTGTCGGGGGTCGTGGTGACCTCAGTGATGAACCGGATCCTGATCGACCGGGTCGACACCCAGATCAGGGACGCGCTCGGCGGATTCGCCAATCCCAGTGCGCAGCCGCCCGAGAGACTGCCCACCCGGCACGGGATGGAGCGGCCGCCGTCGCTGTTCTACGTGCGCGTGCAGGATCCCTCGGGCGTGGTGCGGTTCCAGTTCGGCGCCAACGTCAGCGCCCCCGATATTCCGTCCGATCTCGGGCGTCACCCGAGAACGGTGGGCTCGGTGGGGAATGCGGGTGAGCACTGGCGCGCGGCGCGGCTGACGAACGCCGACGGCGCCAGCGTCGTGGCGCTGCGGCTGCAGGAGACCCAGAACATCGTCGACCGGATGGTCGGCCTCGAGGTCATCGTCGGCGCGCTGGTGTTGCTGGCGCTGGCGGTCGTCGCGCAATTCGTGATCCGGCGCAGCCTGCGTCCGCTGCGCGAGGTGGAGAAGACCGCGTCCGCGATCGCGGGCGGCGATCTGCATCGGCGAGTTCCCGTGCACGGCACCAACACCGAGGTGGATCTGCTGTCGCAGTCGCTGAACGGGATGCTCTCGCAGATTCAGCAGGCCTTCGCCGCCACCGAGGCCTCGGAGGAGGCCGCGCGGCGTTCGGAGGCCAAGATGCGGCGCTTCGTCGCCGATGCCAGCCACGAGCTGCGCACCCCGCTGACCACGATCAAGGGCTTCGCGGAGCTGTATCGGCAAGGGGCACTTGCGGATCCGGAGATGCTCATGAACCGGATCGAGCGCGAGGCGAACCGGATGAGCCTGCTGGTGGAGGATCTGCTGATGCTCGCGCGCCTGGACGCGCAGCGGCCGCTGGAGCGCCGGCCGGTCGATCTGCTGGCGCTGGCCAGCGATGCGGTGCACAATGCGCGTGCGGTCGACGCCGCGCAGCGACCGGAGGGGCCACCGCGGCCCATCGATATCGAAATCCGTTCGGGTGAAGGCACTCTGGAGATATCCGGCGACGAGGCGCGGCTGCGCCAGGTGCTGGGAAATCTGCTCAACAATGCGCTCATCCACACCCCGCACGACGCCGCGGTGACCGTCCGGCTGACCCCCGCGTCCGAGGAGGTGCTGCTCGAGGTCGCCGACGCCGGTCCCGGGCTGCCGCCCGGCGAAGCCGAGCGACTGTTCGAGCGCTTCTACCGTGCCGACGCCTCCCGCACCCGCGATACCGGCGGCACCGGGCTGGGCCTGTCCATCGTCCAGGCGCTGGTCACCGCGCACGGCGGCCGCGTCGGATGCGCGAGCGCGCCGGGCGAGGGCACCGTGTTCTCGGTGCACCTGCCCCGCGAGGCGCCCTGAGGCGTCTACTTTCGTTTACTCTGGGACGTTGGCGCCGTAGCCGAGGTTGCGCAGGGCCTGCTTGATCTTGGCCTGAGCCTCGTCGAGGGATTCCTTGCTCGGGTCCGGATCCGCGCCGGAGATGTTGAAGTCCCCGAGCGAGAAGGCGGGGAACACGTGCAGATGCAGGTGCGGCACCTCGAGCCCGGCGATCAGCAGGCCCGCGCGCGGCGCGTCCCAGGCCGCGCGCACTGCCTGCCCGATCTTCTGGGCGACCGCGTTGATCCGCGCGAACGCCTCCGGATCCAGGTCCTGCCACTGGTCGATCTCCCGGCGCGGGACCACGAGCGTATGGCCCTGGGTGATCGGATTGATGGTCAGAAAGGCGACGAATTCGTCGTCCTCCCACACGAATCGCCCTGGCAGCTGGCCGGCAATGATCGCGCTGAAAACGGAAGCCATGCCGGGGACATTACGCCCCGGGGCCCCGGGGTCATCCGATCGTCCGATCGTCCGCGCCGATGCCTGCGTCACGGGAATCGCGCGTCCCCTAAGCTGTGCTGCGTGCGCGTACTCGTCATCGGTTCAGGAGCTCGTGAACACGCCCTGGTCGTCGCCCTGCGCCGGGATCCGGGGGTCACGGCGATCTGCGCCGCGCCCGGCAATCCGGGTATCGCCCAGCAGGCGCAGGTGCGGCCGGTCGATCCGACCAGTGCCGAATCGGTCGTGGGCCTGGCCACCGACTACGAGGCGGATCTGGTGGTGATCGGCCCCGAGGTGCCGCTGGTGCTCGGCATCGCCGACGCGGTGCGGGCGGCCGGTATCGCCTGTTTCGGCCCGTCAGCCGCGGCCGCCCGGATCGAGGGCTCCAAGGCCTTCGCCAAGGACGTGATGGTCGCGGCGGGGGTGCGCACCGCACACAGCGAGATCGTCGACCATCCCGGTGAACTGGACGCTGCGCTGGATCGCTTCGGCCCGACCTGGGTGGTCAAGGACGACGGCCTGGCCGCCGGCAAGGGCGTGGTGGTGACCACCGATCGCTCCGCCGCCCGCGACCACGGCGCCGAGCTCCTCGAACAGGGACATCCGGTGCTGTTGGAGTCGTTCCTCGACGGTCCCGAGGTATCGCTGTTCTGCCTGGTCGACGGCGAGACCGTGATACCGCTGCTGCCCGCGCAGGATCACAAGCGGGTCGGTGACGGCGACACCGGGCCCAACACCGGCGGCATGGGCGCCTATACCCCGCTGCCGTGGCTGCCCGCCGACTCGCTGCGCGAGATCGTCGAGGACGTGGTGAAACCCGTTGCGGCCGAGATGGTCCGGCGCGGGGTTCCGTTCTCGGGCCTGCTGTACGCCGGACTCGCGATGGGCCAGGCCGGGCCCGCGGTGATCGAATTCAATTGCCGCTTCGGCGATCCCGAGACCCAGGCGGTGCTGGCGCTGCTGGACAGCCCGCTGGGCGAGCTCCTGAATGCCACCGCCACGGGCACCCTCGCGCGGGTGCAGGCCCCGCGCTGGCGGGACGGTTCGGCGATCACGGTGGTGCTGGCGGCGGAGAACTATCCGGGCCGCCCGCGCACCGGCGATCTGATCGCCGGGGTGGAGGCCGTGGAGCCGAATACCGAAGTACTGCATGCCGGTACGGCCCAGCGCGCGGGCGGCGGCCTGATCTCCGCGGGCGGCCGCGTGCTGAACGTGGTGGCCACCGGCGCCGATCTCACCGAGGCCCGCGCCCGCGCCTACGAGCGCATTACCAAGATCAAACTGCCGGGCAGCCACTACCGCACGGATATCGCCCTGCCCGCCGTCGAGGATCGGATCGCGCTGCCGACGCGGGTCTGAACGTCGCGCTGCCCATCAGGGTCTGAATGCGGCGCGCCGCCCACTCGGGTCTGAATGCGCGGCGCTGCCCACTCGGGTCTGAATGCGTTGCGCTGCCTGCGTGCGTCCGAATGCGTTGCGCTACTTGCCCGGTTCCGAATGCCGCGCGTTGCCCAACCTGGGTGTGGGTGCATCGTGTTTCCCGCCGGGGTGTGAATGCGTAGCCCTGCTTGTCCCGGGTCCGAATGCGCCGGGTCCTGAGGGTCACGCTGCGTCAGGTGATCGTGATCCCGTGAAAGGCCAACCAGGGCAGGGGATCTACGTGCTGGCCGTTGACGAGGATCTCGAAGTGCAGGTGCGGGCCCGTGGAGTCGCCGCGGTTGCCGACGCGCGCGATCTGCTGACCGGCGCGCACGCGCTGGCCGACTGAGACCGAGAAGTCGTACATGTGGCCGTATACCGAGATGGTGCCGTCGTCGTGGCGGATGCGCACCCACAGTCCGAAACCCTGTGCGGGGCCCGCGTCGATCACGGTGCCGGCGGCGACGGCGTAGATGGGTGACCCGATCGGGGCGGCGATATCGATGCCGTAATGGAAACCGCCCCAGCGCATTCCGTAGCCCGAGCTGAACACCCCGCGGGCGGGCAGCGCGTAACCGCCGAGGGTGGATTCGATGCCGCCAGGCAGCGAGGCGGCGGCGCCGTCGCCGAGCCACGGCGCGGCCTGGCCCGCCACCGCCGCGGCCGCCTCGGCCTTGGCGCGGTCCAGGGTGGCCTGTGAGGCCGCGGCCACCACCTCCTGCTCGCGCAGCCGCTCGCCGTTGTCGATGGCCGCCAGATCCCGTTCGCTGGTCTCCGGATCGGCCTGGACCTGCAGCGGGTATGCGACCGGAATCCGTTGTGCCGTACCAAGTGTCGGTGTGCTATCCACCTGTCGCGGCGGGACGGCGTCCGCGGCCGCGAACAGAGCCACGACCGCGATGCCGCCGACCAGTACCCGGTGCCCGAGCACCCAGGCGCGCCCGTCGGACCAGCGGGCCTGTACGTCCTCGCGCCAATCCCGGCGCAGCAATGCCCGCGCGCCCGCCACGCGACCCGGCAGCCCGTGCAGCGAGGCGACTGCCCGGGTTCGAAATCCGCGTGCCGAGGCGAGGGTGCGGGCTCGGAATCCGCGCAACGAGGCGGCGATCCGGGCCCGGACGCCGCGTCGCCCGGGCTCCTGTCGCATCCGGCCCCCGGTGGCTCCGCGAAACCAGGTTCGCGCCCGGAGACGACGCCTTCGTCCTCGTCCGGCCGATCGCTCTCGCTCCAGCTCTACGCGCCAGTCGGGCCGGACGATGGTCCGACTCCCCTCTGGGATCTTGGTGCGCGCCCGGGAAGGCATTGGCCGACGATAACAGGGCGGTTGTCCGGATCACGGTTGGCGCGGCCACCGGATGGGCGGATCTGTGACGGTGCTCTCACGCCGCGCGGGAGCCCGTTTGCCCAGGTAGCCTCGCTCGGCAATAGGTATTACATCGTCGTGTAGGGAATTCTCGTGGGCACCATCGTCACCTCGTTCGGCAGCATTTTCTCCCTCCTGGGCCACTTTCTCGAGCAGCAGGGAATCCTGCATCACCGCTGATACTCAGCCCGGCTAGCGGCCGCTGGGCGCATGCGGTATCGGCGCGTGCTTTACCGTCATCGGGTGCGCAGTGAATCTCGTCGGTCGACCGTTCCGTCCTTTTACGTCATGGATGTGTGGAAGGCGGCCGCCGCGCGTGCCCGCACCCACGGCGATGTGATTGTGCTGGCCGCCGGGCAGCCCTCGACCCCGGCGCCGGCCCCGGTGCTGCGCGCCACGAAGGCCGCCCTCGATGCCGAATTGCTCGGATACACAGAGACTTTCGGCACTCTCGAGCTGCGCGAGGCGATCGCCGCGCACCACCGCGACGGGTACGGCATCGAGGTGGATGCCGACGATGTGGTGGTCACCACCGGATCATCGGGCGCCTTCACCCTGATCTTCCTTGCCGCCTTCGATGTCGGCGACACCGTGGTGGTGGCCCGGCCGGGCTATCCGGCATACCGGAATACGCTGTCCGCCTTGGGGTGTCGCGTCGTCGAGCTCGACTGCGGCGCGCAGACCCGCTTCCAGCCGACGGTGGCGATGCTCGAGGCGCTGCCGGAACCGCCCGCGGGCCTGATCGTGGCGAGCCCGGCGAATCCGACCGGGACCATGATCGCCCCCGACGAGCTGGCCGCGCTGGCCCGCTGGTGCGACGCGCACGGCACGCTGCTGATCTCCGACGAGATCTACCACGGGATTTCCTACGACGGCTCGACGCCGACCGCGTGCGCCTGGGAGACCTCGCGGGAATCGGTGGTCATCGGTTCGGTGTCGAAGTACTTCTCCATGACAGGCTGGCGGCTGGGCTGGATGCTGGTGCCGCCGGGATTGCGCCCAGCCTTACAGCGGCTGGCCTCGAATATGACGGTGTGCCCGCCCGCAGTCTCCCAATATGCCGCGGTTCACGCCTTCGATCCCGAATCGCGGCGCGAACTCGACGGCCACGTGCGCCGCTACGCGCGGAACCGTGCGCTGCTGCTCGAGGGCCTGCCCAAGCTGGGCATCACCGAGCTGGCGCCCGCCGACGGCGCCTTCTACGCCTACGCCGACATCGCGCACCTCACCGACGACTCGACCCGCTGGTGCGCGGACGTGCTGGCGCACACGGGCGTCGCGCTGGCGCCGGGAATCGACTTCGACACCGTGAATGGAACCCACACGGTGCGCATGTCCTTCGCCGGCGCGACGGCCGATATCGAGGAGGCGCTGGTGCGGCTGGGCCGCTACCTGGACGCTTGATAGGGTGCCTGAACCGGATTGTCCCGCAAAGACTTTCCGCACTCTCCCACCTGAGGGCCGCGGATGCGGTAGAAAAACTGTGGTTGTGTATTCAACACCGCTTGCACATTCGCCCCACTCAACTGGATTGTCACAGATCGCACCGATTTGGCACGGATGAACCGATGATGACTGGCACGATGACACGGTGATCACCGCGACGACACCGAAAGGTGAAAGGCGTCGCCAAGCGTTGGTCGCGGCCGCCGCCGAGCTGTTACTCGAGGGAGGGTTCGACGCCGTCCGTCACCGCTCGGTGGCCACGCGCGCCGATCTCCCCCTGGCCTCGACGACGTACTACTTCGACTCGCTCGAGGATCTGATCGCGCGCGCGGTCGAATTCAGCGGCAATGCGGAACTCGACGCGATGCGCCGGCGCATCGGCGAGGTGCCGCACCGCCGGCGCGGCGCCGACGCGACCGTCGATCTGATCCTGGACCTGCTGGTCGGCGCCGACGGCCCCGACGAGTACACGCGCGGGCGGCTGATCGCCCGGTACGAGCGTTCGGTTGCCTCGGCGCGGCATCCGGAGCTGCGCGAGGTGCAGCTGCGGCTACGGGGTCAGCTCGAGGAATTGCTGGCCGATGTGTTGCGACGGTCCGATCGGGTGGTGCGCCCCGAACAGCTCCGCAGGCTGGTGGCGATGGTCGACGGCGCGGTGGTCGCGGCCCTCACCGAACTCGATCCGCAGCCGCGGCGGATGGCCCGCGGCGCGCTGCTCGAGCTGATCGACGTGATCGCCCCGCCCGCACCGCAGCACCCGATGCCGCCGCATGCCGCGCAACACGCGATCACGCAGCATCCGGCCGCGCCGCCGCACCGAACGGAATCTGTCCAGCATTGCGGCGAGTCCGTCCAGCATCGCGAATAGATGGTCGGCAGTGGGGTTTGTCGCCCGGCGCCGATTCGAACCGAATCGGTCCGGCATCGCGGCGAGTCGGTCCGGCATCGGGAGTTGCCGTCCGGCGCGGCGTCGCATCGGACCGAGGGCCGCGGGCTCGGGCGGCGTGGCATCGGGGGTGTCAAGGGCGCATCGAACGGTCTCGGCTGTGGCGGCCCGACTGTCGCCCGACAGGGTGGAGCCCCGGCAATGCCATCTGCGCCGATCCGTAGACTAACCAGATGTGAGCCTTGTTCCTAACGTCCTCGCCACCCGCTATGCCAGCCCCGAATTGGTGCGGCTGTGGTCGCCCGAGCACAAGATCGTGCTCGAGCGCCGGCTGTGGCTGGAGGTGCTGCGGGCGCAGGCCGAGCTCGGGATCGACGTGCCCGCGGGCGTCGTCCAGGACTACGAGCGGGTGCTCGAGCAGGTCGATCTAGCCTCGATCGCCGAGCGCGAGCGGGTCACCCGGCACGACGTGAAGGCCCGCATCGAGGAGTTCAACGCCCTCGCCGGTCATGAGCACATCCACAAGGGCATGACCAGCCGCGACCTCACCGAGAACGTCGAGCAGCTGCAGATCAGGCTCTCCCTCGAGCACGTCTACGCCCACGGTGTCGCGGTCGCCGCGCGATTGACCGAGCGGGCCGCGGAATACCAGGCGCTGGTGATGGCCGGCCGCTCGCACAACGTGGCCGCCCAGGCCACCACGCTCGGCAAGCGATTCGCCTCCGCCGCAGACGAAGTGCTGATCGCGCTGACCCGGGTGCGCGAGCTGATCGACCGATATCCCTTGCGCGGCATCAAGGGTCCGATGGGCACCGCTCAGGACATGCTCGATCTGCTCGGCGGGGACGCGGCGAAGCTGGCGCAGCTGGAGCAGAAGGTGGCGCGCCACTTGGGATTTGCCTCCGTGCTCACCAGTGTGGGGCAGGTCTACCCCCGGTCGCTGGATCACGACGTGCTCTCCGCACTGGTCCAGATCGGCGCGGGCCCATCGTCTTTCGCGCACACCGTGCGCCTGATGGCGGGCCACGAACTGGTGACCGAGGGCTTCGCCCCCGGGCAGGTGGGCTCCTCGGCGATGCCGCACAAGATGAACACCCGCTCCTGCGAGCGGGTCAACGGCCTGCAGGTGGTGCTGCGCGGCTACGCCTCGATGGCCGCGGAACTGGCTGGGGCGCAATGGAACGAGGGCGACGTGTTCTGTTCGGTGGTACGCCGCGTCGCGCTGCCGGACGCGTTCTTCGCCATCGACGGCATGCTGGAGACCTTCCTGACGGTGCTCGCCGAATTCGGCGCGTACCCGGCGGTGATAGAGCGCGAGCTCAACCGCTACCTGCCGTTCCTGGCCACCACCCGCATCCTGATGGCCGCGGTGCGGGCGGGGGTGGGCCGCGAAACCGCGCACGAGGTCATCAAGGAGCATGCCGTCGCCGTCGCCCTGGTGATGCGTGAGCAGGGCCGCGAGCCCGATCTGCTGGACCGCCTGGCCGCCGACGACCGCATGCCCCTGGACCGCGCCGCCCTGGATGCGGCCCTCGCCGATCGCTCGGCGTTCATCGGGGCCGCGCAGGCGCAGGTGGCCGACGTGATCGCCCAGGTCCAGAAGCTGGTGGACGCCCACCCCGAGGCGGCTCGCTACACCCCCTCGCCCATCCTCTGACGCTGCGTCGCGACGAGGCGCGCGGCCGGACGTAGGCTGGGCGACCATGGATCCCTACACCATCTTCGCCGATATCGTGGCCGGGCGGGCGCCCGCCTCCAAGGTGTACGAGGACTCGGATGTGCTGGCGTTCATGGACATTCGCCCGCTGACGCCCGGGCACGTGCTGGTGGTGCCGAAGGTGCGGGCGCGCAGCCTGTCCGAGCTGGATCCCGAGATCGGCGCCGCGCTGTTCCGGGTGGGGCAGCGGCTCGCGGCAGCGCTGCGGGCCAGCGAGGTGAACTGTGACGGCGTGAATTTCTTTCTCGCCGACGGCGTTACGGCCGGGCAGGAGGTCTTTCATGTACACCTGCACGTGATTCCGCGCACGCCGGGCGACGGTTTCGGGGTCCGCGCGCGCCCGACCACCCCGCCGCGCGCGGATCTGGACTACCTGGCGGCGTCGATCCGCGGCGTCCTGCGGCGGGCCGTTCCGCCGAGCTGAGGATTGCTCGCGAAACGCCAGCTGGCAGGACGCCCTGCACGCCTCCTGGCCCACCGCGGGTTCCGCCCTGGGAGCCTGAGCCTCAGGCCCCGGGACGGTTGAATTCCCCATCCTTGGCCCCGGCGACGAAGGCGGTCCACTCGCCGGGTGTGAAGATCAGCACCGGGCCGTCGGGGTTTTTCGCATCGCGCAGGCCGATGTTGCCTGTGGCCAGGAACGCCACCTCGACGCCGCCGGTCTCGCTGCTGCGGTGCCAGACGGCGTCCGGGTTGATCTCGCGGTTCTTCGCTTCCACAAATCCTCCTGTGCGATCGATCGGGTCCGACGGCGAAAGCCGGTAGGCGGGAGTCGCTTTCGCCGGAATGATCCAGTTGCTCCCCCGGGACTTCGATCTAGACAGTAGTCGGTGCGCGGGCCCCGCGGCGGGATCCGGCGCCGTCGTGCGGCCCGGCTACCCGATCATGAATTTCCGCCCCGGACGTCGGTATTTGCCGTCATACTGGGGCATTTCTCATGGTTTATCCCGCGCGGTAACGGAAACCCCGATGACTGTGGCGGATTTACGGCGTCGGCCGGACTTCCGAGCCGGGGCGCGAACGTCACCGCATGGCACGGCACGGCACGACCAAGGATGGAGCACCGCATGGCACCCGTCTTCGACAGTTGCGCGGTAGTGCCCCGGCACCTAACCGTCGAGCAGGCCCACAACATTCTGCACATCCACCGCGGCTGTCCCGCCGATCAATGCATGCGCCGCAAGGCCGCCCTGTACTTTTTGGTCGATTCCCGCCGGGTCGGCCGCGGCGCGGCGAATGCACCGGGGCGATCGGTCCCGCGGGCCGGGGGACTCGCCTGAGCGCCCATTGGGCGTACCTCCGCATCCGCTCCGGCCGTGCGCGGTCTGGGGACGGCTTCGCCGGCAGCACCCATGGGGTGGGATCGGGCGCGACCGGATAGGCTACCTGCTCCGGGGTCCGGCCGCACGCCCACTACGGTGGAGCGTATGGCTCTCGACAGTGGTACCGGTCCGACCCCGACCGCCGCCGACCTCGCGTCCGTGGTGACGCCGCCGATCGCGAAGCGGGTCCCGGCACAGCGCGTGCACCACGGCGACGTTTTCGTCGACGAATACGAGTGGTTGCGCGAGAAGGAAGACCCCGAGGTGGTCGCCTACCTCGAGGCGGAGAACGCTTACACCGAGGCGGAAACCGGGCATCAGCAGCCGCTGCGGGAGAAGATCTTCGACGAGATCAAGTCCCGCACCCAGGAGACCGACCTGTCGGTGCCCACCCGCATGGGCGACTACTGGTACTACTCGCGCAGCTTCGAGGGCAAGCAGTACGGCGTGCACTGCCGCTGCGCGGTCGACAAGCCGGACGACTGGACGCCGCCGGTGCTCGACGCCGTCGAGACGATTCCCGGCGAGCAGGTGCTGCTGGACAGCAATGTGCTGGCCCGCGACCACGACTTCTTCGCGCTGGGCGCGTTCTCGATCAGCCACGACGGCATGCTGCTGGCCTACTCGGTGGACACCGCCGGCGACGAGCGCTACGTCCTGCGCTTCAAGGATCTGCGGACCGGCGAGAACCTGGCCGACGAGATCCCGGGCACCGCCCCGGGCGCGACCTGGTCGCTGGACGGCACCCACGTCTTCTATCAGACCGTGGACGAGTCCTGGCGGCCCGACACCGTGTGGCGGCACCGCCTGGGTACCCCGAAGGACCAGGACGTGCGGGTCTTCCACGAGCCCGACGAGCGGTACTGGGTGAGCATCGGCGCCACCCGCTCGGAGAAGTATCTGATGATCTGGGTGGGTTCGAAGATCACCAGCGAGGGCTGGGTGCTCGAATCCGATGATCCCGAGGGCGAATTCCGCGTGCTGCTGCCGCGGCGCGAGGGCGTGGAGTACTCCGCCGAACACGCGGTGATCGGCGGCCGGGACCGATTCCTCATCCTGCACAACGACGTGGTCGAGGGCGTCAAGGCGGAGAACTTCGTGCTCGCCGAGGCTCCGGTCGACGACGTCGCGGCCATGACGACCCTCATCGGGCACCGCGACGACGTGCGGCTCGAGGACATCGACTGCTTCGCCGACCATCTGGTGCTGTCCTATCGCCGCGGGGCGCTGCCCCGGGTCGCGGTGTGGCCGTTGACCGCCCAGGGCTACGGCGAGCTCCACGAACTCGAGTTCGGGCTCGAGCTGTTCTCCGCGGGCGTCGGCGCGAACCCTGAGTGGGAGCAGCCAACGCTGCGAATCGTGCTGACCTCCTTCATCACTCCGACGCAGGTGTTCGACCACGTGCCCGCGACCGGCGAGCTGCTGCTGCGCAAGGAGCAGGCGGTCCTGGGTGGCTACGACCCGAACGACTATGAGCAGCACCGGGATTGGGCGGTGGCCGCGGACGGCACCCGGATCCCGATCTCGCTGGTGCGCCGCAAGGACATTCCGGCGGATGCGCCGAATCCATTGCTGCTGTACGGATACGGCTCCTACGAGGCCAGCATCGACCCCGGCTTCTCGGTCTCGCGGCTGTCGCTGCTGGATCGGGGCGTGGTGTTCGCGATCGCGCACGTGCGCGGTGGCGGCGAGATGGGGCGGCTGTGGTACGAGCACGGCAAGACGCTGACGAAGAAGAACACCTTCACCGATTTCGTCTCCTGCGCACGGCATCTCATCGACTCCGGTGTCACCGCGCCCGACCGCATGATCGCCGACGGCGGTAGTGCGGGCGGGCTGCTCATGGGTGCGGTGGCGAACCTGGCGCCCGAGCTGTTCGCGGGAATCCTGGCCAATGTGCCGTTCGTGGACCCGCTGACCTCGATCCTGGATCCCTCGCTGCCGCTGACCGTCATCGAATGGGACGAGTGGGGAAATCCGCTGGAGGATCCCGAGGTCTACGAGTACATGAAGTCGTACTCGCCGTATGAGAACGTCCGTGCCACGGACTATCCGGCGATTCTGGCGATCACCAGCATCAACGACACCCGCGTGCTGTACGTCGAGCCGGCCAAGTGGGTCGCCAAGCTGCGCGCCACCGCGACCGGTGACGCGCAGCTGCTGCTGAAGACGGAGATGAGCGCCGGCCACGGCGGTGTGAGCGGGCGCTACGAGAAGTGGAAGGAAGTGGCGTTCGAATACGCCTGGGTGCTGGACACGCTCGGGGTCGGCGACCGCTGAGCCCGATGCGGCACGGCCCCGGCTGGGGCCGTGCCGCACCAGCAACGGCATCCCATCATTCCGGCCGCCGCATATCCCGGCCGAAGGCGCGCCGGGATTGCGAAGGCGCCTGGGGTATTACTTGATGCCGCAGGCGTGGATCAGCTCGAGCAGCTGCTGGTGCTGCTGGCCCTGGAAGGCCTGGTAGACGATCGGGAGCTTGGCGCCCATCATCTGGTCGTAGGTGGTGGCGATCTGTTCGGGGGTGGCGTTGGGCTGCTTCGCGCGGACGGTGTCCACGATCTGCTGCGTGCTGGTGCACATCTGGTCGGGGGTGGGGTGGATATTGGGGATCGGTCCCTGGGCCTGCGCGAGGGCGGGCGCGAGCAGCGTGAGCGGAATGGCAAGGGCTGTGACGAGAGCAGTCTTCACGCGGCGTGAGCGTATTGCTACCACTCTTCAGCGGGGGGAACGTTGTTATCAACGAATGTGCCGTCCGTCACAGGCGACGGCATCCGGGCGAGCTGGTTGATGTTGACGAGCTAGTGGATATTGCAGCTCTGCATGTGGTTCTTGGTGTACTGCTTCATACCGGCGATGTCGACGAGCGGCCGGTATCCCTGCTGGATCAGAATCTGGTTGTAGGCATCGACGATCTGGTCCGATGTCTTTGCGTCCGGCCGCAGCTTGTGCACAAGATTCACCATGGACCTGGTGGAATCGCACTCCTGCTTCGGGGTGAAGATCGACGGCGGCCCGCTCGGATCGGCATGCGCCACAACGGGTATGGCGAGCATGAACGGCACGGCAAGGGCGGTCAACAGGGTCGTCTTCACCGGTCCGATCCTAAGTGAACGCGCGCGGCCCGAACACCCGAAACCCCAGGTACCGTCCGCACCGGACGGTCCGATTCGGTAGCGCGAATTCGCCGTGGCGTCACCCGGGCAGCACGATGCCGACACCTCGTGCGGTCACCGTGGAACTATTGCTGGTGCAGGACAGGGGAGTCGGACATGCGTGGTCAGCTGATCGTCTCGGTGTCGGGTATTCGGGACAACACCAGGGCACAGGCGCAGGAATTCGCCGCCGAGATGGACAGGCGCGGGGTCCCGCTCTCGCTGCTGGTGGCGCCCCGGCTCAAGGGCCGGTACCGGCTCGTCGACGACGCGCACACGCAGGACTGGCTGCGCGAGCGCCGCGAGGGCGGCGACGCCATCGTGCTGCACGGCTACGACCAGGCCGCCACCAAGCGCCGCCGCGCCGAATTCGCCGCCCTGCCGCGGCACGAGGCGCGGCTGCGGCTGGTGGCCGCGGACCGGGTGCTGGAGCAGGTGGGCCTGCGCACCCGGCTGTTCGCGGCGCCGCGCTGGAACGCCTCCGAGGGCGCGATGGCCGCGCTGCCGGAGGTCGGCTTCCGCCAGGCGCTGAGCCTGACCGCGATCCACGATCTCGAGCGCGATGTGGCGCAGCGGGCGTGGGTGCACGGCATCGGCGAGGGCTTCCGCGCCGAACCCTGGTGGTGCCACGCGCTGGTGATGAGCGCCGCGCGCACGGCTCGTCGCGGCGGCCTGCTGCGCCTGGCCGTCTCGGCCGCCCAGCTCGGCCGCTCCGGCCCGCGCCAGGCCATGATCGACGCGATCGACCTGGCCCTGTTCCATAACGCGGTCCCCGAGGTCTACCACTGGGAGCCCTTCCAGGCGGTCCGCGCCGCCTGATCCCTACGGATCGGCGCTGGGCCCCAGGGCCGCGGCCTTGACGGCGGATCGGCCTGCCGTATTTGCTTGCGCCGCACCGTCTCCGGGCGACCCGGCCCGCGCCGAGCTTGTGCTCGACGCGGGCGTGCGCGCATCGGCCGATCCGGCCGTCACGCGGACCGCTTGGCTCGGCGTTTGCGTATCTCGGCCGTGGACACCTTCGGGGTGGCGCTGTGGGTGAAGCTGCCGGACTCCTCGCGGGTGAGCGAGGTGCTCGGCGGGTGCTTGTCCAGCTGCTCGAGCGCGCGGACCATGTCGGCCAGCAGCAGATCGGCCATGTCGTAGCTGAATCCGTGCCGGACCAGCACCCGCATGATCGTCTCGTCCTGGCGGTCGGCGGGCAGCGGATACGCCGCGACCAGCCAGCCGCGGGTGCGCAGCCGGTCGGACAGGTCGTACAGGTTGAAGGTCTGCTCGCCGGTCATCCGCCACGACACCGCCGCGATGCCCTTGAGCGGATCGCCGGCGTGGATAAGCTCGAACGGCCCGAGCTTCTCGATGCCCCGGGCCAGCTGCTCGGCCACCGCGTACACCGCCCTCTGCACCCGGGTGAACCCGAACCGGCCGAGCCGGATGAACTCGTAGTACGAGGTGACGACCTGCCCGCCGGGCCGGGAGAAGTTCAGGTTGAAGGTGGCCATGTTGCCGCCCAGGTAGTCGACGTTGAAGACCAGCTCGTCGGGCAGATCGGTGGCCTCGCGCCAGATGGCCCAGCCCACGCCCAGCGGCGCCAGGCCCGTCTTGTGGCCCGAGGCGTTGATCGACTTCACCCGCGGCAGCCGGAAATCCCAGACCAGCTCCGGCGCGGTGAACGGCGCGAGAAATCCGCCGCTGGCCGCGTCGACGTGGATCGGAATGTCCAGCCCGGTCTTGGCCTGCAACTCGTCCAGGGCGTTGCTGATGCCCGCGACGTCCTCGAACAGGCCGGTGAAGGTCTGGCCGAAGGTCGGCACGACCATGATGGTGTTCTCGTCGCAGTAGGTGGCCAGATCGTCCGGATGCATCGTCAGCCGATCGCCGCGCAGCGGCACCTGGCGGATTTCGACGTCGAAATAGCGCGCGAATTTCTCCCAGCACACCTGCACTGGGCCGCAGACGAAATTCGGGATGCCCTTGCCGCCCTTGGCACGCCAGCGGAATTTCGCGGCCAGCCCGCCGAGCATCGCGGCCTCGCTGGAACCGGTCGTCGAGGTGCCGCGCGTCCCGGCCGGATCGGGGGAGTGCCACAGGTCCGCGAGCATCCGCACGCAGCGGGTCTCGAGCTCGGCGGTCTGCGGGTATTCGTCCTTGTCGACGATGTTCTTGTCGAGCGATTCGTTCATCAGCCGGCGGGCCTGATCATCGACCCAGGTGGTGCAGAACGTGGCGAGGTTCATCCGGGACACGCCGTCGAGCAGCAATTCGTCATGCACGAGCTGATAGGCGACAGTCGGGAGCATCTCGGGGTGGGGGAATCCGCCCTTCGGGGCGCCGCCTTCAATCTGGGGCAGCGCGAAAAGGTCGTCGGCATCGGATGGGTGGGGCATCATTCTCTCCTGGTGAGCGTACTTGCAGCAAATGTTTGCTACATAATCGATACCAGTTTCGCAGATATCGAAACTGGTTGCAGTACTTACGTATTCGACCAGGTCCTGTGTTTGCCAAGTGATTAAAGTTTACGTCATGGACTATCAGCATCTCATAGAGCAAGTGATGTCCACCACAAAACCACACGTGGGCGAGGGCAAGGTCGCCAGCTACATTCCGGACCTGGCGCGCGTGGATCCTCATCGGGGCGACTTTCCGTGTTCTGATCGCGACCTACTGTCCGGACCATCTGCCCGCCTATCTTCGGCAGCTGGATACGTTGAAGCTGGGCGACACCATACGAAAGTAGAGGGCGATATGACCGACGATTCCCGGACCGCCGCGCTGCGCGCGCAGGTGAGAGCGCTGATGCCCAGGGCGAAAGCCGATCTGACCGAACTGGTTTCGTACAGGTCCGTGCACGATCCCCGGCAGTTCCCGCCCGAGGAGTGCCGGCGGGCCGCGCAGTGGGTGGCCGATGCCTTCGCCGCGGAGGGCCTCACCGACGTCGGACTGCACGAAACCCCGGACGGCAGCGCGGCCGTCGTCGCCCGCCATCCGGCGCCGCCCGGTGCACCGACGGTAATGCTCTACTGCCACTACGACGTTCAGCCTCCCCTCGACGATGCCGCCTGGCACAGTCCGGTGTGGCAGCTCACCGAGCGGGACGGCCGCTGGTACGGACGCGGCGCCGCCGACTGCAAGGGCAACATCGTCATGCACCTGACCGCGCTGCGCGCGCTGCGGGAAATGCTGGGCGGCAAGGACTATCCGGTCGGGATCACGCTGGTGGCCGAGGGGTCGGAGGAGCAGGGCACCGGCGGCCTGGAGGAGTTCGTGCCCGGCAATGTCGAGCTGCTGCGCGCCGACGCGCTGGTGATCGCCGACTGCGGCAACTTCGCCGTCGGCGTGCCGACCTTCACCCAGACCCTGCGCGGCACTGTGAATGTGCTGGTCTCCGTGGAAACCCTGGCCGGGCCGATGCATTCGGGCATGTTCGGCGGTCCCGCGCCCGACGCGCTGGCCGCGATGATCCACCTGCTGGCCACGCTGCGCGACGAAAAGGGCAACACCACCGTGGCCGGGCTGGCCAACGATCAGGTGTGGGACGGCGCGCAGTACCCGATCGAGCAGTTCCGGGCGGACGCGGGCGTACTCGACGGCGTCGACCTGCTCGGCGACGGGACGGTCTCCGACATGGTCTGGGCGCGATCGGCTCTGACGGTGCTGGGCATCGACGCGCCGAAGGTCGTCGGCTCCTCGGCGGCCGTCCAGGCCTCCGCGCGGGCGCGGCTGAATCTGCGCATCCCGCCGGGCGTGGATCCCGCGCAGGCACTCGAAGCCCTGACCGCACACCTGGAATCGCACGCGCCCTGGCATGCGCGGGTGAGCGTGGAGACTGAGGCGACCGGCTCGCCGTTCCGCTCCGGCACCGGCGGCCCGGCCCGTGCGGCGATGGAGGCGGCCTTCGCCGCGTCCTACGGCCGCGCCGCCACCACGCAGGGACAGGGCGGTTCCATCCCGCTGTGCAACGTCTTCGCCGACACCTACCCGGACGCGGAGATCATGCTGATCGGCGTCGAGGAGCCCACATGCCTCATCCACGCTCCCAACGAGAGCGTGGACCCCACCGAGATCGAACACATGGCCCTGACCGAGGCGCTGTTCCTGGCCTCGTACGGCATATAGCCTCGCCGCCGCGGCGAAAATCCCGGCCGAAGGCGTTCCGGGAGTGCGGGTTCGGCAGCGCCGCTCAGAGCTCGGCGCTGTCCTCGGGCTCGATGAGCTTGAATTCCGTATCGGCGGGCCGCATTTCGTTGAGGCGGCCGAAGTAGATCCCCTGGGCGGCGGGCTCGATGATGCCGTAGTGGATCGGCAGCGCGGTGCGCGGCGCGACCGCACGCAGATAGTCCACGGCCTCGCTGATCCGCATCCACGGCGCGGCCGCGGGCAGCGCCAGCACGCCGACCGGGGTGGACGGGACCCACAGCGAATCGCCCGGATGCACGAACCGCGCCGGGTCGTCGGGGGTGCCCAGCTGGAAGACGGTGTTGTCGATGACGGGAATCTCGGGATGGATCACCGCGTGCCGTCCGCCGCCGCCGGTGATCTGCACCCCGCCGATCGTCAGAATCTGCCCGGCGCGCACGCCCTCCCAGGGCTCGTCGCGCAGGCGGGCGGTCTGCGGATCGCTGAGCAGCCGCGCCTGCGGATTCTTCTCGATCAGCTGCTCGATCCGGTTCGGATCGATGTGATCGGGATGCTGATGCGTGACCGCGATCGCATCCAGGCCGGTGATGCCCTCGAACCCGTGCGAGAAATTGCCCGGATCGAACAGGATCTTCACCCCGTCGATCTCGACCAGAACGCAGGAATGACCGAAATGGGCTATGCGCATGTGCCCACGGTATCCCCTGCCGTGCACGCCCGCGCGCGAGACGGCCGATGCCCCGAAATCGCCCCGGCCCCGGCGGCACGCGCTCGACCGGGGCCAACTACGCTGACCAGGTAACCCCCCACCAGCGTGAGGAGCAAACGCGTGGCACGAGTCGTGGTCGAGGTGATGCCGAAGGCCGAGATCCTGGATCCGCAGGGTCAGGCCATCGTCGGTGCACTCGGGCGTCTTGGTTTCCCCGGCGTCTCGGATGTGCGGCAGGGCAAGCGATTCGAACTCGACATCGACGACAGTGTCAGCGATGTGGAGCTCGAGAAGATCGCCGAGGCGCTGCTGGCCAACACTGTGATCGAGGACTGGAAAGTGGTGCGGCTCTGATGTCTGTGCGCATCGGTGTCATCACCTTCCCCGGCACCCTCGACGATGTGGATGCCGCCCGCGCGGTGCGCCTGGCCGGCGCCGAGGCGGTCAGCCTGTGGCACGCCGACGCCGACCTCAAGGGCGTCGACGCGGTGATCGTGCCCGGCGGCTTCTCCTACGGCGACTACCTGCGCGCCGGGGCCATCGCCCGATTCGCCCCGGTGATGGGCAAGGTCGTGGAGGCCGCCGGTAAGGGCATGCCGACCCTCGGCATCTGCAACGGCTTCCAGGTGCTGTGCGAGGCGGGCCTGTTGCCCGGCGCGCTGACCCGCAACGAGGGCCTGCACTTCGTTTGCCGCGATCAGTGGCTGAGCGTGGAGGCGGCGAACACCGCCTGGACCGCCCGCTACGAACCGGGTGCGCAGATCCTGATTCCGGTCAAGAACGCCGAGGGCCGCTACCAGGCCTCGCAGCCAGTGCTGGACGAGCTCGAGGGCGAGGGCCGGGTGGTGTTCCGCTACACGGGCGACAACCCGAACGGTTCGCAGCGCAACATCGCGGGAATCGCCTCGGCGAACGGCCGCATCGTCGGCCTGATGCCGCATCCCGAGCACGCCACCGAACCCCTGACCGGTCCCAGCGACGACGGCCTGGGCATGTTCCTGTCGGTCGTGGACACGCTCGTCGCGGCCTAGGCCCGCCCCGGGCTAGAGGTGCCGGGCCGCGGGATTCAGCGTGTCGATGATGCGCAGATTCACACCCTCGGCGTGGGCGATGAACCCGCTGTCCAGCATCGCGTGGTTGTCGCGGAAGGTTCGTGCGCCCGACGGGGCCTCCAGGGTCAGTCCGTCGATGAGGGCGGCTTGCATCCGGGACACATCGAGGGAGCCCAGGGCCTGCGACATCGAGCGCAGCATGTGCATCGCCTGATAGCTGGTGTTGCCGAAATAGGTGAGCTGAGGCGCGAATTGGCCGTGCAGCCGGTGATAGCGCGCCATCAGGTCCGGATCGCCGGGCCCGTCCGGGAAGAAGGCCGAGGCCACATACAGGTTCTCGCTGGCCGCGGGGCCTGCCGCGAGCAGGCAGGTCTCGTCGATCGCGGGGCTCACCCGGACCTGTTGGGCGGCGCGGCCGGTCCGGGCGAACTGCTGGTTGAAGCGCACCACGTCGGTGCCGACCAGCAGCAGCACGATGCCGTCGGCCGCGGCGAACCGCGGATCGTTCAGGAAATCGCTGAAATCCGTTGTCCCCAAGGGCACGTACTGCTCGAGGGTGATCGCGCCGGGGTGCGCGGCCTTCACCGCGCGCGCCGTCGCCAGCGGCCAGATGTAGTCGTTGCCGATGATCGCCCAGCGCCGCGTGCCGTACTGCCGGTGCAGCCAGTCCATCGCGGGCAGGATGTGCCCGGCGGGGCTCTCGCCGATCATCAGCACGCCGGGCGGCTCGTCGGGCAGGTCCTCGTGCGTGGTCGCGAACAGGTAGGGAACGCGGCCGTCGGCGGCGCGGGCGACCGCCCGCCGGACCGCGGAGATGTGCCACCCGGTGATCGCGTCGATCATGCCGGTGGCCAGCAGGGCCGAGACCTCCGCGGCCACCTCGTGCGGGGCGCGCCCGCCGTCGATGGTGGTGACCCGGACCTCGCGGCCGAGGATGCCGGCGCTGCCGTTGATCTCCGCCACGGCCAGGGCCACGGCCGCCTCGCACGACGGAGCCACAATCCCGCCCGACCCCTGGAGAGGGACGATATTGAGGACTTCTATCACATCGTCTGGACGTTCATGGAACGGCAACATTCGGTACCCTTCTTCTCGTCCTAGTTTTAAATGATGGGCGGAAGAAATATGCCGACGACCATTGTAAGCGGATTCGCAACGCTGCATGGGGCACTGCGAGCGGCCGAGCGCAGTTGGCTGCGGCACCTGGATGCGGCCCTGTGCGCCCGGCAGCTCTCGCCCGATCACTGGGCCATGCTGTCCCATCTGTCCGATCGGGTCGGCATCACGATGACCGAGCTGGCCGCCCGCTCCCAGCTGCCGCCGTCCTCGGCCACCAGGCACGCCGACGCCCTGGCCGAGCGCGGCCTGATCTTCCGCACCGCGGCCGAGGACGACCGCCGCCGGATCCTGATCGGGCTCAGCAAGCGCGGCGTCGAGTTGGTCGAATCGGTGCGCGCGGAGGAGCTGCGCGTGGAGGAACAGCTGCGCAAGCGCATCGGGGCCCGCAATCATGCCGATCTGCTACGCCTGCTCGAGCTGGTCGCCGAGGTGCCGGCCAACGGCTGATTAAGATCGCCGGTATGCCCGTCACGACCGCGACGGCGTCCGGACTGTGTGCCTTCGTCGACGCCTCCCCGTCCCCCTTCCACGTCGTGGAAACCGTTGCGACCGAATTGCGGTCGCAGGGCTTCCAGGAGCTGCCCGAGGCGCGACCCTGGACCACCGGCGCGGTCGGGCGGTTCTTCGTGGTGCGCGGCGGGTCCCTGGTGGCCTGGGCGGGCAGTGCGGAGTCGAGTCCGTTCCGGGTGGTGGGCGCGCATACCGACAGCCCCAATCTGCGGGTCAAGCAGCATCCGGATCTGACCTCGGCCGGCTGGCAGCTGGTGGGCCTCGAGCCCTACGGCGGCGCGTGGCTCAATTCCTGGCTCGACCGCGAGCTCGGCATCTCCGGGCGGATCACGGTGCGAGAGGGAAATACCGTGTCCGAGAAGCTGATCCGGATCGATGAGCCGCTACTGCGGGTGCCGCAGCTGGCGATTCACCTCTCCGAGGACCGGCGCGGGGTGAGCCTGGACCCGCAGCGCCACGTCAACGCGGTCTGGGGCGTGGGCTCCGAGCCCGCGTCGTTCCTGCACTATCTGGCCGAGCGTGCGGATTTCGACCCGCGCGACGCGCTGGGCTGGGAGCTGATGACCCACGACCTGACCCCGAGTCGCCTGGTCGGCCGGGATCTGGACCTGGTCAGCGCGCCCCGGCTGGACAATCAGGGCACCTGCTACGCCGGGCTGCACGCGTTCCTGGCCGCCGCGGCGGAGCCAGGCGCCGCCACCCCGGTGCTGGTGATGTTCGACCACGAGGAGGTCGGCAGCCAGTCCGACCGCGGCGCGCAGTCCGATCTGCTGCCCGCGATCCTGGAGCGGATCGTGCTGGCCCGCGGCGGCGGTCGTTCGGAATACCTTGCGGCACTGGCGGGTTCGGTCGTGGCCTCGGGCGACATGGCGCACGCCACGCATCCGAACTACGCCGAGCGGCACGAGCCCTCGCACCGGATCGAGATCAACGGCGGCCCGGTGCTGAAGGTGAACCAGAATCTGCGCTATGCCACCGACGCGGTCGGTACGGGTGCGTTCGCGCTGGCCTGCGCGCAGGCGGGGGTGCCGATGCAGCGATACGTGCACCGCGCGGATCTGTCGTGCGGCTCCACCATCGGCCCCATGACCGCGGCCCGCACCGGAATGCCGACCGTCGACGTCGGGGCGCCGCAGCTGGCCATGCACTCCGCGCGCGAACTGATGGGCGCGGCCGATGTGGTCGCCTATTCGGCCGCGCTGGCGGCCTTCCTCGCGCCGGTGGAGATCGCCGCGCGGTAGATCGGCCGGTAGGCCACCGTCGCGGCCACCAGCACCGTGAACGTCACCAGCACATAGCTGGAGCCGATCACCTGCTCCCACAGCGACCAGCGGTGCTCGCTGCCTTTGAGATGGGGCAGCAGCCAGTGCGGGCCGACCATGAACATCACGGCGATCGCGGCGGTGGCCAGCAGGTAGGTCCGGCTGCGGCGCCCGCGCTCGACGGCGTCGGCGGCCACGACCGCGGCCAGCGCGACCCACACCCAATGATGGGACCAGGAGATCGGCGATACCAGCAGCACCGCGGCGGCGTTGACGGTCAGCGCGGCGAGCTCGGCGGCGGGCGCCGCGGGCGCGTCGGAATCGGCGTCCGTTCCGGCGGCCCGCGCGGCGTCGGCATCGGCGAACAACCGCCGCATCAGCACCACCGCGAGCGCGATTGTGACGAGCGAGAGCACGATCCACATGATCGTCGCGCTGGATGCGGACAGACCCAGCCGGAAGGCGAAGCCCTTCAGGGACTGATTGCCCGGGAACGACGGCGGCCCGATCCGCCCGGTGTCGAACAGCGTGTGGAACCAGTACTGCGCCGAATCGTGCGGGAACAGTGCGAAACCCACCCCGATCGCGCCCAGCGCCGACAGCACCACGGTGGCCGCGGCCCGCCAGTCCCGGCGCATCAGGAAATACAGCAGGAAGCCGCCGGGAATCAGCTTGATCGACACCGCGATCCCGATCAGCAGGCCGCGCGGCCAGACGGGCTTGCGTACCAGCACATCCAGCACGATGGCCGTCATCAGAAACAGGTTGATCTGCCCGAAGTTGTAGGTCTGGCGAATCGGCTCGGACAGCCCCAGCAGCGCGACCGTCCCGATCACCAGGGCCACCCTGGTCGGGGAGTCCATGTGTGGTCGCAGCCGCTTCAGCACCAGCCACAGTGTCAGCGCCAGGCTGGCGATCGCGAGGGCCAGCACCACCCATTCCGCGCAGTACAGCGGCATCAGCACCAGCGGCGCGAAGAGCAGCGCGGCCAGCGGGGGATAGGTGAACGGCAGGCTCAGGCCCATCACCCTGGGCATCGGGCCGTAGAGGTTGCCGCCGTCGAGCCAGACGCGGGCGCCGGTGCGGTAGACCTGCAGATCGATGTAGCCCCGCCAGATCCCGGCAACGGCGCAGACTATTCCGGACACCGCGAACAGGGCGATCGCCAGCGTCAGTAGGCGTAGCTGCCGACGGGTCGGACCTGCTTCGGACGGCCCTGCTGGAGTGGCCGGGGGCAATTCGTCCGGATCCACCACCCTGGATCGCTCAGTCACGCGCCAAGGGTATCCGGTAAATCCGAAAGCCCTGGCAGCGGCGTTGCGCATGTCCGGGGGCGGCCGCAAAACAAGGCCCGCTGAACGAAGGCTGGGCGAACGTTTCGCCGGCGCGCGTTGTCCGCGGCGGGTACCTGACGATGGGCGTACGCGGCTCGTGATGACCGTGGCTCGGCCCGTGGTCAGCCGCTTCGGGCCAACACATTAGACTTCGAGCTTGTATCCGCTCTCCAGCATTTGGGCTCATTGGCATTCGCATGCCCGCCGAAAGGACCCTGGTACTCACCGTGACTGTCCACGTCGACACCGTCAGCGCCGCCGCGGCCACCCCGGATACCGCACAGCCCTATAAGGAGCTGGGGCTCAAGGACGACGAGTACGCCCGCATCCGGGAGATCCTGGGCCGGCGTCCCACCGATGCCGAGCTGGCGATGTATTCGGTGATGTGGAGCGAGCACTGCTCGTACAAGTCCTCGAAGGTGCACCTGCGGTACTTCGGGCAGACCACCACCGACGAGATGCGCAAGTCCATGCTCGCCGGAATCGGCGAGAACGCGGGCGTGGTCGACATCGGCGACGGCTGGGCGGTCACCTTCAAGGTGGAGTCGCACAACCACCCCTCGTACGTGGAGCCGTATCAGGGCGCGGCCACCGGCGTCGGCGGCATCGTGCGCGACATCATGGCCATGGGCGCGCGGCCGATCGCGGTGATGGACCAGCTGCGCTTCGGCGCGGCCGATCACCCCGACACCCGGCGCGTCGTAGACGGCGTGGTGCGCGGTGTCGGCGGCTACGGCAATTCGCTGGGCCTGCCCAACGTCGGCGGCGAGACCGTGTTCGATGCCTCGTATCAGGGCAATCCGCTGGTGAACGCGCTGTGCGCGGGCGTGATGCGGGTCGAGGACCTGCACCTGGCGTTCGCCTCGGGCACCGGCAACAAGATCATCCTGTTCGGCGCGCGCACCGGCCTCGACGGCATCGGCGGCGTGTCGGTGCTGGCCTCGGACACCTTCTCCGGCGACGAGTCCGGCACCGGCCGCAAGAAGCTGCCGAGCGTGCAGGTGGGCGACCCGTTCACCGAGAAGGTGCTCATCGAGTGCTGCCTCGAGCTGTACGCGGCCGGCCTGGTGGTCGGCATTCAGGATCTCGGCGGCGCCGGATTGTCCTGTGCCACCTCCGAACTCGCGGCCGCGGGCGACGGCGGAATGCATATCAACCTGGACAAGGTGCCGCTGCGCGCGGCGAACATGACACCAGCGGAGATCCTGTCCAGCGAGTCGCAGGAGCGCATGTGCGCGGTCGTGACCCCGGAGAACGTGGACGCGTTCATGGCGGTCTGCCACAGGTGGGACACCCTGGCCACCGTGATCGGTGAGGTCACCGACGGCGAGCGCCTGGTCATCACCTGGCACGGCGAGACCGTGGTGGACGTGCCGCCGCGCACCGTCGCGCACGAGGGCCCGGTCTACGAGCGTCCCGTTCAGCGCCCGGACGAGCAGGACGCGCTGATCGCCGACACCACCGCGGCGCTGGCCCGCCCGGCCTCGGGCGAGGAACTGCGCGCGACGCTGCTGAAGATGGTCTCCAGCGTGCAGCTGTGCAGCCGCCGCTGGATCACCGAGCAGTACGACCGCTACGTGCGCGGCAACACCGTGCTCGCCGAGCACGCCGACGCGGGTGTGATCCGCATCGATGAGACCTCGGGCCGCGGCATCGCGCTGGCCACCGACGCCTCGGGCCGCTACACCAAGCTCGATCCCTACACCGGCGCGCAGCTGGCGCTGGCCGAGGCGTTCCGCAACGTCGCCACCACCGGCGCCACCCCCAAGGCCGTCACCAACTGCCTCAACTTCGGCTCGCCGGAGGATCCGGGCGTGATGTGGCAGTTCCAGCAGGCCGTGCGCGGCCTGGCGGACGGCTGTGCGGCCCTGGGCATTCCGGTTACCGGCGGCAACGTCAGCTTCTACAACCAGACCGGCCAGACCGCGATCCTGCCCACGCCCGTCGTCGGCGTGCTCGGCGTCATCGACGACGTGCACCGTCGCATCCCGACGGGCCTGGGCCTCGAGCCCGGCGAGACGCTGATCCTGCTCGGCGACACCCGCGACGAGTTCGACGGCTCCATCTGGGCGCAGGTCGAGCACGACCACCTGGGCGGCGTCCCGCCGAAGGTCGACCTGGCCCGTGAGCAGCTGCTCGCCGAGGTGCTCACCGCCGGTTCCCGCGACGGAATGATCAGCGCCGCACACGATCTCAGCGAGGGCGGCCTGGCCCAGACCGTGGTCGAGGCCGCGCTGGCGGGCGAAACCGGCTGCCGCATCCTGCTTCCCGAGGGCGCCGACCCGTTCGTCTGGCTGTTCTCCGAATCCGCGGGCCGCGTCCTGGTGGCCGTCCCGCGCTCGGAGGAGACCCGCTTCACCAAGATGTGCTCCGCGCGCGAGCTGCCGTGGGTCCGCATCGGCGTGGTCGACCAGGGCTCGGATTCGGTCGAGGTGCAGGGGCAGTTCTCGGTCACCCTGAACGAGCTGCGCGAGAGTTTCGAGGGCACGCTGTCCAAGCTGTTCGGCGCGCACGAAAACTGATTCGCGACAACGATTTTCCGGATTCGATATCCGTATCGTGTGAGTTCCGGGCCGGAATATGTCAGTCTGCTGTGAAAGCTGTTGTAGACGAACATATTCCGGCCGGTTCGCGCATTACAGCGGGACCAGCGGCAGCCAGTGCGCGAGTTCGCCTGCGCGCGTGCCGGATACGCTCAACCCCCCGGACTTCACCGCTGCCTCGTACGAAAGCAGCCCGGTGGCCAGCAGCAGCCAGGTGCGCGCATCGGTCTCCACCACATTCGGCGGCGTACCCCGGGTATGCCGCGGCCCCTCGATGCACTGCACCGCCACGAACGGCGGCACTCGCACCTCCACTGAGCCACCGGGTGCACCGGCCGCCAACGTGCGCGCCGTGCCGCGCACCGCCGCCGCCAGCTCGGCGCGTGGGGGTGCGGGTCGGGTCTCGTCCCGCAGCCATTCCTGCACCGCCAGCACCGCGGCCCGCACCTCCGCCGGATTCACCGCTCCTCGTTGCACCACGCCTGCGAGGGTAACCGGCGTCGCCGACGGCGCTGAGCGCCCGAGGTGCGTGAGCGTTCGAGACATGGAAATGAGCAGAACAACCATTCTCCGGCTCACAAGATCTCCATAGCGTCGTAGCCATGGCAACAACGAACACGACCTCCCCACGCCTCGCGCTCGCCGTGCTCTCGGCATCGATGCTCATGACCATCCTCGACGGCAGCATCGTGACCGTCGCGCTGCCGGCGATCCAGCGCGATCTGGGCTTCAGTCCGGCCGGATCGAGCTGGATGGTCAATGCCTACCTCATCGCGTTCGGCGGCCTGTTGCTGCTGTCCGGGCGACTCGGCGATCTGATCGGCCGCAGGACCGTGTTCCTGGCCGGGAACGCCGTCTTCACCGCCGCCTCCGTCTTCGCGGGCGCGGCGACGGGCCCCGGCCAGCTGATCGTGGCCCGTTTCCTGCAGGGCGTAGGCAGCGCGCTCGCCGCGTCGGTGGTGCTGGGCATTCTGATCACTCTGTTCCCCGGTGAGGCTGAACGTGCCAGGGCCATCGGCGTTTTCAGCTTTACCGGCGCCGCGGGCGCGGCCGTCGGGCAGGTGCTCGGTGGAGTGCTCACCGATGTGCTGAGCTGGCACTGGATCTTCTTCATCAACGCGCCGATCGGGTTGGCCACGGTTGTCCTGGCGGCACGGGCGCTGCCGGCCGATCGCGGGCTCGGAATGGCAGCGGGCGCTGACGTTCTCGGCGCGCTGCTGGTCACCGCCGGGTTGATGCTCGGCATCTATACCGTCGTCGGAATCGGCGAATACGGCTGGCTGGCGGCTCGCACTCTCGGCCTCGGTGCGGTCTCGTCGATACTGCTCGCCGCATTCGTGGTCCGTCAGGCCACCGCCCGAACCCCGTTGCTGTCGCTTCGAATCTTCCGCTCCCGCAACGTTTCCAGCGCGAACCTCATTCAGATGCTGACGCTGTCGGCGATGTTCGCCTTCCAGGTCATCGTCGCGCTCTACATGCAGAAGGTGCTCGGGTACAGCACGCTCGAGACCGGGCTGGCGATGCTGCCCGCGGCGGTGGCTCTCGGCACGGTCTCACTCTTCGTGTCCGCGCCGCTGAGCACGCGTATCGGCGCCCGTAATTCGCTGATTGCCGGATTGACACTGCTACTGCTGGGCATGGGCTGGCTGACCCGGCTCCCCGTGCACGGCTCGTACGTGATCGACCTGCTGCCCATGATGGTGCTGATAGCCGGTGGTGGCCTGGTGCTTCCGGCCCTGACGGCCCTGGGCATGTCCGGCGCGAAGCCCGACGACGCGGGCCTGGCGTCCGGCCTGTTCAACACCACCCAGCAGATCGGCATGGCGCTCGGCGTCGCCGTCCTGTCCACCCTTGCCGCGTCCCGCACCGGAAACCGGCTCGCCACAGGCATTTCCGAGGCCGCGGCGTTGACCAGCGGCTACCGCCTCGCCTTCACCGTCGGCACCGGACTGCTGGCGCTGGCGCTCGCAGTGACCATCACGGTGCTGCGCTCCGCCGCCGCGGCCGAAGCCGATCCGGAGGCCGAACCCGCCGCGCTGACCCTCTGATTCCACGGCAGGATCGGTCACCGGTCTCGCGAGGTCGGTGGCGTGACCAGGGTGAGGTGGCCGGTGGCGGTGTTGTAGCTGTAGCCCGAGACTCGGATGCGGCCCGAGGCGGTGGGTGAGTTCAGGATCTTGGCTACGTCGACGGGGACCGTGGTGGCCGGGTCGGTGACCGCGGTGGCTCGGAGAGCGGCGTCGTCGAAGCCACGGGGGAGGAAGCCGTGGCGCAGCTTGTCGTCGGCCATGAGGGCCGAGCCGCAGTCGGTGTGGTGGATGACGGCGAGATCGAACCAGTCGGCGTCGGGCGTCACGGTCTCGTGCAGGTAGCTGATCCAGGCCAGGTCGTCGAGGAACGACTGATTGACGCGGCCGCCCACGGTGCGGGCGACGATCGCGTCGCCGAGCCTCAGGCCGAGCACGTCCGCGGGGTCGACGCGGGGATCGATGCAGGTGAGGATGTAGACCTGCTTGTTGGGTACGAACGGGATCTCCGGCAGTCGATCGCTGAAATCGGTTGCGGCGAAACGCTTGTTGTTCTCGAGTAGTTCGTCGAAGTTGTTCACACATACACGGTCGCAGCGCGGCGGGGTCGCAATCGTGCGGTTCGCGCCACCTGTCGTCAGAGTTGCGCCACCGGCATGCGGCGGTGGGTTCGGCGGTATTCGGTGGGCGTCGCGCCGAGCGAGCGCACCATGTGCAGGCGCAGGTTGCCGGCGGTGCCCAGCCCGCACCGCTCGGCGATGTGGTCCATCGGGAGATCGGTCGTCTCGAGGAGCCGTTGGGCCTCCAGCAGCCGTTGCGAGGACAGCCAGCGCATCGGAGTCATGCGGGTGCGTTCGCGGAAGCGGCGCGAGAAGGTGCGCGTGGTCATGCCCGCGTGGCGGGCCAGGTGGTTGAGCGACAGCGGGCGGTGCAGCTGCTCGACGGCCCATTCGAGCGTTCGGGCGAGGTCGTCGGCGTCCTCGCGCGCCCCGCGGCGGGGATCCTGGGCCTGCTCGCCGGACCGATGACCGGCCACGACCATCCGGCGGGCCACCGCATCGGCGACGCCCGCCCCGTAATCCGAGCGAACCAGATGGATATAGAAGTCGATGCTCGCGGATTGTCCCGCGCCCGTGAGGATTTGCCCGCCGTCGACGAACAAGACATCCGGATCGAGCCACACGCTCGGATACCGCCGCCGGAACTCCCCGGCCTCGCGCCAGTGCGTGGTGGCCCTGCGCCCATCGAGCAGACCCGCGCCCGCCAGTGCGAACGCACCCAAACACACCGAGGCCAGCCGCGCCCCCCGATCGTGCGCCGCCCGCAGCGCCTCGAGCACCGCCACATCCGGCGCATCGGTCGGGTAGTACCCGGGCACCACGACCGTATCGGCGCTCTCCAGGGCCTCCAGCCCCGCCGCCGCATCGATGGAGAACCCCGTCGAGGTCGCGACCGCCCCCGCCCGCACCCCGCAAACGCTGAACGAATACCGCTCGGCCTCATCCCGAAACCCGAAGATCTGCGCGGCAATCGCCAGATCGAATGCCACCACCCCTGGCAACGCCAGTGCGACGACGCAATGCGGACGCTGGTACGCCCAGGTCATCGGGCCACCCGGTCAGACAACATCACAACCCCTTCGGAGATGTTCACCTCCAGCATTACACGGCCGCACCCATGGACGGGATCGCGCCTCGGCCGTGAGTATGCCGACGGACTTCTGGAAATGCTGTCCGGCCCCGCAAAAGAGATTCAGGCTCTTTTTGCGGCGGTAACTTGCTTTCGCCTGGTCGGAGCGCCGCGCGGAGGTAGCCGACCGGCCAGGTGGGGAGCGATCGCGCCGCCTGCATTAAGGGCGAAGTGCACTAGCGCTGGTGCGAGTGTGCTGCCGGTGCGGCGGCGTAACGAGCTCAGGATCAGTCCGCCGAGTGCCGTGGCGGCCACGGTGGCGGGCACGCTGTCGCCCGCGGCGCGGGCGGGAATGATATGCCAGAGGCCGAAGGTTGAGGCGCCTAGCCAGATTCCGGACCGGCCGCAGGCACGGTCCAGGAGTGGGCCGAGGGTGGCCCGGAAGATCAGTTCTTCGGTGTAGACGGTGCCGAGTGGGATGTGGACCAGGATCCATTCGGCGAGACCGACTTCCGGTTCTCGGGACGCGAATTCGGCCAGACGAGCACGTGTGGACGGAATGGTCAGCAGGGCCGCATATCCAGCGAAGATGGATAGGGAAAGCGTTGCACCCCATGCTAATCCGTCACATCGCGCCCCATTGCGGGACGAACTGTCCGAAGGGGATTCGTCGGCACTGCCACTTCCGAACGCCGCCGCGTAGCCGGTGGCGAAGGCGGCATTGGCGGCGGTGCGCCCACGCAACCCCCACTGCAGGCGCGGCAGGATCACGGCGCTCCACAGCACCGGAATGCTCACGGCGGCAACAGTTCTCACTTGACCGCGCGCTCGTACGCTTCGGAGAGCTCGATCTCGGTGCGAATCCGCTGCTCCAGCTGCGGGTTCCAGTCCGGCGGCGGAAGGACCGCGGCCCAGCCGTCCAGTACCAGGGTGCCGTAGTTGTGGCCGTGGCCGTCGCTGACGCCCTGGGCGTTGGTGAGGTCGGCGGCGACCTGCCAGAAGGTGACGAACGGCCACCATCGCATCTGGGTGGACACGTCGGATCCGCGGCGTTCGGACAACCAATCCGGTTGGGAGAAGATCAGATCCGGCGACCACCACACGATCGGATCCGAGGCGTGCTGCAGGTAGGCGATGCGGGGACGGCGCCAATCGGGTGCGGGTTTCGTCAGATCGGCCGCGTCGGCAGCGAACCGGACCACCAGCCCGTCCGCATAGACCGGCTCGACTTCGCGCGAACCGGGGTCGCGGCGCGAGACGAACTGCTTCCACAGGCGGTTGGAATTCGGCGGCCCGACCCACAGCGCGCCGTCCACCCGCGCGCGCAGGTCCGCCAGCCCGCCGAAGGCCGACTCGGAACCCTGCGAACCCAGTGATTCCCCGTACACCAGCAGCTTCGGTCGCGCATCCGCGGGGTGTCGCGACCACGCCCGGTAGATCGCGTCGAACATCTTGCGCCCCGACTCGGCCACCTTCTGCCGGTCCGCCAGGAACGACAGCACACTGGGCAGATACGAATATTGCGAGGCCACGACCGCGGTGTCGCCGCCGTACATGTACTCGATCGCGTTGGCGGACATGGAATTCACCCAGCCGGTGCCCGTGGTGGTGACGATGACCAGCACCTTGCGATCGAACGCGTGTGTGCGCTCGAGCTCGGCGACCGCCAGATCCTCCTGGCTCTCACCGTTCTTCGTCGAATCCAGTCCGATGTACGTCCGAATCGGTTCCATCGCGGGCTGTCCCGTCACCGCACCGATCCGGAAGGCGTCGGGCCCGTGCGAGACGAACCAGCGCCCCTCCGAGCCCAGGGTGTTCCACTTCGCCAGCGACTGCGGGCTTCCCGAGCGTTCGGGCTGCTGCGGCTGCACCGCGTAGGAGGTCATCTTGTCGTTGCGCACGCTGAACGCCGAGTTGGCCACCGCGAAGAGCGCCTTCGTGGCAATGCCGTTGAACAGCGTCACGATCAGGATCACCAGCAGCACCGCACCGAGGGTCGGGGCGAACTTCGGTGGCACCCGGACCCACCGGCTCAGCAGCCGGGCCAGCAGCCGCACGATCTGCCGCAGCGTGCGGTACACCGACACCACCAGCGCGCCCACCAGCAGGCTCAGCCCGCCGGTGCGCAGATATCCCGAGGTGGTGGTGCCTGCCATGTCCATCAGTGCGAAGGTCTGGCGCTGCCAGTCGGCCGAGAGCACGAGCATGTACCCCGCGGTCAGGATGCACACCGCGAGCACGGTGAACTTGACCGAGTACTGCACCCGCAGCGACGGTGGCTGCCACGGCAGCTTCGGCCGCGCCCACCTCCGGAACATCCATTCGAACACGCACCCGACGCCGTATCCGATCACGGCGTTGAGACCGCTGATCAGGCCCTGGAACAACCAGTCTCGCGGCAGCAGCGACGGCGTGACGGACCAGGCGAAGAACACGGTCGCCACCACCAGCCCGACGTAGTTCAGGCCGATGATGTCCCGCTCGATGCGGCGCAGCGCCGTCGAGCCACGCCGGATGGCGACGACCCCGCGCGAACGCAGCGTCGTCAAGGCCTCGGCGGTGTCGAGCACCCATCAAGTATCCCCGCCCGTCCGCCGAAAATCGGGGATCTCCCGGTCGTGAGCACGCTCGCGCGGAAAATACGCGCCGGGCTCGAGTAGTTGTACGGAGGCCCGGCAGGCTTGCGCCCCGCACACTCGGTACTCATGAGCGAGCGCAGCGAGCGAACAATAGACACAGCCACACGAGTGCTCGTGACGGCACCGAGCGCTAGCGAGGTGGCGTCATGAGCACTTCCGAAACACCGGGGAAGAGCACCCCGGCATTCCTCGCCCAGGCGGCCATCGCGTTCGGCGTCAGCTTCGTCGCGACCGGCTGCGGCATCCTGTATCTGCCGCTGAACATCTGGCAGCGCGGCTTCCTGCTGATGACCGTGCTGTTCCTGGTGAGCAGCACCTTCACCCTCGCCAAGGTGGTGCGCGACCAGCACGAGTCCGCCCGTGTCCATCACCGCATCGACGAGGCCCGCCTGGAGCGGCTGATGGCCGAGCACGATCCGTTCAAGGCCTGACCGGTGGGCCCGGCGGAGGGGATCGGGCCCACCATCAGGCGAGTGACTAGGCCGCGGGCTGCGGCGTGTTGACCGGTTTGCGCTCGAGTCCCTTGTGGTCGTAGAAGCGCGTGATCACCAGGCCCAGGACCAGGCCGATGGCCAGGCCCAGCGCCGACATCCAGAAGCCGCGCGACAGGCCCGCCGGGCCGCCGGCGTCGAAGTACAGGATGGCGCGGGTGCCGACGAACACCTGGTGCATCGGCTCGAACGAGGCCAGCCAGCCGAAGTATTTCGGGGTCGCCTCGATCGGGACGGATCCGCCGGAGGACGGCAGGCCCAGGATGATGAACACGATCATGTTGACGATCAGCCCGGAGCTACCGATCGCGGCGAGCACCGAGGTGCAGGTGACCCCCACGGCGATGATCACGAACGCGCCGAAGAGGTACAGCGCTAGCGGCCGGTCGATCGGCATGCCGAGCCCGTCGCCGATGCCGATCATGACGATCGAGACGATCGCCCCCATCACCACCACCGCCGCCCATTTGAGCAGCAGGGTGTGGAACCGGGAGATCGGCGTGCGGGGATAGTGCAGATACCACGGCCCCCACTCGGTCGGCAGGAATCCCAGCGCCGAGTCGATCAGCTGGTGCACGACCATCGCCCCGACCATGCCGGCCAGCAGCAGGAGCAGGGCGTAGAAGAAGGCCGTCAGGCCCTGACCGGAACCCTCCGGCAGCGGCCGGAACTGGTCGACGACGATATTGATCGGACTGGCCAGGGTGATCCGGGCGGCGCCCGACATCGGGGTCGCCGGACCGAGCTGCGCGCTGACCTGCTCGGTCAGCTGCTTGCCGACGGTGGCGTTGACCTGGGGCAGGGCCTGCTGGCCGAACCGCTGCACGACCTGGGTGGCGAAGGCGCCGATCCGCGGATTGGTCTGCAGCGTGATGATCGGGCGTTCGATATCGCCCGGGACGACGCTGCCGACACCCAGGATGCCCAGGCGCTTGGTGAAATCGCCGGGAATGATGATCGTGCCGTACACCTGTGCCGACTGCATCTGCAGCTGAGCCTCGTTGAGGCCCAGGACACGCACGTCGAATTCGTTGGCCGGGATGGCCTTGCGCAGGCCGTCCGCGACCTGGTCGCCGAAGTTGACCCGCTGGGTCTGGCCGGGCAGCGTATCGCCGACATCCTGATTGACCAGCGCGATCGGGAAGTCGTGCAGATTCTTCTCCGGATTCACGACGTAATCCAGGTACATCAGCGTCAGCAGCGCGGCCAGCGCCGTCATCACGATGATCGGAAGGCTCCACCTCAGCGGGCTCAGGCGCCGGGGGGTAGCAGGTACTTCCGCGATGTCGGTCGTCGCCACGACCGAACCGTAGCAGCAAACGGTCTGCCAACCGGGTGATCCCGCCGGAGGTTTCGCGCGGGTGACCCGTAGAATGATCGTTGCCACCAGCCCGCCGAACAGGGAGCAAACGGTGACCAACACCGATTTGTCGGTCGAGAGCCCGAAACAGCCAGATGTGTCCGCCTCGGATCAGCCCGAAAACGAGCCCCGGGAGGAGTGCGGCGTCTTCGGCGTCTGGGCTCCCGGCGAGGATGTGGCCAAACTCACCTACTACGGCCTGTATGCGCTGCAACACCGCGGGCAGGAGGCGGCCGGCATCGCCGTCGCCGACGGCTCGCAGGTGCTGGTGTTCAAGGATCTGGGCCTGGTGAGTCAGGTATTCGACGAGCAGACCCTCGCCGCCATGCCCGGGCACGTCGCGATCGGCCACTGCCGCTACTCCACCACCGGCGCGGTGACCTGGGAGAATGCCCAGCCGATCTTCCGTACCACCGCGGTGGGCACCGGACTTGCGCTGGGCCACAACGGAAATCTCGTCAACACTGCCGAATTGGCCTCGCGTGCACGGGAATTCGGTCTGATCAACCGGATGCCGGGATCGGTTGCGGCCACCTCGGACTCGGACGTGATGACCGCGCTGCTGGCCCACGCGGCGGCAGACAAGAGCATCGAGCAGGCGGCCATGGAGCTGCTGCCCACCCTGCGCGGCGCGTTCTGCCTGACTTTCATGGACGAGCACACCCTCTACGCCGCGCGCGATCCGCACGGGGTGCGCCCGCTGTGCCTGGGCCGCCTGGATCGCGGCTGGGTGGTTGCCAGCGAGACCGCGGCCCTGGACATCGTCGGCGCGGCCTTCGTGCGTGAGATCGAGCCCGGTGAACTGCTGGCGATCGATGCCGACGGGGTGCGCTCCTCGCGGTTCGCGAACCCCGAGCCCAAGGGTTGCGTCTTCGAATACGTCTATCTGGCCCGGCCCGACAGCACCATCTCGGGCCGCTCGGTGCACGCCACCCGCGTGGACATCGGCCGCCGCCTGGCCAAGGAGCACTCGGTCGAGGCCGATCTGGTCATCCCGGTGCCCGAGTCGGGCACCCCGGCCGCCGTCGGCTACGCGCAGGGCTCGGGCATTCCCTACGGTCAGGGCCTGATGAAGAACGCCTACGTCGGGCGCACCTTCATTCAGCCCAGCCAGACCATCCGCCAGCTCGGTATCCGGCTCAAGCTCAACCCGCTGCGCGAGGTGATCCGCGGCAAACGGCTGGTCGTGGTGGACGATTCGATTGTTCGCGGCAACACCCAGCGCGCGCTGATCCGCATGCTGCGCGAGGCCGGCGCGCTCGAGATCCACGTCCGCATCGCTTCGCCCCCGGTGAAGTGGCCCTGCTTCTACGGCATCGACTTCGCCTCGCGCGCGGAGCTGATCGCGAACGGGGCTGATTCCGAGGGCACGCTCGAGGAGATGGTGGAGAACGTGCGGCGCTCCATCGGCGCCGACAGCCTGGGCTACGTCTCCCTCGACGGCATGGTCGCGGCCACCGAGCAGCCGCGCTCGCGGCTGTGCTGCGCCTGTTTCGACGGGAACTACCCGATTCCGCTGCCGACCGAGGCCGCGATCGGGAAAAATGTGCTCGAGGGGATCCTCGGCAACAAGTCGGAATCGGAGCTGCTCGGCGCGAACGCGAACGCGAGCGCGCTGAGCCGCCCCTGAGTTCACCCACCCCGCCCCCGAAGGCGGCATCCGCTCGCACGAGTCACATTCGGCCGGGATCCTGTTAGGGATTCCGGCCGTCTGCTTGTCGGAGTGACTACCAGTCGCACCGCTTGGACTACCAATTGTTGCGAAACGCAACATATCGGCAACGTGGTGGCGGTACTGTCCCGCCATATCGAAGTTCACCGCGGCCGCACCGCCCTGTGATCCAGGGTGGCGCGTGCCGCGTTGCGAGGTGAGGACAGTCATGCGACGAGCGGCGACACAGGCGTCGACGACCCGGTCGGGTCGAGTAAAAACAATTACGGCGGTTGGGATGGCGGGTCTTGCGCTGTTCGCGGTCGCCGGATGCGGGTCCGGGCGCACCAACGGCGGGGGCGGCGGCGCCGGCCTGGTCATCGGGACCACCGACAAGATCTACTCCCTGGATCCGGCCGCGGCCTACGATCAGGGCTCCTACGTGCCGGAGACCCAGCTCTACCAGCACCTGCTGAACTTCGCTCCGGGCGCGACGACCGCGACTCCCGACGCCGCGCAGCAGTGCGCTTTCGCCACACCCACCACGTTTTCCTGCACGCTGAAGCCGGGCCTGAAGTTCGCCAATGGTGATCCGCTGACCGCGACCAGCGTGAAGTTCTCCTTCGACCGCATGCTCAAGATCAACGATCCGAACGGTCCGGCCTCGCTGCTGGGCAACCTGGATCACACGGATGTCCTCAACGCCGACACCGTGGTGTTCACTCTCAAGAACGCCAACGATCAGACCTTCGCGCCGGTGCTGGCCACGCAGGCCGGGCCGATCGTCGACGAGAAGGTGTTCCCGGCCGACAAGGTGCTGGAGGACGACGCGGTCGTCAAGGGCAAGGGATACTCCGGCCCGTACACCATCACCAGCTACGACAAGAACAAGCTCGTTCAGTACCAGGCGAATCCGGGCTACAGCGGCATCCTCGGCAAGCCGAAGACCGCGACGGTGTCCGAGAAGTACTACGCCTCCAGCGACAACCTCAAGCTGGACATCCAGAACGGCAACATCGATGTCGCGTATCGCAGCCTGAGCCCGACCGACCTGGATTCTCTGGGTAAGGACGGCAAGGTGGCCGTGCACTCGGGTCCCGGCGGTGAGCTGCGCTACATCGTGTTCAACATGAATACGATGCCGGGCGGTACTCCCGACCAGAAGCTGGCGGTCCGCAAGGCGGTGGCCTCCAGCATCGACCGCGACGCGCTGTCCACCGGCGTGTACAAGGGCACCTATCAGCCCGCGTATTCGCCTGTGCCGTCGGCCTATCCGGGCGCGATCGAGCCATACAAGACCATCTACGGCGACAAGCCCAACAAGGACCAGGCGGCCAAGTTCCTGTCCGACGCCGGCGTGCAGACCCCGGTGACGCTGAACCTGCAGTACAACCCGGATCACTACGGCTCCAGCAGCTCCGAGGAGTACGCCGCGATCAAGAATCAGCTCGAGGCCACCGGACTGTTCAAGGTCAACCTGCAGTCCACCGAATGGGTGACCTACAACAAGGAGCGGGTGAAGGACGGCTACCCGGTCTTCCAGATGGGCTGGTTCCCGGACTACCCGGACGCGGACGACTACCTGACCCCGTTCTTCGCGCCGAACAACTTCCTGCAGAACCACTTCGAGGATCCGGGCCTGACCGCGCAGATGACCGCCGAGGCCACCGAGCCGGACAAGGACAAGCGCGCCGCGATCATCCAGCAGATCCAGACGGACATGGCGCAAAAGTTCCTGTCGATCATTCCGCTGCTCTCGGGTAAGCAGATCGCGGTCGCGACCAAGAGCGTGCAGGGTGTGGACACCACGCTCGACCCGTCGACCAAGTTCCGCTTCAGCGTGCTGAGCAAGTGACGACCGTAACCACCGAGCAGGAGTCGGCCGCCCCGGCTCCTGCTCGCTCGAAGGCGCCGCGCCGCAGCGGATCTCGTTACGGCGCGCTGCTGCGCTACCTGGGCGTGCGGCTGCTGCTGATCATCCCGACGGCCTGGATTCTGGTCACGGTGGTGTTCTTCCTGATGCGGGTCGTGGGCGATCCGATCAGTGCCGCGCTGGGCGGGCGGCTGCCACCGGACCAGATCGCCGCGCGCAAGCACGCGGCCGGCTACGACCGGCCCATCCTGACCCAGTACTGGCAGTACATCTCCGGGATCGTGCGCGGGAATTTCGGTCGTACTCAGGACAATCAGGCCATCGGTCACGTCGTCGTCAGCTACGGCGCGGCGACGCTGGAGCTGGTGTTCTGGGCGTTGATCGTGGCGTTCCTGGTCGGCGTGCCGCTGGGGCGGGTGGCCGCCAAGCGGCGGGACAAGCCGGCCGATGTGGGGCTGCGGCTGTTCGCGATCCTGGTCTACGCCGCGCCGGTGTTCTTCGTCGGCCTGCTGCTCAAGCTGGTGTTCGCGGTGAAACTGGGCTGGCTGCCTGTGGCCGGGCGGGCCAGCACCAATGTCGAACTCGCGCTGCAGAACGTCTCGCCGAAGACGAACATCCTGTTCATCGACGCGATCCTGTACGGCGACAACGGATATCTGCTCGACGTGGTGAAGCACGCCATCCTGCCCGCGATCACGCTCGGGCTGCTGACCGCGGGCATATTCCTGCGGCTCGTGCGGATCAACCTGATCCAGACGCTGCGCAGCGATTTCGTCGACGCCGCACGTGCCCGCGGGCTCTCGGACCGGGTGGTGACGGGCCGACATGCGTTCCGCAACGCGATGATTCCGATCGTCACGGTGATGGGCATGCAGATCGCGATGATGCTCGGCGGCGCCGTGCTCACCGAGATCACGTTCGAATGGAAGGGCCTGGGGTATCAGCTGGCGCAGTATCTGCAGGCGCGGGACTTCGTCGCGGTGCAGGGCATCGTCGCGTTCCTCGCGCTGATCGTCGCTGTGGTGAGCTTCCTGGTGGATGTTGTTGTGGCTCTTATTGATCCGAGGGTGAGGTTCTAGTGACCGCTCCTGAATTGATGGCCGAACCGGTCGTCATCCCGGCCGCGCCGCGCCGCGGGATCCCGGGGCTGAAGCTGTTCTCGCTCACCTCGGGGCTGCAGCGGGTGACGCTGATCTGCGGGCTCGCGCTGATCGGGCTGTTCGTGATCGTCGCGCTGTTCGCGCCGCTGATCGCGCCCTACGGATTCGCCCAGATCTCCGATCACGGTGTGGATTTCGTGCGCCAGCAGGCGCCCTCGGCGCAGCACTGGTTCGGCACCTCGGTGCGCGGGGAGGACGTGTTCTCCCGCGTGGTCTACGGCGCGCGCACGGCGCTGATCGTCATCGCGATCTCGCTGGTGCTCTCGCTGATCGTCGGCGTGCCGCTGGGTTTGGTGTCCGGCTATGTCGGGCGCTGGGTGGACCGGGTGCTGGTGCTGTTCATGGACGCGATCTACGCGTTCCCGACGCTGCTGCTGGCGATCGTGGTGTCGATCGTGGTGGCGGGCGGCAACTCGTCGAGCTTCGGCGGCGTGCTGTCCGCGGCCGTGGCGATCACGGTGATCTATGTGCCGCAATACTTCCGGGTGGTGCGCAATGCGACGGTGGCGGTGAAGACCGAACCCTACGTCGATGCCGCCCGGGTCACCGGCGCGCCCATCGGGCGAATCCTGTTCCGGCACATCTTCCCCAACGTCACCCAGTCGCTGCCGGTGATCATCACCCTCAACGGCTCCGAGGCGATCCTGACGCTGGCCGCGCTGGGATTCCTGGGTTACGGCATCGAGCCGACCCAGGCCGCCGAATGGGGCTACGACCTGAACAAGGCGCTGGCCGATGTGTCCGACGGGATCTGGTGGACCGGCATATTTCCCGGTGTCGCGATCGTGCTGATCGTGCTCGGAATGACGATGGTGGGCGAGAGCCTCAACGAGGTACTCAACCCGCTGCTGCGCACCCGGCGGAACGTCGATGCGGCCCCCGCCGACGGAGTGGCTCAGGAGGGCAAGGATGACTGAATCGAACGGCGAACCCGCTGTGATGGCGCAGGAGGGTACCTCGGGTCGCCCGACGGCCCTGGCGATTCGGTCGCTGTCGGTCACCTTCGCGACCGATGCGGGCGCGGTCAACGCGGTCGACGACGTGTCGTACGAGGTCTATCCGGGCGAGGTACTGGCCATCGTCGGCGAGTCCGGATCCGGTAAATCGGTGAGTTCGCGCACCGCGATCGGCCTGCTGCCCAAGACCGCTCGCGTCAAGGGATTGGTCACCGTTGGTGCCGACACGATCACCGCGATGTCGGAGAAGCAGCTGACCGCGATCCGCGGCGGCGATATCTCGATGGTGTTTCAGGAGCCCGGCGCGGCCCTGGATCCGCTGTTCACCGTCGGGTACCAGATCTGCGAGGCCCTGCGCGCGCACACCGGCCTGAAACGCAAGGCCGCGAAAGCCCGTGCGGTGGAGCTACTTCGGATGGTCGGCCTGCCGGATCCGGAACACCGGGTCGACTTCTACCCGCATCAGCTCTCGGGCGGGCAGAAGCAGCGCGTGATGATCGCGATCGCCATCGCCTGCGAGCCCAAGGTGATCATTGCCGACGAGCCGACTACGGCGCTGGACGTCACCGTGCAGGCCGAAATCCTGGAGCTGCTACGCGATCTGCGTGATCGCATCGGCAGCGCCATCGTGCTGATCACCCACAATATGGGTGTGGTCGCCGATCTGGCCGACCGCGTCGTGGTGATGCGCTCGGGCAAGGTCGTGGAGACCGCGCCGGTGGACGAGCTGTTTTCCGCGCCGAAGGCGCAGTACACCCGCGATCTGCTTGCCGCCGTACCGCACCTGGGTGCGGGGCTGGCGCCGAGCGAGGAGGCGGTGTCGCCCATTGCGCCGCAGTCGGATTCGGTGCTCGGTGCCGATCGGGCGGCCGAAGATAGTGCGGCAGCGGATATACCAGCTGCTCAGGTGGCGGGGAAAGGTAAGGATCCGGCCGATGCGGCGGTGGAGACCGTCCTCGAGGTTCGCGATCTGACCGTGGAATTCCCCGGGGTGCTGGGCCGTTCGGCCTTCCGCGCGGTCGATGCGGTGAGCCTGACCATTGGCCGCGGCGAAACGCTCGGTTTGGTAGGGGAATCCGGGTCCGGCAAGACCACGATCGGTCGCTGCGTCGCGGCCTTGCAGCGGCCGTCCGCCGGCGTCATCCGGATTCAGGGCAAGGAGCTGACCGGGCTGTCGGAGCGCAAGCTGCGCCCGGTGCGCAAGCGGCTCGGCTTCGTATTCCAGGATCCGGCAACGTCATTGAATCCGCGCCTGACGGTCGGGCAGTGCATCGCCGAGCCACTGGTGGTCCACCGCGCGGCCACTGGCGAGGCGTTGCGCACCCGGGTACGCACCATCCTGGACGCGGTGCAACTGCCCACGGGCACCGAAAAGCGCTATCCGCACGAACTGTCGGGCGGGCAGCGGCAGCGCGCGAGCCTGGCGCGGGCCCTGGTGCTTAATCCGGATCTGCTGATCGCCGACGAGCCGACCAGCGCGTTGGATGTCTCCGTGCAGGCCACCGTGCTCGAGCTGTTCGCCGATCTGCAGCGGGAATTCGGCTGGGCGTGCCTGTTCATCAGTCACGACCTGGCCGTGGTGGATCAGCTCGCTGCCCGGATCATGGTGCTGCGCAACGGCGCCGTGGTCGAGCAAGGTACCCGCGACGAGATCCTGCGCCACCCGGCCCAGGAGTACACCCAGCGCCTGGTCGCGGCCGTCCCGGTGCCCGACCCGGTCGAACAGCGCCGCCGCCGCGCCGCCTCCGCGGCCCTGTTCGCGACCGACCACGGAGGCTGACCCGAATCAGCTGTGGCACCCACGAATTCCGCCCGGAAGACACCAGGCGGTGCCAGGGTCGGCGGCCGGTGCCGGACGGTCGTCGACCCTCAGGGGTGTTTCACCATCGGTTATTCCGATAGCTCGCCATGGTCCGCTGACGGCTGGCCGCGGCCTGTATCCGCCGTTCGCCGGCTCAACACCGTCGCGACCAACGCCGTGCCATCGGCGGTCCGACCACCCGGACCCGGTTGATATGCAACGGATTCGGCAGTGAGTGCGGTGCCGCAGCGATCGCATGTCACCGCCGCATTGGCCTGCTCGCCGCAGGTATGGTGCCGCAGCAGTAACGGCGGCCCCTGCTGCCCGGACTCCCACCGGTCACCCCATGCCATGAGCGCGAACAGCGCCGGAATCAGATCGCGCCCCTTGTCGGTCAGGTGATACTCGTAGCGGTCGGGCCGCTGCTCGTACAAATGACGTTGCAGCACACCACCATCCACCAGCCGTTGCAGCCGCTGGCTCAGCACATTGGTGGCCACCCCGAGATCCCGCTGCAACTCTTCGAAGCGCCGCAGACCCAGGGCGGCGTCGCGAAGTATCAACAGCGCCCACGGATCGCCCACGATCGACGCCGACCGCGCGATCGAGCACGCGATCTCGTGAAAGTCTGTCCTCGCCACACCCAGTCCCTTGCTTTTAGCAACCTAGCTGTTTACAGTCCTATTATGTACCACGCCATCGTACGATTCCTGGTCCGCAGAACCTGGCGCCGCACCGGCAGCGGCGACCACGACGCCGCGGTGTCGATGGCCGCCCCGGATGTCCACTTCCGATTCCTCGGTGATACGCCGCTCGGCGCCGACGTCCGCGGCCGGGAGGCCTTCCGCGACTGGTTCACCCGATTCGACCGCCTCCTGCCCGGCGTCCGCCTCGAATTGGTGGACGTGGTAGCCGGCGGCTGGCCGTGGAATACCACGGTGGCGGTCCACTTGTGCGCGAGCGCCACGCTCGCCGACGGCACCCCTTACCGCAACACCGCGATGCAGTGGATCACCCTGCGCTGGGGCCGCCTGGTGGACGACCTCGTCCTGGAAGACACCCTGACACTCCAACGCGCCCTGGACGCACAACAACTCGCCCAGCGCCCATAACGCCACAGCGGGCTCAGGACGTTGTTGACGTCACGGTCTGCGGGGTGTCGGTATCGGTGACCTCGAGACGTGCTCGGCGGAGTCGTTCCCGACCCCATTGGCCGAGCGGGCGGAGCGCCTCGTTGAGGGAGGCACCTGCCTCGGTGAGGGAGTATTCGACCTTTGGTGGCACTTCCGCGTAGACCTCGCGGTGGACGAGACCGTCTTCCTCCATCTGGCGGAGATGCTGGGTGAGCATCTTCTCGCTGACCCCCGGCAGCGCGCGGCGCAGTTCGGCGAAGCGCCGGGTGCCGTGAGCGTGGAGCTCCCACAGGACCAGGCCCTTCCACTTGCCGCTCACGACGTCCAGTGCGGCGTCGATTCCGCAGATGTACGGTCCCGACCTCGGTCCCTTCGCCACGGCTGCCTCCTCACTAACCAAACAGTAAGTACCGAAGAAAATAGTGGGTACTTTCCAGTACCGGTGCCGCTGTCCAGCATGGACGGATGACTTCACCGACCACAACCCCGATATCCACAGGCGTGACGATGCTCGGGCTCGGGGCGATGGGCAGCGCCCTCGCCGCCCGGCTCCTTGCAGCCGGCCACCCGGTGACCGTATGGAACCGGAGCGTAGGTCGCGACGCTGATCTGGTCGAGCGCGGCGCCCGGCGCGCCGAGACCGTTGCCGACGCCGTCACCGCGCAGCCGCTGATCGTTGCCTGCTTGCTCCGGCACCCTTCGGTGCACCACACCCTCGACCCCGTCGTCGCTCAGCTGCGCGGCAAGACGCTGGTCAACCTCACCACAACCACTCCGAACGAGGCGCGCGAGCTGGCTGCGTGGGCCGCCGAGCACGGGATCGACTATCTCGACGGCGCCATCCTGGCCGTGCCCGCCATGATCGGATCACCCGGCGCGCAGGTCTTCTACGGCGGCTCGCAGGCCGCCTTCGACCAGCACCGCAAAGTCCTCGACACGTGGGCAACCAGCATCTTCGACGGTTCGGATGCGGGCAGGGCGTCGCTGATCGACCTTGCCATGCTGTCCGCGATGTACCAGATGTTCGCCGGCTTCATTCACGGCGCTGCGATGGTCGGCTCGGAAGGCATGACCGCCACGGAGTTCGCCGCTCGCACGACTCCGTTCATCAGTGCCATGACCGCCAGTTTCGCTGGCTTCGCGCGGATTATCGACGGCGGCGACTACGCCGTTGCCGGCCAGCAGAGCCTGGACTTCTCCGATCTGTCGTACATCGTGCGCGCCAGCGACGAGCAGGGGGTGAACCCGGCGACGCTCGCCGCGGTGCAGGCGCTGATCGGCCGGCAGGTCGCCGCCGGACACGGTTCCGAAGGATTCTCGCGAATCTACGAGAGCTTCCGCGCGGCCGAGGTGACAGTCGGTGGTGGCCGGGAAACGGTCGGTGGCAGTCACGATGAACGGTATATGTAACGACTCGGGGCTCCTCGGTGGCCGCGCTACCAGCGAGTACGGGAATACCGAGCATTGACTGTCACGCCGGAGTCGCATTACAATAACGACTTGATAACAAGTTCTGCTGACGATCACCTTGCCTAGCGCAACGAGTCGAGAGCTTACCTGCCACAGCAATTCGGCAACCCAATAATGCGACGGCCGCACTCGGCAGCATGCCGGGTCCGGCTGCACGCGGGCGCGCACGCGCCGCCCTGCGATTACATCCACACCACAACTTGTCCGGCCGGCGGGGAGAGCTTCGCGCGGCCGCGTGACCAGAACACGGATCCTGCTGATGACTGCACTCTCACTCCTTGCCTGCCGATATGTGCGTTCCGACGACACGCCATTGCCGCCGGGGGCACTCGGCTCCGCGCTGGGCCGTGGACGGCTCGGCTGTGCTGATAGTGACGTAGGTGCGCGATGGTGACTGTTCCGGCCGTGGAACCTGCGCCCGAGCCGGGCCGCGAATCCGGCACGGTCGTCAACCCGGGTCGAACCAGCCTGTATTCACAGGCACTGCGGCTTGCCTGTCGTGGCGTGGTTGCCCCGGTCGTACGGCATTACCCGATCCACCCGGTAACGATGCCGGTCGCTCGCACCGTCCTGGACGGCCTGGCGAGGGTGCGCCCGGCGCCGCGCGGGGTGGAGCGCGAGCAGATACGCCTGAAGGGGTTCCGAATGGAGATCCTGCATCCGGCGGGTCGACGGCGGTCGTTGCGTGACGGCGCGGTGATGTACATGCACGGTGGTGCCTTCTTCATGTGCGGGCTGGATTCGCACCGGCCGATCGCCGCCAGTTTGGCCCGGCGCACCGGACTGCCCGTGGTGAACGTGGAATACCGGCAGCTACCGGGCACGACCATCACCGGTTCGATCCAGGACTGCCTGACCGCATATCGATGGTTGTTGCGGCACGGTGCCGATCCGGCCCGGACCGTGTTCGCCGGCGATTCGGCCGGTGGGTTCCTGAGTTTCGCGACAGCCCTGCAGGCGAACCTCCACGGATTGCCCGTTCCGGCCGGGCTGATCGGCCTGTCACCGCTGTTGGACCTGGACCACCACGCCAAGCAGGATTACTGCAATGTCGGCCGCGACGCCTACATTCCGATCTCGGCGGTGCGGCGCATGGTGCACTACGGCGCCAAGGTGGACGGGCAGGTCGATCCGGCACTGTCGCCGGTGAACGGGTCGCTGGCGGGCTTGCCGCCGGTGCTGCTGATGGTCGGTGAGGACGAACTGCTGCGGTATGACTGCGAGCTGATGGCGCAGCGACTGACCGCGGCCGGTGTGCCGAATTCGCTGGAATTGTGGCGTGGGCAGGTGCACGCGTTCATGAGCATCCTGCCCGACCTGCCCGAGAGCCGCGCCGCGCTGGCACGGGCGGCGCGTTTCACCCGCTCCCGGGTCGAGGTCGGAGCGAGCGCCCGCAGGGCGTGAACGCTCCCTAGCGCTGGACGGTTTCTCAGCTCTGCTGACCGTTACCGTTCCCGGTGGCTGCGCCGAGCGCATAGCCTGCGGCTCCGGCGACGATGGCGGTGGGAACAGCGGCCACTACTGCGCCGACTACGGCGCCTACCGCTGCGCCGGCGCCGGCGCCCGCGAGGGCGCCGCCCATCATTCCCAAGGGTGCGCCCACACCCAGAGTCGGAATGCCCATGGCCACACCGCCCACGGTCCCGCCGGCAATTGCACCGACCGTAGCGCCGATAATCGCTCCCGGTATGGCCCCGAACACCGCGGCCGGTATGGCTCCCGCGGCCGCGCCGATGATGAGGCCGGCGGTGCCGCCATCCCTCGTCATCCGGGTGACCCTGTCCGAATAGTCGCCGTTGACCGTCGGGTGCAGCCCGGCGCGGATCGACGCCCTGGTAGCGGCTGCGGCGTTCTCTGCCTGAGAGCCGCGACCGGGCACGCCGCCCGGTGCGAGTACGGGTGCGGGCGCCGCCGTGCCGTAGTGCACCCGACCAGGTCCCCACACGGCTGAAGTTCCGATCGCACGCTGGGTGGCGATGTGCTGCACGGTGCTGCTCCGGAGCTGCTCGAGGGGCGGGGGAGCCGCAACGCTGGGCTGCGCCGCGGCGGCGCCCGTGGCGCTCGAGTAGGTCACCGCGACGGCTAGCGGTATCGCGCCGACGATCGACAGCAGGGCGCGTCGCGACGCGCTGGTCGTGGATTCTCTATACCGACGAGTCATGCGACTACCCTCTCGCTGGATTCGACTGGGAATAGCTCTCCTGGCCCACTGGTTATCGGACACATGCAGCAGAGATGATAGCTGCAGAGTAACTCCGGCATGTGATGTACGGCGCGATTACTTCGGTGAATGCAGCTGAGCGCAGCCGGCATCGGCTCATGCCCGCCCTCTCGGCCGCCACTCGCTCGATGGGATACGCCTGCGCCTGTCAGCGCCGAGTGGTGATCACGATCGGTTTGACGTCGGTGGGGATGGCGTTCAAGGTCGAGACGGGAACGCCGAGCACGGTGGCGGCGACATCCCGGGGGATCGAGTTCAGCGCGCCGAGCAGGCCGATGTCGTCACTGTTCTCGGGGGCGCTGGAGTTGAAGACGATGAGCAGTTCGAGCGGGGCGTCGGTGCGGGCGTTTTCGAAATAGTGGAAGAACCCTTGCGGGGCGAAGACGAGATCACCGGCGTGTGCCTCGAACACGTCGGTGTGATAGCTGCCGTCCGGATGAGTGCCCAGCAGAGTCCATTTCGCGGTACCGGAAATGTGGTAGTTGAGTTCCCATGCGGTGGGATGCCAGTGGGGTTCGCGGATTCCGCCGGGCTGTAGCCGGACGAAGTAGGCCGCGCCGTTTTGTCCGGCGAGCACCGGGAAGTTCTGTTCGTGCGCGCCTTGCAGGGTGCCGCCGCTGTAGCGGTCCGGATCGGCGGCGGTGAGGTGAAACAGATGCGGTGAGTTGTTGAGATTGGCGTCGACATCGCTCGCGCTCGGCAGTGCGCTCGGGGTGGTCTCGGCGCATGCTGCGGCCGCGGTCAAACCTGCTCCGAGCGCCGCCCCGCCCAGCGCCGCCGCACCCGTCCCGAGGGCGGTCCGCCGATTCACCGCCGGCGGTTCCTGAGGTTGCTCATCGGACATGTCGCTCCGTTCTGCCGCAGAAGGGCTTTCGTCGGTGCATCCGAGCCGGAGTGGATCGGGCAAAGCCTATCGTCGGCATCACGGGTCCGGATCGAGCGACTCGCATGCCCGCCATGGGGGCGGCGATTCGAGAACGCGGGCAGTTGCACTAGCCGACCTCGAACAGGCGTGATGTATCTCGAGGTTGGTAGCGAGGGCCCTCGTAACGTCGCTCTGCTGTCAGATGGCCTGCCATGCCTCGATAAGGGCGAGCGGCATGGAAACCTCTGGCCGACCATTTCCCGCATCGCCCTGCCGGAACTCTAACTCCCAGGAGCTTTTCCGGCAGGTCAGCCAACGATGCAACCGCAACGCCGACCACCTGCGTATAAGCTCCGGCCCGGCAACAAGTTCAAGGAAGAGTTTCCTTGAACTTCCAGGACCTCGGACTGGTACGCGCCATGCTTGCGCTCCATGATATGGGTAGAAGGAGGGTTTGTTAACGGCTGGCTCAGGCCGTGTCTTCGCGTAGTATGTGGCGAACATTCATCAGCGCGAAACCTAACAAATTGGTCCCCAACCATTGTTTGGGGTTCTCGGATCGAGGGTCGTCTGCGGCTAGCCCGATCCCCCAAATTCTGTCCAGTGGGCTGGCTTCGACAAGTACTCGATCACCGGTACCGAGGAGAAAGCTCTTCAAATCAGGGTTTTGCCCGAACTTCGCGGCATTGCCGTCGACCACAATTTCGGACCGACGCTCTTCCCATATCGACGCATCGAAGTTGCCGACTCGGCGTCCAAGGGCCTTTGCGTGGCCGGGGTGTTCACTTGCAAGGATCTCTGTAGCCAGCTCGAAGTCGCCAAATAGGCGCGTCTTCTGCCACATCATATAATGCTCAGCCGTCGGGAAAATCAGATCATCGACCGTAAACCGGCTGGGCCACCACTGGCTCAAGCAACTTTGGTCGATCCGGCCATCTCGGCTCGGCTGGTGTCCCCAGAAATGCAGGTACTTGAAGCGCTCGCCTTGCTCGATCGCCGTGATCAGATCCGATGTCGTATGTATCAATTGACTTTCCGTCCTAGGGCTGTTCAATCGGGTCGGCCCATGTCGCTTCTACCATCGTTTTTGGAGATCTTGTTTACGCGCTCTCCGATAGATTCCGGATCGAACGCCGAGGAATTAAAGGCGATAATGTATTCAGTGCTATCGAGTATCTCGATCTCAGCCATGATATCGTGATCGGAATTGGTCGCAATGATTTCGCCTTCATAAACCTGATCCGGGTCTCCGGCGAACTCGAGCATCTCCGGCCAATCGAATACCGCTTCTCCAGCGCCCATCGACTCTTGCTCCACATAGGTATTGATATCGTAATCATTTCGGATACCTCAGGGTGGTTGGAGGGCCATGCGGTGGTGTTCAACCTGGTGGGTTTTGCGCCAATCGTGTTTCATGTGGATTCTCTCCGTCACCGAAACTTCCCTTCTGAGTTGGATTCAATCGTTGAAGTACGGGAGTTGAATTCCGGCGGAACTCATCATGTCCTCGTATGCTCGGAGCATATCAGTTGCCTTCTCGAGAACTTCTCGAACCGAGTAGAGCGCATCTTCCGCTCGCCCGTCATTTAAGTCGCCCTCAGCTTCTTTCAGGGAGTCCACGAAGTTGAACAGGCTATCGCCCTGGACTGTAAACCCTGGGAACTGTCTGCCCTGCAATAAAACTAGAGAATGGTTCCCTCGAGTTTCTACAATCTTGGCTTCGTATGTCATATCCTCACTCCTCAGTTTGGATAGAATGTGATGTGTGGCTCGGTTTCATTCAGTTTTCCCCGGAAAATATCGATTCGTCTGCCGTAACCCAACTCTTGTGAACCCATGGGCAATGAACTCTGTATTCTACTCCGCATTCTAGAGTTGATCCCAGCGATCACGTAGTCCCAGTCTGACTCTGCGTGTGCCGTGCCCTTTGCTCGACTGCCCACAACGTGAATTACTACACCTCGCGAATTTGCGGCATTCTGGATTCGGCGAGCGTCAGAAGGCGAAATATTTTCCAGGCTTGCGCCAGCAGAGGCGGTCGGTTCTTTACAAGGGGTCAGTCCAAGCGGGTCGCTCCATATCGTAGAGTTGTGAGGGTAGGTGAACGGGTTCGATGACGGTGCTAGCCCGAGCGGGTCGGTTGTTGTAAAACGCCCGGTATCGGGGTCATAGTAACGGTGGTGGTTATAGTGAATTTCGGTCTCAGGGTCATAGATCTGACCTGGGAAGCGAAGAGTTGTGCTCGCGTATCCGCGCCAGCTTGTCTTTCCCCATAGATTACTGACGGCTGCGGCGACGGTCTGCCCAGTAGAGGAAGTGATGAGTTCGGTCGGTGTACCAGCCAGGTCCGTCACGATGGCGTAGAAACTGCGATCGATCGAAGATTGATCCATCGCTTGAGTGACGGGCGTATTCGTGCCCGGCTGATAAATCCACCGGGTGGTTGCTTGCCCGCTGCGTTGTTCTATGAGAACCCGACACCGTAGGAGGCCAGGGTGCCGATCGGGTCGATGGCCATCTGGGCGATGTCTATGCCCACCCCGAGGACCGACAGCCCACCCTCGATCCAGGAGCCCGAGGAGATCGACTGCTGCAGCCCGACAACGTCTTCGGCGATACCCACGCCCGAATACCACCGCGTGGAATCCTGTCGCGACGCGATCAACGGATTCGAATCACCACTCACCGGATGCCCCCACACATCGGCCGTAACACACCGATCATCCAGTGGCGCAATAGATCCATTACCGCCCAGGCCGAGGTTGCGCCGCCGAAAGTGGAATTCATCCTGATGCCGAGTCCGCTACCTCAATCGAGGCCGCGGCTTCGGGGCAATAGTGCACCTGCCGGACGCCGACTGTCCGAACCTCACGAGATTGCCTTGGAGACGCTGACCGCGTTCAGTCGGGCGGCGTTGCTGGTGTCTTGGGTTTCGAGGCCGTCGGCGGCCTTGTTGAGGGTGGTGACGTCGTTGTCCAGGGAGTCCTGGGCCGACTTGATGGCGTTGATTCCGTCTTCCTCGACGGTGTCCACGAACAGCGGGGGCAGGAATGCGCAGATCTTGCCGAAGGCATTCGACGGCGCCGTAGTGGATTTCGCGGCGTTCAATGCTTGGGTGAGGGAATCACCTACGGTGAGAACGTTTTTGGCGTGCGCGCGGATCTTGTCCGGCTCGGCGTCGATGTTTCCGCTCATGCCGGACCACTCCTACCTGCGGCGGAGTGGGATGCCGGCTTTTCGTGCGATGGCTTTCGATGGCTCACGACGTCCCGCCCCTCCCGTGCATGTGCTCGTACCCCGAATATAGCCAATCCCCGCACTTTTGGTCGTTCGCCGATGGGCCGGTGGTCGGGTCACGGGCCGAGTCGAGCGAGCAGCCGCCCGTGCCGCACCGCGATCAGCCCACCCCGGGCACCCGGATCAGTCCGGCCAGCATCAGCAGCAGGCACTGCTCGGCCTCGGCACGGGTGGTTTCGGGATCCTCGGCGTTGGCGACGAGCATGCCCGCCTCCGTCACCGCCGACAGGATCAGATGCGACAGCACCCGCACCGGGGCCGCCACCGCCACGCCGGCGGCGACGCCCCGTTCGAGCAGGTCGGTGATCAGGCCCAGACCGTGGCGGCTTTCCATCTCGCGCCAGCCCTCCCAGCCCAGCACGGTCGGGCCGTCGGACATGGCGATGCGCACGCTCTCGGCGCGGCTGCTGAGGTTCAGGAAGACGCGCAGGCCGGCGGCCATCGCGGCCATGAGGTCGTTCGGATCGGGCAGTTCCTCGATGGCGCGGGTGATCTCGGCGGTGTTGTCCGCCTCCAGTTGTTCGAGCACGACCAGGAACAGCCCCCGCTTGTCGCCGTAGTGGTGGTGCAGCGCGCCCCGCGTGACCCCGGCCTCGGTGACGATCTCCTCGGCCGAGACGCCCGCGTACCCGCGTTCGGCAAACAGCCGGCGACCGGCCTGTTCGAGTGCGGTCCGGGTGGTGCGGGAGCGATCCTCCTGACTACGGCGTGGCATGCAGCCGAGTGAACTCCACGATCAACTCGGTGAGCAACTCGGGACGGTCCTCAGAGATGAAGGTGTACGAATCGTCGATCATCCGCAGCGTCGCATTGGGCAGGTCCTGTGCCAGGCGCCGCGCGAAGGACGGCTTGAAGGCCTTGTCCTCGCTCGCCCAGGCCAGCAGCACCGGCAGATCCAGCTCCGGGAAGCGTTCCGCCGCGGCCAGGGTGTAGCGCTTGTGCACCCCGCGCAGGAACCGGCGCAGGTCGGCGCGCACCTCGGCGGACTTGCGGCTGGGCAGCAGATACGAGTCGGTGATCTCGGCGGGCGGCAGCCGCTTGGTCACCAGGCCGAAAGCGATCGGCAGCCGCAGGGCGGGCTTGAAGCGCATCGACGCCAGCATCGCACGCAGTAGCCCCGGGATCGCCACCAGGCGGGGCAGCGGGGTGAACGGCTGCGGGAAGAACTTGTCGTAGGCGTCGCAGTCGGTCAGCACGACGCGGGCGATCCGGGACCGGTTGCGGGTCAACAGGATCTGGGTGATCGCGCCGCCGGTGTCGTTGGCCACCAGGGTGACATCGCGCAGGTCCAGGCGCTCGAGGAAGGCGGCGATCAGGTCCGCCGCGCCGGTGGGCGAAAGGTCCGCGCCGGGCACGGGAATCGTGTGCGCGCCGAAGGGCCAGTCCGGTGCGAGGCAGCGGTGCCCGGCCGCCGCGACGCCCGGCACGACCTTGCGCCATAGATCGGCGTTGACCAGGAGCCCGTGCACGAAGACGACCGGGTCGCCGGAACCGGTGTCGTGATAGGCGATCCGCCCGCCGGGCAGATCTACGTGATCGATAGGGCCGAGTGCGCTGCTGGTTGCCATATGAGCCTCCGGTAGTCGGGTCGATACCGTCAGATTCACATACATACAGTATGTATGTCAATGGATGGGAGGAGCGCGCCCACGATGGCGTGTTCGAGTCGCCGTGGCGCGCCTCCGCCACCCCTGTCCCGAGCTTGGCGTGCTGGGGATGTCACCGGGTGCGTTCGGCCCGGTCGAGCGGGCAGGGCTCGGCCGAGAACCCGCCGTAACGACGCGAGACGGCCGGTCGGCGCGGCGGAATCAACTGGCGGGCCGCCGGATTCGACCGAACCCGCGCGTTGCCGGTGCTAGTTCGCAAGACCCCTGGACGACGGCGTCACCGGATTGCCGAGCTTTTGTCAATACTCCAAGCCAATACCGGTGCGGTCCCGTTACCCGGCTCCGGTAGCGTGATCAGGCATCTATCCGCCGATTCGGTTTGGAGCTTTCCCCGAAAATGACTGAGCAGACCCCGAGTGGTGCCGGTGTGGACGGCCTGGGTGGCGCCTCGTACGCCGCCGCAGGCGTGGATATCGAGGCGGGTGACCGCGCGGTCGAGCTGTTCGCCCCCCTGGCCCGCAAGGCCAGTCGGCCCGAGGTGCAGGGCGGGCTCGGCGGTTTCGCCGGGCTGTTCGCACTCAAGGGTGGTTATCGCGAGCCGCTGCTGGCCTCCTCCACCGACGGCGTCGGCACCAAACTCGCGGTAGCGCAGGCGATGGACAAGCACGACACCGTCGGCCTCGACCTCGTCGCGATGGTCGTGGACGACCTGGTCGTGTGCGGCGCCGAACCACTGTTCCTGCAGGACTACATCGCCGTGGGAAAGGTGGTGCCCGAGCGGGTCGCCCAGATCGTGTCCGGCATCGCGGAGGGCTGCATTCAGGCCGGCTGTGCGTTGCTGGGCGGCGAGACCGCCGAACACCCCGGGCTGATGGGGGACGACCACTACGACATCTCGGCCACCGGGGTCGGCGTCGTGGAGGCCGAGGCCGTGCTGGGCCCCGAGCGGGTGCGTCCCGGTGACGTGGTGATCGCCATGGGCTCCTCGGGCCTGCACTCCAACGGCTACAGCCTCGCGCGCAAGGTGCTGCTGGATATCGACCGGATGTCGCTGAGCGGGCACGTCGAGGAGTTCGGCCGCACGCTGGGCGAGGAGCTGCTCGAGCCCACCAAGATTTACGCCAAGGACTGCCTGGCCCTGATCGCCGAGACCGATGTGCGCACGTTCGCGCATGTCACCGGCGGCGGGCTGGCCGGCAACCTGGCCCGGGTCGTGCCCGCCGGACTGGTCGCCGAACTCGACCGCGGCACCTGGAATCCCGCGCCGATCTTCAAGCTGATCGCCCAGCGCGGCCGCGTGGAGCGCGTCGAGATGGAGAAGACGTTCAACATGGGCGTCGGCATGGTCGCCGTCGTCGCCCCGGAGGACGCCGAGCGCGCGCTGGCCGTGCTCACCGCCCGCCACATCGCCTGCTGGACGCTCGGCACGGTCAAGAAGGCCAAGGACGCCGACGCCGACCGCGTGGTTCTCCTGGGCGAACACCCGCGCTTCTGAGCGACGCGCCGCATTGACGAAACGGCGCCCGCACCCTGGAAACGGGTGCGGGCGCCGTTCGGCGTATCAGGGTGCTGTGCGTGAATCAGGTATCGAACCTACGGACAGCACAAACACATCGAGGTCCCGTCCGAGGAGAGGCGGGACGTCGATGCGGCAAGCCTTCAGCTGGTGATGCGAACCATCGACCGGTCCTGACTTTCTTCACCGACGTGGGTAGGGGGGGGCCGCGCCGGCCGCCCCCGGCACACGGCCAGCGGGTCAGTGGGGCCCGGGGTCGTAGTCGTCGTCCTTGTCGTCCCAGCGCGACAGCGAATCGTCGCCGTCGTGCTCGTCGGACAGCACGTCACCGCGCTGCGAGTTGTGGGACGGTCCCGACAGACTGTGGGACGGCCCTGACAGCTCGCGCTGAAGGCTCGTGAAGTCGGTTGACGGCGAACTGTACTTCAGCTCGCGTGCAACCTTGGTCTGCTTTGCCTTAGCCCGGCCACGGCCCATGGCTGACCCCCTCACGTCACTGCGGAGCGGCCTGGGGTGGTTTGGCGGCCCCGTTCGAATTAATACTCTTCCTGACAGACACTTTAGCGTGTGTCAGGCGGTCGCGCTTCCAGGAGTGGGCGAAGACTGGCGAAGTAGTGACGTTTGCCGGGTTGTCGCCTTCCGACCGGCGGTTATCCGAGTAAACCGGGGATAGCGCGGATGACGCCGACCCGGGCTCCGCCACCCAGTACCGCGGGGGTACCGAGATCCGCGTGCGCGTCGGTCCACTCGACGCCCATGCGCCGCAGAATTGCCTGCGTCAGGGGCATGCGGGCGCGGTCGTGACCGTCATCGATCTTGTACGCGAAGGCGCGTCCGTCGGGCAGCGCGCCCGCGTGCACGCCGTCCGCGCCGATCTTGCAGACCAGTCCGGGGGTCGCCCGCATGGTCAGCAGGTCGGGACCGTCCGTGCCGGAAATCACTCGCGGATGGGCGCGAATGGCGTCGGCCACGCGCCGCTCCGGGGTGCCCGGGTCGCCGGTCGCCATCGCCGCGTACGCGCGGGCCAGATTCACCAGCGAGACGGGCACGATCGGCAGGCCGCAGCCGTCGATGCCCAGGTCTGTCTCGGGCTCCCCGGTGATGTCGGCGATCGTCGCGGACACCGCGCGCTGCAGCGGGTGCGCCGCATCCAGGTAGCCGACGGTGGGCCAGTCGTTGATCGCGCAGGTGGCGAGCATGGCGGCGTGTTTGCCCGAGCAGTTCATGTAGATGCGGCGGGCGGCCTCGGCGCGGGTCTTCCCGGCCAGCACGTCGGCCCGGGCCCGCTCGTCCGAGGGCAGGTCGGGCGGGCATCCGAGCTGCGTCTCGTCGAATCCCGTGCGGTCCAGCAGCCGCTGGACCAGCGCGATGTGGTCCGGTTCGCCGAAGTGCGAGGCGGTCGCGATGGCCAGCTCGGTGTCGTCGATCGGTTCGAAACCGTTGCGTAGCAGGGTGATCGCCTGCATCGGCTTGTTGGTCGAGCGCGGGAAGATCGGCAGATGCACCTCGCCGAGGGTGACCTCCGGATCGCCGTTGCTATCCAGGATCACCACCGATCCGCGATGCACGCACTCGCGAAATCCCGAGCGCACCACCTCGACCAGATCCACACTCATGCTGCGCCCCTTTCCATTCGGTCTGTGTGCACAATTACCGGATCGGCCGTCGTGTACCCCGTGTCGCGCCCGTCACGCCGGGCCTCTCGACCCTGTGGGTAGCCCACGCCGTCCGTCGACGGCCGCAGACCGCGCATCGGAGCCATCACGACCGGACACCCTTCGTCCGCCGCGCATGGCGATCGACCTGCATGCGGACGTCGTCGGAGACGGTCGGCTCGTGAGCCAGCAGCAGCGCCAGCCGGTCCGGGGCCGCCCCGGTGAACAGCTCGCGCACCGTCACGCCGTGCGCGGGCACGTGGTCGACGTGCACCTCGTCGCCGGCGCCGATCGTTCCCTCGGACAGTACTCGCAGGTAGGCGCCGGTATCGGACTGCTGGGTGAATCGCTTGACCCAGTGCGGTTCGCCGCTGTGGTGCTGAAATGTCGCGCACGGCACCCGGGGTGCGGACACCTCGAGCACGGTGTTGCCGATCCGCCAGCGCTCGCCGATGACCGCGTCGCTCACGGGCAGTCCCGCGATGCGCAGATTCTCCCCGAACCAGCCCGCATCGAGGGTGCGCCCCAGTTCGTCGCCCCAGCGCGCCGCATCCTCCTGCGCATACGCGTAGACCGCCTGATGGACGCCGCCGTGATTGACGGTGTCGCAGACGTGGTCGCCGTCGAATCCGAGCGCGCCCACCGCGATCCGGCCCGCCACCGGCCGCTTGTCGATGGCCGTGCGGCCGGCTCGGCCGATCTTCGGCGGCAGGTCGATCTCCGCGTGCACGATGCAGACCGCGAGCACCCGTCCGGTCCGGACAGATGTTTTCATCGGCCGCGCAGCCGGTCCACGGCCAGGCGGCCGGCTTGCGGTGCGTCGTCGGCGGGGAAGGTGTCCGGGTCGATGGCCGCGGCCATCGGACCCGCCTCGAGCTGCGTATCGACCGGGATGCTGCGTTTGACCAGCGCGAGTGCGATCGGCCCCAGCTCGTAGTGGTCGACGACGGTGCCGAGGCGTCCGACGGCGCGGCCGCCCGCGGTCACCGGATCGCCGACGGCGGGGCGGGCGTCGGCGGAACCGTCCAGGTGCAGCAGGACCAGGTGTCGCGGGGGCTTGCCGAGGTTGTGCACGCGGGCAATGGTTTCCTGGCCGCGGTAGCACCCCTTGTCCAGGTGGACCGCGCCGTGTTCGGTGATGCCGCCGATCCACCGGGCCTCATGCGGAATGGTGCGATCGTCGGTGTCCATGCCGATGCGCGGCCGCAGCGCCGCCACCCGCAGCGCCTCGAATGCCCAGAGCCCGGCCGGACTCGCTCCCGCCGAGGTCAATCGCGACCAATAGGCGGACAGCTCGGTGCGGGGCACGAGCAGGTCGAAACTGTCGGCCGTGGGCCAGGGCATCCGGCGCAGGAATCCGCCGCCGGGCAGCGCCACCGCGGCGTATGTCTCGCGCGGCAGCTCCTCGATGCCCAGTGCCGCGGTCAGCTCGGCGACACGCGGGCCGAGCAGCGTCAGCAGCGCGTGATCCGGCGCGGCCTCGGGCTTGGCGTCGGCCCAGAAGACCATCTTCGCCAGATAGTCCAGCAGCGCCTGCCCGCGCTCGCCCTCGGTGTCGATCCACAGCGTGCCGTCCAGATCGGTGAGCACGAAATGGTGCTGGACGCGACCGTTGAGGTCCAGGTCGAGATTCTCCGCGGATTCGCCGTCGCGTAGCTCGGCGATGTGCTGGCTGGAGATGGTATGCAGCCAGGTCAGCCGCTCGGCGCCGGTGATGGACAGCACGAACCGATGAGAGCGATCGATCACCGTCGCGCCCTGCATCGCGGCGCGCTGCTCGCCGAACGGATCGCCGTAATGCCAGGCCACGGCGGCATCGGGGGTCCCCGGCGGGCCCGCGACGGCACCCGGGAAGGTCAACAGCGGACTGAGCGGGAGATCCACGGACACGTTATCCAGGATAGGCGAACGAAATCTCCGCCTCCGGCCGCGCGGCCATCGGGGATTTGACGAGCATATTTGCTGGATTGTTCCGATTGACTATCCACGGGTCGGGAATGAGGGGCCGGTACCGGACGGCAGGTTCGGTCTCCCCCCGGAGAACGGTCTGGTCGCTTAGGCTTCTGCGCATGGTGGATCGAGTTCTGGTGACACTCGACGGCACGGTCCGGGACCCGGACGCGCCGTTGCTCTCTGCGGACGACATCGGCGCCTTACGCGGCGACGGCGTCTTCGAAACGATTCTGGTGCGCGAGGGCAAGGCCTGCGCGCTCGAATTGCATCTCGCACGGCTGCGGCGCTCGGCGCAGGCGCTGGATCTACCCGAACCCAATCTGGCGCGGTGGCGCAGCGCGATCGAGATCGCGGCCAAGGAGTGGGGCACCGAGCGCGAGGGTCAGCTGCGCACGGTGCTGACCCGCGGCCGCGAGGGCGCCACCACCTCCCGCGTCACCTCGGGTCCGCTGTCCGATGCCCCCGAATCCACCGCGTACGTGCTCGTCTCGGCCGTGGCCGAGCGGGTGAACAAGGCTCGCGCCGAGGGCATTTCGGTGATCACCCTGCCGCGCGGGATCTCCGTAGAGCTGGCCCAGAACGCGCCCTGGCTGCTGCTGGGCGCCAAGACGCTGTCCTACGCGACGAACATGTCGGCGCTGCGTTTCGCCGCGCGGCAGAACGCCGACGACGTGATCTTCACCAGCACCGAGCATCGAGTACTGGAGGGGCCGCGCTCGACGGTGGTCATTCAGCGCGACAAGCAACTGCTCACCCCGCCCGCGCGCAACGGCGTGCTGCCGGGCATCACCCAGCGCGCCCTGTTCGCCGAGGCCGAGCGCGCCGGCTGGGAGTGTCAGTACAAGTCGTTCTTCACCGCGGATCTCATCACCGCGGACAGCGTCTGGCTGCTGTCGAGCATCACGCTCGCGGCGCGGGTGTCCTCCCTGGACGGGCTGCGGTGCTCGGCGCCGGACTGCGCGCCGGAGATCGTCGAGCTGGTCAACCGGGGTATCGCGCGGCCGTGGAGTCAGTCGGACTGGTGAGGTAGCTAGCGTCCGGCAATTTGCGCCGGAGTGTCGTGACGTAGGACTCGTTGTCCACGAGGGTATCCGGCGTAGCCTTTACTACGACATGTCGTAGTAGGGCAGGAGGTCGGATGAACGTTGTCGACATATCGCGATGGCAGTTCGGTATCACCACGGTGTACCACTTCGTCTTCGTGCCGCTCACGATCGGCCTCGCCCCGCTGGTGGCCATCATGCAGACGACGTGGGTGGTGACGGGGAAGGACCACTGGTATCGGCTGACGAAGTTCTTCGGCAAACTGTTCATGATCAACTTCGCGCTCGGTGTCGCGACGGGCATCGTGCAGGAATTCCAGTTCGGCATGAACTGGAGCGAATACTCCCGCTTCGTCGGGGACGTCTTCGGCGCACCGCTGGCTATGGAGGGCCTGGTCGCCTTCTTCATGGAGTCGACGTTCCTGGGGCTGTGGATCTTCGGCTGGACCCGGCTGCCCAAGCTGGTGCACCTGGCCACCATCTGGCTGGTCGCGATCGGGGTGAATGCCTCCGCGTTCTTCATCATCGCCGCCAACTCGTTCATGCAGCATCCGACCGGCGCGGTCTACAACCCCGTGACCAAACGCGCCGAGCTGCACAGCATCTGGCAGCTGCTCACCAATAACACCGCGCTGGCGGCATTTCCGCACGTGGTCGCAGGATCTTTCCTGACCGCCGCGACCTTCGTGGCCGGGATCGGCGGCTGGTGGATGGTGCGCGAATCCCACAGGGGCAACATCGATATCGCGCGCGAGATGTGGCGTCCCGTGGCGCGCCTGGGCATGTGGGTGATCATCATCTCGGGCATCGTGCTGGTGATCACCGGCGACACGCAGGGCAAGCTGATGTTCAAGCAGCAGCCGATGAAGATGGCGTCGGCGGAATCGCTGTGCCACACCCAGACCGATCCGGACTTCTCGATCCTGACCACCGGAACGCACAACAACTGCGACAGCGTCACACACGTGCTCGAGGTGCCGTACGTGCTTCCGATCCTGGCCGAGGACAAGATCAGCGGCGTGACGCTGCAGGGTGTCCAGGATCTGCAGGTCAGCGACAACCAGAAGTATGGGCCCGGCGACTACCGGCCGAATCTGTTCGTCACCTACTGGACCTTCCGCGCCATGATCACCTGGGCGGCCGGATCGGCGGCGATCGCACTGATCGGGCTGTGGATGACCCGGCGCGGGCGGGTGCCCGCGCAGAACTGGTTCAAGTGGCTGAGCCTGCTCTGCATTCCGACGCCGTTCCTGGGCAACAGCGCCGGGTGGGTGTTCACCGAGATGGGACGCCAGCCCTGGGTCGTGGCGCCCAACCCGACCGGTGACCCGAACATCCGGATGACGGTGCAGCAGGCGGTATCCGGGAACACCGCGGGCACCGTCCTCACCTCCCTGATCGTCTTCACGCTGCTGTACGGCGCGCTCGCGGTGGTGTGGTTCTACCTGCAGCGGCGTTATGTGATCGCGGGACCGGAGGAGGCCCCGTCGGCCGCCGGTGCGCAAGACGTTGCCGTCGAGAAGCTTTCGTTCGCCTACTAGAGGAGACCGGCATGAGTCTGCCCGAATTCTGGTTCCTGCTCATCGCGGTGTTGTTCATCGGCTATTTCGTGCTGGAGGGCTTCGACTTCGGCGTCGGCATGCTCATGCCGATCATCGGCAAGGGGTCCGAAGTCCGAAAGCGGGTGGTGCTCAACACCATCGGACCCGTCTGGGACGGCAACGAGGTGTGGGTGATCACCGCGGGCGGCGCGCTGTTCGCGGCGTTCCCCGAGTGGTATGCCAGCCTGTTCTCCGGCTTCTATCTGGCATTGCTGCTGATCCTGGTTGCCCTGATCGTGCGGATCGTGGGCATCGAATACCGCAGCAAGATCGACGATCCGCGCTGGCGCCGCGCCTGCGATATCGCGATCGGCTTCGGATCCTGGGTGCCCGCCCTCGCCTGGGGGCTGGCCTTCGCCAACATCGTGCACGGCGTGAAACTCAACGCGCACAAGCAGATCGCCGGCAACCTGCTGGATCTGCTCGGTCCGTACGCGCTGCTCGGGGCGCTGACGACCGCGCTGCTGTTCCTGCTGCACGGTGCGCTGTTCATCGGGCTCAAGGCCGGTGGCGAGGTGCGCGAGGCCGCGCATCGGATCGCGCGGGTGGTGTTCGCGCCGACGGTGATCGTGGTGGCCGCCTTCGGAATCTGGACCCAGCTCGCGCACGGAAAGGGCTGGACCTGGATTCTGCTGGCGCTCGCGGTGCTCGGGCTGGTGCTGGCGGGCGCGTCGGTGTTCGCCGGCCGGGACGGGTGGGCCTTCACCGGAACCGCGCTCACCGTCGTGGCGGCCGTGGCGCTGCTGTTCGGGTCGCTGTTCCCGTACGTGCTGCCCTCCTCGATCGACCCGGCCCTCGGGCTGAGTGTGGACGGCCGCATCGTCGACGGCCACGCCACCGTCGCCGCGTCCTCGACGCATTACACGCTCATGGTGATGAGCTGGTGTGCGGTCATCGTGACCCCGGTCGTGCTGCTCTACCAGGGCTGGACCTACTGGGTGTTCCGCAAGCGGCTGACCGTCGAGCAGATCCCGCCGGCCATCGGGCTGCCGCTACAGAGCACAGCGAACTGAGCCATGGCCGGACCCGTCGACCCGCGCCTGTGGCGCCACGCTCGCTCCGCGCGCCGGTATCTCGTTGTCAGCGTGGGACTCTCGCTGGTGACGACGGGATGCATCGTGGTGGCGGCACTGGCGCTGGCGCGGGTGGTGGCGGGGGTGATCACCGATCCGGGCCGCCGCACCGTCGGGTCCTGGACCGCCGAGCTGGTGATTTTCGCGGTGGCGGTGGGATGCCGGGGGGTGGCGACGTGGTGGCAGTCGCGGCTGGCGCATCGGGCGGGTGCGCAGGTCGTGGCCGAGCTCGAGGAATCGGTGCTGATCGCCGGCGCCGAGCTCGCGCCCCGCGAACTGGATTCGCGCCGCACGGAATTGGCGGTGGTGGTCGGCAATGCCCTGAGCGGGCTGCGGGCGTACCTCACGGGATACCTTCCGGCGCTGCTGCTCGCGGCCCTGACACCGCCTATCGTGCTGGCGGTCATCGCGATTCACGACCTGACATCCGGGGTCATCATTCTGGTGACCCTGCCGCTGATCCCGGTGTTCATGATCCTGATCGGACGCATGACCCAGGGCCGTGCGGACGCGGCTCTGGAGGCCACCACCCGCCTGTCGGATCAGCTCCTGGATCTCTTCGCCGGGATGCCCACATTGCGTGCCCTCGGCCGGGAAACCGCCGGTGCCGCATCGGGTTCGGTCCGGCCCAGGGGCGCCCTCGGGCACGCTGACGGCGATTCGACCGTGGGCGAGAGTGAATCGGCCCGGTCTTCCTCTGCCCTCAGCGCGGCATGCGTGGGCGTCGCAGAGAACTCGGTCGAGAGCGATTCTGCCGAGCGGGCCGCGGCGTGTGCGGCAGGCCCCGAGGACGAATCGGCCGGGGCCGGTACGGATCCGGACGGGATCGGCAGGTCCGTGGCCGGTCGGGGGAACCGGGGCAGCGCTGGGCCGACGATGGGGCATCGGGTCAGGGAGTTGGGGGAGGCGCTGCACTGGCGGACGATGGCGACGCTGCGGGTGGCCTTCCTGTCGTCGATGGTGCTGGAATTGCTGGCGACGTTGTGTGTGGCGCTGGTCGCTGTATCCATCGGGATGCGACTCGTGTTCGGGCACATGGGCTTGTATGCGGGCCTGCTCGGACTGATCCTGGCGCCGGAGGTATATCTGCCGCTGCGTGCGGTGGGGGAGCGGTTCCATGCGGCACAGGACGGCATGGCGGCCGCCGAAAAGGCCTTTGCGGTACTCGAATCCGATGGGCCGTCCGGTGTTCGCGCCCCGGGTACCCGTGAAATGGCTGATCTACGTGGTGTTGTCGAGATGCGCGGGCTGAGCGTGCGAGCCCGGGATGGTTATGCGCCCTCGGATCTGTCGGCGGTCCTGCGGCCCGGCGCGGTGACCGTGCTGGCAGGTCCGAACGGGTGCGGTAAATCTACTGCTCTGCAGGCGATCCTGGGGCTCATGACCCCCGACGAGGGTGTCGTCACGGTGGACGGGAACCCGGTTCCCGCACTGGATCCCGAACGTTGGTGGGCCCACGTCGCATGGTTGCCCCAGCGGCCCGTGCTGCTGCCCGGAACACTGCGCGAGAACCTCGAACTGTTCGGCGTGCGCGTGGAATCGGCCGTTTCCGGACCGGCCGCTCTGGACGCCGCGTGTGCCGCAACCGGATTCGATATCGTCCTGAACGGGCTCCCCGAACGATGGGACACCGTCGTCGGCACGGGCGGCATCGGCCTGTCCCTCGGCCAGCGCCAGCGCCTGGCCCTGACCCGCCTCCTGGCTGCGGACCGCAAGATCCTCCTAGCGGACGAACCCACCGCCCACCTCGACGACGCCAGCGCCGCCACGGTTCTCGAGGCCCTGACCGCCCGAGCGCGAGCGGGAGCCACCGTCGTGGTCGTAGCCCACCGCCCCGACATCCTGGCCATCGCCGACCACATCGTCGAGGTTCGTGCCTCGAAGGAGGAGTCGGTCGACGGACGGCCCGTCGGCGGACCTCCGACTCCGGCTGCCGTATCGGACATCGTCGGGGAAAGCGGTGAAGTCGTTGGTGCCGAGGCGAGTCCCGACGAGTGTGAACTCGCCACCGCCGCTGCGGACTCGAATGAGGCAGAGCCGGGGCGCCGTGGTGTTCTCGACTCCGACACTGCGGGTGATGGTCGATCGGAACTGAGGCGTACCCCCGAGGAGCGAGGCGCCCCGGCGGCGAGATTCGACCTGAGCCCCAAGGGATTCGGTGACGAAGACGGCGGTGATTCCGTAGGCGAGCGTGCGGTGGATTCCGGGCAACGGGCCGGCATCGAGACAGGTGCGGTGCTGCGATGAGCGTGTGGACCGATTTCCGGCGGATGCGGGAGTTGCTGGGGCTGTCGCGGTGGCGGGTGACGGTGTCGATCGGGTGGGGGACGCTGGCGTTGGGAAGCGGGCTCGCGCTGGCGGGGCTGGCGGCGTGGCTGATTGCGCGGGCGTGGCAGATGCCGCCGGTGCTGGATCTCAGCGTCGCCGTGGTTGCCGTTCGGGCGCTGGGGATTTCGCGGGGGTTGTGCCGGTATCTGGAGCGGTTGGCCACCCATGATGTGGCGCTGCGGGCTATGACCACCGCGCGCACCGAGGTGTACACGAGGCTGGCGTGGGCCGATATCTGGACCACGCGCCGCGATACCGGGGCCGAATACGGTGCCGCACAGGATGATCCGACGCGGTTGCGGCGCGGCGAGCTACTGACCCGAATCGGTACCGATATCGACGATCTCGGCGCTGTCGTCGTCCGGGCGCTGGTTCCGATCGCGGTCGCGGTGATCCTGTCCGTCGCGGCGGTCGCGGTGCTGGCGACCATATCCCTCGGCGCCGCAGCGGTTCTCGCTGTCGCCCTGGCCGTTGCCGGAGTTCTCGCGCCCTGGCTGTCCGCGCGTGCGGCGCGCGAGGCCGAGCTGGCGGTGCGCGCCGACCGCGCCGAATTCACCGCCGCCGCGGTGACCGTGCTCGATCATGCCCCCGAACTCCGCGTCGCCGGGCGCCTGGACGACGCGCTCGCGGCCGCGTCGGCTGCGAGCCGCCGCGCGGTCGCCGCCGAGGACCGGGCCGCCTCCCACAGCGCCTGGGCGGCCGCGGCGACCCCTCTCTCCATCGGCGCCAGCGTCCTGGGCGCGCTCCTCATCGGAATCCTGCTGTACGGCGGCCCCGGCCCGGCCGCATTCGCCCCCGCCGGATCGCTCCAGACCGTACCGCCCGGCGCCCTGACGCCCATGGCCCTGGCCGTGCTGGTGCTCCTGCCCCTATCGGCATTCGAGGCGGTGGCGGTGCTTCCCGCCGCCGCCCAGGCCCTCACCAAGGGCCGTGCCGCCCTGCACCGCATCGCTCTCGCCGAGGGCGGCGAGGAGCCGGATCAGCCTACGGCGCGGTCGGCTCGGGCGCGCGTGCCGGCTCGGGCGCTGCCGGAGCATCGGCCGGCGGAGCCGGATCGGCCGAGACGACGCTCGGCCGGGGCGGACAGGGCGGCGCGTGATTTTTCCGAACAGGTTGTCGCACAGGATAATCGGCGCACACTGCCCGGCCTGCCGTCCGGGCGGCGCATCGCCGTCGTCGGTCCGAGCGGCGCGGGCAAAACCACCCTGCTCATGTCCTGGGCGGGCCTGTTCGACACCCCGCGCCCGGGGATCACCTTCTTCGCCGAGGACGCCCATCTGTTCGGCACCACGGTGCTGGAAAACCTGCGGGTGGCCCGCGGCGATCTGACCGTGGCGGAGGCCGGCGAGGCCCTGCGCGCGGTGGGTGCGGGCGACTGGCTGGACTCGCTTCCCGAGGGCCTGGATACCGACCTGGTCGGCGGCGCGGCGGCGGTATCGGGCGGCCAGCGCCGCCGCCTCCTGCTCGCCCGCGCCCTGATCTCCCCGGCGCGCGTGCTCCTGCTGGACGAGCCCACCGAGCACATGGAGGCCGCCGCCGGCGCGGACCTCCTGCGCGCCCTCCTCGACGAGCGCAGCGGCCTCGTCGCCCCCGACCGCACGGTCGTCGTCGTCACCCATCAGCTGCCCCCGGATCACCACGCCGACACCGTCGTTCGCGTCGGCGCGGACGGCCGGGTCCAGATGCAACGTTCGGCCATCGCCCGATAGCCGTGGGCGCGCGCCCCGCGGCCGGGTGCGGTTCGCACCAGCATGCCCGCACCACCAGGACCTGCCGAGTGCACGAGTCGCCGGCGGCCCGCGCCACGGTCGGCACCGGCCGCGCGCGCGGACCGACCGTGACCTGCAATTTCGCCCCACGCGAAAATACGTTGCCGACCGGCCGTAACCCCCGTTAAGTTGGACGTACACGGGAAGGAGGTGGTTCAAGAATATGAGTATTCAAAGGACACGTGAGGTGGCTGTCAGCTAAGCGCCACCGCTGCGACGGGTAACCCGTCCGCGCGAGCGCGCGGCGAATCCCAGGCAGCCACCCGGCCCCCGAGTCCCCGGCCTGTCCGACCGGGATCGCGAGATTGTTGCAGTCCGCGATACGACTCGGGGGTCGTTCCTTTTGTCGGTGAGCCGTTTTCGCGGAGGGGTGACGCACGGACTTCCGTCCGGCTAGCCGAGACTCGGCCTGCGCCGCTCAGCCGATGTAGCGCTGGAGGCGGGCAGACAGGCGCGGTTCGAGGCTGCCGTCGGCGACGACACGCTCCTCGACGTAGCCGAGATCTCCGCCCTCGACAATCCCGTACAGGCGCTTCGCCCCGCCGACGACCGCGCCGGATTGGCTGCGGATGACCACATCGGTGGCCAGTTCCCAGGAGGACTGGGTCAGCGCCTGGCCGTAGAAGAGTTCGACGATGCCGGAGCTGTGGGTGAGTAGGAGCTCGATGATCTCGTCGTCGCCCTCGATGCCGACGCGCCAGAAGCCGCTCTCGCGTAGGTCCGGGCCGGTGTAGGCGCCCTCGGTGTCGAGCTTCCAGGAGCGCGACTCCCAGGCCAGATAGTCGCCGCCGTCGTGGGAGACGATGATCTGCTGGCCGAAGTGATAATCCCCGTGCTCGGGGTCGTTGCCCTCGCCCTCGCCGCGCCACACGCCGACCAGCGGCAGCAGCGCGAGCATCGAGGAACTCAGGTCCGGGCCCCGGCGCAGATTCGCGGTGTCCTGCGGCAGCGGCAGATCGGGGAGCTGGGGAATGTTGCGGATGCCGGTGGACTTCGCCGTCTCGGCGGCCTCGGCGACGGCCGCGTCTCCGCTGCGGCGCACCGCATCGTCGGCCTCGTGACGAACCGCGTCGGCGGCATCCCCGGCGGGGGTGCCGTTATCGGTGGCGGACGCCGTCTCGGGCGCGGAGCCGTTCAGTGTTGAGTTCTCGACGTTCTCGGATCCACTCACGACTCGGTGAAGAGCCGGTAGAGGACGTACAGACCGAACCAAGCGATCAGTACGGCGACGAGAACCAGCAATACCTCGAATGCAACGACCACGCCTGCGAGTCTATCCACCCGGGCCCGGGACGCGAAAACGGCCCCGGAGATTCCGGGGCCGTTCGCGGCAAACCACCAATGAGGTTGGCTGTCAGGCTATTTCGCGACGGTGACGTCCACGTTGTGGATGCCCGCGCCCTCCGGGCTGACCTTCGCGGTGCCGTTGCCCGAGGAGGACAGCGCGCGGATGGTCCAGTCGCCGGGGGCGGCGAAGAACCGGAAGTCACCGGTGCCCGAGGCGACGACCTCGGCGGTGAACTCGTCGCCGGAGTCCAGCAGGCGGACGAACGCACCACCGACGGGGTTGCCATCGGCGTCCAGGACACGGCCGGTCAGGATCGTCTCCTTCTCGGTGTCGACATTCGCGGGCAGGGTCTGACCCTGGGTAGGTGCTGCGCACATAGGAATTAGGCTCCCAACTCGATCGGTACTCCCACGAGGGAGCCGTACTCGGTCCAGCTACCGTCGTAGTTCTTGACGTTCTTGTGGCCCAGCAGCTCCTGCAGCACGAACCAGGTGTGCGAGGAACGCTCGCCGATGCGGCAGTAGGCGATGGTCTCCTTCTCGCCGTCCAGGCCCGCATCCTTGTACAGCTCCGCCAGCTCGGCGTCGGTGCGGAAGGTGCCGTCCTCGTTCGCGGCCTTGCTCCACGGCACGTTGATCGCGCCAGGAATGTGGCCGGGACGCTGGCTCTGCTCCTGCGGCAGGTGCGCGGGCGCCAGGATCTTGCCGGAGAACTCGTCGGGCGAACGCACGTCGACCAGGTTCTTCACGCCGATCGCGTTGATCGCATCGTCGCGGAAGGCGCGGATGGACAGGTCCTGCTCGCCGGCCTTGTAGCTGGTGGCGGGGCGGCTGACCGCGTCGCGCGAGAGCGGGCGGCCATCGAGCTCCCACTTCTTGCGGCCGCCGTCGAGCAGCTGCACGTCCTGGTGGCCGTACAGCTTGAAGTACCAGTACGCGTACGCGGCGAACCAGTTGTTGTTGCCGCCGTACAGGACGACGGTGTCGTCATTGGAGATACCGCGCGCCGACAGCAGGTCGGAGAACTGCTCACGGTTGACGAAGTCACGCCGAACCGGATCCTGCAGATCCTGCTTCCAGTCGATCTTGACGGCACCCTCGATGTGGCCCGTGTCGTAGGCGGAGGTGTCCTCGTCTACCTCGACGATGACGACGCCGGGGGCGTTGAGGTTCTCTTCGACCCAGTCTGCGGAGACCAGGACATCGGAGCGAGCCATGTTGTTCCTTTCGATGTGACTTGCCGGGCTAGGCGGGTAGTAGGTGGTTATCGGGCGGATTGGGTGGCGGCGGGCCGAAGCCGCAGCGCGAGGGGATAGATCTTGCAGCCCAGGCAGATGCCGAAGGCCGCGTTGAGGAACGCTGCGAACAGTGCGAATGCGGCGAAGATCACGCCCGTGACGGCGCTTCCGGCGACGAATCCGAGCAGGCTGAGCACCGCGAAGATCAGGCCGACGAGCTGGGCGAACCGCAGCGGCGCGACGGGTTCGACCTCCGACGCCGGGCCGATGCGCGGGGCGGCGAATCGCGCGTACAGGAATCCGTACGGGCTGCGCCGCGGACCGGCCGCGGCGCCGATGGCGAAGACCACCGCCTGCGCGGCGACGAGCACCGCGGCCAGCGGGACCGAGAGTGCGGAGACGATCAGGACCAGGGCCAGCACACCCGTGGTGATCCAGGCCGCGAAACGCGGACCGCGGACATCGACCTGACCGGGGGCGGGCGTGTGTGTTTCAAGGGATTGGGACATGGGCGGAACTCCTGCGCTGCATGCGTCCAGCTGTCGGATATGTCAGATCACCGGGGATCTACGAGATCAATCACGCGGTAAGACAACCGGTCGGCGACAGAGGTGTGCTAAGGGCCGACCGGCTACATGCACAGGCAGCAACAGCCGCCGAGGCGGCACAGATCAACTGTGCGGCGACGGGTGAGCATCAGCTCTCGGCGGGTTTGCACGTAGAGCAGTTTACCCGGTTCGGAGCGGAAAAAGGACCCGGGGTCCGAAACCGGGTCGGTTAGGCAGCATCCTGCAGGGTCAGCGGGGCTACGGCGCTGCGCAGGTCCGAGCTCTTGGGCACCCCGGAGATCCGGAATCGCTCGCGGCCGCGGGCATCGAAGACGAACGTCGTCGGCAGCGAGAGCACGTTCAGTTCGCGGGCCAGGGTGGGCTCGGCGTCGATGTCGATCTCGATGTCCAGCGGCGGCGTCTGCGCCTGCGCGAGATCGGTGACCACGCCCTGCACGACGCGGCGCACCGCCTCGCACGGACCACACCATTCGGCGGAGAAGTGCAGCACCGCCGGTGCGTCCGCACCGACGCCGACCGCGGCCAGCAGGGCGGTGCGCGCCGCATCCCCCGACGCGGACGCCGTGTCGGCCCCGGTCGTGCGGACCCGGCCCTCGCGGCGGCGCACGAGCACCCCGACGACGGCGGCCGCGGCCAGTACCGCCACGAGAATCAAGATTTGTGTCATTGCTGCATCACCGGCTGAGCGAACTTGTCCATATCGATCGTCATGTTGTCGCCCTCCCCCTCGACGATGATATTGCCGCCCAGCGCCTTGACGCTGGTCGGGTGTACGCCGAACGGCAGATCCCGGGTGTCGATGGTGCGGGTGAAGCGGGCCAGTACCGCGGCCTTGTCCAGGTCCGGGCTCCACGGCGCGGGCACCGAGGCGGGCGAGGTCTCGTCGCCCCGGTACAGATCGGTCGCGACGATGCGGATCTGATCGCCCTCGAGCCGCAGGTCAGCCTTCACGCTGACCCGCTGGGTGCTGCGCGGTTCGGGACCGAGCGGGATCGTCCCGGACAGGATCAGCGCGCCCTGCGTGGTCACGCCCGAGCCGCCGGAGCCGCCGGTGCCGTCGGACTTGTCCGCGGGCGGACCGCGCATGTCCAGGTCGGGAATGCCGAACAACCGGCCCAGCTCGACCGGTTCGATGCTCATCCGTCCGGAGACCCGGTCGACCGACACCGAGCCGGTTTCCCCGTCGATCAGTGCGTGCGCGGGCAGATGGACGCCGTTGAGGGTCGCGGTGACGAGGATCTCGCCCGGGATGTCGGGCCGGTTCGCGCGCGCGGTGATCTCGACGTTGCGGAAGTCGCCGTGCCAGGCCTGCAGCGCGAACGGGAATCCGTGGATGGTCACGCTCGGATCGGCGCTGAGCTCGCCGCCGGCCCGCAGTGACCGCGAGACCCGGTACTCCGAGTACGCCGCGGCCGTGAAGTCGGCGACCACCGCCACCGCCACCAGCAGCAGCAGTCCGACTACGACCTTTCGCATGTAGGCACGATATCTGTTCCGTGGCCCCGGCAATCCCGGGTGTGCGGTCACGGCGGGCATTGCGCCGGACCGCGACGCGAGCGGCGGACGCCCGGAATACGTGGTCACATCGCCGGACGCGCTAATGTAGGCACGAATTACCAGTGCGAACCAGCATGTACTCGCGAGAAACACCGGGGTTGCCGCGGACATGCCAGATTAGGAGGAGGGCCGGTGGAGCTACTCCTGCTGACCTCCGACTCGAATCCGGAGTCGGTCCTGCCCTCGCTGGCGCTGCTTCCCCATCATGTCCGCCCGGCGCCCACCGAGGTCGCCTCCCTGCTCGAAGCGGGCTCGGCGGATGTGGCGTTGGTGGACGCGCGTACCGATCTGGCCGCCGCGCGCGGACTGTGCCGGCTGCTGGGCAGCACGGGATCCTCGGTGCCGGTCGTCGCGGTGCTGACCGAGGGCGGTCTGGTCGCCGTCAACGCCGATTGGGGCCTGGACGACATCCTGCTGCCCGGAACCGGCCCCGCCGAGCTCGATGCCCGGCTGCGGCTGCTGGTGGCCCGCAGGGGCGGTGCGGCCAGTCCCGAGACCACCGGCAAGATCACCCTCGGTGAGCTGGTGATCGACGAGGGCACCTATACCGCGCGGCTGCGCGGGCGTCCGCTCGACCTCACCTACAAGGAGTTCGAGCTGCTCAAATATCTCGCGCAGCATGCGGGCCGGGTGTTCACCCGCGCCCAGCTGCTGCAGGAGGTCTGGGGGTACGACTTCTTCGGCGGCACCCGCACGGTCGACGTGCACGTGCGGCGGCTGCGCGCCAAGCTCGGCAGCGAGTACGAATCGCTGATCGGCACCGTCCGTAATGTCGGCTACAAGGCGGTGCGCCCGGCGCGGTCCAGCGGTAAGGGCGAGCCCGCCCCGGCCGTCCCGGACGACGGCTCCGATGGCTCCGAAGGTTCGGACGACTCGCAGCTGGCACCCGTCAACGGGTCGCAGTCGTGACCGGGGATCGTCCGGAGCTGTCCGGATGGACCGGCGAACTGCCGGCAGACGCCGCGCGGCAGGTGCGCGAGTTGCTCGAGCGCGCCACCGAAACCGACGGCGTGGCACCGGTTTCCGAGCAGGCCGTGTTGTCCCTGGACGCGCCCGGCGCGGCCCGGCATCGGCTGGCGATGCGCGAGGGCGCCGTGGCCGGGTATGCGAATCTCGTTGCCGCGCATGCCGAACACCCGGCCATGGCCGAGGTTGCGGTGGATCCGCGGCATCGCGGCCGCGGCATCGGCGCGGCGCTGGTCGCCGCGGCGCTGGCCGAGGGCGGCCCCGCGGCCCGGGTGTGGGCGCACGGCAATCTGCCCGCCGCCCGCGCGGTCGCCGGACGTCTGGGCCTGGGCGTCGCGCGCGAGTTGTGGCAGATGAGACGCCCGCTCGCGAATACCGAGTTACCCGAGCTCGTGGTGCCCGAGGGGTTGTGGCTGCGCACCTATGCCGGGCCCGCGGACGACGCGGAGCTGTTGCGGGTCAACAACGCTGCCTTCGACTGGCATCCCGAACAGGGTGGCTGGGGCGAGGCCGAGATCGCGGTGCGGCGGGAGTCCTCCTGGTTCGATCCGAAGGGACTGTTCATCGCGGTCGACCCGGCCGATCCGGCGCGCATGCTCGGATTCCACTGGACGAAGGTGCACGACGACGAGGATCCGGTCGTCGGCGAGGTCTACGTGGTCGCCATCGATCCGGCCGCCCAGGGCCGGGGGCTGGGCCGCCTGCTGACCCTTGCGGGCCTGCATTACCTGCGCGATCGCGGCCTGGGCGAGGTACTGCTGTACACCGAGGCGGACAACACCGCCGCCGTGCACACGTACACCCGGCTCGGCTTCGGCACCTCGCACGTCGACGCGGCCTACTCCGCTCGCTGACGCCGTTCCGCCGCTGCGACGGCCGGTAACGACGGGCGAGCGACGCCCGCGTTGTGAGACGAATTACATTCGGGGTGACGGGTTTACGCCCGATCCGGGGTGGGAATCAGCTCTGTGGATTTCCGAACGACCGTCGGCCCGGGAGTAATGAGGACGGGCACCGGATCGCCGCCGCGATTCGACACACATGAGCCTGGTTACACTGCGGCAAATGTCACACTTGAATGACGTGATCGCGCCGGGTTGTTCACCCTGCGTTCACGTCGCAAGGTCCAACTGTCCACCGACCGACCTTACGTTACTTATGGGCGGCATGCGCCGCCTGGTGCGCAGGTTCTGTGAACGGCCACCACAGTGACCCGTCCGGTCGTTGAGGGATCGGGCGTGTACCGACGTTCCGGAGGAATAGGTGAATCTCAAGCGCACCAGCGCTCTCATCGGCGTGCTCGCCGCGGCGGGCGCCCTGACCCTGACGGCCTGTGGCAGTGACAACAACGCCGCGCAGACCGGAAACGCCGCCCCGACCAAGGTCAACGTGGACTGCGGCGGCAAGAAGGCGCTGAAGTCCAGCGGTTCCACCGCCCAGCTGAACGCGATGACCCACTTCGTCGCCGCGTACCAGGAGAACTGCCCCGGCTACAAGCTCGACTACACCGGCAGCGGTTCCGGCGCCGGTGTCAACGACTTCCTCGGTGGCCAGACCGATTTCGCGGGTTCGGACTCCCCGCTGGACCCGAAGAAGGGTGAGCCGGACAAGGCCGCCCAGCACTGCGGTTCGCCCGCCTGGGATCTGCCGACCGTCTTCGGCCCGATCGCCATCACCTACAACATCACCGGCGTCGACAAGCTGGTGCTCGACGGCCCGACCGCGGCGAAGCTGTTCAGCGGCCAGATCACCAAGTGGAACGACCCGGCGATCAAGGCGCTCAACACCGGCATCGCCGACAAGCTGCCCGACCTGGCGGTCAACGTGGTCTTCCGTAGCGACCAGTCCGGCACCAGCGACAACTTCCAGCAGTACCTCGCCGCCGCCTCCAAGGGCGCCTGGGGTACCCGCGGCGCCGGCAAGGTCTTCAACGGCGGTGTCGGTGAGGGCGCCCAGGGCAACCAGGGCACCTCCGCGGCCATCAACCGCACCCCCGGTTCGATCACCTACAACGAGTGGTCGTTCGCCAAGACCCAGAACCTGCATATGGCGAGCATCCTGACCGATGCCTCGGTGAAGCCGGTCGACCTGACCGTCGACTCGGCCGGCAAGGCCGTCGCGGGCGTCAAGGTCAAGGGCGAGGGCAACGACCTGGTGCTGGACACCACCTCGTTCTACAACCCGACCGATCCCGCCGCGTACCCGATCATGCTGGGCACCTACGAGATCGTGTGCTCGAAGTACAGCGACGCCGACCAGGCCAAGGCCGTCAAGGCGTTCCTGACCTCGGCGATCAACAACGGCCAGACCGGCCTGGACACCACCGGCTACATCCCGCTGCCGGATTCGTTCAAGGCCAAGCTGACCACCGCCGTCAACGCCATCTCCTGATAACGCCACCCCAATGACCGTGCACGACGATGTCGCCGCCGCCGGACAGTCGGACTCGACTGACCGGCGGCTCGGCGGAGATACTGCTCAGATGCCGAGTGAATCATCCAGCGATTCGGCTGTATCAGCCGCCGAGTCGGCGAAACCCATCAGCCAGAAGGTGAGCAAGAGACCGGAGGTCATCTTCCGGTCGCTGGCCACCGCGGCGGGCGCGACGATCGTCGCTGCCATCGCGCTCATCGCGTTGTTCCTGTTGATCAAGGCCGTGCCCTCGATCGGCGCGAACCACGCGAACTTCTTCACCAGTCCCGAATTCAGCACCAGCGATGCCAACAACCTACGGTTCGGCATCCGTGACCTGTTCATGGTCACGGTGATGAGTTCGGCGCTCGCGCTGGTGATAGCCGTGCCGGTGGGCGTGGGTATCGCGCTGTTCCTGACGCAGTACGCGCCCAAGACGCTGGCCCGCCCGTTCTCGATGCTGGTGGACCTGCTGGCGGCGGTGCCATCGATCGTGTTCGGTCTCTGGGGTTTTCTGGTGCTGGCCGAGAAGCTGGTGCCCTTCGAACAGTTCCTCAACAACCATCTGAGCTGGCTGTTCCTGTTCAAGTCCGGAAACGTCTCGGTCGACGGCGGCGGCACCATCTTCACCGCCGGCGTGGTGCTGGCCGTGATGATCCTGCCGATCATCACCTCGGTCAGCCGCGAGGTCTTCCACCTCACCCCGCGCGCGCACATCGAGGCCGCGCAGGCGCTCGGTGCGACCAAGTGGGAGGTGGTGCGGATGACCGTGCTGCCCTACGGCCGCAGCGGCGTGATCGCCGGGTCGATGCTCGGCCTGGGCCGCGCGCTCGGTGAGACGATCGCGGTGCTGATCGTGCTGCGCACCGCCCAGAAGCCGGGGAACTGGTCGCTGTTCGACGGCGGATACACCTTCGCCTCCAAGATCGCTTCGGCCGCTTCGGAATTCAGTCAGGCGCTGCCCACCGGCGCCTACATCGCGGCCGGTTTCGTGCTGTTCGCGCTGACCTTCGTGGTCAACGCGCTGGCCCGGATCGCCGCCGGCGGGAAGGTGAACGGGTGATGACCGCGACCACTCTCGACCAGCCGATCAAGGCGCCCGCCTTCCGGCAGATCTCGCTGGGCCGCAAGATCCGCAACAGCCTCGCGACGCTGGTGATGTGGCTGTGCTTCGCGATCGCCCTGGTGCCGCTGGCCTGGGTGCTGATCGTCGTGGTGAGCAAGGGGTACCGCGCCGTCATCAGCCAGGGCTGGTGGACCAACTCCCAGTTCGGCGTGCTGCCCGAGCAGTTCGCGGGCGGTGTGTACCACGCCATCTTCGGCACCATCGTGCAGGCGGGGGTGGCCGCGATCATCGCCATCCCGCTGGGCGTGATGGCCGCCATCTACCTGGTCGAATACGGCCGCGGACGGCTGGCCCGGGTCACCACCTTCATGGTGGACATCCTCGCCGGTGTGCCCTCGATCGTGGCCGCGCTGTTCGTCTTCGCGCTGTGGATCGCGAGCCTGAAGTTCGAGCAGAGCGCGCTGGCCGTCTCGTTCGCCCTGGTGCTGCTGATGCTTCCGGTGGTCGTGCGCAGCACCGAGGAGATGCTCAAGCTGGTGCCCGACGAACTGCGTGAGGCCTCCTACGCGCTGGGCGTCGCGAAGTGGAAGACGATCGTGCGGATCGTGGTGCCCACGGCGCTGCCCGGCATGATCAGCGGCATGCTGCTGGCCATCGCCCGAGTCATGGGTGAGACCGCGCCCGTGCTGGTCCTGGTCGGCTACTCGGCCTCGATCAACTTCAACATCTTCCAGGGCAACATGGCCTCGCTGCCGCTGCTGATCTACCAGCAGCTGTCCAACCCACAGGCCGCGGGCGTGGAGCGGGTCTGGGGTGCGTCCCTGACCCTGATCCTGATCATCGCCCTGCTGTATGTGGGCGCGGCGGTCGTCAACAAGCTGCTCACGCGGAACCGATAAGAAGCGGACGGAACTCTTCATGGCCAAGCGGATCGACGTCAAAGATCTGAACATCTACTACGGCAAATTCCATGCCGTGTCCGATGTGTCGCTGACCGTGCTCCCGCGCAGCGTCACCGCCTTCATCGGTCCCTCGGGTTGCGGTAAGTCCACCGTGCTGCGCTCGCTCAACCGGATGCACGAGGTGACCCCGGGCGCCCGCGTCGAGGGCGGGGTGCTGCTGGACGGCGAGGACATCTACGGCGCGCAGATCGACGCGGTCGGCGTGCGGCGCACCATCGGCATGGTGTTCCAGCGCCCGAACCCGTTCCCCACCATGTCGATTCGCGACAACGTGGTGGCCGGGCTGAAGCTCCAGGGCGTGCGCAACAAGAAGGAGCTGGGCGAGGTCGCCGAGCGCTCGCTGCGCGGCGCGAACCTCTGGAACGAGGTCAAGGACCGGCTCGACAAGCCGGGCGGCGGCCTGTCCGGCGGTCAGCAGCAGCGTCTGTGCATTGCCCGCGCGATCGCGGTCTCCCCGGACGTGCTGCTGATGGACGAGCCGTGTTCGGCCCTGGATCCGATCTCCACCCTGGCGATCGAGGACCTGATCTCGGAGCTGAAGAAGCAGTACACGATCGTCATCGTCACCCACAACATGCAGCAGGCCGCGCGCGTGAGTGACCAGACGGCCTTCTTCAACCTCAAGGAGCAGGGCAAGCCCGGCAACCTGGTCGAGATCGACGAGACGGAGAAGATCTTCTCCAACCCGTCCCAGAAGGCGACCGAGGACTACATCTCCGGCCGATTCGGCTAGAGCTCCCCCGCCTCTCCCCGCCTTCAGCGTGCCGTTGCTTGCCGTGAGGCCTGCTCGTCGGGCCGGCGGATGGCGGCCTGCTGGAGGTGGGCCCGTCCCCGCTGGCCACGGCCCCTTCCAGGGGCACGGTGCTGCTCGGTGAGGAGCTTGGAATATCGACAGGGCCCGAGTGTGACTCGGGCCCTCTGTGTGTCTGTCGTGCTGAGTGTCGTTGACCCTCAGATCTTCTCGGCCTCGGTCTCCTCGGCGGGCAGCACGCCGGTGACCAGGAACACCACGCGCCGGCCGATCTCGACCGCGTGGTCGGCGAAGCGCTCGTAGTAGCGGCCCAGCAGGGTGACGTCGACCGCGGCGGCCACGCCGAACTTCCACTCGCGGTCCATCAGCAGCGAGAACAGGTGACGGTGCAGATCGTCCATCGCCTCGTCGTCCTCGTTGAGCTGCGCGGCGCGCTCGGGATCGCGGGTCTCGAGCACCTCCTTGGCGGCGGCGCCCATGTTCACCGCGATCCGGCCCATCTCGGCGAAGTAGCCGTTGACCGCCTCGGGCAGCGCGTGGTTGGGGTGGCGGCGACGCGCGACCTTGGCCACGTGCAGCGCCAGGGCGCCCATCCGGTTCACGTCGGCGACGATCTGGATGGCGCTGACCACCTGGCGCAGATCGCCGGCGACCGGCGCCTGCAGGGCCAGCAGGGCGAAGGCCTTCTCCTCGGCCTGCGTGATCATCTCGGAGATGCGGTCGTACTCCGTGATCACCTGTTCGGCGAGGGCCAGGTCGGCCTGCAGCAGCGACTGGGTCGCCTGCTCCATCGCGGAACCGGCCGTACCGGCCATTTCGCCCAGCATGGAGGCGAGATCTGCCATTTGCTCGTTGTAGATGACACGCATGATTCAGAACACTAGTTCCCGGCGCTGACCGTGTCACGAACGGTGGGTGAACCGCGGGTGTTGCCCCCGACCAGCGGTCTTCCGGTTGCCGGGAGACCGTCAGCGGCAGGGTACCAACAGTGTCGTCGGATTGACCACCGCCGCCTGCCGCCGTCGGCTCGATGCGTCCGATCCATCGACGGCATAGAGGAGGCTGCAGTTATGGCGAGTGCACGCCGCGCCGGGGGCTAACCGCCCGAGTGCATGACGTCGGCGGCGCTGGGGACGGTGGCGTCCTCGGGGTCGTCGAGCCAGCCGTCGGGGAGGGCGACCTTGGTTTGGGGGGAGCCCTGGCGGCCGCGTGGGCCGGTGGCGGCCTCGGTGGGGAAGGGGGCCTCGGGGTTCAGTTGGGCGGTCAGGTCTTCGATCTGGGTGAGGCTGGAGACCGTGGCGAACTTGCGGCGGAGTTCGGAGCCGACCGGGAAGCCCATGAGGTACCAGGCCATGTGTTTGCGGATGTCGCGCATGGCCTTGTCCTCGCCGTCGTGTTCGACCAGGAGCTGGGCGTGGCGCAGCAGGATCTCGCCGACGCGGCCCAGCGTGGGGCCCGCGGGGACAGGCTCGCCGCGCAGCGCGGCCGACAGCTCGGCGAACAGCCACGGGCGGCCGAGGCAGCCGCGGCCGACGACGACTCCGTCGCAGCCGGTTTCGGCGATCATGCGCAACGCGTCGTCGGCGGTGAAGATGTCGCCGTTGCCGAGCACCGGGATGGTGGTGACGACTTCCTTGAGGCGCGCGATGGCGGACCAGTCGGCCTGCCCGGAGTACAGCTGGGCGGCGGTGCGGGCGTGCAGGGAGACCGCGGCGGCGCCCTCGGCCTCGGCGATGCGGCCGGTGTCGAGGTAGGTGTGGTGCTCGTCGTCGATGCCGATGCGGAATTTGAAGGTGACCGGCACGTCACCGGCGGCGGCGACCATCTCCCGGACGATGTTCGCGAAAAGTCGCCGCTTGTAGGGCAGCGCCGATCCGCCGCCCAGGCGGGTCACCTTGCGCACCGGGCAACCGAGGTTCATGTCGATGTGGTCGGCCCAGCCCTCGCCAACGACGATCCGCACGGCCTCGCCGAGGGTCTTGGGGTCCACGCCGTAGAGCTGCATCGAGCGGGGGCTCTCGTCGGGGCCGAACGCCATCATGTGCAGCGTCTTCTCGTTGCGCTCGACCACGGCCCGCGCGGTGATCATCTCGCACACGTAGATGGCGGTGGAGCTGCCGAATTCCCGGCACAGCGTCCGGAACGCGACGTTGGTGATCCCCGCCATCGGGGCCAGCACCACCGCCGGATCGACCGGGTAGGGGCCGATCCGCAGTCCGGGCCTGGCCTCTATTACCGCAGTCATGGCTCCCATTCTCGCAAACCCCCGGCAGTGGCCGGGATCACCCGGCCAGCTGGTGCAGGACACGGTCCGTCGCCGCATCGGCGGGGAAGAACATTTCGATGGTCAGTTCCTGCAGGGTGATGTCCAGGGGCGTGCCGAGGGTCGTCATGATGCTGAACAGCGACAGGTCCTGGCCGTGCACCCGGACGTGCCAGGCCAGCACCGGGGATCGGTCCGCCGTAAGGACCGGACCGGCCCAGTGGTCGCGCGGGGGAATGCGGGGCCAGGTAGCGATCTCCTCGGCGAGCCGGGCGAGATCGGGGTCTGCGGTCCGCCGCAGCACCAGGTCGAGGTTGCGGAGCAGATACGGCGACCACGCGGCGACATTGTCGCTGCTGCCGGCGAATCCGTCGGGATGCAGTGCGATCCGGAACAGATTCGAGGTCGGGTCCGTGACGTGTGGCGGGAGCCCCTCGCTCAGTCGCGCGGCGGCGCGGTTGGCCATTCGGATGTTCCACCCCGCATCCAGGCCGATGGCCGGAAAGGGATCCTGGGTGTCGAGCAGCCGCTGCAGCGTGGCCTGCACCTGGCCCAGGCCCGGATCATCCAGCGGCGTGCGGGCATATCGGGGCGCATAGCCGGCGGCCAGCAGCCACTCGTTGCGTTCGTGCAGCGGTACGTCCAGCCGCTCCGCGATCCGCAGCAGCAGCTCCGGGCTGACGCCCGAGCGACCCAACTCGACGAAGCCCAGATGCCGAGTGGACACCCCGACCTCGAGGGCCAGCGCCATCTGGGAATAGCGGGCGCCCTCGCGGCGGCGCCGAATCAGCGTGCCGACCTCGCGCTTCGCCATTGCCATGGGCCGAATCGTAGGAGGCGCGACGGCCACTGTCGACTACCTGCTGGGTAGTCGACGGCACTGTCCGGACGGCCGCATGCTCGGTCGGTCGCATGTTCCACACCTCTGCAAGGGAGACCCCCGCCATGTACGTCGACAGCTCCGACGGAACCCGCATCCACTACACCGAATGGGGCGAAAGTGCCGATCCCGCACTGGTTTTGATCCACTCCTGGGGTGCTTCGGCAAAGATCTGGGAGTATCTGATCCCCGGTTTCGTCGCCGCGGGGTGGCGGTGCATCGCCTTCGATCGCCGCGGCCACGGGCGGTCCGATATCGCCCGCACCGGATACGACCTCGATACCCTGGCCGGTGATCTGGCGGCGCTGCTGGAGCGATTGGACCTGACCGGCGCGGTCCTCGTGGGCCAATCCCTGGGTGCGGCCGAAGCGATTCGCTACCTCTCGGTGCACGGCGCCGACCGGGTCGCCGGGCTGGTGCTGAGCGCCCCGACCGCACCGAGCCTGCGTAAATCCCCGGACAACCCGGCCGGACTCGACGACGACACTGTGGCCGCGCTGCGGCAGCTCATCGGCTCGGATATGGGCACGGTCGCGGCCATGCCGACCGAACAGTTCCTCGGGCCCGGCCACCGTATTTCGCCGCTGCTCGACGAGAGCGGGCGCCGGCACCTGATGGATCTCCCGGTGCCGGTGCTGCTGGCGACCTTCGACACCAACACCGACGCCGATCTGACCGCCGAGCTGCCCGGCATCACGGTCCCCACGCTGATCCTGCAGGGCGACCTCGACGTCAACAATCCGATCGAGGCCACCGGCCGTCGCTGCGCGCAACTGATCCCGCACGCCCGGCTGGTGGAATTCGAGGGGGCCGGGCACGGGGTGTACCTGTCCGGAGGAGACCGCTACCGGCAGGAAATCCTCGCCTTCACGGGTGAGGTGCAAGCAGCGCCCGCGGGCCGGCGGTGAGGTCGACCGTGCACCCCTCCGACGACCGCCTGCGCGACCGTCAGGCGGGTCGACCCCGACGGTGAGCGGAGTGCGCGGGACGAGCAGGCCTGAGCCGGGGGCGGTCGGCAGCCGACTCGCGCCCGGGCTCCGGGCGATGAGTTACTGCGCCGTGGCGCCGGCGAATTCGCGCTCGCGCTTGGCGGCCTCGCGGGCGAGCATGCGGTCGCGCTGTTCCTCGAAACGCACCACGTCCTTGGACATCTTCTCGAGGAAGGCGGCCAGGCTGTCGCGGATCTCCTCGCCGAGGGGCGTGAAGTCGGTGCGCTCGAAGATGTTCCACTTCTTCAGCACCGGCTGCACGACCTCTTCGAGGTGCTGGCGCAAGTCGTAGATGCCGTGCTTGGCCATCAGGACGCCGTTGCGGCGGAAGTTGGGCATGCCCGCGCCCGGCATCTGGAAGTTCTGCAGGATCAGGTTGATGGCCTTGAGAGCCTGGTCGGGGGACAGGTCCAGGGCCGCACCGCACATGTTGCGGTAGAAGATCATGTGCAGGTTCTCGTCGGCGGCGACGCGCTGCAGCATGCGATCGGCGATCGGGTCGTCGCACACCTTGCCGGTGTTGCGGTGCGCCACGCGGGTGGCCAGCTCCTGGAAGGTCACGTATGCCACGGAGTAGAGGAACCCGGCCTCGTTGGCCAACTGATCGGCGGGAGAGGCGAATCCGTTGGTCATGTGGATCATCCGGGCCTGTTCGAGCGCGACCGGATCCACGCCGCGGGTGACCACCAGGTAGTCGCGGATCGCGATGCCGTGGCGGTTCTCCTCGGCGGTCCAGCGGCCGACCCAGGTGCCCCAGGCGCCGTCCTGGGAGAAGTTCTCGGCGATCTCGCGGTGGTACGAGGGCAGATTGTCCTCGGTGAGCAGGTTGGTGATCATCGCCGCCTTGGCGACCTCGCTCAGCCTGGACTGCTCCGGATCCCAGTCCACACCGCCCAGCGCGGCGAAGTTACGGCCCTCGTCCCAGGGCACGTAGTCGTGCGGATGCCATTCCTTGGCCATGGAGAGGTGCCGATTGACGTTTTGTTCGGCAACCGGCTCCAACTCCGTGAGCAGCTCGAGTTGAGTCAGATCCCTTGCCATACCTACGCCCTTCAGTGTGTCGTCCTGCCAGCTTGCTCGTCGGCTCAGTGTTGCCGCCCCCCACATAACCGTGCTACCCCCTACCACTGCGGCCCATACCTTACGGCACCGTAGGTGTGATGCGAAACGCAGCGGACGAGGATTGTTGTCCGGTTATGCAACTCCTACGCCCTCGACTGGGCTGTCGAACAACGGTGGTTCAGTGCAGCGGTCGGGGAGCGGTCTGCCCGAGTCTAGGCGTAGGGGCGCCTCCGTGGGGACTATCGTCGGCAGGGCCACAGCGTTAGCCCACGCGGGCCGATCCCCGGACGGATTATTCACTCCGGTAGTTGCCGGCCTTTGCCTGCAAGCCGCCGAGCAGGGCGGGCAGCGCCTTGTGCACCGCATCGGTCGCGGTCGCCTCGTCGCCGGACGATACTGCCCCAGAACGGCTTCGGCCGGCCGGAGCGAAGGCTCCGACCGGCCGAATGACGTGCCCCCACCAGGGCTCGAACCTGGGACCTGCGGATTAAAAGTCCGTAGCTCTACCAACTGAGCTATAGGGGCGCGGTCCGCAATTCTAATGGGCTGCTCGCCGAAGTGGTAACCGGTATCCGGTCGCTCGGGTCTGCGCAGGTCGATACGACTCCCGAGGGGTCGGGAAGGGCGGCGGGGCCATCGGATCTGTGCGCGGGGCGGTCCGGTGGGCCGCAGCCGAGTACTGGGTACGGGTGCCGGCCGGCCCGTCCGTCGGTCGCCACCGGGACGGGAGCGGCGGGGCGGTCGGAGGTAGCGGATATCGGTCACCTCCGGGGCCCCGGACCCTCTGGTGACCTCGCGGGGCGCGAGGTTGGGGGTAATCCCATTGACTTCCAATTTGTTTCAGCGGCGAAGTGTGTAAACATCAACCAATCGCGGTGCGTGACAATGTAATTGGTAGTGGAGGTGAGGGTGTCGAGGGGATCGGCCCGGCGGGCGGCCCGTCGAGCGGGAGTGTGTCCCGGTGCGGGCGGCTCGCAGGGAAGGGCGCGCCCCGGCGATGAACCGCGCTGCGGCCTGGTGGAATTCGCGAAAGGAACTGTGGGGCGAGTGGGTAACCGAATATTTGCCCCAAACATCGGAAAGTGGATTTCACCCACCGACTTTCCGGTACTTCCCACGGTGGACAAGGATCGGGAGTACGGTGACCCGTTGGTGAATTCCGGAAGAACCGGCTGTGGCCCGATGGGAGGGGATTCGGCCTATGGTTGATGTGCCCGTATGCGTCGCGACCGGTGTGGCCGTTCGCGAGGCCCTGGAGATCGCGTCGCGGGAGGCAGATCCGAAGACGAACACAAAACACCCGGGTGCGCACCCCCTGCGGCGCACCCGGGCCTGGAGAACTATACCAGTTGGTGTGTTTCAGGTTTCCCCGCGACTTTTCGTACCTCGAGTTTGAAAAACCGGGCAGTAGCCCGGATCTTGGTATTTAAAAATCTCATAAACTCGCACCGAGGACTGTTCCCGACGGGGGGTCCTCCGGCGGTAAGTAGCTTCGGAGGCGTTTCGAGCATGGCACGGCAGCAAGAGCGGGCCCGCCGGACTCGCGCGGCGATCATCAGGTCGGCCGCCGTTGAATTCGGGAAAAGCGGCTACGCCGCCGCATCGTTGAACCGGATATTGGAGGGCTCGCGCGCCACCAAGGGCGCCATGTACTTCCACTTCGACTCCAAGGAGGATCTCGCGCGCGCGGTGCTGGACGCCGCCGTCGAGCGTTACCGGGGGAGCACTGAACGCTGGCTCGCCAGAACGGATCTCGGCCCCCTGGACATCCTGCACGGGATGCTCGACGAGGTCGCGTTGCGCCTGGACAACGACATCATCGTCCAGGCCGAGTTCCGGCTCATCATCGAGCCGGAGTTCTACCGGGACATCCAGGCGGGCGGCGGGCGGATCCTCGGACGGGCCGTGCGGACCCTGGCCGTGCGCGCCATCGACCAGAAGCAGCTGCGCGCCGACGCCGATCCGGACCGGTTCGCCCGCACCCTCACCGCCGCGCTGGCCGGTCAGCGCTACATCGCCGACCATGCCAGCCCGCTCGATCTGCGCACGCGGTTCGCCGAGGCGCTCGAGGTCATCGTCGAATCCATGGCCACCGCCGAGTGGCTCGGGGAGTTCCGTGTCATCGGCTGGCGGGCCAGTGCGCGGCTGGAAGATCTCAACGTCTAAGCCCGAGGTGGCCTCCCGGAGCCCGATCCAGTCGTCTGACCAGCCGATTTGGGTTTCGCGCCGAAGCTGTCATAAGCTATCCCAGCTCCCAACGGACGCCGTTGAGAAACGGATCGGAGAAATCCGGCCGGGCCCCCTTCGTCTAGCGGCCTAGGACGCCGCCCTTTCAAGGCGGTAGCGCGGGTTCGAATCCCGTAGGGGGTACGGTGGTAACACCGTTGAGAGCAAGAGCAAGGCCCTGTGGCGCAGTTGGTTAGCGCGCCGCCCTGTCACGGCGGAGGTCGCGGGTTCGAGTCCCGTCAGGGTCGCAAGACTGTATGTAGGCATTCGGTTCGGGTGCCCCCGGCCAGGTAGCTCAGTTGGTACGAGCGTCCGCCTGAAAAGCGGAAGGTCGCCGGTTCGATCCCGGCCTTGGCCACTTCCTCAGGGTTCGCCCTGTTCTCGCTTCGCGCTTCACCACGTTCGGAAGTGACTTGTGGGGGCCCGGCCCCCACACCCCCACGCCGGAGGGGCTTCGCCCCCCGGACCCCCTATCACCGGTTCAATCCGACGTATTTCTTCTCTCGTCGGTGCGCTTCTTTGTCGCTGTGTTGGGCTGCATGCCTCTGACCTATTTTCGGTGGTTGGGCCGGTGTGCCTGTGCCGCTTCGATCTGTGTGCTCGTGAGTGTCGGTGTGGGGTGGACGTCTCTTGCGGGGCGAGTGTCCTTCTAGGGGGGTGTCGTTCGTCGGGCTGATCTCGCTGCCTCCCGCTATGGGCTGGTGTCGCATGGTCGGGGGGTGTGGTTCGTCTGCGGGGGCTTTGTTGTGAATGCCCTGCTAATGGGTAAGCGGCTCGCGGAATAGGGGATTGCTGCGAGATTTCCTGGAGCGGGGCGGGGATTGGTTGTCGATCAACTTCCGAGGGGCTCGGGTGGGTGTTGTTCGGCGAAATCGGTTGTCTCGGGTGGGTGTCGGGGGATGTTCTTGTTGTGCCGCCTTTTGTTGTGTTCGCCAACTTTCTCGAGGCGGATAGGGGTGTTCATCGATTGTTTGAGGAGCCATGGATGGCGCTTTGCGAAAATTCCTGTCGTGTCATGCGTTTCGAGCCGAGCGTGGTGCCTATTTCATTCGGAATGACTCTCGGGGTGGGATTGGTCACGATGTGTGCGGTGGGGGCATATTCGGGGCGGGACCGGGGAATCGGTTCGGGGGTTGCGAGGGCGGCCGGCCGTTCCCGGTGGCGGGTGGGATGATGATCACATGGGCGACTCCGACTCCGATTGGTATTACTGCCTCAAACATCACCGGGCCGAGCAGAGCAAGCGATGCTGGTTCGCCGATCGGATGGGGCCCTATCCGGACCGGACGACGGCGGAGCGGGCGTTGGAGATTGTCCGGCAGCGCAATGCAATCGGGGACCGGTACGACGGCAAGTAGCCGGACCATCGGATTGTCCGTCGAGTTCCCGGGCAGTAACGGAGCTCACCCGCCGCGGGAAACCCGGAGAGGCGGGGGAGCCTCGCGCGACGAGGTCCGCTACGGTCTGTGGAGAACAACGTGCGCGCAAACGAGCGGGAGGGTGACCCTTGAAGGTGACCGTTGTGGTGCCGACCTACAACGAGCGGGAAAACCTGCCGGTGGCGGTGGAACGGTTGACCGCTCTGCCGGTCGCGGACCTGCACATCCTCGTCGTCGACGACAGCTCCCCGGACGGCACCGGTGAGCTCGCCGACAAGCTCGTCGCCGAGCGTCCGGAATCGCTGGGCGTATTGCATCGTGTCGAAAAGGACGGCCTGGGCCGCGCCTACATCGCGGGCATCACCCGGGCCCTGGACGAGGGCGCCGATGTCGTCATCCAGATGGATGCCGACCTGTCGCATCCCGCCGACGTCATTCCCGCGATGCTGGACAAGCTCGAGACCACCGGGGCCGGCGTCGTCCTGGGGTCCCGGTACGTTCCGGGCGGATCCACCGCGTCGGAGTGGAAGTGGTACCGCAAGGCCCTCTCGGCCTGGGCCAACTTCTACGTCAACGCGATCCTGCGCCTGGGCGTCAAGGACTCCACCGCCGGATTCAAGGCGTGGAAGGCCGATACGCTGCGCGCGATCGACGTCGCCTCGATCCACAGCAACGGCTATTCCTTCCAGGTCGAGATGAACTACCGGGCCATCAAGAAGGGCATCTCCATCGCCGAGGTGCCGATCCGGTTCGAGGAACGCACCAAGGGCGCCTCGAAGATGAGCCTCGGCGTGCAGCTCGAATCCGCCGCAATGCCGTGGAAGCTGCTGTTCGGCAAGCAGGTCTAGGGCGACGGTGAGCCGGCGGAGCTTACGGAGCCGGCGGGGTGGGTAAGCACTAGCCGGGCCAGTCCACCAGGGTCCGCACGAACAACTCGCGGACTCGCTCCACCTCGTCCGTCATATCCGCGGCATTCCAACCGCTCACGTCGATCGGCGGTAGCACCGCCACGTCGACGGTGCCCTTGCGCACGATCGCGGAATTGCGCCAGGCGATCTCCCCGGCATTGCGGATCACCACCGGAACAACGGGCACCCCGGCCTGCTGGGCGATATGAAATGCGCCCTTCTTGAACGGGCCCACCCGCGGCGTGAGCGAACGGGTGCCCTCGGGTGCGATCACGATCGACAATCCGCTGCGCAGGGTCTGCACCACCGGCGCCAGCGCGGCCCGCGCGCCGGCGGAATCGGAACGATCGATGAAGGTCGCCCCCGCGAAGCGCAGCAGCGGTCCGAATACCGGGTTCGCGGTCACCTCCTTCTTCACGATTCCGGTGAACCCGGCACCGAGGACGGCGGCCAGGACCACCATGTCGAACTGGCTCTGGTGATTGAAGACGAAGACCGCCGGTCGCGGCGCCCGCGCGTATTCGGCGCCGGTGACCCGCATCCGCACGCCGGTCGTGCGCAGGGTCGCCGCGGCGGCGTGGGTGATCATCGAATCGGCCATGCCCCGCTGCCGGCCGGTACGCGAGGCTGTGCCCGATGGCGGCGCTTCCGAGGGCCCGCCGGTGCGCGACGCGACCGCGACCCCGGCGGCGGCGCCGCCGAGCAGACCGGCGAATCCGGCTGCGGTGCGTGCGATATCGAGGGCTCCGGCGGACTCCCGGGGCCGGAAGGTCAGCATCGGCCAGCCCCGGTCGCGGGCCTGGATCGCCATCCCGGGATCCGGATTCACCGCCGTCGCATGCCCGGCCGCCTCCAGCAGCGGCACGTCCGTGGCGGCATCGGCGTAGGCGTACCCGCGGGACAGTTCCACGCCGCGGACCGCCGCGAACCGGCGCACCGCCTCAGCCTTGCCGTTGCGCCACAGTGGCTTTCCCTCCACATGCCCGGTGAGCAGGTCGTCGTGCACGGCCATAGGGGTGTAGAGCACGTGCGCGAAGCCCAATTCCGCTGCGGCGGGCTCGACCTGGAACCGTGACAGGCAGGTGGCCAGCACCAGCGTGTGACCGGCCGCCTCATGCGCGCGAATCAACCGCCAGGCCTCCGGATATAGATGCCCGTAGATGGTGTGGCGGAACAGATCCGTGCCCAGTTCGGCCAGCTCGAGCTCCGAATGTCCGGCCCATATGGACATGATGCGCTGCAGGAATCGCTCGTACTCGCCCTCGGCGCGCGCCCCGCGAATGCTGGTGAGCAGCGTGTCGGTCAGCGCGGCCCGGCCGTCGGGACGGTGCAGCAGCCGCCGTGCGGCGGACTGCGGGGTGAAGCCGTGCACGACGGTGCCGCCGAAATCGAAGACCGCCAAGATATCCGGTCCCTGCGGTCCCGTGCGAACCGCTTCGATCGCGGCCTCCAACCCGGTGTTCGCCTCGGCCTTGCCGATGCGGTCCCTCCGGGGCATCAGTGCGCTCACGACTGCACCTCGCTGGCGCTCGGCTCCGTCGTGCGCGCGGCGCGCTGTGTCACTGGTTCACTCCGCTGCGCTCCGTTCACGACTCCACCTCGCCGGCGCTCGGCTCCGTCGTGCGCGCGGCGCGCTGTGTCACTGGTTCACTCCGCTGCGCTCCGTTCACGACTCCACCTCGCTGGCGCTCGGCTCCGTCGTGCGCGCGGCGCGCTGTGTCACTGGTTCACTCCGCTGCGCTCCGTTCACGACTCCACCTCGCCGGCGCTCGGCTCCGTCGTGCGCGGGGCGCGCTGCGTCACTGGTTCACTCCGCTGCGCTCCGTTCACGACTGCACCTCGCCGGCGCTAGGTGGTTGGCTCCACTTCGCCCCGTTCATGGCCCGTCCGTCCGGTTCGAGGGATCCAGGGCCGCGGCGCGAGAGATCCGGGCGCTGATGATGCGCAGCTCGTCGGCGAAAGCCCTTCTGCGGGTGGGGAGATCGGTGCCGTCGGGGGTGAGCAGGCCGTGGTTGTCGGCGAGTTTCAATGCGCTGGAGAACAATTCGGAGGACACCGATTCGGGGCTGTGCAGCCGCTGCTGCAGCAGCATCTGATGGCCGACCGCCAGGCATTCGTCGATGAATTGCTTGCGATCCAGCGGCCCGCCGTCGTGGGCCGCGAGGCGTTCGGCCACCACCAGTTGCGCGTCGAAGAACGAGCGCAGCACGCGGTGCGCCATGATGAAGCCGGAATCGGCCAGCGTCGCCAGGATGTCGGCGCCCACGGTGCCGTCGGCCGTGCGGGTGCGCCAATCCGGTACCGCCAGCAGCATTTCCGCGGTCATCTCCGCCGCGAATTCGGCGCGCTCGGGGAAGAAGAACTCGAATTTCAGCAGGTCCCGCAGTCGATAGGCGGCCTCCCAGCCGGCCTCGAGCTGCTGCCCCTCCGGCGCCTCCACCGCGGCGAGCACCGACAGCTCGAGGATGGCGCGGTTGACGAACCAGTGCACCGCGCTGTTGCGATAGAACGCCGCCTCCAGGTGCGCGCCGGTCTCGATCGAATACACCGGCTCGAGTCCGCCGCGGTAGACCGTCACCACCTTCGCGGCCGACAGCTGCTCGAGCACCACCGCGAGCCCGTTGTCGTCGTCCAGGGCCTCGAGTTCGCCACCGGGCAGGCCCCGGTTACCGATATAGCCGCGCACCGGCCGCAGCGCCATGCGCACCTCGCCGAGGGTCAGCGCACGCTCGTCCACGCCGAGCAGAATCAGGGTGACCAGCGCGTTCACCGTGATCGGGGTCACCGCGTTGATGCCGACGGCCACCTCGAAGGCCAGCTGCTGCACGGCCTTTCGCTCCTGATCGTGAACCTGCGCGGGCAGCGGCTCGGCCGGGCCCGGATCGGGCTGGAGCGGATCGCCGTGCGCGCCCAGGCGTTCGCGCGCCGAGAGCGGGGTGCCGAAGCGCACGTACACGTGCCCGGCCGAATGCTGTTGGTTGCGAATGTATCGCGCCAGCCAGGGTAGGTTCTCGGGCTTCTTCACCCCGCCCGCCTGCTCGGTGGCGATCGCGCCGAGCTCGTTGAGCCGCTCGTAGGTGATCGACACCGGAACGAGCATCACGTCCTCGACGCGGCGCGAACGAATCGCGGCCGCAAGGTAATTCAGTAGTCCGTACCGCGGCGGGCGGAGCTTGCCGGTGCGTGTGCGCCCGCCCTCGAAATACCACTCCAGGTTGAACCGCTTGGCCAGCAGGTAGGCGAAGTACTCCTCCACCACCGCCTTGTACACCTCGTCGTCGCCGAAACTGCGCCGGATGAACACCGTTCCGGTGCGTCGGGCGATCGGGCCCATCGGCCAGAACCGCAGGTTCGCGCCGCCGATCACATGGTTCGGCGGAAAGTCGTTGCGCGCCAGGGCATCACCCAGCACGAACGCATCCACGTAGGATCGGTGCGAGGGCAGGAACACCAGGGGGTAGCGCTGATTCAGGCGGCGCAGCGCGGCCAGGCCGGACGTGTCCGCCTCGACCTGCCAGGCCGAGGCGTGCACCGGGCGCATGGCCTGGGTGAACAGATCCGAGACCAGCCGGCTCTGCGCCGCCACCAGTTCCCGCAGTGCCCGCTCCGCGCGCCGGTATACCTCGCTCGGGCGCAGGCTCATGTGCTCGGCGATGGCGTCGAGGCGGCGCAGGAATTCGGGGGAGTCCAGGATCTCCTCGGCGACCAGCCGCGGCACCTTGTACCGATCGCCGATCACGGCGCGTTCGGCGCGCTCGAGCGCCACGATTCCGGCCCGGACGATGGCCCGGGCGAACGGTTCGGCGGAGCCGGCCACGGCGGGATTGTTGGCCCGCAGCTCGCTGAGCCGGGCGGGCTGACCGGTCAGCACCAGGTGGCGATCGGGCGCCTTGGCCACCAGGCGGCGTTGCAGCAGCCGGTGCGGGCTGCGTGGATTGCTGAGAGTGGCCAGGTCGGTAAAGGTGATGCGGCGCACCCCGTCTCGCTCCGCGGGCAGCCACAGCACCCGGATCGGCAGCACCAGCGGATCGTCCCGGCGCCCGACCAGCCGCGCCGCCACCGCCTCGGGGTCGAGGTCGAGCTGGGTGACCGGGGTGTCGATGCCGAGCTCCGCGGTGACCCCGCCCTCGGCCAGCCAGCCGCCGATCAGCTCGCGCTCCACCGGCGAGCTCGCATCCACCAGGGCGACCACCGATTGCGGTGTATCGCTCGGGCCGGGCGGCGCCGGAACACCGGCGCGGTGATCGATCATTGCGAAACCTTCCATCTGATGACGCTTTCCCATTCAATCCCGGCCGGTGGGTTTCGCGCAGGAGGTTGGCGACCATCATCTGGAGGCGGCGGCGATGAGCGACGATCGGGCGCCGACCCGGACGTGAATACCCGGGCCCGCACCGTTCCCTACTCCCCGAGCAGGTGCAGATCGTAGAAGAGCCGATAGCGATCGGGATCGTCCGGCAGGAACCAGTGCAGCCCCTCGAGGGCGAAGATCGACACGAGGTTGATCGCGATCACCGCGGTGATGAATCCGAAGCAGATTCGCCCGATCAGCCGGTGCGGCACCGCCGGAACCGTGGGCGCGGCGGTCCGGTACGACAGCGACAGCACCACGCCGATGACCGCGATCGCCGTGACGAACAGCACCAGCGCCCACACGTACAGGTGCAGGCCCAGCACCGGCGCCCCGTACCCCGGGTCCCCGGGCCGAATGTGCAGCATCGTCTGCCGCCAGGATGCGAAACCGCCTGCGGTGCAGCCGATCAGCGCCAGGCCCCAGCCCGTCGCGTAGTCCTGCGGCTCGATGTCGCCGTTCATGGCATTGCGCACGATGTAGGCGCCGCCCAGCCCGGCCAGCAGCATGAACATCCGCTGCACCACGCACAGCGGGCACGGGTAATCCCAGGCGATGAACTGCACGCCCAGCCCGCCGCAGACCACCCCCGTCCAGCCCGCCATGAATACGCAGGCCAGCCAGAATTGGGTCCGGCCGAGCGCCGGCCGCACTCGATCGGTGGCATTTTCCGACTGCACGCTCACCAGGTCAGCCCCAGCCCGAGTCCGCCGGTGATGTGGTGCCACAGCAGCAGGCAGGTCAGCACCAGAACGATCCACCATGCGCCCAGGACGACCCGGCGCGATTGTTGCCGATACATCACCGCCACGGTTGCAAGCAAACCCGCGAAGAGGAGCGTGTCCATGCCCGCGAAGGCTACCGTTTATAGAGGTAGAAGCGGCGTATGCGCGCCGCCCCCGGCCTTTTTCCTTTTACGATGAGCAAACTGCGCGCAAATATCGGCGAATTATTGCGAACCGGGTATCGGACTCGACCCGGTTGCCGATCTAGACTCGAATCCGTGAACGGCTGGAGCATTTCCGACCTACCCGATCAGAGCGGCCGGACGATCATCGTCACCGGCGCGAACAGCGGCCTCGGCGCGGTGACCGCGCGGGCGCTGGCCGGAGCGGGTGCGCAGGTGATCATGGCGTGCCGCGACGAGGTGAAGGCGCGGGCGGTGGCGAACACGATCGGCGAGCGGGCCCAGGTGCGCCGGCTCGACCTTGCCGATCTGACCTCGATCCGTGAATTCGCAGACTCCGTCGAGCGCGCCGATGTGCTGATCAACAACGCCGGTGTGATGGCGCTGCCGTTCAAGCACACCGCGGACGGCTTCGAAATGCAGGTCGGCACAAACCATCTCGGGCACTTCGCGCTGACCGGGCTGCTGCTGGAGAAGATCTCCGACCGCGTCGTCACCCTCTCCAGCGGCGCGCACCTGATCGGCCGCATCGACCTGACCGACCTGAACTGGGAGCACCGCCGCTACGAACGCTGGCGGGCCTACGGACAATCCAAGCTGGCCAACCTGATGTTCGCCCGTGAACTGCAGCGCCGCCTCACCACGGCGAGCTCGCCGAAGATCTCGGTCGCGGCCCACCCCGGTTATGCCGCAACGGATCTGCAGTCCCACACCGAATCCCTCCTGGATCCGGTGATGACGCTCGGCAACCGGCTGCTGGCCCAGAGCGCCGAGATGGGCGCGCTGCCGACCCTGTACGCAGCCACCACCGACGTCGAGCGGGGCGGTTTCTACGGTCCGACCGGCCTGGGCGGCCTGCGCGGCTACCCGGGCCCGAGTGGCTCCTCGGCCGCCTCGAAGGACGAGGTCACCGCCCGCCGGCTGTGGGATCTGTCCGAGCAGCTGACCAAGGTCTCCTACCGCTTCCACTGAGAGCTGTTCCGGAAGGGATTGCGGGACGGCCGGATTCGGGCACGCTGGTCCGGTCCGTCGGAGTGAGACAGCTCACTTCCGGGGTTGTCACACTCGCGAGAGGCGCGTCGTCGTCTTGGTATAGCGCCGCCACACCGGGCGGCACCGAGAGTGAGGACATTGTCATGGAACCTCGTATCGACTTCAGCAACGAGACCTTCGTCAAGTTCATCAAGCGCCTGGGCAACGCCGGTCAGGTCGTGCACCAGTCCACCGTGCCCGCGATCACGCAGCACATGGTGATGCTGCGTGCCAGCCAGATCAACGGGTGCGGCTTCTGCACCGATATGCACGCCAAGGACGCCGTCGCGGCCGGCGAGGACTGGGTGCGGCTGAACCTGGTCGCCGCCTGGCGCGAGGCCACCGTGTTCACCGAGGCCGAGCGGGCCGCGCTCGCCCTGGCCGAGGAGGGCACCCGGCTGGCCGATGCCCACGAGGGCGTCAGCGACGAGACCTGGGAGCAGGTGCGCAAGCACTACGACGACGAGCAGATCGGTGCGCTGGTCTCGCTGGTTGCCGTGATCAACGCCTACAACCGGCTCAATGTGATCGCCCGGACCCCCGCGGGCAGCTACGTCGCCGGGTCGCTGGGCTGAGTCTGGTACAGTCGCCGACGTGCAGCGCGCGTATTTCTGGTTTATCTCCCCGGCCCTGGGTGGGCCGGTCGGTGAACCGCGCTGACCTTCCCCCATCCCGAGCCGCACACAGTCGGCTCGCCGGGATTTCCACATCGTGGGCCGACCTGAGAACAAGGAGCCACACGATGACCACAGCAGCCGACGTCGATGCCAAACACAGCGACCTCGACGATCGTCGCACCCTGAGCATCAGCCCCCTCCTCTCGCCCGCCGACGTGCGCCGCGCGCACCCCATCGACGACACCCTCGCCGACATCGTCCGGGCCGGGCGCAAGGCCACCGTTGATGTGCTGCGCGGCGCCGACGACCGCCTCATGGTGATCGTCGGCCCGTGCTCGGTGCACGACCCCGAGGCCGCCCTGGAGTACGCGCGGCGCCTGGCCGCCAAGGCCGCCGAGATCTCGGACCGGCTGCACGTGGTGATGCGGGTGTACTTCGAGAAGCCGCGCACCACCCTGGGCTGGAAGGGCCTGATCAACGACCCGCACCTGGACGGGTCGTTCGACGTCAACACGGGCCTGGGGCTGGGCCGGGAGCTGCTGGTCGGCATCACCGCGCTCGGGCTGCCCGTGGCCTGCGAATTCCTCGACCCGATCACCCCGCAGTACATCGCCGACCTGGTCTCCTACGGCGCGATCGGGGCCCGCACCGCCGCCAGCCAGGTGCACCGGCAGCTGTCCAGCGCGCTGTCGATGCCGGTCGGCATCAAGAACGGCACCGACGGCGACGTGCAGGTGGCCGTCGACGGTGTGCGTGCGGCCGGGGCCAGCCACGTCTTCCCCGGTACCGACCTGGAGGGTCGGTCGGCGCTGATCCGCACCGCCGGCAACCCCGACTGCCACGTCATCCTGCGCGGCGGCAGCAACGGCACCAACTACGATGCTGCCTCGGTCGCCGAGGCCTGCCTGCGGCTCGAGAAGGCGCAGCTGCCCCAGCGCGTGGTCGTCGATGCCAGCCACGGCAACAGCAACAAGGACCACAACCGGCAGGTCGACGTCGTGACCGATATCGCCGCGCGCATCGCCGACGGCGACCGCGCCGTCGTCGGCCTGATGATGGAGAGCTTCCTCGTCGCCGGACGCCAGGACCTGACCCTCGGCCGCGCCGCCGACCTGACCTACGGCCAGTCCATCACCGACGCCTGCATCGACTGGGACACCACCGCCGCGCAGCTGGATCGCCTGGCGGACGCGGTCGCTGCCCGTCGCTGAGATCGCTTCCCGCGGTGGGGATTCGCGGTCGTTTCACGGCGCTGGAACGACCGCGAATCCCGGACTCGATGCGGAGTCGCCCTGTGCGCCAGCGCATCTCGACTCTGTTATGCGCCGGCAACCTGTGGTCGACGGACCGGCCCGGGGGGACGGACCAAATGCGGATCGGTGACGGCGTGTGTCGTCGGGGTGAGCGCCGAACCCGTGACGGCGTGCGGCGGTTGGCATGTGGGTAACGCGCCTCGGTATGGCCGGTCGCGCGAAGTGGCCGTTGCGATGCAGACCAGTTGTTCCGGATTGGATCGCGACAGCGGGTCGGGTGAACGTCCACTATGGGCTCATGATCGGAACGACTGCGATTGCGGGTGTGGCGCTGGCCTCGCTCGGGCTGGTTTTGACGCCCGGGCCCAACATGATGTACCTGGTGTCCCGAACGGTGTCGCAGGGGCGTCGTGCCGGACTGGTGTCGCTGTGCGGTGTCGCCGTCGGATTCCTGGCATACCTGAGCGCCGCCACGGCGGGGATCACCACGATCTTCGCGGTGGTGCCCGAGCTGTATCTGGCGCTGAAACTCGCGGGCGCGCTGTACATCGGCTGGCTGGCGTGGAAGACGCTGAAGCCCGGCGGGACTTCGCCCTTCGCGCCCACCGAGCTGCCCGCCGATCGCCCGGGCAAGCTGTTCGGGATGGGTCTGCTGACCAATCTGCTGAACCCGAAGATCGCCATCATGTACATGGCGCTGATCCCGCAGTTCGTGGTTCCCGCGCACGGGCGGATCTGGTTGCAGAGCCTGTGCCTCGGTTCGGTTCAGGTGATCATCGCCGTGACCGTGAACGGCCTGATCGTGGTCGGTGCGGGCACGATCGCGGCCTTCCTCGGCGAACGCCCGCTGTGGTTGCGGATTCAACGCTGGGTCACCGGCACCATGCTCGGGGCGATCGCGGTCCTGCTGGCCTCGGACCGCACGCGTCCCCTGCCCGCCTGACCGGCAACAGACCTCCGGATCGCGAACAACGCGAGAAGGGTTGGTGCACACCGTGATCCGGTGTGCGGATAAATCCAGGGCGAGGGTGTCCCCGGCTTCCGTCCAGCGGCCGGGGGCACCTTGTTCTATCCGGGCGGTCTTCCGCGACCGCTGTCGGTGTCAGGACTGCCCAGCCGATATCCCTGGGCGGCCAGGGATTTCGCTGCCGAGGGCTGAATCGAGGTCGTCGAAACCAGCGCGCGCCGGGGCCGCGAGTCGCGTGTGACTTCGGGTGCTGCTCGGTTCGGCCGGGGCGCGGGGTGTTTCGGTCCGTTGCGGTGGCTGGGCGGGTAGGTAGAGCGCAGAGAACACCGCTCCAGCCGCGGCGACTGCTCCGGCTACCACGCAGCCGATGGTGAGCCCGTGGTCGAAGGCGTTCGTCGCGGTCGCGTACACCGCCCGCGCGACGGCGCTCTGGCCGCCTGCGGAGAGCTTTGCGGCAACGTTGTATGCCGCGCCGACGGACTGATGGACGACGGCGACGAGCCCGGAAGGAAGTTGTTTCGGCAGGTCGGCGCCGAGCCGGGTGTCGTATAGGGAGGCGTAGACACTGCCGATGACTGCGACCCCGAGCGTGCCGCCGAGCAGCCGGGTGGAATCGTTGACGGCGGATCCGACGCCCGCTCGGGCGGCGGGGACGGCCCCCATGATCGATTCGGTCGCGGGCGCGGATGTGAGGCCCATGCCCAGGCCGTAGACCACCATCTGGATGGCGATGGTCCCGTAGCCGATGGTGGGTGTGATGTCGGAGGCGACCCAGAAGTAGAAGCCCGCTTGCAGGGCCATGCCGGCCGTGACGATTGCCTTTGTGCCCACCTTGACAGCGAGCCGCGTGCCGACAGCCGATCCGACGGCGACGGAGACGGCCACCGGCAACAGGTGAACTCCGGTGGACAGGGGGCTGTACGACCGGATGAACTGGAAGTACTGCGTCATCAGGAAAATGAACCCCAGCAGCGTGAAGAAGGCGATGGTGACCGCGATGCTGGCCGCGCTGAATCGCATGTTCGCGAACAATCGCACGTCGAGCATGGGCTCGCGGGCCCGCCACTCCGCCGCGACGAATGCGACCAGCAGCACGGTCGCGCCCGCGAAACCGAGCAGCGAGCCCGGCGCGGTCCAGCCCCGCGTCGGAGCCTCGATGATGGTGTAGACGAGCAGCGCCATAAACCCGGCCGACAGCGCCAAGCCCACGAAGTCCAGGCCGTGCGTGGTCGGGAGCTTCGCTTTCGGAACGCACAGTGCCACCAGGGCGACGACGGCCAGTGAGACCGGTCCGAGCACGAAGAAGATGCTCGACCAGCTGTGGTGTTCGAGCAGGAAGCCACCCACGATGGGGCCGAGCGCGATAGCCACGCCGGCCGTGGCGCCCCACAGGCCGATGGCAAGCGCGCGCTCGTTGCGGCTGACGAACACGCCGGTCAGCAACGACAGCGTCGCCGGGAACGTCATCGCGGCGCCCACCCCCATCACCGCGCGGGCCGCGATCAGCGCATCGGGCGAGGTCAGGTAGCCGCCGACGAAGCTTGCAGCGCCGAACACCACCAGGCCCGCCAGCAGCATGCCCTTGCGGCCGAAACGGTCCGACAGGCTGCCGCAGGTGAGCAGTAGAGCGGCGAACGCGAGGTTGTAGGCGTCCACGACCCATTGCAACTGCGCGGTCGTGGCGCCGAGTTCCCTGGTCAGCACCGGTAGCGCGACGTTGACCAGGGTGGTGTCGAGGTTGATCACGAAGGCCGCCGTCAGCAGGGCGGTGAGAATGAGCGGTTTGGATCGGACGCGAGTCATGGTCGAATGGTAGGCGCCGTTGGTTTATTTTTTCAACTTATAAGTTGAAATTCTCAACTATGGTGTAAGCTGAGTTCATGCGAAGCTACGGCCAATATTGCTCGATCGCCCGGGCGCTCGACGTCGTCGGAGACCGCTGGACCTTGCTGATCGTTCGCGAACTGCTCATCCAGGGGCCCTGCCGGTTCACGGATCTGAAAAACGGACTTCCCGGCATTGCCACCAACCTGCTGTCGGCCCGGCTGACCGGTCTCGAGGAGAGTGGTCTGATCAGCCGTGAGGACGCGCCACCACCGGTGGCGGCCACGCTGTTCCAGCCGACCGAGGCCGCGCGGGCGCTGGAACCCGCACTCCGGGCGCTGGGTTTGTGGGGGCTGCGATTCATGAACGCCGAACAGTCCGGCGATGAGTTCCGAGCCCAATGGCTCGCCTACGCTCCGGCGTGGTTCACCACCGCTACCGACCGGGACGGACCACCGGCGACCATCCAACTCGTCGCGGGTGGCGAGCATGCCGTCATCGAGATCGTCGACGGCGAGGTCCGTACGCGGGTGGGGGGAGTGAGCGATCCGGACCTGGTCGTCGAGGGGCCGCCCCGCGCTGTTCTCGGACTGCTCACCGGGAAGGTCGAACTCGATGACGCGGCCGAGTACGGGCTGATCACGCAGGGGCGAATCGAGACACTGAGCCGGTTGCGCCCGATCCAGGAACCCTGAGCGCCGATCGGATCGGCACCGCAATCCACAAGAACCACACGGAGGAACGGCTATGACCGAATCGCACACACTCGCCCATTACGAGACCGGTTCGTCCCGGCCCGACATCGAGCGGGCTCTGGTCGCGGCGGGAAAAGACCTCGGCCAACTTCGAATGGCCGATCTGGCCATGCTCGAGGACTTCCACACCGGCGGCCGCATTGCCACCGGCCAGCTCGCGGACCTGCTCGACATCGGCCCGGACAGCACTGTGCTCGATGCCGGCTCCGGTATCGGCGGCACCGCGCGATTCATCGCCGAGCGCTTCGGATGCAGGGTTTCAGCGATCGACCTGACCGATAGCTATTGCGATACGGCCCGTTGGCTCAATGGTCTGGTCGGGCTGGACGATCGGATCACCGTCCGGGAGGGCGACGTCACGGAGCTCCCGTTCGCTGATTCGTCGTTCGACTTCGTCTTCAGCCAGCACGTTCAGATGAACGTGGCGGACAAGGGGCTTCTCTATCGGGAGGCGCGCCGTGTGTCGAGGGGCGATGGTCGGCTGGCCATCTGGGACATCTTCGCCGGTCAGGGGGGCGAACCGGCTTTTCCGCAGCCTTGGGCCGACCAACCTCGAGACAGCTACCTGGAAACGCCGGCCGCGGTCCGCGCCACGATCGAGGCCTCGGGCTTTGCCGTTGATCACTGGGTCGACCTGACCGAGCAGGCCGTGTCGACCATGCGCATGGTGCAGGCGCTGCCTCCCAATCCGCTCGGGCTCCACGCATTCGTCCCCGACTTCGGTACCCGCATCGAAAATCTGATCAATGCCCTTGCTGACGGGCGAGTCCGGGCGGTCCGGGCAATTGCCCGAGCGGTGTGATCCGGTCCCCCGAGTTCCGGACCGAATCCTCAGCCCGACGTCGCTGCTCCGGGCACCGCGAGACGGATTAGCGCACGCCGTGATCTGATGTGCGGATAAAATCCGGGATGAGGGTGTCCCCGGCTTCCGTCCAGCGGTCGGGGGCACCCTCGTGCGCTTTCCGCGGTTGGGTCGGCGTCAGGGTTTCGCCCTCGCGGCCGGCGTCGCTATGGGTGGTCAGTCCGCCTGGGCGGCAACTCCGATTACGATCATCGGCCCGCATCCGGGTTGTGATGATCACGGCAATTGCAAACCCGGGGCTCCGCGTCCGCACTTTTCCGAAGACGACCAGGATCAATTGGGTCCGACCCTGAAATTCTTTCAGGACTGTATTGCGACCGGTTCGCACAGTTCCACCGGTGGATGGTGCCCGGGCGGCCCGATTCCGCCTGGCGGCATCTGACCGAGCCGCGCGGCTGTGGGTCTTCGAGGTAGGGAATTCAGTGGCTGGGCGTCGCGTGGGCGGCGTGCAGGCGGCGGATACCTTCGGTGATGGTCTCCTCCTTCTTGCAGAAGGTGAAGCGCACCAGGTGACTCCAGGAGTCCTTGTCGTCGGCGAAGACCGTCAGCGGGACCGCGGCCACGCCCAGGCGCTCGGGTAGTTCCCGGCAGAAGGCGTATGCGTCGGAGGCGGTGAGGGGGGTGATGTCGGCGCAGACGAAATAGGTTCCGTCGCTGCGCTTGACGCCGAAGCCCGCGTCCTCGAGCGCCTGGGATAGCCGGATGCGCTTGTCCGACAACGTATCCCGCAGCGAGGAAACCCAGGCCAGCTCGTGCTCGAGGGCGTGCGCGACGGCGGGCTGGAACGGGCCGCCGCCGACGAAGGTCAGGAACTGCTTGGCCGCCAGCACGCCGTCCAGCAGCGGCTCGGGCGCGCACGCCCAGCCGATCTTCCAGCCGGTGACGCTGAAAGTCTTTGCGGCACTGGATATCACGACGGTCCGCTCGTACATGCCGGGCAGCGTGGAGATGCTGATGTGCTCGTGCCCGTCGAAGGTGAGGTGTTCGTACACCTCGTCGGTCACCACCAGCAGATCGCGCTCGATGACCAGGTCCGCGATGGCCTGCAGATCTGCGCGGCTCAGCACCGTCCCGGTCGGGTTGTGCGGCGAATTCAGCAGCAGCAGACGGGTTTTGGGAGTGATTGCGGCGCGCAGGCTGTCCAGGTCGAGGGCGAAGCCGTCCCCGTCGGGCACGAGCCGCGCGGTCCGCCGGGTCGCCCCGGCCAGGGCGACCGCCGCCGCGTACGAGTCGTAGTACGGCTCGATCAGTACCACCTCGTCGCCCGGTTCGACCAGGCCCAGGATCGCGGCGGCAATGGCCTCGGTGGCCCCGACGGTCACCAGGACCTGGCTGTCCGGGTCGTACCGGGTGCCGTACCGGGCGGCGCGGTCGCGGGCGATGGCCTCGCGCAGCGCGGGCACGCCGCGCCCGGGCGGGTACTGGTTGAAGCCGTCGGCGATGGCGCGCTCGGCCACCTCCAGCATCGACGCGGGTCCGTCGGTGTCCGGGAATCCCTGCCCGAGATTGACCGCGCCGTGCCGCACGGCCAGCTCCGTCATCTCGGCGAAGATGGTCGACGCGAACGGGCGCAGGCGGGCGACGGTCGGGATCTGCTGCATGGTCACACGGTAGCTTGCGGCCTCGCGCGCCCGATTGCCGACAGTTTTGCTCACGCTGATCCGTCTCGGGAAAGGCGATCGAGCACGGCGCGGCAGGGCAGGAGCGCCGAAGCATCAGGCGACGGCGGCCCGGCGCGAACTCTCCCGGATCCGCAACTGCGCGGGCAGCACAATATGTTGCGAGGGAAACTCCTCCCCGTTCACCCGCCGCAGCAGCAATTCCGTTGCGTGCCTGCCGATGTCGTAACTCGGCTGCTCTACAAGGGTGATCGGTGGCGCGAACGCGGACCAGCTCATCTCGTCGAATCCGGCCAGCAGCAGATCCCCGGGAAACCGCACGCCGGCCCGGGCGAGCGCGTCCAGCGCGCCGACCATCATCAGGTTGTTGCCGACGAACAGCCCGTCCGGGGGCTGCGGCAGGGCCAGCAGCGCGGCGGCGGCCGCGCGCCCGCCCTCGATGCGGTAGTCGCCGCGGATCTCGAGCGCCGGATCGCGCTCGAGCCCGGCATCGTGCAGGGCCGCGCGGTATCCCGCGCGCCGGCTCGTCGCGGTGGACGCGTCGGCGGGGCCGGTGATCATCGCGATCCGCCGGGCGCCCGCGGCGATCAGATGTTCCACGGCCTGTTCGGCGGCCGCGCGATTGTTCACCGTCACGCTGTCGACCTCGGCCCACTGCAGCCGCCGGTCGATGGTGACGACCGGGATGCCCCGATCGGTGAGCGTGTCGATGCGGCTCGCGCCGGTGGAGGACGGCGACAGGATCACCCCCGCCATGCGTTCGGCGGCGGCGACCTCCAGGTAGCGCAGCTCCTTGTCCAGGCTCTCGTCGGTATTGGCGAGCACCACCGAGTAGTCGCGTTCGCTCGCGGCGTCCTCGACCCCGCGGGCCAGCGCGGTGAAGAACGGGTTCTGGATGTCGGAGATGATCAGGCCGAGCACCTTGGTGGCGCGGGTGCGCAGCGATCGGGCCTGGCTGTTCGGGCGGTACCCCAGCTTCGCGACGGCGACCGCAACGCGCTCGCGCAGCTCGGCGGCGACGCGCTCGTCGCCGTTGAGCGCCCGCGACACGGTGGCGGGGGAGACGCCCGCGAGCGCCGCTACATCGCGGATCGTGACCGCCATGCCTCACCGCCTTCGGGTCGGGAAACGATTTCCCATACTCCCGTCGAGGTTAACAGTCCGCGCCCGAAACACCCTCTTGACCGGCCACCCATGGAATCCTATGGTTGCGTGAAATCGTTTTCTGAGATCCAGGTCACACTAGGGGTGGACCGTCGGGTTCACCGCATGAGGCAAGGAGAGGCGAGATGGCTCGCATCGGGTTGCTGTCCATGTCCGACGGGCGCGCGTTCGTCCACAACGACGTCAGCGATTTCATCGCCGCGGGCGCCGCCGCGCTGGCCGGGGCGCTGCGCGAGGCCGGGCACGAGGTGGTCACGGCCGAGATCGTCTGGACCAACGAGCTGGCCACCAGCCAGGCACGGTGGCTGGCCGACCAGCGCGTCGATCTGACCATCTTCCACTACGCGGTATGGGCGTTCCCGCACTTCACAATGCTCGCCGCGGCGGCGACCCCGGGCCCGCTGCTGTTGCTCGGCGGCCTGGATCCGGTGCAGCCCGGCATGGTCGGCATGCTCGCCGGGGGCGGCGCGCTCGATCAGATCGGCCGCCGCCACACCCGAGCCTGGGGCGATATCGCCGATCCCGCCACCCGCGAGCGAATTCTGGTGCGGGTCCATGCGGCCGCGGCCACCGAATCCCTGCGCGGATCCACCTTCGGCCGGATCGGCGGCCGCCCGATGGGCATGTACACCGCCGTCGCCAACACCGATCAGTGGATGCGCACCTTCGGCATCGATGTCGAGGAGATCGACCAGTGGGAGATCGTGCGTCGCAGCGAGACGGTGGACGCGGGCCGCGTCACCCAGGCCCGGCTGTGGCTGGAAAAGAGTTCCGCCGGAGTGCATTACAACGGCACCAGCCTGACGCCCGAGCTGCTCGAGCGCCAGATCCGTTCGTACTACGCGATGCGCGAGCTCATCGACGAATGGAATCTGGACTTCTCCGGCATCAAGGGCCAGCCCGAGCTGACCAATCACTTCGCCACGATGGACATCGCCGAGGCGTTCCTGAACGACCCCTACGACTGGGAGGGCCCCAAGCCCACCCACGTCACCTCGACCGAATCGGATATGGATGCGGCGCTGACCATGCAGCTGCTCAAGGGCCTGTCCGGCACCCCGGTGCTGTTCGCCGACGTGCGGCACTATCACGCCGACAAGGACGTCTGGGATCTGTGCAATTCGGGCCAGCACGCCACCTGGTTCGCCGCGCGCTCGGACGATCCGCTGGAGAACCTGGCCAAGACCCACTTCTACCCGGAGGTGTTCTTCTTCCCGGCCGGTGGCGCCGCGGTGCATCACATCGCCGCGCCCGGGTCGTTCACGCTGGCCCGGCTCACGCGCCTGGACGGCCGGTATCGGATGCAGGTGATGCGCGGTGAATTCGAAAGCTACGACGCGGCAACGAATGAGGAGATGGCACGGATGTCCACCTTCGAGTGGCCGCACGCCTTCGCCCGGCTGCACGTCGAGGCCGGTGATTTTCTGAACCGATTCGGCGCCAACCATATTCACGCGATCCCCGGGGAATATGTGGCCGAACTGCGAGCGGTGTGCGACCTGCTGGGCATCGACTACGACGGCTTCGGCGACGCGGCCTAGCCGGGAAGCCCCGCACGGCAGGAACATTGCGAGAACCTATGACCGACCCCGAGGCCGATGCCGGTATCGGCACCGAGCGCGCCGCGACTCTGCTCACCATGAGCGGCATCGTCAAGGAGTTTCCGGGCGTCAAGGCGCTGCGCGGCGTGGAACTCACGCTGCGCAGCGGCGAGGTGCTGGCGCTGCTCGGCGAGAACGGCGCGGGCAAGTCGACGCTGATGAACATCCTGGCCGGCGTCCACACCCCGGACGCGGGCGTCATCGAGATCGACGGCGCCCCGGTGCATCTGCGTTCGCCCAAGGATGCGACCCGGCACGGCATCGCGATGATCCACCAGGAGCTGAACCTGGTGCCCGAGCTGTCCATTGCCGACAACATCTTCCTGGGGCAGGAGCGGCGCACCCCGCGCGGCACGCTGGACCGGGCGACGATGCGCGAGCGCACCACCGAATTGCTCGCCCGGGTCGGGCTGCGACTGTCACCGCGCCGCCTGGTGCGCAACTGCCGGCTCGCCGAACAGCAGCTCATCGAGGTCGCCAAGGCGCTCAACCACGACCTGCGGGTGCTGGTGATGGACGAGCCCACCTCCGCGCTGGCCGAGGCCGAGACACAACGGCTGTTCGCCGTCATCCGGACGCTGACCGCGCCCAACTCCACCTCGCTGGCGCTCGGCTCCGTTGCGCGCGAGGCGCGCTGTGTCGATGGTTCGCTCCGCTCACGAGGAGTCGGGGTGATCTACATATCGCACCGCATAGAGGAATTGGAGCAGATCGCCGACTCCGTGGCGGTGCTGCGCGACGGCGCGTACGTCGGGCACCGCTCCATGCGATCCACCAGCCGCGGCGAGCTGATCGGCCTGATGGTCGGCCGCCCGCTGGGCGAGCTGTTCCCGCGCCGTGCCGAACAGCATGCGGGTGATCGGGTGCGCCTGCGGGTGCGTGACCTGCGGACCGAACCGCCGGTAGAAAGCGATTCCGTTCCGCTGCACGGTGTTTCGTTCGAGGTGAGCGCCGGTGAGATCGTGGGCCTGGCCGGGCTGATGGGCGCCGGGCGCAGCGAGGTGTGCCACGCCCTCTACGGCGCGGGCGCCGGTGTCGGCGGCGATGTCGAGCTCGACGGCGTGCCCTACCGGCCGCACAGCCCGAGCCGGGCGATCGCCCGCGGGCTCGCGCTGGTTGCCGAGGATCGCAAGGCGCAGAGCCTGGTGCTGGGAAATACCGTGCGGTTCAACGCATCCCTGGCCGCGCTGGGCCGCTATCTGCGGCCCTGGCGCACCATCGACGCCCGGCGCGAACGCGCGGAGGTCGGCGCCGAACTGAGCGATCTGCGGGTCAAGACCGCCTCGCAGACGACCGTCGTGGGCACCCTGTCCGGCGGCAATCAGCAGAAGGTGGTGCTGGCCAAGTGCCTGCTCACCCGCCCGTCGGTGCTGCTGGTCGACGAGCCGACCCGCGGCATCGACGTGGGCGCCAAGGCCGAGGTGCACGCCCTGCTGGATCGCCTGGCCCGCGGCGGCGCGGCGATCCTGGCGGTGTCCTCGGAGCTGCCGGAGCTGATCGGCATGTGCGATCGGATTCTGGTGCTGTGCGAGGGCCGGATCACCGGGGAGTTCAACCGGGATCCCGCGCGCGGCAACCCCTTCGATCAGGAGGCGATCCTCTCGGCGGCCATGGCTCGCACACCCGCGATCGTCGTGCCCGCCGCGCTCGATCCGTCCGTTCGCCTCGGGGGCGAGCAATGATCCACCCGCACAATGCCGTTCGCGCGATAGTCGACTCGATGCCGCAGCGCCGCTCGCCGGTCCGCACGCCATCCCGGCGTGCTTGTGGCCGGGATCTCGTATGCCGGAATGACTGGAATGCCGCTGCGGCATCAATACACCCTGGGGGCGATCATGACGGTGCCGCGTAGCGATTCGACGAGTGGCGGCGGTCAGGATGCCGCGGAGCCCGACATGCGTCCGGCTCCCGCTCCCGAGGAGGAACAACCCGGGCGGGTGGACCGAATCCGGCTGAGCCTGAGCAGATTTCTGCCGTTCCTCGGTGCCGCCCAGGGATACATCGGCCTGGTGCTGGTGATAGCCGTCGGCATCATCACCAAGGGCCAGTACTTCTGGAATCAGACCAATCTCACCAACGCGATCGCCGCCTTCGCCTCCCGCGGCATCCTGGCCGTCGGCGTCACGCTGGTGATCCTGACCGCGGGCATCGACCTGTCGGTGGGGTCGGTGCTGGGCATCGGCTCGATGACCGCCGCCATGCTGCTGGTCCACCAGGGCCTGAGCCCCTGGCTGATCGTCCCGGCCTCGGCGCTGGTCGGGGCGTTCTTCGGGCTGTGCAACGGGCTGGGCACCACCGTGCTGCGCATTCAATCCTTCGTGATGACGCTGGCGATGCTGTCGGTGGTGCGCGGGATCGACCGCCAGGTGTCCGGCAATGTCGCCGTCGGCACCGCGCTGCTGGACCAGAACGGGCATCCCACCCCGGCCGCGCAGCAGTTCTCGCTGCTGGGCACGCCGGGCCGCACGCTGTTCCAGGGCACCTGGCTGCCGCTGTTCGGCACCTCCGGCATCGGCTATCCAGTGCTGGCCTTTGTCGTGGTCTGCATCGTGTTCCAGCTGGTGCTGACCAAGACCCGATTCGGCCGCCACATCTATGCGGTCGGCGGAAACCCCACCGCGGCAAGGCTGTCCGGCGTCAACGTGACGCTGGTCGTCGTCGCGGTGTTCACCCTGTCCGGCCTGCTGGCCGGATTCGCCGGGCCCATCGACGCCGCCTACAGCGCGTCGGCGGACCCCCTGGCAGGCACCGGCTACGAGCTGGACGCCATCGCCGCCGCCGTGATCGGCGGTGCGAGCCTGGCGGGCGGGAAGGGCACCATTACCGGCACCTTCGTCGGTGCGCTGATCCTCACGCTGCTGGACAACGTGCTGGGTCTCAACTCGGTCAGCGCGAATCTGCAGCTGATCATCAAGGGCCTGATCGTCGTGGTCGCCGTCGTGCTGCAGCGGCCCGGCTTCTTCCGCAGCATCGCCGACCCGCTGGTCCGGCTGCTGCGCCACCCACACCCCAGCGGCAGCTGATGCCGCCCAGCCCCGGCCGAGACTGCCCGGCCGGCGTCCCGCAGAACATCCAGGAGTGAGAAATGCGTTCTGTACGTAGATATTTCGTTGCGGCGGTGGCTCTGGCCGCGGTGGCGGCGTTCGGTTCGGGGTGCGCCTCGAACGCGCCGAACTCGTCGAGTTCGGGACAGTTCGTCGTCGGATACTCCCAGTCCAACAACGCCGAGCCCTATCGCGCGCAACTCAATCTGCAGCTCCAGTATTACGCCAAACAGCATCCGGACCTGAAGCTGCTGCCCATCACCGACGCCCACCAGGACAGCGCCACCCAGGTGAGCCAGGTGCAGAACTTCATCCAGCAGAAGGTGAACGCGCTGATCGTCTCGCCCAATGAGCCCGCGCCGCTGACCGCGGCGGTCCAACAGGCCTGCGCGGCAAAGATTCCGGTGATCATCCTGGACCGCAGCGTCAACACCGACTGCTACAGCGCGTTCATCGGCGGCGACAACTACGGCATCGGCAAGCTGGCCGGGCAGGCCGCGGTGCAGGCGCTGCCCAACGGCGGCAACGTCGTCGAGCTGCAGGGCATCCTGTCCGATCAGCCGCAGATCGATCGCGACAAGGGCTTCCGGGATGTGATTGCCGGGCACAACATCACGATCATCGACAATCAGGAAGCCAAGTGGCTCAAGGCAAATGCCAACACGATCATGCAGCAGTGGGTTGCCAAGGGTGACAAGATCGATCTGGTCTATTCGCAGAACGACGACATGGCACTGGGGGCACAACTGGCCCTGGCGGGCGCGGGCAAGGCGTCGATCCCGATCATCGGCATCGATGGGCTGGCCATCCCGACCGGCGGCATCCGCGCCGTGCAGCAGGGGCAGATGCTGACCACGTTCGTCTACCCGACCTGCGCGCAGCAGGCCGTGGACGCCGTGGAGAAGCTGATGCACAACCAGCCGGTGGACAAGAAGCAGGTCCTCGGCACGACCCAGGTCACCAAGGACAACGCCGCGCAGCTGTACCAGCAGTACGACATGTCCGGCAAGGTCGGCTGAGCGCGCCCGCGCCCGGGTGCGCCGTGTGGGGTCGGCGCACCCGGGAGTCCCGGACGCACCTGTGAGGTGCGACACGCCGTGCGGGCCGTCGACGACGGCGGTCCGCACGGTCGCGCCCGGATAAGGTCCCGTCCGCGGTGCGCCCCCGGGGAGCCTGTCGGTCCCATCGATAAGAATGGACACCGGCCGCAATCCGCAGGAGGTGCCGTGACAGACGGACCGCTCATCGTTCAAAGCGACAAGACGCTCTTATTGGAGGTCGATCACGAGCAGGCGAATGCCGCGCGACAGGCGATCGCGCCGTTCGCCGAGCTCGAGCGCGCGCCCGAGCACGTGCACACCTATCGCGTCACCCCGCTGGCGCTGTGGAACGCGCGCGCGGCCGGGCACGACGCCGAACAGGTCGTCGATGCCCTGGTCACCTACTCGCGCTACGCGGTGCCCCAGCCGCTGCTGGTCGACATCGTCGACACCATGGCCCGCTACGGCCGCCTGCAGCTGACCAAGCATCCCGCCCACGGCCTGATGCTGGTCAGCCTCGACCGCGCGGTGCTGGAGGAGGTGCTGCGGCACAAGAAGATCCAGCCGATGCTGGGCGCGCGCATCGACGAGGACACGGTGGTGGTGCACCCGTCCGAGCGCGGCCGCATCAAGCAGATGCTGCTCAAGATCGGCTGGCCCGCGGAGGATCTGGCCGGGTACGTCGACGGCGAGGCGCATCCGATCGAGCTGGACTTCGGGACCCACGAATGGCATCTGCGCGACTATCAGGAGTTGGCCGCGGAGTCGTTCTGGGCGGGCGGCTCGGGCGTGGTGGTGCTGCCCTGCGGCGCGGGTAAGACCATGGTCGGCGCGGCCGCGATGGCCAAGGCCGGTGCCACGACGCTGATTCTTGTCACCAATACCGTCGCGGGCCGGCAGTGGCGGCGCGAGCTGCTCGCGCGCACCTCGCTCACCGAGGACGAGATCGGCGAATACTCCGGCGAGCGCAAGGAGATCCGCCCGGTCACCATCGCCACCTATCAGGTCATCACCCGCAAGACCAAGGGCGAGTACCGGCACCTGGAGCTGTTCGACAGCCGCGACTGGGGCCTGGTCATCTACGACGAGGTGCATCTGCTGCCGGCGCCGGTCTTCCGGATGACCGCGGATCTGCAGTCCCGCCGCCGCCTCGGGCTGACCGCGACCCTGGTCCGCGAGGACGGCCGCGAGGGCGATGTGTTCTCGCTGATCGGGCCCAAGCGCTACGACGCGCCTTGGAAGGACATCGAGGCCCAGGGGTGGATCGCGCCCGCCGACTGTATCGAGGTGCGCGTCACGCTCACCGACGCCGAGCGGATGACGTACGCCACCGCCGAGCCCGAGGAGCGCTACAAGCTCTGCTCCACCGCGCGCACCAAGATCCCCGTCGTGGAGTCGATCCTGGCCCGGCACAAGGATTCTCCCAGTCTGGTGATCGGCGCGTACCTGGAGCAACTGGACGAGCTGGGCGAGCACCTGAACGCCCCGGTGATCCAGGGCTCCACCCGCACCAAGGAGCGCGAGGCGCTGTTCGACGCGTTCCGCAACGGCGAGATTCCGGTGCTGGTGGTGAGCAAGGTCGCCAACTTCTCCATCGACCTGCCCGAGGCCTCGGTGGCCGTGCAGGTTTCGGGTACGTTCGGTTCACGCCAGGAGGAGGCGCAGCGCCTGGGTCGGCTGCTGCGCCCCAAGCACGATGGGGGTCAGGCGCACTTCTATTCCGTCGTAGCCCGGGACACGTTGGATGCGGAATATGCCGCGCACAGGCAGCGTTTTCTGGCGGAACAGGGCTACGCCTACCGCATCACCGATGCCGACGATCTGCTGGGCCCGGCGATCGGATAGCCGTGGCCCGGTGCGGGTCGCGGGTGGTCCGCAGACCCGCTCGCGGTACCGCGCTTCCGGGGTGAATGGGGTAAGAGCGGGCAGTATCGACTCACGCGGCGGTGGGTCGTCAGACGGAGGCGAACAACACAGCAAATAACCGGAGGCAAGATCTCCGTTAACGTGTTAGGAATGATACGTGCGACGCTTCGAATTCGCGGTCGACCGCGAACACGCGCGCGCGGTGAACGAGGTGGTCGCGGACACCAGGCGGCTGCGATTCGTTGCGTTCACCGCGGCGATCGTGCTCGGGCTCGGCACCGCGGCGCTGATCTGGCTCAATCACCCGTACTCCTTCCTGCTGGCCGTCGCCTTCGGGCTGGGCACGGTCACCGCGCTGTTCGTGGCGTTGTGGACGCCGCATCGGGCGCGCATCGAAAAGCTCTACGCCGAGGGTGAACTCGTGCCCGCCGTGGTGGCCGAGCGGGGGCCGCGGCGCACGGTCCTGCTGGTGCTGGTCGACGTCTCCAAATCCGGCGCCGAGCCGCGCTACGGGCTGATCACCCGGAATGTGCGGTCCCTGCCCGGATATCGGTCCTGGCCGGGGGAGCAGGTACCCGCGGTGACCATCCGCGCCGATCGCGCCCCGCTGTCGATGGGCAGCCTGCGCCAGGCCGTGAGCGCCATGCCGATCGCCTGGGGCACCCGCGATCCGGCCGTGCTCGAGCGGGCCCGAGAGGTGATCGCCGAGGCGGAATGGCGGCTGCTGGCCGACAACCTGGACCTGGCCGACAAGGTGCAGCGCGCCGATTCCTGGCGGCTGCTGCTGGATCCACACCAGTTGCCGGAGGAGCTGCGCGGCTAAGGGGATGGCATGGCGGCGGAGCTTGCGGAGCCGACGGGGTGGGTGAATGCAGCGGTAAAGGGCTTGCGCGCCTTCATAAACTGAGACGATGATCCCCTCCGCCAATCTGCTCGCCTTTCTGGCCGCCGCGACGATCATCATCGTGATTCCCGGCCCAGGCGTGCTATTCACCATCGGCCGGGCGTTGACGCACGGCAAACGGGCCGCGCTGGTCTCGGTGCTGGCGCATTCGCTGGGCGTGTTCGCGATGGTGGTGCTGGTCGCCGCGGGCCTGGGCACGCTGGTGGCGGCCTCGGCGGCGGCGCTGACCATCATCAAGATCGGCGGTGGGCTGTATCTGATCTACATTGGCGCACAGGCGATCCGGGAGCGGAAGTCGCTGCGCGCGGCGCTGGAGACGACGGTTCCGGCGCAGCCGGTGTCGTACCGGCGGCTGTTCCGTCAGGGGGTCGTGGTCGGGGTGACGAACCCCAAGGCCATCATCTTCTTCTCCGCGGTGCTGCCGCAGTTCGTCGATCGCGCCAGCGGTTCGGTGCCGCTGCAGATGCTGGAACTGGGCCTGCTCTTCCTGGCCGTGGCCCTGGTGTGCGACAGTGCCTGGGGGTTGCTGGCCGGTACCGCGCGCGACTGGTTCGCCCGGTCGCCGAGGCGGCTGGAGGCGGTCGGCGGCGCGGGCGGGGTGATGATCATCGGTCTGGGCACGAGCGTGGTGGTGTCGGGTACCAGCAGTTAGCGGGAGATCGGCGATCGCCCTGGTGCGGCACCCCGGCGCGGGCATTCGCGCGGGTTAGCATCGACCCCTTGGCCGGCATGCTGTACCGGAAGGGGTGGATCGTCCGCATGGCATTGCACAATGCGATGTGCACACTGGTGGCTGGAACATTGCTGGCCGCCGGGCCGTTCGCACCCGCGCACGCGGAAGCGTTCACATCCGCGGTGGCACAGCAGATTACGCCCGGGGCCTCGCAGCGGATCGGCGCCGGGGAGCCGCAGCCGCGCGTCGATCCGCTGGTTGGCGCGCCGGGGCTCGGCGATTCCTACTATCCCGACGACGGCAACGGCGGCTATCACGTCCGCCACTACGACATCGCCATCGACTACGACCCGCCGAGCCGCCACCTCACCGGCACGACGCGGCTGGACGCGGAATCCTCGCAGCCGCTGCGCATGTTCGATCTGGACTACAACGGCCCCGGGGTGCAGCAGGTCTCGGTCAACGATCTGCCCGCCGGCTTCGCGCGCCACGGCGCGCACAAGCTGACGGTCACCCCGGCGCTGCCGATCCTGCCCGGGCTGCCGTTCACGGTCACCGTCCGGTATTCCGGTGTCGAGGGCGACCATCCGGATCACGGCTGGACGATCTCGCCCAGCGGCGGCGCATTCGCCGCGGGCGAACCGCATTCGGCCGCGACCTGGTACCCGCTCAATGACACGCCGCTGGACAAGGCGACCTTCAGCCTGAAGGCGACGGTTCCGCGGGAATGGCAGGTGATCTCGAACGGGCTGCGCCTGCGCGAGGAGGAGAACGGCGACACCCGGACGGTGGAGTGGGCGACTCGGCGGCCGATGCTGGGTTACCTGACCACCGTGGCCATCGACCATTTCGATTTCCTGAATCAGCGCCGCGCCAACGGAACCCCGCTGATCAGCGCGTTCGCCCCGAAGGCCGCGCCGCGCAAACCGCTCGAACGGCGGCTGCCGGAGGTCCTGGACTTTCTCGAATCTCTCTACGGCCCCTACCCTTTCGAGAGTGGCGGCGGCATCTATGTCGACACGAAGCTGGACTTCTCGCTGGAGACCCAGACGCGCCCGGTCTATGCCCCGTGGACGGATCTGAACACCGTCGTGCACGAGAACACCCACCAGTGGTGGGGCGATTCGATGTCGGTGCGGAACTGGTCGGACATCTGCCTCAACGAATGCTTCGCCAGCTACACCGCCGACTATCTCTGGCCCGAACGCAAGGAGGGCAAGAACGTCGACGACCAGTACCGCCGGACGGTCACCAAGTATCGGAACACGCCGAAGTTCTGGGCGATTCCGCTGCAAAATCCGGGCGCTGGAAAGGAATTCACCGCCGTCTACTATCGCGGCCCGCTGTTCCTGCACGCCCTGCGCCGCACCATCGGCGATGACGTCTTCTTTTCCGCCACGGCCGAATTCGTCCAGTCGCATGCCTACGGCCGCGCCTCGATGCCGGAGTTCCGCCGGTTCGTCCAGTCGAAAACCCCCACCGACCTGTCCGGCTTCTTCGCCGCCTGGCTGGACACCACCGTCCCGCCACCCGAGGGGTACCTGTACCCCGGCTCGCTGCACGCGTAGAGCCGCGCGCGCGTCGTTTCGGTATCCGTCAGACGGGATCTCATCGAGATCACACAGGGGTGCCGGCCGACGGAATTCCGGGATGATCCCGCGCCCTAGGTCTGCTCGGCCGGGCGCGCTCTCTCGACCCGGTGCTGGGCGTGGGTGAGGTGGAGTTCGGCCTTGCGCAGGGCCTCGCGGGCGGCCCGTTCGGCCGATGCGGCGAATCGGCGCTGCTGTTCGGTGTCGTCGAGCTCGCGGCGCAGGGTCGCGAGCCGGTCGTCCAGGCGGGCCAGCTCCGCGGCGCGCAGGTCGAGTTCGGCGCGGGCGGAATCGGTTGCCCGGGTGGCCGATTCGAGCGCGGCGACGGCTTCCTCCAGCTCCTTGCGGACGGCGGTGCCGGGATCGGGTGGGGGAGTGGGGGGTTCGGGCACCGTGGTCAGGGCCGGGCCGGACGGGCCGAAGCCCTCATATTTGGCCGTGGTGGTCAGCGTTCCGGTCCGGACACGTTCGGCCACAGCGGGATCCGCGAGTGCCGCGTTCAGGGTCTCGCCGATTTCGCGCAGCACCGTGGTGCTCGGCGGGCGGCCGTGCTCGGCGGCGACCCGGCCGGCCTTGTCCGCCAGCGCATTCACCGCGCGGCGGCGCTGCGTGGTGAGGCTGCGCAGCTGATCTCCGGACAGTCGCCGCTGCGCATCGTTCAGGGCCGCACCGAGATCCAGGAGCGCGCCTACCTCGGCGGGAGCGTCGCGGACCAGCAGATTGATCGCCCACGCCGCGACCGCGGGCCGGCGCAGTCCGCCGATCTCCGTGGCCAGCGCCCGATCTCCGGCGTCCCGGGCGGCGCGTGCGCGAGCGTCCCGCGCCTCGATGAACTCCCCGGGATCGAGCCCGTAGAGCTCGGCGGTGACGTCCTCGAGCGTCATGGTTGAAGCGTAACGGTGGCGTGGCCTACGGCGATGTGCTTACGCGCTTGCAGTTGGCGAATGTCGCGACCGAACAGTTTGCCGAGAGCGCTGCAGGGTACGACCGTTAACAATTCTGCTTACAACCTTGTTTGTAAGTGGTCGAGGGAAGGCACGGACAAATGAATATCTTGGGGCTCATGCTGTTGACCGACTCGCTGGGCCGTTCCCTCGGTTACCTGATGCTGGGTATCCAGGGCCTCACCCATCAAAACCCTTACGACTACTGACCTTTCGGTCCGGTGACGCCGTATACGGCGGATCGGACCGGACCTCATCACCGCATCGGTCGGCGCAACCGGCCGGCGGAACCCGGAGTTCCTTTGGCCACACCGCTCGACCCGCCCCTGATTGGTGGTCCGGCCTGCCGATACCGGTCCGCCGCACGACGATTCGCGCCGCCCGCGTAACCGCGGTCGGTTGGGCCTCGGGGTCAGTCCCCCGGCTGTTCGTCCACCAGCGCGACCGATGCGATCCGGTGCAGCGTGAAATGCCGTACCGCGCCCGTCACCGGATCCAGCGCGTCCAGCTGTCCGCCCGAGACCTGCAGCGGTTCGACGATGCGCTGGGTGGCGACGCCCTGCGCGTCGACATAGCCGATGTGGACCGGCCTGCGCACCCGCGCGGCCAGCTGTAGCAGCGCCATCGTGGCCGCGGTGCTGGTCCGGCTGCCGTCGGCGCGCACCGCCTGCCCCGAGCGAGCCCGCGCGGCCTTCTCCCCGGCCCGCAGCTCGGAGACCAGCAGCCGGAGCTGTTCGGTACTGGGCGGGTTGGGTTTCCAGGCATTGCGGCCGCTCGGGCGGGCCGGAATGCGCGCGCCGTGCGGGCGCAGGTCGACGATCGCGCCCGACGAATCCTCGCCCGCCGGACTGAATCCCGCCGCGCGCAGCTGATCGAGCACCTCGCCCAGCGGGGCCTGGGAGATCGCCACGGTCGGCGCGACCGCGCGCAGCGCCAGCCGCTCCGCCACCGGCGCGGCCAGCACCTCGGCCAGCAGCGCGGGATCCTCACTGCGGACGAACGATTGCGCCACCCCGGCCCGCAGCCGTCCGTGCCGGCGGGCCACATCATCGATCAGATAGGTCAGCGACTGCGGTACCGGCGTCCGCGAGTGCGCGGTGAACAGCTGATGCAGTTCCGCCGCTGTCATTCCGGCGTCCAGCGCGCGCCGCACCGAGGCCTCGCCGATCCGGTACACCGTTGCCGCGCCCGCGGATTCGATATCGGCGACCAGCGCGATCCGCCCCTGTAGATCCGGCACCAGCGGGCCCGGCGCGATCACCGTCAGATCGGCCTGTACCAGTACGTGGTCGACCGGCTCGGGCAGCGCGGATTCCATCTCGGCCTCGGCATTGCGCAGGCCCGCGTCGGGTGTGGATCCCTCGTGCACGCCGTGCAGCAGCGCCCGCCCCGCGGAGGTCATCGCGCCGCGGCCCACCAGGCCCAGCACGGCCGCCTCGGCGAGGGTGCGCTCGATCGCCTCGGTGCGAAAGTGCCTGCGCCAGCGCGGCTGCCGCCAGCTCAGGACGCGCGCCAGATCGCCCGGGGTCACCGCGCAGCCGGCGGGCGATTCGGCCAGCAGCGCGAGCATGGCCGACCGGTCCCGGACCGCGTGCATGTTGCGCAGTTCGAGCGAGAGCGCGGCGAGCGGTTTGTCGTTGGCGTCGCGTAGGCCGATCATCCACGGGAAGCGGTCCAGCTCCAGCCAGGCGTGCGCGAGTACCGCCCAGCGCCGTGCGGGCGGATTGTCCCGCCAGCCGTCCGCGGCCGTCGTCGGGGCCCAGCAATCCTCGAGGGAGTCGTCCTCGGGCGGGGGCTCCGGAATTCCCTTGTCCAGCAGCCGCGCCGCCGCGAGCACCTCGGCGAGCAGGCCCACCCGGGTCTCGTCGATGCCGGTCTGCTTGGCGACGCGACGCAGCTCCCGCACACCCAGCCCGCCCGAGCGCAGCGCGGGGGCGGGCGCCTGCCCGAGCACCTCGAGAATGTCGCCGCAGTGCCGCAGCAGCTCGCCCACCTCGCCCGCGGCCGCGGCATTGACATCGGCTGCGGTGTATTTGATCGGCTCCGGCCGGGGCGGCACGAGCGCGTGCGGATCGGCCACCGGTTCGCGGCGCAGCACCTGCCCGACCGCGGACGGCAGTTCGACGGTCTCCTCGTCCACCCAGTTCAGCAGGCGGTGGGCCAGCAGCCGCTGGATGGGCCGCTCCGGCGGGGTGCCCTGGGCGGCGTCGCGGGTGCGTCCGCGCGGGCCGGTGGTGGCGAGCTTGTCCAACAGGGCCCGTTCGGCCGGGCCGATCTCGGTCAGCGCCACCACGATTTCCGGCTCGGTCAGCGCGTCCGGAAGTTCGGTGGTGCTGCCCAGCGGCCACGGCAGCGCATCCTTGGCGGCCGCGGCCAGCGACATCTCCTTCTCGCCCCAGACCAGCGCGCGCGCCGTGAGCCGGGCCAGGGCCGCGTCGACGGTCTTGGCGGGCACCCGGTCGGAGAGCAGGGCGTGCAGGCGCTTGCGGGGCAGCGGGGCCGCGGTGCGGCCGGGAAATCCGGCGCCCTGCACGCTCAGGGTCTCGATGATCGCGAATTCGAGCGTGTCCAGTTCCTCGCAGGCCCGCAGTACCGAGGCGCGCTGCTCGGCGCGCGCCGCCAGGACCGTCATCGAGGCGGGCAGGGGGACAGCGAGATCGGGACGCAGCTCCAGGAGGGTCACCAGGTCGTCGTCGCCGCGGCCGTCCAGCCAGTCGGCCAGGTCCTTGCCATCGGCCGAGCCGCGGGTAGCGGTGCGTTTTCCCGTGGGGCGATCGCCCCCGGCCCGGGGCGCTTGGTCGGTCGTGGTCATCCCATCCAGCCTACGGCGATGTGTCCGGGGCCGCTGCGGGGATCGGTCGTCGGCGCCACATCGGGAACAGCGGTGGGCCGGCCGCCACATCGGGGACAGGGGCGTGCCTGATATTCACGGGCGTGCCAGAATGATGCCGTGGTGAACAAATCGAAGAAACCCTACGTCGACAACGGCTGGCCGTCGCTCGCCAATGGCGACCACGCGGTCACAGAGCTGTCGTCGGCCCGTTCCGGTGGGCTCTCGCCGTTCGGCGAGGACACCGAATTCCCGTTGCCGGCGGACGAGGTTCCGTATGTGCACCCGCACACGGTGATCAACCGCTGACCGATATATAGAAGAAAGGCCCCACATCCGAGAGGATGGGGGGCCTTTTTTATGCCCGAAGGAAATTCAGTTGGGCAGAACGTTCTTGTTGGCCTCGAAGAAGTTGATCACGTTGGGATCGAGCTTCACGCCGCTGGCCTTGGCCGCGTTGTACGCGTCGAGCGCGGGCTGCGGCATCTGGATGCCGTGCTGCTGCGCCAGGGTGATGCCCTTGTCGACGGTCTGGAAGACCTGCTGGTTGGGGTTGGCCGGCGCGGGGTGCTGAACCGGGGCCTGAACCTGGGGGGCCGCCTCGGACTGCGGCTGGGTCCAGTGCTGGCTGGCCGTCTGCGCGGGGGCGGTGTCGTTGGTGGTGGAGGGGGTGTACGTCGCGGGCTCCACACGCGGGGTCGAGCCGCTGTGCAGGCCCAGATGCGAGGAGCAGGAGGGCCATGCGCCCCAGCCCTGCGCGGCGAGAACCTTCTCGGCCACCGAGATCTGCTGCTCGCGGCTGGCGTGCTCGGGGGCAGCGGCATACGCACCGCCGCCGTAGGACCGCCACGTGCCCTGCGAGAACTGCAGCCCGCCATGGAATCCGTTGCCGGTGTTGGTGCCCCAGTTGCCACCGGACTCACACTGAGCGAGCCTGTCCCAGTCGGAGTCTGGAGCCGCGGCTGCATGACCGGCGAGAGCCACACCGGCACCGCCCATGATCGCGCTGGTGACAGCGACCTTGGCGACGGTGCGACCGGTACTGGTCGGCTTGCGATGGCGTCCACTCATATCTGGTGTCTCCCTCTCGTACGCGCCTGCGAGGTGAGCTGTCGGGTTCGGACTGAGAGGCCGTCCGGCCCTGGTGCACCGGGTGGTGCGCCGGGGCTTCACCCCAAGGGATCGGTCGTTGCCGTCCGATCCCGCTTCCCTGCGTGGTGGGAACGTGGGTTCCCCGCCCTCGCCCCTGATTCCGTTGGGGTCCGGTACCCGCGGGGCGAGGTTCGGTGCGGCGGGCCGGGTGGTGTCGGGAGTGATCCCGACTGCGTTAGACCGTACGACGATCGCCGCGAAAAATCACCATTTGGTAACCGGCGTGTACGACCGGGTCGCGGTCCGGCGCAACGCCTTCCGGTATGGCGTCTGTGCTGGTGGATGCACTGTATTCCGTCCGAGCACGGTCCGTGACCACCCTGTGACCCTTCTGTTATGTGACGAAGATCACATGTGTAATAGGAAACTCAACAGGGCAAACAAGGAGGTTGCTCACCGCGCCCGGCGGCCGGACCACAGCGCGAAGACGATCGCGAGCAACAACCCCAGGGGTGTTGCGCCCATCGCGACGAGATACAGCCATAGCCCCGGTTTCGCGTCCGAGACGAGAGGGGTCACGAAGATGGCGACGATCGCCAGCAGGCCGATCGCGAAAAGGCCCAGAGCGAAGGGCAGCAGCCGATCCGAGGCGCGGCGCGGCGAGCGGTCTGAGGAGGAATCCGGCATTGCTGCACCGTAAAACTGATGTGCTTGGGCAATCGCCACCGGGGTAGACTCCATAGCAATCGCGTCCTGCATGCCTGTGTGGGGCGCGTTCTTTTCGCAAACAGAAAGGCGCCGGACCACATCCGGTTGCCCATGGCTGTGCCCGGGCCGTCCGGGCATCGAAGATGAACGGGTGAGCGCAGTGCCGACCGGCAAGGTGAAGTGGTACGACGTCGAGAAGGGCTTTGGATTCCTTTCCCAGGATGAGGGGGAGGACGTCTATGTTCGGTCGTCTGCGTTGCCCAAGGGTGTCGAGGGATTGAAGCCCGGGCAACGGGTCGAATTCGGAATGGCGGCCGGCCGCCGCGGTCCGCAGGCCCTGAGCCTCAAGCTGCTCGAGCCGCCACCGTCGGTGCGCGGAGAGCGGCAGGGGCACAAGGAGCTTCCGGCGCAGCATCCCCGCAAGGAGCCCGACGATCTGCACGGGATGATCGAGGACATGATCACCCTGCTCGAGGCGAAGGTGCAGCCGGACCTGCGCAAGGGTAAGTACCCGGACCGCAAGATGGCCCAGCGGATCGCCGAGGTCGTGCGCGGCGTGGCCCGCGAGCTGGACCACTGAGCGTGCTCGCCTGACTTGTGTTGTGCCGCAGCCCCCGACGCCGTGTGTGCGCCGGGGGCTGTCGCGTGTCACGGGCCGGATCGGCGCCGGCGTCACGACCGGTCGTCATTACCTAACGACGACAGATTCGGCACCGTCGCCCGCTGAATAACTTTGTGGTCAGCAAGAACGAACTACCACGAAGGAGAACATCATGAGCGACATCAACGAGCTGGTCGAGCGCTACCTGGCCGCCTGGAACGAGACCGATCCCGCGGCCCGCGCCGCCCTGGTCGCCGAGGTCTTCGCCGAGGGCGCCTCCTACACCGATCCGCTGGTGGCCGTGCGCGGACACGACGGCCTCGAGGCCACCATCGCCGCGGTGCAGGGACAGTTCGCCGGACTGGTGTTCAGCTCCGGCGGGCCGGTCGACGCCCACCACGACATCGCCCGATTCACTTGGCATCTCGGCCCCGAGGGCGCCGAGCCGCTGGTCATCGGATTCGATGTCGCGCAGATCGGCGAGGACGGCCGGATCACGCAGGTGCTGGGGTTCCTGGACAAGGTCCCCGCGGGTGCCCTGTAAACCGGTGTGGCGCAGCCGCATCGGCGGGCCGGGACCGGATCCCGGTGCGGCTCAGGCGGTCTTGATCGACCAGGCCTGATACGGCTCGAAGAACTCGCGGCCGGTCTCGTCCCGCGCCGGGACGACCAGCTGCATTTCGACGCCGATCAGGCGCAGGTCGGGACGCGACGGGACGGTCACCGCGAGGGTGCCGGCCGGGTAGTCCCGGTAGGTCCTGGTCGCACGGACAACGGTGCGGTGATCGGGAAGGAGGTACTCGGCCAACATGATCCACGGCGCGTTGGCGATCTTGGGCGGCAGCGACAGCTGCAGCGGGTACCCACCCGGCACATCCAGCGGCACGGTGACGTCGTTCTCGCGGCACTGCAGGCTCAGCTGCCCGCTCTGGGCGACCCCGGCCACGGTGCAGTAGCGGTACGGGGCGACGGTCACCGTCTTGCCGTGCGCATAGGCGGTGAGCGCCGGATCCGGCGTCTTCGCATTCCGCACGGCCACGGTGACGACGGCGGCAACTGCGACGATCACCACGAGCACCGCCGCCACGGCCAGCGCGACGATCGTGCGAGTGTTGGGCTTGGTCACAGCTGCGCCTCGCTGGCGCTCGGCTCCGCTGCGACCACCGGTGCTGTGTTTATCGGTTCCCTCGCTTCGCTCGGTCACGGGTGTCCTGTCGCTGGTCGGGGAGCGGTGCCGGGCGGGATGCCGCTGTCGGCCGCGAGATCCGTCGGGATCTCCTGTCCGGCGTGCTGGGGTCGGTTGCCGCCCAGTCCGGGCAGCAGCGAATGACCACGGTAGCTCACGAAGGTTTGCACCAATCCGACCGCCAGCACCCCGGCCACCACGGTGAAGCCGATCCACCACGTCGTCGGCAGCAGTACCCCGCCCGCGCCGCCGATCACCCAGGACAGCTGCAGCACCGTTTCCGAACGCCCGAAGCCCGACGCGATGGACTCCGGCGGCAGATCGTCCTGGATCGAGGCGTCCAGCGACACCTTCGCCAGCGCACTGGCGCACGCGGCGACCAGGGTGGCCACGGCCGCGCCCAGCAGCCCGTCCAGCAGCGCGGCGAAGACGGCCACGGCCGTGCACGCCGCCGTGCACTCCAGCACGATCAGCGAGGGCCTGCCGAGTTTCATGCGCGCGCCGGTCGCATTGCCGAGGAAGTTGCCGATGGCCGCCGCCGCGCCGACCATGCCCAGCATCGCGGCCTGCTGCACCGGCCGGTGCTCGGTCGACTTCGCCACGAATGCGACATAGAACGTCAGGAACCCGGTCAGCACCCGGATCGCGCTGTTGCCCCAGAGTCCGGTCACCACCGACCTGCCGAGGGGCTGGCGGCGCTTGCTCGGAACGACCGTGGTGTCCTCGCCGTCGCGCAGCACCTCGGTATGGCCGTGCTCGCCGTGATATCCGAGGGTGGCGGGTACCTCGCCCTCGGTGAGCTCGACCCACGACGGGATATGCAGGCTCAGATAGGTTCCGGCGCAGGCGATCACGGCCGCGAAGACCAGCGCACCGGGTGATCCGGCGGCCGCGGCGATCGCGCCCGCGACGCCGCCCGCGCCGAGCGTGCCGCCGACCAGGCCGAAGACCGTGAGCCGGGAATTGGTGCGCACCAGATCTATCCCCGGCGGCAGCACGCGCGGCGTGACCGCGCTCTTGAGCACCGCGAACGACTTGCTCAGGATCATCATCAGCAGCGCCAGCGGATACAGCGCCCAGCCGTGGAAGTTGAAGATCAGCAGGATCGCGATCACCACGCGGGCGGCGAACGAGCCCGCCAGCGCGAGGCGGCGGCCGCGCTGCAGTCGATCCAGCAGCGGGCCGATGAGCGGGGCGATCACGGCGAAGGGGGCGATCGTGATCAGCAGGTACAGCGCGACCTTGCCCTTGGATTCCGCGGTCGCCGCGGAGAAGAACAGGGTGTTGGCCAGCGCCACGGCGATGGCCGCGTCGAGGGCGAAATTGGCCATCGTCGCGTAAACCAGTGCGGTGAGCCCGGATTCGTCGGCGCCGTCGGCCTTGGCCGCCCGCTGGAACGTCCGGAAACCCCGTTCGGTGAGCTCGACGCTGCGCATCGCCACCACCCGGGCGACCGTCAGCTTGCGTGGAACCCGCTGGTGGGCACCGGAGTCGGTGGTGTCGTCGGCCGGATCGGGTGGCGGCTGGGGAGTTTCGCGCAGCGGCCGGGTGGGCGGGGGCTGGTTGCTCCGGTTCCGGCCCGCGGCCAGCCGCCGGGTCACGAATTCGGGGACGTCGGGTTCGGCGCCCCGCCGCGGGAGCGGGGGGAGCCGCTCGCGCTCGTGGCCGTCGTCGTCGCGGTCGGAGCCGGGGAGATCGCGCGCCGGAGTATGCGGCGGCGGGGGATACCGGTCATAGCCCGGGTGCCGCGGGGTGAGCGGGGATTCCTCGCCGTCCCAGCGGCCTGGATCGGCGCCGGAGGGGTCACGGGAGGCAGGCACACCATCGATTCTCGCGCACCACGGGCGAACGCGGGGCCAGGGCCGGGTGTGATTCTGCTGCCAGCGTGATCAGGGGATCACCGCGGGACGAATCGCACCTCGAACATGACCGGCCAGTATTTGCCGGTGATCAGGAAGTGATCGGTGCCGGGCAGGTCGGTGATGCCGTTGAGGACGTCCGCGTTCGCCTGCTGGGTGGGGGTGAGCAGCCCGGAGCCGTCGATGTCGCCCAGGACGCGCCCGGAGTCCGGGTCGATGTGCAGGATGTGATCGGTCGGCCACACGTTGGCGTAGACCGAGCCGTCGGGTGCGCATTCGAGCTCGTTCAGCCTGGCGCTGTGGTGGCTGGTCAGGCGCACCGATCCGGTGGGGGCGAAGCTGACCGGATCGCGGAAGGCCAGGGCGTCGGTGCCGTTGCTCATGACGAGCTTCCCCCGGCGCGTGCACAGGCCCCAGCCCTCACCCTCGTAGCGCGCGGTCCCGCGTTCGGCGAGGGTGTTCGGGTCGCGGGCGAAGGCCACGCCGCTCTTCCAGGTGAGCTCCCACAGGGTGTTGCCGGCCAGGGTGATGCCCTCGCCGAAGTACTGGGAGGGCAGGTCGATGCGGGCCAGCTCGGCGCCGGTGGTCGAATCGGTCGCGCGCACGCCGGAGTGGCCGTCGAGGCCGGTGGCCTCGTACAGGACGTTCCCGTCGATTTCCAGCCCCTCGGTGAAGGCTGTGGTGTCGTGCGGCCGAGTCGACAGGACCTGAACCCGCAGTCGCGGCGTGTTGTCGGGGTCCTCGGAGCTGTCGCAGCCGGTGGTCGCGGGCAGCACCGTTGCCAGCAGGATCAGCCCTATCGCGGCCAACGCACGGGGGTTGCGCTTCATGGGGCAAAATGTAGGACGTGAGCGCAGTTTCTGTTTCGGAGCCCGGCGTGCGACCGATCCTGGCGGAGGCGGTCGACTTGGCCCGTCGTGCGCTCCTGGAGCTGCAGCCGGACGGTGTCGGCGAGCATCTGGGGGTGACCGCCGAGGACGAATGTGCGGCTACCCATCATTTCGCCGCGACCCTGGCCGGGTATCGCGGCTGGCAGTGGGCGGTCGTGGTGGCCGCGCCGCCGGAGGCCGACCGGGCGACTGTCAGCGAGTCGGCGCTGCTGCCGGGGCCCGACGCCCTGGTCGCGCCCGAGTTCGTGCCGTGGGATCAGCGGGTGCGGCCCGGCGATCTGGCGCCCGGCGATCTGCTGGCGCCCCCGCCGAACGATCCGCGCCTGGCGCCCGGATACCAGGTCACCGGAGATCCGGCCGTCGACGACATCTGCGAGGAACTCGGCCAGGGCCGCCCGCAGGTGCTCAGCCGCGAGGGCCGCGAGGAGGCCGCCGAGCGCTGGTTCACCGAATACGGCCCCGACACCGACATGGCCCGCGCCGCCCCCTCGACCTGTCGCCTGTGCGGCTTCTACGTCCCACTGGCCGGATCGCTGCGCGCGGCCTACGGCGTCTGCGCCAACGCGATGGGCGCGGACGGCCATGTCGTGCATGCCGAATACGGTTGCGGCGCGCACTCGGACACCGAACTCCCGACCGGCGGCGGCTCGCCGCTGTACGAGGCGTACGACGACGCCGCGGTTGAAATGATCGCTGCCGAGGAACTGCGCGCGCCCCGAGCGGAGGCTGAGCCCGCCGAATCGGTCGCCATGGGTGCCGAGGTTGTCGCGGGTGCCGAGGTTGTCGCGGGTGCCGACACGGTGGTAGCGGACTCCAGCCCGGAGGCGCCGGAATCGGTTGTCGTCGAGCCCCAATCCGGAGATGCCGCCTCGCAGTCCGACGCCGACGCGTATTCGGGCGTCGAAGCTGCTGCCGGGCACGTGACCGCCGAGCCGGAATCGGTTCTGGCTGGGCAGGAGTCCGGCATGGCCGATACCGAGGCCGCTGCGGGCGCAATCGTTGCCGGGACCGCCGCCGGGCATGCCGTGACGGAACCGGTTGTGGCTGAGCCGGAGTCCGGTGCCGTTGGTGCGACCGGTGCTGCGGAGGCGGTCACCGAGGCATCGACCGGCGCTGCCGATGCCAGGGTTGCCGAAACGGGATCGGTTGCGGCGGAGCCTCAGATCGGTTCGGACGAGACCGGCGTCGGTGCGCAGGACGCTGCCCGGCGTGTGGGGGCCGAAACAGCTGCTGCGACTACCGGCGGTGCGTCGGCCGAGGCGTCCACGCAGGAGGAAGCCGCGGAGCGGGCGATTCGGTCGGTCGAGTCGGCCGCGGCATCCCTGCGGCAGGCGGCCGAGGTCGGCCGGCAGAGCTCCGAATTTTCCGCCGCATTCGCCGAGACGGTGATCGACCCGGCCGAGTCCGCCGGGGGCGCGGTCGAGTCGGCGGCTGCGGAATCCGTGGTGACCGAGGAAGATCCGGCCCCGTCGGCGACAACGAGCGAAGCGTCCGGCACGGCCGCGGCCCACGACATCGCGGCACCGGGCGGAGCGGATTCCGAGATCGCCGCGGGGAGCGATGCTACGGCCGCCGAGTCGTCGAGCGCGGTCGGCGAGTCGTCCAGCCCGGCCGCGGAGTCGTCGAGCGCGGTCGGCGCGGCATCGGGTCACGAACCCTCCGGGACGGCAGTCGATCCGGCCGCCCCCACCGAGCCCGGCTCGGCCGAGGCTGCGGCGCCGGGCGATTCGGCGGCGGAACAGGTTGGCGCGGATCGGTATCGGGACGCCTGGTCGGTGTCCGCGGTGCAGGTGCGGCAGGAGCAGCAGATGCCCGAGGGGGCATCCGGGACATCGGAGCAGAGCTGAACGACGGCGGAACGATAGGGGATCCGTTCGGCACGGCGGCGCTGCGGGCGGGTGTGCTCGATGCGTGGCGCGGCTCGCCGACGCGGTTGCGGGAGGACGGCGCCACCGAGGCCGATCTGGTGCGCGCCGGGTATCGCGACCGGCTGCTGACCGAGCTGGCGCAGAACGCGGCCGATGCTGCGGCCAAGGCATCGGTGCCGGGACGGCTCGCGGTGTGGTTCGACGGACCGGACCTGCATGTGGCCAACACCGGTGTGCCGCTGGATGTTTCGGGTGTGCACGCGCTGACGGCGCTGCGGGCCTCGGCGAAGTCCGGCGCCGATGCCGCGGTCGGTCAGTTCGGCGTCGGATTCACCGCGGTGCTCGCGGTCGGCGACGAGATCGAATTCCGTTCCGCCGCGGGCTCGGTGCGATTCTCCCGGTCGCAGACCTGGGAGGAATTGCGGCGCAACGATATCGCCGTCCCGGACGAGCCGGGCTTCACCGCGCCCGCGCTGCGGCTGGTCTGGGCGATCGATACGGCTCCGGTCGCCGGTTTCGACAGTGAGATCGTGGTGCGCCTGCGTGCGGATGTGGACGCCACGGCGCTGGCGGCCGCGCTGCGCGCCGAGGCCACCGATCTGCTGCTGGAGCTTCCCGCGCTGCGGTCGATTCGCGTCGACGAGATGGAAACCTGGAGCGAGAGCAGGGATCTGGGCAACGGCCTGGAGGAACTGCGCCTGTGCGGTACCGGAATCGGCGACCGCATCTGGTGGCAGTTCACCGCTTCCCGCGCCCGCTGGCTCCTGCCCGTCTCCGACGGCCGTCCGGTGCCCGCCGGGCACGACGTCCTGCGCGCCCCGACCCGCTCCGACGAGGAACTCTCCCTCCCCGCGCTGCTCATTGCCGACATCCCGATGCAGCCCGACCGCCGTCGCATGCTGCCCGGCTCCCGCGTGGCCGAATTGGCAGCAGGTTACGCCGATTTCGCCCGTGCCCTCCCGCCCCGCGACCGCTTGGTCCTGGTACCCCCGCCCGGCTTCGCTCGCAGCGAGACCGACACCCTCCTTCGTGAGGCCCTGATAGCCGAACTCCGCACCGAATCCTGGCTTCCGGTCGTCGTCGTGGACCGTGCCGGTGTACCCGCGCCCGGTACCGCTGCTGTCGCACGTGATGCCGAATCCGCCCGCGATGCCCTGGCATACCCGGCCGACACCGTCCCGGACCTGCTCGGCGCGCCATCGGATCGTGTTGTCGGTCCGGCGGCTACGGGTGGAGCCGTCAACGCGGGCGCCATACCATCGGCAGGATTCGACGCCGACTCGTCCTCGGATTCGCTTGGTGCGCAATCGGATAGGCACGCCAGTCCGGCTGAAGCGGTGCGAGCTGACAGCCCAGCTGTTCGCCCCGATGCCGCAGCCTATTCGGCGCCGGCCGCATCGGATCTTCCCGGTGCACAATCGAGTCTTCCCGGTGCACAATCGGGCCGAGTCGGCGGTTCGTCGGAATCGCCCGGTAATGAAGCGGATCACTCCGATGCGGTGCGGGACTCGGACGACATACTGGGGCCCTGGGGGGATTCCGTCGCCGATCCGCTCGATGCGCGGGCCCATGGGAGCAATGGCTCCCGCGGTCCGCTGGGCGTCGAAGGCGTCGAGGATGCGGCCGTGTCGTCGTCCGTCGAAGTGGCATTCCCGACTGTTGTGCGGGATATCGCCTCTCCCCGGCAGGCGAGCGTATTCCCCGGTGTGACAGCGGAGTTGGCCGAGTTGCTCGCGGATCTGATCGGCCCCCTGGTGATTCCGGAGCTGTCGGGTCGCGCGGTTCCTGATCCGCTCGCGGTGCTGGATGTGCATCGCATCGGCCTGGCGCGGATCGCCGAGCTGTCCTCGAGCCTGGAACGGCCGCTGCAGTGGTGGTATTCGCTGTACGACGCGCTCGAACCGTTCGTCGTAGACCCGCTGGCCGCGGAGGAGCTGGGTGCGCTGGCGGTGCCGCTGGCCGATGGTCGCCTCGTGACCGGACCCCGGACGGTGGTGCTCGGCGACGAGCTGGAGCTGGCGGAATGGGAGACGGGCGAGGCGCTTCCGGTGCACTGGGCCCGCCTGGTGCACCCCGAGGCCGCGCATTCGCTGCTGACGCGGCTGGGGGCACGCCAGGCCACGGTCGAGGATCTGCTGAGCGATCCGGCGCTGGAGGCGATGCTGGAGGACGATCCGGCCGATCCGGACACCGTCGACGCCGTGCTGCGTCTGGCCGGCAAGCTGCCCGAATCCGCCGTGTTGCCAACCTGGCTCGGGTCGCTCGAATTGTCCGATGAGACAGGCGAACCGGCCCCCGCGGACGAGCTGCTGCTGCCCGGCGCCCCGCTGGCCGAGGTGCTGGTGCCCGAGTCTCCGTTCGGCACCCTCGCTGCCGCGGTCGTGGATCGCTACGGCGAGGGTGCGGTGCGCGCGGTGGGTGTGGGCTGGGGCTTTTCCGTTGTCGCGGAAAGCGATCCGACCGGGCCCGACCACGACCTCGACGACGAGGAAGCCTGGTGGGACACCCTGGCGGAGGATCCGCCGGAACTGATCGCCGTGCGCGATCTGGACCTGGTCGACGACGACGCCTGGCCGCGGGCGTTGCGACTGCTGTTGTCCGAGCCCAGGATTCGCCGTCAGCTCGCCGACCGCGACGGGTACACCGCCTGGTGGCTGCGGCGGCACGCGCGCCTGGGCGGCACCCCGCTCGGCCTGTTCCGCGCGCCCGGCGATCCGGCGTTCGCCGGTCTGCTCCCCGAACCGGACGGCATCCCCGCGGCGGACCTGGACGCCCTGCGCGCCGTGCTGGCCGATCCGGAGACGATCACGCTCGACCTGGCCGAGGCCCTGCTGGCCGCGCTGGGCGATCCGGCGCGGACGCCGTCGCCGGACACGATCGCGCAGGCCCATCGCCGGCTCGCGGCGGCGCTGGACCGCCTCGACCTGGACGAACTGGTCCTGCCCGAGCGGGTGCGAGCGCTGTCGGGGGCCGTGATCGAGCCCGCCGACGCCCTGATCCTGGACGAACCCTGCTACGGCCTGGCCGTTCCGCCGGCCCGCCTGGTCGTCGGCGATCCGGCCACGGCGCGCGCCCTGGGCACCCTGCTGGATCTGCCGCTGGTCTCCGAGGCCGTCACCGCCGAGGTGATCGGTGCGGGCCGCGCGAGCACCTGGTCGGCCGAGCCCCTCGGGGTCCTGCTGCGCCTGCAGTTCGGGCTGCCCGCATTCGACGGCGAGCTGGTGCTGCACGAGCGGCTACAGGTGCACCTGCGCGGTGCTTACGAGGCCACCGTGGAGGTGCCGTGGTGGCGCGACGGTGCCACCACTCACGTTCAGGCGCAACCTATTTCGCGTACGTCGTAATCATCGCGGCGAGCACGTCCAGCTGCGCCCGCACGGCCTCGCTGTCGTTGTCGACCAGCCAGCGCAGCACGATGCCGTCGATGACCGACAGGGTGAATCGGCTCAGCGTCGCGACCGGTACGGCCCACTGGGTGCCGGTGGCATCACGGCCGTGCTCGAGGACGTCGGCGACGGTCGAGTCGTTGAATGTGTACTGTTCGCGCGCAATGGCGAGTTTCGCCGGGGTTTGTTCGCTTTCTCGCAGCGCATAGGTTGTCGTTTCGTAGGTGAGCAACTGCCGTTCCGGAGTGGCCTCGATGTTGAGCCACAGCAGTTCCAGACTGGCGCGCACCAGTTTTTGAAGTGATTCTTTTCCACTTCCGACGTCCTGCCAGACCGTTTCGTTGGTCTCGACAGAATCGCGTAATTCCATCGATAACGCCTTGACTAGTTCGGTCATCAGCGCATCCTTGTTTTCGAAACAGTAATGCACCACACCGAGCGAAACACCGGCTGCTTGCGCAACATCGCGCGTGGTTACCCCGGCCACGCCCTTCTTTTCGGCCAGACCGATAGCTGCCTCGATGAGGTGGGCTCGGCGTTCTTCGACGCTCAATCGGGAGGACACCCACGCAGTTAAGCGGTAATAGGCCGAACAGTCAATTCGCGGCCCCGTTAAAGTCCGCACGGGCGACCGACCAGTACCGCGTCTTCGGCCCTGCTCAGCCCCGGCGGTAGCTCTCGGCTACAGCCCTTTCTGAGCGCCCTTGTGCCCGCGCCGCGCGCCGCGGCGTTGAATCACGAAGATGGTGTAGCCGAGCAATCCGACGGCCAGCCCCATAAGGCAGATCGGCCGGGCGTCGGCCCAGTCGCGATTCACCCAGACCGCGATAGTCGCGATCGCCCACAGCGCGCTGCCGACTGCCAGCACGGGGCGCGGATCGGTCAGACGGGGCGGAATCTCGGGGACGGTCGGCGGCACGCTGCCAACGATACCGCCGCGAACGAACATCCCGCGCCGAGCGGGTCCCGTATCGTTTGGCTCTGTGACAACGGCTTCCGACATACGAGCCCTCGCCGCTGACCTGTCCCTGGCGGTGGTTCGGCTGACGCGTCATCTGCGTGGGCGTCGCAGCGATGCCCAGATTTCGCTGACGCAGCTGTCGGCATTAGCGACCCTCAGCCGTGACGGCTCGATGACGCCGGGCGCGCTGGCGGCAAAGGAGCGGGTGCAGCCGCCCTCGATGACGCGCGTGATCTCCTCGCTGTCCGACCTGCGGCTGGTCAAACGCGATCCGCACCCCACCGACGGCCGCCAGGTCATCGTCTCGCTGTCCGAATCCGGCCAGGCGCTGATGGAAGACGAGGCCAGCGCCCGCGAGGCGTGGATGACCGAGCAGCTGTCCGGCCTGACCGGCGATCAGCTCGGCGTGCTGCGCGAGGCGGTCGCGATTATGAAACAGATTGTCGACGAATCCGAATAATGCGCGGGGGAATGCGGAGCCCCGAAAGGGGCTCTCGCTCAATACCGCCCGAAGTACCTGTCGGTGTCTACGATCTCCCGCCCCAAGGGCATCAGTGACACGGGTACCAGTTTGAGATTTGCCCACCCGAACGGGATTCCGACTATGGACACGAAGAGCGGAATACTGGTGAGCAGGTGGCCCAGCGCCAGCCACCACCCGGCCACGATGAACCAGATGACGTTGCCGATCGCCGACGGCGCTCCCGCCCCGGGCCGGACCACGACCTCGCGCCCGAACGGCCACAGCACATAGGCCGCTATCCGGAACGAGGCGATGCCGAACGGGATCGTCACGATAAGCACGCAGCAGATGATTCCGGCAAGCAGATAGCCCAGGGCCATCCAGAAGCCGGCCAGCACCAGCCACACCACGTTGAGAACGAACCGGATCTCAGTCACGCTTCCAGTTTGCCACCCGGCCGCTCCCGGCACATCAGGGCAAACCCCGAGGTACTGGGACCGCCCTCAGAAGAACCAGCCGAGCACGGGGTCGCGCTCGGTCTCGAAGGCGGCGTCCAGGGCGCGCAGGTGGGCGGCGTCCTTCGCCTGGATGCGGCCCGCCGCGGCGAGGACCCGGGCGCGGTGGGCGCCGAGGTAGAGCGCGCCGAGCACGTCGAGCCCGAGGTCGATATCGGCGGGACGGGACGTCGGTGCGCATTCGGCGATGCCGTCGCGTATCCGCAGCGCGAAGGCTCCGCCCGCATCACGGAACGGATCACGCACCGCGACAACGACATCCAGCTCGTCCCGGTACGTGCGCGCGGTCAGTGCCGCGGGAACGTCCATCGGGCGCAGCCAGAGCCCGTCGAAGCGCCCGGTGGTCCGGACCAGCCGGGCGTCGGTGAACAAATGGGGGAGTGGATCGTCGGGCGCGACGACCGCCTCGATCCGTTCGTTCAGCTCCAGCGCGGCCAGCGCCCGCCACAACGCCGCGTGCGCCTCGGCGGTCACCGCGCGCAGCTCCACCACCTCGATCGAGTTGCCGGATTCGCGCCGGTGGTAGCGGTACAGCGCATACCCGTCGTCGTGGACGAACGCCGCCAGCGCGCTGCCGCCCCCGTGCAGCCGGGGCAGGTCCTCGAATCGCCAGTTCCACGAGGGTTCGGGCCGCGCCTGGGCGCCCGGGACCAGCCGCCGCCAGCGGTCGTACAGCGCCGGAACCACCTGCCGCGCAACGGAAATCGGTGCGATGGTGACGCCGCCCGGATCGGGGGCCTCGGGGTGGAATTGCGCGAACCGCCGATCGAAGCGGATGTGCTGCGCGACGACGGCCGGTCCGTATCCGAAGCGCCCGTAGATTCCGCCCTGACTGGCAGTGAAGATCGTCAGCGGCAGCCCGTCCGCCTCGGTGCGCCGATGCTGTTCGACGTACATGGTGCGCAGGATGCCCCGGCGCCGATGAGTTGGCGCCACAACGACATTCGCCAGCGCGGCCACCTCGACCGCGCGCCCGCCCGGTACCGTCAGCAGCTGGCGGCGTGCGGCGGCCGCGCCGACGAGCCGCTCGTCATCGTGTACCAGGATCCAATCCTCGAGCGGGAACAGTTCGAATTCCCGGTCGATCTCGTCGGGATCGCTGAACGCCCCGAAACAGATGCCGGTCAGCAGTCGTACCTCGTCCGCATCGGCCGCGGTACCGGATCGCAGAGTCATGCCCGACGTCGATGTCATACGTGCACCATTGCACGCATCGGCACAACTCCGCACCCCCGTTATCGGCGTGCCCCGGACGTCGATTCCGTACCTGTCCCGTGGACCGGCCGACCTGTCATCCCCTCCGAGACAGGTCGGCCGGGCTCCGCGATCGTGAGCCTCACCCGGCCTCACACCACCTACGATGCCGCCCCGCGCTCGGCGCGCGCTTAACAAGACCTTGCAGCTAGCGCTTGCGTCGCCGCCACAGCCGGTAGCGGGAATTCGTCCGATCGATCCGCGGATCCTCGGCCACCTCGTACCGCTTGACGTACTCGCTCAGGAAACCCTGCACGGTCGCGGTCGCGGGAATCGCCAGCAGCGCACCGACCGCACCCAGCAGCGCCCCACCGGCCAGCACCGCCAGCAGCGCGACCGCGGCGTTCACATCGACGGTGCGCGCGGTGATGCGCGGCTGCAGCAGGTAGTCCTGGAACCACTGGTAGACGATCGAGAACACGATGATCCACACCGCATCGATCGGGTGGATGGTGAGCGCCACCAGCACCGGCAGGCTGCCCGCGATGTAGGTGCCGATCGTCGGGACGAACGAGGCGACCACGCCGAACCACACGCCCAGCGCGAGCGCGTTGGGCAGCCCGAGGATCGCCAGGAACACCCCGTGCGCCAGGGCCGAGATCACCGCCAGCAGCGCACGCGAGTACAGGTAGCCGCCGGTCTTGGCGATGGCCAGGTCCCAGGCCCGGAGCACCTCGTGCTGGCGGGCGGGCGGCAGCATCGAGCAGACCGTGCGACGCAGTTTGGGTCCGTCGGCGGTCAGATACACGCTGAACAGCCCGGCGGTGATCACCTGGGCCAGTCCGCCCAGCACGGTGCTGGACAGACCCCAGGCGTTGTTGGCCGCGGTCTGGGCGTAGTTGCTCAGGACGTTGGAATCGTGCAGCAGCCGATCGCGCAGCTGGGTGACCGTGAAGTGTTGATGGAACCGGTGATTGATCCACTCGACGAGTTGGTTGATCAGCCCGGGCAGCTCGTGCAGCAGATTTGTCACCGTCTCGACCAGCAGCGTGACCAGCGCCGCGAGAAATCCGCCGACACCGGCGAACAGCAGCACGAACACCGCCGCGGTGGCCAGGCCACGATGCACCCCGTGCGCGGCCAGCACGTTCACCGCGGGCTCGGTGGCCAGGGAGACGAAGAAGGCGACCATCAAGATGGTGAACAGGCCGAGCAGTTTGTGTCCGGCCCAGTCGATGATCTGATAGGCGCCCAGCAGCGCGAACGCCAGGACCATCGCCCGGGGCAGCCAGGGGGGCATGTGGCGGCCGCCGAGTGCGGTCGCCGGTGTCTGCTCGCTTTCCGGCGCCTGCGCTTCGCCTGACTCGTCCGGATTTTCAGCCACCGTCCCAGTCTGCCCGCAACGGCGCGGTTTACGCCTCTGCGACCCGCGCGGCGCGTGGGCTGGAGTGTCGTTTCGGAACGTCGCGGGGCCTGGACATCACCACGGCGCTCAGCCGACGTTCTCGAAGTCGAGCGCCGGTGGATCTTCCGCGGTGCCGAGCTCCAGCCGTGCCGACGCGCGCAGAAAATTCGTCGCCGTGGGGCTGAGGGTGGGATCGGCATGGTTGATCGCCGTGGTCAGGCGGATGCTGCGATAGAGCAGCCCGAGATCGCGTCCCGCGGAATCCCATTCTGCCGCATCCTCCTCGATTCGCTGCCGCCAGAGCAACATCGGGCGATTGTCCGCGATCCAGCCGCGCAGCCGGTCCCAGCGCAGCAGCGCGTCGTGAATCAGGCTGGCGTGCCGGGATTCCAAGGAGATGAGCCGGGCCTGGACCAGGCGCTCCAGGAGCGCATGACCGGACGCGCTGCGGTCGGCGATGCGCCGCAGCTCGGTGATGGGGGCGCGGCGGGGCAGCACGCCGTCGCGGTGCACGGTGATCAGGGTCAGTAGAAGCTGTCGCGCGTCGACCCGTTCGGATGGGGACAGCGACGCCCACACCTGCTCCGCCAGTGCGCAGGTGACCTCCGCGACCCCGCCGATCCGGCGGTACGTCCCGAGGTCCACCCGGTCGGCCGTGTGTGCCGACCACAGCTCCTGCATCGTGGCGAACAGCAGGGGCAGGTTGCCCGGATCGGCGGCGGGGCGATCGGGCCGCCGCCGCCCGGCCTCCAGCGCGGTGAGCACCAGCTCGGTGACTCCCGGGTCGATCGAAACACCCTGCGCCCGAAGCGGTCCGGTGATCACCGACGCCATCTCCTGCCGCAGCATGGGACTCAGCGTGAAACTGTTGTGCTGCACCGCATTCAGTAGCCAGGAGTATCGCGTGCAGCCGATCAGCGCGTCGGATCGGACCGAGATGAGCACCGTGCCCGCGCCCGCCAAGCGTTTGAGCCGGATCAGAAACGACTCGCGGGCAACGGGGGAGACGTCCGGATCGTAGAGCTCCTCGAACTGATCGACGATGAGCAGCAGGCGACGCTTGCCCGAGCGCCGTTGTGCCGCCTCGAGATCGCCGCCGAAGGCCCGGGTCAGCGCGCGCAGCGGATCTCGGCCGGGCGTGATGTAGGCGACCGACCACTGCCCGCCCTCCGCGCCCAGCGCCGGCAGCAGTCCGGCCCGCAGCAGCGCCGTCTTCCCGACCCCCGAAGCGCCGGTGAGCACGATCATGTCCGCCGGCCGCTGCGGGCTCGCGGACATGCGCACCATGCCAAGCAGGGCGGTGAGAGCCCTTCTGCGCCCGTAGAAGACCGCCTCGTGCTCCCCCGAGTACGCGCCGCCGGCGGGATAGGGGGAGCTCGTCCGGGGCGTTGCCGCCTCCGCGGGTGCGGCACGCGCGGCCTCCCACAGGGAGCGCCACGCCCGCAAATTCACTGTGTCGCTGGGAGTTCCGGCCCGCCGCCGGGCCCGCGCCCCCAGGACCTGCAACACCGGGAGCAACGACTCGAATCGCGCCGGGACATTGCGCCCGTTCAGCCAATCGCTGATCCGCTGCGCCGAGGCTCGCGCCGGGCGCCGCTCCCCGCTCGCGTGCCGGACGCGCTGCTGCGCCAGCATCGCGACGTTGCGCAACGACGGTGCGCCCGCCGCGCGATGCAGGGCGGACAGGCGCCGCGTGAACTCGAGACGTGCCGACCCCCCGAGGTCGGCGTGACGGTCAATGCCAGGTACTACCTGCATCCGATCCCCCGAAATGCTTCATGGTCCACCCCGTCGAACGGGTGCACCGTCGAATGTCTTCAAGGCGATTAGACGCAGCCGGTGCTGTTTCGGTTCCCGCCCGGCGGGCGCGAAATCTCGACGGCCGGTAGGCCCTTGCCACCGGACGGCACAGGGGCCCGCTTCCGAATTCGGGAGCGGGCCCCTGTGGGGAGAGTCGGCGCGAGCCGCGGGGGATTCGGCCTCAGCGACCGTTGATCTCGGTGAAATCGCGCTCGCCGTAGCCGGTGTAGATCTGGCGCGGGCGGCCGATCTTCAAGGGCTCGCTCTGCAGTTCGCGCCAGTGGGCGATCCAGCCGGGGAGCCGGCCCATCGCGAACAGCACGGTGAACATGCGGGTGGGGAAGCCCATCGCGCGGTAGATCACGCCGGTGTAGAAGTCGACGTTCGGGTACAGGCGGCGTGAGACGAAGTAGTCGTCGGCCAGGGCGACCTCTTCGAGCTGCTTGGCGATGTCCAGCAGCGGGTCCTGCACGCCGAGCTTGCCGAGGATCTGGTCGGCGGTCTTCTTCACGATGGTCGCGCGGGGGTCGTAGTTGCGGTAGACGCGGTGCCCGAAGCCCATCAGCTTCACGCCGTCTTCCTTGTTCTTGACCTTGCGCACGAACTCCTTGACGTCACCGCCGGAATCCTTGATGCCGTCGAGCATCTCGAGCACGGCCTGGTTGGCGCCGCCGTGCAGCGGGCCCCACAGCGCGTTGATGCCGCCGGACACCGAGGTGAACAGGTTGGCGTCCGAGGAGCCGACCAGGCGCACGGTGGAGGTGGAGCAGTTCTGCTCGTGGTCCGCGTGCAGGATCAGCAGCATGTCCAGCGCGGCGGCGACCTCGGGGTCGACCTCGTAGGGCTCGGCCGGGAAGCCGAAGGTCATCCGCAGGAAGTTCTCCACCAGCGACAGCGAGTTGTCCGGGTACAGGAACGGCTGGCCGACCGACTTCTTGTAGGCGTAGGCCGCGATGGTCGGCAGCTTGGCCAGCAGGCGGATGGTGGACAGCTCGACCTGCTCGGGATCGCGCGGATCCAGCGAGTCCTGGTAGTAGGCCGACAGCGCGTTCACCGCGCTGGACAGCACCGGCATCGGGTGCGCGTTGCGGGGGAAGCCGTCGAAGAAGCGCTTGAGATCCTCGTGCAGCAGGGTGTGCCGGCGGATCCGGTCGGTGAAGTTCTCGAGCTGGGCCGTGGTCGGCAGCTCACCGTAGATGAGCAGGTAGCTGACCTCGATGAAGTTCGAGCGGGCGGCGAGCTGCTCGATCGGGTATCCGCGGTAGCGCAGGATCCCGGCCTCGCCGTCGATGTAGGTGATGGCCGACTTGGTCGGCGCGGTGTTGGTGAAACCGGGGTCGTAGGTCACGTACCCGGTGCTGGCCAGCAGCTTTCCGAGATCGATTCCGTCGTTGCCCTCGGCGGCCTTGGCGATGGTCATGGGATACTCGCCACCCGGGTAGGAAAGTACCGGCTTGGCGTCGTCGTCGACGTTGATGATGTTCTCAGCGGGCACGGAAGGATCCCTCTCAGGCTAGAACCGGTGGGCACCGGGCACGGTCGGCGTCCGATGCGCTCGGCGTCAACGCTAGCCGCTGGCCGTAAGTAGACATTCGGGAGGGTCGCGTTAACTACCTCTCGGTCACTTGTGTTCGAAGTGAGCTCGGACGGGGTCGCGTGGTAGAACCCTCGGGCGCTCAGGCAACCGGGATTTCGGCATGTGCGCGGCCTACTCGGTACCGTACGAAGGCCGGGAAAGCCAGTGCCGCGACGACCATTCCGGCGACCACCAGCGCCCCGCCGCCCGCCGCGGCGACCGCGGTGCCCAGTGCCGCCGCCGCGAAACCGTGGGCAACATCACCCAGGCGCGGCCCGCCCGCGACCACCACGATGTACACCCCCTGCAGCCGCCCGCGCATCTCGTCGGTCGCTACCTGCTGCAGCATGGTGGTGCGCAGCGCCGCGGAGAACATGTCGACCGCGCCGCCGAAGGCCAGGCAGCCCACCGCGACCCACAGCCCGGTGCTCGTGCTCAGCGCATGCCCGGTCGCGCCGACGGCCACCCCGAAACCGACCATCGCCGCACCCCACAGCGCGATGCAGATCACCACGGCCCGCCCCTGCCGGCGCACGTGCGTCAGCCAGCCCGAACAGATTCCGCCCGCCACCGCGCCCGCCGAGAGCGAGGCGAACAGCAGGCCCAGCGCGCGCCCGCCGGTGATCGGATCGCCGAAGGTCTCGTGGGCGAGTTCGGGGAACAGCGCGCGCGGCATGCCGAACACCATGGCGACGATGTCGACCGCGAACGAGGCCAGCAGGATCCGCTGGGTGGCCAGATACGCGAATCCGTCGGCGACCGCGCGCAATCCGGCCCGCCTGGTCTCGCCGGTCGGCGGCACCGCGGGCAGCCGCCACACCGCCCACAGCGTCGCCAGCAGCGCCACCGAGTCGATCAGATAGAGCGTCGCCAGCCCCGTCACGGGGATCAGCACACCGGCCAGCACGGGCCCGGCGATCGCGCCGAACTGCATCACCGTCGCGTTCAGCGAGTTGGCCGCGGGCAGCAGATGCCCGGGCAGCAGGCGCGGGTAGATGGCGCTGCGGGTGGGCTGATTGACCGCGAAGAACGCCTGCTGCACCGAGAACAGGCCCAGGACCAGCCAGACGTTGTGCACTCCGGCCGCGGCCTGGGCCCAGAAGGCCACCGAGGTCAGCCCGGTGCCGGTGCTGGTGATCAGCAGCAGCGTGCGGCGGTCCATGACATCGGCCAGCGCCCCGCCCCACAGGCCGAACACGATCAGCGGGACCAGCCCGAACAGCCCCGCGAGGCCCACATAGCCCGAGCTGTGGGTGATCTGGAAGATCTGCTGCGGCACCGCCACGACGGACAGCTGCGCGCCGATCACGGTGACGACATTGGTCGTCCAGAGACGGCGGAAGTCCGCGGTGCGGAGCGGGGTGATGTCGGCGAGCAGCTTCACCGGCGGCGCGTTAACGGTTTCGGCACGATCACCTATCTTGGGCGATTCATCCCATGACTTCAACCCGTCGCGGCGAGCCCCGCTACGGCTGGAGGCGCTCCACCGCCACCGCCGCCTCCGGATTCGCCCCGTCCAGCGTCACCCGGATGCGGTTGTGCAGGCGGCTGCGACGGCCCTGCCAGAACTCGACGGTGTCGGGGCGCAGCTGATAGCCGCCCCAGTTCGCGGGCACCGGAAGCTGTTCGACGTCGGCGAAACGGGCGGTCACGTCCGCCAGGGCCTTGTCCAGCTCGGCCCGCGAGGCGACCGGCCGCGACTGCTGCGAGGCCCAGGCCCCGAGCTGGGAGTTGCGCGGGCGCGAACGCCAGTACACGGCGGTGACCTCGGGGGCGACCTGCCGCACCGGGCCGCGCAGTGTCACCTGCCGCCCGAGCGCGGGCCAGGCGAAGGTGATCGACGCGTAGGGGACCGCGGCGAGTTGATCGCCCTTCGCGGAATCGTAATTCGTGTAAAAAGTCACACCCGCGCCCGAGAGGCCCTTGCACAGGACCGTGCGCGAGGCGGGGCGCGGACCGGAATCGGTCATCTCCACGGTGGCCAGCGTCATCGCATTCGGCTCGGCCAGGCGGGCTCGGGTGGCCTGTTCGATCCAATTGCGCAGCAAAGGTTCCCAGCCGTCGTCCAGCCAGGATTCGTCCAGATCGGGGTCGCCGCCATATTCGGCGCGCATCGCCGCGATATCCATTTCCGCGCGCATCACCGCATCCACATCGGCGTGCGTTCCGGTTGCCACCGAACCTGGGAAATTCTGTTCCTCGCGCATGGACCAGACGTTACTCGGAAGTAGAACAGGGACTATCGTTCTTATCGATCGACGCGCGGCGCATTGCCGGAGACCCCCGCGTTGCCCGCGGATCGCAGTGAAACAGCGTGGTCGCCCACGGATCGTGCGGCCCGATTTGCAAGGAGAGTCATCGCATGACTACCAGCGCCGCGGCATCCGCCGGCCCCGCAGTTCCCCCCGATTTCGTCAGCGGCCTGGAAGGTGTGGTGGCATTCACCACCGATATCGCCGAACCCGACAAGAACGGCGGATCGCTGCGGTATCGGGGCGTGGACATCCAGGAGCTGGTCGGAAACCGGGTGACCTTCGGCGACGTGTGGGCGCTGCTGGTCGACGGCGAGTTCGGGCACGGGCTGCCTCCGGCCGAGCCGTTCCCGCTGCCGATCCACACCGGCGATGTCCGGGTGGACGTGCAGGCCGGTCTCGCGATGCTCGCCCCGATCTGGGGCTATCAGCCGCTGCTGGACATCGACGACGCCACCGCCCGCGAGAATCTGGCGCGCGCCTCGGTGATGGCGCTGTCGTATGTTGCGCAGTCCGCGCGCGGCATCTACCAGCCCGCGGTGCCGCAGAAGAAGATCGACGAGTGCACGACGGTCACCGAGCGGTTCATGACCCGCTGGAAGGGCGATCCGGACCCGCGGCACACCGAGGCCATCGACGCCTACTGGGTCTCCGCGGCCGAGCACGGCATGAACGCCTCCACCTTCACCGCCCGCGTCATCGCCTCTACCGGCGCGGACGTGGCAGCGGCGCTGTCCGGCGCGATCGGCGCGATGTCCGGCCCGCTGCACGGCGGTGCCCCCGCCCGGGTGCTGCCGATGATCGAGGCGGTCGAGCGGTCCGGTGATGCGCGCGCCCTGGTCAAGGGCATCCTGGACCGCAAGGAAAAGCTGATGGGCTTCGGCCACCGGGTGTACCGGGCCGAGGATCCGCGCGCCCGCGTGCTGCGCGCCACCGCCAAGCGCCTCGACGCGCCCCGCTACGAGGTGGCCTCCGCGCTCGAGCAGGCCGCCCTGGCCGAGCTGCGCGAGCGCCGCCCCGACCGTGCCATCGAGACCAATGTCGAATTCTGGGCCGCAGTGATCCTGGACTTCGCCGAGGTCCCAGCCCACATGATGCCCGCCATGTTCACCTGTGGCCGCACCGCCGGCTGGTGCGCGCACATCATGGAGCAGAAGCAGCTCGGCAAGCTCGTGCGCCCGGCCGCGATCTACACCGGCCCGGCCCCGCGCAGCCCCGAGGCCGTGCCCGGCTGGTCGCTGGTCTCCGGAAAGTAGTTCCGCACAGGAGCTTTCGAATGCCCGCAGCGCCTTGGTGCTGCGGGCATTCGATATTCGAGACCGGCGTGCGCAAGCGCACAGGGTATGCGGCGGAGGGCTTCCCGCCAGAGGGGGCAGTGACCCTGAGCATAGGCGTTAGCCTGATCACAGCGTGGCGCATGCTTGCGGGTCCCGCGAATCGTTTCGCCTCGGCCGCGAATCCCGATATCGGAGAACGGAATTCGGATTCCTGTCGGCAACCGGCACTTTCGCCCCGCTGATCTTCCACAACAGCGCCTGGCCTGTGCCCGCCACCCGAGAGTGCCAAGTGCGCTTGCCCTCGGATGCGGTCGATCCTACGGTCTGAGCTGTCATGGCCGGAGTCGTCCACGACGAATTCGATACCTCTGCACTGTCATGGCCGGAGAAATGGTTCATCCAACACCCTCGCAAGTCCTCGAAAGCCCGCACCACCAGAGCAAAAGCGCCGAACTACCGACTCCGGCCGAACACTCCGATCGTCGCGACCACCGCTCGCGGTGGGGGCTGTTGTGCTCCGCCGGTCTCAGCCTGGTCACCCTGGTGCTGATGTGCAAGCCCTGGTTGTCGGCACACGGTCCGAACGGGGAGGTGAGTTCCGATGCGTTCGGACGGATCAGCGGGGCCACGGGGCCGCTCGGCTGGGTGCCGGGCGGGAGCGACGGCGCCGGAGCCAGCGGCGGTATAGATGTCAGCGGCGGTGTGAATATCAGCGGCGTCTGGGCCGTGCTGGCCGCCGCCGCGGCGGTCGTGACGATCTTCGCGGCCGTGATCAATCTGCGGGTGCGCCGCGAGATGCTCGCGTATCTCGTCGTCGGATCCAGTGTGGCCGGTGCGCTGTGCGTTCTTTTCACCGTGCTGTATCTGAACGGCATGGAGCCCGAGTTGCGGGCCATGACCGAGGGCAACCAGCATCTGAGCGGTGGGTTGGACAACCTGCTGGGTTCGTTCCTCGGGGATCGTGCCGATGGCGGCCGACGTCAAATCGCCAGTGCGAGTCTCGATCTGGCGGCATTGCTCGGCGGCGTCACGGCCCTGGGCGCGGCCCTGAGTGCGATCATGCTCGGGTTGCCGAAGGGGATCGGTGGCGCGAATCGGTATCTGGCGCCGATCGAGACCATGCCGGTCGAAACCACGACGGTGAGCGTTCCGGTGGTACCCGCGAGCCCCGCGCAGGCCCCGCGCCGAATCGGGCAGCCAGGTCGCGACCGCGATGTGCTGTTCTGGCAGCTGACCTCGGAAGGGACCCTCGCACCGATCGAGAGCAACCGGGTGACCTCGCGCGTCGTCATCCTGGCCGGCGCGACCGCAGACCGCCGCGGTGCGGTCTACCAGGAGCCGGTGCTGGTCCGGTAGGACTGTCGCGGCGCTGCCGTTTCGCGGCATTCCGTCCGGTTGAACAGTGTGCCAAGGGGATATGTCGGTTACGGGGCAAATCTGTGACTGGGCTGGGAGTGGCTGGGAGTGGCCGGGGGTGTCGGCGTAGAGTTCGGCGGGTGTTCGAGCGAGGTCTGACGCGACGCGGATTGCTGGTGGCGGGCGCGGCGACCGCTGCGGGCCTGCTCAGCGCGGCATGCGGTACGGCGCAGGGGAGTTCGTCGTCCGGGGGCTCGACCTACGTCGGCACCCAACCGCTCGAGACCGGTGCCCAGCCCGTCGCCTCCGCGGTTCCCGGGACCTTGGCCCGTGCCGTAGCGCCCACGGCGCCGACAACTCCCGCGATGCCCCCGGCTACCACGCCCGCGCCGGCCCTGGCCGCCGAGGTGGTGCGGCCCCCGGCGGTGGCCGCGTCGCACAACGGGCAGCGCCCCACGGCCTGGGGCATGGATCTGATCGGAATCACCACCACATTCGTACCCGCGGGCAAGCAGGTCGCGCTCACCTTCGATGCCTGCGGCGGGCCCGGTAACGATGCGATGAGCGACGATCTGATCAATTACCTTGTCGCGCAGAAGATTCCGGCGACACTCTTCCTGAACAAGCGCTGGATCGATGCCGATCCGGGGCGCGCGGCGAAGCTGGCGGACAATCCGCTGTTCGAGATCGGCAACCACGGCACCCGGCACTGCCCGCTGTCGGTGACCGGCCGCGCGGTCTACAACATCCGGGGTACGGCATCACCGCAGGAGGCGGTGGACGAGGTGTGGGGCAATCACGAACGCCTGATCCAGCTGACCGGCCGCGCACCGCGATTCTTCCGCACCGGCACCGCCCACTACGACGACGTCGCGGTCAAGATCGTGCACGAATTGGGCGAGATCCCGGTCGGTTTCAGCGTCAACGCCGACGGCGGCGCCACACTCACTTCCGTGCAGGTGCAGCGTCAGATGGCCACGGTCGTCCCCGGCGCGATCACCATCGCGCACATGCACCGCCCGAAATCCGGTACCCCCGCCGGCATGCTGGCCTCCCTGCCTCGATTGCGCACCGCCGGTTACGATTTCGTCCACCTGCTATGACGCGGCGGCACCGCCGCCGGTGTGATCCGGCCCGCTAGTCGTAGAGCGAGGTGGCCCAGTCCACCGCGACGGACTCCCCGTGGTCGACGGTGAAGAACGCCACCTCCAAATGCCTTCCCAGATCGACCAATTCGATCGCGGACAGCGGTACCGGCTGGACGATGCGGACCCGCCAGGGGTGTGGCTCGTCCCAGGCGTGCAGTTCCAGATCCAGGCGCAGGACCGGATCGTCGCGGCCGGTGTAGTCGGCCGCGACGGGGGTGGCCGCGAGCACCGTGGCGTCGGCGCGGCGGCCGTTGGTCAGGATCTTGGCGATGCTGACCCGGGTGGCCTCCTCCGCGCCGGGCACGTACAGCACCACCCGGTCGCGGTCGCCGGGATCGACGCGACACCCGACGACATCGCCGGGCTGCATCGATTCCAGATCGGTCTCGGCTACTCGCTGGCGCACCCGCGTCTCGTAGGGGTGCTGCTCCTCGGTCAGGATGCGCACCCAGAATCGGTGGCCGGGCTCGGTGCGGCGCTCGCGCACCCCGAGAATCGTTGCGGTGCCCGCCAGTCCGCGCGCCAGCACCTCGCGCTGCGCGAATTCGGACAGCGCGCCGTGCCGCAACGCGAAGCCGTGCGAGTTCAGGCGCGCGGCCAGCCAGCCGAGCAGGCCAGGGCCGATGCCCACGGTCGTCTCCCCGCGGCGAGCCACCGCGCCCGGTGCGGGATTGCGGTCACCGTCGGCGCCCCAGGCCGCGGCGCCCACCTCCACCGCGGCGAAATCCGGCCGACCCTGCGCAGCCTTGCCCATCCGCTCACGGTAGCGGCAGTCCGGTCGCGGCAGTGCCATTACGGGCAAGTCAGTAACCGCGCCGTTACCGCACCCCGGCGCCTTTCTGTGACCTAGGTTGTACTCGGTACCCACCGGTTTTCCGCGCCATCCCCGACCACTAGTCTGGTGGCCATGACCGCTGCCTTCCCGAACATCCCCGCCGAACTCAAGCCCGCCGACGGACGTTTCGGCTGCGGCCCCTCCAAGGTCCGTCCCGAGCAGCTGAGTTCCCTGGTGGAGGTCGGCGCCTCGGTATTCGGTACCAGCCACCGGCAGAAGCCGGTCAAGAACGTGGTCGCGCGGGTGCGCTCGGGCCTGCGCGAGCTGTTCTCCCTGCCCGACGGGTACGAGGTCGTGCTCGGCAACGGCGGCACCACCGCCTTCTGGGACGCGGCCGCGTTCGGCCTGATCCGCGAGCGCTCGCTGCACCTGACCTACGGCGAGTTCAGCTCGAAGTTCGCCACGGTGGCCAAGAAGAACCCGTTCATCGGCGATCCGATCGTGGTGTCCACCGATCCGGGCACCGCGCCCGAGCCGGTGTCCGATCCGGCCGCCGACGTGATCGCCTGGGCGCACAACGAGACCTCCACCGGTGTCGCGGTCCCCGTCCAGCGCCCGGCCGGTTCGGACAACGCGCTGATCGCCATCGACGCCACCTCGGGCGCGGGCGGCCTGCCGGTGAACATCACCGACGCCGATGTCTACTACTTCGCCCCGCAGAAGTGCTTCGCCTCCGATGGCGGCCTCTGGGTCGCCCTGATGAGCCCCAAGGCGCTGGAACGCGTTGCCGAGATTCACGATTCGGGCCGGTTCACCCCGGAGTTCCTGTCGCTGCCGATCGCGGTCGACAACAGCGGCAAGGACCAGACCTACAACACCCCGGCGCTGGCTACCCTGCTGCTGTTCGCCAACCAGCTGGAGTGGATGAACGGCAATGGCGGCCTGGAGTGGACCGTCAAGCGCACCCTGGATTCGTCCTCGCGGCTGTACTCGTGGGCCGAGTCGAGCGAGTACGCGACCCCGTTCGTCGTGGATCCGGCGCACCGCTCGCAGGTCGTCGGCACCATCGACTTCGCCGATTCGGTGGATGCAGCGCAGGTCGCGAAGGTGTTGCGCGCCAACGGAATCGTCGATACCGAGCCGTACCGCAAGCTGGGCCGCAACCAGCTGCGCGTCGGCATGTTCCCGGCCATCGACCCCGAGGACGTCAGCCAGCTCACCCGCAGCATCGACTGGGTGGTCCAGGAGATCGCCAAATAAGTACTCGAACTGAGTCGAATTGAACACGATAGCGCGCGCGGAAGTCCGAGATGTGATTTCCGCGCGCGTGTCTTGCCCCAGGAATCCCAGAAGTGCACTACTGTTCCAGAACGTGGGCGGTGTCGCGAGCCTTGCTGTGATCGACGCGGCGATAAGGAGGTAACGGTGCGTGAGCTTCGAGTGATCGGTCTGACGCCCGATTCCGCGCACATCGTGTGCATCGATGCCGAGTCCGGCCAGAAGTACAAGCTGGCCGCAGACGAGAAGCTGCGCGCCGCCGCCCGTGGAGACCTTGCCCGATTCGGCCAGATCGAGATCGAAACGGAAGCAACTATGCGTCCTCGCGATATCCAGGCCCGTATCCGTGCCGGTGCGTCTGTCGAGCAGGTGACCGAGGAATCCGGAATGCCGCTGAGCCGCGTGGAGCGGTTCGCCTATCCGGTGCTGCTGGAGCGGGCTCGCGCCGCCGAGCTGGCCCAGAAGGCCCACCCCGTCCGCAAGGACGGCCCGGCCGTGGAGACGCTGATCGACGTGGTGTCGGCCGCCTTCGCCGAGCGTGGCCACAACATCGATATCGCCGAATGGGACGCCTGGAAGGACGAAAAGGGTTACTGGGTAACCCAATTGCAGTGGCAGGCGGGCCGTTCGGTGATCGCCGCGCACTGGCGTTTCCAGCCCGACGCGCACGGCGGCTCGGTGACCCCGCTGGACGACCCGGCCACCGATCTGGTCGATCCCGATTTCGGCCGGGCCCTGCGCGGCCTGGCCACGATCCTGCCCGAGCCCGCCGCCGAACAGCCCCTCCCGGTCGAGCCGGTCGCGCCCACCCCGGCGCCCCGCGAGGAGCCGGCCACCGCGCGCGTCGCGGTGCAGGAGCGCGAGCCCCGGGTCGAGGAGTTCTACGAGAAGCGCGCCGCCGCGGGCGGTGCCGGGGGCTCGATGCCGGTGAGCGCCAAGCCCGCCTCCGGCTCTCCGGCTCGCGAGAACGCCCCGGCCCGCGAGAACACCGCCGCTCCGGCGCGCGAGCAGTCGGCCCCCGCGGCCGAGTATGTGGCCCCCGGCCGGGACACCACCGCGGTCCGTGAGGGCGGCGCCGCCGCCCGTGAGCAGTCGGCCCCCGCCGCCGAGTACGTCGCACCGGCCCGCGAAAACTCCTCGCCGACACCCGAGATCGCGGCCACCTCCGCGCTCGCGACCCAGGCCGCCAAGGCGCCCGCGGTCAGTGCGCCCGTTCCCGCGGCCAAGGCCCCGGCAATCAAGGAGCCTGCCGTCAAGGCTTCCCCCGCCGCGTCCGCGAGCGAGCCCGCCGCCGAGGAATCCAAGCAGCCCGCCAAGCAGGCTCGCTCGAAGGCCAAGCGCGGCAAGGCCCCTATGCCGTCCTGGGAGGACGTGCTGCTGGGCGTGCGCAGCTCGGGTCACTGATACCGAGCTCGGCGAGGGCCGGGACCGTACTCACCCGGGTTCGGGCAGCGCACCGATCGGGCCGGTATTCGTGCAGTGTGGCCTGCGGAGTCGGCAGTGCTCGTTCGAGGTCGGCACGGCCACCGCTCGGATTGCCCAGGGATTGCGCATGTTACGGGCACCTTTTCGCGCGTCTGCGAGTAGATTTTTATTGTGACGCCCAGGCAATTCGGGCGGGCGCCGGGCAGGTCGTGGGGTCGACATGCGATTCGACCTCCTAGGTTTGCTACGGAGTAGCTATGCTTACCCGTACGAGATCGGGAGGTGTCGCAAGTGCCATCCACTGCTTCGTCCCTCTGGTACATCGACGCGCCCGACCCGATCGCGGTGCTCCGGGACCATCCGGATCCGGATCCGGCGGCCGCGTTCGCCCTGGCCAAACAGCTCAATCCCGATCGCGACGTGATACCGGCCGCCTCGGGCACGCTGAAGGTGTGGGCCGGACCGGATCCGGGCTCGATGTACATCGGCTGCTATCCCGGCGTCACCGTGGTGTGCACGACCCAGGCCGCGCTGGGTTGCCCGACGAAACTGCCGGAGCTGCTGGTTCGCCCGCTCGCCTCCGAGCACACCTACCTGATCTCCTACGACATCTCCCACGGCTGGGGCGCGTTCGCCCATTGGGAGCGCGGTGAATTCCGTCGGGCCTTCAGCTCCACCCGGGTGAACATCCTCGAGGACGAAGGCCTGCCGCTGGTGTGGGAACGTCCGTATTGGGCGGGGGAGCATCCGGTCCGGTTGCATCCCGGCGAATTTCCCGATCCGCAGACCCTGCCGTTCGACGCGGCCGACTTCGCCGACGGCGCCAACGCCGAATGGCTCGGATTCCATTACCGCGGTGCGGTTTCCGGCGACGAGCTCGGGCCCGCCGACATCGCGGTCTGCGGCTTCAGTCTCTTTCCCAAGGGGCAGGCGCCGCCGCCGATCCGGCCGGAGGAGCTGCGGGCGAGCGAGCCCGACACCAACCACCGGTGGTTCGGCTGGCTGCGCGGACCGGACCGGGTGAGCTAGGCCCACCCGTCGCCCGACCACCACCCCTCACGGAATCGCTTCGCGATGCTAGCTCGAGACCGCGACGACCAGCAGCGCGAACCAGGCCAGGGCGATCCCCACGGTGGCCCCGGCCAGCACCCATCGGACCACCGGAATCGAGCGCCAGCGCCAGGCCGTGGGCGTCGCACCCCCGACGGCGATCACGTTGACCGCCACCGACAGCGCCCAATGGACCTGTGCCAGTGCGGCTCCGAAGGAGTACACCGCCGCCGCGGTGAGCGCGGCCACCAGGGCGGCGACCGCGATGCCCGGCGCCCACGGCGTCGGTTCGGGGGCGGCGCCGGAGCGGGTGTCTCCAGGTGCGGGTGTGAGATGTGGCCCGGTCATGAGGTGCATCGCACCCTTTCGTAGAAGGCCATCGCGGCGGCGGTGGCCACGTTGAGCGAATCGGTGCCCGGCGTCATCGGGATGCGGGCGCGAATATCGGTGGCGGACATGGCCTCTTCGGTCAGCCCCGGCCCCTCGGCGCCCAGCAGCAGCGCCACCCGCTCGCCGGTCATGGCCGCGGACAGCGTGGCCGCGGACGGATTCGGAGTCAGGGCAATGATCTGGAATCCCCGCTCGCGCAACGACTCCAGGCTACCGGGCCACTCGGGCAGGCGCGCGAACGGCACGCGCAGCACATGCCCCATCGACACCCGGACCGCGCGCCGGTACAGCGGGTCGGCGCAGCGGTCGCCGAACAGCACCGCATCCGCACCCAATCCGGCGGCGTTGCGGAAGATCGATCCGATGTTCTCGTGATCGTTCACACCCTCGAGCACCACGACGGTGCGCGCGGACTCCAGCACCTCATCCAGGTTCGGTTCGGGCGGCCGTCGCGCCGCGGCCAGCACCCCGCGATTGAGATGGAAGCCGACCACCTCGGCCATCACCTCCGCGGTCGTGCGGTAGTACGGCACGTCCGTGCCCTCCAGATCGGCGGCCAGCTCCTCGTATCGCCGCGCCACCCCGAACAGCCCGAACGGCGTGAATCGCGAGGTCAGCATCCGCTGCACCACGACGACGCCCTCGGCGATCACCAGCCCCTCGCGTCCGGGCAGATCCGGCCGCCGATCCGCGGACTTGAGGTCCCGGAACCCGTCGACGCGGGGGTCCGCGGGGTCGTCGATATCGATCACTTCGGCCACGGACGCTATCTTGCCCTGTGCCCGATCCGGCATCCCCGGCCGTTCCCGCAGGCCGCGCCGCCTACGCGGCCCTGTCGGGTTTCTGGTTTCGTCGGCAACGTTATGGTGAACAATCAAGTGGCTTTATCCATCGAACGGAAGAGGACGCATGACCAAGCCTGAAATCGAGTTCCAGGACGGCCCCGCGCCCACCACGCTGGTGATCAAGGACCTCGTCGAGGGCGAGGGCAAGGAGGCCGTGCCGGGTGGCACGGTCGAGGTGCACTACGTGGGTGTGGAATACGACACCGGCGAGGAATTCGACTCGTCCTGGAACCGCGGAGAGTCCATTACCTTCCCGCTGCGAGGTCTGATCCAGGGCTGGCAGGAGGGCATCCCCGGCATGAAGGTCGGCGGTCGCCGTCAGCTGACCATCCCGCCGGCGCTGGCCTACGGCGCCGCGGGCTCGGGCCACCAGCTGTCGGGCAAGACCCTGGTCTTCGTCATCGACCTGCTGAACGCCAACTAGGCATCGGCGCCACCGGCCGACCTCGACCTGAACACCGGGCGAGGCCGGCCCCTCGACGCGACTATCGCGGCGGCAGCTCCAGGACCAGCCGCACCCCGCCCAGCTCGCTGTCCTCGAAATAGGCTCGCCCGCCGTGCAGTTGGGCCTGCTGGGCGACCAGCGCCAGGCCCAGTCCCGAGCCGCTCTTGGTGGCCTCGCTGCCGCGGATGAAGCGCTCGAACACCATCTCGCGCTCGGCGGCGGGAATGCCGCGGCCGTTGTCGTCGACCGCGATCACGATCGTGCGATCGGCGCCGCGATGCGCCGACACCCGCGCCTGGGTCGCCCCGCCGTGCTTGAACGAATTGGTCAGCGCGTTGTCCACGGCCAGCCGGAGCCCCGTCGGCAAACCGCGGGTGATCAGCTCCGCGTCGGTATCGATGCGCACGGTCAGCGCCGGGAAGTGCCGCATCGCGTCATGGGCGGACTGGTCGACCAGGTCGGCGATGTCGGTCTCGACGTGATCGCCCTCGTTGGTGAGCTCGCCCGCGGCCAGGCGCTCCAGCGCGGCCAGCGTCGCCTCCACCCGGCTCTCGCTGCGCTGCAGGTCGGCCAGGATCTCTGCGCGCTGGTTCGCGTCCAGGTCCAGGGTGCGCAACACCTCGATGTCGGTGCGCATGGCGGTCAGCGGGGTGCGCAGCTCGTGGGCGGAGACCGCGGCGAAATCGCGGGCGGTGTCGAGCGCCGCGGCCGTCTCGGCCTGGGCCTTGCGCACCCGTTCCAGCAGCGAGTTCACCGCCTCGGCGAGCTGCTCGGCCTCGCGCACCCCCGAGCCGTCCACCGGCGCCTCCGACTCGCCGGTGCCGCTGTGCTCGCCGACCTGCCGGGTCAGGTCCACGATCGGGCGCACCGCCCGGCCGCCGAACACCCAGCCCAGCCCGGCCGCGGCGACCATCGCCAGCGCTGCGGCGGACAGCACCCAGCGCCGCTGTTCGCTGGTCGCGTGATAGGAGTCGGTGAGCGGAATGCCCATCGACACCACCCGGCCCTGCGGCTGGTTCACGGTCGTGGTCAGCACCCGATAGGGCGTGTCGTCGAGGGTGACGGTGTGCGAGCCCGGATCCAGCTGCGGCAGCTGGACCGTGGTCGAGGCGTTCAGCGCGCCGTTGCTCTCCCGGATGGTGATCGCCAGATCCCGGTTCGAGTTGACCAGCGACAGCACACCGACCGCGATCACCGGCTGCATCAGCACGATCCGCGAGGCGACGGTCAGCTCCTGGTCGGCCTGGGCCAGGTTGTTGCGGTTGATCGCGAGCACGGACAGCCAGCCCAGCAGCACCGTGAGGATGATCGCGCCCAGCGCCGCCGCCGCGGCGACCCGGGTGCGCAGGGAGAACGAGCGGCGACGGGGACGGCGAGCCGGCGGAGCTTGCGGAGCCGGCGGGGTGGGTAGGCGCTGTCTCATTTGGGGGTCCGCAGCACGAAGCCGACGCCGCGGATGGTGTGCAGCATGCGCGGGGTGCCGTCGGCCTCGAGCTTGCGCCGCAGATAGCCGACGAAGACATCGACGACGTTGGTGTCGGCGGCGAAGTCGTAGCCCCACACCAGCTCCAGTAGTCGTTCTCGGCTCAGTACCACCCCGGCATTACGGGCCAGCGTCGAAAGAAGTTCGAATTCCCGCTTGGTGAGCTCGATTTCGCGGCCGTTCAGCAGCGCGCGATAGCCGGCCTCGTCGATCTCCAAGGGGCCCACCGCGATCGCGCCCGGCAGTGCCGGGGCCGCGGTGTCGGTGCGGCGCAACAGCGCCCGGATCCTGGCGACCAGCTCGGCCAGCACGAACGGCTTCACCAGATAGTCGTCGGCCCCCGATTCCAACCCGGCGATCCGGTCGTCGACCGAATTGCGCGCGGACAGCACGCAGATCGGTACCTCGTTGCCCATCGCCCGCAACGCCGTGACGACGCCGGCACCGTCGAGCACCGGCATATTCATGTCCAGTACGAGCGCATCCGGGGACTGTTCGGTCACGCAGCGCAGCGCGTCGGCCCCGTCGCGGGCGATCACCACCCGGAACCCGGACAGCCGCAGCCCGCGCTCGACCGACGCCAGCAGATCCTCGTCGTCGTCGACCAGCAGGACGGTCGGAATAGTGCCACGCTCGCTCGTCACGACTTCATTCTGCACAGCGAAGCCGTCCAGCCGGAGCGTTGGCGCTCCAGGCGTGCCGATCGGTGGTTATTCCCACCCGTCGTGGTGGCGGGTGGGAACGACACAGCGGCGGTTCAGTAGTTGTGGCAGGAGTCCGCGACGGCCTGGATGGTTTGCTGCATGCTGCCGGCCTGCGGGGAGTTCTGGGCCTGCTGCTTGGCCTCGGGATGCTGGGCGAGGTACTGCTGCACCTCGGCCTTGCGCTGGGCGGGCGGCTGGTCGAACTGCTGCTTCAGCATCGCCTTCTGGCTCGGGTTGGCGTCCAGCATCTGGGCCAGCTGGGGGTCCTTGGCGTGCAGCGCGCGGTCGACCTGATCGAAACTGCAGGTCGAGTTCAGCAGCGGCGCCATGAGATCGGTGGGGTCGGCGGCGGCGACACCGGGGAAGAGCAGGGCGGCGGCAACCGCCAGGCCGCCCGCGGCGGCGACGGTACCGGCGAGGCGGGAACGCAGGGTGGTCATGGTCTCGAATCTATGCGCCGGATCTGGGACCGCTGTGAACCGATCCTGAGAAGATTATGAAGATTATGAGGAGGGGCCGTTGTGGGCCCGGGAGTCGGCGGGCGCGTGGTCGGGATGCTCACCGACGATGATCTGATCGGCGATCGCGACCAGCACCGCCGGATCCTCGATCGTGGCGGGCATCTCCCAGGCATCCCCGGCCATGATCTGCCGCATGGTCTTGCGCAGGATCTTGCCCGAGCGGGTCTTGGGCAGCGCCTGCACGACGACCACGTCGTGCAGGGTGGCAATGGCGCCGATCTGCCCGCGCACCCGCTCGATCAGCTCGGCCCGCAGTTGCTCGAAGGGGATCGCGACGGTCTCGCCCGCGGAGTCGGCCTTGAGCACCACGTAGGCGATCGGCAGCTGCCCCTTGAGTTCGTCGGGGACGCCGATGACCGCGCACTCGGCCACCGCGGGATGGCCGGCGACGGCGGCCTCGATACCGCCCGCCGAGAGACGGTGCCCGGCCATGTTGATCACGTCGTCGCTGCGGCCGAGCACGTACAGGTAGCCGTCCTCGTCGAAGTAGCCGGAGTCGCCGGTCAGGAAGTGGCCCGGGAAGGCCGAGAGGTATGAGCGGACGAAGCGGTCGTCGTCGCCCCACAGCCCGGTCAGCGTGCCGGGCGGCAGCGGCAGCCCGATGACGATGTTGCCCTCGGTGCCCGGGGCGACCGCGTCACCCTCGTAGTCCAGCACCCGCAGCCGGTAGCCGGGCACCGGCAGCGAGGCCGAACCGGTCTTGATCGGAAGTTCCTGCAGGCCCAGCGGATCCGCGCAGATCGGCCACCCGGTCTCGGTCTGCCACCAGTGGTCGACCACCGGGCAGTCCGGGTGGTCGGCCAGCAGCACGTCGCGGGCCCACTCCAGGGTGGCCGGATCCAGCCGCTCGCCCGCGCAGAACAGCGCGCGCAGGGTCGACAGGTCGTGACGGTGGGCGGTGGCGGCCTCGGGATCGGCGCGCCGGATGGCGCGCAGCGCTGTGGGTGCGGTGAACATCACATGCACCCGATACTGCTCGACCAGCCGCCAGTAGGCCCCGGCGTCCGGGGTGCCGATCGGCTTGCCCTCGTACAGCACGGTCGTCGCGCCGATCAGCAGCGGCGCGTAGACGATGTACGAGTGCCCGACCACCCAGCCGATATCGGAGGTCGTGAGCATCACCTGACCGGGGGCCATGTCGTAGATGTAGCGCATCGACCAGGCCAGCGCGACGGCGTGGCCGCCGTTGTCGCGCACCACGCCCTTGGGCCGTCCGGTGGTACCGGAGGTGTAGAGGATATAGAGGGGGTCGGTGGCCGCGACCGGCACCGGATCGGCCGGTTCCGCGTCTAGCACCATGTCTTCCCAGTCCAGCCACTGCGCCGCGACGCTGTCCGCCGATCCGGGCAGATGATCCGTCGCGGCCTGCGGGGCGGCGAAGCGCAGCGCCGGGAATCCGGACCGCTGCTTGACCACCACGTGTCGCGGCGCGACCGTATCGGCCAGATCGAGCGCGTCCAGCACGATCGGCGGATATTCGATGCGCCGGCCCGGCTCCAGACCGCCCGAGGCCGTGACGATCAGGACGGGTTCGGCATCGTCGATGCGGGCGGCCAGCTCATGTGCGGCGAATCCGCCGAACACCACCGAGTGGACCGCGCCGATGCGGGCGCAGGCCAGCATCGCGATGACGGCCTCGGGGATCATCGGCATATAGATGACGACCCGGTCCCCGGTGCGCACCCCCAGCCGCAGCATCGCACCGGCAAACGTCGCGACCTCCGCCAGTAGTTCCGCGTAGGTGTAGACAAGTGTGGCGCCCGTCATAGCGGAGTCATATATTAGGGCGGGCTGATCGGCGCGACCCCCGGCCGCATCACCCGCGAAAGCGCGCGAGGGTTCCGAGTCCGTATCGAAGTGATCACGGCTCGAGACATTCGCCGTAGAGGGCCCTTTCGGTGTGATATCGCGCACATGTCGATCAAGTGCGTTGTAGGAGGTGTTCAAGCGAGCGTCCGGGAACCAGCGGGCCACCGGCCGGGCGGCCCCGTCGAGGACCTGAGTGGGTGGAACATCCCAGCTGATGGCCTCTGCGGCCGCGCCCCAGAAGTCCGACGGGTCGACCAGGCTCGTCTGGTAGGTAGGCCGGTACTCCTGCTTCGCGTTCAACCGTGTGACTCCCTGCTGCGCCTCGATGCCCGCCTCGATAGATCAGCCTGATTGTGGCAGACTTCACGCGACGTCCGGGCGGCCGCCGCGACCTTTGATTTTGTCTGGAACAGGCAGGTCAGTGGGCGGAGGTTGCCAAGAGGTCACACAAGAAGTTATTGATCCGTTAGAATCGCATGTCACATGTTTCGGCCGTCAAGGTCGCAATTTCACGGCCTACCGCAGTTCTCGGCCCGCTGTGCCAGACGAGCTCAGCCATGCGATCGTGGAGGCTCGCTGATGGCGCATGGCTGGGGCCAGTTTGGAAAGTGAGTGGAGATGCGTGACGCCGCTAGGTCCGGCAACAAGCGTTGGGCGCTTAGCAACTGGGACCTGCGCTGGAAGGTTACGGCAGTCCTTGCCGTCCCCCTCCTCGTCTCCGTGGTGCTCGGGGCGTCCAGGATCGCGGCGCAGTTCAGTGATTCGAGCCAGCTCGATGCCGCGGCCACCGAGGTCCAGGCGATTCCGGCCGTCACCGGCCTGAGTGCCGCATCGGCGGTGGTGTCCAGCGAGCAGATGGTCGAGTTGAGTCCGACCCAGTCGATGGTGCAGGACGCCGACCTCACCCAGCTGGACAACGCGCTGACCGCCGCCCAGAAGGCGGCCTCGAAGCTGGACGGGGTGCCTGGCGGCCGGGCGGCCATCGACGGCATGATCAATGGGGCCAAGGCCGTGCGAGCGGGCGGCAACACCCCCTCGGCCACCGTGCAGGCCTCCATCGACCAGGAGGAGGCGATCCGGCAGGCCAGCGTCAAGACCACCGAGGCGATCACCTCGACGGTCGCCGACCAGGGCGTCGAGGCGGCCAAGCTGCGGTTGGTCGACTCGCTGAATACCCGCGCGGTGATGGTCTCCGAGGCCGCGGGCATGGCCCAGGCGCTGCGCGGGGACACCAAGGGCGGAGTGCAGGCATTCCTGGTCGCGGCCAGCACCGAGCGGCAGATGCTGGGCATTCTGGCGCACCGCTTCCCGGACGGCGATCCGATCATCGCCCAGCTGTCCCAGTGGGTGAACAACCGGATCCAGCTCGCCAGCGGTCCGCAGGTGGCTGCGGGGCAGATCCCGATCCAGGACCTGCGGCAGTCGGTGCTGGACAGCCTGAACAACTATCAGAATGTCGTGAACAAGGCGAGTAACGACATCATCAGCCGGGTCAACACCCTCGCCGACAACGCCCGCACCGGCGCGATCCGCTACGCCGCGATCGTCATCGTCACCATCATGGCGGCGCTGTTGCTCGCGGTCGTCATCGCGCGGTCGTTGATCGTGCCGCTGCGCAAGCTGCGCCTGGCCGCCCTGCGCGTCGCCGAGCACGACCTCGGTCACGAGGTGGCGCGCCTGCGCGATGGCGCCAGCCCCGAGGACGTGCCGCTCGAGCCGATGCCGGTGCACAGCGAGGAGGAGGTCGGCCAGCTCGCCCGCGCCGTCGACGACATCCACGGCCAGGCGCTGCGCCTGGCCGCCGACCAGGCCTCGATGCGTTCCCAGGTCAACGACATGTTCGAGACCCTGGCACGCCGCTCGAAGTCCCTCGTCGACCATCAGCTCTCGCTCATCGAGGCGATGGAGTACGACGAGAAGGACCCGCGCCTGCTGGAAAACCTCTTCCGGCTCGACCACCTTGCCGCTCGTATGCGCCGCAACGGCGACAACCTGCTGATTCTGGCCGGTACCCGGCAGCGGCGCGGCAAGTCCGCGCCGGTCGAGATCGCCGACGTGCTGCGCGCGGCCATCTCCGAGGTGGAGGACTACGAACGGGTGAAGCTGGGCGCCACCCCGCGCGGCGCCATCACCGAACCGGCGGCCTCGGACCTCGCGCACCTGTTCGCCGAGCTCCTGGACAACGCGCTGCGAGCCTCGCCGCCCGAGACCGACGTCAAGTTCACCTTTGCCCAGGCCCACGATCAGGGCCTGTTGGTCGAGGTCGCGGACCGCGGTATCGGTATGCCCCCGACCGAGATGGCCGATATCAACCGGCGCCTCGAGACCTCCGCCGAGGTCGGCCCCGACACCGCGCGCCACATGGGCCTGTTCGTGGTCGGCCGACTGGCCGAGCGGCACGGCCTCACCGTGCGGCTGCGGCCCACCTTCGACACGGCCCGGGATCCCGGCGTGACGGTGGTGGTGCACCTGCCCAAGCCGATCATCGTGGCGCCGGTCGGCGGCACCGTGTCGGTGCCGGCGCAGTCCAGCACGTCGCAGCCGATTCCGGTGCAGCAGCCCAGCCTCGCCACGGCGATGCAGACGCGCGCGGTGACCCGCACCGCCGGCGGCAACATGATGGTGACCGTCGATCCCGGTCTGAGCGGGCCGATCTCAGCAGATGCGGACGAACGTGCCGCGCTTGTCGACGCCCCCGTGGACGATGTCGCGGGCAACGGCGTCATCGGGCTGAGCCGTGGTGGTGCGGGTATAAGGGATACGGTCCCGCCGCAGCGCCAGTCCGGTCCGGGCGGCCTGCCGCAGCGCCAGCCGGGCACCGCGGTCCCCGGCGGCCTGCCCCAGCGTCAGCCGGGCACGAACGGGCCCACCGTGCGCCACGGCCTCGCGGAGAGCGGCTCGGGCGGGCTGCCACAGCGTGAACCCGGTGCGAACGGCCCACAGGCGCCGGCCTCCCAGCCGGGCGCGAATCTGCCGCAGCGTTCCTCCGGTGGCCTCGTGCAGCCGCAGGCGAACCTCGCGGCCAGCATGCTCAAGCGTCAGCCGGGCGCGGCCGGTCAGCCGCCGCGGCCGGGCAACACCGGCGGTCTGCCGCAGCGTTCGCGGAGCGAGGGGCTGCCCTCGCGTGAACCGGGTGCGGGCGGCCCGCCGCCACGCGAGCCCGGTGCCGGTGGGCTGCCCCGGCGTGGCCTGGGCGCCGCGGGTCTGCCGCGGCGTGGTGGTCCCGCGGGCCCCGGCGGTCAGCCGGAGCGTCCGGCCGCCGCGCGGCCGCCGCAGGACGCGGTGCCGCCGCAGCGGGAGTCCGGTGCGAACGGGCTGCCGCAGCGTGGGTCCGGTGGTCTGCCGCAGCGTGATTCGGCGGCCAACGGTCTGCCGCAGCGCGGTGACACCCCGGGCAACGGCCTGCCGCAGCGTGAGGGTGGATTGCCGCAGCGCGGTGACACCGCGGGCAACGGCCTGCCCCAGCGTGATGCCGGGAACGGCCTGCCGAAGCGCGATGCGCTCAGTGGTGGTCTGCCGCAGCGTGACTCCGGCGGTCTGCCGCCCCGGGATTCCGATGACGGTCTGTCGCAGCGGGATCCGTTGAGTGGTGGCCTGCCGCAGCGTGACTCGGGAGGCAACGGGCTGCCGCGACGTCAGCCCGGCATGAACGGTCTACCGCAGCGCGGGGCCGGTGGTCTGCCGCAGCGTGATTCGGCCGCCGACGGCCTGCCGCAGCGTGGTGACACCGCGGGTAACGGTCTGCCGCAGCGTGATTCGGGTAACGGTCTGCCGCAGCGCGACGCGTTGAGTGGCGGCCTGCCCCAGCGTGACTCGGGCTTGCCGCAGCGCGACAGCGCCGGTAACGGTCTGCCGCAGCGTGATTCGGGCAGCGGTCTGCCGCAGCGCGGTGACACCGCGGGTAACGGTCTGCCGCAGCGTGATTCGGGTAACGGACTGCCGCAGCGCGACGCGCTGAGCGGTGGCCTGCCCCAGCGTGATGCCGGCAATGGCCTGCCCCAGCGCGACGCTGGGAACGGACTGCCGAAGCGTGACGCGCTGGGTGGTGGCCTGCCGAGGCGTGATGCGCTGGGTGGTGGCCTGCCGCAGCGGAACACGGGTTCGTCCCGGCTGACGCAGTCGGACGCCGCCGAAACCGGTCTGCCGCAGCGCGACTCGGGGATCGGGCTGCCGCAGCGGCAGCCGGGCGCCGAATTGCCGCCGCGACCGCTGCCGACCCCCGGTCTGAGCCGTCCTCCCGTGGACACCCCCGACAGTGCCGACGAGTCGGGCGAGGGCCGCGAGCGCGGTCGCCACAGCTTCCGCTCGAACCCGCAGAAGACAGCCGCGTTCTTCCAGACTCGGCTGCAGCCGGCGGACGACACACCGTCGTCGATGGCGGACAGCCCGATCTTCGCTGAGATGATGTCGGCCTGGTTGTCGGATCCGAACGCGGACCGGTCCTCGATGGCCGCCTCCTTCGAATCGCCGGGTGACGAGGGCTGGGAGGCCGCCCGCCGGGCGGTCGAGTCGCAGGCGGAGAAACGCACCGCGTCCGGCTTGCCGCAGCGCAATCCGGGCAACCGGCTGGTTCCCGGCGGTGTCAACGGCAAGGGTGATCGGGCATCGAGCAACCGTGACCCCGAGTCGATCAGGTCAAGTCTGAGTCGTCACCAGCAGGGCGTCCGGGATGGCCGCGCAATGAAGGCAATGAACCTAACCGGAGATAAAGGAGACCGATGAACCCCGATCTAGGTGGCACAAACCGTCAGCTGGACTGGCTGGTTTCGAACTTCGCCAATGAGGTGCCTGGCGTTGCTCATGCCGTGCTGGTGTCGGCGGACGGTCTATTGATGGCCGCGAGCGCTCAGTTGCCCGTGGACCGTGCCGAGCAGTTGTCCGCGGTGACGGCGGGACTGGCCAGCCTCTCGGTTGGTGTGTCGAACCTGTTCGAAGGCGGTACCGTTCTGCAGTCGGTAGTCGAGATGGAACACGGCTACCTACTGCTGATGGCCGTCGGTGACGGGTCCTACCTGGCCGTGCTGACGAACACGTCCTGCGATATCGGCCAGGTGGGATACGAGATGGCGTTGTTGGTCGAGCGAGTAGGCCAGACAGTCCAGGCCACACCTCGCGTCACGATGGGTTCCTGATGGTGGGATGGACATAGACAACCAGCGCATGGGAAGTGCCGAGCCCAGCCTTGTACGCCCTTACTCTCTCACCGCCGGTCGCACGCGGCCGAAGGTGGAGTTGGCGTTGGAGGCTCTCGTCGCATCGCATCCGGTCGCCCTCGAGCGGCAGTTCGAACTCACCAATATCGAGACGTCAATCGTCGAGTTGTGCAGAGAGTCGCCTTCTGTTGCTGAATTGGCCGCCAGGCTGGGTATTCCGATCGGGGTGGCCCGAGTACTCGTCGCTGACCTCATCGAGGCCGGACACGTACGGGTTTCGGCGACATTGAAAGACGATTCGAGCGACGATGAACGTCGCGAGCTGATCGAAAGGGTTCTTAGTGGACTCCGGCGTATATGATTCGACGGCCCAGGTCGATACCCGCACCAGTAAGCCCACCTCGGCGAAGATCGTGGTCGCGGGTGGCTTCGGTGTCGGGAAAACGACCTTGGTCGGTGCAGTTTCGGAGATCGTTCCGCTGCGCACCGAGGCCTTGGTGACCAATGCCAGTGTCGGGGTCGACAGCCTGGCCGCCGTGCCGACGAAGGCCACCACCACGGTGGCCATGGATTTCGGCAGGATCAGCCTCGCCGATGATCTGGTGCTCTACCTGTTCGGTACCCCTGGGCAGTACCGCTTCTGGTTCATGTGGGACGACCTGATCCGCGGCGCCATCGGCGCGGTGGTGCTGGTCGACACCCGCCGGCTGGAGGACAGCTTCGCCGCCGTCGATTACTTCGAGGCACGGAGCCTACCCTTCCTGGTGGCCATCAACGAGTTCGACGATGCACCCCGGTATCCGACCGAGGACATCCGGCAGGCGCTGGCGGTCCCTGCGGATGTGCCGATCATGTCGATCGACGCGCGCCGGCGCGAGCCGGTGAAGCAGGCGTTGGTCTCGGTCACCGAGTACGCGCTGCGCAAGGTCGTTCAGGGTTACTGAGTTCACCTGCCCCGCCGGATCGCCATCCCCGTGGGTCCCGGCGGGTTGCCGAATGCATTACTCCGCGGCGTGTTCCGGCGCTACGGCGTAGTACGCATCACAGCGACCCGCACGGCAGGGTGTCTCCGCGGGGATACGCGCTCGCTCCACCAGGCTGGAACCGGCTCGTATCTCCGACAGGGGCCGATTGCTCTTTCGGTGTGCGGTAGTTCCGGGGTGCGGGTGCGGCGAAGGCACATCGGACCGACCGGGTTGCGCGCTGGAATGCGAAGGGCCCGGCGGCGGTTACGCTCGGGCGATGAAGATCTCCGCGCGCGAACTTCTGGATGAACTGCTCGATCGCGGTTCGTTCGCGAGCTGGGATCGGCAGGTGGTCGAGGTCTCCGCGAGTCCCGGGTACCGCACGGAACTGCGGGAGGCCCGGGCGCGGTCCGGCGCCGACGAGGCCGTGCTGACCGGCGAGGGAATGCTGCGGGGTCGGCGAATAGCCGTGATCGCCTGTGAATTCGGATTTCTCGCGGGCTCGATCGGGGTGGCCGCGGCGGAGCGGATCGTGACGGCGGTCGAGCGGGCGACGGAGCTGGGGCTGCCGCTGGTGGCCTCGCCGACCTCCGGGGGAACGCGGATGCAGGAGGGCACCGTCGCGTTCGTGCAGATGGTCAAGGTCGCCGGGGCCGTGGCGGCGCACAAGGCGGCCGGGCATCCCTATCTGGTGTATCTGCGTGATCCCACGATGGGCGGGGTATTCGCCTCGTGGGGGTCGTTGGGGCACATGACATTTGCCGAACCGGGCGCGCTGATCGGGTTCCTCGGGCCGCGGGTGTACCGGGCGCTGTATGGGCGGCCGTTCCCGGAGGGGGTACAGACCGCGGAGAATCTGTATCGCAGTGGGGTGATCGATGGCGTGGTGCCGGTCAAGGTGTTTCGCCGGATCGTGCATCGGGTGCTGGCTGTCGTCGAAACTGCTGCGGGATCGAAAGGTTCGAGTCTCGACATCGAAACTCCCACTCGCGCTGTCGATTCCGAGACTGCGCGCGATTCCGGCACCGAGAAATCCGCATGGGATGCCGTGCTGATCTCGCGCCGTCCGGACCGTCCTGGCATCCGCGAGCTCTTACGTCATGTGACGGACCGCGTTCCGTTGAGCGGCACCGGCCAGGGCGAGTCCGATAGGACCGTGCTGCTCGCCCTGGCCCGCCTGCGCGGCCGCCCGTGCGTGCTGTTCGGTCACGACCGCGCCGGACAGGACGGCGAAAACACCATGGGCCCAGCCGCTTTGCGAGAGGCGCGGCGGAGCATGCAGCTGGCCGCGGAACTCGCGCTGCCGCTGGTGCTGGTGATCGACACCGCCGGTGCGGCGCTCTCGCGCGAGGCCGAGGAGCGCGGGCTGGCCCCCGAAATCGCGCGCTGCCTGGCCGATCTGGTCACCCTGGACACCCCGACGGTCTCGGTGCTGCTGGGGCAGGGCAGCGGCGGCGGCGCGCTGGCGCTGCTGCCGGCCGACCGGGTGCTGGCCGCCACGCACGCCTGGCTCGCGCCGCTGCCGCCAGAAGGCGCCAGCGCCATAGTCTTTCGCGACACCGCGCACGCCCCCGCGCTGGCGGCCGCGCAGCGCATCCGCGCGGCCGACCTGCTGGCCGACGGTGTCGTCGATCGCATCGTGCCCGAGTATCCCGACGCCGCCGACGAGCCGACCGACTTCGCCCACCGCATGGTGCGGGCGATCGCCGAGGAGCTGACCGACCTCGGGGGCCGGTCGCCGGAGTCGCTGCGGTCCGAGCGTCACCTGCGATACCGCCGCCTGGGTCTGAGGTCTTGACCCGGCACAGGCCGGGCCCGCCGTCATCATCGGTCCGGCTACTCGAGTGGGGGCTGGGCCGCCGACACACGGTCGGGGTGTCCGTTGACGGCTCGGCCAACCGCTTCTACGGTCGTGGGGTGACCTTTCGCAGCGAGACCAGCTCCGTGCCATCGGTCGTCCTGAACGACGGGACCGTGATCCCCAAGCTGGGCTACGGCGTGTTCCAGGTCGCCGAGGAGGAGGCGTTCGACGCGGTCACGGCAGCGCTCGAGGCCGGGTACCGCAGCATCGACACCGCGGCGATCTACGGCAACGAGGTCGAGGTAGGCCGCGCGGTGAAGGAGTTCGCCCTGCCGCGTGACGAGGTCTTCGTCACCACCAAGCTGTGGAACTCCGACCAGGGCTACGATTCGACGCTGCGGGCGTTCGACGCGAGCATGCGGCGCCTCGGTCTGGACTACCTGGATCTGTACCTCATCCACTGGCCGGTGGCCCGCGCCGACCGCTTCGTGGATACCTTCCGCGCCTTCCAATCGCTGAAGTCGCAAGGCCGTGTCGGCTCGATCGGCGTCTCCAATTTCACCCGCGACGACCTGGAGCGAGTCATCGCCGAGACCGGTGAGACGCCCTCGGTCAACCAGATCGAGCTGCATCCCGGTCTCGGCCAGTCCGAGCTGCGCGCATTCCACGCCGAGCGGGGCATCGCCACGGAGGCGTGGAGCCCGCTGGGGCAGGGCGCGGAGCTGAAGGATCCGACGATCGCCCAGATCGCGACTGAAACCGGGCGCACCCCGGCCCAGGTGATCATTCGGTGGCATCTGCAGCTCGGTAATATCGTCATCCCGAAGTCGGTGACGCCGAGCAGGATCCGGGAGAATTTCGACGTCTTCTCCTTCGAGCTGTCCTCGGACCAGATGCAGATTATTGCCGCCCTGGACACCGGGCAACGAATGGGTCCGGATCCTGCCACACTCACCGTCGGTCTCGACGTCTGACGTCGCGCCGCCGCGGGTCTTTCAGCTCTCGCGCAGACCGAGATACGTCGTAAGCTCCACCGCGGCGGCCCGCCCGGCCCGGTTGGCGCCGATGGTGCTGGCCGAGGGGCCGTATCCGAGCAGGTGAATGCGCGGATCGGCGGCGACCTGGGTGGCCAGGCGCCCGGTCATCGTGATGCCGCCGCCGGGGCCGCGCAGCCGCAGCGGCGCCAGATGGTCCAGCGCACTGCGGAATCCGGTGGCCCACAGGATGACATCGGCGCGCTGGAGGGTGCCGTCCGCCCAACGCACGCCGTCGGGTTCGATGCGGGCGAAGATCGGGTGCCACTCCAAGACGCCGCGGGCGCGGGCGGCGCGGACACGGGCGTCCACGGGCAGCCCGGTCACGGACACCACCGAGCGGGGCGGTAGCCCGCGCCGCACCCGATCCTCGACCATCGCCACCGCCGCCCGCCCGATGTCGGCGGTGAATTCGTCATCGCGCCAGCGGGGTTCGGTGCGTGCGGTCCAGGTCGTCGTGGTCACCTGCGAGATCTCGTCCAGCAGCTGCACCGCGGAGATCCCGGCCCCGACAACGACCACGTGCTTGCCCGCGAATTCGTCCGCGGTGCGATAGTCGTGCGCGTGCAACTGCCGCCCGGCGAAGGTCTCCGCGCCGGGATAGTAGGGGATGAACGGCTTCTCCCAGGTGCCGGTGGCGTTGATCAGCCCGCGCACCCGCAGCGTTCGGCCGAGGGCGCCGCCGGGCTTTGTATCGGGCGCGCGGCCGGGCCCGCTCGACCCGTCCGCGGCCGGGGTGGAGTTGCCGGTCGCGGTGTCGGCTCCGGGACCATCGCCGGGCGTTGCGGGGCGATCGGCCGGTACCGAGCGCCGATCCGTCGGGCCCGCGTGCCCGTTGCCCGTGGTCGTCGCGCCCGGGACGGTCTCCGCGTGCAGCAGCCCGTCGACGGTTTCGGTGGGGCACGTCGCCGGAGTGGCGCGGTCACAGACGACCCGCACCGAGGTCGGGCGGTGCACCCGCAGCTCGAAGCGCTCCTCGTAGCGCGCGTAGTACTCCGGCACCGCGGTGGATGCCCGGGCCTGCGCCGAATCGGGCGGCAGCACCTCGGCGAACGACATTCCGGGCAGGTCGTGTACCCGGTTCACGGTGGTCAGCGTCAGCGACGGCCAGCGGAACTGCCAGGCCCCGCCCGGGCCGGGAGCGTGATCGACGATGAGAAAGTCGTGTTCGGCCCGCAGTCCGAGCCGCTGCAGATGATATCCGGCCGACAGTCCCGCCTGCCCGGCGCCGACCACCAGGATTTCGACATCAGGTGCTACCACCCCGTCACAGTACGTGGGAGCTCCGAATGCTCGCCGACCGTGGCCGCGGGCCGGCCGGGTGCGTCGGGTACGACCCCGCCGCCGGTGGCCGCATACAGTGAAGGTATTCGCAGTGCCTGATGAGACCGATCCACTACCGCAGAAATTGGGGAGGCCCCTGTGCTCGCAGTGAGCCGCGATGGTGACGTGGTCACCATCGAATTACAGCGTCCGGAGCGTCGCAACGCCCTGAACGAGGAGTTGGTGGAGCAGCTGCGCCGGGCCGTGGTCACAGCCGCCGAGGACGCCCGCGTCATCGTCCTGACCGGCCAGGGCACCGCGTTCAGCGCCGGCGCCGACCTCTCGGGCGTGTACTCGCAGACCTTCCTGGACGCCCTGCAGGACATGCTGGCCACTATCGAGACAGTGCCGGTGCCCGTCATCGCCGCGATCAACGGCCCCGCGCTGGGGGCCGGGGTGCAGCTGACGCTGGCCTCGGATCTGCGCGTGATGAGCCCGGACTCCTACATCGCGATCCCGGCCGCGAAACTCGGTATCTCCGTGGACCGTTGGACGGTCCGGCGGCTGGCGTCGCTGATCGGCGGCAGCCCCGCGCGCACGATCCTGCTGGGCGCGGAAACCGTATCCGCCTCCGACGCATACGCTTTCGGCTACGCCAACAAGATCGGCACGCTGGCCGACGCGCAGGCGTGGGCGAAGTCGATCGCTGAGCTGGCCCCGCTCTCGCTGCGCCACCTGAAACTGGTGTTCAACGAGGACGGCACCCGTGGCGAGGACACCCCCGAGCAGCGCAAGGCTCTCGAGGCCGCCTGGAGCAGCGCCGATGCGCAGGAGGCGCGCACGGCGCGGCAGGAGAAGCGCCCGGCCAGGTTCGAGGGGCGTTGATGGGCGGGATGACCACGCTGGCCCGCCGCGTCGCGCTGGGCGCCGCCGGCCTGGTCGGTCTGAGCTGGGTCGCGCGGGCGGTGTGGGAGATCCCCACCGCGATGGGCGCGTCCGTGTCGGCCATCGCGCCGGTAGCCATGCGCTCAGCGCGCTATCGCAACCGGCAGTTCCACAACTCCGAGCCGAGCAGTCAGTTCGTCTCGGGATCCGGTCTGTCGCTGCTGTTTTCGGCCCTGACCCGGCGCGGCGTCGGGCGCCCGGTGGGGCGGATCCCGATGGCCGAGCCCGATGCGCCCGAGCAGGCCGCCGAGCTGGCGGTGACCTGGTACGGGCACGCCTCGACGCTGATCGAGGTGGACGGCTACCGGATTCTCACCGATCCGGTATGGAGCGAACGGGTTTCGCCGTCCGCGGTGGTCGGCCCGGCCCGGCTGCATCCGGTGCCGGTGGCGCTGTCGGAGCTGCCGCCGCTGGATGCTGTGGTCATCTCGCACGATCACTACGACCATCTGGACCGCGAGACGGTCGCGGCCCTCGTCGCCGGTCAGGAGGCGCCGTTCGTGGTGCCGATCGGCATCGGCGCGCACCTGCGCACCTGGGACGTGCCCGAGCAGCGGATCATCGAATTGGATTGGGGCGCCTCGATTTCCCTGTCCGATATCGGCGGTTCACGTGACGGCGGCGATCTGGTCATCACCTGTACCGAGGCTCGTCACTTCTCCGGGCGCGGGCTGGTGCGCAACACGACGCTGTGGGCCTCGTGGGCCATCGCCGGTCCCGCGCACCGCGTGTATTTCGGCGGAGATACCGGATATACCAAGGCATTCGCCGATATCGGCGCCAGCCTGGGGCCGTTCGATCTGACCCTGCTTCCCATCGGGGCCTACGACGTGCACTGGCCCGATATCCACATGAATCCGGAGGAGGCGGTGCGCGCGCACGCGGATGTGTGCGGTGGTGCCGGGCACGGCCTGCTCGTCCCGATCCATTGGGCCACCTTCAATTTGGCGTTCCACGGCTGGTCGGAGCCGGTGCGGCGGTTGGTTACGGCGGCCCGCGCCGCGGGCACCGCGGTGTCGGTTCCGTTGCCGGGTCAGCGAATCGATGCCAATGCGGTCGCGCCACAGGTGAGCTGGTGGGAGGATGTGGGCTGACCAGCGCGGCTGATTAACAATTTATGAAGGAGTAAGGGCCGATGGGCTTGATGGATACGCTCAAGGGTTTGCTCGGAAGGGGCAAGGAGGTTGCGGCGGAGAACGCCGACAAGATCCAGCAAGCCGTTGACAAGGCCGGGGAATTCATCGACGAGAAGACCGGTGGCAAGTACTCCGATCAGATCGAGAAGGGCGCCGCCGCAGTCAAGAGCGCCATCCCGGAACAGGCCGCGGGCGCGTCCGAGGCGAAGCCCGAGGCCGCAGCCGAGCAGACTCCTGAGGCCGAATCTGCCACTGCCGCAACCGAACCGGCGGCCGAGGCCAAGGCCGAGCCGATCGCCGAGGAGGCGGCGGCCGATCCCGCCGCTGCGGCTCTGTCTCCGGCCGTTGCCGCGGCCGAGGCGGCCGCGAAGGCGGCGCAGGAACTGCTGCAGGAGGGCGACCTCGCTACCAAGGGCACTCCGAACCCGGCGGCCGTGATCGCGGCCCAGGCCGAGGCTGCTGCGGCGGAGGCCGCCAAGTCCGCGACCGATGCCGCTGCGGCGCAACCGGAGCAGGCCCCGGCTGCGGCCGAGCCCGCCAAGCCCGAGGCCGCGGCCGAGCCCGCCGCCGAACCGGCTGCCGCTGCAACCGAATCGGCGACCGAGGCCAAGGCCGAGCCGATCGCCGAGGAGGCTCCGGCCGAACCGGCTGCTGCTGAGTCGGCTGCTGCCGAATCGGCCGCCGCCGCTGAACCCGCGGCCGAGCCCGCTGCCGCTGCTGCTGAGCCTGCGGCCGCTGAGCCTGCGGCCGAGTCGGCTGCCGCTACCGAGGCCGCCGCACCCGCGACCGAGGCCGCACCTGCGGCCGAGGAGTCTGCCGCGGGCGATGCGGCTCCGGCCGAAACGCCGAAGGACTGATACATCCCCGACGGGCCGTTCGCTATCTCCCCGGGCAGCGAGCGGCCCGTCGGTGTGCGCAGGGCCGGACGCCATTCCGATGGGTCGCTTGACCGATACCGGCTGCGAGCGTCCGCGAGGGCGTGAGGTTGTCGCTGCGCACCCCCTTCAGGCTCGGCACTCGGGACGACCGGTCGCGCTCTCGAATCCGACGATCTGTGTCCGGGATTGCACCGACTCGCCGGCTGTGATGGTGCGAGATGCTCGTTCCGTCGTCGGTTGTGGCAAGGAGGATCGTCGCCGAGGGGTGTGGTCGCGGGCGACGCTCGCCCGTCTGTGACGGCGCCGGCACCCGCTCGCCCGCCGATTGTGGTGGCGCGATGTGTCGGAGGCCGGTCGCGGGCTTGTCGCTGCTGGTCACCCGAGGAAGGTGAACGCTCTGGTGTGGCGTGCGCCGCGCCGGATTTGTCGGTCCTTGGCTCTAGACTTCGGATATGGTGGCCCGCCGGGATTTCGGGGGTATCGAGGTTGAATTGAGCAACCTCGACAAGGTGCTGTATCCGGCCACCGGCACCACCAAGGGGGAGGTTGTCGCCTACTTCACCGCGATAGCGCCCGCGCTGCTCCCGCATATCGCCGGTCGTCCGGTCACTCGCAAACGCTGGCCCAACGGCGTGGAGGAGCCCTCGTTCTTCGAGAAGAATCTGGCCGCCCACGCGCCGAAATGGCTGGACCGAGCCGCGCAGCGGCATTCGGGCCGCGAGGTGGTCTATCCGCTGATCGATTCGGTCGCGGGCATGGCCTGGCTCGGGCAGCAGGCGGCACTGGAAATCCATGTGCCGCAATGGATCTTCCAAGGCGGTGAGCGCGGTCCGATCACCCGCCTCGTGTTCGATCTGGATCCCGGGCCGGGCGCGGGGCTGGCCGAATGTGCGCTGGTGGCGGTGTGGATTCGCGATACGGTGCGCGACGCCGGGCTGGAGGCCTACCCGGTGACCAGCGGCAGCAAGGGGATTCACGTCTACGTTCCGCTGGATCGCACGGTCAGCGCGTCCGGCGCGTCCACGATCGCCAAACAGGTGGCCACCGGGTTGGAGCGACTGCACCCGGATCTAGTCACGGCCACCATGGCCAAGCGCGCCCGGCCCGGAAAGGTCTTCCTGGACTGGAGCCAGAACAATCCGTCCAAGACCACCATCGCGCCGTATTCGCTGCGCGGGCGCACCCAGCCCACGGTGGCCGCGCCGCGCCGCTGGGAGGAAATCGAGGATCGTAAACATCTGCGGCACTTGACCTTCGACGAGGCGCTGGTCCGCTGGCGGGAGCACGGCGATGCGCTCGCGGGCCTCGACGTGCAGGTGCCGCCTCGCGGTGGGGGCGCCGACGCGTTGAGCACCTACCGTTCGATGCGCGATCCCGCGCGCACCCCCGAACCGGTTCCGGCGCAGGCCCCGGAGCCGGGCCCGGGCGACAGGTTCGTTGTCCAGGAGCATCACGCCCGTCGCACGCACTGGGATCTGCGGCTCGAGCGCGACGGCGTGCTGGTCTCCTGGGCCGTGCCGAAGGGGCCGCCGACCTCCACGAGCGAGAACCGGCTGGCCGTGCACACCGAGGATCACCCGTTGGAATACCTGGACTTCCACGGCGCCATCCCCAAGGGCGAGTACGGCGCCGGGGAGATGACCATCTGGGATACGGGCACCTACGAGACCGAGAAATGGCGCGACGACGAGGTGATCGTGCGGCTGCGGGGCACCCGGCTCGACGGCCGCTACGCCCTGATCCAGACCAACGGCAACCAGTGGCTGATGCATCTGATGAAGCCGGAACCGGCGGCGCCGCAACCGATTCCGGACGGCAAGCGGGGGCCGGTGGAGTTCCCGCGGGGCCTGACCCCGATGCTGGCCACCCCGGGGGATGTGACGACTCTCGATGCGGGGGAGTGGGCGTTCGAGACGAAATGGGACGGCTTCCGGCTGATCGCCGAAATCGATGGCGGCGCGGTGACTTTGCGCAGCCGCGCCGGAAACGTTGTCACCGGCCGTTATCCGCGCGTCGCCGCGATGGCTGTCGAGCTGGCCGGGCATCGCGCGGTGCTCGACGGCGAGGCGGTGGTCTTCGACGATCACGGCGTCGCGAATCTCGGCCTGCTGCAGGCGGATGCGGCGCGCGCGGTCTTCGTCGCCTTCGACGTGCTGTATCTCGACGGCACATCGCTTGTCCGCAAACGTTATTCGGACCGCCGCCGGGTGCTGGAGGCGCTGGCGGGCCGCTCGGCCGCGCTGGTGGTGCCGCCCCGGCTCGACGGTTCCGGCGCGGAGGCGCTGCAGTACAGCCAGCGGCACGGCATGGAGGGCGTGGTCGCCAAGCGCCTGGATTCGATCTACCAGCCGGGGCGGCGCGGGCAGTCCTGGGTCAAGACCCGGAACTGGCGCACCCAGCAGGTGGTGATCGGCGGCTGGCGGCGCAGCGATGCCCGGCAGTTCGCGTCGCTGCTGGTCGGGGTGCATCACGAGGACCGGCTGTACTATGTGGGCCGGGTCGGCACCGGATTCAGCGAGCAGGAGATGGCGGAGCTGTCGACCCGGATGTACCGGCTGCGCCGCAAAACCAGCCCGTTCGACAACGAGCTCACCCCGGACGAGCGCAAGGACGCTATCTGGGTCACCCCGAAGCTCACCGGGACGGTGCGCTACATGAACTGGACCGAATCCGGGCGCCTCTGGCACCCGGCGTGGATACCGTCCACCGATTGATCGGTTGCGCCCCAATTGCCGCACGCTATTCCCCGGGAAACAGCGGGGTGATACGAGATACCCGTCGTTGTAGCATGATCGGTATTCGGAAAGCGAGGTGACGTGGCCCATGCCGGAAGCTTTGCGATTATTCCTGGCCATCGAACCCGATCCGGAACTACGCCGCGGCCTGTCCCATCTGATCGGTGAACTCAAACGAGAGTCGTGGGCGGCACACGTCAGGTGGGTGCGCTCGGCTAATTTGCACCTCACCCTGAGGTTCCTGGGCGACGTTGCGGCCGAGGACATTTCGGGGATATCCGGGGGTGTGCGCACCGTAACCGGCGGGATCGAACCATTCCGCATAGGGGTACACCGCATCGCGCCATTCCCGACGCCACGTAGACCGCATGCGATCGTGGGCGAAACTACTCCCTGCCCGCAGCTGTTCGCGCTCGCCTCGACATTGGAACAGGTTGCCGTGAGTGCGGGTTTGGCCCCGGAAAGACGGCCATTTTCACCCCATTTCACCCTTGGGCGCTTGATCAAATCTCGGACACCGCATCTGAACGAATCCGCGAAGTCGAACCTAGGGCCGATGACGGTCGGCAGAATCGTCTTGCTGAACAGCGAGCAGACCGAACGCGGCCGGACGTACACACCGTTGGAATATTTCCCGCTAGGGAAATCCGGGAGCGCCGCGTAGCGACGCAGGGCCACGATGAACCATCTCCGCTCAGGCGTCCCCGGCCAGTAGGGGCTCGATCGTGTCGACATCGGTGACGATCGCGTTCCCCTGGAAGGCGAAATCGTCCAGCGCGCGGTCCATGGCCGCCTTGTCGCGCCCGCCGCAGGCGTCGCCGATGACGACAGGCACGAATCCGAGGTCAGTGGAATGCGAGACGGTGGGCGCGACGCCGATCTCCAGCGCCACCCCGGCGATGGCGTAGGAGACGATGCCCAGATCGCGCAGCGTCGCCGCCAGCGGGGTGCCCTCGAAGGCGGACATGGTCGTCTTGTCGAAGACGATCTCGTCCGGACCGGGCCGCAGCTCCGGCACCAGCTCGAAGCCAGGAGTGTCGCGCAGCAGGATCGGCTTCAGCTCGTCGACCGAGTCGACGCCCTGCCAGGCCATCGCCATGCGCATCGCGAACAGGCCGCTCAGCCGCGGGGGCAGGAACATGTGCCGCAGGAAGATGACCGGATATCCGCCGCGGCGCGCGGCCCGCACCACCCGCGCGACGCGCTCGATGATCGCCGCGCTGTCCTCGAGCTGCGACAGCACTCCCACCTGCATGTCGTAGACGATGACGGCCATCCGCCCCGGCGTGCAGACCTCGGCCAGTCCGCCCGGTATCTGAAGCCCATTGCCTTCTCGCATTGTGCCCTCCCTGTGTTCATAGTGAGCGCCACTCCCGGGCCGCCGGCGTGTGTTCGGTTTCCGCGGTAGTCTGCTGCCCGTGCGCCGGCCCCTCGGTCGGCAGCGGTCTCGCCCCACACTACCGGCGATTTTCACCCGCCCGACGGCCCGGTGATCGCCGCCGACTCGCCGTCCTCGAGTTTCCGACACGTCCCCTGGTACGGCCCGACACGCCCGAAACATTGCCGATACACGCTTGAATGGTCGTTGACCTGGGCATTTCTGGGAGATACGGTGATGTCCCCGAAGGGTGTGGTGCCGGCGCGGATCGGTGCCTACGGTAGCCGCGCGGCGACGCAGGAGGGCTCGATGGATTTCGGGTATTTCGCGGAAAAGGCTGCGCCGCGCCCGTTCTGGGCGGCGCTACTCGTCGTGGCCGCCGCCGTAATGCTGGCCTCGGTGATGTCGATATCGCCCGGGCACGCCGAGGTGCCCTTCCCCGACGACGATTCGTTCTATACCGCGCCCGCGGACCTGGACAGCCAACCGAACGGCGCGGTGCTCGGCACCCGCCCGATCGCTGTGTTCGGGCTGCCCCTGCCGGTGTCGGGATGGCAATTACGGTATCGCACAAACGATTCGGGCGGACATCCGATCCTGGATGTGGCCACGGTGCTGGTGCCGCCGACACCCTGGCCGGACGGCCCGCGACCGCTGCTGAGCTACCAGGTGCCCGAGGACAGCATCGGCACCCGCTGCGCGCCGTCGTTCGCGCTGTCCGGCGGGTGGGATCCGGGCGTGATCAACACGCTGCTGGACGTGCCCTTCATGACCGCGGCGCTGCTGCGCGGCTGGGCCGTGGTGGCCAGCGACTACGAGGGCCCGCAGTCGCGATTCTTGGACGGTGTCAGTGCGGGTCGTGCGGTGCTGGACGGTGTACGCGCGGCCCGATCGTTCGCCCCGAACGGAGTCGATGACTCGAGTCCCATTGGGGCATGGGGATATTCGGGCGGGTCCTTCGCGACGCTGTGGGCGGCTGAGCTGCGCCCGAGTTACGCGCCGGACGTCCGGTTCGCGGGCATCAGCACCGGCGGCGTGCCCGCCGATATCCCGGCGATCGCGCGGCGGGCGGACGGCGGGCCGCAGTCCGGGCTCGCCGTGCTGATTCTGCTGGCCCTCACGCGCAACCAGCCCGAGTCGGGCCTGCCCGGCCTGCTCAACGCCCGCGGCTGGGAACTCCTGGCGACCAATGAAACCGCCTGCGGTTCGGATCTTATGCCCGCATACTTCAACGCCCACGTCGACGACTACTCCACGATCCCGAACATCCTGGACAGCAGCGCCTTTCGCGGCGCGGCGGCAACGAACGAACTGGGCGGCACGGCCCCGGACACCCCGCTGTACATGTACCACAGCATCTCCGACGACATGATACCCGTGGCGGGCTTCGACGCAGTGGTACAGCGTTACTGTGCGGGGGGCACGACCCTGACGGCCATCCACTCGCCGTTCCCGACGCATAACGGCGCGGCGATCGGCGAGGCCCTGGGCGGGATGAACTACCTGTCGGACCGCTTCGCGGGTGTGCCCGTCCCGCCGGGGTGCGTGATTCGGTAGTCCGGCTCTCGAGCACGGGCAGATCAATTCCGGGCCGGCGGTGGTGGCGCCGGCGAGCGTGGCGCGTCAGCCCAGTTCGAGCGTGGTTACACCGAAAACTTTTTCCTGATAGTGGTTTCGAACCGGCCCGGTGTACATGCGCGCGGTTTCGAAACTGGGTTGCAGGCCCGCCTCCTGCGCCAGGGCGACGGCGGGTTCGTTGCACAACGGCACGTCGATGGCCACCTCGGCCCCGTCCGCCAGCGCGGACAACAGCTCGCGCGCGTCCGCGGCGGTGTCGGCGAACAGCGGGCCGATGCGCGGGGAATCCCTTGCGGGACGGATGGTTCCGAATCCGGTGAGCACGCCGTCGACAACGCGGACGACGGTGCGATGCGCCGGATCCGACAGCCAGGCGCCGAGCAGGGCGGGACGGTCGGCAGGGATGCACGAGGAGTCGTAGGTCCGCACGGTCGGGATATCGGCGGGACTCAGGGGGCGCACGGTGCCGTCCGGCGGCGCCAGCCGCGGCACGCCCGCGAAACGTGCGGTGCGGTAAGCGAGTTCGAAGCCGCTGCGCCGGTAGTTGTGCTGCTGGGCGACGACACCGTCGAGTCCCACGACCCGGGTACCGGCATGCTCGAGTCCCGCCCGCCAGGTGGCCAGTCCCAGGCCGCGACCGCGCAGGTCCGGACGCACGAGATAGAAACCCAGGAAGGCGAATTCGGGCCCGTAGTTGACCACCGATACGGCGGTGGCGGGCTCCCCGTCCACACGCCCGAGGAAGAACCCGTCGGGGTCCTGGGCGAAGAATGCCGAGACGTCTCCCAGCCCCGGATTCCACCCCTCGTCCGCGGCCCACGCGACGACCGTCGCCCAATCATCCTGTGTGGCATGGCCGATGACCAACTCGGCGGGACACGCGGCATCCGGCATGCCTTCAACAGTAATGAAGAACTGCCTCCCGGTAGGACAAGCCGGGCGGAGCGTCGTGCAGCGCGGGCCGCCGCGAACGCGCGGCAGCCACCCATCAGCTCGGCGAATTGGGCCGGGTCAGCCCCAGGTCGTAGGCCAGGATCACCGCCTGGATGCGGTCGCGAGCCCCGACCTTGGCCAGGACGCGGCCGACGTGGGTCTTGACGGTGGATTCGGAAAGCACCAGGCGCTCGGCGATCTCGCCGTTCGTCCAGCCCTGGCCGATGGCGACCAGGATTTCCCGTTCCCGATCGGTGAGTGCCAGCCAGCGCGGATCGTTGCCGCCCGGCGGTGCGGCCGGTTCCGCGGGCAGGTGCTGGGCATAGGCGTCGAGCAGGCGCCGGGTGAGCCTGGGGGCGATGACCGCGTCACCGCCCGCGACCGCGCGGATCCCGGCCAGGAGTTCCTCGGGATGCGCATCCTTGAGCAGGAACCCGCTGGCCCCGGCGCGCAGCGCGGCGTGCGCGTATTCGTCGAGGTCGAAGGTGGTCATGACGAGGATGCGGGAGCGCCCCCCGGCGGCGACGATGCGCCGGGTGGCCTCGATGCCGTCCATGCCGGGCATGCGGATGTCCATCAGCACGACGTCGGGCCGGAACTCGGCGGCGGCGCGCACGGCCTCGGAGCCGTTGGCGGCCTCGCCGACCACCTCGGTCTCGGACGCGGCGTCGAGCAGCATGCGCAGGCCGTACCGCTGCAGCGGCTGGTCGTCGACGATCAGGACGGTGATCACTGTTGTCCCCCTGCGGAATTCGGGTGTGGGTCGAGGTCCAGGACGGCCTCCACGGTCCAGCCGCCGCCGGCCGCGGGGCCCGCGGTCACGGTCCCGTCGTACAGCGCGGCGCGCTCGCGCATCCCGGCGAGTCCGTGGCCCTCCCCGGGGGAGCCGGGCCGGGTGCGGCCGTCGCGCGGCCCGGTGTCGTGGACGCGAATGCGCAGCCGGTCGCCGTCCGTGCCAACCGTGACGTCGGCCCGGCTGCCGGGGCCGACGTGCTTGAGGGTGTTCGTCAGCGCCTCCTGCACGATGCGGTAGGCCATCAGCTGCACGCCGCGATCGAGCCCGTCCAGCTCGCCGATGCTGTGGTAGACGACCTCCGTCCCCGCCGCCCGCACCCGGGCGTACAGCGCCTCGAGGTCGGCGATGCCGGGCTGCGGCTCCAGTTCGGGCGCGCTGTCCTGCTCGGGGCCGCGTTCGCGCAGGACCCCGAGCATGCGTCGCAGTTCGCCCAGCGCCTGCCGTCCGGCGTCACCGATCAGTAGCAGCGCCTCCCGGCCCCGCGCGGGATCGGACTGCGCGGCATACGCCCCACCGTCCGCCACGGTGATGATGACCGACAGGTTGTGGCCGATGATGTCGTGCATTTCCCGGGCCACCCGGGTGCGTTCGGTGGCGGCGGCCAGCCGGCTGCGCTGGTCGCGCTCGATTTCCAGGCGGGCCGCGCGCTCGCGCAGGGCGGCGAGCTGCGCCCGGCGCGACCGCACCGTCAACCCCAGGGCGACGGCCGCGGTCACGGTGCTGAGCAGGAAGAACAGCACCTCCAACCGGAGCACGGCGCCGGTCGCGACCCGGAGTGCGACCGGCACCAGCACCGCGGCGGCCACGGCACACACCCACGGCAGGTGAGCCGGGCGGGCCCGCAGGGCCACGCTGTACAGCGCGATCAGCAGCGCGACATCCGCGCGCAGGCCCGCACCCAGCGACCACTGCAGCAGGAATACCGCCGCGATCACCCCGAAGGCCGCCGACGGCGCGCGACGCCGCCACAGCAGCGGCAGCAGCAGTCCGGCCTGCAGCGCGAGGGTGCCGGGTGCGGACAGCTGGGTCAGCACGATCTGCGGGTCGTGCGGTCCGCCGGAGTGCGCGGGCCCTCCGAAATCCGGCCCGCCGAAGATCAGGAAGACCACCGCGGTGAACGCGGCGTCGAAAATCCACGGGTGCGCCCGGTCCAACCGCCCCAGCCGCAGCCGCAGCCGGGCGAGCCGCGCGATGACCGGCGCGGCGAATCCCGGGATCGGCCAGGCGGCAAGCCCGGCCTCGGCGTCGGTGCCCATCGGTGTCACCCGTCCATCGTCTAGGAGAACTGTGCGTAGTAGAAACTGCCCGCGCCGTCGGCGCCCGGCCACCCACCCGCAGGCCGCGCCGGTAACAAACCGACACCGTCATTCGCGGCATCGGGCAAGGCCCGGTGCCGCGAATGCGAGTGTCGCCTCATGCGTCGGTACAAGCAGGCTCAGGCGTCCGTGCGTGCCAGGCGGTAGGCCGCCCCGCCCAGCGCCAGCGCCGTCCAGCCGAGGAAGACGAACAGTCCGGCCATCGGAGACAGCGCGTTCGTGTCGTGGTGCAGGGCGAACATCGCCTGTCCGGCATTGCTGGGCAGGAATTCGGAGACGTGGTTCTGCCAGCTGTGCGGCAGCAGCGAGACCAGGGTGGGAACCAGCAGCAGCGCGCCGATCAGCACCGCGACGCTGCCCGCCACCGACCGCATCAGCACGCCCAGGGCGGCGCCGATGACGCCGACCAGCGCCAGGTACAGCCCCGCTCCGAAGAGGCTGCGCAGCACCCCCGACTCCGTAATGGACTGCGCCGCAGGGGTTCCGGCGAGGATGTAGTGGTCGATCAGGTAGGTGGCGAAGGCGCCGGCCGTGCCGGCGACCAGTGCGACCACGCCGTAGACGGCCGCCTTGGACCACAGCACGGGCAGCCGGCGCGGGACCGCGGCCAGCGTGGAGCGGATCATGCCGGTCGAATACTCGCCCGCCACGATCAGCACCCCGAGCACCCCCAGCGCGAGTTCGGCGAAGTTGATGCCGAACAGCGACAGGCTCAGCACGGTGGATCCGATCCACTGCGTGTCCAGGCTCTGCCCGGAGTGCACCTTCGACTTGTATTGGATCGCCGCGATGACGCCGAAGCCCACCAGGAACACCAGCCCGAGGCCGAGCGTGATCCAGGTCGAGCGCAGCGACCACATTTTCGTCCACTCCGAGCGCAGTACGCGCGGTCCGGTCACCCGGTAGACGGGCCGGGTGGACCGCGCCGGGGCGGGTGTGGATGGTGTCGCGATAGTGGTGGTCATGCCGCCCTCCCGAGGGTGTCGATTCCGGTGTTGCCGTGGTACTCGACCGAATCCCGGGTCAGGTCCATGAAGGCCTGCTCGAGCGAGACGGTCCGTGCGGTCAGTTCGTAGAGTGCGATGCCGTGCGCTGCGGCCGTGGATCCGATTGCGCGCGCGGACAACCCGCTCACCTGCAGGGTCTCCGAACCGGAGCGTCCGGTGATCTCCACGCCGGGCCCGGCCAGCACCTCCCGCAGCCGCACCGGATCCGCGCTGGCGACGGTGACAGCATTGCCACCGGCCTCGCGGACCAGGTCGGCCACGGTGGTGTCGGCCAGCAGCCGGCCGCGGCCGACGATGATGAGATGCTCTGCGACCAACGCCATTTCGCTCATCAGATGCGAGGAGACGAAGACCGTGCGGCCCTCGGCGGCCAGCGCGGTGAGCAGGTTGCGGATCCACAGCACGCCCTCGGGATCCAGGCCGTTCACCGGCTCGTCGAGCATGACGGTGGCCGGATCGCCGAGCAGCGCGGCGGCGATGCCGAGCCGCTGTCCCATGCCCAGCGAGAAGCCTCCGGCCCGTTTACCCGCCACCGCGCTCAGGCCGGTCAGCTCGATCACCTCGTCCACGCGGCGGCGCGGGATCCCGTGCGTCTGTGCCTGTGCCAGTAGATGATTGAAGGCCGACCGGCCGGGGTGGATCGACCGGGCCTCCAGCAGCGCGCCGACCTCCTGCAGCGGTGCGGCATGCTCTGCGTACCGGCGGCCGTTCACCGTGACCGAGCCGTCGCTCGGCGCGTCCAGGCCCACGATCATCCGCATCGTGGTCGATTTCCCCGCCCCGTTCGGCCCGAGGAATCCGGTCACGATTCCTGGCCGGACGGTGAAGTCCAGCCCGTCGACCGCGGTCTTGTCCCCATATCGCTTGGTCAGCCGATGTGCCTCGATCATCACTCGTCCCTGCGGTCACGCGGTCCGGCCGATCCGGGCTCGCCTCTGCATCCGACGGTAGGAGCGCGGGCGAGGCGATTCGTGGTACCGCGGAAGGAATTCCGGGGCGCGTAGTGGTACCGCGGTACGACCTCGACTCAGGGTTTGATGCACATTGCGCGGCCGTTGTCGGTACAGTGGCATCCGCTCGTATGAGGCGTGCGCATGTCACGGAGGTAGCACCGAGTGGGACGTCACCGGATGAAGTCGGAGTCAACGATCCGGCGTAAGTCAGTGATCGCATTGTCCGGACTGGTTCCCGGGGTGGTGTCCGTAACCGCCCTTGCCACACAGGCTTCGGCCGCGACGACCGCGCCCGAGGTTCGCATGGTGGCGTTACCCACCGGATCGAGCTCGGGTTCCGCCGATTCCGGATCGAGTTCCGGCTCCGCCGATTCCGGGTCGTCGAGCGGGTCGAGCAACACGAACATTCCGGGGATCGCCGCCACCGCATACAAGGTCGCCGCGTTCGAACTCTCCATGGACCAACCGCAGTGCCACATGCCCTGGCAGTTGCTCGCCGGCATCGGACGGGTCGAGTCGCATCACGCCAACAACGGGAACGTCGACATGTTCGGCACTACCCGGCGCGCGATCTACGGTCCGGCCCTGGACGGTACGCTGCCCGGCAACGAGATCGACCGCGCCGCCAGCGGCAAGTATCTCCGTGCCGAGGGCCCCATGCAGTTCATGCCCGCGACGTGGGCACACTACGCCCGCCCGGGCAGCAACCCGCAGAATCTGTTCGACGCGGCCTACACCGCCGGAAACTACCTCTGCTCCGGCGGTCTCAACATGCAGGACCCGGCGCAGCGCACCCGAGCGATCCTGCGGTACAACCACTCCATGGATTACGTCAACCAGGTCAACGGCTGGGCCCGCAGCTACCAATAGCCCCGCCCGGATCCGGCCCTTCGCGGTCGAACCGATAGACCGAAGATCAACGGCCCGAGACCATCTCGGGCCGTTTGTCATGTGCGCACCCGTCGATGACGGCCGTGTCGATTCGCCCCGACTTCCCCCGATCGGGGGAAGCGGAATTGCGACTTCCGGCCGACGTGGACGGGTATGGATTTCCGTACCGTCGAATGCGTTCGACAGGTTCATCTTCCCGTTGTCGGTAGGTGAATTCTCCTGTACTGCAATCATATTCGACGGGAGGATCGGTGCTGTCCGCACTCGCGACCGGGCTCCGGACGCCGGATGTCCGGCGCAGGATTCTATTTACGCTGAGCCTGCTCGCGCTGTTTCGTCTCGGCGCGACACTGCCATCGCCGGGTGTGGACTACGCGGCGGTGCGCGACTGCATCGGCGCCGCCTCCGGCGGTAGTGCCGGCGGCATCTATCAGCTCATCAGTCTCGTGTCCGGCGGCGCACTGCTGCAGCTGTCGGTCTTCGCGATCGGCGTCGGGCCGTACATCACCGCGAGCATCATCACTCAGCTGCTGACCGTCGTGATCCCGCGGTTCGAGGCGTTGCGCCGCGAGGGCGAGTCCGGCCAAGCCAGGATCGCGCAGTACACCCGCTACCTGGCGATCGCGCTGGCGGTGCTGCAGGCCTCGACCGTGGTGGCGCTCGCCGCGCGCGGGCTGCTGTTGCGCGGCTGCCGCACGCATGTGCTGGCCGATTCTTCGCTGCCGGGGATGATGAGCATCGTGCTGGTGATGACCGCGGGGGCGGCGCTGGTGATGTGGTTCGGTGAACTGATCAGCGAGCGCGGCATCGGCAACGGCATGTCGCTGCTGATCTTCGCCGGCATCGCGGCGCAACTCCCGAGCCAGGGCAGGGCGATCCTGGACGCTCGGGGCGGGATCGTCTTCGCCGGGGCCTGCGTCGCGGTATTCCTGACGATGGTCGCGGTGATCTTCGTCGAGCAGGGCCAGCGCCGAATTCCGGTGCAGTACGCCAAGCGCATGGTCGGCCGCCGGATGTACGGAGGTTCGTCGACGTATCTACCGTTGAAGGTGAACCAGGCGGGCGTCATCCCGGTCGTCTCCGCCTCCTCGGTGCTCTACGTGCCGGGACTGATCGCGAAGTCGTTCCAGGGCTCGAGCCATCCGCCCGAGTGGCAGAAGCTGATTCAGGAATATCTGTCGAATCCGGACAGTCCGCTGTACGTCGCGGCGTATTTCGCGCTGATTCTGTTCTTCGCCTACTTCTACGTCGCGATCACCTTCGATCCGCACGAGCGAGCCGAGGAGATGAAGAAGTTCGGCGGCTTCCTTCCGGGATACCGTCCCGGCCCGGCGACCGCAGACCACCTGAGCCACGTGCTGAGCCGGATCACGCTGCCGGGCTCGATCTATCTCGGTTGCGTTGCCGTGCTGCCCAAGCTGGTTCCGCTCGGCGCCGCCGGGGCGGCGCGGGGTCTCGCGTTCGGCGGCACCTCGGTACTGATCCTGGTGACCGTCGGCCTGGACACCCTGAAACAGCTGGAGAGTCGGGTGATGACCAAGAACTACACCGGATTCCTTCGCTGACAGGCCTTCCCGGCTTCGCTTCGGCGCAAACGCCGGCCCGCTACGATCGGAGAACATGACCACGACGTCATCGACGCGCCCCCTCCTGCGGCTGGTGTCGTCGCTCGTGCTCGCGATCACCGCCATGATGCTGACCACGGGCAGCGCGGTCGCCGAATCGCCGATCTCGGCATCGAATGAAGCCGCCGAACTCGACGTCGGTGCCGCCCAGCATCCAGCGATCTCGATACTGCTGGCCGGCGAGCACATACTGTTCCGCACCGGGCTGCACGCGGTGATCAACGGCCAGCCGGACATGCGCTGTGTCGCCGAGATCGGCGACGGGGCGGCGGCAGCGGGGGAAATCCGGCGCCTGCGCCCCGATATCGTCCTGCTGGATCTGGACATGCCCGGACTCGACGATCCGGCGATCGACAGGATTGCGACCCTCGGCCATTCGACCCGCATCCTGACCCTGGCCACCTCCGGCAGCGATGAGAACCTATACCGCGCACTACGTCTCGGCGCGAGCGGCTTTCTCACCAAATCGCTGCCCGCGCTGGAACTGATCGAGGCCGTCCGCACCGCCGCCCGTGGCAACGCGCTGATCGACCCGCACCAGACGCGCCGCCTGATCACGCGACTGACCAACGGAATCGAGCCGTTTCCGGCCGCGCCGGAGATCGAAACACTGACCGCCCGTGAGCATCAGGTGCTGCTGCTGATCGCGCGGGCGTACACCAACCCGGAGATCGCTCGAGCCCTCGGCGTGGGCGAGCAGACGGTGAAGAGCCATGTCTCCAATTTGCTCACGAAACTCGGTGTGCGCGATCGGGTGCACGCCGCGGTGTACGCGCACACTCGCCGCATCGTTTCCCCGCATCCGGCGCCGGACACCTTGCCGACCTAGCCGGGGTGCCACGCGGATTCGGCTGCGTTATTTGTCATTCCAGATAGTGGTGCCCGGCGGTGCCGAAATGCCTGGATGAGTCCGATGCCCGCGACGACCAGGGTCGGGCCTCCGGCGACCAGGGCGCCGATGATGCCGCCGAACGCGGCGCCGGCGGCCACGGTGGCGATGACGCCGGGGCCGGTGATGATGCCGGGGCCGGTGATGATGCCGGTGAGGCCGACCAGTCCGCCCAGGACGGTGCCGACGAGAAAGCCGATCGCCGTGGCCACGCCGAGCTACCGCGAATCAGTGCACGAACGTGACGACGATGGCGGCCACGCAGATCGCGGCGACGATGGTCAGCGCGATCGCATCGCGTCGCCCCGGCTTGCTCGGGTAGGCGGTGAGCTGTCCGGTGCCACCGCGCGCGGTGATCGCCTCGCCGAGTTCCCCTGCGCGGCGGGTAGATACCGCCATCGTCGCGGTGAGGATGTCGACCAGCGGATTGTCCGTGGCCCGCTGGACCAGGCTGTCCTTGGGGCGCAGGCGGCGTGCGGCCCGCAGGATGCGCATCTCCTCGATCAGCAGCGGCAGCCCGCGCAGCGTCAGCGCGACCACCACCGCCCACTCGTCGACGGGCACCCGCAGCACCCGCAGCGGCGCACCCAATTTCGCCAGGGCGGGCGCGATTTCGCCCATGGGTGTGGTCCAGGCGATCAGGAACGAGGTGACGACCATGATCAGTGCGAACGTCATCGTCAGCGCATACTGCAGGACCGCACCGCCCCCGGCCGGAATGTTGAGCACCGCACCGATGCCGAGCAGCGCCCAGAACTGCCAGGGCAGCCGGGGCAGTGTGCCCAGTGGCAGTCGCGCGACCAGGCCGATGACGATCAGGAACGCCACCACCATGCCGAGCACCGGCCAGGACGGCAGCAGCATCACGACCAGGTTGATCAGGAAGACCGCGATCACCTTCGTCCCGGCCCAGAGCCGGTGCACCGGACTCTGGACCGGCACCTCGCGCAACAGCACCATGGTCATTGTCCGGCTCCCGTCGTGCCGTGCGAAATCCGTTCTGCGGTCCGGTGTCTCATTGGTGACCTCCGGTCGCGTCGGGCCGGTGCAGGTCCAGCCGGGCGAGGGTGGGGGCGGAGGGCCGCGGGGAGCACACGGCGGCGGGGTGCGTCGCGGTTTCCGGGATGCGTCCCGCGACCAGATGCACGGTGCGGTCGCACAACGCCGCCATGTCCTCTACATCGTGCGAGATGACGATCAGCGTCAGCCCCGAATCCCGCAGCCGGGCAAGCAGTTCCACCACCTCGGCGCGGCCCGCCGGATCCAGCCCGGCCAGTGGTTCGTCGAGCACCACCACCTGCGGGCGGCTCGCCACGATCGCCGCGAGCACCACGCGCTTGGCCTGGCCACCGGACAGTTCCTCGATCGAGCGAGAGGCCACCGTGCGGTCCAATCCGACCGCGTCCAGCGCCTTTCCGACCGCGGCCGATCCGGTGCCCTGACCGCCCCAGTCCTCGATCTCCGTGGCGACGGTCTGGCGCTGCAGCTGCAGGCGCGAATGCTGGAAGGCCAGCGCCACCGCGCCGATCCGCTTGGCGACAGGCCGCGTGCCCGCGTAATCGCGCAGCTCGCAACGGCCCTCGGTCGGGTCGACGAGTCCGGCCATGATCCAGGCCAGCGTCGACTTGCCGGATCCGTTGCCGCCCACGATCAGCAGCGCCTCGCCGTGCCGGACGGTCAGGTCGATGCCGTGCAGGGCCGTTGCGGCCCAGGGGGTTCCGCGATTGTAGGTGTGCCGGACGCCGGTCAGCTCCAGCAGCGGCTCGCCCATCGGGCGACGGCGCTCGTCGCGTGCCGGCCGCGGCCAGGCGGGCAGCCGGTCCACCTGCCGCCCGCCGGACAGATGGATCACCCGGTCCGCCGCGGCCGCGTCGGCCTCGTGATGGGTGACCAGGACCACCGCCATCGGGTGCCGCCTGGGCAGTTCGGACAGCAGCGCGACCAGTTCCCGGCGGCCGTCGGGGTCGATCATCGAGGTCGCCTCGTCGGCGATGAGCAGTGCGGGCCGCCGGGCCAGCGCCGCGGCCACGGCCAGACGCTGCTGCTGGCCACCCGACAGCGTCGCGGTCTCGGTCTTGCCCATGCCGGCGAGCCCGACCTCGCCCAGCATCGATTCGATGTCGACCCGGTCGGCGAGCTCCGGCGGCAGGCCCCACACCACGTCGTCTGCGACCTGCACGCCGAGGGTCTGGCTCTCGGGCCGCTGCAGCACCAGCGCGGTGCCGCCGAGCATGCCCAGTCCGGCCGAACCGGGCCGCTCCACCGTGCCGCCCGTGGGCGGGCGCCCGGCAAGCAGCCTGGTCAGCGTGGATTTGCCCGAGCCGTTGTGCCCGACCACCGCCACGAATTCGCCGACTCGGATGGTGAGATCGATCTCGCGCAGGGCCTCGGTGCGCGCCCCCGGATAGCGGAACGAGGCCCGGTGCAGCGTGACCGGCAGCGGATCGACGGGCCGCGGGTCCGGCGGGGCGGCCAGCTGATCGCGGCCGGGCAGCCAGGTCAGCCGGTCCAGGACCGAGCCGAGCGCGAACCAGGAGAACACCGCCGTCGCGATGACTCCGACGGCCACACCGGCCGCGATGTAGACCCACCACCAGTGCAGGACCAGATCGGTGATCGTCCCGATGGTGTGGCTCACCCCGTGCAGTTTCGGCTGGCGATCGATGATCTTCTGCACGCCCTCGGAGGTATTGCGGATGGTCCGGAACAGCAGTTCCCGTGCCCTCGAGAACACCAGCAGGAACCCCACCGATATCACCGACCACGCCAGCCCGGCCAGCACGGACAGCCCCACCACCGCCGGAAGTCCGCCACGCCGCCGCTTGACGATCCCGACGATGCCGCCGATCGTAGCCATGGACACCGTCGTGAAGGCGGGTAGCAGCCCGGCGACGACGAAGGTGACCAGGCTGGCCGCCACGGTCGCGGTGAACAGCGTCCGCAGCCGGTACCGATGCGCGAGCAACCCCAGCGGCACGGCCGCGATCAGATTCAGCGCCGCGGCGATCGGAACCACCGTCCCGACCACCACCAACCCGACCGTCACCCCGGCCAGCACCGCCCCGGTCGCAAGCTCGATCGGCCGCAACGGACCTTCGCCGATGCGCTGGCGGTCGCTGTCTGCTGGTAGAGCGGTCACGCGTTCAAGTCTGCCAGTTCCGCTCGGGGCGGGTTCGCGGCGAGTGCGCGGGGGCGGATTGGCTATGGGCCTAGTAGGGCTGCAGGGACGACGGCTATGCGGCAGGCACGGCTTCTGGCGTCACAGCACGATCTCGGCCAGGCGGTCGACCTGATCAGGATCTGTGCCGTAGCAGTAGAGCATGACCTCATCGGCGCCGAGATCCTCGAATTGCCGGATAGCGGAACGGATCTGGTCTGTCGTGGTGAGCAAGCCGCCGGCCATGTAATCGGCGCGGCCGCTGAACTCGTAATAGTCCAGGATGGCGCCGCGGGCCCGGTCGATCAGTGGCTGCGGGCCCACGACCGTGTTCAGCTGGGCAACGATGCGCGGCGATCCGGACCGGCCGTGCTCGCACCAGGACTTGCGGGCCAGATCGATGAGATTGCCGGCCCAGGACGGCGCGGCCGCCGCCAGCAGCCCACCACCCCAGCGGCCGACGCGGTCGATGGCGGCGGGCCGGAAGCCGCCGAACAGCAGTTCGGGACCGCCGGACGTGCGGGGTGCGGGACCGATGGGACCGCAACTATCGCTGAACCGCTCACCTGACCACAGGCGTTGCATCACACCGAGCTGCTGATCCAGGCGGCGGCCGCGCTCGTGGATATCGGTACCGCTGGCCTCGTGGTCGTCCTCGCGACCGCCGACACCGAGGCCGAGCACAAAACGGCCGCCGGACATCAGATCCAGCGTGGCGGCCTGCTTGGCCAGCAGCGCAGGATCGCGCAGCGGTGCGATCAACACCTCGGTCTGTATCCGGATCCGGCTGGTGGCGCCGGCGAGCATCGCCAGCGTGACCAGCGGTTCCGGATTGTCGTAAACAAGGCGGTCGAGCAGGCCGAGCGTCGAGAACCCGGTGGCTTCGGCGCGGCGAGCCCATTCGGGCAGCGCAGTGGGATCGGCAATGGGCAGGCCGAGACCGATATGCATGAAATCCTCCGTAGGAGTTGGGCGTGCGTCATCACGTCGCCCACCCCACGCCTCCTCAGATGAGGCGGGTCTCCCACTCTGCGACTGTCTTTCCTGGAGAGCACCTATCGGGTTGCGGTCACGGTACGACGTCCGCGGCGCCGCTCGCAACTCGCCTCGGCCCCACCGCTATCGGCGCGCGCCTTGCACTCATTGGAAGTCATCCAACCCGCCGTGGAATCTATCGGCATATCACCTAGATATCGAGCGTGCGGTCGGTGATCATGTGATTCAGCTCGTTTACTATCCGCGTTAGATCCGTCAAGGCGTTACGGCAGAATTCGGAGTCCTCTTGTGTTAGGTGATGGATTGCCTGGGCATCCGTAGCGAGGTGCTGCCTTGCCTTTACTTCGACGATCCTGGACGGCATCAGGACCCAATTTCTCCGGGATGTGTCGATTGTCCAGTCAATTTTGCGTTCTGTCGATTCGGTCATGCGGCGGAGCTGATCGATGAACATAGTTGGTCGAGGCTCGGTGAAGCGCCAGACGATAATCGGTGGTACAGGATTTCCGTCCTTATCCGAGCTGGCCGAATAGCGAAACCACTCTACCTCCCCTACGTGGCGCAGCTGCTCGATGAACGATGACGATTCGTCGGTCATTTTTTCACCGCCTTGATCGTGGCTCCTGGGTTCGGGAACCACCGAGATCGATTGCCCCGCTGCAGAATTACCCCCGTCATCTCCCATGGCTACTTACGGTATCAGCCAGTCTCGGCGTTGGGCGGAGGACGGCGGCGCTCTCGGAAACAGCCAGAGCCGCGATTGCATCCACGGGTGGCCAGGCAAGACCAGAGCCGATGACCTGAACGGATTCACCTGTCCGAAAGCCGTTTCCGGTCGCGCGGAACTCAGCCGGCGGATCGGGTCCGGTGGTCTGCTTGCCGGGGGGCGCTGCGGCAGGCGACGAGGACGGCAAGTACCCCCAGCATGGTTGTGAGGGTCAGTAGTCCCGTATTCATGGTGGCCGCGGTGGCGACGGCGCCGACGAGCAGCGGCCCGCCCGCGTCGCCGAGTTCGCGTCCGAGTTCGGCGGCACCCATGGTTTGGCCCAGGCGTTCGGGTGGGCTGGTCGCGGCCAGGTGGGCGAAGCCGAGGGGCGTGATAAGCCCGGTGCCCGTTCCGATCAGCACGGCAGCGAGCATGATGCCCGCGATTCCCGGTAGGAGGGCGGCCACCGCGATTCCTGTCGCGGCCAAGCCCAACCCGGCCGCCATGCCGGTGCGGTCGCGCAGACGCCCGGCGTCTCGGGCGCGTCCCGCCCGCGGCTGGACCAGTGCCGCCGTGGCGGCGAGCAGCGAGACGACGACACCGGTCTCGAGGGGGCCCAGTCCGTGCCGGGCCCCGATCGCGGGCAGAAAGCCGACCCCGGCGGCGAGGGCGGCGGTGGCTCCGGCCAGGGCCGCGGTGGGACGCAGGAACGCTCCGCCGGTGAGCCGGCGGGCCAGATCCAGCACAGTCTGGCGGGTTTTCGGCAACACCTCGACGGTGGGCACGGCCAGCGCGGCCCACACCGCAACTGCCGCAGCGAGTGCCGCCAGGGCGGTGAACAGCAGTCGGTAGCCGCCGAGGGTGACCAGCAATCCACCGAGCACAGGGCCCAGCGCGTAGCCCGCGCCCTTCCACGCGCCATAGCTTCCGAACGTCCGGCCGTGCCCGGTCGCGGGTGTGAGACGGGCGACCAACGCCGAGGCCGCCGGGGAAAACGCGGCCGCGGCCGCGCCCTGAGCGAAGCGCGCGACCCCGACCAGTCCGGGATTACCCGCCACCACGAACGCCGCGGACGCGAGCGCGAACGCCACCAGCCCGCCCAGCAGTACCCGGCGCGGGCCGACGCGATCCGCGAGCGCCCCGAAGACCGGTTTGAGCAGCACTTCCGCACCGTCGTAGACCGCCAGCAGCGCACCCAGTGCGAGCAGGCTCGCGTGTTCGGCCGCGGTGAAACCGGCCAGGCTCGCGGCAATGCTGTGCGCACCGAACGCGGTGACGAATCCGGCCGCATACAGCGGCAGCAGTCGTGGCCGGCGCGGGCCGGTCTCGGTGGTGGTCACATCTGGTGCAGGGCCGCGAAGACCCGCTCGGTGTAGTCGGCCAGCCGCTCGGTGCAGTGCTCGAGCTGCCCGGCGGCCTCGGCGGCGGCGGGAGCGCCGAACACGTCGCGGGCCTTGATGTCGCGGTGCCAGCGGCGTAGTCGTTCCAGGCTCTGCTCTTCCTCCTCGAGTTCGGCCATGGTGAATTTCGCCTTCGCGATCTCCTTGTCGATCTCGGCGTCGAATCCCGCGCAGTCGGAGAGGAATTCGCCCCATTCCTCGCTGCGCTCGGCGGTGAACAGCGCCTCGAGACGGGCGGAGTCGGGCTCCTCGCGTCCGGCGGCATCGAGCACCAGGACTTCGCCCTCGCCGCGGCGCGCCAGCTCGATCACTTTGGTAACGCCCTCGGCGAACACGGGCACGTCCGGCACGACCCACACGCCCTGCCCGATCTGCAGTGCACCAACCCGGCGCAGCTCGCGCCACACCGCAACCCGATGCCGCGACGGTTCGGTCGGCACCCGCACCACCAGCACCAGCCAGCGCACACCGGCGCTCCGATTGTCTGTCACGGATTGAAATGTAACAGCAGTTACTTCTGAGAAGGTAGCGTTCGGTTCAATATTGGGTGCGATGGCGTGCAGCGGCGCTCAGCTTGCGGTTTCGGGCCGGTCGGACAACCCGAGGCGCAGGTGTTCGCTGTGGTAGACCGCTTCGTCCAGGAGTTGAGCGACGTGGTTGTCGTACAGGCTGTAGACGATGGAGCGGCCGGCGCGGGTGCCGGTCACCAGGCCCAGGTTGCGCAGCAACCGGAGCTGATGGGAGACCGCGGACTGCTCCATACCGACCGCTTCGGCCAGGTCGGTGACCGGGCGCGGGCCGTGACGCAGCTCGGTCAGGATCAGCAACCTGCTCGGGGTGGCCAGAGCCTGCAGAGTGGTCGCGACGTGGGCGGCGGATTCGGCATCCAGCCGCGCGGCGGGGCGGTCGCGGCCCTCGATCCCGTGTCCCATACCTGCGCAGCCTACCCCCCAGCGGACACATGAAGACATGTTCATGTCTTCTGTTATGGTGGGTCGAGTCCGTCGAAATGCACATGTGGAGGTGACTCGTGGTCGCGCCGACCCTCGCGCCCGATCGCTCGGTCCCGGCTGCCGGACGGGTACCCGCGCGCCGCACGAAGCTGTTTGCGCTGCCCGAGATTCGTTGGGCGGTACTGGCTTTGGTCTTGTTCACGGTTGGTCTGGCCGCGCAGCTCGCCGGTGTGCCGCAGGGGATCTGGTGGGCGTTGTATCTGGCCTGTTATGCCGCGGGCGGCTGGGAGCCCGGCCTGGCCGGGCTGCAAGCGCTGCGCGAGAAGACCCTGGACGTGGATTTGCTGATGGTCGTCGCGGCGATCGGTGCGGCGTCGATCGGGCAGATCACCGACGGTGCGCTGCTGATCGTCATCTTTGCCACCTCCGGCGCGCTGGAGGCCTTGGCGACCGCCCGTACCGAGGACTCGGTGCGCGGGCTGCTGGACCTGGCCCCGGACACCGCCACCCGCATCGACGCCGTCGGAAAAGAGACGACGGTGCCCGCGGCCGACCTCGGGGTCGGTGACGAACTCGTAGTGCGCCCGGGTGAACGGATTCCCGCCGACGCCACCGTGATCGGCGGCGGGAGCGAGGTCGACCAGGCCACCATCACCGGCGAACCGCTGCCGGTGGACAAGGCCCGCGGTGACGAGGTGTTCGCGGGCACGATCAACGGCACCGGCGCGCTGCGTCTGCGGGTGGACCGCCGCGCCGAAGACTCCGTCGTGGCCCGCATCGCCACCCTGGTCGAGCAGGCCAGCCGGACCAAGGCCCGCACCCAGCTGTTCATCGAGAAGGTCGAACAGCGCTACTCGGTCGGCATGGTGGCGGTCACCCTGGCCGTGTTCCTCGTGCCGCTGCTGCTGGGCGACCCGCTACAGCGAGCTCTGCTGCGAGCGATGACATTCATGATCGTCGCCTCTCCCTGCGCGGTCGTCCTCGCGACCATGCCACCGCTGCTGGCGGCGATCGCGAACGCGGGCCGCCACGGCGTGCTCGCCAAATCCGCGGTCGTGATGGAACAACTCGGCGCCACCACCCGTATTGCGTTCGACAAGACCGGCACCCTGACCCGTGGCACCCCCGAACTCGCCGAAATCCGCACCCTCGACACGCAATTCGACGACGACGAACTGCTGCGGTACGCCGCTGCGGCCGAACACCCCAGCGAGCACCCCCTCGCCGCGGCGATCGTGCGCGCCGCGCGCGCACGCGGCCTGGATCTGCCCGCTGTCGAGGAGTTCACCGCCCAACCCGGTCGCGGAGTCAGCGCCCTGGTCGGCGACCGCTTCATCGGTGTGGGATCCCCCGCCACGCTGCTGCCCGCCGCCGACGGCAGCGCCGAGTCCGCCGCGGTGGAGGCGTTGCAGGCGCGTGGCTATACCGCGGTGATCGTCACCTGCGAGCAGCGTCCGGTCGGTGTCCTGGCGCTCAGCGATCAACTGCGCGGCGAGGCCGCCGCCGCGGTGACCGCCGCCGCCGCGCTCACCAGCGCCGGGCCGGTGCTGCTGACCGGCGACAACCCCGCCACCGCCCACCGGCTGGCCGAACAGGTCGGCATCACCGATGTGCGGGCCGGGCTGCTGCCCGAGGACAAGGTCGGCGCCGTACAGCAACTGCAAGCCGACGGTGCCAAGATCGCGATGGTCGGCGACGGCATCAACGACGCTCCCGCCCTGGCCGTCGCGCACGCCGGGATCGCGATGGGCGGCGCCGGATCGGACCTAACCCTGCAGACCGCCGACGCGGTCGTGGTCCGCGACGACCTCACCGCCATCCCCACCGTCATCAACCTCTCCCGCCGCGCCCGCCGCGTGGTCATGGCCAATCTGATCATCGCCGCGACCTTCATCGGCGTGCTCGTGATCTGGGACCTGGCAGGCACACTGCCACTGCCGCTGGGCGTGGCAGGACACGAAGGCTCCACGGTCATCGTCGGCCTCAACGGCCTGCGGCTGCTGCGCGCTGCCGCCTGGCGCCGCGCCGCTCGCCTCGGTTGACCAACCGGCACACGCGGCGGCTCGCGAACACCCCACCCCGCGCCCGGCGACCCCGAACCACCTTCTTCGACGCAGTCCCACAACCTTTTTCGTGCGGAGGCCGCCTGGTGGATTCCGGAGGCACAGTGCGGGAGTAGCCGTCGGCCCGGCTGTGATGGGCCTAGCTCACTGCGATTCCCGGCGGGCGCGCCGCCGGCGCTGCAACCCGGGGTGGATTCCGGCGGGGAGGTTTGCGCGGGCGGCGATGCGCTGGAGGAGGGGCAGGAGCAGGGCTCGTTCGGATTCGTCCAGGGGGGCGAGGATTTCGGATTCCAGGGCGTCGGCCTCGGAGTGGATGGCCTTCAGCACTTCTCGTGCGTGATCGGTGAGGTGGACCGCGTGGGCGCGCCGGTCGTCGGGGTGGGGGCGCCGGGTTACCAGGGCGCGCTCCTCCAACTCGTCGACCAGACCGACCATTGCGTTGCGGTGCACCCGTAGTAGGTCCGCGAGTTCCTGCTGGCTGCGGCCATCCCCGGCGGCCAGGTTGCCCAGGACGGCGAAGTGGGCCGGGTTCAGATCCAGTCGTGCCAGCTGCTCGGTGAACCGGTCGGCCACGTGATGACCGATCTGCGACAACAGGAAGACCCCACGCGAGTCCAGCGACCGGTTCATCATGACCTCACACTAGCAACTCAACGGGATTGCCATAGCTAGGTATTGACATCTAAGAAGATTGTCATTTACGGTGACAATATGACCAACGCAAGCAACCCGGCCGTCCCCGACACCGACGCCCCGGTCACAGTGATCAACACGATGTCCGTACCCGCCGCGCAGCGGGACCTGTTCCTGGAGCGCTGGCGCGACAGTGCCCAGTGCATGGCGGCCGCTGCCGGTTTCCGCCGAACTCGAATGTTCGAGGCGGTCGGTGCGGCCGCCGAGGCGGTCTTCGTCAACGTCGGGGACTGGGACAGCGGCGCCGCCCTGGGTAACGCCCTCAGCACTCCGGAATGGCGTGAGCTGACGACGCGGATCCAGAACGATCTCGATCTCACCGCACGGCCGGCGGTCTACCGTCTCGCCCTCGAACTGGCGCCCGGCGAAATGTTGTCCCGGTGACCGCCGATCGGTGACTCGAAGTTGCAGCGCCCGGCCGGCTCGTACGCAACACCGGTCGGCCGGGCACAAACCCGGCGGGGCCGAATACCTTGTCGGACAACAATTCACCAGGCACCGAAGAACAGTGCAATCCGACGGCAGGCCGACTCTCGTGGGTCAGCTGGAAGTCGTGTCGATCAGCTCGTAGTCCGCGAGATCCACTGAGCGAGTCCGCAAACGGTAGGCGGTGACTGTGCCGGGCCAGTTGTTGGTGATGCGCCCCGCGGCGTTGCGGTACCAGCTGGAGCAGGCCGTCCACGGTGTGCGTTCGAGCCGGTGCTGGGTGTGCTCGTCGAAATCCCTTGCGACGCCAGGCTTTACCTCCAAGGCGCGGCCCGGATGCGTTGCCAGGTAGCCCAGGGCCTTGCGGATGTAGCGGGCCTGGCATTCGATCATGTAGATGATCGAGCCGATGCCGAGATTGGTGTTGGGGCCGTAGAGCAGGAACATGTTCGGGAATTGCGGGACCGTCATGCCCAGGTAGGCGCGGGCGCCGCCGGACCAGGCGTCGGCGAGGTCGCGGCCGCCGCGGCCGAGAATGCGTATCGGCCAGAGGAATTCGCTGCCCTTGAAGCCGGTGCCGTAGACGATCACGTCCGCGGGATGCACCGCGCCGTCGGCGGTGCGGACCCCCTCGGGCACGATCCGATCGATCGGGGTGGTCTCCACGTCCACGGTGGGCAGGGTCAGGGCGGGGTAGTACTCGTTGGAGAACAGCACCCGCTTGCACAGCACCGGATAGTCCGGGGTGAGCTTGGCGCGCAGCTCTGGATCGACCACGTCGTGTTCCAGGCTCTTCCGGCACACCAGGGCGAGCACGCGCCGCAGGACCGGCAGATCGGCCAGCCCCAGGGCGAAGAACTCCAGGAAGCACCACACCCAGAGCCGTTGCGCCAGACGCAATCCCGGCACGTATCGGAACAGCGCGTGATGGATCGGCCGGTACTCCCGGTCGGTGCGGCGCAGCACCCAGGGCGCGGTGCGCTGGAAGACCGTCAGCCGCGCCACCTCCGGGGCGATCGCGGGCACGAATTGGATTGCGCTGGCGCCGGTTCCGATAACGGCGACCCTCCGGCCCGACAGCTCGGCCGAGTGGTCCCACTGCGCCGAGTGGAACGACGGACCCCGGAAGCTCTCGCGCCCCGGAATATCGGGCAGCCGCGGCCGCGAGAGCTGACCCACGGCACAGATCAGTACGTCGGCGGAGTACTCCGTCCCCTCGGCGGTGCGCACGGTCCAGACCCCGGCGGACTCGTCGAAGGCCGCCTCGGCGACCTCGGCCCCGAACCGGATCCGTTCCAGCAGCCGATGGCGTTGCGCGAGCCCGTCGAGATACTTCCGGATCTCCTCGGCGCCCGAAAATCGGTGCGGCCAGTCCGCCCGCGGCGCGTAGGAGTACGAATACAGCGGCGAGGGCACATCGCACGCCGCGCCCGGATAGGTGTTCTCCCGCCATACCCCGCCCGCCGCGGTCGCCCGCTCCAGAATGGTGAAGTTGTCGAACCCGCTGCGCCGCAGTTCCATTGCCATGCCGAGGCCGCCGAATCCGGCGCCTATGATGATGACCGATGGTGTCGTTGTCGACATAGCGATCTCCTGACGTGGGTGTTCACTCCACTCTAGGCAGTCGCCGACCGCAATATCGAGATATTCGGCCATAATCGTCGTATGGTAACGGTGCAGCATCCCGGAATTCGCGACTGGGATTTCCCGCGGGGCGTAGCGAGCGTCGCGCTCATGGTGGGTTACGCGCGCGAACACGGGGTCCCGGCCGTGGCGATGCTACGCGGCACCGCCCTCACCGAACGTATCCTGGCCGATCCCGACGCCCAGATCGACGCGCACACCGAGCTGACCGTGATCCGCAATCTGGTGCGAGCCCTGGGCGGGCGACGCCCCGCGATGGGCGTGGAGCTGGGCCGCCGCTATCACATCACCACCTTCGGAATTTTCGGCTTCGCCTGCGTCAGCAGCCCGACCCTGGGCGACGCGATCGCCTTCGCGCTGCGTTACCTGGAACTGAGCTTCACCTTCTGCCTGCCGGTCGTGCGCTCGGAACCGGGCGAATTCGTCGCCGACATCCACGACGAGCTGGTCCCTGCTGACGTGCGGCGCTTCCTGGTCGAGCGCGACGTGCTGGCCATGCATCAGGTGATGAGCGATCTGCTGGGCCGTCCGCTCACGCTGCTGCGGGCCGAATTCGACTATCCGGAACCGGAATACGCGGGCACCCTCGCCGAAATCGTCGGCGTGCGACCGCTTTTCGGACGACCGCAGAATCTGTTCTCGCTCGACCCGGCGCTGCTGGACCAGCCGCTACCGCAGGCCAACGAGCACACCTGGGCGATGTGCCTGGCGCAGTGCCGAGAGCTCGTGCATCGCCGCGGCGCCCGCACCGGAATCGCCTCCCAGGTGCGCGAACGCCTGGTCCCCCGGGGCGGCGCCGACGGCTACGCCGCCCCGCTGGGCATCGATGCGGTGGCCCGCGACCTCAATATGAGCACCCGAACCCTGCGCCGCCACCTCGACGCCTCCGGCACCAGCTACCGCGCCCTCCTGGACGAGGTGCGCCGCACCCTGGCCGAGGAAATGCTCACCGCCACCCCGCTTTCGGTGAGCGACGTCGCGATCCGCCTCGGCTACGCGGAGGCCTCGACGTTCATCTTCGCCTTCAAGCGCTGGACCGGCACGACCCCCGCCTCCTACCGCCGCGAGCGGGTGCGCAGGTAGCCCCGGGACACCGTCACGAGCGGCTTCGGCTGGCGGGCGAGGTTTCGCCGGGCGATTCGTCGATGTGGGTCCGACCCGCGGCGGACGATGCGCCAGCTGAACGGCCGTCATTCGCCCCGGGTCTGCAGTAACAGCACGATGGACAGCAACCTGCTCGCACGCACCGCCCCAGTCTGGCCGTTACCACCGACAAGCGGGAGGCATCAGAGCGTGGCGACGCTGCCGCCCATGGGGACCGGGCGGTGCAGGGTCGTGAGGCGCCCGTCCTGCACCGCGTGCAGCAGTACCGCCGGGTCCGCCGCGTAATCGACGGGGAAGTCGTCGGGCGCACCGACCTCCCAGGCGCCGCCGATCACCGAGGAAATGCCGGGTGCGACGATCAGTGGCTTGCCGCCGAACACGCTGACTCCCATCGCATGTGTGTGCCCGGCGAGCACGCCGAGGATGCGATGGTCCGCCGCGACGATCTGCTCGAGCCAGGTCGGGTTGGCGAGGCGAATCGGATCGCACACCGTGCTGTGCATGGGTATCGGCGGGTGATGCAGCGCCACGAGCACCGCGTCGTTGTCGGGGGTCGCGCGCAGCAGATCGGTCAACCAGGCGAACGTGTCGTCGTCCAGTTCGCCGCCGCCCTCGCCGGGCACCGTCGAATCCAGCAGCGCCACCGTCACACCGTCCAGCCGCATCGCCTGGTTGATCGGTTCGGCCGAGGCCGGTTCGCCCAGCACGACCTCGCGCAGATTCGAGCGATCGTCGTGATTGCCCGGCAGCACCCACAGCGGGACCGGCGAACGCAGCGCCGCCAGGGCCTGTTCGTACTGTTCGGCCTTGCCCGAATCGGTGATGTCGCCGGTGACCAGGATCGCGTCGGGCTTGCGCGGCAGCGTGGCCAGATAGGCCATCACGCGTTCGACACGTTCGGTAGTGCGCGCCTGCAGATTGAAGTGGGTGTCGCTGAGCTGAGCCAACAGAATCACGGCGTTCGCTTTCTCGTGGGAATCGCGCCATTGCGCCCGAGCGTGCCTGGTCGGCACCTCATCAGGGTAGATTGCCGATTGCTATGAAGTCTTCATGAGACGCGCCACCAAATATAGCGAAAAGGCATGAATCCGCGGCGTTGCCGGCGAATCACGCCTGGGTGACGCCGTCGAGCAGGGTCGCTGGATCGTCCGTGAGCTGTGTCCCGCCGATTGTCCAGAAGTCCGGCCCGGGCGCGGCCTCCAGCGCGAGCTCGCCACCGTCGCGCCACGACGCGTCGAGCCGCAGCCGCCACGAATGCAGGTGCGTCCGTTGGTAGGCGCCGGACTTGTCGAACAGCGGGTCACCGGCGATCGGATGCCCGATCCAGGCCAGGTGCACCCGAATCTGATGGCGACGTCCCGTGATCGGCCGCACCGCCAGCACCGTGTGCTCCGCGCCGCGCAGCACGGTCGTGAACTCGGTGCGCGACGGATAGTTCTTGCCTGCCAGCAGATCTCGTTCCGCGACGGACCAGGTATCACCGTCGCGAACGATGGCCTCGCGTGGCGCGGCGATTCGCACCCGGTTCTTGCGTCCCACGCTCAGCGGCAACTCGATGACGCCGGAATCGGGCAGCCCGGTGGACGCGGTGACCGCCAGATACGCCTTCTCGGCGGTGCGCTTGTTGAATTGCCGCGTCAGTTCTCCGTGCGCGGCCAGTTCCTTGGCCAGCAACACCAGCCCCGAGGTGACCTTATCGATCCGATGCACCGGATACAGCGTCTCGCCGTGCTCGGCGGCCAGCCGCACGATATCGGTATCGTGCCGCTCTCCCGTCACCGAGATCCCGGCGGGCTTGTTCAACGCCAGCACCGCCGCATCCTCCTCGAGGAAGGCTTGTTTGCGCAGCTCCGGCCAGTCCACATCCACCGGACCACCCTAGTCACACATCTCGAGTGCGGGGGCGCGGACTCAACCGCGACCGATACGACGAAGCGCTAATGGGAGTCGTCGCTCGAGGATGTCGGTGACGATTCGGGGAGTAGGGCGTCGACGATCTCGCTGAGTTCTCGCCGCGTCGGCGGCGCGCCGGTGAGTAGCACCTGCTGGATGATCAGCGCCGGTCCGATGCGTGCGGTCAGCGGCGGGAGGGTGCTCGCGTCGAACTCGCCGTTGGCTTCGGCGTCCCGCAGGATGGCGTCGATCACCCGTATCCGTGGGGCGATCAACTTCTCGGCATATATGGCTCGCAGTTCAGGCTCGCGCAGGACCTGGCCGAGGATATCCAGCCCCGGAAACGTCGTTCTGCCCGCCATGACGTCGCCGATCGCGATGAGCACGGACAGTAGGTTCTCTCGGCTCGAGCGCTCGGCCCGCGGCTCGGGGAGTGGGGGCAGTGCATGAAGCAAGGCGGCCAGCACCAGCGCCTGTTTGGTGGGCCAGCGCCGATACAGGGCCGCCTTGCCGGTCTGGGCGCGTGCCGCGATTGCCTCCATGGCGAGTCGGCCATACCCGACGTCCGTCAGCTCCGCCAGTGTTGCGGCATACAGGGCGTGCTCGAGCTCTTCGCCGCGCCGGCGACTGCGCGTGACTCCACTCTTGTTCGACATTCGACAATAGTAGCCGCTTGCGTTCCCTATTCTCCGGGCATACGCTGACAGCGATAGTGAACGTAGGCGTCTACAAAAGGACGATGTCATGCAGTTGACGGGCAACACGATCCTGGTGACCGGCGGTGGCACTGGAATCGGCCGAGGTTTGGCCACGGCGCTACACCGATTGGGCAATCGGGTAGTCATCGCGGGGCGACGGCGAGCGCCGTTGCAGGCCGTCGTGAGCGCGAACCCGGGAATGCAGTATCTGCAGTTGGATCAGGGTGACTCCGATGACATCCGGCGATTCACCGTCGAGCTGACCGACCGCTTTCCGGACCTCGACGTCGTGATCAACAACGCCGGTGTCTCGCACGTCGAGGACCTGACCGCCGGTGACACCGAGAGGGCACAGGCGATCGTGGAGGTGAATCTACTCGGGCCGATCCGGCTGACCTCGGCGTTGTTGCCCGCATTGGTGAGCCGGCCACACGCCGCGATTCTCAATGTCACGTCCGGGCTGGCGTTCGCGCCGAACGCCAGCATGCCGACATATTGCGCGACCAAGGCCGCGCTGCATTCCTACACTCAGTCCCTGCGTTTTCAGTTGCGCGACACCGCGGTTCAGGTGATCGAAATAATCCCGCCGCGGGTGCAGACCGAACTCGCGGACGGGCTGGGTCTCGACCCCGACACGCTGATGCCGCTGAATTCCTATGTCGCCGAGACGATGTCGTTGCTGCAGATGCGGCCGCAGGCCGACGAGATCATGGTGGAAGTGGTGAAACCGCAGTGAAGATCTCCGCGCATTTTGCGACGTCTCTGGATTCACCAGCGCATATCGCCGTCGCCGAACAACTCGGTTATGACCGCGCCTGGCTGCATGACGCGCCCCATCAGGGCCCGGATGTATGGATGATGCTGGCGTTGGCGGCCGTGCGCACCGAGCGCATCGGGCTCGGGCCCGCCGTCCTCGTACCGGCGCTGCGGCACCCGATGGTCAACGTCGCGGGGGCGGCAGGGCTGTCGGCGATGGCGCCGGGACGGGTGGCGGTGGCGTTCGGTACGGGTCACTCCGGCGCCAGGGCGATCGGAGCCAAGGCCGCGACGTGGACGTATCTGACCGATTACGTGAGAACATTCCGGGCCTTGCTACGCGGCGAAACCGTCGACTGGAACGGACACCGTATGCGGATGTTGCATCCCGAGGGCCACGCGCCTCGCAGACCGATCGACGTGCCGGTACTGATCTCGGCGTACGGCCCCAAGGGGCTCGGTGTGGCAAAGGAATTGGGCGACGGCCTGTTCACCAAGGGTGATACCGGCTCCGCCGAGGACTTCACCTGGGTCAGCATGCCCGCGCACGGAACGGTCCTCGATCCCGGGGAGGCCCTGGACTCCCCACGCGTCGCCGCGGCGGCCGGCCCTGGAAATGCGCTTGCCTACCATTCGGCCTACGAATTCGGCGGAGATCTCACTGCGATGCCCGCGGGCAGAGTGTGGCTCGACGCCATCAACCAAGTGCCCGAGGCCGACCGCCATTTCGTCATTTTCGACCAGCACCTGGTCGGCTTCAGTGAGGCAGATCGGGCTGCCTGGGAGGCCGGCAGCTGGGCCGCGATACCCGCCACCACACTGACCGGCACCGCCGATGAACTCGCCCGCCGCCTGGTGGCGATCGAACGAGGCGGTGTCACCGAAATCATCTACCAGCCAACAGGTCCGGACATTGCCGCCGAGCTGTCAGCGTTCATTGCCGTCGCCAAGCAGGCGAGCCCGGACAACTAGAGAGGAAACCGCCGTGCCGACGTACGAGTGCTACAACCATCGAGGTCAGGTCGACGCCGCCGCCAAGGCGCAGCTCGCCGCGGGGATTGCGCGGATCCACCACGAAGTCACCGGAGCTCCGATCGCGTTGATTCAGTGCGTATTTCACACTCTCGATCCGGACGATCATTTCATCGGCGGACAATCGGCCCCCGCCCACGGGGTGTGGGTGTATGGGCACATTCGCAGCAAGCGGACGGGTGATCGCAATAAACGCATCGCGGCCGGAATCACCGATCTCCTCACCCGAGCGCTGCACATCCCCTCATCGGCGGTGTGGGTGTATCTGAATGAGCTTTTCCACGGCGACATGGTCGAATTCGGCCGCGCTCTGCCCGAACCGGGAGCTGAGCGAAGCTGGTTCGAAAACCTCCCGCCGGAGGTGCACGATTGCCTCGTCGTGCCGGACCACAACACCGGCTCCGGCGATCCGGGACCGGGAACAACCGGGGGGTAGTCCCCTCTCCCGATCTCCGTGACGGGATCACAACCAGGACGGATCCAGGTCCAAGGTGGTGCGGTCGAGGCTGTCGAGTAGATCGAAAAGCGGTGTGGTGCGCGGTAATTCCCAGCGGTAGAAGTATCGGGCCGCGGCGCGCTTGCCGTGGTGGAAGGCGGTGTCGTGGCCGTGTGCGGCGATCGCCTGCTCGAGCCAGATCCAGGCCAGCACGACGTGGCCGAACGCCTCCAGATACGCCGCCGAATTGGCCAGCGCCGTCTCCGGATCCATGCCCTTCCAGAGCAGGGCGGTGCTGGTGGCGATGCGACCGGTGGCCCGGGCCAGATCGTCGCCGAAGTTGCCGAGTTCGGCGTCGCCGGTGGCTCCGGCCGCCGCGACCGTCTCGCCGATGGTGTCCAGCAGCAGCGAGAGCGCGGCCCCGTTCTCGGCGGTGACCGCCCGGCCGAGCAGATCCAGACTCTGAATGCCGTGTGTGCCTTCGTGAATCGGGTTCAGGCGGTTGTCCCGGTAGTGCTGTTCGACGTCGTAGTCGCGGGTGTAGCCCGCGCCACCGTGCACCTGGATGGCCAGGTCGTTGGCCGCCAGGCACCACTGGCTGGGCCAGCTCTTGGCGATCGGGGTCAGCACGCGTAGCAGCGTTTCCGCACGGGTGCGCTCGGATTCGGTTGTGGCGCTGCGCCGATCGTCGATGAGGGTGGCGCAGTACAGCTGCAGCGCCAGCGAGCCCTCGACATAGGACTTCTGCGCCAACAGCATTCGCCGCACGTCGGGGTGGTCCGCGATCGGCACCTGCGGGCCGCCCTTGACGCCGATCGGTCTGCCCTGGGGACGGGCGCGGGCGTAGTCCAGCGCCTTGAGGTAGCCGGTGTAACCCATCGCGGTCGCGGCGAGCCCGATGCCCAGGCGCGCCTCGTTCATCATGTGGAACATGTAGGCCAGCCCCTGATTCGGCTCGCCGACCAGGTAGCCCACGGCCCCGGGCCTGCCGCCGGGAGTGAACGCGCCGTCGCCGAAGACCGGCGCGGTGTTGACCGTACCGCGCCAGCCCATCTTGTGGTTGATGCCCGCCAGCACGACGTCGTTGTGTTCTTGGCCCGCAAGGTATTTCGGCACGATGAACAGCGAGATGCCGCGCGTGCCCCCGGGTCCGCCCGGAATCTTGGCCAGTACCAGGTGGACGATGTTCTCCGAGAGTTCGTGATCGCCGCCGGAGATCCACATCTTGCGGCCGAACAGCCGGTAGGTGCCGTCGTCCTGGGGTTCGGCGCGGGTGGTGATGTCCGCGAGGTTCGAGCCCGCCTGCGGCTCGGACAGCGCCATGGTGCCGAAGTAGCGGCCCTCCACCATCGGCAGCACGAACTGCTCGATCTGCTCGTCCGAGGCGTGGGCGGCGAGCAGGTTCGCATTGCCCATGGTGAGCATCGGATAGCTGGTGGTGGCGGCGTTCGCGGCGTAGAACCACGCCATGCACGCGGTGAAGATCGTGTGCGGCAGTTGCATGCCGCCCACCCGCTCGCTCATCGCCGCACCGATCAGGCCCGCCTCGGCGAACGCGTCCAGGGCCTGCTTCACCTCGGGCAGGATGTGCACCTTCTCGCCGTCGAAGGTGGGCTCGTGCAGGTCGCTCGCGCGGTTGTGGGGGGCGAAATACCGCGTCGCGAGCTCTCGCGACAGGTCCAGCACCTGGTCGAAGGTCTCCCGGGAATGCTCGGAGTACAGTTCTCGCTCGGTCAGCCGCGCGGTGTCCAGCCAGTCGTAGAGCAGGAACTCGAGGTCGCGCGCGGACATGATGAGCGAATCCATATGTCCACCCTCCTGATCCGCGGCCCCGCGCGCAAGCCGTGATTCCCGGCGGCCGGCAGCGTATCGAACCGGCTCGTCGCCCGAAGTGGACCCTTCGGTTGGTTTCGGGGATTCGACTGGCATCATCTAATGGTCAGATGTGGTACCGATCTTTGATTTCGAGAGAGGAACTCGCATGCGATTTGTCAAGACAGGTGTCTTAGCTATTGCGCTGACCGGGGCGTCCATCATCGGGGCCGGTGCTGCGCATGCCGACCAGAGCATCACGGTGAGCGCCAATATGCTGCACTGCGCGACAACGGCCGGCATCAATGCATCCACGCTGACGCACGCCAAAGTCGGTGACAAGATCACTGTCTCCGATGCGACCTACTCCCAGCTGAAAGCGCACAGCTGCCTGTAACCGGTTCCCGCGGTCGTGCGGGGCCGGCCCCGGCACGGCCACCCCACCCGCACGCGGGGGTGGCGGCGCGGTGAG
>NZ_JAHKNI010000002.1:288712-744934 GCF_018860155.1 Nocardia albiluteola
ACCACCCCCGCTATGCCCCCACCCGCCCTCTCCGGGGGGGCGGGGGGCGCCCCCCCCCCCCCCCCCCCCCCCCACCGCTCGCTCTCGCGGGTGAGCCGGCGCGTTCAGGGCTGGGCGGGGATGAAAAGCGGGGCGATGAAGCGGCGCAGCATCTCCCGCTCGTGCGCCTCGTCGTGGCCCGGGACCGTCAGCAGCGAGACGATCACCCGGGTCAGCCAGCGCGCCAGCATCGACAGCTCGCCCTCGTCGGGCAGGGCGTCCGTGCCGAACAGCGAGGCGGCGATGCCCTCGATGACCTGCGAGGTCTGCGCGATCTCGAGGGTCAGGCCCGCGTCGTCGGGGCGGAACCAGGCGATCAGCAGCGGATCCGCGCGCACCTCCCGCAGGCTGGCCGCGATCCCCGCGACGGCCCGCTCGCCAGGATCGGCGATGTCCCGGATCTCCTGGCTCACCCGGGCGCCGACGCGACGGGCCTCGCGGTGCACGAAGGCCAGCTGCACCGCCTGGCGGCTGTCGAAATAGCGGTACAGCGTCGCGCGCGAGCAGCCGGCGGCCTTGGCGATGTCGGCCATCTGGGTGGCGGCGACCCCGCGTTCGGCGAACAGCCGCGCCGCGGCGTCCAGGATGCGTTCGGCCGCGCGCAGCGACCGCGGTTCGCCCAGCCAGTCCGTCATGCGGCAACCGTAAACGGCACGCTGATCGGCCACCGCACGTAACTGCCGTCCGAATACCGCACATTCTCGATGTCGACGGTGAAATCCGGGCAGCGGGCCAGCAATTCGGTCAGCGCGATCGTGGCCTGCATGCGCGCCGCGGCCGCGCCGAGACAGTGATGGTTGCCGTTGCCGAAGGTCATGATGTTGCGCGGGTTCCGGGTGATGTCGAGTTCGGCCGCGTCGGAACCGAATTCGCGCTCGTCGCGATTGGCCGAGGCGTAGAGCAGCAGCACCCGCCGGCCCGCGGGGATGACGCCGTCGTCGAGCTCGACGTCGCGGGTCGTGGTGCGCGCCAGGCTCTGCACGGGCGAGGTGAGCCGCAGGAACTCGTCGATCGAGCCGGGGATCAGACCCGGGTCCGCGAGCAACCGCGCGCGCTGTTCGGGGTAGCGGGTCAGCAATTGCACCGCGCCGCCGAGGTTTCCGGTGGTGGTGTCGTTGCCGCCGCTCACCATGGTGAAGGCGAACCCGATGATCTGCAGGATCTCCCCGATGTCGCCGTCCGCGCCCAGCCCGGAGGCCACCAGGTGGGAGATGGTGTCCTCGCCCGGCGCGGCGCGGCGCTTGTCGATCAGTCCCGTGAAGTACTGCATCAGCTCGGTCACCGCGGCCTGCGCGTTCAGCACGCCGTCCGGTCCGGTCGCCGACGCCGCGACGATCGCCTCGCTCCACTCGTCGAACTTGGCCCGATCCTCCTCGGGCACACCGAGATAGTGCGCCACGACCATGGTGGGCAGCGGTTTGAACAGCTCGGCGGAGATGTCGCCGCCGCCCGCGGCGCGCAGCCGCTCGATCCGCTCGACGACGAAATCCCTTACCGCGGGGCTGATCTCCTGGACCTGGCGCGGGGTGAAGCCCTTGGCGACGCGGCGGCGGAATACGGTGTGATCCGGCGGATCGGTGAATACGAACGGCCGGTTGTCCCCGAGGCCGATCTCGCTCAGGTTGTTGTAGTCGACGGTCAAACCCTGTGCCGAGGAGAAGGTTTCGGGATCTCGCACGGCCTCGTAGATGTCGCGGTAGCGCGACAGCACGTAGTAGTCCTCGTTCTCGCGCCCGGTGGGGACGACGTGATGTACCGGATCGTGCTCCCGCAGCGCGGCGTACATCGTCCAGGGGTCGTGCCAGGTGTCGCCGGAGCGCAGCTCGAAGCGCGCTCCGTGAGACAAAACATCACTCATGTCTCGACGTTAAGGCAGATGACATCATCTGTCTACAGTTGAAATCGTTCGGCGAACCCTCAGCCGCTCCCGTACGATCGCGTTCGAGACTCCGGCGCCGGGCGGGGAGCCGGATGACGCGATCGTCCGGCCTGCCCTCGGATCCGGATGTCGCGCACGGCATGTCAGGAGGGGGAGGGAGCTTGGGACCTCGTCTACCAGCACCGGTTCGCAGGGGTGCGAACTGGTTGCGGCGGATCGCCGCGACCACCCCCGGGGTGATCGTGGCAATCGCCGCTGCCGCGGTCGTGCTGTGCCTGGTCACCGGCCTGGTGTGCGCCAACGAGCTGAGCGGTAAGATCAGTCGCCGCGACACCACCCTGGCTCGCTCCGAGCCGCTGGACAATGCGGCGCAGAACCTCTACGTGGCGCTGTCGCAGGCCGACGCCTCCGCGGCCACCGCATTCCTAACCGGCGGAATCGAATCCCCGCAGATCCGGTCGCAGTACCAGCAGGCCCTCGCCGACGCCGCCGATGCGCTGGCCACCGCGACCGCCGGGGCGAACGACCCGCAGACCCGGCGCATCGTCGGCGAGATCGACGCGGACCTGCCCGCCTACGCCGGCCTCGTCGAATCGGCGCGGGCGAACAACCGGCAGGGCTTCCCGGTCGGTTCGGCGTACCTGCGCGAGGCCTCGGGGCTGATGCAGAAGTCGCTGCTGCCCAGCGCCGCCGAGCTCACCACCGATCGTTTCGCCGCGGTCCGCGCCGACCAGCGCGCCCTCACCGGGCTGCCGTGGCTGGCGATCGGGCTGCTGATTCTGGTGCTCGGGGGCGCGGTCCTGGGCACCCGAATCCTGCAGCGGCGCACCAACCGCCTGTTCAACCTCGGCCTGCTCGCCGCCGCGGTCGCCGCGGCGGTGGCGCTGCTGTGGATCGTCGCGGCCACCCTCGTCTCGACCACCTCGGTCGACACCGGAGGGTCCGGCCCCACCACGCGCACCGAAAATCTGGCCCAGGCACGAATTCTGGGGCAGCAGGCCCGCACCGACGAGACCCTCGAGCTGATCACCCGCGGCGATACCACGACCACCGAGGCCGACTTCACCGACAAGACCACCCAGCTGCGTGCCCGGCTGACCGCCGGAGCCGGGGCGAGTTCGCCGCTGCTGGGCCAGCTCTCGGACTGGATGACGGGGCACGGCAGACAGGTTACGAGCTACAACGCGGCGAACTTCCCGGCCGCGGTCGACCAGGCGATCGGCGCCGCGCCCAAGGCTTCGGTCACCACCTTCACCACCCTGGACACCTCCGTGCGCGATCACCTGGACCAGACCCGGGTACAGCTGCGCGGGCAGATCTCCGCGGCCGGAGACGCCTGGATCGGCAGCGCCGAGGGCACACTGGTGTTGATGATAATCGCGGCCGCCGCCGTCGTCGCCGGACTGTGGCCGCGGTTGAAGGAGTTCCAGTGAGGCGCGCACGACTGGGCCGGTCGGTGGCCGCGCTGGTGGCCACCGGGCTGCTGGCGGGCTGCGGCGCGTACGCGGCGGTGCCGAACAACCCGTCGATGGCGCCGGTGCGGCCGCTGCCGCCCGACAGCCAGCCGATCACCCCCTCCGCCGACGCCGGCGGACACTGCTCGGATTTGACGGCCAGCTACCCGCCGACCTCGGGCGACTTCGCGCCGGACAGCACGATGGCGCGGATCGTGGCCAAGGGCCGGCTCACGGTCGGGGTCGACCAGAACACCTATCTGTTCGGGTTCCGCAATCCTGCCACCGGACAGCTGCAGGGCTTCGACATCGACCTGGCGCGCGAAATCGCCCGGGCCCTGTTCGGCGACCCGAACCGGATCGAGCTGCGCTCGGTGTCCACGGCCCAGCGGGTACCCTCGCTGACCGACCATCAGGTGGACCTGGTGGTCCGCACGTTCTCCGTCACCTGCGACCGGCGCAACGACGTCGACTTCTCGGGTGTGTATTTCACTGCGCCGCAACGCATTCTGGCCGCGCGCAATTCCGGCATCAACTCCGCGGCCGATCTGAGCGGCAAGCGGGTGTGCGTCACGGTGGGTGCCGACTCGGCGGATCGGCTGTTCGCGCTGCATCTGCCGAAACCGCCGAGCGTGCTGGGCGTGACGAACTGGACCGACTGCCTGGTGGCGCTGCAGCAGGGCCAGGTGGACGCGGTCAGCACCGATGAACCGATTCTCGCCGGGCTGGCCGCGCAGGACGGCAACCTCCAGATCGTCGGCGGCGCACTGGGATACGAGGACTACGCGGTCGGGGTGCCGAAGGGCGAGCGGGACATGGTCGGCTACGTCAACGGCGTGCTCGACCGCCTGCGCGGGAACGGCACCTGGCAGCGGCTGTACGATGCAGACCTGAGCGCGCTGGGCCCCTCGCCCGGCCCGCCCCAGCCCGATTACAGCCGGCGATGAGACCGATGAACGCGCTGACGGCCATCGAGATCGACAACGAATTGGCCGCGCGCGGTAGGGAAATCGAGGCGATCACCGCCACCCTCCTGGAACTGGACAAGCATCCGGGGTTGGTATTGTTGCGCGGATTTCCGCCCACCGGCGAGACCCAGCGGCGCTGGCGCCCGATCGAGCAGGCGCTGGAACTGATGTGGGAGGACTTCGGCCGGGTGCGGGATATCCTGGAGGCCGCGCGCGCGATCCGGGCCCGCCGCCACAAGCCCACCGATGCCGATCGCACCGAACTCACCCGCCTGCTGCGCGATCGCCCGCACGAGGTGTCGCGGACCCCCATCCCCATGGCACAGCGCACCCTGACCGGGCCCACGGAGCAGGTGCTCTTCGTCGGCATCGCCGACACCCTGGACCGCATGCGCACCACCTTCCCGGAGATCGCGGAATTCCTCGACGCGGTCGACGCGGTCAATACCCGTGTGCTGGCCGCGCTGACCCCCGTGCAGACCAGGCTGGACGAATTCGGCGGCGTCACAGCCGAATTGCGTGCGATCGCCGAGGGCGTCACCGATCTGCTGGGCCGCTCGGCGACCGACCCACTGGCGCTCACCCCGGACCGAATCGATGCCCGTGCGGCGGAGCTGGCGCGGCGGCTGGATCGAGAGGCCCGGGGCCTGGCCGAGCTGCGCGAGCTGAGCGCGGACTGGCCCGCCGCGATTGCTCGGACCCGGTCTCGCCTGGATTCGATCGGGGACGCGGTCGAACGGGCCGCACGGGCTCGGGAGCAGGCCCAGGAGAAGATCCGCACCGCGCCACTGCCCGTGCCCGCCGACGAGACCGGCACGCTGCGCGCCGAACTCGACGCGCTGGCCGCCGGGCCGTCCGGCGGGCCCGCCGCGCTGTCCCTGCTGGAGTTACGCCGCCGGATCGATGCGGCGCTGGCCCGCGCCGAGGGGGCGGTGGACCTGGCGCAGGGCCTGTTGGACCGGCGCGCAGAACTGCGCGGCCGGCTGGCCGCCTACCAGGTCAAGGCCGCCCGCCTGGGGGTCAGTGAACAGCAGGATGTGTTGTCCGCCAACAGGATTGCTGCGGGCCTGCTCGATCGCCGACCCTGTGATCTGGCGGCGGCGACCAGGGCGATCACGGATTATCAGCAGGTCATCGCGGAGGTATCGGGGAGGCCGGGATGAGTCGGAGGGGCAGGAAGAGTCCGGGCGGCGGGTCGAACTCGCGCCCCGGTAGCGGCCGCCGCAGCGGTGAGCGGGAAACCGGTGGCGGTCTGCGGGCGGGCGGAATTCCGACGGGTCCGACGAAGTGCGCCGAACTCGGTTGTGGGGGAACGATTGTCGGGGGCTATTGCGATGTCTGCGGCACGGCGCCCGAGTCGGCCGCGCCGCACGCACCGCCCGAGCCTGCCGCGGCGGGCCGGGCTACCGCACCGGCACACGGTGCCGCCGCGGCGGGTGAGCGTTGCGGCGAACACTGTTGCGGCGGAACGATTTCCAACGGGGTGTGCGATACCTGCGGGATCGCGGCTTCGACCAGTCGGCCCGGCGGCGGCGTGTCCACCCCGGCGACCGGGGGGATCGCTGGGGCCGGACGCACCGGCACCAGAACCGTCCACACCCGATCCACCACGTCCCGGTCTCGCCGCGGCCGTCTCGGCGCCGGGATGGTCGAGGTGCCGCGGGTGCCGCGGGTCGACCCGTCCACCGCCGTGCTCGCCGACCCCCGGGTGCCCGAGGGCAAGCGCTTCTGCTCGAATTGTGAACGCCCGGTGGGGCGTTCGCGGGACGGCACGCCCGGCCGTGCCGAGGGATTCTGCTCGCACTGCGGCACCCGGTACTCGTTCACCCCGAAACTGAGGCGCGGCGAGCTGATCGGACAGCAGTACGAGGTCCTCGGCCCGATCGCGCACGGCGGGCTGGGCTGGCTCTATCTGGCGGTGGACCGCAACGTCAGCGACCGCTGGGTCGTGCTCAAGGGCCTGCTGAACTCGCAGGATCCGGACGCCATGGCCGCGGCGCTGGCCGAGCGCCGGTTCCTGGCGCAGGTCGAGCACCCCAATATCGTGAAGATCTTCAACTTCGTGGAACATGCGGGGCCGGAGGGGATTCCGGTCGGCTACATCGTGATGGAGTACGTCGGCGGCGCATCCCTGAAGCAGCTGCTGCGCCGCCGGCGCGAGGCCACGGGCGCGTTCCTGCCGCCCGAGCAGGCCATCGCCTACATCCTGGAGATGCTGCCCGCGCTGGGATACCTGCACGCGCTGGGCCTGGCCTACTGTGATTTCAAGCCGGACAACGTGATGCAGTCCGACGAGCAGTTGAAGCTGATCGATCTGGGTGCAGTCATCTCGATGGACGACCGGGACAGCCCCCTGTACGGCACCACCGGATATCAGGCGCCCGAGATCGCCGAGACCGGGCCGACGATCGCCTCGGAGGTGTACACCGTCGGGCGCACCCTGGCGGTGCTGATGCTGGCCGTGCCCCAGCGCGACGGCCATTTCGCGGAGTTGCCGGGTCCGTTGTCCGAGCCGCTGCTCGAGGCGCACGAATCCCTCCACAGATTCCTGGTGCGCGCCACCGATGCCGATCCCGAGGCGAGGTTCGCCTCCATGGAGGAGATGGCCGATCAGCTGACGGGCGTATTGCGCACGGTGCTCTCGGCCACCAGCGGCGTGCCGCATCCGGGATTGTCGGTGAACTTCGGTCCGCCGCGCGGGGTGTTCGGCGTCGATGCCGGCGCCGACGAGAATTCGAATCTGACCGCCGCCCGGGCTGATTCGCCTGCTCGATCTGCTGTCGAATCCTTCGGTGGCGGCGATGCGGGGCGCGGTGCCGCAGTCCTGGGAGGTGAGGCTCCGGCCGGACTCGGTGCCCGCGATGTCGTTGCGGCGCTGCCCGTTCCGCTGGTCGACCCCTCCGACAGCGGCGCGGCGCTGCTGGCCACGACGAGCGGGGTCACCCCGGCCGAGCTCGGGCCCGCGCTCGAGGCGGGCCTGCGCGCGGTGGTGACGGGGGAGGGCGAGTCGGTCGAGATCCCGCTGCGGTTGATCCGTGCCGCCCTGGAGACCGGCGATGCCGTGGACGCTCAACGCCGCATCGACGAACTGGCCGCGCGGATCGACGAGGACTGGCGGCTCACCTGGTACCGCGGCCTGGCCAGGCTGCTGGTCGGTGAATTCGATGCCGCCGCAGCGGAATTCGACGCCGTGCACGGTGCGCTTCCGGGGGAGACGGCCCCGCAGCTGGCACTGGCCGCCGCGGCCGAGCTCTGCGCCGCCGCCGATATCGACCCAGATGTCGAATCGGCGAGGGCCGCAAGGTATTACGAATCGATCTGGCGCACCGATCACGGCTTCGTCAGCGCGGCCTTCGGCCTGGCCCGGCTGCGCCGCGCGGCCGGGGATCGCGAGGCGGCGGTCGCGGTGCTCGATCAGGTCGACCCCTCCTCGGCGCGGCACACCGACGCGGCGATCGCCGCGGCACAGACCCTGTTGGCGGGCCGGGATCCGGCCGATATCACCGAAGAGCTGCTGCGTGAGGGCGGCAGCCGAGTCGAAAGGCTTGTCATCGAATCTAAATATCGTGCGGCACAGGTACGCCGGGGGGTGCTGGACGCGGCACTGGACTGGCTGTCCGCGGGTAATGCCGCCACCGAGCCCGCTCCGCTGCTCGGCCACGCTCTGACCCACGCCGGCGTGCGCACCGGACTGGAGGGCTGCTACCGGGATCTGGCCCACGATGCCGGTGACATGTGGGGCCGGATCGCACTGGTCGACCGCGCCAACCAGGTTCGGCCCAGGACGACGTTATGAGCGCGATGGTGGGGCTGCACTGCCCGGGCTGCCGGTCCAGAATCGGTGTCGCGGACCGGTTCTGCGAGGAATGCGGTCGCGAACTGACGATCAGCCGCGCGTTGCTGCCGGATCGCAGCATCGATCCCGCGGCGGCCTGCGCCGAATGCGGCGCCCGGGATTTCGACGCCGACGGCTACTGCATCGCCTGCGGCGCGCTGCTACGCCCGCCGGACCGCAGCGAGTCCGATCTCGGTGCGGTGCAGCTGATCACCGATCGCGGCCTCGTGCACGCGCGCAACGAGGACGCCGTCGCCGCGGCAGTGCTCGACGACGCGTCCGGCCCCGCGATCGTGATCGCCGTGTGTGACGGGGTGTCCACCTCGGAGGATCCGCAGCTGGCCGCAACCGCCGGCGCGCGCGGCGGCGTCGATGCCTGTATGGCCGCGCTGGCCGCCGATCGCGCCGCCCCCGACGCCGTCATGGCGGGACTCGAGGCGGCCTTCGATGCCGTGCGGGGGACCTCCCGCGGGGCCGGGCACGCCCCGTCCTGCACCTACGTTGCTGCGGTGCTGCGGGCCAGCGGCCCAGGGGAATTCGAGATCACCGTCGCGAGTGTCGGTGACAGCCGGGCGTATTGGTTGTGCCCGGACGAGGCCCGCGGCATGCCGCCCTCGCGCCGGCTCACCGTGGACGACTCGTGGGCGCAGGCCCTGGTGGCGCACGGGGCGATGGATGAGGCCGCGGCCATGCAGGATCCGCGCGCGCATGCGCTGGTCCGCTGGCTGGGCGCCGATTCCGAGCACCGGGCCGCCGACACCGCGGTGACCACCGTGCAGGTGCGCGGCCCCGGCGTGCTGCTGCTGTGCAGCGACGGGCTCTGGAACTACCTGTCCGATGCCGTCGGCCTGGCCTCCATCGCGACGGCCGCGCCGGCCCGGCAGGCGGCCCGGGGTCTGGTCGAGTACGCCCTGCGCGCCGGCGGCGGCGACAACATCACCGTCGCGCTCGCGCCCGTGGGTATGTCGGAGTGGCGAGGAGTGGAAAGTTGAGTTCGGAAGCAACCAAGGGGATTTCGGTCGACATCGACCAGAACCAGTATCTGGCCGAGGGCGTCGACACCGTCGATGCCATCGTCACGGTGCAGGTCGGTGCCGACTTCTCCGCGCCCGCCCCGGTGCAGGAGCGCCTGGAGATCATCATCATCGACTGTTCGGGGTCGATGGCCGCGGGCGACCGGTTCGCCGGTGCGCGCGAGGCCACCCTCGCCGCCCTCGACGAGATGGCCGAGGGCACCCTGTTCGCACTGGTGAAGGGCACCCACGAGGGGGAGGTGATCTTTCCCACGCGCGGGCCGCTGCGGCGCAAGGATCCCGAATCCGTCTTCGCCGCCCGGCATGCCCTGGACACGCTGCGCCCCTACGGCGGCACCGCCATGGGGAGCTGGCTGGGGGTGGCGCGCCAGGTCGCCGGCCAGTATCCGCAGGCGATGGCACACACCATCCTGCTCACCGACGGCAAGAACGAGCACGAGGAGCCCGCGCATCTGGACGAGGAGATCCGGTTGTCGCAGGGCAAGTTCACCTGCGACTGCCGCGGCGTCGGCGGCGGCGACATGGTCAAGGAGCTGCGCACCATTTCCTCGGGGCTGCTGGGCGGCTACGACGTGATCAAGACGGGTTCGGAACTCGTGGCCGACTTCCGCGCGATGATGCAGGTGTCGATGGGCCGCGCGATTCCGGACCTGACGCTGCGGGTGTGGAATCCGGCAGGGGCGACGGTGCGCTTCGTCAAACAGGTCGCCCCGAACATCGAGGACCTGACGGGCCGCCGCACCGAGACCGGGGCGCAGGTGGGGCAGTATTCGCTGGGTGCGTGGGGTGCGGAGGATCGCGACTACCACGTGCAGGTGCGGGTCGACCCGGCCGCGCCCGGGCGGGAGAAACTGGCCGCGCGCATCAGCGTCGTCGCCGGCGACGAGGTCATCGGCCAGGGCCTGGTGAAGGCGACCTGGACCACCGATTCGGAGCTGTCGGCACGGATCAGCCGCCGCGTCGCGCACTACACCGGCCAGGCCGAGCTCGCGCAGGCGGTGCAGGAGGGGCTGGCCGCGCGCAAGGAGGGCGATCTGGATACCGCGACAGCCAAGCTGCAGCGGGCGGTGGAGCTGGCCGCGGAGTCCGGAAACGAGGGCACCGCAAAGCTTTTGCGCAACGTCGTCGAGGTGGACGACCACACCGGAACCGTCCGGCTGCGCCGCAATGTCGACACCTTCGACGAGATGGCCCTGGACGCGCGATCGACCAAGACCGCCCGGGTTCGAAAGGAGTCCTAGTGCTCACCTGTCCCGACGGCCATCAGACCACCGCCACCGACTACTGCGACGTGTGCGGCGCGGCGCTCGGCGGTGCGGTGCAGGCAGCGGCGCCGCAGGCCGCGGCGCAGTGCCCGGCCTGCGGCGCGGCGATCTCCGGGCGGTTCTGCGAGGTGTGCGGGCACGATTCGGCCCTGCCCTCGCCCGGGAGCGTCGTCGCAAACGCCGTCGCCGAGACGGTGATCGCGCATCCGGACGGTGAGGTGTCCGCGGATCCGTCGTCGGCCACAGCGGGCTGGATGGCCACCATCGCCGCGGACCGCGAATTCTACGAGCGCGTACTGGCCCGCAAGGGCCCCGACGCCGAGCGCGTGGAGTTCCCCGGCTACTACCCCGAACGCCGGATTTCCCTGCAGGGCACCGATTTTCTGATCGGCAAGCGCAGCGTCTCGCAGGGCGTCGAGCCCGACATCGACCTCGGCATCGCCCCGGTCGATATCGGCGTCTCCCGCTCCCACGCCCGCATCCACCTCGCCGCCGACGGCCTCACCGTCACCGACCTGGGCTCCACCAACGGCACCAGCCTCAACGGCACCGACGACCTGATCCCGCCCCGCACCCCGATGCCCCTGCGCAGCGGCGACCGCATCCACGTCGGCGGCTGGACGACGATCACGGTCACCGCCGAGCCCGGCTGAGATCGGCCCGTTTCGACGGCTCAGGACATGATGAAACGGCTTGCGGCGCGGGCATTCTCGACCAGATGGGCGGGCGCCTTCAGCGGCGACCCGGCGTCGTACGGCGGCTGCGGATCGTATTCGGTCAACAGCTGCACGGCCATGGCATGGTCGTCGCCGCAGATCCGGCCGAGCAGCGCCAGACCCATATCGATCCCGGACGACACCCCGGCCGCCGTCACGTATTTGCCGTCGAACACCACCCGCTCGGAGGTCGGGGTCGCGCCGAATTCGGGGAGCGTGTCCAGTGCGAGCCAGTGCGAGGTGGCCCGGCGGCCGTCGAGCAGCCCGGCGGCGGCCAGCAGCAGCGAGCCGGTGCACACCGACGTGGTCCAGGTGCTGGCGGCGTCGGCGGCGCGCAGCCAGTCCAGCAGGCGAACGTTGTCCATCTGCGCGATCTGCCCCGGTCCGCCGGGGACCAGGACGATGTCGGGCCGGTCCACCTCGTCGAGCGTGCGGTCGGCGACCAGGCCCAGGGTACCGCCGTTGTCGTTGCGCACGGGACCGGCCTGCTCGGCCACGAAAACCGTTTCCGCGCCGGGGATCCGGCTGAGCACCTCGTAGGGGCCGACCGCGTCGAGGGCGGTGAACCGGTCGTAGAGGACGATGGCGATTTGCATGATTGTCTCCCGGTTGGGTTGTGATTTCTAAACCGCTGTAGGACTGTGTGATTCGGTGTTCGGATGCATCGGCCGGAAGCGGCGGCGATACTCGGCCGGCGCGGCGCCCAGCGCCCGAACGAACGCGCGTCGCATGGCCTCGGGCGTGCCGTACCCGCAGGCGCGCGAGATTGCGCCGATGCTGTCGGTAGTGTCCTCGAGCAGCCGGCGGGCGTGCTCGAGCCGGATCCGCTCGACGTACCGCCCGGGCGTCATCCCGGTCTCGTGGTGGAAGGCGCGCGCGAAATGACGCGGGGACAATCTGGCGCGGGCGGCCAGGGCCTCCACCGACAGATCCTCGCCGAGGTGGTCCCCGATCCAGTGCTGGACCTCGCGCAGCGGCTCCCGGTGCGCGGTCTGCGCGGTCAGTCGCGCGCTGAACTGGGACTGGTTGCCGGGCCGGTGCAGGAAGACCACGAGGTGCCGCGCCACGGTCAGCGCAACCTCGCGGCCGAGGTCCTCCTCGACCAGCGCCAGGGCCAGATCGATGCCGGCGGTGACCCCGGCCGAGGTGGCGATGTGGCCGTCGCGGACGTAGATCGGCTCGGGGGCGACCCGGACACGCGGATAGGCACGCGCGAGTTGGTCGCACTGCGCCCAGTGCGTGGTGGCCCGGCACCCGTCCAGCAGGCCGGCCGCGGCGAGCAGGAACGCGCCGCTGCACACCGAGACGAGCCGCTCCGGCCGCCGCTCCCGGAGCCAGTCGATCAGCCGCGGATCGGGCGTCGATGTGCCCTGACCGCCCGGAACCACCAGCGTGTGCGGGGTTTCGGCCGCGGCGAGCGAGATGTCCGGCACCAGCCGCAGGCCGCTGAAGGTGCGGACGGGCGCACCGTCGAGCGAGGCGGTGCGGATCCGATAGCTGCCCGGAACCGCGAGCTCGGCGCCCGCGAACGTCTCGAGCGGGCCGGTCACGTCGAGGCCCTGCACGTCGTCGAAAAGCACGATCAGGACGGTGCGCGTCATAAGTCGATCGTCGATCGCCGCACGGATGTCCGCAATGACGAAGTTCCCACCTTTCCTGCCATCGGAGGACGGCACGCCACGCACAGTCGTAGGACGTCATGCTTGTCCCGTCGGACGAAATCGTGCGAATTTATTCATGAACCCGGACAATCTGGGTGCTATCGCTCACACTTACACTGCCCCGAGCAGGTAGTACAAGGAGCAACGCATGCCAGGTAGTTCAGCAAACAGCGCTCTCTTCCGGCGCAAGCCCATCGATCAGATCGAGGAGCAGGAGTCCAGCGGGCTGCAACGGGTCCTAGGCCTGTGGCAGCTGACCGCGATCGGCGTCGGCGGCATCATCGGTGCGGGCATCTTCGCGCTGGCCGGATCGGTGGCCCACGGCACGGCGGGTCCGGCCGTGCTGATCTCGTTCCTCATCGCCGGCGTCGCCAGCGCCGCGGCCGCACTGTCCTACGCCGAGTTCGCGGGCCTGATCCCGAAGGCGGGTTCGGCCTACACCTACGGGTACGCGGTGCTGGGCGAGCCGGTCGGCTGGTTCATCGGCTGGGATCTGTTGCTGGAGTACACCGCGATCGTCGCGGTGGTCGCCATCGGCATCTCCGGATATATCGAATATCTGTTGGAGCAGCTGCACGTTCACCTGCCTACGGCGATCCTCGGTGCGCCGGGCACGGGCTCCGGGCACAAGGTGGACCTGTTCGCGGCGCTGCTGTGCCTGTTGATCGCCTTCCTGCTCAACATGGGCATGAAGGCCGCGGCGAAGTTCGAGACGGCCGTGGTGGCGATCAAGGTCGTGGTCGTGCTGATCGTGATCGCGGTCGGCGTCTTCTACATCAAGTCCGGCAATTACCACCCGTACTTCCCGTTCGGTTTCGGTGGTGCGGTGACCGGAGCCTCGACGGTGTTCTTCGCAGTCTTCGGTTACGACGCGATGTCCACCGCGGCCGAGGAGTCGGTGGACGCCAAACGCCATCTGCCCAAGGCGATCATGTACTCGCTGGGCATCTCGATGGTGCTGTACGTGCTGGTCTGCCTGGTGCTGACCGGTATGCAGCACTACACGGACATCAACCCCAAGAGCGGGCTGTCCACGGCGTTCAAGTCCGTCGGACTGAGCGGTCTGGGCAGCCTGATCGCGGTGGGCGCGATCGTCGGCATCACCACGGTGTTGTTCACCTTCATGCTCGGCGTCACCCGCATCTGGTTCTCGATGAGCCGTGACGGCCTACTGCCGCAATGGTTCGCCAAGACCCACCCGACCCGGCACGTGCCCACCCGCATCACCTGGATCGCGGGCGCGGTGTCGGCGCTGATCGCCGGGTTCATGCCGATCGGGTCCGCGGCCGAGCTGACCAATATCGGCATTCTGCTGGCCTTCGTGGTGGTATGCGCGGCGGTGATCGTGCTGCGCTACCGCCAGCCGAATCTGCCCCGTACCTTCCGCACCCCGCTGATGCCGATCGTGCCCCTGGTCGGTATCGCCTTCTCGATCTGGCTGATCACCTATCTGCAGCCGATCACCTGGATACGGTTCGCGGTCTGGTTCGTGATCGGCATGATCATCTACTTCGGTTACAGCCGCCGTCACTCAGTGCTGGCGCGCAACGATGCGCCGGGGACGCCGGAGACCACCACGGTCTCCTGAGCCGTTCCACAACGGCCCGCCGCGCGAATCTCCTTCGCCCGGTGGGCCGTTGCGGTGCGCGGGCCGCAACGGCCTGCTCAGCTCAGGAGCTCCGCGGTGGCGAGCAACGATTCGTCGTGCCCCGGCGGAGCGATCAGCGAAAGCCCCAGGGGCAGGCCGTCGATGCGGGCGACCGGCAGGCTCAGCGCTGGTGCACCGAGAATCGGTGCGAGGCAGGTGAGCTCGACCACCGCGGCGCGGCCGGATCCCGGATCCTCCAGCAGTGGTGCGGGATACGGGGTGGCGGGCAGCGCCAGCACCCGGTCGTCGCCGAGGGCGCGCAGGACGCGGTCCGAGGCCGCGCGCAGTACCGAGCGCGCCTCGCTCGCCATCCGCGCGGTAACCGCCGAGGCCAGCTCGAGGCGCGCGGAGACGTTGCGGCCGAAGATCGGCCGCTCCCGGCGCACCCAATCGCCGTGCTGCTCCCACACCTGGGCGGCCTGCGCCGTGCTGAACGCGGCGCGGACACGGTCCCAGCCGCCGGCCTCGAACAACGGCGCGGTCGTGAGCTCGAATCCCGCACCGACCAGCCGGGTCAGGGTGCCGCGCAGCACCTTTCGCACCGGATCGGCGACCGGGATGTCGGCGGGCCACCAGATGGTGTGTGGCCGGGTGTCCGCGCCCGTGCCCGCGAGCAGTAGCCGGGCGCCCGCCCGCAGCGTGCCCAGCTCGCGGGCGAGTAGCGCGGGTACGTCGAAGGACGGTGCCAGCGGGACGATTCCGTCGTGTGGTGCGCGAGAGTGCGTGGGGCGCAGCCCGAAAATGCCGGTATAGGAGGCGGGTACGCGGATCGACCCCGCGGTGTCGGTGCCCAGGCCCAGATCGGCCAGCCCGGCCGCGACGACGGTGGCCGCGCCGCTCGACGAGCCACCCGGCATCCGGTCCGGCGCGGCCGGATTCACCGGCGTCCCGTAGTGGGCGTTGGTTCCGGTCAGGCTGTAGGCCAGCTCGTCGGTGTGCGTCTTGCCGACGACGGTGAATTCGGCGCGCAGCGCGCGCACCGCGGCGGCATCGCGCTGCGGAATGGGATGCGTGGCCAGCCAGCGCGGATTGCCCGCACCGGTCGGCATGCCCGCGACGTCGAAGACGTCCTTCACGGCCAATCGCATGCCCACGGGCGCGTCGATGACCGGTAACCAGGATACGAAGCCGTTCACAGTCCCTCGAGATCGCTCTTGCGGATGCAGCAGTGCACGCCCTTGACGAGGTCGACGACCTGGGAGATGCGGAAATCCGCCGTGGCCGACAGGTAGGCCAGCGCGACGGGCGCCGGAATGCGGTGCCGCTCACCGAGATACGCGATCGCGTTGCGGGTGGCCTGCGCGACGGCCGCGTCCAGGTCGCGGTCCAGCCCGATCAGCAGGTGATCCTCGCGGGTCTCGGCGAACGGGGTCGCCAGCACCTTCGCCAGGGTGCGCATCTGTGGATCGCTGTGCACACGCAGCCGAACCGTCGCGCGCAGCGGCGCCTCGAACGCGGTCAGCGCGACCTCGCCGTCGCCCATCGCGAAGTGGGGATCCCCGGCGTAGAACATCGCGCCGGAAACCTGTACCGGCAGATACAGCTTCGCGCCCACGCCCAGCATCCGGATATCGAGGTTGCCGCCGTGCGGGCCCGGCGGGACCGAATGCACCGGATCCTCGGTCGCGGCGGCCACGCCCATGATGCCCAGGAACGGGTTGAGCGGGAACCGCAGCGAGCGCCCGTCGCCGATCGCGATGACGCCGCGCTCGGCCTCGTCGACCGTGGCGATCGTGCACACGGGCGGCACCGGCTCGCCGGGGGTGTGACCGGCCGGCGCCAGCGGGTATTCGCCGGGCAGCGCGCCCCGGCCGTGCCGGTTGCTGATCACCCCGTAGTCGGTGCGGCGCAGCAGCTCGAGTACCTCGACCTCGAGCACGTCGCCGGGCCGGGCGCCGGTGACCGCGATCGGCCCGGTGAGTACGTGCGGCCCCTGTGTGGCCGGGTCGTGGCTGCGCGATGCGGCGACAATGGCTGTGTCGGAGAGGATTTCGGCGATACCCGCCGCGGCGAAGAAGGCCGCCGGGTCGCGGCCCTGATCCTCGAGAATGCCCTCGTGGCTGATCGTGTCCAGGCACACCGCGGTGCCCGAGTCGACGGTCAGCACCGGCTCGGACAGGGCGTTGGGCAGCAGACCCCACGAAATCCGATCGGGATCGGCGTCGAGGTAGATATCGCCGGAGCGGGGACCGGAGCGGGGCTGCACGAGAGTCATCGACCATCCTTCGAGCGCGGCGGGAAGAGTGGGTCGTATACAACCATCGCGAACCGGGGCACCGCTAGGTCCTGTGAATAGTCCCACCCGGTAGATAGCTGGTGAATTGCCATCTCTCCGAAAGGGGTGCACGCATCCAGTCGGTGAATCGGCATATGCCTGATGGACGCCCCGTTCGGCAAATATCCGGCCTGCCCGGGGAGGACTTGGTAACGCGCCGGACAAATTTCCGGCGGGCGGGCGAAACACGGCCTTCATATACAGAACGGGCCCCTGCTCTTTCTGGAGGTTCTCATGGCGGATCTCGTACTCCGCACCGCCCGCATCGCCGACGACACCGGTCCGGTCGATATCGCCGTCGACGATGGGCACATCACCGAAATCGGTCCAGCCCTGGCGATTTCGGGCGACGCCGAGATTCCGTGCGATGGCCGCGTGGTCATCCCCGGGCTCGTCGAGGCGCATCTGCACGTGGACAAGGCGCTGCTGGACCGGGAACGGGCCGATCCGGACGGCACGCTGGCCGGTGCGATCGCCGTGACCGGGGAGCTCAAGCGCGGCTTCACCCCCGAATCGGTGTGCGCGCGGGCCCGGCAGGTGCTGGATCTCGCGATATCCCACGGCACCACCGTGATTCGCGCCCACCCGGACGTCGATCCGATCGTCGGCCTGCTGGGCGTGCACGTCCTGCTCGAGCTGCGCGAGGAATACCGCGACCGGCTCGATCTGCAGATCGTGGCGTTCCCGCAGGAGGGCATCCTGCAGGCGCCCGGCACCCTGGAACTGCTGCGCGAAGCGCTGCGCCTGGGCGCGGACGTGGTGGGCGGCTGCTGCTATAACGAGGCGGATCTCGCCGGTTGCCATCGGCACATCGATATCGTCTTCGAGCTGGCCGCCGAATTCGGTGTGCCGATCGATATGCACGCCGATCTGGCCGACGACGACGCCGATCCGCGGTTCGCGCTGGCCGACCGCATCGCCGAGATCACCGCGCGGACCGGCATGTCGGGACGAGTCGCGCTGGGGCACATGACATCCCTCGCGGGCCGCCCCGCGGCCGAACGCCGGGCGACGATGCTGCGGCTGTCCGAAGCCGGAGTGGCCGTGGTGCCGCTGCCCGCGACGGACATGCATCTGGGCGGCCGCCGCGACACCGTCGCCGTCCGCCGCGGCGTCGCGCCGGTCCGCGAGCTGTGGGAGGCCGGGGTGCGTACCGCGGTCTCGTCCAACAATGTCCGAAATGCGTTCACGCCCTTCGGCAATGCCGATCTGCTCGACATCGGGCTGTTTCTGGCGCAGACCGGGCATCTGTCGGGGGAGCGGGATATGGCCGGGGTGCTGGCCATGGTCACCGAGGGACCCGCGCGCATCCTGGGCATCGGCGACCGGTACGGACTGCGGCCGGGCGCGGTGGCCGATCTGGTGGTGCTGTCCACGCGGCGGGTGTCCGATGCACTGCTGGACCGGCCGGACCGCTGTTACGTCATCAAGCGCGGCCGGGTGGTGGCGCGCACCACCGTCACCCGGGAGCTGTTGCGCCCCAGTTCTGTTACCACTGATCTCGATTCCGGAGTGCTGTCCCATGCGTGAACGCGTCCCCCACGAAATCGCCGCCTCCCTGCTGGCCGGGCTGACCGCCTTCATCGGCGGCACCGCGCTGAATCTGCCGCCGTGGGCGATATTCATCAGCTGGGCGGGCACCTTTCTGGCCGGCGGCCCGTCCGTGGCGGTGGCGCGCCGGCTGTGGGCCGCCATGCCCGCCGGATCCACGTTCGCTCTGCTCATCGTGCTCGTCGATCAGCAGGTGGGCACGGCGTTCGGCCACTCGCGTATCGCACAGGACGCGGTGCTGGCCCTGATCATCCTGGTGGTCAACAGCGCGCTGATGTACACCGGCAGGCTCGGCCCGTTCTCCCTGATACCCGGAATGTTCTTCGGATTCGCCTCCTACTTCGCCACCTATTTCGGCGGATTCGGCTTCCACGGCGGCAATCCGCTCGCCGCCTGGGTCTCGGTCGTCGCCATGAACTTCCTCGGCCCCGTCTTCGCCTACCTGTCCACGAAATTCACCTTCCCCCGCCGGGCGGCCGATCCGGCGCCCGCCGCCGTGCCCGAACCGGCGTAATGCGGACCCGCACCCAGCTCCGTCTACCGCTCCGATCCACTTCGTGAGCATTCGCGCATCCATGAGGGGACACGCGAATGCCGGGCGCCACCTCGGCCCTGCTGGCGGTGGCGGCCGCTGGGTGTCCACCCCGGCAGCATTGGCGGACCACATGATCGGCGGGGCAGGACCGGGCGGCCGGACAGCTCGCTGCAGCGGGCCGGACCGAAACGCCCGACGGCATGGCCCGGCTCGATCAGCGGCGTGAGGTAACCGCCAGGGCGGCGATCAGCAGGGCCGCCCCGCACCAGCCGAGTACGGTCAGCCGGTCGCCGAGCACCACCGCCGACAGCACGGCCGAGGTGAGCGGCTCGAGCAGCGCGGCGATGGCGGCGAAAATGGGTGCCGCCGTGCGCAATCCGCGAAAGTAGGCGGTGTACGCGATTGCCGTTGGCACGCTGCCCAGGTAGGCGGCCGTCGCCAGCGTGCCGGGATGCAGGGGGAGGGCCATCCCACCCGCAAGTCCTGCCGGCAACAGCAGTAGGCCACCGGTGAGCATGCCGAATGCGGTGGTGCGCAAGGGATCCAGCCCCTCGACCGGTGTGGGGGTGAGCAGGGTGAGCACCGCGAATCCCGCCGCCGCCAGCAGTGCGAAGCCTACGCCCGCAACGAGTTTCCAGCCGCTGGCGATGCCGCCCGGCGACCAGGTGATCAGGACCAGTCCGGCGACCGCGGCGGCGATCGCCGCGAGCGTCGCGGCGTCTGGTCGCCGCCGGGTGCGTATCGCGGTGCCGAGGGCGACGAAGACGGGCAGCGTCCCGATCGTCGCCATCGTCGCGATGCTCACCGAAATATAGTGCACCGCAACGAAATAGCTGCCCTGAAAGAATCCGAGCAGCGCCCCGCTGAGCAGGATCCGGCGCAGTGCGGCCCGGGAGCGCGGCAGCCCGCGCAGCCCGCCGGATACGGCGAGCAGCGCGATCGCGATGACCCCGCCCAGCAGCAGTCGATAGGTCGCGACCGACAGTGGCTGCAGATGCGCCTGCCGAGCGAGCAGCGAACCGGCGAGACCTCCTGTGCCCCAGAGTATTCCGGCCGCGATGAGGGAAATGGCTGATCGGTCGCGCGTGGGCGCGACGAGATCGACGGGCATGATGTGTTGTGCTCCTGCGTCGAAGAGAGGGAAGACTTCTCGGCGCGGGGCAGTTGTCACCCGGGTTCGTGTGATGAACCGGTATCAGGAATCAGCCGGGCAGCCTCGACGGCCCGGCCGGTGAACCACCCCGCTCAGGAGGCAGGGGGCGGAGTGACGGTGAAGATTCGGTGCACGCAGTCACTGTACCCGGCGCGTTCCCGGCGTCGACAGGCATGCCCGGCCCCCGGATCGGTTCGATCGTGTGGGACACGAGTTCTTGCCGCCTGATGCCCGCTCGCCCCGATCCGCACTGTCGGCATGGATGAGTGCGGGCGGGGTGCGGTTCGTGGTGGGCTCAGACGAAGAACGCGTTCATGCCGGGCACGTCCGACAGGTAGGTCTCGATCGCGGCGATCTTGCCTTCGCGCAGGCGGCACACCGTCGACAGGTACTCGTCGAGCACGGCATCCCCGCGCCGGGCGGTGTTGTGCAGGGACAGGGCCACGTTCTCGCGGCTGACCAGGATGTGCAGCAGCTCGAAGTGCAGTCCGTAGCCGGCGATCGTGCGGGCCCGCTCGACCACTGCGTCGCCGCCGACGGCGATACCCGAGACGGTGTTGTCGCCGGGGAGGGACCAGATGGCGTCGTCGTGCAGCAGGGCTCGGATGGCGGTCCAATCGCCGGTGGACAGTGCCGCGTGGAACTGCTTGCCGAGGGCGTAGGCGGTGTCGGTCATGAGATCTCCTTAAAACAAATATGTTTGCTTTAGTGACCATACGACGGGATTTTAATTAATGCAAACATCTTTGCGTTAGGATGGCTGGGTGAACGCCGAGATCCGCACCCGCCGCCCAGGGGGCCGCAGTGCCCGGGTGGGGGAGGCGGTGCATCGGGCCGCGACCGAACTGGTCGCCGAGCTGGGGGCGGACCAGGTGACGGTTCCGGCAGTCGCCGCGCGCGCCGGGGTCACCGCCAGCACGGTCTACCGCCGCTGGGGTGGTCTGCCCACACTGCTCGCCGAGATCGCCACGCGGCAGTCCGAATCGGCCCCCGAACCGATCGGCGAGCTGCACGCGGACCTGGCCGGCATTGCGGTATGGACACTGGCCGACCTGAGCCGCCCGGGCGGTATCGCATTCTTCCGCGCCGAAGTGGCCTCCGATATCGATGAGCGCCGGGCCGGAATGCGGGAATGCCTACGCCGGGTGAGCGATCGTTTCGAACCCGTTCTGGTCGCCGCCCGCGAGCGCGGCGAGAATCCGCCGTCGCTCGACACGGTGCTGGACCGAATCGTCGCGCCGCTGTATTTCCGGGTGGTGTTCTCGGTGCCGGGTACGAACGAGGAATTCGCGCGCCGACTCGTAGACGCACTACTCGACGATTGATTCGCGGTGACCGCCCGGGATTCGGATCGGACCCGGCTGTGTCCAATTGGATACACCGGAGCGTTCGTTCGGGTGTGGTGCGGCAGTACATCGTGTCCAATTGGACACGCCGCGTAAATCGAACGTTCCGGAGTTCGCGGGTGTAAGACTGCTCCCGCACAGTTTTACTCCTCACTACGGGAGGACCGTCCATGACGAATTCTGTTGCTGAACTCGATCTACCCAAACCCCTGGTGGTGACGCTGGGGAATCTGAAGGGCGGAGTCGGTAAAACCACGTCCGCCTTCTTTCTCGCCGGATATTTCGCGCGGGTGCATCGCCTGCGCGTGCTGGTGATCGACGCAGACCCGCTGAGCCAGACCGGATATTCCTGGTACCGGCGCCTGAACCGCGCCGAGGTGGATATGCCGTTCGCGCTCATCGCATTCCCGTCCCGGCACGTCGCCGATTGCATCGCCGACAATGCCGCGGACTACGACGTCGTGATCGTGGACGCCGGGGGAGAATCCGCGGATATCTTCAAGGCCGCCATTCCGTCGACCGATGAGCTCGTCCTGCTGACGAGCGTGAGTCCCTCGGAGGTGAAACGAGTGCCCAGCACCTATCGGGCCGCCGAGGAGGCGGCCGCCGACGCGGCGCGGGAGATCCGGGTCCGGGTTCTGATGACGAAGGTCCCGGTGACCATGAAGAACGGTGTCAACGTCTCCACCGAATATCGCACGCAGCGCGCACATCTGGAGAACGCCGATTACGAGGTGTTCGAATCCTATGTGAGCGCCTGGAAATGGTACCGAGAGGCCGCCGATGGGGAAGTCGGCGAAGGCGCAGAGAATCCGCTGCTGGATCTCGGCGAATACCGGCGGGTGGGCGACGAACTCGTGGCGCCCTATCGCGTCGCGCTGGGCTTACCCGCCCCGCCGGTTCCGCAAGCTTCACCGGCTCTCCATCCCCGAGGGGTGCCCGCCTGATGCCTCCGCAACGCAGGAAATCCATGATCGGCGGGTCCGCGCCCGCCGCCAATCCGCTGGCCGATTCCGCCGAGCACACGCCCGCGGTATCGCCGCTGCGCGATGCCGAGTGGAGCCGGCAGGTCCGTTCGGGGGCCGCGCTGACGGCGGTGTCGAAGCTGGGGCTGTCCGGGGCGGCGTTGGAGATCATTGCGCCGCAGCCCGATTCGGATGCCAATGTGCTCACCATGCCGCTGCCCGCGGCCGGGGCCGGGCCGCTGTCCACCGGCGAGCAGACGCAGCTCTCGGCGTGCGAGTCCTCGATCGGGACGTTGCGTATCGCCTTCTGGGCCGCCGGTCGGGCACTGCAGATCGTGCGCGACGGCCGCCTCTACCGCAACGCGTACGCGAGTTTCGACGACTATGTCGAGCAGCGGTGGGACATGCAGCGTTCTTACGCGCACAAGCTGATTCGCGCCTGGCCGCTGGCCGCACGGCTGCATCCGATGGCGCCGGGCATCAACGAGGGGCAGATCCGCGAACTGCTGCCGATAGCGGCCGAGCACGGCGAGGACGCCGCGGTCGCGGTCTATGCCACGCTCGCGAGCGGCGATGTGAAGATCACCGCCGGCAAGCTGCGCGAGGCCGTCGCCGTGCTGCCGGGGGAGTTCGACACCGAGCGCGCGGTGCAGCGGCTGCAGGCCTGGTTGCGCGGCGAACTGACCGGTGAGCCGGCCGAACGGCCCGTCGACGTGTTCAGCACCGCCGAATCCCGGCTGGCCGCGCTCACCCGCCGGGTCGTCCAGGGGTCCGGCGGCGATCCCGCCGCGGCCCGCGAATTCGCCGCGAAGCTGCGCGGGCTGGCCGAGCAGATCGAGCAGCAGATCAGCGCCTGAAATATCCACTGAAATGCCCCCGTGATGCAAAGAAAACGCATTACGGGGGCCTTTCATATATATGATTCGGTTTTCGAATGTTTATAGTCCCGTTATCGTAAAATGGTGTGTCCGGCTTCGCATTTGTTTGTTCGCGGAGGATCGTCTTTCCTCGGATCCGCTCCAGCGTGGTGTTTTTCGAATCTGTTCGAGGAGTTCGGCGGGAGTCACTCGCGTCACATGGCGCGGGGTCGCAAGGCCCCGACCGACCCTCGGTGTGAGGATCGGAGGACCGCAACATGAGTGCAGGAACCGACGAAGTTAGATATATCCGCTGTCTGCGGCGAATACTCTGGTTCATGCTGGCCGCAGGGGCGGCCACTCTCGGCGCGATCGGCGCCATGCTCGTTACCACCGGCCAGGCCTTCGCGCAGCCGGTGACCGTTCCCGGAATCGGCGTGATCGAGGTACCGCACTCGAGCGATGTGCCGCGCGCCGGGCTCCCCGGCGCAGCGCCCGCAGTCGAATCATGCGGCCCGGCGCCCACCCGCAACGTGCTCGGCATCGAATCCTTCGGCCCCGCACCGTCGCCCGCCGCATCCGCGCCCCCGCGCGCCACGGTCCTGCCGATTCCTGCGGCTTCCGCACCCGCACCCACTTTCGTCGTGCCCGCAGTCGAGTCGGCCGTGCCCGTCCGCGAGGCGATTCGGTCCCTCCGGCCCTCGTTCGAGGCGACCCTGCCGGTGCGCGAAGCGATTCTGCCCGCGCCCGCCGCTGTTGGGCCCGCGGCCGAGTCGGCCCTGCCCGTCCGCGAGGCGATTCGATCCGCACGCCCCGCGGCCGCGCGCACTGCGGTCCTGTCGATTCCCGCGGCGTCTTCGCCCGGGTTCGCTTCGGTGGTCACCGCGCTCGATTCGGTTCTGCCGCTTCCCGCGCAGTCACGTGCGTCGGTGCTTCCGGCGCTCGAATCGGCCCTACCTATGCGCGAGGCGATTCTGCCCGCACCCGTTTCGGTTGTGCCGGCGGCCGATTCGGCGCGGCCCGCACACGAACCGACGCTGTCCACACGCGCTTCGCTTGTGCCCGCCGCTGATTCGATCCCGTCCGCACGTGAGGCGATTCGACCCGCGCAGGCAGCGATGGCGGCCTCGGTCGAATCGGTCTTACCGACCCGCGAGGCGATCCTGCCCGCACGCGCAACGGCTGTGCCCGCTGCCGAATCGGCCCTGTCTGATCGCGAGGCGATGGCATCCACGCCCGCCTCGGCGCGACCCATTCCCGCTTCGGTTGTGCCCGAGCTCAACTCGGGCCTGCCGGCCCCGGCCGAACTGCCGGCGGTCGTGGATTCGGCGCGCAATGCCATCGCCTCCCTCGCGGCCGCCGCGCTCCGGCAGCCGCTCACCCTCCCGCAGTTCGATGGGCGGGCCGCGGCGACGCTGGCGAGCATTTTGCACTCGGCTCCGCTCGCGCCGCCGGCCTCGGCCGTGCACGTCGCGCCCCGCAAGACCGTCGGCGAGCGGGCCGCCGAGGCCGCGAAGTCGAAGATCGGGGCCGCCTACGAGTATGGCTCGGCGGGGCCCAACGCCTTCGACTGCTCCGGCCTCGTGCAGTGGTCCTACAAGCAGGCCGATGTCGATCTGCCCCGCACGAGTTACGCGCAGCTCCGCTCCGGCACCCCGGTCTCGATGAACGATCTGCAGGAGGGTGACATGGTCTCCTTCTACGGCGGCGAGCATTCGGCCATCTACATCGGCGACGGCAAGGTCGTGCACGCCTCCACCTACGGCCGCGGCGTGGAGGTCTCGCCGCTCTCGGAGATGCCGGTCTGCGGCGCGCGGCGGTTCTAGTGAGCGAGCTTGCCGCGGGCCGCAACCACCAGCGCGTTGATCGCCGGGCCGAGCGCCCGGTCCGGATCGGGCGCGAACCTGGGGGAGTGGTTGGAGGCGGTCCCGGCGGGCAGCACCATCTCCTGGTGCATCCGCCCCAGATCGTCGGCGCTGTACCGATCCAGGTCGAAGCCGCCGATGTGCCAGAACACCGACGGACAGCCCGCCGCGGTGGCGAAGGCCCCGAAATCCTCGCTGCCGGTGACCGGATTGGGCAGCGGGATCGCCAGGAAGCCGCTCGCGGCGAAGGCGCCGAGCAGCCGGGTGGTGTCCTGCTCGGTATTGACGGTCAGCGGAAAGCTGTCGAACACCTCGACGATCGGATCCTTCGGCGCCCCAGCGGATTCGGCCTCGGCGGCGGCCATCCGGCGGATGCCCGCCAGGACGGTCTCGCGCGAGGTCTCGGTGAAGGTCCGCAGGCTCAGCAGCAGTTCGGCGTCCTCGGCGATGATGTTCGCGCGGGTGCCCACGTGCAGCGATCCGGGCGTGAGCACCGGCGAGGCCGGCAGCGAGGACTGCTGGGCGGCCAGGCCCTGCAGCCGTTGTACCAGCGAGGCGGCCATGATCAGCGGATTCACCGCGGCGTGCGGCATCGAGGCGTGCCCGCCCGCGCCGAACAGCCGCACCCGGATCGAATCGGACGCCGCCATCAGCGCCCCGCCCCGGCTGACGATCACCCCGGCGGGAAGTGGGGCAACATGCTGGCCCAGCACGATCCCCGGGCGCGGAAAACGATCCAGTATCCCGTCGGCGATCATGCCCTCCGCCCCGGAGCCGACCTCCTCGGCGGGCTGGAAGACCGCGACGACGGTGCCGGACAACGCCGGTTCCACGGCCAGCCGCGCGCACGCGCCCAGCAGCGCGGTGACGTGCACATCGTGCCCGCACGCGTGCATGACACCGGGATTGCGCGAGGCGTAGTCGAGCCCGGTCTCCTCCTGCACCGGCAGCGCATCCATATCCGCGCGCAACCAGACCACCGGCCCGGGCCCGCCGCCGAGCACGCCGACCACCCCGGTACCGCCCACGCCCTCGGTCACGTCCCAGCCCGGCATCGCCCGTAGCTCGTCCGCGACCAGCTTCGCGGTATCGAATTCGGCATGGGACAGCTCGGGGTGCGAATGCAGCTGCCGATAGATCTGCTGCCAGTGCTCCTCCGCGGCGGGCATGGCATCGATGCCCGCCATCGCCGCGCGTAGGGCGTCATGGATTTCGGTGGAGGTCACTTGTGGCGTCTCCTTCGCTGCTGACGGGCGTTCATGCCTGCGCACACTCACGGTGTATTCCTCCCGAGGATATGGGAGCGTGATTCGGGCTGCGGTGCGCCGAGGATGGGCGCACCACCCGGGATGCGGGTGGTGCGCCGAGTCCAGCTCTATTTCCTCCCGTGCAACAGCGTCAGCATCTTGGCGACCTTCTGATCGGTTTCGGCCGTGCGGGCGAAGGTGGTCAGCGCCATCAGCGGCGCGAAGCGCTGCCGGGCCACCGCGTGCGCGTAGGTGAACTCGCGCAACCCGTCCGGGCCGTGGATGCGGCCGAATCCGGAATCCCCGACGCCGCCGAAGGGGAGCGAGGCGATGGACGGGAAGTTGAAGACGGCGTTGACGCTGACCATGCCCGTGCGCAGCCGGTCGGCCAGCTCCCTGCCGCGGCTCTTGGAGAACACGGCCGCCGACAGTCCGTACCGGGTGGCGTTGGCCCGGGTGACGGCCTCGTCCATGTCCCGCACCTTGGCGACGGTCAGGGTGGGACCGAAGGTCTCCTCGGTGATCGCCGGCGCGTCCTCGGGCACGTCGACCAGCACGGTCGGCTGCACCACCTGTCCCTGGATCTCGGCGCCGCCGACCAGCGCCCGGCCGCCGCGTGCGAGCGCGTCCTCGATGTGGTGGCGGATGACCTCGACCTGCTTGGGCATGGTGATCGGGCCGATCTTCGCCTCCGTATCGACGCCGGCCCGTAGCTCCCCGGCGCGCGCGACCAGCTTGTCCAGGAAGGCGTCGTAGACCCGTTCGTGCACGTAGACCCGCTCGGTGCCGATGCAGGACTGTCCGGCGTTCGCCATCCCCGCCCACACCCCGGCCTCGGCCGCGGCGTCCAGATCGGCGTCGGCGTCGACGATCAGCACATCCTTGCCGCCGCACTCGGCGACCAGCGGCGTCAGCGATTCCGCACAGACCGCCATGACCTTCTTGGCGGTCGCGGTCGACCCGGTGAACGCGATCTTGTCCACGCCGGCCCGGCACAGCGCCGCGCCGGTCGACCCGTCGCCGGTGAGCAGTTGCAACACCGGCCGTTCCGGGACGATCTGGGCGAACATGTCGACCAGCCACCGGCCGACGCCGGGGGTGAACTCGCTGGGCTTGAACACCACGGCATTGCCCGCTGCCAGCGCGTAGACGATGGAGCCTAGCGGGGTGAACACCGGATAGTTCCACGGGCCGATCACCCCGATGACGCCCAGCGGCTTGTGTTCCACCGAGGCGGCATTGTTGATACTCAGCAGGCCGACACGAGAACTCTTGCGGCCCAGCACCTTTCGTGCATTCTTACCGGCCCAGACCAGATGCTCGATGGCAAGGGCGGCCTCCAGGCTCGCGTCGGAGTAGGGCTTGCCGGTCTCGTCGTGGATGAGCGCGGCCAGCTGCTCCAGCCGGCGCACGATCAGCCCGGCGAACTTCGAAAGCCGTTCCGCCCGTTGTGCATAGGTGAGCTCGCACCACCAGCCGAAGGCCTCGCGGGCGTGGTCGACCGCCGCGACGGCCTCCTCCTGGGTCTGGATCGGATAGGTCCCGACGACCTCGCCGGTACCCGGGCTGTGAACATCGAAAGTTGCTGTGGCAGTGGTGATTTCATGTGTAGCGGTCATCGGTTGCTCTCCTTCGCGGCAGCGGCGGACACGGGCTCGGAGTGACGCCCGCGGATGAGATCGGCGGCCTTCTCGGCGATCATCACCGTCGGCGCATTGGTATTTCCCCGCACGACGCGCGGCATGATCGAGGCGTCCACGACGCGCAGCCCATCAATCCCTCGCACGCACAACTCCGGATCCACCACCGACAGCTCGCCCGTGCCCATCGCGCAGGTGCCGGCGGGATGGAACAGGGTCTGGGTGAAGCGCTCGACGTGGGTGCGCAACGCATCTTCGGTATCCGATTCGGGGAGGTGCATGCGCTCGAGGTAGCGGGAAAGCGGTGCGTGCGAGGCGATCTCGACGAGCTGGCGACACGCCGCGACGAGTGCGTCCATATCGCGCGGATCGGACAGGTACGCCGGATCCAGGGCCGGTCGCCACTGCGGATCGGCCGACCGCAGCCGCAGCCGGCCGCGGCTGTGCACCTCGACGAGCGTCGCCCCGGCGGTGAACGTCGCGGCCGTGCGCTCGTTGAATCCGTTGTCGTAGAACTCCGTCGGGGCCACGTGGTACTGCATGTCGGGGGCCTCGAGACCGGCGCGGGTGTGCACGAATCCGCCGCCCTCGCCGATATTCGACGTCAGCGGCCCGCGCCCGCCCAGCTGCCACTGCAGCAGCCGCAGCGGGGTCTCGAAATCGCCCAGGTCCGAGATGCCCTGGGTGCGCCACAGCATCGGCGTCACCGGATGATCGTGCAGATTCTCGCCGACCCCCGGCAGGTCCAGCGCCACGTCGATGCCGAATTCGCGCAGCTGCGCGGCCGGGCCGATGCCCGAAAGCAGCAGCAGCTGTGGCGAATTGATCGCTCCGCCCGACAGCAGCACCTCGGCGCCGGCCCGCGCGGTGTGCGCCGCGCCCGCCCGCAGATAGTCGACGCCGATCGCGCGGCCGCCGTCGAGCACCACCCGGGTGACGAGCGCGTCCGTGTGCAGGGTGAGGTTGGGCCGGGACAGCGCCGGGCGCAGATACCCGTCCGCGGTGGACCAGCGGCGTCCGTTGCGGTGGGTCACCTGGAAGCGGCCCGCGCCCTCCTGGGAGGCGCCGTTGAAATCCTCGGCGCGGGGCAGCCCGGCGGCGACGGCGGCATCGACCCACGCATCGGTGAGGGGGTGGGTGTACCGCCGGTTCTCCACATGCAGCGGGCCGTCGGTGCCGTGATACTCGGAGACGATGCCGGTATTGGTCTCCGACTTGCGGAAGTACGGCAGTACCTCCTCGTATCCCCAGCCCTCGGCGCCGAAATCGCGCCGCCAGCCGTCGTAGTCGGCGCGATTGCCCCGCATGTAGATCATCGCGTTCATCGAGGAGCAGCCGCCCAGGGCCTTCATGCGCGGCCAATAGACGGGCCGGGAGTTCAACTGCTTCTGTGGGGTGGTCTCGTAGCGCCAATCCCAGCGGGTGCTCAGCAGCTTGCCCCAGGCCGCCGGAATGGTGATCTCGTCCGCGGCGTCGACCGGACCCGCCTCGAGCAGCAACACCGACACCGCCGGATCCTCGCTGAGGCGGTGGGCCAGAACGCATCCGGCGCTGCCCGCGCCGACGATGATGTAGTCGAAGGTTTCCCGGTCGGGCACGGCGGCCTCCAGACGATGTGGTTCAGGGTTATCGATCAGGCCCCAGTGTTCGCCACATCGCCTGCCCCCACAGCGTTTTCACGTTACTGCCGGTTCGATATATCGCCGCGCCGCCGGGACGACGCGGATATGCGGTTGCGGTATCAGACCGTCGCCATGGGCGCGGCGGACGGGATGGCAGCCGACGGTGCACAGTTCGCCACGCTCAGATCCATGCACCCCGCCGCGGCCTGCTGTTCTGTCGGCACATTGCTCTCGTACAGCGCAATCTTGCGGTCCAGCACCGCCACGGTCTGCTTCAGCTCTTCGATCTGGGCCAAAACCTCGGCCCGGGTGTGCCGGAACATCTCGAGGCGCTCGGGATAGGTGGCCTCCCCGGCGCGGACCAGTTCGGCGTACCGGATCATGTCCGCGACCGACATCCCGGTGAGGCGCAGCCTGCCGATCAGCGACAGCCAATTCAGGTCCCGATCGCTGAATCGGCGCTTACCGGTGTGATCGCGGCCCACCGAGGCGAGCAGGCCGATCCGCTCGTACCAGCGCAACGTGTCACGGGTGAGGCCGGACAGCTCGGAGGCCTCACCGATCGAGTAACGCGGCCGCTCGTAGTCGGGATGACCGCTCTCGGTGATCGTGTCCCACGTGGCCACGCCCATAATTCGTCCTTCCCTCGACCCCACCACCGTAGTCACCTGGAGTGCACTCCAAGCAACGTCCAGCGCCGCCGGACTTGTTCCGGACCGCCGGGGAAGCGGCGGCTCAGCCGCGCTGGGGGATCTCCTGGACCGCCCACTTGTTGCCGTCGGGGTCGGCGAAGTAGGTGAACAGGCCCCAGCCCTCGTCCTTGACCGGAGAGGCCTCGACGCCCGCGGCGATCAGCTGCTGATAGGCCTGCTCCGCACTGGAGACGACCATCTGCATGCCGACCACGCTGCCCGGTGCGGCATCGGTGATGCCCTTGCCGAGGCAGATCGAACAGCCCGACCCCGGCGGGGTGAGCTGGACGAAGCGGATGTCCTCGGTGGGGGTCTCGTCGAAGTCGGCATTGAAGCCGATGGAGGTGTAGAAGCTCTTGGCGCGATCGACGTCGGTGACGGGGATCGCGACGAGTTCGATTTTCCAGTCCATGGGCATCAGCATGGCACCGGGCACCGACAAGTTCGGGGTCTTCACCCATGCCCAATCGGGGGGTGCGCGCCTACCCTGAAGACATGTCCAAAGAGATCGATCGGATCAGGGCGCGTTCGGCGCTGGAGACACTCAGGGAGAGCCCGGTCATCGCCGCGATCGCGCTGCTGCCGGTGCTCGCGGTCCTGGGGGTCGTGTGGTGGCTGACCAACTGGTTCGTGGCCCTGGTGCTGCTGATCGTGCTCGGCGTGGTCGTCGTCGTGCGCGGCCGCCTGCTGCACTGAGGCCCAGCCGCGCCTAGCGCGGCACGTGAAACGTCACCAGCTCGCCGGTTCCCGTATCCACCCGCGCCCACGGCAGGTCGAACGTGAGCACAGCCAGCGCCGAGGTGGGGAACTTGCGGCTCAGCTCGGTGGCGGCCGTGCCCGTGCGGTCCGCGGCCAGTTCCCATGCCGTCTGCGGCATTCCCGGCGCGTGTCCGATCAGCAGTAGCGTGCCGACCTCGTCATCGGTGAGCTGGATCAGCTCGAGCAGTGCGTCCGGCGTCGCGTCGTAGATGGAGGACTCGAATTCCACCGGCGCGGTGATACCCGTCGCGGCGAGTGTCTGGCGGGTGCGGACCGAGGTCGAGCAGCGCACCGCATCGATCGGCGGTTGCGTCGCGCGTAACCACTCTCCGGCCAGCCCGGCCTCCCGCCGCCCGCGCGGGGCCAGCGGGCGCTCGTGGTCGATGACACGCTCGGGGTAATCCGACTTGCCGTGCCGCATCAGAATGAGGGTCCGCGCCATGGCACTACCGTAGGCCGCCGTCGCGAACACCCAAGGTAGGCATCGGCGTTTCTCGGCCGCTCGGGCGTGCCCGGGGTGTCGCCGACCCGCCCCGGGCACCTCCTGATGAGAGATCGCGCTCACTCTCGAGGCACACTGGGAGTGACGTCACGTCCATTGCTCATGGGCGAGGGGTGTGACGCATGCCCTGCTCCGACCCCGGGGCGGGGATCAGCCCGAGGATGTTTTCGAGGATCTGCGAGATATGGCCTATGTGATCACGCAGCGTTGTTGCAACGATGCCAGCTGCGTACCCGAGTGCCCGGTCGATTGCATTCGTCCGACTCCGGAACAACCCGAGTTCGCGACGACCGAGCAGCTCTACATCGACCCCGACACCTGCATCGACTGCGGCGCCTGCGTGGATGCCTGCCCGGTGGAGGCCATCTTCTCCGAGGATGATCTGATCGCCTCCCTGGGCCGGTTCAGTGACATCAACGCCGCGTACTTCCAGCGCCATCCGCTCGAGTCGAATTTCGATCCGCTGGTGACGCCCGCGCGCCCGCCGAAGGAACTGGGCACGCTGCGGGTCGCGATCGTCGGGGCCGGTCCCGCGGCCTGCTATGCGGCCGACGAGCTGCTGCGCCGCGCGGACGTCGAGGTGGAGATGTTCGACCGGCTGCCCACGCCGTGGGGGCTGGTGCGCGCGGGCGTCGCGCCCGACCATCCCGGTACCAAGGGGGTATCGAGCATGTTCGAGAGCGCATTCCGCCGCGACACCCTGCAGTACCACCTGAATGTCGAGGTGGGGAAGCATATTTCGCACGAGGAGCTGCTGGAGCACCACCACGCGGTGATCTACGCGGTCGGCGCCTCCACCGATCGCCACCTGAACGTGCCCGGTGAGGATCTGCCCGGCAGCCATTCCGCGACCGAGTTCGTGGCCTGGTACAACGGGCATCCCGACTACGCCGAGCGCACCTTCGACCTGTCGGGCGAGCGTGCGGTGATCGTCGGCAACGGCAACGTCGCACTGGACGTGGCGCGCGTGCTCACCCTGTCCCCGGACGAGCTGGCCAAGACCGATATCGCCGATCACGCCCTGGATGCGTTGCGGCAGAGCAACATCCGCGAGGTCGTCGTGCTGGGCCGCCGCGGCCCGCTGCAGGCCGCGTACACCTCCTCGGAGTTCCTGGCGCTCGGTCACCTGAAGGGCATCGACGTCGTCATCGACCCCGCCGAGCTGGAACTGGATCCGGAAAGCCGAGCGCTGCTGAATGATCCGGAGATCGAGCCCTCGCAGCGCCTGAAATACGAACTCGCGCAGGAGTATGCCGCCAAGGCGGCGAATCCGGCCAACAGGCGCATCGTCTTCCGCTACCTGACCTCGCCGACCGCGATCACCGGCGCCGACCACGTCGAGGGAATCGACTTCGTCCACAACGAATTGGTCAGCGAGAACGGGCAGCTGGTGGCCCGTGCCTCGGATCGCACCGAGTCACTGCCCGCCTCGCTGGTGCTGCGGTCGATCGGCTACCGCGGTCAGCCCGTCGGCGCGCTGCCCTTCGACGAGCGCAGCGGCACCATCCCGAACGAGCACGGCCGGGTCGTCGCGGACGGCTCGCACCTGGCGGGGATCTACGTCTCCGGCTGGATCAAGCGCGGCCCGCGCGGCGTCATCGGCTCCAACCGGGTCGATGCCACCGAGACCGTCGAGCAGCTCCTCGCCGATTTCACCGCGGGCAAACTCGAGGCGCCGCAGGGTGATCGGGCCGCGCTGAAGGTGCTGCTCGAGCAGCGGCAGCCGGAACGGGTGGACCGCGAGGGCTGGAAGGCCATCGACGCGGCCGAGAAGAGTGCGGGCAAGTCCGGCGGGCGGCCGCGGGTCAAGCTCACCTCTCGCGAGGATCTGCTCAAGGCCGCCCGGGGGTAAATCGCCCCCCGGCCGGCCGGGAATGGTCGTGCTCGCTCAGGCCGGGAGCGGGCCGATCCGCACCACCGTGGTCGTGGTGCCACCGACGACGAACCACAGGCGAAGGGCCGGATTGCCGGTGTGGTCGCCGGATTCGAAACGGCTGCGCACGTTGATGTGCTCGCGTGCCAGCACCGGCGCGACGTATTCGATGACCGCCCGATGTGGCCCGGCCACGAGCTTGGGGTGGTCGATCAGGGAGTGCTCCACGGCCTGCCAGTAGACGGCATTGTTGACGTGGTTGAACTGGTCGATGTCGGTGGCGCGCACCGGGAACGGCAGATCGACATCCGATTCCGGCGGTGTCGCGTCGGTCAGCCACGGCCGCCAGCGCAGCCGCGTCTCGGTGGTGGTGCGGGACAGGTGCGCCAGGCCCTCGTCACTGATCCGCGTGGGCATCATGGTCGATTCGTTCAGATTGATCCAGAAACCCTCGGTCTCGATGAGACCGCCGTTCTCGCTGGTGATCCGGACCCGCATATTGGTCCACCGCGTGGACATCGCCGAGCACCAGCGCCGAAGCTCCACCCGGTCCGGCCACAGAATCGGCCGCACCACATCGATGACCGTGCGCCGCACCACCCACACCGGGTCCGTCCGCTGGAAGAAGCCGCTCTGCAACTCCTCCCACGCCACGTCCTGCAGGTACCGCGCGACCGCGTCGAGCCGTAAACGGTTGTAAGGATCCACATCACCAGCCCGGATGGGCCACGCCGTGGCGAAGCCCATGCCCTCCTGGGGAAGCGGGGCGAGTGGCTGATCGAGTGACACTGGTGCTCCTCGCGCTGCACGGTGTGCCGCGTTCTTCATGCGGTGCTACTTGTGAATGACTTTACGGCTCGCACCCCACTTCGTTACGCCGAGATCTCCGTACTCGCCCGTAGGGGATGTCCGATTTGCCTCGATGTCGAGGGGAGGTGTGCGGATGCCCTGGGCTTGGCGGCTGCCGATCGGGCTGAGCGCGATCATGGAGGTTACTGCGGCGTAGCGACGGCACATCGCGGCCTCCGTGACGCGCGGGTGGCGTGATCGGGCCTCGGCGCATCGAGGCACAGCCGGCTGCCGGACCGGATTCTATGGTGACGGCTGATCGCGTCGCGAAGGCTCATCGCAGCCGCGTTGCTGAGCGTGGACGTGGCGCCTGAGGTGAGTGGTTCTCGTGACCGTGTGGTGGCCCGCCCAGCCCCGGGCGCTACGGATCGAGCGCTCGGCCGCGCCCGCCTGTCCGATCGCGGGGTCGCCGCCCAGCTATGGAAGCGGGACATGATCACTTCGATCCCCGTGACGAGTTGTCAAGGCGTACAGTGCATTTACTGGGGATACCGAGTAGCCGGTATCAACAGCACATTTCGTGATGCTCCACCGAGGGGGAGCATGGATTGCTGGGGGACGGATGGCATTCCGTTTGTGGCGTCGCGTGGTGTCCGATAAGCGAGCTCGGGTCGTGCTGTGCGCCGTGATCGCGGTGCTGGCGATGGCTTTGACCGTTCGGGTCGTGCAGGTGCTACTCACGCCGACGGCGGCGAGCAGGCACGGGATCGATGCGGCACGGCGCCTGCCGGTGCTGGCGCCGGTGAACAACCCGAAGCCGTTGCCACACGGTCCAGCCCACCCGGCGCCACGGGCCGATGCAGTTCTACGAAAATCAGCAACCCATACCAAACCCATATGGATAGCTGAGGTTCCTGCAGCTTCTAGATGAAACTTTGAAAGGGTGCGTGATGAAGATTGTTCCAGGTGAGCTGCCGATTGGATTCGGTCGAAAGTTTCATTTGAGTTACATTGGGAGCCATGCTCAATTATTGTTTCGCAGCGGCAGGGGCGGCTATCATCAAGGTTGCACTTTGAAGTACGATTCGGTTGTTGATGTTCTGTTCAAGAATGTCGGCGCTATTGCAGTTGCGGAAAATTACATGCCCTTGAAGGTGTCCCTTGCTGACGAGGCTGAGACCGAAGAGTTCATCCGATTTCTAAACTGCGAGATCGGCAACCGGAAGCTATATGTCTTGCGGGGTGGCGACGAAATCGGTTATGTGCTCGCTGGCGCGCTATATTGGGTCGACGATCATGAAGGGTCCACCGAAGAGCCCGGTGTTCTCATTGCAGCGCCGCAGCGTTCGGATGACCTGGTGGTGATGAGTGCATAATCCGGTGGGTAGATCCGATTCGGAGCACCAGCCGATTTCACTGCCATATGATGTTCACTAGTGCTATCCGCCACCCCATAGGTCGTCGATTGGTATGCGTATGAGCGTGTTGTGGACGCCGGGCATCTTCGAGCGGTTGGGCGGCGTGTCGTCCGTGCTGATCGCTGGTGCCGGTGGCGGGTTCGATGTTTATGCCGGGCTGCCGATCTATTTTGCGCTGCGAGATTCGGGCGTGACCGCGCATCCGATTTGCAGAGCAGTGGGAGTGAGGATCAGGGGGGCTGCGGGCGAGGCTTTGACAGCCAGGAAGCGCACTACGGTGGCGAGGTCGGTGGGATCGAAAGCGCGCTTAGGAACGATGTAGGCGCGGTGGGGTGAGAATCCTGGAATTCTCGGTTTGTGTGATCTCCACGGAACTCTCTGTCAGTAGCCGTGGTATCCGTTGCCGTTCAGGTAGGAGACCACGCCGGGGTGTTCGAGGGTGCCGTATCTGCCGATCGAATAGCGGGCCCCGGCGACGATGTTGTCGACCGGGTTCCAGATATCGGTGTGGCCGGGGGCGGCCCACTGGTTGAAGGTGCTGTCGATGGTTTGCATCAGGCCCTTGGAGGGGTGGCCTGCCGCGGCGTTACTGTCGTAGTTGTTGATGGCGTTGGGGTCGCCGCCGGATTCGCCCTGGATGATGATCTCCAAGGCCTGTTCGTTGATCTGATCGGGGGAGTAGCCCATGGAGATCAGGATCTGCTTGGCCTGTTCGATCCATTCCTTCTCGGTGCCGGACGGTTTGATCGTCGGGGCGTTACCGCTGGAGGGGGTCGAGTAGGAGATGTTGCTGTTGTGGGTGCCGCCGTGCGAGGTCGTGCTGTTGCCGTTGGAGGTGTACTGCGAGGTGTCGTTCGCGGTTGACGGGGCGGTGACGGAACTCGGGACCGTGGGAGCTGGAACCGTCACGCCCAGGCTGGGATCCCCGAGCCCGTTGTAGGCCGCGTCCACCTTCACCTTGGCGTCGTTGACGGCCTTGACTGCGTCGTTGGCGGCCGATTCGGCCTGCGCCAGCGCGCCGACGATCGCAAGGTGATGGTTCGCGGCGAGGAGGTCCTGAATCCATTTCTGTGTGGACTTCTCGTCGTCTCGCAGGTTCTTCTGATTGTCGAAGTAGGTCTTTCGGGCGGTCGCGGTGACCTCGCCGGTGTCGGCGACCTCGAACGGATCCGAGGGCACCGCCTCCTTGCCCGTGGGATGGATGGCCGCGTCGCGCGCGTCCAGCACCGCCTTCTTCGTGTTGTTCAGCTGGTCCACATGCAGATTCAGCGCCTTCTGCAGGTCCAGCAGCGCGGCGCTCACGGGAGATGCGCGCGTCTTCTCCGTGTCCATGCGGGTGCGGGCGGCCGCGGCCGCGTTGCCGTCCCACTGCAGGTTGGTGATTGTGTTGTAGGCATTGCCTATCGCCGTGTCGAGGCTCGTGCTGGTGGTGCCGACGGTTCCGCTCGCCGTACCGAGCTTGGACGGGTCCCACTTCTCGACATCGGAAACTGTGAGTGTCATGCGTGCATTCCGATCTTGCTCAGATCGTCGGCGAACTGCTGGTCCGTCATCGTGAGGGCCTTACCGGCCTGCTCCACCGAATTGGCGAGATTGGTCACGCGGTCCGAAATACGGTGCAGCGCATTGTCAACGGAGGTCTTGGTGGCGGTGCACGTCGTTTCCCAGTCGGTTCCCGGAAGCGCTCCGACGGCTTGGTCCAGACCGGGATTCAGCTTGCCGATCGCGCCCGCCTCGTCGGTCAACGCCTTGGCGAAGTTGCTCAACGCGGTGATATCGACGTTCATCGAAGGTTCCGGTGCCAAGACATCCCCCTTGTTCACAGTTCGGCGGGCCCAAGCGTAGCAAAAGGCGGTCCCGTGGACAGCCCGCCGCGAAGAGCGGTTAACTTGATTTCCACACCCCGCGGATGTGAGGAGTCGATTCATGCGTGCAGCCCAGGTGAGCAAGCTCGAGGGGCCCGAATCCATCGAAGTGGTCGAGATCGCGGAGCCGCAGGCCTATGCCGGTGGCGTGGTGATCGACGTGCACGCGGCGGGGGTGGCGTTTCCGGACGTGCTGATGACCCGGGGGCTGTATCAGATGAAGCCCGAGCTGCCGTTCGTGGTGGGCGGGGAGGTCGCCGGGGTGGTGCGGTCCGCGCCCGATGATGCGCACGTGCGGGCCGGCGATCGGGTGGTGGCGTTGACGCTGCTCGGCAATGCCATGGCCGAGGTCGCGGTGGCGCCGACGCAGATGGTGTTCGCGCTGCCGGACAACATTTCGCTCGAGGCCGGCGCCGGAATCCTGTTCAACGACTTGACTGTGCACTTCTGCCTGCGCAACCGCGGGCGGCTGGCCGAGGGCGAGTCGGTGCTGGTACACGGCGCGGCCGGCGGCGTGGGCACTTCGACGCTTCGACTGGCCGCGGCGCTGGGCGCGGGCCGGGTGATCGCGGTGGTCAGCACGCCGGAGAAGGCGGAGGTGGCCCGGGCAAACGGCGCGACCGACGTGGTGCTCACCGACGGATGGCTGGCCGCGGTCAAGGAACTGACCGGCGGGCGCGGGGTGGACATAGTGCTGGATCCCGTTGGCGGAGACCGCTTCACGGACAGCATTCGCAGCCTCGCCGCGGGCGGGCGGTTGCTGGTGGTCGGCTTCACCGCGGGGGAGATCCCGACGGTGAAGGTGAACCGGCTGCTGCTGAAGAACGTCGAGGTCGTCGGCGCGGCCTGGGGCGAATGGGTGATGACGCATCCCGGCTACCTACAGGAACAGTGGGCCGAGGTCGCGCCGCTGCTGGCCGCCGGGAAGATCGCCCCGCCCACGCCGGTGCTGTACCCGCTGGATCGGGCCGCGGAAGCCGTTGCGTCGCTGGACAACCGGACGGCCACCGGCAAGGTCGTCGTCACGCTGCGCTGACGCCTCGGTGTGCCGGTCGGACCCCCCGACTACCGTGAGCGAATTATGAAGCTGTCCGAACGAACCCTGAACCGGACGCTGCTGACCCGGCAGCATCTGCTGGAGCGCTCGAAACTGTCCGTTCCGGACATGTGCGCCCACCTGGTGGGCCTGCAGGCGCAGGACGTGCCGCCGCCGTTCATCGGATTGTGGAGTCGCATCCAGGATTTCGATCCGGCGACGGTGTCCGGGGCGCTGCTGGATCGGTCGCTGGTCCGGATCACCCTGATGCGGGCGACCATTCACATGGTCGTCCCCGCGGATGCGCTGCGCATCGCGCCGCACATCCAGCCGGAGCTGGAGAAGATTCCGTTCCGCGCGGGGTTCAATTCCGGCGCGATGCTCGGGCTCGATCCCGAGGAGGTGCGCCGCCGGGGCGAGAAGGCCCTCGGCGACGAGCCGTTGACGGCCGCGGAGCTGCGTTCGATCGCCGCGCGGGAGTTTCCCGACCGCAATCCGTCGGCGGTGCTGCAGACCTGGCTCTATCAGCTGCCCGTGCTGCAGACCCCGCCGCGCGGCCTCTGGAAGAACAACAGCCGCCCGGTGTGGTCCCGTATCGAGCCGTGGCTGGGTGCGCCGCTGGACGACGGTTATCCGCTGGCGGAGTTGGTCATTCGCTATCTGCGCGCATTCGGTCCCGCGACGACCGCCGACGTGCAGGCCTGGTCCAGGCTCACCGGCATCGCCGAGGCCGTCGCGCAGCTGGGTGACCGGGTCCGCACCTACACCGACGAGCGCGGTCGCACCCTCTACGACCCCGCCGACGCCGAACTCGCCGATCCGGACCTGCCCGCCCCCGTGCGGTTCCTCGGCTGGTACGACAACGCCATCCTGTCCCACAAGGACCGCAGCCGCATCGTCCCCGACGGCGCCGCACCCCCGCTGCAGCACATGGCGGCCCAGGTCTCGCCCATCCTGCTCGACGGCTACCTCTCGGGCATCTACAAGATCTTCCCCGACCGCGGGCGCGCCCGCCTCCGAATCGTCCCGGGCCGCACCTGGTCCGCGGCCGAACGCGCGGCCGTCGAGGCGGAAGGTGCCGCGCTGCTTGCCTTTGTGGAACCGGACCTCGACCCGAACATCGAAATACTCACTCAGGGAGCGGATCTGCGCATCTGACGTCGGCCTACGAATGCCGGTACGCCGGAGCCTTGCTCGTCCCGGCGGGCGTCAGCGTCCGCAACAACGGCAGCGTCCGCGGCGCGACGACCGTCGACAGCACGATCACGCTGTGCGAGCGCACCACTGCCGCGCTGCGGTCGATGCTCAGCAGCACCGTCTGCAGCCCAGCATGCGAGTCGGCGCCGATGCGGCACAGCACATCCTGCGAACCGGTGGTGGCATATGCCTCGAGCACACCGGGGATCGCGTCCAGGTCGGCGGCCACCGCGTCCAGCGCGCCCTGTGCGATCTCCAGGGTGACGAACGCCTGCACGTCGAACCCGGCGGCGGTGACGTCGATGTGCGGATCGTAGGAGGCGATCACCCCCGCCTCCTCCATCCGTGCGATGCGGGACTGGACGGTGGCCCGGGCGACGCGGGTGCGCCGCGACAGCTCGAGGATGCCGGCCTTCTGGTATTCATGCATGGCGGTCAGGATCGCCAGATCCAGCTCGTCCAGCCTGGTCTCGGTGCGGCTCATCGATAGTCTCCCCTTCGATCCGGTGTTCTAGGCAGATTGTCCAGCATTTCTGTGGTTTTGGTGGCGTATTTCACCATCGTGTTCAGAGAATTACGGCGATATTGCTCAGTCTCACCGGTCGGCGATTACCTGGGGACATGACTACCGAATACGCGACCCGTGAGACCGAGCCGTCGGACACCCAACTGGTCGGCCTGATCGACCACGACTCCGAGCGCGACCCGTTCCCCGTGATCGGCTGGGACGCGCTGGTCTGGGTGGTGGGCAACGCCACCCAATTCGCCCACTATCTGCAGTCGGCATTCGGGATGCGGCTCGAGGCCTACTGCGGCCCCGAAACCGGCGTCCGCGACCGCAAGGGCTTCGTCCTGCGCAGCGGCAGTGCGCGTTTCGTGGTCACCGGCGCGGTGGATCCGGACAGCCCGCTGGTGGCGCACCACAATCACCACGGCGACGGCATCGCCGACATCGCGCTAGAGGTGCCGGACGTGGACCGTTGTGTCGAATGGGCCCGCACCCACGGCGCGACGATCCTGGTCGAACCGCACGACGACACCGACGAATTCGGCACCGTCCGCTCGGCCAGCCTGGCCACCTACGGCGACACCCGCCACACCCTCGTGGACCGCTCCCGCTACGAGGGCCCCTATCTGCCCGGCTACGTGGCCCGCACCTCCAGCTTCGTACCGCGCGAGGATGCGCCACGCAGGCTCTTCCAGGCCGTCGATCACGTCGTCGGCAATGTCGAGATGGGCGAGATGGACACGTGGGTCGATTTCTACCGCCGCGTCATGGGTTTTCAGAACATGGCCGAATTCGTCGGCGACGACATCGCGACCAACTATTCGGCGCTGATGAGCAAGGTCGTCGCGAACGGCAACCACCGGGTGAAGTTCCCGCTGAACGAACCGGCGGTGGGCCGCAAGCGTTCTCAGATCGACGAGTACCTGGAGTTCTACCGCGGCCCGGGCGTGCAGCACATCGCGCTGGCCACCGGCGACATCCTCACGACCGTCGACATGCTGCGCCGCGAGGGCGTGGAATTCCTCGACACCCCCGACGCCTACTACCAGGACGCCGAGCTGCGCGAGCGGATCGGTCACGTCCGCGTCCCGGTGGCCGAGTTGCAGTCCCGCGGCATCCTGGTCGACCGTGACGAGGACGGATATCTGCTGCAGATCTTCTGCCGTCCGCTTACCGACCGTCCCACGGTCTTCTTCGAACTCATCGAGCGCCACGGCTCGCTCGGCTTCGGCAAGGGCAACTTCAAGGCGCTGTTCGAGGCGATCGAGCGCGAGCAGGAGGCACGCGGGAACCTGTGAGGGCGGGTGCATTCGCGGGGTCGTCGGTAGACTCCGCGCCATGCGGAGGATCACGTCGGCGGTAGTCACGGGCGCGGCCATCGCGGCGCTGTTGACGGCGTGCGGGTCGGGGAGCAATTCGACCGACGACAGCTCGTCGGTGCGGCCGCCGATGAAGGTGGCCGCACCGGGACCCTTCGTCGGCGAGTGCGGCGGCGTCACCGATCAAGAGGTCAGTGACATCGGCGGCCTGGGCCAGATTTCGGAGCAGTACAAGAACGCCGTCGGCTGTAGTTGGCAGGCAACGGGATTGGGCGCGGCGAGTGTGACCTTCGCCTCCTACCGTGGCAGCCCGCTCGGGCGCGAGAAGGCATGGGTGACCGCGCAGGGGCGCAACCCGGAGACCATCGACGTGGGCGGGCACTCGGGCTTCCAGGACGCCACCCCCGACGGCAGCATCTGCGATTTCGCGGTGCAGCTCGGCGACGACTTCTTCGAATGGTCCACCTCCTCCGGTGTGTTCGGCGGCCACGACGCCACCCCGTGCGACAAGAACCGCAAGCTGGCCGAGCTCACAGTGCAGCGCATGAAATGAGGGGTATGAGAGGCGCCAGGAAGGCTCGCGCGGCGATCGTCGCCACGGTGGTGCTGGCGGTGGGGCTGACCGCGGCCGGCTGCGGCAAGACGATCACCGGCCACGCCCAGCCCGCCGGCAGTGGCGGCGGGCTGAATACGAACTTCGACAAGCTGCTCCGCGAATGCAACGTGGTGCAGAACAGCGAGATCGTGAAGGCGACCGGTGCGCAGGACGCGAACTCCTCGTTCAACGGCGCGGTCTGCATGTGGCTGCTGGACGGCACGCCCAGCGGCGACGGCATGGTCACGCTGAACTGGTACGAGATGGGCTCGCTGAGCAACGAGAAGGCGACGAACGCCAAACTCGGCTATCCGACCAACGACATCACTGTGCAGGGCCGCCGTTCGCTGGAGATTCACCGGCCCAACGATCCGGACTCGTGCGGCGTGGAGGCCCCGGCCGCCGATACCGGGATCATCGGCTGGTGGGTCAACTATCACCCGGGCAGTCACCCGGATCCGTGCGCCGCGGCCAGCAAGCTGGTGTCGCTGACCCTGAATCTGTCCCGCTGAGTCCGCGGCGGGGGTGGGTGAGTGGCCGTGCGAACGGGTACGTAAGTGACCCTGTTTTTGCCCCGACTCGCGTCGGCGGGTATCGTGGATCGCTGTGCCCGGAGCGTGCGGGCAAGCTTGTGTGCAGGACGTAAGCCAGCGAAAGCGGCCGAACGTTCAGACATGCCCGGAAAACGGGTCCTGACCTGCGCGCGACACGCCCGACCTCGGGATGCGCAACGACGCGTTCCGGACGGGCGGGTGAAAGCTCGATGACACACACATGAAGTTCCAGACACCTGGTTACTAACTGAGGAAAGCCGGTCTATGCCAACCATCAACCAGCTGGTCCGCAAGGGTCGCAACGACAAGGTCTCCAAGACCAAAACTGCGGCACTGAAGGGGAGCCCGCAGCGTCGTGGCGTGTGCACCCGTGTGTACACCACGACCCCGAAGAAGCCGAACTCCGCGCTGCGTAAGGTCGCGCGTGTTCGCCTGACCAGCGCGGTCGAGGTCACGGCCTACATCCCGGGCGAGGGCCACAACCTGCAGGAGCACTCGATGGTGCTCGTGCGCGGCGGTCGTGTGAAGGACCTCCCCGGTGTGCGCTACAAGATCATCCGCGGTTCGCTCGACACCCAGGGCGTGAAGAACCGCAAGCAGGCCCGCAGCCGCTACGGCGCCAAGAAGGAGAAGAGCTGATATGCCACGCAAGGGCCCCGCTCCCAAGCGCCCGCTGATCAACGACCCGGTTTACGGGTCGCCGCTGGTCAGCCAGCTGGTCAACAAAATCCTGATGGACGGTAAGAAGTCCGTCGCCGAGCGCATCGTGTACGGCGCGATGGAGCAGGCACGCGAGAAGACCGGCACCGATCCGGTCGTCACCCTCAAGCGCGCGCTCGACAACGTCAAGCCCGCCCTCGAGGTCAAGCCCCGTCGTGTCGGTGGCGCCACCTACCAGGTTCCGGTCGAGGTCCGTCCGGGCCGCGCCAACACCCTGGCGATGCGCTGGCTGGTCAGCTACTCCCGCGCCCGTCGTGAGAAGACCATGGTCGAGCGCCTGGCCAACGAGCTGCTGGATGCCAGCAACGGCCTGGGTGCTTCGGTGAAGCGCCGCGAGGACACCCACAAGATGGCCGAGTCCAACCGGGCCTTCGCGCACTACCGCTGGTGACCTGCCGCCCGGATCGCCGCTGAAGGAACGGCGCCGCCGGGAGGTCGAGTCACAGCCGGGCGCGGCACTTACCAGCCGCGTCCGGCGTTTGAAAATAGTGATGACCCCCGACAGGGTCGCTCCAGAAAAATCCCAACTAGCTACGAGCGGGGAAGATTTCCGTGGCACAGGACGTGCTCACCGACCTCAACAAGGTCCGCAACATCGGCATCATGGCCCACATCGATGCCGGTAAGACCACGACAACCGAACGCATTCTCTTCTACACCGGTATCACCTACAAGATCGGTGAGGTCCACGACGGCGCGGCCACGATGGACTGGATGGCTCAGGAGCAGGAGCGCGGCATCACGATCACGTCGGCCGCGACGACCTGCTTCTGGAAAGACAACCAGATCAACATCATCGACACGCCCGGACACGTCGACTTCACGGTCGAGGTGGAGCGGTCGCTGCGCGTGCTCGACGGTGCGGTCGCCGTCTTCGACGGCAAAGAGGGCGTTGAGCCGCAGTCCGAGCAGGTCTGGCGGCAGGCCGACAAGTATGACGTCCCGCGCATCTGCTTCGTCAACAAGATGGACAAGCTGGGCGCGGACTTCTACTTCACCGTGCAGACGATCAAGGATCGCCTCGGCGCCAAGCCGCTGGTCATCCAGCTGCCGATCGGCGCGGAGAACGACTTCGAGGGCATCGTCGACCTGGTGGAGATGAATGCCAAGGTCTGGAAGGGCGAGACCAAGCTCGGCGAGTCGTACGAGGTCGTCGAGATCCCGGCCGATCTGAAGGAGCGCGCCGAGGAGTACCGGCAGGCTCTGATGGAGACCGTCGCCGAATCCGACGAGGCGCTGCTCGAGAAGTTCTTCGGCGGCGAGGAGCTCTCGATCGAGGAGATCAAGGGCGCCATCCGCAAGATGACGGTCAACTCCGAGCTCTACCCGGTGCTGTGCGGTTCGGCGTTCAAGAACAAGGGCGTGCAGCCCATGCTCGACGCCGTGATCGACTACCTGCCGAACCCGCTGGACGATGGTGGCACCGACGGCCACGTCCCGGGCAAGGAGGACGAGATCCTGCACCGCGACGCGAGCGTCGATGCGCCGTTCGCGGCGCTGGCGTTCAAGGTTGCCACGCACCCGTTCTTCGGCAAGCTGACCTACGTGCGCGTGTACTCGGGCAAGGTCGACTCCGGCGCCCAGGTCATCAACTCGACCAAGGGCAAGAAGGAGCGCCTGGGCAAGCTGTTCCAGATGCACTCCAACAAGGAGAACCCGGTCAACGAGGCCCAGGCCGGCCACATCTATGCGGTCATCGGCCTGAAGGACACCACCACCGGCGACACCCTGTGCGATCCGCAGAACCAGATCGTGCTCGAGTCCATGACCTTCCCGGCCCCGGTCATCGAGGTGGCCATCGAGCCGAAGACCAAGGCCGACCAGGAGAAGCTGGGCTCTGCCATCCAGAAGTTCGCGGAGGAGGACCCCACCTTCAACGTGAAGCTGGATCAGGAGACCGGCCAGACCGTCATCGGCGGCATGGGCGAGCTCCAGCTCGACATCTACGTGGACCGCATGAAGCGCGAGTTCAAGGTCGAGGCCAATATCGGTAAGCCGCAGGTGGCCTACCGTGAGACCATCACCAAGAAGGTCGAGAAGCACGAGTACACCCACAAGAAGCAGACGGGTGGTTCCGGCCAGTTCGCGCGCGTGATCATCGCCCTGGAGCCGCTGGTCGACGCCGAGGACGGCGCGACCTACGAGTTCCAGAACAAGGTCACCGGCGGCCGCGTTCCCCGTGAGTACATCCCGTCCGTAGACGCCGGTATCCAGGACGCCATGCAGTACGGTGTCCTCGCCGGTTACCCGCTGGTCAACGTGAAGGCCTCGCTGCTCGACGGCGCCTACCACGAGGTCGACTCCTCGGAAATGGCGTTCAAGATCGCCGGCTCGGCGGCCTTCAAGGAAGCGGCCCGCAAGGCCGGTCCGGTGATCCTCGAGCCGATCATGGCCGTCGAGGTCACCACGCCCGAGGAGTACATGGGCGATGTGATCGGTGACCTGAACTCCCGCCGTGGCCAGATTCAGGCCATGGAGGAACGCAGTGGTGCCCGTGTCGTCAAGGCGCAGGTCCCGCTCTCCGAGATGTTCGGTTACATCGGTGACCTGCGGTCGAAGACCCAGGGCCGGGCGAACTTCTCGATGGTGTTCAACTCGTACGCGGAGGTCCCGGCCAACGTGTCGAAGGAGATCATCGCCAAGGCGACCGGCGAATAGTCCGATCGGGGGCAGGTGGCACACTTGCCCCCATCAGCCGGGAGTCAGTAAGACCCCAGTCTCCGCATACGCGGAGATTATCCACGCACTGCTGCACATGCACGCACCAACAAGTCCAGGAGGGCCCTAAAGTGGCGAAGGCGAAGTTCCAGCGGACGAAGCCGCACGTCAACATCGGCACCATCGGTCACGTCGACCACGGCAAGACCACGCTGACGGCGGCTATCACCAAGGTTCTGCACGACAAGTACCCGGACCTCAACGAGAGCTTTGCGTTCGATCAGATCGACAAGGCGCCCGAGGAGAAGGCCCGCGGTATCACGATCAACATCTCGCACGTCGAGTACCAGACCGAGAAGCGGCACTACGCGCACGTCGACGCCCCCGGGCACGCCGACTACATCAAGAACATGATCACCGGTGCGGCGCAGATGGACGGCGCCATCCTCGTGGTCGCGGCCACCGACGGCCCGATGCCGCAGACCCGCGAGCACGTGCTGCTCGCCCGTCAGGTCGGCGTGCCGTACATCCTGGTTGCGCTGAACAAGGCGGACATGGTCGATGACGAGGAGATCCTCGAGCTCGTCGAGATGGAGGTCCGCGAGCTGCTGGCCTCGCAGGAGTTCGACGAGGATGCGCCGGTCGTGCGTGTCTCCGGCCTGAAGGCCCTCGAGGGCGACGCCGAGTGGGCCGAGAAGATCGTCGAGCTGATGAACGCGGTCGACGAGTCGATCCCGGACCCGGTCCGTGAGACCGACAAGCCGTTCCTGATGCCGATCGAGGACGTCTTCACGATCACCGGTCGTGGCACCGTCGTCACCGGTCGTATCGAGCGCGGTGTGATCAACGTGAACGAGGAAGTCGAGATCGTCGGCATCCGCCCGACCACCACCAAGACCACGGTCACCGGTGTCGAGATGTTCCGCAAGCTGCTCGACCAGGGCCAGGCCGGCGACAACGTCGGTCTGCTGGTTCGTGGCATCAAGCGCGAGGATGTCGAGCGCGGCCAGGTCGTCGTCAAGCCGGGCACCACCACCCCGCACACCGAGTTCGAGGGCCAGGCGTACATCCTGTCGAAGGACGAGGGCGGCCGCCACACCCCGTTCTTCAACAACTACCGCCCGCAGTTCTACTTCCGCACCACCGACGTGACCGGTGTCGTTACCCTCCCCGAGGGCACCGAGATGGTCATGCCGGGCGACAACACCGAGATGAGCGTCAAGCTGATCCAGCCGGTCGCCATGGAAGAGGGCCTGCGCTTCGCGATCCGTGAGGGTGGCCGTACCGTCGGCGCCGGTCGCGTCACCAAGGTCGTCAAGTAAGACCTGCTTGTAGCCGAAAAGGGCCGTTCCCGTTGGGGGACGGCCCTTTTCGCTTCCATCGCTTAGCCAAGCTGGCGGCGGCGGTATTCTTTGCGGTCCGCCTGACCATCGGCCGGTATGTTTGCCCGGTGACCAGGATTACGTTCGATCCGAACCAGCTCGGGGGCAGGCCCTGTATTCGTGGTATGCGGATCCGGGTGAAGGATGTGCTCGAGCTTCTGGCCGCCGGTGAGACCGAAGATTCGATCCTCGAGGACTATCCCTACCTCGAGCGCGATGACATCCGTGCTTGTCTAGCCTTCGCGGCGGCCGAATCGGATCATCCAATCCTGCGAACAGCTTCGTGAAGTTTCTTATCGACGCGCAGTTGCCTCCGGCATTGGCGCGGGCGATAACGAGCGAGGGACACGAGGCCGTTCACGTTCGCGACGTCGATCTGACTTCCGCTTCGGATCACGCCGTGTGGGATGAGGCGTTGCTTCGAGGCGGTTCTTCCAGTCTTGCCGACCGTTGTGGCGATGGTTGAATCAGGTGAAAAGCTTATTGAGGTGCGCTGAACACCCCCTTAGCGCCGTTGCTCGGCAATGGGCTAGGTGACCTGGCCCCGAATCCGTATGGATTCGGGGCCGGTTGTTGGGCTCGCGTGCCGGTTGAATGCGACCTTCGGCGATCAGGCTCTGCATTGTGTGTTCCCGAGTTGGTCGACGGGCCGTTGAAAGCCATACGGCTCGGCTTCGTCTGAACGAGGCGCAACACGGTTTTGATCGTTGACTATCCACGACCGGCTCGTGCGCTGCGACCTATGCCGAGTCGGAGGCGGCCAATAGCGCCTCGGCGAATTGGCGCATTTGGGTGGTGCCGCCGAACCAGGCGGAGACCAGGTCGACGGTGGCCGTGCGGGTGCGGCGGGCCGCGCGGATGAAGTCCTCGAGGGTGGCCTCGCCGGCTTCGGCCTTGTCGGCGACGGATTCCAGGGTGTGACTGGCCAGCAGGAGCTGCATGACCAGGTGGACGTCGACGGTGGCGGGGGTGTCGTCGGTGGTGGCGGCGCGGCGGCGGGAGCGGCGAGGGGTGGTCGCGAGGGACGCGCCGAGGCGGGAATTCGGGCTGGGGGAGGACATGGGCGCGTCTTCGGTGGGTGAAGGGTCGGCCGGATCGGAGTGACGGGCGGCGCCGGCGGGACGCGAGTCCGCGGAATCGGACGCTGATTGCCCTGTGCGGCGGGCGAATTCGCGTGCACTTCGGCTGGGGAGGCTGGTGCGCGATGCCGGTGCGGCCGGGGTGCCGCCCGGCTCGAGTGCCGTGGGCTCGGATTCGGCCTCGGTCTCGGTTGCGTGGTTATTGGACATCGCCGCGCGACCATCGGATACAGCCGCGTGGTTATCGGACGCGACCGCGTGGCGATCGAATGCGGCCAGGTTGGGATTGGTCGCAGTCGCGTTGCGATCGGATGCGGCGAGGTTGCGATCGGCCGCGGCCGCGTGGACATCGGTTGCAGCCGCGTCGCGATCGGTCGCAGCTGCGTGGGTATCGAATGCCGCCGCGTGGGGAGCGGACATCGCCGCGTGGCGATCGTATGCGTCCAGGTTGGGATCGAGCGCAGCCGGTTGGCGATCGGTCGCAGCTGTGTGGGGATCAGATGCAGCTGTGTAGAGATCGGGTGCGGTCGTGCGGGGATCGGGTGTAGCGACTTGGTTATTGGACGCAGCTCCGAGAATGTCGGATGCAGTTGCGCGGCTATGTGGTTCGGCCGTGTGGTGATCGGATGCGATCGAGTGGTTGTCGTCGGACACGGCCGCACGACCATCGGAAACCGCCGGTTGGATCCAGGGTGGATTCGGGGCGGCGGTGGGCGGCGCCGGGTTGATGACGAGGCGCGCCGAATTGATTGTGCCGAGGACCGGTTCGGATGGGGTCGGACCCGTGAGTTGTCCAGTGCGGGAAGTATTTTCGGATGCGGCGGGCGGGACGAGCCCGAGCGCCGGTGGGGTGAAAGCCGAATCGGTGGCGGGCGGTCGAGGCTGCGCCGATGCCGCGGCGCGGTCGGCGATGTGATCGGAAAGGGATCCCGGTTTCGCGCCGCCGCCGAACGCCGCCCCGGTGGCTTCCGGCCCGGACGAATCGACCGGAAGCGCGCTGTGCGCGCCAGAGCTGAATGCCGCGCCGTTGGTGAAGGGAGCGGAATCACCTGAGCTGAACGCCGTGCCGTTGGTGGAGCGAGCCGGATCGGCGGGGCTGAATGTCCCGCTGTTGATGGAGGGGGCGGAATCGCCGGAGCGGAGTGCTGCGCCGTTGGTGGAGAGAGCGGAATCGTCGGAGGCGAATGATGCGCCGTTGATGGAGGGGGCCGGATCGACCGAGCTGAATGTTGTGCCGTTGGCGAAAGGAGCTGAATCGGCGGAGCTGAATGTTGTGCTGTCGGTGAAGGGAGTGGGATCGCCGGGGCTGAATGTTGTGCCGTTGGCGAAAGGAGCCGAATCGTCGGAGGCGAATGGCGCGCTGTGGGTGGAAGGAGCGGACTCACCAGAGGTGAATGCCGAACCGTTGCTCTGAATTCCCGGTTCGGGGGATTCGGCGAACAGGGATTGCTCCGCGGTGGTGTGCATGAAATCCGGTGTGTGCTGCGGTAGTCCCGGTTTGCGCCGGGGTAGTTCGGGCGGGCTCGGCGCCGGTACGGGATCGCCGCGGAAACCGGAGTCGGCCGGCCCGGGCGATGCGGGGGACGGACTCGAGCCGAATTCAGCTGCCGGAGTGCCGGTCCCGGGGACGGGAGTGGTTCGCTCCCGGGACGGGAGCGGGGGCAGGGGATCGGAGGGGGAGAGGAAGGCGGAGAATTCCGAGCCGGTCTCGGTCGGCCAGGGGACGCCGGAACCGAACTGGCCGGATTCGGGTGCGGCATGCGACGTTTGCCGTGGAATCGCTACCGAATCGGCTATCGAGGTGCTCGGCTCGGAGCCGATCGCCACCGAATCGGGCGTGCCTCCGGTGGCCCAGTCGGGCGCGACATCGGCGGGGGTCCATGCGACCGCCACCCCTGGCGTGCCCAGGCTGCCACGGCCCGGATCGAATCCCGTGAGCGCGGTGGACGATCCCGATTCCATCTCACTGTGCGGAGCGGTCCCGTTGCGCGGATGGGTGAGGCGAGATCCCTCCGGGCGCGAGCGACTGGGCTCTCCGAAACGGGCGAAATCGGGGTCGGTCATACTGGTCATTGTTACCTCCACCTGGATGGTGTGCGACTCCCCGGGGTCGTCCGATATTCGTCGCGAACGCGGGATCCGCTTGGTAGCTGGGCAGATACAGACCATGCGGACAATCAGATCCGGGCGGCCGGTAGCCAGCGGCCGCTGCGCGTGCAGTGCGCCGCGGCCGCCGTCGCGGCCTCGATCCGGCGGGGCACCTCCCCGGGCTCGTCGAGTTCGCTCCAGGTCCACCGGACCGGAATCCAGCCCAGCGCGCGCAGCCTGTCCTCGCGCAGCTCGGCCGCGATGCGCGCCCCCTCGGCCGGGCCGGTGTGCGCGCGCACGGCCGGAGCGAATGCGGAGGTACGCATACCGTGCCCGCCGAGCGGGTCGAAGTCGGCCGCGACACCCAGGCTGGGGAACAGGCAGTCGACCCGGGCGACGAAGCTGCCGTCGGGGCTGAGCACGCGGGCCGCGAGTTCCGGCCCGGGGAGCCCGGCCGTCGCGATCGCCACCCGCAGACGCGATTCCCCGATTCCCGGGCAGCGGCCGTCGAGAAACGACACGACCTCCGCCGCGCGCTGGTATCCGGGCCGGGCCCGTGCCCGGCGCAACTGTTCGTGGAGCTGTGCGGTTTTCGCCGCGCCGCGGTGCAGGGCGGCATCGCCGACGGCCACCGCCTGCGGGAAATTCTCGGTGCGCGCGATATCGACGACCGTGCGCGCGACCGTCGTGTGCCGGATGCCCTCGACCAGCGTGACATCGTCGTGCTCGAGCCGGCCGGAGTGCACCACGATGACCCGGCCCAGCCGCGACCCGCCGCGCCGGGGGCGGGTGAGATGGGCGCGGTCCAGCGGGATGTTCCAGGTCGGCAGGCCGTGCCCGATCAAGGCCGAAACATGGCTCACCACGGCTGTTTCGGAGGTTGCCGCAACGGTCGCCCGGATCAGCGCCCGGTGCCGCTCCGGCGCGGTCAGCGCCGTAGCGGGGGCCGCGACGTAGTGTCCGTTCCGGATGCGATGCCAGGATCCGTGGCGGCACAGCCGCCGCAGATCGCCATCGGACAGGCCCGCTGCGAGGGCGTCGCGGCGGGAGATCGGTTGCGGGGTTCCCATGCCTCGATCATCGGCGCGCTGCACGCCCACCGCCGCTGTCGTCGAGCGATTGTGGATAACTCGGGGGGTGTGAGCAACTTGCCGACCGAGGGCTCGGTCGTGGCGCCGCCTCGATGGCGCTCCGTCCCGGATCCGCTCAGACCGCGGGACAGTTCGACGGCGCCGGTTCGCCGCGGAAGCGGGCGTCGAGCCAGGCGACCACCTCCGGCAGCCCGGCTACGGCCGCCGTCAGATGGTCCGGGGCGGGGGTTAGCTCGGCCTGCAACCGCACCCCGGTCGCACAGTAGCGGCGGTCGGTATTGCGGATCGCATCGAGCGGAATCAGCGAATCGGTCGGCGAATGCCATTCGTACATCGGAATTTTCGGCACGCCGTCGAACAGTTCCAGGCTGTTCTCCTCGACGACCCGCCGCGCCTCCACGCTGTTGATCAGGTCGGTGCTGGCCGCGAAATCCAGCGCGCTGCGCCCGGCCCCGGCGGCGATGATCTCGTTGGTGCAGCCGTTGGCCATGGCGTGTGCCGCCGCGAGGCCCTGGGCGTTCATGTAGTGACTCACCGGCAGCCGGTCGGGGTATTCACGTTCGAGCCCGATCGCCGCGGCCATCGCCAGGCCGAAGGCCGGATGCCGGTGGTCGCCCAGCACCCGGACCATGGTCTCCAGATTCATCGGCACCCCGCCGGCGGCGGCTCCGGCGAGCGCGAGGTCGGGGGCGTACTTCGGCTGCAGGGCCGCAGCCCACGCGGTCGCCATGCCCCCGCCGGAGTAGCCGGCCAGCGTGACGCGGCTGTGGTGCAGTGTCAGCCCGGGCACCCGCTCGACCGCTCGCACCCCGTCCAGGGTGATCTGCCCGCCCAGACGGGCCGCGCCGTAGGCGAATTGCGGCCCCAGGTGATCGGGCAGCGCCACGCTCCACCCGTGCACCAGCAGCAGGTTCAGCGCGGGGGCCTCGCGGATGACCAGATTCGGGTCGGTTGCGTAGAGCGCGTGTGAGACCGCGCACTCGGTGCCCAGCGCGTTGATGATGTGCTGATAGGACAGGAGCGGACCATCGGGCCGATGGCCGGGCGGGGTCAGCACCGTGGTCGTTGCTGCGATGGGCTGATTGCGGGAGTTGCTGGAGCGGAACTTGACCAGCGTGACGGCGGTCCCGGGAAAGGTGAGCAGCGGCGGCATGGGCCGTACCCCGAGCACATCGCCGAGCCGGTGTGCGGCCAAATCTGCCGGGGCGGCATAGAAGGGATCGGGATCGGGACGGGGGTAGATCGGTTCCGCCGTTGCCGTCGCTGCCGGCACGCATCCGAGAATGAGGATCGCGAGGGCAGCCAGCAGACATCCGGGAACTTCGTGCAGTCGTGCCGAACCGAGCGCAAAACGAGTCACCGCATGACCTCCGAAAGTGGCATCGGTATTGGGGTCGTCCAGGCTGTATTCAAGTGCTGCGAGCCACGCGGCCGGGTAGGACACGCCGACCGAGGACAGTCTCGACCGATTTGTGTTGTTCCGGCGGCGGCGTTGATTCAGCCGAGGTGTGTCATTCCGGCGGCGACCACTTGGGAGATGTTGAAGATCTCGTCGGCGGTGGGGAGGGTGAGCCCGTCGAGGGCGTGCAGCCGATCCGTGGTGGCGATGGCGAGCATGGCGGATACCCAGGCGCCCGCACAGGCCCGGAGGGTGCCCGGCTGGACCGGGCCCGGCGCGCTGGCCTGCAGGACTCGCGCGGTGATGTCGAGCAGCTGATCGCGCACGCGCCGCAACTGCCTTCGGACATCCGGGTGGGTGTCGGCCTCGCGCCACATGATGACGCGCAGCACCGAGGAGTGATGGTTGCGCAGGTTGAGCGCGGCGTCCAGGGCGACCAGGCTCTTGGCGGGGTCGCCCGGGGAGACGACGGAATCGATGTCATCGAGCGGGGTCGGGGGCACTCGCTCGGACATCAGCGCCGAGAGAATCGAATCCTTCGTGGGGAAGTAGTAGAACACCAGTCCCTTGGGCACATCGGCGGCCGCGGCAATGGCCGCGGTTGCCGTGGCATCGAATCCATTTGTCGCGAAGAGGTTTTCGGCGGCATCCAGGATGAGGGCACGGGCGTCGCCGTCGACTTTCCTGCTGCGGCGACGCCCGGCTCGATGGGGTTTCGGTACGTGCATCAGTGAGCAGTATGCAGCCGCGCCGTGACTTGGGGAAGTGCGGCCACCGCGACGACGACCGTCAGGACGCCGATGATCCAGGAGGTCCACGAGGCGCCGTTGAAGGCGTGGAAGTTCATGACCCACGGGGAGATGAACAGCAGCACCCCGAACAGGCCCATGGCGTAATCCAGTTCCGCCATTGCCGGACGCGACAGCTGCGCCAGGCCCGTGAGCGCGATGAGCACGCCGAGGACGATGAGCGTCCACATGGCCCGGCCGTTGTTGTCGACCCAGATCGGCGACAGCGCCGCGACGACGCCGAGTATGACGGCGACGAAGTCCTGAGCACGGGATTCGTTGAACATGATGTGCCTCCTGAAGAGGTTGATGGACTGTCACCTCTCGGTATAACTCTGATTGACCGCCCGATCAATACCTGGTCCGGCACGATTGCGCGGCGATCTCGGAGTGGTGGTGATCACACGGTGGAAATTAGAACGCGTTCTAGAATAGATTGGAACTCGTGCAGCCATCCCCACTCGCGATGACCGTTGTCCCGACCGCATCGGCGGCGATGCAGGCCTCACCCGCCCCGTCGGCTGCGCCTTCGCACCATCCCCGGGGGGCCGGCCGTCCGATCGTGATCGCCGGGGCAGGCCTGGCGGGTCTGCGCGCGGCGGAGGAGCTGCGCCGCGCCGGATACGAGGGTCCGCTGGTGCTGCTGGGCGAGGAGGCGCGACTGCCCTACGATCGCCCGCCGCTGTCCAAGCAGTTTGTGCGCGGCGATACCGACGACACCACCCTGCGCCCGGCCGAATTCTTCGCCGAACAGCGGATCGAGCTGCGGCTGGGCGTGCGCGCCGACGGGGTCGACACGGTCGCGCGCCGGCTGCTGCCGGCCGATGGCGCCGCGCTGGATTACGAACACCTCATCATCGCGACGGGCCTGCGTCCCAGGCGCATTCCCGGACTGCCGCAGGCGTCGGGGGTGCACGTGCTGCGCAGTCACGACGATGCGGTGGCGCTGCGCGCCGAGCTGTCGGGCGCGACCCGCGCGCTGGTCGTGGGCGCGGGATTCATCGGCTGCGAGCTGGCGGCCAGCTTTACCGCGCGCGGCGTGCCGGTGGTACTGGTGGAGCCGCAGCCGACGCCGCTTGCCGCCTCCCTCGGCGAGCAGGTCGGTGCGCTGGTCGGCCGCATGCATCGCGAGGAGGGCGTGGATCTGCGCTGCGGTGTCGGCCTGGATTCGCTTGTCGCCGAGGGCGATTCGATCAGGGCCGCGCGGCTGTCCGATGGCAGCGAGATCGAGGCCGACCTGGTCGTGATCGGCATCGGCTCCGCGCCGGTGACCGACTGGCTCGCCGAATCCGGTGTCCCGCTGGCCGATCCGGCCACGGGCGGCGGCGTGCTCACCGACGCGGTCGGACGCACCGCGGTCGACAACGTCTGGGCGCTGGGCGATGTCGCGGCCTGGCGGCAGCCGTCCGGACGGCAGCGGCGCGTGGAGCACTGGACCAATGCCGGTGAGCAGGCCCAGCTGCTGGCCGCGGCGCTGCTGGGCACCGAGCCGCCCGCGCCCGGGGTGCCGTACGTGTGGAGCGATCAGTACAACGTGAAGATCCAGGTGCTCGGCACCACCGTCGGCGCCGACGAGGTGCGCATCCTCGAGGACGACGGCCGCAAATTCCTCGCGCACTACCTCACCGACGGGCTGCTGACGGCTGTGGTCGGCGCGGGCAAGACCGGCAAGGTGATGAAGGCGCGCGCCCAGCTGGCCGCCAATGCGCAGGCGGTGGCCGAGGTCGGCTGACGGGCGGGTCATGCGCCCGTGGCGGGTGCGGCGGGTGGCGGATCGTCGCCCACTAATACAGTGGTCGCTGTGATCGTCACGCTCATCGATTCCGGCCTGGGGATGCTGACCACGGGTGCGTGGTTACGTCGATTGCGGCCCGAGCTCGATCTGCTGCTGCAGCTGGATCCCGACGGCGCGCCGTGGGGCCCGAAATCCGAACCGTGGCTGGTCGATCGGGTGCTCGGGGCCACGCGCCGGGCGATCGATCTGGGCGCGGAGGTGATCGTCATCCCGTGCAACACCGCGAGCGTCTCCGCGCTCGAGCAGGTGCGCGCCGAGGTCGGTCCGGCCGTCCCGGTGATCGGGACCGTCCCGGCGATCAAGCCCGCGGCCGCGGCCTGCGCGACGGTGGCGGTCTGGGCGACGGCCGCGACGACGGCCAGCCGCTATCAGGCCGACCTGATCGCGCGCTTCGGGGGCGATGCCGAGGTGACCGGCGTGGCCTGCCACGGACTCGCGGACGCCATCGACCGCGGCGACCTGGCCGGCATCGGGGAGGCGATCGAGAAGGCCGCCGCCCTGACCCCGCCCGGCACCGAGGGCGTGGTGCTCGGCTGCACGCACTACCCGCTGGTGATGGACGAGATCCTGGCGGCCCTGCCCCCCGGGCTGCGGCTGTTCGACAGCGCCGAGGCCGTTGCGGCGCAAACCCTTCGCCGCATCGATTCCCTCGGCCGCCCCGCCGCCGGATCGGGCACGGTCACGGTCCTCAACAGCGGCCGCCCCGGCGGGTTACCCGCCAGCGCCGCGGCCTTCGAGGCGGGCCGTGTACTGGGCGCGGTCGCCGAGGTCACCGCGAGCTGAAGCGAATCGCCGTGCGGGCGCAACGATCCCGTCAAAATTGGATCTTCAGGTGGTCGGTGACCGGTTTCGCCTGGCAGCCCAGGATGTATCCGGCCTCGATGTCCTCGGGGTCCAGGATCTCCGAGTTGCCCATCTCGACCTTGCCCTCGAGCACGGTGCAGGCGCAGGAGCCGCACTCGCCCTCCTGGCAGGAGTACGGCACGTCCAGGCCCTTGCTCAGCATAATGTCGACCAGGGTCTGGCTGCGGGGCCAGTTCAGGTTGTGCACCTCGCCGTCCAGTTCCACCTCGACGGTGGCGGCGTCGGCGGCCTCCTCGGCGCTCACCTCGACCGGGGCGACGTCCGCGAACGGGTCTCCGGCAAGGGAATTGAAGACCTCGGCGTGGGTGCGGTTGCGCGGCACCCCGAGCTGGGCCAGGGCGTCGTGCACCCCGTCCATGAAGGGCTTGGGACCGCACATGAAGGCGCGCCGGTCGGCGAACGGCTCCGCGAGCGCGGCCAGCTTCTCCACGCTCGGCAGGCCCTGCACGGCCTCGAGCCAGTGCACGACGACCAGCCGCTGCGGGTGCTTGTCGACCAGCTCGCGCAGTTCGGCCGCGAAGATCACCGATTCCGGATCGCGGTTGGCGTAGATCAGCGCGACCTTGCCGCTGCCGCTGGACAGGGCCGACTTCAGGATCGACATCACCGGCGTGATGCCGCTGCCCGCACCGAACAGCAGCAGATCCTCGTCCAGATTCTTGGGCGTGAATACGCCCGAGGGGGGCAGCAGTTCGAGCTGATCGCCCGCGCGGACGTTGTCGCACAGCCAGTTCGAGGCGTATCCGTCGGCGGTTCGCTTGACGGTGACCTTGGGTTTGTCGTCGGTGTGCGGCGAGCTGGCCAGCGAATAGCAGCGCGCCACCGAGCCGGTCAGCTCGCTGGGGATGCGCAGGGTGAGGAACTGACCGGGCTGATAGTCGAACCGCTCGCGCAGTTCAACGGGCACCTCGAACACCAGCGAACAGGCATCGGCCGTCTCGGTGATGACCTCGGAAACGCGCAGCACCACGGAACGCGAGCCGTGCGGTTCGATGGGGTCACGTCGAGGGTCGACGGTAGTCATAGCGTCCTCTCGGGCCGGGTTGTCACACAGAACACAGAAAGTAGAACGTGTTCTAATTTTATAGTACGTGGCCCTCGTGCTGCCGGACAAGCTGGGCCTCCAGCCCGGCGATCAACACGTCCATGCCGAAGTCGTACGAGTATTTACCGCGCAGATCGCCCATGTGCTTCACCGCACGCGCGACCGCATCGGGGAGCGCGGCCTCGGACAGCGCGGAGCGATCGCGGGGATTGACCCGGCCGCGACCGAACAGATAGGTGTGGATCGTGGCATACGACGCGAGCACATTGCGCTCGTCGAATCCCGCGTCGAACAGGATCTCCATTACCGCGGCGATCAGATCGAGCTGCTTTCCCAGCATCTGTTCGATCAGTACATCGCCGAGGCCCGGATGCTTGCGCAGTTTGTCGTCGATTTGATCGATGAGTTCGCGCAGCCGCTGCTGCCAGGGACCGGATTCCGGTGAAGGCTTGCGCACGCCGGTCAATGCCGCGGTGGCGACGAGGTCGAGCAGTTCGCGTTTGTCGGCGACATAGTAATAGGGGGCCATCGGCGAGACGCCGAGCTCGCGGGACAACCGGCGCATGGACAACTTCTCCACGCCATCTTCGCGCACCACACGCAGCGCGGCCTCGACGATCTCGGATTCCGAGAGCGTATTACCGCCTCCGCTGGTCTGCATCCGTCCGACTCCCGTGTCGCCTAGAGATTGTGCCGACGGACGCCATGCGGCGATGTTCCCGTCCTGCGCTGTTCATCGTGTTTTCCCCTCCGCAGTCTAGAGCGCACATCTCGGCGCAGGTTCGCATGTGTATCACTCACCGGGCCGCCGCACTCCTGCGAATGCACAGCGCCTTGCGCATCCGAGGCTCGGAAGCGGTAGCGCGGTGTAACCACGAGGGGGCTCGACGACCCATGGCACATTCCACCTGGCAGTAACCGATGGTGAACTGTGCGGTGGCGCAATTCGATCGAGTCGCGTCGCGGAGTCTGTTTGCGACGCGATTGCCAACCATGTTCCGGTGGGACGGGTCTCGCGGTGCTCGAGGCCGCGTCCCGGTGAGCGGGTATTCGCATCGATTCGATCCGTTTTTTCCGACACGCTAGGACGGAAGCACAGACAGCGCATAACATTCCACGAATGCGCCATGATCGACTGCCCGACGGGTTCGGGGTGCGAATCGATCCCAGGGTGCGCGCATACTCCGGTGGGCGGTTCCTGGTCGGCGATTCGCCGACGCGGTTGCTGCGACTCGCGCCAGAGGCTGCCGCCCTGATCGGTGACGGATATCTCGAGGTGACCGACCGCAAGTCTGCTGTGGTTGCCAGGCGGCTGCTCGATGCCGGTGTGGGCAATCCGCGTCCTCGGCTGCTGCCGCGTCCGGAGGACGTGACGGTGGTGGTGCCGCTGCACAACGACGCCGAGGGGCTCGGGCGGTTGCTTCGCACGCTGCGCGGACACAGCGTGGTCGTCGTCGACGACGGCTCGGACCGTCCGGTGCGCATCCCGCCGACCGGCGGCCACTGCCGGGTGACCGTGCTGCGCCTGGACCGCAGGCGGGGCCCGGCCGCGGCGCGCAATGCCGGGCTGCGGGCGGCCACAACCGAATTCGTGGCCTTCCTGGACTCCGACGTAGTGCCGCGGGCGGGCTGGCTCGAGGTGATGCTCGGGCACTTCAGCGATCCGGAGGTCGCGCTGGTGGCGCCGCGCATCGTCGCGCGGGACCGCGCGGTCACCGTGCTGGGCCGGTACGAGCAGACCCGCTCGTCGCTGGACCGCGGGCGGCGCGAGGCGGCGGTGACCTCGCGCGGCGCGGTGCCCTATGTGCCGGGTGCGGCGATGCTGGTGCGGCGGCGCGCGGTGCTGGCCGAGGACGGATTCGACGAGCAGATGTTCTCCGCGGCCGATATCGATCTGTGCTGGCGGCTCGAGCGCGCCGGCTGGCGGCTGCGCTACGAGCCGGCCGCCCACGTGGCGTGCGAGCAGCCGGTGTCGTTCGGGAAGTGGTTCGGGCGCAAGGTGTCCCACGGCGCCGGGGCCGCCCCGCTGGCTCGCCGGCACGGCTCGCCGACCGCGCCGCTGTCGGTGCCCCTGTGGACCGTGGTGGTCACGGCGCTGCTGGGGATCGCCTCGCGCGGCAGCGTGCTGGGCGCGGCGATGACACTCGTCGCCGCGCTGGTGCGGCTGCGGCGGGTGTTCGCCGAGCTGGACAATCCGACCCAGGTCGCGGCGATCGCGCTGGCGCGCGGATTCTCCGGCGGAGTATGGCGCCTGGTCTCGGCGATGTGCCGGGACTACTGGCCGGTGACCGTGCTGGCGATGATCGCCTCACGGCGCGTGCGGCGGATCGCGGTGACCATGGCCGTCGCCGACGGCCTGGCCGACTGGTTCACGCACCGCGACGCCGGCGGGCTGGATCCGCTGCGCTATCTGATGTGCAAGCGGCTCGACGATCTGGCCTACGGCACCGGACTGTGGTGGGGCGCAAGGGTGCGCGGGGTCCAGCGCGAAAAGTGATCGGAGATACCGCCGGGTACGGCGGGCCTTGCGGGTACCCTGGACATCGAGCGGGCGAACGCAATGTTGTGTGCGGACAGTCGCTCACCATTGCTTCGCCGGTGCCGGTCCCGGGGAAGGTCCGGCACCGGCGGGGGTTCGGCCGCGGTTCGTAGCGGCGAGCCCGTCGGGGGCAGCGCGGCATCCCACCAGGTCATCGGGGTTTCATCCGGGCGAAATCACGAATGCAACTGCTGCAGTACCCAATTCGTGGTCGCCGGGCTCGAGCGCAGAGTGGAATGGTCGACCGCGGGAGCGTCGTGGAACTGGTCCTCGTAGACGGCATTCACCACGCCCGGTTCCTGGATCAGTGAGCAGGTGACCGCGGGGGTGGCGATGTGGTCGTTGCGGGTGGCCAGGACCGAATAGTGCACACCCGGCTGGGTCACCCGTCCGCCGAATACGGACTGGTACACCGCGGAGGTCGGCGACATCTGCATTGCGGGGGCCATGCCCGGGAACATGACCGTCAGCAGGGACACCAGGTACGGCGCGGCCTTGGCCGCCTGCACGGGGGTGATGGGCGGATTCGTGATCCCGTACTGGGCAAGCAATCCCGCGCCGTCGCAGCCGCGCGACTCCGGGGCGAGAAGGATCGCATCGCGCACCGATGACGCGCCGCCGAGCACCTTCAGGTAGTAGTTGGCGACGAAGGTGCCCGCCGAATGCGCGACGATGTCGACCTGGTCGGCGCCGGTCGCTGCGCGCACCTTCGCGACGAAGTCCGCCACCTGACGGGCCTCGCCGGGGACATCGCCGGCCCAGCGCTGCCCCTTGATGATGCCGCCCTGGAACAGGAACGCGCAGTCGCCGTCGGACCGCAGCGCGGTGAGCATCGGATTCCACTGTGCGGCGGTCTGATCGGTGGTGCCGTCGGCGCCGGGCAGCACGACCACCGGATGCGGGTGCTGGCCATTCGGTGTGCAGTCGAGCGGGGGCGCTATGACCGTTCCGGCGGGGATGACGGGTGAACTGCCGGGCGTCGGCGGGCCGACCGGATCCGCGACCGCGGGTGCGACCGCTACGGCTCCCGACGGCATCGCCAGCGCGCACACCGCGGCGGCGCACAGTAGCCCCGTGCGAACGGCTTGCATGATCCTCATCTGCGGCACAGCCTTTCGATACTGTCCGATCATCCCGGCCCCTGTGTCGGGGTGCACCAGCCTGTCTGTACGGGATCGGCCCCCTGAGAGACTGCATCGGCCACCCCCCGAGCAGTCCCTATCGCACCAGCGTTGTCCCGTCCCTGTCAATGCCATCCGGTGTGGTGACGCAAACGCGCCGGGGGGAGGTGCTGATCAGGGTGTGGTCGAGGGGGTTCGCTGGACGGGGCACGCTGCGCCGGCCTCGCCCTCGCGACGGCGGCGGGTTGGTTCGGTCGCAGGGGATCCCGCAGGAGTGGACGGAGTGATCGGTCACTGTGACGGAGTGCGGTTGTACGTCGGGGCCATGCATATTCGGATTGTTGAACGTTCGATTGAAACGAATTTATAAACGGCACCCCCCACTATGAATGCTGGATGTTTGCCGAACAGTTATTAAGTTGTGACATTTCAGATTATGTCCGGTGTTGCGCGTCGTGTCTGCAATCGCGTGCCTGCAATGTAGAGCAAAGTGGGATGCGAGTCACTTCGGCCGGTAGGATGCCTGTTCTGTCATATCTCCGACCGCCTTGCTTTTGCATTACCGGGCCCACGGGCGGGTTGGGTCGTTGTCCGGCGGTTCGATGTATCGGATCCGTAACCTCAGGTACGGCTCATTTTTGTCAATGTCTGGCTTAGGCTGTAGATCCCAACTGGAACGTTGTATTAATTCGATCGGGAGCAGCCCGGAAGCGTGTCTCGGAATACTTGCCGAGAGAGTCGTACGAAGGGGAATGCTGATATGAGCCAGAGCTGGAACCGGCGGCGTCCCGAGACGCCCGCACTGCTGGAGATCCTGGAAGGACGACAGGCGGGAGATATGCTGGTGTTCAACGAGAATTCCTCCATCGAGCCCCGGACGGCGGGCTATTACCTGGATCGCGACGGGGATATCTGGGAGAAGGAAGAGCAGGGCTGGCGGCTGATTCTGCAGCGCGGGGTCGCGGTGGATCCGGTCTCGCTCTGGGATTGGGTCGAGGGGCACGTGCGCGACTACGCACCGTTCATGCCGGTCGCAACGAACTGATGTTATCGTCAAGCTGACGATTACAATCTCGGTCATGGCCAATGCTTTTCGCTTCAATGCAGCGGTCGCGGTCGATCTGGTCGTGCTCACCCTCGGCGCCCGTACTGCGCCCAACGACACCCTGTGCGCGCTGCTGGTCCAGCGCCTGTATGCGCCCTATCGGGGCAGGTGGGCCCTGCCCGGCGGATTCGTGCAGACCGACGAGAGCCTGTCCGCGGCGGCGGTGCGGGAGCTGCGGGAGGAGACCGGCATCCGCGCCGACCGACTGCATCTGGAACAGCTGGCCACGTACGGCGAGCCTGGCCGCGATCCGCGCGGCCGGGTCATCAGCACCGGCTATCTCGCGCTGGTACCGCATCTGCCCGCGCCGACCGCCGGCGTCGATGCCACCGCGGCGGCGATCTGGTCCGTCGAGCAGCTGCTGGCCGATCCGGGCCGGCTGGCCTTCGATCATCACCGGGTCCTGGCCGACGGGGTCGAGCGCGCCCGGGCCAAATTCGAGTACACCTCGCTGGCCACCGCGTTCTGCGGCCGCGAATTCACCGTCGCCGAGCTGCGGCGGGTGTACGAGGTGGTGTGGGGCACCGACATCGATCCCCGCAACTTCCATCGCAAGGTAACCAGCACCGCCGGATTCGTCGAGGCGACAGGGCGCACCAGCACCCGTGACGGCGGCCGACCGGCGCAGCTGTACCGGGCCGGTCCGGCCGAGGCGCTACACCCGCCGATGCTGCGCCCGCAGGCCGCGTGATCCGCCCCGACCGATCGCGCGGCGGCCGGGGCGGCGGCATCGGCACCTCGAGCCCCGCCTGAGGATTCGCCTCCCACAGGGAGTTCCCAGCGGCGGCACAGCCCGTCTGCCAGCCGGCGTTCCTACGCTCGTCGGCGACAAGGGGAAATCCGTGGAGAAAGGCGGGAACATGGTCTCGATCAGCGCCGAGGGCGCGGACGTGGTGCAGGAGCAGCCAGTCCGACCGCCGGCGGAGGCGATCGCAGACGCGGCGGACCGGCCGCGCTGGGTACGGCCGAGCCTGGCGGCGCTGCTGGTCACCACCGCCGTGCTGTACCTGTGGGGCCTGCGCTCGGCGGGCTGGGCCAACAACTTCTACGCCGCGGCCGTGCAGTCCGGCACCAAGAGCTGGAAGGCGCTGCTGTTCGCCTCGCTCGACCCGGGCAACTCCATCACCGTGGACAAGCCGCCCGCCAACATGTGGCTGATGGCGCTGTCGGGGCGCGCGTTCGGCTTCAGCGCGTGGTCGATGCTGGTGCCGCAGGCGCTACTGGGCGTGGCCACTGTCGCGCTGCTCTACGGCGCCGTGCGGCGCACCAGCGGATACGGCGCAGGGCTGCTGGCGGGAGCGGCCATGGCGGCGACGCCGGTGGCGGCGCTGATGTTCCGGTACGACAACCCGGACGCACTGATGGTGTTCCTGATCGTGGCCGCGGCCTACTGCGTGGTGCGGGCGCTGCAGGCGCCCCGGGCCGGGTGGCGGTCGGCCGGCACCGGATGGCTCGCGCTGGCCGGCGTGGCGATCGGCTTCGGCTTCCTGACCAAGATGGGCCAGGCGCTGCTGGTGCTGCCGGGCCTGGCGCTGGTGGTGCTGGTGGCGATGCCGGGCGGATTCTGGTCGCGGATCGGCAAATTGCTGACCGCGGGCGTCGCGGTCGTGGTCTCCGCGGGCTGGTTCGTCGCGCTCGTGGCGCTCTGGCCCGCCGGATCGCGGCCCTTCATCGGCGGCTCGACCACCAACAGCCTGTGGGAGTTGGCAGTCGGCTACAACGGCCTGGGCCGGTTGCTGGGCAACAAGCACGGCGGCGGCGCAAAGGCCCCGGCGCACCCGGCGGCATCGACGGCGCATGCGGTCGCCACCCATGCCGTACCGCATGGCGGCGGCGGGTTCGGCGGGATGGTCGGCGGCAGCAACGGCCTGTCGCGGCTGTTCCAGCCGTCGCTGGCCACCGAATACTCCTGGCTGCTTCCGGTCGCGGTGATCGGGCTGCTGGCCGGGCTGTGGCTGACCCGGCGTGGGGCCCGCACCGATGCCGACCGGGCCGGGCTGATCCTGTGGGGTGGCTGGCTGCTCGGCACCGGGCTGGTGCTCAGCTACATGAGCAGCGGGTTCCACACGTACTACACGATCGAGCTGACCCCGGCCATCGCGGCGCTGGGCGCCATCGGGGCCACGCTGCTGTGGCGGCGGCGCTCGCACTGGGGCGCGCGGCTGACCCTGGCCGCGATGTCGGTGGCGACCGGGGCCTGGGTGTTCCACCTGCTCGGACTGACGCCGAATTGGTTGCCGTGGCTGCGGTGGACGCTGCTGATCGGCGCGGTGGTCGCGGCCGTGGTGCTGGTGGCGTTCGGTGCGGCCGGGACGTCGGCGGCCGCCGAGGGGCGCGGCCGGCCGGGCCGGGCCGGAGTCGCGATCGCCGCCGCGGCGCTGATCTTCGGTCTCGCCGCGCCCGCGGCCTATGCCGTGGAGACGGTCGCGCTGCCGCACAGCGGCGGCAGCCCGTACAGCGGTCCCGCGCGGGGCAGTGGCGAGCACGGCTGGGGCGACGAAAGCACCGCCGCGACACCGCAACTCGACGCCATGCTCGGCACCGCCTCCGGAAGCCGTTGGGCTGCGGCGGCGATCGGATCCCAGCAGGTAAGTTCGATCGAATTGCGTACGGGCGCTTCGCTGATGGCCATCGGCGGATTCAGCGGCCGGGATCCCTCGCCGACGCTGGCGCAGTTCCAGCAGTACGTGGCCAACGGGGATGTGCACTACTTCCTGCTCAGCTCCCGCTCGCAGGGTCACGGGGCGGCCCCCGCCACGGATACCCACGGCTCCGCCACGGGCACGCATACGGGTACACACGCCCCCGGAACGCACGCCAACGGCCAGACGACGAACCCGGCGTCCGAGCAGAACACCCAGCCCGGCGCGAACTTCGGCGGCTGGCAGGGCTTCGGCTCGAGCGCCAACACCACCGGCGGCCAGATCACCGCGTGGGTCCAGGCGCACTACACCCCGACCACGGTCGACGGTGTGCAGGTCTACGACCTGACGACGCCGCCGAAGGCATAAGCGCCGCCGGATAACCGGTGGAAGGCCGGGATCCCGCACCGGATCCCGGCCTTTCCCTGTTCGGGCTATCGGTAACTATTCATTCGGGCACATGGCCTTTCGGTGTGGAAGCCGCTGGTGGGCCGAGATATTGCGGGTCGGTGTCGGTGTGGCAACCGGTCGGCCATGAGGCGCATATTCCGTTCCCGCCGGTGGTATATCGGGAATATGACCGAGGTTACGGCCGGGGCTCGCGAGACTGGTGGGCGGTCGGCGGAGTTCTGGGGATATCTGATGTGGGGGCTCGCGGCGCTGGCCGTGGCGGGCCCGGAGCTGGCGGCCGTGTTCAAGGTCGGCGACTGGCCTACGATCTCGGCGACGGTCGGGCATCTGGAGTCGGCGCACTCCTGGGTGCGGCTCGTGGTTACCTTCGTGATCGTGGTGCTGGGTTATTACGCTGTGCCACAACTGATCATGCATCCGGATGTGCGGCAGGACGTGCTGGCCGGGCGGCAGTACACCGCCAACGGCCGCGCCACCCGCGATGCCGGGGCCGTGCGCTCCGAGGGGACGGGCGGGTATCTGGTGGTCGGGCTGGCCGGGCTCATCGTGGGGGTGGTGTTCGCGGTGAGCGCGCGGCACATCCACCCGGGCACCTTCGTAGGCGCGTACGTGATGTACGGGCTCATCGCGGTGCTGTGGGTGATCGTGCCGAGCGTACTGGCGATGTTCTTCGCGCGAGAGGTGCCGTTCCCCACGCTGTTTCGCACCATCGGCTATCTGGAGCGGCGGGCGCATCCGCTGGCCGCGGTGCTGCTGGCGCTGCTGGTGATCCTGCTGCTGCACCTGACCCTGTATCCCTGGCCTACCTTCCGATCCTGAAGCGGCACAGGAATTCCGGCCCTCAGCGGTCGCCGAACAGCGTGGTCTCGAGCAGCCTGGTCACCCGGTCCTGCGAGCAACTGCGCGAGTCGTCGCCGAAGACCCGTCCGAGGTCGACGACCAGGCTGAACGCGCCCTGCACCAGGATGCGGGCCTGCGCCTGCGACAGCTCCGGGCGCACCTCCACCAGCAGCTTGACCCATTCGGCCACGATGAGCCGCTGGACGTTGCGCAGCATGGTCCGCTCCTCGGCGGGCACATGGCCGAATTCCGCGTAATAGACGTAGGTCAGCTCGCGCTCGGCGAAACAGCCCGCGACATACAGGTCGATCAGCTTGGACAGCACCTCGGCGGGGCCGCTCGACGACGTCGTCGCCGGACCGATCGCCCCGGCCATCCGGTCGGCCGCGCGCCGGAACGCCGCGGCCAGCAGGTCGCTCTTGCTGCGGTAGTAGCGGTACACCGCCGAGGCCGCGGACAGCTCCGCGGCCATCGCGATGTCCTCCACGCTGACGTTCGGGTAGCCGCGCTGATGGAACAGCTCGACCGCCTTCCGCAGCAGCAGCTCGTGCTTGAACGCCTGCGGAATCTCCGCGGCGCGGGGCGGGTGGGCGGCGGCGGCCGGTTCGGGCAGCTCGGCCCGCGCGATCGACCAGGCGGCCGAATGCAGCACGGCGGTCAGGGATTTCACCGGGAGCGCGGCATGGTGGTCGCCGATGCTGCTGATCACGCTGAAGATCGTCACCGAGAGCACCCGGAGGTCGCGGTGCGCCACGTCCGGGCGTAGCTCGCCGATCAGGTCCGCGACCACGCCGACCGCGGTGCCGAACTGCTCCTGCAGGGCCGCGCCGTCGGCCTCGTCCAGGTAGCGCTGCTCCCACCGGGCCAGCCCCACCGTCGAGCGGTTGGTGACGGTTGCGGCGATGACCGCGTCGATCACCGAATCCAGGCGCCGCTGCGCCGTCCAGTCCGACGCTTCCTCCGGCAGGGCGACCGCCGCGACCGTGGCCGCGCCCAGTCGCTGCAGCTCCTCCCGGAACAGGGCGTACTTGCTCGGATAGTGCCGGTACAGCGCGGCCGAGGAGATGCCGACGCGCGTGGCGATGTCCTCCATGCTGACGCCGTGGTAGCCGAGTGAGCCGAATGCGGCCGCCGACGTCGCCGCGATCTGCGCCCGGCGATTCTTGGGTCGGCGCCGGATGACGCGCTCGGGCGTGCTCGTCGACGCCTTTGCTGGCTCACTCACTATCAGGCCTGTCCTTCGGTGACGGCGCATACGCACCGGGTTGCGGTGCGCACGCGCGAGTGGCGGGGCGCCGGAGCGGTCGGTGTCATCGTGGCGGCGCTTCCTGGGTATTCCTGGTCGCCATCGTAGCTAGCAGGCGGTATTCGGCCGTTCAGTGTTACGGCCGGTATCGGTTTGTTATTGCCGGTTCTGGGACGCTGAGGCCTGGTCGGCGGAGGATCGCCCGTTCTTCAGGTGCCGATCGGGATCCGGGGGATAACCGTTTCGACGACCGCTGGGGCCTGCGAGACGACGCCTCCAGTTGATCATGGTGTTGGACGGTCACATTCGTCGTGCTGTCCGGACCGGTTTGCGTCGATCGGCCCCGATACCCTTCTGCCGGTGATCTGAAAAGGTCCCTGCCGCATGCTGATCCGTGATCGCCGCGAGAAGGGCCGATATCGAAACCGCATCGATTCGGCCGATTTGTCTGGCCGAGTGCGGGATTCACACCGTAGGCTGCGCAGCGAATCAAGCCCCCCGCCCAGCCCGAAACGGAGTCCCGATGCGCACGGTGACGCTCGAGCGCACCATCCGTGCGCCCGCGGCAGACGTCTTCGACTGGCTCACCGACGCGACGAACTACCAGCGTGTTCCGGTCATCCGGCGGGTGATGCTGGTGCGGCCCGGCGACGTGGCCGAGCATGGCGTCGGCGCGGTGCGGCTGCTGGTGACGCCGTTCGTGCGGGTCACCGAGGAGATCGTCGAATACGACCCGCCGCGGATGATGCGCTACAAGCTGCTCAGTTCGTACCCGACGCTGCGCTATCTGGACGGGCTCATGACGTTCCGGGATGTCGCGCACGGCACCCGGATGTGCTGGCGCACCGAATTCGAGGTTGCCGCACCGATATTCGGCGATCTGTGGACACTGGCGATGGCGCCCATGGTGGTTCTGGGCATCAAGAACGTGATGGCGACCGCCGAGCGCGAACTGCGGCGCGACTGAGACGGGGAAAGCACCGGGGCCGGGCAGCGCATGCCGCCCGGCCCCGGTGGTCCTGGGGTCTACCCGATCAGGGCAGCACCTGCGGGACCACCTGAGGGTCGACCGCACCGATGCCGGCGCCGATCGCCGCGCCCAGCAGGGTGGGCAGCGGGTCGACGAACGATCCCGTGGCCGAGCCGATCGCCGCGCCCGCCGCCGCGCCGTTCAGCGTCGGATCCGGGTACTTCGCGTGCGGGTTCGTGGCCACCGGCTCCAGCGGAATCGTGTTGGCAACCGGGTGAGCAACCGGCACGTTCGCATCGGCGGAGGCACCGCCGGCGAAGACGGCCATGGCGGCCAGCGGTGCGGCGATGACCGCCAGCGCGCTTCCGGTCTTGATCAGGGCACGACGCATATCTTTACTTTCCTGTCTTTTCTGATCCCCGAGGTAGTCCGGAGATCACTCCTTCATCGGGTGGTCGGCCGCGGGAGCCGACCGAGTGAACGGACAGCTTCGCCGTGGCCAACAACGAGCACCGCGCCCGACACTACTGCGGCCGAGTCGAATTCGCTGAGTTACTGCCCGAGGGCGGCCAATGCCATGGCGCGCAACACCGGACGCGCGCGGGTGGCCAGGGCCGCGGGGGCACTGTGCGGGGTGGAGTTGATCAGGCCGAACGTCGCGTGGGCCTGCACGCGGGCGGTCGACTCGCTCAGCTCCGGATCGACACCGCACAACACGCCGACCCAGAGTTCGACATAGCTGCGCTGGGTGCGGCGGACCTGGCGGCGGGCCGAATCGGGGAGATTGTCCAGGTCGCGGTCCTGGATGCGGATGAGCTCCGGCTCGCCGAGGGCGAAATCGAGATGGAAGTCGATCAGGCCCGCCAGCGCCTCCTGTGGCGAGAGAGCCTGTGCGGCAACGGTTCTGCCGCCCTCGAGCAGGCGCTGGCTGATGCCGACCAGCAGCTCGACCAGCAGGGCCTCCTTGTTCGGGAAGTGCCGGTAGACCGCCGGGCCGCTGATTCCGGCGGCCGCACCCAGATCGTCCAGGCGCACCCCGGGAAAGCCGCGATCGGCGATGAGCCGGGCCCCGGCCTCCAGCAGCTGTGCGCGCCGCTGCGCCTTCAGCTGCTCGCGCCGGGTGGGCGCGATCGAATCGCTGCTGGTCATCGCGCCTCTTTTCGGAAATCCTGGACATCTCGGTTAATTGAGATTAGCTTGAATTCCAGTTATTGGCGACTAACCGATCGAGCAGGATGGTGTGATGACGGTTACTCGGGACGCGGATGCCACGGCGACGGGCTACCGCGCCGAACATCTCGACCTCGTGCGGGATCTGCGGGAGCGGCTGGCCACGGCGGCGCTCGGCGGACCCGCCCGGGCGCGTGAGCGGCACGTGGCGCGGGGCAAGCTGCTGCCGCGCGAGCGGGTGGACCGGCTGCTGGATCCGGGCAGCCCGTTCCTGGAGCTCTCGCCGCTCGCGGCCACGGGCATGTACGACGACGAATGCCCGGGCGCGGGAGTCATCAGTGGCATCGGCCGGGTGTCCGGGCGCGAGTGCGTCATCGTCGCCAACGATGCGACGGTCAAGGGCGGCACCTACTACCCGATCTCGGTCAAGAAGCACCTGCGCGCACAGGAGGTGGCGCTGCAGAACCGCCTGCCCTGCATCTACCTCGTCGATTCCGGCGGCGCCTTCCTGCCCCGGCAGGACGAGGTCTTCCCGGACCGGGAGCATTTCGGGCGCATCTTCTACAACCAGGCGACCATGAGCGCCCAGGGCATCGCGCAGATCGCCGCGGTGCTGGGGTCGTGCACCGCGGGCGGGGCGTACGTGCCGGCCATGAGCGACGAGGCGGTCATCGTCCGGGATCAGGGCACGATCTTCCTGGGCGGCCCGCCGCTGGTGAAGGCGGCCACCGGCGAGGTGGTCACCGCCGAGGAGCTGGGCGGCGGCGCATTGCATTCCCGCACTTCGGGAGTCACCGATCACCTGGCCGACAGCGACGAGGACGCGCTGCGGATCGTGCGGCGGATCGTGGCCACGCTGCCCCCGCGCGAGCCCGGCCCCTGGGCGATCGAGCCGGTCGCCGAACCCGTTGCGCCGCAAGACGAGCTGTACGACGTGGTGCCGGTCGATCTGCGCACGCCGTACGATGTGCGCGAGGTGATCACCCGGCTGGTCGACGGCGGCGAATTCGGCGAGTTCAAGGCCGAATACGGCCGCACCCTGGTCACCGGCTTCGCCCGCATTCACGGGCATCCGGTCGGCATCGTGGCGAACAACGGCGTGCTGTTCAGCGAATCCGCGGTCAAGGGAGCGCATTTCATCGAGCTCTGCGACAAGCGCAAGGTGCCGCTGCTGTTCCTGCAGAACATCACCGGCTTCATGGTCGGGCGCGACTACGAGGCCGGGGGCATCGCCAAGCACGGCGCCAAGATGGTGACCGCGGTGGCCTGCGCGCGGGTGCCGAAGCTGACGGTGGTGATCGGCGGATCCTATGGCGCGGGCAACTATTCGATGTGCGGGCGCGCGTATTCGCCGCGCTTCCTGTGGATGTGGCCGAACGCGCGCATCTCTGTGATGGGCGGCGAGCAGGCCGCCTCGGTGCTGGCGACGGTGCGCGGCGAGCAGGTCGGCGAGTCCTGGACCGAGCAGGATCAGGAGGCGTTCAAGGCGCCGATCCGCGACCAGTACGAGCGGCAGGGCAATCCGTACTATTCGACCGCGCGGCTCTGGGACGACGGCGTCATCGATCCCGCCGACACCAGAACCGTACTGGGCCTTGCCCTCTCGGTGTGCGCGCAGGCGCCGCTAGATCCCGTTTCCTACGGCGTGTTCCGGATGTGAGGGTGATGATGGACAATTTGCAGATGGAGGGGGGCGGTCCCGTGCCATTCGATACCGTTCTGGTCGCCAACCGGGGCGAGATCGCGGTGCGGGTGATCCGCACGTTGCGCGCCATGGGAATTCGTTCGGTCGCGGTCTACAGCGACGCCGACGCGGGTTCGCGGCACGTGCGCGACGCCGACGTGGCGGTCCGGCTGGGGCCCGCGCCCGCACGCGACAGCTACCTGAACATCGAGCGCGTCGTCGAGGCCGCCGTACGCACCGGTGCGCAGGCCGTGCACCCGGGATACGGGTTCCTGTCGGAGAATCCGGCCTTCGCGGCCGCGCTGGACGCGGCCGGAATCGTCTTCCTCGGGCCGCCCGTCCGGGCGATCGAGATCATGGGCGACAAGATCGCCGCCAAGAACGCCGTCTCCGCCTTCGGCGTTCCGGTGGTCCCCGGCATCGCGCGTCCCGGCCTCACAGACGCCGAATTGATCGATGCCGCAACCGAAATCGGCTATCCCGTGCTGGTCAAGCCGTCCGCCGGCGGCGGCGGCAAGGGGATGCGGCGGGTCGACGAGCCGGGACAGCTGGCTGCGGCGCTGGTGAGCGCGCGGCGTGAGGCCGCGTCCGCGTTCGGCGACGACACGCTGTTCCTGGAGCGGTTCGTCACGCGCCCGCGCCACATCGAGGTGCAGATCCTCGCCGACCGGTTCGGCCACGTGCTGCATCTCGGCGAGCGCGAATGCAGCCTGCAGCGGCGGCACCAGAAGGTGATCGAGGAGGCGCCCTCGCCGCTCTTGGACGCCGCCACCCGGGCCCGGATCGGCGCGGCCGCCTGCGCCACCGCGCGCAGCGTCGACTACGTGGGCGCCGGCACGGTGGAGTTCATCGTCTCGGCCGAGCGGCCGGGCGAGTTCTTCTTCATGGAGATGAACACCCGGCTGCAGGTGGAACATCCTGTCACCGAACTGATTACGGGCGTCGACCTGGTGGAGAGCCAGGTGCGGATCGGCGCCGGGCAGAAGCTGGCCGTCGAGCAGTCCGACATCCGCCTGAGCGGGCACGCGATCGAGGCGCGCGTCTACGCCGAGGATCCGGGCCGGGACTTCCTGCCCACCGGCGGCACGGTGCTCGCGCTGTCCGAGCCGGACGGCGCGGGCGTGCGGGTGGATTCGGGCTTGCGCGCGGGCGCGGTGATCGGCAGCGACTACGACCCGATGCTGGCCAAGGTGATCGCCCACGCGCCGGATCGAGCCGGGGCGATAGCGGCACTGGATCGGGCGCTGGGCGATACGCAGGTGCTCGGCGTGCAGACCAATGTGGATTTCCTGCGATTCCTGCTCGCCGATGCGGATGTTGTTGCCGGACGGCTGGATACCGCGCTGCTGGACGAGCGCGCGGTGGATTACGCGCCCGCGCCGGCGCCGGACGACCGCTTCATCGCCGCGGCGGTGCTCGACTGGCTGCGGCGCTGGCCCGCGGATCCGCAGGGGCCCTGGGATATTCCGGACGGCTGGCGGATCGGCGCACCGGCCCCGACGACCATCCGCCTGAGCGACGGCGACCGCAGGGCGCACGTGTACATCGCGGGCCGCCCGGATCGGGCGGAGGCGTGGATCCAGGATGAGGCCACCGAGCAGGCTCCGGCTACTCCCGCGCGGCACACGCTGTCCGCCACCCTGGAGGGCACGGAGCTGACCCTCGTGCTCGACGGCGTGCGCCGCGGCTATCGGGTGGCCGAGGGAGAGGGCCGGCTGTGGATCGCGGCGGACCGGTCCGGGGGCGTGGCGAGCCTGCGCATCGTCGCCGAGATCGCGGCACGCGCCGCGGCCGATCACGTCGGCGAGGCCGAAATCCGCAGCCCCATGCCGGGTTCGGTGATCGCGGCCCCCGCCGCGTCGGGCGCGGTGGTAGCGGCCGGAGATCCGATCGTGGTCGTCGAGGCCATGAAGATGGAGCACACCCTCACCGCGCCGGCCGCGGGAACCGTTGAGCTGCTGGTGGATCCGGGCACGCAGGTGCAGCTGGACCAGCTGCTGGCCCGCATCGTGCCCGCCGATCAACCCGAGGCGTCGTCCGATCAGCCGGCCGGGGAGTCCCGGTGAGCAGACATGGCCGCCGCTCACGGCGCCACAACCGACCACCATTGCGCCGCAGCACACCTCGCGCGGCACAGAGTACGAAGGGTATCCGCGCATGACCGATTTCCTGTCCACGGGCACGCTGCCCGAGGAGTACCGCGACCTCGCGCTGACCGTCCGGGACTTCGCGCGCCAGGTCGTCGCCCCCGTCGCCGCGAAACACGATGCCGAGCACACCTTCCCGTACGAGGTGGTCGCCGGGATGGCCGAGATGGGGCTGTTCGGGCTGCCCTTCCCGGAGGAGTACGGCGGCATGGGCGGTGACTACTTCGCGCTGTGCCTGGCCCTCGAGGAGCTGGGCAAGATCGATCAGAGCGTGGCGATCACGCTGGAGGCCGGGGTTTCCCTGGGCGCCATGCCGATTCACCGGTTCGGCACCGAGGCCCAGAAGCAGCAGTGGCTGCCGCAGCTGGCCAGCGGCCGCGCCCTGGGCGCCTTCGGGCTCACCGAACCCGGCGCGGGCAGCGATGCCGGCGGTACCCGCACCACGGCCGTGCTCGACGGCGGGGATTGGATCATCAACGGCAGCAAGCAGTTCATCACCAATTCGGGCACCGACATCACTCGGTTGGTGACCGTGACCGCGGTGACCGGCGAGACCGAGGGGCGCAAGGAGATCTCGACCATCCTCGTGCCCGCGGACACCCCGGGCTTCGTCGCCGAACCGGCCTACAACAAGGTCGGCTGGCACGCCTCGGACACCCATCCGCTCAGCTTCACCGACGTCCGTGTGCCGCAGGAGAATTTGCTCGGCGAGCGCGGCCGCGGCTACGCCAACTTCCTGCGCATCCTGGACGAGGGCCGCATCGCGATCGCGGCGCTGTCGGTCGGCGCGGCGCAGGGCTGCGTGGACGAGAGCGTGCGCTACGCGGGCGAGCGGGAGGCCTTCGGGCAGGCGATCGGGCGCAATCAGGCCATCGCCTTCAAGATCGCGCGCATGGAGGCCCGCGCGCACGCGGCCCGCACCGCGTACTACGACGCCGCCGCCCTGATGTTGGCGGGCAAGCCGTTCAAGAAGCAGGCCGCGATCGCGAAGCTGGTCGCCAGCGAGGCCGCGATGGACAACGCGCGCGATGCTACGCAGATCTTCGGCGGCTACGGATTCATGAACGACTACGCGGTGGCCCGGCACTATCGCGACAGCAAGATCCTGGAGATCGGCGAGGGCACCACCGAGGTGCAGTTGCTGCTGATCGGGCGGGAGCTGGGGCTGTGACGTCGCCGGAGCCGGTGCGCCGGGTGGTGCAGCGCGGGCTGTGGTTCGAGGAATTCGAGATCGGCGTGCTGTACGAGCACCGCCCCGGCCGCACCATCACCGAGGCCGACAACGTGCTGTTCACGACGTTGACGATGAACACTCAGGCGCTGCACCTGGACGCCGCGTTCGCCGATGCGCTGCCGCCGTTCAATCAGCGCCTGGTCAATTCCATGTTCACCCTCTCCACCCTGGTGGGATTGTCGGTGGCGCAGCTGACGCAGGGCACCATCGTGGGCAATCTCGGCTTCTCCGATATCGCTTTCCCCAAGCCGCTGTTCCACGGCGACACGCTGTACGCGGAAACCGTGATCACCGAGAAGCGGCCATCGAAATCCCGTCCCGGAGAGGGCATCGTGACCTTCGCCCACACCGGCCGCAATCAGCACGGCGACGTGGTCGCCACGGCCTCGCGCAAGACGATGGTGCGCCTGGCGCCGAAGGACGACGACGGGGTCACGGCGTGAGGTGGGAGCCGCCCGGACCGGCGTGGCTGTTCTGCCCGGCGGATCGGCCCGAACGGTATGCCAAGGCCGCGGCCGCCGCCGACGTGGTGATCATCGATCTCGAGGATGCCGTCGCCCCGGCGGACAAGGCGGCGGCCCGGGCCGCGCTGATCGCCACGCCGCTGGACCCGGAGCGCACGGTGGTGCGCGTCAACGCCGCGGCGACCGCGGATCACGCGCCCGACCTCGCCGCTCTCGCCGAGACCGCGTACCGGCGGGTGATGCTGCCCAAATGTGAGTCCCTCGAACAGGTTTCGGCGCTGGCCGAGTTCGAGGTGATCGCGCTGGTCGAATCGCCGCTGGGCGCGCTGACGATCAACGAGACCGTCCGCGCCGGCAATGTCATCGCGACGATGTGGGGCGCGGAGGATCTGGTCGCCGGGCTCGGCGGCACCGCCAGCAGGCATGCGGACGGCAGCTACCGCGACGTCGCCCGGCATCTGCGGTCCACCACGCTGCTCGCGGCCAAGGCGTACGGCAGGCTCGCCCTGGACGGGGTGTACCTGAACTTCCGCGATCTCGACGGGCTGCGTGCGGAGTCCGAGGACGCGGTGGCGGTCGGCTTCGATGCCAAGGTGGCGATCCATCCGAGCCAGGCGCCGGTGATCCGCGCGGCCTATGCGCCCACCGCCGAGGAGGCGGAGTGGGCGCGCCGGGTGCTGGCGCAGGTGCCGGAGAATCGCGGCGTCTTCGCCTTCGAGGGCCGCATGATCGACGGACCGGTCATCCAGCACGCGGAACGGATACTTCGGCGCGTCCCCGGGGACCACTGATGGGCACTGCGTGGGTGGGCCTATCGCACCGAACCCGGCCCGCGTCGGCGGGCAACGGGCATGATCGGTGATGTTCGGTACGCAGGAAGGAAATGGCATGGAGCCGCAGTGGGTGCCCAGTGACCAGGACATCGCCGGCGCGCGGATCACGGACTTCGCGCGCTTCGTGACCGGCCGCACCGGCCTGGATTTCCCCGACTATCACGCGCTGTGGCAGTGGTCGGTCGAGGATCTGCCGGGCTTCTGGGGCGCGCTCTGGGAGTACTTCGAGCTCGGCCCGGCCCCGGAGCAGGTGCTGACGGACACCCGGATGCCCGGGGCGCGGTGGTTCCCCGGGACGCGGCTGAACTATGTCGATCAGATCGCGCGCCACGCCACCACGGAGCGTCCCGCGATCGTGTCCGCCGCCGAGGGCGGCGAGCTCACCGAGCTGTCGTGGTCCGAATTGCTGGGCAGGACGGCGGCATTCGCGCGTACCCTGCGCGAGAACGGTGTCACGCAGGGTGATCGGGTGGTCGGCTATCTGCCCAATATCGCCGAGGCCGTCATCGCGTTCCTGGCGACCGCGAGCATCGGCGCGGTCTGGAGTGCCTGCGGGCAGGACTATTCGGCCAAGGCCGCGCTCGACCGGCTCGGGCAGCTCGAGCCGGTGGTGCTGGTGACCGCCGACGGCTACCGATACGGCGGCAAGTCCCACGACAAGCGCGAGGACATCGCCAGCCTGCGTGCGGGACTGCCGGGCCTGCGGGCCACGGTGGTCGTCTCGCGGCTGGGCGGCGCGGTGCCCGGTGCGCTGGACTGGGAATCGGCCAGCGCGCCCGACGGCGCCGAAATATCCACCGAGCCGGTGGCATTCGACCATCCGCTGTGGATCCTGTTCTCCTCGGGCACCACCGGCCTGCCCAAGGGAATCGTGCACGGCCATGGCGGTGTCGTGGTCGAGCATCTCAAATCCAGTGCGCTGCAGTCGGATATCGGCCCCGGCGACGTGTTCTTCTGGTACACCAGCCCGTCCTGGATGATGTGGAACTTCCAGGTGGCCGGGCTGCTGGTCGGGGCGACCATCGTCTGCTACGACGGCAGCCCGGCTCATCCGGCCCCGGATGCGCTGTGGGACATCGCGGCTCGCACCGGCACCACGGTGCTGGGCACCAGCCCCGGCTACGTGCTGGCCTGCATCAAGACCGACGCCCATCCCGCCCGCGATCATGATCTGTCCGCGCTGCGCTCGGTCGGCATCACCGGGGCCTCGCTGCCGGAGTCCTCCGCGCTGTGGCTGCGCGACGTGCTCGGTGAGCGAGTGCAGGTCGCCTCGATCAGCGGCGGCACCGATGTGGTGTCGGCGTTCATGGGCGGCGCGCCGACGGTCCCGGCGTGGCCCGGCGAGCTGTCCGTGCCGTTCCTGGGGACGGCTGTGGATGCCTGGGACGAGGCGGGCGCGCCGGTGCGCGGGGAGGTCGGCGAGCTCGTCATCACCGCGCCGATGCCCTCGATGCCGATCCGTTTCTGGAACGATCCGGACGGATCACGGTATCGCGCCGCGTATTTCGAGACGTACCCCGGCGTGTGGCGGCACGGGGACTGGATCACCCTGACCGAACGCGGCAGCGTGGTGGTGCACGGCCGCTCGGATTCGACGCTGAACCGGCACGGCATCCGGATGGGCTCGGCGGACATCTATCAGGCGGTGGAGTCGCTGCCGGAGATCGCCGAGGCGCTGGTGATCGGCGCCGAACAGCCCGACGGCGGCTACTGGATGCCGCTGTTCGTGACCCTGGCGCCCGGGGTCGAGCTCACCGAGGAACTCGTGGGACGGATCAAAGGCGTTGTCCGCACCGACGTGTCGCCGCGGCACGTGCCCGACGAGGTCATACTCGCGCCCGGCATCCCGCACACCCGCACGGGCAAGAAGCTCGAGGTGCCGATCAAGAAGCTGTTCCAGGGTGCGGACGCCGCGCGCATTGTCGAACGCAGCGCGGTGGACGATCCAGCCCTGCTGGATTGGTATGCGGCGGTGCAGATGCCCAAGCCCGCGGAGTAGTCCTGCTCTGCTCCTGGTCGTTGGAGCGCACTGGTAGACAAGAAGGCGGTCAACGGTCCGGTAGTATGCATTGCATTGGGTTATGCCCAATAATATGCATACTCCCCGGGAGGTGATGTTGGTGGCCGAGCGTCGCAGCACCTTGCTGCCCAGTGAGCTATGGAGGGCGCCGCTTCGCACCGTGCGTCCGCAGGATTTGGCCGGAATCTATGCCCAACCAGGGCCCGAGATCGCGCGGCTCGTCGATCGGGGTGTGCTGTACCGCGTTGCTCACGGTTACTACATCATCGTCCCACCGGACTACGTCGGCCGGACCTGGCTGCCTGGCCTCGAGGCGGCTGCCGCAGGTATTGCGGCCTCGATTTACGGGGCGGATCAGACCATTGTCATGGGCATCAGCGCTGCCCGCGTGCTGGGAGCCGTACCTCGTGCGCTGGCGTCCGCGGTTGTCGCGGTCCCGAGCCAACACCGGCCGATCCCACTGATCGACCGCCCGGCGCAGGTGCGGTTCGTTCGCCGCGACACCCAGGCACTCGACGCTGAGCGTGTGGAAACGCCCCTGGGCCCAGCGCTGGTCACGACTCCGGAACAGACCGTGCTCGATCTTGCCCGGCGTCCGGAGCTGGGCAATGCCGAGGCGGAGGTTCGTCCGGCGATCGAGACGCTCTACCGGCGTAGCGATTCGGCAAGACTTGCCCAGCTCGCCAGGGATCAGCGTCTGGGTGTGGCGCTTCGACGTGCGGATAGTTGGGTGGGGGCATGAGTATCGACGAACGTGACAGTGTCGCAGTTCAATTCGGGGTTTCCCCGGAGCAGGTTGAGCGCGATCATCTGATCTCCCATCTGCTGGCGGCAATCAGCCGCGGGTTCGGCGACCGGCTGCACTTCATTGGCGGAACTGCGCTTGCTCGTACACATCTGGTGTGCGGCAGGCTCAGTGAAGACATCGATCTGGTTGCGTTGGGCAACCGAACGGAGCTGGCAGCCGAACTCGACGCTGCTTTGCCGCGATCTGTCGCGCGGAGCTACGGTCGGCTGGAATGGGCACCGGCACTGAGCGATGTCCCGGATACCGGGGCCGCCATTCTACGCTCCGTAGCCGGTGCGTCGGTCAAGGTCCAGTTGCTGTCGGCCCGGGGCCGAACGGTGTGGCCGACTGAACTCCGCGGTCTCGAGCAGCGATACAGCGACGTGCCACCGGCCGAACTGTTCGTGCCCACTTTGCCGGCCTTTGCTGCGGGGAAGACCGTGACATGGCACGACCGGCACGCATCACGCGACCTGTGGGATCTTTGGGCGCTGAGCGGGATCGGCGCGATCGACGGTGCTGCGGGGGCGTTGTACCGGAAGTACGGTCCGACCAACCGGCTCCCTGCCCCGCAATTGTTCGATCGTGCGCCGGACGAAGACGACTGGAACGCACAATTGGCCGGGCAGACTCGGCTGGTGATCAGCGCTGAGATCGCGCTGGCAGCTGTTCGAGATGCCTGGGCGCGTACCACGCAGCGACTGTTGTAGCTGTGGGTCGCCCGACGCACTGCCGGTCACACCCAGGTAGGCGTGGGACGTTGATTGTCAGACAGTCACTTCGGCGGTTTGCTCAACCGTGAGCATCCCGTCCACCATGCGATACACCGCATCCATCAGGTGAAGGTGGGAGCGATCGTGGGTGACCAGCAGGGTGGCCGCGGCATGCTCGTGTACCACCCGCAGGATCAGGTCGATGACGGCCGCGCCGCGTTCGGTGTCCAGGGCGCTGGTGGGCTCGTCGATGACGAGCAGGGCCGGATCGTTCATCAGGGCGCGGGCGATGTTGACGCGCTGGCGCTGGCCACCCGAGAGCTGCCCCGGACGCTTGTGCTCCTGCCCGGCCAGGCCGACCGCATCGAGCAGATCCATTGCCTTGGTATGTGTTTCGCGACGGATCCGGCGCGGGGTGAACGCCCGCTGGCCCAGCTGTCCCATCGCCTCCAGCTGCTCGACGGCGGTGAGGGCGGGAATCAGGTTGGGCTGCTGGAAGACGATGCCGATCTCCTCCCGGCGCAGCGCCGCGGCATCGCGACGGTTCAGTGCGGCCAGATCGACACTGCGGCCGGCGGTTTCGAGCAGTACCCGCCCGGCATCCGGGCGCTGCAGCGTCGACACCACGGCCAGCAGACTGGATTTGCCCGAGCCCGAGGGCCCGGTGATGGCGGCGATCGCGCCGCCGTCCACCCGCAGGTTCACCCGGTCCAGGGCGGTGAGGCGGTCGCCGCCGTCGGGGTAGGTGAGGGTGACGTCGGTGACGGTGAGTGCGGTGGTCATCGAAAACTCCTGTGGATCAGCGTGATTCAGCGGGCCTGGTTGAGCGCGGTGAGCGGGTCGGTGGTGGCCAGGAAGCGCAGCGCGAACGCGGCGCCCAGCAGGCCCAGGCCGATCAGGGCCGCGGCGGGAAGGACGGTTGTGGTGGCGCTGAGCACGAACGGCATCGCCGAGCCGATCGCCATTCCGGCGATCGTGGTAACGCCGACGCCGATCCCGACGCCGATCACCAGCACGATGAGCGCCTGGCCGAGCGCATCGCGCACCAGCGAGCCGGTGGTGGCGCCCAGCGCCTTCAGCGTCGCGATATCGGGGGTGCGCTGAATCGTCCACACCGTGAAGAAGGCGCCGATCACCAGCGCGGAGATGGCGAACAGCATGACCGTCATGAGGGTGAGCGAGCTGTTCTCGGCCTTGTAGGAGCCGATCGCCTGCAGCGAGCCTTTCGCGCTCGTCGTGGCGGTGTGCGCGGCGGAATTCACCGCGGCGGCGTCGTGCACGCCGGAGGCGACCAGGATCGTCGCGGCGCCGCCGTGTGGAACCGCCGCCTGCCAGTCGGCCAGCGACATCCATACCACCGGGGTGTGCGCGTACCAGTCGTCGCCGCCGATCGCCGCGACGGTGAAGGTGCCGGTCCCGAGGCCGATGCGGTCGCCGGCCGACGCGCCGAGGGTCTTCGCGGCGGGCGCGCTCAGCTCGACCGTGCCCGGTGCTGTTGCCGTGTGGCTGCCGAACGCGTTCCCGTCGACGCCGAACAGCGCCACCTGGGCCGGAGCCGAGCCGGTCCGGGTGGCCTGGGAGTGGCTGATGCCGACCGGGTCGACGCTGCCTCCGGCCCGCTGCCAGGTGCGTACCTGATCCGCGGTCAGTGCCGAGGAATCGAACGACGGCGCGGAACCGGTGTCGGCGAACACGACCGTGTCGCCGGACATCCGCTGCAGTGCCGATATGTTTTGGTGTGCCAGGCCCGCCGTCAGGCCGCTCAGAAAGCTCACGAGCAGGGCGACCATGACGACGACCAGCGTGATGAGCCCGAAGCGGCCGCGGGCGGCTCGCAGATCTCTCAGTGCTACGAACATGACTACAGCCTGTTCCGGATGCGGCCCGGAATCATCGCCACTGCGATCGGATCTCGCCCCTGCCGAGGGAGGGGTGCGTTTCCACCTTTCGATGGATGCCGCGGCGGTAACCCTGCATAAGCTGGCACTGTGCACCGCTCACCCCTCGCCCCCGTCTTCGCCGCCCTGCAGGCCTGCCTGCACGGGCTGATGGTGGCGCTGACGGCGTACGTGGTGGTGCGGGCGCTGGTGCCGGGCGGGGAGCACCGGGTGCCGGTGCTGGTGCTGGCCGTGTTGTTCCTGCTCACCTACTTCGGCGGGGCGGCGCTGCGCAGCAGGCCCGCGGCCGCGCGGGTGTGGCTGGGCGGGCTGACCGTGATGTGGCTGGGGCTCGTCGCCCTGCAGCCCGAGGCGGTCTATCTGGTCTTCGGGCTGTTCTTCCTCTATCTGCACCTGCTGCCGCGGAACTGGGGCCTGACGGCGGTCGTGGCCGCGACCGCGATCTCGGTGGTCGGATTCAGCGCGCACCGGGGGTGGACAGCGGGCGGGGTGATCGGTCCGGTGCTCGGCGCGGCCGTCGCGGTCGCCATCGGCATGGGGTATCGGGCGCTGTACCGGGAGGCCACCGAACGGCAGCGCCTCATCGACGAGCTGCTGGCCACCCGCGCCACCCTGGCCGAACGCGAACGCACCGCAGGGAAGCTCGCCGAGCGCGAGCGCCTGGCCAAGGAGATTCACGACACGGTCGCGCAGGGGCTGTCCAGCATTCAGATGCTGCTGCACGCCGCGGAGGGCGTGGCCCCGGATCATCCCGCGCGGCAACAGATCCGGCTGGCGCGCGAGACCGCGGCGGACAATCTCGCCGAGACCCGCCAGCTGATCGCCGAGCTCACCCCGGCCGCCCTCGAGGGCCAGTCGCTGGTGGGCGCGCTCGAGCGAATCGCCCAGCGCGCCAGCGCGCCCGGGCTCGATACCCGGGTGTTGGTGGAGGGCGAGCCGGAGCGGCTGCCGATGCCGATCGAGGCGGCGCTGGTTCGCGTCGCGCAGGGCGCGGTCTCCAATGTCGTGCGGCACGCCCGCGCGCAGCGCATGCGGATCACCCTCACCTACGCGGAGGACGGCGTGCATCTGGACGTCGTCGACGACGGAATCGGCATCGATCCGGCGGTTTTCGCGCGCGGTACGTTCGGGCTGAACGCCATGCGCAGCCGCGTCGAGCAGCAGGGCGGGAGCATGGACGTGGAAAGCGAGCCGGGCCACACGGCGGTCACCGTGTCGTTCCCGATGCCGGCGGGCGGCACGAATGCGGAGGCCCGTCTCGGCTTGGCCGATGCGGACGCACCTCGTCCCGGGGGCATGTCCGATTCCGCTGCTGCTGAACCGAATCCGGGCAATACCGAGGCGGATCCCGGGGGTGGTGCGGCGATACCCGCGCCCGGCACGGTCGGGTGTCCGGTCGGCCAGGCGCAGCCCGCGGACGGTCCGCGGGAGGCGCGATGATCCGCCTACTGCTCGCCGATGATCATGCGATCGTGCGGGCCGGGTTGCGTGCGCTGCTCGACTCCGCCGCGGACGTCGAGGTGCTGGGCGAAGCACCCACCGCCGAGGAGGCCGTATCCGTCTGCAGCACAACGGAAGTGGATCTGGTGCTGATGGATCTGCGGTTCGGGCAGGGGAAGTCGGGGGTCGACGCGACCAGTGCCCTGCGCGCACTGCCGGATCCGCCCAACGTGCTGGTCGTCACCAACTACGACACCGATGCGGATATCCTGGGCGCCATCGAGGCCGGCGCCTGCGGCTACATCCTCAAGGACACTCCGCCGCCGGAGCTGCTGGCCGCGGTGCGGGCGGCCGCGGCAGGGGAGAGCGTGCTGTCGCCCTCGGTGGCCTCGCGCCTGATGACCCGGGTGCGCAAACCCGATACGACGTTGAGCCCCAGGGAGATCGAGGTACTGCGGCTGGTCGCCGACGGGCACTCCAACCGGGAGATCGGCAAGAGCCTGTTCCTGAGCGAGACGACCGTGAAATCCCATCTGGTGCATATCTATTCGAAGTTGGGCGTGAAGTCGCGCACCTCGGCGGTGGCCCGCGCCCGCGAACGGGGCGCGCTGTGAGGCCGGGCTCTTCGCCTTCGCTCGGCTCCGGCGTCCGTGCGGTGCCTCGGTGAGTCACCTCGGCTCGCGCTCGCCTGGCTTACCTCAGGCCCATGCCGCCTCACTGCGCTCGCCGTGCGCCCGGGCTCATACCCGCTCGCTGCGCCGCATCCCCTGATGAGTCGCGTCCGGTGACGTGTCGGCCACCGCGCAGGGCGGACATGGCGTGCTCGTGTCGACGCGGGCTCAGGCGATATCCCCGTACGCTCGTGCCCATGTTGTCCATATCCGATCCAGAAGTACGGCAATTCCTGACGCACGGCACGCGCACGGGGAAGGTCGCCTTCGCGACCGCCGACGGCCGGCCGGTCATCAATCCGGTCTGGTTCATCCTCGAGGGTGACGAGCTGGTCTTCAACACCGGCAAGGAGTCCGCGAAGGGCCGGGCGATCCTGCGCGACCCCCGGGTGGCGGTATGTGTCGATCTTGACGAGCTGCCGTACGGCTACATCCAGGTCCAGGGCATCGCGACGGTCTCCGAGGATCCGGGCGAGCTGCTGCGCACGGCCACCGAGATCGCTGCTCGGTACATGGGCCGGGACAGGGCCGACGAATTCGGCAAGCGCAACGGCGTACCCGGCGAGCTGATCGTCCGGGTGCGCCCGGCCAAGGTGCTGGGCGGACTGAACCAGACCGGGTAGCCTCAGCCGGCCAGCAGCGCGGTGAGGCTGCGGCGCACCGCGTTCGAGGCGGCCTCCCGCGAGAGCCGGCGGCGCTCGATCAGGTAATGCTGTGCACCCCAGCCGATCGCGGCCTCGACGAGGTCGAGCAGCTGCTCGTCCTGGGCGAGCTCGGGGGCGAAGGTGTGCGACAGCGACTCCCGAATCCTGTGCTCCGTCTCGTGCATTCGCGCATCCACGCCCGGCACCGTGTGCGCCTCGATCAGGCCCGCCAGGCGGGGGAAGCGCTGCAGCTCGTAGACCGCCGCGCTTCCCCGCACCACCTCGTCGATGCGCTGGGACAGCGGCAGGACGGGGTCGATGTCCTCGATCAGCGCCTCGACCCGGCTCGCCTGCTCCTCCACGACCGCCAGCCGCAGATCGTCACGTCCGGGGAAATGCACGAAGATGCTGCGCTCCGAGGCGCCCGAGCGCGCGGAGATGTCCTTCGTGGTGGGCAGGAACTGGCCCTCGGACAGGGCCGCGAGGGTCGCCTCGACGATGGCCCGCCGGGTCTGCTCCGGATTGCGGCGACGACGCGGGCGCGCGCCGTTGTCCGGCAGCGTTTTCCCCTCGACCATGACTACTCCACCTCTCCCACCAAATTTTTACATCATAACTGCAGTACAAGGGGTTTCTGAGAGGTGCCGTCCCCGCACCGGTGCTGTGGTGCGCGGCATAGTGCCGGGCGGGAGGGTTTGTATTACAGTAGAACTGCAATAAGGAAGACGACGAGGAGTGAGCGCATCATGGGAGATCATCCGATCATCGGCCTCGGTTCCGCGACGCTCGACCTCGCCCAGACAGTCACCTCGATCGCCGCGCAGGTTACCTACATCCGGCGGGCGTGGGGCCTGGCCTGATTTCGGCGCTATGCTCGGTTGCTGGAAGTTAGCATCGGCCGGAGAGGCGGTGTAGATGTCCTCGAGCACGGGCAATTCGGGTCCCGGCGAGCAGCTCGATTACCGATTCACCCTCGCCAACGAGCGCACGTTCCTGGCCTGGATTCGCACCGCCCTCGGGCTGCTCGCCGGCGGCGTCGCCGTGCACACGCTGGTTCAACCCTTCAAACATGCCGGATTGCGGCGGGCGCTCGCGGTCAGCTGCATCGTGCTGGCGGTGATGGTGGCCGTCGGCGCGTACCGGCATTGGCGCGGCATCGAGGCCGCCATGCGCCGCGGCGAACCCCTCGGCGGCACCGTCATGGTCCCGCTGCTGGCGGGGGGCATCGCGATCATTTCGGTATTGGCGGCCATAGCGGTGCTGATCGGGTGACTGCTCCCGCGCCGGATACCGGCATGGCGCGCGAGCGCACGGCGCTGTCGTGGCGCCGCACCGCGGTGTCGGCGATGGGCACGGCCGCGTTGTTCATCAATCACGCGGTCTCCAATGGCTGGCGCCACGCGGCGGCGGCGCCCTTGGCTGCCGCGGTCGTGCTCGGCGTGCTCGCGCTGATGTGTTTCGAGCGCAATCGTCTACTGCGAGAAGGGCAGGACGCACATTCCCGCCGCGCAGTGACGGTTACGACGGTGGTGATCGTGCTGGTCTGCGCGGTCGCCCTCTATATCGGCCTGCGCGATCCCCTGCGATAGGCCCTGCGGCCGACTCGGGTCGGTCATCCACAACAGGAGGTAGGAAATGAGTGGGGCAACCGAGCCCAGTGCCCACATCGTCGCCGGGCAGGATCCCGTGCGCGAGGAACTGCCGTTCAACGACGCCGCCGATATGGAGGATGCGCGGCGCGGATTCGTCGCCGCCCTGGAGCCGGGCGTGGTGCGCGACGCCGAGGGAAAGATCGTGTGGGACAACGACTCCTACCGCTTCCTGCAGGGTACCTGTCCGTCGTCGGTGAATCCGAGCCTGTGGCGGCAGTGCGGGCTCAACATCGAGCAGGGCCTGTTCGAGGTCACCGAGGGCATCTACCAGATCCGCGGCCTGGACCTGTCCAATATGACGATCATCGAGGGCGCCTCCGGCGTGATCGTCATCGATCCGCTGATCTCCACCGAGACCGCGGCCGCGGGCCTGGCCCTGTACCGGGCGCACCGCGGCGACCGGCCGGTGACCGGCATGATCTACACCCACTCGCACGTCGACCACTTCGGCGGCGTCATGGGCGTGATGACCGAGGACGACGCCACCTTGGGCCGCGTTCCGGTGCTCGCGCCCGCCGGATTCCTCGAACACGCGGTGGCCGAGAACATCTATGCCGGAACCGCGATGGCACGCCGGGCCACCTATATGTACGGCGCGGCGCTGCCCCGCGGTCCGAAGGGCGCGGTCGGCGCGGGCCTGGGCCAGACCACTTCCACCGGCACCGTCAGCCTCATCGCCCCGACCATGGACATCACGCACACCGGGCAGGAGGAGACGATCGACGGGGTGCGGATCGTCTTCCAGATCACCCCGGGCACCGAGGCGCCCTCGGAGATGAACTTCTACTTCCCGGACATGCGGGCGCTGTGCATGGCCGAGAACGCCACCCACACCCAGCACAACCTGCTCACCCTGCGCGGCGCGCTGGTGCGCGACCCGCACGTGTGGTCGCAGTACCTGACCGAGTCGATCAACATGTTCGGGCGCAAATCCGACGTCGTCTTCGCCTCGCACCACTGGCCGACCTGGGGCACCGAGCGCCTCGTGGAGTACCTGTCGCTGCAGCGCGATCTGTACGGCTACCTGCACGATCAGACGCTGCGGCGGCTGAACCAGGGCCACACCGGCATCGAGATCGCCGAGACCTTCGAGCTGCCCCCGGCGATCGCGGGCGCCTGGCATGCGCGCGGGTACTACGGGTCGGTCTCGCACAATGTGAAGGCGATCTACCAGCGGTACATGGGCTGGTTCGACGGCAATCCCGCGCACCTGTGGGAACATCCGCCGGTCGAATCCGCCAAGCGCCACGTGGATTTCATGGGTGGCGCGCAGGAGGTGCTGCGCAAGGCCGAAAGGGCCTACGACACAGGCGATTACCGCTGGGTCGCACAGGTGGTCAACTACGTGATCTTCGCCGACCCGACCAACCGGGCCGCAATCGAGTTGCAGGCCAGCACCTATGAGCAGCTCGGCTACGGCGCGGAGAACGCCACCTGGCGCAACTTCTATCTGATGGGCGCCTACGAACTCCGCAACGGCAAGGTCGGTACGCCGACCCGCGCCAACTCGCCGACCATGCTGGCCGCGCTGACCGTCGAGCAGCTCTTCGACGCGGTCTCGCTGCGCATCGACGGTCCCCGGGCCTGGCACGAAAAGGCGGTGTCCGACTGGCGGATCACCGACGAAAACCGCACGCACCGAGTGGAATTGCGCAACGGCCTGCTGCTGCACTACGACCGCTTCGACGGCGACGACCTCCCCGCCCCCGAGGTGACATTCTCGCTGACCCGACCCACCCTGATCGGCATTCTGCTTGCCGGACAGGACATTACGGCCGCCGCGCAGTCCGGTGTCGTGCGAATCGAGGGCGACCCGTCGGGTCTGGGCAAGATTGTCTCCCTGCTCGACACTCCGGACCCGGCGTTCAACCTGGTGACGCCGTAACAACCGCGCGTATTCGTGACTACGGGCCCGATCGTATGCCGGGCCCGTAAGTTCGCTTACGCCAAGCCATTCCTGTGCTGTGTTCCGGCCCCCGCGCCGAGCCCCCGCTGCTGCCCTGGAAAGACTGGCCCGCACAACAGAATTCGACTGTCATGGCCGTCCTGCTTACCATGCTCGGCACCGCGTCGGTCGGCTCCGGCCTCGTCATGCTGTCCACGTGAGGCGTGCTTGCGCGAGGTGTGATGAGCCGGACGGGACCCCGAGCGCGGTTCGGCGCCGGACGCGGAGGTCGTCCGGCGACGCGGGCGGGCGCCGCTTACACTCGCCCGCATGACCGTGCACTTCATCGGGGCGGGGCCTGGGGCCGGGGATCTGCTGACCGTGCGGGCAGTGCGATTGATCGCGGAGTCGCCGGTGTGCCTGTACGCGGGGACGTATCTCGATCCGGAGGTGCTGGGGCACTGCGCGCCGGATGCGGAGATGATCGACACACAGCGGCTGGATCTGGACGAGATCATCGGGCACTGTGCGCGGGCGCACGCCGGAGGGAAGGATGTGGCGCGGCTGTGCTCGGGTGATCCCTCCCTCTATTCGGCCCTGACCGAGCAGACCCGCCGGCTGGACGCGCTCGGGATCGGGTGGGACGTTACTCCCGGCGTGCCCGCGTACGCGGCCGCCGCCGCGGTGCTCGGTACCGAGCTGACCGTCCCGGAGCTGGTGCAATCGGTGGTGCTCACCCGGACCCGGGCCCGGTCGACGGCGATGCCCGAGTCCGAGGCGCTGGCGAACTTCGCGCGGACCCGGGCGACGCTGGTGCTGCATCTGGCGATCACGCGCATCCGGCCCATCGCCGCGGAGCTGACCGCCGAATACGGGGCGGACTGTCCGGTTGCGGTGGTCTACCGGGCGAGCCAGCCCGGGGAGCTGGTGCTGCGGGGCACCCTGGCCGACATCGCCGACCAGGTCGAATCCGCCGGGCTGCGGCAGGCCGCGGTCGTCCTCGTCGGCCGCGCGATGGCTGTATTACCGGGTTGCGCGCAATCGCACCTGTACGACCCGGCGCGCGAGCGGAGCGCCGCGGAGTGATCGCGGGTGATCCGCGCCACGCGACGGCGAGCCTGGCCGCGATGCTGCTGTGAATCGGATGGGACGCGGCTGTGCGCGCAATGCCCGGCCGACGCGATTGCGCTGCTGGTGAGGGGCGCGGCGCGGCGTTTCGCAAGCGGCCGCGCCGAGCCGACTTCGCTGATGCAGAGTGGCTATGAACCTTTTTGGTCGGATGCGGTGTGCGGACGGTAGATTGGTTCGGTGTTCAGCAGCGGAGTTCAGCAGAAGGCCGTGCCGTGGTCGGCGCGTGTGGTCGGTTCCATGTAACAAGATCGGCCTGAGCGACGGATTACTCCTTTGAACACACACATATGTCTGATTGAAATTCGAAGGCAGTCCCGACCGCTGGACGCCGCATCCGGAAGATGCGCGTTCGCGTCGGTGTGCCATGGGGAGCGCCACACGGTGTTCCGGAAGTGAGGTTGTGGGTTGGACCGGCTGGATTTCGGCGGAAACGGCGAAGCTGGCAGCGAGATCGCGGCCGCGCCAATAGCCGGGGACGAGCTCTTCCCGCTGTCGCCGGCACAGCTGGGCATCTGGTATGCCCAGCATCTGGACCCACATGTGCCGGTCACCATTGCCCAGTACGTCGACCTGCACGGGCAGCTCGATCGCGCCGTGCTCCGGCAGGCCAGTATCGACGCCTCGGAGGAGTTCGGATCCGGCTTCCTGTGCATCGTCGAGCACGACGGTGAACCCCGCCAGTACATCGACCCCACGATCCCGGACCGCGACGACATCCATTACCTGGACCTGCGCGCCGAGGACGACCCGGAGGCCGCGGCGCTCGAGTGGATGCGCGCGGAGTACAGCCGTCCGCTGAACATGGTCACCGACCGGCTGATCCGGCTCGCGGTGCTGCAGCTGCGCGAGGATCACTGGTACTTCTACCTGCGCGCCCACCACATCGTGCTGGACGGCTTCAGCGCGATGAACTACCTCGGCCGCCTGGCCGAGCACTACACCGCCGCCGTGAACGGCACCCAGGTCGCCCCGCTGAAGGTCTCGGACCTGCGCAGCCTGGTCGAATCCGAATACGAGTACCGCGAGAGCACCCGTTTCCAGTCCGACCGGGAGCACTGGGCGCAGCGGGTGACCGGACTCGAGAGCGGCACCAGCCTGGTCGGCAACTCCGCTCCGCCCGCCCCGCTCAACGGCCTGGCCAGCGACGTGCTCTCCGACGAGCGCAACGCGCTACTGGAAGCCTCGGTGGCCCGTCACGATTCGACGCCGGCCGCGCTGCTGATCGCGGCCTTCGCCGCCTATCTGGCGCAGTGGACCGGCACCGAGGACGTGATCCTGAGCCTGCCGGTCACCGCGCGCACCACCGCGGTGATGCGGCGTTCGGGCGGTGTGACCTCGAACATCGTGCCGCTGCGACTGCACGTCGGCTACGGCACCACCGTCACCGACCTGCTCAAGGCCGTGACGGTCGAGGTCTCCGGCGCGCTGCGGCATCAGCGGTACCGGCACGAGGACATCCGCCGCGACAGCGCCGACGGCGGCGTGGTCACCCGGGAATTCTTCGGCCCCTGGGTCAACATCATGCTGTTCCACGACCAGATCGCCCTGGGCGACATGGTCGGGCAGATGCACGTGCTGTCCACCGGCAGCATCGAGGACCTGGGCGTCAACTTCTATCAGACCGAGGGCGGCGCGCGCTCGCGCATCGACTTCGAGACCAACCCGAATCTGTACTCCGAAGACCTGACGCGCCGGCATCACTCGCGTTTCCTGGAGTTCTTCGACCGGTTCCTCGCCGCGGCGGCGGACCAGGTGCTGTGGGCGCTGCCGATCACCGGCGACGACGAGCTCGACCGGACGCTGGTCGAGTGGAACGAATCCGGGCACGAGGTGCCCGAGACGACGCTGACCGCGCTGCTGGACGAGCAGATGCGGCGCACGCCCGGCAATGTCGCACTCGACTACGAGGGCGTCACGCTCACCTACGGTGAGTTCGCCGCGCGGGTCAACCGCCTGGCCCGTCGCCTCATCGCCGATGGTGTCGGCCCGGAATCCCTTGTGGCCCTGGGTATGCGGCGCTCGCTGGACCTGGTCGTCGGCATGCACGCCGTGCTGGCCGCCGGTGGCGCGTACGTGCCGATCGATCCCGATCATCCGGCCGAGCGCACCGCCTACATCCTGGAGTCCGCGGCACCGGTCTGCGTGCTGACCGTCTCCGGCGACGAGGTGGATCTGCCCGGCGAGGTGCGCGCCGTGCCGATCGACGCACTGGACCTCTCGGAGTTCTCCTCCGATCCGGTGACCGACGCGGATCGCCTTGCGCCGCTGCGTGATTCGAACACCGCCTACGTGATCTATACCTCCGGTTCGACCGGCCGCCCCAAGGGCGTGGCCGTCACGCACCGGGCGATCGTGAACCAGCAGCTGTGGATGCTGGACCAGTACGGCCTCACCGCGGCCGACGTCTACCTGCAGAAGACCGCCACCACCTTCGACGTGTCGCTGTGGGGCTACTTCCTGCCGCTGATGGTCGGCGCGAAGCTGGTCATCGCCACCCCGGACGGCCACCGCGACCCGGTCTACGTCGCGGAAACCATTGCGCGACAAGGCGTGACGGTCACCGACTTCGTGCCGTCCATGCTCACGATCTTCACCGGCCAGGCCACCCGCGAGCAGTGCGCCTCGCTGCGAGCGGTGTTCGTCATCGGCGAGGCGCTGCCCCCGGAGACCGCGGCCGCCTTCCGGGCGATCAGCGACGCCGGGCTACACAACCTCTACGGCCCCACCGAGGCCGCGGTCTCGGTGACCCGGTGGCAGGCCACCACGGCCGACGTCACCGTGGTGCCGATCGGTGTTCCCGAGTGGAATGTCGAAGTGTACGTGCTGGATTCGCGGCTGCGCCCGGCCGCCATCGGCGCCTCGGGCGAGCTGTACCTGGGCGGGCGGCAGCTCGCGCGCGGCTACCGCGGTCGCGCCGATCTGACCTCCGACCGGTTCGTCGCCAATCTGTACGGGCTGCCCGGCGAGCGCATGTACCGCACCGGCGACCTGGTGCGCTGGAACTCCGCCGGCGCCCTCGAGTACGTGGGCCGCACCGACTTCCAGGTCAAGTTCCGCGGCCAGCGGATCGAGCTCGGCGAGATCGAGACCGACCTGCTCGCGCATCCGGCCGTCAACCAGGCCGTCGTGCTGGTCGCCGACACCGCGACCGGGCAGCAGCTCGCGGCGTATGTCGTTGCCGCGCAGGGGATGTCGATCGATCCGGCCGAGCTGACCAGGTTCGTCGCCGAAAAGCTGCCCGCCTACATGGTGCCCGCATCGATCATGGTGCTGGACGCGTTGCCGCTCAACACCTCCGGCAAGCTGGACCGCAAGGCCCTGCCCGAGCCGGTGTTCAGCGTGGACGCCGCCGGATACCGGGCCCCGCGCAAGCATTCCGAGGAGATCGTCGCCGGCATCTTCGCCGACGTGCTGAGCCAGGACCGGGTCGGCATCGACGACAACTTCTTCGACCTGGGCGGCAACTCGCTGGTCGCGACCCAGGTGGTCTCGCGCATCTCCGCCGCCTTCGGCATCACGCTGGGCGTGCGGGCGCTGTTCGAGACGCCCACCGTCGCCGGCCTCGCACTGCGGGCCGAATCCGCCACACCCGCAGAGATTTCCGTTCGGCCGCCGCTGGTCGCCCGCGATGAGGAGCCCGGCGCCCGGGTGCCGCTGTCGCTGGCCCAGCAGCGGATGTGGTTCATCAACCAGTTCGATCCGTCCGCGCCCACCTACAACCTGCCGTTCGTGGTGCGGCTGCGCGGCGCCGTCGACATCGCGGCGCTGCAGGCCGCGCTGCTGGATGTGTTGACCCGCCAGCAGTCGCTGCGCACGATCTTCCCCGAGGCGGGCGAGGGCGGCGGCTACCAGCAGGTGCTCCCGGTCGACGAGGTCGACCTGGGCGTCGCGGTGCTGCCGATCGCCGAATCCCAATTGCTACCCGCGCTGGCCGATTTCGCCTCGACCGGCTTCGATGTCACCCGCGAGCTCCCGATCCGGGTCCGGGTCTACCGGGTCTCGAGCGGCGGGGGCCGGTCCGGCTCGCGCGGCACCGACTACGCGGTCGCCTTCGTGGTGCATCACATTGCGGCCGACGGCTTCTCGTTCGGGCCGCTGGCCCGCGACGTCACCGCGGCCTACCTGGCGCGCGCCGCCGGGCAGGATCCGGCCTGGTCGCCGCTTCCGGTGCAGTACACCGACTTCAGCCGGTGGCAGCGCGCGGTGCTGGGCTCGGAGGACGATCCGCAGTCGATGGCCGCGCGCGAGATCGCGTACTGGCAGGGCGCGCTGGCGGGCCTGACCGATCAGCTGGACCTGCCGACCGATCGCCCGCGCCCGCCGACGCAGAGCTTCCGCGGTAACCGCGTCACCTTCGAGATCGATCCCGACCTGCACGTCGAGCTGTCGAAGCTGGCTCGCGCACAGGGTGTTTCGCTGTTCATGGTGCTGCACGGGGCGCTGGCGGTGCTGCTGGCGCGGATGTCGGGCACCCAGGACATCGCGATCGGCACCCCGATCGCGGGGCGCGGCGAACAGGCCCTGGACGACCTGATCGGCATGTTCGTCAACACCCTCGTGCTGCGGACGCAGGTCGAGGGCGGCGAATCGTTCGCCGAGCTCCTCTCGCGCACCAGGGAAACCGACCTCACGGCGTTCGCGCACGCGAACGTGCCGTTCGAGCGGCTGGTCGAGGTGCTGAACCCGGCCCGCTCGCAGGCGCGGCACCCGCTGTTCCAGGTGATGCTGTCCGTGCAGGAGCTCTCGCACGCCACCATGGAGATGGACGGGCTGTCGCTGACCGCGGACGAGCTCGACGTCGACATCGCCAAGTTCGACCTGCAGTGGACGCTCACCGAGCAGCGGGGCGCCGACGGCGCCCGGGCCGGTGTGTCCGCGGTGCTCTCCTACGCCACGGATCTTTTCGATGCCGCCACCGTCGCCGAGTTCGGCGACCGGTATCTGCGGATGCTGCGCGCCGTCGTCGCGGATGTGACCGCGCCGGTGGGGGATATCGAACTGCTCGACGAGTCCGAGCGGGCGCTGGTGCTGGACGCCTGGAACGCCACCGCCTGGACCCCGGAGCGCACCGGCACGGCCCCGGTCACGCTGGCCTCCCTGTTCGCCGAGCAGCTCGCCCGCACGCCCGAGGCCCCCGCGCTCACGTTCGAGGGGACAACTCTGTCCTACGGCGAGTTCGCCGACCGCGCGCACCGCCTGGCCCGGCATCTGATCTCCCTCGGTGTCGGCCCGGATTCGCTTGTCGCACTGGGCATGCGGCGCTCGCTGGACCTGGTCGTCGGCATGTACGCGGTGACGCTGGCCGGTGGCGCGTACGTGCCGCTGGATCCGGATCACCCGGCCGAACGCACCCGGTACGTGCTCGAGACCGCGCGCCCGGTCTGCGTGCTGACCACGACCGATGACGAATTCGAGGCCGAGGCGCACACCCCGGTGCTCGAGCTCGACCTGCTCGACCTCGACGAGTACTCCGGCGATCCGATCGACGATGCCGATCGTGTTGCGCCGCTGCGTGATTCGAATACCGCCTACGTGATCTTCACCTCGGGTTCGACCGGTCGCCCGAAGGGCGTAGCGGTCTCGCACGGGGCGATCGTGAATCGCCTGGCGTGGATGCAGGCCGAGTACGGCCTGACCGCGAGCGATGTCGTGGTGCAGAAGACCCCGGCGACGTTCGACGTGTCGGTGTGGGAGTTCTTCTGGCCCTTGCAGGTCGGCGCGCGCCTGGTGGTCGCGCGGCCGGAGGGCCATCGCGATCCGGCGTATCTGGCGCGGTTGATCACCGCCGAGGGCGTGACGACGGCGCACTTCGTGCCGTCCATGCTCTCGGTGTTCGTGGCCGAGCTGGCCGCGAATTCCGGCACCCCCGAGGACATCGCCTTCGCGGGCTGCACCGGACTGCGCAACGTCTTCGCCTCCGGTGAGGCGCTGCCCGCGCCCGCCGCGCAGCGGTTGCGCGAGCTGACCGGCGCGCGGGTGCACAACCTGTACGGTCCCACCGAGGCCGCGGTCGACGTGACCTATCACGAGGTCGTCGACGCCGACGCGGTCTCCGTGCCGATCGGCCGCCCGGTCTTCAACACCGCTGTCTACGTGCTGGATTCGCGGCTGCGGCCGGTTTCGGTGGGTGTCGCGGGTGAGCTCTATCTGTCGGGCGTTCAGCTGGCGCGCGGCTACGTGACGCGTCCGGACCTGACCTCGGATCGCTTCGTGGCCAACCCCTTCGGGGCGGGGCGCATGTACCGCACCGGCGACCTGGTCCGCTGGAACTCCGCCGGTGAGCTGGAGTACCTGGGCCGCACCGACTTCCAGGTGAAGTTGCGCGGTCTGCGCATCGAGCTGGGCGAGGTCGAATCGGCCCTGGCCGCCCTGGATTCGGTGGATCAGGCCGCGGTGGTGGTGCGCTCGGACAAGCACCTGGGCGATCAGCTCATCGGCTACCTGGTCGCAGCGGGCGAGGGACTCGACGTCGACGCCGTGCGCGCCGAGCTGGCCGAGACCCTCCCGGCATACATGGTGCCCGCGGCCTTCGTGGTGCTGGATGCCTTCCCGCTCAACGCATCCGGCAAGCTCGAGCGCCGCGCGCTGCCCGCACCGGTGTTCGAGGTGCGCAAGTTCCGCGCCCCGGCCACGCCGATCGAGGAGATCGTGGCCCAGATCTTCGCCGAGGTGCTCGGGGTGGCCCGGGTCGGTGCGGACGACGACTTCTTCGAGCTCGGCGGCAACTCGCTGATCGCCACCCAGGTCACCGCGCGCCTGGGCGGTGAGCTCGACACCCGGGTGCCCGTGCGCATGCTGTTCGAGGCCAGCACCGTGACCGCGCTGGCCGCCCGCGTCGAGTCGAATGTCGGTGTGGGCGGGCGCAATGCGCTGACCGCGCGCGAGCGGCCGGAGGAGATTCCGCTCTCCCCGGCGCAGCAGCGCATGTGGTTCCTGAACCGCTTCGATGTGGACTCCGCGGCCTACAACGTCACCGTCGCGGTGCGGCTGTCCGGCGAGCTGGACATTCCGGCGCTGCAGGTCGCGCTCATCGACGTGATCGACCGGCACGAGTCGCTGCGCACGGTGTTCCCCGAGACCAGCCGCGGCCCGGTGCAGGTAGTGCTCGACGCCGCGCGGATCGTGCCCGACCTGACCCCGGTCGAGGTGCCGGTGGGCAACCTGGTCGCCGAGCTCGTCGAGCTGGCCTCGATGTCGTTCGACGTGACGACTGAAGTTCCGTTGCACGCCAGGCTGTTCGAGCTCAGCGAGACCGAATACGTGCTGTGCATGGTGGTGCACCACATCTCCGCCGACGGCTGGTCCATGGGCCCGCTGGCGCGCGACGTGATGGTCGCCTATGCCGCGCGCACGCTGTGGGAGGTTCCCGTCTGGGAGCCGCTGCCGGTGCAGTACGCCGACTTCGCACTGTGGCAGCACGAGCTGCTGGGCGACGAGTCCGATCCGGAATCCCTGGGGCACCAGCAGATCGACTACTGGCGCAAGGAACTCGCGGGCCTGCCGGATCAGCTGGATCTGCCCTCGGACCGGCCGCGCCCGGCCGTGCAGTCCTTCGTCGGCGGCCGGGTGTCGCTGGAGATCGACGCCGAGACCCACCGCGCGCTGGTCGATCTCGCGCGCGAGCGCAACGCGACACTGTTCATGGTCGTGCACACCGCGTATGCGGTGCTGCTGTCGCGGCTGTCGGGGACCGATGACGTCGCGATCGGCACGCCGGTGGCCGGTCGCGGCGAGAACGTGCTGGACGAGCTGGTCGGCATGTTCGTCAACACCCTGGTCTTCCGGTCGCGGGTGGATCTGGGCGAATCCTTCGCCGATCTGCTTGCGCGCCAGCGTGAGACCGATATCCAGGCCTTCGCCAATGCCGACGTCCCGTTCGAGCGGCTGGTCGAGGTGCTGAACCCCGCGCGGTCGACCGCGCGGCACCCGCTGTTCCAGGTATCGCTCTCGTTCGAGAATCAGCCGCACGCCGAATTCGAGCTGCCCGGCCTGCATGTCGAGGCGATCGACACCGACATCACCACCGAGAAGTTCGATCTCTCGCTGACCGTGCGCGAGCTGAATCCGAATGAGATCGCCGGCATGTCGGCGGTGTTCTCCTTCGCGCGCGACCTGTTCGACGAGGACACCGTCGCGGTGTTCGCGCGCCGGTTCCAGCTGTTGCTGGCCGCGATCACCGCCACGCCGGATACGCCGGTGGGCGAGCTGCCGCTGCTGGACGACTCCGAGCTCGCGATGCTGACCACCATCCGCGGCGACGGCGCGCCCGGTGGCGGCGTGCTCCCCGACCTGCTCGCCGCGGGCCTGCGGCGGGATCCGAACAGTCCCGCGCTGTTCTTCGAGGGCGTCGAGCTGAGCTACGCCGCGTTCGACGAGCGGGTGAACATGCTTGCGCGGCACCTGATCTCGGTCGGCGTGGGCCCGGAATCCCGGGTCGCGGTGTGCATCCGGCGCTCGCTGGATCTGGTGATCGCCCTGCACGCGGTGGTCGCGGCGGGCGGTGCCTACGTGCCGCTGGATCCCGATCACCCGGCCGAGCGCACGGAATACATTCTGCGCACGGCCGATCCGGTGGGCGTGCTGACGGTGTCCGGCATGGATGTCGCGCTGCCCGCCGGCGTGCCGCTGATCGAGGTCGACCGCCTGGATCTGGCCGGGCGCTCCGACGAGCCGGTGACGGACGCGGATCGCGTTGCGCCGCTGCGTGATTCGAACACGGCGTACGTCATCTTCACCTCCGGCTCGACCGGTCGCCCGAAGGGCGTGGCGGTCTCGCACGGCGCGATCGTGAACCGCCTGCTGTGGATGCAGGCCGAGTACGGCCTCGAGGCCTCCGATGTCGTGATGCAGAAGACCCCGGCGACGTTCGATGTGTCGGTGTGGGAGTTCTTCTGGCCCTTGCAGGTCGGCGCTCGCCTGGTGATCGCGCGGCCCGACGGGCATCGCGATCCGGCGTATCTGGCGCGATTGATCACCGCCGAGCGCGTGACGACGGCGCACTTCGTGCCGTCCATGCTCTCGGCCTTCGTCACCGAGCTGGCCTCCTACCCGGACGCGGACGGCGCGATGTGCGCGAGCCTGCGCAACGTTTTCGCCTCCGGTGAGGCGCTGCCCGCCGCGACCGCGCGCCGGCTGCGCGAGCTGACGGGCGCGCGCCTGCACAACCTGTACGGCCCGACCGAGGCCGCGGTCGATGTGACCTACCACGAGGTCACCGACGCGGACGCGGTCTCCGTGCCGATCGGCGTGCCGGTGTTCGGCACCGCCGTCTACGTGCTGGATTCGCGGCTGCGGCCGGTTCCGGTGGGTGTCGCGGGCGAGCTCTATCTCGCGGGCGTGCAGCTGGCGCGCGGCTATATGACGCGTCCGGACCTGACCGCCGACCGCTTCGTGGCCAACCCCTTCGGGGCCGCGGACACCGCGGGCGAGCGCATGTACCGCACCGGCGACCTGGTCCGCTGGACCGCCGCCGGTGAGCTGGAGTACCTGGGCCGCACCGACTTCCAGGTGAAGCTGCGCGGTCTGCGCATCGAGCTGGGCGAGATCGAGGCCGCCCTCACCGCCCTGGATGCGGTCGATCAGGCCGCGGTGGTGGTGCGCTCGGATCAGCATCTGGGTGAGCAGCTCGTCGGCTACCTCGTTCCCTCGAACGGCGACATCGACACGGCCGCGGTGCGTTCCGAGCTCGCCGCGCGGGTGCCGGAGTACATGGTCCCGGCGGCGTTCGTGACGCTGGCGGCGTTCCCGCTGAACGCCAGCGGCAAGCTGGACCGAAAGGCACTGCCGGAACCGGTGTTCGAGGCCGCGGAGTTCCGCGCGCCGGTCACGCCGGTGCAGGAGATCGTCGCCGAGGTCTACGCCGAGGTGCTGGGCGCGGCGCAGGTCGGCCTGGACGACGACTTCTTCGCGCTCGGCGGCGACAGCATCCTGTCGATCCAGCTGGTCTCGCGCGCCAAGGCGCGCGGCGTGATCTTCACTCCCCGTGAGGTTTTCGAGCGGCGCACCGTCGCCGGCCTGGCCGAGGTCGCCGATCGCGGCGAGGCGGCGCAGCCGCAGCTGGCCGAGCTGCCGGGCGGCGGCGTCGGCGAGGTCGCGGTGCTGCCGATCATGTCGCAGTTCCTGGGCGGTGAGCGGCCGTACCCGCGGTTCTCGCAGGCGCTGGTGCTGCGGCTGCCGGTCGGGCTCGACCGCCCCACCCTGGTCGCCACCTTGGCCGCGGTCTTCGACCACCACGACGTGCTGCGCGCGCGGCTGCGCAACGACGGCGGCGAGCTGAACTTCGAGGTGCGCGAACAGGGTTCGGTCGATCCCGGCGAGCTGCTGCACCGGGTGGAGCTCGATGCCGACCTGCCCGAGAGCGAGCTGTCCTGGATCACCGGGATGGAGTACGACGCCGCGCTGGGCCGCCTGGACCCCGAGCAGGGCGTCATGGCGCAGTTCGTGTGGTTCGCCTTCGCGGGCGAGCGTCGCGACCTGCTGCTGGTCGCCGCGCATCACAGCGTGATGGACGGCGTGTCGTGGCGCATCGTGATCCCGGATCTGGCGCTGGCCTGGTCGCAGGTGGTCGCCGAGCAGCCCGTCGCGCTGCCGCCGGTGGGCACGTCCCTGCGGCGCTGGGCGCACGGCGTGGCCGAGGCCGCCCTGACGCCCGAGCGCGCGGCGGAACTGCCCTACTGGCAACAGGTTTCGGCGACGCCGGATCCGCTGCTGGGCGACCGGGCGTTCGACCCGGCCCGCGACACCCTGGGCACGGTCGAGCGGATCGAGGTCACGGCCTCGGCCGAGGTCACCGACGCGGTGCTGACCCGGGTCCCGGCGCTGTTCCGCGCGGGCGTCAACGACGGCCTGCTGGCCGCGCTCGCCCTGGCCGTATCCCGGTGGCGCGGTGCGGAATCCGGCGGTCACGCGCTGATCAAACTGGAGGGCCACGGCCGCGAGGAAGAGCTCGTGCCCGGCGCGGACCTCTCGCGCACGGTGGGCTGGTTCACCTCGGCGTTCCCCCTGGCGCTGACGCTGCCGGACGCCGATCTCGCCGAGGCCTTCGCGGGCGGCGAGATCCTGGGCTCGATCCTGAAATCGGTCAAGGAGCAGGTGCTCGCCGTGCCGGACAAGGGTCTGGGCTACGGCATGCTGCGGTACCTCAACCCGGAGACCGGCGCGCTGCTGCCCCGGGACGTGCCCGGCCAGATCGGCTTCAACTACCTGGGCCGGATCTCCGCCCCGGGCGTGCCCGCCGAGCTCACCGAGCTGGGCTGGCTGCCGTCCGGTGAGCTGGGCCGCCTGGACGCGGTGATGGATCCGGAGATGCCCGCCCCGGCGGTGATCGACATCAACGCCGCCGTCGACGACGGCCCCGAGGGCGCGCAGCTGGGCGCGAGCTTCGCCTTCGTGCCCGGCGTGGTGAGCCGGGAGCAGGTGCAGCGGTTCGCGGACCTGTGGCTCGCGGCGCTGGCCGGATTGGCCACCTATGTGCAGCGTCCCGACGCGGGCGGCCTCACGCCCTCGGACATGCCGCTGGTGCGGGTCCGCCAGACCGACATCGAACGGTGGGAGCGCGAGTATCCCGCGCTGGCCGAGGTGTGGCCGCTTTCGCCGCTGCAGACGGGCCTGCTGTTCCACGCCCAGCTCAGCCGCGCGGGCGAGGACGTCTACACCGTCCAGGCTCTGCTGGACCTGAGCGGCGAGCTGGACCGCAACCGGCTGCGCGCGGCCGCGGCCGCGCTGATCGACCGGTACCCGAACCTGCGCGCCGGCTTCGTCACCGACACCCTGGGCCGCTCGGTGCAGGTGGTTCTCGACTCGGTCGAATTGCCCTGGCGCGAGCTGGATCTGCGCGATGTGCCCGAGGCCGAGCGCGCGTCCGAGCTGCGCCGCCTGACCGCCGCCGAGCAGACCGCCGGATTCGACATGGCCGCGCCGCCGCTGCTGCGGTTCAGCCTGTACCGCACCGGCGATGCGACGTATCGCCTGGCGATCACCTCGCACCACGTGCTGGTCGACGGCTGGTCGATGCCGCTGCTCATGCGCGATCTGCTGGTGCTGTACGCGCTGCGCGGGGACACCACCACGCTGCCGCGAGTCACCCCGTATCGGAACTTCCTGGCCTGGCTGGGCGAGCGCGACCGGGACGCCTCGGTGGCGGCCTGGGCATCCGCGCTGGCCGGGGTCGAGGAGCCGACCCAGCTGGCGCCGGTGGCGCACGGGCCGGAAGCCAATGAGATCGCCACGCGGACAATCGAACTCGGTGTCGAGCGCACCGAGCGGCTGAGCGCGCGTGCGGCCGAGCTCGGCATCACCGTGAACACCCTGATGCAGGCGGCCTGGGGCATCCTGCTGGGCCGCCTGACCGGTCGCGACGACGTCGTGTTCGGCATGACCGTCTCCGGCCGCCCGGCCGAGCTGCCCGGCGTCGAGTCGATGGTGGGCCTGTTCATCAACACCCTGCCGGTCCGCGTGCGGATCGACGAGCGCGCGAGCGCCTCCGAGCTGCTGACCGGGCTGCAGCGCGAGCAGATCGAACTGCTCGATCACCACTACCTCGGCCTCAGCGACATCCAGCGGGTCGCGGGCGCGGGCGCGCAGTTCGACAGCCTGCTGGTCTTCGAGTCCTATCCCGTGGACAAGGACGCGCTGGCCGCCGCGAGCTCGATCGACGGCATGTCCGTCACCGATGCGGCGATGGTCGACAACGCGCACTACCCGATGACGATCGTGGTGCTGCCCGAGGCGGCCCTCGAGATCGAACTGCGCTATCTGACAAGCCATTTCGAGGGCGATCAGGTGCAGGTGCTCGGCCGGCGGCTGGTGCGCATCCTGGAGGCGCTGATCGAGGCTCCGCAGGATGCGGTCGCCGACATCGACATCCTGGACGCGGCCGAATTCGCCGATCTCACCACCCGGACCGGCGGCCCGGCGGAAGCCGCGCGCACCCTGCCCGAGTTGCTGGCCGCGGCGGTGGCCTGGAACCCGGACGGCGTTGCCGTTGTCGCGGACGGTGTCTCGTACAGCTACGCCGAGATCGACGCCGAGTCGAGTCGTCTGGCGCGGGCGCTGATCGAACGTGGTGCGGGCCCGGAGATTCCGGTCGCGGTGGCGCTGCGGCGTTCGTGGCAGTCGTCGCTGGCGCTGTGGGCGGTCGCCAAGACCGGCGCGGTGCTGGTGCCGGTCGACCCGGCGTATCCGGCCGACCGGATCGTGCACATGATCACCGATTCCGGCGCGGCCTTCGGCCTGAGCAACCTGGCCGAGATCCCGGACCTGCCCGAGCTGGACCGCGCGTGGATCGCGCTGGACGACCCGGAATTCGCCGCGGACGTCGCGGCCCGGTCCGCCGAGCCCGTCGCGGATTCCGAGCGGCTCTCGCCGCTGCGCGTGGCCAACGCCGCGTACATGATCTACACCTCCGGCTCGACCGGCCTGCCCAAGGGCGTCGTGGTCTCGCACCGCGGCCTGGCCAACTACAGCGAGGAGCAGGTCGCCCGGTACGGCCTCGAAAGCTCCACGCGCACACTGGGTTTCTCCTCGCCGTCGTTCGACGCGTCGATGATGGAGCTGCTGCTGGCCATCGGCCGGGCCGGCACGCTGGTGCAGGTGCCGCCGTTCACCTTCGGCGGTGAGGAGCTCGCCGAGCTCATGCGCGCCGAGGGGGTGAACCTCGCCTTCCTCACCCCGCTGGTCGTGGCATCGCTGAACCCCGATGCGCTGCCGCGCCTGCAGACCGTCGCCGTCGGCGGCGAGGCCATTCCGGCCGAGCTGGCCGCCCGCTGGATCGGCGCGGGCCGGGCGTTCCACAACGTCTACGGTCCGACCGAGACGCAGATCGTGACGAATATCGGTGCGCCCCTTGCCCTCGGCGAGGCCGTCACCATCGGCGGCCCGGTGCGCGGCATGCGCAACCTGATCCTGGACGATCGGCTGCGCCCCGTGCCCGAGGGTGTCACGGGTGAGCTCTATCTCGGCGGTATCCAGCTCGCGCGCGGCTATCACGAGCGCGCCGAGCTGAGCGCGAGCCGGTTCGTGGCCGACCCGTACGGTGCGCCCGGCGAGCGGCTGTACCGCACCGGCGACCTGGTGCGCTGGTCCGGCGAGCGGCTGGAGTACGTGGGCCGCAACGACTTCCAGGTCAAGATCCGCGGCCTGCGCATCGAGCTGGGCGAGATCGACAGCGCCCTGACCGCGCAGCCGGGCATCGAATTCGCCGTGACCGTGGGCCACAAGGCCGATTCCGGCGCCACGGTGCTGGTGTCGTACGTCGTGCCGTCGGCCGGCGCGGCCCCCGACACCGCCGAGCTCACCGAGGCGGTGGCCCGGACGCTGCCGGAGTACATGGTGCCCACGGCGATCGTGGTGCTCGACGAGGTGCCGCTGACCCCGACCGGCAAGCTGGATCGCCGGTTGCTGCCCGAGCCCGAGCTGGGCCCGCGCGAGTTCCGGGCGCCGGTCGGCGCGACCGAGACGATCATCGCCGAGGTCTTCGCCGACGTCGTCGGCTCGGACCGGGTCGGCGTGGACGACGACTTCTTCGCCCTGGGCGGCGACAGCATCCTGTCCATCCAGCTGGTGTCCCGGGCCAAGGCCCGCGGCGTGATCTTCTCCCCGCGTGATGTTTTCGAGCGCCGCACCGTCGGGGCGCTGGCCGAGGTGGCCACCTCCGGCGCGGCGACCGAGCAGCCGGTGCTGGCGGAGCTGCCGGGCGGCGGCGTGGGCGAGGTTCCGCTCACCCCCGTGCTGGCCCAATTCCTGCGCAACGGCACGCCGTTCGGGCGGTTCTCGCAGTGGATGGCGCTGCGCCTGCCCGCGGGCATCGACCACGACACCCTGGTCGCCACCCTCGCGGCCGTGCACGATCGCCACGACCTGCTGCGTGCGCGCCTGGTGATCGACGGCGGCGCAACCATTTTCGAGGCCCTGGAGCCCGGCACGGCCGACATCGCCGCGCGGGTGCATCGGGTCGAGGTCGACGCCGACATCAGCGACACGGCGCTGGCGCGGATCGCGAATGCCGAACTGGACGCGGCGCTGGATCGCCTCGATCCGGCGCGGGCGCTGATGACGCAATTCGTCTGGTTCGCCTTCCCCGCCGACTCCGCGCGCCGGGACGTATTGCTCGTCGCGGCACACCATTTCGTGGTCGACGGCGTCTCCTGGCGCATCGTCATTCCCGATCTGGCGATGGCCTGGTCGCAGCTGGCCGCCGGTTCGCCGGTCGCGCTGCCGGAGGTCGGTACCTCGATGCGGCGCTGGGCGACCGGCCTCACCGAGGTCGCCCGGGCGCCCGAGCGCGTCGCGGAACTGCCCTACTGGCAGCAGGTTTCGGCCACTCCGGATCCGCTGCTGGGCGAGCGTGCGTTCGACCCGGCCGTGGACGTCGAGGCCACGGCCGAGCGGGTCGAGATCACCGTGCCCGCCGACATCACCGAGGCGGTGCTCACGACCCTGCCCGCGCGTTTCCGGGGCGGCCCCAACGACGGCCTGCTCTCGGCCCTGGCGCTGGCCGTATCGCGGTGGCGCGGTGTCGAATTCGGCGCCCGCACGCTGATCAAGCTGGAGGGCCACGGCCGCGAGGAGGGCGTCGTGCCCGGCGCGGACCTCTCGCGCACGGTGGGCTGGTTCACCTCGGTATACCCGGTCGTGCTGGATCTGCGGGGCGCGGACCTGGACGAGGCGTTCGCCGCGGGCCCGGTGCTGGGCGCGATCGTCAAGTCCGTCAAGGAGCAGCTGCTCGCCGTGCCCGACAAGGGCCTCGGCTACGGCATGCTGCGCTACCTGAACCCGGAGACCGGCGCGGAACTGCCCGCGACCGTGCCCGGCCAGATCAGCTTCAACTACCTGGGCCGTCCGGGCGAGGCGCCGGCGGAGCTGGCGGAAATCGGCTGGATGCCCACCCAGGACCTGGGCGCGCTCACCGCGCCCATGGACGCGCAGACCCCGGTCAACGCGGCGCTGGACATCAACGCCATCGTCGCCGACGGCCCCGACGGGCCGGTGCTGAACGCGACCTTCGGATTCCCCTCGGGCCTGCTGACCCGGGACCGGGTGCGCGAGCTTGCCGAGCTGTGGGTGGCCGCGCTGGGTGCGCTGGCAACCCATGTGCGGCAGCCGAATTCGGGTGGTTACACCCCGTCGGACATGTCGCTGGTGCGCGTCGGCCAAGCCGATATCGAGCGCTGGGAGCGCCGCTACCCGGCGCTGACCGAGGTGTGGCCGCTCTCGCCGCTGCAGGCCGGTCTGTTCTTCCACGCGCAGTTCATGCGCGAGGGCACCGACGTGTACACGATCCAGGCCGTCCTGGACCTGAACGGCGAGCTGGATGCCGCGCGCCTGCGCCGCGCCGCGATCGCGATGATCGAGCGGTACCCGAACCTGCGGACCGCGTTCCTCACCGATTCCGTGGGCCAGCCGGTCCAGGTGGTGCTCGACAAGGTCGAGGTGCCGTGGCGCGAGGTGGATCTGCGCACGGCGGCCGATCCCGCCGCCGAGCTGGAGCGGGAGATCGCGGCCGAGCAGGCCGACCGCTTCGATCTGGCCCAGCCTCCGCTGGTGCGCTTCACCGTGTTCCGCACCGGAGAGGACGCCTGGAAGCTCGCGATCACCACCCACCACATCCTGGTGGACGGCTGGTCCACGCCGCTGCTGCTGCGAGACCTGCTGGTGCTGTACACGACTCGCGGCGATCAGTCCGTGCTGCCGCGGGTGAGCTCCTACCGCACGGTGCTCGAATGGCTGGGCGGCCGCGATCGCGACGCCTCGCTGCGGGCCTGGGCCACGGCGCTGGAGGGCCTGGACGAGCCCACCCAGCTGGCCCCGTCCGGGGGCGCGCAGACCGGCGAGATCGGCCGCGTCGTCACCGAGATCGACGCCGAGCGGACCCGCCGGATCACCAACCGCGCCGCCGAGCTGGGTGTCACGATGAACACCCTGCTGCAGGCCGCGTGGGGAATCCTGTTGGGCCGCATGACCGGACGCGACGACGTCGTCTTCGGCACCACGGTGTCCGGACGCCCGGCCGAGCTGCCCGGCGTCGAGTCCATGGTCGGCCTGTTCATCAACACCGTGCCGGTGCGCGTGCACCTGGACGACACGGCGACCGCGGCCGAGCTGCTGACCGGGCTGCAGGGCTCCTGGGCCGATCTGCTCGAGCACCACTACCTGGGCCTGACCGACATCCAGCGGGTGGCCGGCGCCGGTGCGCTGTTCGACAGCATGCTGGTCTTCGAGTCGTACCCGGTCGACAAGGACGCCCTGGCCGCGACGAGCTCGATCGAGGGCATGTCGGTCGGCGGCGCGCAGGTCAACGACAACACCCACTATCCGCTGACCCTGGTCGTGATGGCCGAGTCGACGATCGAGCTGTCGCTGCGCTACCAGAGCGGCAGCTTCGCCGCCGCCGAGATCGAGGCCCTCTCCGCGCGGTTCCTGCGGGTGCTGGATGCGCTGGTCGACGCTCCGCGTCAGCGCGTGGGCGCGATCGACATCATGGTCGACGACGCCGAGCGCGCGGAGCTGCTGGGCCGCACCGGCGGTCCCGCGGTGCCCCCGGTGCTGCTGCCGGAGCTGATGCGGGCCGCCGTCGCGGCCAACCCGGACGGCCAGGCGGTCGTGTTCCGGGATCGCTCCCTGACGTATGCCGAATTGGATTCCGCGGCAGCGCGATTGGCGCGCGTGCTGATCGAGCGCGGCGCCGGTCCCGAGACGATCGTGGCCGTGGCGGTGCCGCGTTCGATCGAATCGGTACTGGCGATCTGGGCCGTGGCCTATGCGGGCGCGGCCTTCCTGCCGGTGGATCCGGCCTACCCGGCCGACCGTATCGCGCACATGATCTCCGATTCCGGTGTGCGCCTGGGCATTACGGTCTCCGCCGAGGCCGCGGCGCTGCCGCCGGTGGCGGGCGGTGACTGGCTGGTGCTCGACGATTCGCCGGTGGTCGCCGAGATCGCCGCTCAGGCGGGCGATCCGGTCGAGGTGGCCGCGTTGCGGCCCGGGCATGCCGCGTATGTCATCTACACCTCCGGCTCCACCGGTCTGCCCAAGGGTGTCGTGGTCACCCATGCGGGTATCGCCAACTTCACCGCGGAGCAGACCGAACGCTATGGCCTGGACCGCGATACGCGCGCGCTGGCCTTCGCCTCGCCGTCGTTCGACGCCTCGGTGCTCGAGCTGCTGCTGGCCGTGGGTCCGGCCGGTGCGCTCGTCGTGGTGCCGCCGGGCACCTACGGCGGTGCGGAACTGGGTGAGCTGATCGCGCGCGAGGGCGTGACGGTCGGCCTGATCACCCCGTCGGTGCTGGCCTCGCTGGACACCGCGGATCTGGCCGGTATGCGCGTGATCATCGCCGGCGGTGAGGCCGTTTCCGCGGAACTCGTCGCGAAATGGTCCGTGGCGCAAGGGGACAGCTCTGTCCAGCGCCGGTTCTTCAACGCCTACGGTCCCACCGAGGCGACGATCGCGACCAACATCAGTGGCGCGCTGCTGCCGGGCGACCGCATCACCATCGGCGGCCCGGTGCGCGGCATGCGCGCGCTGGTCCTGGATTCGCGACTGCGCCCGGTGCCCGAGGGCGTCGTCGGCGAGCTGTACGTGGGCGGCATCCAGCTGGCCCGCGGCTATCTCGCACGCGAGGCCCTGACCGCCGAGCGCTTCATCGCCGATCCGTACGGCGCGCCGGGCGCGCGGCTGTACCGCACCGGCGACGTGGTGCGCTGGTGGCGCGACGGCGCGGGCGAACCCGCGGTGGAATACGTGGGCCGCAACGACTTCCAGGTCAAGATCCGCGGCTTCCGCATCGAGCTCGGCGAGATCGACGCCGCCCTCACCGCGCATCCCGACGTCGACTTCGCGGTCACCGTCGGCCACCGGCTGCCGACCGGCTCTTCGGTGCTGGCGTCCTACGTGCTTCCGGTCGCAGGCGCGGCGATCGACACCGCCGCGCTGTCAGCGCACGCCGCCGGGCGGCTGCCGGACTACATGGTGCCGACCGCGATCACGGTGCTGGCCGAGATCCCGCTGACCCCGGGCGGCAAGCTGGACCGCCGGGCCCTGCCCGCGCCGGATCTGGCCTCGCGTGAGTTCCGCGCCCCGGCAACGCCTTCCGAGGAGCTGGTGGCGGGCATCTTCGCCGAGCTGCTGGGTGCCGAGCGGGTCGGCGCGGACGACGACTTCTTCGCCCTGGGCGGCAACTCGCTGATCGCCACCCAGGTCGTCGCGCGCCTCGGCAGCGCCCTGGACACCGAGGTCGGCGTGCGCGCGCTGTTCGAGCACGGCGCGGTCGCCGCGCTGGCGCGGCACGTGGAATCGGCCGCGGGACAGGGCGGTCGCGCGCCGCTGGCGCCGCAGGAGCGCGGCGAGCTGGCTCCGCTCTCGCTGGCCCAGCAGCGGATGTGGTTCCTGAACCGCTTCGACAACCGCACCGCGGTGAACAACATCCCGATCGCCGTCCGGCTGACCGGCGAGCTCGATCTCGCGGCCCTGAACGCGGCCATGGCGGACGTGCTCGCCCGCCACGAGTCGCTGCGCACCGTGTATCCGGAGGTCGACGGTGTCGGCTACCAGCGGGTGCTGCCGGTGGCCGAGGCGATCACCGAGATCTCGCCCGAATCGGTTGCCGCCGAGGAACTTCCGGCCCGGGTGTTCGAGTTGGCGAGCGTGTTCTTCGACGTGACCGCCGAGCCGCCGTTCCGCGCGCACCTGCTGCGGATCGACGAGCACGACCACGTCGTCGTGCTGGTCGTGCACCACATCACCGGTGACGGTTTCTCCATGCGCCCGCTGCTGCGGGACGTCGTGGTGGCCTACACCGAGCGCAGCCGCGGCATCGCGCCGCAGTGGTCCCCGCTGCCGGTGCAGTACGCCGACTACGCGCTCTGGCAGCGCGCGGTGCTCGGCGCCGAGGACGATCCGGAATCGGTTGCCGCACAGCAGATCTCCTACTGGCGCGACCGCCTGGCGGACCTGCCCGAGCAGCTGGAGCTGCCCGCGGACCGGCCGCGGCCCGAGGTCGCGTCCAACCGCGGCGCCACCCACGTGTTCACCGTCGACGCCGAGTTGCGGGCCGCGCTGGAGGAACTGGCGCGCGCCCACAACGCCACGCTGTTCATGGTGGTGCACGCGGCGCTGGCCACCTGGGCCGCGCGGCTGTCCAGCAGCACCGATATCGCCATCGGCGCCCCGATCGCGGGCCGCGGCGAGGCTGCCCTGGACGACCTGGTCGGCATGTTTGTCAACACCCTGGTGCTGCGCACCGAGGTCGCCCCAGCCACCCCGTTCACCGAGCTGCTCGCGCAGTCCCGGCGCACGGATCTGAACGCCTTCGCTCACGCCGACGTGCCCTTCGAGCGGCTGGTCGACATCATCAGCCCGGTGCGCTCCCAGGCGCGTAACCCGCTGTTCCAGCTCGCGCTGAGCTTCGACGCCGCCTCCGCGGCCGATCTGGGCACCGTCTCGCTGCCGGGCCTGGATCTGGACGTGATCGAATTCGACGCGGGCACCGCGAAATTCGATATTCAGCTGTCGGTCGACGTGCCGGCCGCGGCGGCGGCCGGGCTACGCCTGTCCTGGAACTACGCCACAGATCTGTTCGATCCCGAGACCGTAACGGTCTTCACCGAGCGGCTGCTGCGCGTCCTGCGCGGGGTCGCGGGGCAGCCCGAGATCGCCGTCGGTGACATCGATCTGCTCGGCGAGGACGAGCGGCTGGACGTTTCGCAGCGCTGGGTGTCGTCCGGAAACGACGCCGACACCGGCGTTTTCGGGGCGTCCGGTGCCACGCTGTCCGATCTGTTCGACACCGTGGTCGCCGCGCACAGCGACCGGATCGCGGTGAAGTTCGGCGACGACCGGCTCACCTACGCCTCGCTGGATCAGCGGGCGAATCAGCTGGCGCGCAGGCTCATCGATCAGGGCGCCGGACCCGACACGCTGGTCGCGGTGATCCTGCCGCGCTCCTCGGATCTGGTGGTCGCGGCCCTGGCGGTCGTGAAGTCCGGCGCGGGCTATGTGCCGATCGACCCGAGCTACCCGGCCGAGCGCATCGCCTACGTGCTCGAGGATTCCCGCCCGGCGGTGGCGATCGTCGACAGCACCGTCGAGGTGGAATTCGCCGCGCGCGAGGACGGCTCGAAGCTGCCGGTGGTCCTGATGGACTACTACGGCATCGACGTGCCCGATCTGCTGGACTCCGGCGAGCATCCGATCACCGACGCGGACCGGCTCGCGCCGCTGCGCCCGTCGAGCATCGCCTACGTCATCTACACCTCCGGCTCCACCGGCCGCCCCAAGGGCGTCGCGGTCGAACACCGGAATGTGCTGCGCCTGTTCGCCAATACCGATCGCGAGTTCGGTTTCGGGCCGCAGGACGTGTGGACGCTGTTCCACTCCTTCGCCTTCGACTTCTCGGTCTGGGAGCTATGGGGCCCGCTGCTGTTCGGCGGCACGCTTGTCGTGGTGGACTACTACACCTCACGGTCGCCGGAGCAGTTCCTCGAGCTGCTGCGCACCGAGCGGGTGACGGTGCTGAACCAGACGCCGTCGGCGTTCTACCAGCTGGCCGAGGCCGAGCGCGTCTCCGGTGACTCCGCCGGGGACCCGCTGTCGCTGCGCTACGTCGTGTTCGGCGGCGAGGCGCTCGAGCTGCGCCGCCTGGCGGGCTGGGTGGACCGGCACGGCGATTCGACGCCGCGGCTGGTCAACATGTACGGCATCACCGAGACCACGGTGCACGTGTCGTACCGCGCGCTGGACGCGGCCACCATCGCCGGCGCCGCGGGCAGCGTGATCGGCAGATCCATTGCCGGACTGCGGGTCTACGTCCTGGACGACCGGCTGCGGCCGGTGCCGGTGGGCGTCGCCGGTGAGCTGTACGTCGCCGGTTCCCAGCTCTCGCGCGGCTACCTGGGCCGTCCGGACCTGTCCGCGGCACGGTTCGTGGCGAACCCGCTGGCCGATGCGGAGGCGGCCGGTTCCCGGCTGTACCGCTCGGGCGACGTGGCGCGCTGGAACTCCGCCGGTGAGCTGGAGTACCTGGGCCGCGCCGACGATCAGGTGAAGGTGCGCGGCTTCCGCATCGAGCTCGGCGAGATCGAGGCGGCGGTGCTGGCACAGCCCGGCGTCGCGCAGACCGCGGTGCTCGTGCGCGAGGACCGGCCGGGCGATCAGCGCATCGTCGCGTACGTGGTGGCCGATCCCGAGGCCGCGGCGGTGGATCCGGACGCGGTGCGCCGGGGCGCGGGCGAGCTGCTGCCCTCGTACATGGTTCCCTCGGCAATCGTTGTGCTGGAAGCGATTCCGCTGACCGTCAACGGGAAGCTGGACCGCCGCGCGCTGCCCGCGCCCGACGCCGGTTCGAACGCCTACCGCGCGCCCTCGACGCCCGCGGAGGAGACCGTCGCGGCGGTCTTCGCCGAGGTGCTGGAGCTGGAGCGGGTCGGCGCGGACGACGATTTCTTCGCCCTGGGCGGCAACTCGCTGATCGCCACCCGGGTCGCCGCCCGGCTGCGGACCGCGTTCGACGCCGAGATCGGCGTGCGAATGCTGTTCGACGCGCCGACGGTGTCCGGCCTGGCCGCGCTCATCGGCTCGGCGGCCGGTCTCGGTGCGCGCTCGGCGCTCGCGGCGCTCACCGCGCGCACCCGGCCCGAGCGGCCCCCGCTCTCGCCCGCCCAGCAGCGCCTGTGGTTCCTGAACCGCTTCGATGCGACCTCCTCGGCGAACAACATCGCCGCCGGGGTGCAGCTGTCCGGCGAGCTCGATATCGCGGCGCTGCGCGCCGCGGTCGCGGATGTGATCGCGCGGCACGAGTCGCTGCGCACGATCTACCCCGCCCACGACGGCGTCGGCTATCAGAAGGTGCTGCCCGCCGCGGAGGCGATCCCGTCGTTCGACGTGCTCGACGCACCCGAATCCGATCCGGCGGGAATGATTTCCGTCATCGCGGAATTCGTCGACCGGGGCTTCGACCTCACCACCGAACTGCCCGTGCGGCTGCGCCTGTTCCGCCGCGCCCCCGCCGAGCACGTCGTGGTCGTGGTCACGCATCACATTGCCGCCGACGGTTTCTCGATGGGCCCGCTGGTCCGCGACCTAATGACCGCGTACGTGGCCCGTGCGGCCGCGGCCGCGCCGGAATGGGCGCCGTTGCCGATCCAGTACGTGGATTACGCGCTGTGGCAACGGGACACCCTCGGCTCCGAGGACGATCCCGCCTCGCCCGTGGCGCGAGAGCTGGAGTACTGGCGCACCACCCTGGCCGGGCTGCCCGAGGAGCTGCGGCTCTCGGCGCGCCCGCGCCCGGCCGTCGCCTCGAATGCGGCTCGTACGCACCGGTTCTCGATCCCGGCCGAGGTCGTCGACGCCGCCAACGAGGTCGCGCGCGCGAACGGCGCCACGTTGTTCATGGTGCTGCACAGTGCCTTCGCGGTCCTGCTCGCACGGTTGAGCGGCACGCAGGACATCGCGGTCGGCGTGCCGGTCGCGGGCCGCGGCGAACAGCAGCTCGACGATCTGGTCGGCATGTTCGTCAACACCGTCGTGCTGCGCTCGCAGGTGGCGCCGGACGCGAGCTTCGGCGAGCTGCTCGGCACCGTCCGCGAGGGCGATCTGGCCGCGTTCGCGCACACCGGCGTTCCGTTCGAGCGCATCGTCGAGGTCCTGAATCCGGCTCGCTCGCAGGGACGGCACCCGCTGTTCCAGGTGATGCTCTCGTTCCAGAACCAGGACTCCGGGACGTTCGAGCTGCCCGGGCTGTCGGTCTCGGAACTGCGTGTCGACCCGCCCACCCTGCCCTTCGATCTGCAGCTGGTGCTCAGCGAGGGATCCGCGTCGGGTATGACCGCGGAACTTGTCTATGCGACAAGCATTTTCGACACCGAGTTCGCCGAGGGCTTCGCCGCCCGCTTCGTGCGGGTGCTGCAGGCGGTCGCCGAGCGTCCGGAGACCGCGGTGGGCGACATCGAGCTGCTCGGACAGAGCGAACGGCAGCGCATCCTGCGGCGCTGGAACGCCACCGAGTTCCCGCTGGACGCGGCGCTGACCGCGCCCGACGGTGTCGCCGCCGCGACCCTGGCCTCGCTGTTCGAGGCGCAGGTCGGGCGCACGCCCGACGCGACCGCGATCACGTTCGAGGGGACGAGTCTGTCCTACGAAGGGTTCGCGCGGCGCGCCCGCGGCCTGGCCCGGTGGCTGATCGCCGCCGGTGTCGGCCCGGAATCCTTTGTGGCCCTGGGCATGCAGCGCTCGATCGACCTGGTCGTCGGCATGTACGCGGTGACCATCGCGGGCGGCGCGTACGTGCCGCTGGATCCGGACCACCCGGCCGAGCGCACGCAGTACATCCTCGATACGGCGAAGCCGGTGTGCGTGCTGACCTCCGGCGAGGACCTGAACGTCGACACCGCGGATTCCCGGCAGGTGCGCATCGACGAGCTGGACCTGTCCGGCCTGAGCGACGCGCCGCTGACCGACGCCGACCGCATCCGGCCGCTGCGCCCGGACAACACCGCCTACGTGATCTTCACCTCGGGCTCCACCGGCCGCCCCAAGGGCGTCGCGGTCTCGCACATGTCGATCGTGAACCGGCTGGTGTGGATGCACGCCGAATACGGCCTGGCCGCGGACGATGTGGTGCTGCAGAAGACCCCGTCGACCTTCGACGTGTCGGTGTGGGAGTTCTTCTGGCCCCTGCAGGTCGGCGCGCGCCTGGTGGTCGCGCGGCCCGAGGGGCACCGCGATCCGCGCTACCTGGCGCAGCTGATCGAGGAGGAGGCCATCAGCGCGGCGCACTTCGTGCCGTCGATGCTCTCGGTATTCGTCGGCGAGCTGGAGGATTCCGGCGACGCGGCGGGTTGCGCCAGCCTGCGTAACGTCTTCGCCTCCGGTGAGGCGCTGCCCGCGAACGCGGCGCGACGCCTGCGGGAGCTGACCGGCGCCCGCCTGCACAACCTGTACGGCCCGACCGAGGCCGCGGTCGACGTCACCTTCCACGAGGTGACCGACGCGGATACCGTCACGGTGCCGATCGGCGCACCGGTCTTCAATACCCGTGTCTACGTGCTGGATTCGCGCCTGCGGCCGGTTCCGGTCGGGGTGCCCGGCGAGCTCTATCTGGCAGGTGTGCAGCTGGCGCACGGCTATGTGACCCGGCCCGACCTGACCGCGGACCGGTTCGTGGCGGACCGGTTCGCCGCGGGCGAGCGGATGTACCGCACCGGCGACCTGGTGGCCTGGAATGCCGCCGGCGAGCTGGAATACCTGGGCCGCACCGACTTCCAGGTCAAGCTGCGCGGCCTGCGCATCGAGCTGGGCGAGATCGAGGCCGCGCTCACGGCGCTGGAGCCGATCGCGCAGGCGGTCGTCCTCGCGCGCACCGACGAGCGCACCGGCGATCAGCTGGTCGCCTACGTCGTGCCGGAATCCGGCGCGAGCGTGGACATCGACGCCGTGCGCGGCGAGCTGGGCGCCCGCCTGCCCGGCTACATGGTTCCGGCGGCCTTCGTGGTGCTGGATGCCTTCCCGCTCAACGCATCCGGCAAGCTGGATCGCGGCGCGCTGCCCGATCCCGTGTTCGCCGCCGCCGAATTCCGGGCGCCGAGCACCCGCGTGGAGAAGGTGGTCGCGGCCGTCTTCGCGGACGTCCTCGGGGCCGAACAGGTCGGCCTGGACGACGATTTCTTCGCCCTGGGCGGCAACTCGCTGATCGCGACCCAGGTGGCCGCCCGGATCGGCGACGCGCTGAACAGCTCGGTGCCGGTGCGCGCCCTGTTCGATGCCCCGACGGCCGGGGCGCTGGCCGAGTGGGTGACCACGCAGGCACGCGCGGCCCGGGCCCGGCTGCGGCCGCGGTCCACCGATGCCGCGGTGCCGCTGTCCTACGCGCAGCAGCGCATGTGGTTCCTCAACCAGTACGACACGTCGTCCGCGGCATACAACCTGCCGCTGGCGATCCGGCTGTCCGGTGAGCTGGACATCGCCGCGCTCAAGGCGGCTATCTTCGACGTGGTCCGCCGGCACGAGTCGCTGCGCACCCGGTACCCCGAGCGCAACGGCGTCGTCGAGCAGCTCAGCTATCCGGCCGAGCGCATCGCCCTGGACCTGCACGCCTATCCGATCGCCGAGGCCGAGATCCTCACCGCGGCCGCGGAATTCGCCTCCGACGGCTTCGACGTGGCCGAAGAGGTCCCGCTGCGCACCCGGTTGTTCCAGGTGCAGACCGAGTCCGGCGCGGATGAGCACGTGCTGGTCGTCGTCGTGCATCACATTGCGGCGGACGGCTTCTCGATGGGCCCGCTGGCCCGCGACGTGATGACCGCCTACACCGCGCGCGCGGCGGGCGCCGAGCCCGGCTGGGCGCCGCTGCCGGTGCAGTACGGCGACTTCGCGGTGTGGCAGCGCGAGGTGCTGGGCGCCGAGGACGACCCGCGGTCGCTGCTGGCCGCGCAGGTCGGCTACTGGCGCACCACCCTCGACGGCATCCCGGACGAGCTGGGCCTGCCCACGGACCGCCCGCGGCCCGCGGTCACCTCGCACCAGGGTGCGACGCTGTACACCCCGCTGTCGCCGGAGCTCATCGGCGCGCTGGAAGAGATTGCGCGCCAGCGTGGTTCGTCGCTGTTCATGGTGGTTCACGCCACACTGGCCATTCTGCTGGCGCGGCTGTCCGGCGGCGCCGACGTCGCGGTGGGCGCCCCGATCGCCGGTCGTGGCGAGGCCGCGCTGGACGATCTGGTCGGCATGTTCGTCAACACCCTGGTGCTGCGCACCGAGGTGTCGGCCGCGGAGTCGTTCGACGCGCTGCTGGAGCGGGTCCGCGAGGGCGACCTGGCGGCCTTCGACAATGCCGATGTGCCGTTCGAGCGGCTGGTCGATCTGCTCGCCCCGGAGCGCTCGCAGGCCCGCAACCCGCTGTTCCAGGTGGCGCTGTCGTTCCAGAACATGGAGCGCGCGACGCTGGAGCTGCCGGGCCTGAGCGTGTCGGGGCTGGAGCTCGAGGACAACACCTCCCGCTTCGATCTGCAGTTCACGCTCTCGGAGAGCGCACCGGCGGAGGCGGGCGGCATGATGCTGGCGCTGACCTACGCGACCGAACTGTTCGACGAGGCCACGGCCGCGTCGATGGTGACCCGCTGGCAGCGGGTGCTCGAGGCGATCGTCGCCGACCCGCGGATCGCGGTCGGGACCATCGACATCCTCGATCCCGCCGAGCGCGCCGGACTGCTGGCCCGCACCGGCGGCCCCGCCGAGCCCGCGCGGACCCTGCCGGAGATGCTGGCCGCCGCGGCCGCGGATCCGGCGGCGACCGCGGTCGTCTACGAGGGCACGAGTCTGTCCTATGCGGACCTCGACGCCCGCTCGAACCGCTTGGCGCGCTTGCTGATCGAGCGCGGCATCGGCGCGGAGGACGTGGTCGCGATCGCGGTGCCGCGGTCGGCCGATTCGTACTTCGCCGAGTGGGCGGTGGCCAAGACCGGTGCGGCGTTCCTGCCGATCGACCCGGCCTATCCGGTCGAGCGCATCGAGCACATGGTCACCGACTCGGGCTCGGTGCTCGGCCTGACCGCCGCGTCCGTGCGCGCGGGTCTGCCGGAATCGGCGGACTGGCTGACGCTCGAGGAGCTGGACCTGGACCGCTTCCCTGCGGACGCGGTGACCGACGCCGATCGGGTGCGCTCACTGCACCCCCAGCATCCGGCGTATGTCATCTACACCTCCGGTTCGACCGGCGTGCCCAAGGGTGTCGTGGTCACCCACACCGGCCTGGCCAACTTCGCCGCCGAGCAGGTCGAGCGCTTCGGTCTCGACTCCTCCTCGCGCGCACTGCATTTCGCGTCCCCGAGCTTCGATGCCTCGATCCTCGAGTTCATGCTCGCGGTGGGCGCGGGCGCGGCGCTGGTCATCGTCCCGACGGGCGTGTACGGCGGCGCCGAGCTGTCCGAGCTGATCCGGGACGCGGGGGTGACCCATGCCTTCGTCACCCCGGCCGCGCTGGCGACCTTCGACCCCAGCGGTCTCGAGGGGCTGCGGGTGCTGATCACCGGCGGTGAGGCCGTCCCGGCCGACCTGGTGAGCAAGTGGGCGGTGCCGCTGCGCGAGGGCGGCCCGATCCGGGCCTTCCACAACGCCTACGGCCCCACCGAATCCACCGTCGCGCCCGCCATGAGCGACGCGCTGCGGCCCGGCGACGTCATCACGATCGGCGGCCCGATCCGCGGCATGCGGGCGCTGGTGCTGGACGATCGCCTGCAGCCCGTGCCGGACGGGGTGGCCGGCGAGCTGTACGTCGCCGGTCCGCAGGTGGCGCGCGGCTATCACGCGCGCGCCGCGCTGACCGCCGACCGGTTCGTCGCCGATCCGGTGGTCGCGGGCGAGCGGATGTACCGCACCGGTGACGTCGTCCGGTGGATCCCGCGTGCCGACGGCGATCCCGTGCTCGAGTACGTGGGCCGCTCCGACTTCCAGGTCAAGGTGCGCGGCTTCCGCATCGAGCTGGGCGAGATCGACGCGGCCCTGCTGGCGCACGAGAGCGTCGGCTACGCCGCGACGATCGGTCACCGCACCGAGGCGGGCGCGGTCGTGCTGGTCGCGTATGTGGTTGCGGCGCAGGACGCCTCGATCGACACCGCGGCGCTGAAGGCCCACCTCGAGGAGCGGATCCCGGGGTACATGGTGCCCTCGTCGATCATGGTGCTGGACGCCGTGCCGCTGACCCCGGCCGGCAAGCTGGACCGCCGCGCGCTGCCCGAGCCGGTCTTCGAGGCCCAGGGCCAGTTCCGCGGGCCGCGCAATCCGATGGAGCAGACCATCGCCGAGGTGTTCGGCGAGGTGCTCAACATCGCCCGGGTCGGCATCGACGACTCGTTCTTCGCGCTCGGCGGCGACAGCATCGTCTCCATTCAGCTGGTGTCCCGGGCCAAGGCGCGGGGCGTGATCTTCAGCCCGCGTGACGTTTTCGAGCATCGCACCGTCGCCGGCCTGGCGAGTGTCGCGGAGACCGGCGCGGCCGCCGACGCGCGCCGCGTGCTGGCCGAACTGCCCGGCGGCGGCGTGGGCGTCATGCCGCTGACGCCGGTGGTGCGGATGATGGTGGAGCGGCCCGGCTCGTTCGGGCGCTTCAATCAGACGATGGCGCTGGAACTTCCGGCCGGCATCGACCGCGAGGGCATCGCGGCGACCGTCGGCGCGGTCGTGGACCGCCACGACATGCTGCGCTCGCGGCTGCGGCGGCACGGCGGCGACTGGATCGCCGAGACCACCGCGCCCGGCACCGTCGACATCGACGCGCTGATCGATCGCGTGGAATTCGGCGAGGCCGACGACCTCGCCGAGGTCGCCTCGGCCGCACTGGATTCCGCGCTCGATCGCTTGGATCCCGAGACGGGCGTGGTGATTCGCTTCGTCTGGCTCGATCCGGCCACCGCCAGTGGCGAATCCGAGGGCGCGCCGCGTTCCGGGCGCCTGATCGTGGTCGCCCACCACCTGGTCGTCGACGGTGTGTCCTGGCGAATCCTGGTGCCCGACTTCGTCGCGGCCTGGGGACAGCTCTCCTCCGGACAGACCCCGCAGCTGCCGCAGCCCGGCACCAGCATGCGCACCTGGGCCGACGCGCTCGAGCGCACGGCGCTGCAGCGCGGCGACGAACTGCCGCTGTGGCGTTCGGTCGTGGAGGGTCCCGACCCGCTGCTGACCGCGCGTGCGCTGGATCCGGCCGTGGAGGTGGCCGGTGTGCTCGAGCGGGCGCACGTCGAGGTGTCCGCCGAGGCCACCCGATCCCTGCTGACCACCGTGCCCGCGGTCTTCCACGGCGGCGTGAACGACGGCCTGCTGACCGCGCTGGTGCTGGCGCTGGCCAAGTGGCGCGCGAGCCGGGACGAGGATTCCGTGCTCATCCGCCTCGAGGGTCACGGGCGCGAGGAGGAGGTGGTCCCGGGCGCGGAGCTGTCGCGCACCGTCGGCTGGTTCACCTCGATCTTCCCGGTCCGGTTCGACCTGTCCGGTATCGACATCGATGCCGCGCTCACCGGCGGCCCGGCCATGGGCCCGGCGGTCAAGGCGATCAAGGAGCAGCTGCTCGCGGTCCCGGACAAGGGCCTGGGCTACGGCATGCTGCGGTACCTGAATCCCGATGCGGCCGAGCACCTTCCGAAGGACCTGCCGGGCCAGGTCAGCTTCAACTACCTGGGCCGGGTCTCCGAGGACGCGGTGCCCGAGCAGCTGCGCGGCTTCGGCTGGATCCCGGCCTCGGACCTCGGCGAGCTGGGCGGCGGCTACGACGCCGACATGCCGCTGAGCGCGGCGCTGGACATCAACGCCATCGTCAACGGCGACACGCTCACCGCCACCATCGGCTACCCGTCGACGCTGCTGGACGCCGAGGCGGTCGGCGAATTCGGCAAGATGTGGGTCGAGGCCGTGGAAGCCGTTGCGCGGCATGCGGAATCGGCCGGGGCCGGCGGGCACACCCCGTCGGACTTCCCGCTGGTGCGCATCGCGCAGCGCGATATCGACGGCTGGGAGCAGCGCTTCCCGGGGCTGCGCGAGGTGTGGCCGCTCTCGCCGCTGCAGGCGGGCCTGCAGTTCCACGCGCAGCTGGCCGCGGCCTCGGTGGACGTCTACACCGCGCAGTCGGTGCTCATCCTGACCGGCCGCGTCGATGCGGACCGGTTGCGTTCGGCCGCACAGGCTCTCGTGGATCGCTACGAGAACGTGCGGACCGCGTTCGTCACCGACGCCGAGGGCAACCCGGTGCAGCTGGTGCTCGACGACGTGCGGGTCTCGTGGTCCGAATACGACCGGCGCGTCACCGGCCAGGCCGAGGACCTGATCGAGGCCGACCGGATGCACCGGTTCGACCTCACCGAGCCGCCGCTGATCCGGTTCACCCTGATCCAGGTCGCGGCCGACCGCTGGCAGCTGGCGGTGTCCAACCACCACATCCTGCTCGACGGCTGGTCGATGCCGCTGCTGATGCGGGATCTGCTGGTGCTCTACGCCACCCGCGCCGACGCCGGCGTGCTTCCGCCCGTGCGGTCCTACCGGCACTTCCTGGAATGGGTGGTGCGACAGGATCATTCGGCCTCGCTGGCGAGCTGGGCCACCGCCCTGCAGGGCGTTTCGGAGCCCACGCTGCTCGCGCGCCCGGACGCCGGTCGCGAGATCACCGCGCTGTCCGGCGAATACGTCTTCGAGCTCGACGAGGCCGCCACCGCGCGCCTGGTCGAGGTCGCCGCGACGCTGGGCGTCACCGCGAACACCGTGCTGCAGGCCGCGTGGGGAATCCTGCTGGGCCGCTGGTCCGGACGCGACGACGTGCTGTTCGGCACCACCGTGTCGGGCCGCCCGCCGCAGCTGTCGGGCGTCGAGTCCATGGTCGGCCTGTTCATCAACACCGTGCCGGTGCGGGTCCGCTTCGACGAGTCGGAGCCGGCGCGGAAACTGCTGGTGCGCACCCAGGGCGAGCAGGCGGATCTGCTGGACCACCACTACGTGGGCCTCGCGGAGATTCAGGCCGCCGCGGGCATCGGCGGGCTGTTCGACACCCTCGTGGTGTTCGAGTCGTACCCGGTCGATGCCGCGGGCATCGCGGAGCAGGCCGCCGATATCGACGGCATGGCCGTCAGCGGCCTGGACACCACGGACGCGACCCACTACCCGCTGACGCTGATCGCGTCGCTGAACACCCGCCTGCGCATTCGCGCCGGGTACCTGCGCGATCTGTTCGACGAGGAGACCGTCCGCCGCACGGCCGACCGCCTGGTGCGGGTGCTCACCGCGATCACCGCGAATCCGGATGTGCCGGTGGGCGATATCGAACTGCTCGACCGGAGCGAGCGCGAGCTGATCGTCTCCGGCTGGAATGCCACCGAGGCCGACGTCGCGCCCGACGCGACGCTGGTCTCGATGTTCCAGGCGCAGGCCGAGCGCACGCCCGACGCGCCCGCGCTGACGTTCGAGGGGACAACTCTGTCCTACGCCGAGTTCAGCGCCCGCGTGAACACGCTGGCGCGCTGGCTGATCGAGCGCGGCGTCGGCGCCGAATCGCTGGTCGCCCTGGGCATGCGGCGCTCGATCGACCTGGTGGTCGGCATGTACGCGGTATCGGTCGCCGGTGGCGCCTACGTGCCGCTGGATCCCGAACATCCCGCCGAGCGCACCGAGTACATCCTCGCGACCGCGGACCCGGTGTGCGTGCTCACCTCCGGCGAGGATCTGGCGATCGACACCGCCCAGGTGCGCATCGATCTGCTGGACCTGTCCGGCTATGCGATCGACCCGGTGACCGACGAGCAGCGGCGCGCGCCGCTGCGGCCGGCCAACACCGCCTACGTGATCTTCACCTCGGGCTCGACCGGACGGCCGAAGGGCGTCGCGGTGCCGCACGCGGCCATCGTGAACCGCCTGGTGTGGATGCAGGCCGAATACGGTCTCACCGCCGACGACGTGGTGCTGCAGAAGACCCCCGCGACCTTCGACGTGTCGGTGTGGGAGTTCTTCTGGCCCTTGCAGATCGGCGCCCGGCTGGTGCTGGCCGCGCCCGAGGGCCACCGGGACCCGGTCTACCTGGCCGAGCTGATCGCCGCCGAGGGCGTGAGCGTCGCGCACTTCGTGCCGTCGATGCTGACCGTCTTCGTGGCCGAGCCCGCTGCCGCGCAGTGTGCATCGCTGCGGATGGTGTTCGCCTCGGGTGAGGCGCTGGTGTCCAAGTCGGCGCAGCGCCTGCGCCAGCTGACCGGCGCCGGGATGCACAACCTGTACGGCCCGACCGAGGCCGCGGTCGACGTCACCTATCACCGGGTGACCGACGCCGACCTCGACACGGTGCCGATCGGCCGCCCGGTGTTCAACACCCGGGTGTACGTGCTGGATTCGCGGCTGCGGCCGGTGCCCCAGGGCGTCGGGGGCGAGCTGTATCTCGCGGGCGCCCAGCTCGCGCGCGGCTACGTCGCGCGGACCGATCTGACCTCCGACCGGTTCGTGGCGAACCCGTTCGAGGGCAGCGGTTCCCGCATGTACCGCACCGGCGACCTGGTGATGTGGACCGGCGACGGCGAACTGGAATACCTGGGCCGCACCGACTTCCAGGTGAAGCTGCGCGGCCAGCGCCTCGAGCTCGGTGAGATCGAGGCCGCGCTGACCGGGCTCGAGGAGATCACCCAGGCCGTGGTCGTGGTCCGCGGCGACCAGCACACCGGCGATCAGCTGGTGGCGTATGTCGTTGCGGTGCCCGGTGTTTCGGTCGACGTGGAGACCCTCCGCGAGGATCTGGGCCGCCGGCTGCCGAGCTACATGGTGCCCTCCATCGTGATGCCGCTGGCGGCGCTGCCGCTCAACGCCTCGGGCAAGCTGGACCGGCGGGCGCTGCCCGCGCCGGTGTTCGAGGCGGCGGTCTTCCGCGCGCCCACCACGCCGGTCGAGGAGATCGTCGCGGGCATCTTCGCCGAGGTACTGGGTCTGGACCGGGTCGGCCTGGACGACGACTTCTTCGCCCTGGGCGGTAACTCGCTCAACGCCACCCAGGTGGCGGCGCGCCTGTCCGCCGCGCTGAACAAGCAGCTGGGCGTGCGCGAGATCTTCGACGCCTCCACGGTGGCGGCGCTGGCCGCGCGCGCGGAGTCGCCCGCGGGCACCGGCGTGCGCGCGCCCCTGGTGCCGCAGCCGCGCCCGGAGCGGATTCCGCTGTCGATGGCGCAGCGGCGCATGTGGTTCCTCAACCGCTTCGATCCCGATTCCGCGATCGACAACATGCCGCTGGTGCTGCGGCTCTCGGGCCTGCTGGACCGGCAGGCGCTGCACATCGCGGTCGCCGACGTGCTGGCACGGCACGAATCGCTGCGCACCCGGTACCCGGAGATCAACGGCGCGGCGTACCAGGAGATCCTGCCGACCAGCAAGGTGCTCCCGGATCTGACGCCGATCGAGATCAGCGAGACCGACCTGCCGGCGCAGCTGGCGGAGCTGGCGCTGACCGGATTCGACGTCACCGCCGCGGTCCCCATGCGGATCCGGCTGTTCGAGGTCAGCCCCACCGAGCACGTGCTGGCCCTGGTGCTGCACCACATCTCCGGTGACGGCTTCTCGCTCGGGCCGTTCGCCCGGGACGTGATGATCGCCTACAGCGCCCGCGTCGACGGCGGCGAGCCGGCCTGGCAGCCGCTCGAGGTGCAGTACGCGGACTACGCGCTGTGGCAGCGCGACGTGCTGGGTTCCGAGGACGATCCGGAATCGGTGATCTCCCAGCAGATCTCGTACTGGACCCAGACCCTCGCGGGCCTGCCCGAGCAGCTGGACCTGCCCGCGGACCGGTCGCGTCCGGCCGTTGCCTCGGGCCGCGGCGCGATCCACGACATCACGATCGACGCCGAAACCCAGTCCCGGCTCGCGGATCTGGCGCGCGCGCACGGCACCACCATGTTCATGGTCATCCACGCGGCGCTGGCGGTGCTGCTCTCGCGCCTGAGCGGCGAGTCCGACATCGCGATCGGCACCCCGGTCGCCGGTCGCGGCGAGCGCGCGCTGGACGACGTCGTCGGCATGTTCGTCAACACCCTGGTGCTGCGGACCCCGGTCCGCTCCGCCGAGGGCTTCAGCGATCTGCTGCGCTCGGTCCGCTCCGGCGACATCGCCGCCTTCGGGCACGCGGACCTGCCGTTCGAGCGGCTGGTGGAGATCCTGAACCCGTCCCGATCGCAGGCACGGCACCCGCTGTTCCAGGTGATGCTGTCGCTGCAGAACACCGGTCAGACCACGCTGGATCTGCCCGGCCTGTCGGTCACCGGCGTCGGAACGCCCATCGAGACGGCCAAATTCGATCTGCATCTCGAGCTCACCGAGCGGATGCACGTGGCCGACACCTCGGGCAGCGGGTCCACCACCGCGGCCGGTATCAACGCCAAATTCATCTACGCGACGGACCTCTTCGACGAGGCCTCCGTCGCGCAGATCGCCCGCCGGTTCATCCGGCTGCTCAAGGCCGTCGTGGCGATGCCGGATCGGCCGATCGGCGATATCCCGCTGCTGGACGCGGCCGAGGCGGCGCAGCAGCTGCGCGGCTGGAACCAGACCGACCGCGACACCGGCGTGTCCGGCCTGCTGTTCCCGCTGTTCGCCGCGCAGGTGCGGGCCACGCCCGACGCCGTCGCGGTCGTCGACCCGTCGACCGGCACGCAGCTGACCTATGCCGAATTCGCCGCGCGGGTGCACCGCCTGGCCCGGCATCTCGTCCGGATCGGCGTCGGCCCGGAAGCCCGTGTGGCCCTGGGCATGCGGCGTTCGCTGGATCTGCTGGTCGCGATCTACGCGATCCAGGAGGCCGGTGGCGCGTACGTGCCGCTGGATCTGGATCAGCCCGCCGAGCGCATCGGCCACGTCCTCGAGACCGCGGCGCCGGTGTGCATCCTCACCACCGCGCGCGACGGCTTCGACGCGCCCGGCGCGGCCCCGTCGCTGCGGGTCGACCAGGAGGATCTGTCGGGCTACGAGGCCCGCCCGCTCACCCCGGGTGAGCGCCGCGCGCCGCTGCGCCCGGAGCATCCGGCGTACGTGATGTTCACCTCCGGCTCCACCGGGCGCCCGAAGGGCGTGGCGATTCCGCACGCGGCCGTGGTCAACCAGATCTGCTGGATGATCGGCCAGCACGGCATCGGCACGCGGGACATCGTGCTGTGGAAGACCCCGGCCACGTTCGACATCTCGGTATGGGAGCTGTTCGCCCCCTTGGCATCCGGTGCGAGCCTGGTCATCGCGGAACCGGACGGCCACCGCGACACGCAGTACCTGTGCGACGTGATCGCCGCCGAGCGCGTGACGCTGACCTCGTTCTCGCCGTCGATGCTGCGGATCTTCGCCGACGGCGCGGATCCGGTGGCGCTGGGCACGCTGCGCATCCTGTACATGGTGGGCGAGGCGATGACGCCCGACGCGATGGCGGCGTTCGACCGCCTCGGCACGTCGGCGGTGCTGATCAACCAGTACGGCCCCACCGAATTCACGGTGCACGCGATGTACTCGCCGGTCACCCTGGAGATGACCGCGCCGATGCCGATCGGTGTGCCGCTGTGGAATTCGCAGGCCTACGTGCTGGATTCGCGGATGCACCCGGTGCCCGCGGGCGTCGCGGGTGAGCTGTACCTCGCGGGCATCCAGCTGGCGCGCGGCTACATGCGCCGCCCGGATCTGACCTTCGACCGGTTCGTCGCGAATCCCTTCGGGGACAACGGGTCCCGCATGTACCGCACCGGTGACCTGGTGCGCCGCAACGGCGACGGCACGATCACCTACCTGGGCCGCACCGACTTCCAGGTCAAGCTGCGCGGTCAGCGCATCGAGCTCGGCGAGATCGAGGCCGCGCTCGCGGCGCACGATTCGGTCGCGCAGGCCGTCGCGGTGGTGCACACTTCCGAGCGCACCGGCGACCGGCTGATCGCGTACGTGGTGCTCGAGCAGGACGGTGCCGAGGCGGACGTGGACGCGCTGCGCGCCCACCTGTCGCAACTGCTGCCCTCGTACATGGTTCCGGCCGGATTCGTGGTGCTGGACGCGTTCCCGCTCAACGCCAACGGCAAGCTGGACCGCCGGGCGCTGCCCGAGCCGGAGCTGACCGCGCGCGAATTCCGCGCGCCGACAACGCCGATGGAAGAGCTGGTCGCGGCCACCCTCGCCGAGGTGCTGGGCCTGTCCGAGCAGCAGGTCGGCGTCGACGACGACTTCTTCGATCTCGGCGGCAACTCGCTGCTGGCCACCCAGGTGGTGGCCCGCCTGGGTAACGCGCTGGGCAGCCGCATTCCGGTGCGCCTGCTGTTCGAGGCGTCGAGTGTCGGCGCACTGGCCCGGCGGGTGACCGGGCTGGACGGGACCGGTCGACGCGAGCTCGTCGCCGGGCCGCGCCCGGAGCGGATTCCGCTGTCGCTGGCGCAGCAGCGGATGTGGTTCCTCAACCGGTTCGATACCCAGTCCGCGGCCTACAACGTGCCCGCGGCGGTGCGCCTGACCGGCGCTATCGACGTGGCCGCGCTGCGGGCCGCGCTCGCGGACCTGATCACCCGGCACGAGATCCTGCGCACGATCTACCCGCAGACCACCGACGCCGCGACCATGGTGCCCGAGCAGGTGATTCTGCCTGCGGCGCAGGCGATCTCGGAAGTCGAGCTCGAGGTGAGCACGATCGCGCCCGCGCGCGTCGAGGCCGCGGTCGCCGAGCTGGCGTCCACCGGCTTCGACGTCACCGCGCGGATACCGTTGCGGGTGGCGCTGTTCCGGATCGGCGACGCCGATGACGAGGCGGCGCAGGCTGATCCGGTCACCACCGAATCGGTGCTGGTCATCGTGATCCACCACATTTCCGGCGACGGTTCCTCGGTCGGCCCGATGACGCGGGATCTGATGATCGCGTACGCGGCGCGTGCCGCGGGTGCGACGCCGGACTGGGCGCCGCTGGCGGTCCAGTACGCCGACTACAGCATCTGGCAGCGCGAGGTGCTCGGTTCCGAGGACGATCCGGAGTCGGTGGCCGCCAAGCAGGTCGCCTACTGGAAGTCCGAACTGGCCGAGCTGCCCGATCAGCTGGAGCTGCCGGCGGACCGCCCGCGGCCCGCGGTGCAGTCCTTCGCCGGCGGCAAGGTCGAGGTGCGCATCGACGCCCGGACCCACCGGGCGCTGTCCGACTTCGCCCGCGCGGAGAACGCGACGCTGTTCATGGTCGTGCACACGGCGCTGGCGCTGCTGCTGGCGCGGCTGTCGGGCACCGAGGACATCGCGATCGGCACCCCGATCGCGGGCCGCGGCGAGTCGGCCGTGGACGACCTGATCGGCATGTTCGTCAACACGCTCGTGTTCCGCACGCGGGTCGATGCGGGCGAGTCGTTCATCGAACTGCTGGCGCGCCAGCGCGAAACCGACCTGCAGGCCTACGCCAACGCCGACGTCCCGTTCGAGCGCCTGGTGGAGGTGCTGAACCCGGAGCGCTCGACCGCACGGCATCCGCTGTTCCAGGTGGGCCTGTCGTTCCAGAACCTCGGACAGAGCAGCCTCGAACTGCCGGGCCTGACCGCGTCCGGCGTCGAATTCGACACCGGCCTCTCGCAGTTCGACCTGCACCTGATCGTCGCGGACAGCTACGGCGAAGCCGGTGCGCCCGAGGGCATCGGCGGTTTCCTGACCTACGCCACCGACCTGTTCGAGCGGAACACGGTGCAGGGCTTCGTCGATCGCTTCGTGCGCCTGCTCGGCCAGCTCGTGGCCTCCCCGCGCGTGCCGGTCGGCGACATCGACCTGCTCGGCACCGCGGATCGGCGGCGAATCCTCATCGGCCGCAACGAGACCGGGCTGGCCACCGATCGGAAGGCGACGCTGGCCTCGCTGCTCGACGCGACCGTCCGGTCGGACGCCGACGCCGTCGCGCTGATCGGGCCGGACGCCGAGCGGATCAGCTACGGCGAGCTGGACTCGCGCGTGAATCGCCTGGCGCGGCACCTGATCTCGCTGGGTGTCGGCCCCGAGTCGCGGGTCGTGCTGGCGCTGCGCCGGTCGGTGGATCTGGTCGTCGCCATGTACGCGGTGACCCGGGCGGGCGGCGCGTACGTGCCGGTCGATCCGGATCAGCCCGCCGAGCGGACCGCGTACATCCTCGAGACGGCCGCGCCGGTGTGCGTGCTGACCAACGCCGATGCGGGCTTCGAGGCCGACGGGGTGGCGGTCGTGCGGATCGACGAGCTGGATCCGGACCTGAGTGACGCGCCGATCGCCGCCGCGGAGCTGGTCGCCAAGCTGCGCCCGTCGAACACCGCGTACGTGATCTTCACCTCCGGTTCGACCGGTCGCCCGAAGGGTGTGGCCGTGCCGCACCGCGCGATCGTCAACCAGTTGCTCTGGGAGGTCTCGGAATTCGGCCTCGGCGCCGACGATGCCGTGCTGCTGAAGACGGCCTCGACGTTCGACCTGTCGGTGTGGGAGTTCTGGACCGCCGCCATCTCGGGCGGCCGGTTGGTCATCGCCACACCGGACGGGCACCGGGATCCGGCCTACCTCAACGCGCTGATGGCGCGCGAGGGCGTGACGACGCTGCACGTGGTGCCGTCCATGCTCGACGGCCTGCTGACCGAATCGGAAGGCGCGCTGCCGGATTCGCTGCGCTGGGTGCTGGCGATCGGTGAGGCGCTGCCGGGCTCGGTCGCGCAGCGGTTCCGGGCGCACAATGCCGCGGACCTGTTCAACCTCTATGGACCGACCGAGGCCGCGGTCTCGATCACCAGCCACGAGGTCACCGATTCCGACGTCACCTCGGTGCCGATCGGTGTGCCGGAGTGGAACAGCCGGGTGTACGTGCTGGATTCGCGGCTGCACCCGGTCATCGACGGAGTGTCCGGCGAGCTGTACCTGGCCGGTGCGCAGCTGGCGCGCGGTTACTTCGGTCGTGCGGATCTGACCGCGGATCGGTTCGTGGCCAACCCGTTCGAGCCGGGCACCCGCATGTATCGCACGGGTGACCTGGTGGCGTGGGACGTCAACGGTGAGCTGGAGTATCGGGGCCGTACGGACTTCCAGGTGAAGATTCGTGGTTTCCGTATCGAGCTGGGTGAGATCGAGGCGGCGCTGTTGGCGCTGCCGGAGGTCGGTCAGACCGCGGTGCTGGCGAAGTCCGATGCGCGCCTGGGCGATCGGCTGGTCGCCTACCTCGTCCCCGTTGCCGGGGTCGATCTCGAGGTGGCACAGGTGAAGTCCGTCCTGTCCGAGGCGCTGCCGTCCTACATGGTGCCCGCGGCGTTCGTGGTGCTGGACGCGCTGCCGCTGAACATCAACGGCAAGCTGGACCGCAAGGCCCTGCCGGAGCCCGAGTTCGAGGCCACGGCCTTCCGGGCGCCCTCGACCCCGATCGAAGAGGTCGTGGCGGGCGTGTTCGCGGAGGTGCTGGGCCTGGACCGGGTCGGCGTCGACGACGATTTCTTTGCCCTGGGCGGCAATTCGCTGGTCGCGACCCAGGTGGTGGCGAGAATCGGTGCGCTGCTGGACACCACGGTCCCGGTGCGCCTGATGTTCGAGGCGCCGACGGTGGCCGGCCTGGCGGCCCGGGCCGAACAGCAGGCGGGTGCGGGCGGGCGCCTGGCACTGACCGCCGGGCCGCGTCCGGAGCGGATTCCGTTGTCGCTGGCGCAGCAGCGGATGTGGTTCCTGAACCGCTTCGATCCGGAGTCCACGGCGTACAACGTGCCGATCGCGGTGCGGTTGTCCGGTGAGCTCGACGTGGATGCGCTGCGATCGGCGATCGGCGATCTCGTCAGCCGCCACGAGGTGCTCCGCACGGTCTACCCGGAAATGGACGGCGGTCCGGTGCAGGTGATCCTGCCGCCGGGCAAGGCGGTTCCGGAACTGGACGTGCGCACGGTCCCCGCAGACGAGATCCAGGCGGCGGTCGTCGAGTTCATCGGCACCGTGTTCGATGTGACGGCCGAGGTACCGGTCCGGGTGGCGCTGTTCGAGGTGCCGGGATCGGAATCCACCGCCGCGGAGTACGTGCTGGCGATGGTGATCCACCACATCTCGGGTGACGGTTCGTCGGTTGGCCCGCTGACGCGGGATCTGATGCTGGCGTACGCGTCTCGCGCGGCGGGCGATGCGCCGGGCTGGGCGCCGCTGTCGGTGCAGTACGCGGATTACAGCATCTGGCAGCGTGTGCTGCTGGGCAGCGAGGACGATCCGGAGTCGCTGGCGGCCAAGCAGGTTCGGTACTGGCGGTCGGCGCTGGCCGAGCTGCCGGATCAGCTGGATCTGCCCGCCGATCGCGTGCGTCCGGCCGTGCAGTCCTTCGTCGGTGGCAAGGCCGAGCTGCGCATCGACGCCGAGATGCACCGGGCCCTGGTCGAATTGGCCCGAGCGGAGGGCGCGACCGTGTTCATGGTCGTGCACACCGCGCTGGCGGTGCTGCTGGCGCGGTTGTCTGGCACCGAGGACATCGCGATCGGTACGCCGATGGCGGGCCGCGGTGAGGCGCAGCTCGACGATCTGATCGGCATGTTCGTCAACACCCTGGTGTTCCGGACGCAGGTCACGGCGGGCGAGTCGTTCGCGGATCTGCTCGCGCGTCAGCGTGAGACGGACATTCAGGCGTTCGCGCACGCGGACGTGCCGTTCGAGCGGCTGGTGGAGGTGCTGAACCCGGTTCGTTCGACGGCGCGGCATCCGCTGTTCCAGGTGGGTCTGTCGTTCCAGAACCTGGCGCAGTCCGCGCTGGAGCTGCCGGGCCTGACCGTGGCGCCGCTGCGCCTGGACACCGAGATCTCGCAGTTCGACCTGCACCTGATCATGGCCGACGGCTACGACGAGTCCGGGGCACCGGCCGGGATGGAGGGTTACTTCACCTACGCGACGGATCTGTTCGACGCCGCGACGGTCTCGGGCTTCGTCGATCGGTTCGTCCGGCTGCTCGGCGAGGTCGTCGCGAATTCGCGTACGGCCGTGGGCGATCTGGAGATCCTGGCCGCGGGCGAGCGCACCGAGCTGATCTCCGGGCGCAACGCGACCGCGCACGAGGTCGAGGCCGGGACCCTGGCCTCGCTGCTGGATCGCACCGTCGCGGCCACGCCCGGCGCGGTGGCGCTGGTGGATCCCGACGGTGTCGCGATCACCTACGGCGAGCTCGCCGAGCGCGTGAATCGCCTGGCCCGGCACCTGATCTCGATGGGCGTGGGCCCGGAGGCGCGGGTCGCGCTGGCGCTGCGCCGGTCGGTGGATCTGATCGTCGGCATGTACGCGGTGACCGTCGCGGGCGGCGCGTACGTGCCCGTGGATCCGGATCAGGCCGCCGAGCGCACCGAGTACATCCTCGAGACCGCCGATCCGGTGTGCGTGCTGACCAGTTCCGCGGTCGTCGCGGAGGCCGCGCCGGTGCGGGCGCTGGCCGAGTCCGCCCGCACCCTGGTCCGGATCGACGAGCTGGATCTGTCCGGCCTGTCGAGCGATTCGGTCGACGACGCGGAACGCACTGCGCCGCTGCACGGTTCGAACACCGCGTACGTGATCTTCACCTCCGGTTCGACCGGTCGCCCGAAGGGCGTGGCGGTGCCGCACGCGGCGATCGTGAACCAGTTGCTCTGGAAGACCGCCGAATTCGGCCTGGGCGCCGACGATGCCGTGCTGCTGAAGACGGCCGCGACGTTCGACCTCTCGGTCTGGGAGTTCTGGACCGGCGCGGCCACGGGCGGCCGCATGGTCATCGCGGCTCCCGAGGGCCATCGGGATCCGGCCTACCTCAACGCGCTGATGGCGCGCGAGGGCGTGACGACGCTGCACGCGGTGCCCTCGATGCTCGATGCGCTGGTGACCGCGTCCGGTGGTGCGCTGCCGGATGCGCTGCGCCGCGTGCTGGCCATCGGTGAGGCGCTGCCGGGCGCGGTGGCGCAGCGGTTCCGGTCGAACAATGCCGCGACGCTGTTCAACCTGTACGGCCCGACCGAGGCCGCGGTCTCGATCACGAGCCACGAGGTGACCGGCGCCGACGCGACATCCGTGTCGATCGGTGTGCCCGAATGGAACAGCCGGGTGTACGTGCTGGATTCGCGTCTGCGCCCGGTGCCCGCGGGTGTCGCGGGTGAGCTGTATCTGGCGGGCGCGCAGCTGGCGCGCGGTTACTTCGGTCGTGCGGATCTGACCGCGGACCGGTTCGTGGCCAACCCGTTCGGCGACGGCGAGCGCATGTACCGCACCGGTGACCTGGTGGCCTGGAATGCCTCCGGTGAGCTGGAGTACCGGGGCCGCACGGACTTCCAGGTGAAGATCCGAGGTTTCCGTATCGAGCTGGGCGAGATCGAGGCGGCGCTGCTGGCGCTGCCGCAGATCGGCCAGACCGCGGTCCTCGCGAAATCCGATGCGCGCCTGGGCGATCGGCTGGTCGCCTACGTGGTCCCGGCCGACGCCGAGATGGGCATCGACATCGACGCGACCAGGTCGGCCCTCGAGGCCGCGCTGCCGTCGTACATGGTGCCCGCGGCGTTCGTGACGCTGGATGCGTTGCCGCTGAACGTGAACGGCAAGCTGGACCGCAGAGCGCTGCCCGAGCCGGAGTTCGAGGCGGCGGCCTTCCGGGCGCCCTCCACCCCGATCGAGGAGATCGTGGCGGGCGTGTTCGCCGAGGTGCTGGGCCTGGACCGGGTCGGCGCCGACGACGATTTCTTTGCCCTGGGCGGCAACTCGCTGGTGGCCACGCAGGTCGTCGCGCGGCTCGGCGCCGCGCTGGGCGTGCAGGTCCCGGTGCGGGTCGTGTTCGAGGCATCGACGGTGGCCGGTTTGGCCGCCAAGGTCGAGCAGGGTGCGGGCGTCGACGGTCGCCCGGCGCTGGCCGCCGGGCCGCGTCCGGAGCGGATTCCGCTGTCGCTGGCGCAGCAGCGGATGTGGTTCCTGAACCGCTTCGATCCGAGCTCCACCGCGTACAACGTCCCGGTGGCGGTCCGCCTGACCGGCGCGCTGGACGTGGATGCGCTGCGGGCGGCGATCGGCGACCTGGTCGCCCGGCACGAGGTGCTCCGCACGGTGTACCCCGAGGTCGACGGAACGCCGATCCAGGTGATTCTGCCCGCGGCGCAGGCGGTTCCGGAGCTGGAAGTGCATCGGATCGGCGCGACCGAGATCGAGACGGCCGTGGTCGAGTTCTTCTCCACCGCCTTCGATGTGGTGGAGCAGGTGCCGCTGCGTGTCCGGTTGTACGAGCTGGCCGACGGCGCGCCGGACGGCGATTACGTGCTGGCCATGGTCGTGCACCACATCTCCGGCGACGGTTCCTCGATGGGCCCGCTGACCCGCGACGTCATGACCGCCTACGCGGCGCGCGCGGCGGGGGAGGCCCCCGGCTGGGCGCCGCTGGCGGTGCAGTACGCCGACTACAGCATCTGGCAGCGCGAGCTGCTGGGCAGCGAGGACGATCCGGAATCGCTGGCGGCCGAGCAGATCGAGTACTGGCGCACCGCGCTGGCCGATCTCCCGGAGCAGCTGGATCTGCCGTCCGACCGGCCGCGCCCCGCGGTGCGGAGCTCGCTCGGCGGCAAGGTGCGGGTCCCGATCGACGCCGACCTGCACCGGGAGCTGTCCGAGCTGGCGCGCGCCGAGGGCGCGACGCTGTTCATGCTGGTGCACACCGCGTTCGCGGTGCTGCTGGCGCGGCTGTCGGGCACCGAGGACATCGCGATCGGTACGCCGATGGCGGGCCGCGGTGACGCCCAGCTCGACGACCTGATCGGCATGTTCATCAACACGCTGGTCTTCCGCACGCAGGTGGACGCGGGCGAGTCGTTCGCGGATCTGCTCGCGCGCCAGCGTGAGACGGACATCCAGGCCTTCGCGCACGCGGACGTTCCGTTCGAGCGCCTGGTGGAGGTGCTGAACCCGGTTCGTTCGACGGCGCGGCACCCGCTGTTCCAGGTGGGCCTGTCGTTCCAGAACCTCGGCCTGTCGGCCATGGAACTGCCCGGACTGAGCCTGTCGGCGGTCGACTTCGACACCCAGCTGTCGCAGTTCGATCTGCACCTGATCGTCTCGGACACCTACGACGCTGCGGGCGCGCCGGCGGGCCTGGCCGGAATCCTCACCTATGCCAGCGATCTGTTCGACGCGGCGACCGTCGAGGGCTTCGCCGACCGCTTCGTGCGACTGCTGCGGGAGATCGTGGCCGCGCCGCGCACTCCGGTCGGCGACATCGAGCTGCTCGAGGGCGCCGAACGGGATCGAATCCTGGTGCGGTGGAACGACACCCGGCACGAGATCGCGCCGGAGCTGCTGCTGGACGGCTACCGCCGTGCGGTCGCGGCGCATCCGGATCGGATCGCGGTCGCGTATGAAGGCGAGGAGCTCACCTACCGGGAGTTCGACGAGCGGGTCAACCTGCTTGCGCGCCGGTTGATCTGGGCCGGCGTCGGTCCGGAATTGCTTGTCGGCCTGGCGGTCCGGCGCTCGCTGGACCTGGTCGTCGGCATGTACGCGATCCTCACCGCCGGTGGCGCCTACGTGCCGCTGGACCCGGATCATCCGGCCGAGCGCATCGCGCACGTGCTCGAGACTGCGCAGCCGGTCTGCGTGCTCACCCGGACCGAGGACGCGGTGCCGGTGCCCGACGACGTCATGGTGCTGGACCTGAACACCATCGACCTGGACGGCTTCGAGACCACCCCGCTGGAGGCCGACGAGCTGATCGAACCGCAGCATCCGGACAACCCGGCGTACGTGATCTTCACCTCGGGCTCCACCGGGCGCCCGAAGGGCGTGGCGGTCTCGCACGCGGCGATCCACAACCAGATCGCCTGGATGCTGGACCAGTACCCGATGGGCGAGCAGGACGTCTACTTCCAGAAGACGGCAACGACATTCGACGTGTCGCTGTGGGGCTACTTCATGCCCCTGCGTGCCGGGTCCAAGCTCGTCGTCGCCACCCACGACGGCCACCGCGATCCGCTCTACATCGCGGAAACCCTTGCCGCGCAGCGGGTGACCGTCACCGACTTCGTGCCCTCGATGCTCACGGTCTTCGCCGCGCACACCGAGGCGGGCACGGTCCCGACGCTGCGCGAGGTCTTCGTGATCGGCGAGGCGCTGCCGCCGGAGACCGTCGCGGCCATGCGGTCGGTGTCCGATGCCGCGCTGCACAACCTGTACGGGCCGACCGAGGCCGCGGTGTCCATCACCTACTGGCCCGCGACCGGTGCGGAGCGGGGTAGCGTCCCGATCGGTGTGCCGCAGTGGAACTCCCGCGCGTACGTGCTGGATTCGCGGCTGCGGCCGGTACCGGCCGGGGTGGCGGGCGAGCTGTATCTCGCCGGTGACCAGCTGGCCCGCGGCTACGTCGCCCGTCCGGACCTGACCTCGGATCGGTTCGTGGCCAACCCGTTCGGCGCCGGCGAGCGGATGTACCGCACCGGCGACCTGGCGGCATGGCGCGTGATCGACGGCGTACCGGTGCTGGATTACCTGGGCCGCACCGACTTCCAGGTGAAGTTCCGCGGCCAGCGGATCGAGCTGGGCGAGATCGAGTCGGCGCTGCTGGCGCAGTCGTCGGTGAGCCAGGCCGTGGCCCTGGTGATGCCGTCGGATCTGGGCGATCAGCTGGTGGCCTACGTGGTGCCCGCACCGGGCGCCACGGTCGAGGGCACGGAACTGCTGGAGGCGGCGCGGAGGTCCCTGCCCGCCTACATGGTGCCGTCGCTGGTCATCGACCTGGAGGCATTGCCGCTCAACGCCAGCGGCAAGCTCGATCGCAAGGCGCTGCCGCAGCCGACGTTCACCCAGCGGGAGTTCCGCGCGCCGTCCACCCCGATCGAGGAGATCGTGGCGGGCGTGTACGCCGACGTGCTCGGCGTCGAGCGGGTCGGCGCGGACGACGATTTCTTCTCGCTCGGCGGCAACTCGCTGATCGCCACCCAGGTCATCGCGCGCCTCGGCGCGGCGGTGGGCGCCCGGGTGCCGGTCCGGCTGCTGTTCGAGACCCCGACGGTGACCGCACTCGCGGCGGCCGTGGAGTCCCAGTCCCGCGGTACGCGGGTGGAATTGGGCAGCCTGGAGCGTCCGGAGCGGATTCCGTTGTCGCTGGCGCAGCAGCGGATGTGGTTCCTGAACCGCTTCGATCCGGAGTCCACGGCGTACAACGTGCCGATCGCGGTGCGGTTGTCGGGTGTGCTCGATGTGGAGGCCCTGCGCGCCGCGGTGGGCGATCTGGTCGCCCGCCACGAGGTGCTGCGCACGATCTATCCCGAGATGGACGGCGCGCCGGTGCAGGTGATCCTGCCGCCGGGCAAGGCGGTTCCGGAACTGGATGTGCGCACGGTCTCCGCCGAGGAGGTCCAGGGCGCGGTCGTCGGGTTCATCGGCACCGTGTTCGACGTGACCACCGAGGTGCCGCTGCGGGTGGCGCTGTTCGAGGTGGCCGGTGAGAATGCCACCAGCACAGCCGAATACGTGCTGGCGATGGTCGTGCACCACATCTCGGGTGACGGTTCGTCGGTCGGCCCGCTGACGCGGGATCTGATGCTCGCGTACGCGTCCCGCGCCGCCGGTGAGGCGCCCGGGTGGGCGCCGCTGGCGGTGCAGTACGCGGACTACAGCATCTGGCAGCGCGAGGTGCTGGGCAGCGAGGACGATCCGGAATCGTTGGCGGCCAAGCAGGTTCAGTACTGGCGCGCGGCCCTGGCCGAGCTGCCGGATCAGCTGGATATGCCCTCGGACCGGCCGCGCCCACCGGCGCAGTCGTTCGCGGGCGATCGGGCCGAGCTGACCATCGATGCCGAGCTGCATCGGGCGCTGATGGAGCTGGCGCGTGCCGAGGGCGCGACGCTGTTCATGGTCGTGCACACCGCGCTGTCGGTGCTGCTGGCCAGGCTGTCCGGCACCGACGACATCGCCATCGGCACGCCGACGGCGGGTCGCGGCGAGGCCCAGCTCGACGACCTGATCGGCATGTTCGTCAACACGCTGGTCTTCCGGACCCAGGTCGCGGCGGGCGAGTCGTTCGCGGATCTGCTGGCGCGCCAGCGCGAGTCGGATATCCAGGCCTTCGCGCACGCGGACGTGCCGTTCGAGCGCCTGGTCGAGGTGCTCAACCCGGTCCGTTCGACCGCGCGGCATCCGCTGTTCCAGGTCAGCCTGTCGTTCCAGAACCAGGCGCAGGCCGGGCTGGAACTGCCGGGCCTTACGGTCGCGCCGCTGCAGCTCGACACGGTGGTCTCGCAGTTCGACCTGCACGTGATCATGGTCGACAACTACGACGAGTCCGGCGCCGCCGCCGGCATCGGCGGCTACTTCACCTACGCGACGGACCTGTTCGACGCCGCGACGGTGCAGGGCTTCGTGGATCGGTTCGTGCGTCTGCTCGGCGAGATCGTCGCCGCGCCGCGCACCCCGGTCGGGGACATCGACTACCTGGCCGCGGGCGAACTCGACCAGCTGGTGTCGGGTCGGAACGCGACCGCGCACGAGGTCGATCGGTCCGCCACCCTGGCCTCGCTGCTGGATCACACGATCTCCGAGCACCCGGACGCGACCGCGCTGGTCGGGCCCGACGGCGCCACGCTCACCTTCGCCGAACTCGATCGGCGGGTGAACGGCCTGGCGCGGCACCTGATCTCGCTGGGCGTGGGCCCGGAGTCGCGGGTCGTGCTGGCGCTGCGGCGCTCGATCGATCTGGTGGTCGCCATGTACGCGGTGACCGTCGCCGGCGGCGCGTACGTCCCGGTGGACCCGGATCAGGCGGCCGAGCGGACCGAGTACATCCTCGAGACCTCCGCGCCGGTGTGTGTGCTGACCAACGCGGAGACCGGCTTCGAGACCCCGATCGCGCCGGTGATCCGGATCGACGAGGTCGGCGCGGACGACCCTTCGCCGATCGACGACGACGAGCGGCTGGGCGTCCTGCGCCCGGACAACACGGCCTACGTGCTGTTCACCTCCGGCTCGACCGGCCGCCCGAAGGGCGTCGCGGTCTCGCACGGCGCGGTGGTGAACCAGTTGCTCTGGAAGATCGACGAATTCGGGATGGGTCCCGACGACGTGATGTTCCAGAAGATCGCCACCACCTTCGACGTGTCGATGTGGGAATTCTGGAGCGGCGCGGTGTGCGGTGGCCGGTTGGTCATCGCCACGCCGGACGGCCACCAGGATCCGGCGTACCTCAACGAGGTGATGCGCCGCGAGGGCGTGACGACGCTGCACGTGGTGCCCTCGGCGCTGGATGCGATGCTCACCGAATCCGATGGGGCGCTGGCCCCCTCGCTGCGGCGGGCCCTCGCGATCGGCGAGGCGCTGCCGGGCACGGTCGCGCAGCGGTTCCTGCGGCACAACACCGCCGGGCTGTTCAACGTGTACGGCCCGACCGAGGCGGCGATCTCGATCACCAACCACGAGGTGACCGAGGCCGACGTCACGTCTGTGTCGATCGGTGTGCCGGAGTGGAATTCCCAGGTGTACGTGCTGGATTCGCGCCTGCGGCCGGTGCCCGCCGGCACCCCCGGCGAGCTGTACCTGGCCGGTGTGCAGCTGGCCCGCGGCTATCTCGGCCGCGCGGACTTGACCTCGGATCGCTTCGTGGCCAACCCGTTCGCCACCGGCGAGCGGATGTACCGCACCGGTGACCTCGTGGTCTGGAACGCGGAGGGCGAGCTGGACTACCGGGGCCGCACCGACTTCCAGGTGAAGATCCGCGGCTTCCGCATCGAGCTCGGCGAGATCGAGGCGGCGCTGCTGACCCTGCCCGAGGTGGCGCAGGCCGCAGTGCTGGCGAAATCCGATGCGCGCCTGGGCGATCGCCTGGTCGCGTACCTGGTTCCCGCCGCCGACACGGTCATCGACACCGCGCGGGTGAAGTCGGAACTGTCGGCGGGCCTGCCCTCCTACATGGTGCCCACGGCATTCGTGATGATGGACGCCATGCCGCTGAACGTGAGCGGCAAGCTGGATCGCAAGGCGCTGCCCGAGCCGGAGTTCGAGACGACGCCGTACCGGGCGCCGTCCACCCCGACCGAGCTGATCCTGGCCGAGGTCTTCGCGGATGTGCTGGGGCGCGAGGAGATCGGCGCCGACGACGACTTCTTCGGCCTGGGCGGCAACAGCATCCTGTCGATCCAGCTGGTGTCCCGGGCCAAGGCCCGCGGCGTGCTGTTCGGCGCGCGCGACGTGTTCGAGCGGCGCACCATCGCCGAGTTGGCCGCGGCCGCACGGCTGGGCACGGGCACCGAGCTCGTGCTGCCGACCGGCCCGCTGGTCGAGCCCGATCCCGCGGACCTGGCGGTGTGGGAGCGGGCGTATCCCGCGATGACCGAGGTGTGGCCGCTCTCGCCGCTGCAGTCGGGTCTGCTGTTCCACGCGTTGATGACCCAGTCGACGGTGGACATCTACACCCAGCAGGCGGTGATCGACTTCGGCGGAACGCTGGACGTCGAGCGGTTGCACAGGGCCGCGCAGGCCCTGGTCGACCGGTATGACAACCTGCGGGTCGCCTTCACCACCGACGCGGTCGGCATGCCCGTGCAGATCGTGCAGAACGATGTCGAGGTCGCCTGGCACGAAAGCGATCTCACCGATGTTCCCGCCGACGACCTCGAGGCCGAGCTGGTCTCGCGGCTGCGGCAGGAGCGCGCGGTGCGCTTCGACATGACGGTGCCGCCGCTGATCCGGTTCGGGCTGTACCGGGCCGGCGAACAGCGGTGGCGCCTGGCGATCACCGCGCACCACATCCTGTTCGACGGTTGGTCGCTGCCGCTGCTCATGCGGGATCTGCTGGTGCTGTACGCGGTGCACGGCGACGGCAGCACGCTGCCGCCGGCGGCCTCGTACCGGGACTTCCTGGCGTGGCTGTCGGTTCGCGACGAGTCCGAATCGCTGGGAGCGTGGACGCAGGCCCTGGCCGGGGTGGATGAGCCGACTCAGCTTGCGCCGCAACCGAAGACGGCCGAGCAGTTCCAGATCGACACGCTGAAACTGGAATTCGACGCCGAACGCACGCAGCAGCTGAGCAAGTTCTGCGCCGACCTGGGCGTCACGCTCAACACCCTGGTGCAGGGGGCGTGGGGTCTGCTGGTGGGCCGGTTGACCGGACGCGGCGACGTGGTGTTCGGCGCGACGGTCTCGGGGCGCCCGCCGGAGCTGCCGGGCATCGAGCAGATGGTGGGTCTGTTCATCAACACCCTGCCGGTGCGGGTGCGGCTCGACGATCGCGCCAGCGTTCGCGCGCTGCTCACCGGGCTGCAGGGCGAGCAGGCCGCGCTGCTGGACCACCACTACGTCGGCCTGACCGACATCCAGCAGGTTGCGGGCGCCGGGGCGCAGTTCGATTCGCTGGTGGTGTTCGAGTCCTATCCGGTCGACCGGTCGGCCATCGAGGCCGCCAGCTCGATCGACGGCGCATCGGTGACCGGCGTGGACTTCCTCGGCGGCACCCACTATCCGCTCACGCTGATGGTGACCGCCGAGGAGACACTCCGCATCGCCATGGAGTACCAGACCAGCCGCTTCACCCCCGCCGAGGTGCAGACCCTGGCGGCCCGGCTGGAGCGGGTGCTCGACGCGCTGGTCTCCGATCCCGAGGCGCCGGTGGGCGGCATCGATATCCTCGACGCCGCCGAAAGGGCCCGCATCCTGGCCGAATCCGGGGTCGCCGCAACCGAATCCGCGGCGAGCGCCGCGGCGCTGGTCGGCGCCCGGACGGTGGCCAAGGCGCTGGGCGCGGTCGTCGAGGAGGATCCGCAGGCCCCGGCGCTGCTGTCCGACGGCGCGGAAATCGCCTACCAGGCGGTGGATTCGCGGTCCTCGCAGCTGGCCCGGGTGCTGATCAGCCGGGGCGTGGGCCCCGGCGACATCGTCGCGGTCGCGCTGCCGCGCTCGGTGGACGCGGTGGTCGCGCTGTGGGCGGTGCAGAAGGCCGGCGCCGCGGCGCTGTTCGCGCACGGCCTGTCCTTCGGCGAGATCGTCTCCGCGGGAGCGGGATTCGGCATCACCCTCGAACCGGCGGCCAAGTCGGTGCGCTGGCTGGTGCCGACCGATCCGAAGGTCCGCGAGGAACTCGCCGCGGCCCCGGCCCATCCGGTCTCCTACGCCGACCGGCTGCGCCCGCTCGAGCAGGACCACCCGGCCCTGATGGCCCGCCGCCCCGACGGCACCTGGCTCACCCTGACCCAGGAACAGGCCCTCGACCACGCCGAGACCCTGCGCGAGGACAACGAGGTCGACTACGAGTCGACGACGTTCACCACGGCCACCGCGGGCCCCGCGGCCCTGGACGAGTTCCTGGCCGCGGCAACCGCGGGCGCCCTGTCGGTCCTCCCGACCGGTGCCGACGTCGCCGACGACCTGGCCGACGCCGAGGTCACCCACTGGTTCGCCGGTCCGGACGAATCCACGGCGGCGGCGGACGACGAGATTCGGGTGATCATCGCGGAGTAAGCGCTGGTCCGGGCCGGTGGAAGGGGTGCTCGCCCCTTGCACCGGCCCGAAATTTCACCCCTCCAACGGGATTCGCATCGTCTCGCCCATCAGGAGCGCGCCCGCATCGTTGAGGTGCATACCGTCCCCGGCATCGAGGTCGGGGCGGATGTAGTCCGGCCGCTCGGGGTCCTCCACGGCGCGGGCCACGTCGAAGACGCCGTCGAAAACATCGGTGCCCCGGAGCCATTCGTTGACCTCGCGGCGCAGGGGGGCGGCGGCTACGGCGTCGCCGCCCGGGTAGATCTTGCCGGCGAAGGGGCCGATCGTGTTGGCGTAGACGGGAAGTCCGGCCGCGTGGGCGCGGCGGGCGAGTTCGGTGAATCCGGCGATCAGGTCGGCGACCGGGAGGGGCTCGCCCAGGCACAGGTCGTTGATGCCGAAATTCACCACCACGTGGGTCGCCCCCGGCACCGCGAGGGCGTCCCGCTCGAAGCGGGCCAGGCCGTGCTCACCAGCCTCGTCCACCAGGATCCGATTGCCGGACAGGCCCTGGTTGACCGCCCAGCCGCGGGGGAGGCGCTCGTTCAGTACGTCGACCGATCGGCGGTTCGCGCCGGGCGTGCCGCCCGCTCCCTCGAACCAGGAATCGCCGAAGGCGACGATGATCGGCTCGCCCGTCGCGGGCACGTCGATACCGGTCACGAAGTACCGCGAACCGAGCTCCTCGACGTCCTCCGGGCTCACCTGCGAGACGGTGTTTCCTGCTGTGACATAGCCGATTTCGTTCGGAACGGGGGAGTAGGTCGCCGGGCCCGTCGGCTCCGGCAGGTACAGGCTCAGCAGCAGATCCGATCCGGCACCGACGCTCAGATCGGCCGCGTCGCTGACGATTTCGGCTCCCGCGGCAATCGTGACCCGCTCGACCCCGCCGAATCGCAGCGCGGTGTCGGTCTCGGCCACGATCTCCGCGCCGTTCTTGCGGACCGCGATGTGGGCGGCCCCGACGACCAGCGGCGCGCGTCCGTAGCGGTTGCTCAGACGCACCCGCAGCCGCTCGCCGCCGCCTGCCAGGTGCAGCACCTGTCGCACGGTCTGGTCGGCGAACTCGCGCGGTTCGGCGAGGCGGAACTCCTCGTACGGACTGACGATGGCGGACCGGAAACCGGCGACCCAGGCGGTGGTGTTGGACATGGAAACCTCCGTTAGTTGACGTGCGGAATATACGAACTTCGTCGCTTCGCAAAGTATTCCGCACGTCAACTATCCGCAACTCAAGTAGTTGGTATCCTGGTCGAATGGACCGCGCAGACCTCTTCGACGACCCCCGCCTCACCCAAATCGGCCTTCTGTTCGAGGCCAGCGGCGGCCTGCGTGCCAAGCTCGAACCGGCGTGGGCGGACAACGGCCTGTCCCTGCCGGACTTCATCGCGCTGATGCGGCTGTCCCGCTCGCCCGGCCAGCGCCTGCGCATGACCGATCTGGCCGCCCAGACCCAGCTGTCCACCAGCGGCGTCACCCGCCTGGTCGACCGGCTCGAGCGCAACGGACTGGCCCGGCGCGAACCCGATCCGAAGGATCGGCGCAGCTTCTCGGTGCTGATCACCGCGGCCGGCGTCACCCGCGTCGCGCGCGTGCTGCCGCCGTATCTGGACGCCATCGACGAGTGGTTCACGACGCGCCTGACCGACGAGCAGCTGCGCGCCCTGAACGAGGGCCTGCGCATCATCCGCGATGCGGTCTTCCCGGAGGGCACCGCACTGACCCCGGACTGATCCGGCGATCCGCGGCCGCGGGCCGATTGAAGGCAACTGCTCAGCAAATCCCCCGTAGACTTATCGCCGCACGAAGTCTTCGACGAGATGTGTTGACGGCGGGAGCGGCACATGACCGATACCGAGCTCGACGCGATACCGAGCCGCGCGCGCTGGTGGGCGCTCGGAGTGCTGGCGCTGGGCCTGTCCATGGTCGTGCTCGACGGCACCATCGTCAGCGTGTCGCTGCCGGTGATCATCGCCGACCTCGGCCTGAATTTCACCCAGGCGCAGTGGATCAACAGCGTGTACGCGGTGGTGCTCGCCGCGCTGCTGATCACCGCCGGGCGCCTCGGGGACCGGCTGGGCCGGCGCACCCTCTTCGCGGCCGGCGTCGTGCTCTTCGTCGCGGGCAGCCTGCTCGCCGCGTCCGCGGAGGCGCCGGGCACGCTGATCTGGGGCCGCATCGTGCAGGGCATCGGCGCCGCGGGCGTGCTGCCGGGCACCCTGTCGACGGTCAACGCCGTCTTCCGCGGCCGGGACCGGGTCATCGCGTTCGCGGTCTGGGGTTCGGTGATCTCCGCGATGGCCGCGCTCGGGCCGCTGATCGGCGGCTGGCTGACCACCTCGTTCACCTGGCCGTGGATCTTCCTGGTGAACGTGCCGATCGGGGTCGTAGTGCTCGCGGGCATCGTGGCGTTCGTGCCGCAGACCCGGATGGCGGGGCACGCGCGCGGCCTGGACGTCGACGGATTCCTGCTCAGCGCGGCGGGTTTCGCGCTGGTGGTGTTCGCGTTGATCGAGGGGCAGACCTACGGATGGGGGCGGCCGTTGCGCTCGTCCGACATCCTCGGGATGCGGTGGTCGACGCGGGCGGCGAGTTCGCCGATTCCGTTGCTGCTGCTGCTCGGGGTGGCGCTGCTGTTCCTGTTCCTGCTGTGGGAGATTCATCGCAAGAATGTGCATCGTTCGGCGCTGCTGGATCTTTCTCTGTTCCGCCTTCCGGCGTTCCGGTGGGGCAACGCGGCTGCCTTCGCGGTCGCGCTCGGGGAATTCGGGCTGCTGTTCACGCTGCCGCTGTTCCTGGTCAACGTGCTCGGGCTGTCGACGCTGCGGGCCGGTCTGGTGCTGGCGGCGATGGGGCTGGGCGCGTTCGTGGCCGGCGGCGCCACCGAGCCGCTGGCGCGCACGATGGGGCCGGTGCGGATCGTGCGGCTGGGCCTGGCGATCGAGACGGTTGCGATCGCCGTGACCGCGCTGTTCGTGACCGACCACGTCTCGCCGTGGCTGCTCGCGCTCCTGCTGGTCTGCTACGGGGTCGGCTTGGGGCTGGCCTCGGCGCAGCTGACCGGGACGGTGCTGGCCGACGTGCCCACCGACGCGTCCGGGGAGGGCTCGGCCATCCAGTCCACGGTCCGTCAGCTCGGTACCGCGATGGGTCTGGCGATCCTCGGTGGGGTGCTGTCCGTGTCGCTTGGGCGCGCGCTGCCGGACCGGCTGTCCGCGGTGCACGGGCTGCCGTCGCACGCTGCGGCGGAGGCCGCGGCCGCGACCCGGGATTCGGCGGGCGGGGCGATCTCGGTGCTACGCGACCACCACGCCAACACCATGGTCGTGGACGCCCTGGCCCGCGGCTTCGCCGACGCCACCCGCGTCACCATGATCGGGGCCGCCCTGTTCCTGCTGCTCGGCTTCTTCGCCGCCACCCGAATTCCCCTGCGCGCCGGGCGGACCGCTGAGAGCGGTGCCGCCGAGAAAGATGGTGCGCCCGCGGGCGGTGAAAGCGCGAGCGCGCCCGAGGCTGCAGATTCGGGAGATGTCAGAGGAGGCAAGCCCGAGGTCGCGGATTCCGGAGACGCCGAGGGAGGCAAGCCCGAGGTCGCGGATCCCTAGCCCGCCAGCGGGACCCCTGCGTCGGTCAGCATGCGGGCGATCAGGTCGCGCGAGTGCGCGAGTTCCGCGGCCGCCGCATCCATGCGATGCATCTCCCCGCGCAGCCGCTCGACCAGCTCCGGACACGGTTCCAGCCGCGGCGAGGCGTCGCGCACGCACGGCAGGGCCTGCCGGATAGCATCGGTGGGCAGCCCCGCCGCCAGCAGCGCCCGGATGCGGCGCACCGTATCGATCGCGGGCTCCTCGTACTCCCGGTAGCCGTTCCCCCCGCGTATCGAGGTGAGCAGACCCTGCTCCTCGTAGTACCGCAGCGACCTGCGGCTGGCCCCGGTCCGCGCGGACAGCTCCCCGATCAGCATGTTCACTCCTAGGGGGATGGTGAGCCGGCGGAGCTTGCGGAGCCGGCGGGGTGGGTAAGGTCGGTGCCCGGTCGCACTTGACCTTGACAGTGGTGTCAAGCCTTACCGTACGCCCATGACACGACACGATGCTGACCGGCGGACCGTCACGAGCGGGCATAGTGAGCGCAGGATCTCCTGTGCAGCACCGGCATTCGGGGGTGAGCTCTGATGGAGACCGGTATTTTCACCGCCGTGACCGACGAGAGCATCGGCCCGGTCGAGTTGGCCCGCGCGGTCGAGGAACGCGGTTTCGAATCGCTGTTCGTGCCCGAGCACACCCACATCCCGGTCCGCGTCGATACGCCCTACCCGGGCGACGGCGAGCTCCCCCGCGACTACTACCGCGTCTGCGACCCGTTCGTCACCCTCGCGCAGGCCGCGGCCGTGACCACGCGGCTGCGGCTGGGCACCGCCGTGACGCTGCTGGTGCAGCGCGATCCGATCGTAACCGCGAAGGAGGTCGCGACGCTGGACGCGGCCTCGGGCGGGCGCCTCGAGCTCGGCCTCGGGGTGGGGTGGCTGCGCGAGGAGATCCGCAATCACGGCACCGAACCGCGCACCCGCGTGGCGCTGCAGCGCGAGCGAATCCTGGCCATGAAGGAGATCTGGACGCGGGACGAGGCCGAATTCCACGGCCGCTTCGTCGATTTCGATCCGATCTACTCCTGGCCCAAGCCTGTGCAACGCCCGCATCCGCCGCTGTGGCTGGGCGGGTGGGGACCCTCGACCCACGAACGCATCCTCGACCACGCCGATGGCTGGCTGGCGCCGACCGGTATCCCGATCGACGAGCTCGGCCGGGGTATCGAGCAACTCACGGAGCTCGCCCACCGCCATGGACGCCCGCCCGTGCCGGTGATCGCGACGGTCTTCGCGCCCGGCCCGGGTGATCTGGACCGCCTGGCCGATCTGGGCGTGCACCGCACGTTGATCGGTTTCGACCCGCTTCGGCGCGAGAACGCTCTGCGCATGCTCGACCAAGCCGCGCAACAGGTTTCGCCGAACCTCGCCGACAGGTGACGTCCGGCGGCTGCGCAAGGGTTCCCTCACCAGTCGATGAGATCAAGGTCGTGCAGCCGCCGGAACACCAGCATCGAGCCCGGCGCGACGTGCGGCATGGCGGCGTACTCGCCGACGGTGAAGTAGCGCAGTTCGGCCACCTCGCTGGTGGGCCGGGGGACACCGGCGAGGTCGGCGGTGAAGCAGGTCATGTGCAGAGCGGTTCCGGGGGCGTGACCGTATGCCTCGCACTCGAATACGCCGAGTTCGGTGTACGTCGCCACGTCGACGCCCAGCTCCTCGCGGACCTCCCGGTGCAGCGCCTGGACCGGAGTCTCGCCCGGATCGATCTTGCCGCCCGCCATGTAGAAGACCTCCTTACCCGTCGAACGCGCCTGCAGCAGACGACGATCGCGGATGTGGGCCAGTGCCGCGGTGCGAATCGTGGTGTCCACCTTCTGGTTCTCCTCGGCTGCCGGGGGTGGGGATTTCAGCGCGGCGTCGGCGGTGCCAACTTCCAGTGCGCGTGCAGGGCATTCGCGATCTCGGGCAGAATCGTGACCGGAATTCGCTTGTGCCGCAGTAGCTTCCGGATCTCGCGGACCTGCTCGCGCTTGCGGTGCTCATAGGCGTTGGACACCGGTCGCACCACCGGCGGAATCGAGAGCAGGACCAGTTCGCCGTGGAGTTCGTCGCCGCCGGTCAGATCCAGCGCCAGCGACCAGCGCGCCCGCTCGTCCAGCGCGAACCGCCCGGCCACCACCCGGCTCCAGGCGATCTCGGACTCGTATAACGGCGTGCGGCGCGAGATCGTGTGGTCGGTGAGCACCACGACGTCGCGGCCGAACAGCAGTGCCAGCACCGCGATGCCGGCTGCCGCTCCGGCGAAGAGCCCGGTGAACACCCGGTTCACCCCGAACCCGGCCACGGTCGCCCCGCACACCAGCGCGGTCGCGAGCACGCCCAGCGTGCCGTAGATCAGTGCCCGCCGCCCGGGGACCACACCCGCACGCACCATCGCCCTGAAGTCCTTCCTGCCGACCTCCTGCACCGTACCGGGGCGTTCGGCGGCGGGGGAGCCCGAGTATCAGGCCGGCAGGGCGACCGCGGCCTCGGCGGTGTAGACCAGGAAGGTCAGGCTCTCCTGGAAGTACAGCCGCACCGACTCCGCATCGTGCGAGAGATAACCGATCGAAAGATCCTGGCCCAGTTGCAGATCGAAGTCGCCCCCGCGCGTGGTCAGCACGAACGCGCCGTCGATCGCCGGCGCCCAGATGATCTCGCCATCCGGAATGAGCCGCTCGATATGGGTGCGGATCGGGTAGCCGTGATCGGAGGTCTCGCTGACCGCGGTGTAGAGATCGGCGCTGAGCAGGACCGAATACGGGCCGTCCACTCCGGCCAGCCGCAGCTTGCTCACCGCCTGCGCGATCGCCTCCGGGGCCGTGCGCGGGTCCGCGGGCCGGGCGACCGGCTCGTGCGAGGACGCGGCCCGGATCCCGGCGATACCGGCGGCCCGGTAGCCCTCGAAGATCGCGCGGTCCTCGGCGAAGGCGATCTTGCGCGCGGCGTCCTTGACCGCCTCCAGGTCGATGTCGCGGGCCCCGCGCTCGGCGTTGTCCAGTTCCTCGCGCGCGAGGGTGAACGGGACCCGCAGCTCGACCAGCGGCGCCACCTGCCGCTGCCGCGCGACGATGCCCTCGTCGGGTGCGTCGATCTCCGCGGTGCGGCCCAGACCCACCGCGGAGAAGTCCGTGCCGTGCGGGCCCGAGACGTCCACGACCCGCCGTCCGGCGATGTGCCGCTTGAAGGTTCGCCGGGCCTCGTCCTCGATCTGCGACCACGCCTCGTCGGTGACCGGGGCGAGTTCACGGTGCAGATTGTTCATGGGTTCAGTCCTTTCGGGATGCCAGCGCGCCGATGCCGAGCGATCCGTCGCCGTCGGCTGCGCGAGCCTGCTCGGGCTCCGTAGTATCCGCACCCGCCGGTTCGGGTAACGCGTCGAAGAATCCGGAGGGCGGGGTGAAGAACAGGGTTCCGGTGACGGCGGTGGAGAAGTCCAGGATGCGGTCGTAGGCGGCCTCGTCGCTGCCCAGGAACATCCGCTCGAGCATGCGCTCGGTGACGTTCGGGGTCGCCGCGTACGCGATGTAGTAGGTGCCGAACTCGCCCTCGCGCACGCTGCCGAAGGGCATGTTGGCGCGCAGGATCTGGCGCTGCGTGCCGTCCGGGTCGTACAGCGTGTTGACCGCCACGTGCGAATTCGCGGGTTTGTCCGCATCGGACAGCTCGTAGTCGCCGAGCTTGGTGCGGCCGATCACCCGCTCCTGCTCGGCCACCGGCAGCGCGTTCCAGGCCTCGAGGTCGTGCAGGTATTTCTGCACGATCACGTAGCTGCCGCCGGCGAAATCGGGGCTCGCCGCACCGATCAGCGCCGTCGAGGCCGCCAGGGCGCCCTCCGGATTCTCCGTGCCGTCGACGAAGCCCAGCAGGTCGCGCTGTTCGAAATAGCGGAATCCCACGGTCTCGTCGACGATCGTCGCCGCACCGCGCAGCCGCTCGCCGATGGTCATAGCCAATTCGAAACAGGCGTCCTGGGATTCGGCCTTGATATGAAACAACAGATCTCCCGGCGTGGCGGGCGCGCGATGCCGGGGGCCGTCGTAGCCGGGGAACTCGTGCAGCTCGGCGGGCCTGGGTCCGGCGAACAACCGGTCCCACGCGGCGGACCCGATGCTGGTCACGCACGTCAGATCCGCGCCGGGCACCCGGAAGCCCACCGATCGGCGCAGCCCCGGCAGCTCGGCAAGCAGATCGCGGACGACCGATTCACCGCCCGCATCGATCGTGGCCACCAGGAACAGTGCCGTGCGGCTGAGCGGATCGAGGATCGGTTGCGGCTCACCCATGATCGACAGCGTACGGGCCGCGGGCGTGGGGTGGCGGGAGGTGAGCGGTCACCTATTTCGCGACGGTCAGCAGGAACGCTACGTCGTCGATGGCGGTGACACTGTGCCGGGCGCTGGGCACGATCAGCAGATCGCCGGGCGAACCCTTCCATTCATTGGCACCGCTGAACAGCGTAAGCGTGCCGCTGAGCACCTGCAGCGTGGCCTCGCCGAGATTCTCGTGCTCGGCCAGGCTCTGCCCGGCGGTCAGCGCGATGACGGTCTGCCGCAGGCTGTGCGTATGGCCGCCGCACAGGGTCTGGGAACTGCGTCCGCTGGTATTGGCCGCGGCCAGCTTGAGTTGCTGGCGGGCCACCGCGGTCAGCGATTTCTTGTCCATGAGCAGCCTTTCACGCATATGCCGTGCGAGTGTTGCCACGGGCCGACTAGTCGTGAGTATGCCCGAGTTCCGGTGTACGAACGGGGCGTTTCGGATTGCAATTCCATGTTCCCACCTCCCCGCGCGGGACCGGGGTCAGGCGCGCGAGTAGCGCAGCCATCGATAGCGCAGCCCGCTGCTCGATTCCCGCCAGGGCACCTCGGCGGCGGTCCATTCGGGGCCGATGGCCGGGGCGAAGGCATCGCCCTCGACCTCGGCATCCACCTCGGTCACCAGTAGTTCGGTGGCGTAATCCATGGCGGCCCGGTAGATTTCGCCGCCGCCCATCACCCAGACCGGTCCCGGACCGGCCAGCGTCAGGGCCTGCTCCAGCGAAGCCGCCCGCTCCGCGCCCGCGGCGGACCAGTCCGGCTGCCGGGTGATCACGATATTGCGCCGATCCGGCAGCGGCCGGAAGCGCACCGGCAGCGAATCCCAGGTGCGCCGCCCCATCAGCACCGGATGGCCGCGGGTGACCCGCTGGAAATACGCCATGTCCTCCGGCACCCGCCACGGAATCGCGTTGTCGCGGCCGATCACCCCGTCCGGGGTCTGCGCCCAGATCAGCCCGACGACTCGCTGCCCCACCGCGCCGTTCTCCGCCACCCCGGTGCCGGATCCGCCCTCGGCCATTCAGACCGCCACCGGGGCCTTGATGGCCGGATGATGCTGGTAACCGAGCACTTCCACGTCCTCGTAGGCGTACTCGAACAGGCTCGGTGCGGGCCGCAGCCGCAGCCGCGGGAACGGGTACGGATCGCGGGTGAGCTGCTCGCGCACCTGATCCACGTGATTGTCGTAGATATGGCAATCGCCGCCGGTCCAGATGAAATCGCCAGGCTCGAGCCCCGTCTGCTGCGCGACCATCGCGGTGAGCAGCGCGTAGCTGGCGATATTGAACGGCACCCCCAGGAACAGGTCGGCGCTGCGCTGGTACAGCTGGCACGAGAGCCTGCCCCGGGCCACATAGAACTGGAAGAACGCGTGGCAGGGGGCCAGGGCCATGCGGTCCAGATCGGCCACGTTCCAGGCGGAGACGATCATCCGCCGCGAATCGGGATTCGACCGCAGGGTCTCGAGGACCTGCGAGATCTGGTCGATATGGGTTCCATCCGGAGATGGCCACGACCGCCACTGCACCCCGTACACCGGGCCCAGTTCGCCGTCGGGCGCGGCCCATTCGTCCCAGATGGTGACGCCGTGCTCGCGCAGCCAGCCCACGTTCGAATCGCCGCGCAGGAACCACAGCAGCTCATAGACGATCGACTTCAGATGCACCCGCTTCGTGGTGATCAGCGGGAAGCTCGCCGCCAGGTCGTAGCGCAGCTGATGGCCGAAGATGCTGCGGGTGCCGGTGCCCGTGCGATCGGATTTCTCGGAGCCCGAATCGAGCACCAGGCACAGCAGATCCTCGTACTGGGTGTCCAGGGCGGGGCGCTTGTCGTCCATGGTTCGCAGCTTACGCACCGGGGCCGACGGGTCCGCAGGCTGCGGCTGGCAAGCTGATCCCTCGTGCGGAAGCTGTACGTGATCGGAATCGGCGCGGGTGATCCCGACCAGGTGACGGTGCAGGCCATCAAGGCCATGCGCCGCGCCGAGGTGTTCTACGTCATCGGCAAGGGGGAGGCCAAGCGCGAGCTCGTCGACGTGCGCACCGCCATCCTCGCCGAACATCTGGACCATCCCTACCGGATCGTGGAGATCGCCGATCCGCCGCGCGAGCGCACCGTCGCCGACGGCGATTACCGCGGTGTCGTGCTGGATTGGCATGATCGCCGCGCCGCGCTGCTGGCCGAGGCGTTCGCGGCCCACGACGGCGTCGGGGCGATCCTGGTGTGGGGCGATCCGTCGCTGTACGACAGCACCCTGCGGATGATCGAGCGGGTCGCCGCGCGCGCCCCGCTGGACTACGAGGTGATTCCCGGGATCACCAGCGCCCAGGCGCTGGCCGCGCGGCATCGCATGGTGCTGCACGAGATCGGCGAGCCGGTGCACATCACCACGGGCCGCCGCCTGCGCGAGGAGGGAATGGCCCCGGATGGGTCCACGCTGGTGATGCTCGACGGTGAGACCTCGTTCACCGGCGTGCCCTGCGACGACGTGCACATCTGGTGGGCGGCCTACCTGGGCATGCCCGACGAGGAGCTGATCGAGGGCCCGCTGCGTGCGGTCGAGGACCGAATCATTCAGCGTCGCACTGAACTTCGTGAAGTCAAGGGGTGGATCATGGACATCTACCTGCTCCGGCGCATCGACCGGGACTACTGATCGGGCTCGGTGGACCGCTCCGGCACGGATCTCCCGGCCGAGCTGCGCCGTTCGGGTGCGCCGCGAGCTTGGACAGCTGCGATAACGTCGCTCGATGTCGTCGCCGAGGGCTTAGAATTACGAGTGGACCGAGCATCGATCTGTCCACGGGCATGAGCCTGTGGACTTTCCTGCGCGGTCACGAATTCGCCAGTAGCGCGACACAGCATATGTGCCTGTTCCGCACATCGGTGGAGGGTGCCGGCCTGACGGTTTATGGCCGTGCCGATAACGAGGAACGACCATGACTATCACCACGAAAGCACCCGCACGCACCCTGCGGGTCTGCCTCGCCGTGGTGGGCGCGCTCGTCGCGCTGCCGATGGGCCTGTCCGTCGCACCCGCGCTGGCCGCGCCGCCGACGGTGACGCCGGTGGACAACGGCTGGCGGGGAGATTGCGACCACTCCGGGCGGTGGGCCTGGGAGCAGGACCGCGGACAACGGCGGTGGAGCGATTGCGACCACGGCCGCGGCCACTGGGAGATGCGCGATCACCGCTGGCAGTGGCACCACGACCGCGGCTACAGCTCGCCGTCTGCCCCCCATAGGTAGCGCCTGACAACCACATTTGTCCACGCTGCGGTGATCCAGGACGTGCGCTGGTTCGAATCTCTCTCGTAGGTACCGACGTCCAACGAAAGAGGTAATCCATGGCAGTGCATCGCCCCACGGCCGCGAGCAAATGGCTACTGCGTACCGGATCGTTGCTGGTCATCGGCGCGATTCCGGTATCGGCCGGATGGTCCCATGCGGCCGTCGCAGTAGCGAATACCCCCGCAGCGCCGGTCGCGGTGAGTCCGCATGCCCCGGCCGCGCCGCGCACACCCGCGACCCGGCCGATGCCCGGCGACGCCCTCGCCCCGATCGACCCCACCACCCTGCATCTGCCCGATCGCGCCGCGCCCGCCGCGCCCGTGCTGCCGATCCAGGCCCCGGCCGGGACGCTGCGGATCGGTTCGGTGGTCGTGCCCCGGCCGGGCATCATCGACGCGCCGACCGGCGATCAGATCAACACCGCATCCGCGAATGCCGAGGCCGGGCTGGCCCAGGGCCTGGACTCCGTCGGATTCGCGCAGTCGCGCTCGGATCGCATCGCGGCGGACACCCTGGGCGGTGCGGCGACCGGCGCGGTGGTGGGCTCCACGCTTGCCAGTCCGCTGGCCGTCACCAGTGCGGTCGTCGGGGCGGTCGCCGGGCTCATCGCCGGGGTGCCGTTCCTGCCGGCGGGGCTGGTCGTCGTCCCGGTGATCGGCGCGGCCATCGGGTACGGGGTGATCGCGGCGCCCGCGGCCGCGGCGGGAGCGGCGGTCGGCGCGGCCGTGGGGGGCGCCCAGGGCATGCTGACCCCGCCGACGGGACCGGACACCGTTCCCGCACCGCGGGCGCACTGATTCGGCACGCAGTCACGGACCGGCCCCCCGAAGGACAATGCCGCCGATATGTCGGTGGGGGCCGGTAGGCTCCGGGCGTGCCCGAATTACCGGAGATCGTGGCGCTCGAGCGGTTTCTCGCCGAGCATGCGGTGGGCGCGGTGGTGGGGCGGGTGGATGTCGCGGCGCTGAGCGTGCTGAAGACGTTCGATCCGCCCATCACCGCGCTGTCCGGGCGCGACGTCACCGGCGCGGGGCACTGGGGTAAACACCTCGGGCTAGAGTGCGATGGCCTGTGGCTGATCACCCATCTCTCCCGGGGTGGCTGGCTGCGCTGGATCGATGAGCCGGGCCGCGCGGCACCCAAACCGGGGAAGGGGCCGCTGGCGCTGCGGGTGCACTTCTTCACCCCCGAGGGGGCGACCCCGGCCTTCGACCTCACCGAGGCGGGCACCAAGAAGCGGCTGGCGGTGTGGATCGTCGAGGATCCGCAGTCGGTGCCCGGCATCGCCCGCCTGGGCCCGGACGCGCTGGAGATCACCCAGGAGCAGTTCGCCGAGCTGCTGGGCGGTACCGCGCAGCGCCTCAAGACGGTCCTGGCGGACCAGTCTGTCATCGCGGGTATCGGCAATGCGTATTCCGACGAAATCCTGCACGCGGCAAAGCTTTCCCCGTTCGCCACCGCAAACAAGCTCGGCGATTCGGAGTCCGCCCGGCTGTACACCGCGATGCGAGCTGTCCTGTCCGACGCGATATCCCGCTCGGTCGGCCAGGAGGCGGCAAAACTCAAGGGCGAGAAGCGATCCGGGCTGCAGGTCCACGCTCGTACCGGGTTGCCCTGTCCGGTCTGCGGCGACATCGTCCGCGAGGTTTCCTACGCGGACAAGTCTTTTCAATACTGCGCAACCTGTCAGACCGGCGGCAAGATTCTGGCCGATCGCCGTATGTCGCGCCTGCTGAAATAGGCGCGGATTTCCATATCCGCCAAGGTGTTCCGGGCTGTGGTACGGTGCGCACTCTCCGCGATCAGGCGGGGGTGCGGACCGCGGCTACCGCCACGGTCGCGTACGGCATGGTGAAGCTGCCGCCCATCGCGTCGATCGCGGCGCCGACACCGGCCTGGAGTTCGGCCAGCCGGTCCGCGGGCAGGCGGGTGAAGCCGCCGGAAGTCGGTAGCTGGTCGAGCCACTCGTCGCGGGTGTAGGTCCGCTCCCAGTCGTACCGCCACTGTTCCGGTTCGGCGAATTGCCCGGTCGTGCGGATGCCCTCGGCGATCTTGTCGAAGATTGCCTGGTACAGCTCCGCCGCCGGCCGGGTCGGCTGGTTGACGAAGGGCGAGTCCGGGACCACCCGCCGGTACACCTCGGTGAGCTGCTCGCCGAGCTCGGGCGGCAGCTGGAAGACGTGGTTGAAGGGCGCCAGCAGCCCGCCGGGTCGCAGCACCCGTGCCGCCTGCGCGGCCCCGGCCACCGGATCCACCCAGTGCCAGGCCGTGCCCGCGACCACCGCGTCGAAGGTGCGGCCCGCCGGATCCCAGTCCTCGAAGGTGGACACCTCGGCCTCGACGCCGGTGCCGCGCGCGAATTCGGCCATCCGCGCGTCGGGTTCGACGCCCAGCACGGTGCATCCGGCCGCCCGGAACTGCCGCGCGGCGATGCCGGTGCCGGAGCCGACGTCCAGCACGTCGCGCCCGGGTGCGGTGCGGACGATTCGTTCGATCAGTTCGGCTGGATACGGCGGCCGGGCGCGGTCGTAGCGGGCGGCGTCGACACCGAAGGATTCGGCCATGGCGCGGGCGCGGTGGGGTGGGAGGGACGACGGCGGCTCGGGCCGTACAGCCGAGGGCTCCGGCGACGGGGATTCGGGCTGTAAAGTGGGCATGCGCCCACTCTAGTGAGCGAGTGGGCGCATGCCCACTATTTCGAGCGAGGTATGAGGTTCGCCCTCAGCGAAAGGATGGTCCGAGTGCCCACGGGAGTGGCCCTGCGCGACGTGCGGGAGCAGCTGTTCGCCGCCGCCGAACGCATCATGCTCCGGGACGGTCCGAACGCGCTGACCAGCCGGGCGGTCACCACGGAGGCAGGCTGCGCGAAAGGCGTTCTGCACAAGCACTTCACGGACTTCGACTCCTTCCTCGCCGAACTCGTGCAGGACCGGATCATTCGTCTGCGCGGTCAGGCCGACGCCCTGCTCGGGTCCGCGGGCACGGGCACGGTCGTCGGCAATCTCGCTGCCGCACTGACCGATCTGTTCGGCTCGGTGGCCGTGTCGATGGTGAGCCTGCTTATCTTTCGTGACGAGCTGCGGGCCCGGCTGCGCTCGGCCCATCCGACCGGCATCCCGCTTCTCAACGAGGCCGGGGCCATGATCGCCGCATATCTGACCGCCGAGCGCGAGCTGGGGCGCATCGCGGCCGACGCCGACATCGACACGCTCGCACCGACATTGCTCGGCGCGGGGCACCTGTCGTACGCCGATCGGTCCGCCGCGCCGCCCGAGCCCGCGGCGGTCCGACGGATGGTCACTACCGTCCTGGCCGGGGTATTGCCGGGCTGAACATCCGGACGACAAGGCCCGGGATCAGTCCCGGACGGCGACCCGAATGCTCTCCCACGCCAGGCGTTTGGACTTCTCCGGATCCACCTCGAGGCGGGCCGGATCATCGATCACCCGGGTGGTGCGGCGCTGTTCGGTGTACTCCGGCCACGACGGCAGCGGCTTGCCGGTGCGCGCGAAAGCCAGCCAGTTGTCCTGGAATTCGCGCTGCACCGCGCGAAAGGCCCGGTGCCCGCCCGCCGCCGTGGTGAGCCGGCCGAATACCGAGTCGACGCCGCCGAATACCGGGATCAGATCCAGGGCGTGGGTGGCGCCGAAGCCGGCCAGCCGGACCGCGCGCGGAGCGTAGTCGTAGCGGTACGCATAGGTGGGCGCGTGGCGGCTGTGCCCCTCCATGACCTCGAGCGAGGGCCGCCAGAAGACCCAGTCTCCGCCGGCGCGCACGGCCGTCTTGGTCGCGGGATATCCGGGATACGCCGCGGCGATGCGGGATTCGGCGCCCTCGGGCAGCACGCGGCGCAGCCGGTCCGGGGTGGTGGGCAGGGTGTCGTCGAAACGCTGGAACAGCGTGGCCTCGTCGCGATTGGTGCCGATGATCAGCGGCAGCGCATGCGCGCTGCCATCGGCAATCGTCTCGATCGGAATCTTCGGCAGGAAGTCGCCGTCGGCCACCGGCGCGGCGTGGAATACCGCCGGATCCTCCCGCGAGGACCGCCCGAGCTGCCTCTCGACCGCCTTGCGGATATCGTTCGCGCTCGCCCGACCCAGCACGCTGGCCGCGTTTTCCGGTGTGGCACCGAGCCTTTCGGCGACGCGGCGGGCGAACGACCGGGCCTGTTCGGCGCTGAGGCCCCAGTCCGCGGGCGGACTCTGGGCGATGCCGCGGTGGAACAGTCCGCCGGCGGCGGGCGTGGCCAGCAGCGCCAGCGTCGCATGCGCGCCCGCCGATTCGCCGAATACCGTGACGTTGTCCGGGTCCCCGCCGAACGCGGAGATATTGCGCTGCACCCACTCCAGCGCCGCAACCTGATCGCGGAGCCCGAGGTTGGAGTCGAAAGGCCGCTCGGGCGTGGAGAATTCGCTGAAATCGACGTAACCGAACGCGCCCAGCCGATAGTTGATCGACACCACGATCACATCGCCGCGCAGCGCCAGGCGCGAGCCGGAGTACAGGCTCAGCGCGGTCGTGCCGATGAGGTACGCGCCGCCGTGGATGAACACCATCACCGGCCGCGGACTGGACGACGGCTCGGCGGGGGCCACGACGTTGAGGGTCAGGCAGTCCTCGCCGGTCGGCTGCGTGCGCCGCGGGCCGATGCGCGCACCCGCGCGGGCCTGCATCGACGCGAGGCCGAACTCGGTGGCCTCGCGGACGCCGGTCCACGGCTCCACCGGCTGCGGGGCGCGGAAGCGCAGTGCTCCGACCGGGGCGGCCGCATACGGAATCGCGCGCCAGCGCGCGAGGCGGCGGCCGCTCAAGCCGCGCACGACTCCCTCGGCGGTGGAAATCTCTACCATCCGCCGATGATAGCCGTTACTGCAGGTAACCCTCGACCTGATTCGCGGTGTTGACCTGGGCATCGTCGGGGCTCACGCCCTGGTCGATGCGGGCCCGGCGCTGCCGCAGCAGGTCCCAGCACTGATCGAGCTGCACCTCGAGGTCGGCCAATTTCGCCCGTTCGGTCTCGGGGTCGAGGTCGCCCGCGGTGGCCTTGGACCGGAGCGTGTGCTCCCGATCCACCAGTTCGGTGATCCGCGCGAGGATGTCGTGATCGGTCATAGCGGCCATGCTACGGGGTAGCTCCGGGTGTGCCGCGCTTCCCGGGACGGGTGGCACGGGTCACCGGTGCGCGGCGAGGTGCCGTCCGGCGACTCGCGCGGCGGCGGCCAGGTCGTCGCGCGGCAGGGCGGCATAGCCGAGCGTGATGCCGAACCCGCGTGGCTCCGCGAGGTGATGCCTGGCCAGGGCGTCGAGCAACACGCCGTCCTTCCGTGCCGCGGCGATCACCTCCGTCTCCGCCCGCGCCGAGGGCAGCGGGGCGACCACATGAGATCCGGCGTCGTCGCCGAGTACCTCAACACCGTTCCGCCGCAGCTCGTCGACGAGAAGTGCACGCCGGGGCGGCATTTCGCGACGAAGGCGCCGCAGGTGGCGGGCGAGATCGCCGTGCCGGGCCAGGTGCGCGACGATCTGCTGGCCCGCCGGGGCCGGACCGGTTCCGGTCGATTCCCGGTGCGCCACAATGGCCCGCGTGATCTCCGGTGCGGCGACCAGCCAGCCGACGCCGAGGCTCGGCGACAGGATCTTCGAGGTGGTCCCCAGGTGTACAACGACATCCGGGGCCAGGCCCGCCAGCAGTGGCAGCGGCGCGGTGTCGTACCGCAGTTCGCCATCGTAATCGTCCTCGACGACGATCGCGCCGATGCGGCGGGCCAGCTCGACCAGCGCGACGCGGCGCGCGGCAGGCATCCGGGCGCCCATCGGAAATTGGTGCGCCGGAGTGCAATACACGGCCCGCGCGTCGGGCGGGATCAGATCGATGCGCAGGCCCTGGGCATCCAGCGGCACCGGAATCACCCGGATGCCCTCGGCCCGGAAAGCGCCCACCGCGCGCTGATATCCGGGCTCCTCCATCGCCACCGCGTCGCCCGGGCGCAACACGGCGGCGGCGAGCTCGCGCACGGCGGCGCTGGTACCCGACGTCGCCAGGACCTCGCCGTTGCCCACGGCGAGTCCGCGGTGTCGCAGGAGGTGCTCGGCAACGACCGCGAGATAGTCGGGTTCGCCCGCCCTGGCCTTGTACGTCAACGGGTTTCGGTCACCCGCCGCCCGCCACGCTCGGCGCCAGGCGGCCCGATCGATGGCCTCCACGCACGGCGTTCCGGGTGCCAGGTCCAGCAGCTGCGCGGCGGGATCCGGATCGCGCGCGAGCGGGCGGCGGCGGTGCGCGGGCACGGGGGAGGCGGTGAGATACGTGCCCGATCCGTGCCGGCCGCTGAGCCAGCCCTCGGCGTGCAGCTGATCGTAGGCGGCGGTGACCACGGTGCGGCTGACCCCGAGCTGGGCCGCCAGGGCGCGCGAGGACGGCAGCCTGTCGCCCCCGCGCAGGCCGCCCGCGGTGGCGGCGGCCCGCAGCCCGTCCGCGACCTGTGCGGCCAGCGGCGTGGGCGACGCGCGATCGACGAGCAGCGGCAGATCCGGCTGACCCATGGAAGTGGTATTCCGATCTCATCGGGAATTGGACATTTAATAATGCCACTCGACCGAGGAAGCTCGGGATATGACCGATACGCGCACCCCGCTCTCACCGACGCCACGCAGCACTCTCACCCGCTACCGGGGCCGCCGCGACGCCACCGACCGCGCCGCGCTGGACGAACTCCTCGACGCCGCGATGATCTGCCACCTCGGTGTGCTGATGCACGGCGCGCCGGTCGTGCTCCCCACCATCTACGGCCGCGACGGCGACACCCTCTACCTGCACGGATCCACCGGAGCGGGCAATCTCCGGGCCGCGGCAACCGGCGATGTCTCGGTGACGGTCACCCTCGTGGACGGCATCGTCTACGCCCGCGCGGCCATGCACTTCTCGATGAACTTCCGCTCGGCGGTGATCCACGGCCGCCCCGTCGAACTCGCCGACCCGGACGCCCGCCTGCACGCCCTGCGCGTGATCGTCGAGCACGCCGCCCCCGGCGCCTGGGACAACGTCCGCCCGCCCACCGCCAAGGAACTCGCCGCCACCACCGTCCTCGCGCTGGACCTCACCGAGGCGTCGGTCAAGACCCGCGCGGGCGACCCCTCCGACGACGCCCCGGACCTCGCCTCCGACACCTGGGCGGGAGTACTGCCCGTCCGCCAGATCTTCGGGGAGCCGTACTCGTCGGCCGACCTCACAACGGGCATCGCCGTCCCGGAGCACGTCCGCGCCCGGTTCGATAGTTCCGTCGCGTCGGGGTAGCCGGACGCACCCATGGATCCGTGCCGAAATCCGCAGAGTTCCCCGGGAATTCGGAGCAAGCACTGCGGAATGCGATGACTCGTGTGCTACCAGGCGGTGACGGGTAGATCCGCTCGATCCAGGGCGGTGCGGGCCAGTTCGGTGAGGGCGGTGGGGGATTCGATGCGATCGGGGTCCAGGGAGATCAGGGACAGGGTGTAGGTGTCGGACAGGCGGGACAGGTAGGCCGATAGGCGGGTGCGGGGGAGCGGGGCCGTGAGGCCCGGGTGGATGGCGCGGGCCGCGACGCCGACGCAGCGGTGCGGGCCGAGGTGCGACAGGGCGGCGGGGAGCGTTCCGATGTTGGAGCACAGGATGTCTCGTTCGCCCGCGCCGCGCGAGAGGGCGTAGGCGGCGCGGGCGGGCAGCACCTGCAGGATTTCCTCCGGGAGGCCGGCGGGGCTCGACATGTGGTGTTCGTATGCGGCGCGGCACTTCTCGCGCAGGGTCGAGGGGGCGTCGGAGCGGGTGACGGCGACTTCCGTCATCGCCATGTCGTTGTTCACGCGGGACTCGGACCTGGTGTCCACCGGCACACTGGCGTGGATGACCGGATCGCTGAATCCGCTGTCCCACAGCATCTGTGCGGTCAGATAGAGAAACAGTGTGTTGGCCGTGCCGCCGCGCGCCGCGGCCGCGAGCTCCCAGTCGGCCGCCGGAATCTGCAGCACAGCAGCACATGTCGAGGCTTCGCCGGCGTTGCCGGATGCCGGGTCCGAACGGCCCGGGGCGGGTGCCGGGCGGGCCGGTATGCCGTGCCGCAATGCCCGTGCCGTCCCGCCGATGACGACGGACCATTGTCGGCGGGCATCCGCCCAATCCGACTGTGAGGCACTGAGTTCAGTGTGCACCTCACCCCGGCGGTCCCCGGTGTCGAGCCCGGACAGCGCCCGATCCACCGCAATCGCCAGCCCCCGCCCGTCGGCAAGTGCGTGCGAGCAGGTCAGCGATACCAGCGAACCGCCATCCGCGAGCTCCGCGGCCGCGAGCCGCCACCCGGGACCGAACTCCGGATCCAGATCGAATCCCAGGCCGTTCGCCCAGCTGAGCACCTCCTCTTCGCGCAACGGCCGGGAGGTCAGTCGCAGCGGATGGGCGCTGCTGGTGGCCTGCCAATACGGCCGCGCCCCCGGCACTCGCGCCCGCACCACCCGTCGCCCGAGCGGCCCGGTCCGCAGCGCGGCGTGCACGCGCAGCAGGAGCTCCCGGGGGACGCGATCGGCGGTGCGCCACAGGCCCTGCAGCGCGATCGGCGTCCCCATGCCCCGGTGCGTCCGCAGGAAGATCTCGTCGACGACGCTGAGCCTGTCCACTACGCGAGCCTTTCGCGGCCGGCCGCGGGCCGGAGGTCTGGCGGTGCGGGGCGAGCGGCGGCGGGCATGGATTCAGGCCCGGCCGCCGTGGCGCCCCGCGCCCGAGGCGAACCGCTGCGCACCGGCGAGGGCGCCCTCAGCGTCGGCCAGGGCGGTCATGCCGTGGCGCAGCTCGTTGGCGATCGCCGCGTCCTCCTCCATGCCCTGCTGCTCCAGCGCGGACAGGCGGTCCGAGCGCAGGCAGGTCTGTGGCAGGGCGGCCAGCTCCGCCGCGAGGTCCTCTGCCGCCCTGCGTGATTCGCCGTTCGGGACGACGCGGTTCGCCAGGCCCATCTGCAGCGCCTCGGCGGCGCCGACGGCCCGGCCGGTGAGGATCATGTCCATGGCCCGGCCCTCGCCGATGATGCGGGGCAGCCGCACTGTGCCGCCGTCGATGAGCGGCACTCCCCAGCGCCGGCAGAAGACACCGAAGGTGCTGTCCTGCTCGGCAATTCGCAGGTCGCACCACAGCGCCAGCTCGAGTCCGCCCGCGACCGCATACCCGGAGATCGCGGCGATCACCGGCTTGGACAGGTGCATCCGCGTCGGCCCCATCGGCCCGTCACCCTCCGGGGTGACCTGGTTGGCCCGTTGGGTGCCAAGGGATTTCAGGTCGGCCCCGGCGCAGAACGTACCGCCCGCGCCCCACAGCACCGCCACCGCGGCCGAGGGATCGGCGTCGAATTCCCGGAAGGCCTCGGCCAGCTCACGCGCGGTCGGCCCGTCGACCGCATTGCGGGCCTGCGGCCGGTCGAGCACGACGGTGAACACCGGGCCGCTGCGTTCGATTCGGACACTCACACCTGCTCCTAGCTGTTCATCGGACGGACTCACCCCGCGCCGCGCCCTGCTCGCGACTCGAGCTCGACAATACGTGCCCTTCCGGCCCTTGCGTCAAGAAATGAATTTGTGATTCACTTCTTGTGTGGTTTACCGCAGAACCCCGGCCGTGCAGGCCCGCCTCGATGCCCAGGCGGGCGCGATCGTGCATGCGGCCACGAGGGTGATGTCGCGGGAAGGCTTCGCGGGGCTGTCGATGGTGGCGGTCGCCGCGGCGGCGGGCGTGGCCACCGGCACCGTATACAAGCACTTCAGCGGCAAGTCGGAGCTGGTCACCGCGGTCTTTCGTGACGTCGTCGGGCGCGAGGTGGCGGCCGTCGCCGAGGCGGCCGGAGGCGGTGGCAGCTCGGTCGAGCGGGTCACGGCCGCCATCGAGACCTTCGCCGGCCGCGCACTGAAGAATCCGAAACTGGCCTACGTCCTGCTCGCCGAGCCGGTGGACGCCGCGGTCGATGCCGAGCGCCTGCGCTTCCGGCGCGCGTTCACCGACACCTACGAGTCCGCGGTGGCCGAGGGTGTCGCCAATGGGCAGCTGCCACCGCAGAATCCGCGTACCAGCGCCGCCGCACTGGTCGGCGCCATAGGCGAGGTCATGGCCGGGCCGCTCGCGCAGGAGCAGCAGAGTGAATCGGTGATCCCCGAGCTGGTCGAGTTCGCCCTGCGCGCGTTGGGTTTTCACGATCCGGGTGGCGCGGGCCGTGCCCCGGCCCCGCACGAATAGGAGTTTCGCATGCCCACACACGAAGTGTTCAACCAGGTTCCGCCGATCGTTCCGTTCGACTACTCGCGCAATCCGGCGCTGCTCGAGGGGCTGCACCGCGAGGGCGCGGGCTGGGCCGAGGCCGAGGTGCGCGAACTGGGCCGGCGCGCGGGCGAATTCGAGGCCCAGGAGTGGGGTCGGGTGGCCAACGAGTACCCGCCGGTGCTGCGCACCCACGACCGCTACGGGAACCGGATCGACGAGGTCGAGTTCCATCCGTACTGGCATGCCCTGATGGACGTCGCGGTGACGCACGGCCTGCACGGATCGCCCTGGCTCGACGAGCGGCCCGGCGCGCACACGGCCCGCGCGGCGAAGTTCTACACCTGGGGTGTCGCCGATGCCGGTCACATGTGCCCCATCTCGATGACCTACGCCGTGGTGCCCGCGCTGCGGCACAACCCGGAGCTATCCGCCCGGTACGAGCCGCTCCTGGGCTCGCGCACCTACGATTTCGGCCTGCGCGAGCCGTCGTCCAAGGCCGGGCTCATCGCCGGAATGTCGATGACGGAGAAGCAGGGCGGCTCGGACGTGCGGGCCAACACCACCACGGCCACACCGCAGTCCGACGGTACGTACCGGATCGTCGGCCACAAGTGGTTCACCTCGGCGCCGATGTCGGACATGTTCCTCACCCTGGCCCAGGCGCCGGGCGGGCTGTCCTGCTTCCTGCTGCCCCGGGTGCTGCCCGACGGCACCCGCAATGCCCTTCGTCTGCAACGGCTCAAGGACAAGCTGGGCAACAAGTCCAACGCCTCGTCGGAGATCGAGTACGAGAACGCCACCGGCTGGCTCGTCGGCCAGGAGGGCGCGGGCGTGAAGACCATCATCGAGATGGTCAACATGACCCGCCTGGACTGCGTGATCGGCTCGGCCACCGGCATGCGCATGGGCGTGGTGCAGGCGGTGCATCACGCGCGGCATCGGGAAGTGTTCGGCGCCAAGCTGATCGACCAGCCGGCCATGCGCAACGTGCTCGCCGATCTGGTCATCGAATCGGACGCGGCGACCACCGTCATGATGCGGCTTGCGGGCGCGACCGACCGCGCGGCGAGTGACCCGGCCGAGGCGGCGCTGCGCCGGATCGCGCTGGCGGTCACCAAGTACTGGGTGTGCAAGCGCGCGCCCGTGCACGTGGCAGAGGCGCTGGAGTGCCTGGGCGGCAACGGATATGTGGAGGAATCCGGCATGCCCCGCCTGTACCGCGAGGCTCCGCTGTCTTCGATCTGGGAGGGTTCGGGCAACGTCGCGGCGCTGGATGCGTTGCGTGCCATGGCGCGTCAGCCCGAGAGCGTGGAGGCCTACTTCAACGAGGTGTCCCTCGCGCGCGGCGGCAACCACCACCTGGACGACGCGATCGATCGAATCGGCAAGGAGCTCACCGATCTCGGCGACATCGAGTACCGCGCCCGCCGCGTCGTCGAGCTGATGGCCCTGGTCCTGCAGGGCGCGCAGCTGGTCCGCCACGGCCACGCCGCGATCGCGGATGCCTTCTGCGCCAGCCGTTTCGGCGGCGACTGGGGCATCGCCCTGGGCACCCTACCCCTTGGCGTCGACACCACCGCCATCCTCGAGCGCGCCTACGTCGCCTGACGGCGAGGCCCGGGATCGCCGGCTGCGGGCCACCGCGACGACCACGCCACCTCGGGAGCATGATGTCCCGCGCGCGAGTGGGTGAGGGAGCACACGCTTCCGGGCCGCGGTGATCAACCTGGCCGGGAAGCTGGTGGACTGCCGCCCCACCGCGGCGAATGTGGCCGAATTGCGCAGCAGCCGGGTCGATTCGACCGCGGCGCTGGTCGCGGCCTCGAAATCGCTGGACCGCCCGATCGATCGCTGGATCCAGGCCAGCACGACCGCGATCTGGTCGGACGCGGGCGAAATGCGCTGTACCGAAACAACTCCGCTGCCCGTCGGTCTGCCGCAGATGACCGGCGTCGCCGAGCCGTGGGAGCGGGCGTTCGGGGGCGCGAACGCCGTGCGCCGGACGATTCTGCGCACCTCGATCGTGCTCGACCCCGATGCCCCGGCCCTACGGCGCCTGTGCGATCTGACCCGGGCCGGGCTCGGCGGCCGGGTGGGGCCGGGCGATCAGTGGTTCAGCTGGATCCACGTGCAGGACTGGCTGGCGCTGGTCCGCGCCGCGCTCGGCCTGGACCCGCAGGTGCAGCTGCCCGATGGAATCCTGGTCGCCGCAACGGATTTCCCGGTCCGCAACCGCGACCTCATGGCCGCGCTGCGACGCCACCTGCACCGCCCGCCGGCGCCGCCCACCCCGGCGGCGCTGCTGCGATTCGGTGCGATCTTCCTGCGCACCGATGCCGCGCTCGGCCTCACCGGCCGCCACGCCACCTCGGAGGTGCTGCCGCACACCGGCTTCCGCTTCCGTTATCCGACGCTCGACGATGCGCTCGGCGATCTCCTGCCACATTGAGTGCACCCGCAACCGCCATCCCGGCGCGCTTTCGGGCTGCCGCGGCCCCGCGTGCCGATGGCACCATCCGATGAGACGTCATCGATGTCATTAGTGGCCGTAATCCTCTGGCGCACAGTGGACTGCGCTAGCTTCCACAGCACGTTCGGATGACGCAGCGCGGCCGACCTCAGGGAGCAGCCGCAAGCGCCAGGCCGATCAGCGTCACGACCTTGACGACCTCGAGTCCCACGTACCACAGGTGCGCAGGCGAGCGCGGCCCCTCCTCGCCCGCCAGCACCCGATTCGAGCGCCGGGTGAGCGGCGGGCGCACCAGCACGACCTGAAGCGCCAGCACGACGACGGTCACCAGCAGCCAGATCCAGGCTCCCGTGCCCGCCCGCACCACCGTCGCCGCGGCGATCAGCACCACGGCCAGCACGATCTCCACGGCGTTCAGCGCCCGGAACACCAGGCGGCCGATGCTCAGCCCCAGTGCCAGCGTGACCCCAGGCGCCCGGAACTTCAGTGGCGCCTCGAGAAACGAGATCGCCAGCACCATGCCGAGCCACAGCATCGGCAGGAACCACAGCAGGTGCTGGGCGATCGAGTGCATTGCTCAGCGATGCCCGCGGTACCAGCGGATCAGCGCGTCGGTCGACGAATCCGATTGTGGCGCAGGATCTTCCGTGGAGGTGAGCAGCGGGGCCAGCTCGAGGGCCTGCTGCTTGCCCAGTTCCACGCCCCACTGGTCGAAGCTGTCGATGCCCCAGATGGTGCCCTCGACGAACACGATGTGCTCATACAGCGCGATCAGCTGGCCCAGCACCGACGGCGTGAGCTGGGGCGCCATGATGGCGGTGGTGGGCCGGTTGCCCGGCATCACCTTGTGCGGCACCACCTTCGGGTCGGTCCCCTCGGCGGCGATCTCCTCGGCGGTTTTGCCGAACGCCAGCACCTTCGTCTGGGCGAACAGATTGCTCATCAGGATGTCGTGCATGCTGCCGGTGCCGTCGCGGGTGGGCAGATCGTCCGTCGGCTGGGCGAATCCGATGAAGTCGGCGGGAATCAGCCGGGTGCCCTGATGCAGGAGCTGATAGAAGGCGTGCTGGCCGTTGGTGCCGGGCTCGCCCCAGTAGATCTCGCCGGTGGAGGTCGTGACCGGGGTGCCGTCCGCGCGCACCGATTTGCCGTTGGACTCCATCGTCAGCTGCTGGAGGTAGGCCGGAAAGCGGGCCAGGTCATTGGAATACGGCAGCACCGCCCGCGACTGCGCACCGAAGAAGTTCGAATACCACACGCCCAGCAGGCCCAGCAGCACCGGCGCGTTCTGCGCCAGCGGCGCCTGCACGAAATGCTCGTCGACGCTGTGCATTCCGGTGAGGAACTCGGCGAACCGCTCGCGGCCGATCACCGCCATGACCGACAGCCCGATCGCCGAATCGACCGAATAGCGGCCGCCGACCCAGTCCCAGAACCCGAACATGTTCGCGGTGTCGATGCCGAATGCCGCCACCCGCTCGGCATTGGTCGAGACGGCCACGAAGTGCTTGGCGACCGCGGCCTCGCCGAGCGCGGCCACCAGCCAGCGCCGGGCAGCGGTGGCATTGGTGAGCGTCTCCAGAGTCGAAAACGTCTTGGAGGCAACGATGAACAGCGTCGAGGCCGGATCGAGCCCGTCGAGCTTCGCGGTCAGGTCCGCCGGGTCGACATTGGAGACGAACCGCGCCGAGATTCCCGCGTCCGCATAGTGGCGCAGCGCCTGATACACCATGACGGGCCCGAGATCCGAGCCGCCGATGCCGATGTTGACCACCGTCGTGATGCGCTCACCGGTGGCGCCGCGCCACCGGCCCGAGCGCAGCGAATCGGTGAAATCGCCCATGGCGCGGAGTACCTCGTGCACCTGCGCGCCCGCGTCGGCGCCGTCGACGACGACGGTTTCGCCCGGCGGCAGCCGCAGCGCGACATGCTCGACCGCGCGATCCTCGGAGGTGTTGATGTGCTCGCCGCGGAACATCGCATCGCGTCGCTGCGTCACCCCGGCGACCTCGGCCAATTCGACCAGCAGATCCAGGGTTTCGCGCGTGATGCGGTGCTTGGAGTAGTCGATGTGCAGGTCCGCGACCTGAACGATCAGCTCGCGCCCACGGTCGGGATCCTCGGTGAAGAATTCACGCAGATGCCGATCGGCGATGCCGGCGTGATGATCCTGCAGTTTCCGCCAGGCCGCCGTCGCGGTGATGTCGCTGCTCACTCCGGCGACACTACCGTCAGACACCCCGCCGTGCCCGTAATAGGGACGATCGTGCCGTCATCCGGGCCGGCGGCAGGACCGGGGGACGGAAGCGCCCGATTTATTGCAGCACTCATGCATCTACGGGCCGGGGGGCTGGACAGGCAGGTTTAGGCTGGTCGCATGGTGTCCGAACCTGAACTTCTCGCATCCGTCCCCACACAACTCTGGATCGGTGGCCCCGTGGCGGCCACCGGCGGTGCCACCTTTCCGGTGGAGAATCCGGCGACCGGCGAAACCCTGATCGAGGTGGCCGACGCGTCCCCCGAGGATGCGATGCGCGCCCTCGATGCCGCGGTCGCGGCGCAGGACGACTGGGCCGCGACCCCCGCCCGGCAGCGCGGGGAGATCCTGCGCGCGGTGTACGAGCGGATCATCGAGCGCACCGAGGATTTCGCGCTGCTGATGACCCTGGAGATGGGTAAGGCGCTGCCGGAGAGCCGCAACGAGGTGCGCTATGGCGCGGAGTTCTTCCGCTGGTTCAGCGAGGAGGCGGTGCGCATCCACGGCCGCTATCAGACCGCGCCCACCGGCACCGGCCGCATCATGGTGCACAAGCAGCCGGTCGGGCCATGCCTGGCGATCACGCCGTGGAACTTCCCGCTGGCCATGGGCACGCGCAAGATCGGCCCCGCGCTCGCGGCGGGCTGCACGATGATCGTCAAGCCCGCCTCGGCGACGCCGCTGACGATGCTGCTGCTGGCGCGGCTGTGCAGCGAGGCGGGCCTGCCCGACGGCGTGCTGTCGGTGATCACCGGCCGTCGTTCCGGCGCGATCACCGCGCCGCTGATCAACGATCCGCGGCTGCGCAAGCTGACCTTCACCGGCTCCACGGAGGTCGGCAAGAAACTGGTCGAATCCTCCGCGCACGGGCTGCTGCGCACCTCGATGGAGCTGGGCGGCAATGCTCCCTTCGTGGTGTTCGACGACGCCGATCTGGACGCCGCTGTCGCCGGGGCCATGCTGGCCAAGTTCCGTAACGGTGGCGAGGCGTGCACCGCCGCCAACCGCATCCACGTGCAGAACTCGGTGCTCGCCGAGTTCACCGACAAGTTCGTCGCGGCCGCGCAGGGGCTCGAGCTCGGACCAGGTGCGGATCCGAAGACGACGCTGGGCCCGCTGGTCGACGATCAGCAGCTCGAGACCGTCAGCGAGCTCGTCGAGGACGCGGTCGCCAAGGGCGCGCAGGTGCGCACCGGCGGCAAGGCGCCCGGCGGCCCCGGTTACTTCTACCCGGCCACGGTGCTGTCCGACGTGCCCGCCGACTCCCGCATCCTGCGTGAGGAGGTGTTCGGCCCGGTCGCGCCCATCGTCGGCTTCGACACCGAGGAACAGGGCCTGGCCGCCGCCAACGACACCCAGTACGGCCTGGTCGCATACATCTACACGCAGAACCTGGACCGCGCGCTGCGCGTCGCCGAGGGCCTGGAGAGCGGCATGGTCGGCATCAACCGCGGCGTCATCTCCGATCCGGCCGCACCCTTCGGTGGTGTGAAGGAATCGGGCTTCGGTCGCGAGGGCGGCACCGAGGGCATCGAGGAATACCTCTCCACGAAGTACATCGCCCTGCCGTAATCGCCTGCGCGGCAACCACTCTGCAGTACATACGAGCGCGCGGTAGCGGATGATCGTGGTGGGCCCGGGCGCCCGAGCCCACCACGACCCGATCAGCTACGCGCCTCCAGCACGTCGTCGACCTCGTCGTCGCAGGCCAGCACCACCCCGGAATGCGCCGCCAGCTCCGCCAGCGTGATCTGCGTGCGAATCACCTCCCGATGAATCCGCCACACGGTCTCACCGAACTCGGCCTCTGCCTCGCCCACTCGGGATTCGAGCGCCGCCATGCGGCGTTCGAGACTCTCAGGACTCATCCGTTCTCCTCTCGGCCAGGTCCAGCAGTGTTCTGGATGCTTCAACCCGGGTCCTGTCAGGGCTGTTTCGCTCTCGTTTGAATGCCGCGTCGATCTCCACCTCGGTTACGGGCTCTGCACCGAGCCGTTTCAACGTGCGATCAAGCATCAGCCGAAGTTCTACGAAGTCCCGTTCCAGCTGCTTCCGCAGGCGAGGGATGTCCCGCTGGGTGGTCATGACATGTCCTCGAGGATGCCGTCGATCTCCTCCTCGGTGACCATCTCGACGTTCAGGGCGGTGGCGATCCGATCGAACATGATCTGACCACCGATCAGATTTCGATCGATCCGATAAATGGCCTCGTCCAGGTCACGCACCTTTGTTTCGAGCTTGCCTGTTCGGACCTCGACCGCACCTACGCGCCGGTCGATAGTTTCCTGCCCCATAACAACCCCCAATCATGTTGCGGCCCCAGAGATCTGGGACCGCTGTGAATGCAGCCGCCACTGTACTCACGGGGGCCGACAGGGTCGAGGGGATCGCGTGTCGAAACGCCGGTTTACACGTCGAAGACCGCCCCGGAAGAAGGCATCCGGGACGGTCTCGAGGTGAGGTGTTTCGGGCTGGAGCCTGGCTCAGCGGCCGAGGCGGCCGCGGCCCAGGCGCAGCAGCAGCATGGCGAGGGTGTGGCCCTCCTGGCCCAGCTCGCTGAAGCGCTCGAGGACCTTCATCTCGCGGGAGTGCACGAGGCGCGGTCCGCCGTTGGCCATCCGGGTGCGGCCGATGATGCGCGAAACCTCCGTGCGACGTTTGATCGCGGCGAGGATCTCGGCATCGAGACGGTCGATCTCCTTGCGGAGCTTCTCGATCTCGGCCTCGCTGCTGGGCAGTGCAGCGTCCGACCCGGTCGCGGTCGTAGAGGTACTCATACTTCATCTCCTCGTGTCAGAACCTCAGTCGGCACACGGCCCCTACCCGTTACCGATGAATTCCTTCACCCTGAATCCGACCCGGCGGGTCATTCATTTCCCCCTCACACTATGCGTTCAGGCGAGTAATCGCCGACCATGACGGGGAATGTATGGCCGGATCGCGCTGGTGGTGCGTGCGAGCGTGCCTTCGGTACAGCACACCGCGCGCACGACGAAACCGCGCGCCAGCGGGGTGTAGCCGGATGCGCTGGTCATCTGGCCAGTGTGCCACGGGGTCCGAGTTCGGCAAAACGATACGAGATGAGAGTCGGCTGAAGATCACCTCGGTACGCGGAGCAAGCACGGCGAAGGGGACACGGCACTACAACCTGTCGGTGCCCGCCGGTAGCGTGGATGAACGATGGAGACCACGGTGGCTGACACGAGGCGTCCCGAGGCACGAACGGGGCAGGTAGAGGGTAATTCGGGTGACGCGGAGCGCGTTTCGCGCGCCGCGAGCGGTCCGGCGCGCGAGCGTGTCGCGGAGTCGGCCGAGCGCGCCGAGCGGCTGCTGGAGGGCCTGAACCCGCAGCAGCGGGCGGCGGTCGTGCACTCGGGCGTGCCGCTGCTCATCGTCGCGGGTGCGGGCTCGGGCAAGACAGCCGTGCTGACCAGGCGCATCGCCTACCTGCTGGCCGCCCGCGGCGTGAGTCCGGGCCAGATCCTGGCCATCACGTTCACCAACAAGGCCGCCGCCGAGATGCGCGAGCGTGTGGCCGGGCTGGTCGGCCCGCGCGCGGCCAGCATGTGGGTGTCCACCTTCCACTCCAGCTGCGTGCGCATCCTGCGCACCCAGGCCGCCCTGCTGCGTGGCCTGAATTCCAACTTCTCCATCTACGACGCCGACGATTCACGCCGGCTGCTCGCGATGATCGGCCGCGATCTCGAGCTCGACGCCAAGAAGTACACCCCGCGCCTGCTGGCCACCGCCATTTCCAACCTCAAGAACGAGCTCATCGATCCCGAGCAGGCCGCCGCCGATGCCGAGGCCGACGAGAGCCAGTTGCCCCGCATCGTCGCCCGGGTCTACGACGAGTACCAGCGCCGCCTGCGTGCGGCCAATGCGATGGATTTCGACGACCTGATCGGCGAGACGGTATCGCTGCTGCAGCGTCATCCCCAGGTTGCCGAGTACTACCGGCGCCGGTTCCGCCATGTGCTGGTCGACGAATACCAGGACACGAACCACGCGCAATACGTCCTGATCCGCGAGTTGGTCGGGCATCACGCCCCGCGTCCGGTGCTGGACGATGCCGAGGCCGGTGCCACCGCGGCCGATCCGGAGTTCGTTCCGGCCGGCCGGCCCGCGGTCGAGCCCAGCGAGCTGTGCGTCGTGGGCGACGCCGATCAGTCCATCTACGCCTTCCGCGGCGCGACCATCCGCAATATCGAGGAGTTCGAGCGCGACTTCCCCGATGCGGAAACCATTCTGCTGGAACAGAACTACCGCTCCACCCAGCACATCCTGTCCGCGGCCAACGCCGTCATCGCCCGCAACGAGGGCCGCCGCGAGAAGAAGCTGTGGACCGATTCGGGCGAGGGCGATCTGATCGTCGGCTACGTCGCGGACAACGAGCACGACGAGGCGTCGTTCGTGGCCCGCGAGATCGACCGCCTGCACGATCAGGGCGAGTACAACTACGGCGATGTGGCGGTGTTCTACCGCACCAACAACAACTCCCGCGCCCTGGAGGAGATCTTCATCCGGATGGGGCTGCCGTACAAGGTGGTCGGCGGCGTGCGTTTCTATGAGCGCAAGGAGGTTCGCGATATCGTCGCCTACCTGCGGGTGCTGGAGAATCCGGACGATGCGGTGAGCCTGCGCCGGATCCTGAACACCCCTCGCCGCGGCATCGGCGATCGCGCGGAGGCGTGCGTGGCCGTGCACTCCGAGCAGCGGGGCGTCAGTTTCGGCCGGGCCCTGCGCGATGCGGCCGAGGGCAAGGTGGCGCTGCTGAACACCCGCGCCCAGCGGGCCATCGCGGGCTTCCTGGATCTGCTCGACGATATCCGCGCCGCGGGCGTGCAGGAGGATCTCGACTTCCCCGATGTGGGCACCGTCGTGGAGGCGGTGCTGGATCGCTCGGGCTATCGCGCCGAACTCGAGGCATCCGACGATCCGCAGGACGGCGCCCGCCTGGACAACCTGAACGAATTGGTCAGCGTCGCGCGCGAATTCAGCTCGGAGGCGCGCAACAGCGTGGAGGCCGCCCGGGCCGAGGGCCTCCTCCCCGAGGCCGCCGAGGGTGAGCCGGATCCGGGTTCGCTGGCCGCGTTCCTCGAGCGGGTGTCGCTGGTCGCCGACACCGACCAGATCCCGGACGAGGGCGCCGGGGTGGTCACCCTGATGACCCTGCACACCGCCAAGGGCCTGGAATTCCCGGTCGTGTTCGTCACCGGCTGGGAGGACGGCCAGTTCCCGCACATGCGCGCGCTCGGCGATCCGACCGAGCTGGCCGAGGAGCGCCGCCTGGCCTATGTCGGTATCACTCGTGCGCGGCGGCGGCTGTATCTGACCCGCGCGGTGGTCCGGTCCGGCTGGGGGCAGCCGGTGTCGAATCCGGAATCGCGCTTCCTGCAGGAGATTCCGGGCCACCTGATGGACTGGCAGCGGCTCGAGCCCGCCGGGTCGCCGCTGACCAGGGGCCTGCGCCGGCGCGGCGAGGACGACGGCCTGGAACGGGACTGGACCCGCGGCGACGGCTGGGAGCGTCCCGGCGTCCGCGGCGGCGAGCGTCGTCCCGCCCCCGGCGCCGCCAAGCGCGGCGGCCCCGCCCCGGTCCTCGCGGTCGGCGACCGGGTCAACCACGACAAGTACGGCCTGGGCCGGGTGATCGCCGCGGAGGGCCTGGGTCCGCTGGCCAGCGTCACCATCGACTTCGGTACGGCGGGCAAGATCCGCCTGATCCCGCAGTACAGCAGCGGGGTGCTGGTCAAGCTGTAGACGCTCGGACATCCCGGCCGTGGAGGTCGCCATCCCGGCGCACCTCGGCCGGGATTCCCGAGGGGCCCCGGCCGCGGCGCGACGAGATGACGGGATGTCGCTGTGCCAGCGCGCGGGTGATCTTCAGGGCGCGGGTGATCCGGTGCCCTCTTCGGGGCTCAGTCCTCTTCGGGGCCGAGCGAGATACCGCGGCTGGCGAGCCACGGGATGGGATCGATCTTGGGCCCGCCACGGTCCCACACCTCGAAGTGGCAGTGCGGGCCGGTGGAGAAGCCGCGGTTGCCGACGGTGGCGATCTGGTCGCCAGCCATGACGTGTTGGCCGACGGAGACCGTCGCGGTGTTGACGTGCCCGTAGACCGTGATGTCGCCGTTGGCGTGCTGCAGGCGCACCCACATGCCGAATCCGGACGCCGGTCCGGCCGAGATGACGGTGCCGTCCTCGACCGCGTAGATGGGCGTCCCGATCGGGGCGGCGATGTCGACGCCGAGATGCTCCACGCCCCATCGCGCGCCGAAGCCGGAGGTGAAGAGGCCGTTGGCGAACTTCGCGAACATCGGCCGCAGCTTGGCGTTCGCCTGCGCCTGCAGGCTGGCCGCGAATTCCTGGCCGTGCTGCAGGATGTTCTGATACTGGCTCGGATCGGCGACGGGCGCGAGGTCCAGGACCTGCGGCGACTGCCCCTGGCCGGCGGCAGCGGGCGAGGTTGCCGCGATCTGGCGGATCGCGGTCGTCTGTGCATCTGCCGACGCGGTCCGGTGCGATGGGCCCTGGTGTAGTCCGGCTTGGCCGGCGGCGACCACCGCGCCCGCGGCGACCGCGACGACGGCCGCGCGACCCTTGAGCGCCGCGGGCGGTGCGGGCACGCGATGCGCGCCGGCTGCGCGGCGGGCGGCGGCCCGTCCCGTGCGTGGCGCCGGGGCTCCGAGATCGGCCAGCTTGACCGGCTCGTCGTCGGCCTCGGACATCGGATCGTCGTCCCAGGCGTTCCAGTCCTGGTCCTCGGCGGGCCAGGCCTCGCCGGAATCCGCTGGATCCCAATGGTTCAGTACCGGATACTGCCCGGAATTCCACTGATCGTGCGCCGGATCCGGGTGTTCCTGTGCCGCATGCCATTCGGGCGGGGTCGAATTCCACGCCCCGGGTGCGGGGGCATCCCAGGTGTCGGCCTCGGGGGTGTGCCAGGCATCGGCGTGAACATCGCCGGCCGCGGCGGTCTCGGCGCCGAAGGGGCTCTCGCCCCGGGACGGGCCGCCCCCGAAAGAGGAGTGACTGTCGAATCCCTCGGCGTCTCGGTAACGCCGCGCGGGGCGCGCCCGATGTCCGGGTTGAAGAAGATCGGCGCTCATCGCTGAATACCCGAATACAGACGGTGTGACGAGGTGAACGGGTCGCCCGCGACGCGGCTCTTTATCTGCGGAGCGCTGTGCTGCAACAAGCCTGCCGTCCTCCTGTGCCCGTCAGTGGCGGTCGTGGAAATCCAGTGCCATCCCTGTATGGGATACGCCAGGCTACCGCCTGCGGTCTCCGCATTCACGCGGTCTCGTGACCGTGTTGTGACATCGACCTCATTGACGGTAACGAAACGATTTCGACCCGGCAAGCGTTGCAGGTGATCCCGCCGCACATGTGAGATTGATCACACTACATTGCGGGAATATGTGAACTTTCGATGTCCGGCCGACAAGCTACCCGTGAGTAGGTGTGGCCAGGCGTTTTTCCTCCCGGATGCGAGCCCGTGACCTGCGCCACTTAGGCTGTATGCGGCTGATTTCCCGTCGCTGTCAGTGATTAGAGTCCGATCCGACCCGCCCAGGTACGACGGGCCACCAACCAAGTCGTTGTCACCACAACGCAGACGAGACGGTGAGTACATGGATCTCTTCGAATATCAGGCGAAGGAGCTCTTCGTGAAGCACGGAGTGCCCTCGTCGGAAGGCCGGGTCACGGACTCGGCCGAGGATGCGCGTGCGATCGCGACCGAAATCGGTAAGCCGGTCATGATCAAGTCCCAGGTCAAGGTCGGCGGCCGCGGCAAGGCCGGTGGCGTGAAGTACGCCGCGACCCCCGAGGACGCCTTCACCCACGCCCAGAACATCCTGGGCCTGGACATCAAGGGGCACGTCACCAAGAAGATCCTGGTGGCCGAGGCCAAGGACATCGCGGAGGAGTACTACATCTCCTTCCTGCTGGACCGGTCCAACCGCACCTACCTGGCGATGTGCTCGGTCGAGGGCGGCATGGAGATCGAAGAGGTCGCCGCCACCAAGCCCGACCGCCTGGCCAAGGTGCCCGTCGACGCGGTCAAGGGCGTCGACCTGGCCTTCGCCCGCTCGATCGCCGAGCAGGGCCACCTGCCCGCCGACATCCTGGACACCGCCGCGGTCACCATCCAGAAGCTGTGGGAGGTGTTCATCGGTGAGGACGCCACCCTGGTCGAGGTGAACCCGCTGGTCCGCACCCCCGAGAACGAGATCCTGGCCCTCGACGGCAAGGTCACCCTCGACGAGAACGCCGAGTTCCGCCACAAGGAGCACGCGGAGTTCGCCGACAAGGACGCGACCGACCCGCTCGAGCTCAAGGCCAAGCAGCACGACCTCAACTACGTCAAGCTCGACGGCCAGGTCGGCATCATCGGCAACGGCGCGGGCCTGGTCATGTCGACCCTGGACGTGGTCGCCTACGCCGGTGAGAACCACGACGGTGTCAAGCCCGCCAACTTCCTGGACATCGGCGGCGGCGCCTCGGCCGAGGTGATGGCCAACGGCCTGGACGTCATCCTGGGCGACGCGCAGGTCAAGAGCGTGTTCGTGAACGTGTTCGGCGGCATCACCGCCTGTGACGCGGTGGCCAACGGCATCGTCAAGGCCCTCGAGATCCTGGGCAGCGAGGCCAACAAGCCGCTGGTCGTGCGCCTGGACGGCAACAACGTCGACGAGGGCCGCCGGATCCTCGCCGAGGCCAACCACCCGCTGGTGACGCTCGCGCAGACAATGGACGAAGGCGCCGACAAGGCCGCCGAACTGGCCGCGGCCAAGTAAGGAAAAACAGGGCAATGTCTATCTTCCTCAACAAGGATTCCAAGGTCATCGTCCAGGGCATCACCGGCGGCGAGGGCACCAAGCACACCGCGCTGATGCTCAAGGCCGGCACCAAGGTCCTCGGCGGCGTCAACGCGCGCAAGGCCGGGACCACCGTCAAGCACACCGACAAGGACGGCAACCCCGTCGAGCTGCCGGTGTTCGCGACCGTCGCCGAGGCGATGGAGAAGACCGGCGCGGACGTCTCGATCGCGTTCGTGCCCCCGGCGTTCTCCAAGGACGCCATCATCGAGGCCATCGACGCCGAGATCCCGCTGCTGGTCGTCATCACCGAGGGCATCCCGGTGCAGGACAGCGCCTACGCGTGGGCCTACAACGTCGACAAGGGCGCCAAGACCCGCATCATCGGCCCGAACTGCCCCGGCATCATCACCCCGGGCGAGTCGCTGGTCGGCATCACCCCGAACAACATCACCGGCAAGGGCCCGATCGGACTGGTCTCCAAGTCCGGCACCCTGACCTACCAGATGATGTACGAGCTGCGCGATTTCGGCTTCTCCACCGCCATCGGCATCGGCGGCGACCCGGTCATCGGCACCACCCACATCGACGCCATCGAGGCGTTCGAGAAGGACCCGGAGACCAAGGTCATCGTGATGATCGGTGAGATCGGCGGCGACGCCGAGGAGCGCGCCGCGGCCTACATCAAGGCCAACGTGACCAAGCCGGTCGTCGGCTACGTCGCGGGCTTCACCGCGCCCGAGGGCAAGACCATGGGCCACGCGGGCGCGATCGTGTCCGGTTCGGCCGGTACCGCCGCGGCGAAGAAGGAAGCGCTGGAGGCCGCGGGCGTGAAGGTCGGCAAGACGCCGTCCGAGACCGCCGCGCTGGCCCGCGAGATCCTGGAGAAGGCCAGCATCACCGCCTGAGCTCGGCTGCCCCGCCTCTCCGAGATTTCAGCGTGCCGCTGCGTGCCGCGAGATTTGCTTGTCGGGCCGGCGGTTGACGGCCCACTCCTGGTGGGCCCGTCTCCGGTGAGTTACCCATGTGCTTACGAGATCAGTTGTTGCGTGGGCACAGCTTCGGCGGGTGCAGGATCGGGATATCTCTGCTGAAGGCCGCCTTCCGAATTGGGAAGGCGGCCTTCGGCCTTTCCGGTGTGTGCCGCAGGATCCGGGCCGTTCACCTGGTGTATCGCGCACACCGAGCGGTATGCGTTGGCAGTGACCCGGGCGCTCTGGTGCAGTAGCGTCAGGAGGGCATCCAGTTGTGAAGACGAAGGATCCGACAAGGAGACGACAACATGTCCTACCCGTCCGGGGGCTCCGGGTACAACCAGCCCGCGACGCCCTCCTCCGCACCAAGCTTCCCCCCACAACCGGGTAGCTCCACCGGTGCCGCGGCAGGCACCCCGGGATCGAGTACCTCGGGGCCGTCCGCCCTCGCCGGGTCCTCGAACGGCGCGGGCCTGCCGCTCTATCTCACGGTCGGTGTCGCGGTACTGGGCGTCATCAACTTCTTTCTGGGCTTCACGCCCCACATCACCGAGAACAGCCAGGACGTCGGCATGGGTGTGCACACCCAGGAGGTCACCCGGACCTTCTTCGCCTTCCCGGGTGGCGCGGCGCCGCTGATCGTGCTGCTGGCCGGTGGTCTGCTGGCGGCCATTTCGCTACTGCCGAAACAGAATTGGCTCGGTGCCTCGGCGGCCGCGTCGGCGGCCGGTTTCCTGGGACTGTTATTCGTCTCGTTCACCATGCCCGACGGATACAGCGCCGCATGGGGTACCTGGGTGGTTGTCTTCCTGGGGCTGGTGCAGGCCGCGTCGGCGGTGGCGTCGGTGCTGTTCGAGAGCGGGATCGTGGTGGTGCCCGAGCCGAAACCGGCCGCGCCGCAGGCGCCCCCGCAGGGCGGCTACGGTACTCAGGGTGGCTACGGCCAGCAGCCCTACAGCCAGAGCCAGCCGAGTCAGCCCGCCGCGTACGGGCAGTACGGCCAGCAGCCCTCCTACGGTCAGAACCCGCAGGCACCGTCGCCCTACGGCCAGTCCGGCCAGCAGTATCCGCAGTACGGGCAGCAGGCGCAGTCGCCGTACGGCCAGGCCGGCTACGGGCAGCAGTACGGTGTGCAGCCAGGGTACGGCGCGCAGCAGCGCCCGGGTACCTCGGATGCGCCCGGCGACGCGGGTGCCACGCAGCACATCGGCGGCGGCGCGCAGCAGCAATACGGTTCGCCCAGCTACGGCCAGCAGGGCGCGAGCTCCGCGAATCCGTCCGCTCCGGCGGCAACGCCCAAGCCCGCCAATCCGTTCGGCGAGGAGCAGACCTCCAACCCGGCCGCGGATGCTACCCGGGCATTCCGTCCGGGCGAGGACGACAAGTAATCCCAGGTCGCCGAAATCCGTCGGTGAGTCGGGCGTTCCCCATACGGCGCGCCTGACTCCCCGCCGCGGCGGAAGGTGCCACGCTGGGGTGTCGTGGGCGAGCGTCACCAGCGTGTATCAGGCCGTATCCCGGCACAGCCCGGCGGGCCGGTCGAGCGTCACCTCCGGCCGGGCCATCCGAACGACGGGGGAGCGAGATCGTGAAGGCATCTCCGATCCGCTGGGATCCCCGCAACGCGCGCTCGCCGCAGGTCGATCCGGACCACGATCCCGGGCCCGAGGACAACCTCTTCCTTTCGCTGAGCCCCGAGCGCGCCCGGGTGCTGCTCATCGTCGCGGCCCGGGCGACCAGTTTCACCGTCGTGATCATCGTGGCGCTGGTGATTCTCACGCTGCTCGCCGCCAACAGCCCCATGACCGGGGCCTCGGGCGCGATTGCCGCGGGTTGGCTTGCGGTGCACCAGGTTCCGCTCGTTGTCGGCAAGACCACACTGAGCCTGCTGCCGCTGGCGCCCACGGGGCTGGTGCTGTGGCTGACCGCCCGCGATTGCGCCCGCGCGGTCGAATCCGACTCCTCGGGTACGGATCTGGGCTGGATTCTGGGCGCCGCACTGTCGGGTCCGCTGCTGGTCACGGCGGTGTGCCTGGCCGTGGCCGACGATGCGTCGTCGGTCGTCGCGCTGCAGCCGCCGCAGGCCTTGGCCGCCTTCGCGTGGGTGGTCGGGCTGCATCTGCTGGCCGCCGTCGCCGGTATCGCGAGCCGCCCGAATCCACTGCGGGACCGGTTGCTGGCGGAACTCCCGCCGTGGGCAGCGCCCGCGGCCCGGGCGGCCCGGCGCGCGGTGCGGCGCCTGCTGCTGGGCGGACTGCTGGTCACCGCGGTCTCGTTCCTGGTGCACTGGTCCCGAATCGGCGACACCTACCGCGCGGCGGGCAATATCGGCGGCGTGTTCGGCCTGACGCTGCTGTCGCTGGCCTATCTGCCGAACACGGTGATCGGCGCGGCGGCCGTGCTGGTCGGCGCCGACGTGCACATCGGCGCGGGCGGGCTGAGCGTGTTCTCCATCGCCGGCGCGCCGGTGCCGGCACTGCCGGTGCTGGCCGCGGTGCCCGCCGGTCCGGCCGCTGTGTGGTGGCCGGTGCTGCTGCTGGCACCCGCCGCCGTCGGTGTGCTCGCCGGCATGGAGTGCGCCCGCGAGTCCGGCGACCAGGCCCGCCGCCCGTGGGCAACGCTGAGCGCCGCGGGCCTGACCGCGCTGGCGATGCTGGTGGCCGGGGGAATCGCCGGCGGCACGGTCGGCTCCTTCGGCGACATCGGGCCCGGCATGCTCACCTTCGCCGGGCTGACCCTGCTGTGGCTGGCGATCCCCGGATATGTCGGCCTGCTGTGCACGGGGTGGTTCCTGCCCGCACCGGTGGGCGGTCGGCGGGCCGGGGACTACGCGGACAACGTCGACGAATACGACGACGATTACGACCGCGACTACGCGGAAGACGAGTACGCAGAAGACGAATACGACGACGAGTACGACTACGCCGACGACGAGTACGCGGACACCGACGAGGGCTATGACGACGATTACGCCGACCCCGACCGTCCTTACGCTGACGACGATTACGGCTACGACGATTACGACCCACACAACGCCTCCGACCCCGCCACGATCGATGGCGAACTCGTCGAGGAACAGCCCGCCCTCGACACTCGTCATAGGGCCGGCGGCAGAGCCAACGAGACCGACGACATTCTCGACGCCGAAGTGGTCGAGACCGACCCTCCGGGCCGTGGTGCGGCGGAGGGTCGTTAGGTGTCGACATTCTCGCCACCGGGGTGGGGCGGGACAGTCGAGCTTCTTCAACCCGAAGTCATGGAGCCGACCCGCCGGGCAGCGGTGAGGCGGACCGTCGTTGGGTTGCGGCGGATCTGGCGGACTGTGGTGAGGCTGGCCGAAGCGATTTCCGACGCCGAAGCGGTGGAGGCGGACCTGCCGGAAGGTGACGAGGTGGGAGGTCGTTAGGCTCTAGGGCGGCGGTCCTCGCATCCGCCGCAATCCTGCAGTCCCGACGCACAGGGAGTAGAGCGCTGACGACCCCGCCCGCCCAGTTGGTACCCGCGGCCGTGCCCGCGAGCCCGCGGCACGCACCGGCGGGCCCGAAGGAGGCAGCTTGCGTAACCACGTAGGGGACGGCGGGCCGACGGAGGTTGCGGAGTCGGCGGGGTGGGTGAACCCAGGGGACGGCGGGCCGACGGAGGTTGCGGAGTCGGCGGGGTGGGTGAACCCAGGGGACGGCGGGCCGACGGAGCTTGCGGAGCCGGCGGGGTGGGTGAGCTCAGCGCCCTCGGAAGCGCCGCGATCAACTATTGTCGTGCTCGCCTCGGGCACCGGGTCGCTGCTGCGTTCGCTGATCGCGGCGACCGCCGAGCCGGGGTATCCGGCACGAGTGGCCGCCGTCGGTGTCGACCGGGTCTGTGCGGCAACCGATCACGCGGATGCCGCCGGTATCGAGCACTTCCGGGTCGCGCTGGGCGACCACCCCGATCGCGCCGCCTGGGATGCCGCGCTGACGGCCGCGGTCGCGGCGTACGAGCCGGATCTGGTGGTGTCGGCGGGGTTCATGAAGATTCTCGGCCCGGTCTTTCTGGCGCGGTTCGGCGGCCGGATCATCAATACCCACCCCGCCCTGCTGCCCTCGTTCCCGGGTGCGCACGCGGTGCGTGACGCGCTCGACTACGGGGTGCGGGTGACGGGCTCGACCGTGCATCTGGTGGACGCGGGCGTGGACACCGGGCCGATCCTGGCGCAGCAGGCGGTCGCGGTGCTGCCCGGCGATGATGAGGACACCCTGCACGAGCGGATCAAGGTTGTCGAACGGCGGTTGCTGGCGCAGGTTGTCGCGGCCGTCGCGGCGCGAGGCATTGTCTCCGATGGACGAAAGGCAGTTATCCCAGAATGAGCGAGTTGTACGGTGACTGAGCGCAAGCCGATCAGCCGGGCGCTGGTGAGCGTGTACGACAAGTCCGGGCTCGTCGAGCTGGCCACGGGGCTGCACGCCGCGGGCGTGGAGCTGGTGTCGACCGGGTCGACCGCGGCGCGCATCGCTGATGCGGGCATCCCGGTCACGAAGGTCGAGGATCTGACGGGATTCCCGGAGACCCTCGACGGCCGGGTGAAGACGTTGCACCCGCGCGTGCACGCCGGCATCCTGGCCGACCTGCGCAAGCAGGAGCACGCGGATCAGCTGGTCGAGCTGGGCGTGGATGCCTTTCAGCTGGTGGTGGTGAACCTGTACCCGTTCACCGAGACCGTCGCGAGCGGCGCGAGCCCCGACGAATGCGTGGAGCAGATCGATATCGGCGGCCCCTCGATGGTGCGCGCCGCGGCCAAGAACCATCCCTCGGTGGCCGTGGTGGTCGATACGGGCGACTACGACAGCGTGCTGGCCGCGGCGAAGTCCGGCGGGTTCACCCTCGCCGAGCGAACGGCGCTGGCGGCCAAGGCCTTCCAGCACACCGCAAGCTACGACGTGGCGGTGGCGAGCTGGATGACCAACGTCCTGGTTGATGCCGGTGCGCCGGAAGGCGAAGCGGCGCTGAACTTTCCGGAGTGGCTGGGCGGCACCTGGGCCCGGCAGGCCGTGCTGCGCTACGGCGAGAACCCGCACCAGGCCGCCGCGCTGTACGCGAGCAACGGCGGCCAGCCGGGGCTAGCGCAGGCAAAGCAGTTGCACGGCAAGGAGATGTCGTACAACAACTACACCGACGCCGATGCGGCTTGGCGCGCGGCGTGGGATCACACCGCCCCCGCGGTGGCCGTGGTCAAGCACGCCAATCCCTGTGGCATCGCGGTCGGCGCCGACATCGCCGAGGCGCACCGCAAGGCGCACGCCTGTGATCCGGTCAGTGCGTTCGGCGGGGTGATCGCGGCCAACCGGGAGATCACCGTCGAGATGGCCGAGCAGGTCGCGGAGATCTTCACCGAGGTGATCGTCGCCCCCGGCTACGCCGACGGCGCGGTGGATGTGTTGCAGCGCAAGAAGAATGTGCGCATCCTGGTCGCCGACCGGCCCACCCGCGGCGGTGCCGAGCTGCGCCCTATCAGCGGCGGCGCCCTGCTGCAGCAGCGCGACATCATCGATGCCGAGGGCGACGATCCGGCCAACTGGACCCTGGTCTCCGGCGAGGCGGCCGATGCCGCGACGCTGGCCGATCTCGAATTCGCCTGGCGCTCTTGCCGTGCGGTGAAGTCGAACGCGATTCTGCTCGCCCACGACGGCGCCTCGGTCGGCGTCGGCATGGGGCAGGTCAACCGGGTCGACGCGGTGCACCTGGCGGTGCTGCGTGCGCAGGATCGGGCCAAGGGCTCGGTCGCGGCCTCGGACGCCTACTTCCCGTTCCCGGACGGGCCGCAGCAGTTGATCGCGGCCGGGGTGAAGGCCATTGTGCAGCCCGGCGGTTCGGTGCGCGATCAGCTGACGATCGACGCCTGCCGGGAGGCCGGGGTGACGATGTACCTCACCGGCGCACGGCATTTCGCGCACTGAGCGAGAACAACCGGAGAATGTAGTAGAGGCTCTGCGCGGAGCTGCGGTTCCCGCGCAGAGCCTCTATCGTCCGGTCCTCGGGCATTGGACATCCCGAATACCGGGTTTCGTCATCCCGGCGAGCGCCGGGAATCGGCCTGTGTTCCCCCTCTAATGCAGGGAACCTATCACTTCCGAATTGCGCCCGCTTCAGATCGTGACGCTATAAGGCCAGCTCCAGGGCTATTGTGATCGAGGTCACATGATGGGGCGAATCTATGTGGCACTGAGCACCTTTCGATTGCCCAAGGGTTGCTGCAGCGGAATATCGAGCGTGCCGAATACTGCGATCATTGTGCACATCCGTCCCATCGCCGCCGGCAGCTTGCCCGACCGCAGGGCGACCGTGACCGTGCTGCCGGTCTCGGTGGTGGTGGCGTCGACGCCGTAGCAGTCCGGCGAGCCGATCTGGAAATTCACCGCGATCCGATCGGGGGCGATCCGGCTCCAGCTGTCGAAGGGGATCGGCGACGCGCCGACGATCGCCGGATTCGCGGTGAAGGTGCGCCCGGGATTCGGCGGGTTCTGCTCGGTGGGCGCACTCGGGCCCGACGACGTCGCGTCCGCGGCACTGGTGGTCGTATTCGCCTGCGTGTCACCGTGGTTCGCCTGTCCACAGCCCGCGGCCAGCAGGGCCAGCAGCGCCGCGGCGGCCACACCGGCCCGGCGGGGTCCCGAAATCCCGTTCATGACGCCACACCCTACGGGGATGGTGAGCTGACGGAGCTTGCGGAGTCGGCGGGGTGGGTAAATGCAGCGGGATGGTGAGCTGACGGAGCTTGCGGAGTCGGCGGGGTGGGTAAATGCAGCGGGATGGTGAGCTGACGGAGCTTGCGGAGTCGGCGGGGTGGCGGGGGGGTATAACGAATGCGCCCTAATTCGTCCGGTGCGGACTACCACGCAGTATCGTCGGCAAACGATGAGCAAATCCAATCTGTGCCATTGATCAACCGACGAAGCACTTCCCCGAATCCCGAAAGGAAGTTCCCGTGGGCGATACGTTGCACGTAGGCGATGAACTCGGTCTGGGCCAGTCCCTGCAGGGTGGTGCATACGCGCTGACCCTGCAGAACGACGGCAATCTGGTGCTGTCCGAACCTGGTGGCGTGGTGTGGGCGACCAATACGCACGGCCAGGGTGTTGTTCGTGCCGTCTTGCAGGACGACGGCAATTTCGTGGTGTACAAGGATGATGGCGCGGCATGGGCCACGCATACCAACGGCATGGACGCGGATCGCCTGGTTGTGCAGGCGGACCGCAACGTGGTGTTGTTCGGCAGGGACGGCAGCCCGCTGTGGGCGTCGGACACCTTTACCGACAACCCGATCGCGGCCGCCGAGCAGATGAACATGGGTGCGCCGGCCACGCATACTTACACGGTCGCGGCGGGCGACACGCTGTGGGCGATCGCCGAACGCTTCTACGGCGACGGCAACCGGTACATGGATATCGCCATGGCCAGTGGCATCGACAACCCCGACGCGGTCAACGTGGGTCAGGTGCTGACCATCCCGTAATTCGCGAAAACCTCTGGTATACAACGCAAGAGCCCCGACGCCGCTGATCGGCGCCGGGGCTCTTCGCGTCCGGCCGCTATCGGCTGGTGAAGGGGAGCAGCGCCATCTCGCGCGCGTTCTTCACCGCGATGGCGACCTGACGCTGCTGCTGCGGGGTGAGCCCGGTGACGCGGCGGCTGCGGATCTTGCCGCGGTCGGAGATGAACGTGCGCAACAGGTTCACATCCTTGTAGTCGACCACCTCGACGCCGGCGGAAATCAGGGGGTTCTTCTTCGGCCGCCGCGCCTGCTCGGCCCTGATCTTCTTGGACGGTGCTCGCTTGACTGCCATATCAGCATCCTTTCTCGGCATGAGCTCTGATCTCTACGTGGTTACGCAAGTTGCCGCCTCCGAGCCCTGACCGCTCATGCCGGGGTTCCTTACTCGCTCACGAGATCCGGGTGTCTACCAACTCGATTTGTGCACACCGGGCAGCTCTCCGCGGTGGGCCATTTCGCGCACGCGTACTCGGGAAAGTCCGAATTTCCGTAGATATCCACGGGGGCGGCCATCCGTAGTATCCCGATTGCGTAATCGTACCGGACTGGCGTCGCGGGGTAGGCGCTGTAGGGCGGCATACAGTTCGGCCGCGTCCGGCGCGCCGGCGGCCGCGGCTCGGCGCGCGGCCTCCTTCAGTTCGGCACGCCGTTCGGCATGCCGCGCGGCGATGATCCGGCGCCGCTCGTTGCGTGCGATCTTGGATTTCTTGGCCATCAGTGCTCCCGCGTGTTCTCTTGTGCCGCCGGCCTTTTGCCTCGCTGGCCCGGTTTCGGTCCCGGCCGCGCGGTCATCAGCGCTCCTCCCGGAAATCCACGTGGCGGCGCACGACGGGGTCGTACTTGCGCAGCACCATGCGGTCCGGATCGTTGCGGCGGTTCTTGCGGGTGACATAGGTGTACCCGGTACCCGCGGTGGACCGCAGCTTGATGATCGGGCGAATGTCGGTCGACTTCGATGCCATCGGTCAGCTCCCTCAGATCTTTTCGCCGCGGGCGCGCAGCCGGGCGACGACCGCCTCGATGCCGTCGCGGTCGATGACCTTGATGCCCTTGGCCGACACGGTGAGCCGGATGCGGCGGTCCTCGCTGGGCAGGTAGTAGGTCTTGCGCTGGATGTTGGGGTCCCAGCGCCGGTTCGTGCGCTGGTGTGAATGCGAGACGGACTTGCCGAATCCGGGACGGCGCCCGGTGACCTGACAGTGTGCCGACACCGAATCCTCCTGAATTGAAGATGAAAACCGTTTTCGACAACGGCCGTCGAACACTGTAGCGTGAGCCCCCGGTAAATGAAAATGATTGTCGAAAGGGGTTCCGGTGGTGTCAGCTCCCGACCGCCGCACGCCCGTGGTGTTGCTGGCCGGTGCGTCCGTCCAGGCCGGGCCGGGCGGCTCGGTGCACGACGGCATGGATCGGGTCGCGCGCACGATGCTGGACACGCCCGGCACCGTCGTCGTCCGGCACGACCTGACGGCCCTGAACGAGGGCATCGTGCGCCGGACCGTCTGGTACGGCACACCCGTTGATCTCGACCCGCAGCGCGCCGGCCCGACGGACGGCAGTGCCGGGTTCACGGACAACGGTGCGGGGTTCATGGAGCCGGGCCCCGGGGCGCGCGGGAACGATCTCTTCGCGCACCGCGCCGTGACGACCGTGCACGAACTGGCGCACGGCTGCGTCTCCTGCACGCTGCGTGCCGACCTGCTGCCGCTGCTGTGCCTGCTTGCGACGCGAGATTCGGTGCGGCGCATCGTGATCGCTCTGGATCCTAGGTTCGAGGCGGAGGCGGAGGCGGTATGCCACGCGATCGAGCACGTCCCGGTGGTCGGCGTCGCCGGTCGTGTGGACGGGCCGGCGGGGCGCAACGTGCGCATCGGGGCGGTGATCACCGGGCTGGACGCGCAGGCGTGGCCCGTCGACATCCTCGGCGAGGACACCCTCGCGGACCGGGGTCTCGCGGCCGCCGACGACGAGCGCACGGTCGCGCAGGTGGCCGTGGGGCAGGTCGAATTCGCCGACGCCGTCCTGGTTTTCGCGCCCGATGCGCTCGGCGGTGGCGACCGGGCGCGCTTGGCGGCGATCCTGGACCGCCTGGTCCCGCTGGCCCCGGCCGAGTGGCTGGACGGCCCCGCCGGTCCGGACCGCGAACGCGTCGAGGGCCTGCTCGCCCGCCTGCCCGCCGGCGCCCGGCGCGGCCGGATCTTCGATGCGCACGCACCGCTGCTGCGCGGGCGTCCGCCGCTGCAGGCCGAATACGGTGTGCAGCTGGTCGAATTCGCCGCCTCCCGCCCCTTCCATCCGGCGCGCCTGCACGAGGCGCTGGATGTGCTGTTCGACGGCGTGGTCACCGCCCGGGGCCGGGTATGGCTGGCCACCCAGCCCGAGGAAGTGGTGTGGCTGGAGTCCGCGGGCGGTGGCCTGCGGGTGGGCGGCGCGGGCCCCTGGCTGGCCGCCATGAGCCCGGTGGAGTTCGCGGCCGCGGATCCGGATCGCCGCGCGCTGGCCGCGCTGCGCTGGGACGAGCACTTCGGCGATCGCGACGTCTCGCTGACGATTCTGATCTGCGCGGCCGATCCGGACGAGATCCGGCACGCCCTGCACTGGGCGCTGGTCGACGAGGACGAGCTGCGCCAGGTGCGCACCGCGCCCGGACTCGTCGCGCAGTGGGAGGACCCCTTCGGCGAATGGCACCGGGATCCCTGCGACACAACCGAATCCGAGGGCGCGACCGAGGCCGCGCTGCCGCACGACACGCACGAGTAGAAAGGCAGATCCATGAAGGCGGGTATCCACCCCGATTACCATCCGGTGATCTTCGAGGACGTCAGCACCGGCAAGCGCTTCCTCACCCGATCCACCGCGACCGGCACGCGCACGGCCGAGTGGACCGACGGCAACAGCTATCCACTGATCACCGTCGATGTCACGAGCGACTCCCATCCGTTCTGGACCGGCGCGCACCGCGTGCTGGATACCGCCGGGCGGGTGGAGAAGTTCGAACGCAAATATGGCAGGCGCGCGCGTCCCGGCGCCGCGCAGGCCGCCGAGTCCGAAGGCGAGGCACGCTGATGGCCGTTCCCAAGCGGCGCATGTCCCGATCGAATACCCGTAGCCGGCGGGCGAATTGGAAGGCGACGCCGCCCGAGCTGGTTCCGGTCACCGTCGGCGGCGTGGTCTATCGGGTGCCGCGGCGCCTCGTGGCCGCGGTGCGGCGGGGAGTAATCGATCCGGCCCGGCTGTGAGTTGTGCGATGCGCCTAGTTCGGTAGGGGATTTGGTCATCCACTCGCGAGACATTTGTCTGGATTCGGCGACGAGTTGGCAAATGCCACGCAGCGTCCGAGCTGGGGAAGTGTGGCCAGATCGGATCGCGAGGAGGTAGCTGAAAGATGAACTGCGCACTGGGAGTGGGTTATTGGGTGCGAAAAAGTCCGCGCGAAGTGATGTATTCGTGCCCTCGTGCCGGTAACCTCATCCGGGAGGGCGGGTTCCCACTGCAAGTCCGGGAACCCGCTCATCGCCACTTCAGGGGCGGTCGGGCTCGCGGCCCGGCAGGTCCGGCAGCAGCGATTCCAGCCGCGCCACCTGCTCGCCCAGCAGTAGCAGCGCCCCTTCGGCCAGCGAGAGCGGCCACGGCAGGCGGTGCGGCGACAGGTCCCGCACCTGGTGCTCCAGGTCGGCGACAGTTGCCTCCAGATCGCCTATTTCCGTACGCAGTTCGGCGATCTGCGTCAGTGCTGCCGCCAAGGCCTCCACTACTGTCCGGTGCCGCTCGCCGGTGTCGGAGCCCAGTTGCGGCCAGCCGGACAGCTCCGGCCCCCGCAACTGGATCTGGATATCGCGCAGGATGGCCTCGAGGTCGGTGGATGCGGGCGCCGCCTCCCCGTGGCCGGCATCGTCCGGGGCGAATTGCATGGACCCAACCCTAATCGCGAACCCGCCCACCGTGGCCCACCCGGGAGAACCGCGTGACCGCCGGCAGCGTGGACGGCGCGAGAGAGTTCGGCACGCAATTGTGCTGCCGGTGACGGATTTCCGGAGTAATCGTCGTCACATATGCGCACGCTGAGAGTTCGCCGAAACGTTCGCCCCACCCCGTCTTTGTCCAAATTTGCACGCTTTTAACATGAAGGGAATATTTTTGTCGGGTTATTGACGGGGTTTGTTACCGATTCGTAATCTGCACCGGCGAGTCTCTGTGAGGGCTCGAAATTTATGGCTCTGCGCTTCCTGGAGTGAGCGCATCAACTGAGAATCTGATGGGGTTCGTATGAAGAAGATGACGTACGCTGTGTCGCTCGCGACGCTCGCGACGACCGCCGCCGTTGCGCTCGCCACCGGCACCGCCTCGGCCGCCACCCCCGGCGCTGCGGCTCCCGTCGTGGATCCGCACGCCCTGAGCCTGGCGATCGCGCCGGGTGTCCAGTACAACAGCAACACCGCCGACGCCTCCACCGTGCTGAACACTCCGTTCGGCAAGCTGACCACCCTGGGTGGCCAGATCCAGGTCGCCGACGCCGCAGGTAAGACGGTGTACGGCCAGCAGTCCTTCGCCGCCACGCCGAAGGCCGCCCTGCCCGCGGCCGAGGCGGCGTCCGCCCCCGTCGACCCGATCACCACCCACCCGGCGGACGCGGCGATCAAGCCGGTCGACGCCCCCGCCCCGCACGACCCGACGGCCGACTTCAACAGCGCCCTCGGTGTCGCGGCCACTCAGTTCGGCCTGGCCACTGGCGTCGGCGGCATGGTCGGCGGCGTGGGCGGCGCCCTCATCGGCTGCCCGGTCGGCGCCCTCACCGGCGGCACCCTGACCGCGGCCACCGTGATCGGCACCCCGCTCGGCATCGTCGGCGGCTGCCTGCTCGGCGCCTCCACCATCGGCGGCGTCGGCGCCATCGTCGGTGGCGCGACCCTGGGCACCGTGGTCGGCATCGCGAGCGGTGTGCAGATGTACAACACCCTGCACGCCCAGGGCGACGTCTAGACCGAGCCCTGCCGGACGGCAGCGTCCCCTGTGAATTGAATTACCTGGGACACAATAGAATTCGGGCCGGATCACCCGTGTGGTGATCCGGCCCGAAGCATGTGGCGCACCGTTGCGCGGGAACTATCCGACCGGTTCCCGGCGGCGCGTGCCCGCGGGCCGGGTCGGGCGCGTCGGGCGCGGGCGGCGCTGCCGGGGCTTTCTGGGCTCGGGCTGCAGACGCCCGGCGCGGTCGGGGGCGACCAGGACTGCGGTGATCGGGATCGCCAGCGACATCACACCGATCGCGAAGACCGGGATGAAGACTGTGAACAGGTCCTGTCCACCGGGCGGCGGCATGGCCGGGTCGAGATGCACCTGCAGCCCGGACAGGGCCAGATAGTGCATGCCCACGATCGCGGCCGCGTACAGCATCGCCACCCCGAGCAGCGCGACCGTCGCCCGCAACCGCATCGCGTACAGCAGGCCGAACGCGACCACCACCGACAGCACGGTCACCCCGGCGATGATCGCCGGGCTGATCGAGACGGTGCCCTGGACTTCCAGCGCACTCAGTACGAAGTAATTCCCCGCACCCAGGCTCAGGCCCATGACCAGCGCCCCGACCGCCAGCCGCGGCAGCTGCGGGTTCCGTCCGACGATGAGCAGCGCGGCCAGCACCGCTACGGGCACCAGGATCAGGGCCGCCGCCCGGCGCAGCAGGTCGTAATGGACTGTGCCGCCGCCCACTCCGACGCCCAGCAGCGTGACGGACGTGCCCAGATGCGTGCCGATCGCGCCGATGCAGACCGCGGCGGCGGTCAGCCACACCAGGCGGAATTTCGCGGTCACCGACAGCGTGGACTGCCGGATGCAGATCAGGCCTACCAGGGCGCCGGCCACCGCCACACCGAGCGACAGGCCGAGCACCCAGGTGCCCATGGTGAAGTACTGCACGGGTTCCCCCTGGGATCGTATTTGTTCGGGTTCTGTGTTCCCACCCGCCGGTATTTCTATGTCACGGTCGGACAGGATGATTCGCCGCGGGGCCGTGAATTTCATTACGGTTCGGCAACTCTGCGGCCGGGACGGAACGATCTCGGGATCGCTCCGGCAGCCCTATATCGTTGCTGGGCAAACGAGATCGCGACCGGTACCGCCGATTTCCCTGTTGGTAGCCGGATTTCACCGCCGGCTCCGGCAATATGCCTGCCCGCCTGGCTGAATGAATCTGGTTGGTACCTTGTTGCCGCGTTGTCGCGGCGCCGAGCTCAGCGCTGGGCGGTCGCCGCGGGCTGCGAGCCTCCGGTCAGGCGCGCGATCGCGTACTCGGTGACCGCCGCCAGCGACTGGCGCACCTGTGCCGGGTCGCGGGCGTCGATATCGACGATCGGCACACCCTCGCGGATCGACAGCGCCTCGCGCAACTCCGCGGCCGGAAATTGCGGCGAGTCGGGAAAACGATTGACCGCCACCAGGAACGGCAGCTCGCGCGCCTCGAAGAAGTCGACGACCGCGAAGCTGTCCTCGATCCGGCGGGTGTCCAGCAGCACCACCGCGCCGATCGCGCCGCGGACCAGGTCGTCCCACATGAACCAGAACCGGCGCTGGCCGGGCGTGCCGAACAGGTACAGCGTCAGATTGCCGGGCAGGACGATCCGCCCGAAATCCATGGCGACCGTGGTGGTTTCCTTGTTCGGAATGCCCGTCAGATCGTCTACGCCGTCGGAATATCCGGTGACCAGCGCCTCGGTGCGGAGCGGCACGATCTCCGAGACTGCGCCGACAAAGGTCGTCTTGCCGACGCCGAATCCACCGGCCACCACGATCTTTGTCGAGGCGGTTCGGCTTTCGGGCGCGGTGAGCGTGGCGTCAGAGAGCGCGGAGTCCACGCAGGGTCCTCTCCATGAGCGAGCGGCGTTCGTCGAAGGTGGCGTTGTCGCTGAGTGTGGTGTGCACCCGCAGCGTACCGGCCACGACCAGATCGCCGATGACGACACGGACCATTCCCAGCGGGCGCTGGAGGTGGGCGGCGATCTCCGCCACCGACAGCCGCCGGCCACCCAGGCGGAGGATATCGGTGCGGACATCGCCTGCGGGCCAATCGAATCGGCTCGCGTAGGGGAGGGTCTCCACGACCGCCTCCAGCGGGAGGTCGATCGCGGGTTCGGTGCGCCCCGCGGTCAGCGCGTAGGGGCGGACTCGGGTGGTTGGCCGGGGGTCGGCTCCGGAGGAACTGGGCATCGGCTCGGACCGGTCCTGGTCAGACCGCCGCCGACCGGGCGGTGGCCTGCACGACCGCACCGACCCGGTCGACCAGAAGTGCCATCTCGTAACCGATCCGGCCGATGTCGTGCTGCTTGTTGGCCAGCACCGCCAGGTGCGACCCGTTGCCCACACTCATGACCAGGAGATAGCCCCGCTGCATATCGACGACCGACTGCATCACTTTGCCGCCCTCGAACAGCTGAGCCGCACCCGAGGACAGGCTCGCCAGTCCGGCGGTCACCGCGGACAGCTGTTCGGCGCGATCCGAGGGCAGATGCGGGCTCGTGGCCTGCAGCAGGCCGTCGGCCGATACCAGCACCGCATGCGAAACGCCCGGTACCTCGCGGGTGAAGCGAGTGACCAGCCAGTTCAGGTTTTCGTCGGTGGGGGGCTGCTCGGTATCGGTCATACATGTCCTCCGTCTGTGTACTGCGCGTCTTGATACTGGGCCGCGCCGCCGGACCGAGTTCCGTTGTACCCGTTTTCATCCGTGTACGACGTATTGGCTCGTCCGCTGCGCACCCCGCTCAGATGCCTGGACAGGTTGTTGCGGATCTCCTCCGGATCCGGGGCAGCGGATTCGGCGGCCGGGGGCAGGCTGCCGGGAACCAGCTGCGCGCCCGGGGCACGGATCGGCAGGCCGCCCGTGGTGCGGTGGACCGTGGTCGGGCGGCTGGCCTCCGCGGCCGCCGCCCAGCCGTCGTCGGCGGGGGAGGACCAGGCCTCGACCGGCTCGCTCGCCGACGGCTCGACCAACCATTCCGAGACCATCCGCTGATAGATCGGCGATTCGGTGACGGTCTCGCGCGGGGCGGGCTGCTGCACGGGCAGCGTGGCGGTCTGGGCCCACAGATCGGCCGCGTCCGTCGACCAGGACATCGTGTGTTCCGGTATATCCGCCTGCACCGGAACCGATTCCGCGGGCCGGCTCTCCTTCGGAGCTTCCGGTTCCGCCGGGTCGCGGCGCCGAATCGGCTGGGACAGTTGCGATGTCGGCCAGGAGTCGATGGACGGATCGGATTCGGGAATGCGCCACGAGGTGGTGGCCGGGCGGGCCAGGCTCCGCGCCGTGGGCTCGTCCACCTGTGCCCAGTGCTCGGTCTCGGATTCGGTGTCGCCCCAGGATGTTTCGGCGGACTCGTCGTCGTCCTCGCGCGCCTCGTCGAACGGGCGGAAGCCGATTACGCCGTCCCGCACCGGTTCCGGGGCGCCGAGGGCAGGCTCGGGGATCGGCGGCGCCGCGGATACCGAGGATCGTCCCGGCCGGCGCAGCGGCAGTCCGGCTCCGGGCGTGGCGAACAGCGAGCCGGGCTCCGGTGCGTCCGGGTCGGCGGCCACCGACAGGGACCGGCCCGGCGCCGCGGCCGGGAACGGGGCGCCCTGCGGTCCGGCGCTCTCGGACTGCGGGCCCGAGGTGACCAGGGAGGCGGGCAGGTGCACCGCGGCGGTGATGCCCGGCTGCTGCGCCATCGTGGACGTGCGCCGCAGGCTCACCGTGACGGTGTGCCGCTTGGCTAGCCGTCCGACCACGAAAAGGCCCATGCGGCGGGCGGTTTCGACGGTCACCTCGCCGCCGGAGGCCAGCCGGTCGTTGATCGAGCGCAGATCCTCGCCGGACATGCCCAGGCCGCGATCGGTGATCTCGATCAGATAGCCGCCCTCCGAGGCCGGGTTCACAGAGACCGCCACCGGCGTGCTGGGCGGGGAATAGCGCAGCGAGTTGTCGATCAGCTCGGCCAGCAGATGTTCGACATCGACCGCGGGCTCGCCGGCCACGATGCCGTCGGGCACCGCGCCGATCTCGACCCGCTGATAGTCCTCCACCTGGGACACCGCACTCCACAGCATGTCCGACAGCGGCACCGGGGGCAGGTGGCCGCGGCGCAGCGCGGTGCCCGCGAGCACCAGCAGGTTGTCGCCGTTGCGGCGCATGCGGGTGGCCAGGTGGTCCAGGCGGAACAGGCTCTGCAGCCGTCCCGGATTGTCCTCGTCCCGCTCGAGGTCCTCGATCAGCGTCAGCTGCTGCTCGACCAGGGACTGGCTGCGCCGGGACAGGGTCTCGAACATGCTGCTGATCAGCAGTCGCAGCCGCGCCTGGTCGGCGGCCAGGTGCAGCGCCTGGCGATGCATGTCGTCGACCGCGCGGGCCAGCTGGCCGATCTCCTCGGTGGTCTGCACGTCGACCGGGAGAATCTCGGGCGTCGCGCCGCCCTCGCGCACCACCGCGAGCTCGGCGGGCAGGTCGATGTGGGCCACCTGCAGCGCGCCGCGCCGCAGCCGGCGCACCGGGACGACCAGCGAGCGCGCCACCGCCAGCGCCAGCGCCAGGCCCGCGAGCAGCGTCACGACCACGGACGCCACGTCGCGCAGCACGGTGCTGCGGGCGGCGATCGAGGTCTGGGACAGGCCCGAATTGATCAGCTGGACCAGATGACCGGTGGCGTCGGTGTAGGTCGCGGTGCTCAGCTTCAGCGAATCACCGACTCCCGGCAGCGACATCGGCTCGGCGTTGTTCTGGCTCAACGCGTGCAGGCGGGCCTGCTGCGCCCCCAGCAGCACGTCGGGCTTGTACGCCGAGACGGGCTGCACCACCGCGTACTGATTGATCATGGTGAGCTCGGCGCCGGTGGCGGTGAGGGCCTGCGCCAGCATGGCCGGATTGTTGCTGATCTCGCCGCTGCCGATGAGCAGCTGCTGCTGAAGGAACATCCGGCGCGCGATGGTGAGATCGCCCAGCTGCGTGTAGTACCGCTCCAGGACCGTCTCCTGGGGCGTGGTGAGCGTCGAGAGTGCGTTGCTGATGTGCGTGGCGACCTCGTCGGACTGGTTGCCGATCACCAGCGGTGAGCTGCCGTGCAGGCTGTTGCGCAGGCTGCGGCCCGCCGACAGCGCGTCGGTGACCTCCGTGCTCACCTGCTGGTCGACAGGCGAGAGCTGCAGCGCCGATTGCAGATTCGCCGCGGCCTGGTCGAAGCGCGCGGAGACCTGGTCCAGGGCCCGATCGCCGGCGCCCCCGGTGCCGGCCGCGACGGCGAGATCCTCGGCGGCCGAAGCGTAGTCCAGCACCGGCCGGATGATCTGTGCTTGCTGGGCGGCCGCGTTGAGCTGTGCGATGGTGCCCAGCTCGTCCTTGATGCGCAGCACCGCGAAGACCGAGGCCAGGATGACCGGTAGCAGCAGTACGATGCCGACCTTGCTCGTTACCGAGAGGTTGGACAGCGATCGCTGCCATGGTCGCGGTGCAGTGCCCATCCTGCTTCCGTCGCCTCCGCTCGCGCATACGCCCCCGCGGCCCTCATCGCGGGCCCGTGCCCGGGCGGGCGGAGCACCCATGGCTCGCATGCACGTTCGCTCACTGCCGGGCAAATCCGAGCGCTCGAATTTGCGGAAAGTGAACTGACGTCTTACGGGTCCAACCGGCGGAGAACCGACTGCAGGTCTTCTTTTACGGCAGGCAACATACCGTGTGAAGTTGGTGACGGCAATTCGGACCCGGGTCGCGTTTTCCCATTGTTTAATTCCTCCGCGCGCAACATGTTTCGTGCACGGCGCACGTAACCGAGCAAAGCGACTGGTCATAGGCTCGCGGTGCTCCGGCGTGTCGGAGTGGGTCTTCTCAGTGGACTCTCAGTCGGTGCGGTCAGACTGGATCTCATGCGCATTCTGGTAGTCGACGACGACCGCGCGGTGCGGGAATCACTGCGGCGGTCGCTGACCTTCAACGGCTACACGGTCGAGCTCGCCGTCGACGGCGTCGACGCCCTGGACAAGGTGACGCTGCAACGCCCCGATGCGCTCGTGCTCGATGTGATGATGCCCCGCCTGGACGGCCTCGAGGTGTGCCGCCGGCTCCGCAGCACCGGCGACGACCTGCCGATACTCGTTCTGACCGCACGCGATTCGGTCTCGGAGCGGGTCGCCGGGCTGGACGCGGGCGCCGACGACTACCTGCCCAAGCCGTTCGCGCTCGAGGAGTTGCTCGCCCGCCTGCGCGCCCTGCTGCGCCGCACCATCGCCGACCCGGCCGCCGAGGCGTCGGAGACGATGACGTTCGCCGATCTGTCGCTGGACCCGATCACCCGGGAGGTTTCGCGGGGCGAGCGCGCCATCAGCCTGACGCGCACGGAGTTCTCACTCCTGGAGATGCTGATGGCCAATCCGCGCCGGGTGCTTACCCGCAGCCGAATTCTCGAGGAGGTCTGGGGATACGACTTCCCCACCTCCGGCAATGCGCTCGAGGTGTATATCGGATATCTGCGGCGTAAAACCGAGGCCGAGGGGGAGCCCCGCCTGATCCATACCGTGCGTGGCGTCGGATACGTGCTGCGCGAGACGCCGCCGTAGGAGTGTTCGACATCGTGGGAAGGAATGTTCCGCACCCGACCGGACTCGGCGCCAAGGGGCACGGTCCGGCCGGGCGGGGTACGACCGGGCGCGGCGGGAACAGCCGCTCGGAAAGGCGGTCGCGGGAGACGACCGGGCGCGGGCGCGACGGCGCGGCCGGGCACGGCGTCGCCGGGGTCGCCCAGCGCGCCGACCCGCACGATCTGCGCCCCCCGATGCCGCTGACCAGGTCGGTCTCGCTGCGCTGGAGGGTCACGCTGCTGGCCGCCTCGGTGGTGGCGATCGCGGTGGCCCTGACCTCGATCGCCGCCTACGCGATGGTGGCCCGGTCGCTGTACTCCGACGTCGATCAGCAGCTGAAGGCGCGCGCGGAGGTGATGATCAGCCAGAACCTCGACAGCCTCGGGATTCTGCCGACCCTGGCGATCGGCAGCCTGTACTCCAACGACATCGGGATCGCGCTGATCTTCCCGGACATGTACCCGCCGTACGTGCCGCCGCAGCCGACCGATCCGCCGGTCGGGGCGCCGGAGATGGCGGTGGCCAAGGGCCAGTCCTCGTTCTCGCTGCGCACCGCCGCCAACCAGCGGGTGCTGGCCGAGCGCATGAAGAGCGGTGCGACCCTGGTGATCTCGCAGCGACTGCAGCCGACGCAGGAGGTGCTGAACCGCCTGGCCTGGCTGCTGTTCGTGGTCGGCATCTGCGGTGTCGTGGCGGCCGCGGCCGCCGGGGCCGCCGTGGGCCGCACCGGATTACGGCCGATCGCGCGGTTGACCGCGGCCACCGAGCGGATCGCCCGCACGGACGACCTCGCGCCGATCCCGGTCACCGGCGACGACGAATTGGCCAGGCTCACCGAGAGTTTCAATTCCATGCTGCGCGCGCTGACCGAATCCCGGGATCGGCAGGGCCGTCTGGTGGCCGACGCGGGGCACGAGCTGCGCACCCCGCTGACCTCGCTGCGCACCAATATGGAGCTGCTGATCGCCTCGTCCCGCCCCGGCGCGCCGCACATACCCGAGCAGGACATGGCCGAACTGCAGGCCGACGTCATGGCCCAGATCGAGGAATTGTCCACGCTGGTGGGCGATCTGGTGGACCTCGCGCGGGAGGATGCCCCCGAGGCGGTCTACGACCAGATCGATATCGGCGACGTGGCCGCGCGGGCGCTCGAACGGGCGCGGCGGCGGCGCACCACGGTGGAATTCGTGGGGGACCTGCGCCCGTGGTTCGTCTATGGTCACGAGGCCGGGCTCGAGCGTGCGATCCTGAATGTGCTCGACAATGCCGCGAAATGGAGTCCGGAAGGGGAACAGGTCCGGGTGAGCATGCGCGAAACCGGGCCCGGACTCCTGGAATTCGCCGTAGACGATGCGGGGCCGGGTATTGCGCCCGCCGAGAGGGAGCTGGTTTTCGAGCGTTTCTACCGGACCACGGCCTCGCGGTCGATGCCCGGTTCGGGCCTGGGCCTGGCCATCGTCAAACAGGTCGTGACCAAACACGGCGGAACCATCACAATCGACACATCCGATCGCGGCGGTGCGCTCATCCGTATCGTCCTGCCGGGGGAGAGCGGACCATCCGCGAATCCCGGTGAACTGATGGTGAACTGATAGGCACGTCTCAGTCCGCTCTCAGTAGAGGTAACCACGCTGGTCGGCAGACGTGAGGAGAAAGAGAGAAATGACCCAGGACCCGAAGGACAGCCCGGATCCGCAGCAGCCTCCCGCGGGCCTGCCTCAGCCTCCCGGTGCCGTGCCTCAGCCTCCCGGTGCCGTGCCTCAGCCTTCCGGTGCCGTGCCCCAGCCTTCCGGTGCCGCGCCTGTGCCTCCCGCGGCTCCTTCCGCACCGTATTCCGCGGCGCCGGGTGCCGGGGCTGGGCCGTTCGCCCCGCAGCCGCCGATCCCGGGGGCGCCAGGGGGGTCCTACCCGCGTCCGCAGTACCCGACCGAGCAGCTCACCGGGCAGGGCGCGGTGCCCCCGGAGTACATGGCCTGGGCGCCGCGCGAGACGCCCACCCAGCACACCACCCCGATGCCGCCGTACCCGCACGCGTACGGCGGTGGCCAGCAGCCGCCCAGCGGGTCCTTCCAGGCCGTGCCCGGCGCCCCCTACGCGTCCGATCCGAACAACACCGGCGCCTTCGCCGCCGCGCCCTATGCGACGACGACCGCCACCAAGCCGCCGCGTGGCCGGGGCGGCCTGATCGCCGCCGCCCTGGCGCTGGCCCTGGTGGCGGGCGGGGTGGGCGGCGCGGTCGGCGCGCTGGTCGCCAACTCGGGCAGCGGATCCTCCGCCACCAACGCCCTGGACGGCCCGTCCTCCAACGCGAGGAACGCCTCGGTGACCGCGCCCGCCGGTTCGGTGCAGGCGGTGGCGCAGAAGGTGCTGCCCAGCGTGGTCATGATCAAGGTGGTCGGCGACCGGACCGAGGGCGAGGGCTCGGGGGTCATCCTGTCCTCCGACGGCCTGATCCTGACCAACAACCACGTCGCCAGCGGCGCGGGCGCCGACGCCAAGATGCAGGTGCAGTTCAAGGACGGCAGCACCGCCACGGCCTCGGTCGTCGGCGTGGATCCGGTCTCCGACATCGCGGTCATCAAGGCCGCCAACAAGTCCGGCCTGACGCCGATCGACCTGGGTACCTCCAGGGATCTGCAGGTCGGCCAGCCGGTCGTCGCGGTCGGCTCCCCGCTCGGGCTGGCCGGCACCGTGACCACCGGCATCGTCTCGGCGCTGAACCGGCCGGTGTCCACCAGCGGCGAGTCCGGCGGCAACGGCACGGTGATCTCCGCCGTGCAGACCGACGCGCCGATCAATCCGGGTAACTCCGGCGGTGCGCTGGTGGACATGAACGGCAAGCTGATCGGTATCAACACCGCGATCGCGACGCTGGGCGGCTCGGCCGACGGCAGCCAGCAGAGCGGATCGATCGGGCTCGGCTTCGCGATTCCGGTCGATCAAGCCCGCCGCGTGGCCGACCAGCTGACCAAGACCGGGCACGCGACCTACGCCCAGATCGGCATGTCCGTGCTGAACCAGGCGCCGGGCAATGTCGGGACCAGCGGTGCGGTCGTCAAGGACGTGACCGCCGACGGCCCCGCGGCCAAGGCCGGCATTCCGGCGGGAGTGGTCGTCACCAAGCTCGACGATCAGGTCATCGACAGCGGTGACGCGCTCGTCGCCGCGGTGCGCTCGCATCAGCCGGGCGAAAAGGTCTCGGTGACCTATACCGACACCAACGGTCAGAACCCCAAGACCGTCCAGGTGACCCTCGCCGGCGCGCCCGCGGACGGTGGCCGATGACCGAGCGCCGCACCCGCCCCCTGACCCTGCTGGGGGACCGCCGCCGGGACTCCGGGGGAACTGGGTCCTTGTCACCGCTGGACGCTACGGTTAGCGGCATGGAAATGGATGCCCCTGTGGCGGGCCGTGCGCTTGTGGTGGTTGTGGACGACCGTTCCGCCCACGGGGGGACCGATTCGATCGGTCCGCTGGTGGTCGAGCTGCTGTCGGAGGCCGGATTCCTGGTCGATGCCACCGTGCTGGTCGCCGCCGACGAGGTCGAGATCCGCAATGCCCTGAACACCGCCGTCATCGGCGGCGTCGATCTGGTGATCTCGGTCGGCGGCACCGGCATGTCGCCGCGCGATGTCACCCCCGAGGCCACCTCCGAGGTGCTGGACCGCGAGCTGCCCGGCATCAGCGAGGCGCTGCGCGCGTCGGGCCTGTCGGCCGGTTCGCTCGATGCGGGCCTGTCCCGCGGGCTGGCGGGGATCTCGGGCAGCACACTGGTGGTCAACCTGCCGGGCAGCCGCGCCGCGGTGCGCGACGGCATGGCCACCCTCGGCCCGCTCGCCAGCCGCGTCATCGATGAGCTGTCCGGATTGGACGAGTGAGTACGCCCTCGCACGACGACGAGAAGCCCCCCCGCCGGGCCACCGAGGCCACGGCGGGGGGTGCCGCGCGTGCCGCGGCGGCCGATGCCGCGCGCCTGGCGCGCATATTCGGCGATACCCTTCCGCAAACCACCACTGACGAACGCGGCCCCGAGGGAGAATCCGCCTCGTCGCAGAACTCCTCGGACGATTGGTTGCGGGCGCAGGTGCCCCCGCATCACGGGTGAGTCACTCCCCATCACATATGCGTCGCGATGACGTACTCGAGCCGTAACTCGCGACCTTTCTCTTTTCCGAACGCTCACAGCGTTTTTGGCGTTGTCGTGATTTCGCCGGATTCTCGATGTGATTTAGATCACATCGTGTTTACGTCTGCTTACGTTGTCAGCCGGTTGCCAGTGCGTTTAATGTTCGCCTTTGGGCTGTACCACCAGCGGTTCTCCAAGGCCCGGAGATGACGCTTCGGCGTCGGATCCGGCGGAACGTGGCCCGGTTCCGTCAAATCGGTCTGCCGAATGCAGCGGGATTTGCTGTCGGTTACACGACGGCAACACTCCGTTGCAAGGCCGAGTTGGGGTCTTACCCGAACCGTGATTTCAACCCCGGTGGTCGGGGTTGAGAACAGCCTCGGAGGTCGAGGCTGGGGACGCCGTCATCGGTGGTCGATGCCGAAACGCCCAGCGTTGATAGTCGAGGCTGAACTGCAGCTTCGGTGGTCGAGGCTGCCTGCATTAACCTGATGAGGGGAAGTATGAGCGAGAACCGCACCAGCGGTGTGCGTCGCGGTGCCCGGATCGCGGGCATTGGCGCGGCGGCGACCGTTGCGATCGGGCTTCTTTCGACCGGTGCTGCCAACGCAGACGCGTACATTCCGTTGCCGGACGGTACGACGGCGGGTCCCGACGGAGTTGTCATCCACCGCTTCGGCGAGCACGCGACCATTTCGCCATCCCTGGCAGCCAACGGTGCCGGCCGTACTGTCTGGGTCTCTGGTCGCGCCGAGGCCGATGTGCCGAACGCACCCAAAACCACTGTCGGCCCGAACAACGGCCAGCTGAACACGCCGGGGTCGAACAATTCGTCCACCCACGCCAGCTCCCAGATCAACACCGGATACATCATCGGCTGCCAGGTCAACATCGGCACCGACGCGATCTCGGCGGGCATCTCGGGCAGCGTCAGCCTGACCAGCGCCAACGTCGGTGGCTCGATCGGCCTGAACCTGGGCCCCGGCCAGGTGAAGTTCGTCCAGATCGATGACATGGACATCACTCACCCGGGCCACTGGGGCGTCGACTACCAGGACGCGGAGATGAACATCCAGGGTTGCGCGGGCTATGCCCAGGCGCGTGCGTACACGGTTGTCGAAGTTGTCGGCAACAACTACTCGAAGACCACGCTCTACGGGCAGCCGTTCAGCATCGGCTGACGTGGCCGTTCAGCGAACCCATTCTCGCGCATAGCGATTCACCCTCGAGGGAAACAAACATGGACATCCGTAAGACCTTGGCCCGCGCGGCCGGCGTCGGTGCTGTCGCCACCGCCGCTCTCGGCCTGTTCTCCACCGGTGCGGCCAACGCCGACACCTTCGTGCCGCTGCCGGGCGGCAACGTCGTGCAGACCTTCTCCGACGGCACCCAGGTGCACGGCTGGCTGGACCACGAGTCGGCCAACATCAACCCGTCGATGGGCTCGACCCCCGTGCACCGCAACGCCTGGGTGTCGGGTTCGGCGCACGTCCACCTGACCGGTGACTCCTCGGTCAACGGCGGCGCCATCTACCCGGGCTACGTGGTGGGCTGCCAGGTCAACATCGCCGGCGGTGGCGTCAACGCCTCTCCGAGCGTCGGTGGCAGCTGGGACAGCTCGGGCAAGGTCACCCCGTCCGCGGGTGTTAGCACCGGTGGCAACCTGAGCCTCGGCCCCGGCCAGGCGCAGGCGTTCTACATTCTCGACATCGAGAAGAAGGACGACTTCGGTCAGGACCACCACTCGACCCACACGTCCTTCACCGGTAACGACGCCTCGGTGTCGTGGAAGGACGAGACGATCGGCCTGACCGGCTGCGCCGGGTACGCCCAGGCGCGTTCGTTCGTCAGCTACGAAATCAACTCCTCCACCATCCAGGGCTGGGTGACCCTCTGGGGCGCCCCGTTCAGCATCGGCTGATCGGACCAGCTGATCCCGCTCCGGCCAATTGCGGCCGGGGCCAAGGGAATTGATTCCGGCATCCCCTTCGCTGGAATCACGGGAACTCGGTAGGAGGGTGGGCCCGGTGCCGTGTGCGCCGGGCCCACGCTTACCGGCTGCCGCGTGGCTCAGAACTCGTGACGTCCGCCCGAGCTCTGATTGACCTCGGCGAGCAGATCGCGAATCTCGGTGAGCCGCGCGAGTTCGGTGGCCTCCGGATCTTCCGCCTTACCCCAGCGCTTCCTGGCGTGGGAGGCCGGAAGTACCAGGACGAAATACACCACGAGTGCGATGAGAATGAAGTTGATCGCGGCGGTGATGATCGGTCCCATCGCCACGTAGGTCGCGGGTTTGTCGGAGACGAGCCGGAATCCCAGGCCCAGATCGCCCGTGCCGCCGAAGATATTGATCAACGGCGTGATGATGCCGTCGGAGAATGCCTTGACGATCGCGGTGAATGCCGCACCCATCACGACCGCGACCGCCAGATCGAGCACATTCCCCCGGAGTAGAAAGTCCTTGAAACCCTTCAGCATTGCTGCTCCTGTCTCATCTGGTTCACCCGCTTCGCGCCGAAACCTCTCGTCATGGCGTGGGGCGCCCACGTTGGGGCCGGGTGTCGAGGATGCTAGATGATCATGCGGCAAATACTTGGCAACCGGGATGAACTCTACTGAAAAACCACGGTGAGCGCGGTACGCAGGGATGCGGCGGCGACCGTCGTGGCGTGTGCGGAATCCAGGGCGATCAGCACGATGCGCTCGCTCGCGGCCCCGGATCTGTCCGGACTCGCGCGCTCCCGCCCGGACTTCTCGCCGCCCGGGACCGACACGACGACCGCGCCGACGGCCAGGGGTTGCGGCGAGGACACCGCGGACTCGGGGTCGGCGGCGACCACGTCGACCCGGTCTCCCGACCGCAGGATGTCGGCTACGGCGTTGTCGGCCAGGCGAATCGGCACGATCCGGGCGCCGGCCACCCCGGTCGCGGCGGCCGCGAGGCGCGGGCCGACGATCCGCACGTCGGTGAAGATCTCCCCGGCCCGCATGGCGGTGGTGAGGGTGGCGCCCTCGAGCGGGGCGAGTTCGTGCAGGGCCCCGGCCGGCAGTGCGCCCGCGGCGAATTCGGCGCGGCGCAGGTCGGCCGCGACGATCGTCTGACCGGGCGCGAGATCGTGCGCGGCCACGACGGCCGGGATGCGGTGGGACGCCGGATCGCCGCGGAGAAGCAGGTATCCGGCCAGCGCGGTGAGGGCGGCGGCGAGGATCCGGCGGGCCAGCACCGCATCGGCCCAGGCCGGGCGCCGGTCGAGCAGCGCTTCCCAGCGCGGCGCGCGCCCCAGGTCGCGGTCGCCGCCGCGGTCCGCGCCCAGGCGATGGATGCTCGGCATGCGCTTGGTCATGCCCGGCACGCTACGGCCGGGCGCGCCCGCCGCGGCTCAGGAAAACGCTGGTCGACATCGGGCTGTGGATAACGTGAGAGCTGTGGACAACTCGCGCGCAGGCGCAATCCGCCGGAGTCCGCGCGAGTACTGTCCGTGTTCGATGGGGATGTGCGCGCTCGAAGCGCCCAGCAGCGGTCGGTCGAGGGCTATGACACCTCGCCGGGCCGCTCAGGCGGCCGAGTTGCTTGCGGTGCTGCTGCTCGACGACGTGCTGCTCGACGACGACGAACTCGAGGCGGAGCTGCTCGAGGAGCCGTTGGAGGAGGAGCTGCTCGACGACGATTCGGCCTTGGCGGGCTCGCTGGCCGTGCTGGAGCCGCCCCGGCTGTCGGTGCGATAGAAGCCGCTGCCCTTGAAGACGATGCCGACCGAGTTGAAGAGCTTGCGCAGCTTGCCGTCGCACTTCTCGCACACGGTCAGGGTGTCGTCGGAAAACGACTGGACGATGTCGAACTTATCGCCGCACTGCGTGCACTGGTACGAGTAAGTAGGCACAGGAACCTCCACAGTCTCCGTCGTTAGCACTCTACAGCCGACAGTGCCAACGATGCCAATCGGCGGATAATTCCCGGTCAGCGGGGGATGGTGGCGGAGCTTACGGGTCGGTCAGCCCAGCTGGGTGAGGCCCGCCCCGGGCGTCAGCGCCCAGCCCATGCGGACGTCGTGCGGTTCCTCGGGCAGCAGGTCCAGTACTTCCTCGTCGCGGACCACCGCGATCAGCCGGGCCCCGGGCCGGGCCGCTGGCAGCGTCCGGTCGTAGTATCCGGCGCCGCGGCCCATCCGGACGCCGCGGCGGTCCACGGCCAGTGCGGGCACCAGAATCGTGTGTGCCCAGCCGACCGCGGCCGGCGACAGTCTGGCCCCCGACGGTTCCCGCAGCCCGTAGCGGGCGCGCTGCAGGCCCTGCTTGCCGGTGTATTCGGCCCAGTCCAGCGGCCCGGGCGGGCCGGTCAGTGGCAGTAGTATCCGGGCCCCGGCGGCGCGCAGTTCGTCGAGCATCGCCGTCGAGCCGGGCTCGCCGCGCACCGGCACGTACGCGGCCACCCAGATGTCGCCCGCCGCGGCCAGGGGGAGCCGGGCCAGCGTCGCGGCCAGGGCCGTTGCCTCGGCCTCCCGCACGGCCGGGTCCAGGGTGGCGCGGCGGGCCAGCAACTCGGCGCGCCAGTCCTGTTTGTTCGGATGAACTGCGCTGTCCACGGTGATCCCGGCCTCCGCTTCGCTCGTGTCGCCTCCGGTTATGTTCGCTCTGCACGAGCGTAGCCGTGGTTTCCGATTCGGTGTGACGGGGAATTGCTGCAAGCATGCTGGGCGGCGGCGAAATCGGCTGGACCGCCCGGGGTGCGTCTCACCGCGCGGCCGTGCGGGCCGCCGCCTAGGCTTCCCGGTGTGCCGGGGCCGAGCGGAGCCGGTCCGGCCGACAGGACTGATGGATAGGGTGTGCTTTATGACAGCATCGCGCAGCGATTCCGTGAGCGACGGTCGGACGGGTGGTCCGGTGTCCTGCTTCCGTACCGCGGTGGTGCCCGCGGCCGGACTCGGGACGCGGTTTCTGCCGGCGACCAAGACCGTCCCGAAGGAACTGCTGCCGGTCGTGGACACGCCCGGTATCGAGCTGGTCGCCGCCGAGGCCGCCGAATCGGGGGCCGCCCGCCTGGTGATCGTGACCTCGCCCGGTAAGGACGGCGTCGTCGCGCACTTCGTCGAGGATCTGGTGCTCGAGGGCACCCTCGCCGAGCGCGGGAAGTTCCAGCTGCTGGAGAAGGTGCGCAAGGCGCCCGGGCTGCTCGATGTCACCTCGGTCATCCAGGAGGAGCCGCTGGGCCTCGGGCACGCGGTGGCGCAGGCCGAGCAGGTCCTGGATCCCGACGAGGATGCGATCGCGGTGCTGCTGCCCGACGATCTGGTGCTGCCCTCGGGCGTGCTGGATGTGATGAGCCGGGTGCGGCGCAAGCGCGGGGGATCGGTGCTCTGCGCGATCGACGTGCCCAAGGACGAGGTCAGCGCGTACGGCGTCTTCGATGTCGCGACGGTGCCCGACGCCGCCAATCCGAATGTGCTGCGCGTCAACGGCATGGTGGAGAAGCCCGATCTGGCCGACGCGCCCTCGACCTACGCCGCGGCCGGACGCTATCTGCTCGATCGCGCGGTCTTCGACGCGCTGCGCCGCATCGAGCCCGGCGCCGGCGGCGAATTGCAGCTCACCGATGCGATTTCGCTGTTGATCTCCGAGGGGCATCCGGTTCATGTTGTGGTGCACCGTGGGTCGCGCCACGACCTGGGCAACCCGGGCGGTTATCTTCGAGCTGCGGTCGATTTCGCTTTGGAGCGGGAAGAATACGGTCCCGCTCTGCGCGAGTGGCTGCAACGGCGCCTGGGTCCCGACTGGGATCCACAGCGGACCTCGTCGGAGTAGATCCGGCGAGCGCTGCGGCAGCCTGCGGCGAAACCGGCCGGGACCGGCGGGATCGCCGTATTGGAGACGGAGAGAGTAGGAAGGGCTGCATGCGCTCGGTGGAGGATCAGCAGATCAAGGTGACCGCGGCGGCCGTTGCGCCGCGGCCGGTCCGGGTCGCGATCTCCGAGGCCCAGGGCCTGCTGTGTGCCGAGGATGTGGTCACCGAGCGCCCGCTGCCCGGTTTCGACCAGGCGGCGATCGACGGCTACGCGGTGCGCAGCGTGGATGTGCAGGGCGCGGGGGCCGACATCCGGGACGAGGCAGGCGATCCCGTCGATCTGACGCTGCCTGTGGTGGGCGAGGTCGAGGCGGGGTCGCGGCAGCCGATCCGGCTGCAGCCCCGTCAGACCGTGCGGGTCGACACCGGCGCGCCGCTGCCCACCCTGGCCGATGCCGTACTGCCGGTGGACTTCACCGACGGCGGGCGCGCCCGCATCAAGGTCTACGAGCCGGTCCGCACGGGCGATTACGTGCGGCGCATCGGCGACGACGTGCAGCCGGGCGATGTCGCGGTGCGCGCGGGCACCATCATCGGCGCGGCGCAGGTGGGCCTGCTTGCCGCGGTGGGCCGGGACAAGGTGCTGGTGCATCCGCGCCCGCGGCTGTCGGTGATCTCGATCGGCGGGGAGCTCGTCGACATCGATCGCACACCCGGTCCGGGCCAGGTGTACGACGTGAATTCCTACGCGCTCGCGGCCGCGGCGCGCGACGCCGGCGCGGATGTGAACCGGGTGGGGATCGTCAGCGCCGATCCGGGACGGCTGCGCGATGTGGTGGAGGGGCAGCTGGTTCGTTCGGAGGTCGTGGTGATCGCCGGTGCGGTCGGCGGGTGGGCCTCGGCGCAGATCCGCGAGGCGCTCGAGGGTCTGGGCGAGCTCGAGATCGACCGTGTGGCAATGCATCCCGGGTCGGTGCAGGGTTTCGGCCGGCTGGGCCGCGACGAGGTGCCGACCTTCCTGCTGCCATCGAATCCCGTTGGCGCGCTGGTGGTTTTCGAGGTGATGGTGCGGCCGCTGATCCGCATCGCCCTGGGCCGGCGCCATCCGATGCGGCGAATCGTGCGGGCGCGCACCATCATGCCGATCAGCTCCATGGCGGGCCGGCGCGGCTATCTGCGGGCCCAGTTGATGCGCGACGAGCAGACCGGCGACTATCTGGTGCAACCGCTCGGGGTGAACGGCTCGTCGCATCTGCTGTCCACCCTGGCCGAGGCGAACGGCCTGATAGTCCTGGAGCCCGATGTCACCGAGGTCCGCACCGGTGACGAGGTTCAGGTCGCTTTCCTCGCGCAACGCGGCTGAACACCATGGATATGAACGTCTTCCGATCCGCGCAGCATCCGGGCTGGCCCGCGCATCTGGGTCCGGTGCGGGTGGCCGGCGGGCAGGTCTCGCTGCGGCCGATCCGGCTGCGCGACGCGTCGGCGTGGGCCCGCATCCGGGTGCGCGATCGCGAGCACCTCGAGCCGTGGGAGCCGACCGGGCGCGGGGCGTGGGAGGCGCGCAACCATCCCTCGAACTGGCCCTCGCTGTGGTCGAGCCTGAAGGCCGAGGCCCGTCGCGGGGCGATGATCCCCCTGGTGATCGAGGTGGACGGGGCGTTCAGCGGGCAGCTCACCATCGGCAATATCGTGCGCGGAGCGCTGCGGTCGGCGTGGATCGGCTACTGGGTCGCCAAGGATGCCGGCGGGAAGGGCGTGGCCACCGCCGCGCTGGCGCTGGGGCTGGACCACTGCTTCGGGCCCGTCGGGCTGCATCGGGTGGAGGCGACCGTGCGCCCCGAGAACGAGCGCAGCCAGGCCGTGCTGCGCAACGTGGGCTTCCGCGAAGAGGGCATGCTGCGCCGATATCTCGACGTCGACGGCGCCTGGCGGGACCACCTGCTGGTCGCCATGACCGTGGAGGAGGTTTCGGGGACCGTGGTCGAACGTTTGATCCGCTCCGGACGGGTAATCAATCCCTGACACTTGTTACTAGTGTGACGGATGTGGACGGCGCGCCTTGCGGATATTCACTCGGGGTCCTACTAGCCTACGCACGTCGGTGGTGCGTCCCGCATCGCCGGAAGGGAGCCGGTGCAGTGGCCCGACGAGGCGGCATGATTCTCGCCGCGACGCCGGGATATGGCATCGGTGGCACGGAGGGCCGGCGGGGACGGAGGTGTGAGCGCGGTGCCGAATTCGATCTTGTGGATCGGTCTGGTGGTGCTCTGGGTCTTCGTGCTGTTTCCGTTGCTCGCCGCGCGGTATCCGCGCATCCGGCGCACGACCGACACCGCTCTGGCCACTCGGGTGTTGCATCGCGGCGGCACCAGCAGCCAGTCGAGGCCCGCCTCGGGGCACGATTCCGATCCGGACTGGGTACCCAGGCGCGTGCAGAGAAAGCTATTTCACGGCGATGATGCGGAGGATCGGATGACGACTTCGGCCGATGAGCCCGTCACCGAGCGCGACGACGAAAGCGGTACCCGCGGCGTGACCGGCGAGGGCGAGGTCATCGAGGCCGAGGTGGACGAGTTCGACGACGCCGAATGCGCCGGGGAGAGTGTGATCGACGAGGCGGGCATCGAGGACGCCGAGATCGAAACTGGCGACCTGGAGGCGGCCGATCCGGCCGCCGACCACGACGACATGGGAGACGGCGAGGCGCGGGGGAGCGCCGCGCCCGGCGACTACGACGAATCCGAGAAGTCCCCGCGCCACGCCGAGCCGCGCCGCGCGGCCCCGCCGCGGGAGCCGGACGACTTCGCCGAGCCGGAGGTCGAGTACGCCGACCCAGAGACCGGGGATTCCGAGTTCACCGTGGGCCGCATCGTGCCCATCCGGCGCGGTCGCGGCGGGTACGACCCCGAGGCCGACGCGGTGGCCCGCGCCGCCCGCTATCGCTTCCGGCAGCGCACCACGCTCGGATTGGCGTTGAGCGCCTTGCTGTTCGGTGCCTTCGCGGTCGCGGTGACGCGGATGCTGTGGTGGGGCTGCGGCGCCTCGGTGCTGGTGCTGGTCGCCTACCTGATCTATCTGCGGCGGCAGGTGCGCATCGAGGAGGACATCCGCCGCCGCCGCACCGCGCGGCTCTCGCGCGGCGCCCGTCCCTCGGCCGCGAAGGCCGAGCCGAGTGACGCGCGCGCCCCCGAGGCTCCGTCGATGGACCGCGAGACGGCCAGGGACCTGCGTCGCCGGGCCGTCGTGCTGGATGTCGACGACGAGGACCCGTCCTTCGATTTCCTCGAGACCTTCGACGCGACCGTGGCCCGCGCCACCCGCGCCGGTGGCGGGGAGATCCGTCGCGCCGCGGGCGAATAGGGACGCGCGAAGTGGCCCGGGATCCGCCGCGCGGGAGCAGAATCGGATTCAGGCGGTTGGTCGTCCGGGCGTTATCGACGTCGCTCGGCCGGTGAACCGATGGGGCGCCATTGTCGTAGTACAACCATGTGGGCGGACGAGTTGCCCGCGGGCACGGTGCGCGGCAGATGCGCATTCGGGCCCCTGCACGCCAGTAGCCGGGTTCGTGACGGACCCGCCGGCAGACCTCTCAGCTAGGGGAATGACATGATCGAACGAACCTTGTTGTGCTGTGCCGTGGCCGGACTGCTCGCCGCGGCGACCGCCTGTTCCTCCTCGACGACGTCCAGTTCCTCCCCCTCGGCCGCACCGGCTTCGTCGGCCTCGCCGTCCGCGACGGCCCCGCTCCACCTCGCCACCATGCCCACCGGCACCGTCTCGCTGACCTGGAATTCCGCGACGAAGGAGGTCACCGCGGCGGTCGATCTGTGGGGCCTCACCCCGGGCAGCTCCCATGCGATGCACATCCATCCCGGGGTCTGCAAGGACCAGACCAAGCCGCCCTCGATTCCGTTCCCCGATATCACCGCCGACGCCATGGGTGTGGCGAAGCAGACGTTGGTCAGCAAGCCCGCCCCCGCCGGGATTCCCACCGGCGCCTACATCAACGTGCACCTGGCGCCGATGGCGACCGTCGGTAACCCGGGGGATGTCAGCTTCACCTCGATCGCGTGCGGCGACATCGCCGCCGGGACGACCGCGGCCGGTCCGGTGACCGTCAAGATGAGCGCGCCGCCGACGAAGGGCGTGACCCCCGCCGGAACGGTCGCGCTGGCCTATGACGCCGCGAAGCACAGCCTGCACGTGGATCTCACCGCGACCGGCCTGCCCGCCAACTCCGCCCATGCGGTGCATATTCACAAGGGCACCTGCGCCGCACAGGGCGATGTGGTGTATCCGCTGCCCGATCTGCAGGCCGATGCCTCCGGCAAGGGCACGGTCAGCACGACGGTCCAGAATGTGACCACGGCCCCGCCGGCCACCGGCTGGTATGTCAACGTGCACATGGGACCGATGTCGCAGATCCTCGCTGGGGACAAGCCGACCATGCAGTTCGCGCCTATCCTCTGCGCGAATGTGAAGGGCTGAGCCAGCGGTCGACGGTATGCCGTGCACGCCCGGCCGGTGCACGAACAGCATCGGCCGCACGACGGTTCGCCCAGGTCCGCTCGGATAGCAGGTGAAAATGCCTGCGGCCCTTGATGCGCGCACGATGTCGCATCAAGGGCCGCGGTATTTCGTTGGGAGCTAACGCTTTCCGTCCACTCGCTGGGGTACGTCCCACGGGTTGGCGTCCCGCAGCGGTGCGGGCAGCAGCGCCTCCGGGAAGCCCTGCCAGGCCACCGGACGCAGGAAGCGGTCGATGGCCGCGGTGCCCATGGAGGTGAACTGCGGTGTGGTGGTGGCCGGGTAGGGACCGCCGTGCTGCTGGGCCCAGGACAGGGTGATCCCGGTGGGCCAGCCGTTCCAGATCAGGCGTCCGGCCAGCGCGGTCAGCCCGGGTAGCAGGCTCTCGACCAGCTCGGCGTCGGACTCCTCGGCCTGCAGCGTGATGGTCAGGCCCGGCTCCAGCTCGCGCAGGATCGCCCGGAGCTGTTCGGGGCCTTCGTATTCCACGATCAGCGAGACCGGGCCGAAGCATTCTGCATCCAGCGATTCCGAATGGTGCAGGAAATCGGCGCCGTTGACTCGCAGCAGCGTCGGGCCGAACTCCGCGGTATCCGGGGCGGGCGCGGGGGGCACCTGGGAAGGTGTGTCGGTTGAGCCCGCGGAGTCGGCGGATGCCGAAAGCGCCCGGGACGGTGTATCTGTTGAGCCTGTGGGATCGGAAAGCACTGCGACGGCCGGATGTTCGGTCAGCCGCTCGAGTCCCGCGCGGTAGCCATGTGCGATGCGTTCGTTGAGCATGTGCTGCGCCGGGATCGCCGCGACCGCCGCCCGCAGTTCGTCCTCGAGGCCGTGGCCCGCGGGCAGCAGCAGCAGACCGGGCTTGGTGCAGAACTGCCCCGCGCCCAGGGTGAACGAACCCGCGTACCCCGTGGCGATTTCCACGCCGCGCGCCGCCACCGCGGCCGCTGTGACGACCACCGGATTCACGCTGCCGAGCTCGCCGTAGAACGGGATCGGCCGCGGCCGGGCGTTGGCGATGTCGAACAGCGCCCGCCCACCGGCCTCGGACCCGGTGAACGCGGCCGCGGCGATGCCCGGATGCCGCAGCGCCGTCACACCCGATTCCAGGCCGTAGATGATCCCGACGGTGCCCTCGGGCGCGCCCGCCTCGGTCAGCGCCCGCGCCAGGATCTCGAAGGTGCGCTCCGACAGCTCGGGATGTCCCGGGTGCGCCTTGATGACGACCGGGCAGCCCGCGGCGAGGGCGGCGGCGGTGTCGTGTCCGGCCACGCTGAGGGTGAGCGGGAAGTTGCTCGCGGTGAAGACCAGCACCGGCCCGATGGGCACGGTCATCCGCCGAATGTCCGGGCGCGGGCCCATCGGCCACTTCGCGTCGGCGTGATCGACTGCGGCCCTCAGGAATTCGCCGTCGGTGAGCACCTGGCCGAACAGTCGCAGCTGAAAGACGGTGCGCACCATCTCACCCCGCAGACGCGGCTGCTCGGGCAGATGAGTCTCCTTGGCCGCCAGCGTGACCAGCTCGTCGGAGGCCTTCTCCAACGCGTCGGCCGCCGCCTCGAGCAGGCGGGCCCGCTCGACGGGGGTCGTCGCCGCGAGCCGGTCCGCGGCATGCACCGCCGCGGAGACGATGCGATCGATGTCGGCCGGGGATGTCTCGGCAGTCACTGTGTCCTCCACCAGGTGTCGTCGGCATGTGTGGGCCCTCTCAGGCCTTCAGCTCGTATTCGTCCACGGACCAGGCGCGGGCCTGCTCGCTGAGCGTCACGCCCAGTCCAGGGCGGGCGGACAGGTGCATCCTGCCGTCCCGGATCTCGAGGCGCTCGTTGAACAGCGGGTCGAACCATTCGAAATGTTCCACCCAGGGCTCGATCGGATACGCCGCGGCCAGATGAACGTGCACCTCCATAACGAAATGCGGTGCCAGCTGTAGATGTTCGCGCCCGGCCAGGGCCATCACGTCCAGGAAGCGGGTGATGCCGCCGACGCGCGGCGCATCGGGCTGCACGATATCGATTCCGGCCCGGATCAATTCGGCGTGCTCGGCGACGCTGGTCAGCATCTCGCCGGTCGCGATCGAGGTGTCGAAGGTCCGCGCCAGCTGCGCGTGCCCGGCGAAATCGTAGGCATCCAGGGGTTCTTCGATCCACACGAGCTGTAGCGGATCGAACGCCCGGCACATTCGGCGCGCGGTCGGGCGGTCCCACTGCTGGTTGGCGTCGGCCATCAGCGGTACGGCGTCGCCGATCTTCTCGCGCACGGCGGTGACCCGGGCGATGTCCACAGCGTTGTCCGGATGCCCCACCTTGATCTTGATGCCGCCGATGCCCGAGGCGAGCGATTCGCCCGCACGCTCGAGCACCTCCTCGATCGGCGCGTGCAGGAAACCGCCGGAGGTGTTGTAGCAGCGCACCGAATCGCGATGTGCGCCCAGCAGTTTGGCCAGCGGCAGCCCCGCGCGCTTGGCCTTGATGTCCCACAGTGCGACGTCGAACGCGGCGATCGCCTGCACGGACAGCCCGCTGCGGCCCACCGAGGCGCCCGCCCACATCAGCTTGTCCCAGATCTTGGCGATATCGCTGGGATCCTCGCCGATCAGGACCGGGGCGATCTCCCTGGCGTGCGCGAACTGGCCGGGGCCGCCCGCGCGTTTGGAGTAGCCGATGCCGATGCCCTCGAGCCCGGCCTCGGTGGTGATCTCGGCGAACAGCACCGCCACCTCGGTCATCGGCCGCTGCCGCCCGGTCAGGACCTTGGCGTCGCTGATGCCGGTGGGCAGCGGCAGGGTCACCGAGGAGAGCCTGACGCCGGTGATCCGGTCGAGCACCGCGGGGCTGAGATTCTGTGTCATGCGTCGATATCCCTGTCAGGCAATCGTTTTCACAAGTTCGGTCAGCTCGGCGAGCTCGTCCGGCGTCAGATCGGTCAGCGGTGGGCGGACCCGGCTCGACGGGCGGCCGACGGCGGTCAGGCCCGCCTTGATGATGGACACCGCGTAGCCCTTGCGCCGGTCGCGGATGTCCAGATAGGGCAGCACGAACGCGCGCAGATGCCCGTAGACCGCCTCGCGATCGTGCGCGCGCACGGCCCGGTAGAACTCCAGCGCGAACTCCGGGGCGAAGTTGAAGATTGCCGAAGAGTATGTGGTGACGCCCATTTCGGTGTACGGCAGCGCGAAGGTCTCCGCCGTGGGCAGCCCACCGATGTAGGTAAGGCGCTCGCCCATGCGCGCGTAGATGCGGGTCATCGTCTCGATATTGCCGACGCCGTCCTTGAATCCGATGAGATTCGGGCACCTCTCGGCCATCCGGGCCACGGTCACGTCGTCGATCTGCGCGTTGGCGCGGCTGTAGAAGATCACCCCGAGCGAGGTCGCCGCGCACACCGCGGCCACGTGCTCGACGAGCCCGTCGGGACCGGCCTCGGTCAGGTACGGCGGCAACAATAGAATGCCCTGTGCCCCACCGGCTTCGGCATTGCGCGCCTGCTCCGCCGCGACCGCGGTCCCCGCGGTGGCGGGCGCGATGACGGGCACCCGCCCGCCGGTCTCGGCGACCGCGGCGCGCACGACCCGGTCGATCTCGGCGGTGGTCAGCGAGAATCCCTCACCCGTGCCGCCCGCGGCGAACAGCCCGGCCACGTCGTGCTGCGCCAGCCAGCCGATGTGGTCCCGGTACGCGGCCTCGTCGAAGGCCAGCTCCGCATCGAAATGCGTGATCGGGAACGACAGCAGCCCGCGCCCCAGGGCGGGGCCGAGATCTTCGGCGGATATCTCTGACACGGGGTTTCCTCCTCGGGAACGACCTATCGGTGCCGGGCTCTACGGGGACGGTGAGCCGGCGGAGCTTGCGGGGTGGACAGGGTTGGCGGCCGGCCACGTCTCCAGCAGATCGATGACGCGGCGCAGCGCCGGATTGGCCGGGTGCCGCCGCCAGACCGCGTACAGCTCGACGGGTTCGCGCACCTCCATCAGCGGGCGATAGCACACCCCCTCGGGGTGCAGGTGGCTGGCGGTTTCGGGAACCAGCGCCAGGCCGCGTCCGGCGGCGACCAGCGCGAGCATGGTGTGCACCTGGGTGAGCCGGTCGGCGGTGTCGTAGGAGACCCCGGCCAGCATCCTGGTCATGAGTTCGGCGAAATACCGGGCCGGGCCCGGCGCGTAGACCAGCAGCCGCTCGCCCTCCAGCTCGTCGATCTTCATCGGCCGGTCGGTCGCGAGCCGGTGTCCGTCGGGCACCGCGAGCACCAGCGGTTCGCGGTGCACCAGCCGGCCGTCGAATTCCGCGCGGTCGAACGGCGGCCGGGCGAAGGCCAGATCCAGTTTGCCGCTGGACAATTCGTCGAACTGCGCCGCGCTGACCTGCTCGGCCAGGGCCAGCTCGATCTCGGGCAGCGCCCGGGAGATCTGGTTGAGGAACCGGCCCAGGAAACCGAAACCCGCGGTGGCGGTGAAGCCGATCCGGACGGTGCCGGTGTGCCCCGCGGCGACCAGTCGCGCGGTGCTCGGCGCCGCCTCGGCCAGGGCCAGCAGGCGTCGCGCCTCGGCCAGGAAAACCGCACCGGCGGGGGTCAATTCGACCTGCCGCTGGGTGCGATCCAGCAGCAGCACCCCGATATCGCGCTCGAGCTTCTGCACCTGCCGGCTCAGCGGCGGCTGGGTCATCTGCAGTCGCTCGGCGGCACGCCGGAAGTTGCCCTCCTCGGCCACGACCACGAAGCCGCGCACCTGCTCCAGGGACAGCATGGCCGACAGCTTGCCGTCGTTCATGTGTGCTCCTGGGGTGCGCGGGTCGGTATGCAGGGGTTGTTCGTCCATCGGTTTCCTTTGCAGGCTAGGGCCCGTAACTGATACCAGTCCAACATCAGTTGAGCATCACCACATGCTGAAGAGGTATCAGTATAGTTTTCATATATATGAATTAGTTCGGTAAACCGGAGATATTCAGGATTGAGAATGCTTGGATGCCTGGTTAGCCTGGCGAACCAACGATGGTCGGCGGTAGCCGCCCCAGCGTGTGAGGAGTGTCATGCAGAGCCGCGGTCAGGTCGATCGCCGTACCGATGTCGAGCGGGTGACCGGGGATGCCCGGGCCGAGGCCGCGAGCGGGGTGAAATCCGCGCGGCGCGCGATCGCGCTGCTCGAGGTGTTCGCGGCGGACCGGTCCTGGTTGTCGCTGTCGGATATGCACGACGCCACGGGTTTTCCGCGTTCGAGCCTGCACGGCCTGCTGCGCACCCTGCGCGATGCCGGCTGGATCGAGGCGGACGAGTCCGGCGCGCGGTTCCGGCTGGGCGTGCGGGCGCTGATCTGCGGCACCGCCTACCTCGACCGCGATCCGGTGATGCCCTTCGTCACCGAAACCCTGGAACGCCTGCGCGAGGAGACCGGCTTCACCGTCCACTACGCGCGGCTGGCCGGTGCGGAGGTGGTCTATCTCGAGACCCGGGAATCGCGCACCTCCGGACATCTGATCTCGCGGGTGGGCCGGACGCTGCCCGCGCACGCCACCGCGCTGGGCAAGGCGCTGCTGGCCGAGCTGTCCGATGCGGAACTGGCCGCGCTGCTCCCGGCCCGGCTGGCGCCGCTCACCGAGCACACCCTGACCGATCGCGACGCCCTGCACGACGAACTGGGCGTGGTGCGCGACCGCGGATACGCGACCGAGCGGGAGGAGGGCACCGTCGGGCTGGCCTGCGCCGCGGCCGCGGTGCCCTATCGGATCCCGGCCACCGACGCGCTGAGCTGCTCGATGCCGCTGGAGCGGGTGACCGAGGCCGAGCAGCACCGCATCGGCGCGGCGCTGCACGAGGCGGCGACCCTGCTGGCCATGCGGCTGCGCCGCGCCGGAATCCGTTGACCCGCGCGGCTTCTCATCACCGGATAGACCAAGGAGTTTCACCATGCCTGATCAGCGCGTTCTCGTCACCGGCGCCGCCGGCATCCTCGGCAGGCTGATGCGCACCCGCCTCGCCCGCCCCGGCCGGGTGCTGCGGCTGCTGGACATCGCGCCGCCCGACCCCGCCGCGCCCGGTGAGGCGGTCGAGATTCTGACCGGCTCGATCACCGACGCCGCGGTGATGGCGGGCGCCTGCGCCGACGTCGACGCGATCATCCATCTCGGCGGAATCAGCCGGGAGGACGCCTGGGACCGGATCCTCGAGGTCAATATAGACGGCACCCGCACCGTGCTCGAGGCCGCGCGCGCGGCGGGCGTGCCGCGGGTGGTGCTGGCCTCGAGCAACCACGCCGTCGGATTCCGCACCATCGGCGAGGCGGGCCCCGACGGCCTGCCCGGCGACAGCAGCCCGCGCCCGGACACCTATTACGGGGTGAGCAAGGCGGTGATCGAATCCCTTGGGAGCCTGTACCATTCGCGATTCGGGATGGACGTGAGCTGCCTGCGCATCGGCAGCTGCTTCGAAGAGCCCGCCGACGTGCGCCAGCTCTCGCTGTGGATGTCCCCGGACGACTGCGCCCGGCTGCTCGAGGCGTGCCTGGCCACCGACGAACCCGGATATCGTGTGCTGTGGGGCGTTTCGGCCAATACCCGCGCGGTGGTGTCGCTGCGCGAGGCGCGGGAAATCGGGTATCGGAGCCTGGACGACGCCGAGCGGTACGCCGATCGGGTGCCCGCGGGCGAGCTGCCCGGGTACATCGGCGGCGCCTTCTGCGACATCCCACTGGGACAACACAATCCGCTGTAACCGGCCCTGTCGTCGCCGACCTGGGTCACCACAGGCGGGTCTATCGGGCAGGGGTTGAGGCTGCGACGAGTTCACATATATGAATGCATGACGCAATACCGAATGAGCATCGGGATGTGTATTGCGTTCGCCTATTGAGCATGTGACCCTGAGCACACTCGCTTGGTAGTAAGGAAGCTTCACATGCAGCAGTCGGCAGCGGCGCCCGGGCGGGGGCGCCGGATCAGCGTCTCCTACCTGTACTTCTTCGGGGCGCTCGGGGGGATCCTCTTCGGTTACGACCTCGGGGTGATCTCCGGGGTGCTGTTGTTCATCAACCCGCTCTGGAAGCTCGGCTCGTTCGCCCAGGGCGTCGTCGGCGGCAGCCTCGCCGCTGGCGCGGTCTTCGGCGCGATCTTCGCCGGACGGATCACCGAGCGCTGGGGGCGGCGGCCGTCCATCATGGTCGCGTCGGTCGTCTTCGTCCTGGGCGTGCTGGGCTGCACGTTCTCGCCCAGCTTCGGGGTCCTGGTGGTGGCGCGCTTCATCACCGGCGTCGCCGTTGGATGCTCCTCGGCGACCGTGCCGACCTACCTGTCGGAGCTCGCGCCCACCCGGGCGCGTGGACGGCTCTCGACGCTGAACCAGCTGATGATCGTCTCGGGCATCCTGATCGCCTACGTCATCGACTGGGCGCTGTCGGGTGCGGGCTCGGCCAACTGGCGAATCATGTTCGCCATCGCCGCGATTCCTGCGGTGATCCTGTTCTTCGGCCTGATGATCATGCCGGAGACCCCGCGCTGGCTGGTGAAGGCCGGGCGCGAGGACGAGGCGCGCGCGGTGCTGCAGCAGACCCATCGCGACGACGACATCGAGGCCGAGCTCGGCAGCATCCGCGAGGTCATCCGAATCGACACCCAACAGCGTGGATCGCTGCGCGAGCTCATCGCGCCGTGGGCGCGCCCGGCCCTGGTCGTCGCGCTGATCCTGGCCATCGGTCAGCAGTTCGCGGGCACCAACGCGGTGAACCTGTACGCGCCGACCATGTTCAAGCAGCTGGGCCTTGCCACCTCGGGCTCGCTGCTGGCCTCGATCATCATGGGCGCGGTCAAGCTGGTGTTCACCGCGTGGGTGTTCCTGGTGGTGGACCGGTGGGGCCGCAAGCCGCTGCTGCTGATCGGCAACGTGCTGATGGCACTGTCGCTGATTCTGCTGGGCATCGTCGTGATGGAACTGCACAAGGGCACCGGCACCGGAATCGTTGCGCTGCTTCTGCTGTGCCTGTACTGGGTCGGGTACGAGCTCGGCTGGGGCGCGGTGGTCTGGGTGATGATGGCCGAGATCTTCCCGCTGAAGATCCGCGGCGTCGGCATGGCCACCGGCAGCACGGTGCTGTGGGCGGCTACATTCGCCATCACCTTCCTGTTCCCGGTGATGAGCGACCATCTGGGCCTGGGGTGGTCGGCGTACATCTTCGCCGCGGTCAGCGTCGTACTGTTCGTGCTCGTGAAGCGGTATGTGCCGGAGACCAAGGGGCGCAGCCTGGAACAGATCGAGCTGGATCTGCGGGGCCGGGTCGGCGGTGCGGTCGCTCCGGTAGACGAGGCGGCGCCGGAAACGGCCGCGCCGACGGGGACCGCCGCGGCGGAGTCGGCGTGAGACGACGCGCGCCGCGGGCGCACGGAGAGGATGAGACATGACGACGGTCGTCTACGTGTCCAACGCCGACAGCGCGGAGATCGCGGTGCTGCGGCTCGGCGCGGACGGCACGCTGCGGCCGGTGCGGCGGGTGCGCGTCGGCGGCGCGGTGATGCCGCTGGCGGTCAGCCCCGATCGCCGCTACCTCTACGCCTCGCTGCGGTCGCGGCCGTATGCGGTGGCCTGCTTCGGAATCGACTCCGGCACCGGGGATCTGACCGAGCTCGCCACGGTCCCACTGCCGGACAACATGGCCTACCTGTCCACCGACCGCACCGGTCGCTACCTGCTGGCGGCCTCCTACACCGGCAGTGTCATCTCGATGAACGCCATCGCCGGGAGCGGGATCGTCGCCTCCGAGCCGATCGAGGTGCTCGCCACGCCGCCGCATGCGCATTCCATCGTGACCGATCCCTCGAACAGGTATCTGTTCGCGGCGGTGCTGGGCGGGGATGCGATCCTGCAGTACCTGTTCGATCCGGCCACCGGGCTGCCGACGCCCAACGTCCCGGCGTTCGTCTCCACCAAACCCGGTGCGGGGCCGCGGCATCTGGTGTTCCATCCGGACGGGCGGTTCGTCTTCGCCGCCAACGAGCTCGACGGAACGGTCGGCAGCTACGAATTCGACTCCGGGACAGGGAATCTGCTTCCGATGGACACGTATTCCGCGGTACCCGAGGGGTGTTCGGAACCGTGGGTGGCCGAGCTGCGCCTCACCCCGGACGGCCGGTACCTCTACGTGTCCGAGCGGCGGTCCAGCACGATCGCGGGATTCCGGGTGGACGGCACCGGTGCACTGTCGCCGCTCGGGCATACCGCGACCCAGGCATGCCCGCGCGGCATGGGAATCGACCCGAGCGGGCGGTATCTGCTTGCCGCGGGCCAGGAGTCGGATGCGCTCACGGTGTACGCGATAGATCCGGACACCGGGGCGCTGACCCCGCGCGGTGAGCAGGCCGTGGGCCGCAATCCGAACTGGGTGGAGCTGGTGGAGCTGCCGTAACCGGGGTTGTCTGCGGTGCGGGGGTAGGCTGCGGACGGGCCGATGAGGGCCGGTTCGCGGCGTGTTTCGCTGCGGCGAATCCCGGCCCCGGCACGCCGGACGACGTTCCGGTACTTCGCTGACAGCGTTCGGCAGACATGGAGGTGAACTGTGGCGCAGGAGGACTCGGTGACCGACCACGAACTGGATCTGAGCGCGGGCGCCGCGCGGCTGACGGTGAACGCCGCCACGGGCAGGATCGCCCGGTTCCGGGTGGGGGAGGCCGACGTGCTGCACACGGGCGCGCATTTCGGGTGCTTCCCGATGGCGCCGTGGTGCGGGCGGATGCGCGAGGGCGTACTGGAGTTCGGCGGCCACACATATCAGCTGCCGCGCAACGCCGAACCGCACGCGATCCACGGCACGGTGCGGGACCATCCCTGGGAGGTCGTGCGGCACAACGACACCGAGCTGGTACTGGCGCAGGACCTGCGTGCCCCGTGGCCGTTCGCCGGACGGGTCACGCAGTCGTTCGCGCTCGACGCCGATTCCGCCGCGTTCGCGATGACGGTCGAGGCCGCGTCGGATTCCTTTCCCGCGCAGGCGGGCTGGCATCCCTGGTTCAACCGGCGGCTGCACGCCGGCGGCAAGGACGTCGAGATCGCCTTCGCGCCGGCCTGGCAGGAGCAGCGGGGCGAGGACTACCTGCCGACGGGTCACCGCATCGCGCCGCTGCCCGGTCCGTGGGACGACTGCTTCGGCATGCCGGACGGGGTGGACGTCACGCTCACCTGGCCCGGTGCGCTCGAGCTGACGATCGCCAGCCCGTTGCGGTGGGTGGTCGTCTACGACCTGCCGCCCGACACGGTGTGTGTGGAACCGCAGTCCGGACCGCCCAACGGGCTCGAGACCGATCCCGCGGTCGTCGCTCCCGGCGCACCGCTCGCGGCCGAGATGTCTTGGAGCTGGCGGGGTCTGGCCTGAGCCGGATTCAGTGCACGCGCGAGGAGTCGGGCACCAGGTGCCCGGACTGGATGAGCGTGCGCACCGCGGCCCGGCGGCGCGGGCACTCGTCCGTATGGCAGTCGAGATGCATCTGCATGATGGAGTGCGCTCGTTCGGGGGTGAGCCCAATGGGTTCCACCCAGCACGTACTGAACCTGTCCACGGCTACGGCCTTCCTGTGTCCCCCGGCGACACCAACACGCACAAATCAAGAGTAGGGACCGTTTACGGGAAGCCAGAATGTGACGAACGGACCGAATATTGGTAATTTCGGACGGTGGTTGCCTTCGGTAGTCCGTTCGGCGCGCTCCCTCGCAGCGGCGCCACTGTCCGGATGATGATCGGTGTCGGGCGGGCGCACGGTCTGGACGATGCAACGTTATTAGCGGACACAGGAATTACGGCGGAGAAGCTGGCCGACGAGTTCGCGCAATTCTGGCCGGATCAGGAATACGTTCTAGCACGCAACCTGCTTCGGCGCCTGGGGGATCGGCCCGGACTGGGTGCGGAGACCGCGCGCGGCGCCACCCTCGGCAATGCCGGACTGGCGGGTCTCGCGGCACTGGCCAGTGCCACCGCGGGTGCGGTGATCGCCACCGCCATCCGCTATCAGGCGCTGGTCCCGGTGGCCGCGCGGTATTCGCTCGAGGACGAGGGCGGGCCCGAGATCGCGATCGTCGTCGACGGTTCCGCGATTCCCGAGGATGTGCGAGCCTTCTTCGTCGAGCGGGACGTCGCGGTGGTCTTCATGGCCGGCGACAGCCTGGGGATCAATTTCCCGGTCACCGAGATCGAGCTGGAGATACCCGCCGCGCGTGCGCGGGAACTGGCCACGCACCCGCCGTTCGACCGGTGCCCGGTGCTGGCCGAACGGCCGCGCAATCGGCTCATCGTCTCCCGGTCCCTGCTGAAACTGCCCATGCCGCACGCCGATCCGCAGACCGCGGCAATGGCGGAGCGTCAGCTCGCGGAGACCCTGCGGCAGCTAGCCGGCACCGGTCGCGGACTGGCCGCGGCGGTCCGCGACCGCCTGCTGCGCGATTCGGGCATGGTGCCCACGATGACCGAGGTCGCCTCCGAGCTGCACATCACGGTGCGCACTCTGCGCCGCCAGCTCACCGACGAGGGGGTGAGCTTCCGCGGCCTGCTCAACGGCGCCCGGGAGACCAGGGCCGCGGAGCTGTTGCGGGGTGGATCGACGATCGAGGAGGTCGCGCGGCTGCTGGGCTACGCCGAGACCGCGAACTTCACCCACGCCTTCACCCGCTGGCGCGGCATGTCGCCGCGGGCGTTCCGGCAGTCGATGCTGCGGCGGGATTTGCCCGCGCCGCGGACCCGGACGCCGTCGGCGCCCGAGTAGCACCGAACCCTTCGATACGGCAGTATTTCGGATCGGGTGGGCGGATTTCGGCCGATGCGCCCGAGGCGCATTTCTCCACCCTTCCGTTCGGCAGGATTTAAAAAGGGCGTCCAGTACGCTAATTGGTTAGCGACGGCACATATTGTGATCCCGGCCGTCCTTTATGTGCCGGCATCTCCGAGTAGATCCCAGCGGTTGCCGGAAATGTCCAGAAAGACGGCGACCCGGCCGTAGGGCTCGGTGCGGGGTTCGGTCACGAATTCCACACCCGCGGCGGTCATCCGGCGATGTGCGGCCGCGAAGTCGTCGACCCGGAGAAAGAATCCGACGCGACCGGCCGCCTGGTTGCCGATCGCCGCGCGCTGCCGATCGCCGTCCGCGCGGGCGAGCAGGATGCCGGTGGATGCGCCCGGGGGGCGGACCACGACCCACCGCTTGGGGCGGCCGTCGTTGGTGCGGGACGGCGTGTCCTCGATCAGATCGAACCCCAGGGTCCGGACGAAGAATTCGATGGCGGGGTCGTAGTCCTCGACCACGATCGCGATCAGTTCCAGGTGCACGCGTCGAGCGTAGGCGCGCCGTGCGGTGTTGGGAGGGCCCGCAGCAAGATATTTTCCTAGTAAAATATCTGCTAACCTTTTCGAGTGCCTCCGACTTCCTCCCCGACGCCGCACCTGGTCGATCGTTCGACCGGGTGGCTGCGGCGCGCCGGGCGGATGTTGTCACTGCAGGGGGTGTTCCGGCTGCGGCCGGTCGTCGACACCTGGCGCCGCTCGGCGGCCAGCGGGCTGATCGCGCTGGGGGTGCCGGAGGTGGCGCTGCTGGTCACCGGGCATCTGCAGCTGGCCTTCTTCACGTGCGCGGGCGGGCTCTGCGCCCTGTACGGGCACGGGCTGCCGTACGCCGCGCGGGCCCGGGCGCTGGCGTGGGTGGTGTTCGGAATGGTCGCCGGCACGGGCGTGGCTCTGCTCACCGCGGCGTCGACCACCTCCGCCGTCGCGAAGGTGCTGGTTCTCGCGCTGCTCGCGGGCGTATACAAGCTGGTCTGCGACGCGTCCCGGGTCGGCCCGCCCGGCAATATCATCTTCACCTTCATTGTCTCGGCGGCCGGATTCCTGCCGATCCGCCTGGCCGAGGTGCCCTCCCGCCTGCTTCTCGTGCTGTGCGGCGGCGTGCTGGCCTGGCTGGTCTGCCTGGCCCCGGCCCTGATCCGCCCGCACGACCCGGAACGCTTCGCCGTGGCGCGGGCGCTCGCGGCGACCGCGCGCCTGATTCGCCTGGCCGCCGGGGCCGGAAGCGCTGCGCAGGTCGGTAGCGCCGTGCAGACGAGTGGCGCCGCGAGAGCCGGGAAGACGGTGTGTGCCAAGGATCTCGCCCGCGCCCGATACGACGCCGCAGCCGCGACCCACGCCGCCTGGCACACCGTGCGCCTGGTTCCGGCCCGTAGCGTGGCCCGCGCCGCCGAGCTGTCCGCCCTGATCCGCCTGCTTGTGCGCGCCGAATCCCTGGCCACCGCCACGTATTCCAGCGCGGACGTTGCGGGATCCGCTGCGCCGCGTGGGTTCCGGCCGCCCGGTGGGGCGGAACTCAGCCGTGTGTACGTACCGCCGGGGTGGGAACAAGCGATACCGGTGGTCGGCACGCACACCTACGGGCCTCGAGGGTTGCAACCTGGGGTGCGGGCCGTCCGGTTCGCCGGTGGGCAGATCCAGTGCCGGACCGCGATTGCCGAGTGGGCCGGCGCCCTCGCCCAGCCTTCGGCGCACGAATCCGAGTCCGTGGCATCGCAATCCACAGGGGCCGACGTCGTCGACGAGTCCGCGCAGTCGATGCGGATCAGCCGTCGACTTCCGGTGGCCGATTCCGATTCCGGTGCGGTGGAATCCGGCTGGGCCGGTCTGCCGGACGAGTGCGCGCGGCAAGCGCGGTCGGGGCGGCTCGAGTCCGCTCGCTCCTGCGGCTCCCCGTCTCCGGTGGCCGACTCCGATTCCGGTGTGGTGGGATCGGGTTGGGCTGGTCTGCCGGACGAGTGCGCGCGGCAAGCGCGGTCGGGGTGGCTCGAGCTTGCTCGTTCTTCCAGCTCACTATCTTCGGTGTCCGCAGTGGACTCCGATTCCGGTGCAGCACAGTCCGATCAGGCGGATCTGCTCGACGACTGGGCGCGGGGATTGCGGTCGGGGCGGGCGGTGCCGGTGGTGGACTGCGATGTTGCCGAGGAGGATGAGCTGCGGGGGATCGCGATGCAGCGTGCGGTCGGGGCGCCGAGCGGACTGCGACGGGTAGCCGGGCCGTTTCGTCCGGGGTCGGCCGGGTTCCCGGTCGCCGTTCGTGTTGCGGTTGCGGCCGCGGTGGCGGGGCTGGTGTCGGTGTTGCTGGGGGTGGACCGGCCGTACTGGGCGGTGATGACCGCGGGTGTGCTGGTGGTGGCCAATACCGCGCAGTCGTGGCATCGCACCGTGCAGCGGGTGGTCGGCAATCTCGTCGGCCTGGGGTTGTTCACGGTGCTGGTGCCGGTGACCCACAGCCCGGTGGGCCTGGTGGCTATGGCTCTATGCTGTCAGCTCGTGGTCGAGGCGACGATTTCGCGGAACTATTGGGTGGCACAGATATTCGTGACGCCCATGGCGCTGGCGATGGTCGAGTTCGCCGGACCGCTGTCCACCGGGCGGCTGGCAGTGGATCGCTGGCTCGACACCTGTGTGGGCGCGCTGGTGGCCGTGGCGATCTGCTTCGCGGTACCGAACCGGCGCGCGGCGGACCGGGTGGCGGTGGCGCTGCGCGAACTCGATGCGGTCGGTGCGCGGGCCCGGGCGGCGCTTGCCTCGGGGATCGCGGATCGTGGTGTGCGCGAACGGCTTGCGGCCGCACTCGTGGAGCTGCGCGAGTCCGCCGACGTCGCCGCGGGGGAGTGGTGGAGCACGGAGGTGGCCCAGGATCGAGTGGTCGCCTCCGAGCGCGCGGGTCATCAAGTGCTGGCCCAACTTCCGGTCCGGCTCGCGGCGGTGTCCCGATGAAGTCTCCGAAAGACGTTGTTGCACAGCAGGATGCCTCGGTCCCAGAGGATGCCGTCGCGGGTGTGCTACGGCAATGGGCGGCCGTGCGGCCCGACATGGATTTGGCGCCGATTGCGGTGCTGGGCCGCATCAATCGCTGTGCGGCACTGCTGCAGCGGGTGACCGACGGGCCGCTGGGGCGGGCCGAGCTGAGCCGCCCGGAATTCGATCTGCTCAGTGCGCTGCGGCGGGTCGGCGGCGAGCTGACGCCCAGCCGCCTCGCCCGCGAAACCTTCGCCTCTCCGGCCGCGGTCACCAAGCGCGTGCGCGGGCTCGAGCAGCGCGGCCTCGTCGAGCGCCGCGCCGACAATCGCGACCGCCGGATCGCGCATCTCACGCTCACCGATGCCGGTCGCGACCTCATCGATCGGATTATGCCGCAACAACTCTCGTACGAGCGCGCGCTGCTGTCCCGCCTTCCCGGCCCGGAACAGGCCGACCTGGCCCGTATTCTCGGGGACCTGTTGCTCCTGCTCGAGGGCCAGCTCGGCAGCTTCGATTACTAGGCGTCCTCGAGGATCTCGGCGAAGGCGATCACCACGCCCCCGGTGGCGTGCTCCTTGGTGGCCTTGACCAGCGGACCCGCCTCGGCCGCGGCGCTACTGGCCGAGGCGTAGTCGGCGAAGTACAGGTCCAGCAGGCGGTAGGCCGGGGTCGGGCCGCCGTCCTCCTTGGGCCAGACCTTCGATTCCTGCAGCCGGGTCAGGCCGGGCAGTTTGCGTGCGAGCGTGAGCTGCTCGGGGTAGGCCGCCTCGAAGGCGTCGGGGTCGGTGGGGTTGGAGTAGACAAAGCTGATCTTGGTGGGGTTACCTGATGCCGTCACGGCACACCTCTCTCGATTGATCTGCGGGGGATATCAGCGACCGCTGACGGTTGTCGACGTTAATTCAGAGAAGTGGGTAGCGACCATGACCGTTCCGCCGGGAAAACTTGCCGATCGTCCAGTGCCCTCCGAAGCGGAGAGCCGTCCCGACGACCTGCTCTCCGAGCTGCTCCACACCGTCCGCCTGACCGGAGAACGGGTAGCCGCATATCGTCCGCCGCAGTCCTTCTCGATCGGCTTCGCCGATACCGGCAGCCTGCACATGATCGAGGAGGGCGAGCTCGAACTCCGGTTCGAGGGAGACGGGCGCGTCGAGCGCGTGGGCCGCGGCGACGTCGTCCTGTTCCCGCGCGGCGACTCGCACCGCGTCCGCGACGCGGGCGCCGCTGCGGCCGGAACCGACGCATCCGAGCCGGCGCGGTGGCTCTGCGGCACCTTCACGATCGGCGAGCCGCGCGCAAGCCATCTGCTCGCGAGCCTGCCGCCGGTGATCATCCTGGGCGGCGGCCGCGCGCCGGCGCCGGAGGGGCTCGAGGTCGCCCGCCGCATGCTCGTCATCGAGATGCAAACGCCCTCACAGGGGTCGGCGGTGATGATCTCGCGCATCCTGGATCTGATCTTCATCCAGGTGCTGCGTGCCTGGGCCGCGGGCAAGGACGCCGAGCCGAACTGGCTGGCCGGTGCGTTCGACCCGCAGATCGGTCTGTCGCTCAGTGCCATCCACCGGAACCCCGCGCACGACTGGACGGTCGAGGAGCTGGCCCGCGGGTGCAACCTGTCCCGGTCGGCGTTCGCGGCGCGGTTCGCCGCCCGGGTAGGGATGCCGCCGGCCGCCTACCTGGCCTATGTCCGGCTGGACGCGGCCACCGTCCTACTCCGCGACACCTCGCTGCCGGTCTCGCTCATCGCGGAACGGGTCGGCTACACCTCCGAGGCGGCATTCAGCCGCGCATTCCGGAATCGCTACCACACGCCGCCGGCCCGGTGGCGACGAGATCTGCTGGGCCGCTGACGATTCGATGCGGCACGGCGCGGATCCGCACCCGTTGCAGCGAGCGGCAGCGGGTGTGGATCCTCGGTATGGATCAGTGGTTGATGGCGAAGGACAGGGCGCGGGCCGCGGGGTCGTAGATCTCGACCGGGCGGGATTCGAGGGCGGCATGGTAGGCCTTCTCGTACCCGGCGCCGAGGTGGCCGACCGCGAAACGCTCCATGACCCGGCGGCGGCAGGCCAGCGGGTCGATCTTGCCCACCTCGGCGATGGCCGCCGGCAGTTCGGCGGGGTCGTCGCAGATGATGCCGGTCACGCCGTCCTCCAGCACCTCCTCGACGGCGCCGCCGCGCAGCGCGACGACAGGGGTGCCGCAGGCCATCGCCTCGATCATGACGATGCCGAACGGCTCCTCCCAGCGGATCGGGAACAGCAGGCAGCGCGCGGACGAGAGCAACAGGCGCTTGGCCACCGCGTCGGCCTCGCCGAACACGCAGTCGCGCTGGGTCAGCAGGGGCCGCACCGCCGAGTTGAAATAGTCCTTTTCGGGCTGCTCATTCATTTTCGCAGCAAGCACGAGTGGAATATTCGCCGCATGGGCCGCGTGCAAGGCCAGATCCGGGCCCTTGTACGGGGCATAGCGACCCAGGAACAACGCGAAGTCCTGCTTTTTTGTCTGTAAAGGGAATTCGATCGGACGTACCGCATTGTGTACTCGCCCAATCCAATTCAGGTCGGGTGCGAGCGCGCGCTGCCGGTCGCTGATGGCGACCAGCTGCGCGGAATCATCCAGCTCCCGATAGTATTCCTGCGCCTCCCCGTCCACCGGGCCGTGCACCGTGACGACCGTCGGGATTCCCAGCGCCGAAAACATCGGCGCATTCAGGGGGCCGGCGAAGGTATGGTCGTGCACGATGTCGATGTGCTCGGTCCGCGCCAGCTCGGTGATGATGCGTCGGACCTTCAGCGCGTGCAGGACCTCGGGAAACGGTTCGCCGAGGCGCTCGGCGAGGATGTCGTCCCAGACCTTGATGAAACGCCCGGTGGTGCCGGGCCGCCCTGCTCCGAGCAAGGTGACACGGTGTCCGCGTGCTGTCAATGCGTCGGTCAACTGTGCGACCACCGCTTCGACGCCGCCATATCCCGACGGAGGGACTTCAAAATACGGCGGTGCCACCATGACGATATTCAGTGGGGTGCCGGACTTGCGAAATCCCAGAATCCGCGACTCGGAATTGGACGGGATGGTGCTCATGGTACTGCCTCCTCAACGTGTGAAGCTGCGACCAATGGGCGAGAGGCGAGTAAAATGAACGCCTCTCGGGAGCCTGCGGCTCCATTCGGGTCGTGCGCCTGCCTACTCGTTCACGGGGGCACGGACCCACACGGGAATATACCCAGCATCCTTCTGGTTAACCACGGTCAAAGGAAACTTTACTAAGCGATGCTGGTAACGCCCGGAAAGCAGGAGACTCCCAAATCGCCCCGTCTACACCGAGCTGGTCAGCCGATCATTTGCCCGCACGGTCAACGAAACAACCACGGCAACAACGATGTTTGCCGCCAGCGCGAACAGCCCGCCGTTGACTCCCCACAGCGGATCCTGGCCCGCGGCGTGCAGGCCCAGCACGATCGCGGTGCCCGTGACCAGCCCCGCCGCCGCTCCGGCCGCGGTCAATCGCCGCCAGTACAGGCCGAACAGCACTGCCGGAAGCAGCTGGGCGATTCCCTCATAGGACAATACCGACAAATTGACCAGCAGCTTCGGGTAGCGCAGCGCGCCGGCCAGCGCGATGGCGCCCGCGATCAGGCAGGTCAGTCGCGACCACCCGCGCTGCCGATCCCCCGGATCTCCCGCCCGCGCCGAACCGGCCAGCCCGCCGCCGAGTATCGTTCTGCCCCACAGTGTTCCGATCGAGACCAGGAATACGCTCATCGGCACGATGGCCGAGAGCGCACCCGCGATGCCGATCACCGCCACCACCGCGGGCGGGAGCGATCTCGTCACCAGGTCGTACAGCGCCAGATCCGGATCGGACAGCTTCGGCACCACGAACAGCGCGGCCGCGCCGATGAACATCGGTATCACCAGCAGCAGTTGATACCAGGGCAGCAGGATCGAATTGCGTCGCAGCGCAGTGGGATTCGCCGCCGACAGGTAGCCCGCGACGGTGGTCGGGAAGATGCAGATCGTCGCGACGTTCAGCACGATCGTCGAGACGAACCACGCCGCGCCGAAGGTACCGCCGCCGGCGCCGGGAAACGTCAGCCAGCCCGGCCGCTCCGTGACCAGCCGGTCCAGCAGCCGGCCCGGGCCGTGGAAGTAGTGCCACGGCACGTAGATCGCCAGGAACAGCACCGACAACACGGCCAGCCCGTCCTTGAACACGCTCACCCACGCCGAACCACGCAGCCCCGACGCCAGGATGAAGACCTCGGCCACGACGAACGACACCACCGCGGCGACCTTCAGATCGATCGCGCCGTAGGACATGGCGTGCACCACCACACCCATGCCCTGAATCTGCAGCTGCACATAGGGGATGAGGAACACGGTGCAGATCACCGCGACCGCGATGCCGAGCCACCGCGACCGGAACCGGTGCTCGGCGATGTCGGCGATCGACATCAGCCCGTGCCGGGCGCAGTAGGTCCACAGCAGCGGGGCGATGAAGTAGGCGGCGACCAGTCCGGTGCTGAGGTAGGCGATCAGATAGAAGATCGGCACCCCGTACCGATAGGACCAGCCGGCGGCGCCGAGGAACGAGAAGCTGGTGTACGACTCGCCCGCCATCAGCAGCAGCACGAACAGCGTGCCCAGTCCGCGTCCGGAGACCGACCACTCCGACAGTGAGCGCTCCCGGCCGCGTCCGGACAGCACGCCGATGACGACCGCCGCGACCATGGCGACGGCGAACAGCGTGACCGCCACCGATGCCCGGCCGTTCATGCCTGCACCTCGCTGGCGGTCGGCTCCGGCATGCCCGGTGCGTGCTGTGTTAGCTGATTCGCTTCGCTCATGCCTGCACCTCGCTGGCGCTCGGCTCCGCCATGCGCGATGCGCGCTGTGTCATTGATTCGCTCCGCTCATGCGGGGTCCCGGGCGTCGTCGGCGGGCACGTATTCCGGTGCGCCCGACCGGTATGCCGGATCGAACCGGGCGACCAGCCCGATCAGCGGTCCGGTCAGGGCGGTGACGATCAGCAGGTAGCAGACGAGAAAGGGGATCCCCGCCACGCGCGGTTCGATCCGGTTGGCCACGAACGGCGCGAGGCAGTACAGCACGCCGGGCAGTGTGAGCAGCCAGAGGATGCGGCCGCGGCGCCGCAGCGGGATCGGTTGCGGGCCGGGTGGGGGCGCCGGTGTGGTCGTCGAGTCGGGCATCGGCCGCCTCTCGTCAGCGTTGCGAGGGTCCTTGCTCACCCTTGCCGATGCGCGGCGCCGATGCCAGCGGTGCACCGTCGTGTCGGGCGCCAGGGGGTGTGCCGCAGCCGGATTCGGCGGGACGACGGGAAATATTAGGGGGTGTCGCGCGGGCGTTGCGGAGGGTTGATGAGGTACCTTCTTGGCCGGGTACGAGTCTGTGTTGCGACAATTAAGCTGTAATCCCCTGCCGCATAATGACCTGGTGTCGATCCCTGCCGGATCGACGCCCGATACCCTTATGTCACCACCGATCCGCCGGATATGGGCCTATTGTCCCGGTAACCAAAAGATCGCTGAAGGGCTCGAAAGCGACGGATTCGCGGCACGTAAAGATCGGCCATAGGAAGATCAAAGACTGTGCTACGCAACGTCGTTGGTATGTGTATGCTGACGATCAATCACGACCCCCACTACGAGGTGGGACGACCGGCGAGGCGGTGTCGCAGTGAACGTCGACAGACTCCGGATACGCCGCGCGGCTTATGTCGCGCTGGCGCTCGGTGTGCTGGCCCTGGTGATTTGCGGGCCGCTCGAGCGTTTGCTGCTGGGCACGTTCATCTGCATCGGACTGGGGCTGGGCTGGCTGAACGCGCAGCTCACATGGATGTTCATCACCCGCACGATCCGGTCGGAGGCGCCCAGTAAGCAGGGGCTGCTGCTGTCCTCCGCGGTCCGCCTGTTCGGCCTCACGGCGTTGTCGATCCTGGTCGCCTACCTGGCCCGGCCGAACGGCATCGGGATCTTCTTCGGCCTGGCATGTTTCCAGGTCATTCTGGTCCTGCACACTGTTCTGCCCGAGTGGAAAGCGATGCGCCAGCCGTCATGACGATCCATGCTTCCCTGACCGGTCTCACCAGCTCGATCGCGCGGTCCGGTATCCCGCTCGCCGATTCCGGCGCCAAGATCAAGGTCGGCGACCACGCGACGGGTCATTTCCTCGGAATGACCTTCAATGTCGACACCATCGTCTCGACCTCGCTCGCCGCCCTCATCGTGATCGCGCTGGCCATCTTCCTGCGCGTGAAGATCACCTCCGGCGTGCCCAATGGGGTGCAGCTGTTCTTCGAGACCATCACCGTCATGATGCGCGAGCAGGTGGAGTCGGCCATCGGTCTCAGGATCGCGCCGTTCGTGCTGCCGCTGGCGGTCACGCTGTTCACCTTTATTCTGCTGTCGAACTGGCTGTCGGTGCTTCCGGTGCAGTACGGCGAGGGCGAATTCGTCTCGCCGCCGGCCTCCGACGTCAACTTCGTCTATGCGCTGGCCCTGTTCGTCTTCGTCCTCTACCAGGGCGCGGGCATCAAGCGGCGGGGTCTGTTCGGCCACTTCAAACAGCTGCTGAAGGGGCACACCGGCTGGGGCCCGATGGTGATCATCAACGTCATCGAGGAAGTCGCCAAGCCGTTGTCGCTCTCGCTTCGATTGTTCGGCAATATGTTCGCCGGTGGTGTCATGATCGCGGTGATCACGCTGTTCCCGTTCTGGATCAGCTGGGGCCCGAACGCCATCTGGAAGATGTTCGACCTGTTCGTCGGTGCGATTCAGGCGTTCATCTTCTCGCTCCTGACCGTTCTGTACTTCAGCCAGTCGATGTCGCTGGAGCACGAATCCCACTGATCGGCGCCGTCGGTCGGAAAATACCTTGTTCGAGAACAGGAAGTGAAAATGGCAGATCCAGCAACCGCGCAGATCATCCAGGGCGCCCTCATCGGCGGCGGCATCATCATGGCCGGCGGCGCGATCGGTGCCGGTATCGGCGACGGTCTGGCCGGTTCCGCGCTGATCAACGGTGTCACCCGGCAGCCGGAGGCCGAGGGTCGGTTGCGCGGTAACTTCTTCCTGACCGTCGGTCTGGTCGAGGCTGCGTACTTCATCAACCTGGCCTTCATGGCGCTGTTCGTATTCGCTACTCCCGGTAAGTAGTCCACGATGTCTCCGCGAACCGATGTGGAGGCCGATGGGAACTTCCTGATTCCCAACGGTACTTTCTTCGCCGAGCTGCTGATCTTCCTGATCGTGCTCGGAGTCATCTGGTTCTTCGTCGTTCCGCCGATCCGCAAGGTTTTGGCGGAACGCGAAGAGCGGGTCGATGAGACCTCGGCGAACAACAAAGAGGCGAAAGAGACGTTCGCCGAGGCACAGGCCAAATACGAGGCCGCGGTGGCGGCGGCCCGCGCCGAGGCCGCCGATGTCCGCAACGAGGCCCGCGCGCAAGGGCGGGCCATCCTCGAGGAAATGCGCGGCGAGGCACAGCGCGAGGCCGACACCATCGTCGCGGAGTCGGCGTCGCAGCTGCGGGCCGAGGCCGACCAGGTCGCGGCGGAGCTGCGCGAGGCGGTAGAGCCACTGTCGCAGACCCTCGCCGACCGCGTGGTCGGCGTCGACGACGGGCATGCCGGAACCAGCGCCGGGCAGCGAAGGGGCAGGGCTACCTCATGAGCAACACCAGCGGTGTGCTGGCTTCGGGCCCGTACCACATCACGTTCGACTGGCCCGTGTTCTTCAGCCAGCTGTTCGGCTTCGCGGTCATTATCTTCATCTTCGTGAGATGGATCTGGCCGCCGCTCAAGCGGGTCATGGCCAAGAGCCAGGACAAGATCGCACATCAGCTCGCGGAGAGCACGAAGGCCGCGGAGCGGCTCGACGAGGCCAAGAAGTCCTATGACAACGCCCTCGTCGAGGCGCAGGTCGAACTCGAGCGGCTGCGTTCGGATGCCCGGGCCGATGCGGACCACATCATCGAGCAGATGCGTGAGGCGGCCACCGCGGAGGTCGAGCGGGTGCGCAAGCAGGGGCGCGATCAGATCGCCCAGCTCCATCGGCAGATGGTGCGCGACCTGCAGGCCGAACTGGTCACCAACATGCTCGACCGCACCGAGGAGCGGGTGCGTCAGCAGCTCGCCACCCTCCAGTCCAAGGCCGACAGTGTGGACAAGTTCCTGGAGGATCTCGAGGTCATGGCGAACGGCCAGGCGGCTCCGGCCGTCAAGCGCCGGGCGCAGTCGCGCTGGAACTGACTGAGGCGGGGCCGATCACGGGATCGGCCACCGCAGGTCCAGGGCGTCCAGCCAGGGCAGGAAGGGCGTTCCCACGATTCCGAGGGACCGTGACATCGCCCCGAAGTAATCCTCGACCGCGGCCACGACTGCGGGGTTGACGCCCCACAGTTCGGCCATGTCCGCGGCCGCGTCGATGTCGGCCCGGTCCTTCGCGGCGAGTTCGGTATCCACCGCGTTCTCGTTGGCCGCCAGGTATTTCCGGTACACCACAACGGGTTCGGCGTTGTGAACCCGCCACGCCGTCCAGAGGGCGCCGTACTCGTCGATGTCGTCGGCGATGACGACCCGGGCGGTATCCACACCGGCGAACAGATCGATGCCGATCATCTCCGAGGTCGACATCATGATGTAGCCCGACGCCCGCCACAGCTCGCCGACCGGCTCCACGGGATTGAGGGTGCAGCGGTCCACCGTCATGGCCGCCAATTTCCGCAGATTGGCAGTGATCGCCTCGGCCTCATCGCACGTGACCGTATCAGCAATAACCGCCGTCCCATACGTGCTCATCTGTGGGATTGTGCCGAGCGCCCGGCGGATCGCGGGCACCCGACGCGCGTTATGTCCGATCTGTTGTGTGAAGCACTGATGATTCGTTTATTGGGCGGCTTCCGGGCGGAGCGTCAGGACGGTGATCTCGCTCGGCGCGAAAAGACGCAGCTGCGGGCCCCAGAAGCCGGTGCCGCGGCTGGTGTAGAGCCGGGTGCGCTCGCCGTGCAGGCTCAGGCCGGCGACCACCGGCTGCTCGAGGCGGACCAGGTAGTGGAATGGCCAGATCTGGCCGCCGTGGGTGTGCCCGGAGATCTGCAGGGCGACCCCGGCCTCGACCGCGTCGGCGACCTGTTTGGGTTGATGGGCCAGCAGCACCACCGGCAGCTCCGGGTCGGCGCCGGCGAGCGCGGCGGGCAGGTCCGGTCCGTGCCCGGGCAGGCCGGTGCCCGTGGGGTCGTCGATGCCCGCGATGACCAGGCCGTCGCCGTCGCGGGTGACGATCTCGTGCTGATTGCGCAGCGGCTGCCAGCCGATCGAGGCCATGTGCTCGATCCAACCCGGTGCGTCCCCGAAGTACTCGTGGTTGCCGGTGATGTAGAACCGGCCCAGGGCCGCGGACACCTTGCCGAGCGGATCGACCTGCGCCCGCCGTTTCGCGACCGAGCCGTCCGCGAGATCGCCGGCGTGACAGGCGATATCGGGCTGCAGCCCATTGACGACCTCGACGACCCGCTCAGACCAGCGCAGCCGGTTCAGCGCGGCGTAGTGGGTATCGGTGATGACCACCAGCCGCAGCCCGTCGAGCCCGGCGCCCAGCCCCCGGATCGGCACCTCGACCCGCCGCACCCGCGGTACCCGCCGGGCCTCGGTGATTGCCCATGCCACGGCCACCGCCGCTACGGCCAGCACGCCGATCGCGACGATCCGCGAACGCGCCGGATCGGGCACGCCGGCCAGGGCCAGTACCAGCCCGGCGATATTTCCGAGCACCGAGCAGGTGAACAACACCCACATCGTGCCGAGCAGCGTGTCGCCCACGATCGAGGCCGCATCGGACTGGACGGGCCCGTGCCCGAGCAGCATGCCCGCGGGCAGGCACACGTAGCCGACCAGGAAGATCGCGGTACCGAGCCAGAACGCCGCGCCGGAGGAGGTGGCGCCGACCAGCGTCCACCAGGGAAGTAGCAGCAACAGCGCGGGAATCGCCAGGAACATAACCAGGCGGGGGACGTATTTCACCTTGAAGCCATCCTCGTCGAGCGAGCGCGGGGCACAGCACCCGGCCGTACCGACGATACCGGCCGCCCCGTTGTCCGGTCCGAATCCGCACGTCGGCGACCGGAGGTACGCCGAATGCGCCGGACGTCGATCCGTGTCGCGGTTTTCCGTGGTCGGAATTTCCAAGCCCGGCGGGTCGAAACCTAGGCTCGTGGAATGACAACAGAACCTGCCGCCGACCTCCAACGCGCCTTCGCGGCGGTCGGTGAGCTGATCGCCGCGATAGGCCCCGAACAGTGGGTGTCTCCGACGCCGTGTTCCGAGTGGACCGTGCGCGACGTGGTCGCCCATCTGGTCGGGCTGAACCGGGTATTTGTCGCGATGATGGGGGCCGGGCCCATGCCCGACCAGGGCCAGGACCACCTGGGCGAGGATCCCGTCGCGGCATACCGGGACTCCGCGGTCGCCCTCACCGCCGTCTTCGCCGAGCCCGGGGTACTTGAGAAGACCTTCACCAGCACCCTCGGCTCGACCACGGGCGAGATCCGTCTGCGCATCCGAATCGCAGACCTGCTCACCCACGGCTGGGATCTGCAGCGCGCCACCGGAATTCGTGCCGACCTGCCAGATGACCTGGTCGAGCAGTCGCTGGCCATCGTCCAGGAACAAATGGTCGGTCAGTCACGTGCGGGCCGCTTCGACGACCCACAGCCCGTCGCCGATGACGCGCCGGCGATCGAACGGCTCGCGGCGTTCACGGGCCGGAAGGTGTAGGGATCTCCGGCTTTTCCCGAATACTCACCGGCTCCGGAGCGGGGTGAAGCAGGTGGCCAGGCGCATCGCGACGAAGGCCGGATGGTGTGCTGCGCGTCCGGTGTTGGTGTGCCAGGCGCGTGCTGAACCGGCTTATGGCGTGCAAGGGTGTGCGCGGGCCGCCCGGCGGAACTCGCGAATATCGCGTGCTGTTGGTATTTCGGTGGCTTCCGTGCTGTGTCGCACGCTCGGTATGGGGTGCGATGGGTGCGAGAATCTGTTGCGGGGGTGGTAACCGGAACCTGGTCGCGTTCGTACCCGCGAGGAGTGTCGATGCCGTCACGATGGTTTCGCCGGCTAGTCCCGGTAGTGGGATTGGTGCTGGTTGCCGGGCTTGCCGCGGGGCCGGCCGCCGCGCGGGATCCGCTCGGGCGGTTCTCTCAGCAGGATCTCGTATGGGAGCCCTGCGGGGATGCGGTGCTCGATGCGGCGGGGGCGCAGTGTGCGGGGGTGCTGGTTCCGCTCGATTACGGTCGGCCCGACGGGCGCACCTTGACGGTCGCGATCTCCCGTATTCGCGCGAGCGATCCGGCGCGGCGGCGCGGGATTCTGCTGGGCAACCCGGGCGGGCCGGGTGGGTCCGGCCTGCGCACCATGGTGAGCGTGGCGAAGAGTCTGTCGCCCGACGTGCGGGCGCAGTACGACCTGATCGGGATGGATCCGCGCGGGATCGGCCGTTCCGGCCGGGTGAATTGTGTTGTGCCGCTGCCCACCATGCTGTTCTCCGCGGGTTTCGACCTGTTCGGCTATGCGCGCGACGCCGCCCTGGCCGGTGGGCTGGCCGCCTCCTGCCTGGCGGGCGACCGCGAGAAGATCCGCCGGATCACCACTCGCAACACCGCGCGCGATATGGACGTCATCCGAGGCGCGCTGGGTGAGCCACTGCTGAACTACTACGGCGCCTCCTACGGGACGTATCTGGGATCGGTGTACTCCCAGATGTTTCCGGGGCGCAGCGACCGGATGGTGCTGGACAGCGCGATCGACCCGGACCGCTACTGGGTCGGGATGTACCAGGACATGGGCCCGATCAACGAGGCGGCACTGGACGACTGGACGGTGTGGGCGGCCCGGCACGACGCCGACTACCACTTCGGCGGCACCCCGCGGGAGGTGCGCGGATTCGTGGAGGAATTGATCCGCCGCGCCGCCGCGCACCCGATCGTGAGCCTCGGCTCCCAGTATCTGGTCGACGAGCACACGGTGCCGCTGATGCTGGTTGCGCTGCTGGCGATTCCACGGCTGAATGCCGTCCTCGCCGATGTCGTGCGGATGGTGTACGACGGTGTGTCCGGCCGTGGGCTCGATGTGGACGAGCTGAAGTCGAAGATCACGGCCGCCGCGCCGCTCGAACCGGCCGCGATGGCCGCGGTGCTGTGCGGGGACAAGGCGGCACCCCGCGACCCGGCGTGGTACTACCGCAACATCCGGGCGGCCCGGACGACGCAGCCGGTGTTCGGCGCCTTCGCCAACAACATCACCGTCTGCGCGTACTGGCCCGATCCGGTCGAGCCGCCCACCGTGATCCAGAACGACACGCCCGCACTGATTCTCGCGTCGATCCACGACACGCGCGTTGCATATCCGGAAGCCCTTGCACTGCACCGGGATATGACGTCCTCCCGCCTGATTACCCTGGCGGACACGAGAATTCATGTCGCCTTCCGCCCCGGACTCAGCCCCTGCGTGAACGATGCCGTCAATATCTATCTCGCGCAGGGGATCCTGCCCTCGTCCGACATCATTTGCGAACCGGATCCCGGCTTCTTTCCCAAGTAGGTAGCGTGTTGCGGTTCCGGTCGGCACCTTTGCGTTTCGCGGATCGACCGGTTCGGCGCTCTGACCGTCCTCGCCGACCTTGGCGCCCAGGCGAGCTGATGCCGCGGCCACTGTGATGGCCGCCACCTTCAGGCCTGTCACATTCCCCCTGCGCGGCCGGTCATGGAGACAGAGCACAACGAACGAACGAACTACGAAGGAGATAACGATGGCTCTGCAGGTCACCACCATCATGCTGGCGGTTGCGGACATGGACCGCGCGAAGAAGTTCTACGAGGGTATCGGCGCGAAGATCGCCCAGGACTACCCGCAGTTCGCCAAGTTCGACCTCGGTGAGAGCTCATCGCTGGGCCTGTATCCGGTCGATGTTGCCGGTGCCGATGCGGGCGTCGGCACCGAGGGCAGCGGTTTCAAGGGGGTGTCGTTCCACTACATCGTGGAGTCGACCGACGAGGTGGACGAGGTGATCGCCGCCGCGGTCGCCGGGGGTGGTTCGGTGGTCAAGGAGGCGGCCGGTGCGCAATGGGGTGGGTACTTCGGGTATTTCGCCGATCCGGACGGGTACCTGTGGAAGGCCGCGACCTCGGCCTGAGTGCCCGACCGAGGATCCGGTCCGAGACGACGGGCCTCGAACACAGCTGTGGCCCCGGTGAACATCGCCGGGGCCACAGCTCGTAGAGCTCGGATCAGAACATGTTCGCGAGGGACGAGTCCCGCGACTGCAGATCGGAGTTACCGGTGTGCACGAGCTGACCGGCCTCGACCAGCGTCTGGTTGAGCTGGGCGATGTTCTGGTTCCACTGGTTCTGCAGGTGTGCGAAGGCATCGTTCGCGTCACCGTGCCAGTGCTGCTGCACGAAGCTGGTGACCTGCTTGTGGAAGTCCTCCAGGTCGGTCATTAGGCTGCGCGCGCGGCTGATGAACGCATCGGCACCTGCCGCGACATCGCCGAAATTAGCGGAGATCCGAGACGAATCGTTGGCGGCCATAAAACGCTCCTTTGAACGTGTTGGTCAGGAATGTGGGGTTAGATTGCGGGGAGATCCAGGCTGGAGTTCTGCTTGGTGATCTGGCTCTGGAAATCCTCGTCCTGCTTGGCGTATTCCTTGGACGTCTTCATCAGAGCGTCGACAGTGTTGGCGAGCTTGTTGTTCATCGCCTGCGCCTGCTCGTAGTACCGTTCCATGAACGTGTCGAACGCGCCGCGAGCAGCACCGCTCCACGAGGCTGTCGTGCTCTCCTGATCCGACTTGGTGGACGAGATGTGGGAGATCAGCTTCTGGTGCTGCGCATCCATGTCCTTGGAGAACTTGTCCATCAGTTCGGGACTGGCATCAAGTTGGCCCGCCATTGCGTGCTCCTCTCGGTTCTACGATTGATCGGCCGGATTGTCGGCCGATCTTCGTCATGTCTGGTTGGACGTGTACAACGTCCGTTCGGTTCCATCTACTTCTGCCCAGTATGAAGGGCACCCCCCAGGCGATGGAGCCGATCTGTGGTGTGCCTTCCGAGCAACCGGCTCTGGTACCAGGGGCAGTCGAGGCCGCGCGAGGCCTCGGATCTGGACCCTCCTTCCTCCCGAATCGCGAACTCCGTCACGAGGGAGTCGATTGGCTACACAGTGTTGGACGATGCCCGTACCCGTTCGGTTCCATCGACATCGCGTCGAGTTTCGCGGTGGAGGAATTCGGCGCGCAACACCCCCTGTGTGGACACTCGCAGTGGCGACAGCGTGTCTCCTCCTTCCCCCAAGGTGCCGCTGTACCCCAGCTGACAGGCATGACTGCCGCTTTACCCTACCAACCGCGTGGCCCGGGGGCCACAGGTAATGATCCGGACACCGATTTCCTGTCGTGATGGTGATCGAATGCGCTGGTCGGGCCCGGCTGATCCGGCGGGCGGCGCCGAGTGCGGTCCAGCTCCTCACATCCCTTGGCTGTTGGCGAGAAGTGCGTACTGCGCCGCCGCCCGTTGGTGAGCGTCGTCGATTTGGGGGCTCCAGACGAGTGCGACATACTGGCGATAGCGCACCGCGCACGTGAAATTCTTCACGTTGTATCGACTCGGGAGCTGTGTGCATTTCGTATCGGGTACCCCGGCGGGGGACATGTTCGAATCCGGCGCATTCAGAATCTTCGACCACACCTCGCGAGCGCGTTCGGTGCTTGCGCTCCGATAGAGCACATCGCCGTGGTCATTCCTGTCGACGCCGCTTTGGAACAGGTGCCCGAGGCCCTGTGGAATGTAGTCACCGAGCGTTCTGTGGTAAGAATCGGATACGCCGAATTCATTGATGCCGAGCGAGGTATACAGTGCCTTGGCGGATTCCTGCTCCATCTGGAAGTGCAGAAATCCCCGGAGATCGTACGATGCCAGGTAGCGGGGGTCCGCGTACCATCTCCCGTCCGTATTGAGCAGCCTTCGCAGCATGCCGTTCGTGTCCATGTCCTGTTTGATTATTTCGACCGGGCTCAGCGGCGGAAGCGTGTCGAGCAGCGCCGCCTGCTTGTCGAATGCCTTTTCGGTCAGGGCCTTCATCGTGCCGACGTCGCCGCCCGGGATTTGGACGACCGCGCTCACGGCGTAGTGTCCGTGCGCAATTGTCGACTCCAATACCGGAGTGCCCTGCTGCGAATGTGAATGAGCGGCCGGATATTTGTCCAGGCTCTCCGGTCGGTTCCTGTCCGGAGCGCTGCCGAAGTCGGTGCTTTCAATATCGGCGGCAGCGTGTGCGGCATCGTCGTCACCGGCGAATTGCATGACCGTCAGGGTGAGCAGCGTGGCATTCGGCAATGTGTAGACCGCGCCCGGCGGCTCGATATCCGTGCTGCCCGATGTGAATCCGAACAACACCTTGTCCCGGACGGCGGCCGCGGCACCCGCGTCCGACAGCGCATCATTCATGTCGTAGTCGTGCGTGAGGCCGTCCGCGCCGGCGCCGAACTTCAGCCGGGGATCGATGTCCAGCCCGAGCGCCACGTGGCCGGCCAGCCGTATCGCGGCGAGGCTCTTCCCCTTGTCGTAGTAGTGGTCGTAACTGGTCGTGGCGTCGAGCGGGACGACCGGGTAGCGCCCCACCGCAAGGTGTCTGACGTCGATCTCGCCCGCCGTCGGGGTGCCCGGCACGGTGCTCCCGCACCCCGTCAGCAGCAACAACGATGCGGCCGCCGCGGTCAATCCGATTATCTTCCGTTTCATGCTGCGGGAACTATCTCGTGAGCAGGGCGTATTGCGCGGATATCCGCTGATGGGCGTCGACTATCTGGTCCGACCACACCTCGGCCACATAGCGGTCGTAGGCAACGACGCAATGGAACCGTGGGGGGTTGCCGATGGTCACCATGGCGGTGGCGGATCCGGTCTCGTCGCAATGGGCCGAGGGAAGATTCGCGGGTGGTTCGGCCACCCGGTGGAGCCTGTGGATCGTGCTGCGCACATCGGCGAGATATCGGGCGTTCTCGGCATCTCGGGTTCGATACAGCCGCCCGGCATTGATCGCCATCAAATCCATACCGGTCCGGGTGTACAGATCGCGATCGGCGCCGGGATCCTCGGACAGCAGCAGAGAGCCGTGGCGGTCGTAGACCGTGGCTGGATTACTGTCGTCGGTACCCCCGGGCGCGAAGAGGGAGCGCGCGATCATGCCGTCCCGATCGATTCTTATCGTGGTCAGCCGATCGATGGGAGTGGGGTGAAAATTCGCCAGTGCGGGAGGCACCGCCCGGATGACTTTCCCGGTGACATCGGTGAGTTCGCCCGCGTCGCTCATGCCGACCTCGACCATCGCCTGATCGAGCACCTCCGTATACAGCACGTATGTACTGCTCGCGGTGAAGGATTGCTGGCTGTCGGTGCCCGGCTGCCAGAAGGCCTGGGTCTCCGGATGCCCATCGATGCCGATCCGCTGGGCGCCGGGAGTATGCGAGAACTGGTTGTCGCCCAGTATCTTTGCCGCCGCGGTTGCGTTGGCGGGGCTGTCGAATATCAGGACCGAGTAGAACAACTGAATTGATATCTCGGTGTCCGGATTCGAGTGTGCCGCGACGTTCAGACCCGCGATGAAGCCAGGCGTCTGCGCATCGAGATCATCGACGAAAAGGCCGGTCGCTTTGGCCTTCTGAGTGAAACCGTACAGCTGGTCCGGGCCGTTGCCGAATTCGTACTCGAATCGCGGATCGATATCCATCGGCAGCGGCACGGTGCTCGCGAGCTGCTGGCCCTCGGCGAGCCTGGCCCGCTGGAGCGTGGGCGCGGGAATCGTGATCGGGGTGGTCTTGTACGACCCCACCTCCAGTGTGCGCACATCCACCGATGTCGCGGGAGTACCGGACGAGCCCGATCCGCACGCCGCCAGCGGCGCGGCCAGCCCGATCGCCAGCAGCGCCAACGCTTTTCGCATGTCTCCCCCTTGCCGTTGCCAATCGGGGTGAGCGGTCACCTCACCCGTTCGGAACCCCCCTGCGCGATACCGGAGGCGAACCTTACTGAATCCTGTTGTGCAGCACCGGAACCAGCTTGGCGAGCTCGGTCACCTGCGAATTCGCATCCCAGCTGCGCATGGCCGCGACCGCGGTCGGGTCGTCCAGCGGGATGACAGTGGCGCGAGAGTTGGTGATCTCGTAGGGCAATCCGAGCAGGCCGCCGCCGCCCGCGCTCTTGTCGCTGCGGACGGCGAGGATGTAGCTGTCGTCGGCGGCGTTGATGCTGTCGTAGTCGGTCATGGGGCGGGACGAGGTCTCACTGCCCTGCTTGACGTAGCTGAGGTTGTAGACGAACCCGAGGCCCTGCAGGAACTCGGTCTGGGGCGTGCCGCCGAGGTAGATCGAGACCTTGCCGCCGTCCATGACGTCGACCATGGTGATGGTCTTGCCCGCGAAGGCCGGGTTCTGCGCCTTGGCCTGGGCCGGCGAGGTCGGTGCGGCCGCCGCGGCGCTCGTCGCGCTGGTGGCCGGCGTGGTGGGCTGCGAGCCGCCGCTCTGGGAGATCCAGATGCCGATGCCCGCGGCGACCGCCACCACGACCACCCCGACACCGGCCGGAATCAGCCAGCGCGGACGGGATTTGGGCGAGGGCAGCAGGTCGGACAGGTCGCCGGGCCCCGGTGCGGGGATCCGGGGATCGGCCGTGCCGGGTGGGCCGTACGAACCCGAGAGCGCCATCCGCGGATCGGTGCCCGGCCGCGGATCGTGGACCTGGATCGGATAGGTCGGCGAGGTGCTCGTCGGGGTCGGATTGTGGCCGGGGACAAGGGTATTGGCCACGGCGTCGGTGAATTCTCGACAGGTGTTGTACCTTTCGGCCGGATTCTTGGCCAGCACCTTGGCGAAGACCTGATCGATGGCCGGCGGCAGGCCGGGGGAGAGCTTGGTGGCCTGCGGCGGCGGATCGTACAGGTGGCCCATCATGACCATCGCCGGTTGCGCTGCAGGATAAGGGTTCTGGCCGGTAAGCAGCTTGTAGAAGGCGCAGCCCAGGCTGTAGATGTCGGCGTGGTGATCCACCGCCATGCCCTGCAACTGCTCCGGCGGGGCGTAGGCGATGGTGGCGACGAAGCTGCCGGTCTGGGTCAGCTCGCCGGGATCCTCGGTGGATTTCGCGACGCCGAAATCGGTCAGCAGCACCCGCTCGTCCTCCTCGCCGTCGGTTGTCGACAGCAGGAAGTTGGCGGGTTTGACGTCGCGGTGCAGCAGGCCGCGCCGATGCGCGTAGTCCAGCCCCCGGCCCACCTCGGTGACGATGCGCAGCGCGCGCAGCGGGGTCATGGCGTGCCGGTCGCGGGCCAGCTCGTCCGAGGCGTCGGTGCCCTGGACGTACTGCATCGCGATCCACAGCTGACCGTCCTCCTCGCCGCGGTTGTAGACGGAGACGATATTCGGATGGTCAAGTCCCGCAGCGAGATTGGCCTCGCGCTCGAAACGCCCACGGAATTCGGCATTGGAAGACAGCTCACCGCTGAGCACCTTGATCGCGTCCATGCGCGGCAGGCTCGGGTGTTTGCCCAGGTAGACGGTGCCCATCCCGCCGGCGCCGAGCACTCGCTCGATCCGATACCCACCGACGATGGTGCCGGGACTCATCGCCATCTTCTACAAACTCACTCTCGATCGGTGGGATGATTGCCGCCCAAACTCGCCCATACTAAGGCTCCCACTGACTGTTGGCCAGCAGGGCGAATTGCGCAGCGGCCCGCTGATGTGCGTCGATCAGCTGATTGGATTCGACGTAGCCGACGTAGTTGCGGTAGGCGACGATGCAGGTGAAACGCTTCTGCCCGCCCAGCGAGGACGCCCACTCGTCGCCGCCGTCGCTGTTGTCCACGCACGCCGAGGCGGGCAGCTTCGGCACGGCCTCCGCGTTGGAGTGATGCGGGCCGGGGGTGAGCCGATCGGTGACCGCCTTCGCGGCGCCGGCCGCGTCGGCGGTGCGGACCACCAGTGCGTCACCGGTTCTGGCGAACTTCAGGCCGCCGATCGCGGTGAAGGTCTTCTTCGCATCGGCCCGATCGGGCAGGTAGTGCAGAATGCCGCGCGGGCCGAAGACCGCGTTCTGGTCGCCGAATATCGGATTGCCGTTCTGATCCGGGTTCAGCGCGCGGCTGAGCAGATATTCCGGATCCCACGCCAGATTCAGGGTGTCCACGTCGGAGATCGGCGACAGCTGATTCAGCACCGGATTCTCGGTGCCGTAGGTCTTTTCGATCAGCGCGCTCAGATTGGCCTGATCGGCGGTGGGCGCGAACGCCACCACCGCCTCAACGTACGAGCCGTGCGCAAGGAACGACCGCATGACCGGGGTGCCCGGCCGCCAGTGCGCATGCGCGTCGGGGTATTTGCCCAGCGGGACAGGCTGATTGGCCTTGTTGACCCCGAGGTCCGCGGCATAGAAGTCGCCCGCGGCGCGGGTGGCCGTCGCCGCATCCGCGAATTGCATGACCATCAGGTCGATCGTGGTCGAGTTCTGCTTGTCCGCGGTGGGCCAGTCGCCGGAGCCCAGGAAGTTGCTCCGATCCGAGCCGGCGGATTCGAAGCCGAAGTACATGTCGTCGCGCTTGGCGACCGCGGTCATCGCATCGCCGGGGCCGAGACTGCCCGGCAGACCCGAGGTGAACGACTGCGAGGTCAGACCCACGCGCATCCGGGGGTCGACATCGTAGGCCGTGGTGACGAATTCGCTCAGCCGCAGCCCGGCGATCTGCAGGCTGTCGAGCAGATCGGGGGGATCGTCGTCGTGGATGTCCAGCGGATCGACCGGGTAGCTTCCGATGTCGAGGGTGCGCACATCGATCTCCGACGGCCCGGCCGAGCCGTGCACGGCCGAACCGCACGCGGTGAGCGTGGTGGCCAGGCCGATTCCGGCCAGCGCGACGATCAGGCGGCGAAGCGCGGGGGTCATGATTTCGCCTTCACCAGGATCGCGTACTGGGCCGAAATGCGTTGCTGCGCATCGAGCAGCTGGTTGCCCCAGGACTGGGATGCGTAGCGGCCGTAGGCCACCGCGCAGTAATAGTGGATCGCCTGGGTCTGCGGGCCGTGGTACTGGCGGCATTTGGCGATCGGCAGGCCGCGCGGCGGTGCGGCGGACTTGAAGTGCTTTTCCAGATCGCCGAGCTGGTCGCGGGCGTCCAGGGCGGTGGCCTCGTCGCGGGTGCGGTACAGATCGTTGCCGTACTGTGCGTATTTGTCGACGCCGTCGGCGACGAGCCACTGCTGGGTGCTCAGCGGGTCGGTGCTCCAGTTCAGTGCGGCGTGCGCGTCGTAGACCGCGGGCGGATTCAGCCAGTCGTCGGTGGAGGCCTTGGGGCGCACCATCGTCCGGCCGAGCATGCCGGAATCATCGATGGGCTGATCGGTGAGCTGATCGACCGGATGCGGGGTGAATTTCGCGATCGCCGGAACGACCGTGTCCAGGCTCTTGGTGACCTTGCCGACCAGTTCGGGCAGGTCGGTGTGGTGGAACCAGATCCTGGCGTGGTCGTACACCGAGGTGAACACGAGCATCTTCCCGCTCGCGTACCAGTCGTCGATCGCCTGCGTGCCCGGTTCCCAATGGGCATGGGCGGCGGGATATTTGGGGATCGGCACCGGCTGGCTGCCGGGCTTGCTGGTGAAATCGAGATGTTCCAGGGCGGAAGCGGCGCCGGCGGCGGACTGCTCGTCGGGGAAGAGCATCACCGCGTTGACCAGTTCGAGGCCCGCGATGGCCTGGCTGCTTCTGCCGTAGCTGACGAAGCCGCCGACCAGGCCGGGCGCCACGGCGGCGAAATTGTCCAGATTGCAGAAATTCGGCAGCATCGAATTCTTGGGATCGGTGAACACGACGGCATTCGGATTTCCGCCGTAGACCAGTGCGGGATCGATATCCATCGCCAGCGGGACCACGTTGCCGAGACGCTCGGCCTCGATGTTCGCGGCCTGCAGGGCACTCTTCGGTTTGCCCATATCGCGCGGACTCGCGTTGTAGGGGCCGAAATCCAACGCGCTCAGGTCGATCCGTGGTGTGGGGGAGGACCCGCCGTGGCTCGAACCGCAGCCCGTGAGCAGGGCGGTGAGCAGCAGCGTCAGGCCGATCGCTGATACCGACGACCTGCGCATACTTCCCCTCCCGTGGAACACGGCCGCGTCCACCCGCTCGGCGACGGCCCGTCGGTATCCTACACACCCGGCCGACGGTGGCCGGGTGTGAAGTTAACCCCCTGTACGCGTTCACAGGCTGTTGGCCAGCAGCGCATATGCGGCCGCGGCTCGGGTGCGGATATCGGAGCGGTCGTTGCTCACGACCACCTCGACGTATCGGCCGTGGGTGATGAAGCAGCGGTACGAGAACTGCCGGGTGCTGTCGCCGCTGCTGCTCAGCTGCAGGCACCGGGCGCCCGGTAGCTGCGCGGGAGCGTCGGCCGACTCGTAGGTCGTGTCCGTGGCGGCGACCAGGCCGTTGACCAGACGCCCGGCCGCCGGGGCGTCGCGCACGCGCAGCACCGTGCTGGTGTCGGCGATGGCGACCGCATCCAGGCCGGTATCGGCGGCCAGTCTCCGGCGACCCGCCTCGTCCTGGCCGTTATCGATGAAATCGTTGGGGCCGTAGCTGGCGAAGCGATCCCGGTCGGGCGTGATCGCGGTGCGGTCGCGCACCACCGCACGGGCCAGCAGGCCGTCCGGATCCAGCGGCAGGCCGGCCAGCCGATCGGCCGGCGTGGCGGTGAACGCGTCCAGCGCGGGGACCTGGGCGTCGAAGCACTTGCTCACCCACGCCAGCAGATCCTGATCGTCCGGCTTGGGCCGCTCGACGAACAGCGAGATGACGAAGTCCTTGTGCGCCAGGAAGGCCCCGACGTTGTTGATGCCGGGGCGCCAGTGGATGAAGGCATCGTGATACTTCGGCAGGGTGAGCTTCTGGTTGTCGACGGGGTCGACACCGAAATCGGCGTCCTCGAGCTCGCCCGCGGCGCGCGTCGCGGTGTCGGCGTCCGGGAATCGCATCACGAAGTCGGTGACCGAGGTGGTGTCGGAGGTGGCGACGCCGCTGCCGGGCTCGTCGGCCTTGTCGGCGCCGGAGGTGGTGTAGCCGGCGAGCAGGTTCTCCTTGTCCAGGATCGGCTTGGACACCATGGCGAGCAGACGGGTGGTGGCCTCGGTGTCGTCCGCCACGACGCGCCCGCCCTGGCCGACCACCAGCGACGGGTCGATCGCCACCGCCGGAACCACCGCCCGCGACATCCGCATGCCCTCCGCCAGCGCACCGGCAGTGCCGGCGGTCTGGGTGTAGGAGTGTTTGTCCACGGCGAAGCTGCCGACATTCAGGGTGCGGACATCGAGTTCGGCGGCGGTCGGCGTGCCCTTCACCCCGCATCCGGCCAGGAGCGCGACGGCTGCGGCCGCGGTCAGCGACGCCTGTATGCGGCGTGTCGTGAGGCGCATTGCGGGACCCCCGATTCCTCCAGGTAACCGATCAAAAGTATCGCACCGGGGGTCGCCGCGCGGGCTCTCGCGGCTGGCAACATCCGTGGGTTACCGGCTCCTGGCCAGGATCGAATACTGCGCGGCCGCACGCTGATACAACCCCTGTTCGGTCCGGCCCTCCAGGGTGTCCGCGGACCCGACCAGGCCGACATAGCGCCCGTAGACCACCGCGCAGATCGAGCGGGCGTTGGTCACGGGATCCGCCTCGTCCCGCTCGACGCAGTGCGCATCGGTGATGCCCGGCGGGTTCGCGAGCTCCTGGTCGTCGTGCCCGACGAGGGTCAGCGTCGCCTGCAGCCGGAATGCCGAATCGAGATCCTTGGTGCGGTAGATCTTTCCGGCGTTCTGGGCGACGAGGTCGACGCCGTCGGCGGCGAACGCCCGGCGCATCAGGCCGGCGTCGTCCTCGAAATGCAGTGCGGCGCCGGGATCGTAGACGCCCTCGAGGTTGTCGAGCGAGTAGTCGCTGGGCGCCACCACGCTGCGGGGATCGGCCAGTGTGCGTCGCAGCATCGCGTCCCGGTCCGCCTCGAGTCCCGGGATGTCCTGTGGCGGTGTGGGTGTCAGGCTCGCCATTGCCGCGAACTGGGCCCGCGCCAACGCGGTCAGCCGGGCGGCCAGCGCGACCGGATCCGGCCGCGGGAGCACGGCCTGGATCAGCACGAGGTACGCGCCGCGCACCGCGAGGAGCTGACCGGTCGCGTCGTCGGCCGACCCGGCCGGGGCATTCGGCTCGGCGACTGGCAGGGGGTGACGTCCGGGAGATCCCATGGCGCCGTTGAGATCCCTCGCCGCCGCCTGGGCCGCGGCCGGATCGCCGAAGCGCAGCAGGGCGATGTCGGCGGCCCGGCGCGCGCGCAGGCTCCGGTTGTTGCGCCCCAGCATGACACCGCCGATGAGGCTGTGCGCGGGGGCGATCGAGGCGAATGCCTGCGGCAGCAGATGATCGTTGTCCAGGATTCCCACGGCGTCGCTGTCGAGGATCTCGACGTCCGAGGCGAAATTCAGGTCCGGATCGATATCGGACGGGTCGGCCAGATAGCCGAACATGCGGCGCGCCTCGAGCCGGTAGACCTCGTCGGCCGAGTCGGTCTCCGGGCGGTAGTCGGCCGGATTCGCGACGTACGGGCCGACATTGAGCGTGCGCAGCTCGGCGCCCGTCATCCCCGCGACGGCGTGGCCGGGCACGACGGAGGAGGTCAGGGTGCCGGTGACGGTCGCGATCGCGGCGGCCAGGATCGTCGTGAGGACGACGACCCGGAAGCGGTGGATTCGCTCTCGCATGCGCCTCATCGATCCGTCAGCAGGACGTACTGCGCCGCCACCTTCTGGTGCAGTACATCGAGGTTCGGGTCCTTCGCCAGGACCGTGTAGTGGTCGAGCTGGAAGACGCATTCGTCGGTGTCCGGCTCGGATTCCTGTGTGTCGGAAAAGCATTCGATATTGCCCGGGATTCCCGGCGGCGGGGGAAGGAGATGGTCGCGCGATGCCGGCCGCCAGCGCGCCCAGAGCGCGCGCGCCGCCGCGCCGGTGCGGCTGTGGAAGACCTTGGCGCCCCCGATGGCGGCGCGATCGATGTCTCCCGTCGTCAGCGCCCGGATGTCCGGATCGTCGAGCTGTTCGATCGCGCCTCGCCCGGCGTAGACGCCGTCCGGGACCTGGCGGGTCGTCTGCCGCGCCGAGGGCAGTGTGTGTCCGAGCAGTCCGTCCGGATCGAGCGGGAGGTGCTCGAAACGATCGGCCGGGGTTGGCGAAAAGTCGTCCAGCAGCGGCAGTTCCGCGTCCAGCGCCCGCTGCGTGCGGTCGACGAGGGCGCCGAGGTCGGGGGGTGCCGCGGGCGCGTCCACCTTGACGAACACCACGAACGGGCCGTGCGTGAGCCAGGTGCCCAGCGAGGCCACCGTCGGCTGCCAATGTGCCCGGGCCTGTGGATATTTCGGCATCGGCACGGGTTGATTGGCCGACGCGAAGGTGAAGTCGTCGTGCTCGAGCGCCGATCCGGCGGCGGTGGCGCGGGCGGCGTCCGGGAGCTCGATGACCGCGATGCTCATCGTGCGCGCCGGCGGCGCGGATCCGGTGGCGGGCGGGATCTGCCCTGTGACAACCCATCCGCCCCGCAGGCCCGGGGTATCGGCCTCGAAGGTGTCGTTGACCAGGATGCCGTCCAGTCCGTTGTGGTCGATCACGAGCCCGGCGTCCTGCAGCTGGGTCAGGGCGGGATCCGCCTCGGACGGCAACGCGACGTAATCGGCCAGCCGCTGCGACTCGCGGATGCGTGCCTGGCGGTTGTTCAGCGCGTCGCCGAGCGCGCGCGGAACGATCCGGTAGTGGCCGACGTCCAGTCGCGACATGTTGGTCTCCTGCCGCTCCGGCGTGCCGGAAACCATTGCCCCGCAACCACTGACAATGATCATCAGGGCACTCGCGACGAGTGCGGCGGCACACTGCGGCGCCGGAGTGGCCTGCATCCTTCTCCCTCCAGGGCGGTTCGTACGATAGCAATGCCGGGAGCGCCGGACTCGCGGTGCGCCGGTGCTTTAACCTGTTGCGTGTGCTGACGACGATCGGGGGCCTGTGCCATAGGGGCCGATTCCTGTGAGGGATCGGCAGGTCGAGGTCGTCTCCGGAAACCACGTCGTGGTTCGCGTGGCGGGCGTCGTCGTGCTGGTCGCCCATCGCGAGGGCGGGCCGGTGCGCGACGATTCCGCGGCCATGCGCGCGGCCGAGGCGCTGTCGCAGCTGGCCTTCGAGGCGGCCGAGCAGAGCCCCGGCGAACCCGGGCGGCTCATCGCCCAGCAGGTCACGGACTGGCTGATAAGCGAGCCGGGCAACCGGATCGACCTCGGGATCGTGTCGCAGGCCGATACCGGAGGGGTGGCGATCTTCCTGCACGGCGCGGTTACCGCGGTGCTGGCCGGTGAGCCCGGCGTCGACTATCTGCGCGGCGCGGATGCGGCCTTCACCGTCGATCGGATCGCCGAGGCGCCCGCGCGGGCGGCGGCGATCTTCGTCGACGAGGAGCCCGGTCGCGCCCCGGAGCTGCCCGGGCGTGGAATCGGCTCCCTGGTCGAGGGTGTGGCGCCCGCGTCCGGGGCGGTGATCTGGTTCGAGGGACGGCGGTCACGGGCACGAGATGTCGAGGTTACGCCGGTTTCGGCTGCGCCGGTTTCGGTGCCGCAGCCCGCGGTGGACCCGCGGCGCCTGGCGCAGACCCAGCTCGGTCGACCCGCGGATTTCCTGTCGCAGCAGCCCCCGCTGTCGCCGCAGCCGCCCGTGCCGCAGCCCTTGTTGTCGCCGCAGCCGCCCGTGCCGCAGCCCTTGTTGTCGCCGCAGTCGTCCGTGCCGCAGCCCTTGTTGTCGCCGCAGCCGTCCGTGCCGCAACCCGCGCTGTCGCAGCAGTCGCCCATGCCGCAGCCCCCGCCGTTGCCGCAACAACCGCCCTTCCAGCAGCCCCCGCCGTTCCCACAGCAGTCCGACGCGCACAGCATTCCCACCGAACAGGGCCGGCACGGCTCGCCCGATTCGAACCCGCAGGGATATCCGGCCGAGCCCGACCGTGCGGCCGCGCCGGGCGTGCGGGTGCTGGGATTCAAGTGTGCGCGAGCGCATCCCAGCGATCCGCGCTCGGCGTTCTGCACGGTCTGCGGGATGCCGGTGGATCAGACCCAGCAGCTCGCAGAGGTGCTGCGTCCCGCCCTGGGCACGCTGGTGCTCGACGACGGCACCACGTTCACCCTGGTCTCGGACGCGGTGCTGGGCCGGGACCCGCAGAACTCCGATGCCGCCCGGCAGGGCCTGGCGCCGTTCCAGATCGAGGACAATTCCGGTGGCATGTCCCGCGCGCATGCCGAGATCCGCCTGGTGAACTGGGATGTCACGCTCGTGGACCGCGGCTCGACCAACGGCACGCAGGCCCGGCCGCCCGGCTACGATTGGATCCGCCTGCAGCCCGGCCAGCCCCTGGCCCTGACGTACGGTACCGAGGTCATGCTGGGCAACCGCGTGCTGCGCTTCGATCCGGCCGCGCCGCCGCCCTTCGGCTGAGCCCCAACAGATTCCGGGCTACTCGTACCGGGACTCGCACGTCTGCTGGGTGCCCAGCACCCCCGCGCGGAAGGCATCCACGCGCGAGAATCCACTGGGGACGGTCTTTCCCGCGGCGTCGCTGGCGGCCAGGCCGTCGGTGAGCAGGCCCGAGACCGCCTTGTCGAGATCGCCGGGAGACAGGGCGATATCGCCGGTGGCCGCGGTGCGGGTCGGATCGCCCAGCTTGGCGGTGATGACCCCAGACAGGCAGGCCGCGCGCAGGCTGGTCTTCGCGCCCGACAGCTGTTCGTGCAGATTGTGTTGCACCGCAAGGGTGTACCGGGACACGAACACCACGTAGGCGTTGTAGTCGCCCGCGATGCGGGTCGGAAAGCCGTTCTGGTCATCGGCATTCGCCGCGCCGCGGGTGGCCAGGCCGGGTACGTCGGTGCCGATGGTATTCGTTGCGGGACAGTAGGTCACCGGCTCGGTGTCGGTGGCGTCCGAGCACCCCATCCGGGCGCCGTGGTAGTCGTAGGACGGCTCGTCCGAGACCGGCATGATCGAGGCCATGGCCTTGCCGAGCTCGATGAGATTGTCCTTGGTGATGGGCAGTTCGCCGTGCGTGGGATCGTCGCCGTAGGACTGCGGCAGGCCCCGGCGGCGGTTGTTCACATCCGTCATGTCGATGGCTCCGCAGGCTTTGGGGCCGTCGGTGAATCCGATCTGCACCGCGCTCACCCGCTCGAAGGCCGAGCCGTGCACCGACTCGACGTCGCCGGGGTTGGCGTCGCGGATCGCCACCGTGGCGGCCAGCACGCTGTTCAAGCCGTCGGAGGTGTTGAGCGTGAAGTGCTTCGAACCGCCCTGTGCCACATGGCGCATGAACACCCCGGCGAAGCAATCGGCCTGCTGCTCCTTGACGATCACCGGGGTCTTGTCCTCGACGGTGTGCGCCATGTTCTGGATCGCGTGGCCGTACTCGTGGGCCAGCACCATGACGATCGCCATTTTGCCGAAGCTCGCGGACATCAGCGGCAGCAGCACGCCGCGATCCCACCCGATAGAATTGTCCAGTCGGCAGTACGCCGCGTTCACCAGGCGCAGGGTGGACTGCCCGCAGAACGGGCTGTTCACGGTGGACTTGGCGTCCCAGGAGTGCAGCGTGGTGACCGGGGCGAACGTACCGTCGAAATCCTTGTGATACTCGTCCTGCCAATAGCTTTGGATGTCCTCGACGGCGTTCAGGGCGAGCGTGTCGAACTCGCCGTGGTCGCCGCCGGCGGCGGTCAGCGTGCTGTCCGGCGCTCCCGGCCGCGGGCCACTCGGACCGCTCGTGGTGGGCAGTCCCGCGACCAGGAACGGATCCTGATAGATGGATACCGCGTGCCCGACGACGGTCGAGGTGCAGCCGGTGAGCACCGTGACCGCGAGCCCCAGCGCGGCAAACGCCGCCATCACCTGGCGTTTCGCCACTTGTACGTCCTCCCCTGGGCGGTCGCGGATCCGTTGCGGGCGGGTGCGCGAGAAAATATGCACTCCACCGATGTCCGAGCTTTCGCATAGTATCCGGCACATGTCATCACCGGGGGCACAGCGGATCACCGTGCGCTATGAGGGAGTCGATAGGGGCTTCAACGCAGGTCAGCAGATCACCATCGGCCGCGCGCCGGAGGTAACGCTGTTCGTCGACAGTCCGCTGATCTCCCGGGTCCACGCAACACTCAGCTGGCAGGGTAGCGGCTGGATCCTGTCCGACAACGGAAGTACCAACGGCGTGTTCGTCGACGCGCAGCGGGTCACCGGGCCGGTGCACATCGGCCGGGCGACTCAGGTGCGGCTGGGCAACGCGGTCGACGGTCCATTGCTACAGCTGCTGCCGGACGGCGCGCCGCAGCCCGCACCGCAGCGTCCTCCCGCCTCGCCGCAGCAGCGTCCGGGGCCCGCGATGCAATCCCCCAATGCGCCGGTGCCCCCGGCACAGTATTCCGGGCCTCCGCAGGGCTCGGTTGTCCCGCCGCAGCGTCCCGTGCCGCCCGCGCAGCGTCCCGCCATGCCGCCGCAGGGAGTGGGTACGCCGCAGTCGCCGGGGATGCCCCCGCAGGGTTCGTTGACTCCGCCACTGGGTGCGGGTGGGCCGCAGGGAGCGATGACTCCGCCGCGGGGGCCGGGGAATGTGCCGCAGGGACTTGGGAATTCACCCTACGGCGCGATGCCGCCGCAGGGATCGACGCCGCCGGGCCAGATCGCGCCGCAGGGGCAGATGGCCCCGCCGCAGCGTCCGCCGACGCCCGCACAGGGTCTGCAGCAGCCGGGCCGGCAGCACCCGTCGACGCCGGCGCCGGGCGTGCAACAGCCCACTCCGCAGTGGCCGCCCGCGCCGGCCGCCGCTCCGCAGCGCCCCCCGGCCCCGCCGCAGCAGCCCCCCGCCGCACCGGCATCCGGGCAGGGCCTCGCGGGCCGGCAACAACACCCGGCCGCACCGGCGTCCGGGCAGCAGGGCCTCGCGGGCCGGCCCCAGGATCGGGTCCCCCCGTCCGCGCCGCAGCCTCCCGCTTCCCCGAATGCCCGCCCGCCGCAACCAGTTGCGGCGAACGCGGGCGCGGCGAACCTGAACATGACGACCAAGGCCGATGCCTCGATGCTCCCGCCGATGCGGGCGCGCGCCTCCACCGGTCCCGTCGCGCGCGCCGACCGGATTCCGCCGGGCGGCCTCACCCTCGGCCGCACCAGCGACAACCAGATCGTCGTCAACGACCCGCTGGCCTCCCGCCGGCACGCCCGCCTGGTCAAGGGGCCCGAGGGGCTGGTCATCGAGGACCTCGGCTCGGCCAACGGCACCTTCGTCAACGGCCGCCGCGAACAGCGAACGACGTTGCGAGAGCGCGATATCGTCACCATCGGCAACGCCGACTTCCTGGTGCAGGACGGCACGCTGGCGCTGCGCCAGAAGCCCGTGGCCGAACAGGGCCTGGACGTGCAGGGCGTCGGCTTCACCGTCGAGGGCCACAAGCAGCTGCTGGTCGATGTCAACATGCAGGCCGGGCGCGGCACACTGACCGCGCTGATCGGGCCGTCCGGCGCGGGCAAGTCGACGCTGTCCAAACTCGTTGCGGGAGCGACCCATCCGTCCGCGGGCGTGGTCACCTTCGAGGGCCGTAACCTGCACGCCGAATACCAGGCCATGCGCAGTCGTATCGGCATGGTCCCCCAGGACGACGTGCTGCACCGTCAGCTCACCGTGCGCCAGGCCCTGGGCTTCGCCGCCGAGCTGCGGCTGCCCCCCGACACCACCAAGGCCGACCGCCGCCAGGTCATCGACGGTGTGCTGCAGGAACTCTCGCTCACCGAGCACGCCGACACCCGCGTGGACCGCCTCTCGGGCGGCCAGCGCAAGCGCGCCTCGGTGGCCATGGAACTGCTCACCGGCCCGGCGCTGCTGCTGCTGGACGAGCCGACCTCCGGCCTGGACCCGGCGCTGGACCGCCAGGTCATGACGATGCTGCGGGAGCTGGCCGACGCCGGGCGCACCGTCATCGTGGTGACCCACTCGGTGGCCTGCCTGGACATGTGCGATCAGGTGTTGCTGCTCGCGCCCGGCGGCAAGACCGCGTACTTCGGGCATCCCGGCGCGGTCGGCGAGGTGCTGGGCACCAGCGATTGGGCGGACATCTTCGCGCGGGTCGCGGCCGACCCCGACGGCGCGTTCGCGAACTACCGCTCGCGGCAGGCCGCGGTGCCGCCGCCACCACCGCCCGCGCCGCGCGGCGATGTCGGGCGGCCGCCGAAGACCAGTGCGCGCAAACAGTTCTCGACCCTGGCCCGGCGGCAGGTCCGGCTGATCCTGGCCGATCGCGGGTACCTGGCGTTCCTCGCGATCCTGCCGTTCGTGCTGGGCGGGCTGTCCCTGGTGGTGCCGGGGAAGAACGGATTTTCCAAGGGCGCGCTCACCCAGGTGAGCGACGGGCACGGCGGCATCGCTTTCATACCGTCCGGCGGTACCGAGTCACTGCAGCTGCTCGTCGTGCTGGTGCTGGGCGCCTGCTTCATGGGATCCACGCTGACCGTGCGCGATCTGGTCGGCGAGCGCCCGATCTTCCAGCGCGAGCGGGCCGTTGGGCTGCGGCCCTGGTCGTATCTGATGGCCAAGATCACGATCTTCGGCTTCGCCGCGATGCTGCAGGCGGCGGTGCTGGTCGCGATCGTGCTCATCGGCAAGAAGCAGCCGGGGCACGGCACGCTGATTCCCTCGGGCAACATCGAGCTGTACGTCGATATCGCGGCGACCGCGGTCTGCTGCGTCATTGTCGGCCTGCTCCTGTCGACCCTGGCGAGGTCGAGCGAACAGGTGATGCCGCTGCTGGTGGTCGTCATCATGGTGCAGCTCGTCATGGCGGGCGGCATGATCTCGGTGACCAACCGCGTCGTACTCGAGCAGATCGCCTGGTTGTTCCCCGCGCGCTGGGGATTCGGCGCCGGCGCCTCGACGGTCAACCTGAAGACCCTGGACCCCGCCGACAGCGACGTGATGCACGAGGCGCTGTGGAAACACACGGTGAACATCTGGACGCTGGACATCGGGATGCTCGTTGCGTTGGCTGTAGTTCTATCGATCATTACGTGGTGGAGGCTGCGGCTGCGGAAGTCCTCCTCGTGAGTAGTCAATGTCGGACCCCCGCGAAACGGCGGCAACCAGGTAATAAACCTGCCCGGTCGCGCGTGTCGCCGAAGAAGAAGGCACACTTGTGGCTGTGACGGCTCGAGTTGGGGCAGTACATCTCGGCTGGGATGTGGTGTCCGTGGCCGGCGGTGGCGGTGGCATACCGATCCGCCCGGTCCAGGTGGAAGGCACATACACCCCGCCCGCGTACCTGCTGGCGGATGCATCCGGTCGCCTGCACACCGCAGGCTCCGACAGGCAGCGCTCCGACCTGGGCATTGCCATATCCGATGTCCGCGACATCCTGGGCCACAAGCAGATCCGCATCGCGGGTGCGACGTGGCCCGCCGAGCTGGTGTTCCGGGCGCGGCTGTACAACCCGCTGGCCTCGATCGGCAAGTACGTGCGTGGCAAGCCGGACGTGATCGCGCTGCCGTATCCGGACGACTGGCCGGACGAGAAGATCGACGAGTACGCCCGGCTGGTCGAACAGCTGGACGTTGCCTGCGAACCGCTACCCGAGTCCGTGGCGCTGTCCGGATACGTGCGCGCCCTGGGCGTGGTCACCCCGCCCGAGCCCGGCCGCGCCGCGACCAGCGCCACGGGGGTCTACTCCGACGGCCGCGAGTGCCTGGTGGTCTCGGTCAACGGCGACGACGAGCAGCCCACCGAATCGGTCGGCGTACCGATCTCGCCCGATGCCATGCGCGACGCGCATCATGCCGACAACGTGGTGATCGAGGTGATGGCCGCGGCCCGGTCGATCCGCGCGGACACCTCCACCGTCCTGCTCACCGGCAACGTGTGCTTCAACGACGCGCTGCGCCTGGCGTTCCAGAACCATCTCGGGCACCGGCTGCGCGTGGCCGACCACCCGATGCACTCCCTCGTGCTGGGCGCGGCGCATCTGCTGGTCACCGACAGCGAATACGCCGACGAGGGCCCCGATCAGGGATACGGCCCCGAACCCGCGCGTCCGGGCGGACCGGCGCCGGTACCGCAGGGCCCGGGGCAGGCAGCAGCCCCGGCGCGCCCGCCCGACCAGGGCCGTCCGGTGAATCAGGCGCAACAGGGCGGCCGGGGCCCGGCGCGTCCGGGCGGCACCTACCCGGGCCCGGGCACGGGGGCGCAAAACCTGGTGAACACCCCGCCGAGCGGGCAGGGTTCCGCGGTGGTCGCGACAGCCGAGGGCGGCCGTCACGGCCGGCGCGGGCCCGAGCCGACCGGGCAGGTGCCGGATTCGCGGCAGTCCCCCGCGTCCCCGGGGCGGCATGCCGCGCCCGACGCCGAGGAGGACGAACAGACCGTCCACGTCCCCCGCGATCAGGTCTCGAACGTGCGCTCCGATTTCGCGTCCATGGACGGCCGCGCGACTATCGCGCCGGGCTCCCCGGCCGACACCAAGCAGACGACCAAGATGGGTTTCGGCACCGAACCGGCCGGTCCCCGCGCGCGTCACCCCGAACCCCCGGCCCGGCCCGGTGGCGAGGGCGAGCAGTCCGGTCAGATGTGGAACAAGGTCAAGGACAACCTTTTCGGCGCGCCGACGATCGTGGGGGCGGTCGCGCTGGCCGCCATCGCCATCCATTCGGCCGCCGGACTGGTCGGCCCGGCCGCCGACGCCATCGGCCCCCGGTCGATCGCGGGCTCGGTCCGGCCGGCGGCCGCATCTGCGGCCCCGGTCCAGCAGCCGGACGGTCTCGACCTCGGCTCGCCGATCCACATCTAGCCGAGCGCCGGGGATCGATTTCGGGAGCGTGCGGCCGGGCTGGTACCGTTGTCCGCTGGCGTGTAGTACGTCGCGGGTTCTCCCGTGCGTCTCCACGGGCTCCCCGGGTCTAAGCCGGCCGCCGGGGCCGCCCGACCGCTCGCCTGGCCGGTAGAACACAACGACAGACAGGGAAAAACTGTGCCTACGTACAGCCCCAAGGCGGGTGACACCACGCGCAAGTGGTACGTCATCGACGCCACTGACGTGGTGCTCGGCCGCCTTGCCGTGCAGGCAGCGAATCTGCTGCGTGGCAAGAACAAGCCGACCTACGCCCCCAACGTCGATGGTGGCGATTTCGTCATCATCATCAACGCCGACAAGGTTGCCGTCTCCGGCAACAAGCGGCAGGACAAGCAGCTGTACACCCACTCCGGGTTCCCGGGCGGCCTGAAGGCCCGGTCTGTCGGGCAGCTGCTCGACACTCGCCCGGAGCGTGTGGTGGAGCGTGCCGTCAAGGGCATGATCCCCAAGAACAAGCTCGGCAACAAGATCGGCGCCAAGCTCAAGGTCTACGGCGGCCCGTCGCACCCGCACACGGCTCAGCAGCCCATTCCGTTCGAGATCAAGCAGGTGGCCCAGTGACCGCTCCTGAGGAATTCAACGACGACTACGTCGTCGAGGACACCGCCGTCGAGATCGTCGACGAGGGCGCCGGCTACGAGGAGTCCTACGAGTCCGTCTCGGTCGCCCCGATCGTGATCGACCGTCCGGTGCAGACCGTCGGCCGCCGCAAGGAGGCCGTTGTTCGCGTGCGACTGATGCCGGGCACCGGTCAGTTCAAGCTGAACGACCGCAGCATCGAGGACTACTTCCCGAACAAGGTGCACCAGCAGCTGGTGAAGTCCCCGCTGGTCACCGTCGAGCGCACCGAGTCGTTCGACATCCACGCCCGCCTGGTCGGCGGCGGCCCGTCGGGTCAGGCCGGCGCGCTGCGCCTGGCGATCGCCCGCGCGCTGATCGAGGTCACCCCCGAGGATCGTCCCGCCCTCAAGCGGGCCGGCTTCCTCACGCGTGACCCGCGTGCGACCGAGCGTAAGAAGTACGGCCTCAAGAAGGCCCGCAAGGCCCCGCAGTACTCGAAGCGCTGATCTTGCATCCTCCGGCCACCCCGTCCGGCACCAGCTGTGGTGCCGGACGGGTTACGGTCGGCGCGTCATATGTATGAGAGCAGGCCGCCCCTATCGGGGGTGCCTGCTCTCGTGCTGTATTGAACTGGTGCGCGTAGGGTTTCGGCGGTATTGACCCTCGAACCCGGCGGCATCTCCCGCATCCGGTCCGCGGGATCTCGCCTGCACGACACGACGTTCGCGGTTCCTGCCCGCGGATGCCGAAATCCACCACATGAGGGGCAGTTTTCATGGGACGTTTGTTCGGCACCGACGGAGTCCGCGGGCTGGCCAACGATTCGCTGAGTCCGGAACTGGCACTACAGGTTTGCGCCGCGGCCGCGCAGGTACTCAGCCGCGGCAAGGCGCGGGCGGTGGCGGTGGTGGGCCGCGATCCACGCGCCAGCGGCGAAATGCTCGAGGCGGCGGTGACCGCCGGACTGACCTCGGCCGGGGTGGACGTGCTCTCGGTGGGCGTGCTGCCCACGCCCGCGGTCGCCTATCTGACCGCCGCCTACGACGCGTGCCTGGGCGTGGTCATCTCCGCCTCGCACAACCCGATGCCCGACAACGGGGTCAAGATCTTCGCCGCGGGCGGGCACAAGCTGGACGACGCCATCGAGGACCGGATCGAGGAGTTGGTGCGCGCCAAGAGCTTTGTGCGCCCGACCGGCGGCGAGATCGGGCGGGTGCTGAGCCAGTCCGGCGTCGACGGGCACGTCGACGCGCACTACAGCCTCGCCGGGACGCACGAGCGGTACGTCGAGCATCTGGTGGAGGCCACGGGCCGCGACCTGAGCGGGCTGACGGTCGTGCTGGACTGCGCGAACGGCGCCGCGTCGGATGTCGGCCCGTCGGCGTACCGGGAGGCGGGCGCGCGCGTCATCGCCATCAACGCCGAGCCCAACGGCCTGAACATCAATGATCGTTGCGGTTCCACACATCTGGACCAGGTGCAGCGCGCGGTGCGTGAATACGGCGCGGATCTGGGCCTTGCCCTGGACGGCGACGCCGACCGCTGCCTGGCCGTGGACGCGACCGGCGCGGTGGTGGACGGCGACGCGATCATGGCGGTGCTGGCGCTGGGCATGCACGAGGCGGGCGAGCTGGCTCGGGACACCCTCGTCGCCACGGTGATGAGCAATCTGGGCCTGCACATCGCGATGCGGGAGGCCGGAATCGCGGTGCACACCACCGCTGTCGGCGACCGCTACGTGCTCGAGGAGCTGCGCCGCGGCGGCTACGCCCTGGGCGGTGAGCAGTCCGGCCACGTGGTGTTCCCGAAGTTCGGCACCACCGGCGACGGCGTGCTGACCGGGCTGAAGCTGATGGCCCGCATGGCCGAAACCGGGCGCGGGCTGGCGGATCTGGCGGGCGTGGTCGACACGGTGCCGCAGGTGCTGATCAATGTCCCAGTCTCGGACAAGGCCGCGGTCGCCGCATCGCCGGAGGTCCGCGACGCGGTCGCCGAGGCCGAGGCGATCCTGGGCGATTCGGGCCGGGTGCTGCTGCGCCCCAGCGGAACCGAACAGCTGGTCCGCGTCATGGTCGAGGCCACCGATCCGGATCGGGCCCGCCAGCTCGCCGACGACCTGGCCAAACGCGTCGCCGCCCTCTGAGACGATCGCACTACCGGGTGAGGCTTTCACACCGAGTGATCGGCGGGATCGGAGCGCGCTGCGCCGGAATGCCACGTATGGTGGATCTCGTCTCGTGAAAGCGACAGCGAAAGCTTGATTTCCGTGAGGGGGAACAGTGGACACGCTGAAGCTCGATCCGGCGGCCATGGCTGCCTATACATCGGTTGCGGATACCGTTTCACAGCAGCTGGCCTCGGCGGCGGTCGCCGCGGGCGGCGCGGTGAATCCCGAACAGCTAGCGGCCGACCTGGGTGAGGTGGGCGCCGAATTCGCGGCCCAGTTCACCGCCGCGGTGTCGCAGCACGTGCAGGCGTTGTCCACCGCGGGCCAGTTGGTCCACGCCTACGGGCAGGTGCTGCGCGGCTACAACACCGATATGCAGTCCTCCGACAGCGGTACCGCCACCGCCATCGCCAAGACCGGGGAGACACTCGTATGAGGGAGCGAAGCGACCGAGCAATGATGCTGCCGAGTCCTCGGCTCATGCCGGAGCCGAGCGCCAGCGAGGTGGAGGCATGAGGAGAGGAACAGGGCTGCGGCGGCGGCCGCCGGTTTCGGCCCGGAACGCCAAGTCCGCCACCACAACCAGCGATCCGAATGTCGATCCGCCCATCATCGCGCGGCTGGTGCAGCCGCTGCTGGCGCTGCGGGCCTCGCTCGGCACCGGCGCCGGCACCCCGAATCAGGCCATCGTCGCGGCGCTGACGAGGTCCACCACGCAGGCCGCCGGCACCGAGGCTCCGCATCGCGAGGGCATGCAGGCGCTGGAATCGACCTGGTCCGGGCCCGCCGCCGACGCGGCCGTGCCCGCGCTGCGCACCACCCGCACCCAGATCGGTGACATCTCCGACCGCGGGCCGCAGTACGTCCAGGTGCTGTCCGAGGCGCAGGCCACCAGTGCACGGGCCGCGACCAAGGTCGACGGCATCATCGCCGACTTCCGCCAGGACGCGCGCACGATCCTGCACAACGCCAAGGCCGCGCCGGACACCGATGCGGTGATCACCCGTGCCTCCCAGGCGCTGCGCGAGGCGATTACCGCGGTCAACACCGCGAAGACCGAAATGGACGGGCACACGCGGAAACTGAATTCGATGGGTCCGCTGACCGTCACGACCCCGGCCGATCTGTCGTTGAACGACAACTCGAACAGCTCCGCCCCGACCTATTCGAGCAACTACTCGACGAACAACAGCAGCTACGACTCGAATGGCAGCAACTACGGCTCGAACAACAGCTACAGCCCGGACAACAGCTACACCGGTGCGCCCAACGAGGTCGTCAACGGCAACAGCAAGCCGCTGGATCCGGCTACGGCCGCGCAGCTGCAGTTGCAGGAGCAGCTGCTGGCCGCGGGCGTGAACGTCGGCTCCGACGCGATCAACGCGGGCGTCAGTATCGGCAGCGAGCTGATCGACAAGATCGCCGAGGTCGGCGAGCACGCCATCGACCAGGGCGCCACGGTGGCCGAGCAGGCGATCCCGCAGCTGACCAATCCGAGCGCCAGCGGCAGCGGCAACGGTGCGAGCACCCAGCCCAGCCTGTTCAACTTCGGCGGTGGCCAGGCGGCGCAGTCGGCGCCCGCGCCGGCCGGCACCTCGACCTCGATCCTTCCGCCCACGCCGGGGGCGGCCGCGCCCAGCACGCCCGCGCCGTCGTCGAATACCGCGACGCCGGGCGCGAGTACGCCTGCGCCCGCGCACGATCCGCAGCCCGCTCCCGCATCGCCCGACACCTCCACCCCCGCCGCGCCCACCCACCCGGCTCCGCCGCCCGCGGCGGGGCTGGCCCTGCCGCCCGCGCCGGGCTCGGGCGGCGGTGATTCCAAGCGCGACGGCCAGCTCGGGGTGACCGCGCCGGCCGCCGTCGAGGAGATGGTCCCGGCCGCCGTCATCGGCGATCTCGGCGATGACTCGTTCTGATCGGCGATGACACCACCTGACTCCGGTCCGCCGGATCCGGGCTCGGACAACCCGTTCGACCTGGGTCTGCCGATGCTGCGTCCTCCGGCCCGACGTCGGCCGAGTCGTCGCGGCGCCCCTCGGCGCCGGCCGCCGCGGCGCGATCCGCTGCCCATCCCCGGATCGGGTGACCATTCCGGGGGGTGGGAGGAATGGCTGGATCAGGGTGCGCAGCAACCGAATCCGGAGCCGGCCGCCCCGCCGCCCCCGATGCCGGCCCGCGAGTACGACTACGGCGATCCCGACAACGCCGCCCTGGTTCCGAAGATCGTCGACCGGACCGGCGCCAGCGCGGGGTCGCGGCTGCGGCGCGCGCGCCCGCGGACCGGGAACGCGCCTCCGAGCCGCGACAAGATCATCAGCGCGCTGATCCTGGCCGGTGTCGCGATTGTCGTCGTTTCGGTGATCCTGACCGTCCTGCACACCGGCAAACACCGTCATCCGGGAATGCTGAGCGCGCCCGCGCCAACGCTGGCGGGTGCGGCGGCCGCCTCGGCCGCCCCGTCGTCGTCAGCGTCGGATGTGCCGAGTGTGCCGGGTGTGGTCGCGTCCGACGGGTGCGAGCAGCGCCACGACGCCGATGTCGTCTCGGGCACCGATCCGGGCGGCACCGGCTCCGCCCCCGATGCGATCCTCGCCTTCGAACGCGCCTACTACGTGCAGCGTTCGGGTTACGCGGCCCGCGCCGTCGTCGCGCCCGATGCGAAGGTTCCGGCCGCGGACCAGATTCAGCGCGGCATCAACAAGACTCCGGTGGGCACCCGCTACTGCGTCTCGATCACCCGCGGCAGCCCCGACGGCACCCAGTGGGAGGTCCGCCTCACCGAGCAGAAGCCCACGAAGGATCCGAAGACCTATACCCAGATCATCACCACCCAGACCGTCGGCGACCGCACCCTGATCGCCGTCATCGCCGACGGCGGGTAGAGCACCCGTCAGTCGCGCGGCCGCGCGGCGAACAATCGCCGCCAGACGGCGTGATCGGTGCGCGGGCCACCCGGGGTGTCGGCGCCGTAGGTATCGATGAGCGCCGCGAGGTCCAGCGGCGCGGACGCGACCGTCTGGTTGGCGAGTGCGGTTTCGATGGCGGCATCGGGGACCAGCCAGCAGACCTCGAATTCGATGCCGTCGGGGTCGGCGGCGTACAGCGCCTTGGTGGATCCGTGATCGGACGCGCCGGTGAGAGCGCCCGCCGCCGTCAGCGCCTCGCGCACGCGCTGCAACTCCGCGAGCGTATTCACCTCCCAGGCCAGGTGATACAGACCGACCCGCCCGGTGCGATGCGGAGTCGAGGGATCCGGCGATTGGAACAGCCCGAGATCGTGATCGTTGGCCGAGCCCTCGGCCTGCAGAAAGACCGCGCCCGGGAAATTGCCCGGCAGCCGACGAAATCCGAGCACTTCGCTGTAGAAGGCCGCGGACCGCTCCACGTCGGAGACGAACAGCACGGCGTGATTGAGACGTTGAATCGGCATATATCGAGCATTCCCGACGCGTGCTGGGGACGCTACTCACTGTCTCGTGGCGTGAGATCGGGCAGCGTGATGGGGAACTCAGTGCCATCGCAGAGCGTGGGGCCGACTGGGCGGAATTGCTCGACCGGTTGAAGTGACGCAGCAGCCGCATAGTCACGGGGCGCGGGAGCTGGCAGGGTGGGCTGATGCAACGGTTCTTGTGGGATCACAACGCGTTCTATCGGCGGTTGCTGCTGCGGCGGGTGCCGCCGGGGTGCGCGCGGGTGCTCGAGGTGGGGTGCGGGGCGGGGGCGTTCGCGGCGGAGTTGGGGCGGCGGGCCGGGCGGGTGGATGCGATCGATCGGTCGCCGGTCATGATCGAGCTTGCCGAGCGGCGGGTGCCGGACAATGTCATGTGCATTCTCGGCGACGTGCTGGAGCATCCGCTGCCCGCGGAGGGGTACGACGCCATCGTGTCGATGACTGCGCTGCACCATGTTCCGCTCGATGAGGTGCTACCGGTGCTGGATCGGGCACTGCGGCCGGGCGGCGTGCTGGCCGTCGTCGCGCTTCCACGCGTCGATCGGCGGGACCTGGGATACGAAGTGGTCGCACTGGTTGCTCAGCGGGTCTACGCGCTCGCGTTCTACCTGCTGCGCACGGTAACTCGACGACCATGGTTCGCACACGAGCCCAGCCATACCGCGATGCCGATGGTCGGCGACCCGCCGCTCAGCACACACGACGTCCGGGGGATCGCCACGGACCGTCTTCCCGGAGTCAAGGTCCGCCGGCTAGTGTTCTGGCGCTACTTTCTATTGTGGCACAAGCCATTACGGTGATCCGGGACCGCGCTCTCAGCAGCTCCCGATACGGCTGCGCACCGACCGCCGATTCGCCGAGGCGGTAGCAGGGGCGGTGACGTGGGCCGTTGGCAGCTCGGCACCGCTGACACGCGGTTGGTTCACTCCTCGACCAGCTTGCCTGCCTCCATGTGCCAGCGGCGGGTGGCGCGGACCGTGTCGAGCATGCGGCGGTCGTGGGTGACCAGAATCAGGGTGCCGGTGAAGGATTCGACGGCCTGCTCGAGCTGTTCGATGGCCGGGAGGTCCAGGTGGTTGGTGGGTTCGTCGAGGATGAGCAGGTTCACCCCGCGTGCCTGGAGCAGAGCCAGGGCCGCGCGGGTGCGCTCGCCGGGGGAGAGGGTGTCGTTGGCGCGCAGCACATGTGGGCCGCGTAGGCCGAACTTGGCCAGCAGCGTGCGCACCTCGGCCTGCGGCCAGTCCGGCACCTCGGCGCCGAAAGTGTCCGCCAACGTGGCGTTTCCGCGAAACAGCCCGCGCGCCTGATCGACCTCGCCGACGGCCACCGCCGACCCGAGCGTCGCGGTTCCGGTGTCGGGCACGATCTTTCCCAGCAGCAGCGCCAGCAGGGTGGACTTCCCGGAGCCGTTGGCGCCGGTGAGGACGATGCGATCACCCCAATCCACCTGTGCGGTCACCGGTCCCAGCGTGAAGTCGCCGCGGGTGAGGCTCGCGCCCGAGACAGTGGCGACCACCGAACCGCTGCGCGGGGCGGCGGCGATCTCCATCCGCAGCTCCCATTCCTTGCGCGGTTCCTCCACCACGTCGAGCCGCTCGATCCGGCGCTGTGTCTGACGCATCTTCGAGGCCTGCTTCTCGGTGGATTCGGCGCGCATCTTGCGACCGGCCTTGTCCGAGTCGTTCTTCGCCTTGCGGCGCGCATTGCGCACGCCGTGCTCGAGCCAGTTGCGCTGCATCACCGCCCGCGCCTCGAGACCGGCTTTGGTGTCGGCGAACTCCTCGTAGGCCTCGCGGGCATGCCGGCGGGCGATCTCGCGCTCGGCCAGGTAGGACTCGTAGCCGCCGTCGTAGAGACCCACCTGCTGCTGCGCGAGGTCGAGCTCGAGGATGCGATTCACCGTGCGCGCCAAGAACTCCCGGTCGTGGCTGATCACCATCAGCGGCGCCCGCACCCCGGTGACGAACTGCTCCAGCCGTGCCAGGCCGTCCAGGTCCAGATCGTTGGTGGGCTCGTCGAGCAGCAGAATGTCGAAGCGGGACAACAACACCGACGCCAGCCCCGCCCGTGCCGCCTGTCCGCCGGACAGCCCCGTCATCGGCGTGTCCAGCCCGTTGGGCAGGCTCTGCGCCAGGCCCAGCTCGACCGCCACCTCCTGCGCGCGCTGCTCGAGATCCGCGCCGCCCAGCGCCAGCCAGCGCTCCAGGGCGGGGGAGTAGTCGTCGTCCCCGCCCTCGCCCAGCCGCTCGGCGGCCTCGTCCATGATGCGTTGCGCCGCAGCCACTCCCGTGCGGCGCCCCAGAAACTGCAGCACGGTCTCCCCGGCCATCCGCTCGGGTTCCTGTGCGAGATACCCGACCGTCGCATCCGGCGGACTCAGCGCGATCTCGCCCTCGGGCGCGCGGCCCTCGGCAAGTATCCGCAATAGTGTCGACTTCCCGGCGCCGTTCACCCCGACCAGCCCGATCACGTCCCCGGGCGCGAGCACCAGATCCAGATCGCTGAACAGAATCCTCTCACCGTGTCCGGCGGAGAGGTTCCGGGCGTGCAGTGTGGCGCTCACGACCGCGCCTCGCTGACGCTCGGCTCCGTCGTGCGCGCCACGCGCTGTGCTGATGGTTCGCTCGCTCGGTACGACCTGCCGATCGGTCGTGTCGTGCGATCGACGGGGGCATTGCGCTCGTTCACGGTAAGAGTGTGCCGTGCGCGGTCCGGCGGGCTGATCCCGGCCCGTGTTGCCCACGCGGCGGCCGATCGATCGGAGTGACGTGCGTGGGATGTTGGTCAGAGGGGCCCGTGCCAATGGGTGGGCTGCTTTTGTTCGGCCTTGGCGGGCGTGAGCCGGGTTAGTCGGGAGGATGCGCCGCTCCGGGGTGCACCCTGAGGTGCGGGGTGCGGAAATCAGGGTGCGGATCGGGTCCTCGCCCCGATGTGCGGGCGGCCGCGGGAACGCACAGTAGAGGCATGACCAGTGAAATCCGCCGTCTCACCCGTTCGAACAACGACAAGTGGATCGCCGGCGTATGCGGTGGCATCGCCGAATACTTCGGCTGGGACGCGACTCTCGTGCGCCTGCTGTTCGTACTCTCGTGCCTGCTGCCCGGGCCGCAGTTCCTCGTCTACCTGGCGTTGTGGATCGTGGTGCCGCAGGCGCCGAGCGTTCAGCCGGTCGCCGGGCCGACGACCGTGCACCTTCCCGAGGATTTCCCGCACGACTGAATCGGGTAGGACAGCGGTGAAGGCGCGGGGCGGACTGCCCCGCGCATTCACGTTGAGAGAGTTGTCCACAGGTGCTCCAGCGCGACGCGCACATGATTCACCTCGCATTCGGCCGGTTATCCCCAGGAACGCCGATTAGTTGGTGCGCCGCGCCCCTCCGGGATGTCAGGATGGACCCTACTTCCGCAGCCCCGTCCCGAGGAGCCGTACATGATCAACTCAGGCGATCTGCCAGGCCTGGACATGCCGGACGTAGACTCCCACTCCGACCTCGGCCACCTGGGCTCGGTCGAAATGCACCACCCCACCCAGGACCTCACGGGCCACGGCCACCCCGACACCGAAACCGTCCAGGGCCCCCACTCCATGGACGTCTGGACCGACATGGATCACGACGGCTTCGCCGACCACCTCACCGTCGTCGACAACGACGGCGATTACTCCGCGTGGGAGTTCCACCACAATTCCGATGGCACCTCGGAGTGGGTGCGGACGGATCACGGCAAGATCGGGAAGTAGGCAGTCCGCGGGCGGCGGTGGCGGCTCGGCGCGCGCCCGCCGCGTCCGTGCGGATGGCGACTCGCGGCGCGATGTGACAGCCTGATGGGGACGGTCGGATCCGAGGGAACCGGACGGGGGCCGGATACGTCCAAGAAGGGTAGGACGGGCCCGGCTCGAGCGGCGGGACGGCCTCGGGCGCCAGCGAAGCAGAGAGGGAGGGGACGAGTCGGTGGGCAGCAACGTGGATGTTCAGACGGGCCAGCTCGGCCAGTTCGCCAACGATCTACGGTTGTCGGTCGATGCGGTGAAGAACACGGTGAAGAACGTGTCGGGAAACGAGTTCGGGGACGGATCGAACAATCTCGGGCCCGATTCGGGGAAGAATTACACCGACCAGGGAAAGCAGATCAAGGCCGGTCTCGACAATATCGTCAAATGGCTGAATGCGTGGACCGACGCGTCCGGTGCGATAGCCGACAATATCGGAGCCTCGACGATCGCGTACTCGACCACCGATGCGCAGGCGGCCGCCAATACGAATCAGGCGACGAACAATGTCTAAGGCGTCGATCTTCGATATTCGAGGAGTTTTCCCGTGGTGACTGTGGATGCGAGTACGGACCTGCACGGGACAAATCCCGACACCATCCTGGACAACGGCTCCTCCGGGCTCCAATATTTCAAGCAGCTGATCGATCATTACACGAAGGCATTCGGCGCACCGTCGCTGAACATGGGGCAGATCTACAACCGCTACGACGAGCAGCGCGGTATGGATCTGAACAAGCTGGCCAACACGGCCGACGGGCTGCGCACGGCCCTGGGCGACGTGGATACCCAGTGGGATGCCCAGAAGAAGTTGTCCCAGCAGCTCCCGACGATCTGGACCGGCACCGCGTCCGAGGCCGCGCAGCACATGTTCGGCCAGCAGATCACGATGGCCGACAGCGATCGCGGCAAGGCGCGCGACGCGCTGAACGCCATCGGCACCGCGATTCCGCTGCTGCGCAAGGCGGTGCAGGACAAGGCCGATACGGTTCACGGCATGGCCGATTCCGCGGGCAATGTCACCGTTCACGGAAAGACGCCCGACGAAATCGGGAAAATCGTCGAGACGGCGACGGGTAAGTGGTATGACTCGTCGACGGCGGAAGTGGTTATCGGCGTGCTCTCGGAGGGCATGTCCGTGCCGTTCTCGGCCGCGAACAATATCGTGAGCAAACAGCTCGCGGAGCATTGGGTGAACACCGTATTCAAGCCGGATTTCGACAATAACTTCACGAGCTTCACCAACGCGTGCACGGCAACGGACACCGCGGTGAAGAATGCCTACACGACGCTGGTCTCCGCGATGAACGAGGTGAACGCCCGGGCCTATCCGCGACCCGCCGGTACGACCAGCACGCCGAACAACAACACCAATAACAACAACACCAACAACAACACCACCAGCGGCAACACCACCGGTGGCAACACCACCAGCAGCAGCCCGTCGAGCACGACGACCACTCCCTCGACCACCACCAGCCCCACCAACACCACGACCTCGTCGTTCGACCCGTCCTCCCTGGTCTCCACCGCCCTGAACGGCCTGGGCACCTTCACTAGCGACATCTCCTCGCTCGGCCAGACGCTGGCCCAAGACGCGAGCACCCTGGGCACGCAGATCCAGCAGGGCGTGCAGGGGGTCGTCTCGCAGGTCGAGAACCTCTTCAAGAAGGATGTGAGCGGTTCGACGGACAACAGCCCGAAGCTCGAATTCGATATCGCCGGCAAACACGTGAAGCTCGCTTTGGGCAAGAACGGCGAGGTGGATTTGAGCACCTCCGACGGCAGCGGCGATTCGAAGAGTTACAGCATGAAGCTGGACGAGCACGGCCTGCCCGTCATCACCAGCACCGACGGCACGACGACCGATAACAACCAGTCCGGGGCGGATGCGCAGAAGTCCGAGGGCGCCGCCGACACCAGCCAGAAGTCCGGCGGGTCCGGCAGCGGCGGTGGCGGTGCGAGCTCCGATAATTCGGGCGGTACGCAGTCCTCGACCGGCATCTCCACCCCGACGGTCAGCGGTGGCGACAGCGACAAGGACAAGAAGACCCAGACCCAGGCTCCGACGCCGACGCCGACGCAGGAGCAGCCCGCCACGCCCGTCACGGGCACCGATTCGGGCGCCGAGCTGGCCGAAGCCGGCCCCCTGTAAGACATTCGATCGCCCCGAGGAGGTAAGCGATGGCCGACTACGCGACGGAGATCGAGCGGATCTTCGAGGAACACGACCGGCAGATCGGGATGATTCGCCAGGAGCGCGAGGAGCAGCGGCGGCTCGGCGCGCAGCGCGACCGCGATTTCCGCGAGCAGGCCCCAGCGCTGATGCGCCAGATCGCGCAGGAGTACGAGCGCACCGAGCAGGAGGCCGAGAAGGCCCGCGCCGAGGCGGAGGAGCAGGAACGCCGCGAGGCCGAAATGCGCGAGCAGCAGGACGCGATCGCGCGGGCCGCCGCCTACCGCCGGGCCAACCAGAACGTCCGGGCGGTCGACGACGAGGACGAGGACGACGACTACTACCGCCGCAAAAGCTGGCTGGTCTGAGCCCGCCGGGCCGTCCTGAGATCCCGCCACCGGACGGCCTGCAGGAAATACCGCCCCTCATCGTCGGGCCCGGCCGCGTCGCCGAGCGCGATGACGATGAGCCACAGGCCCATCAGCCAGTTCTTCAGCAGGCGACCGAAGGAGGGCAAGCGGTCGGTGCCGGGTTCCAGCGCGACGAGCCCGAACAGGGCCTTGCCGATCGTCGTGTGCACGATCGCCTGGATCAGCACGCGGTCGGCGGACCCACAGCGGCGTCATGGCCGGTCGCAGGGAGAACTCGGGGCTGAGCGCGAGGGCAATCGCGATCCCGCAGGCGATATGAACGACCATGTCCAGCACGAAGCTCGACACGCGCCGCGGCCGCCGCGGCGACGGATAGCGCAGGGGGTCGACGCGGTAGTCCTTCTCGGTTTGCGCCTCGCCCGCGGCCGGCCGCATGACCGTGCGTCCGTCGGCGTCTCGCTCCCTGTGAAGCTACTTGCGCAGCAGTTGAACCGCTTGCAGCAGTTGGAGTTTCGAGGGCGGCTCGGGCTCGGGGACCTCGTGCGGGTCGACGATGCGGGTGCCGGGGATGGTCTGGTCCGGCTCGGCGAAGGCCTTGTACTTCTTGTCGCCCAGGAGCCGGTAGGTGAGGTAGCCGACCAGCAGGGCGCGGGTGGTGCGCTCGGTGCGGGGCTCGAACTTGGTGGCGCCGAGGGCGGCCAGGGCGCGGCGGCCGCGGACGATGCCGTTCTGGGAGGCGCCGTCGACCGCGCGCAGCACGGCCTCCCCACCCCAGGCGGCGGCCAGCGGGATGGCATTGCAGGACGTGGAATCGATGTCGTCCCCCGCCACGACGAGCGCCGGCGCCTCGATACCGGGGGCGAGGGATTCCGAAGCAGGGGACGAATAGGCGGGGTAGAGGGCGGCGACCGCGGCGACCTTGCGCTGGGAGGCGGCGATCACGGCCGCGCCCGCACCCATGCCGTGCCCGGCCAGGGCGAGCTTGTCGGGATGCACGCTGATCTTGCCGTCGCCCAGCCGCACCCCGGTGCAGATATCGAGGGTGGTGAGCAGGTCGGTGGCCAGGTTCAGGTGCGAGGGGACCGGGCCGCGCTCGGTATCCGGCGCCGCCGCGACGAAACCCCAGGACGCGAGGTGCTCGAGCAGCCTGCTGTAGTTGCCGACACCGGCCAGCCAGCCGTGCCCGAATGCGACCGCGGGCAGGTTGAGGCCCTGCTCGGGGGTGAATACCAGGCCCGGCTGCCCGGCGATGCCGAGATTGCCGCGCAGGACCCGATGCGGGCCCGGGCTGGCCAGGGTGCTCATGAGCGATTTCACAGACGCCGACACGATGACGAACTTATCCGATGCCCACCCGCATACGGCGTTTCGCCGGGTCGAGCCTCGTCGTCATACCCGGTTGGGCCCCGGTGCCGACCGGAATTCGGCGCCGCGGCCCGCACCTGGTCGTCCGCCGTCGCTACCTCGGGTGGCCAGCGCCGATGCCGGGATTGCCGGCGCGAGAATCGAACGCCGAGTCGTGCGTTTCGGCGACCTCGGCCCGTCCGCTCGAGCGAACATGACGATTCTCCGCGCGGATCGAGCGCACCCGGGCACCGGCCGCATCCCCAGGTCGCGGCCCTGTCGCTGCCGCCTCCGGACCCCAGTAGGCTGGGACCCCATGTGCGGAATCGTGGGCTACGTCGGATACCGGGACGCGCTCGGCGTCGTCGTGGACGCGCTGCGTCGGATGGAGTACCGGGGGTACGACTCCGCGGGCGTGGCGATCCTCGACGGTGCGGGCACCATCGCCGTGGAGCGCAAAGCCGGTCGCCTGGCGAATCTGGAGGCCGAGCTCGCCGAGTCCGGGGCCGAGCACTTCGCCGGGACCACCGGCATGGGGCACACCCGCTGGGCCACCCATGGCGCGCCCACCGACCGCAACGCGCACCCGCACCGCGACGCCACCGGCGCGGTCGCCGTCGTGCACAACGGGATCATCGAGAATTTCGCCCCGCTGCGCCGTGAACTCGAGGACGCCGGGGTCGAGCTGCGCAGCGACACCGACACCGAGGTCGCCGTGCACCTGGTCGCCCGCGCCTACGCCGCGGGCCCGACGGCCGGGGATTTCATCGCCAGTGCGCTGGCCGTGCTGCGCCGCCTCGAGGGCGCCTTCACGCTGGTGTTCACCCATGCCGCGCACCCGGACACGATCGTGGCCGCGCGGCGGTCGACCCCGCTGGTGGTCGGCGTCGGCGAGGGCGAGATGTTCATCGCCTCGGATGTGACCGCCTTCATCGAGCACACCAGGGAGGCAGTCGAACTCGGGCAGGACCAGGCCGTGGTGATCACCCCGGGCGGGTACACCGTGACCGACTTCGACGGGAACACCGGCGTGCACACCCGCCCGTTCACGATCGACTGGGATCTGGCCGCCGCGGAGAAGGGCGGCCACGACTACTTCATGCTCAAGGAGATCCAGGAGCAGCCGCGCGCGATCGCCGACACGCTGATCGGGCATTTCGCGCGCGGCCGCATCGTGCTCGACGAGCAGCGCCTCTCGGATCAGGAGCTGCGCGAGGTCGACAAGGTATTTGTCGTCGCCTGCGGCACCGCCTACCACTCGGGACTGCTCGCCAAGTACGCGATCGAGCACTGGACGCGGATTCCGGTCGAGGTCGAGCTGGCCAGCGAATTCCGTTACCGCGACCCGGTCCTGGATCGCTCCACGCTGGTAGTGGCGATCTCGCAGTCCGGTGAGACCGCGGACACGCTGGAGGCGGTCCGGCACGCGAAGGAGCAGAAGGCGCGGGTCCTGGCCATCTGCAACACCAATGGTGCGCAGATCCCGCGGGAGTCCGACGCGGTGCTGTACACGCGAACCGGGCCGGAGATCGGCGTCGCGGCCACCAAGACGTTCCTTGCTCAGGTCGCCGCGAATTACCTTGTGGGACTGGCGCTTGCGCAGGCCCGCGGTACCAAGTACCCCGACGAGGTGGCGCGCGAATTCGCCGAGCTGGAGGGGATGCCGCGCCTGGTGGAGCAGGTCCTCGAGACCGCGCCGCGGGTGCGCGAGGTCGCCCGCGAGTTCGCGCACGCGTCCACGGTGCTGTTCCTGGGCCGGCACGTCGGGTATCCGATCGCGCTGGAGGGCGCGCTCAAGCTGAAGGAACTGGCGTATATGCACGCCGAGGGCTTCGCCGCCGGCGAGCTCAAGCACGGCCCGATCGCGCTGATCGAGGAGGGCGTGCCGGTGATCGTGGTGATGCCCTCGCCGAAGGGGCGCGCGGTGCTGCACTCCAAGTTGCTCAGCAACATCCGGGAGATTCAGGCGCGTGGCGCCCGCACCATCGTCATTGCCGAGGAGGGCGATGACACGGTGCGTCCGTTCGCCGACTATCTGATCGAAATCCCCTCGGCGCCAACGCTTTTGCAGCCGTTGCTGTCGACGGTTCCGCTGCAGGTCTTCGCCGCCGAGGTGGCTCAGGCGCGCGGGTACGACGTCGACAAGCCGCGCAATCTGGCCAAGTCGGTCACCGTCGAGTAGGGCTGTCCGCTCGAGTCCGATTCGATATCTTCCGAGTCTCTTTTGAGTCTCGAAACCCTGCGAAACCGGTACTTGCAAGGGGCGATCGGCCCACCTTGGATGTTACCTAGGTCACATTCGGGATCGATTGATAGATATATCACTCGCAAAAACACCCGTAGTTCACCTTTCGTTAGGTTTGCGTTCATTTGTCGCAACCAATCTGTGACTTGCTAGATCGCGCCCCGGGCCGACTTATCGAGCACGGAAACCACGCAGCGGCGAACGTCGGCTCCTGCCGCTCCGCTGCCCGTCGCCGAAGTTCGGCGTACCACGCCCCGCGTCACATCCGCGGATAACTGAATCTCCAATCCGCATAACAACCGACAAAGGAATTCTCAGAACGTCGACGAACGCCGACCGCCCCGGCCGCCGTGCCGGACCGGCGCTCGCTGGATTCGTGCTGCCGAAAGACAACACCATGCATCTACGCAAACTGTTCCCCCTCGTCATTGCCGCCGCCGCGATCGCCATCCCGGCACAGGCCCACGCCTCATCGTTCACCGCCGGTGTCCCCGCGCAGCTGCAGCAGCCCGCGACGCAGCTGCAGCAGTGGGAGCAAGGGCTGTCGCTGCCGCTGCCGCAGCCGCTCTCGCAGCTGCTGCCGGCCCCGACGCCGGTCTTCGCGAACAACCTGGACGGCTGGATCCGCAATGCGCAGTTCGTCCTGAACCAGAACCACATCCCCGGCAGCTACGGCGCGATTCACCGGAACATCATGCGCGAGTCCGGCGGCAACCCGCGGGCGATCAACCTATACGACTCGAACGCCGCCCGCGGCATCCCGTCCAAGGGCTTGATGCAGGTCATCGACCCGACCTTCCGCGCCTACCACGTCGACGGCACGTCCTGGGACATCTACGACCCGGTCGCCAACATCACCGCCGCCTGCAATTACGCGGCGCATCGGTACGGCACGATCGACAACGTCAACTCGGCGTACTGAGTTTTCGGTCTTCCGCCCCCGGGTCGCGTGCGTCTGCCGTCGGCTCGGGGGCGGATGTCGCTCTCCGGGATGTTCTGCAAGCTCCCCGAGGAGCTCACGCGTCCCGAAGCGCCCTACTGGACGGTCACCGTGCCGTGCATGTCCGGGTGCAGGGGGCACATGTAGCGGTAGGTGCCGGGGACGGTGAAGGTGTGGCTCCACTCGCCCTGATTGAAGATGGGGCTGTCGATGCCCATCGCGGAGTCGCCGATGCCCTGCACAGCGTGGGGGTAGCGGTCCTCGAACTTCCAGGTCACGGTGCCGCCGGACGTGACGGTGATCGCGTCGGGGGAGAACTTCATGTCCTTCACCTCGACGGTGGCCGCCGCCATCGGGGCCGTGGCGGCTGACGTCGCCGCCCCGGAGGATGCCGGGCTCGGCGCGGATGTCTGTGCCCCCGAACCGCACCCGCTGACGGCCAAGGCGGCCAGCAATGCGACACAGCCCCCGAGACGCACCCATCGATTCCCACCGGTCGACATGCGGCCAGCCTAGTCCCGAGCGGTAGCCGCTCATTCGCCCTGGGGGGCTCGATTGCGCGTCCGCCGGTTCCGGCGCGGGTTGGGAGTACTCGTCGCCGCCGGGGCCGCGCAACCATTCGCGGCGCTCGAGTCGCCGACCCGGGCGGCGTAGTCTGCTGACGGTGTGATGCCGATGCGGTAGGAGGGCGGTCCATGACGATGCGCGGGTATTTCACGGTGGAGCAGGTGCGGGCGGCCGAGGCGGAGCTGTTCGGGCGGGTTCCCGCGGGGGTTCCGATGCAGCGGGCGGCCTACGGGTTGGCCCGCGTCGTCGCCGCGGAGCTGCGGGCGCGCACCGGCGGGGTGGCCGGGCGGGCGGTGACGCTGCTGATCGGCTCCGGGGACAACGGTGGCGATGCGCTGTGGGCGGGCTCGATGCTGCGGCGACGCGGGGTGGCGGTGACGGCGGTGCTGCTCTCCCCCGCGCGGGCGCATGCGGAAGGGCTTGCGGCACTATGCCGTTCGGGTGGGCGCGTCGCCGACGAACTCGGCGCGCCGGATCTGGTGGTCGATGGCATCGTGGGCATCTCGGGGCGCGGTCCGCTGCGCCCGCGAGCGGCTGAACTCGTTGCGGCAGTGGATGTTCCGATCGTTTCCGCGGACCTGCCCAGTGGGGTCGACCCCGATACCGGCGCGGTGGACGGCCCGGCCGTGCGGGCCGATGTCACGGTAACCTTCGGCGCGCACAAGCCGGTGCACGCGCTCGCCGCCCCATGGTGCGGGCGAATCGAGCTGGTGCCCATCGGTTTACGTCTCCCAGCGGCCGAACTCGCTGCGCTGGAACCGGCCTCGATCGGTGCGCGTTGGCCGGTGCCGGGCCCCCACGACGACAAGTACACCCAGGGCGTCACGGGAATCTGCGCCGGGAGTGCGACCTACCCCGGGGCCGCGGTGCTGTGCACCGGCGCCGCGGTGGCCGCGACCTCGGGCATGGTCCGCTACGCCGGTACAGGCGCGGCAGAGGTGCTCGCCCACTTTCCGGAAGTGATTGCCGCCGAGACCGTTTCGTCCACCGGGCGGGTGCAGGCCTGGGTGTGCGGACCCGGCGGCGGCACCGATGACGCCGCCCGCGAACGCCTTTCGGAAGTCCTCGCCACCGACCTGCCGGTGGTGGTCGACGCCGACGCGTTGACGCTGCTGGCCGCCGACCCGGCCCCCGTCATCGGCCGCGCCGCGCCCACCGTGCTCACCCCGCACGCGGGCGAGTTCGCCCGTCTGACCGGCGCCGACCCCGGCCCCGACCGGTCGGCCGCGGTCCGTGATCTGGCCGAGAAGTGGCAGGTCACCGTCCTGCTCAAGGGCCGTGCCACCCTGGTCGCGACACCCGGCGCCCCCATCCTGGTCAACGAGGCGGGCGGTTCCTGGGCCGCCACCGCAGGCGCCGGCGACGTCCTGTCGGGCATCATCGGCGCCCTGCTCGCCGCGGGCCGTCCCCCGCAGTGGGCCGCCGCCGCGGCAGCCCGCACCCACGCCCTGGCCGCAAACCTGGCAGCCCACGCGGCACCGCCCGCCAACGCCCCCGGCGCCCCCATCTCCGCCACCCCACTCCTGCACCAGGTGCACTCCGCCATCCAGACCCTCCGCGCCCTCGCCACGCGCTGAAGCGCGGCGATGCACCCTGCTCGTCGCCGCTGCCGGTAGCGCTGACGGGATCCTGCGAGTGTGGGACGTGGCCACCGGGCAGCTCGTCCACCGGTTCGCCTTCGGCGCTGATGTCGGCGCGGTCTGCTTCGGGCCGGCGGGCGAACTCGTCGCGGCCGTCGGATGGGACGTCGTGGTCTTGGAACAGGGCGGCTGATCCGGCTTGCCCCTGGTCGGGCCATTGTGTACGGGCGCACCGTGGAGGAGGGTGGGTATGTCCGGGTGGCGCCGCCCAGGGCGCCGCCTCATTTCGCACTGGGAGGTGGCCCGTGTATGCACGTTCGAGCACGATTGTGGCCAGGCTGTCGGCGATCGACACCGGGACCGCGTACCTCCGCGATGTGGTGATGCCGAATCTGCCCGAGATGCAGGGCTGGGTGGGGCTGTCGTTGCTCGTCGACAGGGCCTCGAGGCGTTGCGTCGCCACCACCGCGTGGGAATCGGAAGCCGCGATGCAGGACAGCAGACCGCAGGTGAAACCCCTGCGTGACGGCCTGTCCCTGGCCTTCGAGGGTCGGCTCGAGGTGATCGAGGAATGGGATGTTCCGGTCATGCACCGCGTTCACGCCGCCGGCGACGGCGCGAGCACCCGGTGCACCTGGATGCAGGGCAATCCGGGCGACATCGATCGAGAGATCGAGACCTTCCGGACGGGCGTGCTGCCGGCACTCGAGACGATGGACGGATTCTGCAGCGCCAGCCTGTTCGTCAACCGGACGACCGGCCGCGCGGTCGGCGTGACCGCGTGGGCCGGTCTGCGGGCGCTCGAGGGCAGCCGGGTCCAGATCGATCAGATCAGAAGCACGCTGACCCGGCGGGCGGGTGTCAGCGTCCAGGAGGTGACGGAGTTCGAGCTGATCTTGGCCCATCTCAGAGTGCCCGAGATGGCCTGAGTCCACCCGCCGGGGGCGCGCCCCTACTCGCCCTGAGCCAAACGCGACGTCGGCTCCCACTCGCGCCACAGCGCCAGCCGCGACTCGTAATCGGCGGTGGCGATGCCCAGCGGGTCGATGCCGAAGAAGACGCGCAGGGGCGGCTTCGGGGCGTCGACGACCTCCAGGATGGCCGCGCGGGTACCGATGGGGTCGCCGGAATTGCGGGCGGCCCGCTGCCTGGCGCGCAGCTCGCGGACGTGGTCGTAGGCCGGGATCGGGGTGCTGTGCTTCGCCGACGGGCCCGCCCAGTCGGTGCTGAAGCCGCCCGGCTCGATGAGGGTCACGTGGATGCCGAAGCTCGCGACCTCCTGGGACAGCGACTGCGAGAACCCCTCCAGCGCCCACTTCGAGGCGTGGTACGCGCCGATCGAGGGGAACGCGCTGATGCCGCCGATGCTCGACACCTGGATGATGTGGCCGCTGCCCTGCGCCCGCATGATCGGCAGCGCGGCCTGCGTAACCCACAGCGCGCCGAACACATTCGTCTCCAGCTGCGCGCGGAACTCGGCCTCGGTCAGCTCCTCGATCATGCCGAAGTGGCCGTATCCGGCGTTGTTGACGACGATGTCGAGCCGCTCGAAATGCCGGGCGGCCTCCTGCACGGCGGCGAAGTCGGCGTCGCGATCGGTGACGTCCAGGCGCACCGGCAGGAAGGTGTCGGGGTACTTGGCGACGATCTCGTCCAGGGTGGACACATCCCGCGCGGTCCCGGCGACCCGATCGCCGCGCTCCAGCGCGGCCAACGCCCATTCGCGGCCGAACCCACGCGACACACCGGTGATGAACCAAACCTTGCTCATAAACGGGCCTCCATCTCGAGTAAAGGGGCCGGTAATGCCCGTTGACCACGGTAGGCGCCTGGAGCGCACTTCAAGCAAGTACTTCCTCCCGCCCGATCTCCGGCGATGCCCTCGATCGCGGCCGGGCGACCCACCGGCTCTCGGCCACATGCCGTGGCAATGGCAGGATCGGTGCGTATGAACAGCACCGACCCGCAGGTAGAAACCGTCGTCGACCTCGACGCCATCGCGCACAACACGCGCGTGCTCGCCGGGCACGCCGGTGATGCCGCGGTGATGGCGGTGGTGAAGGGCGACGGCTACAACCACGGCGCGGTGCGGGTGGCCCGGGCGGCGCTGGCCGCCGGCGCCGCCGAACTCGGCGTCACCACGATTCCGGAGGCGCTGGAGCTGCGCGCCGGGGGCATCGATGCCCCGATCCTGAGCTGGCTCAACGTCATCGACGCCGATTACGCCGCCGCCGTCGCGGCCGATATCGAGCTCGGGGTGTCCTCCGCGCGCCAGCTTCAGGTCGTCGCGGACGCGGCGCGGGCGACCGGACGGACCGCGACCGTCTCGGTGAAGGTCGACACCGGCCTGAACCGCAACGGCGCCTCGGACATCGAATATCCGCGGCTACTCGGGCTGCTGCGCGATCTGGCCGCCGAGCGCGCGGTGCGGCTGCGTGCGGTCTTCTCCCACCTCGCGCTGGGCGACACGCCGCAGCATCCCGCGAACGACATGCAGCGCCAGCGTTTCCTCGACGCCATCGCCGCGGCGAAGGAGTTCGGCCTCGAGCCCGAAGTGGCGCACCTGGCCAATTCGGCGGCGGCGCTGACCCGGCCCGACCTTGCCTTCGACATGGTCCGCCCCGGCATCGCGCTCTACGGGTTGTCGCCGGTCCCGGAGATCTCCGACTTCGGCCTGCGCCCGGCGATGACCTTCCAGGCGCGGGTCGTACTGGTCAAGCGGGTCGCGGCCGGGGAGGGCGTGTCCTACGGCCACGAGTGGGTCGCCCCGCGCGACACCACGGTGGCGCTGATCCCGGCCGGATACGCCGACGGTGTGTTCCGGTCGCTGGGCGGCCGCATCACGGTGCGGATCGGCGAGCGGAGTTATCCCAGCGTGGGGCGGGTCTGCATGGACCAGTTGGTGGTCGACCTCGGCGCCAACGCCGAGGGCGTCGGCGAGGGTGACACCGCGGTGCTGTTCGGCGGAAAGCCGGGGGATCCGCATGCCCAGCAGTGGGCCGATCTGCTCGGTACCATCCACTATGAGATCGTGTGCTCGCCCCGCGGGCGGGTCGTGCGGCGATATGTGGGCGAAGGGGCGTGTTGATGAGATCGGCTCGGCCACAGGGATTTCGGATCGGCGCCTGGAGCGGCGGGGTGGCCGCGGCGGGCGTGCTGGGCGGCCTGGCCGGTGCGCATGCGCTGCGCCGGGTCGGCGCCACGGCGCGCTGGCCCGCGCGCTGCGACGAGCTGCGCGAAGAGGATTTCACGCTGCTGGATCGGGACCGCGCATGCACCGTGGTCGCTGACGACGGTGTGGCACTGGCGGTCCGCGAATGCGGGGCCGAAGATGCGCGGGCCACGGTCGTTTTTGTGCACGGCTTCTGTAACAGCATGGAGTCCTTCCATTTTCAGCGCCGCGACCTCGAAAAGCAGTGGGGCCCAGGGGTGCGCATGCTGTTCTTCGACCAGCGCGGGCACGGCAGGTCCGGTGAGCCGAGCGTCGGGAGCTGCACGGTGCCGCAGCTGGGCCGCGATCTGGCCGCCGTCGTGCGGGCCTGCGCGCCTACCGGCCCGCTGATGGTGGTCGGCCACTCCATGGGCGGCATGGCGATCCTGGCCGCGGCCGCGCAGTTCCCGGAGCTGTTCGCCGAGCGGGTGCGCGCGGTGGCGCTGCTGTCGACCGCCGCGGCCGAGGTCACCGACACCGGAGTGGCCCAGCTGCTGCGCCATCCGGCCATCGACGGATTCCGGGTGGCGGTGCACGCCGCGCCCGCCCTGATGCAGGCCGGGCGCGCGGCGGCGCGGCACGTCGTCACCCCGATACTGCACGTCAGCTCGTTCCACGGAGATGTGAGCCCGACCCTGTCGCGCATGAACACCTCGATGATCGACCGGACCCCGGTCGCCACCGTGGTGAAGTTCTTCCAGGCGCTGGAGCTGCACGACGAGTCCGCGGCGCTGCCCCTGCTGGCGCCGCGGCCCGCACTGGTCCTCGGCGGCGGGCACGACCTGGTGATTCCGTTCCGCAATTCCGCGGCGCTGGCCCGGCACCTGCCCGACGCGGACATGGTCCGGGTCACCGACGCCGCGCACATGGTGCACCTGCAGTGTCCGGACCTGGTGAATGCCGCCCTGGATCGCCTCCTGCTGCGCAGTGGGCTCGCGGCCCCCGGTGCCGGGCGGGAGGTACTGGGTGGTTGAGGCGGGACGGGTGTTCGCGTCGTTTGTTCGAGCTGTGATGCGAATCACTTTATGTGAGTGGGGATCTCGTGGCTGAGCAGCGCACATTGCCGACGGTCGAGGACACCGAGGCGTTGGGCCGGGAGCTGGCCCGCGACCTGGGCCCCGGCGACCTGGTCGTCCTCGACGGCCCGCTGGGCGCGGGCAAGACCGCGCTGACCCGCGGGCTCGCGGCGGGGCTGGGCGTGCAGGGGCGGGTGAGCTCGCCGACCTTCGTCATCGCCCGCCAGCACCGCGCCGGGGGGCATCCCGGCGCGATCCCCATGGTTCACGTCGATGCCTACCGGCTCGGCGGCGATCTGGACGAGCTCGACGCCCTGGATCTGGACACCGAGCTGGACGACGCGGTCGTGGTCGTCGAGTGGGGGCTGGGCGTCGTGGAACATCTCGCCGACCGTCACCTGCGAGTTCTGCTGCGCCGGGAGCCCGACTCCGACGTGCGGACCGCCACCTGGGAATGGGTCGCCTCCAGCTGAACCGCACGCGGGCCGAAGGTGACCAACCGGTATCGTTGAGGCAATCATGCTTGTACTCGCCGTCGACACCGCGACGCCTGCCGTCACAGCAGGACTGGTGGTTTTGGACCAGGCCGCCCCCGGGCACCACGACCTGCAGACGCTCGCCTCCCGGGTGACCGTCGATGCCCGCGCGCACAACGAGGTGCTGGCGCCGCAAATCCTCGAATGCCTAGACGCGGCAGGCCGTTCCCGCGCCGAGCTCGACGCCGTCGTGGTCGGCCTCGGCCCGGGGCCCTTCACCGGCCTGCGTGTCGGCATGGCGACCGCCGCCGCATTCGGCGACGCGTTGGGGCTGCCGGTGTATGGGGTGTGCAGCCTCGATGCGATCGCGGCCGCCGCCTGGCGCGATATCACCGACGCCGAGGCCGAGCTGCTGGTCGTTACCGATGCCCGTCGACGCGAGGTGTATTGGGCCCGCTACCGGGCCGTGTCCGGGGTCGCGCCGGAGGGCGCGTTCGTGGTGGCCGCCGTCGGTGATTGCCCGGGCGCGGGGCCCTTGGAGAGCGCGCGGGTCGACACAGTCGCGCGCGTGTCGGGGCCGCAGGTGTGCAAGCCGGGTGACCTGGAGTCGGGCGATTCCACGGTGATCGCCGGATCCGCCTCGCACGTAGACTTTTTCGATCTGCCTGTGCTGCCGGTGGAGACGCCGTCTCCCGAGGGCCTGGTCGCCTGCGCGGCCGCCGAACTGCTGGGCCGGGCGGCCCCGGGCCCGCTGACACCGCTGTATCTGCGTCGGCCCGATGCGGTCGAGCGCAGCTATCAGGCGGTCCGCTCGTGACCGGCGAGGCGCCGTCGCCCGATACCGCGGCACGCGACATGGGCGACCAGGTCGACCTGCCGTTATCGGATCCCGTTGCGCCCGTAGGGATCCGGATCGAGCCGATGACGCCCGCCGATATCGCGCGCTGCGCCGAACTCGAGAAAGTGCTCTTCCCTGAGGACGATCCGTGGCCGGAGGTGGCCTTCCGGTCGGAGCTGGCCGGGGCGCACAACCGGTACCTGGTCGCGCGGGAGGAAGCCGGCCGCATGGTCGGCTACGGCGGCATCGCCCTGCTGGGCAACCTCGAGTATCCCGAGGCCGAGGTGCATACGATCGGCGTCGACCCGCACTGTCACCGCGGCGGGATCGGCACGCTGCTGCTGCGCGCGCTGCTGGCAGAGGCCGGGGGCCGCGGCGGTCCGGTCTTCCTCGAGGTCCGCACCGACAACGCGCCCGCGATCGCCCTGTACGAGAAGCACGGCTTCCACATCATCGGCCTGCGCAAGAGCTACTACCAGCCCAGCGGCGCGGACGCCTTCACCATGCGCCGCCCCGCGCTCAGCGGTGCCGACCAGCCGAACGAGGTGCTCACGTGAGTGCGATGATCGTCATGGGCATCGAAAGCTCCTGCGACGAAACGGGAGTCGGCATCGTCCGGTGGCGTGCCGACGGCACCTGCGAGCTGCTCGCCGACGAGGTCGCCTCGAGCGTCGAACAGCACGCACGGTTCGGCGGCGTGGTACCCGAGATCGCCTCGCGGGCACATCTGGAGGCGATCGTCCCGGCGATGCGGCGGGCGCTGGCCGCGGCCGGCATCGCCAAGCCCGACGCGCTGGCGGTGACGATCGGCCCCGGCCTCGCCGGTGCGTTGCTGGTCGGGGTCGCGGCCGCGAAAGCCTATGCGGCGGCGTGGGATATCCCGCTGTACGCGCTGAACCATCTCGGCGGCCACGTCGCCGTCGACACCCTCGAACACGGCCCGATGCCGCCATGCGTGGCGCTGCTGGTCTCGGGTGGCCACACCCACCTGCTGCACGTGACCGATCTGGCCGAGCCGATCGTCGAGCTCGGCAGCACCGTCGACGACGCCGCCGGCGAGGCCTTCGACAAGGTGGCGCGGCTGCTGGACATGGGCTACCCCGGCGGCCCCGCGCTGGATGCCGCCGCGGCGCACGGTGATCCGAAGGCCATCGCGTTCCCGCGCGGCATGACCGGCCCGCGCGATGCCCGCTACGACTTCTCCTTCTCCGGGTTGAAGACCGCCGTCGCACGGTATGTCGAGGCCGCCCAGCGCGAGGGCCGGGAGCTGCCGATACCCGATATCGCGGCCTCGTTCCAGGAGGCGGTAGCGGATGTGCTGACCCTCAAGGCGATTCGCGCGACGCAGGACGTCGGCGTGGACACCCTGGTGCTCGGCGGCGGCGCCACCGCGAATTCCCGCATCCGGTCGATGGCGCAAGAACGCTGTGCCGCAGCCGGTGTCACCCTGCGGGTGCCCAAGCCCCGGTTGTGCACCGACAACGGCGTGATGATCGCGACCCTGGGCGCACACGTCATCGCGGGTGGGGCCAAGCCCTCATCGCTCACCGTCGCAACGGATCCCGGCCTGCCGGTCTCCACCAGCCAGCTGCCGTAATCAGCCAGTGGCCAGCTCGGCCAGCTCGGCGATCTTCGGATAGTCGTTGGACGACAGCCAGATCAGGATCGCGCGCGCGTCCGGCATGCCGGTGAAAGGCACGAACATCACGCCGGGATGGGCGAAATGCGAGGGCATGGCCGCCGTGGTCAGGAACACCCCGTCCCCATGTGCGACGGCGCTGAGCATCTCGGGCTCGGTCCGCGCCTGGGGGCCGCGGCGGATCGGGCGGCCGGACGGGGTGGTCTCCGGCGGCCAGAATTCGCGGGCGAATTCGGGCGTGACGGCCGGATCGGGTCCGATCACCGGGAGTTCGGCCAGATCCTCCAGATCCGCCGAGCCGCGCCCAGCCAGCGGATGGGTGCGTGCGACGGCCAGCATGCGCGGGTAGGTGGCCAGCACCGGGCCGATCATCATATCCGGCTGCTGGATCGGCGCCAGGCACACCTGCACGTCGACCTCGCCGCGGCGCAGCGGGCCCAGGATGTCGATCCACGGGACCTGGATCCGCGTGATGGTGCAGTCCGGATGGCGTGCCCGGAACCGGGCCATTCCGGTGTCCAGCGCGGAGGCATACGGGCCCAGGAAGCCCACCCGGACGCCGCGCGCGGCCCGGCGGGTATCGATGATGGCCCGGCGCAGGTCGGCGAAGGCGGGCCGGACGCCGGCCAGTAGCTGCTCGCCGAAGGCATTGAGGGTGACGCGACGGCTGGTGCGGTGGAACAGCTGCCGCCCGATGCGGCGCTCCAGTGTCCGGATCAGCTGGCTCACCCGCGGCTGGGACAGCCCGAGCCGGGCCGCGGTACGGCCGAAGTGGAGCTCTTCCGCCAGTACCAGGAAAGCCTGCAGTTCGACGGGGTCGATACGGTCCGTATCGGAGTTCTCAACCATAAACATCGCTTATTGATTGTGCCGAATTTGCCCGTTGATGACGAGTCATGACGACGACGAAGCTGGTTCGGTGAGTGAGGAACGGCGATTGATAGTCGGGATCAGCGGCGCCACCGGCATCGCCTACGGGATCCGGGTGCTGGAGCTGGCCCGCAAGGCCGGGGTGCAGACCCACCTCGTGGTGACCCCGGCCGGGCAGCAGACCCGCGCCTACGAGACCGGGCTGAGCGCGCGGGATCTGGCCGCCATGGCCGATGTGGTGCATCGGCCCGCCGATATCGGCGCGTCCATCGCGTCGGGTTCGTTCCGCACCGCCGGAATGATCGTGGCGCCGTGCTCGATCCGCAGCCTGTCGGCGATCGCCTACGCCAACAACGACAACCTGCTCACCCGCGCCGCCGACGTGACCCTGAAGGAACGCCGGCGGCTGGTGCTGATGGTGCGCGAGACCCCGCTCACGCTGGCGCATCTGCGCGCCATGACCGCGGTCACCGAGATGGGCGGCATCGTCATGCCCCCGGTCCCGGCCTTCTACCTGAACCCCGGCTCGGTCGCCGACATCGTCGATCACACCGCGGGCCGCGCGCTGGACCTGCTGGGGATCGACGTGCCGGACCTGCCGCGCTGGGGCGAGACCGCCGTTACCGCAAGCGAATAGAACGTCGCGGCGCGCCGTACGGCCGCCGATGCCCGAGTACGAGAAGGAAAGAGCCTGTGGCACATCTGAAGAGCCTTCGCGAGTTCATCGATGCGCTCACCGAGATCGGTGAGATCCAGCGCGTCGACGCCGAGGTCGACTGGAACCTGGAGTTGGGCGCGATCATTCGCCGCTCCTACGACCGCAAGGCCCCGGCCCCGCTGTTCACCAACATTACCGGCTATCAGGACAGCGGGTTCCGGGTGCTGGGTGCGCCGGGCGGACTGTCCGGGCCCAGCCATCCGCTGGCGCGAATCGCGTTGGCGCTCGGCCTGCCCGCGAACGCGCCGGGGCAGCAGATCGTCGAGACGATCGTCGAGGCCCGGCGCAAGCCGGGCATTCCGCCGGTCCAGGTCCCGGCCGCCACCGCGCCGTGCAAGCAGAACATCGTGCGCGGCGACGACATCGATCTGCTGGCGTTCCCGACCCCGCTCATCCACGGCAACGACGGCGGTCGATACATTCAGACCTACGGGATGAACATCGTCAAGACTCCGGACGGTTCGTGGACCAACTGGTCGATCAACCGCATGATGATTGCCGGTCGAAACACCTTGGCCTGCCTCATTCCCGGGCCGCAGCACCTGGGTATCATTCGCGCCAAGTGGGCCGAGCAGGGCAAGCCCATGCCGATCGCTCTCGCGCTGGGGGTCGAGCCCGGCCTGCCGTTCGTCGGGGCCATGCCGCTGCCCGAGGGCGCGGACGAATCCCATTTCCTCGGAGCGCTGTTCGGCGAGGGCATCGAGGTGGTGCCCGCCGAGACCGTGGATGTGCTGGTCCCCGCCACCGCCGAGATCGTCATCGAGGGGCATATCGCCTTCGACGAGACGGTGCCGGAGGGGCCGATGAACGAATACCCCGGCTACAACGCCGTTGAATCCTCGGAGAAGCCGGTCTTCCACGTCTCCGCCATCACCTACCGCGACGGCGCGATTCTCCCGGTGGTGGCCGCCGGGCCGCCGGTGGAGGAGGACCACACCGCCACCGGCACGATGCACGCCGCCGAGATCCTCTACCAGTTGCGCGAGGCCGGGCTGCCGATCGCCTCGACCTGGTTCTCGTACGAATCGGCGCTGCACTGGCTTGTTGTCGCCGCTGATTCCGACTGGCACGACAAGCTGCCGGTGTCCTCGGGTGAGCTCGCGCAGCGGGTCGGCGAGATCGTCTTCGCGGGCAAGGCCGGTTTCGGGGTTCCGAAGGTGTTGTTGGTGGAGAACGACATCGACATCACCAATGTGAACGAGATCGTCTGGGCCTTCGCCACCCGCGCCCACCCCGAACACGGTGAGGTCCACTTCCCTGCCGAACTCACCGCCGCCCTCTCGGTCTATCTCTCCGAGGTCGAACAGCATTCGTACCGAGCGGGCAAGGTCATCTACAACTGCCTGTTGGCCGACCTTTTCGACGAATCCCAGCGCCCCATCAAGGGCAGCTTCGAAAACGGCTGGCCCACCGCGACTCAGCAGCGTGTCCTGGCCCGCTGGCAGGAATACGGCTACCGCTGACCTGCGATCGCTCGGACGAAACGGCACACCGGCCCAGGCGGTGGAGGTACGGTCCGGGCGCCGAAACTCACTCTGTTGGGAGGACAATGATGAAGATCGGAATCATCGGCGCAGGGCGCATCGGCGGCAATGTCGCGCGTCAGGCCGTTCGCGCCGGGCACGAGGTCGTGCTGAGCTTTTCGCGAAATCCCCAGTCGCTGACGGACTTCGCCGCCGAGCTGGGTGAGCGGGCGCGGGCGGGATCGCCGCGCGAGGCGGTGACCGATACCGACCTGACCGTGCTGGCGGTGCCGTGGAGCACGATCGACAGCGCCGTGCAGCAGGCGGGCGCGCTGGACGGCACGATCGTGGTCGACACCACCAACCAGTTCGGTCCCGGACCGGGACCGGCGGCCGGGCAGACGCAGGCGGGCTTCAACGCCACCCGCATGCCCGGCGCCCGCTACACGAAGTCCTTCAACACGCTCACCTCCGCCTTCCAGGAGGAGGTGGTCGGCCGCCCGGTGGACGAGCGGGTCGTGCAGTGGATCTGCGGCGACGACGCCGATGCCAAGGCGGTGGTCGCAGACTTCGTCGCGAGTCTGGGCTACGTGCCGATCGACCTCGGCGGCATCGCCGGCTGCACGGTCATGGAGTCGCCTCGCCGCCCCGGCGCGGTGTACGGCGAGGAGTACCGCCGCAAGGACGCCGAGGCCGTCGTCGCCGCGGTCCACGCGGGTGAGGCCATTCCGCCGACGCCCGAATACTCCTGACGCACCACGGTATTACCGTCCGGTCAGACGAAAGGCCCCGGCGCACCAGCGGTGTCGCCCGGGCCTTTCGTCGATAGCTGTGCGCTCAGTGCTTTTCGGTGCCGTCCGGGTTGAGGATCAGCTGGGCGCCCTTCGGGCTGGAGAAGTCGAACATGCCCGTCAGGTCGCCGGCGGTGGTCTCGGACGAGCCGTTGCCCAGGGCGGGCAGGGACCAGTTGCTCTCGATGAATTTCACGATCGAGGTCTCATCGGTCTGGGTATGGTCGACGAAGTTGGCCTTGGAGTACGGCGAGATGGCCAGCAGCGGCAGGCGCGGGCCGGTGCCGCAGCGGCCCTGGTGGTCGCCCAGCGCCGGTTTGGTCGCGCACGGGGCGTAGACGTCGGCGTCGCTCTTGGAGCCGTTGATCACCGGACCGGCCACGTGGTCGTACCAGCCGTCGGAGTCGTCGTAGGCGATGAAGACCGCGGTGGACTTCCAGTCGGGGGACTGCTGCAGCGTGTTGATCGTGTCGGTCACGAAGTGCTGCTCGTCGATCGGATCGGAGTATCCGGCGTGCCCGTCCTGGTATTCGGCGGCCTTGACGTAGCTCACCGCGGGCAGCTTCCCGGCCTTGGCGGCCTGCGCGAACCACTCCAGCCCGTACTGGTGGTTCGCCGCCCCGTTGTGGCCGACCTCGTCCAGCGAGGCGGGGGCGGTGTGGTGCTCGTTCGCGGTGGACTTGAAGTACTGGAACGGCTCGTGGTGCGGACTGTAGTCGGCGACCTGCTGGCCGCCGAGGTTCGCGTGCTTGGTGCCGCAGACGGCCTTCCCGGCGTTCTTCCCGGTCGGGGTGAATCCGCCCTGGAACCAGCCCCAGGTGATGTTCTTGTCGTTCAGTTCGTCACCGATGTTCTTGCCCTGCATGGACATCAGGTTGTCGGTGGTGGTGTGGCCCTTGTTCGAGCAGTCGTCGAAGGCCGGGTCGGCGTCGTCGATATCGGAGCCGACGCCGTTCGCGTCCGGCGCGGCCACCAGCTTCGGATCCTTCACCGGCTGGCCGGATTTCGCGTCGACGGCCTGCGCGCCGTAGGTCTGCGCGGCGGTCACCTCCAGCGCGCCCGGCGTGGACGGGCCGAAGGTGGTGCCGAAGGAGTTGTCGCTCATCGCATAGTGCTGGGCGTAGTTCCACATGGCGGTGACGGTGTTGCCGTCGTAGTAGTCCATGACGATCCCGTTGGGGCCGTACTCGGCCGGGCACTCGTCCTTCTGGGTCTTCTGGACGAACTGATCCATCTTGCCGTTGTCGAACGCCTCCTGCTCCGCGGTGTAGGAGTGGTCCTGGTCGCAGGTCATGGCCTGCGTGGGGCCCAGACGCTGGGGCTGGAACAGATTCGGGTTGTGCTGCAGCAGATCCGGGGTCAGCCCGTTCACCGCCGGGGTGCCCGCCGCCGCGGTGAACGGCACGCCGTCGGCATTGGTCGCGTTCGGGTAGGTGCCGAAATAGTGGTCGAAGGAGATGTTCTCGTCGTACAGGACCACGATGTGCTTGATCGGGGTCGTGGTCGCGCCCGAGCCGTCGGCGGCGGGAGCCGACGAGGAGGAGCACCCGGCGGCCGCTAGCAGCCCGGCCGCCGCGACCGCGGTGATGACCGTGCGGCGCTTGCGCTGCCTGCCGCGGCCGAAGGCCCGCGTGTGCCACGCCTGGGAGCCTGTGCTCACATCTCCTCCTGAAGCATCGTGAGAAATTCCCGCTCGCCCCACGGCGATAGGAAGTCACACGATAGTCACGATATGAGATTTCCCGCGGATGAACACAGGGCAACGACCGCTTGTCAGCTGAGCGATGTCGCCGCGTCCGAGGCTCCCCGCGGTGACGCATGCCGCCGCGGCCGGGTGGGTGCCGCGATGCCTGTCACGTCAATAATCCGCGCGCGTAATAGTCCGCGTCGTCGCGCACACCGGGCAGCGCGAAGAAGTATCCGCCCCCGAACGGCGCGATGTAGTCGACCAGCGGCTCGTCCTTCAGCCGGTGCTGCACCGCCTCGAACTGGGCGCGCGGATCGCGCTGGTAGCACAGGAAGATCAGGCCCTGGTCGAGGTTGCCGGCCTGGTCGTTGCCGCGGTCGTAATTGAAGGCGCGGCGCAGGATCTGGCTGCTCGCCGTGTCCGGGGTGCGCGGATTGGCCAGGCGGATATGGGAATTGATCGGAATGACCAGGCCCTCGGGATCGTCGGAGTAGTCCGGGAGATCGGATTCGTGATCACCGCTCAGCGGCGCACCGGTATCGCGCGCCCGGCCGAACATGTTCTCCTGCTCGGCGATGTCGACCCGATCCCAGAACTCGACCAGCATCCGGATCAGCCGGATCACCTGGTAGCTGCCACCGACTGCCCAGGCGGGCTCGCCCGCCCCGGTCCACACCAGCTGCTCGAGGTCGCCGCCGCCCGGGTTGGCGATGCCGTCCTTGAATCCGAACAGATTTCGCGGGGTTCCGGACGGGCGCGGTGGGCTGAGGAAACCGTTTGCCCGCCAACGCGGTTGCATCGCGCCGCGGGTGGCGCGGGTGATGTCGCGCAGGGCGTGCACGCAGGTGTCGGCGTCGGGCGCGGTCAGCTGCAGGCTCAGATCGCCGTGGCACCAGGCGGATTGGAGGGCGTCGTTGGGGAAGACGGGCATCGGCGTCAGGCCCGCCGGGCGCCTGCCGGACAGCCCGAAGCGGTCGTCGAACAGCGACGATCCGACACCGACGGTGATCATCGGCCCGCCGGGCGGCACGTCGGGCCCGAGCACGCCGCTGTCGGCCGGGGGAGCGGTGATGCCGACCGCCGGTGGCGGGCCGCCGATGCTCAGGACGCGTGCCCGCTCGGTCAGCGTGCGGAACAGATCGGTGAGCTCGGCCCGGTCCTGCGCGATGACATCGAAGGCGGCGACGATCGTCTGCGAGCCGGGCGGGGGCGGATCGGCGATCCCGGCCTGGTGGATCCCGTGAAACGAGGGCGGCAGTCGATTCGCGATCGTGCCGGGCAGGGCGGACGCGCTGGTGACGGCGCCGCCCACCCCGGCGGCGCCGGCAACCAGCGCACTGCGCAGAAACCCGCGCCGGCTCGGCGGATTCGCGGTCACAGCCCCACCTCCCGGACGTCGAGCCTTCGCACGGCCGGTGCTGTGCCGGGGATTCGTGGTTGCCCGCCTGTGGTTCGTTGCCCACGCCCGGAGCCGCCCGAGCCCGGCCGATACGCCGTTGCGTTGACGCCGGACGATGCTGTTGCGAGCGTTCCTGTGTGGTGTCCGGTCGCGGGGTGGCGATGTGGGCGTCGCGTGCTGTGCCCGCTCACTGGAACGTCTTTCGCGGCGTGCAGATGGTGGCGATCGGGGCCAGGTACTCGAGCAACTGGCTCAGGGTGCCGTTCAGGTGCTGCCGGTCGGCGAGGCTCAGCGCGGCCACCGGAGTCCACGTGCCGTTCGTATGGTGGCTGTTCACAAGGGATTCGAAGCGGTCGAGCCAAGTGGTGACCTGGGGCAGTTGCGGGTAGCGGGAGCGCAGGAGCGGGTCCAGCACGGTCAGGAGTTCGCGGGTTCCGGCGACATTGGCTGTGGCCGTGGCCAAGCCGGTGCCGCTGCCGTAGTCGGCCTGGCCGGTCAGCTCGAATTGCAGTGTGTTCTCCAGGATTTCGTGGGTGCGCAGACCGAGGTCCAGCAGCGGGACCTGCATCGAGGGGAAGGCCGCGACGAGGGCGTGCACGGTGTCGTCCAGTTGGCCGGTGGCTCCGGCGAGCGCAGTGAGCGGCTCACCGTGCCAGAGGCCGTACTCGAGCCGGTGGAAGCCGGTGAACTGCGGGTCCGCGGTGCCGCCCGGCAGGCCAGCCGCCGCGCCCGGCGGGCCCGGAGGAGGCAGCTTGCGTAACCACGCAGGGTCCTCGGAAGCGGCGACAGTAGACACGGCCCGGCCGTCGAGCTTGTCGTCGAAATCGGCGAAGGCGTCGTAGGCGGCGCCGAGCCGCTCGTAGTCGAGGTGGGCGGTCAGCCAGGCGGTGCGGGCCGCGGCGGCGTCGCCGCCGTCGACCGCGGCGCGCAGCGCATCGGTATCGGTCGCCAGCGTGGACAGCCCCGCCGCGACGTAGTCCGTGTACTGCTTGTCGGGCCCGTACAGGTTCTCGGCGGTGACGGGCTGGATCGCGGCGGCCGTCCGGGATGGTGAGGAGGCGGAGCTTGCGGAGCCGACTGGGCGGGTAAGCACAGGCTTACCGGGGATGGTGATCTTGGGCCCGGTGATCAGCGCGTTGTCCGATCCCTCCATCGCGCATCGGACCGCGAACGTCCCGCCGCCGAGGTTCACCCGCGTGCCGCGGGTGGTGTTCGGCCCGATATTGGGAATCTCGGCGTAGATCGCGCCGGTGCCCGCATCGATGAGATCGGCGGTGGTGGGATTGGACCCGGTATTGCGGAAGTACAGCGTCTGCTGCCCGGCATGCGGATCGGACCAGCCGGTGCCACAGGCGTTCTCGGACACCTGGATGACCTGCTGAGCGCGGACCGGGGCATGTCCGCAGGCACTCACACCCATCGTCGCGGCGGCCGCAACGATGGCCGCGACAGTGCCGCGCGCCGGTCCCTTCCTGTCCATATCTCGCGAAAGCCTACGGGATCCGGACACCCCGCGGCCGGGCCGTACGAGCTGTACCGCCACTATTCACGCCCGCGTTGCCACCGCGCGAACATCGGTGGGGCGTCGGCAGAGCTGGACCCGGTGTCCTTCCGGGAGAGGAGCTGAGGCCACCGATATTCGGTCGGCCCCGGCATCGGCGCGGCCTTCGTCTGTTATGGGTGACGCGCAGTGGTCGTCGAGCGGCGACGACCGTCTGCTGAGGTCGGCGCCGAGTTGGTGCCGCGCCGGCTCCCGTATCAGGCTCATGCACCAGGGGCATGAAGTGGCTCGTCGGCGGGACCGAGGATCACATCGTGGGCGACGCGCGACGGTGACATTCACGCGATCCCATGTACGTCGGGCCGCGGATGCGCCGTTCGCGACGGAGGTGTCAGTCGGCGGGCTCGAGGGTCGGCTCCGTACCCGCGGAACCCGAGTTGGCTCGCGGCATGATCTGGCCGCGGCTCGGGGTCGAATTCGGGATGGTCGGCGGGACGGTTGAGGTGCCCAGCAGCGGGCCGAACAGCTTCGGCAGGTCCGGCAGCGGGATCTGCGGCAGGTTCGGGTCCGGGCGCAGCGGCACGCCGGTGGTCGTCGGGGTGTCGGCCGGTGTGGTGGGCTGCGGGAAATCCGGTGTCGTGGTGGTCGGGGCCGTCGTGGCCGCGGTGTGGCGGCCGGGCTGGGTCTGGTCGGCCGTTGTGGTTGCCGGGGTGCCGGCCGACGGCGGCGCGGACGGGGTGAACTCCGCGCTGCGGCTGGTGCCGGCGGGGGAGATGTCGTGATTCACGGTGGGTGCCAGCTCGCGGACTCCGTAGCCGACAACGAGCCCGACGACGACCACCGCGCCGGCCAGGGTGCCGACCACCTTGGCGAAGGTGCTCGGGCTCGCGTCGGAGCCGATGCTGATCACGGGGAAGGCGGAGGGCTGGGCCGAATCCGCAACCAGCGCAGCGCCCTTCGCGGTGACGGCCTCGGGCTCGGGCACGCTGAACACCGGCACGTCGAGCAGCGCGGCCAGCCCGTCGACGACCGCCGTCATGTTGGCGCCGCCGCCGATCAGGGTGATCGCATCCGGATACTTGGGTGCCCGCGCGAAGACCGCGGCGGCGAAGACGGCGGCCTCGCGGAGCAGGTCGGCGATGAGCTCCTGGAAATCGGCGCGGGTGAGCTTGAGCGGCTGGCCCGCGACGTGGTCGATGGTGACGGCCGGGGCGATGGACAGGTGCTCCTTGGCGGCGCGGCTGCGGTTGATGAGCATGGTGCGGTTGGGCCGGGTGCCGCGCCGGGCGAAGTGGCAGTCGAGCAGGTGGTGGTAGATCAGCTCGTCGACGGCGTTACCGCTGATGGCGTTCGTGCGCTCCGAGTGCAGTACCGTCTCGTCGGCCGGGGCGGCCACCGTGACGGTCATGCCGCAGGCGCCGAGGTCGATCAGGGCGACGGTCTCGTACCGATCGAGCAGGCCGGTGTGGCTCAGGTAGGTCAGTGCGGCGGTGCTCTCGGGGATCAGCTGGACGTCGCGGCGCTGGCGGCCGATGGCCGAGCGGATGGCGACGGCCTGTTCGCGGTCGCGATACGCGACGGCGATGGCTCCGGGCGCGGTGACGGGTTCGGGAGGTGCGCTCGCGGGGCGGACGGCGTGCGCGCCGAGCGGATGCAGGTAATCGCGGGGCATCGGGGTGGTCATCAGCTCGATCGAGGACGCCACCAGATCGCCGAGGTCCGAATGCGCGACGTCGGCCGAGACGACGCGGTAGTCGAAGTCCTGTGCGCCGTTGGGTGCGGTGGCGACCAACGCCGAGCAGACCACTTCGTTCCCGGCGGAGATACCGAGGGATGTTCGCATGTTCACCTCCCTTCGAGCGGATGGTCATCGTGTCGCCGACCATCTGATGCGGACGTCGCGGGCCTCCGCATGGATGGCGGAGAGCCGCACAGCGGGCCCGGCCGAACCCTGCGCCCGTTCGGGTGCGGGGACCGGCCGACGATCACTTGCGGTCTTGCTCTCGTATCAGGTGTGCGCCACGGACTCGCGCGGGTGAAGCGTTTGTCGTCACGCTCGGCGAGCCGAGCGACGGAGATCCCAATCGGCACTATGCCCCCTCTCGGCATGGCGCCTGCTGGCACAGCAACATCACGGAGCCGTCATCCATAGTGTCACATTCCGTTATCCGAACGTTACAGATTTTCCGGATCAATTACCACCATGTTGAAGATGTGACGAGAGTGACTCCTGAGAACAATGGTCAACGCGGGGCTTCGGGGCGAAATCGTCGGCGTGTCGCGCAACGTGTCGCGGCGTCCGGCGGGTCCGCGACCCCGAGCAGAACCCCACCTTGAGTGCTGGCACTCTGCTGTATAGAGTGCTAGGTGGCCCCGAATGGATGTTGCTCGGGGCCGGCACGACTTCTGCGCTGGGGTCCCGGCACCCGCGACGACGGGGCTATGCGCAGGGTTTGGCACACGACCGAAACCGTGCGTCCGGGGAACAGCCCCGGACGAGTAGAAATCCCCTGAAAGTGGAGGGCTCAACGTGGCGAGCGTGAACATCAAGCCGCTCGAGGACAAGATCCTCGTCAAGGCCAACGAGGCCGAGACGACGACGGCCTCCGGCCTCGTCATCCCCGACACGGCGAAGGAGAAGCCCCAGGAGGGCACCGTCATCGCCGTCGGAGCGGGCCGGGTCAGCGACAACGGCGAACGCATCCCGGTGGACGTCCAGGAGGGCGACACCGTCATCTACAGCAAGTACGGCGGCACCGAGATCAAGTACGACGGCGAGGAGTACCTGATCCTGTCGGCGCGCGACGTGCTGGCTGTCGTCAGCAAGTGACCGAGCTGTGACGCACGCTGCCCCGGTGCCCCGTTCGGGTTCCGGGGCAGCGGTCGTTCGCCCCTCCTAAAAGGACGTAGACAAAACCATGGCAAAGCAGATCGAGTTCGACGAGAAGGCTCGTCGAGCAATGGAACGCGGCGTCGACAAGCTCGCCGACGCCGTGAAGGTCACGCTCGGCCCGCGCGGCCGGCATGTCGTGCTGGCCAAGGCATTCGGCGGCCCGACGGTCACCAACGACGGCGTCACCATCGCGCGCGACATCGACCTCGAGGATCCCTTCGAGAACCTGGGCGCGCAGCTGGTCAAGAGCGTGGCCACCAAGACCAACGACGTCGCGGGCGACGGCACCACCACCGCCACCGTGCTGGCCCAGGCGCTGATCAAGGGCGGCCTGAAGAACATCGCCGCGGGCGCCAACCCGATCGCCCTGGGCGCGGGCATGAGCAAGGCCGCCGACGCGGTCTCCGCGGCGCTGCTCGCGGCCGCGAAGCCGGTCACCGGCGAGAAGGCCATCGCGCAGGTCGCCACCGTTTCCTCGCGCGATGAGGAGATCGGCGAGATGGTCGGCAAGGCGCTGACCGTCGTCGGCAAGGACGGCGTGGTCACCGTGGAGGAATCCTCCACGATGAGCACCGAGCTCGAGGTCACCGAGGGCGTGCAGTTCGACAAGGGCTACCTGTCGGCCTACTTCGTCACCGACCTGGACAAGCAGGAGGCGGTGCTCGAGGACGCGGTGGTGCTGCTGCACCGCGAGAAGATCAGCTCGCTGCCGGACCTGCTGCCGCTGCTCGAGAAGGTCGCCGAATCCGGCAAAGCCGTGCTGATCATCGCCGAGGACGTCGAGGGCGAGGCGCTGTCCACCCTGGTCGTCAACGCGATTCGCAAGACGCTCAAGGTCGTTGCGGTCAAGGCGCCGTTCTTCGGCGACCGCCGCAAGGCGTTCCTGGACGATCTGGCCGTCGTCACCGGCGCCACCGTCGTCAACCCGGATCTGGGCATCAGCCTGCGCGAGGCGGGCCTGGACGTGCTGGGTTCGGCGCGCCGGGTGGTCGTCACCAAGGACGACACCACGATCGTCGACGGCGCGGGCACCCAGCAGGCCATCGAGGCCCGCGTGGCGCAGCTGCGCGGCGAGATCGAGGCCACCGATTCGGATTGGGACCGGGAGAAGCTCGAGGAGCGCCTGGCCAAGCTGTCCGGCGGCGTCGCGGTGATCAAGGTCGGCGCGGCCACCGAGACCGCGCTCAAGGAGCGCAAGTACCGCGTCGAGGACGCGGTCAGCGCGGCCAAGGCGGCGGTCGAGGAGGGCATCGTCCCCGGCGGCGGCACCGCACTCGTGCAGGCCGGCGCCAAGCTGGACGAGCTGCGCGACTCGCTGTCCGGTGATCAGGCCGTCGGCGTCGATGTGGTCCGCAAGGCCCTGCAGGCCCCGCTGTTCTGGATCGCCAGCAACGCCGGCGTCGACGGCGCGGTCGTGGTCAGCAAGGTCACCGAGGGCAAGGACGGCTTCAACGCCGCCACCCTCACCTACGGCGACCTGGTGACCGACGGCGTCGTGGATCCGGTGAAGGTGACCCGCTCCGCGGTCCTGAACGCCGTCTCCGTGGCGCGCATGGTGCTCACCACCGAGGTCGGTGTTGTCGACAAGCCGGCCGAGGCCGAGGCCGACGACCACCACGGTCACTCGCACTAGAGTCGACCGCCGTGCACCGGCGGGCCCGGAGGCGGCAGCCTGCGTAACCACGTAGGGCCCTGAAGAAGCGGCGGCAACGAATACAGAAACGGGCCGTTCACATCCCCGGATGTGAACGGCCCGTTGGCTTTCGAATGGTTGGTCAGCAGTCGCGCACGTGGCGCCGGGTGTTTCCGGGGTGTACCGGGCCGCGCGGGCGGGACTGAGCGGGAGCGGGAGCGGGCTCCTCCGCGATCCGGGCCAGCAGGCCTTCGCGGAGGGAGGCGGGCGGTGGGGTCGCCGACGCCGAGGCGAACAGGGTGAGAGCTTGTTTGGTCAGCTGCACTTCCTTGTTGAAGTCCGCGCGCAGCACCGGGTCGTTACCCTCGAGTATCTCCCGCACCGCGCGCTGGTCCTCGTCGCCGATCGACCCGAGCGCGACCGCGTGCGCGAGATCGATCTGGCTTTCGTTCATCTCACGTCACTCCCAAATTCTTTTTCAGTCTAGTCAAGCCGTCCCGAATACGGGACTTAACGGTCGGTAACCCGACGCCGAGATAGTCCGCTACCTCTGCATATGTCCGCCCGCCGAAATAGGCGAGCGATATCGCCTCCCGCTGCGTCTCGGTCAGTGTGGCCAGGCCCGCACGCACGGCCTGCTGCTCGAGTCGTCTACCGACTTCTTCGGTCACCTCGTCGAACTCGTGACCGAGAGTGCTTGTCCCGTAAGCGACCTCGCGCAGGGCGTGGGCCTGTTCGGCGCGTACTCGATCGACCGCCCGCCGATGGGCGAGCGTCATGAGCCAGGTGACCGCCGATCCCTTGGCGGGATCGAAATTGGCTGCCGTGCGCCAGATCTGGAGGTAGACCTCCTGGGTGGTCTCCTCCGCGTAACCGGGGTCGTGCAGGACACGCAACACCAGCCCGAATACCCGGGCGCAGGTGCGGTTGTACAGTTCGGCAAAGGCCTGCTGGTCGGACCGACCGCAGCGTTCGAGAAGTGCGGCTAGTTCGATGCCTTCGGCTGCGCGTGCCGTGATCGCAGAGTCTGCGCTGGGGGTGTCAACCCGCCCGTCCCGAAACGCTCTGTGGAACGAGTCGCCCTCTGCGGCCGTCGGCCGCGTTGTCACAACTCTCCATTGTGTCTCATCGGTCACTACCGTAGCGTGCCGCTATCACCTCCTCTCCGGTGGGGTATCCGCAAACCGCATGTGACTCAGCGAATTTCGGACATCACCGACACGTCGGGAGTGTCGTCGAGCGACACGCCACAGACACGCCGAAAACCTCCGGGCAAACGCTGTATCCGTGCATTATGTTGTTTCCGAATCGTCGCGCTCGCTGCGACGTGCAGGGCGCCGCGCGTTCGCGCGGTGTGCCCTACGCCCTGACCTGGCGGTGCGTGCCGGATCTCACGTGGCACGGCGGGCCGCCGTTGCGCGGCGGCCGATCCGGGGTAGCCGGATCTGCGTGCGCGCCCTCCATCGCCGTTCGCTGGCCGTTTGCTTGATGGCCGGGTGTTTGCTAGGAATTCGGCGCGCCTGGGCATGCGGATGGGAGGAATTTATCCTCGGCCCGTCAAAGACGCTGGAGAGGTGTTCAGACGGCCATGCGGCGGCGGTTGCGGCGCGCATGCATCTCGCGTTCGGTCTCGGACAATCCGCCCCAGATGCCGTACGGCTCGCTCACCTTGAGAGCGTGGCTGCGGCACTGCATCAGCACCGGGCAACTGCGGCAGATCTCCTTGGCGCGCATCTCGCGCTGGGTGCGGGCGCGGCCGCGCTCGCCATCGGGATGAAAGAACACCGACGAGTCCACCCCGCGGCAGGAGCCGCGCATCTGCCAATCCCAGACGTCGGCGTTCGGACCGGGAAGGTGAGTGGGCATGGGCATGATGAACTCCTTATGGTGCGAGCTCGTCGGCGTTGTCGAGCGATGCGTGTAGCAGCGGTCTGCCCGGACCCGGGCGTGGCCGGTTCGGGCCCGCCGAGTCGCGGTTCGTGGCCCCGGGCATTTTCGCACGGCGCCAACGTCGGCGATGTCGTACGTTAGGACGGACAATGAAATCGAGTCAATAGTTTCCACATTGGGGATTTCAAAACGAGGGAATCGTAGATTTAACCTCCAAACTATGTACTTTTGCGCTCGTGATAGCGATACTGATCGGTTGGCCAAGTTCGAGGCCGAGGCCAGAGGGTCTGTGAACGCTCACATAATTGCAGGTGAAAGGTTCTTTTTGTGATCGAATCCGGCCCCTCCGGCCTGCTCGGGCGACCATCCGAGATGTGACAGACGTCATGGTTTGAACAAATCACGGCGAGGTTTCGGTCCGCATTGGATGGCGTGCAGGTTAAATGCCCGAAAAGCATACGAATTCTTGATGTGCATGCTATGCGGTAGCCCACCACAGATTTACGCGATGGAAACACCCCCGAGGCTTTCTGCATGCCGGATGGTTGCCCGCCGTTATGGCCCGATGCCGTGTCGCATCGGCGGCGCGCCTCGATAGGGTGCGGCGGTGCACGAGTTGAGTCTGCCCGCCGGCCTGCCCTTCGCCCCGGGCCGCGCGCTATTCGCCGAGGCCGCATTCGGCGACCGGCCCGGCATTGCCGCCGCCGCGCTGCCCGCCGCCGACGATGCGGTCGAGTCGTGGCTGCGCGGGGTCGTTCTCGGTGGCCAGGGCCGCTATGCCGGCGCGCGCGCCGAACTGGGCCGCACGCGGCGGCTGACCCGCGATCCCGTGCTGTGGTCGCTGGCGGCGAGCACGGAGGCGTCGCTGCTGCGCCAGCTCGGCTGGCACGCGCACGCCGCCACGGTGGACGGCCGGGCGCTCGCGCTCGCGGCACGGGCGGTGGCCGCGCCGGGTGTGGACGCGGCCGCCGAACCGATGTGCGACGCGTTGACCGGATTGGCCGCCGACGCGCTCGGGACCGCGCGGCCGGCGCTCGCGGCTCGGCTGCTGGAACGTTGCCGAGGTCCGGTTGAGGCGGCCGGGGGCTGGCGGCCGCGGCTGCGATGGCACTGGGTGTGCGCCGAGACCGCACTGGCCGCGCCCGGCTCGGGACTGATCGCGGCCCCCGCGCTCGAGCACGCCGAGGCCGCGGTGGAGATCGCGCGGCAGTGCCCCTCGATCCGGCACCGTGTCAAGTCGGCTCTACTACTGGCGGCCGCGTCGGCGGCCGGTGCGCCCGATCGGTCCGCGGCGATGGCGGCGGTGGTGGCGGAGCAGTGCGCCGAGTACGGCCTGCTGCCGCTGCGGTGGGCGACCGCGATGCTCCGCAGCGGGGTTGAAACCGGTTCCACCGCAAGGCATGCGGCGGCCGAGGCCGCGGAGTGTGCGCGGGAACTGGCCGTGCGCGGCGGCCGATTGCGTTCGGAGACCGGAGTTCTCGGCGCCGCCTGATGCCCCATGTTGCCGATCACACCGTCCGGAACGGCTATTGTTGGATCGTTCCGCCGACCGGTGGAAGCACTGGTCGAAATTGACCCGTGTCACTTGTAACGCCAGGAATATCTCTGACGATGACGCACACGGGCGAGGAGTTGGACGCCGCCGTCGCTGCTGCAGCGCAGGGCGATCGTTCGGCTTTAGCCCAGGTACTGGAGATCGTCCGTCCGCTAGTGGTGCGCTATTGCCGCGCGCGGATCGGTTCCGCGGAGCGTGGGCAGCTCTCCGCGGATGACGTAGCGCAGGAGGTTTGCCTGGCCGTGATGACCGCCCTACCCCGATACCAGGATCAGGGGCGGCCGTTCATGGCCTTCGTTTACGGAATCGCTTCTCACAAGGTCGCCGACGCACATCGCAACGCCGCCCGTAACAAGTCGGACGCGATGGCCGAAGTACCAGATGTCATATCCACCGACCAGGGGCCGGAGCAGCGAGCTCTCGAGTCGGAGGCGAGTCGGCAGATGAACGGTCTGCTGGCCACGCTTCCGGAAAAGCATCGAGAGATCCTGATCCTGCGGCTGGTGATGGGTTTGTCAGCAGAAGAAACAGCCACCGCCGTGGGCAGTACGGCGGGGGCGGTACGCGTCGCCCAGCACCGGGCGCTCGCGAAACTGAAGTCACAAGTGGCGAGGGCAGGTGAAATGTATGGCTAGGGATGGCGAGCGCGGTCGGGGTGACTGGAAGGCGCGGCTTGGATCGCACAACAGCGGTCCCTATGCCGACGATTCCGGTGACACCGGACCGGTGGACATCGTCGCGGTACGCCGCGATGATGCCCTGATCGACGCGATCGCTAGCGACGGGCCCATTGAGACGGGCAGCGACGAGGAGTTCGCGCTCGCGGCGTTGCTGGCCAACTGGCGTTCCGACATCGTGGACGAGCCACTACCGGCCGGCCCGGATCTGGACGACATCGTCGCGGCAGTCAATCAGGAAATCGGAGCTCGGCAGGTACGAACCGTCGCGAACAAGCGCGGGCATTTGCGGCTGGTGCGCCCACTCATGGGTGCGGCAGCGGCGATCGCGCTGATCGCGGGCGGCATGACGGCATTCTCCTACAGCGCCCAGCCGGGCGATCCGCTGTGGAAGGTCAAGGAGGTCGTGTTCAGCGAACAGGCCCAGACCACCATCGCGAACAATGCGACCAACGATCTTGCCAAGGCACAGGTCATGATCGAGCAGGGAGAGCCGCTACAGGCCAAGGCCCTGCTGCAGAGCGCGCAGACCAATGCGACCCAGCTCGACGATTCCAGTCGCAAGGAGACAGTGACCAGCAAGTGGAATCAGGTCTGGACGAGTCTGAACGCTCAGCACCCGGATATCGCTGCTTCCCTCCTACCGACGCCGGCGAGCGGGTCGGGCGAGCCGACGACCACGCCGTCCTCGCCGACGACGAGCCGGGGCGGTAACCCGGCAAGTGGCGGGACCACGTCGCCGACCTCTCGGCCGCCCAACACGCTGCCCGGCGGAATTCCGATTCCGACGCTGCCGCCGGTTGTCGTGCCGACGCTGCCGCCGGTGGTGATGCCTACCCTGCCGCCCATCGTGGTGCCGACCCTGCCGGGTCTGCCCGGGCAGCCGGGCCCGACGCATGCCGCGCCGCCGCCGGCCGGGGGAACCACTGTGTCACCGGCCAAGCCCGGCTCGACGACGGCCCATCCGTCGTCGATGCCCGGCACCTCGAGCACGATCGCCGTGGAACCCACGGCGTCGATGCCGCAGCAGAAGCCGACCGCGCCCGGGGTGCCCAGTGCACACCCGGGCCCGGGGCCGATCCTGCCGACCGCCCTCCCCCTACCGACCAGCCTCCCCCAGCTGCCGCCGCTCCTGCCCGGCGCCAGGTAGGCCGCTCGACCCCATACCGAACCGTACGTTCCGGACTTGGTCCCGGCGTGCGGTTTTCGTGCGTCAGCAACCGCACTCGCCAATGCGAAAGAGTGTGATTTTCACCCGTACATCCGCGGCGAACAGCCGACCGGAGGCGGGTGTCGTTGAGACGCAACTCATAGAGTGCTGCTACCGAAACCGGGCGGCGGCGTGACGTTGTGCGGGCGTCACCGAACGCCGGTGGTGGAAATGACGTAGCTGTCGCGGCTGGGCGGCAGGATCAGGCGTCGAACCCGTCGAATCCGTCGCCGTGCAGCGCCTCGTTCATCGAGGCGTCGGCGTACCCGCGGCAGTAGTCCCACGTGACGTAGGCCTCCGGGGTCGGATCGTAGGCGGGCTCGTGCGGGCGCACCGTGCCGTCGACCAGCAGCTGAAGCAGGTTGGCGCGCAACATGTCCCAGTCGTGATAATGATCCTGCCGGCAGTCCTCACAGCTGACCACGAGTCCGCGGATGCCGCGGTGCGCCAGTAGTGCTTCGTAGACGGCGAGGTCGGCGAGATCCTCTTCTACCGCTAGCCGCTCGTGAGGATCCAGCGGCTCCCCAGGCTCGATGGCATCCAGCGCAGCCGACGGGTCGGAGGGGTCTCCGGCGAATGGATCCGGCGGCAGGCCAGGTGGTAGGTCGTTACGCACATTCCCACGGTACGCAGAACCACCCCCTCCGCGCCAGCGCTGCGCGCATTTTGGAGCGCTTGTCGCAGCGTTTCGACGTCGGCGACGCGGTGCGCCGGACCGTCCCACCCGGGAAACTCTCAGCTACTCAGTGCCTCGCGCGGAATTTCCTTCGGTCCCGCGTTATCGGCGTCACCAGCAAACCCCCTGTGCCCCCACCCGCGCAACTCGGACGAGAGCCCCGACTCCGGGCGGGGTCCGGCGGCCGCGACCGCGCGGGGCCGAGCCGCCGCAATCGCGCCGAGTCCGGGCCGATACCATGTACGCACAGGCGCCGGGTAGCACTTCGGCTCGGCCATCCATCAACAGATGTTCGCGAACCCGGGCAAAACCCGGACCGATAAGCGTTCGATGTCCAGGAGGGGTCGATCCGATGAGTAGTCCCGTGATGGGCGAACGCGCCGTCCGCCCGCATACGGGTGGTGACGATCCGAACAAGATCGCGATGCTCGGCCTCACATTCGACGATGTGCTGCTGCTGCCGGCCGCGTCGGATCTGATCCCGAGCTCGGTGGTCACGTCGAGCCGGTTGACGCGGGAGATCACCCTGCGCACCCCGCTGGTGAGCTCGGCGATGGACACCGTCACCGAGGCCCGCATGGCCATCGCCATGGCCCGTGCCGGCGGCATGGGCGTGCTGCACCGCAATCTCGCCGCCGCCGACCAGGCCGCGCAGGTGGAGACGGTGAAGCGCTCCGAGGCGGGCATGGTCACCGATCCGGTCACCTGCCGCCCCAGCGATACCCTCGCCGAGGTCGACGCCATGTGCGCGCGCTTCCGCATCTCGGGTCTCCCGGTGGTCGACGAGACCGGCGAGCTGGTCGGCATCATCACCAACCGCGACATGCGCTTCGAGGTGGATCAGAACCGCCGCGTCGCCGACGTGATGACCAAGGCGCCGTTGATCACCGCGCAGGAGGGCGTCACCGCCGAGGCCGCGCTGGGCCTGCTGCGCCGGCACAAGGTGGAGAAGCTGCCGATCGTGGACGGCGAGGGCCGGCTGCGCGGGCTCATCACCGTCAAGGACTTCGTCAAGACAGATCAGTACCCGAACGCCACCAAGGATCGTGATGGCCGCCTGCTGGTCGGCGCCGCCGTGGGCGTGGGTGAGGATGCCTGGTCGCGCGCGATGACCCTCGCCGATGCCGGGGTCGACGTGCTGGTGGTCGACACCGCGCACGGGCATCAGACCCAGGTGCTCGAGATGGTCACCAAGGTCAAGACCGAGGTCGGCGACCGCATCCAGGTCGTCGGCGGCAACGTCGCGACCCGCGAGGGCGCCGCGGCCTTGGTCACCGCGGGTGTGGACGCGGTGAAGGTGGGCGTGGGCCCCGGCTCGATCTGCACCACCCGCGTCGTCGCCGGTGTCGGCGCGCCGCAGATCACCGCCATCCTCGAGGCCGTGGCCGTGTGCAAGCAGGCCGATGTGCCGGTGATCGCCGACGGCGGCATCCAGTTCTCCGGCGATATCGCCAAGGCCATCGCCGCGGGCGCGTCCACGGTGATGCTCGGCTCGCTGCTGGCGGGCACCGCCGAATCCCCGGGTGAGCTGATCCTGGTGGGCGGCAAGCAGTTCAAGAGCTACCGCGGCATGGGCTCGCTCGGCGCGATGCAGGGCCGTGGTCAGGCCAAGTCCTACTCCAAGGACCGCTACTTCCAGGACGACGTGCTGGCCGAGGACAAGCTGGTGCCCGAGGGCATCGAGGGCCGGGTGCCCTTCCGCGGCCCGGTCAACCAGGTGATCCATCAGCTGGTCGGCGGCCTGCGGGCGGCGATGGGCTACACCGGTTCGCAGTCGATCGCCGATCTGCAGGAGAAGCAGTTCGTGCAGATCACCGCGGCGGGCCTGAAGGAGAGCCACCCGCACGACATCACGATGACCGTCGAGGCGCCCAACTACACTGGTCGCGGCTGACGAGGTGAGTCACGCGCCCCGGACAGTCGGGGCGTGAACCGCCGGTTACGGGGTAACTAGGCTGAGATGCGATCGCGCCGCGGGTCGTCACGAGCGAGGAACGCGGGCGCGATCGCCGCGGTGCGCGCCACGGCCCGCCCGTCGGCGGGTTCCTGTGCGGCGACGGAGTGCGCGGCGCCCACCGCGAGCCGAGGAGCGCCACGGTCCGGCGGGCGGGCCATCGGGTCCCACGGCCGATCGCCGTGAGCGCCGCAAGCCCGCGCCGCCCAGCCGGCGCCACAGACACGCGCCCGTGCGGGCGCAATGAGACAAGGAGTAACCGTGCGCGACATGGTCGAGATCGGTATGGGCCGGACCGCCCGGCGTACCTATGAACTGGACGATGTCGACATCGTTCCGTCGCGGCGCACCCGCTCGTCCAAGCAGGTGTCGCTGGCCTGGCAGCTCGATGCCTACCGCTTCGACATCCCGCTGGTGACGCACCCGACCGATGCGCTGGTGTCGCCCGACTTCGCGATCGAGCTCGGCCGCCTGGGCGGGCTGGGCGTCATCAACGGCGAGGGCCTGTGGGCGCGGCACGCGGACGTGGCCGCCTGCATCGATCGGCTTATGGAGGTGGCCGAGAAGGAGGGCACCGAGGCATCGATCGCGCTGCTGCAGTCGCTGCACGCCGCGCCGATGCAGCCGGATCTGCTGGCCGCCGCGGTGGCGCAGGTGCGGGCCGCGGGCGTGACGGTGGCGGTGCGGGTGAGCCCGCAGAACGCCCGCGCGCTCACCCCGGCGCTGGTGCAGGCCGGGGTCGACCTGCTGGTCGTGCACGGCACCATCATCTCCGCCGAGCACGTGGGCGGCGATGAGCCGCTGAACATGAAGACCTTCATCGCCGATCTGGATGTTCCGGTCGTGGCCGGCGGGGTCAGCGACCATCGCACCGCGCTGCATCTGATGCGGACCGGCGCGGCCGGGGTCATCGTCGGCTACGGTTCCACGCCCGGCGCCACCACCACCGGCGAGGTGCTCGGCATCGGGGTGCCGATGGCGACCGCGATCGCCGACGCGGCCGCGGCGCGTCGGGACTACCTCGACGAGACCGGCGGCCGCTACGTGCACGTCATCGCCGACGGCGACATCGTGTCGTCCGGGCAGATCGCCAAGGCCATCGCCTGCGGCGCCGACGCCGCGATGCTGGGTGTGCCGTTGGCGCTGGCGCAGGAGGCTCCCGGACGCGGCTGGTACTGGCCCTCGGCGGCCGCGCACCCGTCGGTGCCGCGCGGCGCCCTGCTGAAATTCGCCGACGAGGACGAGCGGCCCACGCTGCAGCAGCTGCTGTACGGTCCGTCCAGCGATCCGTGGGGCTCGGTGAATCTCGTCGGCGGTCTGCGCCGTTCGATGGCCAAGGCCGGATACAGCGAGCTCAAGGAGTTCCAGAAGGTCGGCCTCAGCGTCCGCGCCTGAGCTGTCCCGCGGCTCCGCGGTTTCAGCGCGCCGTTGGGGGACTGTCGTCGCGTCGAACCCGTCGATTACGGCGGCCAGGTCGCGGTCGGTAGTGCTTGTGCGGGGTTTCGGAAACGCGGTTCCGAACGCGCTGGTGGCGGGCACCTGCGTTGTTCTCGCGCGTGTTCCTCTGGTGATCGGTCCCGCCCGGCGCGCTTCGGCGGCGTGATGGTCAGTCGTAGTGGCCGATGAGGTAGTAGTTCGACTGCTCTGCCAGCGGGCCCAGCTTCGCCGCGCGGTCCTGGTGTGCAGCCTGTGAGATGTCGACCGGGACCGGCATCCTTCCGTCCCACAGCGCCCTTGTGACCCAGACGCCGTAGACGGCCTCGGACTGGGGCACCTGGGTTTCCAGGTTGCCGCGGACCAGTTCGAGCGCGGGCATCACCGCGGCGACAGTGTCCTTGCCGGCGAGAAACCTCTCTTCGTCGTCGGGCTGGTCCTCGTCATCGTCAGAGTCGTGGGTTTTGTAGTAGTCGTCGTAGTCGTAGTTCTCGCGCAGTTCGGACAACACGCCGTAGCCGAGCATGACACCGGCCAGCGGGCCGCAGGCGGTGGCATAGAGACCGACTTCCTTGCCGAACCACCCACGCGCCAGGACCTCGGGCTCCTCGACGAGATCGGGCACCAGGCCCATGATGGCCTCCCACGGCAACTCCCGCGCGCTCGCCAGAGCCGCGGTGAGCGCCTCATGGTCGACCAGGGCCGGGTAGGTACCAGTTTCTTCCACCAGCAGGCCCACCACACACTCGAGTGCGACCCGCTCCGAAACAGGGACGCCCGTCTCGGTGAAGTCGCCCTCCGGGATCACGACAAGCCGCTTGTGAAGTTCTCCGCCCATCTCGTCGATGCGCGCGCACAGTTCGTCGAACTCGTCCTGCTCGCAATCGCGGATACGGAGTGTCCGCCCGGCGAGGAGATACGCGGTCGGCTCCTCGGTGTAGGCCATGTCTTTGGATGAGATCACCCGCGTATCGTGCCATCGCCCACCGACACCTAGGTCGACATGTATTGCGTCCGTACGAAGTTCGCCGTATCCGCGGCGCTGGCGGCGGCCCGGCGTTGATCGGGCATCACGGTGGTGTCGGTGGCAATCCGTTCGCAGATTTCGAACCCGTGGTAGCAGCGGCCCAGCGGTGCTACCGGCGGCGGCGTGTCGCGAGATTTGCGTTCTGGATGGCGGCTCACTGGGTGAGGATGGTTTCGCGGAGGAATTCGCGGATGGCCCCGTTGATCTGTTCCGGGTGGGTCATGTTCACTGCCTGGCGGGCGTCGGGAATCTCCAGGAAGTGTGAATTCGTCAGCGCCTGAGCCATTTCCAGGGCGTGGGAGCGGGCGACGCCGGCGCGGGTGGGGTGGATCACCAGGACGGGGCACGTGATCTCGTGCAGCCGGTCCAGGATGGAGTCGCGGCCGAGGACGCAGCCCGCGGCCACCTCCGTGGCGTGTGAGTCGCGCTCGACCCAGCGCTGGACCCATGCCGCGCGCGTCTGCGCGTCGTCGCCGATCAGCCACTGTGCCAACTGGTTCGACATCCCATGCCGCAGCCTCGGTTCGTGCCAGCGCTCCAGGAAGCGGCGGGAGTTGTCCAGTTCGTGCGGGGTCGGGCCGTGCGCCTCGGCGGCGATCAGGACCAGCGCGGCCACCCGCTCGGGGGCCAGCAAGGCGGTGCGGATGGCGCTGAATCCGCCCTGGGAGGCGCCCCCGACGACGGCCCGCTCGACCCGGAGTTGATCGAGCACCGCGAGCGCGTCGCGCGCGGAGGTCCAGTACGTGAACGGCAGCCCCTGATCCCGGGTGTCGCCATGCCCGCGCGCATCCCAGGTGACGATGCGGAATTCCGGCGACAGCGCCTCCGCCTGTGCGGCGAACATCGTTCGGTCCATGAAGAATTCGTGCCCCAGCAGTACCACGGGTCCACGACCGCCGCCGTCCTCGTAGTGGATCTCGGCGTCGATCGCGCGGGCGAATGGCACGAGCACGAGGATAGCTGCAACCGCCGACAAGCATCGGTGGGTTGTCCACCTTGACCGGTGGTGCTCGACAGTTGTCATGCGAATTGCAGGCTGCTCCCCATTCGCCCGCAGGACGTTGCGGCGCACCATAATTCGGCTTCACCTCGGCATCCGTACCGCCCGGCGACGCGAACCGGACGGGTTGCGCCAATGACTCGTTCACGTCAAGCACTCCGGGCACGCTGCGGGATTGCGCCGGCCGCGCTGCGGTCCGGCGCCGGACGATCCGTGCTTCGCGGGCGTCGGCTCGCAGCGGTCGGGTCGCGACCCGGGACAGGCGAGCCGGAGTGGTAACCGGTGCGTTGTCGGCGGCCAGGGAACGAGGGGAGCGACCGGTGGTTGCGGCGGTATCGTCGGCCGCCGCATCGGGGCAGCTCACCCCGGGTTGCCAGCCGAGCGCGGTCGCGTCCGGGCGGCTTCGTAGACTGTGCCGGTGGCAGAAACCCAGCGACCGGTGCTTGTTGTCGATTTCGGTGCGCAGTACGCGCAGCTGATCGCGCGGCGGGTGCGCGAGGCGAGCGTGTATTCCGAGGTGGTTCCGCACACCGCGACCATCGAGGAGATCGCCGAGCGCCGCCCGCTCGGGGTGATCCTTTCCGGCGGGCCATCGAGCGTATACGCCGAGGGCGCACCGCAGTTGGATCCCCGCCTGTTCGACCTCGAGGTGCCCGTCTTCGGTATCTGCTACGGCTTCCAGGCCATGGCGCAGGCCCTCGGCGGCACGGTGGCAAACACCGGCACCCGGGAATACGGCCGCACCGAGCTGAGCGTGGACGGCGGCGTGCTGCACGGCGGACTGCCCACGCGCCAGCCGGTGTGGATGAGCCACGGTGACGCTGTCACCGACGCCCCGCCGGGATTCGAGGTCACCGGGACCAGCGCGGGCGCGCCGGTCGCGGCCTTCGAGAATCGGGCGCGGCGGCTGGCTGGTGTGCAGTATCACCCCGAGGTCCTGCACTCCCCGCACGGACAGCAGGTGCTGAGCCGATTCCTGCACGAGATCGCCGGGATCCCCGCATCCTGGACTCCGGCCAATATCGCCGAGGCGCTCATCGAGCAGGTGCGCGCGCAGGTCGGCACGGGCCACGCGATCTGCGGCCTGTCCGGCGGCGTGGACTCCGCGGTGGCCGCGGCGCTGGTGCAGCGGGCCATCGGCGACAAGCTCACCTGTGTGTTCGTCGATCACGGCCTGCTGCGGGCCGGCGAGCGCGAGCAGGTGCAGCGCGACTTCGTCGCCGCGACCGGGGCCAAGCTGGTGACCGTCGACGCGGTGGACAAATTCCTCGGCGAGCTGAGCGGCGTCACCGATCCCGAGGAGAAGCGCAAGATCATCGGGCGCGAATTCATCCGCTCCTTCGAGGACGCGGTCGCGCAGGTGGTGAAAGAGACCGGGGCGCAGGACGATTCGGCCCCGTCCGTGGAATTCCTGGTGCAGGGCACGCTGTATCCGGACGTGGTGGAATCCGGTGGCGGCACCGGCACCGCGAACATCAAGAGCCATCACAATGTCGGCGGCCTGCCGGACGATCTGGAGTTCTCCCTCGTCGAACCGCTGCGGCTGCTGTTCAAGGACGAGGTGCGCGCGGTCGGGCGCGAGCTCGGCCTGCCCGAGGAAATCGTTGCGCGCCAGCCCTTCCCGGGCCCGGGCCTGGCCATCCGCATCGTCGGCGCGGTCGACCGGGACCGGCTCGAGACGCTCCGCCAGGCCGATGCCATCGCCCGCGAGGAGCTGACCGCGGCGGGGCTGGACCGGCAGATCTGGCAGTGCCCGGTGGTGCTGCTGGCCGACGTGCGCAGCGTCGGCGTCCAGGGCGACGGGCGCACCTACGGCCATCCGATCGTGCTGCGCCCGGTGTCGAGCGAGGACGCCATGACCGCGGACTGGACGCGACTGCCGTTCGACGTGCTCGAGCGCATCTCCACCCGCATCACCAACGAGGTGGCCGAGGTCAACCGGGTGGTGCTGGATGTGACAAGTAAGCCCCCAGGAACCATCGAGTGGGAGTAGGACCAGGCTGAGTCCCATTTAGGAACCATCGAGTGGGAGTAGGACAAGGCTGAGTCCCATTTAGGAACCATCGAGTGGGAGTAGGACAAGGCTGAGTCCCATTTAGGAACCATCGAGTGGGAGTAGGACAAGGCTGAGTCCCATTTAGGAACCATCGAGTGGGAGTAGGACCAGGCTGAGTCCCATTTAGGAACCATCGAGTGGGAGTAGGACCAGGCTGAGCCCCGCGTGGGCACCGATAGTCCTACAGCACAGGGGCCCTGGATCCGATGCGGATCCAGGGCCCTTGCGTTTTTTGCGGCTCAGCGCTTGCGCCGCCGCGGCGAGATCACCATCACGATCCCGACGATGCCGACGGCCGCGAGCACTATCCAGCCCCCGGGGAAGTTGTTGTGCACCGGCCAAGCGCCCGGGCCGAGGATGGCCCACACACTCACCAGCAGCGCCAGTACTCCTGCCAGTAGCAGCGAGAACGACGGTCCGCGCTTCCTATCCACGGGTCACCTCCGCGTCTCCGGCGTGGACATCGACATCGAGGGTGAGCACCGGCCCGGTGGGTGGGCCGGACAGGCCCTGCGGGCAGGTGACATCGCCCATCCTGGCCCGGCATGTGGTGTCCAGGCGCATCGAATTCGGCACCAGGACATGGAAGTCGCCGGCGCGTACCTCCACCTTCACGGTGCGGTTCTCGGTCAGGCTCAGCGATCGCAGATCCAGCGTGCCGTCGCCGGCGTTCACCCGGTAGGACGGCTGCAGCTCGGCCACCGTGGCCGGGGTCCAGGTGTGGCCCCCCATCGCGCCGCGGTCGAAACGGACCGGGCCGATCAGCGAGGCCATGACCACGAATCCGGCCAGGGGCGCCAGCAGCGCCAGCAGTCCGTAGCCGCGGCGCAGGAACGCCCCGACGATCAGGCCGAGCCCGACCACCGCCAGCGCCACCGCGCCGATCCGGCCCGGGGTCATCCAGTCCACGCCGGCCGCGGCCAGCACTCCGGCGGCGGCCGCCGCCACGATGGCCAGGCCGATCACCACCGGGGTGAGCCGGGAGCGGGGGCGGCGCGGGGGCAGGGGCGGCAGCACCGGGGCGGGCGGTGTGTTGGGGTCGGGCAGATCCCAGGCCGTCGGGCTCACGCCGAGCGGATCCCAGCCCGAGGCGTCCGGCCGGATCTTCGAGGGGTCCGGGATGGTTCGGAAGGGGGTGGCCGACGAGGTGATCCGTTGTGCCGCATCGTTGTCGGTGGAACGTCCGGGCGACGGGGCGGCGCTCGAGGCGCCGGTGGCCACCGAATCCTGTTCTTCGACAGGGGCATCCATCGGGGCATCGTCCGGCAGTACGGCCGTGTCGTGCGACAGCACCGCGGTGTCACCTGCGCCCGGGTGCGTCTGCTGCGCGATCACCTCGGTCGGCTGCGGCGGAATATCGCTTGCCGCAGCGTCTTTCGGATGATCCGGTTCGTAGTGGTCGGGCAGCCTGGTGTACGGGCCGTAGGTGGTCCCACCCCACGGGGAACCACCCGGGAACATCGCGCCCGGATATCCGGTCGCGGCGAAACCGGCGTCCGGTGTCAGTGCCTCGAAATCGTCGGCGGGCGGCTGCGGCTGCCGCAGATACAGCAGCCACCACCCGGCCAGCATCAGTGCGAAGCTGATCAGCCCGGCTCCGCCCAGGCCGGCCCCCACCGGCCCCACGGTGCTGACCGCGATCAGCAGCGCCACGATCAGCACCACCGTCTTGGTCGGCGACTGCGTGCTGTGTCCGCGGCCGACGAGTCCCTCGGCCGCGGACACCTGGTCCCGAGCCGCGGGCAACAGCAGCCAGCCCAGCAGATACAGCACGATGCCCGAGCCGCCGAAGAGCGTCGACACCACGAAGGCGACCCGCACCAGCACCGGATCGACCCCGTAGCGCCGGCCGAATCCGGCCGCCACGCCCGCGCCCGGCCCGTGATGCGGCAGTCGCACGGGGCGTGTCTGCCACAGATGTTGGAGCTGTCCGTTGAATCCCGCCCGGCCGGTGCTGCCGGCCCAGCCGCTCGCTCTGGTCATGGTGTCCATGGTGGTCGCGGGGGACCTCGGGCCACATCGGGGATGACCCTGATTGGACGCCTGAATTCAGCCCAGTTCGGCGATCGCCTCGCGCAAGCGCGACAGCGCCGTGCGCATCAGCTCCGCGAGATCCTGCTGGTCGTCCTCGCGCACCCAGTCGGCGAAGGCATCCCGGAATGCGAGCATGCCGACCTCTCCCGCGATGGCCGCGACGGGTTCGGGCACGCCACGCGCGCGCAGCGCCTCGGCCATCGAGGCCGCCAGCCCGACGTGTTTGAGCTGGTCGCGCTCCTGCAGTTCGGTGCTCGTCGCGATGATCGCCCGCAGGCGGGGGGCGAGCTCCCGATTGAACGGTGTCATGCTCGCGGCGGCGGCCTCGAGCCCGTGCTCGACGGCGGTCAGAGGCGAGGCCTGCGCGGGCGCCGCGGCGATGCCCTCGGTGAACAGCCTCGACAACGTCTCCTGACCCGCGGCCAGGATCTCGCGCTTGTCGGAGAAGTGCCGGAAGAATGTGCTCCGCGTCAGCTCCGCGCGATCGGCGATCTCCGCGACCGTCGTCTTGTCGTAGCTCTGCTCGGAGAACAGCTGCAACGCCGCCGTGACCAGGCGTTGGCGCGCGTCGGGCTTCCATCGGGGCATCGTTCGATTCTAGTGATGGGATGGATGTCGCAACACTTTGGCGCCGTGACGGGACAGATGTCGCATCACTCGGTAGGCTGATGGGACACTAGTCGCATCACAGTCAGGGGTCATCATGCGAATCTTCGTTACGGGTGCCACGGGCGGTATCGGTTCCGCGGTCGTTCCCGAGCTCATCGGCGCCGGGCACGAGGTGGTGGGCCTCGCCCGTTCCGATAGGTCGGCCGCCAAGCTGGCCGGCTTCGGCGCCGCCGCGATCCGGGGCGATCTGGACGACGCGGACGCGCTGCGGTCCGGCGCGCGGGACTCCGACGGGGTCATCCACCTCGCCTTCGGCAACGACTTCACCAACATCGAGGCGAACATGGCACAGGAGGCCCTCGCTGTCGAGGTCTTCACGCAGACGCTGCGCGACACCGGGAAGGCGCTGGTGATCGCGTCGGGGACGCCGGTCGCGCCGGGCCGGGTGGCAACCGAGGAGGACGAGATGCCGATGCAGGGCCCGCTCGCCGGGCGGGCTCGAAACGCCAAGACGGTGCTCGATTCGGGCAGGGACGGCATTCGCTCCGCTGTCGTTCGGCTGCCGCGGTCGGTTCATGGGCGCAACCCCGGTGACGGGTACGGCTTCGCCGGGGTGCTCATCCGGGCGGCCCGGGCCACCGGGGTGTCCGGCTACGTCGGGGACGGCAGCCAGCGCTGGCCCGCGGTGCACCGCCTGGACGCCGCGCGCCTGTTCCGGCTCGTCACCGAGCAGGCCACCCCGGGATCGGTCACACACGCCGTCGCCGACGAGGGCGACAGCATGCTCACCCTCGCCGAGACGATCGGAAGGGAGCTCGGCCTGCCGGTCGCGAGCGTGCCCGCCGAGAGCTTCGGATTCCTCGGGCAGGTGTTCTCCCTGGACCAGCCGTCCTCGAGCGTCCTGACTCGCAAGCAGTTCGGCTGGGAGCCAACCCATCCGAGCCTGCTGGAGGATCTGGCATCGGGCAACTATCCGGAGTGAGAGCTCGCCGCCACCTGGTTATCGCCCACCACCCTGAGCTGGGAATGGGGTGATTCCCCGATGGTCGGTGTCGGTGGCACGTGCCAGTATCGAAGGCATGTACCCGTCCATGCCTGCCTTCGATGCCCGCGGGGCCGGTCATCGTGGCGCGGCCGTCGCGCCCGAGGGCTCTGCGCCGTATCCGCGGATGCTGCGGCGTTCCGGCGGGCGGGTCGTGGGCGGGGTCGCGGGGGGTATCGCCGATCACCTCGGGGTCGACGTCCTGAAGGTGCGCATCGCATTCGTCCTCCTGTCGGCGCTGATGGGGGCGGGCATCGTCGCCTACGGAATGCTGTGGATCTTCACCCCGTCCGGTGGGGAGGGCCCGCCGCCCACGGCCGCCGAGCGGCGGCAGGCGGCGGGGCTGGTGCTGCTGGGAGTCACGCTCGCGGTCTCGATGGCATGGCTGTTCAACGGCACCGCGGCGCGTGTGGTGGGGCCGATCATCGTGGTCGCGGTGGGCGCGGCCCTGGTGTGGCACGAATTCGATTCCGAGGGGCCGCGTTCGCTGCTCGGGCTGCCCGTGCGGCCGTCGGTCCTCACCTGGACGCGCGTGCTGGCCGGGGCAACACTGATCGTGGTCGGGCTGGGCGTGGTGTTCCTGGGCCGGATCAATCTCAGTTCGATGGGTTCGGCGCTGCTCGCGGTCGGGGTCACGCTGATCGGCGTCGGTCTGCTCACGGTGCCGCTGTGGTTGCGGATGATGCGCGCGCTCAATGCCGAACGAGCCGCGCGCATACGCAACGACGAGCGCGAGGAGATCGCCTCGCACCTGCACGATTCGGTGCTGCAGACCCTCGCGCTGATCCAGCGTCAGGCGCACGACGCGCAGGAGGTGGTGCGCCTGGCCCGCAGCCAGGAGCGCGAATTGCGCAAGTGGCTGTTCTCCGACGCCATGCCCGCGGAGTCGAGTCTGGCCGCCGCGCTGCGCACCATCGCGGGCGAGGTGGAGGATCAGCACGGTGTGAAGGTTGCCCCCGTGACGGTGGGCGATGTGTCGATGGACCCGGGCGAGACCGGAATCGGCCTGCCCCGTGAGCATTTCACCGCACTGCTCGGCGCCACACGCGAGGCGCTGGTCAACGCCGCCAAGCACGCCGGGGTCCCCACCATCGACCTGTTCGCGGAGGTCGAGCCGCACCAGGTGAGCGTCTTCGTGCGCGACCGCGGCGCTGGTTTCGATCCCGCCGACGTCCCCGCCGACCGCCAGGGCCTGTCCAAATCCATCCACGCCCGCATCGAGCGGCGCGGCGGGACGGTGGTGGTCGATTCCACCCCCGGCCGTGGGACCGAGGTTCGGATCACCATGCCCCGCAAGGATTCCGAGGGGGTGGATGCGCCAGGTAGCCAGGATGTCGTGGGCGGGCGGCTCGCGGACGACGATGCGGAGTGTGATGCCGCATCGCCCGAGCCGGACGCAGGGTCCAGTCCGGTTGGCGACCGGGACATGCCGGAGGACGTCGGCCGGAGGCGCGCATTTCCGCATCGATGACGGAGCCGACCAGGGACGTCGATCAGCGGTGCGCACACAGCTCAGCCAAGGCGGGGTGAACACGCTAGAATTCTGTACATGACGACGATTCCTGTGGTCGAGGCCCGACAGCAGTTCTCCGCGCTGGTCGACGACGCGGTGAAGACCCACAATCGGGTACATGTCACTCGCAACGGCAAGCCTGCGGTGGTGCTGCTGTCGAGCGAGGACTACGAGTCACTGATGGAGACCATCGACGTGCTGTCGGATCGTGCACTGGTCCGCGACATCATCGAGTCCACAGCGGACGAGGCCGCCGGACGTTATTTCACCGGCGAGGAGATGACCGAGATCATGGCCGCGCGGGCGACGGGGATCGACCTCGGTGACCATGTCGACGTCATAGCGGACATGCACGCCGCCGGCGTTCCGGACGCCGTCTGCATGACGGCTTTGCGCGCCATGATCGCTGCTGCCACAGCATGACGTATCGAATCGTCCTGCGACCAGCTGCCCAAAGGGCGCTGTCTCGGATGCCGGAGAAGATCGCCGCGGCCTGCTGGGAATTCATTTCTGGACCGCTGGCTGAAAACCCCCACCGGGTCGGCAAGCCGCTCAACGAACCCCTCGCACCGCAGTACTCCGCCCGCCGCGGTGAATACCGCGTGCTCTATCTGATCGACGACGGTGAAGTCATCGTCGCGGTCACGGCAGTCTCGCACCGGGCCGATGCTTACCGAAGCGGCTGAGCGAGATCGAGACGCAGGACACTTCACGCCCAGTCCAGCAGACCCCGGCGGCATACGGCCTACCGCCAGCCGATCAACCGCACAGTCCCAGGCGGACAAGGGCTTGCAGGGCGGCGTCGATGGGGTGGGGTTGAGGGCTTCCGTTGGCGTCGAGTCGATTCCAGCGCTGCAGGTTTACCGCGAGAGACAGTTGGCGGCTCCCGTCGGCGCTGCTCATGGAGATCGCGCCGCCGCCCCAGACCGAGCCGTCGTGGCCCCAGAAGGTGCCGTGACCGGGGATGTCCATGCGATGCAGCCCGAGGCCGTAGTCGAGCGTCTTGCCTTCGAAGGAGATGACGGGTCCGGTGCGTTGCATCTGCTCCAGCGACGATCGGCTGACGATTTCTCCCGCCAGCAGCAGGCGGTAGAAGCGGTTGAGGTCCGCCACAGACGAGATCAGCGCGGCCGCCGGGCCGACGAACGACATGTCGTAGACGCTGTAATCGCGCGGCGGATCGATCATGCCCAGCCACGCTTCGTAGTGGAGTGAGTGCGGCCCCTCGATATGCGGTCCGGCCGGGAGTTCGGTGTCTCGCAGTCCGGCGCGCTCGATGACATTGCGGGTGATGCACTGCTCGGCCGGGGTTCCGGTGACCAGCTCCAGAAGTTGGCACAGGAGTAGATAGTTCGTGTTCGAGTACACCCCCGGCGCGCCGCCCGGGCGTGCGACGGCGGGCGCCGCGACGCCCATCGCGATGAGCTCGACCCGGTCGAAACGCGTAAATCGGTTGTCGTCCAGGCTCTTCGGCGTAGTCTTCGCCACGGCGGGGAAGGCCGCCAGCGACGAATAGGCATGCGGGAGATATTCGGCGAGGCCGCTGGTGTGGCCGATCAGCATCCGGACGGTGATCGCCGCGCCGCGCTCGCCCGGAACCAGTTGCGGCAGATAGTGACCGATGGGTGCGTCGAGTTCGACCTCGCCGCTCTCGACCAGTTTCAGCACCGCGGCGGCGGTGAACGTCTTGGTGATGCTGCCGACGCGGTGGCGCATATCGGGGGTGACGGGACGGCCGGTGGCGAGATCGGCGACTCCGGCCGCGCCGCGCCAGAGCTGGTCACCGTCGCGCACCTCGGCGAATATTCCGGGCATGCCCGCGCGGTGGACGGTGTCCAGGGCTTGCTGCAACTCGGCGGGATCCAGGGAGGTGGTCACGAAACGTGTCCTCTCGTAGTCGAATCGGTGTAGCGCTCGGGTGCGCCGTCGCGCCCGAGGCGGACACCACTATCGACCGGCAGGCCCCTCCCGATATTGGAAAAAAGTTCCCCATGCCCGGTAGCGGTGACGGGCGATAGTGGGCAGGTAGTGCGTCGTCAGCGCCCGCGGCGTGCGGTCGGCGAAGATCGACACATCCCGGATCAGATGCGCCTGATCGGTGTATCCGCAGGAGGCGGCCACGTCGGCGGCGGGCCGTCCCGCCAGCAGGCCGTCGACCGCGTGCCGAAACCGGACCAGCATCGCCGCTCGCTTGGGCGGCAGCCCGATCTGCGCCTCGAACCTCGACAACAGCCGTTTGCGGCTCCAGCCGAATGAGTCGGCGAGCTCACCGATCCGCACCTGGCCGTGGGTGGTGAGTATGCGATTCCAGCCGGCGAGCACCTCGGGATCCGGCGCTCGCGTCGGCCGGTCACACTGTGCCAGAAATGATTTCGTCAGCGCGAAACGCTCGTCCCAGGTGTCGGCGCCCGCGAGTCGTTCACGCAGCAGCCGAGCGCGCGCTCCCCACAGGTCCTGCAGGTCGACGATGCCACGCCCCAGATCCGTTGGGGGAACGCCCAATAACGAATACGCCTGGATCGGCGTCAACCGCACCTCGACACACTCGGCCCGCTCGCTCCGAATCCGCATGGCCTCGATGGGAAGTCCCGCGACGAACCCGCCGACCGCGCGCCGCCCCTCGGCATCGTCGATGACAACATCGCTGTCCCCGAACTGAATCAGCACGGTAACCTGCGGCGTCCCGGCAACCCGCAGATCCAGGCCGGCACCGCCGGCATCCCGATACCCGATGATCGCGGTGCCTGTCGTCCCGGCATCCGCGTGTCTCGCGAAGTCCCACTCGGCACCGGGCTCGCGACCGGGATCCTCGACTCTCACCCTTTCCACGCTACGGCCGACGCGGCAGCGGAGCTCCCGTGCATCTCGATGGCGACCTGTCCCTGGGCCTGATGCTCGAACCCGTTGTCGCTGTGCAGCACCGGCCGACGCGGCATCGGGGGTATCGGGCGGTTGCGGTGCACCCGGCTACTCGGAAATGTGGGTTGCATCGTCGAACGACACCGAGGTTCGGTCTTGCCGGATCGTGACGGTGGCGCAGAGGGTGCTTCGGTCCAGACCCCAGCCCGCGGGATGGCAGGCGCTCCACTTGTTTCGCTTCTCGTCGTATACGAACGGCCAGTTGTGCGCTTGCAGGTGCTGAACCATCAGATCGGCTACCTCCGTCGCCGGTGCCCCGCGGGTGCTGCCGATCTCGAACGATCGAGAGCAGACGGTCGAATCGTTGTCGGAGTCGTCGTAGTCGCGGCACCGGGTCTGGCTGCCGGTCGGTGTCAGTCCCGCGGGCAGTGGCGGCAGGATGCCGGCGGATGGGATCGAGGCCCGCTGTCCGTGCGTGATCAGGGCGATAGCCACCATGCCGCCCAGGCTCAGGACGCAGTACACGGCACCGAGGATCGTGCCGGCGATGGTGATCGCGGTGACGCGCCCGCCCGTCCACCCATCGACGTACAACCCCGAGACGAAGACAACCACGTCCGCCACGATGAGTATCGCCATGACGGTGGTCTTCTGCGCGGGCAGTAGCCGGTCGTTGGCGACGGCGAACTCGCCCGCTGCCACGGCCACCAGAATCACCCCACCCCCCAGCACAATTCGAGGACTGCGTGCCGCCAGTAACCAGCACAGCAGCGGTACGAGAAAGATCAGCTGCACGGGCATGCTGTCAGCCTATGGCTCGCCGAAACACTTTCGTCGAAGCGGGATCACGCAAGGCCGAGAAAGCGGCCGGTCCGGACACCTCCGGCGGATGGGGTCGAGTGCCCGATCGGCGGCGGTGAGATCGTCGTCGCCGGCGCTGCGGTCTCGCGCCGGGCCGACGCCTGATGGGCGCTGTCGGCGAAGCCGTCCGAAACCGCGCACGGCCGGAGCGAATGCGGAGGTACGCCTACCGAAGCGGCCGAACGGGGCTGTCGAGATGGATGCCGGGATGTGGTGCCGGTGGTGATGCTGTGCTCGGTAGCGTGGCATTCATCCGAGGTGAGGAGAACTGTGGCTATCCGGGTGTTTCTGGTCGATGACCATGCGGTGTTCCGGTCCGGGGTGCGGGCCGAGCTGAGCCGTGAGAACGACATGGAGGTGGTGGGGGAGGCCGGTGCGGTGGCCGAGGCCATCGCCGGTGTCGCGGCGACCCGGCCGGATGTGGTGCTGCTGGATGTGCACATGCCCGATGGTGGTGGGGTTGCGGTGCTGCAGGGGATCGAGAAGGGGGCGGGGAACGGACGGGGCGAGGGTGCGGGGCCGGTCTGCCTGGCGCTGAGCGTGTCCGACGCCGCCGAGGATGTGATCGCGGTGATCCGCGCGGGCGCGCGGGGCTATGTCACCAAGACCATTTCCGGACCCGAACTGGCCGACGGTATTCGTCGCGTCGCGGGCGGCGACGCGGTGTTCAGCCCGCGCCTGGCCGGATTCGTGCTGGACTCGTTCACCGGCCGGTCCCCGGCGCCCGAGCCGCCCCTGGATCCGGAACTGGATTCGCTGACCCCGCGCGAGCTGGAGGTGTTGCGCCTGCTCGCGCGCGGTTACACCTATCGCGAGATCGCCGAGTCCCTGTTCATCTCGGTCAAGACTGTCGAGACTCACGCCTCCAACGTGCTGCGCAAGACTCAGCAGTCCAATCGGAATGCGTTGACACGCTGGGCACACCGCCGCCGGATCGACTGACTCGGCTGGAGCGAACGGCGAACGGCGATCAGCGGGCCGCGGTTCGGCCCGATAGGATCACTGGTCACTACACAAAATTGTCGTCATTGTTCGTTCCAGGGGGGAGATCCCATGCAACAAATCGAATTCCGGCTTTCGCCCGCGCAGCGCGCGGCGAACGCCGGCTTCAGTCTCGTCGTGTTCGCCATCATCGGATTGCTGCGTTTGGTTACCCAGGGTCTTGCACTCGGGGTCGCCTTCTTCGTGCTCGGTATCGTGGTGTCGGCGCTGAACTTCGGGCTCGGTGCGCTGTGGTCGCTGACGCTCACTCCGGAGGGGGTGACGATCAAGCGATACGGCACCACGGTCATTGGGTGGGGTGAGCTCCAGTCCGTCGTCGAGCGGAACTGGCTCGGCACCAAGCAGGTGAAATTCATTCGACGCCAGGGCGGTGCGAAGATTTCGCTCGCACCCATGACGCACTGGCTGGTCAAGGATCCGGAGTTCGAGCAGAAGCTGGCGACGATTCGGCAGTGGCATGTGCAGTTCGGCGGCGGGGCCGGCGCTCCGCAGCAGCCTTACGGTCAGCAGCCCTACGGCCAGCAGGGGTACCCGGCGCAGCAGCCCTACGCTCAGCAGCAGCCGTATGGCCAGCAGCAGGCCTACGCCCAGCAGCCGCAGCAGAATTACGGCCAGCAGCCGCCGCAGAATTACGGCCAGCAGCCCTACCCGGCGCCGAATCCCGCTGCAGCACAGCAGCCTTATGGGCAGCCTCCGCAGCAGGGGTATCCCAATGGCGCACAGCAGATTCCGAATCAACAGCAGTATCCGAGCGCCCCACAGCAAGGCCAGCCGCGCTGGTAGTGGTTGCCGCTACGGCGGGACGACTGTCGCTGTATCGATTCAGCACGTGCCTATTCGCGATTCACAGGCGTCCTGCTCGCGATTCGGCGCATGCCTCACTCGTGAGTCGGCACATGCCTTGCTCGCGATTCCATGTACGCCCGCTCGTGAGTCGGCATGCTGGATCGTGTTGTAGCGAGCCTGGATTCGCGGATCCCGCCCCTACATCACGGCGACGAGAATCACGATGAGGATGAGCAGTCCGATCAGCAGCCCCACCGCGATCGCGAGCGGCGCGGCATTCGGGCCCATGGAGTCCAGGCGCAGGCCCACTGTGCGTTGCGGCGCAGGGGCGCTCGGGGCGTTGGCGCGGGGGGCGCGGGGCAGCGGAACCGAGTGCGGGCTGCGGAGTCCGGCGGCGGAGTTGCGCGTGGCCCAGGCCGGGATGGTGCCGTCGTCGGTGCGGACCGGGGCGCCGAGAATGTAGGGCCCGGTGCCGGGACCGAATACGGCGGTGAGGATTTCGTTGCGGGCCTCGGCCATCGTGGGGCGGCGCTGCGGCGCGGGTTCCATCATGTGCAGCAGCGCCTCGGTGAGCGCGCCGCTGCGGGCGGGCGGGGTGATCTGCGCCATCGCGGCGCGCTGCACGATGACGTCGTTGTCCTCGTCGAAGCCGTACGGCGGCCTTCCCTCGACCGCGGTGTATAGCGTTGCACCAAGGGAATACACGTCGCTGGCGGTGGTCGGCTGGGCGCCGCGCGCCACCTCCGGAGGCATATAGGCCGGGGTGCCCGTGATGACGTCCTCCGGCTCGTCGGACAGCTCCCCGGCGCCGCGCGAGATGCCGAAATCGCTGAGTTTCACCGTGCCGACCTCCGCGCCGCGGTCGGCGACCAGGATATTGCCCGGCTTGATATCGCGGTGCACGATGCCCGCGGCATGCGCGGCGGCCAGCGCATCGGCGACCTGCGCGCCGATCTGTGCCACCTCGATCGGCGGCAGCGCATCGGCCAGGGCCAGCGCCTTGGCGACGCTGCGCGAGGGCAGGTACTCCATGACCAGCCACGGCTCGCCGGCCTCGAGGACCACGTCGTAGACGGCGATGGCGTGCTCGTGCGACAGCTTGGCCGCGACCCGGCCCTCGTGCACGATCTGGTCGCGGACCGCCTTGGCCACCTCTTCGCTCAGGCCCGCGGTGGTCAGCACCTGTTTGATGGCGACGTCGCGGTTCAGCAGCCGGTCGCGGGCCAGCCACACCGCACCCATTCCGCCACCGCCGAGCTTGGACTGCAGACGGTAGCGGCCGGCGACCAGATAGTCGGGGCCGACGATGGGGCGCGCGCGTTCGGTCACGGGCGCGAGAATAGCCGAAAACGATGCTGCCTGGCCTGCTTCGGAATCTCGAGATTCGTAAGTACGACTCGAACGGGTCCGAGTCAAGTGGCCGAGAGCCGTTCCACTTCCTCGGCGAAGAGTAGCGCCGGGTCGAACCCCATGCCGGCGAAATGGCCCGCGAGTTCCAGGGATAGCACGCCGTGTACGCGGGTCCAGAAGGTCAGGGCCCGATGCAGAGCCGCGGCCGTCTCCGGTTCCCGGTCGGTGCGCTCGGCGAGATGGGTGTCGAAAAGGGTTGCGGGCCTTGGTGGAACGCTGCTCCACGCCGCGAGCAGCACGGTCATGATCTCGTCCGAGACTGCCGTCGTGTCCTCGGGCGCACGGTATCCGGGGACCGGCGTGCCGTAGATCAGGAAGTATCGCTGCGGATCCTGCAGCGCCCAGTCCCGCACGGTGTGGGCGAGCTGGGCCACGTCGGCGCCGTCGTCGGAGGCGGCCCGGACCGCGTCGGCGAGGCTGCGGTACGCATCGCCGATGAGTTCGGTGATCAGCTCGTCGCGGCCGGCGTAGTACCGGTAGAGGGCTGGGCCGCTCATGCCCACCTGTTTGGCGATCGCGTTGAGCGACAACGCGGACGCGCCCGACTCGGCGATCTGCTCCCAGGCGTGCTGCTTGATCTCCGCGCGCATCTGCTCGCGATACCGTTCGCGCGGACTCCGCACGTCCGTCATGGCCACTCCTCGACTCCTCGGATAGTTAGAGGTTATCACTTTTTCTATTGACTCTAACGACAGAAGAGTTATAGCCTCTAACTCAAGCAAGAGATGCTAACGATCCGGCTCTCGGATCGGCCTCGAAAATCAGGAGTAGAGCCATGACCGACACCCGCTCGTCCCGCGCCCCGAAACAGGCCTCCCGCGGTGGTCGCAGGGCACTGCTCGGCATCGCGCTGACCGCCGGAATCCTCGGCGCCACAACGGCGCCCGCGCTCGCCGACGGCCCGGTGACCGATCCGGCGCCGCTGTCCTGCGAGGGGCAGACCATCGATCTCACCGCCCCGATCCACTACCGGACCGAGGCGCTGATCAAGGCGCCGCTGGAGAAGATCTGGAACATTCAGACCGATGTGGCGCACTGGCCCGCCTGGCAGAAGCCGGTCACGAGCATGCGCCGCCTGGATTCGGGGCCGCTGCGGCCGGGCTCGCAGTTCCGCTGGACCACCCCGGCTCCCGCCACCGCCACGACCCCCGCGACCACCCTGAGCATCACCTCGACCGTCCGGCAGATTCGTGAGCATCAGTGCATTCGCTGGACCGGTCCGGCGATCGGTGACGGAATGCGCATCGACGGCGGCACCCACGTCTGGACCTTCACCCCGGTCCACGACGGCGTCCTGGTGCGGACCCAGGAGAACTGGCGAGGAGCGCAGGTCGAGTCCGACGTCCCGACCTCCACCCGATTTCTCGGCGCCGGCCTCGAGGCCTGGCTGACCGATCTGCGGAACGCCGCTGAGCATTGAGTCGGAGGCCTCATCGCGCTGGGCGGCCACGTAATCCGTTGCCGCCCAGTCGGATCGCTAGACCTCCGCCGCGTCGGCGCGGGCGGCGCGGGCGCGGGCACGGCGGACGACCGCCAGAGTGACGGCGATCAGCACGCCGAAGGTGGTCACCATCATGACGTTGGACAACCACACCATGGTCGGGATGGACAGGTGGTAGACGAGCACCACCCGCAGCGCCGCCTCGGCACACAGTCCCGCGCCCCAGACGACGCTCAGGGTGGCGAGTGTGCGCCGCATCCGCGGGTTGGTGCGGTACCGCTCCCGGAATGCGGCCGCGGCCTCGGCGGACATGCCGCGCTGTGCGCTCACGTAGATCAGGGGCCGGCCGATCGCGGTACTGAGCAGGAAGGCCGCTCCGATCAGGGCGGTGGTGAAGGAGTCCTTGGCGACCACGAAGCGGGCATCGCCGGAGGTGAAGGTCAGCACGAGCCCGAGCGCGAAGCTGGCCAGGATCACCGCCGCGAACGGATCGAGCTGACGCTTGCGCACGATCTCGGCGACCAGGAACACCCCCGACAGCACCGTCCCGGCGCCGAGGGCGACCAGATTGCTCGCACCCGCGGCGTGCAGCCCGTAGTAGGCGGCCATCGGTACCCCGACATCGCGGAGCAACTGGCGGGCCAGGGCCTTGCGGTCCACTCCGGGTGCGGCGGTGCTCGCCTGTGGCACCTGGGTGGGCGCCTCGGCTCGGCTCGGCTCGGATTGTGTTGTACCCAGGCCGTTCTGCGCGTCTGCGAATGCCATGGTGTGTCCCTCTCGATCTGATGGTCGCCCGGGGTGCTCGCCGAAACCGCAGTTCCGGCACCGGCTTCCATCTTTCGCGCCCGACCCGCTCGCCCACATCAGCCGAGCGGTCGAGAAGGGTGGAGTAGCTCGCTCCACCCTCGTCCACCCGACTCGGTATTCACCGTGACTAGGTGTTGACCAATGTGCCATTGACAACTGGCACATTGGTTGCGATGCTGAGCCTCATGAGGACAGGGTCAATGGCGACCCACTCGCCGTCGGCGATCCCCACCCGGGCGACGCCGCGGACGCGACTCGCGGCCGCGGCGTCGGTGGTGGGGTTGCGCCAGGTCAATGGGTGGTTGCCGAACAATCGGATCGGAATCGAGGCTGGGCGGGGACTCATTGCCGCGGTCATGGCGCTCGGCGGGCCGGTCCCGCCGGGGACCGCGGTCGAGCCGGTCCGATCGGGCGGCGTGCGCGGCGAATGGGTCCGGGCGGCCGGGGTGCGGCACGGGAATCAGGCCGTCTACTACCTCCACGGCAGCGGATATGTGGTGTGCTCGGCGCGCACGCATCGGGGACTGGCCGCACGCATCTCGAAGGCGACCGGGCTGCCGGTATTCGTGCTGGACTACCGGCTCGCGCCCGAGCATCCGTTTCCGGCGGCCGCGCAGGACACCGCGGCGGGATACCGCTGGCTGCTCGAACATGGTTACCGCGCCGGGGATCTGGTGATCGGCGGGGATTCGGCCGGCGGCCACCTCGCGCTGGATCTGCTGCTGCAGAACGCGATTGCCGGGATCGAACAGCCCGCGGGGACGTTCATGTTCTCGCCGTTGATCGATACCACGCTGACCCTCGCGCGGCGGCGCGATCGGGTGCTGCCGGACCCCATGGCCCCGGCGGCGGTGGGGCGACGGCTCATCGAGCTGTATACCGCCACCGCGCCGGCGGATTCGCCGCGGCTGCGGCTCACGATTCCGCCCGGCGCGCCCCTGCCGCCGCTGTTCGTGCAGGCCAGCGCGGGGGAGATGCTGGCCGATGACGCCCGCCACCTGCGGGACATGGCCGTGGCGGCGGGGGTGCCGTGCGAGCTGGAGCTGTGGCCCGGGCGGATCCATGTCTTCCAGGCGCTGCCGTTGCTGGTTCCCGAGGCCACGCCCGCTCTGCGACGGGTCGCGGCATTTGCGGCTTCGGTACTGGCGCAGGTCGATTCGAATTCCGGAAAGCAGGTGGGCTGATATGTGGCCGATCGATGAGCTCGTGTTCGCACTCGGCGGCAAGCGCCGCACGCACGACGCGAAGGCCGTGGTAACCGGTGCGGGCAGCGGGATCGGGCGGGCCTTCGCCCTCGAAATCGCCGCGCGCGGTGGCGAAGTGGTGTGTGCGGACATCGACAAGGACCGTGCGGATGAGACCGTGCGGCTGATCGAGCGCACCCACGGCCGGACCGCGCACGCGGTGTTCTGCGACGTCTCCCGTCGTGAGGACGTGGAGAGCCTGGCCGAGCGCGCGGCGCTGCTGTTCGGTGGCGCGCCGACCCTCGTGATCAACAATGCCGGTGTCGGCATCGGCGGAAAACCGGTGGGCGACATCGGGTTCGGCGACTGGGAATGGGCGCTGGGCATCAACCTGTGGGGTGTGGTGTACGGGTGCGAGATCTTCGCGCCGCAGCTGCGGGCGGCCGGGTGCGGCGGGATCATCAATGTGGCCTCGGCCGCGGGCTTCGCGGCCGCGCCCGGCATGGCCGCCTACAACGTGTCCAAGGCCGCGGTGGTGTCGCTGTCGGAGACCATGGCGGCCGAGCTCGCGGGCAGCGGGGTGCGGGTCACCGCACTGTGCCCGACGTTCGTGCGGACCAATGTCGTCGCCGACGGCCGGATCACCTCCGGCCCCTCGCGTGTGGCGGACGAGCTCATGCGCTGGACGGGATTCTCACCCGACCGGGTCGCCCGCACCGCCCTGGACGCGCACGACCGCGGCACGCTGTATGTGCTGCCCCAGCTGGACGCCCGCGTGATCTGGCATCTCAAGCGGCACTTCCCGGCCCTCTACACCCAGGCCCTGGGTGTCCTGAATCACGCCCTGCCGCAGCAGGATTCGACTACCACCACCCCGAGGACGGGAGTCTGACATGTCCTTCGACTTCGACACCATGCTGTCCAAGATCAAGTCCCGGCAGTGGGCGCTGGCCGACATCGACTGGGACGCACCGGGAGCCGAGCTCGTCGACCCGGCGCTACACGCCAAGCTGAAGCCGTTCATGGCCGATCTGATGTGGATCGAGAACGTCGGTGCGCGCGGCTTCGCGGCAATGGCCAGGAAGGCCCCGACGCCGGTGCTGGCCGAGATCTATCGCTACTTCCACGCCGAGGAGCAGCGGCACGCCAATGCCGAACTGGCCCTGATGCGCCGGTGGGGCATGCTCGAGGGTGACGAGATCCCCGAGCCCAATATCAATGTCAAGCTGGTCATCGACTTCCTGGACAAGTATTCCGACGGCATGTCGCTGTCGTTCCTGGGCACCGTCATCCCCATGCTCGAGGTGGCCCTGGACGGTGCGCTGATCAAGTTCATCACCGACGAGATCGCCGACCCGGTAGCGCAGGAGGTCTTCAAGAAGATCAACAACGACGAATCCCGGCACCTGGCCACCGATTACGCGGTCATGGAGCTGCTGGGCAACGCGAGCGCGCGCAAGCTGGCCATCGATCTGGTCGGCGGCTGGATCAAGCCCTCGCTGCTCATCGGACTGCTCAGTTATATTCCGCTGCTGAACAAGATGCGCGACAACATCGTCGAGATGGGGGTGAGCGAGGAGAAGCTCTATGCCGCCATGGCCCGGTTCAAGCAGGTCGGCGAGCGCGCCCCGGTCGTCAACCGGCTGCCCATGTACCGGTTCGTCAAGATGCACTCCGACTGGGTCGTCAACCGCGAGCACCCGTATCACCTGTTCGCGGACGCGATGGTCAAGGTGACCGGGGTGATCCCGGACCGCCTGCTGCCCGGACAGCCGACCTGGTCCAAGGAACTCACCTACGAGCCGGTCGCATGAGCGAGCTTGCGAGCGAATCATCAGCACAGGGCGGCGTCGCGCGCACGACGGAGCCGAGCGTCAGCGAGGCGCAGTCGTGAGTGCGGCGAGCAAGCCACTGAACGTGGCGATCATCGGGGCCGGATTCGCGGGGATCGGCGCGGCCATTCGGTTGCGGCAGAAGGGCATCGGCGACTTCGCCGTCTTCGAGCGCGGCGACCGGGTGGGCGGGACCTGGCGGGACAACACCTATCCCGGTGCGGCCTGCGACATTCCGTCGCGGCTGTACTCCTACAGTTTCGCCCCGAATCCCGACTGGTCCCGAACCTATTCCGGCAGTGCGGAAATCCTCGGGTACATCGACTCCATGGTGACGGAATTCGGTATCGCGCCGCATATCCGGTTCGGCCACAACGTGACCGGGGTGGTGTTCGACGAGGACACCGGGCTGTGGACGCTCTCGTTTACCGACGGGCGGCGGAAAGTGCGGGCACGCACCGTAATTCTCGCCTCCGGTCCGCTCTCGAATGCCGGATGGCCGGACATCCCGGGCATCGACGCCTACGAGGGCCACAAGATCCACAGCGCCCGATGGGATCACGACTACGACTTCACCGGCAAGAAGGTGGCCGTGGTCGGCACCGGCGCCAGCGCCGTGCAGATCATTCCCGAACTGGTGAAACAGGCCGCCGCGGTGAAGGTCTTCCAGCGCACGCCCGGCTGGGTGCTGCCCCGGGTGAACCGGCGCACCAACGGCCTGACCAAGCAGGTGTACCGGCAGCTGCCGCTCACCCAGGCGCTGGCGCGCGAGGCCTGGTTCTGGGGGCACGAGTCGGTGGCGTTGGGCGTGGTGTGGAATACGCCGCTGACCCGCGTCGTCGAATCGGTGGCGCTCCTGCATCTGCGGTCCCAGGTGCACGATCCGTGGCTGCGCCGCCAGCTCACCCCCGACTTCCGGGCCGGATGCAAGCGGCTGCTGATGAGCAGCGATTACTACCCGGCGCTGCAGCGCAACAACTGCAAGCTCATCACCTGGCCCATCGCGGAGATCTCGCCGCACGGCATCCGCACCGCCGAGGGCATCGAGCACCGGGCCGACTGCATCGTCTTCGCCACCGGGTTCGAAGTGTCCAAGCAGGGCGCGCCGATTCCGGTGACCGGCCGCGACGGTCGGGTACTGGGAGACGAATGGAGCAGGGGCGCTTACGCATTCAAGAGCGTGACGGTGTCGGGGTACCCGAATCTGTTCCTCACCTTCGGGCCGAACTCGGGGCCGGGGCACAATTCGGCGCTGGTCTATATGGAGGCGCAGATCGAGTACATCACCGACGCCATCGGGATCGTGCTCGAGCGCGGCCTGCGCACCCTGGAGGCCCGGCAGGACCGGCAGGACCGCTACAACCGCCGCCTGCAGCACCGGTTGACCGCCACCACCTGGAACTCCGGTTGCCGCAGTTGGTATCTCACCGAGGACGGCTTCAACGCCACCATGTACCCCGGTTTCGGGACCCAGTACGCGCGTCAGCTGGCCAGGGTGGATCTGGCGGACTTCCACCTGAGCTAAGGTCGTGGGCGGACTGGGGTGGCCGGCGGACGGGATGGGAGCGACACGGATGGCGGAGTACCGCATCGACGATCTCGCCCAGGCCGCCGGCACCACCGCCCGCAATGTGCGGGCCTACCAGGAGAAGGGGCTGCTGCCCACGCCCACCCGTCGTAGCGGGCGGGCGCTGCTGTACGACGACACCCACCTGGCCCGGCTGCGCATCATCGACTCGCTGCTGCAGCGCGGGTTCACCATCGCGCACATCGCCGACTTCATCACCAGCTGGGAGACCGGCAAGGATCTCACCGAGATCCTCGGGCTGCAGAGCGCGGTCACCGCGACCTGGGGCAGCGCCGAAGAGCCGGTGGAGGTGCCGCGGGAGCTGGTGGACACCTTCTTCGGTGAGGCCGGCGCGCCCGGGATCGACCAGGACCAACTGGCCCGCCTGGAGCAGCTCGGGCTGGTGCGCCTGCACGGCGACACCGTTGAGCTGACCCGGCCCCACGTGCTCGAGATCTTCGCCGGCCTCAGCGCCTACGGCCTGGGCCTGTCGGACCTCATCGACCTGCACGCCGCGCTGTTCGAGCGGCTCGAGGACATCGCCCGCCTGATGGTGGTGACGGCCAAGGACCACATCGTCGCCCAGCACGGCCCCGGCTGGCTCCCCGAATCCAACGCCGAGATCGCCGAAACCACCGGCATGCTCAACCACTTCCGCGAGCTCGGCACCCGCTCGGTGCGCGACGCCCTCGATCAGGCCCTGGACAAGGTGCTGCAGGCCGAGCTCGGCGCCTACCTGGAGACGGCGGCGCGTCAGCGCGCGGGGGAGTGATCGCACGGCGGACCGATCACCGCCGTGCCGTCCGGATCGACACGGAGGAATATCGCGCACTGGCTGCACCCGGAACGAGTGCGCGCTCATGCCGAATTCAGTGAATCGGTCACGTGCGCCACACGCATTCCGTCACGAGCGGCGCACATGCCAAAACGAGGCGATTCCGACGTGCGTTGCCGGTCTTCGGGTCTCAGTAGGTGATGACGGCGCGGAAGCGTACGGCGCCGGTGGCTACGCGTTCGTAGGCGTCGGCGGCTCTTGCCAGTGGGAAGGTTTCGATCATCGGTGTCACCTTGCCGGTGGCGACGAAGTCGAGGGCCTGGGTGAGGTATTCGAAGCCGCCGTGAGTCGCCCCGATGATCTGGTTGCGATTGACCACGAAATTGATGCCGGTCTCCGGCCCGGGAATGACGAAGTCGGTGTCGTGGGGCAGGCCGATCAGCACCATCCGGCCCTCCGGGCGCAACCCGTGCAGGCTGTCCATCGCCGCGCGGTTGGAGTTGCCGGTCATGAGGATGATGTCGGCGCCGCCCATCGCCGCGAGTTCGCGGCCGTCCGAAACCACCTCGTCCGCACCCAGTTTCAGCGCGAGCGCGCGTTTGTCCGGTGAGTGCGTGATCGCGATCGTCTCAAATCCGGCCGCCTTCGCGTACTGCACCGCCATGTGCCCGAGCCCGCCGATCCCCACCACTGCAACGCGCTCGTGCGGCCGCGGATTGCCCGCGCACAGTGCACTCCAGGTGGTGTACCCCGCACACGCCACCGGGGCGGCCAGCTCGAAGGACAGGCCTTCCGGCAACAACACCGTCGCCGCCTCCGGTGCGGCGAGGTACTCCGCATGCCCACCCTGCACGCTGAATCCACTGGTTTTGGGTGCGGCGCAACTCAATCCGGCCACCCCGCTCACCGGCTTGTTGCGTCGGCAATACTCACACCGGCCGCAGGTCTGCAGGATCCAGGTCGTCGCAACCCGATCACCGACTACCCGCGAGTGCACCCCCGCACCCACTGCGACGACCTCGCCGACCGTCTCATGCCCGACCACCCCGGGCACACCCACCGGAATCACACCGGTGGTCGACCAGATGTCGGTGTAGCAGATACCACTGGCCCGCACCTGGATCAGCACCTCGCCAGGACCCGGCTCCGGCCTCGGCAACTCCCGCACTTCCCACATGGCATCGATCGCCGGGACGTAGGCGGCCAGCATTGCCGCAGTTGATTCCATCACGGTCATGGACACTATCCGGCGCCGCTGATATCAGGCTGTCAGCACCTCCCAGTGGGGGCTCAGCCCGCTCGAGAATCAGCCCTCACTAGGGAGGCACCTCGAGACCCGCAGGTTCAAACCCTCCACCGTCGCTCGCCGCACCGCCGTGCTCACTGGGTTCGACCGCACCTGTGTCATCGACGCTGCTGAGCGAGCGACAGCGATGACCTTCGCCAGGGGGCGATCGCGGAAACGGTGTCGCAGGTAAGTGCCCCCGGCGGGGTCGGCCGACGGTGTCGATGATCAACCGGCGCACCGGGCTCCTCACTTCGAGGCGGCCGCAGAATCGACGTCTCTATGAAGGGGCGGATTGTGGCTCGGTAGCAGGTATCACCGTGTCGAGTATTCGTTCGAGGGTGAGGTCGAACAGGTCGTCGTCGGACCACGCTCTGTCGAGGAAGCTGGACGCGCTGAGTGTGGGATAGAGCCCGCGCAGGCCGGTGATGTGGTCCCGTGCCTTGGCGAGGACGGCCGAATCGTTCAGCTTGCGCCAGGTGGCATCGGCCATCGCCGTGCCGATGACGAAATCGGCCAGCAGGCGGGCGGCGGAGGCGAGGTCGATACCGGATAGACCGGCACGGGTCAGCGTCGCGTGCAGGAATTCGGTGCGCGCCAGCACATTCGGGCCCAGCAGAGGCCGCCCCATCAGGCTGGGCGACCAGGGGTGCGCGAGCATCGCGGCGCGCCAGCCGGGCAGCAGTACGCGCAGCGCGGAGCGGGGGTCGAGGCGGGGCTCGGGGATCGGGACTTCGCCGATGACATGGTCGACCGCAAGGTCGAGCAAGTCCTCCTTGGTCGAGACGTGCCAGTAGAGCGCCGTCGAGGACACGTCGAGACGCTGGGCGAGGCGCCGCATGGTCAGTTGTTCCGCCCCGAGCGCGTCGAGCTCGTCGACGGCCGTGGCGACGATCCGCTCCCGGGTGAGCGGGGTAGCACGGCGTGCGGGACGTTCCTCGGCGTGACGAAGCCACAGCACGCTGTCGGCCTCCGGCACCGCGCCCTCGCCTGCTCGGGGTTCTTCTGTGGTCACGGTCATCCAGCCTACTCACGGTAAGGCTATTTATCTCTGGTAAGTTGAACTTATCAATGATAAGTTAACTTTCCGACGGTAAATAAGTGCTGATCACTCAGCTGACGAATCGCAGGTTGAAATGAGCTTTGACGTGTATGAAGCCGGTCGGCAGGCTGCCTTCGGCAGGTTCCGCGGCCGAGGCGCGGGGGGTAGCCGACCCCGGACTGCGAATCGATGGATCGCCCTCGTCGTACTGAGCTTCGCCCAGCTGATGGTCGTTCTCGACTCCACGATCGTGAATATCGCACTGCCCAGTGCCCAGCACGACCTGGGGTTTTCTACCGACGATCGGCAGTGGATCGTGACCGGGTACGCGCTCGCGTTCGGCAGTCTGTTGCTCCTTGGCGGGCGGCTTGCGGACTTCTACGGACGCCGGAGACTGTTCATCATCGGGCTGGCCGGCTTCGCGATCGCCTCGGCCGTCGGCGGCGCCGCGAACGGGTTCGAGATGTTGCTGCTCGCCCGAATCGTCCAGGGTGCGTTCGGTGCGATGCTCGCACCGGCGGCACTGTCGATGTTGTCGGTGACATTTGCAGACGATCCGAACGAGCGCGGTCGCGCGTTCGGGATCTTTGGTGCGATCTCCGGCGCCGGCGGTGCGCTGGGACTGTTGCTGGGCGGCATCCTCACCCAGGACCTGTCGTGGCGGTGGTGCCTGTACGTCAATCTGATCATCGCCGTTGCCGCGCTCGTCGGCGCGTTCGGATTCCTCGCCGCCGGCGGCCGGCCCGAACGCACCCGGCTCGACGTCTCGGGGACGGTCACCGCGGTACTCGGCCTGGTCGGCATCGCCTACGGGCTCGGCGATGCGGCATCGAAGGGCTGGAATGACTTTCGGACGCTGGGGCCGGTGGTCGCCGGTGTGCTGCTCGTGATCGTCTTCGTGCTGATCGAGCGCCGCGTCAGTCGGCCGTTGCTCCCGCTGTCGGTGCTGCTGGACCGAGTCCGCGGCGCGGCCTACCTATCGATCGGGATCTCGGGAATCGGCGGCTTCGCGGTGTTCCTGTTCCTCACCTACTACCTGCAGGACACCCTGAAGTTCACCCCCATCCAGGCCGGTGCGGCCTTCCTGCCGATGGTCGGATCGGTGATGGTGGGTGCGATCGTCTCGGGGGCGGTGCTCATGCCGCGTACCGGACCGCGCCCGATCATGGCCGCCGGCGGCCTGCTCGCCGCGATCGGAATGGCGATGCTCACCGGGATCGGTGTGGGATCCAGCTACGCCGGGGGCGTGCTGCCGGCCCTGCTCGCTATCGGATCGGGGCTGGGATTGATCTTCGGGCCGGGCCAGAACGCGGCGACCAGCGGAGTGCGGCCGCACGAGTCCGGTGTGGCGTCGGCCATGGTGAACATCGCCCAGCAGATCGGCGGGTCCATCGGGCTGGCCGTGTTCAGCTCGCTGAGCGCGACGGCCACCACGAACTACCTCGACCGGCACGCCGCGACGGCGACGCGCCCCGCCACGATCGCCGAGGCAACTCTCACCAGCTACCACTTCGTCTTCTGGCTCGCGGCGGCGCTGTTCCTGGCCGGCGCCGTACTGGCCGCCCTCCTGTTGCGCCGTGGCCCCTTGGCGGCCGACACCGAAACAGCAACCGTCGCAGTGCATTGAGAACCCGGGAGAACATCTCGCGGTTTCCGTCGAAAGTGAGGATCGCAATGAAAGCAGCACAATTCAGCCGGTTCGGAGGTCCCGAGGTTCTCGAGATCGTGGAACTTCCCGATCCACATCCGGGTCCCGGTCAGGTCCGAGTCATCGTGCACGCGGCCGGAATCAACGCCACGGAGTGGAAGCTGCGCAAGGGGGTGCTGAGCTTCGGCGCGCAGCTTCCTCAAACCACCGGGCGCGACGTCGCGGGGGTGGTCGACGAGATCGGCGAGGGCGTCACCGACGTCGCCGTGGGCGATCGCGTCTTCGGCGTGTCCGACGACGGCGCCGGTGCGGCCGAGTTGGCGCTGCTGACCTACCGAGCGATCATCCCGCCGTCACTCGGGTTCGTCGACGCCGCCGGCCTACCCTGCGCGCTCGAAACGGCGACGCGCAGCCTCGATCAGCTCCACATCACCACCGCCAGAACGCTTTTCATCAACGGTGCCACCGGCGGGATCGGCAGCACCGCCGTCCAGCTCGCCGTCGCTCGCGGCGCCCGCGTGATCGGCGCCGCGAGCGCCGCCAACCAGCATTACCTGAGCCTGCTGGGCGCAGAGCCCGTGACATACGGCGAAGGCATGTCCGAGCGGGTTCGCGCACTTGCCCCCGATGGCGTCGATGCCGCACTCGATGTCGCCGGAAGCGGCGTTCTACCCGAGCTCATCGACCTGGCCGGCGGCGCACAGCATGTGCTGACCCTCGCCGACTTCGAAGGCGCAGCAGAGCACGGCGTGCATTTCAGCAACGGATTCGCCGACGGCCCTGCTTACCACGCGCTGGCCGAGATCGGTCAGCTGATCGCCGCCGGGCGATTCTGGCTCCCCGTCGACCGGACCTTCCCACTCGCCGAGATCGCCGAAGCACACCGCGCCGGCGAGCGCGGCCACCTCCGCGGCAGACTCGTACTGATCACCAAGTGAAGATCGCACTACCGATGTGGACGAGCGGGCGAACGGTCCGCTCGTTCCGTGCGTTCGAAAGACAGCTGGCGCGTGTGAGACAAGCCGGTGACCGTGTCGGCGTGTCGAGGAATCAGCGACGAGTGTGTGCGGTGATGATCAGCGGTTTGTGTCGATCCCTGCGGTGCCGAAGTCGTTGCAGCCCTCGTTGGGTGCGTTCCGGCCGTGTTTCACCACTCTCGCTCTCACAGCGGCGGTCGACAGCGGAGTTCAGGCCGCCCCATACAACGCCTTCGGATCCCCGATTCGCTGACCGCCTGAACTTGCAGGGTTGGTGAACAGAGCCACGTCGGCCGAACCGTGCGGTGGGGTGACGGGTGCGCGGTCACAAGGCACCGCAGACCACACGCAGCCGCGGCAGACCCTGTACGCGGGCCATTCCACGTACCGCTGACGTTGCCGAGGTTTCGGCGCCACAGTTCGACGGGTCCACCAAATTGGCTGAACCCTGGCTGTAGCACGGGCAGGAACGCAGAACTATGCCCGACTGGTCTCGGTTGATGTGGTGTGTTCGCTGCGCCAGACTGCGGATTGGCCCGAAAGCCTGGGGTGCGCGGGCTGCGGGTGCTGCTGGAGTCGATCGAAGCGGTCCAGGTCGTGCATCGGTACGAGACCGGTCAACGTGAAGTTCCAGATTTGGCGGATGAGATTCCCTGCAGTACGCCGGGTTTCCGAGCGGGTCGCGTAGCGGCGAGCGATGGTCAGAAAGTCTTCGGGTTCGACGCCAGCGACATCACGGACGTGGGTGGTGGGGCCGCCCACCTCCCAGGTCCCCAGCGCGGCCTCGAGCGCGTAGTGGCGTAAGCCAGACTCCAAGTACAGGTCGAAACCGAGTCGTTTCGCGTTCACGCGCACGGCCTTCATGAGCATTCGTGGGGGAACATCGATGTGGCGCACCCGTCGGCCCAACGCCTCACCCACGGCGTCGGCGATCTCTGCTCCGGTGAGCAGCATGGGCCCGGTCGGGCGGTAGGCCCGACCGTCATGACGGTGCGGATCAAGCAGCGCACCCACCGCAACACGGGCAACGTCTTCGTTAGAGGGAGGCGCGTTGCGTCCGCCCCCAGTCGGCGCGGGCAGCACGCCCAGCTGGGCGGCCATACCGATGAACTGCAGGTAGTTGTCGGCGAACCAGCCGGGGTCAACCGCGACGTGGGCGGTATCGGGCAGCAGCTCGAACAGCTTGTCGATCAACCAGTGCTGGCGGGTCATCAGCGAGGGATGCTCGGGGCTGGCCAGCCACTGCCCCAGCGCCACCACGGCCTCGACACCCGAGCGCCGCGCGGCCACGGCGAAGGCGATCGCACTGTCGAGCGCATGGGGGTGGTACGGGGGGTTGAAGAACAGCCGGTCGACCCCGTCCACCGCGGCCTGTACCTGCTGAATATCGAATATGTCGGCGACGACCGTTTCGGCGCCCAGAGCCCTTAGCCGGGCGCTGCGCGCATCGTCGCGATGCACCAAAGCCCTTGTCGGCACGCCCTTCTCCAATAATTGGGCGGCGACGGCTCCGCCGATCTTTCCGGTGGCGCCGGTAACCAGCACGCGAGTGGTTGTCATCGGAGTTCCTTTCCGGGTTTGTGTCTTGGTTCGTGGACCTTCGGCTGTAACGAAGTTTCCACTGGTCACATTCCCAGTGTGCTACGAGATGTGACCGTTGTCAACATCGGGTGGGCGTGGCAGCCTGAAAGCCATGAGCAGCACCCACCCACACGTGGTCAACGCCGAGCCGCGCAGGGGCGACAGCGAGCCGCCGCGGCGGAAGTCCTACCACCACGGCGCGCTGCGCTCGGCCTTGATCGAAGCGGGCATCGCACTGGCCCGGGAGGGCGGGCCCGAGCGGGTGATCCTGCGTGAGGCCGCCCGCGCGGCCGGAGTGTCACACTCGGCGGCCTACCGCCATTTCGCTGACCGGGACGCACTGCTGGCCGAGGTATCGAGGTACGCACGAAACGAACTCGCCGCCAAGATGCGCCGACGCGTCAAGCGCGCCAGGGACCCGCGCAAGCGATTGGAAGCGGTCGGCATGGCCTACGTTGATTTCGCACTGGCCCAGCCCGGGCTGTTCCGGACCGCCTTCACCTCGCATCCCCCCACCTCTGAGGCGGAGGTGGCGGATGGCGTTGGGCGCGCTAGCGGCGGGGGCGATGACAGTGACCCATTCGAGATCCTGGGTCAGGTACTGGACCAAGCCGAAGCCGCAGGCCTCATGGACCCACATCGCAGGCCTGGAGCCGAAATTGGCGCCTGGTCAGCGGTGCACGGCCTTGCCAGCCTACTGCTCGACGGGCCGCTACCGGCCAACCCGGCAAACGTCGAATTCGCGCGGGGCCAGGTGCTCACCCTGATCGAGCGGGGGCTGTTGAACGAGGCCTAACTAAACGTATTACTCGGTTGCCCGACCACACATAGCGGTAGTCGTCCGATCCGCCGTGCCTGACCCCGCGGGTCCTGCGGATCAGGTCCGCGCAGCGGGTATCGCGTTCGATGTCTTCGGGCCTCCCCGCCATGAGTGAAACTTCAGCTCCTCCCGTCGGACATATCGAGATCGCTTCCGTTGATGAGACGTCCGGCTACCGCCGGTTGCGGAGACTTTTCGCGCCACCGCGGAGCTGTTCTTCGAGGTCGTAGATTTCTGTCTCGAGGTTTTCGAGCTTGACGCGGACCGCACTTCGGGCGCCGGCTGCTTCGTCGGTCAACGATTGCCGATCGGACCGGTCGGCGTTGAGCCAGTCGCGCACATCCGACAGCGCCGAGGCCGCGTTGCGCGCCGCGGCCGCCGCATGGGTGAAGATCTGCTCTTGTGTCGGCAAGGCGCTCACTGGCTGCTCCGTTGTCGGTCGTGCGGATCGGTTCGCCGATGCCGTCGAGTCCTCGGCGACGGAACTCGCCAGCGAGCATCTCGTCCTCGCGGCGCTGCATCTCGGCGAGCGCTGGGGTGGATGTGATCGTGTAGTACTTGTCGGCACCGAGGCAGATGGCGGAGGCCTCGAGAACCCGCCGGGCGTGCGCGTGCCCCAGCGAGCTGCGGGCGGCGCGCAGGTCGACGGGAGCGCCGTGAGCCATACTGACGGCGAGTTTGACGAAGCGTTCCTCGCCGCCGCTGAGGTAGCCGAGATTCTCCAGGCGGCCCAGGGCGGCCCAGTCGCGGATCCACGCGGCCGGGACCTCGCGGTCGCCGAGGAAGACGGTGCCGGTCTCGATATAGACGTTCAGGTCGGCACGGCCGACCAGGGCTGGTATACCACCAAAACCCATCCCAGCTACCCCGACATACTCACCAAGCTCCGGCGCACGCTGATCGCCGCCCAATATTGTGCCGACCTACCCGGCAACCCCACCCCCGAACAAATCCACATTATCCGCCTGGCCTGGGAGAACGCCGCTGCCTAACTACGAAACACGAGTACGCATTAGACTGACAGTGTATCGAACATATATTCGACTACTATCGATAGCTGGATCGGTGCTGGGGTCCATTCGATGGAGGTAGGTGGTCGAGAATGGGTTCGCCCGACGAGGTGCGGCGCGAGCGGCTGGAGGAGCTGCGGCGGCGGATGGCCGCGATTCCGGCGCGCGGGGCGGGGGCGTCGGCGCGGGTGCCGCTGGGGGATGCGTCCGGGGGTGTGCACGGTGCGCCGCTGCCGGTGCCGTCCCCGCTGGCCGCGCTGCTGCCCGAGGGGGGACTGGTCAAGGGGGCGGTGGTCGAATATTCGGGCGCGGGCTCGTTGCTGACCGGGCTGCTGGCGGCGGTGACCGCCGCCGGTGGGCATGCCGCGGCGGTCGCCCTGCCCCGGCTCGGCCTGCTCGCCGCGGCCGAGATGGGCGCCCATCTGGGCCGGTTGGCCGTGGTGCCCGACCCGGGGCCCGATCCGCTGGAGATTGCCTCGGTGTTGCTCGATGGTCTGGATCTGGTGGTGCTCGGCCTCGGCGGCCGCGCGGTGCCGCCCAGTCGCGCCAAGGTGCTCGCCGCGCGCGCCCGCAGCAAGGGCGCCGCGCTCGTGGTGACCGGGGGCGCCTGGAGCGGGTCGGTGCTGCGGATCGATGCGCGGGTCGCCGGTTACGACGGCCTGGGCCGCGGCCGCGGCCGCCTGCGCACCGTGCGCCTGGACGTGTGCGTACGCGGCCGCTCGGCCCCGCCCCGCACCGGCCAACTCGCCCTCACGCCTCGCGAGGGTCGCGTCGAATGGGTTGCCGGGCAATCCGATTCGGTATATGCGACGGCGACCGAGGCGGTCGGATGATGGGGGCCGATTCGGTATCGCGGTGGAAGCCGGAGCGTCGCAAGTCTTCGGATGCGTCGAGGGGGTTGCGGCGCATCACGAGCAGGCGGTGGTGCACGCCTATCGGGCAGCGGCGCGCCGGAGTGGGCGGTGGTGCACGCCGATCGGAGATATGTGGCCCTCCGGTGCCGGCATCCGATCCGTCACCTCGGTGGAAGACCAAGTGTTGCAAGGCTTCCAGGGTTGGGCTACCGATACCCGGTCGGCTGCTGTGGCCTGTGTCGCCCGCGGATCGCGGCCGATCTGCTGGCCATCCGTGTGCGGAGGGCGGTCGCATGGTCGCTCCCTTCGTGGCCGCGCCCGTGTGCGGGGCGGTCGGACGACGTCCGGATTCGGCGGCGTGCCTCCTCGACCGGTCGATCACCGGACGGATGTGCCGATGAGGGCGCGGGGCGGGTCCCGGGTGCTGGCGGTGTGGTGCCAGGACTGGCCCGCGGTGGCCGCGGGCGCGGCGGCGAATATCTCGCCGTCGCGGCCGGTGGTGGTGTTGCACGCCAATCGGGTGGTGGCGTGCTCGGAGGCGGCTCGGGCGCAGGGGGTGCGGCGCGGGTTGCGGCGGCGGGAGGCGCAGGCCCGGTGTCCCGATCTGTATGTGGCGCAGTCGGATCCGGATCGCGATGCGCGGCTGTTCGAGCCGGTGGTGGCCGCGGTGGATGCGACGGTGCCGGGGGCGGAGGTGCTGCGGCCGGGACTGCTGGTGCTGGCCGCGCGGGGCGCCGCGCGGTTCTTCGGCTCGGAGGAGTCCGCGGCCGAACGCCTGGTCGATGCGGTGGCGGTGACCGGAATCGAATGCCGGATCGGGATCGCCGACGAGTTGTCCACCGCGGTGCTCGCCGCGCGCCGCGCCGCGCTGGTGCCGCCGGGTGAGGGGGCGCGATTCCTGGCGCCGCGGCCGGTGTCCGAGCTCGCCGTCGAGCCGAGCCTGGCCGGTCCGGGGCGCGATGATCTGGTGGACCTGTTGCACCGCTTGGGATTACGGCGCATCGGCGATTTCGCCGCGCTGACACCGGCCGAGGTCGCCTCCCGCTTCGGCGCCGATGCGATCGCGGCGCACCGCTGCGCCCGCGCCGAACCCGAACGCCCACCCTCGGCCGCCGCGCCCGCACCCGACCTGGCCGTGGAGTACCCCTGCGATCCCCCGATCGAGCGCGTCGATGCCGCCGCCTTCGCTGGTCGCCTACTGGCCGCCCGGCTGCACGAGCGACTGGCCGCCGCGTCGTCGGCCTGTACCCGGCTGACCGTGATCGCGCACACCGCCGCCGGAGAACGCCTCGCGCGCACCTGGCGCTGTGCCGAACCGCTCACCCCGGAGACCACCGCCGACCGCATCCGCTGGCAGCTCGACGGCTGGCTCACCCACCGCGCCCTGCACGGCGCGGCCGCGGACGACTGGGCCGGTATCGCGACGGTCGGTAGTGCGCCGGAGGGTGGAGTATCGAGGCCCAGGGGAGATTCGGGTGGCGGTATAGCGACGGTCGGTGCGCCAGGTGCCGAGGCGCCGATACTCGGGGTATCCGAGGGGGGCGCAAGGGGTTCCGGAGAGAAAGAGTGGACCGGCCCAGCCGCGATTGGTGGCGGGCCGCGGCCCGGGGGAGGCGGTGTGCCACAGTCCGGGGTATCGAAGCCGCGAGGATCTGGTGCTGAGACAGGCTCGGAGACAAGGGATCCCGGCGAGGGCGAATGGGCCGGTCCCGCGACGATCGGCGGCGGTGCGGAGCTGAGGGGGGATATCCGTCGGCGGGGTGCCGGAAACGGTGGTGGGGCGTCGCCGGCTGGGGAGGCTGTGAGGCGGACCGAGGGAGGGGGGAGGGACGGAAACCGTGGGGGCCGAGGTGATTCCGATACCGATGCCGAGGAGTTGCGAACGCCGGAGAGCGAGCGTTGGGGGGCGAGAAGGAATGCCGGGGCGGATGGCCGATCGCAGATGCGTCGAGGAGGGGCGGTCGGTGGTGCGCCGGCGGCGCCGATCGTGCTGCTGCGCCTGGAACCGGTCGAGGTGGTGGCGGCCGGAGCTCTGCAGCTGGGACTGTGGGGTGGGGTCGGCGAGGAGCAGGAGCGGGCGCGGCGGGCGCTGGTGCGGGTGCAGGGGCTGCTGGGTGGGGAGGCCGTGCAGGTCGGCATGCTCAGTGGTGGTCGCGGTCCCCTCGATCGCATCACGCTGATCGCGCTCGGCGACGAGCAGAACCCCGCCGCCGATCCGGCATTGCCCTGGCCCGGCCGGCTCCCCGAGCCCGCCCCCGCCGTCGTGCTGATCAACCATCCCCCGGTGTCTCTGGAAACGGTTGCCGGAGAACAGGTCTGGGTCACCGATCGCGGTGTTTTCACCGCCGAGCCGGGCCTCCTGCGCTGGGGCAGCAAGCAGTGGGAAGTGACCGGATGGGCCGGGCCCTGGCTTCTGGACGAACGCTGGTGGGCTGGTGAACATCCTGGTGGCTACGCCGTGCGCGCCCAGGTCCTGCTGGACGCCGCGGTGCGTGCCCTGCTACTTCTCGGCTATGACAACGCCTGGCATGTGGAGGGCCTCTACGAATAACCCGGGATCACTCGGGCAGCGTCCAGACCAGCGCCATGCTGAACGGATGCCCGAGCAGGTTCGCCCATTTCGGCTTGGTCGCCAGCCAGGCTTGCTCGACCAGGGCCTCGGCAGCCTCGTCCAGGCGCCAGCCCGCCTCGACCCCGGCGGCGACGTGCTCGCTGAGCAGGTGCAGATGGGTGCTGATCGCCAGCGGTTCGCCCGACTCGCCTGTGTAGTGCGTGGGCATTCCGGTCACCATGAGGAACTGCGGGTGGTAGCTGACCAGGACGAAGATGCCGCCCGGCGCGGCCAGCCGCCGGGCCTCGGCGTAGAGCGGGGCGAGTTCGGGCAGGTGCTCATCGATCAGGGACGAGATCACCAGATCGTAAGCGCCGCCGGGTAATCCGCTCTCGCGCGCGTCAGCCCGGGTGAGCGTGGCGTGTGCGCCGCGCTCGCGGGCCACGCCGAGCATGCCCTCGCTCAGATCCACCCCGTCGATCCGGTCGATTCCCCGTTCGCGCAGCCAGTGGCCGGTCCGTCCGGTCCCGCAGCCCAGGTCCGCGGCCCGGCGGACGCGACCCCAGGTCGGTCGCCGCAGCCGGTCCAGCAGCGCGATGTCCATCTCGTCCATGACGGTCTGCTCGTAGGTGGGGGCCCATCCGTCGTATCCGGTGGCGACATCGACGGTGGGGTAGTTACGGCGATCGAAATCCGCGAAAGTCGGCATGGGGCAGTATCGCCGGTCGGAGCGGGCGGAGGCCAGGGGATTTCCGGCACAGTTCGCCGCGGTCGATGCGCCAGGGGAGGATCGTCGTGGTTTGCGGCCCGGGCTGCGTCCATCACCAGCGAACGACCGCTGCGCCGCACACAACGGCGTATGACTCCCGGCACATTCGGCGGCGTGGGCCCTGACGGGGCACGTATTCTGGCTGATCGTGGAGTTGACGGTTGCCGGGGTCTCGCTGCGCGGCGCCCGTATCGCCTATCGCGATACGGGTGCGACGGACTCGGCCTCCGGTCCCGAGGCGCCCGTGGTGGTGGTGCACGGCATGGGCGGGGACGGGCACACCTGGGATCGGTTCGTGCACCGGCTGGTGCGGCTGGGCCGCCGCGTGATCATCCCGGATCTGCGCGGCCATGGCCGCAGCGCGCACACCGGCTCCTATCAATTCGACGAGTTCGGCGCGGACATCCTGCAGCTGTGCGAGCGGCTGGGGCTGACGTCGGTGGATCTGGTCGGGCATTCGCTCGGCGGCTACGCGGTGTCGTGCGTCGCGATCGAGCGGCCCGGCCTGGTGCGGCGCTTGGTGATCGAGGAGCAGCCGCTGCCGATGCGCCAGGGTGACGAGCAGATGGCCCTCACCCGTCGCCTGCCGACGGCGCCGGAGCTGTGGCACGCCACCACCAGCCTGCTGCGGCATCCGCGCGCGGTGCTGGCCTTCGACCGATCGATGACCAGGGCCGCGCTGGAACAGTTCCGCAGGCCCAATCCGCAGTGGTGGGACCGGCTCGGCGAGATCACCGCACCCACCCTGATGCTGCGCGGCGGCCCGGGGGGCATGGTCGACCCGGACAAACTGGAGCACTTCCGCGCCCGCGTCCGGGATTGCAGGATCGAATCCTTCGACTGCGGCCACAGCATCCACCGCGACCGCTACCACGAGTTCTCCGCCACGGTCCTGCCGTTCCTCGGGCACTGACGCCTTCTCTATTGTGAAACCGTGTTCGAAGGAATGTCGTGCTCGGCCGCTGCCGCGGTGGATATTCCCCTGCCGGGTAGCGCCACGCGGGTGACCGGGTGGCTGTGCGTCGAACAGCCCGGGGCCTGGGGACGCGATGTGATCGGCGACGAAGTGCTCGGGAGCCGGATCACCGCTGAACTTGCCGCCCATACGAAGGCCGCCGGGGTGCGCCCGACCCTGATCCGGCGGCCGGGGCGGAGCGAATTCACCGGTGCGCGAACGGTTCTGATCGCCTCGACCGGCCCGCGGGATCCCTGGTGCGAGCGGCTGGAGATCACCGGCCTCGAGCAGCTACTGGAGCTGGACCTGCAACTGCTGAACGGTCCCGCGCCCGGAATCGGTGCGCGCGTGACGGATCCGGTGGTGCTGGTATGCGCGCACGGCAAGCGCGATCAGTGCTGCGCGCTGCTGGGGCGTCCGATCGCGGCGGGGCTGGCCGGGGTGTATCCCGAACAGGTCTGGGAGTGCTCGCATACCGGCGGTCATCGGTTCGCGCCCGCGATGGTGCTGCTGCCCGGCGGGCTGACCTATGGGCGCGTCGGCGAGGACGCGGCGCTGGATGCGGTGGCCGCTTATAGTCGGAATGATCTGTCGCTCAATGGATTCCGTGGGCGCAGCTGTTATACGCCCGTCGAGCAGGTGGCGGAAATCGCTGTGCTCGAGCAGCTTTCGCCGGATCGATCATCGACGGACATCGAACTTTCCGTCGCCTCGATATCCGATGCGATTGTCTCCGGTGATCCCGCGACCTTCGCCGGAGCCGCCCTGGTCACTCACCTCGATGGCCGCCGATGGCTGGTCACCGCGCATACCGTCGCGCACGCGCCGCGCCAGGCCAGTTGCGGCGCCGCCCCGAAGCCCGCTACCGCCATCGTCGCGGACCCACCCCGGCTGTTGCCCTGAACGAGGTTGTCTCACTCGGGCATCGGCAACTGGAATCAGCCCGCAACTGCTGATCGCTCATGCCCTCGACTCGGCCGGTTACTCCATGGCGCCCGCGCCCGATGAGAAGATCGCGATGGACTCCGGCCGCATGTGGTGACGACGAGACCCATGACGCCTATATCGGCAGAGCGACGCAGATGCGCCGGGTCGTGAAATTGCGTTGCTGTTCCGTGCCGGTGGCGGCACGATCGGACGATGGACACCGAACGACCGCAGGCGCTGGCACCCGGTGTTGCCCCGCCCGAACGAATCGAACTCGACGGCTTGGTGATCCGGCGCTGGCTGCTGAGCGACGCCGAGGCGCAGTTGCAGGCGATCGAGGCGTCGTACGACGAACTGCACAGCTGGTTGTCCTGGTTGGCTGAGCCGCTGACGCTGGAGAAGCAGCAGGAATACTTCCGGATGAACGTCGCGGACTGGCCCGTCAACGGGAACTGCAACTACGGCGTATTCGATTCCGGCGGAACCCTGCTCGCCTCCCTCGGTCTGCACGATCGGGTCGGGCGCAGGACGCTGGAGATCGGATACTGGTGTCACACCGAGCACACCGGCCGCGGCATCATCACCCGTGCCGCGGGCGCGGTGACCGAGATCGGGTTGTCCTTGCCGGGTATCGATCACATCGAAATCCATTGCGACGTAACCAATGAGCGCAGCGCGGCGGTGCCCCGCCGCCTCGGCTACCGACTCGATCGCATCCAGGAGCGCGCACCCCGCGCCCCAGCCGAATCCGGGCGGGAGATGATCTGGGTACGTGACCGTTAGCGTCCGTTCATGGTGAAGGCTCAGGCCTTCCTACCAGTAGGTGCCCGGTACCAGGCGGGCCGCCCGGCGCAGGGCCCTGCGGGTGACGCGCCCGGCCGGTGATTGCGGGCGTCGCGGCTTGCGTTGCGGCGCCAGGGATTCGGGGCTCGCCTCGGGATCCGGGGCGGATTCGCCCTTGGCTGCGGGGGAATCGGGCAGCGCGCGGTAGTAGCGGTGCAGCACCCGGTCCTTGATGTGCGGGGCGAACAGCGTGCCGTATTCGGCCAGGGTGCCCAGCGGGACGTCGATGCGCTTGGGGCGCCCGGTCAGTGCGCGCACGATGGTCGCCGCGGCCCACTCCGGGGATTCCGAGGGGCCCTGGTTGCCGCTGGGGGTGATCATCGGGGTGCGCACCAGCGGCATGTGGATCGTGGTGAATGTGACGTTGTCCGCGAGCATTTCGGCCGCGGTCACCTCGGCGAACTTGTCCAGTGCGGCCTTGGAGGCCAGGTAGGCCGCGAAACGCGGGGTGGCGACCTGCACGCCGGCGCTGGAGATGTTGACGATGTGCCCAAACTTGCGCTCGCGCATCTGCGGCAGCAGCGCCAGCGTCATCCGCACCGCGCCGAAGTAGTTGACCGCCATGGTGCGCTCGAAGTCGTGCATCCGGTCGGTGGAGCGGTGCACCGCGCGGCGAATGGAACGTCCGGCGTTGTTGACCAGCATGTCGACGTGGTCGTGCTCGGCGAGGATGGCCTTGACGGTCTGCTCGACCGATTCGGCATCGGTGACATCGCAGCGATATCCGTATGCCCGCCCGCCCGCGGCGTCGACCTCCCGCACCACCTCGGCCAGTTCGTCCTCGCGCCGGGCCAGCAGCAGCACCACCGCGCCCTTCGCGGCGACCGCGAGGGCGGCGGACCGCCCGATGCCGGAGGAGGCGCCGGTGATGAGCACATGCTTGCCGGTCAGATCCCGGCGGGCGCGCCGGCGGTCCACGTAGTTCCCGGCAGCGTGGTTGTCCGTCATCAGTGCTCCCTTGCAGGTCGATTTGCCATTAACTTACTCCAGAGTAAGTTCCGGTGCCACTAGGGGTTCGTCACAGTTTCGATCCGGGTCGGCCGCGTCCACGGTCGAGCACTTGACATATCAGGCAACCGGATATCGAATATATGTTCGATACGAGATGGCTCGCGGAGGTGCGCATGGGCTGGGGCAGTGGCCCGCCGACCTGGTCGGAGATGGAGCGGGTGCTCTCCGGGCGGCCCGGCCGCGCCCCCGAACCCCCCGGCGACGGCGGCGACAGCCCGGCCTGGTCGCGCAGACGCGGGGAGTATCGGGCGGGCGAGCGGCCGCGGCCCGGCGGACCGGTGGTGCCGTATGCGGAGCTGCACACCCATTCGGCCTACAGCTTTCTCGACGGCGCCTGCCAGCCCGAGGAACTCGTGGAGGAGGCGGTGCGACTCGGACTCGAGGCGCTCGCGCTGACCGATCACGACGGGTTCTACGGCGTGGTGCGGTTCGCGGAGGCCGCGGCCGAATGGGGGCTGCCGACGGTGTTCGGCGCGGAGTTGTCGCTGGGTGCGGACGCAATGACCGCACGCCGGGGAGACGAGGGTGCGGTGCGGCGCGATGGCGAAGCCGGTCGCCGGAACGCCGGGGAGGGGGCGATGCGGGCGCCGCGGAGGGCGGGCGCGGGATCGGCCGATTCCGAACCGCGTGCGGGCGCACCGGATCCCGCGGGCCCGCATCTGCTGGTGCTGGCGCGTGGGCAGGAGGGCTACCGCCGGTTATCACGGGAGATCTCGGCCGCCCACATGGCGGGCGGGGAGAAGGGGATCCTGCGCTACGACCTGGACCGGCTCACCGAGGCGGCGGGCGGGCACTGGCAGATCCTCACCGGATGCCGCAAAGGTCATGTGCGCCAGGCGCTTGCCGACGGTGACGCGGCGGCCGAGGTGGCGCTGCGGGAGCTGATGGAGCGATTCGGCTCCGACCGGGTGAGCGTGGAACTCACCCAGCACGGCATTCCGCAGGACGACGAGCGCAATGCCCGGCTCATCACCCTGGCCGATCGGGTGGGCCTGCCGGTCATCGCCACCACCGCGGCGCATTTCGCGACCCCCGGCCAGCGGCGGCTGGCGATGGCGCTGGCGGCGGTGCGGGCCCGCCACAGCCTGGACGATATGGACGGCTGGCTCGCGCCCGCGGGCGGGGCACATCTGCGCTCCGGCGCGGAGATGGCGCGGCTGTTCGCGGATTGCCCGCGGGCGGTCGCCGATGCGGCTGCCCTGGCCCGCGAATGCGCCTTCGATCTGCAGCTGATCGCGCCGAAATTGCCGCCGTTCGAGGTCGAGTCCGGGCACGACGAGAGTTCCTGGCTGCGCAGGCTCACCTATGAGGGTGCGGTGCGGCGCTACGGCCCGCCGTGGGAATACCCCAAGGCGTACAAGCAGATCGAACACGAGCTGCGGGTGATCCAGGAGCTGGATTTTCCCGGCTACTTCCTGGTGGTGCACGATATCGTCACCTTCTGCCGCGACAACGACATCCTGTGCCAGGGACGGGGTTCGGCGGCCAATTCCGCGGTCTGCTACGCGATCGGTATCACGAATGTCGATCCCGTGGCCAATGATCTGTTGTTCGAACGGTTTCTGTCGCCCGAGCGCGACGGTCCGCCCGATATCGATATCGATATCGAATCCGATCGCCGCGAGGAGGTGATCCAGTACGTCTACGCCCGCTACGGCCGCGAATACGCCGCCCAGGTGGCCAACGTAATCACCTATCGCGGTAAGTCCGCGGTCCGCGATGCCGCACGGGCACTGGGGTTTTCGACCGGCCAGCAGGACGCGTGGAGTAAACAGGTGAGCCGCTGGAACGGGGTCGCGGAGGAGACCGATTCCGATATTCCCGCCGAGGTGCTGGAGCTGGCGGGCCGGATCGAGGGACTGCCACGGCATCTGGGCATCCATTCCGGCGGTATGGTGATCTGCGATCGGCCCATCGCGGACGTCTGCCCGGTGGAATGGGCCCGGATGCCCGGCCGCAGCGTGCTGCAGTGGGACAAGGACGACTGCGCCGCGGTGAAATTGGTGAAATTCGACCTGCTCGGCCTCGGGATGCTCTCGGCGCTGCATTACATGATCGATCTTGTGCACGAGCACAAGGGGCATCGCGTCGACCTGTACCGGCTCGATCTCGCCGAAGCCGGTGTCTACGAGATGCTTTCGCGCGCCGATTCGGTGGGGGTCTTCCAGGTGGAATCCCGGGCCCAGATGGCCACCCTGCCGCGGCTCAAACCGAAGAAATTCTACGATCTCGTCGTCGAGGTGGCCCTGATCCGGCCCGGTCCCATTCAGGGCGGTTCGGTGCATCCCTATATTCGCCGCTACAACGGGAAGGAGGAGATCACCTACGATCATGACTCCCTGCGTAATTCGCTGTCCCGGACGCTCGGCGTGCCGCTGTTCCAGGAGCAGCTCATGCAGATGGCCGTGGACGTGGCCGGTTTCACCGCGGCCGAGGCGGATCAGCTGCGCCGGGCCATGGGTTCCAAGCGATCGCCCGAGCGGATGGAACGACTACGCGAGCGGTTCTACCGCGGCATGCGTGAATTGCACGGTATCGAGGGAGAATTGGCGGACCGGATCTACGAAAAGATCTATGCCTTCGCGAATTTCGGTTTTCCGGAGAGTCATTCGCAGAGTTTCGCCTCGTTGGTCTTCTATTCGGCGTGGTTCAAACTGCATCATCCGGCGGCGTTCTGCGCGGGCCTGCTGAACGCTCAGCCGATGGGATTCTATTCACCCCAATCGCTGGTTGCGGATGCCCGGCGGCACGGGGTGGTGGTGCACGGTCCCGATATCAACCACAGCCTCGCCGCGGCCACGCTGGAAATGGGCGGTATGAGCGAGTCAGGGCGCGGTGCGCCCGGCGGGCACGGAGGAGGCAGCTTGCGTAACCACGCAGGGCCCTCGGAAGCACCGCCATCAGATACAGCGGTGGCAGCGGAGCCCAATGGAGACAGCACGCAGGTGCGGCTGGGGCTGGCCGCGATCCGGCAGATCGGCGCCGAACTGGCCGAGCGGATCGTGGCCGCGCGGGTGACCGGGCCCTACACCTCGTTCCTGGATCTGACCGGTCGTGTGGAACTCACCGTGCCGCAGGCGGAATCGCTGGCCACCGCGGGTGCACTGGACAGTCTCGGGATCGACCGCCGCGAGGCGCTGTGGGCCGCGGGCGCGGCGGCGGGGGAGCGGGCGGACCGGTTGCCCGGCACGGGTGCGGCCACCGCCGCCCCCGCACTGCCCGGCATGAGCGAACTGGAGCTGGCCGCGGCCGACGTCTGGGCGACCGGGGTCTCGCCCGGCAGCTATCCGACCGAATTCCTGCGCCCGCACCTGGATGCGCTCGGGGTGATCCCGGCGGCGAGACTGCTCGAGGTGCCGGATGGCTCGAAAGTGCTGGTGGGCGGGGCCGTCACGCATCGGCAGCGCCCGGCCACCGCGGGCGGGGTCACCTTCCTGAATCTGGAGGACGAGACCGGCATGGTGAACGTGGTGTGCTCGGTGGGGCTGTGGCAGCGCTATCGCCGCATCGCCCAGGGGGCGTCCGCGCTGCTGGTGCGCGGGCGCGTGCAGAACGCCGAGGGAGCGGTCACAGTCGTCGCGGAACATCTGCAGCGCATGGATTTACGCGTCGCGTCGCGTTCGCGCGACTTCCGCTGAGTGGCCGCCCTCCTCGCCGGGCCGCCGAGTCAGAAGCTGCTGTCGCCCCCGCCACCGCCGCCGTCGAATCCGCCACCGCCGCCGTCGAATCCGCCACCGCCGCCGTCGAATCCGCCGCCGTTGTCGCCGCCGAAGTAGGAGTCGCCGCCCCCGCCGCCGAACTGCTGGTCGCCCTGATAGCCGCCCTGGTCGTAGCCGCCGCGGTCGTAGTCGCGGTCGCGCTCCTCGTCCCTGCCCTCCATCTTGCCCAGCTCATAGCCGAGCAGGCCGCCGCCGACCGCGCCGATGCCACCGGCCATGCCCGGGCTGATGCCGCCACCTCGACCGTAGCCGGGACCGTAACCGCCGCCGCCGTAGCCGGGGTCGCCGTAGCCCGGGCCGCCGGGGCCGTAGCCGCCGGGGGCACCGCCGCCGAAGCCGCCGCCACCCCGGCCGCGCCGCCGGAACACCGCCACCACGGCCGCCACGATCAGCCCGATGATGATCACCGGGCACAGGATGCCGAACAGTCCGATGTGGCCGCGGCTGCTGGAGTGCGAGGCCTGCGGGCCGGTCGCATTCGTGCCGCCCGCCTGGTTGACAGTGGTGGCCAGCGATTGCAGCGCGGCTACCGTCGCGCCGGTGTAGTTACCGGTGCCGTAGCCGCTCTTGAACGCGGAGATCGCGGCCGAGGTATCGCGGATGTGGGAGTTCGAGCCGGTCCTTATCGCGATTTCGTGGGGCTTGGTATTGATGGCGATGACCACGTCGGTCGCGCCCGTGACGTGCTTGCGCGCCTCGTTGTCGAACGCCGTTGAGCCGCCGGAGAATGCATTGACGGTGTAGATCTTCACCGGGTCGGACAGCGCGTTGCCCGCGGTGGTGACCTGCCCGCTGTCGAGGATGTTCGCGGCGTCGTTGATCGTGACCGGACCGGCCGTCGCCACACCCATGGTCGTCAGAAACGTCGCCGCTGCCATCGCCAGCAGGACTGCAAGTCGTTTGGCCATACCGCACTCTCTGGGTTGTACAGGGACACTGCCGCCCCGTTCGTACGCGAGCCTACCGAACCGGTCGGACAAGACCATGCGGTCCGGATTCGGCGCGCGCATCCCGTGAGTTCCCAGACTTCGCGGAGATATTCGTCCGGGCCGTTCCGGCGGGTGCGTTTGGCGACTAATGGGGTGCGTTTCAGGAGTGAGGGTGCGGATGTGGCCTTGTTCGTGACAAGGCCGTCGACGCTGATTACGGTGCCGGATATCGGTGGGAAATCATTCGGGCAAGGGGGATGGATGATGTCGAATTCGTGTGTTGTCGATTCCGATGCCGTGCGGCGGCTCGGGGCCGTCGCACGCCGGGCATGCCGGGAGATCGATGGCTCCTCGGGCGCGGAACTCGGAACCGTCGGGCTGTTCGCGCGGCTGGTTCCGCACAGCGTGGTGGTGCACGCGTGGTGCGAATCGGCAAGTACCGCGGCCGATCTCGTGCAACGCAGCGCCGATCGTTTCGGGCGCCTGGCCGAGCATACCGACCGCGCGCTGAGTGTGTACCTCGAGGCCGATCTCGCGCACGCGGGGCTGTTCGCCGGGCTGGAGGTCCGGATATGACCCCGCCGCGGTCGGTGCTGGAGAACTGGCGCGCCCTGGAGGCGGCCGATCGGGTACGCGCCGAATTCGACCGGCGGATAGGGGATCTGGAGGCACTGTCCGCGGCGGTGCGCGCGGAATGTCATCGGCTCGACGGCGACGGCTGGCGCGGTGCGGCCTTCGAGGCGGTGCTCGCCACCGTCGAGGCCTCGCACCGGCACAACCGGATGCTGTGCGATCACGCCGAGGGCCTGCGCGATGCGGGTGTACGAGCCCTGTCCGATCTGCACTACACGGCGCTGGCGCTGTTGGACTATGTCGCCGATGCCGAGGCGGACGGTTGCACGGTCGCGCAGGACTGGACCGTCACCGCCGAATCCGCGGCGGGTGCGGAATGGGCAGAGGTCATCGGCGAGGCCCTGGCCGCTGTCGAGCGCGCCGAACAGCGAGGCAGACAGGCGATTTTGGCCGTGGGCCACGAATTGCGGCACCTGGCCGGCGCGTTCGGCGGCGATCTCGGGCCGCGGTTCTCGGACCCCGATGTGCCCGGCCCGACCGGCGACGATTCGCCCGAGCAGACCGGCCATGGTTTGCCCGAGCAGTCCGGCGACGATTCGCCCGCGCGGACCCACGACGATTTGCCTGGGTGGGCCAGCGATGCGAGCAGACTCGCGGCCTTGAACGGTCGACCGGGCTGCGCGATATCGAACGGTACCGGGGCCGATTCGTCGATGCTGCCCGCCGTGGGGGCCGATGCGGCATCGAACTCCGAACTCGCAGTCCGGGACGAATCTTCGGCTACGGAAGTCGCCGCTGCGGTAGACAGCGTTCGAACGGAATCTGCCATGGAATTGGCTGCCGCGCAGCATTTTCCGCTGTCGGGGACCGATGTCGCCCCGACACCCGGTCCGGGGGTTTCCGCCGAACAGCTCATCGCGATCATGCCGGATCTGCCGATGGATCAGGCGCGGGAGTATCTGCCCGCGCTCAACGCTGCCATGCAGGAGGGCGGGATCACCACACCGCAACGGCAGGCGGCATTTCTGGCACAGCTGGCCCACGAGAGCTGCCAGCTCCGGTATTTCCAGGAGCTCGGCGACGACGATTATTTTCACCAGTACGACCCGGGCCGGCTCAATGCCGCCGCCGGCAACACCGAGCCGGGTGACGGCCCGCGCTACCACGGGCGCGGTCCCATTCAGCTGACCGGTCGTGCCAACTACCGTGCCGCGGGGCAGGCCCTGGGCCTGGATCTCGAGGGTGATCCCGAGATTGCGGCCCGTCCGGATGTCGGCTTCCGAATCGCCCAGTGGTACTGGATATCTCGCGGCATCAACGCCCTGGCCGATGCGGGCGACTTCGCCGCGGTTACCCGCGCGATCAATGGTGGCTACAACGGCATGGAGTCCCGGGAGGCGTTCTACCGGCGGGCGCTGGGGGTGCTGGGATGAGCCCGGGCGGCATCCAGGCCGCTCCGCCGCGCCCTGCGCGCCCGCGCCCTGGCCTTATGGGGATCTGCCGCTTGCCCGCGCTGGCGCTGATGGTGTGGGTTTTCGTTGCCTCGGGATGTGCAGGCGGGGTATCCGGGTCGGCGGCGGTCCAAGCGCCGGCGCTGATGAGCAATTCGGCGCCCGCGGCCGCGTCGGGTCGCCCGTTCGTCTTCCGCTCCCGGACCGAACTGGTCCTGGCCACCGCCGAGCGGGTCCTCGCGCGGTACCCGGGCGTATACGTCGATGCCGGTTTCGCGCAGGACAATTCGCATGTCTACGCACTCGACGAATCGGGAGTGCTCACCGCGATCCGGGTGGCCGATGGCATGCGGCTGCCGTGGCGGGTTGATTGCGGCTGCGATCGGATCTTCCCGCTGCACAACTCGGAGGTCGGCTGGTGGCAGGAGCCGGGCCGGCTCATGCAGGCCGATCTGCGCGATCCGGATCCCGCTGTGCGGGCGGCGGTTTCGCTCCCGTCGCCGGTGCCGGTCGTACCCGGTGCAGCGGTGTCGGGGCCGCGGCTGCTCGCGGCCCGGGAGCGGATACTGATTCTCGACCAGGTGGAATCGCCGCCCGGTGCATCCTGGGGTGTCAATCACCTGTCCCTCGTCGACATCGGGACGGGATCGGTGCGGGCACTGGGGCCGGTCGAGGGCGTCAACACCGCGCTGGATCGGGCAGTGCTGCGTCCCGACGGGCAGGCCGTCGCCCTGTCCGGTCGGGTGCGGGACGGAATTGCCTGCGGCACAACGCGTCTGCTACGCATCGACCTGTACCGTGAGCGGCTCGAGGCAGTCGAGCTTCCGGCGAGCCACAGCTGCTCGGAGCTGGCCGATCTGCGCTGGGACGACGCCGAGCTGACCGTCACGGATACAACGTGGGAGTCACGATCCCCAGATCGGCTCGCCACCGCGGTCTGGAGCAGATCCGGCACGCGCTGGGATCGGCGCGGTGACGACCGCACCGTCAGATACGGTGCGCTGACATCGGAGGTGGCGCTCGAGATCCGCCGCACCGGTCACGACCGGCCCCACGGATCCCACTCGGGCGATCTGGTTCTCACCGCCGCCGGAGACTCCCTCGTCCTCGCGCACGACGTCCTGGACCTGAGGCTTTCCCATGGGTGAGCCCATTGTGCGTACCTCCGCCTTCGCTCCGCCGGTGCGCGGTGTACCAACGGCTGCGCAGGCAGCGCCGATTAGGCTGCGGTCATCCCGCCGAGCCAGGAGCATCGCATGCCGACCGTGGTCCGGGCGACCATCACGCCCAACAGCCGCAAGGGCCCCCTCGTCGAAACCCTCGACGACGGCACCCTGCGACTGTACGTGCGCGCGCCTGCGGTCGAAGGAAAGGCGAACAAGGCGGCGATCGAGCTGCTGGCCAGGCACCTCGGCGTGTCCAAGGGCTCGGTCCGCCTCACCGGCGGCGCTACCTCGCGCTTCAAGCGCTTCGAGATCGACGCCTGAGGCACCCTCCGAGACAGGGCAGCCCGCCGACTCACACCCCGCCGGGAAATCCCAGCTGTCGCCACGCCTCGTACACCGCGACCGCCGCGGCATTCGACAGGTTCATCGAGCGCCGGCCCGGCAGCATCGGGATCCGCACCTGGTCGGTGATGTGCGGATCGGCGAGCACCTCCGGTGGCAGCCCTGTCGGCTCGGGACCGAACAGCAGCACGTCGTCGGGGCGGTACACGATATCGGTGTTGCGCGTGGCGCCGCCGGTGGTGAAGGCGAACACTCGGTCCGGGCGAATGGCTTTCCAGGCGGCGGCGAGATTTTCGTGCACCGACACCGAGGCGAGGTCGTGATAGTCCAGCCCGGCGCGGCGCAGCTTCGGCTCCGACAGATCGAACCCCAGCGGCTCGATCAGATGCAACGAACATCCCGTCCCCGCGGACAGCCTGATCGCATTGCCGGTGTTCGGTGGAATGCGCGGCTCGAAGAACATCAGCTTCAACACAGCAGGAGACAGCCTCTCGTCACGTCCGGCTGCGAGAACTCTACGCGTGGTCCGGGCCGTCCTGCGGCGTCGGCCTCGGTCACCGCCGAGCGCTCCCGTCCTAGGATCGGCGCCATGATCAGCGCCGACGACCACACCTATCTCGCACGCTGCGTCGAACTCGCCGCGCGCGCACTCGACCTGGGGCACGAACCGTTCGGCTCGCTGCTCCTGGCGGGCGATGCGATCGTCGCCGAGGCCATCAACGAGGTCGGCGGCGGTGACGCGACGCAACATCCGGAGTTCGAGTTGGCGCGCTGGGCCGCGGGCAATCTGCCCGCCGATCGGCGCGCCGAGGCGACCGTCTACACCTCCGCCGAGCATTGCCCGATGTGCTCGGCCGCGCACGCCTGGGTGGGGCTCGGGCGCATCGTCTATGCCAGCTCCACCACCCAGTTGACCGCCTGGCGCGCCGAACTCGGGCTGCCGTCCGGCCCGGTCCGGCCACTGCCGATCAACGAGGTCGCACCCGGAATTCCCGTCGCGGGTCCCGATCCCGAACTCGCCGACCAGGTTCGCCGGCTGCACGTCCGGCACGCCGAGCGGAGCCGGGGTGACTGACGTCCGAGCCGACTGACCACCGCGCCGCCGCCGGGTGAATGCGAGAATCTGGGGGTGACCGATGCGCCCGCGACCACTCCGCCCACCCGCCCGCTCGGATTCCTCGGGTCACTGCGCAACCAGCTGCCGATACTGCTGGTGGCGGTGGTGCTGCTGGTGGCCGTGGTGTTCATGGCGCAGGACCGATGGCGGCGCGGTGCCCTCTTCATCGGCGGCGCACCGCTGCTCGCGGCAGTACTGCGGCTGGTACTGCCCGAGGCGCGGGTCGGGTTGCTGGCGGTGCGCAGCAGACCGTTCGACGTCGGCGCCTACGCGGTGCTGGGCGGCACGATCATTGCCCTGGCGGTCACCATCAGCACCCTCGGCATCGGCTGAGGCACTACGGCGCCGAGGCACTGCGGCCCGGTGCCCCGCCGAGCCTCGGCTGACCCCGCTACAGCGAGTTGCGCGCCAGGTCCATCGTCTGAACCAGCAACTTGCCGACCGCCTCGGTCTCGGTCAGGAATCCGTCGTGCCCGTCGCGCGAGCGCACGATCTCGAGCCGCCGGCATCCGGGGAGCAGATCGGCCAGCTCCTGCTGGGTGTGCAGCGGATACAGCCGGTCCGAGTCGACACCGCCGACCACGCAGGGCACCGCCGTCGCGGCCAGCGCCGCGGCCACCCCGCCCCGGTCGCGGCCCACGTCGTGACGGTTCATGGCGTCGGTCAGGAGCACGTAGCTGGCCGCGTCGAAGCGCGCGGTCAGCTTCGCGGCCTGATGGTCCAGATAGCTCTGCACCGCGTAGCGGCCGCCGTCGCGGGGGTTCTCCTCGCCCTGGGCGCGGTTCTCGAAGCGGTGGTCCAGCTCGAAATCGGTGCGATAGGTCAGGTGCGCGATGCGACGGGCGATGCCCAGACCGGTCGTCGGCGTGCGGCCGGTGCCGTGATAATTGCCACCCTGCCAGTCCGGATCGGCCGTAATGGCCGCGATCTGCGTGGTCTGGGTGCCGATCTGGTCCGCGGTGGCGCGGGCTCCGACGGCCAGCACCAGCGCGGCTCCCACCCGCTCCGGGTGCCCGACCATCCACTCCAGCACCCGCATGCCGCCCATCGACCCGCCGACCACCGCGGCGAGCCGGTCGACGCCGAGCAGATCGAACAGCGCCCCCTCCGCACTCACCTGGTCGCGGATGGATATGCCGGGGAACCGGGCTCCCCAGGGCCGCCCGTCCGAGGCGATGGACGCCGGGCCGGTGCTGCCCTTGCAGCCGCCAAGCACGTTGGTGGCGATCACGCACCACTCGTCGGTGTCGAGCGGTGCGCCGGGCCCCACCACGCCGTCCCACCAGCCGGGCAGCGGGTGCAGCGCATCGGGCGCGCCGACCACATGCGAGTCGCCGGTCAGCGCGTGCTCGACCAGCACGATGTTGTCCGCCGCGGGGGACAGCTCACCCCAGCGCTGCACGGCGAGCTCCACACCGGGGATCACCTCGCCGCTCTCGAGGCGGATATCGCCGACGCCGATGGTGCCCAGCCGCCCATCCGGTGGCGGCAGCAGCCGTGCTGCCCGGGTACGGGACGCGCTCCGCTCGATGCTCACGGTCACCGTGCCACCGCCGCGCGGGGCGGCGTGGTCCGCCGGACCACGAAATCGGTCACGGACGCGAAAGAATTACTCATGTCGTGGCTCTTTCCAGAGGTCTGCCGGTGAGCGTTATCGGAGTCCGGATAGCGGACGGCTACAACACATTTCGGAAATCCTCCTGATGGTCGCGCTTGCTCTCGGCCTTCGAGAGCCCGGTCATCACCCGGAGCACCCCACCGCGACAGGAGGGTTGCCGGCCAGCGAGCCGGGGCTTGGCGCTGGCGCTCATGACCTTCCCGCCATGGTAGCGGGCCGCGGCGCGGGGGAGAAAGCAGGTGTGCAATGGCGGCGCCGCGGACCCGGCGCGAACGCCGGGCGAGCAATTGCCTGCAAACCGCGGGTGTGACGGAGGTATCACTCACCGGTACGTCGGCGCGCGTGAGACTCAGCGCACCAGTATGCTTGTACTGTTTGGCACCTCGGAGTCCCGTGACCAACACGGGGCGTATACGTTGTCTGTTGAACAGCCGGGCCCGCTCACAAGCGTGTTCACCTGGCCGAGTTAATGGGAGCATCATTCCTAGGAGGACACGAAGATCCATGTCCAAGATCAAGGTTGAAGGCACTGTCGTCGAACTCGACGGCGACGAGATGACCCGGATCATCTGGCAGTTCATCAAAGACAAGTTGATTCACCCGTACCTGGATGTGAATCTCGATTACTACGACCTCGGTATCGAATACCGCGACAAGACCGACGACCAGGTGACCATCGACGCCGCCAACGCCATCAAGGAACACGGCGTGGGCGTCAAGTGCGCGACCATCACCCCGGACGAGGCGCGCGTCGAGGAGTTCGGCCTCAAGAAGATGTACCGGTCGCCCAACGGCACCATCCGCAACATCCTCGGCGGCACGATCTTCCGCGCGCCGATCATCATCTCGAACGTTCCGCGTCTGGTTCCCGGCTGGACCAAGCCGATCATCATCGGCCGTCACGCCTTCGGTGACCAGTACCGCGCCACCGACTTCAAGGTGTACCAGGCCGGCACCGTCACGCTGACCTTCACCCCGGAGGACGGCAGCGAGCCGATCCAGCACGAGGTCGTGAAGATGCCCGAGGACGGCGGCGTCATCATGGGCATGTACAACTTCAAGAAGTCCATCCAGGACTTCGCGCGGGCCTCGCTGAACTACGGCCTGCAGCAGAACTACCCGGTGTATCTGTCGACGAAGAACACCATCCTGAAGGCCTACGACGGCATGTTCAAGGACACCTTCCAGGAGGTGTTCGAGACGGAGTTCAAGCCGCAGTTCGACGCCGCGGGCCTGACCTACGAGCACCGGCTCATCGACGATATGGTCGCCTCCTCGCTCAAGTGGGAGGGCGGTTACGTCTGGGCGTGCAAGAACTACGACGGTGACGTGCAGTCCGACACGGTCGCGCAGGGCTTCGGCTCGCTGGGTCTGATGACCTCGGTGCTGCTGACCCCGGACGGCCGGACCTGTGAGGCCGAGGCGGCGCACGGCACCGTGACTCGGCACTACCGGATGCACCAGCAGGGCAAGCCCACCTCCACCAACCCGATCGCCTCGATCTTCGCGTGGACCCGTGGCCTGGCGCATCGCGGCAAGCTGGACAACACCCCCGAGGTGATCGGCTTCGCCCAGACCCTCGAGGACGTGGTCATCAAGACCGTCGAGGAGGGCCAGATGACCAAGGATCTGGCACTGCTGGTCGGCGGCGATCAGGGCTACCTGACCACCGAGGAATTCCTCGGCGTGCTGGATGCCAACCTGGCGCGCGAGCTGCGCTGAGATCGTGCCGTCGTCGCGGCGTGCGGCCGTGATGACCTGATGAAAGCCCGGGCACCCGCCCCCACCGCTCTCCCGGTGGCCGCGGGTGCCCGAACTGTTTCGGCTGGCGGTCAGCGTGACTGCAAGAGCTGGACGATCTCACCGAGCTGATTGTCGAGTCGGTTGAATCGTTCGGCGGTTTCGTTGAAGCGTTCGGTGGTCTGGTGTTCGAGTTGGTCGAATCGCTGGGCGGTTTCGTTGAAGCGTTCGGTGGTCTGGTGTTCGAGTTGGTCGAATCGCTGGGCGGTTTCGTTGAAGCGTTCGGTGGTCTGGTGTTCGAGTTGGTCGAATCGCTCGGTGGTCTCTTTGAAGCGCTCGGCGGTCTGTTGCCCGAGTCTCTCGAACCGCTTGTTGTGCTGACGCAGCATCCCCAGGACGACTCCGAACTGATGACCGGTGGTCCGCTGGAAGCGGCGTAGTCGCAGATCAACCCCGCGGACAGCGGCCTGCGTGGTGTGGGCCGTGCGGTTGGTGTCGTCGAGCAGCTCGTAGATGTCGTCGACGTCGTGTCGCAACCGATCGATGCTTGGGTCTCGCTGCGGCTTGGTCATGCCGACCACGCTAAAGGCCGTGACATCGCCTGGAAAGGCACATTTTTCGATCTGGGGATAACTTTCGACCGACGCGATGGTTGTGAATAGCGACCGGTTGACTCTGTGCTCGGCTGGAATCACCGGGCCGGTGATTCCAGTTACACCGCGACCGACATGCGCCGCCGTTGCGTACTCGAAAGCCGGTGACCCCCAAGGGATTCCGGTAGATCCTCGAACCGGGCGCCGTGGTGGTGAGTGAGATCACCGGCGTCTCGGGTATCGGGGCTGGTCGTGGTCGTGTTGCGCTTGGTCGTGCCCAATTCTTCCGTCGCGCCCGCCGTTCCTGTCGTGCCTGCGCAGTCCGTGCCCGTCCGATCGGATGCGCGCGTCACGGTGCATTCGGGTGATGCCACCGCACCACGCACCGGCTGGCACATTCCCGCCATGCTGGCGTTGGCGCTGGGCGGATTCGGCATCGGCACTACAGAATTCGTCACCATGGGTTTGCTGCCGAATATCTCGCGGGCCTTCGGGGTGTCCGAGCCGACCGCAGGGTATGGGGTGTCGGCCTATGCGCTCGGCGTGGTTGTCGGCGCGCCGGTGATCGCCGCGCTGTGTGCCCGGGTGCCGCGCAAGCGGCTGCTCATCGCCCTGATGGCCGCGTTCACGCTGGGTAACCTCGCGACGGTCTTCGCGCCGTCCTTCGCCACGATGGTGCTCGCTCGATTCGTCTCCGGCTTGCCGCACGGCGCGTACTTCGGCGTCGCCTCCCTGGCCGCGGCGAGTCTGGCCCCTGCCGGGCAGCGGGCAAAGGCGATTGCCGCGGTTATGCTGGGACTGAGCGCCGCCAATGTTGTCGGCGTTCCCGCTGCCACCTGGCTGGGCCAGAATCTCGGGTGGCGGGACGCCTACCTGGTGGTCACCGTGATCGGGCTGCTGACCGTCGTGGCCATCGCGCGATTCGTGCCCCAGCTGTCGGGCATCCGGGTCACCGATCCGCGCACCGAGCTGGGCGCGCTGCGTCGCTCGCAGGTGCTGCTCACGCTGCTGGTGGGTGCGGTCGGCTTCGGCGGCATGTTCGCGGTCTACACCTACATCACCACCACGCTCACCACGGTCGCCGGGATGTCCCTGGGTGCGGTTCCGATGGTGCTGGCGCTGTTCGGGTTCGGCATGATCGCCGGAAATATCGCCGGGGGCGTGCTGGCCGATCGCGGGGTGGACATGTCGGTATTCGCGGCGCTCCTGGCGATGGTGGTCATCCTGGCGGGATTCGTTGCCGCGGCGCACAATCCGTACACCGCGGGCGTGGGCGCCTTTCTGGTCGGGGCATCGGGCGCGGCGCTGTCGCCGGGGCTGCAGACCCGATTGATGGACGTCGCGCACGACGCTCAGACCCTGGCCGCCGCCCTCAACCACGCCGCGCTGAACATCGCCAACGCCGCCGGGGCGTGGCTGGGCGGTTGCGTGATCGCGGCGGGGCTCGGCTACACCGCTCCGGCCGCGCTGGGCGCGGGACTCGCGGTAGCCGGTGTGCTGCTGTTCACGGTCACCGTGTGGTTGGGCCGTCGGGCGGCCCCGGCGCACTGAGGTCGATCGGGTGCGCACGATCGGTCGGTCGTGCGCGCGCCGTCGGTGATACTTCGCACGACAGTTCCATTCAGATCTGCATGTAAGTGTACAATTCGCGAAATGACCAGGCCTGCCCCTCCGAAGCCGCGGCGCCGAACCCAGGAGCAGCGCAGCAGCGAGATGCGGGTGCGGCTGCTCGATGCCACCATCGACTGCCTGGTCGAGTTCGGCTACGCGGGGACGACCACGCCACGGGTCGCCGAGCGTGCCGGGGTCACCCGCGGCGCCCAGGTGCATCACTTCAAGTCCAAGACCGATCTGGTCGTGGCCGCGATCAGCCACCTCGCCCAGCGGCGCACCGAGGCGGCCATGCAGGAGCTCGGACGAGCGCGGGCCGGCGGTGATCCGGTCGGCGCCATGCTCGAATCGCTGTGGACGCTGCATCAGGGGCCGCTGTTCGTCGCGGCGATCGAACTGTGGGTGGCGGGCCGGACCGATCCGGTGCTGGCCGCCGAGATGGAGAAGGTCGAGCCCTTCGTCAACAACGCGGTGCTGCTGTCGGTCGCGCAGGCCGTGCCGGATGAGGTGCAGCGCAAGGAAGTTCGCGACTTCGTCTACACCGCGATGGACGTCCTGCGCGGCATTCTTGTGACCGGCTTCATCGCGCCCGATCCCGAACGCGCGCACCGCCGCTGGCGCCGGGCGTCGGTGCACCTGCGCGCCGCGGCCGCCGCTGTGCCGGGGTTGCGGCCCGTCGCCGGCTGATCCGGTCGCAAGCTCGTCCTCTTACGCCGTACGGCGGCCCCGATTTCGCTACCGACAGCCCTTGTGGCCTTACATACATGTCTGTATGTTTGTTTTCATTCGGTCCCCTCGGGACCGCCATTACCGCCGCCGGAGGCGACCGGTGGTGCGGATGTGAGGAGTTCGATGGCGAACAAGGTCTACGTCGTCGGCGTCGGTATGACGAAATTCGAGAAGCCGGGTCGACGCAAGAACGAGGACGGCAGCGCCTGGGACTACCCCGACATGGCGCGCGAATCGGGCACGAAAGCGCTTGCGGATGCCGGGATTTCGTACGACGAGGTGCAGCAGGCGTACGTCGGCTACGTCTACGGGGAGTCCACCTCGGGGCAGCGCGCGGTCTACGAACTGGGCATGACCGGCATTCCCGTGGTCAACGTCAACAACAACTGCTCCACCGGATCGACCGCGCTCTACCTTGCCGCACAGGCGATTCGGGGTGGCCTGGCCGACTGCACCCTGGCCCTGGGGTTCGAGAAGATGCAGCCCGGCTCGCTCGGATCCACCTGGGACGACCGCGAACAGCCGATGGCCAAGCACATCATGGCGCTGGCCGAGATCTCCGAGGTGCTCTTCCCCGTAGCGCCCTGGATGTTCGGCGCCGCGGGCCGCGAGCACATGAAGCAATACGGCACCACCGCAGAGCATTTCGCGAAGATCGGCTACAAGAACCACAGGCATTCGGTCAACAACCCGTATTCGCAGTTCCAGGACGAGTACACCCTCGAGGACATCCTGGCCTCACGAATGATCTACGACCCGCTGACCAAGCTGCAGTGCTCACCGACCTCCGACGGCTCGGGCGCGGTGATCCTGGCCTCCGAGGCGTTCGTGGACCGGCACGATCTGGCCGGGCAGGCGGTGGAGATCGTGGGGCAGGCGATGACCACCGATTTCCGGTCCACCTTCGACGGCACCGCCAAGAACCTGATCGGTTACGACATGAATGTCCAGGCCGCACGCCAGGTTTACGCGCAGTCCGGCCTGGGGCCGGAGGACTTCCAGGTGATCGAGTTGCACGACTGCTTCTCCGCGAACGAACTGCTCACCTACGAGGCGCTGGGACTGTGCGGCGCGGGCGAGGCCGGGCGGCTCGTGGACGACGGGCTGACGACCTACGGCGGCACCTGGGTCGTCAATCCGTCCGGCGGCCTGATCTCCAAGGGGCATCCTCTGGGCGCAACGGGTTTGGCGCAATGCTCGGAGCTGACCTGGCAGCTGCGCGGGCAGGCCGAGCGCCGTCAGGTGCCGAATGTGACCGCCGCACTGCAGCACAACATCGGCCTGGGCGGGGCGACGGTCGTCACGGCATATCAGCGCGCGGACCGCTGAGCGGCCGCGGGCGCGCCGGACAACGTTGCGAATGATGTTGTCCGGCAACCGAACTCACGTCAGGAGCAGTACATGGGGCACATCGAGTACACCCGGAAGATGACCGCGACCCCCGAGGCACTGTGGGCCATGGTCGGCAACCCGAACACCTGGGGCGACTGGTTCTCCATTCACGAGCGGTGGATGGAGGAACCGCCCGCGACGCTCACGGTCGGCGGCACGCTCGTGGCGAAGGTCGTGATGCTGGGTATGGCGAACAAGTTCGAATGGAACGTGCTCGCGGTCCAGGAGCCGAGCACGCTGACCCTCGGCGCGACCGGAATGGCCGGTGTGAAGGTCGAATTCACCTTCGATATCTCCGGCGACGACGAGGGCAGCGAACTGTCGCTGCGGGGCGATTTCGAGGGCGCCCTGATCAAGGGCGCGCTGGGCAAGGCCGTGGAGAAGGACGGTATGAAGCAGCTCGAGACCTCTCTCGAGGCTCTCGACAACCTGGCCTCGGCGTCGTGAGCGGGCCATCGACACGGTGCGCATCGGGCACGACGGAGCCGATCGCCGGCGAGGTCGAGTCGTGACCGGGGCCGACGCCCGGGTAGTCGAATTCGACGACGCGGGACTGGGGAGCTGGTCCGAGGAGGAGCAATTCCAGGTCACCCAGGACCGGATCGTGGAGTACGCGGCCGCGACCAATGATCCGATCGCCGCGCATCGCGCGGGCGAGGTTGCCCCGCCGGTCTTCGCCATCGTTCCGGTCTTCGACACGATGCTGGTCCCGGTCCTGGATGTGGCGCCTACGGACATATTCGGCCGGGTGGTGCACGGGGAGCAGGACTTTCACTTCCACCGCCCGATCCGGCCGGGGGAGACGCTCACCGCACGGGCCCGCGCGATCGGTTACGCCGGCCGCGCCAACGGCAGCACCATCACCATCCACATCGAAACCCGTTCCGCCGATGGGGAGTTGGTCAACGAGCAGTACCTCACCGCCTTCTTCCGCAATATCGACGCAGGCCGAACGGTCGGCGCGGCGGCGCCCGGCCACAAACTCGACCAGGCCCTGCGGGGCGGCGATCCGATCGCGGAGGTGCCCCAGCACGTCGACGACGACCAGACCTTCCGTTACGCACCGGCCTCCGGCGATCCCGTACCGCTGCACCTGGACGAGGAGGTCGCCAAGGAGGCCGGGCTGCCCGGCATCATCGCGCACGGGCTGTGCACCATGGCATTCGCGTCCTGGGCGGTGCTGACCGAGGTCGGTGGATCGGACGTGCACCGGCTGCGGCGCTTCGCGGTCCGATTCGCGAAATTGGTCTTCCCCGGCGATGATCTGCAGACCCGAATCTGGAAGATGAACTCCGGCAACGGAATCACCACCTACGCATTCGAAACCGTGCGAGGTGCGGACGTCGTGCTCAGCGACGGCCTGGCCGAGATCGCGGACTGATTCCCGCGCCCGGCACGGCACGAACCCGCCGGGTGCACAACCTTTCGACAGGAGAGACGATGGGCGCATTGGAAGGCCGGGTCGCCGTGATCACCGGCGCCGGCCGCGGGATCGGGCGCGAGCATGCCCTGCTGTTCGCCCGCGAGGGCGCGAGCGTCGTGGTCAACGATCTCGGCGGCAGCAATGCCGGTGAGGGCGCCGATTCCGGTCCGGCCCACGAGGTGGTCGCGGAAATCGTCGCCGCGGGCGGGCGCGCGGTGGCCGACACCGGCAACGTCGCCGAGTGGGACGGCGCGAAGAGCCTGGTGGACCGGGCCGTTTCGGAGTTCGGCAGCCTCGATGTCGTGGTCAACAACGCGGGCATCCTGCGCGACGGATTCCTCGCGGGCCTGGACGAGTCGCAATGGGACGCGGTGATCGCCGTGCATCTCAAGGGACATTTCAACGTCCTGCGCCACGCGGCCTCGTACTGGAAGGAACAGTCCAAGGCCGGCAACAGGCCCAACGCGGCGGTCATCAACACCGCTTCGGCCTCGGGCGTCACGATTCCCAATGCCGGACAGGCGAATTACGGCGCCGCGAAGGCCGGCATCGCCGCGCTGACCCTGGTCGCCGCGGAGGAACTGGAACGATATGGCGTGCGGGTCAACGCGATCGCCCCGATGGCCCGCACCCGGCTGACCCTGGCCACTCCCGGAATGGGTGCGATCTTCGCCGCCGAGGTCCCCGAGGGCGAATTCGATGCGTTCAGCCCGGCCAACATCTCCCCGCTGGTGGCGTACCTGGCCGGCGCCGAATGCCCGATCACCGGCAAGGTGTTCGCGGTGCAGGGCGGGGCGATCTCCGAGCTGGCGGGCTGGCACGACGTGAAGACCATCGAGACCGAGGGGCCCTGGCTGATCGACGATATCGCCGCCCGGCTGCCGTGAACCGAAAGGTATGGGATAACAACGATGTTCGAATGGTCCGAGACCGATGAGCTGATCCGCGACGCGGTGCGCGGCTTCATCGCCAAGGAGATCCGCCCGCATCTGGACGAATTGGACAGCGGCGATATGTCGCCGTACCCGATCATCCGGAAGCTGTTCAGTCAGTTCGGCATCGATGCGCTCGGTGCGGAATCGGCCGAGAAGATGCTGGCGCGAGAGCGGGCCCGGGCGGCCGGTGCAGCCGATACGGGCACGGAGAAGTCCTCCGACGGAGGCGCTTTCGGCGGCGGTCAGCAGTCGCTGATGGCGGTGCTGATCGGCGAGTTGTCCGGGGTCTGTATGGGGTTGGTCTCCGCCATGGGCGTGAGCATCGGCCTCGGCGCGACCACCATCGCCTCCCGCGGCACGCTCGCGCAGAAGGAACGCTGGCTCGCGGACATCCTGACGATGAAAAAGGTTGCGGCGTGGGCGATCACCGAGCCGGATTCGGGCTCGGACGCCTTCGGTGGCATGAAGACCCACGTGCGCCGCGACGGTGAGGACTACATCCTCAACGGGCAGAAGACCTTCATCACCAACGGCCCGTACGCCGACGTCGTGATCGTCTACGCCAAGCTCGACGAGGGCGACGGCGCCGACAAGCGCGAGCGCAAGGTCCTGACCTTCGTGCTCGACAAGGGCATGGAGGGCTTCACCCAGGGCAAGCCGTTCCGGAAGATGGGCCTGCACGCCTCGCCCACCGGCGAGCTGTTCTTCGACAACGTCTGCCTCGGCCGCGACCGGCTGCTGGGGGAGACCGAGGAGCACAGGGGTGGCGACGGCCGCGAGAGCGCCCGCTCCAGCTTCACCGCCGAACGGGTGGGCGTGGCGTTCATGTCGCTGGGCATCATCAACGAATGTCACCGGCTGTGCGTGGATTACGCCAAGAACCGGACGCTGTGGGGCCAGGAGATCGGCCGCTTCCAGCTGATCCAGCTCAAGCTGGCGAAGATGGAGATCGCGCGAATGAACGTGCAGAACATGGTGTTCAACGCGTTGGAGCGTACGCGCGCCGGAAAGCCGCTGACCCTCGCCGAGGCATCGGCGATGAAGCTGTACTCCTCCGAGGCCGCGACCGACGTAGCGATGGAGGCGGTCCAATTGTTCGGCGGCAACGGATACATGACCGAATACCGCGTGGAACAGCTTGCGCGCGACGCGAAATCGCTGATGATCTACGCGGGCAGCAACGAGATCCAGGTGACCCACGTCGCCAAGGGGCTGCTCGGCGCCGAGTAGGTGGTGCGGGGTCGCCCGCGCGGCCCTGTCACACGGCGTGCAGGCGGGTACGGCTGGCGTAGACGTGCTCGGCGATCAGGGTGGCGATGCGGTCGGGCGCCTCGAGCATCGGGACGTGCCCGACGCCGTGCACCAGGATGCGGTCGGCGGATTCGGGTAGCTCGCGCAGGAAACGCTGGGCATAGGGATTGTTCGGGATGACCCGGTCGTGTTCACACATCAGCAGGCGCACGGGCGTGCGCAGCGTGGAGATGCCCTCGAGTGATGGCATGCGCAGTCCGCTGGCCAGCAGCGGCAGCATCGCCGGGCAATTCAGCGCCGAGGTGATCGCCGCCTCCAGGCCGCGCCGCGGCACCGCCGAGGTGTTCTTGCTCAACACCAGCGCCGCGAACTGCCGGGCGGGAGTGCTCAATCCGAGCTCCGGACCGATCTTCCTGCCGATCTGGACCACCGGCACCAGCGACAGGAATTTCAGCCCGACCAGCAGCTGGGCCAGAGACGGATTCGACCAGCCGCCGGCCGGTGCGATGGCGGTCAGGGTGCGCGCGCGGCCACGGCGGGCCAGCTCGAAACCCACCCAGCCCCCGAGGGAATTGCCCGCGATATGGCAGGTACGCCAGCCCAGTTCGTCGAGCTGATTCTCGATCTGGTCGGCCAGCGCGGCGACATCGAGGTACCAACCGTCGAGGTCGGGGCCGCCCCAGTGCCCGCGGAAGGCGGGGGCGTACACCTCGCACGTGCTCGACATCCGCTCGGCCACCTGTTCCCAGCAGTGCGGGGAGAGCATGAATCCGTGCAGCAGCAGCAGGGGATCGCCGGAGCCCGTCTGCAGGGCCTTCATCGGTGTGAGCGGAGCGGTGCCTGACTTCAACGTCATCACCCCTTTCAGGACGGCGGTGTCCGCAGGGAGTGTGTGTTACCAGCATTGTACGGTTTTCCGGTGGCCTTCATCATCAGCTCGATCAATGTGAACGGGATTCGTGCCGCGACCGGCAAGACGGGCAAGGGAATGCTCGAGTGGCTGGCCGGTACGGAGGCCGACGTCATCTGCCTGCAGGAGACGCGCGCCACCGACGAGCAGACCCGCACCGCATTGGCACCCGCGCTGGCGTCGGGATGGCATCTGTCGCCCGCCGAGCCGGGCGCCAAGGGCCGCGCCGGGGTCGCGATCCTGTCCCGCCGCGCGCCGCGCGCGGTGCGCATCGGTTTCGGCAGCGCCGAATTCGACGGCATGGGCCGGTACATCGAGGCCGAGTTCGACGACCTCACCGTCGCCAGCGTGTATGTCCACACCGGCGAGGCCGACACCCCGATGCAGGACGAGAAGTACCGGTTCCTGTCCGAGCTCGGCGCCCACATGAAAGCACAGACCCGTGACTTCGTGATCACCGGCGACTGGAACGTCGCGCACACCGAGCTGGACATCAAGAACTGGAAGGGCAATGTGAAGAATGCCGGATTCCTGCCCGGCGAGCGCGCCTGGATCGACGAGCTGATCGCCGCCGGGTACGTCGACGTCGTGCGCATGCTGCATCCCGGCGTGCCGGGCCCGTACAGCTGGTGGTCCTATCGCGGTCGCGCCTTCGACAACGACGCGGGCTGGCGCATCGACTATCAACTCGCGCGCGGCGAGATCGCCGGGCGCGCGAAGCAGGCCGTCGTCGAGCGCGCGGACGATTACCACCTGCGCTGGTCGGACCATGCCCCGGTGACGGTGCAGTACCGATGAACAAGCGAATGCAGGGCGGGCTCGGGCTCGTCGTCGTGGTGATCGTCATCGTGGTCGGGCTGCTGGTCTCGCGCGGCCACTCGACCCATTCGGCCGCGCCGTCCTCCAAGGCGGTGGCCGCGGCCAGGGTCTCGGCCGCACCGGTCACCGGCCATGCGGCGGGCGTGCCGGATCGTGCCTATCAGACCCTGGCCCTGATCGACGCGGGCAAGTGGCCGGCGGCGGCCAACTCGCCCGGCACCCACGGCGGCGACCAGTGGATGAATCGCGGCGGCTCGCTGCCGAAGACCGATTCCTCCGGCAAGGCGATCAGCTACCGGGAGTGGGACGTCAATCCGAAGAAGCAGGGGCAGACCCGCGATGCCCAGCGCATCATCACCGGCAGCGAGGGCTCGGCGTACTACACCGGCGATCACTACACGACCTTCACCAGGATGCGCTGACGGTGCCGGGGCGGGACGCGTCGGCCGAGAGGGGAGAATCCGATGGGTAGCACGATGACGCTGTCGCAGTTCCTGGCCGGTACGGACCCGAGCGACGCGGCGAGTTCGACGCCCGCGGTGCTGGGGTCGCTGGCGGTGGAGGCCGCCGAGTTCAGCGGCGTGCGTTTCCGGATCCCCGAGGGCTATCTGGCCCGGGAGCTGCGGGGCGCCAAGATGCGCACGATCGCGGGCGTTTTCGACGAGTTCGCCGCGGCCTTCCAGTTCCCGTACTACTTCGGGCAGAACAAGGACGCCTTCGACGAATGCCTGCGGGACCTGGACGAATTCGTCGGCGCCGCGCCGGGATACGTTGCGATCGTTCGTGATTCGGCGCAGCTGCTGGCGGCCGAGCCCGCCGCGCGGGAGTGGTTCGCCGCCGCGATGACCGACTGCGCCGCGCGCTGGGCCCGGCGCGGCGTGCGGTTCCGCGTCGTGCTGCAGAATGCGCCCGGGGACCTGTCCGCCGCGGTGCTCACGATGTGATATCGAGACCCATCCATCGGCACGACTCGGACCAGGAGGCGATCGCGGCGGCTCTGGCGCACCACGTCGGGCTGTCGGTGTGCGACGCGCGTGCCGACGGCTGAGCTGTCCAGCCGCGCAGGACGAACCGTCTGTTCGCGGCTCGGGCGATTCAGCGCAGGCGTTCCGCCAGATCCTCGCCCAGCAGCACGAAGACGTCGGTGGTGTGGTCGATCAACTCGTCGCGGGTCATCGGCAGGTCGCCCTGCAGCCAGCTGGCGAGCGTCTGGACCAGCCCGCCGACCAGATAGGTGGCGCGGAAGCTGATCACCGGGTCGGGATCGGGCCGGGCCAGCGCGTAGAAGTCGATGCCCTCGGTGGCGACCAGGCCCGCGAAGCCGCGGATCGTGTGCATGGTCCGGGTGCGCAGTTCCGGGGTCGCGGCGCTGATGATCAGGGCGACCTGCGCCTTGCGCGGGTCGTCGGTGAGCACGTGGATGCCGGCGCCGATCGCCGCGTGCGCCCGGCCGCGGGTGTCGGCGGGCGCGTGCTGGGACGCGCGCAGCACGGCCGTCGCGAGTTCCTCTGCGATGCCGTCGAACAGGGCGATCAGCACCGCGTCGCGGCCGTCGAAGTTCTCGTAGTAGTAGCGCTCGTTCAACCCCGCCCGGGCGCACAGCCCGGCGACGGTCAGCTTGTCCGGGCCCTCGGCGCCGATGATGTCCAGTGCCGCCTCGAGCAGCGCGGCCCGGCGCTGGGCGCGGCGTTCCTGCGCGGAGACTCCGCCGTAGGTCCGTTGGGCTGCCACAGGTCGATTCTGTCACGAGGGGGTCGCGGTTCAGGGCGAGCTCACCCACCCGTCGCCTCGCTGTCCTCAGCCCTCGCGAAATTCTGGAGGATGACATTGCCAGTTTCTCAATTCTGGGGGATGCTGTTGCCAGATGCACTCGACGAGGAGGCAACCGTGTCCGAACCCGGTTATTTCACCGATGATTCGATGATCCGGCGCGTCATGCGCAAGCGTGCGGTCGGACTCACCTACGGCCAGCGGGCGCTGGTCATCGGCGCGGTCCATCCGCTGCTGTACGTCGGCACGGCCGAGCACACCAAGCACCGCACCACGCCGTACACCCGCCTCGCGCTGACCGGCCGGTTGTTCGAGGCCGTGGCGCTGGGCAGCCGCGAGGAGGCCGATCGCGCGCTGGCGTTCACCCACAAGAAGCACGCCACCGTGCGGGGCGCGCTGCCCGAGGACGCGGGGGCGCGTCATCCCGCGGGCACCCGGTATGCCGCGCACGATCCGCAGCTGATGTTCATGACCATGGCCTTCACCTTCGATTCGGCCGAGGTCATGCACGACCTGCTGGTCCGCCGGCTGAGCGCGACCGAACGCGAGGACCTGTACCAGGACTACGTGCGCTGGGGCGAGCTGTTCGGCATGCCGCGCGAGGCCGCGCCCGCGAGCTATCCACGGTTCCGTCGCTACTTCGACGACTACCTGGCGTCCGAGGAGCTGTTCCTGACCGACGAGGCGCGCCTGGTCGGCACGTACCTGTCCGGGCAGCGGGTGCCCTATCCGCTGCCGCTGCCGCTGAATCAGGTCGTCAACAGCGTGCATCTGCTGATCCAGGGCAGCCTGCCGCCGCGCATCCGCGAGATGTACGCGATGCCCTGGGGGCGCAGGGAGGAGATCGCCTTCCGCACCCTGGCCCAGGCGGTCCGCGCCGCGCACCGCACCCCGCCGCTGGCGCCCCGGGTCCTGCACGGCACCCTGGCGGGCCCGAGCGCCCCGGTCTACCGCCTGCTCACCCGCCGCGAGCACCGGCTGGTCAATTCCGGGCACGCCAGCATGCCGGGTATCGATCCCCGGAATTACGCCGAGCGGCACCCGGTCTGAGGCGTGCAATAGGACGCTGCAAGGGGCGATCGGGCCGCACACTGTTGCCGCTGCTCGCTGCCGCGCGTCGTAGGAATGCCGAACAGGAGTCGTCCTGGTGCACGGGCCCGGCCGCCATCACCGGACGCATCGATACCGGCGGGTTCGACGATCCAACAGCCCGAGGATCTGCTCGTGGTAGGTCCGTGGCCGGTGCGTTCCCGCACCCCACGGCTACACGCTGTGGTTCGTGTACGGCCTGTTGAACGGGGGTGCGACTAATTGGCCGAGGTGCGGCTGCGGTGGGGTCGGCGCGGCGCGGCCGGGGGCATGCGAAGATCTGGGTATGTCCAGTCCTGCCCCGGCCGACGAACGCAAGCAGCGGATCCTGTCCGGCATCCAGCCGACCAGCGATTCCTTCCACCTCGGCAACTACCTTGGGGCGCTGCAGTACTGGGTGAAGTTGCAGGACGACTACGAGGCCCTCTACTTCATCCCCGACATGCACGCCATCACCGTCCCGCAGGATCCCAAGGAGCTGCGCACCCGCACCAAGCGGGCCGCCGCGCAGCTGCTCGCGCTGGGCATCGACCCGAAGCGCGCGACGCTGTTCGTGCAGAGCCAGGTGCCCGAGCACGCCGAGCTGACCTGGGTGCTGAGCTGCATCACCGGCTTCGGCGAGGCCAGCCGGATGACGCAGTTCAAGGACAAGTCGGTCAAGCAGGGCGCCGAGAACGCCACCGTGGGCCTGTTCACCTATCCGGTGCTGATGGCCGCGGACATCCTGCTCTACCGCGCGCATCTGGTGCCGGTCGGCGAGGATCAGCGCCAGCACCTGGAGCTGACCCGAAATCTGGCGCAGCGGTTCAACACTCGCTTCAAGAAGACGTTCGTCGTGCCCGAGGCGCACATCGTCTCCGGCACCGCCAAGATCTACGACCTGCAGGACCCCACCGCGAAGATGAGCAAGTCGGCGGCCACCGACGCGGGCCTGCTCAGTCTGCTCGACGATCCGAAGGTCTCGGCGAAGAAGATCCGCTCCGCGGTCACCGACACCGAGCGCGAGATCCGGTACGACCCGGAGACCAAGGCCGGCGTCAGTAATCTGCTGGTTATTCTGTCCTCGCTCACCGACACCCCCATCGTGACCCTCGAAAAGGATTACGCCGGTAAGGGATACGGCGATCTCAAGGGCGACGTGGCCGACGCGCTGGTGGAATTCGTCACCCCGCTGCAGGCCAGGGTCCAGGAGTACATGGACGATCAGGGCGAACTCGATCGCATCCTGAACGCCGGGGCCGAGCGGGCCCGGGAGATCGCCGGAAACACCCTGGCTCAGGTCTACGACCGAGTCGGCTTCCTGCACCGCTGACTCGATTCGGCGTTCCAGACGGCCTCGGCGCCGGATCGCTGCGTTGGGGTTCGTGTCGGGGCAACCGGTCCGAGTAGTGCGCACTCCGTGCAGCCCGATGCTCACTCTCCGCGAACGCGCAGTCCCGGGTTCGAGCTCGCCGGTTGTGCGTCGATGCGCGAAATGCTCGACGCGCTGGTGGAATTCGCCACTCGGTTGCAGCCAGGGGCGGGAGTACCTGAACGAGTGCCCGCGAGAGCGTTCCGGGCGCGGGCGGTCGCCGGGCACGCCCGTGGCGCGGACCGGGGATCGAATGTGACCGACGCGCTGCGGCGTTCGTCCGCACGGCGCGGGCGAAGGTGGGAGAGTAGCGGCGGTACTGGTGTGCGGGCGCGGCCAGCGGTGGTCTCCCTGTCGACGTCCGGTTGATGTGAGTTTGCTGCGGGAGGACGGGTGTTCGACGGGATCAGGGCAAAGATCAGCCGCGAGGTCGAGGCGCGGCCTTGGCTGGACCATCTGGTGCGCGCGGGCGCCAGCTATCAGCGTCAGCGCGGGAACTACTACGCGGCCGGTATCACCTACTTCACCGTGCTGGCGCTGTTCCCGCTGCTGATGGTCGGATTCGCGGTGGCCGGATTCGTGCTCTCGCGCAACCCGCATCTGCTCACCGAGCTGCAGTCCAAGATCGTGGAGAACATCCCCGGCTCGCTGGGTGGGCAGGTGACCGATCTGATCAACGAGGCGGTCAGGTCGCGGACCAGCGTCGGCGTGATCGGCCTGATCGGCGCCTTCTTGGCCGGGCTCGGCTGGATCTCCAATTTGCGTGCTGCGCTCACCGAGCAGTGGGAAGGTGAAGTGCCACAGGGTAATTGGTTCCGCGACAAGATCTCCGACATCTTCTCGCTGATCGGCCTCGGGGTGGCCATCGCGATCTCGGTGGCGCTGTCGGCGCTGTCGTCCAGCAGCCTGGGGCGCGACCTGCTGCGGCTGGTCAACCTCGAGCGCGCGCCCGGGGTGAACATACTGCTCACCGTGCTGTCGCTGGCACTGGCTATCGCGGCGTCGTGGGCCGTGTTCGTGTGGATCATCGCGAGGCTGCCGCGGCAGCCGGTGACGCTGCCGAGCGCGGGGAAGGCGGCGCTGATGGCCGCGATCGCCTTCGAGATCTGGAAGCAGGTCGCCTCGTTCTATCTGAGGAAGGTACTGACCGGCCCGGCCGGGGTCACCTTCGGTCCGATCCTGGGCCTGATGGTCTTCGCCTACATCACCGCCCGGATCATCCTGTTCGCCACCGCGTGGGCGGCCACGTCCCGCGAGAACATGATCGAGGTGACCGTGCCACCGCCCGGCGCGGCGGTCATCGAACCCCGGGTCGTCGCGGGGGTGTCGGCGCGGACCGGTGTCGCGCTGTTCGGCGCGGGCGCCGTCGCGGGTGCGGTGCTCACTCAGGCGCGGCGCGCGCGGCGGTGAGCCTCGGGGCATTGCGGCCGGGGTGCGTCAGCGTCCGGGGTTGTCCTGCGGCTCGGCCAGTTCGGGGTCGGGGAAGCGGCGGGCGTACTGATCGATGACGGCGGTGCCGGTGTCGTCCTCGCCGACCGTGTCCATAACCATCGCCTCGACCTCGTGGCGCAGGATCGCCTGGGCGCGGCGTAGGCACCGCATGATCTGCGTGGCCAGCTCGGCGGGGGCGCGGCCGCGGGCACTCTCGGCCAGGTGCAGGTCGGTGGGCACGCCGGTGTTGTCGATGGTGACGGTGATCGCGCCGTCGCGTGAGGTCTCGGTCACACTCAGGCCCGCCATCCGCCCGTGCAGGTCCTGATATCGCTCGGCTCGGCCCTCGAGATCCTGCGCCCAGGCCGCCATCTCCCGGGCCGCCGTGTTCGGATTGTCGCTCATCGCATCTCCGATTCCCCTGGTGCCCCGCGGATTTGCTCGCATCGTCCGGGCCGAAGGTACTCGCGGCCGCCGGTGCGCCGCAACAGGTTGCCCGGAACGGGTTTGCGATCGGAGGGAACCTGAGGTGGACTTCGTGCGTCAGAACGTTAGAAGCGTGAATGTTCGATCGAGGGGAACCTGTGGATCAAGCCGGTTACGACCAACTGCAGGCGCGTACCGAGGCGCTGCAGTCCGAGGTCGATGTGATGCTCGACAACTATCAGACGCAGATGGATAATATCGCCGCCGCGCGGGAGACGCTGGCGGCCGCCACTGCGCAGGGATGGTCGTCGGACAACCTGGTGCGGGTCACATGCAGTGCGGCCGGCGTTCCCATCGAGGTGTGGGTCGATCCCCAGGCGTTCAAGCGTTCCACCCCGCAGAAGCTCGGCAAGTCGATCACCGAGGCCTCGCAGGCCGCGGCGAGCGTGGCGAAGAAGGAGATCGAGGGTGTGATGGCGCCGCTGCGGGCCGCCTCGAACATCACGGTGGAAAATCCGCTCGACGGCCAGACCTCGCCCTTCCCAACGACTCTCGAAAGCATTCTGCCGCCCGCTCCGAAGGGGCCGGAACCGACCTCGTCCTATGCGGAGCCGCAGGCGCCGCCGCAGCCGTCCTACAATCAGCAGCCCTCGTACGGTCAGCAGCCGTCCTACGGTCAGCCGCAGCAGCCCACCCCCTCGTACGGCGGCCAGCCCGCGCAGCCGCCGGCCCCGTCCTACGGCCAGCAGCAGCCCTACAGTCAGCCCCCGCAGCAGCCCGGCCGTCCCGAGCCGAAGCCGGACTACGCGCCGGCGTGGGAGGACGACCAAGAGGGCCCGCACTGGAAGGGCTGGTGAGTAGCCGATGAGTAATGATTTCGAGATCGAACTCGAGGAATTCAAGGCGCACGCGCCGAAATTCGAAGAGCTCGGCAAGGATCTGCTGTCCGAATTCAAGCAGCTCAAGAGCGATATCGAGGCCGTTCACGGCAAATGGGGCAACGACGAATTCGGCTCCGCCTTCGCCAAGAACTATCTGCCCAAGGTGAAGGAGGCCTTCGAGGGCATCGAGAAGGCCGCCAAGCTCTTCGAGGAACTCACGAGCAAGTCCAAGACCGTGGCCTCGGAGTTCGAAAAGCTCGACGACGACTTCAAGTCGGCGATCGAGAAGCTCATGGGGCAGATCGACGGCAGCGGCAGTACGTCCGGAACGACGACCGGGTCGAGCACGGGCAGCGGCAGCGACGGCGGCGACGGTTCCTACAACAAACCCGCCAGCGGGCCCAGTGGCAGCGGTAGCGGTAGCGGTAGCGATTCGGGCAGCGACGGCTCCGGGTCCGGTTCGGGTTCCGGTGGCGATTCGGGCAGTACGACCACGGCCGGATACGGTGGTGGCAGCGGTGACTCCGGCGATTCGGGCACCAGCGTGTCGGGTCAGGACAGCGGCGGCTATCCGAACAACAGCGGCTCGGGTACCGGTGGCGATTCGGGCAGCACCACCAGCGGCACCGTCCAGTTCCCGTCCGACAGCGGCTCGGGCAGCGGCAGCAATTCCGCCAGCACCGATACCCACACCGCCGGAGCCAGCGGAAGCGGCACGGGCAGCGGAACCGATTCCGGTGCCGGGAGCAATTCGGGCAGCGGCAGCTCGGAACATTCGGGCACCGGTAATTCCGGCAGCGGGAGCGGTACCCCGGACCATTCCGGCAGCTCCGAGCACTCGGGCACCACGAACCATTCGGGTACCGAGCACTCGGGCACCACGAACCAATCGGGTACCGAGCACTCGGGCACCACGAACCATTCGGGGACCACGAACCATTCGGGGACCACCGAGCACTCGGGCACCGGCATCAGTCACACGGGTGCGGGCGCCAGCCACACCGGTACCGGCAGCGGCTATCTCTCGGGTAGCGGGACCGGTAGCGGATACCTCCAGGGCAGCGGCATCGGCAGCGGAAACCTGCACCCTACCGGTAACGGCAGCGGCCACCAGCCGGGTGAAAGCGGCACACCGCAGAGTAGTCACAATCCGGGGAATCCGACGAGTAGTCATAACCCGGGGAATCCGACGAGTAGTCATAACCCGGGGAATCCGACGAGTAGTCATAACCCGGGGAATCCGACGAGTAGTCATAACCCGGGGAATCCGACGAGTAGTCATAACCCGGGGAATCCGACGAGTAGTCATAACCCGGGGAATCCGACGAGTAGTCATAACCCGGGGAATCCGACGAGTAGTCACAATCCGGGGAATCCGACGAGTAGTCACAATCCGGGGAATCCGACGAGTAGTCACAACCCAGGCACGTCGCACAGCGGCCATCCACACAACGGACGCCACAAGTAGCCGGGCGTCATGGGTATCGAACTGCTTGACGACAGCGGAACCCTCCGCCGCTCGGGACACGGTGGCGCCGGCCACCGCCCGGGCGGCGCGGGGGCCCCGCGTCACCCGAACCACGGCGGCTCCCCGCCGCCTCCGGACGACCGCGCAGGCGCGCGCCGGAATCCGAGCAATAATGGTGCACAACCACATTCGAGAGCCAGCGGCGATTGGCGCGGCGGCGTCCGCGGCGGAACCACACACCCGCATCCGGGCGGGGGGACGAGGAAGTAGCTCATGGGAATCGAACTGCCGGGCCCACTCAAGCCGGTGGCCAGCCTGGTCGCGTGCAAGTGGCCCGAGTGCGACGAGACCGCGCTAAAGAATGTCGGCACGGACTGGGACAACATCGCCACGACCCTCGGCCAGATCAAGGACGAGGGCGACCAGGTCGCCAAGACGGTACTGAGCAAGATCAGCGGCGAGGTGCACGACTCCATCCAGAAGTACTGGAAGGACATCTATGACGGCCTGGACGACCTCATAACCCTGTGCAAGGCAATCGCTTTCGCGTGCCGGGTGATGGCGATGCTGATCCTCGCGATCAAGCTGTACATCATCGCGCAGCTGGTCGCCCTGGCCGCGCAGATCGCGATCGACACCGCCGCGGCGCCGGAAACCCTCGGCGCCAGCGAGGCCGAGGCGGTGGTCGCCGAGGCGGCGGCCAAGGTTGCCCTGAAGGCGGCGCTGAAGGAGCTGCTGGAGAAGATCGTCAAGGAGACCGCGATCGCCGCGGGCAAGGGCTTCCTGAAGGGCGCGGGCAAGGAGCTCGCGTGGGAGACCGCCGAGAACGCGATGGGCCTGCGCAACGGCATCAGCATGTCGACCGTGCTGCAGGCCGGTGAGCACGAGGCGGTTCAGGACGGGGTGAGCACCGCCGCCAACACCGCCCTGAGCGGTCTGGGCGTCGACACCAGCGATTCGGATGTCAGCAATGCCGTCGACAGTGCCAGCAGTTCACTCGCCGACGACACCGGCGACAGCCCCCAGAGCGACAAGGACCGCGCCAAGGACGACGGCAAACAGATCCTGAGCAGCATTTTCGGGGGCACGTCGAGCAGTTCGACCACCGACGGTTCCGCCAGCCAGGATTCATCGGACGACGGCTCGACGGCCACCTCGCAGTCCGGACTCACGGACAGCAATGAACAGACGATCAATCGCGACTACTCGTGGCAGGCGGACGCCAACGGCGGAGGGAAGCACCATACCCCGCTCGTGGAGGGCGACAACCAGTCTTCGTCGAGTTCCATCCTGAACCTTCCGTAAGGACTTGGCCCCGAACCGATTCCGATGCCGGCGGGCGCGCGGAAACCGGCTACCGCCGCGCCCGCCCGCCGATCCGCCAGGCGAGGACGACGAGGATCAGCACCACCACGATGCCGCCGACGATCGTGCCCGCGCGCAACGTTTCGTGGCTGTGGCCGGCATCCGGTGCGGCGGAAGGGCTTTGCGCCGGGGGAGTGGCCAGTGCCACGGAGGGGTTCGTGGCCTGAGCGGGCGTGCTGCCCGGTAGCGAGCCGACGGTCGCGTCCGCGGGCAACGCGAAGCCGTAGTCCAGCAGGCGAGCGGCCTGCTCGGGCGGGCGCAGCGGCAGCACGTCCGCCTTGAGCAGGGTGACGACCAGGCGGTGGCCGCCGCGCTGGGCGGCGGTGACGAAGGTCTGGCGGGCGTCGTCGGTGTAGCCGGTCTTGCCGCCCAGATCGCCCTCGTAGTCGTAGAGCAGGTGATTGTCGTTGGCGATGGCGAACCCGGGATGGTCCTTGTCGCCCTCGATCTTCGGATTGGCGGGGAAGCCCGGGAAGTCGAACTGCTCGGTGTGCACGATGCCGGCGAACGTCGGATTCGTCATGTCGTGGCGGAAGATCGCGGCCAGATCGAAGGCCGAGATGCTCTGGCCGGGACCGTCCAGCCCGGACGGCGTCGCCGCGCGGGTATCCAGGGCCTGCAGCTGCTTGGCCGTCTCGTTCATCTGCGCGACGGTCTCGTCCACGCCGCCCAGCTCGGTGGCGATGGCGTGGGCGGCGTCATTGCCCGAGCACATCAGCAGGGCGTGCAGCAGCTGATCGTTGGTATAGCGACCGCCGGCGCCGATGCCGACGCGGGTGCCGTCGGCATTCGCGTCGTCCTGGGTGCCGATGACCACCTGGTTCAGGTCGAGTTTGGGCAGCGCGTACGCGGCGAGCAGGGTCTTGAGTGTCGACGCGGGCCGGTAGCGGCCGTGTGGATCCTTCGCCGCCAGCACGCGGCCGGTGTCCAGGTCGGCGATGACCCACGCGGTGGCGGAGATGTCCTTCGGGACGGGCGGCGCGCCGGTGGGCAGGACGAGTCCGCAGGAGCCGAGCTTCGCGCCGCCCACCGGGGTCGAGGGGACCGGCAGTGGTGCGGGCGGGCGCTGGCCGGGCTCGGGCACCTCGGAGTCGTCGATCGGCGGCGGCGGGGCCGTCCTGTCCGGGCAGGTGTCGGTCTTCGGCGTGGCGAACGGCGGCGCGATGGTGGCTACCGGTTCGGCCGTGGCCACGGGGGCGAGCATGGCGTCGAGGCCGGTCAGGGAGCTCGCGCCGAGCAGTCCGGCGGCCAGCGCGCCGGCGAATCCGGCGCGCCGGATTCGGGCCGCCCGGGGGGAGTCGTTGCGGCCGGTCGAGCGGTGGTTTCGAGTGCGCATCGCCGTCGAGCTTAAGCGGAACTCGCGCGGCCGTAGCTGTGAGTTGGGCGGGCGTCTGACTCGCGGGTATTGACAGAGACAACAAAATGAGAGTTACTATCAAAAGGTAGAAAACCTCAAATGATCGGATCTGTCATGAACGGAACGGATGCACGCGGCCGGACCCCGGCCGCCGCCGCGCCGGGAGCGCTGACTTCGCCCACCTCGGCCGCCGACGATGCCCGGGTGACCCCCGCGGCGGCGAAGACCCGCTGGCTGGCCCTGAGCGCCCTGGTGGTGGCGATGCTCACCATCGGCCTCGACACCACCGTGCTGGTGGTCGCCCTCCCCACCATCGCGGTCGACCTGCACGCGAGTACCTCTGCGCTGCAATGGTTCACGACCGCCTACACGCTCGCGCTGGCCGCGCTCATGCTGCCCGCGGGCGCCCTCGGAGATCGCTACGGCCGCAAGCGCTTCCTGGTCGGCGCGCTCGCGCTGTTCGGGGCGGCGTCGGTGTGGTGCACGCTGGCGGCCTCGTCCGGCCAGCTCATCGCCGCCCGCGCGCTGCTTGGCGTCGCGGCGGCGGCGATGATGCCGCTGTCCATGGCGGTGCTCCCGGCGCTGTTCCCCGACAAGGGCGAACGGCAACGGGCACTGACGATCTGGGTCACCTCCACCGCTATCGGCATGCCGCTGGGCCCGATCGTCGGTGGCTGGCTCCTGCAGAACTTCTGGTGGGGTTCGGTGTTCCTCATCAACGTCCCGATGGCGCTGGTCGGCCTGCTGGCCGTCGCGGTCCTGGTGCCGGAGTCACGCAGCGCGAACGCCTTCCGGATCGATCTGCCGGGCGTGGTGCTGTCCGCCGCCGGAATGCTCGGTCTCACCTACGGTTTCATCCGCCTGGGCGGCCAGGGCTGGGGTGACGGCGCGGGCTGGGCGAGTGTCGCCGCGGGCGTGGTGATGCTGGCGCTGTTCATCGGCTGGCAGCGCCGCACCGCGCATCCGCTGGTGGACCTCGGACTGTTCGGTGCGCGCGGATTCCGCTGGGGCACGGTCTATTCCGTCCTGGTCAACTTCGCGATGTTCGGCATGTTCTTCACCGTGCCGCAGTACTTCCAGGCGGTGCTGGGCGTCGACTCGCTGGGCAGCGGGCTGCGGCTGCTCCCGCTGATCGGCGGGCTGCTGGTCGGCACCCGGCTGGTGGACAAGCTGCTGCCGCGCCTGGGCCTGCGCATCGTGCTGGTCGCCGGATTCCTGCTGCTGGCAGGCGGTTTGGTGATCGGCGCGCTGACCCGGGTGGGCAGCGGCTACGGCCACACCGCACTGTGGCTCACGGTGCTGGGCATCGGCATGGGCTTCGTGATGCCCGCGGCGATGGGCATGGCGATGGGCGAACTCGATGCCGAGCGGTCCGGCTCCGGCTCGGCGCTCATGCAGGCGCTGCGGCAGGCCGGTGGCACCATCGGCGTCGCGGTGCTGGGCACGGTCCTGGCGACGCAGTATCGTGCGGGCCTGGGCGGTTACGATCGCGCGCCGATCTCCGACGGGGTCAACGGCGGCGTCGCGGTCGCGCACAAGCTCGGTGATCACGCGATGCTCGCGCAGGTGCAGTCCGCGTTCGTCGGCGGTATGGGCGCGATGCTCTGGGTGTGTGCCGGGATCTGCGTGATCGCCGCGCTGGTTGCCGCGATTCTCACTCGCGGTCACGGGTCGGGTGCGCAGGATGCCGCTGAGGATGGCGGGGATCCGGCCGCGGTGGATGCGGGCATGACGGTCGGTGGCGGAAGCGCGACCGCCGTCGATACCGCGCCCGATGCTGCGGACCCGGTCGCGAGTGCGGGAGAATCGGACCATGCCGGCTGATTCCATCCCCGTCACGGAGCCTCCTCCAGCCCGGGCCCATCCGGGGGCTGCCTCGCCCCGGATGGGCCTGCGCGAGCGCAAGAAGGAGCGCACCCGCCGTACCATCCGCACCGAGGCCATGCGGTTGTTCCGGGAGCAGGGCTACGCGGAGACCACGGTCGAGCAGATCGCCGCCGCGGCGGAGGTCTCGCCCAGCACGTTCTTCCGCTACTTCCCGTCCAAGGAGCAGGTCGCCATGGCCGACGACCTGGACCCGCTGATGATCGAGGCCATTCGTGCGCAGCCCGCGGACCTGTCGCCGCTGCGCGCGTTCGTGCGGGCCACCATGGAGGTCTTCGACTCGCTCAGCCCGCAGGAGATGGAGTTCGAGCAGCACCGGATGCGCCTGATCGCGTCGGTGCCCGAACTCAGCAGCGTGATCGCTCAGGAGACCGACCGCAACATCCGGCTGCTGGCCACGCTGGCCGCCGAACGGGCGGGCCGCGACGAGGACGAACTCGAGGTCCGCGCCTTCGCCGGCGCGTTGATCGGCGCGATGATGACCGCGTTCGACCCCATGCCGGGCGGCGGCCTCGACATCGACAAGATCGGGCGGATCGCCGACTTTCTCGAGGCGGGAATGCCGCTGTAGCTAGGCCGCCCGGTGCCGGGCCACGACGTCGTCGTTCACCGTGGCGAAGAATCCGCCCACCACGTCCTCGATCTCGGAAATCGATTCGGCGCAATACAATACGGGCTGATAGTGCGTGATGTCGTAGACCGCCGTGCCCATCTCGTGGATGTTCAGTGGATGCAACTCGGCCTCGCGGAACTCCTCGATCTCGCCATAGGACGACAGCAGCCCGGCCCCGTAGCAGCGCACTTCGCCCCGCTCGCGCACCACGCCGAATTCCATCGAGAACCAGAACACATCGGCCAGGAACTTCAGTGCCGCATCGGTTTCCAGCCGGGCCACCGCCGCGCCCACCTCGGCGTAGATCGCCGCGAAGCGGGGGCTCGCCAATTGATTGGCGTGGCCGATGATTTCGTGCACCGCATCGGGTTCCGGCGTGTAGAGCGGGGCCGAATGATGGCGAATGTACTGGGTGGAATGGAAAATACGGTCGGCGAAGGAGCCGAAGAACTCCCGCAGCGGCACCAGCCCGGCCGCGGGCACGTAGCGGAATCCGCTGAGCGGCACCAGTCGTGCGGATACCTCGTCCAGCTGGGGGATGTGGTCGACCGGCAGGGCCAGGCGTCCGGCCGCGGCCAGGACCTCCGCGGAGGCATACCGTTCGTGCTTGCGGGCCAGCTCGGTGGACACGATCCGCCAGACCTGCTGCTCCTCGTCGGTGTAATCGATGCGCGGTGTCGGAGATCCCGGTCGATACGCCAGCGCCCGGGCGGCAATCGCGTTGCGGCGGGCCCGGTAGTCGGGATCGTTCACGCCGGGGTGCTCCTCGCTCAGGTGCACGGTCACATCACCTTGGGTGCTCGTGGTCACCGGCGAGTACAGCTGAGCTTCAGTGAACATGCCTTGATGCAAGCACTGCTGGGCGCATCCGACAACAAATACTCAGTTAACTTGACAAAATGCCTAGTTGATCGGGTCGGGGCTGCGGATGGCCGTCCTGGAGCACCGCATGCAAGCTTCCGGCTACGAAGGCGCTCCGGCGTGCCTGTGACGACGGCAGATCATGCGGGCCCCTGAGGTATTCGGTGCGGGCCGGTTGCGGCGTCAGCGGAGGTGAATATCTGCCGGATTTCGGGCCGGGGAGTGGTCGTTGAGAGTAAAACTTCCCGGAACGGGCTGTGCGGTTGGCCCGTTGTCGGAGGTTTGGCATGTATCACCAAGTACTCGATCCACTCGCCCATTCCCTGGCGTGGAGTTCGCTCATCGCCGCCCTGCCCCTACTGGTCCTGTTCATCCTGCTCGGGGCGCTGCGCTGGGCCGCCTGGATCGCCTCGCTGGTCTCGCTGCTCGTCGCGCTGGTCGTGGCCGTCTGGCTCTACGGGATGCCGGTGGGGCAGGCGCTGCTGTCGGGCACCGAGGGCGCCGCATTCGGGTTCTTCCCGATTCTGTGGATCGTGATCAACGCGATCTGGGTGTACAACATGACCGTCGCCACCGGCCATTTCGATGTGTTGCGCCGCTCCTTCGCCGGGGTCAGCCCCGATCAGCGGGTACAGGCCATCCTCATCGCCTTCTCGTTCGGCGCCCTACTCGAGGCCCTGGCCGGATTCGGCACGCCCGTCGCGGTGACCGCGGTCATGCTGATCGCGCTCGGATTCGCACCGCTGAAGGCGGCGGTGCTGGCGCTGACCGCCAATACCGCGCCGGTCGCGTTCGGCGCGATGGCCACGCCGATCCTCACCCTGGGCGCGGTCACCGGGCACTCCTCCGACACGCTCGGCGCGATGGTCGGCCGCCAGACCCCGGTGCTGTCGCTTTTCGTTCCGCTGGTGCTGGTCTTCATCGTCGACCGCAGGAACGGGATCCGGCAGACCTGGCCCGCGGCGGTCGTCTGCGGGGTGAGCTTCGCGATCGCACAGTACGTGACCTCGAACTTCATCTCGGTGCCGCTGGCCGACGTGGTGGCGGCGCTGGTCTCCGCGACGGGGGTCGTGCTGCTGGTGCGGGTGTGGCGTCCGTCCGCGACCTACACCGAAGGCAGCCGTCCCGCGCCGGTGATCGCCGGTGGCGCGGCCGCCGAGCCCTCGCCCGAATTCGCCCGTCGCGTAGAGCATCCCGACTCGCCACGCGATATCGTCCGGGCCTACGCGCCGTACCTGATCGTGATCGCGGTCTTCGTACTCGGGCAGATCGGCCCGATCAAGCGGCTGATCGGGCACGCGACATACACCTTCGCCTGGCCGGGGCTGCACGTGGTCAATGCCAAGGGCGCCCGGCTCGGTTCCATCACCTTCACCCTGAACCTGCTGACCTCGCCCGGAACTCAGATGCTGATCGCGGGATTGCTGACGATGATCGCGCTGTCGGTGTCGATTCCCAGGGCCATGCGGGCGTACGGAACAACGTTGTACCAGTTGCGATTCGCGATCGTGACGGTGATGGCGGTGCTGGCCCTGGCCTATGTCATGAACACCTCGGGCCAGACCATCACCCTGGGCACCTGGATGGCCGGCGCCGGCGGGCTTTTCGCGCTGTTGTCCCCGATCCTCGGCTGGATCGGCACCGCGGTCACCGGATCCGATACCTCGTCCAACTCGCTGTTCGGCGCGCTGCAGGTGACCGCCGCGGGCAAGGCGGGCCTGTCGCAGACCCTGATGGCCGCGGCCAACAGCTCCGGCGGCGTGCTGGGCAAGATGATCTCCCCGCAGAACCTCGCCATCGCCGCTGCCGCAGTGGGTTTGGACGGCAAGGAGGGCGACATCTTCCGCCGGGTCTTCGGCTGGACGCTGCTGTTCCTGGCGGCGATGTGCGTGCTGGTCGTGCTGCAGTCGACGTCGGTGCTGTCCTGGATGGTGCCTTGAGGTCGGTGAACGAGAAGGCCGCCCTCATCGAAAGATGAAGGCGGCCTTCGGAATCGGGCTCAGAAGAAGCTATCGTCGTCGCGATCGTTCCGGTCGTCGCGGTACTCGGCATCCTCGTAACCGCGCTCGTAGGCGCGGTTCTCGTCGCGCTCGTCGTCGTCCGAGAGCATGTCGCCAATCAGCATGCCGCCCACAACGCCCGCCGCGCCCGCGCCCAGCATCGCGGCGGTGCTGTGGCCCTGGCGGGGCGGCTGCTGCCCATAGCCCGGCTGGGGATAACCCGGCTGCTGAGGGTAACCGGGTTGCGGATAACCGGGCTGGGCCGGATAACCCTGCTGCGGGTACCCCTGCATGGGCTGATAGAACGGCGGCTGGGTGGTCTGGATCCGCTGCGCGCAGAACTGGCAGACCTCGACGGGCCGCGGCACACCCCACTGCGGCTGCCAGTTCACGGACATGGCCGCCGGGCCGTGGGAGGGGTCGAAGAAGCAGATCACGGGACTTTCCTTCTACGTGCGTCCGGTTCCGTTGGCGGAGCCTGGGTTCGAGCCTATCTGGACTGCCAACGCCGCGGGAGCGAGGACGAGTTCCCCCGCGGCGGGCGCATGTGACGACCATCATGTGCATGTAGGCATCAATGAATATGGAAGCGGTGTGACGCCTCGTATACGGCCGTTGAATTGAGCGGCGCGATGAGGTCAATTCGTCGATCGGTACCGAGTCCGCTGACCACGACCACCGATCTGCTCGACAAGTCCTCTCGCACGCAGCCGAAGCCGGGGAGTCCAGATGAGTAGTCACGGCGAAGGCCGCCTGCATCGCAATGATGAAGGCGGCCTTCGGGTTTGGCGGACCAGCCTAGCGGGCGAAGAGCAACGCGCGCTTGACTTCCTGGATGGCCTTGGTGACCTCGATGCCGCGGGGGCAGGCGTCGGTGCAGTTGAAGGTGGTGCGGCAGCGCCAGACGCCCTCGACGTCGTTGAGGATGTCCAGGCGTTCCCGGGCGCCCTCGTCGCGGCTGTCGAAGATGAAGCGGTGCGCGTTCACGATCGCGGCCGGGCCGAAGTAGCTGCCGTCGCTCCAGTACACCGGGCACGAGGTGGTGCAGCAGGCGCACAGGATGCACTTGGTGGTGTCGTCGAAACGGTGGCGGTCGGTCTGGGACTGGATGCGCTCGCGGGTGGGCTCGTTACCCGAGGTGATCAGGTACGGCTTGACCGCGCGGAAGGCGTCGAAGAACGGCTCCATGTTGACCACGAGATCCTTTTCCACGGGCAGGCCGCGGATCGGTTCGACGGTCATGGTGAGGGTCTTGCCGCTCTTGGGCAGCATGTCCCGCATCAGCACCTTGCACGCCAGCCGGTTCACACCGTTGATGCGCATGGCATCCGAACCGCAGACGCCGTGGGCGCAGGAGCGGCGGAAGGTGAGCGTGCCGTCCAGGTAGGACTTGATGTAGATGAGCACGTTCAGGAAGCGGTCGGTGGGCAGCACCGGCACCTGGAACGAATCCCAGTACGCGCCCTGCCCGTTCTCCGGGTTGAACCGGGCCACCTTGACGGTGACCATGACCGACCCGTCCGGAACGGGGGCCGGCTTCTGTGGAGTCTCGGCGACAGCAGTCATCAGTACTTACGCTCCATCGGCTCGTAGCGGGTCTGCACGACCGGCTTGAAATCGAGGCGGATGTCGGCGATCAGCTTCGCCGGCTCACCGGGCTCGACCTCCTTGTACGCCATGGTGTGGCGCATGAAGTTGGTGTCGTCGCGGTTGGGGTAGTCCTCGCGGGCGTGGCCGCCGCGCGACTCCTTGCGGTTCAGCGCGCCGACCACGGTGACCTCGGCCAGCTCGAGCAGGAAGCCGAGCTCGACGGCCTCGAGCAGGTCGCTGTTGTAGCGCTTGCCTTTGTCCTGGACCGTGATCCGCTCGTAGCGCTCCTTGAACCCGTGGATGTCGGTGAGCACCTTCTTCAGCGTGTCCTCGGTGCGGAACACACCGGCGTTGGCGTCCATGGTCGCCTGCAGCTCGCCGCGGATGTCCGCGACGCGCTCGTTGCCGTGCTCGGACAGCAGGTTGGCCAGCCAGTTCTGCACCATCGTCGCGGGGTTCTCCGGCAGCGCCACAAAATCGTGGCGCTGGGCGTACTCGGCGGCGGCAATGCCCGCGCGGCGGCCGAACACGTTGATGTCCAGCAGCGAGTTGGTGCCCAGGCGGTTCGATCCGTGCACCGAGACACAGGCGCACTCGCCGGCGGCGTAGAGGCCAGGCACCACGTCGGTGTTGTTGCGCAGCACCTCGCCACGGATGCGGGTCGGGATGCCGCCCATCACGTAGTGGCAGGTCGGCATGACCGGCACCGGCTCCTTGACCGGGTCGACGCCCAGATAGGTGCGGGAGAACTCGGTGATGTCGGGCAGCTTCTCCTCGAGCACGTCCTCACCGAGGTGGGTCACGTCGATGAAGACGTAGTCCTTGTTCGGACCGCCACCGCGGCCCTCGGCCACCTCGAGCACCATCGACCGGGCGACGATGTCGCGCGGGGCGAGGTCCTTGATGGTGGGGGCGTAGCGCTCCATGAACCGCTCGCCCGAGGCGTTGCGCAGGATGCCGCCCTCGCCACGGACCGCCTCGGAGATGAGGATGCCAAGACCGGCCAGGCCCGTCGGATGGAACTGGTGGAACTCCATGTCCTCCAGGGGAAGACCCTTGCGGAACACGATCGCCATGCCGTCGCCGGTCAGCGTGTGCGCGTTGGAGGTGGTCTTGTACATCCGGCCCGAACCGCCGGTGGCGAAGATGATCGCCTTGCCGTGGAACACGTGCAGCTTGCCGGTGGCCAGCTCGTAGGCGACGACGCCGGTCGCGACCGGGCCGCGGTCGGTGTCGGTGAGCAGCAGGTCCAGCACGTAGAACTCGTTGTAGAACTCCACGTCGTGCTTGACGCAGTTCTGGTAGAGCGTCTGCAGGATCATGTGACCGGTGCGGTCGGCGGCGTAGCACGCGCGGCGCACCGGCGCCTTGCCGTGGTCGCGAGTGTGACCGCCGAAGCGGCGCTGGTCGATCCGGCCCTCGGGGGTCCGGTTGAACGGCAGGCCCATCTTCTCCAGGTCGAGCACGGCGTCGATGGCCTCCTTGGCCATGATCTCCGCGGCGTCCTGGTCGACCAGGTAGTCGCCACCCTTGACGGTGTCGAAGGTGTGCCACTCCCAGTTGTCTTCCTCCACGTTCGCCAGCGCGGCGCACATGCCGCCCTGGGCCGCGCCGGTGTGGCTGCGGGTGGGGTAGAGCTTGGTCAGGACCGCCGTGCGCACCCGGGGGCCGGCCTCGATAGCCGCGCGCATACCGGCACCACCGGCACCGACGATCACCACGTCGTAGCGGTGCTCCTCAATCGGGTTTTCAGTCATCGCTGGTGGCGTTCCTAACTGATGTTGGGGTCGAAGGTGAAGATTACGTAGGTGCCCACGCCCATGATCAGGATCATCGACACGGCCAGCAGGGTCTTGAGCCAGAAGCGGGTGGCGTCCTTGCGGGCGTAGTCGTCGATGACCGTGCGCAGGCCGTTGCCGCCGTGCAGCTGGGCCAGCCACAACATGGCCAGGTCCCAGAGCTGCCAGAACGGGCTGGACCAGCGTCCGGCCACGAAGGCGAAGTTCACGCGCTTCACGCCGCCGTCGAGCATCAGCATGATCGTCATGTGGCCGAGCACGAGCACGACCAGCAGCAGGCCGGAGAAGCGCATGAACAGCCACGCGTACTTCTCGAAGTTGTTGCCCTTGGCGCGCCGCGGGGCGCGGGGGGAGTCCAGGCTGGCGGGGCGGTCGTAGGACTTGCCCAGAACAGGTGCAGTCATTGGCGTCACAGCTCCGTCGTGATCATGTAGAAGAGCTCACGGCCCACGCCCGCGCCGGCCACGATGACCCAGACCGCGAGCACGATCCAGAGCATCAGCCGCTGGTACTTGGGACCCTTGGACCAGAAGTCGACCAGGATGACCCGGATGCCGTTGAGCGCGTGGAACAGCACGCACACGACCAGGCCCATCTCCATCAGGGCGACGATCGGGTTCTTGTACGTCTCGATCGCCCGGTTGTAGGTGTCGGGGCTGACCCGCACCAGCGCGGTGTCGAGCACGTGGACGAAGAGGAAGAAGAAGATCGTGACACCGGTGATCCGGTGCATCGCCCAGGACCACATACCCGGGTCGCCGCGGTACAGGGTCTTCCGCTTCGGCTGAGCCGGAGCTTCCAGCGTGGTGGTCATAGAGTGCGGTGCCTCCAACGTCGTTGATGGACAGGCCGGCGAGCCGGCAAGTCGTGATCCGGCGCAGATTCGGCGCGCGGACACAGAGCCGATTGGATGGAAAACACCAGCTCGTGTCCGGAGCCGACACCCCAGAGGCGGTGGCCGTCTGTGCAACGCCAAACCTGAACCGATCTGCCGAGAACTGTAATCCCCGGAGATTCGCGGAACTAATTCGGCGTGCCGTGCGTTGCGGCGAAATTCACTGAGTTAGGTTTGCCTTGCCTGACGTTCGAATGTGGCTGCGGTACCGTTCTTTCGGCCCGGTGCGGCCCATTCGGACGGAGGTCTCATATGTCGGAAATTGACTGGAATATGTTGCGCCACAATGCGTTCGATGTTATGCAGAATGCCTATGCACCCTATTCGCGGTTTCCGGTCGGGGCCGCCGCGAGCACCCTCGACGGACGAATTGTGCGCGGGTGCAATGTGGAGAATGTCTCATACGGTCTGGGGCTGTGTGCCGAGTGTGTACTGGTCGGTAACCTCTGCGCGTCCGGCGGGGGCCGGTTGCTGGCGGTAGCTGTGTGCGACTCGCGTGGGGCGATCCTGATGCCGTGCGGGCGGTGTCGCCAGCTGCTCTACGAGCACGGAGGCGGCGATCTGCTCGTCGATCACGCGAGCGGTCCGATGCCGCTGAGTAGTTTGCTGCCGTTTGCCTTCGGGCCGGATGATCTTGCGGCGGGGCAGAAATGATGTGAGGTTTCGCACGCCTCGGAGCGTGCGGCCCAACTCTGGGGCGCCCGTCGCGGCGGCCGCGGCGCCGCCGCACGAGCTATCTGAGGCTGAAGGCGTTGTCCGGCAATGGATTACGATCCCGATCCGTCGCGGACTCTGAGATGTCTCCCCCGAACGAGGCGTCGATTTCGTCCTTGCTTCACGCCTCGTCCTCGAAAGATTGGTCGATCTCGGCATCGTCGGCAGGGGTGATCTCCTCGAACGGGATCGGCGGTATGCCGAGATGCTTCATGATCAGGGTGAGGCTTCGGCCCACGGAGTTCGCATGGGAGACGAGCCGGCGATTGTCGATCTTGAGCCCGCGAACGTCTCGTGTGAGCGCGTATATCGAGTTGCCGTGGCTCTCCTCGATATCGGTGACCCGGTGCTCCAGCTTCGCCACCCGGACATCCAGTCCCACGTGCGTCATAACGTCCCCCTAGCTCTCGATCGGTTGGTGGCCGCGACAGTACACGCGGAAATCGACCCCTTCCGCATGTCGCCCGAAATTTCTCGCAGACGCACCCTTTACCACCAATGTACAGGCGTTTCTTGGCGATACGCGCCGGGGATCCGTGCGCCGGGCGAGGTTCTCTGGGAGGCTGGCGGCCATGGTGAGCGTGCATTCGGCGGTGTCGGTGATCACGACCAAGCGGGACGGCGGCGAGCTGTCCGACGAGCAGATCGACTGGGTCCTGGATGGGTTCACCCGCGGCGAGGTGGCCGACGAGCAGATGTCGGCCCTGGCCATGGCCGTCCTGCTGCGCGGCATGACCCGGCGCGAGCTCTCCCGCTGGACGCGGGCGATGATCGAGTCCGGCAGGCGCATGGACTTCACCGATCTGCCGCGGCCCACCGTGGACAAGCACTCCACCGGCGGCGTCGGGGACAAGATCACCCTGCCGCTGGCGCCGCTGGTCGCCGCCTGCGGCGCCGCCGTGCCGCAGCTGTCCGGTCGCGGCCTGGGCCATACCGGCGGCACCCTGGACAAGCTCGAGTCGATACCCGGCTGGCGGGCCGAGGTGCCGGTGTCGCGGATGCGTGCCATGCTCGCGGATCCGAAGATCGGTGCGGTCGTCTGTGCCGCCGGGGCCGATCTGGCACCGGCCGACAAGCGCCTGTATGCCCTGCGCGATGTCACCGGCACCGTCGAGTCGATTCCGCTGATCGCCAGCTCGATCATGAGCAAGAAGATCGCCGAGGGCACCGCGGCGCTGGTGCTGGATGTCAAGGTGGGTTCCGGTGCCTTCATGAAGTCCCTGGAATCGGCCCGCGAACTGGCCACGGCCATGGTCGAATTGGGCGCGGACGCCGGCGTGCGCACGGTCGCGCTGCTGACCGCCATGGACACCCCGCTCGGCCGCGCCGCGGGCAATGCCCTCGAGGTCGCCGAATCGGTCGAGGTGCTGGCCGGCGGCGGGCCCGCCGATGTGGTCGAGCTCACCGTGGCGCTGGCGCGGGAGATGCTGTCCCAGGCCGGAATTCACGACGCGGACCCCGCGGCCGCCCTGGCCGGCGGCCGGGCGATGGACCACTGGCGCGCGATGATCCTGGCCCAGGGCGGCGATCCGCTCGCGCCACTGTCGGTCGCGGCGCACACCGAGGTTGTGACCGCGGCCGAGACCGGCACCCTGGCCCGGCTGGATGCGATGGGTGTGGGTCTGGCCGCCTGGCGCCTGGGCGCCGGGCGGGCCCGTCAGGGGGAACCGGTGCAGTTCGGTGCGGGGGTCGAAATGCATGCCAAGCCGGGCGATTCCGTTGTCGCCGGTCAGCCGCTGCTCACCCTGCACACCGACACCCCCGAGGCATTCGAGCCGGCGCTCGAGGCCCTGCGGGATGCCTACGAGATCGGCTCCACCCCACCTGCGCCGACTCCGCTCGTGCTGGACCGCGTCGCGCCCTGACACGGGGCGCATCCATCGGCGGCAGCCGAGAGTACTGGTCACCAGCACCGTCGCCTACACCACCGGCACGACCGAACCACTCCTCCGCGGCCCGGTGCTCGACGCCATCGCCGCCGAGCTCGACTGCGGATCCCGAACCGAATCCGATGGGACCGGCGGCGTTCATCACCCTGCCCAGCAGTCGGGTATTCGGCTCGGGATCGGGTGGCCGGGCTCGGCATCCGATCCGTACGCGACACGCGGGCGACCGGCAGGTGTCGACATGCCAGCTATCGAATGGATACACCGAAGGTTTCCTGCGGAACGCCGCGGATGCGGCTAGCGTCGATACATGACTGGACCGATGCCTATAACCCTTGCCTCGATCCGCCAGGCCCCCAAGGCCGTGCTGCACGACCATCTCGACGGGGGGCTACGGCCCGCGACGGTCCTCGAGCTGGCCGCGCAATGCGGATACGACCAGCTGCCGGCCCACGACACCGTCTCGCTGGGGCACTGGTTCCGCGATGCCGCCGACAGCGGATCGCTCGAGCGATATCTGGAAACCTTCGCGCACACCGTCGCGGTGATGCAGACCCCCGAGGGGCTGCGGCGGGTGGCGAGCGAGTGCGCACAGGACCTCGCGGCCGACGGCGTGGTGTACGCCGAGGTGCGTTTCGCCCCCGAACAGCACCTCGAGCGCGGCCTCACCCTCGACGAGGTGGTCGAACACACCCTGGCCGGCTTCCGCGAGGGTGAACAGCTGGCCGCCGCGGCGGGGACGCCCATCCGGATGGTGTGCCTGCTGACCGCGATGCGGCACGCGGCGCGCTCGCTGGAGATCGCGGAGCTGACCGTGCGGTGGCGCGAGCGCGGTGTCGGCGGATTCGACATCGCGGGTGCGGAGGCGGGATATCCCCCCAGCCGTCACCTGGACGCCTTCGAATACCTGCGGGCCAACTGCGCGCACTTCACCATTCACGCGGGCGAGGCGTTCGGCCTGCCGTCGATTCACGAGGCGGTCGCGTTCTGCGGCTGCGAACGGCTCGGGCACGGGGTGCGGATCACCGACGACATCTCGGAGGCCGACGCCGGTTCCGAGGCGCGCCTGGGCCTGGTCGCGAATTACGTTCGCGACCAGCGGATTCCGCTGGAGCTGTGCCCGTCCTCGAACGTGCAGACCGGCGCGGTGCCCTCGCTGGACAAGCATCCCTTCGATCTGCTTGCCCGCCTGCGTTTCCGGGTCACGGTCAATACCGACAACCGGCTGATGAGCGATACCAGCATGAGTCAGGAGATGCTCAAGCTGGTGGAGACGTTCGGCTACGGCTGGAGCGATCTCGAGCGCTTCACGATCAACGCCATGAAGTCGGCGTTCATCCCGTTCCCGGACCGATTGCGCATCATCGACGAGGTGATCAAGCCCGGTTACGCGGTCCTGCTCGGCTGAGCCGGGGCGGTTCCCGATGTCCCGTTCCCGGCGCTGGAGTCGGGAACGGCGCTGGGACAACGGATCTCGTGTCATCGCCGACGCACGAGCCGCGCCCGGACAGCACCGGCCCGGCGACACGGGCGCCGGCATGTTCGGGCTGGTGGCGTTCGTGCGCGCCGGTCGCGCAGCGGATCGCACGCGCGCTGAAGCCTGGGTAGCACGTGTGGGGGCGCTTGGGCCCTGCGGGTGTCGAGGGGTGGGTGGACGCAGAGGCGCGGATCCCGGGGTGCTGCAGAGGACCCTGGGGCTCGGAATGGCTTACTCGCGGGCGCGGCTGGCCGTGTGGATCTGGTGAGCTGCGGGCTGTGTCGGCATCGTCAGGCGGTGCGCCCGCGGTACCGGGAGGGCGTCGCCGGTGAGTGGGTGGAATGCGCTGCACCCCCGTGCGCACTCCGGGCCGATCAACGTGCCGTCGTGCGCACGCGGACCATGGGGAGGGCGTCGACGGGTGCTCCGGTGGCGTGTTCGATGGTGGCGCGGAGGTTCTTCCACGCGCGCGGATGACGCTGGATGTAGTGGTCGAGGGCGGTAGCGGCGTCCCGTTCGGTCATGGGTGTCGCGGTGGCGGGTACCGCGCGGTGCAGGCCGGCCCAGAGCCGGACTAGTGGCTGGGCCTGGATATTCCGGTACCACTGCGAGTTCTCGCCGAAGCCGGACACGATGACGTATTCGTCCAGCCCGGGATGGTCGACGACCTCGAGCACCACGTATCGGCGGGCGCCGCTGCGGCGGCCGATGTGCTCGATCATGAGCATGCGGGTGCCGAAGAGGAACCCGAGCCCGGCACGGTAGAGGCCGATCGGGGCGCGGACCACCGCGCGGGTCCGCAGGGCGCGTGCGCCGAACGCGGCGGCGGAATCGGTCAGAGTCATCTGATTGTCCTTTCCGGATCGTGATCGCTCACTGTGGTGTCCCGCCGTCATCGGAAAACCCGGTCAGCCGGCGCAGCGGGCCGTCGACGCCGAGTTCGCTCAGCCGGGGATCGATGAGCCGATGCAGGACCAGCCCGTCCAGCGCCGCAACCAGCACGGCCGCGGTCGCGTCCGGGTCGGCCGCCGTGCCCGCGTCGCGCAGCCAGGAGGCCACCGCGGCCCGGAAGTCGTCCAGCACCTCCCGCAGGCCCCGCCGCAGGCGCTCGTATCGTGTTGCGGCCAAAAGCATTTCGCTGAACACGCGGGTATCGGTGGTCGCATCGGCGTAGGCGCCGACGGTGGCAAGTAGAAACTCCAGCCCCGCCGCCCCCTGCTCGGCCAGTGCCTCCCCCAGCACGCCCTCGCCCAACTTCCGGGCCATCCCCAGCGAGGCGTCGATGAGCAGGTCGTTGACCGAGCTGAAGTGGTAGTGCACCAGCCCGGGGCGCAGCCCGGCGCGTTCGGCCACCAACCGGGTGGTCACCGCACTCCAGCCGCGCTCGGCGATCAACTCCAGCGCCGCGTCCATGAGTCGGGCGCGCGTCTCACGGCCCTGCTCTGCGGAAGTCGCCATACGAACCCGCTTCGATCGGAGAATCCCCTTGGGCAAGCGCCTTGGGCATCTGTCCAAGGCTACACCGAATCGGGCCCTACGCAACAGTTGTCAATGGCATGAATCACGACGGAATCTCAGCGTGCTCTCAGCGCCGGCCGGGAACACTGTCGATGTCCTGTGCCCGGATTCGGGGCCGTGCCGGTAGCCGGTATCCGTATCCGTCCTTCACTACCGCAAAGGTTGCTCGTTGAATTCCGCATCCGGCAGTCCGAATTCGCCCTCTTCCGCGCTGACCCGAATCGGCGCGCTGCGTGTTCCCGAAGTCGCCGCCGCGTTCTGGATCATCAAGGGATTGTCCACGGCGATGGGCGAATCCACCTCCGACTTCCTGGTCACCACCATCGACCCGCAGATCGCGGTCGTGCTCGGCTTCGTGGCCTTCCTCGCGGCGCTGATCCTGCAGCTGCGTCTGGGCCGCTACAACGCGTGGGCGTACTGGCTCGCGGTGGTCATGGTCGGCGTCTTCGGCACTATGGCCGCCGACGTGATGCACGTCGTGCTCGGCGTCCCATACCCCGTTTCCACCCTGTTCTACGCGGTGGTCCTGGTGGCGGTGTTCTTCCTCTGGTATCGCACCGAGCGCACCCTGTCGATCCACGAGGTGAACACCACCCGGCGCGAACTGTTCTACTGGGCCGCGGTCATGGCCACCTTCGCCATGGGCACCGCGCTCGGCGACTTCACCGCCTACACACTGCATTGGGGATACGCGGCCTCCGCGGCGGTCTTCGCGGCCGGCATCCTCGTCCCCGCCGCCGGCTACCGCTGGCTCGGCTGGAATCCGATCCTGTGCTTCTGGGGCGCCTACGTCATCACCCGGCCGCTGGGGGCCTCGGTCGCCGACTGGCTCGGCAAGCCGGCCGACACCAGCGGCCTGGGCCTCGGCGACGGTCCCGTCGTCGCGGTGCTCGGCCTGGCGATTCTCGCGCTGGTCGCCTACCTCGCCGTCACCAAATCCGATGTGCAGCGGCCCGGCGCCGACGATGCGCCGGATCGTGCGGACACCGCGCTGCGCCGGTGATCCGATCCGGCCGCCGCGTCCGGGGTGATCCGGTGCGGCGACCGGGTGCGGTTGCTACCCCTTCTGCAGGCGGGTCTCGAAATTTTGCTCGAGGGTGCGCCAGGCCTCGGCCTCGGCCGCGAACGGTGGGCTGGGCGCCAGCCGACTCGGGTCCGGCTCGAGCAGATAGGAGACGTACCAGCCGAGCGGGGTGGACTTGGCCAGCGCCTGCTCGACGGTGTCGTCGTCGGCGTAATCGGCGGCGTCGGTGAACAGTTCGAAGGCCAGATCCAGCTGGTCGATGTCGACCGCCTTCGGGCCCTGGGCCAGGTCGTCGGCCAGGCCCGGCAGCACGTAGACGTTCTCGTCGGAGACCTCGATCTCGAGCGAGCCGTCCATCGCCGCGGTGTGTACCTCGTCGTAGGTGCTCACGGCGGCGAGATCGTGATCGTGGTCGTCGGCCAGGTAGCGCGCCAGGGCGCGCTCGGAGGAGAACACGGTGATCGTGCCGCCACTGCCCAGGAATACCGGCTCGTCGTCGAGATAACAACGCAGCGTGTAGAACTCGCCCTCGGAGGTGACGATGCGGATCGGGTCGATGCCGACGCCGTGCCAGAACGTCTCGTCCTCGGCGTCTTCCTCGTCGTCCTCGTCGAGGTCGACCTGTTCGATCTCGTCGTCGTCATCGGTCTCCGCCGCGTCCTCGGCATCGACGATGTTCTCTTCCGCCGCAAGCAGTTCGGCCTCCGCGAGGGCGACCGCGTCGGCATCGACGGCCGGGGACTTCACGACCGAATCGATCGCGTCGACGACCTTGTCCCAGTCCTTGACGATGGCCGCCCCGATCTGGCTCCACAGCTCCTGGCCCTCGCGCCCGTAGAAGGCGCTGACCCCCGCGGGCAGCGCACCCAGCACGGGGTGCGAGCCGAAGAACTTGGTCACCACCTCGAGCTCGCACACCTCGCCGATGGTGCGGGCCATGTCGAGCGTCTCCTCGAGCTCGCCGACCGAGTCCGGATCCGGATCGCCCGCCGCCAACTCCGGCACCCCGACCAGATCGAAGATGTGCTCTTCCTCCGGCTCCAGTTCGGCCGCGGACAACCCGGCCACGACCTTCCATGCCGGATGGTCGACGAGGTCGTTGTCGTCGTTGGTCCGGATGAAGGCGGCCAGCTCCGCGACGGAGTCGAAGCCGTACAGCGCGTCCTCGTGCCCGAGGAATGCCTCCCACTCGTCGTCACCGTCGCGCCAGCGCGGTGCCCACAGGGTGACGAGATCGCCATCGGTCAGGCCGAGCTCGATCGGGACGATGTCTCCAGAAGCCATGACCGTGAGCCTATCGAGCCGCCGCGTGCGGCACTATTCGGCCCGCCCCCCAACAGTTCCAGGCTCCGCGCCAGTGAAGGTGGAATTCAGGTTCGACACCACCTCCGAACGCTGTGCACCCGCGTCCTGGGCCGCCTGGGTGCAGGCCCAGATGATGGCCTGGCTCACCTCGGCGGGCGTGCGCGAGGTGATCGACTCGGCCAGCCGCAGCCCGACCAGGGCGCCGTTGCTGTCGACCTCGACGCTCACCTGGCCGTCCTCGGTGGTGAACCGCCCGCGTACCTGCCCGAGCCCGTACAGCGCCGCCTCGAGCGCCTCGAGCTTGTCGGTCGCCGCCGCGACCAGGGCGTCCATTTCTGCGCTCATACTGGCCTCATCCAGCTAGTGGGTCCGGTGTCCTCGTCGTCCATGCGGTCCAGTTCGTCCACCGCGGCCTGGCGGGTGGGCAGGCCGAGCTTGTCCAGGATCTCGACCGGCATCCCGGATTCGGCCAGCACCTCGCGCCGACGGGCCTTGGCCACGATCGCCGAGCGCTTGGTCAGGCGCAGGATCTCCGCGGCCAGGGCCTGTGCGCCGTAGCGATACTCGCTGCGCTCGAACTTGATCTCGACCGGCATGCCCTGGTCGGTGGCCCGCACGCTGATGGTGCCCGAGCGGTTCGTGCTGGCGGCAACCGTGACGTTCGGTATCTGCTGCTGCTTGGGATCAGTCATGGGTGGGCCTGTAGAAGCCGTGGAAGTTCATATCCATGTTGGTAGTCCTTATCGGATCTATCTGGACCGGATCGCCGGCCTCGATCATCTTTCCGTTGCCGACGACCATCGCGACGTGGCCGTCCCAGATGGCCAGATCGCCGGGCTCCACATCGCCCGCGTTGATCTTCGTCGCGCCCTGGCTCTGATCGCACGCCAGGCGCGGCAGATCGACCCCGGCCTGGCCGTAGGCGTATTTCGTCAGCCCGCTGCAATCCAGCCCCTGGCCCGGGGTGTTGCCGCCCCAGACGTAGGGCGTGCCGAGGCACTTGATCGCCGACTTGACCGCCGTGGCGGCCTTCTGGTTGGGCGCCTCGACCTGGGTGCCGTCGGGCAGGGTGATCATGACGCCGCCGTGCTTACCGGGCTTGTCGCTGGTATTCGAGGCCGCTGCCACCTGGGTCGCCGACTTCGAGCCGTTGCTCGCCAGCGAGGTGAGGGCCGAGCCGCCGCTGGAGGCGACCCCGCTCAACAGCGAGGAGGCCGTGTCGACGCCGCTGCCGAGCTGGGAGACCAGCGAGGCGGTATTCACCGGGGTGCCGACCGTGGACGGGGTCGACGGTGCGGGGGTGAGCTGGGTCATCGCGGAAGTGTGCGTATCCAGATCCGAGCGCACCTGCCCGACCACGCCGACCGCCTGGCCGAAGTGGTCGATCGCGGTGCCGACCACCGTCGTCAGACCCATCGGGGTGGTGGCGGCGGGACCGAGCACGTTCACCTGGTGCACGAAGTCCTTCAGGATGCCGGCCAGCTTCTGCTGCCCGGTCTGCACCGTGGAGGCGGCCTGGGTGACCACGTCGGCCATGCTGTTGCCGCGATCGGAGATAGTGGCCGTGGACGTCTGCACCTGCATCGCCTTGTCCATGGCGGCATCGCCGGCACCGCCGTTCCAGGCGTTGGTCATCTGGTTGATGCCGGAACTGCCGGCCTTGTGGATGCCGTCCATCGTGTTGGAGGTCTGCCGCAGCGCATCGGACGGGCCGCCATTCGGCAGCACCCCGGTACCGAAGCTGGCCACCAGATCGACCAGCGGCTTCGCCAGCGCGTCGAGATCAATCCCCATCACGCTCATGCCTCCACCTCGCTGGCGCTCGGCTCCGGCATGAGCGTGATCACGGCTGCGTCTATCGGTCGCTCGCTCATGCCTGCAGCCTCTCCTGCGCCTTCTGCATCGCCGCGACGCGATCGGCATCGGATTCGGAGTAGCTGACCGCGGCGCCCGCGGCGGCGGTGCCGAGCGTGCCCATGACGGCGGACAGCTGGCTGATCGAGGCGACGTGCCCGGCATGGGCGGCGGAATATGCGGTGACGAAATCGCCGCCGACGAGGCCGAAGATGGGGCCCAGCAGCACCGGGTCCGCGGCGACCGCGGCGGCCGCTGCGGAAGCGAGCTCTCCGGCCAGGCCGCCGGCCGTCGCGCTGTAGGCGCCGACGCCCTCGGTGTCGACCGAGATCTTGGTCATCACTTCCCCCATCGTGCTCGTCTGCTGGCAGATTACGTCATCCGAGTACTTTGACGCAGGCACCGCGAGTACGGTTCCACCCCTCGGACGAGAAAATCATCCGCGGGTGCGGATTACGAACCCCTACAGACCTTATCGTTCCCTCATGCGAACGCACATCGTAGACCATCCGCTCGCCGCCGCCCTGCTGACGACCATGCGCGACGCGCGCACGCCCAACCCGGCGTTCCGCGGCGCCCTGCGCGATCTCACCGGAATCCTGATCTACGAGGCACTGCGGGAGGCGCCGCTGGCGACGTTCGAGGTCACCACGCCGGTCGCGATCACCCAGGGCGCGCGGCTGGCGCACCCGCCGCTGCTGGTGCCGGTGCTGCGGGCCGGGCTGGGCATGGTGGACGCGGCCAGCGAGCTGATCCCCGAATCGCGCGTGGGATTCGTCGGCATCGCCCGCGACGAGCAGACCCACCAGCCGGTCCCGTACATGGAGTCGCTGCCCGAAAGCCTCGCCGGGCTACCGGTTTTCGTGCTGGACCCGATGCTGGCCACGGGCGGCTCGATGCGGCACACGCTGGAGCTGCTGGCCGCGCGCGAGGCCACCGACATCACCGCGGTCTGTGTCGTCGCCGCGCCCGAGGGAGTGGCCGCGCTGGAACGGTCGGGGCTGCCGGTGCGCCTGGTTACCGCGGCCGTGGATGCCGGACTGAATGCGGACGCCTACATCGTCCCGGGTCTGGGGGACGCGGGCGATCGCCAGTTCGGGCCGCGCTGAGCGTTCCCGCCCCGAGGTGTCCGGTCCGGATGGACAGGCGGGCCGCCACGTGGCGATACGGGCTGCGTCCCGCAGCCGTGCGTCGGGAGGCACAGCGGCAGCTCAGAGGTTCTCGAAATACTTGCGGAGCTCCGATAAGCGCTGTGCGGCAATTCGTTTCGCCTCGGACAGCGCCTCCCGTGACGAAACCTGTTCCACCACTTCCAGATAGCACTTGAGCTTCGGCTCGGTGCCCGAGGGGCGGACCACGATCCGCTGTGCGGCCCCCTCGAAGATCAGTGCGTCCGTGCGCATCGCGCCGCGCACCTGCCCCATATCGGTGCAGGTGACCGGCTCACCGGCGATGCTCTCCGGCGGGGTCTGTCGCAGCCGCGCGACCACGGCCGCGGCGGCGGCCTGATCCGCCAGCCGCAGCGCGACCTGATCGCCCGCGTGCAGGCCGAATTCGAGGGCATAGTCGTCGAGCAGGTCCAGCGGGCCCCGGCCCTGCGCGCGCAGCCGGGCGACGAGCTCGGCGGCCGCGACGGCCGCGGAGATGCCGTCCTTGTCCCGCACCGCGGCCGGGTCGACGCAGTGGCCGATCGCCTCCTCGTACGCGTACACGAGCCCATCGCCCGCTCGCGCAAGCCATTTGAAGCCGGTGAGGGTTTCCGCGTAGCGGGCGCCGCGCGCCGGGGCCAGCTTGCTCAGCAGCCGCGACGAGACGATCGTCGTGGCCGCCAGCGCGTTCGCGGGCGCGCCGCGCAGCACGAAATCGCCCAGCAGCGTGCCGGTCTCGTCGCCGCGCAGCATCCGCCAGCCATGCGGGCCGCGCACGCCCAGCGCGCACCGGTCGGCATCGGGGTCCAGCGCGATCGCCAGGTCGGCCCCGGTCCGCTCGGCCAGCGCCAGCAGCAGATCCGACGCCCCGGGTTCCTCCGGATTCGGGAACGCGACCGTCGGAAAGTCCGGATCCGGCGCGAACTGCTCGCTCACCACGTGCACGTCCCCGAATCCGGCCGCGGCCAGCGCCGCCACGGCGAGCTCGCCGCCGACACCGTGCATCGCGGTGAGCGCGATCCTGAGATCGTTGCGCCGCACGGTCGCCTCCCGACCGCCCAGACGCTCGGGAAGCGAGGCGACGCGGGCGAGGTACCGGCGCACGATCTCCTCGCCGAGATCGTCCACGGAGGCATCGGCGGGCAGCGCGAGCGCGCTCGGAGCGGGCGCGGTGGGCAGGGGATCGGCGCGCGGAATCGGTTCGCGCACAGCCTCGATGCACTTCTCGATCTCGGCGTCGGCGGGCGGGATCAGCTGCGATCCGCCGTCGAGGTACACCTTGTATCCGTTATCGGTGGCGGGATTGTGCGAGGCGGTGATCTGCACCCCGGCCACCGCGCCCAGCTCGCGCACGGCGAACGCGACGACGGGTGTCGGCAGCGGGCGCGGCAGCGGCAGCACCGAGAATCCGGCCGCGGCAAGCACTTCCGCCGCGGCGTCGGCGAAATCCACCGAGCCGTGCCGGGCGTCGCGCCCGACGATCACCAGCCCCCCGCCCAGGCAACGTCCCCGCAGCCATTCGGCCAGCCCCGCGGTCGCCCGCGACACCGTCTCCACGTTCATCCCGTCCGGACCGTCCCGCAGCGGACCCCGCAGACCGGCTGTCCCGAATCGCAGCATCGGTATCTCCCTTCGACGAGAACAGCTTCCGGTGGTCGCATCCCAGCCGGAGATCCGCACCCGCGGAGTTCCGACGTCTCGCTCCGATGAGAACGCGGCCGGTCCGGACGACCTGGCGAACCGGACGCGCGTCGCGTCAGATGCGTTCCAGCACACCGCGCAGCAGCTTGCCCAGCCGCGGTGCGGCCGCGTGTCCCTCGGCGAGTACCTCCGCGTGCGAGAGGTGGGCGCCGGTGACCCCGGCGGCCAGGTTCGTGACCAGCGAGATGCCCAGCACCCGGGCGCCCAGGGCGCGGCAGGCGATCGCCTCGAGGACCGTGGACATGCCGACCAGATCTGCCCCCATGACGCCGAGCATGCGGATCTCGGCGGGCGTCTCGTACTGCGGTCCGGTCAGGCCCGCGTAGACGCCCTCGGTCAGCGCCGGGTCGACTTCCCGCGCGAGCGCGCGCAGTTCGGGATCCCACGCGTCGACCAGGTCGACGAAGGTCGCGCCGGTGAGCGGGGTGCGCCCGGTCAGATTGATGTGATCGCCGATCAGCACCGGCTCACCGACGCGCAGGCCGGGACGGATCCCTCCGGCCGCGTTGGTCAGCACCACGGTGTCCGCGCCGGCCGCGACGGCGGTGCGCACTCCATGCACCACCTGCGCCGGCTCATGACCCTCGTAGAGATGCTGACGGCCCATCATCAGCAATACGGGCGAATCGTCCACCGGCACCGAGTGCACAGTGCCCAGATGCCCCTGGGCGGTCGGCGTGTCGAAGCCCGGCAGCTCGGCCATCGGCACCGTCGCCACCGGATTGCCGATCTCGGCGGCCGCCTCCTGCCAGCCCGAGCCGAGCACCACCGCGATCCGGTGGCGTGCAACTCCCGTACGTTCGGCGATCGCCGCGGCGGCCTGTTCGGCAAGCATGCGGCCAACGATAGTGCGCCCGCGCCCGTCCCGCGCGCCCGGCCGACCCCGTGCACGGCTTACGACACGGCCGGCCTAGCGCCTGTGCACGGCTTACGACACGGCCCGGCCGAGCGTCCGTGCCGGGCCTGCGACACGCTCCGGCCGAGCACCCTCGCCCGGCCTACGACATGGGCCAGGCCGAGCACCCACGCCCGGCCTGCGGCATGGGCCAGGCCGAGCACCCGTGCCCGACCTGCGACTCTGCCCGGCTTGCGGCCGGGCCCGGCCGAGCGCCCGTGCCCGGCTTGCGGCACGGCCCGCCCGGCCGCGTGTCCGGCCTCCGACGCCGCCCGGCCGTGTGTCCGGCCTGCGACGCCGCCCGGCCGTGTGTCCGGCCTGCGACGCCGCCCGGCCGTGTGTCCGGCCTGCGACGCCGCCCGGCCGCGTGTCCGGCCTGCGACGCCGCCCGGCCGCGTGTCCGGCCTGTGGCACGGCCCGGCCGCGCGCCCGTGCCCGGCCTGCGACATAGCCCCGCCGCGCGCCCGTGCCCGGCCTGCGACATAGCCCCGCCGCGCGCCCGTGCCCGCCTGCGACACCGCGCGGCCGAGCGCCCGTGCGGTGTCGCAGGCCGGTTCGCGTCGCCCCGGCCTGGTACCGTCGCGCTGGCCCGGATGGACCGCGGGCGAAAGCACTACCGGAATGCGGGGGAGAACAATGAGATCGACACCCGCGCTACGGTGCACGGAGCGCGTCGTCCGGGCAGGGATGTCCGGCTCGGTCCGCATCGTGCGGGCGCTCCACCCCGGCGCGCGCCCGGCCGCCCGGCGTCGATCGGTCGCGCGCGGGAGCGACAGGTGAATGCGGCGCGAGAGCTCGTCGTGCTGGGAACGGCGAGCCAGGTGCCCACCCGCGAGCGCAACCACAACGGCTATCTGCTGCGCTGGGATTCGGAGGGGGTGCTGTTCGATCCCGGTGAGGGCACCCAGCGGCAGATGTCTTTCGCGGGCGTCGCCGCCAATTCCGTCACCCGGATCTGCCTGACCCACTTCCACGGCGATCACTGTCTCGGCCTGCCCGGGGTGCTCGCCAGGCTGAATCTGGATCAGGTCGCGCACCCGGTCGACGTGTGCTTCCCGGAGTCGGGCCGCGAGTTCTACCTTCGCCTTCGCGACGTGGTGCCGTGGTTTCCGGGCCTGCGGGAGGGGCCGGTCGCGGCCCCGGGCCCGATTCCGCTGCCCGGCATGCCGTTCGAGCTCGAGGCGGTGCGGCTCGATCACCGCATCGATACCTTCGGCTACCGGATCGTCGAACCGGACGGCCGCCGGATGCTGCCGCGCAGGCTCGCCGAATTCGGCATCGCCGGCCCGGATATCGGCCGCCTGCAACGCGAGGGCGCGCTGGTCGCTGGAGGCCGGACCATCACCCTCGACGACGTCTCCACCGTGCGCCGCGGCCAGCGCTTCGCCTTCGTGATGGATACCCGCATGTGCGGCGGCGTAGAGGAATTGGCGCAGGACGCGGACATGCTGGTGATCGAGGCGACCTTCCTGGACCGCGATGCCGGGCTGGCCCGGGACTACGGCCACCTCACCGCGGCCGAGGCCGCCCGGGCGGCGCAGGCCGCGGGCGTGCGCACCCTGGTGCTGACGCACTTCTCCCAGCGCTACGCCGACCTGGAGGGACACCGGCTCGAGGCCGCGAAATACTTCGACGGAGAGCTGGTGATCGCGCGGGATCTGATGCGCGTCCCGGTACCGACCCGTCGGTAACTTATCCTCGGGCTATGCCGCATTTGGAACGTGACGGGGACGTATTCGTCCTCTACCTCGGCAACGAGGGTCAGACCGACACCGAGAACCGCTTCCACCCCGACTGGATCGACACCTTCCACGCCCTGCTGGACGAGGCCGAGGCCAGCCAGGGCCCGGCCGCGCTGGTAACCGTCTCGACGGGCAAGTTCTACAGCAACGGCCTGGACACCGACTGGCTGTTCGGCAACTTCGACAGGAACTGCTGGTACCTGGACCGGGTGCACAGCATGTACAGCCGCCTGCTGACCTTCCCCATGGCGACCGTCGCCGCGGTGAACGGCCACGCCTTCGGGGCGGGTGCCATGCTGGCCACCTCGCACGACTTCCGGGTCATGCGCGCGGACCGCGGCTACTGGTGCCTGCCGGAGGTGCATCTGGGCATGCCCTTCACGGTCGCGATGAACGCGCTGGTCACCGAGCGCCTGACGAATCAGGTGGCGGTCGAGGCGATGACCACCGGCCGCCGCTACGCCGCGAACGACGCGATCGCCGCCGGCATCGTCGACGCGAAGGCGGACGCGGACGCGTTGCTGGGCACCGCGGTGGAGCGGGCCGCCGCGCTGGCGGCCAACCGCAAGCCGAACCTGCCGGTCATCAAGCGCGCCCTGCACGGCCGGGCGCTGGCGGGCCTGGCGGTGGAGACAACGCCGGAGAATCTCGCGTTCGCCCCCTGATCGCCCGCCGCCCTTCTCACCGTTTCCGGTGGTTGGTGCCAGACTAGGTGCCATGTCCAGCAACGGCGACGACCGACAGCCGGATCTCGCGGGTCCGCCGACAGGGGAGTCCGTCCGGGCGGCGGCCCCGGCGCTGACCGCCGCCGCCGACGCGGGAATCACCGCGGCCGCCGCGGAACTGATCGATCTGTCGCACTCGATTCACGCCGAGCCCGAACTCGCCTTCGCCGAGACCCGCAGCGCCGCCAAGGCCCTGGCGCCGCTGCGGGCGCGCGGCTTCGCGATCGAGGCGGGCATCGCGGGTCTGGACACCGCGTTCGTGGCGACCTACGGCAGCGGTGAGCTCGTGGTGGGAATCTGCGCCGAATACGACGCGTTGCCAGAGATAGGCCACGCCTGCGGGCACAACATCATCGCCGCCGCGGCGGTGGGCGCCGGACTGGGCCTAGCCGAGGTGGCCGATGCGTGCGGGATCACGGTGAAGGTGTTCGGCACACCAGCCGAGGAGAGCGGCGGAGGCAAGGTGCTCATGCTCGAGCGCGGCGTATTCGACGGGGTTGGGATGGCGATGATGGTCCATCCCGGCCCGTTCGACATCGTCGGCGCCCGCTCGCTGGCGCTGGCCGATCTGTCCATCACCTACCGCGGCCGCGCGGCGCACGCCAGCGCCGCCCCCGAGCAGGGCCGTAACGCGGGCGATGCGGTCACCGTCGCGCAGGTTGCCCTAGGATTGCTGCGTCAGCATCTCGCTCCCGGACAGCAGCTGCACGGTATAGTCAACTCCGGCGGCGTAGCCCCCAATATCGTGCCCGACCACGCGGAACTGCTGTATTACCTACGGGCAGCCGACTCCGCATCCCTCGGCGATCTGATGCAACGCGCATCGGCTTGTTTCGAGGCTGGAGCACTGGCGACCGGCACCACCCACGACATCCGGACGCTTGCGCCCACGTATACCGAGCTCACGCCGGATTCGGCGGTACTGTCTGCCTACCGGGAGCAAATCCAGGGCATCGGGCGAGTGCCGCTGTCCCCGGAGCTGGAGGCGGTTCGGCCGCTGGGCAGCACCGATATGGGTAACGTCACCAATGCCATTCCGGGCATCCACCCGGTTATCGGCATCGATGCCGCGGGAGCGGTCACTCATCAGCCGGAATTCGCCGCGGCATGCATTACCGCGTCGGCGGATCTGGCGGTGATCGACGGCGCGACGGCATTGGCTCGTACCGCAATACAGATCGCGGGCGATCAATTACAGAGGGAACGGTTGTTGGAACGCAGCGTTCAGCGACAGGAGGAATTTCGGTGAGTGCACAGGGCCGGGTCCCGGCGTCTTCCACGGAGGACGCCGCGGGTGAGCCGTCGCCGGAGGCGGCGGATACCGGGCGTAAGGCTGTGGAGGCGTGGCTTCGCGAGAATTCGGACGACCTCATCAGCTGGCGGCGCCACCTGCACGCCAACCCCGAGCTGTCCCGCATCGAGTTCGCGACGACGGAATTCGTCGAGACCTGGCTGGTCAAGGCCGGGCTGCAACCGCGCAAGCTCCCCACCGGCACCGGCCTGATCTGTGACATCGGTCCCGAGGGCCCGCGCATCGGGCTGCGCGCGGACATGGACGCGCTGCCGCTGCAGGAGTTCACCGGCCTCGAGTTCGCCTCGAACGTCCCGGGCGTGGCACACGCCTGCGGGCACGACGCGCACACCGCCGTGCTGCTCGGCACGGCCTCCGCGCTGGCGCAGGTGCCTGATCTGCCGGTCGGCGTGCGGCTGGTGTTCCAGCACGCCGAGGAGGTCATGCCCGGCGGCGCCATCGACATGGTCGCCGCGGGCGCGATGGAGGACGTGTCGCGGATGTTCGCGCTGCACTGCGACCCGCGGCTCGAGGTCGGCCGGGTCGGCGTGCGGGTGGGCGCCATCACCTCGGCCGCCGATACCGTGGAGCTGGTGCTGGATTCGCCGGGCGGGCACACCTCGCGCCCGCATCTGACCAGCGATCTGGTGTACGCCATCGGCACCGTCATCACCGGTCTGCCCGGCCTGCTGACCCGCCGGATCGATCCGCGCACCGGCACCGTCATGGTGTGGGGTGCGGTGTCGGCGGGCAAGGCGCCCAACGCGATTCCGCAGACCGGGATGCTCACCGGCACGATCCGCACCGGCGACCATGCCACCTGGTCGATGCTGGAGCCGCTGGTGCGCGAGATCGTCGAGGGTCTGCTCGCGCCGACCGGCGTGCGGTATCAGCTCAACTACAAGCGCGGCGTGCCCCCGGTGGTCAACGACGAGCACGCCACCCGCATGTTCGAGGATGCGATCCGGCTCCTGGGCCCCGACGCGCTGGCCGACACCCCGCAGTCCGGCGGCGGCGAGGACTTCTCCTGGTACCTGGAAGAGGTGCCGGGCGCGATGGCGCGCCTGGGCGTGTGGCCGGGCCGGGGCGATCAGCTCGACCTGCACCAGCCGACCTTCGACATCGACGAGCGCGCCCTCGCGACGGGCGTGCGCGTCATGACGAACCTGGTCCTGAACGCGCGCTAGTCCGAGTGTCAGGCGGCCGCATCCCTGGAGGTGCGGCCGCCGTTCTATCCCGCGCCAGGTCCGACGTTGCGGGAGTTGCGGGTACGCAGGGCGTGCACGTATTCGGCTGGGGCTCCGGCCTTTTCGGCGGCGTCGGCGATGACGCCGATGTACCGGGCCGAGGGCAGCCCGCCCTCGTAGGCGTCCAGCACGTACAGCCAGGCCAGCACCGGCTGGGTACCGGTACCCGAACCCGGGGTCACGCGCAGCCGGATCTTCTTGTGGATGCCGAAATCCGAGCCCTCCCAGCGGTCCAGGCTCACCTCGTCCTCGTCGGGCACGTCATACAGCACGACGAACACCCGGGCTCCGGGATCCTCGACCACCGTCGCCAGCGGTCCCTCCCAGCCGATGTCGTCTCCGGCGAAGGTCAGGCGCCAGCCTTCCAACCAACCGGTTCCATACACGGGGGAGTGCGGACAGCGCTTGAGCATCTGCTCCGGATCCATATTGGATCCGTAGGCGGCGTATATCGGCACCAGGCAAGAGTATCGAATGACCGCGCGGACTCACCCCCATCCCGCCCATTAGATGCGCAACACTCGGCGGAATGCCGCTTCACCGCCCGCGCGCGCCCTGGACAATCGGGTCCGACGCGATTCATCACGGCAATCCGGCACCGTTAGGCTTTGCCAGTACCGGAGATCCCGGTTCGACTGCATGACAGCGGAGGTATCCATGACCCGCATCGCAATCATCGGCGGCGGCCCGGCCGGGTACGAGGCCGCGCTGGTGGCCGCCCAGCACGGCGCGTCGGTCACCGTGATCGACAGCGACGGTGTCGGCGGTGCGTGCGTGCTGTGGGACTGTGTGCCGTCCAAGACCTTCATCGCCTCCACGGGTGTGCGCACCGACCTGCGCCGGGCCCGGGATCTGGGCATCACCCTGCATCAGGCCCAGGCGCAGGTGCGGCTGTCCGAGGTCAACTCCCGGGTGAAGGCGCTGGCGCATGCGCAGTCCTCCGATATCCGGTCCAAGCTGCAGGCCGCGGGTGTGGACATCCTCAACGGCACCGGTGAGCTGATCGACCAGATCCCCGGCCTGGCCACACATCTGGTGCGGGCCAAGCTGCACGACGGCGGCGAGCGGGTGCTCGAGGCCGAGGTGGTGCTGATCGCGACCGGCGCGAGCCCGCGCGTGTTGCCCGGCTCCGAGCCCGACGGTGAGCGCATTCTGAACTGGCGTCAGCTCTACGACCTCGAGAAGCTCCCGGAATCCCTGGTGGTCGTCGGTTCTGGCGTCACCGGCGCGGAATTCGTCTCCGCCTATACCGAGCTGGGCGTGAAGGTCAAGGTGCTCTCCAGCCGCGATCGCATCATGCCGAGCGAGGACGCCGACGCCGCGCTGGTGCTCGAGGATGCCCTCGCCGAGCGCGGTGTGGAACTGGTCAAGAAGGCGCGCGCGGACAAGGTGGAGCGCACCGCCGATGGCATCGTGGTCAAGCTGTCCGACGGACGCACGGTCACCGCCTCGCACGCCCTGATCACGGTCGGCGCCACGCCCAACACTCAGAACCTGGGCCTGGAGCGGGTCGGCATCGAACTGGACAAGGGCGGCTACCTGCGCGTGGACCGCGTCTCGCGCACCGCGGTGTCGGGCGTGTACGCCGCGGGCGACTGCACGGGCCTGCTGCCGCTGGCCTCGGTGGCGGCGATGCAGGGCCGCATCGCGATGTACCACGCACTCGGCGAGGGCGTGCAGCCCATCCGGCTCAAGACGGTGGCCTCGGCGGTGTTCACCCGTCCGGAGATCGCCACGGTCGGGGTGAGCCAGACCGCGATCGACGCCGGCGAGGTGCCCGCGCGCACGGTGATGCTGCCGCTGAACACCAATCCGCGCGCGAAGATGTCGGGGCTGCGTCGCGGCTTCGTGAAGATCTTCTGCCGCCCGGCCACCGGCGTGGTGATCGGCGGCGTCGTGGTCGCACCCATCGCCTCGGAGCTGATCCTGCCCATCGCGATGGCGGTGCAGAACAACCTGACCGTCAACGATCTCGCCCAGACCTTCTCGGTGTACCCGTCGCTGTCCGGTTCGATCACCGAGGCCGCGCGTCAGCTGATGCGGCACGACGACCTCGGGTAGCGGTGTGCGCCGAGGGGTGGAGCGTCACCACGCGGGCCCTCGGAACCTCGCCGTGAAATTGCCGCTCGAGCTGGACTGACCCGGGATTGCCCGCACTCTCGAACACAACCGTCCGGAACGCCGAGTATCGATGCGGCGGTGAGTATTCGATACGTGTTGCCTGAATCCTGTTCGTGTGGTTCACTTCCGGCAGAGATGCGAGTGGCGGGTGGTTGGTCGGTTTCGTGTGCGGGGGGATTTGCCTTTCCCGGACCGGAATTCGCTGACGGTCCGTCAGGGTCGTGAGTTCGACCCGGCATCGATGAGGGACAACTGGAGAGCGGCCGCCATCACACGATGCGTGGCGGTCGGGCTCGGGAAAGGGAACGAGCAGTGAAACATCGTCAGCCGAATCGTGTCCAGCGAGCGGTGGTCACCACATCGCTGCCGTTGGCCACCGCCGCCGCCGTCGCAACACTCCTGGCCGCGCCCGCGGGTGCCGCCCCGGTGCCGGTGGATGTGCCCACCACCCCCGCCGCGCCGCCCGCACAGGCGCCCGCGCCCGCCAACGACAACACCGGTCCCACCACCCAGAGCCCCGCTCCGGCCAAGCCGGGCAGCACGACGCAGCCCGGCGTCACCCAGGCCCAGCCCGGTGTCACCACCCCCAATACCGGTGCGCCGCAACCGGATCAGAACCTCGCCGGTCCCGTGCAGCCGGGTGTCACCTCTCCGCGCGTGGCGCCGCTGCCGGTGCCGGGTGAGGGTCCCGCCCAGCCGGTCATCATGCCGCAGCCGGGCCCGACCCCGAACCAGCCCGTCCCGCCACAGGCCGGCCCGGACGCCTCCCAGCCCGGCCAGGGCAACAACTCGCCGGCCCAGATGGGCACCGGCCCCGCCCAGCCGGTGCAGCCGACGCAACCGAGCTGGAGTTCGCCGAGCCTGCGGTCCGCGCCGGCCGCGCCGATCATCCACATGACCGGCCCGCACACCGAGGTCGGCGCGAACGTCGACGGCGGCCCGCTGGCGCCGGGCTACGTGGCGAACACGCACCACTTCAACAACGCCCAGGGCTACGTCGGCACCGTCGGCTACCGCACCCCCACGGGCACGGGCGATGCCGGTGTGTCGGTCGAGTACATCGAGCCCAACCGGATCAAGGTCACCACCTACACCCACACCACGGGCATCGATGACCTGAAGGCCAAGACCGGCTTCAACGACATCAAGAACACCACCTACGTCGACACCACTCAGGCCAATGCCGCCAAGGCGGCGGTCGAGGGCTGGATCCGGATGCAGCCGGGTGGTGTCGCCGCGCTCGATGCGGCCGCCCACGTTGGTAGGCTGCCTCAGGGGAACTACGCCCCGCAGACGGTGAATGTCGCCGGCGCCACCGCCCAGGTGAGTGGTTCGGTCCAGGGCTGAGTCGATTCGGAACCGATACGAATTCGGCGCTGGCGGACCCGATGCCGTCGGCACAGGCTGATTCGACGCGTGGGGCGGTCGTTGGAGACCGCCCCACGCGTGTGTCATGGGGAAGGATTGGGTGATGGCCTCCATGGACGATGCGAACCACGACGAATCCGGAGAGGCTGCGCCCTCGCACGGCGGATCGGACTTCGGTCCGCCGGTGTCCGAATTCGGTCCGCCGGTGGACGCATTCGGTCCGCCGACCGGGGAGAGCGGGCCGGTCGGCTGGCAGCCGGCGGATGCGTCGGATCGTCCGAGCGTCGGATGGCAGCCCGCCGATGCCCCGGACCGCCCGAGCGTGGGCTGGCAGCCCGCCGACGGTCAGGATCGCCCCAGCGTCGGGTGGCAGCCCGCGGATGCACCGGCGACTCCGGCCCCGCCCGCGCAGTACCGCGCCCCGGATTCGACGGGTTCGCGCGAGACGGTGCGCGCCCCGGCGCCCGACCCCCGGCGCGCCCCCGCGCCCGAGACGGTGCGGTACACCGATCAGGGGCAGCAGGGCTCGGATCAGGGGACGTGGTGGCAGCAGGGCGCCACACCGCAGGCGCCCGGCCAGCAGCCGCACGGACAGGCCTCCCAGGGGCATCAGCAGGTCTCGCAGCGCCCGCCGACCGGGCCGCGACCGGTCGCCGGACAGTCCACCGGCCCGCGCGAGACTCCTCGCTCCCTGTGGGACGACGACGATCTGGCCAAGAAACTGCAGGCGCCCCGGGAGCCCGCCCAGGCCGCGAAGGGGTCGCCCGGCGGTTCGCTGTGGGACGACGACGATCTGGCCGAACAGTTCGGCCCGGCGCGCACGGCGGCGCCGTCGTCCGATCGGGGCGGTCGCGGACGCGGTGTGCTGATCGGTGGCGTGATCGCAGTCGTGCTGGTCATCGCGGTGATCGCGGTCGTGGCGGTGCTCCTCACGCGCAAGGGCGGCAATCCGACGCCGACCGCGCAGAATCCGCCGAGCTCGGCGCCGAGCGCACTGAGCTGCCAGAACTACTCCAACGGGACCACGACCACCGGCAACGGTCCAGGGAACACCGCCAGCGGGTCGGGCGCGATTCTCGGCTTCGAGCACGCCTTCTACACCGACCGCAGCGCCGTGAAGGCGAAGAGCTTCGCGGTGCCCGGCAAGCTCGATGTCAGCCAGGACGTCATCGACAGCTATCCCGCCGGAACCACGTACTGCCTGAACATCACCCAGCTGACGCCGACCACCTACAACGTGACCATCACCGAACATCAGCCCAGCAAGCCGGGCATCGATTACACGGGTCTGATCGATGTCCAGAACGTCGACGGCAAGTTCCTGGTGGCGAGCCCGCAGCACAAGTAGCGTCCGCGGGATCGTCTCATAATATGGGATAGTAATTTCAGATCCTGGTTAACCTGTGCGATGGTGGGTTATTCGTGCCTGCTCCCGGAGGTGTCCATGTCGTCGATCGTTCCCTCGTTGTCGCACCGTCTCGACGGTCTGCAGAGCTCGGCGATTCGCGACCTGCTGAAGTTGACCGAGCGCCCGGACGTCATCGGCCTGGCCGGTGGCCTGCCCGACGAGCAGCTGATGCCGCGCGACCGGATCGCGTTGGCGGCCGAGGCGGCGCTCGCGGATCGCTCGCGGCTGCAGTACACGCAGTCCGCCGGCTGGGGTCCGTTGCGCGAGGTGCTGGCCGCGCGCGAGTCGGCGAGGCTGGGCCGCACGGTGCCGGTCGAGGAGGTCTTCGTCACCCACGGCTCGCAACAGGCGCTGTCGCTGCTGGGTGAGGTGTTGCTGGATCCGGGCGCGCTGGTCGTGGTCGAGGATCCGGCGTATGTGGGTGCGCTGCAGGTGTTCCGGGCTGCGGGCGCGCGAATCGTGGCGGTGCCCTTGGATGCCGAGGGGATGCGTGTCGAGGTGCTGCGCGAACTGCTCGATCGCGGCGAGCGTCCGGCGGTCGTGCATACGGTCAGCAACTTTCACAACCCGCGTGGGGTGACGATGAGTCCGGCGCGCCGCCGGGAGCTGGCCGAGCTCGCCGACCGGTACGGCTTCTGGGTGCTCGAGGACGACCCTTACGGCGAGCTGTGGTTCGACCGCCCGTCGCCCGATCCCGTTGCGACTTACTCACCCAACGTGATTCGGCTCTCCAGCGCCTCGAAGATCCTGGCCCCGTCGCTGCGCGCAGGCTGGATGGTCGCGCCCGGCGTGGTCTGCCGCGGCGTGGAACTGCTCAAGCAGGGTGCGGACCTGTGCGGCTCGGCGCTGACCCAGCAGATCACCGCCGAGTTGCTCGCCGACACGGATTGGCTTGCCGCACACGTGGACAAGGTGCGCCGCAGCTACGGCGAACGGGCCGGGGCCCTGGTGGGCGCCCTGCGGGAGCGCCTCGGGCATCGGGTGGTCAGCACCGAGGCCGCGGGCGGAATGTTCGTGTGGGCCGACTTCACCGATGGCACCCGCACCACCGAATTGCTGCCGCGCGCAGTCGATCACGGTGTCGCCTACGTCCCCGGCTCGGCATTCGCCGTCGGCGAGGACTACGGTCAGTCGATGCGCCTGTGCTTCACGACCTCCGACGGGCCCGTGCTGCGGGAAGCCGTCGACCGGCTCGCCCGGGCGGTCGGTGAATAGCGCACTGCAGCAGCCGCTTTCCGTCCGCACCGGACGATATTGCCGTTGTCCGAACTCGCCGTGTCCCGTAGCGTTTTCCGTGCGGGTGTAATGCTCGGTCGACTTTTGTAGCGCGATCGTCGATTCGTAGCGTTCGCGGCGGGCTCGGGTCCGCGCTGGGCCGCCGGGTGCTCTCGAGGGCAGGACCGATCCATTCGGTCGTCGGGGCGCTCGGTGGCCCTGCCGCACGGGGGAGTCGTTCGGCGGGTCGTTTATCTCGCCGATGTTAGGGCGGTGCATTACTGTGGCTGCTAGCTATTTATCAGCGTCACCAACGAGCGGTTCAGAGCCGGCCGGAGGAGTCGAGGATGACGGAGCAATCGCGAGTGCAGTCCCAGCCGTCCGGTGATCTGAGCCCGGAGCAGCGGGCCGCGGCCTGGGAGCGGCTCGGGCGGGATCATTTCGACGTCGTGGTCATCGGCGGCGGCGTGGTCGGTGCGGGCATCGCCCTGGACGCGGCGACCCGGGGGCTGGAGGTCGCCCTCGTCGAGGCGCGCGATCTGGCCTCGGGGACCTCGAGCCGCTCGTCGAAGATGTTCCACGGCGGCCTGCGGTATCTCGAGCAGCTCGATTTCGGGCTGGTGCGCGAGGCCCTGCGCGAGCGCGAGCTGAGCCTGAAAACCCTTGCGCCGCATCTGGTCAAGCCGCTGCGGTTTCTCTACCCGCTCACCCATCGGGTGTGGGAGCGGCCCTATGTCGCCTCGGGCCTGGTGCTGTACGACGGCATGGGTGGCGCGAAATCGGTACCGGGCCAACATCATCTGACCAGGTCGGCCGCGCTGCGACTGGCGCCGGGGCTGCGCCGCACCGCACTCGTCGGCGGGGTCACCTATTACGACACCGTCGTGGACGACGCCCGCCACACCATGACCGTGGCCCGCACGGCCGCACACTACGGCGCGGTCATCCGCACCTCCACCCAGGTCGTGGGGTTCGTGCGCGAGGCCGATCGGGTCGTCGGGGTGAGCGTGCGCGACAGCGAGGACGGGCGCACCACCGACGTCCGCGGCCACGTGGTGATCAATGCGACCGGGGTGTGGACCGACGAGATCCAGGCGCTCTCGCGCCAGCGCGGCCGCTTCCACGTGCGCGCGTCCAAGGGCGTGCACGTGGTCGTCCCGCGCGACCGCATCGCCAGCGACACCGCACTGATCCTGCGGACGCCGACCTCGGTGCTGTTCGTGATCCCCTGGGGCTCGAGCCACTGGATCATCGGCACCACCGACACCGACTGGAACCTGGATCTGGCCCATCCCGCCGCGACCAAGGCTGACATCGCCTACCTGCTGGAGCGGGTGAACCAGGTGCTGGTCACCCCGCTCACCCACGACGACATCCAGGGCGTCTACGCCGGGCTGCGCCCGCTGCTCGCGGGTGAGAGCGACGAGACCTCCAAGCTCTCGCGCGAGCATGCCGTCACGCGGATCGCGCCGGGCCTGGTGGCCATCGCGGGCGGCAAGTACACCACCTACCGGGTGATGGCCTACGACGCGGTCGACGCCGCGGCGCAGGACATCCCGCAGCGGGTGTCGCCCTCGATCACCGAGAAGGTGCCGCTGCTGGGTGCGGACGGCTACTTCGCCCTGCTCAATCAGGCCCAGCAGCTGGCGCAGAGCTACGGCGTGCATCCGTACCGGATCGAACATCTGCTCAACCGGTACGGCTCGCTGGTCACCGACGTGCTCGACCTGGCCGCGGGCAAACCCGAACTGCTGCAACCGATCACCGCCGCCCCCACCTATCTGCGGGTGGAGGCGGTCTACGCGGTCGCGGCCGAGGGTGCCCTGCACCTCGACGACGTCCTGGCCCGCCGCACCCGCATCTCCATCGAATATTCGCACCGCGGCGCGGGCTGTTCGGACGAGGTCGCGCGGCTGATCGCGCCGATCCTGGGCTGGAGCACCGAGCAGGCCGACTGGGAGGTCGCCACCTACAACGCCCGCGTCGACGCCGAAATCCACTCGCAGACACAGCCTGACGACATTTCGGCCGACGCCCTGCGGGTCGCCGCCCCGGAGCCGCGCCCGGAGATCCTGGAGCCGGTCCCGCTCGACTGATGCGGGCGCTGCACCGCACCCGATGCGGCGGAGGATCCTGTCGTTGTATCGCGGGCGTCCGACCACCACAGCGGACTTCGGGCTGGCCGCCCGCGCAACGGATTCGCTTCTGGGCTGAGCGGTCCGGCGATCCAACAGCGGCGGGCCCGAATCCACACGGGCTCCGATCGACGCGAGTTGTGGTCGGTGCGAGTGGCGGAAGGGTGTGCGCGGACCGCGACTACGGGTGCCGAACCGCCGGCCGGGTTCTCTACCGGGTCGAGTAGTGGTAGGCGCCGGAAGCGGGTGTGGCCGCAGGTGTGGTGCTGGTGACCGGTTCGGTGGTTCTGGTGACGGCGGTGTGCGGGGGTGTTGCCGGTGCGGGGCCGGACCAGGTGTGGAGCAGCAGGTAGCTCAGGACGACGGTGATCGCGGCGGCAACCAGCGCGTTCAGCAGTTGCCGGGCTATGCGCGGGAACCGGCGCATGGTGGTCGTCACCGTAGTCATCTGCCTGCTTCCTGCGCGTCGTGAACTGCCCTCGCAGGAGGAGTCGTTCGCGAGGGGCGCGATGTTAGCTATTGAGTGGCAAATTACATCGATTCATGCCTGGCAGCCGGTGCAGAAGTAGATTCCGCGCTCGCGGTCCGGCCCCTCGCCGATCAGCGTGAGCGTCACATTCGTGCCGCAGCGACGGCAGGGCCGGCGGTGCCGGCCATAGACGAAGGGGCGCCACGGCGGATTGTGCGCGGCGGAATGCAGCACCGTATGCGCGCGATCGACCAGCGCGTGCAGGTCAGGGACGGACCCGACCGGAACGCGCGGGTCCACCCGCTCGATGAAGCAGACCTCGCTGCGGAAGATGTTGCCGATTCCGGCCAGCGTGGTCTGATCGAGCAGCGCCAGCGCGATCGGCCGGTCCGGATCCGCGGCCAGGCGCCGCACCGCCTCGGCGGCATCCCAATTCGGCCCGAGCAGATCCGGGCCGAGGTGGTCGACGGCGGTGTGCTCCTGCTCGATCGGCAGCACCTCGACCGTGCCGAGGGAGAACCCGACGGCCTCGGCGTCGTCGGTGGCCAGGACCAGTCGCGCGGTGAACCCGGGCTTGCGCCACCGCTCGCCCGGCGCGTGCACCCGCCACTCACCCTCCATCTTCAGATGGGTGTGGATGCTGAGCGCGGGGGTGCGGACGAACAGGTGTTTGCCGTAACTGCCCACGCTCTCCACGGGCTGCCCGCTCAGGTCCAGCGTTGCATATCGCGGCACCCGAAAATCGCTGCGGGTCAGCGTCTTCCCGGCCAACGCCGCCCGCAGCCGGGCGGCGGTGCGGAATACCGTGTCACCCTCGGGCATGGGCCAACGGTAGTCCTCGGGCTCGCCCGCGCCGGTATCGGCCGTGATTCGCGCCCGCGGTCGTCATCACCGAGCCGGCGAGCCGGGCATTCAGCGCCGGTGCACCTCGAGCGAGGTGCGTAGTGTACGGCGCTCTCCAACACGCCCTCGATCCAGGCGGGCTCGAGGCTGGTGTGGTCGCCCGCGAAATGCACCCGGCCCTCGACCGATCGGGTCGCGGCGTGGTGCTCGTGCAGCTGGCCTGGGGTGGGGATGGCCGACGGCCGCGGTTCAGGCGCGAAAATGCAGCGTCCATTCGCCGCGATAGTTCAGGCGCGTGATGCCGACCGGGGGAATGTCGATGCGCCAGAACGATTTTGCCGGGGCGTCGAGGGTGAGCAGCAGGGCCGAGCGGATCACCGCGGGATGGGTGACCGCGATGGTCGGCAGGCCCTCCGCGGCGATGTCGACCAGCCACTGCCTGGTCCGATCGATCACATCGATGACCGCCTCGCCGCCGTGACCACGGAATTTCGGATCCGTGAGCCAGGCGTACAACTCCTCCTGCGGCACCGACATCAGCTCGCCGCCCCGCCAGGCGCCCGCGTCCAGGTCGCGCAGGCGATCGTCCTGCTCGCCCAGCAGGCCCAGCAGCGCCGCGGTCTCGACGGCGCGGCGCTCGGGCGCGGTCAGGACGCGGGCGGCGTGCAGGCGGCCGCACTCGGCGACCGCGCGGCGTCCGGCTTCGGTCAGGGGCTCGTCCACCGGGAATCGTGCCTTGCGCATCGCCTCGGTCATGCCATGGCTGACAAGGTCGAGTCGGAGCACCTTCTGCACGTTTCGAAGCCTACGGCGCGGCCTCGCTGGCTGTGTCGCGATTGCTCCGCCTTCGGTCGACACGCCCCGGCCAGCCCCGCCCGGTGTGCCCGGCATGAACCGTGCGTCCGGATTCGGGCGCAGGCGGTCCTGGACTTTCTGTCGGTGCCTCGGTGCAGACTGATGCTATGGACCAGTTCTCCCGCCCCACCCAGGAGTGGTTCGAGGGCGCGTTCCCCGCGCCGACGGCCGCCCAGTTGGGGGCGTGGGGTGCCATTGCGGCGGGTGAGCACACGCTGGTCATCGCGCCCACCGGATCGGGCAAGACGCTCTCGGCCTTCCTGTGGGCCATCGACCGGCTGGCCGCGCGCGGGCCGCGGAAAGCCCCGCCGGGCACGTCGGTGCTCTACGTCTCCCCGCTCAAGGCGCTGGCCGTGGATGTCGAGCGCAATCTGCGCGCACCGCTGGTCGGGGTCACGCAGACCGCCAAGCGGCTCGGGCTGCCCGCGCCGGATATCACCGTCGGCGTCCGGTCCGGGGATACGCCCGCGGCCGCGCGCAGAACGATGCAGCGCACCCCGCCCGACATTCTCATCACCACCCCCGAATCGCTGTTTCTCATGCTCACCTCGGCCGCGCGCGAAACGCTGCGCACGGTGCACACCGTCATCGTCGACGAGGTGCATGCCATTGCTGGATCCAAACGCGGTGCGCACCTTGCCCTTTCGCTGGCCCGGCTGGATGTGCTGGCGCAGACGCCCGGACTGGACGGGTCGATAGGGCAGGCACGGCCCGCGCAACGGATCGGACTGTCGGCCACGGTGCGTCCGCCCGAGGAGGTCGGCCGCTTCCTGGTGGGCGCGGCGCCCATCACCATCGTCGCCCCGCCCGCGCCGAAGACCTTCGATCTGTCGGTCCGGGTGCCGGTCGCGGATATGACAGAGCCCGATCCGGTGGGCGAATTCGACGAGGATCAGTCCCGCACGCCCTCCATCTGGCCGCATGTCGATGCGGCCATCGTGGATCTGGTTGTGCGGCACCGGTCCTCGATCGTCTTCGCCAATTCGCGGCGGCTGGCCGAGCGACTCACCGCCCGGCTGAACGAGGCGTATGCCGAGCGGCTGGGCGACTCGGTCGACCTCGATTCGGGTGACTCCGCCGCGCCGGGGGCGTCGGCGGTCGCGGAGGGCGACGGGCACTCCGCGGGGTCGGCGCTGGGCCGGCGGGTCGCCGAGTCCGAGGATCCGACACCGGCATTCGCGGGCCCGCCGCCGGTGTCGCCGGGCCGGACCCCCTCCGAGTACGGCGCGACCGGCGAGGTGAATCACGGCGCGGCGGCGCTGCTGGCCCGGGCCCACCACGGCTCGGTCAGCAAGGAGCAGCGCGCGATCATCGAGGACGACCTCAAGACCGGGCGGCTGCGATGCGTGGTGGCGACCAGCAGCCTCGAGCTCGGAATCGACATGGGCGCGGTCGATCTCGTGGTCCAGGTGGAGGCACCGCCGTCGGTGGCCAGCGGCCTGCAGCGGGTGGGCCGGGCCGGGCATCAGGTGGGTGAGATCTCCCGGGGGGTGATCTTCCCCAAGCATCGCACCGATGTGATCCACTGCGCGGTCGCGTCGATGCGCATGACCGCCGGGCAGATCGAGCGGTTGCGCATTCCCGCGCACCCACTCGACATCCTGGCTCAGCAGACCGTCGCTGCCTGCGCGCTCGAGCCGATCGATGCGGACGCCTGGTTCGAGACCGTCAGGGGTACGGGCAGTTACGCGGAGCTGCCGCGCTCGGCGTTCGAGGCGGTGCTGGACCTGCTGTCCGGGCGCTATCCGTCGGACGAGTTCGCCGAACTGCGGCCGCGCGTGGTGTGGGATCGCGATGCGGGCACGCTCACCGGGCGTCCCGGAGCGCAGCGGCTCGCGGTCACCTCGGGCGGGGCGATCCCCGACCGCGGGTTGTTCCCGGTGTTCATGGTGGGCGAGAAGGCCTCGCGCGTAGGCGAGCTCGACGAGGAGATGGTCTACGAGTCCCGCGTGGGTGATGTGTTCGCGCTCGGCGCCACGAGCTGGCGCATCGAGGACATCACGCACGACCGCGTGCTCGTCACACCGGCCTTCGGCCTGCCCGGGCGGCTTCCGTTCTGGCACGGGGATTCGCTCGGCCGCCCGGCCGAATTGGGTGCGGCGCTGGGAGAATTCGTCCGCACGGCCGGACAGGCGATCGAGCACGCACCGGCGGCGCAGCTCGATGCGCTGCTTCGCTCGGCGGAGTCGCCCGGATCGCGCGCGTCCGGGGATCTCGATGCAGCGCCGGACCCAGTCGGATCGACCGCATCCGAGGACTCCGATGCGGGCACGCCCCGGAGTCTTGCCGCGAGCTCCCGCGGCAGGCGCCGTAAATCCGGTGATTCCCTCGCCGCAGCCGCGGATGTGGCGACGTCCGCACCGGGGGAAAGCGCTGCGACGGTGTCGAAATCCGGCTCGGCGGCGAGCAAATCCCCGGCGGCAGGCACGCCCGCGTCGGCAGCCAGATCCGGTGCGGCCCGGCACAAGTCCGGCGGCGCCGCAACGGCTGGAGCCGAGCTCTCGGCGCTCGAGCAGATCGTGCACGCCGCGGGCCTGGACGACTTCGCGACCGCGAATCTCGTTGCGCTGCTGCGGGAGCAGAGCTCGGCGACGGGGCACCTGCCGACCGATCGGACGCTGCTGGTCGAGCGGTTTCGCGATGAGCTCGGCGACTGGCGGCTGGTGCTGCATTCGCCGTACGGTCAGCCGGTGCACGCGCCGTGGGCGCTCGCGGTGGGCGCGCGCCTGCGCGAGCGCTTCGGGGTCGACGCGGTGCCCACGGCCGCCGACGATGGGATCGTCGTGCGCCTGCCGGACACCACCGACGATCCGCCGGGTGCGGATCTGTTCGTCTTCGAACCCGACGAGATCGACGAGCTGGTGACCGAACAGGTCGGCGGCTCCGCGCTTTTCGCGTCCCGGTTCCGCGAGTGTTCCGCGCGCGCCCTATTGCTGCCGCGCCGCGATCCGGGCCGGCGGGCGCCGCTGTGGCAGCAGCGCCAGCGCGCGGCGCAGCTGCTGGATGTGGCGCGCAAGTTTCCCGACTTCCCGATGCTGCTCGAGACGGTGCGCGAATGCCTGCAGGACGTCTACGATCTGCCCGCGCTGCGCGAGCTCCAGTCCGGGATCGCCCGGCGCAAGCTGCGGCTGGTGGAGGTCGAGACGGCCACGCCGTCGCCCTTCGCCAATGCGCTGCTGTTCGACTACATCGGGCAGTTCATGTACGAGGGCGACAGCCCGCTGGCCGAACGCCGCGCCGCCGCGCTCTCGCTGGATTCGAGCCTGCTCGCCGAACTGCTCGGGCGGGTGGAGCTGCGCGAGCTGCTCGATCCTGCCGTGCTCGAGCTGACCCAGCGGGAACTGCAGCGCCTCACCGACGAACGCCACGCCCGCGACGCCGAGGGCCTGGCCGACCTGCTGCGCCTGCTGGGTCCGTTGACCGCGCAGGAGGCGGCCCAGCGCTGCACCGCCGATCCCGGCCCGTGGTTCGCCGAGCTCGCCGCGGCCCGCCGCGCGCTGGAGGTGTCCTTCGCCGGGCAGCGCTGGTGGGCCGCGGTCGAGGACGCGGCTCGTCTGCGCGACGCCCTGGGCGTGCCGCTGCCGATCGGGACGCCCGCGGCGTTCATCGAGCCGGTCGCGGACCCCCTCGGCGACCTGGTCGGGCGCTATGCCCGCACGCACGGCCCGTTCGGACTGGAGGCGCTGGCGCACCGGTTCGGCATCGGTACGGCGGTGGCCGCCACCGCGCTGCATCGCCTGGCCGCCGAAAAACGCGTCGTGGAGGGCGAATTCACCCCGGGTGCCGCGGGCGCGGAGTGGTGCGACACCCAGGTGCTGCGCCGATTGCGGCGGCGATCGCTGGCCGCGGCCCGCAAGGACGTCGAGCCGGTCGCTACCGCCGCCTTCGCCCGGTTCCTGCCCGCCTGGCAGCATGTCGGCACCGCCGAGCTACGCGGCGTGGACGGGGTCTTCGCGGTCGTGGAACAGCTTGCGGGCGTACCGATTCCGGCCTCGGCGTGGGAGACGCTCGTCCTGCCCGCCCGGGTACGCGACTACACCCCCGCAATGCTCGACGAGCTGATGGCCACGGGCGAGGTCGTCTGGTCCGGCCACGGATCCATCACCGCCAAGGACGGCTGGATCGCCCTGCACCCCGCCGACCAGGCCCCCCTGACCCTGCCCCCACCCGACGACATCGACCTCACCGAAACCCAGATCCAACTGCTGCTGGCGCTGGGCGCGACCGTTATTCCGACGTCGCCCGCAGTAGGGGATTCATCACCGCTCGCCGGTGCCGCCCGGTCTGCATCAGGGCCTGGCGCGGCCAAGTCACCGGCTGCCGGCAAGGCGGCTCGAGACCGGCAATCGCCGGACACGCCGACGGTGGGCGATGCCCCACGAGCCGTGGAAATACACAGTTGGGCAGCAGATTTCCCCGACTCGATCGGTACCCGAACATCCGATAGGGCCGTCCGGTCGGTCGATGCGGCTGAAGCGGCCGATACCGAGCGAGGCGAGCCGTGGGGCGATGCGGCCGAAGCGGCGGACGATGCCACACAGCGCGCGAAGGGTCCCCACCTGCAGGCAGATTCCGCGGCTACGCCCCTCGTCGGAATGGCCGGGTCGGGGGATTTCGCCACGACGGATGAGGGCGCGCATGGCGTAGCGCCGCCGGAGCCGGGGGCTACTGCCTCCGGGCGGGCCGATGCCTTGTCGTCCGGGGGCCCGGCCGATGGTAGCGACACCGTGGCAGGCGAGCCGAAAACCGCACGGGTGCAGGTGATTCCGTCGTCCGGGGGCGCATACTTCTTCCGGCAGCTGTCCGATTCCACCGGGCTGCTCGACGATGCGGCGGTCGCGGCGGCGTTGTGGGAGCTGGTGTGGGCCGGGTACGTCGGGGGCGACACCTTCGCGCCGGTGCGGGCGCTGCTGTCCGGGACGACGCGCACCACCACCGCGCATCGCTCGCCGCGGCGCACCCCGCGGGGGCGGGCTTATCTGCCGCGGCCGAACATGCCGGTCCGGTCGGGTCCGCCGACCGTGGCCGGGCGCTGGTCGCTGCTGCCGGAACGCGTGTCCGACAACACGATTCGCGCGCACGCGACCGCCGATCAGCTGCTGGAGCGGTACGGCGTCTTGACCCGGGGCGCCGTGCAGGGCGAGGGGATTCCGGGTGGATTCGCGCTGATGTACCGCGTGCTCACCGAATTCGAGGACCGCGGGCGTTGCCGCCGCGGCTATTTCATCGATTCCCTGGGCGGCGCCCAGTTCTCTACAACCGATGTCGTGGATCGGCTGCGGTCGTTCGACACCGATCGCGACGACCGGGTCATCGGTTCAGCGGTCGTCCTCGCGGCCTGCGATCCCGCCAACCCCTACGGTGCGGCGCTGCCCTGGCCGAAGGGTGCGGCCGAGGGCGCGGGCCATCGCCCGGGCCGCAAGGCGGGCGCGCTGGTCGTCCTCATCGACGGCGATCTCACCCTCTACCTCGAACGCGGCGGCAAGACCCTGCTCACCTTCACCGAGGATCCCGAACGCCGCACCCGGGCGGCCGCGGCCCTGGCCGCCCTGGTCCACGACCGTCGCGTCGACTCCCTGGTCGTCGAGCGCGTCGACGGCGACTCGGTGCACGGCAACACCTTCGCCACCTTCCTCACCGACGCGGGCTTCGCCCCCACCCCGCGCGGCTTCCGGCTGCGCGGCCGGCCGTAGGTCCGTGCGGACGGGTTCGACCGTCGGCGTCGGGAGTGGATCGGCACGGCGTTGGCCGGTTTCGTCCCGCTGGCGTCGATCCGGACGTCAGCGCGTGCTGCGGCCCCGGTGCGGTCAGCGACGCGGCCACCGTGATCGGACTATCCGACGCGGCGATGGGCACCGGGGCGATACCCATCGACCGCGTCCGTCGCACCCGCATCGCGACAGGCGATACGGGCGACGCGCGGACAACCGGCCCGGGCAGTCCTCAGGTCAGCTTGATCTGGCGGTTGACGTCCTTGTACAGCAGGTAGCGGAACTTGCCGGGGCCGCCCGCGTAGCAGGCCTGCGGGCAGAAGGCACGCAGCCAGAGGAAGTCGCCGGCCTGGACCTCGACCCAGTCGTCGTTGAGGCGGTACACCGCCTTGCCCTCGAGGATGTAGATCCCGTGCTCCATCACGTGCGTCTCCGCGAACGGGATCACCGCGCCCGGTTCGAAGGTCACGATGTTGACGTGCATATCGTGCGCGAGGTCGCTGGGGTCGACGAACCGGGTGGTGGCCCAGGCGCCGTCGGTGTCCGGCATCGGCGACGGATCGACGTCCTGCTCCTGCACGGCGAACGCCTTGGGTGCGGGCTGGCCGTCGACAGCCTCGTAGGCCTTGCGGACCCACGTGAAGGTGGCGGCCGAGTCCGACTCGTTGGCCACCGACCACTCGCTGCCCGCCGGGAGATAGGCATATCCACCGGGCGTCAGGGCGTGCGTGCTGCCCTCGATGACGACGGTCAGCGCGCCGCTCAGCAGGAACAGCACCGACTCCACGCCGCGTTCCGGCTCCGGTGCGGTGCTGCCGCCGCCGGGGGACACCTCGACGATGTACTGCGCGAAGGTGGTGGCGAATCCGGAAACCGGCTTGGCGAGAATCCACGAGCGGGTCTTCTTCCAGCCCGGCAGGTTGCTGGTGACGATGTCACGCAGCACACCGCGCGGGATGACCGTGTATGCCTCCTTCACGATGGCGCGGTCGGTCAGCAGCATGGTCTGCGACGGCAGCCCGCCGTCGGGTGCGTAATACGTCGGCTTGCTCAATGTTTGCAACTCCTGATCTGTGCTAGCCGTCTCAACCCGGCCATGCGGCACATGGCACCCGCTGACCGGATATTTCGAGAGATTACGCCGCCCGAATACTTTGCCAAACGATAGGAAATACCGATAACTGGTGGGTGCCTTCTCGCCGCCGGTATGGGGGCTCGTCCGATAGGACCCGGTTGGTGCCGGACGGGCCGGGCACGGGCCGGAGGCCCTGTGGGTCGCGTCGTTCGCGCGTCCGGCACCGACGCGGTTGGTCCCGAAGCACCGGGCACGGGTTGTGAGTCCCTTTGGCGCGCGCCGTCCGGGTACCGAACCGGTTGTTGCCGGACGAGCTGAGGGGCCGGGCACGGGCGCTGTTCGCGCGGTCGGCGGCGCGGGGTGATACCGGCTCGTGCGGCCCCGCAGCCTCAGCCGAACTGAATCCCCTGCGCGAGCGGCAGATCCGTGGAGTAGTTGACGGTGTTGGTGGCCCGGCGCATATACGCCTTCCAGGAGTCCGACCCCGATTCGCGGCCGCCGCCGGTCTGCTTCTCCCCGCCGAACGCGCCGCCGATCTCCGCCCCCGACGTGCCGATGTTCACGTTGGCGATGCCGCAGTCCGAGCCGTCCGCGGCCAGGAAGCGCTCGGCCTCGCGCTGGTCGCGGGTGAACACGGCCGAGGACAGGCCCTGGGGTACCGCATTGTGCAGGGCGATGGCCTCGTCGAAGTCGTCGTAGGTGAGCACGTACAGGATGGGGGCGAAGGTCTCTTCGCGGACGACCTCGGTCTGCGCGGGCATGCGGACCAGGGCCGGGTGCACGTAGTACGAATCCTCGCCGTGCACCATGACTCGCTCACCGCCACACAGCAATTCGCCGCCGTCGGCGACCGCGCGGGTCAGCGCCTCCTGCATCGCGGTGTAGGCCCGGCTGTTGATCAGCGGGCCGACCAGCACCCCGTCCTCGAGCGGACTGCCCACCCGAAGCTGGCGATACGCGGCCTCGATCCGGTCGGTCAGCGGACCGACGACGTCGGTGTGCGCGATCAGGCGGCGCAGCGAGGTGCAGCGCTGCCCGGCGGTACCGGCGGCCGCGAAAACCACACCGCGCGTGGCCAATTCGAGATCCGCCGAGGGGGTGACGATCGCCGCGTTGTTGCCGCCCAGCTCCAGCAGGCAGCGCCCGAACCGCGCGGCCACCCGTGGGCCCACGGTGCGGCCCATCCGCACCGATCCGGTCGCGCTGACCAGCGCGATGCGCTCGTCGTCGACCAGCCGTGCCCCGGCGTCCGCGGCGCCCTGGATCAGCTGGTGGATCTCCGGATCCGCACCGACCTCCGCCGCCGCGCGCCGCAGCAGGCCGTGACAGGCCAGCGCGGTCAAAGGCGTTGTCTCCGAGGGCTTCCAGACCACGGTGTCGCCGCACACCAGCGCGACCGCGGTGTTCCACGCCCACACCGCCACCGGGAAGTTGAACGCCGAGAGCACCCCGACGACGCCGAGCGGATGCCAGGTCTCCATCAGCCGATGCCCGGGCCGCTCCGAGGCCATGGTGCGCCCGTACAACTGCCGCGACAACCCCACCGCGAACTCGCAGATGTCGATCATCTCCTGCACCTCGCCGCGCGCCTCGGCGCCGATCTTGCCCGCCTCGAGGGTGACCAGCTCGCCGAGTTCGTGCTGATGTGCGGTCAGCAGCTCGCCCAGCCGTCGCACCACGGCGGCCCGCTGCGGCGCGGGCACCGTGCGCCAATCGCGGAATGCGGTGGCCGCCTTGCCGATCGCGGCGTCGATCTCCGCGTCCGAGCTCGGCGACAGGGTCGTCAGCTCGCCGCCGGTAATCGGGGTGCGTGCGGGCAGCAGCCCCGGCGCGGGCGGCGTGGCGCCCAGCGTGCGCAGCAACTGTTCGGCGCGGGCGGCCAGTTCGCGGGTGTCGGGGGCGGCAATGGTCATGGGTGTCTCCGTATCTGCTGGCTGGGACGGTTTCGGCCACGATGTCGGTCGGCTGCGTTAGCCTTCGCTGATGGCGGATGCACCGGCGAAACCCGTTCTGGACGACATCGATCGACTACTGATTCGCGAGCTGATGGACGATGGCCGGGCCACGCTGTCCAATCTCGCGGAGAAGGCGAATCTGTCGGTGTCCGCGGTGCAGTCGCGGGTGCGCAGGCTCGAGGCGCGGGGCGTGATCCGCGGGTACACCGCGCAGATCGATCCGGAAGCGCTGGGGCAACTGCTCTCGGCATTTGTCGCCATCACTCCTCTCGACCCGTCGCAGCCCGACGAGGCTCCGGCGCTCCTGCGGCACGTCCCCGGCATCGAAGCTTGCCATTCGGTGGCGGGCGAGGACAGCTACGTGCTGATGGTGCGCGTCGCCTCGCCGCGGCACCTGGAACAGTTGCTGCAGGAGATCCGCGTCACCGCAAATGTTCAGACGCGCAGCACCATCATCCTTCAGACATTCTATGACAAATGATGCCTGATCGTAACTTTGTTTGTAAAGGCGTAGAAAAAGCGTAAATGTTTGCGTAGCCTCATGGTGTGACCCTCGAAATGGAGCGCCCCGGGGTGATGGCAGATGCGCCGCAGGTCACCCCCGCCACGGTGCATGAGATTCTGTCCGCGAGCATCCTCGCCGACGGCTTCGATCTGGTGCTCGACCTAGCCAGATCTCGAGGCCGCCGGCTCGTCGACGCCCGCGACGGCACCCCGTATCTGGACATGTTCGGCTTCTTCGCCTCCTCGGCGCTGGGCATGAACCATCCGGACCTGGCCGGCGACGCGGAGTTCCGCGACGAGCTGGTGGTCGCGGCGCTGAACAAGCCCAGCAACTCCGACATCTACACCGTCGAGATGGCCCGCTTCGTGGAGACCTTCGCCCGCGTCCTGGGCGATCCCGCGCTGCCGCATCTGTTCTTCATCGACGGCGGCGCCCTCGCGGTGGAGAACGCGCTCAAGGCGGCCTTCGACTGGAAGAGCCGCCACAACGAAATGCACGGCCGCCCCGCCGAACTCGGCACCAAGGTGCTGCACCTGACCGGTGCCTTCCACGGCCGCAGCGGCTACACCCTGTCGCTGACGAACACCGATCCGGTCAAGACCGCCCGCTTCCCGAAATTCGACTGGCCGCGCATCGAAACGCCCTATCTGGCAAGCGAAGTCGACATCGAGGCCGCCGAGGCTCACGCCCTCGCGCAGGCCCGCGCAGCCTTCGCCGAAAACCCGCACGACATAGCATGTTTCATCGCCGAACCCATCCAGGGCGAGGGCGGCGACCGGCACCTGCGGCCGGAATTCCTGCGCGCGGTGCAGGCGCTGTGCCGCGAGCACGACGCGCTGTTCGTGCTCGACGAGGTGCAGACCGGCGTCGCCTCGACCGGCACCCGGTGGGCATACGAGCAGCTGGGCGTAGAGCCGGACATCGTTGCCTTCGGCAAGAAGACGCAGGTGTGCGGGATCATGGCGGGCGGGCGCCTCGACGAGGTGCCCGGCAACGTCTTCGCCGTGAGCTCGCGGCTGAACTCCACCTGGGGCGGCAACCTCGCGGACATGGTGCGCGCGCGGCGCATCCTCGAGGTGATCGAGCGCGACGAGCTGCCGGCCCGCGCCGCCGAGCTCGGCGCCCACCTGCTCGAGCGGCTCACGGACCTGGCCGCGCGGCATCCGGAGGTCACCGATCCGCGCGGGCGCGGGCTGTTCTGCGCGATCACGCTGGAATCGGCGGCCCTGCGGGACGCGGTGGTCACGGCCATGCGCGAACGCGAGCGGGTGCTGCTGCTGGGCACGGGCGAGCGGGGCATCCGGTTCCGCCCGCCGCTGACGGTCACCGTCGCGGAACTGGACGAGGCTATCGACGCGCTCGACCGCGTCCTGGGCTGAGCCGGCTCCGGGGGCGGGCCCGTCGGCCGCCCGCCCCGGATGCCGTCCGCCGCACATTTCGCACCAGGCTCGGAAGTGTCGGCCCGGTCCCGTGCCGCGCCACGGTCCGGCGCGCGATGCTGCGCCCGAATGCGGTGAAAGAACTTGTCGGAACTCGATATTCGCGGTGTCACGCACCGATTCCGGGTACCCGAGGCGACGCGGCGGCCACATGCCCGCCCGCGCCGGCCGCACCCGGCGCGGCCCGGCGCGCCGAAGTCCGTTCCCGACAGCGTTTTCCGGTCCGCCCGAGGCGGTTTCGGCTCGGCCGCATCGCATTTGACCAGCGCTTTTCTGCTGGCAAGGGGTCAATAGGGTACTTGCGAGTAGCCCCCTCGGAGGTTCCCCGTGTCCCTGCTACTGGTTACACTCCGGGCATGACGAGTGTCCAGCAGCAGCCAGTGCCGGGGTCGGCTGGCGCCCCCGATATCCACACCACCGCCGGCAAGCTGGCTGATCTGCGCAATCGGCTGGAAGAGGCCAAGCACCCGATGGGTGAGGCCGCCGTCGACAAGGTGCACGCCAAGGGCAAGATGACCGCGCGTGAGCGCATCCTGGCCCTGCTGGACGAGGGCTCGTTCGTCGAGATGGATGCGCTGGCCCGGCACCGCAGCGTGAATTTCGGCCTGGAGAACAACCGCCCGCTCGGTGACGGCGTGGTCACCGGCTACGGCACCATCGACGGCCGCGACGTGTGCATCTTCTCCCAGGACTCCACCGTCTTCGGCGGCAGCCTCGGCGAGGTGTACGGCGAGAAGATCGTCAAGGTCATGGATCTGGCGATCAAGACCGGCCGCCCGCTCATCGGCATCAACGACGGTGCGGGCGCGCGCATCCAGGAGGGCGTGGTCTCCCTCGGCCTGTACGGCGAGATCTTCCACCGCAACATCCAGGCCTCGGGCGTCATCCCGCAGATCTCGCTGATCCTGGGCGCGGCTGCGGGCGGGCACGTGTACTCCCCGGCGCTGACCGACTTCGTCATCATGGTCGACGAGACCAGCCAGATGTTCATCACCGGCCCGGACGTCATCAAGACCGTCACCGGCGAAGAGGTCACCATGGAGGAGTTGGGCGGCGCCCACACCCACATGGTGAAGTCCGGCACCGCGCACTACGTCGCCTCCGGCGAGCAGGACGCCCTGGACTACGTGCGCGATCTGCTGAGCTACCTGCCCAGCAACAACCGCGCCGAGGCCCCGCGCTTCCCCGCGACGGACCCGATCACCGGCTCGATCGAGGAGTCGCTGACCGAGGAGGACCGCGAGCTCGACTCGCTGATCCCGGACTCGGCGAACCAGCCGTACGACATGCACGAGGTGATCCGTCGCCTCGTCGACGACGACGAGTTCTTCGAGGTGCAGGCCGAGCGCGCGCGGAACATCATCATCGGCTTCGCCCGGATCGACGGTCGCAGTGTGGGATTCGTGGCCAACCAGCCCATGCAGTTCGCCGGCTGCCTGGACATCGACGCCTCGGAGAAGGCCGCGCGCTTCGTGCGCACCTGCGACGCGTTCAACATTCCGATCATCACCCTGGTGGACGTGCCGGGCTTCCTGCCGGGCACCGATCAGGAGTACAACGGCATCATCCGCCGCGGCGCCAAGCTGCTGTACGCGTACGGCGAGGCGACCGTGGGGAAGATCACCATCATCACCCGCAAGGCCTACGGCGGCGCCTACGACGTCATGGGCTCCAAGCACATGGGCGCGGATGTGAACCTGGCCTGGCCGACGGCGCAGATCGCGGTCATGGGCGCCTCGGGCGCGGTCGGCTTCGTCTACCGCAAGCAGCTCAAGGAGGCCGCCGCCGAGGGCGCCGACGTGGATGCGCTGCGCCTGGAGCTGCAGAACGAGTACGAGGACACCCTCGTGAACCCGTACGTGGCCGCCGAGCGCGGCTATGTCGACGCCGTCATCCCGCCCTCGCACACTCGCGGCCAGATCGTCTCGGCGCTGCGGCTGCTCGAGCGCAAGATGGTCAGCCTGCCGCCGAAGAAGCACGGCAACATTCCGCTCTGATTCAGCGATATTCCGCGTGTCGGGAGCTGACTCGAGTGTGACACCACAGACAGTTGCGCGCGAGAGTGCATGATCCGAGCGAAGATGGTAGGACGGCCTGAGTACTTCAGGGCCGTACGAAGACCGTTCGCGGGGTTCGTCGAAGACCCTGGGGACGCCGTGACCCACCGGGCCGCGGCACACGAACAGGAGGAACTGGCGCTGTGACGGCTGTAGCTGATGAAGAGGTACTGCGGGCCGCCGAGCTGGCGCTGTCGGTCGACGAACTCGTCGAGACGATGGAGCCGGTCGTGGCCGATGCCGAATCGACTGCCGGGCCGGTCATCCGGATCCTGAAGGGCTCTCCCACGGACGAGGAGATCGCCGCACTGGTGTGCGTGTTCGCGGCCGCGAGCGCGGGCGCCTCGGCCACCGCGTCCAGCGGGCCCGTGGATCTGTGGGGCATCCCGACCCTGATGCACCGCGGCGCGGCGCCGTTCTCCCCGTACGCATTCCCCTTCCTGTCGCACCTGCGCGACTGACGTGACGGGATTCGTACTCGGTTCCGCCTCACCCGCGCGCCTGCAGGTCCTGCGATCCGCGGGCCTGGCGCCCATCGTCCGGGTCTCCGACGTGGACGAGGACGCGGTGGCCGCGGCGCTGCCCGCCGGCACCCCACCCGAGGGGGTGGTCACCGCACTGGCGCGGGCCAAGGCGGAATCCGTCGCCGCCGCGCTGATCGCCGATGCCGCGCCGGTCGTGGCCGATTGCGTTGTGGTCGGCTGCGATTCGATGCTGCTGGTGGACGGGCAGCTGCAGGGCAAGCCGCACACCCCGGAGGTGGCCAAGGCGCGCTGGGCCGAGATGGCCGGGCGCAGCGCCGATCTGCTGACCGGACACTGCGTGCTGCGCCTGCGCGAGGGCCGGATCGTGGCCGCGGCCGCTGATTGCAGCAGCACCACCGTGCATTTCGCCGATCCCGGACCCGAGGAACTCGACGCCTACATCGCCTCGGGCGAGCCGCTGCAGGTCGCGGGCGCGTTCACCCTGGACGGGCGCGGCGGCTGGTTCGTGGACCGCATCGACGGCGATCCCTCGAGCGTCATCGGGATCGGGCTACCGCTGGTTCGTCGACTGCTTGGCGACGTGGGTGTCGGCATTGCGCAGCTGTGGGCCGTCGGAGCGCAGCTGGGGGCCGACGCGGCTCGCTGACGGCGCGGTCGCGGCTAATCGCGGCTCGGCGCCGTCCTGGGCCTGCGCGTCCGGCATGGTGCCCGGATCCGGCACGAGCGAACTCTTCAGGGCATCGAGCCGGGCCACGCACAGTTCGGGCTCCACGAACGGGTGCAGGCGCACATTCACCGTGTCCCGGCCGCCGCTGCGGTCCAGCGCCTCTCGCAGCAGCCCCAGATGCACGCCGCACACCACCTCCGAATGGGTGCGTGCCAAATCGCGCAGCGGGCACGCCGTCAGCCGGATCAGCGCCTGCTCGTCGGTCTCGGAGGCGGGATCGCGCTCGGGTGCGAAACCCAGCTCCGACATCATCGTGACGGTCAGGTCGCGCGCGTCGTCCAGGCTCTCGATCTGCTGCTCGAACGCCTCGATCTTGGCGCCCCAGGCCCGTCCGGCCGCGACCGCGGCCTCGGAGCGGCGCCGCGGGTCACTGCCGAGCTGATCGGCGAGCACCTGCGCGAGGTCCTGATAGCCGACCGATCGCTGGACGGCGCTGTACCCGATGCGCGGGCGGCCTCGCCCGCGCGGCGGCTGCTGGAACTGCCGCACCAGCGACTCCCGGGTGAGCACGTCCAAGTGGAATCGCACCGTGGTGACGTGCTGCCCGGTCACTCTGGCGAGTTGCTGGGCATCGAGAGGCTCGCTGGCGCCGCGCAGGATCGCGAGCAGGCGCCGTCGCGGCCAAGAATCGGACATAGCTCACCCCTCCTCCCGGGAGACTTTATCGGATGAGGCTGCGACTTATTCGCTCATTCATCCGATTCATGAATTCATGATCTGCAACCAGTTGCTGTAAGGATTCGCCCCTACCATCGGAGTGGAACCGTCGACCACCGTCTATCACGCGTGAAGGACCAACTACCGTGCCCGTCGCTCCGGACCCTCATCCTTCGTTCGGCTCCCACGCAGACCCTCACCGACTAGTAACCACGGAGTGGCTGTCGGCAAACATCGGCGCTCCCGGCCTCAAGATTGTCGAGTCCGACGACGATGTTCTGTTGTACGACATCGGGCACATACCCGGCGCCATCAAGATCGACTGGCGCGCCGAGCTTACCGACCCGCTGTCCCGGGACGTTGTCGACGGCACGCGTTTCGCCGAACTGATGCGGGCGAAAGGTATTTTGCGCGACGATACCGTGGTTGTCTACGGAGACAAGGCGAACGGCACGGCCGCGGCCACCCTGTGGGTGTTCCGGTTGTTCGGTCATCGCGACGTGCGCTTGCTGGACGGGGGCCGCGAGGCATGGATCTCCGAGGCGCGCGACACCGCGTTCGAGGTGCCCGATGCGGGCCTGGGGGAGTATCCGGTGGTCGAGCGCGACGACTCGCAGTCGCGGGCCTTCCTGGACGAGGTGCGTGCTCACCTGGGGCGGCCGCTGATCGATGTGCGCACACCCGAGGAGTATTCCGGGGAGCAGGACAGGATCCTCGACCGGCCGGACGAACAGTCCCTGCGCGCCGGGCACATCCCCACGGCGGTGAACATCCCGTGGACCGCGGCGGTCGGCGCCGGCGGGCGCTTCCGCTCGCGCGCGGAGCTGGACCGGATCTACGAGGCGATTCCGCCCGCCGCCGAGACGATCGTCTACTGCCGGGTCGGCGAGCGGGCCGCGCACACCTGGTTCGTGCTCACCGCGCTGCTGGGTCACGAGCGAGTGCGCGTCTACGACGGCTCGTGGACCGAGTGGGGGAATTCGGTTCGGACTCCCATGGTCAAGGGGACTGAACCGGGCGCGGCGATAGCGTCGCAGGGCCCGGCCGCGATACCTGCGGTGTGAGTGGCGAAACCCGCTCCGGGAACGCCCCTCCTACCCCTCGGTAAGCGTGGCCGGGTTCGGGTTCTATTGGCAGACTGCCTACACTCGCCGGAGAAGTAAGAATTCAGAGCACAGGAGGCTCAGTGCCCAACCATGCCAACGCGCAGATCACGAAGGTCCTCGTAGCCAACCGAGGCGAGATCGCCGTGCGCGTGATCCGGGCCGCCAAGGATGCCGGTATCGCCAGTGTGGCCGTGTACGCGGAGCCGGACGCGGATGCGCCCTTCGTGAAGCTGGCCGATGAGGCGTTCGCCCTGGGTGGGCAGACCTCGGCGGAGTCGTATCTGGTGTTCGACAAGATTTTGGATGCCGCGCGCAAGGCGGGCGCGGACGCGATCCACCCGGGGTACGGGTTCCTGTCCGAGAACGCGGACTTCGCGCAGGCCGTGCTCGACGCCAAGCTGATCTGGATCGGTCCCTCGCCGCAGTCGATCCGGGATCTGGGTGACAAGGTCACCGCTCGGCACATCGCCCAGCGCGCCGACGCGCCGATGGCCGCGGGCACCAAGGATCCGGTCAAGAACGCCGAGGAGGTCGTGGCGTTCGCGAAGCAGTACGGGGTTCCGGTCGCGATCAAGGCCGCGTTCGGTGGTGGCGGTCGCGGCATGAAGGTCGCGCACACCATCGAGGAGATCCCGGAGCTGTTCGAGTCCGCCACCCGCGAGGCGGTTTCCGCCTTCGGTCGCGGTGAGTGCTTCGTGGAGCAGTACCTGGACAAGGCCCGCCACGTCGAGGCGCAGGTCATCGCGGACAAGCACGGCAACGTGGTCGTCGCGGGCACCCGCGACTGCTCGCTGCAGCGCCGCTTCCAGAAGCTCGTCGAGGAGGCCCCCGCGCCGTTCCTGTCCGACGAGGTGCGCGCGAAGATCCACGAGTCCGCCAAGCGGATCTGCCGGGAGGCCGGATACTACGGCGCCGGCACGGTGGAGTACCTCGTGCAGGGCGAGACGGTGTCGTTCCTCGAGGTGAACACCCGCCTGCAGGTCGAGCACCCGGTGACCGAGGAGACCGCGGGCATCGACCTGGTGCGCCAGCAGTTCCGCATCGCCGAGGGCCACGAGCTGTCGATCACCGAGGATCCCACCCCGCGCGGCCACGCGTTCGAGTTCCGGATCAACGGCGAGGACGCGGGCCGCAACTTCCTGCCCGCCCCCGGACCGGTCGTGGTCTACCGCGAGCCCGCGGGCCCGGGTGTGCGTGTGGATTCCGGCGTGGTCGAGGGCTCGGTGATCGGCGGTCAGTTCGATTCGATGCTGGCCAAGCTGATCGTGTACGGGGAGAACCGCGAGCAGGCCCTGCAGCGCGCCGCGCGCGCCCTGGCCGAATACCAGATCGAGGGCCTGGCCACCGTGCTGCCGTTCCACCGGCACATCGTGGAGAACCCGGCGTTCATCGGCGACGGTGAGAAGTTCGACGTCTACACCAAGTGGATCGAGAACGAGTGGGACAACCCGATCGAGCCGTACACCGGCGGACAGCCGATCGAGGGTGAGGACGAGCCGCGCCAGAAGGTCGTGGTCGAGGTCGGCGGACGCCGCGTCGAGGTGTCGCTGCCCGGACAGTTCACCGTCGGCGCCGGGGTCGCGGGCGTGGCTGGAAACGGCACGGGCGTGGTCCGCAAGAAGCCCAAGCCGCGCACGCGTGGCGGTGGCGCCGGGGCCGCGGCCTCGGGCGATTCGGTGACGGCGCCGATGCAGGGCACCGTGGTCAAGGTCGCCGTCACCGAGGGCCAGACCGTGGAGGCCGGTGACCTGATCGTGGTCCTCGAGGCCATGAAGATGGAGAACCCGGTCAACGCCCACAAGTCCGGCGTGGTGACCGGCCTGGCGGTGGAGGCCGGTGCGGCCATCACCCAGGGCACCGTGCTCGCCGAAATCAAGTAGGCTCAGCGCTTTTCACCGAGGTCCCGCCCGCTCATGGTGAGCGAGCGGGACCTCGGCGTTCCGGCCGGCCGCGCCTCAGCGGAGGGGCACTCTCGATCCGGTGCCCCAGCTGTTCGTCAGCAGATGATCGGGGCTACTGACCGAGCCGCTGGTCGGCGTAGACAACCATCGCGTCTCGCTGATACTCGGCCAGGCCCTCGGCGATCTTCAGGTAGCTCGCCTTGTACCGCTCGTCGTCCACGAACATCTGGCCCATGCACTTGTACGCATCCCGGTTCGGGGTCCAGAACCGGCATATGCCCTGGTAGTGAGTGTGGATCTCGGCCTGTACCGCCGAGTTGCCGACTGGTGCGCCCGCGGCCATGAACTCGGCCATGCGGATCATCGCAGCGGTCGCTTCCCGCTGCATGCGCTCGACGTCCTCGGGAGTTATGTTCGCGGCGTTGCGCTGGGACTGCTCGAACTCCTCCGGCCAGCGTTCGCGGGCCTCATCGTCGTACTGCGAGTGGTCGAACCCCTCGAACAGGTTCTCCGGGCGGTTGATCTTGACTGCCATCTCTGTCTTCCCTTCGAGTTCGGCGATGGTGCGCGCCACCGTGTTCGCCATCCGGTCCAGGCGATTGCGCTCGGTGAGCAGACGGACGTGATGCCGCCGGAGAGCCGCGAGCGTGTCCGGCTCGGAATCGACCGACTCGGCGATCTCGGCGAGACTCAGGCCCAGCTCACGCAGGACGAGGATCTGCTGCAGGCGCAGCAGTTGCTCCTCCTCGTAGTAGCGATAGCTGTTGGCACCCACCCATGCCGGCTCGAGCAGCCCGACCTGGTCGTAGTGCCGCAGAGTGCGGGCAGTGACGCCCGACATCCTCGCCACTTCCGCGATCGACCAGCTCATAGCGCTCTCCACCATTTCCGTTGAGCCGGTCCATCCGACTTCGCCTTCGACCGTAGAAGTTGCCGTTACGGCAAGGTCAAGCGCAAACGCGAGTCATACGCCGGGGCCGGAGCGCCGGGCGGGCTCATTGGTTGCCCGGTGCGGGCGGGATGCTCATGCCCGAGGGGACCGGGATCTGGAACGTCAGGGTGAAGCCCGGCGCGACCGGGATGCTCAGCGGCGCCTGGCTCAGTCCCGGCGGAGTAGATTCGGTTGTCGGCGTGGGGGTTTCGGTGGTGGTCGGCGCCGCCGATATCGTGGTCGTCACCTCGGGCTGCGTCGGGGCCTGGCCGCCGCTGGACAGCAGCGCCGTGAAGGCCGCCACGACCACGAAGACGAGGATCGCCAGGATGATCGCTCCGGCGACAATCCCGAGGGCCCGGGCGGTCAGCATCGGATGGCGCCGGGCGGCGGCGGGCGCTGAGACCAGGACCGCGGGGGCTCCGGTCGGGGGCGGCGGATCCGGGTTCGCGAGCACCCGTGTCGGGAGTGGGCCCGCCTGCCAGGGGTGCGCGCGGGCCGGAGCGGGTCCCCGTGGCATCGGCCCGTCCATGACGGTCATGGTCCTCGTTCGTGCCGGCCCGGCTGCGGGAGGGACGGTCTGGTTCGGCTGCGCCCCCGGCGAGCCGGTATCCGGCTCGGCTTCCACGGGGTATCCGGTGGCGGCCGCGGCCCGGCCGGTCGCCGCGGTGGCCGGCAGTCTCCGCGTCGCCGATGGTTGCTCGAGTACCGGCGGTGTGCGCGAAATCGGTTGCGCCATACCGATGGCGGCCAGGGCCGCGGCGGCCAGCTCGCCGGCGCTGCGGTACCGATCGGCGGGCTGCTTGGCCATGCCGCGCGCGATCACGTCGTTCAGCGCCGCGGGGGCCGAATCCGCCCGCGGCGGATCCTCCTTCAGGTGGGCATGCAGTTGCTGCACCGGGTCCGTATCGCCGAACGGCCTTTGCGCGGTGAGGCATTCGTACAGCACGCAGGCGAGCGAATAGATGTCCGAGCGGGCGTCGGCACTGCCGGTGAACCGTTCGGGCGCCATGTACGCCATCGTGCCGACCGTGAAACCCGTTGCGGTGATATTGGTTTGGTTCGAGACGTGCGCGATTCCGAAGTCGATCAGGTACGCGAAACCGCTCGCGTGCACAATGATGTTGGCGGGCTTGACATCCCGGTGCACGAGCCCGGCCGCGTGCGCGGCGTCCAGTGCCTGCGCGACCTGTGCGACGAGATCCACCGCCCGCGCCGCATCCATCGGGCCGACGCGCAGCCGCCCGGCCACGTCCACCCCGGGAATGTGGGCCATGTCCAGGAACAGCCGCCCGTCGACCTCACCGTAGGTGTGGATCGGCACCACATGGGGATTGTCCAGCCGCGCGCCGATCGCGGCCTCGCGCTCGAACCGCCGCCGATAATCCGGATCCTGACCAGCGGTCACCGACAGAATCTTCAACGCCACCGAGCGCCCGGCCACGGTGTCCTGCGCCAGCCACACCTCACCGGCCGACCCCCGCCCGATGAGCCGATCGAGCCGGTACGTGCCGAACCGCTGCCCGGTCATCGGACCACCCCCACCGGACGCGCGATGTCGCCACGACGTGATGCGGCGGATCCGATCGCCGCGCGTGCCGAACCCGACGCGCGAGCGGTCCTGTTGCCGCATTGCCGGAACATATCCCGACCCTAGACCGAGCGGGCGAGTGGGAGCCAGTGAGCTCGACGACAGGCGCGCGCCGAATCCGATGCGCGAGCGTTCCTGATGTCGCGCTGCCGGAACATATCCCGACCCTGTACCGAGCGGGCGAGTCGGAGCCAGTGGGCTCGACGACAGGTGCGGGGTTAATCTCGTCCTATGGCCGATTCACCCGACATCCGCATCGGTACCGCGGAGCGTGAGGACGCCATTCGGCGTCTCTCGGATCATTTCGCCGCCGGGCGGCTCTCGGTCGCCGAGTTCGACGAGCGCAGCGCGCGGGTCGCGGCGGCGATGACGCGCGGGGACCTGACGCCGGTGTTCGCCGACCTGCCCGAGCCGGTCGCGGCGGACGCACCCGCCGCGCCGGCCGAGCATCGCGGACGCAGGCCCGAGGTCGGCGGTTCCGTGATGGGGCTGGTCGTCATCGCGGCGCTGGTGCTGTTCTTCCTGACGCACACCTGGCTGTGGTTCCTGATGATCCCGGCGGCGGGGATCCTGTTCGGCGCGGCCGGGCAGGGCGGGCGGAGTGGCCGCCGGCGCGATCGCCGCATCGAGCGGCGCGACCGGCGGCGGGGGCGGTAGATGGAGCCGATCGAGATCAACGCGGGTTCCTGGTACCTGCGCGCGCTGCGCGCCGACGACCGCATCGACGACCGCCCGGCCCTGACCGATGGCGGCATCGCCGATCCGGACTACATCGCCCGCCGCACAGCGGACTGGAGCGCCGAGACGGGATATTCGTGGGCGGTCTGCGAGCCGACCACCGCCGAACTCGTTGCCGAGATCGTCGTGACGCCCAATGCCGATGGCACGGCGGATATTTCGGGCTGGGCCCGCGAGGGCTACACGGCCGCACTGGAAACCGGGATCACCGCGGTGCGGCGATTCGTCTCCGGCGCACTGGGCCTGCGGCCGGTCTGAGCCGCGCTCGCCGAAAGCAGCGAAATGGGCTGCGCGGCAACCGGATCGAGTCCGCACACGGCTGTGACGAAGAATATTCGCTTTCATTCGGAGATATTTTCGCGCTACGGTTGGCTCCCTGAAATCGAGCACCGGGGAGGCGAGATATGTGGGAGTGGAGTAGAACCGTCGCCGAAAGGGCCGCGGCGGCCACCTGGCAGAGCGTGCGGGTGGTGGAGCCGAGGCCGACCGTCACCGATCCGCAGCCGTGGGCAGTGGCCGCGGTCGCGGAGCCCGAGGAGTCCGAGGGTGCCAGGGCATCCGCCGACTACTGCCTCGCGGGCTGATCGCTCCGGGACAACCTGCTCGACGGGCGCCGCGACCCATCGGGGTCGCGGCGCTGTTGCCTATCGGGGCCGTGTGCGACTCTCCGGCGGATCGTGGTGACGGTCCGGAGCGGACCCGGCGCCGGGGTAGCCTGCGAGGGTGCACAGGCCCCCCTTGGACGCCGCCGGACTGCGGCGCAGCATCGCCGAAACGCCGGAACTCTCGTACTTCTCGGGCATCGAGGTGGTGGAGTCCACCGGATCCACCAATGCCGACCTGATCGCCCGGGCGGCCGATCCACAGGCCGACCGTCAGGTCCTGATCGCCGAGACACAGGACCATGCCCGCGGCCGGTACGACCGCGCCTGGTCGAGCCCGCCGCGCGCGCAGATCTCGATGTCGATCCTGGTGCGACTGCACGACATCGATCCCGAGGTGCTCGGCTGGCTGCCGCTGCTGACCGGTGTCGCGGTCGTGGACGCCGTGCGCGCGACCACGGGAGTGAACGCAAAACTCAAGTGGCCCAACGATGTTCTCGTCGACGGCGGCAAGCTGGCGGGCATCCTGGCGGAGATCGCGGCCGTCGGCGCGGCGCCCGCGGTGGTGGTCGGCATCGGTCTCAATGTCAGCCTCACCCAGGACGAACTGCCCGTCCCGCACGCCACCTCGCTGACCCTGGCCGGTGCTCCCGACGTCGACCGCACCGCCCTGGTGCAATCCATGCTGCGTGAATTCGCGCGCCAGGTCACCCGCTGGCAGGCCGCGAACTGGGATGTCACCGCCCTGGCCGGGGAATATCGCGAACGCTGCACCACACTCGGCGCCCAGGTTCGTGCGGAACTGCCCGGCGGCGAGATCCTCGCCGGAACCGCCACGGATATCGACGGCAGCGGCCGCCTGCTCATCGACGGCCGCGCGGTCTCCGCAGGGGATGTAACCCACCTGCGCCCGGCGCGGTAAACCTGCCCGGAAACCCCGGCGCGGACCGCCGGGGTTCCTTCGCACGGCGCCGGTCGCCGCCATCCGTTCCGCGATCTTCACGCGGTAGGGTGCGGAATATGGGTTATCCGGAGGGGCTGCTCGCGCCGGACGAGCAATTACTCTTACACCGTCATCCGCACTGGAAGATGTTGTTCTGGCCTGCGGTCACCTTCATCCTGGCAACCGCGGTGGCCGGATTCGTCGCCGGGCTGGCCTCGCGGCGCACCGAGGGCACCGCGCAGAACGCGGCGCTGCTCGCCATCGCGGCGGTCTGGCTGATCCTGCTGCTGTGGCGCTGTGTGGGGCCGGTGCTGCGCTGGCGTACAACGCATTTCATCGTCACCGATCGCCGGGTGCTGGTGCGCGACGGGGTATTCACCCACACCGGCATCGACATTCCGCTCAATCGCATTGCGAGCGTGCAGTTCCGGAACGGCCTGTTCGATCGGATGCTCGGCACCGGCACCCTCATCATCGACGCGGCCTCCGGCGATCCCCTGGAGTACCACGACATTCCGCAGGTGGAACAGGTGCACGGCCTGCTGTACCACGAGGTGTTCGACACCCCTCGCAGCGATCCGCCGAACCGCGGTGACGACCGCCGCGCGCCGGGATACCGCTGATCCGTACACGGTCCGCGAGATCATCGACGTAGTCTTGTGCGGTGACAGCCGTATTGCTCGCCGAAGATGACGAGGCCATCGCCGCCCCGCTGTCGCGGGCGCTGGGGCGCGAGGGTTACTCCGTGACCGTGGAGAGTTTCGGCCCCGCCGTCCTCGAGCGTGCGCTGCACGGCGAGCACGATCTGCTGATCCTGGATCTCGGCCTACCGGGTATGGACGGGCTGGAGGTGTGCCGTCAGGTGCGCGCGAGCGGCGCCGATCTCGCGGTGCTGATGCTGACCGCGCGCACCGACGAGGTCGATTTCGTGGTCGGCCTCGACGCGGGCGCGGATGACTATGTCGGCAAGCCGTTCCGCCTGGCCGAGTTGCTGGCGCGGGTGCGGGCGCTGTTGCGGCGCAGCGGAATCGGCGACGAGGCCGTCGAGATCGGCGGCGTCCGGCTCGAGCCGCAGGCGCGCCGGGTGCTGGTCAACGGCCACGAGGTGAACCTGGCCAACAAGGAGTACGAGCTGCTGAAGGTCCTGATCGACAAGGCCGGTCAGGTCGTCTCGCGCGAGGCGATCCTGCGCGAGGTCTGGGGCGATGCCGATCTGCGCGGCTCCAAGACCCTCGACATGCACATGTCCTGGCTGCGCCGCAAGATCGGTGACGAGGGCCCCGTGGCCGAGCGCCGCATCGTCACCGTCCGGGGCGTCGGGTTCCGCTTCAACACCGACTGATGCGCCGCCGAATTCTCCGATCGATGCTGGCCGCGCTGCTCTTCACCACGGTCGTGCTGGGCGTACCGCTGGCCTTCACGGCCTGGCAGTGGGTCGCCGACCTGACCCAGAACGACCTGCAGGACCGGCTGGACCGGATGTCGCTGGAGTTGCGGGCGCAGGAGCAGCCCGACGGGCTGGTGCACGGCACCCTGGACCTGCATCTGGTGCAGGCGCTGATTCCGCAGGGCGGCAAGCTGACCATCATCTACCCGACCCCGGAGGACGCCGCGCTCAGCGTCACCGCCGGGGCGTCGCAGGTGAGCGATCCGGTGGTCCGTTCGCTGTCGATGGGCACCTTCGGCTCGCTGCGCATGGAGGCGCCCTCGGGCCGGATGCACGAGATGCAGTGGCAGGCCGTCGGGGGCGTGGCGCTGCTGGCGCTGGCGTCGATGTCCTCGGGTGTGGCGGTGGCGATGGTGACCGCGCGGCGGGTGGCCGACCCGCTGCGCGATGTCGCCGCGCGCGCGGCCCGGCTGGCGCTGGGTGACTTCCGGCTGGAGACCCGGCGGCACCGCATCACCGAACTCGACCGGGTCTCGGACGTGCTCGATGCGGCCGCGGTCGAGATCGCCGGACGGCTGCAGCGCGAACATGCGCTGGTGGCCGACGTCTCCCACCAGCTGCGCAGTCGCCTCACCGCGGTGCGGCTTCGACTGGACGAGCTGTCCGAGCATCCCGATCCGGCCGTGGTGCACGAGGCCGAGGAGGCGATGGCGCAGGTCGATCGGCTCACCGCGGCCATCGACGAGCTGGTGCGCGCCTCCCGGGACGAGAACGCGTCGGATCGCGATCCGGTCGCGGTGGTCGAGGAGCTGCGCGGGGTGGTGACCGAGTGGCGCCATCCGTTCGCCGAGGCGGGCCGTTCGCTGATCCTGTCGGGCGATCCGACGCTCCGCGCCCCCGTGACGGGGTCGCGGCTGCGCGAGGCGCTGGCGGTGCTCGTGGACAACGCGCTCATGCACGGCGCGGGCGACTGCACGGTCTCGGTCCGCACCGTCTACGGCGGCCCGGATCGCGAGCCGCTGGTCGCGGTGGAGGTGGCCGACGAGGGCGACGGCGTGAGCGACGAGTTGGCCCCGCACATCTTCGACCGCGGCTTCTCCGGCGCCGGATCCACCGGTGTGGGGCTCGCACTCGCCAGGGCGCTGATCGAGGCCGACGGCGGCCGTCTGGAGCTGCAGCGCCGCCGCCCGGCCCTGTTCGCGGTCTTCCTGGCCAAGCCGATGCCCGCGCGCTCGGGGATCGGGGCTACGACGGAACCGCGATGAGAACTCGCCCCGTCGTCCCGGCGCGCTCGTCGCCGGGACCGGCTACCTGAGGGCCGAAGACCTGCCGGAACGGCGGAGGTCAGGACTGGCCGAGCTGCTGCTCTTCCTCGTAGAGCTCCTCGAACTCGTCGACCAGGGCGTCGATCTCGTCCGGGAAGACCCAGCGCTTCATCGTCCAGAACCGGAACACCATCTGCAGGATGTTGCCGATGATGAAGGCGCTGAAGAAGTCGGCGATGTTCTCGGTGGTGAGGCTCACATGCGGGGTGCGCAGCTGGAACACGTAGCTCGACACCCACAGCGGCATCATGCTCAGCAGCACGCCGATGCCGCTGACCACGAAGAACAGCAGCGCCTCGTGGTGGCGCTCCCGCCCGCCGCGGCCCTTGAACGACCACTCCCGGTTCAGGATGTAGGACGCGATGACCGCGATCACACCCGAGATGATCTTCGCGGTGACCGGTTTGGGCGCCAGCACCGTGAGCTTGAGGGCGTAGAAGATCCCGCTGTCGATGAGGAAGGTAGTGGCGCCGACGATCGCGAACTTGATCAGCTCATGGTGGCGCAATGCGAGGTCCCGCAGGGTTTTGGGCAGGACGTTGACGGCACCGTCGACGAATGACACGTGATGAGTCTACGTGCGTCCCCAAGTGGGCAACCAACCCGCTCGCGATCGCCGGGAAGTGCCCATGACACCATTATGGCTCGTGACGTCCCGTTCCTTCGACAATTCGGGCATGCCGACCGTGACCATGATCGGTGGTGGCCAACTCGCGCGCATGACGCATCAGGCCGCGATCGCGCTGGGTCAGCGGCTGCGGGTGCTGGCCGAACGCCCCGACGACCCGGCCGCGCAGGTGAGTCCCGACACCGTGCTGGGCTCGCACACCGATCTGACGGCGCTGCGCAAGGCCGCGGTCGGATCGCACGTGCTGACCTTCGATCACGAGCACGTGCCGACCGAGCACCTCGAGGCGCTGATCGCCGAGGGGGTGAACGTGCAGCCGCCGCCGACCGCGCTGATCTACGCGCAGGACAAGCTGGCGATGCGGCGCAGGCTGGCCGAGTTCGGCGAGCCGATTCCCGCCTTCACCGAGGTGGAATCGGTCGCCGACGCCGTGCGGTTCGGTGACGAGCACGGCTGGCCGGTGGTGATCAAGGCCGTGCGCGGCGGGTACGACGGCCGCGGCGTGTGGATGGCCGATACCGCCGCCGAGGTCGAGCCCGTCGTGAAAGATCAGCTGGCGCACGGGGTTTCGCTGCTGGCCGAGCAGAAGGTGCGGCTGCGCCGGGAGCTCTCGGCGATGGTCGCGCGCTCGCCCTTCGGACAGGCCGCGGTGTGGCCGGTGGTGGAGACGGTGCAGCGCGACGGGCAGTGCGCGGTGGTGATCGCCCCGGCCCCGGACCTGTCACAAGAGCTGGCCACGCGCGCGGAATCGCTGGCGCTGCGGTTGGCCGCGGAGCTGGGCGTCACCGGCGTGATGGCGGTCGAGCTGTTCGAGACCGACGACGGCGAACTGCTGATCAACGAGCTCGCGATGCGCCCGCACAACTCCGGGCACTGGGGAATGGACGGCGCGGTCACCGGTCAGTTCGAGCAGCATCTGCGGGCCGTGCTGGACTATCCGCTCGGCGACACGAGCCCGCTCGCGCCGGTGACGGTGATGGCGAACATTCTCGGCGCGCCGGTGGCCCCGGACATGTCGATGGACGAGCGGCTGCATCATCTGTTCGCCCGGATGCCCGAGGCCCGGGTGCACCTGTACGGCAAGGGTGAGCGTCCGCACCGGAAGATCGGCCACATCAACGTCCTCGGCGACGACGTGGCACAGGTGCGGGAGAAGGCCGAGCGCGCGGCGCACTGGATGTCGCACGCGGTATGGACCGACGGATGGGATCCCCACGGTGAGCACTGAGGTTTCGAACACCGGCGCCGGGCCGCAGGTCGGCCTGATCATGGGCAGCGACTCCGACTGGCCGACGATGGAGGCTGCGGCGGAAGCGTTGGCGGAGTTCGGAATTCGCTTCGAGGTCGGTGTCGTCTCCGCGCACCGCACCCCGCAGCGGATGCTCGACTACGCCCGCGGCGCGGCCGGGCGCGGCATCCAGGTGATCATCGCGGGCGCCGGCGGCGCGGCGCACCTGCCGGGCATGGTCGCCTCGGCCACCGCCCTTCCGGTGATCGGCGTGCCGGTCCCGCTGAAGTATCTCGACGGCATGGACTCGCTGTTGTCGATCGTGCAGATGCCCGCGGGCGTCCCGGTCGCGACGGTCTCCATCGGCGGCGCCCGCAACGCGGGACTGCTGGCCGTGCGCATCCTCGCCGCGGCCGACCCGGCGCTGCGCACCCACATGGAACAGTTCCAGGCCGGGCTGGAGAACATGGTCCTGGAAAAGGACGCCACCCTGCGCGCCCGCCTGATGGGCTGAGGGGGTAGCTACGCGCCCGGGTGGGCAGTAGGCAGACCAAGCGTTTCGGCGGCAGCAAGCAGTCGTTTGTCGTAGGTGATGAATGCGGTCAGGACGTTTCCGAGCGCGGCGTGGGCGGTCGCCAAGTGGATCGCATCCGACGAACGCAGCATCACCTCCGGATAGGCTGCCGCCGTGGCGCGGACGAGACTGTCGATCTCGTACAGGGCAATTCGTCCCAGCACCCCCGGTACCGCCGCTAACAGTCCGGGTTCGGTGCGGCGCAGCGCGCGGGGCAGTTCGACCTCGGCCAGGGTGGAGGAGACCAGCATGGTTCCTCGGCGTTCCTCGATCCAATCGAATAGGTCGTCGGTCTCTTGCTCGTGTCGGACGAGCTTGACCAACGCCGCCGTATCGAGGTAGATCATCAGTAGCGTTCCTCGTCGCGAAGCTCTTCCAGCAGCGCGCCAGCCTCATTGTCTATGCGAACCGGCCCGCGCGGACGTGGAATCGGGCCTTCTGCAGTCGGCAGTCGTAGCGTGCCCGCCGCAATGCGGTCCGCAAGTGGATGCGGTGCCGCGGGCACGATGCGGGCGACAATCACCCCGCGCTCGCTGACGTCGATTTCCTCGCCGCGCTTGACACGCGCTAACACACCCGCGGTGTCCTGATTCAACATGCGAACGGCTACTTCGGCCATACGGCAACTGTACTACATATTTGTAGTACAAGGGCTCGAATTGTTCGAACCAATGTGCGTGATCATCGCTAGAGCTGTGCCGCTCGCTACCGTTGAACGGTGCCTGCAGACGATGTGACCCGCGCCAGATCAGACGACGACAATGCCAGATTCCGCCTGGCCGTCGTCGATCACGCGCTGCGGCTGTTCGCCGACAAGGGGTACGAGGCGACGACGGTGGACGAGATCGCCGAGGCGGCGGGGATCTCGCGACGGACCTTCTTCCGGCAGTTCCGGGCCAAGGAGGATGTCGTATTCGCCGATCACGAGGCGCAATTGGCGCAGGCTCGGGCGGATCTGGACGCCGCGCAGGGGGATCCGTGGGACGCGGTGTGTGAGGCCATCGTCGGTATCTTCGAGAGATTCACGCGGACAAGGGAATTGGCTGCGCGGCGGTATCGGGTGGTGCGGCAGGTGCCCGCGCTGCGGGATCGGGAGATCGTCACGGTGTTCCGGTACGAGCGGCTGTTCACCGACTATCTGCGCGAGGCGCTGCCGCAGGAGAACGATCTGGTGCTGATCCAGTTCTCGGCGTCGGTCACCGCGACCCACAACTATCTGCTGCGGCGCATGGTCCGCGGCCGGGCCGAGGCGGGGACGGCGGATTTGCGCGCGGCGCTGGCGGGGATCGCGCGCGGGGGCCGCGCGGGCGGCGATCCGGCCGGGGAGATGGTCGTCGCGGTCTTCCCGCGGCAGCTGCCGCCCGGGCAGGTTGCCGATCTGATCGCGCATCGTCTCGGTAGTCTGTGAGGTCGGACACATTTCAGTCGATGACACTCGGTGCCACGTGAAAGACGGCACATCCGGGCACGTAGGCGCGAACTGGCGCTGTATACTCGATAATGACTGGCACTGAGTGCCGTGGAGCTGGAGATTCGCGAAACAGGCGATCCCGACCGACGACCAGGAGAAGACCCATGGCGGGTAATCCCGATTTCGATCTGTTCAAGCTGGACGATGTCCACAACGAGCTGCGGGAGGCGATCCGCGGCCTGGCCGAGAAGGAAATCTCCCCGCACGCCAAGGATGTCGACGAGCACTCCCGGTTCCCGCAGGAGGCCCTCGACGCGCTCAACGCGGCCGGTTTCAACGCCGTGCACGTGCCCGACGCCTACGGCGGCCAGGGTGCGGATTCGGTCGCGACCTGCATCGTTATCGAGGAGGTCGCCCGGGTCTGCGGTTCGTCCTCGCTGATCCCGGCGGTCAACAAGCTGGGCACCATGGGCCTGATCCTCAAGGGCTCCGAGGAGCTCAAGAAGCAGGTGCTGCCCGACATCGTCGACGGGAAGATGGCCTCCTACGCGCTGTCCGAGCGCGAGGCGGGCTCCGACGCGGCCGGCATGCGCACCCGCGCCCGCCGCGACGGCGACGACTGGGTGATCAACGGCTCCAAGTGCTGGATCACCAACGGCGGCAAGTCCAGCTGGTACACCGTGATGGCCGTGACCGACCCCGAGAAGGGCGCCAACGGCATCTCCGCGTTCATGGTCCACCTCGACGACGAGGGCTTCGTCGTCGGCCCGCTGGAGCACAAGCTGGGCATCAAGGGCTCGCCCACCGCGGAACTGTATTTCGAGAACTGCCGCATCCCCGGCGACCGCATGATCGGCGCGGAGGGCACCGGCTTCAAGACCGCGCTCGAGACCCTCGACCACACCCGCCCGACCATCGGCGCGCAGGCTGTCGGCCTCGCCCAGGGCGCCCTGGACGCCGCGATCGCCTACACCAAGGATCGCAAGCAGTTCGGCAAGTCCATCGCCGACTTCCAGAACACCCAGTTCATGCTCGCGGACATGGCGATGAAGGTGGAGGCCGCGCGCCTGATGGTCTACACCTCCGCCGCGCGCGCCGAGCGGGGCGAGAAGAACCTCGGGTTCATTTCCGCGGCCGCCAAATGTTTCGCGTCGGATGTGGCGATGGAGGTCACCACCAATGCCGTGCAGTTGTTCGGCGGCGCCGGGTACACCACCGACTTCCCGGTGGAACGGATGATGCGTGACGCGAAGATCACGCAGATCTACGAGGGCACGAACCAGATTCAGCGACTTGTGATGTCGCGGGCCCTGCTGCGCTGAGAACTGAAAAGTAGCTCCCTTCTGGCCGGTCCGTAAAGGGGCCGGCCAGATGTGTTCTTGCATATGCGAATACAGTCGCAATCGGGCGAATTCGGGTCTATCAAACCGGGCTCGCACGGAGCACTATTAAGGCATGGCCGGAGTCGAGATCAACGACATGTTCGTCCGGCGCACGTTGGACAACGGACGTGTCGAAGAGGTGCTCTGGCGTGAGCTCTGCGAGGTCCGCGTCATCACCACGGCGGACGGGCCGTTCGCCGAGGCGATGTTCTTCGTGCTGATCGGGACGAAGGGAAACGGTTGTGTGGTGCCCTATTCGGCGGCGAATCCCGCACTGCTACCGCGGCTGCGTGCGCTACCGGATTTCGACGACCGGAGGGTGACCCAGGCCCTGGCCAGCACCAGCGACTGCCAGTTCTCGGTCTGGCGCCGCACCCCCTGGCGGACCGTCAGCGGACCAGATCGCTGTATTCGCGATGCTCGGCGATGAACTTCTCCACGTACCAGCACGTGGGGACGATGGAGAAGCCCGCTTCCCGGGAGTCCCGCAGGGCGTATTCGACGACCTGCGCGGCCACCCCGCGGCCGCGGAATTCCGGAAACGTCAGGGTGTGCTGGAAATCGCGGGTCCGCCGGCCGCCGGTGACACGCTCGCTGTAGTCGGCGTATCCGGCGAGGGTGTCGTCCAGATAGATCTCGTAGCGGGTGTCGGCAACGTTGTGCTCGAACCTGGGTGACGGCGCGACGGTACGTTCGGCCGGGCGGGGTGATTCCGTCGTCATACGAGGTGAAACTCCTTGCCGATAGGGGTTGTTCCGGATCGGGCGAGGGTATTTCGGAATTGCTGAAATGTACCCGGCCGCATGTGCCTGGCTACAGCACCGCGCCGGGGTTGAGGATGCCGTGCGGATCCAGGGCGTCCTTGATGCGCCGCGTCAGCGCCATCACGTCGGGGCCGAGCTGATCGGGCAGCCAGGCCTTCTTCAGGCGCCCCACGCCGTGCTCGCCGGTGATGGTGCCGCCCAGCGCGATCGCCAGCTCCATCACCTCCCTGAAGGCCAGGTGGGCGCGCGCGGTCTCGTCGGCGTCCTGCGGATCGTGCACGATCAGCGGATGGGTGTTGCCGTCCCCGGCGTGCGCGATCACCGAGATCAGCACCTCGCGCCGCGCGGCGATATCGGCTATGCCGGAAACCAATTCGCCCAGGCGCGGCAGCGGGACGCCGACGTCCTCGAGCAGCAGGGTGCCCTTGCGCTCGACGGCCGGAATGGCGAACCGCCGTGCGGCGGTGAAGGCCTCGCCCTCCTCGGGATCCTCGGTGCTGAATACCTCACGGGCTCCGGCGTTCTCGCAGGCGGCCACCATCAACGCGGCCTCGGCGACGGCGTATTCGCCGGGCGCGTCGGAGCGGGCGACAAGCATGGCGGCGGCGGTGCGGTCCAGGTCCATGCGCAGCTCGTCCTCGACGGCGTTGATGGCCACCGCATCCATGAATTCCAGCATCGAGGGCCGCAGCCGCGCGGTGATGGCCAGAATCGCCGCGATGGCCGCCTCGAGTGTGGCGAACGTAGCCACGACCGTGCTCTGGCGCGGCTGCGCGGGCAGCAGGCGCAGGGTGAGCTCGGTGATGATGCCCAGGGTGCCCTCGCTGCCGACGAACAGCTTGGTCAGCGAGAGCCCGGCCGAATCCTTCAGGCGCGGCCCGCCCAGGCGTACCACCGTGCCGTCGGCCAGCACCACCTCCATGCCGAGCACGTAATCGTTTGTGACGCCGTACTTCACGCAGCACAGCCCGCCGGCGTTGGTGGCCGCGTTGCCACCGATCGAGCAGATCTCGAACGAGGACGGGTCGGGCGGATACCACAGGTCGTGCTCGGCGGCCGCGCGCTTGACCTCCGCGTTCAGCAGGCCCGGCTGGGTGATCGCTGTTCGGGTGACCGGATCCACGGTGATCGCGCGCATCCGCTCGGTGCTCAGCAGCAGCGCGCCGTCCTGGGCGGTGGCTCCGCCGGACAGCCCCGTGCCCGCGCCCCGCGGCACCACCGGCACCCGCCGCTCGTGCGCCCAGCGCAGCACGGTGGAGACCTGCTCGGTGGTGGTGGGACGGACCAGCGCCAGGGCCGTTCCCGCGTCGGGATCCAGGGCCCGGTCCTGGCGGTAGCCCGCCAGAATGTCGGGATCGGTGACCAGGGTGCCGTCGGGGAGCAGTGCTGCGAGGGTGTTCATGTCCACCTCACGAAACTACGCGGCCCGCACGACGCCCACACCAGCGAGTGGCGAAGGTGAGCAGCCGTCATCCGGCGGCCCGACGAGCAACCTTGGTGGTAAGCAGCGGCACGCTGAAGTCGCGGGGAGGCGGAACAGCTAGACTCCGCGGGTGTCCGAATCGAAGCTCGAGATCCAGATGCTGCACGACCGGGTGATGGTGCGTGAGACCCCGGAGTCTGGGGAGCGGCGCAGTAGCGGCGGCATTCTGATTCCGGCGACCGCGCAGGTGGCCAAGCGGCTCACCTGGGGTGAGGTGTGTGGCGTCGGGTCGCACGTGCGCAGCGTCGAGGTGGGCGATCGGGTGCTGTACAGCCCCGACGAGCAGTTCGAGGTCGAGGTACAGGGGCAGGCGTATCTGGTCATGCGCGAACGCGACCTGCATGCGGTGGCCAACGAGCGCACCGAGCACGGCACCGGGCTGTATCTGTAGGACACACGCACGCCGGGTGGTTGCTGAACCGACGGCCGCCGATGCAAGCGGCGTGGCGCCGTCCGGTGCGATGCGGGCCGCCATCCGGCGGCCCGACGAGCAAGTCTCCGGGCAGGCAACGTCACGCTGAAGTCGCGGGGAGGCGGGTTGCTGCCCATATCGCGATCACCAGCACCACGACGCCGACCAGCGCGGCGGCCTGCATCGCGGCCACGTAGTCCCCGCGTCCCGTCCCCGAGCCCAGCGCCGCGAAGAAGGTCGTGCCGAGAATCGTTGCGCCGATGGCGTTTCCGAACTGCTGCGAGGTGGTCAGCGCCCCGGCCGCCATTCCGGCCTGTCGTGGCGCGATGCCCGAGGACAGCACCGCGCCGATCACCGACGGCAGGGTCAGCCCGTTGCCGGTGCCGACGATCATCATGCCCGGAATGAGCTCCAGCACAGACACATTGCGGCCGAAGACGGTCAGCACGGCCAGGATCACCAGGCAGCCCAGCAGTCCCGCGCCGACCCCGGCCACCATGACCCGGTTGCCGATCCGGTCGGACACGCGGCGGGCCAGGAAGAACGAGCTGCCCGCGAAGCACAGGCCCAGCGGCGCGAACGCCAATCCCGCACGCAGCGGTGACAATCCGAGCCCGTCCTGCAGCAGCAGGGTCAGGCACAGCATGAATCCGGCGAAGAACGTCAGGTAGCCGCCGCCGATGAGCATTCCCGAGCGGAACACGCGCCCGCGCACCATCTCCATGTCCAGCACCGGTTCGCCGCCCCGGCGGGCCAGCAGCGTCTCGTAGCGCAGGGTGAGCAGTAGTACCGGCGCGGCCGCGGCCATGCAGAGCCAGGTCCACAGCGGCCAGCCCTCGGGGCGGCCGACGGTCACGGGCACCAGAATCAGCGCCAGCGCGGCCGAGATGCCGAGTGCACCAACGGGATCCAGCTTAGGACGGGACGTGACCTCGTGCCCGGGCAGCCAGCGTGCGGCCAGCGCGGCGGCGGCCAGCCCGACGGGGACATTGATGTAGAAGATGGTCCGCCAGCCCCATCCGAACAGGTTCGCATCGAGCAGCACTCCGCCGCCCACCTGTCCCGCGACCGCACCCAGGCCGATGGTCGCGCCGTAGGCCGCCATCGCGCGGGGCCGCTCGGCGACCGGGAACAGCGTGTTGATCAGCGCCAGCAGCTGCGGCACCATCAGCGCCGCGGTGCCGCCCTGCAGGATGCGGAAGGCCACCAGCGACCAGGAATTCGGGGCCAGGCCGCACAGCAGCGAGGCCGCGCCGAACGCGAGCATGCCCAGGATGAACATCCGGCGGTGTCCGTGCAGGTCGCCGAGGCGCCCGCCGGTGATCAGGGCCGAGGCGAAGGCGAAGCCGTAGCCGCCGACGATCAGTTCGAGCGCCGACTGGCCGGTGTGCAGGTCGTGCTGCAGCGAGGAGGCCGCGACATTGACCACGAACCAGTCGAACATCGCCATGAACATGGCGCTGAGCACGACGGGAAGCACGCGCCAGCGGGCGGCGAACGGCTCAGGTTCGCCGACGTGCGTGGTGGACCGTGCCGCGTTGCCGGGGGTGGTGGAAGGTGTTGGGACGGTGGGACTTTCGATCGTCGACACGTCGAGCTCCAGGAATCGGCGGAATTGTTCGGCGCCGCGCTGCGCCATGGGGGCGGAGGGTTGCGCCCTCGCGAAGTCTGTAACTAACCGGTTGGTTGAAACTATTCCGCCCCGCTCGGGACTTGTCAACCATTCGGTTGGTTAGAATCGAGCGCATGGCAGCCGCACGCGATCCCGAGGCCACCAAGGCCCGCATCTTCGACGCGGCCATCAGCGAGTTCGCCGCGTACGGCATCGCCGGCGCCCGGGTCGACCGCATCGCCCGCAACGCCAGCGCCAACAAGCAGCTGATCTACGCCTACTTCGGCGACAAGCAGCAGTTGTTCCGGCAGGTGCTGGAGAAGGTGATGCTCGACGTCGCCGACGCGGTGCCCGTCGACATGGACGATGTCGACGCCTGGGTCGATGCCCACCTGGACTACCACCGCGACCACCCCGAATTCCTGCGCCTGCAGATGTGGGAGGCGCTGGAGATGGGCCCGGAAGAGATCGCGGCCGGCGCGGCCCGCGCGGGCCGCTACCGGGACAAGGTCGGCGCGATGGACGACGCGCAGCGCCGGGGCGTCGTACGCGACGACATCCCGCCCGCCTATCTGCTGGCGCTGATGACCTCGATGATCAACTACAAGGAGGCGATGTCGCAGTACGGGCGCTTCATGCTCGGCGAAGACGCCGATCCCGAGGTGTGGCGCACGTGGCTCAAGTCCGCGATGCATCGGCTCTCGGCCAAGGAACCGCCTGCCGCGCAGCAGGATTGAGCGCGTAGCGGGAAGGTTCGGAAGCGACGCGTGATCACGCGGTCGTGTGGAATGCGCGGCGATACTGGGTAGGTGTCACACCCAGGTGGACGCTGAAGTGGCGGCGCAGGTTCGCCGCCGAGCCCAGCCCGCTGCGCTCGCTGATCTGTTCCACCGTCAGATCGGTGGATTCGAGCAGGTTTCGTGCATAGATGACACGTTGGGCGAGCAACCACTGCAGCGGGGTCGTGGCCGTCGCATCGTGGAACCGCCGCACGAAGGTCCGGGCGCTCAACCCGGCTCGGCGTGCCAGGATATCCACGGTCAGCGGCTGTGCGAGATGCTCTGCGGCCCAATGCAGCAGCGGGCCCAGTCCGGCGTCGTCGGTCTCGGGAACCGGCACGCTGACGTACTGGGACTGGCCCCCGGCCCGGTGAGCGTGCAGCACCATACGACGGGCCACCTGGTTGGCGACCTGCGCACCGAGGTCGGAACGCACCACATGCAGACACAGATCGATGCCGGCGCTGCGGCCTGCGCTGGTGAGCACATCACCGTCATCGACGTAGAGGGCGGAGGCATCCACCTGCACCAGAGGGTGCAGCATCGCCAGGGTAGCGGCATACATCCAATGAGTCGCCGCCCGCCGTCCGTCCAATAGTCCCGCGGCGGCCAGAACGAACGATCCGGTGCACAGCGAGACGATCCGAGCCCCCGCGCCGGCCGCCGCCCGAACCGCGTCGATCAGCGCCGGCGGAATGGGCAAGCCCGACTGGACACACGCATACGGCAGCGCCGGCACGATCACCGTGTCCGCGGCCGCCAGCTCCGCCAGGCCGTGATCCGCACGCTGTAGGAAGCCGAACTCGCTGCGAGTGCCACCCGGATTCGCCGCGCACAGGTGTAGGTCGTACCAGGGGTCGGCGAGGTCTGTTCGTTTCCGTCCGAACACTTCGCAGGCGATGGCCAACTCGAACAGAGGCATGTCATCGATCATGGCCACAGCGACCGACCCGGGGTTCTCCACGACGTCAACCTACTTGGCAGAAATAGTGCGAATATTGGAAGTCCTGCCACTCGCGGCTGGGTGGGCCACGTCGGCATGATCCAGAATCATGAACAGCTTGAATGTCTTCGAGTTGCGGCAGTACACCGTGCACCCGGGACAGCGCGACGTCCTGATCGACCTGTTCGACCGCGAGTTCGTGGAAACCCAGGAGGAAGCGGGTATTCGCGTGATCGGCCAGTTTCGCGACGAGGACGACCCCGACCGGTTCGTGTGGATTCGCGGATTCCCCGATATGAACGCGCGCCGAGAGGCGTTGACCGCGTTTTATATCCATGGAGCCGCATGGCGAACACATCGTTCCGCCGCCGGAGCCACCATGCTCGATACCGACAACGTTCTACTACTGCGCCCCGCCCGATCCGAGTCCGGGTTCACGCTGTCGAGCGCACGCCCCGCGCTCGATGCCGACACGCTGCCGAACTCCCGAGTCACGCTGACCATCTATCACCCGGCCATTTCACGCGAGGACTTCGCCGCCTTCTTCGAACAGCACGTGAAACCGATGATGGCCGAGACCGCGGCCCCGCCGGTGGCCTACCTGAGCACCGAGCCGGCGCCCAACACCTACCCGGCTCTACCGGTGCGAACAGATGAGAACGTCTTCGTCTGGCTGGCGGTATTCGCCGACTCCGATCATCGCCGCGACCACGAGCGACAACTCGCACAACCCAACGGCTCGCAAAGACAGGTGCTCTCGGATCTGACCCATCGGCTCAACGCCCCGCCGCAACATCTCAGACTTGCCCCCACCGCACGATCGCAACTGCGTTGACCCGGATGGCGGGATAGACGCTGGGACAGGAAACAGCGGCGGGGGGGGGGGCCGCGCGCCCCCCCGCGCCCCCCCCCCCGGCGGAGCCAACCCCCCCCCAC
>NZ_JAHKNI010000002.1:744944-832997 GCF_018860155.1 Nocardia albiluteola
GGTTGCGTGGGGGCCCCCCCACCGGGGGGGCGCGCCCCCCCCTCCCCCGGCGCCCCCCCCGCCGCGCTCTTTCCTCTACAGCGCCTTCAGTTCCTCGGTGACGGCGCCGACGGACTTCTTCGCGTCGCCGAACAGCATCGAGGTGTGGTCGGCGTAGAACAGCGGGTTGTCGATGCCCGCGAAGCCGGAGTTCATCGAACGCTTCAGCACGATAACCGATTTCGCCTGGTCGACGTTCAGCACCGGCATGCCGTAGATCGGGCTGGAGGAGTCCTCCCGCGCGGCCGGGTTGGTGACGTCGTTGGCGCCGATCACCAGCGCCACGTCGGTGCGGGAGAATTCGCCGTTGATGTCGTCCATCTCCTTGAGTGCGTCGTAGGAGACCTCGGCCTCGGCCAGTAGCACGTTCATATGTCCTGGCATGCGGCCCGCGACCGGATGAATGGCGTACTTGACCTCCACGCCCTTGGCCTCGAGCAGCGAGGCCATCTCCTTGACCGCGTGCTGGGCCTGGGCCACGGCCATGCCGTAGCCGGGTACGACGATGACCTGGTTGGCGTACGCCATCTGGATAGCGGCGTCCGCGGCGCTGGTCGCCTTGGCCTGCTTCTGTTCTCCGCTGCCCGCGCTGGGAGCCGTTCCGCCGCCGCCGAATCCGCCCGCGACGATCGCCGGGATGGACCGGTTCATCGCCTTGGCCATCAGGTTGGTCAGGATCGAACCCGAGGCGCCAACGATCATGCCCGCCACGATCATCGCGGTGTTGTTCAGCGCCAGACCCGCTGCCGCGGCGGACAGTCCGGTCAGGGCGTTGAGCAGCGAGATCACCACCGGCATGTCGGCGCCGCCGATCGGCAGCACCACCATCAGCCCGAGCACCCCGGCCAGCACCAGCACCGCGATCATCCACAGCTGTGACACACCGTGATTCGTCGCGCCGACACCGATCACCACCGCGCTGGCGACGGCGCCGGCGAACAGCAGCAGGTTCAGCGGCTGCTGCAGCTTTCCGACGCCCATGGGGCGGCCGGGCAGGATCTCCTGCAGCTTGCCGAAGGCGATGAGCGAACCCCAGAACGAGACCGATCCGATGATCGCCGCGAACAGCGAACCGACCACGATGTGCACCGTGGGCTGCTCGTCGAAGTGCGAAAAGCCGTGGGAGTTGATGAATTCCGACCACGCGATCAGCGCGACCGTGCCGCCGCCGACGCCGTTGAACGCGGCCACCAGCTGCGGCATCGCGGTCATCTTGGTGAACCGCGCGGGCGGCACGCCCAGCAGCACGCCGACGACGATGCCCGCGATGATCAGGATCCAATTGCTGGTGTGCCGCACCGAGATCAGCGTCGCCACCACCGCGATGAACATGCCGACCGCGGCGATCAGGTTGCCGCGCACCGCGGTCTTGGGTCCGGTCAGGCCCATCAGGCCGTAGATGAACAGCGCGAACGCGATGATGTAGAGGCCGTTGACCAGATAGCTGACGTTGTCGAAGGTGTGCATCACTTACCCGCCTCTTTCGGGGCAGCCTTCTTGCCCTTGAACATGCCCAGCATCCGGTCCGTGACCACGAATCCGCCGATGACGTTGAGGGTTCCGAAGACGACGGCGACGAACAGGATTATCTGGGTGAGCACCGATGGATGCTGCACATTGCCCAGGGTCACCAGCGCGCCCAGCACCACGATGCCGTGAATGGCGTTGGTGCCGGACATGAGTGGGGTGTGCAGGGTGTTGGGCACCTTGGAGATCACCGCGAAGCCGACGAAGCCGGACAGCACGAGGATCGCTATGTTGGCCAGAAGTTCGGTATACATCAGTAATCCTCCTCAGAGGGCAGCCAGCTTTTCGCATGTGGCTCGGTATGCATCAATTACCCTTCTCGGGTGACGCAGGAGTCGGCGAGCACCTGATCGCCGAAGTCGGGCGCCAGCTTTCCGTCGACGAGCATCAATTCCAGCAGGGCCGCAATGTTTTTCGAATACAGCTCGCTGGCGTGCTCGGGCATGGTGGCGGGCAGATTCAGGGGGGAGGCGATCGTGACATCGTGCACGACAACGGTTTTGCCGGGCTCGGTGAGCTCGCAGTTGCCGCCGGTCTCTCCGGCCATGTCCACGATGACGCTGCCGGGCTTCATGCCCTCCACGGCGGCGGCGGTCACCAGGCGCGGTGCGGGACGCCCGGGCACGAGCGCGGTCGTGATCACCACGTCGAAGCCCTTGATCGCGTTCTCCAGCGCCTGCTGCTGCTGAGCCCGCTCCTCCTCGGTGAGCTCGCGGGCGTAACCGCCCTCACCGGCAGCGTCGATACCCAGATCCAGCCACTGCGCGCCCACCGAACGCACTTGATCGGCGACCTCTGGCCGCACGTCGTAGCCGGTGGTGCGCCCGCCGAGGCGCTTTGCCGTGGCCAACGCCTGCAGGCCGGCTACACCCACGCCGAGCACAAGCACCGTCGCGGGCTTGACCGTGCCCGCCGCGGTGGTGAGCATCGGGAAGAAGCGGGTGGACTCCGAGGCCGCGAGCAGCACCGCCTTGTACCCGGCCACATTCGCCTGGGAGGACAGCGCATCCATGACCTGTGCGCGCGAGATACGCGGAATCGCCTCCACCGCAAAGGCCTGCACGCCCGCCTCGCGCAGTGCACCGATCTTGTTGTCGGCGTTGCGCGGCGCCAGAAAGCCGATGAGCGTCTGCCCCGCAGACAGTTTCGCGATCTCGGCGTCGCTGGGCGGGGCCACCTTGACGACCACATCCGCGGTCCAGGGATCGCCGATCGACGCACCGGCCTCGAGGTAGGCCGCATCCGGGATCAGCGCGCCCGCTCCCGCGCTGGACTCGATGATCACCTGTACGCCGTGCTTGACCAGGCTCGGAATGATCTTCGGCACCAACGCGACACGACGCTCGTCCGGGGTGGACTCCCGCACCACCCCGACACGCGTGTGCTGCGGGGCGCTCCCCTCACCCTCGGGTGGCGCTGCGTCGACGCCGCTATGCGTAGTCTCCACTGGTCAACATCCTCACTAGTGACGGTTTCACACCTGCGGGCCGCTCGGGCCGCACACGGTCTCGAAACTTACTCCTTGGTAAGTTTTGAGTTAGGCAACCTTAACGGCTCCAGGCTGAGCGTAACCGAGATCAATCTCACATGCTGTCCCGGTTCGACCGGATCTCGAGACACCCCTACGAAACCCGTACCGTCCCGGCGATGTTCCGTCCCCGCCTCCGACGCGCGGCGGGACGGGGGTGTCCTCCAGGGCTTGTACACCGTAATGTCACCCGCATGGTCACGGAGCGCGCGGCAACCGAGCGCCGGCAGGGCACGGTCGGGGACGACTGCGTGTTCTGCCGGATCGTCGCGGGCACCGCCCCGGCCACGACCGTCTACGAGGACGACACGCTGTGCGCGTTCCTCGATATCCGGCCCATCGCCCGCGGCCACACCCTGGTGATCCCCAAGCGCCACGCGGGCACCCTCGACGATCTCGACGCCGCGCTGGGCGCGCGGGTGTTCGCCCTGGGTCATCGGCTGGCAAAGGCGTTGCGGCGCAGCCCACTCGGGTCCGACGGCGCGAATCTGATCCTCAACGACGGCAAGTCGGCGTTCCAGACGGTGCACCATGTTCACCTGCACGTGGTGCCGCGTCAGAACGGGGACATCCGGACCTTCGCCACCGGCTTCCTGTTTCGCGGCCGGGTGGGCCGCCAGCCCGATCGGGCAGCCACGGCCGCGGCCATCCGCACCGGCCTGGCCCGGCTCGATACCGAAGAGCCCGCGGGACCATCGGACACTCGAGACAAGGAATCGAAGGCATGACCGAACGCAGCACCTACACCACCGCGCTGTCGGATCAGTGGGATGCGCTGGCCCGCCTCGTCACCGGCCTCGGCGAAAAGCGCTGGCGCACACCGACCGTACTGCCCGGCTGGACCGTCTTCGATGTGCTCGCCCACGTGGTCGGCACCGAATCCATGCTGCTGGGCGAGCCGACGCCGAAACACGACGGCGACCTGTCGGCACTGGAGTACGTGCACAACGAGATCGGCGCCCTCAACGAGGCCTGGGTCGCCGCGCTGCGGCCGCTGACGGGCGAACAGCTGCTGGCGAAGTTCACCGAGATCACCGACCGCCGCCGCGCGATGCTGACCGGCATGACCGACGAGCAGTGGGAGACGCCCAGCCCCTCACCCGTTGGCACCGTGCCCTATTCCCGCTTCATGCGGGTCCGGCTGTTCGACTGCTGGATGCACGAACTCGATATCGCCGATGCGCTCGGGGTCCGGGTGGACGAGGGTGGTCCGCGCGCCGAGATCGCCTTCGCCGAGCTCACCGGCGGTCTCGGGCGTGCGGTGGTCAAGGGCGCGCAGGCGCCGGATGGTTCGCGAATCACCTTCGCGCTCACCGGCCCCGCGGCCCGCGCCCTACATCTACAGGTCGACGGGCGCGCGAACCTCGTCGACGAGCTCGACGGCCCCGCCACGGTGACGGTCGAGATGCCGTGCGGCCTGTTCGCCCGGCTCCGGGGCGGAAGGACGACCGTCGCAGAGCATTCGGACGAGATCACCGTCACCGGCGATCGCGACCTGGGCAACCGGCTGGCAGACACGTTGCGCTTCACCATCTGACGCCGATGCGCCTGTTCCTGTCCAGCTATCGATTCGGAGCCCACTACGACCGGTTCGCCGCGCTGACCGGCGAGCCGGGTCCGGTGGCGGTGATCCCGAACGCCTGCGACGCCTGGCCCGCGGCCTGGTCGAGCGCGGTGACCAGCGACCTGACACCGTTGCGCCGGTTGGGTTTCCGCCCCGAGGTGGTGGACCTGCGCGACTACGTCGGCCGCACCGGCGAGCTGGAACGAAAGCTGCGCGGTTATCCCCTGATGTGGGTCCGTGGCGGCAATACCTTCGTGCTGCGCGCCCAATTCGCCCGCAGCGGAGCGGATCTGGTGCTGCCCGCGCTGCTGGCCGAGGACGCGCTGGCCTACGCGGGATACAGCGCGGGCGCCTGCCTGCTCACCCCCGATCTGCACGGCCTCGAGCCCGCCGACGATCCGGCCGAGGTGCTGCCCGCCTGTGGAATCGAAACCCGCTGGGACGGACTCGGATTGGTGGACCGTCGCATCGTCCCGCACGTCGGCTCCCCCGACACCGACCCCGACGGAGTCTGCGACCGGATCGCCGAGACCTACCGCGCCGAGGGCGTCGCACACTGGGCCCTCACCGACGACGATGCCGTGGTCGTCGACGGCGGTCGAGTCGAGACCCTGCTGACCGGACGGTGATACCCCGCGAGCACCCGGGAACGACGGGTGGCGCTCAGGCGAAGAGCACGCAAGTCGCCGTGCCCGTGTCCAGGCGGCCCGACGGCGCGTGCGGCAGCCCGGTCAGCGGATCGAGATCGAGCCAAGTCACCGAATTCGACTTCTGATTGGACGAATACAGCCGCCGGCCGTCGGGGGAGAGGGTCAGATCGCGCGGGAACACGCCGCCGCAGGGCGTGGTGCCCAGCGGGACGAGCAGCGGCCCGGCGATGGCGAAGGTGGCGATGTTGTCGTGGCCCCGGTTGGCCAGATACAGCAGCCGTCCGTCGCGCGAAATCACCGGCTCGGACGGGTAATTGCGCGGCCCGCCGCCGTCGATGTCGGCGGGCAGGCTCTGTCCGGGGCTCAGGGTGCCGGTATCGGACTGCCAATCACACACCGTCACGGTCGAATTCACCTCGTTGGCCAGATAGGCGCGACGGCCGTCGGGGTGGAAGGACAGGTGCCGGGGACCGCTGCCCGGGGTCACCGCCACCTGTGCGTGCCGCCGCAGCTTCCCGACGCCGAGTTGATAGACGTAGACCGCGTCGACGCCCAGATCCACCGCGAGCACCCAGCGGCCCGACGGGTCGAACAGCACCTGATGGGTATGTGGGCCGGGCGTGCGATCCGAGTCGGGCGGACCGGTGCCGGTGTGCTGGACGACGTCGGTGATCGCGCCGAGCGCGCCGTCACCGGTCACGCTCAGCACGCTGATGCTGCCCGAACCGTAGTTCGCGGTCACGACGTGGCGCCCGTCCGGGCTCACGCACAGGTGCGTGGGGCCATCTGCTTGCGCCGCAACGGTATTGAGCACGCGCGGTTGTGCGCCGTGCAGATCGACCGCGGTGACCGAGCCCTCCTTCGGGCCCTCGTCGACCGCGTACAGGAACCGGCCGTCGGGGGACAGTGCCAGAAACGACGGGTCCGCGACGGGCACGGTGCTGCGCACGCTCAGCGCGCCGGTGCTCGACTCGACGTCGGCAACGCCGATTCCGTGGCCCGTGCCCTGCCCATGGCTCGTGTAGCACCCCACATAGGCGCGCGTCCCGGTCGCCGCGCGCGCCGGTGCGGGCCGCACCAGCCCGCTCGTCAGGGCGGCCCCCATACTCAGGGCCCCGCCCGCGACCCCGAGAAAACGTCTGCGCCCGAATTTCGCGTTGCGCACGTCTGTGCTCCTTCCGCACCACGTGTCCTGTCTCATCGAAGTTGAGGCAGCGTGCCTCTCTGGCCTGCGGTGCCTCACATTCGCGAGACGGCATGGGTTGAATTCGTCTCGTTGATCCGAGGCAAAATCGTGTCTCGCTACGGCTGAGGCAGCCCTCGCGGTGACTCTGTTCGGTAGCGGCCGAGGAAGGTGGCGACTGCCTCTCGGGCGACGAGCGACAGGTCGTCATCGTGAATCCGGTCGCCACACAACGAAAGCCGGTTGAGCGGAGCGCCGATCGCCAGCCACACGAACTGCTCGGCCGCGACGCGGGGGTGTTCGATTCGCAACTCGCCGCGCTCGGTGAGCTCGGCGAGCACCTCGGCAAGTGTGTTGATATTGCGGTTCCAGCTCCGGGCGACGTAGTCCCGGGCGACGTCGGGAAAGGATGCTGCCTGGGTGGCGACCAAGGTGCGCATCTGCATCACTTCGGCACTGAGGATTCCCGCCTGCAGCACAGTGGCCAGCCGATAGAGGTCCCCGACGATATCGGTCGAGTTCAGCAGGGCGAGGGCGTGCGGCCGCAGTGCGTCGTACCCCCGATCCACCCAGTCGCGGACCACGGCCGCGAAGAGCAGGTCCTTGGATCGGTAGGTGCGATACAGCGTCTGCTTGGACACGCCGGAATTCGCCGCGACGGCGTCCATGGTCGCTCTATCGAACCCATGTCTGACGAACTCGTTTCGAGCGATGGTCAACAACTCCGCACCACTACTTCCTCGGGGACGGCCCCGACCGCGCGCACTAGACATGACGCCATTTTAGTACTTGACAGTTCAAAAATGCATGAATACTGTACGCGTGAGTACTAAAACGGAGGAGTTCGGATGCTCGTCGTTGGAATCGCGGTAGCCGCGTTGGCGGCATTTGTAGCCAGTTCCGTCTACTACGCTGTCGTCACTCCGCTGGAGCGGCGGGTGCTCGGTGCCGCGGCGCTGGACCGCGGCGGACGGCCTGCGCCATGGAAGGTGGCATGCGAGCTGCTGCGGACGGTGGTCGTGGCAGGTATGTTCCATTGGGTCGCATCACGCTCGGGCATGCAATCGGTGTCCGGAGGTCTGGTGCTCGCAGTCGTGCTGTGGATCGGCTTGCCGGTCATCCTGCTGACCGGGTCGATCATGTGGGAGCGTGTCGCGCCTGTCACTGCGGGCATGCACGCAGGCGATTGGCTGCTCAAATTGGCGTTGCTGGGGGTTATTCTCGGTCTTGTCCATTGAGGCCGATCCAGTGCCGAACTCCAGGATTCTTTCCGGTGGTCGAATCGCAGTAAGCTAGCGACGACGCAGACAAGGGTTCGGCCATTCATTGCAGGGGGCGAGATGACGCTTAGGGAACGATTCGATCTTCCCGAGGCCGTCGGCGATTCGGCGGTCTTCGGCACGCCGTACCAGACGCCCGATGGGGCGACTGTCATCACCGTGGCTCGGCCGGGCCCGTTTCGTTCGGGGCTGCGGCCGCTGGGTGTCGTCGTGGTGCAGGGCGGGGAATCCACCTGGCATCCCGCGACGGACGAGACGCGCATCGCCCTGACCGCCCTGCTGATCGGGCTGGTGGCCGCGACCCTGTCCACCCTGGCGATGGTGCGCCGCCCACCGTGGCCCGATATCCACATCACGCAGACCCCGGACCGGTAGGCGGCGCAACGCCGTTCGGATTCGCCGTTCAGATCTGCTTGAGCGTGCCGCCGTCGATGACGTACTCGGCGCCTCGAATATTGGTGGCCTTGGCCGAGACCAGGAAGGCGACCAGCGCGGCGACCTCTTCCGGTTCGGTGATGCGGTCCGAGGCCATGTTGAACTGCTTCGGGATTGCCGCGAGCAGTTCCTCGTGCGAAATCCCCTGGGTTTCCGCGATTTTGGCCCCGAAACCGTCGGCGCCCCGCCACAGCGGGCTGCCCACCGCGCCGGGCGAGATGGTGTTCACGCGCACGCCCTGCGGGCCGAACTCCTCGCTCAGGCGCTTGCCGAACGCATTGAGCGCCGCCTTGGCCTCGCTGTAGCCGGACGGGCCGGCCGCGGGCCAGCGCCCGTTGATCGAGGAGATGTTCACGATCGCACCGCGCCGCTCCAGCAGGCTCGGCAGCGCCGCGCGGCTCGCCCAGACCGCACTGAACAGGTTGAGATTCAGAATATTTCGCCACTGCTCATCGGAGATGTCCAGGAATCCACCGATCTGCAGGGTGTTCGCATCCCCGGCCCCGACATTGTTGATCAGGATGTCGATCCCGCCCAGTTCCGTCAGCGCGGCGTCGATCAGCGTGGTGACGCCCTCCTGAGTGCTCAGGTCGGCAGAAATCGCTGCGACACTTGCCTTTTCGAGGTCCGGTGAGATGGTCCGGGCGCCGCCGACCACGCGCACGCCCTCCTCGGTGAGGGCCTGCGCGATGGCCAGGCCGATGCCCCGGCTGGCGCCGGTGACGACGGCGGTCTTGCCGGTGAGTTCGAGATCCACGGTGTACCTTCCTTCAACTTTCTTGAACTTGAGGTCAAAAACTTGGGTATGCGAAAGGGGTTGTGATGAAAGTGGATTCAGAGGATGTTCAGGGCGGTGTCGATAATCCCGTGCAGCGTGGGCGCGTCGTAGATCTTCGCCATGACGCGCAGTCCGGCGATGGTATTGAGTAGAAACTCCGCGGTCGCCTGGGGGTCGGTGCCCGCCCGGACGTCGCCGTCGCGCAGCCCCTGGTCGATGCGGCAGGCCAGGACGTCGAGCATGTGGTCCTGTATGGCGCGCAGGACCCGGGTGATCTCCTGGTCGTTCCCCGCGAACTCGGTGGCGACGTTCACGGCCATGCAGCCGCGCCGGATCGGTTGCGACAGATCCGAATCCACGAGAAAGCGCATGAGTTCCCGGATTCGCTCGCGGGTGCTGCCGGGTTGCGCGAGCACATCTCGGGCGATGGCCGCCCCGGCCTCGTCGTACCGGATCAGGGTGCGGTCGAACAGCTCTCGCTTGCTGCCGAAGGCGTTGTACAGACTGCCCTTTCCGACACCGGTGGCCTCGGCCAGCTGCGCGGGAGAGGTATTGGCGTATCCATGCGTCCAGAACGCCTCCATTGCGCGCTCGACGACGGTGTCGTCGTCGAAGCTGCGCGGCCTGCCCATGTCGACCACGGTACTCATTCTTGACTTCGGGGTCAATAATTCGGGCGGACGATGCGCGCGAACACGGCGCATACCAGGATCAGCACGAGCGGGAATGCGAGCGCGGCGGTGAGCGAGCCCAGCTTGGACAGCCAGCCGATGACCGAGGGGCCGGCCAGGAACCCGAGATAGCCCAGGCCGAATACCCGCGACATATCCGTCGCCGCCGCGGCGGTGCCGAGGTTGCCCGCGGCACTGAATATCTGAGGTATCCCGCCCGAGAGCCCGACGCCCAGCAGTGCCCATCCGACCAGCGTCACGGGCAGCCACGTCGAGATGATGATCAGGATCAGCCCGGCCGCGGCGAGAAGCGCGCCCCAGCGCACCACCGCGACCCGCCCGAACCGGCCGCTGACCCGGTCCGCGGTGAAGCGGCCCGCGGTCATCGTCGTGGAGAAGGCGCCGAAGGCCAGCGCGGCGGTGGCGTCGCTGACGCCCAGATGCTCCCGCACCTGCAGCGCGCTCCAGTCGTTCGCCACGCCCTCGGTCATCAGGAAGGCGAAGGCGATCGCGGCCAGCGCGAAGACCTTGCGATGCGCGCTCTCTCGCGGCGCCCTCGCGGGCGGCTGCGCGGATTCGGCCTGCGCAGTTGCCCTTGTCGGCCTGGCGTCCACGGCTGAGCCAGCGGATTCGGGCGTAGTGACGCGCTCGCCAGTCTGCTCGGCCACTATTTCCCCGCCGATCGAATCGGCTACCGCGGGCAGCGCATCGATGCGCGGCAGCAGCCTGGGCACACACAGCCCGATCACCACCAACCCCAGTACACCCGCAGCCGCCATGGTCGCGCGCACATCCCACCCGCGGTGCATGGCGGCCGCTCCGACCAGCGATCCGGCCAGCCCGCCGCAGGAGAACAGCGCATGGAATGCCGACATGATCGGGCGCGGATAGGCCCGCTCGACCTGTACCGCCTGGGCGTTCATGGACACGTCCAGCGCGCCGTTGCCGACGCCGAAGGCCAGCAGTGCCAGCGCCAGGGCCAACGGACCGGTGGCTAGGGCCGGCCCCAGCACCGCCAGCGATACCCAGCATCCGGCCGCGGCCACCAGAGTGCGACTGCCGAACCGGTCGGCCAGCGGCCCGGCCGCCTGCATGCCCGCGATGCCGCCGAGGGCCATCAGCAGGATCAGCATGCCGAGTGTGGCGTGGGAGGTGCCGGTGCGCTGCGATATCGCCGGGATGTGCACCACCCACATGGCACACAGGAACCCGTTCAGCCCGAACACCGCGAACACGCTGGCCCGCGCCATCCGAATCGGGGGAGCGAGTGTCGAAGCAACCATTGATTCGACGGTACCGGTCGGAAGTACCGGCCGCTCCCATTCCCGGCCATCCGCAGCATCGTCGATGTGGGTGGCAGGGCTCCGAACTTCTACCAATTCCAACTGGTTTCGCCTTCGAGTGTATTCCGGGTCACCGACAAGTTCCGGCCCCAACATGCGGTGCCGGGAAAGGTGGGGGCTCGTCCCCGCGCGGGTCCGCGGCCATCGGGTGACTATCGTCTGGTCGGTGACTACTGCGCAGGATTACCCGGTGCTCTGGCCGGTGCCGACCCGGTGGGCCGACAACGATCACTACGGCCACGTCAACAACGTCACCTACTACTCGTACTTCGACACCGCGGTCAACGCCTGGCTGATGCACGCCACGGGCACCGATATCCGGGAGCTGCCCGCGATCGGCGTGGTCGCGCAGACCTCCTGCCACTTCGCGGGATCGCTCAGCTTCCCGGACCAGCTGCGCGTCGGCCTGCGAATCAGCCGCCTGGGCCGCTCCAGCATCACCTACGAGCTGGCCATCTTCCGCGAGGCCGGTGACGACCTGGAACTCGCCGCGACCGGCGGTTTCGTGCATGTCTACGTGGACAACGACACCCGCAAGTCGGTCGAGATCCCGGCCGTCATCCGCGATGCGGCCGCCGCGCTGGTCGTGGAGCCGACCAGCTGACTGTGTCCCATCGGTCAGGCGTGCTGTCGGCCGGACTCCACGATCTCGGCCGAGCGCACGCCGGCACGACCGGGTGGGCGCGTACTCAGATCCGGCCGAGCAGCGTGAGCGGATCCTCCAGCAGCGAGGCGACCGTCGCCAGGAACCGCGCCCCGAGCTCGCCGTCGATCATGCGGTGATCGAAGCTCAGCCCCACCGTGGTGACCCACCGCACCGCCAGTTCGTCGCGATAGACCCACGGCCGCTTGCGGATCGAGCCCAGGCACAGGATCGCGGCCTCGCCCGGATTCACCAGTGGCACACCGGTATCCACGCCGAAGACGCCCACATTGGTGATGGTGAAGGTGCCACCGCGCAGGTCCGCCGGCGTCGCGGATCCGGCGCGTGCGATGTCGGCGAGCCAGCCGATCTCCCGGCACAGCTCGCGCAGGCTCAGGGTGTGCGCGTCCTTGATGTTCGGCACCAGCAGGCCGCGGTCGGTGGCCACCGCGATGCCCAGGTTCACGTAGTGCTTGGTGACGATCTGCTTGGCCTCCTCGTCCCAGAACGAGTTGAGGCCGGGGAATTCCGCCATCGCCGCCACGGTCGCCTTGGCCACCAGGGCCAGCGGGGTCAGGGTGAGCCCGGTGAAGGAGTCGGTGCCGCGCAGGTGGTCGAGCAGTTCCATGGAGGCCGTGAAGTCGGTCGTGACGAACGTGCTGGCCTGCGGAATCGTGCGGGCGCTGGCCAGCATCGCGGCCGCGGTGCGCTTGCGCACCCCGCTCACCGGGGTGCGGGTCTCGGTCGTGGTCGGCGTGGGCCGGATGACCCCGCCGTCGGGCCGCATCGCCGGCACCCGCGGCGCGCTGGGACGCGGGGCGGCCGCGGCCGGGTCGTCCTCGCGAATTCGGTTGCCCGGCTGCGAGACCGGCACCGCATGGCGCACATCCTCGACGGTGACCGCGCCACCGGGCCCCGAACCCGCGACGAAGGTGAGGCTGATGCCGAGCTCGCGGGCCAGTTTCCGGGCGCCGGGGGTGGCCGCCGGGCGATCGGGGTAGGCGACCGGCGCCTCCTCCTCCCCGGATTCCTCGTCGTTCAGCGAATTGGCTTGCGCGGCATCGAAATTTGCCGATCGGCGGGTGCGGCGAGAGGTGCTCTCGTCGTCGGGGCCGTAGCCGACCAGCACCGAGCGGCGTTCGGACGGTGCCGCCGTCTCTCCGGACGCTTGGCGCTCGGCCGTGCCGTTCGCGCCGGCGCTCGCCGCCGGGGTGTCGCTGTGCACGCGAATCAGTGGCGCGCCCACCGGCACCGTATCGCCGGGCTGGGCCAGCAGCTCGGTGACCCGTCCCGCGAACGGACACGGCAGCGCGACCTGCGCCTTGGCCGTCTCCACCTCGGCGATGGTCTGATTCAGCTCCACCACATCGCCGACGGCCACCGCCCAGGAGATCAGCTCGGCCTCGGTCAACCCCTCTCCGAGATCGGGAAGCCGGAATTCAAGTTCTCGCGCAGCGTCGTCCACGGGCACCTCTGTCTGTGTTGGATAACGGGGCCTGTGCGGGGCCCTGCGTGGTTACGCAGGCTTCCTGCTTCGGGCCCGCCGGTACGCCCCGGACCTGGCGGGTCAGGCGGCTAGTGTGCGGTCGACCGCGTCCAGGATGCGGTCGGGGTCGGGCAGGTGGTGCCGTTCGAGCTTAGCCGGGGGATAGGGGATGTCGAAGCCTCCGACGCGCAGGACCGGCGCTTCGAGCTGGTAGAAGCAGCGTTCGGTGATCCGGGCGGCGATCTCCGCGCCCAGTCCGGCGAAGACCGGCGCCTCGTGGGTGACGATCAGCCGCCCCGTCCGGCGCACCGAGGCCTCGATGGTGTCGAAGTCGATGGGAGAGAGGCTGCGCAGATCGATCACCTCCAGCGAATGGCCTTCCCCCGCCGCGATTTCGGCCGCGGTGAGCGCCGTGCGCACCATGCCGCCGTAGGCCACGACCGTCGCGTCGGTGCCGGCGCGGCGGATGCGCGCGGAGTCCAGCGGATACGGATCGGCGTCCAGGGCGGCGAAATCCACCTCGGCCTTGTCCCAGTAACGCCGCTTGGGCTCGAAGAAGATCACCGGGTCGTCCAGCGAAATGGCCTGCCGGATCATCAGATAGGCGTCGTCCGGCGTGCTCGGGGAGACCACCCGCAGCCCCGCGGTGTGCGCGAAGTACACCTCGGGTGACTCGGAGTGGTGCTCGACCGAGCCGATGCCGCCGCCGAACGGAATGCGAATCGTGATGGGCGCGCGGACCTTTCCCTGCGTGCGGTAGTGGATCTTGGCGACCTGGGACACGATCTGATCGAAGGCCGGATAGACGAAACCGTCGAACTGGATCTCGCACACCGGCCGGTAGCCGCGCAGCGCCATGCCGAAAGCCGTTCCGATGATGCCGGATTCGGCCAGCGGGGTATCGATGACGCGGTTGTTGCCGAAGTCCTTCTGCAGCGTGTCCGTGACCCGGAAGACGCCGCCGAGGCGCCCGATGTCCTCGCCCATCAGCAGGACCTTCGGGTCGTCCTCGAGGGCGCGGCGCAGGCCGGTATTGAGGGCGCCCGCAAAGGTTGTCGTGATCGCCGGGAGGTGGGTGGTCATCGGGGACGGTGAGCCGATGGAGCTTGCGGAATCGGCGGGGTGGGTAGTCACTGCGGTGCTCCCTCCAGGTAGGCCGCGTACTGGCGCCGCTCGGAGTCGATCAGGGGATGCGCGGTGGTGTAGACGTGTTCGAACAGTTCCCCCGGTTCCGGATCGGGCATCTCGATGGTCGCGCCGCGCAGCCGGTCGCCGACGTCGTCCGAGCGTTCCCGCACGCGTTGCTCGAAATCGCTGTCCCACAGCTCTTCCCGCTCGAGCAGCCGTCGCATGCGGTCGATGGGGTCGCGGCGCTGCCACAGCTCGGTCTCGGCGGCCGAGCGGTAGCGGGTGGGATCGTCGGCGGTGGTGTGCGGGCCCATACGGTAGGTGATGGCCTCGATGAAGGACGGGCCGCCGCCCGCCCGGGCCCGCGCCACGGCCTGCCTGGTCACGGCCAGCACCGCGAGCGCGTCGTTGCCGTCGACCTGGACGCCGGGAATGCCGTAGCCGTACGCGCGCCGCGCGATCGGCGTGGCGCTCTGCACCCGGACCGGTTCGCTGATGGCCCAATGGTTGTTCTGGCAGAAGAACACCACCGGCGCGCTCCACGAGGCGGCGAATCCCAGCGCCTCGGCGATATCGCCCTGACTGGTGGCGCCGTCGCCGAAGTAGGCGATCACCGCGATCTCGGCGCCGTCCAGATTGGCGGCGTAGGCGTAGCCGGTGGCGTGTAATCCCTGCGACCCCACCACGATTGCCGGATTCGTCATATTGATCTCGGCCGGATCCCAGCAGGAGTGCGCCGCACCGCGCCACAGCCGGGTGAGCTGCGCCGGATCCACCCCGCGGCAGTAGGCCACGCCGGCTTCGCGATAGCTGCAGAACACGTAGTCGTCGGAGTGCAGCGCGTGCGCGGAACCGATCTGCGCGGCCTCCTGCCCCAGCAGCGGCGGCCACAGCCCGAGCTGGCCCTGCCGCTGCAGGGCCGTGGCCTCGACGTCGATCCGGCGGGTGACGACCATGTCCTCGTACAGCCGCCGCAGCCGGTCGGGGCCGACGTCGGCCACCAGGGCCGCGTGCTCGCGGTCGAAGACCCGGCGGCCGTCGGGCTGGACGAGTTGCACCGGATAGCTGGACGCTGCCTCGCGGGTGGTGGGCATGGCCTCTGCCTTCCTACTCCGTCGGCGCTCCGGGGTCTGGGCGCCGTGGCGACAAGGGCATTATGTGCTCTACCTCACAGCATCCACGATTGGGCGACCTGCGCAAGCATTAACATGCCAACTGGGCAGAATGCGTCGTCACGGGGTCCGGATTGCTGTCATACTGCGTAACATGTCCAGTGGAGAACCCGTCGGAGCCGTGGTCGATGCGACAGATGCGCGACTACTGCTGGAATTGGTCGCGAATCCCCGCGCGACCGGCGTTGAATTGGCCACCAGGCTGGGCCTGTCGCGCAATACCGTGCAGGCCCGGCTGGCGCGCTGGGAGGCGGCGGGGGTGCTGGCCGATTTCGATCGCCGGGTCGATCCGCGCGCCCTGGGCTACCAGCTGGCGGCCTTCGTCGCGGTGGTGTGCGATCAGCATCGGCTCGATGCGATCGTCGCCGAATTGTCCGAGGTCCCCGAGGTGACCGAGGTCTGCGGCATGACCGGGCTGACCGATCTCACCGTGCGCGTGGTCGCCCGCGACGCCGACGATCTGTACCGCATCGCCGGGCGGATCCTGAAGATCCCCGGCGTGGAACGCACGAACATGGCCCTGGTGATGCAGCAGCTGGTCGGGCCCCGCACCGCACCGCTGCTGCGCAGGCTGTCCCGCGCCAACGGTGCCGCGCGCCAGGATTCGGTCCGCCCTGCGGCCCGTTCCGCGCGCTGATCGCCGCGCCCTCGACCTGTCCCCGGCGCGGCCGGACCGAGTGGGCCGGGGGCGATCTTCGCGCCCGGTTATCGGCTCTCCCGGATCTCCGCGCCCGCAACCTCACGGACGGCGTCGGCGACGGCGCGGAAGTCCTTGCGCAGGATGTGGTCGTGGTTGCTGGCCACCTTGGCGCTCACCTTGATGTGCGGGTTGCGAGCGACCACCGCATCGGTGGCGGCGCGGATCTTTTCCTGCTCGTCCCCGTGGCTGCCGAACGACGCCCCGGAGGCCAGCACATACCGGGTCGGGACGGTGATGGAATCCAGTACCGGCCCCAGGTTCGCGGCACGGGAGATCTTCCCGAGTTCGATGTTGCACTCGGCCTGCTGCGCGGCGGGCAGGCGCGGGGTCAGACCGGTCGGGCGCAGCAGGGTAGTGACCGGGGACAGCAGCTTGAACAGCCGGCGGATCCGGGCCTCCATGGCGTCGTCCAGCCAGTCGTACGGCTCGGCGCCCTCGACCAGGACGGCGCCCAGGGCGCGCTGGGGATTGCGGGCGGCCCAGTGCGAGGCGACGAACGCTCCGTAAGACCAGCCCACCACCAGCGCCCGGTCCACGCCCCGCGCCGCGAGCACGGCGTCGACATCGCGCACGCACGCCTCGAAGGAGTAGTCGGCCGAGGTGCCGGACTTCTTGCCGCGGGCCCGCTCGTCGAAGGTGATGTGCCGGAAGCCGGGGCCGAGGTCGGCCAGGACCCGCTTCCAGTAGCCCTGGGTGGCGAACTGTCCGTTGCAGTAGATCACCGGGATGCCGGACCCGCCGGTGTCGGTGACGGCCAGGGCGGTGTCGTCGACCGGAATCATGCCGGTCCAGGCCGCGGAGGTGGTGTTGTTCGTCATGGCTTGCGTCCCTTGCTCTTCGAGTGTTATCGGGTGACTGGAGATACTGTCGCCGGGCGAGCTGACACCGACCTGATACGGATCTGACGCGTCGATCGGCCGCATGTCGGCCGGATGGCACGACGCCACCGCGGTGGGGCTGCTCACCCAGATCGGCTCGGCGCCCTACGCGGTCACCAAGCACGCCGCCGTCGGCTTTGCGGAGTGGCTCGCTGTTACATACGGCGACAAGGGAATTCGGGTGAGCTGTGTCTGCCCGATGGGGGTCGACACGGATCTGCTGCGCGCGGGCTCGCAGACCTTCGCCGATGCCGCCGAATCCGAGCAGGCGATCCGCGCGGTCGTATCGGCCGGTGAGGTGCTGACGCCCGAGCGGGTGGCCGCGGAGATCCTCGCCGGAGTCGCCGACGAGCGGTTCCTGATCCTGCCGCATCCGCAGGTGCTCGAGATGTACCGGCACAAGGGATCGGATTACGACCGCTGGATCTCCGGCATGCGCCGCTACCAGGCGACCCTCGCCGCGCAGAACTGATCGTCCGACTAATTTCAGTCCAGTTTCGAGCAATTGGCTCGTGACTGGACTGGTCCGAACCCGGGAACATGACGTCATGACCGTCACCGACCCGCAGGCCGGGCTTTCCGACGTGCGGGCCGAGGGGTCGGCCGTGCGCGTCGGGGAGTCCATGACGCCGGATGTGGATATCCTCGCGCCCGATACGACCCCGGACGCGTCAGGGGCCGATTCGGAACTGGCGGTGTCGAGGCCGGCGCCTTCGCCCTCGGCCGCGTCGTCCGGTGAATTCGACTCGGACGATCCGGGGGCGGTGGCGGCCGATCCCGGCGTCTGGCAACCGATCAGCGCCGGGATCGTGGCCGCGCTGGTGGGGTTCACCAGTGCCTTCGCTGTGGTGTTGACCGGACTGGAGAAGGTGGGCGCGACGCCCGCGCAGGCGGCCTCGGGTCTGCTCGCGGTGTGCCTCGCGCAGGCGGTCGGGATGCTGGTGCTGAGCCGGCGCTATCGGATGCCGATCGCGCTAGCCTGGTCCACGCCCGGCGCGGCGCTGCTGGCCACGACCGGCGTGGTGGCCGGCGGGTGGCCCGCCGCGGTGGGCGCGTTCGTCGTGACCGGCGCCCTGATCGTGCTCACCGGCTACTGGGGGCTGCTGGGCCGGCTGATCGCGGCGATTCCGGTCGAGATCGCCCAGGCCATGCTGGCCGGGGTGCTGATGCCGCTGTGCCTGGCGCCGGTGCATGCCCTCACGGCGAGTCCCCTGGTGGTCGTGCCCGTCATCGCGGTCTGGCTGGCGCTGCAGCGGTTCGCGGCGCGCTGGGCGGTGCCCGCGGCGTTCGCGACCGCCGCGATCGGCGCCGGCATCTCCATCGCCCTCGGGCACCGCGGACTCGACCTCGCGGCGATGACGCCGAGGGTGGAACTGACGGTGCCGCATTGGAGTTGGCAGGCGATGATCGGCATCGCGGTACCGCTCTACATCGTCACCATGGCGGGGCAGAACATCCCGGGCACCGCCATCATGAACTCGTACGGCTATACGGTGCCGTGGCGCGCCGCGATGACCGCGACCGGCGTGGGCACGATGCTCGGCGCGGCGGCGGGCGGGCACGCGATCAACCTGGCCGCGATCAGTTCGGCGCTGTCCGCCGCGCCGTCCGCGCACCCGGATCCGCGTCGCCGCTGGATCGCGGTGTTCAGCGTCGGCTGCAGCTATCTGGTGCTGGCACTGGCCGCGGGCGCACTGGTGGTGCTCGCCGCGGCCGCACCCAAGGGCGTGCTGGAAACCGTTGCCGGGCTTGCCCTGATCGCCACGTTCGCCGGGGCGCTCACCGCGGCCCTCGCCACCGCCGAGCATCGGCTCGCCGCCGCGGCCACCTTCCTGGTGGCGGCCTCGGGCTTCGCGGTGTTCGGCATCGGCGGCGCCTTCTGGGGGCTGCTCGCCGGGCTGCTGGTGCGCTGGGTGCTCACCGCGCGCCGCCCCGCGCCGACTACTTGACGTTGCCATCGCCGGAGCCTGGTCGTCGGGCTGGTGTCCGGCTCACTGTGTTTCGCTATGCGGGCCCGGATCGTGGCATATGCCGGTATGGGGGCGGACCGGGCTCGAGGTGCGCGGATTGCCGTAGGGTGAAGGGCGTTCGCGTCCCGGGGGTACCCATGTGGCAGAGGAGCTGAGCTTGACGGCGGTATTGATCTCGGCGGACGACCTTCGGAAGTTGCTGTCCGGCAGTGATTCCGGCGTACATCTGTTGGACGTGCGCTGGGCACTGGGCGATCCCGATGGGCCGCAGCACTATCTGGAAGGTCACATCCCCGGCGCGGTATTCGTCGACCTGGAGACCGAGCTCGCCGCGCCGCCGTCCCCGGCGTGGGGCCGGCATCCGCTGCCCGAGATCGCGCATCTGCAGAAGTGCGCCCGCAGCTGGGGGTTGCGCGCCGGCGAACCGGTCGTGGTTTACGACGCCACGGGCGGCATGGCCGCGGCGCGGGCCTGGTGGCTGCTGCGCTGGGCCGGAATGGCCGATGTGCGCATCCTGGACGGGGGCCTGCCCGCATGGGAACGGGTCGGTGGGGAGCTGGCCACGGGCAGCGAATCGGATCCCGCCGCCGGCGATGTCGTGCTCACCGCGGGGAATCTGCCGATGATCGATGCGGACGGCGCGGCCGGGTGGGACGGGCTGCTGCTGGACGCGCGGGCCGGGGAGCGCTATCGCGGCGAGGTGGAACCGGTCGACCCGCGTGCGGGTCACATTCCGGGCGCGGTCAGCGCCCCCACCGCCGAGAACCTCACCGCCGAAGGCACTTTCAAGGATCCGGAGCGGCTGCGGGAACGGTTCGCCGGGCTGGGCTCGGGTCCTGTCGCGGTCTATTGTGGCTCGGGAGTCACCGCCGCGCACCAGATCGCGGCCCTGGCTGCCGCAGGGATCGACGCCACGCTGTATCCGGGTTCGTGGTCGCAGTGGTCCAGCGATCCCGAGCGTCCGGTCGCCACCGGGGAGAAGTAGGGCGCGCGCTCGCACCGTCGTCCCCGCCGGCGGCACGGTGTCCTCGATGCGGATCTCCGCGGGCCACGGAACCGCGGGTATTGGCCTGCCCGGCCGCAATTCGCGGCAGCGTCGGCGCCACGTCGGCACGCTCGACCCGCTGCGCGCACGATGCTCACGGGCAGTGGCGGGACACGTCACGCAGCGCGTCGCGGTCTGCGGCGGTGATCGGCAGGGCATACCGGGTGGCAGTGGTGAGGTACTTGCCCGCGTAGTAGCAGCGGTAGGCGTGCGCGGGCGGTAGCCAGTCGGCGGGGGTGCGGTCGCCCTTGTCCTGGTTGGCCTCGCCGTCGACCGCCAGCAGGTTGTATTCGACGTCGTTGGCGAATCGAATTCGTTGTGGCAGAGGCCATTGCGCGGCGCCCATGTCCCACGCGGCCGCCAGCGGGTACACGTGGTCGATCTGTACCCCGCGAGCATTGGATCTGGCGAATGCGACGCTTCTGCCGGTATAGGGGTCCTGCAGGGTACCGCCGGTCACCACGCAGTCGCCGCCGTGCGCGCGGTGCCGCACCGCGCGTAATTGCCGTGCCAGCACCGTGTTACGGGAATCGCAACCGCCGCCGGTGCCGGCCCAGGCCGCGCCGAACACGCAGCCCTGCCCGGCGCCGCAGCCACGCTCGTAGCCGCCGGGATGCGGGCGGTGCGGCACGACACGGACCGCGGCGAGCAGCTGCTCGAGCCGCGCCCGCGTGGGACTGCCCGGCGCGGGCGGGCCGTGGCCGAGCAGGGCCGGACCGGCCAGCAGCCCGAGCGCGACCAGTATTGCGACGATCGGCGCCGCCAGTGCCCATCCCCATCCGCCCCTGTTCGAATGCACGGCACCACTTCTACACCGTGGCGCCGACAGGTTTCACAACCAGGCGCGCGCCAGCAGGTCGTCGGCCGCCAGCTCGGTCGCCTGCGGCGGGAAACGAGTTGCCGCGAGGGTCACCGCCCGCGCCCCGTCGTGGCCGATCAGCCACGAGCCGCCGCGATCCTCGCACTCGGCGATCTTCGCGAAGGTGGTGAGCAGGAACGTGATCGCCTCCTGCGGAGTGTCCGTGTGCGCCAACCGCTGTGATTCGCCGGGGCGCGAGAGATCCAGCCACACTCCGGACTGGCCGTCCAGGCGCATGCCGACGATCTTCGCGGCATCGACGAAGGTGAATTTGCGCCGTTCCCAGGGTGTGGTCGGCGTGAAACTCTGCTCGAGTACCTGGAGCAGAATCGTCATATTCACTGCCCTCCTACAGGCGCGGCGCCTCGACGCCGCCGGTTCGCCCCGTCTGGGTGCGCGGGGCGCGAACCGTAGTGGTTTCGCGGTGCGAAATATTGTGTTGCTGCATTCCACTGCCGAACCCCTTTAGTCGGCTGTGACCAGCGGATATATCAGTGTATCCATCGTAACGCCGCCCGCGATGCGGCGATAGGCCAGCGCTGGCGGAACTTCTTCGCCCGAATAATTTCCGCATCGGCTTCCGCGGCAGCCACGGGTAATTTGTGCCGATTCGATCCCGCGGCTCGATTGCGACGGTGTTCGTCCCGCCGCGCGATATTCGGTGGCGTTGCGAACGCACGAATGACGGGGATTCGGCGCGGGCGAATCGAGGGCCGGCGCCGTTGCGTTTCGGTGAATCTCCGCCATTGCCGCGACGCGCCGGGGAATGTCTGCCGCGCAGAGTTTTTCGCTGAGGTGTGCCTCGAATAGAGTGTGCGACAAGCGTTGTCATACCGAGTGGTCGCATTTACGTGTTGGCTTCTGCGGGTGCGGATTCGAACTGATTGTGGTGCTCGTCACAGTTGTTTGCCACGATACGTTATCGGGTAGTTACCATGCGGGTCGCACACGTGACGCTTCGGTCGCGGGGGAGCGGTTCGGTCCGGAACTGATGAGGGTGGTGTGGCGACGTGGGTCGGCATCGGAAATTGAACATGGCACGCCGCGTGGTGTTGCCTGCTGTGGGGGCGCTCCCGTTGGCGCTGGTCGTCGGGTGTTCCAGCACTACGAACAACCAGGCTGATCATTCGTCCTCTGCCGCGGTGCCGACCACGGCGGGCACCGCACCCACCGAGCAGTCCACCGCGCCGAGCCTGCCCGGCACCGCCATCACGCCGCCGCCGGATCACGAGCAGCAGCCGACCGTCGTGGCCCCGCCGACGACTTCCCAACCGGGTGTGACCCCGAGCATTGCCAACAGCCTGTACGGCGGCACCGTGGGCCCGGTGCAGCCGGGCGTGACGCCGTCCATGCCGCAGCCCGGTGTGGTCGCGCCGAATTATGTTGTCCCGCCCGACTTCCGGCCCATCCCGGAGGCGGAATACACCGAGCCTGCCCCGGCGGTCGACTGGCAGGATCTGCATGCGCCGACTGCCGTCAAGCCGGTCAAGCCGATCGCGCCGCCGCCGCGCACGCTCCGTCTCGGGAATTTCACCAGCCCAGTGCCGAATTCCGTTCCTGACAACGTGCTCAACACGGTCAACGTCACCTCCGCGAACGGTGAGGCGGCCCTCGCTACCGACATGAACTCGGTGGGAATCAGCCCGTCCCGTTCGGACAAGATCGCCGCCGGTACCGCGGCGGGCGCCGCGCTGGGTGCAGCGGTGCTCGGCGTACCGAGTGCCGTGGTCGGTGGCGTTGTCGGCGGAGCACTCGGCGGGGTTATCGGAGGCACCGTGGGTGGCGCGGTCCTGGCCGTGCCGACGCTCGGTACGAGTGTTGCGGTCGCTCCCGTCGTGGGCACGGTTGTCGGTGCGGCCGCGGGTGCGGCCGTGGCGGGCATTCCGGCCGCGGTCGTCGGTGGTGTGATCGGCGGCATCGCCGGTGCTGCCATCGGCAGTGCCGTCTGATCCCGTAAAGGGGTCGGCTTCCGAGTTGCGGGCGGCCATGATTTCGGGCCGAAGACGTACCGGAACAGCGGGTATTGATCCCCCAGCCGACCTGTCGGGGGCGGCTGGTTGGATGGGCTGATGCTGCACGGACTGTGGACGCCGGGTTCGGGGCTGGTGCTGTGGCAGCACCCCGAGTCCGATGTCGTCGCCGCTATTGATGCGGTCGCGGTCCCGGATCCGCTGGGGGCGGTCGTGCAGGCGGCGCGATTCCGTCATCGCGCACAGGTTGTGGTCGCGGGGCCGGATGGTCCGCGCACCCTGGAGGTGAAGGCGCACGCGCTGGCGCCGCAGGCCGCCGCGCCCGTGCTGTTGCAACCGCTGCCGCCGGGCGCGGTCGCCGCCGACCTGCGCTTCCTCGGCCACGCGGCGCGGGGCGTCGAGCGGTGGGTGCGGGCCGGGCGGATCGTGCCGGAGCTCCGGCGCGACGACGGCGACTGGTGGGTCCGCTGGCGGCTGGTCGGCGGGCAGCGCCAGCGCGCGTGGCTCGCCGAGCTGGCCGCTGCCATGCCGCCCGCGCTACGGGCCGCGGGTCGCGGCGCCGCGGTGCTGGAGGATCTGGTGACGGAATTGGCCGACCCGATCGCACACCTGTGGATCGATGCGAGGTCGGTGGGCGTCGGGCGCGCCGCCGATCCGCACCCGCTGATCGGCGCGCTGATATCGGGCGCTGCGCTGGACTCCGGCTCGCACCGCGTCGCCTCGGCGCTGCAGGAGTGGCGAACCAGCCTCACGAGCGGCGAGCCGGAGCTGGTGCTGCGGTTGATCGAGCCCGACGACGATCCGGAGCAGGGTGCGGAGACCCTCGCGGCGCTGTGGCGTCTGCAGGTGTGCCTGCGATCGGAAGGCGAAGCGCCACAGCCGGTTCCGCTGCAGGGCGATCCCGCTCAGCTGCGACTGGCCGGAGAGCGTGTGACCGCGGCGATCGCGGCGTATCCGATGCTGCAGCGGCTGCCACGCGATCCCGGCGGCATCGACTTCCTGCTGCCGACCGAGGTTGTTCTCGATCTGGTGGCGCACGGTGCGAACGAATTGCGTTCGGCGGGTGTACATCTGCTGCTGCCGCGGGCCTGGCAGATCGTGGCCCCGAGCATGCGGATGCAGGTGCAGAGCCCGGCCGCGACCGAAAGTACCGTCGGCATGGACGGTTTGGTGTCCTATCGCTGGGAGTTGGCGCTCGGCGATGTCGTGCTGACCCCCGCGGAGATGTCCCGCCTGGTGCAATCCAAGTCGGATCTGGTGCGGCTGCGCGGAGAGTGGGTGCAGGCCGACCATCGGGCGCTGGCGGCCGCGGCGCAATACCTGGACGGCCGCACCGACGAAACCATCGGCTCGTTGACCCAGTTGCTCGCGGAGATCGCCGCCAGCGAGGTCCGGCAGGTGCCGATCGAGGACGTGACCGCGACCGGCTGGGTGGCAGAGCTGCTGGCGGCCGATCGCGATGCCGCACAGGTCGATCCGCCTGCTGGGCTGAAAGCCGAGCTGCGCCCGTATCAGCTGCGCGGCCTGTCTTGGCTGGCGACGATGAACCGCCTCGGCTGCGGCGGCATCCTCGCCGACGATATGGGCCTGGGTAAAACCGTGCAGGTGCTCGCGCTGCTGGTGCACGAAAGAGAAACGGCGACAGTAAATCCCGTACCACTGGCCGCCGCTCAGGATGTGACGGGCGCCGCCGGTTCCGATCAGCCCGATGCAGACGGATCGCCCGCCGGTTCGCGACTCGATGCGACCGCTCCCGCGTCCGACTCCGATCAAGCCGAGGGGCCGGGCGTTGCGAGCAATGCGGCCAACCGGCACATCGGCCCTACCCTGCTGGTAGCGCCCATGTCGGTGGTCGGCAACTGGCAGCGCGAGGCGGAGCGGTTCGCCCCGGGGCTTCGGGTAATGGTGCACCACGGTGCCGGACGTCGCTCGGGAGCGGATTTCGATGCCGCCGTGGCGGATTCGGACCTGGTGATCACGACGTATGCGCTGCTCGCTCGCGATATCGAGGAGTTGAAGCGCCAGCACTGGCAGCGGGTCGTGCTGGACGAGGCGCAGCACATCAAGAATTCCGCCACTCGCCAGTCGCGGGCCGCGCGTGCGGTGCCCGCGCGGCATCGCCTGGCGCTCACCGGAACTCCGGTCGAGAACCGGCTCGAGGAGCTGCGCTCGATCCTGGACTTCGCCGCGCCGTCCCTGCTCGGCAAGGCCTCCCAGTTCCATGCCCGCTTCGCGGTGCCGATCGAACGCGAACGCGACGCGAACGCGCTCACCCGATTGCGCACGGTCACCTCGCCGTTCGTGTTACGCCGGGTGAAGACCGATCCGGCGGTCATCTCGGACCTGCCGGACAAGATCGAGATGACGGTGCGCGCCAACCTGACCGTGGAGCAGGCGGCGTTGTATCAGGCGGTCGTCGACGACATGCTCGCGAAACTGAAGGACGCCGAGGGCATGTCGCGCAAGGGTGCGGTGCTGGGCGCGCTGACCAGGCTGAAGCAGGTGTGCAATCATCCGGCCCACTACCTGGGCGATGGGTCGGGGGTGCTGCGGCGCGGGCAGCATCGCTCGGGCAAGCTGGGGTTGGTCGAGGACGTGCTCGAGTCGGTGCTGGCCGATGGGGAGAAGGCGCTGCTGTTCACGCAGTTCCGCGAGTTCGGCGAGCTGATCGCGCCATATCTGACCGAGCGGTTCGGCGTCCCGATCCCGTTCCTGCACGGCGGGGTGAGCAAGAAGGGGCGCGATGCGATGGTCGAGCGATTCCAGGAGTCCGGCGGGCCGCCGCTGATGTTGTTGTCACTCAAGGCCGGCGGTACCGGCCTGAACCTCACCGCAGCCAATCATGTTGTGCACCTGGATCGCTGGTGGAACCCGGCGGTGGAGAACCAGGCCACGGACCGCGCCTTCCGGATCGGGCAGCGCCGGGACGTGCAGGTACGAAAGCTGGTGTGCGTCGACACCATCGAGGAACGCATCGACGACATGATCAGCGGCAAACAGGAATTGGCGGATATGACTGTCGGCACGGGGGAGAACTGGATCACCGAACTGAGCACCGAGGAGATCGGCACGCTGTTCGCGCTGGGCGCAGAGGCGGTGGGTGAGTAGATGCCCTTCGAGGATTACAGCAAGTACGGCAAGGCGATACCGGTCCGCGGCGGTGTCTCCTCGCGCAGTCGCCGCGGATCCTTCGCGCGCACCTGGTGGGGCCGGTCGTTCATCGATGCGGTCGAGCAGGTTGCCGACGCCGGACGGCTCGCGCGCGGGCGGACCTATGCCCGCTCCGGGCAGGTCGTGAACTACCACATCGAGCCCGGCTCGGTGACCGCCGAGGTGCAGGGCAGTCAGCCGCGCCCGTTCACCGCGCAGCTGACCCTGCGCCGGCTGCGCGACGACCGGCTCGACGAGGTCCTGGACCTGATCCGCGGTACGCCCGGCATGCTCGCCCAGATCGCCTCGGGCACGCTGGCCCAGGAGCTCGGGCCGCTGCTGCTGCCCACGACGGCATCCGAACTGAATTTCTCCTGCAGCTGCCCCGATGCGGGCTGGCCCTGCAAACACGTGGCCGCGGTCTGCTACATCGTCTCCGAGCGCCTCGACGAGGAGCCCGCGGTCATGCTCACCCTGCGCGGCCTGGACCTGGACACCCTCATCGGCGGGGTGCAGCGCGAGCAGGGCCCCACGGTGTCCGACGACCTGTACGGCGAGAACGTCGTCCTGCCGGAACTGCCGCGGCCCGAATTCCGTGCGGCGGTGGACGATCTGGACCCGATCCCGCTGCGGCAGGCGTTGCGCATGACCGCCGAGGACGAACGGACGGCCGAGGCGGGGCTGCGCGAGCTGCGCAAGCTGTACCAGAGCCTGGACCGATGAGTGCACAGGACGGCTGCGCACCCGCGCGCTACCGGATGGCCTGGGCCGCGCGGCCGCAGCAAACCGCGACGCCGCGAACTATCGTGAGAGTATGCCCGCCGGTGAGGTGACGGACGATCTCGGCGCGCCGGTGCCGCTCACGTGTCCGGTGCGGCGAGTCGTGTCCCTGGTCCCGTCGCTGACCGAGGCGATCGCGGTGAGCTGCCCGGGAATGCTGGTGGCGGCCACGCGGTGGTGCACCCATCCCGGGGATCTGGACGTGGAGCGGGTACGCGGGACGAAGAACCCGGACACCCGGCGGATCGCGCAACTGGCGCCGGACCTGGTGGTGTGCAATCAGGAGGAGAACCGGCTCATCGATGTGGAACGATTGCGGTCGGCCGGAATCCCCGTATGGGTAACCAGGATTCGAACCGTCGACGAGTCGTTCCAATCGCTGGCAAGGCTTTTCGAGGTCGCGCTGGGCGTGGACCGGCCGGCGTGGCTGGCCGAGGCCGAGGCGGTCTGGTCGCCACCGCCGCCGCGTCCGGTTCTCGACGCGGTCGTGCCGATCTGGCGGCGCCCCTGGATGGTCGTCGGCCGTGACACCTTCACCGCGGATCTGGCCCACCGCATCGGATTACGCCTCGTGCACGCCGACCGGGACGAACGCTATCCGACGGTCACCGACGCCGAGCTGGTGGCCGGGGTGAGCCTCGCGGTACTACCCGACGAACCGTACGTATTCACCGAATCCGATGGCCCGGAGGCGTTTCCGGACATTCCGGTGGCACTGGTGTCCGGCCGCGACCTCACCTGGTACGGCCCCTCGCTGGTGAGCGCCCGCGCCCGCCTGGCCGATCGGCTCACCCACGCCGTCGAGGGCGCCTCGACCCGCTCGAACCGATAGTCCCCGAGATCGAAACGGCCCACCGAGGAGGGCCTCCCGGGTGAAGCGGGGCGCTATTCCTGCGGTCCGTAGGCGCGCAGGAAGGTGTCGAGGGCGGCGTCGGCTATCGCGTCGAGTTCGGCCTCGGGGACCGGGCGGGTGCCCAGGCGGGAGTGGTATTCCAGGGGGCCGGTCAGCAGGGACAGAAAGTGTTCGGCGGCGCGGGCGGGGTCGCAGGGGCGCAGGGCGCCGCCCAGGGCCAGGCGGGCGAAGCGGTCGGCGAGGGCCTCGGCCAGGTTCAGGGACGTTCGTTCCTGCACTGCCACAGCGAGATCCGGGAATATGGACGATTCGGCGTAGGCGAGCGAGCGCAGCGCGTGGGCGCGCGCTCCGATGCAGATGCGCAGGAGTTGTTGCGCCGCGGTGGTGAGGTTCGGACGCGGGTCGCCGGCGATGTCGCGGAGCGGTTCGACCGCGGCCAGGCATTCGGCCGCGACGGCGTCGGCGGCCGCCTCCATTGTGTGCCTGAACAGGGTCTCCTTGTCGTTCAGGTGGTTGTAGACGGTGGGTTTCGCCACGCCCGCCTCATCGGCGATCTCCTGCACACAGGTGCGTTCGTAGCCGCGACGGGCGAATACAGCGAACGCCGCGCTCAGGATGGCCTGGCGCTTGTCGATTCTTCCCCGGGGACCGGCCGTCTTCGTCACCACCAGATTCTACCGATATGTCCATTGTGTCGAACTACAGTGTCAGCTCTTGCGGCTTCACTGGTTAGTTCATTAGATTGAACCAGTAAGTTCAAATTAGGAGGAAGTCATGATCGCTCATCTCCTGCGCTTCGCCTTCCGTGCGGACACCACCGAGGCGCAGCAGGCCAGAGTCCTGGACCTGATGCGCCGGACCGCTTCGGTCGACTCGGTGTCGTTCTCCACGGTCGGGCGGCACGTCGGCGATCCCGAGGCGGGATATACGCACGGCCTGCTGGTCGGCATCGCCGATCTGGACGCGCTCGAGCGCTACATGTATGACCCCGTGCACCTGGCCGGCGATCCGGAGATCATTCCCTTCCTGGCCAGGCTGCACGTCGGCCCGGAGATCACGGACGATGGCGATCCGCATCTCGGCGCCAAGATCGCCGAGATGCACCGGGGCAAGGTCGCGAGGTATCCCGAATGGGATCGGCTGATGAACTCGATCCCCGAGGTCACCTTCGGCTGACGGCCGTCCTCACACGTTGCGCCGGTACTGGCCCCCGACGGTGAAGAACGCGTCGGTGATCTGCTGGAGGGTGCAGACGCGGGCGGCATCCATGAGGACCTCGAAGACGTTGTCGTCGGTGCGGGCGGCGGCCTCGAGGCGGGCCAGCGCCGCGTGGGCCGCGTCGCCGTGCTGCGCCTGAAAGTCGCGGGTGCGGTGCAGCTGCGACTGTTTTTCCTCCTCGGTGCCGCGGGCCAGTTCGATCTCGCGGTGTTCCTCGCCGTTCGGGTTGCGGAACGTGTTCACGCCGATGATCGGCAGCGTTCCATCGTGTTTGCGATGCTCGTACCGCATCGACTCGTCCTGGATGCGGCCGCGCTGGTAGCCGGTCTCCATGGCGCCCAGCACGCCGCCGCGTTCGGAGATCCGCTCGAATTCGGTGAGCACCGCCTCCTCCACCAGGTCGGTGAGCTCATCGATGATGAAGCTGCCCTGCAGCGGATTCTCGTTCATCGCCAGGCCCCATTCCTTGTTGATGATCAACTGGATGGCCAGGGCGCGGCGCACCGATTCCTCGGTGGGCGTCGTCACCGCCTCGTCGTAGGCGTTGGTGTGCAGGCTGTTGCAGTTGTCGTACAGGGCGATGAGCGCCTGCAGGGTCGTGCGAATGTCGTTGAAGCTCATCTCCTGTGCGTGCAGCGACCGCCCGGAGGTCTGCACGTGATACTTCAGCTTCTGCGAGCGCTCGGAGGCGCCGTACTTGTCCCGCATCGTGATCGCCCAGATCCTGCGGGCCACCCGCCCGATCACCGAATACTCGGGATCCATGCCGTTGGAGAAGAAGAAGGACAGGTTCGGTGCGAAATCGTCGATGTGCATGCCGCGCGCGAGATACGCCTCGACATAGGTGAATCCGTTGGACAGGGTGAAGGCCAGCTGGCTGATCGGATTCGCGCCCGCCTCGGCGATGTGATAGCCGGAGATCGACACCGAGTAGAAGTTGCGAACATTGTTGCGCACGAACCATTCCTGGATATCGGACATCATGCGCAGGCTGAATTCGGTGGAGAAGATGCAGGTGTTCTGCCCCTGATCCTCCTTCAGGATGTCGGCCTGGACGGTGCCGCGCACCGTGGCCAGCGTCCGAGCGCGGATATCGGCGGCCTCGTCCGGGCCGGGCTCGCGTCCCTGTGCGTCCCGGAACCGTTGCAGCGCTTGGTCCATCGCCGTGTTCAGGAAGAACGCCAGAATCGTCGGTGCGGGACCGTTGATGGTCATGGACACCGAGGTGGTGGGCGCGGTCAGGTCGAAGCCGTCGTAGAGCGCCTTCATGTCGTCCAGGGTGGCGATGGAAACCCCCGAGGTGCCGACCTTTCCGTAGATGTCGGGCCGCTCGGCCGGATCGTGGCCGTACAGGGTCACCGAATCGAAGGCGGTGGACAGGCGCGTCGCCTCGGCATGCTCCGAGAGGACCTTGAAGCGGCGGTTGGTGCGGAACGGATCGCCCTCGCCGGCGAACATCCGCGCGGGATCCTCGTTGTCGCGCTTGAACGGAAAGACCCCGGCGGTGAAGGGGAATCGCCCGGGCAGATTCTCCGCCCGCAGGAACCGTAGCAGCTCACCGTGATCGGTGAAACGCGGCAGGGCCACGCGCGGAATCGAGCTGCCCGACAGCGACGTTCGGCGCAGGGGCGTGTGAATCTCCCTGTCCCGCACCTTCACGACCTGCTCCTCGCCCCGATAGGAGTCGGCGACGGCGGGCCAGTCGCGCAGCAGTTCGGCGTTGTCGGCGCTCAGATCGGTGCGCGCGCGATCGAGGAGGTCCGACACCGCGGTATGCGCCGCGGCCGGCCCGGCCGTCGCCGTGGAGTCCGGCGACGCGGCACGCAGTTCCGCCAATACCTGCTCGAAACGCTGCACCCGCTGCGCGGCAAGCACTTCCCGCTCGGTGTCCGCGTGATAGGCACGCACCGTCTCGGCGATCTCGGCCAGGTACCGCACTCGCGCGGGCGGAATGATCTGCGCGAACCGGGTCGAGGCCCGGGTGTCCACGCGCGGCAGCACCCCGGGCTCCAACGGCAGGCCCGACTCGGACAGCCGCTCCACCAGATGCTGATACAGCGCCGTCACGCCGTCGTCGTTGAATGTCGCCGCGCTGGTACCGAATACCGGCATATCCTCCGGGGCGCTGCCGAACGCCTCCCGGTTGCGCACGAGCTGACGTGCCACATCGCGCATTGCGTCGGCGGCCTCTCGGCGCTCGAACTTGTTGATGGCCACCACATCCGCGTAGTCGAGCATGTCGATCTTCTCGAGCTGCGAGGCGGCGCCGAATTCCGGCGTCATCACGTACAGCGCCGTATCGACGTGGTCGACGATCGCCGCATCGCCCTGGCCGATGCCCGGCGTCTCCAGGATCACCAGGTCGTATCCGGCGGCCTTGCAGGCCAGGATCATCGGGTCGATATTGTTCGGGAGCTCGTGACCGCCGCGGGTGGCCAGCGACCGGAAGTAGACGTGGTCGCCGTCGAGCGAGTTCATCCGGATCCGGTCGCCCAGCAGCGCGCCCCCGCCGCGCCGCCGCGTCGGGTCCACCGCCAGGATCGCCACGCGGAGCTTGTCCTGCTGATCCGAGCGCAGCCGCCGGACGAGTTCGTCGGTGAGAGAGGACTTTCCGGAGCCGCCGGTGCCGGTGATGCCGAGCACCGGCACCGCGCGGGCGGCGGCCGCGGCCGTGATCGCGGCGAGATCGTCCGCCGGCAGATTGCCGACCTGCAGGCAGGTGATGGTGCGCGCCAGGGCATTTCGCTCACCGGCCAGCACCGCGTCGACCGCCGCCGGTTCCCGCGACAGGTCGACGTCGCAGTCGCGCACCAGCTCGTTGATCATGCCCGGCAGGCCCAGCCGCTGCCCGTCCTCGGGGGAGAAGATCCGTACCCCGGCCGCGGCGAGCCGGGCGATCTCCGGCGCCACGATCACTCCGCCGCCGCCCCCGAAGATCCGCACGTGCCCGGCGCCGGCCTCGCGCAGCGCGGCGGCCAGGTACTCGAAGTATTCGACGTGCCCGCCCTGATACGAGCTGATCGCCACGCCCTGCGCATCCTCGGTGAGCACCGCGTCGACGACCTCGCGCACGGCCCGGTTATGTCCGAGGTGAATCACCTCCGCGCCCTGCGCCTGCAGGATCCGCCGCATGATGTTGATCGCGGCGTCGTGCCCGTCGAACAGCGCCGCCGAGGTCACGAAGCGCACCGGATGCACCGGAACGTGCAGGTCGGCCATGGCATCCTCCATAAGAGGCCGTCGTAAAGTCGATGTCCCAATAGTAGGACATCAAAGTAATTCTACGATCGGACCCGTCGGTGTGCCAGGGGTTCGGGATGAAGCCGGCGACATGGGATGGATCACATCCCGCAGCCGTGGAATAGATGGACGTCCAACTATAGGATGACCGCATACCGATTGGTCCGGCCGGAAGCCGGACCGTTCTTTCGTCACACCGCACAAGTAAGGGCAGGGACTGGGATGGTTCGCGAACTCACGCACTATGTCGGCGGTAAGCACGTGGCCGGGGCGTCCGGCAGGTTCGGCGACGTGTACAACCCGAGCACCGGACGGGTACAGGCCCGGGTGCCGCTGGCGAGCAAGAGTGAGGTCGAGGCGGTCATCGCCGATGCGGCCGAGGCGCAGCAGGCGTGGGCGGCGCTGAACCCGCAGAAGCGGGCGCGGGTGCTGATGAAGTTCCTGAGCCTGGTCCAGGACGAGATGGATTCGCTGGCGGCGCTGCTGTCCAGCGAGCACGGCAAGACCATCCCCGATGCCAGGGGTGACATCCAGCGCGGGCTCGAGGTCGTCGAATTCGCCACCGGCATACCGCATCTGCTCAAGGGCGAATACACCGAGAGTGCGGGCACCGGCATCGACGTGTACTCCCTGCGTCAGCCCCTCGGTGTGGTCGCGGCCATCACGCCGTTCAACTTTCCGGCCATGATCCCGCTGTGGCAGGCGGGCCCGGCGCTGGCGTGCGGAAACGCCGTGGTACTCAAGCCCTCCGAGCGGGACCCCTCGGTGCCGCTGCGGCTCGCCGAACTCTTCCTCGAGGCAGGGCTGCCCGCGGGCGTGTTCAACGTCGTCAACGGCGACAAGGAGGCCGTGGACACGCTGCTGCACGACGAGCGCATCAAGGCGGTCGGATTCGTCGGTTCCACCCCGATCGCGCAGTACATCTACGAGACCGCGACCGCGAACGGCAAGCGCGCCCAGTGTTTCGGCGGCGCGAAGAACCACGCCGTGGTCATGCCCGACGCCGACATGGACGACGTGGCCGACCAGCTCATCGGCGCGGGCTATGGCTCGGCGGGGGAGCGCTGCATGGCCATCTCGGTCGCGGTGCCGGTCGGTGACGAGACCGCGGATCGCCTGCGCGGCAAGCTCATCGAGCGCATCGAGAAGCTGAACGTCGGCCTGTCCGACGATCCGGGCGCGGACTTCGGGCCGCTGGTCGGGCGCGACGGCGTGGACCGGGTGAACAGCTACATCGGCATCGGCGTCGAGGAGGGCGCGGAGCTGGTGATCGACGGCCGCGGCCTGGTCGTCGAGGGCGGCGAGGACGGATTCTTCGCGGGCGCATCGCTTTTCGACCGCGTCACCCCCGACATGCGTATCTACCGGGAGGAGATCTTCGGCCCGGTGCTGGCGATCGTGCGCGCCGCGGACTACGAGGAGGCGCTGCGCCTGCCCAGCGAGCACGAATACGGCAACGGCGTCGCGATTTTCACGCGCGACGGCGACACCGCTCGCGACTTCACCGCCCGCGTGCAGGTCGGCATGGTCGGGGTCAACGTGCCGATTCCGGTGCCGATCGCCTACCACACCTTCGGCGGCTGGAAGCGTTCCGGCTTCGGCGATCTCAACCAGCACGGCCCGGACTCGATCCGCTTCTACACCAAGACCAAGACCGTCACCCAGCGCTGGCCGTCGGGCATGAAAGAATCCAACGCATTCGTCATCCCCACCATGGACTGACCGGTGTTCACACTGGACGAGGACGAGAAGGCGATCGCCGAGACCGCCCGGAGTTTCGCCGACGAACTGCTAGCGCCGAATGCCCTGGAATGGGACGAGCGCAAGCACTTCCCGGTCGACGTGTTGCGCAAGGCCGGCTCGCTGGGCCTGGGTGGCATCTACATCCGCGACGACGTGGGCGGCTCGGCGCTGCGGCGGCTGGACGCGGTGCGGATCTTCGAGCAGCTGGCCACCGGCTGCCCGGCCATTGCCGCCTACATCTCCATCCACAACATGGCGACGTGGATGATCGACACGTACGGCGATGAGGCGCAACGGAATCGGTGGCTGCCGGGCCTGACGTCGATGGACCTGCTGGCCAGCTACGCGCTCACCGAGCCGGGCGTCGGCTCCGATGCGGCGGCCCTGAGCACCAGGGCCGTTCGGGATGGCGACGACTATCTGCTCACCGGCGTCAAGCAATTCATCTCCGGCGCCGGCAGCACCGACGTGTACGTAATCATGGCGCGCACCGGACACCCGGGGGCGCGGGGCATCTCGGCGTTCATCGTGCCCGCCGACACCCCCGGACTCTCGTTCGGCGCGAACGAGCGGAAAATGGGCTGGAACGCCCAGCCGACCCGGCAGGTCGTTCTCGACAATGCCCGGGTGCCCGCCGCCAACCTGCTCGGTGTGGAGGGCAACGGTTTCCGCATCGCCATGAACGGGCTCAACGGCGGACGGCTCAACATCGCCGCCTGCTCCCTGGGCGGGGCGCAGACCGCGCTCGATCGGACCGTCGCATATCTGAACGAGCGCAAGGCATTCGGTTCCCGGCTGCTGGACAACACCGCCCTGCAGTTCGACCTGGCCGACATGCGCACCTCGCTCGAGGCCGCCCGCACGCTGCTGTGGCGGGCCGCGGCCGCACTGGACGCCGACGCGCCCGACAAGGTCGAACTGTGCGCCATGGCCAAGCGATTCGGTACCGACGCCGGGTTCGAGGTGGCCAACAAGGCCCTGCAGCTGCACGGCGGCTACGGCTATCTGGCCGAATACGGAATCGAGAAGATCGTCCGCGACCTGCGGGTGCATCAGATTCTCGAGGGAACGAACGAAATCATGCGGGTCGTCGTGGCCCGCTCGGTGGTAGGAGCAGCATGAGCGAGCGACCCATGGAGACAGCCGAACCCGAGGTTCTGATCGAGAAACTCGACGGCCTCGGCCTGATCACGCTGAACCGGCCCAAGGCCATCAACGCGCTGAATCATCCGATGGCGCTGGCCATTCTGGACGCGCTGCACGCCTGGGCGGACGATGACGAGGTGCGCACGGTGGCGCTCACCGGGGCCGGCGAGCGCGGGCTGTGCGCGGGCGGAGACATCGTCGCCATTCACGAGGATGCGAAAAACACCGTCGCCCGGGGTGATTCGCCGTACGACGCCGCGGACTCGCCGAGCGGGCGGTTCTGGCGTGACGAGTACGTCCTCAATGCCCTCATCGACCGCTACCCCAAGCCGTACGTCGCGATCATGGACGGCATCGTCATGGGCGGCGGTGTGGGCCTGTCCGGACATGCCTCGCACCGCGTGGTGACCGAACGATCCAAGGTCGGCATGCCCGAGACCGGCATCGGTTTCGTGCCCGATGTGGGCGGCACCTACCTGCTCGCCAACGCCCCGGGAGAGATCGGCACGCACGTCGCGCTGACCACGGCGCGAATGAGCGCCGGGGATGCCATCGCGGCCGGATTCGCCGACTATTTCGTTCCGTCCGAACATGTTCCGGCGCTGCTCGAGGCGCTGCGGACCGCGGATGCGGAGGTGGCCATCGGCAAATTTGCGCAGCCCGCGCCGGTGTCGGCCTTCGTGGCACAGCGGGATTGGATCGATGCCTGCTACGGCGCGGACACCGTGGAGGAGATCGTGTACCGGCTGCAGAACGACGGCCGTCCCGAGGCCGCCGCGGCGGCCGCCGACGTGCTGTCGAAATCGCCGGTGGCGCTGAAGGTTACGCTGCGCTCGCTGCGCGGCGCGCGCGAGGCCGCGAGCCTGGCGGAGGCGCTGAACCGGGAGTACCGGGTCTCGGCCGCGTCGCTGCGCACCCACGACCTGGTGGAGGGGATTCGGGCCCAGGTCGTCGACAAGGACCGCAACCCCCGGTGGTCACCGGCCACCCTGGCCGAGGTCACCGATGCCGACGTCGCGGCCTACTTCGGCGATCTCGGCGATCGCGAATTGGGCCTGACCGCACCTCGAGACGCACAGTGAGCCACGGGAGGACACGCATGACTACCGAGAACCCGAAGGTCGGATTCCTGGGCCTGGGCCACATGGGCGGACCCATGGCCGCCAACCTGGTGCGCGCGGGATACGCGGTCGTCGCCTTCGACCCCGTGCCCGCCGCGCAGGATCAGGCCCGCGCGGACGGTGCGAGTGTTGTCGCGACCGCGGCGGAGGCCGTGGCCGAAGCCGACATCGTCGTCACGATGCTGCCCAACGGCCGCGTCGTGCTCGATCTCTACGGCGAGATCCTGTCCGCCGCGAAACCCGGGACGCTGTTCGTCGACTCCTCCACCATCGACGTGGCCGATGCGGTGGCCGCTGCGGAACTCGCTGTCGCGCAGGGATATCGGGCCCTGGACGCGCCCGTCTCCGGCGGCGTCGCGGGCGCGGCCGCGGGCACCCTCACCTTCATGGTGGGCGGCGCGCCGGACGATTTCGCCCAGGCCCTGCCGCTGCTCGAGGTCATGGGCGGCAAGGTTGTGCACTGCGGCGGCGCGGGCGTCGGGCAGGCCGCCAAGATCTGCAACAACATGTTGTTGGGCATCTCGATGATCGGACTGTCCGAGGCCATCGTGCTGGGTGAGAAGCTGGGCCTCACGCACGAGAAATTCTTCGACGTGGTGTCCACCGCCTCGGGGCAGTCTTGGGCGCTGACCTCGTATTGCCCTGTGCCGGGCCCGGTTCCGGCCAGCCCGGCGAACAACGACTACCGGCCCGGCTTCGCCACCGCCCTGATGACCAAGGATCTGGGCCTGGCCGCGAACGCCCTTGCCGCCAACGGCGTGGACGGGCAGCTCGGGCAGCTGGCCGCGCAGATCTACCAGCGCTTCAACCGGGACGAAGCGGGCAGGGACTTCTCCGCTATCGTGACCGACATCCGCACGCGATCGGAACAGGAACAGGCATGACCGGCCGCCCCGGACGTGCCCGGAAAGGGATGTGACATGACTGATTTCGAGACCATCCTGCTCGAGCGCAAGGGCCGCGTCGCCCTCGTCACGCTGAACCGGCCCAAGGCCCTCAACGCCCTGAATTCGCAGGTGCTGACCGATATCTCGGCCGCGCTCGACGAGCTCGAGGCCGACGAGGAGATCGGTGCGGTCGTGCTCACCGGATCCGAGCGGGCCTTCGCCGCCGGCGCGGACATCAAGGAGATGCAGTCCAAGTCCTACATGGACATGTACCTGGCCGACCACTTCGCCGGCTGGGACCGCCTCGTCGCGTTCCGCAAGCCGATCATCGCGGCGGTCGCCGGGTACGCCCTGGGCGGCGGCTGCGAGCTGGCGATGATGTGCGACCTGCTCATCGCGGCCGACACCGCCAAGTTCGGCCAGCCCGAGATCAAGCTCGGCGTCATCCCCGGGATGGGCGGTTCCCAGCGCCTGACCCGCGCGGTGGGCAAGGCCAAGGCCATGGATCTGATCCTGACCGGCCGGAACATGGATGCCGAGGAGGCCGAGCGCGCGGGGCTGGTCTCGCGCATCGTCCCGGCCGCCGAGCTGGTCGCCACGGCCCTCGAGGTGGCTGCCACGATCGCCTCGATGTCGCTGCCATCGGTGATGATCGCCAAGGAGGCGGTCAACCGCTCCTTCGAGACCACCCTGGGTGAGGGCCTGCGCTTCGAGCGCCGGGTCTTCCACTCGCTGTTCGCCACGGCGGACCAGAAGGAGGGCATGGCGGCGTTCGTGGAGAAGCGGGCGGCGAATTTCGGCAACCGCTGAGCCGTCGGTTCACGTTCCCCGTGGCACGGGGCGATGGGTAGCCTGGGCCTGGTGTGGAAGCGGGTGGCGGCAGCGGTCGGGACGGGCGCTGCCCTGATGGTGGCGATGGGGTGCGGTTCGCCGGGCACCCCCACCACGACACCCAGCCCGTCCACCCCTGCGCCCGCCGCCGCGATCGGGCGCTGCGGTTCGGTCGGCGACGCGCAGATCGCGCAGGCCACGGGCCTGTCCGGACTACAGCAGGTATCGGCCAATCCGCTGCGTTGCGCCTGGGAGACCGGCGGCGGCGCCGACTACGCGGTCGTCTTCGAGTGGTTCCGGGGCACGCCGCTGGCGGACCGCCGCACCCAGGTCACCCTCGGCACGTCCGCCTCGGTGCAGGTCGCCGGCCATTCCGGGATCCTCTGGTCCGGTCCGCAGGCCTGCGAGCTCGCCGTCGAGTCGGGCGGGGAGGACTTCATCGACTGGATCGTGACGGCCGCGGGGCGCGGGTCCGCCCGCCCAGCGGCCTGCTCCGACCTCGAGAAGCTTGCCGCCGCCACGCTCGCGAAGGCAGGCTAGGGGCATGGGGCGGTTCATGCGCGTGGCGGCCGCGGTCCTGCTGACGGCCGCGGTGGCGGGATGCTCGTCGGGAGGCACGCCGCCGTCCTCCGCCGACCGGTCGGCATCCGATCCGAACTTCCTGGCCGGGTGCGGGCCCGTGACCGATCAGTTCCTCGCGCGCAGCCTGCAGGGCACCGTGGTGCGCCAGCAGACCGCGCCCACCGTCTGCACCTGGCGGGCGCAGACCGCCCACGGCGTCGTCGACGTCACCTACAGCTGGTTCCAGGACGACGTCCTGATGCGGGACACCCAGGTCGCGGCCCAGTACGGGTATCAGATCGAGAAGCTGGTGGTCAAGAAGTTCGGCGGCATGTACTGGCGCGATCCGAACGACCCGGGCAGCTGCGGGATCACCACCGCGGACACCGGCACCATCACGTGGTGGATTCAGAACCGCGACCACGCCGCGCAGCCGGATCCGTGCGCGGTCGCCATGAGCCTGATGCAGCACACGCTGCTCATCGACGGCACCTGAGTTCTGTGCGAGGCGCGAATCTATTTGGAGGGCACCGGATTCGCGGGCGTGCCCGCGACCTCCACCGGGGTCGGCGCGGGGCTGGGACCGTGCGTGTCGGGCCGCGTCGAATCCCGGTTCGTGCTCAGCAATCCGACCACCGTCGCGCCGAGCGTCGCCGTAACGGCCAGCGCCGCAACCAGTTTGCGCTTGGACACCGGCGCGGTGCGCTTGGGCGGCACGGTCGGCAGTGGCGGCAGGCGCACGCCCCGCACCCGGCGGGCCGAGGGCAGCTGGGTGGCCATCAACACCGCACCGCGCGCCGAGACGAATTCGGGCTCCGGATCGTAGATGATCGGCAGATTCAATAGCTGCGCCACCGACTCGCGAATGCGGGGATTGCGGGAACAGCCGCCCAGCAGCGCCATCGCCAGTGGTGGGACACCCGTCTCGTCGATCATCTGCCGCACGTACGACACCGAATGGTGGATGCCCGCCTCGGTCAGATCCTCGAAATCGCTGCGCGTCACCACCATTCGCCGGCCGCTGTGCGGATCGCTCGCGGTGAGCACCGGCGTGCTCGTCAGCGCCTCCTTGTAGGCGCGGCTGGTCGGCTTGTCGACATTCACGGCGGCATGCGCCAAATGCCAGCGCAGCAGGGCGTCGTGCCCGTCGCCGCCCAGCACCCGGCTGCGCTTGACGGCCAGAATGGCGTCGGTGCGGCAGTCGGCCTCGGTGACGGTGAGCCCCGCGGCGCCCAGGTCGTAGAGCAGCACCGCGCCCTCGTCCGGGAGCTGCCCGCTGAAACGCAGGTAGCGCAGCTGGGCGAGGGGTTCGTCGACGATCGTGAGGCGGCTGCGCCCGGCCATGGTGCGGATGGCGTCCTCGTGCAGGGAGGTGCGGCAGGTGACCGCGATGCCGGTGATGAACTCGTCGCGGCGCGCCGCGGCTTGACGCATCAGATTGATCGCCGCGAACACCGCCTCCTCGACCCCGCCCCCGGCCCGGCGCGGCACCGTGCAGCGGTCGATCGGCGGAAGATGCGGCTGATCCGAATGCGTGAGCATCGCGCGGGCGCCCCCAGCGCCCGCCGACACCCCCAGGACCAGCACCATGGCCTCCATGGTGAACCTTTTGGGGCCGGATGTGAAGGCAATGGGCCTGATGTCGCTGGCCGGATGCTGAATGGTTATGGCGTTCCGGGCGGGCTCGCCGGGCTAAGCCCAGCGTGTCGGCGTGTCGCCGGTATCGAAGTCACCGGCGGTTCGGCGGAATTCCGACAGCAGTTGCAACAGCAGGTGCAGGCGCTCCGGCGGTAGGCCGGGGCGCGCGAAAACCGACTCGTTGAGCTCGCGCGTTGCCTGGGTGACCAGCTCGCGGCCCGCGTCGGTGATCTCGATCAGCGTTGCCCGCCGATCACTGGGGTGCGGTACTCGCTTGACCAGTCCGGCGGCCTCGAGCCGGTCGACGGTGTTGGTGACGCTGGTCGGGTGCACCTGCAGGCGCGCGCTGGCCATGGCCATCGGCAGGGCGCCGGACTTGCTGAAGTTCAGCAGCGCGAGCAGTTCGTAGCGGGAGAAGGTCAGCCCCGAGGGCCGCAGCGCCTCGTCCACCCGCGCCATGACGATCTGCTGGGCCCGCACCAGCGACGTGACCGCCGCCATCCCGTCGGCCACCTCGCCCCAGCCGTGGGCGGTCCACTGGCGATGCGCCTCCTCGATCGGGTCCAGCGGCAGCGGGCGGGGGGTAGCCATGCGACGAGTCTATTTGCTCCGCTCCCGAACTTTCCGATCATGGTGACCGAAAATGTAGGCATTGGGACTCTGTCGCGGCACCATGAACTGCGATGCGGGTGTGCCTGAGTGGTTAGGGGGCGGTCTGCAAAACCGTGCACGCGGGTTCGATTCCCGCCATCCGCTCTGCATCCTCTGCCTCCGCTCCGGCGGGGTCGGTCAGGTCAGGCCCGAAAGATCGCGCAGGACAGTGTGATTGCGGTCGGCCGTGCTGCCGAGCGTGTAATCCGGCCACAGGCCCAGGTATTCGGCGCGGCTGCGGTGGCTCCAGCGGCGGGCGTCGGGGGTTCGGGTCTTGTAGAAGTTGACGATGTAGCCGCCCTCGTAGATGCGCACCAGGGTGTAGCCGCCGGGATATTCCTTCACCGCGCCGACTTCCAGGAACTCGACATTCAGCGGGATGTCCGCGCCGCTACGGCGATTGCGATGGGTGTGTCCGGCATGGTGCAGGAATACTCCCGGCGCGGACCGATAGAGCGACTGCAGCGCCAGCGAATCGGTCCGGTTCAACACGAAATCCAGTCCGTTGATATTGGATACGGCCGCGTCCTGCGTCACCGGATGGTGGCCGAAGATCAGGGTCGGGCGGTCCGGGTCGGCCCGCAGCAGCGTGCGCAGGTGGTCGAATTGGGCCGGGTCGATGGCGCCGCCGGGGGCGTCGAGCAGGGTGGTGTCCAGGCCCAGTACCCGCAGGTCGCCGAGCCGGTGTTCGGTGAGTTGCCCTCGCGGGCCGAAGGATTCGCCCCAGCAGTCGTGATGGACGGCATCGGCCACGGCGGGGCAGCCCGCGTACTCCGGGCCGACGTGCGGGCGGTCGTGGTTGCCACGCACGGCAAACCAGTCCCGCTCGCGCACGCCCCACGAATCCAGATGCGCACGCACGGAACCGGTCTGGGCCGGTGTCGCCTCGGCGGTCAGGTCGCCCGCGACGAGCAGATGATCGGCACCACGGTCGGGCAGGCGCAGATCGCCCAGCAGCGCGGTGAGCATCACCTCCGGATACGGCGGCAATCCGGGCTCCTGCCGCACGCCGGGCAGCTCCGCAGCATGGATCAGCCCGGCGGTCTCCTCGCCGATGTGCAGATCGTTGGACAGTGCGAGGGTGCGCAGCAGGCGGCCCGGGGGGAGTGCGAGTGTCGTGAACTGCCCGGTGCATTCGGGGCTTCCGGGCAGATGGGTGACCACGGTCGAGCCCGGCGTCGCGCGCACGCCGTCCGACCAGGCCTCGAAACGGTAGGCGCGACCGGGCTCGAGCCCGGTGATCTCGGCGTAGTGGTACGACGTGCGATCGGAATCGTCGTGCCGGATCCGCGCCGGGCCGCGGGCATCCGCCGGAGCCAGGCGGACCTGCGTGCCCGCCGGCACCGGGTTCCCACCCGGGCCGGGCGCGAGCGTGGTCCAGGTCAGGATCACCGACGTCGGGGTGACGGTGACCACTTCGAGATCGGTCGCGATCATCGAATTCTCCTGCGCGCGAGCCGGACCCGCGGCGGCAACGATCGGGATGGCGGCAAGTGCGGCGAGCATGCGACGCCGATTCGGTCCGCAACACGTCACTTCGGCGGTCCCATTTCGTCGGCCCGGCGCCCTCGCCCCGGACTGCTGCCACGGTCACAACGCACATTACGGTACGGCGCGCGCCCGCGAAACGGCCACCGCAACGGCGGTCAGGGCAGGTCGTAGCGGTATCGGCTGGTGGGGATGATGTCCAGGTCGCGATTGGCGCCGAAGGTGTTGACGCTGTCCATCATTCGGCTCATCCGGCGCTGCAGCTCGGCATCGTCCCCGGCGCTGCCCCAGAACGCGTGCGGATCGGTCATCGCGGCCATCGGGAACAGCTCCTCGACGAGCGCGTCGACCCGGGGACCCGGGGTGATCGCATCGACGACGGTGTTCTGCACGTATCCGAACGTCGCCTGGGTCTCGATCGCGACCATGGTGTGCGTGCCGTGCCAGTGCCGCTGCCATTCCTCGCGGGACAGGTCCGCCGGAATCCGCAGCAGCGCGATATTGGCCAGCGCATCGCAGCGCACGCCGCTGGCGGTGTACGGCGGGGTGAGCGGCACCCGCTCGTCCACGATCCAGCCGTTCACGTTCACCGCAACGGCGGACAGGGCATCGGTGACGGTCGCGGTGTCGAACTCGCCCCACACGCTGACGATCGCGTCGACCGGTGCGTCGTAGGTGGCGTGGCGCAGCTGCGCGGCCGCCACCTCCGCATCGGCGATATTCACCTGAAGTTCGGTCGCCCCGCTCGCGCGCAGGCGCGCGTGCAATTCCGGCGCGCCCAGCGCCTTGCCCAGCTCCGGCCCCCACAGCGCGTACATCAGTTTCATCGCGAGCAACCTTTCGGCATCGGTATGCACCATGACGGTAGCCGCGGCGGTGTCGCCGGGACGCGGTTTCGGGTCGTGGTCTCGCTGAACGAGACACTCCGGCGGTACCCCCGGATCGCTGCCGGATAGCTCGCACTGGCATGCCAACAAATGTTGGCATACAGTCGTTGGCATGACCGCCGAGACCGCGTCGCGCCGCTCCGACGCCACCCGCGCCGCCATCCTCGACGCTGCCCGGCGCCGCTTCGCGCAGGACGGCTACCGCAAGGCCACGATCCGGGCAATCGCCGCCGACGCGGAGATCGACCCGTCGATGGTGATGCGGTACTACGGCAACAAGGAGGGGTTGTTCGGCGCCGCACTCGAGATCGATCTCGAACTGCCGGATCTCGATGGGGTGGCCCAGGATTCGCTGGGGGAGGTGCTCGTGCGCCGGTTCCTCGAGCTGTGGGAGGTCACCCCGGGCAACGAGATTCTGCTGACGATCCTGCGATCGGCCATGACCGATGACGCCATGGTCGAGCACCTTCGGCGGCGGGTGTTCGGTGAGCAGCTGATGCCGATGGTGCTGCGCGTCGGCGATCCCGCCGACGCCCCGCGGCGCGCCGGGCTCATCGCCAGTCAGATACTGGGTCTTGCCCTGTGCCGCTACGTATTACAGCTCCCCCCGGTCGTCGCGCTGACGCCCGCACAGATCGCCGCGGAGATCGGCCCGACGCTGCAGCGCTACCTGACCTCGTCCCCGGGCGCATAGCCCGGCCACCGAATCCGGCTGCGGTGGGTCCTTCGGTTCGCGGTATTACGGCGTGGTACGCTGTATGTATGGCTAACCCAGAGGTTCGGCCCCCCACTGAGGTCAGCGTGCGTCAGTTCGTGACCGATTCTGGCAACATCACGCGAGGTCTTCGCGAGGGCAAGCAGTACGTACTCACGCTCAATGGTGAGCCGTTAGCAGAGGTGGTGCCGATCCGGCGACACCGCTTCGTTCCCACAGTGGCCGCTCAGGCAATGTTCGCCACGGCGCCGACGCTCGACTACGACCAGTTGCGCCGCGATCTGGACATTGCCATTTCGGACGAGCTGTCGGACGATCCGCTCGCAGGAACTGGACTGTGAGCGAGGTGGCGGTAAGCCGTGCCGCGAGGGGTGTACTCGACACGAGCATTGTCGCGGCATTGTCCTTGTTCAACCCGGCCCAGCTTCCTGTCGAATCGGCGATTACCGCCGTGACTCTAGGGGAATTGTCGCGAGGGCCGTACGCAACCGATGACGCGGTCACACGTGCGCGGCGGATCGCGGTGCTGCAGCACGTGGAGGCCACATTCGGGGAGGCGTTGCCGTACGACAGCGAGGCTGCGCGAATGTTCGGCTTGATTTGTGCCGCCGTCTACGCGATCGGTCGGCAGCCTCGTCGCCGGACTGCGGATTTGATGATTGCCGCCATTTCGGCACGTTATGGCTTGCCGCTGTATACGACCAATCCGAAAGACTTTGCGGGCATCGACGCACTCGTTACGGTCATTCCTGTGGCTCGACCCGATGGTGCAACCGGCTGACCAAACCCCGTTGCCCTCGTTGGGGCGAGTGATGCCCTGAGCGTTCGATCGCCACGGCTTGCGCGCGATGGGAATCTATCGAAGCTCGGTGGACGCCGACGCGGTGCTGCTGGGCCGGATCGACACCGCCGGTGCGGCCGGCGAGGCGGAGGCGGAGACGATGCGCCGGTGCTTCGAGTCCGCCGGCGCCACCTGGAGCGCGATCTCCACCGACGAGACCGAATCCGAGGCGCTGTTCGCCGCCCGGCGCCTGGCCTATCCGGCCATCGAACGGCTGGGACCCGTTCTCACCGAGGACATCTGCGTTCCGATCCGGGCGGTTCCCGGCATGCTCGCCCGCATCGAGGAGATCGCCGCCCGCCACGACACCGTCATCGCGAATGTCGCCCACGCCGGTGACGGCAACCTGCATCCCCTGCTGATCACCTCCCACGACGATCTGTCCGCCCGCGACCGAGCCCACGCCGCCTTTGCCGACATCATCGACGCCGCACTGGAATTCGGCGGCACCGTCACCGGCGAACACGGCGTGGGCCTGCTGAAGATGGACGGCCTGGCCAAGGAACTGGACCCCGTCGTGATGTCCATGCACCACGCGATCAAGCAATCCCTCGACCCCTTCGGAATCCTCAACCCGGGCAAGGTGATTCCCAACCGCGTGCGGCGCTGAAGGGGAATCGCCGGGCGTCCGGCGTTCCGGTCATCCGCGGTAACCGAGATGCTCGGAGAGGTCTTCGGCGCCCGCTGTCACCAGTTTCCGGAGTTCGTCGCGTCGCTGGGGCGTCCACCTGATCAATGGCACGGAGATCGACATCGCGGCAACTACGTTTCCGGTGTGATCGCGGACCGGGGCGGCAACGCACGCAACATCGAGATTGGATTCGCACTGCTCGAACGACGCCCCGCAGCTGCGGGCCTCGTCCAGGTCGGCTCGCAGCGCCGCCGGGTCGGTGATGGTGGCGGGGGTCATCGCCTGCAGCGGATGCTCGGGCGAGAGCAGTTCGTTCAGCGCCGATTCCGGAAGCGAGGCCAGCAGCATCTTCCCGACGGCGGTGCAGTGCGCCGGTAGGCGCAGGCCTGCGGCGGAGACCATCCGGACCGCGTGCGTCGAATCGACCTTCGCGATGTAGACGACATCGCGTCCCTCCAGGATCCCGAGGTGAACGGTCTCCTGGCATTGATCGGACACCCGCTGGGCGGCGGCCCTGCCCTCCCGGACAAGGTCCAACTGCTCGGCGTAGCGGCTGCCGAGCTGGTGCACGCGCACTCCCAGGCGGTACCGGCCGGATCCGTCGGCGACCAGATAACGGCGCTCGACCAGCGTGGCGATCAACTCGTGCACCGTGGTTCGCGGAAGTTCCAGGGTCCGAACGATATCGGGAGCCGATATCGAATCGGTGCCCTCGAGAAAGAGTTCCAGGATATCGAGGGCGCGGGTGACCGCCGGTACGAGACGAGCCATTCAGTCGGCCTCCGAGGTGTGCGCGGTCCCTGATTCGTGGACCGGGAAACGTTCGAGGTCACCGGGCAGTCTAGCCCCCGCCGCAGACATGCCCTCGGCGGCGTCGAGCCGCTCGAGCAGGTCGAGCAGCAGCCGCCCGCGACGTACCCGCTCGCGGGCGGTCGCGACCACCGTCTCGCGAAGATGCGCCCCGGCCGGATAGATGCCCGGCGCCTTGGACAGGCCGAATTTCAGGTAGATCGGCGCACCCCGCCGGATCAGTTCAGCCGCCTCGTACATTCGCACATATCCGCCGAGATCGTCCGGGGCCTCGACGTACATGTCCAGAGGCACCCGGCTGGCCCGGCGGATCTCGGTGATATGTGCGGTGGTGAGATCGGACGGAACGTTCACCGAATCGGCGCCCAGCCGTTCGAACACCGCGACCGCGGCGGGATTGACCGGGCCGATCAGCGCCGAAACCTTCAGGGTGGTATCGGCGGGGAGCATCCCCGCGACGCGGAGCCGGTGCAGTACCCACAGCACGCCCTCGTCGGCGACGAGTATGCACTTCACGCCGAGCTCGGTGGCGCGGACCGCATCCTCGACGCACCCAGCGACCGCGGTGTGCCCGTAGGCGCGCGGGCCCGTGCCGCCGGCGGGGGTGCGAGTGCCGGCGCCGATATCCCAGGTGCCGCGAGGACCGGTGAACAGGCACAGTTCGACATTGCTTTCGGCGCAGGCCTGGACCATGTCGGTGATCTCGGCGTCGGTCAGCATCCAGATGCCGCTGCCCTGACTTATCCGGTGGATCATTACGTCCAGCCGCTGTGCCTCGGTCAGCACGGTATGCACCGCCTCCGGTCCCTCGACCGAGGGGACCTCGGTGCGCCACCGGCCCCCGTCCGGAAAGGTGTGCCCTGACGCGTCGTCCGGGTGGAGGGCGGTCGAGTCCAGGCCGAGCGCGCGCAGCTGGCGCTCGCCGGGGCGTCGAGGGGTGCTGGGAGATGTCATGAGATGCCCTTCGGGAACGAGAGTGGGTGAGTCACGGGATCGGGGCGGGTCCGACCGAGTTGGGGAACAGCAGCACCTTGCCTACGGCGGGATCGCCGCGGCCGATCAGGTCGAGCGCATCGGCGAACTCCGCCAACGGGATTCGGTGCGTCACGAGTGGAAGCGGATTCAGGATTCCGGCGGCGAAGGCGCGGACGGCATGCGCCCACGCGGTCGCGGTCGCCCCGAATACCGTGTGGACCTCGAGCTTTCGGACGACGAGATCGACCGGGTCGAGGCCGTCGGAGCCGGGTGCCGGGATGCCGGTCAGCACCAGACGCCCGCCGCGACGCAGCAGCGAGGCGGCCAGCGCCGCGGTGCCCGGGGCTCCGGCCGCCTCGACGACGACATCGAAATCCCCTGCGCCCGAACGGTCTTCCGAGCTCCGGAATTCGGTCGCACCGAAGGCCAGCGCCCGATCGGCGTGCTGCGGGGCGCGTCCGATCGCGAGCAGCGCGCCCGGGGACGAGGCCGCCAGGAACTGGACGATGAGCAATCCCAGTGTGCCGGTGCCGACGACGGCCACGCGTTCGCCCGGCCGGACCCCGGCCAGGAGCGCGGCGGCCGCGCCGCACGCGGCCGGTTCCATCAGCGCCGCCGCCGTCGGATCCGCGTCATCGGGAAGCAGGTGCAGCAGCCGCGCAGGCAGGGTGAGCGTGGCCGCCATCGCGCCGGGACGAGTGAATCCGGTTTCCTCGTATCCTGCTGTGCACAGGGTACTTTCGCCGTCACGGCAGCGCGCGCAGACCTGGCAGTTGCGAAAGCCCTCGCCTACCGTCAACCGGCCGACCAGCTCCGCGCTGACACCCGGGCCGACCGCCTCTACCCGGCCGGACCACTCGTGTCCGGGGACCACCGGGTACCGCACATAGCCTTCGGGCCGAGTCCCCCGGTACACCTCGCGGTCGCTGCCGCAGATGCCCACGCTGTGCACTCGGATCAGCGCCTCGCCGGGACCCGGCGGCCGGGGCGTGTGCGCGGCGAGGCGATGCGTGCCGGGCCGCTCCACCACCAGCTCGAGGTCCGCGGTCACCGGCTCACCTGCGGCGCCCGTTTCTCCCAGCCCTCGGCCCATAGATCGAAATGTGCCTGTTGCTGCGGGAATTCGGCCGCGGCCGCGGCATCGAACTCCACGCCGAGCCCGGGCCGGTCGTGGCGCACGAAGTATCCGTCGACCACCTCGGGCGCCCCCGTGACGACATCCTTGATGCCGGCGTCGGCGAAGTCGTTGAAGTGTTCGAGGACCTTGAAATTGGGCGTGCAGAACGCCACCTGCAGTGAGGCGGCGGTCAACACCGCGCCGCCGACGTTGTGCGGCGCGATCAGCCGGTAGTAGGTCTCGGCCGTGGCGGCCAGTTTGCGGGTCTCGCCGATGCCGCCGATGTGGCCGAGGTCGGGTTGCACGATGTCCGCGAGTTGGTCCTCGAACAATTCGCGGAACTCGATCCGGTCGTGGATGCGCTCCCCGGTGGCGATCGGGAGTTCGGTCTTGGCGGCGACCTGCCGCAGTGCCGCGAGGTTTTCCGGTGGCACCGGCTCTTCGATCCAGGCAGGGCGGAAGGGCGCCATCTCGTGGGCCAGCCGCACCGCGGTGGCCGGGCTGAACCGCCCGTGCATCTCGAGCATGAGCTCGGCCCCGGGCCCGATCGCCGACCGCACCGCCTCGATGAGCGCCACCGCTTGCATGGTCTCGGCATGGGACAGCTCGAAGTGGCCTGTGCCGAACGGGTCGATCTTCAGGGCCCGGTATCCGCGTTCGATGACCGCACGCGCGGCGGTCGCATAGGCCTCGGGCGTGCGTTCGGTGGTGTACCAGCCGTTGGCGTACGCGGGCACGCGATCGGTGACCGCGCCACCGAGCAGCTGCCACACCGGCACCCCCAGCGCCTTGCCCTTGATATCCCAGCAGGCGGTCTCCACGCAGGCGATGCCCGACATGACGATCTCGCCGGCGCGCCCGTAGTCACCGTATTTCATCCGTCGCACCAGGTCCTCGATCGCGAACGGATCCGAGCCGCGAATGTGGTTCCGCTCGGCCTCCCGCAGATATCCCAGCAGGGCGTCGGTATGCCCCAGCATCCTGGTTTCGCCGACCCCGTGCAGGCCCTCGTCGGTGTGCACGACCACGTATGTCAGGTTCCGCCAAGGCGTTCCGACGACATGGGTCTCCAAGTGGGTGATGCGCATGGACTGTCCAATCATGTTCGAAATTTCGAACGATGTCCGATATGTCAAACAAGAGTAGCAATCCGGCTCGATACGTCAAATGCGCTCGCGCTGCCGGTCGGGCATTGACGAACGACGCACGATGACCCACTATATGTTCGACTAGTCGGACTGCGTTCGAGATTTCGAACACAAGGAGGTGTCGATGTCCGCTCCCGTCTGGAGTGTGGACCCGCGTACGGGCGGTCGGCGTGAACCGGTGACCACCGAGGCGACCTCGACGGATGTCGATCGCGCGGTCCGTGCCGCACATGGCTCGCGGGTCGCGCTGAGCGACCGGACGGCTCGCGCCCGATTTCTGCGCGAGGCCGCGCAGGAGCTCGAGCGAGACCGTGATCGCCTGGTGTCCGTGGCCGATGCCGAGACTGCGCTCGGCGCGATACGGCTGGCGGGTGAAATCGGAAGGACCTGCGGGCAGCTGCGGGCATTCGCCGAAATCGCCGCCGCGGGAAACTATCTCGCGATCATCATCGATCACGCCGACGGCACGGCGACCCCGCCCAGGCCCGATCTGCGGCGGTACAAGATCCCGCTGGGAGTGGTCGCGGTGTACGCCGCCTCGAACTTCCCCTTCGCGTTCTCCGTCGCGGGCGGCGATACCGCCAGCGCCCTGGCGGCCGGTTGCCCGGTCGTGGTGAAGGCTCATCCGGACCATCCGGCCACCTCGGAACTCACCGCGGCGGCGCTGGCCCGCGCCGCCGAGCGAACCGGATTGCCCAGCGGGGTAGTGCAATTGGTGCACGGATTCGAGGCCGGGGCCGAGCTCGTGCGGCATCCCCTGGTGGCCGCCGCCGGATTCACCGGATCGATCCGGGGCGGCCGGGCGCTGTTCGATGCCGCCGCCGCGCGGCCGGCGCCGATACCGTTCCACGGCGAGCTCGGCTCGGTGAATCCGGTCGTGATCACCGCGGCCGCCGCGGCCGAGCGGGCCGAACGGATCGGCACATCGCTGGCCGCCTCGGTAACGCTCGGGCACGGGCAGTTCTGTGTCAAACCCGGCCTGGTGCTGGTCCCGGCCGGTCCGGACGGTGATCGGCTGGTGGCGTCACTGGCCCGAGCGCTGGCCGAGACCGCGCCGAATGTGCTGCTGGACAGCCGAATCCGGGAGAACTTCCTGCGGGGCGCCGCGGAACGTGCCGGGCTTGCCGGGGCGTGGGCGCCCGTCCCGGCGGGCGCGGACGGTGAACACGCCGTGCGCGCGGGCCTGCTCACGGTGTCCGCGGATGCCATCGCCGATCACGATGTGCTGCTGGAGGAGTGCTTCGGGCCGATCACCGTCGTGGTCCGGTACGAGAGCGCGGAGCAGCTGTCCGGGGTGCTCGACCGGGTGCCGGGCAGCCTGACCGCGACTGTGCAGCTCGCCCGCGACGGAGATCAGCAAGCGGACGAATTACTCACGCGCATGCGGGAATTCGCCGGCCGTATCGTCGTGAACGAGTGGCCCACCGGCGTCGCAGTGACAGCGGCCCAGCATCACGGCGGACCGTATCCGGCCTCGACATCGACGTTCACCTCCGTCGGTGCCACGGCCATCGAGCGGTGGCTGCGCCCGGTCGCCTTTCAGAACACGCCGGATGCCCTGCTGCCGCCGGAGCTGCGCGAAGCCAACCCGCTCGCGCTGCCTCGCTGGGTCGACGGCCGGCCATGCGCCTGATCGGGCGGAACGATTCGGCGGGCGCGGCGCCCGGCGTGCTCGATACGTCGACCCGATCGCCGCCGGGGACGGCGGTCCGCCACATCCCCGATATTCGTCGCAGGTCCGCGCTCCCACCCGAGGTGAGCGCCAGCACATTTCATGTTCGACCCATCGCTGTCGGGGCCCCCGCCCCGGTTGGCGATACCATTCGAGAGGACCGGGCCCCATGCCCTCCGTATCCCCCACTCGCCGTTCCGTGACGGCCCTGCGCGTCGGCGCCGTCGCCGCCGCCCTCGCGATCGCCCTCACCGCCTCGGGCTGCAGCAAACAGGGCGCCGGTGCGTCCACCCAGTCCGCCGCCCCGGCCGGTACCGCCATCCAGGGCGACATCACGTTCAACGACGCCAACCTCGCGAAGCTGGACGACGCGCTGAAGACCGCGCTGACGGGCAAGGACCTGTCCCAGCTCGACCTGGCCATGGTTGTCAACGTCGCGGTCGACTATTGGAACGCCGGCAAGGTCGGATTCACCAAGGGCCTGAGCGATCTCGGCACCAAGGGCACCTACCAGGCTCCCGCCAACGGCCGTTTGGACCAGCAGCTTTCGATGATCCAGACGCTGCGCGGCCAGAACATCAGCGCCTTCTCCGTCTCGGCGATCGATCCCACCGCCATCAAGGAGCCCATCGCCTCGGCCAACGCCGCCGGAACTCCAGTGCTGGCCATCGACTCCCCGCTCCCTCCGGAGGACGGCGCCGCGCTCTACCTCGGCACGCCCAACTATGAGGCGGGCAAGAAGGCCGGCGAGGCGATGAAGCAGGCCCTCGGCGGCAAGGGTGAGGTGGCGATCCTGGTCGGCTCGCTCACCGCCTCCAATGCGGTGCAGCGCATCGCCGGATTCGAGGATGCTCTGAAGGGCACCGACATCAAGGTGGTCAACAAGCTGAGCGACAGCATGGACGCCTCCAAGGCGCTCACCAACGCGGAGACCGCGATTCAGACCGATCCCAACATCACCGGCCTCTACGGCGTGTACTCGTATGACGGTCCGTCGGCAGGTCAGGCCGTGCAGTCGGCGGGCAAGACGGGCAAGGTCAAGATCATCTGCGACGACAGCGACGCGCAGACGCTGAAGTTCGTCAAGCAGGGCGTGATCGCCGCGACCGTGCTGCAGGAGCCGTATCAGCAGGGCTACACCGGTGCCTACCTGCTCGCCGCGCTGAAGGTGCTGGGCAAGGACGCCACCATGAACATCGTCAAGCCTTACCTCGAAAGCGACGGCAGCACAGTCAGTTCCGGCGTCGGTCTGGTGACGGGGGCCAACCTCGACGCCTACCAGGCCATGCTGACCAAGCTCGGAATCGGGTAGGTACTTCGCGCAATGAGTGAGAACGACATCGGCATGCCCGTTCAGACTCAGGTCGACGCCGGTAGTAATGAGGGCGGCGTCGACCTGCGCGAATCCTCGGTGGCCGCACTGCGCGGAGTCAGCAAGCAGTACGGGCCCGTCACCGTGCTGCGGATCGAGGAACTCGAGCTGCGTCGCGGGCAGATCGTCGGTGTCGTGGGCGAGAACGGCGCCGGAAAGTCCACCTTGATGGGTTTGCTGTCCGGCACCGTCACCGCCACCACCGGCACGATCGAGATCGAGGGGCAGACCCTGCACAGCGGTCGGCCGGACCACGCCCAGGAACTCGGCGTCGCCCTGGTGGCGCAGGAGTTTCCCCTGGTCGGGCAGCTGAGCGTGGCGGAGAACCTGTTGCTGGGACGCCGCCCGCGCACGGCGTCGCGGCGGCGGCTGGGCAGCTGGCTACTGGATCGGGCCGGGCTGCGCGCGGAGGCCCGCGACCTGCTGGCCGACATCGGCGTCGAGGATGTGGACGTCGACCGCCCGGTACAGCTGCTGCCCGTTCCGGTGCGGCAGATGGTGGAGATCGCCAAGGCGTGGGGCCGCCGCCCGCGGGTGCTGATCCTGGACGAGCCGACCTCCTCGCTGGGGCCCGTGGAGGCGGAGAAGGTGCTGACGCTGGCGCGCAGGCATGCGGCCGACGGCGGCGCGGTGCTGTTCATCGGGCACCGGCTCGACGAGGTGCGGGCCATCTCCGACCGGGTCGTGGTGCTGCGCGGCGGGCGGCTGGTCGCCGACCTGACACCGGAACAGGCGAGCGAGGAACGGCTGATCCGGGAGATGGTCGGCAGCGAATTGGCCCGGGCCGATCTCAGCCCGCCCGCGGGCGTCGAGCGGGATGTCGTGCTGCGGGTGAGCGGCCTGTCCGCGGACGGGCTCGGTCCGGTCGATCTCGAGGTCCGATCGGGCGAAATCGTCGGTGTGGCAGGGCTGATGGGCTCGGGCCGGAGCAGACTGCTGCACACCATCATGGGTGCGCAGCCGCGGACCGGGGGCGAAATCGCGTTGCGCGGGGTCGATTTCCGCCCTCGGCACCCGGCCGACGCCGTCGCGGCGGGAATCGGCCTGGTGCCGGAGGACCGCAAGGAACAGTCCCTGCTGCCCGCGCATTCGGTGCGCTGGAATGTCACGCTCGCGACGCTGCGGCGCATCAGTCGGCGCGGAATCCTCACGCCCGCAAGGGATAAGGAACACGCCCGGCGCATCGTCGCCGATCTGGGCGTACGGATGCACACCCAGGAGCAGCCGATCAGCGGCCTGTCCGGTGGCAATCAGCAGAAGGCCGTCTTCGGGCGGTGGCTGGCCGCCGAGCCTCGGCTGCTGTTGCTGGACGAGCCGACCCGCGGGGTCGATGTCGGTGCGAAGGCCGAGATCTACGGTCTCATCGACGACGCGGCCCGTGACGGCCTTGCGGTCCTGGCGGCCTCCTCGGAACTCGAAGAGCTGCTGTGGATCTGCCACCGCGTCGTGGTCATGGCCCGCGGCCGGATCGTCGCGGACATCGAGCGCGCGCAATTCAGCAAGGAACTCATCATGACCGCCGCGGCGGGAAATCAGAACAACTCCGCGAACAGCAAGGAAGAGCAGGAAATCCGATGACGACCGGCACCGTATCGTCGGCCCCCGCGGCCGCTACCGGGTCCTCGCCCGGCTCCACCCTGGTCCGCCGCCTGATCGAGACGCCCGAGGTCGGCGTGGTCGTGGCCTGTGTGGTGGTATTCGTCGCGCTTGCCGTCGACAAATCCTCCTTCGCCGGCGCGGTGAACCTGCAGGGGATGGGCTTCGACCTGTCCCAGTACGGCCTGATCGCGATCGGCGAATCCCTGGTCATCCTCACCGGCGGCATCGATCTGTCCGTCGGCGCGCTCCTGGGCACAAGCGTGATCGCGATGTCGTGGCTCAACGTCCACGGTCACCTACCCGGCCCGGTGGCGGTGCTGGTCACCCTCGTGCTGACCGGCCTGGTCGGGCTGCTGCATGGCCTTGCCGTAACCCGTTTGAAGATGGCACCTTTCGTGGTCACGCTGGTGACATACACTGTGGCGCAGGGCATTACGCTGGCAATCACCTCGGGCACGTCGATCGTGGGGATCTCGCCCTTCTTCGGCGACGTGGGCCAGTCGTACCTCGCCCAGATCCCGGTTCCGTTGATCCTCTTCGCGATCGTCGCGGTGGGCGCCTGGTTCTTCCTGGAACGCACCTACGCCGGTCGCCAGGTCTATGCGGTCGGCGGCAACGCCGAGGCCGCCCGCCTGGCCGGCATCCGCGGCAATCGCCGCGTGGTCTCGATGTACGTCACCAGCTCCCTGCTCGCGGGCTTCGCCGGAATGCTGGTTCTGGGCCGAATGGGCGTCGGCTCGGCCAGCGGCGTCGGCGTCGGCTGGGAACTCTCCGCCATCGCCGCTGCGGTGATCGGCGGCGTCAGCCTGGTCGGCGGCCAGGGCCGCATCGCGGGCATCGTCGCGGGCACTGTCCTGTTGGAACTGATCAACAACGGCCTCACAACCCTGCAAATCAACGCCGACTACGTCAACATCGTCCTCGGCAGCGTCCTGGGGTTGGCCATCACCGCCGACCGCCTCCGCGCCCGCCGAGTCGCCCGCAGATCGTAAGCCGCGCCAGGGAATTCGTCACCGCATCTCAGGAGTGCCAGCCCCGGCCTTCCTCTGGGCCGGGGCTGCCGCGTGCGTGCTGTCGGTGACCCCACTCGCCAATCCCCGGGCTGCTCAGGGAAATTCGGGCCGGTCACGCGGTGGGGCCGGCGGGCCAGACCGCGCTGAGCACGCGATCGGGCCAGTCGTCCGGGATGCCGTCGACGGTGACGTAACGGCCGTAGAAGGACCCGATGAGCATGCTGGTGAGCGCGTCGAGGTCGGTGGACTCGGGGAATCCGCCCTCGGCCAGTGCCCGGCGCAGCAGCGCCCGTCGCGGCTCGACGAGGCGCGTCTTGAACAGGCCGAGCAGTTCCGGGTGGCGTTCCTCCTCGGCGAGCAGTGAGCCCAGGATGGCCATCGCGGGGATGGCCCGCAGGTTGAGCAGGAAGTTCTCCAGGATCGCCAGGGCGTCGGCGCGGGGAAAAGCGGTGACCTCGGGCGGTTCCTCGACTCGTAGTGAGTCGATCACCGCGGCCACCAGTTCGGCCTTGTTCCGGTATCGGCGCCGGAGGCTGGGGACCGTGGTGCCCGCGGTGGCCGCCACCGACTCCAGTGACATGCGGGCGTAGCCGCGCTCGCCGAGCTGGCGCGCCGCGGCCGACAGGATCGCCTGGTCCAGCGCCGGATTTCGGGGTCGTCCGGCCTTCGCTTGCGGAGTGCTCATTACATTGCGATAGTACATCGCAATGTAATTGCTCGAGAAGGATCCACCGATGCGTTTCTCCGCGTTCCACCGACGACTTGTGCCCCTCGCGGCCGCACTGACCATGGCCGGCGCGCTCGTCACCTCCTGTTCGTCCTCGCATCCGGCCGCCGCGGCGGATCCGCTGCCCGGCTTCCACGACGGCACGATTGACAACGACGGCGTCGCGGTGCACTACGTGATCGGCGGCCATGGCCCGGCGATCGTGCTGCTGCACGGCTATCCGGAGACCTGGCGAGCCTGGTCGAAGATCGCTCCGGATCTCGCCAAGGATCACACCGTCGTCGCAGTCGACCTGCGCGGCATGGGCGACTCCGGCTTCGCCAAGTCCGACGACGGTTACCAGGCACTCGCCGTCGCCACCGACGTGCATGCGCTCGCCCAGCACCTGAACCTGGGGCACTTCGATCTGTTCGCCCACGACTTCGGCGGCGAGATCGCCCTGGCCTACGCCGACGAATACCGTTCGGACCTCGCCCATCTGGCGATCATGGAGGCCGCGCCGACCACCGACTACGCGGCGTTCGCGCACTCGCGACCCGACTTCCTCTGGTTCGACTGGCTGGCCCTCGGGCCCAAGGACCAGCTCGCCGAGAAGTTGATCGCCGGCAAGGAAGCCGACTTCTACGGCGCGCTGTACGAGGCGAAGGACGGTCCGCTCGACAAGGCCGAGACCGACGGCTACATCGCCGCCTTCAGCCGGGCCGGCCGCACCCACGCCGGCCTGGAGTACTACCGCGAGAAGGACGCCGGCGACAAGGCCGAGGACGCCCTGTTCGCCCAGCAGGGCAAGCTGACGATTCCGGTATTGGGCCTGGGCGGCCAGGACAGCATGGGCCCCACCGTCGGCGCCATGCTCGCCCGCGTCGCCACGAACGTGACCACCGACGTCGTCCCCCACGCCGACCACTGGGTGCTCGACGAGAACACGAGTTACGTGATCGCCGGCCTCCGCAAACTTCTCGCGGAGTGACCGCGCGGTGGCGGCGCAACTCGACCGGTCCGCACGGATCTCGGCGGATCGCGAAATCCTCGCGGGCACAACTGAATAGGCGATTGCCGCGGCAGCGGAAAACGAAGAGCCCCGATCAGCCGATGCTGATCGGGGCTCGAAGTATCGGTGCCCTCGGTAGGATTCGAACCTACGGCCTTCTGCTCCGGAGGCAGACGCTCTATCCCCTGAGCTACGAGGGCGGGGATTGGACCCGCTCGTCTTTCGTCCGATCGGGCTGGGAAAGCGTATCGCATCGAGGGCGCAGCGCCAAAAGGGCGCGTTCGGCGCGGGCGGGCCAGCCGAAACCCACTGGCGGTGGCTCATGGGTGTAACCATAGGATGGTTACTCGTGACTCCAGCTGACCTTGCAGATCTCCTTCGCGCCACCGCGGCGAAGGTGCTCGTCGAACGTGGATCGGACCCCTCGGTCCTGCCCGACGAGGTCACTGTGGAGCGACCCCGCAATCCGGAACACGGCGATTACGCCACGAATGTGGCGATGCAGGTGGCGAAGAAGGCGGGCATGAATCCCCGCGAGCTGGCCGGGCTGCTCGCCGAGGCGCTCTCGGCCACCGACGGCGTCGAGTCCGCCGAGGTCGCGGGCCCGGGCTTCCTGAACATCCGGCTGGCCGCGGCCGCGCAGAGCGCCATCATCGAGACGGTCCTGGCGGCGGGGGAGAAGTACGGCACCGCCGCGGCCCTGGCCGGCACGAAGATCAACCTGGAGTTCGTCTCCGCGAACCCGACGGGCCCGATCCATCTCGGCGGCACCCGGTGGGCGGCGGTCGGCGACGCGCTCGGCCGCATCCTGGCCGCGCAGGGCGCCGCGGTCACCCGCGAGTACTACTTCAACGACCACGGCGCGCAGATCGACCGCTTCGCCAACTCCCTGGTCGCGGCCGCGACCGGGCAGCCCACCCCGGACGACGGCTATGCGGGCGCCTACATCGGCGAAATCGCCGGCACGATCGTCGCGGCCAATCCGGGCGCGGCCGACCTGCCGCAGGACGAGCGGCACGAGCTGTTCCGCCGCGAGGGCGTCGAGCTGATGTTCGCGCAGATCAAGCAGACGCTGCACGAGTTCGGCACCGACTTCGACGTCTACTTCAACGAGAGCTCGCTGTTCGCCTCGGGCGAGGTCGAGCGGGCCGTCGCCGAGCTGAAGGCCTCGGGCAAGCTGTACGAGAAGGAGGGCGCGTGGTGGATCGCGTCCACCGAATACGGCGACGACAAGGACCGCGTCGTCATCAAGAGCGACGGCAAGTCCGCCTATATCGCCGGTGACATCGCGTACTTCCACAATAAGCGCGGGCGTGGCTTCGACCTGTGCATCTACATGCTCGGCGCGGACCACCACGGCTACATCGGCCGCCTGAAGGCCGCCGCGGCCGCGTTCGGCGACGATCCGGACACCGTCGAGGTGCTCATCGGCCAGATGGTGAATCTGGTGAAAGACGGTGTGGCCGTGCGGATGTCCAAGCGCGCGGGCACGGTCGTCACGCTCGACGACCTGGTCGAGGCGATCGGGGTGGATGCCGCGCGGTATTCGCTGGTGCGGTCCTCGGTCAACAGCAGCATCGATATCGATCTGGACCTGTGGACCAAGCAGGAGAGCGTCAACCCGATCTACTACGTGCAGTACGCGCACGCCCGCACCTGCCGCATCATCGAGAATTCGAGCGAATTCGATTTCGCCTCGGTGACACCGGATTTCGCCGCGATGACCGCGGACCGCGAGGGTGAGCTGATGCGCACGCTCGGCGAGTACCCGCGAGTGGTCGCCACGGCCGCCCAGGCGCGCGAGCCGCATCGGGTGGTGCGCTACCTCGAGGAACTGGCCGGTGTCTACCACCCCTTCCAGTCCGACGACGACATGCGCGTGCTGCCCAAGGGCGACGAGCCGGTCACCCCCCGCCACGCCGCCCGCCTGGAGCTGGTGAAGGCCACCCGTCAGGTGCTGCGCAACGGCCTGGCCCTGCTCGGCGTCAGCGCACCGGAGCGCATGTGAATCCGCTATGGAAGGAACGACTTTGAGCGCGCACCCGGCGGGACCTCGGCACGCCGAGATTCCGCATGCCCCGAATCTGCCGGAGCGGCCCGGTGACCCGGCACGGATGACCGAGCTGCCCGCGAATGTATGGCCCCGCAACGCCTCCCGCGGCGACGACGGCGTGGTGCGGCTGGCCGGCGTGCCCGTGACCGAGCTCGCCGAGCGGTTCGGCACCCCGCTGTTCGTGGTCGACGAGGACGACTTCCGTTCCCGCTGCCGGGACATGGTGCGCGCGTTCGGCGCCAATACCCGAGTCCACTACGCCTCCAAGGCATTTCTGTGCGGCGAGGTCGCGCGCTGGGTCCGCGACGAGGGTCTGTCCCTGGACGTGTGTTCCGGCGGCGAGCTGGCCGTCGCACTGCACGCCGATTTCCCCGCCGAGCGAATCGCCCTGCACGGCAACAACAAATCCGTCACCGAACTCGACGCCGCCGTGCGGGCCGGGGTCGGCCACATCGTGGTGGATTCGCTGATCGAGATCGATCGGCTGGAGGCCGTGGCCGGTCGCGCCGGGGTGGTGCAGGACGTGCTGGTCCGTGTCACGGTCGGCGTGGAAGCCCATACCCACGAATACATTTCGACCGCGCACGAGGATCAGAAGTTCGGGTTCTCGATCGCCGGCGGCGGCGCCATGGAGGCCCTGGCGCGGGTGTTCGAGGCGCAGAATCTGCGCCTGGTCGGCCTGCACAGCCACATCGGCTCGCAGATCTTCGACATCGACGGCTTCGAGATCTCTGCCCGGCGCATGCTGCGCCTGCTCAGCGATGCGATCGCCAAGTTCGGCGTGGCGCGCACCGAGCAGATTCACACCCTGGATCTCGGTGGCGGACTGGGCATTTCGTATCTGCCGAGCGACGACCCGCCACCCCTGGACGACTTCGCGCGCAAGGTATGCGATCTGGTCGCCGACGAGGCCGCCCTGATCGGGCTGCCCGCCCCGCAGATCGCGGTCGAGCCGGGCCGCGCCATCGCCGGCCCGGGCACCGTCACGCTCTACGAGGTCGGCACCATCAAGGACGTCGCCCTCGACGCCGGCGCCCAGCGCCGCTACATCAGTGTCGACGGCGGGATGAGCGACAACATTCGCCCCGCGCTGTATCAGGCCGACTACGACTGCCGCCTGGTCTCGCGCACGTCCGCCGCGCCCGCGGTGGTAGCTCGCGTGGTCGGAAAGCATTGCGAGAGCGGCGATATCGTCATTCGAGACGCGTGGATGCCCGAGGATGTCGGCCCGGGCGATCTGATCGCGGTGGCCGCGACGGGCGCGTACTGCTACTCGATGTCGAGCCGGTACAACCTGTTGACCCGCCCGGCGGTGGTCGCCGTGCGCGCGGGCGAGGCCCGCCTGATCCTGCGCCGCGAGACGGTGAACGATCTGTTGAGCTTGGAGGTGCAGTCATGACTGGCGCATTCGGATCCGATCATCCGATCGGAGTCGCGGTCCTGGGCATGGGCAATGTCGGCGCCGAGGTGGTACGCATCATCCTCAACAACGCCGAGGACCTGCGTCAGCGCGTGGGCGCCCCGCTGGTGCTGCGGGGAGTCGCGGTGCGCCGCCTCGACATCGACCGCGGCATCCCGGCCGAGCTGCTGACCACCGACGCGCGCGCCCTGGTCACCCGCGACGACGTGGACCTGGTCGTGGAGGTGATGGGCGGCATCGATCCGGCCCGCGAGCTGATCGGGGCCGCGCTGAACGCCGGCAAATCCGTGGTCACCGCGAACAAGGCGCTGCTGGCCGATTACACCGGCGAGCTGGCCGCGGCCGCCGAGAACTCGCGCGCCGACCTGTATTTCGAGGCCGCCGTGGCCGGCGCGATCCCGGTGGTGCGCCCGCTGATCCAGTCGCTGTCCGGTGACCGGGTCAACCGCGTCGTGGGAATCGTCAACGGCACAACCAATTTCATCCTCTCGGCGATGGACGAGACCGGCGCCGACTACGGGCAGATGCTCGCCGACGCGCAGCGGCTGGGCTATGCCGAGGCCGACCCGACCGCCGACGTCGAGGGCTACGACGCCGCCGCCAAGGCCGCGATCCTGGCCTCGCTGGCCTTCCACACCCGGGTGACCGCCGCCGACGTCTACCGCGAGGGCATCTCCAAGATCACCGCCGAGGACCTGGAGACCGCCGCGGCCGTCGGTTGCACGGTCAAGCTGCTGGCGATCTGCGAGCGCGTGCCCGGCCAGCCCAGCGCGGACGAGGGCGGCAAGGACCGCATCTCGGTGCGCGTGTATCCCGCGCTGATCCCGCGCAAGCATCCGCTGTCCGCGGTCACCGGCGCGTTCAACGCCGTCGTCGTGGAGGCCGAGAACGCGGGCCGGCTGATGTTCTACGGCCAGGGTGCCGGTGGCGCGCCGACCGCCTCCGCGGTGATGGGCGATCTGGTGATGGCCGCCCGCAACAAGTTCTTCGGTGGCCGCGCGCCGGGCGAATCGGTCTATGCTGAGCTGCCGATCGCGCCGATCGGCGACACGCCCACCCGCTACCACGTGAACCTGCAGGTCGCCGACCGTACCGGGGTTTTACAGGCCGTCGCCGGCGAGTTCGCCCAGCATGGGGTCAGCATCTCGACGGTCCGCCAGGAGGGCTCCGACGCGGGCGCCCGACTGGTCGTGGTGACCCACCACGCGTCCGAGTCGGCGCTGGCCGATACGGTGGCCGCACTGGCCGAGCTGGAATCCGTCACATCCGTGACCAGCGTCTTGAGATTGGAAGGCACCGAGGAATGAACAAGGCAGGAGTGCCCCTTCCCGCCGCGGTACACACCCCCTGGCCGGGCCTGATCGAGGCATACCGCGATCGTCTCGCGGTCGGCGCGGACTGGGAGACGGTCACGCTGTTCGAGGGCGGCACCCCGCTGGTGCCGGCGCATCATCTCTCGCAGCTCACCGGCTGTGAGGTATATCTCAAGGTCGAGGGCCTGAACCCGACCGGATCCTTCAAGGATCGCGGCATGACCGTGGCGATGACCGATGCCAAGGCCCGCGGTCAGAAGGCCGTGCTGTGCGCCTCCACCGGCAACACCTCGGCGTCGGCCGCGGCGTACGCCACCCGGGCAGGCATGCACTGCGCGGTGCTGATCCCGCAGGGCAAGATCGCGATGGGCAAGCTGGCCCAGGCCGTCATGCTCGGCGCCAAGATCATCCAGGTGGACGGCAACTTCGACGACTGCCTCGAGCTCGCCCGCAAGGTGACCGCGGAATTCCCGCAGGTCGGCCTCGTGAACTCCGTCAACCCGGCCCGCATCGAGGGCCAGAAGACCGCGGCCTTCGAGATCTGCGATGCCCTCGGCCGCGCCCCCGACGTGCACGCGCTGCCGGTCGGTAACGCGGGCAACATCACCGCGTACTGGAAGGGCTACAGCGAGTATCACGCCGACGGCCTCACCACCGGCCGCCCGCGCATGCTCGGTGTGCAGGCTGCCGGGGCCGCGCCGCTGGTCAACGGGGCGCCGGTGAAGAACCCCGAGACGATCGCCACCGCCATCCGAATCGGCGCGCCCGCGTCGTGGAACAGCGCGGTCGCGGCGAAGGAGGAGTCCGGTGGCGCCTTCCGCGCGGCCACCGACGCGGAGATCCTCGAGGCGTACCGCCTCGTCGCGAGCACCGAGGGCGTCTTCGTCGAGCCCGCCTCGGCCGCCAGCGTGGCCGGGCTGCTGGCCGCGCGCAAGGAGGGCTGGCTCGATGACGGGCTGACCGTGGTCTGCACCGTGACCGGCAACGGCCTCAAGGATCCGGACACCGCGCTCTTGGGCATGCCCGAGGTGCAGGCGATCGCGGTCGACCCGGTCGCGGTCGCCCATGAGCTGGAACTAGCCTGAGGTGAGTCATTTCACAGCATCGAGCCGAGCCGGGCAGGTGACCGCAACCCTGCCCGCCGGATTGTGCGTGACGGCGCGGGTGCCCGCGTCCAGCGCCAACCTGGGGCCCGGATTCGATTCCCTGGGCATCGCGCTGGGCCTGTACGACGAGATTGCCGTGCGAACCACCGATTCGGGGCTTACGATTCGGGTGGAAGGCGAGGGTGCCGATGAGGTGCCTTGGGACTCTTCACATCTCGTGGTACGCGCGATCCAAAGGGGGCTGGAATCGGCGGGTGTGTGGGCCGACGGCCTGGATGTGGTGTGCCGCAATGTGATTCCGCATTCGCGGGGGCTGGGATCCTCGGCCTCGGCGGTGGTCGGCGGGCTGGCCGCCGGGCGGGCACTGGCGGCGAAGTTCGATCCGCAACTCGCGGGCAGCGAGGCCGAATTGGTCCAGCTGGCATCGGAATTCGAGGGACATCCCGATAATGCCGCGGCCAGTGTGCTGGGCGGAATTGTGGTGTCCTGGACCGAAAACGATCAGGTGGCCGACGGCGAGCGGCCCGGGCGAGCCTATTTCGCGGTGCGGCTGAGCCCGCATCCGCTGCTGCGGGCGCACGTGCTGGTTCCCGAGGAGCGCTCGGCGACCGCGCACACCCGCGGACTGCTCCCCGAGACCGTCCCGCACGGCGACGCGGCGTTCAACGCCAGTCGCGCCGCGCTCGCGGTGGTGGCGCTGACGCAGCGCCCCGACCTGCTGATACCCGCCACGGCGGACCGGCTGCACCAGGGGTACCGGGCCGGTGCGCTGCCCCTGACAACCGCCTGGATCGCCCGGTTGCGCGCGGCCGGGATCGCCGCCACGGTGTCGGGCGCGGGGCCGACGGTGCTGGCGTTGACCACCGGCGAATTCCCTGCCGAACTGCGCGAACTCGCGATTGCGGAGGGGTTGCGGGTACTCGAGCCGGCCATTTCCGAGGGTGTGCGGACCGATTGACCGCGTGCCTGCCTTGCAGGCATTCCCGCAGGGAGCTATCCTGGGCGAGTCCGTACATCGTGCGCATCAGACGCCGGTGCTTCATTTGGGCAATCGCTCCAGCAGGCTCCTTGCTCAGGCTCGCGACGCGGGTCTCGGATATTGGGGTCGACACTGGAATGATCAATCCCACCTTTGTGAACCGGTGGCGCAGACCTGGTGGCACTAGCCGCTGGTCCGGCGGGGCAGGCGATACGGCATCCGAGCTCGGCACGATGATCGGGCTTCGGGAAGAAACCCTCGAATAAGCACACGGCAATCGAGGGAAGGAAAGGATCTCCGTGACAGATACGGACCTGCTCGCGACACCCGGGGTGGAAACCAATGGACGTACCTCGGACGACCGCGAAAGTGACTCCGGACAGATTTCGAAGATGAGCGAACACACCGACGTCGCACGATCGGGGCTGACAGGAATGTTGTTGCCGCAGTTGCGCGCGCTTGCCGGGGAACTCGGTATCCGAGGCACATCCGGGATGCGTAAGGGCGATCTCATCGCCGCTATCAAGGAGAATCAGTCCAGTTCCGGCAAGCCGACGAAGGGTCGCACCGACGCTGCCGCGGCCGAGGCCAAGCCGGCGCAGGAGGCGCCCGCGGCCGAGGCCGTGCGGGCCCCGTCGTCGCGGTCCAAGTCCGCCCGCGCCGAGCAGCAGACCCTCGACAGCATCGTCGCGGACAAGCCTGCTGCCGAGAAGTCCGCCGGGAAGTCCGAGTCGGGCGCGGCCAAGACGGATTCGCCTGCGCGCCCGGCGGATTCGGCCGAGGATGCCGGGCGGGAGTCGGGTCGTGGCCGTGGTGGCCGCCAGCGCCGGGGGCGCGAGGCGCGTTCGGCCGCTACCGAAACCGCGGAAGCGAAGACCGAGACCAATGGCGCCGAGGCGCGCCCGGAGCAGGAGTCCGGCGAGCGCCGGCGCGACCGAGGCCAGCAGGGCGACCGAGGCCAGCAGGGCGAGCGGAACCAGAACGGCGGCCAGAACCAGGGCAACCGCAACGGCGCGCCCCGCAGCAACGACGGTGACGAAGAGGACGGCCGCGGCCGCCGGGGCCGTCGCTTCCGCGAGCGTCGCCGGGGCCGGGACCGCGAGGGCGGCGCCGCCGGTGGCGAGGGCCGCGAGGTCGAGATCCGTGAGGACGACGTCCTGCAGCCGGTCGCCGGAATCCTCGACGTGCTGGACAACTACGCGTTCGTGCGGACCTCCGGCTACCTGGCCGGCCAGAACGACGTGTACGTCTCGATGAACCTGGTCCGAAAGAACGGCCTGCGCCGCGGTGACGCGATCACCGGTGCGGTGCGTGCGCCCCGCGAGGGCGAGCAGGGCAACCAGCGCCAGAAGTTCGATCCGCTGGTGCGTCTGGACACCGTCAACGGCACCGATCTCGATTCGGCCCGCCGTCGTCCGGAGTTCAACAAGCTGACCCCGCTGTACCCGAACCAGCGGCTGCGGCTCGAGACCACGCCCAACAAGCTGACCACCCGCGTGATCGATCTGATCATGCCGATCGGCAAGGGCCAGCGCGCCCTGATCGTGTCCCCGCCCAAGGCCGGTAAGACCACGATCATGCAGGACATCGCGAACGCGATCGCGACCAACAACCCCGAGTGCTACCTGATGGTGGTGCTGGTCGACGAGCGTCCCGAAGAGGTCACCGACATGCAGCGCTCGGTGCGCGGCGAGGTGATCGCCTCGACGTTCGACCGGCCGCCGGGCGATCACACCTCGGTCGCCGAGCTCGCCATCGAGCGCGCCAAGCGCCTGGTGGAGATGGGCCAGGACGTCGTGGTGCTGCTGGACTCGATCACCCGCCTGGGCCGCGCGTACAACAACTCCTCGCCTGCCTCGGGCCGCATCCTGTCCGGTGGTGTCGACTCGACCGCGCTGTATCCGCCCAAGCGGTTCCTGGGCGCGGCGCGCAACATCGAGAACGGCGGCTCGCTGACGATCATCGCCACCGCCATGGTGGAGACCGGCTCGACCGGTGACACGGTGATCTTCGAGGAGTTCAAGGGCACCGGTAACGCCGAGCTCAAGCTGGACCGCAAGATCGCCGAGCGGCGCGTGTTCCCGGCGGTGGACGTCAACCCGTCCAGCACCCGCCACGACGAGCTGCTGCTGGCGCCCGACGAGGCCGCGGTCATTCACAAGCTGCGGCGCGTGCTCTCCGGTCTGGACTCGCAGCAGGCCATCGATCTGCTGATCGACCGGCTGAAGAAGTCCAAGAACAACATGGAGTTCCTGCTGCAGGTCGCCAAGACCGCACCGGGCGCCATGGACGACTAGAGAATCGAGAGATGAGGGAGGTTCCGCAGAGGCGGGACCTCCCTTTTCTCGCGGTAGCCCCGCCTCGGCGGGGCCGAACTGCGTTCCGGGGGTTGAAGAACAGCACCGCGATGAGGGCCGCGCCCAGGATCAGGATCGCCAGAATCAGCGCGGCGGCCGCGGTGAGGCCGCCGGTCGGGACGGCCGTGACCGTGAACTGGTACGGCTCGTCGCCGGAACCCGGTGTGGGCGCAGGGGTGGTCCGATCTCCCGGCGCGGCCCACCAGCCGATCGCGGCCAGGCCGAGCATCAGCACGACTGCGCTCGCGGCCAGGTATTCCGCGCGCCAACCCCCCGGCAGGGCGCGGATCAACCGCCGCAAGCGCCGCGGCGGTGCCGATCCCGGTGATCGTGATCCCCGAGCTCCCCGAGCGGTGTGGAGATTCACTGGCTGTCCCTCCTGTAACGGCCTGCTCTCACACTGCGAAACTCTATGAACATAAGTGTTCGCATTCTTGAGTAGCGAACTACTTGTCTTCAGCGTGGCTCGAGAGCTGCGAATATGCGTGCCCGTAATTACTTGGGGGCCGCCCGGGGGAGAAACCGACCCGTCGTCCGGACGACGATTTCCCGCCGCGAACGCCGGTGGTCGGGCCGGGCGGTCCGGCGTCCGGGAGGGGGGAACAAACGGGGGAGGAGCGGCGGTTATACTTCTCCGTTGGCAACAATGCCTAGTCGGTTCCGGTTCACGTCCATGGCTACAGCGGGCGACCCGGCGACCATTGAAAGGACACCCATGAAGGCAGGAATCCACCCCACCTACGTGGACACGACCGTCGTCTGCGGTTGTGGCAACACGTTCCAGACTCGCAGCACCAAGGAGTCGGGCCACATCACCGTTGAGGTCTGCTCCCAGTGCCACCCGTTCTACACGGGCAAGCAGAAGATTCTGGACACCGGCGGCCGCGTCGCCCGCTTCGAGGCGCGCTACGGCAAGCGCGCGAAGAACGCCGACGCCAAGTAGCTGCTTACCCGACGCCCGTCCTGCCCGTGCGCAGGGCGGGCGTCGGTGCGTTCTCCAGCCGCGCCGGACAGATGGATCAGACCCGAAGGAGCACCCGCGATGGCCGACAAGACGGCCCCGAACGCGATCGACGACATCCTGGCCGAGCACGCCGGGCTGGAACTGCAGCTGTCCGATCCGGCGCTGCACAACAGCCCGGGCGAGGCGCGGCGCGTCGGCAAGCGGTTCGCCGAGCTCGCTCCGATCATGTCCACCTACACCAAGCTGAACGCCGCGCGGGACGACCTGGCCGCCGCGCGCGAGCTGGCCGCCGACGACGCGTCCTTCGCCGCCGAGGTGCCGGGGCTCGAGGAGCAGGTCGAGGAGCTCGAGAAGGCCCTGACCGACCTGCTCGCCCCGCGCGACCCGCACGACGGCGACGACATCGTGCTCGAGGTGAAATCCGGCGAGGGCGGCGAGGAGTCGGCGCTGTTCGCCTCCGATCTGGCCCGCATGTACATCCGCTATGCCGAGCGGCACGGCTGGAAGGTCGAGGTCCTCGGGGTCACCTACTCCGACCTGGACGGCTACAAGGAGGCCACGTTCTCCATCCGCAGCAAGGAGCCCACCCGCGACGGCGTGTGGTCGCGCCTGAAGTGGGAGGGCGGCGTGCACCGGGTGCAGCGCGTACCGGTCACCGAATCGCAGGGCCGCATCCACACCTCCGCCGCGGGCGTACTGGTCTATCCGGAGCCGGACGAGGTGGCCGAGGTCGAGATCGACGACAAGGATCTGCGCGTCGACGTCTATCGCTCCTCGGGCAAGGGCGGCCAGGGCGTCAATACCACCGACTCGGCCGTGCGCCTGACCCACCTGCCCACCGGCCTGGTGGTGACCTGTCAGAACGAGCGGTCCCAGCTGCAGAACAAGATTCGCGCCAAGCAGGTGCTCGCCGCGCGCCTGCAGGCCCTGGCCGAGGAGCAGGCCGAGCAGGACGCCGCCGCCGGACGTGCCTCGCAGATCCGCACAGTGGATCGCTCCGAGCGCATCCGCACCTACAACTTCCCGGAAAACCGGATCGCCGACCACCGCATCGGCTTCAAGGCCCACAACCTGGATTCGGTGCTGGACGGGGATCTGGATGCCCTGCTGGACGCACTGGTCGAGGCCGATCGCGCCGCCCGGCTGGCCGCGGAGTAACGGGGAATCGTCGTGCATGACGAGGCAGACGCGACAACTGATTTCGCACGCACATGGGTAACTCACCGTGGACGGGCCCACCGGGAGCGGGCCGTCATCCGCCGGCCCGACGAGAAGGTCTCCTGGTAGGCAACGGCACGCTGACATCGCGGAGAGGCGGAACAGTGTGAGTCGCATACAACTCCGTCCCGTGATCAGCCGGGGCGCCGAACGGCTGCGGGCGGCCGGTGTGCACAGCCCCGGCGCCGACGCCGAATTCCTCGCCGCGCACGTGCTCGGCATCGAGCGCTCGCGCCTGGCGCTGGTCCCGATGGTGACCGCGGAGCAGGTGGCCGAGTTCGAGAAGCTGATCGACCGGCGCGCCGAACGCATTCCGCTGCAGCATCTCACGGGCCTCGCGGCCATGGGCGAGCTCGATCTCGAGGTCGGCCCCGGGGTTTTCGTGCCCCGGCCCGAGACCGAGCTGCTGTTCGCCTGGGCGCTGGGGCAATTGGAGGGGATCGGGCACGAACACATGCCCGTCGTCGTGGATCTGTGCACCGGATCGGGCGCCCTGGCGCTCGCGCTCGCCCACGCCCGCCCCGACATCGACGTGCACGCGGTCGAAATCGACCCGGCCGCACGCGAATGGGCGCAACGCAATGCCGATCGTCAGGCGGCCGAGGGGGATACGCCGATTACGCTGCACGCCGGCGACGTAACCGACCCCGGAATCCTGTCCGCCCTGAACGGCCGTGTCGACGTCGTGGTCTCCAATCCGCCGTACATTCCCGAGGGTGCCGCACTCGATCCCGAAGTCGCGGACCACGATCCGCACCTGGCCCTCTTCGGCGGCCCCGACGGCCTGACCGTAATCCGCCCCATGATCGCCACCATCACCCGCCTGCTACGCCCCGGCGGCGTCGCGGCGATCGAGCACGACGACACCAACGGTTCCGGGGTGGCGGCCCTGCTGGTCGCCACTTCCTTCGAAGCCGTCACCGAACACCCCGACCTCGCGGGCAAGCCCCGCTTCGTCACCGCCCGCCGCACCATTCAGTCGCCGTAGCGCCCGCCGACCTGCACCACGACGATCTCGGTGTCGGTCACGTAATAGATCAATCGGTGTTCCTGAGTGATTCGGCGAACAACATTCGGCGCTGTCGATGGCTGGAAAATAGCTCTGATTCAGAGGGAAATTACTCTGGGTTAGAGGTATTCTCGGCGTGTGGAGACGGTGCGCGAGGTCGCTGCCGCCGATCGGGATTCGGTTCCGGAGCTGGTCGGCGGGATGCTTGGGGCGTTCGGGCGGTTCCGCAGGCAGGTGCGGCGGTTGGCGGGGCGGGCCTTCGATCAGCCGGGGATCAGCGATTCGCAGGCCGAGTTCCTGCGGCTGGTCGCGCGGCGGCCGGGGATCTCGGTGAAGGAGGTTGCCGCGGAGATGGGGCTGGCGGCCAACAGTGTGTCGACCTTCGTCAGTGCGCTGGTCAAGGCGGAACTGCTGGTGCGAGAACAGGATTCGGACGATCGGCGGGTGATGCGGCTGTCCCTGCCCGCGTCGGTGCAGCGCACGGTCGACGAAACCCGTAGGCGCAGACACGAAATCGTCGCGGTTGCGCTGGACGATCTCTCCGTGGGCGAGCGCGCGGATCTCATCCGGGGGCTGGCCGTCATCGACAAACTCACTGGCTTGCTGCACGAGCGAGAACAAGGCTCGCGGCGATAAGACCCGGACCTCGGCCGATCACCGCTGACCGACCGGCGTCCGGCACCTGACACTACAGCGAATATCGAACACCGAGCAGGAACAGGGGAGGCCGACATGACGGCGAAACCCGTTGCGCCACCCGGCGATACACCCGCCGTCGAATGCCGCGGCCTGACCCACCGCTACGGCGAGCACACCGTGGTCGACCACCTCCATCTGCGCATCGCGCGCGGCGAGGTGTTCGGCCTGCTCGGCCCCAACGGCGCGGGCAAGACCACCACCATCCGCCTGCTCAACACCCTGATGCCGGTGCAGGAGGGGCGGGTTCGGGTGCTGGGCTTCGAGGTCGGTCGCGAGAACACCGATATCCGGTACAACCTCGGCTATGTGCCCCAGCAGCTCTCGATCGAGGGCGCGCTGACCGGACGGCAGAACGTCGCCTGGTTCGCGCGGCTGTTCGATGTGCCGCGCCGTGAGCGGGCCGCGCGGGTCGAGCAGGTGCTGGCCGCAATGGACCTGCTCGAGGTGGCCGACCGGCTCGCCTCGGGTTACTCCGGGGGGATGGTGCGCCGCCTGGAATTGGCGCAGGCGCTGGTCAACCGGCCCGCGCTGCTGATCCTCGACGAGCCGACCGTCGGGCTGGACCCGATCGCCCGCGACAGCGTCTGGGATCGGGTGCGGGAGCTGCGCCGGCGATTCGGCACGACCGTCCTGCTGACCACCCACTACATGTCCGAGGCCGATGAGCTCTGCGATCGCGTCGCAATGCTGCACCGGGGCGTGCTGCGGGCGGTCGGCTCCCCGGCCGAGCTGAAGGCCGCGCTCGGCCCGAGCGCCACCCTCGAGGACGTGTTCCGCCACCACGCGGGCGCGGGCCTGGACGAGGACACGAACCTGGAGGGAGGGCTGCGCAATGTCCGGAGTACGCGTCGGACCGCTCAGCGGGCGGGCTGAAGTCCCGCCGCCCTCCCCGGGGATACCGTCCGCCACTCGAGCTGGTCTCGTCCGGCGAATCGGAAGGGAGGTGCGCGATGTCCGAAGCCTCCGTCGAACCGCACAGCGAACCCGTTGAGTTTCCGCCCCTGCGCCAGGCGCCGCGGGGCCTGGCCCGCGCGCGGGCACTGAGCTCGCGAATCGGGATATTCGCGCTGGTGGAGTTGCAGAAGCTGCGCCACGATCGCAGCGAGCTGTTCACCCGCGCCGTGCAGCCCGCGCTGTGGATGGTGATCTTCGGCACCACCTTCTCGCGGCTGCACACCATCCCGACCGGGCACCTGGCCTATCTGGACTTCCTGGCGCCGGGCATCATCGCGCAGTCGGCGCTGTTCATCGCCATTTTCTACGGCATCATGCTGATCTGGGAGCGCGACGCCGGCATCCTCAACAAGCTGATGGTGACCCCGACCCCCCGCTCGGCGCTGATCGCCGGCAAATGCTTCGCGGTGGGGGTGCGATCGGTGGCGCAGGTGCTGATCATCGTGGTGCTGGCCCTGATCATGGGCGTGCACCTGACGATGAATCCGCTGAAGCTCCTCGGCGCCATCGTCGTGGTGGTACTGGGTGCCTCCTTCTTCGCCTGCCTGTCCATGACGATCGCCGGGCTGGTGGTCAAGCGCGACCGGCTGATGGGGATCGGCCAGGCCATCACGATGCCGCTGTTCTTCGCCTCCAACGCGCTGTACCCGATCAACCTCATGCCCGGCTGGCTGCGCGCGATCAGCCACGTCAATCCGCTCAGCTACGAGGTCGATGCCCTGCGCGGGCTCCTGATCGGCGCCGCGGACAATCTGTGGCTGGATCTGGGGGTCCTCGTCGCGGCCGCGGTGCTCGGAATCGCCTGCGCCTCGGCCCTTCTCGGCCGCCTGGTGCGTTGAATGGGCGGCTCCTCGGCGACTCCCGTCACACCGCTCTCAGGGGCAACACCTACACTCTCCCGGGTGAGTACCGTCTACGACTGCTCCGATCCCGATACACGCGCCGCCGGGCTGACCGCCGCCCGGACCGCGCTGAAATCCGGACGATTGGCCGTCATCCCGACCGACACGCTGTACGGCATCGCTGCCGACGCGTTCGATTCGGCCGCCGTCGGCGCGCTGCTGGCGGCCAAGCGCCGCGGCCGGGACATGCCGGTGCAGGTGCTGGTCGGCTCGTGGAACACCATCGACGGTCTCGTGTTCTCGGTGCCGCAGTCCGCGCGCGATCTGATTCGAGCCTTCTGGCCGGGTGGGCTGAGCCTGGTGGTGCAGCAGGCACCTTCGCTGGCGTGGGATCTCGGCGACACCCGCGGCACGGTGATGCTGCGGATGCCGCTGCATCCGGTCGCGCTGGAGCTGTTGCGTGAGGTAGGCCCCATCGCGTGCTCGAGCGCGAATATTTCCGGGCAGCCCCCGGCCGCGTCCGCCGAGGAGGCCCGGATCCAGTTCGGTGAGGCAGTGAGCGTTTATCTGGACGGTGGACCGGCCGAGCACGGTGTGGCCTCGACGATCGTCGATCTGACCGGGGACGCGCCGCGCATCCTGCGCGAGGGCGCGATCACCGCCGCGCAGGTGGGCGAGGTCCTGGGTATCGCGCCCGGCGAACTGTCGCCCGAAGTCGCGCGGTGACGGCCTGGTAGATGATATTCAGCCAGGGCGCGGTCGTTCCGCTGCGTGAGCTACTGCTGGTACTGCTGGTGGCGGCGGTGGTGACGCTGCTGTCCACCGGCGCCATTCGGGTGCTGGCGATCAAGTTCGGCGCCGTCGCGGTCCCCCGCGCGCGTGACGTGCACACCAAACCGATTCCGCGAATGGGTGGCGTCGGCATCTACCTGGGCGTGCTGGCCGCGGTGCTGTTCGCCCACCAGTTGCCCGCGCTGCGGCGCGGCTTCGACTATCCCCACGACATCCCGGCGGTGGTGGTCGCGGGCACGCTCATCGTGCTGGTGGGCATCATCGATGACCGGTGGGGTCTGGACGCGCTGACGAAGTTCGTCGGCCAGGTCACCGCCGCCGGCGTGATGGCGGTGATGGGGCTGAGCTGGGTGGCGATCTACAACCCGTTCACCAACACCACCGTGGTGCTGGACCAGCTGTACGGCGGCATGGTGACCGTCGCCATCACGGTCACGATGATCAACGCATGGAATTTCGTGGACGGCCTGGACGGGCTCGCGGCCGGCCTCGGGGTGATCGCGGCCGTGGCGGTGTTCGTATTCGCCGCCGGGCTGCTGTATCAGCAGGGCGGGGCCACCGACGGCTATCCGCCCGCGCTGCTTGCCGCCGCGCTGGCGGGCGGCTGCCTGGGATTTCTGGCACATAATTTCCAGCCCGCGCGAATATTCATGGGCGATTCCGGATCGATGCTGATCGGTCTCATGCTCGCGGCCGTCTCCACCGGCGCGTCCGGCCGAATTCCGCTCACCAGCTACGGCGCCCGCGACATTGTCGGTCTGCTCTCGCCATTGTTGCTGGTGGGGGCCGTGATGTTTATTCCGGTGCTGGATCTGGTGCTCGCTATCGTGCGCCGCGCGCGTGCGGGTGTGAGCTTTTCCACACCGGACAAAATGCATCTGCACCACCGGCTGCTGCAGATCGGACATTCGCAGCGCCGGGTCGTGCTGACCATCTATCTGTGGGTCGGGGTGCTGGCCTTCGCGGCGGTGGGTTCCTCGCTGATCGATCGTCGCCTGGTGGTGCTGCTGTTCGCGGCCGGATTGGTGCTGGCGCTGGTGCTGACCGCGGTGCCCTCGCTGCGCGAGGCCGTGGGCCTGCGGCGCCGGCGCGGTCGTCGGGCGGCGGACGGGCCCGAAGTAAGCGGCGAGTAAACTCGGGCGGCGTGAGCGGAGCGAAGCGCAGCGAACCGATGAGCCGGCGCGCGGTGCGCACGACGGAGCCGAGCGCCAGCGAGGTGGAGTCGTGAGCGGAGCGAAGCGCAGCGAACCGATGAGCCGGCGCGCGGTGCGCACGACGGAGCCGAGCGCCAGCGAGGTGGAGTCGTGAGCACACCGGACAACCATCAGGACGCGCCACTTCGCGGAGCGCTGCGCTACGGCATTGCCGGATTGATTGTGCTGGTGGTGGTTTCGTCCGTCGTCGGTTCGATCGTCGCGGGCCTGGCCGGCCTGTGGGGCGCGCTGATCGGTTCGGCAATCGGCGGGTTCTTCATCCTGACCACGGCCGCTCTGGTGCTGTTCAGTGCGAAATTGGAATCCGGCATTCAGGGCATGGTGATGCTTGCCAGCTGGGTTGGCAAACTCCTGGTTGTCATGATCGTGATCGCCGTGTTGAAGCAGTTCGACTTCTACAGTCGCGGAACGCTGTTCCTCACCGTCGTCGCGGCGCTGCTGATCGTGCTGGGCGCCGAGACGTTCGGTCTACTGCGCCAGCGTGTTCCGATCACGCCCACCCCGGATGACCGGCAACAACAAGATCATTCAAATCTTTGAGCGGGACCCCCTACACAGCGTCGTAGATTGCTTGGTAAACTCTTTACCGTAAGCATCCGATCAGTGGGGGCGATCGCCTCGATCCAGCCACTCCGGGTTATGCTTGCAGCCGTGCCGGACCTCTGGGTTCGGCTCTGCACCGTCGACGATGTCGCCGACGTACAGACGCCTCGAGCGGGATCTTCCCGCCTCAGCTGCTGACGAACCTCGAGCCGACCTCAGTCGACCCACCTGATCGTCAATGTCCGAACCGTGAGTTCACTATGGCTCGCGGCCCGAACACGGGAGAGAACGCTGAGCGTCACCACTTTGGCGGGCGAGTTCCATGCGCCTTCGCTAACCGACTTCTTCCCTTCAGCGGTGCTGTTCGCGGGGACGCCTTTCGAGCTCAACCGGCTGATGCTGATTCGCATCATCATGGCGGCCGTGCTGGTGGCCGTGATGTTGCTCGCATTCCGCAGCCCCAAACTCGTACCGCGCGGTCTGCAGAACGTCGCCGAATACGGACTGGTATTCGTGCGCGAACAGATCTGCTTCGAGGTACTCGGCAAGGAAACCGGCCGCAAGTATTTCCCGCTCATCGCGTCGATCTTCTTCACGGTGCTGTTCCTGAACTTCTCCAGCGTCATCCCGTTCCTGAACGTGTCGTCGAATGCACGTATCGGTATGCCGCTGGTGCTGGCGCTCGTCGCGTACGTCACGTTCAACTACGTCGGCATCAAGAAGTACGGCTTCTGGCGATACCTGCACTCGTCCATCGTGGTGCCCAATGTGCCGTGGGCGATGCACATCCTGCTGATTCCGATCGAGTTCATCTCGACCTTCATCCTGCGCCCGTTCACGCTGACCGTCCGACTCATGGCAAATATGCTCGCCGGACACGTCATGCTGGTGCTGTTCTTCGCGGCCACCCAGTTCTTCCTGTTCGACGGCGCCGTCTGGATGAAGGGCCTGTCCCCGTTCTCGCTGGCCGGCGGTTTCGCCTTCACACTGTTCGAACTGCTGGTCATCTTCCTGCAGGCGTACGTTTTCGCGCTGCTGACAGCCGTGTACATCGGCCTGGCGCAGCATGCGGATTCGCACTGACCTGCGACACAACTGCACACGCACATGAACTGCCCCACCCGCTGCCGGCGGGTGGGCAACAGAAAGGGAAATGAAATCTCATGAGCCTCTCCTACATGGCCACCGAGCTCGCCCAGACCACCGACAAGGTGAGGGGCTACGGCGCCATTGGTTATGGTCTGGCTGCTATCGGCCCCGGCATCGGTGTCGGCATCGTCGTCGGTAAGGCGATCGAGGGCATCGCCCGTCAGCCCGAGCTGCAGGGCACCATCCGGACCAACATGTTCCTGGGTATCGCGTTCACCGAGGCGCTGGCCCTGATCGGTCTCGTCGCCGGCTTCATCTTCTGATTGCCATGAACGGGATGATTTTGCTCGCGGACGCTGGTTCGGATCCGAACCCGCTGATTCCCGAGCCGTACGACATTTTCTGGTCGGCGGTGGTTTTCATCGTCGTCGGCGTCGTCTTCTTCAAGTACGTCGTCCCGCGGTTGACCAAGGTGCTCGACGAACGCTCCGAGAAGATCGAGGGCGGGCTCGAGAAGGCGGAGGTCGCACAGGAGCAGGCGCAGGCCACGCTATCGCAGTACCAGCAGCAACTGGCCGACGCCCGGCTCGAGGCCGCGCGGATCCGTGAAGAGGCGCGCAACCAGGGCCAGCAGATCCTCGCGCAGTTGCGCGCGGAGGCGCAGGCCGAGGCCGACCGCATCGTGGCGTCCGGGCACGCACAGCTCGAGGCGCAACGTCAGCAGATCGTGACCGAGCTTCGTTCCGAACTCGGCCACACTGCGGTAGACCTTGCTGAGAAGATCATCGGGCAGTCCGTGGCCGATGAGGCCAAGCAGGCTGCGTCCATCGACCGGTTCCTTGCAGAATTGGATCTGCAGGCAGGCATCGGGGTCGGAAGGTAACGACACAAGTGGGAAGCATGTACGCAGCGAGCCGCGAGGCGAACTCCCGTGCCCGGGAAGCTCTTTCGGCCGCTCTCACCGGGAGTGACACCGTCGCCGCCACGACGGGTTCCGAATTGTTCGCCGTCGTCGACGTGCTCGACGACCAGCGTTCGTTGCGTGTGGCGCTCGCAGACAAGTCGGTGGCCAGCTCGGCGCGCGCCGAGCTGGCCGAACGGCTCTTCGGCGGAAAGATCAGCGTGGCCACGCAGGCCGTGCTGACCACCGCCGTCGCCCAGGACTGGTCCCGTAGCCGGGATCTGGTCGACACCCTCGTCCTGCTCGGGCGGGAGGCGCTGCTGCGTGCCGCGGCCGACCGCGGGCGCATCGACGCGGTCGAGGACGAACTGTTCCGGCTCGGCCGGATCGTCGAGGACCATCCGGACCTCGAGCAGGCGCTGGCCGACCGCGGCAAGTCGGCGCAGGCCAAGCGGGAGCTGGTCGCACGCCTGCTCACCGGAAAGGTCGAGGACGTCACCCTCCAGCTCGCCGAGCAGGCCGTGAGCCGCTCGCGCGGCGACGTGGGCACGGCCTTCGACGAGCTGTCCGATCTGGCCGCGGCGCTGCGCAAGCAGATCGTGGCGCACGTGCGGGCGGCGACCGAGCTGACGCAGCAGCAGCGCGAGCAGTTGGCGGCCTCGCTGCAGCGCATCTACGACCGGCCGATCACCGTGCATGTCCAGGTCGACCCGGAGCTGCTGGCCGGTGTCGTCGTGCGCGTCGGCGACGACGTGATCGACGGCAGCGCCGTCGGGCGGCTTGCGCGCCTGCGGCAGACGCTCCTCTAGCCGACACCGGCACCCCACAACGACATTCCAGACCAGACCAGCGAGAGCAGGAAGAACATGGCGGAGCTGACGATCTCCCCCGATGAGATCCGTAGCGCGATCGAGAGCTACACCCAGGCCTACACCCCCGAGACCTCCATCGAGGAGGTCGGCACGGTCACCGACACCAGCGACGGCATCGCGCACGTCAGCGGCCTGCCCTCGGCGATGGCCAACGAGCTGCTCGAATTTCCGGGCGGCGTGTTGGGCGTCGCACTGAACCTGGAGGACACCGAGATCGGTGCGGTCATCCTGGGTGAGTTCGACACCATCGAGGAGGGCCAGACGGTCCGCCGCACCGGCGACGTGCTCTCGGTGCCCGTCGGCGACAAGTTCCTGGGCCGCGTGGTCAACCCGCTCGGCCAGCCGATCGACGGCCTGGGCGAGATCGAGGCCGACGACCGCCGCGTGCTCGAGCTGCAGGCGGCCACGGTGCTCCAGCGCCAGCCCGTCGGCGAGCCGATGGCCACCGGCATCACCGCCATCGACGCCCTGACCGCCATCGGCCGCGGCCAGCGTCAGCTGATCATCGGCGACCGCAAGACCGGTAAGACCGCGGTCTGCATCGATGCCATCCTGAACCAGAAGGCGAACTGGGAGTCGGGCGATCCGACCAAGCAGATGCGCTGCATCTACGTCGCCATCGGTCAGAAGGGCTCCACCATCGCGGGCGTGAAGGCCGCGCTGGAGGCGCAGGGCGCGATGGAGTACACCACCATCGTCGCGGCGCCCGCGTCGGACTCCGCCGGCTTCAAATGGCTTGCGCCCTACACCGGTTCGGCCATCGGCCAGCACTGGATGTACCAGGGCAAGCACGTGCTGATCGTGTTCGACGACCTGTCCAAGCAGGCCGAGGCCTACCGCTCGATCTCGCTGCTGCTGCGCCGCCCGCCGGGCCGCGAGGCGTACCCCGGCGACGTGTTCTACCTGCACTCGCGCCTGCTGGAGCGCTGCGCGAAGCTCTCGGACGAGATGGGCGCCGGCTCGATGACCGCGCTGCCGATCATCGAGACCAAGGCCGGTGACGTCTCGGCGTTCATCCCGACCAACGTCATCTCCATCACCGACGGCCAGGTCTTCCTCGAGTCCGACCTGTTCAACAAGGGTGTGCGCCCGGCGATCAACGTCGGTACCTCCGTCTCCCGTGTCGGTGGCGCCGCCCAGACCAAGGGCATGAAGCAGGTCGCCGGTTCGCTGCGCCTCGAGCTGGCCCAGTACCGCGAGCTGGAGGCGTTCTCCGCCTTCGCCTCCGACCTGGATGCCGCCTCGCTGGCCCAGCTCGAGCGCGGCGCCCGCTGGGTCGAGCTGCTCAAGCAGAACCAGTACTCGCCGGTCGCGGTCGAGGACCAGATCGTGTCGATCTTCCTGGTCGACGCGGGCTACTACGACACCGTCCCGGTCGGCGACGTGCGCCGCTTCAACTCCGAGCTGCTCGAGAGCCTGCACCGCACCGCGGCCGAGGCATTCAAGGCCATCGAGGGCGGCAAGAAGCTCGAGGGCGAGACGGCGGACAAGTTCAAGGCCGAGACCGATCGCTTCAAGCAGGGCTTCATCGCCGCTGACGGCAGCCGCGTGGTCAACGAGGCCGCCGCGGGCAAGCTGGACCACGAAGAGGTCGAGTCCGTCGCCGTCCACCGCAAGCACGTCGAGAAGTAACGCGGGCGAGCCAATGGGATTGTCGGACAAGACGAATGAAGGGAGGCGGTAGGCATGGCAAGTATTCGCGAACTGCGCTCCCGCATTCGTAGTGTGAGTTCGATCAAGAAGATCACCAAGGCGCAGGAGCTGATCGCGACCTCGCGAATCAGCAAGGCGCAGGCCCGGGTCGCCGCCGCGAAGCCGTATGCGGAGGAGATCACCAAGGTGCTCGGCGAACTCGCCGGCGCCTCGCAGAATCTCTCGCATCCGCTGCTGGTCGAGCGGGCCCAGCCGACCCGCGCCGCGATCCTGGTGATCACCAGCGACCGCGGTATGTGCGGCGGCTACAACTCCAACGTGCTCAGGCGCGCGGAGGAGCTCATGCAGACGCTGCGCTCCGAGGGCAAGGAGCCGGTGATCTACGTGATGGGCGCGAAGGGTGTGACCTACTACACCTTCCGCAGCCGCCGTCCGTTGGGTTCGTGGACGGGGTTCTCCCAGCAGCCGCACTACACCGACGCGTCGGAGGCCTGCAACCACCTGGTGGAGGCCTTCATGGCCGGCTCCCAGGAGCAGGTTCCGGCGCCGAGCGGCGAGGGCACCGTCGCCGGCGTGGACGAGCTGCACATCGTCTACACCCGGTTCGTGTCGATGCTGTCGCAGGTGCCGGAGGTTCGCCGGCTGGCACCGATCCACGTGGACTACATCGAGGAGACCTACGAGCTCGGCGAGGACATGCTGTCCGATTCGCCGACCGCGCAGATCAGTTCGCTGTACGAGTTCGAGCCCGATGCGGACAAGCTGCTCGGCGCGCTGTTGCCGAAGTACATCAACACCCGCATCTACTCGTCATTGCTCGAGGCCGCGGCCTCGGAGTCGGCCGCGCGCCGCACCGCAATGAAGGCGGCCACCGACAACGCCACCGATCTGGTCAGCACGCTGACCCGGCAGGCGAACTCGGCACGGCAGGCCCAGATCACGCAGGAAATCAGCGAAATCGTCGGCGGCGCAAACGCGCTGGCGTCGGCATCGGATCGCGACTAGCCCGTCCATCCAGAAAGAGAACAATGACCGCATCTCTCACACAAGAGAACACGAGCCGGGCGGGCGCTGGCACAGGCCGCGTCGCCCGGATCATCGGCCCCGTCGTCGACGTCGAGTTCCCGCGGGGTTCCATCCCGGAGCTGTTCAACGCCCTGCACGCGCAGGTCACGCTGCCCTCGGTGGCCAAGACCCTGACCCTCGAGGTCGCGCAGCACCTGGGCGACAACATCGTTCGCACCATCTCGATGCAGCCGACCGACGGCCTGGTCCGCGGCGTGCCCGTCGAGGACACCGGCAAGCCGATCTCGGTGCCCGTCGGTGACGTCGTCAAGGGCCACGTCTTCAACGCCCTCGGCGACTGCCTCGACGCGCCGGGCACCGGCCGCGACGGCGAGCAGTGGGGCATCCACCGCCAGCCGCCGTCGTTCGACCAGCTCGAGGGCAAGACCGAGATCCTCGAGACCGGTGTGAAGGTCATCGACCTGCTGACCCCGTACGTCAAGGGCGGCAAGATCGGTCTGTTCGGTGGCGCCGGTGTCGGCAAGACCGTTCTGATCCAGGAGATGATCACCCGTATCGCCCGCGAGTTCTCCGGCACCTCGGTGTTCGCGGGCGTCGGTGAGCGCACCCGTGAGGGCACCGACCTGCACCTGGAAATGGAGGAGATGGGCGTCCTTCAGGACACCGCCCTCGTCTTCGGCCAGATGGACGAGCCGCCGGGCACGCGTATGCGCGTGGCCCTCTCGGCACTGACCATGGCGGAGTACTTCCGCGATGTGCAGAACCAGGACGTGCTGCTGTTCATCGACAACATCTTCCGGTTCACCCAGGCCGGTTCCGAGGTCTCGACCCTGCTGGGCCGCATGCCTTCGGCCGTCGGTTACCAGCCGACCCTGGCCGACGAGATGGGCCAGCTGCAGGAGCGCATCACCTCGACCCGTGGCCGCTCGATCACCTCGATGCAGGCGATCTACGTGCCCGCGGACGACTACACCGACCCGGCGCCGGCGACCACCTTCGCCCACCTGGATGCGACCACCGAGCTCTCCCGCCCGATTTCGCAGAAGGGTATCTACCCCGCCGTCGACCCGCTGACCTCGACCTCCCGCATTCTGGAGGCCTCGATCCTGGGTCAGCGGCACTTCGATGTGGCCAACGAGGTCAAGCGAATCCTGCAGAAGTACAAGGAACTTCAGGACATCATCGCGATTCTGGGTATGGACGAGCTCTCCGAGGAGGACAAGGTCCTCGTCGGTCGCGCCCGTCGCCTGGAGAAGTTCCTGGGCCAGAACTTCATCGTCGCCGAGAAGTTCACCGGCCAGCCGGGTTCGGTCGTGCCGCTGGAGCAGACCATCGACGACTTCGACCGCGTCTGCAAGGGCGAGTTCGACCACTTCCCCGAGCAGGCGTTCAACTCCTGCGGTGGCCTGGACGACGTCGAGGCGGCCGCGAAGAAGATCGCCGGGAAGTAGGCCACCATGGCTGACATGTCAGTGGATCTGGTCTCGATCGAGCGCCGGCTGTGGTCCGGGACGGCGAGCTTCGTCAGCGCCCAGACCACCGAGGGCCAGATCGGTATTCTGCACGGCCACGAGCCGGTGCTGGGCCAGCTCGTCGAGGGCGGCGTCGTGACGATCGTCGGGACCGAGGGCGAGCGGATCGTCGCGGCGGTGAACGGCGGATTCTTCTCGGTTACCGGCGCCACCGTGCGGATTCTCGCGGAGACAGCGGATTTCGCGGGCGATGTGGATGTCGATGCGGCCCGCGCGGTGCTGGCCGACCCGAACGCCACCGAGCAGGAGCGCAACATGGCCACGGGCCGCGTGCGGGCGGTCGAGGCCGCCGGCTCGAGCTCCATATAGCGAAATCGCATTCACCAACGAGTGGCGATTCCGGGCAAATCCGGAATCGCCACTCGTTTTTTGTGTCTCGGGTCGTTCTATCGGATTGCGCTGGGGGAGAACCATTCTCGCGGGCGCGGTGGTCTCGGCGGCCGACGCAGCGACACAATTCGATGCATCCGGTGTACGCAAATGCAAACGTATGGTTATGATTCTGCGCGAGGTCGTAAAGCGCGTGCACCACTGCAACATTGAAGTTCTTCCGGCGCAGTGCCGTTCGCTGACCCGTCACCAGTTATATCCGAGCACGCGGATTTTCACGCGTGCTGCTCCACCTGAACTTCGCACTACCTGATCACGGCTCGACCACGATCGGGCAGTTCTGCCCGATTGATCGGCTTTACCTCCAGCACGACGAGTTGGCGCAGCGCGGTCGCACTCGGCATGACGGGTGGGACCTCGCCACACTGAGCGAGGGGTGGATGAGGAAGTACAGGCGGGCGATCCCCCGGCCGCGGAATGTCTGCGCCGTCACCTCGATTACGGCCGCCGCCATGGCGATCGGATTGTTGTCGCCCGGCGCGGCCTCGGCCGACGCGTTCGTCGCATTACCCCCGGGACATATTGACAGCCACGGCATTCGGATCTCCAGCACGGGGGAGCACGCGGTGGTGTCGCCGTCGCTGGCGGCCAACGGCGCCGGCCGCGTCGCCTGGGTCTCTGGCGATGTCACCGCCGAGATCGACACCCCGCCGGGCGCCGTCGGACCCAATAACGGCGCGCAGAACAATCCCGGCACCAACGACTCCTCGACGCACGGTTCGTCCGGGCTCACCGTCGGCTACATCGTGGGATGTCAGGTGCAGCTGCTCAATACGCCGGTCGGCGCGACGCTGGCGTTCGACAACGCCATCCCCACCATCGGCGGCAACGCCACGATTCCCATTGCACCCGGCCAGGTCAAGTGGGTGCAGATCAACAACATCGATATGACCAAATCGGGCACATATCACATCAGCTACCAGGACGTTTCCATGAATATCGAGAACTGCGGCGGATTCGCGCAGGCGCGCCAGTTTTCGGTGGTCGAGATCATCGGCCCGGATTACGGCAAGACCACGTTGTACGGCCAGCCGTTCAGCATCGGATGATCCGGATGAAGCGGCCGCGAACCGATCGCATGCCGGGCCGACGTGGGACATTCCTGCGCGCCGCGGCCGTGGCCGCGCTGCTGGTGGGAGTGATCGCCATCGTGATGGGCGATCCGGGCAGGAGCCGGGCCGATACCCACATTCCCCTGCCGGGTGGCGCGATCAATCGGACGCTCGCGGACGGCACCGCGGTATCGCTGCATATCGACGGGGAATCCGCGACGATCAACCCCTCGCTGGGTGACACTCCGCTGCATCGCAATGTGTGGGTGTCCGGTCGCGGGGTGGTCGATGTGTCCGGGCCCAAGGCGCATCAGCCGGGCCTGTCGATCAAGCTGTATCCGGGCTACATCGTCGGATGCCAGGTGTCGATCGGCGGGCTGAACTCCGGTGTGGTGGAGGCATATACGCCGCACACGACGGCTCGCAGCGCCGGAACCCTGCAGTCCACGCTCGCCGAAGCGCTGACTATCGGCCCGGGACAGGCGCAGGCCCTCTACATCCTGGACCTGGAACAGCCCGACGACTACCACCGCGAATCGCACAAGCAGTACACGCAGGTGCTCGGCAGTCCACATTCGAGCGTCACCTGGGGAGATGAGACGTTCGCGATCGACGGATGCGCCGGCGCGGCCACCGCGCGGTCGTTCATCGCCGCCGATGTCGCCACGGACAACACCGAGAGCATGGTCACGCTGTGGGGGGAGCCGTTCAGTATGGGGTGATTCGAGTCTTTGCCAGGCCGGCGTAGCACCGGCACGGAATTACCGCGAAATCGGATTTATCAGAGCTTTCCGTACCGAGTTGTGGATTGGCGCGGGGGCCGTCTTCTCCGGGCAGTGGCGACGGGCCGCGCAATCGCAATGATGAGCGAGGGGTCGATGAGCACGATGGACACGAGGAAATGGCCGGGCCTGGCCCGGTTGGGCGTCGGCGCGATGGCGGTTGTCGCCGCCCTGGGGCTGTGGTCGCCGGGTGCGGCCCGCGCCGACAGTTTCATCCCGCTGCCGAACGGGCATATCAACGGACCCGGCGTGCGGATCGTCAGCACCGGGGAATCGGCCAAGGTTTCGCCGTCGCTGGCGGCGAACGGCGCCGGTCGCACGGCGTGGGTGTCGGGAAACGTCACCGTCGATCTCGTCACGCCGAACGGTGCGGTCGGGCCCAACAACGGTGCGCAGAACAATCCCGGCACCAATGATTCCTCCACGCACGGATCATCCGGTCTGACCGTCGGTTATATCGTCGGGTGCCAGGTGTCGCTCGGCAATCTCTCCGCGGGTGCGGGTTTCACCATCACCAATCCGCCCTCGGTGCTGGGAGCGGTGTCCTTCCCGCTGAGCCCGGGCTCGGTGACGTGGGTGCAGATCGACAACATCGATATGACCAAGTCCGGCACCTACCACCTCAACTATCAGGACTTCGACATGAACGTGCAGGGGTGCGCGGGCTACGCGCAGGCCCGGCAGTTCTCGGTGGTCGAGGTCATCGGCGCCGACTATTCCAAGACGACCCTGTACGGCCAGCCGTTCACCCTCGGGTGACGACCGCAGAGCGAACGGAGACCACACGCATGACCGGAATATCCACTCGCAGTTCCCGCGTAGCCGCGATCATCGTGACGGTCGGGGTAGGCCTGGGGTTCGGCTCGTCGGGCGCGGCCAACGCCGACACCTTCATTCCACTGCCGGACGCGTCGATCACCCGCACGCTTGGTGACGGCACGGTCGTTCACCTGTCCATCGTCGGGGAGTCGGCCAAGGTCAGCGGGTCGATGGGCGCCACGCCGTTGCATCGCAACGCGTGGACGACCGGCCGGGTGGTGGTGGACGTGTCCGGGCCCAAGGCGTCCAGCGCGTCCATTGAGATCAACCCCGGCTACATCGTGGGCTGCCAGGTCAACATCGGCTCGCTCGGCACCGGCGAGGGCGAGTCCGGAACCGCGCCCGCCTCCAGCACCGCCCTCCTGACGGGCGCGATCGGCGACACCGAAACCCTGACGCTCGGCCCCGGCCAGGCGGGCGCGAACTTCATTCTGGACATCGAGCAGCCCGACGACTACGGCCAGGAGAGCCACAAGAAGCACACCACCGTGCACGGGCCGCACGCGAGCGTCAGCTGGACCGACGAGACGTTCGCGGTCAACGGCTGCGGCGGGTACGCGCAGGCGCGCCTGTTCGCGGGCGTGGACGTCTCGACCGACAACACCGAGAGCTTCAGCACCATCTATGGAGCGCCGTTCACGATGGGCTGAGTTCGTCCGCCGCGCCGACGGGGTGTCCGATATGCCGGGCGCCCCGCCGGCGCGGCATGCGTGTTTCTGGGGGTCTTGAATCTCCTTGTGCACGTGTAATTTTCGCCTGAAGAACGCAGGCGGGCCCAGACATCGGCGGCCGCGCGCGGGGCAGGGGTGTACCGGGCGATTCCCCGCGCGGGGCGGTTTGTAGACTCGCCCACACGGTGACGTTGTACGGGATGGCACGGCACTCGCGACGAACAGGGGCTTCAGCGAAGGGACGGACCTGGATTGCGGACCGGGATGGTGTTGCTGATCATTCTGGTGTTGCTGCTTGTCGCTGTCGGGCTCGCCTCGTTGTACCGGCTGGTGATGTTGCGCCGCGGCGGCACGGCCGCGATCCTGCGCGTGCTTCCGGCCAAGGGCGGCCAGGGCTGGCGCCACGGGCTGATCCGCTATCGCGAGAACCAGCTGGTCTTCTACAAGCTGACCAGCCTGAAATTCGGTGCGGATTCGACGATTCGGCGCCTCGGCATCGAGGTCGTCGATCGGCGCGGGCCGGTGGGTGACGAGTACGACATCATGACCGATGACATCATCGTGATCGCGGTGTCGGACGGCGACGGCAGTTACGAGCTCGCCCTGGATCGGGGTGCGCTGGCCGCGTTCCTGTCCTGGGTCGAGTCGAGGCCTTCCGAGCGGATCCGCCGCCGGCCGGCCTGACCGGGACGAGGATGTACTTCTGATATGAGGGTGAGCCTGTGAGTGTGCATCTGACGCGGATCTATACGCGAACCGGCGACGACGGCACCACCGGTCTGAGCGATTTCTCGCGCGTGGCCAAGACCGATCCGCGGCTGGTCGCATACGCCGACTGTGACGAGGCCAACGCCGCGATCGGTGTCGCAATTGCGTTAGGGCAGCCCGAACCGGCGCTGGCCGACGTGCTGCGCCGGGTCCAGAACGATCTGTTCGACGCCGGTGCGGACCTGTCCACTCCCGCTGTGGCCGAACCGAAGTATCCGCCCCTGCGCATCACCCAGCCATACATCGACCGGCTCGAGGCCTGGTGTGATGAATTCAATGCCGAACTGGCACCGTTGAATTCGTTCATTCTGCCTGGTGGCACGCCCCTGGCCGCGCTGCTGCACACCGCGCGGACGGTGGTCCGGCGGGCCGAGCGCGCGGCCTGGGCGGCCGTGGACGCGCACCCGGAGGACACGAGCGTGCTGCCGGCGAAGTACCTGAATCGCCTCTCGGACCTGCTCTTCATACTCGGGCGGGTGGCGAATCCACACGGCGATGTGCTGTGGCGTCCCGGTGCCACCGGACAGGAGCACACCGGCGGAGAGGCCACGATCGATGGCCCCGACCGTTAGGCTGACCGCTGTGAACGAACCCTCAGCACAGCGTGCTACATGCACGACGCCGACGAGCGCCAGCCGTGAGGGAGCTTGCGACCGAACCAATGACACTGCGGGCGCCGCGACGAGCGCGAGCCGTGAGGGAGCTTGCGACCGAACTAATGACACTGCGGGCGCCGCGGCGACGAGCGCGAGCGAGGAGTCGCTGTGAGTGAACGGTTTCTGGTTACCGGGGGCAGCCGGCTCGTCGGCGAGGTCGCGGTGGGAGGTGCGAAGAACAGCGTCCTGAAGCTGATGGCCGCCGCCCTGCTGGCCGAGGGCACGACGACGATCACGAACTGCCCGGACATTCTCGACGTGCCGTTGATGGCGGAGGTGCTGCGCGGCCTGGGCTGCGATGTCGCGGTCAACGGGTCGGTGGTCAGGATCACCACCCCGGCGGAGCCCAAGTACCACGCGGATTTCCCGGCGGTGACGCAGTTCCGGGCCTCGGTCTGCGTGCTCGGCCCGCTGATGGCCCGGTGCCGCCGGGCGGTGGTGGCGTTGCCGGGCGGAGATGCGATCGGTTCGCGCCCGCTCGATATGCACCAGGCGGGCCTGCGGCTGCTCGGTGCGACCAGCGAAATCGAACATGGCTGCGTGGTGGCCCGAGCCGACGAGCTGCAGGGCGCCCGGATCCGGCTGGACTTCCCGTCGGTCGGCGCCACCGAGAACATCCTGATGGCGGCCGTGCTCGCCGAGGGCGAGACGGTGATCGACAATGCCGCGCGCGAGCCCGACATCGTCGATCTGTGCACGATGCTGACCCGCATGGGCGCGCGGATCCACGGCGCCGGCACCTCGGTGCTGACCATCGAGGGCGTGCGCAAGCTCTCCCCGGCCACCCATCAGGTGATCGGCGACCGGATCGTCGCCGCGACGTGGGGCATCGCGGCGGCGATGACGCTGGGCGATGTGCGGGTGAGCGGGATCAATCCCAAGCATCTGTCCCTGGTACTGGACAAGCTGCGCTCGGCCGGGGCGCGAATCTCATTCGAGCCCAACGGTTTTCGTGTCGTGCAGCCGGAGCGCCCGCGCGCGGTGAACTTCGCGACGCTGCCCTTTCCGGGATTCCCGACCGACCTGCAGCCGATGGCCATCGGCCTGGCGGCGATTGCGGACGGCACCTCGATGATCACCGAGAATGTCTTCGAGGCGCGGTTCCGGTTCGTCGAGGAGATGATCCGGCTGGGCGCCGACGCGCGGACCGATGGTCACCACGCGGTGGTGCGCGGCATTCCGCGGCTGTCGAGCGCGCCGGTGTGGTCGTCGGATATCCGGGCCGGCGCGGGTCTGGTGCTCGCGGGTCTGGTGGCCGACGGGGTAACCGAGGTGCACGACGTCTTCCACATCGATCGCGGCTATCCGAACTTCGTGGAGAACCTCGCCGCGCTCGGCGCCGACGTCCAGCGCGTGGGAAACCAGTCCTGACCAGGCGATTTGACATGATCATGGCGGACACGTAACTTTATTCGAGTCAGAGCGACACGGACACCGACCCGGAGCCGAGAGGCCCGGGACACGAGGATGTACGATGAGCGCCTGACGATCACACTGGATCAGCACAAGATCACGGATTTGGTTCCGCACGCTTGACTGAGCTAAGCTGTAAAAGTTGCCCAGCCGATCGAGACCCGGTTCACGCCGGTGAGATTCTGGTGCGTGTGTTCTTTGAGAACTCAATAGTGTGTCGATGAATGTCAGTGCCAAATATTTATTTTGGTTCCGGCGCTTACACCCCCGTGTGGGTGTCGGACATTTTTGTCAGCTATTTTCCGGCTGGCG
>NZ_JAHKNI010000020.1 GCF_018860155.1 Nocardia albiluteola
ACGAACACATCCGGTTTACGAGCCACCGGCACCACCTCCACCGGCAGCATCGCCGGTCACCGGCCGATGATCAACCCGCCACCCCGACTGCGGGTTTCAGCATCAACCTTTCAGGACACGGCACTAGACATTCAGGATGCAGTGATCAACGGGATCCTGTGACCAACCTCACGATATTTGTCCGGAATCAACATCAGCGATAAATTTCGGCGCCTCCCGCCGTCCTCATAGCAGGCACAGAGCCACCACGACCGATCCCAGGAGCATTCGATGCGCAAGATCACCGCCGGCCTGTTCATCTCCCTCGACGGTGTCGTCGAGGATCCGCAGGACTGGCACTTCCCCTACTTCAACGACGAGATGGGCGAGGCCGTGCAGGGCCAGATGGGCACCGCCGACACCATGCTCTTCGGCAACACCACCTACCAGGGTTTCGCGGGCGCCTGGCCCGAGCGCGAGGCCGCAGGCGGCCCGGACGCCGAGATGGCCAAGCATTTCGGCGATATCCGCAAGATCGTGGTGTCGCGCGGCAAGCTCGAATTCACCTGGCGCAACTCCGAGCAGCTCGAGGGCGACCTGATCGAGGCGGTGACCGCGTTGAAGCAGACCGAGGGCGGGGACATCGGCCTGTCCGGCTCGGTGTCGGTGGTCCGCCAGCTGCTGAACGCGGGCCTGATCGACGAGCTGCACCTGCTCGTGCACCCCATCGCGATGCGCAAGGGCACGCGCCTGTTCGACGAGGCGGACACCCCGCTGCCGCTCGAGCTGCTGCGCTCGGCCACCTTCAAGACCGGTGTGGTGCACACCGTGTACGGGCCGGGCAAGGCGCGCGAGGGCGGCTACGAGCAGGCTCGCGAGCACCTGACCCAGGCCTGATGGGCGCTGTCGGCGAAGCCGTCCGCAGACCGCGCATGGCCGGAGCGAATGCGGAGGTACGCCGACCGGCCCGGAGCACCTAGGCGAGCTGGATGAGCTCCAGGTAGTCCTCGGACCAGTGGTCCTCGGTGCCGTCGGGGAGCATGATCACCCGTTCCGGGTTCAGCGCCTCGGCCGCGCCCGGATCGTGGGTCACCAGCACCACCGCGCCCGCATAGCTGCGCAGCGCGTCCAGGACCTGCTCGCGCGAGACGGGATCCAGGTTGTTGGTCGGCTCGTCGAGCAGCAGCACGTTCGCCGCCGAGGAGACCAGCCCGGCCAGCGCCAGGCGGGTCTTCTCACCGCCGGATAGGGTGCCGGCGGGCTGTTCGAGCTGGGGGCCGGAGAACATGAAGGCGCCCAGCAGGCTGCGCAGTTCCTGCTCCCCCGCGTCCGGGGAGGCATGCCGGATGTTGTCCCACACCGACGCGTTGTCGTCCAGGGTGTCGTGCTCCTGGGCGAAGTAGCCGACCTTCAGGCCGCGGCCCGGCTCCACCCCGCCCGCGGTCGGAGTCTCCACTCCCGCAAGCAGTTTCAGCATCGTCGTCTTACCGGCGCCATTGAGGCCGAGCACGACGACGCGGCTGCCGCGGTCGACGGCGAAGCTGACGCCGGTGAAGATCTCCAGCGAGCCGTACAGCTTGGTGAGGTCCTTGACCATCAGCGGGGTGCGGCTGCAGGCGGCGGGCTCGGGGAACTTGATCCGGGCGACCTTGTCGGCCACGCGCACGTCGTCCAGCTCGGCCAGCAGCCGGTCCGCCCGGCGCACCATCTGATGTGCCGCGGCGGCTTTGGTCGCCTTCGCGCCGAGCTTGGCCGCCTGCTGGCGCAGGGCGCCGGCCTTCTTCTCGGCGTTGGCGCGCTCGCGCACCCGGCGCTGCTCGTCGGTGGCGCGGGCGTCGAGATACTTCTTCCAGCCCATGTTGTAGACGTCGGCCTCGCCGCGCACCGCGTCGAGGAACCAGACCTTGTTGACGACGTCGGCGAGCAGATCGACGTCGTGGGAGATCACGATGAGCCCGCCGTCGTGGTTCTGCAGGAACCCGCGCAGCCAGGTGATGGAGTCGGCGTCGAGGTGGTTGGTGGGCTCGTCCAGTAGCAGTGTGCGGTCACTGCGGCCGCCGGAGCCGTCCGAGGCCGAGAACAGGATGCGCGCCAGCTCGACGCGGCGGCGCTGACCTCCGGACAGCGTGCGCAACTGGGTGCCGAGCACCCGGTCGGGCAGGCCGAGGCTGTTGCAGATGCGGGCGGCTTCGCTCTCGGCCACATAGCCGCCCAGCGCCGAGAAGCGGTCCTCGAGATTGCCGTACTTGCGCACCGCCTTCTCCCGCTCGGCCTCGTCGACGACTTCGGCCATCAGCGCCTGCTGCTTCTCCATATCGCGAATCAGCGTGTCCAGGCCGCGCGCGGACAGCACCCGGTCGCGCGCGAGCACGTCGAGATTGCCCTCGCGCGGATCCTGCGGCAGATAGCCGATCTCGCCGGACCGGGTGACGGTGCCCGCGTAGGGCTCGCCCTCGCCCGCCAGGATGCGCAGCGTCGTGGTCTTGCCGGCGCCGTTGCGCCCGACCAGCCCGATCCGGTCTCCGGCCTGCACGCGCAGGGCCGAACCCGACGCGGTCAGCAGGGTGCGGATTCCGGCCCGGACCTCCAGGTCGGTCGCGGTGATCACAACAAGTCTCCTCAGCAGAAGCGGGTGGGTGGTTCGAGTGTGGGCAGCACCTACACACAAGAACCACCGATTTTACGCATCCTCCGCACGCGCCGCCGTAACCGAGACCACTACGGGCGGATGATCCCGCCCGATCCGTCCAGGCGACGCCGACGCGACCGGGCGGGCCGCCGGAGACCGCGCTCCGGCCGGCCGTGTCGTCGAGTCCGTCCTCGCGGGCACCTTCGATCGGTCGGCGAGGGATACCTGCCCGGCCGCGCGACAATGCGGAATCCGGGAACCTACCGCGAATTCAGAAATTGAACAGCGGTCCGGTAATCGTCAGTCCGAGATTGCTCACGTGGGCGAAGAAAGCGAACAGCATGAACGCCGCACCGGCCAGGCCGATGTCCTTGTTGAACGACACCATCTCCATCTGCTTGGCCTGTGCGTCCTGCTCCTTCCAGAACGGGTGCATCAGGAACGCGGTCGGCACGAGGAAGATGACCAGCAGCAGGGAGCCCAGGTCGGCCCACACCCCCAGCAGCACGCTCAGCCCGCCGAGCAGCAGCAGTACCCCGGCACCGAGCACCGCCAGGCCCGCCACCGGGACGCCCTTGGACTGCGCGTACTGCGCCATCTGCTCGCGCTGAGCGAAATGACCGAACGCCGATCCGAGAAACAGCAGAGCGAACAGAATCCGCCCGATCAGCACCACTACGTCCATTGTCCCGATCTCCTTTGTCGATTCCGCCGAAACAAGTAGGTGACATGGAAACCAACCACGGGTGTAGCACGGGCATTCCCTCGACTCGCCGAATTCCGAATAACGTTCCCGCCCGGTTTCGGCGGGGGGCAGCGCGGGTGCTCGCCGAAGAAGGCGAACACCCGCCGGCAGGCGTCCGCCGCGGCGTCCTCGTTCTCTCGAAACTATCGCGCGTCGGCCTGAATCGCCTGCCGGTAGCGTTCGGACAGCATCGGCGGGAATCCCAAGTCGGCCTCCATCACGCGAATCGCCAACGGAGAGCCCAGAGTCCGCAGTCTTTCGCACCCGCTCTCACCGATCGCTTCGTACGGAAATACCGCCAGTTCGTCGGTGCGGCGCTCGATGACCTCGCGTCGTGCGGTGCCGTGCACGCTCAGCGCGATGTCGTCCTCGACCAGCCATCCCCGCTCGCGGAGCGCGGCCACCCCCGCCGCCCAGCCCTCTTCGCTCCAGGATCGGCTGATACGCAGGACTTCCGGCGCGATCTCGCCTGTGGCGCTGTGGGTGATGAGGGCTTCGATCCCGCTCAACCCCTCGGTCAGCAGTAGTGCGACATGCCCGTCACCGCGAAACTCCCGGAGCAGCGACTGCGCATGCCACAACACCAGATGCGGTTCCTCGGGCCACGGTAGCGCCGCGTGGGCCGCGAACAACGGCCGACCCTGCGGTCGCTCGCAGGCACGCACGGCGGCACGCCGAGCCAGCTCCGCGGCCTCCTGCACCTCGGGTCCGGCAACGTCGGCGCCCCAGGCCTGGCGCAGCGACCGATCGACAGCTTCCAGACGAGCCCGCAGGATGTCGGAAGGAGGAGCGATGTCCCAGGCGGCAGGCATCACCGCGTGCACCGCGGCCGGGTTGAAGTTGAAGAAGGTCGCGATGGTGACCTCGGCGGGGACCACACCCAGAGCGGCTGACCGGGAGGCGAAATACATCATTCGCGGATCGGTCATGCCCAGCTCCCGATACATCTCGGGGCCGTGTGGGGAGAAGTAGATCATGCCGTGCACCGGTTCGAGGGTGCGGAAGGTCATTCTGGCGTTGTGCGGGGAAACCGTGCTCACATCACGTATGTTTCCCGAATCCGATGTCAGCTTCAAGAGCTCGCGCGGAGTTCCCGGGATCGAAGACCTCAGCGGCGGAACCTATTTGCGCGCGCCGACGATCCGCAACGCGAGATCCACGTAGTAGTCACCGATCTCCTCCGGCGAGGCCGGACCGTCCTCGCGATACCAGCGGGCCAGGTCGATGCCCAGCGACAGCAACGCCACCGCCGCCAGGTGCGGATTCGGATTGTCGAAGACGCCCGCCGAGACACCGCGCTCGATCAGCTGCCGGATCTCGGCGTCGATGATGTGCCGGATCTCCTTGATCTCGCGCTGATGCTCGGGACTGAGCGCATTGAGCTCGTAGTTGATGACACGGGCGACGGTGTGCGCGCGGGCGTGATGGATAACGAATTCCCGTACGACCGCCACCAATTGCTCGACCGGATCTTCCGAGAAGCCCATGGCTTCTCGAATGCGCTCCAAGGTATTCAGGTGCCCGGTGTGCGAGATCTGATAGAGCAGTTCCTCCTTGGAGCGATGATGCACATAGATGGCCGCAGTGCTCAGCCCCGCGATCGAGGTGATGTCACGGGTCGTCGAACCGTGGAACCCACGCTCGGCGAAGGCGATGACGGCAGCCTCCAGTAGCCGGGCCCGCGTCTCGTCCGCGCGCGAGCGATCCTCTGATTCGGTCACCCGGACAGTCTCGCATTCGTCCGCCCGACATCTGTCGCCGGCGCGGTCGCCGCTATCGAACGATACCGGGAAGCCCCCGCTCACAGACCCAAGTCCGTATTGAAGTTGAACTCAGGTTCACATATGCTCGGAACGAAGGATCTTGCGGAAGGGAAATCCATGACCACTCCCACACCCGATTCGCCCGCCGGCAACGGCACGCCCACCGCGGTGCTGTTCGATTTCGGCGGTGTCCTGACCTCCAGTGTCTTCGAGGCCTTCGAACAGCTCGGCGCCTCGCTCGGCTGCGATCCCCGGCTGCCGCTGCGCCTGCTCGCCGAGGACCCCGCCGCGCGGGCGCTGCTGGTCGAGCACGAGGAGGGGCGAATCGCCGAAGCGGAGTTCGAACGCGGCTTCGCGGCGTGCCTGCGATCGCACGGCGTGGATGCGGACGCCACCGGACTTGTCCGCCGCATGCAGTCCAATCTGCGGGCCGACACCGACATGATCCGGCTGGCAGCCGAGGTCCGGGCAGCCGGTTTCCGGGTCGGACTGCTGTCGAATTCGCTCGGCGACGACTGCTACGCCGGTTTCGACCTCGAGGCCATGTTCGATGCCGTGACCATCTCCGGCCGGATCGGAGTGCGGAAACCGTCACAGCGGGCGTACATGATTGCCTGTGCCAGTTTGGATTCCGAACCGCGAGACACCGTGATGGTCGACGATCTGCGGCAGAACGTCGCGGCAGCCGAGCGTGCGGGACTCACCGGATTGCTGCATCGCGAGGCGCCCGATACCGCCGAGCGACTATGGGGCGCACTGGGGATGCGCCGCTCCTGCTGACCTATCTCGAGTGCCGGAGCCTCTGCCAGGTCGGCGTCGACTGAAAGAGATCGCCGGACGAACGAAGGAGACCCCGCACCGTGTGGTGCGGGGTCTCTTGGTCGTTCAGCGGTTGCGCACGTTGGGCCGATCAGAGTGCGAGCACCAGTTTTCCGGTGTTGCCGCCGGTGAACAGCATGTTCAAGGTCCGGCCGAACTGTGCGACGCCGCCTTGGACGACATGTTCGCGGTTCTTCAGCTTGCCCTCGGCGATCCAACCGCCAATGGCGGCAACGGCTTCGGGGTAGCGGTCGGCGTAGTCGAAGACGACGAATCCGGTCATGGACGCGCGGAACACCAGCAGCGACATGTAGCGCGATGGTCCCGGCCGCAGCTTCTCGTCGTTGTAGGCCGCGACCGCGCCGCACAGCACGATGCGAGCTCCATGACGAAGGTTGGCAAGCGCGGCGTCGAGGATGTCGCCGCCGACATTGTCGAAGTAGATGTCGATGCCCTCGGGCGCGAGGTCGCGCAGCCGGTGCAACACGTCCTCACCGCGGTAGTCGATGGCCGCGTCGAAACCGAGCTCCTCGGTGAGGATTCGGCACTTGTCAGGCCCGCCGGCGATCCCGATCACGGTCGCGCCCTTGGCCTTGGCGATCTGGCCGACGACGCTGCCGACCGCTCCGGCCGCGGCCGAGACAACCACGGTCTCACCGGCTTTCAGCTTGCCAACGTCCAGGAGGCCGAAATACGCTGTCATGCCTGGCATTCCGAGCGCGCCGAGCCAGGTGGGGCCGGGTGCGACGCCGAGGTCGATCTTCGTCACACCCTTGCCGTCGCTGACGGCGTATTCGCTGACGCCGAAGATTCCGCTGACGGCGTCGCCGACCGCGAAATCGGGATGGGTGGACTCGACGACGGTGGCGATGTCCAGCGACCGCATCACCTCGCCCAGACCGACCGGCGGGACGTAGGACCGTACGTCGTTGAGCCAGCCGCGCATGGCCGGATCGAGGGAGATGTAGTCGATCTTCACCAGGATCTCGCCGTCGCCGAGCGCGGGGAGATCCTCGGCCGTCACGTTCCAGGTATCTGCGTCGGGGAGCCCGGACGGGCGTCGCGCGAGCCGGACCTGCTGCGTTTTCGTCATACGTGCACTCACTTCCCGGTCGTCAGAGCGCGCCCTTTTCGGGATCGCCGGCGGGCAGCGGTTCGAAGACCAGCACCTCGGGCGCGGCCACCAGAGCGTCGGCCAAGGCGACGCCGACCTCGCGCAGAGCCGCGCCCTGACCGTGCTCGCGCAGCGCCTCCCTGGAGGCCCACTTCTCGATCATGACGAACCGCTCGGGCTGCTCGAGCCGGCGGTGCAGTGCGTACCGCAGGCAGCCCGGCTCGGCGTGCACGGCGGGCGCGGCCGCGCGCAGGGTCTTCTCGACCAGGTCTTCCTGACCCGGCTTCGCGATCATGGTCGCCACGACGACGCAGGGATCGGCCATTGTTTCCTCCTTGGGTGGGTGATGTCGAAAAGTGCCGTGCGGGCCCGCCTGTGCGTGTCAGGCGCGCTTGCCCCAGTTCGGGTCGCGGCGACGCAGCTCCCACTGCGCGATCGAGCGCTTGTGCACCTCGTCCGGGCCGTCGGCCAGACGCAGGGTGCGCAGGTGCGCGTACATACTGGCCAGCGGGAAGTCATCGGACACACCCCCGCCGCCGTGCACCTGAATGGCGCGATCGACCACCTTCAGCGCCACATTCGGGGCCGCGACCTTGATCGCGGCGATCTCGGTACGCGCAGCCTTGTTGCCCACGGTGTCCATCAGATACGCGGCCTTCAAGGTCAGCAGCCGCGCCATGTCGATCTCGATGCGCGCCTCGGCGATCCAATCCTGGATATTGGCCCGATTCGCCACCGGCTCACCGAAAGTCACGCGCGACTGCGCGCGGTCGATCATCAGGTCCAGGGCGCGCTCGGCCATGCCGATGGCGCGCATGCAGTGGTGGATGCGGCCCGGACCCAGCCGCGCCTGACTGATCATGAACCCGTCACCCTCACCCGCCAGCAGCGCGGTCGCGGGCACCCGCACGTTCTCGAAACTTACCTCGGCGTGGCCCTCACGGTCCTGGTAGCCGAACACCGGCAAGCCGCGCTGCACCGTCACACCCGGAGTGTCGATCGGAACGACCATCATGGACTGCCGACGATGCGTCGGCGCGCTCGGATCGGTCTTGCCCATCACGATGAGCACCTTGCAGTTCTTGTGCAAAGCGTTGGAAGTCCACCACTTCCGGCCATTGAGCACATAGTCCTCGCCGTCACGCTCCATGCGCAGCTGGATATTGGTGGCGTCCGAGCTGGCGACCGCGGGCTCGGTCATGGCGAAGGCCGAGCGGATCTCACCGTCGAGCAGCGGGCGCAACCACTGCTCCTTGTGCTCGGGCGTGCCGAACAGCGTCAGCACCTCCATGTTCCCGGTGTCGGGCGCGGCGCAGTTGGTGGCCTCCGGCGCGAGATGCGCACTGCGGCCCATGATCTCGGCCAGCGGCGCGTACTCGAGATTGGTCAGACCCGGACCCCATTCGGCGTGCGGGTGGAACAGATTCCACAGCTCCCGCTTCTTGGCCTCGGTCTTGAGCTCCTCCACGATCGGCGGCTGGAAATGCGGGTCGCCGGACTCGGCCATCTGCGCCTCGTACACCGCTTCGGCGGGGTAGATGTGCTCATCCATGAAGGCGAGCAGCTCATCGCGATAACGCTGCGCCCGCTCGGAAATCTCGAACATGGTCACTCCTGGTCCATTCCGACAGTGCAGGTGCACTACTTCGCACCGTACTTGACGTTGGATTCAACTTCAACTTTGCCGGAAAGCCGGCCTCTGACATGCCGAAACGCTATTCCTCGCCCAGGCGGATATCGACCAGGCGAGCCAGGACCGAGCGGTGGTAGCCGGGGCTGCCCAGGCCGAGTTGATCGGCCTTGGCGCGCTTGAGGTACAGGTGCACCGGATACTCCCAGGTCATTCCGATGCCGCCGTGCAGCTGGACGGCTTCCTCGGCGGCCTTGACGGCGACGTCCGCGCAATAGGCCGCAGCCACCGCGGTACCCACGGGAATGTCGGGGTCGCCCGTCGCGATCACGCCCGCGGCATAGCGGGAGCTGGCCGCCGCCATCTCCATCTCGACAAACAGGTCGGCGAGGCGATGTTTGAGCGCCTGGAATCCGCCGACCACGCGGCCGAATTGGCGGCGCATCTTCAGATAGTCGACGGTGGTTTCCAGACACCACTCGGCAAGACCGGCCTGTTCCGAAGCCAGCAGTGCCGCACCGGTTTCCAGGCCCTCCTGCAGAGCCGCGACGCCCGCGCCCGCGGGAACGACGACCTGACCCGCGCCCGATTCGATGACGACATCGGCGAGCGGGCGTGTCATGTCCAGCGAGATCACCGGGGTGATGATGGCGGCGGTGGCGGGAATCGCGTGAATCTCGGTGCCGGAGGAGGTTTCGACCGCGGCCAGCAGCATGTCGGCGTCCAGGACGCCCGCGACGCTGGTCGCACGGCCGGACACCCGTCCGGCGTCGTCCGTCCAGAACAACGGGACACCGGCCGCGGTGGCCGCGGTGAAGGGCGCGAGCAATGCGGCCGTCGTCCGGCCCTCGGCGACAGCGCCGACCAGGCCGGAGTCACCGGCAAGCAGTACGGTGGCGGCGATGACGCTGCTGGTGAGGAAGGGCACAGGGGCGACGAAGCGCCCGAGCTCCTCGAGCACCACGGCGGCGTCGCGGGCGGAACCGCCTGCGCCGCCCCGGTTTTCGGGAATGAGCAGCCCGGCCAGGCCGAGGTCCTGGGCCAGAGCCTTCCACAGGCCGGCGGTGAGCGTGCGGTCGCCTTCGTAGGCTCGGGCCACCATTCCCGGATCGCAGTTGGCTTCGAGCAGATCGCGCACCGTGCGCCGCAGGGCGGTCTCGATGTCGGTGTCGAGCAGCAGGATGTCCTCGCTCATCGGGCCAGGTCCTTCCAGGCGATGTCCTTGTCCCCGCGGGCTTCGACCGGCAGACCCAGCACCCGCTCGGCGACGATATTGCGCATGATCTCCGAGGTGCCGCCCTCGATGGAATTGCCCTTGGCGCGCAGGTAGCGGTAGCCAGGGCTGCGCCCGGCGAAGTCGACCCGTTCGGTGCGCACCATGGTCCAGTCGTCGTAGCGCAGGCCCTGTTCGCCGAGGATCTCCAGTTCGAGCCCGGCCAGCTGTTGATTGGAGCGCGCGAAAGACAGTTTGAGCGCGGAACTTTCGGGGCCGGGCTGCCCGCCGGAGACCCGTTGCCGCATTCGGGTGGCGGCCAATCGCCCGGCTTCGGCCTCGACCCACAGCCGCAGCATCCGGTCGTGCAATTCCGGGGTGTGCCTGTCCGGGTTGCTCCGCCAGGTGCGGGCGACCGCGCCGAGCACGCCGCTCTCGCGGGGCACCGCACGCCCGCCGATCGAGACACGCTCGTTGTTGAGCGTGGTGGTGGCGACGCGCCAGCCCTCCCCCTCCTGGCCGAGGCGGTGCGCGTCCGGAATGCGTACATCGGTGAGGAAGACCTCGTTGAACTCCGCCTCACCGGTGATCTGGCGCAGCGGCCGGACATCGACGCCGGGATCGGTCATATCGCAGAGGAAGTAGGTCAGGCCCGAATGCTTGGGGCGGCTCGGGTCGGTGCGGGCGACCAGGATCGCCCACTGCGCTTTGTGCGCCACCGACGTCCACACCTTCTGCCCGTTGACGATCCAGTCGTCGCCGTCCCGCACGGCCCGGGTGGAGACCGCGGCCAGATCCGATCCGGCGCCTGGTTCGCTGAACAGCTGGCACCAGATCTCCTCGCCGGCCCACAGCGGGCGCAGGAAACGCCGCTGCTGTTCGGGCGTGCCGAAGGCCAGGATGGTGGGCGCGGCCATGCCGAGGCCGATGCCGTTGACCTCGGCGTTGTTTCCGGGGGCTCCGGCCTGGTCGAACAGTTCGTCGACGAAGGGCTGAAGTTCCCGCTCCACTCCGAGACCGCCCGAGCCGAGCGGGAAGTACACCCAGGCCAGCCCGGAGTCGAAGCGGGCGCGGTGGAAGGTCACCGCGTCGGTGGTGCGCGGATCATGTTCTGCGAGTAGTGATTCCACCCGCCCGCGGAGGTCCTCGCGAACCGTGTCGGTCATAGGTTCTTCTCCCTCACAGCGGCGATTCCGGCCCGCAGCAGCGGTTCGACGGCATCGCCGATGGCCTCGAAGCCGGAGCCCACGGTCTGGCCGTGGAGGTAGCGATAGTGGATGCCCTCGAGGATGGCGGCAAGTTTGAAGGCCGCCAGCCCCAGATAGAAGCCGAGATGCGCCAGGTCGCGGCCGGAATGGCGGGCGTATCGGTCGAGCATGTCGGATTCACCGAGATACCCGGGCGCGTCGGACACGTCGCTGACCGCGGTGATGCCCAGTTCGCTGCCGAGTCGCTGGTACAGCAGCAGGAGCGCGACATCGGTAAGGGGATCACCCACAGTGGCCATCTCCCAGTCGATGACGGCCACGACCCGATCGTCGGCGGCGATCAGGACGTTGTCGAGTCGGTAGTCGCCGTGCACGATGCCATCCGGCGACTGCTCGGGTTGGCGCACCGCGAGCAGGGTGAACAGCTCCTCGGCGCCCGGCAGCTCGCGCGAGTAGGACGCGTCCAGCTGCTTCTTCCAGCGGTGCACCTGACGTTCCAGGAATCCGTGCGGCCGCCCGAAGTCCGCCAGTCCCACCCCCGCCGGATCGACGGAGTGCAGCGCGGCGAGTGCCTCGATCATGCCGGTCGAAATCGCCTGTACCCGTGTCGGTCCCAGAGCCGCGAGCTCGGATGCTGTCCGATAGGGCGTGCCCGCAACGTTTTCCATGAGATAGAAGGGTGCGCCCAGGATGTCGGCATCGGTACACAGCGCGTAGGTGCGCGGGACCGGGACATCGGTGTCGGCCAGTGCGCTCATCACGCGGAATTCGCGCCCCATGTCGTGTGCGGTCGCCAGCACATGACCGAGTGGCGGGCGACGCAGAATCCATTGCGAGGCACCGTCACTCACCGCATAGGTGAGGTTGGATCGGCCACCGGCGATCAGTCGGCCGGTGAGCGGCCCGGCGCTCAGGTCGGGCCGGGTGGCAGCCAGCCAGGTCGCCAGCCGCTCCAGATCCAGACCCGGCAGTCTACCGACCGCTTCCGCGCCGGTGTAGCGGCCGCTCATCAGGGCACCAGCAGGGCGACGGACTCGGCCACGCAGGCCGGTTTGGCCGCGCCCTCGATCTCGACCGTGACCCGGCTGACCGCCTGGTATCCCATGGTCGCGGGTGTCAGCGACACCAGTTCCACGCCCGCCCGGAGGCGGGAGCCGACGGGCACCGGGGCGGGGAAGCGGACCTTGTTGGCTCCGTAGTTGACTCCCATCGACAGCCCCTCGACGGTGTACACGCTCGCGGTGAGCATGGGCAGCAGCGACAGGGTGAGGAAGCCGTGGGCCACGGTGGTGCCGAACGGCCCAGCGGCGGCGCGCTCCGGGTCGACGTGGATCCACTGATGATCACCGGTGGCGTCGGCGAACCGGTTGATCTGTTCCTGGGTCACGGTGTGCCACTCGCCGTAGCCGAGGTGGGTGCCGACGGCCTTCTCCAGTTCGGGCAAGCCCTGAAATACCTGCATGGGTTGCGATCCTCTCGATTGCGTTGTCGGCCTAGTTCGTCGGTCCGCCGGCCACGTAGATGACCTGGCCCGACACGAATCCCGCGCCCTCGCTCACCAAGAACGAGACGGTGTGCGCGATGTCCTCGGGCTTTCCCGAACGCGCCACCGGAATCTGGGAGATGAGGGCCTTCTTGAAGTCCTCGAAGTCGACCCCCATCCGTGCTGCGGTGGCCTGGGTCATATCGGTCTCGATGAAGCCCGGCGCCACCGCGTTGGCCGTGATGCCGAACTTGCCGAGTTCGAAGGCGAGCGTCTTGGTGAAGCCCTGCAGCCCGGCCTTGGCCGCCGAGTAGTTGGCCTGGCCGCGGTTGCCCAGTGCCGAGGTGCTCGAAAGGCTCACGATGCGACCGAAACCCGCGTCGACCATGTGGCGCTGTACCGCTTTCGAACACAGGAAGGCACCGCGCAGGTGCACGCCCATGACGGCGTCCCAGTCCGCGACGGTCATCTTGAACAGCAGGTTGTCACGCAGAATACCGGCATTGTTGACCAGCACGGTCGGCGGGCCGAGTTCGGCGACCACCCGCTCGACGGCCTGGTCCACCGCGCTTTCGTCGGATACATCCGCGCCGGCCGCCAGGGCCCGGCCACCGGCGGCCACGATCTCATCGACGACGGGTTTGCAGGCCGCCTCGTCCAAATCCAGGACCGCCACGGCCATTCCGTCGGCCGCGAGTCGGCGTGCGACGGCGGCGCCGATGCCGCGTGCCGCGCCGGTGACCAGTGCTACCCGTTGTGTTTCGTTGCTCATGGTGTTCTCCTGGGTCGAGTCGGATCAGGCCGACGGGGTGTAGACCACGCGTCCGACGGTCTTGCCGTCGGCGAGGCGTTGGATGCCATCGGCGATGTCCGCCAAGGCCAGTCGTTCGGTGACCAGCGGGCGGATGGAGCCTGCGGCGGCGAGCTCGGTCAGTGCTCGATGGCACTGCGCGACCGCGGCCGGGTCGTAGGCGTTGTAGAGACCCCAGTGCAGGCCGACGATCGAATAGTTCTTGATCAATGCGTGATTCAGTGTGGCGCTTTGGATCTCGCCACCCGCGAAGCCGACGACCAGGATCCGGCCCTCGAAGGCGATGCATTTCGTCGAGCGTGCGTAGGTCTCGCCCCCGACCGGGTCGTAGACGACGTCCGCACCCCGATTGTCGGTGACCTGCTTGACGACCTCGACGAAGTCCTCGCTCCACCGGTCCACGACCACATCGGCACCGAGTTCTCGTGCGTACTCGGCCTTTTCGGGACCGCCGACCACGCCGATCACCCGGGCCCCGGCGGCCTTGCCGAGCTGGATCGCGGCACTGCCCACGCCACCGGCGGCGGCATGCACCAGCAGGGTCTCCCCCGCTCTCAGCGCAGCGCGGCGATGCAAGCCGAACCAACCCGTCTGGTAGCCGATGAACAGCGCGGACGCTTCCGCGTCGTCCAACTCCGCCGGCGCGGCAAAGGTTTGAGCCGCTTCCATCAGCGCGTACTCGGCGAATCCGCCGGAGGGCAGCGAGCAGCCGCCGAGGACGCGGTCGCCGACGGCGAATCCGGTGACCTCGGCGCCCACGGCCACCACCTCACCGCACAGCTCGACACCGGGCGTGAACGGGAGCGGCGGCTTCACCTGATAGAGGCCCCGGCACATGAGCACATCGGGGAAGTTCGCTGCCGCGCCGGTGACCTGGACGACCAGCTGGCGCGGGCCCGGTTCCGGGCGGTCGACGGCGTCCAGGCGCAATACCTTTCCCGGCTCGCCGAGTTCGTGGACGCGCCAGGCCTGCATTCGCGCCAACTCAGACACCGCCGGTGAGGGTGATGCCGCCGTCGATCACGAGCAGCTGGCCGGTGATCCAGGCGGCGTCCGCGGAGAGCAGGAAGGCGACCACGCTGCCGATGTCCTCCGGCACACCCAGCCGTTTCAGCGGGTACGCTGCCGCGACCTTCTCCTCCCGGCCTTCGTAGAGGGCGCTGGCGAACTGGGTCTTCACCACCGCGGGGGCCACGGCGTTCACACGGATGTCCGGGCCGAGTTCGGCGGCCAGCTCCTGGGTGATGTGGGTCAGCATGGCCTTGCTGGAACCGTAGAAGCCGATGCCGGGCGCGGGCTTGAGGCCGGCGACCGAGGAGACGTTCACGACCGAGCCGCCGTGTTCTTTCATCCATCCCTGGTACGCCTGCTGCACCCACGACAGCGCCGCAAGGCAGTTGACCTCCACGATCTTTCGGGCGGCGTCGAGCGACAGCTCCACCATCGGGCCGAATACCGGGTTGATGCCGGTGTTGTTCACCAGCAGGTCGGCGCTGCCGAAGGTTTCGACGGCCCGCTTGACGGTCTCGGCCTGATGCGCCGCATCGTCGGCGCGCCCCGCCACGGCCAGTGCCTTGGACGGTCCGCCCAGGGCGACGACCGCTTCGTCGAGCGCTTCCTGCTTGCGGGCGGTGATGACGACCCGCGCGCCCTCGTCCACCAGGCGCTGCGCGATGCCGAGGCCGATGCCCCGGCTGGCGCCGGTGACAATGGCGGTCTTGCCTTCGAATCTGTTCACGGACAGGTCCTTTCGTTGTTCAGGGGCTTACGACAGGCGTTCGAGCACCATGGCCATCCGAAGAACTTACTAAGCGCTTATTTTCCTCCGCCACCATGCTTGACGCGCACGTTCCGGTCAAGACCGTCAACCCATGATCGGCCATGTGATATGCCACACAGTTTTCACGAAAGCAGTGGTCACACACTGCAAATCAACGCGATATTGAAGTCGGATTCAGATTATGCAATCCGTCACGACCGCTATCTGCCCTGCCGTCCGGCGTGGTGCCTGAGTACGGTTCAGCTGCCGGTGGATTCGATCCGAGCGGCATTGATCCAGAGCCGGGTGACCGTTCGCACCAGCTCGTCGACCGAGTGTTCCTCACCGAGTACATAGGTGTAGTACGCCATCCGGCCCACCATGCCCGACAGCGCCCGAGCGGCCTGCTGCGGATCCAGTTGCGGGTCGGCCAGGCCACGCTCCTGGAGCTGCGCGAGCGAGCGCGCGTTCCGATCGCAGAACGCGCGGCTGCGGCGACGGCGCAGCTCACGGAACTTGGGGTCGATGGCGGCGACCTGCTCGAGGATCGCCATCAGCTTCGCATTGCGTTTGTACGCCTCGAAATACGCCCGATTACTGGCTTCGATGACCGCCGCAGGCGAGGCCTCGTCGCCGCTCAGCCGCGGCATGCCCGGATGCAGGAGTTCGCTCTGCGCCTGGTCCAGGACCGCGTGCAGGATCTCCTGCTTGCCGGCGAAGTAGGTGTAGAACGAGCCTGTGGACAGCTTGGCCTCCGACGCTATGTCGGCCAGACGCGCCTCCAGGTAGCCATCGCGTTCGAACACCGTCCGCGCCGCGACCACCAGAGCGGTGCGGGTGCGCACCCCGCGCGGCGTACTGGGCGGTTCCCTCAGTATCGAGGTGTCGGCCAGCGGCGGAATCTCCTCCGCCGCGACACCGTCCCCGGCCGTCGTGGTCATAGCTACCTCCCTCTCGGGCTCGCGCGTCCGCGCCGATCACACGGCGTTATCCGGCGGCCAGCAGCCCGGCTTGGTATCGACGCATGCCGCTCAGCCACTTCTCGTAGTCGGCGCCCTTGCGGCGGTACATCTCGAGCACCTCGGGGTGGGGCAGGATGAGGAAACGCTCGTCGTCGACCGCTTCCAACACGAGGTCCGCGACGACGTCCGGCGCGAGGACGGCACCGGCGGAGGTCACCGCCCTGGTGGCCGCCTCGCCAAGTCGGTCTCCCGAGTTCTCCCCTGCGCGCAGCAGTTTCGTCTCGACACCCATCGGGCACAGGCAGCTGACCCGAATTCCCTTGTCGCCGTAGGTGACCGAGAGCCACTCGGCGAATCCCACCGCGGCATGCTTGGTCACCGAGTAGGCAGCCGAACCGATCTGGGTCAGCAGGCCTGCCGCCGAGGCGGTGCCGATGAAGTAGCCCTCGCCGCGTTCCAGCCAGCCCGGCACGAGCAGGCGGGCGGCCCGCACATGGGCGGTGACGTTGACGTCGATCGTGGTCGCCCAGGCCATATCGTCACCGAGGCCGACCGGCCCACCGACGCCCGCGTTCGCGAAATACAGGTCCACCGGGCCGAATTCGGCCTCGGCACGCTCGATGATCCCACGGATCTCGCCCTCGTCGGAGACGTCGGCACCGGTGGCCACCGCCTCGCCGGGACTGTTCTCCGGAATCAGAGCGACGACAGCCTCGGCGGCCGCGCGGTCCAGATCGGCCACCACCACGCGCGCGCCGGCCTCCACCAGGCGCAGTGCGATCGCACCGCCGATACCGCCGCCGCCACCGGTGACCACCGCAGTCCTGCCCGCGACCTTCACGTATCTTCTCCTTCCGAGCCTTCCCCCCGCACGAAACTTGAATCCTACGTCAATTTCAAGTTTCGGCAAGGACAGGCCCGGACGGTCAGGAGCGCACCACTATTCGGACTTCAGTTGCAGCGCGTTGACCCACAGCTGGGTCAGCGTGGCGACCAGCTTCTCGAACGCGATGCGCTGGTTCTGCACGAAGACGATGTAGGCCATGCGGCTGACCATCACAGACAGTGCCTGCGCTGTGATCAACGGATCGAGATCGGCGCTGGCGAGGCCTGATTCCTGTAGCTCGCGAATCGTCTTGGCATTGCGCTGCACGAACGCCTTGTTGCGCTCCAGCCGCAGCTTCCGGAAGCCCTCGTTGATCTGGGTGACCTGTTCGAACACCCCCATCAAGCGCGCATTGCGCTTGTAGGCCAGCAGATATTCGCGATTGGCGGCCTCGATGAGGTCGCGTGCGTCGGTGACACCGGTGCGCGCCCGCACGTGCGGGTGCAGCATCTCCTCCTGCACCTGCTCGACGACGGCAGTGAAGATTTCTTCCTTGCTGTCGAAGTAGGTGTAGAAGGACCCCGCGGCGGTGCCCGCCGCCTTGGAGATGTCGGCGATCTTCGCGTCGAGGTAGCCATCGCGCTCGAAGACTTCCCGCGCCGCGGCGACCAACGCGGTGCGCGTGCGCTCGCCGCGCTTCGTGCGCGGGGGAATTCGACGAGGCTCGGCCTCGCTCGCAACGGGTTCGGACACCAACGCTGATCACTCACTTGCTCGCCGGGACGGTTGTCGATTGCCACCGTATCACCGTGAGCACCGCGCGCCGCCGCTCCACGCTGGACCTCGACTTCACCCGCCTACCTGCGCGGACAAGCACGAATCGACCAGTGCGGGCGGCGGCGGTTCACCGGAAGTCGGCTCTGCGAACGTGTCGACACAAGGTGACGGAGCCTGTCGACCGGCGTGACGACTTCGTTCCACAACTGCCTTGAACTTGATATCAGATTCACATACGATGCGAACGGGTCGTGACGTGGATCACAGGACCCCGCCCATTCTCCGGTCTCTACATATCTGGATGTTCCATGACTAATGTCGCCGACCGCATCTGGCAGCACGCATCCGAACGCCCCGACGCCATCGCGCTGCGTCTCAGGGACGAAAAAATCACCTATGGTGATCTTGTCCGCCGCGGCGCGGCTTTCGGCGGGTACCTCGCCGAATCCGGTGTCGCGGTGGGTGATCGCGTGGTGCTGGTCGCGCCCACGGTGCCCGAATTCGTCATCGCCTATCTGGGCGCACATGTGATCGGTGCCGTCGCCATTCCGGTGAACACCATGGCGACCGCTCCTGAAATCGGTTACGTGCTCGACGATTCCGGCGCTCGTTACGCCGTCGCATGGCATCTGGCGCGCGCGGGAGCCGAGCAGGCCGCCGTGGAGCGCGGCATCCCGCTGCTGGTCCTCGAACCCGGCGCGCCCACCGAGCCCGCCACGCCGGTGACCGAGCCGGTGCACCGAGATCCGGACGACACCGCGATCATGCTCTACACCTCGGGGACCACCGGGAAGCCGAAGGGCGTGGAGCTCACGGTCTCCAATCTGACCGAGACCGCACGCATTTTCATCGATCAGCTGCGGCTCACGCCCGAGGAGCGGTTCGGCACGGGGCTGCCACTGTTCCATGTGTACGGGCAGGCGGTCTGTCTGATCACCACGCTGCACGCGGGCGCGTCGTTCTCGATGGTGTCGCCCTTCGATCCGGCCGCGATGATCGAGATGATCCGCGACCACGGGCTCACCGTCGTCTCCGGGGTGCCGACCATGTGGAATGCCATGCTGCATACCGCCGGTGACTATGGGCCCGAGGACTTCGCGAGCTTGCGGCTGGCCGCCTCGGGCGGGGCGTCGCTGCCCGCGGAGGTCATTCGCGCCTTCTCGGAGCGATTCGGCTGCACGATTCTCGAGGGCTATGGGCTCACCGAATCCAGCGGGGCCGCGACCTACAACCCCCTGGATCGCGAACAGCGGATCGGGTCGGCGGGGACCGCCTTGCCCGGAACATCCATCGAGGTCAGGGATCCGAACGGCATGGTGCTGCCCGCCGACACCGTGGGTGAACTGTACATGCGCGGGCCCAGTGTCATGAAGAGCTATTGGAACCGTCCCGACGCCACCGCGGCCGACCTGTCCGACGGCTGGCTGCGCACCGGGGATCTGGGCAAGGTCGATGCCGACGGGTACGTCTACATCGTCGACCGCGCCAAGGATCTCATCATTCGCGGCGGCTACAACGTCTACCCGCGCGAGGTCGAGGAGGTGCTCTACGAGCATCCCGACATCGTCGAGGTGGCGGTGATCGGCATTCCCGACGACCACTACGGGGAGGAAGTGGGCGCGGTGGTGGCCACCGCGCCCGGGGTGGACCTCGATCCGGCGGAGCTGCGCGCCTGGGCCAAGGAGCGGCTTTCCGCCTACAAGGTCCCCCACCGCTTCGCTTTCACCGATCAACTGCCCAAGGGCGCGACCGGCAAGGTCCTCAAGCGTGCTCTCGATCCGAACCTGTTCACAGACAAGGCATCCCGATGACCGCAGTACCCTCGGCAGAACTACCACCGCTCGCTACGGCGGATCATCGTTCCTCTCTGCTCCATCCAGCGCACTCCACGACCTCGAACCCCCGGCCGGGAAAGACGGTGTCCATGAAGAAGTCGTGCACCGCCGGGTCGCCGTCTGCACAACCATCACGCAGCACGGTCACCCGGTAGTCACGATCCGCCGCGTCGTAGCAGGTCGCGGCAACCATTGCGCTGGTCGCGACGCCGGCGATCGCCAGAGTGTCGACGCGGTGGGCGCGCAGCACCAGGTCGAGATCCGTGCCCGCGAACGCGCTGGCGCGTCGTTTCAGTACCACGACGTCACCGTCGGCAACTGGCAGATCGATCTCGGTTCCGGCCGACCCCTCGTGGAAATCGTCCCCAGCCTCGTAGAACGATCGGAAGAGCGCGTTCCCTGGCGGCAGATCGGCCCCATTGCCCCGGAAGGCGAAGCGTACGAACACAATCAGCGTGCCAGCCGCACGGGCGCGCGGGAGAAGGTCGGTAAGCGGCGGCACGACCTGTTTGGCGAACGGGTAGCTTCCCGTGATGCCCCGTTGTATATCGCCGATGATCAGCGCTGTGGTCATGATTGAATCCCGTCGATGATGAGTCTCGCTACGGCGGAAGGGATAGCCGGAAGCGCGAGCCTACCCGGTGATCGGGTGGATCTGCGCCGCACCGGAGACCACTACCCGCACGAAACGGGCGGGCGCGCGAAAATACCGGGCGGTAGCAGCACCTGTCCGGGGGCCGCGGCGATGGGCTAGCGTGCGGGTATGACTGATGATCTGAAGGGCAAGAGCGCGCTGGTGACGGGGGCCAGCCGGGGAATCGGGCTGGCGGTCGCGGCCGAACTGCTGTCGCGCGGCGCGAACGTGCTGATCAGCGCGCGCAAGGCCGAGCCGCTGGAGCAGGCCGCGGCGGAGCTGCGCGCGCTCGGGCACGGCGGGAAAGTCGTTGCCGTGGCCGGGAATTCGGGCGATTCGACCGCGCGGGCCCATCAGGTCGCGACCGCGGTGGCCGAGTTCGGGTCGCTGGACATCCTGATCAACAACACCGGTATCAACCCGTCCTACGGGCCGCTGATGGACGCCGACCTCGACGCGGTGCGCAAGATCTTCGACGTCAACGTCGTCGCGGCGCTGGGGTATGTGCAGGAGGCCTACCGGACCTGGATGAAGGACAACGGCGGCGCGGTGGTGAACGTGGCCAGCGTCGCGGGCCTGCGCTCGAGCGGGGTGATCTCGGCCTATGGCGCGTCGAAGGCGGCGCTGATCCGGCTCACCGAGGAACTGGCCTGGCAGCTGGGACCCTCGATCCGGGTGAACGCGGTCGCGCCGGCGGTGGTGAAGACGAAGTTCGCCGATGCGCTGTACTCGGCGAACGAGGAAGCGCTGGCGGCCACCTATCCGATGAAGCGCCTGGGCAAGCCGGAGGACGTGGCGGCGCTGATCGGATTCCTGGTCTCCGATCAGGCCGCGTGGATCACGGGCGAGGTGGTGCGGGTCGACGGCGGGCTGCTGGCCACCGGCGGCATCTGACTCCCATCAGTTCCTATCCACGTCAGTTCCTATTCACGTATCGAGGGTCACCCAGCGCTTCGCATGTGGAGCTGACTCCCATCAGTTCCTATCCACCTATGAAGGGTCACCCAGCGCTTCGCATGTGGAGCTGACTCCCATCAGTTCCTATCCACCTATGAAGGGTCACCCAGCGCTTCGCATGTGGAGCTGGACCCGCTTACCTCCACATCAGCGCGCTGACCATGTCAGCCTGCATGTAGTGCAGGTATTTCGCCGCCGTGGCCTCGGGGACGGCCGAGGTGGCGGTCACGAGCGTGGTCACCAGGAACTGCCCCTGGGCACCGCCCTGCCACTTGCCGACGGCGAAGTGGCCGATGTAGGTGCCCGGGCGCAGCTTCAGGTCGGCATCGGAGTACTTGCCCACGGCCGCGGCCGCCTTGGCGGGATCGGACATGCCCATGACGAACTGCGTCAGCATCAGCGCGCCGCCCTCGGCCCGGTACACGAGCTCCGCGGTGTAGCGGCAGCCCAGGTCGGTGAACTTGGTGCCGGACTCGACCGGCACACAGGTCGAATCGTCCCGCCCCTGCACCCAATCCGCGTGCAGCTGAACCGAATCCAGTTTGAAGTTCCAGTTCTTGGCGTATTCGGTGTAGCTCAGGTGCCCGGACGAGGCCGGGGGCGTGGGCGCGGCCGAGGAGCTGGTGCTGCTGGGCGTCGCGCTGCCGGTCGCGGGAGCCACCGGAGGTTTCGGGGCCGCTGTGGGGGTGCTGTCGTGGCTGGTGAACGTGACGACCAGGGCGACGCCGATCACCAGCAGCGCGACCACGCCCACCGCGATTCCGACGATCAGGCCCGTCCGGCGCTGCGGGGTCGCGGGCAATCCGCCGGGATAACCGGGTTGGGCGTTCCAGCCGGACTGGTAGCCCGGCTGCTGGTACGCCGGTTGCTGGTAGCCGGGCTGCGCCCTTGCGGCGGTCTGCCCCCAGCCCGCGTCGTACGGTTGTGCCTGAGCTCCGGTGAATCCCGGCGCGGCCTGCGGCGCACCGCCGGACTGCGCCCAGCCTTGTTGCGGCGATGTGCCCGTCCCCCAGGCCGACGCGTCCTGCGGACCGGTGGTGTGGTCCGCCTCCGGGAGCTTTCCCCTCGTCTCCCACCAGCTGGCATCCTGCTGCTCGTCCGCGGACGACTCCCCGACCGGTGCGTCCGACGGCTGCGCGGGATCGCCGCCGTGCGGGCCCGAACCGGGGGGAAATGTCATGACAAGCCGCCTTCCGCTCCCCGGGGCGCCGTAGCTCCCTTGTCGCGGTCGTCCCCCGGGCCTTCTTCGCGCAGACCATACCCGAGATGTCCGATCCGACGCATCCGAGATCCGGGCCGCGACACCGGGTCCGCCCGCGCGTCTGATCCAATCACGGTGTGACCCCCGACCTCCTGATCTGCGGCCTCGGCCCCGCCGGGCGCGCCCTGGCGCATCGCGCGCTCGCGCGCGGGCTCGCGGTGACCGTCGTCGACCCGCATCCGGACCGCGGGTGGACACCGACCTATGCGGCGTGGGCCGACGAGCTGCCCGGCTGGGTCGCGCCCGAGGTGATCGCCGCGTCGGCGCCGCGCCCGGTGGCCTGGGGTTCGCGACGTTACGTGATCGATCGGCGCTATGTGGTGTTCTCCACTGCGGCACTGCGGGATTCGCTCGACATTGCGGGCGCGAGGGTGATCGCGGGGCGCGTCGAGGGCATCACCGGCTGGCGGCCCGGGCGAGGGCCCGAATCGGTGCGGCTCGCGGGTGGCGAGATCCTGTCCGCGCGCCGCGTGATCGACGCCCGCGGTGTGCCCCGCTTCCCCGACCGCGCGGAGCAGACCGCGTACGGGCTTGTCCTACACCGTGATCCGCGTCACGAGACGATTTTCATGGACTGGCGTTCCGACAACGGCGCCCGTCCGGGCACACCTCGCTCGTTCCTCTATGCGGTGCCGCTCGGACCGGATCGCATGCTGTTCGAGGAGACCTGCCTCGCTGGACGCCCCGCAATCACCACGACCGAGCTCCGGGACCGCCTCCATGCCCGGCTGCGTTCCCGGGGAATCGAATTCGACGGCACCGAACCGGACGAACGCGTGAGATTCGCGCTCGAGGGCGGGCGTCCGGGCGCTCGGCGGTTCGGCGCAGCGGGCGGATACCTGCATCCCGCAACGGGTTACAGCGTCGCCGCGACCCTGTCCGCTGTTGACAGTTTCCTCGCCCGGACCTGTGGTCACTCTTCCGGCACCGAATCCGCAAGGCTTGCGGGAGCATTCCGGCGACCCTCGACCATGCGCGCTGTCCACACGCTGCGCACCGCTGGGTTGCGGGCGCTCCTGGCACTACCGCCGGACGACATCCCCGCGTTCTTCGACGCGTTCTTCGAACTCCCGCCGGCCCGCCAGCGCGCCTATCTCTCCGGCATCGACGACATGAAGGGCACCGCCGCCGCGATGACCGCCCTCTTCGCGGCGATGCCCTGGCGGATCCGCCGAATCCTGGCCACCGCCACTGTGGGCCCGGCACTGCGGAACTGACGGTGAGTCTCGGAGTTACCCGCCACTCAGTCGAACTGGACCCGGCGGATCGGGCCCATACCCGCCAGCGCGGCCAGGGCCAGGATGCCGTGGGCGGCGACGAAACCCAGTGCCAGGTTGAACGAACCCGTGTGCTGGACAAGGTATCCGATGACGATGGGCGTGACGATGCCCGCGATGTTGCCCAGGCCGTTCATGGCGGAGCTGACGAAGCCGGCTGCCTGCGGCGGGGCGATGTCGGTGGTGATCGCCCAGCCAAGCGCGCCCATGCCCTTGCCGAAGAAGGCCGCGGTCATGATGACGATGATCACCGTGGTGCTATCGGTGAAGTCGGCCAGCGCGATCGCGGTGGCCGCCAGCATGCCCAGGGCGGCGGGGGCCTTGCGGGCCGCGGTCAGCGAGATCCCCCGCCGCAGTAGCGCATCGGAGACGAGGCCGCCGAACAGGCCGCCGACGAAGGCGGCCAGCGCGGGCAACGCCGCCAGGAATCCGGCGTGCACCAGCGAGATGTGCCGGGCCTGGGTCAGATAAATGGGGAACCAGGTGATGAAGAAGTAGGTCAGCGCGTTGACCGCGTACTGGAACACGTACACGCCCCACAGCGGCCGGGACCCGAAAACCCGTGCGAGCGTGCGCCGGTCGATCCGGGCGCGCTCGGCGGTCACCGCCGCGGAATCCATGTCGACCAGCGCGCCGCCCGCGATCATGATCTCCAGTTCGCTCGGCGTAACCCGCCGGTGGTCGCGCGGCGGCCGCATCCACCCCCACCACACGATCGCGAGCGCCAGCCCGCACGCGCCGAGCAGCACGAAGACCCAGCGCCACCCGTATTCGTGTGTCACCCAGGCCATGACGGGCGCGAAGAGCACGGTGGCGAAGTACTGGGCGGCATTGAACACCGCGGTCGCCGTGCCGCGCTCCGCGGTCGGGAACCACACCGTCGAGACGCGCGCATTGGCCGGGAAGGCGGGCGACTCGAATACCCCCAGCAGCAGCCGCAATCCGAATACGAGCACCAGCGCCACCACCACCCGCGTGGTGATCAGGCCGACCAGGCTCGTCGCGGCGGTCACCAGCGTCCACAGCGCGAGGCTGCCCGCGTACACCCGGCGCGCGCCGAAGCGGTCCAGCAGCATGCCGCCCGGCAGCTGCGCCACCACGTACGCCCAGCTGAACGCGGAAAAGATATAGCCCAGCTGCACGGCGGAGAAGCCCAGTTCGTGCCGCACACTGCTGCCGGTGATCGACAGGGAGCTGCGATCGGCGTAATTGACCGCGGTGATCACGAAGATCAGTCCCAGCACCACGAACCGGGTAGGGATCCGCCGGGTGCGGACCGATGGGGCGGCGGCGTCCACGGCCGCCACGGCGGCCGGTTCGGGTGTGAGCATCGTCGTCCTCCTGCCATCCCGGCCGCTGTGCGCCGGGTCACCCGGCCTTGGGTGTGTCAGCAGGTTAAGGGCTGAATGCGATACCGGTCGAACACCGATTCTGCATCGAGTGATACCCGATCGAGGGCTGTCCCCCACCCCGGTGGGCGCCTTTCGATGTCGACCGAGGCGTTCGAAAGGCGCTGCGGCTCAGGCGGGGACGTGTACGGGCGCGCCCGTGGCCGCCAGCACCCGCTCGACGTCGATACCCGGCGCGGTCTCGGCCAGCACCAGCCCCTCGGATGTCACGTCGAGCACGGCGAGGTCGGTGATGATGCGCTGCACACTGCCGGTGAGCGGGAGGGTGCACTCCGCGAGGATCTTGGGTTCGCCGCGGCGGGTGAGGTGCTCCATCATGACGATCACCCCGCACAGTCGATTACGGCCACCGCGCGCTGAAGGACCGGAGCAATCGACAGGCAGGCCGGAGTTGCCGCACGGTCGGCGACACACGCTAGGCCGCGCTGGCGATGTGACGGGCCGAGTCTCCGATCACCGCAGCATCCTCACCGATCAGCCTGTGCAGGAACGCTTCCTGCTTGCGCCGCCCGGCGATCGCCGCCCGATCCATGCCACCGGGCAGAATTTGCGTCGCGACGCTCCGGACGAGATTGACGGGCAGGCGCAGCAACGGATACCACGGCAGCACAAACGGCGGCAGGCCGAGTGTGCGCATGGCCGCGGGACCGAGGAACACGCTGGTGACCGACAGGTGCTGAGAGCGGGCGATGCGGCCCCGCAATCCCGGCAGATTCGGGTAGTGCCAGCCCAGCGGGTCGTCGGCCATCGGGGCGGCGAGCTGGCGGGTGGTCTCGTCCGGATTGGTGATCGCGGCGAGGCAGTGGTACAGAATGCGCACCGCGTCGCGAAAACCGTTGGGCAGGAATCGATCCTCGACGCCGATGAGGTATCCCACGTACCGGGTCAGGTGCGCCGCCGCCGCCAGATCCCGGGGCGGGGCCAGCATTCCCATCACCAGCCCGCCGAGCACCGGCGAGATCAACGCCCCGACCAGCGTGGCGGCCATGTCGGTCTGATTGATCGGCAGCCCCCACTCCCGCGCCCGCCAGTCCGGCAGCTGCGCGACGTGGCGGCGGACCAGCGCGTGGATGAGCCGGACGTGGATCGTCGAGCGATAGCCGCGCCCGAGCGGTGACATGCCCTCCTCGGAGCTGACGTCCAGCGCCCACTGCAGGGTCTCGGCAAATCGCTTGGCGGGCCCCTTCTCCAGGGCGCCGGTGCGCACCAGTGTCTTGTTGAATCCCGAGGCCAGGTAGCCGCCGATCAGGGCCACGTCGCGCGCGATGTACAGCCCGTCGGCGCCGCCGCTCCGGAAGAACCGCTCCCCGCGGGCCAGCAGCTCCCGATCCAGCCACGGCGGCGGCGTCTCGACGCGAACGAAGAAGTCCCGCAACGGTTCCGGCGCCTCGGGCACCGCGGCGATGCCCTCGCACAACGCTCGCTCGAACAGGGGGCGGGTGCGATCCATACCCTCCCGGTACATCCATTCGACGAGTTCGTCCATCGGCGCGTCGCCTACGGTCAGGGCCTCCCCCAGCTCGCGCCACTGTTCCGGCGACGGCCCGCGCAGGCCCATCACCCGAGCGAAGGGACCAACCCCCGGGACGCGGCGTGGCGCGACGGGATGACGCAGCGGGACATCCGAATGCATGGGCTCTCCTTCGAACCGATATCTCGGCCGAGCGTCGCCTCGGCGGCCGCCTGACCCATGCATCAAAGATAGAAGTCGCGTTACTCTGCGTCAATATGCATCAAAACTAGTGACATTGTTACATCGAGAGCGCGCGGCTCACCCGTACTCGGCAGCGAGTGTCCGGCCCCGACAGACGCGGCCGATGTCGGGTACGCCCGCCCGCCGGCCCACACCCGCCCCCGATCAGCGCCGCCGGACCGCCTACACGGTGCGCAACCGGCGGACGATCCCCGAGAAGTCGGTGCGAACCATCGGACGCCCGGTCATCCACAGACTGCCGGGCACGCGGCGCGCGATTTCCGCCGTCGCCAGCGATATCGCCACGACACAGACATACAGCACGGTCGTGCCCCAGAGCGTCCCCATGGTGGTGACCATGGGCACGACCCACGGAGCCATCAGCTGTAATGCCAAGGGGTGCAACAGAAATACGGCGAACGACCGATCCGACGCATACGTCACTGCCCGGACCGAGACGGAATCGGCCGTCCGTCGCGTGGCCCACCACCGTCCGACCGTGTACAGCGCCGCGATCGTCAGCACATAGAACACGATCAGGTGCGGCATGAACACATCGTTGGCGACCTCGGGCGCCATGCCGCGCCCGACGGAGCGGAAATAGTCCCACTCCGACACCCCGGCGGACACCACCGCACCCAGGACGAACAGCGCACCGAACCGGCGCACCGCCCGGTCGACGAAGTCGAGGTGCCAGGCCGCCACGGCGCCGAGCACGATATAGAACTGGTAGGCGAACACGATGACGTAGACGTGAGTCCACAGCGTTGCCGGGGCACCGCTCAGCGCCGGCGGATGCACGATCGCCCACTGGATCGCCAGTTGCAGGGCGCCGCTGGCCGCGAGCACCCAGCGGTGCCGGCCTTCGGTCGCCCGCAGCAGCCGCACCAGCAGCGGAAACAGCAGATACACCTGCATCGTGACCAGCAGGAAGTACATCTGGTACCAGGCCTCGCCGGTGACGATCTCGACGCCCAGCCGCCGAATCGACTGCCCGACGGTCTCGTGATACTGCTGCAGGACGATCGAATATCCCCAGTAGAACACCGACCAGACCAGGTACGGGATGCCGATCAGCGCGAATCGCCGCCGCCAGAACGCGCGCGCGGAGAACTGCCGGTGCCCGTACTGATAGACGAGGACGAATCCGGTCAGCGCGAAGAATGCCTCGCGGGTGAAGTGCAGCAGCGCCTCCACGCCGTTGGCGGTTACATTGCCCGGGGTGGCGCCGGTGATCACGTGCACCGCGATGACGCAGGCGAAGGTCAGGATGCGGAACAGATCGATCTGATACAGGTACGGTCGCTTGGCCTTTCGCGGCTGCGGCGGGTCCGCGGGCGGCTCGGCGAGGGTGACCGCCGCCGTCCCGATTGTCCGATTGTCCTGCGTCGTCATCCACATCCTCGTGTCGGCCCCGGATCATGGTTCCAAGCGATCCTGCGAAACTTCTCCACGAAATCTTCGAATCGACTGCACTATCGCGACATTCGTTCCCGACACGCATCGCCCCCCGGACATCGACCGTGTCGCACTACTCGCTCCGGCCGGGACATACTAGCGCTTCATCGGGCAAGCACCGCGCACCGCAGGGCCCGCCGTGTCATTCGTCCGAGGCCGACACGATCCGCGCACGCCGGGTGAGGGTCACTCCGATGCCGTCGGCGGCCGCGCGCACCGCCGCGGCGTGTGCCTCCGGGTGGAATCGGTGCGAGGGGCCCGCGACGCTGATCGCCGCGACCACCCGATCGGCCTCGCGGACGGGCGCGGCCACGCACACCAGTCCCGGTGTCGACTCCTCGAATTCGTAGGCGACCCCCTCGGTCGCGATGCGGCCGAGCTGCCTGCGCAATGTGCCCGGCTGCACCAGCGTGCGGGGCGTGTAGCTGTGCCGTCGAGGATGCCCAGGTGCACCGTCTCGTGGATGCGGCCGTTGAGTTCCTCGAGGAACGGGATCGCGACCTCGAGCAGGCTCCGCTCCACCGAGGCGCGCATCCCCAACTCGAACAGGTAGCCACCGAGCCGGTAGCCGGCCTCGGTCCGCTCGAGTCGACATCATGACCTCCGCGGCGTCGAGATGATCGAGCCGGCCGACGGTCACCGCAACGGACTCACCCCAGCCGGGCATGTCGACGGCGTAGACGTGGAAGCGCTCGGCGTGCCCGGAGATGTTACAGCCCGGACCCGTGGTCGGCGGCGGCGCTACGTGCTGAGCGTCAGTTGTGTGCGGCCGCCACGACGATCGGCGCCACCCGCTCGGCTTGCCCGCACGAGTCGAACGGGGGCGAGGTCGGGCTCTGGAATGTATCCGGTACCGGGTCCGACCCGGTTCCCTTCCTGGCGAAACTCAGGGTGATGTCGATGAGGTGGGCGTCGCCGGTTCCGTGACTCGACTCCGGTCTGTAGCTCAGGCTCACCAAGCAGCCGCCGTTGTACTGCCGGGCCTCCACACCGGACAGTCCGGCTACCGTCACCCAGCGCTGGTCTCGCGCTTGTGCCGGGTCCGGGCTCATCGGGTTGTTCCGGGTGAACCGCAACTCCACCACCACGTCGGTCCGGGACGCGTCGTCGGTGAGCCCGCTGGTGCACAAGTAGGGCCCGATCCAATTTTTCGAACCGGCGTGCCAGGCGCCGGGTAGTGCGCGCGCGACCTGATCGACCGTGCGGCAGGGGTTCTTGCCGAACAGGCTCGGTTGTCCGAGTGTCGGTGCGACCGGGGCGAGTCGGTCGAGTGCGGGTCGCATCGCCAGGATCATGGCTTTCGCTGCGACACAGGCATGCTGCGGACTCGCGGTGGGTACCTGCCCGGGCGGGGTGTACAGCGTGGTGTGGAGTTCGTAGCCGAAATCCTCGAGCGCGGAGGGATAGTACGAATCGCAGCGGTCGTACACGGTGCCGTCCCTGCCGGCCGTACGCTCGGGATCATCGAGGTGAATGCCGTTTTCGTCGATTCCCGTGCTGGGACCGCCGCCGAGCGTGATGTGAAATTCCGCACTGGGTTTGTCGCCGGTCAGGGCCTCCAGGGTGCACTGATCCAGATCGTTCCCCGGTACCGATACGGCTTTCACCTGCGGCCCATACTGTTTGGCCGTGTCGAGGTCGAACACCGAGCAGGGGTCGACCGCACGCAGCTTTGTCATGAGCTCGGCCGCGTTCGTGGGCTTGGCCGGCTCCATCGGCGTGGCGGTGCCGGCGATGGGGTGCGATCCCGCCGAACAGCCCGCGAGTGCACCGATGGTCAGCAATATCCCCACCGTGTGTGCGGCTCGCCGAAATGCCGTGCCGCGCATGGATTGCCGCCGCATGAGTTTCCCCGTCCCGGTTACGCTCGCCGAGGCGCCTGCCGACGGTCCCCCCGCATGATCGACAACATCGTAGACCGATACGCGCGAGCTTCGCCCGGCCGGGCGGTACGGGAATCGCGCAACTCCAGTATCGTGTTCGCGTTCGCAAGGGCGGGAGGCATTCCCGGGCGGGGGTAGCCACGGCTGCAGGCGTCAGGGTCCGGATGCCAAGGGTGCAAGCATGATTGGATTACTCGATGTTGAACGAGGGTGATGTCTTCGCGGGCTACACCATTCGGGGTGTGCTGGGCCGCGGCGGCATGGGTTCGGTGTATCTGGCCCAGCACCCGCGACTGCCGCGTTTGGTCGCACTCAAGCTGTTGAATCGGGAACTGTTCGCCGACGACGAGATGCGCGCCCGCTTCGAACGCGAAGCCGATGTTGTTGCCAACCTCGATCATCCGGGCATCGTCACGGTCTTCGACCGCGGTGTCGAGGCCGGGCAGCCGTGGATTTCCATGCCGTACATCGAGGGTGTCGACGCCGCGTCGGTCGACCCGGTCGGCTACCCGCCGCAGCGTGCGGTGCAGATCATCGGGCACATCGCGGCCGCGCTCGACTACGCCCACGCGAAGGGTGTCCTGCACCGGGACGTCAAACCGGCGAACATCCTACTGGCCAACGCGGCCGGGGGCGAGCGGGTATTCCTCACCGATTTCGGCATCGCCCGGCTCCGCGACGACGCCAGTCACCTGACGCAGACCGGTTCGGTCAACGCGACGATCACTTTTGCCTCGCCCGAGCAGCTGTCCGGCATCGCCCTCGACGGACGCGCGGATCAGTATTCGCTGGCCTGCACGCTGTTCTGGTTGCTCACCGGCCGGACGCCGTTCCAGTCGACGAATACCGCTGCGGTCATCGCGGGTCACCTGCAGCAGCCGCCGCCACCGATCCGCGCGATCCGCCCGGACCTGCCGCCCGCACTCGAGTCGGTACTCGCGCGAGGACTGGCCAAACGGCCCGAGGAACGTTTCGCGTCGTGTACGGAGTTCGCGACGGCCGCATGGCACGCACTGACCGTCCCGAATTTTGCCGCGAGCAGACCCGTGGACCCAGCCATCGGAGCCGGCGCGCAATCAGTGCGTTCCGCCTCGCGCAAGCGGGTCGTCATAGGTGTCTGCACGGGACTGGTGATCGCGCTAGCGGTTGGAATCGGAGTTACTGTCACAGTATTCGCGAGTTCGGGCCCGTCGAAGTCAGCGGTGAGCACGTCGAGCGCCGCACCGACGTCGGCCGCCAACGTCGCCTGGAACCCGTGTTCCATATCCGATACCGATGCGCGGGCAGCCGGACTGAATCCGGAGAAGAAGACGCCCGACGTCGGCGCGGACAAAAAGGGCGGAAAGACCACCTGCACCTGGCTGAGTGACGACTGGTACATGCTGGAGATCGACTCCATCGCCGGTCATACGTTTCCCGAGTCCTTCGATCTCGAAAACCTGCTGAACCCGCAGAACGTGACCGTCGGCGGACGCCCCGCCGTACTCTTCCATCGCACCAACGACCCGGATTACTGCACGATCGGATTCGATATACCCGACAACCCCATCTATTTCGGCGCCGCGGCCAAGCTCTCTACCGATCACAAGGGGGATATCTGTGCCGAAGCCACGCGGATGGCGAGTGTGCTGGTGAAGGATCTTCCGGCAGCGAAGTAATCGTGGTTGCCGGGCAGCCCCGCCGACCGCCGGCCCCGCAACTCCTCCGTTCAGCCTGTCCGCCGGACGCGAACCTCTGACGGGCCGCCGCGATCTGGAACGCGGCCGAGTCGAAGCTTGATGCGTCGTGAGGTGTTGACCCACTTCGTCTCTCTATGCAGTCCGCATGGGAACACCGACGGCCTGCCTCGCAGTGAGCGACGAAAGTATTTGCGAGGCAGGCCGATCAGCGATCGCCGGCACCAGGTCGGACTGCTGGCGGAGCAGCCCTTGCACCGACGATGTCAGCCCGGGCCAGCCGCGAGGTGACCACCGAAAACCCCGGCACCGCAACATTGCTCGCCGAGCGCCTGAACAGGCCTGCCGCTTCCTCAGCGGTACCCGTACTTCTGCCAGTTGGACAGCACGCGCTGCTGGATCTCGACGGGCCAGCCGTGTGCGAAGTCGCCTTTCACCGGGCGGCCGCCCTCCGGATACAGGTCGGCAAGCAGGCAGTTGAAGATAACCTTGCCCGCCATGAAGGTGCGCTTTTCCTCCTCGTCCAGATAGATCGGCAGATCGTCGCTGAGCCGGTGCCGGTAGTGGAACTCGCCACGGTCGGGATGCGAGCGGGTGGCGAACGCCCAGACCACCTCGTTGATATTGGTGATGTCCACGTCGTCCTCGACCACCAGGATCTTCGGCGCGTTCACCGATGCCTTGCCGGTGAAGGCGACCTCGGCTATCCGATCGATGAGCTCACCGGCCGAGATGCCCAGCGTCTCGTGCCAATCGCTGCGCACCGACAGAGTAAGCCAGTGCATCGCCGCCTCGGGGGTGTGCCAGGCTGACGCGATCGGCAGCCCGGCCTCCCGCAGCTGGTAGAGGAGCTCCGCGCCGTGCATGGTGGCCGTGCAGGTGTGGTCCTCCTCGACCGGCGGCCCTGCGGCGACCACGGGCAGGATGGCGCCGTCGCGATAGGTGATGGCGGTGACGTCGAATCGCGCCTTGGGTGAGGCGACGGTCGCGTTGTAGCCGGGGAATTCGTTGAACGGCCCCTCCATCACCGTCTCCTCGAGCGCCACATAGCCCTCGATCACGATCTCCGCGGTGGCCGGCACCAGCAGGTCGACGGTTTCGGCACGCACCACCTCGATGCCCTCGCCGAAATAGGCGCCGATGTAATCGCATTCGGAGACGTTCTCCGGCAACGGCATGCCGCCCACGAACGGCAGCCCGGGTTCGACGCCCAGCGCCAGCGCGATCGGCATCGGTTTGCCGAGCTCGGCCCACCTGGACCGGACGATGCCCAGGTGCTGCACCGGAGCGATCAAGGCGGCCAGCGTCTTCGGGTCGTGGATCATCATGCGGTTGACCGACCAGTTCGTCCACGAACCATCCGGGGTCTGGGCGATGTTGATGCCCCAGGTCTCGATATATCGGCCGCCGTCGTTACCGTGGATGCGCGGAACCGGGAACGCGGTCAGATCCACGTCGTCGCCGAGCCGGATGTTCTGCTTGCAGGGTGCCGTGTCGCGCGGCACCTCCACCGGCGGGATGCCCGGCTTGCTCCGGGCGGCGACCAGCGCCTCCATCAGCTCCTGGCCGTGCGCCCTGGCGGGCAGCCCGAGCGCCATGGTGATCCGGGCCAGCTGATGCTCGGGGCCGCTGAACGCCCCGGGCGCGCCCAGCACCCGGAATCCGCTGTCGCCATATCCGGTGACGTTGGTGAAAAGCGGTGCCGGGGCCCGCAGATCATAGGATCGCCGGATGACCGCACCGATCTCGAGGTCCCAGTCGACCTCGTGGTCGATGGTCTGCAACTCGCCGATCCGTTCCAGTTCGGCGAGAAAATCTCGCAGGCTCTTCAGATGCTTCACAGCTGTTCTCCTTTAGTCGATCGAGTCCTCGCCCCAGCGGGCCAGGTCCGGTATGTCGATGCCCAGCAGATCGAGGGCGCGACCCACGGTGTGGTCGACCAGTTCCTCGATGCTGCCGGGTCGCAGGTAGAACGCGGGCACCGGTGGCATCACGACGCCACCCATCTCGGTGACCGCGGTCATCGCCCGCAAATGCCCAAGGGTGAGCGGGGTTTCGCGTACCAGCAGCACCAGCCGGCGGCGCTCCTTGAGCGTCACGTCCGCCGCCCGGGTGAGCAGGTTGTCGCCGTTGCAGTAGGCGATCGCCGACAGCGTGCGAATCGAGCACGGCGCCACCAGCATTCCCGCCGTCCGGAACGAACCCGACGCGATGGCCGCCCCGATGTCGGCCGGCCGGTACACCACGTCCGCCATCGCCGCCAGATCCCTTGCGGACAGTTCCGTCTCGTAGGCGCGGGTCTGCTGCCCGGCCGGCGTCACCACCAGATGGGTCTGCACCCCGGCCTTGCGCGCCAACTCCAGCGCGCGAATCCCATAGGCGATCCCGGTCGCCCCACTGATTCCGATCACCAGCCGTGGTGGCTGTCCGGCCCTTGTTTCCGACACCGCTCCAGCGTCGCTGTGCGGGCGCGACGGCGCATAGGACCGTTCACGCCGGGCGGGGAACCGAACATGTCATGTATTGGTGGGCGGACTGTCGGTGGAACTTCCTAGGATGGTCCGGTGGACCCCGCTTACAGTGCAATACTCGCCCGCTGCGTGCTGGAAACGGCAGGCCAGGGCGTCGACAACCGGCTGCTGCTGCGCGAGGCCGCGCTACCGGAGACGGTATTGACCAGCGAGCACGGCATGATCTCCAGCCGGGGCTATCTGCGGCTGTGGGAATGCACCGAGCACCACCAGGACGCGTCGGAGGTCGGGCTGCGCATCGCCGACACCTATCGGATCGGCCGGTTCGGCATCTACGACTATCTGTTCGCCACCGCACCCACGGTGGCCGCGGGGCTGGCGGCGGTCCGGCCACACGGCGGCAGCATGACCACCAACCACATCTACGACGTGAACGAAGGCGGTGACGGTGACGGTGACGAGCGGACCACGGTGCTCCAGCTGGTCGAGGGCGAGGGCAGAGGCGCCCACCTGACCGTGCAGGCCGCCTATGCCAGCACCCTGGCCCGGATCCGGCACACCAGCGGCGAGCCTGTGACGCCGATCCGAATCACCTTGCGCGAGAATCCGCCTCGCCGCCTGCGCGCCTACCGCGAGGCGTTGGGGAGCACCCGGATCGAATTCGGCGCCCCGGTGGACAGCATGACCTTCCGGACGCGCGATCTGGCGCTGCCGCTGCGTACCGCCGACCCGGTGCTCGCGGAAATCCTGCGCCGGCATGCTGATTCGCTGTCCACCCCGATCCTGGACGACGTGCCCTGGACAGAGCGAGTGCAGCGCTGCCTGGCCGAGGCGCTGCAGACGGGTGACGCGTCGCTCGGTACGGTGGCGCGTTGCCTGCTGGTGAGCCCCCGTACCTTGCAGCGCCGGCTGGCCGAATCGGGCACCAGCTGGCGACAAGAACTGGATCGAGCGCGCTGCGCCGCCACCGAGCAGTCGGCTGCCACCGCGCCCAGCAGTGCGGCACTTGCCCGCCGAGTCGGGTACTCCGATGCCCGGGCCCTGCGCCGCGCGCGACGACGGTGGCAGGACGTCCCCCGCGCGGACGGAATGCGTGCGGTGATAGCGGCAAAAGATCAGATGGACAGCATCGCCATGACGAAGACGGTGATCGCCGCCGCTCCGCACGCAGCGGCCGCCATCGACCCTCCGGCGCTAACTTCAGTTTCAAGCTCCGGGGTTGTGGCCTGCGCCGGTGACGTACCTCGGTCGATCGTGAATGATGCCCTTGGTTGATCATGTCCTCTTGCGACAGAAGGACTTTCGAGACCAAACGAAGGGCACGCTCTACGGCCCGGCCGCGGCGAGATCATGGAATCGATTGCACCCCAGGTTGACGCACCGCTCGTCCTGGGTCGCCGAGCTGGGGCAGCTGCCGGCCATCGAGGGCACCGCGATCCGCTCGACATCGCACGATTGCCCTCCGGGCGATACCGAAACCGGTGTGGTTGTGGCACTCGGTCGTCGACCTCGCCGCCGACCCGAGACGACGGCGGGAGAAACCCGCTGCCCCGCAACGACTTACACCCGCCCGCGTCCGACGAGGGTTTCGGCACCTCCGCGGAAACATCACCTGTCCCGCCGGTGGACCGAAACCCTCACGACCCGGACCGGGCAGACCACCCGGTCGCCGAAACCAGCAACCCCCTACGACGTGCACATCAAGACCCCCCAGCAAACCAGCAAGCATCGAAACCCGCCGGGCCGCGACCACGCCGTAGAGCAAAACTCCGGCTAGACCGTGCCGCCGTTGACGCGGATGTTCTGCGCGGTCACCCAGCCGCCCACGTCGGAGGCCAGAAAGGTGACCACTGCGGCGATCTCTTCCGGGCGGCCGAGCCGGCCGAAGGCGCTCAGCGCCTCCAGGCCCGCCAGGAACTCCGGGCTCTTGCCGATGCGGTAGGTCTCGGTCTCGGTGGCGCCGGGGCTGACGGTGTTGATGCTGATCCCGCGCTTGCCGAAGTCTTTGGACAGGATGTGGGTGAACTGCTCGACCGCGCCCTTGGTGGCGTCGTAGACGGCATAGCCCGGCAGCATCAGGGCGGTGGTCGAGCTGGAGATGGTGATGATTCGCCCACCGTCGGCCAGCTTGTCCCAGGCCAGCTGCAGGCCGTTGAACACGCCCTTGACGTTCACCCCGAAGCTGAGGTCGAACTCCTCGGCGGTGACCTGGTCGAACGGCTTGGTGATCGCCACCGCCGCATTGTTCACCAGGATGTCCCAGCGGCCGTAGCTGTCGATCAGCCGGTCCACCATGGCCACATACTCGTCCCGGTCGCGCACGTCGGCGGCCAGGTCGATGACCGTGCCGCCGGACGATGTGATCTCGGCGACGGCGGCCGCGGCCACCTCCGGGGTGTGCGGGTGATTGATCGCCACTCGCGCGCCCGCCGCGGCCAGCGCATGCGCGATGGCCTTGCCGATGCCGGTGGCGGCGCCGGTCACCAGCGCCACCTTTCCGGTCAGTGCCTGATCAGGGTTCTCGGACATGAGAGCTCCTCGGGTTGATTGGCGCTGCGGATTCACTCGAACCAGTAGTCCAGCCAGACCTCAGCGCCCTCACCGAGATTCGCCTTGAATCCGCCGGTGCCGCGCAGGCCGACCAGATCGCCGGTGCCCGAGCCGGGCACCACGAACCAGTCGCCGCTGACGATGCTCCCGGCCACCGTGCCCTGGTCTTGCAGCAGGAAGGTGCCCGCCCGGCCGGCGATCGTGCCGGTCACCCGCTCGATGCCGACGAAGCTGGCGCCCCCGTCGGCGGTGGCGGACTGCAGAAACTCCACCACCCCGTCGCCGTCGATGTCGCCGCTGAAGCTTTCCTCGACGTGGATGCGGGTCAGCACGGGACCCTCGGCGGGTTCGTCGTAAACGGCCGGCTCGTACTTGTTTACGGTGATCCGAGCGGCGGCGTGGGTGGTTTCGGGAGTGCTCACAGGAAGTTCCAATCTGGCCGTAGGTGTCAGGCACCCAGCGTCGCAGCAGGATCGCGGTGCCGGATAGGACCGCCGGTGCCACGGCCGGGACCGAACGCGTCAGGAAGCACCAGCCGCAGCGCGTGGGTGGGGGCCGCGCCGGTGCGCCACCAGAGGGCCTGGACGCTGGCGCAGAGCTGAACCACCAGTACCGATACCGAGATCCCGCGCCGCCGCGTGGCGCCTGGCAGCGCTCCCGGCATCGGGCGTCCTCAGATGTGGATGTATCCGCTGGTGAGCGTCGCATCGTCGAGACGAGGCGCGATGGATTCTCCACCGAGCGCCGTGCGCAACTCGATCTGCTCGTCCCGCACGACATGCATGACGGCGTTGATCAGCGCGAGGTGAGTGAATGCCTGGGGATAGTTGCCCCAGTGCCGGCCGGTCACGGGGTCGATCTCCTCGGCGTAGAGGCCCAATGGGCTGGCGTAGCCGAGAAGTCTTTCGCACAACTGCTTGGCACGGTATTTCTCGCCGATTTCCGATAGCGCGGACACCAGCCAGAACGAGCAGATCGTGAAGGTGCCTTCCTCCCCGGCACAGCCGTCGTCGGTTTCGTCGGTGCGGTAGCGCAGGACGAGTCCGTCGTTGGTGAGTTCGTCGGCGATGGCGAGCACAGTTTTTCGTACCCGTTCGTCGTCGGGAGGAAGGAAACGAACCAGGGGGATGAGCAGGGTCGAGGCGTCCAGTGCCGTGCTGCCGTAGTACTGGGTGAAGACGCCCCGCGAGTCGACCGCGTTGGCGCAGATGTCGGCCCGGATGTCGTCTGCCGCCTGTTGCCAGCGGGCAGCGCGTTCGAAGTCCTGGTGGATGCGGGCCAGGCGTGCGCCGCGGTCGGCGGCGACCCAGCACATGACTTTGCTGGAGGTGAAGTGTTGCGGCTTTCCGCGCACTTCCCAGATGCCTTGGTCAGGCTCGCGCCATACTGCGAGCGCGCTTTTGACCGCCCAACGCAGCAGCGGCCAGGTGCGCGCGTCGATCTGGTCTTGATTGCGGGCGTAGAGGTAGACCGAGTCCAGCGCTGCACCCCAGACGTCGTGCTGGCGTTGGCGATAGGCGTCGTTGCCGACACGCACCGGGCGGGAGTTGTCGTACCCGCGAAGGTTGTCCAGCGTGTATTCGCGCAGGTCGGTTTCGCCGCCGATGCCGTAGACGATCTGCATGTCCTCGGCATTTTCGGCCAGATTGATGATGTGGGAGAAGTAGTCGTTGGCTTCCCAGGTGAAGCCGAGGGTGTACAGCCCCCACAGCGCGAAGGCCGAGTCCCGGATCCAGGTGTAGCGATAGTCCCAATTACGGTCTCCACCAGGGGTTTCCGGCAGTGAGGTAGTGGGGGCGGCGACGATGGCGCCGGTCGGGGCGAAGGTCAGGCCTTTGAGGGTCAGGGCGCTGCGAGTGAGCTGGGCGCTCCACGGGTGATCCGGAAACCGGCCGCGGGCCAGCCAGTGCCGCCAGTGGTGCACGGTCCGCACCAGCCGTTCGTTGGCCTCTTCGGCGGTTTCGGGCGCCGCCCGGCTACCCCACGAGAGTGCACAGTAGCGGGTGTCACCACTCTTGAGCAGGGTACGGGCGACTGCTCGCGAGCCCTCGAGTCCGAGGTGCAGGTCGGTGGTCAGCCGCAGCGGCAGATCGATGCCGTCGGCGCCGGCCTGGGCGAGGTGGTAACTGTCGAGGTATTCCCACGTAGCATGAGTTCGGCCGTAGTCGTAGGCAGGCTGGCAGTCGAGGACGAATTGGATCTGTCCGGTCTCGCAGTGCACGGTGCGCAGCAGGATGTGTTCGGCGTCGTAGTCGGTGGGCGCGCGGCGGTGAGCACTGCGGCCGGGCTGCTGGTGCCGCCACGGGCCGACCAGCAGGACATCGCGCACGGTTGCCCACCCTTCGCCGCTACGCCAACTCGTCTCCATGACCATCGTCCCGGGGATATATCGGCGATCGGCCGGGGTCGTGATGTCGTCGGGAGCGAAGCGAAACGACCCGGCGGAACGATCGAGGATGGCCCCGAAGACGCTGGGCGAATCCATCCGGGGCAAGCACATCCACTCGATGGCGCCGCTGGGCGCGATGAGGACGGTGACCTCGGAATCGGAGATGAACGCGTAGTCGTCGATGCGCGGAAAAGCCGAGACCCGGGGCGGGTGTTCCGGATGATCGTTCATGCGGTGCTCCCATTCGTCACCTGCTCGATCCGGTTCGGACGCTGCTTCGATCCTATGGCCGACTTTGTATTTGCCATAGCCGCGGCCTCGATCCGGACTTCGTCATCCTGCTCCGGCTGTACAACGTCCCCGGCCGCCGGTTCCGGGCGCCCGACCTCGCCGCGGCGCTGAACTGCGACGAAGTTCGAGATAAGCCCTGATCAGGGCCCATGCTCTCGGCACTCACACGCTCAGCATCGAACGCGACCTCGGCGGCCTGGCACTAGAAGATTTTGGTGCCCTCGCGGTTTATTCCGCCAGGAATGAACATCCAGAAGGGGCCCACGTAGAACCCCGGCTCGGGATACTTCTGGCTGCTATTCGCGGAGAAGGTCAACCGTCCGTCATCAATCATCACAAGTGAAGAGCTGGGTGCTGTTTCGGCATACAGGTTGGCTGCGACTTTTTCCCGTATATTTTTGACCTCTGGTGGAGCATCGAGCACTCGACCTTTATAGTCGCGTATTTTCCCGAAAATATCCGGATGCTTCCAGGTTGCGAGACATAAGGCGGAGATTCCGACGTAGAAGCTCCATTCGTTGGCTGCCTCGGAGCCGTTGGCCGGGCCTGCTTCGAGATAGGAGTTCAGACTAGTGCCGGACTTCCCGGGAAAGTACGACAGATAACGGCCGTTGTTCAGGGAATCGGTCGTCTCGTCGGTCGTCTCGTCGGTTGCTGTCTGCGCGTGAGCCAGCGGCGTCGAGTTCAACGAGACGATCGAGCCATCGGGTGCCGTCAGGGTAGGAGTGAAGTCTGGGCTGCACGACACCACCGAGTATGCCTCCACTCGACTCGCGCTATCGACGATGATGTCGACGAAGTGTTCACGGCGCATGTAGGTCATCTGCCGCCATCCCTGCGCGGCGGGGCCCTCCGAGTACGTGAGGGTGGGCGGCCCCAGCTTGGACTCGAAGTACTCCAGATTTTCTCCGGCGTGAAGAGAATTCAACTGCGCGTATTCTACGGGGCGCCAGTTGTATTTGTGCCACACGGTCGGTGCGAACTGAAGTATCAGCGTCACAGCCGCAATGAGCCCGGAGATGGTCAGGACCGCTTTGATGCCGAAGTTGAATGGCGTCCATATATGCTTCATCTTCGCTGCAATCGCGTTCGGATTGCCCCCGCCGCGATCGGTGTGGCCGGCTACCGCAGCAGCCTCCGGTGCGGCAGAGTCGGGCGAACTGTCTTGGTCCATCCTGCTCTCCATCCACGCGGACGATGGCTCTGAGGAGTGCAAGCACTTTGCAGGTTACGCCACGGCGGCGACACAGGGGTCGAATGGGCGTCGGCAGACTCACTCGGGTCCGGGCTGTCAGGGTTCCGGTAGTAACCGCCGAAAGCGGGCGGATTTGGTGTGGCTGCTGGTCGAGGGGCTCCGAGCAAGTCCGCCCCGTACCGGGCAGTCACCGCGGGCATGCTCGCAGCAATCCTTCACGCCGCCCCGACGGCCGAATCCCGCTCGCTGCCGCGCCTGGTGCGGGCCGGTCTGGGCGAGCGGGCCTGTCCGCCGCCGCCTGCGCCGCCTCGCGCGGTGCGCACCGACGTGTAGGCTCGAAGTATTCGGTGGCATCACGCGCGCTGACCAGCAGAGATCGCGCCGTTCCCGAATTGGGGTATCCGGCCTTCCCAGCGGGCCGCGGCAGGAGCGTCTGATGACGCCACGATCAAAGAGCGCGCCTTCGGCACCGCTTTATCGCACGCCCACTGACACCCCACGATTCCGTCTGCGCCCGGACTCCGAGACCAGCGGCTACATTGACGCGACCTGGTGGCCACGATCGAGCAACCTCGCTGTCGAGCTCCCCGGCCTCATAACCGCACTCCGTCCGCAAACAGGACCGATACAGCGCATCGTCTACGACCCGCGCGCCTGGTCACCGACCGACCGGCACCACCTCATGGCCGACCACACCATACGACTGGACCGGTATCCGTTCGAACTGTTCGGCACCATGTACATGTGCGGGATCGACGGCACCGTGATCGTGCTGCAAGCCATCCCTTCCAGCACCGACCCGGCCCTGGCACAGTCCGCGCTCGCGGCGGCCGGGCGAGCTGCCCGGATCGACCCAGCACAGAAGCGACGGCCATGAACCACGAACCCCGACCACGCCCCATCACCGACTACGCCCCGATGAACGCCGCGACACCGTCTCCTCGCAACCGGCAGCCCTTCCCCACCCCGACCCGCACCCCGCGCCTACTCCTGCGCCGCCGCGACACCGGACCGGCACCTGTCGACGGGTCACACTGATTCTCATAGACACGAATGCAGTGGTTCACGGTGTGCACTGAACCACCAGCGGTCCCGCGCCGATTCCTCCTGTTGACCATGACCGGGACAACACTTACGCTGATTGGTATATCAGTTATAAACACAGTTGTTGCGCAGGCTCCGTCACAGAGGGGGTGAGCCCGCGCCGCTGTAGGCGCCAGGCATCGCGCGTCGGCAACCGCCACAGGAAGGGACCACTATGGGTACGTCGCCCCGCGTCGTGATCATCGGAGCCGGCATCGTCGGCGCCAACCTGGCCGACGAGCTGGCCGCTCGGGGCTGGGACCGGATCACCGTGCTCGATCAGGGCCCGCTTCCGCTGACCGGCGGTTCGACCTCGCACGCACCCGGCCTGGTCTTTCAGACCAACGCCTCGAAGACGATGACCGAGTTCGCCCGATACACGGTCGAGAAGTTCCTGAGCATGGACGTCGAGGGCCAGTGGTGCTTCAACCAGGTGGGCGGCCTCGAGGTAGCCACCACCCCGGAGCGACTCGCCGACCTGCACCGCAAACAGGGATGGGCGACATCGTGGGGTATCGCCGGCACGGTCATCGATCCCGCGGAATGTGTGAAACTGCATCCGCTGGTGGACGAGAAGCAGATCCTCGGCGGTCTGTATGTGCCGACGGACGGGCTTGCCAAGGCCTCACGCGTCGTGGTCGCGTTGGCGCGCCGCGCGCAGGTGCGCGGTGTGGTGTTCCGGGGGCAGACCCGAGTGACCGGGATCAAGCAGAGCAACGGCCGGGTCACCGGCGTCGAGACCGCCGATGGCGTGATTCCGGCCGATATCGTGGTGTCCTGTGCGGGCTTCTGGGGGCCCGAGATCGGCGAGATGGTCGGTATGGACGTTCCGCTGCTGCCTTTGGCGCACCAGTACGCCAAGACCGGCCCGATTCCCGAACTCATGGGCCGCAATGCCGAAGTTGCCGAGGCCGGTTTCCCGATCCTGCGGCATCAAGACCAGGACCTGTATTTCCGCGAACATGTCGACCGCCTGGGAATCGGCAGCTACGCGCATCGCCCCATGCCGGTCGATCTTCGTGAATTGACATACGGCAGTGATGTTTCCGAATCGGATATGCCGTCGATGCTGCGGTTTACCGAGGAGGACTTCGCACCGTCGTGGAAGCAGAGCAAGCTGCTGCTTCCTTGTCTCCAGGACGCGAAAGTGCAGGAGGGATTCAACGGTGTCTTCTCGTTCACTCCTGACGGCGGACCGTTGATCGGCGAATCGGCCGACGTCGCGGGGTTCTGGATCGCCGAGGCAGTCTGGGTGACACATTCGGCCGGTGTCGCGCGGTCGGTGGCACAGTTGCTGATCGACGGGCGCAGTGAGATCGAGCTGCACGGTTGCGACGTGCACCGATTCGAAGAGGTGCAGTTGGCCCCGGATTACGTCAGCGAGACCTCGCAGCAGAACTTCGTCGAGATCTACGACGTCCTGCACCCCCTGCAGCCACGGGTCTCGCCCCGCAACCTGCGGGTGAGCCCGTTCCACGTCCGCCAGCAGGAACTCGGCGCCGTGTTCCTGGAGAGCGCCGGCTGGGAGCGCCCGCACTGGTTCGAGGCGAATGCCGCCCTGCTCGAAGATCTTCCGGCCGAGTGGACTCCTCCCGAGCGGGATCCATGGTCGGCCCAGTTCTACTCTCCGATCGCCGCGGCGGAGGCCTGGCGCACCCGCACCGCGGTCGCGATGTACGACATGACTCCGCTCAAACGGCTCGAGATCGCCGGGCCAGGCGCGCTGGCCCTACTGGACCGACTCACCACCGGGAAGATGGACAAGTCCGTCGGATCGGTCACGTATACCCTGGCCCTGGACGATGCCGGTGGGATACGCAGCGACCTGACGGTGACGCGACTGTCCGAGGACACCTTTCAGATCGGCGCGAACGGCAACCTCGATCTCGATTACTTCCGCCGGCAGGCGCCCTCGCACGGTAGCGTGCAGATCCGGGACATCACCGGCGGCACCTGCTGCATCGGCCTGTGGGGTCCGCGCGCCCGGGACCTGGTCGAGGCCCTCAGCAGCGACGACTTCTCGAACGAGAACTTCAAATACTTCCGCGCCAAGCAGGTTCGGATCGGCGGCATTCCGGTGACGGCGATGCGCCTGTCGTACGTCGGTGAGCTCGGCTGGGAGCTGTACACCTCCGCTGACAACGGCTTGCGGCTGTGGGATCTGCTCTGGGCGCAGGGGCGCGAACACGGGGTCATCGCCGCGGGAAGAGCCGCCTTCAACAGCTTGCGGCTGGAAAAAGGGTACCGGTCCTGGGGCACCGATATGACCACCGAGCACAACCCCTACGCTGCCGGGCTCGGTTTCGCGGTACGAATGAACAAGGGCGACTTCGTCGGTCGCCTTGCGCTGGAAGGTCTCTCCGAGGAGACGGTCGAACGCCGGCTGGCCTGTCTGATGGTCGACGATTGCCAGTCGGTCGTGCTCGGCCAGGAGCCCGTCTTCATCGATGGCCGACCGTCCGGATACATCACCAGCGCGGCATTCGGCCACACTGTCGGCGCCCCGATCGCGTATGCGTGGTTGCCCGCGTCCGCCGAAATCGATACCTCGGTGGAGATCGAATATTTCGGCACACGAATCTCCGCCACGGTTGTCGCCGAGCCGCTGTTCGATCCCGAAATGAAGAAAATCAAGTCCTGACTCGGCTCGGGTGGTCCCGGACGGAGCGAGACCACCCAGCCGGCCGCTTCCGCCGCGTGACGCCGATCGCACCGACAACGTCCGCAATCCTGGAGACGCAGATGCCGAACAATACTTTCACTCTCACCCTGTCCTGCGCGCAGCGTTTGGGCATCGTCCACGCTGTCAGCGCGTTCTTGTACCAGCACGACTGCGATATCGCACAGCATCAGCAGTTCGACGATACGAGGAACGGCTCGTTCTTTCTGCGCACTTCGTTCATCCCCAAGGATGACACCGACGTCGCACATCTGACCGAGCAATTCGACTCCGTCGCAACGGAATTCGGCATGTCCTACCAGTTCAACGACTGCAGGTCCCCGCGGGTGCTCGTCATGGTCTCACGTATGGGGCACTGCCTCAACGACCTGATCTTCCGTTGGCGGGCAGGCATTCTCGGCGCCGAGCTGGTGGCGGTCGTGTCCAACCACACCGACCTGCGTCCGATGGCCGACGCGGCCGGCCTTCCCTTCGTCCATGTTCCGGTGACTCCGAACACCAAGCCGCGGGCGGAGGCCGAACTGCTCGATCTCGTGCAGCGGTACGACGCCGATCTCGTCGTGCTGGCCCGATATATGCAGATCCTGTCCGATGACCTGTGCCGGGCCCTCCATGGCCGGGCGATCAACATCCACCATTCGTTCCTACCCGGATTCAAAGGCGCGAAGCCCTATCATCAGGCCTTCGATCGCGGGGTCAAACTCGTCGGCGCTACCGCACATTACGTCACCTCCGACCTCGACGAGGGGCCGATCATCGAGCAGGAGGTCACTCGGATCGATCACTCCTACGATCCCGAACGGCTGGCCACGGTCGGGCAGGACGTCGAAGCTCTGGCGCTGTCGCGGGCGGTCCGTTGGCACTGCGAACACCGAGTGCTGCTGCACGGACACCGCACCGTCGTGTTCAGTTGACCCGGCCGGAGCAGGCGACTACAGCAGTTCGCGGATCGCCTGCTCGAATCCCGTGACGTGAGCCAGGGTCAGCGAGGCCGCGGTCTCCGCGTCACCGTCCACGATGGCCTGCAACAGCGGCACATGCTCTTTGACATGGCTCGCCACATGCGGGAGCCGGTCGAGAAACAGGCACCAAATCCTGGTCGCATGCGAATCCAGGCTTACCAGAATGTCTTCCAGATGCGGATTGCCTGCGGCCCGGTAGATCTCGCGATGCATCCGGATGTCCTTGCGCAACAGCTCCCGCGGGTCGTCCGTATCGCGGAGTCCGGCGATTTCGTCGATCAGCAAGACGAGACGATCCCGCGTTTCCGCAGGCGCCGTCCTGGCCGCCCGAGCAGCAGCCATGGGCTCGAGTTGCCGGCGGATCTCGGAGATGTCGGCGAGATCGGTCATATCGACACCGGTGGCGAACGTTCCGCGCCGGGGATAGGCGACCACCAATCGATCGCGTTCCAGGCGCTTGAGCGCTTCACGCACCGGAGTGCGGCCGACGCCGAGTTCCGCGGCGAGGTGATCGTCGTTGATCGGATCCCCCGGGCGAATATCGAGCATGACCAGCCGATCCCTGATGACCTGGTATGCACTGTCCGCGTTCGTGCCGTTGGCCGGAGTCATCTCCACAGCACTCGAGCCGATCACGCTCATTCCCCTCTCCCGCTCTTGATATACCGCAAGCTCTTGACGTTCCATCCTATGTGACCCTAGCCTACCTTCAAGCTGATATACTAGTTCCATCATACTGATCGTCCAGGGAGGCGAATATGACGTCGGACATGTACTCGAGTCCGGCTGCGGCCGTGCAGGGAAACCCCACCCTGACCGCACAGCTTGCCGGCCTGGATCCCGATGTCCACCGGGCGATCGCCGCCGAGCTCGAACGCCAGCAGGGCACGCTCGAAATGATCGCCAGCGAGAATTTCGCCCCACTGGCCGTCATGCAGGCCCAGGGCTCGGTATTGACCAACAAATACGCCGAGGGCTACCCCGGACGGCGTTACTACGGCGGCTGTGAGCATGTCGACGTCATCGAACAGCTGGCGATCGATCGTGTGAAGTCGTTGTTCGGGGCCGAGTTCGCCAATGTCCAGCCGCATTCGGGGGCACAGGCCAATGCCGCGGCGATGTCGGCGTTGTTGCAGCCCGGCGACACCATTCTCGGCCTGGATCTGGCACACGGCGGCCACCTGACGCACGGTATGAAGCTGAACTTCTCCGGCAAGCTCTACGACGTCGCCGCTTACCACGTCCGCGCGCAGGACCACCTCGTGGACATGGACGAGGTTGAACATCTCGCTCGCGAACACCGTCCCAAGCTGATCCTGGCCGGCTGGTCCGCCTACCCACGCTTCCTGGACTTCGCGGCGTTCCGGCGCATCGCCGACGAAGTCGGCGCCTACCTCATGGTGGACATGGCACACTTCGCCGGACTGGTCGCAACCGGACTGCACCCCTCCCCCGTACCGCACGCGCACGTGGTCACCTCGACCACGCACAAGACACTCGGCGGTCCGCGTGGCGGCATCATCCTGACCAACGACGCGACCCTGGCGAAGAAGATCAACTCCTCGGTTTTCCCGGGACAGCAGGGCGGCCCGCTCGAACACGTCATCGCCGGCAAGGCCGTGTCGTTCAAACTCGCCGCCGAGCCCGAATTCCGCGAACGGCAGGAACGCACCTTGGCGGGCGCGAAGATTCTCGCGGACCGCCTGCTGCAACCGGACTCGCGCGCGGCCGGTGTCAACGTGGTCAGCGGCGGCACCGATGTCCATCTGGTGCTGGTGGATCTGCGGGAATCCGAACTCGACGGCAAACAGGCCGAGGATCGGCTGCACCGAGTCGGAATCACCGTGAACCGCAATGCGGTTCCGTTCGACCCACGCCCGCCGATGATCAGTTCCGGCGTTCGAATCGGCACTCCGGCACTGGCCACCCGCGGCTTCGATCACGATGCCTTCATCGAGGTCGCCGACATCATCGCGACCGCCCTGCGGCCGGGCACCGACGAGACCGATCTCGACGGGCTGCGCGCCCGGGTCGATGCCCTGGCGTCGCGCTTCCCGCTCTACCCCGGCCTGTCGGAGGTGCTGTGATGACAACCACCCAGCCACCGGGCGCCCACCTGCCCGAACACCCCGAATTCCTGTGGCGCAGTCCCGAACCGAAGAAGACCTACGATGTCGTCATCGTCGGAGGCGGGGGTCACGGACTGGCCACCGCCCACTATCTGGCGAAAAATCACGGCATCACCAATGTCGCGGTGCTGGAAAAGGGTTGGCTCGCAGGCGGAAACATGGCCCGCAACACGACGCTGATCCGGTCGAACTATCTGTGGGACGAAAGCGCCAGGATCTACGAGCACGCCCTGAAGCTGTGGGAGGGACTCGAGGACGACCTCGATTATCCGATCCTGTTCAGCCAGCGTGGCGTACTCAACCTGGCGCATAGCCTCCAGGACATCCGTGACAGTGTGCGCCGCGTCGAGGCCAACAAGCTCAACGGCATCGACGCCCAGTGGGTGGAGCCGGACGAGGTCAAGAAGCTGTGCCCGATCGTCAACATCTCCACCGATATCCGCTACCCCGTGCTCGGAGCGACCTATCAGCCGCGGGCCGGGATCGCCAAACACGACTACGTGGCATGGGGATTCGCCCGCCGTGCCGATGAGGCCGGCATCGACATCATTCAGAACTGCGAGGTCACCGGCTTCAGTACCGACGGCAATCGGGTGACCGGCGTGCGCACCACCCGCGGCGACATCGCGGCCGGGCAGGTAGCGCTCTGTGCGGCCGGGCACACCTCGACGCTCACCGACATGCTCGGCATTCGAACGCCGCTGCAGAGCCACCCCCTGCAGGCACTGGTGTCCGAACTGCTCGAACCCGTGCACCCGACCATCGTGATGTCCAACGCGATTCACGTCTATGTGTCGCAGGCGCACAAGGGCGAACTCGTGATGGGCGCGGGAATCGACTCCTACAACGGTTACGGCCAGCGCGGCGCCTTCCACATCATCGAACGCCAGATGGCCGCCGCCGTCGAACTGTTCCCGGTCTTCTCCCGCGCGCATCTGCTGCGCACGTGGGGCGGCATCGTCGATGTATGTCCCGACGCCTCCCCCATCGTCGGGCGCACTCCGTACGACAACGTCTACCTCAATTGTGGTTGGGGCACAGGCGGGTTCAAGGCCACCCCCGGTGTCGGCTGGTGCCTGGCCGACACGATCGCCAATGACGAGCCGCACGAGTACATCGCCCCGTTCGGGCTGGACAGATTCGTCACCGGCGCCCTCGTCGACGAACACGGCGCCGCCGCCGTGGCGCACTGAACAGGAGCCGCAATGCAATTGATCGAATGCCCGTGGTGCGGGCCACGAGAGGAAGTCGAATTCCACTACGGCGGCGAGGCTCACGTCGCATACCCCGCGGATCCACAGGCGCTGACCGACGAAGAATGGGCGCGGTACGTGTTCTATCGCTCGAATCCCAAGGGCCTGTTCGCCGAACGGTGGAACCACAGTGCCGGCTGCCGGCGGTGGTTCAACGCCGTCCGCGACACCGTCACCTACCGATTCCACAGCATCTACCGCTTGGACGAGCAGAAGCCGGCGATACCGTGAACCAACCATTTCGCACCCCCGACCGCGGCCGGATCGACCGCGATACCACCTGTACCTTCACCTTCGACGGGCGGGAGCTGACCGGGCACCCCGGCGACACGCTGGCCTCGGCGCTGCTCGCGCACGGCATCCACCGAATCACCAGCAGCATCAAGCTGGGTCGGCCGCGGGGTATCTCGGCGGCGTGGGCCGAGGACACCGGCGGGCTGGTCCAGATCGAAGAGCCGTTTCCGGAGCCGATGCTGCTGGCCACGACCATCGAGCTGTTCCACGGTCTCGCGGCCCGGGGGATCCCGGGGCAGGGACGGCTGGGCGAGATTCCCGACTCGGCGACGTACGACGCCAAGCACGTGCACGCCGACCTGCTGATCGTCGGCGCAGGACCGGCCGGGCTCGCCGCCGCGGTGACCGCAGCGCGCGCCGGTGCGCGGGTGGTGCTCGTCGACGAGCAGAGCGAGCCCGGCGGCGCACTGCTGGGCTCGACCGACACCATCGAGGGTGCGCCGGCCCTGGACTGGGTCGCCGTGGCGGCGGCCGAGCTGGCAACCTACCCCGATGTCCTGCACCTGCAACGCACCACCGCGTTCGGCCATTACGACGACGGCTTCGTGCTGGCTCTCGAGCGGCGCACCGACCACCTGGGCTGCGCCGCGCCCGCCGAGTTGAGCCGTCAGCGGGTGTGGCGCATCCGCGCCCGGCACGTCCTGGTCGCTACCGGCGCGCACGAGCGGCCGGTCGTGTTCACCGACAACGACCGGCCCGGGATCATGCTGGCGCACAGTGCCCGCACCTTCCTGCACCGCTACGGGGTGAAGGTCGGTACGCAGGCGGTGGTCTTCACCACCAACGACAGCGCCTATCTCGCCGCGATCGACCTGCACGACGCCGGTATCCGGATCAACGCCGTGGTCGAGGCCCGCGACGAGGCGCCGCAACGGTGGCAGCGGGAATGCGAACGGCGGGGCATCGCCGTTCGCACCGGATCCGTGGTGAGCGGTACGCGCGGCGAGGACCGCATCACCCATGCGGTCGTGACCGGGCCCTCGAATACCGGGCGTGAGCTCCGCGTACCGCTGGCCTGCGACGTACTGCTGGTCAGCGGAGGCTGGAATCCTGCCGTCCATCTCTTCAGCCAGGCACGTGGCACCCTGCGCTACGACGACGAGCTCGGTGCTTTCCTGCCGGGTGAATCGTTGCCGGGGGTTTCGATCGCCGGTGCTGCCAACGGCGTGTTCGATCTGACGGGCTGTGTGCACGAGGGCCGCGGGGCCGGCACCGCCGCTCTGCTCGGCCTCGGGGTCACAGCCTCCGTGTCCGAGGACCTCCCCGTCGAGGACGCCGGCGAGATCGCCCCGCCGTTGGTGCTCTGGCGCGTTCCGGACACGGCCGGTGAGGGGAGCCAGTTCGTGGACGTGCAACGCGATGCGACCGTGGCCGACCTCGCCCGCGCCGTCGGTGCCGGCATGCGGTCGATGGAACACATCAAGCGCTACACCACGATCGGCACCGCGCACGATCAGGGAAAGACATCCGGTGTCCTCGCTTCGGGGATCACGGCTGAACTCCTGAACATGCCGATCGAGAACCTCGGTACCACCACATTCAGGCCGCCGTACACACCGGTGGCGTTCGCGGCGCTCGCCGGACGTAGCCGAGGACGGCTGTTCGACCCCGAACGTGTGACGGCCGTGCATGATTGGCATGTCGCCCGTGGCGCGGTCTTCGAGGACGTCGGCCAATGGAAGCGCCCGCGCTACTATCCGTTGCCCGGTGAGGACATGGATGCCGCCGTGCTGCGGGAATGCACCGCGGTGCGCCGTCGCGTCGGTATCCTCGACGGCTCGACGCTCGGCAAGATCGATGTGCAGGGCCCGGACGCCGGGGCGCTGCTCGACATGCTCTACACGAACATGATGAGCACCCTGAAGGTGGGGATGGTCCGGTACGGCGTGATGTGCGGGATCGACGGCATGGTCATCGACGACGGCACCGTGATGCGGCTGGCACAGGACCGTTTCCAAGTGTTCACCACCACCGGCAATGCGGCGAAAATCCTCGACTGGATGGAGGAATGGTTGCAGACCGAGTGGCCGCACCTGGTGGTCCGGCTCACCTCGGTCACCGAGCAGTGGGCGACTTTTCCGGTCGCAGGGCCGAAATCGCGCGAGGTCATCGGACGGGTCTTCCCGGATCTCGAGGTGAGTAACGAGGCTTTTCCCTTCATGGCGTGGCGCGACACCCGCATCGGCGAGGTGCCTGTCCGAGTGGCACGGGTGAGTTTCTCCGGTGAGCTCGCATTCGAGGTCAACGTCGACAGCTGGCACGCCGCAGCCCTGTGGGAGCGACTCGTTTCGGCCGGCGCCGAGTTCGGCATCACGCCGTACGGCACCGAGACGATGCATGTGCTGCGTGCCGAGAAGGGCTATCCGATCATCGGCCAGGACACCGACGGCACGGTCACACCACAGGATCTCGGAATGAGCTGGGCGGTGTCCAAGAAGAAGGCCGATTTCGTGGGCAAACGCTCCTTCACACGCGCGGAGAATCTCAATCCACTGCGCAAGCAATTCGTCGGGCTGTTGCCCGTGGACCGAGACACGGTGCTGCCGGAGGGCGCTCAGATCATCGAACCGGTCACCGACGGTCAACTGCCGCCGGCGCCGGTACCGATGCTCGGGCATGTCACCTCGAGCTATCGCAGCGCCGAACTCGGCCGCCCGTTCGCACTTGCCCTGGTCAAGGGCGGCCACTCGCGAATAGGCGAGACCCTGCACGTTCCCGTGGACGGCACGCTGGTACCGGTCGAGGTCACCGGCACCGTCCTGGTCGATCCCGAAGGAGCACGGCGCGATGGCTGACACTCTCACTGCGGCAAGCCCGTTGCACGACTGGCGGCAGCGGTTCGGTGAACTTCCGGCATCGGTGACCATGGCGGAGGAACCGTTCCTCGCGATGGTGGACCTGTGGGTGGACCCGGCCGGGCCCGGCCACACGGCGGCGCGCGAGATACTCGGCTTCGACCTGCCCACCACACCCGCGACCGCGGCTGGCGTGTCACACACGAGTGCGATCTGGCTGGGCCCGCAGGAATGGCTGGTGACCAGCCGCACGATCGCGGCGAACACACTGGAAACCGAACTGCGCGCGGCCGTCGGCACGCACGGCGGCGCGGCCGTCGACGTCTCCGGTCAACGGACCGCGGTGCGGCTCAGTGGGTCTCGTGTCCGCGATGTCCTTGCGAAAGGCTGCTCGATCGACCTGCACCCGAGGGTCTTCCGCGCCGGTTCGGCGGTGCAGAGCATGCTCGGCCTGGCGGCAGTGGTGCTGATCGCCCTGGACGACTATGGGACCGACTACCGAGTCCTGGTGCGGTCCTCGTTCGCGCGATATCTCGCGCAGTGGCTGACCGACGCCGCCGCAGAGTTCGGCACCGGCAGATAATGCAATCAGCCACAAGGAACGGAACGTCATGCAGGTTCAGCACTTTCCGATCGACCGCACATACAGCAACCAGCACAGCTGGCTGGCATTGGCTCCCGGCGGCCGCTTTGCCGACTATCCGATCCGCGCCGGTCTGACTCCGCTCGCCGTGCTCGGGCACGAGGTCGTCGCAGTGGAACTGCCGCCGGTCCGCAGCATCGTCGCGGCCCGCGTGCCGTGCGGCTCGGTCCGGCTCGCCGGACGACCGGCATTTCCGATCTACTCACCGATCGCCGGCATGATCACCATCCATAACGCCGAGGCGATCGCGAGGCCGGAATCGGTGGCCGAGGACTCATTTCACACCGGTTGGCTGTTCGCGGTGCTGCCGACACCCAGTTCCTCGACCAACGGGCTACTGACACGCAGGCAGTACCTCGAGGAAATCGGAGCGACAGTATGAGATCGTCCGTCCAGCGTATCGATTCGCCGCAGCGACCCCATACGACTCCGTTCAGGATTGTGGCTTCATGACCGTCAGCATCTTCGACCTGTTCTCGGTAGGCATCGGCCCCTCCAGCTCGCACACGGTCGGGCCGATGCGGGCCGCGGCTCGCTTCGTGTCCGACCTGGCCGGCAGTGGCACACTCGCGCGTGTCAGCGCGGTGCGGGTCGAATTGTTCGGCTCACTAGCGGCGACCGGAGCCGGGCACGGAACCATGGCCGCGATCCTGCTCGGCCTCGAGGGATACGCCCCCGAAACGATCGACAACGAGGAAATGGAAAGCCGCCTCGATGCGATGCGCCGCAGCGGGCGGATCGCTCTGGGCGGGATTCGCGACATCGCCCTGACCGAGGGCGACATGGTGTTGCGCCCGCTGACCGTGTTGCCGTTGCACCCCAACGCCATGACGATCACCGCGTATACCGACAAGCAGATCGCCGTCGACATCGAGACCTACTACTCGATCGGTGGCGGATTCGTCGTTACCGAATCCGAGACCGGGCGACCTCCCGAACGCCCCTGCCACAGCGAGTGGTCGTTCTCCTCGGCGAAGGAGTTGCTGGAGCTCACCGACCGCTCCGAATGCAGCATCGGTGAGATCATGCTGAACTTCGAACGCCAATTCCGTCCGGCCGCCGAGGTTTTCGATCGCCTCCTGCATATTCGCGACGTCATGGTCGACTGCGAGCGACGCGGAATCTCGCGCGAGGGCGACCTGCCCGGTGTGCTGCGGGTCCGTCGGCGAGCCCGGGAATGGTACCTGCGGCTGCACACCGAGGATCCGGATCGCGACCCGGCCTTCGCGGAGGACTGGGTGAATCTGGTCGCGCTGGCGGTGAACGAGGAGAACGCCGCGGGCGGCCGGATAGTCACAGCGCCGACCAACGGCGCCGCCGGCATCATCCCTGCTGTCCTTCACTACGCGGTGCACTACACACAGGCCGGGCGGACCGACCGCGACGATACCGCGATTCGTTTCCTGCTCACCGCGGGAGCGATCGGTTCGCTGTACAAGGAGCGAGCGTCGATCTCCGGCGCCGAGGTGGGATGCCAGGGCGAGGTCGGATCGGCCGCATCGATGGCGGCTGCGGGCCTGGCCGAAATCCTCGGCGGCACCCCGGCTCAGATCGAGAACGCCGCCGAGATCGCGATGGAACACAGCTTGGGGCTCACCTGCGATCCGGTCGAGGGGCTGGTGCAGATCCCGTGTATCGAGCGCAATGCCATCTCGGCCGGAAAGGCGATCAATGCGGCACGAATGGCACTGCGCGGCAACGGAATTCATCGAGTCAGTCTTGACCAGGTGATCGACACCATGCGGGCGACCGGACAGGACATGAGCTCGAAATACAAGGAAACCTCGATGGGCGGACTCGCGGTGAGTGTCCCGGTCAATTTCGTCGAATGCTGATCGCACCGCGCGCATCCCACTCCCCCGACCATCCGCGACCGCGATAGAGAGGCACACGTCGTGGCGACAGCGACATCGATCGACGGGAAGACGGTCAGCCGGCAGATCAAACGCCAACTGGCCGAACGGATCGCCCTGCTGCACGTGCAGGACATCCGGCCGGGCCTGGGCACCATTCTCGTGGGCGACGACCCGGGCAGCCACGCCTACGTCGCGGCCAAACACCGCGACTGCCGCGAGGTCGGCCTGCACTCCATCCAGCTGCGGCTGCCTGCCACCGCCGCTCAGGCCGATATCGAGGCCGCAGTGCTACAACTCAACACCGACAACGCCTGCACAGGATTCATCGTCCAACTGCCGCTGCCGCCGCACATCGATACCCATCGCGTTCTCGCTCTGATCGATCCGAACAAGGATGCCGATGGGCTGCATCCGACGAACCTCGGCCGGCTGGTCCTCGGTATGCGCGGTCCCCTGCCCTGCACGCCACGCGGCATCCTGGAGTTGCTGCGCCATTACGACGTGCCGATCACCGGTGCCCGGTTCTGCGTAATCGGCTGTGGCGTAACGGTCGGCCGGCCCCTGGGCCTGATGCTCACCCGCCGCAGCGAGCACGCCACGGTGACGCTGTGCCACGAGGCTACCGTCGACACCGCCGCCCATACGCGCGCCGCCGACGTCGTCATCGCCGCGGCCGGTGTGGCCCATCTGGTGCAACCCGACTGGATCAGCCCCGGCGCGACGGTCTTGTCGGTGGGCATCACCCGTACGGTCGAGGGCATCCTCGGCGATGTCCATCCCCACGTGGACCGCGTCGCCGGAAAGCTCAGCGGCGCCACCGGTGGTGTAGGCCCCATGACGCGAGCCATGCTGCTCGCGAACGTCGTCGAGATCGCCGAGGGGATCTCGGAATCCACCCCCTAGGAAAAGGAGAACAGTCATGCCTCAGCAAGTGCGAGGTGTCATCGCCCGCGCCAAGGGCGCTCCCGCCGAACTCACCATGATCACGATCCCTGATCCGGGTCCCGGCGAAGTCGTCGTCGCGGTATCGGCGTGCGGGATCTGTCACACCGACCTGACCTATCGAGAAGGCGGAATCACCGACGAGTTTCCGTTCCTGCTGGGCCACGAGGCCGCCGGTGTGGTCGAGTCGGTCGGAGAGAACGTGGACTCGGTCGCGGTCGGCGATTTCGTCGTCCTGAACTGGCGTGCCGTCTGCGGACAGTGCCGCGCCTGCAAACGCGGACGCCCGCAGTACTGCTTCGACACTCACAACGCCCGGCAGAAGATGACCCTCGCCGACGGCACCGAACTCACCCCCGCGCTGGGGATCGGCGCGCTAGCCGACAAGACGCTCGTGCACGCAGGGCAGTGCACCAAGGTGGACCCGTCGGCGGATCCAGCAGTGGTCGGACTGCTCGGATGCGGAGTCATGGCCGGTCTCGGCGCCGCAGTGAACACCGGCAATGTCGGCCGCGGAGATTCGGTCGCCGTGATCGGCTGCGGCGGCGTCGGTGACGCCGCGATCATGGGTGCTCGACTTGCCGGCGCGGGCACGATCATCGCGATCGACCGCGACGACACCAAACTGCAGTGGGCCCGCGAGCTCGGCGCCACACACACCGTCAACGGTGCGAATGTGGATGCGGTCGAGGCTGTGCGGGAATTGACCGGCGGCTTCGGCGCCGATGTCGTGATCGACGCGGTCGGGCGCCCGGAGACCTGGAAACAGGCCTTCTACGCCCGGGACCTGGCCGGCACCGTGGTGCTCGTGGGCGTGCCGACACCGGATATGACCCTCGAGATGCCGCTCATCGATTTCTTCTCCCGCGGCGGAGCCCTGAAGTCCTCGTGGTACGGGGACTGCCTGCCCGAACGGGATTTCCCCATGCTCGTGGACCTCTATCAGCAGGGACGTCTGCCCCTGAACCGGTTCGTCACCGAGCGGATAAAGCTCGACGAGGTGGAGCACGCCTTCCACACCATGCATGCCGGTGAGGTCCTGCGCTCGGTGGTGGTGCTGTGAGTGGTGGGTTGCGCATCGAACGAGTCGTCACCACGGGCACTTTCACCCTCGACGGCGGATCCTGGGATGTCGACAACAACATCTGGCTGATCGGCGACGATACCGACCTGGTGATCGTCGACGCGGCTCACCAGGTCGAGCCGATCATCGACGCCGTCGACGGACGCAACGTGACGGCCATCGTCTGCACGCACGGACACAACGATCACATCACCGTGGCCCCCGAGCTGGCCGGCCTGCTGGATGCTCCGGTGCTGCTGCACCCCGGCGACGACGTGCTGTGGAAGATGACCCATCCGGGCGAACGGTACCGGCGACTGGACGACGGCCAGCGAATCACCGTCGCCGGCACCGAGATCCAGGTGATCCACACGCCGGGCCATTCGCCCGGGTCGTCGTGCCTGTATATGCCAGAGGCCGGAGCCCTGTTCTCCGGCGACACGCTCTTCTCCGGCGGTCCGGGGGCGACCGGGCGCTCGTACTCCAGCTTCCCGACGATCATCGGCTCCATCCGGGACCGGCTGTTCGCCCTGCCCGAGGACACCCGGGTGCATACCGGACACGGTGATGCCACCACGATCGGCGACGAGGCACCACACCTGGCCGAATGGATCGCGCGCGGGCATTGAGATCGAAGGACACCCATGCCATGACCGACAGGTACACCTTCGACGAGGACGATGTCGTCGTCACGCACGAGAAGTCATATGCGGCGGGCTTGCCCGCGGTGCTGGTATCGCTGCGCCGAGGATGGGAGCAGATGGGACCGGTGCGTACTGCCCGGGCTCTGCTCGAGCTCAACCAGCGCAACGGTTTCGACTGCCCCGGCTGTGCCTGGCCGGAAACACCGGGACACCGCAAACACGCCGAGTTCTGCGAGAACGGCGCCAAAGCCGTAGCCGAGGAGGCCACCAAGCGCCGCGTGGGACCGGAATTCTTTGCCGCACACTCGATTTCGGAGCTTCTCGAGAAAACCGACTACTGGCTGGGCCAACAGGGCCGGCTCACGCACCCCATGGTGCTGCGGCCCGGCCGGACCCACTACGCACCGCTGTCGTGGGACGAGGCGTTCGCGCTCATTGCCGCCGAACTCCGTGGCCTGGATTCGCCGGACGAGGCTGTGTTCTACACATCCGGCCGGACATCGAACGAGGCAGCGTTCCTGTACCAGTTGATGATCCGCAGCTTCGGCACCAACAACATGCCGGACTGCTCGAACATGTGCCACGAATCCTCTGGTACCGCGCTGACCGAGACGATCGGCATCGGCAAAGGCTCGGTCTCGGTGCCGGACCTGGAATGCGCCGACCTGATCCTGATCGCCGGCCAGAACCCGGGCACCAACCACCCGCGCATGCTGTCCGTACTGGAGAAGGCAAAGGCCAACGGCGCCAGGATCATCGCGATCAATCCGCTGCCCGAGGCCGGGCTGCTGAGGTTCAAGGATCCGCAGAAGGTGCACGGGGTCCTCGGGTCGGGCGTCGCCATCGCGGACGATTTCCTGCAAATCCGCATCGGCGGCGATCAGGCGCTGTTCCAGGGACTCGCACGACTCGTGCTCGAAGCCGAGGACCGCGCCCCGGGCAGCATTCTCGACCGTGATTTCATCGACAGCGCGTGCGCGGGATTCGACGAGTACGCCGCACACATCCGGCAGGTAGACCTCGACACGGTCGTCGCGGCGACCGGGCTCACACTCGACCGAATCCACCGCACGGCCGAGGCGCTGATCGCCTCGCAGCGCACCATAATCTGCTGGGCCATGGGCCTGACCCAGCAGACCCACGGCGTCGCGACCATCCAGGACGCGGTGAACCTGCTGCTGATGCGCGGCATGATCGGCAAGCCCGGCGCCGGCGTCTGCCCGGTGCGCGGGCACTCGAACGTCCAGGGCGACCGCACCATGGGCATCTGGGAGAAGATGCCCGAATCCTTCCTCGCCGCGCTCGACACCGAGTTCGGCATCACCAGCCCCCGCAAACACGGCTGGGACGCGGTCGATTCCATCCGCGCGATGCGCGACGGCCGAGCCCACGTATTCATGGCAATGGGCGGCAATTTCGTGGCCGCGACCCCGGACACCGAAACCACCGAAGCGGCACTGCGGAACTGCTCTCTGACCGTCCAAGTGTCCACCAAACTGAACCGCAGCCACCTGGTACACGGGAGAACCGCCCTGATCCTGCCGTCCCTCGGGCGCACCGACAAAGACCTCCGAGGCGGGAAGAAACAGCAGGTCACCGTCGAGGACTCGATGTCGATGGTGCATCTGTCCCGTGGCGGCCTCGCGCCGGCGAGCGGGCATCTGCGCAGTGAGGTCGCCATCGTCTGTGGGTTGGCCCAGGCGTTGTTCGGACCGGATCATTCGGTGTCGTGGACGCGATTCGCCGACGACTACGACCTGATCCGGGACAGCATCGCGCGTGTGATCCCGGGCTTCAAGGATTTCAACGCCCGAGTCCGGCAACCTGACGGCTTCGAGTTGCCGCACCCGCCACGCGACGAGCGGCGGTTCGAAACAGTCACCGGCCGAGCGAATTTCACCGTCAATGCGGTGACGTGGCTGCCGGTCCCCGAGGGCCGGCTGATCCTGCAGACGATGCGCAGCCACGATCAATACAACACCACCGTGTACGGCCTGGACGATCGCTACCGAGGTGTGAAGGGCGGTCGGCGGGTGCTGTTCATCAACGCCACGGACCTCGTCGGCCTCGGCTACAACGCGGGCGACCGCGTCGACCTGGTGTCCGAGTGGTGCGCGCCGGACGGCAGTGTCGAAGAGCGGCGGGCGAAGGACTTCCGGCTCGTGCCGTACCCGACCCCGGTCGGCAACGTGGCCGCGTACTACCCCGAAACCAACCTGTTGGTCCCGCTCGATCATGTGGCGCGGGGGTCGAATACACCGGTGTCCAAGGCGATCACGATTCGATTGGAACGGCAATCCTGATGGGGCGAGTCACCAGACGGGCACAAGTCACACGGTTCGACCCGGCCCGAGCGCCTGGTGCGGCCCGGTTCGCCCTAGCAGGACGACTCGCGCTCGGGTAGGCACCGCCGCTCCCTTTCGTATAGTGATTTCATGGCCAGCGGCAACGGGGAGAGATCCTCCGACAATGGTGTGCAGTCCGTCGACCGCGCGTTGACTGTGCTGGAGATCCTTGCGCGCAAGGGGGAGGCCGGTGTCAGTGAGATCGCGGCCGAGATCGGCGTGCACAAGTCGACCGTGTCCCGCCTACTCGGATCGCTGGAGGACCACCAGATGGTGGCGCAAACATACGAGCGCGGGAAATACCGGCTGAGCCTGGGAATCCTGCGCTTGGCCGCGGCCGTCCCGGAGCGGCTCGAGGTCACCGAACAGGGGCACCTGGTCTGTGAACGGCTCGCCCAGCAGCTCGGCGAGACCGTCAACGTCGCGGTACTGCGGTCCCATTTCGCGGTGAATCTGGACCAGGCACGCGGCCCCGCGTCGATCGGCACGCACAACTGGATCGGCGAACCGACACCGATGCACGCCACATCCAGCGGCAAGATCCTGCTGGCCCACCTCGATCCGCAGGTACGCGCCGAGCTATTACGCGAGGCCGGACTGTCCCGATTCACCGACTACACCGTCACTTCGCGCGAGCACCTGGAGAAGCAGCTGGAGGACGCCCGTCGCGATGGGTTCGCGATGACCGTGGAGGAATACGAGATCGGCCTGAACGCCATCGCGGCACCGATCCGCAACTACGCCGGACACACCACCGCGGCACTGAGCGTATCCGGACCGATGTACCGATTCAGCGCGGACAGGATGCTGGCCGCGGCGCCCGATGTGGTCGCCGCGGCCGGTGAGATCAGCGAACGGATGGGATTCCGGGGGAGTCACCCGCCGATCCGTTGAGCCGATCGGATCAGCGGGAGATCTCCGCTCGCAACCAATCATGGAACGCGCCGATGTGATGCTCGCTCGGCACCAGCACACCGCCGTCACGGTACCGGCGTGAGTTCATCGCGGGCTGGCAGCGTTCACAGGCATCGAAGTCCTGCTGGTTCACCCGATGGAACAGTTCCACGGAACGATCGAGGTCCGTGCCCCGGTCCACCACCTGCGGCACATAGAGCCAGTCGCATTCGACAACGGTGTGATCGGCGGCCAGCGGGAACATCCGGTGGATGATCACATGGTCGGGCACCAGGTTGATGAACACCTGCGGGCGCACCGTGATCGCGTAGTACCGCCGGTCCTGTTCGGCGGCGATACTTGGGATCACGTCGTGTCCGGCACTTCCGTCGACCGTGAAACCCGCTATGTTCTCGCCGAATTCGGCGCCGTGCCCAACGTAGTACTGCGCGGCGTACCCGTCGGCGAATTCGGGCAGCACCTCGGTGAGCTCGGGATGGATTGTCGCGCAGTGGTAGCACTCCATGAAGTTCTCCACGATGAGCTTCCAGTTGGCCCGCACGTCGTAGGTGATCCGGCGACCGAGGCTCAGATCCGCCATGCCGTAGCGCTCGATCGATTCGACGTCACCGAGGCGGTCCCGCACGTCTTGGATCACCGTGGCGTCGAACGACGGGGGCTCCTGCGCCAGGCTCAGCCAGACGTAACCCAGCCACTCCCGCACCGCGACGCCCTGCAATCCGTAGCGGACCCGGTCGATGTCGGGCATCTTGGTCAAATTCGGTGCGGCGACGAGCTTTCCGTCCAGATCGTAGGTCCAGGCGTGGTACGGACACTGGAATGCGCGCTTGACCTCACCGGACTCCGCGGTGCACAGCTGCGCACCCCGATGGGAGCAGACGTTCAGGAAGGCGCGGATCTCTCCCGAGCGCGACCGGCTCACGATGACATTCTCCCGCCCGATCTGAACGGTCCGGAATGCACCGGGCTTGTCCAGGTCTGCGGCACGCACCGCACAGAACCACATCTGCTCGAAGAGCTTCTCCTGCTCGAGCGTGAAGATGTCGGCGTCGGTGTAGAAATGTCCGGGCAGCGTCGACTTCAGGCTCTCCGGCAGACTTGTCGTAGTCGTCACTGGGGGCTCCTCTTGTTGCATTCGGGATCACGGCTGGAGAAGTAGTTCGAAGGACCGTCAGGACGGCGCCGGCACCGCGGACAGCTGGCGGCGCCATCGGGTGAACAGCCGAACCTGATCGACACCGAGCACCGCGACCGGGTGTCCGGCGCGCCGGTAGACCGCCAGGAAGCTGCTCCGGCCGGGATCACCTGCCTCCACGGTGGGTTCGTCGCCGGACTGCGCGATGCCGGCGAATTGGATCCGCGAGCCGTACTGGTCGGACCAGAAGTAGGGCGGCTTGACCGGCGTGCCCTGGTAGTGCCCGCCCGCGAGCAGTGTCGACACCGCGATCGCCGGCCGTTCCGAGGCCCCGGTCCAGTGCTCGACCCGGTGATGGGTGCCGGTCACCGGGTCGAGCCAGGCCGCGCAGTCGCCGACGGCGACCACGTGCGGGATATCGGTGGCGCCGCCCAGGTCGCACAGCACACCGTTGCCCAGTTCGAGTCCGCTGGCCTGCAGCCATTCGATGTTCGGGACACCGCCGATGCCGACCACCACAACATCGGCGGGCAGATACCGCCCATCGGCCAGCTCGACTCCGGTCACCCGGTCGCCGCCGGTCACCCCGACGACACCGACACCACAGTGCAACACAGTTCCATTGTCGGCATGAAGATTCGCCACCACAGCCCCCAGTTCCGGACCGAGCGGCCCGGCCAGCGGTGTCGGCGCGGCCTCGACGATGCTGACCTCGAGGCCGAGCCTGCGCGCGGTGGAGGCCACCTCACCGCCGATGAATCCAGCACCGATCACCACCAGTCGCGCCCCTGGCCGCAGTTCCCCGCGCAGCCGCACCGCGTCCTCGATTGTGCGCAGCACATGCACGCCGCTGAGGTTCTCGGTCCCTGGCCACCGCCGTGCCCGCGAGCCGGTCGCGAGGACGAAGCCATCGGCATAGACCCGGGACCCGTCGCTCAACCCGACACTGCGAGAATCCGGATCCAGGTCTGTCGCCGCCACACCGAGCAGCCAGTCGGCCTGGAGGTCTTCGTCGTCGGCCTCGAGCGCCAGATCGTCCGCGCCGATGTCGCCGGCCAGGAATTGCTTGGACAGCGGCGGCCGATCGTAGGGCCGGCGGTGCTCTGCGCCCACGATCGTGAGTTCACCGGTGAACCCCTGGGCGCGCAACGCACGCGCGGCGGACAGTCCGGCCAGCGACGCTCCGATGACAGCGACGCTTCTCACGAGGCGTCCTCCGTGGCCAGGCGACCGCGAATATCCGGGGGCAGGTTCGGGACCTCGGTGCTGAGGTCGACATGGATCGTCCCGTTCCGGATCTCGACGCGGTGGGTGCGCACGGGAAGCTTGGCCGGCGGTGCGTCCACCGCGCCGGTCCGCAGGTCGAATTTCGATGCGTGCAGCGGACATTCGACCTCACATCCCTCGACCCAGCCGTCCGCCAGCGACGCATCCTGATGTGTGCAGGTGTCGTCGACGGCGAAGACCTCACCGTCTTCGGTGTGGAACACGGCAATCGGAGGGCTGGTGTCGACGCGACGCGCCTCGCCGCGGGGTAACGAGGCCAGAGGACAGATCGCCAGCATGTCGAACCCTAACTGTAGCGCTATACGAAACACGACTTGATTTACGCAACAGTGTGAGGGCGGCCACACAAACCTGTCAAGAGTGAACGAAGCCATGCGTAGCGGTGCAATCAACACGTAATCGGGTGCGGTCCGTGCTGAGCCGCCGATCCGAGGCCGGGCCCAGGCAGGCCCGCCGCACGGATTGCCAGGTGCTTGCACTGTCGCTCCGGGTAGCCTGAACCCCGTAGTCCGAACTACACCGAAAGATTTGCGCTCGGAGCACCGATGTCGAGGATTTGGTCGGGCACATCGAGTTCGTGTCGGGTACACCGTGCGGCGTCGATGTCACCGGAATCGTTGGAGCGCGGGCCGTGGTGACGAGTTTCGACCCTTCCGCCACGCAGCCCGATCTCTACGCCGACTGCGCCACGGAACTGGCAGAAGCAGGTTTCGATTGCGTCCAGCAGATTGGCCACGGCGGTTTCGGCGTGGTCTATCGCTGCCGCGAGCCGGCGCTGGGGCGGACCATCGCGATCAAGGTCCTGTCCGCCGGACTCGACCGCGACAACCGCGAACGCTTCATGCGTGAGGAATACGTGATGGGCGTGCTGTCCGGGCACCCGCACATCATGACCGTCCTGCAGGTCGGCGTGACATCCCGCGGCCGGCCCTACATCGTGATGCCCTACTGCCCACTCGGTTCACTCGAGTCCCAGATTCGCCGGAACGGGCCCAGCGATTGGGCCTGGGCGCTGCGGGTAGGGGTAAAGCTTGCCGGCGCACTGGAGACCGCGCATCGATCCGGCATCGTGCACCGCGACGTCAAGCCGGCGAATGTCCTGCTGACCGACTATGGCGAGCCGCAGCTCACCGACTTCGGAATCGCCCGGATCACCGGCGGTTTCGAAACCACCGCGAACACGATCGCCGGATCGCTGGCGTTCACCGCACCGGAAGTCCTCGTGGGCGACTCCCCCACCGTCGCCTCGGACATCTACAGCCTCGGCGCCACGCTGTTCTGCCTGCTCAACGGCCATGCCGCATTCGAACGAAAACGCGGCGAGGAGGTGGTCGCCCAGTTCCTGCGGATCACCACCGAGAAACTGCCGGATCTGCGGCTCGAGGGGATACCGGAGGACGTGTGCGCCCTCGTCGAGCACGCGATGTCCCGTCGACCCGACGAACGCCCCGCCACCGCGGCCGAATTCGGCGAGCAGCTGCGCGAGACCGAACGCCGGCACGAAATGTCCGTCGACGACATGGCGTTGCTCGACCACGCCTCCGCCCGTGCGCCTGTTCCGACCGCCGACTTGCCGGACTTCCGCGACGTCGGCTCGGCCGCGGTCTCGAAACCGCCCTCCACTCGCCGCCGGCGACTGCCGATCCAAGTGACCAGCTTCATCGGTCGCGATCGCGACCTCGCCCGGGGCGAGACACTGCTCGACACCGCGCACCTGGTGACGCTGACCGGACCCGGCGGCGTCGGCAAGACCCGGATGGCCGTGGAACTGGCCGCCCGGTTCGAGCGCAGATGGAGCGGTCGGGTGTGGTTCGTCGAGCTCGGGTCGGTACCGGATCCGAAGCTGTTCCTGGACAAGGTGATCGGCGACCTGGGCATGGCCGACCAGGCCGTGTCGGCCGCGGATCCGGTTCATTCCCTCGTGATGCGCATCGCCGAAAAGCTGGGCGACCAGGCCGGGCTGATCCTCGTGGACAACTGCGAACACCTGATCGACGAGTGTGTGCCATTGTTCGAAGATCTGCTGCACACGGTCGCCGGACTCCGGCTGCTCGTGACGAGCAGGCAGGTGCTGGGAATCGTCGGCGAGCACATCTATTCGGTCCCGCCGCTGAGCCTGCCGAGTAGCGACCACCCAGGTGACAGCGATCCGGCGGACTACACCTCATGGGATGCGCTGCACCTGTTCGTCGACCGCGCCCGTGCGGTGGTGCCGGGATTCACGGTCGCGCCTGATCAATGGCCCGACATCGCGCGGCTGTGTATCCAGCTCGATGGGATTCCACTGGCGATCGAGCTGGCCGCCGCCCGGTTGCGCGCGTTCGGCGTCTCCGAGATCCTGCAGTTCGTCAACGACCGGTTCCAGCTCCTCGCCGCCGGTAACCGCGGGGCGGATCCCCGCCATCACACCCTTCGGGCGCTGGTGGAATGGAGCTACCGGCTGCTCAGCCCCCTGGAACAGGACGTGTGGACCACCACCGCACTGTTCTCCGGCTCGTTCACCGCCGACGCGGCTACCGAGGTATGCAACCGGCCGGCCACGGAGACCCTGCTCTGTCTTGCGTCCCTCGTGGACAAATCCATGCTGGTCAGTACATCCGAGCACGGCGCACGTCGTTATCGCATACTGATCACCCTGCGGGATTACGGACGGCAGCGCCTGGCCGACGCGCCCGATCGGAACGACCGCATCGACCGCTACATCCGCAGATACGAGCGGATGGCCGAGGAGTTCCGGGGCAACTGGTTCGGACCCCGGCAGATTCCGGCATACCGCGCCGTGGCCCGCGAGCGGGAGAACATTCGCGCCGCGCTGAACTACACCCAGCGGGACGGTGAGATGTCCGCGGCCGGCACTCGGATCGCTACATCCCTGTTCTTCTTCTGGTTCGCCGACTGCGGCCTCTCGGAGGCACGCCGTTGGCTTACCTCGGCAATGCAGAGCACACGCATCGACAATGGCGTCCTCACTCGGGCGCTGTGGGGTTCCGCGATTCTGGCGATGCTCCAGAACGACCCGGGCACAGCCGCCGACCATGCCCGGCGCGCACGGGATCTGGCCGCGCAACGCGACGATCCGGTCGATCGGGGGTATGCCGCATACGCGCTCGGTCTCATCGCGATCTGTGCCGGTGACACCGTCGCCGCCGCTACCGAGTATCAGCAGGCGTTGCGATATCAGCGCTCGGCCGAGAACGCCCAGGGCATTGCCGTCACCGTCGCCGGGCTGCTGTCGAGCCTGCCGTCACCGGACGACGCGGCGCAAGACCGACTGTGGCGGGAGGCCGTCGCGATCTGTACCGATGCCGGCGAGAAGTGGACCCTGGCGTATCTGACCTACGCACGGGGGCACATCGCCTATCTCGCGGGCGACCTCGATCTGGCACTGCGCTGCGAGGGCGATTGCCTCCACCTCACCATGGCCTTCTCCGATCGCATCCTGGTGGCGTGGGCACTGGAACTGACGTCCTGGATCGTCGCGCACCATGACGACTTCGCACTGGCCGCCCAGCTGATGGGGGCCGCCCGCGCCGGCTGGGCGTCCGGTGAGGCGACGATGCTCGGATACGCGAACTTCGCCAACGAGCATGCCGAGATGGACCGCTGCATACGTATCGCCCTCGGTGACCGGCGCACCAACGAACTCGGGACAACCGGTGGACGAAGACCACTGGCCGACATCGTAGCCGAGGTCTTCGACATCCCGACAGAACACGGACAGCCGGTAGGACCGTTTCCGCCAGACGACCGCTCATGATTGGGATACTAGACAATGGGAAATTGATATATTAGCCGTCCATCGGGCACTTGAAAAGTGCATTCATCGAGGTCAGGGCACACATCCAGGATGCGAAAGAGGGTCGACGAACCGCTCGCGCGACCCCTACAGGCACTTGACACGATGGCAAACACCCTCCATTCTGTTGCCTGTCAAGCTTTTAAGTGCGTGATGCGCAACACTTCAGAGTGTTGGTGTGACGCACATCGCTCAGCCCGGTGATCGGGCGGAAGGCTGCTCCGATGCCAGAGCACTCGAACCTCCTCATCGCCGGCGTATGGCGCCCGGCAAGCGACGGCGCACGGCGCGAGATACGCTGCCCTGCCGACGGGCGATTCGTCACGGCGGCAGCCGAGGCAACGACCGAGGACACATTTTCGGCGATCGCGGCCGCGCGCGCGGCCTTCGATCACGGCCCATGGCCGCACACTTCGGAACGCGAACGCGCGGATGTGTTGCGGCGCACCGCAGATCTGATCGAACGCGACCGCGATCGGTTCGCCCGGGCCGAGGCACTCGACACCGGAAAGCGGTTGGTCGAGGCCGAATACGACATGGACGACGTGGTCGCCTGCCTGCGCTATTTCGCTGGCATCGGTGGCACCGACGGTGGGCGTGTGGTCGATACGGGACGACCGGATGCGATCGGTCGCCTCGTGTACGAGCCGATCGGAGTATGCGGGCTGATCACCCCCTGGAACTACCCTTTGCTGCAGGCGATATGGAAGATCGCACCGGCACTGCTGGCTGGGAACACCGTCATCCTCAAACCGAGCGAGCTCACACCTTCCACCGCAGTGCTGCTCATGCGCGTGCTCGGCGAGGCCGGACTGCCGGTCGGCGTTGCCAACCTGGTGCTGGGGGCGGGCCCCGTCGTCGGTGCTCCCCTGGCGGCGCATCCCGATGTGGACATGGTGTCGTTCACCGGCGGGCTCGCCTCGGGTACCCGGGTGATGGCCGCGGCGGCGGCGACGGTTAAGCGGGTGGCACTCGAACTCGGTGGGAAGAATCCCAATGTCGTCTTCGCCGACGCGGACTTCGAGACCGCGGTCGACCATGCGCTCACCGCGGTCTTTCTGCATTCGGGCCAGGTCTGCTCGGCAGGGGCGCGGTTGATCGTCGAAGAGTCCCTACACGATCGGTTCGTCGACGAGATCGTGCGGCGTGCCGAGCGAATCGCCCTGGGCGGACCGTTCGATCCCGATGCCGGGACCGGACCGCTGATCTCGGCCGCACATCGGGACAGGGTCGAGGCCTATGTCGCGGCAGGACTGGCCGAGGGGGCGGTGTTGCGCTGCGGTGGCCGGCGCCCCGAGCAACCCCACCTGCAGGACGGCTACTTCTACCTCCCGACCGTCCTGGACCGCTGCCTGCCGAAAATGTCGGTGACACAGCAGGAATCGTTCGGTCCGGTGCTCACCGTGGAGACCTTCACCGACGAGGACGACGCCGTGACCATCGCGAACGACACGGTGTACGGACTGGCCGGTGCGGTCTGGACGCAGGACGCGGGTAAAGCGCAGCGGGTAGCAGGACGGCTGCGCCACGGAACCGTATGGATCAACGACTACCACCCCTATGTACCGCAGGCCGAGTGGGGCGGCATGAAGCGTTCCGGCAACGGCCGCGAACTCGGTCGAGCCGGTCTCGACGAATACCGCGAGATCAAACACATCTGGCAGAACATCGACCCCCGGCCGCAGCGGTGGTTCCGGCAATGACGCGCATCAGATCGTTCACATGGCCATTGCCACATCATGTAAGGAGTTCCCGGTGACCACACGGATACAGATGGCCCGCAATGAGGTGGCCACCGACGACGACCCGGGCCGCGGGGACGCGGAGCTGAGCGTCAGCGGATTGTGGAAGGTGTTCGGCGCCAAGGCATCCGGCATCCCCGCCGACCCCGCCCTCGCGGGTCTCAGCGTCGCTGATGTGAAACAGCGGACCGGCTGCGCGGTGGCCGTACGCGACGTCGGTTTCACCGTCGCGCGCGGCGAGGTGTTCGTGGTCATGGGCCTGTCCGGCTCGGGCAAGTCCACGCTGGTGCGCTGTCTGAGCCGACTGATCGAGCCGACCGCCGGCACAGTCCGCTTCCAGGGCACCGAGGTCACAGCAGCTGGCGAGAAGGAACTCCGTGACCTGCGCCGCCGCAAAATCTCGATGGTTTTTCAGCACTTCGGTCTGCTTCCCCATCGCCGCGTGCTGGACAACGTCGCCTACGGGCTCGAGGTACGCGGTACCGCGAAGAAGGCCCGCATGCAACGCGCCGCCGAGGTCACCGAGCTCGTCGGCCTGGCAGGTTATGAGAACTCCTACCCGGATCAGCTCTCCGGCGGCATGCAGCAGCGCGTCGGGCTGGCACGTGCGCTGGCGAACGATCCGGAGATGCTGCTGTTCGACGAGCCGTTCTCGGCGCTGGATCCATTGATCCGTCGCGATATGCAGAACGAGGTGATCCGGCTGCACGAGGAAATGGGCAAGACGATGGTCTTCATCACCCACGACCTGTCCGAGGCGCTGAAGCTGGGCGACCGTATCCTGATCATGCGCAATGGCGAGGTCGTCCAGATCGGCACGGGCGATCAGCTGGTCGGCGCCCCGGCCGACGACTACGTGCGCGACTTCGTCCGCGACATACCGCGCTCACACGTGCTGACGCTGAAATGGATCATGCGGGACCGCACACCGGACGATCCGCTCGACGGCCCCGAACTCGGCCCCGATGTGGTGATCCGTCACGCCATCGACGCAGTGCTCAGCGCAAACAGCCCGGTCAAGGTGGTCTCCGGCGGCACCCTACTCGGCATGGTCGGTCCCACGGAGATCCTCTCGGTGGTTGCCGGCGGGGAGGGCGGTGCCTGATGGCCACCATCGCTGTTGCCGCGCCCATGCCACGCAGCGTCCGCCGGCTCGCCGAGCGCGGGCCCGCTCGATCCGGAGTATCGCTGGCCACGCTGCTGGTTGTGTGGATCGTGCTGTTCACCCAGTTGCGCGGGCGGGCCACGCTGGCTCTTGCCCCGGCGAACACCACCGCGCTGCATCGCTGGTTCAGCGATCTGCAGACGACTGTCGCCGAGCATCGCGACAGCAATCCGCTGTTCGCCTACCTGTTCAATCCCATCCGCTCGGTAGTCGACGCATTCGCCACCGCGATCCAGAAATTGATCGCACTGCCGGTCGACGGACGACCGGTCCCGGTCATCGGCTGGCTCGGCGTCGTGGTGCTACTGGCCTTCGTTGCATGGGTCCTCGGAAACTGGAAGGTCGCCTTGCTCGCTCTGTGCGGCTTCCTCTTCATGGGACTGCAAGGCCTGTGGCAGGAAAGCATGGAGACCCTCGCACTGACCATCGCGGCGGTCACGGTCTCGTTGCTCATCGGAATCCCACTCGGTGTGTGGGCCGGACTGTCGCAACGGTTCCATCGCGCGATCACGCCTGCGCTCGACTTCATGCAGATCATGCCGACGTTCGTCTACCTTGCACCGCTGACGCTGGTGTTCCTCATCGGACCGGCGGCCGCCGTGATCGCCACGGTGATCTATGCGGCGCCTCCGGTCATCCGGCTCACCGCACACGGGATCCGGGCGGTGCCCGCAAACACCCGTGAGGCGGTGGAGTCGTTGGGCGCCGACCGTTTTCAGGTACTGCGCGGGACACTGCTCCCGATGGCCAAGCGCACCATCGTCCTGGGCATCAACCAGACCATCATGTGCGCATTGGCGATGGTGACCATCGCGGCGCTCATCGCGGCACCCGGCCTGGGCCAGGTGGTGATCCAGGCGTTGTCCACCCAGGATGTCGGGACCGCATTCAACGCCGGATTGGCAATCGTCGTCATGGCGATCATCCTGGATCGCACGACCACCGCGACCAGCGTCAGGGTGGAGACCCAGCGGCGAAATTCTGCTCGAGCCAACCAGTTTCGCCGACCAGCGATCGTCGCCGGCGGCGTCGCCACTGCAGTCGCGATCTGGCTCTCGTACACCTACCAACTGGCGGCGATCTTCCCGTCGTCACTGACCGTCGGGTCCTGGCGCATCGGACTCGATGCCGGCACGCACATCAAGCACGTCGCGAACTCGGTAACAAAATGGGTCCAGTCGAACCTGGCGACGGCGACCACCGACATCAAGGACGTCGTCACCACTTACGCGCTCAACCCCTTGCAGGCACTGCTGGACAGCTCGCCGTGGTGGCTGACCGCAATCGCCATCGTGACGATCGCCGCGGTTGTCGGCGGCCGTGTCTCGGCCCTCGTCACCGCGGTATGCCTGGGCCTGATCATCGGGACCGGACTCTGGCAGGACAGCATGGACACCCTGGCAGCGGTGCTGGTCGCAACCGTCGTGGTCGTGGCGCTGGGCGTGGTGTTCGGCGTCTGGATGGGCCGCAACAGCGGTGTGGACCGGATAGTCCGCCCCTTCCTCGATGCCGCGCAGACGATGCCGTCGTTCGTGTGCCTGGTCCCCTTCCTGGCGCTGTTCTCCGCATCTCGGTTCACCGGCATCCTCGCCGCGATCCTCTACGCGGCACCGGTGGCGATCAAGATCATGGCAGACGGCATCCGGGCCGTGCCACCGGAAACCGTCGAGGCCGCCCGCTCGGCCGGATCCAGTTCGTGGCAGATCATCAGCAAGGTCCAGTTGCCGATGACCACGCGCACCTTGGCGCTGGCGACCAACCAGGGCTTGATCTACGTGCTGTCAATGGTCGTCGTCGCCGGACTGGTCGGCGGCGGGGCCCTCGGCTACGACGTCGTGGCTGGGTTCTCGCAGACCAGCCTATACGGCAAGGGCTTGGCAGCCGGGTTGGCCATCGTGCTGCTCGGGACCCTACTCGATCGAACGACCGCAGCTGCCGCTGCTCGGATAGAACAGGTGAAGAAATGAGAAAAACGATCGTCGCGGCGTCTGCCGCCCTGGCGCTGCTGCTATCGGGCTGCGGTTCGACAACCCTGTCGAAGGTGGAACACCGTGGTCAGTCCAGCGGCACGAGCCGGCCGTGCGGCACCCTCAATCTGGCGGTCAACGCCTGGGTCGGCTATGAGGCGGACGCGGCCGTGGTCTCGTATCTGGCACGCAACAAGCTCGGCTGCGCGGTCAGCGAGAAGCAGATCGACGAGCAGGTCTCCTGGCAGGGCCTGCCGACGGGGCAAGTCGACGCCATCCTGGAGAACTGGGGGCACGACGACCTGAGGAAGCAGTACATCCAGACCATGCACGTCGCCCAGAGCGCCGGATCCACCGGAAACAAGGGGCAGATCGGCTGGTACGTGCCACCGTGGATGGCCCAGCAGTACCCCGACATCACCGACTGGCACAACCTGAACAAGTACGCCGATCTGTTCCGCACCACCGAATCCGACGGTAAGGGGCAACTGCTGGACGGCTCGCCGTCCTACGTGACCAACGACGCGGCCCTGATAGAGAATCTGCACCTGAATTACAAGGTCGTCCAGGGCGGCAGTGAAACTGCGTTGATCACCAGCCTGGGTCAGGCACAGCAACAGAGAACTCCCATGCTGGCGTACTTTTACTCGCCGCAGTGGTTCCTCAACCAAGTGCCACTGGTGAAGGTGAACCTGCCGCAGTACACACCCGGCTGCGACGTCGACCCAGCCAAGATCGCCTGTGATTACCCGGACTATGACCTGGACAAGATCGTCTCTAACTCGTTCGCTCAATCCGGCAGTCCCGCTTACACATTGGTCAAGAACTTCCACTGGACCAATGCGGACCAGAACGAGGTCGCCAGGTCGATCGCGGTCGACCGGATGAGTGACGACGATGCCGCGAAGAAGTTCATCGACGGTCATCCGGACCTCGTCGCCCAATGGCTGGCCGGCACGGGCGCCGCATCGTAGCCCGGCGGGACAGGAACGCCCGGTGGGCTCCTCCAACGGTCACTGCCAATCGGCTCTTCCTGTCCCGCAATAGTTTTTCACCACGCACCACTGCCCGATCCAGGAGGGAAACATGGCTTCGAGCCACTACGACTTCATCATTGTGGGAGGTGGATCCGCCGGTTGCGCACTGGCTAACCGGCTCTCGGCAGATCAGGGCAATCGCGTGCTGGTCCTGGAAGCAGGACGCAACGATTCGCTGTGGGATGTTTTCGTGCACATGCCAGCAGCGCTGCCGTTCCCGATCGGAAGCCGGTTCTACGACTGGAAATACGAGTCCGAGCCCGAACCCCATATGAACGGCCGACGCATCTACCATGCACGCGGCAAGCTACTCGGCGGGTCCAGCAGCATCAACGGAATGATCTTCCAGCGCGGAAATCCCCTGGACTACGAGCGATGGGGCGCCGACCCGGGTATGGGCTCCTGGGATTTCGCACACTGCCTGCCCTACTTCAACCGGATGGAGAACTGCCTGGCGGCTACGCCGGACGATCCGTACCGTGGTCACAGCGGCCCCCTCGAGCTCGAGCGCGGCCCGGCTGCGAACCCGTTGTTCGGAGCCTTCTTCGACGCCGCCGAGCAGGCGGGATATCCACGCACCGACGACGTGAACGGCTATCGCCAGGAAGGCTTCGCGAAGTTCGATCGCAACATTCGTAACGGCCGACGGCTCTCGGCAGCCCGCGCCTACCTGCATCCGGTGTTGCATCGGCCGAATCTCGACGTGCTCACCCGCGCATTCGTCGAGCGAGTAATCTTCGACGGCAAGCGGGCGGTCGGTGTCGAATACCGGCACCGGGGCCATCGGACCAAGCGGATCTACGCCGAGCAGATCATCCTGTGTGGCGGTGCAATCAATACCCCACAGTTGCTACAACTTTCGGGCGTCGGAAATGCCACCGAGCTCGAGGCTCTGGGTATCCCTGCCGTACACGACCTGCCCGGTGTGGGTGAGAACCTGCAGGACCACCTCGAGGTCTATATCCAGTACGCCTGCAGGCAGCCGGTTTCCATGCAGAAATACCTGAAGTGGCGCTACCGGCCGTGGATCGGCGCACAGTGGCTGTTCCTACGCCGCGGCCCGGGTGCGACCAACCACTTCGAAGGCGGCGGGTTCGTGCGCAGCAACGACGACGTCGCCTACCCGAACCTGATGTTCCACTTCCTGCCGATCGCCGTCCGCTACGACGGCTCGTCCCCGGAAGGCGGCGACGGATACCAGGTACACGTCGGGCCGATGTACTCCGACGCCCGCGGGAGCGTGAAGATCACCAGCCGCGATCCCCGGGCGCATCCGGCCCTGCGGTTCAACTACCTGTCCACCGATCAGGATCGGCGTGAATGGGTGGAATCGATACGGGTGGCGCGAAAAATCCTGAATCAGCCCGCACTCGCACCGTTCAACGGTGGAGAGGTCTCGCCCGGACCCGGTGTCGAGACCGATCAGGAAATCCTGGACTGGGTAGCGCGTGATGCCGAGACCGCGCTGCACCCGTCCTGCACCGCGAAGATGGGTACCGACGCGCTCTCGGTCACCGACCCGCAGACCATGGGCGTACACGGCCTCGAGGGACTGAAGGTCGTCGACGCCTCGGTGATGCCCTACGTGACCAACGGGAACATCTACGCGCCGGTGATGATGGTCGCGGAGAAAGCCGCCGACCTCATTCTCGGCAACGAACCACTCGCCCCCGCGACCGTGCAGTTCTACCGGCACCTGCCCGCGGAAATGAAGTGAGCCATTCCATGGTGGGCGGAACGAGATGAGGGGTTCCGTCCACTATGGACCGGGGTCTGATCCGGCGAGCCATCAACTCGTACTCCACCGGGGGCGGCGGTAGAATCGCGTCACTTCTCCCGATCTGGACACATACAGGGACTCGATGGCTTCACTCTCGGCAGATATGCCGAACACCATGCCGGCGGACATCACCAGCTTCGTGGGCCGCAGACAGGATATCGCCGCGGTCCGGCAACTGATCCGTGTCACACGATTGGTGACGCTGACCGGCATCGGTGGCGTGGGCAAGACACGGCTGGCGCTGCGCGTAGCTCGCGGAGTACAACACACCTTCCCCGAAGGAGTCTGTTTCGTCGAGCTGGCATCACTGAAGGACCCGGCCCTGCTCGCTCACACCGTGATCGACGCCCTCGGGATCGAGGAACAGTCGGCGCGCAAGCCGATGACCGTTCTGTGCGATTACCTGAGCCAACGACGCATGCTGGTGGTACTCGACAACTGCGAACACCTGGTGGAAGCCGCTGCAAACCTGGCCGATGGGATGCTGCGGGCCGCGTCTGGCGTCCGCATTCTGGCGACCAGCCGACAGCCGCTCAGGATTTCCGGCGAGCGCATCTACCCGGTCGCACCCCTGCCTGCGCCCGACCCGGATGACCCCGTCGAGTTAGGCACGGGTATACAGTTTCCCGCGGCTGCTCTGTTTGCCGACCGTGCGGCGGCGGTCATCCCGGAATTCACCCTCACAGAGGATAATTCGGCGGCGGTCGTTCGCCTCTGCCACCGGCTGGAAGGAATCCCTCTCGCCATCGAGCTCGCCTCGGTGAAATTGCGGGCGCTCACCGTCGACGAACTCGTGAATCGTCTGGACGACCGATTCCAATTTCTCCAGGAAGGAAGCCGTGACCTGCCACAGCGGCAGCAGACCCTGACAGCGCTCATCGACTGGAGTCACGACCTGTGCACCCCGGCCGAACAAGCGCTGTGGGCCCGCGCCTCCGTCTTCGCCGGTGGATTCGGCATCGACGCGCTCGAGGCGGTGTGCACCGACGACACACTGCCGGAACGCGACATTGTCGACACCGTCGCCGGACTGGTCGACAAGTCGCTCTTCATCCGCGAGGAGCAGGGACAACGTATCCGCTTCCGCATGCTGGAAACCGTCCGCACCTACGGCCAGGCCCGGCTCACCGCATCGGGCGACGAATCGTCCCTGCGCCGTCGACACCGCGACTGGTACCTGAACCTCATGGAGACAGCAGGCGAACAATGGGTCGGACCGCGGCAGCGTGAGTGGGCGAGCCTGCTTCGGGCGGAGCACGCGAACCTGCGTCGGGCGCTGGAGTATTGCCTGTCCCAACCCGGTGAGGCCCGCGTCGGACTCCGCATGGCTGCCGTGTTCTGGTTCTGGTTTGCCATGGGATACATGATCGAGGGCAGGTTGTGGCTGGATCGAGCACTGATGCTGGATACCGAGCCGAGCCGCGAGCGGGCTTGGGCGCTTGCCACCGACGCCTACATCGCTGTCTTTCAGGGCGACGAGGCAGCCGCGACGGCACTGTCCGAACAGGCCTACGACCTCGCCGTCCGGCTCGACGATCCCGCCGTAATGGCCTATGCCAAGCACATGCTGGGGGTGCGCCTATTCCTGCACACCGATCTGTCCGGCGCGATCCCGCTGTTCGTCGAGGCGCGCGAGCTATACACCCACACCGACGTTGCCGCGCAATACCAGGACAACCTGCAACTGGACTTCGCGACGGCCTGCATTCTTCTCGGCCAGCTCGACAGGGCTGCCGAGCTGGTCGATGGGTTGCTCGAGCGCTGCACAGCAGCCGGAGAGCATTGGGAGCTGTCATGGGCCCTGTGGCAGCGCGGCTGGCTCGAGCTGATCCACGGTGAGCTCGACCGAGCAGAAGCAGACTTGTGCGAGGCACTACGGATCTGCCGGTTCTTTCACGACACCCTGGGCATCGCCTTCCAGCTCGACGCACTCGCCTGCACCACGATGGCCACGGGCGATGCGGAGCGAGCCGCCACTCTGTTCGGCGGGACCGAGACGGTGTGGCGCACCCTCGGCTTTCCGCTGATCGGCTCGATCCACTTGCTGGCGTATCGCGATCGGTTCAAGGATATGGCGCGGCGAAAGATCGGAAATGCCGAGTTCGACGCAGCATTCGAGCGCGGCAGCGCGTTGACAACCGAAGAAACGCTTGCGCTCGCCCTGCGAGAGCACACCAAACCGGTGCCCGAAACTCTGCGTCCGGCGGCGTCCTTGCTCACGCGGCGCCAGCGCGAAGTCGCCGACATGGTGGCCGCGGGACTGTCGAACAAGGAAATCGCGAAGAGGCTGTTCATCTCGCAGAGGACGGCAGAGCATCACGTCGAAAGCATCCTCACCAAGCTCGATTTCAATACACGAACCCAGATCGCCGGCTGGGTCATGGAACAACCCGCCGACCCTCGATGAGCTTGCGTTTGGGCCCGCACCAATCCCGGTGGCGGCAAGAATCCCGTCCTGCGGATCGGGTTATCCGGTAATGCGGTGGTCGTAGGCGATCGCGCGACGGGCTTGCTGATCGGCGCGCTGCTGCGGTGTCACCGTGGGGAATCCGGTGGGCAGCTTGGAGGACAGGTCGCTCAGCTTTACGATCGCCACGGCACGTACGGCCTGGCTCGGCGAGGACGTCTGCCCGGGGATGGACTGTTGCCATCGCAAGGAGACCATGCCTGCGGTGTGCCCGTCGGGGTCGAGCCAGTTGGCGATGCCCGGGTCGTTCTTACTGATCACGTAGGTGTAGGTGCCGTCGGGGTTGGGGGTGGCCTGGGTGGTGTTGAGGCTGCTGGTTTTGGTGCGGTATTCGTAGGCCACCCCCCAGGGATCGGTGAGTTGGATGCCCATCGACTTGAACCCGGTCGGGTCGAGAGTGATCACCATCGCCTGGTCGTCGGCCAGCCCGAAAGATCCGTAGCTGGCCTCCCCGCGACCGCCGGGGCGTCCCCAGGCGGGGACCAGGGTGTTGGTGGGGTGGGCGTAGACGTAGGTGTTGAAGTACTTCAGCCAGAACGGGGCGGTGGTCGACAGGGTCTGGGCGGCCTGGTGGGCAAGGTCGTCGGTCGAGGGGGCCGACGGTGCCGTCTTCCCCGATACCCGCTTGATTTCCAGGTCGACGGGGTTCTCGGTGCCCCAGTCGTTGAGCAGGTCGCGCACAGCCAGCCAGGAGGGTTTGTCCTTCTGGATCAGCAGGTGGTTGGGGGTGCCGGGTTGGCCGTCGGCGCTGACCGTGATCGTGAAGCTGCCGTCCGGCGCGAAAGTTATCTTGTCGTCGCTGAGTGAGTCGATCTGGGTGCCGGCTTCGGAGTTGAAAACGGTAGTGCCCGGGATGGCATCGCGCATTTCGAAATTGAGTTGCGTCGGGCCCGGGTTGTGGCGGACACCGTGGATCTCGTATGTCGAATGCGGATCGAAAGCCGCGTCTCGATATACGTTGTCAGGATTCTCGATGCCGTAGCCCGAGTCCGGCATGGACAAACCGTGGTAGTCGTGCGCGGCGGTGGTGGCCCACACCGGAACCGGATTGCTGGTCCGGGACCAGGTGATGGCCTCCAGCACCGCGGCGGCACCGATCGAGTTGGCGGCCCGGTCGATGGTCGCCTTTCCGGTGGGCGTCGAGCCGAGCGGATCGGCGGCGTAGAGCTGTTCGACCTTCTCGATCGCGGCCTGCATGGTCGGCGTCGCCAGCACCTGGCGCGCACGGGCCTCGACCGCCGTCTGCGCGCCGGTCGCCAAGGCACTCGGGTTCCCGGGTCCGCCCGGATTGGCGCCGCCGGTTACGGTGACGTCGTTGCCGCAACCGGCGACCAGCGAGCCAACCGCCAGTGCGATGATCGCGGTCCTGCGGACCGCACTCCGGCTTCCCATTCGCTGTCGGCTGGCCATTTTCTTCATCACACGATGTCCTTTCCGGTCGAACAGGCCGGCGGCGTCAAGGTCGATGCCTTCGGCGGTGGCCCCGACGCGACGGTGAGTGGTGTTCGCTCGCCAGCAACGCCGGTAACGCGACAAGAATCATGCCATGACAGCTAGATGTCTAGATGTCTACCGCATCACTCTCACTCAGCGGGACTGCTCAGCCGTTTCCGGGTAGCACATGCCTCGATGGCCTGCCCCGCCGGACAGGAGGGTGCATCCGTAAGATGCGGCTGTGTCGAGAGGACGAGGCGGTGCGCCAGTGTACGTGGCGATGGCGCGCGCTCTGCAAGCACGGATCGATTCCGGAGAGCTGCAACCGGGTGTCCGCTTGCCGAGCGAGTCGGAACTGGCCGCGGAGTTCGCCGTCAACCGGCTCACCGTACGCCAGGCCGTGGCCGAGTTGGACCGGGCAGGTTCGATCGTGATTCGCCGCGGTGTCGGCACGTTCGTCCGGGAGCCCACCGTGCGAACCACGATCGGCGTGAATGCCGAGACCCAGCAGTCGATGGTCGGGCAGCGCCCGATGGCGTTGCCGGTGTCGGGATGGTCCGGTGCGGACGAGCAGGTGCTCGCGCGCGTCGAAGGTGCCGACTCGATGCTCGATCGTCACGCAGGCGACCACCTGCGCCGTGCCGCCTCCGAACTCGTCCGGATCGACAGCCTCGCCTCGATAGAGGGCCGGACCTGGTCGGTCAACAGTTACTGGCTGCCGAAATCGCTTGTCTCAGCGGACTTCCGGCCGCCACAGACGCGGGGCAACGTCGTGGTATCGGTGGCCGAGATGCTGGGTTTCGAATTGTGGGCCGATTGGCGCGAGTTCAGCGCGGTCGGCGCCGATCTCTATGACGCGGAACACCTCGGCGTGCCCACCGGAAGCCCGCTGCTCGTGCGCGAAGGCGTATCGAGCGGCCCGGACGGGACGCCGGTTCTCTACACCCGTCGACGCATCAAGGGTGACAGCGCGAGCTTCGTTCTGAATTTCCCTCGACCCAGCAGCGGTCGCCCCGGGGACGACGCCCGGCCGTGAGCCGGCGGCGCCCCGCTGTGCCTCACTGAGTGGAAAGCCGATTGACGCACCGCCGGAGTACCGAAAGACTGACATCTAGATGTCTAGATGACTAGCCGAGCGGTGTTCGACCGGTGCCGAGGTCCCGCCGTTCGGGAACAACGGCACCGCAACGGCTCGGCCGAGTCTGTCGGTGAAAGTGAATGTGAACTATGAATGGTGCGCTGTCCCCGCTTTTCCGCCCCCTGGACATACGGGCACTGCGAGTGCCGAATCGGATCGTGATGGCGCCCATGACGCGGGCGTACTCACCCAACGGGGTGCCCGGTGCGAATGTCGCCGACTACTACCGGCGCCGCGCCGAAGGAGGCACCGGATTGATCGTCACCGAAGGGGTAGCGATCGGCCATCGGACTGCGGTGGACTCGCCCTCGGTTCCCCGATTACACGGTCGAGACGCCCTCGACGGGTGGCAGCGAGTGGTGGACGCGGTGCACAAGGCGGGCGGGAAGATCGTCCCCCAGTTGTGGCACGTCGGTCCGTTGTGGGGTGCGATGGGACCGGTCGATCCAGGGTTGACACCGATGCGGCCGTCGGGGGTGTGGGGCGCGGTGGGAACGACGTCGTACCCGGACGACTATGTCCGCCGCGCACTCGAGCCCACCACACCCATGACCGAAGCCGACATCGCCGAGGTGATCGAGGCATATGCCACGGCAGCGGCGAACGCTCGCGCCCTGGGATTCGACGGCGTGGCCATCCACGGCGGTCACGGCTACCTGCTCGACTCGTTCCTGTGGCAGTCGACCAATACCCGCGATGACGCCTGGGGTGGAGACCTCGCCCGCCGGACCGCATTCCCCGCCGCGGTGGTCGCCGCGATCCGCGAGCAGGTCGGCCCCGACCTGCCCATCGTGTTCCGGTTCTCCCAGCACAAACAGCAGGACTACACCGCCCGCATCGCCGAGGACCCGGCCGAGCTCGCCATCATCCTGCGGACACTGGTCGACGCCGGTGCCGATGTGCTGGATGCGAGTTCGCGTCGGTTCGACCTCCCCGCATTCGGCCGGAGCGATCTGTCGCTCGCGGGGTGGGCCAAGAAACTGACCGGCGCCACCACTATGGCCGTGGGCAGCGTAGGACTCGGAAAGTCGTTGCGCGAGAGCCGAATCGACGGCAAAGCCAGCAGCCGCGACAACATTCCGGAACTGGAGCGGCGCATGGCCGCCGGGGAATTCGATCTCATCGCGATCGGCCGGCTTCACCTGGCAGACCCTCGACTGGCCAGCACCCTCCGGCAGCGCGCCGAGCTGCCCTCCTACAACCGGGCCGTCCACGAAGCCGACCTCAGCTGAAGCGGTCTACCCACTGTTTCCGCATTCGCAGACACGCGACGCCGACCTGGCGGCGGCCGCAATCGTCCACCGCCGCAAAGGAAGTCACAGCCCGGCGACGACAGGTCGTGTGGGCACCGACCGAGGGAGTGATATATCGATGACCGAAATCGAGGAAACCACCAACGAAGTACGCGAGATCGACGCCGGTGCGGCGCCGACCAGGTTCGCGCGGGGCTGGCACTGCCTCGGCCTGGTGGCCGAATACAGTGACGGGCAACCACATTCGGTGCAAGCCTTCGGCACCAAACTGGTTGTCTTCGCCGACAGTGCCGGGAAGGTGAACGTCCTGGACGCCTACTGCCGGCACATGGGCGGAGATCTGTCCCGCGGCATCGTCAAAGGCGATGAGGTGGCCTGCCCGTTCCACGACTGGCGGTGGGCGGGCACCGGCCGCTGCACACGGATTCCCTACGCGCGGCGGGTGCCGCCGCTGGCGCGAACGCGCGCGTGGCACACGATGCAGCAGAACGGGATGTTGTTCGTCTGGCACGATCCCGAAGGCAACCCGCCGATTTCCGAGCAGGCGATCCCCCACATCGAGGGACCGGGTACGCCCGAATGGACCGACTGGGCATGGTACGAGCAGGTCGTGGACACCAACTGCCGTGAGGTCATCGACAACATGGTCGACATGGCGCACTTCTTCTACATCCACTACGGGTTCCCGACCTACTTCAAGAACATTTTCGAAGGCCACACCGCGGTACAGCTGCAGAAGGGTGTCGGCCGCGACGATCTGCGGCCGCAGGAGCAGGCGATCGACGCGCCGCGCCGGTTGGGTAATACGTCGGTGGCGACCTATCACGGGCCGTCATTCATGATCGACGACCTGCTTTACCACTACGAGCACGGCGACGCCAAGACCGTTCTGATCAACTGCCATTATCCGGTCGACGCGAACCGGTTCGTGCTCCAGTACGGGATCAGCATGCAGAAGCCCGATGGTATGGACGACGACCCACAGGCCGCGGCGACGCTGGCGCAGAAGATGGTCGACACAGTGCGGCTCGGCTTCGAACAGGACATCGAGATCTGGCGGTATAAGACCCGCATCGACAACCCGCTGTTGTGCGAGGAGGACGGGCCCGTGTACCAGCTGCGCCGCTGGTATCAGCAGTTCTATGTGGACGTCGCCGACATCACCCCGGAGATGGTGCAACGATTCGAATTCGAACTCGATACCAGCCGACCCAACGAGATCTGGCGCCGGGAAGTGGCCGACAACCTCGCGCGTAAGGCCGCTCAGCAGGTGATGTCGTGACTATCCGAGCAGACGATCGGCTCGCCGACGCGCCGATGAACCCGATACGCTGCCGGGCCTGCGATGCGGTCGTGCACGTCCGCAAAAGCAGCTGGCAGCAAACCAGCATCCAGTGGAGCGAAGCTTCCCGGATCGCGTGTCTGGCCCGTGAATCGACCACACCCGACTCGGCGACGTGCACACGGCTGAAGGCCTGCATCGACGCGGCCGCCCTTTCCGGCACGCTGCCGGTTCTGGACACCGAATCCGCCGACGGACACCGCACACGCTGATCGGTATCTCAACCCACCTCCCGATGGGCCGGGCGACCGTGGCGACGGCCGCCCGGCCCATCGTTCGTACCGCGCCGCGGAACGAATGCCCTGGCAGGGTTCGGCGTGCAGTTACGGGGTGCGGGTGTGAACCCATCGGGCGATCTCGGTGCGGCTGGTGAATCCCAGCTTCACCAGGATGTGTTCGATGTGGGTCTCGACCGTCCGCTGGGAAATGACCAGTTCGCTGGCGATGCGCTTATTGCTGTCGCCCCTGGCCACCAACTCGGCAACCTCGCTCTGCCTGCGAGTCAGCGCGGTGGAATCGCCGCGAGGTCTGCGAGATGCCCGATCCGAGATCGTTCCCGGCCTTGCCGTCCTCGGTGCAGGCGGCGACATCGAGGACCCGTCCAGGGCATACGCGATCGCGTCGTCGAGTCCCATCGCCGCACCGGCACCGAGCGCGCCGTCGAACGCCGCCGATCCCAGGGCCTCGCGGACCTGCTCGCGGTTGCGGCTCGCGATCGGCCCGGTCAACAGGTCGACAAGTCGGATTGTGCTGCGCTCCAACGATTCCGCGGCGCCGATCAGTGTCGCGGAGCGCGTGTAGTCGTCGCGGGCCGCGGCTGTCCACGCCATACCCTCGAACGCCGAGGCAAGCCACACGCAGCGGCCGAAACTGGCGAACAGGCGGATCGCGGTGGCGAAATTTTCGTCGGCGGCGTCGGAATCCCCGTGCCGCCAACGGTCGAGCCCGGCAAGGTTCCAGGCAAGGCCTCCCAGCATGTGAGGCCCGTGCCGGCTGGTGAGCACCGTCAGCTCGGTCACCCACGTCGAGGCGTCAGGATGGTCGGTGACCAGCGCGGACACGAACCTCAACGCCAGGGCTTCCATTGCCAGGGTCGGCTTCCCCTGCTGTTCGGCGTGCTCGACCGCTACCACGCACAGCTCGACAGCCCGGGACACTTCGCCGTCGAGCGCCGCGACCAGCGCCCGGCACAGCCAGATCTCCGGATCCAGTTCAGCGGTCCCCAACTCCCCGCACAGCTGCGCGGCCGCCTCGGTCAGGTGGGCGGCATCGTCGCGTTCGGACAGCAGCGCCGCCAGTGAGGCTGCCTCCGCCAGGCCCCGCGCTCGCAGAATCGTCGGTTCGGGATTGGCGGCCAGCGCGTCGACAACCCAGCGCAATCCCTCGGAAACGAACCGGTAGTGCTGCCAGAATGGACGCAGATCCGTCGCGATCTCCAGCGCGGTCACAGGGTCGTGGATCAGTCCATCCTGAAGTGCGGCACGGATATTGGCGTGTTCGCCGGCTACACTTGTCAACCACTCCCAATCGGCGGACGTGCCGTACGCGTGGACTCCGCGCCGCGCGAGATCAGCGAAATATCCTCGGTGCGCTGCCACAACCCGCTCGGCGCGTCCGCTCGCAGCCAGCTCCCGGCGGCCGAATTGCCGTACCGGCTCGAGCATCGAATACCGGGCGTTCGAGTCCATCGTCCGCATCGTCAGTATCGATTTGTTCACCAGTCCAGCCAGAAGCTCGGCCGTTGGCACCGCATCGTCACCGGGATCGGTGACTGCTTCCGCGGCCCTGACATCGCACCCACCCGAAAACGCCGACAGCGCCTGCCACAGCCGCTGCTCGCCGACCGAGCACAGGTCATAGCTCCACCGGATCGCATTGTCCAGCGTCTTCTGCCGCCAGGTCGCCGTGCGCGGACCGGCGGTGAGCAGACCGAGGACATTATCGAGCCTGGTCAGAATCTGTTGCGGGGTGAACACGGTCGTCCGCAACGCGACCAGCTCCAGCGCCAATGGAATCCCGTCAACGCGCCGACAGATCGCCTCGAACACCTGTCGGTCTGCCGCGTCCGGAGCAAATGCCGCGTTAGCGGCTCCAGCGCGGTCCAACAGCAGTTGCAGCGCCTCATTGTCGCCGCCGTCACCTGCCCCGAGTTCGAGCGGAGGTACCGCCATCACCTGCTCACCCGGAACGCCCAAGATCTCGCGGCTGGTCGCCAGCACCTTAACCCCCGGCGTGGCCGTCACGATCGAAGCGACCAACTCCGCGGCAGCATCGATCAGGTGCTCACAGTTGTCCAAGATCAGCAACAGGTTCTTGTCGGCCAGAAGGGCGAGCAGCCGATCGGTAGGAGAGGCGGCGTCGTCGCGCAGCCCTAACGCCTGCCCAACACGAAGTGGAACGAGGAGCGGGTCCCGGATATCGGCGAGTTCGACCCACCACACACCATCGGAGAAGACCCGTCCGACCCGCGCCCCGACCTCCCGGGACAACCGAGACTTCCCTACGCCGCCGGGCCCGGCCAGTGTCACTTGCCGACTAGAACCCAGCAAGCTTCTCGCATGCTCGATCAATGTGGCCCGCCCCACCAGACGAGTGGATTCGAACGGCAGATTTCCACGCATGTTCCGGCCCACCGTCGCATGGTGCCACACCCGCTCCCTGCCGATCTGGCCACGACCTGCGGGCTCAGCATCGACACAGCGCGCCGCCGGGTCAGGTAGCTCACCGAGTCATGAAGCTCAACGGCCAGCTGCTGGACGACGACGGCTATCGACGCGCAGCGGTGCCCATCGCACCGCGGCGGTCGGCCATCGACGGCGCGCCCGGCCAGCGGATCAATTGCCGCTGGCCGCGTCGATGAGGGTGGGCCAGAGCCACCCGGGATCGGTTGGGGTGCCGCGCAGCTGCGGCAGTAGCTGGGCCGCGTTCTCGGAGACCGGTGCGGTAAGGATGCCGACGGTGGCGTCGACGAGGTTTGCCGAGAACAGTCGCGCGCGGGTGCGATCGGCCGGATCGTCGCGCGGCGCGGCGTGTTCGAAACCCGCCAGCGCCTGGACCGCGAGCACCATGCTCAGCGATAACCGGGTACGCACGATCTGCTGCGAAATCCGATCGAGTCGGGTTGCGAGCGTGGACAAGACGTACTGAATGCTGCTGGTCACCCCGGGATCGGCCTGTGTCAGCGCATACACCCACGGCGGAGTGGACACCTGGGCGAGAAAGCGCAGGTAGTGACCGGCCGGAGGCTGCGCCAGTTCGGCGAGCGGCAGGATCAGAGCCTCCGCAAGCTCGGGCACGCTCAGCTTACGGGTGTCGTAGCCGAGGTCGCCGAGCAACTCCCACCGGCGCTGATTCACCGCCCCGGTGTGTTGCTCGAAGATCTCGCGGACCAACTGTTCCTTGCTGCCGTAGTGGTATTGGGCGGCGGATTTGTTGCGCTGTCCGGCGGCGGCGGTGAGCTCCCGCATCGAGACCGCGTCGATGCCGCGTTCGGCGAACATGCGCAACGCGGTGGCGGACAGCAACTGCCTGGTGGAAAGACCTTCGGGCACACCGACAGCCTAGTGAGCGGTCTCGGCCGTGCCGACGAGCCCGGCCGGGACCGCATCGGTCACTTGGCGGCGGGAGCCGCGGGGGTGAAGGGCTCGTTGACGGTGGTGAAGTACTGGATCAGTGAGGCGACCGCAATCGGCGCGGTGATCAGCAGCGCTCCGGCGAAGGCTCCGACGCCCGCCCCGATGGCGATGCCCGCCAGGCATCCGGCGAGCGGGCCCGCACCGAACAACGCGGCGAGGATGCCGGTGACGACGGTGCCGACCACTGCCCCGCCGACGCAGCCGATCACCCCGCCGATAGCGGTGCCCACCGCTGCGCCGCCCGCGGCGGCCGCGCCGATCTGCAGGGATGCGCGCTGGAAGGCGGCCTGCTCACGGTCGTAGCGGCTGCGCCAGGGCGCCTCGTTCTGGTAGGGCAGGGCGACCGGGGCGAGGGTGGCGGTGCGGCCGTCGATGGTCGCTTGGATCGGGTATTCGACCCCGTTGAATTGGAAGCTGAGCGGAATGCCCGCCAGCACTTGGCCATTGGCGGCCTTGATCTCGAAAACGCCGTTCTCGGTGACCAGGCTGCCCGCGTCGGTGGTGATGGTCGCGGCGGTGTCGGTGGCGGTGACGGCGTAGTTCACGCCGGTCTGGGGCGTCGCCGCCGGGCGGTCCGGCTCGGCGGTGGCGGTTGCCGCGGTGGCGGTCAGGGTCGCGGTCGCCAGGGCGGCGGCGACCAGGGTCGTCATCCTCATCGAAATTTCTCCCTCGAATTCCATCAGCACGGTCGATCGCGGAGGGCTGGATTTCCGGCAATTCGCGAGCCGGTGATGTGTGCGATGTTTGACATGTGGAACATGTCACAGCGGACCGCTTTATCTATTACCGGAGTCCCGCTGAATGGGACGCATCCAGCCGCGATCAGCGTGCCCGTCCGCCGTCAATATCGAGTTCCGGGGTGCGAGGTCGCTGATTGACACGAGAACCTTTAAGGCATACGACTTAAAGCGACCGCCTTAAGATTTGCCGACCGCCGAGGAGATTCGTGTGAGTGTTATTCGAAGGATCAACCGGGTCGGCACGCGGATAACGTGCTGCGTGGCGAGCCTTGCGGCGGTAGCGCTGACCGCGTGTTCAACCCCGGCCGATACCACCGGACCCGCCGATATCGGCACCACCATCCGCAACGCGTACGACTACGCGTTTCCGCTGTACTTCCTTTCGCAGTATCGGTGGAACGCTCTCCATACGACCGGTGGCCGCACCAGCACCACGCTGAACCGATATGCGCACTCACGCGCCGTCGCGACCCCGGACGACACATGGGCGAATGCGCCGATCGTCGATGCGCTGTACTCGACGGCATGGATCGATCTGGCGCGCGGGCCCGTCTTCGTGAACACCCCGGATACCGGCAGCCGCTACTACGTGCTGACCCTGATCGACTTCTATTCGAATACCTTCTTCTATGCCGGTCAACGCACCACCGGCACGGCGGCGCAGAAGTATCTGCTGGTCGGCCCGGACTGGAAAGGCGATGCGCCCCAGGATGTCTCGGTCGTCCACGCCCCGACCGACGACGTCTACGTCAATCTGCGCGTGCAGACCACCGGTCCGGCCGATCAGGCTGCCGTCGATGCCGTCCAGGACGGGTTCACCATCGACCCGGCCGGGACGCCGGGTCCCGAATCGGCGGCCCGCGTCAAGCCGGTCCAAGGCGATCCGAAGAACTATCTGGCCGTGGTGAATCAGATGCTCGCCCTGGACCCACCGCCCGCCCGTGACCGATCCTTGCTCGAGAAGTACCGCCAGGTCGGCATCTGTGGTACGGACTGCTCATGGGACAAGCTCCCGCAGTCGATTCGGGACGCGTGGACCAGGCTCTATCCCCGGCTCGGCGACTACATGAAGCAGTACGCGAGCGCCACCGCCGCGGCCAAGGGCTGGATCGACTACAACCCGCCGGGATCGCTCTTGGGCACCACCGACCAGCACAACTACGCCCGGCGCGCCTTGGCGCTCGGCAGCGGCACCGGCATGCTCGGCCTGCGCCGGGAGGAAGCCGACTACTGGATCACCTTCACCGACGCCACCGGTAAGCCCATGCTCGGCAGCGGTGAGTACGTCCTGCATCTGCCGCCAGGGGGCATCCCGGCCAAGGCATTCTGGTCGGTCAGCCTGTACGAGGTCGAGGACGGCGGCCAGTTCCTGACCCCCAACCCGATCGACCGCTACGAAATCGCCAGTAACACAACGGATCTCGTCACAAATCCGGACGGCAGCATCGACATCCGGATTCAGTCGTCGGCGCCGACCGGCGACCACAGGCCGAACTGGCTTCCCAGTCCAGCCGACGGTCGCCAGTTCATCCTGTTCGCCCGCTCCTATATCCCCGGCGACCGAGTGCTTTCCGGCGCTTTCACCATGCCGCCGGTCTCCGCAGCGGGATAGCTTCGCTCCGCCGGGTCCCATCATTGTCCGTCGGTGCGGATGGCCTTGGGCATGGGATAGGTGCCGTCGAGTAGTCCCGGGGTGGGTCCGTAGAATCGCGCGGCGAGCTGGAAATGGTCATTGGCCGGTGTCGGCAGCCAATTGCGGCGCTGCTCGGGATCGGCGGGCGGGTCGGTGCAGGCCGCCGATGAGTACGTGGCCTCCCTCACCGAACAAGCCTACCTGGAATCGATCGGCGGCAAGACCGCAGCGTTGCGGTCGTTGGACTGCCGGATGGGCGCGATGCAGGCCGGCTGGGTCAGTACAGACCGAGCCCGTTCCATCGTCCACCCCTTGTCGGACATCGCCGCGTTCTATCCCAGGGTGCGGTTTTCGCTGCTGAGCAGCCACGCCTGCTTTTCGAGTTGGTTGATGACGGCATGCAGCAGGTCCGCCGTGGACGGATCTTCGGCATCGGTGTCGTCGTGCACGCCGCGCAGCGTCACGACCGCGGCGCGAATCTGTGCGGTGACCAGGTCGACGATCACGGCGGTGTCGTGCTCACCGGCCGGGAGTTCCGGCAGGAGGTTGGTGCATGCGACCGTCTTGGCTCGGCCGTCCGGCACGGCGTCGAGGGCACGCATGCGTTCGGCGATGGTGTCACTGGATTCGCGTGCGGCGTCGACGATTTCGTCGAGCTGCAGGTGCAGGTCGCGGAAGTTGTGGCCGACGACGTTCCAATGCGCCTGTTTGCCGTTGAGGTGCAGTGCGGTGAGGTCGACGAGGACCTGCTGCAGATTGCCCGCCAGTCGTGACGACGCGCGCAAAGCGACTGCCGATTCGATGTAAGTGGTCATGATGTTGCTCCTGATTGTGTCGGGGTGATGGACTATTCGGGCCAGGGATTGGTTTCGATGACCTCGATGGGCCCGCCCGCGTCGGCGGCGGATCATCGGTCGTCGGGATTGAGGGCGCGGAAGGCGACACCGGCGGCGGCGCCGGCGATGAGTTGAGCCGCGAGATACACCCACAGCGTCGGCCAGGCGAACATCCCCATCACAGCCGCGCCGAGCGTGACCGCCGGATTGAACGCTCCGCCGGAGATCGCGCTGACCGCGAATGCCCCCGCCATGACAGTGGATCCGATCGCCAGCCCGTAGAACGAGTTGTCCGGATGGCTTTTGCTGGTGGCGACGTTGAGCACCACATAGCAGAGCGCGAAGGTGAACAGCAGCTCGACCACGAACGCGGCCCCGACGGTGTGGTGGTTGAGGGTCAGGAGTGTCGGGGCTGCGGGCTGTGCGGGATCCACGACAGCACGCACGACCACCGCGGCCAGTAGTCCGGCAACCAGCTGTGCGATCCAGTATCGGACGGCATCGCGCGGGGTGATCCGATGCCGCAGCAGCACCGCCAGCGTTACCGCAGGGTTGTAGTGCCCACCGGATACGTGCCCGCCGGCGTAGATCATCACCATCAGCACCGCGCCGATCGCCAGTGGTGCGAGCGGGCTGCCGCTGCGGACGCTGGTTCCGACCGTGACGACCAGGAAGAATGTCCCGATCAGCTCGACGGCGAACTTCGCAGCGGTCCGGCGGGCAGCTGTCGCCTCGTGGGGTTCAGCGGTGCGGGCAGAGGTGGCCTCTTCTAATGTGACCATGTCGCGACTCCTCGGATTGCCTTCTGGGACTTCCAGAATCGCTGTCACCCGAGCTCATGTCGTCGGTGCTGACATCCATTGTTTCTCCCCGCCAGCACCACTGTGTGTATGGCGGTTAGCTGCAATCGGCCCGGGTTATGCTCGACATCTATCGGCCACCCACGTCCGGCGCACTCGAGGAGGGCGAGAGTTCAGTGACAACTCCGTTGCGGGTGCTGCTGGCCGAGGACGATGTACTGCTCCGGGAGGGTTTGGCGAGCCTGCTCACCCGTTCGGGTTTCGACGTCGTAGCGCAGGCCGGTGACGCCTCGCAATTGCTGGAGCTGGTCCGGGACCATCTGCCCGAACTGGTGGTGGTCGACATTCGAATGCCGCCGACCCACACCACCGAGGGGCTCGACGCGGCCCGTGCGATCCGCGACGAGTTCCCCGAAATAGGCATTCTCGTGCTGTCAGCCCACTCCGACGTCGAGCATGCGATGGAGTTGCTGGCCAGCGGCCGGGGAATCGGCTACCTCCTCAAAAGCCGGATCACCGACGTGGAGGAATTCATCGACACGCTTCAGCGAATCGCCAAGGGGGCATCGGTCGTCGACCCGGTGCTGGTGACGGAATTGGTGGCTGCCCGCCGGCGCAACGATCCGCTCACAGCGCTCAGTGCGCGCGAGCACGAGGTGCTGGCTTTGATGGCGGAGGGGCGTTCCAACGCCGGTATCGCCCGGCAGCTGTGGGTCACCGAGGGCACCGTCGAGAAGCACGTGCGCAGTATTCTGATCAAACTGAATCTGCCCGAGACCCAAGACGATCACCGCCGGGTGCTGGCGGTGATCACCTTCCTCGAGTCGCGCTGATCCGCTCCGTGCCTCCGCCCCGGAGCAGGTCACGGATGGCGTGAGACGACAATTCCGATTTGGGCAGGAAGCCCACGGCCGGGCTCTCCGCGATCATGTCGGCGAAGTCCTGCTGGGCGTGGGTGGAGATCAGAATCACCGGCACGCTCCGACCGAGCCGCCTAGCGAGTTCGAAGCCGTTCTCCGCACCGAGATCGATGTCGGCCAGCACGACGTCGGGCGCCAGTTCCTCGACGCGCCGCAGCGCCTCGGCGCCGCTGAACGCGACGCCGACAACCGAGATCCCCTGCCGTTCCAGCAGGTTGCGAGCGGCCTCGAGGAAATGCCGGCTGTCGTCGACAATCAGGCAGCGCAGCAGCGTAACCTGCGACATCATGACCGCAGTGTGCCTGAGTTTGCGATAGGTGTGCATTACCGCTACCCGGAAATCTCCGCGCCATAGTGCGGTCTTGCGGCGCCCGAGCAGGGCGGAGCACAACTGCTGCACGGCTACGATTGAGATCGAATGTCGAGGACCTCGTCCGAGTTCATCGGCGATCGGTGTGAGCGCTGTGTCATGAAGTGGAAACGGTCTGGGGTGCGTGGCTGGCCAGCAGCCACGCCGGGTGCGATGTCCACACGCCGCCGCACCGATACGGACTTCTTCTCTATACGTGCACGGTTGCTTGCGATGTCGATGCGCCCGGCGGCCCCACCGCTGCTGCTCGGAGTCACGGTGGCTGCACTGTGCATTGCGGCGGAGTCGGTTCTCGTCCTCTGGCTCAAACAGATCGCCCCGGGCGATGCTTTCGGTGTCGTCTATCTGCTGGGTGTGCTGGTGGTCTCGACGGTGTGGGGACTCGGGCTGGCGGTGGCGACCTCGGTCGCCAGTGCCGTCGCCTTCGACTATTTCCGTAACTGGCCCGCAGGCTTCGTCCCGACCGCGGCGCGGAACGCCGTCGTCATCGTGGTCTTCCTCTGCGTGGCACTACTGGCCAATACCCTTGCAGCACTGGCCCGATCGCATGCCGCCGAGGCGAATCGTCGTCGCAGGGCAACCGATCTCGTTGCCGAGCAGCAAGCCGCACTGCGGCGGGTTGCCACCCTGGTCGCGCGCGGCGCGACATCGTCGGAGGTGTTCTCTGCGGTAGCGGAGGAGTCGGCCAGGTGTCTGGGCGTGGTCAACGCGTCCCTGGTCCGCTACGAACCCGATGGTTCGGGCAGGTTCGTCGCCGCACGCGACGAACCCGGATTGCCCAAGATGCCGGTCGGCGAGCGGTTCACGCTCGAGGGCGAGAACATTGTGGCGATGGTGCTGCGCACCGGAGGCACCGCGCGGATGGACAGTCACGACCATGCGACCGGATCGGCCGCCGCCCGCATCCGTGAGCTGGGTCAGCGCTCAGGGGTCGGGGCGCCGATCGTCGTCGACGGCCACCTGTGGGGCGCTATCGTCGCGGGATCGTCGCGCCGCGAACCGCTGCCGGCCGACACCGAGGAACGCCTCGCCGAATTCGCGGACCTGGTCGCGACCGCGATCGCGAACACCGAGGCCCGCGCCGAACTCACCGCATCGCGCGCCCGCATCGTCGCGGCTGCCGATGAGGCACGGCGCAGGATCGAACGTGATCTGCACGACGGCGCGCAACAGCGCCTCGTCTCGCTGGGACTCGAGCTTCGCGCCGTAGAGGCGTCGGTGCCGCCCGAGCTGGCAACGCTCGAAGCGCAACTCTCCGACGTCGTGCAGGGCCTGGTCGGCGTCTCGGACGAACTCCGCGAGATCTCACGCGGGATCCATCCGGCGATCCTGTCGAAAGGAGGACTCGGCCCGGCGCTCAAAGCACTCGCGCGCCGCTGCACCGTTCCGGTCGATCTCGACCTCAACCTCGACCCGCGCCTGCCCGAATCCGCCGAAATAGCCGCGTATTACATTGCGGCAGAGGCACTGACGAACACGGCCAAACACGCGCAGGCCACCGAGGTGACCGTGCGCGCCGTCACCGACGGCAACACGCTCCAACTCTCGATCCGAGACGACGGAATCGGCGGCGCCGACCCAGCCAAGGGATCCGGATTGGTCGGTCTGCGAGACCGCATCGAAGCCCTCGGCGGCCGGATGGGTATCACCAGTCATGCCGGAGCTGGGACGTCGCTGCACGCCATGATCCCGTACGCCGTCGAATGACTCTGGTTATTGAGTGCCGTCACTCCAGCCACGATCCGAGCTGCGGTGACCGCCATGGTTCCAGATGCCGGGTTCGCCGTAAAGGCCGCCGCCCTGAAAGCCGCCACCCTGAAAGCCGGCGCCCTGAGAGCCGCCACCCTGAGAGCCGCCACCGTGAAAGCCGAAGCCGTGACCGGCCGACCCAACAGGAGCGGCCACGGCTGTGGCGATAGCTGCCGGCGGAGCCGAAACAGGAGAGGCTTGGGCCGTCGGCGCGGCGGCGATAGCTATTGCCGCAGCTCCCACCGCCAACACTGGTGTGATGTAGTTTCTGGTTCGCATGGTTACACTCCCTCGATGGGCCCTGTATGGACTCATTCAGAATTGCGCTCCAGCGAACCCATGTCGCCATCGCTGACCCCCATCCGCGCTTCCCACCAGCCGGTATCCCCGCGTACCTGCCAGCAGCAAGCGCCTTGCCGTTCGGCTGATGAGTTGATGCCCGGGGCAAAGCTTTGCCACAGCAAGCCGACGAGTTCGCGGCGGAATTCCTTATGGGTTGAAAGGTTCCCTCGGACGTGATCGAATTGGAGCACGACGGGATGGTTGGTCGTGGCAGACGGCCTGCAGATGGCCGGGTTGTCCGCGGTTCCATGTATGACACCGACCGACGACTCGGCTGACCGACCTCCTTCGGCGAGGTGGAGCCAGGTTCAGCCACCGATTGCGCGGCCCACGCCCGCCGACGTCGCACAACGGTCCGATGGGGCCGCGGCTCTATGTCTGTGGGAGAGGAGAAAGATGTCTGAGCCGAACTACACAACCGATGCCGCCGGAATTCCGGCACCGAGTGATGAGCATTCCTTGACAGTTGGCCCGGATGGCCCGATCTTGCTGAACGACGCATATCTGATCGAAAAGATGGCGGCATTCAATCGTGAGCGCTTGGCTGAACGGCAACCGCATGCCAAAGGCGGCGGGGCGTTCGGCACCTTCGAAGTAACCCACGACGTCAGCGCCTACACCATGGCTGATGTATTCCAGCCAGGCAAGCAGACGGAAGTGCTGACGCGGTTTTCCGCCGTCGCCGGTGAACAGGGATATCCCGACACCGTGCGGGATCTGCGCGGGTTCGCGGTGAGGTTCTACACCGAACAGGGCAATTTCGACCTGGTCGGCAATAACACACCCGTCTTTTTCGTGCGGGACCCGATGAAGTTCCAGGACTTCATCCGGTCACAGAAGCGCCGCGCCGACAACAATCTACGTGACAACGACATGCAATGGGATTTCTGGACCTTGTCACCGGAATCCGCTCATCAGGTGACCTGGCTGATGGGAGATCGCGGTATCCCGGCCACCTTCCGGCACATGAACGGATATTCCAGCCACACCTACATGTGGATCAACGCTGCAGGCGAACGATTCTGGGTCAAATACCACTTCAAGACCGATCAGGGCATCAAATTCCTCACCCAGGACGAAGCCCATCATATGACCTCGATCGACATCGACTACCACCAGCGTGATCTGTGGACAACGATCGAACGCGGTGAGCATCCGAGCTGGACTTTGAAGATGCAGATCATGCCGTTCGACGACGCGAAAACCTACCGCTACAACCCCTTCGATCTCACCAAGGTATGGCCGCACGGCGATTATCCGCTGATCGAGGTCGGCAAGATGACCTTGAACCGTAACCCGGCCAACTACTTCACCGACATCGAGGAAGCGGCGTTCGAGCCCAGCAACGCAGTGCCCGGCACGGGCCCCAGCCCCGACAAGATGCTGCTCGGGCGCTGGTTCTCCTACGCCGACGCGCACCGACACCGGATAGGAATCAATTACAAAGAACTGCCGGTCAATTCGCCACACGCCACCGAGGTCCGATCGTGGGCGAAAGACGGCGCCATGCGCCACCACAACCCAGGCGATCCGGTGTATGTGCCCAACTCGAAGGGCGGACCGCGCGCCGATCCCGCTGCGGCGGGACCGACCCCGAGCTGGTATAGCGATGGCGAGTTGGTGCGAACCGCCTACACGCTGCGCGCGGACGACGACGACTGGGGACAGGCTCGCACCATGGTCCGGACAGTTCTCGACGACGCCGCCAGGACACGACTGGTCGGCAACATCATCACCCACCTGCTCGACGGAGTGAGCCCACCCGTGCTCACCAGAACGTTCGCATACCTGCACAACATCGACAACGATCTCGGCGACCGAGTCGAACAGGGCGTACGTGCCAGGCAGGCGCAGCACGAACCGACCGCCGCAGAGCGACCGAAAGTCGGCCACACGAGGTAGATGAATGAAAGACCAGTTCCCCGGTCAGCGTGAGATGGCAAGCTAAGAACTTCCTCAGGCCGCCTTTCAAACGAGCGCCTGTCCACCGATCGCACCGGGCCGACGGGGCCGAAGGCGGCGAGCACCTCTCGGCCTATCAACGGTGTTGTTGAGCAGCGCTTTTGGTGTAATCATCGGCCGGTGTATTCGGTGCGGAAGTCAGCGTCACCGGTCGGCGGCGCGTCGCCTCGCAGCAGCGCCTCGTAGACGGCGGCGCCTGCGCTGATTGCCTTCTGCGCGTCGTCGGTGTTGTAGGTGTCGATGGACAGGTCCAGCATCAGTTTGTCGGCGGCCGGAATGCCGCCCACCGACCACGCTTTGAGCAGCGACTTGGCGGCCGCGTAGGCGCGGGTCGGTCCCTTCGACAGTCGTGTGGCCAGCTCGCGTGCCGTGTCGTCGAGCTTGTCGTCGGGCACGATGAAGTCGGCCACCTGCGGGACCTGCGTAATCGGCGTCCGCTCGCCGAGCATGACCATGCGGCGGGCCGCTCCCGGACCGATCAAGCTGGCCAACCGTTGATAGCCGCCCGCCAATGGCACTTGCGCCGAGTTGATTTCCACACACCACAGCACGGTGTTCTCCGACGCGACGATGAAATCGGCAGCCAAGGCGAGCTCGAATCCGCCGCCGGTCGTCTGACCGCGCAGAGCCGCTACGACGGGAATGCGCATCGATTCAATCGCACGGTAGGAGCTGGTCACCTCGGAGACGAACGTGCGAAACCAGTTGTAGCTCTTGCCGGGCCATTCGTGCACCGCACCGCCGACGCTGAAGTTCGGCCCTTCGGCGTGGATGAGCAGCGCGCGGATGTCGCTGTCGGTGGCGTCGTGCACCGCAGCGATGAGGTCGTTGTTGTATTGCGCGCTCACGAAGTTGAACGGCGGGCTGGCCAACACAATCCGGCCAAGGCTGTCGTCCTGCTCAAATCGAACGGTGCTCACCGACATCATTCCTTTCCTACACGTATGACTCGGCTTTTCCGCGCGCGTCGCTGCCGAGTGGTCAGTCGGCCAGCAGCTGCGTGCTGCTGGTCCACAGCTCTCGTGCTCTGTCGATGTCGTAGGAGTCGGCTGACGACAGGGCTGGCTTGTTGCCTTGGAAGTACATGCCGGTCACACCGTCGTAGCGCGGGTCCGCCGCCAGAGCGGCGAGGTGGCGCCCGGAAGTGCGGGTGCTGTTGACACCGGGCAGAACGCGCAGTGCAGGTAGTACGTAACGCCAGGCGAACCGCTGTGATGGCGAATAGTCGCGACCCAGGCCCGAGCCGGGCATCAGTCCCGGATCGAACGCGTTGACCGTCATCCCCTGGGCGCCATGGTCCAATCGGCGGTCGAGTTCGTAGCAAAAGAGCAGATTGCACAGTTTCGATGTGGTGTATCGACGGCGGCCCTCCTCGGCGGTCAGGTCGCCGGGTGGCCGGGCCAGCTCGGCACCCGATGTATAGCGTGGGTGCGGCATGCCGGTGAAGCGGTCTGGATCGTGGGTTCCGCTGCTGACCACCATGATTCGTGCCGGCGCGTGCAACGTGTCGAGCAGGCCGCGCACTAACGCGAAATGCCCGAGGTGGTTGACCCCGAACGTCATCTCGTAGCCGTCAGCGGTGCTCTGCACGCCCGAAACCACCTGCACCCCGGCATTGCAGACGACGGCGCGTATCGGTGGCAGCACGCCGGCACGCGAATCGTCGATGAAACCGCGTACCGACGCCAGCGATGCCAGGTCCAGCTGCATGACCGTGCATCGTTGCTCGGCGCCGAGCCGCTGTACCACGGCCGCGCCGCGCCGCGGGTCGCGTACCGCCAGGACCACATGCCAGGACGGGTCGGTGGCCAGCAATGCGCGTGCACATTCGAGACCCAGACCGGAGTTTGCTCCGGTGATAATCGCGGCTCGCGTCGAATCGGTCATTTCGCCTCCAGAAGAATCGGCAGGAGCGCGGTCAGCGCGTGCCGGAGCCGCTCGGGACTCCGATTACACAGGACTTGGTCATGATGCTATTGGAGGTGTTGGCCGAAGAAGGCGAACACCCTTTGCCATGCGTCGGCGGCGGCCTCCTTGTTCTCGCCGAATCCGGTGATACGCGCCAATGCGTGGAGGGGAGCACGGTCGGCGAAGCTGTGCCCCGCATGGGGGTAGGTCTTGACGTCGTGCGGAATGTGCTTCTCGGTCAACACTTCTGCAAGTCGTCGTCCGCTGCCTCGGTTGAGCGGATCGCGCCGGCCGAAGCTGGCGACGATGGGGCAAGCGCCGTCGACGATTTCGGAGTATTTACTCTGTAGGGGCGGAGGATAGAAGGGTGCGGATGCGTCGAAGCCCTTTGTGGCGGCGATGAGCGCGAACCCGCCGCCCATGCAGAACCCCGCGACGCCGATCGCGCCGGTACAGTCGGATCGCTTCGACAGCAGTTGCCGTGCCGCTGTTACGTCCTCGAAGGCCTGCCCCTCGAAGGCCATGAGGTCGCCCATGACCGCTCGCATACAGCGAATGACCCCGCCGCGGGCGAACAGGTTGGGCGCGATCGCCAGGTATCCGTTGTCGGCGATCCGACGCGCGATCGCGCGGTGAGGTTCGCGCAGACCGAATGCGTCGTGGATGACGACGACACCAGGCCAGGGTCCTTTTCCGGGCGGAGTCTCCAGTACAGCGTCGATGCTCCCGTTGGGCGTCTCGATGCTGATGCCGGTCATTGCTCCTACTTTCGATGTCTTATCGGGTTTCGAATGTTGCGGTGAGGCCGGCAACTTCGTCGTCGCTGAGCGAGAGTGAGCCGGCGGCAATGTTTTCGGCGAGATGGCTGCGAGAGCTGGTGCCTGGGATCAGCAGCACGTTGTCGGCGATCGCGAGCAACCATGCCAACGCGACCTGCGCTGGTGTGGCATCGTGACCGGCGGCGATCTCGGTGACAACCGGGTTGGCGCGAATCGCTCGGTGTTCGCGGCTAGACCCGCCGACCCGCCACACCGCAGCGTCTGCCAGCTGGTATCGATCAGTCCGTGTCCTCATGCCCACCCTCGAGGTAAAATCAGGTTAGGTACACCAACTACAGGATATGTACATAAAATATCAGCGAGGTACTCCATGTCAAGAGCGCGCCGGGACACACGGCAGATTGCGCTGGCCGAAGCCTTTTCCGAGATGGGGCAGGCGTGGATCCGCTGGGTACACGCCAGCGTTCCCGATGACGCGGTGAGCTACGCACGGTTACGCGTGCTCACCGCGCTGGAAGGCAATCCAGACGGGTTGACCATGTCGGGAATAGCCGCAGCGCTCGGGGTGACCGGCAGGCGAGTGACCGTGCTGGTGGACGCTCTGGTCGACGACGGGCTCGTGGCACGGTATGCCCATCCCACCGACGGGCGCAGCACCATCATCGAAATCACCGAGGCAGGCCTGGCTCAGCAGCGCACGGTATGGCAACAGCATCAGCGCACTATCTCCGTCGCATTCGACGGCCTCTCCGACGAAGACCAAGTGCGGCTACTAGGCATCAGCCGCACACTGACTGACGCATTCCGGCAACGACTGGCCGAACACACGGCGCCGCCCATCGACGAATGCGCCGCCCCGTCAGCCGCGGTTCTGATCCGCAACAACCGACCAGTGCACGCCACTCGGCCCACACGGCACTAACGAGTCCCGGGAGATGGGACCCGTCAGCAATCCCTGCGGCAGTCGAGCATTCGGCGGACTCGTCGGGGAGGATGGCGGCAGGGACCCACGCGACAGACATCCGGTTGTGACCACCGGAAAACACTCGCTATGCGGCAATTGAGGATGTTTCGGCCATCGCAGGTTCGGTGGCCGTGTCGACCACCTCAGCACGGGGAACTCGTTGCCCTGGTCGGCGAATTCGTCACCGCATCCACCAGTTCTCGGGCCCTTGCCGAATGCCGACGACCCGCGACACCTTCGGGAGGTGACGCGGGTCGTCGGCGTGCACGGATGTTCAGGTGAGCGCTAGGCGGAGGGGCTGGCGATCAGGACGCCGACGAAGACTCCACGCCTTGCGAACATTCGAACTCCTCGAGGCGCGATCGATGACTGCTGTTGGGGATCGGGTTTGGGTAAATCACATTGCAACGCAGGCCGATCCGAAATTGATGCCGGTCCCGACGTCCACGGGTTGCCTGATCTGGGCGGTGGCATTCGGCTGGATGGCGTAGATGTAGGTGACCTTCGTGGAGGACGGAGTCCAGGTCGCCTTCGCGACACCACCGGAGGGCTTCGCCTGTGCGAATCCGCTGGGGCCCTGGCCTTCTTCGAAGAAGTAGACAGTCCGGCTGTTGTCGTCGACCGATACCGTCACGGTGTACGAGCAGGTTGTCCCGTAACGGTGGATGCCGAGGGTGAAGGCGGGGGCGATCGCGATGCTGGTGACGGTCGCGGATGCCGACGGGGCCGACAAGGCGGTGACGGTCGCCACTACGCCCATGGCGGCGGCCGCCGCCACGGCGCGTTTCATGGTGTGCGACTTCGATATTCGAGGCACGATTGATCGAGCTCCTGTCAGGTGTCGGGGGTCGGCGATATCGGGCGATCCGATATCGATCACACGCGGAACTGTCGGTCCGCGTGACCTTCCCCGGACTGTTCGTCGGATGACCCGATGGAGCCGTTAGCCGAACCTGTGACCCCAAAACCTGGGGCTGGCGGCGAATGCGATGGTTCCGCAAGGGATTACGGTCGCCGTACGAGCAGTCGCGCTCGTCGTACGCCGTGCTTCCGATCGTCCCCAACTCGGCATAAGCGCTCACTCGTTCCAGGTATAGCAAGCGCACGAGTGCAGCGTGTACGGCCTGACCGACCGGCCCCGACGACGCAGCCCAGCATCCGTTTGCGCTGCTTGTGCCACCGCCGACTTCCGCCATCGACAGCGAGCGACGACAGCCACGAGCCCATCCGCAAGCCTATGCACGATATGCCGCGGCTGTGCGTGCTCCAGCACGGAAATGGTTCACTGCGGTTCTCGGAGACGCCCCAGTTGTAGAGCGGGGCTCCCATGACGATCGCATCGGCGGCGAGCAGCTCGCTGGCGAGTTCGGTGGCCAAGTCGAGGGCTGCGCGTTGGTCGGGCGTGGGCTCGTCGGCTTCGCGGGCGGCCAGGACGTCGGTCCGCGCGGGCGGCGAGAGGGGCCGACCAGATCGCGCCAGGTGATCACGCTGTCGAAAATGGTGTCGGACCAAGCCTTTTCGAGTTCGTCGGCGATCTCGCGTGTCACGGACCGACCGCCGTGGATGCTGCTGTCGACGATGCGGTACAGGGTGCTCACGATGCTTCTCCCTAGTGGTGTATGGTCCCTACATAGATAATCTGTTAAACAGATGATCTGTTCGACAGATCATATTCGCCAACTTGCGCTAGGACGAGACAATGACCACACCGGAAGATTTCGAGGCGGATATCGGCTGGGCGTTGTTCGCGGCCGTGCGCCGCTACCGAGGCGCCACCGACGAGCTGCTTGCGGACTTGCCCGGGGGGCCGCGCGGCTATTGGGTGCTCATGGGTTCGCGACAGCTCGGGCCGAAGAGTCAGCTCGCGCTCGCCCAGCATCTGGGCATCGACCGCACCGTGATGACCTACCTGGTCGACGATCTGGAGGCCGGCGGGCTCGTCAAGCGAACCCCCGACCCCGCCGATCGGCGCGTCCGCCGTGTCGAGCTGACCGCGCAAGGGAGTGCCGCCTGGTCCGACGCGCGGCGACGACTGCAGGGTGCAGAAGACACGCTGCTTGCCCGGTTCGACACCGAGCAGCGCGAAACCCTGCGCACTCTGCTGCACCAACTCGCAACCGATGAGCTCGACGAGAGTGTCGCCGAGGCCGAGCCCACACGCGTCACTTCCCACCGGCGTCGCAAAGAAGACCGTGGGCAGTAGCGACAGTAGAGACGAGAGGTAGATCATGAGCATGCTTATCGAAGGTTCGCCGGAACTTGCGTACTGCACAGTCGCGACCCCCACGAGCTGGACCGAAATGAACCCCTCATGCATCGGATCCGAGCACGTCCGCGCTGGGCACCGGATCCGCAGTGGCGTCGCGGAGGCCGGGGACCAGGTCACCCAGTACACCCTGCAGGACGGTCGGCTGGTGACCGCCCGATGGGAGGTCGTGGACGCCGAGCTGGGGCGTGAATTCCGTATGCGCGAGATCGACACCGGCACCGTCGTGCGGTGGACGTTCACTCCCGAGGACGGCCGGACCCGCGCCGACCGTGAATCGTCCGGGACGGACTGGACCTCCGCGAACGGTGCCGCGCTCACCGCGCTGCGCGACCTGATCACCGAACAGCACGCATCGCTGGGCGCCCCGGTCGCCCGCAACCGGGGCACCGGAACGCTGACCGAGTACTACACCGAAACCACCGAACAGGTGGTCGGCCGAGCAGAGACCGGCGGGGCATTAGCAGCGATGCGATCCACGGTCCGCCCCGAATCAGCTCCTCCGCTGCATATCCATACCCGCGAGGACGAGAGCTGGATCGTACTGTCGGGTGTGGTCCGCTTCTGGTTCGGTGAGCGAACCCTGGCCGCGTGCGAAACGGTGGACATCGAGGCAGGCGGTTATGTATTCGGGCCGCGTTTCGTGCCGCACACGTTCAAATCCCTCACCCCGGAGAGCGAAGTGATCGTCACCAACTCCCCGGGAACGATCGAAGGCTACTTCGATTCGATCGGCCCGGCAGCCGCGCGGGAGGACGATCTACACACCGATCTCTTCGCGCGGTACGGCCTCATCCTGTTCGGCGACCAAGTGCCCGGCTGAGAACGTCAACGGGCCGGTCTATGTCGCTGGAGACGATGAGACAGCGCGTGTTTTTCGGCACCTTCGCAGGGCGGGCTCTGTTGGAGGGGCTCGGCAGGTTGATCACCAACAAGCTGTCCTCAGACGAGGACGGGCATGCTGGTGCCGATGACTTTCCCGCCGGCGTCGAGCGCCTGAACCTGCGCGAACTCGCCGGGTGCCGGCGGCATGGGGAAGGCGATCGCGGTGTTGAGCCCGTTCCACGCGACATCCGTAATCGGTTCGAGGTCGAGGGGGTTCGTGCCGGAGAGCAGTCGCCAGTGCGCGACACCGGTGGCGCCGTTCCAGATGGCGTGCGCGGTTGCGCCGTCGATGCTCACCTGGGGCCGGGTGTCGGGCACTCCGTGCCACTGCTGCAGGAAGGCACGGTAAGACCCGACGGTGGCGTCGTAGACCAGGTCACCGGTCGGGGTGAATTCCGCGATCCGCCGACCGAAGCCCCAGGAACCGAACACGTTGCCGTTCGGTAGCCCCTGCGCATTGCCGGTGGCGGTGTTGACGACACCGTCCGGCGCAGGCTGTGTGCGAATCAAGGTCGCGGTATGCACCCTGCGGTCGATGCGAATCCATTCGATGCCCGATGGGCCGACACTTCTGACGGCATCGTCGCCGGGCACACCGTCGGCGGCGTTGTTGTTGTTCATCATCCGGATGGTGTCGTCGTCGACGAACTGCGCATCGTGCTGGAAGGCGAAATCGGCGCCCGGCCCGATGGTGAAGGAGGAGTGCTTGCCGCCGAGCCGCCAGGCGATGTCACCGGACTTCGGGTCGATGTCGTACACGGTCTTCGTGTAGCGACCGGACAGCAGGAGGTGGCCGTCCGGGGCGGGGGCGACCGAGTTGATGGTCAACCAGTCCAGCGGATGATCGACGGTGTTTTCCGCGGTCGCGGTGAGGTAGGTATCGGTCAGCGGTATGTGGGCCAGGGCATCCCACTGGAAGTCGACCTTCCCGGTCGCCAGATCGACACGTGAGACGTAATAGTCGAACACCGCTCCGTTCTTCGGCCCGCCGATAGGGGTGAGGTCGGTGGGGACGGCCTTGCGGCTGGTGATCAGGGCCGTGCCGTCCGGGGTGATCCGGAACTCCTGCACCTCGGGACGCAAGCCGTGGCCGAGGTCGCTGATGGCGGCGATCACGTGGTAGTGCTCGTCGGCGATGTAGTCGACGCCGTCGTCGAAGTTGTTGAATCGATTGTCGATGGTGCCCTGCCACCAGGTCAGCACCGGCTTGCCGCGATAGGTCTGAACCTGCAGATTGGTTGCCAGCGCCCCGTAGGGCAGCGGGTGATACCAGATCGGCCGTCCCGCCTTGTCCAGAATCTCCGCGCCGTGCGGCTGCCTGAGCTGCGCCGGATCCAGCGACGAGGGCGTGAGGAAGATGTCCCCGTCGGCGCCACCCGGCGCGTTCACCGTGACCGGGACGGGCGGCGGATCGAGCCGCGCGGGATCGGACACGGTGGCCACCGAGAAGTCCGCACCCGGCGGGACCACGAGGGGATTCTGCACGGCGACCGGGGAATTCGACGAGCACCCCACTACTGCCGCGGCAACGGCCGCGGTCGTGCCCAGCGCCGCGATCGTGCGGCAGGCGCGGCGTTTCGTACTGCTGATCAAGTCTCCTCCTGACGATGTGCGGGAATGCACACGAGCTGACTCACTCCACGGTGTCTGGAGATACGCCCGATGGCTTGACATCAGGAGACATCGTTTTGATTCTGGAAGACATGACACTGGTTCGCGGCACCACGTTGCAGGGCTACCCCGAGCTGGTCGCCGAGCGCGGCGGGGATCCCGATGCACTGCTCGCGGCGGTGGGAATCCCGCGTGATGTGGTCGGTGACTACGAGCAGTTCGCCGGCGGCCGCAACGTGCTGACCGCCCTCGAATCGGCCGCCGCGCTCACCGCGACCCCCGACTTCGGACGCCGGCTGGCGCGACGGCGCGGCGTGGAGATCTGGGGCCCGCTCGGCGCGGCAATACGCACGGCGCCAACCGTCGGCGATGCCATTGCGGCGTTGCACCGATTCCTGCCCGTGTACTGCCCGGCCGTCACGATCACCGTGACCCAACCCGCGCAACACGCGCTGCCCCGCCTGGAATACCGCTTCCAGCCGGACCGGTTACCGCCACACCCGCAGGTGATCGAGCTCACCCTGAGCATGGCGCTGAACATGTTCCGGCTCATCGCCGGCCGGACCTACGCACCGGTATCCGTGCACCTGCCGCACCAGCCGCTGACCGCCGAATCCGACTACCGGCAGTACTTCGGCTGCCCGGTCTACTTCGCCGAGCCGTTCGGCGGCTTCCTGCTGCGCCCAGGCGATCTCACCCGCCCCCTGGCGAGCGACCCTGCCGTCCGCAGGGTGGTCGAGGCGTACCTGACCTCGATCACACCGCCCGCCGACGGCACCTCGGCCGGAGCGGTCCGCACCCTGATCCGGCAGCATCTGCCTACCGGCACCGCCGACCGTGCCACCGTCGCCGCCGAGATCGCCGTGCACCCACGCACCCTGCAACGCCGCCTGGCGCAAGAGGGCACCACCTTCAACGACATTCTCGATGCCGTACGCCGCGACGAGGCCGAACGCTACCTACGCCGCAACGAGCTACCGCTGAGCCGAGTCGCCGCACTGCTCGGCTACAGCGAGCCCAGCGTGTTTACCCGCGCCTGCCACCGCTGGTTCGGCATCTCCGGGACCGACTATCGCCGTACCCGGCGCGAACGACCGTGATCAGGCGCGCCTTTCGGGGCTGCGAATGGTGCCGTCTACGACCGAGCCTTCCTGCCGGCCAATATTGCCGCGAGAGCGGCCACGAAAACCATCAGCCACAAGACCATGTTGCCGTCGCCAAATCCAGTGACACACACCATCACCGCCGCACCCACAGCTGATACTGCGGCTGCCCGACGTGAGGATGGTGGCGGCGAGATTGACCCGCGACACCACGGCGCCGAACGAGGCATGGCTGGACCCCGATAGCCGACCGCCGCCGATGACCGTCGGGAGCTGCTGTGAAATCAACCTTCGTGGTCGATTGTGGTGGTCGATTGTGTAGCCGACTCGCGCGAAGAGTCTGCGGAGTCGTTCTATGCCAATCCCCGAGATCGTCTGTCTATGTGTGGTATTCGCGGAATGCGGCGCGCAGGTCGTCGATGATGAGGTCGGGTTCTGCCATGGCGACGAAGTGGCCGCCGCGCTCGAATTCGGTCCAGCGCACGATGTTGTGGTTCGCCGCCATTTCCTGTCCTCCCGTCGTTATGCGGCGGGCTCGGGCACCTGCTGTGCCCGAAGCCACCCTTTCCATCAAATACCCCCATGGGTATAGTTCGACTCAAGGCAATATACCCCTGGGGGTATGAAAGGAGAAGGTGATGGTCGGTTCTGTTGTGGTCTCCCCGACGCAAAACACCTCACCACCGGGCGGATCCGGTGGAGTTCTGGGCAGGCTCGGCGCCGCGATGGCTGGGCGCGCCCGGATTGTGTTCGGCGCATGGTTGCTGGTGTTGATCGTTCTCGGCGCCGCCGCGCCGAGTGTGTTCACCTCCCTCGCGGGAGCGGGGTGGCAGGCCAACGGTTCGCAGTCGGTGCGCGTGCGCGAACTCGCGCAGCAGCACTTCGGCGGCAACTCCTCGGCAGCGGTGCAGGTGGTGGTGCACTCCGACACCGCATCCATCGACAGCCCCCAGGTACAGCAGGTGCTCGGCGAAATCACCGGCGTCTTCGCCGGCGATACGCGCTTCGGCGAGGTCGTCCCGCCGCAAGTGGGAATGTCGATCAGTCCCGATGGGCACACCGGCATCCTCATCGCGGGCGCGAACGCCTCCACCGACGATATGGTCAAGGCCGTCGATGAGCACAAGAAGGCGCTGACCGCCCTGTCGGGCAACGGAATCGACGTCTACCCCACGGGCGCGTCCGCGTTGTGGAGTGATTTCAACAAGGCCAACCACAACGCCATGATCAAGGCCGAAATGTTCTCCTGGCCGGTCACTTTGGCCATCATGGTGCTGGCGTTCGGGTCATTGCTCGCCGCTGGATTGCCGCTGCTGCTCACCCTGGCCGGACTGGTGGCCTCCGCCGGCGGGCTGGTGCTGCTCAACCACATCACACCGATCTCGGTGTGGGCCATGAACTTCGCGATGATGTTCGCCCTGGCACTGGGGATCGACTACGCGTTGTTTATCGTCGCCCGCTTCCGCGGCGCACTCACCACCGCACCCAACGCAAGGGCGGCGGTCGCCGAAACCATGGACACCGCAGGCAAAGCCGTCGTGCTGTCCGGGCTCACGGTCCTCGTCAGCCTGTCGGCGGTGCTGATCGTGCCCGCGCCCGCGGTGCGGACCATGGCCGTCGGAATCATGCTCGCCGTGGCCTTCGTACTGGCCGCCACCATGACACTGCTGCCCGCTGCGCTGGGAGCCTTGGGCGGAAAGGTCAATGCCGGCGCGCTGCCGCACGCCAAGCGCCAGCAGCACCGTTCTCCCCGGTTCGCCGCCTGGGGCCGGCTGCTGCACGACAAGCCGTGGCCGTTCGCGATCGGAGCCCTGATCGTGTTGATCGCATTGTCGATTCCGATGCTCGGGTTGAAGGTGGCCATGCCCTCGATCCACGTCGTCCCGACTGATGCACCGGTGCGCCAGGGCTACGAACTAGTGCAGGCCGAGATGGGCCAGGGCACACCGGGCATGCTGCAGATCATCGCCCCGGCCGACGAAGCCGCCCACGTCGCGTCGGCCGCCACGACCGTGGACGGGATCAGCATGGTCACCCCAGCTCAACCAGCAAGAGACGGTAGCGGTCTGGTGATGATGCAGGCCCTCCCGAGCGTCGATCCATCCGACGCGCGCATGGGCGGCATCCTGCACGCTCTGCGCGATGTCTTACCCTCCGCTCTGGTCGGCGGCGCTCCTGCGGAAAACCTGGACTTACAGCAGGCCCTGAACGACTACCTCCCGATCATCGTCGGGATCATCCTGGTGCTGGGATTCGCACTGCTGCTGACCGCCTTGCAGGCACCGTTGATCGCCGCGCTGGGCACCGTGGTCAGCCTGCTGTCCACCGCCGCGGCCTTCGGCGTCGCGAAACTGATCTTCCAGGACGGCCACGGCGCAGGCCTGCTCGGCTTCACCCCGCAGGGCTTCCTCGACGGCTGGGGACCAGTGTTCTTCTTCGCCATGATCTTCGCCATCGCCATGGACTACACCGTGTTCCTGCTGGCCACCGCCAAGGAACACTACGAACGCTCCGGCGATCCGAAGACCGCGCAAGTCGACGGCATGGCCCACTCCGGACGGGTAATCTTCGCCGCCGCCGCGGTGATGGTGGCGGTGTTCTTCACCTTCGCCCTCGCCGACCCGCTGCCGCCCAAGGAAATGGGCATCATCCTCGGCGTCGCCGTCCTGCTGGACGCCTTCGTCGTCCGGCTGGTGCTCCTGCCCGTGCTGCTGCGCCTGACCGGGCACGGTGCCTGGTGGTCCCCCGCCTGGCTGCGCAAGCTGCTGCCCTCGATCAGCTTCGCCCATCACTGAAATCACATGCCAGGGTCCGGCGCGAACCGGACCCTGGCATACCCCTAGGGGTATGCTGGAGTGAGATAGTCGAGGAAAGGAAACACTATGGTCGGCAACGAAGAGACCATCGCCCAGGTGCTCAACCGCCTGCGCCGCGCCCACGGCCAGCTCGCCGGCGTGATCTCCATGATCGAACAGGGTCGCGACTGCAAGGACGTCGTCACCCAGCTCGCGGCAGTATCCCGCGCCCTGGACCGCGCCGGATTCAAGATCGTCGCCACCGGCCTGCGCGAATGCCTGACCGGCGAAGGTACCGACGGCTCGGAGCCGATGACCGAAGCCGAACTGGAGAAACTGTTCCTCGCCCTCGCCTGATCGACCCGGGATCGAGTCCCCGACAGATTGGATGACATGCACATGCGGCAACTACCGCGACATCACGGCTGGTCCATCGCGCGCGTCGTGCCGCTGCTGGCCGGCACGTTCGTACTGATCAGCGCGCTGGCGGCCGCGGCGTTCTCAGCATGGTGGCTGATCCTCACCGGGTTCGTCGGCGCGAACCTGCTGCTCTACAGCGCCGTGGGCTGGTGCCCAGCGACACTGCTGCTGGCCCGGCTGGGTGTTCCCGCCGGGCCGGCCACCTGCGCGACATCCCGGACGTGACCTCTGCGACCCATATCCGAACCGAGGAGAAAGTGACCACACCATGGACCTCGCCCTGGCGACCGCCCTGCACACCACCAGCTTCGACGAAGCCGTCGACCTGACCCGCAACGCCCTGTCCGCACAGGGATTCGGCATACTCACCGACATCGACATGAAAGCCACGCTGAAGGCGAAGCTCGGCGAGGACATCGAGGATGTCCGCATCCTCGGCGCCTGTAACCCACCTCTGGCCCACCGAGCCGTCGGCGTGAGCCGCCAGATCGCACTCCTGTTGCCCTGCAACGTCGTCGTCCGCCGTGACCCCACAGCCGACGACACCATCATCGTCGAAGCCATGAACCCAGATCTGCTGGTCCAGGTCTCCGGCGAACCTGCACTCGAACCCATCGCCGCCGAAGCCGCCACCAGACTCCGCGCGGCAATCGAATCCCTGCACGATCGCTGACCGAGACCACCTCGGCTTGCCCACCGCCGGTAGAGGTGGACGGGCTGTAGATCCTTCGCAGCGACGGCACCGGAACGCTTCGCGCCGCACTCGACGCTGTCGGTCGCAGAGGTATGCGACGAGTGGTTGACATCGCGACGAGACATCTGAGTCAACACGCTGCGCAACTACCGCGACTCCGGCAAGAAGCCACTGTCGCCCGCCACGGTCCGCCTCGCCCTGGTCATGCTCCAACAGGTCACCGAGTACGCCACCCGGCGAGGTCTGATACCCCGCGATCCGGCCGAATACGTCGAGGCACCCGGCAACGGCCGACCAAAGTCACCGCATTGCCGACGGTCCACGCCGCGGCGGGCGCGACAACGCGATAAGAACCAGATCCGATTGCTGATACACGACTATGTTGCTCGCGCAACGACTTACGAACTGAGCAGCCGGTTGGGTGTCGACCGTCGTACCGTCAGTGCGATCTTGCACAGGCACGACGTACCGATCCGCCGCCGCGGCCTGTTCCCCGACCAGACCGACGAGGCGATCCGCCTCTACCGTCTCGGTTGGTCCCTGGCACAAGTCGGGAAGCACTTCGCCATCGATCCGGCCACCGTGCTGAACCGCCTGCGCCAGTGTGGCGTCCGCACCCGCGACACACACGGACGGGCTCGGCCCTGACACCAATCCCCGACGAGACCGAGAAGATCCCACTCGCGACGAGCACGGCTCGCAATCGCGGCAATGAAAGAGTGCCTTTCCGACTCAATCAACACCGAGCCGGAACAGAGCACACCTTGGGGAACCAACTAGAACAAGAAAACAGGCGCTGACCAGGCGCTATTCGGCACCAGACCGAAACTGGTCCCGTGGTGCCCTACAGGGCACACAGGAGGACCGCATATGACCTGGGGTTTCTTGATGTCGGTCATTTCGGGGCTATCCGGGAAATCCCGTTGAACTGCGGAAATGACGTCGCAGGTTGGTGCCCCCGGCAGGACACAAAACATGGGCAACCAGAAAACGCCTGTTCATCGTGGGTACTTATCCGGTTTGAGCGTCGCGATGCGGCATGCGGGCACTTCGTTGGAGGCTATTTGGTGCCGTTCCGCCCAAGCGTTCGAGCTTGCGTTTCCAGCTCGAGGGCGGATTGCTCGGCGAGCTGGCCGGCGGTTCGGGTCCGGGGGTCGAGACCGTCATTCCCGGGTCGCCCGCAGTGATTCAGTGGCTTCCGAGCCAGGCGCAGAGAACCGGCCGCTACTCGGCTGTGGCTGATTTGGGTGCTGCGCGGATGTGGGCGCGCTCGCCTTGCCTGCCGACGAGGCTGAGGAACTCGACAGGGCCTGAGCTGGTGGCTCCGAACCAGTGCGGTGTGCGGGTGTCGAACTCCGCGGCTTGCCCCGGGGAGAGGACGAGGTCGTGCTCGCCGAGGACCAAGCGAAGTGTTCCGTTGAGCACGTAGACCCAGTCGTAACCCTCGTGGGTGCGCAGCCCGGGTTCCTCGTCGTCGTTCCCGGTGGGCAGGACGAACTTGTAGGCCTGGATGCCTCCCGGCCGGCGGGTCAGGGGCAGGATCGTCGAGCCGTCGTGGCAGGCGATCGGGCGCAGGTTGATGCGTGGGTCGCCCGTTGGTGGCGCGTCGACGAGCTCGTCGAGAGTGACCCCGTATGCGTGCGCGAGAGGTAGGAGCTGTTCGAGCGTCGGGCGACGCAGGCCTGCCTCGAGTCTGGACAGCGTGCTAGCCGAGATGCCGGTTTGCTCGGCCAAGGTGGTGAGCGTGGCTTCACGCTGCAGTCGGAGGCGTTTCAGCCTTGGTCCGACGGCGTCGAGTGCGCGGTCGATCGCTTCGTTCACATCCGTATTTTGCCATTCGGCAAGATGCTTTGCCAATGAGCTTGGTGGTGGCCCACAGTCGTTCTCGACATCGAGATGGACGAACGGAAAGGACATACGTGACCGAGAAGACAGCAGTACCGGATTACCCGGACATCACGTCGACGATCGACGACCCGCGCCGACGTCGCGCGATCCTGGCAGCGGTGTGCATCGCCCTCATGGCGGTGATCGCCTCCGTCTCAGGGCTGAACGTCGCCCAAACGGAGGTCGCGGTCGAGTTCGGCGCGTCGCAGAGCACCGTCCTGTGGATCATCAACATCTACACCGTCAGCTTGGCGGCATTGCTGCTGCCGCTCGGTGCGGTCGGTGATCGGTGGGGCCGGAAACCGGTGCTGCTCACCGGCCTGATCTTCTTCGGGGTGGCGAACCTCGCGGCGGGCCTCGCTCCATCCGCCGAGATCTTGATGGCGGCACGGCTCGTGAGCGGTGTGGGTGCGGCGATGATCATGCCGGTGACCCTGGCCGTCATCACGTCGACCTTTCCGGACGAGGAACGTTCCCGGGCGATCGGTGTGTGGACCGGCGTCGCCGGCGGTGGAGGCATCCTGGGGATGTTCCTGTCGGCTGTGCTGGTCGACCAGGCGAGTTGGCGATGGCTGTTCGTCCTGCCGATCGTGCTCGTCGTAGCGGCCGTCGTCGTGACATTGAGGTCGGTGCCCAACTCCCATGAGCAATCACCGCATGGTTTCGACGCTGTCGGCTCGCTCTTGTCCATGATCGTCGTGGTCGGAGTCATCTTCGTCCTCGACGAAGGGCCTGAACGAGGGTGGACCGCGCCGGTGACGCTGCTGAGCCTGTTCGTCGGTGTCCTCGGCTTCATCGGTTTCGTCGCATGGGAATTGCGCCGACGAGCTCCGCTCCTGGACCTCCGTCTCTTCCGTGAGCGCGGTCTGGCTAGCGGTTCGGTGGCACTGCTGGTGGTCTTCGGCGTGCAGGCGGGAATCTTGGTCATCGTCTTCCCCTATTTTCAGGCGGTGCTGGGCTGGTCCGGGCTGCGCGCCACCCTGGCGCTGGTGCCGATGATGCTGCTGATGATGGTCGCGTCCGGTCTCGCCCCGCGGCTGGCCGCGTGCATCGGAGGCCGCGCGACGATGGCGGCGGGGATCGTCCTGGGCGCCGCGGGCCTGGCCCTGATGGCCGGGCTGGTCTCCGTCGAGGGGGACTACCTCTCGGTACTGCCCGGGATACTGGCCATGGGACTGGGCATGGGCTTGACGATGACGCCCGCCACCGAAGCCATCACCAGCTCCCTGCCTCGTGAACGTCAAGGCGTGGCGTCCGCGCTGAACGACGTCACCAGGGAACTGGGGACCGCGCTCGGCGTCGCGTTGCTCGGGACGGTATTTGCCGCCGGTTACCGCAGCGCTATCGACTCCCGGCTCGACGGGGTTCCGGCTGATACCGCCGAAAAAGCACGCCAAGGCGTCGCCAACGCCGTCGATGCCGCCGGTACCCAGTCACAGGCAGTGATCCACGCCGCTCAGCAGTCCTTCATCGACGGCTGGCAGCAGGCCATGTGGGTCGGGGTCGGCGTGATGGCGGTCGCCCTCGTCTGCGTCCTGATGCGGGGCCCCGAGCATAAGAAGTTCTCATGAGTGCAGTACGAGTCATTTCCCAGGAGCCACCGGAGAACAACGCCGCCGGACAGGACGCCATCGCCGAGTACGAAGCCTGGCGCAAGGCCCGGTGGGAGGACATGGCCGGACCTCAGGGGAAGGCGAAAGTCGTTGCCAAGGGCATGATCTCCGGGATCGAACTTCAGACCCTGCCGGGCGTGCCGGGCCGATGGGGTGTTACCGAGGCAGGTGGTTTGACGGTGACGGCTGCCCTCGCGGACGGTGTGGTGGTCGAGGAAAAGGCCGTTGACGGGACAGCGGACGTTCCTCCCGGCAGCCATCCGAAGTTCCCCACGGGACGTACTGGTTCGGTATCGGGAGCGGACGGGACCTACGCCCTGGTCGTCATGGATGAGTCCGCCGTGGCTCGGTCGGGCCTGCGCGAGATCGTGGCTTACCCATACGATCCGGCGTGGGTTCTGGAAGGCGAGTACCGGGCGGCGCCTCCCGGACGTGTCATCGACGTCGAACGACTGACGGTCCCGCGGACCGAGGATTCCCTCCCGGCGCCCGTCGATCTCGTGGTCACCATCGACGGCGAGGAGTACGTGCTCGCCGTGCTCGAAGACCTGCCCGGTCGCCGGCTAGTGATCTTCACCGACGAAACCAACGGAGACGGCACGCCGGAGATCGGCCGGTGGTTGCTGCTACCGCTCCTCGGACCCGGCAGCACCGTACCGGTCGACTTCAACCGGACAACCCTGTCCCAGCATCATTTCTCCCCGTCCGTGTTCACCTGCCCGCTCTCGCCCCCCGGCAACCACCTGCCGATGCGCATCGAGGCGGGAGAACGCGCGCTGGCCTACGACAAGCAACCAGAAGGAAGTGACACCGTGAACAAGGACAAGGCGATCCGGTATCTCCGCAACCTGGAAACCAGGGACTTCGCGAGTGCGCGGTCGATGTGTTCCGCCACCGCCACTGTCTGGCACAACGACGGCAAAGGCGAGGAGACGACATCATCCGCCAGATCGCCGACCGCGCCGCCGTCCTGCAGCAGCACGTGGTGCACGTGGCCACGAAGAACGGTATGCGCGGTGAAGTGCACGCAGCGGTGTATTTCCGCTTCGACGATGGCCTCATTACCAGGATCGAGGAATACGCCAACTTCGTGCCGAGCGACCGGGACAGCGCCGGCAACTGATATGCCGGCGCGGTCCGCATCGCCCGACAGGACCCGCCCACCGATGCTCTGCACTCCAGAAGAAAGGCTGCACCCATGCCCGGGAATACCAATGAACACCTGACCGATGAACTGCCCGCCGGGACCGTCGACGCCGTGGTGATCGGCGGCGGGGCCGCCGGATTGAACGGTGCCCTGATGCTCGCTCGCTCCCGCCGCTCGGTGGTCGTGATCGACAGCGGCGCACCTCGCAACGCACCCGCCGACGGCGTGCACGGCCTACTCGGTCACGACGGCCTCCCACCGCAGGAGTTGCTGCGCACCGGCCGGGAGGAAGTGCGCCGGTACGGTGGACGGATCGTGTCCGGCGAGGTGAGCTCCGCTGTTCCGGCCGCCCCAGCCGCCGACGGCGACCGGCGCTTCACCCTCACCCTGACCGACGGCGGCACCCTGTGCGCCCGCCGGCTGCTGGTCGCCACCGGGCTGCGCGACGTGCTACCCGCCGTTCCTGGGCTGGCCCAGCATTGGGGGCACAGTGTGGTGCACTGCCCGTACTGCCACGGCTGGGAGGTGCGCGACGAAGCCATCGGGATCCTGGCCGTGGGCCCAGCGTCGGTCCATCACGCGCTGCTGTTCCGGCAGCTCACCGACGACCTGGTGTACTTCACCCGTGGCACAGACCTGGGTGAGGACACCCGCGCGCGCTTCGCCGCCCGCGGCATCAGCGTCGTGGACACCCCGGTGGCCGCGGTGGAGTCCACCGAGGACGGCAACATCACGGCCGTACGGTTGACCGACGGACACGCGGTTCCACGCCACATTCTCGCCGTCGCCACCACCATGCAGGCCCGCACCGACGGCCTGACCGGCCTGGAACTCCCAATGCAGGACCTGCCCAACGGCATGGGCCGCCACTTCATCACCGGCATGGCGGGAACAACGTCCGTGCCGGGCGTGTGGGTGGCCGGCAACGCCACCGACCTGAGCGCTCAGGTCGGAGCCGCCGCCGCGGCCGGCGCACTGGCCGGTGCGCATATGAACGCCGACCTGGCCACCGCCGACACCGACGCGGTCTTCGCCGCCGCGCAACGCCGTGGTATCACCGTGTAGCACGCACGGCGCCTGCATCAACTTCTCATGCGGAATCGCCGAAAAGCACTCGGCGATATCCGTTTCCACCCCCCACCGGCGACCCCGCCACGCCTCGTCGACGAGGACTTGCAGGGCATCGTGCGGACTTCGCTTCGGGCGGAACCCGAACGAGCAGTCCAGCATGTCGGCTTCGAAGATCGGCTCGAGCACGATCTTGCACGCCGACTGCACGATCCGATCGCGGACAGCGGGAATCGACAGCGGCCGTTGCTCTTTCACACCCGGTTTGGGAATCCACACCCGGCGCGTCGGCAACGGCCGATACTCCCCCGACCGCAACTCGGCAGCCAGCTCATCGAGCAGCCGTTCGACTCCATACTGCTCGACCTCGAACAAGGTGGTCTTGTCGATACCCGGTGCACCCGCGTTGGCGCGCACCGCGACCCACGCCCGCCACAGGACGTCTCTGCGGAAGACTCTGTCCCGCAACGAGTGAAACCGTCGCCCGGGATCGGCCTTGGCCGCCCGGTACAGCGCATGCTGCAAAGCCCGAACCGGATCCAACCCGGATCCCGACGTGGCGGAACTAGATGCCATCGGGAACGGTGGCTGTTTCGAACGCCGACAAGCTCGCGAAGGTGCTCGTAGAACTCGCGCGAGAACAGATCGCCGGCGAGCCGCCTCGTCGTGACGACCGCTCCGCGATCGCTGGCGGGAGTTCACCTCAGCCGCCGCGCCGGTCCACGCCGAAGCGCCCAACCATGTCGGCAGCCACCAGAGTATGGCTGCGCTTATGGGCATCCACGCCAATAACGACCAGGTTCAACGGGTTTCATCCTCTCCAACGGCACCGAGACTTCCCAGTCGAGTGAGGACGGGCACGCGTCAATCGGGCATAGAGCGCGCTCCTATCAGGCCACGAACCCCACCGGCTGGAACCCGGCGGGGCCGCACATCGTGACAAGCCACCAGCATTGAAGCCGGGGCAGCGAAGAAAAGAGCGAACCCCGCCGGGTTTGATCATCTTTACATTGAGGCGTTGAATGCCTTGGTGAAGGCGATTCCGGCGGTCCGGTCCCGGCGCGGGCCACGGCGGCGCCGGCCGGGCAAGCTGCACGCGGACAAGGCCTACGACCAGCCCGAGCTGCGGTTGTGGGTACGCCGTCGCGGCATGGCAGTTCGTATCGCCCGCAAGGGAATCGAGTCGGCCGAGCGGCTGGGCCGGCACAGGTGGGTGATCGAGAGGACGATGTCGTGGCTAACCGGCTACCACCGGCTCGCAATCCGCCACGACCGCAAAGGAACTCACTATCTGGGCTTCCTGACGCTGGCCGCCGCGCTCACCGGCTTCAAGAAGCTAGCGAAAGCGAAAGCGGCCATATGAGACACGGTCTAAGCTTGTTCCGTCTTTCGAATTGCCTTGGAAAGAACGGATACTGCCATGATTGTCACCACGACCTCATCGAACACCACGGAACACCGTGCCGTGCAGCGGCGATTCGCCCCGCTGGTTCGCAAGGATCGGCCGGCGGCGCCCGAGCGCTTCTCCGGCTTCGGATACCTGGTGCCCGATCGGGACGGCCGGTAAGTCGGCGGCGATTTCGGCGATGAGTCGGCCCTTACGTTTGCGTCGTCGCCTCGGCGTGACCTGTTATTGGTTCGACGGATCGCTGGTCGCCCACCCCTTCCCCGACTGGGACCCGGTCGTGGTCACCCCGCTAGCAGTCGAGGTGCTCTCGGCTTTCGACGGCTGGCGGATCCCGTCCGAGGTCGCGACGACCCTAACCGGTGTCGACGAGGAATCGCTGGTGGCGTTGGTCGACGGGCTGCACGATTGTGGACTGCTCGTGGCTGAGAACACCGCGGAAGCCGAACGCGACGAGGCGATATCGCGCCGGTGGGGATCGTGGGCTCCGGAAGCGCCGTTCTTTCATTACGCGACCCGCGCGATGGCGTATCCGCCGCCGGAATTCGAAGACGCGGACAACGATGCGACGGCGTCAGCCGATTCCGCGCCGCAGCCGGCTCACGTGCTGTTCACCGAGTATGCCGATGTCGATCGGATTTTGTTGTCGCGCAGGCCTGCTCGATTCGACATGTCGTATGGGCAGATCTTGTTCGACAGGCGCACCTGCCGGGATTTCGCCGAAACACCCGTGTCGCTGGATATCCTGTCTGCCTTGCTGGCGACGGTCTTCGGCCCAGTCGACTACATCGATTCCGGACTGACCGCGTTGATGCGGCGCACCAGCGCGTCGGGTGGATCACGCCAGGAACTCGAGGCTTATCTCGGTATTCGCAATGTGGCCGGGGTGCCACCGGGCTTCTACCATTACAACGTGCTGCAGCATTCTCTCGAATTGCTCAGTGAGGGGCTGACATCCAATCAGATCACCGATCTGTGCGCAGGACAGGAGTGGGCGGGCGGCATGGCCTTCTTTGTCGCGATGGTCTCCGACATCGATCGCATGCGCAGCAAGTATTCGATACCGCGCAGCTATCGCGTCGTCTTGCTCAACGCAGGCCATCTGGGCCAGACATTCGCCATGACCGCGACGGCCCTCGGTTTGGGTCCCTTTCAGACCGGTGCCTACGACGACGCCGCCCTCGCCCGAGCCTTTGGTCTGGACGAAAGTTCCTGCATCCCCGTCTACCTCGTCGGCGCCGGCTATCCGAACCCCATCCGCTCCCTGGACCCGCCCGTCGCGGATCTCAACACCTTTCGTCGTACCCGACTGTCGCAGACCGGTGATCGGGTTTGAGCGTCTGGTACGTGTCCCTCGCCGGGTGCCCCCCGAGGCTTGGGCCATAACGCCGACCCCAGGGACACCCCTGTCAGTCGGCGATCAAGCCGCCGGTGAGGTTGGCGATCGCGCCGGTCGTGCCGCCGGCGCGGTGTCGTCTCCGGCATCCCGGCCGCGTTGATGCACACGACTCCCACACCGCGGGTATTCCGACCATCGTGTGCCGCGCTTGCGTCGGGCGTGCCGGGCAAGTGACCATATCCGTGGTCGGCGACATGGGGAGCTGCAGCCATGCGGCCTGCAGGCCGGTTGTTCGACCCGGACTTGCCTCCAGGCGGGAGGGTGGTGGCATGACAAAACCGATCAACACTGCTACCCGGAGGGGCGAACCCGAGATCCGTAGCGTCCACCGTGATCGCCCGACGTCGACAAGATCGCGAAGGCACTCCTCGAACTGGCGCGCCGGTCCATGCCGGAGCGGGCACGGCAACCTGGTCAAGACCAGATCCAGATGCTGATACACGACTATGTAGCCGGCGCAACGACCTACGAATTGGGTAACCGGTTCGGTGTCGACCGCCGCACCATCAGCTCGATCCTGCATCGGCACAACGTGCCGATCCGCAGACGCGGCCTGTCCCCCAACCAGACCGACGAAGCGATCCACCTCTACCGCCTCGGCTGGCCCTGACACGAGTCGGGAAACACTTCGCCGTCGATCCGACCACCGTGTTGAACCGCCTGCGCGAGCGCGGCGTCCGCACCCGCGACACACACGAGCGGGCTCGATCCTGACATCAATCCACGACGACCAGCTGAGACCGCACTCGTGACGAGCACGGCTCGCAGTCGCGGTAGTGAAGTGTGCCATCGGACTTAATCAACGCCGACGAAACATGCACCTTGGTGCGCTTACTAGAACAATAAAACAGCCACTGACCAGGCAATATACGATATCCGATCGAAGATGGCCTCATGTTCGAAAGGCGGAAAACCCCTGCTCAAGAGGACTTTCTGTATCGATTGGTGGACCTAACGCTAATCAACCCGAACCACCCCACAGCCGAAGGACCGACGCTCCGGATCAAGCCGGTAGGCGCACGCACGGTGACACCGAAGGGGTGACCTGTGGTTTTGGCGGTTCGCTGGCTACCGGCGCTCCGCGCGCACCTGCATGATCGGCAGCGCCGAAACACCCGACTCGACCGATGAGCAGCGGAAGACACTCGATATGCGGCAAGAGCGCGCGTTCGCGCGGTGAGGCCACGGCGGCATCCTCCGCAAGGAGCTCACTGCCCCGTACTGTCTCTCCTATACCTATACCGGACCCCGCCGGGCCCGCGGCCTGATGTAGGGGTCAGGCGTCGGTCTGCGTGAGGATCACCTCGGCCCAGTACTCGGGCTCCTCATGATAGGCAATATCCAAACCGACCATCCAGATCCGGGGAATGCGACCGTTCTCGTCGGGGCCGGACCATAACCGGTTCAGAAGGTGCACGGCGTGCTCGGCTGCCGTGCCCTGCGCAACCATCGCCGCCACGATGTCCCGGCAGAACGCCAGTGCCTCCGCGTCTCCCGCGCAAGGAAATTCGCCCTGGGACCGCAGCATCGACTCGTGGATCCAGTACTCGTCGAGACCGGAGTCTGTCCCGCACGAGCGGGTCGGGGTGAGGAGTACCTTTCCGTCGAGTTCCTCGGCGGTGAGGTGGAACTCGTGGATGAAACGCCGCAGGTCCTCCGATGCTCCCAGGCTCACATAACCTGACAGATCGGACTCACTCACCTCTGCATTCTCCTATACCGACCTGTCGATTCGAAGTGTCGAGTTCGATCAAGGCAGATCCGGCAGATCACGACGAGCCGCCACCTTCAGCGGGGGTGCACGCATCGGCAAGGTAGTGCGTGGTTGAAATGTCATGTGCCCGAGGCCATGTAGGCGCTTCTGTGGCCGGTGCATGGCAGGCGAAGTCGACGGTGTGCGATTCCAGCGAACGACGTTCACACACAAGAGATTTCACTCCGCAGATCGCGATCGACAGCGGACCTGCCCGTGATCAAGGGTAGCCGAAGTATCGCCTGCTTCAGGCCGTAATCCACGATCAAGTTGACCGCCATGCCCCGGCATGGTGCTCGGGCGCTATGCCGGGACGACGACAGGCCAGGGCGCCGACCGAATCGCTTGACACAAAACATTTTACGCTGGTTATGGCGAGTTCGAGCGTGGGCGTAAACCGTGTGCACCCAGTACTCGACCTCGCGATTTCAGCAATCGCGATGCCTTGCGCTGCAGTCGATCTCGATCGTCCGGCGCCACCGAGCCTACCCTGTGGTGACTATGGACAACCCCGCCTCGGCGTGCCGCGGACTTACGATCAGGCCATGGACCGTGACGCACCATTGACCAGAAGCTCCTTCGGCAAACTGCATCCGATCGTCACGCCCCAGCCGCTTTCGCAGCTGCCCGATCGTGTCTGGACTGTGAGCGAGTGGGACCGCATCCAGAGGGGCTGCCAGTCACGGAGCATGGACGAGAAGTGGGACGTCTTCGCCGAAGGTGACATCGTCTTCATGCACCGCAGTTGGACCGGTCACGGGATATACGAGGTGTCGTTCTCCTCTTCAGCCACCGGTGGCCGAAAAATCACTTCGGCTGCAGTTGAGACGGATCCGCAACGGCGCCGGTGGAGGAGCGACGACTTTGACCGCGTGATGATCGAGCTGATCATCAGCGGCGTCGTTCTCGGCGAGCCCGCCCTCGAGCTACGGGCCGCATTTGCCGCCGCCGTCGCAGGATCGCGCTCGGGCACCACTGACGTCAGCCAACAGGCGACGCTGCACAACGTTCTGGGGGTCACGCCCTAACCCGCACGCCCAATGAGCAAATCGGCGCCGCCCCTGAGTGGCTAAATCGTCACGGTGATCGCCTGGAACGCTGCGTAATCGGCATAGAGCGTGTGTCGAGCTTGTCATGTGCCCGAGGCCATGTAGGCGGCGAGGATGTAATTCGGGTGGCGGTCGAGATTGGTCCGAGCACGGTCGTAGCGCATCGTGGTGCGCGGGTCGGCGTGGCGGGCCGCGATCTGGACATCGCGGAGGTCGACTCCGGCGTCGAGCATCGTGGTGACGAAGGTGTGGCGCAGCATGTGCGGGTGCATGCGTGGCAGCCGCATCGCTGAATCCCGGGCCAGGTGCCGCAGTCGTCTTGTGGCGCAATGACGGTCCATCCGCCGTCCTCGGGTGTTGAGCAGGATCGGCCCGTGATCGCGGTCGCCGGTGGCGCGGTCGATCGCCCGTCCGACCACCGGAGGCAGCGGGATCAGGGCGAGCTTCGAACCTTGCCGACGACCCGTAGTACGCGGTGACCGTGTTCTTCGCCGATGTCGTCGGCGTCGGACTTACACGCTTCGAAGATCCTCAGCCCGAGAAGCCCGAGCATCGCTACGAGCGCGAAGTCGAACCGGTTGGCTGAATCATCTCAGGCCTCCAGACGGGAGATGGTGGCGGCGCCACGACATGGTTTCCGGCCAGGGCGCACCCATGCGCGAACTGCATCTCGACGGGTGGAGATCCTCGTTTCCAGACCTGCTCGATCTGCTCGACCTGCCAAACCGGCTTGGCGAGCGCTGTCGGTGCCGATCAGTCGTAGTCGTCGTCGTGCCCGGCGAGTTGCCGCCCCAGCTGCCTGGCCGCGTCGATGATGCCACTCAATGGTCGGTCATATTTCCAGTCGTCGTATTCATCGGGCTCGATGGCGTCGGTGAGCAGGAGCGCGTGTCGGATCATGATGTCCTGGCCCACCACAACGAGCCCGCCGATAGTGCCCGTGCTGCCGACCTTGGTGAGCACGGCGAGGAGATCGACCTTATCGGTCCTGGCGAACCGCCTGTCGAACTGGACCCACTCCCCTTCCTCGCCCGCTCGTCTGATCACGACATCCGGGGCGTCCCAGTCCTCTTCGGCGTCCTCGATCTTGAGGCTGATCATGTCGGGCTCAACATGCACGCCGTAACTGTTCTCGGAAATGCGCTCGACCAGAGCGTCCCACTCATCGCTGTGTTCCACTTGTTCCCCCTTCGCGATCGTCGGTGTCCCGCTGATGCAAACCATAGCAGAATCCGCTGCGGCAGAAAGGAACTCGCTCAGCTGATACGCTACCGCGCGTGCGGATCTCGATCAGTTGGTCGGCTGGGCCTTCGGAGGCATCATCGCCGACGCGAGCACCATGATCAGTGCCATGATCGCCGTAACGATGAACACCCAGTGCACCGCCGAGGCCAGCGCGTTGGGAGCAGGATGCGCGCTGTGCTCGGTGCGGGCATTCACGATGGCGCCGAAAACCGCCACGCCCACGGCACTTCCGATATTGCGGGCGAACATGTTCGTGGAGGTCACCACGCCACGTTCAGTCCACTCGGTACTGGTTTGAGCGACATCCACCGTAGAGCGGGCGTTGAGGCGACGAGGCTTGCTGTTGCCGCGTGGTTATCGCGCCGACCGCAAGTCGTGGGCTATGTTGCGGCGCAAGGTGTTCCACGATCCACCCACGAAACGAAACCGAGTCTGGCAGACCGACTTTTCGGAGTTCGAGACCACTTGTGGTGGGATTTGGCGGATCTGCGCGGTGACGCCCGTACGGGAGCTGGTCGGGCACATGATGCGTTCAGCGAGACGAGATCTCGTCACCGGCGACCTCGGCAAGCTCGCGCAACGCATCGGAGTAGTACCTGCCTGACCGATACGCAGAAGCCACGCGGAGCCGCCGGGGTGCCTCCTGGAATTCCCGTAACTGACACCATGAAGGCATGAACGATCAGGGAAGCCCCGTCCTGTACGCCATCGTGACCGGAGCGCCCGTCGCGCGGGATGTCGGCACGCTGGTCGATCTCGCACAGGCCGAACGGTGGGATGTCTGCGTGATCGCCTCACCGTACGGTCGCCGGTTCATCGATGTCGATGCGCTCGAAGCCAAGACAGGGCATCCGGTACGCAGCGAATACAAGGACCCCGGCGCGCCCGATGTGCTTCCCCCTGCCGACGCGATGATCGCCGCACCGGTCACTGCGAACTCGCTCGCCAAGTGGGCGGTCGGCATCTCGGACACGCTACCGCTCGGGCTCCTGGTCGAAGCGGTCGGCAAGGAACTACCAGTAGTCGCCGTACCGTACACCAACCAAGCCCACTTCGGCTTCCCGCCCATCCAGGACGCAATCAACAAACTGTCCCGATGGGGCGTCACCATGCTGAACGTGCAGGACTTCATTCCGCCGCACGAACCTGGGACCGGCTCGAACTACCGCCACCTTTTCCCCTGGCATACAGCTTGGCAGGCCGTCCTGAACCACCCCCGGCGAGAGGGCGGGACGTAAGGATAGCTACACGAGGTGGATTTTGTGGAACCACAAGACTTTTCGGGCACTGCGCAGTGTCCTACATTACGGCGATTGCGATGGCCATCGAGCGCCCCGCAGCAGATAGGGTGGTGATCCCACTATGGCAACGGCACGGCCCGACAATTCGGGAACCGGGCCGTCCTAGCGAACTATTCGCACTCTGTCAGGCGCGGTCGAACTGGCCATCCTTCGCACCACCGACGAAGGCTTCCCACTCACCGGGGGTGAAGATCAGAGCCGGGCCGGTGGGGTTCTTGGAGTCGTGAACACCGACCAGGCCCTCGTCGAGGAACGCGACCTCGACACACTCCCGTGACGCATCGCTACGGCTGCTCTTGAACCACTTGGCCTTGGACAGGTCAGCGCGCACTTTCATACTCCCTTGCGACCCGCCACAGCAGGTCTTTACTGGCTATGGCATCCAAGGCCGCCGCTTGGAGCGCCTCGTACGCCTTATCGTACCGGCGCACGTCATCGGGCTTCTCCAGGTATATATCCCCAGTGAAGCCGGGCACGTAGACCACGGTCGGCTCGACAGGCTTCCCCTTGGCGTTCGTGCCGAAGTTCAAGATAATGAACGACCCGGTGACCATGCCGCCCGGAATCCCCGCGGCAAACGGGAGAATTCGCAGTGTCACATTCGCCCGGGTCGCGATGTCGGCGAGATGGCGAAGCTGGGCAGCCATGATCTGCCGATCTCCGATCATCCTTCGCAGGACCATCTCATGGATCACGACCTCCATGGTCGCGGGCCGCGCCTTACGGGTGATTAGAATCTGACGTTGCATACGGACCTGGACCCGGCGATCCAGGTCGGCATCGGACTCCTCGGGGTGACCAGCCTTGATCACAGCGCGGGCGTAGTCGGCGGTCTGGAGTAGTCCCGGAACCAGCTCGACATGGTAGGTCGTCAAGATGCGGACCGCTGCTTCCATGCCCAGGTAGACATCGAAGTCTTGGGGTATGAGGTCGCCGAAGTCGTGATACCAGGACTTGGCCTTGGCTTGCTGGGCTAGTCCGATCAGGCCGTCGGTTCGAGTGAACCCTCCCCCGCCGCACTCTTGAACTGGACGCCGATGACGGATTTGAGTTCAGTAACTAAATGCGCATATGTCGGCACAAGGCGTATGAGTCGGCACGGGCGAGCGAGCGGAGTCAGCCCGCCCAAGAACAACGTGTCGGCTTCCGAGGTGCACGGGGCAGGCCCGAACTCCTCGCCGCGACTGGTGACGCAGGGCTGGCCATAGGACGAACTGGTGGCCGGAACCGCCCTCCAAAGCGAAATTCCACCATATTCCGAGACTTTGCCCGCGGCCGCTGACCATCCGTCGTGGCCGGCGAACATAGTATTTCTCTGCGGCGCAGCGGATCCTCGCAGCCAGTGTCCGGGAATCTGGTGGCGAGGCGCCCGGCCCCACGGCTGCAGCCCGGCCCCTGCGCGGGTTTACTGCGGCTGCGCGGAATGGTCCGGCTGGGTGGCAATCGTTTCCAGCGCGCTCTGTCGGTCGGCCCAGGCGAATTCGACCTCGACCTTCCAGCCAGTGTCGTCCTTGCTGCGTTCGATCTCCAGCTCCCGCATCACCTGCTGGGGCACGCTGACGGCGCCGCCCATTCCGGCATAGCCCAGCTCCCCACCAGCATCGAGGTCGTCAGCCAGGCGACGCAGTTCGGCAGCCAACTCGGCCCGGGTCAATGTGCGATGATCCCGGTAAGTCTTCCGATGCTTCGACATACTCTCCAGCACACCCCCGAGACCACGGTCGCGCCCAGGGTCGAACTACCTGCGGCACGTGCACCGAAGGGCCTTCCGGCATGCGAACACCACCGAACAATCCGTCGCGTCCGGCAGTTTGCCAGGGTCGCACCAGCGTTGCGATTCCGATCCCAAAATCGAGCTAGCCGGATTCCTGTGGATTTGCTAGAAACTTGCCTCTGCACCTGGTTGAATGGGTCATACTTCAGAGTGTGTCCACGACCCCGGACTTCGAGGCAATGCTGCGCAGGTCTGCGCTGCGGGTCACAGCGCCGCGGATAGCGGTGCTCACGGCGGTGCATCACAGGCCGCACTCGGATACGGATTCGATCATCGGGCTGGTGCGCGAGGCGCTGGGAGCGGTGTCTCATCAGGCCGTCTACGACGTGCTGCGGGCCCTGGCCTCAGCGGGTCTGCTGCGACGCATCCAGCCGACTGGCTCGGTGGCGCTTTACGAGACGCGCGTTGGCGACAACCATCACCACGCCGTCTGCCGAGAATGCGGCGTGATCGCCGATGTCGATTGCGCTGTCGGCGAGATCCCCTGCCTGACCGCCTCCGACAGCCACGGTTTCGTCATCGACGAGGCCGAAGTCGTCTATTGGGGTTTGTGCCCTGCCTGTTCGAACTCTCCCTCCTCCCAACATCATCCGTGATCGAGAGCCCGAATTTGCTTGCTATCGAAAGGAATTGACGTGCCCGAGGAACACCCACCCATTGGAGATGCCAGCACCGAGCCCGGGGTGAGCGGCTGCCCGATCGCCGGCAGTCTCAACTACCCCGCCGAGGGCGGAAACAGCAACCGGGAGTGGTGGCCCAACCAGCTCAACCTGAGGATCCTGGCGCAGAATCCCGCGGTCGCCAACCCAATGGGCCCCGACTTCGATTACGCCACGGAATTCGCCACCCTCGATGTGGACGCGGTCCGCCGCGACCTCGAGGAACTCATGACCACCTCGCAGGACTGGTGGCCGGCCGACTTCGGCCACTATGGGCCACTGTTCATCCGGATGTCCTGGCATGCGGCCGGCACCTACCGCATCCACGACGGCCGTGGCGGCGCCGGCGCGGGTATGCAGCGGTTCGCACCGCTCAACAGCTGGCCCGATAACGCCAGCCTGGACAAGGCCCGCCGCCTGCTGTGGCCGATCAAGCAGAAATACGGCCCGGCGCTGTCGTGGGCCGACCTGATCGTGTTTGCCGGCAACGTGGCATTGGACTCCATGGGCTTCAAGACCTTCGGCTTCGGCTTCGGCCGCGTCGACCAGTGGGAGCCCGACCAGGACGTGTACTGGGGGCCCGAGCACACCTGGCTCGGCGACGAGCGCTACACCGGCCAGCGAAACCTCGAAAGCCCGCTGGCCGCAGTGCAGATGGGCCTGATCTATGTCAATCCCGAAGGGCCCAACGGCAATCCGGACCCGTTGGCTGCGGCGGTCGACATCCGGGAGACCTTCCGCCGTATGGCTATGAACGACGTCGAGACCGCGGCGCTCATCGTGGGCGGCCACACCTTCGGCAAGACCCACGGCGCCGGTGATGCCGATCTCGTCGGTCCCGAACCAGAGGCTGCCCCGCTCGAGGAGCAGGGCCTGGGCTGGCGCAGCAGCTTCCGCACCGGCGTCGGCGCGGATGCGATCACCAGCGGTATCGAGGTGACCTGGACGCCGACACCGACGCAGTGGGACAACAGCTTCCTGGAAATCCTCTACGGCTACGAGTGGGAGAAAACCAAAAGCCCGGCTGGGGCCTGGCAGTATGTCCCGAAGGACGGTGCCGGGGCCAACACCATGCCCGACCCGCAGGGTGGGACGCGGACGCGCACCCCGTCGATGCTGACCACCGACCTCTCGCTGCGACTCGACCCGATCTACGAGCAGATCACCCGGCGCTGGCTCGACCATCCCGAGGAACTCGCCGAGGAGTTCGCCAAGGCCTGGTACAAACTGATCCACCGCGACATGGGCCCCAAGGCCCGTTACCTCGGGCCACTCGTCCCGGCCGAGACCCTGTTGTGGCAGGACCCGGTTCCCGAGGTCGATCACGAATTGGTCGGTCTCGCGGAGATCACCGACCTGAAGGGCCGTATCCTGTCCTCGGGATTGACTGTGCCGCAGCTGGTTTCAACTGCGTGGGCGGCGGCGTCATCGTTCCGTGGCAGCGACAAACGCGGCGGCGCCAATGGCGGCCGAATCCGGTTGCAGCCGCAGGCCGGGTGGGAGGTCAACGAACCCGACGAGCTGGCGCAGGTGGTACGCATGCTCGAGGGCATTCAGGAGTCGTTCAACTCCGCCCAGTCCGGGAACGTGCGGATTTCGTTCGCGGACCTGGTCGTGCTCGGCGGGGTCGCGGCGGTCGAGAAGGGCGCCAAGGACGCCGGATTCGACATCACGGTGCCGTTCACCCCGGGCCGTACCGACGCTACCCAGGAGCTGACCGATATCGAGTCGTTCTCGCTGCTCGAACCGGCCGCGGACGGCTTCCGCAACTACGTCGGCAAGGGCACCCGGCTCCCGGCCGAGTACCTGCTGCTCGACAAGGCGAACCTGCTGACACTCAGCGCTCCCGAGATGACCGTCCTCGTCGGTGGCCTGCGAGCACTCGACGCGAACCACAAGCAGTCGGCACTGGGCGTATTCACCGCGAAGCCGAGGACGCTCACCAACGACTTCTTCGTGAACCTGCTCGACATGCGCACGAAATGGGAATCGTCGGCGGCCGACGATGGCACATTCGTCGGTAAAGACCGCGCGAGCGGCGAGGAGAAGTGGACCGGCAGCCGCGTCGACCTCGTCTTCGGCTCCAACTCGGAACTGCGCGCGGTCGCGGAGGTGTACGCCACCGACGGTGCCGGGGAAAAGTTCGTGCGCGACTTCGCCGCCGCCTGGACCAAGGTCATGAACCTCGACCGCTTCGACCTGCACCGGTAACACCACCCTGTTCGGGCAGTCGCCGCATTGTTCGGGCACTCACCGCATGCGATGCCCCGGCGAGCCACTCGCCGGGGCATCGCATCCAAGCGAGCGTCTCCGCGACGCGGACGTGCCGTTGTCGGATCTCGCCGATGCGCTGACGCGGGGCGCGATCGGGCGTGTAATCGGCCATCGCCCCGAACAACACGCCACGCTCCTGGGCGCCGATCATCTTCTCTCGCCCGGTCCGCGACTTCACCGGCGCAGCAAGCGATTCCCGTCCGCTGCCGCGGTACCTGCGCCACCACGTGCCCACCGACCGCGACGACACACCGAACATCGCTGCCGCCTCCGGATAGGACTCACCAGGCCCGACTCCAGCGCGGCCACCACCCCAACCGCACCACCTCCTGCGCTGCAGGCGACACTCGCCGCAGGTCCTGCTCACTCACCCACACTCAACTACCAAGGAAAACAACGAGTTTCAACTCAATACCTGCCCGCGAGATGAACCACAACGCCGCTCTGTGCCAGCTCGGGAACCGGCTCGTCGGCATCTGACAGTCAAGATATTTCGTTGCGGAAGAGCAGCAACCTCCGGCCTGCCCCCTCCCGGAATTGCTGATGCCTGTGTCTACCAGCAAGATTGGGACTGTGACGGTGTTCGCGACCTGCTCGCAAGCTGTGCGGACGTCTCGGACACCGGGGCAAACGGGTCGGATCCGCAGGGTGGAATCAAAAAGCATGACCTGTGGTTCCGGTGGGCCGAGTTCGCCACCGCTGCCGGCTTCCCGCAGGGACCTGGGATCGCGTATGCGGTATTGGCGTGGGAAAGGCGGTCGCCGCTGTCCCTGAGTCCTCACCGACGAACGCGGATGATCGTCTTCCCCTCGATCCGCTCGGTCGGGTTGAAAGCAACGACCGCGTCGTCGAGAGTCGCGACTTGGCCGATATGCGTCCGCAGACGTCCATCCCGCACCCGCCGGGCGATCTCACTCAATTGCGCTCGATCAGGCACGACAACGAAGTCGATCGCCAGGCCGTCGGCCGGCCGTGCCTCGGGCGGACCGGCGACGCTGACGAGTGTTCCTCCGGAACGAACCAGACCCGCGGACCGCCTTCCGATGTCGCCGCCGAAGACATCGAACACCAGATCAACTCCACCGACACCTTCCATAGCGTCGTTCTCGAGGTCGACAAACTCGTGCGCGCCGAAATCGAGCGCCGTCTGACGATGGGCAGCACGTCCGGTACTGATGACGTAGACGCCGGCCTCACGTGCGAGCTGTATCGCCATCGAACCGACCGCGCCGGCCGCGCCATGCACGAGGACGCTCTGGCCCGCCCGGATATGGCCGTGCTCGAACAGCCCCTGCCACGCGGTCAGGCCCGTCATCGCCACGCTCGCGCCCACTGTGAAGTCGACGTCAGCTGGCAGCGGCGCAAGGTTGCGCGCCTCAACGACGACATACTCCGCCAGCGTGCCGTCGCGAGTCCAGTCCGTAAGGCCGAACACCCGCTGTCCGACCGACAATCCCGTTGTTCCATAGCTGAGACCGGTGACCACCCCGGCCACCTCGTGGCCGGGGATCGACGGCGTCCGGTCACGGCCGAGGCGATCGATCCAGGTCGAGGGCCACTCCAGCTCATTCCCGGTGAATCCCGACGCATGAACTTCAACGACGACGTCGCCGTAGTTCGCGCCCTCGAGACCGGCGAGCCTCGCCACGTCCGGCTCGGGCCGCTCCGCCAGCGTCATCCCCGCCGTTCCCGCGGCCCTGTCCGTCACCACAATCGCCTTCACCCGTACCTCCCTGGATCGGGTCTTTGCCTACGTCGCATGTACGCGTCAGCCACAACTAGACGATCTCGTTCAGGCTAGTACGGAGTCGTCTTGCCCGACAGGCAGCGAAACGCCTGGCGGTGAGAGCGAAACACCTGGCGTTGAGACCGCAGAGGTCGGGACGCATATGAGCAGGGGAATGCACGACGCCCGATATCGCGGCGCGTCAGCAGCGCGCCACAGACCCCCGTCTATGTCGACGAGAAGGCACACATGTCGCTGCGGCAAGGTGCCGTGGTGGCCGCAGCGCCGATTCACCTCTCCCGCCACCACGAGCCCGACGATCTGCGCGTCCAGATCGGCAAATACTGGCCCGGCGTCATCGGGGTCGACGCGATCTGCAGCACCAGCGGAAGCCACAGCCCATTGACCGACCTGTATCAGGTCTCGGACGAGACCGGCAGCGTGCTGGTGGTCGACGAGTCCCACTCGCTGGGCATCGACGGACCGCGCGGGGCAGGCACGGTCGGGTCCGGGACATCCTCGAGCGACACGGTGTGCTGGGCACGTCGTGAGGAGGCGTGGGCGGGCCGGGTTCGTGCTGGCGCGGGCGTCAGCCGGATTGGTAGACAGCGCCACCGGCAACGACGCCAACCACCCGGTTCTGTCGCTGGTTCAACCTTCGCCGTCGCGTTGCGGCGCCCATTCCCGGATCGCGGCGATGATCTGCTCGGGCGCGTCTTCCTGGATGTAGTGGCCCGCGCCCTCCAGGATGACGGTGCGATGCTGGGGAAAGACCCGCTCCCAGCGGCGACGCTCCGGTTCGCGGAACGCCACATCCTTCGTCGGCCACACCAGCAACGCGGGCTTGTTACCCAGGGCGGGTAGCCCTCGCTCGATCTCGGCGAGAAACGGTCGGCTGCCGAGGATTTCGCGAGGGAACACGTGCATCGGACGCCTCGACTCGGACGTCGGGAACGGCCCACGGTAGGCGTCCATCACCGACTCCGATAGCTTCCGGCGCCGGACACCGAGCGGTATGAGCCTCTCGACGAAGAAGTTTCGACGCAGAATCAGGTAGCGGCCGATCGGACCGCCCAGTGTCCGGGAGAATACCTGCGTTCCCAGATCCGATTTCGGCCAGGCCCAGGTATTGCCGATCACGAACGCGGCGAACCGATCCGGATGCCGCGTCGCGACCGCGAACCCGATCGGTCCGCCCCAATCCTGCACCATGAGCGTCACGCCCGACAGGTCGAGCTCGGTGACGAATCGCTCGACGACCCTCGCGTGCTCGGCGGGCGTGAAACCGTATCCAGGGCCCGGGCGTGAGAGGCCGAACCCGGGGTAATCCAAAGCGATGCAGCGAAATTGGCCGCCGAGATTGGTGATCAACTCACGGTAGAGAAACGACCAGGTGGGGTTGCCGTGCAGAAGCAGCAGGGGTGGACCGATGCCTTCGTCGACGTAATGGACGCGAGTGCCGGCCAGGTCGAGATAGCGGTGCTCGAAGGGGTATGAGTCTCGGGGTACCCAGGACGGAATTGCCGGTGTGTCTTCGGACATGTCAACCTCCTCGGGCGAAGCTTACGGAGTAGCTGCTGCGGATCGCATTCGCGAAACACCTACCCGACCGGATTGACCACCATTGAACGGCCTGCAAGCCAAAAAACCGCCGCCGCAAACAGGCTTTTATGACCGAAAGCGGTGGGTTCCCGACGAAGTAGCTTCAGTCCGGCTGAACCCATGGGAAACCCAGGAATCCTGAAGCTGTCATGAGCCGCAAAGTAGGACGCGCGGGTAACTGTTGATCCGCCTTACGGTTTCGTTTCGTGCAGTTGGAGTGGTCGCCCGAGGATCCGATCGGGTCACCTCCTACGCGCACAACACACCGGGTCGATACGCGGCCTCCGGCGGTTCGAAGGCTCAGCAGATGTACATTTTCGCCGCCTCCGAACTCGACTACGCCCGTGACGATGTCGCCGCGCAACGGCAGATCGTGAAGGACACCTTCGCCGGAATGGGCTGGCGGGTCCCGGAGATGCTCGCCGAGATCGACAATTTCGACGATCTCTATCTCGACGCGATCGCCAAGTACGCAAGATGAAGAGTTTCACCAAGGGCCGCGTCGCACTCGTCGGTGACGCCGGTTACGGAAACACCCTGGCCGGCTTCGGAACCGGCGCCGCGGTCGTCGGGGCCTACGTGCTGACCGGCGAACTCGCCTGCGCCAACAGCGATTACACCGCGGCCTTTCCCCGCTACGACGAGATCATGCACGAGTACAGCAAGCTGTCCGACAGCGCCAACGCCGGACGCTTCCTGCGCCCGAGGACGGCCCGAGGCTTGAAGTTCCGCAACTGGTTCCTCGGTTCCAAGGGCATGTCCATGATGGAGAAGATGGCCGAGAACTCCAAAAATCCGGAGCTGCAGGACTATCCGGCCCGGGTCGGCATAACCGTGGCCGAGCCGGCATAGGTAGCGCGAACCGGGATCGGGCAGGTCAACCGCGGCTGAACGTCCCACCCGAACCCGAGCTGGGCTAGTGCCGTGTCCTGAAAGGTTGATGCTGAAACCCGCAGTCGGGGTGGCGGGTTGATCATCGGCCGGTGACCGGCGATGCTGCCGGTGGAGGTGGTGCCGGTGGCTCGTAAACCGGATGTGTTCGT
>NZ_JAHKNI010000021.1 GCF_018860155.1 Nocardia albiluteola
TTCGGTTGACCGGTGAGCTGGATGTGGAGGCGTTGCGGGCGGCGGTGGGCGATGTGCTGGAGCGGCACGAGTCGTTGCGGACGCGGTATCCCGCGGATGGTCTGGGCGGGTTGCCCTATCAGCAGATTCTCTCGGCCGCCGAGGCCCTGCCCGCGGGGCTGACGGTCGAATCCGGCGGCGATCCGATCGCGCGGATCGGTGCGCTGATGTCGACCGGATTCGATGTCAGCCAGGAGGTTCCGGTGCGGGCCCTGCTGCTGGAACAGGACCGCGACTACCTGCTGGCGATGGTGGTGCACCACATCAGCGCCGACGGTGCCTCGCTCGCGCCGCTCGCGCGGGACCTGGTGACGGCCTACGTCGCGCGCGCGCAGGGCGGCCAACCCGGGTGGGCGCCACTGGAAATCCAGTACGCGGACTACGCGGTGTGGCAGCGCGAGGTGATCGGCGACGACGGCGACGAGAATTCGGTCGCGGCACGGCAATTGGACTACTGGCGGGATCGGCTCGCGGTGTCACCGGCCCGGCTCGCAACCGACCGGCCCCGCCCGGTCGTGCCCTCGCTGCGCGGTGCATACATCGGGTTCACCGTGGATGCATCGGTCCACGAGCGTCTGACCCGTATTGCGGGCGAACACAATTCGTCGCTGTTCATGGTCGTGCACGCGGCGCTGGCCGCCGTGCTCGCCGGGCAGGCGGAGTCCTCCGACATCGTCATCGGGACGCCGATCGCGGGGCGTGGGGAACGCGCCCTCGACGACCTGGTGGGCATGTTCGTCAATACGCTCGCGCTGCGGACCACGGTCGAGGCGTCGGACACTTTCGCCGCGCTGGTCGACAAGGCCCGCGAGAGCGACCTTTCCGCCTTCGCGAACTCCGATATTCCGTTCGAGCGGGTTGCGGAGGCGGTGGCGACGGGGGCGGACCCCTTCGCCGCCCAGCGCCTGCTGCAGGTCGTGCTGTCGTTCCAGAACAACGAGCGGCCCACCCTCGAGCTGCCCGGCCTGACCATCGCCGCGGTGGACACCGACGCCGTCGCGGCGAAGTTCGATCTGCAGGTGAACGTCGAGCCGCACTACGACCCCGACGGTGCGCCCGCCGAGCTGGTCGCGGTATTCACCTATGCCACGGATCTTTTCGACGAGTCGACGGTCCGGCGGTTGGGTGAACGGTTCGAGCGGATACTGACGGCGGTTGCTGTCGATCCCGAGCTGGTTGTCGGGGCGATCGAGCTGCCGACATCCAATGGCGAGGTTGGCGCTGCACTCGACGGCGCTGCGCATGAAATTGTCGCGCGGGACGATGTTGCGCTGGATGGTGGCGCACAGGGCGTTGCTGCGCTCGATGGCGGTGGACAGGGCGTTGCCGCGCGAGATGGCGCTGTGCAGGGTGTCGGCTCGGACGATGGCGCTGAGCAGGGCGTTGCCGCGTATGTCGCTGCAGCACAGGGTGCTGCGGCAGCCGACGGCACTGAGCAAGGCGCCGGCGCACACGACGGCATTGCGCAGGGTCCTGACGCGAACGATCGCGCTCCGCAGGGAGCTGGCCCGGACGCTGACGCAGTGCCGGGTGCTGGCGGCGATGACGGTGCCGCACAAGGTGCTGCCGCGCACGATGGCGCTGAGCAGAGCGTTGCGGCGCCGGGTGTTGCCGCGTACGACGGTGCCGCACAAAGTGTTGGCGCACCCGACGGCACCCAGCAGGGCGTTGCGGCGCCGGGTGTTGCCACAGATGACGGTGCAGCACAGAGCAGTGCCGCGCACGATGCCGCTGCATCGGGCGCTTCGGCCCACGGCGCGCTCACTCATGAGCGAGTCGCCGAAAGCGCCCCCGCCGCAACCGAATCGGCGGCGGCAACTGTCTCCGCGACCAAGTCCACCGGTACCGCGCTGGCGCAGGTCCTCGCGGGGATCGTGGAGGAGGATCCCGAGAGTCCCGCACTGGTGTCCGGCGGAGACGAGGTGTCGTATCGCGAGCTGGATGCCCGGTCCTCGCGGCTGGCGCGGGTACTGATCGGGCGGGGCTGCGGGCCCGGCGTGGGGGTGGCGGTGCGGCTGGACCGCGGGATCGATGCCACCGTCGCCACCTGGGCGGTGCTCAAGGCAGGTGCCGCGGTGATCCCGGTGGGAGCGGATATGGTGCTGCCCACCGCATCCGGGGCGGACACCGTGCCCGGGATCGAGGTCGGGCTCGCGGCGCTCGCGCCGGTGCCGGCGGAACACCTGGACGGCATCGACTGGGTGGTGCTCAGAGATCCGGCCGTCATGTCCGAGATCGCCGCCGAGTCGGCCCGGCCGGTGACCTACGCCAATCGGATCGGCGCCCTGCGCGGCACGGATCCGGCCTTCGTCGCCGAGCACCGGGTCCTCGGATACGACGAGCTGGCCGCGGCCGTGGACGGATTGCGGTCGGGTACAGAGCTGACCTTCGAATCGCGGACGTTCCATCAGGGTCCGCCCGGAGCGCTCGCGGCGCTGCTGGAGATCCTGGCGGCCGGTGCGGCGGGCGCCTCGATGGTGCTGCCCGCCGAGGGCACCGCGGCGGCGCTGGCCGAGGAATGGGTGACCCACCTGTTCACCGATCACGACGGGCTGGCGCGGCTGGATCCGGAACCGCTGGAGGATCTGCAGGCACTGGTTCTGGATAGGGGTCCGGAACCGGTCTCTGGTTTTGGTGCGGCCGAAACGTTTATGGTGCTGGACGAGTTGGTGGGCTGAAATCAGGCCCACCGGGTGACCATCCGGTCTTTGTACCGGACAATGGTCTGATTCCGCGGGCGGTTACCCTCCGGCCGCGGGATCTCCGCACGGCGGTGGCATCCGCGACCGCCGTGCTCGATTGATCGTGGGTGGCGCTCTAACCAGCGCATGAGCAACAAACAGGCAGGGTGAGCAACGTGCTTCGGGTGGTTGGACGGCGCAACGTGACTCGGCGAGTGATTATCCGATGACGCGTTCGTCCCGCACTCGCCCGTCACGCGGTCGCCGGGCGCGCGTCACCACCCTGCCGCAGCTGCTGTCGACTGCGGTCGAGGCCGATCCCGACGCGATCGCCGTCGTCCTCGCCGACGCCGAGACCACGCTCGCCGAGCTGACCTACGCCGAGCTCGACGAGCGGTCGACCCGGGTGGCGCGCCTGCTGATCGGGCGCGGCATCGGGCCGGAGGATCTGGTGGCGGTGGTCGTGCCGCGGTCGCTGGAGGCCGTGATCGCGGTCTGGGCGGTGGCCAAGTGCGGCGCGGGATTCGTCCCCGTGGATCCGGACGCCCCGGCGCAGCGCATCGCGCGGATCGTCGCCGACTCGGGTGCGGTGCTGGGCCTGACCGTCGCGGCCGCCCGCCCCGGGTTGCCCGCGGCGGCGAACTGGCTGGCCATCGATACCGCCGAATTCGCGATGGAGCTGGAGGAATTCGCCGCCGACCCGGTCACTTACGCCGACCGGCTGCGCCCCTTGCGGGCCGAACATCCCGCCTACGCCGTCTACACCGCCGAGGATGCCGTGCCCGGCATCGTGGTCACGCAGGCCGGGCTGTCGGGACTGTGTGACGAGCAGCGGATCCGCTATCACGTCGACGGGGATGCCCGGACGCTGGCGTTCGCGGCGCCCGCGGATCACGCATTCGTGCTGGAGCTGCTACTGGCCATCGGGGGAACGGCCGCGATGGTGGTGGCCGCGCCGACGGTGCACGAGGGTGCCGAGCTGGCCGCGCTGCTGCTGCGCGAGGACGTGACGCACGCGTACCTCGCGCATGGTGTGCTCGAATCGGTGGATCCGGCGGGACTGGACGAGCTGCGGGTGGTGATCTGCGGCGGACTGCCGGCGCCGGAGCTGGCGCAGCGCTGGGCCGGACCGGTCAGCCCGGGGCCGTTCGGCGCGGCCGACCGGCAGGTTCTGCACGGATACGGTGCGGCCGAGACCACTGTCATGACCCATGTCGGCCCGCTCGGCGAGCCGTCGGTCGGCACCCCGGTGCGCGGCATCGCCGAATACGTTCTGGACGAGCGGCTTTCGCCCGTGGCAGAGGGCGACGTGGGCGAGTTGTACATCGCCGGTGCACAACTGGCCCGCGGCTACCGACGACGTCCGGTGCGCACGGCGCTGCGTTTCGTGGCGAATCCCTTCGCGGCGCCCGGGGGACTGCCCGGGGAGAACGATATGCGGCTGTTCCGAACCGGCGATCTGGTCCGGCGAACGGCCGAGGGGACGCTTGAATACGTAGGTCCCGCAGGTGTCGTCGATGAGGCGCGCGACGACGCAGCGAAGGCAGAGGCCCCGGACGACGGCCCGAGTTGGCTGGTCGGAAGGCACGATACGGTCGATGAGATCGGCGTGCGTGCGGTGGATGCGGCCAAGGCCGAGTTGGGGGACACCGCGGGGGTAGCGGTCGCCGCTATGAGCGAGGCGCCGCGTGCAGACGAGGCGGGCGCGCATACCGATGCAGGTGGCCGTTCGGTGACATCCGAGCGTGCGGGGGCCGGGGCGGCGCCGGACGTGCGCGAGGTGAGTGCCGAGAGCGGCGCTGGGCTGGACGCGCTCGAGGGCGCTGACGCTGCGCACCGAATCCCGTTGGGGCCTATGACGCGTCCGTCTACAACTGTGGAGTTCGAGGACACAGTCCTTCCCTCGGTGCCGCTATCGCTTGCGCAGCAGTCGATGTGGGAGATCAACCGGGGCGATCCGGAGTCGCTGGCCCACAATGTGTGCTTCGCCGTGCGGATCGGCGGGCACGTGCGGGTGGAGGCGTTGCAGGTCGCGGTCGTCGACGTCATCGAGCGGCACCAGATGTTGCGGACCGTGTATCCGGCGGTGGGCGACACCGGATCTCAGGCCGTGCTGCCGCTGGATCAGGTGCTGGCGGATCTGACGCCCGCGGAGCTCACCGAGTCCGAGATCGAGGGCTGGCTGGCCGACTACGCGCGGATCGCCTTCGATGTGACGGTCGAGGTTCCGGTGCAGATCGGGATCGCGGCGGTTGCGCCCGACGACCATGTGGTAGCGGTCGTCGCCCATCGCATCGCCGCCGACGAGGCCAGCATCACGCCGTTCCTGCGCGATCTGGCCGTCGCGCTGCTCGCCCGGCGCAACCGGGCCACGCCGCGCTGGGCGCCGCTGCCCCTGCAGTACGCCGACTTCGCGCTCTGGCAGCGCACGGTCCTCGGAGACGAAACGGATCCCGAGTCGGCCGCCGCGCGCGAGATCGAATACTGGCGAACGACTATGGCGGGAGTCGCGGAGCTGCGGCTGCCGGTCGACCGGCAGCGGCCGCAGATACCGCGGTCCGGGCGGGGTGCGGAGTATTCGTTCACCGTGGCGGCCGGGGTCCATGCCGGGCTCGAGGAACTCGTTACCGGCACGGGCGCAACGCTTTTCACCGCCGTCCATGCGGGATTCGCGGCATTGCTGGCGCGGCTGTCCGGGAATGGCGACATCGTCGTCGGGTCGAGGGTTGCGGGCCGCGGCATTCGCGAACTCGACGGGACCATAGGACTTTTCGAGAACACGGTGGCGCTGCGCACCCGGGTCGATGCGGCCGCCTCGTTCGCCGATCTGCTCGCCGGGGTGCGGCGCAGCGATCTCGAGGCGTTCGCGCACGCGGAATTGCCCTTCGCGCGCGTGGCGCGGGCGCTGCCGGTGGGCGAGGTCGCGCCGTGGCCGCGCGCGGCGCTGGTGGTGCGCGCGGCGGATCAGCCGCAGCTGGCGCTGCCGGGCCTGTCCGCGACGGGCGTGGAAGTCGCGGGCACGGACAGGCCGTGCGAGCTGCGGCTGGCCGTGGTCCCCCGCCGCGACGGCGATGCGCCGGGCGGGCTGTCGGCGACGTTCACCTACGATACCGAGCTGTTCGACGAGATCACCATCGCCGGATTCGCCGAGCGCCTGGTGCACCTGCTGACGGCCGGCGTCGCCGATCCGCGACGGCCGATCGGCGACATCGATCTGCTGCAGCCCGACGAGCGGGTTCGAATCCTCACCGCCTGGAACAACACTCGGTATTCGGTCGAGCCGGGACTGCTGCTCGATGGTTATCGGCAGGCGGTGCAGCAGGTTCCGGATGCGGTCGCGATCTCCTGCGGCGATGCGAAGCTGACCTACGCGCAGTTCGATAGTCGGGTCAATCAGCTGGCGCGCCTGCTCATCTCGCGCGGAGTCGGTCCGGAAACCGCGGTGGCACTGGCGATCCGCCCGTCCACGGAGCTGCTGGTCGGGATGTACGCGATCCTGACCGCCGGCGGTGCGTTCGTGCCGGTGGATCCGGACGATCCGATCGAGCGAATCGCGCACATCCTGGACGTGGCGCGGCCGGCGTGCGTGGTCACCACCGTCGCGGATACTGTTCCCGCGCCGGTCGATACGCAGGTCCTGCGGCTGGACACGATGGATCTGGGCAGATTCGATCCGAGTCCGGTGCGACCCGACGAGCTGACCGGCTCGCTGTTGCCCGGCCATCCGGCCTACTTCATGTTCGCCGGGGACGGCCACGGCGCGGTGGTCTCGCATGCGGCGATCGATCACCAGCTCGAATGGATGCTGGCGGCCTATCCGCTGGACAGCACGGACGTATACCTGCACCGGTCCGCCGCGACCCGCGCCCGCTCGCCGTGGGGATACTTCCTGCCCCTGCGGGTGGGCGCAACGCTGCGCCTGGCACCGCCGGAGGGGCGCCTCGATCCGCTGTACCTTGCGGAAACGATTGCCGCGCAGGGAGTTACGGTAACCGATTTCGCTCCCTCGGAACTGGCACTGTTCGCCGGGCGCACCGCGCCGGGTATCTGCCCGACGCTACGGGAGATATTCGTGATCGGCGAGGCGCTGACCGGACAGACCGTGGCTGCGCTGCAGCGGATCTGCGATGCCCGGGTGCATCATCTGTACGGGCCCGCAGGGGTCGCGGTGTCGGTGATGTACTGGCCCGCCGATGGTGCGGATCGCTCGAATGTGCCGATCGGCCTGCCGCAGTGGAACACCCAGGTCTACGTGCTGGACGACCGGTTGCGCCCGGTTCCCGTCGGCGTGCCCGGCGAGCTGTTTCTCGGCGGCGCGCAACTGGCCCGCGGATTTGCCGGACGGCCCCCCGCGACCGCGGATCGCTTCGTGGCCAACCCCTTTGCGGACGGCGATGCCGCGGGCTCCCGCCTGTATCGCACCGGTGATCTCGTGGTGTGGCGGGAGGGTGCCGGTGAGCTGCCCGCGCGCCTGGACTACCTGGGCCGCACCGATCCCACCGCCGAGGAATCGACCGAAGGTTCGGTTTCGGCCGCGTCGTTGGTGGATGCGCTGCGGCCGCACACGGATCGGCCTATCGACGCCGAGGACGAATCCGCGCCGGAGCAGTCCCCGCAGCATCGAATCGATCCGGTGTCGCCGGGGATCGGCGATCCGCTGCCGCACTCCGAGCGGCGGGCGGAGCCGGGGTATCGGGCGGATGCCGAGAGGTCCTCTGAAGGGACCGAGATCCCGGATCCGGCAACGATTTCGGAGTCGGAAGCCGGCACGAGCGATCAGCTACCCGAGCGGATGACGGGGCTCGAATCGGCCTCGCCGCACGAATCGACACCGGCGTGGTTGCAAGGGCACGAGCGCCCGCGGGAATGGGCGCTGGATCGCGAGTCACGAAATACCGCAACGGATTCGATGTCGTGGTCGGCCGGCTCGGAGTTGGCGGAACGGGCACTGGAGTCCGCTGTGGAATCCGAGGCGCAGGCGGATGCTGCGTCGCCGGGGGAGTCGCGATTGCGTGAGTCCTTCGAGGAGTCACCGGCGTCCGCGGAGGCTGTCGCGCCGGAGCGGACACCGGATTCGCCCGAGGATTCCCGGACCGAGGCGGATGCGCTCCCTTACCGGGAGCCGCTCGAGTCCCTCGTAGAGCTGCGGGCTGACGGGGAGGGGACGCCCTCCTGGGCGAAGCGGCCCGACTATCCCGTAGCCGAGTCGGAGTTCGGTGCCGAGGCCGTGCCGCCGTGGGCGATGCGGTCGCACGGGTCCGTCGAGGAGTCCGAGTCCGGTTGGGACGCCGGGCCATCGTGGCAGGCTCGGTCGGGCGAGTCAGCCGTGCCGTCGTGGGACAGGTCGTCGTACGGGCCCCTGGAGGATCTGGACTCGCCGGCGGACGCTGCGCCGCAGCAGGAGTCGGCGTCGTCCGGGCCCACTGAGGAACCGTCGATGCCATCGCGGCGGGAGTCGGTGACGTCGTCCGAGCCTCTTGCGGAGCCGCAGGCGCGGTCGGAGGCCGGTTCGGCGTGGCGGGCGCGGACGCTCGGGTCCGGCGTGAAGTCCGAGGCGTCGCGGGCGAAGACCGCGTGGCGGGCGGATCCGGCACGGGAGTCGAACGTCCGGGGGCGCGAGCTGCTCTCGCCGGCGCAGGAACGGATGTGGACGCTCAATCGGGCTGATCAGGTTGTCGGAGCGCGTGTTCCGGCCGCTTACCATCTGCCGTTCGTGCTGCGGCTGACCGGCAGCCTGGACGTCGAGTCGCTGAGTGCGGCCCTGGACGATGTGATCAACCGGCACGATGTGCTGCGCACCGTGTACCCGGCCGTCTGGGAGGGCGGGGCGGGCGTCTCGCGTCCGGGGCGCACGGTGATGGCCGCTCAAGCGCGGCCCGAGAACCCGGCGGCACAACGGATTACGGCGAACGAGGTGTTGGCCGCGGTCTGGGAGCTGGCCGCCGCGCCGTTCGATGTGACCACCGAGGCACCGCTGCGGGTCCGGTTGTTCGAGATATCCGATCTGGCGCCGGGCTCCCGCCGCGAATACGTGCTGGCCGTGGTGGTCCACCACATTGCGGCCGACACCACGTCGCTGGAGCCGCTGATCTCCGACCTGATGGCCGCGTATGCCGCGCGAACCGCCGGTCATGCACCGCGGTGGGAGCCGCTGCCCGCGCAGTACGCGGATTACCTCCTGCGGCACGAGGAGTTGCTCGGTGCGGAGTGGGATCACGAATCCGTTGCCGCCCAGCAGATCTCCTACTGGCGTCGGCAGCTCTCCGGCTTGCCCGCGGAACTTCCGCTGCCCGTGGACCGCATGCGTCCGGACGTGGCCACGCTGGCCGGCGCGCGGACCGGTCTGTACATCGAGGCCGCCGTCCACGCCGCCCTGCTGACCCTCGCGGACCGTTCCGGCGCAACGTTGTTCACCGTCGTCCATGCCGCCCTGGCGACCCTGCTGGGACGCCTGACCGGGAGTGACGACATTCCGCTCGGTACCCCGGTCTCCGGTCGCGGCGAGGGCGAATTCGATGACCTGATAGGGACGTTCGTCAATACGGTCGTGCTGCGGGCGCGCCTGAACGCGGCGGAACCGTTCACCGACCTGCTGATCCGTCAGCGGGAGATGGAGGCGGAGGCCTTCGCGCACTCCGACATTCCCTTCGCCAGGCTGGTGCGGGCGCTCGACGCCGAGAGATCCACCGCGCACCACCCGCTGTTCCAAGTCGGCGTGTCGGTGCGCAGCCGCCCCCGCCTGGCGGTGGAGCTGCCCGGGCTGACCGTCGATGACGTCGACACCGACCTCGAGGTCTCCCACTTCGACCTGAACCTGGCCCTGACCGAGACGCACGACCCCAACGGCATTCCGACCGGCATCGACGGCGAACTCACCTACGCCACCGATCTTTTCGCCGGCAGCACCGCCGAGGCCATCGCCATCGATCTGGTCGAGCTGCTGACCGCGATCGCCGATAACCCGGCGATCTCGGTGGGCGGCAACGATATCGACGCCCAGTACGAGGAAGCGCAGTACGCCGAACACGATTCGAACTCCGATGCCCCGTGGTGGTCGGTGGAGTCGGGGCAGGAGTCCCGCGAGTGGAGCGATGCGCCGGTGGACTCGTGGGAGGACGGCCACGCGTCCGGTGAATCGGTCGCGGCGGCATTCGAGGCCGGACACTCGGATCGCGCCGAGTACGAGGTGGATTCGGGCGAGTCCTCCGAACCCTCCGAGCCCGAAACGGCGTGGCGCTCTGCCGATGCGAGCCCGGACGGTCCCACGCTCGCCTCGCTCCTGGACCATGTCGCCTCGGCCGAACCCGATGCGGTCGCGATCGTCGCCGAGCTGCCGCAGGACGAGGGCGGCACGGCGGAATTCACGCTCGGTGACCTCGACGCGCGGGCCAATCGCCTGGCGCGGTACCTGATTTCGCTCGGTGTCGGGCCCGACTCGCTGGTTGTGCTGGCCCTTCCCCGGTCCGTGGATCTGGGTGTGGCCGTGTACGCGGTGGCGAAGGCCGGTGGCGCGGCCGTGCCGATCGATCCGGACGGGTCCGTGGAACGCGGCCACGAGATTCTTGCCGCCGCCGAACCGGTCTGCGTGCTGACCGACTCGGATCACCCCTTCGCGGAGCTGGATCGCGCCGGGTCGGGCGCCGATGCGCCGACCCGGCTGCTGGTCCCCATCGGCCGCCGGCCCGTGCACACGTCGCAGGGACAGCCGACTGTTATCCGGGTCGACGAGCTGAATCTCGAGGGTGTGCCGACCCATCGGCTCACCGACGACGACCGGATCGCTCCGTTGCACGCGCAGCATCCGGCCTGGGTGGTCTTCCCGTCGGGTACCGAGCGGGTCGTCGTCTCGCATGCGGGGGCCCTGGGCCAATTGCATGGCGATACTGCCGAATTCGGGCTCGACGGCGCGCAGGCGGCGTTGCTGCGGTCCGCCTCGGCCTTCGATGTCTCGGTGTGGGACTTCTGGACCGCGGTGGCGGGCGAGCAGATGGAGCTCGCCGCGGAGGCCGCCCGGCCCCGGACCCTGCCCGACCTCATGGCCGCCGCGGTGGCGGCCAATGCGAACAGTCCGGCCGTGGTGGCCCGTGGGCGCAGCTTCAGCTACGCCCAGCTCGATGTCGCGTCCTCGAAGCTCGCGCGGCGCTTGATCGAGCTCGGCGCCGGTCCGCAAGTGCCGGTGGCCGTGGCGATTCCGCGCTCGCTCGAGGCATTGGTGACGGTGTGGTCGGTCGCCAAGACCGGCGCGGCGGTCGTGCCCGTCGAACCGTTCCTGCCGCACGAGCGCATCGGCGATCTGGTCGCCGATTCCGGTGCGGCCCTCGGTGTCACCGTGCGCGGAGTATCCGCCGGACTGCCGCGGATCGGGCACGAATGGGTCGTGCTCGACGACCCGAATTTCGCGGCGCAGGTCGATTCGCGCTCCGGCGCGCCGATTACCGACGCCGAACGCGTCACCGCCCTGCATCCGGACGACGGTGCCTACGTGCTCTACGGTGCCGGCGATGCCGACCACCAGCAGGGCGCGGTGGTTGCGCACGGCGACCTGGCCCGGCTGTCCGGGCAGGCCGAACACTATCGGCTGCACCATGATTCGCGGATCCTGGCACTGGCCGCGCCGTCCTCGGACGAGGCGGTGCTGGAGCTGCTGCTGGCACTCGGCGCGGCCGCCACGCTGGTCGTCGTGCCCGCGGCCGTCGACGGCGGCCCGGAGTTGGCACGCCTGATCGGCGCCGAGCGGGTGACCCACGCGTTCCTGCCCGGTTCGGTCATGCGCTCGATGGACCCGTCGGCCCTTGCCGGCCTCGAGGTCATCGTCACCGACACGACCGAGACCGACGACGCCCACGATGCCGAGGAGCCCGCGGAATCCGCCGCGCCGGTCGAGCCCTCGTACCCCGTCGAGGCCGCCGCCGCTGTGGTGCCCGAACCGGTGCCGGCCCGCGCGCAGACCCCGGCCGAGCGCATCATCGCCGAGGCCCGGGAGCAGGCGAGCGCCGCCGGATTGGATATCGCCGCCGCCCCCTCGGCCGTCTGGCAGCTCACCCAATCCGAGGACCTCCGCGACCACGTCTCCCTCCCGGTTACAGGCGATCGTGAGGCGTACGAGTCCAAGTCCGCCGACGGCGTATCCGCCCCGCCGGAATCCGACGGCAATGCTTCCTCCTCCACCGGGCTCGCCGGCGGTGCGTCGCGGACAGATCCGGCCGAGTTCGCGGATTCACCGACCCGCGAATCGATCCGGACGAATTCGGTCGGCGATGTCCTGTCGTCCGGGGTGGGCGATCGTGGTGTACCCCAGGTAGATCCGGCTGAGCCGGCGCAATCGCACTCCGGCACCGGTGGCGAGATCTCATCGCCGGCAGATCCCATCGAGGCCGCCGAGCTCGTCAGCGGCACGGGGGATTCCGACGACGCCACGGTCCGTCCGACCCCGCCCCGGGCAGGCGAGGAACCGGATAAGGCCGGGCGACTTCCGCACAACGGCAGCGAGCACTCGGATCGCGCCGATGCACGACCCGCGGGCGTACTTCCGTTGTCGCCGCGCGCGATTCGAGTACTGGACATAGACCCGTCCGGCCGCGAGATCCGCGCCCTTTCCCTGGACGTCCCCGAGGACTGCCCCGCCGAGGGCGTCCTGACGGCGGCGCAGGGCCTGCTGGATCGGCATCCGCTGCTGTCCGCGCGCCTCGCGGTCGCCACCGGGTCCGGCCCGAATGCGTTGCGCACCTGGGCGCCCGCCTTCGCGCGGGGTACCCGGGACGCGCGCCTGGTGCTGGACGATGCCGCGCCACGGGCATCGGTGCGGCAGTTCGTCCGTGCGGAGGGCGTCGCGGGTGTGGCCCTGCGCGCGCTGACGGCGGAGCTGGATCCCGCGCACGGTCGCAACATTCGCTTCGGGCTCATCGCCGATCCGGAAACCGATGTGGCGCAGGGGAGCGTGGCGACGGTGGTGATCGTCGCCAACGGCCTGGTGGTGGACGACTCCTCGTGGCGGATCATCATCGACGAGCTGTGTGCCGCCTGGTCCGGCCGCGGCGCGCCCTTCGGTACCCCGAGCACACCCGACGGTGTCGCCCGCGGGCTGGCCGAGCGCGCGACCGACGCGTCGGCAACGGGTGAGATGTTCTGGTGGCGGCGCACGCTCGCCGGGCTGCCCGCCGAGACACCGCTGGACGGGGCGGATCTGATCACCCGCGGCCGGGTCTCGCTGACCCTGACCACAGAGGGCGCCGCCGCGGTGGACGCGGTCGCCGCGGCCTACCACGCGGAGGTCCAGGACGTGCTGCTGGCGGCGCTGGCGCTGGTGCCGCGCTCCCGCGGCACCGATGCCCTCGGCGCGGTGGTGCAGCTGCCCGCCGACGGGCGATCGATAGGTGGACCCGAATCCGTCAGGGTCGTCGGCGGATTCACCGCCGCGTACCCGCTGCCGCTGAACGTGGACGACATCGATATCGATGACGCCCTGGCCGGTGGCCCCGCTGCGGGCACGATCATCTCCCGGGTGAAGGAGCAGCGCCGCGCGGTGCCCGCGGGCGGCATCGGATACGGACCGCTGCGCTATCTCAATCCGGCCACCGCCGACGAGCTCGCCGCACTGCCGAACGGCCGCACGGCATTCCGGTACCGCGATCTACGGCCGGCCCGTGCCTACCCCGATACGCCGCCGGCCGATCTGTTCCTCGACATCACCGTCGACGCCACCGAGGACGGGCTGCGGGCCCGCTTCGACTACGCCTCGGCGGTTTTGGAGGCCGATGAGGTGAAGGAGCTGGCCGGGCACTGGGTCCGGGCACTCGGCGGCCTCGCCGAGCACGGGACCCGCCCGGACGCGGGCGGTTTCACGCCGTCGGACTTCCCGCTCGTGCCGCTGGCTCAGTCCGATATCGATCGACTGCTGCTGGCCCAGCCCGAGCTCGCGGATCTCTGGCCGATCACCCCGCCGCAGACCGATTTGATCGCACCACCGTCGGATTCGCCCACCCCGCAGGATGATTCGTCATCGGACGGTCATTCCGCGGCGGTCCTGCAGCTGCCGCAGCGGCGCGCGGGTCAGCGTGAGTCCGACTCGGAGACGCCCCTCCCGCAGCTGCCGCAGCGCCGGGGAGGCACTCGAACCCCGCCGTCGGATTCGGTGAAGCCCCGTGCCGAGCTGCCCAGGCGGCGGCCGGAGTCGTCAGTGGCACAGGAGGATTCGGCCAGCGATCTCCGCACGCGGATCGGCGAATCGTCCGCCACCCAGTTTGCGGTCGACCTGAACGGTCCGCTCGACGACCGCCGGATGCGATTGGCGGCCCAGGCCGTGCTGGACCGGCACGACGGCCTGCGTGTGGTGTTCGCCACGGCCGAGGGCGATCCGGTTCAGCTGGTGCTGGAATCGGTCGACGTAGCCTGGCGCACGCTCGATTTCACCGACATGGGCGAGGTCGGCGCCCGGACCGAGGTGGTCCGGTACGAGGCCGCGGATCGGCTGGCGCCCTTCGATCCCGAGCGCGCGCCACTGCTGCGCTTCGCCCTGCTCCGGTCCGCGCGCGAGGTCCATCGGATGCTCGTTACCGCTCACCCGCTCCTGCTCGACGACCGGTCCCTGCGCCTGGTCATGCGGGATCTGCTGACGGCCTATGCGCGCGGTCCACGCTCGCGCCAGCTCCCGGCGGTGTATCCGTACCGCGCGTATCCGGCCTGGCTGGCGATGCGCGACCTGCATGCCGCGCGCACGGCCTGGTACGCGGCGCTGTCCGGCTACGACGAGCCGGTGATGCTCGCGCGCTCGGCTCCGGAGCGCGAGATCTCCTCGGCGACCGCGCGTGTCGATCTCGATCTGGGTGCCGGCGATATCGCCCGACTGTCCGAATTGGCCGCGCGCCCGGGCATCTCGGTGCGCACGGTGGTGCAGGCGGCGTGGGGCCTGCTGATCGGCCGCACCGCCGATCGCGACGACGTGGTGTTCGGCCTGGCCGTGCCCGGACGGCCCGCGGCGGTCCCGGATTCGGACGCCATGGTGGGCCGCTTCGGCGGTGTCGTCCCGGCGCGGGTGTGCCCGGAGGCCGGTGAGACTGTCACGGAGTTGCTGCGGCGGTTGGGATCCGAGCAGGACCAGCTGCTCGGGCAGCGCTGCCCGGCGCTGCGCGAGATTCGCGAATCGCTGGGCATGGAACAGCTTTTCGATTCCGTGGTGGTATTCGCGGACGCGGCCGATCGGGTGGAGCTGACCGGGATACTCGACGGCATCGCCGTCGCGGAGGTGGACGGCGAGGCGGATGCGATATCCGCGTTCGGCTATCCGATCACCGTCGCCGTGGCGTTGAACGGAGCGGTGCACATCTCGCTGCGGTACCGGTGCGGCGCGATCAGTGAGCCGGTGGCGAATTATCTGGCATACGGACTTTCGGCACTGATCCGGCAGATCGCCGAGGCGCCGCAGGCCCGCGTGGCGGACCTCGATACGCGGATTGATGCCATGCCCGCCGATGCCCCCGCGGCCCGGTGAGCCGGATCCGCACCCCTCTACATGGGCATTCCGGGGTGAAACTGATTCGGACGCCGGGGATCCGGCATGATGAGGCGCCAAGAGGACAAGTGATTGCCCTTGGTGCGCCGGGCGCAAAGCCCGTATGGTCGCAGGCGAACACTCGACCGGCCCGCGGGGGCGCCGGGGTGTCCGGCCCTGCCCCGGACTGCTGAACCGATACAAACCGATAGTGAAGGTGTGAATTGTGATTCGTCGACACTTCCGGCGCGGTGTCAGAACCGCTGCCGTCCTAGCGGCCGCCACGGGGCTTCTCGCAGGTGTCGTGGCGGGAGTCGGCGCGACGACGGCCGCGGCGGCCGATCCGATCATCACGGGCAAGGCCCTGCTGGCGGATCCGACCGCGCCCGACGGTTCGAAAATCACCAAGGCCACCTACACCGACAACCGCAACATCCGCCTCTACGTGCACTCCGCCGCGATGGACGAGACCTATCCGGTGGATGTGCAGCGCCCGGCCGACGCCTCGGTCCCGCGCCCGACGCTGTACCTGCTCAACGGCGCCGGCGGCGGTGAGGACGACGCGAGCTGGGTCAAGAAGACCGACATCGTCGACGGCTTCCTGGCGCCCAAGAACGTCAACGTGGTCCAGCCCATCGGCGGCAAGTGGAGTTACTACACCGACTGGATCAAGGACGATCCGAACCTGGGCCGCAACAAGTGGAAGACCTTCTTCACCGAGGAGCTGCCCCCGCTGATCAACGCCGCGCTGGGCACCAACGGTGTCAACGCGATCGCGGGGCTGTCCACCTCCGGCACCAGCGTGCTGAACCTGGCGATCGCCAAGCCGGGCCTGTACAAGTCCGTGGCCGCATACTCCGGCTGCGCGCAGACCGCCGACCCGGTCGGGCGTGAGTTCGTGAAGCTCACCGTCAACACCTGGGGCGGCGGCAATGTCGTGAACATGTACGGTCCGGACGGTGCCCCGGCGTGGGCCGCGAACGACCCGTATGTGCACGCCGACAAGCTGCGCGGCATGAACCTGTACATCTCCTCCGGCAACGGGCTGCCCGGCCAGTACGACACCATGAACAACAAGTACGCGCTGCCCGGCGCCTACGGCCTGGCCAATCAGCTGCTGATCGGTGGCGTCATCGAGGCCGGGGTCAACTACTGCACCCACAACATGCAGCAGAAGCTGGCGTCGCTGGGCATCCCGGCGACCTTCAACTTCCGTAACTCGGGCACCCACTCGTGGGGCTACTGGAACGACGACTTCCTGAGTTCGTGGCCCGTGCTGTCCCGGGGGCTGGGCATCAAGTAGGTTCCGCCCACCCATCTCCACCACCCCGGCCGCGTGACGCAGTCGGGGTGGTCACTTTTTTAGGCAGCTCTACCGAAAAAGTTCGGTTCCCCATAAAATCTTGTCATGGGTACCGCGCTCGCCTCTCCGTCCACCGTGTTCAACCGGGCGAAGTCGGCGTCGCTGCTGCTCGGCCCGGCCTTCGTGGCGTCGATCGCCTACGTCGACCCCGGCAACATCGCCTCCAATGTCAGCGCGGGCGCGCAGTACGGCTACCTGCTGGTGTGGGTGGTGGTGCTCGCCAACGCGATGGCCGCGCTGGTGCAGTACCTCTCGGCGAAGGCGGGCCTGGTCACCGGCCGCTCGCTGCCGGAGCTGGTGCGCGATACGTCCGGGCGCCGGATGCGGCTGGCCTATTGGGCGCAGGCCGAATTGGCCGCGATGGCCACCGATCTGGCCGAGGTGATAGGCGGCGCGATCGCCCTGCAGCTGCTGTTCCACCTGCCGCTGGTGCTGGGCGGGGTCATCACCGGTGCGGTATCGATCGTGCTGCTGGGCGTGCAGAACCGGCGGGGGCAGCGGACCTTCGAGCGGGTGATCATCGGCCTGCTGGCGATCATCTCGATTGGATTCGTGGCCAGCCTGGTGATCTCGCCGCCGCCGCTGGGCGCCACCGCGGGCGGGCTGCTGCCGCGCTTCGAGGGCACCCAGAGCGTGCTGCTGGCCGCCGCTATCGTCGGCGCGACCGTGATGCCGCACGTGATCTACCTGCACTCGGGAATGTCCGTGGAGCGGCACGGCCACCCCGAGCCCGGACCGGTGCGCGCGCGGCTCCTGCGGGTGAACCGCTGGGACGTCGGCATCGCGATGGTGATCGCCGGCGCGGTGAACCTGGCGATGCTGCTGATGGCCGCGCACACCTTCGGCGGTCGCACCGACATCAACACGATTCAGGACGCGTACCACGCGGTACACAGCTCGCTCGGGGTCACCGCCGCGCTGCTGCTGGCGATCGCCCTGCTGGCCTCGGGCCTGGCCTCGACCTCGGTCGGTGCCTACGCGGGCGCGATGATCATGGAGGGGCTGCTGCGCCGGCGGATTCCGCTGTTGCTGCGCCGCGTCGTCACGCTGATCCCCGCGCTGGCGATTCTGGCCGTCGGTGTCGATCCGACCCGGGCTCTGATCGTCTCGCAGGTGGTGCTGTCGTTCGGAATTCCGTTCGCGCTGATCCCGCTGGTGCGCTTCACCGGGGACCGCGCGCTGATGGGGGCCGACGTCAACCGTCGTGTCACCACCGCGATCGCGTGGGCGATCGCCGCGGTGATCACCGCACTGAACCTGCTGCTCATCTACCTGACGCTGACCGGCCGGAGCTGAATTGGTGACGCGGCCCGGGGCGCTTGGCGGTCGCCGCGTGCGCACTGCCCACGAGGACAGGGACCCACCGACGAGCGCTACGAGTACCCGGTAGCGGCCGAGATGTCCGGCGGGGCTGAACGTCCATCGCCGGATCCCGCGCCGGTGTGCCCGCCGTCAGGCTGCGGGCACACCGGCGTTCGGGTTTCTACCCGCTGCTCTCCGCAGCACGCCGGTACCCACGAATCGCCGGGACGGCGAAGATCACGATCGCCCCGAAGGTCCACGCGAGGGTCTTCAGCAGCGGCGCGGTGATCGGCCCGTCCCAGCACAGCCCGCGCATGGCGTCGATCGCGGTGCTCATCGGCTGATTCGCCACGGTCGACTGAAGCCAGGTCGGATACGCCATGACGGGTACGAATCCGGAGTTGAAGAACATCAGCAGGGTGCTGAAGATGCCGACGGTGTTCACCAGCAGCACCCCCTCGGAGATGGTGGCCAGCGCGGTCACCAGTACCGCGAAGGCGACGCCGAACAGGACCGGCAGCGCGATCATTCCCAGCGCGGCGAGCGGTCCGTTCCAGAACCGGAATCCGATGCAGATGCCGACCACGATCACGAAGAGCGTGGTGATCAGCACCCGGATCGCCTCGGCCAGCAGCCGTCCCGTGAGTCCGGCCGCGCGGTGGATCGGCATCGTCCAGAACCGGCCCAGCAGCCCGGTGAACTGCTCCTTCTTGAAGCCCAGCCCGCTGACCACCGCCCCCGACATCGCCGCCACCACCGTGATCATCGGAACCGTGCCGTACACGCTGGGCATGCCCGTCGCGTTGCTGATCGAATCGCCCAGCACGACGCGCAGCATCAGCAGCGTCAGCGCCGGATAGATCAGGGTCTGAATGGTGGTCGCCGGGTCGCGGGCCCACACCTGGAGCAGCCGCTTGCACTGAATCAGGCTGTGCCGCACCAGCGTCGAGGCGGCCCGCTCGGACCGCGGCTCGACGATCGGCAACGGCGCCGATCCCAGCGTCGCCTCGGTCTCCATCACCGTACTCATTCGCGCCTCACACTCGCCCAGACCGCCAGCGGCACGAAGCAGACCGCGAGCGCGGCCAGCCACACCAGCGGCACCCACAGCACATGCCAGCTCACCCCGCCCGCCGCCATGTCGCGCATCGCGAAGGAGAACTGCGAGATCGGCTGGTTGCGCACGAACGGCCGGATCCAGTGCGGGAAGCCCGTTTCCGGGACGAATCCGCACGACAGCATCCCGAAGATCAGCGTTGGCAGCGTCAGCGCCTGGCTCAGCGATTCCGGGCTCTTGGTCAGGCAGCCCAGCGCGTCGGCGCCGATCGCCAGCACCGTACCCACCGCCAGCGAGGACAGGCAGAACAGCACCGACTGCCCGACGCTCGCGTGCAACCGGAATCCGATGATGAATCCGAAGATCAGCGCGGCGATCAGCGAGGTCACCGAGCGCACCAGGCCCGCGGACAGCCGCGCGGCCAGCGGCACCAGCCGCCCGACCGGCATGGTCTGCAGCCGGGTGTTCAGCCCGCTCGCGGTCTCGAACGCGGCGATCTGCGCATTGGACATCATCGTGAACGACATGGTCTGCAGCACGATGATCGGCATGACGAACTGCCCGTAGTCGATGCCCTGGATCTTCATCACCCACCGCAGCGGCAGGTAGAACCCCAGTGTGAACACCAGCGGCGCGACCACCGCGACGACCAGTTCTCCCTTGGTGGCCATGGTCCGGATGATCCGGCCGGTCAGCGCGCGCCACTGCGCGAGGGCGGACAGGCGCGCGCCGGGCAGATCGGCGAACAGTCGCACCGCGGGTGCGGTGAGTTGATCGGTCACTGCCGCGGCCCCGCCTCGCCGCGCTCGGATGAAGCGTTCACTCGTGCCCGCCCGAATGTCCGGTGATGGACAGGAAGACGTCGTCGAGCGAGGGCCGTCGCAGCCCGATGTCGATGAGCTCGACCTCGGCGCCGTCGAGTCGGCGCAGCGCCTCCGACAGGGTCGCGGCGCCGTCCGGGGCCGGGATCGAGATGCGCTCGGGCGCCTCGGACAGCTCCCCGCGCAACCCCTCGGGCACCAACTCGCCCAGCGCCGTCACCGCGGCGGGCACCTTGGCCGGATCCAGCGGCACGATCTCGCAGTAGCTGCCGCCGGTCTTCTCCTTGAGCTCGTCGGCGGTGCCCTCGGCGATGACCGTGCCCCGGTCGATGACGATGATGTTGTCGCTGAGCACGTCGGCCTCTTCGAGGTACTGCGTGGTCAACAGGACCGTGATGCCCTGGAGCTTGAGCGCGTTCACCAGATCCCAGACGCCCTGGCGGCTGCGCGGATCCAGTCCGGTGGTGGGCTCGTCGAGGAAGACCACCTCCGGCCGCACCACCAGTCCGCAGGCGATGTCGACGCGGCGCCGCATGCCGCCGGAGTAGCCGCGCACCGCGCGCTTGCCCGCGCCGACGAGGTCGAACTCCTCGAGCAGGGTGTCCGCGCGCCGGCGGGCGGCCTTCTTGCCTAGGCCCATGAGCCGGCCGAACAATTCCAGGTTCTCGCGGCCGGACAAATTCTCGTCCAGGGCCGCGTACTGCCCGGTCATCATGATCGACCGGCGCACGCCCGCCGGGTCGGCGATGACGTCATGCCCGGCCACCGTGGCGCTGCCGGAGTCCGGGCGCAGCAGGGTGGACAGGATCTTGACCATGGTGGTCTTGCCCGCGCCGTTCGGGCCGAGAATGCCCAGCACCGATCCGCGCGCGGCGGCGAAACTGATGCCGCGCAGCGCGTGGACCTCGCCGAAGGATTTGCGGACATCGGTCACCATGACCGCGGTTTCTGGCGGTGACTCTGCTTCGTCCAAGCTCGGCATCAACTCTCCACTAGGGCCGGGGCGGCGGGCTCGCCGATGGGTGCGTCCCGGTTGGTGATCCCTTCCACAGGGGGCGATGTTACTGGTTGGGGTGCGGATGGGTGCATGGCCGCGCGGGGGCGCCCGGGTGTGAAACAGCTTGAAGTCGTATCGCCCCGGGTGAACGCGGCGGGCGGCATTCGGCCGAGGATCGAAAGAGTGTGGTGTTACTCACATTTTGAGAAACTGGTCGGTCCGGGGTGGGATCGGCGCAGGCTATGCACAGACCGCGCGGTTTGTGAGGTGTTATCGGTTCTTGTCCGACGGGCCGGGACGCCCCTAACCTGGCGATAGGGGGCGCGAGAGTCCGCACGGATCTGCGGCTCCCTCGTCCGGCCCCTTGATGGGCGAGCGGGAGGGGCTCGCTGCCGAAGGTACAGGCAAGCGAGAGGGTGAGGGCGATGGCAGACTCGACCCGCAGAGTGAACGACGAGCGCGCGCCGGCGCGCCCCTCCAGGGTGCTCACCTCCTACGATCCGCGCACCGGGGAATTCGTCGGCGACTACGCCATGATGGGCCCGATCGAGCTGGCGCGCACCGTGCGATCCGCGCGTTCGGCCGAGAAGTGGTGGGGATCAATCGGATTCGCCGGCCGCAGGCGCTGGCTGCTGGACTGGAAGCGCGCCATCTCCCGCCGCGCGAGCGAGCTGGTCGACCTGGTGTGCACCGAGACGGGCAAGCCGGAGATCGACGCGGCTATCGAGGTCATGCTCGCGGTGGAGAATCTCGACTGGGCCGCCCGCAACGCCGAACAGGCCCTGGGGCGCCGGCGCCTGGGCGCCACCTGGCTCACCCGCAGCCAGCGCGCCTCGGTCGGCTACCTGCCGCTCGGGGTGGTCGGTGTGCTCGGGCCGTGGAGCAATCCGGTCTTCACCCCGATGGGCTCGATCGCCTACGCGATGGCGGCGGGAAATGCCGTGGTGTTCAAGCCCAGCGAGCTCACTCCCGGTGTCGGGGTGTGGCTGGCCGAGAGCTGGGCCCGGCTCGCACCGAATCAGCCTGTGCTGCAGGTGGTTACCGGCGACACCGCGACCGGCTCCGCGCTGTGCCGCTCCCGGGTCGACAAGATCGCCTTCGCCGGCTCGGAAGCCGGTGCGCGCGAGGTGATCTCGCTGTGCGCACGGAACATGACCCCGGTTGTCGTCGAGCGCGACGGCAAGGGCGCGATGGTGGTGCAGGTCGACGCGAAACTGGACGACGCCGCCGACGCGGCGGTGTTCGGGGCGATGTCCAATGCCGGGCAGAGTCCCGCGGGCATCCAGCGCGTCTACGTGGCGGAATCGGTCTACGAACCGTTCCTGAACAAGGTCGCCGCCCGGGCCGCCAAGCTGCGTCCCGGCGGGGATCGCCGCGCCTCCTACGGGCCGATGATCTCCGAATCGCAGATCGAGGTGGTGCGACGGCAGGTCAAGGACGCGATCGCGCGCGGCGGCCGCGCGGTGGTCGGCGGCCTGGAATCCATCCGCGAGCCCTATGTCGAGCCCATCGTGCTGGCCGGGGTCCCCGAGGACAGCACGGCGATCACCGGCGAGGCGGCCGGGCCCGTGCTCATCGTGAATTCGGTGGCCACCATGGACGAGGCCACAGAACGTATCAACGCCGCCGAGCACGGCCTGGCGGTAGCGGTGTTCACCCGCGACGTCCGCATGGTCCCCGAATTCGCCGAGCGCATCAAAACCGGTGTGGTGACGGTCAATTCGTCGATGGCCTATGCGGGGATCCCGGCGATGCCGTTCGGCGGCGTCGGCGAATACGGGCAGGGCCACACCCACGGCGAGGCGGGCCTGCGCGAGTTCAGCCGGACGCTGGCCATCGCTCAGAAGCGTTACAGCGCACCGGTCGATCTGTCCACCTTCGACCGGCATCCGCGGCACCTGCGGCTCGCGCGGGCGTTGTTCCGCCTCCGTCACGGACGCGGGTAGTAACGCGTCGTCTCGGCCGCGTCTCCGGTCGTCCCGTCGCGCGTTGGGCCCGAACAGCAGTGATCCGCTGTGTCCTGGCACATTCCGGTGCGATGTGCGCCGCAGGGACGGCAGGGCGTCGGGCCCACCGCGAGTCCTATTCGGCGGCGGGTGATTCCGTGCCCAGCAGGACCGCGCGCATCAAAGCGTGCACGCGGGCAAGGGATTCCGGACGGCGGTCGAAGCGCATCCCGCGACCGACGTCGACCACCTGCGCGATGGCGGCGTGCACGCGGAAGCGGGCCTCGGGCTGGTCGCCGTCGAGCAGATTCGCCCACTCGAGCACGTTCTGGCGCTGCACCGCGCGCAGCTTGTGCTGTTCGGCCGCGGGCAGATTCGAGAATTCGGCGAAGTAGACCGGCAGGATCTCCGGCGTGGCGAAAGTGAGCCGGGCGAAGCGGTCCGCGATGCGCAGCGCCGCGTCGGCGCGGCTGGTGGCCTCGGCCAGCGCCTCGGAGTTGGCGATCGCGACCCGCTCGCCGGTGCGGTGGAAGGCCGCGGCCAGCAGATCGGACTTGCTGGGGAAGTAGCGGTACACGCTCGAGGCGTTGATGCCCACGGCCGCACCGATCTCCTCGATACTGGCCTCGTGGTATCCCTGCCGGCCGAAGATCCGGATCGCCTCGAGGAGCAGCTGTTCGCGCTTGGAGCTCAGCGGCAGTCCGCGCATCCCGGCCTCGGGCGCGGGCTCGACGGGCGCGGGCGGCAGGTCCACGCGCAGGATCGACCAGCAGATGTCCTGCAGCAGATCGATCAGCCGGGCGTTGGCCAGCGGGGTGCGGTGCAGGGTGATGCTGCCGATCGCACCGAGCATGCCGGTGCCCAGCACCGCGACGTCGGCCGCGTCGGCCTCGGGGCGCAGCGCGGCGATCGCCGACTCCACGGTCTCGTGCAGGGCGGCGTAGACGACCCGGATGCGGCGGCGGTCCTCGGGCTCGAGATAGCGCCGCTCCCACCGGTACAGCCCGCCCTCGCGGCGCACCTCGATGGTGTGCTCGGACAGGGCGCGGATCAGCGAGGTGAGTCTGGATTCCGGGTCCGCCGCCGGATCCTCGGCAGAGCGGGCGGCCTCGAGCAGCAGTTGTGCGCCGCCCTCGGCGGCCGCGACCAGCAGCGCGTATTTGTTCCTGAAGTGCCGGTAGAGGGCGGGCCCGGAGATGCCGACCTCGGCGGCGATCTCGTCGACGCCGACGGGGTGGTAGCCGCGCTCGCTGAACGCCCGCGCCGCGACCCGCACGATTTGTGCCTTGCGGTTCTTCGGCCGCCGACGCACGCCAGTGTCGGCCCGGCCGTTCGTTCCCGCACCGTCCGGTCGCGCGGAAGCGAGTCCGGACTCGCTGCGATCCGCGACCATGCACTCTCTCCTTCGCCCGCGCCGCCGCCTGTTGACAGCGCCGCACAAGTCAACATAAGTTAACCACAATTCGCAAAGTTAACCATCATTCCGCCGCCGGCGGCAGCGACGGGCGAGCTTGGGAGTAGTTATGAGCAACATCGAACAGTCGACCGCTCCGACAACCCTGCAGGTCGTTCACGACGACCGCGTCCTGCGGATCACCATTGCCAATCCCAAGCGCAAGAACGCCATCAACTACGACACTATGGTCGCGCTCGGCGACGCGTTCGAGGCCGCGGGACAGGATCGCACGGTTCGCGCGATCGTGCTCACCGGCGAGGGCGGGGACTTCTGTACGGGCGCGGATCTGTCCGGCGCGGTGGCGGAGGCGCAGCGGGGCATCACCCCCGAGATGACGATGGACGCCGCGAACCGCCTGGTGCGGGCGATCGTCGACGCACCCGTTCCGGTGATCGCGCGCATCCGCGGCGCGGCGGCCGGGGTCGGTGTGGCCCTCGCGCTGGCCGCGGACCTGACCTACGCCAGCGAGGAGGCGTATCTCCTGCTGGCCTTCGTCAACATCGGACTGATGCCCGACGGCGGCGCCGCGGCCATGGTCGCCGCCGCGGCCGGACGCCCCCTGGCCGCGGAGATGGCGCTGCTGGGCGAGCGGCTGCCGATCACCGAGGCGGCCCGGCACAAGCTGGTCACCGCCGTGCTGCCCGAGGCCGAACTCGACGCGCGGGTCGAGGCCGTCGCGGCCAAGCTGGCCCACGGGCCCCGCCGCGCCCTCGAACTCACCAAGCGCGCCCTCAACGCGGCCGCGCTGACCTCCCTGGACGACGCGCTCGCCGCGGAGAAGACGGGCCAGAGCGAGCTGCTGCAGTCCCCGGACTTCCTGGAGGGCGCCTCCGCCATGCTGACCAAGCGCAAGGCGGTATTCGCGGACTGAATGCTGCTGCGCGCGCGTTTCGGTTACCGCGATACTTCGCGCGATAGTGTGGGCGCATGGCTTACCTGGTGACTGGCGCGACCGGGTGCATCGGTCGGTATCTCGTCTCGGAGTTGCTGAAGCGTAGCGATGAAATCCACGTGCTGGTCCGGCCCGGCGCGGACTGCGCCTACCGGTTCGACCGGTGCGCGCGGGAGTGGGGCGGCGGCGACCGGGTCCGGCCGGTGCGCGGGGACCTGGGTGCGCCAGGGTTGGGTATCGAATCGGAATGGATTGCGGCGCATCGTGGTTCGATCGACCACGTGATACACCTGGCGGCCGGGTACGATGCGGCGGAAGCGGCGCGCGGCCCTGGGGGCGAGGGCGTGATCGGTCCGACATCGGGCCGAGCGGTCGGCGGTGGCATCGGAGCCGGCCGCAGTGGTGCGGGCTGCGTCGCGGCATCGGATCGCACGGCGTCCGCGGCGGGCACCGCGCGCGTCGTCGAGTTGGCCGAGCAGCTGGAAGCCGGTGCGCTGCACCATATGTCGAGCATCGTGGTCGCGGGGTCGGCGGCCGGGCTGTTCGGTGAGAACATGTTCGACGCGGGGCAGACGCTGAGCACAGCCGAGCAGCGCGCCGCGTTCGAGGCCGAGCGGATTGTCCGCGAGCGCTGCGCAGTGCCCTGGCGGATCTACCGGCCCTCGATTGTGATCGGCCATTCCCGCACCGGCGAGATCGATCGGATCGCGGGGCCGTACTACTTCTTCCGGCTGCTGCGGATGGCGGCCCAGCTGCCCCGGATCCTGCCGCTGCTGGTGCCCAAGCTGGGCGAAACCAACATGGTCCCGGTGGATTTCGTGGTGCGGGCGCTGGGTCACCTCGTGCACCTACCCGGCGCGTCCGGGACCACCTACCACCTGGTCGATCCGCGCCGGCAGAGCGCCGCGGAGGTGCTGAACCTCTTCGCCGACGAGGCGGGCGCCCCGCACCTGGTCGAGGTCATGCCGCGGCAGACGCTGGACATGCTGCGCCGGGTACCGGGTGTCGGCTGGGCGCTGCCGTACCTCGGCGTGCCGCGTGAGGTGCTGGAGCAGAACGAATTCGGCTGCTGGTTCGACCGCCGCAACACCACCGCGGCGTTGGCGGGCACGGATATTCGGGTACCGCCCCTTGCCGGGTACGCCCCGATCATCTGGAAGTACTGGGCGGAGAATTGGGTCTGACCAAGTGTCGTCAGCGGCACCGTCACCGGCAGCAGCGTGATGCGGCCCGTCGGGGGCGTTGATTGCGCCGAGCCGGCACGCGACTGCGCACTGGACCTCGTGCCCCGGGTCGTCGGCGATCGCTCGCAGCGCTGGAGACAGACGCGGCGTTGAAGGCCTACTTCTCAGACCTCATCGAGTACCGCGGGCTCCTGGTCGTATTCGTAACCCACCCAGCGGTTCCGGTTGGTCCAGCCGACCAGGTCGTAGCGCCAGTGGAACGGCCAGGTGCGGGCCACGGTCATGAACAGCACGGTGGCGAGCGGGGCGTAGTCGTCGTGCGCGGAGAGCAGGGCGCGCTGCTGGCGGGGCGAGGCGGTGAAGAACGCCTCGAACATCGAGATCGACTGGGCGGTGGTCAATCGGCCCAGGCCGTACAGGCCCCGCTTGCGCATCCAGTACACCAGCCGGGCCTGCCGCGGCCACAGCGCCCGGACGGGATCCCGACCCGTGCGCAGCGCGTCGATTGCGGTGTCCACCAGGGCAAGTGAATCCGCCACGCTGTATCCGGAGCACGGGTGCATCATGCCGCCGCGGGAGCCGAACGGCACCGCCCCGCCCGAGCGGGCGGGCGGCGGGGGCTGATCCAGTGGATAGTGCGCGGCCTCGGTCGGCTCATCACCGCGCAGCCGGATGCCGTGCGCGGCCAGGCGATTCAGCGCGCGGCGACGCAGCTCCCGCTGCGGCATGCCGCCCCGCAGTCCCAGGCTGGTCTCCTCGAAGATCACCGTGCCGTCGCCGAGCGGCACCGAGTACAGGAACGACGGCGGCTCGTCCGGGCCCGCGCCGTTCTCCGGGCGCCAATCCAGCAGCAGCCCTTCACCGTCCGCGACCATCGGTGCGGCGGTCTCGGCGTCGACGAAGATGCCGTGTGCGCTGGCGGTGCGGCGCGCGCCGGGCGAGGGCAGTCCGCGGGTGTCGAAAACCGCTGCGGCCGTGATGGTCGTGCCGTCGTTGAGCTCGACGCGGTGTGCCCCGACGGCGGTGGCCCGCCCGGTCAGCACGGTCGCGTCGTCCAGTGGAAGCGCCTCGCGCAGACCCGGTTTCGACAGCACACAGTACGGCCGCTCGATCCGGTGCGCGGATTTCGTCCACACCGTCGGCGCCTCGATGCGCTGCGCGATCGCCTCCCGCGGCAGCCACTCCGGCAACTCGTCCACCCAGCACGAAAAGGTCGGCGGCCACAACCGCTCCGGCCGCGGATCCACCGCCACGACCCGCATCCCCGCCCGCATCGCCCGGTGCGCCAGCGCCCGCCCCGTGGGCCCGAGCCCCACCACACAGAGATCGGCTTCCGCGACACGCTGACCACTCATGCGTTTCATTCAATCAGGCGAACGTGGAGTCGCCGCACCCGTGCCACGACCGTTGGGAATCGCGGCCCGTCCGTTCGGCGGCCGGATCGGGCGGCACAGTTCGAGGCGACGAGGTTGTCCGGGTGTCGTCACCGTTCCGGACACCGCGTTTCGCGGCCTCGCGATGGAAGATCAACACACCCGGAAAACTGGCATTACCGATCTGGAATATCCAGTGCGGCAACAGTTTTGACCTGTCGGTGGGTCCGTGTACGGTGCGTGGCATGGCTCCCGATCCGTCCTGTCGGCATGATGCGCTGTTCCGCCCAGCCGAGCTGGATCAGTTCGCCGACCAATTCCCGCCCGCCGCCACGGAGGTCATCATGACAACCGGCGAAATGCTGCGCGCGGAAGGGCGCGATCAAGGACGTATCGAGGGACGTATCGAGGGACGGGCAGCGACACTACTCAAACAGTTCGCGCTGAAGTTCGGCCCGGTTTCCGAGGCGGTCGAGCGGGCCGTGCGTGCGGCCGGGATTGATCAGCTCGACGTATGGACCGAGCGGATACTTACCGCTGCAACTGTCGACGAGGTACTCGCCTGGCACGGGGTTATTTCGGCGTCACCCAGGTAGTTATGTCGGCGTGGACGACCTCGACGCCCGACTTGTCGTAGATCGACACCGGCACGATCAGGTCGCGGCCCTCGGTGATCTCGGAGAAGTCCGGGATTTCGGGGAGTTCGGCGACCGCCCGCAGGCCGGAGTCGGCCTTGGCCAGGTATTGGACGTTCATGGCCTTGGGGATCCAGCGGTGGGTGGTGGGGACAGTCGCCTCGCTGAGCATGCCCATCGCCACCTCGGCCAGGTTGCAGGCGGCGATGGCGTGGAAGGTGCCGAGGTGGTTGTGGATGCCGAACCACTTCGGGGCGGTCACTTCGCACAGGCCCGGTTGGAGCCGGTTCACGTTCGGGACGACCGTGCCGAAGTACGGCACCCGGACGACCATGCCGAGCGAGAACAGCGCGTGCCCGATGCGGTTGTCGGGCAGCTTCTTCCAGCCGCGGTAGGTGGCGGTCTCTTTCGTCATGCCGACATCTTACTTCAGAGTAAGTTACTTGGCGTGTGCTCCTGGCCCGCGGCGCGCTCGGTGGCGGCGATGGTCGCGCGCAGCATGTGCCTGGCCCGCGTCAGCTCGTCCGCGCGCTGGTCGAGGTCGTCGAGACGGGCGCGAAGCGTGTCCAGCACGCCCGGGCACGGCCGCAGCGAACTGTCGTCCCGGGTGCAGGGCAGCACCTGCCGGATCACGGCGGTGGGCAGCCCGGCCGCCAGCAGTACGCGGATTTGGCCGACCGACTGTTCAGCGGATTCGTCGTAGTCGCGATAGCCGTTGGCGCGGCGGGTCGAATCGAGTAGTCCCGCGCGCTCGTAGTGCCGCAGCAGGCGCTCATTCACACCGGTCCGCCGGGCCAACTCTCCGATCAGCATCAATTTTCCTGTTCTCCGGTGCCCTCGAATCGCCTGCCGGGCTTGACCTTCCAACGGTGTCAGGGTTCAACACTGGTTCGGCGGCAGTATTCCGCGGCCTCGAGGCCCCAGACGACCAGGAGCTATCAGTGATCATCGATGCGCATGGCCATGTCCACGATCCGGTCGGGACCCACCTCGCGCTCCTCGACGAGGCGGGCGTGGACCAGGCGGTGTTGTTCGCCACCCGCCCGCATCCCGAGCGTGCCACCGACCTGCCCTCGTACCGGCGCGAGATGCGGGTGCTGACCGAGGCGATGAGCGGCAATGCCGGGGCGGGCGGACCCGACGGCCACCGGATCGCGTGGCGCGAACTGGACGAGGCCCTGGCCGCGCATCCGGACCGATTCATCGGCTTCCGCTCGGTCCGGCTCGACGAGTCCGCCGAGCAACTCGCGGTCGCGATCGAGCGGGATGTGGTCGGCGGCGGCTACCGCGGCATCGGTGAGCTGACTCCGCCGCCGGGCCGCGCCGGCCTGCTCGAACCGGTGCTGCGGGCCGCATCCGACCACGGCGTCCTGCCGGTGGTCGTGCACGGCGCCGCACCCACCGCGGACGCCGATCTGGTGACCCTGGCCGAGCTCGCGCGCCGGTATCCGACAGTGCCCCTGATCGTCAGCCAGCTCGGCGGCGCACACTGGCTGACCGCGATCGAGCTGGTCCGCGATACCCCGAACATGTACCTGGAACTGTCGACCGCGGGCATCGTCTTCGCGGTCCGCCTGGCCATCACCGAGATTCCCGACCGCACCCTTTTCGGCTCCGACGCGCCGTACGGCGATCCGCTGCTGTCCCGGCAGACCATCGAACGAGTGACCCCGCCCGGTCCCGTGCGGGCCCGCGTCCTCGGCGAGACCCTCGCCGAACTGCTCGGCCTGTAACTGGCTGGCATACTCGGGCCTCACATCGCGCGTGCACGCCACCGCCGATGCTGCCGTGACGGACAGCCCGGGGTGGGTCATCTGGTTCGCGATCGGCGTGCTGTCGGCACTTGTGGCGGTGGGGCTCGGCACCGCCCGGCTCGGTGACGCTGGACTCGGGGTCGGTCGGGGCTGTACCCGGAGATATTCGGGGCGCGCATCACTCGTGTGGGGGAGGCAGGATCACCTTCTGTGGTGATGAATTCGTTCGCGCGGGGTTCATACGATGGGGCGGTGCGGGGAACCAGTAGTGCGTTGCCGTCGGTCGCGATCGCGGGAACCGTCGTGGCGGTGTCGAGCGCGGACGAGGTGAGGCCATGACCGGCGGGCGGTGGTCCGGGTGGGTCCGGGTTCCGTTGCTGTTGTGGGGGTTCGGGCTGCTCATGCTGGTTGGCGTTGCGCCCGCGGTTGCGGATGCGCCGTCGGCGGGTGGGGATGTTTCGGTGGCGCAGACGCTGGGGGATCGGGAGTTGACCGTTGTGCTGCGGCGGGTTACCTCGGTGCCGGGGCCGTTGCAGGTCGAGGTGGTTACCCATGCGGGTACGGCGGGTGGGCAGCTGACGCTGGATGCCACGCCGACCGGGGCCTCCTCGGCGACCTCGACGTTGCCGGCGCCCGGTGCGCCGACCAGCCGGGGGACGGTCGACCTCGGTGCTGCGCCGGGGATGTATTCCGCGACGTTGCGGGTGGATCGGCCGGGGCCCTGGGAGCTGGCGGTCGGCGACGGAACTCGCGTGGCGCGCATCCCCTTCATCGTGCCCAAACAGGTGACCACGCCACCGGAACGCCTGGTGTACGGCGGATTTCTGGCCGCGGGCGTGCTGCTGCCGGTGTCGATCGTGGTCGCGGTGCGGGCGCGGCGCACGGCCTGGGCGCTGCTTCCGGCCGGGGGCATGGTCGCGGGGATCGCGGTGGCGGTGACGGCCGGTGTGCTGTCCTCCTCGTTGCCCCTGCCGCCGCAGCCCGGTGTGCAGCTGGATCCGAGCGTGGACAATGTCGGCAACCCGTACGCCCTCGGACAGCCGCTGATCTCGGACTTCTCCCGGCCGCCGGTAATGCTGGCCCTCGGCGGCGCGCCCCTGAGTGCCGGGCGCGCAGGCGATCTCGACCTCTACCTGACCGACGCCGCCACCGGCGCACCCGTCGACGACCTGATCATCGAGGACAGCGCCCTCATCCACCTGCTGATCGTCGGCCCGACCGGTGAGCTGGCTCACCTGCATCCGATCCGGATAGCGCCGGGCCACTACCAGATTCACCTCACTCCGCCCGAGGCCGGACACTACGCCCTGTCGGCCGAGCTGGCGCGCCGCGGTGGCGGCGTGCAGATGGTCCGCGCCGCAACCGGTTTCGACGTCCAACAGGGGAATTCCCCTGCACCGCTGCCGAACACCGCCGCAACGGTCCACCTCGGCGGCACGACTGGCACCGCAACGACCGCCGTCGGCCCCACCCCCATCACCGTCGTGACCACCGACGCCGTCGCAGGCGCCCCGATCACGCTGACCGCCACCGTCGGCAGCGCGGGTGACCTACAGCCCTGGCTCGGCATGGTCGGCCACATGATCGTGGCGGGCCCACTTCCCCCCTCGGACGCCGACATCGGCACCGCCGTCCAGAACGCCCAGGTGTGGGGCCACGCCCACTCCATGGGCGGCATGTCGATGGCGGAAATGAATGGCCCGGGCACCATGCCGGACATGCCGGGAATGACAGGCATGACGAACGCTCCGAGCTCGAGCGCGACCCCTGGCACGAATGGTGGTGCGATGCTGATGCTTCCGGTGAACGGCGACAGCGCACCCGATGAAACGGTGGCCGCCTACGGCCCGGGAGTTCCCTTCACCTATACCTTTACGACTCCCGGCGAATACCGGGTGTGGATTCAGGTCGAGCGCAACTACACCGTGCTGACCATCCCGGTCGTGCTGGACGTCGCCGCATCGGGGGCGTCGCGATGAACTGGCAGTCGGCAACGAATTCGCACGCCCGGCCGGTCGCTGGCCATACCGCACTGCCACAATCCGAACCCGGCGGCGGCCGTCGTCTCGAGGTCGCGGGGATCGTCGTTGTCGTCGCCGCCCTGCTGGCCCTCGTCGGGTGGCTGGTGTGGCCGAGTCCGCCCGGCGCGCTCGTGCTGCACAGCGGCACAACCGATCACATCGTCACCGTCACCGTTGCGAGTCATCGGATGGGGGAGACGAGCATCGATCTGGTGGTCACCGATCGAGCCGGAAAGCCGGTGCCGCGGGCGGTGATCCGGGTGCAGGCGATCGAACCGCGGATGGGGTACTCCGATCCGCCGACCACCTCCACCGAGCTGGGGGCCGGTCGTTATCGCGCGGCGGATGTGTCGTTCATGATGACGGGCCCGTGGAATCTGCAGGTATCCATCGCCGCCGGCGGGGGGACCGATCAACTATCGCTACCGCTATGGATCGGTGGCTGAAGTGAAGGAAAGGAGCGCCACCGATGAGTGAGCGCAGACCGGAGCCCGGTCGCCGGGAGGTGCGGGCATGAGTACAGCCATACCGTTCGACGCGGCCGGACAGTCCGAAAACGTTGGGGGACGGGAGAAACCGGCGGCCCGCCCGATCGCGGTCGCCGCCGGCACCGGCACCGCCGCCCGCGCCGGAGCCTGGGTGGTGTTGCTGGGCATTATCACCACGACCGTCGGCACCAGCTGGGATATCCAGTGGCACAACGACGTCGGCCCCGACACCTTCTTCACCCTGCCGCACCTGTTCCTCTACTCGGGCAGCGCGATCTCCGGATTCGCCGCCCTGGCAATGGTCGTCCTGGCGACCTCGGCCCAGCGCGCAGGCCGGGAGGTGCCGCGCGCGGGCGGCACGCCCATCCGTGTCTTCGGCGGCACCCTCACCGCGCCGATCGGTTACATGGTCGCCGGCGCGGGCGCGGCGCTGTTCCTGCTGTACGGCCTGTTCGATCTGGAATGGCATTCGATCTACGGATTCGACGCGGTGCTGAACACGCCCTCGCATGTGGCGCTGTTCCTATCGATCACCACCACCATGGTCGGCAGCATCATCGTCTGCTCCGCGCACCGCGACGAGCTGTGGGGCCGCGCCGGACTGGTCCTGGCGATCGTGCTGCTGATCTCGTACGCGCCCATCCCGGCCGACGCGCTGAACAACCTGCCGATGCCGGTCGATCCGATCATCGCCGCCACCGTGTTGTTCGCACCGATGCTGCTGATCATGGGTGCGGTGATGATCGGCCGCGCGGGGGCCGCGCTGGCCATCGGGCTCGCGATGAGCGCCGCGCAGGGCCTGCTGTGGTGGTTCTCCCCGTGGGCCGCGCACGTCTACGCCGCGGCCGTCGGGCTGCCGTTGCGCGACGGGCTGCTGCCGTTCCCGCCCTCGTTCCCCAGCATCATGCCGATGTTCCTGATCGTGGCCGCGGTGGCCGTGGAGGCCCTGTTCTGGGTCGCCCGCACGCGGGCATCGAAGCCGATGCGGACGCTGCTGGTGACCGGCCTGGTCTCCGGGGTGATTCTCGGAGCGGGCCTGCCGCTGCAGATGATCCTCACCGACCCCGTGTCGCACCTGCCCGCGTCGTCGTTCCTGACCATCGTGGTCCTGGGCATCCCGTTCGGCCTGCTGGCGGGGTTCCTCGGCGGCCGCTTCGCCGCCATGCTGCGCACCCTCGCGCCGCTGGATCAGGCCCGCACCCCGCGGGAGGCGCGATGACCGGGTGGTGGCGCCGGTTGGGCGTGGTGCTGCTGACGGTCGCCGGGCTGGGGCTGGTCGCGGTCGGTCCCGCCGCCGCATATCAGCCGGTGAACATCGTGCACACCGAACACGTGCAGGTCGGGCCGTACGACGTCACCGTCGGCTTCACGACCTGGCCGATCCGGGCGATGCAGTCGCTGGACTTCACGTTCCTGCCCGCCGACGGCATCGCGGGCAAGTCCGGGACGCTGAAGATCGACGGCCCCGACCGCCGCGCCACCCGCCGGACGATGCCGCTGGTCCGGCACCCCCGCAAGCGCGACTCCTGGGGCCTGGACGTCAAATCCCTGAACGAGCCGGGCACCTACAGCTTCACCTTCACCATCGACGGCCCGCAGGGCCACGGCGAGGGCAGGCTCGGCAATCTCCAGGTGCTCTCCCAGCCCGGCCCGCCGCTCCCGCTGAGCTGGACATTGGGCCTGCTTCCGCTGGCCGGGCTGCTGATCTTCCTGGTGGTGGTGTGGCGCAGGTTGCGGCCGGGCCGGCTGCCACTGACCCTCTGAATTCCGTCGTCCGGCATGCTGGTGGCCGGGATCCACGCCGACCGAGCCGGTCGCGATGGGTCCCGGCCACCGTCGTCCGTATCACAGGGACCCCGATTTGAAGTCGGTATGGGCCCTCGTGCATACTTGTCGGGTTGCCTTCACCGGGTGGCGTCTGTCTGTCGGCCAAAACCGGCGGATACCAGGGCCTATCGGTGGCAGGCGAGCAGTACCCACTCAGTATCGGTGTCGAGTCCGGCGCGGATACGTTCGGGACGCGTTCTACGGCAAGTGGAAAATCCTTCCAGCGCCGAAGAATGAGCGGATGGGCGACACGCCCGACCGCGTGGACCGGATGAACCATGACAGATGAACAGCGGCGATGGATCGGTCGGTACCGGTCGTAGTAGTGAGATGCGTCTGCTGTCTTCGTAGGTTCGGGCATGCAAATGAGGGTGTTTCGGGAGGCGACTTCCGGGACACGACGAAAGCGGAGAAAAGGACACTCAGCGTGGCGGGACAAAAGATCCGCATCAGGCTCAAGGCCTACGACCATGAGGCGATCGACGCGTCGGCGCGCAAGATCGTCGAGACGGTGACCCGCACCGGTGCCCGCGTCGTCGGGCCCGTGCCGTTGCCGACCGAGAAGAACGTGTACTGCGTCATCCGTTCGCCGCACAAGTACAAGGACTCGCGCGAGCACTTCGAGATGCGTACGCACAAGCGGCTGATCGACATCCTCGACCCGACGCCGAAGACGGTGGACGCGCTCATGCGCATCGACCTCCCGGCCAGCGTCGACGTCAACATTCAGTGACGGGGACTTCGAATATGACTGACAACAAGAGCCGTCCGGCCGCGGGCATCCTGGGCACCAAGCTCGGCATGACCCAGGTCTTCGACGAGAAGAACCGCGTCGTTCCCGTGACCGTCATCAAGGCGGGACCGAACGTCGTGACCCAGATCCGCACCGAAGAGCGCGACGGCTATTCCGCCGTGCAGCTCGCCTTCGGCGCCATCGACCCCCGCAAGGTGATCAAGCCGGTCTCCGGCCAGTTCGCCAAGGCCGGTGTCACCCCCCGCCGCCACGTCGTGGAGATCCGCGTCGCCGACGCCGCCTCCTTCGAGGTCGGCCAGGAGCTGTCCGCCGACGTGTTCGAAGAGGGCACCTACGTCGATGTGACCGGCACCAGCAAGGGCAAGGGCTTCGCCGGCACCATGAAGCGTCACGGCTTCAAGGGCCAGGGCGCCTCCCACGGTGCGCAGGCTGTGCACCGCCGCCCGGGTTCGATCGGCGGTTGCTCCACCCCCGGCCGCGTGTTCAAGGGCATGCGGATGTCGGGCCGGATGGGTAACGACCGCGTGACCACGCAGAACCTCTCGGTCCACAAGGTGGACACCGAGAACGGCCTGCTGCTGATCAAGGGCGCGATCCCGGGCCGCAAGGGCGGCATCGTGATCGTCAAGAGTGCAGTGAAGGGTGGTGCCCGGGCATGAGCACCGAGACCAAGACCAACCTGACGCTTCCGGTCAAAGAGCCGGGCGGCAAGACCAACGGCACCGTCGAGCTCCCCGCGGAGATCTTCGACGCGACCGCCAACATCGCGCTGATGCACCAGGTCGTCGTGGCCCAGGAGGCCGCGGCTCGCCAGGGCACGCACGCCACCAAGACCCGCGGCGAGGTCCGCGGCGGTGGCAAGAAGCCGTACCGGCAGAAGGGCACCGGCCGCGCCCGTCAGGGCTCGACCCGCGCGCCGCAGTTCGCCGGCGGTGGCACCGTGCACGGCCCGCAGCCGCGCGACTACTCGCAGCGCCTGCCCAAGAAGATGAAGGCCGCCGCCCTGCGTGGCGCCCTGTCGGACCGGGCGCGTAACGAGCGCATCCACGTGATCACCGAACTGGTTGCGGGACAGGCTCCCTCGACCAAGTCCGCCAAGTCCTTCCTCGCCGAGCTGTCGGAGCGGAAGAACATCCTGGTGGTCGTCGGCCGCGAGGATGTCACCGCGTGGAAGAGCGTGGCGAACCTGCAGGGCGTGCACCCGATCGCCCCCGACCAGCTGAACACCCGCGACGTCCTCAAGAGCGACGACGTGATCTTCTCGGTCGAGGCGCTCAACGCCTTCGTGCACGGCCCCGCCGAAGCTGCACAGGAGGAGAGCAAGTGACCACCATCGCCGACCCCCGCGACATCCTGCTCGCGCCGGTGATCTCCGAGAAGTCCTACGGACTGATCGAGGAAGGCACCTACACCTTCCTGGTGCACCCGGACTCGAACAAGACGCAGATCAAGATCGCCGTCGAGAAGGTTTTCGGCGTGACGGTGACCAGCGTCAACACCGCCAACCGTCAGGGCAAGCGCAAGCGGACCCGCTTCGGTTACGGCCAGCGCAAGAGCACCAAGCGCGCGCTCGTGACCATCTCGGCCGACAGCAAGCCCATCGAGATCTTCGGAGGCTCTGTCGCGTAAGCGGCGGAGAATCCAGAAAGTAGAGAAGAACTCATGGCAATCCGTAAGTACAAGCCGACTACGCCGGGCCGTCGTGGCGCCAGCGTCTCGGACTTCGCCGAGATCACTCGGTCGACGCCCGAGAAGTCGCTGCTGCGCCCGCTGACCAAGTCCGGTGGTCGTAACGCGCACGGCCGCATCACGACTCGTCACCGCGGTGGCGGTCACAAGCGTGCCTACCGTCTGATCGACTTCCGTCGCCTGGACAAGGACGGCATCCCGGCCAAGGTCGCGCACATCGAGTACGACCCGAACCGCACCGCCAACATCGCGCTGCTGCACTACGTGGACGGCGAGAAGCGCTACATCATCGCGCCCAAGGGCATCACCCAGGGCACGAAGATCGAGTCCGGTGCGGGCGCGGACATCAAGCCCGGCAACAACCTGCCGCTGCGCTCGATCCCGACCGGTACCACCATCCACGCGGTGGAGCTGCGTCCCGGCGGCGGTGCCAAGCTGGCCCGCTCGGCCGGTATGAGCATCCAGCTGCTGGGTAAGGAAGGCGCCTACGCCGTCCTGCGTATGCCCTCGGGTGAGATCCGCCGCGTCGACGTGCGCTGCCGCGCCACCGTCGGCGAGGTCGGCAACGCCGAGCAGTCGAACATCAACTGGGGCAAGGCCGGTCGCATGCGGTGGAAGGGGCGTCGCCCTACGGTCCGTGGTGTCGTCATGAACCCGGTCGACCACCCGCATGGTGGTGGTGAGGGCAAGACCTCCGGTGGTCGCCACCCGGTCTCGCCCTGGGGACAGCCGGAAGGCCGTACCCGCAAGCCGAACCGTCCGAGCGACAAGCTCATCGTCCGCCGCCGCGGCAAGAAGCGTTAAGGAGGAGGTTAAGACATGCCACGCAGCCTCAAGAAGGGCCCGTTCGTCGACGAACACCTCCTCAAGAAGGTGGATGTCCAGAACGAGAAGAACACCAAGCAGGTCATCAAGACCTGGTCGCGTCGTTCGACCATCATCCCCGATTTCATCGGGCACACCTTCGCGGTGCACGACGGTCGCAAGCACGTGCCGGTGTTCGTGTCGGAGAACATGGTCGGGCACAAGCTCGGCGAGTTCGCGCCGACCCGCACGTTCCGTAGCCACGTCAAGGAAGATCGGAAGAGCAAGCGGCGATGAGCACTGAAACTCAGAACCCCACCGCGCGCGCGACCGCCAAGCACGTTCGCGTGACGCCGATGAAGGCGCGCCGCGTCGTGGACATGGTCCGCGGCAAGCGGGTCGAGGATGCGCTGAACATCCTGAAGTTCGCTCCGCAGTCCGCGAGCGAGCCGGTCGCCAAGGTCGTGGCCTCCGCCGCGGCGAACGCCGAGAACAACCTGGGCCTGAACCCGGCGACGCTGGTCATCTCGACCGCGTACGTCGACGAGGGCGCCACCATGAAGCGTTTCCAGCCGCGGGCCCAGGGCCGTGCGTTCCGGATCCGCAAGCGCACCAGCCACATCACCATCGAGGTCGAGAGCGTCGCCAGCGCCGCCCCGGCTCGTGCCCGCCGGAAGGGAGGGGCGAAGTAAATGGGACAGAAAATCAACCCCCACGGCTTCCGCCTCGGCATCACCACCGACTGGAAGTCGCGCTGGTACGCCGATAAGCAGTACGCGGACTACGTGAAGGAAGACGTCGCGATCCGCAAGCTCCTGGGCACAGGCATGGAGCGGGCCGGCATCTCGAAGGTCGAGATCGAGCGCACCCGGGACCGCGTGCGGGTGGACATCCACACCGCGCGTCCGGGCATCGTGATCGGCCGTCGTGGCGCCGAGGCCGACCGCATCCGCGCCGAGCTGGAGAAGCTCACCGGCAAGCAGGTGCAGCTGAACATCCTCGAGGTCAAGAACCCCGAGTCCGATGCGCAGCTCGTCGCCCAGGGTGTCGCGGAGCAGCTGTCCAACCGTGTGGCGTTCCGTCGCGCGATGCGTAAGGCCATCCAGTCGGCCATGCGTTCGCCGAACGTCAAGGGCATCCGTGTGCAGTGCTCGGGCCGCCTCGGTGGCGCCGAAATGTCGCGCTCGGAGTTCTACCGTGAGGGTCGGGTCCCGCTGCACACGCTGCGCGCGGACATCGACTACGGCCTGTACGAGGCTCGGACCACCTTCGGCCGCATCGGCGTGAAGGTCTGGATCTACAAGGGCGACATCGTCGGCGGCAAGCGCGAGGTCACTGCGGCCGCGGCTCCGTCCGGTGATCGTCGTGAGCGTCGTGAGCGGCCCAACCGCCCGCGTCGGTCCGGTTCGTCCGGTACCACCGCGACCAGCACTGAGGCCGGGCGCGCCGCCACCGCTGTGGCGGATGCACCGGCTGAGACACCCCAGGAGGGCTGACCCATGCTGATGCCTCGCAAGGTCAAGCACCGCAAGCAGCACCACCCGGGCCGCTCCGGCATGGCCAAGGGCGGCACCGCGGTGTCGTTCGGCGAGTACGGTATTCAGGCTCTGGAGCCTGCGTACGTGACGAACCGGCAGATCGAGTCGGCGCGTATCGCGATGACCCGCCACATCAAGCGTGGCGGCAAGATCTGGATCAACATCTACCCGGATCGTCCGCTGACCAAGAAGCCTGCCGAGACCCGCATGGGTTCCGGTAAGGGTTCGCCCGAGTGGTGGATCGCGAACGTCAAGCCCGGCCGGGTGATGTTCGAGATGAGTTACCCCAATGAGGAGACCGCTCGCGAGGCCCTGCGCCGCGCGATGCACAAGCTCCCCATGAAGTGCAGGATCGTGACCAGGGAGGAGCAGTTCTGATGGCTACCGGAACACCAGCCGCAGATCTGCGGGATCTGGACCAGGAAGCTCTCGTGGCCAAGCTGCGTGAGTCGAAGGAAGAGCTGTTCAACCTGCGCTTCCAGATGGCGACGGGTCAGATGACCAACAACCGTCGGCTGCGCGTGGTTCGTCACGAGATCGCGCGCATCTACACGGTCATGCGTGAGCGCGAGCTCGGTCTGACCACCGGTCCCAAGACTGAGGGAGACGCCGCATGAGCGACACCAAGGGCCCGGCCAAGACGCCGGCCAAGGAGACGGAGCGTGGCAGCCGCAAGGTTCGCGTCGGCTACGTCGTCTCGGACAAGATGAACAAGACGATCGTCGTGGAGCTCGAGGACCGTAACCGGCACCCGCTCTACGGCAAGATCATCCGCACCACCTCGAAGGTGAAGGCGCACGACGAGAACGAGATCGCCGGTGTCGGTGACCGCGTTCAGCTGATGGAGACCCGTCCGCTGTCGGCCACCAAGCGCTGGCGGCTGGTCGAGGTCCTGGAGCGGGCCAAGTAAGGTCCACTCCCGGCCGAGAGTCGTAATACGAAGGCCCGCTTCCCGATTGGGAAGCGGGCCTTCGTCGTATCGAGGGCTCGTGAGCCTCCGGGCTGCGTCTCCCATCGCGATTTCGGAGAACGCGGAACCATACTTCCGTGAACTACAGTGCCGCATGTATGGGGTATCGCTGTGATTGCGCGGTGGAGTAGTGCTGCCTGTTCAGAGGCTGAGTATTTGAGGAAGTATACTTATTGTAAGTGTACTTCCTCAAAATTGGGGGCAGGGTGGCGATAGCGAAGCCGGTCGACATGTTCGATCGAGATCGGGAGTGGCGTGCCTTGACGGGGTTCGTCACCAGCGGGCAGCCGCATGCAACACTCGGCATCGTCTCAGGGAGGCGCCGGCAGGGCAAGACGTTCCTGTTGGAGGCGTTGTGCGAGGCTGCCGGTGGCTTTTACTTCGCTGCCGAGGAGGCAACGGAGACTGAGACTCTGCGGTACTTGGCAGCAGCGGTGGGTGACTTCAGCGGGTCTCCGTTTCCGATCAGGTTCGATGATTGGCGGCAGGCGGTCGATGCACTGCTCGCGATGTCTACCGAACGAGAAGTGCCTGTCGTGATCGATGAGTTCCCCTATGCGGCGCGGGCCAGTCCGGTCCTGCCGTCGGTTATCCAATCGGCGTTGGCGCCCAGGCGGAAGGAGCGGTTGAACTCACGTGCCCGTTTGCTCCTGTGCGGATCGGCATTGTCCTTCATGGGCTCGCTGCTGTCCGGTGACGCGCCACTGCGCGGTCGTGCGGGGCTGGAGTTGATCGTGCCGACTCTGGATTACCGTCTTGCCGCGGAATTTTGGGGAATCAGCGATCCGCGATTGGCGGTTCGGGTGCATGCCGTCGTCGGTGGCACTCCCGCGTATCGGCGGGAGTTTGTTGAAGGCGACGCTCCTTCTGACAATGAGGATTTCGATCCGTGGGTAATCCGCACCGCGCTGAATCCGTCGAGTCCGCTGTTTCGCGAGGCGCGTTACCTGCTCAGCGAGGAGCCGGGGTTGCGAGATCTGGGCCTCTACAACTCGGTCTTGGCGGCGGTAGCGCAAGGCAATTCGACCAGTGGCGGGATTGCGACATACGTTGGCCGCAAGGCCAGTGATATCACCCATCCGCTGTCAGTGCTGGAGGGCTGCGGTTTATTGCGGCGCGAGCGAGATCTGTTCCGCGGCAATCGAATGATCTATCGCATCGCTGAACCATTGTTGACCTTCTATGAGGCTGTTCAGCGCCCGGACTGGAGTGACTGGGAACGCGGCCGAAGCTCGGACCGCCTCTGGGCTCGTCGTCAGCACCGCTTCGAAAGCAACGTGCTGGGACCGCATTTCGAAGAGATCTGCCGTACTTGGGTTTCCGACTACTCTCCCGAGGGCCTGTTCGGTGGACACGTCGGCACGGTTGGTAGCGGAACGGTCAACGACAGCGCGCAGAGGAAGAGCCACGAGGTCGATGTGGTCGTGCTCGGGGAGCGCGCTGACGGTCGCGAAGGCCTGCTATCCATCGGTGAGGTGAAGTGGAACGATGTGATGGGACTTGGCCACCTGGAACGCTTACGGCGAATCCGCGAGCTGTTGTCCGGGAAGTTCGACACCAGCCACACACGGCTGGCGTGTTACAGCGCCGCCGGATTCATGCCCGCTCTGCGGGAAGCCGCCAGTGGCGGAGACGTCGTTCTGGTCGATCTCGGCGACCTTTATCGGGCGTAGCGTGGTTTCGGGGGCCACCCGAAACGAGAGATGAGGTCGGTATGGCTGTGCCCGGATTTCCACCGAACACCCTCGACGAGGAGGGGGTGCCGCTGTGGATCAGCGGGCTGGTGGACGAGGATCCGAACTACAGCGTGCACGTTGTTCGCGGACTCGACCCCGCGGATGCGCTGGAGGCGCTGGGGGCCAAGCTGCGGCTGTTTCGGCCGTGGCAGCTGCCGGACACGCTGGACGATTGGACCTGGTTGTCGGCCGCGCCGCACGGCATCGACCTCGACGAATACTCGACGCTGCTGCTGGCCGGGCGCGTCGGTGAGTGGACGTTCGTCTACGACGACTTCATGGCGACGATGGACGACCAGACCCCAGTGCTGGCCGCCGCCGGCCGGGTCGCGGCGACCAGCACGATGTCCATCAATACCGACGCGAGCCTGACGTACTGCGTCGACGGGGAAAATCTCGCCTGGATCAACGTCGATGACCTCGAACTCGACCGGGGTCTGCCCGCCATGCCGGATGAATTGCGCGCAGCGTTCGAGGCGGCGGGCACCTTCGACCTCGATTATCTCGAGCCCGGGGAAGCCGATTACTCCATCGGCATGCGCGCGGTGAGCGCACTCGCCAACCTGCGCTGCACGCTCGCGGACCTCCGCGGAATTCCGCTGGTGATCACGCCTTTCGGCTGAGCCCGGCCCCGAGGCGCTATTCGAGTGTGACGCTGCTGATTCCGGCGGGCAGGGGTGCGGCGCCGGTCAGCGGGTCTCGCCGATCGTCGGGCCAGATCGAGAGCAGCACGACGACGGCCATGACGAAATGGATTGGGGCGGAGATGCTGTCGGTGAGTCGGGATCAGCAGCAGAATCCCCGCCTGGATCGTGAATTCCAGACCCAGGATCCAGCACAGGGTCGTGAGCAGCCAGCGGGGTAGCAAGGTGTGCCATATTCGGTTGACAGTTTCGGGGCGTCGAATGTGACGGATCGCCTGGGGGGAACCGAAAGTCCCAGCTCGCCGTCGTGGAATCCGGCGAGACTCTTGTTGGAGAGGGATGTTTCACATCCCGTTTTCCGAACCAAGTGTGTCCAGTAGTAGAAACTCTCGGTCCAGTCGAATACGCTTCGCGCGGAGAACCCGCCCATGGAGGGAAGAATTGAACACCCCGAGCATGCTCCAGCGAGGCAACGGGGGAACCGGAGACCGGCGAACGGTGCCCCTGACGCAGCTGATTCATCTGATGGCCGAGTATCAGAAACTGGGCGAACACCGCCAGACGTTTCTGACCGCATCTATGAGGGGCGATACGTTCGTGCGCGCCTGCGGGATGATCGCGGGCGGCTTGGCGATCGTGGCAGGTATCTGCGCTACGGCCGGCTGGTGGGGTGGCAGCGCGACGGTCGCCGTGTTCGCGGTGGTTACCCTGCTGGCCGCGGGATTGCGGGGGAGGCTCACCGGCCACAGCCGCGGCGCGCGGCTCGACCTGTTCGACTACGGTCTCACGGTATTTCGCTCCGGCCAGGAAATCCGCGCCTTCCGCTGGGAAACCCTCGAGGTGCGCCAGGAGGTCATCCCCTTCCACACCAGCGCGGCCCCGGCCACCGAATACTCGTTCGTGCTGACCGGCCCCGGCGGGATGCGCGAGGCCTTCGACGAGCACCAATTCGCCTCCGCCGGCGAATGGGGTCCGCTGATCCAATCCGCGGTCACCGCAACGCAACTGCCGAGTGCGGTCGCCGCGATCGACGCCGAGCTGACCGTGCACTTCGGCGAGGTCGCGGTCGATCTGCGCGAACTGGCCTTCGCGGGATCCAGTTATCCGTGGGAGCAGGTGCAGAAGATCGATTCCCAGGGCGGACTTGTCCGAATCAAATTCGACGGCCGCTGGATCTCGCTGGCCCCGGTCGAATCCATCCCGAATTTCTATATTTTCAACGAGGTTATCGAGCGACTGCGTATTGCCGCCGCCGAAGAACTCGCCGGAGATGTTGCGTCGCAGTCCGTTCGGGACGAGTCCGGAACGGCGGTGAGCGCGGAATCGGAATCCGCTGCGTCGGCAGACGTGAAATTGCAGGAGTCCGAATCGAAGTCGGCCGCGGCGGAATCGGTTGCGGTCAGTGCGAAGTCGGCGCGGTCCGCCGCCGAGCCGGTGGAGCTCTCAGCGGCGGAGTCGTCCGGCACGGAGTCTGTGGCGGCCGAGTCGGTCGAGTCATCGGATACGGAATCGGTTGGGCTCGAATCGAAGTCGACCGTGTCGGAGGCGGTCGACCCGGAGCCGAAGCCGGACGCCGCCGAGTCGATCGAGCAGTCCTCCGGCAGCGACGCCCGCAGGGTGGCATCGGTCCGTACGCAGACGATTGTCGCGGAGCCCGGCGAGCCGGTGCAGGCCGCGGCACACGATGACACTCCGGTACGTAAATCCAAGTCCGCCCGGCGGACACTCGCGGGCCGGCGCCGGTAGCGGCGAGCGGGCGGGAATCTCCGTGGTGGCGCGGGCGCGGCCCGCTGGGCTACGCTGAGCGACGATGACTACCGGGACGGCTTCATGCCACACACGGATCGGTGACCCGGTGCTCCGCTGAGCGCCGTTCGGGCCGACACCGGCCCGTGCCCGATTCACACCGAACCCAGCGCCCCCGCGCGCGCCCGACCTCCGTCGTGATGATCACACGCTCGAAAGATCAACCATGACAGGAGAATTCATGTCCGCACGTTTCAATCACACCATCATCGCGTCGAAGGATCGCACCGAATCCGCGGCCTTCTACCGCGACATCTTCGAGTTCGCCGAGGCGCCCTCGTGGGGAGTTTTCACCAACCTGCTCTGCGAGGACGGGGTCCTGCTGCAGTTCGCCGAACCACCGGTCGAGATCCAGATGCAGCACTACGCCTTCCTCGTCGACGACGAGCTGTTCGACCGCGCCTACGCCCGGCTGTGTGACCAGGGCATCGAGCACGCGGCCGACCCGTTCTTCAAGCGGCCGGGCACCACGAACACCGAGCACGGCGGGCGCGGGGTCTACTTCTTCGACCCCGCCGGGCACGGGATCGAGATGCTCACCAGGCCGTATCTCTGAGGCTCAGTACATCATCCGCGGGTCGAGGTAGTGCTTGAACTCGAGCAGATTGTTCGACGGGTCCCGGAGGACCATCGTGAGGTGCTCCTCCGCGCGGCCCTCGAACCGGGTCGAGACCTCGGCGAAGAACGGAAGCTTGCGCAGCTGCGCGAGGCGCAGCAGCCGGTCGAAGTCGCCTCGCTCGCGGAAGGTGACGCCGAAGTGACGCGGATACAGCTGCGGGTCCGCGTCGATCTTGTCCGACAGATGGCACACCACCTGATCGCCGAAGAAATCCAGCGTGATCCGATCGTCGTAGCGGCGGGCCAGTTTCACGCCGAGGCCGCTGACGTAGAACTCCTGCGCCTCGTCGAGATTCCGGACCGGGATGGCGAGATGGAAGGCGTCGCGCTGGTCACGCATGGGTGGGCAGCTCCTGGTCGACGGCGGGGAGGTCGGTACCGGCGAAATCGGTGAGGGTGTCCGCGCGCAAGCCCAGCCGCAGCGTCTCGAGCCCGATCACCTCATTCGAGTGGACATTGCCGAGGTTGGCGTGCGGTCCGATGCGCTGCAGCAGGTGCACCTGCAGTTCCTTGGTGGGCGCCTCGAACATGACCCGGGTCATGTCGATTCCGGAATCGGCGATCTCCTCGATCAGGCCGTACCGCAATTCGCCGTTGGGCCTGCAGATTCCGCTGCGGCCGCTCTCGCGCGCCTCGGCGATGACGAGCTGGGCGCCCGCCTCCAGATCCTGCTGGATGAATTCGATCCACCGATTCGGCGGCAGCCGCTCCGAGCGCGCCGGATCCTTGAATCCGACCTCGGAGATCACCGTGAACTCGCCGGCGAACCGGCGGATGTAGTGGGCCTTGTCGGCGTTCGACAACGCGATGGCGCCGTTGGAGATCTCCACGGTCTGCGCCCCGGCCTCGTGACAGAACCGGCTCCACTCCTCGATCCTGTCGTTGAGCAGGAACTTCTCGAAAAGTGTTCCGCCGAAGTAGAAGTCGATTCCGTTGCGGCGCAGCGCCGCGATCTTCTCGGGCAGTTTCGGGGTGGCCAGGCAGGTGCCCCAGCCGAATTTGACGACATCGATCAGATCGCCGTAGCTGTCGACGACGTCGGTGAAGTACGCGTTGGGTAGCCCGGGATCGATCACCATGGTCATGCCACGCCGACGCGGTTTGGCATCACGATCGGGCAGTCTCAACGCAGTGGTGTACATGGCATCTCCTCCACGGCCGTCTATCTGTTTATGACTGGTGTGCGCGCTCCCGTCGGAACTTCCGGACGAGGACGAACGGATCGGTGTGCAGCATGGGCCGCCCGGTCAGCCAGAGGCTGCCCGGGATGCGCCGCAGCACCTCGGTGGCCGCGATGGCCATCGTCAGCACGCAGATGTACAGCACGACCGTGCCCCACAGCAGGCCGAAGGCGCTCTGCAGGTCGGGAATTACCGGTGCGAGTATCTGCAGGGCGAGCGGGTGCACCAGGAACACACCGAACGAGCGGTCCGAACCCCACTTCACGATGCGCGCGGTGGCGTGGTCTTCGCGCCGATGAGCGGCCCACCAGCTACTGAGCGTGTACTGGGCGGCGATGATCAGCGTGTAGCAGACCAGCAGGTGCAGCATGAAGACGTTGCTGGCCTGCCAGGGTGCGAGCTCACGGAGCTGCCGGAAATAGATCAGCTCGGACACCACCGTCGCGAGCAGCCCGCCGCCGAGCAGCAGCGGCCCGAACCGGCGGATCGCCGCCGTCACCGACTCGATGTGCCACGCGGCCACCGTGCCGAGCACGACGTAGAACTGGTACGGGAGCACCGTGGCGAACAGGTGATTCCAGATCCCCGCGGGCCGCCCGGTCTCCACTGGCGGATGGACCATCAGATACAGGGCGCCCACCTGCAGGGTCGCGCTCACCGCCAGCACCCAGCGATGATGCCCCCGCGTGGCCCGCAGCAGTTTCAGAATCAGCGGGAACAGCAGATACACCTGCATCGTCACCAGCAGGAAGTACAGCTGATACCAGGCGCCGCCGGTGGCGGTCTCGAACACCAGCCGCCACAGGGCCGATTTCATGCTCTCGCCCGGATGCAGCCCGGCGACGATCGAATACACCCAATAAAGCACCGACCAGGCCAGATACGGAATGCCCACGAGGGGGAAGCGTTTGCGCCAGAATGCGCGCGTGTCCAGCGGCCGCTGCCCGTACTGATAGATCAGCACGAATCCGGTGAGCGCGAAGAACGCCTGCCGCGTGAAGTGCAGGATCACCGCCACACCGTTGGCCGGGACGTTCCCCGGATCGAGCGAGTTGCCGACCACGTGGGCGCCGATGACGCAGGCGAAGGTGAGGATCCGGAACAGATCGATCTGGTGCAGATGTGCCCGCTTGGGCCGGGCGGCGGTACCGGTGCGAGTGGTGCGGGTGCCTTCGTCCGTGACTCTGGTGGGGCTTTCGACGGTGACGCTCATTAGACGACCGCAACTTGCAAACGGCTGCGCATGCGGTGCCGCTGCACCTTTCCGGTCGGCGCGCGCGGGAAGTCCTCGACGAGCACGATCTCGGCGGGCTGCTTGATTCGGGACAGCTCCATTTCACATCGCGTGCGCAGCTGGTCCAGCAGCTCGGTGTGGTCGTCCCAGCGGGCCGGGATGACGTGGGCGACCGGAACGCTGCCGAGAATCGGATCCACCCGGCCGACGACGACCACGTCCCGCACGCCGGGCTCGGCCTGCAGCACCTCCTCGATCTCCCGCGGATACAGCAGCTCGCCGCCGCGGTTGATCACGTCGTCACTACGGCCGGCCAGGTAGACGAAACCCGCCTCGTCGATCCGGCCCATATCGCCGGTATCGAGCCAGCCCTGCGCGTCGAAGCGCTCGGCGGCGCGGCCGCCCATGTACCCCGTGATGACCCCCGCGCCTCGAATATGCACCCTGCCCACGGTATCGCTTCTCACTACGCGGTTCTGGGCATCCCGGACTTGTAGTTCGATTCCGACCGGGCGACCGCACGAACCCGCAGGTGCGGGCTCCGCTAGGCCGGTGGCGGTGATCTGGCTGGCCGCCTCGGTCATGCCGTAGCTCTCCACGATCGGCACTCCGGTCGCGGCGGAGATGCGCTCGCGCACCGGGACGGGCAGCGGCGCGGAGGCCGAGCGGATGAAGCGCAGTTCCGGTGGCACGACGGGTGCGGCCGCGCCGTCGGCGGTCAGCACGCCCAGGATGGCGGGCACGGCGTTGAGCCAGGTGATTCGCTTCGCGGTGAGCAGCGGCCAGAATCCGGTCGCGTGGAATCGCTGGTCGAGGACCAGGCAGGCGCCCGCGCGCAGGGTGGCCAGCAGCGCGACAACCTCGGCGTTGATGTGGAACAGCGGCAGGCAGTTGTAGCCGCGGTCCTGGACGCCGAGCTTGTTGTGGTCGGCGATGGCCGTCGCGACGTGCAGCAGCTGGTCTTCGGTCAGCCGCATCGCCTTGGGCGCTCCGGTGGAACCCGAGGTCGCCAGCAGTACCGAGCCGCCTGGAGCGCGGTGTGCCGCATGAGGCGTGCCGGGCGTGGTGTGCGGCTCGGGGCTCGTCGGCAGCGCGAGGATGCCCAGGGCGCGGGCGAGGTCCGGACGGTCGCCGATGACGGCGGACGGGGAGATCGGCTCGAGCGTGCGGCGGCGTTCGGCCATCGGGGCGTGCGGGTCCACCGGGACCGCGCAGCGGCCGGCGGCGATGACCGAGAGATAGATGATCGCGAAGGTGAGCGGATCGGCGATGTCCAGCACGACGGCCGCGTCGGGCGGCGTCTGGGCGTCCAGGTAGGCGGTCCAGCGCGCGGACAGCGTCGCCAGTGCTCCGTAGGTGACTTCGCCGTCACTGCGGGCATCCTCGAGGAACGTGCTCGTGGAACGCTGATCCGCATGGTCGGCGATCAGCGCGGCCACGGACGTCTCGGTTACCCGATCCTTGCTCTGCGTCATCTGCTTCCCTCGGTCGGCTGTCATCGAGCCATCGTTCCCACCGAGCCTGTGAGCCATATGTGAGCCATATGATCGGTTCCTCCGAATCGACTGTGCCGCTTGACAGCAGCCCGTCAACGGGCGTCGACGCCGGATCTTAGTGCGTCAACCCGCGGGTTAGGCCGTCATGACGGAAATCATCGGCCAGCTTGTCCGCGATCCAGCGGTGACCCGCCGATGTGGGGTGCAGACGGTCCGACACTGTGGGGAATACCCAATGTGAGGTCAGGGGATCGAAGACATACACGTGGGGATCGGTGGCACGGGCCGCCGCGACGATCGTTTCGTCGGTGGCCCACGCCGCCGAGGAGGGCTGGCCCTTCGGGAAGACCGTCATCACGCCGAGCGCCGCGTCCGGGGCCTGGGTCTGGATCTCGCCGATGACCTTGTGCACGCTCGCGGCCAATTCGGCCGGGGGCATGCCGATGTCGTTGTAGCCGGACTGCACGATCACCATCGTCGGGTGGTGCTCGTGGAGCTGCAGCTTGGCCAGCAGCTTCAGCATCGGGCCCAGCCGGTGCTTGCCGAGGGCGATGTAGCCGGCGCCGGGATCCGCGCTGACCACCGATTGCCAGCCGAGCTGCTGAGCCAGCACCTGCGGCCAGGCGTCGTCGGGCTTTGTCGCGCCGACGCCGTCGCTGATCGATGCGCCGACGACCGCCAGGATCGGGCGCTCGGCCGTCACCGTGTTGGGGGCACTCGTGGGGCCGGGGGCCGATGCGGCGTCCGGTCCGGTGGCACTCGCATGCTCGTGCTGGGCAACCAGGCCGACCAGCGACGCGCACGAGACTACTGCGGCGCAGACGCCGATCCTCCAGGCATGCTTCACGACGTCAGTGTTATCAGGACGACGGACTCGGTCAAGCAGGCGGGCCGGGTGAGCTGGGCCGCGGCGGTTTTCGGGATCACCCGGTGATTTTCTCATCGGATGCGTGCTGTCGCATACCCCGTCACCTAATGGGCGCCGGCGGCGAAGCCGTCCTCAGCCCGCGCATGGCCGGAGCGAATGCGGAGGTACGCCTACCCGCTAATGGCGTAGGGGCCGCGGAGGCGGCGGGCGGCCTCGAGGATGCCGAGGATCCGGGAGCCGGGCAGGCCGATGGAGGCGCCGATCGCGGCGGGGGTCCAGGATTCCTCGGCGAGAGTCAGGACCTCGGCGAGCTGTTCGACGGGGAGTTTGGAGAGGCGGCGTTCGGAGAGTTCGCGGGCCACCGTCCAGACTTCGGCGCCGTCGTCGAATTCGGCGGGCGCCTCGTCGGTGTCGTCCCAGGGTTCGGGGGTGTCGTGGTCGTCCCGGGGGGCGGTGAAGTCGTGGGAGATCGGGCGGGGGACAACGGGGTTCGGGGTCGGCACGATGTGCGGACGGCGGGGGGCAGCGGGTTCGGGGGTTGGCTGCTCGTCGAGGGAGAGTTGGGTGCCGCGCTCGGCGGGGCCGGCGGGGGTGGGCTCGACGGGGCGAGCCGGGGTGGGCTCCGCGGGGCGGGGCGAGGTGGTGGGCTCGACCGTTGTGATCTGGCGGTGCTCGTACGGGTGCTGTGCCGCGGTGTGGTTCGACCACTGAATGTCGTCGGTGTGAATGCCGTTGGCGCTGTCCGGGGATTCGATGTGGGGTGGCTCGTCGACGGCTGCGCCCGCGGCCTGGGGTGCGGGTTCGTTCAGTGTCGTGGGAGCGGGCTCATGATGTACGGAGGCGGTGTTGTTGTCGGTGGCGGCGGGATTCGCTGCGGCAGCTGGGCGCCGGAGCTCCTGCGGTTGCCCGATGCTTGCCGCATGCTCGATCGACATGTCCGTCGCGCCGGATTGCGCACCGGCGGTGACGGAATCGCCGACGGCCGCAGCGGCCTGCGGGGCAGGTGCGGCGGGGGGAACGAACTGCCCGGCGGTCATTCCGAATTGTCCGGAGTCGGGGCGAAACGTATGGCCTATCGGCAAGGCGGCGGATTCAGCGGTGCCGGGGGCGAATTCGGCGAACGTCGGGCACAGCTCGCCGAATTCGACCGTGGTGGCCGGGTATTGGCGGGACGGGTCGTCGGGGGTGGTCTCCGCCTCGGCGGGGATGGCCTCGATGAGCTGGGCGTAGCGCGCGGAGACCCAGGCGTGCAGCCAGATCACCACGCCGACCATGACCGGGGCCACGGCGGCCTCGGCGGCGCGGGCCAGGGCCCCGGCGGCCAGGTGCGGGCCCGCGTTGAGGGCGATGGTGACGCCCAGCAGCGCGACCTCGAGGAAAACCACCTTGCCGCGGGCGATTTCGCGGCCCCAGCGGGCGGCGGTGGTGGCGACGACCATGATGGTGATGATCGGGATCGAGATCATCGCCTCGAAACCGTAGCTGAGCCAGTACAGCGGATCGGCCATATCGCCGCTGGGCACCAGGTTGTGCTGCACGTTCACGCCGGCCCACAGCATGCCCAGCACGACGACGCCGATCAACGCGCGCGAGGACCATTCCGCGCGCCGGTACAGCTGGGCAAGGCGCGCATCGGGATTGGCGACCCGCCGCCGTGATGCCAGCGCGCGGCGATGCCAGCGCGCATCGTCCTCGTCGTCGCGGCGCAGGGCCAGCGCGACGCGGCGGTCCCGCTTCTCGGCGGCCAGCTCGGCGGTGACCGCGCGCCGCCGCTGCTTGCGACGCTGGGTCCGCATCCACTCCGCGAGCTCGCGTTCGGCCGCGATCTCCGCCTCCGACAGCTCCGCGAACAGCGCCGGATCCGACTGCAGCGGTAGCTTGCCGCGCGCGGTGGCGACTCGATCCGCCAGGGCGGCGACCTCGGATTCGGAATTGCCGGTCGACCGATTGTCGAGCATGGCGCGCCTTCCCGGGAGCGGATGCGGCCCGGGCTCATGCCGGGCCGGATTACTCGAACGTATGTGTGATGCGCTGAGTGAGAATAATCCGCGACCTATCCCAGGTCAATGATTTGTCCGAACATCAGTTCGGAAATAGTTCGAAAATGCCCGTCCACCGGCAACTTTCGAGAAATCAGTGGAGTGCGGTGTGCCACACCAGCGCGGCGGCCAGGGCCCCGGCGCCGTTGAGCGACCAGTGCAGCGCGATCGGCGCCAGCAGGCTGCCGCTGCGCCGCCGCAGCCAGGTGAATACCGCACCCGCCGCGGCCGTCGCGAGCACCGCCAGCGCGATACCGGCGATCTGCGCGGCCGGACCGCTACCCAGGATTCCGCTCAGCCCGCGATTGCCGCTGGTGAGGCCGAGCGACGACGCGATATGCCAGAGCCCGAAAAGCAGTGAGCCCGCCGCGAATACGCCGCGCACGCCGTAGGCGCGATCGAGCGTGCCGTGCAGCACGCCGCGGAACGCCAATTCCTCGGGGATGACGGTCTGCAGCGGAATGACGATCATCGAGGCGATCATCGCGCCGGAGATGGTCGCGTAGCGATCGGCCAGGAAGAACGGACGCGTGAGCGGGAGCAGGGCGCCGATCGTCACCGCGCCGAGCACGATGCCCACGGCGCCGACCGCGTAGAGGGTGCCGCGCCGCCAGTGCCGCGGCGAGAGGCCGAGCTCGGACCAGCCCAGCCCGCGCCGGCGCATCAGCAGCGCCAGCACGATCGCCGCCGCGGGCACCGTCAGGATGTTCGCCCACGCCGAGGTGAAGTGGGCGATCAGGTTGGTGCACGCCAGCGTCAGGACCACGACGGCTACGTCGATATACGCGTGAATCCGCCGGGCCGGGCCGGTGGGGGATGCGGGGAGGGCGGATCCGCCCTCGGCGGACACGCCGTCGTTATCGTTTCGAGACATCGCAGCCAGTCTACGTACATTTGCTGAGAGTGCGCCGTGATTCTGGGTCTCGATTCGAGACGACTCCCGTGTTGTATGTATATGTCTACGTATGCGGCGTCATTCGAGCGTCGATGCGGCGAGCGCCGGGCGCAAGGCTTCGAGGAGTCGCTGCCTACGCCGCCCATCCCTGCGGATCGGTCCATGCCTGCAGTGTGCGGGTCGTCTCGAACCGGCGTGGTTCGCCGGAAATGGGATCGGTGAATTCCAGTGTGGCGGCGAGTAATTGCAGCGGCCGGGTGAAATCGCCGACCGGCTTGTCGGTGAGTTCGGGAAAGAAGTCGTCGCCGAGAATCGGGATGCCGAGGCCGTTCATGTGGATGCGCAGCTGATGCGTACGGCCGGTGTGTGGCGAGAGCCGGTAGCGGCCCAGGCCGTCGCGGTGCTCGAGCAGCTCCACGAGGGTCTCGGCGTTCGGCTCGCCGTCCTCCTCGAAGGCCCGGATAATGGTGCGCTTCTTGATGATTCGGCTGTGCACGGTCCGTGGCAGCGCGAGATCCGGGTCGTATCGGGCGATCGCCTCGTACTCTTTGCGGACACGCCGGTCCCCGAACAGTTTCTGATACGCGCCGCGGCGGGCGGGGGTGATCACGAACAGCACCAGGCCCGCGGTGGCACGATCCAGGCGATGGGCCGGAATCAGATCCGGCAGTTCCAGTTCGCGCCGCAGTCGCACCAGTGCCGTCTGCAGAATGTGCTGCCCGCGCGGGATCGTGGAGAGGAAATGCGGTTTGTCGACGACCAGCAGATCCTCGTCGCGGTGCACGATCGAGATCTCGAACGGCACCTCGGTCTCGTCCGGCAGGTCGCGGTGAAACCACACCGCCCCGCCCGGGTTGTACGGCGCATCGGGTGCGATCGGACCCTCCAGGTCGACGATCGCGCCCGCGGCGAGCAGCTCATCGATGCGGCTCGGGGCGACCCGGGGTAGCCGCTCCACGAGATGATCGCGGATGGTCGCCCAGGAGTCGTCGTCCGGCAGCCGCAGCCGCGCCGGATCGAGTCCGTGCCGCTTGGGGAGCGGTGGGTTCTGCCTGCGTCTCATCAATAACGAGACTAATTCACCCTTCTCGAGCGGATGTGATCCTGCCCCGGACCGAACTGGGCCGGGCGGATGCGCAACGCGCTGTGCGTGGACGATTGGCCCCGGCGGCCGCACAGGAGCGGCTACGCTTCTGTGCCTGGGCAGGTTCACCGAGCTCCGAACCCGCCGAGAGGCGATGCCGAGAAGAAGCTGTTGTCCCAGGCACAATGTCCGCTGTTCCCGGTGCGGTGGGAGGAGCTGTTCGTCGATGGTGATGATCGAGGCGATGGTGTGCGGCACGCCCGCGATGGCGTTGCGCCATGACGCGGTGCCGGAGGTGATCGTATGAATCTCAGCCCGCTGAATGCCGGCGAACCCGCCACCCTGGGCGGCGCCGGGGGCGCTATCACGCTGGTCGAGGGCAGTACGTTCTGCCTATCGGACCGCGTCGGCGATATCGAGCCGGGTACCTCGCACGGACTGTTCTATCGCGACGCGCGCGTGGTGTCGCGATGGGAGCTGCGAGTGGACGGGCACCGGCCCGATTCGCTGTCGGTGCTGAGCCCGGAGGCCTTCACCGCGCGATTCATCCTGCGGCGGCCGCCGCGGGCGGGCGTGGCCGACAGCACCCTGCTGGTGGTGCGCGAGCGCCTCGTCGCGGAGGGCCTGAGCGAGACGGTCACGCTCGAGAATCTCGGCCACGAACCCACCGCGGTCGTCCTCGAGCTGCATGCCGACGGGGATTTCGTGGATCTGTTCGCGGTCAAGGAGGGCCGCGGCGGGCACGGGCGGGCCGAGGTGCTGGTGACCGACAGCGAGCTGCTGTTCACCGACCGGTCCGACCGGGCCCGCGGACTGGCGATCACGTCCTCGGAGCCGCCGCAGATTCTGCCGGGCTCGCTGACGTGGCGGATCGTGGTGCCGCCCGGCGGCCGCTGGCAGACCGAGATCCAGGCGCAGCCGACGATGGCCAATCAGCGGGTGCGGCTGCCGGTGCGACCGGGCGAGCACTACGGGGCCAGCGAACCCGGCCGCAAGATCGAGGCGTGGCGCGACACCGCAACGAAACTCACCGCCGGCGATCCGCTGCTCACCGCCGTATTGCAGCGCACCGAAAGCGATCTGGGCGCGCTGCGGATTCACGACGAGATGCGCGAGGGCCGCACCTTCGTCGCGGCGGGTGCGCCCTGGTTCATGACGCTGTTCGGACGTGACAGCCTGCTCACCGCGTGGATGGCGCTGCCCCTGGATGTCGGCCTGGCGCTGGGCACCATGCAGCAGCTGGCCGAGATGCAGGGCCAGCGGGTGGATCCGCTCACCGAGGAGGAGCCGGGCCGGATCATGCACGAGATCCGGCGCGGCCCCTCGGGCGGTCTGGCGCTGGGCGGGGAGATCTACTACGGAACCGTCGATGCCACACCGCTTTTCGTGATGTTGCTGGCGCAGGTGCGGCGCTGGGGCGCGAATCCCGAGGCGGTGCAGACGCTGCTGCCCGCGGCCGACGCGGCCCTGGATTGGATCCGGCGCTTCGGCGATCGCGACGGTGACGGCTTCGTCGAATACCAGCGCGCGACCGACCGTGGCCTGATCAACCAGGGCTGGAAGGACAGTTTCGACGGAATCAACGATATCGCGGGGCATGTGGCGGAGGCGCCGATCGCGCTGTGCGAGGTTCAGGGGTACGTGTACGCGGCGCTGATGGCCCGGGCCGAATTGGCCGACGAGTTCGGCGACCCGGAAGATGGCGAGGCTCTGCGCGATCAGGCTGCCGTGTTGCGTGCCAAGTTCGCCGAGGCGTACTGGATTCCCGAGAGGGGTTGGTACGCGGTCGCTTTGGATCGTCACAAGCGACGCGTCGATGCGCTCACCAGCAATGTGGGGCACTGCCTGTGGTCGGGCATCGCCACCGACGAACACGCCGAGCAGATCGTGAAGCATCTGTCCTCGCCGCGGATGGACTGCGGATTCGGCGTGCGCACACTGGCTTCCGACATGGGCGCGTTCAATCCGATGAGCTACCACAACGGTTCGGTGTGGCCGCACGACACCGCGATCACCGTCGCCGGGCTGATGCGCTACCGGCACATACCCGGCGCGGTCGAACTGGCCACCCGGCTATCCGACGGCTTACTGGACGCGGCGTCGGCCTTCGGCGGCCGGCTGCCCGAATTGTTCTGTGGTTTCCCGCGTTCCAGGTTCCCGGCGCCGGTGCCGTATCCGACCTCCTGCTCCCCGCAGGCGTGGGCGAGCGCGGCCCCGCTGCTCCTGGTTCGCTCGTTCCTCGGTTTGGAACCCGACGCGCCGAGGCGCACGCTTACGTTGCTACCGCATCTGCCCGAGCGGTGGGGGCGGGTGGAGCTGACCGATCTGCGGTTGGGTGGAACGGTGCTGGATCTGGCCGTCGAGGGTGGGCAGGTGAGCGCGTCGAACCTACCCGACGATTGGACGCTGATCACGCACTGAGCGCTCGAACCATTTTCCGAGCGACGCGTCCTGATTATCGGGAGGCGATCCACTCGGCGATATCCGCGACCAACTCGGGGTCGACATGTTGCGCCGGTTCGTATTCCGCGGGCGTCGACGGGCCCGACCCGGGGAAGAACAGGTGGTTGTCCGGCTCGTAGACGCGGATGGTGACATCGTCTCGATCGGACAGCGCCGCGCGCCAGGCGGGCAGGTCGTCGGCGACGGTGACCTGGTAGTCGCGGCCGCCCTGGGCGATGAACATGGGGATGGTCAACGCCGCCGCGGTGGCCGCCGGGTCGTAGGCGAGCAGATCGATCCAGTAGGAGGCGGGGACGCCGAAGGGGAGGTCGTCGGCGGGGGTGGCGGCGGAGAAGTCGGGGCCGTCGATGACCGCGGCCTGGCGGGTGATCTCCCGGACGCTCGGGTCGGCGTCGACGTCCGCGTCGGGGCGTAGCGAGGCCAGATAGCGGATCTGCCGAATCATGGTGTGGTGCAACGGTTGTGTCGAACCGGCGAGAATGACGAGTCCGGCGACGGAGGGGTCGGCGGCGGCGATCCGCGGTGCGACCATGCCGCCCTCGCTGTGGCCGAGCACCAGGATGCGGCCGGAGTCGATCGACGGGTGCGCGCGGAGCAGGGCCACCGCGGCGACGGCGTCGTTGACGTATTCGTAGGCCAGGGTCGGGTCGTCGGGGTGCGCATCGCGGTGGGTGTAGGTGACCTTGTCGAAGCGCAGGGTGGCGATGCCACGGCTGGCCAGGCCCCAGGCCAGGTCCTTGAGTACCTTGTTGCGCCCGATCGTGCCGTCGCGGTCCGCGGGGCCGGATCCGGCCAGCAGCACCACCGCGGGCAGCGGGCCGGGGCTCGTGGGTAGCGCGAGGGTGCCGGGCACGGCGAGCGGGCCGTCGCCGACGGTCACCTCGCTCTCGGTGAAGCCCTCGGTGTGCACGTAATCCGGTGTGGCCCAGGGCTCCAGCGGCGCCGCCGCCTCGATCGGCCCCAGCCGCAGGCCCAGCAGCCTGTCCCGGCCGTCGACCGCGACGATCACCGCGAATCCTCCGCGCTCGCACCGGACGGGCAGGCGTACGGTGGTCGCCGCGTCGGCGGGATCCGCAACGGGGGCACCGACTTCGGCGATCGGGCCTTGTGACTGGAGCATCGCCTTCCACGGCGGCCCCAGCACCTCCGTGGAGACATGGGCGGCCAACTCGGGTGCGAACAGCTCGCACACCTCCTCGAACCGTTCCTGCTGAAGCAACTCCACCACCGCAAGGCCGCGCGCCACGGGATCCATGCCCATGGGCAGCCACACTACGCCTGACCGCCCCCTGTGGGTTGGCTGGGAAAATCATGTGAGTTCGCGGGGTGCCTGCCCACGTGACGGGGCGGTCGGGCGGCGGAATCCGGGCAATTTTCGGCGTTTGCGAATGATCTCTCAGAATGACCCATTAGAAACAGGACAACATGAAGTGACGGCAACCAGCGTGGTTGCCCGGTGATGGGAGCGGGTTGACAACCTCGAGGGACTGGGGACACGAACTACAGGCTTCGGCCGTTTGGCTCCTCATAGCGTTTTCCATCACCGTGGTGGTGTTCGCCGTCATCGGCGTGCTGGTGCGACTGCTGACCGCCTGGGGGCGTCAGTTCTGGCGCCTGAACCGGGACTACTTCGCCGGACCCGGAGCCTGGCGGTCGCTGGCATACGTCGCGGTGCTGCTGTTCCTCACCATCTGGGGGGTGCGGATGACGGTGCTGTTCACCTATCAATCCAACGACATGTACACCGCGCTGCAGTACGCGGCGGAGGGGCTGAGCTCCGGGAAGTCCGCGGTACTGCGCGGCGCGGAACACATCTTCTGGTATTCGGTCGTCGTCTTCGCGGTCCTGGCCACGATCCACGTCATCCGCACGATGATCGAGTATTACCTGGGCCAGGCATTCGAGATCCAATGGCGAGTGTGGCTGACCCAGCGGGTGACCTCCGACTGGCTCGAGGGCCGATCGCACTACCGCAGCCGGTTCATCGACGACACGATCGACAACCCGGATCAGCGTGTGGAGGAGGACATCACGACCGTCGTCCAGCAGGCCCACTCGCTGATCATCGGCGCGGTCAACGCGGTCGTGTCGGTGGTCGTCTTCACCGGAATCCTGTGGGACCTCTCGGGGCCGATGGCGATCCTGGGCACCAACATTCCGCGCGCGATGGTCTTCATCGTGATCGTCTTCGTGCTGCTGGCCTCGATCGTGTCGTTCCGGATCGGCCGCCCGCTGATCCGCTCCTACTTCCGCTATCAGGCCGCGACGGCGACCTTCCGTTACGCGCTGGTGCGCGTGCGCGACAGCGCCGAGAGCATCGCCTTCTATCGCGGCGAGAACGTCGAACACCGCGGACTGGTGAAGCGCTTCGCCGACGTGATCGCCTCGTTCTGGCCGGTTGTTTACCGGGAGACCGGATTTCAGGGCTGGAACCTGGTGATCTCGCAGATCTCGGTGGTCTTCCCGCTGCTGCTGCAGGCGCCGCGATTCTTCGTCGGCACCATCACCCTCGGCGGAATTCAGCAGTCCGCCGCGGCCTTCGGGAACGTGCACGATTCGCTGTCGTTCTTCCGCAACAACTACGACACGTTCACCCAGTATCGCGCGGCCCTCATCCGTCTGGACGGCATGCAGCAGGCCGACATTCAGTCCCGCGAGCTGCCCAAGGTGCAGGAGGCCGACCTCGAGGGCGCGCTCGAACTGGAGGGGATCGTGGTGCGCCGGCCCGACGGCGAATCGCTGATCGACGGGCTGAACCTGCGCCTGGTTCCCGGTGACGCGCTGGTGGTCAAGGGCGCCTCCGGCAGCGGCAAGACCACGCTGCTGCGCACGCTCGCCGAGATGTGGCCGTACGGTTCCGGGACGATTCGACGCCCGGGCGACAACAAAACCCTGTTCCTGTCGCAGATTCCGTATCTGCCGCTCGGCGACCTGCGAGCGGCGGTCAGCTATCCCGCTGCGCCGGGAGAGATTCCGGACGACACCCTGCGCACCGTGCTGGAGCAGGTCCACCTGGGCCACCTGACCGGTCGCCTGGACGAGGAGGCCGACTGGGCCAAGATCCTGTCCCCGGGCGAGCAGCAGCGGCTGGCGTTCGCGCGCATCCTGCTGGTCCGCCCGGAGCTGGTGTTCCTGGACGAGGCGACCTCGGCGGTGGACGAGGGGCTGGAGCATTCCCTGTACACGCTGATCCGCCGCGAGGTGCCCGAGACCATGCTGGTCAGCGTCGCCCACCGCAGCACGGTCGACCAATTCCACACGCAGCGACTGGAACTCGGCGGCGAGAACGGTGCGTGGAATCTGGAGGCGATGCCCGTGCGGGCGTGAGGGTCCCTCAGAGGGCGACGCGCTGATCCGGTGCCAGGAACAGCTTGTCGCCCTCCTTCACCCCGAATGTCGCGTAGAACTCCGGCAGGTTCCGCACCACCTGATTGCAGCGGAACTCGGCGGGGGAGTGCACATCCGTGGCGATCTGCTGCTCGGTGGCCTGAATGGTCTGCTTCTCGCGCCAGTTGCGGGCCCAGGCCCAGAACATGTCGGTGTACGCGGGAGTGTCGGACTTCTGCTGAATCCGGAAGGCGGACAGGGAGATCATCAGCCCGCGCAGGTCGGCGAGGTTCTCACCGACCGTGAGATCACCGTTGACGTGGTCGGTTGGCGGCAGGCCGGTGGGCACGAGCGCGTTGTACTGCGCGATGAGCTGCTCGGTCTTGGCATCGAAGGCCGCGCGGTCCCGCGGGGTCCACCAGTCGCGGCGATCGCCGTCGCCGTCGTATTTCGACCCCTGATCGTCGAAGCCGTGCCCGATCTCGTGGCCGATGATGGCGCCGATCGCGCCGTAGTTGACCGCGGCCGCGGCGTCCTTGTCGAAGAACGGCGGCTGCAGGATCGCGGCCGGGAAGTTGATCGAGTTGTCGGTCACCTCGTAGTAGGCGTTCACGGTCTGCGGGCTCATGTCCCATTCGGTCTTGTCGACCGGGGTGCCGAGCTTGTTCATCGAGCGCCGGGATTCGAAAGCCGCGATGGCGAGCAAGGATTCGACGAGCTTGCCGCGGGTGATCTTCAGGGTCGAATAATCGATCCACTTGTCCGGGTAGCCGATCTTGACCGTGATCTTGCCCAGCTTGACGATCGCGGCATCCCGCGTGGGCGGCGACATCCAGCTGGAGTTCTGGAAGTTCTGCCTGTAGGCCGCGAGCAGGTTGTCCACCAGCTGCTTCGCCAGGTCCTTGGCCGCGGGCGGAAAGTGCTTGGCCACGTAGAGCTTTCCGAGCTGCATGCCGAGATGGAGGTTGACCACCCCGACCGCGGACTTCCACAGCTCCGGCCGCTGCTGCACGCCGGTGGTCGCCTTCTGATAGTCGAAGTTCGCGTCGGACAGTGCGTCGGTCATGTACTTGGCGTATTCGCGCAGCAGCGCCAGCTTCAAATAGTCACGCCACGTGGCGATGTCGGTGTCCGCCCAGATCTGCCCGGCCGCGGTGAGGTACGACGGCTCGGCGACGACGACGGTGTCGAACAGGCTCCTCGGGCGGTCCGTGTTGCCCGCGAGCCAAGGGTCCCAATCGAATCCGGGTGCCAGCGCCTTCACCTCGTCCCAGGACTTCAGGTTGTAGGTGGCGTCGGAGTCGCGGGTCTTCACGTTGTCCCAGAAGGCCGCGGCGATCCGGGTCTCGAGGGCCAGCACCCGCTGGGCCGAGCCGTTCGGGTCGGGGAATCCGGCGCCGGCGGCCAGCTTCTGCAGCAGCGTGGCGTATGCCGAAAGGTATTGCGCGAACTCGGGTTTGCTGTAGTACTTCTCGTTCATGCCCAGGCCGGACTGGCTGACCGAGGGCAGGTGGGCGTCGGACTTCTCGCGGTCGATCGTGACGCCGAGGCCGATCAGCCCGCGCACCGGCAGCCCGCCCATCACCTTGGCGATATCGGGTTTGGCTGCCGCGCCATCGATCTCGCCGAACAGCCCGGACAGCGGGGTCGTGCCCAGCCTGTTCAGGGTCGCGACATCCATGCGCGCGTCGTACAGATCGCGGATCTGCTGGGCCTCGGTGCCGTCCTGCGGCGCCTTGATTTGGTCGATGGCGTCCTTCAGCTGCCCCTGGATCCGGTCCGACACCTCGGCGAAGGTGCCGTAGCTGTTCTTGTCCGGCGGCAGCTGAAACTCCCGCAGCCATGTCCCGTTGACGTGCCGGAACAGATCGTCCTGCGGCCGGACCCCCGGATCGACCCCGGACAGGTCGGGCCCGGTGGGCGGCGTGGGCTCGCTGCCGTTGCAGGCCGACAGGGTGGCGGCGACCGGCGCGGCGGCCAGGGCGAACAGGAACGAGCGGCGGTCCAGGCGGACCGGACGGATCGAGCGGCGCGGCGAACTCACGAAATTCCTCTCCCCGAATGCAGTGCATGAGTCTGGCGAACATGATCGGCGCTGTGCTCGAATGAACGCTACTGGATTTGGGCCCCGCGAAGCCGCGGCCAAGCTGCGCGCCGGTACCCCGATTTGGGTGCGACCTGGGCCTTGGCTACACTTGACCGGTTGCTTGCGGGACACCTGTGCCCGCACCTCGGCCGCGAACCCACAGTGGTTGATCCTCACCGATCGGCATTTCCGCTGGCAGGCGCGCGTTTGAAGGGCAACTGACCATGCCCGTCGGGTCGGCAATCCGGCGTGCATTTCGTCCAGGTCTAGGAGGAGCTGAAGTGATTCAGCAGGAGTCGCGACTGCGCGTCGCCGACAACACGGGTGCGAAGGAAATCCTTTGCATCCGCGTGCTCGGTGGCTCGTCGCGTCGCTATGCCGGTATCGGCGACATCATCGTCGCCACCGTGAAGGACGCCATCCCCGGCGGCAACGTCAAAAAGGGTGAGGTCGTCAAGGCTGTCATCGTGCGCACCGTCAAGGAGCGCCGTCGTCCGGATGGTTCGTACATCCGCTTCGACGAGAACGCCGCGGTGCTGATCAAGGCGGACAACGATCCGCGTGGCACCCGCATCTTCGGCCCCGTCGGCCGTGAGCTGCGTGAGAAGAAGTTCATGAAGATCGTCTCGCTGGCCCCGGAGGTGCTCTGACATGAAGGTGCACAAGGGCGATACCGTGATCGTCGTCTCGGGTAAGGACAAGGGCGCCAAGGGCAAGGTCATCCAGGCCTACCCGGCGACCGAGAAGGTCCTGGTCGAGGGCGTGAACCGGATCAAGAAGCACGTCGCGAACTCCGCGAACCAGCGTGGCGCCAGCTCCGGCGGCATCGTTACCCAGGAAGCGCCCATCCACGTGTCGAACGTGATGGTTGTCGACTCCGACGGCAAGCCGACCCGCGTGGGCTACCGCACCGACGAGAGCGGCAAGCGGGTGCGCATCTCCCGTCGCAACGGGAAGGACATCTGAGATGACTTCGACCGATAACAAGGTGCAGCCGCGCCTCAAGCAGCGCTACCGCGAGGAAATCAAGCCGGCGCTGAACAACGAGTTCGACTACGCCAACGTGATGCAGATCCCGGGCGTGGTGAAGGTCGTGGTGAACATGGGTGTCGGTGACGCCGCCCGTGATGCCAAGCTGATCAACGGCGCGGTCGCCGACCTGACCCTGATCACCGGCCAGAAGCCGGAGATCCGCAAGGCCACCAAGTCGATCGCGCAGTTCAAGCTGCGTGAGGGCATGCCGATCGGTGCGAAGGTCACCCTGCGTGGCGATCGCATGTGGGAGTTCCTGGACCGGCTGGTGTCCATCGCGTTGCCGCGTATCCGGGACTTCCGGGGTCTGTCGCCCAAGCAGTTCGACGGCCATGGCAACTACACGTTCGGCCTGAGCGAGCAGTCGATGTTCCACGAGATCGATGTGGACAAGATCGACCGCCCGCGCGGTATGGACATCACCGTGGTGACCACCGCGACCAACAACGAAGAGGGTCGCGCACTGCTCAAGCACCTCGGCTTCCCGTTCAAGGAGAACTGAGCATATGGCTAAGAAAGCTCTGAAGATCAAGGCCGCCGCCAAGCCGAAGTTCGCGGTGCGCGGCTACACCCGCTGCCAGCGGTGCGGTCGCCCGCACGCGGTGTACCGCAAGTTCGGCCTGTGCCGCGTGTGCCTGCGTGAGATGGCGCACCGCGGCGAGCTGCCGGGCGTGCACAAGTCCAGCTGGTAAGCAGCATCCGATCGGCGTAGCCCGGCACGGTGAAAAGTACCGTGCCGGGCTTTGCTGTACCCGCAACTGGATTCGCTGTGCCTTCGGCGTGCAAACCTGGCTACAGGTGGCAGGGACATGTAGCGAATTCTGTACGGACGGGCACAGTGACGATCGTGATGGATGCTGCCGCTTCTACGTGGTGCGCGGCGAATACGCGGCGGACGTGACTTATGGACCGAGCAGTGCCGCTGGGACGACCGCTATGCCGTCGGGCCGGCGGTAGGCGTAGCGGCCGGTGGTGACGACGAGGGCATCGGCAAGCAGGTCGCCCACCTTGGACTTCAACCATCGCAGGTGAGTGAGGTCTTGTTCGTCGACAGTGGCGGAGAGCTTCGTCTCGATCGCGATAATTCGACCGCCCGGTCCGCTGATGATGAAGTCGACCTCGTGATCGCCGTTTCGAGTGCGAAGGTGGTGCACTCTGGCCTCGTTGTCCTGCGCGTAGACCTGCAGATCGAGTGCGACCAGGGCCTCGAAGAGCTGTCCGAGCAGGTTTGTGCTGTAGGAGGCGCGAACGCCGGAACCGCTTCCGGACAGCAGTGCATCGGAGGTCAGGTCCAGCAGTCGCGCCGATAGCGCCGGATCGACGAGGTAGTGCTTGGGAACCTGTGCCAATCGGGCGAAGGCGTTGTCCACCGGTAGCCAGCTGGGGATGGGCTCGAGAAGCCATAGCTGCGTGAGGGCATCTCGATATGTGATCGTCGTCGATTTCGCGGGCCTGTCGGACTCCCCCGATGTCGCAGCGTCCAGAATTGCGTTGTAGGACGCTGTGGTCGCGGTCGCCGCCGCATAGGCGGTCAGCCAGGCGCGTAAAGTTGCGGGTCGTCGCACCTGATGGCCCTGTTCGGGAAAATCTCTTTCGACGATGCGGGCGATATAGCCGTCGAGTTGGGCACGACGGGCACGGCCGGTCAATGGGCGAATACCCGGGAATCCCGATCCGACGATCTCTTCGACATACTGCGGAAGGTCGACCGGGGATTCTCCCTCCAAGGGATGCCTGCGACCGGAGAACAGGGTGCGCAGACTGACTGTCGGCTCAGAGATGCCTCGCTCGGCCAGACTCATCGGGCGCATGCGCACCTGCACGATTCGTCCGGCGCCGGAGTGCATCGGGGCCTCAGTGGGAACCGCGCTTCCAGTGAGGAGGAATCGTCCGGCGCGCGGATCGCGGTCCACGCTGCGGCGCACCTCATCCCACACTGCCGGATGTCGTTGCCATTCGTCGATGAGCACTGTGCCGTGCTCGCGATCGAGTCGGCCGGGATCTGCGGCGAGCAGACTGCGCTGCTGCTCGTCGTCGAGAGCGAACACAGCGTGTGCCCGGCGCTGCGCTGTCGCCGTTTTCCCCACACCTTTGGCGCCTTCGATCGCTATCGCGGCAAGGCCGGGAAGCAGCTCGTCGAGCTCGGTGTCGACTATCCGTCTCCGGTAGGCATCCATGCGCATGTACGCTACCATTAGCCGACCTTTTACCAGACTATCAGCAGGCTATCTACGCTACTGTTAGCAGAATCGGGCTTGTTGACACTGCCGTCGTGGTTCCCTGCGTGCCCGCTGGGCAGTGCAGCTGGTCTCACATGGTCACCGACGGCGAAGACATGGAATGCGGCCGGGAGTGGGACAGGGCCCGTCCTCGATGAATGAGACCATTTGATCTGTACCTGGAGTGAGCCGACCTCATGAGAGTTCCTACGCCTTCTGGGTGCTCTAGGCGCGCTCCCAGTGCAATTCGATCCGGCGGTGCCTCTCGCGGTCGGTGGCGAGTGTGAGGTTGTCGCCGTCGAGGCGTGCCCAGCGCACCTGGTCCTCGGTGAAGGGTGGGAGCCCGACGTGGACGATGTGCCGCACCAGGCCGTCCCGGCCGGCGTCGAAATCGCCGATGTACGCCACGGCGGGCGCCTCCGCGTGGCCGGGGATCACCACGGCCATATCGCCTCCGGGTCCGTAGCGCAGCCGCCCGGTAGGCCGCGGCCCGTAAGGTTCGCCCAGCAGGACCCCGTCCGCGTCCAGTTCGCGGACGCTGTGCAGGGACCAAGCCCCGACCAGGCCCGCGGGCCATGCTTCCGGGGATGTCGACGGTTTCTGCTGGGTGGTCATCTCGTTCCTTCGCATCTGAATGCGGACTCGCCTGGTCATCGGCGGCCTGCGCGGATCTCGCTGCGTTAGCAGTATTGCTTCAGGACGTGCAGCAGGCTGAGGGGGCTCTCGAGTTGGTGTCACACTTCCGGTTCGGTGTTCGTCTTAAGGGTGTAGCCGTTGGCATCAAGACGGGAGGAGCCGGACATGTCCGATGCTCAGGAACAGCAGGCACTCAACACGGCGGTATTCGAGCGCCTGCACGACGCGGTCAATTCCGGTGAGCTGGAGTTGATTTCGAAGACGATCGCCGAGATCGTGCGGCCGGACGCGATACTGCACACCTCGCTGCCGCTGGATGTGTCGGGACCGGCGGCATTCCTGCGGGTGTGGGAGATTCTGCTGCGCGCCTATCCGGACATTCACGTGGCACCCGAGGACGTGATCCATGCGGGCGACAAGCTCGTCGCCCGGCAGGTGGTCACCGGGACGAACCTGGGTGAGTACATGGGGCACGCGCCGACCGGCCGCACCGTCACCTACAATGAGATCTTCATCTTCCGCTTCGTCGACGGGCGGATCGCCGAGGTATGGGGCGTTGCGGACGTCTTCGCCCAGGTGCGGCAGCTGGGGCTTGTCACGTTGTAGCCGAGTGTCGGTAACGCCGGTGGCCGGACTCCGAACCCAGCAGCCCTACCGGTCCGGCACCGGCCAGAACGCCACCGCCACCTGGACTCCGACCACCTCCGGCACCCACGATCTCTGGATGCGCGGCACCCAGCCCGGCGGCGGAATCATCATCGGCCCGGTCCCCGTCACGGTCCAGGCCGCCGGCAGCGCCGGATGCACCACCGGCACCGGAAGCGCGGACTCCCTGCCGGTGATCGGCGGCCTCCTGAGCGCCCTGGGCCTGTAGCCACCGGACTCCTCCGGTAGTGCGATGCCTCGATAGGGCTGCGCCTGAGTCGATTACGTGATCCGGAAGCGGTTGCGGTACTCCGCCGGGGTGGTGTCCAGCTGCCGGCGGAAGGCGCGGGTCAGGGTGTCGGTGGTGTTGAAGCCGCAGGCGGTCGCGATGCGCTCCAGGGTGTCGTCGGTGGTCTCCAGGCGGTTCCGGGCCACCTCGACGCGGGCCGATTCAAGATAGGCCGCGGGGGTTGTGCCCAGTTCCTGCTTGAAGATTCGGGTCAGCTGGCGTTCGCTGACGCAGGTGTGTGCGGCCAGGTCGGCGACGGTGAGGGGGCCGGCGAGGTTGCGGGTGACGTGGTGGCGGATCTCCTCGACTCGGCGGGTGTGCGAGACGGTGTCGAGGCGGACGCTGAATTGGCTTTGCCCGCTGGGTCTTTTGAGATACACCACCAGTTGGCGGGCCACGCGCAGGGCGACCGCCTCACCGAGATCGTCCGCGAGCAGGGCCAGGGACAGGTCGATGCACGCGCTCAAACCGGCTCCGGTCCAGACATTTTCGTCGCGGATGAAGATCGGGTCGGCATCCACGGTGACCGCCGGATACTCGGCGGCGAGCTGGCGGGCGGTGGACCAGTGGGTCGTGGCGCGCTTGCCATCCAAAAGTCCTGCGGCGGCGAGAATATGAGCGCCCACGCAGACCGACGTCACTCGCCGGGTGCGCGCTGCCAGAATCCGGACCCATTGCACCACAGCCGGATCCGCGACGGCGCGTACCCCGGCCCGCTCATCCGGTTCGACCGCGCCGGGCACGATGAGGGTGTCTATCCGCCGGGTGGACAGTTCCTCGAAGGTGATATCCGGCAGCACCCGCACGCCCGCGGAGGTGGTCACCGGATCCATGGACTGCGCGGCCAGCACGACCCGATAGCCCGTCGGCCCGTCGGTCTCGCGCCGAGCCAGGGAGAACACCTCCGGTGGGCCGGTCACGTCCAGCAGATCGACGCGATCGAAAAGGACGACGGCGATGAGCCGGTGGATCGGGGCCATGGAACTCCGCTCGGGGGGTGTCTGAATCTGCAGGTTACATGACATTGCCGACATGATTCGGCGCTAATACCGTCGGAATCGGCCACCAAGGGGTGGCGCCGATTCACCGGAAGGCATCTCGATGACAACCACCCTGCGCGAGCTCAACGGCCTCGATCGCACTCCGGCGTCGCTGGCCGAGGCGACGCTGATCCTGATCGACTACCAGAACACCTACACCCGCGGCGTCATGGAACTGACCGGCTGGGAGCCGGCCCTCGAGGCCGCCGCGGACCTGCTGGGCCGGGCGCGCGAGGCGGGCGCCGCGGTCATCCACGTCATGCACGACGGCGGCCCGGGCTCGGCCTACGACATCACCTCCGACATCGGGCAGATCCATCCGAAGGTCGCGCCGATCGAGGGCGAGCCCATCGTCGTCAAGCAGGCCCCCGGCTCGTTCATCGGCACCGATCTCGGCGAAAAGGTAGACGCCGCAGGCAATTCCAACGTCATCCTCGCCGGTTTCATGACGCACATGTGCGTCACCTTCACCGCTGAGGGCGCCTTCCTGCGCGGCAATACTCCCACCGTCGTCGCGGACGCGTGCGCGACCAGGCCGCTGGGCTCGCCGGTCGCGGAGGTCACCGCCGAGCAGCTCCACCATGCGGCCCTCGCGCAGATCGGGGATATCTACGGTGTGGTTGTTCCGTCGGCGGCGGATCTGAAGTGAGCCGTCGGCGCCGAATCGTAGGCCGCGTAGGCGATTTCGGACTGCCCGCGGACTCGGCGGATCGAATTCGGGAGCGCCGGAGTCCGTCGCGGGATCGGGACGATGGGCAAGTAGTGGGCCGAACCCGCTAGGAGAGCGGACGGAGTCGGCCTCTGGTCCGCAGGATGGGCAGGTCGTGTTCCAGTTGCCAACTCTCCATGAGCAGGGTGTAGTGGCAGCCGCGTACTCGAAGATGTGCCTGCAGATCGAGCGGGACGGAGTATGCGACGTCTCCGGTCTCCCACATGCGCCGGAATTCCGGGAATTGCCATAGGCGGCGATGCGCCTGCTGGGCCCACTCCGATCTGCCGTAGCGGCCCATGATTCCGCGATGCCGGGCGACGCCGACCTCGACCTGCTCTTTCCAGTTGATCAAAACCTCGTGTGCGTCGGGGGTAAACGACCATTCGAGCATGTACATGCCTGGCTGGTGGTTCGGATAAGTTTCGTAGTAGGCGCGATTCGCCGCGATCAACCGCCGCTGCGGAGCAAAGAACGACACGAGATCCGTATCGGACTCTTCCATCTCGGTGCGCATCATCGGTGTCAACGCGTTCTGAAAGACCTTGAGGGGCGGAATCCCCTGCGAGAGATCCAAACCGGCCAGTGTGGGGTACGGCGAGGCGTAGCCGCCCAGGTCGCAGACGTAGCACCACTCGGCGTCGCTGGCGTGATATGTGTTCGTCAACAGCCGCAGGATCCCGATATCGACCTGTCCGACCTCGTCCCGCTCGACCTTGGTCAGGTAGCTGGCGGTGATATGGGATTCCCGAGCCGCCCGCTCCCGGCTCAACTTCCTGGACGAGGGAAGAACCCCAGCCCTGTGCCGTTGCTGGCTTTCACGCTCTCGTAGGAAGGTCAGATATTGCCCAAGGGTCGGATTGTCAGGTTCGTCCAGCACAATCATCGACGCTAGTCAATAGGCTGGTTGTACTTCAACATTGCATACATCGGGGCGGATGGCTTCTGCTCAGCAGAACCGGTGGCTACCTTGATAGTTTCTTCAGCATGGTTCGTGAGAATGCCTCGAGGGCAGGTGAATTGGTGGCCGAACCGGTCGACCTGACCGAGGAATTCTTCCGGAATCCACATGCCGTGTACGGCCGACTGCGCGGCCGGGGGGCGGTGCATTTCGTGCGCTTTCCCGACGCCAGTACGGGCTGGTTGATCACTGGCTATGAGGCAGCGAAACAGGTGTTCGCCGATCCGTCGATCAGCAAGGACCTCGGGTCGGCCGGGGCGCGCGAAGCGGTGGCGAACGGTAGTAGCCGATATGTGGACAACAGCGTGTTCGTGGACATGATGGTCTTTCACGACCCGCCCGAGCACACTCGGCTACGGGCGCTGGTCAATCGGGCCTTCGGCAGTCGCGCCGTGCGGGATATGGAGGTGCGGGTTACCGAGGTTGCCGATACCTTATTGGCCAACCTGGCCGGTCGTGCCGGTGAGGTTCAGGATCTGCTGGAGGGCTACGCGTTTCCGCTCGGAATGCTGCTGATCTGTGAGCTGCTCGGCGTGCCGCACGAGGACCGTGACAGATTCTGGGACTGGTCGAGGATCCTCATGTCCGGCAATGAGACCAGGGATACCAGATCGGCCTCCGTGCAGGAGTTCGCCGACTATATCGACAAGTTGGTTCGCACCAAGAGCGCAGCGCCTGGGCAGGACGTGCTGTCCGAACTCATCGCGGCCCGAGAGGGCGGCGATCGGCTCACGCACCAGGAGCTAATCAGCATGGTGTTCGTGCTGCTGGTCGCCGGGTTCGAGACGACGGTCAACCTCATAGGCAATGCGGTGGCAAAGCTGTTGACCGACAAGGATTCTCGTCAGCTGCTGTGCGATGACCCCGACCGGATGGCGGCCTTCGTCGAGGAGGTACTGCGCTACCGGTCGCCGACGCGAGAAACTACCTTCCGCTACACTACGACGCCAGTCACCGTGGCCGGTACGGACATTCCGGCTGGACAGATCATCGTGGTGTCGGTGGCCGCCGCCAACCGGGACCCACACCGATTCACCGATGCCGACCATTTCGACCTCACCCGTCCCGACAACCAGCACATCGCCTTCGGTCACGGCATCCATCACTGCGTCGGTGCCCCCTTGGCTCGCATGGAGGGCGCGGTCGCTTTAGCTCGTCTCCTGGCTGAATATCCCGACCTCGAGCTGGATGAGAGCGTTCGACTCGAATGGCGCAAGAGCCTGGTCATCCGTGGTTTCACGACCGTCCCAGTACGCCTGCGCCCTTGACCGCGAGCTCGCGGGACTGTCGCGGCCGAGTCGTCTGGAGGGGAGGACTCGGCCGCGGTAGTCGAATCCGGGTCACCATAGCCACTCGTCGGATGACCGGCCGCACGCCGATCGCTCGCCCCACGGTATGCCGGTTCAGTCGTCGAGAGGGTCCTCGGCGAGGATTGCGTCGACCCGCTCGGCGAACGCGGGGTCGCCGCTATCGAAACGCCTCAGGTGCAACGGTGCCGACCTGCGTTGTACTCGCATGGCGGCTAAATGTATTGCGTTGCGGATGATTTCGATCTCGCTCACATCGCCGTGTGCCGCAGCATCCTTGATCAAGGCTAGGTCGTCGGCGTCGGCATAGACCGTCGTGCGCTCGAGGGGCATGTGGGTACTGTGGCATATGTGAGGCTCCAGTAGCCGGGTGCAACCTGAGAGTGGCCTGTAGCGGGTCATGATCCGGGGCTGTGGCGGCTATGCTGACCTCGGGCATTCCACACACATGACCGGCCGCAACCCAAGAAGGTGAGGAGGGACTGTGAGCGTCGCGATCGATTTCAGTTCGTCCTTCGGTGCGGGGCCCTATGTGGCACGCGATCTGCACAACAGTCCCGAGGAGGGGAAGGGCTTCGAGCTGTGGAACGGATGGCTGATCGAGAAGATGTCGCCTTCGCTGCGTCATAACCGGATGGGGCGGGGCCTGCGCAGCGTGCTCATCGACGCGGCCCGGCGGGCCGGTGCCGATGTGCTGATCGACGGCGGCGAATACGAGTTCACCTTCCCCAGCGGTGTTCGTAAGCCGGATGTTTTCGTCCTCGACGCCAAGGCCGAGGAGGCCGGTTTCGCCGAGGGGGATACGTACCTCGACCCCGCCGACCTCTTACTTGTCGTCGAGGTCGTCTCGCCGCGCAGCGGAAGCGAGGCCCACGATCGCAGGATCAAGCGCGACGAGTATGCCCGCGCGGGCATACCCCATTACTGGATCGTCGACTTTGCGCCCGTTGCACGCATCGAGGCGCTCGACCTGGACCGGGGCCGGTATGTCCCCAACGCCCTGGTCACCGGAGACGAGGTCCTCGTGGTCGAGCGGCCCTTCGAGATCACCGTGACGCCGAATGCCCTTTACGACCTCGGTCGCCGCGACTTTGCCTGAGCGTCGGTCACCAATCGCCCTTTTCGGACTCCAGTAACTCCTCGATCATTGCAGCGGACCGAAGCTCGTGCTGGGCGATGTCCCGGGTACGCGCTCCACTGGTGGCTATCAGTGGAGCGATGATGTGGGCGGCTGACGTAGCTGGGCGACGAAGCCATCTCGCTGGTCGTGTGGCTGGTCCACGCGGCTCCGGGGTTAAACGGAGATCATCGTCAGCAGGTTCTGGGTGCCTTTGAAGTCGTCCGGGTTTCGGGTGTATAGCGGGAGGTCGTTCACCGATGCGATCGCGGCGATCATCAGATCGGCCTTGCGCGGCTTGGGATTTCGTCCTGCGGCCGCGACTAGTTTCGCCAGGGTGGTGAATCGCCGAGCGGAGGCGGCGCAGAACGGGAGCGGCTCGAAACTGTGCTCCACCTCCAGCATTTGTTCGGTGCGCAGGGCCAGTATCTCCGGGGTTTTTGCGGTGGCGATGCCCATGCCCATCTCGGCTAGGGTGACGGTGCAGATCCGGGACTCGATCGGCAGGTTGACGTCGTCGATGATCGCGAGATCGATCAGGACGCAGGTATCGAGCAGCCCGACCGGAAAACGACCTTTTGATACCGGCTCAGTCATCGAGACGGTCTTCGCCGAACATTTCGTCGATCTCCGCTCGGTGTTGCGCGCCACTGGGTAGACCGGCGAAACGGGCCATCCGGGCTTTGAGTTCGGTCGTCGTGATGCTGCGTCGTGGAGTAATGGGGCGCAGCTCGCCGACTGGTCGGCCGTTGCGGGTGATGATGAAGTCGTCGCCCGCCTCCAGGGCATCCATGATGCCCGCGCTGCCGTTGCGCAACTCGGCTTGGGTGATTGTCTTCGTCACGAGAGTCATGATAGCAACCGATGCTATGTCTTGCTATATCGTTTGACATCGATCGCCGACCGACTCTGCCGGTCGGCGGTGTGACCTGCGATACCCCGATTTTGTGCAGCTGAGGGGCTTGTCTACACTGGACCAGTTGCCGGGGCACCCCTGTGTCCGCTATGCGGGCCGCGCATCCCGGTGATACGCACTCATCCGGGTGGCAGAAAGCCGCTCGGACCAGCCGAATTGCTATAGGCCCACTACTCGCGTGTGCGGGTGCTGTATGGGAACCGTAGCGAGAAAGGTTAGCGGTCAACTTATGACCATGACAGATCCGATCGCAGACTTCCTGACCCGTCTGCGCAACGCCAACTCGGCGTACCACGACCAGGTGAAGGCGCCGCACTCGAAGCTCAAGGCGAACATCGCCGAGATCCTCAAGCGCGAGGGCTACATCGCCGACTACCGGACCGAGGAAGCGCCGGTGGGTCAGACCCTCGTCGTCGACCTCAAGTACGGCCCCAGCCGTGAGCGCAGCCTGCAGGGCGTGCGCCGCGTGTCCAAGCCGGGCCTGCGTGTGTACGCGAAGTCCACCAACCTGCCCAAGGTCCTGGGCGGCCTCGGCGTGGCGATCATCTCCACGTCGACCGGCCTGCTCACCGATCGTCAGGCCAAGCAGCAAGGCGTGGGCGGAGAAGTCCTCGCCTACGTCTGGTAAGGGAGGTCAGGACTAATGTCGCGTATTGGTAAGAAGCCCATCGCCATTCCGTCCGGCGTCGAGGTCACCATCGACGGCCAGGCCGTCGCGGTCAAGGGCCCCAAGGGCACGCTGAGCCACGTCGTCGCGGAGCCGATCACCATCAACAAGGGTGAGACCGGCGAGCTCGAGGTCGTTCGCCCGAACGACGACCGCCAGAATCGCTCGCTGCACGGCCTGACCCGCACCCTGGTCGCCAACATGATCGAGGGCGTCACCAAGGGCTACGAGAAGAAGATGGAAATCTTCGGCGTCGGTTACCGCGTGCAGGCCAAGGGCTCGAACCTGGAGTTCGCCCTGGGCTACAGCCACCCGGTGCCGATCGAGGCGCCCGAGGGCATCACCTTCGCGGTGGAATCGCCCACCAAGTTCTCGGTCTCGGGTATCGACAAGCAGAAGGTCGGCCAGATCGCCGCGGTGATCCACGGCCTGCGCAAGCCCGATCCCTACAAGGGCAAGGGCATCCGCTATGCCGGCGAGGTCGTTCGCCGCAAGGTCGGAAAGACGGGTAAGTAAGCCATGGCCAACACAACACAAACCGAGGCTCAGAAGGCCGTACGTAAGCCGCTGGGCAAGGACGCGTCGACTCGTCGCCGCGCCGCCAAGACCCGTCGGCACTTCCGTCTGCGCAAGAAGGTCGTCGGCACCACCGAGCGTCCGCGCCTGGTCGTGAACCGCTCCTCGCGGCACCTGCACGCCCAGCTGATCGACGATTCGCTCGGCAAGACCATCGCCGCCGCGTCCTCCATCGAGGCCGATGTGCGCGCGGTCGAGGGTGACAAGACCGCCAAGGGCAAGAAGGTCGGCGAGCTGCTCGCCGCCCGCGCCAAGGCCGCCGGCGGGGGGGGCGCCCGGGCGGGGTGCCCGGGGGGCCCCCACACCACGCACCCGAGCTGCGCCCCGCCCGCGCCACGGCCGCGGGCGTGCCCCCGGCGGTGTTCCCCGGGGGGGCCCACGACTACCACGGCCGCATCGCCGCCCTGGCCGATGCCGCTCGCGAAGGTGGGTTGAAGTTCTGATGACGAACCAGACCCAGGACCGAATGACCATGAACGGAAGGAACGTCTGATGCCGGGACGTCAACGGCGTGACGGCGGCAACGGACCCGCCGGACAGAACACCGGCCCCGATGGCGGCCGTCAGGAACGTGGCGGCGGTCGCGACCGCCGCGGCGATCGCGGTGGCCGCGACAATGCCGCCGAGAAGAACCAGCTCGAGCGGGTCGTCGCGATCAACCGCGTCTCCAAGGTCGTGAAGGGTGGTCGTCGCTTCAGCTTCACCGCCCTGGTGATCGTGGGCGACGGCAACGGACTGGTCGGCGTCGGCTACGGCAAGGCCAAGGAAGTTCCCGCGGCCATCCAGAAGGGTGTCGAGGAGGCTCGCAAGAACTTCTTCCGCGTCCCGATGATCGGCTCCACCGTCACCCACCCGGTGCAGGGTGAGGCGGCGGCCGGTGTGGTCATGCTGCGTCCGGCCTCGCCCGGTACCGGTGTGATCGCCGGTGGCGCCTGCCGCGCCGTGCTGGAGTGCGCCGGCATCCATGATGTTCTGGCCAAGTCGCTGGGTAGCGACAACGCCATCAACGTTGTGCACGCCACCGTGGCGGCCCTGAAGATGTTGCAGCGTCCCGAAGAGGTTGCCGCGCGCCGCGGTCTGCCGATCGAGGATGTGGCTCCGGCGGGCATGCTGCGTGCGCGTGCGGGACAGGGAGCCTGACATGGCACAGCTGAAAATTACCCAGATCAAGAGCACAATCGGCGCGAAGGCGAACCAGCGTGATTCGCTGCGCACCCTCGGCCTGCGCAAGATCCGGCAGAGCGTCGTCCGCGAGGACACCGCGCAGAACCGTGGTCTGGTCAACGTCGTGCGCCACCTCGTTACCGTTGAGGAGGTAAACGCATGACCCCGATCAAGCTTCACCACCTGCGCCCCGCCGCGGGTTCGAAGAAGGACAAGATCCGCGTCGGTCGCGGTGAGGGTTCCAAGGGCAAGACCGCGGGCCGCGGTACCAAGGGTACGAAGGCTCGCAAGAATGTCCCCGCCCGCTTCGAGGGTGGCCAGATGCCGCTGCACATGCGGCTGCCGAAGCTCAAGGGCTTCACCAACCCGTTCCGCACCGAGTACCAGGTCGTGAATGTCGGCGATATCGCCCGGCTGTTCCCGCAGGGTGGCGAGATCGGCAAGGCCGAGCTCGTCGCCGCCGGTGCGGTGCGCAAGAACGAGCTGGTGAAGGTGCTCGGCGAGGGCGAGATCGGCGTGGCCGTGCAGGTCAGCGCCGACAAGTTCTCGGGCTCCGCCAAGGAGAAGATCGCCGCTGCCGGTGGCACCGCCACCGAGCTGGGCTGACAGTAACTGTCTATACAGTGATCGCCGGACGGGTCGTTCGCCCGTCCGGCGTCGCTGTTAGAGTTCAAGTGTTGCCTGCCAAGACTTGTCGAAACCCGGGCATGACCCAAACATGTCGTTAGCCAGGAGGATCTGTGCTTTCCGCCTTCGTGTCGGCTTTCCGGACCCCGGACTTACGGCGGAAGATTCTCTTCACGCTGGGCCTGATCGCGCTGTACCGCATCGGCGCGTCCCTGCCGTCGCCGGGTGTCAACTACAAGGTCGTCAAGAAGTGTGTCGACATCGTTTCCGGTGGTGATTCGGCCGGTATCTACCAGCTGATCAACATGTTCTCCGGCGGTGCGCTGCTGCAGCTCTCGGTGTTCGCGATCGGGATCATGCCGTACATCACCGCGAGCATCATCATTCAGCTGCTCACGGTCGTCATTCCGCGCTTCGAGGAACTGCGCAAGGAAGGACAAGCCGGCCAGAACAAGATGACGCAGTACACCCGTTACCTCGCGGTGGCGCTGGCGGTGCTGCAGGCGACGGGCCTGGTGGCCCTGTCCGCGCGCGGGCAGCTGCTGCGCGGGTGCCCCGAGGGCGACCAGATCCTTTCCGACAAGGGCATTTTCGGCATGATCATCATCGTGCTGGTGATGACCGCCGGTGCGGCGTTGGTGATGTGGTTCGGTGAGCAGATCACCGAGCGCGGCGTCGGAAACGGTATGTCGCTGTTGATCTTCGCCGGTATTGCCGCGCGCCTGCCCAGTCAGGGCAAGTCGATTCTCGACAGCCGCGGCGGGCTGATCTTCGGGCTGGTCATCGCCGCGGCGCTGGTCGTGATCGTCGGCGTGATCTTCGTCGAGCAGGGGCAGCGCCGGATTCCGGTGCAATATGCCAAGCGCGTCGTCGGGCGCAAGATGTACGGCGGTTCCTCGACTTATCTGCCGTTGAAGGTGAATCAGGCGGGCGTCATCCCCGTTATCTTCGCCTCCTCGCTGCTGTATCTTCCGAACCTGATCGCCCAGCTGACCCAGAACACCTCGGGCGGCAAGGGCAGCTGGTGGCAGAAGATCATTCAGGAATACCTGGTGAACCCGGGTAATCCGGTGTATGTCGCGATCTACTTCGCGTTGATCGTGTTCTTCACATACTTCTACGTCGCGATCACCTTCAACCCGGAGGAACGCGCGGACGAGATGAAGAAGTTCGGCGGCTTCATTCCCGGTTACCGTCCGGGCAAGCCGACCGCGGACTATCTGAATCGTGTATTGGGCCGAATCACCCTCCCTGGGTCCATCTACCTCGGTGCTGTGGCTGTCTTGCCGAATCTGTTCCTGCATATCGGCGGTAACGGTGGTGCGGCGAGTCAGCTGCCGTTCGGCGGCACTTCGATATTGATCGTCGTGAGTGTCGGCCTCGACACGGTCAAACAGATCGAGAGCCAACTGATGAACAGAAATTACGAAGGGTTCCTCAAGTGAGACTCGTACTGCTCGGTCCGCCCGGTGCCGGTAAGGGCACGCAAGCCGAACTGCTGTCGGACAAGCTGGGTGTACCCCACATCTCCACGGGGAATCTGTTCCGCGCGAACATCTCGCAGCAGACCCCCCTGGGCCGCGAGGCGCAGAAGTATCTCGACGCCGGCAACCTGGTGCCCAGCGACGTAACCAATCGCATGGTGGAGTCGCGCATCGCCGAGCCGGACGCGGTGAACGGTTTCGTGCTGGACGGCTACCCCCGCACGGTCGATCAGGCCGAGGCCCTGGAGCGGATGCTCAAGGAGTCCGATCACGCGCTGGACGCGGTGATCAGCATCGAGGTCGCCGAGGACGTCGTGGTGGAGCGCATGCTCGGCCGCGGCCGTGCCGACGACACCGAGGAAGTCATCCGCAATCGCATGCACGTGTACCAGTCCGAGACCGCGCCGCTGCTCGAGCACTACGACGGCCTGGTCGTCTCGGTCGATGGCGTCGGCACGGTGGACGAGGTCAACGGCCGCATGCTGCAGGCGCTGGGTCGCTGACGCGAATGGTCTTCGGCCGCAAGAACAAGAAGGTGGTGCCCTTCCGGACCTCCGGTGAGCTCGACGCGATGGCGGCGGCCGGGGCGATCGTGGGCCGCGCGCTGGTCGCCGTGCGCGCGGCCGCCAAGCCGGGAGTCTCCACCCTGGAGCTGGACGAGGTCGCCGAGCAGGTGATCCGGGAGGCCGGGGCGGTGCCCTCCTTCAAGGGCTACCACGGTTTCCCGGGCTCGATCTGCTCCTCGGTGAACGACCGTGTGGTGCACGGGATTCCGGCGGCCGACGAGGTTCTTGCCCAGGGCGATCTGGTGTCGATCGACTGCGGCGCCATCCTGGACGGCTGGCACGGCGATTCGGCGTGGACGTTCGGCGTCGGAGAGCTGATCGTGGCCGACCAGCTGCTGAGCGAGGCAACCCGGGTGTCCATGGATGCCGGTATCGAGGCCATGGTGCCCGGTAACCGGCTCACCGACGTCTCGCACGCCATCGAGCTCGGCACCCGCGCGATCGAGCGCGAGCACGGCCGCGCCTACGGCATCGTCGACGGCTACGGCGGGCACGCCATCGGCCGCGAGATGCACATGGATCCGTTCCTGGCCAACGAGGGCGAGCCCGGCCGTGGGCCGAGGCTCGTCGTCGGATCGGTGCTGGCGATCGAGCCGATGCTGACGCTGGGCACCACGCAGACGAAGGTGCTCGGCGACGATTGGACCGTCGTCACGGCGGACGGCAGCCGGGCGGCTCACTGGGAGCACACCGTGGCGGTGACCGAGGACGGTCCGCGGATTCTGACTGTTCGTCCGGAGTAGCGCGCAGTTCTTATACGCACCCGTTCCAGCACGCTGGGGCGGGTGCGTTTGCGTGTGGGGGCATGCGAGCGATCGTGGCGCGTCCCCTCGGGTTGTTGGGCCGCCCGGGTGGAGTTCCGCGGTTGGTTCTGGCGCTGGGGTGGGTGCGTTTTGGGTGTGGTGGGTGCGTGCGAGCGATCGTGGTGCGTCCCGCGGGAGCTTCGCGGTCGTGCTAATGCTGAGGTGGGTTCGGCTGTGTATGGGGTGCATGGATGCTGGGTGGCGTTGTGCAGCGGAGTTGTCCGCGGACGAGGTCGCGTGGGTGGGTGCCCGGTGTGTGGTTTGCGTAAACAGGGGGGTTCGGAGGGGGCGCGGGTGGGCATGATTCGGGTATGAGTTCCGCCGGACAGGACGATCAGGGGGCGCTGGAGGCTGCGGGGGCGGCGGCCGAGCGGGAGGGGTTGGGGCGGTACCGCGGCACCTATCGGGCGGCGGGCGTCGATGCGCGGCGGCCGATTGTTGAGGGTGCGGTTACGGGGGTGGGGGTGGTGGCCGCGGTGCCGGGGTTCGTATTCGGCGCGGCGGAGGTGGGGATCATCGGAACAACGGTGGCCGTCGTGTGCGGGGCGCGCTGCCTGGCGGATCTGGGGTGGCTGGGGTTCGCGGGGGCGCGGAATCGGGGCACCCGGCTCGATCTGTACGAGCGGGGCTGCGTCGCCGGCTACCGGGGGCAGCTCCGGGCGGTGCGGTACGACTCGACCACACTCCGACGCAAGGTCGTGCACGCGGTGAAGAACCCCGCGGCACACCAGATTTCGTATCAATACACGATCTCGGACATCGACGATGTCCCGATTGTGCTGCGACAGGGGATCGAACGTCCGGAGGAATGGACGCTGGCGATCGAGCAGGGCATCCTCGACGCCCAGCTGCCCCGGGCGGAGGCCGCGCTGGCGGCGGGAGAGCGGGTGGAGTTCGACTCGCTCTGGTTGTCCGCCACCGAAATCGGCAGCGGCTCGGAATCGGTGCCGTGGGCCCGGGTGAGTGAGCTGTCGGTGGTCGGCGGGTGGTTGAGCGTGAAGGTGCGGGATTGTTCGCAGCCGCTGGAATCGCTGCCCATCAGCCTCGTGCCGAACTATGTCGTGTTCCGGACGCTCGCCGAACGGCTGCAGGCTACGGCGGCGCGCTGAGCGGGGAGATTGCCTCGGCACATGGTGGCCGTGGGGCGCGGGCCAGAATCCGTCGGTGCAGCGCTTGATCTCGCTCGCAGGCTGCTGCGGCGCGAAAAGTCGCGTCAGCTGGAGTGGCCCGCGCCGCCGCGGGGCCCCTCGCGCCGCATCCGGGCGATGGGCCTGAGCGCGATCGATGCGGCATGCCTGTAGCGGGTTCGGGGTGGGCGTCAGCAAGTCGTCAATGATCCTGGCGCGCTGGCGATCCCGCCCTGTGCCCGGGCGGGCCCCGGACCGGCTCGGATGCACTCGAACAGTGAGATCCGGTGCGGCCCAGTCGATATCAGGGCGGCGTTAATTCGGGGTCGGGGGTCTTCTGCGGGCAGTCCGCGCGTGTGATCGTCGGATGTATTCAGGTGGAAGGGGTGTGCCATGGTCCAGGTCGGTGTGACACCGAATCAGTTGCGTCGGGCGGCGGCCGATATGGGGGATCTGTCGACGCAGGTGAGTGGCATCCTGCGGCGGCTCGAGTCCGGGCTGTCCGGATACGGCGCGGCATGGGGAAATGACAGCTACGGCAACAGCTTCGCCGCCGGAGCGCGGGGGTACAACTCGGCGAATTCGAATCTTCAGGACGGCCTCGGCAAGCTGTCGCAGACACTGGAGTCGTATTCCAGCGGGCAGTACCGGGCCGCCGACGAGTTGCAGCAACAGGACCACTTCTGACGGCCGCGGCGCCGGGGTAGCGGGGCTCGATCGTGTCGCTGGAACTCCCGTCGTATCTGCAGTGGCTCGGGTGGGTTGCCGGCTCGGCCTGGCCCGAGGGCGACGAGGACCGCATGTGGGGAATCGCCGATACCTGGAATGCGGCGGCCAAAGAACTGCGGGACATGCTGCCCGACGTGGCCCATGCCAAGGCCGAGACGATCGCCGCCTATCCGTGGGGCCACGGTTCCGAGGCGATGACGGCCGCGCTGAACAAGCTCGACGACGGTAACGACGAGTCGATTCAACACTTGGCCGATATCTTTGGCGAGGTCGGCGAATCGGCTTTCGATCTGGGCACGGAGATCCAATACACCAAGATCATGATCATCAGCTCCCTAGGGCTGCTTGCGGTCGAGATCGCGGCGGCCTGGGGGTTCCCGCCGACCGCCGCCATCACCGAGGCGATCGAGACGGCCGTCACCAGGACCGCGATCCGGATCCTGGGCAAGGAGGCGGTGGAGCGGATCGGGGAGTTCGTCGAGAAGCGGCTGCTGGGCGCGATGATGAAGTTCCTCGCCGAACACGTGCTTTTCAGCACGGTGATCGGCACCGCGCAGGATTTCGGCGTTCAGTGGGGGCAGGACATCGCCGGGACCCGGCACGGCATCGACTGGAAGCAGGTTGGCGTCACCGCGTTGGAGTCCGCGGTGGCCGGTGCGGTCGGTGGGCCGGCCGGCGAGGTCTTCGACAAGGGCCTGAGCAAGATCGCGCTGCCGGAGGGAGTGATCGCCAATGCCCTCGGGCGAACCGTGAAGGGCGCCGTGGTCGGCACCGGGGCGGGGATCGCCGGCGGGCTCGCCGCCTGGGGGACCGGCGGATTCTTCTACGGATGGCAGTGGGACAACCACTTGCTCACCAGCACAGCGTCATTCGGCACCCTGGTCGGCGGCAGCAAGGGATTTCGCGGGCAGGACGCCGGGACCTCGCCGTTCGGCAAAGCCGAGGTGCCGGATGCCGCGGGCATCGGCGGCGACGGCAGTGTGCCCGGCGCTGTCTTGGAAAATGGTGGACCGCACGGGAATTTACGGTCTCCGGATACCGGCGCGGGGCTGGCGTCCGGTTCGGATCCCAATGGTTCGTCGCACGGGGCGGTATCGGCTGGGCTGAAGACCGAGGCGGCTCCGCAGACCCATCCGGCGGAAGAGGGCGGTCAGGCGCGGTCGTCCGGTGGTGACAGCCAGGGGCATTCGACCGCCGGTGGGGCGCAAGCGCATTCGAGCGCCGGACCGGAACACGGGATGCGGCCGGCGATCGGTCCTTCCGAACCGGTGACGTTGCCGAAAGCTGGGGCGCAGGTCGCGGACCTGGCCCAGCAGCGCGCGGCGCTGACCGAGAAGCTGCCCGAAATGCGTGCCGCGATCAAGGCATCGGCGATTCGCGAGGGTCTGCCCGCGGACGCGGAGCGCCTGACGAATGGGAGTCGTGCGGAGCAGCGGGAGCACATGGACTGGTTGCGCGGCCGGACGATGCAGGTCAATCGGACGCCGGAGGAAATCGAGGCGGGGAGGCCCTCGGAGATGACGCGCAAGCAGGGTGCGATCGACGATCTGGAGAAGGCCGTCGGTGACTACAACGCCCAGCGGGACAGGATCTTCGGCCTCACCGACCGGATCACCCAGGTGTCCGGGGAGGATTATCTCGGCGCTCGTGGTGCGCGGATTGCCGGCGACCGGGTTGGTGTAGTCGACGGCGAGCACCCGACAGTAATCGTGATGGGCCTGCGCGGAGGATCTTCCGGGATGCCCTCGCACGATGAGTTGCTCGCCGGTGCGGCCGCCCACGATCCGGCGCTGGCCGACGCGCTGGGGCAGCCGGGCACCCGCGTCGAGTACACCCGGATCACGACCGACTCCGAGGGCAATACCCATGTGCAGCCGTTGAAGTCGCCGACTCCCGAGCAGATTGCGGCCGCCCGCGCGAGGGCACCGGAACAGGAGGAAGGCGGCGGGCAGCAGCGCGGCGCGGCGTCCGGTGGGAATGGTGTGCCGGTCGGTCCGGACGGACGCGGCGGCGAAACATCGGGCGATCCGGGCAAACCCAGCGGGGCGCTCCGCGAAGAGGAGGTGAGCCACCAACCGAACGACCCGGCCACCGCCGATACCCCCTACACCACAAGGGGTAACTCCGAAACCGTCATCCCGCCATACACTGCCCCCAGCCCACCGCCGAACACCGTGTGGGACAACCCGAACCCGCCACACCCACGCCCACACCCCGAACCCCACCCGAAGCCGGAACCGCGGCCCGAGCCGCCCGAACACCACCCGCAGCCGCGGCCGCATCCAGAACCGGAGCCGCCCGAGCATCACAGGCACCGGCCCGAGCCGCCCGGGCATCAGAAGCATCGGCCTGTGCCGCCGGAGCATCACAAGCACCGACCTGAACCGCCGGAGCGCCATGGGCACAACCCTGAGCACCGCGGGCACCACCACGGCCGAGAGCCCGAGCCGCCGAGACATCATGATCGTGAGCTCGAGCCGCGGAGGCGCGTCGGTGAGCCAGAGCCGCCCGGGCATCGACGCCGTGAGCCTGACTCGTCTGCGCGCCACGCGAGCGGGCCCGAGCCTGGTTGGCATCATGCGAACGAGTCTGAGCCGCGTGGGCATGGCGGGTACGAGCGTGAGCCTCGTACCCGCCATTGGCGTGATCCCGAGCCACCGAGGCATCACGGACGCGGGGCTGAGTTGCGTATGCCTCGTGTGGGTGGGTCTGAGCCGCGTGGGCATCAGGGGCTCGAGTCTCTGGTGCCTGGCCGCCACGGGGATGAGCCCGAGTCATCTGCGCACCATCGGCGGTCGAACCTCAGTGTGGGGCAGGACGGTTCGTTGCCGCTCGGTGCCGAGGATCGGGCGTCACGGACGTGGCGTGGTGAGGATGGACTTTTCGGCCGCTGAGCGCGGGCAGCTCGTTACTCGGGATCGGTGTCGTCGACCGGCAGTTCTCGTGGCGAGCGGATCTATGTGCACCGCCGTACCGACACGAAGATGGTGTTCGCCGGAATGCACGACTGCCGGGCCGGCGGTGTGCTGGATCCCGGAGAGGATCCGGCGGAGGCGGCCGTCCGCGGCGCCGGGGCGGAGGCTGAGGCGGGGCGGTTGATCCCAAAAGCGGTACAGCGGCCACTGGACGGTGTGGCCCGCCCGGGCGCCGGCGGTAACTCATCCCTCGAGCAGCAGCGTCACCGGTCCGTCGTTCACCAGCGCGATATGCATGTGGGCGCCGAAACGGCCCGTCGCCACGGTGGCGCCGAGGTTCCGCAAGGTGGCCGCGAACAGGTCGACCAGTGGTTCGGCGACGGAGCCGGGTGCGGCGGCCGACCAGGAGGGGCGGCGTCCCTTGGCTGTGTCGGCGTAGAGGGTGAACTGGCTGACCACCAGAATCGGGGCCCCGAGGTCGGCGGCCGAGCGCTCGCCGTCCAGGATCCGCAGCCGGAACAGCTTGTCTGCCAGCGCCTTCGCGGTCGCCTCGGTGTCGGAATGGGTGACGCCGACCAGGGCGGCCAGGCCGTGCGGGACGCCCGCCGCGCCGGGGTCGATGCGTCCGACCACTTCGTCGCCGACGGTGACCTGGGCGGAGCTCACTCGTTGCACCAGTACTCGCACGGTGGACCATCCTCGCAGGCAGGAGGTTTCGCGCTGGATGCGGCTGGGCTTTCGCATCCCGGCCACTGATCGTTAACGCGAGCGCTACGGCGGATTTCCTGGGAGCTGTCATGGTCGAAACGCGTCACCATGGCAAGGGTCACCAGAAGGGGCAGCGATGACAACTGTGCAGGTCAGTCCGGAAAAATTGCGTAGCGCGTCGATCAAGACCGCGGACGTGGCAGACCGGCTCAACGAGGTTATCAACACCCTGAGCGCGGCGCTCGACTCTCGTGGCAACTGCTGGGGAAACGATTCGATCGGTAACCAATTCGCCAACGGCAAGAACGGCTACCTCGAGACGAAGAACAACATGATCACCGGCACCGGGCAGTTCAAGGACACCTTCAACAGTTATGCCAGGGGGCAATCGGACAGCGCCAACACCCTCGAGGGCAACGATCACTTCAACGCCGACGTGTACATCGCCTGCACCGGATAGCGCGGGGCACCAATAGCGATGGAGTATGAATTCGACAAGGCTGAATTGGAGGGCATGCTCGCCGATGCCCAGCAGCAGCTGCGCGACATCGCCTCGATTCAGCAGCGGCGCGCCCAATTAGTAGGCACCGCAACGGCTTCCAATCGGCGCGTGACGGTCAGCGTGAACGCCAACGGAGTAGTGATCGAGACCAAATTCGGTCCAGGGATCGAGAATCTCGGCTTCTCCGCGATCGCCAGGGCGGTCACCGAGGCGGCGCAGCGCGCGTCAGAGGATCTGGCCGCGAAGAATCGCGAGCTGGTCGCTCCCCTCGAGGGCCGGCGCGCGCGAATGCCCAGGATCAACGATCTGGTCGCGGGCATGCCCGATCTGCTCGGCCAGATGCCCAAGCCTCCGGAACCCTCACTGGCGCCGCCGAATTCGGATGACCGTGAGCCCACGCCCGGCGAGAACACTCTGCATTTCACCAATGTGGAGTCCTACGACCACGACCGCGGCCCGCAGCGCCGGACCACCGAGGCCGGCTGGTGATCGCGGGGTAGTACCGCATGATTGAATTCCCGTCCTGGCTCGACTGGCTCGGCGCCGCCGTCGGCATGGAGTGGCCCGAGGGCAACGAGGACGAAATGTGGGGGATGGCGGGCGATTGGCGCACCGCCGCCTCGAGTTTGCGCGATATCGTCAGCGATGTCGAGGCCGCCAAGTCGGCCACCGTCGATGCCTACCAGGACGGCAAGGGCAGCGAGTCGATGTCCGACGCCTTCAACGCGATCATCAACAAGAACGCGCAGAAGAATTCGCTGCCCGACCTGGCGGACTTCTTCGACTCGGTGGGCGATTCGGTCGACGGCACCGGAACTCAGATTCAGTACACGAAGCTGATGTTCTACACCACGCTGACGATGACCGCGGCGGAGATCGCGTCGGTGTGGATCTTCCCGCCGACCGCGCCCGCGGAGGAGGCGGGGATCATCGTCCCGACCCGCGTCGGCGTCCGCATGATGATGCGGCGGGTCATGACAGCGATCGAGGAGCGCCTGGCCAAACTCGTCGGCGCGCGCCTGGCGAAATTCCTGCTGCGCCACGTGATTATCGGCGGCCTGATGGGCCTGCTGCCGGACCTCGGGATTCAGGCCTTCCAGAATTTCGAGGGGCATCGCCACGGCATCAACTGGGGCGAGGCCATTGTCGCGGGCGTCGGGGGGATGGTCGGCAGCACGGCGGGCGGTCCCGCGACCGAGGCGCTCGAGAAGCGTCTGGAGGGCGCGTTCGGCGCGAAGGTCGCGAAGGTCCTGGCGGGCATGGGTGGCGGCCTGGTGAACTCGGGGGCGGCATTCGCCGCCTCGGTGCCCACGCAGTTTCTCGTCGACGGGTTCAGCAAGGGCTGGGGCACGGCGGTCACCGATCTCGAGAACACTCAGGTCGACTGGCGCATGTTCACCGCGGGTGCCGCGGGCGGGTTCGTGTCCGGGGTCAATCATTCCTTCGCGGACAGGTACTACAGCGGGCCAAAGTGGGACAGCGGGGCCGCGAAGTTGCAGATCGGCGGGATGCCGACCGAGCCCGTGCGTGACGGTAGTTCGCTTGTGCCGCTACATGATCCGACTACAGCGGGCGACCCGGTACTGTCGGTGAGCAGCACGTCGCCCGAGGGTGAGGGCTCGAACGGGAACTTCGCCGGCGCTGCACCGTCGAACGACCATGCCTTGCTGACTGATTCGCCGGGCGGCAGCGATCAGGTGCAGGCCGGGCCCACCACGACGGCGTCGCCGAGTTCGGATGCCGGGAATGGTGCTCTCGCTCAGGATCATCCGACTTCAGCTGACTCGTCCGGGGTAGGTGGGTCGAACTCCGCGAACGGCGCCGGCTCGGTATCTGCCGGTGGAGGTGAGCATTCCGGGCTTACCGGCGGAGATCACTCGAATACTGTGGACAGCAGCGGTATTCGCTCGAGCGAGGGTGCGGGAACGCAGCCCGCGGGCGCGGGTGGGGACACTGCGGCGCACGGAAGTCGGTCCGAGGTAGGCTCCCAGCCAGGTGGAGAGACGAATTCACCTGCTGCACAGAATGGTTCGCATGGACCGGCGACCGAGCAGGATTCGACGAGTGGCACCGAAACCGTGCAGCCGACGACGAGCGGCTCCGGCAACGGAACGACCTCCGCTGTAACGCCTTCCGCTCGCACCGATGCAACCGCGCCCCCGGAGGGAGCGCAGGCTTCCTCGGCGCCCATCGGGGACGCTCGCACCGGCGGATCTGCTCCGGCGCAATCCTCCCCTGTGGGAGAGGCCAGGTGGGAGGCGGTATCGCCAGCCCGATCCGGATCCTCACCCGAGGGCACCGAATCCCGGACCAGCGCAACGGGAGACCGCAGCGCACCGGGTACTCGATCCTCGAGCAGAACCGACGCTACGGCTGCCCGAACTCAGTCCAGTGCGGCCCCGCGCGCAGGGGCGGATGCGAGCCGCGCGACGCCCGATTCGCAGGTGCGGGGAGCCAAGGCGGCCGAGGCCGCCCCCACGGCCCGGACGGCGGAAGCGCGAGCCGGGCAACCGGTGCGGGCCGCCCAGGCCCGTGACGTCGGCGAGACTCGGGCCGCCGGGACGACTGACGGCACCGAACGGCGCGAGGGTATCGGGGGGCTGGGCGTCGAAGGACGCGACGGGAAAGCCGGTGCGGAGCAGGGGAACCCGGGCGGCGATGATTCGGCCACAGGTCGTGACGGAGCGGCCGAGCGGGACTCGAATCGGACGACAGGTTCCGGTGCTGAGCAGGAGTCCGGGCGGCCGGAAGGGGAACAACGACAGTCCGAGTCGGATGAGGCGGAGGACGGTGGTCGGCGCGCGGACGAGCAGGAATCGCCCGAGGCTCAGCGCAGGCAGCGGGCCGATGGGGAGTCCGATCCCGAGAATCGCTTGGGGGACGAGGCGGATCGGCCCGGGCAGAAGCAGGATCGCCCGGAGCAGGGGCGACGTCGGCCTGAGCTGGATGAGGCCGATCAGGGCGGTCGGCCAGCGGGTGACGAGGAGGCCGCCGACGCGCAGATCCGCCGCCACGCGGATGAGGAGTCCGATCGCGGGAATCGTTCTGGGGATGAAGCGGATCGGCCGGGGCAGGAGCGGGATCGCCCGGAGGCGAAACAGCGGCAGCCCGAGTCGGATGAGACTGATCAGGATGGTCGGCGTACGGGTGAGGAGGAGGCCCCCGATGCGCAGAGTCGGCAGCACGCGGATGGGGAGTCCGATCTCGGGAATCGTTCGGGGGACGAGGGCAGTCGGCCCGAAGGGGAGCAGCGCCGCGAGCCTGTTGGTGAGGGCGAACAGGAGCCCGAGCGTCCGGGGACGCAGGAGGGCGACGGGGCGGGAAGGTCGCCGCAGCAGGAGGATTCGCAGCAGCGGCATTCGGACGACTCGCAACCCGCGCGCGATGGGTCCGATGCGCGCGAGCGATCCGGCGACACGTCCGATCAGCAGGGGGATCGGCCGGGTGCGGGCAAGCGTCGCAGTGAGGCGCCGGGGCCTGAGGGGGACGGTTCGAAGCTGTCGCCGTACGACGCCGGGCGGGAGCCGCCGGTGCGTGAAGCAGGCGAGAGTGATCATGCTGGGGCGCACGATGATTCGACCGATGGAAGGAAGCGCGAGGGCCCCGAGGAAGTCGCGGTCGCGGCGGTCATCGGGGAGGACGGACCCGGATCGCAGACGGAGCGGGAACATTCCGAATCGGTGACACCCGACGCGGAACACGGTGGCGCAGAGCGGAAACCGAACCGTGGGCGCTGCGCGGAACTGGTGCTGAAGCTGGCGCGCAAGCTGACCGGCAATCCGAACATCCTCGATATCGGACGCGAGGTCGGGGTGACCGGCGTGACCGGCGAGGAGGTGCAGCTCGCGACCGGTGGCCGGATGATCAAGTTCAAGAGCCTGGACTCCATCCCGGATCGCCTGCGCAACATGCGCGACGGCGCCAGCGTGCTGGTGGTCTACGAGTTCGGGCACACCGACGAGCACGGCGTCGGTGCGCACGCGGTGCTGTACGTCAAGGAGGGCGACCGGATCGTCATCCACGATCCGAGCGAGAACACGGTCCGCGACTTTCCGCCGGAGCACATCGCGGATCTGAAGGATGTCCACGGAATCGTCCTGGACCACAAGGGCAAACCGGTCCACGATCTCGGGCTCACCGCGGACCAACGCCGCGCGCTGCTGGGCCAGGCCGCGATCAACCACCAGTTCCACCAGACTACCTCGCAGCTCCAGGCGAGGGACGAGAACGAGCACGTCGCGGTGGACCTGCGAAACCCATTGGGCAGGGTGGGCATCGGGCAATCGGGAGAGGAAGGCAACCAGGAGCACCAGCCCGCATGGAGTGCGCGCGGTCCGGCGACGGAGCACACGGTGTCCGATGCCGGACGCGAGGCCATCGAGCCGCATCTCCGGCGGCTCAGGTTGGCGCAGGCCGAGCATGACCGCCTCGATCGTTACTTGCGCTCCACGGCGGAACGGCTGGGACTCGACCCGGGCAATCTCGATACGCACGAGGTGCAGCAGCAGATCGCGCAGGAGCTGGAGACCCGCAGGGAGGCCGCACAGGCGGTGATGACCAAGGAGGGCGTGGGGCAGGGCGAGGCACCGGTCCGGCACATGCTCGAGGAGGTGCCCGCCGCGCAGCACGCCCTCGACGAGGCCAACGCCGAGATCAAGGAGGCGAACCGCGTCGGGGAGGAGCTGAGCAAGCCGGACGGGGTCATCGCTGCGCTCCGGGCAGCCCGCCGGGACGCCGCCGCCGTGGCCGCTCGAGATCTCATCGAATCGCAAGGCGGCCAGATCATCTCGCAGGGCACGTCCGGCGGCGAGGTGACCGGCCGCTTCGTCGACGAGAATCCGGTCCGAGTGATCATCGCGGGCGATCGACCCCAACAGGTCCTGCCGCAGGACCAGCACGAGCAGTTGCGCAACAGCGGCATCGAGATCGAATACAAGATGATCAAGGTCGAGCCCAGCGGCAAGATCCTGATCACCGACCTGGAACGCACCCCGGAACCGGCAGCGGAACAAGAGCCCAAATCCGCAGCCGCACACCAGCAGCCGACCACCGACTCGGCGAAATCTCCCACGGCCCAGACCAAGTCGACTACCGAGCCGCCGAAGCAGACTGCGGAGCCGCCGAAGGGCGAGCCGCTCGAGCAGACTGCCGAGCCGCCCGAGAACGAGCCGCCCAAGAACGAGGCGCCCGCGGAGACGACCGAACCACCGACGAACGAGCCGCCGAAGGTCCCCGATCATCCCGCGGCACGGACCGGTGCGGGCCGGTGGGTCGAGGGACCCAGGCGTGTCTACCGTCCATCCGACGACAGTGTGGCCGGCGAGTTGCGGCGGCTTCGCTGGGAAGTCGGTATGGGTTCGCAGCGGGAGTTCGGCCGGATCGAGCAGGAGATCTTCGGCCTGGCGCGGCAGGTGGAGGTCTCTCCGTGGCTCGGCAAGCTCGAGGACGTGGGGCGCGCGGTGGGTGCGGTAGCGGACCGCCGGATCGCCGAGGCCGGGGCGCAGCTGCGGCGCCCGGATCTTCCCGGGGCGGAAAGGGCGCGCGCGCAGCAGGAGCTCGATGCCGCCAAGGCGGTGAAGCGGCAGGTCACGCAGGCTCTGGACAACCTGAGGGCGACCAAGCAGCTCGGCATCGACTCGCGTACGCAGGCGTACAAATTGGCAATCGAGGACTATCTCGGTTCGCTGGGCGATGACGTTCACATCGAGGCACCCAGCATTGCCCGGGTGGGCGATAAGTACGTCGTCGCCGCGCTGCAGCCCGAGAAGCTGGTCGAGCAGGTGCGGGCGTTGAACGCCGACGGCCTGCCCGTCGAGTATAAAAAGCTCATGCTCGGCCGTCGGGGCGAGGTCTACGTCTCCGATCTGGAACATGGTGCGCCGCACACCGACTCGCCGAAGACGGAATCCGAAGCGCCGAAGAACGAACCTCCGAAGGAGAGCACCGAACCGCCCAAGACCGAGACGCCGAAGAGCGAGCCCCCGAAGGATCCCGGCGGTCCTCCCCAGGAGCCCCCGCAACCTCCCGCGAAATGGACTTCCTCGCAGGGCGATCCGCCGCCGAGGCCCGCGGATCCGTGGACGAAGAATTCCGGAGACACCGTCCACGAGCCCACCTCACGCGGACTGAAAAAGGCACTGCGCCAGCTGGCTCGGGCAGTGGCCAGACGCACGGAGACGCGGATCGCCGCGACCGACGCCGCGCGCGGCCTGGGTATCGATCCCGAGCAGATCCGCGTGGATGCCCTGCGCACCCGGGTCGCCGAGGCATCGGGCGACGCCGCTCAGCAGGCGGAGCAGAACCACGAGAACCTGCGCCGGCTGGCGAGCGGGCAGTGGCGCCTGTCCGAGGACACGCTGCGCGAGCGTGCCGGTCGGCTCGGTATCGACCACGTGGGACTCACGGATGGCGAACTGCGCCAGCACATCCGGCAGCTGACCGTCGAGGGAGGCCGCACCGCGGCGGATGCCCGGGCTCGGCACGACGCGGTCGACTCGCTCGGGCCGGACGAATTGCATAGCAGCGCGGAACAACTCGGCGTCCAGGAGCCGTCGCACCATACGGTCGACGAGGTGATCCGGGACCGCGCCGAGGCGAACATCCGCGACGCGTACGCGAACTACCGCAAGCTGGAGAACGAACTCGACTCCGGCACCACGGATCCAGCCCGGCTGCTCGAACTGGCCGAACAGAACTCCGTCCCGGTGCACCCGGAGGACACCCCCGGCAGCCTGCTGGCCAGGATGAAGGAAGCGGGGCTGGCCCAGCGGGACAAAACCATCGAGGCCAACCGCGCCCTGCTGAAGCAGCTCGGCGACGCCGCGGTCGCGCACGCGAACGCCTCGCTCCGCCACAGCGAGGCCCAGGCCCTGGCCGAACGAGAGGTGATGGGCGCGAAGGCTGGTCCGCCACCCAAGGGCCCGCGGATCTACATGGACGGCTACCTGGTCAAGCACCGCCTGGACCTCGGCCAGCCCGCGGTGCGCGAGACGGAGGACGGCAAGTCTCTGGTCGGTGTGGGCGAGGGCGACGACCCGGCCCTGCGGATCGACCCGGCGCGCCGGAAGGCCCTGGCCGAGGAGGGCATCGACGCCAAGTACTTCCGGGTCGCCGTGAGCGACGACGGAAAGGTGCACGTCGAGGAGTGGACCCCGGACGACGTGCCCCCCGAGCGTCCGCAGACGGAACAGGCTCGCCGCCCGGGCGATTGGACGCCAGGCGCCGAGCATCAGCACGAGACCCAACGGTGGATGGACCGGAAGTTCAACCGGAAGATCCGCGGCATGGCCCGCAAGGTGGCCGATTTCAACAAGGAGCTGGGCAAGAACTACACCAAGACCCTGGATGCGGTGAAGTGGATGGGCATCGATCCCACCGGCATGACCCGCCAGCAGGTCGCGCAGTCGGTACGGGAGCTGATCCAGGAGTACCACGCGCAGGCCGAGGAGTTCTTCGACCGCACCGAGATTCCGCCGGACCAGATGGCGGACTTCTTCAACCAGCGCCGCGAGATCGAGGCCCGCGCCTCGATGATGGAGTCCCAGGGCAACAAGATCCTCAAGCGCCTGGGAGTTCACGAACTGGCCGTCACCATGCGCGATCATCTGGAGGCGCAGCTTGCGGCGGCAGCGGCCCGGCGGGTGCTGAACGATCTGGGCGGCACGCTGATCGGGCGCGACGGGGAGACGGTCGAGAACCCCGACGATGCGGTTGCCCACCTGATTCCCGGCGTCGACGGCGCGCCCGCGCGGCTGGAAATCATCTCGCCCACAGCGAATCCGGATCACATTCTGTCCCCCGAGGCGCGCGAGCAGGTGCTCGGCACGGACGGTCAACTGCGTGTGCGGCAGGTGCGGGTCGACGGGAGCGGCAAGATCCACCTCTCGGATCTGAGCAAGCCGGCCGAGGGCGAGCACACCGCACCCGAGACCGAGAAGGCCGGCCGCGGACTGTACGACCCGGTCTCCGGGCCGAAGGAGCCGGATCCGGAAGAGGTCAAGGGCCCGCAGGCCGAGCTCGATGCGCTGCTGCGCCGTCGGGCGGGCGCCGTTGCGGCACAGGAATTCTGGCGAAACACGCTGGAGCACAGCCTCGGTCGAGTCGGCGGCTCCCGCGCGGAGATGACGCGCGACGGGATGGCCGCTCTCATTCAGCGGCTGACCCAGGGCCGGGTCGGATACACCGAGACGACCAGCGGTCTGGACGACCCGTCGACCTCGACGCGCGAAGATCTCAGCGAGAACGAGCTTTCCAGCCGCCAGGAGCCGATCGACAAGCTGGCCGAGGCCGCCGAACGCTTCTTCGCCTATCAGGACCGCCTCGGGGAGATCGATCAGCGCGTCCACGAGCTCGAGCAGCTCGGCGCGAAACACGATGCCTCCGAGACCGACGACCAGCAGGGCAAGTTCGGGAAGCTGGCCAAGGATCTGAAGGCGGCGATCAACCGCGCCAAGCCGCTGCGACACGCGCTTGATCTGTTGGAGGCGCACCGGGAGAACCAGCACGGCCCGCTCACGGGGGCCGATCAGAGGGCGTTGGATTCGGCCCGCGCGGCGGTTGCCAAGGCGGACAACGAGATCGACCGGCTCAACGACGAACGCCTCGGCACCGCGGGCGCCTGGCGCAAGGCCGCGGAGACGATCGCCGACCCGGCGCGCCTGCGCCAGATCACCGACAATGTCTTCGTCGAGGATGGCGTGGACGGGGCCGACCCCCGGATCATCGTGGTTGCCGGACGACCGAAACTTGTTTCGGCCCCGGACGGTACGGCGCCGACCGAGCAGACCGTACTCGAGGAGCCCGGCACCGAACAGGACCGCGCCTTCGCCGAGGCGCTGGCCTATCACCACGGCCTGGTCGGGCTGCTGGAGCGGCCGAATACGACGGTGCACTACCTGGAGGTCGCGGGCAAGGAGGGGCGCGAGGCCGGCGTCGATCCCACCGACCCCGCCGAACACGCCGCGGCCGAGGGCACCGCCGGCTTCGACGTGAAACCCCTCGGGTCGCCACGGATCCTGCGCGACGAGCACAAGCTCGGCCTGGACGAGAACGACCCGAACCGCACCAAGCCGTTCCAACGGCGGGGCGGGCGTCCGAAGACGCTCGCCGGTCCGGTTCGCTGGAAGGAAATGCTGTCCGAGGCAACCGGAATCAAGATCGGCGCCAAGGAGATTCGTGTGCCGGACCACGAATCGCCCGGGGGCGAGCCGCGCAAGGTCAAGGTCGTCAACGACACTCGGCGTGCCCTGCCCGCCGAGGATCCCCGCGCCGCCGAGGTGGACCTGCTGTATCGCGGCCCGCTCGCCGGATTCAGCATCGTGCGCTGGGAGGGCGTGGACGGCGCCTGGCACAACGTGCGCGAGAACGAGGCGTACGGCTATGAGGCGCGGCAGCCCCAACTGCCGATGGTTGTCAAGCGTCCCAAGTTCTGGCAGCCGGAGATCGACGGATACCGGCTGCCGCCCAAGGGCTTGGCGCCCTATGGTGGCGATGACAACTCGTCGCGCCCCGCCCGCTCGTACGACGAGAAGATGCCCGACGGATTCAGCGGCAAGATGGCGGCCGAGCCATACCAGAACATGGTGGAGCCGGGGCTGCTGCGGCTCATCAACGGCCATTGGCCGGAGATGAGTTATGAAGAGATACAGAGTCTTTCGCCGGACGGGAGGGCTGAGCAATGGGGTGAGCAAGGACTGGTCACCCACGATCCCCCCGGGTGGGACGAGGACGAACATCACAAGTTGCCCTACGACGACGCCTTGTACACCGTAGGTAAGCGCTGGGTTCAGATCTACAACGAGGTGCGCAAACACCCTTGGTTGCTGGACCGCTTCTACAATCACCCGGCGGTCGGCCGCTGGGTGCTGGACCACACGCGGTGGCTGCCGAAGGGACCGTTCGACGAGAGTCATCCCGTGGGACGCTGGATACCGATCTGGCGAAGCATCCGGACCTTCAAGGGATTCCATCAGCCGATCGATCTCGAGGTGCAGCCACCGCATCCGGGATGGAACCACGCGGACCATTCGGCGCCGTGGGAACGGGAAAATATCGACCCGCCGGGCTGGGCGCGCAAGGTCTTGCGCTGGTCCAAGGTGCAGGACTGGGCCGACAAGGTCATCGGCGGATATGCCGACGAGAGGCACAACAACGCGACCGGAACCACCGACAAGGATGTCGAGCAGATCGTCGATCAGCTGCGGCGCAAGGGAAATCCGCTGCTGCGGCCGGAGGCCGGCGGGATCTCCCTGGCCGACGGGCTGCGCCTGACGCACGATGCGGACGGCAGTCCGCTGTCGGAACAGGAACTGACCGACCGCATTTCGCGCATCAAGGACCATGTGATGCGGGGCCTGATGCCGGTCATCGACCCCACCAGCCCCGAGGGGCGGATGTATTCCGAGGGCGACACGCCGGGCCGCAAGATGGATGCGGTGGCGCATATCGCCGATGCCTGGAACCGGTTGACCGGACGCGGCGACGGCCACGGTAAGACGCTGCCCACTCGCGCGGATCTGGTGATGCTGGAGCACTTCTGGGCCGCGGCGCATTATCTCGACACCCACGAGGGGGCCACCTGGCACGAGGCCGAGGCGTATGCCAACCGGCGGGCTAACTGGGATGAGGGCGGGCGCACGCCGCTGAGTGAGCATTTCGTGGTGCGCGGCGGGGAGCTGATCCACCCGAGCGAGCTGCCGGACGATGCGCCGGAGCGGACCGGTATCAAGATCCCCGGTGGGAAGGGGGTGCCGTTCGTCGATACGCATCTGCCGGTGATCGCGAAGGACAAGGTGCTGCCATTCGAGCGGATCCCCTATGCGGTGGACAACGCGCCCGTCGACACCGGCTGGATGCCGCCGTGGGAGCGCCGGGCGGCCGATCTCGTCGGCATTACCGACCTGCGCGACCAGTACCCCGGCCTGCCCAAGGATCCGGTAGGCGCGCTGCGGGAGTTCGCGCGCCGCGAGTGGGCGTTGCTGACCCAGGATGCGGTGGGTCCCGGCACCGAGGGGTCGGATGCACTGCGGGCGGCCATGATTCGTGCCGGAACGGTCGAGCTGCTGGCCGGCGCCGAGACGGATACCGAACGGCTGCTGTGGGCCCGCCGGCTCGGCGAGACCTCGGACGTCACCGATCCAGCGACCCTGCGCCGCGCGGTGACCCGCCTGCGCTCCGACGCGTACAACACCGCGGAAGGCGTTGCGGTGATGCAGGGTTCGCACGGGAACGACGGTGACGAACTACTGCCGCCGGACGCCGCCACACCCCGCCCGGAGCCCGAGCCCTGGCCGTACTACGGTCCACTCACCCCCCACCTGCCGCACGAATTCTTCCTACAGTGGCAGCAATTCCCCAGCGCCGCACAGCTTCCCCCGTTCGCCCTGAAGCCCGTACCTCACGCCCCGCCGACCCCGACCCCACCACCCCATCCCCACCCGAACCCCCCTCCGGCGCCGAAGCCCACCCCGGGCCCCAAGCCAACCCCGGGCCCCAAGCCAACCCCCGGTCCCGGACCAAAGCCCCACCCGGAACCCAAACCTCACCCCGAGCCGCACCCGCCGAAGCATCACAAGCCCAAGCACCCCAAGCACAAGCATGAGCCTGGGCATCACAAGCATGAGCACGAGCCTGGGCAGCATGAGCCCGGCCACCATGGGCACGGCCATGAGCCCGGTGATCACGGGCGTCAGCACGAGCCCGGGCGCCACGAGCTCAGGCCCAGACATCAGACGCACGAGCATGCGCCGGGCCACCACGAGCAGAATCCGGGGCACGATAGGCGTGCGCCCGAGCCGCCGACCCATCATCGGTATGTCCCGGAACCTCCTGGGGCTCGCGGGCATCGACCAGTGCCCCCTGGTGATCACGAGCACGAGCCGGTACCTCCGGGCGACCATTCGCATCAACCGGTTCCGTCCGGCGATCACGGTCATCGGCCGGTTCCGCCTGGTGGCAACGGGCATCGGCTGGTTCCCCCCGGCGACAACGGGCAACAGCCCGCGCCGATTGGAAGTCCCCGGCGCGCGCCCGAGCCACCGACCCATCATCGGCATGCCCCGGAACCCCCTGGGGCTCACGGGCATCGACCAGCGCCCCCGGGCGATCACGAGCCGCAGCTAGTACCCCCGGGCGATCACGGTCATCGGCCGGTGCCGCCTGGTGACAACGGGCATCAGCCGGTGCCGCCCGGTGACAACGGGCAACCGCCCGCCCCGATCGGAAATCCCCGGCGCGCGCCCGAGCCTGCAACCCATCACGAGCACGAGCCGACCCCTCCTCGCGATCGCGGCCACGAGCCCGGGCAGCACGACCACGACCCGGGTCGTCCGGGCGACGGTCAGGATGCCCCGCATCCGCGCGCAGGTCGCCCTTCGATCCCGGAACCGCCTGCACCGCAGCCTGTTACGGGAGCCAATACACCGGTCTCTCCGAGCTCCGCCTCGGGCCACCACCCGCCCCTGCCTCCGAAACCGCTCACCGGATCGCTGCCGCAGGGCACGAGTCCGTCGACGCCTGCCCCGACATCACAGCAGGACACCCAGGCGCCATCCGGATTGCCGAATATTTCCGGCATCCCGTCGATTCCGAACATGCCGCAGCTACCGGGCTTCGGATCGAACGGTACGCCGCAACGTTCGCCCCATGGAACCACTGGCCACGGTTACCGATCCCCGGACGCCCCGGGACTCGGTGATCACGGTGCCTACGGCGCCCCCTGGAACCCCGCCCCCTACCCGAGCCCGAACGGTCCCGACGCCCCGGCCCCGCCGAACCCGTACGCGGCCCCCGGCGGCTGGAGCGGCTCGAATTACCCCTCCGCACAGGGTGATCCGACGACCACCCAGCCCATGATGCCGGGCGCGGCAATGCCGAGTATGCCCGCCCCGTCCAACGCCGGCGGCGCACGTCGCAAGAGCTACATTCCTCGGGTCGGCGCCGGAAACAACGGCAGCACAGAGATTTACGTCCAGCCTCACGTCGGCTGGGGTGAGACCGCCGTCTTCGACCCGCAGACCGGCACCCTGCGCCCGGCAACCCTGGCGATGGGCGGAGTCGGCGGCCTCTACGGCGATCTCGGCGGCGCCCAGGTGGTGTTCTACCGCAACGGATCCGGCCTGGCCCTCCGTGTCGGCCCCCGGGAGGTGGACCTGAGCAACCCCGACGTCAACGCCTACTGGCAACGTGTAGACAGCCGAGTAGCCCGCTTCGCCGTAGCCCTCGGCCGCACCGTGATCGTGGACCTCACCTACCCCACCACCTCCGACGACACCGACCTGGGCCTGTTCATTCGCGACGTCCTGTCCAACCCTGTCCGCCGCGCCGAAATCTTCGCCCGCTGAACCTCTTTCGCCGTGCTAGGGGACTCGATCGGGTGTCGCGGGCGGTGATGGTGTGAAGTCTTCATCGGGGACCGCGAACAGCCGGATGGCCATCGGGCGGGCGTCGGGGGGCGCCTCGGCGCGCATGAGATGGCCGTGCTTTCGCAGCAGTTCCATGTAGTCGTCCATGAAAGCCTGCAGTTCGTCGTGGGTCATGAACGTCGCGTGCCGCTGCACCTGCGCCCACCCGTCGGGTCCGGTCCATTCCTTGTTGGCTCGCACATACCGGTCGATGTCCGCGCTGATCTTCAGTTTCGCGAGTTGTTCGGCGGCGGCCTGCTCCTGTGGCTCCATGGTGGCCGGATCCGGCATGGTGTGGCTGAAGGGTAATGTCCGCCACCATCTTTCGCGCCCCCGCGACTTCTCCGGAATCTCCTCGATGAGCTTCGATTCCGCAAGTTTGCGCAGGTGATAGCTGGTCGTGCCGGTGCTCTCGCCGAGCACCCCGGCCAGCGTCGTCGAGTTGGCCTCGGTGTGGGCGCTCAAATATTGCAGGATCTGTCCGCGCAGCGGATGCGCCAGCGTCCGGTAGAGCGTCGTGCGTTCGGCGCTGGTCTGGGGTTCCACGGTGCGCTTCCGCATCCACACAAGGTAGCAGAGACGACTCTGCAAAGAAATATTTGCAGAAATTTCTTTGCAATCGTACGGTTTGTGTCATGCGTACGAAATGGACGGTCACCCAGTGGTTTTCGGGGGCCCTCGGCGCGGTAGCGGTCGGGCTCATCCCGTGGACTGTGCTGCTCAGCCGGACCCTGCCCGACGAGACCAGGGTGCGGAACTGGGCGACGGCCTGGATCGGACTGGACATCCTGCTGACCGCCGGCTGCACCGTCACCGCGGTGCTGGCTCGCCGCCGTGCCGAGCGCGTGCGGGTGGCCGCGGCGGCGACCGGCTCGGTTGCGCTGCTCGACGGCTGGTTCGACGTGACCACCGCGGCCACCGGCCCGGAATTCCTCGCGGCCGCCTGCTGCGGTGCCGGGGAACTGCTACTTGCCGCCGTCTGCGGCTTTCTGGCACTGCGGCACAACGATTGATCGAAGGAGCATCGATATGCGAACGAAGACAACCCTGTTGGCCCTCGCCGGCACCGGCGCGGTGGCCGGGGCGGCGTACCTGTGGTTCGGCGACCGCGCGCCCTACCCGTATTCGCAGCGCTGGATGCTGGATCTGCCGCTCCCGGGCCTGACCACCGCGCGGCTGGCGCGGGTCCTGGATCCACGCCCGGGCGAGCGGATGCTCGAGATCGGTCCCGGGACCGGCTTGCATACGATGGCGATGGCCGACCGGCTGGGGCCCGCGGGCCGCTTGGACGTGCTGGACATCCAGCAGGAGATGCTCGACCATGTGGACCGTCGCGCCCGGCATCTGGGCACCATCGTCCCGAATCTGGGGGATGCCCGCGAACTACCCTTCGATTCGGGCACTTTCGACGCGATCTACATGGTGACCGTGCTGGGCGAGATCGGTAATACCACCACGGTGCTGCGCGAGGCGGCGCGAGCGCTCAAACCCGGGGGACGACTGGTGATCGGCGAATTCTTCGATCCGCACTGGATTCCCCTCGGCCGTCTCCGCGACCACGCCGCGGCCGCCCATCTGCACATCGACGACCGGATCGGCCCGACCACGGCCTATTTGGCCAGGTTGCGACCGTGCTCACACGGAACGTGCGCCACCGAGTCCTACCACCACGACCGCGGCCGCAGGTGATTCGCCAGATCCACCAGCGCATACCGCTGCAACCGCCGAGGCGCGTTGCGCGCGATGTGCCGCAGCACGATCTCGATCCCCGCGCGCAACTCCTGGTCCGTGTAGTGCATCCCCAGGATCGTCGCGTCCGGAGTCCGCGGCCGCTCCCCACTCCGTAGCCACGACAGCGCCGCGCCCAGCACCAGCGCCTGCATCTGGAGCAGACGGGGCTCGTCGGGGAGTTCGCGGAGGTGGTGGGCGGCCTCCTCGAGGTCCTCCTGGGTGAGTGCTGCCGACGGGCGGGAGACCAGCAGGAGGCTGGCGGTCATGCGGGCGACGTCGTGGTGGCGGGAGGTCTCGGGGACCTGCTGGAGCGTTTCGACGGCGGCGGCGTTGTCGCCGGCGGCGGCCAGTAGTCGGGCCAGGCCGAAGGCCGCGCTGGCGGTGCCGCGGTTGGTGCGCCAGACGGTGCGGTAGAAGCCGGTGGCCGCGCGCGCCCAGCCGTCCGGGCGGTCGGGGCTGGCCTCGAACAGCAGTTCCGCGGTGGCGGCCAGGGCCAGCACGGGTGCGAGCTCGCCGGGGACCATCGAGGCGACGAGGTCGAAGTGCTCGTAGGCCTGGTCGTAGTCGCCGGTGGCGAGCTCGGCGATGCCGGCGTACCACTCGATGCGCCAGTCGGTGCGATAGCCCGCGCGCAGCCCCTCGAGCTTGATCAGGGCGTAGTCCACCTCGCCCAGGTCGAGGTAGGCGCGGATCTCGGTCAGCGTGCCTTCCAGCTCGAAGGTGTCGGGGGTGGGGATCTTCGCGTTGCGCATGTTCTCGCGGGTCTGCCGCAGCGCGTCCAGTGCGCGGTGTGGATCGCCGTGCAGCAGCGGGGACAGCAGCTCCGCGGAGGGATCCTCGCTGTCGATCAAGGGCACCGGCAGTGCGGACACCACCGAGGCGGGATCCAGGGTCGCAGTGCGGCGCGCGCCGTCGACGAGGCCGTCGGTCTGCCGGATCAGGGTGTCGATGCCGAACGCCCCGCGTGCGGCCCCGAACACGGCCGACACCTGTGGATACTCCAGCCCGGTGTCCTCGGCCAGCACCGCGCGCAGCACGCCGTGCAGCTGCCGGTACATTGCATAGGACGACGGAAACCGTTGTGCCGGATCGGGATCGGTGGCCCGCCGCAGCAGCCGCGAGAACGCCGGATAGCGGCGCAGCAGCGGTTCCTCGCCGGGGGAGGGGATGCCGGGCAGCTTGTGGCCGTGCTCGTCGGTGGGCATCCGCATGGTCAGCGCGGCCAGGGTGCGCCCGACGGTGTAGATGTCCGACGCGACGGTCGGCCCGGTCCGGGTGAATTCGGGCGCCTGATAGCCGGGCGTGCCGTAGAGACTGCCGCCGGACTGCCGCGCGGCCACCGCGCCCAGGTCGATCAGCTTGACCTCGTCCTCGCTGACCATGATGTTGTCGGGCTTGAGGTCGTTGTACGCCAGCCCGAAGGAATGCAGATAGTCAAGTGCCGGAAGGATTTCCAGCATGTAGGCGATGGCCTCGGCGACGGGCAGGCAATCGGGGGAGCGCTCGTCGAGCTCGGTCTTGAGCGAGCGGCCGCCGACATATTCCATGACGATGTACCCGCACGGAATGCCGTCCGCGGCACGATGTTTGACGAAGTTGTAGATCTTCACGATCGCCGGGTGCGCCATCTCCGACAGGAACTGGCGCTCGGCCAGGGCCACGACGTGTGCCTCGATGTCGAGCGGATTCTGCAGGCCCTTCAGCACCACCCAGCGCCCGCTGACGTTGCGGTCGCGGGCCAGGAAGATCCAGCCCATCCCGCCGTAGGCCAGGCATCCGCGCACCTCGTACTGGTCCGCGACGAGGTCCCCGGGCTCGAGCATCGGCCGGAAGTTGAAGGGTGAACCGCAGTGCGCGCAGGACCCTGCGATGTGCCCGGCGCCGTCTCGCTCGGTCCGCCCGACGGCATGCTGGCATTTCCAGCAGAATCGCTTGTCCTCGGGCACCTCGGGGTTTCGCAGCACCGCGGCGGTCGGATCGACCGGATTCACCCGTGGCAGCGTGACCAGCCCGGCGCCCAGGCGCCGCACGCTGGGGCGGGAGCGCGCCTCCGGCTCGGGCGTGGCCAGGCCTTTCCCTTCGACCAGGGTGGGCTGGGTGGCGACGGCTCGGCGCGTGGCCCACCGATAGGGCGCGTCGCCGCCATCGCGTAGTTGTCGCGTCGCCCAGGGCGGCGGACCCACGTGGCCGGACGGGGTGGAATTCTCGGCCATTCGCCTTCTTCGAACCTCGAACATCGCACTGACCCGGAAACCCGACCGCTCCGCAGCCGGACCGAGGTCCGGACTGCGGAGCGGCGATTGGCCGGTCCCGGCGGGTGTCACGGTTGGTTACCGGGACCGACGGGCATTAATGCGATTGTGCCTCATCGTGCGGATTCGCGCCGGAACTCTCCCGATGCTCGAGCGGACGCTCGGCCAGGACCGGGTATGCCCCGGTGTAGCCGATGCGGGCCTCAGCCAGCTCCATGACCCGGCGACGGGTCAGGAACCAGCCGCCGACCATGAGCGGAAGCACGATCACGCACATCGCCAGGACCGCACCCCACTGGGTGACGTCGCGGCTGAAGACCATGATCAGCACGATCCCGGCGAGGAACACCAGCGTCGCGATGCTCGTGTACGGAGCACCGATCAGCCGGAACGATGGACGCGCCGCCTTGCCCTGCTTCGACCACCGCCACAGCTGCAGCTGGCACAGGAGGATCGCGGTCCATGCGAACATGGTGCCCAGCGCCGAGACGTTCATCACGATGGTGAACGCCTTGTCCGGCACGACGGCGTTGAGCCCGACACCGATCAGCGCGATGCAGCCGGTGGCCAGGATGCCCACGTAGGGCACGCCGCGGGAGGACATCAGCGAACCGATCTTCGGTGCGCTGCCATTCATGGACATCGACCGGATGATGCGTCCGGTCGAGTACAGGCCGGCGTTCAGGCTCGAGAACGCGGCGGTGAGCACCACCAGGTTCATGATCGTGCCGGCGCCGTGGATACCGAGCTTGGAGAAGAACGTCACGAACGGGCTGGTGCCGGACTTGAACGCCGTGTACGGCAGCAGCAGGGACAGCAGGACCAGCGAGCCGACGTAGAACAGCGCGATGCGGGCGATGACCGAGTTGATCGCGCGGGGCATGATCTTCTCGGGGTTCTCCGCCTCACCGGCCGCCGTGCCGACCAATTCGACTGCGGCGTAGGAGAATACGACGCCCGTGACCGACAGTGCCAGTGGCCATGTGCCCTTCGGGAACAGGCCGCCGTGCTGGCTGACAACGGACCAGCCGGTGGTCGCACCGTCCAGCTTGAACCGCCCGACCAGGAAGATCGTGCCCAGGATCAGGAATCCGACGAGCGCGACGACCTTGATGATCGCGGCCCAGAACTCCATTTCGCCGAACCACTTCACCGAGATCATGTTGATCGTCAGCACGATGGCCAGCGCGATCAGCGCGATCAGCCACTGCGGGATGACCTTGGTGGCTCCCCAGAAGTGGACATAGGTCGCGATCGCCGTAATGTCGGCGATTCCGGTCATACACCAGTGGAAGAAGTACATCCAGCCCACGCCGAAGGCCAGCTTCTCGCCGTAGAACTCGCGGGCGTACGAGACGAACGAGCCGGAGGACGGCCGGTGCAGGACCAGCTCGCCGAGGGCGCGAAGTATGAAGAAGACGAAGATGCCGCAGACGGCATACGCGATGAACAGGCCAGCGCCCGCCGAGTGCAGGCGGGCGCCCGCTCCCAGGAACAGTCCCGTACCGATGGCGCCGCCGATCGCGATCATCTGCAGCTGGCGCGGCTTGAGCGCCTTGTGGTAACCCTCGTCCTCGGAATGCAGCGAGTGCGCCTGCGTTTCCGGAGGAGGTTGAACGGTGGTCATTGTGCGGGGACCTTTCGTGTGATGCCGATCATACCGCTGTGTGGTGTAACATACCGTCGAAAGATGGCACATGCAAGAGGCGGGCTGACTTGTAACGCCACGGAAACCCAAGGCCCTCATCAAGACCCGGGGTCGGGGGGCCTGTGGCCACGGGTTTCGATGTGGTTTCCTGGAGGTATGGCAGTGGATTCGGAGTTCACGATCGATGAGCTGGCGCGTGAGTCCGGGATGACGGTACGCACGCTGCGTGTGTACAACGAGCGCGGGCTGCTCCCGCCGCCGCAACTCAAGGGCCGCACCGGCTTCTACAGCGAGGAGCACCTGAACCGGGTGCGCATCATCAGTCGGCTGCTCGATCGCGGCATCAAACTCAACGGCGTGCGCGATCTGCTCGAGGCCTGGGATCGCGGCGACGATCTGGCCGCCGTGCTCGGGGTCAGCGCCTCCGCGTCGGCCTCGGTCGCGCCCGCACCGTCCAGGCCCGCCGCCGCGGCGGTCGAAACCACTATTGCCGCAACCGAACTCGCCGAGCGTTTCGCCGAGATCCCGAACGGCCTGGCCCGCGTGGTGTCGGCCGGGCTGTACGAGCCGGTGGACGCCACGACCTACCGGGTGAAGGATCCGCAACTGGTCGCCATCGCCGCGCAGCTACAGGACGCGGGCGTGCCGCAGACCCGGGTGCTGGACGAGCTGGAGCGGTTGCGCGACGATTGCGACCACATCGCCCGCCAGTTCGTGGACATGTTCGAGCGCACCGCGGTACGGGACTTCCGCCGCTCGGAGCGGGGCTCGCAGGACGTGGCGGATCTGGTCGCGCACCTGTCGATGACGAGGTCGATGCCCGGCCGGGTGGCTGCGGATCTCATCGGGCAGTACGTCGCCCGCTATCTGGAGCACGTCACCCGCGAGCTGGGTGACGCGCTGCCCGGCAACGTCTGAGCCGGTTCAGTCCTCGTCCTCGGTGAGGGAGCGGCGCCGCTGCCCGGGCTCGGCCTGCTCGCGCGCCGCCGGGGGATCGAACGAGGCTCGTTGCGGCTCCGGCACTTTCGCGCGCAGCTCGGGCAGTCCCTCGACCATGGCCGACAGGCTCGGCAGGCGCGAGCGGGTCTTCTGGATGGGCGCGATCAGCTCCTGCGCCTGGCGCGCCACGTCCGCCGCGGCCGCCTGCGCGGCCTCGGTCACCGCCGCGGCGATGTCGTCGTAGTCCAGCTCGTCGATATCCTCGGAGAATTCCGTGTCGATGGGCACGCCGTCGGCATTGCAGGTGACCGTGACTCGCCCGTCACGGACACTGGCCGTGGCCATGAGCTCGACGCGCTTGCGCTGTGCGTCGGCGATGGCGCGGATCTGGCCGTTGACGGTGTCCATCAGATCGGCGAAATCGGCTGCCATCCTTTCGTTTTCCATGGCCTCGGAACCTCCTGATCAGGTGATGTTGAATTCGTAGGTGGCGTAGCGGTGCTTGTCGGTGCCCGCCTCTTCCCAGTAGTAGCTGTGCCGGCCGATGTGGCCCAGGCGTATCCGGGTATCGGCCATGACCTTGAAACCGCTACGACGGGCGCGCTCGCAGAACGAATATTCGGCATTCATGTACCAGTGGTCGTCCGGGCCGTCGGGCTGCAGCAGCGGCAGGAAATACGGCACCGTAATGCGATCGAATTGCTTATTGCAGATCGGTAGCTGCTCGTGGACGATCATCGTGTCGTACACCTTGCGCTGGGTATAGCAGAAACCCATTGCCGCATAACGGATCTCCATCAATCCGCCACCCTCGCCGAATATCACCTTCGGGGTGCCGGGCAGCAGATTGCAGGCCAGCTCGCGCCTGCCCTTGCGCGGATAGATTCCGCAGACCACCGGCTCGTCGTGTTCGCGCAGCATATCCACCGCATCCGCGTCGAAGCCGACATCGGAATCGATCCACATCAGCGCGTCGTAGCCGTCCAGCAGCGCGTCCGTCGCCATCTGGCTGCGCCCCTGATCGATCGCCGCGTAGCGGGGCACCGCGCGCACGTGGTAGCCCCGGGCCTCGAGTTGTCCCAGGCCGCGGGCGCATTCGGGCTCGAGGTATCCGCCGATCGGAACGAGAACGATGCAACGGGACGGATCCATCGTGTGTACTCCCCAAAGCTCCGGTGATCAGAAATTGAATGTGAAGGAGGCGTATCGCTCCCGGGAACTGCCCGCGTCCTCCCACTGGTACGTCTGGCGGCCGATATGCCCCAACCGTATACGAGTGTCGGCCATGACCTTGTAACCACAGCGAATCGCGCGCTCGCAGAATGCGAAGTCCTCGCCCAAATACCAGAAGTCGTCGCCCGCCGGCACCGCCATCGGCAGAAAGTACGGGACCACCGGACGGCCGAAGTGCTTGTTGCAGGTCGGCAGCCCCTCGTGTTCCTGGATCCGGTCGTAGATATAGCGCCGGGTGTGCAGGAATCCGGTGGCGCCGTATTTGATCTCGGCCAGGCCGCCGCCCTCGCCGAAGGTGAGCTTCTGGGTGCCCGGCTTCAGGTGCACCACCAGCTCGCGCTCGCCCTTCTTGGTGTAGATGCCGCAGGAGATGGGCAGATCCAGGGTCCGCAGCTGCAGCACCGCCTCCACCGGGAAGGACATGTCGGCATCGATCCACATCAGCTCGTCGAACCCGGCGGCCAGTGCGTCGGTGGCCATCTGGCTGCGCACCTGATCGATGCCCGACGCGCCGTAGACGCGCCAGACCGGATAGCCCTGGTTCTCCAGCTCGAAAAGCGCACGCGCGCAATCGGGTTCGATGCTGTCTGCGACCGGGACCAGAATGACACAGCGGGCCGGGTCGAGCCTGCGCCTGGTATCAGGCGCCACCCAGTAGGTTTCCAGGCTCGACGGGCGGGCCGGCGATTCCGATCCGGCCGCAACCGCGCGGATTACGCGGGGTGACACCGGCTCGAGCTTCCGCTGCGCGAGGAAGGCCCTCAGCTCGGTGACCCGATAATCCTCACCGTCGTCGGAATCCCATGCGGGATCGCGGGTGTCGGTCGCGTTCAGAGCCGGGAGCCGCCGGACGTTGCGTACCGTGACGGCATCGATGACGGCGATCGCCTCGGACGCGGAATCCGGGTCGAGCATGCTGGACCACAGCGAGTCCAGGCCCAGGCCGGTCGTCGTCACGCCGAGATCGGATGCGCAGCGGCGCAGGAACTCCCGGCTGAAGCAGGGCGCCATCGGCTCGACATAGTTGGTGTAGCGCAGAACATTTCCGGGAACGACCCGGGTGATCTCGGCGTTGACGAAGCTGTCGTCGGTCAGCGCGGGCTGGGCCAGCACGAGCCCGTATTCGGCGCAGAGGTCGAACAGCGCGTTGATCGAGGCGGTATCGGTCATGAGCTCGCAGTCCGGGCACCAGACGTAGTCGTACTGCTCGACGGTCTCGGCCCTGGACTGGATCAGCTGCCGCAGCGCGGGCCATTTCGGTCCGCTCACATCGACGCGCTCGACCTGCGGGCTGCGGAAGCGTTCGGGATCCTGGCCGGCGTAGCCGACGATGAGATCCCAATTTCTTTCGCCCGGACCGGACATCCACGCCTCGTGCTGGGAGATGTCGTCGGCCCAGATGATCACAAGATTGCGTCGCACGCGGTCAGTATTGCTCATGACTCGGCCTCGGCGGGCTCGCTCTCCTGCGCCGCGGGCTCCGGATCGTCCGTCTTGGCGCTGTGCAGGTGATAGGTATATGTCTGGTACCGCTGCACGTCCGATCCGGCCTCCTCCCAGCTGTACGCCTCGCGCCCGATGTGCCCCAGCCGGATCCGGGTGTCGGCGATGATCGGGAATCCGCTGCGGCGGCAGCGCTCGGAGAAGGCGAAGTCCTCGCCCAGATACCAGTGATTCTCGCCGTCCTCGACGATCATCGGCAGGAAGTAGGGCACGGTCGGATTGCCGAACTGGCGGTTGCAGACGGGCAGCTGCTCCTGCGCCTGGATCTTCTCGTAGACGCTGCGCTTGGTCAGCAGGAATCCGGTTGCGGCGTATTTGATTTCGAGCAGTCCGCCGTCCTTACCGAAGACCAGCTGCTCGGTGCCGGGCTCGAAGTGCACCACCAGCTCGCGGCGGCCCTTCTTGGCGTAGACCCCGCACACCACGGGAAGATCAAGGGCGCGCAGCCGATTCACCGCATCGAAGGGGAAGTCGATATCGGCGTCGATCCACATCAGCTCCTCGAAACCGGCATTGAGCGCGTCGCTGGCCATCTGGCTGCGCGCCTGATCGATCGCCGAGGCGCCGTACAGCCGCCACACCGCGTAGCCCTGCCGCTCGAGCTCGAACAGCCCACGGGCACACGCGGGTTCGATCTTGTCCGCCACCGGGACCAGCACGACGCATTTGGCCGGATCCAGCACGCTGCGGGCGGGGGCCTGCCAGGCCAGGCGCCGCCGCACCAGGCTCGCCGGTTCGGGGAATCCGGCGGGCAGGCCGCGGTGCACGAGGTAGGGCTGGCGCGTGACGCCCTTGCGCTCCATGTAGGCCTGGTATTCCGCCTCCGGATCGTCCACCCCCGCCTCGCGGACCGCGTGGTAGAGATCGCCGCCGCCCTGCGGGCGGGAGTGCCGCACCGGGACCGCGTCGAGAATGGCGGTCTGGCCGGGCTGCAGCATGCTGGTCCACACGTAGTCCATGCCCCAGCCGGTCTGGGTCTCGGAGAAGTCCGGCAGCGCGCGACGCAGGAAGGCTCGGCTCAGGACCGGGGCCATGACCTCGACGAAGTTGGTGTAGCGCAGTGTCCATCGGGCATCGATGCGAGTGATCGGATGCACGACATGGCTGTCCGCGCTCAGCGCCGGCTGGGCCAGCGAGAGCTGGTACTCGGCGCAGTAGTCGAACATGAGATTGACCGTCGCGGTGTTTGCATCGATGTCGTCGTCCGGCAGCCAGATGTAGTCGTAATGGTCGAGCTCGTCGCCGAGCTCGTTGATGACCTGCTGCAGGGGCGGCCATTTCGGCCCCTTGAGATCGATCCGCCGCACATCGGGGGCACGGAAGCGGTCGGGATCGTCACCGTAGTAGCTGACGATCAGATCCCAGTTCCGGTCCACGGGACCGGCCAACCAGTTCTCGTGCAGCGACGTGTCGCCGGCTCGGACAATGACTAGATTGCGTCGCACGTTGGCCAGTATTGCATCGTCCGGCATGCCGGAGCATGTGGAGGCGCAGGCCCGGCAACCGCTCCGGCGCCGCGCGTCGCGCCGGTGAATGGGCCGGAAACGTTACGATTGCGCACCGCTATGCGATTAAATGGATGCAGGCTACCCGCGCCGCACGCGTTGCCGGGCGTGCGCCAGAACATCTTTGGCGCCCTGCGGTCCGGTCGGTTCGGGTTTAGCATTGGGTGTGGAGGTTGCCGATGAGCAATGAGCGTTTGATGGCCGATGCCGCGATGATGATGGAGGCATTAACTAAGCAAATGTCTGGCATCGCCGCGGTGCAGCGCGACCGTGCTCTGCTGACCGCGACGGTCACCGCGTGCGACAAGCGCATCTCCGTCACCGTGAATGCTGATGGCATCCTGATAGCAACCAAATTTGCCGAGGACATCGGCGACCTGTCCTACGAGGAAATCGCCGCGGCGATGACCGAGGCCGTGCAGGCCGCCGCGCGGAAGGCGCAGAAGCAGACCCAGGAGCTCATGGAGCCGCTGCGCCAGGAAAAGGCGCGGCTGCCCAAGCTGTCCGAATTGCTGGAAGGTGCACCGGATCTCGGCGAGATGATGCCCACCGCGCCCCCCGCCTCGCTCGCCCCGCCGGCCTCGCCCGAGCGGCAGCGCGAGGAGGCTCCGGACATGGTCTACGGCGACGTGGAGGACATCCGGCAGCGCTCCTTCATCAATGATCCCGACCGGTAGGTGCGGGTTGTACCGATATGGGCCTCTATCTACCACCTGAGCTTCGCTGGCTGGGCTATGTCGCGGGAGGCGAGTGGCCCGACGGCGACGAGGACGCGATCTGGGATGTCTCGGGCTACTGGAAGGACGCCGCGAAGGCGCTGCGCGAGATAGATTCCGACATCCAGACGGCCAAGAGCCAGGCCGTGTCCGCCTATCCCGAGGGCAGCGGCTCGGACGGCGTGTCGAAGATGTTCGACCAGTTGCTGTCCGGGGATCAGTCGCTCGATCAGCTTGCCGACTATATGGATTCGCTCGGCGACGCGGCCTTCAACATGGGTACGCAGGTGCAGGCCGCGAAGCTCATGGTCATCATCTCGCTGATCGCCCTGGCCATCGAGATCGCCTGGGCGTGGCTGTTCCCGCCGACCGCGCCCGCGCAGGAGGCCGCCTCGATCGGCATCACGCAGGTGGTCGTGCGGTTCCTGGCCAGAATGATCGGCGAGCGCATCCTGTCGCAGGTCGCGAAGTTCCTCGGCGAGAAGTTCATTAGCCTGGCCAGCAAGTTCGTCCTCGAGATCCTGAAGTCGGCCCTGATCTCCGGTGGCGTCGACGCTGCGGTGCAGCTGGGCCAGATGGCGGACGGCAAGCGAAAGAACTTCGACGTCAAGGAGTTCGGCACCGCGCTGGCCGGCGGCGCGCTCGGCGGCGCCGGCGGCAAGATGTTCGGCGACTGGTTCGGCAAGCAGGCCGGCAAGATCTTCCAGGACATGTCCAACCCGTGGATCCGCACCGGCAAGGGCATTCTGGTCGGCGCGGCCGGTGGCGAATTCGGCAACGTTGCGACGAATGTCGCGGGCGGTCTGATCACCGGCGACTGGAGTGGCTTCAGCAACGGGGCGGGCTGGGCCGGTGGCGCCATCCACGGCGGTCTCGGCGGCGGCGTCCGGTCCTACAAGGACGGGCCCCAGTTCGGCGGGGTCAAGAACTTCGAAGTGCCGAACTTCACCCCGGAGGGCGGGTCCTGGGGTTCGAACAAGCCCTACGGGCTCGGCGAGGACATTCCCAACACCACTCCGGCCGGATATCACGGCGGCAGTGAGGAATTCGGCAACAACTCACCGGGCGCCTTCAAGACACCCCCCGTCTCGAACGAACAGCACACGCCCAATCAGGAGCCGGTTACGGTTCCGGGCGACAACAACGGCGCGCCGAAGTCTACGAATAATCCTGGTGAACAGGGGAATTCGAATAGCAAGAGCACTACTCCGGCCGGCGGAGAGTCACCCCCCGCGCCGAAGACCACCTCGACGCCGACCCCCACCGGCAACAGCGACAAGTCCACGCCCATAGGCACTTCCGAGGACGGCAACAACTCGCAGAAGGCCCCGGAGAATTCCGGGGTGAACAACGAGAAGTCCACGCCCACAGGCAATTCCGGTGGCAACGAGCAAAATTACTCGTCCTACGACAATTCCGGCGGCTCGAAGGGCGGACTGTCGGACGGCTCGGGCAACCAGCACGCGGGCCTGAACTCGGATGGCAACAACCAGCACGCGGCCGCGAGCTCGGACGGCAACAACCAGCCCACGACCGGAATCACCTCGGGCAGTGGCCGTTCGAGCTCGGACTCCGGCTTCTCCGCGAGCGGCAACGGCGACGGCACCGTCCAGCGCCCGCAGCTGAGCATCAACACCGACGTCCCCCCGGTGCGCGACGAGCCGGTGAGCCCACTGGGCCCCGGCGAGGACGGCCCGCTCACCGGCAACGAATCCCCGGTCAGCCCGATCGACCAGGCCAACCCGTGGAACAAGCAGAGCAGCCCCCTGCCGGGCGGGTCGCCGGACTCCTCGCCGCTTTCGGATCCCTCGACGAACCGGCCGGTGACGCCGTCGTCGTCGAGCCCGCTCGAATCGAATTCGTCCACACCGGTCGGGAATTCGCCCACCCGGGCCTCGGCCTCCTCGACGGGTGCGGGCGGCAACAACGAGCAGAGCAGCCCGATGTCGGCCTCCTCCAAGGGCACTCCGAGTACCCCGAGCGGTCCGGCCGCGGGCTCGAGCAGCTCCGTGCGCTCCGTGCCCTCGGGCCCGCCCCCCAGCAACCGCGCCCCGGTCAGCGGCCTGGGCGACGGGTCCTCGACCCCGTCCAGCAGCAGGCCGGGCGCCCTGGGCGACGGGTCCTCGACCCCGTCCAGCAGCAGGCCGGGCGCGCTGGACAACAACCAGGGCGGCACGGTCAAGCCGTCGGCCACCCCCGGCGATGGCTCCGGCACACCTCAGAGCACCCCGCAGACCACGGGCGGCGGCCGGTCCGGATCGGGCGCCTCGAACGATAACCCGTTGCCCCCCTACGGTTCCCGACCGCATGACGACGCGACCCCCCATGCGGGCCTGGACACCGGCGGCCTCGGCGGGCACCATGACGGCCCGGGCGGCATCTCCCACGACGGCACGCCCGGCGAGCCGTCCTGGGAGCGAAACCCGGACGGCAGCATCACCGTTCACCTGCCCGACGGCACCGAGGTGCACGTCCAGGACGGTTTCGTCTTCGTCGGCTCGCACGCGGGGGTCGACGGCGGCGGCCCCGCCGCGCCGCACAGCTACGGCCGCGACGGGTCGGTGAAATTCCCGCGGCCGGACGGGAGCATCACCGTCAAACCGGACGGCGAGACCGTCGTCTCGAAGTCCGGCGCCCCGACGACGAAGTACCTGCCCGACGGCACCAAGGTCGAATTCGCGCCCGGCGCACCGACGAAGGTCACCACGCCGGACGGCACGGAACACACGGTGCCCACGGACCAGCAGGGCTGGCAGAAGCACGACGAGTTCGGCTTCACGGTCACCTCGCACGACGGCACCGAGCACACCGTCGATTCCGAGGGCAACATCGTGATCCACCGCCCCGGCGACGACCACGCGATCAAGGTGTCCCCCGACGGCTCGGTGAAATTCACCGATCCCCACGGCGACGAGCTCGGCACTCCGGCGGGCAAGGCCGGCAAGGGCGCGGGCCAGTTCGGCCAGCAGACCTTCGGCCGCCCGCACCGCGTCACGCACACGGTGCTGCCCGACGGCGGCGGCGTGCGCACCACCGGCCCGGACGGCTCGACGACCACCGTGAAGCCCGACGGCTCAACGGAATTCAAGTCCCCGTCCGGCCACACCACCACGCACGACCCGGAGGGCGGGAAGGTCGATTTCGGGCCGGGCGAGCCCACGAAGGTGACCCATCCGGACGGCTCGAGCCACGAGGTGCCCTCCGACAAGGGTTCGTGGGACAAGGATTCCGGCGGCGACATCCGTACCAGCTCGCCCGACGGCACGACGCACCTGATCAAGTCCGACGGCGGCCCGATCGCGGTGGGCCGCAGCGGCGACGACCCGCACCGGTTCATCGTGCACCGGCCGAGCGAGTCCGAGGGGTCCGGGCATTCGCCCGGGACGATCGGATCGATCAAGGGCAAGTTCTCGGACACGTTCGGCTCCGGCAACTTCAGCGAGCACGCCGTCGAGTTCTTCGGCCCCGACGGCAAATCCGTCAAGGTGCAGGTGAGCTCCAACGGGTCGGTCAAGGCCACCGGTTCGGACGGCTCCACCATCACGGTGAAGAAGAACGGCTCCGCGGAGTTCGTCTCCGGCGACGGCGAGAAGACCGGATTCGGCTCGGGCGGAAAGGAATCCGGCTCCAAGGAGAACTGGGTCGGCAACGACGCCACGTGGAGCAAGCAGGGCGACGGCGTGCACATGACCGCGCCCGACGGCACCAAGATCACCGTCGACGGCGAGGGCGACATCCACCTCTCGCATCCCGGCGACGCGGACCACATGGTCACGGTCACCAAGGATCACGAGATCACGTTCGGCAGGCCGGACGGCACCGGCCACACCGTGCACCCCGACGGTTCCGTGCGCACCAAGAGCCCCGACGGCACCGAAACCACCGTCAAGCACGACGGCACAACGACATTCGAGGAAAACAACGGCAACACCACGCTGGCGAAGCCGAACGGCACCGTCGTGCAGCACAGCCCCGACGGCCCGACGGTGGTGTCCGGCCACGACGGCACCGAGCAGACCATGGAGCCGCACGGCGCGGTGACCGTGAAGGAGCCCGACGGCACCGTCCACACCATCAACGATGCGGCAAATCCACTGGGCGGGCGCACGACCAAGTACCCGGACGGCTCCACCACGACGGTGGAGAAGGGCCCGGAGACCCCGGGCCTGAAGGACCAGCTCTTCGGCGACCACAAGCCTCCCTCCGTCGGCCTGAACCGCCCCGACGGCACCGAGCTCTCGGTGAACGACAAGGGCACGGTCAAGGTCACCGACCCGAACGGCACCACCTATGAGAAGGATTCGAAGGGCAACGTCACCGTCACCCGGCCCGGCGAGGAGGGCGGCACGGGTGGCGAGGACAAGCTGCCGATCGAAACCAAGGGCGGCACGGTCAAACTCTCCAACGGCTCGACGCTGGAGAACACCTCCGACGGTTTCAAGGTCTTCCACGACGACTCGGTCTCCGAGGTCGGCAAGGGCGGGGTGAAATTCACCGACCAGGAAGGCAATACGCGCACCACCCGCCCGGACGGCATGATCAGCTCCACGAAACCCGATGGCAGCAGCCGGGATACGCGCTCGGATGGCGCGGTCCGCGACACCCATCCGGACGGCACCGAGGAGGGCAGCCGCCCCGACGGCACCACCTGGACGGTCGACGAGAACGGCAAGGTGCACGTCAACGAGCCCGACGGCACCCAGCGCCCACCCGTCGACCGCCTCAGCGAACACCTCACCGGCGGCCAGATCGTCCCGGTCAAGTCCAACTGGTCGCGCTACGAGGCGCCCGCGCAGACGCCCGATCCCTTCGAATACCAGGCGCCCGAGGCGCCGATCGCCGAGGAGTGGCTCGCGCAGGACCCGCAGTTCCAGAACGGCCCGCCGAACATCAACATGCCGCCCCCGCCGAATTGGCCCGGCGGCAACTGGCCGGGTGGTAACTGGCCGGGCGGCAACTGGCCCCCGCCCTGGTCCCACAACTGGGATCACTTCCCCGGGGTACACACGGCCGGGGGCGGCGGCTCGCACCACATGCCCGACCTGTCGGCGCTGCACAACATGGCCAACCAGGCGGCCGCGGGCCTGCACGGCGGCCCGCCGGGCATGTCGATGCCGAACCTGTCGCCCGCACAGCTGTCCGGTCTGTCGAACATGGCGAATATGCCGGGCCTGTCGAACCTTCGTGGACTGAACGGGCTTTCACCCCAGGCGCTCTCGGGTCTGTCGAATGTGCCCGGGCTGTCGGGCCTGTCGCCGTCGCAGCTGGGCGGGCTCTCGCAGTTCTCGCCGCAGCAGCTCTCGGCGCTCTCGCCCGCGCAGCAGCAGACGCTGGCGGGCCTGTCGCCCGGCCGGCAGCAGGCGCTGGCGGGGCTGTCCCCGCAGCAGCTCGCCGGTATGTCGCCGGCGCAGCTGGCGGGCCTGACCGGCCTGACTCCGGCGCAGCAGTCGGCGCTGTCGCCGTCGCAACTCGGTGCGCTCTCGGGACTTTCGCCGCAGCAGCAGTCGGCGTTGTCGGGCATGCCCGCCTCGGAGCTGGCGGGGTTGTCGCCCTCGCAGCTGTCCGAACTGCGGAACATGACCCCGCAGCAGTTGGCGCAGCTCTCGCATCTGTCCCCGCAACAATTGGCGAACGCGCTGAATGCCGCTCAGGCGCAACAGGGTCCGCCCGGACTCGGCAACCTGGCGGGCCTGCAGCAGGGCCTCAACGGACTGACCGGGACGAACGGCCTGTCGGGCCTGAACGACCTGTCCAGCCTGGCGAATTCGGCCAACCCGGCGCTGACCAACGCACTCTCGGGACAGAATTCGATGCCCTCGCTCGGCGCGCAGGACCTGGTGAATTCCCTGGGGCACGACGGATCCGGGACGGCCGGCGGCCACGGTGGCGGCGGATCCGCCGATTCGGCCGGCGGACAACAGGACCCGGCCGCGGAGTACGGCCCCGACGCGGCCAAGGGCATGGCCGCGGTCACGAGGGGCGGCGGTGGCACGTCCGCCGCGGGCGGCCCCGGGGCCGGACATGCCTCCCCGGATGCGTTGCAGCACAACCCGGCAGCCCAGGACCAGACCCCGGCCGCACCGTCCCAGGGCGGTGGCGGATCACCGGGATCCGCGGGCGGCGCCCAGAAGCCCGAGGGCGAGGGCGAGGGCGGCGGAAAGCCGGCCCGCAAGGGCGCCAAGAAGAAGACGCCCCCGAAGAAGCGTGCGATACCCAAGTCGGTGCTGATGATGTCGCCGGACGAGGAGATCGCGCCGGAGGAGCCGGAGGCCGACGTGGACGTCAAGTTCACGATGGGCGGTTCCGCAGGCGCACAGGCACGTTCGGGGAACAAGGTGACCCCGGAGGTGGTCACCAAGGCGCCCACCACAGGTGATCCACCCGCGGACTGAGCGTGGCGGCAGGCCGAGCGGACGTTAATGAACTTTATGAGGGAGATGGCAGAGCATGGTTGCGGCAAGCGGTAGCGGCGGTAGTAACGGAGGGAGTTTCGGCACATCCACCGGCGGTCCCAACGACACGTCCGGCTTCGACCTGACCGACTGGAAAAACCTCGACAACGGCGCCAAGAACGGTTCCCTGGGCATCAACACCCAGATCAAGGCCGCCGACGAGGTGTTCAAGAAGAGCGCGCAGGCGGTCAACGAGCTGATCCAGCAGATGGGGGTGTACTCCAAGTACATCACCGACAACCAGATGAACGCCATCCCGCCCATCACGAACGAGCTGGGCGGCACCGAGCTCACGAACATCTACAACCAAAAGGGCGGCACCATTCTCGACGGGATCTCGGGCCTGACCCAGATCCTGACGAACATGGAGAACACGTTCCTCGACGCGCTCAAGGCCTACCGCAAGGCGGAGGGCCAGTCCACGGACGATCTCAACAGCATCGCCGGGGCGGCCCTGAACAACAATCCGAACAACCGAAACCCTCCGGGCGCTTCGGATTTCGGTGTGAGCGAGGACAACAACACGCCCACGACCCCGCAGAATCACGACACCACTCAGACGGTGTCGATCTCGGATGCGAGCTCGTGGACGTTCGACGACTTCTACAACTTCGGCCGCAAGATGATCGGCAGCGACTGGAACACGGACATCGCGGGCACCCGATACGCCTGGATGGCCAACCAGATGGCCCAGGACATCAGCACGCTGACAACACAATTGGCGAACATCAAGGCCGATATGTGGACCGGTATCGGCGCGGACGACGCCATGAAGGCCATCGGGCGCTTCGAAAAGGGCGCGCACGCCTTCAGCGACAGCATCAACGAGCTCTCCACGGTCCTGAAGTACACCTCGGGTTTCCTGAAGTCCACGTTCGACAATATGCCCGACAACACCTGGGAGGCCTGGCACCACTGGCGAGCCAGTTGCACCCTCAAGAAGTGGCGCGACGGGTACCTGAACACCTACAACAACACCTATGTGCCCGGCATCAAGGGCGCGCTCGGCGGCCTTCCGCTGATTACCGTCCTCGGTCAGGGCACCGGTAACGCCAGCTCGAGCGGGTCCAACAGCGGCAGCGGCACGGGCAGCGGCAGCGGTACCGGCAGTGGTACCGGCAGTGGCAGCGCGGGCGGCAGTGGCACCGGAAGCGGTACCGGCTCGGGCAGTGGCACCGGTTCGGGCAGCGGGACCGGCGGCGGCAACGGCTCCGGCGGCGGCAACGGCTCCGGCAACAGCAGCATGGGCGGGTACAGCGCCGGTTACTCGGCCGGTTACTCCGCGGGCTTCCAGGCCGGTGAGAACGCGGCGCACAACGGCGGCGGAGGCGGCAACCAGGGCGGCGGCGGTGGCGGCTCGTACGGCGGCGGCAGCGGCCAGGGCGGTGGCGGCGGCGGCAGCGGCCAGGGCGGTGGCGGTGGCGGCGGCAGCCAGGGCGGTGGTGGCACCGGCGGTGGCACCGGCACCGGCGGTGGCGGCGGCGGCAGCTACGGCGGTGGCAGCTCGGGCAGCACCTACGGCGCGGGCGGCGGCCCTGGCACCGGCGGCGGCACGGGCGGCGGCACCGGCGGCGGCCCCGGAACCTTCGGCGGCCAAGCGGGTTACAACTCGAGCTCGGCCGGGTCGACCAACGGCAGCCAGACCTCCGCGCTCAACCCGGCCTCCGCGTACGCCGCGGCGTACTCCGCGGCAATGGCCTCGCTGGCGAGCCAATACGGCGGATCCTACGGCGGCGGTAGCGGTTCCGGCTTCGGTCTGCTGTCGGGTTCCGGCTTCGGTCTGCTGTCCGGTTCCGGGTTCGGTCTGCTGTCCGGTTCCGGCTATGCCTTCGGCAGTGGCTCCGGAGCCTACGGCAGCGGCTCGTTCGGCTTCGGCAGCGGTTCCGGCTTCGGCAGCTACGGCGCATCCGGTTATGCCGCAGGCTATTCGGCCGGGTTCCTGGCGGGAGAACAGGCCGCGGGCATGTCGGGCGCGGGCCTGGGCAGCCTGTTCGGCGGCGGTTCCGGACTGGGCAGCCTGGGCAGCGACCTGGGCGGCCTGCTGTCCGGCATCCTGCCCGGGATCATCAACGCGGTCGCCTCGGGCGCGGGCCAGCTGCCCGGCATGCTCGGAAATGCGTTGAGCAGCATCGGCGCCGGGCTCGCCGACGCCGGTCATCAGCTGCAGGACGTCGGGAACCAGATCGATGCGGCCGGTCAGCACGTCGCCGCGACCCTCGATGCCCCTGCCGATGTGTCGAAGCTGTTCCCGCGGGCCCAGATCGGGGATGTGCAGAATCCGGCCGATCCCGGCCAGCAGAGCAACCAGCAGATGGGCGGCGGGATGCCGCCGATGGGCGGCATGGGCGCCGGCGGCGGCCAGCAGGGCGGCGGGTCCAAGGAACACAAGAGAGCCAAATATCTGGATGGCGCATCGAATCTCGACGATGTGCTCGATCCGGTTGACAAGGTGAGGCCGGTGATCGAACCGTGAGTGAGCAGTGGAATTTCACCGGACTCGAATTCCAGGTGATCTGCGACAGGTATCGCAGCGGGTCGATGCCCGACCCGCTGTACTACACCCTCGACGAGCCGATGACGATCGACGAGGCCGGTCGCCTGAAGGAGAAGACCTGGGAGGAGTTGCAGGCCAGGTGGGATCCGATCTGGGACTCGATGGTCGATGTGCTGTGTGCACCCGAGCTGTACATTCGGGTGCACGGCTGGGACGAGATCGACCAGGACAACGGCGCGAAGAACATGTACATGCACTTCGCCCGCAGCGGCGCGCAGGCGTTCAGCTTCGTGCAGAAGCCCGGTAAATCCATGTGGCACACGGACGGTTTCGTCGTGACCGAATGCGACCCGAATGCCCTGGCCAACGAGGTCGTCAACGCGCTGCCGATGGTGTCGGCGGGCCGGCTGCCCAACACCCCGATGATCATCGATCCCGCCGAGCACGTGGGCAACCGCGGGTCGAGCTTCTTCCGCGACGATGACGACGACGAGCCGCCCGCCCAGATCTCGGCGCGGTTCTGGCAGACCCGCGCCAGGCTGACCGGCACGGTCGTGATCGTGCAGGGCCGCTCGATGTACGGGCCGCGCGGCATCCGCGAGGAAAAGATCATGTGGCGCGACGTGATCGGAGACGGCCGCTACGTCATGACGATGGATGACCATCCCATCGCGGTGGGCGCCGGCCCGGAGGCCTTCGTCCGCCGCATCCAGCGGGACATCGACAATCTCATGGATCGCGTCGAAACCCAGTGGGAGGCAGGCTATGAGGATCGCTACTGACACGAAATCACGGCCGAGGTAAGGAGATCGAGATGGCTGGCGAGAAGAAGGTCAGGGTCAACACCCACGAGCTGCGCGTGGCCGCCGGCACGATGAACGATGCCGGGGGCCGGGTGAAGAACGTGTTCGACACGCTCCGGAACAACCTGCACATCAAGGGCAACCCGTTCGGCAACGACGACTACGGTCACAAGTTCACCGAGGGCGAAAAGGGGTACGACACCTCGAGCAAGAACCTGCTCTCGGGCGGCGACAACATGACCGACTCGCTCGACAAGTTCGGCAGCGGAATGACCGACGCTGCAAAGAAAATGGACGATATGGATCACTAGGATCGGCCTGCCTGCAGGAGCCCGGAGCGATAGGCCGGGCTCCATGCGAGCCGGTCGTTGATGTCGGTGTCCATCGCGGCCGGCGATGCGGCACCGGGGGCGATGATCCGTACCGAGTCGAGTTCTGTTCCGATGAGCGTGATTTCGTCGTGGAGAACGTGGTCGGGGACCAGATGGGCGGCGGGTGCGATGACGGTGATGTGGTCGCACCCGACGGCCAGATCGGCATTGGTCGGTGACCACAGGCCCCCGTAGATCTGGAACCTCGACGCTCTCGCGCGGGTTCGCCGAAGTTCCGGGGTCGTGGCTGGGGCGGGGCGGCGAGTGCAGACGCCGGTAGGCGGTACCTAAGTGCGACAGATTCCGGGGGGTTCGGATCTCCATAACGTAGTGCTCACAACGCAGCAAGCACTACGAAGGAGAAGGCAATGAGCGACGTGAACGAGCTGGTCGAGGGCTACCTGGCGGCCTGGAACGCCACCGAGCCGCAGGCGCGCCAGGCACTGGTCGCCAGTGTGTTCGCCGAGGATGCCGGCTACACCGATCCGTTGGTCGCGGTCGCCGGGCATGCCGGTCTGGAGGCCACCATCGCCGCGGTGCAGGGGCAGTTCCCGGGGTTGGAGTTCAGCCTCGGCGGACCGGTCGACGCCCACCATGACATCGCGCGGTTCACCTGGCACCTCGGGCGTCCCGGCGGTGAGCCGCTGGTCATCGGATTCGATGTCGCGGTGATCGGCGCGGACGGCCGGATCACCCAGGTGCTCGGGTTCCTGGACAAGGTGCCCGCGGGCGCCTGAGCCAGTGACCCGGGTCCGCCGGTGGCCGCCGCTGCGGCACTTTGCCGCTCATCATCACACCATTCTGCCGAGCTCAGTGCGACTTTTCTCGTCACTGGACACCACATGCCTATCAAGGAGGATGCCATGACGGCATACATCATCGCCCATGTTCACAGCACGAATTTCGGCCCGGAGATTGTCGAGTACCTCCGCCGAGTCGATGCCACGCTGGAGCCGTTCGCCGGAGTCTTCCGCACCCACGGAAACCCGAGTGCCGACACAATCGAAGGAGACTGGAAGGGCGACCTGATCATTATCGAGTTCCCCACCATCGAAGCGGCCCGCGGTTGGTACGAATCCCCGGCGTACCTGGAGATCCGCAACCTGCGTACGGACAACACCACCGCCGACCTGATTCTGTTCGAGAGTCTGCCCGCGGGATACCGAGCCGACTCCGCATTGGCCTACCTGCTGCCAGAACAAGACTGACCTACACCCGTCCGACACCCGGCGGGCCTGGGGCCTGATGGTCGCCGGTCGGTGTGCGCCCGGATGGGGGACCGAATCAGCACACCCGCCAACCCCCATCTCACACGCAGCCGCCGGAGACATGAACGAGTCACACCCATCAACACCGGTTCCGAAGTACTGCCGCGCCCCTCCGGAGCTTGCCACTCGATTCCCTCTCCGCTCAACGGCCCTCCTGGCGAACACCGCTCAGCTCGGTAGCCGCAGACCACGCCCGACGCCCCCGAATGATGCGGCGAACCCACGAATAGACCACAACGCCTACCACGGCCAAACAGATGTCCCCAACGAACTCAGCAAGGATGCCAGCAGTGGTACGCACCCCAAGAGGAACAGAGTCGATGCTGGCAATGAGCCCGAAGAACAACAGCACAGGGAACGTCGCCGCAGCCATCAGCACTGTCGACGTTCCAGGGTTCTGAGACACCCATCCGGCGAAGAACCCGACGACCAGCGTGGCAACGAACCAATGATTCTGGTGCATTGTCCGCGGATGGTCTCAGATCGATCCGGGCCCGCCTGATGGACGGATCGCAGTGGCGGCGGTGGTGTACGTCGAGTGTGTATGTCGTCCTTCCGGCGCTAGGGCCCGCCGATAGTGAGCTGGTTCGGCGGGCGGTGCGCTGGTTGACCGGCACCCGGTTGCTCATCGACTCCGGTCCGCGGTCCGGGTGTTCCCGCTCGCGGCATGAGGGGTGTGAGGTAGGGGTGAAACGGGCTCGGTAGATCCTGGATGCGGTGCTGGCCGACAATCCGTGAGGGGTGCCGGGTCGAAACCCGCTCTGGGGCAGGGTATGCGGGCGGGTGGCACCCGCACACCCGGCGTCCCCCCAGATTCGACACGCCGAAAAATGCTGTCTACCAATATAATTGGTGGCGTGTCTGATTTTGCGCGGGTAGAATTGAGGGCATGGTGGAGGGGATGCCCAGGATTGCCGCGTATCCGGATCCGAGTGATCCGTCCGATGCGCGATCCTGCCTCGCCGATCTCGAGTATGCGAGAACAGTGGAGAATGTCGCGTGCCACCGAAAGATTCTGGCCGCCATGGAACTGTGGGAACATCGCATGATCGCCGCCGCCGATCGGGGTGCGGACGCGGTGCTGGCGGGGAACGACACCTTCTCGGAAATCAGTGCCCGCCTACACTGTTCGCACACTACGGCCCGAGGTTACGTCGAGGCCGCAGCACTGCTGCTACGCATGCCGATTCTCGGAGGAAGCGTCGCCCGCGGTGAGATCGACTATGCCAAGCTTCGCATGACCACCACCGTATTCGGCGACGACGCGAGCCCGCGCACCCTCAGTCTATTGGAAGAGCAAGTTGCGTGTGCCGCAGCGGAATTCACGCCGTCGGCCTTGCGTGCGCAACTGTGGAAACTATGGTTGGCGGCAGATCCGGACGAGGCCGCCGAGGCGTGCCGTCGCCGGGCAAGCACCGACCGGCGAGCGTACATTCGCCGGGGCGGGCACGGATTATCCTGGCTCACCGCCTGTGTGACCGATGCCGAGGGTAGTCAGGCCGACGCGCTACTGTGCGAGATCACCGCCACCGTGTGCTCGAACGATCCCCGCAGCAAAAGCGCGCTGCGAGCCGACGGGTTGATGGCACTGCTGCATGGCGAGGCGGCCCTGGTCTGCGGTTGTGGACAAGCCGACTGCCCGAAGGGGACCCAGCCCGCCCCCTCGCGGCGCAAGCCGCTGGTCGAGGTCGTTGTCGATGCGGAAACCCTACTCGGCCTGGCCGACAACCCCGCCACTCTGCCCGACGGTGCACCCGTCGACGCGGAGGTTGCCCGCGCTCTAGCGCAGGATGCCACGTGGCGGGCGATCATCACCGACACCCGTGATGCCTTGGCGCGCAGCACTATCGCGGGCGAGGGCGTAGACGAAACTGCGAGCAATGCAGCATCTTCCGGCGTCGGCAATGCAGATCGCACATCGGCAAACGGGTCTCCTGCCCTGCCCGCAATGGAGCTTGCGGCGGCCCAGGGATCGGAAATCTGCTGTGCAACAACTGGAATTGACGCACGATCAGTCGCGCCCGTGGAACGAGAGGCCCCATCCGCGCCGGCCCGGGCGAACGGAACATACGCTGCGTTGGCCGCTGCTCTGGACGATATCGAATTACGCTTTGGGACTGGCGATTCCGTCGAGCGGGAGCCGCTACCGTCGCCGCCCAGTCGGAATATTCTCGCCCGGGGAAGCGTACGCCGGTCCGGTGCGATACCGGCGCGCGCGTGCGGGCGGGCGCGGAGTAGGGATGCGGTCACGGTGAGTGGTGCGGCGGAACTCATCGAGGCATGGGCCGACGCTATCGCCGCGGGCCCGGACGAAACCGGTGCGGACACCATAGGGCACGGCGAACTTCGTGATCCGCCGCCCGGTGCGCTGGTCTATCAGCCACGCGCGGACGTGGCCGCGATCGTGCGCGCGCAATATACGACCTGTGCCTTTCCTGACTGTGCGGTACCGTCGCGGCGCTGCGAGCTCGATCATGTCGTCGCCTTCGACCATGATGATCCTGTTCGCGGCGGCTGGACTATTCCCGCGAACTTGCAGCCGCTCTGTAAACGGCATCATGACATTAAATCTCACCGATACTGGACCTGCTCCACGCTTCGGGGCGGCGCCCATCACTGGCGGCACCACAGCGGACTCGAGCGTATTACTGTGCCCTGCAATGGATTTGCTGTAGGTGCAACCCAGCAGCCGCAGTCGGCCCTGGCCCTGGCCCCGTCGTACAGCGATGTACTCACCCCGGCGGAGTCACTCGACCTGCTGTACGAACCGACTTGGTGGGAGCGGAATATGGGCAGCTACGAACATCCGGGCAACGATCGTTACCTGGTCGCCCACTATCGCGAACACCAGGCCATTGTGCATCGCCGCATGGCCCTGCAACCTGCGCCGTTCTGAGCGATTATCGTGGTCGACATGGGGTTCGCTGCGGTCGTTACGGGCTCGGATCCAGCTGCGTCCCTAGTGCCCCGGTCAGTCGTGCCGGTCTTGGGCGCCTCGGCTCGACGAGGCGCCGGATGGGCGGGCTCGTGAGTGCTCCGGCTCCTGAGCAGCGCACTGCTCCCGGTCAGTCCAGCTTCTTTTCGAACCAGTGATCTGCCAGCGGGTCGTCGCCGTATGGCGGAATCTCCGCGTATCCGTGCTTAGCGTAGAGGGAGCGGGCCTCCACGAGATCGTTGCGGGTATTTAGGCGGATCGCGTGTGCGCCAAGTTCGCGGGCGGCGAGCTCCGCCGACGCCAGCAGCTCGGCGGCGCCGCCGTCGCCCCGTGCATCGGGGCGGATGAACATGCGTTTCAGCTCGAGTGTCCGCGCATCGAGGCGGCGCAGGCCGACGCAGCCGACGGCCGTGCCGGTTCGGCGCGCGAGCAACAGCAGGCCGGTCGGCGGGGTCAGGTCGTCGCTATCGTAACCATCGGCGAGGTGCCGGTCGATCTCCGCGTCATCGGTGGGACGGCCGTAGTAGCGGCTGATCATCTCGGCCAGATAGAGCCGGAGGATGGCGGCCGCCTCGGGCGAACGCGGCTCGGCGGGCTCGACCGTCCATGGGGCAGAACCGTTCTCTGTCACGGGATCATTCTCTCCCGCTCGTCAATGCCGGATTTTGGAGTCGACGGCGAAGTCGCGCTTGGGTTCAGCGTGCTGATCCCGTACTGGTCCAGCGTCATTCAGCTCGTCTCCGTGTCCATGCTGATTCTGGCCGTGGTCGTCACGGCGGCTACACCGGGCGACTGGCGGCATGGGCGGAAGCCGTTCTGGCACTGGCGGTTCAGATCGGGGTTTGGCCGCGACCTCGGGCGTGGCCGGTGAAGTGCTCGGCGCCCACGGTGTCGAATTGGGCCGGGTACGTCAGGAGGTCATCCGGCTGACTCGAGAGGCTGGGGTTGCGGCGACCGGAGGCCGGTTAGCGAACGAAGCGTTGTCGTCGATCGGTATCGATGTGGTCGAGATCCAGCGTCGTGCCGACGATACCTTCGGCCCCGGCGCGTTCCGGTTTCCCCGACCAGCGTTCACAGTGCAGAGCAAGAAAGTACTGCAAAAGTCCTTGCAGGCGTCGGTCGAACTCGGCGACGTGCAGATCGACACCGGGCACATCCTGCTCGGCCTACTCGATACCGACACTGACGCAATCGCCACGCAAGCCCTCGAAGCCCTTGGCGTCGACTCCACCGCGCTGCGGTCGGCAACACTGAACCGCCTGGAACGCAGAGCGCCCTAGCGCTCGAACATCGCGAATAGCCGCGCATCCCGCCATCCGAAACGAGTTCTCAGATGCGCTCTAAGCGAAGGGGTTCGCAGTCCTATGGTGCTCGGGCCGACGGCCGTCACTTCGTGTCGCCGGCCGCGCTGGTCCACGCTTCCGGACTGAGATAGTGCTTGCGGTGTCCGGCTCGAAGGACCGCGCACAGCGTGTCGAAGTGTTCGACGTCGGGTGGAAGGCGTGCCAGCAGGCGCAGAGCGGGTTCGGGCTCGAGGTCTCCGTACACGTCGTGGTAGCTGGTGAGCAGCCCCCTGAAGAGGGCACGCTGGAGCTCGGGCACCTCGACTGCCGTCAGGTAGACCGGCTCCTTCAGCGTCCACGGCACCGGGCCCGAGATCTCGAGCACCCGCTGGGCTCGACGGAGCAGCGCGGCGTCGCCGGAGTGCAATTTCCCGGTATCGTCGCCGAGCACCTGAGCGAATGCTGTTTCGACCGTGGTGCGATCCTCGAACCAGTGGACCCACAGCGAATAGTCGATCGCCTCGGTTGCCTCCGGCGCCTCGAGTCGCGACCGGTACTCGCGCCATAACACCTGGTGGACAAGGGGATCCGTGGTGTGGGCGATCAGGAAGCCGATTTCGCAGGTGACCCAGTATTCGTCGACCAAGTCCAGGAGCCCGAAGCCCAGTCGCAGCCGGCCGGACTCGTCGAGATCGGGATCACCCAGCATTGCGCCGGCCCACTCGTGAGCCACGTCGTTGGGGGATAGCTGTCGACTTTCGGCGAGCCAGACGTCTTCGTCGACCTGAACGACGCCCTCCGCGGCAAGCCAGCGGCGCGCCTCTTCCATGGCGGTCATCGTTCGGCTCCTTGATGATTGGTTCCCAGGGGTTGGTGCGTGGCCGGTTTCACCGCGGTGGGGCGGTTGGGTAGGCATGAGACCATGCCTGCTCGTACCACCCCCTTTCGCGCGCCCTCCCGTTGTCGTGTCGCACGATGACTTCAGTAGACCGTGGGCCACTCGTGTGGGGTTGCCCACGCCTGAGGAAGTTCGCTGCGCCACCTCGCGATGGAATGACGAGGTGGAGTCGATGCGAAAATCAGCCTCCTCCGAACCGACTCGGGCAGAATAGAATTCGGACGGAGCGGTTCGGGGGACGCTGTTCGGTTTCGGAGGTATTTCGGCTATGCGGGGTGGTCGAAGGTGCCGGAGGTGAGGACGGCGGTGAAGGCGTCCCATTCGGCGGGGGTGAAGGTGAGGGCGGGGGCGGTGGGGTTTTTGGAGTCGCGGACTCCGACGGTGTTGGGGGTGAGGAAGGCGACCTCGACGCATTCGTTGCCTGTCTTGCTGTAGCTGCTCTTGAACCAGTTGGAGGAAGTTGTAGTCACCGTGAGATCTCCTTTGCGACCTCGGACAAGTAGGCGCGGGTTTGTGCCGTACTCAGTGCCGAGTCTTGGATGTCGGACCATGAATCACGATACAGGGCAACCTGTTCCGGCTTCTGGAGATAGAGATTGCCACCGTACGGCCCACCCTCTAGGAACACGACCGGGGTGTCTGCGATCGGGTCGTCAGGTCGGTCGAAGTCGAGGATGAGGAAGGGGCCCATTTCGGTTCCTCTGTAAATGCCTATATCGAGTGGAACTAGCTGAATGGTGACGTTGGGCAGGGCCGAGAGCTCCAAGATGTGGCGTACGTGGCCAGCGGCAAACCCATCGTGACAGAGTGCTCGACGGATTATGCCTTCGTCCAGGATCGCGTTCAGCCGGAAGTCGGGTTTGCAGAGGATATCCTGGCGGCGCATCCGAACTCGAGTATGGCGTTCGACCTCCTCGGGTGTGAGGTCAGGGTTTGTTCGGAACAGGGCCCGGGCGTACTCGTCGGTCTGCAATAGGCCTGGTAAGCGTTCATTTTGGTAGATCGTGAACGTTGTGGCCAGACGTTCGAGGTTGATGTAGACGTCGAGCTTGTGGGGAGAGAGCACGTCGTTGAAGTCGTACCACCAGTCGGTAGCGGACTCCGCCTCGGCGGCAAGCGTTTTCAGGCTGGCCCTGGTCTCACGGTCTACTCGGTAGACATCACACAGCTTGTCGAGGTAGATCGGTTTCAGGTTGCAAGGTTGCCCCTTGAGCATCTTCGCCACCGTGGTGTGGTGGACGTTGATCTGCTCCGCAACGTCCTTGATGTAGAGCCCGGAGTCCTTGTGGAGCATCATCAGGATGCGGGCGAGCTGGCTTCGGGGGATCGAGAAGGTCTTCGGCTGAGCTGGCATCGAGCTTCCTCCTTGGTCGTTACCTGCGGGATTACCTCTCCATGACCGCAGCTGCGTTATTTCGAAGCCGACCATTTTCTTGAAAAACTTGCCTGCACACCGAATTAGGTGTGACATGGGTGCTGCGCTCGGACGGTGGCTCTCGAACCCCACCGATGACGAGCAATCGAAGGTGAAATGTTGACCGGCACACCCGAATAGTTCCGGGGGACTCCATGATTACCACCCAAATCGCCGACACGCCAGAGAAGATCGCATTCGATCTACCGAAAGCCGTTGGCGTCGTTCGGTATGACCTCTCCGAGTCGAATGCCGACAGGCACACTGTCGCCATTCGACGACACGCGGAAACGCTCGGCTACGACTATCTGTACACGGTCGTGCGCCACGAGGCGCTGTTTTCCGGTTCGGAGGTGAGAGGCCTTTGAAGTGATTGTGTCGCAGCATGATCGCTGTAGCTGAGGGCAGTCTGATCCGGGAGACGCCGGGGAGGACGGGAAGCAG